>CAWKNA010000001.1:0-1236611 GCA_963850875.1 uncultured Actinomycetota bacterium
AAGAAGTCGCGGATGTCCGCGTCGAGCACCCAGTTCACTCTCTTCCGGTAGATCCCGGCCGCCAGCGCGTCCAGCGCGTCATGCGGCTTGCGCCCTGGCCGGAACCCGTAGGAGAAGCCCCGGAAGTCCGCCTCATAGACGGCGTTGAGCACCTCGGTGACGGCCCGCTGGACGATCTTGTCCTCCAGCGTGGCGATGCCAAGCGGCCGCTGCCGCCCGTCCGCCTTCGGGATGTACACCCGCCTGCTCGGCGACGCCCGGTAGCGCCCTGCCTGCACCCGTGCGTGCAGGTCCCGGAGCCTTTCCTCCAGGTCCTGCCCGTAGGCACCCCACGTCACCCCGTCCACGCCCGGCGCAGCCTTCGGGTTGATCGCCCAGTAGGCCTGCCGCAGGCGGCTCAAGGTGACATGGTGCAGCAGCGCAGTGAACCGCGCATCCTTATCCCGTTGCGCAACCTCGCGCACACGGCCCAGCTCACTGGACACGCCAGGTCCGGCACTGCGTCCGGGGCGTGTTTCACCGGCCGTGTTCCCCTTGGCCGGCCCCCTTTCCTCCCCCGCCTCCGCACCCGTGACCGCAGTCACGGCCTTGTTCGGCGGGTTCGCAGGTACTACGGGGCCGTCCGACTGCCCGCGTCCGTTCATCCCAGGATTACCGCCTCGGCGTTCCCTGAGCGGCCCGCCCGGTGATCAGCCGGACGGGCGGGCACGGGCTCTCCCGGTTCTCGCGCATGGAGGTTCCGTACATGCCCTGGTTCTTTGACCGCGCGGAGCCCGCTGACGGCTCGCGCTAGCGCCACCAGCAGTGTTGCCTTCCGCTTCATGGACAGCGTCGGCACCCCGGATTGACATTTCGCGGCTCGATAGCCCGGCCTGCACGTGCCCCTGTCAACGCTTCGCCACGCCCTCACGGGTCGTCGACGCATGACTCGGGGTCGCCGTGGGTTCGCTAGCCCTTCGGCGCAGAGAGCTTTCATCTCCTCCTCCATGCCGGTTTATCCCGGCGCTTTCCCATGATCATCAGACAGTAGAATTTCCATGTGCGTGCCCAGAATCCCGTCCACATGCTCTGACCAGCCGGGTTGACCTTCCCAGCCGCCTCACCGGCGCGTACTTGCCAGCCAGCCGCGCACAGCCACCCTGAGCCGCGCACAACTGCACAAGCACGCCGACTGCGCGCAGCCGCATGCTCAGCGTTTCCTCAGGTCAAGAGCAACTTAGACCTGATCAGGAGGTGTGGAGCCACCGCAGCTCGAACCGAGTCAGCCTGGCGATCATCCGGATATCTCCTCGGCGAGCGCCAACCACCGCTCCTCGATACCCTCCTTCTCGGCGTGCAGGGCCCGGAGCTGGCCACCGAGTTCGATCAGGCGCTCGTAGTCGGTCGCGGCCAGCGCCAGCGCCTGCTCAAGGTCGGATTCCTGGCCGGACAGCTTCTCAAGCTGGCGATCCAGCCTGGCGAGCTCCTTCTTCACCTGCCGCTGCCGCTCCGCCGTCGGACCGGCCACCGGCAGACTGGCCAGCGTCGGACTAGCGGCCGGCGGACTGGCCACCGGCGCCGACGACGGCCCCGAGCTCGAACCGGCCGCAGCCGCCCGTGCCCGCGATCTGGCCGGAACCTGGTCCACGCGGGCCGGCCAGGCAGCTAGCTCGGCTTCACCCCGGTCCCGCAGGTCCAGGTACTCCTCAACACCTCCGGGCAGGAACGCCAGCTTCCCGCCGATCAGCGCGACGATATGGTCGGTGACCCGCTCAAGGAAATACCGGTCGTGGCTCACCACCACGATCGAGCCGGGGAAGCCGTCAAGCAGATCCTCAAGCTCGGTCAGCGTCTCGATGTCCAGGTCATTGGTCGGCTCGTCGAGTAGCAGGACGTTCGGCTCGGTCATCAGCACCAGCTGGAACTGCAGCCTCCGCTGCTCACCGCCGGATAGCTCAGCTACCGGCGTCCACTGCCGCTCACGGCGCAGGCCTAGCCGCTCAAGCAGCTGGCTGGCGGAAAGCTCGCGCTTGCCGATCCGGACCGAGCCACGCGCTTGCTCGGCGGCTTCGAGCGCCCGCAGACCGGGCTCGACCTGCGCGGGCTCCTGGGTCAGGTAGCCAATCCGTACCGTCTTGCCGGTCACCATCGCGCCGTCAGCGCGGAGCCCGCCGGCCGAGCCTGGCACGCCGATGGCGCCGGCCAGCAACCTCAGCAGCGTGGTCTTGCCGCTGCCATTGACCCCGACCACGCCGACCCGCGCTCCGGGTCCGAGCTGCCAGGTCACGTCGTCGAGCAGCAGCCGGCCCGCCCTGACGGTCACGCCGTCCAGCTCGATGACGGTTTTGCCGAGCCGGGTGGCGGCCAGCCGGGCTAGCTCTATCGAGTCCCTCGGTTCGGGCTCGTCGGCGATCAGCGCGGTAGCGGCGTCGATCCGGAACTTCGGCTTGCTGGTCCTGGCCGGCGGCCCGCGCCGCAGCCAGGCAAGCTCCTTGCGCAGCAGATTGCGCCTGCGCTGGTCTTCGGCGGCTGCGATCCTGGTCCGCTCCGCCCTGGCCAGCACGTAGGCCGAGTAGCCGCCCTCGTAGGAGAAGACCTGACCGTCAGCAATCTCCCAGGTCCGCTGGCAGACCGCATCAAGGAACCAGCGGTCATGGGTAACCACCACGAACGCCTTGCCGTAGCTGGTCAGGTATCCGGCCAGCCAGCGGATCGCCTCGATGTCCAGATGGTTCGTCGGCTCGTCAAGCAGCAGCAGGTCGTGCGTGCCGCGCAGCAGGGCGGCCAGCGCGACGCGGCGGCGCTCCCCGCCAGACAGCCGGTCAGCGGAGGCCGCCAGATCGATGTCAGAAAGCAACGCGGCGAGCAGTCGCCGGCCTCTGGCGTCGACGGCCCACTCGTGCTCTGGCGCTGTTCCGAACACGATCTGGCGGACTTGGCCAGCGAGCTGCTCGGCCTGCGCCAGGTAGCCGATCCTGGTGCCACGCGACCTGGTCGATCGTCCGGAATCCAGCTCGGCGGCCCCGGCCAGGGCCGCGAGCAGCGTGGTCTTGCCAGACCCGTTGCGCCCGACCACGCCGATCCGGTCACCGGCGGCCACGCCGAGGGACACCTGGTTGAGCAGCACCCGGGGGCCATACGCCTTGACCGCAGCCTCCAGGTTGACCAGATTCACTGGCGTCCCCGGCCGTCGACCACACACGCCCCCGCCGCCGGGCCAGTGACCTGCACGACCGCGCGGCACACTCCGGCGCCGGTGATGGCGACGGCTAGCTCCCTTGCCTGGGCGGCGCCGGCGGCCAGAAAAGCGCAGGTCGGCCCCGAGCCGGAGACGATCGCGCCGAGCGCCCCATGCTCGCGGCCCGCGGCCAGCGCCCGGCGCAGCACCGGCTGCAGCGACAAGGCGGCCGCCTGCAGATCGTTGGTCAGCAACGGCCCGACCGCTGCCGGGTCACCGGATCGCAGCGCGGCCATCAGCTCAGTATTCAGCTCAGGCGGGCCCGGCTCGCCGTCGCCGGCATCGCCGGAAGCCGGGCTACGCGCCGCTCGAAGCCGGTCACAGGCGGCGTAGACATCGGGCGTTGCCAGCCCGGACGCGCCGAATGCGAGCACCCAGTGATAGCTGCCTGACGCCAGCGCCCGGGTCAGCCGCTCACCGCGGCCTTGCCCGACCGCGGTTCCGCCGATCAGCGCGAACGGCACGTCACTGCCGATCTGAGCACCGATCGCGCGCAGCTCCTGCAGGCTCAGGCCAGCCCGCCACAGCTCATTGCATGCGACCAGGGCCGCCGCCGCGTCGGCGCTGCCGCCCGCCAGCCCAGCGGCTACCGGGATCCGCTTGCGGATCTCGATCCGGACTCCAGCTGCGCTGCGGGCGCGCCTGCCAATCGCCCGGGCCAGCGCGGCCGCGGCCCGGACAGCGAGATTCGCCGGGCCGAGCGGTACCGCTTGGCCGCCTTCGCCGGTCACCGTGACGCTGGTTCGGTCGGCCGCGCGGACGGTCACCTCGTCGAACAGCGAGACCGCGTGGAAGACCGTTACTAGCTCGTGGTAGCCGTCAGGTCCCCGCGGGCCAACTGAGAGCTGCAGGTTCACCTTCGCGGGCACCCGGGCGGTAACCGCTCCGGCCGGCCCGCCGATTGGCGTCACGTGCATCACGATTCGATGATCGTACGCGCCGCGCCCGCCGCCTGCGCAATCCGGATGTACTCGGCCACTCCGAGCGCCTCGCCGCGCAGCGCCGGGTCCACGTCGGCCGCACGCAGCAGCCGCTCGGCCGCTGCCGCCGATCCGGCCCACGGCGAGAGCGCTGCCCTGAGCGTCTTGCGCCGTTGCGCGAATGCCGCGTCAACCACGGCGAAGACGTCCTCGCGCGGCACGCCCGCCTGACCATCATTAGGCTGCTTGTGCCTGGTGATGGCCACCAGCCCGGAGTCCACCCGAGGCACCGGCCAGAACACCCCTCGCGGCACCGAACCCACCCGGCGCGCAGTGCCGTACCAGGCCAGCTTGACCGACGGTATGCCGTAGGTCCGGCTGCCCGGCGGCGCGACCATCCGGTCAGCCACCTCGGCCTGGACCATCACCAGGCACCGTTGCACCGAAGGGAACGCGGCAAGCACCTGCAGCACAACCGGGACGGCGACGTTGTAAGGCAGGTTGGCGACCAGGACGCTTGGCGGCTCGCCGGGAAGCTGGCTCAGCCTGGCGGCGTCGCCGGTCACGACCTCAAGCCGCCCGGCCAGATCGGGCGCCCTGGCCGCGACGGTCAGCGGCAGCTCGGCCGCCAGGACCGGATCGATCTCGACCGCCACGACCCGGCCAGCCCTGGCCAGCAGCGGCAGCGTCAGCGACCCGAAGCCCGGCCCGACCTCGAGGACGACGTCGTCCGGCTGCAGGCCGGCCAGGCCAGCGATCCTGGTCACGGTTCCGGCGTCGACCACGAAGTTCTGCCCGAGCTGCCTGGACGGCCGCAACCCGAGGCGGGCCGCGAGCTCACGGATCGCGGTCGGCCCGAGCAGCGCCGCCTGAGCTGGTTCCGCCACGGCGCTAGCTGGACCACGGGCCGAAGACCCGCTCGCCGGTGGCCGTCACCAGCCCGCAAAGCTCGGCGACGGCCAGCCCTTTCAGCTCGGCGATGGCCCGAAGCGTGTGCGCGACCTGGGCTGGCGCGTTCAGCTTGCCGCGGTTAGGGACCGGAGTCAGGAACGGGGCGTCGGTTTCCACCAGGAGCTGATCGGCAGGGGTGACAACAGCGGCCTCGCGGAGTTGCGTTGCGCTGGAAAATGTCACTGTCCCGGCGAAGCTGAGCACGTAGCCGGCTGCTGCGCATTGCTTGGCCATCGCCGCGTCGCCGGAGAAGCAGTGGAAGATGACATGCTCGGGCGGGCCCTGTTCGTCCAGGATCGCCAGCACGTCCTCGTGCGCGTCCCGGTCATGGATCATCAGGGCTTTCCCGGCCCGCTTGGCGATCTCGATCTGGGCGCGGAACCAGTCCCGCTGGACCGGCGGCGGCGAGTTGTCCCGGTAGTAGTCGAGCCCGGTCTCGCCGACCGCGCGCACCTGCGGCAGCGTGGCCAGCGCGGCGATCTCGGCGAGCACCGCGTCCTGGCCAGCCGCGCCGACGGCCGGCGAAGCCGTCTCGTTCGGGTGGATCGCCACCGCCGCGTAGACCCCCGGGTACTCGGCGGCGCAGTCAGCCGCCCACCGGGACGACGGCAGGTCGCAGCCCACGGTCACCACCCGGATGATGCCGGCCTTCCTGGCCTGCGCCAGCACCTCGGGCACCGGCTCGTCGAGCATGTCCAGGTGGGTGTGGGCGTCGAGCGCCGCGGCGGGCAGCGGCTCAGGCGGAGGGCTGGTTTTCATGATCGTGGTCTTCCTCGGTCACCCTGACTGACAATCGACCGTGATCATGCAGACTCCCCGGCTCACCGCTGACCCAGACGGGCTAGTTCCTCGTCGACCACGGCCGGGTCGAGCTTGGCGAACAGCGGCGTGGGCGCAGCCAGCGGGATGCCCGGCCGGATCGGCGCCGATCCCCAGGCAGCCGGGCTGACGTAGTGCCCGGTGATCACCGGGTAGGACCGGCCACACACCTCGTCGACCTCGTCGATCCGCGGCATGCCAGCCCACTGACCCTGGCCGCCGAGCAGCTCGAACACGCGCTGGGACGAGCGCGGCAGGAACGGGGTCAGCAGCGTCTTGCCGTCGTCGACCAGCTGCAGCGCCACATGGCAGATCGTCCGCATCCGGTCCGGGTCGGACTCGCGCAGCTTCCACGGCGCATGGTCGGACAGGTACTTGTTCGCCTCGGCCAGGGTGCGCATGGTCTCGGTGATCGCCGCCTTGAACCTGGACCGGCCGAGCGAGGCGCCGACGGCGCCGAAAGCCTCCTTCGAGTGCTGCAGGATGGCCAGGTCGGCGTCGGTGAGCTGGCCAGGATCCGGGATCGAGCCGATGTTCCGTGCCGCGAACGAGACGCTGCGGTTCACCAGGTTGCCCCAGTTGGCGACGAGCTCGTCGTTGTTGCGGCGGATGAATTCGGACCAGGTGAAGTCGGTGTCCTGGTTCTCCGGCCCGGCCACGGCCACGTAGTAGCGCAGCGCGTCCACGTCGTAGCGGGTCAGGAAGTCGCGGACGTAGATGACGACCGAACGGGACGAGGAGAACTTGCGCCCCTCCATGGTGAGGTACTCGCTGGAGACCACCTCGGTGGGCAGGTTCAGCGCGCCAAGTGACCCGGGGACCCCGCCCCTGCCGCCGGCGCCGTTGTAGCCGAGCAGCATGGCTGGCCAGATCTCCGAATGGAAGACGATGTTGTCCTTGCCCATGAAGTAGTAGGCCTCCGCGTCTGGCGCCTGCCACCAGGCCCGCCAGGCGTCCGGGTCGCCGGATCGCCTGGCCCACTCGATCGACGCGGACAGGTAGCCGATCACCGCGTCGAACCAGACGTAGATCCGCTTGTCGGCCCGGTCCCGCCAGCCGTCAAGCGGGATCGGAACCCCCCAGTCCAGGTCCCTGGTGATCGCCCGCGGCTGCAAGTCGCCGAGCAGGTTGAGCGAGAACTTCAGGACGTTGGGCCGCCACTGGCCGCTCTTGGACTGCAGCCAGCTGCCGAGCACCTCAGCGAAGGCTGGCAGGTCGAGGAAGAACTGCTCGGTTTCCGCGAAAACGGGAGTCTCGCCGTTGATCTTCGACCGCGGGTTGATCAGATCCACCGGGTCAAGCTGGTTCTGGCAGTTGTCGCACTGATCGCCGCGCGCGGAGTCGTAGCCGCAGATCGGGCAGGTTCCCTCGACGTAGCGGTCGGGCAGGGTCCGGCCGGTGGACGGCGAGATCGCGCCGAGCGTGGACTTGGCGAAGATGTATCCGTTGCGGTAGAGCCCGGTGAAGATCTCCTGGGTGACGGCGTAGTGGTTCAGCGTAGTTGTCCTGGTGAACAGGTCGTAGGACATGCCCAGGCCGGTCAGATCCTCGGCGATCACCCGGTTGTAGCGGTCGGCGAGTTCGCGCTCGGTGACGCCCTCGGCGTCTGCCTGGACCTGGATCGGCGTGCCGTGCTCATCGGTACCGCTGACCATCAGCACTTGGTTGCCAGCCATCCGCTGGTACCGGCTGAACATGTCACAGGGCAGCCCGAAACCGGAGACGTGCCCGATATGGCGGGGCCCGTTGGCATACGGCCACGCGGGCGCGGCCAGGATGTGACGGCTCGTGGATGGCGACATAGCTTCAGCCTAGGGCCATCAGACCCGCTGCCGCCTGCTGCCTGTTTCGGCCCGCATCGAATCGGAGCAGAACCGAACCCCCCGTGGTCCGGGTCCGCGCGCCGACTCAGTGCGGCTCCGCCGGCTCCGCACCTGGCGGCTCGCAGGGCCGCGATCTGTCCCGGACTACGGCGTCATAGACCTCGCGCTTGGGCAGCCCGAGGCTGCTCGCCGTCGACGCGATCGCTTCCTTGCGCGGCATCCCTGCCTGCTCCAGTGCCGCGACCTCGGCAGCGGCGTCGGCCGCCGAGACCGCCAGCGCCTGGTCCTGGGCGCCGCCGACGACGATGGTGACTTCGCCGAGCACGCCGGTGCTTGCCCATTGCGCCAGTTCACCCAGGGTGCCGCGCCTGATCTCCTCGTGCGTCTTGGTCAGCTCCCGGCAGACGACGGCAGGCCGGTTGGCGCCGAAGGCGGCCGCCAGATCATGCAAGGTGACGGCCAGTCGGCGCGGCGATTCGAAGAAGACCAGCGTCCGGCGCTCCCCGCGCAGGTCGGCGAACCTGCGGGCGCGCTCACCAGCCCGGCGCGGCGGGAACCCCTCAAAGCAGAACCGGTCGGTAGGCAGCCCGGAAACCGCGACGGCAGCGGTCACGGCGGATGGCCCGGGCAACGTGGTGACGCCAATCCCGGCCTCGATCGCCGCGGTCACCAGCCGGTAGCCCGGATCGCTGATGCCAGGCATCCCGGCGTCGGTGACCAGCAGTACGTCCCGGCCGTGGGCCAGCGCGGCGAGCAGTGCCGGGCCGCGCGCCGCCTCGACAGCGGAGTAGTAGGAGACCACCTGCCCGGCCAGCGTGACGCCGAGCGCGGCCGCGAGCCTGCGCAGCCTGCGGGTGTCCTCGGCCGCGATGACCGGCGCGGTCGCCAGCGCGGTCGCCAGCCTGGCCGACGCGTCCTCGGCCCGGCCGATCGGGGTCGCGGCCAGGATCAGCCTGCCAGCGGGACCCTCGGATTTGTCTCCGACATTCATCGCGGCCCACGCTAACGCCCGGCACCCCTACGATGACTGCGATGCAAGCATTCGAGGAAGCGCCGCCGGTCAGTCCTGCTGGCGCTGAACGCGACTCCGAGCGGTCAAGCTGGCTGCGGGACCGGCTGGTTCCGCCGATGCCGCCTGCCTCTGTATGGGGCTGGGCCGGGCCGCTGCTGGTGACCTTGTTCGGCGGATTCTTGCGGTTCTACCGGCTCGGCGTGCCGAAAGCGGTGGTGTTCGACGAGACGTACTACGCCCCCGACGCGTACTCCATCCTGCGGCATGGCGTTGAGCTGAACCATGTGAAGAACGTCAACGCCCTGCTCGTGGCCGGCAACACGCACATCTTCAGCGGTGGCGGCGAGTACGTAGCACATCCGCCGCTTGGCAAGGTCGCGATCGCGGTCGGCGAGTGGATGTTCGGGCTGACTCCATTCGGCTGGCGGTTCGCCGTCGCCGTGGTCGGCACCGCGTCCATCTTGATGACGGCGCGGATCACCCGCCGGATGACCCGGTCCACGCTGCTCGGCTGCATAGCCGGCCTGCTGCTCGCGCTTGACGGGCTCGAACTGGTGCTCAGCCGGACGGCCATCCTGGACCTCTTCGTGATGTTCTGGGTACTCGCGGCATTCGGCATGCTGGTGATCGACCGGGATGCCGCTAGGGCGAGGCTGGCCGACGCGGCGGCCGACGCTGGCGCGTATCTCGCAGGTGGCGGTCCCAAGCTGGGAATCCGATGGCGGCGGGTGCTGGCCGGCGTCTTCCTTGGCTGCGCCTGCGCCACCAAGTGGAACGGGATCTGGTACATCATCGCCTTCGCCGGCCTGACCATCGCCTGGGATCTGGGCGCCCGCCGGGCGGCCGGCTACCGGAGCCGCATCCCCGGCGTGCTGCGCAGCGATGTCAAATGGCTGCCGGTCTCCTTCGGGCTGGTGCCGATCGCGACCTACCTGGCGTCGTGGAGCGGCTGGTTCGCCACCAGCCAGGGCTACGGCAGGGACTGGGCCGCGCAGAACGGAAACCACACGCCGATCTGGTCCGCGCTCGACTCGCTGTACCAGTACAACAGGTCCATGCTCGCCTTCGGCCTGGGCCTGACCAGCAATACGGGGTACGTATCGAACCCGTGGACCTGGCTGGTCCTGGGCAGGCCGGTCTCGTTCTTCTATGCCGCGCCGAAGGGCTGCCCGGGCGGATGCTCCCAGGAGGTACTGGCCATCGGGACGCCGGCCATCTGGTGGACCGCGAACCTGGCCCTGCTCTTCTGCCTTGGCTGGTGGATTGCCCGCAGAGACTGGCGGGCCGGCGCGGTACTGCTCGGCGTGGCGGCCGGCTGGCTGCCCTGGTTCTGGTTCGCCTGGCACGATCGCCGGACGGAGTTCTACTTCTACGCGATCGTGTTCCTGCCGTTCCTGGTGATGGCGATCACGCTGTGCCTGGGCCTGATCATCGGCCCGGTGCAGGCCGCGCCTGGCCGGCGAGCAGTCGGCGCGGTCGTGGCCGGCGTCTTCCTGCTGCTGGTGCTGGCCAACTTCGGGTATCTGTATCCGATCCTCACCGCGAAGGTCATCCCGTACTCGTTCTGGCATCAGCGGATGTGGTTCAACAGCTGGATCTGAGTAGGTCAGACCGGATCGCGTTCGCACAGCGCACAATGCTACGTTCTTGGAACTAGGTCACAAGCTTGTGATACATTCCTCACTGTGCGTGACTGTTGAACGGTTATACAGGAGCGAACCAGTCCCAGGAGGTGGTAGTCCCGGACATCCGCGAGCCGCGGTGAACGTCGGCACTGACTCACTCCCCGCTTGCCGACCCCACGCTTACGGCGAGCTTCGTCGTTCACCCGTTTCCGGTGCCCCCATCCGACGCTGTCCGGTACATCTTTCGACGCCCAGTTTTCGACGCCCAGTCGAGGTGAGAGTCCAATGCCGAACCGGAATCCCCAAGACGCCGGTTCGGTGTGCAGCCCGTGGATCTCACTCGGATGCAGTGCCTCAACTGGGCGTCAGGAAACTAGGAAGCGAGAACAACGTGACCCCCGCCGCAGATCCGAACGAACGCGCCGCCGTCTTCGAGCGCGACGTAGTGCCCCAGATGGGCCACCTCTACCCGGCCGCCCTGCGGATGACCAGGAACCACAGCGACGCAGAGGATCTGATCCAGGAGACCTTCGCGAAGGCCTACTGCGCGTTCCATCAGTTCACCCCCGATACCAACCTCCGGGCCTGGCTGCACCGGATCCTGGCCAATACCTTCATCAACAGCTACCGGAAGCGGCAGCGCGAGCCAAGCCACGCGTTCTGCATGGACCTGCCGGAAGACTGGCGCACCAAGGCCGACCCGCTGGCCACCGGATCGAGGTCCGCCGAGGCCGAGGCACTGGACGGGCTGGGGGACTCCGACATACTCAACGCCCTGCGCGATCTGCCTGCGGAATTCCGGGTCACGATTTACCTCGCTGATATCGAGGGCTACCCGTACCGGGAGATCGCCGAGATCATGGGCACTCCGATCGGCACGGTGATGTCCAGACTGCACCGCGGTCGCGACAAGCTCCGCAGGCGGCTAGCCGGGCATGCGCCCGTGCGCAGACCGGTTACCGCGACCGCCTGACTGGCACCTCGTGGCGCAGCCGTCGAGCCTTAGCTGGCCGATCGCCACGAGCTGACCGCCGGGGACCGCTGCTGGCGAGGCCTGGCCGCGCGAGGGCAGGCGATCGGCGTGCCCGTGTGCTCGTGCGTTCAAGTTTTGGCTAGGTCACGGATCCGGCGGGCTCGCCGTGGCGTCGTACACCTGACCGAACCCGCAATCGCCAACGATTTGGCAACCACTGGCTTAGGACTGACCAACCCTCGGTCAGCACTCGGTCAACGGACAACACGACCAGTAATCAGGATGTAACCGAGATCACGCATCCGCGCGGCCCGGAGCAGCGTCCTAGCTAACAACCGAAAGCAAGGGAGGAGACGCCGACCATGACAGCCCCCGCGATCACGACGGCTACCCCTGCCAGCACCAAGGCAGCAGCCACCACGACGGAGACCGCCGCTAGCGTCAAGGCAGCCGCCACCACGACGGAGACCGCCGCCAGCGTCAAGGCAGTGCCCGCAGGCACGATGCGGATCCCGGCCGCCGAGAGGCCGGCCACCGAGATCCCGGCCACGGAGATGCCCGCCACGGAGATTCCGGCCGAGGATGCCGCTGCCGACAGCGACCCGCGCGCCCGGTTCGAGCAGAACGCGCTGCCGTACCTCAGCGCGCTCTACCCCGCGGCCCTGCGGATGACTCGCAATCCGGCCGACGCCGAGGACCTGATGCAGGAAACCATCACCCGCGCCTACACCGCCTGGCACCAGTTCACCCCGGGCACCAACGTCCGTGCCTGGCTGCACCGCATCCTCGCCAACACCTTCATCAACACCTGCCGCAAGAAGAACCGCGAGCCCGCCCGCGCACCCGGTACCGACCCGCACTCCGACTGGTACGCCGGTGCCGACCCGCTCAGCCCCCCGGCCCGCTCGGCCGAAGCCGACGCTCTCGACAAGATCACCGACGCCGACATCCTGAATGCGCTTCGCGATCTGCCGACCGACTTCCGCACCGCCATCTATCTCGCCGACATCGAGGGCTACCCCTACCGCGAAGTCGCGCAGATCATGGATACCCCGATCGGCACGGTGATGTCCCGCCTGCATCGCGCCCGCGCCCGGCTCCGGCACCAGCTCGCCCACTACGCCCCCAGCGCCACCAGCCCGCCCCGGCCGACACCCGCCTGATCCGGCCTGCACTACCCGGCCATCGGCCGCCTCCGCAGGCCCCCACCTGCGGTCGGCCGACCTGGCCAGCGGACCCGTCGGCCCCCCAGGGTCCGCGCCAGCCCGGCACCCCCACCGGGCCAAGCCGGCCGACCTCAGGTCGGCTCTGACTGGCCAGTGCCCCCGTTCCGGCCAGTCAACAGGCCGATGCCCCGCCGCCGCCCACCAGCCGACGGCGGGGCATCACTACCCACCGGACACTCCGCGGATTCGGGCAGGCCGGCCCCGCGCGCCTAAGCCAGGCTGCCCAAGCCGGCTGATCTTGTCCCGTCCATCCGGCCGGGCATCACCCGCGCCAGCAGCGCTGCCGCGCCGAGTCACGCTAACCTCACCTGGACGGACGCGGCCCCGAAGCTGCCGCCGCCTGGACAGTGCGTGGAACTCGGCCACTGGGCAGGAACTGTCGCCCCCGACGGAACGGGACGGCCCGGATGGACACCCTCAGGCTGCCGGACGCAGATCCATCGCGAAGATGACGGCGCCCTGGGCCGAGATCATGGTGAAGCCCAGATGCCGGTAGAAGCCGACTGCCCGCTGGTTGGCGGGCCAGACGAAGAAGTGCAGCCCCACCGATCCCTGCTCTCGCAGCGCGCGGATCAGCGTGTTCATCAGCTGCCGTCCGAGTCCTCGCGACTGCAGCCTTGGCACCAGGTTGATGTGCAGGTGAGAGGGGTAATCCTCGGCGAGCTCGTCCGGCACCTTGAGCGGCACATGGATGAAGCCGGCGGCGCGCTGATCCGGCGTCCACTGATCCGGCGGAAGCTCGGATGGCGGCACCGGGTACCGGTCGCGCAGCGCTGGCCACCAGTCGGCCTGCAGCCGGACCTCAAAAGCCCTGCTGTCCAGCGCTCCGACTATGTAGCCGCCGACGCCGGCCTCATCCTCAGCGACGAATGCCAGCGACGGCTCGAACAACCCGTAGGGAGCAGCGAAGGCGTGGCCCAGGATCCGCGGGTCATCGAACATCGACGTGGCGTCCTCGCCACTGTCACCTGTCTGCAAGCAGATCCGGTACAGGTCGTCTAGATCACTGTCCCGGTACGGGCGAATAGAGGCTTGCGGCACGTACCCGAACCTACCCGTTCTGTCACATCCGCCGGGCGCGCCCAGGGCCAGCTCGACCTGGGCCCGGAACGCATCAATACCGTCAGGCAGGGCACGAGGTTCGGCCTGCTGCCACCGCCCGGGCGTGTGCATTCATTTGTCACAACTCGGGTTCAACTTCACCGACGGATCGGGCAACCGGCTGATCAGCGTGCCGTGTACAGGCTCAGCACGACGGAGCCGACCCGCCAGCGTTCGATCAGGCGCATCCGCCTGATGGCCGCAGTCGCGACCAGGTCCGTCTGGGTCAATCCGCCAGGCGTCAGCTGCTGCGTCCACTGGACGGTCCACACTCTGCCGACACCGCGCAGCCTGGCTGCGACCAGGGCGGCCGGCGCCTGCAGCCCCCGCAGCGTCGCCGACGCCACCGGCCCGATCCCGACCTCGACGTCGCGCAGCCGCTGGAACGGGGCCGGGTACGCCATGCCGATCATCCGGGTATCCCACGGCAGGTAGACGATGGCGTCACCGGGCTGCTCGTGAGCAGCCACGACGGCGGCGACCGCACGCAGGTTGTCCGGTCGCGCCGAGGCCAGCCGGATCGCCCGCTGCGGGCCGATCAGGCCAGCGACGATGACCAAGACCAGCACCGCTGACGGTGCCGCGGCCAGCAGCCGAGCGGGCTGGCCGGCCCGACCTTCCCGGCGCTGCATTGACATCCGGGTCAGCGCCGTCAGCCAGGTCAGCCCGGCCGCGGCAAGCACCGAGAGGGCAGGCAGGCAGAACACCACATACCGCTCCACATACACCGGGTGCACAAACGACGCCGCCAAGAGCACGGCCGGCGGCAGTACCAGCCAGGGCACGGCGACAACGGCGAGGGTCAGCCCGCTTCCGGTCCGCAGGCCGCGCCCGGCGGCGCAGCCCAGGCCGGCCACGAACGCGACCACCGGGACCAGCAGCGCCGAGCCAGCGAAATCGCGCACCAGAGAAGCCAGCACCGACAGGTCAGGGGTGGTGACCCAGTTCAGCTGTCCCGACTGGCCAGCGCTCCAGATCGCCGGCGGCGCCAGCAGGACCGCGGCCGCTGCGCAGGCGATCAGCCAGCGCGCGATCGCGCCGTCGGCCACCCAGCCGACCAGGCCCGGCCTGACCGGTCCGTAGGCCGGCAAGCGGCTCGGTCCGGCAGCAGCCGGCACCGAGTTGGCGTCGCCCGGCGTCTGGCCGGCCAGGCTGGCCATCGCGGCCCGGTCCGTCATCGCGGCCGGGCCAGCCCCCGCGTCCGCGCTGGCCGGCCCGTCGGGGCTGGTCGCCGCGTCCGTGCCGACTGTCCCGCCCGGGCTGGCCTTTGCGTCCTCGGTGGGGGTCGGGTCCGATCCCGGCAGCTCGGACGCGGTGGCTGGGCCGACCGACCTGACCCGCCGGGCCACCAGCAGGCTGACGCCGTGCGCCACCGCGAGCAGCACGGCGAACAAGTTGAACAGCCCGGTCAGGGTCAGCGCCGCCGCGTAGCCGGCCCACCAGGTCCAACGGTTGCTGCCCGCCGCCCGGACCAGTAGATAGCTGGCCAGCACGGCGAAGAGCGTGGTCAGCGCGTATGGCCGGGCCTCTTGCGCGTATCGGGTAGTCAGCGGAACGGCGACCAGGAGCAGCCCGGCAGCCAGGCCGGTCACCCCGGGCGCGGGCAGCGCCGCGGCCAGCGCTAGCCGCCTGGCGAGCACGGCGGTCAGCGCCACGGCGAGGCACATGGCGATCAGCGACGGCAGCCGCAGCACCGCCTCGGACCTCCCGCCGACAGCGATCACGAAATGCATGAGCAGGTAATAGGGCCCGTGCACCGCGTCCTGGTTGCGGGCCAGCGCGATAATCGCGCCAGCCGGTCGCTGCGAGCCGACGATCGTGGCCGCCTCGTCCCGCCACAGCGAGGGACCGGAGATCTGGTAGCCGCCCACGACTAGTTCGGCCACGGCCGGCCCGGCGACCACAATCCAGCCGGGCAGCGGCCCGCGCGTGGCTGGCGGCTGGTCGGTGGCGGTGGCGTTGGCGGCCGGCCGGGCTGCGGCCAAGCCGACCGCCGCGTCAGCCTGCGGCGCCGACACGCGGGTTCTCTCTCGTGCTGACCCCGGCGCAGCGGGCCGGACCAGCGGCTACGAATTCGTTAATGATCAATTCAGGCTCACCCGAAAGGCAGCTTAGTCGCCGAATATCCGGTCACAGGCTCGTGCCGAAGCCTTCCCGTCATCCAGCGGGCAGAACCTGGCGGTGAACGCTTCGTACCTGGGCTGGTACCTGGACGCGACCAGGTCCAGGTCCGCAAGCGCCGCGACGACCTTATCCGAGCTAGCCAGCAGCGGGCCGGGGGCGCACGCCTCGAAGTCGAAGTAGAAGCCGCGCAGCTGATCTCGGTATTGCTCCAGGTCGTAGGTGAAGAACAACATCGGCCGGCCAGTCGGGGCGAAGTCGAACATGACCGACGAGTAGTCCGTGATCAGCACGTCGGTGACGAGCAGGAGGTCCGCGATGTCAGGGTATCCGGTGACGTCGATCGCGAACCCTGGCGTCGCGGCGGCCGGGACCGGCGTGGTCATCAGGTGATGAGCGCGGATCAGCAGCACGTAGTCGCCCGCCAGCCGCCGCGCGGCGGCGTCCAGGTCCAGCCGGAAGTCGAGCCGGTACCCGCCAGCAACGTCGTGCTGGTCGTCCCGCCAGGTCGGCACGTACAGCGCCACCCGCCGGCCGGCTGGCAGACCGAGCCATCGTCTGACCTCGGCGGCCCGGTCAGCCAGACGGCCGCCCGTGCCCTGCGCAAGCAGCGCGTCGTTGCGCGGATAGCCGGACTCGCAGATCTCGCCGGTGAATCCGAAAGCCTGCCGCATGATCGGGGTGCTGAACGGGTTCGGCGACAGGAGCAGATCCCACTGGGCAACGTCGCTGGCCATGAAGCCGAGGTAGCGGGCACCGCTCGCTGACTTCGGCGCGCCGATGTCGAAGCCGATGTGCTTGAGCGGGGTGCCATGCCAGGTCTGCACATACCGCTGGCCGGCCCGCTTGCGGTACGGCTGCCGCATGTGATCGTTCGCGATCAGATACCTGGACCTGCCGATCGCGGCGAAATACGCCTCGGTGCCGGTCAGCACCGCCCTGGCCGCTGGCGGGACCGGCACCGACCAGTCCGCCACCACCCAGATGTGCTCCCTGGCATCCCCCCGGCGGCGCAGCTCGTCGGCGATCCCGCGCGGATTGTCGCCGCACTGCTTGCCCTGGAAGCTGACGAAGACGACCGCCTCGCGCAGCGGCAGCCTGCGCTGGATCCGGTAGTAGACGTCGCGCAGCAGGCGACGGCGGATCCGGCCGCGCTCAGCTGGCCGCAGCGCGGGCCCGACCGAGAGCATCAGGCCGGAAGCGGACCCGGCCAAACTCGCCGGCGCCGGACTGCACCGGTAAACCTTGCGGCCGATCAGCACCGGGCCGGTCACCGTCCGGCCCGAGCTCGCCAGGGCGCCGTCACGGACCAGGAGCGGGCGGGCCACGCCGCCGGCCGGCCCGGCCGGACAGCGGAACAGGATGTCCCAGCGGCCATCCCGCAGCGGCAGCCGCTCGCCGAAGACGTCAAGGGCACTGACTCCGATGGCGACGCTGAACCGGTCGCCATCGCGTCCGACTCCGATAACATGCCGCGCGCCGCCGCTGCGGCTGCGCAGCTCAAGCTCGCAGTCGTCCTCCGCCGCGCCAGGGAATTCACCGCGCAAGATCAGCTGCCCGTCCTCGCGCCACTCAAGCTCCGTCACCATCGGGATCTTGTCCACCAACGGCTCAGCATCGACGGCGGTCGGCCTCGGGGCCGCCGACGCATTAACCTCGGCCATAGCGTTCGTCTGGGCCGTCAGCGGCTCAGCCTCGGGACCGGCCGACGGTGCCAGCGATTCTCGCTGCACCCGCAGCTGCAGCCTGCGGCCCGCCCACCAGGCGCCGAACGTCAGCCCGGCGGCGACCTGCCTGCGCTCCGGGCGCTCCGCGTCGGGCCTCGGGCTGTGCAGCCTGGCCGGCCGCCAGACGCCGCGAGCCCGGACCAGGATGAAGCAGTCCCAGTCGCCGGTCAGCCAGCGGCGGCCGGCCTGAACCAGCGGGGGCTGATCGCGCAGCGGAATCCGGCCCAGTCATAGCTGTAGCGCTGCTGTCCGGACCCAGCGGTCGCGTCCGGCCGCCGGACCGACCTGGCTCGCAGCACGACTGGCGGGCGGAAGCGACGGCGCGGGACCAGGACGACAAGCTTGCTGGTATGCCGCCGAGCGCCGATGTCGACCGAGGGGACATAGGCGCAGCCGGTGACGACCAGCCGGTCGTCCTCCCAGCAGATGCCGTCGACCTGTACCAGGGGATCCAGTTCACGCCATTGCGGCCGGAACACCCGGGCCGGGATGACCAGCCCGCGGTCGCGCCAGGCCGGCAGGTCGGCGCGGAGCCGACCGAACCTCCGGCGGATCGGCGGGGTCCGGCCGGGGTGCTCGGCCAGCCAGCTGGCGTACTCGGCCAGTTCGGCCGGACGGTTCCGGCCGATCAGGTAGTAGGCCAGCTTGCGGGTACTCGGCAGGTCGGCTAGCACCCTGGGGCTGACCTGGCGAAGGTAGCGGCGGGCCAGGTCGATGAACTCGGCTCGGTACTCCGCGCTGGTCCTTGACAGGTCGGTGATATACAGCCACAGGTCATTGACCAGCGCCTTGTGCTGATGCTGGCGGAGCATGGCTGCCGTGCCGCGCTCGCCCAGGAACGCCTCGATCAGCTCCAGCGCGGTGATCCGGTCGCGGAGGTTTCTGATGTCGGTACGCGACTGGGTAATCGATGGCGCGCCCTTGTCTCGGTCGCGCCAGTAGTAGACCGGCTCGGTGATCACGTCGACGGCGCTGGCCAGCACGTGCGCCCTGGTCATGGCGACCAGGTCCTCCCACAGCATGCCTTCGGGAAAGGTCAGCCCGCAGCCGTCCCAGAACGACCTGCGGAACAGCTTGTTGAATACCGAGATGTCGTAGAACAGCTCAGGCGTCCGGCTGATCTGGGTGCCAAGACGCCTGGCCTTGATCGCGCGGGCGTGCAGCCCGGAGTCGGCAAGGCCGTCGGCGCTGAGCCGCCGCACCGCGCCGGTGACGAAGTCAGATCCGGACCGCTGGAGCACGGGCAGCATCGTCGCGTACGCGTCCGGCGGGAGCATGTCGTCGGCGTCTACGAACGCGAGGAACTCACCGGTCGCCGCCGCCACGCCGCGATTACGAGCTGAGCCGGGGCCCCCATTGGGTACCCGGATCAGCCTGAACCTCGGGTCGGCGCTGGCCTGCGCACTCGCGATCGCGGCGCTGCCGTCGGTCGAACCGTCGTCGACCATGATCACCTGCAGGTCGGTGCAGGTTTGCGCCGCGATCGAGGTCAGGCAATCGCCGAGCAGATCCTCGTTGTTGTAGAACGGCACGACGACGCTGATCCGCGGAACCGGCATCGTGCCTCCTCACCGCCTGGCTCGCTGCGGCTTGCTACTCGCCGCGCCAGGCGGGCGCCCGCTTCTCGGCGAACGCGATCGCGCCTTCCATCGCGTCCTTCGATCCGAATACCGGACTGATGATCTCGCTCTGCCTGGCGAACGCCTCGCCGGATGGCCAGTCAGCGGACTCGACGATGACCCGCTTGGACGCCACGAGCGCGAGCGGAGCGCCGAGGGCTACCTGCCCGGCCAGTTCCATGGCGCCGGTCAGCGCCTGCCCGGCCGGCACCAGCTTGTTCACCAGCCCGGCGGCTGCCAGCCTGGCGGCGGGGAAATGCTCTCCGGTCAGCGCGATCTCCATGGCCAGGTGATAAGGGATCCTGGCAGGCAGCCGCAGCAGCCCGCCAGCCCCGGCCACCAGCCCGCGCCTGACCTCGGGCAGGCCGAACCTGGCCTCCTCGCTGGCCACGATCAGGTCGCAGGCCAGCACCAACTCGAAGCCGCCGGCCAGTGCGTATCCCTCGACGGCGGCTATTACCGGCTTGGCAGGCGGTCGCTCGGCGATCCCGCCGAACCCCCGGCCGGCCGCGATCGGGGCATCTCCCGCCAGAAAACCCTTAAGATCCATTCCGGCGCTGAACGTGCCCCCGGCGCCAGTGAGAACCAGCACTCGGACGTCGGCCCGTGGGTCGAATTCCTCGATCGCGGCCGCGATGCCGCGCGCCACCTCGCCGTTGACGGCGTTGCGAGCCTGCGGGCGGTTGATGGTGATGACGGCGACGCCGTCGGAGACCTCGGCAAGAACTGCCTCCGACATACCGCTGCCTCCCATAAGTTGCTGGGCCGAGCCTACTCGGCTCGGTCCATGTCCGCCGTGAAGGGGCAAGCGTCCCGGGATCATCGCTACCGACCGCGATCTTATCCACAGCATATCGGCCGCCTGCTGACATAAATTAGCTCACCTGTTCCACTAGCACGCAACGAGGGACTACTGGTGGCCCTACCCGGCTGAAAGGCGCGCGTCCGCGCGGGCACCAGAAGCGGCACCCGATTTGACGCCGCCATGATGAGGCGATAGAACCCTTGAGATATCGCAGGGAAAAGAGGTACCGTGGAGACTGACCGGCCGGGACAAGAGGTCTCGAAGGAGCACCGTGAGGTCTCATGGACTTGATCGACAACCAGGGCTGGGCCTACAAGCTGCCCATCGGCAACGGTTATCCCCGCTTGCTGCCAGCCGATCCTGCCTTCCCGCCGATCAGGGTGCCGAAGACCGGGCACGCGAAGGGGAGGGCGTTCAGCAACTGGCTAGCGGTGATCCGCCGTTCGGGCGGCCACTGGCCGCCCGAACGCAAGTGACAGCTTGCGGTTGCGCTGCGGTCAGCTGGAATAAGGGAAAAGGAATCAGAAAAGGAATGGCGGTCAGCGGCATGTATTGGTTCAGCGTGCTCTGGGAAACGCGGGCGCCTGGAGGCGTCCCGCATGCGGTAGCCGACGATGATGCCGCTGATACCCTCATGGACTTGCTGGAAGAGCACTCCGGCGTGGTCACGGCTGGCACGGACTCGTGGGGGGCGACGGTCAGCATCCACGCCGCTGACGCTCTCGAGGCGGCCAATACTGGAGGGCGCCTGGTCGGTACCATGGCGATGAGGGCGGGGATGCCGGCCTGGCCTGCGGTGCGCACCGAGGTGGTGCGGCAGGATGTCCTCGACGCTGACAATGCGCGGCCGACACTCCCGGACCTAGTGTCCGCGCCAGAGGCCGCCGAGATGCTTGGCATCTCGGCACAGCGGTTCCATGAGCTTGCGGCCGGCAGGCAGTTCCCGCAGCCCGGGTACGAGCTCCGGACCGGAAAACTCTGGCTCCGTGACGCTATCGCGGCGTTCGGGGAGCGCTGGGAGCGCAAGCCCGGTCGCCCAGATCGCGGCACGCTCATGCGCAAGCGAGTGACGAGCGCCCTGCTGGACGCTGGCCTGACCATGGCGGACTCCAAGGTCTGGCTTGGTCAGGAGCGGACCGTTGTCCTGCAGCTAGAGGCGCACGGGTCGGCGCCGGTGCGACGCCGCTGCGCGGCCAGGGTTATCGCGGCTCTCGGCTCTGCCGGCTTCGGTGTGACGGACGAGGGCAGCCGCTCCGCTGAGGACATGGAGGCGTACTTGGCTGGCGGGCACACCGCCCAGGTCTTTGAGCTTGCTCAGGAGACCGTCAGGCGAGCCTGAGGTCGGATGCCTGTCACTTGGGCTGGAACCTGATGCCGCCGTCGAATCTGATGACCTCAGCGTTCATGTAGTCGTTCTCGATCAGCGCCCGGACTAGCTGCGCGAACTCAGCAGCTGATCCCATCCGCTTGGGGAACACCACCGGCGCGATCAGCTTGGCCTTGAACTCCTCGCTGGCCGGGCCCTCGCCGTAGATCGGCGTGTCGATGATGCCAGGGCAGATGGTGTTGACCCGGACGCCGATGGCCGCCAGATCACGCGCGGCCGGGACGGTCATGCCGATGATCCCGCCCTTGGACGCCGAGTAGGCGATCTGTCCGGTCTGGCCCTCGATGCCGGCGATCGACGCGGTGTTGATGATCACGCCACGCTGACCGTCGGCGTCGGCCGGCTCGGTCCTGGCGATGGCTGCAGCGGCGAGCCTGATCACATTGAAGGTACCGATCAGGTTGACGTCGATCACCTTCCGGTAGCTACCCAGATCGTGCGGTGTGCCGTCCCGGCCGACCGTACGGGAGGCCCAGCCGATGCCCGCACAGGCCACCGCGATCCGCAGCGGCGCGCCCAGCGTTTCCGCGGCGGCGACGGCCGCGGAAACGGACTGCTCGTCGGAGACGTCGGTCCTGGCGAAGACTCCGCCGACCGAGTCGGCGACCGCCTTGCCCCGAGCCTCATTGAGGTCGGCGACCAATACCTTGCAGCCAGCCCCGGCCAGGTCGCGTACCGTCGCCTCACCAAGTCCGCTGGCGCCGCCAGAGACGATCGCCGCTGTTCCGTTCAAGTTCATGGCCGGAGCATACTTGGCCGAAGGCGGCCGGCCAGAACAGGGCTCGCACCACCCGCATTTGGCCAGTGCGGCGGCGGCGCCTGGCCGCAACTGCCGGATAGCGACCCGGACGCCCGCCTTGAGGACCTCGAACGTGTCAGCGCTGCGGCTGGTTGACTGCATCACCACGGGCACCGGCGTGTTGATCGCCACGTACTAGCCCGCCCGGGGATAGGAGACGAAACTGAGCCGCTCCGGCCAGGCTCGGGCGGAGCATCCGGCGCCTGGCCGGGTGTTCTCGGGCGGCCTGCACGCGCCGGGCACCGCGACGGTGGTTCATCCTCGCCGGGACGAGATGCCGATGACGGACGGACCGTATCTGGAGGGCAAGGAGCACATCGGCGGCTTGACCGTCATCAAGGCGGCCAACCTCGACGATGCGCTCAAGTGGGGGCGAAGGCTCGCGCGCGCGACGACGCTGCCGATCGAGGTGCGCCCGTTCCAGGGCGAGCTTGAAGACTGACTGCGGGCAGGCCGACTGTCTCCGACTCGGGGATCGAGCGTGCTCAGCGCGCAGTCCAAGCGCGATCCGCGCCGACCTCATCCGACGCCCCGACCACGCCGACCAAGGGGTTCACGTCAGAATTGGCGCGGGCAGGTTTCCGCGGGCGACCAGCGGTTCCGAGGATGTCACGGGGGTCGCCGGGCGGCGGCCAGGACCGCGGCCACGATCCGCGCGACGGCGGCGGGCTCCGGAGTGCCGTCGGCGTCGGTGAACAGCAGGTGCGCGGCGCCGATCAGGGTGGGGGCGAGCGTGCTGATATCGGCGTCGGCGGCGACGCGGCCCAGGTCGCGCTCGGCGGCGAGGTAGCCGGCGACCATGGCGGTGGATTCGGAGACGAGCGGGATGCGCGAGCCAGTGGCGGCCCGCAGCCGGGCGCGCAGTTCGTCACGCGCGATGACCAGGCGGATGAGCGCGAGGATCGCCGGACTGAACAGGTCAGGGAGCGCAGCGGCCAGGTTGCCCGTGACGGTGCCGCTCCCCGCCATTGCGCGCAGGGCCGCCGCATGGGCGCCGATCAGTGCGACGTGGTCGAGAGCGAGCTCGGCGAGGAACGCGTCGAAGTCGGCGAAGTGCCGGTGCAGCACTCCTTTGGCTACGCCCGCTTCCGCGGTGACCGCGCGGCTGGTCAGGCCTCCGGGGCCGCCCCGGAGCAGGACGCGCTCTGCGGCGTCGAAGAGCTGCCCGCGCGGGTCGCGGATGGCCACCCCTGTCGGCACTGGTCGGCCGCCCTTCCTTCACCGTCCGCGAACGCATCGATAAATGGGCGTGCGCCCATTTATCGTGGGCGCGTGCCCACTCTACCGTCAGAACCTGAGGGAACCGCGCAGACCGGCACCGGCGGCTACGACCGGACGCAGGCATCGCATCTCCAGCGGCAGGTCGCCGAGGGGTTCGGTGCCGACGCCGGCCGCTACGACCGGGTCAGGCCCAGCTATCCCGCCGACCTGGTGGACCGCATCATCGCCGCCAGCCCGGGACGCGACGTCCTCGACGTCGGGTGCGGCACCGGCATCTCCGCCCGGCTGTTCGCCGCGGCCGGCTGCCGGGTGCTCGGCGTGGATCCCGACCCGCGGATGGCCGAGCTGGCCAGGCAGGGCGGGACAGAGACGGAGGTCGCGAAGTTCGAGGACTGGGACCCGGCCGGCCGCACGTTCGACGCGGTCATCGCCGCACAGGCCTGGCACTGGGTGGACCCGGTCGCGGGCGCGGCGAAGGCCGCCGCGGTGCTGCGCCCAGGCGGCCGGCTGGCGGTGTTCTGGAACGCCTTCGACCCGCCGAAGAACTTGCGCGAGGCCTTCGCCGAGGTCTTCCGCCGGGTACTCCCGGACTCGCCGTCCGGCGGCTTCTGGGCGAGGCCCGCCATCGACGCCTACCGGGCCGGGTGCGCGAGGGTGGCCGACGTGATCCGGCAGGCGGGGGCGTTCGGCGAGCCTGAGGAATGGCTGTCTTACTGGGAGCGGCCCTACACCAGGGACGAGTGGCTCGACCTGGTCCCGACCACCGGCGGCTTCACCCGCTGCCCCGAGGCCATCCAGCAGGAACTCCTCGACGGCCTCGGCGCCGCCGTCGACGCGGCAGGCGGCACCTTCACCATGTCCTACGCGACGATCGCCGCTACCGCCGCCCGGCTGGCCTCGTAGCGGACCGGAGCCGGGGGCGCTGGCACCGCGTTGTCAGAACCTTGGCCTAGCATCGAATGAGGTGGCTCAAGCTGGGCGACCGAGGCACCGACCCGGATCGGCACGCAATCACGCCACACGGCGGGGCGGACGTGCCGAAAGTCGCGCCAAGTGTCCGGATCCGGGAATAGCGATGGTCCGGCAGGACGCTGCAGCACGAGCAGACCTGATCGGGTCGAGCCGGGCCCATGCGCAGCAGCCAGGGAAGGTTGGGCATCGTGAGTAAGTACCGCGGCAGACCATGGGTGGTCCTGATCGTCGTCTCGCTCGGGTTCTTCATGACCCTGCTCGACCTGACGATCGTGAACATCGCGATCCCCAACATGATCACGAAGCTGCACGCGTCGCTGGACGGCGTCCTGTGGGTGATCAACTCCTACGCATTGGTCCTGGCCGTGCTGCTGATCACCGCCGGGCGGCTTGGCGACCTGCGCGGTCAGCGCAAGCTGTTCATCTACGGTGTGGCGCTGTTCACCCTGGCGTCCGCGGCCTGCGGCTTCTCGCCGACGGTCAGCTGGCTGATCGCGTTCCGCGCGGTGCAGGGAGTCGGCGCGGCGCTGCTGATGCCGCAGACGCTGGCCATCTTGACCATGGTGTTCCCGCCAGAGCGCCGCGGCGCCGCGTTCGGCATCTGGGGCGCGGTGGCCGGGGTGGCGACGATCGCCGGACCGACCCTGGGCGGCCTGCTGGTCACCGCCTTCGACTGGCGGTTCATCTTCTTCATCAACGTGCCGATCGGCGCCCTCGTGATCGTGCTGAGCGTGCTGTGGATCCCGGATCTGCGCACCGGCCGCGAGCACCGGCTCGATGTCCCTGGCGTGCTGCTGGCCAGCGCCGCGCTGCTGGCCATCTGCTACGGCCTGGTGGAGGGTCAGCGCTACAACTGGGGGACTATCACCTCCTTCATCTCGATCCCGCTGGTAATCGGCGCTGGCGTGGTGCTGCTTGCCATCTTCCTGCTGGTCCAGGCGCGCACCCAGGATCGCGAGCCGCTGGTCCCGTTCTCGCTGTTCCGCGGCCGGAACTTCGCATTGATGAACTGGGTGTCCGGTGCCGTCACCATCGGCATGATGGGCATCTTCCTGCCGTTCACCATCTACCTGCAGTCCGCGCTTGGCTTCTCGGCGCTGAAGGCTGGCCTGACCATGGCGCCTGCCTCGCTGGTCTCCATGTTCGTGGCACCGGTGGCCGGCCGGATGACCGACCGGATCGGCGGCAAGTACATCCTGTTCGCCGGCCTGGCATTTTTCGCGGCCGGCATGGGCTGGACCATGGGCATTGCCTCGACCACGTCTACCTGGCAGGACTTCGTGCCGGGCCTGGCCGTGGCCGGTTTCGGCATGGGCTGCACCTTCGCTCCGATGACGACCGTAGCGATGCGCAGCGTGCAGCCGATGATGGCAGGCGCCGCCTCGGGGATGCTGAATACGGTTCGGCAGGTCGGCGCGGTCATCGGCACCGCCGCGGTGGGAGCGCTGCTGCAGAACCGGCTAGCCGCCGCGCTGCCGGCTGAAGCCAGGCTGCGAGCCGCGACCCTGCCGGCCCAGGCCCGCGGGTCCTTCGTGACCGGATTCGCCAAGGCGGCGCAGCGCGGCATCCAGGTCGGGGCTGGCCAGGGCAATATCAAGCTGCCGGCCGGAACGCCGCCATCCCTGATAACCCAGATCGAGCAACTCGGCCGTGAGGTGTTCTCTCTGGGCTTCGTGAACGCGATGCACCAGACGATGATCCTGCCGATCACCGTGCTCAGCGTCGCCGCGCTCAGCTGCCTGGCGATCAGGCAGGTTACCGTCCCGGCCAGTCCCGCGCCTGGCGAGGCCATCCAGCAGCCGGAGGCCTCGCAGGCACCAGCGTGACGGCAAGCAGTGCCATTCACCCCGATCTAGGAAACAACCGGAGAGCAAACGTCAACCGATCTGGACGCTGGCCCGGCTGTCCGGCTGAACGCGGCCCGTCCGCACAGCCGGGTCGACGGGCGGCGCCCGGTGGTCGCCGTGGACGCGATGGGCGGCGATCACGCTCCTGAGGAGATCGTGGCAGGCGCGGTCGAGGCCTTTCGCGAATGGGGCACCGGCATCGTGCTGATCGGCCGCCCCGGCCAGGTTCGTCCGCTGCTGTCCGAGCACGGCGTTCTCGGACAGATCCGGCTGGTGACCGCGGAGGAGTCCCTGGCCATGGACGAGGGGGCACTGGCCAGCTGGCGGCGGCCGAGGTCGAGTATCGCTGTGGCCTGCCAGCTGGTCCATCTAGGGCAGGCGACCGCTGTCATGTCAGCCGGATCCACCGCCGCGATCGTGGCGACCGCGCGGCTGCGGCTGCGGAACCTGCCAGGTGTCGCGCGCCCCGGGCTGGCTGCCGTGCTGCCGACCCGGCCCACCCCGACCCTGCTGAT
Source organism: uncultured Actinomycetota bacterium (assembly GCA_963850875.1). Classification (GTDB taxonomy): domain Bacteria; phylum Actinomycetota; class Actinomycetes; order Streptosporangiales; family Streptosporangiaceae; genus Chersky-822. Next base: position 26,681 of record CAWKNA010000001.1, read on the forward strand.
CGACGCCGGCGCGATCGCCGATCCGAAGCCAGAGACGCTGGTGCAGTTCGCCCAGCTCGGTGCGGCATACGCGGAGGTCGCGTTCGGGATCACCATGCCCAGGGTGGGTCTGCTGTCCATCGGGACCGAACCAGCCAAGGGCAACAAGCTGACCAGGCGAGCACACGAGCTGCTCAGCGCCGAGGCTCAGCACGGTGCGGTGCCGATCAGCTTCGTCGGCAACGTCGAGGGATGTGACCTGCTGGCCGGCAAGGTCGACGTGATCGTGGCCGACGGCTTCGCCGGGAACGTGGCGCTGAAAGCGATGGAGGGCACCGCGGCGTTCGCGGCAGAGCAGCTCAGGTCGGCGCTTGGCGGCTCCCGTGCCGCCAGGGTCGGCACCCTGCTGCAGCGCCGAGCGCTCCATCAGCTACGGGAACGGAACGATCCGGAGACCTATGGCGGTGCCGCGCTGATCGGCCTTGAGGGCACCGTGGTGATCGCCCACGGCGCGGTGACGGCCCGCGGCGCCAAGGCCGCCTGCCGCCTCGCCGCCGACCTGAGCACCGGCCGGATTACGGAGAAGATCGGCGAGCGGCTCGGCCCGCACCGACCCGGCTTCCTGCGCCGGACCTGAGCGAGGACGGCAGGAGATCTGCGTGGTGTGCGCCCGGCGATCCCGGTTGCGCATCCGCACAGCAGGCCAGGTCAGCTGCTTACCGCGATAACGCGTTGCCCGCGGCCGATAGGCTGCAGCCATGGCTGATCTACAGGCTGCCCTCGCGGCCCAGGTGAGCGCCGCGCTTGCCGCCGAATTCGGCGCCGAATACGCCGGAGCCGATCCGCTCATCAGGCCATCGTCATTCGCCGACTTCCAGGCCAACGTCGCGCTGGCGCTGAGCAAGCGCCTGCACCTGCCGCCCCGCGAGGTGGCCGAGCGGCTGGCCGGTCATCTCGGTAACGCGGTCATGTGCGAGCGGGCCGAGGTCAGCGGTCCTGGTTTCATCAACCTGACGCTGCGCGACAACTGGATCGGCGATCAGGCCACTAGCCAGCTGAGCGACCCGCGACTGGGAGTCACCAGGGCGGAGCCGGCCCGGCGCGTGGTCGTCGACTACTCCGGGCCCAACGTGGCCAAGGAGTTGCACGCAGGTCACTTGCGCGCGACCGCCGTCGGCGATGCCGTGGTACGAGTCCTTGAGCACCTGGGTCACACCGTCATCCGCGCCGCGCATCTGGGTGACTGGGGCACCCAGTTCGGCATGCTGATCGAGCACGCGATCGACGTCGGCGAGCGGGCTACCAGCGAGCAGCTCGCCACCGGCGAGTTCACCGCCTTCTACCAGGCAGCCAGGGTGAAGTTCGATGCCGACCCCTCGTTCGCCCACAGGTCCAGGCAGCGGGTGGTCCAGTTGCAGGCCGGCGACGAGCAAGCGCTCCGGCTGTGGCGGATGCTCGTGGCCGAATCGATGGCATACCTGCGCCGGGTCTACGACCGGCTCGACATCACACTGACCGACGCCGACATGGACCCGGAGAGCTTCTATAACCCGATGCTCGCCGACGTGTGCGCGGAGCTGGAGGCCAAGGGCATCGCCGTGATCAGCGACGGCGCGCTGTGCGCGTTCCCGCCGGGGTTCACCGGGCGTGGCGGCAGGCCAGTGCCCGTCATGCTCCGCAAGAGCGACGGCGGCTACGGCTACGCCAGCACGGATATGGCGGCGATCAGGTACCGGCTGCTTGACCTGGGCGCTAGCCGGATCATCTACGTGGTCGGCTCAGAGCAGCACCAGCACCTGGAGATGGTGTTCGCCGTGGCCAGGCAGGCGGGCTGGCTAACCGATGCGGCCAGCGCCGAGCACGCGGTCATCGGCCTGATGACCGGCCTTGGCGGCCAGCGGCTGCAGACTCGCAGCGGCGAGCAGGTCAAGCTCGTCGACCTCATCAACGAGGCCGTGGAGCGGGCCGAGGAGGTCATCAAGGACCGGTATGACGAGCCGGAGCAGCGAGGTCAGATTGCCGAGGCCGTCGGCATCGGCGCGCTGAAGTACGGCGATCTGTCGGTCGCACGGAGTTCGAGCTACGTACTGGACTTCGATCGGCTGCTCGCGCTGACCGGCAATACCGGACCCTACCTGCAGTACGCGACGGCGCGGATCCGGTCGATCTTCCAGCGGGCCGACCTGCGGCCCGCCGACGCGACTGGGCCGATCACGCTCAGCGAGCCGGCCGAGCGGGCGCTGGCACTGCGACTGCTGGGCTTCGGGACCGCGGTCGCCGAGACGGCACAGACAGCCGAGCCGCATAAGCTCGCAGCGTTCCTGTTCGAGACGGCCAGCGATTTCACCACCTTCTACGAGCAGTGCCCGGTGCTGAAGGCGCAGGATCGGTCGGTCCGGAGTTCGAGGCTGGCGCTGGCCGCCCTGACTCTGCGGGTCCTCCTGACCGGACTCGACCTGCTCGGCATCCCGGTACCCGAGCGGATGTAGCCAGCCGAGCGGCCGGGATCGCCGAATCGGCGCACGTTACCAGCCTCTTCAGCAGTGGTTCTCAGTCAAATCTCAGGGTCTGCCTGCCGATGTCCCAGGCCAGGCTGGCACTGTGGCCCGCATGGACAACATGTATTCAACGCCAGGCGGCGGCTTCGAGGACCACACCCAGCCTTACAGTTTCGGCCCGGGCGAGGGACCTGGCGCTGCGGCCGACCATCTCGATGACCAGAATGGGTGGCGCTCCCGGCGTGGCGGACCCGGCAGGTCCTTCCGCTGGGCGGCCGGCATCGCGGCTGCTGCGCTGCTGATCGGCGGTGGCGCCGTGCTCGGCGTGCACCTGGCCGACGCTGGCTCGGCCACCACGCTTACCGGCTACTCCCAGTCAGGGAACACCAGCCAGGCCGGCGCGATCGCCGACCTATTCGGCACCCCGGCAGCTGCCAGTGCGGCCGTACTCTCCACCGATCCGGCTGGCGGGCAGATACCGGCGAGCGGCCTGCGCCACTGTGCGGCGGTCGCCAGGTCCCTGAAGGCCAATGGTCACCCGGACGCCGCGCTGGGCAAGTGGCGGTCCTGCGTGCGACGCTTCGTGCGGGACCTCCGGTGGCTCGGCGGGATGCACGGGCAGATCACCTTCAAGACCAAGACCGGCACTCGGACGATCGCATTCGAGCGCGGCGTGATCCAGTCCGTGTCAGGCAGCGCGATCGTCGTCAAGGCCGCCGATGGCACCACCTGGACCTGGGATCTGATCACCAAGACCGTGATCTTCCACGCCGGGCAGCGAACCGACGCTAGCGCGCTGGCCACCGGCGACCGCGTCTTCGTGGCCGGCCCGGTCGTCGGCTCCGCCGACGACGCCCGGATCATCCTGATCCGCCGGTAGCGTGGAAGTCACCCGCAGGCGGGTGTTCTGACCGCGGCCTCAGCGCCGGCAGCTCGTCGCCGAACCCGCGAGCTGTCGGCGCCTCGGGCCGCATCCCGTACGCTCCTGCCCAAGGGGGGCCATTGCCGTCTCCCGCCCGACGAACTGTGAGCCTCAAGCAACCATGACCGACGAAGAGCGCATCCCGCGCGTGCTCGTCGTGGACGACGAGCCGAACATTCGCGAACTGGTCCAGGTCGCGCTGAAATTCCACGGCTGTGCCGTCAGCACGGCAAGCAACGGCCAGGAGGCGCTGCGCCAGGCCGACGCGGTCCAGCCAGATCTGATCGTGCTTGACGTCATGCTGCCTGACCTCGACGGCTTCGAGGTCTGCCGCAGGCTGCGGGCCGCTGGCAACGAGGTGCCGGTGATCTTCCTGACCGCGCGGGACACCTCATCGGATACCGTCACCGGGCTGGCGATCGGCGGTGATGACTACGTCACCAAGCCGTTTTCCGTCGAGGCGCTGGTTGCCAGGGTTCGCGCGGTGCTGCGGCGTGCGTCGAGGTCAGCGCAGCCAGAGCAAGCCGGGGACCGCAGCGACGCGCTCAGGGCCGGCGATCTCGAACTTGACGAGGCCCGGTGGACGGTGCACCGGGCAGGCGTTCCCGTCGAGCTGTCGCCGACAGAGTTCCGGCTGCTCGCCTACCTGATGCGGCACCCAGGCCGGGTGCTGACCAGGGCACAGCTGCTGGAGAACGTCTGGGGCTGGGACTACGCCGGCGAGTCACAGATCGTGGAGACCTACGTCAGCTACCTGAGGCGCAAGCTCGATCCGCTGGGGCCGCCGCTGATCCACACCCAGCGTGGCGTGGGCTACAGCCTGCGGCTGCCCGAGTCAGCCGGGGCCCACCAGGCGCAGCATCCCGGCCAGCCGCACGAGGCCCAGGGCGCGTGACGGCCGGGGCCGGGAGGATGAACGGGTCCCGCGGCTGGTCGCTGCGCACCCGCCTGCTCGTCCTGCAGATCGCCGTCACGGCGTTCTTCCTGCTGATCATGGGCGTGATCAGCATTGCGGTGTTCAGAGGCAACCTGAAGGCGCAGTTCGACGCCGTCATCCTGGCCGAAAGCAATCGCAGCCCGGCCGACATCGTCCGGAGAAGCCGGCGGAGTGTCCGCCGTCGAAGTGACCTTCGCTCCCTATACCGTGCAGCCGCTCACCGCGAACACGCTGGCCACTCGCGCTCTTGCCACAGCGGTCCGGCAGATGAGCGGAGCTGAGGTCATCCGGCTTGGCTATCGCGATCAGTTGTTCGGCATCAAGCCGACCGGACTGCTCAGTCCTCAGCTCGAAGCTGCCGCCCGGCTGATACCCGCCACCGAGAACACGCCGCGCGCACCAAGCGTCCTCGTTGTCGCCGAGCCCGCCAGCGCCCTGACCAGACAGTTGCGCGGACTGATCCTGACCGAGCTGATCACCGGCGGTGCACTGATCGCCCTGCTTGCCATCAGCGGCCAGTGGCTGATCGGCCGAGGGCTAGAGCCACTGGGCCGGATGGCCAGGACGGCAAACGACATTACCGCGCGAGGCGATCTGACCGAGCGGATGGCCGAAGCGGGCGATGAGACCGACGTCGGCAGGCTCGGAGCCGCGATCAATACCATGCTCGACCGGATTCAGCAGGCCTTCGGTGCGCGGCTGAATTCGGAGCGGAAGGTGCGCGAGTTCGCCGCCGACGCCTCGCACGAGCTGCGCACCCCGCTGACCACGATTCGCGGCTATGCCGAGCTCTACCGCCAGGGCGCGCTTGGCCCTGACCAGCTACCTGGCGCGATGCGCCGGATTGAGCAGGAGGCGCAGCGAATGTCCACGCTCGTCGCCGAGTTGCTCGAACTGGCCAGGCTGGACCGGACCTCGTCACTTGACCTGACCGAGACCGATCTGGCAACAGTGGTACGCGATGCGGTCGCCGACGCGATGGCCGTGGAACCTGACCGCCCAATCAGCGCCCAGGCACCACCTCGGCTAATCGCTGTTGTCGATGAACGACGGATCCGGCAGGTGCTGGCCAACCTGCTGGCCAACGTGAGAGCGCACACGCCGAGGTCCGCGCCGGTTGCGGTCCGGCTTGGCCCGGTGCAGGGCGGCGTGCTGATCGAGGTCGCCGACTCCGGCCCAGGCATGTCAGCGGAGGACGCCGCGCGAGCGTTCGACCGGTTCCACCGCGCCGCGGAGCGCGCTGAGGGAGTGCCAAGCCTGCGCGGCTTCAACGGCGGCCCGGCCTCAGCCAGCCCGAGCCGGACAGCAGGCCCGGCCTCAGCCAGCACGAGCAGAGCCGAAGGAACCGCCGACGCAGCCTCTGGCCCACGCAGCGGTGGCGCCCCGGCCGCCACGGCTTCGGGCGGCTCGATCGTGGGCGGCTCAGGTGGTTCAGGCAGCGCCGAGGCCGGCGGGCTGACCGGCCAGGGCGACGGCGGTGCTGCAAGCGGCTCGGCCGGCCCGGACTACTCAGGCGGCGGAGGCAGCGGGCTCGGCCTGTCGATCGTGCAGGCGATCGCGAACGCTCACGGCGGCCAGGCGACGCTGGAATCCTGGCTCGGCCACGGCACCCGGGTACGCATCTGGCTGCCTGCCCGCACCGCCCAGGCCACCGCGTCATGAGCCGGCAGCTCAGCTGCCTTTGGGCTTAGAACCCCTGGCAGAGTGACCATTTGGTTCCTCAGGGTGCGTAAGGAGGCCTGGTTGCCACGGTCATCGGTACGGTGGTTCGCCTGGTTCAGGCCGCGCGGCGGCGGACCAGCCAGACGGTCGCGGCGATCAGGAGCAGGGAGAGCGCGAGCAGCCAGCTCCCCTCGATCCACTGGAATGGCCAGAACCGGCTGTCGGGTTGATAGGTCGTCAGCAACGTGTAGCCGTGCTGGATGAGGTACTGCACAGGGTCGCCGAGGTTGGCCGGGGTCGCGGGCCCGGGTTGGAACAATCCGGGCGTGACCGCCTGGACGTCGACCGGACGGAGGGTCTGGTTGATCATGGACAGGCTAGCCGGCTGGCCGCCCCGGGTCCACGACTGGCTGATCATCCACGCGGGATGAGGCACGTTGGGGCTAGTGGTGATCAGCGGCGCCTCGTAGTGCCGGCGCAGGAACCACCCGGTCGCAAAGGCGAGGCCGGCCCACACGGCAAAGGTGGCGAACATCGCGGGGATGACCCGGCGGATCAGAATGCCAGCCAGGGCGCCGATCGCAAACGCCGCTAGCGTCCAGGCGGCGAGGGCGACCCCGCGCAAGTCGAAGATGGTGGGATACAGCGGGCCATTGTTGTCTCCCGCGCCGAAGATCGGATTGATGTACCAGGAAACGAGCACGCTGAACGCTCCGGCCGTGACCGCGACCGCGACCGCGAGCGGCGCCAGCTTGGCGACGGTCCACCGTGCCCGCCCGAATCCCTGGGTCCAGGCGTAGCGGAAGGTGCCGGTTTCTAGTTCCCTGGCGAGCACCGGCGCGCCGGCGAAGGCCCCAATCAGCGCCGGGATCACCTGCAACAGCCCGAGAGCGTACCCCACGCCGGGCGCGTAGGTGCCCAGGAAGTTGCCGGCTGACCTGCCGGCAGATAGCTGATCCTGCCGGGCGGCAGGCGGCCACGGCGGCATAGGCATGGCGCATCTGCAGGCCCGCGATCAGCAGGTAAACGGCCGCCACGCCGAACAGCGCGGCCACGCCGAACAGCGCGAGCCGATGCTGCCGCCAGGTAACCCACGCCATTGCGCGCCACGGCACCGGCCGCAGGCCTTCGTCCTGTCCCGGCTGCGCGGGCACGGTCAGTGTGGTCATTAGTTCACCTCCGCGGGCTTGGCGTCCCCAGCGCGCGCCGGGCCGGGCAGCGCCGCGGCGCCCGGCTCGCGCAGGTAGGCCAGGGTGAGTTCTTCCAGGCTGACCGGATGCGCCTCCCATCGCGACGGCACCGGGTCGGTCGTACCATTCGTTCTGACCAGCAGGTGGGCCTGCGCCCCGCCGCGCCGGGCGTGCACCACGCACAGCCGCTCGGCGCATCGGGCGGCTTCGGCGGCCGGGCCGGTCAACACGCGGTGGCAGGCGAGCAGGTCGTCGACCTCGCCGGCCACCTGGACACTGCCCCGCGACAGCAGGATGAGGTAGTCGGCCACCCGCTCGAGCTCGGCCAGCACGTGCGAAGACAGCACCACCGACACGCCGTCGCCCGCCACCGCGGCCATCACCGTGGCCATGAAGTCGTGCCGGGCCAGCGGGTCGAGCATCGCCATCGGCTCATCCAGCACAAGCAGCCGCGGCCGCCTGGCCAGCGCCAGGGTCAGCGCGAGCTGCGCCTGCTGGCCGCCGGACAGCTGGCCGGCCTTCTGCTTCAGCGGGACGCCCAGCTCGCCCAGCCGGGCCTGGGCATAGCGCTGGTCGAAGCGCCGGTTCAGGTTGCGGGTCAGGTGCAGCATGTCGGCGGCGGACAGGTTCTTGTACAGCGGCGCGTCCTGGGCGACGAACGCGATGCCGTCCAGCGCGGCCGGTGACCCGGCCGGCCGGCCGCCGAGCACGGTGACGCTGCCCGCGGTCGGCGCCGCCAGGCCGACCGCCAGGTTCAGCAGGGTGGTCTTGCCGGCGCCGTTCGGGCCGACCAGCGCGGCCACGTGCCCGGCGGGAATCGCCAGCGTGCACTCGCGCAGCGCCCAGGTGCTGCCGTACCGCTTGCCCAGGCCGCTGGCTTCGATGACGTTCATGCCACGCCCTTCGTTTCGCCACCTGCCGCACCACGGCGGTCGCCGGAGCCGCCACGGCGGTCCCGGAATTCCCGCAGCACGCTGGCGAACACTGCAACGATCCCGTCCCCGTCCAGCCCCGCCGCGTCGGCATCGGCAAGCCAGCCGAGCAGGGAGCGGCGCAGCCCGGCCAGCTCGGGCAGCGCGACCTGGCTGAGCGTGGCCCGGACGAACGTGCCCTGGCCGGGCCGGCCGGCCGCCAGGCCCTTGGTATCCAGCTCGCGGTAGGCCTTGAGCACCGTGTTCGGGTTGATAGCCAGCGAGGCGACCACATCCCTGACCTTGGGCAGCTGGTCGCCGGGCGTGAGGTACCCGAGCCGCAGCGCGTGCTCGACCTGCTGGACGAGCTGCAGGTAGGTCGGTACGCCGGAGGCGTGGTCGAGTCGGAACTCGATCGGCGACGCGGACCCGGGCGGTGGCGTGCCCCGGTCTCCGCCGCCGTGCGCGCCGGGCGGCGAGGCGCCAGCTCCGCCGCTGGCCGCTCCGTTGACCGGTTTATCTATAGTCATAGGACAACGTTACAGACGATGGTGTCGCTGTCAAGCCGCACCATCATCTGCTGGCGCCGCCTGACCAACCTCGCATTCTGTTAGGAGCTCTTAGGTCAGGCGGTCGCGGCGTCAGCCCGGTCAGTCGCAGCCGCCGTCTGCCTCAGCCTCGTCCAGCCCCAGTCTCCGGCCGCCTCCCCCGTCCAGCCTCAGCCCCCGTCCGACTCGGCCCCGGCAAGATCGCTCTCCTCGGCGTCAGCCGCCTCGGCCGAATCCGGCAAGTGCTCAAACAGGTAGTACACGGCGATCAGGCCGTACATCGCCAGCGCCACGCCGGGCGAGACGAAAGCGGCAATCAACGTGGCAATGATGTATCCGAGCAGTCCCGCGCTGAACCGCACCGTGGCCTGCCGCGGCGGCCGGATTGGCCTGGCAGCCAGTGACTCCTGATGAGCTGCGAGATACAGCCACATGCCCGAGAAGCCGATCGAGATCGCGATCATGACCAGCCCGTAGACCACGGTCGCTACCTGGGCCCCGGCCGCGGTGCTGGCCGGGACGTTCGCCCGGGCGGTCGCCGCGAGGTTGTCGGCGATCAGCGCGGTCGGGAACGGCACGGCAACCACACCCATCAGCAGGAAGGTGTTGATCACCAGCGTGACCCGGTCGACCCTGGATACATGCGACAGCATCGTGTGATGGTTGAGCCACATGATGCCGATCGTCAGGAAGCTGACCACGTAGGCGGCATACTGCGGCCAGGCGATCAACAGTAGGTGGTAGCTGACCACCTGGTCCGGCCGCGCGATCGACAGCAGGTTGAAGACCAGGACTGTGATAGCGACCGCGAAGACGCCGTCGCTAAACGACTCGGCCCGGCGCGAACTCATTGACCCGCCCGAAGACACCGGCCCACGCCGAACCACCGGCCCGCTCCACGCCACCGGCCCACTCCGAACCGTCGGTGTGCCGCGAGCTCATCGGCCAGCCTCAAGCCGGACCCGGCCCGTCCTGGCCCGCCGGCGCGGGCAACGCGACGGATCTGGCCAGCAGCTGGGCGACGTCGACCACCTCAAGTGACTCCTTCGCCTCACCTGAGCTCTTCTTGGCACTGATCGCGTCGCCGAGCATGACCAGGCAGAACGGGCACCCAGTGGAGATGGTGTCCGGATTCGTGCCGAGCGCCTCGTCGATCCGCTCAGTGTTGATCCGCTTGCCGATCCGCTCTTCCATCCACATCCTGGCCCCGCCAGCTCCGCAGCAGAACCCGCGCTCCTTGCACCGGTGCATCTCCTGCGCCTGCACGCCCGGAACCCGCTCCATGATCTCTCGCGGCGGGGTGAATACCTTGTTGTGCCGACCGAGGAAGCACGGGTCGTGGTACGTGATCTTCTCCTCGATCGGGGTCACCGGAGTCAGCTTGCCGTCGCGTACCAGCTGAGCCAGCAGCTGGGTGTGATGAATCACCTCGTAGTTCCCGCCCAGCTGCGGGTACTCGTTGGCGATCGTGTTGAAACAGTGCGGGCAGCTCGCGATGATCTTGCGGACTCCGGCCTCGTTCAGGGTCTCGATGTTCTGCTGGGCCTGCATCGAGAAGACGAACTCGTTGCCCATCCGCCTGGCCGGGTCGCCGGTGCAGGTCTCACCAGGGCCGAGCACGGCGAACGACACCCCTGCGGTGTGCAACAGCCGTGCGATCGCCTTGGTCGTCTTCTTGGCCCGGTCCTCAAGCGCGCCGGCGCAGCCCACCCAGAACAGGTATTCCACATCGGCTCCGATCGCCCCGTCGACGACCGGCACATCGAAGTCAAGCTCGGTGATCCATTCGGTCCGCTTCGACGATCCCATCCCCCACGGGTCGCCCTTGTTCTCCAGGTTCTTGAGCATCCCGGCCGCCTCGGCGGGGAACTCGGACTCGATCAGCACCTGGTGCCTGCGCATCCCGGTGATGTGGTCGATGTGCTCGATGTCGACCGGGCATTCCTGCACGCACGCCCCGCAGTTGGTGCAGGACCAGAGCACGTCGGGATCGATCACGCCATTCGCGTCGGCACTGCCCACGAGGGGCCGTTGCGCCTCTTGCTTGACGGCATCGGGCAGCTGCTCCCTGGCCTGGTCGGACGAGGCCAGCAGGTACGGCGCCTTGGCGAATGCGTGATCGCGCAGGTCAAGGATGAGCATCTTGGGCGAAAGCGGCTTGCCGGTCGCCCAGGCCGGGCATTGCGACTGGCACCGGCCGCACTCGGTGCAGGTGCCCAGGTCGAGCATGCCCTTCCAGCTCAGATCCTCGATCTTGCCGAGGCCGAACACGTCGGTGTCCGGGTCGGCCTCCTCGAAGTTGAGCACCTGGCCGCCGGACCGCATCGGCTGCAGGGCGCGCAGGCCGTTCGGGCGGCGCGAGAACAGCACGTTTAGCGGCGCGAGAAAGATGTGCAGGTGCTTGGAGTAGGTAACCAGGATCAGGAAGCCGAGTATGACGGCAAGCTGGGCCAGGACGAAGCCGGTCTCGATCCCGGAGTCGGCGCCGTGGCCCAGCGGCGCCAGCCAGTGGCCGACGATCTGCGACGCGAACGCCCCGTGGGCGTACGGGAAGTCACCGGTGTCGATCTGGGCCCCGCGGGACACCAGTAGCGTGGCGATCACCAGGAAGATCAGCAGCAGAACGAGCCATGCGGCGCCAGTGTGCGAACCGGCGAAGCGGGACTTGCGGCCCTCACGCTTCGGATCGCTGCGCAGCCTGATCACGGCGAAGGTGGCGATGCCGACCAGGACGGCGACGGCGACCAGGTCTTCGAGGAAGCCGATCCATGCCCAGTGGCCGATGCCGGGGATCGCGAATGTCTTGCTGAACAGGTCGCCGTAGGCCTCGATCAGAGTCAGGAGCAAGATGGTGAAGCCCCAGAACGTCATGAAGTGCGCGATGCCGGGGACCGTCCACTGCAGCAGCTTGCGCTGGCCGAGCACCTCAGTGACCTCGGCCTCGGCGCCGCGGCCCGGATGCTCCCTGAGCGCCGTGATCCGCTCCGGGGCAGGCTGGCCGCTGGTCGCGAGCCGGTACAGCCACCAGAGGCGCCGGCCCGCGATCGCGAACGCGATCACGGTCAGCGCTAGGCCGATGATGATGCGCAGGGCCACAGGGACCTCCAGTGCGGCGTCGGGCCAGGCGGCGTCAGGCGCGCTATGCCGCTGCCAGCGTAACGTGGCCCGCTCGGCTGCCGCTGGCCTGGGCGAGCGCACATGGCATCGATTGCACAGCCACATAACGGGTAACTCGGGCGTGATCATGACCGTCATCGAGGCCAGGTGGAGCGGGCCTGCTACAAACGCCAGCCCATGACGGTCCCTGACTGGGTCGTCGGCGGGCCGAACAGGTGGCGCAGGTAGCGTCCGAGCGGGGAGTCCGGGGTGGTCACCGCCAGCACCGCGGCGGGCCGCCAGGCGGTGAGATCGGCGCGGACCGCCGACGGTGTCGGAGCGGTACCCGGCGGCGCGAGACCGGCGCCGGCCGCCGCGGCCGCGCTCTGGCCGCCCGGCGGCAGTCCAGCGAACCAGAGCTGGTTCAGGTAGCGCGCTGTGGCTGTGACGCCGTTGCCGCCGATGTACGCATGACCGTTCCAGGCCGGCCCAGTGAAGTAGCCGCCGATCAGTGCGTCCGGATGACCGGTGTCGGCCTGCCAGCGCATCGCCAGGGTGAGGTTCGGGGTGGGGACAGGCACGACCAGGACCCGGGCGCCTGGCGCCAGGCGCAGCGCGCTGATCGCGGCCGACCAGCCTGCCGGGAGCGGAGTCACCTCGGCCGACGCGAGCGGCCGGGGCACCAGCGGCAGGCAAGCGAGCACAGCTACCGCGGTGACCGCCGCCGGCCAGCGGCCGCTGCGGATCCCGGCTAGCCGCTTTCGTGCCAGGTCGATGCCCAGCGCGAGCAAGGTCGCCGCCGCTCCGTCAGCGACGATGGACATCCGGGTCGGCAGTGCCGATCCGAGCACGGGAAGGTTCTCGAGCCAGTGCCACGGCAGGTTCACGCCTGGGTGGGACACACCGCTGACCAGCGGGTGACCACCGAGAGAGAGGACCTCAAACGCGATGACGGTCAGCGCTGCCGCGCGGACCGCCGGATGGCGCCAGCAGGCAGCCGTGACGAGCAGCAGCGCGACGATCAGCGGCCAGCCCAGGTACGCCAGGTACTCGGCAGGTCCGCCCTGGTAGCGGGCGGCGGCCGCGGCGCTCGCCGCGGAGTGAAACAACTGCTGGCGCGAGGGCGTCACGAAGCCGCTCACGTCGTTCACGAAATAGTCCGGCAAGAACGCGCTGCCGTGCTGGGTCAGCGGCCCAAGGAACTGCACCCACAGCGCTCGACCGGCCAAGGCTAGGGTGACTCCCGCTGCCACCGCGAGGCCGGCCAGGGCCGGTTTCGTCCGGCGCACGGCCGCACGGGGGCAGCTCGCCGCCAGGACCGCCACCGCAACCAGGCCGGCCAAGCCAGTGAGCAGCAGCAGTTCCTCGCCGGTGAAGATCTGCGCGGTGACCAGCAGGCCAAGCCAGCAGCCGTCCCGCACCGCGACTGGCAGCCGGGACGGCCAGCGGGCCCGCCCCGAGTGCGCCCCGCCAGCCGGGGCGACGGACGGCAGCTCGCCAGCGGGCGGACCGCTGACCGGGGCGACGGGTGACGGCCGGCCGACCACAACCCGCAGGCCTGCATCGACGATCAGCGGCGGCAGGATGGCAAGTTGCAGATTGTAGTGACCGATCGCAGCGTGCAGCAGAGCTGGCGAGAAGCCGTAGACCGCTCCGGCCAGGGCCGCCGCACCGAGACTGACCCGCCAGCGGCGGAGCACCCAGAACAGGCTCGCCGCCGAGCCGGCGAAGCCGACCGTGGTCACGATGGTCAGGCTGGCCTGCGGCCCGGCGAGGAGGGTCACCGGCGACAGCAGCACGGCTGGCAGCAGCAGCGACGTGTTCCACATTACGTTGACGCCCTGCGGCGCGTTAAACGCCGACGTGACCAGCGCGGGAAACCGCCCGTCAGCCATCGCCGTTGCCGCGTAACGCAGGTACCAGGCGAACTGGTCAGCGTCCTGCGGATTGCCGACCACCATCCGGGATGCCGGGTCGGCCCACAGCCGCCACGTCACGAGAATTGCGCCCAGCAGGTAGCAACCAAGCACCACCGCAGTCCCCACCCGGTTCGCGGCCAGCGGCCGGTCCGCGGCGACCGAGCGAGGCGGTTCGGCCGGCTGCCTTGCGTTGGCGATCGGGAACTGACCGCTGGCTCCGGCCGGATCGGCAGACCTAGGACCGGCGGAAGACATAGACGCCGTCATCGTGGTAGATAAGGCTGAGCCGCGCGCCGCGATCGAGGCTCTCGATGTAGCTGAACACGCCATGCGGTGGCGGCGGCAGGTCACCGATCTGCTGGTCATAGATGACGTAGGTGGTGGCAGGGTTTCCGCTGCTGCCGTGCCAGTACGAGCTGTTGCCCAGCCAGAAGGCATCGGCCCTGGCCCCGAGCGGCGCGAGCAGGTCAATGTTGGTCTGCACGGTCGCCCCGTCTGGCACCAGAGCCATCGCCGCACGGGCGGCCGCGACATGCGGCCCGAGCTGATAGGTCTGGCCGTTCCACAGGCTGGCCAGCGGGAACTGGAAGGCCAGCGCCGCGCAGACCGCGAGCATCATCGCCGCGCCGTACCGCTGAAGTTCCGCCCCGAGCCTGCCAGGCAGCTGCCTGCTGGCCTGGCCGGCGGCCCGTATCCTGGCGATTCCGTCGATCGCCGCGACGAAGACGACGGGCATCACGGTCGCGTTGTAATGCCAGCCCGTGCCCCAGAAGGCGCTGTTGGTCGAGACAAAGCGCAACAGCAGGCTCGGCAGCGCGACGAGCACCAGCGGCGAACGCAGCGCGATGAACCCGGTGGGCAGCAAGATCAGCGCGAGAGTGGGCAGCTTGCCCCCAGGCGAGGCGATCAGCTGGTGCACCATCCCGGCCAAAGAGATCGCGGTCCCTGACGGGGAGAGCTCACCGCCGTTGGACCAGTACGGATAGACGTGGGCGGCGTTGAAGTGCGGGATGATCACGACGATCGCCAGCACCGACCAGGCCATTCCCCAAAACGCCAGCGCGATCCCCGCCGTCCGCTGTCGATAAGCGACGACCAGGATCAACCCGATGGCCGCAACCGTGAACCCCAGATCCTCTTTGACGAAGACCAGCGGCAGCGCCCAGACCACGGCCCTGGAGATCCGGCCGCGGACCAGCGCGGACAGCGAGCACGCCAGCAGCGGGACGGCAAAGGCGATCTCGTGGAAGTCGTAGTTGACCATCTGCTGCAGGCCCCACGAGAACCCGTATGCGGCGCCGATGGCGCGGCCGGCCCCGGTCCCCAGCCGGTCGGCCGCCGCCCGGCTGACCGGGATGATCGACAGCGCGGCGAGCAGCGCCTGGGCTACCAGCAGGGTGACCGGCGAAGGGAAGAGCCGGAAGAACGGTGCGATCAGCGCCACGATCGGATGGAAGTGATCGCCGAGCAGGTTAAGGCCAGCTCCGCGGGCGTCCACGATCGGCGCACTCAGGTGCGCGTACTGCTTGACATACTCGGTGAAGATGCCCAGGTCCCACGAGGTCGGCTGCAGGCGCAGGTAACGGAATACCGAGATCGTGGTGTATGCGGCGAAGACTCCAGCCGCGATCAGCCAGGGAACCAGGTCGGCGGGAGGACGCCGGTCGGCATCGGCCCTGACCGACTCGGTGACTTCCGCATTCGTCGCTGGCGACACTGCGGCCCCGGGCAATTCTGAGCGAGTCATAACCACCTGTTGCAGCCGCTAGCCTGAGCCGGTCGGGCAGTCGCCGGGCCGGACTGCAATCTACAAGCTACGTGAATCTCGCCGGGAAAAGGCGCTGACGATGAACGATGAACCAGGTCCTGGCGCTCCTGAGCGCGAGGACGGCCGGCCGGTCAGTCCATCCAGCTCGGCAGTACCAGCCGGCCCAGGACAGACCGCCGGGTCTGGGCGGGCCGCAGGTTCGAGACAGACCGCCGAGTCAAGACGCGCCACCGAGTCAAAACGCGCCGCCGAGTCAAAACGCGCCGCCGAGTCAAGACGGGCCGCAGGGTCGGGGGCAACGGCAGGCGCGGACTGGAGCCGGCTTGCCGTCCGGGCGGGCTCGGCAGCCATCCTGATCGCAGCCAGCCTGCTGGGCGTATTGCTGGCCGTCGGCGCCAAAGCGGCCTGCCGGGCAGGCGCCTGGAACATCGGCGTCGAGCAGTTCCAGGCCCATTGCTACACCGACATCTATCCGTTGTACTACGGCGAGGGCCTATCCACCGGTCAGGTCCCCTACCTCCAGCATCCGGTCGAGTACCCGGTCGTTATGGGCGCCGTCATGCAGGGGGTTGCCTGGGTTGTCCGGCCGATCACCGACGCTGGCATCAGGGGACGGGAGTTCTACGATGTCACCGTTACGCTGCTAGCTGTTTTCCTGGTTGCAGGGGTGCTGGCGACCGCGTACTGCGCCGGGCGGGCCCGCCGGTGGACCGCGCTGGGAGTGGCCCTGTCGCCGGCCCTGATCCTGGCCGCTTTCATCAACTGGGATCTGATCGCGATGGGGCTGACCATGCTCGCGCTGGCCGCCTGGGCGGCGCGCCGGCACTGGCTGGCCGGCCTGGCGCTCGGGCTGGCGGTGGCGACCAAGTTCTATCCCGTGCTCTGCCTTGGACCGCTCTTCCTGCTCTGCCTGCGGGCCGGACGGCTGCGCGCATTCTGGGTGACGGCCGGATCGGCGGCCGGGACCTGGCTGGCCGTCAACCTGCCGGTGGCGATCGCGGCACCGCATGGCTGGGCCACGTTCTACCGGTTCAACGCGGGCCGGGGAGCCGACTGGGGAGCGATCTGGTACTTCTTCGAAACCGAGCACTGGCCGGCGGTCGGCAGCCTGTCGGTGCACGCGCTCAACCTGGTGGCCGGCGCTGCGTTCAGCGCGGCCTGCCTGGCGATCGCGCTGCTCGCGCTCGCCGCGCCGGTCCGGCCCAGACTGCCGCAGCTGATCTTCCTGACCGTGGCCGCGTTCATGCTGACCAGCAAGGTCTGGTCACCGCAGTACGTGGTCTGGCTGGTCCCGCTGGTGGTGCTGGCCAGGCCCCGGCTGCTTGGCTACGCGATCTGGCAGCTAGCCGAGATCGGCTATTTCTACGCCATCTGGGCATACCTGATAACCGTGGTCGCCGGGCCGCACACGTCGGGCGCGATCGGCACCGGGCCCTACTTCGCGGCGCTGCTCGCCCGGTTCGGCACCGTGCTGCTGCTCAGCGCGCTGGTGATCAGGGACGTCCTGCGGCCAGACCGCGATGTGGTGCGTGCCGACGGCGCCGATGACCCGGCCGGCGGCGTGCTCGACGGCACGCCCGACCGCTACCAGCTGAGACTTGCGCTGCGCCAGGCAGCCGCGTGCGACGCTGATCCGCATGCCCGGCCAGGGCGATGGCGGGCCGGGCACACGGACGGGCGGCTGCGACCGGCTAGCCGCTGATCGCGAAGGACACCCCGTCGAGCGAGGTGAATTGCGGGGCATCAGGTCCGAAGGCGAACATCTGACCGTCCGGCAAGATCTGCACCGTCGCGGCCATGCCGGGCTGGCAGCGTCCGTCAGTAACCGATGAGCACGGAGTTCGGTGAGATCGGCGTGGCCAGCGGCGGCCCTGAGCTCGTCCAGCCCAGCGTGACAACGGCGGTGTAGAAGGCGAGCTGGCCCCGGTACACGCGCTGGTAGTACGGCAGCGAGTAGATACAGTGCCCCGGCTTGGTACACCGCAGATCGGTGGGCCGCCGCAGCGTACCTGGCGTCACTCCGGCCGGCGTCCCAGGATCCTCGATGGCAAGCAGCCATCCGGTCCTCGGGTCGATCACAGCGATCTGTCCCAGCGCGCTCGGCCCGGTGCCGATCCCATAGCCGCCGCGGCCAAGCGGATCACGCATCAGGCCCAAAGCCCGCACTCCTGGCAGCTCGGCGAGCACCAGTGCGGCCGTCAACCGCACCTGGCTGCGGACCGGGCTCTGCAGAATCTGGATGGCCTCGTCCCAGATCAGCTGGTCAGCCGTGGCACCGCCGGACCCAGGATCGCGCGCCGATGGCAGCGTCAGCGCTATCTGCCGCAGCACGTGCATCAGCGGGCCTGGGTTCGCTGGCAGTGCCTTGAACTGCCGAAGCGTCCAGAACGGCAGGTCACCCTCGATGTATCCGACCTTTCCGTGACCGACGGCCCAGGCCGCCGTCGCCGCCGACGGGCTGGTGGTCTGCACCGTGGTGCCGTACGTCCAGCGCTGCGGTGAGCCGGCCGCGCGCCACTGCACGCGGTCGGCCGGCGTCGCTGGTACCGCGCCCAGCTGCTGCCAGAGCGCCCAGTCCCGCAGGCCGGCCCGCGGCGAAAGCCACAGCTCAGACTTCTCGGGGATCGCGATGTCGTACGGGTGGGTTTGGGTACCGCCCGCGATCATCAGGACCTGCAGCGTCTGGACATGCCAGTATCTGCCGGTCAGCGGCCTGTCGCGAACCGGACGCAGGTGCCGGTGACCTGATCTCTGGGCCGGCCGCTGAGCGGGCGAATGCGAGCCGGGAGCGATCGCGACCACGATCGCGATGGCCGCAGCGGTGGCAATGGCCGAGAAGACCGCCGCCCACAGCCGCGGCGCGCGCCGAATCGCTGACCGTGCGCCACGAGGACGGATCCGGCTCCGCAGCGCCAGCAGGCCGGCCGGGAGGTGGTGACTGCCTGATCGTTCAACGCCGGACCCGGCCATTCGCAGCGCCCTGGCATCGGGCCACCGGGCGGCTAGTTCAGGGCCTGGGTCCAGTCGACCTGGACGTGCCCGGGCCAGCAGTTCCATGACGTCGCGGTGACGGCGAATGGGCCGCGTCGGGCGGCCGCGGTTCATCTGGCCCGCCTCGCTTCGGGATGCAAGACCGCCGATCGAGGTCCGGCATGGCCGGCCACTCCGACCGTCTTGGCATCCCCGGCTGTCCCGGTCTCCCCGGCTTGGTCGTCCAAGGCGCGCGCCAGCCGCCGCCGCGCGCGATGCAGCCGGACGAAATACGCAGCCGTCGAGCAGCCGACCACTTGCGCAGCCGCGCTCGGCTGCAGGCCGTGCCACGCGACGAGGGTCAGCAGTTCCCGGTCCGGCTCGGCCAGCGACGCCAGTGCGGTGAGCACGGCCATCCGTTCAGTCACATCCTCGGCGATGTCACCGACGGTGAGCTCGTCCTGCGTCGTCCAAGCGCGCATCTCCGCGGCCAGTGAGTGCTCCCTGAGCCCGGCCCGGAGCTGACTGAATGCGACATTCCTGGCCACAGCCAGCAGCCAGGGCAGCGGCGGGTCTGGCACATCGGCGAGTCGCCGCCAGGCGACCAGGAAGGCCTCGCTCACAATCTCCTCGGCGAGTTGGCGTCCGGCCTTGCTCACCGCGTAGGCGTAGACCCGGGACCTGTTCTCGCCATATATGGCCGCGAAACGCCTGATGTCCTTGGGGTCGGTCACTGCTGCGGCTTCCCTTGCTCTGGGCTCGCCTGCTCCGGGCTCCCAGGTTCGGCGGTCAGGGCGGACTTGTCGATAGCTGTCACCGGGGAATGCTGCTGGCTGGATATTTCTTACTCAATCCGGCCGGACCATGCGATCAACGAGCGAAAGGTACGGCCGACCTACTGGCCGTGCCTAGTCTGACCGCAGACGAAAAAAGTTGAGTCGACCTGACTCAACTCATTTGACTCCAGGGTCGTTGAGATGGCAGACTTGCGCCAGTAAGACTCAATCTTCGGACATCCGGCAACGCAAGGACTGACACATGGCACGAGCGGTAGGCATTGACCTGGGGACGACCAACTCCGTCGTCGCCGTTCTCGAGGGCGGCGAGCCCACGGTTATCGCGAACGCGGAAGGCTCGCGGACTACTCCGTCCGTGGTCGCGTTCGCGAAGAACGGGGAGGTGCTCGTCGGTGAGGTCGCTAAGCGCCAGGCGGTGACCAACGTCGACCGGACGATCCGGTCGGTCAAGCGCCAGATGGGCACTAACTGGACCGTCAAGATCGATGACAAGAAGTTCACCCCGCAGCAGATCAGCGCGTTCATCCTGCAGAAGCTCAAGCGGGACGCGGAGGCGTACCTGGGCGAGACGGTGGCCGACGCGGTCATTACCGTCCCGGCGTACTTCAACGACGCGCAGCGGCAGGCTACCAAGGAAGCCGGCCAGATCGCGGGCCTCAACGTCCTGCGGATCATCAACGAGCCGACCTCGGCCGCCCTCGCCTATCACCTGGACAAGGAGAGCGAGGCCACCATCCTGGTCTTCGACCTGGGCGGCGGTACCTTCGACGTCTCGCTGCTCGAGGTCGGTGAGGGTGTCGTCGAGGTGAAGGCGACCAGCGGTGACAACCACCTCGGTGGCGACGACTGGGATCAGCGGGTCGTGGACTGGCTGGTCAAGGACTTCAAGAACAGCTACGGCGTCGACCTGGCTCAGGACAAGATGGCGCTGCAGCGGCTGCGGGAGACCGCGGAGAAGACCAAGATCGAGCTGTCCAGCTCGACCGAGTCGAGCATCAACTTGCCCTATATCACGCACTCCGAGCAGGGCCCCCTGCACCTGGACACCAAGCTGTCCCGTGCCGAGTTCCAGAAGATGACCTCGGACCTGCTCGACCGCTGCAAGGACCCGTTCCGGCAGGTGATCAAGGACGCCGGGGTCAAGCTGAGCGACATCCACCACGTCGTGCTTGTCGGCGGCTCCACCCGGATGCCGGCCGTCGTCGACCTGGTCAAGGAGCTGACCGGCGGCAAGGAGCCGAACAAGGGCGTCAACCCGGACGAGGTCGTGGCCGTGGGCGCCTGCCTGCAGGCGGGCGTGCTCAAGGGCGAGGTCAAGGATGTCCTGCTGCTCGACGTCACGCCACTGTCGCTGGGCATCGAGACCAAGGGCGGCATCTTCACCAAACTGATCGAGCGCAACACCACCATCCCCACCAAGCGCTCGGAGATCTTCACGACGGCCGACGACAACCAGCCATCCGTGCAGATCCAGGTCTTCCAGGGCGAGCGCGAGATCGCCGCGTACAACAAGAAGCTCGGCATGTTCGAGCTAGCCGGCCTGGCACCGGCGCCACGAGGCATCCCGCAGATCGAGGTCACCTTCGACATCGACGCCAACGGCATCGTCAACGTCTCGGCCAAGGACCTCGGCACCGGCAAGCAGCAGTCCGTCACCATCTCGGGCGGCTCGGCGCTTGGCAAGAATGACATCGAGCGGATGATGGCCGACGCCGAGAAGTACGCCGACGAGGACCGCAAGCGCCGCGAGGAAGCGGAGGTCCGCAACCGCGGCGAAACCCTTGCCTACACCACGGATAAGTTCCTCTCCGAGAACGCCGCCAAGGTTCCCGACGACGTGAAGTCCGAGGTCACGTCCTCCATCGATGAGCTGAAGAAGACGCTTGAGGGTACCGACACCGAGGCCATCCGCACCGCGACCGAGAAGGCGGCACAGGCCAGCCAGAAGATGGGCACCGCGATCTATGCGCACGCTCAGCAGGAGGCAAGTGCGCATGCCGACGGCGGCTCGGCGGCCGGCGAGACGCACGATGACGAGGTCGTCGACGCTGAGATCGTGGAGGACGACAGGCCCGGCGCGGGAGGTGGCGCAGCCTGATGTCGGCTTCGGAGGAACAAAGCCAGGGTCCGGTGATCAGGGACCGCAGGCGCATCGATCCGGTGACCGGCCAGCCGCGGCGGGAGACGACGACCTCGTCGGCTTCGGCGCCGGCTGGCCAGGCTCCCGGAGCAGGGCAGTCCCGGCCGGGTAAGCACGCGGTGTCCAAGCCAGGCAGTTTCCGTCAGGATGCTGGCGGGAACTCCGACGCCGGGAATGCCGCTGCTGGGAATGCCGGGTCTGCTCAGTCGCACGGGACCGCGGCGGACGGCCAGGCTCAGACCGGGCCTGGCCAGCCGCAGCGGCCGTGCGACGGCGCCGCGAGCCCCGATGCGGCCGCCGCACCGGCCGGATCTGACATTGCCGTCATGCTCGCCGAGCGGACCGCGGACCTGCAGCGGCTCCAGGCGGAGTACGCCAACTACCGCAAGCGAGTCGAGCGCGATCGCGCCGCGGTGCGGGAGCAGAGTCTGGCCGCCGTGCTCGCCGAGCTGCTGCCCGTGCTCGACGACATCGGCAGAGCCAGGGAGCATGGTGAGCTGACCGGCGGATTCAAGTCAGTGGCTGAGTCGCTCGAGGCCACTGCGGCCAAGCTGGGACTGGTGACCTACGGGGAGGTCGGGGAGGCCTTCGACCCGAACATCCACGAGGCGCTGATGCACTCCTACTCGCCGGACGTGGCCGAGACGACGTGCGTCCAGATCCTGCAGCCCGGCTACAAGGTCGGCGAGCGGATCATCCGTCCGGCCAGGGTCGCCGTGGCTGAGCCCGCCGATCCAGCCGGAGCGCGGACCGCTGGCGATGCCGTTCCCGGCGGGAGCCAGGACGATGATGAGACCGGCCAAGCCGAGCCGGACGGTGCCGCCGAGAGCGGCAACGCCCCCCACGACACCGACTAACCCCCAGCCAGGAGAGGCCTGTTGAGTACCAAGGACTTCCTCGAGAAGGACTATTACAAGGCTCTCGGTGTCTCCAAGGGTGCCTCTGCTGAGGAGATCAAGAAGTCGTACCGCAAGCTGGCCCGCAAGTATCACCCTGACGCCAACAAGGGCGAAGCCGCGTCTGAGGAGCGGTTCAAGGAGATCTCCGAGGCCTACACCGTCCTGTCGGACGCCAAGCGGCGCAAGGAGTACGACGAGGCCAGGTCCCTGTTCGGCAGCGGCGTCCGCACGCCCGCTGGCGGGGGCGGCCAGTTCGGCGGATTCGATCCACGCGACATCTTCGGCTCGTCCGGGTCTGCTGGCCGGCTTGGCGACCTGCTCGGCGGGGTGTTCGGCAACCGGCCAACCGGCCAGCAGACCCGACCGCGGCGTGGCGCGGACGTGGAGACCGAGGCATCGCTGTCGTTCAGCGACGCGATCGAAGGCACGACCGTGTCGCTTCGGCTGACCGACGAAGGTCCGTGCAAGGCGTGCATGGGCACCGGCGCCAAGGCCGGGACCGTCCCGAAGGTCTGCCCGGACTGTGAAGGGACCGGCCAGGGGAGCCGTAACCTCGGCAGTTTCGCCTTCTCCGAGCCGTGCAAGACCTGCCGTGGCCGTGGCCTCGTCGTCGAGGATCCATGCCAGGTCTGCTCGGGCAGTGGCCGGGCGATGAGCGCCCGGACTATCCAGGCCCGCATTCCGGCCGGCGTCGCCGACGGCCAGCGAATCAAGCTCAAGGGCAAGGGCGCCCCGGGCGAGCGCAGCGGTCCGCCGGGTGACCTGTACGTCCGGGTGCACGTTGCCGGTCACCCATACTTCGGCCGGAGCGGTCACAACCTGACCGTCACCGTCCCGGTGACCTTCACCGAGGCGGCGCTCGGCGCCGAGATCAGGGTTCCGACGCACCAGGGAATGCCGGTGAACGTCCGGATCCCGCCGGGCACGCCGAATGGCCGTACCTTCAGGGTCCGCGGCAAGGGCGTCCGGCGGACCGACGGGACGGTGGGCGACCTGCTGGTGAAGGTCGATGTCCAGGTGCCGCCGAAGCTCTCCGACGAGGCCCGTGAGGCGCTGGAGCGATTCAGAGACGCGACCAAGGACGAGGACCCCAGAGACCAGCTGCTGCGCAAGGACCGGCCGTGATGAACGCGTCCGGCGGAAAGGATCCGACGGGGAGGAGATGACATGCCGAGTGACTTCGAGCTGACCGACGACACTCCGGTGTACGTCATCTCCGTGGCCGCACAGCTATCCGGCCTGCACCCGCAGACACTGCGCGCCTACGACCGGCTTGGCCTGGTCTCGCCCGGCCGGGCACCCGGCCGGGGACGGCGCTACTCGCTGCGCGATGTCCTCATCCTGCGCGAGGTGCAGCGCCTCTCCCAGGAGGATGGCGTCAACTTGTCCGGCATCAAGCGGATTCTCGAACTCGAGGCCGAGTACCGGCGCAGCCGGCTGATGCTCGCTGAGATGCAGGCCGAGATCTCCTCACTGCGAACCGAGCTTGAGTCCACGAGAGCGATTGCCGCCCGGCTGGCTGGCCTGCTGCGCAGCAGAACGGGCGCCGGGGCACTGGTGCCGGTTCGCGGCGCGGACAATCCGGCGCCCGATAACGACGCCATCCCCGGCACGACAGACATGAACTGAGCTTGGGCGCAATCCGCTACGCCCGGGCGGGTGACGGGCGCCTGGGTGGTCAGACGGTGACGGCTGGGCTGCGAACGGGAGGCATGACGTGGACGACAAGCTCACTCGCAAGAGCCAGGAGGCTCTTTCCGATGCGATCCAGCGCGCCTCGGCGGCCGGCAATCCGAACGTCGACGGGCTGCATCTGCTCGCCGCCCTGATCGATCAGGACGGCGGAACGGCAGTTCCGCTGCTGCGCGCCGCCGGCGCTGACCCGACCGTGGTGGCCAAGCGGACCCGCGAGCTGCTCGCGCGCCTGCCCCGGGCATCCGGGGCGACGGTCAGCGCGCCGGAGACCTCACGGCCGCTGCTGGCCGCACTGGCCGCCGCGAAGAAGCGGGCCAGGGAGATGTCGGATGAATACGTCTCAACCGAGCACCTGCTGGTGGGCCTGGCGGCCGACGGAGGTCAGGCGGCCACGGTGCTGCGCGAAGCTGGAGCCACTCCCGACCAGCTGCTTGCCTCCTTCGAGCAGATCCGCGGCAGCGCTCGGGTCACCTCACCGGACCCTGAGGGCACCTACCAGGCACTGGAGAAGTACGGCATTGACCTGACCCGCAGCGCGCGGGAGGGCAAGCTCGACCCGGTCATCGGCCGGGACGCGGAGATCCGCCGGGTGATCCAGGTGCTCTCCAGGCGCACCAAGAACAACCCAGTGCTAATCGGCGAACCCGGCGTCGGGAAGACCGCCGTCGTTGAGGGCCTGGCCCAGCGGATCGTGGCCGGCGACGTGCCTGAGTCACTGCGCGGCAAGCGGGTGGTGGCACTGGATCTCGGCGCCATGCTGGCCGGCGCCAAGTACCGGGGCGAGTTCGAGGAGCGGCTCAAGGCGGTACTGAACGAGATCAGGCAGAGCGAGGGCCAGGTGATCACGTTCATCGACGAGCTGCACACCGTGGTTGGCGCAGGTGCAGCCGAGGGCGCGATGGATGCAGGCAACATGCTCAAGCCGATGCTTGCCAGGGGCGAGCTGCGGATGGTCGGCGCCACCACGCTGGATGAGTACCGCGAGCGGATCGAGAAAGACCCGGCGCTGGAACGGCGGTTCCAGCAGGTTTTCGTCGGCGAGCCGTCGGTCGAGGACACCATCGCGATCCTGCGCGGGCTCAAGGGCCGGTACGAGGCGCACCATCAGGTGCAGATCTCCGATGCCGCGCTGGTCGCAGCCGCGACCCTGTCTGATCGGTACATTTCCGGCAGGTTCCTGCCGGACAAGGCCATCGACCTGGTCGATGAGGCTGCCTCCCGGCTCAGGATGGAGATCGACTCCAAGCCGGTCGAGATCGACGAGCTGCAGCGGATCGTGGACCGGATGAAGATGGAAGAGCTGGCACTGGCCAGGGAAGCCGACCCGGCGAGCAAAGAGCGGCTGGAGCGGCTGCGCGCCGACCTCGCCGACCGGCAGGAGCAGCTGACCGCGCTGCTCGCCCGCTGGGACCGGGAGAAGTCCAGCCTGAACAGGGTCGGCGAGCTGACGAAGCAGCGAGAGGATCTGCTAGGTCAGCTGGAACGCGCGAAGCGCGATCACGATCTCGAGACCGCCTCCAGGCTGGAGCACGGCGAGATCCCGGCGATCGATCGGGAACTCGACGCGGCGAAGGCAGCGGCCAGCCAAGCAGCCGACGCCGGGTCGTCCAGGGCTGGCAGCGAACCCGTCGGGTCCGCCGACTCGAACGGATCCAGCCCGGCGGCGACTGCCCAGCCGCCCATGGTCAAGGAGGAAGTGGGCCCAGACGACGTCGCGGATGTCGTCTCGGCCTGGACCGGCATCCCGGCCGGCCGACTGCTCGAAGGCGAGACCGGCAAGCTGCTGCGGATGGAATCCGAGCTTGGCCGGCGGATCGTCGGGCAATCCAGGGCAGTACAGGCGGTGTCCGACGCGGTTCGACGCTCACGGGCTGGCATCTCCGATCCGGACCGTCCGTCCGGCTCCTTCCTCTTCCTCGGGCCCACCGGAGTCGGCAAGACCGAACTGGCCAAGGCGCTCGCCGAGTTCCTCTTCGACGACGAGCGGGCCATGATCCGGATCGACATGAGCGAGTACTCGGAGCGGCACTCGGTCGCCAGGCTGGTCGGCGCGCCGCCCGGATACATCGGCTACGAAGAAGGCGGTCAGCTGACCGAGGCCGTGCGGCGCCGACCGTACTGCGTGGTGCTGCTCGACGAGGTCGAGAAGGCCCACCCCGAGGTCTTCGACGTCCTGCTCCAGGTACTCGACGATGGCAGGCTCACGGACGGGCAGGGCCGGACGGTCGATTTCCGCAATACCATCCTTATCCTGACATCCAATCTTGGCTCGGTTTATATCGCCGATCCCGCGCTCGATGAAGCCGCGAAGAAGGACGCGGTGATGTCTGTGGTGCGGTCGACCTTCAAGCCGGAGTTCCTCAACCGGCTGGACGACGTCATCCTGTTCGAATCGCTGTCCACCGCTGAGCTGACTCAGATCGTCGAACTGCAGATCGCCCGGCTGGCGCGGCGGCTTGCCGACCGCAGGCTGACGCTCAACGTCACGCCGGCGGCCAGGGAATGGCTTGCGCTGACCGGGTTCGACCCGGTCTATGGCGCCAGGCCGCTCCGCCGGCTGATCCAGTCTGCCATCGGCGATCAGCTCGCCCGCAAGCTGCTGAGCGGCGAGGTGACCGATGGCTCTGACGTGCATGTCGATGTCGACACCGACTCGGACACACTCACCGTGAGCCCGCAGCCCAGCCCGGCGGAGAGTCGCTAACGGCCCGGGCTGGGATCAGACGTTGAGCATCCGGTCGTATTCGTCCTCCGGCAGCCGGAGGTCATTTCGGATCCGGTAGCGGAGCCGAAGCAGCTCCCGCAGTCCCGAGTAAGCATCGGCGGGCTGGGCGTCCGTGCCGTCCACCGGCCCCGGCGGAGGCTGGCCGGCCCCTGCAGAATCAGCTCGACTCCAGCGGTCGCCCAGTCCAGCGCGCCGGTCAGATCTGACTGCTCGACAAGCATTTCCATGATCATGTCACAGACTCGCGGGTCAGTCCTGCCTTCGGCCTTGAGCTTGCCGATCAGCGCGTAGGCCTCGTCCCGCTTGCCCAGCTGGAACAGGGCCCGGCAGAGCGGTACCCGCGGATCGACGCAGACCGGCCCGCCGTCTTCCATGGCCATCTGGAAACCGCTGGCGGCCGCCGCGGGATTGTCGGCCAGCAGCCACTGTTCGCCGGCCCGGACGAATGCCTCGGCCCGTGGCATCGACTCAGTCTGGATTCCCGTCGCTGCCAGCATGCTCATCCGCTCAGCGGCCGACTCATGATCGCCGGTGCAGGCGGCATCGAACTCTATGGCGTCGAATTCCTCACGGCTCAGCACTGCCACGTCACCAACGGTACCCATCGGTGCGACGTTTCAACGCATCGGCAGCGCGCAATGCGCCGTTAGCGGCGTGCGTTTTCCAGCGCATCCCAGAATCCGCGGCGCAGGGAATGGCGTACCTCATCATGCAGCAGCGAGTCGATCGGCAGCGCGGATCCCTGCAGCAGCCTGGCCTCCAGGTCCGACGGCATCCGCGGCTTGCGGGCTAGGACCGCATCCAGCCACAAGGCAGGCGCGTCCCGGCCCACCGACTCGCCGAAACCGAAGCCTTCCGCGTGCGCCGCTTTGACCGCGTCGGGCAATGAGATGGCCACGGCCTGCATCGTCCGAACCGCGGGAACCTGGGCAGCGGCCGGTGGCTGCGCGGCGTACTGGGCGTGCGGCGGAAACGCCGTGCCCGGTGCGGACGAATACGGCACCGTGAACGAAGCTCGCGGCCCATTATCCCCGCTGATCACGTTGGCCTGACTCGGGATGTAAGGCCCTCCGTACAGCTGCTGGTGCTGGCCTGCGGTTGGCGCGGCATCGAATCCGGTTTGCGCCGCTCCGTGCACAACTGCACCGTATGAGCTACCGTACGGGTCCCCTGGTTGCGCGCCCTTCTGCACGGTGCCGTTCTGGTAGCCGGCTGACTGCGTCCCATTCTGCGGCGGGCCGGCCTGATACCCGTCCTGCTGCGCACTTGCCTGATAACCGTTCTGCGCGGGGCCGTTCTGTGCCGGACCGCTGTGTCCAGGAACGCCCTGTCCAGGGCCATTCTGTCCAGGGCCGTTCTGATAAACGCTCTGCGTCGTGCCGTTCTGTTGCGCCACGGGCAGCTGCATCCCGTTCTGCTGCAAGCCACCTTGCGGCATGCCATTCTGCGGCACGCCATTGTGCTGAATGCTGTTCTGCGCCATGCCGCCATGTTGCGCGCCGCTGGATGCAGCACCGTTCTGATAACTCCCCGGCAGCATTCCGCCGCCGGGGACAGCGCCGCCGGCGTAGCCGCTCGGCGGCAGACCGGGCTGTCCGGCACTTCCGTTCTGGACCGGGCCAACCTGGTAGCCCGCTTGCTGAGCGCTGTTCTGCGCCGGTCCGCTCTGCTGCATCTCGCTCTGAGCTGGCGCAGGATGACCTTGAGCGGGATGAGCTTGAGCGCCGTGGGCAGGCACGCTGTCCGCCGACGAACTGTGAGTGGGTGCGCTGAGTGCGGGTGCCGACTGCGTCGTACCGGCCTGGGCCGCACCGGCTTGGTGACTATCGAGCGGCATCCTGTTCTGGGCGGCGCCAGTGAGGTAGCTGCCCTGCGGCGTGCCGCTCGACACAGCGCTTCCTGGAGCGGGGCTCTGGTAGCCACCTTGGGTCGGGAAGCCCTGAGCGGGTCCGCCGTGCGGCGCCCCACTTTGCGGCAGCGGCTGCTGCTCAGATTGCGTGCCCGGCTGGGAGGCTCCGTTGCTCCCCGGATATGCAGCTTGTGCGTTCGAGTGCGCGAACCCGGCACCGCCATATTGCTGGGCACCGAGTTGGAAGTCAGGCCCGGTCGGTGCGGGGTACACGGCTGCTGGGGCCGGCAACGCCGCCACCGGCAGTCCCTGATGGCTCACGGCGCCGACCAGCGAACCGCCGCTGCCGTCGGCCACAGCATGCGAGCTGAAGGCTGCCCCAGCGTAGAGCTCGTCCGCGCTGGCCGGCTCTGCGCCTCGGATCAGCTCAACGAAGGGCCTCAGGTGCACGCTTGAAATCTCGACGATGTCGTCGCATTCCTGGCGCAACGACTGCGGAACGGTCCAGCCGTGATCGGACGCGATATGCAGGATTACCACCCGGAGACCAAGATCCTGCACCTCGGCGACTATCTCGGCAAGGTTCTCGCTGGCGCTGGCGACGAAGGCGTCGCTGATGGCGCTGTTCTTCGCAAGAGTCACCAGATCGCGCCGCAGCTGGGTGTCAATGCCCTCCCTGCGGCCCGGCCGCGCGTTGACGAGCCGGAGCTTGAGTCCTGGCGTCTCGGCAAGCGCGTCATGCTCGGCGGTTCGGTTGCCGTCGGCTGCCGTTTCGTACCAGTAGCAGCGCAGCACTGGCAGGCCAGTGCGATCACGCGCCAGGCTGGAGAGGAACTTGAGTAGGCCGGTGATGTCCCAGGAAACGGAGTCCCTGCGGCGCGTACCGTGAACGGCCATAGCGCCATCGGCCAGGGCGTAGCCTGCATCAACGAATAGCGCGCAGCGATCCACGCGACACCATCCTTTCCTGGCGCGAGACGTTACCAGCGCCTAGCGCCCTTCGTGACGCATAGCGCAGATCATGGACTTAGCCGGCCGATCGGCCGACGCCAGTCCTGATCCTTGCGCGAAGCCGCCCAAACCGTCACGTCCAGCAAGGGAACGAGCCGGGTCCGACGCCGATCGCGGTCAGGCCCATAGTTATCAGACTGATCTAGTACGAATGCGCCGCATCCGACGCTACCAGCTTGCGCTTGACGCCGTGGGTTGCCCGCAATACCAGGACCTGCCGCATTACCAGTGCCCGCGCTGCCAGAACGTGCCCACGACAGCGAGCCCGCCCGCAGTACTCAAGGGCCCAAGCTGCCGCCGGTATGCTCGGCTCTCGTGACCGACCGCCAGGAACTGCTGGCCGAGATCAAGGCAAAGGCAGTAATACACGGGCCGGTGACGCTGTCGTCGGGGCAGCGGGCGAACTGGTACATCGACCTGCGGCGAGTGCTGCTCGACGGAACCGTCGCGCCGCTGGCCGGCCGGGTGATGCTTGATCTCACCAGCGACCTTACGTTCGCCGCGGTGGGTGGCCTGACTCTTGGCGCCGACCCGGTGGCAGCCGCGATGATGCACGCCGCCGCCGCTCGGGGCCGGGCGCTGAACGCCTTCATCGTGCGGAAAGAGGAGAAGGCGCACGGCCTGCAACGGCGGATTGAGGGACCAGATATCGATGGCAAGCAAGTACTGGCCGTCGAGGACACCTCAACCACCGGCAGTTCCGTCTTGACCGCCGTGGACGCGCTCATCCATGCGGGGGCGCACGTAGTCGGTGTCGCCGTGGTGGTCGATCGGGGCGCGCGCGACCACGTCGAGCGGCGCGGCCTGCCATATCTGGCAGCCTTCGAACTTGCCGACCTCGGGCTTAGCTGACTCTTTGCCGAAGTAGCCACGGTTGCCTGGCCCATGGTCGGCCCGCACGGCCACACCTGCGGAGAGATACTAGAGATGCATACCCGACGAGAGGGAGCGACCGCCATGCCCATCGCGACTCCAGAGATTTATGCCCAGATGCTCGATCGCGCCAAGGAGCACGGCTTCGCCTACCCGGCGATCAACGTGACCTCGAGTCAGACGCTGAACGCCGCCCTGCGCGGTTTCGCCGAAGCTGGCAGCGACGGCATCATCCAGGTATCCACCGGCGGCGCCGAGTACCTGTCCGGTGCGGCGGTCAAGGAAATGGTGACCGGCGCGGTCGCGCTTGCCCACTTCGCCCAGACCGTAGCGGCCAAGTATCCGGTGTACATCGCGCTGCACACCGATCACTGCCCCAAGGACAAGCTCGACGGCCTGATGCGCCCGCTGGTGCAGATCTCCAAGGAGCGGATCGCGCGCGGCGAGGAACCGCTCTTCCAGTCCCACATGTGGGACGGTTCCGCGGTGCCGCTGACCGAGAACCTGAAGATCGCCACCGAACTGCTCGCTGAGTGCGCGAGCGCGCGAGTCATCATGGAACTGGAGATCGGGGTCGTCGGCGGCGAGGAGGACGGCATCGTCGGCGCGATCAACGAGAAGCTCTACAGCACGCCGGAGGACGCGCTGGCGACCGCGGAGGCGCTTGGCCTGGGCGAGCGTGGCAGATACATCCTGGCCGCTACGTTCGGCAACGTACACGGTGTCTACAAGCCGGGACATGTCAAGCTGCGGCCGTCGATCCTGAAGGACATCCAGGACGCCGTCGGCGCCGCGCACGGCAAGACCAAGCCCTTCGACCTGGTCTTCCATGGCGGCTCGGGTTCCGCGCCCGAGGAGATCCACGAGGCTATCTCTTATGGCGTGATCAAGATGAACGTGGACACCGACACGCAGTACGCCTTCACCCGCCCGGTGGCCGGTCATATGTTCACCAACTATGACGGTGTGCTGAAGGTGGATGGCGAGGTCGGCAATAAGAAGGCCTACGATCCCAGGTCCTGGGGCAAGGCCGCCGAGCAGTCCATGACCGATCGGGTGATCCGGGCGTGCGAGGACCTGATGTCGGCGGGCAAGCACCTCGGCTAGCGCGCGGCACCGGCGGCCGCGAGTTCGTTTCTGCCGTCGGAGAATTTGTTGGTGTTGACCAGCGCCGGAGCGCGACCCTTGCGCTATGGGTGCAGAGTTCGCGGCAGGCCGGGTTGCGGTGCTTTCGGACATTCACGCTGTGCTGCCGGCGCTGGAGGCCGTGCTGGCCGAACCCGATGTCCGCTCGGCCGACCTGATCGTGCTGACCGGTGACATCGCGGCCGGCCCGCAGCCGGTCGAGACCCTTGACCTGCTCGCCGCGCTGGGCGAGCGCGTGGTGTGGGTCAGCGGAAACGCCGACCGGGAGCTGGTGCAATGCCGCCGCGGCGACCTGACGACGTTCCCCGACTCGGTCACCCCATGGGCTGCCGACCAGATCCGCCCGGATCAGGAAGAGCTGCTGGCCGGGCTGCCGCTGTCCCGAACGATGCCGGTGACCGGGCTCGGGACCGTGCTGTTCTGCCACGCGACGCCTCGCGACGACGAGGAGGTGGTGCTCGCCGATTCCCGCCTCGACCGGTGGGCGGAGGTCTTTGATGGCCTCGATCCGTCGGTCAGCGCCGTGGTCTGCGGTCACACCCACATGCCGTTCGCGCGGCTTGCCCATCGGCGGCTGGTGGTGAATCCGGGCAGCGTCGGAATGCCATACGGCGGCGCGGGCGCACACTGGGCGCTGCTCGGCCCTGGGGTGCAGCTGCGGGTGACCGACTTCGATCTGGACCGGGCCTGCCAGCGCATCGCGGCCGAATCGGGCTTTCCAGAAGCCGCCGAGTGGGCCGATTACTTCGTGCGGTCCAGGGCCAGCGACGCCGAGGCAATCAGCACCTTCGGTCCGCGTGACGGCAGGTGAGGTCGTCAGCACCAGGTGCACCCGCGCCGCTCAGCCAAGCGCCGAGATCGCCTCGAACTGCCAGTCGGTCAGCATGACCCCGGCCGCGGCGATGTTCTCTTCCAGGTGTGCCGTCGAACTTGTGCCCGGGATCGGGAGTAGCACGGGAGATCTGCGCAGCAGCCACGCGAGCGCGATTTGGGCCGGAGTGCCCCCGATCTGACCGGCTAGCTTCGCCAGCGGACCACCCGGCCTGGCCAGTTCGCCGGTGGCGACGGGGAACCACGGGATGAAGCCGAGTCCTTCCCGCGCGCAGTAGTCGAGTACGGCCTCGGACTTGCGGTTGACCACGTTGTAGAGGTTCTGTACCGAGGCGATGGCGGTGATCAGCCGCGCCTGCGTGATCTCGGCCACACTGACGTTAGAAAGGCCGATCAGGACGATCTTGCCCTCGCGGCGCATCTGGTCAAGCACGCCCACCTGGTCTGCCAGCGGAACCTGCGGGTCGATCCGGTGCA
Source organism: uncultured Actinomycetota bacterium (assembly GCA_963850875.1). Lineage (GTDB taxonomy): Bacteria > Actinomycetota > Actinomycetes > Streptosporangiales > Streptosporangiaceae > Chersky-822. Next base: position 59,524 of record CAWKNA010000001.1, read on the forward strand.
ACTGGTAGAGCGCGATCGTGTCCACCCCGAGCCTGCGCATGCTCATCTCCACGCACTGCCTGAGGTACTCGGGCCTGCCCACCGGATGCCACTGCCCTGGACCCGTCCTGACCAGGCCGCCCTTGGTCGCGACGGTCACGCCGGTGTACGGGTGCAGGGCTTCCTTAATCAATTCCTCGCTGATGAAGGGGCCGTAGGAGTCGGCCGTATCGATCAGGTCGACGCCGAGCTCGACCGCCCGCCTGAGCACTCTGATCGCCTCGTTCCGATCTCGCGGCTCGCCCCAGATGCCCGGGCCGGTGATCCGCATGGCGCCATAGCCGAGGCGGGTGACCGGCATGCTGCCGCCGAGCGAGAACACGCCGCTTGCCGCGGCCGGAAGATTGGCTGCTGTCATACCCGCAAACCTAGCCATCCGCCGATAGGCGACGGCGACCACCCGGTCGTTGGGCCGACGGCCAGGGCGGCAGGATGTAGCCATGACCCATGAGAACCTGCTAGCCAGTCCGACGCCGCCGCCGGTCTACCTGCCGGACAACGCCGAAGCGAGCGCTTCGCTACGCAGCGGCGACAACCCGGCCCAGGTGGCCGCCCGATTCCCGTCTTGCTGTGCGGCGTGGGCGGCACTGGCCGAGCGGGCGCTGAGCCAGGATCCGGTCACCGCCTATGCGTACGCGAGGACCGGCTACCACCGCGGTCTGGATCAGTTGCGCCGCGCTGGCTGGCACGGGCACGGACCAATTCCATGGGAGCACGAACCCAACCGGGGCTTCCTGCGCTCGCTCTACCTGCTCGGTGCCGCCGCTGCCGCAATCGGCGAGGAGGACGAGGCGAGCCGGACGAGTGAGTTCCTCCGCGATTCCAGTCCAGCCGCAGCCGCCGCCCTGGCGCGGATCGAGTAGCCAGCCCATCGGGCCACCCGGACGCCGCCCAACCGGCTCCGGCGAGCTGGCACTCCGGCTACCCGACACTCCGGCCGCCCGCAAATGCGGCACCCGGTTCCGGTCGGCCTGCACCGATCGGGCTGTGCGGCCAGCTAGCCTGGTGCCATGCCCGCCATCGTGATCGTCGGCGCTCAGTGGGGCGACGAGGGCAAGGGCAAGGCGACCGACTTGCTCGGCGACAGCGTCGACTATGTCGTCAGGTACCAGGGCGGGAACAACGCCGGGCACACCGTCGTCATCGGCACTGAGAGCTACGCACTGCATCTGCTGCCCTCTGGAGTCCTGTCCCCCCACGCGACGCCGGTGATCGGCAACGGCGTGGTCATCGACCCGGCGGTGCTGCTCGCCGAGATCGACGGAATCCAGGCGCGGGGGGTCTCCTGCGACCGCCTGCTCATCTCGGCGAACGCGCACCTGATCATGCCGCACCACGTCGCCCTGGATAAGGTCACCGAACGGTACCTGGGCCAGGCCAGGATCGGAACCACCGGCCGGGGCATCGGGCCTGCTTACAGCGACAAGGCTGCCCGGATGGGCATCCGGATGCAGGATCTACTCGATCCAGGCATCCTCCGGCAGAAGCTCGAGCTGGTGCTGCGCGAGAAGAACCAGGTACTCACCAAGGTCTACAACCGGCGCGGAATCGACGCCGAGGCGGTGAGCACCGAGTACCTGGGCTACTTCGAGCGGCTCGAGCGGTACGTGGCAGACACCGGGCTGGTCATCAACACCGCACTCGATCAGGGCAAGGTGGTCCTGCTTGAGGGAGCCCAGGCAACCATGCTCGACGTGGACCACGGCACCTATCCGTTCGTGACCTCATCGTCGCCGACGGCCGGCGGCGCCTGCGTCGGCTCGGGCCTGGGCCCGACCAGGATCACCAAGATCATCGGGATACTCAAGGCCTACACGACCAGAGTCGGCGCTGGCCCGTTCCCCACCGAGCTGACCGATGCTCGCGGCGAGTGGCTGCGCAAGACCGGCCTGGAGTACGGCGTCACCACCGGCCGGGAGCGCCGCACCGGATGGTTCGACGCGGTCATCGCCAGGTACGCCACCAGGGTCAACGGGATTACCGATTACTTCATCACCAAACTCGACGTGCTGACCGGCCTGGACAAGGTCCCGGTCTGCGTTGCCTATGACGTCAACGGGACCAGGTACGACGAGATCCCGATGACGCAGACCGACTTCCATCACGCCAAGCCGATCTATGAGTACCTGGACGGCTGGTGGGAGGACACCTCGGACGCCAGAACTCTGGATGATCTCCCGCGAAATGCCCAGGCTTACGTGATGGCCCTGCAGGACATGATCGGCGCGCCGGTGTGCGCGGTCGGCGTAGGCCCGCGCCGCGACCAGACGCTGCAGCTGCGCCCCATCATCTGACCAGGCATCAGGCCCAGGGCAAGGACTGCCGGTCAGCAAGCCCGGCCGGCAACTAGGCTCGCGGGGTGCGCGTTCTGCTCCTAGGCTCAGGCGGCCGCGAGCACGCGCTGGCCCGCGCCCTGGCCGCCGGCAGCGACGTGGCCGAGCTGCATGCCGCCCCAGGCAATCCGGGCATCGGCCAGCTCGCCGAGTTGCACGACATCGCGCCAGCCGACCCGGCCGCGGTCACCGCCCTGACTGTCAGGCTGGCGGCCGATCTGGTCGTGATCGGCCCGGAGGCGCCGCTGGTGGCCGGAGTCGCCGACGCCGTCCGGGCGACCGGATTCCGCTGTTTCGGGCCGGACCGGGCCGCGGCCATGATCGAGGGCTCCAAGTCGTTCGCCAAGGAGATCATGATCGCGGCAGGCATCCCGACCGCAGCGGCCCGCACCTGCACGACCGAAGCGGAGGTCAGCGAGGCTCTGGCCGAGTTCGGGCCGCCGTACGTGGTCAAGGCCGATGGGCTGGCCGCTGGCAAGGGGGTCGTGGTGACCGGCGACCGGCGCGAAGCGGTCGATCATGCCAGGACGTCCGGCCGGGTGGTGATCGAGGAGTACCTGGCCGGCCCCGAGGTCTCGGTCTTCGCGCTGGCCGATGGCCGCACCGCCATCGCGCTGCTGCCCGCGCAGGATTACAAGCGTGCCCGCGACGGCGATGCGGGCCCGAACACCGGCGGCATGGGCGCCTACGCCCCACTGCCCTGGGCGCCGGCCGATCTTGCCGCTCAGACGCTGGCCGAGGTGATCAATCCGGCCGTCGACGAGCTGCGCCGTCGGGGCACGCCCTATCGCGGGCTGCTCTACGCCGGACTCGCCCTGACCCCGGCCGGGATCCGGGTCATCGAGTTCAATGCGCGGTTCGGTGATCCCGAGACTCAGGTCGTGCTTGACCGACTGGCCTCGCCGCTCGCCGGGCTGCTGGCCGCGGCTGCTGACGGCCGCCTGCCCGGAGCAGGCCAGCCCCGCTGGGCGAACGGAGCTGCGGTGACCGTCGTGATGGCCGCCGAAGGATATCCCGGCACGCCGGTAACTGGCGACCGGATTGATGGCCTGGCATTGGCGGAACAAATTCCTGGGGCCTACGTGCTGCACGCTGGCACCATCTTGCGCGGCGGCAATCTGGAATCGTCCGGCGGGCGGGTGCTTGACGTCGTCGGCTCCGGGCCCGATCTGGATGCCGCCAGGTCTGCCGCTTATGCGGCCCTGGCCCAGATCGAGATGCGCGGCGGCTGGTACCGCAGGGATATCGCCGAGCGTGTTGCGGCAGGATAGGGCATGTGATCGAGCGGTACACGCTGCCCGAGATGGGCCGGGTCTGGACCGAGGCACACAAGTACGAGCTGTGGTGCCGGGTCGAGGGGCTGGTACTAGCGGCGAATGCCCGGGCCGGCCTGGTGCCCGCCGACTGCGTGCCGCCGGTCCTTGCCGCCCCACCGCCGACCCCTGAGGCGGTCGCCGCTATCGAGGCTGTTACCAACCACGATGTGATCGCCTTCCTGTCCGCCTGGGCGGACAACACCAGCCCGCGCGAGGCGGCGGCGTACGTGCATTTCGGCATGACCTCCTCGGATCTGCTCGACACGGCGCTGGCCCTGCAGCTGACCGAGTCGGCCGACCTGCTGATCGCTAAGACCGGCGCGCTGACCGCGGCGTTGCGCGAGCACGCCCTGGCGCATCGGGGAACGATCCGGGCAGGCCGCACCCACGGCGTTCACGCCGAGCCCGACGTGTGGGGCCACCGGGTGGCCGATTTCGCCTTCGCCATGGCGCGCTGCGGCCAGCGGCTGGCTAGAGCCAGGGCGTCGGTCGCCGTAGGCAAGCTCTCCGGTCCGGTGGGCACCTACTCGAGCATCGACCCGGCGATCGAGGCTGAGGTGATGACCGGCCTGGGGTTGCGGCCGGCCGATGTCGCGACCCAGGTCGTGCTGCGGGACGGGATCGCCGAGTGGGTGAGCGTTCTCGCCATCATCGCCACCGTCTGCGAAGCGGTCGCGCTCGAGGTCAGGCACGGGCAGCGGACCGAGGTCAGGGAACTTGCCGAGGCTTTCACCGCGGGCCAGAAGGGCAGTTCGGCAATGCCGCACAAGCGGAATCCGGTCCGCTCCGAGCGGATCTGCGGTCTGGCCAGGATCGTCCGGGCGCAACTGGTGCCGGTCCTTGAGGGCATACCGCTCTGGCACGAGCGGGATATCTCGCATTCGTCGGCCGAGCGGATCGCGCTGCCCGATGCCGCCATCGCCACCGACTACCTGCTTGCCCAGACCACCGGACTGGTCACCGGCCTGGTCGTGGACGCCGCGAGGATGCGGGCCAACCTGGACTCCACCGGCGGCCTGATCTATTCGTCAGCGGTGCTGCTTGAGCTGGTCCAGGCTGGGATGTCCCGTGAGGACGCCTACGCGCTGGTGCAGGAGGCAGCGATGCGCAGCTGGGAGACCGGCATGCCGTTCCGCGCGGCGCTCAGCGAGCACGCGGCGCGGCGCGGCCAGAGCCTCGATGAGGTGCGGCTGGACGAGGTTTGCCGGCCGGAGCGGTACCTGGCCAGACTCGGCCCGGTCTTTGACCGGCTGGAGAAACTGGATCCGCAGCCGTGACGCTGACGCATCTGTATTCCGGCAAGGTGCGCGAGCTGTACCAGGCCGACGACGGCGTGCTGCTGCTAGTCGCGACTGACCGGATCTCTGCGTTCGACTACGTGCTTGACCCGCCGATCCCGGATAAGGGAAAGATCCTCACCCTGCTGTCGGTGTGGTGGTTCGAACGGCTAGCTGACGTAGTGCCGAATCACCTCGTTGACGCTCCCGTCCCGGCGGAGTTCGCCGGCCGGGCGATGGCCTGCAGGCCGCTGCGAATGGTTCCGGCTGAATGCGTGGCCCGCGGCTACCTGGCGGGATCCGGTCTGACCGAGTATCGGCAGAACGGGCGGATCTGCGGGATCAGCCTGCCACCCGGCCTCGACGACGGTTCGCGCCTGCCCGAGCCGGTCTTTACCCCGGCGACCAAGGCGCCGCGTGGGCAGCACGACGAGAACATCACGTTCGGGCAGCTGGCCGACCTGCTAGGCGCCGGGCTGGCGGCCGAGTTGCGCCGGATCACACTGGCGGTCTATCGGCGGGGTGCGCAGCTTGCCGCGGAGCACGGGATCATCGTGGCCGACACGAAGGTCGAATTCGGCTTCGACGCCGACGGGGTGCTTCGGCTCGGGGACGAGGTACTGACCCCGGACTCGTCCAGATTCTGGCCCGCTGACCGTTGGCAGCCAGGCCGGAGCCAACCGTCCTTCGACAAGCAGTACGTGCGCGACTGGCTCATGTCACCGGAGGCCGGCTGGGACCGGAGCTCCGGTCAACCACCGCCTCCGCTGCCGGGTCATGTGGTCGAGCGAACCCGGTCTACCTACCTTGAGGCCTACCAGCGGATAACCGGCCTGAGCTGGGCCGAGCAGAAGTGAGTGCGCTAATCTAACCCGCCGATAACACATTGAGAAGGATCGGCTACGTTAAGTAGCGCTGTCTTCATCGTCCGGGGGTCTGTCAGCGGTGGAATACTGGGGTGCGCGCGAAGTGGCGACGATGCCGGGTTGCGATCTGGCGCAGGCGTGGCCAGAACCGACGACCAGCGCATACGCCGCGAGCCGGGATAATGATGTCCCGCCCCCCAGGGACAGGAGCTCCAGCATCATGAACAGCGGTCACCAGACCCGCTACCGCGTGCAGGGCGGCAGCCCACTGCAGGGAACCGTCTTCGTTCAAGGTGCTAAGAACGCCGCGCTGAAGATGATCGCAGCGTCATTGATGGCCGAGAAGGGCCGCACCGTACTGCGCAATGTCCCGGTGATCGAGGACGTCCGCCGGGCCCTTGAGCTCGCCCAGGCGGTCGGTGCGGTGGTCAAGTTCCACGAGGCGGAGCGGACCCTAGTGGTTGACGCGTCCGAGCTGACCAGCCCGGTGCTTCCGGCCGAGATCAGCCGGCAGTTCCGCGGGTCGGTGCTGTTCGTCCCCGCGCTGCTGCACCGGCTCGGCGAGGCGGTACTCGAGGGCGTCGGCGGCTGTAACCTCGGCAGCCGGAATCTCGATTTCCACTACCGCGGGTTCGCCCGGCTCGGCGCCATCGTCGACGAGGTCGACGGCCAGATCCGGGTTAAGGCCGAGCACGGCCTGCGGGGCGCGCATCTGTACCTAGACACCCCGTCGCATACGGGAACGGAGAACCTGATCATGGCTGCCGCGCTCGCGCCCGGCATTACCGTGATCGACAACACGGCACAAGAGCCTGAGGTGCAGGACGTCATCGCGTTCCTCACCAAGATGGGCGCCAGAATCAGCGGCGGCGGGACCGGCTTCATTACCGTCGAGGGCGTCGGCGACCTGAACGCGATCGAGTACACGGTCATGCCGGACCGGATCGACGCCGCCGTATTCGCCATGGCCACGGCGATCGCCGGCGGCGAGATCAGCCTGGTCGGCGCGTCCCTTGATCATTTCGGCGTGGTGCGCTGGAAGCTCGAGCAGATGGGCGTCGAGTTCGACACGCGTGGCGCGATCCTGCAGGTCCGCAGGGACAAGCCGCTCCGCGGCATCAACGTCATCACCAGCCCGTACCCCGGGTTCGCGACTGACTTGCAGTCGCCGATCATGGCGGTGAGCTGCCTGGCCGACGGAACGAGCTACATCAGGGAGACCATCTTCGACGGCCGCTACATGCTGGCCGGCGAACTGAACAAGATGGGCGCGAAGGTTGAGGTCGCGGACAACGTCGCGATCGTGCACGGGCCTACCGCGCTGCGCGGAGCCGAGGTGATCGCGCATGAGCTGCGGACCGGCATCGCGCTCGTGCTGGCCGGCCTGGCAGCTGACGGCGAGACCGTCGTCGCGCCCGGCTATCTGATCGACCGCGGCCACGCCTCGGTCGCAGCCAGGCTCACCGCACTCGGTGCCAGCATCGTCGAGGAAGACCTGAGCTGACGGCAGCACCATCGTCCCGCGGCTATCTGATCGACTGCGGCCACGCCTGCATCGCAGCCGGCTCACCACTCTCGCCGCCAGCATCGTCGAGGAAGACCTGCGCTGACGGGCCGGCCCTAAGGCCGGATGAACCGGGTAAGCCGGCCCATCGCCCTCATCGTCAGCTGCCGGGCACCGCGGACCGGTAGCGGCTGATCACATCGGCCCCGAAGCGCGCCATCTCCTCGCGCTGCGGCGAGAACTGCAGCAGCAGCAGGTCCACGCCGGCCTGCTCGTAACCGCGGATCCGGTCGATGATCTGGTCAGGGGTGCCGATCAGCCCGCTGCGCAGCCCGCGATTGGAGACGCTGTACTCCTCAAGCGAGACCCGCGATTCCAGCTGCGAACCCTCGACGAAGTCCTGATAGGACGCGTAGGCCTCGGGGGACGAGCGGACGTCAAGTATGCGGTCAAGCTCGGCGCTGGCCTGCGCGCGGGTGTCCCGGCAGATCACGTAGCCGGAAACGCCGAACCGCAGCGGCGGCAGTCCGGCGGCGGCCCGCAGCGCGGAAAGCTCGGCCACCTTCGCCGCGATCACCTCAGGCGCGTCACCATGCATCACATAGGCGTCGGCCTGAGCGGCGATCACCTCTTTCGCCTTCGGTGACTCACCGCCCATGTAGATGAAAGGAGGGTGGCTCGGCTTGGGCTCTAGCACCGTTCCTTCGAGCTGATACAGCGGTCCGGCGTGAGTCACCGTCTCCTCGCGCATCAGCCTGGCCAGGACCTCAAGCCACTCCTGCGTCCTGGCGTACCTGGCGTCGTGCACGTCGAACGGCGCGCCGTACTGAGCCGCCTCATCCTTCCACCAGGACGACACCACGTTGAGCGAGATCCGGTCGGGCGCGATCACATCAAGAGTGGAGAGGGCCTTGGCGGTCAGCGCCGGGGAGTGGTAGTTGGGCCGCACCGCCAGCATGAGCTCCAGCGTCTTGGTCACTGCTGCCACCGCGGGCGCGAGGCTCCAGCAATCAAGCGACGGGGCGCGGTGACCCTTGATGTCATTGAGGTTGAGCTCGGCGATCAGGGACAGGTCGAAGCCGTGCCCCTCGCTCTCGATCGCCAGGTCCCTGAGGTACGGCCAGGCGATGCTCATGCCCTCGTCCGGCACGTTACGCAGCCATCCGCCGAAGATCGGCATCCAGTACCCGAACCGCATCGCGTTATGCCGCCATTCCGGCCGCTTCATTGAGCAGCCGCCCGAAGAATGCGGCCACGGCCCGCTGTGCCGATCGGGGCGCGATGGCCTCGATGCCGGCGTTGTAGTTCGTGTTGGTGTTGATGTCGTAGCTGACAAGCCGGCCGTCTGCCGTTTCGATGAGCTCGAAGCCGGCGATCTCGATTCCCTGCCGCCTGGCGAAATCCAGATACCGGCCGATGATCGGGTGATCGAAGCCACTCCTGAGCTCGAACAGGTCGCGAGCAGGCTGCTCGCCGACGGCGCATGCGTCTGCCGGGCAGAGCTGGAAGCCGCCGACCGCGGTATCTGCCGTGATTGCGTAGATGAACTCGCCGTCCACCAGCTCCACCCTGGTGATCCGCGGCTCAGCGGCGCGCAGGTACTCCTGCAGCAGGGTGATGCCGTCCACCGGCGGCTCGTAGTCCGCCGAGCCCAGATAGGCGTCAAACTCGTCGTGGCTGTCATGCAGCCGCACGCCAAGTCCCTTGCCGCCCTGATTGTGCTTGGAGATGAACGGGGGCGGCAGCTTTCTGGCCGCGGCGGCGAGCTCGCTGGTCCCGGCCACCGCGATGGTGCGCGGGACATCGAATCCGGCCGCGCTCAGCGCGGAGAACTGGTCGACTTTGCTCATCTCAAGCTCGAGCACGCGCCGGCCGTTGACCACCCGCCGACCGTGCGACTCCAGCCAGCTGAGCACGCCGCGAGTCTGATCCTTGGCGTACGGGTGACCTCTGGTATGCGACGACGCGCTCATCCGGGACCAGAACACCCCGGCGGGCGGCGGCTCGCTCAGGTCGATCATGCTGTCGCCGAGCAGCCACTGCTCATGCGGGACGCCTGCCAGGTCGAATGCGGCCCCGACCGGCGCGTACCAGTCGGGGTTCTCATGAATGACATGAACCTTCACTGCCGCCCGGCCCCTCCGCGATCGCCCGCCGTGTCAGCTTATGACAGATGCGGCATGGGGTCAGTTGCGGACCGGATAGCTGCTGGCTACCTCAAGGAACGCGTCGTTGGCCGCGGTCTCGCCGATCGTTGCCCGCACTCCCTCCCCTGCGAACGGCCGGATGCTGATTCCGGCCTGGTCACAGGCATCGGCGAAGTCCGCCGTGCTGGCCCCGAGGCGCAGCCAGACGAAGTTCGCCTCGGTCTGCGGCACCGTCCAGCCCATGCCGAGCAGTTCGGCACGGACCCGGTCCCGCTCGGAGACCACCAGATCGACCCGGTCAAGCAGCTCGGGCTCGGCGGCCAGCGAGGCTACCGCCGCCGCTTGACCTAGCGCGTTCACCCCGAAGGTGAGCATGGTCTTGCGAGCTGCAGCAGCCACGGGCTCGTGCCCAATCAGGAAGCCGACTCGCAGCCCGGCCAGCCCGTATGCCTTGGAGAATGTCCGAAGCACAGCCACGTTCGGCCGGTCCCGGTAGAGGTCGAGCCCGTTCGGCACGCCGGGATCGCGCACGTACTGAACGTATGCCTCGTCGAGCACGGCCAGGCAGTCGCCGGGCACCTGGTCCAGGAACTCAACAAGCTCGCCGGAGTGGACGACGGTGCCGGTCGGATTGTTCGGCGTGCACACAAAGATCAGCCGGGTCGCTGGGGTGATCGCAGCTGCCATCGCGGCCAGGTCGTGGGCTTCATCGCGCAGCGGAATCTGGACCGAGGTCGCCCCGGCTAGATCCGACAGGTAGGGATAGGCCTCGAACGAGCGCCAGGCATACATCACCTCGGCACCGCGGTCGACCACCGCCTCGAGCAGCTGCTGGACCAGGCCGACCGAGCCGCAGCCAACCGCCACATGCGACGCGGGCACCGCGAAGCGCCCGGCGATCGCCTCTGTCAGCTCGGCCGCGTCATTGTCTGGGTACCTATTGGCCTCCCCGGCAGCCTCGGCGATGACCTTGAGCACCGAAGGAAGCGGGCCGAACGGTGACTCATTCGAGGACAGCTTGTAAGTCCGGCCGGCCGCGGCGGACGGCGGCTTGCCCGGCTTGTACGGCGCGAACTGGTCAAGAATCGGCCGGAAGCGTGGCGTCGGTGCGGACATCGTTGTCCTCCAGGGCTATGAGGTCCGAGTACCCGGGCGGGCCCGCTGCCATTCGTCACGATCATGCGCGCCGTCAGCGATCACGGAAGTGGTCCGGCCGGGTGCTTCGCCCTCGCCATTGTCGCATTGATGGGTGCGCTCGGTCGCGGGTCGGCCGGCCGGCTGGCCGGCTCCTGGCCCGGCCGATGGCAAGGCAGCTGGCTGCTGATTCGGTCGCGGCGGCCACCGCGGCCGCGGCCGCAGCATCGGCGGGTGCAGCAACTCGGCATCGCCGCGCCGGTACAGCTGAGCCGGCCTGCCGCCGCCCGATGAAGTCGCTGAACCGGTGTCCACCAGGAACCGCTCGGCGCCGGTTACCTTGCGATGGAAGTTGCGTGGATCGAGCGGCGTTCCCCAGACGATCTCGTAAACCCGGCGCAGCTCGGCGACCGTGAACTCGTCCTGGCAGAATGCCGCGCCGAGCGAGGTGTACTCCAGCTTGGCCCTGGCCCGCTCGACGCCGTCCTGCAGGATCCGCACGTGGTCGAAGGCCAGCTCGGTCAGCCCGGCGATTGGCTGCCAGCTCATCTTCGGCTGGTCAGGCGCGGGCAGGTCAGGTGCCAGGCCCAGGTAGGCTACCGAGAGCACGCGCTGCCGAGGGTCGCGATCTGGGTAACCGTAGGTCTGCAGCTGCTCCAGGTGCACCGGAGCATCCGGCAGCCCGGCCCGCTCGGCCAGCACCCGGGCTGCCGTCGCTGGCAGGTCCTCCTCAAGCCGGATGAAGCCGCCGGGCAGCGCCCAGCAGCCCCGGTGGGGCTCCGCGTCCCGGCGCCAGACCAGCGCCGACAGCTGGCTGGCCCGCACCGTCAGGATCACCAGATCAACACAGACGGCGACCCGTGGCACCTCCATGCTTGCACGGTAGCGCGGGCCCGGCCGGTTGGCTAAGCGTCCGGCAACGCCGCGAAGGCGGCCTGGAACGCTGCCATGGCGGCATGGTTGAACAGCACGAAGCGCGCCTGTTCCACGCTGGTGACCGCCGACCGGACCGCGGCGATCGCGATCCGTGCGGCATCGTCAAGCGGCCAGCCGAAGGCGCCAGCCGAAATCGCCGGGAAGGCGACCGTCCGCGCGCCAAGTTCGTCGGCTATCCGCAGGGACTCCAGGTAGCACGAGGTGAGCAGCGCAGAATGGTTCTCCGTCGCCGAATACACCGGCCCGACGGTGTGAATCACCCAGCGTGCGGCCAGCCTCCCTCCGGTGGTGGCCACCGCCTGGCCGATCGGCAGTCCGTCGCGATACGGCCCGGCCCGCAGCTGTCGGCACGCCGCCAGGATGCCTGGCCCGCCGCGGCGATGGATCGCACCGTCCACCCCGCCGCCGCCGAGCAGGGATGAATTGGCCGCGTTGACCACAGCGTCGACCTGCTGCTCGGTGATATCCCCGAGGTCGATCTTGATATCCATCGCGACCTGGCCTCCTCGCGACTCGTTGGTACCCGGCTGCTGCGGATCCGCTGACGGCGATTGCGCAGCAGGGCAGGACGGCCAGCCGGCCTGCCCGTGGCCCGCACAGCCCGGCCTGCGGGCCGCACAGCCCGGCCCGTGTCCCGCACAGCATTGTCGCTTATGGTGGATGCATGAACCGGCTGGGAGAACTTGAGCGGGCCATCATGGAAGTGCTCTGGCGATCGCCGGACCCGATGACGGTCCGGCAGGTTGGCACCTGCCTGACGGACCGGGACCTGGCCCATACCACCGTGATGACCGTCCTGGACCGACTGGCCAAGAAGGGGTTCGTGCGACGTCAGCGGGCCGGCCGCGCCTGGCGCTACCGGCCAGCCGAGAGCCGGGAGGCATACGTCGCCGAGCTGATGCTGACCGCGCTTGACCAGACTGGTGATCGGCAAGCGGCGCTGACCAGGTTCGCCCGCAGCGTCTCCGGCGCCGAGGCACACGCTCTCCGGGCTGCTCTGGAGGCCCTCGGCGGGGGCGACGGGAACTGATCACCCGTGCCAGCCGCCGTCGTCATGCTGGGCGTAGTCGCGATCGGCTGCGTTCCCGCCGCGCATCTGCTCGCACGCGCGCAGTGGCCGCGTCGATCCCCGGCCGTAGCGATCGCCTTGTGGCAGGCGCTCGGGCTGGGCTGGGGACTGGCCACGGTTGGCGCGCTGGCCGGCTTCGGCGCGGTCGGGCTCGGCAGTTCCGGATCCGGCGCTGCGCCGGCCGGTGCCCTGGGGGGCGCCGGTTCCGGCCTGAGCCATGGCGGTCGGCTCTCCGGCGTCGCCGCCGCCGCTGCGGACACCGCCGACCGCCTGCTGCTCGGCTTCGGCGGCGCGACCAGATCATGGAGCGTGCTGACCGGGTTGCGGATGCTCTCACTGGCGGCGAGCTTGGCGTTGCTCGCCGTGCTCTGCTGGATCCTGGTCGCCGCCGTGACCGCCGTGGCGCGGGCCAGAAAACGGCAGCGGGCACTGCTCAGGCTGCTGGCCCACGGCGACCCGAAGGTTCCAGGCGCGCTGGTGGTCGACCATCCGGCTGCTGCCGCGTACTGCGTCCCCGGCCTGCGCTCGGCGATCGTGATCAGCGCGGGCACGCTTGACCTGCTCGACCAGGCCGAGCTGGCTGCCGTGCTGGCACATGAGCGAGCGCATCTGCGCGCCAGGCACGACCTCGTCCTGTTGCCGTTCACCGCGCTGCTGCGGGCGTTCCGCTGGTCCGCGGTTGCCAGGGAGGCGAACCGGCAGGTCGCCCTGCTGGTCGAGATGCTGGCGGACGACCGCGCCCGCCGGAACCGGCCGGCCAGGGAACTCGCGATGGCGCTGCTGCGCGTCGGTGTCGCTGGTGGCTGGCGGGCACCCGCTGGGACGCTGGCGGCCGCCCGGGAGAACGTCAATGGTGAGCTTGCCGCCCGAGTAACCCGGCTGCTCAGACCGCAGCCCGGACTTTCCGTTATCGCTGTGGCCCTATTGGGAGCGGTGGCGGCAGCACTGGTGATCGGGCCGGCCGCTGCCCTGCTGCTGCCGCTGTGACCGAAGGCTGAACCGCTGCCTGACCAAGGCTGAACCGCTGCCTGACCAAGGCCGAACCGCTGCCTGACCAAGGCCGAACCGCTGCCTGACCAAGGCCGAACCGCTGCCCGAGTGCTTCGGATCGCTCGCCCGCCAAACCCGGCTAGTCGGTGATGCGGATCCGGAGGCGGCGGAATCCCCGGCCCTTGTTCTCGATCTTGACGACTTCGATCCGGCCGATCTGCGCGGTCGACGCGACGTGAGTGCCGCCGTCAGCCTGCTGGTCCAGGCCGACGACGTCCACGATCCGGACCTCCTTGACCTCAGCCGGCACCAGATTGGTCGCGGTACGGATGATGTCCGGGATGGCGAAAGCCTCGTCCCGCGGCAGGACCCGCACGTCGATCCGCCGCCCGGCAGCGATCTCCGCGTTGCAGGCGGCCTCAACCGCGTCCCTGAAGCCCTCGGGCAGCTCCGGCAGGTCGAAGTCCATCCTGGCCGAGAAGGGCTCCATGTTGCCGCCGGTCACTAGCGAGCCGTAGTCGCGGTAGACCACGCCGCACAGTACGTGCAGGCCCGAGTGGGTCCGCATCAGGGCCGTCCGCCGGTCGTCTTGCACCGCGCCGCGCACGGCCGTCCCCGGCGGCGGGACCGGATCGCCTTCCGCCGGGATCAGGTAGAGGTCGTCGCCCTTGCGCGCGTCCACGATCCGGGTCTGCACCCCGCCCCAGAGCAGCACGCCGTGGTCGGGCGGCTGGCCGCCACCGCCAGGGTAGAAGGCCGACTGATCGAGGACGATCCCGTCCTGACCGGACGCGAGCACCGTCGCGTCCCAGTCCCGCAGGGTCTGGTCATCGAGCTCAAGCCGGTGGGTTCGCCAGGCAGTCTCAGTCATCGGGCATCACTCCCGCCCGCAGCATAGTGCCGGGGCAGCGGCGTGGTCCGGCCGGTCAGCCGACTACCAGGGACCGTACGGGCCCTGGCGCGACGACCCGCCGGTGCCGAACTCACGGACCTTGGGCCGGACGTCGGTCAGGTAGATGGCGGCCGCGATGAACGCGGCCAGCGGCAGGATGCTGATCAGCGACAGGCCGTAAGCCACGCCGGAGAAGCCGATCAGCATGGCCACGCCAAGGATGATCATCCAGAGCGGCTTGGTCTGCTTTCCGGTCGCGGGAAACGCCCCGGCCGGCCGGCGCAGCACGTCGGTGAACGCCCATACCTCAACAACGAAGGCGGCCACCGCGAGGACGAAGAACAGCCACGTCAGTGGCGAATAGGCGGTGAATCCAGAGAACACGGTTACAACCTATCTGGTCGCGGTCGCTGCCGGGACCTGGTCGCCGGGCTCGGGCCAGCCTGCCGAGGACTGCAGCCGGCTCAGCGGCCGCCGCGGCCGGGACCTGGGCGCCGGGCACCGACCCGCCTGCCGAAGTCTGAGCCGGCTCAGCGGCCGCCGCGGCCGGGACCTGGGCGCCGGGCACCGACCCGCCTGCCGAGGTCTGAGCCGACGGATCGGCCTCGGCCGCAATGGGCTCGCCCGCACCGGCCTCCGCCGCCCAGGCGGGCTCGGCCAGCGCCGCCGGCCAGCCGCCAGAAACGACCACCCCGGCCAGCTCCGGCTCGCCGCTAGCCGGATCGGCGCCTGCGTGCTGGCCACCCTCAAGATCGGTAACTGCCGCCGCGCGGGCCTCCCGCTCCGCCCTGACCTCCTTGCGGAACGACTCGTAGATCTCGATCAGCATCTGCTTCTGCCGCTCGGTGAGCTCAGGATCGGTCATGATCGCATCAGGAACGGTCGTGTCGGCGGGCCGGTCATCCAGAATCCCGGCTTGCACGTAGAGCGCCTCAGCCGAGATCCGCAAGCCCTTCGCGATCTGCTGCAGAATATCGGCGCTCGGCCGCCGCAAGCCTCGTTCGACCTGACTCAGATAGGGATTGGAGACACCCGCCGCCTGAGCCAGCTGACGGATCGAGATCTTCGCCTGCTCCCGTTGCTCACGGATGTAGGAACCGATTGTGCTGACCGTTACCGGGCTCATGCTTCCATTGTCACGGCACGTGCTTGCAATTGCAAATCAACCTGCAAGCACATGTCACCCGGAGCCGGACACAACCGCCCTGATCTGGCCCACTGTCACGCCCCCGCCGGTTACCGGCGGGGCCGCGAGGTCGTCAAGCGACGTCAGGTCACCGCCGGGCGCCGGCTCGGCCGCCAGTTCCCGCAGCAGCGCGACAACCACCGGCGGCACCGGGCGTGCCGACCCGTCGTCGATCTTGACCGCGCCGGCTCTGCCGTCGGCCAGGGCGAATGCGCTGACGCCTTCGGCCCCTGACTTCATCAGCAGTCCAGGCACCGCACTCATCAGCGCGGTCTCCGGCCGGGCAGTGCCCGCCGTCCAGGCCGGGTAGGCCCGCATCGCGTCAGCGACCCGCCGCTCGGCCGAACCAGGCTCGGCAAGCACCAGCGCCCTGAACGCGCGGGCCAGGCCCGTCACCGAGGTCGCGCACAGCGGTGCGCCGCAGCCATCGACCCCGTCGGCGGAGACCGGCTCGCCGGTCAGCCGCTCAATCACCCGGCGGATCTCCAGCTGCAGCGGGTGATCGGGCGCCCGGTAGGCCGCCGTCGGCCAGCCCGCGGCCACGCAGGTCGCCAGCATCGCCGCGTGCTTTCCTGAGCAGTTCATGTGCACCCGGTCCGGGCCGCCGCCCGCGCGCAGCAGGCTATCCCGAACGGCCGGATCGAGCGGCAGGTCTGGCGGGCACTGCAGATCGTCCTCGGTCAGACCGGCCCCGGCCAGGATCTCCCGCACCCCGGCGACGTGAAAGTCCTCACCCGAATGGCTGGCGGCCGCGAGCGCGATCAGCGGGGCGTCGAGCTCAAGCCCGCACCGGAGCATCGCTGCTGCCTGCATCGGCTTGTTCGATGATCGCGGAAAGATCGGCCGGTCGGCGGCGCCGACCCGGACCAGAACGGTGCCGTCCGCACCGAGCGCCACCGCGATGCCGCGATGCCGGGACTCGACGAAGCCGGACCTGATCACCTCGGCGAGCACCGGATTGTCGGGCGCAGCATCCACGCTGACCCGGCGGTCATCCTCGATCGGGGACTCCGAGCAGCTCCCTGGCCTGGTCCGGGCTCATCGCCGGGCGCTGAGCCAGGTCGGCCAGCCTGGCGGCCCGCTCCACCAGTTCCGCGTTGCTCGCCACCGGGCGGCCGCGGGAGAAGGTGATCGTGTCCTCCATCCCGACCCGGAGGTGGCCGCCAGCCGCGAGTGCGGCGAGCATCACCGGAATACTGGTCCGACCGACGCCGGTTGCCGACCAGGTCGCCCCTGCTGGCAGCGCGGCCACCGCCTGAACCAGCGTGGCCGCGTCTCCCGGCATCCCGCCGGGAACGCCCATCACCAGGTCGCAGTGCACGTGCCCGCCATACGGCGCTCCGAATTTGTCGAGCAGCCGGTGCAACGCGGCTACCTGCCCGATGTCGAACAGCTCGAACTCGGGCACGACGCCGAACTGCTGCGTCCTGAGGTAGAGCTCGCACATGAACGGCCACGGGTTCATGAAGACGTCGTCGCCGAAGTTCACCGTGCCGCAGGTAAGCGAGCATCCGTCGGGCCTGCAGTCAAGCACGGCAAGGCGCCGGTCGAAGCTGTCGGTCACCGCGCCGCCGGTGGACAACTGCACGATCAGGTCGGTGGCCTCGCGCAGCGCGTGCACGGTTTCGGTCAGCCGCCCGATGTCCAGCGTGGGCTGGGCGTTCTCGTCTCTGATGTGCACGTGGATGATCGAGGCCCCGTTCTGGCGGCACTCCATGGCCGTGGTGACGAGCTCATCCAGGGTGACCGGGAGGGCCGGCACCGCCGACTTGTGCGACTCGGCTCCGGTGGGAGCGACGGTGATCAAGGTGGCGTCGGCTGGCCGACGGGCGGGCCTGCTGGTGTTGTCTGCGGTCATCGGCGGAAGAATGCCTTCTCGTGCGAGCTGTTGTCCAACGCGTCAGTGAAGCGAGCGTAACGGTAGCCGGGACGGTGGTCAGCCGGCTGACCGCACCCGGCCTTGTCGTCCTGGTCGGCGTCACGCACGACGACACCGAGCCGATCGCGGCGGGCCTGGCCAGCAAGATCTACCACCTGCGCATCCTGGCCGGCGAGCGGTCGTGCGCCGAAACCGGGGCGCCGCTGCTTGTGGTCAGCCAGTTCACCCTGTACGGCCAGACCACCAAGGGCCGTCGGCCGACCTGGCAGGCGGCCGCGCCGCGCGAGGTGGCTGAGCCGCTGGTGACCGCGTTCGCCGACGCGCTGCGGTCGCTCGGGGCGAGTGTCCAGACCGGCGTCTTCGGCGCGGACATGGCGGTGGCGCTGGTGAACGACGGCCCGGTGACCCTCATTCTGCAGGCATAACGGGACCGCACCCGCCAGTCGCTCCAGCAGCCGCCGGTCCGCTCCGACGCGGATCGCGGCCAGGATCGGGTCGACCTGGGCCGACTAGCGGGACTGGCCCTGGCTGGCCGGACTGGCCTGGGTGACTGCCTGCAGGTGAGTCCTGGCGAATGCCAGCGACTCGGCCAGGTCGGCATTGCGCTCCTCGCTGGTCAGCGCCCGCCGCGTGTTCACCTCGAGCACGACCATCCCGGTGTAGCCCAGGGCCGGCAGCCGCTCGAGCAGTTGCGCGCAGGGCTGGTTGCCGCGGCCGGGCACCAGGTGGTCGTCCGGCAGGCCGGGCCTCGCCCCGTCGGCCAGGTGCACGTGCGCCAGCCTGCTGCCCAGCTGATCGGCCATCTCCAGAGCGTCGGAGTCCGACACGGCGGTGTGCGAGAGGTCGAGCGTGACGTGCGGGTAGTCCATCTCGACCGGATTCCAGTGCGGCGCATAGGCGACTACTTCGGTGCCTCCGGCCCGCAGCGGGTACAGGTTCTCCACCGTGAACGTCACGCTGGTCTCGGAGTTCATCTTGGCGAGCCCGGTCTCGAAGTTCGTCGCGTACTCCCGCTGCCAGCGGAACGGCGGATGGACGACGATCACGCCGGCGCCAAGCTGCTCGGCCACCTCGGCGGCCCTGACCAGTTTCCCCCACGGATCCCGGCCCCAGACCCGCTGGGTGATCAGCAGGCAGGGTGCATGGACCGCCAGCACGGGCACGCCGTGGTACTCGGACAGCCGGCGCAGCACGTCCGGATCCTGGCTGATCGGGTCCGCGGTGACCATCACCTCGACGCCGTCATAGCCGAGACGGGCGGCAGCCTCGAAGGCGTCCGGGGTTCGCTCGGGAAAGACCGAGGCGGTCGACAGCAGCACCGGGATGGAACTCGCCTGCCCCGCACTGACCTGTCCCGCATTTGCCTGCCCCAAGGCGTCTCCTTCGCTGTGCGTGATCACGATGCTCCGCTGGGCGACATCGCGATGCGTCTTCGCCATGCGTCGGACCCGCTGCCAGCTTATGCGGCTGTCCGCGCGCTGCTGTCAGTACCCGCCGATAGCGTGCCTGGCATGGCAAGGAGCTCTGCGGGGACGCTGTACCAGTGCTCGGAGTGCGGCTGGCAGAGCACCAGGTGGGCTGGCCGATGCGGTGAGTGCCAGACCTGGGGGACAGTTACCGAGAGTAAGACACCGGCTGCGGCCAGCCGGGCTGGTCGCGCCCTGCTGCGCGGCCTGCCGCCGGACGCGGCCTGCTCGGCCGCTGTCCCGATCTCGCGGGTAGACGCGGCCGGCGCCGCAGCCAGGCCGACCGGAATGGACGAGCTTGATCGGGTACTCGGCGGTGGCCTGGTGCCAGGCACCGTGGCACTGCTGGCAGGCGAGCCAGGCGTCGGCAAGTCCACACTGCTGCTCGAGGCCGGGGCGCTTGCCGCCGAGAACTCCGTCGTCCTCTACGTGACCGGCGAGGAATCGGTCGCCCAGGTTCGGCAGCGTGCTGACCGGATCGGGGCGGTCAGCGAGCGGCTCTTCCTCGCCGCCGAGACTGACCTTGCCGCAGTGCTCGCACATGTCGACGCCGTCGACCCGGCACTACTGATCATCGACTCGGTCCAGACCATAACGGCTGCTGGGATCGAGGGAGCGCCTGGCGGGGTGACCCAGGTGCGGGAGATCACCTCGGCCCTGGTCAGCCTCGCCAAGCAACGGACGCTGACGACGATGCTTGTTGGTCACGTGACCAAGGACGGGTCGATCGCGGGACCGCGCTCGCTTGAGCACCTGGTCGACGTCGTCCTGCACTTCGAGGGCGACTCCCGCGGCAGGCTGCGGATGGTCAGGGCGCTGAAGAACAGGTTCGGCCCGACCGACGAGATCGGCTGCTTCGAACTCGGCGAGTTCGGCCTGATCGGGCTGCCGGATCCCAGCGGGCTGTTCCTGTCCAGGCAGCACCAGCCGGTGCCGGGTACCTGCGTGACCGTGACCCTTGAGGGCCGCAGGCCGCTCGTCGCCGAAGTCCAGACGCTGGTCTGCCCGGTGGACGGCGGCGAGCCGTCGAGACGCGTGACCTCCGGTCTTGATCCGGCCCGGGTGGGCATGGTGGTGGCGGTGCTGCATCAGCGGGCCAGGGTCAAGCTCGGCCGAATCGACATCTATGCCGCGACCGTCGGGGGTGTCCGGCTGACCGAGCCGTCGGTCGATCTGGCGGTGGCACTGGCACTGGCAGGCGCCTTGACGAACCTCAGCCTGCCGCCGGACCTGGTCGCGTTCGGCGAGGTCGGGCTGGCAGGCGAGATCCGCAGCGTAGCCGGGATCGGCAGGCGGCTTGCCGAGGCTGGCCGGATGGGGTTCCGCCGGGCGATCGTTCCGGTCGGTACCGACGCCATCCCGGCCGATTGCCCGATGGACGTCAGATCGGTGGCCGACCTGGCCAGCGCCATCGCCGCCGCGTTCGGCGCCGATCCTGATGGCGATGGGCGCAAGTTCAGCTCAGCCTGAATGTCAGCGGCGCGCTGACCAGCGAGCGTTCCACGGCGTAGGCGGTATAGACGCCTGGCGGCACCTGAGTGACCGGACTTGAGCAGCCAGGAGCCGAGGTCCGGCGGTTCCAGCCAATGGGCAGGACGGTCGGAACGCCGCGCTTCAGCGCCGTGATCAGGCCGCCGGATCCCTGGACGCAGTCGGCCGAACTCCAGATTGTCGTCGGACCTTCCTTAATCACCACGGCCAGGAAACCGGGGCCGACGTTGAATGAGCATTCGGCCGCCTGCGTGGAGACCACGCTGAGGCTGAAGCTCGGCGGTTGCCCCGGACCGAAGCTGGTCTGATTGCTGAACAGGCTCAGCACGATGTCCCGCCACCCGCAGAAGGCAGGCATGATGGGCGGAGCGGCCGGGCCGCTTCCCGCCGCCGGATTTGGCGAGGAGGCTGGCCGAGCCGACGATCCCCGCCCCGATCGTGCCGGTGCCGCACCGGACTTCGGTCGCCCGGCCGAGCCATGCCGATGCGTCCCCGCACCGCTTGAGCTGCTGTGCCCGCCCTGTTGGCCGGAGCCGCCGCCTCCTCGCGCCGGGCCGGGGCCGGCCGTCCCGTGCCCGGTAGTGGCCGGACTGCTGCCAGCGTGGGCGCTCAGGGCACTCGAGAGGGCCCACGCGATCAGGCCGAACGCGACCAGGCCGATGATCAGGATCACGAAGCGCCGCCGCCAGTAGGTACTATCCGAGCTATCCGGCTGGTAACGGAACGTGTTCTCCCCCATGCGGTTGAGTATGCAAGAGCGAGTGCCGCTGTAGCAGCTGACCCGCCGGGCAAGCTAAACCGCATAACCGCAGGCAGGAGGCTTGGGATGGGCTTGCCCGCATTGCTGGCGAGGAGCCGGCTGCGGGTTGCCATGGCAGGATCGGTCCCGTCATGACTACCAAATTCGAGACGGCGATTACGCGCTGGTTCGCCGCCAACGCCAGAGACCTGCCATGGCGCCGTCCCGATGCCGGAGCCTGGCCCATCCTGGTCAGCGAGATCATGCTGCAGCAGACGCCGGTGCCGCGGGTGCTCCCCGCTTACCGGGCCTGGCTGGTCCGCTGGCCTACCGCGACCGCCCACGCACAGGCGACGCCGGCCGATGCGGTGCGGCAGTGGGACCGGCTGGGTTACCCGCGCCGGGCGATCCGGCTGCATCGGTCCGCGCAGCTCATCGTCGAACGCCACGGGGGCGAGGTGCCAGCCTCCGTGCCCGCGCTGCTCGAACTGCCAGGGATCGGCTCCTACACCGCGGCAGCGGTCGCCAGCTTCGCCTTCGGCCAGCGCCATGCGGTGCTCGACACCAACGTGCGCCGGGTGCTCGCCCGGCTGATCGGCGGCCGGGAACTTGCCACCGGCTCGGTCAGCGCAGCCGAGACCGCGCTGGCCGAGTCACTGCTGCCGCCGGCCGCCGGTCGGCGCGCGGCCCGGTGGTCAGCGGCCGTCATGGAGCTCGGGGCGCTTGTCTGCACCGCGGCGCGGCCGTCGTGTGCCAGCTGTCCGGTCGCCGAACACTGCGCCTGGCGGCTGCAGGGCAGTCCGCCGGGCCCCAGGGCGTGCCCGGCACCGCGTTACGCGGGTAGCGACCGGGCAGTGCCGGGGCGCGCTGCTTGCCGCGCTGCGAGGCGCCGACGGCCCGCTGCCAGCCGGCCAGCTCGACGCCTGCTGGCCGGAGTCGCGGCAGCGCAGCCGCGTCCTGGCCGCCCTGGTCGCTGATGGCCTGGCAGTCCAGTTTGAGCCCGGCCTGATCGGCCTGCCCGGCGAGTATCACCGACCCGACACGTACTGACCCCGGTCCACCGGGCCGATGTCCATCCCTTACACATGATCACGCGGTTATTTCAGGTGAGGTTCCTGAAATAACCGCGTGATCAAGGTCGGCGGGCTGGCTGGACAGCTAGGAGGCAGCTCCTGGCCGACGGTCAGCGACGTCCGCACCGCTGGCTGCTGCCTCAGCGGCCAGTTCGGCCGGCGGCGTGTCGGGCACGGCCTCGGGCTTCGGCACGCCCTGGAAGGTGAACTTGCCTTCCTTGCCCGAGCCCTCGGCGTCGACCATGACGATCTGCCCGGCCTTGACCTCGCCGAAGAGGATCTTCTCCGACAGGTTGTCCTCGATCTCACGCTGGATCGTCCGGCGCAGCGGCCGAGCGCCGAGCACCGGGTCGTAACCGCGCTCCGACAGCAGCGTCTTGGCCGCGGGGGTGAGCTCGATGCCCATGTCCCTGTCCTTGAGCCGCTCCTCCACCTTGGCGATCATCAGGTCGACGATCTGGAAGATCTCCTCCTGAGTGAGCTGGTGGAACACGATCATGTCGTCAACACGGTTCAGGAACTCGGGCCGGAAGTGCTGCTTCAGCTCGTCCTGCACCCTATTCGTCATGCGCTCGTACGAGCCGCGGGACTCGCTCGCGGCGCCGAAGCCCACCGAGACGCCCTTGGAGATATCCTTGGTGCCCAGGTTGGTGGTCATGATGATGACGGTGTTCTTGAAGTCCACCACCCGGCCCTGCGCGTCGGTCAGCCGCCCGTCCTCCAGGATCTGGAGCAGCGAGTTGAAGATGTCCTGATGTGCCTTCTCGATCTCGTCGAACAGGACCACGGAGAACGGCCGCCGCCTGACCTTCTCGGTCAGCTGGCCGCCCTCCTCGTAGCCGACATAACCTGGCGGTGAGCCGAACAGCCGCGAAACGGTGTGCTTCTCCATGTACTCGCTCATATCGAGCTGGATCAGCGAGTCCTCGTCACCGAAAAGGAAAGCGGCGAGCGTCTTAGACAGCTCGGTCTTACCGACACCGGACGGACCGGCGAAGATAAACGACCCGCCGGGACGCTTGGGGTCCTTCAGCCCGGCCCTGGTCCGGCGGATGGCCTGGGAGAGCGCCTTGATCGCGTCATTCTGCCCAATGACGCGCTTGTGCAGTTCGTCCTCCATCCGAAGCAGGCGCGCCGACTCCGCCTCGGTGAGCTTGAACACAGGGATTCCGGTGGCCGTGGCGAGGACCTCGGCGATCAATTCCTCGTTCACCTCGGCCGGCGTGTCCATGTCGCCGGCCTTCCACTCCTTCTCCCTGGCATCCTTCTTGTCGATCAGCTGCTTTTCGGTATCCCTGAGCCGGGCAGCCTTCTCGAAGTCCTGAGAATCGATGGCCGACTCCTTGTCCCTGCGGACATCGGCGATCTTCTCGTCGAACTCACGCAAGTCAGGTGGCGCGGTCATCCGGCGGATCCGCATCCGGGAGCCTGCCTCGTCGATCAGATCGATCGCCTTGTCTGGCAGGAACCTGTCGCTGATGTACCTGTCGGCCATCTGCGCCGCAGCCACCAGCGCATCGTCGGTAATCGTCACCCGGTGGTGCGCCTCGTAGCGATCGCGCAGGCCCTTGAGGATCTCGATGGTGTGCGAGATCGTCGGCTCGGCAACCTGGATCGGCTGGAACCTGCGCTCAAGCGCGGCGTCTTTCTCCAGGTGCTTGCGGTACTCATCGAGCGTCGTGGCGCCGATGGTCTGCAGCTCACCGCGGGCCAGCATCGGCTTGAGAATCGATGCCGCATCGATGGCGCCTTCGGCGGCCCCGGCGCCGACCAGAGTGTGAATCTCGTCGATGAACAGAATGATGTCGCCGCGAGTCCTGATTTCCTTGAGTACCTTCTTCAGCCGCTCCTCGAAGTCACCCCGGTACCTGGAGCCAGCCACTAGGGCGCCCAGGTCCAGCGTGTAGAGCTGCTTGTCCTTCAGCGTCTCGGGCACCTCGCCCTTGACGATCCGCTGTGCCAGGCCCTCAACCACGGCGGTCTTGCCGACCCCTGGCTCGCCGACCAGCACCGGGTTGTTCTTGGTGCGGCGCGACAGCACCTGCATGACGCGCTCGACTTCTTTCTCTCTGCCGATCACCGGGTCGAGCTTGCCTTCGCGAGCGGCAGCGGTCAGGTTCCGGCCGAACTGGTCGAGCACCAGCGACGTGGACGGAGTGCTCTCCGGCGTGCCCCCTGCGGCGGCCGGCTCCTTGCCCTGATAGCCGTGCAGCAACTGGATTACCTGCTGGCGCACCCGGTTCAGGTCAGCCCCGAGCCGGACAAGCACCTGAGCGGCGACGCCCTCGCCCTCCCGGATCAGGCCAAGCAGAATGTGCTCGGTACCGATGTAGTTGTGGCCAAGCTGCAGGGCCTCGCGCAGCGACAGCTCCAGGACCTTCTTGGCCCGCGGCGTGAACGGGATGTGCCCGGACGGTGCCTGCTGGCCCTGGCCGATGATCTCCTCAACCTGCTGCCGTACCGCTTCCAGGCTGATGCCAAGTGACTCCAGTGCCTTAGCAGCGACGCCCTCGCCCTCGTGGATGAGGCCGAGCAGGATGTGCTCAGTACCGATGTAGTTGTGGTTCAGCATCCTGGCCTCTTCCTGAGCCAGGACCACAACCCGCCGCGCCCGGTCGGTGAACCTCTCGAACATCTCGTCGCTCCCTCACAAAGCGGCGGGGACGGCGCCTCGGTGCCGACCCGTCCCTTCCGCAGCTAGCCCGCGTGCCGGGCAAGGCCTCCGCGTGCGATTGCGCCGCACTACTAAGACGTTCCCCGCCGGCCGGGCGTTCACCCTCATCCAACCCGGGGCGAACCGGCAGTGTTCCCAGGTACGCCGCTAGCGAACGCCCAGCAGCTGGCGGCACACCAGGTATATACCCTTATGGTGTGCCGCCAGCCGCTTTGAGCCGTAGCTAAATCAAGCCGCCGAGCGATGACATCCACCCCCGGACACGTGCTTCCGCTGCTTAGTGCGCGGCTTCGTACTCAGCGATGATGCTCGCCGGAATCCGGCCACGCTCGCTGACTTTGTGCCCGCGCTGACGCGCCCAGTCCCTGATGTCTGAACTGCGCTCCCGACCCGGGCCGGTACGCGCCTTGCGCCGACGGCCACCCGCGCTTGCCCGGCGGGCGTGGTCTGCGAATGCGCCGATCTTCTCGCGCAGGTCCTTGCTGTGCGGCTCGCATAGATCGATCTCGTACGCGTTGCCGTCAAAGGCGAACGAAACAGACTCTGTTCCCTCGATCTCACCGTCGTGAGGAAGGTCGCAGACGACCGTGACCACCGTCTTCTGAGCCATGATGCCTAACCCTTTCCCGTTACCCTTGCCTATTTAAGAAGCATAACCTATACCAGCAACTCGTTGCTGACAAATACTCGATGCGCGAATCGCGGCGCAGTTCTCATCCGGCAGCGGCGCAGTTCTCATCCGGCAGCGTAGACAACGCGAAATGAGTCAGCGACGCTCCGTAATCAACCAACCCGTCAGCCGCCGGAGGCGGCCGAGCCGTCCTTGCGATCAGCATGCGCGGTTTCCCCGCCATCCGGAGTCTGGTCGAGCTGATCCGGATTCCGGCTGCCATCAGAATCTTCGTCGGGCTGAGTGTCCGCAGGACTGTCGTTGTCGCGCATCTCGTGCCGGAGGAATGCTACTACTGCGACCAGGAAGGCGGCGGC
Source organism: uncultured Actinomycetota bacterium (assembly GCA_963850875.1). Classification (GTDB taxonomy): domain Bacteria; phylum Actinomycetota; class Actinomycetes; order Streptosporangiales; family Streptosporangiaceae; genus Chersky-822. The sequence continues at coordinate 85,522 of CAWKNA010000001.1, forward strand.
GACCAATAGCGGCGGGGTCAATGCCGCCAGATCGCTCAGCACCGGGTCCTCCCTAGATCGTTTATCCGCGTTCAGCGTCGGCACTGTCGGCCGCACTGTGCCACTCCGGTCGCGTCTTCGGTACTCCCGACCAGTTCTTTGGCGCTTGCCGACCGCGCCCAACGGGCATGCTGACCGTATCCTCCAGACATACTGACCGCAGAGCGGCTAGCGACTGGCTGCTAGTTATTATTCCGCATGCGGGAGATCAAGGCCCTAGCGAGGCCACCCGCACACGTCGAGCAGTGCGCAATATCAGCCACCCAGCCGCCGCCAGGAACGCATTACCCCGTCCCGTCCTGCCGCTGTCCGTCCCGTTACCGCGGCGGCTATCCACCCAGGTCCTGCCACTGCTGTCAGACGATTTGCTGGCTGACGCTCGGGCCGACCCGGCGATGCGATGTGGACCTGGCCAAAGCCACAGCATCCGGACGCGCTTGGTTCCTGCCGCTTATCGCCCGCCCGACGCAGGTGCCCGATATCGCGACCGCTGCACCGTCTGATTAGGTCAGCGCGGACGCCGAATATCGAGACCGCAGCACCGTCGCCCGCCGAAAATCGAGACTGCGGCACCATCGCCAGATATCGAGATGACTCCGCTGCAAACGATTTCTAGATCGCCGCGCCGCCTGATATCGCCCTGCACAGCACCACCGCCCGATATCGCCGCGTACGGGACGAGTCCGAAATCGGCACCGGCGGTCGGAATCGACAAGCTATCAGCATCAGCCGCCGTCCTTCGGCCGACTCGGGACCGCCACCAGCGCACCTCAGTCTGGTAACGACTAGAGTTCTGGGAATCGGCCATCGGCTGACGCTGCCGGGCCGAGCGGCTGGAATCTGGCGGATTCCCGAGCCGTGCGGCACTACCGAACAATCTGAAGTCCGCCGTTGCATTTCTTGCGGCCTGTCCGAACGAGCAGATTGGCTGATCTTTCGGCGTGGCCGCCGGCCGAACGCGGCCGGGCGCGCGCGCCTGGGCAGAACCACCGGTTACTCCAGCCGCCAATCGGAGTCAATCCTGGGCCGGCCAGCCAGCGGCTCGGACTGACGGCGCTACCGAGCAGCTCCGCCTGCACTGATCGCGGCTAACACATTGACATGCTCACAATCTGTAATTGTTCCTGTGACGATGGTTACGATCCTCCCACAAGCGACGAGACGGGCCGGGTGACATTCCTTGCCACTGAGCGTCACTAAGCAGGTACGTATTGCTTCCGGGCCCGCTCTTGCTCCCTGCAAGCACATCACGCTCAGATCACAGGCCGCCTTAGCTGTTCCAGACACGCCCTCTGACCTGCGGATACGCCGTGAATACTGGCTATCGCCTGAGGCCGGAGCACCATAGAGCAGATGGGCCTTACACCGGGATGAGGCGAAAGTCATGCGGCCCGAGGTGTCGTGTCTTAGGGGAATTTTCGCATCAGCGATGCGGCGGCTGGTTGCTTCGATTAAGGTCCAACGCTGACCCCCGTTCCCGTTCGCACCCTGGTCGGCCAGAGCCCGGCAGACCAGATGGCCGGCCAAGGAAAGGACCTCGGACAGTGGAGCGCTCGCCTGCTGGCAGGAACCTCAGGCGCCGGGCCAGGGCGGCTCGCGGGAAAGCCCGGTCTCGCCGGGCCACCGGCCGCCTGGCGACCCTGCTGACCGTCGCCGTCACCGTCGGCCTGGCCCTTCCTAGCTCCGCCGCAGGTGCGGCGCCGCACAGCCCATCGCCCAGCCTGAAGCAGTTGCTGGCGCAAGCGGCCGCGCTCTCCGCCCAGATCGACGAACTCGGCCAGCAGTACGACGCCCTGCGCATCGAGTACACCGCTGCCAAGGCCCAGGTCCAGATCGCCAAGCTGACGGTGCTGACGGACGAGCGACTGCTGGCCACCGACCAGGCCGCGATCGCGCGGATCGCCGCCGCAGGCTACATGACCGGCGGCCTTGATCCCGCCCTGCAGCTGCTGCAGAGCAGCAAGCCGCAGGACATGCTGGATCGGGCGGCGATCCTGGCCCAGCTGCAGCAGGAGAACGGCGACAAGATCAGCCTGGTGGCTACCGCCAGGGCAGCGGCCGAGCGGGCGAAGGTCGTCTCCGCCCAGGAGGAGCGGCAGGCCGCCGCGCTCGCCGCTGCCATGCAGCTCAAGGTCGCCAAGATCCAGGCCAAGGAGAACGTGCTCAACAGCGCGGCATTCAGCCAGGCCATGGCGATCTACTCGCAGACCGGCACGTACCCGAATATTCAGGTAGCTGGCGACACGGTCGGAGTCGACGCACTCCGTCAGGCGCTGACCAGGATCGGCTATCCCTATGTCTGGGGCGCAGCAGGCCCGACCGCCTTCGACTGCTCTGGCCTGGTCGTATGGGCATATGCGCAGATCGGGATCAGCCTGCCGCACTACACCGGTGACCTGTGGAACTCGGGCATGCACGTGTCGCGGGCCGAGCTTGAGCCCGGCGATCTCGTGTTCTTCTTCCCTGACATCGGCCACGTCGGGATCTACGTTGGCAACGGCATGATGGTCGACGCCCCGACCTACGGCCAGAACGTTCAGGTCCAGGCGGTCTTCTGGCCCGATTACGACGGCGCGGTCCGCATCGCCTGACCCGGCGGATCAGTCAGGTCAGGCGATGACGGGCGGACTGCCCGGCTCAGACCGGGCGCACCAGCGGAAACAGGATCGTCTCCCTGATCGACGCCCCGGTCAGCATGATCAGCAGCCGGTCGATGCCCATCCCCATCCCGCCGCTGGGCGGCATGCCGTACTCCAGGGCACGCAGGAAATCCTCGTCAAGCTGCATGGCCTCGGCGTCGCCGCCTGCCGCCAGCAGTGATTGCGCGGTCAGCCTGGCGCGCTCCTCGACCGGGTCGACCAGTTCCGAGTAACCAGTACCGATCTCGGCGCCGAACGCTACCAGATCCCAGCGCTCGGCCAGCCTCGGGTCGTCCCGGTGCGCCCTGGTGAGCGGTGCGACCTCGACCGGGAAATCCCGGTAGAAGGTGGGCAGCACGGTCTGCCCTTCCACGAGACGCTCATAAAGCTCAAGCAGCACCTGGCCAGCGTTCCAGGATGGCTCAAGCAGCACTCTCGCCTGGCCGGCCAGCTTGCGCAGCTTGTCCTCCGGCGTATCCGCGGTAACCTCCTCGCCCAGCGCCTCAGATACGGCTTGGTGCACTGTCGTGGATCGCCATTCGCCGCCGATGTCGTGCTCTGAACCGTCCGACCTGCGCACGATTGTGCCGCCGAGCCCATCCCGCGCTGCCCGCAGGATCAGGTCCTTGGTGACGGCGGCGATGGTGTTGTAGTCGCCATAGGTCTCGTAGGCTTCCAGCATCGTGAACTCGGGATTGTGAGTCGCGTCCACGCCCTCGTTGCGGAAGTTCCTGCCGATCTCGTAGACCTTCTCCAGACCGCCGACCACCAGCCGCTTGAGGTAGAGCTCGAGCGCGATCCGCAGGTACATCGGCATGTCATAGGCGTTGCTCCGGGTCACGAACGGCCGCGCGTTGGCGCCGCCGTGCAGGGTCTGCAGCACCGGCGTCTCCGCCTCAAGGAAGCCCTGGTCGTTCAGTTCCTCGCGGAGGGCCCGGGTGACGGAGGCCCGTAGCCGCGCCATCTGCCTCGCGGCCGGATTGACAATCAGATCGACATAACGCAACCGCACCCGCGACTCCGGGTCCGTCAGGCCCGCGTGCTTTTCCGGCAGCGGCCGCAGCGACTTGGCCGTGATCGCGAACGAGTCAGCCAGGACGGAGAGCTCCCCGCTGCGCGACGTGATCACCTCGCCGGTCACCCCGACGTGATCGCCGAGATCCACATCGGCCTTCCAGGCGGCCAGCGCCCGCGCACCTGCGCGATCGAGCGAGATCATCACCTGGAGGTCGCCAGTGCCATCCCTGATCGTCGCGAAGCAGAGCTTCCCGCCGGTCCGGTACAAGATGACCCGGCCGGTGACACCGACCCGCTCGCCGGTGGCCGTGTCGGCGGCCAGCTCGCCGTGGCGCTCTCTTATCGCGGCCACGGTGTCAGTGCGCGGGTAACCGACCGGATACGGCTCGATGCCTGACGCCCTCAGCCGGTCGACCTTAGCGAGACGAACCTGCATCTGCTCCGGAATCTCGGCGCTCTGCCTCGCGCCCGGATCGGCCCGATGGGTGGTGCCCGCTTGCTCGGCCGGGACGATGGCTTCCTCGTCGCTCATCTGCCTGAGGTTACCGGCGCTACTGGCCGCGGTGCTACGCCGCCATATTGCGCTCGTAGACCAGGCGCAGGCCGATCAGGGTCAGCCAAGGCTCATAAGCGTCGATCACCTTGACCTCGTCGATGACCAGCGGCGCCAGACCACCGGTCGCGATGACGGTGACCGCGGTTGGGTCCTCCGGCGACAGCTCGGCCGCCATCCGCCTGACGATGCCCTCGACCTGGCCGGCGAATCCGTAGATGATCCCGGACTGCAGCGCCTCTACGGTGTTCTTGCCGATCACCCGGCCTGGCCTGGTCAGTTCCACCTTGAGCAGCTGAGCGGCGCGGCGCGACAGCGCGTCAACCGATATCTCGATTCCCGGAGCCAGTGCACCGCCGACGAACTCGCCCTTGGCGCTCACCGCGTCGAAGTTAGTCGAGGTACCGAAGTCGACCACGATCGCCGGGCCGCCATACAGATGATTGGCCGCGACCGTGTTCATGATCCGGTCGGTACCAACCTCCTTCGGGTTGTCCATCCGCACCGAGACGCCGGTCTTGACACCCGGCTCAACGATGATCGCTGGAATGTCCTTGTGGTAGCGCCGGAACATCTCCCGCATCTCATGCAGGACCGACGGGACGGTGGAGCAGAGCGCTATGCCGTCCAGATCCGGCTTGGCGAGCTGCGCGCTCTGCGCGAGCAGGCCCTGCATGATGACGGCGAGCTCGTCCGCGGTTCGCACCGGATCCGTGGCGATCCGCCAGTGCTCCACCACCACGTCGTCATTGAAGACGCAGAGCACGGTATTGGTGTTCCCGACATCGATCGTCAGCAGCATCGCCTCTCCTGCCCGGGTTATCCGGCGTGGACCAGGTCAAGGCCGATATCGAGAGCCGGTGCCGAGTGCGTGAGCTCGCCCACCGCCAGGAAATCGACGCCGGTTGCGGCCACCTGCCCTGCCGACGCCAGCCGCAGTCCGCCGCTCGCCTCAAGGCGCGCCCGACCGCCAGTCAGGGCTACCGCCCGAGCCATCTGGTCCACAGTGAAATTATCCAGCAGGATCAGCTCGGCCCCAGCCGCAACAGCCTCGGCCACCTGATCAAGGGTGTCGCATTCCACCTCGACCGCCAGCGCACCGGCGGAGCCGACCGGCGGCATGCCAGCCGCGCCCAGTCGGTCAAGAACTGCTGCTAGCGCGGCGGTGACCGAGCCGGCCGCGGCCACGTGATTGTCCTTGATCAGGGCCGCGTCAGACAACGACATCCGGTGATTGACGCCACCGCCGCAGCGGACCGCGTACTTCTGCAGTGCCCGAAGGCCGGGCAGCGTCTTGCGGGTATCCCTGATCCGGGCATCCGTCCCCGCCACCGCGTCAACCCACTTCCTAGTGAGAGTCGCCACCCCGGACAGATGGCACAGCAGGTTGAGCGCGGTCCGCTCCGCGGTCAGGATCACCGCCAGCGGCCCCTGCACCGTCATCAGCACCTGCCCAGCCCCCACCCGCTCCCCGTCGCCCACCAACTGCCTGCAGACCACCGATCCCTCGGCAGCGGCAGTCCGGTGGGCCTGAGCGAGGAATACACCTTCCTTGGCAGGCGCTGGCTGGTCGGCCCGAACGATGGCTGCCGCCGGACGCTGAACGCGCTCGGCGGCACCATCGCCCGTCCCGACCAGAACGAATACCACCTCAGCGACAGATAGCCCAGCGACCACACCAGCGCCCCTGGACACCAGCTCAGCCGCCCCCACGGACCCAGCCGGAATGGTCGCAGCGGTAGTCACATCAACCTTACCCGCCAGATCTTCCGCGAGTGCCAGCCTGACCACCCGAACGACCTCAGCCGGATCAAGCCCAGCCGCAGTCAGCCTCTCGCTCAGCTCAGCCGGCAACTCAGTCATGCTTGTCCTCCCGCTGCGTCGCCCATGGGCTGATCCGGAACGAAGGTCAATATCAGCCCGTCGACATCGACGGCTGAACGGCCAACTGTCCCGGCCGTTCGCGGGGATTGGGCTTGACTCTCCGCCAGGTTGTGAGTCGGCCTGTCAGAGCTAGCGGCTGAACGGGCAGCTGTCCCGGCCGGTGCGTTATGCACAGGCCGGGACTGACTGCCCGTCCCAGCCGCCCCGCTGCCGGTCTCGCTATCGAGCCGCACCACGAGATGTCCGAGCCACGAGTCGGACGACTCGGGATAGTCATCGCGCCAATGACTGCCCCGGGTCTCGGTCCTGGCCGCGGCCGCGGCAACTACGGCCGAGGCGATTAGGTGCAGGTTAGTCGCCTCCCAGGCGCCGACTCCCGGCTGATCCGACTGCCGTTCGCCGATCTCCCGCAGTCCATCGGCGGCGGCGGTCAGGCCTGGGCCGGAACGCAGCACTCCGGCCCGCTCGGTCATCAGCTGCTGGATCTGCTCGACAGCGGCCGGGTCAAGCAATCCGGCTACCCGGTCATCGATGGCCGGCTCGGCCTGCGGTGGCAGGCCGGCGGCCAGGTCGGCGGCGATCCGTTCGGCGAAGACCAGACCTTCGAGCAGCGAGTTCGAGGCGAGCCGGTTGGCGCCGTGCACGCCGGTGCAGGCGACTTCGCCGCACGCGTACAGTCCGGGCACGCTGCTCCGACCGGACAGATCTGTCCTGATCCCGCCGCTTGCGTAGTGCGCGGCAGGTACCACCGGGATCGGTTCAAGCACCGGATCGATCCCGTGTTCCAGGCAGCTAGCCCTGATGGTGGGGAATCGGTGGTCCCAGGTCTGGGCACCCAGCTGGCGGCCATCGAGGTAAACATGATCGGCGCCGGTCTGCAGCATCACGTTCATGATCGCTTTGGCGACGACATCGCGTGGCGCTAGGTCGGCTAGCGGGTGCCTGCCGGTCATGAACCTGCGGCCCGCCCCATCGATCAAGACCGCACCCTCACCACGGACCGCCTCGGAGATCAGCGGCTGCCGGCCGCGGGCACCGGCCCCCAGCCAGAGCACAGTCGGGTGGAACTGGACGAACTCCAGGTCGGCGGCCTCCGCGCCACCGCGCAGCGCAAGGGCCAGGCCATCTCCGGTGGAGACTGGCGGGTTGGTGGTGGCCGAGTAGACCTGCCCGATCCCGCCGGTCGCCAGCACTACGGCCCGGGCGAGCACGGCGCCGACGCCGTCCTGGCGACCCTCGCCAATGACGTGCAGCGTGATTCCGGCGGCCCGTCCGTCCGGAGTCAGCAGTAGGTCGAGCGACATGGCGTGCTCGATCACGTCAAGGCCAGCCCCGTGCGGACCCGCTCCTGCTTCGGCCAGTGCGAGCAGCAGCGCACGGGAGACCTCGGCACCGGTCGCGTCGCCGCCGGCATGGGCGATCCGGCGCCGCAGATGCCCGCCCTCTCTGGTCAGCGCGAGTGGGCCGCCAGGTTCGGAATCGAACCTGGCGCCGAGTGCGATCAGCCGCCGTACCGCGTCTGGGCCGTCGGTCACTAGTGCCCGTACAGCAGCGACGTCGCAGAGCCCGGCTCCGGCGGTCAGGGTGTCACGCAGGTGCTGCTCGGGCGAGTCGCCAGGACCCAGTGCCGCGGCGATGCCGCCCTGGGCCCATCGAGTCGACCCGTCGTCCAGCACGGATTTAGTGACCAGCAGCACCCTGCTGCCAGGCAGCGCCCGGTGCGCGGCAAGGGCGGCGGTGACTCCGGCCACGCCAGAACCGACGACCACGACATCGGCCTGGCTGGTCCAGCCGGGAGCTGGCGCGAGCAGCCGGCCAGCGATCACGACGTGCCGCCCAGGGTGAGCCGGACGTTGTCGATCAGCCGGGTCTTGCCGATGGTGACCGCTACCAGCAGCAGCGCCGGGCCGGTGTGGCAAGCATCCACGTCAGTGAACGTATCCGGATCGACCAGAGCCAGGTAATCGGTGACCAGCGGCGGATCGGCCGCAGCTGCGGCGTCAAGCTCGGCACGAGCCGCCGCCAGCACCGCCGCCGGATCGCGGCCCTCGATCCGGCACGCAGCCGCTGCCCGGCCCTCAGCCCCTGCCCGGCCGTCCGCTGGGCCGTCGCTCTCCAGCCGGCCCGCACCGCTGGCCGAGCCGTCGCTGTCCGCCGGTCCATCGCCTGGCACCTGGCCCCCAAGTGCGCCATGCGCGGCCAGATCACCAGCCACCAGCGCGGCCGACCTGAGCGCCCGCGGCACGGTTAGCGCGGTGCCTCGTTCGGCCGCAGCAAGGTAGGCGTTCCTGCTGGACACCGCCAGGCCGTCGGGATCCCGGTGCGTCGGCACCGACTCGATCCGCACCGGCAGGTTCAGCTCGTCGGTCATCCGCCGGACCAGGGCCAGCTGCTGTGCGTCTTTGTCGCCGAAGATCGCGACATCGGGCGTCATCAGATGGAACAGCTTCAGCACCACGGTGAGCACGCCGTCGAAGAACCCGGGCCGCGAGGCCCCCTCAAGAACCCGCCCGATCGCACCTGGATTGACCGTTATCATCTGTTTGACGGGATACATCTGCGCCGGGTCAGGCGCGAACACCACGGCGGCGCCTTCCTCGCCGCAGATGACGACATCACGTTCGAGGTTGCGCGGGTAGCGGTCTAGGTCTTCACCGGCACCGAACTGCAGCGGGTTGACGAACACAGAGACCACGAGCGTCCCGTTTGGCCGCGCGATCTGCTGAGCCCGCCGAAGCAGCATCCGGTGGCCGTCATGCAGCGCGCCCATCGTCGGTACCAGGACGACAGGTGCGGACAGCGTGCCGCGGGCGGCGGCCAGGCCTAGCCTGGTCCGCGCCAGGATCGGGATCATGCGGCCGGTCCGGACAGCACGCCGAGCAGCCGTTGCGCGGCGGAGGCGGTGAGGGTGCCGGCCGCCAGCGCCCGGCCGGCGGTCAGCCTGGCCAGCGCGAGGTAAGCGGGCAGCGCCTCGGGCGCGGCGTCCCTGATCGCCGTCACGTGCGCGGCTACCGTGTCGGCATCGCCCCTGGCCACCGGACCGGTCAGCGCCGCGTCGCCGAGCGCGAGCACATTCTCAAGCGCGGCGTCGAGCAGCGGGCCTAGCATCCGGGCCGGATCGGCTACGCCCGCCTCCCGCAGCAGGTCACTGGCCTGGACGACCAGGGTGACGAGGTGGTTGGCAGCGCTGGACAGGGCCGCGTGGTAGGTGTCGCGCAGCTCCTCGGCGATGAAGACCGGCTCGCCGCCCATCTCGACCACCAGCGCCTCGGCCACCGGCCGGAGCGGGTCGGGAGCGGTCACGCCGAAACAGATTCCGGTCATCTTCTCGGCATCGTCGCTGCGGCCAGTGAAGGTCATCACCGGGTGCAGCGCCAGCGGCAGCGCGCCGCTCCGAACCGCCGGATCAAGCACCGCGAGCCCATGCCGGCCGCTCGCATGCACCACCAGCCGTCCCTCTAGCGGCACGCCGGTCGCGGCCAGGCCAGCTACCAGATCTGGCAGCACGTCGTCGGGGACGGTCAGCAGAACCAGGTCGGCCCGCTCCACCACCTGCTCGGGAGCCGCGATTGCCGCCTGCGGGAGACTGCGGCCGATCCGACGGATGGACGCCTCCGACACAGCAGAGGCCGCCACTACCCGGTGCCCGGCTCGCGCCAGCGCGACCGCCATGGCGGTGCCCGCACGGCCGGCCCCGACGACTCCCACCGCGAGCTGCGCTGGATGCGGCAGCTCTGCTGACCTGAAGCCAGCAAGCGGCCGCTGGTCGTTATCTCGCATCGGGATCCAGTCCTCGCCGGTACCGGTCAGCCATGGTCAGCATAATCAGCGGTCGGCGTGGTCAAGACCGACGCCCCCGCTGGCCGTTCGCGGACGGAAGATCATCGTCCGACGGAGGCTCAGGTGCCAGGCACGAGCGCTCCAGGTAGAGCGCAGCGGCAACCAGCGCGATCGCCGCCAGCAGGGTGATGGCTGCGGTCAGCGCATCGTGCCTGGGCACCGGCTTGTTCAGCGAGCCGACCGCATAGCAGGCGATGCCGAAGGCAAGGCCGCCGAAGACGGCGGCCGCGGTGGAGCTCGCCTTGGCGAAAGCGGCCAGCCTGGGCACAGCGAGCGGCTGCAGCGGCTTGGCGCCGGGCTGACCGCGCAGGCGGGCGCGCAGGTTCCGGCCGGTCATCGTCTCGCCGATGGCCAGCAAGGCAAGCGCGGGCACAGCCGTCCATGGCAGTGGCGGCAGATTGGCGAAGGTCGCGCGGACCACCAGCCAGGTCAGGAGCGCGCTGGCGGCCACGATCGTCAGCAGGAACCAGGTTTTGGTCGGCTGCATCTCAGGCGTCACTCCCGTCGGCCGCGGCTGCGTCGGCGCCGCCGAGCCGGACGCCAGCCAGCCGCCTGACGCCGTCCATCCCGACCTTGGCAAGCAGGTCAGCAACCGGGCCCACGCCAGGCAGGTAGGCATCAGGATCGACTTCGCGCCACGGCGCGAGCACGAAGGCCCGAGCGGATGCGCGTGGATGCGGCAGCGTCAGCACCGGGTCGTCGCTGATCTCGTCCCCGCAAGCGATCACGTCAACGTCCAGCGTCCGAGGCCCCCAGCGGACGGTGCGGACCCGGCCGCTGGCGCGCTCGGCGGCTAGGCAGCGACCCAGGATCTTCAGGGCAGGCAGCTGGCTGGCTGCCAGCAGCACCGCGTTCAGATAGTCCGGCTGATCCGGGCCCCCGACCGGACTGCTCTCGAAGACGCCGGATATGGCGGTGCAGGTCAGTCCAGGCTCGGCGGTCAGGGCATCCACGCCGCGCCGCAGGTTCGCCAGCCGATCGCCCAGGTTGCTGCCCAGGGCCAGAACTACCTGGCGGTCTTCAGCCGGCTCGGCAGTCATGTCCGACTCCGCAGGATCGTCACGGTCACGTCGCAAACGGGCAGCCCGATGGGCGCGGTTGGCTTGTGCACCGTGATCTGCACCTGCCAGACCCGTCCGTCGGACAGGCATTCGGCCGCCAGTCGCTCCGCCAGCGTCTCGATCAGCGCGACCGGCTCGCCCGCGACGACCTTCGCAAGCCGTCGTGCCAGGTCACCGTAGTCGACGGTGAGCGACAGATCGTCAGCCGCCGCGGCTGCCCTGGTGTCGAGCCAGAGGACGGCGTCGGTCACGAACTCCTGGCCGTCCGTGCGCTCACTGGGCAGCACGCCGTGCCGTCCGTGCACACGCAGGCCGAGGAGGCTGATCTGGTCGAGCTGGGTCACCGGGCCGGCTCCTGCCGCCACCGCGCCGCAACCCGCACGGCATCGACGTTACCCGGCACTGCGTGCACCCGCACGCACCAGGCGCCAGCTGCGGCGGCAAGCGCGGTAAGGGCGACCGTGGCGTCGTCACAATCCGCGAATGGCCTCGGTTCCGCAGTGTCGTCGGCGGCCAGCAGCCGACCGATGAACCGCTTGCGCGATGCGCCAACCAGAACCGGCAGCGGTGCGGTCTGGCCAGGCAGGCAGCCGATCTCGCCGAGCCTGGCCAACAGTGACCAGTTGTGCTCGGGCAGCTTGGCGAAGCCGAGGCCCGGGTCGACGATCAGCTTCGCCGGATCGACTCCGGCCGCGGTGAGCGCTGCGACCCGGCCGGCCAGCTCGTCGCGTACCTCACGCACGACGTCGCGGTAGACGGCGCGTTCTTGCATATCGGCGCTCGGGCCGCGCCAGTGCATCACCACGAACGGCACCCCAGCCTCAGCGATCAGGCCGGTCATTCTCGGATCGGCCAGCCCGCCGCTCACGTCGTTGACCAACCGCGCGCCCACCGTTAGGGCCAGCTCAGCCACCGGTGCGCGCATCGTGTCAATGCTGACCGGCACGCCTGCCTGGGCCAGCACGGTGACCACCGGGCCGATCCGGCGCAGTTCCTCATCTTCGGCAATCCGCGGCGCTCCTGGCCGGGTGGACTCACCGCCGACATCCACGATGTCGGCTCCCTGCTCGGCCAGGGTCAGGCCATGCGCGATCGCCGCATCGGCGCTGAACCACTGGCCACCGTCGGAAAAGGAATCGGGAGTCACGTTGACCACGCCCATGACCAGGCACCTTGCCGCAGCCGGAAGTCCGGCTAGGGGCACGGCTGGACCTGTCATGGCCGTCAATCTACAAGGCGACGGCAGACCCGGAGGACCGGGCTGGCGCGGCGCGCTGGCGCGAGGAGGACAGACCCGGAGGACCGGGCGGAACGGGCCGCGCGCGGAACCGCCTAGCCCGAGGCGCCGGACTTGCGCGGCTGGAGCTGCCGCCTGGGACGCACCAGGTCCGCGAGCCGCCGCCCGATTCTGCGCAGCTCGATCGACGGCCAGACCAGGAATGCCTCTGCCTCTAGCGCAGCCAGGGCGATCCTGATCGCGTCGCGGGTGCCGGGGAAGACCATGAACCGCGGCGCCCATTCAGGGCAGAACTTGGCGTTGAACTTGTACAGCGACTCGATCTGGAACCACCGAGACATAAAAAGCAGGACCCGGCGCCAGGCACGCAGGATCGGCCCGGCGCCGATCCGCTCGCCGCGCTCCAGAGCCGCCCTGAATGCCGCGAAATTCAGCGAGATGCGCTTCACACCCAGATCCTGAGCCGCCTTGATGGCCTCCACGATCAGGAAGTCGTTCAGGCCAGGCTGCGCCGACCGATCACGCCGCATCAGGTCCAAGGAGAGGCCATCTGGGCCCCAGGGAACGAAATGCAGCAGGGCGCGCAGGACGCCGTCCTGGGTAGCGGTCACGACCACGCAGCAATCGTCCCCGGGCCCGCCAATCCGGCCCAGAGCCATCGAGAAACCCCGCTCGGTGGGGTTGCCGCGCCATGAGTCGGCCTGCCGGACCAGCCTCGTCAGTTCCGCGCGTGGCACATCGCCGACCCGGCGAACCTCGGCGACGTAACCCGCTCTGGAGACTCTGGTGACCATCTGCCTGACGTTGCGCATCGCGCGGCCCTGCAGCGAGAATTCGGCGACCTGCACGATCGCTTCGTCGCCCAGCTCAAGCGCGGTCAGGTGGCCGTCCCGGCACCACACCTCGGCGCCTAGCTCGCTGCAGCCGACCACGGCCGGAACCCACGCGTGCCTAGCCGCCTCGTCCAGGAACGCATGGATCGCGCCCGGCCAGGCCTCGGAATCGCCGATCGGGTCGCCGCTGGCAAGCATGACGCCGGACAGCACTCGGTAGCCGATGCAGGACTTCCCGGTCGGCGACCAGATGACGCTCTTGTCGTCGCGCAGCGCGAAGTATCCAAGCGAGTCACTCTCGCCATGCCGGTCGAGCAGCGATCTGATTCTGGCCGCGTCCGTGCTGCCGAGCCGCTCGACTGGCTCAGCGGGCCGCAGGAACACGTAAGCCGTGGCAATCACGGTGAAGAATCCCAGCGCACCGGTCAGGACGACGAAGAAGTCGCCGCGCACGTCATGCCCGAACTGGACCGGCCCGGTCACGCCGACCATGCCATAGAGCACCGACTGGACCTGCTGGGCGTAGCCGTAGGGCCTGAGCAGGCCACGGGGAGCGATGTAGGCGAGGCCGATCGCGATGTCGGCGATCAGCAGCCCGGAGAACGTCCACAGTGCCCGCCACCGGGTGCGCGGATCGCCGACCGCGTAGAACTCGGCGCGGTAGTACCAGCCGGCGCCGATCAGGGTGACGGTGATCGCGAAGCCGATCAGCATCGAGGTGAGGGCGACGGTGGCGGTCGGGGTTGCGCTGCCATCGTGATGGACCAGGCGGAGGACATTGATCGCGGCGGCCACGATCAGCAGCGCCATCACGGCCTGCCAGGATCGATGCTTCCGGCGCCGCAGCCCGTGGCACAGCATCAGCAGCAGCAGGCCGACGAGAACCAGGGCCGTTCTGGTCAGGCTGCCGGTCAGGGTCAGCGTCCCTGGCGTGACCGCAGCGAACCGGTGCAGCTTGCTGTGGACATGAGAGTGGACCTGCTGGTAGAGGCCCACGTCGAGCCCCACGATGATGAAGGTCAGCGAGACCAGCCGCACGATCCAGCTTGCGGTCCTTGGCACCCAGCGCCGCTGCTGGTGGCACTCGCGCGCACGGTCGGCGACCCGCTCGTCGTCCGCACGTTCGGCCGGGGTGCGCTCAGCGGCGGCAGCCGATTCCTGCGCAGCCGCCGGTCCGGTCACTGGCTGCTCCGCAGCCCGCGTCGCTGGCGGCTGCTTTGTCCCGGTTATGGGCTCTACCGGTCCTGGCCCGATACCGTCAGTCATCTCCGACACATAGGTCCGGCCCCGGGTCACGGGGCACCAGCGTAGTCATAACAGGCAGGCAGCGCGGGCGAATGCCGCTCCCGCCCGTTCAGTGGCGGGCCATCAACAGGCTCATGGCCTCTGCCCTCGTCCCGTCTGAGCTGCGGAAACAGCCGCGAACTGCGGAGGTAACTGTCTTGGCTCCTGGCTTGCGGACGCCGCGCATGGCCATGCACAAATGCTCGGCCTCTACGACCACGATAACGCCTCGCGGCTCAAGTACGGCCATCAGCGAGTCGGCGATCTGGCTGGTCATGCGCTCTTGTACCTGGGGCCGCCTGGCATAGACATCCACCAGCCTAGCCAGCTTGGACAGGCCGGTGATCTGGCCCTTCTCGTTCGGGATGTACCCCACGTGCGCGTGCCCGAAGAAGGGCGTGAGGTGGTGCTCGCAGGTCGAGAACATCTCGATGTCGCGCACCAGCACCATCTCGTCATGGTTTGCGTCGAACACGGTGGTCAGCACCTCGGACGGGTCCTGGTGCAGCCCGGCGAACTGCTCGGCATATGCCCTGGCCACTCGTTGTGGCGTGGCCCTGATGCCGTCCCGCTGCGGGTCCTCGCCGATCGCCAGCAAGATCTCGAGCACCGCTCGCTCGATCCGCTGAAGATCGATGGGCTCGGTCAAAGAGAAGAGCCGCGCGAGCCGTCGTCAGGCGGCCCGGGGTCGCGGGGGTCAGCACCGAACGGACCGCCAAGCGGGTTCCAGCCGCGCGGGTCGGTGCCGCGGGTATCGGTGCCGAACGGGCCGCCGAGCGGGTTCATGCCCAGCGGGTCCGGCATCGGCCCTGAGCTCGCGCCCGGGTATCCGGCGGTACCGAGTACCGGGCCCTGGCCGTTCCCGCCGAGCGGCAGTTCCTTTCCGTCCGAGGCGGCGGTCAGGGCGAGCTCCTTGGGGGTCAGCACCGGCGGCCGGTCGGATGGCATCCGCTTCCCGTAGCCGGTGTAAGACCCGCGGGACTGGCGCTTCTGAACCGGCCCGAAGATCTCCAGAACCTGGGTCCGCGACAGGGTCTCGTGCTCCATCAGCTGCAGCACCAGGTGGTCGAGCACATCGCGGTACTGGACGAGGACGTCCCAGGCCTCGTCATGCGCCGCTTCGATCAGCCGGCGGACCTCGTCGTCGATGGTCGAGGCGATCTCCTCGGAGTAGTCACGGGCGTGTGACATCTCCCGACCGAGGAACGGCTCGGAGTCCCCGGATCCGAACTTGCGCGCGCCGAGCCGCTCGCTCATGCCGTACTCGGTCACCATGCCGCGCGCGATCGAGGTCGCCTTCTCGATGTCGTTGGCCGCGCCGGTGGTCGGCTCGTGGAAGATCATCTCCTCAGCCGTCCGACCGCCGAGCAGCATAGCCAGCTGGTCCATCATCTCGGCCCTGCTGACCAGGAACTTGTCCTCGGCCGGCGCCGACGCGGTGTAGCCGAGGGCCCGGCCGCGCGGAATGATCGTGATCTTGTGCACCGGATCGGCGTTCGGCATCGCGTGCCCGACCAGGGCGTGACCGCCCTCGTGGTAGGCGATGATCTTCCGTTCCTTCTCCGAGAGCAGCACGCTCTTGCGCTTCGGCCCGGCGGTGACCCGGTCGATGGCCTCCTCCAGGGAGTACATCGTGATCTGGGTCTGGTTGGCGCGGGCGGTAAGCAAGGCGCCCTCGTTGATCACATTGGCCAGGTCAGCTCCGGTGAAACCGGGTGTACGGCGGGCGATCATGTCCAGGTCGACGTCCGGCCCGAACGGCTTGCCGCGGGCATGCACCCGCAGGATGCCCTTGCGGCCGGCCAGGTCCGGCTGAGCGACCACGATCTGCCGGTCGAACCGGCCGGGCCGCAGCAGGGCCGGGTCGAGGATGTCGGGCCGGTTGGTGGCTGCGATCACGATCACGCCGCCCTTGGTGTCGAAGCCGTCAAGCTCGACAAGCAGCTGGTTCAGGGTCTGCTCGCGCTCGTCGTGACCACCGCCGAAGCCGGCGCCGCGGTGCCGGCCGACCGCGTCGATCTCGTCCACGAACACGATGGCCGGGGCATTGGCCTTTGCCTGCTCGAACAGGTCGCGGACCCGCGACGCGCCGACGCCGACGAACATCTCGACGAAATCCGAGCCGGAGATCGAATAGAACGGCACGCCTGCCTCGCCGGCCACAGCCCGGGCCAGCAGGGTCTTGCCGGTTCCTGGCGGGCCGTAAAGCAGCACGCCCTTGGGGATCTTGGCGCCGATCGCCTGGAATTTGGCCGGAGTCTGCAGGAACTCCTTGATCTCCTCAAGTTCCTCGATCGCCTCATCGGCTCCGGCCACGTCGGCGAAGGTGGTCTTCGGAGTGTCCTTGGTGATCAGCTTGGCGCGGGACTTGCCGAAGTTCATCACCCGCGAGCCGCCGCCCTGCATCTGGTTCATGAAGACGAAGAAGAGCAGGAAGATAATGATGAACGGCAGCCAGCCGAGCAGCACGCTCAGCAGCGAGTTGCTCTGCGGGTTATTGGCCTTGTAAACGTCGAGCGGCAGGGCCCCGGTCGCGACCTGCCGGTCCATCGTCTGGGTCAGCTGCTGACCCTGGTTGCCCACCCAGGTGGCCTGGAGTGCCTGGCCGTTCTTGGTGACGATCTGGATAATCTGGGTGTTATCATTCAGAATCGCCGATTTTATCGCGCCGGTGTCGACGAGCTTCACGACCTCGGAGGTGGGCGCCGACTGGTAGGTCTGGCCGGAGCCGACGACTTTCAGCACCACCACGAGCAGCACGAAGACGAGCAGGATGGCGAGTACCCAGCCACGGAAGATGCGCTTCAGATCCATCGATTGACGGCCCCGGCGGTCCGGGGCCAGTCCCTCCTGCCGAGCCTCGTGTCCCGCCGCCTGCCGGCAGGAGCGCCTTGCGTCCGAGCTGTCATGCGCGGTATTCCCTCTCTCCCACGCATCACGCGAGAAGTACCGACGGTACACCGCGCCGGCTCGCACCAGCACGTAGGCGGCACTTCAGGAAGCCGCGTGCCCTATGCTCCGCCTCTACCCATCTAAACGCGATTCAACTTCCGATGTGTTCCCGCTTGCGCAAAGCACCGGCTGAAAATGCCGGCCGGCTGGCCGGCGGCCTACTACCGGCCGGCGTAGGCGTGCGGAGCCAGCGTGCCGATGAACGGCAGGTTCCGAAATCGCTCGGCATAGTCCAGGCCGTAGCCGATCACGAACTCGTCGGCGATGTCGAAGCCGGTGTAATCGACGTCAACGGCCATCTGGGCGGCCGCCCGTTTCCGCAGCAGCACGCAGACCCGGACCGATGCCGGACCGCGCGACTGCAGGTTGTGCACCAGGTAGGAGAGGGTCAGACCGGAATCCACGATGTCCTCGACCACCAGCACATGGCGCCCGCTGATGTCGGCGTCCAGGTCCTTGAGTATCCGCACGACTCCGGAGGAGGTGGTGCCCGACCCGTACGAGGAAATCGCCATCCAGTCCATGCTCACCGGCAGGTGCATGGCCCGCGCGAGGTCGGCCATCACCATCACCGCTCCCTTGAGCACGCCGACGAGCAGCAGTTCGCGGCCGGCGTAATCGGCGTCGATCTGCGCGGCGAGCTCAGCGATGCGCTGCTGCAACTGCTCGGGCGTGATCAGCACCTCCAGCAGATCCGCTCCCATATCCGTGGCGTCCAACCGCGGCCTCCGTTCATGCTCGGGCGGTGAAATGCAGCCTGCCATACCGGCGCTGGCACCGGATGCCGCCGGGCAGGTCGATCCAGCGCTGACCGTGCCAGCCCGTTACCAGCGCGTCCAGCTCGGCGACGTGCCCGGCGGTGAGCGACCCGGGCGGCGATCCGGCAGCCATGGCGGCCCTTCTGAGCAGCCTCGTCCTGATCGCGGCCGGCAGCGCAGCGAGCTCGCCAGCGTCCAGGTACCCGGCCGCCTCGCCCAGGCCGATGTCGGCCGTCACCCGGTGGCCAGCCACCGGCTGCTGTGAACTTTGCAGCGAAACGGCTCGCTCGGCGGCAATCTCGTCCAGCACATCGGCGTCGGCTCTGAGCTGGTCAGCGGTCCTGGCCAGGGCTTCGGTGACGCCGGGGCCGAGCAGCTCCTCCAGCAGCGGCAGGATCCGCTCGCGGACCCGGACCCTGGTGTACGCCAGGCTCGCGTTGTGCGGGTCATCCCAGGGCTCCAGGCCGAGGGCGGCGCAGGCGGCCCTGGTCTGCTCCCGGCGCAGCCCGAGCAGCGGGCGCCGGTACCGGCCGGTGACCGGGGCCATGCCAGCCAGCGATCGTGCGCCGGAGCCGCGGGCCAGGCCGAGCAGCACGGTCTCCGCCTGGTCGTCCATCGTGTGCCCGAGCAGGATGACCGCGGCGCCGCACTCGTCGGCAGCGGCGTCAAGCGCCGCATAGCGCGCCGCTCGCGCCGCCGCCTCGGGTCCGGGATAGCCGCCAACCGAGCCGTGCTCGGCCGGCACCGCGCCCCGTACCGCCACGTCCGCCGTCACGCTGCCCACCGGGTTGAGGCCGAGGCCGGCCAGCACTTTGATCACCCGCGCGGCCTGGGCCGCAGACCCTGCCTGCAGACCGTGATCGACCGTGATGCCAGCTGCCCGCAGCCCAAGCCTGGGTGCCTCGAAGGCCAGCGCGGCGGCCAGGGCCAGCGAGTCGGCACCGCCCGAACAGGCGGCCAGTACCAGGTCTGCGTCCGACAGGTCAGCCAGGGCGCGGCGGACAGCGAGCCGGGTTGCCGCGACCGCCGGATGCGGGCCCATGGTCAGCCGGCGGCTTCGGCGCCGCCATCCACCCGCTCCAGCCAGCGGAGCGGGTTAGCGATCTCGTCCTTGGTGGGAAGCGTCTGCGGCGAGGTCCACACCCGGTTGAATGAGCTCATCCCGGCCTGCGTCACGACGGTCTGCACGAAGGCCGAGCCCTGCTGGTACTGCTTCATCTTCAGATCGATGCCCAGGATCCGGCGGATTGTCTGCTCGACCCGGTTTCCCGACGCCCGCCGTGCGCTGAACTTCGCCCTGATCTGCTCCACCGAAGGCACCACGGCCGGCCCGACGGCGTCCATCACGTAGTCGCCGTGGCCTTCCACCAGGGTCATGACCGCGGTCAGCCGCTCCAGGATCTCGCGCTGGCGCGGGCTCTGCATCGCCTCGATCAGGCTCTCGCCATCGCCGCCACGCACCGCCCCCGCAACCGCGTCGGCGGCCGCCCTCAGCCGGTCCAGGATCGAAGCCGGGTCCAAGTCCGAGGCGAGCAGGAAGTCGGTCATCTGCTGCTGCACGTACGGACGGAGCCACGGCACCGAGGTGAACTGGGTTCGGTGCGTCTCCTCATGCAGGCATACCCAGCGCCGGAAATCACTCGGGTCGACACCTAGCTCGCGCTCCACCATCACGATGTTGGGCGCCACCAGGGTCAGCCGCCCCGGTGGCGCCTGCGCGGCTGGTGCGTCAGGATCGGGCGGCAGAAAGAGCTCGTACTGGCCGAGCACCCGGCTCGCCAGGTAGGCGAGGATCAAGCCAGCCTGCATGCCAGTGACCCGCGATCCGACCGCGGTGAGCACCGAGCCCGGCTGCGGCGCCTTGCCGGTCTCCTGCATGTGCTCGACCAGCGGATCGAATACCACCCGGAAGCCATCGACGTTGGCGCGGATCCACCCAGGGCGGTCGACGACGGCTACCTTGCCGAGGTCGTCGTCGCCTGGCAGGCCGGTCACCTCGCGCACCGGCTCGGCCACGGCCGCGGCCTGCTGGCGAAGCTCGGCGACCACCTTGCGCGCCTCGGCCACGCTGACCTGCGGGCCCGGGCGGACCCAGCGCACAGCGGTTGAGGCGGCGACATTCCAGTCGATCATCTGCGGGCTGCTCACCCCTCCACCGTACGTGGCCTGGGCGCGGCGTGGTCCGTTCCGGTCCTAGCGACAGCCGCAGTCAGCCAAGGCTGACGCTAGCCGGGCGAGGGTGTTCTCGACCAGCAGCCCACGCTTGCTGGCGAACTGGTTGGCCATGAACGCGAAGGCGAGCAGCTGCCCATTGCGCGCGTAGGCCAGCCCGGCCATCGTCGCGACCGCGGTGAGGTTGCCGGTTTTGGCCCGGACCGTGCCGAGCGCGGCCGTGTCAAAGGGGCCGAAGAAGCTGCCAGGGCCCAGGGTTCCTGAGAAGCCAGCGATCGGCAGGCCGGTGATGGTCGGGCGCAGCCCGGCATGGGCGGGACTGACTGACCCCGTCGGTCTGACTCCAGCCGCCAGCGCTATCAGTCCGACCAGTGCCTGCGGCGAGATCAGGTCGGCCGGTGACAGTCCGCTGCCATCGTGGATGTCGATGCCGGTCACGCCGAGCCTGCGGTCTACCGCCATCACCGCGGCGGCCGCGCCGCTGAAGGTGGCAGGTCTACCCGCGGCCAACGCGACCTGCCTGGCCAGGGTCTCCGCGATCACGTTGTTGCTCTCGGACAGCATCCACTGCACGATCTGGGCCAGCGCCGGCGACTGCACCTCGGCGACCACCGGACCGTGCGCCGACGCTGGAACCCTGGCCGGCTTGCCCCGGACCGCGATCCCGTCCCGGCGCAGGAAGCCGACGAAAGCGCGGGCCGCGTCCAGACCCGGGTGCTGCGACCTGGGCGCGAGGTTCCCTGGGTCATCGGCGTCTTCAGGCTTGCCATTCGCGATGAGCCTGCCCTGGTCGACCTCCAGGCTGCTGATCGGAGCCACATTGCCGCTCGTTATGTAGTTGTCAGGCGCGCCGATGGCCGGCCAGTCGAGCGCCTGTTCGGGGCCGGTGAACAACAGGTCGTCATAGCTCAGCCGCACCGATGTGACACCTTTGGCGCGCAGCGCTTTCGCGGTAGCCGCGGCCAGTGATCGCAGCGTGGCCGGCTGCGGGTAGTCAGCTGGCGGGTACGGACCTGCCGCCAGCGTCGGGTCGCCGCCACCGACCAGGACAAGCTGCGAGGCGGTCGCGCCGAGCCGCACCGCGGTGGTGAACCGGGCCGCCGGGCCGAGAATATCCAGGGCGGCGACGGCAGTAGCCAGTTTGGTGGTCGACGCCGGGGTGAGGCCCGCGGTGGCGTTGAGCGAATAGAGCACCCGGCCGGTGGCCAGATCGGTCACCAGCACGCCGTTGCTGCGCCCGAGATAGCCCGAGCCGATGATCCCAGACAAGCTGGCGGCTACCCCGGCCGCGCTCGCTCCGCCCTTGGCCGCACCGCTGGCTGCGGGCAGCGTGGCTCCTGGCGCGACTAGCGGCGGGCCGGCTACTCGGGGCATCTGGAATAGGGCGAGGCGAGCGGGCAGCAGCCGGACCACAGCGGCTCCGGCCCCGATCGTGAAGAGGCACAGCAGCGCCAGCGTCAGCACTACCAGCCGTGCTAGCCGGTTCACCGCCCGCCCTCCTCCGCTCGCTGTCCGCTTCTCCCGCATATCACCCTGGCTGCCCACTGACGAGCCGCTACCGCCCGCTCGCCGTCGCTTAACGCCGCCCGCGCCCCGCCGCTCAACGCCCGCGCCCCGCCGCTCAACGCCCCGAGCGGGCCCGCTCATTCGACAGCCACCAGCCACCGAGGGTATACACCACATCGGGGGTACACACCAAGGCAGCGGCGTCAATCATCTACCGGCAGGGAGATCGAATCCGTGGAATTCGATGTAGTCATCGAGATCCCGAAGGGCCAGCGGAACAAGTACGAGATGGACCACGAGAGCGGGCGGATCCGGCTCGACCGGATGCTCTTCACCTCCACCAGGTACCCGGCTGACTACGGATTCGTCGAGCACACCCTGGCCGGAGACGGCGACCCGCTTGACGCCCTGGTCCTGCTTGATGAGCCAACCTTCCCAGGCTGCCTGATTCGCTGCCGCGCGATCGGAATGTTCCGGATGCGGGACGAGAAGGGCGTCGACGACAAGGTGCTCTGCGTGGCCGCGACTGACCCGAGGATGGCCCACCTGCAGGACATCGAGGACGTGCCTGAATTCGACCGGCTTGAGATCCAGCACTTCTTCGAGGTTTACAAGGCACTGGAGCCCGGCAAGGAAGTTGAGGCGGCGAGGTGGGTGGACCGGCAGGCCGCCAATGACGAGATCGAGGCCTGCCGGCTGCGGCTCGGGCAGACCCACGGCCAGCATGGAGACCCTCGTGCTGGCTGATCCGGCCCTGCGGATCACCGAGTCGCTGTCGGGGCTGGGGGGTTCGAGTGGCTGACACTGAGGCCGGCAAGGCAACCGGCCGACCGCCGCTGCGGCCGCTCGGTGCCGCGGACGCCAGGATCCTGCGCCAGGGACCGATGGTGCGCGATCTCAGCGACGAGGACGCCGACGCGCTGGCTCCGCACGTGCGGAGCATCATCCTGAAGCGAGGCGAACACCTGTTCGCCGAGGGAGACATCGGAGACCAGCTGTACTTCGTGATCGATGGGAAGGTCAAGCTCACCAAGGCCGCGCCGGACGGCAGGGAGACCCTGATCAGCGTGCACGGGCCCGGAGATATGTTCGGCGAGCTCGCCATGTTCGACCCGACCTATCGCACCACGAGCGCCACCGCGGTGACCGACACCAGGCTGGCCGTGCTGGCCCATGACGATCTGCGGATGAGCCTGGAGACCAGGCCAGCCTTGGCGATTCAGCTGCTGAAGGCGCTCGCGCAGCGGCTGCGCCGGATCACCGACGCCAACACCAACCTGGTCTTCACCGACGTTCCAGGCCGGGTCGCCAAGGCACTGCTTGACCTAGCCGACAAGTTCGGCGTGCCGCAGGAAGACGGGCTGATGGTCAATCACGACCTGACCCAGGAGGAGCTTGCCCAGCTGGTGGGTGCGTCGCGGGAGACGGTCAACAAGGCACTCGCCGACTTCGCGACCAGAGGGTGGATCCAGCTATCGGCCAAGTCGGTGCTGCTGCTCGACACCGACCGGCTGAAGCGCCGGGCCAGGTAGGGCACCTGGATGACGATGGCCGGACCACCGGTTAGCAGCCATCGCCGTAGCCAGGCAGCCACCAGGACCGGCGATCCTGCGGTTCCGTGGCGCACCTTGCCGGGTGCTGCTCAGCTCACGCCGGGTGGCAGCTCATCGCGGTCCGCCAGGTAGGCGAGCTGCGCCGCGACCGAGTACTCGGCGAACGGCCACAACGCGCGGTCCACGTCGGCGTAGACCCTGGCCACGATCTCGGCTCTGGTGCGATCCCCGGCGGCGAGAGCGGCTCTGATCTCGGCGAGCCGCTCCGCGCGATGCGTTAGATAAGAATCGAGGGTTTTCAGCGGATCGGCGAGCAGCGGGCCGTGGCCAGGCAGCAGCGTCCGCAGCTCAGCGGTCTGCGCCAGCGCTCGCAGCCGGTCGAGCGAATGTAGATAGTCGCCGAGGTTCCCGTCCTGCGCGATCACGGCGGTGCCGCGGCCGAGCACGGTATCCCCGGTCAGCACCGCCCGGTCGGCACGCAGGTACAGGCTGACCGAATCGGCGGTGTGGCCCGGAGTGGCGATCACCTCGATCTCACAGCCCCCCTCGCTGACCACATTCCCTGGCGGCAGGCCCTCGCTGCCCAGCTGGTGCGCAGGGTCGACCGCGCGGACCGGCGCTCCGGTGAGCTCGGCCAGCCTGCGCGCACCGGCCGAGTGATCCGGGTGCCCGTGCGTGAGCAGGATGGCCGAAATCCGCTGACCCGCCTGATCGGCCAGGGAGCAGACCCGCCGCAGATGTGATTCGTCGTCAGGACCTGGATCGACGACCACGGCGGTGGAGACGCCAGGCGCGGCGACCAGCCAGGTATTCGTGCCGTCGAGGGTCATCAGCGACGGATTGGGGGCAAGGACACAGCGCGCCCGCTCGGTACCCGAGCCGTCGATCGGCTGGCCGGCCGGATCGGCAGCCCCCGATCCGGCCGTCACCGGTCCGGCCGTCACCGGTCCGCCAGTCACAGCGGGTACTTCCTGCCGCCAGGGACCGACAGCCAGGTGGCACCATCCTGTACGAACAGCTCAGGCAGCAGAGCCGTCACTTCCCGCTGCGCAGCGAGCACGGCGGCGAGATCGGCGTGGTCGGCGAGCTCGGCCAGGGTGACCGCGGTGGGCAGCCAGAGCTGGATCTGCCCGGCCCGGCCGGCCTCAAGGGCCGCCGCCGGGGTGATCCACTGCACGGCCGCCGCCTCGCCGCCTACGTCCCTGGTGCGCTGGCCTGGTGGCAGCGCCGCGGCGAAGAACCTGGTGTCGAACCGGCGGGGCTCGGCCGCCGGGGTGATCCACCTGGCCCAGGGCCGAAGTAGATCGGAGCGCAGGATCAGGTTCCGCCTGGCCAGCAGTTCGGCGAGGGACAGCGACCGATCAAGCAGCGCGCGGCGGTCAGCCTCCCAGTCCGCGCCGGTCGTGTCGGCGACGACCGTGTCCGCCGACGGCCCGGCCAGCAGGACCCCTGACTCCTCGAAAGTTTCCCTGACCGCGGCGCAGACCAGCGCCCTCGCCAGTTCCGGCGGCGCGTCGAAGACCTGGCCCCACAGGGCCACAGCGGGGCCGGCCCACGCCACTTCCTCGTCCGCGTCCCGCTGGTCGACCGAGCCGCCAGGAAAGACGTAGGCACCGGGCGCGAACGCCATCGAGGATTTGCGCAGCAGCATGTAGACCTCGAAGCCGCCGACGGCGGCCTGGCGGAGCAGCATGACGGTGGCCGCATCACGCGGCGTTACCGGCTGCACCCGGCCTTCGACGGCCGCCCGCGCGGCGTCGGCGAGATGCTCCGGAATCCGGACCCGGTCCACTGCTCGCCGATCAGTCGCCGACTTCGGCGATCAGCTCGATCTCGACCGGGGCGTCAAGCGGCAGCACCGCGGTTCCGACCGCACTACGGGCATGGCGGCCAGATTCACCGAACACCTCAAGCAGCAGTTCGCTCGCGCCATTGACCACCTGCGCCTGGCCGGTGAAGTCGGGTGCGCTGGCCACGAAACCGGTCACCTTGACGATCCGCCGGATGCTGGACAGGCTGCCGGCCACCGAGACTGCGGCGGCCAGCGCGTTCAGCGCGCAGGTTCTGGCCAGCGCTGCCGCTTCGGCGGCACCGACCGCGGCGCCGACCTTGCCGGTGGCCAGCAGCTGGCCTTCGACCACCGGCAGCTGCCCGGCGGTGTAGACGAAGCTACCGGAACGGACCGCAGGCACGTAGGCGGCAAGCGGCGGCGTGACGGCCGGCAGCGTCAGTCCGAGCGCCTCCAGCCGCTGCTCCGGCGAGTGCTCGTGGTTACCGCTCATGATCTCGCCCGTTTCATGTAGGCGACCAGGCTCTCCGGGTTCGGCCCAGGCACGACGGCGACCAGCTCCCAGCCGTCATCGCCGAAGTTGTCCAGGATCTGCTTGGTCGCGTGCACGAGCAACGGCACCGTCTGGTACTCCCACTTCTGCATGGGCGATACCCTAGCGGGCTGCCGTCACGACAGCCGTGCCCGCCTGCAACCTGGCGAAAGCCTCGGATTCGGTCGCGGTCACCGCGCGACCGGCGGGACCGGCGGGATCTCAAGTTCCTCGATCGGCGGGGCGGTAATCGGCTCCACCGGCGGGATCGCGAGCGTCTCGTCGGACTCGATCGCGGTCGGCGTCTCCGGGTGCGACCTGCCCTCGATGGCCGCCTCGGCGGCCGCCACCTCGGCCTCGCCGGTGTCCTCGGGTACCGCCCCCGCAGGCATCTGTCCCGCATACTGCGAGGTCTGACCCGATCCACGGTCAAAGAACCGCAGCAGCTCGACCGGAATCGGCATCACCAGCGTGCTGTTCTTCTCGGCCGCGACCTCGACGACCGTCTGCAGCAACCGGAGCTGCAGCGCAGCCGGGTCACGTGCCATCACGTTCGCGGCAGCCGCGAGCCGCTTGGACGCCTGGTACTCGCCATCGGCGACGATGATCCTGGCCCGGCGCTCCCGCTCAGCCTCTGCCTGCCGCGCGATCGAACGCTTCATACCCTCGGGCAGCGAGACGTCCTTGATCTCGACCCGCTCCACCTTGACCCCCCATGGGCCCTCGGTCGGCTCGTCGATGATCCGGCAGAGCTGCCGGTTGACCCTGTCCCGCTCGGACAGCAGTTCGTCCATCTCGGACTGGCCGATGATCGACCGCAGCGAGGTCTGCGCCTGCTGGGAGACCGCGAAAATGTAGTTCTGGACGTTGATGGTCGCCTTGATCGGATCGACGACCTTGAAGTAGACCACCGCATCGACGCGGACGCTGATGTTGTCCTTGGTGATGCCCTCCTGGGCGGGCACGGCCATGGCGATGATCTGCTTGTTGACCTTCTGCAGCCGGTCGCCGATCGGCCGCAGGAACACCAGCCCTGGCGGGCGCGTCTTCGGCAGAATCCGGCCGAACCGGAAGACGATGCCCTCCTCGTACTGCTGCACCTGCTTCACGCTGCGAGTGAGCGCGATCACTCCGAGAAGCACCACAAACACCAGGACACCTATCAGCGCATCCATCGCCGACACCTTCTTATTTGGCTTACTTGGGGCACAGCGAACTACCCCGCGGGTTATGCAGTCAGCCTAACGACAGTGCGCGGCTGCTGGCTAACGGCCGGGCGACAGGTCGGCCACAAGTCGCTCATGCCGCTCATGCCGCTCATCTCACGGGATCTCTCATGATCGCGGTCGTGGACCGTTACCGGCGCCGAGAATCGGCCGCGATCATGGATCCGCCGTCACCCACGCACGACCCGCAGCCAGCTACCGGTCCGGCGCGGATAGCCTGCAGGACGTGAGCGTTCGAGACACCGACTGGGACGGCGTGCGGTTGCACGTAGTCACCGGCAAGGGCGGCACCGGCAAGACCACGGTCGCCGCCGCGCTGGCGCTCGCACTGGCTTCGGGCGGCAGGCGGGTGCTGCTGATGGAGGTGGAGGGCCGCCAGGGCATCGCGCAGCTGTTCGACGTCCCGCCGCTGCCGTATGAAGAGCGCCGGGTGGCGGTGGCGCCAGCGGACGACGGCCGACCTGGCGGCGATGTGTTCGCCCTGGCAGCGGATCCGCAGTCGGCGCTGCTCGAGTACCTGGAAATGTTCTACAACCTGAGGCAGGCTGGGCGGGCGCTGACCAAGCTCGGCGTGATGGACTTCGCTACCACGATCGCTCCTGGCCTGCGCGATGTGCTGGTTACCGGCAAGGCGGCGGAGGCGGTACGCCGCAAGGTGTCGGGCAAGCCGGTCTACGGGGCGGTCGTCATGGACGCTCCGCCGACCGGGCGGATCGGCCGCTTCCTGAACGTGACATCGGAGGTCTCCGGGCTGGCCAGGGTCGGTCCGATCCGCAGCCATGCGGACACCGTGCAGAACGTGATCAGGTCGCCGCAGACGGTCGTGCATTTCGTCACGCTGCTTGAGGAGATGCCGGTCCAGGAGACCCTGGATGGCATCGAGGAACTACGCGAGCTCAGCGGTGGCGGCATCCGGCCAGGCGGCATCATGGTCAACATGATTCGCCCGCTGTCGCTGTCCGACGGCGAACTCAGCACCGTGGCCGCGGAAGCCGGCGAGCTGAACGCCGGAGCGCGGAACATGCAGCGGCGGGACACCAGAGCACTCGCCGTGGCCCTGAAGGCCGCCGGACTTGGCGATGACCACCAGCTCGCCGCCGACCTGGCCGCCGAGCTTGCCGAGGAGGCGAGGACGGCGCGGGCCCAGCTCGAGCAGCGCAAGCAGCTGGATGCGGCCGGCCAGCCGTGTTACGAGCTACCGCTGATCCCCGACGGAATGGACTTGGCCGGGCTGTACCGGCTGGCCGAGGCCCTGCGCGAGCAGGGCGCCGGATGACCGCCCGGGGGCGCGCGGCGGTCCGGGCAGCTGGCCGGATGACCGCCCGGGGGCGCGCGGCGGTCCGGGCAGCTGGCTGGATGGCCGGTCGTCTGGCCGGGCCCTCCGCAGCCGATGGCGGGGGTATCCGTTGAGCACGAAGCCAGTGCCGCTGGTCGTAGATCAGCTGATTGACGACCGCCGGACCAGGGTCATCGTCTGCTGTGGCTCGGGCGGCGTCGGAAAGACCACGATCGCGGCGGCGGTCGGGCTGCGGGCCGCTGAGCGCGGGCGGCATGTGGTCGTGCTTACCGTCGACCCAGCCAGGCGGCTGGCCCAGTCGATGGGGCTGTCGTCACTGGATAACACCCCGCGCCCGGTACCCGGCGTCGGAACCGCCGAGCAAGGCGACCGGAGTAAGGACGATCAGCGGAACGCGGACGGCTCGGCGGGCAGCATGCACGCCATGATGCTCGACATGAAGCGGACCTTCGATGAGATCGTCGAGGCCCATGCCGACCCGGACCGAGCGGCTCAGATCCTGGCGAACCCCTTCTACCAGTCGCTGTCATCGAGCTTCGCCGGGACCCAGGAGTACATGGCGATGGAGAAACTCGGGCAGCTGCGGCGGGCCGATGAGTGGGATCTGATCGTCGTCGATACCCCGCCAAGCCGGTCTGCGCTCGACTTCCTCGACGCGCCGCAGCGGCTTGGCAGGTTCCTGGACGGCCGCCTGCTGCGGATGCTGATCGCGCCGGCCAAACTGGGCGGCCGGACCGGGCTGAAGGTGCTGAACGTCGGTTTCGGGATGGTCACCGGAGTGATCACCAAGATCATCGGCAGTCAGGTGCTGCGCGACGTACAGACCTTCGTGTCCGCCATGGACACCATGTTCGGCGGGTTCAGGGAGCGGGCCGAGTACACCTACCGGCTGCTCAGGGCTCCTGGTACCGCGTTTCTCGTGATCGCGGCACCTGAGCAGGACGCGCTGCGGGAGGCGTCGTATTTCGTCGAGCGCCTTGAGCTCGACGGCATGCCGCTGGCTGGCCTGATCGTGAACCGGGTGCACCGCTCGCCGGCCGCCAGGCTGTCAGCCGCCCGCAGCCTGGCCGCAGCCGAGACCCTGCAGGCGATGCCGGAGAGCGACTCGTCAGCCCTGGCCATAACGGCGCTTCGGCTGCATGCGGAACGGATGCGCCAGGCCGCCTCGGAACGACGGCTCGCCGAGGGATTCACCGCTGCGCATCCGCTGGTGCCGGTGACCCAGATCCCGGCACAGCCCGATGACGTCCACGACCTGGACGGGCTCAGGACGATCGGCATCTCGTTCGGCCCGGGCTAGTGCCAGCGGCGCGACCGGGAATGGCCCGACTGACCCAAATGGCACGACTGACCAGCGGAACATGATCCTGTTTCCCGCTCAGCTCAGCTGGCGGCGGGCTTGATCGCGGTCAGCCAACGGCTTTGATCATTGATCAGGTCAGCTGGCGACGAGCTCGTTGGCGACTTGCTCGTACTTGTCGCGGGCGCTTTCCAGCAGCTCCCGCCAGGAGGTCACATCGGGGCGCCGGCGCAGCAGGGCGCGCCGCTCGCGCTCGGTCATGCCGCCCCAGACGCCGAACTCGATCCGGTTGTCGAGTGCGTCAGCGAGGCATTCGGTGCGGACTGGGCAGCCCCGGCAGATCAGCTTGGCCCGGTTCTGCGCCGCACCCTGAACGAAAAGCTCGTCAGGGTCCGTCCCCTTGCACGCGGCACGGGCGGTCCAATCCGTGATCCACATCTGGCCCAACTCCTCCTGATCGTCACGCCCGCGAATGGGTCGTCACGCCGGGTGGCGCTTCGCTGCGGTCCGCTGGACTTGACGGCATGCCGCCACCCAGCTTGTGATGGTCGCGAAAGAGTAACTTACGGCTGTCCGGCTCGCAGCGCTAGACCCCGACAGGCCCATTTCCGGTATAGCCCTGATGGACTATACGGGATACGTTAAGTAGTCACTCCGCCACCGACGGCTACCTCCCCCGTTGCGATCCGCCTCCGGACCGCCGATATCCGCTGTTCCGATGTCCTCCTACGTCTAGTCTGGCGGGCAGCGTAACCTGTTTCCGTGCTGAGAACAGATCGCCACGCCGGTGTCAAGACCATAGGGTTGCTCGCTGCTATCACGGTCGGGGCCGGCCTGCTGACCGCCGTCGCGGCGATGCCGGTCGTCGGGGTCGTCGGGATAGCCACCCGCGACGCCGCCAAGACCTTCAACAACCTGCCGGTGGCCGGTCTCGGGCAGGTGCCGGCGCGGTCGGAGTTGCTCGACACCTCAGGGCACCTGATCGCTTACTACTACCCGGGCCCTTACTATCAGGGCCAGCCGCACCCCATCTACCGGATACCGGTAACCTACAACCAGATCGCCCCGGTGATGCGCGCCGCCATCGTGGCGATTGAGGACTGGCGGTACTGGCAGCACGGCGCGCTGGATCCGATCGGCACGCTGCGCGCGCTGGTCACGACCGCGTCAGGCTCGGGCACCCAGGGCGGATCTGACCTGGCGCAGCAGTACGTCAAGAATGCGTGCATCCTGACCGCCACCACGCCGGCGCAGGTCACGGAATGCTCCGCGCGGAACGTGTCGCGCAAGCTGAAGGAACTGCGGGCCGCTGCCAATGTGGAGCGCGAGATGACCAGGCCGCAGATTCTTACCGCCTACCTGAACGCTGCTTACTTCGAGAACGAGGCCTACGGCATCGAGGTCGCCTCCCAGTACTACTTCTCGACCTCGGCCAGTCACCTGAGCCTGCCCCAGGCGGCCATGCTGGCCGGGCTGGTGGAGAACCCGGCGAAGTACGACCCGGTGACCAACCCAGACAACGCGACTATCCGCCGCAACGAGGTCCTGGACGCGATGGTGACCCACGGGTATCTCACCCGGGCGGCCGCAGCGGCAGCCAAGCGCCAGGGTCTCGGGCTGCGCCTGTCGACTGTTCCGCTGCAGACTGGCTGCATCAGCCCGGGCGCCAGGCTGGACGCGTTCTTCTGCGACTACGTGCTCGCCGTGATGGCCCACGATGCGGCCTACCGCAAGGCCTACGCCGAACTGACCAGCGTCGGCGGGCTGAAGATCTACACCACCATGAACGCCACCGACCAGAAGGCGGCCGAGGCGGCCGTGAACTACGTGCTGCCGGACAACTCCTACGCCAACCCCAACCATGACGTGGACACCGAGGTGATGATCCAGCCGGGTAAGGGTTATGTCCGCGCGATCGCGGTGGACCGGCCTTACGGCTTCGGCCGCGGTTATGACAGCATCGACTACGCCGTGAACGCCGCGTACGACGGCGGCGCCGGCGTGCAGACCGGGTCGTCGTCCAAGCTCTTCACCCTGGTGACGGCGCTGGAGCAGGGTCTGCCTTTCAGCTTCAGCCTCAAGGTCAAGAACGGGATGTACGCCGGCCCGTACACCAGCTGTTCCGGCCAGTACGTAAATCCGTTCCAGGTGTTCAACGCCGACGGCAGTGGCGAGAACGGCAACATTCCGCTGTACTACGGCACCGTTCAGTCCATCAATGCCTTCTACGCCTCGCTCGAGGCGAAGGTCGGACTCTGCAATGTGGTCAAGACCGCGATCAAGATGGGAGTAACTCGCGCCGACGGCACGTCGCTGCTCGACTGGGTGGGCAAGCCGGGCCTGTCGACCTCGCAGCCCCCGGCCGACGAGGTGTCCTCGTTCACGCTCGGCGCGGTCAACGTGTCGCCGATGTCGATGGCGGCCGCTTACGCTACAGTCGCGGCCCGCGGTATCTACTGTCATCCGATCGCGATCTTGAAGATCTCGGACGCCGCGGGCAACCAGCTGCCGGTCGAGTCGGCCAACTGCCACCAGGTCATCCCGCAAGGGGTCGCCGACGCGGTCAACTTCGTCCTGCAGGGCGTGCTGGTCGATGGCACCGCAGGTGGCCGAGGGATCGGCCGCCCGGCCGCGGCTAAGACCGGCACCGCCAACCACGGCTACTACGCCGCCTTCGCCGGGTATACGCCGACCCTGGTCGCGTACGTGTCGGTTTTCAACCCGTTCAACCCGACCGGCGCAGGTGCCATGTATGGCTGCCCGCAGGCGACCTACCGCGCCTACCCCGGCGGGTACGTGACCTGTCCGTACCAGATGTACGGCAACATGGCGCCCGGCTCTACCTGGGAGTACAGCTTCCTGCGCGCCGACCTCGGTCCGCCGCTGAACTTCTTCTACCCGCCCGCCTACTTCCTGCCCGGTACTGGCGAGGCCCCGCCGGCGCCGGCGCCGCCGCCGAAGAAGCACCACGGGCACTAACATCCGCTGCGGACTCGGCCTGCGCCCCGCCAAATCGCCGAAGCGCTGACCGCTGACTCCTGCGCACGCCGCTGGCCGGAGCGATCACTCCGGCCAGCGCGTGTCGCGACCGAGCCCGCAACGCTGGTCAGTTTGGACCGCTGGTGTTCATCCTGACGTAGCCGCCGCCAGAGAGGTCTCCGGCCAGGACCCGCTGGACGGCCGTCACGAAGTTGGCGTGGTTGACGTAGGCCTCGCCGGCGGTGCAGTTCTTTCACCAGAGCCCAGTAGCCGCCGTGCTGCATCCGGGCGGATACAGAGTGTTGGCGTATGCGGTCCCGGAGCCTGCCACGACGGCGGTCATGGGTATTAGCGCCACCACCGCGACATCCGGCCGCTAAGTCCGGAGGTCGGTTCGGCTGCATCAGCCGGCGGCTAGCTGGCGGCGGACCTCCGCAGCGACTCTGGAACCCTCGGCTCGGCCGGCGACCTTGGGTGTCACCGCCTTCATCACCTGGCCCATCGCACCCGGGCCCGCCACGCCGGCCTCCGCGATCGCCTCGGCGACGAGCGCGGCGAGTTCGGAGTCGCCGAGCTGGGCCGGCAAGTACCCGGCGAGGATCTCACCCTCAGCCCGCTCGGCGGTCGCCTGCTCGACCCGACCGGCGTTATCGAACGCCTCGGCCGCCTCGCGGCGCCGCTTTGCCTCGCGGGCGAGTACGCGCTCGATCTCGGCGTCATCGAGCTCGCGCGCGGCAGCGCCGGCGACCTCCTCCTTGGAGATCTCGGTCAGCACCATCCGCAAGGTCCTGGTCTTGACGTCATCGCGACTCTTCATCGCGGCGGTCAGGTCGGAGCGGAGTCGCTCCTTAAGCTCAGGCATTGGTCCATCCTGGCCGGCCCGGCGCTCAAGACATCCATGCGGGAGGGCTCAACCCGGCGGGCGTGCGAACTAGAACCGCCGCAGAGTCGAGCCCGACCGCAGTTCGAAACATCACTCCAAGTGGCGGCATGCGCACTCAGCAGAGATTCAGAACATGCGAAACTAAGGCACGGTAGCGCACAGCGGGCCTTGTACCAGCGTGTGGTGCGTAGAGGATTTCACCATAGCGGTGCATACCTGGACATTGCCAGCGCCAAAGCTGCTGTGGACTCCGACGGCGAAAGTGTCGCCGATACCTATGTGAACAGTGCCGCCGTTGTAGTGCGAGTATGCGGTAAAACTGTTACCAGGCGGGACTCTGATCCGAGTTCTCTGGTCGAACCCCGGACCTATGATTGCGGATTCGGAGTATTCTACTGTACCTATACAAGTCAGGCCGTTACCTTCGCGAGTGTACCAGAATGTCATTGCTGAGAAATTGCTTGGTACAAACACTTCGGTTGAACCCTTACAGCCTGTATTACGGGTGACGTGATCCAGAGAAACCTTCTTCGGGTGGCTCACCGCGGCGTCTGGAGCGTTGGCGGCGTGCGGGACGCTGGGTACCGCCACCATCACGAACGCCATCGGCGTGAGGCCTGCCGCACCCGCCAGGTAGCGCATTCGTTTCATGAAACCTCCGCATCTAAGGGCTGTGATAGGCCTAAATCAGACTAATAGCTAACATGCCATGCTGTAGCTGGCCTGTCAACAACAATCGTTCATACGCGCCCCGATTTATGGAGAGTCACATTGGGTAACCCTTGACCAGGTTTGGCTCGCCAGGGTCCGGCCTGTCACTAACCGTCCTATCTCGGACATTCTCGCAGGTAAACCGCCGCACCGGGGTACGCGATAGCCGCCCGGCACGGCGCCCGCCCGCCCGGGGTGGGACGGTTCACCGCCGCAGGCGTGGCACCATATGGGGATGCGTCCTCATGCTCTGGTCGGGACCGCCGCCATCGCGGGCACCGCGATACTCGGATACGCGGCTGTAGTCGAGCGCAACTGGTTCGCGCTGCGCCGTTACGAGGTTCCGGTGCTGCCGGCTGGCTCCCGGCCGTTGCGGATCCTGCACATCTCCGACGCGCACCTCACGCCCGGCAGGCACCGGCTGCTGTCCTTCCTGCGCACGCTGGACGCTCTTGAGCCGGACCTCGTCGTCAACACTGGTGACTCGATCGCCCACGAGCGAGCCGTTACGCCACTTCTTGAGGCGCTCGGGCCGCTGCTCGACCGGCCTGGCGTCTTCGTCTACGGGTCGAACGATCTGTACTCCCCGATGCCGAAGAACCCGGCGCGCTATATCTGGCGCACCAGCTCCGAGGAGCATAAGCGGGATGTCCCTGACCTGCCGTGGGCCGAGCTCGGCGCCGGCCTCGAAGCGGCAGGCTGGATGAACGCGAACAACAGGCGCGGCCGGATCAAGGTCGGCGACTTCGACGTCGAGGTGGCCGGCGTGCACGACCCGCATATCAAGCGGGACCGCTATGAGCAGGTCGCTGGCCCAGCCGACCCCGCCGCCGACCTGCGGCTCGGCGTGATGCACTCACCCGAGCCAGCGGTGATGGACAGGTTCGTCGCCGACGGCTTCGACCTGCTCCTGGCCGGGCACACGCACGGCGGTCAGGTCTGCCTGCCTGGGATCGGCACCCTGGTGACCAACTGCGGCCTGGACACCGGCCGGGCACGCGGTCTGCACCAGCATCCGGCCGGTATCGGCCCCCGGCAGCGCGCCTACCTGCATGTGTCAGCTGGTCTGGGCACCTCGCCTTACGCTCCGGTCAGGCTGGCCTGCCGACCGGAGGCTACCGTGCTCACCCTCGTGCCACGGATCGGCTAGACTCCGTACGCGGTCGGCGGGGTGTAGCGCAGCTTGGCAGCGCGCTTCGTTCGGGACGAAGAGGCCGCCGGTTCAAATCCGGCCACCCCGACCAGGTCAAGGCCACTCCCCACGCGGGAAGTGGCCTTTTTCGACCTTGTACAGCTACGAAGTACAGCAACGCCCACGATTCGAGCTGCTCGCCGAGGCGCTTGAGAGCCTGCGGGGTCCTGGCGTCGGAGACCTCGGTGTAGACGTTCATCGTCACGTCGATCTGGGCGTGCCGGAGGATGCGCATGGCCACGCGGGGGTGCACGTCCAGTGCGGCCAGGAGCGTGGCGCAGGTGTGCCTGGTGTCGTGGACGGTGATCCGGCGGACGCCAGCTTTGGCGCACCGGGTCTCGAAGCGCCGGTTGAAGTTGCGCGGCTCGTACGGAGTGCCGACGCGGGTCGTGAAGACGAGCCCGATGTCGGTCCAGGCGGCGGCTGAGGCAGCGCGGGCCTCGGCCTGGTCCTTCTCGCGTATGCGCAGGGCATTCACGCACATGCCCGGCAGCGGCAAGGTGGCGTCCGATGCCTCGGTCTTGGTCTCGCGGCGCAGGAGCTGGCCGCGGACGCGCTGGAGCTGCCAGCCGATGTCGAGTTCCGCTCCATCGAGGTTGACGGCTCCCCACGCGAGGGCGTTGACCTCGCCTTTGCGCAGACCGAGGACGAGGATCAGCACGTAGGCCGCATACAGCGGGTCACGGTCGTGCTTGGCGGATTCGAGGAACTGCCGTGCCTCGTCTGCGGTCCACGGCTTGACCTTGCGCTTACGCGGCGACCTCACGCAGCCAGTAGGACAGGTAGTCAGCGAGCGTCGGCGAGCTGGTCGCCACCGCGCCGCGTCGAGCTGCCTCGTGCAGTTTGAGCCACTTGCCGTGCGTTTCCTCGCGGGTCTTGCCGTAGGCCCATTTCCGGCGGCGAATGCCATCTGGTGTCGTCACCCATACGTAGGCGGCATAGCCGTTGCGGTACGGGAATATTGAGCCCTCGCCATTGGCGCGCTGTCGTCCCCGCGTCATCACGTCACTTCCTTTCCGAGCAGTGCGACGCACTCGTCGAGCGCGGCGGGCGGGACGAGTCGGCGGCGGCCGATCTTGATGGTGCGGAGCTGGTTGGCGCGGATGAGGTTGTAGACCGTCCACCGGCTGACCCGGAGGCGGGCTGCGGTTTCGTCCACGGTGTAGAGAGCTACGTCCATCGGTGCTCACTTCCTCGGGCTGGTGTGGGGGTCATGCCACCGCAACGCGGTTCTTGCGAGGGCGGGTGGCCGCGTCCGGCGAAGTGCCATTGACCGACGACCAGGACTGTGCTTGCGGTTGCGGCGAGGTCGGGTAGGAGCCCGGCGGTGATGGCGTCCTGGCGCTGGTGTTCGGCGCGTGCGGCACGGAGCGCGCCGAGGGTGGTGGAGTAGCAGCGGCTCTTGGTCGAGAAGTGACCCCGGAATCCGAGCATGTGCGCCCA
This sequence comes from uncultured Actinomycetota bacterium, assembly GCA_963850875.1. GTDB lineage: Bacteria > Actinomycetota > Actinomycetes > Streptosporangiales > Streptosporangiaceae > Chersky-822. The sequence continues at coordinate 122,202 of CAWKNA010000001.1, forward strand.
GGCGGTGAGCCTGAGGCTGTCGAGTTCGGGGAGCTGGCCGAGGCGCAAGCATTCGGCGATGAGGCGGCGGGCGTGGCTGGTGACGGGCAGCGTCGCGAGGCGGTCGGCGGGCGTGATGCGCCGGTCGAGGGTGCCGGTGCACTCGGCCGCCTTGGTGGCGTACTTGGCGACGTACCGGGCGACCTTGGTGTCGGTGAGTTCCCCGGTGGCGGTGATCGGCCGGACGTCATGCTCCCGGCCCCACCCGATCGTCCGGGCCGGGAGGCTCACGGCGGCAGGCGTGCCGACGCGGACGGTGCGAAGTGCCTGCGTAATGGAGGTAGTGAGCAGGTCGGCGGTAGCCCATGTCGGCGGACGTGCGGTGGGTCCGTCTGGTCCATCGAGGCGGACGATGGCGTGGAAGTGGACGACGCCCCGGCGCTGGTACTCGGCAACCTTGGCATAGGAGATGCGGACCTGGGCGCTCATGGTCTTGACAGTCATCCCGGCCTGGCGGGCGAGTGCGCGGCGCAGGGTGATGGTGAATCGGCGCCAGAGTTCGGGTGCATGGGCGTTGAACAGGACGGTGCCGGTGTAGTCGTAGCAGTCGGCGCAGAAGGGTAGGCCGAGCTGGGCGTCGTCGCGGGAGTGCCGCCGGGTGCAGGACATGGTTTGGCCATGCGGGCAGGTCCGGTCTGTGCGGCGGGGTCGGCAGGCCAGGACTCGGCCGTTTCATTCGCGCCGGGCATGGACGATGCCGAAGGACGGCGCGGTCAGAGTGAGGAACACACACGGGTGCGCGGCGACCGTGACCGGGACACCCTTGCCGCCGGTGAGTCCGGCGCGGATGAGCTGGTAGGTGTCGGCGCGGTAGACCTCGGCGCAGGGCAGGCACCGGGACGCGCGGCGGGTCTTGCAGGCGACGGGCAGGACGCCGCCGGGCTTATGGACGGTGGTGTAGCGGTGGAGCAGTTCGCCGGTGCTGCTGTCGATGTGGTCGATCCGGCCGCGGAGCAGGACGGGCTGGGTGCAGCCGCCTGCGTGGTGGTTCTGGGTCCTGGGTGTGATGGTGTGCTGGTGTGGGGTCATCATGCCGCCTGTGGTGGATCGTCGGCGCTGGTGTCGTCGGGGGTGGCGTGGTCGTCGTCGGTGATGTGAGCGCGGTAGGCGGCTTTGCTGCGAGCGGGGATGTGGAATGCCTGGTAGGTGATCAGGCCGAACGCCTTGATGGCGGTGTAGTGCCCGCCGTCCGCGATCTCGTCGCGGACGGGCACGCCGAGGATGGCGGCGATGCGGTCGACCTCGGCGATGCCTGCGGTGTCGGTGTCGTCGTGGGTGCTGACGAGCAGATCCCAGCCGTACGGGGCGAGCGGGAGGGCGGGGTTGGTGTCGAGGTAGTCAGCGAGCTGGCGCAGGCCTGCGGTGATCTGTGCGCGGGTGGCCTGGTTAGGGAACGTGATGCGGCTGGTCATGGTGATGCCTTTCAGGTGGTATTCGGGGTGGTGCGGAGCTGGCGTAGAAGTTCGGAGGCGAGCTGGTTGGACACGCCGAGGCGCGCCCGGAGCGCGTCGCGCGTGATTGGCTGGCCGTGGGCGTGGTGGTGCTCGGCGGCGATCTTGCGGGCGAAGTCGAGCAGCGGCCCGGCTTGGGACTGTCCCAGTACTGGGACGGGGACCGCCTGGTCGTCCTGGCCGGGGACGGACAGGACGGTTGCGGACGAAGCTTCGCTTCGGACGCGTGCCGTGGTGCGGCGTTGGAGCATGGAGATGGCGGTCAGGAACGCGACCGCGGGGGTGGCGGCGGTGATCCGTCCCCAAGTGTCGGGCTGGGCCTGGTCGAGGTTCGCGGCCAGGGACAGCAGGACGCCTGCGGTCAGGACGAGGGTCGGCCAGGACACGCGCCGGGTTGCGTAGCGGGTGTGCTTGTCTCGCTGGCGTTCGCGGGCGGCCATGACGCAGGTCAGGTCGATGCAGACGGCGATGGCCCAGGACATCGGGCCGTGCTGGCCGTGCTGGGCGGCGGTGTCGCGGATGTGCACGAACGATCCGGCCCCGGCGATCCCGGCCAGGATCAGCACCGGCGCGGCATCGAGGATCCGGCCAGCGGTGGTCGAGGCGCGGGCTTGGTGCGGACGGCTGTCCTGGCGGGGACGGGTCATGCTGCTTCGTCCTGGCGAGGCACGGCGCGACTGAGGCTGGCCCAATCGGGGGTCAGATGTGAGTAGGTGCGGGCGGCGTGCTCGGCCTGGCCGTCGGTGACCAGGACGGAGCGGGCGCGGTGCCATGACCCGTCCTGCCCGGCCACGACCGCGGCGCCGGGCATGTCGGCGGGGATGGCGCGGGCGGCGTCCAGGGCGGCGGGGTCGAGGTCGCCGAGGGTCATGGTGGCGGTCTCGGGGTCGTTGACCCGGTGACAGATCCGGCCGGAGAGCTGGGCGCGCAGGGCGGTGATGCCGGGTCCGAGGTCGGAGCCGATCCGCTGTCCGGACACGATCAGGTACACCCCGAACGCCCGGCCCAGCTGCGCGACCCGGAGCAGCCCCGTCGCCGTTCGGGCGGCCTGCTCTTTCTCGGACTTGTCGGCGATCAGGAACAGCTCGGCGACCTCATCGACCAGGACCACGACCGGCACCGGCCGCAAGTACTCCGGCAGCCGCCAGATGTCCCGTGCGCCGTGGTCGCGGCACAAGTCCATCCGCACGGCTACGAGCTGGGTCAGGCCATCGAGCAGGCGGCAGCTCTCGGCCCGGTTAGTGGCCAGCGCGGACAGGCGGGGAGCGTACGGCGTGAAGTCGACGCCGCCTTTCAGGTCGAACCCGATCAGCGCGACCGGCTGCGGGGCCAGGCCGGTGATGACCGCGTTGGCGAGGTTGGACTTGCCGGACTGGGTGGCCCCGGCGTTGAGCCAGTGCGGGACGACGCGGAAGTCGATCACCCACGGTTGCCCGGTTTCCAGCATCCCGACCTGCACGGTCAGCAGGTCTCCTGCCGCCGGTGCGGGCTGGATGCCGATGAGGGGGTCGGTGCGGGTGGCCAGCAGCCAGACCCGGCCAGGGGATGAGGCGGTGACCCGGACGGCATGGACCCGCCAGGCGTGAGCAAGCTGCTCCGCAGCTTGCTGGTAGTCGGCGGGAACTTGCCCTTCGCGCAGCCGGATCCGCACCGACCAGCCCATCCGGTTCGGCCGCAACAGCCCCAGGCCCGGAGGATGGGGCACTGTCATCCGCCGGACCCGGCGGCGGGGAGTCAGGAGCACGCTGGTCCGCCGCAGCGTGCCCGCGACAGGTACGGCATCCAGGGTCCACCGCCACCTGCGGCGCTGCGCCGCCAGGCCGCACGACGCAGCCACGTGGGTCCACGTCAGCCGCACCCGGATGGCCTTGGCCGGGAAGCCGAGCCCGAACCAGAACGACGCCGGGGACAGATGCGCCCAGGCGGGCACCCCGGCCGCCGCAGCGGCCAGGGCACCCAGCACCAGGACTAGCAGGGAATCAGACATCGGGATCGTCTCGGTCAGGCGGCCCGGGCCGCGCTGGCGGCCGTGATGGCATCGGCGCGGTAGGCCACGCCCCACCGCAGCTCGCCGTTGCGGGTCTGCTCCCACGCGAACCCGACGAGCCCCGCAGGCACCACGACCTGCCCGACCTTCACATCCGGTTCGCCCGAGACGCTGACGTTGACCAGCTCGACCCGGCCCGACGCGTCGGCTGCGGACAGCCCGACCTGGTAGACGGTCTGGCCGTTGCGGTCGGTCTTGACCTCGCCGGTGTGCTGGGACACCAGCCGGGGACGCGGGTCGGTGACGCAGACGAACGTCAGCCGCGACACATCGACAGGGATAGGGATAGTGCGCATCGGCGCTTCCTCTCGGTTGCCCCGTCCGGGGCAGCATTTTCAGGAGGAGGAAGGCGCGCGCCTGGGAACAGCCGCGGGGTAGCATCAGAGTTGCGGAACTGCGGTGCTGCACCGCGTCTGGCCTGGGCGGGTTGCCTCCCGCTCAGGCCACTTTCCTGTGTGGCCTGTCTCGCCGGGCATCGTGAGCTGTTCCGGTGCCCGTGGCATTCACCCCCTTATCCGATGCTTGGGAGGCTCATGCCACGACTATACCCGTACCCAGAGTCCTTGACACATACTATTTATCTCAGTCACGTAACTTAGTGGCTCCGAGCCGTACTGCGAGTGCGCGCAAGTCCGAACCCGGCGGGTCCTGCATGGTCAGCAGGTCCGAGACGATCTGCCGGGCCAGGTAGTGGCCGCGGATCTGCTCGGGGGTCAAGTCCTCGGCCTGGCGTAGCACCGCGACGGCCTGGTCGACCTGGCGGCGCTGGGCGTGCGCCCTGGCGACGTCGATCAGCATCCGTGCCTGCCGCTCGGCCGACAGGCTGGCGGCGTCCACGGCGGCGGCGGCCCGCAACGCCCGGCCCGCGTCGCCGAGCTCCACTGCGACGGCGATCTCGAACAGCGCCACGTTCGCCGGGCCGAACTCGGTATTGAAGTCGTTCCGGCCCGGCCCCAGCCGGACCGCCATGGCGCTGGCGCGTTCCAGGTGTGAATAGGCAGAGTCCGCGTCCCCTGTACGGGCAGCGGTGATGGCTCGCTGCAAGGTCAGCGCCCCCCACAGGGACATGGCCTCCGGGGAGCCGTCGTCGGCCAGGTGCCAGAGCGCGTCGGCGGCGGTGCGGGCGGTTTCCTCGGCCTGGGCGTAGTGGCGTGCGCTCAGGAAGACGAACACCAGCCGGAACGCCCCGGCAGCGACCAGCAGCGGCCTGCATGCCCGCTCGGCCGAGCCCATCGCGCGGTCGGCGGCGATCCAGGCGGCCTCGGGCTCGCCGAGCTTGTCCAGCGCGGCCGAGCAGGCCTGGTACGCGGCGGCCATCAGCTCGAACACCTCGCTGCGCTGCTCGCCGGGCAGAGCGCGGGCGGCGGTTTCCAGATCGGGGATCAGCGCGCGGAGCAGGTCGGTCAGGTCGGCGTACCGCCCGGAGTGCGTCAGCTCCCACGCCTTAGCGGCCCTGGCCCGCAGGTCGTCCAGGCCGGAAGAGCTGTGCCCGTTCAGCATCGCCCGCAGCGAGTGCACCCCGGACAGGACCAGCCGCAGCTTCCCCGCCGCCGGTGACTCCTCCGTCACCGCCGCGACGACCGGCGCCTCGGCGGCCAGCTCAGCCAAGGGAAGGTCGAGCGCTTCGGCCAGGGATTCGAGTACCGACATCCGGTCGATCCGCCGCACGCCGCGCTCGACCTGGGACACCCAGGCCACCGACCGGCCGACCAGCCGCGCCAGCTCCGGCTGCGACAGCCCCCGCCGGTGCCGCTCCGCGGCGATCTTCCGCCCGAGCGCCTGCTGATAGTCCGGGGTCGTCATCCGCCCGTCCCCTTGCCGGTCTGCAGGGTGAGCCAGTCCACCTCCGTCGAGGCGAGGTACTGATCCCGCTCGGCGAGGTAACGGCGGGTATGCGGCGCGGCCCCGTGCGCGTCGAACGCCTCCTGGTCGGCGTACAGCTCATAGAAGATGCGCTGCAGCGGGTGATCTTTCACGGTGTGCACCGCGTAGACGAGCGTGCCCGGTTCCTGCGCCTTGATCTGCTCGACGGTCTCGGCGACCAGCCGGTCGTACGCATCGGCGCTGGCCTGGTCCTTGCAAGTGAACCGCACGGTGAGCCCGTACATGTGTCTCCTTTCCTGGGGTCGCGTGGTGCCATGCTCGCACTCTGGGTGCTGCACCGGTACGCGAAGTCACACGTACTACTTGTACCTGCCATGTACTCTCAGTACGCTACTGGGTGACTACGTTCGCGGCAACCCCATGAGGAACCGATGCCCACGCCCGCCACCAGCGCAATCGCCCCGCGCACCAGCACCCGCACCTATCCGGCCACCCGCCAGCACGTCCGCGTCGTACGCGCCGAACTCAGCGCCTTACTGATCGACTGTCCCCGAGCCGACGACATCGTCCTGTGCGCCAGCGAACTCGCCACTAACGCCATCATCCACAGCCGATCCGCCCAGCCAGGTGGCACGATCACCCTCCACGCCGCCATCCGCCCAGGCGACCACGTGCGGATCGATATACGCGACGACGGCGGACCCTGGACAGAACCTGCCCGCGACACCGACCGGCCGCACGGCCTCGACATCGTCAGAGTCCTCGCCAGCCAGTGGGGCATAAGGGAGACGAACACCGGCCGAGCCGTCTGGGCGCAACTCGACTGGCCAGCAGCATGACCACCCCGCCGCACGGGGCGGCTCCCCGCACACCAGCCCTGCCGCGCAGTCCCAGCCTGGCCAGGCTGCTCCACGAATACGCCGAACGATGGGAAATCGAGCGCGTCGAGCGCAGCACCGAATGGGTCGCAGTTCTGCGCGAATCCGGCGGCGACTACATCCGCATCATCGGCGCCCACGACCTCGGCGCGCTCCGCTACAAGATGGACGAAGTCGAGCACGACGAACCCGAAGAACGCGGCGCCACCAGCTCACGCTAGCTCCCGAGCTGCGGCCAACGGCAGCCGCAGTACTCGCGGACAGTTGTCGCGGACGGTCGGGCGGTGAGGACTTTCTTTACGGTCGTCAAGGGCGCGCCTGCGGCGCCCCAGCCGTCCGGCCCAAGGGCCGGATCGGGGGCAGCGAGCGTGGAGCCATCCGGGAAAGCATGACTGTCAGACCGAGCGCTACCGCGCCGAGAGCGGGGGAGCGGTGGGCGACGCTGGGACTGTGGGGCGGCGGCCTGCCGCGCCCTGCCGGGCGGAAGCCCTACGGGCGCGGCGCCGCACTCCGGTCAGCTGGCCCGCACCCGCAGGCCGGTGGCGCAGGCCCTAACGCTGCCCGGCGGCCGCGCCTGCGTATCTGACCGGGGCCGTCCTCCCAGCGCCGGGCATCCTGTCACCGCGCAAAGATCACAGTCAAGGGCGCTCGCTGCGCTCACGTCGCTACCGCGATGGCGCTACGCGCCACCCTTGAGTGTGATCTTCCTCGGCAAGACCTCGGCACCTATCAGGAGGACCGGAACCACTACGCTGCGTTCCGTAGCTGATCCGGGCAACTTCACGGAGGTGGATGAATGCTGCCTGACCTGCGGGCAAGCTGCCGACGTCTTCTCCTGGCTCGCGCTGTCTCGGGCTGTTGTGCGGACTCAGTGCGGACCGTCCCGGCCCGGCGGGACCGGGTTGGGACGGGCCTTGAACACGGGTTCGTAATTTCGTCGAGCGCTTCATGACCCTCTGCGAAGATGTGGCCGGTGGGATGGGAGGCACTCGAGCAGTGGGGTGACGACGTCGTTCGCATCGAACCGCTCACTGGCGGAGTTGGCGTCAACGAGGTGTGGAGCGTGCGCGTCAACGGGCACCTCGCGGTCGGTCGTCTCGGCCAACGCAGCGACGCTGATCTCGCGTGGGAAACCGACCTGTTGCGACACCTCGACCGTGAAGGGATGCCGGTGCCGGTGCCGATCCCAACCACGGACGGCCGGCACTTCGCCGACGGTCTGGTGGTGATGACCTACGTGGAGGGCGGATCGCCCGAGACCGAAGCCGACTGGCGTCGCGTCGCCGACACACTCCGCCAGCTGCATCGGTTCACGTACGGCTGGCCCCAACGCCCGGGCTGGCGATCGTCGACCGACCTTCTGCACGCCGAGACCGGGACGAAGGTCGACCTCGGCGCGATGCCGCCTGAGGGTGTCGTTCGATGCCGAGCAGCGTGGGCGCGACTCACCGGTCGTACGACGTGCGTCGTCCACGGCGACCCCAACCCGGGCAACATCCGCATGACCGCGGATCGCGTCGCGATGTTCGACTGGGACGAGTCGCACGTCGACGTCCCCGACCTCGACCTGGCACTGCCGCACAACGCCGCCGGTCTCGACGACGACGCGTACGACATCGCCGCGCAAGCGTGGGCCGCATGGGAAGCCGCCGTCTGCTGGGACCCCAGCGGGACCGACCAGTTCGCAGTCAAGCGGCTCGCCGAAGTTCGAGCGGTCTGAGCAGCAGCGAATCGACAGAGCGCACCTAACGCTGCACGATCGCGCACGTCCAATGCAACGACCCCCGCTGCGAGGAGACCTGGTGGGCGCCACTCCACCGCCCAGGGCGATGGCTGCTCGGCCACCGCGATGACCCCGATCGCTAGACCGAGTAACCATGTGAGTAACGATCGCCGCCGATAACGGCGGACAACAGCGCACGGCAGCGGACGACCTCGTGCAGGTCAGGCACAGCAAAGTCCTGTCAACGGAGGCAGCTAGTTGGCTTCGGGACGAAGAGGCCAGACCCGCGCTTGCTGACCACCACAGTTGACCACAACAGGAACCGCCGCAGACCGATCCTGACGGACACGCTGTGAGTGCAAACCCAGGTGAGCGGTACCTACCGACAGCCTGGACGTATTTTGCAAGCAGGTGGTCACCAGCGCCGCCCAGTCTAGGACGGCCAGTGCGGGGCTATCCGGGATCGTCATAGATCGGTCATGCCCCGGCGCGGCGGGCGTGCGGCCTCTTCGGGCCGACCCGCCGCGCGAACTTCCGAAACATGGCGCTCTAATTATCCGGTTGAAGTCCGTTATTGACGACAGCGCTGACGACAACGGCGACAACCATCAGCAGCCGATCACACCCCGCCGACACCGTCTACACTGCGACGTTCCGGCCGACCAGGGCGTTTGTACGGCCTGAAAAGCGGACGGTCCGGGTCGGCTTGCCATCGCGAGACGCCATCGGTGCCGCAGGTCAGCGGCCATGACTGTACAGCAGAGAAGTACAGCAACGAGGCCGCACGCCAACTGTCGCACACTGCCGTCAGCGGCCATCCGAGCTGGGGGCAAGCGACGAACACCCAGCACTGCCGCTAGTTCGGGACGAAGAGGCCGCCGGTTCAAATCCGGCCACCCCGACCAGGTCAACAGGCCACTCACTAGCTCTGGAGCTTGCTCCGGTAGCCGCCGAGTAACTAACTGTCCCAGGAGCTGCTGTACTGGGTGACCGGGCACGTGCACGCCCTGGAGTTCATGGGCGGCGCCCCGGCGATCGTGGTGTGCGCCAGCCTGCGCTCGGGCGTGACCCGGCCGCACCGCTACGAGCCCGACGTGAACGCCACCTACGCCGAGATGACGGCGCACTACGGGATGGCGGTCATCCCGGCGCGGGCGTACAGGCCCCGCGACAAGGCCGAGGCCAAGTCCGGGGTCCTGCTGCGTCCGATAACGCTCCAGGGTCGCGAGCGCGGCCGTCACTTCGTCCTCGGAGGCAAGGCGCTCTGACAAGATCGCGTCAGCGGACGCTTCGAGCGTCGACCATGGCAGCATCTTCGCCTCTCCATCTGTCCACACCGGCTGGACGACGGTCACCTGAGGGTCGGGGATGTCCGCCGCCAGGAAGCAGCCATACAGCTTGCGCCCAAGCGCGTGTCCCCGCCGCGGCGCTGGAGCACCTGGCTGTAGCTGCGCAAGAAGAAATCGAACCCAACGTTGGGCGGGTGGCAGCACCACCCGTCGAAGTCAGCATCTTCGACGATGAGGACTCCTCCGGGGCGAACACCGGCCCACATCCGGCGAAGCAGGTCGACGGGCTGGCTGAGGTGCTCCAGCAGGAACCTGCAGAACACGGCGTCGTAACCGGCGGGCTCATCCCAGTCCCCTGACGTTCAGCGGCCGGAACTCCACATTGTCCAGCCCGCGCTTCGCGGCCGCCCGGCGGCCCAGGTCAAGCTTGATCTCGTCCAGGTCGACGCCGGTGACCGATCCACCCGGAGCGACCAGCCCGGCGATCTCGGGCGTGACCTCGCCACCACCGCAGCCGAGATCGATGCAACGCATCCCCTCGGACAGGCCCGCCCGTTCGAACAGCGCTGCGGTGTCGGGCCACCGGTCGCGGGCCAGCAGCAGCAGGCGGTCGTAACCCTCCTGGCCACCCCTGATCACATACCTCTCCACCTGGGCGATTCTAGAAGGACGCCGGGCCGGCCAGCGGTGGTCAGACTTGATCGTCCGGCTCTGTCTTGGCCGGGGCCGACCCTGGTGTCCCCTGACCGGCACGTCGTGCCACGCGCCGCAGGTACTCGTCGCGGTCCAGGGGGTCGCAGTCGGTTCGTGGCCGGGCCGGGATGATGCCACTCACAGGTTCGTAGCGGTCGAAGCTGCACTCCACCACGCCTTCGCCGCGGGTGAGCGGCGGCAGCTGCTGTCGTAGCTCGTGCACGCGAGCCACCGGAATGTCACCCCGCAACGTGGCCGAGCTGTCCTGTATCAGCTGTGTGTGCGGGACGGCACGCAGCCGGGTCAGGGCCGGCAGCAGCGCTCCGAGCGTGTCGGCCGGAGCGTCCAGGCGGAATCGGTGGATCGGCTCGCAGACGACGGTTCGCGCCTGCCGCAGCGCGCTCATCAGAACCAGCGGCGTGAGCTTGCGGAAGTCCTCGCCCGTGCTCGACATGCTCTTGTTGAAACGCTGGTGACCCAGACTGTGCTTGCCCAGGTAGCCGGAGTGCGTCATGGCGATGGTGCAGTCGGTTACCTCCCAGCCGTAGATACCTTGCTGCAAGGTCTCCCGCACGGTGTCTTCCACCGCCCGGAAGAACGCCAGGGGCATGGAGCCAAGCTCGGCCTCAAGCTGAAACTTCACGCCTGAGCCGACAGCAGCCGGTTCGATCCGAAGCCCGACGGTCGCGAGGAACGGATTCGGCGGCTCGTGCAGTCGCTCGACTGCCGCACCGGTGCCTACGGGCCGTTCGATACAGATCGTCGTCGTCTCGCGAAAGCTGACATCGAGGCCGTAGTCGGCCGCGAGCGTTGCCCCGATGACTTCCTTCTGGACCTCGCCGTAGAGCGAGACGGAGATCTCCTGGCGGATGTCGTCCTGCCGGACGTTGATCAGCGGATCTTGCTCCGCGAGCTGGGCGAGCGCGACACGGAGGGCACCTTTGCCGCCGCCAATGCCGGGAACGACGACGGTCTCCAGGGTCGGCGGGGCGCACTGGTGCTCTTCCAAGGGCGTCCGCGGCATGCCGACTGCGTCGCCGACCTGGATCTCAGCCAGACCCCAGAGCTTGCCGATCTGGCCGGCCGAAACTGACTCACGCTGAACGGCCGAGCCGCCGGCGAAGACGCTGATCGCGGTCACCTTCCGCTCGCCGTTCCGGCCGAACCGCACCCGGTCACGGGTGCGGACGGTGCCTGAGAACATGCGAACGTAGGCGATCTTCTCGCCAGCCGGGCCACGTTCGATCTTGAAAACGCGGCCAGAAGCCGGGCCATCGACATCGCGGCCGACCGCCGGCAGCAGTTCAGCGATGCCGCTCATCAGCGAATCCACGCCCACTCCGGTGAGCGCCGAACCGAAGAACACCGGATGCACGTCCGCCCGCTGCGTCTGCGCCGCGAGTTCAGTGCGGAGCCGCTGGTACGGAATCCCAGGTCCGCCTCCGACATAGGCGGCCAGGATCGGGTCGCTGCGCTCGGCGAGCACCTCGGCCAGCCTGGCCGAGTAGACACGGTCGGCGCCATCGGCGGGCGTGCAGCCGGCACCGCGCGTACCAAGCTCGCGTACGGCGCCCATCGCGACGATCGCTGGCGTCAGCCGCTGCGAGATGGTTCGCAGCAAGCGTTCGTAGCCTGCACCGCGACGATCGATCTTGTTGACGAAGATCAGTGTCGGGACGCGCAGCCGCTGCAGGGTTCGCATCAGGATGCGCGTCTGCGGCTGCACGCCTTCGACGGCGGAGATCACCAGCACGGCACCGTCGAGCACACTCAAGGCGCGTTCCACTTCGGCGATGAAATCCGGGTGGCCTGGCGTGTCGATCAGGTTGACGGTGACGTCGTCGATCGCGAACGAAACGACCGCGGACTTGATCGTGATCCCGCGCTGCCGCTCCAGCGCAAGCGAGTCGGTCTGAGTCGTGCCGTCATCGACGCTGCCGACCTGGTCGATGACACCAGCGGCGTAGAGAAGCCGCTCGGTGAGAGTTGTCTTACCGGCGTCTACATGCGCCAGGATCCCCAAATTGAGCGTTGTTCGCGACATGCGTCATACCCTCCGAATAGGCCCCAAAGGCCTTCTCGATGGACATGAACGCTGCGCGCATCTGTGCTCCTTTAGCGATCGGCGCTGTGCTACTCGCCGGGGAATCATAAGGGTCGACGGCGTGGCGGCCGCAACCGATTTTCATTACGGCGGTCAGCCGTAGCGAGACCTGCCGGGCGGGAGGTCAAGCTGGGAGCCGAGGCCGCCGAGGGTGTAGTCGGCGCCGGCCAGGAAGTCGTGCGGGAAACCGCGGTCAATGTGGCTGGCTTTGTCGAGCCTGGCCAGCGCGTCGGCCGGGAGGTCGGCCTGCAGGCAGGTGAGGTTGTCGGCTAGCTGGGCCGCGGTGCGGGCACCCAGGATCGGAATGACGCCGCCCTGGGCACGCAGCCACGCCAAGGCGACCTGCGCGGAGGTGAGCCCCAGGTCATTGGCCACGTCGCCGACCGCCCTGGCGATGGCGAGCCGGGCCGGATCGACATCCGCCAGCCTGCGCTCGCCGGTGCCGGTACTGCCGTTGGCGTACTTGCCGGATAGCACTCCCGCGCCCAGCGGTCCCCAGGCCAGGATTCCGAGCCCGAGGCCGCGGGACATCGGCACAAGCTCCCTCTCGACCTCTCGCTGGACGAGGGAGTACTCGACTTGGAGCCCGGCGAATGACGACCAGCCGCGCTCGGCGGCCAGCGTCTGCATCTGGGCCACCACCCAGGCAGGGGTGTCGGAGACACCGAGATAGAGGACCTTGCCGAGTCGTACCTGGCATCCAGGGCGCGCATCACCTCCGCGGGAGGAGTGAGGTAGTCCCAGGCGTGCAGCCACAGCACGTCGACGTAACCGGTGCGCAGCCGCCGCAACGATGCATCAAGAGCCTGGACCAGGCTCTTGCGATGGTTGCCACCGGCGTTGAGGTCACCATCGCGGACGCTGAGCGAATACTTGGTGCCGACCACGAAGTGATCGCGGTCTGCGGCCACCAGCTCGCCCACGATCGACTCCGACGTGCCGTCGGTGTACTTGTTCGCCGTATCGATGAAGGTACCGCCGGCTTCGGCGAAGACCTCGAACTGCCTGGCGCTCTCCTCGCGGGACGCCCCCCAGCCCCAGTCGGTGCCGAAGGTCATGGTGCCAAGGGCCAGTTCGCTAACCCGGAGCCCCGAGTTGCCTAGCAGGGTGTAACGCACGTCGGTTTCCTTTCGAGCTGCGCCTTCTCCAAGTGCATGCTCGGTCCGCGTCGTCCGATAGTCCAAGACATGCTGTTATAACTAAGAGCTATGGATGCCCATCTTCGGGACCTCCGGTACTTCGTCGCGGTCGCTGAGGAGCTGAGCTTCACCCAGGCTGCCGAGCGCCTCCACCTGTCCCAGCCAGCGCTCAGCAAGCAGATCCGGAGGCTGGAGACGGCGCTGCGAGCGCGGTTGTTCGACCGCGACCACCGCCGCGTCCGGCTGACCTCGGCGGGCGATGCGCTGCTCGCCGTCGCTCGGCAGTTGGTCGACGACTGGGATGAGGGCGTGGCCGTCGTCGCCGACGCCGCAGCCACCCAAGCGCGGGTGCTGCGGGTCGGTACGCTGACCTCCATCGGGCGTGCCCTCTATCCAGGCGTGACCAGCCATTTCGCCAAGCGCCAGCCGGGCTGGCGGATCGAGCTTCGCTCGTTCGGCTGGGGTGATCCGACCGCCGGCCTAGGCGACGAGGCGACCGACGCGGCCTTCGTATGGCTGCCGATCGACTCCGGCGAGATCAGGGCTGAGGTCCTGGCCAGCGAGCGGCGGTTCGTCGCGCTCAGCACCCGGCATCCGCTGGCGACCAGGACTGAGGTGGATTTCGCCGAGCTCGCCAACGAACCGTTCGTGGCGCTGCCGCCCTCGGCCGGGCCGCTCCGGGACTTCTGGCTAGGATCCGACGGCCGGGCTGGAGAGTCCGCCAAGGTAGTCGCCGAGGTGTCGTCGGCGGACGAGACCTTCGAGATCGTCTCATCAGGCGCTGCGGTGGTCCTGCTGGCCGAAGGCAACGCCATCATCTACGCCCGCCCCGGCATTACCTGCATTCCGGTAACCGGACTTGAGCCAGCCCAGCTCGCCGTCGCCTGGCGCCGAGACGATCCCCGCCCGGCCACCCATGCGTTCGTCCGGGCGTGCGCCGATGCCATCGCCGAGCAAGCGCCCGGCTGAGCTGGCCGACCGGCATAGTGGCTGGATGCTGTACTCAACGATTCTCGCAGGCGGCAGCGGTACGCGGCTGTGGCCGCTATCGCGGGCTGGAAATCCGAAGTTCTTGCACACTCTGACCGGCACTGACCGGTCATTGCTGCAGGCCACCGTTGACCGGCTCAGCTCGCTGTCAGCTCCTGACCACCGCTATGTGGTGACCGGTTCGTCACACGCCGTTGCGGTATCCAGGCAGTTGCCGACGGTTCCGGAAGCCAACATCCTGGTCGAACCGTCGCCGCGCGACTCCTGCGCAGCGGTCGGCCTGGCTGCGGCGGTCATCGCCAATCGCGATCCGGACGCGGTCATGGGCGTGTTCTCCGCGGACCACCTGATCGGTGATCAGGACGGTTTCGTCACGGCTGTCCGGCGGGCGATGGACGCAGCCGAAGCCGGCTACCTGACCACGGTGGGAATACCGGCGATCGGGCCAGAGGTCAGGTTCGGCTATCTCAAGGTCGGCGAAGCCGTTCGGGACGGCGTGCGGCTGGTGGCCGAGTTCAAGGAGAAGCCTGCCCGCGACGTCGCGCGGGCGTACATCGAGTCCGGTTCCTATCTATGGAACGCCGGGATCTTCGTCTTCAAGGTTGGCGTCTTCCTTGGCGAACTTGCCCGGCAGAAGCCGGAACTGCAGGCCGGCGTGATCCGGCTCGGGGCAGCCTGGGACACGCCTGATCGCGAGGCCGTGCTGGCGCAGACCTGGTCTGCGCTGGAGAAGGTCTCCGTCGACTACGCGGTCATGGAAGGCGCCGCGGCGGCAGGCCGGGTTGCCACCGTCGCAGCCGATATCGCATGGAGCGATATCGGCGACTTTCACGCCCTCGGGGAATCGCTGCCGGGAAACCGGGCCGGCAACCTGATAATTGGCGATCGCGCGATGGTCGTGGTGCGCGACGTGAAGGACTCGGTAATCGTGTCCAGCTCGGATCGGGTCGTCGCCGCCATCGGCCTGGACAGCATGATCATCGTGGATACGCCTGACGCGGTCATGGTGTGTTCCCGGTCCCGAGCGCAAGAAGTCAAGCAAGTCGTAGACGCGCTAGCGGCGCTGGGTGCGGACAGGTACGTCTGACCAGCCCGCCGGGCTCGTGCGTCCGACCAGGCTCTCGCCGACCTGGCCGCCGACCGGATCACCGGCGCCGCCGTCCTTACCGTCGGCCAGCCGAGCTGAACCCCATTGGCGAATAGCGTCGATGGCCCGCTGCTGTTGCTGTTGCTGTTTCCGCAGCGCTGGGCCATCGACACTAAAGCTAGCCCTTGAGGCGCGGGAGTATCACGATGACGGCGGTGTAGGCAGGCACCGTCAGGCTGCAGGTCCCGGCCGCGCAGGCAACATGGCCTGCCGCGCCGGGCTTGAAGGTGCCCGCCGCCGTCACAGCCGCCCCCTGGATGCGCACCCCGGTCGTGGCGGCGAGCGATGGGCCGGTGAGATTCAGCGTCGACGCGCGGCCGGAGACGCCGGGTACTCTCAGCACCACCCTGGTCGCGGCACCGCTGAGATTCTCCACCATGACCCGGATGACGCCGGGAGAATTCCGCACGGCATGCACGTGGACGTCGGCAGTGGTCGACAGCTTCACCGGCAGCGTCCAGCCGGTACCCATCAAATGTGCGAACAGCATGCCATAATAAACGGGTCGCGCCGCATATTGCCAGTTACCGACTTCGCAGAGTGGCGTGTAGGTGATGCACTTCGTGGCAAGCGAGCCGTTGAAATACATTCCCTGAGCGCCGTACTCCGCACCGATCAGCACCCAGTCAGCCGCCCACAGCGCCGACACATAGGTATCGCTCACGCCGGGCAGGCCTCCGCATGACGCCGAGTTGGTCTCGCCGATGATGAACGGCACCCGGTCCACTGCCGCCGCCGCCTTTACCTCACGCAGGATCTTGTCCTCTCTGACGACCATCGCACTGGACAACAAGGTGGCAGCACCATTTGACACGCTGCCATTGCAATGCGACATCGGGTAGAACTGATCCACAAGCCGCTGAACGACGCCCTTCTCAGCCGCGACGTAGGGCGGCAGCCAGACCGGGCGGAAGATGTCCGGGCCGGTGAAGAGCGTGCGGGGGGCGCCGGCGCGGACCGCCTTGTAGCAGGCTGGCAGGTCCTTGGTCAGATAATCCTGCTCCGTATAGTTGCTCGGCCGCTCTCTGCCGGCGAAGCGATCTGGCTCATTTCCGCAGGCGATGCCGTACAGGCTGGCGCCAAGCCCGATCCTGACATTCCGCGAGTCCGCGGTCGCCTGCGCCGCGTTGAAATGGCCGAGGTTCACCGTGTAGAGCACTTTCCAGCCGGTCTTAGCAGCCAGCTGGGCCAGACCCGTCAGGGCGGCTGAGGTAATTCCCGTATACGACGAGTAGTCGACCGAGCTCCCACCGAATCGGATAACCGAGCGCCCGAGGTTGGCCAGCAGTGCAGGGAGATTTCCCAGCGGCGCGTAGTTGCCGTCATTAATGGTGCCGCTTGAGTATGACAACCCGATGAAGCCGTCGCCAAGCCGGCCATAGGTCCGGCCTGCCGGGTTGATGCTGACGGTAGTCACCACGACGGCGGACGATCGCTGGACGGAACGGGCGACCGCGGCGACGGTGGCGGCCGTCCCCGGCACCGGGGCAGCTGAGATCAGTGCCATGACCGCCGCCAGGCCGGCTGCTGGTGCGCCGATCCGGCGGATTCTCGTCCCGATCATTCCTCTGGTCCTTCCCGCGAGCACCTGGCAGACGGATGCAGGAACCATCCGGCCTCTCGCGGGAGATTACAGCGGCATGCGGCCGATCCGCACCTAATCAGATGTTTTAGGCATCCGCTCCCGGGCGCGGCATGCCGGGTCCTAGATCGCGGCCGGGCAAATCACCGGCCAGCCGCCATTCTCGCCAAGATTAACTATCTGATCAGCGGCGCATCATCAGCTATCTGATCAGCGGCGCATCCCGGTGCGGCGCGATGACCCGGCCGTCGGGCAGCAGGTCACCGGTGTCCTCGAATACGACGACACCGTTGCACAGCAAACTCCAGCCCTGCTCCGGGTGGGCCGCCACGACATGAGCGGCCTCACAGTCCGGCGCGTCCGCTGACGGGCAAGGGGGCTGATGCGGACAGGTCATAGATCGCTCCCGGGGTGCGCAAGCCCAGGTGAAAGTCCCTAACTACCTTCACTCCGGCGCCGGCGCTGTGGAAGTCGGGCACACACGATGCATGCACCGCCGTGGCAGATCCTAACGCCGCTCATGCGCGAAGCGACCGAGGCGAGCCGCAGCTGAGCGCATGTGTTCCGTTGGCAAACATCCCGTTTCGGGCTCAACGGGGCAACGCTGGAACCAACCAGCAGACCAGGACATGGCTTCACGTCATCCCGGCGCTCCGGCGGCCCAGGCGCCCCTGACCGCCCGATCGAGGCTTCCCGCCCGTCAGCGCAGGGTGAACCTGCCGCCTACGTGCCAGCTCACCGGCCAGTTGTTGCAGTCCTAGCCCCGAACGCGATCACGACCCCGGAGCGGTGGTCGTCATCCGACGATGCGCTCGCCGATCGGACCCAGGATGAGCATGGGGAAGTAAATAAGGCCGCCGACGATCACGATGACCCCGACCAGGAACACGACGAACGTCGGCCCGGTGGTGTCGAGGGTGGCCCTGGTCCGCGCGTGGACCCGCGCGCCCGCGAGCGAGCCGGCGATGGCCAGGGCCAGCACGATCGGCACGAACCGCCCGACCAGCATGACCAGCCCGAGCGTGACGTCGTACCACTGCGTGTTGGCCGCCAGCCCGGCGAATGCGGACCCGTTGTCATGCGCGATCCATACAGGTAGCGCGGCCGACCTTAGTGCAGCGTCGCAGGCTCGGGCTTGACCAGCCTGGCGGGCTCGGACGTTCACCAGCAGTGCAGGCTCGGAGGTGACCAGCGTCGCAGGCACTGCCAGAATGGCTAGTCAGCCGGCCGGCGATCCGGAACCGCGGTCCCGCACGGCCGCTAACGCCATCCATGCGGCGATCCGGGTGGAGGGAGGCCGTCGAGATCACCGAGCAGATCAGCGTCACCGCCGCTGAGTGGACCGACGAAGGCTTGAGCCAGGCCACGGCGGTGGATAAGGACGCCAGGGACGTGGTCGAAGCTGCCGGTCATTTTCGGATCTACCTGGGCGCGGCCGCGGGCGTCGGCAAGACCTACGCCATGCTGAACGAGGGCCTGCGCAGACGGGGGCGGGGGGCCGATGTCGTCGTCGGGTTCGTCGAATGCCACGGCCGTCGGCTCACCGAGGCGCTGATCGACGGCCTCAAGGTCATCCCGCGCAAGACGGTCGAATACCGCGGAACCCGCCTTGACGAGATGGATCTCGACGCGGTACTGCAACGACGGCCGAAGATCGCCCTCATCGACGAGCTCGCGCACACGAACGTGCCTGGATCGGGGCGGCACGAGAAGCGCTGGCAGGATGTCCTGGAGATCCTCGATGCGGGCATCGACGTCATCACCACCGTCAACATCCAGCACCTCGAGAGCATCGCCGATGAGGTCGAGCAGATGACCGGGGCGAAGGTCCGCGAACGGGTGCCGGACTGGGTGGTGCGCAAGGCCAACCAGATCGAGCTGGTCGACTCCTCGCCTGAGCAGCTGCGACGCCGGATGATCCACGGCAACATCTACCCGAAGGAACGGGTCACCCAGGCCCTCACGAACTTCTTCCGCACCGACAACCTGATCGCGCTGCGGGAGCTGGCGCTGCGCTTCCTTGCCGACGAGACGGACGAGGAACTCCTCGAGCACCTCCGCCGGCACGAGCCCCAGGCCGTATGGGAGACGACCGAGCGCATCCTGGTAGCCGTCACCGCAGAGCCCGGCACCGACGTGCTGCTGCGCCGCGCGGCAAGGATGGCTTCCAGGGTCAAGAGCGAACTCGACGTAGTCCACGTCGTCGCCGCCGACACCAGCCGACCAGGAGACCGCCGCAAGATCGACGCGCTGCAGGCCCTGGCGGCGGACCTCGGTGCCCGCTGGCATGAGGTGCAAGATGACGATCCCGCCCGGGCCATCGCCAGCTTCGCGCGGCAGCATCAGATCACTCAGATCGTGATCGGGTCCAGCGGGCGCAGCCGATGGCAGCAGCTCACTAGCGGCGGGTCGAACGTCCAGCGGGTCATCAGGGAGGCAGGTGCGTTCGGCATCGACGTCCACGTCATCGCCCAGCGCAAACCGGCCCCGGGTGAGACATCCGAGGCCGGTGCCACCGGGAGTCGTGACCTGGCAGAGATCAGACTCCCCAGCAAGCGCGGCTCTGCGCCGGAGACCTAGCCCGGCGACCGGTGCAGCCAGCGAGCAGTTTACCGGGCGCAGCGAGCTGAGCACCGACATCGTCGCCAAGGTCACCGGGGCAGCTGGTCCAGCCGGCCGCTGTCGCGCAGGACGCTGAAATCGGCGTCATTGCTGGCCTTAGCCAGCAGGCCCGGATTGAGGTCGTCGGCGCGGCGGAGACTGTCGATGGCCGCATCGAGCAGGTCCGCGCGAGCCTGGGCGCACGCCAGGTTGTAATGGGCCATCCCGCAAGCCGGGTCTGGCGCGTCCAGGTAGCTGGCCATCGCTACGACCTGTGACTGGAGCGCGACTGCCCTGCCCGGCTGGGCGTGGCCGATGTAGTAGTCCCCGATGTGCCCCATCGGGTGCCAGAACCCGCGGACGATGATCTGCAGCCAGAGCTGGCGGCCGTCCAGCCACGGGTTGCGGGACGGGTCGAGAAGGTCATCGTCGGACGTGGCGCCGAGCCCGTCAATCAGCGCCGCGGTGACCTCGCGCCCGGCCCTGACCACCTCATCGGCTGGCAGCTGGCAGTACCGCAGGTAGACCTCGTCGGATCGATGGTCGATCTCGGCGAACGCGGGCGGGGTCTCGCCGCGACGGATCGCGTCCAGCCGCACGACCTGCTGCCGCTTGAACTCGGTGTTGTGGGCGACCAGCGGCAGTGCCGCCCAGCAGGTCGGGCTGCCCGGCTCAGCGGCGGGCTGTGGCAGGCCGGCCAGCAGCAGTTCCGCTTCGACGGCGGCGTAACCGAGAAGTCCGATAATCGCGGTCCGCAGCTGCAGATTGTCGCTCATGATGACTGGGTCCCTTCCTGAGTATGGCTGGTGGAGTCGAGAACGGGTGCCGGATGGTTGTCACCGGGCGGAGTCGAGAATGGTGCCGCGTGGTCATCACCGGGCGGTGTCGGCCAGGGCTTGTGAGCGATGAAGGTCAGCGCCCTGTCGACGGCGATGGTGATCTTGCAGAAACCCAGGGTCTGGAGCCGAGTCAGAAACGCAGACGGCTCGACCGGGTTGTAGGTGTCCGCCACGTGAAAGTGGTGCAGACCGCTGCTTGCCAGGCTGTCCGATCCGATCAGCACCCCGCCGGGACGCAGCACTCGGAAGATCTCGGCGAGGACCATGTTCTGCAGGGCAGCGGTCGGGACGTGGTGCAGCATGGTGAAGGTACCGACCGAGTCATACGACCCGCCGGCGAAGACCATGGCGGCCGCGTCGCCGACGACGATCCGCACGTTGGTTCCCGCGTACGTCGCGGTGAGCCGGTCGGCCGCCGGCTGGTCAACCTCAAGGGCGGTCAGGCACCGTACCCGGCGCCGCAGCCACTCGGTGGCCGCCCCAGGTCCCGGCCCGATCTCGAGCATTTCCTGGCCGAGGTCGACGCCTGACATCAGGGCTGGCAAGAGTTCCGTCTGGATCTGCGCGGCCCACTCCGGGCTGGCGCACAAGATCGCGTGGTTTTCGTTCATAGCAACGACGCTACGGAACCGGCCCATCACCATCCAGGGCGTACGCTGCCATCGTGTGTCGCCAGACGGACATCATGCGATGACGGACCCGGGCGCCTCCGCGGTCACCGTTGCCATCTTCCCGATGGCCGCCGGCCTTCGGTTCGACTGGCACACGCACGATGACCACCAGCTGGCCTGGGCGTCGAGCGGGGTGCTGACCGTCGTCACCCAAACCGCCAGCTGGGTGCTGCCGCCGACCCGCGCGCTGTGGATTCCAGCCGGACTCCCGCACGAGACCGTGTCGTCCGGCCGGGCCACCATGCGCGCCCTGTACGTCAGACCTGATCTGTGCCCGATCAGCTGGCCGGAGCCGACTCCGGTGGCAGCCCGACCACTGCTCGCTGAACTGATCGGCTACCTGGAGCGCGAGCCGCTCGACCAGGCGCAGCGCGTCCGCGCCGAGGCGGTCCTGGTCGATCTGCTCAAGCCGGTGACGATGGCGACGATCGAGGTGCGAATGCCGATCGACGACCGAGCCCGCGAGGTTGCCGAGGCACTAAGCGCTGACCCGGCCGACAAGCGGACGCTGCACGAATGGGGGCGCCAGGTCGGCGCCAGCGCCCGGACGCTGGCCCGCTCGTTCATCGCGGATACCGGAGTCCCATTCGGCCGATGGCGCACCTTGCTCCGGCTGCAGGCGGCATTGTTCGCGCTCGCCGGCGGCGAGCCGGTCGGCAATGTCGCACGGCACGTCGGCTACGAGACGCCGAGTTCATTCGCCGCCGCGTTCCATCGCGAAACCGGGATGACTCCGGCCGCATACTTTCGTCCGGCCGCAAGCGCCGAGCCGGACGAGGGGGCAGGCCCGGGCGTCCTCAAGCGGCGGGCTAGCGAGCCTGGCCGAATGTCGTGACGGTCTTACGTCTGGAGAATCGCGAGGAACGGGATCGCTACCGGCTCAGGCCGGCCGGGACAAAGCGTCTGCAGTATCGCGACGGACCGGGACCGGCCCGGGCTCAGGTCGGCCGGGACAGCCTGGCCTCGGGCAACATCGGCTCGAACAGCTCAACCGGGTTGCCGGACGGGTCCTCGACCAGAATCTGCTTACCGCCAACTCCGGTGACGATGTCGTTGCGGAAGGTGGCACCGTTCTTCCGCAGCTCCTCGACGGCCGCCGCCAGGTCGGGGACCTCGATCGAGAAACGATTCCAGCCCCCTGGCTCAGGCACCCGGCCGTCGGGCATGGCCTGGCCCCCGCCCGGACCGCCACCGGCGGCGCTGAGCGCCAGCCGCAGGTCGCCGCGCGACAGCATGGCGAAGGTGGGAGCGGGATGCATGACCTCGGCGAAGCCCAGCT
Source organism: uncultured Actinomycetota bacterium (assembly GCA_963850875.1). GTDB lineage: Bacteria > Actinomycetota > Actinomycetes > Streptosporangiales > Streptosporangiaceae > Chersky-822. Next base: position 144,498 of record CAWKNA010000001.1, read on the forward strand.
GCTGACAGTAGAAGGCAATCGCGGCATCCACATCGTGGACGATGTAGCGGACGCTCACTGTGGCCGTTCGGGTTCCCCTCCCTCCGAGTCGACCCGCGCGTCGGCAAGCTGAGCTCCGGCCAGCCTATCGAGCGGTCCGATGGCCAGCGCGTCCGTCCTGGCGAGCGGCCGCGTTTCTGCACGTCGAATTGGCACTCTACGGCCCAGAATGTGCGGGACGATAACGCGATGATCGTGTTCCTTGTCCGCATACTTGGCGCTGGCCACCGCAGGCATGTCGCGATCTTGCTATCGGCCGCCGCGACCTGCCTGCTGGTCGGCGGGGCGGTCTTCGCCGCCACCCAGAAGATCCCGTTCACCAAGGGTCTCTACTGGGCGATCACGACTGCGACGACCGTCGGCTACGGCGATGTGACCCCTCAGAACGCGGCAGGCCGGGTTGTGGCCTCCGCCGTCATGCTGACCACCATCCCGCTGCTCGCTGCGGCGTTCGCCCTGGTTACGGGCGCGGCCGCAGCGGCCGGAGTGCGGAGGATCCTGGCGATGAGACATCTGTTCCCTGAGGGGGCCTACCGGGTCGTGGTCGGGATGAACCCGACGGTGCCTGCCATCCTCGACGAACTGGTCCAGGCCGGGGATCAGGTCGTCCTCGTCGCCGACGTCGACCCGGCCAGCGTGCGCGCCGAGGTGCACGTCATCCGCGGCGACCCGACTCAGCCCGCCGCCATCGCGTCGGCCCGGCTGCAGGGTGCCAGGCAGGCCCTGATCACCGGATCCACCGACGGCGACGTGCTGGTCAGCGCCGTGCTGCTGCGCAAGCAGGCGCCCGACCTGCCGATCGTGGCCCTGGTCAGATCCCCGTCGGTCCGCGAGGCACTGCGTGAACTCGGCATCCGGCAGACGATCTCCTCCGCCGAGCTGATCGCCCATACGCTGGCCAAGAGCCTGGAGGCGCCGCATGCCGCCGATATGCTCACCGAGCTCGTGGAGTCGGATCAGCATTGCCTGACCGAAATCGAGGCTGACGAGGCCACCGTCGGCCGGCCGCTCAGCGCGATCAGGGACGAGCGGGCCGGGCTGGTGCTCGGCCTGGTACACGACGGCAGGTTCCTGCTGGGCATCGGTGAGGACCCGGTCGTCGCCGCCGGGGATCAGCTGCTGCTGGCCGAGCCGCTGCCTTAGCTCCGCCGCCTTAGCTCCGCCGCCTTAGCTCCGCCGCCTTAGCTCCGCTACCTTGGCTCCGCTACCTTGGCTCCGCTACCTTGGCTCCGCTACCTTGGCTCCGCCGCCTTAGCTCCGCTTAACTCGGCGGCAGCTCCGCCTTACTCGGCGGCGTGGCAGACCGCCTCGACGTTGTTACCGTCCGGGTCGCGGACGAACGCACCGTAGTAGCTGGGGTGGTATTCCGGCCAAAGTCGCGGCTCGTGCAGCACCTGCGCCCCGGCGCCGGTGGCCGCTTCGAAGAAGGCCAGGACGGCTGACCTTGTTGTCGCCGTGAACGCGATGTGCGACTCGCGGAATCCCTCGCCGCTGGTCCGGGGGCCGATCCAGAACTCCGGCTTGGGCGGGACGCCGTAGCCAATGACCACCCCGAAGTCCATCACCCGGCTACCGCCAACGGCAGCGAGCACTGCGTCATAGAAGGCTGCGCTGGCGGTCGGGTCAGCGCACTGAATGGAGAGATGATCGATCATGCGGCCATCCTGGCCCGCGGCTTGCCGAACCCGAAGCACCGACGCGGGTTGCGGGCCATGGATTCCCACATCACGGCGACAACCAAGACGCAAGGCGTGAATCCATCAAAACACTAGGCCGGATTCCGGTCTACCGGTTGACGATATATCGGAATCCGAGTTACTGTGCTCACATGTTGACCGCGGAGCAGGCTCACGCCGTAGCCGCCGCTGGCGCGCCGCTGACTCCGCCGGAGCCGGCTCCGCGAGGCCCGGCGCCGCTGTCGTTGCCTCGGCGCCTGGCCGTGGCTGCCAGCCTGGTGGCCCTGCTGGCCGGCTTCATCGCGCTGGTAGTGATCTTCCAGCCGTTTGCGGACGCGGCCGGCGGCTGTGGCGGCGGCTGAGCCGTCGGCCGGGCTAGCCACACCGGACGGGCAGCCAGGCGGGCACGGACAGCCCACCACGGTCGGCCTGCCGCCGCGCGCCGGATGGGCCGACCAGGCCGGACAGCCGCCGCAGTCCGGAGATGTCGGCCGGGCCGGACAGCCGCTCCGGGTCGGCGAGGTTGCGCATGCCGGACGGGCGTGGCTGTGGACCTGCTTCGTCCTGACCGCCGGTGCTCTAGCTGTCGCTGTGCTCCTCGCGCCGCCCGCATCGGCGTCGCCAGGGCGCGGTCTGGCCTGGCTGCTCTTCACCGGCTCATCGGCGCACGTCGCTGCCACCGGATGGCTGTTCACCCTGCCCAGCGTCCGGGCTTACGCGCGGCAGCATCGGGTCCGGTGCTGCTGGGTGCCAGTCGGCCTGGTAATCGTCGCGGCCATCACCGCGGCGATCATCCCGGCTGCGGCGTTCCGGTGGCTGCTGCTGCCCTATTTCGGCTGGCAGTTCATCCACTACTGCAAGCAGAACATCGGGATGGCGGCGCTGGCCGCCTCCTCCCATCGGGTGCCGCCGCTGAGCAAGTCCGAACGGTGGCCCCTGCTGCTCGCTGGCTGCGCGGCCGTGGCCAGGCTGGTGGCCGAGCCGCGTCTGCTCGGACTGCGGGTCGACCCAGGCTTGGCGGGAACCTTCCCGCTGGCTGCAACCGTCTTCGCGATCGCCGTCGCGGCCGGCCTCGGTACCCTCGCCCGCCGGGCCGCCGCCGACCGGCCGCCCGGGTTCTGCGTGGTCTACCTGACCTCGCTGCTGTTCTCGCTCCCGGTCTTTGTCTTCGCCTCGCCGTATGCCGCGGTCGGCGGCATGACGGTCGCCCACGGCTTCCAGTACCTGCTGCTGGTCGGGCTGATCGCAGGCGCAGACCCGGCGGGCATGCCGCGGCTGGCCAGACTCGCGGTAGCTGGCAATATCGCGCTGATCGGCGGGGCAGCATTGAGCGCTGCATCGCACCTGCACAACGCGGACCCGGCCGGGCGCCTCATCTTCGGCGGCTACCTCGGCGTGGTGATGGCTCATTTCGTGATCGACGCGGGGTTGTGGCGGATGCGCGACCCGCTGGCCAGGCAGTTCCTGGCCAATTACCTGCCGTACCTAATGCCAGCGCGAGTCGCGCCAGCCAGACCGCAGACAGTTGGTGCGGCTGGCCCGGCTTCGGCTCCATGATCGTGGAGAGTTGTATGCAAAATACGCACGGAACTTTCCACGATCCTGGAATCGGGTCGGACAAGACCGGGCTGGCCGCATCATTTCGCCTACCGATCGATCGTCAACCGATATAGGATGCGCCCATGACCAGATCAGACCAGGCAGCCGATGACACCGGCGGTCTCGGCACTCTCGGCCGGTCATCGGGCCCGGCCAGCCTGATCCTCTCCAGCCTGGCCGACGGCGCCAAGCACGGTTACGCCCTGACCAAGGACATCGAGTCGTTCGCCGGAGTGCGGCTCGCGCCGGGCACGCTCTACGAGGCGCTCAGCCGACTGGAAGCACACGGCCTGATCGAGTCAATCGAAAGCGAGGACCGGCGCCGGCCCTACCGGCTGACCGCCGCCGGCGCCACAGCGCTGAACGTCTATCTGCAGGGCCAGCGCCACGTCGCCGACGTGGGCCTGCACCGCCTGGCCAGCAGCTGGGGACTGGCATGACCGCGGCGCCGGCCGGGCAGCCCGCGGCGGACGAGCCGCGAGCCGAGCAGCCGAAGCCGCAACGAGCCGAGCAGCGCCGAGCCGTCGTCCAGCCGTCCGGTGCCGACCTGCCGCCCCAAGCCGTCGCGCAGCGTGCTCGGCGGCTGCTGCGCTGGTACCCGAGCAGCTGGCGGGCCCGCTACGGCGACGAGTTCACCGAACTGCTGATCGCGGACCTCCAGGAGCGGCCGCGCTGCTGGCGGCGCACCGCCGATGTGGCCCGCAGCGGCCTGCTCGCCCGGCTGGCGGGCGCGGGCCTGACTAGCTATCCGCTTGAGCCCGCAGCGGCGGCCCGCGCCGGACTGGCCACCATGGCCTGTGCGGCCGCCGCGTTCCTGGCGGTTGGCACGGCGATGAACTCGCAGCTGGCAATCGGGTTCCAGTGGTCGGACCCCGGCAATCATGACGTAACGCTAGCCCTGGCCCTCATGTCCGGCGCCCTGGTGATCTTCGCCGTGCTGGCTCTGCTGGCCGCCGTCCCGGTGGCCTGGACCGCGATCTGCGCCGCAGTCCGCGGGAACGGCCGGCAGTTCGGCCGGCCGGCGCTGCTGATCGCCGCCGGGGCGCTGATCCTGGTCGTGGGTGGCCGGCATTTCGGGAACGGCTGGCCGGGCACCGGCGGGCACTGGTGGGCGGCCCATGGTCTGGTACCCAGCGGGGTGGCGGCGTTCGGCTGGGCTACCACGATGTCGATCACGTCGTACTGGGCGCACCCGGCGATGCTGGCCGCGTTCCCGCTGGCTGAACGGGTCTGGATGGTGCTGAGTCCGGCCGCGGCGGCCTGCCTGATCACCGGCGCGACACAGTTGCTGCGGCGGACCGAGCTGTCGCCCCGAGTGTCTCGTTATGAAACATGGCTGGCAGGCGTGGCTGCGGCGAGCATGGCTGCCTTCCTCGGCGGGGCGCTGTGCTGGGTGACAGCCGGCGGTGCCGGGCCGCAGCGGCTGTTCCACGTCGGCACCATCGACGTGGCCGGGCTGGCCGTGCTGGCGATCACACTGGTCGCCGGGTGGCAGGCCGCACATCGGGCCCGGGCCGCCGGGCGAGCTGCCCTGGCGGTGCGGCCCCGGTGACCGGGTCGGCGACCGGCCGGTGAGCGCGGCTGCGGCCGGCGGCTGGACGCGCCGCCGGGTACTCAGCGTCGGCCTGGGCGGGCTGGCTGGCGTAACCGTCGCCGGTGCGGTCGGCATTGAACTGGTCGCGCACGGCGTCCTGCCCGGCAAGCAGGTCCTCGACAACCTGGACGGTGCCTGCGCGGTGCCGATGCCGCCAATGGAATTCGGCACGCCGGGGCCGTCGTCATCCGGCAGCTTCTACTCCGCTGCCCGGCAGCGGCGGGTCGGCTACACGATCGCGTACCCGCCTGGTCACCGGCCGGGCAGCGAGCTCCCGCTGATCATCGGGCTGCACGGATTCGGCGCCAATCACCGGAACGTGCTCGCCCGGATGTCACTGGCTCAGGCGCTGGCGCTGAAGGCAGGCGGCCGGCCGCTGCCCCCGATGGCGATGGTGGCGGCCGATGGCGGCCCCGGGTACTGGAACCCGCATCCTGGTGACGACCCGATGGCGATGGTGATCGACGAGCTGATCCCGATCTGCCAGCGGCTCGGGCTCGGGCGTGCGCCGCGGCGAATCGGGACGCTCGGCGTGTCCATGGGCGGGTACGGGGCCATCTTGTTCGCCGAGAAGTACCCGTCGCTGATCTGCGCAGTCGCGGCGATCGGCCCGGCGATCTGGACCAGCTATCCGCAGGCCCGCGCCGCCAATCCGGGTGCCTACGCCTCGGCTGCGGCGTTCGCCTGGGCCGATGCGGTGACGCACGCCGCCGCGCTGACCGGAATCCCGGTGCGGGTGGCGTCCGGGCTGAGCGACCCGTTCTGCCCCGGAGTGCGGACCCTGGCGAAGGCGCTTCCGCCCGGCTCCGTGGTGGACATCTCCAAGGGCTGCCACGACGGCTCCTTCTTCCTGGCGCAGCAGCCCCCGTCACTGGCCTTCCTCGGCCAGCACCTCAGCGGGTAGCTGGCAGAGCTGCGCGCTCCGGCCTCGAGGCCGTCCGCGGGTCAGGTTCCGCAGCCGCGGACCTGGCAGGTGAAGATCAGCCGAATCGGCCTGGTGGCAGCCGACGATGGCCAGAGGTTCACCAGGGCCCGGTCGCCCGGCAGCAGCATGAAGCCCAGGTAGTAGTCCGTTACCAGGCCATTCGGGCCCGCTGGCGTACCGCGCGGGCACGACGCCAGCGTCAGCCCGGTGACGCCGTCCCGCAACGAGTAGCTGCCTGCCTGGTCGAATCCAGTCAGCAAGCGGAAATACGACTGCGATGCGGGATCAACTTTGAGCACGGCGGTGGCACCGAAGTCGACTTCCACGATCATCACGCCCACCCAGGGCTGGCGGCTGCCGCTCGGGTGGACGACCGGCTTCGAGTAGGAGCCGCCGTCATGAACGTAGCCGTGCGGACGGTCGTAGACGAACCACACCGGGCCGGCTGCCAGGCTTCCGCTTCGCCAGTTCGAGGGCAGCTGGCCCCAGTTGGCTGAGGCGCACCCGCGCAGGACCGTGCCAGACCGGGCGGTCGGCAACGGGGCCGGGCTGGACGTGGCCGGAGCGGGCAGGTGGCCCGCTGGTATTTGGCCGACCGGCGCGGTACGCAGTTCGTGGGCAAGTGCCGGAACGGCGACCGCAACCGCGACGACTGCGGCGGCTGAGGCGGCACCCAATCGCCTGACGTGCCTGCGATGCCTGCGGCGGATTCCTGCCAGTAGGGTGGCCGACAGCTGCTGGCCCGATCGCTGCTCGGCTGAACGCTGCTCGGCCGACCAGCGCTCGGCCGCAGCGTGCATCGCGGCACGCAGCCGGCGCTCAATGTCGTTCATGGGCGTACCGCATCTTCCTGGGAACCGGTTTCCGGATCGTCCGATGACCCGGCCACCTCGCGCAGCCGGGCGAGGGCACGGGAGGCCTGGCTCTTGACCGTGCCGGTGCTGCAGCCCATGACGGCGGCGGTCTGCGCTTCGGAGAGATCCTCGAAGTAACGCAGCACGAGCACCGCCCGCTGCCGCGGCGGCAGCGCGGCCAGGGCCCGCAGCAGCAGGTCCCGGTCGGCGGACTGGCCGACCTGATCAGCCGCCACCGGGCTGGCCGTATCGGGCATTAACGGTGCCTCAGGACGCCGGCGCAGCCGCCTGCCTCGGTCGACCGCCGCGTTGACCAGCATCTGGCGCACGTATGGCTCCGGGCTGCCGTTGCGGATGATCCGCGGCCAGCGCCGGTAGGCACGCTCAAGCACGTCCTGGAGCAGATCCTCGGCTTCCGCCCGGCGGCGGTCAGTCAGCAACAGCGCCAGAGTCAGCAGCCGGGCAGACGCGGCGGTGACGAACCCCTCGAACGAGGGGCTTGTCCCGCCGACGAAGCCGGCCCGGTCATTCGTGCTCACCATGCTCCTCGCCACGCTCGCCACGTACTCTTGCACGATCCGGCGAGCGGGAAGGTTGCCTCCTGCGGCGAACCAAGACCGCGGAGAGATCTCAGCAGCAGTTACTGAAAGATCTCCACGCCGCTGGGGGCGGTCGGGGCGCGCGGCCGGGGCGCCGGCCCGGGTGGTCGGCTGCCGCGGCGTTGTTACGCCTAGGTCAGGGCGGACGAAGCCGGCTCGGCGAGCTGCGCGATCAGCAGCTCGGCGATCTGCGCCGCGTTGAGTGCCGCACCCTTGCGCAGGTTATCGCCGCAGACGAAAAGGTCGAGCGCATGGCGATCGTCCTTGCTCTGCCGGACCCGGCCGACCCAGGTCGGATCGGTCCCGACCACGTCGGCAGGCGTCGGGTATTCACCGTGTTCAGGCCGGTCGGCGAGCATCACACCCGGTGCGTGGCGCAGCAGTTCCTGCGCCTCCTCGCGGCTGACCTCACAGTCGAAGATCGCGTGCAGCGCGACCGAGTGCCCGGTCACAACCGGCACCCGGACGCAGGTGGCTGAGATCTTCAGGTCAGGCAGGCCGAGGATCTTGCGGGTCTCATCCCTGATCTTCAGTTCCTCCGACGACCAGCCATCCGGACGCAGCGAGCCGGCCCACGGAACCACATTCAGCGCCAGCGGCGCGGGGAACGGCCCCGAGTCGCCGACCGCCGTCCGGACGTCGCCCGAGCGCTGGCCCAGTGTCCTGTTGCCAGCCACCGCCTCGATCTGGTCGTAGAGCGCGTCGGTACCTGCCTGCCCGGCCCCGGAGGCAGCCTGGTACGAGGCGGCGATCATCTCGCGGAGCCGGTACGCCCGGTGCAGCACGCCGATGACCACGATCATGGACAGCGTGGTGCAGTTCGGCACCGAGATGATCCCCTTGGGCCGGTTGAGCGCCTCTTGGGGGTTGATCTCGGGCACGACCAGCGGAACCTCGGGATCCTGCCGGAACGCGCCCGATTTGTCGATCACGACGACACCGCGGTCCGCGGCGATCGGGGCCCACCGGGCCGACACCTCATCGGGCACGTCGAACATCGCGATGTCGACACCGTCGAAGACCGCCGCGGAGAGCGCGCGGACCTCGACCTCCTCGCCGCGAACGAGCAGCCGCCGGCCCGCCGACCTGGCCGAGGCGATCAGCCGGATCTCACCCCAGATGTCGGCCCTGGTGGACACGACCTCCCGCATCACGGTGCCGACGGCTCCAGTCGCGCCCACGATGGCGAGCACCGGCCGGTGGCTCATCCCCGACCCGCTGCCAGCCTGCGACCCGCCCGATTGCCGGTGGGTCACCTCCGGCTCGCTGCCCGCCTGCCACGCGCTCACCGGCCGGTCCCGCCGTAGACGACAGCCTCACCCTGCCCGGACTCCAGACCGAAGGCCCGGTGGGTGGCGCTCACCGCCGAGTCCAGGTCGGCCGCGTCCACCACAGCGGAGATCCTGATCTCCGATGTGGAAATCATCCTGATGTTGATGCCCGAGTCGGCGAGGGCGCCGAAGAAGTCGGCGCTGACCCCCGGATGCGACCGCATTCCTGCCCCGATCAGCGAGACCTTTCCGATCCGATCATCGAATACCAGCGACTCGAAGCCGATCTGATCCTGTGCGTCGCGCAGCGCCGCCATGGCGGCCTGGCCGTCCTGGCGCGGCAGCGTGAATGAGATGTCCGCCCGCCCGGTCGCCCGCGACGTGCTCTGCACGATCATGTCGATGTTGATACTCGCCGCGGCGATTACGCGAAAGATCGTGGCCGCGACGCCCACCTTGTCGGGCACCCCGTCGACGGTGATCGTCGCCTCGCTCCGGTCGTGCGCGACCCCGGTGATGATCGGCTGATCCATTCCGTTTCCTTCCGGTCCCGGGTCCGGCGCTACCGTGACCCAGGTACCTTCCTTGCTGCTGAATGACGACCGGACATGGATCGGCATGGCATAACGGCGCGCGTACTCGACGCATCTCGGCTGCAGGACCTTGGCGCCGCTGGCCGCCATTTCCAGCATCTCCTCGTAGCTGATCAGGGGAATCCGGCGGGCGCCTGGCACAATCCTGGGATCGGCGGTGAAGACCCCGTCCACGTCGGTGTAGATCTCGCAGGTCTGCGCGCCCAGAGCGGTGGCCAGGGCGACGGCGGTGGTGTCGGAGCCACCGCGGCCCAGCGTGGTGATGTCCTTGCTGTCGTGGGAGACGCCCTGGAAGCCTGCCACGATCGGAATCGCGCCGTCGCTGAGCGCTCCGGAGATCCGCCCGGGGGTCACGTCGATGATCCTGGCGTTGCCGTGGGTGGAGTCGGTGATCACTCCGGCCTGCGATCCGGTGAAGGACCTGGCTTCGAAGCCGAGGTTGGCGATGGCCATCGCCACGAGCGCCATCGAGATCCGCTCGCCGGCGGTCAGCAGCATATCCAGTTCGCGCCCGGGCGGCAGCGGGCTCACCTGCCGGGCCAGGTCATGCAGTTCGTCCGTGCTGTCACCCATCGCCGAGACCACCACGACGACCGAGTGACCGGCCTTGCGGGTGGCCACGATCCGCTGCGCGACGCGTTTGATGCCATCGGCGTCGGCAAGCGAGGACCCACCGTATTTCTGCACGATCAGGGTCAAGCGCGCCGCTCCTCGCCAGGTGCCTCGGACGGATCAGGAAGATCGAGTCTACCGGGGTTCACGGTGGCCGGGCTCAGGACCGGCCCGGGCCGGGGACCAGCAGGCTCAGGACGGCAGGTGCTCGTCGGCGACGTCAAGCCGACTGTGCGCGACCACCGCGTGCAGCGCACGCAGCGCCGCGCCGCCATGGGTTCCCCAGTGATTCACGTATGAGTACTGCCACCACCACAGTGCCTCAGCCGCCCGGCCAGCCTGGTAGTGCCGCAAACCGTGAATCAGGTCCGCGGCGACCGCCGCCAGGTCATCGGACAGCCGGAATGCGATCGGCTTGGTGTCCAGATAGGGGTCGAAGAGCTCGGCGTACTCATCGCAGCCGGCCAGCTGCGCCGCCAGGCCGACGCGAAGACCATCCAGATCCGGGTCAGCACCGACGTCCGGCTCTGCGTTTCCAGCCGGTATCACGTCCCTGCTGGCGCCGAGCTGCGCTCCGGCGAGCATCACCTGCGCGACCTCGAGCAGGAGCAGCGAAACTACCTCATCGCCCCCCTCGCCGCGGCCGAGCGCGGCCAGGACGTCAAGGAAGTCCCGCGCATCGCCGGCCACGCGGTCAGCGAGCGGCCGCCAGTCGCCGACGACGTCACCGGACCCGGCGGGCTCCGCTGCCTGCCCGTTCACCGTGCGCCCGCAGCCCACGGCTGACTGCCTGGACCTAGCAGCTGGCTGCCTCGGCCTGGCAGCTCGCCGCCCTGACCTGGCAACTCGCCGCCCTGGCCTGGCAGCTGGCTGCCTGGACGTGCTCGGCTAGACATCGATCGTCCTCCGCCCTTCGAACGCGCGCCCTAGCGTCACCTCATCGGCATATTCAAGGTCACCGCCAACCGGCAGCCCGCTGGCCGGCCTGGTTACCCGCAAGCCGAGCGGCTTGATCATCCGGGCCAGGTAGGTAGCGGTTGCCTCGCCTTCCAGATTCGGATCAGTTGCCAGGATCAGCTCGGTGATCGTCCCATCGGAGAGCCGGCTCATCAGCTCCCTGATCCGCAGGTCCTCGGGCCCGATCCCGTCGATCGGGCTGATCGCGCCGCCAAGGACGTGGTACCGGCCGCGGAACTCCCTGATCTTCTCGATCGCGGCTATGTCCTTGGGCTCCTCCACCACGCAGATAACCGAAGGGTCGCGGCGGACATCGCGGCAGATCCGGCACTCGTCGTCCTCGGCGACGTTGCCGCAGATGCGACAGAACCTGACCTTCTCGATCACCTCGATCAGGGTGGCCGCGAGGCGGCGCACATCGCCCTGATCGGCGGTCAACAGGTAGAACGCGATGCGCTGGGCACCCTTCGGGCCGATGCCGGGTAGCTGGCCAAGCTCGTCGATGAGGTCTTGGACAATACCTTCGTACACCTCAGCGACCGTCCGGGTCGGTCGGCCGGTCCTGGCTATCGGGGTCACTCTGGTCACTCGCGTCATCCGAGCCGGTGGCACTCGAGCCAGTGGCACCCAACTCGGTGGCGCCCAAGCCGACTTTGCCCGAGCCAGCGGCACCCGAGTCGGCGGCACCTGGCACTCCTGACAGGCCCGGGATGCCGGACAGGCCTGGAATGCCCGGCAGTCCTGGCAGTCCAGGAATGCCGCCGGCGCCTCCGCCGGGCCCGGTAGCCAGCGGGCCCATCATCTGTTCCTGCAGATCTGCGATGGCGCCGTAAGCGGCGCGGCAGGCAGCAAGGACCAGGTCAGCCAGCGTCTGGGCAGTCTCCTCCGGATCGCCCGAGTCGATCGCGGCCGGCGAGATGACCAGCTCGACAAGCTCGCCCTGCCCGTTGACGGTCACTGTCACCAGGCCACCGCCTGCCGTGCCCAGGACCTCGGTGTCGGCCAGTTGCTGCTGCGCGTCCATAAGCTGGCTCTGCATTTGCGCCGCAGCAGCGAAGAGCTGCTGGATGTCTAGCCCGCCGGGTTCCACGTCGCGTTCACCTGCCTTCCGACTGCATGACCTGATCCACAAGCCATGAGATTGTCGACGGCACGGATCGCCAGGATTGGCCTTGCCGCTGTTTAGAGCCTACGGCTAACCCGGATGACTGGCACTACGGCGGGCCGACGCCGATGCCGGTTCAGGTCTCGGTGATCTCCTGGATCATTCGGCCGCCCAGGGCCTGCTCAATCAGATCCGTCCCGGTCAGCGCTTGCGCAGCGTCTTCCCCTGGGGGCACGGCATCAGTCAATGGCCGCGGATCGTCCGGAAGAACATGGCTGGCCGACCGGTTCATCCTCGGGTTATCGGTTCGCGGGTTGTTCGCGGCATGCGGCTGGCTCGCGGCCCGCGACTGGCTGGCAGCTTGCGGCCTACCCTGTGCCCCCGCCACCGGGCCGACATGGGCGCTTTCCGAATTACCGGACGGGCTTCTGCCAGCCGCGCCAGCTGGCCCGCTGCCAGCGCTGCCACCACGGGATCCACTAGCTCTGGCGGCCTGGCCGGCGCCGGTCCCGCTGGCCGGTGCGCTGGCCGGTCCGGCGGAGGCGGCTGAGCCGGTTCTGGCGTTAACTGCGGTGGGGGCGCCGCCGTCAGGGTCGGTTCCGCCGTCTGGAGCGGTGCCGGAACCACCGTCAGGCGCGTTGCCGGTACCACCGGCCGACACGGTGCCGGCTCTGCCGTGAGCAGCGGCGCCGGTTCTCCCGTCAGTGGCAGTGCCGGATCTGCCGCCAGGCGCGATGGGCGGGTCGCCGGTACCTCCCGCCGCATCCGACGTTGCTCCGGCGGCCCCGCCCCACTGGCCTTCCGCCCGGTCGGTGTCCGCGGCCCCCGCACCTCCCCCGGTCGCTCCGCTCGCGCGACCGGCACCCTGATTGCTCGCGACGGCCCCCTGCCCGCTGGCCGGCTGCACTGAGGTCCGCATCACCAGGTGACTGCCGAGCGTCGACAAAATCACCTCGCCGAGTATCTGGTCGTAGCCGCTGCTCAAGAAGCCCTTGGCGTAGCCCTCCCCGTCGAATGACAGCGTCAGGACATCGCCTGCCACCGACTCCACTGTCGCGTTGCCGAGCAGGATCCAAGCCACCTTGCTTACTTCTCTGACCGATTCGAGCACGTCCGGCCAGCGATCACGCAGCCTGGCGGTGTCCAGCGCGACCGGCTGGCTGCCCGATGCGGGCGGTGGCACCTCCGCGGGTGCCCTGTCAGCGGCCTGGTCGGCCGCTGGAGGAGCAGCGTCCCGCGTTTGCGCCGGTCGGTGGCCCGATGCTGACGAGCCTGCGCCGGGCTGACTCGCCGGATCGCGGATGGCACCGTGTGCCGCGTCCGCAGGCACATCGCGAGCCTGGCCTCGGGCCCGGCTTGGCGCATCCGGGGCAGCGCTCGCTCGTCGTTCCAGCCGCTCGACCCTGGCCGCCAGGTCGCTCTCGCCGGCCGTCACGGCTGGCAGCAAAACCTGTGCGCACATCAGCTCGAGCAGCAGCCTGGGCGAGGTCGCTCCGCGCATCTCCACCAGGCCGGCGCTGACCGTCTCCGCGGCCCGAACCAGCCGGTCCCGGCCGAACTCGGACCCCTGCTTGCGCATCCGCTCCAGCCGGTCCTCCGGCACATCGAGCAGGCCGGATACTGCGGCATCGGGAACGGCGGCGAGCACGATCAGGTCGCGAAGCCGGTCAAGCATGTCCGCGGCGAAGCGGCGGGGGTCATGGCCGGCCTCTACCACCCGGTCGATGGTGCGGAAGATCGCCGCACCATCTGCGCGGGCGAAGGCCTCGGCTATCTCGTCGAGCAGCGCGTCGTCGGTGTAACCGAGCAGCGCAATGGCGCGGTCATAGCGCAGGCCGGAGTCATCTGCCCCGGCCAGCAGCTGGTCAAGGACCGACAGCGAGTCCCGCACCGATCCCGCGCCTGCCCTGATCACCACCGGAAGGACGGCCGGCTCGTAGGCGACGCCCTCGGCCCTAAGGATCTCCTCAAGCAGCTCGCGCAAGATGGCAGGCGGGACTAGGCGGAACGGATAGTGATGCGTCCTTGACCTGATGGTCGGGATGACCTTCTCGGGCTCCGTGGTGGCGAATACGAACTTCAGATGCGGCGGCGGCTCCTCGACCAGCTTCAACAGGGCGTTGAAGCCGCCGCCGGTCACCATGTGCGCCTCGTCGATGATGTAGATCTTGTAGCGCGCCGAGACCGGCGAGTAGAAGGCCCGCTCCCGAAGGTCTCTGGCGTCGTCGATGCCGCCGTGCGACGCTGCGTCGATCTCGATCACGTCGATGCTGCCCGGGCCCGAGGGCGCCAGAGCCACGCAGGACGCGCAGACACCGCATGGATCGGGAGTCGGCCCGTTCTCGCAGTTCAGCGAACGGGCCAAGATCCTGGCGCTCGATGTCTTGCCGCATCCGCGCGGCCCGCTGAACAGGTACGCGTGATGCACCCGGCCGGTGCGCAGCGCCTGGCGCAGCGGCTCGGTGACATGTTCCTGGCCCTTGACCTCAGCGAAGGTAGCGGGCCGGTAGCGGCGGTAGAGCGCCAGGGGAGCATCGGGCACCACCGGCCTGACCGAGTCCCGATGGCCAGCAGCCTGGCCGGAGCTGGAGACGTCGCCTGCCATGACCTCATCCTCACCGGGGAGGGGGAGGACCCCTCGCACACCCGCCAGAGCCCGCGTACCCTTGCTGCCTTCCGGCCCTGGGGGAGTTGGCGGGGTAAACGCCGTGCGAGGGGTCTGCCGCCCAGTCTAGTCAGCCAGGCGGTCGGCCCGTGCGCCGATGGGCTCAGGGCCGACCAGACCGACCCGATCGCACCTGCCTCCGCCCGCGGCCAGCTGCGGTGATGTCGCACCGGCTCGTCACCCACGGCAGACAAGGGAATCCGGGTCGGACCTGCCACCGCGAGTCGGTAGGCTGGCCGGCGGAGGATTCGCCTAGTGGCCTAGGGCGCACGCTTGGAAAGCGTGTTGGGGGCAACCCCTCGCGAGTTCGAATCTCGCATCCTCCGCTCCTTGGATCTGCGAGAACTCGTCAGCGCGCTGATCGCGCTCGGCTACCTGAAACGCCGCTGGTCTCAGTTTTAGTCTCGACGTTCCCGGTGGTCTCTCCGCACCTCCCTTCCGTGGCCATGGAGTCCGGGCCGGCGATCCCGGCGTCGGCCGCGTTTTGTGGCGGATCAGCCAAGCAGTGTGTGTGGTGTTATGCCAGGATATTGTCACTGAATTTGGGTAGCTGCTTTCGAGGAGCATTCATGCGAAGGTCCCAGGTGGCAACGCGTGCAGCCGCCGGTGCCGCGATTGGCGTTCTGGCACTCGCTACCGCCGTGCCCGCGCTCGCCGGGCCGGCCAGCGTGCCGGGCTGGCGGCTCGCATACGGCAGCGGCCGCGTATATACGAGCGTTCTCGCGACCGGCAGGCACGAGGCCTGGGCCTTCGGGTTCACCGGCCCGAATGGCGGCCCCTGGCAGAAGGGCACGATTTCGGCCGTGCACTGGACCAGGGGCAAGTGGCAGCCGACTCCGCTGCCACCTACCGTCCGGAACATGATCTTCGCGATCAGCGCCTCGTCCGCCGGCAACGTCTGGGCCGTCGCCAACTTCGGCGGCTACGTGCTGCGCTGGAACGGCTCGCGCTGGTCAGTCGCCAAGCATGTGACCGGCGGGACCACGGGCCTGTCCGCCTTCTCCGGGATCACGGCGATCGACCGCAAGGACGTCTGGGTCTTCGGCGGGGGCGGCGGCGCCGGGATCCCGGCCGGCCTCGGCACCTACCATTTCGACGGGAGCCGGTGGCACCAGGACGCGGCGGCGACCGCCGACATGCTGCAGGTGGCCAGCGCTGCTTCCGCTTCCGACATCTGGGCTCTCGGTGGCTTTTCGCAAGCCACGGCGATCTACCATTTCAACGGCAAGTGGTCGCGAGTGCACGCCAGCGCGCTGGCTGGCCTGGCATTCAATGACGTGGCCACGGCACCGGGCTTGGTCTGGGTGACCGCCGAGGCTGGCCACACCGCGACGGCCAAGTCGTGGTTGCTGCGGCTGCGGAAGGGGCGCTGGGCGAAAATGCAGCTGCCGTGGCCGGTCCAGTTGCTTGCCGACGTGCGCCCGGACGGATCGGGCGGGGCCTGGATGACGGCGTACTCCGGCACCGGGAGCTCGTTCAAACTATGGCTGATCCACCGGACCATGAGCGGCCGCTGGCTTCGGATTCAGGCCCCTAGTGCGACCATCACGCGGTTCCCCGGCGACTCCGCCTTCCTCGCCGCGAGCTCCAACGGCCTCTGGGCCCACGGTCGCATTTAGCGATTCGGATCCACGCGGTGCCGCAGGCAACGGCGGCCAGCCTCACACTGCCGTCCCCACAGCACTGACCATGCCGACGACGCAAGCGGCGTCCGCCTGGCGCCGCACCAGGCACCGCCATGGAACTGGTCCCGGGCCGAGCGATACCCGTAGTCACATGTGATGGGCTAGGCGCCCGGCACTAGGGTTCTGGCGGCATGAAGGGCTCTGGCATCGACGTCGGTGATCCTGGCCAGGTCACCGACCAGCGTGATGCCGAGGTGGGCGGCTGCCCAACTCTGCACTGCCGTCGTCACCGGCACGAGCGAGACGGCCTGCGCGCACCGGTAATCGGTGACTGCCACCGCGATCTCGAGCCGGTGCAGCGAACTGGTAGGCCCTTGCTGCTTGTACTGGCCAGCGAACCAATTCCAGGCGTCAAACGGCGCCGCGTACTGATATCCGCTCCTGGCCATGCACTGAGACCACTTGCCGACGACTGCCACGAACCTGGGATTCGCTTCAACCAGCGAAGCGAGGTCGTTTGTAATGAGCTCTGCCCCGTTGCTTGACCAGATCCAGTTAGCGACTGACCCGTATATGCTCCGGACGGCGGCTCCCTGGCAGCCAGCCGACGGGATAGACGTCTGGGTTCCGCCTGGGAGGGTTATGTTGACGCTGCTGCTTTCTGGCCCTATCCACGCCACCATGTAGCTGGCAGATGCCGCACCTGACAGGGAGTCGACATACAGTTGCTCCGGGACGTTCGGCGGGCTCGCCGTCCCATGGCCGCTCCGCGCCTCCCGGAGTGCTATGGCGTAAGCACCGTAGCCATTGGACTGGCGGTCGGCCAGGCTGCGGTATGGCGGGAGTTCCGGCAGGGTCTGAGCTGTCGCCGTCGCGACGTCCTCAAGCTCCGGATAGTAGATAAGGCCCTTGGCCCGCATGCAGCGGCCGGTCAGAATCTCGACGGCATTGTTAAGCTCCGCGCCGGCATCGGCCGTGCCACCGGAATTGGTCAGCACCGCGATCTCAGCTGCAGAGAGCGGCACCGCAGGTCCGGTCGCCGCAGGCCCGGTCGCCGCAGGTCCGGTCGCCAAGGATGAACTCACGCATCCCGCGGCCAGGAAGCCAGCCGCCAGCAGCATCACAACGGACCCAGCCGGCCATGCCGCCAGGCGACTAGCCTGGGCCACCCAGAATCGGCTCATCAACACTCCACCTCGAATCCCGACGGGGACAGCGCCGCACCGACTGACGCAGTCCGGCCCTCAATGGTGTGCCAGGTCAGCGCGTCGCCGAAGGCGCTCTCGGCTAGCGGCGCAGGGCTTCGACGGGGTCGAGCCTAGCTGCCCGAAGCGCGGGGTATATGCCCGCAAGGCAGCCAGCGACGGTGCCGATCAGCGGGTCGGGCAGGATCACCGCGAGACTGAAGACAGCATTCCAATGATTGATATCGGCGATTGTCACGATGATGATGATGGACAGGCAGGTGCCGGCCAGGCCGCCGAGAGTGCCCAGGATGGTGCTCTCCGCCAGGAACTGGCAGGTGATATGCGGCCTCGTAGCTCCTAGCGCCCGGCGGACGCCGATCTCGTAGAAGCGCTCAAGAACTGAGGTCAGGGTTACGCTGGCGATCCCGATCATGCCCATCAGCAGCGCCATCACTCCGGCCAGCAGGAGCAGGGCTGATAGGTCGCCGTTGATCGCTGCCTGGAAGATGAACGGTTCGGAGGATGAGACGACGGCTAGGCGCTGCGGATCGGCGGGAAGGATCGCGACCGCAGCCTCGCTGGCAACGACCGCGGCCGATCCTGGCCTGGTGGCGATGATCGCGTCGGCGCCGAGAGCCGAGATTCCCCAGTATCGCAGGGCTGTCTGATCTGGAATTATGGCGACCTGAAGCAAGCTTGGCTCACGGCCGACTGATTGCAATATGCCGACGATGGTGAACGGGATCCCGTCGATCTCGATAGCCGGCTGCGCTGAGATGTCTGTCACTCCGAGTTGCGCCGCGGCAGCCTCGCCGAGCACGACAACGTTCTGGCGCTCACGGTCCGCGAGAGCGCCGAAGAAACGTCCCTGCGCAAGCTTGCCCATCGACACCTGGAAAACACCAGGCGAGACCCCCATCACCTGGACCGAGTTGGCAGGCCCCTGACCTGCGGCCGGGGCCAGACGTGTCACGCCAGGCGCGACGGCCACGCCGACCGGAAAGAGAACGCCAGAGCTCAGCACCCCGTGCAGCCGGTCAATCAGCCGCTCGGTGTCCGGGGGGAACGCCGCCGATGACAGCTGAGGCTCAGTGTCGGAAACCACCACCTCGGTAGCCGCCAGGCTATTGAACCTCCCGTTGACCTCAGCACGGGTGGTGTTCGTCAGCCCGATCACGATCGCGAAACTGCCAACGCCGACGATGGCGGCAAGCATGGTCAGCATCGACCTGCCGGGCCTGGCGGAAATTCCCAGGACCGCCTCACTGGCGATGTCCGCCAGCCTCAGCGACTGCTTACCGGCCGCCGGCCCGTCGGGCCGCCAGCACAGCATCAATGCTCCATCGCTGGCCGGGGCCCGTCTCCCAAATCCCCGAGCACGGTATCCCTGACCGTGCCGTCGGACATCACCAGGTGGCGGTCCGCGCGCGCCGCGACGTCGGGGTCATGCGTCACGATGACGACCGCGATCCCGTCATCGCGCAGGCCGTCGAGCAGGTCAAGTACCGACGTGGCCGAGGCCGCGTCCAAATTGCCGGTCGGCTCGTCGCATAGCAGCAGCGCTGGCCGGCCCGCGACGGCCCGCGCGATGGCCACCCGCTGTTTCTCGCCACCAGACAGCTGGCCGGGAAACGCCGCCGCCCGGTGTGACAGCCCGACCCGATCCAGGGTGCCGCGCGCAATCTGCTCGCGGTGGGACCTTGGTACCCGCTGGTACAGCAGCCCAAGGGCGACGTTATCTGTTGCCGTCCGCTGCGGCAGCAGGTTGAAGCTCTGGAACACGAAGCCGATGTGCTGGGCGCGCAGTCCCGCGACCTGCCGGTCGGGCATCTGTTCCGTGTCGGTCCCGGCGAAGATGACCGAACCCGCCGACGGGCGATCCAGCAAGCCCATGATGTTCAGGAGAGTGGACTTCCCCGATCCTGACCGGCCCATGAGGGACACGTAGTCCCGCGGCCCGATACACAGGTCGGCCGGCCGCAGTGCCGCGACCGGCGGAGAGCCAGGATAAGAGCGCTCCGCCGCGGCTAGCGACAGCAGCGCGGAGGCATCCGAACCGGACGTAGCGGGCACGCCGCGTTCACTCCCCCACCAGGACCTGCTCGCCGGCCGTCAGCTGTCCTCGCAGGGCCTGAACTGGAACGTAACCGCCGATCATGGTGCCCGTCCGGACCGGGACGGCGACGCGGCCGCCGCGCGTGATGACCGTCACGATGGCCTGCCCGTCTGGCGAGCTGTACAGCGCGGCAGCCGGCACGGCCAGCACCGGCCCGCTCGTAGCGGAAACGATGATCCTGCCCGTTACCACAGCGCCTACAAGCGCCAAGTTAAGCCGGGCACGTGATGTGATCAAGGCTTCCAGCGCCGGCCCGCCGCCGCTCCCGGTGCCGCCAGCCCCGCCTTGTGCCGCCGGCACCGGCCTCACTCTCGTCACCCTGGCCGCGAACACCGCCAGCTGTCCGCCCATCCCGCTGACATACAGCGTGACGCCGTCTCCCGCGCTGACCAGAGCCGACTGCGCAGTGGTGAGCGGCAGCACGGCGCCGAGGCGGCCCGTACCAAGCACCACTGCCGGATCGGTCACCGGCCGACCCAGCCCCAGCGACGTTGACTCCACCACCGCCGGAAGGGCCGGCACGAAAACGACCTCGGCCTGCGGGACCACGATAGCCGCCCGGCCTCCCGAAGCGGCCCGCGACCGAGCCACGGTCGCTGACCCAGGCGGCGCGTACCCGGCTGCGCGATAGAACCCGCGGACAGCCGATTCCGTGCCCGCCCCGAATACTCCCGGAGCATCGCCACTGCCGAACCCGGCCGCAGCCAGACCCTCCTGCAACTGCAGCACATCACGGCCCTGATCGCCGACCGTCAGGTCCCGGTACATCGGCGTCGCCCCTCGCAGGGCGAATACCGGCCGACCGGCGATCTCGGCGAGCACTGCGCCGTTGGTTACCACCGATCCGGCCCGGCGCGGCGTCGCCGTCACGATGGGCTGAGCACCCGCGACCGTGACCGGCCCGAAATAGACATCGAACGACCCAGCGGGCTCCACCTTGCCCGGCACGGTCAGGGTTTCCGACAAGCGGCGCCACACGACACTAGCGGTCAGGACCGTCCTGCTTGCGGCGCGAGTTCTTGACGCAAGCACCGCCGGCGAAGTGACCCGCGTCCCAGCCCAGAACGCGGCCGCGATCAGGATCACCCCGGTCACCGCCACCCGCATCCACCACCGGCGGCCCTGGCCAGGACCAGCACCCATTCAGCGTCCCGTCACTCACCAAACCTGATGACCCTAATCGGCCACGACATCATATACCCGTAATGACATATGATGGGCTATGCGCCCGGCACCAGGGTTCTGGCGGCATGAAGGGCTCTGGCATCGACGTCGGTGATCCTGGCCAGGTCACCGACCAGCGTGATGCCGAGGTGGGCGGCTGCCCAACTCTGCACTGCCGTCGTCACCGGCACGAGCGAGACGGCCTGCGCGCACCGGTAATCGGTGACTGCCACCGCGATCTCGAGCCGGTGCAGCGAACTGGTAGGCCCCTGCTTCGCATACTGGCCAGCGAACCAATTCCAGGCATCAAACGGCGCCGCGTACTGATATCCGCTCCTGGCCATGCATTGTGACCACTTGCCCACGACTGCCACGTACCTGGGATTCGATTGAACCAGGAAAGTGAGATGCTTAGTAATAAGCTCTGCCCCGTTGCTTGACTGGATCCAGTTAGCGACTGACCCGTATATGCTCCGGACGGCGGCTCCACGGCAGCCACCCGACGGGATAGACGTCTGGGTTCCGCCTGGGAGAGTTATGTTGACGCTGCTGCTTTCTGGCCCGATCCACGCCGCCCAGTAGCGGGCATATGCCGCACCTGACAGGGAGGCTACATACAGTTGCTCCGGGACGTTCGGCGGGCTCGCCGTCCCATGGCCGCTCTGCGCCTCCTGCAGTGCTACGGCGTAAGCACCGTAGCCATTGGACTGGCGGTCGGCCAGGCTGCGGTACAGCGGGAGTTCCGGCAGGGTCTGAGCTGTCGCCGTCGCGACGTCCTCAAGCTCCGGATAGTAGATAAGGCCCTTGGCCCGCATGCAGCGGCCGGTCAGAATCTCGACGGCATTGTTAAGCTCCGCGCCGACAGGCGCTGTGCCACCGGAATTGGTCAGCACCGCGATCTCAGCGGCCGAGAGCGGCACCGCAGGCCCGGTCGCCGCAGGCCCGGTCCCCGACGACGAACTCACGCATCCCGCGGCCAGGAAGCCAGCCGCCAGCAGCATCACAACGGACCCAGCCGGCCAGGCCACCAGGCGACTAGCCTGGGCCACCCAGAATCGGCTCATCGGACACTCCACCCTCGTATCGGGAACAGTCACCTACTGATCTGATGGAATCTATAGGGCATAGGTTACCAGTTACCGAGATTCTCCCAATCCCGAAATGCGCTTTACATCATGCCAAGCATCTGTACTGGCAAACCGAGTAGCATAGCCTTCCGGGTAGTCCATACCCGCCAACACTCGGCGGCTCCCCATATCGCGTGCAGCCGACATGGGGGACCGCCGAGCGAACAGTGCGATTACTGGCTTAGCAAGTGCTGCCAACCTTGTCTGAGCTAGTGACGTCGTTAAAACCCGAGTTACCGAAGTTGTCGATGTCCTGGCCAACATGGACGGTGAGTGTTGATCCTCCGCAGTTGGCGTTCACGTAGAGAATCATATTCTCTCCGATCTGACCTTGCCCGGAAGATGCGCAATCGTTCCAGGAATATGCCGGACTGCAATAGAGGTTGGGGGACCAGAAATTGCCCCAGTACGAATTGCCGCCCTGGAAGTTCGCCACCCAGTCGCCGGTGCTCGGTGAATCGTTTATGTCTATGTAAAAACAGTTGTACCCGGAATTGCAGTTCATCGGAACCGCGAGCGCCGGAGTGGCCGTTGCGATCCCCACCCCTGCCATGCCCACGACCGGCGCGACTGCCATTAGCACCAGCTTCAGCCTCAGGCCCTTGGCCCGTGTCCGGAACGCCATCGTTGATCCTCCATTCTTGGATCGGCGGTGCGATGAGCTGAAGACTACTGATCTAATATGCCATTTGTCAATATCTAACGTTCGATCCGAAAAATGCCAGTTGGCGGCGTCGTAGCTCCTGTCCTCGATGACAATCACGTCGGGATGTCGGCCGAGCAGTTCACGCAGGAGGCGCCCCCGCTCCCGATCGACGGCGGCGCCGGTCGGGTTCTGGCCGCGGGGCGTGGCGATGATCGCCTTCGAGCCGCGCTTGAGGGCGCGGGTCAGTTCATCGATGACGAACCCTCGCTGGTCGATGCGGGAAGGCTCGGGCTGGAGTCCGAGGGAACGGACGAGGTCGTTGATGCGCGGCCAGCACGGATCCTCGACGACCACGCGATCACCGGGCCTGAGCTGCGTTTGAAGGGTGCGCTCGATGCCGTCGAGCGCACCGCCGACCACTGCGATGTCCGCTGCGATCCCATCTGCGGCGAAGTCTGCTTCGGCTAGTTCGGCGAGCCGGGCCAGCTTGACAGGCCCACCGTAGAGCTTGTGTTCGGGATCCAGGCGAGCCAGCGCTGGTGCGAGCGGTGGCGGCAACGCCGGGTCGGGGTTCCCGCTCGCCAGGTCGCGGGTATTGGCGGGCAGCGGTCTGGCGCCTCGTACCCGCAGCGGCGGCTGGACCGCTACAGCTGTGCCGCGGCGGCTGTTGGCGCCGGCAGTTGCTGATCGCTGTAGCCCTCTCACGCGGCATGCTCCAGCGAATCTCGCCCGTCTACGCGCTGCTGCGTGACGCGGCCGCGGCCGACGACACGCTCAAGGAGCACCTCGCCGCCGAGATCGACAGCCGCCGCGACTTCCAGCGAACCCTCGTCGGCCTCGTGCGCGAACGCGGCCCACTGCGCGACGGCCTCAGCACCGACGAGGCGGCCGACACCTACTCAGCACTCGCGAACCCCGAGCTCTACCTGCTGCTGACCATCCATCACGCCTGGACAGCCGACCACTTCCAGACCTGGCTCGCCGACAGCCTGCGACTTCTCCTCCTGCCCTAGCCCTGAGATTCAGGCACAGGCGCAGCGCCACTGCGCCCGCACCGCTGCAGGTCGAATTGAGTACTGATACTCATGCCCGGCTGAGCATCCGCTCTCATGCCTGGCCGCTGTACGAGCCAGACGATGAGCAGATGAGAACTCAGCCCAGACCAGCGCACCATTCAACCGTGTTCCGCTTGCCTGGCGGCCATGTCGTGATCCGGCGCATTGCGCTGGTACTCGGCGCCGCGCTGATCGCCTGGACAGCAACCGCCGCACGGCAAGACCGTCTATGTGGCTCTTGACGTCAATGGACTTCTCGGGCTGGTGACCCCGATCCGGACCGCGACCAATACCGCCGGGAAGCCGATCAAGGTCGGGAGCGTGCCCATCGCCATTGCGATCACGCCGAACGGCAAGACCGCGTACGTGGCCAACTCCAACTCGGACACGGTGACCCCGATCCGAACCGCGACGAACTCGCCGGGCAAGCCGATCAAGATCGGACACGGTCTTCAGTACATCGTCGTGACGCCGGACGGCGCGACTCTTTACGCCGTCAGCTACGTGCCGCGGTGGCATGGGACATCGAGGGCGGGCAGGCCCGCGACCGCGACAGCATTGGCAGTCGCGGATAAACACCAGCCGTCCCGTTTGCACATGGTCGGCGCGCTCGGCGAGAATCGGGCACTATGCGACTGCCAGCCAAGACCGACGACATCGCCGTGACTGGCGGGAAGCTCCGGGTGCTTTCCTGGGGTGATGGCCCGCGACACGTGATCGCGGTTCATGGCATCACAGCCAACGCGATCTGCTGGCAGGCGCTGGCTAGCACGCTGCCTGAGCATTTCACGCTGCACGCGGTGGACCTGCGCGGCCGCGGTCACTCCGCCACCCTGCCCGGACCCTACGGCTTTGACCGGCACAGCGCGGATCTGCGCGATCTCACGCTCGCGCTCGGCCTGGCCCGGCCCGCCCTGGTCGGCCACTCGCTCGGCGCCAATATCGCGCTGCTGGCGTCGGACACCTACCCGGAAGCCTTCGGCGGCCTCCTGCTGATCGACGGGGGGCTCCCGCCGCCGGTGCCAGCTGACGCCGACCTGGATCAGCTGCTCGCGGTCAGTCTCGGTCCGGCGCTTGCCAGGCTCAGCGAGACCTACCCAAGCGCCGACGCATACGTTGACTTCTGGCGCGCCCACCCGGCGCTCACCGCCGGATGGACCGATGACGTCGAGGACTACGTGCGCTATGACCTCACCGGCGAACCGGGAGCATTGCGCTCACGGGTGGTTGCCGAGGCGGCCCGTTCCGACGGACGGGATCTGCTCGCCTCGGGCGAGCGCTTTGCCGCGGCTCTGCGCCGACGTAAGGAACCGACCCCGCTGCTACGTGCGCCACGGGGTATGTTCGGCCAGCCTGGGGGCATGCTCCCGGACGAGCTCGCCGCTTACTGGCAGGCCGAGGTCGCGAGCCTGGACGTCACGACGATCCCGGACTGCAACCACTACACGATCCTGTTCGAGGCCGCGGCCACGGACACCATCGCCGCCCGGCTGGCCCTGGTCGCGTAGTCACGCCAGCGGTGCACCTAGCACCTCAGTCCGACCGACCGCCGAGTCAAGGACCCGATGGCGCGGGCCGAGCGCCCGCACCGGCTGCCAGCGGCCTCAGTGACGCTGATGGCGGGTCCGGTGCCTGGGGCTTGGACTTGGGGACGGCCGGAATGGGACCGCACCAGGCGATGGCTGTCCCTTCACGTGGTACGTGCCCGGTTTCTTGACACTGTGCTTGGCCAGTCTCTTGATCAGGTTCTCGTTGAACTGCACGTTGAGCGCTAGCTTCGGCGTCATCCATTCGAGCATGGGCGGAACCAGCACCCGCCAGGTGGACATGGCATGCCCGCCGCCTGGCATGACCTTCAGCACCACACCAGGCTGGCGCACCTCCACGAGCTGCCGGAATATCTGGGCGGCGCGAAGATCCGCCAGGTCAGTCCCGGTTCCGATCCAGAACTGCGGGATCGGTGATCCCGGCGGCAGGTAAGCCACTTCCTTGCTTGGTGTGTTCTGATTCAGCAGGCGCTTGCTCCCGCCGAACGGGCTGACCCGCCGAGGCGGATTGGCCAGCTGATTGCGCATCGGCTGGAAGTAGCCGCTGAGCACACCGGCGAAGCCGAACCTGGATCCGTACTGCAGCCCCAGGTTCGCCGCGCAGAACCCGCCTTCGGAGTAGCCCGCGATCGCCCACGTCCGCCCCGGGGACCAAACCCGCAGCCGATGGGAGAGGTAACTGGGCAGATCGAGGGCCAGGAAGGTGGCGTCCTGCGGACCGCCGACCTGATTCAGGCACTGCAGCGACACCCCGCGGCCGCCGTTGGCGTCCGGCATCACCAAGATGACCGGCCTGGCCAGGCCCTGCCGGATCAGGTCGCTCAGGATCGTGGTGATGCCGATCACCGTGATCCAGTCCTGCGGCTGGCCGGGGTAACCATGGATCAGCTCAAGTACCGGGAACCGGTAGTTGCGGTAATTCGGCTGGAAGTACTGCGGCGGCAGGTAAACGTAGACGGCTCTGGTCAGGTGACTGGCCTGGCCATGGACCGATAGCTGCAGGGTGAAGCCCTGCTGCGCCGCGAGCTTGGTGTAGATGGAGTTGCCGAGCAGCTGGCTGATCCCGCGGGCGCTGCTGACGTGCGTACCGGCCACAGTTCCGGTCGGCACTCCCTGGTTGCTCTTGATGTCCGAGAACGCGGCGTTCCAGGTCTGGTAATAGTCGTAGTACTTGTTCACCGCGGCGATCCCGAAGAGCGCGGCCGGGATGAACGCCAGGCACGCGGCGAGCACGCGGAAGACCAGGTGTTTGGCCAGCACCAGCCAGCACATCAGCGCGCCGAAGATCACCATCATGAGCACGAAGAAGGCTGTGCTCTGCGGCTCTGGCAAGCAAGTCTCCCGTGGTACGGCGCGCCGTCCTGGCCGACGCCACCTCTACAACGATCGTGCGCGCATCGAATGCCCGTCCAGCAATCGGCGGTGGAGGTGGGATTTGAACCCACGGAAGGGTTGCCCCTTCACTCGCTTTCGAGGACCGCGCACAGCCGTCCACCACCGGTCGTGAGTGTACCTGACCTGGGCGGAACGCCACTGTGAGTTCGTAAGTGAACGGCCTCAGGACCGGGGGCAGACGGGTCGATCTCGGGATACTCGGAGCGCTCCTTCCCGTTGGCACGGCCCCGCGGCTGGTGAGCACAGCTGCGGCGGGTAGCCGCTGGCCGGGCTTTGGCTGCTGGGCAGAGGTACGCACCGGGCGAGCCTGCGGTTCAGCCCAGCCGCGGCCACCGCCGCCATCAGCACTTTCGCGCGGACAGAAGACCAGCCGCGGATGCGATGGCCGACATCATCGCTAGCAGGCCTGGCTGATCCGGTGTGAAGGAAACTTGAGGCAAGGAGCTCACCGAAGACCTGAGCGATGACCACCGGCTCCGCGTCATAACTAATAAGTGCCGGTGGAGGTGGTGTGGCGGTGGAGGTGGGATTTGAACCCACGGAAGGGTTGCCCCTTCACACGCTTTCGAGGCGTGCGCCCTCGGCCACTAGGCGACTCCACCGTCGCAGAGCCTACCTGGTCCGGGCGCTTTGCGCGGCTGTGGCTGGCTAGTAAGCGGTCTGCGCCCGGCGGATTAGCGGATCTGCGCGCGGCGGATCAGCCGTCCGTGCGCAGACGGGCGAAGAACCTGGTCAGCCGTGCAGCGCACGGGTCAGCGAGCACCCCGCCGATCACCTCGACCGGCGGCCCGAGCCGGCGATCCCGCACCACGTCCCACAGTGATCCGGCGGCACCGGCCCTCGCGTCGGCCGCCCCGTAGACCAGCCGCCGCATCCGCGCGGACAGCACCGCTCCGGCGCACATCGTGCAAGGCTCAAGCGTCACCACCAGGGTGCAGCCATCCAGCCGCCAGCAGCCAGTCGCCTGGGCCGCCTGCCGGATGGCCACGATCTCGGCGTGTGCGGTCGGGTCGCCCTGGGCGAGGCACTGGTTCCGCCCCAGGCCGATGATGGCGCCGTCCGGAGCCAGCACCACGGCTCCGATCGGCACGTCAGCATCCGCGTCGGAGCCGGAGCCCTGGTCGGCGAGTTCCAGTGCCGCGGTCATGGCCGACTCGAAGACCGCCAGGTACTCCGGCGTCATGCGGCTGGCACCTCATTGCCCGACGACAGCATCCAGAGCCCGCTCGAACGGCTGACCGAAGCCAACTCGCCTGGCCAGGCTGGCAAGCACCTCGTCGGGAAACAGATCGAGGTCGCCGGACAGCGCGCACAGTTCCATTTCATCGACGCCGAGATCGGCCAGGATCGACAGGTCGCCGGCGGGCAGCACCTGATCGAGATCCTCGTCGTAAGGGACCGGAATGTCGAGGTACTCAAGCACCTGCCTGGCAAGGGGCCAGTCCACCGATGCGGTCAGATCAGAGAGGAATACCGATACGTGGGCGCCAATGACCCTGATGATGACAAAGAAGTCATCGCCGACCGCCGCCAGCCCGACCGCGCCGCCGATCCCTGGCTGCTGCCGCAGCGCGTGGATGATGGCATCCAGATTGTCGGTGACGGCGACGGGCAGTACTTCCGCTTCCCAGGCGTCGTCTTCCCGGTAGACGACCATGCAGAAGTCACCGCTAGTCACCTCATTCATTCCGCATCCACCGCCCGGCATCCAGATTGTCGAAGGGCCTTGCTCGCGCGCCCGCGCCGCAGCATCATGAACCTGGCCCGCGCTGCAGCAAGAACAGTAACGGCTATCCGGCCCGAATCGGCGTGGGATGGACTCCTGGCCCGGTCCGGGAGCTAGGGTTGCCGCAGCGGCCGTTAGCCATTGGTATGCAAATGGTGCTGGGCTATGCTGAATGAGAGACGCGGCGGTAGCGCGTTGTCGTGCGCAGTAGGGAGGTGATCGGGATGCTGAAGAAGGTTCTGACCTGGGGTGGTATCGCTTTTGTTATCTACTACCTCGCCACCTCGCCTACGGGAGCCGCAGGTGTTGTCTCCGGCGCCCTAGCCTGGCTGAAGTCAGCTGGTAACTCCCTGGCCATGTTCCTCAATCACATCAAGCTGTAGCTGATGAGTCGGGTAGCAACGACCAAGAACCGGCAGGCCGCGGTCGACAAGTACCTGCTTCCTCGTGAGGTACGCGTGGCAACGGTCCGGCGGCATCCCGCCGTGCTCATCGTGCCGAGCGCTCAGGCTGTCGGGGGGCTGCTGGCTGCTGCTGTGCTCTCGGCCACGGTGCTGCGGACCCAGTCACTGCTGGCCACCCTTGTCTGGATCGGCTGGGGCCTGCTGATGCTGAGGCTGATCTGGAAAGCCGCCAACTGGTTCGTCGACTACTTCGTCGTCACGTCCGAGCGCGTGATGCTGACCTCAGGTGTCTTCACCCGCACGGTCAACATGATGCCGCTGGCCAAGGTGACCGACATGAGCTTCCAGCGGACCTTCGGCGGGCGGCTGCTCGGATACGGCGAGTTCATCGTTGAGTCGGCCGGGCAGGATCAGGCCCTGCGCCACATTGACCATATTCCGTATCCTGAGCAGCTTTACTTGCTCGTCTGTGGAAGAATCTTCCCGACCAGCGCGGAGCAAGAGGACGAGACCGGCGAGTCGGACGACCATTACGATCACGAATTCGGTGATCCGTATCCGGTCGGCGGCGGCGGAGTCGACTCGTCGGACGATCTCTGATCTTTCCCGGCTGGCCCCTTCCCCGAGGTTCGTGCGGCCGGCCGATGAGGTCCGGTTGCACGATCCTGCCAGCACATAGGACCAGCACGTCAGCGCAGGTCGGAGCAGTGTTAGACCAGCGTCCGCGAAGATCATCGTCATGAAGCTGCCTCCTGAATGACGGCGAGTGGCCGTTCCTTGCCGCTTGCGTTGCCCATACGGCCAACGTCATGCTCGACCCGTGCGGCATGCAACGCATGGAGATCTTGATCGCGTAGAGGCGCTGCTGATGGAGCTACGTAAGCTCCCCCAGCTGCGGGAGCGCAAGCGCGGCTATTTCTCGCGGGGATCCCGCGCGTTCCTTCACTTCCACGAGGATGCCGGTGACCTCTACGTCGATGTCAGGCTCGACAGCACGTTCCAGCGCATGAAGGTCACCAGCCACAACGAGCAGGCCGATCTCCTCGCACAGGTGCGAGAAGCGCTCCGGTTGAGCTCTTGACAGGCCGTTGACAGACGACTTCTCTCGCATCACCAGATCCGGGACCGCCTGGCACGGCAATTCGCCGACGAGCGCTCCGAGCCCGCGCTGCGACCGCCGGGTGAGGACGAATAGCGGAAGGCCGAAGGCCACCAGTCTCCTCCGCCATCACACTGCCGCCAAGGCGACGAATCACGAAGCTGGAGCCCGCACCGCGGCGCAGACTCCCAGGTCAGGAGCGGAGGCTCGGGGATTTGAACCCCGGATGGGCGCGAACCCAAACCGCATTAGCAGTGCGGCGCCATAGACCGGACTAGGCGAAGCCTCCTCGGCCCTCTGCGGGTGTCCCCAGAGTACCGTCTCGCGCGGACCGACAGCCGGGTTAGCCGCCGAGCTGAGCTACCAGACCTAAACCGCCGGGCTGAGCCATGCGTCTTTCCAGCCGGGTCGGACCGCTGACCCAGGGTACCGGCAGCACCACGACGGTCGCAAAGTCGTCCGTGCGATCCGCAGCGTCGATCAGCGGGCCTCGATCACCTCGAAATCGCCGCGGGCGTATGAATCCCTGATCCGGGTCTTGGCGAACTTTCCGACGCTGGTCTTGGGTACCTCGGCGATGAACGACCAGCGCTCTGGCAGCTGCCAGCGGGGCACCCGCCCGGCCAGAAACTCGCGCAGCTCGGGGGCCGTGGTCGCGGCGCCAGGCGCGAGGACCACGGTGGCCAGCGGCCGCTCACCCCAGCGGTCGTCAGCTACGCCGATCACCGCTGCCTCGATCACGTCAGGATGCGCCATCAGCGCGTTCTCCAGCTCCATCGAGGAAATCCACTCGCCGCCGGACTTGATCACGTCCTTGGCCCGGTCGGTCAGGATCACGTAGCCGAGCCGGTCGATGGTTCCCACATCCCCGGTCCGCAGCCAGCCGTCCCTGAACTTCTCCGGATCATCGTCCTTGTAGTACGCGCCGGTGATCCACGGGCCCCTGACCTCGACCTCGCCGACGGCCTGGCCGTCGTGCGGCAGCAGCACGCCGCCGTCGCCGACCAGCCTGGCCTCGACGTCGCAGATCAGCCGACCCTGAGTGTCGCGGTAACGCCACGCCTCCTCGTCGGTCAGGCCAGCCGGCGCATGCGCCACACTGCCTAGCGGCGAGGTCTCGGTCATGCCCCAGGCCTGCAGGATCTGGACGCCGAGCTCCTTCTCGTAGGCCTGCATCAGGGCGTGCGGCACGGCCGATCCGCCGCATGGGACCAGCCGCAGCGAGCTCAGGTCACCGCCGTTGGCCCGCACATGCTGCAGCAGCGCGTTCCAGATCGTGGGCACGGCGCCGGCCACGGTCGGCCGTTCCGCCTCGATCAGCCTGACCAGCGGCTCGGGCTGCAGGAACCGGTCCGGCATCACCAGGCTCGCGCCTGCCATCACCGCCGCATAGGGAAGGCCCCAGGCGTTGGCGTGGAACATCGGCACCACCGGCAGCACCCGGTCTCGCTCGGCGAGCGCGAAGACGCTCCCGGTACAGACCGCCATCGAGTGCAGGTGCATGGACCGGTGACTGTAGACCACGCCCTTGGGCTGACCGGTCGTCCCGCTGGTGTAGCACATCGCGGCTGCCGACCGCTCGTCCAGATCCGGCCAGCTGAAGGTGCCTGGCTGTGCCCCGAGCAACTCCTCGTAGGAATGCACCGCACGGCCTGGGCCAGCCAGGGCCGCCAGCGCCGAGCTATCCGTTTCGCCTTCTGGGCTTGTCACGATCACGTGGCGGATCGCCGGCGCGTGCGGAAGCACCCGTGCGAGCAGCGGCACCAGAGTCGGGTCGACGATCACGAGCTCGTCGCCCGCGTGGTTAGCGATGTAGCCGATGATCTCGGGCTCGAGCCGGAGATTGAGCGTGTGCAGCACGGCACCCATCGAGGGGATGGCCAGGTAGGCCTCGAGATGCTCAGCGTTGTTCCACATCAGCGTGGCCACGCGCTGGTCGCCATCGACCCCGAGCCCGCGCAGGGCATTCGCCAGCTGGGCGGCCCTTGCCCCGGTCTGGGCATAGGACTGGCGACGGCTTCCGCTGGTCGTGCAGGTCACTACCTCGCGGTCACCGTAAGCAGTGCTGCCGTACTGCATGATCCTGGTCACGGTCAGCGGAACGTCCATCATCGTGCTGCGCACGGGGCAACCTCCTGCGTACTGCGATTCCGTCCGGCGGCGTACGGCTGGGCTGGCCTGCTGCGCCGGAATTATCCCTGGGGTGGATAGTCCCACGTCGGCGGCGAAACGTCACCAGGTCAGCGGCCGAACTGTGATCACTCCGCGAGCAGGTCAGCGTCGGCGCGGAGCTTGGCCACGGCGCGGGAGACAGTGCTCTTCACGGTGCCTAGGCTGATCCCGAGCACCTCGGCGACTTCGGACTCCGACATGTCCTCGTAGAACCGCAGTACCACCGCGGCCCGCATCCGCTGCGGCAGCCGGTCGATCGCACGTTGCAGCGTGTCGTGCAAATCGGTGTCGCTGGATGGATCGGCCACCGGTCGATCGGGGATCTCGTCGGTCGGGAACTCGTCAACCCGCCGCCGCCGCCACCACGAGATGTGGGTATTCACCATCGCCCGCCGGACGTAGCCGTCCAGGGCTCCGCGATCCTCGATCCGGTTCCACGCCTGATAAGTCTTGGCCAGGGCGGACTGCACCAGGTCCTCGGCATCGGCGAGGTTGCCGGTGAGCACATAGGCGGTGCGCAGCAGCGCCCGGCCGCGCGAGGTCACGTACTCCCGGAAGTCGGCGTCATCGATCCCGGCGGCATTGCGCTGCCGGGGAACATCTGGCGCATGACGACGTCCGGCCGGCCGCTGCCGCGCCGATGCGTTCCTGGTCGGCTGCTGGCCGACTGCGGTCGCAGCTGCCCCCCGGTCACCGTGATCGCCCCCGACGCTCACTCCTCAACGGTACTCACGACACTCCGCTGATGTCCCGCTACCCCCAGTAACAAAGTCCTGGTCAGCACGATGCTCACAGAACGGGAGCGGGGCGGAGTTCTGACCGCAATAGCGCACCGTCCGGGCTTGACCATCGAAAGATCACTGAAACCGCTTGACGCGGACCCGGATACATCAGCATGGTCATGATTCTGGAATGTCCTCGCCCATGGAGAGCCAGTGCAAGAAGTGATGGTGGCCGGTGTGTGCTGCGAGCGGTGCCCTGGCGCCACCGCGGCCAATACCAGCCACATCGCCCGGCGCCGGCTGCTCAAGTCCGCTGTCTTCCTGCCGCAAGCGGCTCATTCTGGCCTGGCGGTCGCCGAGCGCGCCGCTGGAACGCAGGCACCGGGATCGGCTCCGACGGGTCTGGCAGGACCGGTTATTTCGGTGGGTCCTGTCGTGTCGGCAGGTTCGGCAGCACCGGAGGTCCTGGCTGGTCAGCGGCATTTGTACCGGGCCGTGACCGGGCAGATCGTCGACGTGAGCCCGCACTTCATCGCGATCGGAGATGCCAAGGGCGAACAGCGATTCACCCTGACGGCGGATGCCACCGCGTGGCGCGGTGCACCGTTAGAACCTTCGGCGCTGAGCCGCGGTGAGCAGGCCGTGATCCGGCTGCGGCCATCGAGGTCTGGCGTGGCCGACCGGATTTGGGCCGACATCGGGCGGGTCTGCGGAACCATCGTCGAGCGCGACTCGGACAGCCTGCTCGTCCACGAGGGCACGACCAGGGAGCAGCAGATCGTGGTGATCCCGCGGCGGGTGAGCGGCCGGATCC
Organism: uncultured Actinomycetota bacterium; assembly: GCA_963850875.1. GTDB lineage: Bacteria > Actinomycetota > Actinomycetes > Streptosporangiales > Streptosporangiaceae > Chersky-822. The sequence goes on from CAWKNA010000001.1 coordinate 177,786, forward strand.
AGGTCCGATTCCCGAACCTCCGGCCCGGATTCCTGATCGACATCATCGGGATCCGGCGGCACGGAGTGCTGGAAGGACTCGTCCCGGCGACTTATCAGCCGCCCTACCGGAGCCATCAGGTCCCGGTGCCCGAGCCGTCAGGCAGCCGAATCGCCGAGGCCATCGCCGGTTCCGCGATCTGGCACGACCCAGCCGACGAGCCGCATGGAGTGCTTGGAGTCTCCTACCCCGCCGTCGATCCGGCCGCGGGCTGCGCCGAGGATGCGGCTGCCGGGGACGAGTCAGAGCAGGCGCCGGCCTATCGCAGGTTGCCGTATCTTGCCGTCGGCAGTGCCCTGGCGGTCCGCAACGAGTGCACCGATATCTCCTGGACCCTCCCGGTCACGGGCTGTGCTCCGGCGGCCCGCCTGTTCAACGACCGGTGCGTGACCTGCGGCACTTCACCGCGCGGCCGGGTGGCCGACCTGACCCTGGCCAGCTTTGTGGCTCTGGGCGGCGAACTCGAGCGTGGCTGCTTCAACGCGACGATCACCATCGGCCGCTGACATGCTCTCCGCGCTCGGCGACGTGCAGATACCGCTGCTGGCGGCGATGCTGCTCGGCGGCTGCGCAGCAAAGCTCGCCCGCGCGATCCGGCGGTGGTCGATGGATGAGGGGCTCGGGCCGACCGCGCTCTTCCCGCTCCGGCTGCGCCGGCCGGTCGCCATGGCCATGTGCGCGATTGAGCTTGGCCTCGGGATCGGGCTGATCGTGACCTCGGGCAAGCTCGGCCATGGTGATCCGGCGCGCTTCGCGCGGCTCGGCACCGGCTTGTTGTTCGTCGTGGCCACCTGCGCCCTGATCGAACTGCGCAACATCCGGCCGGACGTCGGCTGCGGCTGCTTCGGCGAATTCAGCACCACGCCGGTCACCGGCCGGACTGTGGCCAGGTCCGCGCTGCTGGCGATCGCCGCGCTGGCCACCATCAGGCTGCAGCCGGTGCAGGTGCCGCACACCGCCGGCCGCGTCGGGCTGCTGCTTGGCCTGTTCGCCGCCGAGCTGACCGTCATCGCACTGCTGTCACCCGAGGTGCGCGAGACCCTGGTCAGGATTGGCTACTCAGAGCCATGCGAAGTACGGGATCTCCCTGCCGAGCAGACCCTGGCCGCGCTGCAGCGCAGCGCTCAATGGCGCAAGCACTCCAGCCTGATCGACAAGCACCGCCCGGCCGACATATGGCGGGAACTCTGCTGGCGTTACTTCGCCTTCCCCAGCCGTTATGCCGAGCGGGACGCCGAACTCGTGTTCGCGGTATACCTGCAGCAGCGCCGCCCGGCGGTGCACTCGGCCCTGGTCGATACGGTGACCGGCGCGGTGTTGCCCTGGCCCGCTGAGTCGGCGCGACCCGCCGGTGTTCCGTTGCCGCGCTGGCTACGCGGCGCCGCCCAGCCGGTCCGCCCGTCCGATCTGCCCGGCTGGCCGGCCCGGTCGGCTCAGCAGCATCCGGCCCGCGCGTCACGCCCAGCACACCCGCCCCGTCCGGGCGGATTATCCGGGCGTCCCAGGCCAGCCAGGCAGTACGACGTCAAGCCGTCCCGGCAGGCTGGCGCTCGCAGCCGGACCAGGTAACTGGCGGCCCCCAAGCCGCGCGGCCAATCGTGCGCTTCGCCCGGCAAGCCCGCTTCGGCTTTCTTAGCTTCTCTAGCGTCTCCGCTAGATAGCGCCATAGTTCGGCAGAGATCGCGTCAACGCGGCGCGGCGGCGGTGCCTGGCGTTGCGCTGCAGCAGCGCACCAGCACCCGGGGGCCTGCCGTGCGGCGGCGCGGCAGCGCGGCTGCCGCGCGCGGCGGCCGTCACGCTGGCTGAGCACGCAGGAAGCGGCCGAAATGCGGGACAGTGAAGGCGATCAGACCTCGCTCCGAGCTGTAGATCAGGCCCTTCTTGATCAGGCTGTCCCTGGCCGGCGACACGCTGGACGGCTTGCGACCGAGTTCATCGGCCACCTGCGCGGTCGGCACCGGATCGTCGCCGAGCAGCGCCATCGCGCGCATGTACTCGCGCTCCGCCGGAGTGGCCCGCTCGTACCTGCTGCCGAAGAACCCGACGGCCAGCTCGCTAGCCGCCAGCGGCGCCGCGACGGCCACATCGCCTGGCGTAACCGGGCTGGCGGCCGCAACGTCCCAGGTCACCTTCCCGTAAGCCTGCACGAAGTACGGATATCCGTCAGCCGCTGCGTAGAGCGCGTCAAGCGCCGCTGGCTGGAAATCGGCGCCCTCCCGCCTGGCCGGCGCGAGCAGGGCGATGTCGGCCGCTTCCCGGTCTAGACGGTCAATAGACACATAGCGAAACAATCGCTCGGAGTAACTCTTGCTCGCCGAGAGCACCGACGGCAGGTGCGGCAACCCGGCACCGACCACGATCAGCGGACCGCCGTTCTGTGATAGCTCGTGGCATGCGGCGCAGAGCGCCGAGACGTCGGACGCCGGAATGTCCTGCATCTCATCGATGAACAGCGCGATCCCGACCGAGAGATCCGCGGCCACAGCGGCCGCGTCGGTAAGCAGCTCGGTGAGGTCGATCTCCAGATCTCCTGAGTCAGCCCGGCCCCGTGCCATCGGAACGTCGATGCCGAGCGGGTTGAGCTGGCTGCTCTTGGCCGTCTTCGGATCCCTGGCACCGAACGCCTTCAGCACCCCGAGGAAGTCGTCGATCCGGTCCGGCGCCCGGTGCCGCGGAGCCAGCTCGCGCACCGCCATGTGCAGCGCCCCTCCGATCGGCCTGCGGATCGACTGGTCGGGCCGGGCCTCGATCTTGCCGGTGCCCCATAGCCGCTGCATCGCCATCGAGCGGAACGCGTTCAGCAGCACGGTCTTGCCGACGCCGCGCAGCCCGGTCAGCACGATGCTGCGCTCCGGGCGACCACGGGCCACCCGCTCAAGGACTACTTCGAACGCGGCGAGTTCGGCGTCCCGGCCGGCCAGCTCGGGCGGCCGCTGCCCGGCTCCCGGCGCGTAAGGGTTTCGCACAGGATCCACGGCATAGCAGCCTATGGGCCAATCTAGCGGATTCCCTAGATTGACGTAGAGATCGCTATCCGGCGTGTCGCCGCGAGCTGAAGCCGCAGCGACTGCCGCATGACCACCAGTACCGGCTCGGCGCGGTCTACGGCGAGCATGACTACCAGCACCGCTTCGAGCCGGTGCTGCGCCGGATCCGTGCCGGACGAACGCAGCTGCCGGTTGGGGTCGGCAGTTTCCTGTTCAGCCGCGTCTATGTCGGCGATGTCGCTCGCGCTGTGCTGGCCGCGCTGGAGAACGGGCAGTGCGGCGGGCGACCTCCGCCGGTCCGTGCGCTGGCACATGAGTCATCCGCCAAGCGAGCCCGACCTGGACTTCACGGCCGACGAAGCCGCTCTTGTCACCGGCTGACAAACGGTGGTATTGGCTAATGCGGCTGGCCCGGCTTAGCCTCGTTCAGGCGGTTCAGGAACGCGTTGTAAGCGGCGAGTTGCTCGTCATCGTCGTCGATGTCATCGTGCGCCAATTCCGACCTTGGCGCGAGAGCGACGGTGGACCGGCGGGCCGACTCCAGCCAGCCACGGTTACGGGCCGACGCCCGCGAATCGGTGCTCCACATCAGGAATACGACCATCATCAGGACGAACATGATCCCGTCCCCGCCGACCCACATCACCGCGCCGCCCAGGTGCAGATCCTGCACCGCAGTGCCGGCCCAGGACGGACGAGGCCCGACCGGAAGGCCAGGCGTGCCGCGAGTGCCGTAGCTGAGGATCAGGCCGGCGAACGTGTCGACAGGCATGATCAGGAACAGCAAGATCAGCCTGGCCGGGTAGGAGAGCCGCCACCGGATCGGCTCTTGACCCAGGACCGGCAGCAGGAAGAGGTATCCGACGAGCAGGAAGGCCACGTGCTCGGCGTTGTGCAGGGTCTGGTTGTGCTCCATCACATTGGCCAGCCCGGTCAGATGGGCGCCGACGATCGCCGCGGTGTAGGCGACGATTCCGAACACCGGCCAGGTCAGGAAGCTGACCAGCCGGGACCTTAGAGCGCGCTTGACCGCCGTGTGCAGCGGATTGCGGCTCGCATGCAGCAGCAGGGTGATCGGCCGGCCGAAGATCAGCAGCGGCGGCGCCGCCATCAGCAGCATCAGGTGCTGGATCATGTGATCCCAGAGCAGCACGTCGTCGTAGCTGCCGATGCCGCTCTGGATCGCCAGCACGACAATGGCAAGCCCGGCCAGGAACATCGCGGTCCGCCAGACCGGCCACGGCCGGGCGGGATGCCGACGGCCCACCCGTACCACACCCCACAGATACAAGGCGGCGGCAACGACGACGGACGCCGTGACCACGGACGCTGCCTGCCACTGGGTGAGCACGGCAGACCAGCCGAACGGGGGAAGCATCGGACCTCCTTCGCCAGCGAGCCTACCTACCTGTCAGCTGCCTGAGCGTGGGCGGCACAAAGCTCGCGCCCGGCGGCGGACCGCGCGTCCCGGCGCCCGCTATCGTTGTCCGCGGAGGGTTCGCCTAGTGGCCGATGGCGGCGGTCTTGAAAACCGCTATGGGGCGTGAGCTTCATCGTGGGTTCGAATCCCACACCCTCCGCTCATACCAGCGAAAATTGAATGCTGACCTGCAAGGCATGAGCCAGGGGGATCTTGCTGGCCGGTGCGGCCGTGTGCGGTTGTATGCGGCCTGGAGCGGCCCTCTGCGGGTGGCTGTGCCGAATACGTGCCCAAGTTTGCGGACCGGCCGCTGCCTGGTTACTCGGCTTCGCGGTCCGGATTCCGGTCACGGCCGCTGGGCCGGATGTCCTTCTCCGGCCGCATCGCGTCTTCGATCCGGCGCTTCGCTTCGCCTTGCTGCCCGGCGATGCACTTGACGTAGACCCGCAGCAGCACATCCACGCTGTGGCCAGCCCACTCCGCGACCTGCGCGGCCGGCACGCCGGCGTTGAGCCAGGTCGACACGGCTGCGTGGCGCAAGTCGTAAGGCCGGCCCATGAGCGGAGTGGCTGCGTCGGCCTCGCCGAGCGCCTCGCGGCGCGCCAGGTGGAACGCCCTGTTTCGGTGGAGAACGCTTCACCTTTGCGCGCCGCAGCAAGCAACTCCGAGCGGAAGCTGTCGGCGTGGGCGATGGTGCGGAAGGGCTCCTTGCGCCGCTGGCCGTTCACCTGCCACCGCACGTAGTAGGTCGTTACCCTCGCACCCCTGTAGACCTCTGTCTTGTAGATGCGGACGTCATAGGTGGTGGTGTCGTCCATCAGGCGACTTCCTCTCGCGCATCCAGCCACCGCTGGTACGCGGACCGCCGGATACGCAGGCCGCCGTTGGGCAGGCGGATGCACCGTGGTGCTCTGCCTTTGGCGCGCCATTCGTAGAAGGTCCGGCGGCTGATGTGCAGGTCTGCGCAGACCTCGGCGATGGTGAGCTTGTCGCCGGTGCGTTCGGCGCTGCGGGCGGTCATGCCGTTCTCTCTGTGCGCTGGGCCGGGTCCCGGCGTCGTGCATGGCGGCTGGGTGCCGGGACCGGACGTTGTTCCTGGGTGGTGGTCATGGCTCGGCCTCCCGGTCTTCCTGCTGCGGATCTGCCGTCCCGGACGGGGCGTCGTCCGTTCCTGGCCAGGTGGATCTCGGCCAGGGGTGCCGTTTGCGCTGGATCCGGCCGCGCAGCTCCGCGTTCATCCAGGTGACGATCGGCCATACCGGGACTGGCTGTCATACGGCGAGCGAGCGGCGTCACGGTCTGGTGGCTGTTTCTTCATGTCGGCCCCGGCCTTTCGCCGTGCTCGTGTGGCGGGTGCGGGGGCTGGATGCCGTTTCCTGGCGCACCGGCGGCAGCCGGGCGTCGAGTATCTGGACGCGTGCCCGCGGTCGCGGGCGTGCTGGTCGCCGCAGATGGATGGGCGGGCTGGTATCTGGCTGCGGCCAGGGGATCGGGGTGGTCACTGGCCGGCCTCGCGTTCGGCGGGTCCGGCTTCTGGCTGTAGTGCGCCGAGTCTGGCGATGGCGGCCTGGAGGAAGTCCCTGCCGATCGCGGCTTTACTTCTGGCAAGAGCCATGGCGGAGGCACCGGGCTCAGGTGCGGGGTTGCCCGGCTGGGCAGTCAGGATGCTGCCCGCGGGCTCGATGGGGCCTTCGATGAGCTGGCCTTCGCTGTCGTACAGCGGGCCGAATCTGCTGGCCGGGTCCCGGTTGCCCGGCTCTCCCGCAGGGACGGGAGGCTCTGGCCTGGCAGCGCCCGCGCCCGGTTCAGCTGGCTGCGGCTGGGCGGGCTGATATCCGCCGGAGGGGCCGATGACGGGGCACAGGCTGCTGCCGTCCCGGTGCGACCAGCCGGGACGCGCTAGGCCGTGGGCCTCCCAGCTGACCTGATCGCTCGGGGGCCTGTGCTGGGCGTTCTCGCCGCATTCCGGGCAGGTCATCTGCCGCTCGGCGTGCGTGCTCGTGCGCTCATCTGTTCCTGAGCCGGAACGCCGTCCTTCCTGGTTGCCGTCGGCCGCTTCCATGGCCTGGAGGAGCCGGGAGGTCACCGCGTCGTACGACGAGGCCCGCCCAGCCAGAACTGGCAGGTCGGGCACGACTGGTCGGGGCAGTAGGCGCAGTTCGCGGCCAGGTCACGCTTGTGGTCGGCGGCTTCGTCGCGTGCCGCCAGGATGGTCGTCATCTGGGCGGCGCCAAGGCCCGCGCCTCGGTCTGATCCCGGGTCCGCGGGCTCCGCGGCCTGCGGGGACGCGGGCATCTGGATGACGTAAGCGCCGGCGGGCGCTTTCTGGGTGCCCTCGTAGATGCGGGCCAGATCGCCGATCAGTCCGACGGCGCGGCCGGTGTGCTGGTTGCCGGCGCGGTGGTAGCCGTGCTGCTCCAGGACGTCCAGGACGTCGCTGATCAGGCCCCAGATCTGCCGTTTGTCGCTGACGCCGAGCCAGTCGCGCAGCGGCTCATCGGGATCTCCGCTGCGGTCGGCTCGGCCCGCATCGCCAACCTGCTCCGGCGTGTCACCCGGCGCATCATGGACGCCGACACCACGACCGCTCTGGCCGACAGCGCGGAAGAACTTCGCCGGGTCCTTGACGGCGGGACGCGAGCCTGAACCCGCGTACGCCGCGCCGACGCCGCGCACGCGCTCGGAGTACGTAGATGACCTCCTTCGTGCCTGCCGCGATCACGGAAGCGCTGGCAGGAAACGCGGCACGGTGCAAACGTCACCGTTACGTTCCGTTACGAAGGCCATTGCAGAACGGCTTCAATAACCGCCGATATGGCTCGGTCTGGCGTGCCTTCTACTCGGCATCGATTCAGTCAGCAGGCGCGCATGACTGGCCGATCTGGCGCAGCGGAACTGGCGGTCATGCGGTGTTGTCGTGGATGACTGTCGTATCGTGTCGGGTTCCGCCGGCTCCGGAATCCGGCTTCCGCGTCCGCATGCGGCAGAACGCTCCGCAGATCCAGCGAAACCGCCCGCACTTCTACTGACCCGGCTTTTATCACGATCATGGAGGTTCGCCAGCTGTTGCCTGCTGACCTGCAGGTTCGTGCTCGTGCGGCACGAGACTTGCGCACGAGCCAGGGTCTTGGGCGGCCGCCCTCGTATCGCGGGCTTCCCTGCCGCCGTGTAACCTCGCCCCGGCCGGGCGATTAGTTCCGGGGACCTTGCCCGTCCAGCCTCGTGACGGCGGCGCAGCGAGCCCCCGCGAGAGGTTGCATTGAGTCCGCTGGCCGTCCCGGCCGCCGAGTGGGTAGCCGCACGCACGGAGCTGCGGCGCCACCACCGCAAGTACCCGGAGGATGGACATGACAGGCAATCGGATTGAGGACACGCAGGACCAGGCTCTGCTGGCCTTCCTCGCCGCCCAGCGTGACGCGGTGCTGTCCATCGTGGCGGGCCTGGACGAGGACGCGTGGCACCGCCCGGTCGTGCCGTCGGGCTGGACGCCGGCCGGGCTGGTCGAGCACCTGGGCGGCGCCGAGTGGCACTGGTTCCAGGGGGTCGTGGCCGGCGCGGATCCCGGGCCGCCGCCCGGGGAGGAGGATCTGCCCCCGTACGACCCGAAGACAGCGCCAGCGTTCGTCAGTGACGAGCCCTCAGCGGAGATCACCGGCTTCTACCGTGACCAGTGCGCGCGCTCGGACGCGGTGCTGGCCGTGACGCCGCTGTCGGCGCCGCCGCGCGGCAGGCACGGCGCCCCCGGACGAGACGAACCGCCGGATGTGCGCTGGGTCGTGCTGCACATGATCGAGGAGACCGCGCGGCATGCCGGTCACCTCGACATCGCCAGGGAACTGATCGACGGCCAGACCGGGCTCGGGTCGCGCTGACCGGCCCGACGCCATTCCCGGGCCGCGAGCCCCGCATCCCAGATGGACCGGAACCGGGCGGCAGATCCGCGCGCTCATGCTCTAGCCGGTGGTTCCCCAGCGGCCAGCCATGCACATCTCCAGCGCAAGCGTCAGGCTGACCTCGAAGCCCTTGCGTGAGCAGATCGATGCGATCGCGTCACTCCGATCACGGGCAGACGTACCGCGCCCCGAACTCCCCCAGGCGATACGCCGCCTGGAAGAGGCCGTGCACAAGGAAAGATCGCCACTACCGTTCAAAGGCTCGCGGTCGCCTGGTTCAGGCGATCGGCTCGCTGGCACCAGCTCCTGCCTCTGCCCGTCTGGCACCAGCCTGGCCCAACTCCGCCAAGATCAACAACGTCAGCTGAGGTGCGCATTACCCTGATAAAAGCTGCGATTCACCGACGAGGGTCAGGTCGCGCTGTGCGACCGACACGAAAGCCTCGGGCACACGCCGAGGGCTCGTTCTGGGCGGGTTGGCCCACCACGGCCCTTCGTTAGCAGCCCGCGCATATCAGGGGCGTTCTGTGCTCCGCCAATGGTCGGCGCGGTCGCCCAGGACCGCTGGCGCGCGTGGCGGTAGCCCACGGATAGTGCCCGGCTTGGCACCTGCCCAATCGGCAGCGGCAGCCCCCGCAGCGCGGTCACGACATCCCGTACCGCCTGGTGCATCTGCGGGTTGCCCGCAAAGGTATGCCCGGCTGTGCGTGCCTGGATCAGCACGTTCTCGCCCGGCGGCGTCTTGGTGCCCGGCTGTTCAGGAGACGCTCGGCGCGGCAGGCCTGGCCGGGATCGTAGCTCTGCAGGTTCTTGGTGCCGAGCAGCTGCCCGATCGTCACAGCGGCGATGACCAGCAGGAGCCAGCCGAGCACCGCGGTCTTGCGGTTTGCGGAGCTCCAGCCGGCGACCCGCTCGGTGAGCGGGTCCCGGGCGTGGCCGGATCGGGCAATGCTGAAGAATGCGAGCGGCTCATGTTGACCTCACTGCGAGCCGGGTGCTCTGGCTGGGGGGTGCGCACGGGCATGGTTCAGCTGAGGGGTGCGGGGCTGGCGAGCATCACCTGGCCTCGGCGAGCGGATCGGCATGGGGCGGAGCAAGACGCGCGCAACGCGCACGTGGGTGAGGGCAGCGGCCACCAGGACGTAGTTGAACATCACGAACGCCGCGAGGGCGATCGCGGCGGCGAGCAGCGCGGTGGGCACACTGGCGAGCCACAGGTCGACCGCGCATGGCCCGTGCGGGCCGTGCGAGAAGTAGCCGCAGGAAATGCCGTGCCCGGTCTGCCCGTTGGGGAATCTCTCCGGGACGGCCCAGTCCCACGGCGCACGGTGATCCCGGCGAGCAGGGTCAGCCAGACGCCGAGGAAAAGCGCGTCCAGCAGCAGGCACGTACAAGGCGATGAGTTAGACGCAGTAGCGCCGGATCGTGCCAGCGTCCTTTGACCTGTGCGGCGATGCTTTGGCTGGCTACTTCCCGGCGGCCTGGACCGGCCCGGCCAGGACGAGCCGCAGCCGCCCCGCGGCGAACTCGTGCTCGACCCCGACATCGTGCACGCACTCGCGGTCGTCGCCTTCCTCAGGACCCTGGCCTGACCCCGGGCCCCTGCCGGACCTTTCGCCTGACCTTGGGTTTGATGCGGGGCTTCATGCCGAACAGGAACCGGGTGACGCGGAACCGCCGGACCAGTACCTCGTACAGGCCGAGGGTCACGGCGAAGGACACGATGACCAGCGCGGCGTACTTCCCGGCGATCGGCGCTTGCCAGCGGACGATGAGCCAGCCAGCCGCCACGATGACCGGCTCGTGCAGCAGGTAGAAGGGCAGCACCGCTTCGTTCGCGTACCGGGCGGCGCGCCGCCACCCCGCCCCGGGCACCGCCACGGGCGGTACGGGCGTGACCAGGGGCCGGCTGCCCCGCCGCGCGGCCAGGGACCCGGCGAACCCCATGATCGCTGCGATCCACGCCCAGCCGGCCAGGCCCTGCAGCGCACCCCAGCCCGGCGGGACGCCGGCGCTGAGACTGGCGCCCGATCCGCTCAGGGCACCCGCCCACGCCATCAACACCGCGGTCGCCACGCAGGCAACAGCCACAGCCGGGCGGCGGGAACGCCGCAGTGCAGCCTCCAGCCGCGGGTCGGAGGCGATCAGGAACCCGTACAGGAACGGGAACACATATGCCAGGCGCTCCCAGCCACCGGTGTTGACATCCGGGCCGAACACCGCCTCGACAACCATCATGGGGACCGCGGCTGCCAACACCGCGACGGCACCATGGTGCTCGGCGAACCCGGCCAGCCGGCCGGTGAGCAGCCTTCCCCGCGGGCCTCGCAGGTAGGCAAGCAGCGGCAGCAGCGTGATCGAGAAGAACAGCAGGACGTACAGGAACCACAGGTGCGCCGGATCGAAGGTGGCGCCGCCCGATCTCCACGACCCGCGCGGCAGCAGCTCCCGGGCGAGGGCGGGAACGTTCACGAAGCTGAGCCAAAAACGCCAGTACGACTCGTGGAAGGCAGGCTGGCCGAGCCTTTCGATATAGAACATGGGGGGCACCAGCACCGCCAGGCCGACCACGAACGGGACCGCCAGCCGGGCCAGCCGCTCCCGGGCGAACGCTGCCGCCGGGCGAGTGCGCATCGCATACCGTGCACCCATCCCTGAGACCAGGAACAGCAGCGGCATCCCCCACAACGACCCCCACAGCAGGAAGACAGTGAACCCGGCGCTGGGCCGCGGGTCCGTCACGAACCAGGAAGCGCCGGTGGCGAACACGACGGCGGAGTGGAAGACCACCAGCCCGGCCACCACGAACGCCCGCATGACGTCGAACTCTGGCCGCCGGCCGGCGGAAAGGGAGGGCAACGGTCGGCCAGCGACCGGCCGTCCGGCGGCGGGGGCTGGCGGGCGCGTCACGCGGCCGGCCTGAGCAGGGCCTGGAGCTGCTTGCGCAGCCGCGGCGTCCACGGCGCCGGGCGCAGCGACCCGGTGTCGAGCTTGACGTGCACCCGCCGGATGCGGGCGTGCACCCGCGAGCCGTCGGCCGAGCGCACCTCGAACCCGAAGGCCGCGCTGGTCTCCCCGAGGCGATCCGCCCACATCTGCACCACGATGTCGCAAGGGCCGGTGACCGGCTCCAGGTAGCGGACCGACTGCTCGCGCACGACGTAGTGCTGGTCGGGGTTGAGCGCCGCGTCGCGTTCCCACCGCCATCCGCTCGCCTCGAAGAACGCCGAGGCGGCCCGCTCGGCGAGGATGAGGTAGCGGGCGTTGTGCAGCATGCCCATGGCGTCCAGGTCGTCGAAGACGACCCGGGTCCGCCACGCGAATCCGGGCTGGCCCTGGTCCTCATGTCCGGCGCTGGCGCCCGGCGCCGCGCCCGCGCCAGGCCCGCCCCCCGAGGGCTGGGCCGGGGCGGCCGGCGGGCCCGGCGACCGGGCCGCGGTTCCCGGCATGGCTGCCTCCCGAGTGAGAACGATCGTTCTCGACGATACTAGAACGTCCGTTCTCCCGCAACCCGCCATCCCTGCTGTATGCTGAGAACGACCGTTTCCAGGGAGCGGATGATGAGCGTGATGACCGAGGCGGAGGCGCGGGAGGCCATCCTGCAGGCCGCCGACCAGCTGTTCTACGAGCGCGGGTTCCAGGCGGTGTCGATGGACCAGCTGCGGGACAAGGCGGGCGTGCCGCTCAAGCGCATCTACGCGTGCTTCCCGTCCAAGGCAGATCTGGTCCAGGGCTACCTGGCCCGCAGGGACGAGCTCTGGCGGGACGGGATCGAGGGCTACGTCACCGCACGCGCCGATGACCCACGGGACCAGCTGCTGGCCGTGTTCGACGCGCTCGGCGCGTGGATACGCCACCAGGAGCCCTTCCGCGGGTGCGCGTTCCACAACGCCTTCGGCGAACTCAGCGGCACCTCGCCGGAGGCCGCCGCCGTCGTGCGGGCGCACAAGCGCCACCTGCGGGACTTCCTGACCCGCACGGCCCGGCGCGCCGGGCTCCGCCAGCCCGCCGAGGTGGCGTTCCAGCTCATGCTGCTGGCCGAGGGCACCCTGATCACCGCCGCCATCAACGACGACCCGGCCGTCGCCCGGCGGGCCAAGACCGCAGCCGCCACCCTCATCGAGGCAGCCGCGCCCTGACGCAAGCCCAGCCGCGGACGACGATGCGGACGTCATCACGCCCAGCCCGCCGCCACCAACACCGTCGCCGCGGATCACGCGTGCGGGCTGGATGCACAGCGGCTTCCCCGGAGTCGTCTGCTGCAAATGGGCTAGCCGGATCGGGGGGCCGGGGGCACGATGACCACCCCGACGTACTCGGCCGGGCTGCCTGCCTCGTTCGCGTAGCTGTGCGGCCGGTCACCGGCCATGCGCGCGCTGTCGCCTGGCCCGATGGTGACCGCATCGCCGTCGACGGTGACGGTGAGCTCACCGCGCAGCACGTGGATGAGCTCGCGCGTGCCGGCGGCGTGGGCTTCGCTGCCGTGCTGCTCGCCGGGCTCCATGCGCCAGCGCCACAGCTCTACTCCGGCGGGGACCGCGACGCCGGTGAGCAGGGCGCCGGTGCCGCCTCGCTGCCCGCGCCAGAGCACGGTCCCGGTCCCGGCCGGCACGGGCTGGATGGGCGGCGGCTGGCCGGCGTCGAGCAGCTCGGTGAGCGGCAGGCCGAAAGCGTCGCTGATCCGCACGAGGGTGCCGAGGTTGGGGTTGCTGCGTCCTTGCTCCAGCGTCACCAGCACGCCCTTGCTTACCCCGGAGCGGGCCGCCAGGGCGTCCAGGCTCCAGCCGCGGCTGCCGCGCGCAGCCCGTACATTGCGGGCGATGGCCGCCAGCGCCGCGTCTGCCATGCCGGTTCCCTTGGTCGGTCTGCTGAACTATACTGTCTCACAGACCGACCGGTCAGGTCAAAGGCAAGCCGGAGGGCGGTAGCAGGATGAGCGGCAATACCGGGTTCGGCGTCGTGAGCCCGCGCGGCACGGGCGGAGCCGGAGGTGTGATGTCCGGGCGGATGCTGTCGGCCCGCACGGTGGCGGTGGCCGCCGGCCTGGCTGAGCCGGGCGCGCCGCTGAATACCCCGCTGGTGCCCGCGAGCGCCTTCGCCCACGGGGGAGGCCGGGAATACGCCCGTGATGACGGCAGCCCCACCTGGCAGGCCTTGGAGCAGGCGGTCGGCGCCCTCGAAGGCGGCCATGCCACGGCCTTCGCGTCGGGCATGGCGGCGATCGCCGCGGTGCTGGGCCTGCTGCCGGCCGGTGCTACCGTCGCGGTGCCGACCTTCAGCTACGCCGGGCTGCGTGAGCTGGCCGGGCATGCCAGCGGCACGGGCCGGCTCCGGGTGATCATGGTAGATCCGGGGCACACGGCCGCCTGGCGGCAGGCCGCGGAGCGGGCTGATCTGCTGTGGCTGGAATCGCCGGCCAACCCGACGCTGGATCTGACCGATCTGCGCGCCGTCATCGCCGGTGCCCGGGAGACGGGCAGGCTGGTGGCGGTGGACAACACCTTCGCCACCCCGCTCGGCCAGCAGCCGCTGGCCCTGGGCGCCGGCATCGTCGTGCACAGCGCGACCAAGGCCATCGGCGGGCACAGCGACCTGCTGCTCGGCCTGACCGTCACCGCCGACGCCGGGCTGGCCGGCCAGCTCACCGCCGAGCGGATGCGCTCCGGGGCGACCCCCGGCGTGCTGGAGGCATGGCTTGCGCTGCGGGGCCTGCGGACGCTGCCCGTCCGGCTCGCCGAGGCGACCCGCACGGCGGGCATCCTGGCAGGCATGCTGGCCGCTCACCCCGCGGTCACCCGCGTCCGCTATCCGGGGCATCCCAGCCACCCCCAGGCCGCGCTCGCCCGGGCGCAGATGCGAGGCGGCGGTACGGTGCTCGCGTTCGAGCTCGCCGACGGCCACGCCGCTGACCGGGTCTGTCACGCCGTCAGGCTGGTGCGGCACGCCACAAGCCTGGGCGGGGTGGAGACAACGATGGAGCGCCGCCAGCGCCTGGCCGGCGACGCGCACGTCCCAGCCGGCCTGATCCGCCTGAGCGTCGGGCTCGAGGACCCCGGCGACCTGTGGGACGACCTTGAGCAGGCACTCGGCCACGCCCAGCGCGCCTAGACACCAGCAGGGACACCGCCATGCACGTGCACCCATGGGACGCCGCCCTCGATGACGAGGAGTGGCAGACGCGGCTCGCAAGCGGCCACGACTTCGGCCAGCTCGCCGCAAACGGCCCCGGCGGCACCTGGCCCGTCGTGGTACCGACCCACTTCGTCTTCGACGGCGCCTGCCTGCTGGTTCACCTCGCCCGGCCGTGGCCGCACCCGATCAGCGAGCCGGACCCGTTGGATAATTAGCGCGGATTTCTGCACCGGTACCTCGGCCGTCGGGGTAAGGAGAATCCGAAGTGGGGGTTGCGGGAGAACGGACGTTCTAGTATCGTCGAGAACGATCGTTCTCACTCGGGAGGCAGCCATGCCGGGAACCGCGGCCCGGTCGCCGGGCCCGCCGGCCGCCCCGGCCCAGCCCTCGGGGGGCGGGCCTGGCGCGGGCGCGGCGCCGGGCGCCAGCGCCGGACATGAGGACCAGGGCCAGCCCGGATTCGCGTGGCGGACCCGGGTCGTCTTCGACGACCTGGACGCCATGGGCATGCTGCACAACGCCCGCTACCTCATCCTCGCCGAGCGGGCCGCCTCGGCGTTCTTCGAGGCGAGCGGATGGCGGTGGGAACGCGACGCGGCGCTCAACCCCGACCAGCACTACGTCGTGCGCGAGCAGTCGGTCCGCTACCTGGAGCCGGTCACCGGCCCTTGCGACATCGTGGTGCAGATGTGGGCGGATCGCCTCGGGGAGACCAGCGCGGCCTTCGGGTTCGAGGTGCGCTCGGCCGACGGCTCGCGGGTGCACGCCCGCATCCGGCGGGTGCACGTCAAGCTCGACACCGGGTCGCTGCGCCCGGCGCCGTGGACGCCGCGGCTGCGCAAGCAGCTCCAGGCCCTGCTCAGGCCGGCCGCGTGACGCGCCCGCCAGCCCCCGCCGCCGCGCTCGGGCAGCCATCGGCGCCCCGCCTCGCGGTGCTGGCCCTGGGCACCTTCGCCATCGGCACGGACGGGTTCGTGATCGCCGGCGTCCTGCCCGGCATCGCCCGCGACACGCACGCCACTCTCGGCGCGGCCGGCTTGCTGGTCACCGCCTTCGCCCTGGTGTACGCGATCGCGGCGCCGCTGCTCACCGCCGCATCCGCTCGCGTGGAGAGGCGCACGATCCTCATCGCCGGGATGCTGGTGCTGGCCGCGTCGAACGCGGCGGCTGGCCTGGCTCCCGGCTACGGCTGGCTGATGGGAGCCCGCGTGGCGGCGGCCATCGGCGCCGCCATGTACTCGCCGATCGCCCTGGCGACCGCGGTGCAGCTCAGCCCGGCCAGCCGGCGCGGACGGGCCGTCTCGCTCGTCCTCGCCGGAATGACCGTCTCCCTCGTCCTGGGGGTGCCGCTGGGCAGCCTGCTGGGCGCCCTGGGCAGCTGGCGCTGGACGTTCGGCCTGGTCGCCGGCCTCGCCGCGGCATCCGGGCTGGGCGTCGCCGTCCTGCTGCCCTGCGTCCCGGCCGGCCCCGCCAGCTCCCTGGCAAGCCGCCTGGCCCTGCTCCGCCGTCCCGCCGTCGTGGCGAACCTGGGCGCCACCTTCGTGTGGATCACCGGCGCCTTCACCGCCTACACCTACATCGCCCCGATCCTGGCCGGCGCCACCAGCTGGCGCGGGCCAACCACCAGCGCCCTGCTGCTCCTGTACGGCGCCGCGGCCTTCGCCGGCAACGCTCTCGGCGGGCGGGCCGCCGACCGGTGGGGCGCCAGGCGCAGCATCGTCGTCGCGCTGACATCGCTGGTGGCCAGCCTTGCCGCCGTCGGCTACGCCACGCACATCGGGCCACCTGATGGCGTGCCAGTAGTCATCGTCGGCCTGATCGCGTGGGCAGCGGCCGGCTGGTCGCTCACCCCCGCCCAGTCGCACCGGCTCGTCGCCATGACCCCGGCTGCCGGCCCCGAGGTGCTCTCCCTGAACACCTCGGCGGTCTACTTCGGCATAGCCGCCGGCGCAGCTCTCGGAGGCCAGGTCCTGACCCGCCTCGGACCGGCCCTGCTCGGCCCAGCCGCCGCCGGCCTGGAGCTGCTCGCGCTGCTCGTCGTCGTCAGCGTTCGCTCACGCACCCCGGGCGCGCCGGCCGGCCCGGCCTCACGGCCGCGCGCCCAGATGCCCGCAGGGCCACCCGTGCTGAGGCGGCCATGACCCCGGCACCGCGCATGCGGGACCGCGGCGCCCGGTTCGAGCGGAACGCGCTGCCGTACATGGGCCTGCTCTACCCCCGCGCCGCTGATGACCCGCAACCCCGCCGACGCCGAGGCCCTGGCGCAGGAGACCTTCGCCAGGGCCTACTCCGCGTTCTGGCAGTTCACCCAGGCACTAGCTTGCGGGCCTGGCTGCACCGGATCCTGGCGAACACCTTAATCAACACCGTCCGCAAGCGCGGGCTCGCCCCGCCGGACCGCTCCGCCGAGGCCGAGGCGCTGGACAAGATGGCCGACTCGGAAAGCTACCCCCTGCCGCGAAGTCGAGATCATGCAGCCCCATCGGCACCGTGATGTCGAGGCTGCACGGGCCGCGGCAAGCTCCGCGCCAGGTTGGCCGGCTACGCCCCGCGGCCGGGCCCCCCGGCTGCCCAGTCCCCCCGTGCTGGCCAGCCTGCCCGGGCCGAACACCCACAGCAGGGCAGGCGGACGCCCCCGTCCGCCGGCCCCGGACGGCTGTTCAGCGGCCTCGCTATCGCCATGCCAGGGTGAGACCTCAGCCTCCCGAAACCGCCGGTGAACTGCATTCAGGCCGAGCTCAACGGAAGCGATTCACGGACTGGAGGTGCTGAGCCGGACCGCCATCCTCGACCTCTTCGCGAAGTTAGGGGTGCTCGCGGTGCACTGCCGGTAACCGACGTCTCCATTGCCCGGCTGGCGAACGCAGCGGCGGCGGGCGCCCTTCACGACCTGCCTGGCGTCATGGTCCGGCTGGTTCGCGGGCAGCCAGGGCTACGACCGGAACTGGGCCGCGCGGAACGGCAACCGCCTCCGGTTCTGGCCGGTCCTTGACTCGCTGTGTCAGTACCACAGTCCGTGCCGGCCGGATCTGAGCCCGGCTGCGCTGCGAGAGTGCTGTTCACGCGGACCACGCGTCCTGTCAGCTGCCCGCGGCGTTAAGGGGTGACAGTCGGCGAGCGAGCGAAAGTCCGGCGGCGACCCTACTGGACGGGCCGACGGCCAGGCGGCGGCGGTGCGCCGCTGAGCCACGGCTCGCCCGGGTAATCGGAACTCGCCGCTGCGCAGGGCGGATGGCCGCCTTCTACTGTCCCCACCCGTGCGGTGCCGGGATGCTGCGGCCTTCCTCTAGGTGCCAGTACTCGCGGAGCTCTTCGCACCGGCCGTGCCGGTCGAACCGCAGGATGAGCGCGCCGGGCAGCGTCGTTGCCGTGTCTTCATCGCGGAGGATCGCCCACCATTCGACGGCGGCGCGGGACCCGCCAGTGACTGGGCGGCCGAACTCGACGGCTACGCTCGTCAGCGAATCCGTCGCCTGGCGCCAGTAAGCACGGATTGCCTCCCGGCCGAGAAGCGGCTCACGAAACGGGTGTGACCGGTAGATCGCATCCTGGGTGAACAGCTCGCCGACGGCCAAGTCGTTGCGGTCCTCCCAGGCCCGGCGGTAGGCCTCAATCCAGCTGGCAATGGACAGCATGTCGTTTCCTTCCTGCGATGGTGCTGATCCGGATCCGGATTCTGGGCGCGCCCCGGCCTGCACGGCGAATTCCGTGCGTCGAGCGCTTCGATGAGCTTTCACGCGGGCGAGCGACGCTCCTGGCCGAACGGGTTGCCTCGGTGCGGCGTCGCCGGCACGTGTAGCCGACTCCTGTCCGCGACCTCGAGCCGGCCCCAGGGCGGATCCATCTGCGTGCTCGCCTCGACGCGGCGAGGAGGCCGACCGTCTGGCCCTCGGGGCGAGGGGCAGTGGGTTGAGCCGCTGGGGCGCTGGACCGTATTCGCGGATCCCCAGGGCAACCTCTTCTGCGCCCTCCACCTGGCAACAACCGCAGCTGCGAGCCGGGGTCAGGTACCCCGCCGGCCTACAGGAGCCTGGAGATCTGGGCGAGGTGATCGACCTCTTCGGCGGCGACGTGCGTTTCGTACAGCTCAACTGACATCCCCCGTGCTGCCCGTGCCGGCCCGTGCGCTCCCACCCTGGCGCGGCGAGCGCCTCCAGCTCGGCCACGTGCTCTCGCCGCAGGCGCTCCAGGCGATCAAGTTCACCGTGGAGGTCCCAGTCGAGGTAGCGGCGCTGTCCGGCCAGCGCCTCCTGATCGAACGGGTCCAGGTACGGGTTGTCCTCGCTGAGCATGCGTCGGACCCGGGCCAGCGCCCGTTCCTCGGTGTCGGCCAGGTGGGCGACCACCTCGATGATGGCCCACTCGCCGGGAGCGCCCCGGCGCCGCAGCCGGGCTTCGTCGGCCCCGCGGACCAGGGCCCGCAGCACGACCGGGGCTGCCCGGAGCGTCTTCAGGATCTCCTCGCGCCTGTCCAGCACCCGCCGATCCTCCTCCTCCTGAATCTGGTGCCGTCGCCCATCGTGGATTAATCGCGTGCCGTGCTCTTCCTTGGTCAGATGGCCCTCAGCGAACGCCGCGCCCGCTGACCGGCGTGACGGCCTATGCCGACTCAGATGTCGCCGGGGGATACCACCTCGTAGTGCTGGGACTGCTGGTCGAAGCGCTTCAGGAGCCGGCGGGCGGCGGGCGGGACGACGGCTGCCTGCCGGTCGGGACCCGCGAACGCCTCGACGGCGGCCCAGTCGGCGAAGGTCATGATGGTCACGAACTCAACCTCGTCAGCTCCGCTGTCGCGGCGCAGTACGCGGGGCCCGCTCAGCCCGGCGATAGCGCGGCCGGCGATCCCGGGCGCAATCTCGTCCTGGAGCAGCTGCTGGTAGGCGTCAGCGTCCCGGCTGCTGGTCCACCCGTGCCATATGCGAGTGATCATGTACGTGCTCCTCATCGACTGTCGCCTGATCTTGTCAGCACCCTGCCTAAATGACAGTGGGCTGTCGTCCGGATGCCGATCTGGCCAGCCACTATGGCGAGTGCCGCGACGCCAGCGACCCACAGCCACACGGACTGGCCGACGTGATCCCACAGCATGATGCCCACGATCGGCCCCACCGCGGCCCCGAGCCCGAAGAGGCCCTGCATCGCGCCGATGTACCGGCCGCGCAGGTGCTCGGGCCCGGCCATTGCGGGGTAGGCAAACACGGTCGGTGCACCGATGATCTCTGAGAGCGTCCAGATGAGAGTGCCTGCAATGAGCAGCGCCGGGACCATGGCGATGGCGTAGACCCCGTAGCCGATAGCGACCAGGCCGATTCCGGCGAATACGGTCAGCCGGAGCGGCCAGCGCTGCACGAACTTGGTCATCAGCAGCTCGCAGGTGACGACAATCAGGGCGTTGAGCGTGACCACGGCGCTGTACCACCAGATGTTCAGCCCGGCGCGGGTAATCGCCAGCGGCAGGGCCGCGGTGTACTGGCAGTAGACGACGGAGATCAGGAAGACCGCGGCCAGGAAGACGACGTAGCGCCGGTCGGCGAGCATCGCCCGGTAGCTGCCGGCACCGGACGATGCCCGCCGGGGCGGCGCCGCACCGGCCGGCTCGGAGGTCTCCCCGAGCCTCGTCACGTGGCCAGGAAGCGCTATCAGGGCGATGACCGCATAGGCCAGCGCCGCCAGGGCCTCACCCCAGAAGAGCAGGCTGTAGGAGACGGTCAGCAGCGCCGTGCCGATCAGCGAGGCCGCGCTGGTGCCCAGATTCAGGCCAAGCCGGTACATCGCCGTCACCATGACCAGCCGGTCGCCCGGCGTCAGCGCGGCAAGCAGCGTCTGTGCCATCGGCCGGTAGAGCTGCCCGACGGTGCTCACAAGGAAGACAGCGGCGACAAGCAGCGGGTAGATGCGCAGGTTGAGGATCACGATGATCAGTACCGCCGAGCCGACCATGCTGACCAGCGCGGTGCTCCGCGGGCTGAGCCGGTCGGTGAGCGAGCCGCCGACGAATGTTCCGACTACGGCGCCGCCGCCGTAGCAGCCAAGCGCCAGCCCGGCCTGGCCGGCCGAGAATCCCTGGTGGCTGAGGAAGAGGACCAGGAAGATCTGGATGAAGCCCGCCAGCCTGTTGACGAAGACGCCGAGGAGCAGCGCCCTAGCGGCGCGAGGCGTCTCCCGCCAGGTAATCCGGATCCCGGGGAGGCCAGATTCCGGCCCGGGGCTTCCAGCCGATCCGGGCCGGCCATGGTCCTCATGCCCGTCGCTGGCGCCCGGCGCCGCACCCGCTCCCAGCCCGGCCCCCGAGGACCGGGCTGGGGCGGCCGGCGGGCCCGGCGACCGGGCCGCGGTTCCCGGCATGGCTGCCTCCTGAGGTGAGAACGAACGTTCTCGACGTTACTAGAACGTTCGTTCTCCCGCAACCCGCCATCCCTGCTGTATGCTGAGAACGACCGTTTCCAGGGAGCGGATGATGAGCGTGATGACCGAGGCGGAGCCGCGGGAGGCCATCCTGCAGGCCGCCGACCAGCTGTTCTACGAGCGCGGGTTCCAGGCGGTGTCGATGGACGAGCTGCGGGACAAGGCGGGCGTGCCGCCTCAAGCCAACCAGCCAGCCACCTGGTGCGAACATCCGCACAATGCCGCCGACAGGGCGGTCCAATAGCGCCCGCAGGCGGCGACCGCCCGGTAACGCGGCGCGGGCCGCTGGCATGGGCTCGGTATCGCCCCTGGTAGCGTCCAGCACTATCTGTCGGCTCCGACACAACGCAAACCCATGACGCCGCCAATGTGTGGCCGAAGCACAGGCGGTCGATCGCCTGGCAGGGCTCAGGTCGCCCAGAACTGGTGGATCTGGGCGTTCGCGCCACGACTGATCAGTCGAGTGCCACCCGCGCCGAGTCGGCAGGGAGCCGTTTGAGCGCCCTTGTCTGGTGACGCTGCGTAGCGATCGTTTCTGCAAGATCGCGACTCAGTACCCGCATCAGGGGCCACCGCCCGGAGGTGTCAGCGCACTGCGGCTTCCGCCGCGGACACGGCGCATCCCGCGACCACGCGCGCCGCCCTGAGATCATGGTTCGGGACCTTGGGGCGTGCAGCTTCGGGCCGGACCGCGTCATGGGCTGCCGTACATGATGCGGTCATAGGTACGGCGTGCCCGCGCGCTGGAGCCGTACCGGCGCAGCATCTGCGGGGAGGTCCGGCCGTTCAGTTCCATCAGGTCACCCTCTGCGCCGCCTCGGTCCAGCCAGGTGTGGCTGAAATGGCGACGGAAGCGATGGGGATAGACGGGGACTCCGCACTGACGGCCGCGGCGCCCCACCATCTGGTAAATCCCGTTGGCCGTCATCGGCGCCCGGTTGTTCACCCCCAGCCATAGCTCCGCCCGGTACGCCTGGGCATGCCTCGGAGCGAACCCGGACGTAGCGGTCCAGGCTGCGGGCGGCCTCGTGGCCGATCCTGACGATCGGCGCCCGGCCGCCCTTGCCGCGAACCGTGATCTCCCGCTGCCGCAGGTCCACGTCACTGCGCAGCTGGTCGTCCGGATCGTAGCGGATCCCGGCCAGTTCCGAGAGCCGGATGCCGGTCGCCCGGAACACGCCGCCTGCGCGTGCGCAGCGCCCACGCCGCCCGCCTCAACCGCTCTGCACCCCACTTGGCCACCGCCCCGGAGCCCAGACCACTCGGTACATGACGTTCATCCTGCGCAGCCATGCCCGGAGCACCCGCCAGTCCGACACCCTCGCGTCATGCGGGCTCGTCGCCGAGCTGGAAGCCCTGTCTCTGGCGGAGATGGCACGGGCCGAGGGCTGGGCCAAGATCACGCCAGGCAGTGACACGCCGCCTCGGACCCGGCTGATCCGGGTACCTAGACGGGACAGACAACCTAAACGACCTAAACCACTGGGAGATCAGCCCGCTTAACGCGGGATCAGCCCTCAAGAACATCCCATAACCGCACCCATGGGGGTCCTGTTTGTCAAGAGGGCGTGCTGACCTGACCCGGTGACTTCGTGTCGTCGGGCTGGGTGGCCTGTTCTGCTGGCTTTCCTTGCAGGTGCCGGGTTCGTGCCGTCGCGTGGTCCGGGGTCCAGTTGGAGCGCCCGGAGCCGTTGGCGCCCGGGGAGGGCGCGGGGCGAGGACGAACGAGCTGGACGCTGGCGAGCGGCGGCCGATGATCGGGAGCGAGGAAGAACCTGCTGGTTGCTGAGGTCTGGGGTCGGTGGGCTGGCTTCCCCGGTGTGCGTGGCTGGTCGGAGTGGTCTCACATGCACCCATTCGGCACCTGCCGGGTGGCGGGTGCCATGACCGTGATATCCGGGGGCCGGGCTGCTCAGTCAGGTCATCGAGCGCGGCTAGGCCGGCTCATGCGGTTTTGCGAGCTCACCCGGGGCTTGGCGACCCCTCCCGGTCGTTGACCGCATCCCGTGGCGGAGGTGCGGATGTCGTGGTGGCGTGCAGGCCTGCGGTCCGCTCGGCGTCGGTGAGCAGGTGCCAGGCGCGGGCCAGGAGCTTGCGGGCGATCGCGGTGGTGGCGATCTTCTTGCCGCGTCGCCGGGCGATCGCGGCGTAGCTGGCGGCGTAGTCGGGGTGCCGCCTGGCGGTCTGCGCTGCCTCGCACAAGATCCATCGCAGCCACGCCGAGCCCTGCTTGGAGATGTGGCCGTGCCGGACGGTGCGGTCCGAGCCGCGGACGGTCGGGGTGAGCCCGGCCCAGGAGGCCAGCTTGCGCGCCGAGCCGAACCGGGTGATGTCACCGACCTCGGCGAGGATGACCAGCGCGGTGAAGTGCCCGACGCCGGGCAGCTGCGTCAGGACCTTGACCCGCGGGTCGGACCGGGCGCGCTGGCGGACCTCGATATCGAGCCGGTCGATCGGGACCTGCAGGGCATCGATCAGCGCCAGGTCGTCCTCGATCACCTCCCGCGAGACCGCCGGGAGCGGGAGCGAGGCGAGCCAGCCCCGGCCGGGCCCGCTCCAGCAGCCGGCCGGCCGGTCATGACCGTGGTCGGCCAGGACAGCGTGGATCCGGTTGCGCAGCAGCGTCCGCAGCCGCACCAGCTGGGCGCGGTGCCGCAGCAGCGCCCGCAGCTGCCGCACCGCCGGCGGCGCGATCCACGCCTCCGGGAGCAGGTCCGCGCGGAGCAGCTGCGCCAGGATCGCGGCGTCGACCTTATCGTTTTTCAGCCTGGCCGAGGCGATCGCCTTGCACTGCAAAGGATGCACCAGGTGCGGGTCGAAGCCGTAGTCCTCGAGCAGCTCGACCAGCCACCCCCAGCCGAACGCGGCCTCGAACGCCGCCGGCGTCCCCGGCGGCAAGCCGCCGATCACGCCCAGGATCGTCTCCACTCCGTTCGGCACGTTCCGGTTGGCGAGTACCTCGCCATCCTGATCGATGACTGCCACCTGAGAGCGCTTGCGGTGCACGTCGATTCCGACGTAAACAGACATAGCCGGGCCTCCTTTCCGAGCTCGTCTTTCACCCGGAGCATCGCGCTACCGGGCTGAGCAGGAAAGGGGGTCCGGCCTCACGCCCGGTCCCCCATAGGGTCAGATCAACGGGGTTCTGTCGTTGGCCCGCTTGCTTGCTTGCTTGCTCTCTGTGATGTCCCCAGGACATCGGAATGACCGGGGTCATACCCTCCGGCTCGGACCTCGCCGGAGCCGGGCCCCGGCCAGCCGGGTCCTGCTAACGTCTTCGCTCATGACGGAGACGATCTACGTGGGTAACGCCGCAGTGGACGCTCCCGTTGACCGTGGGTGGCTGCTTGGGCATTTCAAGCCCGCCGGTGATGCCCGGCACAGTGATGATGTCGAGATCAAATGGGCCATCCATCCCCAGGGCGACCAGCGTCCGCAATGGGTCGCTGGCGAGAAACGCTCCGCGCTGCCTCTGCTGATCAGCGGCCGGTTCCGGGTAGAGCTGCCAGAACACAGCGTGCTCTTGGCCCAGCAGGGCGGCTACGTGGTATTCCATGGCGTCAGCCACTCCTGGCATGCTGAGGAAGCCTCGGTGGTACTGGCGGTCCGCTGGCCATCCATCCCCGGCTACGCCGTTCCTGACCAGCAATAGTCAACGGAATCGGCATGCTCGCGCCCTGCGACCTTGACAGAGCTGCGCCATGTCCCTCCCGAGCGGCGAAGCCCGCATTACTTCTACGGACCATCGCCGATGAGCGGCCTCACGACAACGCTGACGACAACGACGACAATCGTCGGCAGCCGAGCACATCCGGCAGCCACCTTCGACGCTGGGCCGCTTCACCTGGCCAGGGCGATTGCTCGGTCTGAAAAGCGGACGGTCCAGGCGGTCACCACAGGAGCGGGATATATGCGGGGTGAGAACCTGCCATCTGGACTGCACGCGGTCGTGGGTGTTGAGGTCCCCGCCGGTAGAGCGGCAGATGTCTCACGCGTGATGCAGTGAGAGCCATGACTGAGGTTGCAATCCGAGATCTCCGTAACCACGGTGGTGAGATCCTCGATCGTGTGGCAGGCGGAGAGGCGTTGACGGTCACCCGCGACGGGCATGCGATCGCTGAGTTGCGCCCATTGCCCCGCCGCCCCCTGCAAGCGGTGCTCCTGCTTCAGCGGTGGCGTAGCCTGCCCCCCGTTGATCCGCGCAAGCTACGGGCGGATATCGATGACGTGCTGGACCCGGCGCTGTGACAGAGCCTGCTCCGCAACATGAGCGTGGCGTGCTCGACACCAGCACTGTGATCATGTTGTCCCGCATCACGGACCCGGTCACCCTTCCGGCCGAGCCGCTGATCACGACGGTGACTCTTGCTGAGCTGACTGCTGGCCCCTTGGTCGCAACTGGCATCAATGGCCTCACCGTCGTCGCGGTCCCCGTCCCCCCGACGGCGCCGTCCCCTGCGACGCCGACTTCGAGCACATAGCGGCGACAACCGGGTTCTGCCTGGGTCCGGGGCGGGCTGTTCCTGGCTGTCCTTTGGGTGCGTCGGTGGGCTGGTAGTTGCGGGCGGGGTCGAGGGTGAGGTCGCGGAGGAGTTCGCCGGTGGCCGCGACGCCGTCTGCGGATGCCTGCTCCTCGGCGACATCGTCGATGCCGTCCAGCGGGTAGTTATAGCCTCCCGGACTTGCCAGGTCCGGTTGAAATCGTCGGTCCCGACCTACAGTTGGGGAGTGGGTACCGACAATTTGTCCCCAGGGAGACCCGCACCGCCGATCGTGGTGCGGGTCCAGGGTTCCGAGCGGACCTTGCCGGCCGGCCCGTCGTACCTGGTGGGCCGCGATCCGGAGTGCGAGATCGTTGTCACCGATGCCCGCGTGTCCTGGCGGCACGCGGTGCTTCGGCTGGAGGATGGCCGCTGGATCCTGGCGGACAACGCCAGCACCAACGGCACCTATGCGGCGGGCAAGCGGGTCGATCGGGTCGAGATCAGCGGGGAGTGCCTGGTCCGGCTCGGTCATCCCGCTGACGGGCTGGTCCTGAGCTGTGGGGTCAGCCTGGCGGCGCCCGCCAGGAGCCTGCGCCTGGGCAGGGCGCCGGACAACGACGTCGTCGTCTCCGACCCCGCCGTCTCCCGCCACCACGCCGAGTTGTGCTTCGTGGCGGGCATCTGCCGCATCGTGGACCTGGATAGCACGTGCGGCACCTTCGTCAACGGGCAGCGCGTCAGTTCCGCGCCGCTCGCCGAGGGCGATGTCGTCAGGATCGGATCCGGCACATTCCGGCTGGTCGGCCAGGACCTGCAGGAGATCCGTGACACCGTCGTCCACGCCGAGCAGGCTCCGCCCTCAGTTATCGCGTCGGCCGGCGACGGCGACGGCGACGGACCACTCGACATCCCGTTCGCGGTGCGCTGGCTTGTGCCCCGCGGTGAGCGGTTCGCGAACTTCGACATCTTGAACGATAACGACACCCAGCTCGATTACTACCGTCGGTTCGGGCACATCTACGCCGTCGGGATCCCGACCAAGAAGTGGCGGCTCGTCGTCGTCTCGGACCCCGAGCTGCTCGACGAGGTGGCCGCGGACGAGGAGCAGTTCGGCAAGCGCATCGAGGAGATCAACTTTTTCGCCCAGCTAAGTAACTCCCGAGGCGGCGGGATCTCGGTGATCGGCGACGGTGAGCACTATGACCGGATCCGGCGCGTGATGCTGCCCTGGTACGCGCCGTCGCACCAGCGCACGCAGCTCGCTCGGATGCAGCAGCAGGCGCGCAAGCTGGTCGCCGCCTGGTCCGCGATCCCCGACGACGAGCCGATCGACGCGAGGGCATGGATGGAGCGTTACACGCTCGAGGTCTCCGGGCGCGGCGCGTGCAATTACGACTTCGGTCTGCTCGACGGCACTGGCGAGCCGCACCCGTTCGCGGTTGCCGTGCCCGAGAGTACGAAGGAGAGCATCCTGCGCGTCGCCGAGCCGCGCCCCGATTTCACCGTATTCGCCGGGCGCGCGCGACGTGCGAGGACGAAGCGCTACCGCCGTCACAACCAGGAGCTGTTCAGGACGGCCGACGCGCTCGTGCGCGGGCGGATGCAGACGGCGCCGCTCGGGCGGCAGACGGATCTGCTCAGCCGCCTGGTGAGCACGCCTGATCCGGAGACCGGCGCGCTGCTCGACACGGAGACCATGCGCGATCAGGTCCTCATGCACCTTTCGAACGGCTTCAACGGGCCGTCGATCACGGGAGCGTGGCTCGCCTATGTCCTGGCCATGCATCCCAACGTCGAGGAGAAAGTGATCGCCGAGATCGATCGGATCACCGGCGGCGACCCGGACTACGACCTGACCTACGACGACCTGCTCGCGATGACATACACAACGCAGGTGATCAAGGAGACGATGCGGATCTACCCGCCGATGCCCATCACGATCCGCCGCAGCCTCAAGGACGGGATGCTCGGCCGGTACCGGGTCAGGAATGGCGACATCATCCTTGTCGGGACGCTCGCCGCGCAGCGCGACCCGCGCTACTGGGGGCCTTACCCGGACCGGTTCGATCCTGAGCAGTTCGCAATCGAGAAGGTCGTCGACCGGCCGCGGCACGCCTTCATCCCGTTCTCGATCGGCAAGCGGCAGTGCATGGCGCAAGAGGTCACGTTCATGATGCTCCGCGTCGTCCTGTGCGTGATCTACACGCATTACCGGCTACGGCTGGCACCTGGCGCCACGGTCACGAAGAACACCGTCGTGACGACGAAGCCGGCCGCCGTTCCCATCATCCGCCTGCCCCGCGAGCAACGCGCACTGCTCGACCGCCGTGCGGTCGAGCCCGGCCAGGAGGTCGGCCGCCAGGGAGCGCCAGTGGCCGTCCGGGACCGCGCGGCCGCTCCGGCCGCCGACGCGGCGCGCGACTGGGGAGATCCCACCGAGATTCCTGAGACCAGCGCGTACCGCCATCTCGTGATCGCGTATGGCAGCAACTTCGGCACTAACAAGGAGCTAGCCGAGCGCTTCGCCGAGCGCAGCCACTACCACGGCTACACCAGCGACGTGATCACGCTGAACGAGCTCGCCGAGTCGCCGCCGGGTACCCAGCCGTGGCTGCTCGTCGTCATGACCTCCACCTACACCTCGAACCCGCCGTCGAACGCGACCGCGTTCAAGTCCTGGCTGGAGCGCTCGGATACCGGAGGGCAGCCTTGGCCGAATTGCCGTTACATCGTCTGGGGACTCGGCAACAGCCAGTGGAATGCGTTCCTCGCCTTCCCCCGTTACGTGCACAGGAAGCTGTCCGAGCTCGGAGCCACCCCGGTCGCGGAGTTCGCCTACGGCGACGTGGGCTCGCCCGTGTGGGAACGCCTGTACGTGGACTGGAACGCCCGCGTCTGGCCCGTGCTGCTCGAACTGTCCGGTGCGCGGCCGACAGCAGCAGCGGCCGCGCGCGAGTCCGCCGAGAAGGCGGCCGCCGGCGCGCTGACGACCGCCGACTCGACCACCGCGATGCACCGATCGCTGCAAGGCGAGAGCTTCGTGCCGCCGGTCGCCAGCCAGCCGACGGGCGCTTCTGCGATCATGCGCCTGATGGCGTCGAGGTCGTCGCGGCGTGCGGGATCGGCGGTCGCCCGGCTGGGACCGGCAGACGGCGCTGCCACCGTGCCGCGGCTGCTGGTCACCCCGACCATCCTCACCAACGCCGCCGGGATGGACACGGTCGAGGCACGCGCCCTGGTCGGCCGGGAGCTCCAGGCGGCCGGGTCACCGAAACGCACGCGGCATCTGGAAATCAGCCTGCCACCCGGTGTCTCCTATCGGGTGGGCGACCACATAGGCATCTGCCCCAAGAACGACGAGGAGCGGGTTCAACGGCTCGCCCGGCACCTCGGTGCCGCGCTCGACGGGCTTTTCCTGGTGCCGACGACGATGAACGTCCGCGCGGTGCCCAAAGGCGTCGTGCTGCAGATCCGCAACGTGCTCACCAACCTCGTCGACATCACCGGCAGGCCGACGGAGCCGCTGCTCGACCTCCTGCTCGGGAAGGTCACCGACCCGGCCGACCGGGCGAGGCTAACTGAGATCAGGGACATCCTGCGAACGCCAGACGGCCCCGGTTCGCCGCTCCGCGCGGAGATCGACGCCGGTGGCTACGACCTCATCCGGCTGCTTGAGGAGTTTCCGTCTTGCTCGCTGAACATCTATGAGTTCCTGCGGGTGGCACAGCCGCTGCGGCCGCGCTACTACTCGACGAGCTCGAGCCCGCGGATCCACGGAGGCAGCGTCGCCCACCTGGCCGTGGGCCTGCAGGCTGTGCCCGTGCCCGGCAAGCCCGGTGGCGACTTCCGCGGCATGAGCTCGCACTATCTGCACTCCTTGCGCGAGGGCGACCGCCTGAACGTCTTCCGTGACAGCAGTGAAGGGTTCCAGCTGCAGGAGGACGTGACGAAGCCGATGATCTTCGTCTCGGCAGGCACCGGCTTCGCCCCGATGCGTGCGTTCCTATGGGAACGGCTGGCGATCAAGCGCGCGGGCGAGTCGCTGGCGGAAGCGGTGCTGTTCAACGGCATCCGGTCGGGCAGGCACGACTATATCTACCGCGACGAGATCGAGCGGTTCGCCGCCGAGGGTCTGCTCGATCATGTTCACGTCGCGACATCACGCGAACAGCCGGGCCGCCGCGACTACGTACAGGACCTGATCCGAGAGCACGGCGCTCTCGTATGGCGCCTGCTCGCCGCTGACGGCTACGTTTACGTCTGCGGCTCGCAGCCGATGCGCACCGCCGTTCGGGCCGCCATCGTCGACGTCGTCGCCGAACAGAGGTCGCTGCCGCATGAGCCCGCAGAGGCCTACCTGCAGGAGATGGAGGCGACCGCGCGCTACCGCCCAGACCTCTGGGGCTGACACCTGGGAGACCGAATGGACGCCCTCGCCCTCATCTTGACCGTTGGGGCCACGGTCATGTTCGCATTCGCCGCCAGCGGCCGCGAGCTGCGCCGCTTCAACGAGATCGCGCTCGGTCTCGTCTTCCTCGCCGCGGCGCTGATCTGTCAGTTCACCTCAATCACGAACACGCACATCGGCCGGTGAGCCGATGGGCTCCGGCACCGGCACCCCGTAGCGCCCTGCCAGCTCGGTGAGCGTGGGCGGCTGCATCACACCGGTCGAATGCAGATTGGCTTTGGGTAAGACGTTGGTCTCACGTATGACAATCGAGCCTACCTGCAGCCGAGCAGGCCGACGCCACGGCGGGCAATGGGTAGACCTCACGGGCGATGTGGCGCCTGGGGCAGCGCATTCGATTGCGCGCCGCGGACGCAAGTCCTGCCACCGCTCGGGTCGCCTAGCGCAAGGCACTGGCTGGCGAGGCCTCCCAGGATGTCCAGAGCGGTCGGTAGCCCTGATGGCTCCAGAACGGCACGGACAGCGGATTGACCTGCGCGTAGTGCAGGAGCGTGACGCGCACGCCGGCCGCAGTGGCCTCGCGGTGGAACTCCCTCGTCAGTGCCGCGCCGACTCCGCAGCTGCGCACGTCCGGCAAAACGAACAACTGCGTCAGGTAGGCGGCAGGCGACGGGCCGGTAGTCGACGTGATCCAGCCCGCGTTCTCGGGTTTCTCCGCGACGAGGACACCGACCGCGGCACCGTCAGCTTCCGCGAGCCAGGTCCACGGCTCGGGTTCGGCCATCAGGTCGGCGACATAGCGCCGCTCGGTGTCCCGCGCACCGGGCCGCTCGATGGCCGCACCGAAAAGCGCGTCGAACCTGATCTCCTCCACGGCAAGACCGGCGACTGTGTCAAGGTCATCGGGCCTGGCGCGCCTGATCCGGATGCCGGGCCGGCCGGATTGACCTGGGCAGCCGACGGTGCCGGCGGGAGCATGCCGCAGCCCGGCCAAAGGCACGTCTTGGCGGCGAACCGCGGTCGGCCTCGCCGCGATGACGGCCATGGGCGTCAGTCCGTGGCGCTGCAGAGGTCTGATCCCAGTGATATCCCGGCTGGGCCAGCTGACCGTCGCGGCCGTGTCCTCCTCGGCCGCACCGGGCAGTTCGGTCAGGTGCTCACGCCACTGCCTCAGGAGCTGACCGAGCGCCCCGGCGACATCGGGCCCGGTGATCGCGGGGGTGAACCGGTACCGGCGTGCCGCGCCCCAGATGA
Organism: uncultured Actinomycetota bacterium; assembly: GCA_963850875.1. Lineage (GTDB taxonomy): Bacteria > Actinomycetota > Actinomycetes > Streptosporangiales > Streptosporangiaceae > Chersky-822. The sequence goes on from CAWKNA010000001.1 coordinate 208,808, forward strand.
GGTCGAACGACCCTGGCTCGCCAGCCCAGTGCTCGCAGACAGCGGTCGCGATCAGCTGACCGTCGGGTCCGGCGGCGTTGAACCGCACCCCGCAGCCGGCTGGCTGATCCATCCGTTCCGGCAGCAGCTGATCCACCTCCAGCAACCGGCGAGCGGCCTGCGCAGCCATTTGCGCTGCGGCCGGATCTCCGGTGATGATCGACATGAGAACCTCCGCGCGGTTTCACAATAATGGTCAAAAGATAACATATCGTAGAACCGGAGGCAGCGCAGACGCGCGTCTGCTGGCCCAGCGAGATGCGTCACTCCTGGTGATGAAAGGCAAAGGCTCGCAGCGCCTTCTTCTCGGGCTTGCCCACTGACGTGCGAGGGAGGGCATCGAGGAAGATCACCTCGCGCGGGTGCTTGTAGGCGGCGAGGCGGCCTTCGAACAGCGACAGGACGTGCTCACGGGTGAGGGTGCGGCCTGGGGCGGGCACGACGAAGGCGACTGGCACCTCCCCGAGTTCCTCGTCCGGCCGCCCGACGACCGCCGCGGCTTCGATGTCGGGCGATTCAGCGAGGACCGCTTTGAGGTCGGCCGGGGAGACGTTAGAAGTGCCGACCACGATGATCTCTTTGATCCGGTCGACGACGTGGAGGTATCCCTCCGCGTCGATGAAGCCCAGATCACCGGTGTGCAGCCAGCCGTCCCGGATCGCCTGCCTGGTGGCTTCCGGGTTCTGCCAGTACCCCTGCATCATGCTTGGGCCCCGAACCACGATGGGTGTGGCTCTTCTGGAGTGAGGGGTGCCTGAGGGTGTATGGCCGGGTTGCGGGATGCGTGCCTGGTCTGCCCGTACGGGTTCGGGGGGACGGGACCCGCACTTCTGCCCGCATGCTGGCTCCCGGGAACCCGATCTACCCAGCCGGCCAGGCGTGACCCGTCCCGGACCCTTCCGCGGCTCAGCGGGGGAGTCGGCCGTCAGCGTGTCCGGCAGGCGCTTGGGATGGCCTCCTGGCGCAGATACTGGCCGGCCGCAGGGCCGGGCGAGGCGTAGAAGATCCGGTGCGGTGTGATGGCGAGGACTTCGTCTTGGGTTGGCTGGGGGAGTTCAATGGGCGCGATCTTTCGGCCGGTGAAAGGGTCGGCGCAGTAGTTGCGGGCTTTCCCGCCAGCTATCTGGGTGATCCAGAGCAGTCCGCTGGCGAGGCGGGCCGTGATGTCGTTGGTTCCCTCCACGCAGGTGCTGGTCGTTACTCCTTCCCTGCAGGCGCTTCCCTCAGCGGTCATCGTGGCGGCGTCGAGCCGCTGGACGTAGCCCATCATCCCGGTGGCCTCCGAGACCCACACGGCGGAGCCGATCGGCCCGGCGACAGCGGGCGGGCTCACACCCATCATCGGGTGGGAGGCGAGAAGCGCGCCTGTCGTCGGGTCACGTCGCTGGACGGCGCCGCGGCCGCCGCTGTCCGCCTCCCCGACGACCAGGATGGTCCCGGCGGCGTTCGCCGAGAGATCCGAGCTGGCTGCCCCGGGCAGGGCGATCGAGGCAGTTATCTTGCCGCCCGGGAGCGACAGGTGCAGCAGACGGTCCCCGCCGGCAGCCCACAGCCCGCCGCCCGCGACAACGAGCAGCTGCGCGGCCCAGGGCTGCCCGCCTCCGGTCCCGACCCGCCACCGCCCGGTCAGCTTGAGAGTGTCCGGATTCAGCCTCAGGAGCGTCTGGGCCGCTGGGGTCGAGCCGGTCGAGGCCGCCACCCAGAGCGCGCCCGCGGCCGAGACGGCCTGTTCAAACGCTGCGCCGAGGCGCCGTGCCGCCTCGACCCGGCCTGACGCCTCATCGACGCGGGCTAGCTCGGAGCGCACCACGCTCCCGGGTCGCGACACCTGCCACGCGACGTAGAGGCCGGTAGCCGTGACAGCTACCTGCGGCATCAGCAACGGCTGCCCGAATGCTCCTTCCACGCCCGGCGGCGAAGAGGCGGTCGTCGGATGGCTGGCGGATGCGGGCGCCGTCGGGGCTGCCGGGGAGGCCGGAATGCCGCTCGTTGAACTGGCGCACGCCACGACAAGAACGCCAGTCAGCGCCGAGGCGGCCAGCACGGCCAGCACGGCCACGGATCGAACTGACTTACGGCGCCCAGCCGGAGATCTCGGTACGTCACGGGCTGCCCAGAAATGGTGCATCACGCTCATTACGACGGCGCAGAGGCGCCCTGCGTTGTGGTGACATCCTGTTTGGGTGCGGCTGTCCGGGAGTGAGTTTGATTATGCGGCGAGTGTCTCGCCGTCCTGGCGGCGGGCTTGGTAGATGCGCTGGTGTTCTTTGCACAGATGGAATGCCCAGTACTCGCCGAAGTCGCCGTTGCTGATGAGGGCACGGAGCTTGAGGACGGCCTCGGCTCCGTCCAGCCCCCACCGGGCGCCTGTGATGTCCATCCTGTCCTTGACCAGGTGCCTGCACGCTCCTTCGATGACCCCGGTGGCGATCGGCCAGCCTCCGGCGAGCGCGGCGGGGTAGTCCAGGAACGGCGCCTTGGCGTTCAGGTAAGCGGCGCACTCGTCGGCGCCGGCCCGTTCGGCCGGGGAGTAGCCGAACAGGCTGGCGCGGCGGCGGATCCCGGCGGCGACCTGCTCGGACTTGCCGTCAAGGATCTTAGTGGCCTGGGCGGCGACCCATTCCTCGGCGGCGGGGTCTGCCTTGTCAAAGAATGACCAGGCCGCCTTCCAGCAGTAGTCCAGTTATCCACGGTTTCAGCTCGTGAGAGCTATGTTTTCGCAGGTCGGAGTGTTGTTGCGATCGATGTGACGTTAACTCGTCGTTGACGGTTGCAGGTTCCCGCCGAGCCGGGCGAGCTCGCGGCGGAGTTCCAGGTTCTCCCCGTGGGCCTGCTCGAGCGCGGCCCGAAGGGCCGCGCTTTCGTCGCGGTGCTGCTTCTTGAGGTGCGTGACCTGGCTGGTCAGCGCCTGGATGATCGTGTTGTCGCTGCCGGCTCCTTCAGGCGGGGGCGGTTTCGGGCGGGCCTGGGCGCGCAGTCGTTCGATCCGCGCACGAAGGCCGGCGTTTCCGTAGAGGAAGGCGTGGGAAACCCCGGCTTCGCGCTGAACGGACTGGAAGGTGATCGGCTCACCGCGCTTGACCAGGGTGCGGATGGCGGCCTCGGCGGCCTTCGTCTTGGCTTCCGACTTGCGGCGGGCGGCCTGGCGGAGGGTATCGACACGGTGCTGGCGTGAGTCGGTCACGGGTGCGGCTTCCGGTGGCGGTCGAGGTCGATGGACACGGGAACCGGGCTGCTGGGGCTGCCCGCTCCCTGGATAGCCCGGCCGGGGCTGGCCTGCATCGTGGCGAGGAGCCTGGCCAGGGCGTCGCGCTCGGCCTCGCGCTCGACGAGCCAGACATTGCCGTCAGGCATGGGGCGGCCGTGCCGCTCAAGGAACTGGGCGGTGGTCCGCTCGATCAGCTCAGCCGTCTGCCCCAGCTGCCGCTGGAGGACGGCGAGGTGGGTGTCGTCGGTCACGAAGACGCTGCAGGTCAAGCAGGCGTTGCCCTTCTCGCACTTCTGCAGGGGCGGCAGCAGGCAGTAGCCGTTGGGCAGGAACCGGTCTGCGCGGTCGAGCAGGTGCAGCGCGTCGTGGTCTTCCCGGGAGAAGACCACGCGGGTGCCGTCGGCCCTGAACTTGCGGGTGGCCAGGAACGCCTGCTCGGCGTGCTCGTCGCGGCGGGCGACGTAGAGCATCGACATGGTCGGCGTCGAGTGGCCCGCGTAACGCTGGAGGACGTGGACGGGCAGCCCCAGCTCCGCGAGCTTGGTGAACTTGGTGTGCCGGAAACGGTGGGTATGGCTGAGCTTGACCGGGTGCCCGGCCGCGTCGGTGATCTGGGCCAGCTCGCTGAACAGCGCCAGCGACCGGCCGTAGTTCGTGTTGCCGTACGGCTTGGCGGCGTGCGCGTTCGCGCGCCGCTGCGGGAACAGGTAAGGAAGGTCACGGCCCGGGAAGCGGTCGCGCAGCCACCGCTGCTGTTCCTCGATCACCGCGACGGTCTCGGCGTCGACGAAGATGGTGTCGGGCGCTGCGTCGATCTTGCTCTGGCCGTAGCCGAAGCGGGCGACGGCGTCCCCTTCCGCGGCCTCGATGGCGCTGTCCGTGGCCGGGGACAGGCAGTCGAAGGGACACAGGCAGATCTCGCTGGCGCGGCGGCCGGTGAGGATCTGCAGCAGCAGCATCCGCATCAGCTGCGGGTCTCCCTGGCCGGGCAGTACGCGCGTGCTGCCGCCGGACGTGACGGTGACTGTCCCGGAAGCCGGCTCGCCGAGCACGGGCAGGCAGGCGGTGACCTGCGCGAAGGCGTGATCATCGACGTAACGGGTCTCATCGTCGAGGGGCTCGCAGCGCCGTAGCCGCGGGCGCTGCCGCAGCCAGATAGCGGGGTGCGCGTCGGTCAGCCTGTCCCAGGGCGACGGGCCGAGGATCTCGGCAGCCTCCTGGCGGTGGCCGGCCAGGAAGTCCATCAGCCCGGCGACCGACCACAGGTCCAGGTTGACCTTCCCGGCTGAGACCGCGGCGGGCGGGCGCCCGGCCGATGTCCGGTTCGAGGGCTCGCAGGCCCAGCGCCGGAAGGCAGCTGCGAAGGTGCCGGCCCGCTGCACGTCGCCGACCGCGGCGGCCGGGTCGGGCAGGGACTCCAGCCAGCGCGCGAAGCGGAGCAGGGCCTGGCTCCGCTGGCCGGTCAGGGTGGACCAGGTCAGCGTCCCGGATTCCAGCAGCATGCCGAGGTGCCACTTGACCGCGTTCTTCACCCACGGCAGCCGGGCTTCTCCCGGCGAGCACCCCACCGACCGGCAGGGCTCGCGATCGCGCAGGGGAATGCGCGGGTCGCACCGCGGGTGCCAGGTGTCCATTTCCCACCAGGCCCCGTCGTGGAGACGGGCCGCCAGGGCCAGCCGCGGATAGCTGAGCAGGCGCTCAAGGCGGACGCGGCGCCCGTCGTACTCGGCAGGCAGGCGGCCGTGCCGGGCGTGGAACCACACGCCATGAAGTCGCAGGAGATCGTGTTTGCCGGCCCAGGCCAGCGACGGCAGCGCCCGGCCGGACTCATCGGCCCAGGCCAGCATCGAGGCCAGCTGGTTGCAGACATCGACAGACACCTTCAGCCCGTCGCGGTGCTGCCAGTGCGCCATCCACGCGATCTCGTGCCGCAAGCGCGCGGGGAGCCCCGGAAGCCGGATCGGGCGGTCCCGGCCGCCTTCGACGATCGTTTCCCAGCCGTCGATCCCGGGGCCGATCGCCTCCCCGTGCCACGCGGGAGGCAGATCGGCCAGTAGCCGGCCCGCCGGATCGGAGCCATCTGCAGGGACAAGCCGCAGCCGGGCCGTGCCGCCATCACCCGTCATGGCCGGCCCGCCATCCCGACGTGTACGTCTTCCAGTTCGCCGCCGCCTTCAGGGCCTCGTCTTCCCGGACCCAGCCGTAAAGGTCGATCGTGGTCTGAACGTGGGCATGGCCAACCCGGCGGGACACGACCCATTCCGGCGTCCCGGCCAGCAAGAGGGCCGAGGCATGAGAGTGCCTGAACCAGTGCGGCGTCCACCCTGGCGGGCCGATTCCCTTCTTCTTCAGCGCCGTGACCTTATCGCGGACGGTGCCCTCCCGCATCGCGGCCAGCAGCGGAGGCCGGTCCAGGTTGACCAGCAGCGGGGAATCAGGCGTGATCTCCAGGCCAAGCGACGCAGCCCGGCAGGCCAGGTGCGTCAGGTAGTCGGCGAACAGCCGCTCCAGGTCCGCGCCGACATGAACGCGCCGGGGACGCATCATCTTCACCCGGGCGCCGTTCGCGTTGCCCTCCCGCGGCGTTACCTCGATAAAAGCGGTGCCGCCCAGGCCCATCACGAAGTCGCCGATCGTCATGCCCAGCACCTCGCCCAGGCGCATGCCCGTCTCCGCGAGCACGGAGAAGATCAGGCGATCACGGAGATTGCCCTTCCAGTCTCCCGCCGCCGTATCCCAGCACGCGCACCCGTCGATGATCGCCTGGATCTCCTGCGGCAGCAGCAGCGGAGGACGGTCCCGCCGCCGGCGGCGGACCTTGACCAGCGACGTCGGGGCCAGGCCGCGGCGGCCGTCGAGGTGAGCGAGCAATCCCCGCAAGGGCACGCGCGCCGGCCGTCCCCGCATCAGCCGGGACGCGACCGGCACGTCATGAACAGCGGCCTGCCACTGGTAGAAGGAGATCAGCGCCGCAAGCCGGGCATTCAGCGTGTCCGCTGACGGGGCACCGTCCGGCACGGCCAGCGAGCGCTCGACCGTCCGGCCGTTCCGCAGCCACGACAAGAACCCGGTAACGGCCGGGACCCCGGCTTCCGCCCACCGCCCCGACTCGTCGCGCTGCTCGAGGAACGACCACCACTGCGCCAGCGACGTCGCATACCCGCGGACCGTGTTCGGCGACCACAGGTAACGATGCGCCTCCAGCCACTCCTCGACCGGGCCGACCGTGGCATACGACGCGTCGACCACCGTCCATGTCCGCTCCCCGGATGCAGGCCGCACCGCCAGGCAGTAAGCCACGAGCACTCGCTCCTCATCGTTGCTGAAACCCCGCAGATATGACTTCAGCAACGGTGACAAAGAGCGAACATCAAGATCGTTGAAGACGTTGATTAGGGCGCGTCTGGTCCCGTGGATAATTCCAGCACGTGGACGAAGTCGATCAGGATCGGCACCGTGATGCCGCGGCGGGCAGCCTCAGCGGCGATCGCATCGATCTGGGCGTTGTTGCCGTCCACCAGCGCGACCCAGGTGCGCTTTCGGTGCGGGTCGCGGCGGCCGGCCTCATCGAACCCGGCGGTCCCGGCCGCCTCGGCCCCGTCCAGCCAGCCCGTGATCTCGCCGAACAGCTCCCGCGAAGCGGCGAACAGCCCGGCGGACGGCCCGCTCACCGCCGCCCGCGCCCGGCCGCGCCGAGCCGGGCTACCAGCGCCGCCAGCCCGTCGGCAGCCAGCCGCTCCAGCCGGGCCTTCTCCGCCCGGTACCGCTCGGCCGCGGCGGTCACCGCGGCGACCTCGCCGGGCGGCAGCATCACGAACCTCGTCCGGCCCCGCTCCGAGTAGCTCAGCACCACCGACTCGTGCAACTGCTCCCCGCCCGCGCACCGGCAGCCCGGCTTGCCGCAGCGCCGGCGGTGCGTCACCACCGTGCCGCGCACCAGCTCCGGCACGGGCGAATCCTGGCCGTCCATCGCTCCCATCCTCCCATCTGCCAGCGGATCACTGGCAGATTGTCCCGAATGAGCGCGCCAGCGCGGCACAGCCACCGACAAGTCCGGGCAGTCCGGGTCCGGCTTCCCGGTGGTCGAGAGTCTGCAGCCGGCTGGTCTCGGGGGTCAGTTGACGATGAACCAGGCAATATATGCGGGCGACTTGGGTGCGGTGTTCAGGTAAATAGTGATCGTGCCGGTGGTGGGGTTCGGCACCGCCGCTGCTACGTATACCCCCGAGGTCAGGTTCTGCGGGAGCGCGAGCACTAGCGAGGCGGACGTCAGGCCGCCGGGCGGGCTGAACACCGTCGCGTAACTAGGTGGTGAGATAACCGTCAGCCCGGAGCGGTTGAACCACGCCGTCCCTTCCACCTGCAATGCGAGGCTTCCGACCGGGCCATCGGCCCGCACCCCGACCCCGCCTTTCGAGGCGACGCCATAAACACCGACCCCTCCGTTGGACTGGCCCATGACCCCCGGCCCGCTCCCGTGATTGGCTCCGGTGACCCCGGCGTTGCCGATGATCCCCTTGGTCGTTGTCGAGCCTCCCATGCCAAAGCCACCGCCTACGGCTTCCCCCCACACGCCTGAGTCGTACGGGCTGTCGGTCACCCCGTGCACCCCGTTCCTTGTCATGCCCGGAGTGGACCTTGGCGCGGGATGGTGATGTCCATCGCGGCGCCCCGCCATGGAGCCGGTCAGCCCTTTGCCGACCTGGTCCTCGCCGTGCCGAGGAGTCGCCTGCGCGGAGAAGATACTGTCCACCGGGCGACATCCGGGTCGTCCTGTCCCCGCATCTCACCGCTGCGCCCCGGCTTATCGACGTCCGATCGGCGGATCGTGGCGAGGATGGGCTGCCCGGCCTTAGCCACGATCTTGTGCTAGATCGGTACAGAATGGCTAACAGGCTGTTACTCTTCAGGCGACGTTCTGCCATGGAGCTTACGGATACTAGCGACAATCGCACGAATCCTAAATGCACACTGGCGGGCCCTGGCCGCCCCTGAACGATCCTTGGTCAACGGAAGCCCATGGTGGCAGCGCAGCCGCTGGCGAATCACGTACTGGGGAGCAGGCAGGGGCAGAAACGATGGGCAGCGACGGGATGGCCCCGTCAGCCGGGATACCGCAACACGGGGCACAGCACGATAGACCCTTGCGTGGCGGCGTGCTGCACCTGGAGGAGCTGCCCGTAGCAGACAGCCGGACAGCCGCCTATCAGATCATCCGCGAGGCCGGGCCGGCAGTACGCGATGCGCATGGCGCATACCTGGTTACAGACGCCGAAACCGCTTTGCACGTACTGCGGCATCCAGCGCTGTTCTCATCCAAGCGGGCATTCGACGCCCTCGGGAGTCCCATCCCGATCGTCCCCGTCGCCGCAGATCCACCCGAGCACACCAGGTATCGGCTGATCCTGCGTCCGTTCTTCAGCGTCCGCGGCACGGCCCGGTGGCTGCCCACGGTCCGCGACCTGGCCGCGGAATTGATCGATGGCTTCATCGGACGGGGCGGATGTGACCTGGTGGCTGAGTTCGCTGTGCCACTTCCCGCGCAGGTCTTCCTCACCCTGTTCGGCCTCCCGCTCGCGGACCGTGATCAGCTCATCGCCTGGAAGGACGCCGTTCTGGCCGCCGTCGGGATAAGTGGCGCTGAGCCCCCTTCGGACGCCGCCATACAGCTGGCGGCTGAGCTGTACGAGTACCTCGTCGGCCATATCGCTGAGCGCCGGCGGCAGGGCGGCACAGATCTGCTTGGCCAGCTGCTGGCCGATACCAGCGAGCACCGGCTCACCGACGAGGAGACGCTCGGCTTGTCGTTCTTGTTCGTCCTGGCCGGCCTGGACACGGTGACGTCCGCGCTGAGCACGGCATTTGCAGTACTGGCCGGCCAGTCATCGCTCCGTCGGCAGATCGTCGCCGACCCGGCGATCATCCCGGCCGCGGTCGAGGAGCTGCTGCGCTTTGACGGTCCGGTCGTCACTCTGCCGCGAGTGGCTACCCAGGAAGTCGAGTTGGCCGGCCAGGTCATACCCGCGGATTCCCACGTCGCTGTGGCAATCGCCGCCGCCAACCGGGATCCGGCGGAGCACCCGAACCCAGACAGCATCGATTTCGGGCGCAGGGAGCGGCATCTCGCGTTCGGTGGCGGGCCGCATAGCTGTCTCGGTGCGCACCTCGCACGGCTGGAGATGCGAGTAGCGCTGGAGGAATGGCACCGCCGGATCCCCGACTACCAGCTGGCTGCTGACGCCAGCACCCGAGTTAGCTGGCCAGCCGGGCTGGTCGGTATCGACAACCTTTCGCTCGTGTTTCCTGCCGGGGGCCGGGAAGCTGGGCAACCGATGAAGGAGGGCAGCAAGTGATACACGTCATGCCGCCAGATGGTGCTGGTCCCGGCCTAGGGCTACGCCGAACGGGCTCGGGGCACCGGCCGGACACAAGGCGGGCGGTGTTATGCCTTCCCGCGCGCGTGCCGCCAGCCAGCGGCCGATCCGGGTACTGCTCGCCTGGCTCTTCGTGGTTCCGCTGGTCTCATTGCTGGCCCTGTGGGGTTTCGCCGCCAGCGTGACGCTCTCCAACGCCATCCAGGAGCACAACTTCAGCAGCGAGAACAAGCTGTATGGCGGGTCTGCCCAGACGCTTGGTGCCGACTTGGCACAGGAGCGCTTGCAAGCCTTCATCTGGCTGAGCAGCGGGCGCCGGATGTCAGAAGGTGCGATGCTCGCGGAGGTCAAGGCCACCGAGGTGGCGGCGGTCGCGTTCCGCAGGGGAGTCAACTCCAGCCCCGGCCTGATCAGGCCGTCCGCCCGGCCAGCGCTGGCGAGCTTCCTTGCCGCTCTCGGCGGGCTCGGCGGCATCCGATCCGCGATCGAGTCGGGGCGGATGTCGGCTCTCGCCGCGTTCAATGCGTATACCGCCGTCGTGGACGCTCAGTTCCGGCTTTACAGCGACCTCATCGTCGTCAATAACACGGCTCTCTTTCAGCAGGCGGCGGCGAGCGTAGAGGCCGGGCGCGCACTGGAGATGGCCGATCGCGAGATCACGCTGATCAGCGGCGCCCTGTCGGCAGGCGGGCAGATGAGCACGGCAGAGCGCCAGCTGTTCGCGCAGACCGTGGCCAACCAGCGGCTGCTGATGGCTGACGCCCTGAGACAGCTGGAACCCAGCCTGGGCTCCGGCTACCAGCGTGCCAATGCCTCGGCGGCATACCAGAGCTTCGCGACCATAGAGAACCAGGTCATCGACAGCATTGGCAGCAAGGGCCCGATACCCGTTAATCCGCTCGTGTTTGGCGCTGCCGTCATCCCGTTGTTCAAGCAGTACCAAGCCGCTGAGGTACAGGACCGGCTGGCGCTGACCAGCCAAGGCACCCAGGTCGGCGACCGGTTGCTGCTTGTGGTCGGGCTGGCGGGCGGAGCCGGGCTGGTCGCCGTGGCACTGTCCGTCTATCTGATGGCGCGGTTCGGCAGGCGGATCAGCCGGGAGCTAACCGGCCTGCAGAGCGCCGCCCTGGAGCTGGCGACGGACCGTCTGCCGCGGCTGGTAGCACGGCTGAGCCGAGGCGAGGAGGTCGACGTTGCCGCGGAGGCGACGCTGCCAGCTGCCGGACGGATCGCAGAGACCGCGCAGGTGGCTGAGGCGTTCGCGTCGGTCCAGCGGACGGCGGTCGAGGCGGCTGTGGGGCAGGCCAGGCTCCGGATGGGAGTCAGCCAGGTCTTCCGCAACCTCGCCTGGCGCAGCCAATCCCTGCTGCACCGGCAGCTCGCCTTGCTCGACGCAATGGAGCGCAGGACGGCGGAGCCCGACACCCTGGCCGAGCTGTTCCAGCTTGACCACCTCACCACTCGCATGCGCAGGCACGCGGAAGGCCTGATCATTCTTTCCGGCGCGGCACCTGGACGCGGCTGGCGGGTGCCGGTGCCGGTTATCGACGTCCTGCGCGGCGCAATCGCCGAGGTGGAGGACTACGCAAGAGTCACTGTGATCAAGGAATCCGGCGACGCGATAGCCGGTGCTGCTGTGGCTGATGTGATCCACCTGCTCGCCGAGCTGATCGAGAACGCCACGACCTACTCCCCGGTCAACACCGAGGTCACCGTCAGGGCTGAGCGAGTTGCAAACGGCTTCGTGGTTGAGGTGGAAGATCGCGGGATCGGGATCAGCGAGGCCGAACTGGCCGCAGCGAACGAGCGGCTCGCGAACCCGCCCGAGTTCGACCTGGCCGACAGTGACCAGCTCGGCTTGTTCGTCGTCGCCCGACTCGCGGCAAAGCACAGCATCAAGATCACATTGCGCCCGTCGCCGTACGGCGGGACTACGGCGATCGTGCTGTTGCCTGCCGCGATCGTGGTGGTGCAGGACGAGCTGCCCGCCTTCTCCGGCGACCTGCCGCTGCCGACCGGAACCACGCCCCATATCGACGCCGCAAACCATGCGTCCACTCACCTCGAACTCGGAATCGGTACTGAGCATGGTCCGTGGCCAACGGCTCCGGTGCCGGCTTCCGCCGATTTTGATAGTGCGATGCCTACTACCACTGCATTCAGCCCTGCCGCCGAGATCGCAGGCTGGCAGCTGAGTGATCAGGCGGACGTGGCTACCCCCCTGCCTAGCGCCCAGCCGCTGCTGCCACGACGGGTGCGCCAGGCCAGCATCGCGCCTCAGCTCAAGGACACCGTTCCGCCTCCGGTCGGCCAAGCGGCGCTACCGGACTCTACCCAGCCGCGCACCCCGGTGGAAAACCGTGCTCTGGTCGAATCGCTCCTGCACGGTTGGCTGCGCGGTAGCACCGAGCCCACCGAATCGGATGACCCTCGCACACCGGTCGGCGGCCCGGAGCAGGCAGCCACGCCGGAGGACCGAGAGGGCACATGATGGAGCAGGGCGGCTCCGCCGGAACCATGAACTGGGTATTTGACGACCTGGTCAGCTGGGTCGAGGGGATAAGCCAGGCAGTCGTGCTGCCGCGTGATGGCACCGCCGCCGCGGAAGGGCCCTCGGGATGACCTCTGGCGGCGAAATGTGGCTCGACCGGGACGCGGGTCCGGTCGTTCGGTCGTACGCACTGACCCGAGGCCGTAGTCGCCCGCCCGGCGCGACGCTTGGCCTGATCGACGTGGTGGCCGCGGTTAGTTCCTCGGCCATGAGCACGCGCGGGCTCGGGCCCGAGCACAGACGGCTCCTTGACCTGTGCCGGGCGCCGGCAGCGGTGGCAGATCTCGCGTCCGAGATTGACTTGCCGCTTGGCGTGGTTCGGGTGCTGCTTGGCGACCTGTGCGAGCACGGGCTGGTCAGCGTGGTCAGTACCACAAGGCGGAGCGTTCCGCAGGAGAGCGTATTGAGGAGCGTGCTCGATGGACTCCGGGCTCTCTAATCCAACGGTGGGAGCGGAGGACCCACCGGTGTTTACCAAGATTCTCATCGCAGGTGGTTTCGGTGTTGGCAAGACCACGCTCGTGGGCACGATCAGCGAAATCCGGCCGTTGCGCACCGAGGAAGAACTCACCGACGTTGGAGTCGGCGTCGACGATGTCGCGGCCGTGGAGCACAAGACGACGACGACGGTAGCCATGGACTTCGGCCGGATCACCTTTCCACGCGGCGTCGTGCTTTACCTGTTCGGGACCCCCGGCCAGGAGCGCTTCTGGTTCATGTGGGATGAACTTGCTCTCGGGGCGCTCGGCGCGGTGGTGCTCGCAGACACCAGGAGACTTGTCGACTGCTTCGCATCGGTCGACTACTTCGAGCGCCGGGAAACGCCCTTCATAGTCGCGGCCAACTGCTTTGACGGAGCCCCGGAGTATGACCCGGTGGATATCCGCGATGCCCTGGACCTCGATCCCGACGTTCCGGTTCTGCTGTGCGACGCACGCAGGAAGGAATCGGTCAAGGAGGTCCTCATCGCCTCGGTGACTCACTCGCTGGCACGGCACTGGTCCGCGTCTTGCTGATCCGACCTGACTCACCTGCGGCCTGCTCGACGCCCCCCAAGGCCCGCAGGTCCGCCTCGAAATGGGCTCGATAGGTGTTGCGAGGCGTCCGCCGGGTCATCTTAAGGTTGTGAGGTCGGGATCTAATCCGCGGATTGCTGCTCTCGGAGTGGCTGGTTGATGACGACGGCTGGCCAGGCCAGACTTCCTCGCTCGCGGTACTTGAGTCTCCTTCGCGCTCGGCGGGTCGGCTAGCGACCCGCGTCCTGAGAGCGGGCGAGACTAGGAGTTGATCATGTTAAGACGCCTGTTCCGGCGGTTCTACGCGCTAACTTGCGACGTCATTAGTGGGCCGTCTGAACGAGCCGGGCTAGCCGGACAGCGGACCGAACTGCTCGCTTGTGCGACCGGCGCCACAATCGAGATCGGCGCGGCTACCGGACTCAACCTGCGGCACTACCCGCCGACCGTCACCCGGCTTGTGCTGACCGAACCCGAAGCTGGCATGACACGCCGGCTCCGCAGGCGTGCCGCCGAGCTATGGCGCAGCGCTGAGGTCGTGGCGGCAACGGCCGAGCATCTGCCATTCCCCGACGCATCGTTCGACACGGCCGTAGCCACCTTCGTGCTATGCAGTGTCGCGGACGAGCAGCAGGCACTTGCGGAGATCGCACGGGTTCTGACCCCGGGCGGACAGTTACTGTTCCTCGAGCACGTCCGGTCCGCCGATCCGCAGATCGCCGCTAAGCAGGACAAGATGCCGTTCCCGTACTCACTCCTGGGCTGCCACCCGAACCGGGATACGCTCCGAGAGATCAACGAGTCGCCGCTGAGCGTGGAATCGGCCCGTAGCGGCGAGGTGCCCAAGGCCCCCATGATCGAGAGACCCATGATCGTCGGAATAGCCCGCCGACCAAGCACCACTTGATCAGCGGAATAGAGCTGAACAAACTCCAGCAGGCAACTAGCCGCCGGGTGCGGCGTCCGTCAGCCCTGCCGATCGGTCGCCCCATTCGGTTAACCCATGAGCGAGCCGACCGGCAGGCCACCGCTACCTCGTCGCGTGTGGCATGCTCTGCAGGAGCACGAACACGCCGGAGCCAAGCAGTATGACGACTGCTATGGCCAGAATCATGATCACGAACTTGATCGCCGCGCGCCAGAAGATCACCAGCGCGACGGCGAGCAACAAGATGGCTGTTCTGACGGACTCAAGGTCCTGAGTGGTTCTCTGAACGGCAAACATGCCTCCTCCTTGCGGCTGCTGCCAGCCAACTGGGCCAGGCCGGGGCATGTCGCCGCGCCGCTCGCGGTGCAGGATTGCATCCGCTCGAGGGGTGTGTAACATGATCCTCAACACTGAGCCCTGCCCTTCCTGGACTGCGTTCGGTGACGGCACGGTCGATGCGCCTACATCGACCGTGCTTTGCGTGTGAGCGTGATCGCTGTTCGCAGTCCCCAGCGTCACCGGGCTTCAGGGACTCGCGCACCTAATGTCTCCTTCCGTCGTGCCACGCGCTGCCTTCACCTGTCGGCGACCGTGCCTCCTTTCTTAACTCGCCAGCGGCGGACGTCCGATCAGCCGTCTGTCATCACCGTCCCACAGTTTTTGGCACTTGCCAACGGCTATACCCATTGGCACTTACCATTACGCTTGGACCTTCAAGGTCCAGCCGGGGCTCCCGCAGGGCGGCGGGACGCGTCGGCCTTCTGGCCGGAGCCATAGATGTGAGAGACGACCCTGTTCAGGACGCCTGTGATGGCAGCCAATTGGGTGCCGCCGAAGATGCCAGCAAGGAGCCGGGACGTGATCGCCCGATGAGAGGCACCGAAGGTGTACGATCATGCGCCGTGGCAAGTGCCGAAGGCGATAGTCGTCTGTCTTCAGGCGGACGAACCGCTCAATCACGTGCAGGACCGGAAGGCGCGAACCCGACCGTGCGTCAGCGCGAACTTGGCATGCGTCTGCGCGAGCTACGCAACGTCCTCGGCCTGACGGTCGAGGACGTCGCGGAGCAACTACTGTGCTCGGCCACGAAGATCAGCCGCCTGGAAACCGGAGCGCGCAGAGCCAGCCTTCGCGATGTGCGGGACCTCTGCCGCATCTACGGCGTCACCGATCAGGCGGACGCCGATGACCTGATGAGCCTCGCCAGGCAAGCGCGGGAGCCAGGCTGGTGGACCCAGTATGACGACCTGAATCTCTCCCCGTACATCGGCTTGGAGCAGGAAGCCGCAGCCATCACATCGTTTTCCATGTACTACGTGCCACCGCTGCTGCAGACGGCCGACTATGCCCGGGCGATCATCAAAGGCATCGCGCCGAAGATCGACCCCAAGATTCTCGATCAGCGGGTAGAGGCCAGATTGCGTCGCCAGCAGTTGCTGGAGCGAGCGGCTCCGCCGCGCTATCGGGCCCTGCTAGATGAGGCCGTTCTGCACCGTCGGGTGGGCGGGCCCGCGGTCACGCGGACCCAACTGGACAAGGTCCTGCAATGCGCCGCCGACGGCAAGGCCGCCGTCCAGGTCATCCCATTCGATGTCGGCGAATACGGCAGTATAGATAGTAATTTCGATTTCCTGGAATTCGGCGGAGGCTCCCGGCAGGGTGCCGTCGTTTTCGTGGAAGGACTTTTCAGCAATCTTTACCAGGAGCGCCCGGCTGAGATCGAGCGATACCGGGAAGCACTTGAGTATCTGCGGGACACGGCGCTGAGCCCGAGGGACTCGACGAATCTGATCGCCAAGATCAGGGCAACGTATACCGATTAGGTTCTAGCACTCTTTATTCACGTCAAATCCATGGAATATACAAGGAAGGAACGATAATGACATCACCCCAGCCAGCGACTCTTGGTCAGTTGTCCTGGCGCGTCGCGAGACGATGCAACGGCGGAGCATGCGTCCGCGTCGCTTCAAACGGCGACCTGATCGTCATCGGAGACTCGAAGAATCCAGACGGCCCTGTGCTCGCCTACAGCGGCAGTGAATGGCGAGCGTTCGTCGAAGGGGTTAGGCAAGGCGACTTCGACGACTTGCTTCAAAGTTGACGACCAATTTCGGCCGACTCGTCATCCGACGGCGTGTTCCGTTGGACGCTAGTCCGACGCTAAGGCAATTTCAGTAGTCATTTGGTGAGTCCTTGCACCTGGAGATACGGCACGCGCGGGGCGGCGACTATGTTCGCTCCGCGCGCCGTTTCCAGGCTGGCTCAGTCACCGCCGCCATCGAGGTCACACCCCCCCCCCCCGCGGTTGTCGCACCGGTTCGATTCCTGCCGGGCGGCCGATCGGCTTCGGTCAGCCGCTCCCGTTCGTACCGATCGAGATGGTCATCACGCCGCCTGATCGACAGCCATTTCGACGCTGCTGCCAGCGACATCGTCAGCGGCGCGGCCAGCTCGCCGACAGTCAGCTCGGTCGTCGGCGAGCCGGCCCAGCATGCCGCGCCGAGCGCCGTAGGCGAGTGCGTGGAACACCGCGTCCATCCCGTCCGGTTCCTCAACCATGTGGTTGGGGGTAGAAGTTGCCGCACCAGCCCGGTACGCACTGCTGACGATCTCCGGTCTGTTCATTCACCAGGTAGCCGCACGGGATACACGTAAAGGAGAATGGTCCCGTGCCGTCTCAAAAGGTGCGGAGCGACCTGATGCGGAGGTAACCACCATGGCGACGACGATGGGGCCAGGACCGCAGGAGAGCCCGGCCCGCGCGACGTCTGGGCTCAATGTCGCGACAGCGATCGCCCCGTCGGGCGACACTACCGGCGCGACTGACACGGCGAACATCAACGGTGCGCTGCGTCTGCAGGGGTTCGGCGCCACTACTCAGCTTGGGGCCGGCACCTTCTACATCAACGAGCCGATCGTCATCCCTCCGTTTCAGGCACTGCAGGGCGTGGCCAGTTCGGGATTGATCGGCGGCGTCAGCTGCGGCACCGTGCTCGAGCCGGTGGCGGGATTCTCCGCAGGCACCTGGCCGATCGCCGCTGCGATCCTGCTGGTCGATCAGGTCACCGGTGGATACGCCACACCCTCGGAAGAGCTGCATGTGCTCAACCTCATGATCCAGGGGACAAGCCTGCCTTTGACATCGAACGTGCAGGGCATCTGCGTCTACAGTGGCAGCGCCGTGGTCGGCCGGGCGATCTTCCAGAACGTCCTGATCCATGCGATGACCGGATGGGGGTTCTCGGTTCCCAAGGGTTCCGGTCATATCCGCGGCTTCAATGTCGGCATCCGCGGCTGCGGTACGAACGCCAGCACATCGGCTGGCGGATTCCAGCTGCGCAGCTCAGACTCCGAATGGCTGTACTGCTCTTCCTACAGCAATAACGGAGATGCCTGGCAGATACTCGACAGCTTCGACTCGCTGTTCAACCAGTGCCACGGAGAGCATTCCGGGAACGGGCATGGCTTCAGTTATAAGGCCAGCTACAATAACTCGAACCCGGATGCGGGCGGTATTACCTTCGAGGGCTGCACCGTGGACGCCGGGGGGCGGCACGGTTTCTTCATCACGAGTACGGGATCGTCCAACCCGCCGGTCAATGTCATCGGCGGGTTCGTGCGGCGATCTGGCGCATCGTCGGTATCCGCCGGGTTCGCCGGGTACTGCGTGGACGGCTACTTCGGCCCGGTCAACTTCATCGGCTGCCAGACGTATCCCGGTCTGCCTGATGGCGGCGGCGGGAACAATACCCCGGAATACGGGATGGCGTTCATCAACAACCGTGCCGAGACAACGAACATCACCGTCACCGGCGGCTGCTATATCGGTGCCACTCAGGGGATCTACAACGACGGCAGCGCCGGAGTGGTCACCATCAGCGCGTCCACGTCGTTCGGCCACGGCCAGGGTAGGGGCACCGTGGTCTACACCCCCGGCGTGACGCTCCAGGCGACCGCGTCGCCGAAGTTCCTGCCCGTCGACCCGATCCTGCCGCTGCAGCCGACCGGGTGCCTGGCGACCAGTCACGATCGTCAGCAGATTACTGGCTCGTTTGCCCCGGCCAGCGGAACGGCCTACTACCGCCTGGTGCGCCTGGTCGCCGGGCTGCCGGTCACCAACATCAACATGTGGGTGACCGGGACTGCCAAGACAGGCGGGACGCATGGCTTCGTGAACATCGTCAGCGTCGCCTCAGGCAAGGTAGTCGCCTCGTCGGCTGACCAGGCTGATGCCTCCACCACCTGGGGGGCGGTCAACAGCATCGCCAGCATTCCGCTCTCGGCGCCGTATACCCCTCCGGTGACGGGTGCGTACTGGCTTGGTTTCATGGTCGCCGAGTCCGCGGGCACGATGCCGACCGTGGGCAGCTCCGGCGTCAAGCCCGAGGGTGGTGTCGTCGCCGTGCCTCCGGTCTACTGCGGTTTCGCCGGGACGGGCCTTACTGGCCCCCCGGCGGTCGGCGACACGGTGTCGCCGCAGGGCACTGTCGGGGACGGCATCTACATTTACGCGACCTGACGCAGCGCGGCCCTGAGTGCTGAGTCCTCGCGGCTCCGAACCCCGGCCTGAGGATCAGCGCCACCTGCTCTGGCACTCGACGCCGGATACCGGCTGCGCTTCGTCGAACGCAATGCCCGGTTCGTTGCACAACACCCTTGATCAGGTCTGTTGACTCCGTACCGGAGTACGGCCGCTAGCTTGTAGCACATGGCTGGGCTGACGATCGGGAAGCTCGCCGCCGCCGAGGGGGTCGGCGTCGAGACTGTGCGTTTCTATCAGCGTCGCGGATTGCTGGGGTTGCCCGAGCGCCAGAGTTCCAGCTTCCGTGAGTACTCCGAGGCGGACCGATGGCGGCTGGCCTTCGGGCCGATCGAAACTCGTTGCACCGACGATATCGTCCGGGCGGCCCAGGCCAAGCTCGGCGCCATCGACGAACAGGTCAGGGATCTCAGGCTGCTCCAGTGTCGGCTGCGCCGCCTGGTCCAGGTCTGCGAGCACGGCAACGGTGACGACTGCCTGGCTCTGCACCTGGGGGAACCGCTGTGAGCACCGGCATAACGGTTCATCACCGGTGGGCACTGGCGATGGCTGGGTCCGAGCCGGATCCAGCGGAAGGAGTGGTGGCTATGGGAACAGTCAAGACCGTGACCGATGAGAGCTTCGAGATCGATGTGCTGAGGAATCCGAAGCCGGTCATCGTGGAGTACTGGGCGCAGTGGTGCGGCCCGTGCCGGCAGCTGGGCCCGGTGCTTGAGGCAATCGCCGAGGAACACGCCGACAAGATCGACGTGGTCAAGCTCAACACCGAAGAGAACCCGCAGACCGCGCTGAAGTACGGGATCATGCTGATCCCGACGCTGAACGTCTTCTCCGGCGGTGAGGTGGTCAAGCAGGTGATCGGGGCCAAATCCAGATCCGCCCTGCTGCGCGAGTTCGCCGACTTCATCTAGATTCGCCGGGCGGTTGGCGGCATGCTCACAGCTCGACGAAACGGTAACCGCGGCTGCGGAAGAACCTGATGATCGTCGGCAGGGCGAGTGCCGTCGCCGGGTTGCCGGTGGGCTGGTTGTGCATCAGCACGACCGGGTGGCGCAATACCCCGCCCTCCTCCTCGGCCAGCCGGATGATGCGGTTCACCCAGTAGGGGGCAGCCGAGCCATTGGCCTCCCAGTCCTCGGTGTCTACCGACCAGAGCCACACTGCCATGTGGCGGCGCTGCGCCAGCCGCAGCGTGGTTGTGTTGTAGCTGCCGTAAGGCGGCCGGAAGACGCATGGCTTGGATCCGGTAATCGCCTGCTGTTCCGCGCTGGTGCGGTCCATCTCGGCGGCCTGCTGGGCGGCGGATAGCCGCGTCATGTCCGGGTGGTCCCAGGTGTGATTGCCCACCGCGTAACCTGCCCTAGCCTCCGCCCGCACCAACCGGCGGTCGCCCGCCTCGTTCCTGCCTATATTGAAGAACGTGGCCGGCACGTGGTAAGCCCGCAGGATCGACATGATCTTCGACGTGGTCTTGCCGGGTCCGTCGTCGAACGTCAGAGCTACCGTCTTGACGCGGCCTGGAGCGTAGTAATTCGGCCCGTACGGTGCCGCCGGGCAGCTCGCCGCCGCAACGTCGAGCGCTCGGGGCCGATCGGCCGGCTGCCGCTGGATGCCTGCCGCAGACCCCGAGATCACGGTGCTCGTCAAGGCGAAGCTAAGCAGAGCTCGCAGGGCGATGGCGACGAGCATGGCGCACTCCAGGGTCGAACGAGTTCTCGCCCCGAAGGCGGCGCATGGTCTTGGCGAGACACGAACCGGTGATTTGACCGCCTAAGGCCATCTTTTCACTGACTTAGTGGCAAAGATAGACCCTGATTCGTGCCCGCCAACAGCCGCCGGGCCGTATGCGCAGCGGTGGAGGACGGCTATGCGCCGTGGTCGAAGACAGCTATGCACCGTGGTCGAAGAGGAGGGACAGCGCGTCGTCAAGCTTGCGCAGGGTATCGGCCGACACCCGGCCGACCGGGTCGGCGCCAAGCCGGTCGCGGCGCACTCGGAGCACGGAGTAGGACTCCAGATGTCCCGATACGCGGTCATCGCTGGTCAGAGCGACGACATAGGGAGTCTCTGTAAGGTCAGGACGATCGCTGACCCGCACCACCACCGGGTGACCGGTGATCGCGCTGAAGCCGTCGTTGCTGACAATGACCACATACCCGGCGCGCACAAGTCCCTTGTGGGTATAGACGTCGCCGCGATTCACGCAGCGCCCTTCCCTGCCTCCGGGGTATTGAAGTCCCGCTCGCTCGCCTCCGCCCAGGCGGCCCAGGCCTGACCGGTACCGCGATCCAGTTCGGCCACCGTCGCAGCGGCATCCCGCTGCACTTTCTCCCTGGCTGACCTGGACATCCACGCAGACATCGGCAGTCCGGCCTGATCCGCAGCTGCCTTAGCCTGCCGGTAGGTGCGCTCGTCCATGCTGATACTGAACGTCTTCACAGCCATGTCAACAAGGTTACCAACTTGTGCCGCACCGCCCGGAGTTTCTCGCCGACAGCGGATTCCCTTGCGGGCCGAGAGCTGACGGCTTTGGGCCGAACACAGCCGACCTCTCATCGGGTCTCGCCGACGCTTCATCGATTCCGCCGACCCTCCGGGTAGTTACGAGGCGCTCGCCGTTGAATGCCGAAGCCGTCGGCGACCAGAGCGGCGAGTTCGAGGAACGCGGCGGCGGTCCGGCCGCTGAGCTGATCAAGCTCGACCTCGGCGCCCTCGTCAAGGCGAACGTCATAAGGGATCTTCGCGACCGCGCGGCACCGTGCGGCGAAGTGCTCTTCCAGCAGGTCCAGGCTCACCGTGCTGCGTGATCGCGGGCGAACGGCGCAGAGCACAAGCACGGCGTCGCTGGCCAGGTCACCGTAACCGTGCACGGCGAGCCAGTCGAGTGTCGCGCCCGCGCTGCGGGCGCTGTCGATCGCCGGCGTGCTGGCGAGCACGATCTGATCGGCCAGCCGCAGCACCTCGGTCATGACTGGATGCAGCAGACCGGTCCCGCAGTCGGTCAGGCTGATCGAGTAGTAGTTCCGCAGAACCTCGCAGACCGCGGGGTAGTCCTCGACGCGGAATGCTGCCGATGCCGCCAGGTCCCGTTCTGCGGCGAGCACCTCAAGCCCGCTGGCTGACTGAGAGGTATAGGCACGCATGTCGGTGTAACTGCGGATCTGGTCTCGCTCGATGAGCAGGTCGCGAATGGTCACTGCGGTCTCCAGTGCCACCTTGTCGGACAGCGTGCCGTGGTCAGGGTTGGCGTCCACGGCGATGATCCGGTCGTCGCGCAGCGAGGCCAGGGTTGACCCCAGGCCAACTGTGGTTGTGGTCTTGCCGACACCGCCCTTGAGGCTCATCACCACCACCCGGTGATGGCCGCCGGCGACTGGCGCCCTGACCCGGCTGATCAGGTCGCGCCTGCGCGGCTCAGTCCCCGGCGGCATTCTGACCACGCCGCCAGTCGCTTGGAAGATCGCGCGGCGCCACCCCGACGGCGAGGCACCGCCACGATCACGTGACTGCGATTCCGGCGCACGACGATGCGCAGAGTCGGGATGACTCGCAGCCTGCACTGCCACCTCGGGCCAGTCATCCGGCTCCGCAGCCGGGTCCGACCAGCCGCGGGAGTCCGACCCCGGCCAGTCGGGCAGCGTCCCGGCACGCAGCGGCCCAGTGGACTGCGCGACAGCGGACCGCGCCGCAGCGCCATGCGGCGCAGCGAACGGCGGCCGGGCAGGGCCCGGCTGATCCCACCCCGGCGAGCTCGGCTGCCCACCCTGCGGCCGGGCGTACCGCGGCCCATCTTGCGGCCTGGCAGGCTCCGGCCGAGCATCCCGCGGCCTGGCAGGCTCCGGCCGGCACCACCCCGGTGAGCTCGCCGGCTTATCAGGCGGATCATCGGGCAGGAAGAACTCCACTGCTCCAAACGGACTCGGCTCACGGCCGCCGTCGAATCTGAACGACTCGCCGACCGCCTGCGCCTCGGCGCCGGGCTGCCCTAACGATCCGTCCAGGCTGAACGGAAGGACGCCGGATCCGCGATGATCGGTTCGGTCATCGAGGCCGGGCTGCCCTAACGATCCGTCCAGGCTGAACGGAAGGACGCCGGATCCGCGATGATCGGTATGGTCCTTGGACACGCTCGACCCCTCGGCTCGTGATCTGGCGGAAAATGTCGCCCCCGCCCTGCAGGCAGGATCGCGGTTGTGGCTGAGCCTAGGTCAAGAGGCCGCGCAATTGCATGCAGACGAAACGAATCGCAGCGGAGCCAGACATATGCGCGCTATCACGATCACATCGCCCGGCGGACCAGAGGTCCTGCAGATCACCGAGGTCCCCGATCCCATCCCGGCAGCCGGCGAAGTGCTGATCGACATCACCGCAGGCGGAGTGAACAGGGCCGATCTGCTGCAGCGCCAGGGCCTTTATCCGCCGCCACCCGGTGCGCCACCCTACCCGGGGCTCGAGTGCTCGGGCCGGATCCACTCACTCGGCCAGGACGTCACCGGCTGGCAGGTCGGGGACGAGGTGTGCGCACTGCTGGCCGGCGGCGGCTACGCCGAGCAGGTCGCGGTGCCAGCGGGTCAGGTCCTGCCCGTGCCGGACGGCGTGAGCCTGGCCGATGCGGCCGGGCTGCCCGAGGTTGCCTGCACCGTGTATTCCAACGTGGTCCTGCTTGCCGGTCTGGCCGCAGGTGAGACGCTGCTGGTGCACGGCGGAGCGAGCGGGATCGGGACGATGGCGATCCAGCTCGGTCACGCGCTCGGTGCTCGGGTGGTCTGCACTGCCGGTTCACCGGCCAAGCTGGAGCGCTGTCGCCAGCTTGGCTGCGACCTGGCGATCTCCTACCGCGATGAGGATTTCGTCGAGGTAGTCAGCGAATTCACCGGCGGCCGGGGAGCCGACATCATCCTGGACATCATGGGTGCCGCCTACCTGCAGCGGAACGTCACGGCGCTGGCCGCGGGCGGCCGGCTGGTGGTCATCGGCATGCAGGGCGGCAGCCGGGCGGAGCTTGACCTGAACCAGCTGCTGCGCAAGCGGGCCAGCGTGCACGCGACCTCGCTGCGCGCCAGACCGGCAGACCAGAAGGCCGCAATCGTCGCCAGCGTCCGGGACCAGGTATGGCCGCTGATCAGCGCAGGGCGGGTCCGCCCGGTGATCGACACCATCCTGCCGCTCGCCGCGGCGCCGGAGGCACACCGGCTGATGGAGACCGGTGATCACGTTGGGAAGATCTTGCTTGCTACATAACACACCCAGCCCCGGTGATGCATCACTGCCCGGATCCCGACAGACTAGGGGCATGAGTGACGAGAGGGAGCCCGGCGCCGAGCCACTCGCCAAGGTCGTGGTGGTGGGACCAGACGGAGTCGCCGTCGAGACCGACCAGGCGGACATGGGCAGTGAGCGCCCGGTCACTGAGATGGTGGAGCAGCCAGCCAAGGTGATGCGGGTCGGCAGCATGATCCGCCAGCTGCTCGAAGAGGTCAGGGCAGCCCCCCTGGACGAGAAGAGCCGGGCCAGGCTGAAGGAGATCCACACCAGCTCGATCAAGGAGCTTGAGGACGGGCTGGCGCCAGAGCTGGTCGAGGAGCTGGAGCGGCTGTCGCTGCCGTTCGCCGAGGACGAACTGCCGAGCGAGTCCGAGCTGAGAGTTGCGCAAGCGCAGCTGGTCGGCTGGCTGGAGGGCCTGTTCCACGGGATCCAGACCACGTTGTTCGCCCAGCAGATGGCGGCGCGGGCACAACTGGAGCAGATGCGCAGGGCGCTGCCGCCTGGCGCGCTGCCAGGACCTGATGAGCTCCAGCAGCAGCAGCGCGCCTCGGGCCCCTACCTGTGACGCGACCACTCAGCGGGCTAGCTGCGGCCTGAGCGGATCCGGCCTAGCCACGAAGCGGCCTCAGCGAACTCGGCCTCAGTCCGCTCGGCATCAGTCCGCTCGGCATCGGCGAGCGCCGGATCGGCCGACGCTGGCCGCTGCGGCCAGACGCTGCCGGCTCTGGCGTAGCTGCCCAGGAATCGCACATCGCTGCAGGTCCGGCGCAGGCCCATCAGCGCCTCGCCGACCTTGGCCTGGCTGATGTGCCCTTCGCAGTCGATGAAGAAGCAGTACCGCCCGATGCCGTCCCCGGTCGGCCTGGACTCGATCCTGGTCAGGTTCACGCCGCGCACGGCGAACTGGCTGAGGATGTCCATCAGCGCGCCCGGATGATCGTCGGCGAGAAAGGCGACCACCGAGGTCCGATCTGCGCCCGTCGCCGCGGGCGGAGGACTAGGCGGGCTGACCGCCACGAATCTGGTCACCGCACCGGCCTTGTCGCCGATCCCGGCGGCCAGCACGGTGAGCCGGTAATGCCGCGCGGCGAAACTCCCGGCCAGCGCCGCGTCGAGCTCCCCGTCCGCGACCAGCCTGGCCGCATCGGCGTTGGACAGCGCCTGCCGCCATGCGGCGTCGGGCAGGTGCTCGGCTAGCCACTGCCGACACTGCGGCTGCGCTACCGGATGGCCGCCGACGCACTTGATGTCCGCCAGTGCCGTTCCCGGCCTGGCGAGCAGCGCGAATTCCACCGGAACAAGCACCTCGGCGCGGATCACCAGCGGCGGCCCGGCGGCCAGTTCGTCGAGGGTGGCATTGACCCCGCCTTCGACCGAGCTCTCGATCGGGACAACCCCGGAGTCCGCGGTGCCAGCGCGAACCGCGTCCAGGGTCGCCTCGATGGACGCACACGGAATGAGTTTGCGCCGCCCATCGGGATGCAGAGCGCTGACCGCCTGCTCGCAGAACGTGCCGCGCGGTCCGAGGTAAGCACACCGGCCGGCTCCGGTCCCGGCGGCTGGCTTGGCCGTCGATCGGGCGGGGCTCACGGCGTCACCGTCCGTGGCTGGGTACTTGGCCAGAGCCACACGACAGCCACGATCAGGACGGCGAACAGCGCTGCGGGCGTTATCGCCGTCCTGACGACCGTCTCCAGCCAGCGCAGTCCGCCGGGCACGACGATGCCGGTGGCGCGGGCCGGCAGGTAACCGATCGCGAGCGCCGCAGTCCTGGCCAGCAATAGCCAGTCGAGCCGGGAGGCCGGCAGCAGTGCGAGCATGGCCCAGCCCAGGCCGTCGTACCAGGGCAGGACATACGGCCAGGCCAGCAGCCAGGCGAAGACCACGGCGAACGCACCGGGCGCGATCAGCTGGTCGCTGGCACTCCAGAAGTACCGCAGCAGCAGCACGAGCAGCGCGACGGCCAGCAGCACAGCCCCGGCCTTGACCACGGTCTCGGCCGCGCTTTCGCCGACCAGCTGCCTGAGTCCGGAACGAACCAGCCGCCACGGCGACCCGATCGAGGTGAAGCTTCCCGCGTGCAGCCCCGGGCCGAACATCGCAGTCCCCCACGGCAGCAACGACGCGGCGGCCACGACGACGAATCCGCCGGTCAGCCCGCCGAGCACGGTCGCACGTTGCCGCCAGGCGGCGCCGGACTGGTCGGCCAGGCTCGGCTGGTCCGTCCGGCCCGGCCGGCCCGGCCGGGCCGGTCAGGCGCGAACGGCCATCCGGTGAATGCGGCACCAGCACCGGCCCGCGGCGAATTGCGAGCAGGAAACCTATCGCCAGACCGGCCCCGACCAGTGCCGTGGTCACCTTGATCGCGAATCCGAGGCCGAGCAGAGCGCCAGCGGCCGCGGCGATCAGCGCCTGCCGCCGCAGGCGGCCTGCCGTCCGGTCGGTCGCCAGACCGGTCACCGCGACGGCCACCGCCGCCACAGCGAACATGATCGCCTGGCTGTCCAGGTGCGCGCCAGCCACCAGCACCAGCAGCATCAGCGGATTGGCGATCCACAGCAGGGCCGCCCGCAGCTGCCGGCCCGGATCACCGCGGCCGAGCCAGTGCAGCACCAGCCCGGTTAGCACAAAGGCGAGAAGGTTCAGCAGTGAGAGCACGAACACCGTGAGCCGCACCGACCCGCCGCCGATCCTGGCCGCCAGCGCTTGCCCGGCCACGGCCAGCGAGCCGTACACGGACGGGCTGGTCCGCCAGTCCTGCACGGCGGCAGCGACCGGGTCGCCGAGCCTGGCCAGCGCGGCCGGCGTGGTCGTGTACGGATCGTGGCCGGTGATCGCCATCCGCCCGTAGGCGGCATAGCTGAGATGATCCGATGAGCCAAACGGGGGCAGCAGCGCCAGTGCGATCGCCCCGATGATCCCGGCAGCCAGGATCAGCCGCGGCTGGACCCGCCAGCCCCGAAGCGTTGCGTAAATGCTCAAGGCGAGTCCGGTGGTCCCGGTCACGATCGCCGCGGCGGTCAGCGCCACCGCCAGGTAAGGCGACGGGTGCGCGGTGAATGACCACGGTGGCTGCCCCGGGCGGCCGGGCAGCGCGGGCTCCATGATCGACGGGCCGAGCGCGGCTACGGTGAGGGTCAGCGCGACGCTGACGCCGATCGCCGCCAGCCCGGCGGAGCCTAGCCGGGTGGCCGCACTGGGAGCACCGCGCCGGATCGGCCCGGTCGCGGCGAGCCTGGCGGCCGCCGGCCGTTCCGGCGGAACGGTCATCACGCGCGGCCGACCGGACCTGGACCAGCCATCACGACTTCGGGACTCCCGGCTGCCTGCCGCCAGGGCTGCCGTAGCGCGAGTGCCCAGGCGACGTCGGCGAGCTGATGCGCCCGGTGCAGCTGGGAGTGCAGGTCCTGGCCGGTGACCCGGTGGGCGAGTGGCACCTGCACTTCGATCACCCGCATTCCCTTGCGGAGCAGGTCGATCGTGAGGCCAGTCTCGGCACCCCAGCCGGGCGCCAGCGGCCTGGCCGCCTCGAACGCTGCCCTGGTCAGACAGCGCTGGCCATTTAGCGGCTCGGCGGGCCGCCAGCCGGTGACCCGCTCGATGCCGACCCCGGCCAGGCCGAGCACCAGGCCGTGGCCGCCGTGCTTCACGCGGTCGGTGAACACCGCGATGGTCATGTCGGCCTGGCCCGTCCGGACCGGCTCAGCGAGCGGGCCGGCCAGTTCGGCGGTGCCAGCCAGATCGGCGTCCAGGAAGAGCAGGTGCCGGGGCGCTGAACCGGACTCGCTACCCGCAGCGGCTCGGTCGGCCTCGATCACCCGGATCGCCTCGGCGCCGGTCTCCATCGCCGCCGCCTTGCCGCGACTGCGGGCATGACGGGTCACGATCGCGCCCGCGGCAGCGGCCGCGGCGCCGGTCCCGTCGGCTGAGCCGTCGTCCACGACAACGACCAGGTCGACCCCACGAATCCGTGCCGCGGCAGCGACGGTCGACTGGATCCGGTCGGACTCGTTCCTGGCTGCGATCACGACAGCAAGATCACCACGTGGCGACATGGCTGCGATCTTAGTCGCGCGAGCTCAGTAGCGCGGCTAACGACCGACAGCCTGCGCCGGGCTGTCGATCACGGTGAACACCGTCTCAAGCCCGGTCACCTGCAGGATCTTCCTGACCGCAGGCCGCGGTCCGGCCAGCTCCAGGTCCCCGCCGGCTTCACGCGCCTGCCGGTGCGCGGCGAGCAGCACGTTCACGCCGGTGGAGTCGCAGAAATCAACTCCGGACAGGTCGATGACCAGCCGAACCGGACCACCTTCGGCCAGCACGTGACCCAGTTCACGCTGCAGCCTGGGCACGGTATACAGGTCGATCTCACCGTGCACGGACATGACGATGCGATCACCCTGGGGCAGGCTGGTGACCTTTAGCTCCACCTGCCGCACATTACTCGCCGCAGGCGCTCACCACCACCCGCGGGTGGTCCGCAAGCGACCTCGGGCATTTTCCCCGGATCCGGTATCGCCATAACGGACAACTTGCCAATTTGGCGCAGAGGATGCCCGATGCGGGGCTGACCTGCGCGGTCACCAGCCGGACCGGCGGCCCGCTGGCGCGCAGCACATCGGGATCCGCCGTACTGTGGGAGTATGGCGCGAATAATTGTGTTCGTCGTAGCGGCCGTCGCGATAGTGATGCTGCTGTGGGTGCTGTTCTGGAGCCTCTTGCACACGCTCATCATCGGCCTGGCGATTGTGCTGGTTGCCTTGCTCGGCATCGGCATGTTCCGGATCGGCCGGTGGGCGGGGCGCGGGTCGCAGCAGTAGCCGGTCGGCCCTGCTCACGGCGCTCGCTGCCGTTAGCCTGCGGGCGCTAGCTCCTCGACCCTGCGCGGCTCGTCATCGGCGGCAGCGGGTTCGGCCAGTCGCGCCGCATCAGGCACCGGCCAGTCCCGGTGCCCGGACCCAGCCACCATCACATCCGGCCTGCGGCCATCGGGTTCGGCGTCGCCAGCAGCGGCCGGATCGCGGCTGACCGGGGCACACATGCAGCGGGGACCACCGCGCCGGCTCCCCAGCTCGCTGCCGGGGACCTCGATCACCTCAATGCCAGCCCTGGCCAGCCTGGCGTTGGTCTCGACGTTTCGTTCATTGCAAACCGCGACCCGGCGGCCGATGGCCAGCGTATTGCCCCCGTCATCCCAGGTGTCCGGCTTGCCGGGGGCTGGGTCGAGGCCGGTGTCCAGGATCTTGAGCCGGTCGATGCCCATCGCCTCGGCCGCCGCCTCAAGGAACGGCCTGGGCCGGGATACCCGGAGCTGGCCGCCGCGGGCCGTGATGACATGAGTGGTCAGGGTGAAGGCCACGGCCGGGGCCATGACCACGGTGTCGACGTCCACCACCGTGCAGGCCGTGTCCAGATGACCGCCCTGACCACGCTGATTCATCGGCACGGCGAGGACGGCATGGGCGAGGCCGGTCTCCAGCAGGTGGTGTGCCAGCCGCTCTACCGCGGCCGGCGTGGTGCGCGCTCCTACGCCGAGCGCGGTCACGCCAGGCGCCAGCAGCAGGACATCGCCGCCGTCGATGCGTTCCGCCCCAGCGTTGTAGACGTGCTTGAGACTGGCGAACCTGGGATGGTAGCCGTAGATGACCGCGAGCAGCTCGGTCTCCCTGCGCCGCGGTCCGGGCAGCGCCGTGACGATGACCTGATCGCCGATCCAGACACTGGAGTCGCGGGTGAATACCAGGTTGGGCAGCGGCTCGATGACGAAGTCGTGCGGGTCGAGCAGCTGGTAGACGACGCCATGGCCGGCCCTGAGTTCCTCGGGTGCCAGCCCGACGATGAGCACCCCGGCGAGGTGCTCGGGCGCCAGCGAGTCCAGGTAGCAATGCACCTGGGTCCTCAGCTCGTCACCGAGCGCGGCATCCGCGAGTACCGAGGCGATCGCCTTCTCCCTGGCGCAGCCGTACTCAAGGACATCCTGGAGCAGTTCGGTGACATACAAGACCTCCGCGCCACGGTCCCTGAGCACGCCGGTGAAGACGTCATGCTCCTGCTGAGCCCGGCCGACCCAGGGCAGCCCGTCGAAAAGCAGCCGGCCTTTCGTTCTCGGCGTGATCCGCTTGAGTTCGGCACCCGGCCGGTGAACCAGGACAGCCCTGAGTCCGCCGACCTCGCTGTCTGCGCCCATGGTGTGGCTCACGATTCCCCCGCGGTCCCCTCGCCGCGCCCAGGCGGCGACCCCCTAAGGCAGTATCACCAGTCCACCGCCGATTACGCCTCGCGGAGCGACTACCGCCGCACCCCGTCGGTGACTCCGGTCCGGCTGGCCGCGCCATCTCGCAGCGGAACCGGTCCTGGCCCGTTGACGTCGAACCGTGGCGCCCGGAGAACCGCCCAGACCGTGAGCCCGGCCTCGTCAGTCCGCACGCCCCAGGCCTCGCACAGGTGCGCGACGATGCTCAGTCCCCGGCCGCCGAGCGACGACACCGACGCCTGGCCAGCATGCGGCCGGGTCGAGCTGCCGCCATCGCTGACCGCGACCTCCACCGAGCTGCCATCTACATCCCAGGTGACCCGGAGATTCTCGCCAGGCAGCGGATACGCGTGCAGGATGGCGTTGCTCAGCAGTTCGCTGATGACCAGCACCGCGTCACATACCGCGGAGTCGAAGACTCCGGCTTCCCTGAGCTCGGCGGAGAGCGCACGGCGGGCCACCGCGACACTCACAGGCGCACATGGCAGGAGCACGACGCTCGACGCCCTCACCTCCCCTGCCCGTCCGCCCCGATGCCGCGACGCGATGGCCTGATGGACACTGCGGACGTGAAAATGCCCGGACCGGCAGGCCCGGAAACCGGCCCGCGGGAGGTAGTCACGGCGCGAGCCGTCCGGGGGACCGGGCCGACTCGGACGCCGGCGGTCTCGTCCCAAGCTGGCCAAGGAATTGCGCGCTCCTGACCGGCCGTTGACCTCGGGGCGCGTTACAAGATCGTTATAGAGCCCGGGCGGCAGGACTGGTGGCCGGCGCACCGTTCAGGCCTTCAGCGGCGAGCCCTCTGACCAGGCCGCGCAGTCCGGAAGCCAGGCCAGCCCGCTCCTCGGCCGAGAGGCGGGCCAGGATCCTGGCCTGCCTGTACTGCCAGGTCTGCCAGATTTGCCTGGCCACAGCGCCGCCCTCGGCCGTCAGGTAGAGCCGCATGTACCGCTGGTCACCGTCATCACGGCCGCGACGGATCCAGCCCTTCTGCTCAAGTCCGGCGGCCAGCCGGCTGACCGTGCTCTTCTCCAGGCCGAGCAGTCCCGCAAGCTCGACCTGGGCGATGCCATGCGCCGAGCCAAGCTCGATCAGCGCTCGCGCCTCGGATGAGGAGAGGGCGGGAATTGCTGGCAGGGTGCCAGACGAACCGCCGATTACCGCTGACCGCAGCACGTCGCCATCAGATCCGGCCGCCGGGCTGACCAGCCGCAGCAGGGCCAGCAGCAGTCGCTCAAGCTCGGAATCCGGCAGCGGGGCGTTGACCACGCCTACAGTTGTATCGCACAACCGTCTGAATGGTACAGTCGGCGCCGTGACAATCGCACGCCCCGGCATCCGGTCGGGCCCGGTCTCGGTCGCATGAGATCCGGCTCCCGGGTCAGTTCGCTGGGCCCGCTGCTTGCCGACTCCGATAACCAGCCCGGGCAGGACGATCAGAGCGCCGGGCCGGACGAGTCGCTTGCCGCCCTGGCCGCCCAGTACAAGCTGCTGCCAAGCGCACAGCGGCCAACGATCGGCAAGTACCTTCGCGAGCTGAGCCGCCGGTGGAGCTTCATCATGGGCTTCGCCACGGCGCGGAACGTCGCCATGTACACCGAGGCCAAGCTCGGGCAGCTCTGGCAGGTGCTGGCCCCGATGCTCAATGCCGGCGTCTACTTCCTGATCTTCGGCCTGCTGCTGCACATCAGCCGGGGCGTGGTGAACTATCCCGCCTTCCTGGTCACCGGTGTGTTCGTTTTCAGTTTCACGCAGCGGACCTTCATCTCCACCTCCAAGGTGATCACCGACAGCCTGCCGTTGATCCGGGCGCTGCAGTTCCCGCGCGCCGCCCTGCCGCTGGCCTACGTCATGATCGAGCTGCAGCAGATGCTGCTATCGATGGCGGTCCTGATCGTGATCGTCCTCGCGACCGGAGAGCCACTGTCCTGGTACTGGCTGCTGGTCGTCCCTGTACTCGCGCTCCAGATCATGTTCAACGCCGGGATCGCGCTGTTCGCCGCGCGAATCGGGGCCCGGGTCAACGACTTCGCCCAGCTGCTGCCGTTCCTGATGCGGACCTGGCTGTACCTGTCGGGTGTGCTGTTCAGCATCGCCGGCCTGACCGCCTACATCACTCAGCGCTGGGCGGTGGTCCTGCTGCAGGTCAACCCGGCGTCGGTCTATATCACGCTGATGCGCAACGCGCTGCTGGCTTCGCTGCGGATGCAGGTGCCTGGCAGCAAACCGTTCAATGCCGCCGCCTGCAGCAAGACCAGCATCGCCTACTGCCACGCCACGTTCAGCACGCCGACGCTGTGGTGCCTAGCCGCGGGCTGGGCGGTGGTCGCGCTGATCGGGGGGTTCATGTACTTCTGGCGCAAGGAGGTGTTCTACGGCCGTGGCTGAACCAACGGTGGTCGTCGACGGCCTGCACGTGGTCTACCGGGTGTACGGCGGCGGAGAGCGCGGCACCGCGGCCACGGCGCTGTTCCGGATCATCGGCCGCAAGACCCGGCCGGCGATCCGCGAGGTGCACGCCATCCGCGGCATGTCGTTCGTGGCCTACCGCGGCGATGCGATCGGCATCATCGGGCGGAACGGGTCGGGTAAGTCCACCCTGTTGCGCGCCATCGCCGGGCTGCTGCCGCCGGAGCACGGAACGGTCTATACCTCCTGCGAGGCCTCGCTGCTCGGCGTGAACGCCGCGCTTCTTGAGGACCTGACCGGCGAGCGGAACGTCGTACTCGGCTGCCTCGCCATGGGCATGACCAAGAAGGAGATCAAGGCCAAGTACGTCGACATCGTGGAGTTCTCCGGGGTCGGCGAACACATCCACCTGCCGATGAAGACGTATTCGTCAGGGATGGGTTCCCGGCTAAGGTTCGCCATCGCAGCGGCCAAGAGCCATGAGGTCCTGCTCATCGACGAGGCGCTGGCCACCGGCGACGCTGAGTTCCGGGTTAAGAGCCATGCCAGGATCGACGAGCTGCGTGCCCAGGCAGGCACGGTGTTCCTGGTCGCGCACGACCTCGAAGAGGTCGAGGACACCTGCAACCGGGTGATCTGGCTGGACCGCGGCAAGATCGTGATGCAGGGCGAGGATGTCATCGGCATCATCGACTCCTACATCGAGGCCTCCGGCGGTGAGCCGGTGACCCGCGATCCGATCACCAGGAAGCGGATCAGCGCTCCTGAGCCGGCCAGGGCCTGACCAGCTCGGGGGGACCAGTTCAGCTCGGGGTGGACCAGTTCAGCTCAGGCCCGTTCGTTCCGACTGATCGGCTGCCAGTCAGTCCTTGTCCAGGCTGCTGCTTTCATGAGCCGGACTGGGCTGCGATGGAACGACGGCCGGCCTCACCTGTGGCAGCATCGGCACCTGTCCGCGCCCGTTCGTATCGCCGGGTGACTGCCCGGCCAGGCTGGCCTGCTGGTCAGGCCGAGCTAGCGGCAGAGTCAGCCGCATCACCGTCCCGCCGCCCGGCCGCTCGGCCACGGTGACATCACCGCCCTGGGCCCTGGCCAGCTGCCGCACGATATACAGACCGAGCCCGATCCCGCCGAACCGGCGCCGGTCGCCGGCCTCGCCCTGCACGAAGCGATCGAACACCCGCTCGCGGTCGGCCGGAGCGATGCCGATGCCCTCGTCCTGCACGCTCACCTCGATCTGATCGGCATCCTGCCTGGCCGACACCGTGACGGTGCCACCGTCAGGTGAATACTTGAAGGCGTTCTCCAGCAACTGGTTGACGATGCTGTCGGTGGCCGCCGCGTCGCCGTACCCGGCCGGAAGCTGCTCGGGGATGTCGGTGACGAGGACATGCTTGTCGGATAGCGATCGGAACGCGACCGCGGTGTTGCTCAGCAGCTTCGCGACGTCGAACGGCTCGCTGATGACGGTCAGCCGGTTCGCTCCGGCTCGCGATCCGAGCAGCAGCTGATCGACGAGCCTGGCCAGGGATCCGGCCCGGTCGGCGATCGTCTGCACCGCACTGCGCCGGTCCGCGTCGGCCAGCTTGTCCCACCGGCTCGCCAGGGTGCTCGCGAATCCCTGCACCACCGTGATCGGCGTCCTGAGCTCATGGCTCGTGGTCGCCAGGAACAGGTCCTTGGCTTCCTCCAGCTCCTTAGCTGCCGTGACATCGCGGAAGTCGACGACCTGCTCGTCCCGGCCGTCGAGAACGGTGCAGAGCACGTCAATCCACCGGTTGCTTGGCAGCCGGTAGGTCATCTTCGCGCCAGGCTCGGGCAGCGGGAACGGCGGCGGCTTGCCGGTCGCCTGCGCCGCGGAGACTCCGGTGAGCGCGTGCGCCGCCGGGTTCCACTGCCGGACCCGGCCCTCGCCGTCGAGTACCGCGATCCCGTCGGCACTGCCGTCGATCACGGCCCGCTCGTGTGCCCGCTGCCTGACCACCTCAGCGAACGCGGTGGCATTCGACAGCGCGACGCTCGCGTGGCCGGCCAGCAGCTCAAGCAGCTCAAGCTCGACGTGCCCGACCTTGCGGCCGCTGTACAGCGCGTAGAGGGCACCGTAGGGCCGGCCGGCTACGTGCGACAGGCTGAGCGTGATCGTGTGCAGGCCAGGCAGCGCTGACCAGATCAGGTCGTCGAACCGGCCCGACTCACCGGTGGTCATCATGACGCTCTTGCCCGACCGCATCAGCTCGCCCACCATGCTGCTCGGCAGGTCCGCGGTCCGGCCGCGCAGCTCGGCCGGCAGCCCGTTCATCGACACCAGCCGCAGCCGGTCACCGTCGATGAGCACGAATCCGCCGGCGTCAGCCCTGGTCAGCTCGCGCAGACTGGCCGAGATCCGGTCGAGCACGACCTCCAGGTCAAGCTCGGCGTTCATGTCGGCGACCACGTCGCCAAGCCTGCGCACCACCCGGGCGCGCTCGGCCATATAGTGGCGCACCGCCGCGTCCTCGGTGGCCAGGTGGCAGATGCTGACCCAGCCGAACTGGGCGCCGGCCTCGTCGACCAGCCCGCTGGTGTCAATCCGCAGATCGAGCACCTGGCCGGCCTTGCAGATCCGCCTGGTCGCCAGTGAGACGTGGCTGCCGTTAGCGACCCGCTCAAGGACCGCGTGGTGCTCGGCGCGAAGCTCCCTCGGGATGACCGGCGGGTCGAGTCCGATCACCTCACCGGCGGTCCAGCCGAACATCCGCTCCGCCGCCGCGTTCCAGACGCACACCGTCCGATCCCGGCCCAGGGCGATGATCGGGTCGGCGGCGCAGTCAATGACAGAGCGCGCAGTGGCGTCGATCCGAGCCTGATCCGGCCCCGTCCTCGCCCTCCGCCTCAACCGCACCACTCCATCATGGTCCCACTACCAGGCCGAACCCGATGGCGAAAGGCCGGGTCGGGCACGACGCGGAACCGGCGGGCGGGGACGCACGTCCAATTCATATGGGACTCCCGATCCAGCCGGCGCGATCTCGCACCGGCTCCCCGATGAAGGTCGGCCCGGCCAGGTTCCGGCTCGTCGCTGGCGCGGCCGTCGGCGCGGCGGTCATCGCTTTGGCCGGCTGCGGCACCGCGGCATCTGGCCCCGGCGCGGGCAACCCGCCGACTCAAGCGGCCAAGGTCTCGCTGGCGATCACGGTTACCAATGGGCCAGGTTCCAAGCCGGTGCACTGGACCCTGCGCTGCGACCCCCCTGGCGGCACCCACCCGGACCCGGCGCGCACCTGCCGGGTGCTGCTCGCGGTGAAAGACCCGTTCGCGCCCCGGCCGATTCACGTGATGTGCCCGATGATCATGGAAAGCTCGCGTCAGGCGGTTGTCACCGGCACCTGGTTCGGTCGGCCGATAAACCGGGTGGTCATCGACGGCGGCTGCGACATTGGCTTGTGGTCGAAGATCGGCCCCATCTTCTACTGACCCGCGGCTTACTTGAGCAGACGGGACAACCGGCGGTCGGCCAGCGGCTTTCCACCGGTCTGGCACGTCGCGCAGTACTGCAAGGTCGAATCGGCGAATGAGACCTCGCGGACGATGTCGCCGCAGACCGGGCACGGCTGGCCGGCCCGGCCGTGAACGGCGAGCCCGGCCTTCTTCTCCGCCTTCAGGTCCGCGGCGGCCAGCCCGGCCGAGCGCTCGATCGCCGACCGCAGGGTGCCGATGATCACGCTGTGCAGCGCCACCACGTCATCGGCGGAGAGGCTGGACGCCAGCCGGAACGGCGACATCCTGGCCGCGTGCAGCACCTCATCGGAGTAGGCGTTGCCGATCCCAGCGATGATCTTCTGATCCCGCAGCACGCCCTTGATCTGGGTCCGGCGGCCAGCCAGCAGGCTGGCCAGCACGTCCACGGTGAACTCGGTGGCCAGCGGATCGGGTCCGAGCGAGGCGATCCCTGGCACCGCCAGCGGATCGGTGACCAGGTAGACAGCGAGCCGCTTGCGGGTACCGGCCTCCGTCAGGTCGAACCCCGAGCCGTCGGTGAACCGCAGCCGGAAGGCGAGCGGGCTCCTGCTTGGCCGCGGCGGGTCAGCTGGCAAATTCTCCCGCCAGCGCAGCCAGCCAGCCCGAGCAAGGTGCGTGATCAGGTGCAGCCTGCCAGGGGCGGAGTCGGCCAGGTCGCCGTCTGGACCGGAACCAGCGCCGCTGCCGGGAGCGGCCGCAGCACCGTGGCCGGGCTGCTCGGTGATCAGGTCGAGGAACTTGCCGTATCTCTTGGTTCCCGCGAGCACCGCACCATGCAGTGCGGTCAGCGGCGGATCGTAGGTCTTCAGCACCGAGAACTCGGCGATATCGGCGCGGTCGATGACCCTCCCGGCCGCCCGTTCACGCAATTCGGCGGCGAGAGATTCCACTTCGGGAAGTTCCGGCACGATAATGATTCTGCCAAGTCCGGTGCCGTGCTGCTGCCGTGAGGGCCGCAGGACCGTCCGGACCAAGCCGGGAATCCGGAAGTGGGCGAGGAGGGATTTGAACCCTCACGTCCTCTCGGACACACGGACCTGAACCGTGCGCGTCTGCCGTTCCGCCACCCGCCCTGGGCACTGTGAGGTTAGCACGCCACGAGTTATGCCATCCCGCCGATACCATCGAATACGAGCAGGAGAGGGAGGTGCATGGTGGGAGTGCTGCAGCGCTTCGAGCACCGGCTCCAGGGGATGTACGACGGTGGCTTCGCGCGGGCGTTCAAGTCCGACCTGCAGCCGACCGAGGTGGCCGGCGCCGTGCAGCGCGAGATGGACGATCGTGCCGCGATCGTCGCGCAGGGCAGGACGCTGGTTCCCAACGACTTCGTCGCTGAGATCGCGCAGGCCGACTATGACCGGCTCCAGGTGTACGCCGACAGCCTGGGCATCGAGTTGGCCACTCTGGCGAGAGAGCACGCCAGGGAGCAGGGCTACTCGTTCGTCGGCCCGGTCCGGATCCGCTTCGAAGGCGTACCCGACCTGATCGTCGGCACATTTCGGATCCGGTCCGGCGTGATCAGGGGCACAACCGTCGAGGACGGCGAGATCCGCCGCCCGGCCAGCGATGTGGCCAGGCCGCAGGACGGATTCCCCGGAGCGCCGCGGCTGCTGGTCTCCACCGCGCAGCCAGGGCCGGACGGGGCCACGCAGCGTACCTTCGTGCTCACCTCCCCGCTGACCATCCTGGGCCGCGGGACCGACTGTGACCTGCGCCTGGTTGACCAGGGTGTGTCCCGGCATCATGCCGAGATCCGGATCGAGGACGGCGATGTCGTCCTGGTCGACCTCGGCTCGACGAACGGCACATTCGTGAACGGCCAGCCGATCCGACGAGTGTCGCTCACCGACGGTACCCGCGTTACCCTTGGCCGCACGACCCTGGTATTCCGCCGGGACGGAGTGTACTGACCAGCGACAAACCGGAAGAATCCGAAAACTCGAAAGCTCCCGCAGTTCCTTACGCCGCAGGCGCGGCTACCGCCGGGACCCCGACGGCCGTCGGCCACCTGAGGACTCATGACCCGATGAACCAGCTCACCCTCGACCTCATCAAGCTGGCATTCCTTGCCGTGCTTTGGCTGTTCGTCATTGCCGCCGTCGGGGTGGTGCGCACCGACACATTCGACCAGCCGGCCTCCGCGCGCAGGCGGCGGCGCGGCACTAGGCAGCAGTCCCGCCAAGCGCCGGCCACCGGGCCGATCAAGGCGGCCAGGCCGGCCAGGTCCGGCCGGTCGACTCCGCGGCTGCTGCTGGTGACTGCCGGAAATCTCGCTGGAACCACCATTACGCTTACCGATCAGCAGATCACCATCGGCCGAGCCGCCGATGCCACGCTGGTGCTGACCGACGACTACGCTTCCTCCCGGCACGCCAGGTTGTATCCGCAGAACGGCGAGTGGATCGTGGAGGATCTCGGCTCGACCAACGGCACGTACCTGGACCGGCAGAAGGTGACCAGGCCGACCCCGGTCCCGGTCGGCGTCCCTGTCCGCGTCGGTAAGACCGTCCTGGAGCTGCGCAGATGACACTTGCACTCCGCTACGCGGTCCGCTCCGACGTCGGCCTGCTCCGGGAAGGCAACGAGGACTCGGCCTACGCCGGCCCGTACCTGCTCGCCATCGCCGACGGGATGGGCGGTCACGCGGCCGGGGAGGTGGCCAGCGCAGTGGCCATCTCGGCCCTGGCGCCGCTCGACGCGGACACCACCGGAGTGGACATGCTGCAGGCGCTGGCCGACGCCGTCGCCCAGGCGAACGTCGAGCTGCGCGAGATCACTCAGACCGACCCGGCCACCGAGGGCATGGGCACCACGCTGACCGCGATGCTGTGGGCCGGGGCGCAGGTCGCGCTCTGCCATATCGGTGATTCGCGCGCCTACCTGCTCCGCGACGGGGAGTTCTGCCAGATCACCCATGACCACACCCTGGTCCAGTCGCTGGTCGATGAGGGCCGGCTGACCCGGGAGGCGGCGGCGTCCCACCCGCAGCGGTCGCTGGTCATGCGCGCGCTGCAGAGCAGCATTCCGGCCGACCCGGACCTGACGATGCTGCAGGCCCAGCTCGGCGACCGGTACCTGCTCTGCTCGGACGGGCTGTCAGACGTGGTCACCGACGACACGCTGCACAAGACCCTGCAGCAGGTGGCGGACCTGGACGCGGCGGTCGAGCAGCTCATCGACCTGGCCATCCGCAGCGGCGGGCCGGACAACATCACCTGCGTCCTGGCCGACGTGGTGGACTCCGAGGCTGGGCCGGTCGCGCCGAGCGTGCAGTCCGTCGTCGTCGGCGCGCTGGCCAATGGCGAGGGCCCGCCGACGCTGCGCAGTGACAGCCCGGCAGCGCGGGCGCATCTGCTCACTCACGGCCGCGAGCATCTGGCCAGCACCGGCCACGACACCGGTGCTGGCGGCCGGGACGACGCGGACGACGGGGACGGTCAGGCCGCGGCCGGCGGATCAGCCGGCGGCATCGCCGCTGATGGTTCCGGCCCGGCGCAGGCCGGCCCCGACAATGCCCTCCAGGCCGGGCCGCAGCAGGCCGACGACGAGGCTGACGAGGACCAGGACGCGGTGGCCGGCTCGGGCCGCCGCCGCTGGCCGGTGGTCACCTTCATCCTGGTGATCCTGGTCGCGGTGGTCGGGGCCGGCGGCTACTACGGCTGGCGGGTCACGCAGAGCCAGTACTTCGTGGGTACCGCCGACGGCCGGGTCGCGGTGTTCCGCGGCGTGAACGAGCCCATCGCGGGGATCAGCCTGTTCAGCGTGGTGCAGCGGACGTCCATCCCGGTCGCCGCCATGCCGGCCACCGAGGCCGAGAGCATCAGGACGACGATCCCGGCCGCGAGCCTGGCACAGGCCAGGCAGATCGTGCTCCGGCTAACCCGCGGTTACCAGTGCGACCTCGTTCAGGCGGCTATCGGTCGGTGGGCAGCGAATAAGCCGAGGCTCGCGGCCAGCCTCGCGGCCAGCCAGCGCGGCGGGCGCACCAAGCGGCTGCTGCCGACAGATGCGGCGCCGAGACTGCCCTGGTATCCGCCGAGCCCGGTCCTGCCGTCGTTCTGCTCCGCACTCTCCGGGATCACCTGGTGACGGCCCTCCCGAGCGCGGCACCGGCTAGCCCGGCGCGCGGCGGCCAGGCTCAGGTCGCGCTGCCGCGCGGCAGGCGTGGCACGGAGCTGGCCATGCTCAGCTTCGCCGTGGCCATCATGGCCTGCGCTTACCTCAGCACCGGCCTTGGCCTGAACGGCCATGTCCCGTCCGGCCTCGTGGTCTACATCCTCGGCTTCGCCGTGCTGATGGCCGCCGCGCACCTGACCGTGCGCAAGTTCGCGCCCTGGGCCGATCCGCTGCTGCTGCCGCTCGCCGCGATACTCAACGGCCTCGGCGTGGTGATGATCTACCGGCTGCAGGAAGCCGGGCGCAATGGCAATGCCGGCTTCCAGATCTCGACCCTGACCGGGCACGCGGCTATCTATCAGCTGATGTACACCGCCGTCGGCGTGGCCGCCTTCATCGCCGTGCTGGTCGTCATCCGCGAGGCGCGGATCCTGCAGCGCTACACCTACACGCTCGGCACCGTCGGTCTGATCCTGCTCGCCATCCCGGCCCTGCTGCCGAACTCGCTGAGCAACATCCAGGGCGCCAAGGTCTGGATCATCCTTGGCGGATTCTCCATCCAGCCCGGCGAGTTCGCCAGGATCGCACTCGCCGTCTTCTTCGCCGGCTACCTGGTCGCCAAGCGGGACGTGCTATCACTGGCCGGCCGCCGGGTACTCGGCATCGACCTGCCGCGCGCCCGCGATCTCGGCCCGGTGCTCGTGATCTGGGCGGCCAGCCTGCTGATCTTGTTCTTCGAGTCCGACATCGGCACCTCGGCGCTCTTCTTCGGGCTGTTCGTCTCGATGCTGTACATCGCCACCCAGCGCACCTCGTGGCTGCTGATCGGCGTCTTGCTGTTCCTGCTGGGCTCCGCGGCCGCCGACCTGATCGTCCCCCATGTCACCGAGCGGTTCACGATCTGGCTGCACCCATTCGCGGGGACCAACGCCACCGGCTCGGCCTTCCAGCTGGTTCAGGGCCTGGAGGGAATGGCGTTCGGCGGCATCTTCGGCACCGGTCTGGGCCAGGGCCTGCCGTACCACACGCCGCTGGTGCAGAGTGACTTCATCATGACCGGCTTCGGCGAGGAACTCGGCCTGACCGGCCTGATGGCCCTGCTGCTCATCTTCGGGCTGATGGTGCAGCGCGGGCTGCGGGCCGCCCTCGCCGTCCGTGACCCGTTCGCCAAGCTGCTCGCCGGCGGTCTCGCGTTCGTGCTGGCCCTGCAG
This sequence comes from uncultured Actinomycetota bacterium, assembly GCA_963850875.1. Lineage (GTDB taxonomy): Bacteria > Actinomycetota > Actinomycetes > Streptosporangiales > Streptosporangiaceae > Chersky-822. The sequence goes on from CAWKNA010000001.1 coordinate 250,216, forward strand.
GTCTTCATCATCGTCGGCGGCGTGACCGAGCTGATCCCGCTGACCGGGATCACCACCCCGTTCCTGTCTCAGGGCGGCTCATCGCTCGTGGCCAGCTGGATGGTAATCGCGCTGCTGATCCGGGTCAGCGACACAGCCAGGCGGCCCGCCCCGCAGCCGATCCAGGACGAGGGCTTGACTCAGGTGGTGCGTGCCGGATGAACAGAGCCATCCGCAGACTGTCGCTCGCCTGCCTGGTGATGTTCGTGGTGCTCATGCTCAACGTGAACTACCTCCAGGTCTTCCGGGTCAACACGCTGGCCAATGAGGCGGGCAACAGCCGGGTCTTCGACCAGCAGTTCACCTTCCAGCGCGGCGAGATCGTGGCGGCTGGCGGCCCGGGCAAGCAGGTGGTGATCGCCGAGTCCCGGCCGGTCAAGGGCGGCACCTACCAGCGGTACTACCCGAGCGGCTACGTCTACGCGCCGGTGACCGGCTACGACTCGATCTACGGTTCCACCTCGCCGTTCGGCACGACCGGGATCGAGCACGCGGAGAACAAGCTGCTGTCCGGCACCGCCCCTAGCCTCGCGGTACACAACCTGATCGGGCTGATCACCGGCAAGTCGCGGGTGGGGGCGACCGTCTACCTGACGATCAGCCCGGCGGCGCAGCAGGCCGCCTATCAGGCGCTGAGCGCGTTCGGCAAACCAGCGGCCGCGGTCGCCATCGACCCGAGGACCGGCGCCATCTTGGCTATGGCCTCCGTCCCGACATTCAACCCGAACGCCTATGCCACGTCATCAAGCGTGGAACTTAACAAGATTGACCTGCGGTACCGCCACGATCCCAGCCAGCCGCTGCTGAACCGGGCCATCAATGCCACGTTCCCGCCTGGGTCTTCGTTCAAGATCGTCACGAGTTCCACGGCGTTCAGCACGGGGAAGGTGGCCAATCCGAGCGCGACCATCCCGGCGCCGCAGTTCTACACGCCGCCGGGCACCAACCACGCGATCACCAATGACGGCGACGCACCGTGCGGCAACGGGAACCCGCAGATCATCTTCGCGTTCACGGTGTCGTGCAACACGGCGTTCGGCAAGCTCGGAGTGACCGTCGGGGCCGCCCCGCTGTACCAGTACGCCAACCTGTACGGCTTCAACGACCCGAACCTGACGATCCCGCTGCCGGTCTCGCCGAGCGCCTACCCGCAGGAGAACGACCCGGCATTTCGGGCCCTGTCGGCGATCGGCCAGTTGAACGACGCGGTCACGCCATTGCAGGAGGCCATGATGGCCGCCACCGTGGCCGACGGCGGCACGCTGATGCGGCCCTACCTGGTGTCCGAGGTCCAGGCACCTGACCTGTCCGTGATCGAGCGCACCCAGCCGACCGTGCTGCGGCAGGTGCTCTCGCGGCAGGTGGCGACCTACCTGCAGACGATGATGCTCAGCGTGACGCAGAACCCGGCCGGCACCGCCTATTTCACGGTAGGACCAACGGTGACCAGCATCCAGATCGCCGGAAAGACCGGAACGGCGCAGCACGGCAACACCGGCGGTCTGGATGACGCCGTGTTCACCTGCTTCGCCCCCTACGGCAGCCCGCAGATCGCCGTCGGCGTCATCGTGAAAGGCGGCGGATTCGGGGCCGACGCCGCAGCACCGATCGCGCTCGCGATCATTCGCGCGTATCTGGGGATAGCACATTGAGCGCCCGGCGGTCGCTGCGGGATGGCACCCGTAAGGCCGGCCGCAGCGTGTACGACATAGATTCCATAACGGCTCGCATTGGCTCATCCCGCCAGGCCAGCCGGTCAGAACCAACACGACGCAGGACGGTAACGTAAGTGCGAGACATGACTCAGCCCAGGCTGCTCGGCGGTCGCTATGAACTCGACGGCGTCGTCGGGCGCGGCGGCATGGCCGAGGTCTACCGGGCCCGCGACCTCCGCCTGGACCGGATCGTGGCGGTGAAGACGCTGCGCGAGGACCTGGCCAGGGACCAGACCTTCCAGGCCAGGTTCCGGCGCGAGGCGCAGTCCGCGGCCTCGCTGAACCACCCGTCGATCGTGGCTGTCTACGACACCGGCGAGGACAACGCGGGACCCTCGCACGTCCCGTTCATCGTGATGGAGTACGTCGACGGCCGGACCATCCGCGACCTGCTGAGGGACGACCGGCGGCTGCTGCCCGAGCGAGCGCTCGAGATCACCGACGGCGTGCTGCGGGCACTGGACTACAGCCACCGCAACGGCATCGTGCACCGGGACATCAAGCCAGGCAACGTGATGCTGAACCGGTCCGGCGAGATCAAGGTGATGGACTTCGGCATCGCCAGGGCCGTCTCCGACGCGCAGGCCACGATGACCCAGACCGCCCAGGTGATCGGCACCGCCCAGTATCTGTCGCCTGAGCAGGCCCGCGGCGAGCGGGTGGACGCCCGTTCCGACCTGTACTCGGTGGGCTGCCTGCTGTACGAACTGCTCACCGGCAGGCCGCCGTTCACCGGCGACTCGCCGGTGGCGATCGCCTACCAGCACGTCAGGGAGAACCCGATCCCGCCGACCAGGGTGGATGCCGAGCTGCCTGGCTGGGCCGACGCCATCGTGCTCAAGGCGATGGCCAAGGACCCGGCCGACCGGTATCAGTCGGCCGCCGACATGCGCGGCGACATCCAGCGGGCCTTGTCCGGCTTCCCGGTCGCGGCCCAGGTTCGGCCGATCCCTTACGGCGGCGAGCCCGGCACCAGGCGGATGGATCCGATGGCCGGCCAGACCCAGCTGCAAGGGCCGACCGGGGCACTGCCGCCCTATCAATACGGCCCGCCGGACAGCGGCCCGCCACGCGGTGCCGGCCGCCGCAGGCGGGCGATCTGGCCGTGGGTGACGGCCCTGGTGGCGCTGGTGGTGATCGGCGCGGCCATCGGTGCCTACGAGTTGATCAGCACCAGCGGAAGCGGAATCGCCGTCCCCGACGTGACCGGCATGAAGCTGGCCGCGGCCGAGCGGGCCATCGCGAACGCCGGATTCATCGCCGATCCGGTCTCGCACGTCTCGACGACCGGCACGCCGAACGTGGTGACCTCAACCAACCCGCCGGCCGGCCAGCTCGAGCCCAAGGGCACGCATATAACGATCAACTACAACGTGCCTCCCGGAGTCAAGGCGCTGCCCGACGTCTCGAAGCTGACCGTGACTGCTGCCGAGCAGGAGCTGAAGGGCCTGGGCTGGACGAACGTCTCGACCAGCCCCACCCAGGTGGCCAGCCTGACCATTCCGAGCGGAAACGTGGTCAGCACGAACCCGCCGGCCGGCACGAAGCTCGGGCCAACCGCGGCTGTGGTCTTGAACGTCTCCGGCGGCGGCCGCAGGGTTCCTTACGTGAACTACCTGACCGCGGATGCCGCCAAGACCGCCCTGCTGAACGCGGGACTTGTCCCGGCCGTGGTGACCGAGCCAGGCCCGCCCGGCGCCCAGCCAGGCACGGTCTGGCAGACCGTGCCTGGCGCGAACCGGGTGGTGCTGCCGCAGAGCACCGTCACGATCTACGTGGTGCCGCAGGCATCGTCACCGACCACCAGCCCGACCCCGTCCCCCACGCCCTCGTCAACAGCGTCGCCGACGCCGACGGCTTCGCCATAACTCGCCGACCTCAATCGCAAGTCGTCCGATTCGCGCTCGCTCGTAGCTGGCATGACCCGCAACCGGGACAGACCAACTACGCTTAGGTGTCAGCTCACGCGCTCGCGGCGCGCCGGGATTCGACCAGGAGATCATCGTGCCCAAATCCCATGTCAGGAAGAAGGCGGTCTACACCCCGCCGCCGCGGTCAACGAAGGCCAAGATCAGCCCACCCTGGCTCGTCCCGGTCATGCTCGGCTGCCTGCTGCTCGGTCTTGCTTGGATCGCGACGTACTACATCAGCGGCCAGACCTACCCGATCCTGGCGCTCAGCCACTGGAACCTGGTCGTCGGCTTCGGGCTGATCGTCGCCGGTGTCATGCTCGCGACCAGGTGGCGCTAGACCCTGAACATGACGGCATGCACCAGGTTCTGGTCCCTGAGCACGACACCGATCACCAGGACCGCGACTAGCAGCACGGTCGACCCCACCTGGATCAGTGTCCGGTTCGACCGCGGCGCGTAGACATAGGCCGCGGTCAGCGCCCCCCCAGCGATCAGCCCGCCCACGTGGTCCTGCCATGCGACCCCGGAAACGGCGAAGCTGATCACCAGATTGATCACGATCAGCCCGACCACCATCCTGGCGTCAAGCCGGAGCCGCCTCGACAGCACGAACCAGGCACCGAACAGGCCGAAGATAGCGCCCGAGGCCCCGATCGCCGGCGCGTACGGCTTCGCCAGCAGGTAGTAGAACACCGAGCCGGCCAAGGCGCTGACCAGGTACACGGACAGGAACCGCAGCCGCCCGAGCATCCGCTCAAGCGCCGGACCCACGACGATCAGCGCCCACATGTTGAAGATGATGTGCGCGAGGCCGATCCCGCTGCCCGGCGGCTCATGCAGGAACGCGCTGGAGAAGAGCCGGTACCAGTCGCCCACAGCGACTCCGATGAACGCATGGATCGTCGGGTCGTACGCACCGCCCGCCATCTCCCCGTAGTTCACCGTCTTCGGGTAGACGAGCTCGGCGAGGTAGGCGAGAACGCACACGGCCACCAGCGTGTAGGTCACGACCGGTGTACCGGTCACCCGGCCGCCGAACGCACCGGCGGCCTGCCGGGTGCCCCGGTTCGCCTCCCTGATGCATTCCACGCACTGCTGACCTACGGCCGCCGAGCGCAGGCAATCCGGGCAAGCGGGACGGCCGCACCTGACGCACGAGACATACGTCTCGCGGCCTGGATGCCGGAAGCAGGTAGGGGCTGAGACACCGGAGTCAAAACCAGGGCCTGGGGGGGTGGCCATAGCTCTAGCTGCCGGAGCCCGCCGCGTCGCCGCCGCGCTCGATCACGACCGACTCAAGCACTACATCATCGACCGGCCGGTCATTGCGGCCAGTGGGCACCTTGCTGATCGCGTCGACGACCTCGCTACCCGAGATCACCTCACCGAAGATGGTGTGCTTGCCGGTCAGCCACGGCGTCGGGACGTTGGTGATGAAGAACTGCGAGCCGTTGGTGCCTGGCCCGGCGTTCGCCATGGCCAGCAGGTAGGGCCGGTCGAAGACCAGGTCCGGGTGGCACTCGTCGCCGAATTTGTAGCCGGGTCCGCCGGTGCCGGTGCCGAGCGGATCTCCGCCCTGGATCATGAAGTCCGGGATTACCCGGTGGAAGATCGTGCCGTCGTACAGCTTGGTAGGCCCGGACTTGCGGGTGCGCGGGTCGGTCCACTCCCTGGTCCCCTCCGCCAGGTCGACGAAGTTCTGCACCGTCTTGGGCGCGTGATCAGGGAAAAGCCGGACGGCGACCGTCCCGCGGTTGGTCCGCAGCGTGGCGGTAAGCGTATTGGTCATACGCCGAATCCTGCCATGCCCGGGCCGGTGCCCCGGCACCACGCCCGGCCCCCGGCCGCCACGGGCCTGGTCAGCAAGCATCCAGGTGACGCGGCTCGAATGCGGCCTGATCCCGGTTATCGGGTCGATCTGGCGTGATTGACGACGCCGTGCCGGGGAAGCCTTCGGTGGGGATTACTTACGGGGGAGGACATCAGTGTCTGTAATGACCAGAAAGAAGACCGTCAGCATGCCGGCCTCGGACCTGCAGTGGCAGGCCAGGAAGATCGCCATGCAGGCGGCCAAGCTAGCCGATCAGGCTCGCCCGATGACCATGAAGGCCGCCGTCTCGGCCAGGCAGGGTGCCGGGGAGGCCGCCGCCTGGGCTAGGCCCAGAGTCGGCCGGCTGCGCGCGTGGATGGCGATCCGCGCCGCGCGGGGCAGCGTCTCGGTGCAGGAGACGATCGCTCCGCGGCTCTCTGCCATGCTCGCCGCCACGGCACGCCAGCTCGACCCGCCGAAGCAACGGTCCCGCCGCTGGCCGAAGATCCTGGCCGGCACGGCAATGCTGGCAGCAGCCGGTGCCACCACGGCCGCCATGCTGCTTCGCAGCCGGCCGCGCGACCTGACCGCTCCTGTCCCGCCGAAGCGGTCAGCCAAGAACAACGCCGATCAGGCCGTGAAGGTGCTCAACCCGAACGCCGAGGCGGAGCGTGAGCGCAGCGAGGCCGACGTCAACGGGCTGTCCAGGTCCCGCTGACCACTCGGTCTTAGTGCGGTTCCGCACCCGGCACCCGGCACCCTGCACCCGGCGGAGATCAGCGGCCGCTGGTGGTGCCGGGTGCGGACCGATGACTGTCGGCGGCATCGGGCAGAATCTGGCTTGTGCTGCTGCATGACGTGGTCGTCACATCCGCTGCTGTGGCGGCCTCGCCGGGCCGCCGGGCCAAGATCGGGGAGATAGCGAGCCTGCTGACCCGGGTTCCGCCTGACGAGGTGCCGGTCGCAGTCGCGTTCTTGTCCGGTGAGCTGACCCAGCGCCAGATCGGCGTCGGTTACGCGGCGCTGCTTGACCTGGCGGATGCCGCAGGCCAGTGGCCGCCAGCAGCGGGTCAGCCCGGCGCGGCGCCCAGCCACCCCGCAGCCCCGACGAATGCTGCGATCGCCGACGGCGATCCCGGGCCAGCCGACCAGCCCTACGGCGACGGCGACCCTGGTCCAACCGGCCGTCCAGTGCTCACGCTGACCGAGACCGACGCCGCGTTCGAGGCGATCGGACGGCTCTCCGGATCCGGCTCGCAAGCCCAGCGCCGGTCGATGCTGGCCGATTTGCTCGGCCGCGCGACCGACAGCGAGCGGCAGTTCCTGTTCCGGCTGCTGACGGGCGATCTGGGTCAGGGCGCGCTCGAGGGGGTCATGACCGACGCGGTAGCCCAGGCCGCGGGCGTCCCCGTGGCGCAAGTGCGGCGCGCGTTCCAGCTTGGCGGATCGCTGCCAGAGGTAGCACACGCCGCGCTGCGGGCGGCAGCGACTGGCCCGGACGACGCCACCCGTGCCGCGGCGCAGCGCGTCACCGACGCGCTGCGCGGATTTACGCTGCGGGTCGGCAGGCCGGTCCGGCCCATGCTCGCGGCGTCGGCGCCCAGTCTGGAGGCGGCCATGCGCCGGATCTCGCCGGCCGCGGTCGAGTGGAAGATCGACGGGATCCGGACCCAGATCCACCGTGACGGACCGCGAGTCCAGGTGTTCACCAGGACGCTTGACGACATCACCGCGCGGGCTCCTGAAGTCGCCGCCATCGCGTTGTCGCTGAACGTCAGTTCCGCTGTGCTCGATGGCGAGGTGGTAGCCCTGCGCCCGGACGGGCGGCCCCGGCCGTTCCAGGTGACCTCGGCACGGGTCGCCAGTCAGTCGATACCCGGATTCTCCAGCGACGAGGAGGTAACCGGCGACGGGGAATCCGACGAGCCGGTGACGCTGACCGCCTTTCTGTTCGATCTGCTGCACGTCGACGGCCAGGACCTGATCGATGAGCCGGCCAGCGAGCGCTTCCGCCGGCTGGCTGCGATCACCCCTGCGGACTTGCTGATTCCCCGGCTGGTCACCTCGGACGTCCAGGAGGCCGAGGAGTTCTTCGCCGACGCACTCCGCCGCGGGCATGAGGGTGTCGTGGTGAAGTCGGCGGACGCTCCGTACCGGGCCGGCCGCCGAGGTAGCGACTGGATCAAGGTGAAGCCAAGGGCCACGCTGGATCTGGTCATCCTGGCGGCGGAGTGGGGTCACGGCCGACGCCGCGGGCTGCTGTCCAACCTGCACCTTGGCGCCCGCGATCCAGACACCGGCGATTTCGTGATGCTGGGCAAGACGTTCAAGGGGCTCACCGACGCCATGCTCGCCTGGCAGACGGAGCGGCTGCTCGAACTGGCCGACCCGCCCGTGCCAGCCGGCCTGGACGACGGCGCTGACCCCGGATGGCGGCACGGCGTGGTGCGGGTACGTCCCGAACTGGTGGCGGAGATCGCGTTCGACGGTATCCAGGCCAGCCGGCGCTACCCCGGCGGGGTCACGCTCAGGTTCGCCCGGGTGCTGCGTTACCGGCCGGATAAGGGCCCTGGCGAGGCCGACACCATCGACACGGTCCGCGCGCTGTGGCCAGAACAGCCGACCGACTAGACCGGCACCAGCAACCCGGCAGGCCCGCCACGGCCACACCAGCCAGCCGGCCAGACCAGCACCAGCCACCCGGGCAGGCCCGCCACCGCCACACCAGCCAGCCGGCCACACCAGCACCAGCCACCCGGGCCGGCCCGCCACCGCCACACCAGCCACCCGGCCAGACCAGCACCAGCCACCCACCCCGCCCGCCGTAGCCCAACCAGCCGACCGGCGCCGCCACGTCCCCAGGCGGCCCAGGCCCGAGGCGTGCACCGGTACTGGCTGATTTGGGAATATGACAGCGGCGCGATTGCGGGATGATGCTGGAACTCGGCCGGAAGGGCCTCGATGCGGACGCTGTGGCTTGATGACGACGGCGCGTGGCACACCAAGCTGCGAGGCCGTCAAGTACTTGCCGATCCCCGGCTGAACAAGGGCACCGCGTTCAGCTACGCCGAGCGGCATGAACTCGGCGTCACCGGCCTGATCCCGCCGGCTCATGTCACCCTCGATCAGCAGGTTGACCGGGTGTACAAGCAGTACGGCAGGCAGCCGGACAACCTGGCCCGCAATGTCCTGCTGACCGAGGTGCGCGATCGCAACGAAGTGCTCTTCTACCGGCTGCTGATCACGCACCTCACCGAGATGCTGCCGATCGTCTATACGCCCACCATCGGACAGGCCATCAAGAGCTACAGCCATGAGTACCGGCGACCGCGCGGGGTCTACCTGTCGGTGGACCATCCTGAGCTGATCGAGGAGTCGCTCCTTGCTCCCGGCCTGGCCGAGAATGAGATCGACCTGATCGTGGCCACCGATGCGGGCGCCATCTTGGGCATCGGCGACTGGGGTGTCGGCGGGATGCACATCGCAGTGGGCAAGCTGGCGGTCTACACCGCCGCAGGCGGCATCGATCCGGACCGTGCGCTTCCCGTCATGCTGGACGTCGGCACCGACCGGCAGAGCCTGCTTGATGACCCGCTGTACATCGGCAACCGGCACCCGCGGGTTCCTCCCGAGGAGTACGACAGCTTCCTTGATGCCTTCGTCGAAACCGCGGGCAGGCTCTTTCCGCAGGCCATGCTGCACTGGGAGGACATCGGGCTGGCCAACGCCAGGCGGCTGCTCGACCGGTACCGGGACCGGCTGCTGACCTTCAATGACGACATCCAGGGGACCGGCGCGGTCAACCTGGCGGCCGTGCTTGCCGCGGTCCGGGTCACCGGCACCCGGCTGCGCGATCACCGGGTTGTCATCTTCGGAGCTGGCACAGCCGGAACCGGCATCGCCGATCAGCTCCGGGCGCAGATGCAGGCCGAGGGACTTACTGTTGACCAGGCCAGGGCGCGGTTCTGGGCGCTTGACCGCGGCGGGTTGCTCACCTCCGACATGCCGGGGCTGAGCGAGTCCCAGTCCCGCTGCGCCAGGGACCCGGCCGAAGTGTCGGACTGGCGGCGCGACGCCGAAGTCGGCGGAATCGACCTGGCCGAAGCGGTCAGCCGGGTACATCCGACGGTCCTGATCGGAACTTCGACGAGGCCCGGGGCATTTACCGAGGCGATCATCAAGGAGATGGCGGCGCATACCGACCACCCGGTTATCCTGCCGATGTCCAACCCGACCGAACTATCGGAGGCCGCTCCTGCGGACCTAATCGGATGGACCAGCGGCCGGGCACTGGTGGCGACCGGAAGCCCGTTCGACCCGGTGGATCATGACGGCATCCGGTACGTGATCGGGCAGGCCAACAATGCGCTGGTGTTCCCCGGCATCGGACTCGGCGTGATCGCCTCCCGCGCCAGCAGGATCACCGACGGCATGCTGGCTGCCGCAGCCCATGCGGTGGCTGACCTCACCGACACCTCGACGCCAGGAGCGCCGCTGCTGCCCCCGGTGGAGGCCCTGCGGGAAACCTCGATCGCCGTCGCGGCCGCAGTGGCCCAGCAGGCCTGGCAGGACGGCGTGGCTCAGACCGTCCTCGCCGGGGATCTGCTTGACCACATCCGGGGGCTGATGTGGCAGCCGGTCTACCGCCCGATATTGCCTGCGTAGAAGCCAAACCGGCACCCGGTCACTGCACCACGCGCGACGCTGCCACATGCAGCGCCACCAAGCGCCACGCGCCACGCGCTACGCCGCAAAAGCTGCCACGCCGCCGGGTGATCGTGCCGTTCGCCGCCGGCCCGGCGTACCAGGACCAGTTCAGGATCTACTGGACTTTAAGCGTTATAACTGTCATAGCTGGCACTCAACCGGATGTCGCAGCCTGATCCAGATGACCGTTCGGCGAACTGTCGCCGAATCTGATGCTCGATCATCTCCCATCCTGGCTGGTCAGGCCGTACGATGCGCTCTATCCGTTTTGCTGGTGCTTCGCACGGACGGGAGTGCGGTGATTGTCCGCAGGATGTACTCGGTCCCAGAGCGCATCACCTTGTTCAGCGCCGGTTCGGCCGCCGTCGGAGCGGTCTACCCGGCGATCATGGCGCACACCGGCGGACATGGCATTCCCTGTCCGCTGCGGACGCTGACCGGGGTGCCGTGCCCGTTCTGCGGCCTCACCACCGCAACGGTCGCGCTAACCCACGGCGAATGGGCAACGGCCGCCCGGACCAGCCCGCTCGCCTGCCTGGTCGCGATCCTGGCGGTCGGGACTGCTCCGGTCCTGCTGGCCAGAACGACCGGCCTGGCTTCGGCGCCGCGGCAGGCGTCCAGCACCGCGCGAAAGCGCATCACGTGGGGCGCCTACCTGATTGTCGCCCTCAGCTGGCTTTTCCAACTACATCGATACGGATTCATATAGATTAGACGCCCCTGCGCACCCGCAAGCTCCCGCCCCGTAACCCCTCAGGTACTGCCGGTCACTCAACAGGCCGGCGGACGATCCACGAAAGGCACCCCCATGGCATATCAGGGCACTCCGTCCTACTCAGGCGCCCCTGCCTCCCAGTACTCCGACTGGATCCACCGGGTCGGCGCTTACCTCATCGAGACGATCCCGGTGTTCATCATCTATCTGATCGCCTTCGTCACCGGCAAGTTCATCGTGATCTCGCTGTTCGGACTCATCGCCCTTGCCTATATCATCTGGAATCGCTGGATCCTCGGCGGCCAGGGGCAGAGCCTGGGCAAGAAGGCGCTGAACATGAAGCTGATCAGCGAGGAGACCGGCCAGCCGATCGGCACCCTGAACGCTTTCGTGCGGGACATCTGCCACATCGTCGACTCGATCATCTGCTACATCGGTTACCTCTTCCCGCTCTGGGACGCCAAGCGGCAGACCATCGCCGACAAGATCATGAGGACTGTGGTCGTTCCGGTCTGACCGGCGACCAGCACCCCGAGCCTGACCGGGCCATGCGAGCACGAGGGTCCCGCGAGCGTTCTTTGCTCGCGGGACCCTGATTGCTTGATTGGCTTTGTTAAGGCTGCCGGTCTTGGTCTTTACGGTGAGCATGCCCGGTCATGATTCGCCGGGCGGGGCGGAGTCCGGCTCGGGCGCGTCCTTCAGCGTGGCCGCCGACGCCTGCCCGAAGATGGCGATCGCCGCACGTCGCGGCGCGAGGCGCTGCAGCGCGAAGGCGCTGACCCGGTTGAGACCGCCGGGGACCACCCGGAAGCCGCGGCCCAGGGCATTCAGCGCCGCATCGGCGACCAGCGTCGGCGAGATTGTCCCCGGAGCGGCGCGCTGGGTCGCCTGCTGGTAGCCAGGAGTGCTGACCGCGCCCGGGCAGGCGGTGATCACATCGACGCCGGAGCTGCGCAGCTCGGCCCACAGCGACTCACCCAGCGAGATCAGGAACGCCTTGGTCGCGCTGTAGGCGGCCAGGGTCGGTACCCCCTGCAGCCCGGCCAGCGAGGACACGAAGATCATCCCGCCGTGACCGCGCTCGGCCATGGCCGGCAGGAACCGGTGCGCGAGCAGCATGCTGGACCGGCAGTTCAGGTCCACCGCCCCGGCGATCTCCGCCGCGGTGCGGGTCAGGAACTTCCCGGCAGGCGCGAGCGCTGCGTTGGCGACCACCAGCCCGATGTCCCGGCCGACCGCGGCCGCCGACAGCTGGTCGAGGGTGGCCGGGTCGGTGAGGTCTGCGGCGACCGTGACGACCTCGACCGCGCGCTCCCGGCGCAGCCTGGCAGCGATCTCGTCCAGCGGCTCCGGTCGGCGGGCGACGAGCAGCAGGTTCACGCCGCGCCGGGCGATCTCGTCGGCGAACGCAGCTCCGATTCCGGCTGAGCCCCCGGCGATCAGCGCCCAGGGGCCATAGGTCGGCGCGAACGGCCGCCGGGTCACGGGCCGGCTCCTGGCCGGCCTCCTGCACCTGTACCGGGACCGGGATCGGAATCGGTCCGGCGCCCGGAAGAGGCGCCTTGGCCGGGCTCGGCTCAGGTTCGGCGGCCGGGACCGGTTCAGTGAACGGGTGCTCGCGCGCCATCCGCACTCCGGTCAGCAGCGGCAGCAGCAGCCACGGCAGGTTGAGAGCGAGCACGATGCCGAAGTGCGGGGTGCGGTGCACGCCCGAGTACTCCTCGGCCAGGATGATCAGGACGACGGCGCTCATGCTGCCGCACCACACCAGGGCAGGAACCCGGATCCAGTCCCGGCCGCGAGCGATCGCGTAAATGGCGAACGCATAGAACGGGCCGTTCCAGATCACGTCGATCCAGATCGTCATCTTCCAGAACGCCGGGCGGGCAAGTACCAGCGGGTCATACGTCCTGGCGTAGGAGTGCACCATGTCGACGAACGGCTTCGGCGGCCACAGCGGGTACTGGAAGTGGTTCGGATTGGCGATCGTCAGCTGCTCGATGTCGACGAAGTACGTGATAAAGAAGAGGTTCACCGCGAAGAAGGCCAGCAGGACCCAGTCCAGCCTGCGGCGGCTGAGCGGGATCGAGCGGCGCATAGCAGACATACCAGCGCTCATTCGACGAGGCTAGCGGCGTGCGGTGCCCGATCGCTAGAGCAGGCCGGGTCTGGTGCCGGGCCGACGGTTTCCCGGCGTTAGTGTACGGCGTTGGTGTACGGGTTGGTGCCCGGCCGCGCCGCCATGATCGCGGTCGACTCGCGGTCGTGTTGCCTGACCGCCGCAGACCATCGCGCCAACCGGGCGCGAAAATCCCGTTGGGCAGCACGCCGTCGCGCGGCTATCCTCGGCAGGCTAGCTGTTCGGCGGACTGGGGAGTTCACGTGGGCCATGTCGAGGTGGCACATCTGTCCCACGCGCTTCCCGACGGGCGCGTGCTGCTCGATGATGTCTCATTCCGGGTCGGCGATGGCAGCATCGTCGCGCTGATCGGTCCCAACGGGGCGGGCAAGACCACGCTGGTCCGGCTGATCGCCGGTGACCTGCCAGCCCAGGCCGGCTCGGTCAGCAGAAGCGGCAGGCTTGGCGTGATGCGCCAGTTCATCGGCGGGATCAGGGATCAGACGTCGGTGCGGGACCTGCTGCTTTCGATCGCTGGCCAGCGGGTCAGGGACGCGGCCGCCAGACTCGATGCGGCCGAGCTCGCGATGATGGAGCGCGACGACGAGCCGGCCCAGCTGCGTTACGCCGCCGCGCTGGCCGAGTGGGGCGACGCGGGCGGCTACGAGATGGAAGTGCACTGGGATGCGTGCACGATCGCCGCCCTCGGCGTGCCGTTCGATCGCTGCCAGTGGCGCGAGGTGCGGACCTTGTCCGGCGGGGAGCAGAAGCGGCTGGTGCTTGAGTCACTGCTAAGTGGCCAGGACGAGGTGCTGCTGCTTGACGAGCCCGACAACTACCTCGACGTGCCAGCCAAGCTCTGGCTTGAGGAGCAGCTGACCGCCACGCCCAAGACAGTGCTGCTGGTCAGTCACGACCGGGAGCTGCTTGCCGCGTGCGCGCAGCGGATCATCACGGTCGAGGACGGCGGCGTGTGGACTCATGGCGGCGGCTTCGCCGGCTACGCGCAGGCACGGAGGGACCGGATCGAGCGGCTTGACGAGCTGCGCCGTCGCTGGGACGAGGAGCACGAGAAGCTGAAGCAGCTGGTCCGGATGTACCGGCAGAAGGCCGCGTACAACTCCGACATGGCATCGCGGCTGCAGGCGGCGGTGACCCGGCTGCGCAAGTTCGAGGAGGAGGGCCCGCCCGAGGAGGCACCGAGAGAGCAGAACGTGAAGATGCGGCTGCGCGGAGGCCGGACCGGCAAGCGCGCAGTGATCTGCGAGAACCTCGAGCTGACCGGTCTGATGCAACCGTTCGACGTGGAGGTCTGGTACGGCGAGCGGGTCGCCGTGCTTGGCTCGAACGGTTCAGGAAAATCTCATTTCCTGCGCTTGCTAGCCGGAGACGGCGTCCGGCACAGCGGTGTCGCCCGGCTCGGTGCCAGGGTGGTGCCCGGCATCTTCGCCCAGACGCATGCCCGCTCCGACCTGGACGGCCGCAGTCCGCTGGAAATCCTGATGACCGAGCACGCGCTGCTGATCAATGAGGCCATGTCCGCGCTAGCCCGCTATGAGCTGCAGTCCTGCGCGCGGCAGCGGTTCGGCTCACTGTCCGGAGGACAGCAGGCGAGACTTCAGATCCTGCTGCTCGAGCTCGCCGGATCCACGTTGCTGCTGCTCGATGAGCCGACCGACAACCTGGACCTGGCCAGTGCGGAGGCGCTGCAGGAAGGCCTGGAGCAGTATTCGGGCACCGTGCTCGCGGTCACCCACGACCGGTGGTTCGCCAGGTCGTTCGACCGGTTCATCGTCTTCGGCACCTCCGGCGAGGTTTACGAGGCGCCCGAGCCGGTATGGGATGAGCGGCGCGTGGATCGTCAGCGGTGAGCGGCGGCCTTGCTAGGCTGCAAGGGTTCTCGCCGGGCTACGGCCACGTCGCTGCTGTCAGCGCCGCTCAATGGCGGGACCCGTCAGGGGAGTCCGTGGCGGCAATAGGTAAAGGATGCGCACCGTGAAGAAGCTGATCGTGCTAGCCGTGGTCGCACTCGGCCTGGCTGCCGTCTGGCGCAAGGTCCAGGCGGACCGCGCCGAACTCGACTTGTGGACCGAGGCGACGACCTCAGACGACTGAACGCGCGTCGCCCGCCGCGTCAACCCGGCCTGACCGGGATCTGTGCGGTGGGCGTTGCGCGGTGACAATTCCGCCAGACGGTCTGGCGGAAGCGGGACGCTGCCCCGGTACGCTGGGAGCGCCGCGCGATGGGGCTATAGCTCAGCTGGAAGAGCACCTGCTTTGCAAGCAGGGGGTCAGGAGTTCGAGTCTCCTTAGCTCCACAAGCAAATTTCCGCAGGTCAGAGGCTATTTCTCTAGCTCTCTTGCTGATCTTCATGAAGCGCTGTTCCGGCGTCGTGCCCGTTGCGTGCCCGATTGCGGCCCCGGCGGACCTCCCAGATTCCTCCCAGTCGGCCGGTTCAGCTCGCCCGCCGCCAGGTCGCCGAGCGCATCGGCGATCTCGCGCTGCCTGTCGTCGGTGGAGTGAAGGTAGATCAGGGCCGCGCGGCTGCTGCTGTGACCCATCCGGGCCATCAGCTCGCGCAGGTTGGCCCCTGCGGTCGCGGTCAGGTTATTTCCGGTATGGCGCAGATCGTGGAAATGGACGGCTGGCACTCCCGCCATTTGGAGCGCGGGCAGCCAGGTTCGGCGACGGAAGTTCCCGCGCCGTAGCAGCGCGCAAGGCTAACGGGTCCGGCAAAGAATGTCACGTCCTGTCAGCGGCTGGCACCCGCCAGTCCAGCCGGGCACACACCGCCCGCGCCGTGTCATCACCGCGGATGTCCCAGTAATCCGCCACCGTGGCGACGATCTCCAGCCCCCGGCCACGCTCCACCGAGCCACCGTCCTCAGCCCACCGGCCGCCCTGGTCCTCGACCTCGACCCACAGGTAGTCGTCCTCGCGGACCTCCGCCCGGACCGTGAACGTCCCGCCTGGACGCGCCGAATCGCTGTGCAAGATCGCGTTTGTCGCCAGCTCCGAGCAGATCAGGACGGCCTCGTCGCTCATCGGGCAGCCCGCCAGCACCCGCCTCAGGAACGCCCGCGCCTGCCCGACCTGATCCGCGAGTGCCGGGAAAGTGCGGCTGCATCTCCACGATGACCCTGGAGCCCGCTCCAGCACTGACGCTTCCGCCGGCTCGGTCACCGTGTCCTTCCAGAGCCGAGCCCGTGCTGATCGCCATGCCGGGCGCTGCCTGCCTGCACGAGCAGGTCTCCGGGGTCCTCGCCGAGCGCGACTGCCAGCCGGGCCAGCGTCCACGTGCGGCACGGAGCGCAGCACCGGCGTTCCAGCCGGGCCAGCGTGGTCAGGCCGACTCCCGCATCGAACGCCAGCGCTTCCTGCGACAGCCCGCGCTTGCCGCGCACGGCCCGCAGCCGCCGGCCATCCACGACGACAGTCCGCGGTGCCAGGATGCGCGTGACACAGCCCATGACCGGGTCAGCCATGCCGGGCGCTGCCTGCCTGCACGAGCAGGTCTCCGGGGTCCTCGCCGAGCGCGACTGCCAGCCGGGCCAGCGTCCACGTGCGGCACGGAGCGCAGCACCGGCGTTCCAGCCGGGCCAGCGTGGTCAGGCCGACTCCCGCATCGAACGCCAGCGCTTCCTGCGACAGCCCGCGCTTGCCGCGCACGGCCCGCAGCCGCCGGCCATCCACGACGACAGTCCGCGGTGCCAGGATGCGCGTGACACAGCCCATGACCGGGTCAGCCATCGCCCTCACCCCGCCCGGAACGGCCAGAGCAGGCCAGGCAGGCAACACGGGCACGAGTCAGCAGCGCCCGCTCACCTGCGTCTCCCGCGCTGGCCACAGAGCGGCGGAAGCTGCGGAACTTCCACCCCCGGCCGCCGCACACCGGGCACGGACTCTCGCTCGCGGGCCTCGCGAGCCCTCGAAGGCATCTGGCAAGGTGGTTCACGCTCCCGATGCTCGCCAGGAGACGCATCACGTCGCTAGACGCATCTCAGACGTCACGTTACGCAAGGTCTCGCCTTGTCTCGTATTCCCAGCGTTTGTCGCTAGCCTGGGACGCGACAACTCTCGCCGGGAGGTTCCGTGCCGGACCAGCCGATCATGCTCAAGGTCTTACTGCGCCAGCGGCACTGGCAGAACTACGCCACGTTCTGCGCCGCCTACGACAAGACCGCCCGCAGACTCGATCCCGGCCTGGCCCGCACATTCCCCAGCCGCGCCCAGCTGCACCGCTGGCTTAACGGCTCGTTACGGGGCCTGCCCTACGCCGACCACTGCCGCGTCCTGGAGGAGATGCTCCCAGGCTGGACCGCCGAGCAGCTGTTCCAGCCCGCCACTCCCGACCTGCTCTACGCCGGAGGCCAGTCCGGCGCGAACGGCACCGCTCCGCACCCGGGCGCGTCCGGCCAGCCCGTGTTCGCTACCCCGTCGGTCGGCATCCGCCCGTTCGTCGAGCAGGCGTTCGCCCGCGAGCACGTCACCGTGGACTTCGCCGGGTTCTCCGGCGAGACCCTGCACGGCGTGATCCAGGAACCGCTCGACAAGATCCGCATCGGCCGGATCCGGCCCGTCAGCGTGGCCGTCCGCATCCTGCTGCCCGACACCACCCGGCCGATGGTCCTGCCCTGCCGGGCCGACGACCTCGCCGACGACCCGGACTACCGGGAACGGGTGACCCGGCTCAGCACCCGGCACGCCAATGCCATCGTGGACAGCGTGACCGAACTCGCCCAGCTCGGCCTGCTCAAGCACGCCACAGCGCAGATCCGCGTGCACCCCTGCTCGCCGCTGTTCAAGCTCTACATCCTCAACGGCGAGGACGTGTTCTTCGGCCTGTACCCGATCGTGCGGCACGCCATCCCGCTCCCCGGCGGCGAGCGCGACTTCTACGACCTGATGGGCAAGGACACCGTCGTGTTCCACCACTCGGTGCATAGCGGCCAGGCCACCGACGTCCCCTACATCGAGCATGCCCGGACCTGGTTCACCTCGATGTGGGACACCATCAGCTACGAGCACCCCGCATGACGGCCAGCCCACCGCCGGGCGAGTCGATCGACGGCATTATCGCCAGCGTCCGGTACGTGCTGCTCGACTTCGACGGCCCGGTCTGCGACATCTTCGCCGGGATCACCGATCGCACGGTCGCCGACCGGGTCCGCAAGCTGATCACTGGCCAGGGCGTGACCATGCCCGATGCGATCACCCGTACCCCGGACCCGATCGAGGTCTTCAGTTACGCGGCCACTGTCAGCGCCGACCTGGCCGCACGGGTCGAGGCTGAGATGGCCGACCAGGAGCTGGCCGCCGTGCCGACCGCCCGGCCCGCGCCTTACGTTCACGACCTGGTCACCAGCTGCCGGGACTCCGGCCGGATCGTCGTCGTGGTCAGCAACAACTCCGACCGCGCCGTCCGCGCCTACCTCGCCCGGCACGGCTTAGACGACCGCATTGACCTCATCTCCGCGCGCACCAGCCCCGACCCGGCCCGGCTCAAGCCCAGCCCGTACCTCATCCAGCAGGCCATCACAGGCGTGGGCGCGTCACCCGGCGAATGCGTCCTCATCGGCGACTCGACCACCGACATGTACGCCGCGAGCCAGGCAGGCATCGAGGCCATCGGCTACGCCAACAGACCCGGCAAGCAGGCCAGCCTCACCGCGACCGGAGCCGCCGCCATCATCACCAGCCTGGCCGACCTCGTCCTGCCGCTCCGAGCCCATCCACTGCCGAATTAAGCCGTACTTAGAATCGAGTAGGGGGCGGGGTCGCCCCGCCCCCTCTCACACCACCGGACATGCGGGTCCGCATCCGGCGGTTCGTCAAGCCGTCTGGTTGAGACGCTGCCAGGTCTGGCTCAGGGTCTTCAGGCCCAGGTGGTTCCAGTAGGAGTTGGGCAGGGATACCTGGAGGATCTGGGAGCCTGCAACCCGCCAGTATCTCCTGCTGACACCGGCCCATTTCCGGGCCTCGCGTTCGGAGATGCCGCGTATTCGCAGGTTGTGCCGCTTGGCGGCGGTGGTCTTCCATTCCTTCCAGCGGACCTGCCGCAGGCGGCGGCGCAGCCATCCGTCCAGCTTGCCGAGCACGCTGACGCGCTGGGCCAGCCGGAAATAGGCCATCCAGCCGGTGATGAGCCGGTTGAGCCTGCCGATCCGGTATTCCATCGACACGCTCCAGCGCCGCCGGGTCAGCCTCCGCAGCTGGTCCTTCAGCCGCCCGATCGCCTTAGGGGCGATCCGGATGCCGACCCGCGGGCCGTCGAAGAAGAAACCGAACCCCAGCAGCGTCGCCTGCGCGGCGTGCCGGATCGAGGACTTCTCCCGGTTCACCTTCAGCCTCAGCCGCCGCTCGATCACGCCGCAGACGCTCTCGAACACCCTCTGAGCAGCCCGTTCGCTGCGCACGAAGACCCGCAGGTCATCGGCATAGCGGACGAACCTGTGACCGCGTTCCCACAGATCCCGGTCCAGGTCATCCAGCATGATGTTCGACAAGACCGGCGAAATCGGAGAACCCTGCGGGGTCCCCTCCACGGTCGCCTGCCTGATCCCGTCGACCATCACCCCGGCCTCCAGATAGCTCCGGATCAGCCTGAGGATCTTACGGTCACCCACCTTGCGCGCCACCCGCGCCATCAGCACATCGAACTGAACCCGGTCAAAGAACCGGTCCAGGTCGATGTCCACGACCCACACCAGGCCGTCCTGGATGCACCGCCGCGCGACCCGCACCGCCTGATGGGCGGACCGGCCGGGACGGAACCCGAACGACGACCCGGAGAAACACGGATCGAAAACAGGCGTGAGCACCTGCGCGAGGGCCTGCTGAATCAGCCTGTCCAGGCAGGTAGGCACCCCCAGCAAACGCTCACCGGAACCCCCGGGCTTGGGGATCACCACCCGGCGGACCGGCGACGGCCGGTACGTACCCGCGTCCAGAGCCCTCCGGACCTGCACCCAGTGCTCGCGCAGCCACGGGACAAGCTCCTCCGTGGTCATGCCGTCCGCACCAGGCGCGCCCCCATTGGCCCTGACACGCCTCAACGCCCGGCCCAGATTCTCCGGCGAGAGCATCTGCTCCCACAAGCTCACCTCCAGGCCGGGGATGACAGCATCCTCGGCGCGCGCCGTCCGGCCGCTACGCTCAGCTGCGGTGCTCAACGGAACTCACCGTCTCCTTCCCGCTGCTGGCCCGCGTCAGCGGGATGGCTGCGATCACCGCGACCAGCACGAGCAACACCGATTCCTCCGCCTCACTCGACGTTCGGCCCTTCCCGGCCACGATCCGATCCCCGGCCGGTACTACGACCTCTGCTGACTTCTGCCCGGTCAGCCCGCACCTTGCGATGCGAGCCGTCGGCGCGGCGACACGACAGCACAACCGACACCCAGGCAGACCTCCCCGGATAAGAACGACCACTTTCCCCCTACGCCCGCCGCGTTTACGTGACGACCCTGTCGGTGATGACGGGCTTTACCTTCTTGAGCAGGCTCACCCAGATCGCCACGCCTCCTACGCGGTTCGTGTTCCTCGGTGCAGGGATTCGCCTCGGGCTTCCTTCCCACCCCGCCTCACGACGACGCAGTTGCCTCCGGCTCGGAGTTAGCACCACCTCTTCCTCCAGGGGACTTTCACCCCCAAGCGATCGCCCATGCCGGGCGTACTCAAGGCGGCGGCGCGAGCGCCGCCGCGGCGCTTCCCGCCACCGGGCTCTGCCGCTTCGCGACCGCCCGGCGCGGGAGCGCCTGCTGACTCGGAGAACGACATTGACCACCGTCGTATCAGCAGCTCACTCGGTACCGCAGCGCAGCCGTCTTCCTCGCCGCTCGATTTCCAGTCGCGGCCACCGAGTCAAGGGCGCGCTTCGCGCGTCGCTGCGCGATCGGCATTCGCCGACCCTGGACACAGCATCCGCTCAACAGGGGCGGGCAGCTATGAGGACGACGAGGGGAACCAGGGAAGCCTGTGGTTAGGCAGAGCGAGCAGAATGGCAGCATGACGGATGGTCCTGATCGCTGGCACCGATGGCTGCTCGACGTGCGCTTCGGAGGCGACGCCGCCCAGCGGGAGAAGCTTCTCACCGAGCTCCTGTACCCGGTGCGGGATACGGTGCTGGGCAAGGCACAGCTAGCGCCCGGCGAGACACTGCTTGACGTCGGCACCGGTGATGGCCTCATCGCGTTCGGCGCACTAGAACGGCTCGGAACGTCAGGGCACGTAATCTTCTCCGATATCTCCCAGGACCTGCTTGATCACTGCCGTGAAGCAGCCAGCGCCGAAGGGCTGCTAGATCGTTGCCGTTTCGTGCTGGCCCCTGCCGATCGCCTGACCGCAGTGACGGATGCGTCGGTCGACGTGGTCACCACCAGGTCTGTGCTGATCTACGTGAAGGACAAGGCGCAGGCGATGCGCGAGTTCTACCGGGTGCTTAAGCCCGGCGGGCGCGTGAGCCTGTTCGAGCCCATCAACGTGCTGATGTCCCTCGCCGATCCTGACCTGTTCTCCGGCTACGACGTCACCCCGGTCAAGGCACTGGCGGCCAGAGTTCAGGCGCTCTACGAGTCCATCCAGCCGCCCGGCACTGATCCCATGATCGACTTTGACGACCGTGATCTAGTGCGTCACGCTCAAGACGCCGGGTTCGCCGAGATCGATCTCGAACTGCGGGTCAGCGTGAAAGCCCGCAAGGACCCGGTACCCTGGGAACGGTTCACGCGTGCGTCGGGCAACCCACTGGCACCGACTTTCCAAGAAGCTGTGGACCGGGTGCTCAGCCCAGAGGAATCGGCCGAGTTCACCAGGCATCTCAGGCCGCTCGTGGAATCCGGGGCCGGACTGGAACGCAGGGCACTTGCTTACCTAACCGCCGCCAAAGCTGATGCATGACCTGGGCGTGCCCGTGGCGTGCCCAATCAGACGGTGATCAGCGGTAAATCACGGTCACTCACGGACACGCCACACACTCTTTCACCTGCGGAAGTCCAGGTCAGGCTGCCCTGTCCACAATGTCAGGTCTTCACAATTGGCCGTGAGCTGGTCGTTCGTGGTGTGACCGGGATGGCGCCCACGGGTTAAGCAGGTCGTGCCCACGGCGTTATGTGCTGGTCTGCCCGGTATCGCGGGGAGCGGCCCGGGGTGCGCGCTGCCATCGCGGGTCGGCTTCGAGCGCGGCGGCTCCGAGTGCTTCGAGCCGGGCGAGCAGTTCGCGCAGCCGCCGGTCGTTGGCGATCCAGGCCTGGTAGTCGTGGTGCTGGTCGGCGCTGAGCCAGCGGCAGATGGTCCTGGCGGCGATCTTGCGGGTCCATTGCCAGTAGGGGCCGTGCAGGCGGGGCGGGTCGGCGTGGCAGGCGCAGTTGCGGTGGCCGCAGCGGGTGCGCCGTTCGGTGATCGAGCCGGGCAGCACCATGCCGGTGCGGGCGATGGCCGCGAGCTCGGCGGCGATCTTCCTGGCCTCGGCCTGGTGGCTGGCGGCGACACGCACGGCTTCAGCGTGGCACAGGTCCGTGACCCCGGTCATGTCTTACTGTATATCTACAGTGTGAGCGTGCGGGAAGCGCCTGTGCTGCCTGGGCCGGAGGCCCGCCGGCTACACCGCGTCCTGGCGGCCGTCCTCGGTGCCGCCCGCGGCTGCGGCTTTCGCCCGGGCGGTGGTGGAGGCCGCCGGCCCGCACAGCCGCCCGCGGGCGAAGAACCTGCTGTGGGCGGCGGGGAAGCTCGCTGGTTACGGGCTCGGCCTCGGCCTGGACCCGGTCCCGGAGGTTCTGCTGCACCCGTCGGTGATCGAGCGGTTCACCGTGCACGCGCCGGGGCTGTCCGGGCCGGCCCGCCGGACGCTGCGGACGAACCTGCGGTTCCTGGCCCGCGCGGTGGTCCCGCAGCTTGCTCCCGCGGACGCGCCGCTGCCCCGCGAGCGGGCCAGGGCTCCTTACGGTCCTGCGGAGATCGACGGCTACCTCGCCCTCGCCGGTGCCCAGCCGACGGCCGCGCGGCGGATGCGCGCCGCGGGCCTGGTCTGCCTGGGCGCCGGCGCCGGCCTGATCCGCGCCGACCTGCGCGCCGTCCGCGGCAGCGACATCACCTGCCGGTCCGGCGGCGTGGTCGTGCAGGTCCGCGGGAAACGGCCGCGGGTGGTGCCGGTGCTGGCCCGCTACCACGACATCCTGCTGGCGTCGGCGGCGTTCGCCGGCGGGCACCTGGTCACCGGCGGGACTGACCCGCAGCGCAATAACATCACGAACCCGCTGATCACGGCGCTGGCCGGCGGGACCGGGCTGCCCCGGCTGGACACTTCCCGGCTGCGGGCCACCTGGCTGGCCGACTGCGCGCAGATCCTCGGCCTGGCCACGTTCCTGCACGCGGCCGGGATCACCTGCAGCCAGCGGCTCGGCGATATCATCGCCAGCCTGCAGCCCGGCAGCGAGGCCGAGGCGGTGGCACTGCTCGGCGGGCCGCGGTGAGCATCCCCCTCGCCGTGCTGGAAGGCATCATCGATACCTCCGGCATCGCGGCGCGGATCGAGGCGCTGCTGCCCGCCGGGGTGCGCCACCGCCAGCTGAGCGTCCGCACCTTACTGATCGGGATGCTGCTCGTCCTGGCCGACCGCCGGCCCGCCTTCCTCACCGAGACGCACGATGCGCTCATCACCCTGCCAGCCGCTGACCAGGCGCGGCTCGGCGTGACCGAACAGCAGAAGAACGGCCCGCACCGGCTCACCTACCGGCAGGTCGAATACACCTTCAGCCTCGTCGTCCGTGCGCTGGAGAAAGACCAGCCCGACGGCGCCCCCTCCGAGGCCCTCGCCCGGACCTGCGATGACCTGCTCGAGGCCAGCATCCCGTCAGGGCACAAGGACGCCAGCACCGCGCTGACCGTGGACTGGACCGACGTGGAGACCTTCTCCCGCCCGCCCCGGCACGGGACCACCGCGTGCGCCGACCCCGAGGCCGCCTGGGGCCACCGCACCAGCAACCTGCCCGGCCCCAGGGGCGAGATGTTCTTCGGCTACTACCTGTCCGCCGCCACCATGACCCGCGAGGAGAACAGCCCCGCCGTGCCCGAGCTCGCCCGCCGGATGACCCTCACCAGCTGCCACCTCGACCCCGTCCGCGCCCTGACCCCGGTCCTGACCCGCATGCCCGGAAACGGCATCACCCTCGGCGACATCCTGGCCGACTCCGGCTACGCCCACCGCGACGCCGGCGCCTGGGCCATCCCGCTCCGCCAGGCCGGCGCCCAGCTCATCCAGGACCTGCACCCGCACGACCGCGGACCCCAGGGCACCCACCACGGCGCTGTCCGGCGCAGGCGCAGCGCTGGCTGGGATGTGGCTCGATCTGCCGTGCTAGCAGGTCGTCGAGGAAGGCGGGGAGGTCGACGGGAAGCTTGGGCTCCCAGCGGGGGCTGCGGTAGGAGTCGTCTTTCGGAGGGATCCGGTAGAACGTGCCGTTGACCTCGCGGAGCTGCCATTCGACGTGCATCTCGCGGGGGCGAAGATAGTCGCGCTCCAGGCCGAGCGTCTCGCCCCACCGCAAGCCCGTGTAGCCGATCGTGATGATCATGGTGAAGTCATCGTCCCGGCCGGACAGCAGCGCAGCCCGCTCGGCGAGCAGTAACGCTTCTAGCGGTGTCGCCCAGACGCGCTGCGGGTCACGTTCGAGCCTGCGGCCGGTTCTGCGGCCGCGGTTGCGGGGCCGCAGCGCGGGGTTGTAAGGGATCAGCGGGGGCTTGATGGCGGCTGCGTCGCCGAGGATGGTACCCAGCAGCGTGCGGGCGGCGCGGGCGGTCCGCGGGGAGATCCCGGTCTGGGCTGGCAGGGAGTTCTCCCATCTTGTGATCTCCTCGGTGCTGAGGGTGTTCAGCGGGGCGCCGCCGAGCGCGGGCCGGATGAACCTCCCGATCAGGTACTCGCGGTTGTCTTGGGTGCTGATACCGACATCCTGAATGGCCAGCCAGCGGTCGATCCACTGGCTCACTGTGATCTTGCCGGCGCTCGGGTCGGTCCATCGGCCCGCGCGGATCAGTGCCTCCTGGTCGCGTCCCCAGGCGAGCGCGGCGGCTTTGGTGTCGAAGCCGGATTCGCTGGCTTCAGTTCCATCCGGCAGCTTGTACTTGACCCGCCAGGGCTGCGTGCCCTTCCCGCGCTTCTCCGCGTACGCCATCCGTTCTCCCGCTGGCTTCTGGTTCGATAGTGGCCGCTGGCGCCGGTGCTGCTCGCCGCCTGCCATAGCGCGGACCTCTGTGTCGTGCGGCAGCTGACAAGACTGCGGCCGTCAGGCGGTTCTGCGGCCTGACCCACGGTCGCGTGAGGTGACCGGCTGACGTGCACCGGCCTTCATGATCTCTTCGATGTCGTCATCGCTGAACCGCAGGTGCTTGCCGATGAA
Organism: uncultured Actinomycetota bacterium; assembly: GCA_963850875.1. GTDB lineage: Bacteria > Actinomycetota > Actinomycetes > Streptosporangiales > Streptosporangiaceae > Chersky-822. Next base: position 275,630 of record CAWKNA010000001.1, read on the forward strand.
TGTGCACGGGATTAAGCGGGCGGCGGCCTTGGTCCGCAGCCACGACTCCCGCACCTTCAGGATGCTCGCAGCCTCTGCGGCAGTATGGAGCTGACCAGCCATTCCCGTCCCACCTCGCCTGCCCCGTATTGACGCTGTCCCCTGCGCCCATCCCGGTTCCTACCTGGTCTTTCGTGTCTCAACTTATGCTAACCGTCCCTGTTGCTGTCAAATGCAACCAGCATGATCGGAAAGCCGACCGCCGCCTATATCAGTTCGCTTAGGGTCGCTACGGTTCAGGGCAGTTCATTTTGTATCGCTGAGTACCGCCAAATTCTTCTCGAAATTGAGCCGCCGCACGGCAGGCACAGCACCTTGTCATCGTGGCGGTGCAAGCCCGCCTGCACCACCCAGCCTGGTCATCACCGGCAGGAGACCACCAGCCGGATGTGCGGCTTGCCGATCATCCGGCCTGCGACAGCTGGTCGTCCGGGGGTGCCCGCAGGGTAGGCGCTGATGATGGTCTGGGCAGCGCGGTCGCGATCCCAGACGGCGATCTGCTCGCAGATATGCGTCCGGCCAGTTCCCGCCCGGCCGGGCCTTGGCCGCTAGCTCTCAGCTTGTCGGTCCGTCGGCGTGGCCCCATCGCCAACCGACCGACCTCCTGCAGCTAAGACTCGCTGGTGCCGGTCGTAGCGCTCGCGGAGTTCAAGCTGCTGAGCCAGCGCGTGCAAGGCGTGCCGGTATTCGGTCAAGACCACCACCAGCCCTCTTTTGCTGTGAGGAATCTCGCCCGTCCTGCCTAACAGCTCGCGGGCAAGGGTGACGTCATACGCTGGCTGCGGGGCGTGGTCGGGATAAACGACCCGTAGACGGGAAAACCGGCTGCGTCGCGGCGCGGTGACTGCGATGGTCCGTCTGGCATCGTTCAGCACTGCTGCTTTCCTTTCGGAGAGTTCTGGCTGGCCACTGGCGTTCGCCACTGGGTTCATAGCGCTCGCAGCGCCCATACCCCCGCCGTTCGGGTCCTGCATAGCGGCGATGACACGACCAAGACTCTGAGATCCCGGTCAGCGGCCCTCGGCATCATGGTGATTGCAGGCTCTATCGACCGCCGAGCCGACAGCGCGTCGTTGCTGTTGAGCTTCCGGGCGAGTTCTTGTGCGGAGGGTGCGGTGATGAGGCGCTGGGTGCCTCGCTCACCGGTCAGTGCCCACCATCGCAGGGTGGCACGACCAAACCAGGTGACCACGCCAGCGTTCTCGGCTTCCAGCGCCGCCTGGTCGTCGCGGATCGCGGCTTCGTGCCCCGCTGGGTAACGCGACTCAGCTGGGTTGTCGCCAGTCCACGGAACGTCGGCCCAGACCAGCCGACCTCGGTGGTCGCCGTATGCCCCGGTTCGAGCCGCCAAGCCGAGCACAACCTGCAGGCCGCGACCGTGCTCGCTCAGCGGGTCGGGATCAGGACGTACCTGCGGTCCGGTAGGGGCACCACCGTCCGCTACGGCGATCCGAACGGCGGCCGGCTGAGCGTGCCAGGTGACCTCGACGGCGAAGAACCCGTTCCGCGCGCTGGCAGTGTGCCGGATCGCGTTGGTCGCCAGCTCGACCGCCACCACGATGACGTCGTCCCGTGCTGGGGCGTCCGGCAGCAGCCAGGCTAGCCACCGGCGTAGCTGCCGGAGCTCGGCCTCGTGGCCGGGGAAGACCTTCCGCCAGCGTTGCTCCGGTGCTAGCTCGGCCGGAGGATACCCCGTCCCTGATGCCGGATGGGGCACTCGCGAGCGCGGTTCTGTCGTGCCGGGTGAAATCGGGCCGGGCATGCCGTGACCGAAGCCCGTATCCTCCCCCGGCCTCGCTCCGGGCGATGTCATAACGACTCCCGCAGTCTTTAGTCCTGATCCTCTGTAGGCCCGGACATGACTCAATCAGGCCATTGCCTACCTTGCAGAATTGCTGAGAGCAGAAACAAGAAGAGCAGCAGCGACAGAGCGGGACAAAGGCAAGCACCACGCCTGTGCGGTATGGCCTGGCAGTCAGGCAGGTGGGACGCTGCAAGTAAGCCATGGCATGCAGGAGGCAGCTATGACCGAGGGTCGGTCAGGCAATGTCCCGACCGTTTTGCGGATGATGCTGGGAAGGCAGCTGCAGGCACTGCGGGAAAGCGCCGGCCTAACCCATGAGGAGGCCGCTGAAGCAATCTACGCCTCGGCGTGGACAATCCGCCGAATGGAACGCGCCGAAGGCGGCCTGAAACTGCACAACGTCAAGGGCCTGCTGATGGCCTACGGAATAACCAACGTCCACGACATCGATGCGTTCCTGGCGCTGGTCCGTGACGCTAACACCCCCGGCTGGTGGCACACCTACACCGATGTGCTTCCTGGATGGTTCCGGACCTTTGTCGGACTGGAGGAGGCAGCGTCCCTCATCCGCGGGTACGAGCCGCATTGCGTGCCTGGGCTGCTGCAAACCGAGGACTACGCCCGCGCTTTTACCGTGGCCGGATTCGCGGACGCGCCTGATGAGCAGATCGGACGGCGGGTCCAGCTGCGCATGGCGCGTCAGGAATTGCTGGCCCGGCCCAGCCCGCCGCACCTGTGGGTGGTCATGGACGAGACCGCGCTTCGCCGGCCCGCGGGCTCGCGTGTCGTGATGCAGGCGCAGCTCAAGCGGCTAATGAATGCCAGCGAGCAGCCTGGCATCACCTTGCAGGTGCTGCCGTTCGCGGCTGGACCGCATCCGGCGATGCACGGCCTGTTCTACGTCTTCCGTTTCCCCGCCCCGGAACTTCCGGACATCGTCTATGGAGAGAACATGACGAGCGCCTTCTACCTCGACAAGCCCGGCGACGCCGTTGCGTACCTGAAGGCCCTCGACCGAGTCTGCGCCCAGGCCGCTCCGGCCGAGCAGACCGCTGGCATTCTGCACGCGATCGGTAAGGAGACCTGACATGCAGCACGTTCAGAACGGAATGCGGGCCGCTGATCTCGGCCCGGAAGGCTGGTCGAAGCCGTGGAGCAGCACGAACGGGGGCGCCTGCGTGGAAGCCAGAAAACTTCCTGGCGGCCGGGTCGCGATCCGCCAGTCCGGCGACCCCGAAAGCCCGGCGCTCCTCTTCGAGGCGGACGAGAGCCGAGCGTTTATCGCAGGGGCACGCGCAGGCCTGGCCGACTATCTCTGCTGAGTTAACGATCGAGACGCTCTGAGTCAGCCGTACGGCGGCTCTGCGTCTACGCGTCGAGCACGAGAGGCTCGGTGAGTTCGCCGGCGAGCATGCAGGCGAGCAGCCGGGGCAGGCTGGGCGGGAGCAGCCGCCCGTGGAAGCGGTCCAGCTCGGGCTGGCTCCACCAGTGATGGCCGAGCAGACCGGCTCTCTCGTTCGGCGAATGGCGCGGCGTCAGCGCCGGGGCGGTGTCGCTGATGCGGGCGAGGTAGACGGTTTCGCGACGGTGATGCGGCCGGCCGCGATAGCTGAAATGCGTCTCCCGTATCCACAGGCACGGACCGAGTTCTCCGGCGACGATCCCGGTCTCCTCGGCGAGTTCCCGGCGGGCGGCCGCCTGCGGGGTCTCGCCCGGATCGATTCCGCCGCCGGGCAGCTCCCACCACTGGCTGGCAGGTTCGTCAGGGTCCCGCGCGTGGATCAGCAGTACCCGATCGGCTGAGTCGAGTACCAGGCACCGGGCACCGAGCCGCAGGCGCGGCGCGGCGGCGGCGCTGGTTGCGCAGGGACCGGCGGACATGACTGTGGCTGCTCCAGGGCTGCGGTTGGCCGGCAGCCACCGCGTCCGTTACGCACCACGGGTGCGGTTGACATCCCCTGTGGCCTGACCCGCTAGAACAACGTGGCGGGTGTGATCGCGGCGACCGGGTCAGACACTAGCAACGCTGGCGACGGCCGCACGGCCAGGCGCGCCGTGAGCGCCGAGTGATCCGACAGCCGGTCCTCGCGCGGCTGGTGCACGTACCCGCAGTCGGCGATTGACGTGGCCGAGGCTGTGGAGCAGAAGATGTGGTCGTAGCGATATCCATCACCAGTCCTGCCGACCCAGCTGTGCTCGACCGCGTCTGGGTGCAGGTACCGGAAGGCGTCGACGAAGCCGTGCCTGGTGCCCAGTTCCCGGTAGAAGCCGTATTCGAAGGGGGCGAAGAACGGGTAATGCGGCTGGTGGTCCGGCTCCAGGAGGTTAAGGTCCCCGAGAAACACCGCCGGGACGCCCGCGTCACGTGCGGTCAGCGCGGCTGAGCAGGCGGCCAGCCACTTCTGCTTGCGTTCGGTCTTCTCCGGCCCGGCGTCGCGAGATGGAACATACGCGCCGATGATCTGCACCGGGCCGTCGGGCGTTGGCAGGGTGATCGCGGCAGCACGGGCGGGCAGATAGCCGATCAAGTCGCCGAAGGCATCCGGCCTGGCCTGTATCCGGCTGATAATCATGACGCCGTACTCGCCAGGTTCAGGGACCGGGAAGGTGATGTCATAGCCGGCGGCGGCGAACGCGTCGGCAAGGAACTGGCAGCCGGAGCTCGCTTTGGTTTCGGTGAGGACCAGCACTTGCTCGTCACGCGCGGCAAGCCAGCCGAGCTGGCGCCGGGCACGCTCCTCGGACGGGTTGCCGATGTTGAACGTCAGCAGTGAGAGCCCGCTAGCTGCCATGGGAACTCCGGTCGGCGTCGATGGACAGGATGCGGTCGGTGACTATAGCCGCGACTTCATGGGCCGTGCGGGCGGTACTGTCGATGTCGCAGACATTCCAGCCCAGGGCAGCCAGCCTGGCCGCCGTGTCCTTGTAGAGGCCAGACTCCGCCCGTGACCCCGATGGCTGGCGTTCGAAGCGGCTGTGCGGGCCGCCTCGCTGGCTCATCCGACTTGTGAGCACGGCCGGAGTGGCGTTGAGGATCACTGCCAGGTCAGGGCGGTCAGCGCCCCGGTTCAGATGCCAGATCGTGTCCCAGTCCACGCCGTCGATGCGCTGCAGGACGAGGCTGGACGGCAGATAGCGGTCGCAGAGCACCATGGCACCGGTATCGCGGGCCGGGCGGATCTCGCTGGCGAGGTGCTGGTGGCGGTCGCCTGCGACCAGGCACGCCAGCGCCATCCCGGCGTAAATGTCTGTGCCGCCGCGGATCAGATCTCCGAGCGGGGTCCGGGTGGGCTCGGTCGTGGCGAGTACCGGCAGGCCGCGCGCGGCAAGCTGTGCGGAGATCAGACTCACCGCGGTGGACTTGCCGGCGCCGCCCGGGCCGTCAACGCTCACCAAGACGCCCGCGCCGCTCATGCTGGCCGAAGCGGCAGCAGGCGCCGCTCCCGCCGCTCCCCCGAGGTAACTGGGCAGACCTCAGCGTCGACGGCGCCGATCCGCCGCCCCTCCGCGACCACCGCGGCCGGGCAGCCCTTGCCGCAGGTGCTGTTCATGCCGCAGGAACCGCAGGTGGGGTTGGCGCCCAGCGTGTACCGCTCATGGAAGCGATAGGCGTCCAGCCGCGCCGCGATGTCGGCGTCGGTGAAGATGTTGCCCACGACGAACTCGGCCTGGTCGTGCCGGGACTGCGGTGTGCGCGCAGCAAACACCAGGTAGGGGCAGACCGTGACCTCGCCAGGGGTCAACACATAGATGATCGTGCCCGCCTGGCAGCCAGCCAGAGGTTTGCCCTCGCTGGGGAACCGGATATGGACAACGTCGAGGCTGGGTCCATGGAAGGGGGCGGTCAGTTCCGCGATGTGCCGCATCCGCTGCTCCGTCGCGGCGAGCCGACCGCGCGCCCTCACTCCGCGGCCCATCGACGACAACGGGTTCATCAGCACATAGGTGGCGCCGTGCTCGACGGCGAACTCGCACAGCTCCCGGTACTCGATGTCCTGGGCCAGCGAGTTCGGGGTGCACAGCAGTCCTTGCAGGAGGCCGGCGCCAGCGAGCGCTTGCACCGTGGCGACCGTGGTCTGGAAGCTGGCGCGGTCGCCGCGGAACTTGCCGTGCGACTCAGGCCGGAAACCGTCGAGTGAGACGTTGCAGTGCACGCCGCCGATCCGGGCCAAGGCGGCGATCTGAGGTTGGCCTAGCGTGGTGGCGTTCGTGCAGACGCCGACCTGCATATCGGCATCGCGGAATGCCCGCACAACGTCCAGGAACTGCGGATGAATGGTCGGCTCGCCGCCCGTCAGCGTTACCCGCTCCACCGCGCACTCGGCCAGCCGCGGAATGAGCAAGCTGGTGATGCTCGCCAAGGCCATGCTCTGGCCATGCCTGGTGGCGGAGACGAAACAGTGGGCGCAGTGCAGGTTGCAGCGCTCATCGATCTGCACCAGGGCCTTGCGCTTGCCGTCGCCGGTCGTCGTGCGGAAATAACATGACGAAGCCTGACCGGAGGTGGGGATACTTCGTGCAGCCATCCGTCTTACCTCCTGTCGACTACGTTCCCTCAGCTATCGCGCTGTTCTGATAGGACCGGGATCGGTCACGATGCCAGGCCACCGCCATTTGCCTGCGGGTCGCCAGCCGGACCGCAGGTTTGCGCCGCCGAGGTAGTAGTCGTCAGCCGTGCGGTTTGCTGGTATCAAGATCGGGGCAGCAATGCCGTGCTCCATCGCATCCTTCCCGCTCGCGCCAAATGGCCGTCCCAAGGGTGCAATGGAATTTTCGTCACGGGAAGGTGACAATGACGGACAGAGACGCACACGGCCGGTATCGGTCTTCCCCGGCGCTGGCCGACAGGCGACGTGAACCGGAGAACAGATGTCGGCAGAACTGAGCGCCTGGTTACGGGCGCAACGCCAGGCCCGCGGCTGGAACGTGCCCGAGATGACTCGCCAGCTCCGACGCGCGGCCAGATCCAGCGGCGACGCGCTGCCCGACAGCACGGCTCTGTGTACCTATATCCGCCGCTGGGAACGGGGACAGGTAGGCCCATCCGAGCGGTACATGCTGCACTACTGCAAGGCGTTCGGTGTCCCGCCTGCCGAATTCGGCCGGCCGACCGACGTCGATCAGATCACCCAGGTCGGCGAGCAACCTGTCGGCGAGGTTCGTGCGGAATCGGATTACGCTGAGATCGTGCGCCGCAACGAATTCCTCGCGCTGTCTGGCACAGCGTTAACAAGCCTCCTCGCGCCGCCATTAGTACATGGCTGGCCAGACCGCCGCGGCCCGGCGTTGCCTGACCTGAGCGAGCCGCTGCTGACTCAGCTGCGCGCACAGAACGAAGGCTTCCGCTGGCTGGACCGGCAAAGTGGCGCCTATAACTTGCTCAGGTCCACAGCGGCTCACGCCCGCAATCTCACCCACCTGTGGCACCTGACCGAACCCGCGCACCCGCTTCGCTACGCACTGGCGCAGGTCGCGGCCGATGCCTGCCACCTGGTGGCCTACCAGGCATTCGATCAATCCCGGCGGGTCCAGGCAATCGAGTGGTACCGCAGTGCGGCCCAACTGGCGGCGCAGGGTAAGGCGCAGGATCTCTACGTCTTCGCCGTGTGCGGCGTGGCCTTCGTGCATGCCCGCAACCAGGACGGTGAGATGGCCATGTCCCTGCTGCATCAGCTCGCTCCGCTGGCCCAGTCACCAGCCGCTCAGTGCTACGTCGCCGTGTATCAGGCGCACGCCTTCAACAGCCTGCACGACTACAACGCCGCGTTCTTCGCCCTTGACCATGCGGCCGCGCTGTCCTCCCGTGCCCAGAACGACGCGCCGTCACCCTGGCTCGGAATCCCCGATGCTGCCTTCGTCCAGCGCCAGCGCGCCATGATCGCCGCGGAGGTCGGCTCGCCAGAAACCCTGAGCCTCCTCAGCGTGCTCGACAAGCAGACGCCCGACGTCTTCCAGCGGTACCGCGTCACGGTACTGACCGACCAGGCTCTGGCATACGCGCGGCTTGGCGAGATTGATCGGTCAGCCCGCCTGCTTGCCGAAGCCGCGCGGCACAATCAGCGGGTCCGCTCCGCAGAGAAGGCCGCGCGTATCCGCGCGGTCCATACGGTGCTCGACCGATCTGCGGGAAGCAGGACCGTCATCACCGCTGAAGCTCACCGCCCTGGTCAGGAGACAACGTTCCCCCAAGGCCGCTCAGCAGACGAGCTGTGACGCGAGCGAATAGCTCGTCGTGAGCGCTGCGAGTGACGGTCAGCAACTCCACGTCGCGGCGCCGCTTGAGCGCGTCGGTCACGGGGTGGGCCGTCGCGTGCACCGTGGCTACCACTGGCATGTCCCGGGCGAAGAGCCGCTGCACCGCCTCGACGAACGGGCTGGAGTACAGCTCCATCTGACCGAGCTCGTCGATGACCGTGACCATGCCCGGTCGCGCGGCTTGACGAAGCGCGGGCAGGGCGATGCGCTCGAAGGCGGCAACGTCCACCCCGTACCGGCCGACCCGCGGGCCTCCTGTGACCTGACTTCGGCCACGCTAGTGCGCAAGCCTGCTGTGCAGTTGATCGCTTCGAGTGCCTGGCGTAGGTCGCCGGGGCACGGGGTCGGCTGCGGTGATGGAGCGGCTGGCAGCATTGCGCGCTGGGACGGCTTCGCGGCGGCACCCAGACTCGCCGGGCCGGGCCGCAGGTCGTCGTTCGCGACGCCGCCGAAAGCGACTACAGCGCTCATGAGCGAGCTTTGGCCATGACTTATTCGCTTGGCCTGGCAGGACCCCTGCTATAGCTTTCCCCCTGAGCGCCGGGGACGTACCGTGTGCGCGGTTGTGACTGGATAGATCGGGGGTGCGGAGCGGATGACTGGTCAGCTCCTGGCGCTGTGCATCGATGCGAACGACCCGCTTCGTCTCGCGCGCTTCTGGAGCGGGGTGCTGGGCTGGGAGATGGCCGGCGACTCCCGCGACGGCGTTGCGCTCGTGCCGAGCGATGACACGGGGTTCCGGATCCGGTTCCTTCCAGCTCAGGAGAAGGAACCCGGCCTGAACCTGGGGCATCTCCATCTGACGAGCACCTCCCTGGAGGATCAGCAGCAGACGGTCGCAAGGTCGCTCGGCCTGGGTGCCCGGCACGTCGACATCGGTCAGCGGCCGGAGGAGGGTCACGTTGTGCTCGCGGACCCCGAGGGCAACAACTTCTGCGTCATCGAGCCGGGCAACAACTGGCTTGCCGACTGCGGATTCCTCGCAGAACTGACGTGCGACGGTTCGCGGGAGGCCGGGTACTTCTGGAGCAAGGCCCTGGGCTGGCCGCTGGTCTGGGATCAGGGCCTCCAGACCGCGATCCGCTCGCCGCACGGCGGGCCGAAGATCTCCTGGGACTCCTGGGACGGTGAGGGAATGATGCCGAAGTCCGGGAAGAACCGGCTGCATTTCGACCTCGCTCCGCCCGCCCACGGTGACCAGCAAGAGGAGGTCGACCGTCTGGTCTCCCTCGGGGCGACTCGTATCGACATCGGCCGGGACGAGGTCAGCTGGGTGGTCATGGCCGATCCCGATGGCCGTAGGTTTTGCGTGCTGCCCCCGCGATAGCTCGGCCAGGCTGCCTGCAGTGCGAACCGTGAGAAACGCCTCTGCGTCTTCGCGGTGGTCACCACCGTCCGCCAATACGGGGATGCCAGGTGAGAATCGGCCAAGCCTAGTGCGCAAATTCAGCGTTCGCGAACAGTGAACCCGCAGGTCACCGACCCGCTGGCATGATGGAATCCAGATCGTGGCCGAAGTCAGGAGGACCGTCATCACCGCTGAGGCTCACCGCCCTGGTCAGGAGACAACGTTCCCCCAAGGCCGCTCAGCAGACGAGCTGTGACGCGAGCGAATAGCTCGTCGTGAGCGCTGCGAGTGACGGTCAGCAACTCCACGTCGCGGCGCCGCTTGAGCGCGTCGGTCACGGGGTGGGCCGTCGTGTGCACCGTGGCTACCACTGGCATGTCCCGGGCGAAGAGCCGCTGCACCGCCTCGACGAACGGGCTGGAGTACAGCTCCATCTGACCGAGCTCGTCGATGACCGTGACCATGCCCGGTCGCGCGGCTTGACGAAGCGCGGGCAGGGCGATGCGCTCGAAGGCGGCAACGTCCACCCCGTACCGGCCGACCCGCGGGCCTCCTGTGATCGACACATGTGCCATCACCGCCGAGTCGCCGCCGATCGCCTCTACCAGGAAACCAACCCGCTCACCTGCCTCCCGCAGTTCGCGGGTGGTAAAGCCGTGTACTGCGACCCCATGGAGCTGAAGCGCCCCGATGATCCGGGTCACCAAGGTCGTCTTTCCGGAACGAGGCGCGCCGGTCAGCAGAACGCGCGGCGACTCGCGACGGCTGCCTACGCGGTCGCTGTCGTTCACGTCTCCGCTCATGGATCCCGGACAACGGCCGTACGGCGGGGCGGCAGGCCCCACTTCGGCGGGAACCTGTAGTCGATCGCCGCAGGAGTCTGCCGGAACTCCTGCTTGATCCTCGTCCGCCCGGCGATGCCCGGCACGTGCGGATGGGAGAGGCGGGTGTATTTCGACACCTCACAGAAGACGTTCTGCCAGTCGATCAGGGTGGGCCAGCGGCCCCAAAGGTCTTCGAACCCCAGCCCCAGCCGCGCAAAGTGCTCGTGCGAGGTGTCGCGCATCCACGCGATCACCTCCACCGGGCTCAGGCCGCCGGTGTCCGCGAAGCATTTCGCGATCCCGTCCAGCGCCCCGGGCCCGGCGACGACGAACTGGTTCTCCTCCGCCGTGCTGACCGGCGTATAGCCGATGTCGATCGCATACTGGTAGGCCAGGAACGGCCCCAGCGACGGCAGGGCAAACAGAAGTTCGTACACCTCGCGCAAGCCCCGCGCGGCCGTGATTGCCGCTGGCAGCCCGGCGGCCATCGCGTGCTCGATCAACCGCAGATGACTACCGTGCTTGCGCGCCTCGCCGAACGGCGGGTTAGGGACGATGTACGCCGCGGAGTAGATCCGCTCGCCACGGCTCATCGCCGCACCCAGGATCTGGTCGTAGCCGGCGAAGCTATAGCCGGCCCAGGCCGGGCGGGCACTCAGGTGCCGGACCAGCAGTTCCCAGGTCCGGATCCGGTTGAAGATCTTGAACAGCAGAATCCGGAACACCAGCTCCTGAGGATCCTGCGGCCCGGCGTAGATCACCTCGCGGATCAGGTACTGCGACACCCGGTCCGCCGCCCGGTACTCGCTGGTGAACTTGTGCCGCGCCAGGATCGGGTCGCTGGTCCACTGCGCAGGCATCCCCGATACCCGGCAGTGGAAGACACGCTGCCGCTCAGCGGCGAACCGCCAATACACGTCAAAGCACTCGGTGACCTCCAGGACCCGGCTGCCAGCCCGGAACCGCGCCGGACCAGCAGACGGCTGCGGGCAGTGCGCACCCAGACCCAGCGGGAGTGCCAGCTGCTCGGGCATGGCGACGACCGTACCGGCCGACGGCGCACGCGGTCAGCGATCCGCGGAGAACACAAAGGAATCATCAGTGTCTGGTGCCAGCTGCCCGCGCGATGATCTGGCTAGCGGGTGGGGCCCCGTTGTCTGGGTGGGCGCGGGCCTGGTGACGGACGGGGTCCGGGCTGTGCGGGCCTGCGGGTGCCATGTTGCGGGCCGGTCGCGGGCCGGAATGGGCCCGGTGGCATCGGGAAGCCGAGACGCGCCAGGTCGGCAGGTGTAGGGGCTCGGGTGCCAGGTACGCGGGCGGCGTAGGCGGTTCGGGCGGCATGCAGGTGCTCGGCAGCCTGGCGGGCGGCGGCGGCTTGGGCGGCGTAACACTGGGTCGCGCGCAGGTCGGAGATGTCCTCGATCAGCGCGGCGAGGCGCACCAGCAGCGCTAGCTGGGCGGGGCCCGGCTCGCCCGTGAACGACAGGGCGGCCAACAGCCGGGCTGTCTGGCGCAGGCCGTTTCCGGCGGAGGTGGTCCTGGGGATGCGGCCGTAAGGACACCGCGCGGCGCGGTCGTAGGATGCTGCAGCCCGGTGCAGTTCCCGGCTGCGCAGCGCGGATGCGGCGACGCGCAGGGTGTCGGCAGCGGCCCAGGCGGCGTCAGCGGCATCGGCCGGGTTGGTGGCCGCGACGGATCGGATGTGCGCGGAGGCCTCGGCGGCGGTACGGGCGGCGTGCTCCCAGATCGCGTTCCGCTCCTTCGGCGTGAACAATCCGCCCGGTGTGGCGCGGGCTGGTTCCCAGCGGCTGCGGAGCCGGGGCAAGGTCAGGTCGGCGGCGAGCTTCCCGCCGCCGAGCCACACCGGGCCGCCGGGTGTCGTGTCGCCTGGCAGGGCGACGGCGTAGCCGGTGACTTCGCCCGGGTTGCGGGTGCTGAACCGCTTGCGGACCAGGATCCCGGCGCCGACGAGGCGGTCGAAGAACTCCGGCTCACTCGACGCTCCGGCGGCGGCGAGGCTGACCGCGCGCCGGAGCGTGATCCGCGGTGTTTCCTGCCAGCCGCGCCGCCGGGTCTTCTCCTGCTCCGCCCGGGTCGGACGGCGGGCGGCGGTCCGGTCACCCGGGGCGGTGCTCCGCAGCCCGTACCGTTCCTCCGCGGCCCGGCACGCCTCGCGGACCCGGTACCGCTCGTTCGACAGCCGGGGCTTGCCGCCGTCCTGGCGAGCCAGCATCGCGACGATGTGAATGTGATCGCCGCCGTGGCGGACGGCGACCCAACGCACGGCGTCATCTTCCTGGCCGTAGGGCGCCAACCCGGTGCGGTGCATGGTGTCCCCGGCGATCTGCGCCCACTCATCGTCGGACAGCATCCTGTCCTGCGGGGCGGCCCGGATCGCGCAATGCCAGACGGGGCGGTCGAAGCCTCGCGGCCCGAGCGCGGCATGCGGCTGCGCCAAGAGCCCGGTCAGCCGCCGGAAGTCGCGGCGGCCGTCGGCGCGCAGCGGCGGCTCCAGCTCGGCCGGGTGCCGCCATCCGGCGACGAGGTGCGGATCGGTGTGCTCCTCGCGCCGTCCCGGGCCGAACAGGTAGTAGATCAGCCCGGCGACCCGTGCCCCGCGCGGATCACTGATCTTTCCGATCACCGCAGCCTCTTGCGGATCTGCTCCGCAACCGCGTCGAGCCGTTCCGCCCTGCGGAGGCTCTCGGCGGCGTACGGAAGTAGATCCCCGGAACGCTGGCCGGTGGCGTTCAGCTTCGCCACCGCCTGGTTCAGGTTCACCCCGATCCGCCGCACCAGCCCGGCCGCGCGGACGAACTCACCAAGCGCCTCCCGGAACGGAGCATCCGCCGCAGATGTCACGCCCCGCGCGACCGCCAGCGCCGCCTCCGCCGCGTACGCGCCCCTGGCCAGCCCGGCCCGAGCGGCAGCAACGCCCAGCTCGCCGAACTCCTCGTCGGTCAGGGAGAACTCCACGCGGCGCGGCCGCCTGTCCGGCTGCCGCGACCTGCGGCCACCAGGAGCACCGCCAGCGTGTCGCCTAATGTCGTTCGCCGCCACCATTCCCCGAATTCCCCTGCCGCCGCTCGCGTGCGTCCAGGTCGTGCCGACGTTGCTTTCTGAATCCGGCACGATCGCTCACAGAATTGACTACCAAGCGCTAGCGTAATTCCTCGGACCGCGCCCGGTCCAGACATATTCCGGGTTTACGCACATCTTGCTTCCGGTCCTTCTTCCCTATCCGCCGAAGCGGTAACGCCGGCTTCCGGAAAGACAGCGAGATTTATTTAGGTCCTTCAAAGTCCAGCGACCTTAGCGAAGATTACCGGCTGTTGAGCGTGGTTGAAGTTACCGTCGGCAGCTGGATGGCGGATAGCTACGCGCCGATGACAGTCGTCAGAGTCCGAGCGCCTGCGGCCCGTCAGACGAGGCCGAGGGCTTCACCAATGTCGGGCTGTTCTACGGGTCGTGCCTGGGCCAGCCGGGAACGGAAGACAAGCGCGAACCATTCGAGGGCCGACTTCACCTCTGCCCGCGTCGCCGGATCGGTCAGGAGATCGATGCGGAATGAGGGACGCAGGTTCAGCTTGGATTCCGGTATCGAGATGCCGGCAGCTTGCAGACGCTGGCGGAACTCCTCACGCAACGCGGCGTCGTCGAAGACAGGCCTGCGCCGCATGTGCTGGAAGACGACCTCGACACTGCCGTTCACGGGGTAGATGACGAACGGCCAGATGCGCTCCGAGCCAGTGCGGTGGGCGTACAGGAGCAAGAAGCAGGAGACCTCACTCGCCCTGCCGAAGGACGGCACTCCGCCCAGAGACTGCCAGTGCTGCAGCAGGTCGGTCACGGCTTCAACGCAGTCGGGATGGGCGTCGGCCAGTTGCTGCAGAAACTGGCGCCCAGCGGCGGAGTGGATGCTGACTTGGATGTCTTCACCGCTCGGCAGCTCACCAGCGTCCATGCCAAGAAGGCCGGCGAGTTCGACGGCCGTGATTCGCTGCGCCGGATCAGCGTGCCCGTTGACGAACACGACTCCCTCAGAGACGAGAAGTTCCTCCGGGTCATCCGTGCGGTCGCTCGCTTCCCAGCGGAAGTTTGACGAGATCGACCCGTCGACCGTCAGGACCCGCCATGCGTTGGGCACTGGACTGGTGGCCAGATGCACCCCCACGGGTACCGGATGGCTACCGATCAGCTCGGCAAGATCACCGTAAGTGGTCCACGCACCGGCTGGAAGGGCCGCGCAGGCACGCCTCAGCAGCGACCAGTCCCGGCCGATGTCGTCATCGTCGCCGCCATCGGCCGGTCCGGGCCAGATCTGGATAATGCGGTCTGCCATCCGGTCGGCGCGCTGCAGGATCTGGGCCTTGCCCCACGATGGCGTGTCAGCGATCTCACGGTTCATCTGCAGAGCGCTTGCATTGAAGATGTCCTGCTTGCGCTGGAACGGATTGTTGGACAGCCTGGCGTTCTCAGCAGTCAAGGTCAGGTTGCCGAGCGTGTGAACGAGAGAGTCGTGGAGTTCCTTGGGCCCGCCCTCGTCGGTCACCTCGGTTTCGAGAACTGCCAGCCACTCGTCGGTTGGAGTCTGCGGCAAGATGTGCTCGATGGTCAGCATGGCGGCGTCGAAGTCGACCGGCTCATGTGCCCGATAGCTTTCCTCGGTCCGGCGCAGGACGAATGTGCGCTGCGGGCCTCGGCCGGTCCAGTAGAACGGCCGGGTTCTGACGCTGCGCCGCACCTCGGCGTCGCTCGGCCAGTAGCGCCGCCGGCCCGAGAGGTAACTGCGGACGGCGGGCGCGACCGCTGCCTGATCGCCTATGGCGACCGGAGCGGTATTAAACACGCGGTTGAGGTTGTTGGTGGGCACCTGGCACAGCATGCGCCGCACGAGGAAGCTCTCGATGTAGACGAGCGCTTCCGCTACCTCGCCGACCGTCGCAACGCCGCGTTCCAGCAGGTCTAGCAGGTGCATGACGAGCGGATAGGCCGTAGTGGCGCCCCATGCCTTCAGCCGGAGCAGCCCTGACCTCAGCTGGCGGTCAGGCTCAGCTTCCGGATGCAAGATCCGCTCAAGGTGGCGCGACCGCCTGGCCAGTTCAGCGACGTCGGCCTCAATGGCACTCTCCGTCTTGGGCAGGAGCTCCAGGCGGGCCTGCTGAGCGCGGTAGATCTCGGTCTGCTTCACGCGGTCATTTCCGCGGATGACGAGATCCAGCCAGACAAGCAACTCCAGATCAGTACCTGGGAGCCGGTTCTGCATCGGCAGCCAGAGATCCCGGTAGAGGTCGTCGCCACGACTCGGCAGCCGCATGAACACGTAGTTGCGCAGCAGGTCCGCCTGGCTGAGCTGGAGCCCGGTGTTATTCAGGGACTCGAATATCCGGTAGACGTTGTCCCCGCGTTCGGCGGTGATCTCGACGATGGACAGCCCGGCCCGGATAGCCTGCTCGATCCGGGTGATCTCCCGTCCATCGTCGGTGTCGTCGATGCCAGCCAGCGCCGTGCTGAAGAACTTGTATGCGTCCCCGACGGAGCCGGTCACCGTCACCCCTGGAATGCGGAGGATGAGTGCCCGGTAGGCGTTCCGGTCGGCCTGGGTGGGAAGCAGGCGGAGCAGATCGTCTCCCTTGCGGAACTCGTTGATCAGGTACTGGCGGTGGATGCGGTCAGCGTCGCCCTCGCCGTTGCCGCTGACATGATCGCGGATCGCGGCCAGCGCCAGCATCAACGTTGTCAGGCGCTGCTGGCCATCGACTAGCAGCCACCGGCTGACCCCAGCCGCCTGCAAAGTCGGGCTCGGTGCGATGACCACCGAGCCGATAAAATGCGGGCTGTCCATCGCGCCTGCTGACATCGCGTCGCTCTGCGCGAGCAGATCCCGCCATAGCTGCGCGAGGTGCTTCTCTGTCCAGCTGTAGGTGCGCTGATACAGGGGAACCTGAAACTGCTTTTCGCCCTGAACTAGATCGAGAAAACTCACCTCGTGCGCCCGCATGCGGCCTGCCATCCCTTCTTATCGACCGATAGAAAGGCAGATCCCCTGTCATTGTTTCTATCGGACCTGCTGCGCGGAATACTCATCTCCTGCCAGATTTCTGCAACCCAGGCGGCGCTGGCTCAGACTCAGGCCGGGCTGCGGCAATATTTCCGGCGAGGTGGCTCATCCGCGCCAGCATTTGGTCTGCCTCCTGGTCGAGGTCGACGGCATGGCAGAAGATCTCGATGCCGGAGCGGCGCACAACGTGCCGAGCCGGGTTCTCGTTGCCCTTGGCGTAGACGAGGTGGCCGTTGCGCAGGCCGAGGACGGTGCAGTAGGCGAGCAGCTGGTACAGGTCGGCGTTCGGGTACCCGGCTGGCTTCTCCGCCTTGTACTTGGCGTCGACGACGGCGACCGGCGAGCCGCCAATCTTCCACACGATGTCGGGGCGCAGCACGACTTGTGTCGCCTCGTCGAAGTAGCTCCGGTCTTGACCAGCCACGCGCCCGCCATATCCGGCCACGAGCGCCTCGCGCAGCGCCACGGTGACGAAGTCCTCGAACAGCCTCGGCATGTCCAGCAGGAAACCGTTCACCGTCACGCCTCCGGGTCCGCGCTCGACGGAGGTCGCGCGCAGGACCAGCTCGGCGAGGCGCAGCGCCTGGTGGTAGCGGGCATTGAGCCGGCTCGCCTGCCACCGGGGGACCGGGTCGGCACGGGACAGCGGAGCGACATCCGCGAAGTCCCGCAAAAGGCGCCGCAGCATCCGCTGGGACTCGGCATCGACCCGCGGAACGGTGAGCATCCGCTCGCACGCGGTCCGCAGGATCTGGTTCTCCGGTATGTCGATCGTGAACTCGTCGTGCCGGATCTCCAGCGGGAGCGGCAGCCCATGATGTCGGTGCAGCTGCTCGCTCTCGCGCAGCCTGCCGCGCAGCACCGGCGAACTCTCCTCGATGGAGACGTAGCCAGGGAGCAGGCCCTGATGGATCGCCCGCTCGGTCTGCCGCCAGAGCACCTGGGCGACCACCGGGATCAGGTCGGCAGCCTCGGCCACCGGTACTGCCTCCGGCCGCCAGGCGGCCGCATGCTCGGAGTACCCGGCCAGGAACAACAACCGGGCGATCGGAACCTTCGGCTTAATCTGGATCTCGACATCCCCGACCCGGGCAGCGCCGACCTTCCCGGCGGCGCCGACCTGCCACACGCCGGCGCCATACGGCGATGGAGTGGCAGTGACGACGCCAGAACCGGCCAGCGACCGTCCTTGCTCCGGCGCCAGCCGCAGCTCGACCGCCGGACCCAGCTCGTCCAGCAGGACGGAAATCACGGCTCAGCGGCAGACGCGGCGATGGCCTTGCGCAGGCTCGGCAGTCCGTAATGCTGATCGAGGTCGGCCTGCCCGTAGAAGAGGTCTTCGAGCAGCGGCATGATCGAGTACTGCCAGACCCGGCTGAGCCCGTCCTCGCGCTGATAGATCCGCTCATCCATCAGGTAGGAGGGCCCGATCGCCGCGTCGGCGTCCGCGATCCGCCGGTTCAGCTCATCGAGCAGCAGTGCCGCGTCCAGGGGCAAGTGGTGCCTTTCGAGCCAGCGACTGAGCAGTCCCCGCACGGGCGGGATACGCGGGTCTAGCTCGACGAACACAAACCTGCGCCGCATCGCGGTGTCGATCTGGGCGATCGAGCGGTCCGCAGTGTTCATCGTCCCGATGATGAACAGGTTCTGCGGGAGCGTGAACTCCTTGTCCGGCGAGTACTGCAAGCTGATCGACTCATCGCGGTACTCCAGCAGGAAGTACAACTCGCCGAACACCTTGGCCAGGTTCGCTCGATTGATCTCATCGATGATCAGGATGTACGCAGTGCTTGGGTTGGCGGCAGCCACCTCGGCGAAATCCCGGAACGGGCCGGCCCGCAGCGTGAAGGTCAGGGCACCGCTGCCGCCCGGCTCGGGTCGGAAGCCCTCGAAAAAGTCCTCGTAGGTATACGACGGATGAAACTGGACCAGCTTGACAGCGCCGTCATCGGTCAGGTGCCGGGCGAGCTTATTGGCGAGGTAAGTCTTGCCCGTGCCCGGCGGCCCGTACAAGATGATCTGCCTGCGCTCCCACAGGAGATCGGCGATCTTGACCAGCTCCGCCTGATCCATCAGCAGGCCCTGGGCTAGAGCTGGCGTGACCTCGATGAAGCCGAGTTGGCGCCTCGCCGGCTCCGTGATAGTGGCAGGCAGAATGGGCGCTTCGTCCGGTTTCAAGAAAAGCAGCCTCGAGAGCTGCTCATAGGCCTCGGTGAGATCCACGATGTAGGCCTGGCTCTGCAGCAGGGCCGGAACGGGGGCGCGAAGCCGACCGCCGTCGACCGGATCGCGCGGGTTCCACCAGACAACATCCCTCTGCAAGTTCGAGAGCCCGTGCTCGGACTCGATGAACCGGGCCGGACCGGTGACCTCGCCCAGATAGATCTGGCCGTGCATGGTCGTGAGCACGAGATCACCGGGACGCATTCGGCGCAGGAACCGGTCGAACTCCTCCAGTCGCTGGCCGCGATACGCGTAGGACTTGTGCTGATAGCCGGTCTCGACAGCCTGCTTCAGGTCCTCATAGCTGGCATCAGGACTCAGCCGACCGAGCTGCGAGGCGCTGAGCGACACGAATCCGCCACGAAGCCAGTCGGGGACGAGATTGAAGCCGTCGACGTTCGACCCGCGAACCATCCATGCCCGTTTGGCAAGCGCGGGGACATCCTGTTCGTCTCCGGCCGCACGCGCTGCAAGAAGCTCCTTCAGCGAGTCAGCGGCCAGCCGGTTGTCTTGCGCCGCCCGCCCGTGGGCGTCGAACACCACACCTTCGCCGGCGAGACGACTTCGAAGATCGGTGCCCCGATACCAGGCGTTGAGCATCCCCTCATCGGGAATGCTGCCGTCGGCGTTGAGCACCCGGTAAGCATTGCGCAGCACCTTACCGCTGGCGAGGAAGTGCGCGACCTCCGTTCCGGTAGTGCCCGCCAGGGCGGCGAGATCGTCGTGCGCCGTCCATGCGCCCGGCTCGATCAGCCTCAATGTCTCCGCGATGAACTGCTGGACATCGCTGAGGCTAACCTGGGCCTCTTTGCGCCGCAGATCGATCTCCCGGTACAACCGATTGAGCTCGGCCAGCATCTCGTCCGGCGTCGGGTACGACTCAAGGGCCTCGATCCCGGCTTCCGTGATCGCCCAGCCATTTCGCTTCGTTATCCACCCGACAGTGGCGGCACCTCCGGTGTGGAAGCCCAAGTGAACTCTCCACCGGGCCCGTCCATCTGCGTAGAGTTCCAATTCATGCTGCGTGAGCTGGATTCGTCGCTCGACCTCGTCCTCGACCTGGCGCGGCTTGAGCGGGCCGTCTGCGTCCCGGAGTGCCTCCAGAGCAGCTCGCACGAGCGCCGCTCGCTGCACTTGCTGTTCGGCCACGCGAGGGCTCCCTTCCGCTTAGGAATTCGCGCGCACGGGGTGGCGTGGTCCCCGGCCAGGCGGTGGGTCAAGAACCGTCTGATAAGCCACGCCATCGCGGGCCGCCTCGGTCATCGCGTCGTAGCGCTCAAGGATCAGCCGCTTCGTGCGAAACTCCCCGAAGTTCTGCTGCTTCTCCTCCCGCCGCCGGAGCGCATCGAACGAATCCATCACATGCTCGACCTCATCCCGCTCCAGGCCATAGAGGTGGAAGTAAGCAGCGTCCAGTTCGGCGCGGATCAGAGTCCGCCGACCCTCATCCCACCGGAATGGCGGCCCAGTATCGCCGAGATGACCTGCGAACGCCTCGATATCCCACGCAGTGAACGACAGTTCGATGACACGCTGACGGATCCAGTCCGCGCGCGTGACGCCGCCAGACCAAGACGTAGCCGCCTCGTATGTATTTGGCGGCAGAATAGGTAGCTGGTTGAGCAGGCCAAATGTCATGTGCGCGCCTGTAAGCTTCTGACGAGCCACGTAGTCAAGAACAAACGACGCCAGGTTCGCGTAAAGACAATCGACAGAGAAGACTTTTGAGAATATCAGCGGATAGGTATGCCCGACCGCAGCGCGGGGCAACACCCCGCAGATAACTGTACGCTCGTCAGTGCTGCGGCAGATGTCCCGCCAGCCGAGAAGCCACGAATGGCCCCAATGCTTGGCTTCGAGCTTCGATGTAACGCCGTGATCGTAGGCTGGCTTCTTCGGCTTGGATTTCTGACTATTTAGCGTGTCATGTTCTTGAACCCAGTATCTTGGCATTACGACACAATGTGGATCTTCCTGCTGCGCCTGCGTAAGGCGTGGCAGGATGCCCATGTTGGCCTGAGTACCGGTCTGACCTTGGTAAGTGCCGAACCGGTGGTCAAAAGGATGGATCATCTTGGCCTCATACAGTGGGAGCATACGCTCGTTCCCGCGCATGAAGATATTTCCGGTTCGCCTCCAGCCGTCGCGTTCAAGCTGATCACGACTATGAAAGAGTCCTGAGTCGGCCGCCATGTTGAAGAGGCCTTGGCTGAACGACAGTTCCCACGGATTCTCCGCGGGATCGTCACGCCAGAGGATAGGGATGCGCTTGTAGATGCCGATCGTGATCTCGGCATCACGACGGAAACGGAACAACGGCGTGGTGCCGGTATTCGGATTCACAAAGAAGATTTCTTCAGGTGATAGCGGGAAAGTGGCGCGTGGCATCTCCGAGACGTCATGCATAAAGAAGGCGAAGGCACTCTGACGAATTGCAATCGCGTCGCCAGCCATAGTGAACAGGCAGAACCTATAGCTGCGGTGCACTCCAGAGAATATCGGTTTCATATTCTCGAAGTCGTAAAGGCTCGCCAGTTTCAATCTGGCAACCAGATCGCGGAAGAAGGCAGCCGTATTAGCGTCCGTTGCGATTCCGGTGGGTAGCACTAGGCCGCAGCGGCCGCTCGCATGGACAACAGCGCGGGCGTTCTCCGCAAAGACAGCATAGGTATTGATGCGCCCAGATCCCGTCTTCGGATACCGGCCCGACAAACTGAGCACGTGCCGCCAGCATGCGACCAAGCGCAGGTCGGCCTTGAATCTTCCAAACAGAGCTAGATCGCTTGGCTCGGTACTCACGGCAAGTGCATCGATCATTCTTTTCCGGGCAGCAGCACTGGGGGCGTTGGCGATCTCGGGACTGGCGGATGCGAAGAATTCTTCCTCCTTGAGTTCGATCGTCTCCCAGGGTGGGTTGCCGAGGACGCAGGAGAAGCCGCCTGCCCAGCCGGTGGCGGGGTTTACGTCTGTGGTGCCGTTGCCGACGCGGAAGATGTGCGGGAACTCGACGTGCCAGTGGAAAAACCGGTACTGGCGGGCGAGACCTTCGATCAGCGCCTCGGCTGCGGCCAGCTCCAGCGTTCCGCCGCCCGCGCTGAGCTGCTCGATGACCGCGTGCGTGATCGCTGTGGTCCTGGTCGTCTCGGTCTTGGGCTGGACGAAGGCGGCGCACCAGGCGTCGGACAGGAGTTTCTGGATCCGGAGCTCGGGTGATCCGGCGAGTTCCAGGGCGAGGCGCTGCTGGTGGATGTGCAGGTCTTCGAGGCTGTCGGGTACCGCGGTCGCGATCTGCGCGGCTCGCCTGGCCAGGACGGCGTTCGTGACCGGAATTCCTGCCTGACTGAAGAGGTCGTGCTGGCCCGCCCGCTCGCCGGCGTTCTGCTTCTTCAGGGCCGAGGCGACCTTGCGGTCATCGCCTTCGATCGGGGTGAACGCGGCATCCGGCAGGCCGTCAGCCAGCAATGCGGGGGTCACGCCGAGCAGGGAGTTGCCGACCCGGATGTTCTGGTCGAGGTACGACAACGGCTTGCCGGGCTCCAGTGCTTCTAGCCAGAGCGAGACCTTGGCCAGCTCAGCGGCCATCGGGTTGATATCCACGCCGTAGATGCAGCGGCCGACCACGCGGCGGAGTGCCGCTCGCACTACCGCATCGGGAGGCTCGGCTTCACCGGTCTCCTCGGCGGCGATCCGCTTGGCGATCCGGCGGGCAGCGGCGACAAGGAAGTGCCCGGACCCACAGGCCGGGTCGCAGACAGTGAGGTCCAGGAGCGCGGAGATCCGTTCCCCGGCAGTTCCGTGCGCGCAGGCTTCGTCGAGCAGCGGGTTGAGTGCGGAGTCGAGCAGGCAGTCGACCAGCGAGGTCGGCGTGTAGTAGGAGCCGCTTTCCTTACGCTCGTTGCCGGGCAAGGTCTCCAGCGTGTAGGCCTGCTGCTCGGCGTCGTAGCGCGGGATCAACTCAAGCAGGGACTCGTAGACGCTGCCGAGTTCCTCGGCGCCGAGGTTGCCGAAGTCCACCCGGCGCATGGCGCCGCCGTCGCGCGGCTTCACCTGGGACAGCGCGCGGACCGCCCCGAGCAGGGCCTCGTTGGACAGGCGTGCCCCGGCCAGCGGCTCGTCGAGCGGGAGCGCGCAGCCGTCGTCTCGCTGGTACTCGAAGATGCCGCCGATGCCGGGCAGCGCCAGCTCGGGGAGACCGCCCTCGGTGCCCAGCGCACCGAAGACGAGTTGGGCGGCGTCGAACAGGTCACCATGCCGACCGCCGCGGTGCCGCCGGGCGAGCTGGCGCAGCCGGGCGGAGGAGAAGTACGCGCCGTACCGTTCGCGGGCCTCGCGCAGCCGCGCCTTCTCCGCAGCGCCGGCGTCGTCGGGATCTGGCTGCAGCAACGCGGCACGGTCTTCGGCGACGAACCAGAACAGCATCCGGTAGACCAGCCGGAGCAGTGCCCGGTTGAAGTCCTCCAGCTTCAGGTCGGCGGTCCGCGGGTCGAGCCGGAGCCGCAGCTGCGGATTGGCCGGGTGGGCTAGGAACCCGGTGCCGAGAATCGAGATGGCCCGCTGGACGCCGTCGCGTAGCTGGCTGAGCGCCCGCTCGCCCTGCTCGGCCGCGTACCCGCGCCACTGTTCCAGGTAGCAGGAGGCGAGCCCGCCGTCTCCCTGCGCGGCGAACCGGGATTCGTGGCAGGTGAGGTAGAGCTGCACGAAGTCGGAGAACAGCTCTCCGTCGAAGATCGCCTCCAGGTCGAATTCGACGTAGGAGGAGCCGGTCAGCGTGGTCGAGTCGCGCAGCAGCCGCAGGGTGGCGCCGTTAGAGACGATCGCCCAGAGATAGGAGTCGTCACGGTTGAGCAGTTCCTGCACCATGGACTGCGGCGCGCGGGCGGTGACGTGCGGCGTCTTGCGGTCCAGGTCGGTGGCCCAGCCGAGCAGGTGGATCGGCACGTGCTCGGCCCGGTGGCTGACCGGGAAGCTCTTGCCGCCCAGCTCGAAACTGCCGCCGGCGATGTTGTGGAAGCCCAGCTCACGCAGCAGGATACGGAGCCACCGTTCCCTGGTGACCCGCGCCGAGGCGGCCTCGGCCGGACCGGGCCCGGCACCGGCGGACTCGACCCGGCGCCTGAAGTCCTGCCAGACCTCCAGCAGGTAGAGCCAGGACCGCGACGCCTGCCGCCGTACCGATTCACCGCGCTCCAGCCCGTAGGTCTCCGGGCTGGTTCCCGGCACCTGCGGGTCGCCGGCGAGCACCCGGCCGAGCAGGTCGGCCGGGATCATGCCGCCGACGATCTTCACCGAGCTGTAGGTAGTCATGCCGCACCACCGCCGACGGCCGGCAGGTAGACGTAGATGCCGAGGATGTCGGCGGGTTTCTGAGCCCGGACCGCGATCTGCCGTCGGACACGCTGCCCGCCGGCCTCCCTGACCCGGATGTGATCCTCGCGCAGCCGGACGGCGAGCGCGTCGGCAGTGCTGTCCAACTTCGCGGACAGGGCCGACGCGTCGGCGACGGCGCGCTCGGCGAAGTCGATGGCCTGGTCGGGCGGCACGTTACCGCTCGGCTGGGCGCCGAGCAGGTCGCGCACCTCGTCGGGCGACAGCCACTGCGCCGCGTCGCCGCGGCCCTGGTAGGCCAGGATCTGGGCGTCCTCGGCGACCACCTGGCGCGGGTCATCGCGGCCGGGTAGCTCCAGGTGCATGCGGAACCTGACCAGCAGCATCATGGTCCGCCTGGCCACTGCAGCGGTCCGCATGACTCCGCAGCGCCGGGCTGGGCGCAGCGATGGCGTGATCGCGGGGTCGAGCGCCGATTCGAGTACGTAGCGGGCGATCGCGGCCACGTTCGGGTCGGTGCGGTCCAGGTAGGTCTCGCGTGGCGGGACCGGCAGGTCGGCATGGAAGGTCAGCGGCTCGGCATGGCCGGTGACCAGCGAGTCACGCAGACCGGCGGGCAGGCCGACGGTCACGGCGCGGAATCCGTTAGGCAAATGAAAGACATCGGCATGCATGGCGCTCAGCGCCTCTGCGGTAAAGGCGGCGACCTCGGCGGGCGTTCCGAGGCTGGCGCGCATCTCGGCCAGCTCGCGGGCGACCTCCGACGGCTGGATCCCGGCCTGGGCGTACTTGGTGCGGGACTGGCGTTCCCGTGCGGCGGCGCTGTCCCACTCGCGGTGCAGGTCGGTCCGCCGTTCCAGGCCGATGCCCTCGAACGCGAGCTGCTCGCCGGGCGTGTCGCGGAGCAGCAGCCCTTCGAGGATGGCCTGGACGACGTCGTCGCTGCGGTCCGGTACCGGGACGGAGATGCCGAGGGCCTTGCGGATCTGCTCGTGCTTGCGCAGCAGCACGTTCAGCACGATGCCGTCGATGCCGTTGTCGGTCCCGTACAGCGTGACGGCCCGGACGACCTCGAAGCGCTGGCCGAACCGGTCGACCCGGCCTTCGCGCTGCTCGTGGCGGGTCGGGTTCCAGGCCAGGTCGTAGTGGACGACAGCCTGGAAGTGCTCTTGCAGGTTCACGCCCTCGGACAGGCAGTCGGTCGCGACGAGCACCGGGCGCCGTGCCTCGTCGGCGGTCAGGTCGGCGATCCGTGCCTCGCGCTCCTCGGGCGGCAGCACGCCGGTGACGGCCCCGACCGCGTAGGCGGCGCCCAGGCGCTGGGTCAGATGCTCAGCGACGTACTCAGCAGTGTCGATGAACCGGCAGAACACGATCGGGTTGAACCCATCGAGCAGCAGTTCCTTGACCACCTCGGCCAGCAGCGCGATCTTGGCGTCGGCCGGGCCTTCCAGGCCGGCGGCCCGGCTGGCGAGACGCTTGAGCCGCCTGCGGTGCGCGGTGTCGCCGTCCTCGGCGTCGCTGTCGGCTCCGGGAGTCGCGTCCGCGGACTCGGCGGTCTCCTCGTCGGGCAGGTCCAGCACGGCGGAGCGGCCGAGCCGGTCGGCCTCTGTCACGTCCGCCGAGTCCAGGTTGGCTGCCCTGGTGAGCAGAGTGGCGGCTGCCGCGCGGGGTGAGGAGGCCAGCGCCCGCAGCAGCGCGAGCGCTGACCAGTACCTGACGCGCTGCCTGAGCTGGCCGCCTTCGGTGTCCCTGACGGTTTCGCGGGCGTAGGCGAGCACGTCGTCGAACAGCCGCTGGTACTCCGGGGAGAGGTGGTACGTCCGTTCCTGGGTCTGCCTGTCGTCGGGGAAGGGCGTCGACTCGTCGAGGTAGGAGCGGATATCGGCCCGGCGGCGCTGCACGAAGTGCCGGGCCAGGCGCTCCCGGCCATGCACCGATTCGAGGTCCACCGATTCGAGGTCCGGGCTCAGCAGGGCCAGCAGGTTGCGGAATCCCTCTTCCTTGCCGCTGTGCGGGGTCGCGGTGACCAGGATCAGGTGCCGGGACGGATTCCTGGCGAGGCCGGTGACGAGCTCGTGCCGCAGCATCCGGGACCGGGCGCCGGTGCCGTCGGACACGCAGGTGTGCGCTTCGTCGATGATCAGCAGGTCGGGGCAGCCGTGCCAGAACTGCTCCCGCAGCCCGGGGCGCTTGATGAAGTCGGTGGAGACCACGATGTGCCGGAACCGGTCGAACAGGGTCTCGCCTTGCAGCAGGCCGCGTTCCAGCCTGCGGATCGTGCCGGGTAGCACCAGCTCGGCGTGGATGCCGAACTTCGTGGCCAGCTCGCGCTGCCATTGCTCGGCGAGTGCCGGTCCGCACAGCACGGCCAGGCCGCTGGCGTCGCCCTGCTCCAGCAGCTCGGCGGCGGCAAGGCCGGCCTCGACGGTCTTCCCGATGCCCACGTCGTCGGCGATCAGCAGCCGGACCGGGTCCTGCCGCAGCGCCATCAGCAGCGGGACGAGCTGGTAGGCGCGGGGCTCGACCGCGAGCCTGGCCAGGGACCGGAACGGGCCGGCGCTGGCCCGGAAGCCGATCCGCAGTGCTGTCCGCAGCAGTCCGGCGGTGACGGCGGTGCCGACGTCGCCGGGGTCGGGCGCTGCGAAGGTTGCCGGGCTGACCTGCTCTAAAGCGGGGAACACGCCCGCTACCTCGTCATCGCTGCCGCCGAGGGGGCGCAGCACGAGGAAGCGGGGCGGCTCGGATCGCGGCAGGACGACCCACTCGCGGCCGCGGGCATGCACGAGCGTGCCTACTCCGAACTTGGGAAGCTCAGTTGTTGTCATCGCGGCCTTTCGTCGTCATGCGCCGAAGACGCTGGGGTAGCGGTCGGCTACCGATGCCCAGCCGGTGTCGGGACCGACGGTGATGACGGTCCAGCCGAGGTCGCGGAGTGCCTCATGTGCCTGGTCGTCGCGGCCTGCGCGGCTGCTGCCATCCTCGCCGGGTCCGGCCACGAAGACGGCCGCGCTCGCGTCGGGCAGGTGGTAGATCAGGTCCGGGCGGGTCCCGTAGGCGGCGATATCCACCTCGTCGGGCAGGCGCAGGTCGCGGGACCGGAGCCAGGCCACGAACTCGGCCGCCCGGGGATTCCGCGGTTCCTGCTCTGCGGGCTCCTGCTTGCGGGCTGCCGGGCGTTCCACGCTGGCGGAGGCGAGCCTGAGCATCAGGTCGTGGACGAGGTGCCGGTTGATCAGCTCGTGCACGCGCTGGTTGCCGTAGGAGAGCAGGCAGTCGTAGCAGGCCCGCACGCAGCGCTCCCGGCCGGCGTCGGGCTCATCGGTACTGAGGTCCGCGCCGGTGTCCGGGTCGAAGTGCATGATCTGCAAGGCTGTCCGGGCCGCCCGTGGCAGCGCGTCCGGGTCATCGACCAGCCGGCGCAGCGCGCCGGCGCCGCCTTCCGCGCTCTCGATCAGCAGTGCCCGGCCGCGCCGGTCGAGGTCAGGCAGTCCCTCGCTGGACAGCTCGCTGTCTTCGAGCTGGAACGCGGCTTCGATGCCCCGTTCCAGGGCGATGGCGGCGGTCACCGCCATCGCAGGCTCGGCTGCGGCGGCCAGCCGGGTCACCAGGATGTTGCGGCGGTCTTCGACGTAGGGGATGACCCGCTGTTTCCGCTTGATCCCGCCCGGCGCTTCCAGGCCTTCCTCTTCCGGGGCGGCCTGGTCTTCCCGTTCGTTTTCTTTCAGCCACCGGCCCGTGGTCACGTCGATCAGGTAGCCGTGGATGTCGGGGTTCTGCCGCCGGCGCCGGCCGATGTTGGTCACCCGGACGGTTGCCGAGTCGCCGTAGGCGAGGCTGAGCAGCGGCCCGCCGGAGTCGGCGGCGACCGCGTCGATCCGGCCGGGCTTGCCGCCGTGCTGCCCGAACCGGTAGGAAGTCTGCAGCTCGAATCCGGCGCGGCGGCGCTCCTCCTCGTCTGAGGAGATCCGGTCCCGGCGGGCGGTGCGCACCGAGGTCAGGCGCAGCAGCGCCCGGGTGGTGTCACGCAGCGGCTCGGCGCAGTGCTCGCACACGTCGATGCCGACCGCTTCGGGATGCAGGTATCCGCAGGCGCGGCAGCGCCGTGCGGTGGCGGTGACGGTGCCTTCCTGGCCGGGCTCGGCTGGCGGCAGGGCGACGCTGACCACCTGGTAGCGGGCGCCTTCGTGGTAGATGACCGCGCCGGGACCAAACTCGCCGATTCCGATGAACCGGGGCCGCTGGATGTAGTCGCCTTCACGGCGGCCGGCCAGGCCGGGGATGTAGGCAGCGAGCGGCAGGCGGGGGAACGAGTAGCCGGGCAGGAAGCCCTCGGAGGCGAAGTAACGGTAGGAGTAGAAGTCGGTCTGGAAGTCGTCGGAGTCCTCGTTGCTCAGCAGGGTCAGCTGGATGCGGGCGTCGCGGGCACGCCGGGCGGCGTTGTCCCGTTCCCTGTGCGGGACGGAGGTGTCCACGGAGCGCGCTGACTGGGTGTGGAACTCCTGGAGCGCCAGCCGGTACAGGTCGCGCCACCGCCGGCACGCGTCGTCGAACCCGCGCGGCGCCTGGCTGACCGCGTCGTCGATCCAGCCTTCCCGCCACCAGGGCGCACCGGTGAGGTCGCCCGCCATCCCGGCTAGCACAGCCTTGGCCCGGGTGGCGGCCCGCCCGGCGGCTGCCTGATCGCCGAGCCGCTCGCGTACCTGCGGCAGCAGTTCCAGGGTCGGCCTGGCGCCGCTCACGTCCAGCACGTCGGTGAGCGAGCCGCGCAGGTCCTGCCCGGTCTCGGCGAGCCAGATCGCGTGCACGTGGGAGCGCACCAGGTCCTCGTTCGCCAGGTCCAGCCGGGGCGGTGCGACCGATCCGCCGACCATCTCGGCCGGGCGGCGGAAGTAGTACTGGTCGTGCGCGTTGCCGGTCGCGCAGTAGGTGACCACGAGCGCGGGCTGCCCCGAGCGCCCGGCGCGGCCGGCCCGCTGAGCGTAATTGGCCGGGGTGGGCGGCACGTTGCGCAGCCCGACGGCGCTCAGCGCGTTGATGTCCACGCCGAGTTCCATGGTCGGCGAGCAGTACAGGACGGGCAGGGTAGCGCCGCTGAACTCGCGCTCGCGTTCCTGCCGCTCGGCGGGCGGCACCTGGGCGGTGTGCTCCTTGGCGCGCAGCCCGGCCAGGGTCGCGGCGACTCCCCGGTACAGCTCGCGGAAGAACGGGTTGACCCGCGGGCCTTCCTCGTTGTGCAGGGTGCGGCGGACCCGGTCTTCCGCGCCGGACTGCCCGGTGCCGGCCTGCCAGTGGATCACTGCGGCGCGGAGCCGGTAGCCGGCGACGTCGTGCTCGTCGGGCGGCACGGCGACGGTCAGCAAGCCTGTCTCGCTGAGGGCATTGAACAGATCGGTGATGATCTCCTGGGCGTCTGCCGTCTTCAGGCTGATCTTCCTATCGCCGTACTCGCGGATCAGGAACCGCCCGAACTGGCCGCGGCCGGACAAGTAGACGTTGCTGCGCCGCTGGCCTGGCTTGCCAGGCCCGGGGAAGGCCACGCCGGCCAGCGGCGGGAGCTCCCGCTCCGGCAGCGACCACGGCTCCTTCATGTGCTGGGCCGATAGCCGCCGGACCTGGTCGAACCCGTCGTCGCTGAGGTACTCCACGTCGATGGCCAGGTTGCGGCGCAGCTCGTCCAGCAGCGCGGTGGCGATCTCCTCCCGGTGCGCCGGGTCGTCATCGCGCAGCGCGAAGTAGCTGCCCTGCCAGGCCCCGGCGTCCCCAGCGATCTCGTGCAGGTCCCGGTACCTGATCCGGAGCAGGCCGGTCTGCTCCAGATTCGGCATGGTGACCCGCCAGCCGCGTTCCAGGTCCAGGTAGAGCCGGTATCCAGTCACCTCGCGCAGCGCCCGCCACGCTTCGTCGCGCTGGCTGAACTTCGCGCCCGGGTTGCGCGCGAAGTCGGCCATGGCCAGGCCGAGTTCCTCGGCGACCCGCTGCGCGACGACCTCGTCGGTCAGGCCATCCGGTGCCTTCTCCAGCGCCCGGTACAGCGCCCCGCGCAGCTGGGTGACCTGCACGAAGTCGTTGAAATGCCCGGCCTGGAGGGAGGCGTCCTGCCGGTTATCCACGAAGGCGAGTAGCTTGCGCGCCTTGTCGTCGAGATCGCCTTCCCAGGTGCGCAGCGTTCGGACAATGCTGGCCGTGATCAGGGACATGGCCGAGCTGCGGCCCTCCGCCGACAGCTTGGCCAGCTTGGCGAAATCACTGCCGCGGGCCTGCTCGTAGGAGGTCCGGCAGCGCAGGCAGAACCGGAACGGGCTCGGCACGTACGCCGCGTTGGTGCCCTCGTCCGGCCCGGTCTCGGCGCCGGTGACATCCACCCGCACCGGCTCGGGCAGGAACTTCAGCCGGACCGGATCCACCATCTGCCCGGCCACCGGGTCATACGCCAGCCAGGAATACGGCAGCCGACCGTCGGTCAGCGCCTGGTCCAGCGACGCCGGCCACGGCTGCTCGTCGCTGATGAACAGGTAGCCGCTCGCCTCGTCCCCGCCGCTGGCGTCATTGTCCCGCCGCGCCGTGTACCGGCGGCCGGTCGCGGTGTTGCTCCTGGTCACGGCCAGGTAGTCCTGACCGCACTCACGGCAGAACACTGTCGGCACCAGGATCCGCTGCTTAGCGTCGGCGTCTGACGCCTGGCTGCCGTCCTCCTCCGGACGGCTTTCCGCACGCGGGGCGGCGACCTGATAGGTGCTGGTGACATGCCGGGATGCGGGGGGCTCCAGGGTCACGTACACGTTGTCGCCCTTGGACAGGAACTGGTGCAGCCGGAACGCGAACACCGGCCGGGCCGTCGCCGGATTGATTATCCGTGACCCGGCCTGCAGCATGTCCTTGATCGCCTGCGCGCATGCGTCCTGGTCGGCGCCAGTCTGATCGGCGAGCTGACGCGCCGCCTCCGGGAGCGTCAGCGGACGGCGCCGCCGCTGCGGATGATCGGCCTCGGAGCCCGGCTCGAAGCCGAAGACCTCCTCGATCCAGATGACCAGCGGGTCGGTGGTGAAGGCGACGAATTTCGTAGGCTGAGCGGGATCGCCGATGCGCTCGCGCAGAGTGTTAGCGGCGACCGTCGCCGGCTCGGTGATGCGTTCCAGCGTCTCCCCGATCACGTGATCGGGCCGCACCGGGACCCCGAACAAGGTGGCCGCTACGTCGGCGACAGCCTTCCGCTGATCGCTGAGGTCGCCTTCCGTGGTCATGGTGGCTGAGGTGCCGACGCACTGCACGTTCGCGGCGTCGCAGGTGTCGCGTAGCCTGCGGACGAGCAAGGCCACGTCCGCGCCCTGACGCCCGCGGTAGGTGTGCAGCTCGTCCAGGACGAGGAACTGAAGGCCCCTGGCCGCGTCGATCAGGCCCCGGTCCCTGGGCCGGGTGAGGATCAGCTCGAGCATCACGTAGTTGGTGAGCAGGATGTCCGGCGGATCCGCGATGATCCTTGCCCGGTCGTCCGCCGACTCCTGCCCGGTGTAGCGATCGAACGTCACCGGCAGGCCTGCCGAGTATCCGATCGTCAGGAACTTCTGCAGCTCCCTGAGCTGGCTGTTGGCCAGGGCATTCATCGGGTAGACGACGATCGCCTTGATCCCCGGCAGGTATGTTCCAGCTGCCTTGGCCGCCAGGATGCGGTCGACGATCGGGATGATATAGGCGAGGCTCTTGCCGGAACCGGTTCCGGTGGTGAGCACGTAGCTGCCGCCTGTGCGCGCCGCCTCGATGGCCTCGCGCTGATGCTGATGCAGCCGCAGCACCGGGCCGTCAGGGTTGTCGTCCTTAAGCCGGAAGATCCTCTCGCACTCCGGCTGGAGTAGGCCTTCGGCCACCAGCTCGGTGATCGTTCCGCCGGAAGCGAAGTTCGGGTTCAGCGACAGCCAGGGATCCGGCCACTGGTACCCGCTGGCCATGCGTTCGGCGACGTGCTCGGCGATGTTCTTGTCGTGGATATCGACGAAACTCCCGGTGAAATCCCGGTAGTCGTCAATCAGCCGGTCGCGAACCCGGAAAACGTCCATGCCACGTTCCGCTCTGCCGCCCTCAGCGACTCCTGACGAGCCTCCGCACCGCCCCTGGCACCAGCCGTCAAGATTGGCTCACGGTAGACATATGCTACGCATTCTTGACCGGTCTGATCTACCCATACGACGCCGTAAGGGTCGCTGAGGGTTACTTAGGGTGATTAGCTGCTGGGTATTTCGCATCTGGGCATCGTCGACCGGGCGAGATGATCGCTACCCGGTTCCCGCACGGGCAGTCCAGGGCTGTCGGCACGGGCCTCCGATCGCGAAATCAGCTCAAGTCGGTCATGCATTACGAGAACGGGCTAATTGGGCGTGTATGTGGCAGAGCTCGCGCTGACCTCGATGCGCGTACCTGAGAATTGCTCTGACTGTGAACAGATCTGCCGCCGCATGGAGGCTTCGTCATCCATTCCAGGCGCTTCGTATGGAATAGTGATCAAATGTCGGCCGAGCGGTAGGGACCTTTTCTCGGGCTGGCAGATCTGGTTGTTCGGCCCGACTCATTCCGATGTACGCGTTACTCCGGGCACTCTGATATCACGCAAACTTGACTTGCGTTCTCCATGCATGTGTGCTCTACAGCAAAGTGTAGAGCACACATGCATGGAGGCTTATTCAGCGTGCATTCTGTAGAAATACAGTCCGACCACGACTGAGATCGTCTGGGCGAAGGTGCCCAGGGGTCTTCGGTAATCGGTGTGCATGATCCTCCAGGTCTTGAAGTTCGCTATGGCCCGCTCGACGACATAGCGGATTCTGTTCACGGCCGTGTTGAATTCCTTTTCCCAGGCCAGCAGGTCGCGGTGGGCTGGCTTCCTGATAGGCGTGATCATTCCGGACCCGATGTAGCCTTTGTCGGCTATCCAGGAGCCAGGAGTCACTCCGGAAAGAATGCCTGATTCGCTGATGCAATGCATGTCGTGGCGGCTCCCGTTGACCGGATCGGAAATCCAGGCGATCTCGCCTTCGAGAGAGCAGGCGACCTGCACATTCATTCCCGTTGTTTTGTGCTTCCCGGAGTAAAGGCCCGGAGCGGAAGCCCAGGACCAGCACGGCAGCAGGGTTCCGTCCACGATGAGCTGGGATTGCGGGCCAAATTCATCAGCCGTCGGCACGATGCCTGCGAGTGCTTTCTCCAGGAGCGGGCTGATAGCTGAGATCGCGCGGCTGATTGTCGGCTGGGATACGCCGAAGGATTCTGCGATCTCCGCTTGAACGCGATTGCGGCGCAGGTAGGAGAGTGTCACGACAACGGACTTGTAAAGGCCGAGACTGGGAGGCCAGGCCGCCTTTCCTTCTTCGGCTGCGGCCTGCCAGATGATGGCGCAGAGATCCGCGATCTCGTCCCGGGACAATCCAGTGGTATGATACATTGACGGCCTGCGTTCTTGAGAATTGCGTTGTGGTAACTCAATTCTCCCGGAAAGCGGGCCGTCTTTTAGTATTGACACGCCCTTGTGACGAGTCGGTTTGTCCCCTCCCTGAATAAGCTTCATGGGTTGGATTACCGGAGGTTAGCGTCAGGTGCATGCCCTGGAGATTGAGTTCGCGGCGTTTAGCGACAGGCCGAACCAGGTCCGCAGCGCCCAGGCAACCCAGGCCGCAGTCCCGTCGGTGAAAATCCAGGCGGCGACAACCAAGATCCATGCAGCTCCGTAGAGGCTGGCCACCGCCCAGCAGTGCCAGGACGGATCGATGAAGACAGCGCCCTTGGCGTGCGTGGTGTCCGCCTTAACGACGAGCTCGTAGTGGCGCGAGTCGAAGCTGTAAGAAGCTGGCAAGTGCGCGCCCGTGCTGTCGATCGCGTATGCGGGGCTGATATGGCCGATTACCGCTCCTGCCGCATTGATCTGGTTGAGGCCACCGTCGGCGGCAGGCTTTATCGTGGTGCCCGGCGCGAGGATCACCTTGTAGCGGTACTCAAGCCGGGTGTGCCGGTTGGTGACGATGCCGAAACCAAGGCCAGACTCATTCGCCTTGATGACAGTGACAGAGCCATCGGCGGCGGTGCCAGTGATCGCCACGCCCACTGCCGGCTCGGCCAGAGTAGCTCCGCCGGACGAACCGAGATCGACGACCAGACCCGGTGTCAGCGGAATGACCGTGATCGGAGCGCTCTTCGTGAGCTGGCCCTGGTCGATCTGAGCGAACCTGGCTAGCTTCGCGAGGTGCACCGCCGATGACACCATCGCCGATAGCTTAGGCCCTGACGCCGTCGCAGCATTAGCGGTACCGGATATGCCCGTGGCAACGGCCGAGGCGACAAGCGCGAGACCGATGACACGGACAGACAGAGAGTGCAAACGACCGCTTGCCAATTTCTGCGCTTTCATCCTGCATTCCTTCCGACGGCCGACCCGAAGGGCTGCCAATGACTCCTCGGGACGATTGGGCGGTAACTAGAGCCAACACTGCGCGAGAAAGGTACCTGATAATTGTCGGGACGTGCAACCTTATGAGAGATGTACGGTAGCAAATGCGCAGATTAAGCTGTATCGATGGCGGTCGTATCGCAATCCGGCTGCGACTATCCTCGCGAATCATATGCGATACTTTGCCAGATCTTTTGGCCCGTTCAACATCAGTAATTCTGGTGTTGCATGATTTGCCCATATGCCTGTTCTAGGATCGCTGTTCACGGGGTATTGGACCGGAGCTTGGGTAACTTTTGATAATGCTCAGAAGGGACCGCATGCCGAGGCGGGAGGCTGGCGTGGGCTCGCCGACCCATGCCGCCGTCCTGGCCGACCCGGGCGTGGCTAGACCCGCGAACGTGATCGGGGATACGAGCGTGCTGCCGTAGGAGTAGTTCGCGCGTCGTGGTCAGGTCTGCCGCGTTGGGTTGGCGAGTTCGCCGGTATCCTCGGTTCCGTTGAGTGAGGTGACGAGGTTGGCCACCTTGGCCCGACTGACGCCGCCCTGCGCGGCGAGCTGGCGCTGAGACGGAGCGCCGTTGCAGTCACGACCGTGCAGGTACGCGTTCACGACCGCCTCATCAGCCGTCATGGGCACCTGATGCGGGCAGTGGCTGTTCGCTGGCTCGGCCTGGCCGTTGCCGGTGCTGGCGGGAGCGGCGTACCAATCCCATTAGCGTTTTCCAGGCTTAGTACCAGGGCCGCCGCCGGCAGTGCTGCGACCAGCGCGCCTGCGCTTCCGTGATGCCATCCGGCGGCCACGTTCACGGCCAGGGTGGCGCCGATTCCGAACACCAGCGAGACGACGGCCAGGGCTGGCTTGGCGGCGCTGTTCCTGGCGGCTTCCAGCAGCGTCATCGATGCGGAGACGATCATCACGTCGGCCACGCACGGGATCAGGTAAGCCACCAGGCCGGTGTTGCCGACCGACCGACCGGACGACCGCGAGTGCGTGCAGGTTAGCTGACGATCGCTGTGATGGCCGCCAGTGCGAACAGGGCCGGGCCAGCGACCAGCCGGATCCGGCATCCGCGACGAGCTGGCCGCGCCCGGCCGCGCCGGTCACCATGGCGTCACCGTCTGGCCGATGATTTCGGCCAGCTCGCCAAGGTAGTCGATGGCCTTGCCCAGCAGCGGCACCACGTCCGGACCGGTTTCACCTGTCAGCTCAAGCTGGCGGATCCGGGCCGCGCACGCGCGGACCTGTTCGGCCCGGTCCCGGCACGTGCGGTCTGGGATCGGCAGGCGCTCGGCCCTGGGCGCGGTCAGCTCAGCGAGCGCCGCATCGGGATCGGCGGGCCGCCAGCCGACCTCGGTCTCATGGTCTGGTTCAAATAGCTCGCGGCGGCTGCGCGGAGCGTGCTTGCCGCGGAAGTGCTGCCAGCCCGCCATCCCATAGAAGATGGCCACGTTCTGGCCGCAGACCCTTCAGTGCGGCACCGTGTCGTTGTCCTCGGCGTCCAGATCGCTGGCCTGGTCCGCGCCCTCGTCCTGCTCTCCCGGCGCGCGCGGGCACTCAGGATAGGCATCGGCTGCTTCAGCTTTGCAGGCACAGACGCGCGGCCAGGTGCGCAAGCTGCGGCGGTTCAGGCTGCTGCCCGTTCGCATCTGCGACCGGGCGGACCGAGGTGATTCCCGCCTCGTCGGCGGCCGCGGGCGAGAGCCCGGAATAGCCCTCTGACATGCGTACTCCTCCTTGATCAACTGGGAGGAATTTGGGAGATTACAACTTGCGTGACCCTGCCCGAACCACTCCCAACTGGGTTGAAGAGAAGCTTCTGACCTGGCCTTTCATCATTCGCGCTGGTCGGCCGGAGGAGCAGACCCCTTTTGCAAGCAGGGGGTCAGGAGTTCGAGTCTCCTTAGCTCCACGAACAAATAGCCGCAGGTCAGGGCCTGTTTCCACGATCCTATTGTTGATCCTCACGAAGCACCGTTCCGTCGGCGTGCCCGTTGCGTGCCCGATTGTCGCCCGGCGGACCTCCCCGGATTCCTCCCAACTGGCCGGTTCAGCTCGCCCGCCGCCAGGTCGCCGAGCGCGTCGGCGATCTCGGCGGCTTCGGCGACGGTCAGCAGCCGCTCGACCGGCTCGTGCCTTCTGCTGTTGGTCATGCGGCGGTCCCGGTTGCCGAAAGATCCGGCGGACTGTGGCCATCCGCTCGGCGTCTGGCCTCATCGAGTGCTTGCTGCCATGTGATGCGGTCGGCGACGACATGGAGCATTCGCCGGGCGGGTGGCATGTGGTCGGAGTCGCCATGGGTGACGGGTTCCCACGTGTAGCGGCTGGGGTCTGGTTCGGTGATGCCGAGGGTGGCCAGGAGCCAGGCCTTGCGGTCGGCGC
The DNA here is from genome assembly GCA_963850875.1 of uncultured Actinomycetota bacterium. Taxonomy (GTDB): domain Bacteria; phylum Actinomycetota; class Actinomycetes; order Streptosporangiales; family Streptosporangiaceae; genus Chersky-822. Next base: position 312,324 of record CAWKNA010000001.1, read on the forward strand.
GATGGTCGGCGAGGGTCTTGCCGGACCATTTGCGGGAGACCAGGACGCGCCGTCCGGCGTAGCCGAGGCATTCGCGACGGTGAGCTTGGCCTTTGCACCGGCCGGGCCGCAGGCCGTCGCGTGGGTTCTTGGGCTGGATGCCGTAGCGGAGCCAGTTCGCGCAGGTCGGTGAGCAGAGCTCGTACCGGAGCGCGTCGGCCAGACGCTCGGCGTGAGCGTGCTGGGCGTCCGTGGTCGGCTGGTGGCATGCGCCGATGTGCTTGGTCAGGTATTTGGTGAGGTAGCCGATGCACCGGGCCGCGCCGCGCGATCCGGCTAGGACGCCCTGGGCGTCGAACTTCGGCCCGAACCTCGCGACATGCAGCGGCACATCATCCGGGCCGATCGCATCCAAGGCCTGATCCCGGGTCGGCAAGAACTCGCCGGTGGCAGGGTCGACGTAGCAGCCGGACGCCTCGTGCCAGACGGGCAGGTTCCCTTCACCGAACCGCACTATGTCTGCCCGTGGCCACCACACCTGGTGGTAGGTCGCGGCGAGCACCTGCCGTAGCTCGGTGCGGGATAGGGTTCCGCGCACGGCGGTGTGGACGTGCGGGGCGACCCGCCGCTGTGGCTCGACGGCGGCGAAATACTGGATGTCGTAGCCGAGGAACCGGCGCAAGTTCTGGATGAACCGGCCGAACAGCGCGGCGAAATGCAGGGCATCGCGGGCCGCCCGCTGGTAGTCATACGTGCTCGGGTCGGCAGGGGTTCCGTCACCAGTGACCGCGCCGTAACTGTCACAGGTCAGCGTGATGAACATGGACGGCCGGAACGTCTTGCCGTCCGGGGTGGTGTAGGTCTTGCCGATAGTCCGCTGCTCGATCGGACGGCGTGGCAGGTCCGGGGTGTCCTGGCGGCGCCGGGTTGAGCGGTGGCGGCGTGCTGGTCGGGCGGGAAGGACATGGCCGCGCACGCCTGATCGGGCGATCTGCTCGTCCAGGTCGCCCGCCAGCTCGTCCAGCTCGGTCGTGTCGCGTCCGGTGGCGTCGGCGTGGTCGCGCCGCTGCTGGGTTTTTGCGCGCTGCTCGATCCACATGCGCTGCTCGTCGTCGGGGTCATCCGGGGTGATGGCGGGCTCGGTGTCCAGGTGCCAGCCCTCGCGGCACTGCGCCGCCCGCAGTGTCTTCGCCCGTTCCGCGCAGGATGGGCACACGGATGCGAGCGTGTGCCCGCACGGGACGAGCACTTGTTCTATCTGCCCGGTGTCCAGGTCGGTGCGGCGCAGCTGGACCGGGCGGACGCCGCCGCCGTGTTCGACGGCCAGGTCGCGGACGACGTCGCGGGCCAGCGGCATGGCCAGCCGCTGTGCCCTGGTCTGGCGCGGTGGTGTCATGCGGTCTCCTGGTCTCCGGGGTCATCCGTGTCCGGCCGGCCGAGGCTAGTGAGGTGCCAGCTGATGCGGTAGCCGCAGCCGGGGCATTCCAGGGTGAGGAACGCGGGGCCGGTGCTAGTGTCCAGCAGCGGGCCGTCGCAGTCGGGGCAGTCGTCGCCGGACAGCCAGCCGGTGATCATGCCGACTCGCCAGCGGTGGTGTAAGCGGTGACCATGGCGCGGATGTCGTCGTCGGAGACGAACGCTGAGCGGACGCGGATGGGGTCGGGGTCGGCTTCGAGGCGTACGAACCCAACACCCGCGCCGATCAGCGGATTGCTGGAGATCTGGTCGCAGGCCGCGCCCCGGTCCCGTGCGCCGTCGCCGAGCACCATGTCGGCCTGGCCGGGCTCGTCCAGCCGGAGCGCGACCTTGTCGGGGAACAGGTTGCGGATGTTCAGCACTTCCTTGCGCGGATCTTGCAAGGCGGCGACGACGCTTGACCCGGTAGCCACTCGCAAGGAATTCGGCGCCTACGAGGACAGGGCTGAGGTCAAAGTCCTGATTTGTGCTGCAGTTCATTTGGTGTCGCTTTGGTTACAGTCCGAGGAGTTCGAGGGCGCGCAGGCCGCCGGTGCAGTCCCAGCCGAGTTCGCGCCGGGCGCTGGCGTTGTTTGTGTGCCCGGCGCGGTTCAGGACGCTGATGACGAGGTTGTTCATGGCGGCCAGGAGGCCGTTCTCGATCGCCCAGTGATCGCGATTGCAGGTGAGCAGCCGGGCCGGGCTGGCCTGGCTGGGGGTGAGGCTGATGATGCCGGTGACGCTCTCGCAGGACACTTTCGCGCCGAGCTGCCGGGCGCAGGCGAGCAGGGCCTGCCCGGCGGCCTGCGCATCTGCGGGACCGGTCCCGCAGATGCTGATGTCGCCCATGGCCCTGGTGCGCGGGTGGCGGTAGCGCTCGATGAGGAACATCTGCGCTGCGCCAGGCCATCGGGCCTGGATGGCGTCGGTGGCGGGGGCGGCCCGGATCACACGGACGTCGTGGCGGCCGTGGCCGGTTTCGTCAGTGATGTGCTGAGGGGGGAAAGGACTCCCAGTCAAAGGAGCAGATCTCATCTTCCAGGGCGGGCTGGTTGCCTTTGGCGATCAGCATCCAGTCCAGGCCGGCCGCGTTCATCGCCGTGACGTGACCGGTCTGCGTGTGGAGCGCATCGGCCGTGATCAGGGTGATGTCGCCGTCGTCCGTGGCGCCGCCGTCCGTGCTGGTGCTGGTGCCGAGGCAGGCGAGCAGGTCGGCGAAGTAGGTGATCTCGTTGTGCTTGGCATTGACGTCGAGCTGGGCGGTAACGGTGCCGTGGGTCAGGTCGCAGGCGGCCAGCAGGTGCGGGGCCTGGCCGGCCGCGTCTTTGGCACCGCTGACGGACTTGCCGTCAACGGCGAGGTGGCGCAGGCTGACCCGGCCGGCGGCGGCTTCCTGGCGCAGCCAGGCGCACAGCGCGGCGTCGGCCTGGCCGGCGTCGATGCTGGTGATCGCGCGCTTGATGGTCTTCAGGCTGGGAGGACGGCAGCGGCCGGCGGCAGGGCTGGGGCGCAGCCCGCAGCGGGCCAGGGCCTGCTGCGGCATCGTCGCGGCGAACTGGCCGACCGCGTAGACGGAGTCCGCGCCGCACAGCTTCGCGACCGCGATCACGACGAGGATCGCTTCCAGGGGGTGGCGCTTGCCGCGGGCCTTGCGGTGGTCGGTGACCTCGCGCAGGTGCTCCAGCAGGCTGCGGCCGCCGCCACCGTCGCGGCCGTCGATGTTCACGGTGTTCAAGTCGGTCCCGCCTTTATTACCGCCGGGTGTGATCAGGGGGGAATCGAACGCCCCGGCCAGCAGGCGCGGCAGGCTGGCGGTAGCGGTGCCGAGGCCGCGCAGCCAGTACTGCTTGGGCGCGCCGTGGAACACGTAGTCCGACCGGCCCCGGGTCCGCCCGTACCCGGCGGTCAGCCCGACCGCGGTAAAGCCGGCCGCGGCATAGACCGTGCCGGTGCCGCGGGCGGGGTCGGTGAAGGTCTCCGCCGCCGCCAGCGGCCGGCCGGACGCGGCCAGGTGGTCGGCGGGCAGCCGCCGCAGCATCGCCGCCAGCGCGGCCGAGGCCACGTTGGGCCGGCGTCCGGCCGGCAGCACGCACAGCCGCTGGTTGCCCGCCACCGCGCCCAGCCGGGCGGCGCGCTGCTCGTCGTCCCAGCCCAGGAACCCCTCCCGTGGCCGGCATTTCCACGCCGCTGACCCGAACGTGGCCAGCACCGCCGGCTGCCCGTCCAGGCACGCGATATACCGCAGCAGCGGGCCCGAGCCCCGCGGGCCCAGGTAATGGTGGGCTGCCATCAGCGCGCTGAAGCCGTCCACCTCACCGGGAGCGGCCAGGCGTACCTCAAGACCGGTTAGTGACATGCCGGACTGTGCAGCACGAAACAATCAGAATGTCCAGCCAGACCTATCTGGCCAGGCCATGGCCATGATCACAAGACTTTGACCCCAGCCCTGCCTACGAGGACGACGGACGAGAAGAGCAAGTGTTACCGGGCCTCCGGGGGCGACACATCCCTGTTGGGCCAGGTCACCGGCGTCGCCATGTTGGGGATCATGAGCGTTGCAGCCCGGGATCCAGGCCGCGTAGGCTTCGCTCATGTCAGGAAACGCGGATAGGTACTGCGATCCTGGTATTTCTGCTCAGGTCGATAGTATCCGGGCCACGGTTAGTCGTTTCGATGAAGCAACGCTCGCCGCAGCATACAGTATCCGCGACGCGGAGATTCGTCTCCACGAAGCAACGCTTACCCAAGCGGACGCCGAATCAATATGGGACGCGGCTTGTGCCGTTGCTCCGCACGCACCTGGCATCATCACGATGCTAAGCAATCTTGACGGCCTGCCAATGCAGATGCAAACCGCGCTCCCAGAACTGGTGAATGACACCAACATCGCCAGGATCACGGACGCGCTGCGGTTCATCGACAATGAGCTGAACAACTACTTCGCGGATTCAGATACCGCCCACCTCACCAATGCGCTCGACACCGGGCTTCAGAACTTCCACCAGGCACTCCGGCGCAGCTTCGGCTACTGGCAAAGAAGCCTTCGCCCGGTTGCGGATTTCGACCTCCGCCAAGAGCACCACCAGCTGCTCGCCAGCAGCTTGCTAAATGCGCTGCAAAAATGGGTCCCCGGCTCCGACGCCCAACTTCGGGGGTCGCTAGGTTCTGGCACCGCTGACGACTACAGCGACATCGACATCTGCTGGGTAGTCCCCGACGACAGCTTCACCGAAGCCGTGGACACCATGGGCGCCGTCCTAAGCTGCGTGAAAGGGGTATCAACGCTTCACGTTGATCCCGAATGTGCCCACTCGGCTGGGCGGCGTCTCGCCTTCGCCCACCTGTCCGGCGTGCCGCTGTTCTGGCGGGTCAACATTGACATCCGCGCTAACTCGGTAGCAGCAGATGATCTCTACGACGCCCACAGCTCGGACGCCTACAGTGAGGCAGGGTGGCCGGGTCCCGCCAGCGCCATCGAGAACGCCATCGAGGCCATCGAGGTCGCGGTTCGCGGCCAGGCCAATGCCGCTGACGTCTTGCTTCGCCGCGGCTTCGAGCGGATTGGGCGGGACCCCGGACCCACAGCCGATCTGGCCGACGCGATCATCAGCCTCGCTGATGCGTGTGCCACCCAGGAACCATGTCTGACAAGCATGGCCGCCGAAATGCACCAGGTGGTCGACCAGCTCCTCCGATCTGCCCGCACCGGAGATGAGTGATCCGTGGCTCGGCGTCGTAGCCGTTGCTGGTCGTGTGGGAAATGACGGCGGCGACGGTCTCGGCCGCGTCGGTCAGGTTGTGCGGCACGTTGGCCAGGAAGTTGCCGCCCTGGCCGAGCTGGACCAGGAAGGCGTTCGGGAAGCCGTGCACGTGGATGCCGTGCATGGAGCGCATCCCGCTCGACCAGTAGTCAGACAGCCTGGTGCCGTCCCTGCCGGCCATGTCGAAGCCGTAGGGCCTGGTCGGCTCGATGCCGACCTCGAATCCGGACGCGTAGATGATGCAATCGGCCAGATACTCAACGCCGGCCACCACGACGCCGGCAGGAGTGATCGCCTCCGCTCCCTTGCCGTCGGTGTCGATGAGGTGGACCGAGGGCAGGTTGAACGCGGAGAGATATTCGTCGTGGAAGCACGGCCGCTTGCAGAGCTGGCGGTACCAGGCCTTGAGCCGCTCCGCCGTCGCCGGGTTCTTGACGATCGTGTCGACTCGTGACCTGATCTCGCTCAGCGTTCTCGAAGTCAGCGTTCTCGAAGTCAGCCAGCACGTCGGCCAGGCCGCGCGGCCCCGTGTGCGGCGCAGAGATCCGGCCGCGGATTCGCTTGACCAGGTCGGTCCACCCATCGCTCACCAGGTCATCGGCGGGAGACTCACCGGCCGACATGTTAGCGACGAAGTTCTCCTGCCAGCGCTCCTGCCATCCGGGCGTGGCCACATCCGCGAACCACTGCCGGTCGATCGGCTGATTGTCGCGGACGTCCACCGACGAGGGAGTGCGCTGGAAGACAAACAGCTGCGCGCAGGAACCGGCAAGATGCGGGACGCACTGGACCGCCGTTGCGCCCGTGCCGATGATGGCAACCCGCTTGTCGGAGAGCCGGTCCATCGGCGCGCCCGCCGGATCACCGCCGGTGTAGGCGTAGTCCCATCGGCTGGAGTGGAACGCATGGCCCTGAAAGGTCTCGATACCGGGGATGCCCGGCAATTTCGCGACGTGTAGCGGACCGGTTCCGATGACCACGAACTGGGCAGTGAACTCATCACCCCTGCTGGTCCGCACGATCCACCGACAGCGGGCGGCGTCCCACTCCATGTCGGTTACCTCGGTGTGGAACAGGGCGTACTCGTGCAGGCGGTAGTGCGTGGCGATCCGGTTGCAGTGCTCAAGGATCTCCGGTGCGTACGCATACCGCTCCGACGGCATGTACCCGGTCTCCTCGAGCAGCGGCAGGTAGATCATCGAGGCCGTGTCGCACTGCGCCCCGGGGTAGCGGTTCCAGTACCACGTTCCGCCGAAGCCGCCGCCCTTCTCCACGATGCGCACGTCAGCTATGCCTGGCTCCTTGAGCCGGGCGCCGGTCACCAGGCCCGCGAAGCCCCCGCCGACAATGGCAACCGACACGTGATCACGCTTCTCGTCACGCTCCAGGCGCTCGGTGTAAGGGTCATGGAGAAAACGGGCGAACTGGCCCTCCAGCGCAACATACTGATCGTTGCCGTCCGGCCGAAGCCGCCTGGCCCGCTCCTGCGCGTACCGAGCGCGCAGGACATCGATGCCGGTCTCCGTCACTGCCATGCCTCCGCACTGGCCCGCACGAACCGGCGCCTGGCCGGGCATGGTGGTCTCGGCTCGCAGCGGGCGGAATCTTCCGGGACCGGGCGCTGCTCCACCCGCAGCAGCGCACGTTTCAGCATCAAAGGGGTTGTACCTCGCATTGTGGCCAGTGACTCACAACGCCAGCCAGATCGTCAAATGCCCTTGGCGTTACAGCGTGACCTACCGCGCGGGAGATTCGCCGTCGGCGCTATGGTCGTCGCTCCGGCGCCGGCCGTTTGCCGCGGAGACGTGCTGATGAACCCATGCTCCCGGATACCTGGCCGGGCCTCCGGGCCTGCCATCGGAGTACGTTGCGCGCCCACGGTAACGTCCGGCTCGCGCATGCCCATGAACCAGCCCCGAGGCGAACGGTGCGCACCAGGCGATCTTCGAGTCTGGCCCAAGACGAGCCTGGGCGATCCCTGACGGCTCCGGCGTCATGCCATCAGGCCTCTGGGCACAGGCCGCTAGTCCGTTCCGGAATGTCAGCTTGGCTAGGCCGCATCTTCGTGCTCGGTGAGCACTTCCTCGAGGACGCGCCTGGTCTCTGTTACCTCGTCGGGATCGTCCTTCAGCGCGCGAACCAGGACGATCAGGGCCTTCCAGAGCGCCCAGCCCCGGCCACGCGCCCAGGTCGCCTTGTCCACGGGGAGCCGGGTCAGGAAGATCCTTCGGCTCTCACCCGAGAGGAACGTCCAGGCGATGACGGTGTCGCAGGCCGGATCTCCCACCGCCGAGCAGCCGAAGTCGATCACCGCGCTCAGGCGGCCGTGATCGACTAGCAGGTTGGCGGGGCTGACGTCTCCATGAACCCACACCGGCGGGCCCTGCCAGGTCGCGCTGAGACCTGCCTCCCAGACCTCGCTCGCGCGGTCGGTATCGATCTCGCCGTCCAGGGCCGCGATCGCATCCCTGGCCTGGGTGTCCCAGACAGCCAGCGGCCCGCCGCGGAAACAGCTGTGCTGTCCGCCCACCGGACCACCTGAGGGGTCGATCTGGTACAGAGCGGCGAGAAAATCAGCAAGGTCGGCCGCGAACTGGCCCAGATCTGGCACCCGGCTCGCCGTCGCGGGGCTGCCTTCTAGCCACCGGCAGATAGACCACTGCCACGGATACCCGCACCCGGGGACCCCCTTCGCCAGCGGCTGGGGAGCCAGGATGTGCCGGGAATCTGGTGGGTGGAATTGGGATCCGGAGCGGCCCGGCCGATCCATCTGTCCGCCCGGCCCACGGCCAAAGCCAGGATGTCCTGCTGGGCGGCGGGGCGGTTCACCGCGCGTCCTTAGTGGCCCGTGACCTGCCCCAACGTACTGGTAGCGGGTCACCTTCGATGAGGATGGGGCGGTTCGCGTGGTGGGACGTTCGGCCCACCGCGTCGATGACCTGGACGTATGCGCACGCGAGCTGGTCGTTATGCGAACCATGCGAGATCTTTGATCTGCGAAGAACTCCGCAGCGATCTGGTGAGCGGCGGTGATCGTGCCTGCTGTGGGGTGCGTGGCCGGGTCGCAGATTAGTTTACAATACGCTAAACTCAGGAGCGGCTCCGGCAGAAGGCGGGTGAGCCGGTTGACGGAGTGGGAGATCTACGTCACTGACGAGGTCCGTGACTGGATCACTGCCCTGGACGACGCCTCGCACCGGCTGGTCGTGCAGGCGATCGATATCCTCGCCGACCGGGGCCCGGCACTGGGCTGTCCGCTGGCTGATCATGTCGAGCATTCCTCGATCCAGAACCTGAAGGAGCTGCGGCCAGCGTCTGCCGGGCGCAGCGAACTACGGATCTTGTTCGTGTTCGATCCCTGGCGATCGGCCATCCTGCTGGTGGCTGGCGATAAGGCAGGTAGCTGGAAACAGTGGTACCGGGAGGCGATCCCGCGGGCGGAGCACCTGCTGGAGATCTACCTGAAAGAGCGGGCCGAGGAGGAAGGGGGCACATGATGGCTCACACTAGGTGGTCCGACATCCGCGAGGAACATATCGAACGGATCGGCCGGGAGGAGTTCGAGGCCGGCAAAGAGCAGATGCTGGCTGAGGCCCGTGGCTGGCGGCTTGCGGAGATCCGCCGCCGCCGTGGGTTCACCCAGGCACAGGTTGCCGACCGGATGGGCGTCGGCAAGAGCCGGGTCAGCCAGATCGAGACCGGCAAGGTCTCGACTCGCGACGTGCTCGACCGGTATGTCGAGGCACTCGGCGGACGGCTGAGCCTGATGGCCGACTTCGGCGATGAGCTGCTGCGCGTGGGCTGACCGCACAGCCAGATCACGTTCAGCCTGCGCATCAGCGCCGCCGAACTAAGCCCGTCGGATATAGTGACCGGCCACTTTATCGTGGCATTCCCGAGTTCTGACACCAGGGTTGCGAGCGCGTCACCTGAGCTGGTACGCGGTCGTCAGGAGGAAGTCAAGCTGTGCTTGCGCCTGTTGGCCTCCCTGAGCCGGGTCGTGTAGATATCGAACTGGTCGAAGGTGTCCGTCCGCTCGCGGCAGGCCTCAGCTCAGCCAGCAGGCTCGGCGCGCGGTCGTAACCGTCCCGCTTGGTGAGTGCCACCGTGGCTTCGATCTGCTGACAGAACACCAGGACAGCGTCGGCTGAGTGGGTGGACGCCCGGCGCCGGAGCCAGTTCCAGCCAGCGGCCGTCGGCGCAGCCTCCCTGCAAGGCCACGCGCCAGGTGGCCTCCTCGTCGCCTTCCCGCAAGAGCACGTATGTCAAGGTCGAGTGCCCCGGCGGCCGGTAACCGTACGCTAACGGGGCGCTGTCGCCATTCCGAGGCGGGGCATTGAGTACGGCGAGTGCCCGGCCTCGCCACGACCGCGAGGTGCCCTCGGTCCTCGCATGCTCACAAAGGCGCTGGTACGCCTCCAGCGAAGGGGCAACAGCGAACTCATCCCAGGCGAGTTCGACCACTTCTCTCGTCTCACTGAGCCTGCCGCACAGCGAGATCGCGATCACCCGTCGCTCAGACAGACCGTGATCGCGCTCGCTGCCGCGTTCCTTCAGCCTTCGGCGCGCCCACGCCAGCGGCCTGCTGGTCCCGCCCGGCACTGATCAGTTCCTCGCAGATCCGGGTGTACTCGCGCAGCCGCTCCATCGCCGGCTCGCCCAGCACCTGCGCGTAGTCAGCGACGGCACTGTGGAACAACCCGTAGTCGTCGTTGGCCGCAGCACCGAAAAGCCACTCGGCCAGGGCACGGTGATCCACATCGGCCGCCAGGCACGCCTGGCGGTAAAGCTCCTGGGCGAATCCGGCGCATTCCTCCAGCTCACACTCTTAGTTGACCGATTCCGCGGACTCGTGCATCAGGCGGAGCGCGTGCTGGGCCAGTTCGGCCGCCTTTGCCGCGTGTCCGGAGCCGATGAGACCGGCGAGCATCTCCAGCGCCCGATTGACGCCCGCGACGTAGGTTCCGACCTCATCTTCATCCACGAAACCGGAGACGAAGATGGCACGGTCAAGCTCTCACCGGACGATCCCGACGCCATCTCTACCGGTCGCGGCGCTCCGCAGCTCGGCTAGCAGTACACGATAATGTCCGGAGGCACGCATGAGCTGATCGGCCAGCCCGCGCGGGCGACTGGTCGGCCAGGAACTCGCGAAGGTCGTCGTGACGGCTCAACGACCTGCCTTGATCCCCAGCTCCCGGCGGATCCACTCGACATCGATGAGGATGGGCCGGCCGAGTTCGGCCTGGAGGTCGTTGTTCCAGTCCAGGTCGTCCAGCAGCATTTCCAGTTCGGCCCGTGCCTCGCCGCCGGCCATGGCGGCCTCGCGCGGGGTCATCCCGAGATCGCTGACCGCGTCCACCCAGGACTCACGCTGCGTGCGCAGCATGTCGTGCTCTGGCTCCTCGGCCGAGACGAGGTAGCTCTCCATGATCAGGCTCCGGGCGCGCGGGTGGGGCTCGCCGCCCACTCGCTCAGCTTTCCTGCTCAGCTCGCGAGCGGCTGGCGCGATCGCACGCGCGATCTCCTCGAACTCGGCCAGCCGCTCGCGGGAGTTGGCCCACAGCGTCCAGCGGCGATTCTCCCTGGTGACCCTGCCCCGGCTGACGACCTTGCCTCCTTCGTCGACGAGCAGCTCCAGGATGTCGTCGTCGACCTCCGCTAGCCGATCGGTGAGCCGCGACCAGGCGTGCGGCTCGTCCGGCACCTCCCAGACCACCTCGGCGTCGTAGTAATCGTGGCCGTCGGCGTTGCGCAGGTGGGGCTCGGGTCGGGGGGCGAAGAACTCCGCCAGCTGCTCCGCTGACGGCCGCCCCGCTAGCAGCGCGCCGAGCTCGCGGCGCTGCTCACGGGGCACACGCGCGGGGATCGCGAACATCCGTGGTTGCGTGCCGTCGTGCAGGATCCGGCCGCAGAACAGGTCTAGCCGACGCACGGAGGTGGAGAACAGCCGGTCCTGCAAGAAGAACGGCTCCCTGCTGGGCAGCGGGCGGATCGTGAGGCCGACGCCCCGCTGGATCTCCCAGACCTCGAACAGCCCGATCGGGATGTGCTGCCAGGACCCGGCTAGCTCCCGCTCGTCATCGCGAAGCCAGTCGCCACGGGTCCGCAGGAACCGCTCAGTGAGCCCGCATTCGGTGAGCAGCAAGTCGAGGCAGAGCAGCAGGCTCTGCGGGTTACCGCCGCTCCGCGTAATGAGCCGGCTGAGCGTCTCCGCTGAGGCGGCGCGCTGCGCGTAGGTGGCCAGCAGCGCGTATACCATCTCGGCCCGGTCGGTGAGGGGCTGCACGGCCTTGGCCAGGCAGCACATCTTGTATTTGCGGCCCGAACCGCAGGAGCACGGACTATTGCGGCCCGTCGTCGTTTCCGGCGGAGCTAGCTGGCGCTTGAGCGCGCCCCGCAGCGCCTCAGCAGGTGGGTGACCGCTACGGCGCAGGTAGCCGTCGGCGGCACGCGCGTCGCCGCGGCAAGCCGCGTACTCTCCTGCGTCCAGCAACGCCGCGGGCAGATCCGGCTGCGCAGTCAGTGCCTCGTGTGCCAAACGCTCCGCGGTGTCGGAATCTCCCGTGCCCTCGGCGGCACGGGCCGCGAGCACCGTCACGGCCGCGCGCTCCGGGCCGGTTTCCGCGATCCGCCGAAGCACGGCCAGCTGGTCATCGAATCGGGTACCCTCGCCCGCGCGGCGTTCCACCTCATCCGCGACATAGCCGACCACCGCAGGCGAGACCGTCAGATAGTCGCGCAGCAGCGACGGCCCGTGCTCGGGATCTTCGTCGATCCAGGCCAGCAGCAGGCCGGTGGCCATCGTGCCCGCTACGACCTCCGCCCGGTCGAGCCCGCGGATCCTGGCCAGATTCCACGGAGTGCCCCGGATGCCGACGCTTCCGCCGAAGGTCTCAAGGCCAGCCGTGCGCAGCGTCCGGGCCAGCGGCGGCGACGGCAATGCGAAGATCTTCGGCTCCGTGAACAGCAGGCCGATGAAGATCTCGTGCAGCGGCGCGAACGGCGTGTCGACCGTTCCCTCGACGTACCGCTTCAATGCCTCGACCGCCGCGAACGCGCAGACATCACGCAGACGCGCGGTGCCCGCAGTCTCCTCCGGTAGGGTTCGCGCTGATATCGCCAGGGCGCCATCGCGCAACCGCACCGATAGCAGATCTCCTGCCGAAAAGCCCGCCAGCCAGCCGTCCGGCCCGGTCAGCAGCTGCCCGATCATGCCCTGCCCGGCAGGGAGATCGTCGCCGGTGCCGGCCGGCAGATCCAGGATGGTCGTCGCCCTCACCTCACCGCCATCCGTCAACGGCAGCCCTCCGATGGCGAACTGCGCCCACAGCGCCAGGTCATCATCCGCGCTCAGCATCCCGGATGCCACCTCGATCGCGCTCAGCTCATGCGCGAACGCGATGCCGTCAGCGAGCCGCAGCCCGCTCACCCACTCCCCGTCCGGCGTCGGCACCAGGTAAGGATGCTCGGCCAGCTGCTTGCGAAGTACGGCGGGCGCCACGTTCCCCAGTCGCGCCAGTGCCTCCAGGGACAGCGGCCCCCTGGCAGCGAGCAGAGCGACGATCTCATTACTTCGGATAGCGAGGTTGTCGGCCATGGGAAAACCGTAGCGGGCACGGCGAGGTCAAATCACCGCACTTCGTCCAGGCCTGCCCTCGGAGAGGCGATTGCCGAAGCCTTCCAGCCGCTCGGTGACCGGCTGGCCCGGCGCGGCCTGACCGCCGATGTGCATGTCTTCAGCGGTGCCGGCCTCACGGCGCAGCCCGGGCTGTTGCTGACGAGCCGGGCTTGCTGCGGTAGTGGCTGAACGAGCAGGCCAGCACCTACCTCGCTCCGGTGGCAACCGAACGTTTGGTGCGTGACCTGCGCAGATGTACCGGGAGGGGGTCGCCTTCGATGAGGATGGGGTGGTTCGCATGGTGGGACGTTCGGCCCACGAACAAATAGCCGCAGGTCAGATCCTGTTTCCGCGATCCTTTTGTTGATCCTCACGAAGCACTGTTCCGTCGCCGTGCCCGTCGCGTCCGATTGCGCCACAGCTGTGGTGCGGCGGGCCTGCCGACGGCCATGGGCAGCATCCGGGGGATGGTACCTCGATCATCGCTCGTCTTGACCCTTGTCAGGCTATGCCTTACAGTGTCAGGCGTAGTCTGACAAGGAGGTGGTGTGATGCCTGCTGTGACAGAGCAGCCCGTAATCGCCGCGTGCTCGTTCTGCCTGAAGCCAAATACCGAGGTAAGGAGGCTGGTGGCAGGGCCTGGGGTGTTCATCTGTGATGGCTGCGTGGCGTTGTGCGCGCAGCTGATTGACGGCCCGCCCTCCCCGGTGCCCCAGCTTGCGGCCTGGGAGCATGCGGTCAGCGTCGATGAGGTGCTGACGAACCTGCCCCGGATAGCGGCTGCGGGCGCACAGGTGGAGCAGCATCTGGCGGGGTGGGTGCAAAGGGCCCGTGCGCTGGGGGCGACTTGGGCGCGGATCGGAGAGGCCCTCGGGATGACTCGCCAGTCGGCATGGGAGCGGTTTTCGGGCGAGGAGTAGGGCAGCGCAAGCGCTGGCGCGCATGCAGCGTCGTCCGCTCGCTAGCGGAAGGTCTTGCCAATGCCGGCTCTGCCTGGGCGGGCCGCAACTCACGAGCGGCGTGCCGTGGCGTTGAGCTGGGCCATGAGTTCACGGTTGGCGGCGCGGGCGGCGGCGAGTCTTACCGCGACATGCCGGTCACCCTCGCCCGTTTCGGTCTGCATTACCCTGGCGATAGTGCCCGGCCCAGGCGGCTACCTCCGCAGCGGACGCTAGTGAGAAGCGATCCTGATGGAGTTGACCGGGGTGATGTCGGTTTTGAACCAAAAGCCCGGCACCTCCGTCCACAGCACGCCGCCGTAGCAGTCGGAAAAACCGAATCCACTGATAACGGCTGAGCCGGATTGGTTGTTGTATATGACCCTCGTCCCGTACTCGTTGCTGAGGTTGTAGCAGCCGTAGTAGTAGTACTCGTGCTCGGGCGTGTTGTTGCTCCAGCCTGAGGTTGTGTACATGCATGCGTCGCCATACGGGCATCCGTGACGGGTGCTGCCTGCGGCGACCAGGGGCACCGCGCCCTTTCCGTACAGTGCGTAACTGGATGACGGACCGGCCGCCGGAATGGCAGCCGTCTGCCGTGCCTGCGACACCGGCTTCGCCGGTGCTGGTGCTGCCTGCGCCACGCCAACCGGTATCAGAAGGGTGGCGGCCAGGGCTAAGCCGGTCATGACTGCGCGGCGACTGCTCATATCCTTCCCTTTCTTACTGTATCGCCTATTCTGGGCCAGGGTGGGGCAGCGGGCAACACCTCGACGGAGTTCCCCTTCTGGGCTAGGTCGCCATCGGCGCTGATGTCCATCATGAACCGGCCGCGCCCGGCGTCTACGGCAGCTCGTGCCGAGCAACGCCCTAGGGGTGTCCCTGCAGCAGCCCTAGGGTGCCAGGACAACACGGATAAGTACAGGGCAACCAGTAGAGTCTCAATGGGCTGAGGGCCAGGTCACACCCCGCAGGTCAGCGCCGCTTTCTGCGGTCCTCCCGTTGATCTTCGTGATGCGTTGTTTCGTCGCCTGTCGGACCCCAAAATTCCTCCCAACCGGAACGGGAGGGCGCCGACCTACGATGGGTGCTTTGGTGGCACTCCCCGAGGCCGTGGCCTGGTAGATCTAGCAGACGCCAATAATCACCAGTGCGATAGTTGGCGCGACCAACCACTCCACAGTCCCAGTCAGACGCTGCCGCCGTTGCCCGGGCGCACCGCGCTGACATATGCGGTCGGGACCGGCTTGGCGCAGGTCAGTGCCTTGAAGGCGACCGATACCGGGCTGGTCTGATTCGGCGGGTAGATCTTGAGGAACGCGGTTCTGACCGGGTCGCAGTGGCTGGCCGTGTACACCAGGACGTCGACGTAGCTGAACTGCGCGCTAGAGGTCGCGCCAGGTGCCAGGGTCACCAGCTCGCGGGCAGAGCCGGTGTCCTCGGCGGCCGGCAGCCCGAGCTGCCTGAGCGGTGATCCGCCGGTGAAGGATACCCCCGGGAAGCCGTACAGGGTGCAGGCCGCGGATGAGGTGTTGGTGAACTCAATCGCCATATATACGTGGCTCATCCCGGCCCCGTTGCCGCGCAGGCTGATCTTCAGGCCCGACGTCCGGCACGCCGCCGTGGCCGGGGACGAGGTGCCCGGGGCCGGTGCCGGGGCGGGGGACGCCGACTGGGACCCGCCGCCGGCCTGCGCCGTGCTGGTCCTGCTGACAACGGCCGGCGGGTTACCCGTGCTGGTGCTGCTGCCGCAGCCCGCCGCCATCACGGCCGCGCCGGCGGCCAGTCCCGCCAGTGCCAGCCGGCCGTGGCCTGATCCTGGTGCTCGCATTATTTTCCCCTCCCGGTCAGCGCCCGCCTGCGGCGCAGCTGCCTGACTCTAGGACGGCGCGGCACCCATCCTGGTTGGCACCAGATTTCGTAGCTGGCGGGCATGTCCGAGGGCCTCGTGAACTGCGACTCTGCACCCCAGCGGCTGGCGGCGAGACGACCCGATAGGGAAGCGGTCGCTGGGAGCCAGCGCGGGAGCCACCCCGGCGAACTGCATGGCTCTCTGGACGGACAAGCGCGGACTGACCAGAGGCCATCACCCCAGCTCGCGGACCGGACCGGACGAGGCTGGACATGTGGCGCGTACCTACGGATGAGATGGGATGATGGGGCTGGCTACGTGTGCTGCCTGCGTTTCGCCAGGTCAGACCACAAGAATCGCCTTCGGAAAAGAAAGCCTCGATCGCGGAAGAACTGCGCAATGGCATACTGCCAGAGCTGAGAAGAGCCGGACGTCCGGGCGCGTCTGGGGAACGGCGGCGTCGCGGGTGTCCGCACTGTCGCCGCCGACAAACCAGCCACGATGAGGAACCTGACAACGCAGATAACGACCAGGTCGCTGAGAAAAGCGGCCATCGGCCCCTCCAGCCAGCAAGCCATGAGCAGATGCCCGTAATACCATGAGAAACGTTCCTGCGGCCTGTCAGATGCTCTACCGGCGGTGGCCAGTCGGATCATCAACCACGGTCATCACCCCCCCGATATGGCTTACACCGTCGAGATCGAGAGACTCCGGGCGCGGGTCGGCGGAGCAGAGGAGATGGCTGCGGTGGCAGTTCGGGTCACGACGATCTTCCGGCGCGAGGACGGCGGCTGGAAGGTGATTCACAGGCATGCCGACCCGATCACCACGCCGCGTCCGCCGGAATCGGTAATCCGGGGTTAGAGCCCTTGCCAACGGATGGCGACGCCGCACCCGGCTGACCGTGCCACATCGGTGCCAGAACGAGCGGCGGCCAAGGCTCGTTCGCATGGTGGTACATTCGGCCCACGCCTGACTTGGGACATTGCCGTGGCGCAGCGACGTGCCGGGCATGACCGGAGCCAGGCGCGTCGCGTCTCATGGCGCGAGTGGCGGTCTCCACCATTGCCGTGCGGCGACGTACTTCTTCAGGCCTTCCATGCCGTAGTAATCGACGAGCCCCTCGTACCGCATGCCCGCCTTCTCCATGACCCGCCACGAGCCGACGTTCTCCGGCACGACGACCGCCATGATGCAGTCAAGGCCGACCGGCCCCAGACCGTGAGCGAGCACGGCGATCGCAGCCTCGGTGCCATATCCCCTGCTCCAGTTGGCCCTGGTGAAGTGATACCCGAGGTCTATTTCTGGCCCTGCTCCCTCATCGACCGGCCGCAGACCGCACTGCCCGACGAACGTGCCCGTCGTTTTGTCATCGACGGCCCACATCGTATGGCCAAGCTCGCGTTCCATCGCCTGGCGCTCGCCGAGAGCGCGCTGAAATACCTCCATCGTCGGGGCGGGTCCCTCCGGGAGGAACCGCCGGACCTCAGGGTCATTGACCATCGCGAGCCACGGGATGGCGTCGCGGTCCTCGAAGCTGCGGATAACCAGGCGCGCTGTCTCAAGCCGGGTGCTCACGGCCAGATCATAGAGGCCGGCCACCAGCCGCGTATCGGCGAACAGGACGCCTCGGACAGTGCTGCAGGGTGGCCGGGCGGACCACCGCGCGTGCCTAGCAGCGGTCCGGGCGGGTAGCGCCGTGGCATTACGGCGGCTCGGCCGGGTCGTGATCAGCCCGGGGTCGCAGCGCGCAGTTCTGGCCCGGGGCGCCGGCTGGCGCCCCGGAGCCCGCCAGCGTTAGCGGGACGCGCGTGCCCGCGCTTGCTTTTCCGCAATTCATTCAGAAGCCTTACGATCTGGGCATGCCGGACAAGCTCGACAACGGCCAGACCGGGTGGTCGCCCAAGGCCGCACCGCCACTGCAGCAGCTGCCGCTTCGCGGACTGGCAAGCGTCCTGACAGTCCTGCTGTCCGTGCTGACCGCAGCCATCATGTCCAGGATCGGTCTCAACGAGCTGGGCGGGCGCAGCATCCCGCCCAGCTGGTCGGAATCCTCGCCCATGTTCTGGGTAGACCAGGTCCCTCTGCTTTTCGGTCTCGTCAGCTCGCCGGCGGTCGGACCGCCAGGGTAACCAGGTCTGACCACCACGGCGCCAGCTGTCGGCCATCGGCCACGCTCGGCCTGAGTGATGATCACGCTCACGCTGACCTTCGGGGCGATTGCATCGATCTGCGCATAGCCGCGGAGTAACCGATCGCACGCCCCGCCCTAACGTCCTGCAAGCCAGCAAGAAGACCGCGGGCCTGCCCAACTATGACTTCAGGTGCGTGTCGAAGAAGGACACAATGCGCTGGCGGGCGTCACGAGCGGAGGGCTCGTGGAATCCGACGTGCAAGATCCGCTCCATCGCGGCGGCCTGCCACCTTGGTACGTCGGCTGGGTCATGGTGGTTGAGGAATGAGTGCCCCGCTCCGGGATACACCCTGACGTCGTGAACTGTGCCAGTCGCGGTCAGCGCCCGGTCCAGCCTGGTGGCCGCGCCGCGCAGGAAGAAGTCCTTGGCGCCATAACTGCCGACGACCGGGCAGGTTCCAGCCAGGAAGTCATCGGCATCCCTGGGAACCGGGCCATAGTTGACGCTCGATGCCGAGAACCCGTGGCCTGGGGCGAGCAGCAACGCGAACCCGCCGCCCATGCAGTAGCCGATGACCCCGATCTTCGCCGTGCACCGCTCATGCCCGGCGAGCCAGGCGCGGACGGCTTCGACGTCGTCGAACGCCCTTCCTTTCCTGGCCCGCAGATCGCGGAACACAGCACGCTGGCAGACCGCCTTCCTGCCCCAGGAGAACAGATCCGGGGCAACGGCCAGGTACCCTTCACCGGCGAGCCAGTCGGCCTGGTTCTTCAGGTCCTGGCTCATGCCCACAATGTCATGCAGAACCACGATGCCCGGCCAAGGACCCTCACCAGTGGGCATCGCGAGATAGGCCGGCAACTCGCCTTGAGTACGGATCCTCACCGCAGCCATCACATCTCCCTGGATACCCGAGCTCACCGCCCGCCGCACGCCGCACGGTAGCCATGCTGTGGCCGCGCGAACGATCAGTCAACAGTGTCGAGCGGGGCCGGACCGAACCGATGCGCTAGCCGTGCGAGGACACCCTCGCGGCTGGCGGCTCACGCCTTCCCTGGCCCGGCGTCAGGTAAATCGCCTGCCCTACGGCGTGGATGCCGAATGCCATGGCTGCCAGCAGGGCCGCCGGCCTGGCCAGGGCGCTGGACCATTGCCTCGGGCGTGTACCGGCTGGCGACCGTACGCGGGCTCACCGACGCCAGCGTCTACCTGGTGCAATCCGGGTCGGTCTGGGTGCTGATCGACACGGCGTGGCCGCATCGCGAGCAGTTCATCCGTGATGCGGCCGAGTCGCTGTTCGGCGCGGGCACACGTCCCGCCGCGAGCCTGCTGACGCACAGCCATCCCGATTATGCCGGCTCGGCGTTGGAGCTGGCCCGCATCTGGGACTTACCGGTGCACATGCACCCGTGCGAGCTGCCCCTGGCCGGCGGCCGTTACCTGCAGCAGTACGCCAACCCGTTGGACCGCTGGCTGATCGTCCCGTTGCTGCGGCTCATGCCGCCGAAGCGACTAGCGGCGAGCCAAGCACGGAGCAGCCTGGAGCGCGCGGCCCGCGGCAGGGTGGTGATCGGACGTCAGCAGCGGCACACGGCGACGCTGAGTGAAGTGCCGGACGACCAGCGCGCCCCGATCATCTATGCCTACCTGATGCGAGCGGGCCGGCGCGTTGGCTCTAGGGCCGTGGCCAGCGACGCCAGCCACTACTTCGGCGTGAGCGCCAGCCCATCCCTTGAGGAAATCACCCGGATTGCCGGACACTGCGTGACGTCATCGCTCCTCCTAACCGATCGATCGTCCGGCGGAAGCCCGCTCCGGCTCACGCCTAACCCGCAGTCCGCCCCGCCGGACGGTAATCGGTGTAACGCGTGCCATTGCTCGCCTTCCTCGCTTAGTGCACGCCATGCGCCGGGATGTCACGTCCGCGGCGTGCAGGGTGTCAGTGTGGTGACACCCGGCAACGAGGGAACGTGACAGATGGCCGATAGCGACTGGCTGACAGCTGCTTTCGAGGAGTACCGCGATCACCTTCGGGCGGTGGCCTACCGGCTGCTCGGCTCGATGACCGACGCCGATGACGCGGTCCAGGACACCTGGCTGCGGCTGGCCGGCGCGGATACCAGCGAGGTGGAGAATCTCGGCGGCTGGCTGACGACAGTGGTCGCGCGGGTATCCCTCAACATGCTCCGCTCTCGCCGGTACCGGCATGAGGAGCCAGTCGGTGATTCCTGGCCAGATGCCGCGGAGGTGGTCAGGGCCGGTGCGGTGGCCGGGCTCGGCGCGACTGGCACGGTCGGCCGGGCCGACGATCCGGAGGATGAGGCTGTGCTCGCGGACTCGGTCGGCCTCGCGCTGCTGGTCGTGCTCGACACGCTCACTCCCGCCGAGCGGCTCGCGTTCGTGCTGCACGACATGTTCGCCATGCCGTTCACCGAGGTGGCGGCAGTGCTCGGGCGCTCGACGGACGCGACGCGTCAGCTCGCCAGCCGGGCCCGGCGCCGGGTACGCGGTGCGCCGAGCCCGGATCGTGCCGCCGACCTGGTCCGCCAGCGGGAGGTGGCCGCCGCGTTCCTGGCCGCATCCCGCGGCGGCGACTTCTCGGCCCTCGTCGCGCTGCTGGACTCCGATGTGACGCTGACAGCCGATGCCTTCGCCGCCCCGTCCGGCAGGCTCGTGCTGCTCCGGGGCGCGGAGCCGGTCGCCAGGGGCGCGCTTGTGTCATCCGGCCGGGCCGGGCAATCGCGACTGGCCCTGGTGGACGGGGCAGTGGGCATCGTATTCGCACCCGCAGGCCGACTGCAGGTCGTGCTGGCGCTGACGGTCAGCGCCGCGCGCCAGATCACCGCTATCGAGGTGATCGCCGATCCGAACCGGCTGCGACGGCTGCGGCTGGCCGTGCTGCCCGACTGAGGGGATGCTGCCGGTCGGCGGGGCGGTCGGCTGGCGGCTCAGCTCGCCGGGGAACCGTGGGGCGGGGCTGATAGCCGGACCGAAGTGTCGGCGAGCCAGTTCTGGTAGGCGGCGAGGTCCCAGCCGGTCATGCGGGTGATGAGCAGGTAGGTCTCGGCGGCTCCGAGGATGCTCGTGGTGTCGATCAGCCGGGCCAGGTCGATACCGGGATCGAGCAGGCCGTCGTCGGCCATCCGGGTCCAGAACACCGCGTTGGCATGGCGGGATTGATCGCGGCCTTGCTGCCAGAACCCGGCGATTACTGGCTCCACGGCGGCGGCCTGCTGGGCGACGGCGAACAGGGCACCGGTGCGCTGCATGATCTGCCGGCTGACCGCTGCGCTGGCAGCGATCCGCTCGGCGGCGGTGGGGGCGGTCAGTGCCGCCTGCGCCCAGTCGCGGGCCAGCACTTCCACTGGCTGCGTATCGCCAACGATCGCGACGTCGACGACTCGCTTGAACAACGCGGCCTTCGTGCCGAAGCGCACGTAGACGGTGCGCGCGCCGACCCCGGCACAGCTGGCGACGGCTTCCAGTGTGGTGGCCAGATACCCGTCGGCCAGGAACAGCTCGGTCGCGGAGGCGAGGATCCGCTGACTACTTCGCCATCGGCGTGCCCGACAAGGAGGCGATCGACCGGCTGGCCACCCGGCTGACCGCGCTGCGCGAGCAGCACGCCGGAGTCCACTGGGCCAGCATCGGCTGGATCTTGCCCTACCTGCACGACCCCGACGGTCACGAGGTGCGCTTCTACACCCACCAGCACCACACCGAGCCTGATCCCGGCGAGGTCTCCACCATCCACGACCCGCGCGAGAGCGCCGAACGCCGCGAGCGGGCCGCCAGCTGACAGCTCTCACCGAACCCGGCCCGCTCAGTGCGGGCCGGATGGGCCGGACTCGAGCGCGGTCCGGGTCGCCTGTCTGACGGATCCCGCGCCGCTGGCAAGTGCCCGCCGCCACGGCAGCACCCCGTCGATCTCTATCTCCAGGGAGAAGCTGAGGAACGTCCTGATCAGCACGATCAGCCCAAGGACCAGGACGTTGTCCAGCGTTGGGGCCACGGCAACCGTCCTGATCAAGTCGGCTGCGACAAGGATCTCCAGGCCGAGCAGCAGAGCACCGCCGAACGCCTGTCGCAGCGCAGTGTAGGCCCGCTCCAGGGAGCCTGACCGGCGCCGTGCCAGCGCCGCCAGGACGACCGACCACAGCAGGCCGATAACCAGTGTCAGCGCGCCGAGACCCTCGAATACCTGAGCTACGTGATCCATAACCATGGTGAACGAGGAGGTCCCCGCGGTGTCCGACGTGGCCAGCATGGTCAGCGTCATGAATGGCCCTCCCGCCCCCGGCTCGCCCGGCAGCCGCCAGGCGAGCATTCCAGGCACCCCAGCAAGGACCCGACGTTCCCCGGAGTGCCCCTGAGGTGCGCGGCCGCGCGGCGCAGAGATGGCAGGCGCAAGCCTGCGCCTTCCATACCCGCCGGCGGCTGTCAGATACCTCCCGCTGGCAGCGATAAGCCGGATTCCAGCCGGCAGGCGACCACCACCGACCGAGGAACCGGGACATGACCGGCAAGCACGTCGTAACCCAGCCGACATGTTCTCGGCTCGGGGACCTGACCGGAGGTTCTCGCCCGATGCGGGTGACGACCAGGCAGGCACCTGGCTGACAGCCTGAGACCACACCCCGGCCGCCACCTGACGGCCGATGCGAATTCATGAGCCCACCTGGCGAACCATGCCAGCGATACCCGGGAGGTCGGCATGTCCGAGTCCGGAAGCACGTTCGTCCTGGTCGCGACATACCCAGACGAGGTAGCGGCCCGAGATGACTACCAGACCGTCAAGGAGGCGCACTCGGCAGGTCTGATCGGCTCCTACGATGCGGCCGTCATCACCAAGGACGCCAGCGGCAAGGTCCACGAGAACAAGGACGAGACAGCCACCCGCCACGGCGCCTGGTGGGGCATTGCCGCCGGGGCGGCGGTCGGGCTCATCTTCCCGCCATCAATCCTGGGCGCGGCCGCGGCCGGTGGCGTGATCGGCGGAGTCAGCGGGCACCTGGCCAGGGGGATGTCGCGCTCGGACGCCAAGGAGCTTGGCGATTTCATCAACCCGGGCGAAGCAGGTCTCGTCGTCGTCGGGGAAAGCAAAGTCGAGGAGGCGATCAAGCACGCCGTGACCAGGGCAGAGAAGCAGACCGCCAAGGAACTTGACGTGAACCCGAAGGACGTCGACCGCACCCTGCAGGAAACCGTCAAGGAGATGTAACACTCGCGGCGAGGCGTCCGGCCAAGCCATCGCAGCGGAACAAAGGCGGGAGCGGCGATCCGCTGAAGCTATCGGTAAAGCTCTTCGACGCGCCGGATTTGGGTGACGGAGCGGTTAACCGGTACACCGTGCTTCTCGAGCACTGGAAGTATTCTGAGGCTGTGCTCGGAGAGGAAGGCGATCGCGTTAGGCTCGCCGCGAATCCGGAGCCAGACCGCGGTCCTGCTCGCTGGCAGCGCAACTAGCTCCGCTGTCGCCAGTTCGTCATACCTGGCCTCCCAGGTCGGGACGACCCAGCGGCTGAGCACGGTCCCGCGCAGCCGGACGCCCCAGTCGAAGAACTCCAGCCGGACGAGCGTGCCGCTCGTTATCACGTACCGGCACATGACGCCGCCTCGGAAGAGTTCTTCAGGCTCGCCTGCGGGTGCGTCGATGGTCCGTGCGTTTGTGGCCGCGAACCTGGTCCAGATGAAGACGCCTGCGACGCACAGCAGGACGAGCACCACGACAAGAACGATCTCGAGTGGCACAGCAGTCCTCCTATGTGCGCAAACAGCCGCATACGACCCTTGCGGTCGAGTCTTCTCCGAGTCGGCCAGGCTTGGCAACTAGAGCGTCTGCGCGATCTCCCAGATATGACCGCCAGGGTCTTTGAAGCTCGCGGTGCGCTGCCCCCACTCTCGGTCCATCGGGCCGTTCAGCAGCACCACGCCGCGGCTGGCCAGCTCCGCACATACCGCATCCGCATCATCCACCCAGATGGTGAGCTGGAAGCGTGAGCCGGATTCGCTACTGGCGACAACGGCAGGCTCGACAAGCTCGCGTGCCGCAGGAACCTTCAGCAGGTTGATCAGAGTGTTCTCGAACTTGAACACCGCGGAGTTGTCGTCTTCGTAGGTCACCGGCAAGCCGAAGACATCCTGGTAGAACACTTTGCAGCGATCCAGGTCCTCCGCGAACAAGGTGATAGCACCGATACTCTTCAGCGACGCATTCATTCCCGCGCTCTTTCCGCTCGCAAGCCTACATAACGATCCACTGACGGCCGTCGAGGAGTCCTCTGGCCACGTCAAGGTGTCCGGCGTGGCAGGCAGTCTCCTCGATCATGTGGAGCATGATGAACCTGAGGTCCGAGATCTAGGCCCCCCAAACCCGGACGGCACGACCGGCCGCCGCAGCTGCTCGTCCGACAAACCTTCAAGAATGCCGAGCACATGGTTACGCTGCTGGTCGAGGCTACGCAGCAGTACCTCAGTCTCTTGGTTCATCACAGTCAAGGATCGTCGTTTGGAGGGCAGCTGATGGCGGGATACGACGATGGCCTGGTGGCGTGCACGGACCACGAAATCGTCATCCGACGCTACTACATACGGCACGCCAAGCGGATCAGCTATGCGGCGATCCGCGAGGTGCGCCAAGTCCCGCTGTCAACCACGAGGAAGATACGCATCCATGGCAGCGGCGATGGCGTGCACTGGTTCAATCACGATCCAGACCGGCGACGCAAGGAACTCGCGCTGGTCATTTACCTGGATGACAAGATCAGGCCCGTTATCACGCCGGACGACCCGGCTCAAGTAACCGCCGAACTCGCCGCGCACGGCGTGAACATCACAAGCGGTCCCGAGACGGGGCTCTACGAAAAGCAATGGAGCGATCTCAGCAAACGCAGCCGCGGGCTGATCGTTGTCGCCGGAGTTGCCGCAGTCGGTCTCCTGACGGCGGCGTTCGTCGATATCACGCGCCAGCAGGCCGGCCAGATTCGGGGCTCGAAGCGGATCTGGACGGCTGCGGTGCTGATCCAGCAGCCATTCGGACCGCTCTCATACTTCGCCTTCGGACGGCGGCGCAGACCTCCAGCCCGACCGCGGTAGCGGCTCGTCGCGTGCAGGGGACCGAGGACGGCAAGAAATATTGGTTAGCGCCGCACGGACCGGCTCGTTATCGTGCGTAGATGCCGGTTAGGTACCTGTGGCGAGGCGACTTCACCAACGTCGAGGTCAACAGGCTCCACTCGGAGGCGTTCGGCACCCGGGTCGTCGACGAGGCTGAGTGGAACTGGCAGGAGGCAGACGCAGGCAGACAGGGGATCGGAACCCAGCTGTTGGCCGTCGCGCGTGATCATGCTCGCGACGCAGGTTGTGAGTGGCTCCACGTTGACTTCGATGATCATCTCAGGCCGTTCTACTTCGACTCGTGCGGGTTCACCCCCACGAACGCCGGACTGATCGCGCTCCAGTAGCACCCAAGTGGCCCGGACGGGGGCACCTCAGGCGGGCAGCCGGATCTGGGCGTAGACGACCCGATGGTCGCTGCCCCGCAGCGGGTGCACCGACACGGCCTGGACAGCGCATCGAGAGTCGACGAGAACATGGTCGATCGCAAGTAGTCCGGGGCGGCCGGTGGGCTCTGGCCCCCAGGTCGGAACCAGTCCGCGGCCGCATTGAACGGCCGCGTCCACGTACCCGCGACGGAGCAGCCGGCGGAACTGGCCATGGTCGAGAGTGCTGTTGAAATCACCGGCCAGAATCATCGGGGAGGCATCCGGCGATGGCAGTGCGGACAGTTGCTCCCGCCAGCGGGTGATGGCTTGCCGGGACCAGGGCGGTCTTGGGGCGCGGAGGTGGACGCAGACCAGCCGCACCGGTCCGGACGGGAGCTCAAGCCGGGCCGCGGGCTGAGCTAGCGTGGCAGACTCGCCGCTCCGGTCCTCGCGAAGCGGGTAGCGGGCGTAGATGGCACTGCCCCGCGAGCCGACTCCGTGGCGGTTGGATACCTCATTCGGGAGCAGGTCGTTCAGCCCGGCGCGCTTGAGCCGGTTCACCGTGTCTTCGGTAATTTCCTGGAGGAACAACACGTCGGCGCTGGTCCTCTGGACAAGCCCGACAATCGGGTCGGCTGAGGCTGTGCCAACCAGCATGTTCGCGGTCAGGACGCGCAGCGCGCACCCGTCCGTCTGCGGCTGACGCCGCGCTATGGCACGAGGCGCCAGCGCGGCAGTCATGGCCGCCGCCGACAGGGCGGCCGTAGCGGCAGCCCCGTCGTCCGGCAGCAGCACCGCGGCAAGCCAGGCCCCCGCGACGGCCTGCGGAGTAAATGACAGCAGCGACGCCACCGGAGCCTGCAGCAGCGGAAGGCGATCGACGGCCGCGACCCGAGCCAGCGCCCAGCCGGCCAGGCCGCCAGCGACTGCCCACCCCACCCCTCGTGAGGGCATAGGGCCATGTTCCCACGTCCGCCCCAGGGGCGGCTCCGGCGAGGTTGATCTTGTGCGGAACCGGTCGGCCGAATCTGTCATATCCGTCGAAGCGGTCTCGATCGGCCGTCCCGCCTCAGTCGGCCTCGCCGCCCTCGTTCCGCCCCGCCGACGATGTTCTACCTCGCCGCCCCGTTCCGCCCCGCCGCCGCCCCGTTCCGCCCCGCCGCCGCCCCGTTCCGCCCCGCCGCCGCCTCGTTCCGCCCCGCCGCCCTCGTTCCGCCCCGCCGCCTCGTTCCGCCCCGCCATCTTCGTTCCGCCTCGCTGCCACCTCTGGCCAACCCGCGGCCGGGCTGATACGACAAAGGAGGACCGATAGACCCAGCAGACGGCAGGCCAGCGACGCCCGGAGGAGACCAGCGGTGGCGGATCTAGTTGCGGACGTGACCGGGAATCTAGCCGCGCGGGCGGCATCGTTCGTGAAGGAGAACCGGCTGCCCGGGGCGGCGGTCGGAGTCGTCCATGGCGACGATCTAGCCTGGTCGGCCGGGATCGGGTTCTCCGATGTCAGCGCCCGGCAGTTGCCGCATGCGGCCACGCTCTACCGGATCGCGTCGATCACCAAGACTTTCACCGGCACAGCCATCATGCAGCTGCGCGACGCTGGCCTGCTGCATCTGGACGATCCGGCTATCGCCCACGTACCCGAGCTGCGGTGGGCCACCAGCCCGTTCGGGACCATCGAGACTGTCACCATCCGCCGGATGCTCGCCCATGAATCCGGCCTGGCCAGTGAGCCCCCCGGAACTGACTGGGCCGTCCCCGACTACCAGGGGGTGGCCGAACGCACCCTGGAGCGCGTTGCCGACATCGGCACCAAGGTCCCCCCGAACCTGCAGCAGAAGTACTCGAACCTGGCCTACCAGCTACTTGGCGAGATTGTGACCAGGGTCAGCAGGGTCCCGTACCCGAATTATGTGCGGGAGGCGATTCTCGAACCGCTGGCCATGTCCGCCACTGGTTTCGAGCCGCTCCCGGACGCCCTGCTCGCTCGGCGCGCGACCGGTTACGCCCCTAGAACGTTCTCCGATGAGCTTGACCTAGCGCCCGCGACGCCACCGGTCTGGGCCGAAGGAGGGCTGTGGTCCTGCGTGGCCGACCTCGCCAGGTGGCTTTCGTTCCAGCTGCGCGCATACCGCGACCCGGCTGCCGATTCCCCGGTCCTCGCTGCTGCGAGCCTGCGGGATATGCACAAGCCCCGCTATCTCGGCGACGACGAATGGACCAATGCGTGGGGCATCTCCTGGTATGCGGTCCGCCGGGATGACGGGATCTGGATCCAGCACTCGGGCGGACTACCCGGCTTTACCAGCAACGTGTGCTTCGATCCCAAAGAACAGGTCGGTGCCGTCGTCCTGCTGAACGGGAGCGGGAATGCCTCCGAGCTGGCCATGGACCTGGCCGCGATCGCGCGCGGCGCGGTGCGCGCGACGGCGGTCGGGCCCGAGCCGCCGGCACCGACTCCCGAGTCCTTCCGTCCGCTGCTGGGAATCTACGCCAGTCTCGAGCGCGGGCTGCTCATCCGGCTTGAGTGGCGAGACGGGAAGCTGACATTCGTGGATCCCGACCTGGTCACCTGGCGCCCGACGCTAGAGCCGACCGGCAACCCCGACATCTTCGTTGTGGAGCCGGGATTCCGGCAGTCCGGGGAGCCGGTGATCTTCCGGCGACTGCCAGACGGCCGGGTTGCCTCGGTGTTCCTGGCAGCCGCCACCTTTGCCAGAATGGATCGCGTGCTCCCCGCCGACTGAAGTCCCGGCGCCTGGTCCCGCTGGACCCGGCTATGCCTGCTCTCCCGTCGGGCTATGCCTGCCCACCGGTTCCTGGCTGGACCACGTTGATGCTCAGGACGGGGGGGTGGACCGGCTTGGAACACATCATCGTGTGATACGCAACATAAACCGGCGTCGTCTGGTTCGGCGGATAGATCTGCAGGTATGTCGCGGCGACCGGGCCGCACTTCGACGGCGAGAAGACACCGATGTCCACGATCCTCAGCAGCGCGTTGGCGACGGCTCCAGGCGCGAGCGTGACCAGCTCTCGCGGCGGTGTCGAGTTCTCTACCGCCGCAGCACCAATCTGGGTGACCGGTGTTCCGCCCGCGAGCGATACGCCGGGGTATCCGTACAGGGTGCACGTGACATTGGAGATGTTCGCGAAGTCGATCACCTGGTAGACACTGCCCGCCGTGCCCTGGGAAAGACCGAGCTTCACGCCCAGCGAGCGGGTCGGGCATGCGGCCGGGCCGGCCGGTGCCGCCGGTGAGGTGGCCGTCACCGGAGTAGTCGGGTTAGCTGCCGGACTGGTCGGCGTAGCCGTAGTCGTCACTGTCTTCGATGGCGCGGCGGCCGGGGAGCTGCCGCAGGCCGCGACGAGCACCGCGATGCCGGTAAGCGCGGCTCCGGCGATCAGCCGCCGACCTGTAGTTTGAGCTGAAGTCATCGCGGGCGTCCTTGCATAGGCGGAGCGGCTTCGAGAGCCGGGTGACAGCTATGACGGCGGCCGGCCTGTCACGGTTGGCCGGGTCCGCAGACATTGTCACATTGTCTCCGCTGGTATCAGCCACATCCTCAGCAACTTCCACTCGCTGACTGCAGCGGTCCTCGTTCGGGATCACGTACCGCCGACGGCAGGGTCGGCATCGCTGGTCAGTTTGAACACCGGATGGCGCGGCGCTTCATCGATGAATTTCTGCACCGGATCTCCGGCCTTGGCATCGAAGAACGGCGCCGTGACGCGTACCCGGCTGACATAACGCTTGAGCACCGGCCCGGCGGTCTCCGAATCCGCCTCCACGGCCCGCAGCACCTGCGTCGTGCCGCCGCGGCGCAGCGACACCCTGGGCGTCGCCCGCACGTTGTGCACCCACCCCACCAGCCCGTATGGCGACACCAGCCAGCGCTCGCCTGCGTCCTGCTCCAGGTTTACTGGCGTCGTCCTCGGCTGGCCGGTCTTACGACCCGTAGTGGTCAGCAAATAGGCCGACCCTCCGCCGATGCCGAGACGGATCATCGATGTCATGATGGCGTTGGCGAACCGCCTGCCCGGCCCAAGCCGGTAGCTCTTGGCCATGTCGTCATTCTTCCTCTTTGGTGACCCATAAGGAACCACACCGGACCGCTTGCTAAGGAGCAGCCTCGCAACACCCAGGCCGCCGCGGTGGGAGCGGCACTCAACCGTCCCGCGCAGTCGGCCGACCCAAGTAGAGGCAAAGGTCACCACCGCTCAGCGCCGCGCCGCAGTTGGCCGACAACATGGCGGATGGCCAGATCCTGAGCCCGCAGATGATCCTGCAGTCCCGCGCAGGCACGCAGCACAGCCTCAGCGTTCAGGTACGTCTGGGCCGCACGATTCTCCGCCGCCCGCCCCATGACCTGCTGGCCGACCATAATGACGAACATCAGGATGAGCTGAATCAGGCTGGACAGGAACAGCAGGAACAGGTACGGATACGGGTCGAAGCGGAATACCTGACCCGCGACCATCCAGGTGGCCTGGAAGATCACCGCCAGGTAGCAGGCCGTCATCGTGCCCACCTTGCTGGTGATCCGGGCGGCCAGTCGCCCGTTGAATCCGACGTACTGATCATCGGTGGTCGGCGGTACCGCCATCCGCTCCGCAGCCCTGGCCCGGCTGTCGGCATCGGCCCTGGCTAGGTGGTAAGCGTCGGCCCCGGCCAGCTCGTAAGCGTCCGGCTTGGCTAGGCCGTCCGCATCGGTCTTGGCTAGGTCGTCGGCACCGGCTCTTGCCAAGTCGTAATCACCGGCCCTGGCCAGGTCCCGCACGCGCAGGTCGGTGTGACTCTCCAGCAGAGCGTCCTGCGCGATCAGATGATTCTGGATCTGCTCGCAGTCGACCACGATGGCCTGGGCGTAATCGTAGGTGCGGATTGACCGCCGGTCCGCCGACTGGCCAAGCACCTGCTGGCCGAGCAGGATGACGAAGATCAGCAGAAGCTGGACGACGTTTCCGAGGAAGAGCAGGAACGGGTACGGATAGGGATCGAAGCCAAGCACCTGCCTGGAGCCGAGCACCATCCAGATCACGGTGATGGCCAGGCAGATGTAGACCGTCCACATGGATCCGATCCTGGCCGTGATCCAGGCCGCGACTCGTGCGTTGAACCTGGTGTACCCGGTGGCGAACTGATCAGGATCCTGGGACTGGCGGGCGTCCGCCACTGGGTGACGGACCTCCGTATACAGGCTCATAGGCGGCGATCCTCCTCCCGCTCGGTCAGCTGGCTTTCACTACGACCTACCCGCGTGCGCCGCAGGTCAGGCTTGGCGCCGCAGGTCGGACCGGCGCGGCCGGGAGCTCGCCGACCACGGGATAGGTTCTCAACCATGGTCGCCATCCGAACGCTGTGCGTGTTCTGCGGATCATCCTCACCGCCCGACCTCCGCTATCGGGATGCCGCCAGGGCGCTCGGAACGCTCGTCGCTGACCAGGGCATCGACATGGTCTACGGCGGCGGTCGGGTCGGCCTGATGGGCGAGATCGCGGATGCGGCACTCGCGGCAGGCGGCCGGGTCGTCGGCGTCATCCCCGTAGGGCTGTTCAGCCTGGAGGTCGCCCACCGTGAACTCACCGCGTTGCATGAAGTGGCATCGATGCATGAACGCAAGCAGCTCATGTACGACCTGTCCGACGGCTTCATCGCGCTGCCGGGCGGCCTCGGCACGCTTGAGGAACTCGCGGAAGTGACGACCTGGTCCCAGCTCGGGCTGCATGCCAAGCCCGTGGTGCTGCTTGACGTCGATGACTTCTGGGATCCGCTGGTGGCGCTGCTGGACCGGATGGTCAGTGTCGGGCTGCTGAAGGCGGCCAACCGGCAGCTGATCCAGCGGGCACTCACGCCGCAGGATGCACTCGCCGCGCTCGCGTCGGCCAAGCCGCCTCGGGTCAGGAAATGGATTACTCCCGGCGACCGCTAACGACCCCGCCGAACGGCCGCGACCCGGGCGAACGGCGGCAGCCCGGCGAGTGTCAGCAGCCCGGCGAACGGCAGCAGCTCGGCGAACGGCAGCAGCT
The DNA here is from genome assembly GCA_963850875.1 of uncultured Actinomycetota bacterium. Classification (GTDB taxonomy): domain Bacteria; phylum Actinomycetota; class Actinomycetes; order Streptosporangiales; family Streptosporangiaceae; genus Chersky-822. The sequence continues at coordinate 343,576 of CAWKNA010000001.1, forward strand.
CGGCGAACGACGGCAGCGGCCGGGCGAACAGCCGCGATCCCCGGCCCGGCCTGGGCCGCGGACAGCCCATAAGGGATCTCTTAATCCGATGTCGCGGAGTCCGAGGGCAGGAATTACAGTCAAGGCCAGGACATCAGCACGGGGCGGAAGGTTCGCGCGAGATGAGTCGTCAGCCGGATGAGGCTCTCGAGGTACTTCGCGAGGTGTGGAGCGCTCGGGGCCAGAGCAGCGCGGATCTCGACGAGGCCTGCGGCACCACGAAGTCCTGCAAGAAGATGCAGGACGTAGGCTTCGACGACCTGGCCGGTGCCGACGGGGACCTGCGCAGCGCGTGGCGTGCCACGCTGCAGCGCGAAGGCAAGCTCAATCCTGCGGCTGACAGCATCAGAGACCTGATCCTCGGCGCGGCGGAGACCCGCCCGTAACGATGCCGCCAGCGGCGAGGAGAGCACTGGATGGACTGTCCTGACACCGTCGGCCAGCTCACCGAAGTCTTGCGCCAGGGCGGTTACCTCGCCGACCGCGGGCTAGCGACCGCGCTGTTCGTGGCGCTGCGTATGCATCGTCCGATCCTGCTGGAAGGCGAGGTCGGCGTGGGCAAGACCGAGGTCGCCAAGGTGCTCGCTTCGGTCTTCGGGCGGAAGCTGATCCGGCTGCAGTGCTACGAGGGCATCGATACCAACCAGGCGCTCTACGAGTGGGACTACGCCCGCCAGATGCTGCACATCAGGGCGCTGTCCGAGCACCAGATCGCGGACGAGGCGGCGGTCGACAAGCTGTTCGGCCCGAAGTTCCTGCTGGAGCGGCCGCTGCTTGAGGCGATCAGGGCCGGCGACCAGTCGGTGCTGCTGATCGACGAGGTGGACCGTGCCGACGATGAGTTCGAGGCGTTCCTGCTCGAAGTGCTCTCTGACTTCCAGATCAGCATTCCGGAGATCGGCACGATCAAGGCGGAGAGCCCGCCGCTGGTCATCTTGACGTCCAACCGGACTCGCGAGCTGCACGACGCGCTGAAGCGGCGCTGCCTGTATCACTGGATCGGCTATCCGCCCGCCGAGCGCGAGGTGGAAATTGTCATGATCCGGGCGCCCGGCGTATCCCAGGTGCTGGCCAGCAAGGTGGTCGCCGCAGTCAACCGGCTGCGCGAGCTGGATCTGGCCAAGCCGCCTGGGGTCGCCGAGAGCATCGACTGGGTTCGCACCCTCGACTTCCTCGGTGCCACCGATCTCGGCCCGCAGGTCGCGCAGGACACCCTCGGTGCCGTGGTGAAGGAACGCGACGATCTGGATCTGGTGCGGGACAACCTGGAAGAGATCACCTCCGGTGCCTGAGCGGGCTCCGCTGGTCAGCGTCCTGGTGGATTTCACCGCCGAGCTTCGTTCCGCCGGACTGGCGGTAGGCTCCGGCGACGTCGTGACCTACTGCTCGGCGATGGGCACGCTTGATCCGTCCGATCTGCTTGATCTGTACTGGGCCGGGCGAACCACGCTGGTCAGCAGGCAGGAGAACATCGCGGTCTACGACGAGGTGTTCCGCAGGTTCTTCCTCACCGGCGCCGATCCGGTCCGGGAGATGCTGGTACTCAAGGCACAGGTGACGGCGGAATCTCAGGCCGTCCTTCAGGTCCCAGCTACCGATCCGGTAGGCGACGGGCGGGAGGAGGAAGAGGCGACACTGGGCCTGATGGCTTCCGACGTGGAGGCGCTCAGGCACAAATCGTTCGCTGCCTGCACTCCCGCCGAACTTGGCGCGGTGCGGCGGATGATGGCCGGGATCCGGCTGACCCCGCCGAAACGCCGCACCCGGCGAAAGACAGCCGCGCCGTCGGGTCGTTCTCCCGATCTGCGCCGCACCGTGCGGCAGTCGCTGCGCACCCACGGCGAGCCGGCCGAGCTCTTCTGGCGGCGGCGCAGGGTCCGGCTGCGGCCGGTGATCCTGATCCTGGATGTCTCAGGCTCGATGGCGGACTACTCGCGCAATCTCCTGCAGTTCGCGTATTCGGCGAAACGTGCGGCGGCGAAGGTCGAGGTGTTCTGCTTCGGTACCCGGCTTACCCGGATCACCAGGGCGCTGGATCACCGCAAGCCGGACGTCGCACTGGAGCACGCGGCCAAGGCCGTGTTCGACTGGGATGGCGGGACCAGGATCGGTGACTGCCTTGACGCCTTCGTCCGGGACTGGGGACGCCGGGGCCTGTGCCGCGGCGGGATCGTAGTGATCTGCTCTGACGGTCTCGATCGCGGCGATCCCGGCGTGCTGGCCGCCGCGATGGAGCGGCTGTCCAGGCTCTGCTACCGAGTGGTTTGGATGAACCCGCACAAGGGTGATAACCAGAACTTCAGGCCGAGCACGCTTGGCATGATGGTGGCCGCTCCGCATGTCGATCTCATGCTGTCCGGTCACGATCTGAGCAGCCTGGAGGAACTGGCGACACTGCTGCCGAAGCTGAGCTAGCTGCTGCCGACGGTGCACTGCCGCGCCAGCGAGAGGGGAGTACGGGATTGAGATGGAGCGTCGGCATCGAGGCCGAAGGCGACCGGGTACTGTCCCGCGAGGAAGTCGTCGAGCTGGCCGATGCGGTCGCCGCCAGCAATGGCATCGCGACCGGGATCGGCACCAACCGCTACGGCGCTCAGCTGGTCGTGGAGGCGGCGAGCCGCGAAGCGGCGATCGAGCAGGCCACCGAGGAGTTCATCCGGGCCGCCGCCAGAGCCGGACTGCCGGCCGGGCCCGTGGTGCGGGCAAAGGCGATCAGCGAGGACGAGGACGCGGCGCGATGATCCGGCTCGGCTCACTGGCCGGATACCCGTTCGAGGGCCCCCGCGTGCTCGGCGGCTGGACTCCTCCGGCTACGGCGGCTGTCTACGCGATCGCGTACAAGCCAGAGCCCGACGCCAGGCCAGATCGTTACGCGGTCATCTACGTGGACCATTCCGACGACCTGACGACCGAGCGCTTTCCGTTCGGCCACCCGCGCGCGCACTGCTGGGTGCGGCGAGCCGGCTCGCGGTGGAAGATCTACATCTGTACCTACGAAGTACCAGGCGGCGGCCGTTCGCACCGCGAGCAGATCAGCCGCGAACTCGCCGCGATCTACCGTCCGCAGTGCAATTCATTGCGGTACGACCGCACCTGGAAGGACGCGTGGATCGGCGAGTACTCGGGGGCGCCTAACACCAGCCCGCTGACCAGGCGCGGCCCGGACGAGCCCGCCCAGCAGCCGAACGAGCCATCCGAGCAGCGGATCGACCCAGCCCCGTAACCAAACGAGCCATCCCAGTAGCCGGTCGAGCCAGCCGTAATCGGACCAGCCAGCCCAGTACCGGACGAGCCCAGCCCACCCCGCTGTAGCCGGCGCCTCTCTTTGCCCGGCTTCGTCAAGATCATGGGTCGTTATATCCGCGGATCCCAGCGGAGAACGACCCACGATCTTGGATCTGCCAGCTAGCCCCTACTTAGGCGACACGAAGCCGACCGCGTCAAGCAGGCGCGAGCGGCGGTTACCCGAGGCCGGCCGGGCGGGCTCTGGCACCTCCGGCGTCTGCGGCCTCGGGGTCACGTCAGTCACGATCTGCTCGGCCATCCCGTACAGCAGCGGCAGCGCTCCAGCTACCACCCCGCCGGTCTCGTTGATGTGCCCGACGCCTGGACCGATCAGCTTGGCGTGGCCCACGATGGTCCTGACAATCTCCGCGCACTCTTCGAGGTTCCCCGCGATCCTGGCGAGCAGCGTGCCTGTCCAGTACAGATAGAACGCCAGGCCAGCGATCAGCAGGACGATATCGACGATCGTCAGGACGACCAAGCCGGTCATGACTTCACCTTTCCGAGCACCCGGCCGAGGAACAGGTGGTGCTGGAGGCCTTCGGCCAGCACCGCCTCCACGCCATCGGCGACCTGGGGGATAAGCACGGTGTCCGCGGTGTTCGCCGCCGCGGCCTTGAGGGTGTCCCGCACCTGCACCACGCGGCGGTCAATGCTCTTCACGAGCCAGATGAGCAGGCTCAGCAGGGCGGCGACCGCCAGCACCACCACAAAGCCGACGATGATCGCGCTTACCCACAGACCGTGCTCGGTGGACGACATAGCCAGTGCGCCCATTGTTAACCCCCAAGCCTTGCGCGGCCGCGCTGCAGGCCGCCGATGATGATCGTGGCGTGCTCGATGGTTGTCCGCAGGGCCGCCAGCGGAGCGGTGTTGTGCACCGCTTTGGCCAGCGCGTCGTTGATCTTCGGCGCCTCGTCCCCGATCGAGCGGGCGAGCACCAGGATCGGCACGACGAGCGCGACGACCACAAGGACGATCACGATGCCGATCGTGTAGCCAAGCACCCAGCCGAAATGGCTGGTGGTATTCCCGGCGGCCAGCGCCAGGGCTGCTCTGGGCATGTTGTCTATCTCCTTTGCCGGCTCAGACCGTCTCGCAGAAGTCCCTGACTGGTTTCAGGCTCGCGTTCACCGAGGTGAGGCGATCGGGCACGGTGGCAGTGAGCTGGGCCACCGCGTCGACTCCGCCGGTCACCTGGCGAAGCGTCGCCCGGATAGCCCTCAGGTGGAATATGACGCGCAACAGGCCGACGGCGGCAATGCCGATGATCAGGGCAGCGATGATTAGGGTGCCCCAAGCGGCTGCAGGCATGGTGTGTCCTTTCTGCTCAGCCGAGAAGCTTGGCGACGGAACCCGCGTACCTGACCGCGCCGACTGCCACAGCCCTGACCGTCGTGTCGGTCGTGGCCAGCCCTTCGGGCACGCCGCTGAGCTCGCCGACGAGTGCGACCCCGCCGGTGAGGATCTCGTCAGCGGCTCCGCGGATCCGCTCTAGCGCGGCGAGCACGCGGTTGAGCAGGTAGATGACGACGGGAAAAACAACGAGCAGCAGAACTGCGTTGCCGATCCACCACAGGACCATGGTCCGTCTCCTTAGGTCGTGGCCTGGTAAGGCGCGAAGAACCGGCGGAAGACCCGGCGCAGCGCCATCAGCGCTGCCCTTAGGCCCAGGGTGAAGCCGCTCGCCGGCGTTGCTGTAGCGGCGGCGACCTCGTCGGGCGATTCGCCGCGCTCGATCCTGGCGATCCGCTCCTGCAGGTTGGCCGAGAAGTCGCGCATCAGTACGGCCGTGACATCGGCGATCATGCCCCTGCCGTACTGCGCCGCTGCGCCGGACAGCTGCAGGTCCTGGGTGACGCCGACTTTGGTGCCGCGGCCGGAGCGGGCCAGCATGGCCGTCACGACCATGCTGGCCTGGCCCCGGCCCTTCTCATCGGCGCCGCTGGCATGTACCACCACGCGCTTGGCGGCATCATCCCGCTCGGTGATGTCGGCGGTGCCGGCGAACTGCAGCTTGACCGGGCCCATCCGGACCGCCACCTTGCCCTTGTATCGCTCATCGCCGAGGTCCTCGGTCAGCTCGGCGCCTGGCAGGCAGGCCGCTACCTGCGGGATGTCACCGAAGAAATCCCACACCTTCTCGACCGGTTCGGCGACCTCGAACTCGTTCTTGATCAGCATCGAGTTTCTCTCTTCACGTAGGCGGCGGGATCGGACTCGAATCGCTGGCGGCAGCCGACGCAGCAGAAGTAGTAGCTGACGCCCTGGTATTTCATCGGGCGACCGGATCGGCCTGCCGTGACGGTCATCCCGCAGACCGGGTCCACGGCCTCGTCCAGCTCCGACGGCTGGGCGGCGGCGGTTGCAGCGACCCCGGTCGCAGCCGTCCCGGTCGCGCTGGTCCTGGCGCTGGCCGGGGTGCCTGGCGAGGCGGTGGTTGTCAGCGCACCGGAGGCACGCAGCTGCACGAGTTCCGCCAGGATGGCGACTGCGATCTCGGTGTGGGACGTCCGCCCCAGGTCCAGGCCGACCGGCACCCTGACCCGGTCGAGCTGGTCTTTCGGCACGCCGCGGTCGGCGAGGTAGCCGAGCACGGCGGCACCGCGCTTGTGCGACCCGACCAGGCCCAGGTAGGCGGGCCTGGCAGCCGCCGCCTGCTCGATCGCTTCCTCGTCGCCATGGCCCTGCGTGGCCACCACGACCAACGAGCGCTGGTCCGCGTCGGCCGCGGCGAAGTCCTGGCCGTCATGCAGATCGACCCGCCAGCCGAGTACCCGGGCGAGCTCGGCCAGCGTCTGCGTCATCGGCGAGCGACCGACGATCACCAGATGCGGGACGGGCAGCACAGGCTCGATGTAGATCTCGAGCGCGCCCTCGCTCTGGCAGGAGATGGGCACGACCCGCACGCCGTCCGGCACCGCGCCGCCGGACTGCGCGGTGCTGGCGGACTGCGCGGTGCTGGCGGACTGCGCGGTGCTGGCGAATGGTGCTGTGCTGGCGAACTGCTCCGGGGTGCCGAGCAGCAGCAGGCGCGGCGTGCCGTGCTCGATCACCTGTCGTGCCTCGCGGATCACCGCGGGCTCCGCGCAGGCTCCGCCGATCCAGCCGCGGATCTCGCCCGACGCCGTGATGATCGCACGGGAGCCCTGCTTGCCTGACGAGGGACCCTGCCGCCAGACCACCGTCGCGAGCGCGAACGCCTCACCTCGCCGCGCCAGCTCACTGGCCTGCTCAAGGATCCGCCAACCGTCCATCGCCATGCGCCCCCGTCAGTCGTCCGCGCGCACCGGCGGAGCGCCCGAGATGTCGCGGCGGTACTTGATCGCCTCCCAGACCCGGTCGGGCAGCAGCGGCATGTCGATGTTGCGGACCCCGGTGTCGGAGATCGCGTCGAGCACCGCGTTGACGAAGGCCGCCGGTCCGCCGACCGCCGCGCACTCGCCGATTCCCTTGGCCCCGATCGGGTGGTGCGGGCAGGGGGTGACCACCTCGCTGTGCAGCTCGAACCCTGGCGTCTCCCAGGCGGTGGGCAGCATGTAGTCCATGTAGTTCGAGCCCACGCAGTTGCCCTCGGCGTCGAAGGTGATGAACTGCATGTTGGCCATCGCGTACGCCTCGGTCAGCCCGCCCATGATCTGTCCTTCGACGATCATCGGGTTGATCCGGATGCCACAGTCGTCGACCGCGACCATGTTCAGCACGTCCCAGACGCCGGTCTCCGGGTCGACCTCGACGGTCACGATGTACACGGCGAACGGCCAGGTCAGGTTGGGCGGGTCGTAGTAGGCGGTGTTCTCCAGGCCTGGCTCCATGCCGTCCGGCATGTTGCTGTACGCGGCGATCGCGCATTCCTGGATGGTCACCCCGCGGTCCGGCGCGCTGCGCACGTAGAACCGGCCGAGCTCCCATTCCACGTCTTCCTCGGACACCTCGAGCAGGTGCGCCGCCAGCTTGCGGGCCTTGGCCCGGATCTTGCGTGCCACCATGGAGACCGCGGCGCCGGCCACCGGAGTGCTGCGGGAGGCGTAGGTGCCCATGCCGAACGGCGCGGTGTCCGTGTCGCCCTCCTCGACGACGATGTCCTCCGCCGGGATGCCCAGCTCGTGGCTGACGATCTGGGCCCAGGTCGTCTCGTGCCCCTGACCCTGGCCACGGGCGCCGGTCCGGACGATCGCCTTGCCGGTCATGTGCACCTTGAGCTCGGCCGAGTCGAACATCTTGATGCCGAGGATGTCGTACTCGCGGCTGTTGCCCGCGCCGAGCGGCTCGGTCATGGTGGAGATGCCGAGGCCGAGCAGCCTGCCCCTGGCGCGGGCATCCTCCTGCTGCCGCCTGAAGTCCGAGTACCCGATCGCCTTCAACCCGACGTCCAGGCACTTCGCGTACTGGCCTGAGTCGGTCAGAAAGCCGAACGGGGTGCGGTGCGGGAACTGATCGTCGGCCACGAAGTTCATCCGCCGGAACTCAGCCTGATCCATGCCGAGGTCGGTGGCCGCGGCCTGCATCATCCGCTCCTGGAAGAACATCGCCTCGGTGACCCGGAATGAGCAGCGGTACGCCACGCCGCCCGGCGCCTTGTTGCTGTAGGTGCCGCGAGCCGTCAGGTGCGCCACCGGGATGTCGTAGGCGGCGAACGCCGAGTGCATCAGCCCGATCTTGAACTTGCTCGGCTGGGCGTCGGAGAAGAACGCGCCGTGGTCGGCGTCGGTGTGCATCCGGACGGCGAGGATCTTGCCGTCCTTGCGCAGCGCCATCTCGCCGTCGAGGTACACGTCGCGGGCGAACCCGGTGGAGATCAGATTGCCCGACTTGTCCTCGATCCACTTCACCGGGCGTTCGAGCAGGATGGAGGCGAGGATGGAGCAGACGTAGCCGGGGTAGACCGGGACTTTGTTGCCGAACCCGCCGCCGATGTCCGGCGAGATGATCCGGATCATGTGCTCGGGCAGTTCAGCCACCAGCGCCACCGCGGCCCGGATGATGTGCGGCGCCTGGGTGGTCATGTAAACGGTGAGCTTTGAGGTGGCCCGGTTGAAGTCAGCGATGGACCCGCAGCACTCGATCGGCGACGGGTGCGAGCGCGGGTAGTGCAGCCGCAGCTTGCTGACCACGTCGGCCTGCTCGAATGCCCGGTCGGTGCCCGCCTTGTCGCCGACTTCCCAGTCGTAGATGACGTTGTCGGCCTGGCTCTCCTTGTCATCCCGGATCACCGGCGCATCCTCGGCGACGGCCTGCTGCGGGTTGACGATGACCGGCAGCGGCTCGTACTCGACGTCGATCGCCTCGCAAGCGTCCTTGGCGATGTACGGATCGTCGGCGATCACGCAGGCCACTTCCTGCCCCTGGAAGCGCACCTTATCGGTGGCGAGCACAGCTTGCGTGTCGTAGGAGAGGGTCGGCATCCAGGCGAGATTGCGGGTCGCCATCATCTCGCCGGTGAGCACCAGGTGGACGCCGGGAATATCCCACGCCTTGCTCGCGTCGATCGACTTGATCCGCGCGTGCGCCAGCGGGCTGCGCAGGATCTCCATGTGCAGCATGCCGGGCAGCGTGATGTCGTCCGTGTAGTTGCCCTTGCCCCGGATGAAGCGGTTGTCCTCGACGCGCTTGCGGCTCGCACCCAGCCCGCCGATCTTGATCTCGTCCAGTGCCTGCGACACGTCTGCGCCTCCCTTCTTACGTCGGCCTGCGGCGCCGTGTTAGCCAGCGGACCGTGCTCCCTAGCCGACTTGTCAGCCGGCAGCTTGGGACCTGAGCTTGTCGGCGGCCCACAGCACCGACTTCACGATGTTCTGGTAGCCGGTGCAGCGGCAGAGGTTGCCCGACAGCGCCCAGCGCACTTCCTCCTCGGTCGGGTCAGGGTTCGCGTCGAGCAGGGCCTTGGCGGCCATCATCATGCCGGGAGTGCAGAAACCGCACTGCAGCCCGTGCTCCTCCTTGAACCCCTCCTGCAGGGGGTGCAGCTCGCTGGCGGTCGCCAGGCCCTCGACGGTGCTGATCTCGTGCCCGTCGACCTGCACGGCCAGCATGGTGCAGGATTTCACCGGCCGACCGTCCACCAGCACCGTGCACGCGCCGCAGTTTGTCGTGTCGCAGCCCATGTGCGTACCGGTCAGCTCAAGGCCGCGGCGGATCAGGTGCGAAAGCAGCAGGCGCGGCTCCACCTCGGCTATCTTCTTCTGGCCGTTGACCGTGAACTTGATCCGGCGTACCGGCACCTCGCTGGCGGCCTCGTCGCCGCGGTCTTCGTAGACGATCGTCATCTCAGGCTGCCCTCTCCGCGGTCCCGTTCGCCCGGCTCAAGATGCGCTCGACGAAGGTCCGCACCATGTGCCGCTTGTATTCGGCGCTGCCGCGGTGATCGGTCCGCGGCCGCGCCGCCTGCGCCGCCAGCTCGGCCGCCTGCGCGATGCTCTCCGCGGTCAGCGGCTTTCCGGTCAGCGCCTGGCCGGCCTCGGTCGCTGCGATGGTGGACCCGCCCACTCCGGTCAGGGCGATGCCCGCCCTGGTCACGGTCTCGCCGGAGGTTTCCACCGCGACGGCAACCCCGACCGTCGCGAAGTCGCCAACCCGGCGCTCAAGCTTCAGGTAGCCGCCGGAGCGGACTCCCTTGGCCGCTGGTATGACGGCCTCGACCGCGATCTCGTCCGGCTCGAGCACGTTCTGGAACGGCCCGACCACGAAGTCGGCGAGCCGAATGGACCGCCTGCCACTAGGACCGCGCGCTACCACCGAGCCGCCAAGCGCCATCACGACCGAAGCCCAGTCACCCTGCGGATCGGCGTGGCAAAGCGAGCCGACGAGCGTGCCCCGGTTCCGCACGATCGGATCGGCGATCAGGGGCGCGGCCGCGGCCATCGTCGGCTGCGTGGTTTTCAGCAGATCCGAGCGCTCAAGGTCCACGTGACGACAGAGGGCGCCGATCCGCAGATTGCCTTCGGCGTCGACCCGGTGGTAGTCGAGCCCCGGGATGTTGTTGATGTCGACGATCAGCTCGGGCGACGCGAAGCGCAGCTTCATCAGCGGGACCAGGCTCTGGCCGCCGGCCAGGACTTTCGCATCGTCCCCGCCGTCGTGCAGCAGCGCGATCGCCTCGTCGAGCGAATGCGGTGCCTCGTAGCGGAACCGAGACGGATACATGCCATCCTCCAATGTCCTTGATGGACGGTGAACCGCAGCTCAGCGCTGGTTGCTGCGTCGGCCGGATTCTGGTCTGCTAAGGCTTTGCTTCTGGGTCGGCCACCGCAACGGGCAGGGAATCATACTCAGGGTCAGGCCGCGGCTCCTGGTGCGGCGGCCATGGTCCGGGCACCGGCTGGCCGGCGATCTTGAGGTAGTCGATCAGCTCGGGCCAGGCCCAGACGGTCGGGCTCTTGCCGGTCTTCGGTGCATTCTCGACCAGCTCATACAGGCGGGGATTACCACGGCTGTGTCCGCTGGACTCAATCCGCATGGCGCGCTCTCCCGACGTCGGACGGACAGTTCGGACGGACAGTAATATGCCGTCACTGTGATGTGATGCGAGATGACATGATCCGCCGGGTTGGATCACCCAAGCAATACGCGAATAAGCTCTTGCTTAAGTTGCCCGTGGCCCCGGTGGCTGAGCGGGCCTGGTGGTGACTCTCGGCCTGGCTCGGGATCGCTCAGGCCGGGCCTGGATGGCTGAAAGCCGGGGTGGGTCAGCTCCAGATCGTGACGTATACCGGCGGGCGGAACCGGGACGGCGGCACCCCGGCGGCCGGAGCGCGCATTAGCTGCATGGCCTCAGGAGTGCTGAGGAAGCGGCGGAGCGAACTCGCGATCGTGCTGCGGTTCTGGCGCTCGAGCATGGTCAGGTGCCAGCATGCTTCGACCGGAGTCCCCGGCAGCTCGACCACCGACAGCTCGCCCCGCCGTAGCTGCTGCGTCACGAGATGCTCGACAGCCGGCGCCACGCCGCCCCCGTCCGCCGCCGCCGCCCAGGCCGAGGTCTGGTTTGGGCACACCCCGATGCTGCTCTCGGGTATTCGCAGGTTGGCAAGCAGTTGGCCGACATCGCTGCCCGGGTCGGTACCCGACGGATCTACCAGCCACCGCCACTGGCGGGCACTGCCCCGCAGCCGAGGCTGCCCGGCCGTCACCACGACGAGGCGGTACCTGAAGATCGGCTCGCTCACGACCGGCAGATCGGGATCGCTGGCTACGGCCGGCCCGATGGCGACGTCGGCCAGCCGGTTCGCCACCAGGACACCCATCTCCTTGGCCACAGCTACCCCGGCCGACACTTCGACCGGAGCGGCGAAGCGCCGGGTGAACGCCTCCATCAGCGGGCTGATCACGAACTCGGCGATGCTGGAGGTGGCCACCACCCGCAGCTGCTCGGGAGCACCCTGCGCCGCTCGGACCGCGGCATGCGCCTCGGCACCGAGCACGACGATCTGCGAGGCGGTGGCAAGCAGCCTGCTGCCGCCCGCGGTCAGCGTCATGCCCGCCGGCCCGCGGCTGACCAGCGGGTCACCTAGGTGCAGCCGGAGCGCCGCGAGCGCCTGGGAGACGGCCGGCTCGCTGACGCCGAGCGCGTTCGCGGCCGCCGTCACCGACCCGAGGCGGGCGACCAGGACGAATGCGTTGAGCTGAGTGAGCGTCATGACACTCCCGATTATCACGCATCACTCGGGTCCGCCGGTGCCGCGAAGCCTGGTCACGGCTGCGGCGCGCGCCCGCGCGGCGCCACCAGCCCGCCGCCGGTACTGCCAGCTCTGCCGCCAGATCACCACCGGGCGTCGTCGGTCCAGCCAGCCCCGCCACCAGGTCGCTGTCGGCTGGCAGTACCGCCAGCCCGCATATCTCACCGTTACCTCCGCACGGACCGGATCGTAAACTGCTCACGCGCATGCCGTTGCTCCAGGAAGGGGGGGCATGCAGGTTCCGGCGTACGTCGAGTACGAGAAGGCAGCCAGCGTCGAGCACGCGCTTGCTCTGCTGGCCAGATTCGGCCCGGAGGCACGCATCCTGGCCGGGGGGCACAGCCTGATCCCAATGATGAAGCTCCGGCTCGCTCAGCCGGAGACGCTGATCGACATCAACGGGCTCAGCGAGCTCTCCTTCATCCGGGTGACCGACGGCGAGCTGAGGATCGGCGCGCTGACCAGGCACGCGCAGCTGCTCGAATCGCCGCTGGCCGGCGCGCATTTCGCGATCCTGCATGACGCCGAGCAAGTGATCGCCGACCCCATCGTGCGCAACTGGGGCACCGTCGGCGGCTCGCTCTGCCAGGCTGACCCGTCCGAGGATCTGTCAGCGGCGTTCGCCGCGCTGAAAGCGGTCATGGTCATCAGGGGCCCAAGCGGGACCAGGCTGGTGTCGGCCAGGGAGTTCCACACCGGGCCATACGAGACAGTGGTGGCCCCGGGCGAGCTGCTGACCGAGATCAGGATCGCGATCTCCGCTGGCTGCGGCAGCGCTTATGTGAAGGTGGGACGCCGGGTGGGGGACTGGCCGATCGGTGCGGCCGGCGCCACCCTATGGCTCGACGGTGACACCATCGGCGCGGCCGGGATCGGCTTGACCGCCGTGGGTGCCGAGCATTTCTCGGCTCCGCAGGCCGAGGAGTTCCTGCGCGGTGGTCCGGCCACCGAGGCGAGCCTCGCTCGCGCCGGGGAGATCGCGGCCGAGCACTGCAGGCCAACCTCGGACCAGCGCGGCCCGGCCGACTACAAGCAGCATCTCGCCAAAGAGCTCACCACCCGTGCGCTGCGTATCGCCATGCTCCGGGCCCGCAGGCAGGAGGCCTGACGTGCAGATAGCCGTAAACGTCAACGGGACCGAGTACTCCCGCGAGGTCGAGCCGCGATTGCTGCTTATCCATTTCCTGCGCGATGATCTCGGCCTGACCGGCTCGCACTGGGGCTGCGACACATCCAACTGCGGTGCCTGCGTGGTGTGGCTTGATGACACCCCGGTGAAGTCATGCACGGTACTCGCGGCCATGGCCGACGGGCACCGGGTCCGTACCGTGGAGGGCCTGGAACAGAACGGTGAACTCGACCCGATCCAGGTGGGGTTCCGGCAATGTCACGGGCTGCAATGCGGGTTCTGCACGCCGGGCATGATGCTGACCGCCCGATGGCTGCTTGACCATTATCCGGACCCGTCGCCGACCCAGATCCGGGAGGCGCTGTCCGGGCAGATCTGCCGGTGCACCGGCTACGAGAACATCGTCCGCTCGGTCCGCTGGGCCGCCGAATATGAAGCAGCAGGTCGGCTGGGCGACAGCGAAGCTGCACTGGACCGACCAACGTGACCGGCCGGGCTGAACAAGCGCGCGGCGGGACCGGCGCCAAGACCAGCGGCGCCACAGGCGGGACCAACGACCGCCCACGCCAGACCAGCGGCATGGCGGGCGGGACTAGCGGCGCCACGGTCGACAGCAGCGGGGCGTACGGGCCGGTCCAGCGCAAGGAGGACGCCCGTTTCATCCGCGGCAAGGGCCTCTTCGTCGATGACATCCAGCTCCCTGGCATGCTGCACGGCGCGATCCTGCGCAGCCCGCTGGCGCATGCGCGGATCCTCTCGATCGATACCGCGGCTGCGCAGGCCCATCCCAGGGTCGAAGCCGTCATCACCGGCCAGACGCTGGCCGCTCGCAACCTGTCCTGGATGCCGACGCTGTCCCAGGACGTGCAGGCCGTCCTGGCCACCGACAAGGTCAGGTTCCAGGGCCAGGAGGTCGCCTTCGTCATCGCACAGGACAGGTACTCGGCCCGTGACGCCCTCGAACTGATCAACGTCGATTACGAGCCGCTGCCCGCCGTAATCGACGCGAGGCATGCGCTCGACCCGGACGCCCAGGTGATCCGTGACGATGTCGCGGGCCGCAGCGACAACCACATCTTCGACTGGACAGCCGGCGACCGGGCGGCCACCGACAAGGTCTTCGCGGCGGCGGACGTCGTGGTGGCCAGCGACATGATCTACCCGCGTTCGCATCCCGCTCCGCTTGAGACCTGCGGCGCGGTCGCCGACCTTGACCAGATCACCGGCAAGCTGACCGTCTGGTCCACGACCCAGGCCCCGCACGCGCACCGGACTCTCTACGCACTGGTGGCCGGCCTGCCCGAGCACAAGATCCGGATCATCTCGCCGGACATCGGCGGCGGATTCGGCAACAAGGTCCCGATCTACCCGGGGTACATCTGCGCCATCGTCGGCTCCATGGTGACCGGCAAGCCGGTCAAATGGGTCGAGGACCGCTCAGAGAATCTGATGTCCACCTCGTTCGCTCGGGACTACCACATGCACGGCGAGATCGCCGCTACCCGGGCAGGCCGGATTCTCGGGATCCGGGCCAGGGTGCTTGCCGACCACGGTGCGTTCAACGGCGCGGCGCAGCCCACGAAGTTTCCTGCCGGGTTCTTCGGGATCTTCACCGGCTCCTACGACCTGCAAGCCGCGCATTGCGAGGTCACCGGCGTGTACACCAACAAGGCGCCCGGCGGGGTGGCCTACTCGTGCTCGTTCCGGATCACCGAGGCGGTGTACCTGGTCGAGCGGATGGTCGACGCGCTGGCCCGCGAGCTGGACATGGACGCCGCCGAGCTGAGAATGAAGAACCTGCTGCGGCCCGAGCAGTTCCCCTACACCTGCCCGACTGGCTGGCAGTACGACTCCGGCGACTACCCACGCGCATTGCGGCTCGCGATGGACATCGCCGACTACCCAGGACTGCGCCGCGAGCAGGCCGAGCGGCGGCAGCGCGGCGAGTACATGGGCATCGGGATCAGCTTCTTCACCGAGGGTGTCGGGGCCGGCCCGAGAAATCAGATGGACATTCTCGGCCTTGGCATGGCCGATGGCGCGGACCTGCGGGTGCATCCAACCGGCAAGGCTGTGCTCAGTATCTCCTGCCAGACTCAGGGCCAGGGCCACGAGACGACGTTCGCCCAGATCGTGGCGCAGGAGCTGGGCCTTTCCCCGGACGACATAGATGTCGTGCACGGCGATACCGACCGGACTCCGTTCGGGCTCGGCACCTACGGCTCCCGGTCGACCCCGGTCTCCGGGGCGGCGGCCGCTGTCGTGGCCCGCAAGGTGCGGGAGCGGGCCAGGATCGTCGCCTCGGCGATGCTGGAGGTCGCGCCGGACGATCTGGACTGGGTCGACGGCAGCTGGCAGGTGCGCGGTGATCCGGAGCAGGCCAGGAGCATCGCGGAGATCGCGATGGCCGCGCACTCCTCGCTTGAGCTGCCCGAGGGGGTGGACGGTCATCTCGACGCGGAAACCGTGTACAACCCGCCGAACCTCACCTACCCGTTCGGGGCGTATATCTGCGTCACCGACGTCGATCCAGGCACCGGCGAGGTCCGGATCCGCCGGTTCATCGCGGTGGACGACTGCGGAGTGCGGATCAACCCGATGATCGTCGAGGGACAGGTGCATGGCGGGCTGGCTGACGGAGTCGGCATGGCTCTGATGCAGGTCATCGCCTTCGACTCGGACGGCAACTGCCTGGGCGGCTCGTTCATGGACTACCTGCTGCCGACGGCGGTCGAGTGTCCGTCCTGGGAGCTCGGCGCGACCGTCACCCCGTCGCCGCATCACCCGATCGGAGCTAAGGGCATCGGCGAGTCGGCCACCGTAGGCTCGCCAGCTGCCATCGTCAACTCAGTGCTCGACGCGCTCGCGCCGTTCGGGGTACGGCACGCTGACATGCCGCTGACCCCGGCAAACGTGTGGTGCGCTATCCAGGGCCGCCCGTTGCGTACCGATCTGGCGATCACATGAGCGCCGCCGGGACGGCTGCGGTTCAGGCAGCCCGCCGCCTACCCCATGATGGACGGATGCGGTACTTCTGCGACGCGGGCCGGCCCGCCAGATGAGCGACCTCGCCGAGCAGCTGCCCGATGTGGCTACCCTGCTCGCAGCGCTTGATGAGGCCAGCTATCTAGCTGACGAGCCGCTCGGTACGGCGCTCTTCCTGGCGGCCAGGATGGGCCAGCCGATCCTGCTCGAAGGCGAGCCCGGCGTGGGCAAGACCGAGGCGGCCAAGGCGCTGGCCAGCGTGCTTGATACACCGCTGATCCGGCTGCAGTGCTATGAGGGCCTCACCTCAGCGGAGGCGCTCTACGAGTGGAACTATCCGCGCCAGCTGCTGGCCATCAGGCTGGCCGAGGCCAGGGGCGAGACACCGCGCGAGGCCGACCTGTTCAGCGATGAGTACCTGCTGGAACGCCCGTTGCTTGCCGCGCTTGATCATCCAGGCCCGCGACCGGCGGTGCTGCTGATCGACGAGGTGGACCGGGGCGACGATGAGTTCGAGGCGTTCCTGTTCGAGTTGCTCGCCGAGGCTGCGGTCACCATTCCCGAACTGGGCACTCGGCGGGCGACGTACCCGCCCGTCGTCGTGCTTACCTCCAACCGAACTCGCGACCTGCACGACGCGCTCAAACGCCGGTGCCTCTACCACTGGATCGACTACCCCGACGTCCCGCGGGTTGCGTCGATCATTCGCCGCCGGGTGCCGGGTGCCGCGGCAGCACTGACCGAGCAAGTGGCCAGCGGCGTCGCTCGGTTGCGTGAGCTCGACCTGGCCAAGCCACCAGGCGTCGCCGAGGCGATCAGCTGGGCGGCCGCGCTGCACGTGCTCGGCACCTCTGCCCTGGACGGCGCCGCGGCCGAGCGGACCGCCGGAGCGGTGCTCAAGTACGCGGAGGACCTGCGGACCGCCCGGCAGGTCGGGTTCGCGACGCTATTCAACGGCGATGGCTGACGATCTGGCTGAGGCCGCCGCTAGGTTCGGTGCCACGCTGCGACTGGCCGGACTGCCGATCGGGCCCGGCCGCTGCGAGCGATTCGCCAGCGCCGTGACCGTGGCAAGGCCAGACACGTTGCGCGCTCTATACCTCTGCGCGCTCGCGACCCTGGTGTCCAGCAAGGATGAAGCGGAGATCTTGCTCGCGGTCTTCAATCAGGTATTCGGCGGACTGACCGATCCGGCCGACTCGCGCGGCGACCAGAATTCACCCGAGTTGACCGGCGCTGCTGCGCGGTCGCCGGAGGATCTGCTGGCCAGCGCTGCCCGGGCGGCTCAGCTGCACGCCAGCGAAACACTCCAGCCGCCGGCTGATGACGCCGACTCGCTCGACGAGCCGGGCGGGGAGGTCGAGCACCGCTACCTCGGAACCAGCGCCGAACGGCTGGCGGCGACGGATTTCGCCGACTTGTCCGATGCGGAGCTGCTTTCGCTAGCCACCCTGATGCGCCAGCTGACGCTCGCCGTGCCTGAGCGCCGGTCCAGGCGGAGCCGGCGCAGGCCAGGCGCCCGGCGCACCGACATGCGGTCGACGCTCCGCCAGGCACGACGGACCGGCGGAGATGCCTACCGGCTGATCGGCCGGACGCCGGGCCGCCGAGCGCGCCAGCTGGTGGTGCTTTGCGACATCTCGGGGTCGATGGAGCCCTACGCGCGGGCCATGATCCAGCTGCTCTACTGTGCCGCCGGTGGCGCCCGCGCCGAGGTCTTCAGCTTCGCCACCCGGCTGACCCGGCTGACGCCGGTGCTTGGCAGGTCACTGCCGGGACCGGCCTTGCAGCGGGCGGGCCAGGCAGCCCCCGACTGGCTCGGCGGTACCAAGATCGGAGCGGCGCTTAAGGAGTTCAACGATCTGCACGGGCGCCGGGGGATGGCACGAGGCGCCGTGATGGTGATCATCTCGGACGGCTGGGAGACCGGAGACCCGGATCTCGTGCGTCGCGAGATGGTGCGGCTGTCGCTGGTGGCGTTCCGCATCGTGTGGGTGAATCCCAGGACCAAGAGCTCCGCCTACCAGCCGCTGGCTGGCGGCATGGCGGCCGCGTGGCCGCATTGCGACGCCGTGGTGAGCGGGCACACAGTACTCGCGCTTGACCAGTTGACCGCCGCGCTGGCTGATCCGGTCCGGCACCGGGCACCAGTGCGGTGACGGTCTGGCGGCCTGCTGCGGTCAGCCGTGACCGGCTGCCGCGCTCGTCGCCGCGGTGGGCACTGCTCGGACTCGCAGCGCTGATCGCAGGCCTGTTCGGCGCCTGGCCGGGCGGCCTCTGGGGTGAGCCCCATGACCTGGGCGGCTTCTCCCGCGGTCTGATCTGGGCGCCGCCCAATACCAACGTGGGCACCTACTATCGGCTCGGCGATCGGCCCTGGTATCCCGAATACCACTGGCATGGTCTCGGCCTTGTCACCGGGAATCTCTACGTCCTCACCGGACTGCTGCTGTTCCTGGTGCTACTGGTGCTCGCGACCCGCGCCCGCCATGCGGCCCGACAGCGGACGGCCGAAGCTTCCAGCGTCCGGACAAGCAAAGCGCGACCAGGCCAAGCGCGGACGCGAGAAGCACCGCAGGCACGACCTTATACAGGCTGATCCTGGCCAGCGCAGTTAGCAGATGACCGGGTGGCAGCCATGGGTTGCCCGGCATTATGGCGATCGTGCCGGCCGTTAGCCTGGCAAGCACCAGCCAGTCCAGCCGCGACGCCGGATAGAGCACCAGCAGGCAGACGATCATCACGTCATACCAGGGCAGCTGATAGGGCCAGACGAACAGCCACGCGACGCTGAGCGCCAGCGCCGGCTGGATGGCCGGCGGAGCCGGGACACGGGCAGGCAGCCGCCAGAGCGTCAGCACCGCCAGGCAGCCGACGATGACGCTGGCCACCAGCGCGACGTGCGAGGTCACGTACCCGTTCGGCCCGGAGAGCAGCTGGTAGAAGTTGTCGGCAGTGGCCTTGTTCCGCCGGTCGAGGAGGGCTGTGATCGCGGGCGGGCCGAACCAGGCATAGGTCGGCACCAGCACCGCCAGTGCACCGCCGACGGCGACAGTAAGGTCGCGAAGCGACCGCCGGAGCACCCAGGCGAGACCGAAACCGAGCAGTACGTAGAAGATCTTGATGTCGGCAGCGATGCCGATCAACACGCCAGCCAGCACTGCACGCAGCGGCCCTGGGCGGACGGCCGGCCACCTGGCGAGCGACAACCGCCCGGCAGTCTCCGCCCGCCCGGCAGCTTCGACCGGCCCGGCACCTCGCGCCGTGCTGGTTCCAAGAGCCGGTCTGGCGCCTACCACCAGCAGGCCGAAAACGCCGACCGCGGCCCCTAGCACGTCCACGTGTCCGGCCGCGATCGCGCTCCACAGCAGCAGCGGATTGATCGTCCAGAGCAGGTGCGCCCGCAGCCGGGCGGCCGGGTCGGAGCGCAGCACCCGGTGCGCGGCCACCGCCACCGCGCCGAAGGCGATCGCGTTCCACATTTTCAGCCAGAACACGATCCTCGCCGCGGACGTGCCGCCGAGCAGGGCGGACACGAACTCCTCAAACGTCGCCAGCGGCCCGTAGAGCGTCACGTGGTTCTGCCACTCGACCGGCACGGATCCGCTGTACGCGTCGTGGAGCATCCGCAGCTGGTAAGGAGTCATGACGTACGGGCTGTGGCCGATTACAACTATTCGTCCGTATGTCGCGTAGTTGAGCACATCGGTGGACCCGACCGGCGGCAGGACGGTGAGCACGGCCACCACCAGCAGGCCAGTTCCGAGCACTGCCCTGGCACTGACCCGCACCCCGCCGCGCACCGCCGCCACTCCGGCGGCCACGCCACCGGCACCGAGAATGGTGGCCAGCCAAAGGGCAACGGTGACCACTCGGACCGAGACATGAACCGACTGCAGTTCCCAGGGCGGGCCCACGGATGGCATGACCAGCGCCGGGGTCTGCCAGCTTGACCGGAGCAAAGACGCCCAGATCATGATCAATATTGAGCTGGAGATTCCTGCGCCGGCGGTCCAAGCGAGGACACGTGCGCCCCAGCCGGGCACCGGACCGGCGAGATCAGAGCCGGGAGGCAGCATGGTGCCGGGGCGGACACCTGCACCGGCGATTCTGCTCATCGTCCCTCGTGATCGTCGGGCCGACCACATGCGGGCTTGCACGCCGCCGACGGAGCCGGATTGTAGAGGGTCACAGCTACTGCCTGCGGGCCAAAGACGCCGACCCAGTGCCGCAGCGCACTGAACGTCCCGGCCACAGCCGTGGCGTTACCGGCTTCAACGACGAAGGCCAACCTCTGGTGCCAGCCCTGGACACCTGTTGTGCCCGCTCCAGGCAGTTCTAGCGCTGTTCTCCTGCGCGACCACCACGGCCAGGCGCCACCACGACCATCCCCGAGGACGTGCTGCCACAACTATCCCCGACCATGCGGGACCAGGGTTGGCACCACAAAGTCGACTCAGCCAATCGGCGGTCAGGCCGTCGGTCCGCCCTTGTCACGCGCGTCCGTGGCGGCATCGCCGTCCGCGAGGCTGATCGGGTTGATCACCGGAGCGTCGACGGAACTCCCGCCGAGGCTCTTCTTCACCGAATCGAGGATCGTCAGGCCCTGAGCCACGAGACCGGCCGCGATCTCACTCAGGCCCTCAGCGCCGTTCAGCACGCTGAGATTGGCGCCAGCGAGTCCAGCGGCGGCTTCCTTGACGATCATCGGAAGCTGCTCGATCATCATCCGGTCAAGTGCGACCCGGTTGTGCGAAGCGGCGGCCTCGGCCTGCAGCTTGACCCGGTTGGCGTCAGCCTCAGCGAGGATTCGGACCTTCTGCGCCTCGGCCTCGGCGGGCTTGATGACCTCGGCGACCAGCTGGCGCTCGCGCAACTCGGCCTGGCGCTTAGCCAGCTCGGCCTGAGCGGAGAGGACCTCCATCGTCGCCCGCGCCTGCGCCAGCGGTCCGGCCTGCGCCGCCTCCGCCTGGGCCTTGTCGACTTCGGCCTTGTACTGCGCCTGGACGACGGACGTCTGCCTGGCGTACTCGGCCTGGGCGCGCTGCGACTGCTGCTGCGCCTCGGCCGAGGCCTGGTTCGCCTGCGCCTGGGCGATCTGGGCCTGGCGCTGGATCGCGGCGTTGTGCGGAGCGGCCATCGCATCGATGTAGCCGGTGTTCATGTCGTCAATGGACTGAATCTGCAGCGAGTCGACGCTCAGGCCGATCTTGGCCATCTCCGCCTTAGACCCGTCGAGCACCTCGGTGGCCAGCTTCTGCCGCTCGGTCACGATTTCTTCGACGGTCATAGACCCGATGATCGAGCGCAGGTGACCGGAGAAGATCCGGCCGGTCAGGGTGGACATCTGGTCCTGGTCGGAGAGGAACCGCTGCCCGGCGTTGACGATGCTCTCCTCGTCGTTGCCGACCTTGAAGGCGATCACCGCACGGACGTTCAGGGCGATGCCCTGCTTCGTCACGCACTGCTCGGACACCTCGGACTCGCACATGGACAAGGTGAGGAAGTTGGTCTTCCTGACGAACGGGAGAACCATAGCGCCGTGACCGGTCACGACCCGGAACGGAGCACCGTTTTTGCCGTACTTGCCACCGGAAATCAGCATTGCCTCGTCGGGTCTCGGTACACGGTAGCCAAGCATCTTTCATCTCCAAGTTGGGATTTCGCATCTTAGGTGCGGCCGGTTACCCCCGGTCGGGATTGTCAGGGAAGGGGTCGAGCGGGTCGGTCCAGGCGCTGACATCGACGGTGCGGTGGCCACGGGTTTCGATGACCAGGACGGTCGTTCCCTTGGCCAGCGGCTCAGGCGACCAGGCGATGAAGGCCTCTGACCCACCGCGGATCTTGACCAGCACCTCTCCTGGGCCGGCCGCACCGCGGGTGGCAACGATAATGACGCCGATGCAGCCGATCGCCGAGACGTCCGCAACCACTCCACGCCGCTCCTCATACCGCGCCAGTCATACAGCGCCAGACCTGGATACTCAGCCTATCCCCGGCGCCTCCGCTGGGCGGCGGCGCAGGCCGACCTGATCCCGGAAGCACCGTCCGGAGCCGCCCGGATGACAGTCACGGGCGGGCAGCCAAGGCTTGTCCCGCGGGACGCGGAATACCCCGGTGCCGGCGGGTGTTCCAGCAACCGTCGGTGTGCTGAGTCCCCCGGGCCTAACCCACTGCCTTCGCGGAATACCGTCCGGCTGGAGCCGCGATGTGCCTTTCGCCGAGAGGCGACCACACACCGGCGCGGGCACGCCCTCGAGAGCGACGATCGCTCCGGGGGCGCTGTCATGTCCCGGATCAATCGGGCAGCGAGTCGGCCAGTTTGTCGATCAGCGGGCGAAGGATCATCGTGTAGGTGTCCGCGATGGCCGGATCGCGTAACCGGGATCGATGTGGCCGTAGCGAATCGTTATCGCCGGATCTTGGAGGTTTGATCCTGAAGGCTTTGATCTTGAACGTCCTGCTCTGCCATGAGTTCCCGTCCGCCAGGGCTGTGAGCTATACCGGAGCCTGCAGCTCCAGGGCCTCCTCCCTGGCCGGCGGCTGGTGATCCCACAGGTCGGTGATCAGGTCGGAGCGCAGGGCCGCGCAGGCAGGATCGTGCCACCGGTTGAACCGCTGCAGCGGGTCATCGGCCAGGTTGTACAACTCGCCCTCGGAGCCATCGTGCACGTAGCCGGGCCGGTAGGCGGTGCAGACCCAGCCGTCGCGGGTGATCGTGCGCAGGTGCACGTCAACGCCGAACAGGTCGCTGTCCCACTCGGTGAGTACCCGCTCGAAGCCGCGGCTGGCGGCGTCGACGTCGCTCACCGGCAGCCGGTGGCCCTGCATCCAGCTTGGCGGCTTGAGCCCGGCGATAGCGCTGAATGTCGGCGCCAGGTCGACCAGCCCGACCGGCCTGGACACCACGGCCGCCGCGATCCCGGCGGACGGCGCTGGCCGCCAGATCAGCGGCAGCCGCATCAGCGCATCCACGTGGTACGGGCCCTTGAACAGCAATCCGAAGTCGCCTTGCAGCTCGCCGTGGTCGGTGGTGAAGATGACGTCCACGTCGTCGGTCCAGCCGCGGGCCTCGATCGCCGTCAGGACCCGGCCGAGGGCCTCGTCGATCAGCTCGACCTCCACCGCGTTGCGCGCGTTGACCTCACGGACCTGGTCGGCGGTGAGGGTCGCCGGGACCCAGGACTTCGGTGCCTCGTAGTTCGAGACCAGCGTGCCGTCGTACCACATCTTCCAGTGCGCCGGCTTGGCGTCCAGGATCGCCTCGCGCTCGGACCGGCTGGCCGGATAGCCGGGCGGCAGGGGCACCTCCCGCCAGTCCACCCGCGACAGCTCCGACTTCGGCGGGTCCCACGGGTGATGCGGATCGGGGAAGCTCATCCAGCAGAACCAGTCGTCGTCCGCGCTGAGCGAGTCCAGCCAGCTGATGGTGCGGTCGGCGACCCAGTCGGTGTGATACCAGCCCTTCTCGATCGCATTGTCGTGTACCTGCGGCGCCCCGGTCGCGCCGCCGCCCGCCGCGTTGACGTTGAAGGTCGGGTCGAGCACCGGGTAGTACATGCCGATCGCCTCGGGATGGTTCTGCCATAGCCACAGGACGTAGTGCAGCGGCGCGGCCGTGCCGTGGGTAGCGAACTCCAGGTGCTCGAAGCCGCGGTGCGGTCCGGTGCTGCCATCGGCCCACGGCGCCTGGACCGTCTCCGCGCCCGACCTGGCCAGCGAGTTCTCGGTGAACCGGCCGAACGGGTCAAGGAACGGCTCGAAGTGCGCCTTGCCGACCAGGGCGGTCCGGTAGCCATGCCGCTGCAGCAGGGCAGCGACCGACGGCGCGTCGACCGGCAGCGGAACCCCGTTCATCCAGACGCCGTGAGTTGTCGGGTGCTGGCCGGTCAGGATGGTCGATCTGGACGGCATGCAGACCACAGATTGCGGAACGGCTCGCTCGTAGCGGATGCCGGCCGCAGCCAGCGAGTCGGCTACCGGGGTCCTGGCGATGGTGCCGCCGTTGCAGCGCAGCGTGTCGTATCGCTGCTGATCGGTCGTGACGAACAGGATCTTCCGCCCCATCTATGCCTCCGTCGTCGGCGATGATCCGGACTGTGCCGGCGGCTGCGCTTGCAGTTGCGCCGGCGATGGCACGTCAGGCTGGGCCTCGAGCTGGCGGCGCAGCTCATGCAGCGCGTTTCCGCAGGCGCCGCCGATGACCAGCGCGATGGTGTCCGGCTCGCAGCTGGTCTGGTAGCTGACCAGGCAGCAGCCATCGTCCGCGTCGGTGACCTCGATCGTGCCGAGATGGTTGCTGAGCAGCGGCGCCGTGATCTTGTACTGGAAGACCCGGCGCACCGGGTCGTTGGTCACGATCTCCTCGGGCAGACAGATCCCGCTTGCGGTGGTGATCACCCGGCTGCTGCCATCGACCTGCGCGGCCACGATTCCTGGAAACCAGCCAGGCAGCGCGGCCGGGTCGCCGATGGCCGGCCAGACCTCATCGGCAGGCCGGGCGATGCGTAGTTCCCGGCGGATCACTGCCATCCGCTGTCCCTGTCCCCGATCCTTGTCCAGTCGTTGTCCGGCCCGGTCCCGATCCGGTCCGGCGTAGTCCGGGTCCGGTCCGATCCGGTCAAACATTTGACAGTAGCTGTGTCACAACTTACTGTGGCCGGAGCGGCTGGCGCAAGTCCGGTGCGGGACCGGCCCGGTGCGTTACCGGCGGGAAAGGAACTCCCATGGCAGCTTCGCTGCTCCTCGATTCGCTGCAACGCCGGATGTGCGCGATGCACTCGCTGTACTACCAGGCGGTTGGTTCGATGGGGCCCGAACATGTCAACCATTTCGAGCGCGAGGGGGTGCTGCCGATCGCGTTCTCCCTATTCCACTACACCAACATGGAGGACGCGTCCTTCCTGCTGGCCACGGGCGTGGCGCCGATCTGGGACGAGCAGTGGCAGAAACGGGTCACGATGGCGATCAACGATCACGGCAAGCACCTCACCGTGGCGCAGATGGTGCATCAGCGGATCGGCGACTACGAGGCGTTCAAGGAGTACCAGCGGGCCGTCTTCGATCGAACGCAGGCACATCTGGAGTCGATGGATGCCGCGGATCTCACCCGGGTCGTGATCGGGCGGCCGTTCCCGCCGCAGATCGAGAGCACGTACAGCGCTCGGGTGGCCGGTGCCGAGGGAATCACCGTGCTCGATGCCTTCGAGTGCTGGCTGTACCAGCACGGGCTCCGGCATATGGGGGAGATCGAGCTCGCCAGGGGACTGGTCGGCCTCGGCGGCATGACCTCCTGACGCGGCATCGGTACAGGGCCAGGATCGCCCCGGCTAGCGTGGTCGAACACCCGGCTGGGTAGGTTCTGCGGTGTGACGGGTGAGCCCGGGGCTGGGGAGCGCCCTTCAGGGACTGACCAGAATGCCACGCAGGCCGGCCAGGACATCCCGCCGATCCAGCGCCGCTTTGAGCGCGTGCTTGCGTCATCCCGGCTGCTCATCCTGCTGCCCGTGGTCATGCTGCTGCTCATCGCGGCCGGCACCTTCGTGTACGGCGCTGTCATCTTCTTCGCCTCGATTACCGGCTACATCAGCGATCCGGCTCGGGTTGGCGGCAAGCTGAGTCATTTCCTGATCGTCGAGGACCTGTTCCTGGTCGGCGTGACGCTGATGATCTCCGCGTTCGGCTTCTATGGCCTGTTCGTGGTCAGAGGCGAGCGGCACGAGTCCCAGTACTGGCTGCCGAAATGGCTGCAGATGCGCGATCTGGAGGACCTCAAGGCCAGGGTCGTGTCGATGCTGATCCTGGTGGCCGCGATGACGTTCGTGGATGTCGTGGTCGAGTTCCATGGCGGTCCCAACGTCTTCTACCTAGGCCTCGGCGTCGCGCTGGTGATCGGCGCGCTGACCGCGTTTCTGCGGTTCGGCAGGCAGAGTCATGCTCAGCCGGCTGCCAGCGGCGCTCCTAGCGCCCCGCCCCCCTCCGCCCCGGCCGCGTCGGCAGATCCGGCTCGGCCACAGCCGCCTGGGGGCGGCAGCCCGTGACTCTCCTGCCCCCGGTCAGCTGGCTAGACCCAGGCGGCCGATGATCTCGTCGGCGATGTCGTCCGGCCTGCCAAGGACGGGGACGAGCACGACCCCGGGCTCGGCTGGCCCTGGCAGCTCAAGGTCGCCGAACTGGGAGTCAAGCAGAGTCGGATCGAAGAAATGACCGTGCCTGGCTGCGAGTCGGCCTGCCGCCACGTCACGGTCGATCCGCAGGAACGCCATCCGCACCGCCGGGCGTCCGCTGAGCAGCAGGTCCCGGTAGGACCGCTTGAGCGCGGAGCAGGCGAGCACGGCCAGCGCCGGCCCTGAGCTGACTGTCCATCCGGTCAGCCACGAGGTGCAGCCAAGGCATCCGATCGTGCTCGGTCAGCGGCACCCCGCTCTTCATCTTCGCTATGTTCGCCGCCGGGTGCAGCGAGTCACCGTCGATGAAGAGCCAGGCGAGCCGGTCGGCCAGCACCTTGCCAACGGTGGTCTTGCCGCTGCCGGATACTCCGGCCACGATCACGATCACCGCAGCAAGCCCAGACCGCTGGCTACGCAGCGAGGCTGAACGGCGGGTACTGGTCGGTGATCAGGATGAAGGCGTATCCGACCACCCGGTTCTGCCATCGGATCACGCCCTCTACGTAGTCGAAGATCGCGCGCGGGTAGCGGCCGGTGAACAAGATCGCGAACCAGGCCACGATCACCATCACCACCAGGCCAATGTCCAGGAACAACAGCACGATGTAATGCGGGATCGCCAGGAACCACTTGACCAGCGGCAGCCACCGGTTCAGCTCGATTGCCGCATCCGGATAGCGGTAGTCCAGGTGCACCGACTGATGCTCGTCCGTCGAAGGGTACTGATCGTCCATCAGGGCCAGGAAGATCCCTACCCGGTTGCTGAACCGCTGCAGCTCAAGGTTCCAGTCGAACCACCACCTGGGGTACTTCTGCCGGAACAAGATCATCAGCAGCGGGGCGAAGAACAGCAGGCCGCCGGCACCTGCCGCGATCGCCCTGCCGTTCGGCGATGCCTGGAAGCCCTCGCCAGATACGGTACCGAGCACGATGGCGATCGGGATGACCACGAAGATCCGGAAGAACGTCGTCAGCCGATTAAGCGGCCGGTCCGGATAATCGACTGAGAACTGCACCGGGTATGGATCCATGGTAAAAATGTCCCTTCAGTAATGAATTGCCCCACTGAGTCATCGGTTGGCCGACGGCCGACTGGCACGCCTCAAGCACGCTTGCTGCCATCGGCGTCATCCGTAGCCTTCCCGCACGGTCGTTCATCGGACGGCCGCGCATCATCGGCCGTTCATCGCACCGGAGCGCCCTTGTCAAGCTGTCCCACGAGATCGGTCACCCAGCGGTTCACTTGCGCCTCATCCCGCCAGTCCCCGGCCTGCTTCTTCGCCATCGCGCTCGCGGGAAAGCCGCGTGCTTCCGGCGCCAACCGGCCGCCGAAGGTCATGTGGCCGCGGGCGTGACAGAGTTGCATCGCCTTGCGCGCCTGGTCCACCGGCGCGATTTCCATCTTCGGCGCCGAGTCATCAAGCGGGCCAGAACTGAACAACCAGACCGGCAGTTCCGAAAGCTTCGCGGCGTACCGGCGGACAAACCGGCGCGCGTCGCGGTGCCAGCGGAATATGTAAAGCGCTCCTCCGACGATGACGGCGTCATAGCCATCGATGGAGCGCACGGTCCGGGCGGGCGCCACGTCGGCGATCATGCCTGCGTTCTCGAAGGCATTGCCGATCATGGCCGCCAGCCCGGCCGTGCCACCGCGTTTGCTGCCGTAGACGATTAGTACTCGCATCACGGACCCCCTAACGGTCGTCCTTCTTCAACCGTGCGCGGGTCAGCGATCTGATCGCCAGAGGCCAACGGCCCGGGCAATGGGCCCGGTGGTCCTTTGCCGAAACGGTTACCGGGTGGCGGACAGCACCTGCTCCACCGAGCCTGCCCCGTGATCCAGCTGGTAGTCGAGGTTGATCGCGGCGTTGATCAGCGACAGGTGGGTGAACGCCTGCGGGAAGTTCCCGAGTTGCTCACCGGTGAGGCCGATCTCCTCGGAGTACAGGCCGACGTGGTTGGCGTAGGTGTGCATCTTCTCGAAGGTCAGCGCGGCGTCGTCGAGCCGCCCGGCCCTGGCCAGCGCGTCCACGTACCAGAACGTGCAGAGCGAGAACGTTCCCTCGCCCCCGCTGAGTCCGTCCGGAGAGGCGCTCGGGTTGTACCGGTAGACCAGGCTGTCGGAGACCAGCTTGTCGTCCATGGCGTCGAGCGTCGACAGCCACATCGGGTCGAACGGTGACACGAAGCCCTGCAGCGGCATCATCAGCAGCGAGGAGTCCAGCACCTCGCTCTCGTAGTGCTGCGTGAATGCCTTGGTCTTGGAGTTCCATCCGCGCGACATGATCTGGTTGTAGATCCGGTCGCGCTCCATCGACCATTCGGCTATCTTGGCTGGCCGGCCATGCCGCTCGGCCAGCCTGATCCCCCGGTCGAGCGCCACCCAGCACTGGAACCGGCCGTAGGTGAAGTCCTTCCGGCCGCCCCTGGTCTCCCAGATGCCCTCGTCCGGTTGATCCCAGTTGTCGGCGACCCAGTCCACCATGTTGGCGACCGCCAGCCAGCCCTGGTGCGGGATGGGCATGCCATGGCTGTCCCCGAGGAAGACCGCGTCCATCGCCTCGCCGTAGATGTCAAGCTGGAGCTGGTCGGCCGCGCCGTTGCCGATCCTGACCGGCCGCGAACCGCGCCAGCCTTCGAAGTGCTTGAGTATCTCCTCGGTGAGGTCGGAGCTGCCGTCGACCCGGTACATGATCTTCAGCGGGCTGGCGCCGTTGCCCGCCGACTCGGTGGCCCGCTGCCTGAGCCAGCCGCCGAAGGCGATGGCCTCGTCCAGGTAGCCCAGGCCGAGCAGGGCGTAGATGGAGAACGAGCCGTCCCTGATCCAGGTGTAGCGGTAGTCCCAGTTGCGCTCGCCGCCGACTTGCTCAGGAAGCCCGGCAGTAACTGCCGCCACTGGCGCTCCACTCGGCGCGTAGGTGAGCAGCTTGAGTGTCATGGCCGACCGGGCAACCATGTCCCGCCACCGGCCGGTGTACGTACTCTTGCTGACCCAGTTCCGCCAGAATTGCGCGGTGTCGTCGGAGAGCTTGGTGATCTCGCTGGCCCGCAGCAGCTTGGGCTGGCCGCCCATCGACTCAAGGACGACACCGCCGGTCTCGCCCTCGCGCAGGGTCCTGGTGGCCGTCAGGCCGTTCCCGTCGCGCCGGAGGGCCTCGTTCCGCACCCCTGACTCGCGCCCGGCGACGGTGTGCAGGGTCAGCTCCATGTCGGCCGAGCGCATGACCGCGCCGTGCTCGGTTATCTCGATCTTGTGCTTGGCCCGGCCGTAGTCGAACCGCGGCTGGAGTTCCATCTTGAACCGCATCGTGCCCCTGGCCACCCGGAGCATCCGGACCAGCCGGTGCCGGTCAGTTGCCCGGCCGACAGTGATCGGCATGAAGTCGAGCAGTTCGCCGACTCCGTCCGGGGTCATGAACCTGGTGATCAGGATCGCGGTGTCGGGGAAGTACAGCTGCCTGGTGACGTAGTCGTCCCGGTCGGGAGCGATCCGGAAGTATCCGCCCTTGTCGGCGTCGAGCAGCGAGCCGAAGACGCTCGGCGAGTCGAACCTGGGGCAGCAGAACCAGTCGACCGTACCGTCGGTGGTTACCAGGGCCGCGGTTTGCAGGTCGCCGATGAGTCCATGGTCGGCGATGTTCGGGTAGCGATCCATGAGTCGTTTCCTCCTGTGTTTGATCTGAGCTGAGCCAGTTGATCTCAGCTGAGCCAGTTGATCGGAGCCGAGCCAGTTGATCCGAGCCGTTGGTCTGAGCCGAGCCGCCGCCTAGCCGGGCCGCTGCCTAACCGGGCCGCTGCCTAGCCGGGCCGCTGCCTAGCCGGGCCATTGCCTAGCCGGGCCATTGCCTAGCCGAGCCGTTTGGCCAGGTGATCGCCGACGCGAAGCGCGTTCGCCATCACGGTCAGGCCCGGGTTCACCGCGCCGATGCTGGGGAAGAAACTCGAGTCGGCGACGTACAGGTTGTCGAGTTCGTGTGCTTTGCAGTCGGTGTCGAGCACCGAGGACGCGGGATCCGTGCCGAACCGGCAGCTACCCGCCTGATGCGCCACCCCCGCGATCGGGATGCTCATGTCCATGTAGAAGTTCTTGTCAAGGACGTGATGCGCGGGCATCCCGGTCTTGTTCAGGATCGTCTTCAGCTCCCCGTACAGGACCGCGGCCTCGGACTGATTGGTCCAGGTGTAGGACAGGTGAATCCGGCCATCGCCGTCGACGGTCACCCGGTTGTCCGGTCTCGGCAGGTCCTCGGTGGTCAGCCAGAAGTCCACGCTGTGCCGCGCGGCCTCCTCCAGGCTCCAGTGCGGGGCCAGCCTGGTGAGCTTGGGTTCCTCGCCCTTCATGGCCATCGCGTTCGATTTGCCGAGCATCTGGATATTGCCGAGCGGCCCATGCCCGGAGTCGCTGGCCAGGTAGAAGTCGTTGAGCGCGAGCGTTTTCTGGTAGACGGTCTCGTTCGGCTCCTTGGCCAGCGCGGCGACGGCCTTGCTGTTGTGGAACATATAGTTGCGCCCCACCTGGTCCGAGCCGTTCGCCAGGCCGGTCGGATGCTGGTCGCTGGCCGACCCGAGCAAGATCCTGGCGGTGTTCGCCGCGCCGGTGGCGAGGACCACGATGTCGGCGCTGTAGGTCTCGTACCCGCTGCCGCGGCGCAGCAGGACCTCGGTGACGGTGCGGCCGGACCGGTCGGTCTTCAGCTGGATCACCTCGGCGTTGACCAGCAAGGTCACGTTCGGCCTGTCCAGCACCGGCCGAACGGCGATCGTCTCGGCGTCCGCCTTCGCGTGCACCAGGCACGGATAGCCGTCACACCAGGCGCACCGGATGCACGTGCTGGCCGGCCGGTCGGCCTCGTTGAGCAGGATTCCGCACGGCGCGTGGAACGGGTGATAGCCGGCCGCGGCCAGATCGTCGGAGATCTGCTGTACCCGCGGCTCGTGCGAGACCGCCGGCCACGGATACTGCTTCGACCAGGTGCCCTCGGTGGGGTCCTCGCCGTGCTTGCCATGGACCTGATACAGCCACTCGGCCCGTGCATAGAACGGCTCGAAGTCGTCGTAGCTCAGCGGCCAGGCTGGGGAGATTCCGTCCGCGAACTTGATCTCCCCGAAATCGGCCGGCCGGAGCCGGTACAGTGCCGCCCCGTACATCTTGGTGGCCCCGCCGACGTAGTAGTGCACCTGTGGCTGGAACGGCTTGCCGTCCGCGTCGTACCAGATGTCCGCCGACATGTAGCGGCCGTCCACGAAGACCGCACCCGGATCCCAGTTGGCCATCTCGCGCGGCAGGAAACTGCCGCGTTCGAGCAGCAGGATCTTCTTGCCGGTCGGTGCGAGGGCGTGCGCGAGCGTTCCGCCGCCGGCGCCAGTGCCCACGATGATGACGTCGTAACGGTCAGTCATGGCATCCACACTGCCCAGCTGACCCGGCTGACACATCACCCAGCACGGGTGGTGCGGGCTCATCCCTGGCCAGGAACGGTACTGACCAGGTAGCGGATCGTGGCCGGAGGGAAGCTGATGTCAACGCTTGATCTTGCGCGCTGGCAATTCGCGCTGACGTCCATCAACCACTTCTTCTTCGTTCCGGTGACGATCGGGCTCGCCTTCCTCACCGCGCTGCTGCAGACCGCCTGGTACCGGCACCGCCAGTCCGAGTACCTGCGGCTGACCAGGTTCTTCGGCACGCTGCTTGTCATCAATGTCGCGGTCGGCGTGGTGACCGGCCTGGTGCAGGAATTCGAGTTCGGGATGAACTGGTCGGCCTACTCCCGGCTCGTCGGTGACATCTTCGGCGCCCCGCTGGCCATGGAAGGGCTGATCGCCTTCTTCCTGGAATCGACGTTCCTCGGCCTGTGGATCTTCGGCTGGGACCGGCTCTCCCGCCGGGTCCACCTGCTGACCATCTGGGCGGTAGCGTTTGGCACCGTGGCGTCGGCCGCCTTCATCATGGCGGCCAACTCGTGGATGCAGCATCCGGTCGGCTACGTGATCAACAAGGCCACCGGCCGGCCGCAGCTCAACGACATCTGGGCCGTCCTGACCAACCCGGTCTTCGGATGGGGTTACCTGCACGTCCTGCTCGCGTCGCTGGTCACCGCCGCCGCGGTGATGCTGGCGGTATCGGCGTGGCAGCTGCGCAAGGGCGCTCACGAGGGCTTCGGCTTCTCGATGCGGCTTTCCCTCGTCGTCGGAGTCCCGGCCATGATCCTCGCCATGTTTGTCGGCAGCGAGCTAGGTGTGATCGAGGCCAGGTACCAGCCGATGAAGATCGCGGCGGCGGAGGCGCAGTGGAAGACCTGCCAGCCGTGCTCGTTCTCGCTGTTCCAGATCGGCGGCGGCAATGACGACAAGACGCCGACCCAGATCATCGAGATCCCGCACCTGCTGTCCCTGCTCGCCACCAACTCGTGGAATGGCAAGGTGATCGGGCTCAATCCGCTGCAGGCCCAGTACCAGCGAAGATACGGCCCGGGCTACTACGTGCCTAACGTCTTCATCCAGTACTGGTCGATGCGCGTGATGGCCTACAGCGCCGGGCTGATCTTGCTGCTCGGGTTGTGGGGGCTCTGGCTGATCCGGCGGAAGAGACTCGCCACGTCCCGGGTGTTCCTGACCACCGCCGTCTGGGCGGTGATCTTGCCATTCCTGATGAACACGGCTGGCTGGCTGCTCACCGAGAGCGGGCGGCAGCCGTGGATCGTGCAGGGCATCGCACTGACCCGCAACGGCGTGTCCCCGTCGGTGAGCACGACCGAGCTGGTGATCAGCCTGGTCGTCTTCGGCCTGCTCTACACCGGCCTGGGCGTGGTCGACGCGGTGCTGATGTTGCGTTATGCCCGCCGCGAGCTCGCGCCTGGGCCGGCCCAGGCCGAGCAAGCGGCCGCTGCGGCGGACCGGGATGCCGCCCTGCCTTCGATGCTCTACTAGGGGGATGCGATGACGCTCGTCACTAGGGGGATGCGATGACGCTCGTCTCGCTCTGGTTCGGGCTGATCGCGGTGGTCTGGACCGGGTTCTTCGTGCTTGAGGGCTTCGACTTCGGCGTCGGCATGCTGCACGGAGTCATCGGCAAGGACGAGCCAGGCCGGCGGGCCGCGATCAATACGATCGGGCCGCTCTGGGACGGCAACGAGGTCTGGCTGATCACCGCGGGCGCCGCAATGTTCGCCGCGTTCCCCGGCTGGTACGCCACCATGTTCTCCGGCCTGTACCTGGCGCTGGTGGTGCTGCTGGCCGCGCTGATCGCCCGCGGTATCTCGTTCGAGTACCGCGGCAAACGCGACAGCGCGACCTGGCGCCGCAGCTGGGACGGCATGCTGACCGGCGGCAGCCTGGTCGCGCCGCTGCTGATCGGCGTCGGACTCGGCGATCTGCTGCACGGGTTGCCGATCAACGGCGCCGGTGAGTACACCGGCACTTTCTGGAACCTGCTCCAGCCGTACGGCCTGTTCACCGGCGTGACCCTGGTAACGATCTGCGTGACGCACGGCGCGACCTTCATCGCGCTGAAGACCACCGGCCAGGTTCGCGACCGCGGCCTGCGGGTCGCCCGCCGGTCCGCCCCCGTGACCGGGCTGCTTGTCCTCGGCTTCGTGATCTGGACCCACGCGATCGCCGGCAAGGGCGTGGCACCGAACCCGGTGGAGATCGTCGCCGTCCTGGCCGTGTTCGCCGCCGCCTGGCTGGCGCACGAGCACCGCGAGGGCTGGGCGTTCGCCGCGACCACGGTCGCGATGGCGGCGAGCATCGCCTCGATCTTCACCGAGCTTTACCCGCGGGTCATGGTGTCGAGCACCAGCCCGGCCTTCGACCTGACCATCCACAACACGGCGTCCGGCTCGTATTCGCTGAAGGTGATGACCATCGTGGTGGCGATCTTCCTGCCGGTGGTGCTTGCCTACACGGCCTGGACGTACTACGTGTTCCGGCGGCGGCTCAGCGACGCCGATTTCCGGCCGCAGCCCGCCGAGACCGGCGCGGCCGACCCGGCCGGGATCTCACCCACGGCGGGTGGCGCGTGAATACCAGCGCCGATATCGGATAGGTCACTGGCAAGCAGACGCCTGGAGGCAAACACGATGACGACGCAGAAGGCAGACGCCCTGGTCATCTTCGGCGCTACCGGTGACCTCGCCAAGCTGGAGACCTTCCCGGCTCTGGTCGGCCTGGTCGAGCGCGGGGTACTCGACGTACCGGTGATCGGCATCGCCAAGAGCGGCTGGGGACTTGACCAGTTCCGCAACTACGCCGCCGACTCGCTGCGGCAGAACGGAATAGACCCGGCCTCGTCGGCCGCGGCTAAGATGCTCGGCCTGCTCCACTACATCGACGGCGATCTGGACGCGGGCAGCACCTATGAGGAGATGTCGCAGGCGATCGGCAGCGGCCGCCAGGTGCTCTTCTACCTGGAGGTACCGCCGATCCTGTTCGGCCGGATCGCGAAGGGGATCGCCGCTGCGGGCCGCGCCAACGGCTCCCGGGTGATGGTCGAGAAGCCATTCGGCCATGACCTGGCCAGTGCCCAGGCACTCAACGCGACGATGCACCAGCATTTCGCCGAGGACGACATCTACCGGGTGGATCATTGGCTCGGCCTCGACCCGGTGGAGAACATGCTGTTCGTCCGGTTCGCCAACTCGGTGATCGAACCGCTGCTGAACCGGACCCATGTGCACAGCATCCAGATCACCATGGCCGAGGCATTCGACGTCGCTGACCGGGGCGCGTTCTACGACAAGACCGGTGCCATCAGGGACGTCATGCAGAACCACATGCTCCAGGTGCTCGCGTCCGTGCTTGGCGAGCCGCCGGACGCTCGCGGCATCGACTCCTGGCTGTCGTCGAAATCCGAGGCGATCGCCGCGCTGACCCCGCTGTCCGCCGAGAACACGGTCCGCGGGCAGTACGAGGGCTACCACGACGTGGCTGGCGTGAATCCCGCGTCGACCGTCGAGACCTACGTCGCGGTGCGGCTCGGCCTCGATTCCTGGCGCTGGGAAGGCGTGCCGATCCTGATCCGGGCGGGCAAGTGCATGCCGGTCAGCGCCACCGAGGTCAGCATCAGGTTCCGCCGTCCCCCGCACGATGTGTTCGGCCTCGAACCAGGTGGAGGTGCCGCCAACGCACTGCGCTTCCGGATCAGCCCGGCAGCCAGCGTCAGCGTCACCCTGGCCGGAAAGAAGCCGGGAGCCGGCTGGCTGCCGCAGCCGGAGACGCTGTCCTTCTCCGAGCAGCCGACCGCGGACATGCGGCCTTACGACCGGCTGATCGGCGCCGCGCTGGCCGGGCGTCGCGGCCTGTTCGCCCGGCAGGACACCGTCGAGGCGGCCTGGCGGATCGTTGACCCGGTGCTCGGTGATGTGGTCCCGGTCCATTCGTATGCCAAGGACAGCTGGGGCCCGAAGGAGGCCGACGCGCTGCTCGCCAACGGCGATACCTGGTTCGATCCGCGGGCCTGACCGCGGCCGCGGGCTGGCATGCGGACACGGCAGCACCAGGAATAACAGCAGAACCAGGGATAACGGGAAGGCCGGGGTAACGCAAGCACCGGGGAGCGGGGGAGATCCGGGGATGGACAGCCACGCGCGGCCGCGCCGGGTGGTGATTGTCGGCGGCGGCTTCGCCGGCCTGTTCGCCGTCCGGGCGCTTCGGCGCGGCCCGTTCGAGATCACGCTGGTCGACCGCAGCGAGCACCATCTGTTCCAGCCGCTGCTCTATCAGTGCGCGACCGGCATTCTGTCCGAGGGGCAGATCACGGCGCCGCTCCGCCGGGTGGTCCGGCACTACGCCAACGTCGAGTGCGTGATGGCACAGGCGGTCGACGTCAACGCGGCCGGGCGAAAGCTGATCTGCCGCAGGCCGCTCGGCGAGCAGATCGAGCTGGAGTACGACGACCTGATCGTCGCCGCCGGAGTCAGGCAGTCTTACTTCGGCCACGACGAGTACGCGGCGCTGGCACCAGGGATGAAGTCGATCGCCGACGCGCTGACCATCAGGCGCCGGGTCTTCGGGGCTTTCGAGATGGCCGAGACGGCAACCGACGCGGCCGAGCGGAGCCGCTGGCTGACCTTCGCTCTGGTCGGTGCCGGGCCAACCGGTGTCGAGCTGGCCGGCCAGATCCGTGAGCTAGCCACCAAGACCCTGCGTGATGAGTTCAGGCAGGTGCATCCGCAGGACGCCCGGGTGCTGCTCTTCGACGGCGGCACCGAGCCGCTGGCATCGTTCGGCCCGAAGCTCGCTCAGCGGGCCGGCGATTCGCTGCGCGACCTCGGCGTGGAGCTGCACATGGGCTCGGTCGTGACCAAGGTGGAGCTGGGCGGGCTGGTCGTCAGGGATCACCAGGGCGCGGAGTCGAGATACGACGCGGCGACCGTGCTGTGGACCGCGGGCGTGGAGGCGCCTGAGCTGGCTACCGCGCTGGCCAAGGCAACCGGCGCTGAACAGGACCGGGCCGGGCGGATCTGCGTGCAAGACAACCTGACCATCGCCGGGCATCCCGAGATATCGGTCGTCGGCGACATGATGAGCCTGGGCAAGCTGCCCGGCGTCGCCGAGGTCGCGATGCAGTCGGGCCGCTACGCAGCCCGGCGGATCAAGCGGGAGGTGTCCGGGCACGGCCGGGCTGAGTCTTTCAAGTACCACGATCTCGGTTCGGCCGCCTACATCGCGCGCGGTCGGGCTGTCGTGTCGGCCGGCCCGCTCCGGTTCAGCGGCTTTCTTGGCTGGGTGTTCTGGCTGTTCATCCATATCGCGTTCCTGACCGGCTACCGGAACCGGGTGGGCGCCATGCTGACCTGGTGGGTGGCGTTCACCCGGGATATCCGGCGCGAGCGCGCCTTCACCGAGGGCGAGGTCGGCGTGCTGCGCGAGGTCTATTCGACCGACAACCCAGGTGCCGGGCCCCGGTCTGCCCGGCCCGATGACTAGGACAGGGGGCGCCGGGGCCGGGGTCGGGCGGCGGCTGCTCAGGGAGGCGGGCGCGGCCCGGCCGTACCTGGCAGGCACCGTGGCACTCGGGCTGGTGCTGACCGGGCTGATCCTGGCCCAGGCAGGTCTGCTGGCCACCGCTCTGGCGGACGCGGCAAGGGGAGTTGGCGCGGCCGCACTGGCTGGCCCGATCGCGCTGCTGCTCGCGGTGCTGGTGGCCCGTGCTATCTCGGTCTACGGCGGCGAGGTTACCGCGCTGCGGGCCGCGGCCGCCGTCAAGGGACAGCTGCGCTCCAGGCTGATCCGGAATGTGCTCGACCTGGGACCGGCCTGGCTGGCCGAGAATCGGGCTGGTGCGATCACCACTCTGACGACCAGCGGACTTGACGCACTCGATCCATATTTCGCCAGGTATCTTCCGCAGCTCGTCCTCGCGGTGGCTGTCCCGGTCGCCGTGCTGGTCAGGGTGACGGCAGCGGACTGGCTGTCCGGCCTGATCATCGCGCTGACGCTGCCGCTGATCCCGGTCTTCGCCGTGCTGATCGGCCTGCGCACCAAGGCTCAGGCCAGCCGTCAGTGGCAGCTGCTTGGCCGGCTCAGCGGCCATTTTCTCGATGTCGTGCAGGGACTTCCGACGCTCAAGATCTTCGGCCGGGCCAGCGCCCAGGAGCGGGTGATCAGCGACGTCACCAGCCAGTACCGGGCCAGCATCATGGCCACGCTCCGGGTGGCGTTCCTCTCCGCGCTGGTGCTCGAGCTGTCCGCGGCGCTGGCGACCGCTCTCGTCGCCGTCGAGGTCGGCATCCGGCTGCTCTACGGCCACCTCGGCTACTCAACGGCGCTGCTCGTCCTCTTGCTCACCCCCGAGGCGTTCCTGCCGGTGCGCGCCGCCGGCGCCCAGTTCCACGCCAGCGCGGAGGGGAAGGCGGCCGCGCGGCACGCCTTCGAGATACTCGACACCCCGGCGGCGGCAGGCCCGCGACCGCCCGGTGGGTCACCAGTCCCGGATCTGCGGACCGAAACCATCACGCTCAACGGGGTCACCGTGGTCTATCCCGATCGCGCGGAGCCGATCCTGGACCAGGTCAGCCTGGCCATCCGCCCGGGCGAGCTGATCACGCTGACCGGCCGGAACGGCGCGGGCAAGACGACGCTGCTGAACCTGCTGCTGAGGTTCGCCCCGGCAGCGAGCGGCCAGGTCGATGTCGGCGGCATCGACCTGGCCGACGTGCCGGTCGATTCCTGGCGGGCGCAGCTCGCCTGGCTGCCGCAGCATCCCTGGCTCTTCCCCTGGTCGGTGGCTGAGAACATCGCGCTTGGCGCACCGCTGGCAGGCCGGGCGGAAATCGAGCGGGCCGCGGCGCTGGCCGGGGCTGCCGGGTTCATCGAGGCGCTGCCCGACGGCTACGACACCCAGCTGGACGAGCGGGCACTGCGGCTCTCGGCCGGTCAGCGCCAGAAGATCGCGCTGGCCAGGCTGTTCCTGCGGGACGCGCCGCTGGTGCTGCTCGACGAGCCGACCGCGCACCTGGATCCGGTCAGCGCAGCCGAGATCGACAGCGCGATCGGCACCCTGATGGCGGGCCGCACCGTCATTCTCGTCACGCATCGGGCCAGCGCGGCCCGCCAACCTGGCCGGATGGTCGTGGTCTGCGATGGCCGGGTCACTGAGCCCGGGCCTGGGCACGCCATGGCACTCATCCCGGTGGTCCCAGTCGACCCGGCCATCACGGAAAGCGCGGCGCCGGCGCCAACGGCTTCGATCGAGGCCCGATGACCTCAGCCGACCCCCTGGCCGAGGCCGGTCCGCCGGCCGGAGCCGGTCCGCCGGCCGAGGCCGGTCCGCCGACCGGAGCCGGTCCGCTGGCCCAGACCGTCCGCCGTGCTGGAATAGGGCCGCTGGTGCGGCTGCTGCGGCTGGCCCGCCCGCTCCGCAGCAAGCTGCTGATCGCTGCGGCCGCAGGCGCCGCCGCTACCGGCTGCGGCGTCGCGCTGCTCGCGGTCTCCGGTTTCCTGCTGGCCCGCGCCTCGCAGCACCCGGACATCGCGGCCCTGTCCGTCGCCGTGGTCGCGGTCCGGGCACTGTCCGTCGGGCGCGGAGTGTTCCGGTACGCGGAGCGGCTGGCCTCTCACGACGTGGCTTTCCGGGTCCTGGCGCAGGTGCGGGTGGCTATCTGGCGACGGCTTGAGGTACTCGCTCCGGCTGGACTGCCCAATTTCTCCGCTGGCGACCTGCTCGCCCGGCTAGTCGGTGACGTCGACGCCACCCAGGATCTCTTCATCCGGGGCGTCACCCCGCCGCTGGCCGCCGCCCTGGTGGGAGCCGGGGCTGTGCTCGCCGCCATGGTGCTGTTGTTTCCGGCCGGCGCCGTGCTCGCTGCCGGACTGCTCGCTGGCGGGATCGGTGTGCCGCTGGCCGGTGTTGCCGCAGCTAGGACGGCCGCACGCGGTACCGCCCCGGCCCGTGGCCGACTCAGCGCGGCGGTGACCGACATGCTGGGCGGCGCCGCCGATCTGCATGCCTACAACGCTCAGGACAGTGCCCTGGGCCGCGCCGAGCGGGCCAGCCGGGACCTGACCGTGCAGGCCGGCCGTTCGGCGGCCGCATCTGGGCTTGGTGCCGGGCTGGCCGCCATGGTCGCCGGGATCACGCTCTGGGGGGTGCTGCTGCTTGGCGTGGCGGCGGTCGGGTCAGGAACACTGACCCGAGTGCCGCTGGCGGCGGTGACACTGACCGCGCTGGCAGCCTTCGAGGCGGTGGCCGCGTTGCCGGCGGCGGCTGTTCAGCTTAGCCACGCACAGGTTGCCGCCGGCCGGATCGCTGAGATCGTCGACAGTCCTGATCCGATCACCGATCCGCCGGTGCCGCGGCCGCTGCCGACCGGACCGGGCGGGGCGGCCAGGCCGGGCAGGCCAGCCGCCGACCGACTGGATCTGAGGACCGGACCGGGTAGGTCAGGTCGACCAGCCTGGCCGGTCACCGTCAGCCTCCGTGACGCTCGAGTCCGCTATCGGCCGGGCGGACCGCTGGCTATCGACGGTGTCAGCCTTGACCTGCCGCCGGGCCGGCGTCTGGCGCTGGTGGGTCCAACTGGCGCAGGGAAGTCCACCGTGGCGGCCGTCCTGCTCCGGTTCCACGACCTCTGCAGCGGGTCAGTCACCCTTTGCGGGCATGATCTGGCCAGCTACCGAGCCGATGACGTGCGCAAGGTCATCGGCGGCTGCCCGCAGGACCCGTATCTGTTTGACGCCACCATCGGGGAGAACCTCAGGATCGCCCGGCCTGAAGCCAGCGACCAGGAACTCGCTGAGGTGGCGGCTCAGGTCGGGCTGCTCGATTGGATCGGCTCGCTACCCTCGGGCTTGCAGACCACGGTCGGCGCAAACGGAGCCGCCGTGTCCGGCGGTCAGCGGCAGCGCATCGCCCTCGCCAGGGCTCTGCTGGCCGACCCGGCAGTGCTGATCCTGGACGAGCCGACGGCGCACCTGGACCGGGAAGCCCGTCGGGCACTCACCGCCGACCTGCTGGCCGCCACCGCCGGGCGGTCGACTCTGCTGATCACTCATGATCTCGACGGCCTTGACCAGGTCGACGAGATTCTGGTCCTTCACCACGGCGCGGTGATCGAGCGTGGCGCCCACCAGCAGTTGCTCGGCGCGCAAGGGCACTACCTGCAGCTGTGGCTTGCCGCGCTTCGGGCGGAGACTGGCACGAGCTGAGTTTCGGCGAGCGCCAGGCGATACCGAGCGGCGGGCGCTTGCCGCACGCGCTCGCGCCGCGGGACGATGAGCTACGTGCGGCGGATTGGTCGGGCCCTGGGCACGCTGACCATCACCGCGCGCCGGCTGGACGGTCCAAGCGCTGGCTTCCATAGCCAGATCCCAGACGGCTACGGGGACGTCGGCTTTGTTCCCAGCGGCCTCTACTTTCCGTCGCCCGGGTGCTGGCAGGTGACAGGCAGCGTCGCCAACCACTCCCTCACGGTCGTCATGCTCGTGCAGGCGGTCAGCTCTTGATGCCAATGAGCCGGACCGGACTCAGTCACTGCTGATCCGATCCCGCCACAGCCGCCGCTGCGCTCGCATTGCCAGCGCACCGACCACGACAAGCAGCCCCACATTGAGCAGTAGCTGCAGGAACGAGCCCCGAGCTTCGCCCCAGCTGCCGAACGCGGCCGAGACTCCGATCGCCGCGGCCGCCGGAATGGTGGTAACCGAGATGAAGACGCCGATCAGCGCATTCGCCCTGGATTCGGTGAGGGAAACCACACCGCCGATGGCGGCGAGCACGGCGATGACCGCGGAGAACAGGTCCGGAGAGTTGATCATGTCAGAGACCGGCCGTAGGCCAGCCAGGAAGGGGGCCGGAGTCTGCCCGAGCAGCCGGATGCCGAGCGCGAAGATCAAGGTCACGACGATGACCGCCGTGAAGCCGACCAGCAGAGCGAGCATGCCGCTGCGGACGGGGGACCAGTTCCGCTGCTCGATACCGAACGCAACGGAGATGATGGCGTTGTACTCGGGTCCGACCACCATCGCGCCCACGATCAGGATCTGAGAGTCGGTCAGGATCCCGACCGCGCCGATCAGGCCGGCGATCATCAGCAGGATGAAGAAGCTCGGGGCGTACGCCGCATCCCGCCGGATCCGGGCGCTGACCATCTCCCATACCGGCGCGACCTCCCCGTACCACGATCCGCGCAGGCGGGTGCGGCGTTCTGGCCCGGCCAGCGTGGTATCGACTACCTGGATGACCACCGGTGCCCGCTCGTTCAGGCCGAGATCGCGCAGCTGGCTCAGGATCTGGTTGGCCGAACGGGTCTGAAGATCGAATTGGACGGCATCCCCACCCGGCTGCCGCGCCGCGCCAGGAAAGACTACCAGGTCGACCACGCCTGAGTCAGCCTCCAGGATGCCGGTCAGTTGCTCGGTGAGTTCCGGCGGGCTCACGACGCGCACGTGCAGCATTCGCGGATTGTGACCGGGCATGGCTCCTGGCCACATCACCCGGAGTGGATGAACGCGGCCGCAGGCACCAGGGTGGTACACAGGCTGGATGGACCGGCTGACCGAGGTCGCTGCTGGCGTACTGGTGGCGACCAGCGAGGTATTCGTCACGACGAGCACCGTGGTAACCGGGCACGACGGCGGATGCCTGGTGATCGATCCCGCGCTGACCCTCAGCGACCTGCGGCTACTCGCGGCGGACCTGGCAGCGGCGGAACTCCGGCCGGTGGCTGGCTTCGCCAGCCACGCACACTGGGA
This sequence comes from uncultured Actinomycetota bacterium, assembly GCA_963850875.1. Classification (GTDB taxonomy): domain Bacteria; phylum Actinomycetota; class Actinomycetes; order Streptosporangiales; family Streptosporangiaceae; genus Chersky-822. The sequence continues at coordinate 386,046 of CAWKNA010000001.1, forward strand.
CCACATCCTCTGGTGCCGCGAGCTCGGCGGGGTGCCGAGATACGCGGCTCAGCGGGCAGTCGCCGCCGCCGATCGTTCGCGGGACACCCTGATCGCGGAGGTCAGCAAGACGGCACCCGGGCATGACCTCGATCTCTTCGGCCGCCTGGATCCGCTCGGCCCCGAATCTGCTTACATTCCATGGGACGGGCCCGACGCCTTCGTCGTGACCCACGACGGGCACGCGCCCGGTCACAGCGCCATCTTCCTGCCGCAGACCGGCACGCTCGTCGCCGGTGACATGTGCTCCGACATCGAGATCCCGCTGCTTGACCTGGCGCAGCCCGACCCGGTCGGGGACTACCAGGCCGGGCTGGAACGGCTGGCGGCCCTGCCGGTCCGGCAGGTGGTGCCCGGGCACGGGGCCGTGGGAGACGCGGCCGAATTCCGCCGCCGCGTCGCTGCTGATCTCGCTTACCTGGATCAGCTGCGCCGCGGTCACGATCCACGCGATCAGCGGCTGACCGTGGACTGGCTGATCGAGGAGCACGACCTACAGGTTCATCACCTGTGCGGCTAGGCCAGCCACAGGGCGAGACCGCGGCGCCGTCCTGGCGCGCGAGCACGACGCCAGGACGGCGCACTACCTGTGGTTCAGGCGCGGATGGCGCGAATCGACTCCCGCAATGACCCCATGGTCGCGAGCACAGCGGAGGACTCGTAACCGCAATGCGCCATGCAGTTAGCGCACCTCGGATCCCTGCCCCTGCCGTAGGCCGCCCAGTCGGTGGTCTCGACCAGCTCGCGATAGGTCTTGGCGTATCCGTCCGACATCAGGTAGCACGGTCGCTGCCAGCCATAGAGCGAGTACGAAGGGATGCCCCACGCCGTGCAGCCGAAATCGGCCTTGCCTTCGAGGAAGTCCAGGAACAGTGGCGAGTGACTGAGCCGCCAGCGCTTGCGGTTGCCGTTCGCAAAGGCCTTGCGGAACAGCTCAGTGGTCTCCACCGCTCCGAGCCAGTGCTCCTGGTCGGGTGCCTTCTCGTAGGCGTAGGCGGGCGAGATCATCATCTCGTCGACGCGCAGGTCGTCATTGAGGTAGTTGAGAACGTCGATGACGGTCTGCGGCGTGTCGGTGTTGAAGAAGGTGGTGTTCGTGGTCACCCGGAAGCCGCGGCGCTGGCATTCCCTGATCGCCTCGACCGCCTCGTCGAACACGCCGTCCTTGCAGACCGAGGCGTCGTGCCGGTCGGCGAGCCCATCGATATGCACTGCCCAGGCGAAGTAGCGCGACGGCTGGAATTTGTCGATCTTCTTCGGGATGAGCAGGGCGTTGGTGCACAGGAACACGTACTTCCTACGCTTGATCAGCTCCCGGACGAGCTCATCGATCTGCGGGTGCATCAGCGGCTCGCCGCCCGCGATCGAGACCATCGGAGCGCCGCACTCCTCGATTGCAGCGAGTGCCTGCTCGACCGGCATCCGCTGCTTCAGCACTCCGGCGGGGTGCTGGATCTTGCCGCACCCGGCGCAGGCGAGATTGCATGCGAACAACGGCTCGAGCTCGACCAGCAGCGGGAACTTCTCCCGGCGCGCCAGCTTCTGGCGCAGCAGGTAACTGCCGACTCGCAGGGTGTACCGCAGCGGCATGGACACGTCTACCGGACCTCCTTGGGAAGGCCGAACTGGATAGATTCAGTGGCGGTTACGCGCTCGGTCAGCTCGACCGGCCCAAGGCCGGACAGGGCGGCCACGATCTCGCTAACCATCTCCGGCGGCGCGGACGCCCCTGCCGTGATCCCAATCGCCGAAGCTCCGGTCAGCCAGCCGAGCTCGATATCCTCCACCCTATCGATCAGGTATGCGGGAGTTCCCGCCCGCTCCGCCGTTTCCACCAGACGCCGTGAGTTGGACGAGTTGGACGAGCCGGCCACCAGCACCAGATCCGACTCTGCCGCGATGGCCCGCAGGGCCAGCTGCCGGTTGGTGGTGGCATAGCAGATGTCGTCGCTGCCGGGTCCGCGCGCGGCGGGGAACCGCTCGATCAGCGCGGCGACGATCTCATCCGCCTCATCCGCCGCCAGGGTCGTCTGCATTAGGTAGACGACCTTGCTGGGATCGGACGGCCGCAGCGCCGCGACGTCGGCGGCGGACTGGACCAGAACCATCGAGCCCGGAGCCTCGCCGAGGGTGCCCTCGACCTCCTCGTGACCGGCATGCCCGATCAGCACGACCAGGTTGCCCTCGGCAGCGAACCGGCGGGCCTCGGCGTGCACCTTGGCAACCAGCGGGCAGGTCGCGTCGATCGTGAACATCCCGCGCCTGGCCGCCTCGTCCCGCACCGCAGGCGACACGCCGTGCGCGGAGAACACCACGCGGGCGCCATCGGGAATCTCGCCGAGCTCGCCCACGAAGACCGCGCCGCGCTCCCGCAGGCCAGCCACGACCCGGCTGTTGTGCACGATCTCCTTGCGTACGTAGACCGGCTGGCTGGTCTGGTCGAGTGCGCGCTCCACAATCTCGATCGCGCGCTCCACGCCGGAGCAGAACGACCGTGGCGCGGCGAGCAGCACCCGCCGGGCGCCGCCCGCGGCCGCCCACTGGGCCAGTACCGGGGCGGCCAGCCGGAGCGATCGCAGCGCCGCCGCACCGCCACTCGGTGCCCGCGGACTCAGCAGCGGCTGCCGCGGGCTAGCGGACACCGCCCGCACCACCACGGCGGGACGTCCGGCCGCCGCGGCGAGCAGCACTGCCGACTCCAGGTCGGCCGCGAGCGCCCCGTCACGGGCGAGTCGCTCTCGCTGCTTACCGGACAGGACCAGCCAAGGCGCCGTAGCGATCTTGCCCGGGTGCACCCGCAGGCCGGTCCGGCGCAGCTCGCCAGCGAGCAGCGGCGCTGACGGGCAGCCGACCGGGCCCGCCGGGCCACTTACCTCAGTACCGACGACAAGATCGCCGGGAACGAGATCGGCGGTGAGGCCGCCGCCGGTGCCGGCCACTGCGAGCATCCCGAAGTCGTGCGCGCGGAGTTCCTCCGCCTGGCGCCCGGACTTCCGCACCCCGAAACCGGTCTGCCGCACGTCACCGCCGGCCCGAGGCCGCGCCTGACGGCCCGCGCCTCGAGCCCAAGCGGCGCGCAGACCAGCAGGCCGCTCATTCCGCGCCTCGCAGATACCGGCCGAGCGCGCTCACCGGGAACACCAGCCGGTACAGGTGATAGTTAATGTAGAAATCACCGGGGAAACCGGTCCCGGTGAACTGCGGCTCGTCCCAGGTCCCGTCCGGCCGCTGGGTGTCGGCCAGCCACCGGATGCCGCGCTCGATGCTGTCGGCCGACTCCGCACCCCCGGCGGCCAGCAGGGCGAGCAGCGCCCAGGCCGTCTGCGATGCAGTCGACTCACCCCGCCCGGCCCAGCTTGCATCGGTGTAGGAGCGCATGTCCTCGCCCCAGCCGCCATCGGCATTCTGGTGCTCGATCAGCCAGGCCACCGCGCGCCTGATCGGCGGCTTGCCAGGCAGGACGCCAGCCGCGATCAGGGCGGGCACCACCGCACCGGTGCCGTACACGTAGTTGGCCCCCCACCGGCCGAACCAGGATCCGTCCGGCTCCTGCGCCCGAAGCAGCCACACCACGCCGCGGCGCACGGCCGCGGCGTCCGACTGCCCGGCGGCCACGAGCGCCTCGACCGCGTGCGCGGTGACATCCGCCGATGGCGGGTCGATGACCTCGCCGAAGTCACAGAACGGCAGCTTGGTCACCAGACCAGAGCAGTTGTCGGCGTCGAAGGCGCCCCAGCCGCCATCACGGGACTGCATGCCGATCAGCCAGCGGATCGCCCGCGCCACGGCTGCCGTGCCGCCCGGGCCGGGCGGAAGGTTCACCTTGCCCAGCGCGAGCAGCACCTCGGCCGTGTCATCGATGTCGGGATAGCCGTCGTTGTCGAACTCGAAAGCCCAGCCCGCGGGAGCGAGGTCCGGCCGGCGTACCTGCCAGTCGCCCGGTCCGCGGATCTCCTCATCAAGCACCCACTGCGCCGCCGATGCCAACGCCGGGTGGTCCGGCGGCAACCCGGCGTCGCCGAGGGCGATCATGGCCAGCACGGTGTCCCAGACTGGCGACTGGCATGCTTCCAGCCGACGAACCGGGCCGTCTGCCGTTTCGGCCCAGATGGTGAACCGGTCCAGGCCGGCCAGCCCGCGCTTGATCACCGGATGATCGAGTCCGTATCCGAGCAGGTTCAGCGCGATCAGCGAATAGACCCACGGCGGCTGGATACCGCCCCAGCATCCATCCCGCTCCTGCCTGGCGATGATCCACTCGGCGCAGCGACGCAGCGCAGCGGTCCTGACGGCACGAGCCGGTCCGGTCCGCAGGCCGCGCCGGTGGTAGACGTGCAGTGCCTGGTCGAGCCCGCCGAAGAACCTGGCCCACGGATCGGCCTGGTCCTGCTGGCTCGCGCCTGGCCGGCCAGCGCCTGGCCGTCCCGCTTCGCCCGCGATGTCACCGGGACCGGCAGGCACCCGGATCTCTTCCAGCCCGATCGGAAGCTTGTGCACTGGCCGCAGCGATCCGACGATGGTCAGCGGCACGATCGTCTGCCTGGCCCAGCAGGCCCAGTCATAGACGTTGAGCGGAAACCATGCGGGCAGGTAGATGATCTCCGGCGGCATGACCGGCAGGTCCTCCCACGACCATTCGCCGAACAGCGCCAGCCAGATCCGGGTGAATACTCTGGTGGCGGCTAGGCCGCCAGCGTCGCGGATCCAGCCGGCCGCGGTGGCCATATGCCGGGCCTCCGGCGGGTCGCCTGCCAGCCTCAGCGCTACGTAAGCTTCGACCGTGGTCGACAGGTCAGCGTGGCCGCCACGCCAGTTCGCCCAAGTGCCATCCGCGCGCTGCTGAGACCGGATCCAGCGGGCCGCCGCCTGGGTTTGCTCCGCTGTTCGGATGCCGAGGAACTCGCGCAGCAGCAAGTCTTCGGCATCCATCGTGACGTTCGTCTCAAGCTCACCCTGCCACCAGCCCGCGGCATCCTGCAGCCCGAGCAGGTGACTGCCGGCCCGGTCCCTGGCCGTCCGCGCCACCTCCGCTGCGGCCCGCCCGCTGGCGCGGCCGTGCGTGATAGTCATGACGTCCCTGTCATGGTCGTGCTCCCCTGGTTAACTCAGCACTGCTCTGGTTGTTCAGCACTGCCGAGAGGTGATGAAGTTAGCGATCGCGGTGAATTCCGCGCGGACATCGTCCGGCATGTCCGTCTCAGCCAGGCATCTGACTGCCAGTGACATGTGCGTGTCTGCCTCGGACTCGGCCCATTGCCTGCCGCCGGCCTCCTCGATCAGGCGGGCGGCTCGTAGCAGGTCCTGCTCGCTCGGCGACCTGTGGTCGGCCATCAGCTCGCCAAGTTCGCGTCCCGGCTCACTGCCGGTGGCCAGCGCCGCGACCACCGGCAGTGACTTCTTCCTGGCGCGCAGGTCAGAGTGGACCGGCTTGCCGGTGACCTCCGGTGCGCCCCAGATACCCAGCAGATCATCGGTGAGCTGGAAGGCAAGTCCGATATGCGAGCCGAACGCGGCTAGTCCCATCGCGAGTTCGGCCGGCCCCCCGACGTGAATGACGCCGATGCTGCAGGCGCAGGCCATCAGCGCGGCGGTCTTGCCGCCTGCCATCTCCAGGCACTCGGCCACCGTCACGTCGTCGCGCCGCTCGAATGCCAGGTCCGCGGCCTGCCCGGCTATGAGCCGCTGCACCGCCGCCGATAGGCAGCGGACTGCCCACGGGCTCTGCGGTGCCAGGTCCTCGAGCAGGGCGTCCTGAGCCAGGGCGAGCAGAGCGTCTCCAGCCAGGATCGCGGCCCCGATCCCGAATACCGTCCACGCCGTCGGCCGGTGTCGCCGCTCGGTGTCGGCGTCCATGATGTCGTCGTGCAGCAGCGAGAAGTTGTGCACGAGTTCGACCGCGACCGCCGGTGCGACGCCGCGCTCTGGTGCCACGCCAGCGGCACGGGCTGACAGCAGCGCGAGCGCCGGCCGAAGCGCCTTGCCGCTGCCGCCCTGGCCGGGTCCCAGAGGCCGGCCGTCAGCATCGGCCAGACCCAGATGGTAGGCGGCCACGATCCGGACTTCGGGACTGAGCCTGTCGACGAGCGTCGCTATCGCTGGCCCCACAAGATCACGGGCAGCGGTCACCCCCGCAGGCATGGTCGCCGTCATGATGGTGCCCCGCTGACCGCACGGGCGGCCAGCCGGCCCGCCCGGACGGAGCCGGCTTGCGGACCGGCCGCCGGAGCCAGTTCACGTTGCATCAGGTGTGCCGCGGTCAGACCGCTTCGCACAGCGCCCTCCATCGTGTCTGGCCAACCGGTATCGGTCCACGCACCGGCCAGCATGAGCCTGTTCAGCGAGGTTGCCGACGTGGGCCGCAGCCGGCCACATCCCGGTACCTGCCGGAATGTCGCCCGCCGCTCCCTGGTCACGAAGAAGTCCATGACCTCGGCCCGCCCCGCTGCGGGGAAGAGTTCGGACAGCGCTGGCAGGAACTGCTCCCGCAGCGCTGCGGTTGGCACGTCCACGTAGCTATCCGCCGCGGAAATCGAGACCACCAGATACTGACCGTCGGTCACCCCGGCCTGCCTGGTCTTGTCGAACACCCACTGCACAGGCGAACTCACGGCCGCGGCGAAGGGCAGGTTCATCACCTGCCGGTCATATCTCACATGCACGTTGACGATCGGAGAGGATTCCAGGTTGGACCAATTCCCGGCTACCTCCGCCGGCGCCAGGCGCGCCGCGACCCATGCCGGGACTGCCAGCACCACGCCGTCGGCGTGCAGCACCGCGATGTCCTCGTCGCGCTGCGCGCCGGTCTGCTCAGTGCCAGCGGCACGGCTTTCATCGTCGGCCGGCCCAGCTCCGCCGCCTTCTGTCCTGGCCGCGGTGCGAACGCGAAAACCGCCAGCGGCGTCGGGCTCGACCGCCACCGCCTTGACGCCGAGCCGCACCTGCGCCCCGAGCCTGCCTAGCAGGCTCTCGGCCGCGGCTCCGTGCAGCTGGCCAAGCGGAATCGTGGGAACCCCGATGTCCGCTGCGCTCCTGCCGTCAAGCAACGCGGTCTTGATGACCTTGGCGGCGAGCGCCGTACTGGCGTCATCGCCAGCAACGTTCAGCGTCGAGACGATGAACAGGTCCCAGAGCCGCCGCCTGGCCTGCTCCCGCTGCCCGCGGGCAGCTAGCCAATCGCCAAGCCGGACCGCGTCCAGCTGCGGGTCCCCCGGCTTGGCGAACCGCATCGCGAGCGTGGCGCGGGCCACGGCGAGCCGGTCGGCCGGGGAAAGTACCGAGTACCTGGCCAGCGCACCCACCAGATGCAAGGGCGCAGGCAGGTTGCTGCGGCGTAGCCGGGCCTTTCCTCCTGGCGTGAGCACCGTCACATCGAAGCGGTCCTGAAGCTGCACCGAGCCGGCCACACCCAGCCGATCGAGCAGACCGCGATAGTAGGTGCAGCAGCGCAGGAAGACGTGCTGGCCATTGTCGATGGACAGCCCACCACGGGAGAACGAGCAGGTCGCGCCGCCGAGCCAGCCCTTGGCCTCGAGCAGCGTCACCTCAATGCCCGCGTCGCGTAGCTCGATCGCGGCACTGATGCCAGCCAGGCCGCCGCCGATGACCACCACGTGGCGGCGGCTGTCGCGCCCGGTCACGACCGCGCTCCGGGGGCCGGCGATCTCGTGTCCGGTCCGGCTGCCGCGTCACCAGCCCTCGGCCGACGGGCGGGGCGCCGCACCATGCCAGCGAGACAGCCTGCCGCGACGAGCAGCTTCTCCCCGGTCGGCAGTGACAGCCGCCGCCGCAGAGCGTCCGCCGGCTCGGCCGCGATGTGACCGAGCAACCGCAGATAGATTCCGGCCATCGCGCCGGCCGACGCGGCGCTGCGCCGGTCGAGCAGCGGCATCAGCCGCATTCCGATGGCGTACCACCCTCGGGCGCGCTCCGCCTCGAAGCGCACCAGCCGTTCCAGCCGGGCGTCGCCGCTCAGGTCCTGGTCCTGCCCTGGCGACAGGGTGCAGCCAAAGCGCGCCAGGTCCTCGGCCGGCAGATAGACCCGTCCGTTGCCGAGATCCTCTCGGATATCCCGGAGGATGTTGGTCAGCTGCAAGGCGACCCCGAGATCATCGGCGAGCGGAGCGGCCGCATCCGGCTCAGCGGAGCCGAATACTCCGAGCGACAGCCGCCCGATCGAGCCGGCTACGCACCGGCAGTAGCGCTCCAGCTCGCCGAAGGTGCCGTAGCTGACCCCGCGCACGTCTGCCTCGCAGCCATCGATCAAGTCGCCGAACGCGCCGAGCGGGAGGTCGAACCTGCGGGACGCGTCAGCGAGCGCCAGTAGCACGGGGTCGTCAGCCGACGCCTGACCGCCGTCTGCGAGCGCGGCGACCTGCGAGCGGGCCAGCCCGAGCGCGGCGAGCTTGGCCGGCACCGGGAGCGTGCCATCACCGATATCGTCCACCCGTCGCGCGAGTGCGTACACGGCTGATAGCGCCCTGCGCTTGTCAGCGGGCAGCAGCCGGATGCCGTAGGAGAAGTTGCGCGCCTGCGTCCTGGTGATCTGCTCGCAATGCCGGTAGGCCGCGCGTACGTCGGCCGGCTGTGCCGCCACCGCGCTCACCGCCCCCTCACGAACGTCCTGGTCAGCTCGGCGACGAGGCGGCTGCGGCGGGGCCGGGGAGTCGCGCTGAGCACGTCGTTGTCCGCAGCGGCGATCGCGGCCAGGGCAGCCCGGCCGCCTGCGACAAATCCGGCGACAGCCGCGCGGGCGCTGCCACGCAGGGTACCCACCAGCGGGGCTCCGGCGTCGAGCAGGTCACCAGCGCGGGCCACTTCGAAGGCGATCAGCGATCGCAGCGCAGGTGAAGCCTGCGCAGCTGCCAGATCCTGCTCCGAGCAGCCGAAGTCATCGAGATCCTGCCGCGGCAGGTATATCCGGTTCGCCCGCAGGTCTTCGGCGACGTCCTGCCAGTGCTCGACCAGCTGCAGCGCGGTGCAGACGTCATCGGAGCGGGCAGCGGCTGCTGGCGAGAACGCTCCGAAGACGTACAGGACTATCCGCCCTACCGGGTTGGCCGAAAGCCGGCAGTATCCGAGCAGGTCGTCGAAGGTCTGGTAGCGCGAGACGATCTGGTCCTGCCGGTTCGCCTGGATCAGGTCGGCGAACAGGCCGACCGGAATCGCGCACTCCTGCACCACCGGGCGCAGCGCGCACACCTCCGCACGGCGGGCGGTTCCGTCGGCCAGCCGGCCGAGATCGGCCTCAAGCTCGTCGAGCAGGCGCAGCCGGTCCGCTGGCGGCCCGCAGTCTCCGATGTCGTCTGTCACGCGTGCGAACCAGTACACCGCCATCAGCTGCTGCCGCTTGCGCCGAGGCAGCAGTCTCAGCGCGACCGGGAAATTCTCGCCCGCTGCCTTGTCAGCCAGCGCCTCGGGCACGGCTGCCGATCCGGCGTCCCCCCGGACCGATCCTGGGCCCATCCGCGTCCCGTCGCGCGCCACGGTCCCCATTTCTGCATAGTTTTGATAGGAACGCAAGTAAAGAAGTGGCCATGATCTGACATATGCGTTCGCTTTACCGTGTTTAAGCTGCTATTACCCTAGCAGCCGCAAGTCGCCGGTGATCTTCGGTTGGGGGCAGGGCGGTCAGCGGGTCACTGCCTGCTTGACCAGCGTGCGCCCGAAGTCCCACATCAGGCCGGAGCCACGGTGCGCCTCTTCCATCACGTCGGCGAACGCATCAAGGAAGGAGGTCACCTCCGCATCTGAAATCGTCAGCGGCGGCAGCAGCTTGATCACCTCCATGTTGTCGCCCGACACCTGGGTGAGGATGCGGTGCCGCTGGAAGAGCGCGACGACCACCATCTGCGCGAACAGCCCGGTCCTGGCCGCTTGCAGCATGTTCCAGCCGGTCCGCAGCTTCAGCGAGCGGGGTTTGCCGAACTCCAGGCCGATGATCAGCCCGCGTCCCCGCACCTCGGCGAGCATCTCGTACTTGGCCTGTAGCTCGCCGAGCCCGGTGAGCAGCGCCTTCCCGGTCCGTTCGGCGTTGCTGACCAGCTCGGAGTCCTCGATCACCGCGAGCGCTGCCAGGCCCGCTGCCATGGCTGCCACGTTGGCACTGAAGGTCGAGCCGTGCACCAGCACCCGGTCCATGGAGGAGTAGACCTTTTGGAAGATCCAGTCCTTCGCCAGCGTGGCACCGACCGGGACGAACCCGCCGGACAGCGCCTTAGCGACGGTGATGATGTCCGGCTGGACATCCTCATGCTGGTAGCCGAAGAAGCGGCCGGTTCGGCCGAGGCCCGTCTGCACCTCGTCGCAGATCAGCAGCGCACCGTGGTCGTGCAGCAGCTGGCCGGCGGCGGCAAGGAATCCGGCCGGTGTCACCTGCACACCCTTGCCCTGGACGGGCTCGACGATCAGTGCCGCGACGTCTCCCTTGCGTAGCTCGGCCTGCAGGACGTCCAGATTGCCGAACGGGATGCAGGTGTCTGGCAGCAGCGGATTGAAGCCACGCCGGAACTCGGCCGACCCGTTGACCGACAGCGAGCCGACCGTCAGGCCGTGGAAGGCGTGATCGCAGTACAAGACCCGGGTCCGGCCGGTCGCATACCTGGCGAACTTCAGCGCCGCCTCCACCGCCTCAGTGCCGCTGTTGCAGAAGTACACCCGCTCCATGCCGGGCGCTCTGGCGAGCAGTTGCTCGGCTAGCAGGCCAGGCAGCAGGGCGCAATCGAACTGGACCATGCTTGGCAGCTCGGCGTCGATCACGTCGTGCAGCGCCTTGCGTACCACCGGATGGTTGTGGCCAAGGCCGAACACGCCGAAGCCGCTCAGGAAGTCCGCATAGCGGTTGCCGTCTCGGTCGTAGAGGTAGCTGCCTTCGGCTCGCTCATACACCTTGTCGAAGCCGATCGCATGCAGCATGCGGGGCAGCTGGGGGTTGAGATAGCGGGCATGCAGCTCGTACCCCTGGCCACTACGGGCGGCGAGCAGGGTCGGCAGGTCGAATTCCATAGCGACATTCTCCGGCACCGGCAGCCTGGTAGGCGAGTGATTCCGGCTCAATTGCGGCACGCCCATCGCCGGGACCGCGCCGGATCAGGCGTGCGACCGCCGTGCCAGGATGGTCGGTGGTCATCGCGGACGGCCGGGAGCGGCAGCTGTGCCGGAGCAGCTCGCCGTCACGGAGCGATCTGGGAGGTAGATCGGCGAGTGTTACGAGTCAGTGGGCGTACCCCGGTTATCAGCAGCCCGGAGCGCGCGCCGTTGGCTCGGCCGGCCGGAGGCGGCCCGGTTGTCCGTCCGGCAGGGCCGCGATGACTGTCTCCTGGCTGACAGCCGCCGGCCGCCAGTTGCGCCGACCGGCCCGGCCTGGCCTGTTATTCACCGCCGGCATCGCGGGGTGCCTGATCGCGCTCGGGGTGTGGCTGGCTTACCTGATCGGCCACCCGACCGGCTTGGGCATTCCCCTCGACCTGCGGATCTACCGGTTCGGCGGGCAGATCACCGGCCACGTGGCACCGTGGTACGACCCGCGGCGCGGCTCGCCCCTCTATGACTGGCCCGGCTACCACGGCCTGAAGTTCACCTACAGCCCGTTCGCGGCGGTTATCTTCACGGTGCTGACGGTGCCCACGGCGATAGAGCTACTCGCGGGATCGATAGCTGTCAGCGTCCTGGCGCTGGCCGCGGCCGTATGGTTCACCCTCGGCGGCCTCGGCTACCGGCCGGGCGTGGCTCGGGCGGGCCTGACGCTGCTCACCGCAGCCGCCGCCCTGGCGCTGGAGCCCGTGCAGCGCATCTTGTCCCTTGGTCAGATCGACCTCGTGCTGGTGGCCCTGATCATCTGGGACATGTGCCAGCCGGACCGGCGCTGGTGGCAGGGCATGGGCGTCGGCGTCGCCGCCGGAATCAAGCTAGTGCCGCTGATCTTCGTGCCTTACCTGCTGCTGACCCGCAGATTCCGGCAGGCTGCGGTGGCTTCAGCGACCTTCGCGGCGACGGTCCTGACCGGCTTCATTGTGCTTCCGGCCGATTCGGACAGGTACTGGCTCGGCGGCTTGTTCGCCGACGGGAGCCGGGCCGGATTCGCCGGATTCGGCGGTAATCAGTCGCTGCGCGGCGTCATCACCAGGCTCGCGGGCAGCGTGGCCGGCGGCCAGCCCGCCTGGCTGGCCGCCGCTGCGGTGACGCTGGTGACTGGGCTGATCTGCGCCGCGGTTATCGACCGGGCTGGGCATCACCTGCTCGGCGTGCTCGGCTGCGCGCTCACTGGCCTGCTGGTCTCACCGGTCAGCTGGGACCATCACTGGGTCTGGGCCGTTCCCGCCGTGGTAGCCCTGTTCAGTTACGGGGCGCGGGCTAGCGGTGCCAGCCGGTGGGCCTGGTTCGGCATCGTGATCGTGATCCTGGGGCTGTTCGGCGCCTGGCCGGTGAGCTGGTGGGGGGAACCGCCGAGCCGCGCGAGCTATCACTTCGGGCTGATCTGGGCGCCACCGGAACCGAGTTCGGTCCGCAGCAGGCTCGGTGACCAGCCCTGGTTTCCCGTCTATCACTGGCACGGCCTTGACCTGCTGATCGGAAACCTCTACGTGCTGACCGGCGTCGCGCTGCTCGGGCTGCTTGTGGCCGCGGCCATCCGCAGAGCCGCGGCCGCGACCGAAGCCGCCCGGGCGGCGCGGCGCGCGGGGCCTGGCTAGTTCGCCTGGACCTGTGATCCGCACTGCGGGCAGCGGAAAGGCCGGCGTCTGGCCAAGGCTCGGACTGCCGCGTAGTAGGCAAACGGGAACTTGATCTCGGGGATTTCCCTGGTTGCCGTCACTGTGCCGTGGGTCGGGCAGCTACCTGACTGGGTCTGGACTTCCGGGGACATGATTCCTTCTCCTGTCGTTGTTGCGTTCACTGGTTCGGGGTCAGCGCCCGAGTGGCAGCCAGCTGAACCTGCGGAGGGCGACCAGCAGGCCAGCGGCTCCCCAGGCTGCCACGATAAGCAGGTCTCGCCACGCGAAGCCTGATCCTGTGGTGTGCGGGTTGTAGGCCACCAGCAAGGCGGCGGCCAGGTGCCGGACGGGGAACACGTCTGCCACGTTGACCAGCCAGTGCGGCAGCACGGTGACGGCGACGAACACACCGGAGATGAAATACAGCGGCAGCGTGACCGCCTGGGTGATCGGCTGAGCCGCGTCCTGGCTGCGGATGAGCGAGGCAAGCGCGTAGCCAAGACAGCAGAACGCGGCGGCTCCGATAACCACGGTGATCACCAGGGCAGGGGCGGTGCGGGCGGGTATGTGCGCGCGGTAGGCAGCCCAGCCGATGCCGACCAGCACGGCCGCGATGCCGACCGCGATGACGACGGCGGTGAGGGCTCGCCCGGCGATGATCGCGCTGGCCGGAACGGGAGTCGCGCGCCGCCGCTTCAGCACCCCGCTTTCGCGCTGGGCAGTCACCGAGACGACGAGGTTGACGAAGGCCGCTGCGATGATGCCGAGAGTGATGATGCCAGGAACGTAGGACACCGATGCGGCGATCCGTCCGCCGGTGACCGAGATCGTGTGGTTGGCGCCGCCGAAAACGGAAGCGAAGATCACCAGGAACAACACCGGCAGGGCGAGGGTGAAGAACCGCGCCTGGCCGTTACGCAAGAAAGCTCGCAGGTCGTAACGGAACTGGTGCAGCGCCATGCTGATCATCGCGCTTGGCCCGGTCCGGCCGACCGGCACCACAGTCACGGGCGGGGGCACCGCCTGATCCGAGGCGCTGGTCGCGGGAACGGTGGCCGCCTGAGCGTGCCGGGCGGTCTGGCGCGACCGGAATCTGCGGTACAGCCACAGGATGATCATCGGTACTCCTTTGCGGTGGTTGAGCCGGTAAGACCGAGGTAGACCTCTTCGAGAGTGGGCCGGTGAACGTCCAGGTCGGGCAAGTCGAAACCGCGGCCAAGCGCCCAGTCGGCCAGCATCTGCAGATGGATCAGCGGGCTCTGGCTCCCGATGATGGTTGATCCGTCCGGCCCTGGCCCGGCGAGCGGAGCCAGCGCGGCGGGCAGCTCCCTGGCCTCCAGCGGGGCCGGGAGCGTGAACCTGATTGCGGTGGTCATCTGGTCCCGGCCGCCCAGGGTGCGGGGCGTGCCGTGAGCGACGATGCGCCCGCCGGCGATGACCGCGATCCGGTCGGCCAGGTACTCCGCCTCGTCCATGTAGTGCGTGGTGAGGAAGACTGTCTTGCCCAGCTGCCGTAGCCCGGCGATCACATCCCAGGCAGCCCGGCGAGCGGACGGGTCGAAGCCGGTGGTCGGCTCGTCCAGGAAGATGAGCTCAGGGTCGCCGATCAGCGCCAGCGCGAAGTCGAGCCGACGCCGCTGGCCACCTGACAGCCGGGCACCTGCCGTACCAGCCTGCTCGGTCAGACCGACCAGGGTGATGGTCTCGTCGATGTCCCGAGGCGCGCGGTAGAAGCCCGCGTACAGCCTGAGGCATTCGCGGACGGTCAGGCCGGGCTCCGCGTCGGATTCCTGCAGGACGACGCCAACTCGGTCGCGCCAGGGACCGCCGGCCCGTGCCGGGTCGGCGCCGAGAACGGTGACCTCGCCGTCGCTGCGCTGCCGGAAGCCCTCGAGGATCTCCACGGTCGTGGTCTTGCCTGCCCCGTTCGGGCCGAGGAAGGCGAAGATCTCCCCCCGGCGCACGTCTAGATCGATGCCCCGCACGGCCTCGTGGCCGCCGTACCGTTTCACCAGGCCGCGGACGCTGACCACCGATTCGGGCTGGGCGAAGGCGGTGGCGTTCCGGTCCTGGTCGGCTTGTTCGCCGATCCTGTTCATGTCGCTCCCTCGGGCTCGGTGGTCTTGCCTGCACAGCTTGCGCTCCAGGCGGCCGCACCGTCGCCGGCGCTGGGATGGAACTTGCCGGGCACCGGAACCCTGGACCGTGGGTGGAGGGCATCCACCCACAGATGGAGTGCACGGTGTCCGGCGAATCCAGCGCCGGACCGGAGACCACCCGCCGATCCGGCCGTACGGTTTAGTGGTGAACTCCAACGCCCCGGTAGTGGCGGCCGCCACCGAACCGCGGCAGGCCAGCGGCCGCCGCCACGAGGCACAGCTGTGGCGGCGCGGCCTCGGCCTGGCTGTGATCGCATTCGTGGTGACCGTCTCGTTCCGGAGCCAGCCGACCCCGGGTAGCCACGGCGAGTCGCTCGCGATCGCCGCCGCCCTGATCGGGTTCTCCGGTGCCACCGCGGGCGTGCTGTTCCTGGCGAAGGTTCGGCCGACGGTCCTGCTGACGCTGCTGCTCACGGCAGTGCTGAGCGCGGCGGTGCTGATCGCGCTGCAGCTCAAAGGCGCCGGGTTGCTCGGAGTGTTCCCCGCCGTCGTGATGGCCGCCCTGAGGCTGCCGGTCCGGCTCAGCGCTGCCGTGGCCGGCGTCGCTCTTGCCGCTGTCTCAGCGGCGTGGCTGTCGCGCGGAGCGGTGCCGGTGGTCGGCATCGTGCTCAACGACTCCGGCGTGCTTGCCTTCTACATCGTGGCCATGTTCGCGCGGCAGCTCAGGGAGGCCAACGAGCGGGCGACGGTGCTGCTCGCCGAGCTGGAGCAGACCCGGGCCGCGCAAGCTCAGGCCGCCGCGCTCGGTGAACGCCAGCGCCTTGCTCGCGAGATGCACGACGTGCTGGCCCACTCGCTGTCCGGGCTGATGCTGAACCTGGAGGGCGCCAGGCTGCTGATCCGGCGCGGCGGCGGCGATCCGGGTGTCGGGGAGGCGATCGACCGGGCTCACCGGCTGGCCAAGACGGGGCTGGAAGAGGCAAGGCGCGCGATCGGCATGCTCCGCGACGACGCGCTGCCCGGCCCTGAGCGGCTGCCCGACCTGGCCGCCGAGTTCGAGCAGGACACCGGCGTGGCATGCACGTTCGCGGTGAACGGTGCCGAACGAGACCTCGGCACCGATGGCCGGCTGACCCTTTACCGGGTGGCGCAGGAAGCGCTGACCAATGTCCGCAAGCATGCCCATCCTGCTCGGGTCGAGCTGCGGCTGGCCTATGAGCCGTCCGGCACCCAGCTGAGCATCGAAGACTTCGACGCCGCAGGTGAGGTCCCGGCGTCGAGCGATGGCGGCGGCTATGGGCTGACCGGCATGAAGGAAAGAGCCGAGCTGCTCGGCGGAAGGCTGACCGCCTCGCCCACCAGCTGCGGGTTCCTGGTCGAATTGTGGGTGCCGGCGTGACCGGCGCCATCCGGGTGCTGCTGGCCGACGATCAGCGCGTGGTCCGGGAGGGACTCGGCACCCTGCTGGGGCTGCTCGCCGATGTCGAGGTCATCGCCATGGCCGCCGACGGGGAACAGGCGCTGGCCCTGGCGATCGAGCTTCGCCCGGATGTCGTCCTGATGGATCTGCGGATGCCCCGCTGCGACGGCATCGAGGCCACCCGCCGCCTGCGCGAACACGACGCCGGCATCAAGGTGCTCGTGCTCACCACCTACGCCGACGACCGCTCAGTCATCGACGCGCTGCGGGCCGGCGCCCGCGGCTACCTGACCAAGGACGCCAGCGCCGGGGAGATCCACCAGGCACTCCAGCGGGTCACCAGCGGCCAGGCCGCTATCGACCCCGCGGTTCAGCACCATCTCATCGACGCCATCTCCGCCAGCCCGCCAGCCGGACGCACCGAATCCGCGCCGCAGCTTCCGGACGGACTGACGCCCCGCGAGGCCGATGTGCTCGCCCTTATCGCCCAGGGATTGTCGAACGCCGAGATCGCCAGCCGGCTGGTGGTCAGCGAAGCCACCGTGAAAAGCCACATCAATCATCTGTTCGCCAAGACCGGCGTCCGCGACCGAGCCCAGGCAGTCAGCTACGCCTACCAGCACGGGCTCACCTGACACCGGCAGCGGCCAGCCCATGGGGGCTTCCTGTGGCCGCGATAGTCGGAGCCCGCTGACCTGGTCACATCCAGTCGGGGCCGATGCGGTGGCAGCTGGCCAGATGTTCGGCATTGTCGGCCACGAGATCATCGGCAAGGTCAAGTAGCCGGTGCAGCCGGGCGTCGCCGATGGTGTAGACGACTCGCCGGCCTTGCCGTTCGGCGTGCACGAACCGGAACCAGCGCAGGCAGGCGAGGTGGTTGGAGATCCGGCTCCGGGCAGGCCGGTCTGCTCGACGAGTTCGGAGACGCCGCGCGGGCCGGTCAGCAGGTGCTGGAGGATAGCCAGCCGGGTCGGGTCGGCCAGCACCCGGAACCACCGCGCATGCGCGACGGATACCGCCGACCGGCCGGCGGTCTGGGTGGGCTCGTCTGCCTGGCTCACGATGTCGACCCTAGACGTTCGGCTGCGGTGCCCACTGGCGCTGCACCCGCGCCGGTGACCAAGCGCTGCCTGAGCGCGTCGGTAGGTTGCAGCCCCAGCTCGGCACGCAGCAGGGCGCGGAAGGCATCGAACTGCCGGATGGCTTCGCAGACGTTGCCTTCGGCCAAGTACGCGACCGCAACCTGTCGACGCTGGCCTGCACCCAGATTCTCATCGCCCACCGGCTCAGCACCATCCGCGATGCCGACCTCATCCTTGTCCTGCACGACGGTGTGCTAGCCGAAAGCGGCAGTCACGCCGACCTTCTCGACCGCGGCGGCCGATACGCGACGCTGGTCGCCGCGCAACTCGACGGCCACAGCGACACCACGTCCGCTGACGGGCGCACTGCCCGAATCAAGGCGAATGCGGCGGCGATCCCACATTCCGACAACACCCAGGAAAGGAGGTGATGTATGGCCAAGACCACCGTCGCAACCACTGCCGAGCCGAAGATCAAACGCGGACCGACAGAGGTCAGCGATGCCGAACTGGAGGACATCGTTGGCGGTCACATGGCGCCAACGGCGTGTGCAGCGTGCGGGTGCAACCTGTAGCTCTGGCCAGTCGGTAATCAGCGGCACCGGCTTAGCGGACAGCGGGGGTTTGGGTCTGGACGTCCCTGCCCGGGCACCGTTTCCGGTGGCAAACTGGCTGCCGTGACCGCGACTACCCGCACGGATCCTGCACGGCCAGGGCTGGTTCGGCGTGGGCTGCGCCTGGAGTACTGCACGCTTTCGTGGAACGTGATCGGCGTGGTCGTGCTGGCCATTGCGGCAGTTGCCGCGCGGTCGGTGGCGCTGGCGGGCTTCGGGCTGGACTCGCTGATCGAGATCGGTGCCTCGGCCGTGGTGATCTGGGAGCTTCGCGATGCCGGAGAGTCCCGACGCCTGCCGGCGCTGCGGCTGATCGCGGTCGCCTTCGCAGTGCTGGCGGTCTACCTGGCCGTGCAGTCGACCTGGGTAATCGCGGCGGGTTACCGAGCTCGGCACAGCCCCGCCGGGATCAGCTGGACGGCACTGACGGCGGCAGTAATGTTCGCCCTCGCCTACGGCAAGACTCGCACCGGGCGGGCGCTGCGCAACCCCGTCCTGATCACCGAAGGCCGGGTGACCCTGATAGACGGGCTGCTGGCCACCGCCGTCACGGCCGGGCTGATTCTCAATGCGGCCCTGGGCTGGTGGTGGGCTGACCCGGTAGCGGCCTACGTGCTGGTCTGCTACGCCGTGCGGGAGGCGCGAGCGGTTCTCACCGATCAGTCCTGATCCGCGAGCCGCCGCCGGGTGGCGCAGGATCGCCTCACTCCGCTCGCCTCACTCCTCGCGACTTCCCCTTCGCTGTCCGACGGTCAGGAACCCAACAAAGGTGGCAGTCAGCGCAGGCCAGTCCAGCGACTGGAGCCGGTCCCGCACCCTGGTCATAAATTCGGCGCTTCGGGCCTCGCCGAGTGCGTGAGTGCCAGACTGGGTGGCCAGATTGGCCAGGTAGTCCTCGGCGCTGTAGCCGACCTGGAACGGATAGCGCAGGCTCGCCACCTCCTCGAAGAAAGCCGCGGCCTCGACCGGGAAGTGCTGCGGGCCGATTTGCTCCGGCGGCGGCGGCGGGCCGCCCTGATAACCAACTGCCCGGTAGTCGTCCTGAGCATCTGTCCAGAACCGGTCCGCGTCGGCAGGTTGGGCCCACAGGCATCCGCCCACCACCATGGCGCCGCCAGGCTCAAGCAGCCCGAATGGCTTCGAGTACCGGAGCTGCGGGTGGATCCAGTGCAGGGAATTAAAGGCCACGACCGCATCAAATGGGGCGTCCTGCGGTTCCCAGCTCTCAAACGACGTCGTCACCACATCGACGGAAGGGAAGCCGGCCAGCCGACGCCGGGCGACGGCTGCAAGTTCGGCCCCCAGTTCCAGGGCCGTGATAGCCAGGCCGCGCTGCGCCAGGGGCACCGTCGCCTGCCCGGTGCCGCAACCGATCTCGACTGCCCGGTCTCCTGGAGCGAGCCCGGCCAGCCGCATCAGGTCATCGAATACCTGCGCCGGACAGACTGGCCTGGTGCGGTCGTAATCCTCGGCTGCCTTGTCGAACCCCGCACGCAAGCGGTTGCGCTTGTCATCCTCCACGACTCCCATACTGCGGTGCGGGGCTGCTGCGTGCCCTACCTCCATGCTGTGTCCTCGGCCAGCTTCTCGGCGATCCGGTCGTGAAAGCTCTTGCGCCTCAGCGCTTCCTCGATCTCTGTGACGGCCCGGCTGAGCGGGTAGGGGATCTCGGCCTCGATCTCGGCGATGGCTGCTTCGGTGGCTCGCCACTCGGCGGCCAATTGACCGACGATCCGCCGCGCCTTCGCCGTGAGCGTCACCTTCTTGCTGCGGGCGTCGGTGCCGGTCGTGGTCCTGACCAGGCCGGCTGCGCGCATCGCGGCTACCTTCTGGCTGATCGCCGAGTGAGTGCGCTGCACCGATTCAGCCAGCTCGGTGATCGTCATCGGGCCGCGGGCATGCAGCCGGAGCAGTTCCATCACGAAGCTCGGCTTGAGTCCGCCGATCTGTGCCTCTGCGTAGATCTGGGCGATGTCAGCGTCCATCGCCTCCTGCAGCAGACGCAACGGCCGCCAGCGGCTGTGCTCGGTCGGATCGGCGATGCTGTCTCTGGTCATGAATAAATTGTAACACGCCTTATACAAGTACTGTTACAATCTTCGACTGATTGGCACAGCGGTGAAGTGAGGAGCGCTGACCGGTGCGACGAGTGACCCGGCTGCTCGCCGACATCGGCCCGCTGCGCGAATGCGGCGATCCCTCGGCTGTCCATGGCGGCGCAGCAGCGGGCGCACCAGGCGGGTGCCGGTGGGAGCCTTAACCGAGGTTGGGGATGACCTCTGCGGCCAGGCGCTCGGCGTGCTCGGCTTGGTCGAACATCGGCGTGAACAAGATCAGCCCTGCGCCGGCCTCGGCTACCTTACGCAGCTCGCTGACGCAGTGGCCGGGCGGGCCTGCGATCGCGGCGGCCTCGATGTCCGGCGACCGGTGTCCGTAGAGCCGCTCCAGCTCGGCGTTGATCCGCTGGCGCGCACGGCCGACGTCCCGGTCTATCGCGATGTAGACGCGCTTGGCGATGGGGAAGTCGTCCGTCGGCCGCCCCGACTCGGCGAGAACTTCCCGCACGATCTGGACCTGGTCGGCGAACTTCACGGTGGGAGCGGACCCGGCGCCGAAGAAACCGCTGCCGAGCTGCACGGCACGCCGCAGCGCGGTCGGCCTGGCCCCGCCGAACCAGATCGGCGGGAAGGGCTTCTGGAATGGCTTGGGCTCCATCGCCGCGTCCTGCAGCTGCCAGAACTCCCCGTCGAAACTGACCCGAGTATCGGTCCACAGCCTCTTCATCAGCTCGATTCCCTCGGTAAACCGCGCGGCGTACCGCGCGGGGTCCACGCCGAAGGCGGCGAACTGCCGCCCCTTGCCGCCGGTGCCGATCCCGATCTCGATCCGCCCGCAGCTGAGCTGGTCCAGCGTGCTCAGGCTCTTGGCCAGGTGCACCGGGCTGTGCAGAGTGGACACGAACACCGCGCATCCCAGCCGCAGCCGCTGGGTGCACGCGGCCGCATAGGTCATCGTCTCGACCGGACCGAGCTGTGGGGCCGGCCCTAGCACCTGCTCTTGCGTCCAGGCGCTGTCGAAGCCCAGCTCCTCAGCACGCGCGAAGTAGGCGCGGAACGCCGCCGGATCGAACTCACCGTCAGAGTAAAACTGGGGGATGGCGATGGCGAACCGCATGGGCCGCATCGTATCCGGCCCTTAAGACCTGCGCGCCGACGGTTGGGACTGGCTCGTCGCCGTTGCTGTTGCCGCTGGTTTGCGGGCTCGGATGGCGAGGATGACCGGGACTGGCCGATCGCCCAGCTCGGCCACATGATCGATTACTAGCTCCGCGGCGATGAACGCGTTGAGCAGATCAGCCAGCAAGTGATGGCGCATTCCGACTCGTCTGCGGACGTGGGGGCCCCACCATGGCGCTTCTTGATGCCAACCGGCTAGGCGGTAGGTGGGGTGCGCGAGAACCCCGCCGTCGTCCATCCATTGGATGTGCGGCCCGTTGAAGCAGGGATGGGCGCCGTAGAAAACCAGCAGCCCTCCCGGCGTCAGCACTCGTGCTGCCTCCGCCAGCACGACTGCGAAGTCATCGACATCGGTCGAGATCCACATCGTTGCCACGGTCGGGAACGCTCCGTCAGCGAACGGCAAGGCTGCCGCGTCCCCCTGCACGATCTGGCGGGACCGACCCTGCGCGATGCGCAGCTGGTCGGCGGACCGGTCCAGCCCGACCACCGTGCACCCAGCGTTAGCGAGAACGTCGAAGTAGAGCCCGCTGCCGCAGCCGACGTCCAGGCAAAGACCATCGCCGGGGCCAAGCAGTTCAAGCACATCCGATGCGTTGCGCTCGACGTTCGGCTTGTTCCAGCTGTCGTACCATTCGGCGTGCCCGTCATAGCGCGATCCGGTGAGCGGCATCGTGGACTCCCGCTGATGCTGGTCCTGTATCGAAGCTAGCGCCTCAGCGGAGCCCACGAGCGGGTGGTTCGTTCTCGGCAGAATCAGCTTCTGCCCGGTCGGGATGCCTGCCGGTGGCCCGAGATGGCGACTGCGCCATCCGGGACGCCGGGTGTGCTTTCCGCCGGGCGGCCATATCGAGCAGGTCTTTCTTGTCGAACCGCGGACTGGCTTGCCGCTTTGCCTCGTTGATCACGCACGCGATCCGGATGCCTTTGACGAACGCAGGGTCGGCCTAGATCACCTTGAATTCCTGGTTGCCAACCGCAGTGACCTGGACGCATGGGCCGCCCAGCTAGACGAACTGGCGATCACTCATTCCGGAGTTAAAGAGCCGCCGTACACCTCGAATGCAATGATTACCTTCCGGGACCCGGACAATATCCAGCTGGAATTCTTCTGGCGATCGCCGAATCTATGACATGTCATCGGCTCCCATTCTGTCGGTGAGCGGTATCAAACCCTGATCCTGCTCACGGTATTCGGCAGCGTGCGGTGGGTGGAACTGGCCGCCTTGCGTGGCCGCGACATCGATCTGAAGCCGGGTGTCGTCAAGCTCGAACGCTCGCTGGCCGAGTTGCCCGAGTGGCGGCTGTCTTTTCGCTCCGGATTAGAACGGGCTACGGCCGGCAGCCGGTCGCACGCGGCCTAGTCGCGGCTCAGCTCTGTCCGGACCTTGTCCGCTGTTCGGGAAAATCGGTGGCAACCGCCCGGCGCTGGCTCCTAGCATCGGCCGGTGATCTATCAGCATCCGCTGGCATATCTGCTGGGCCTTGAGGGCGCCGCGCTGCTGCGCGCTTTCAACGGCGACTACGACCGCGATTTCACCGAGGCCCGCATCGCTGAGATACGCGCCCTGCTGGACTCGGCCGACCAGCTCGGAGACGGAGTGGTAACCCGCCCGGTCACGACCGCGCAAGGCTATGACGCCTGGGCCGAGACCTACGACGAGCCGAACGACCTCGTCGATATGGAGCAACCCGTCGTCCGGGAGATCCTCGACGGTCTGCCAGCTGGCATGGCGCTGGATGCCGCTTGCGGAACCGGCCGCCACGCCGCCTACCTGGCCTCACTGGGCCACACAGTGATCGGCGTGGACATTTCCTCCGCGATGCTGGCGGTAGCCACAGCCAAGGTTCCCGGCGGCGACTTCCGCGTTGGCGACCTGCACCAGCTGCCCGTGCCCGACCAGCACGTCGACCTCGTGGTCTGTGCCCTCGCACTCACTCACGTCGCCCGCCTGGCCCCCGTGCTGGCCGAGTTCGCCCGCGTCCTCCGCCCGGGCGGCCACCTGGTGATCTCCGACTCGCGCATGGACTACCCCATCGTCCAGGCCCTGCCCGGCGCCGGCTACGGCTACCTCCCGCACTACAACCGCTTCACCAGCGAGTACCTGGCTGCAGCCGTTCCCCTAGGCCTTCAGCTGCGCCGCTGCGAAGAGCTGCGCTCCCCCCACAGCGACCCGAGCGCCGCACCTCCCGCCAAGCGGGTCCTCCCCGACCACCCGTCGGACATCTGGACACTCCGTGCCTGGTGCCCGGCCGCCTCACGGGCTGCCCACAACGGCAACCCTCTGCTGATCTTCTGGCACTTCGAGCTCGCCAGCTGCTCGACTCCGCAGGACACCGGTTAAAGACCTGCTGGTGCCCGAATCACTGCTGATCTTGACTGGCCTTTCGTGCTGCGTGTTCCACTTGATCACGATAGGACTGCCACCAGTCTTGATCGCCGGGCGGCATGTTCGGGTTCTCCCTCGTCAGCCCTACCGTCCCGTCGATGAGTTCGCGGATGATGTCGGCCTGACCGGCGTGCCGGTTGGTGCCGGTGGCGACACGGACCAGGATGTGGTGCAGTGTTACCTCGTTTCGGTCGGGCGGCCACCATGGCACGTGGCCGATGGCATCCAGAGTGAGCGCGTCGATCGTGGCGTCCGAATGCGCCCATGCGCGGCGGTACCGGCCCGCTATGAACTCGCGTGATTCTGCTGGGGTCGCCCACATGTCGGACATCGAGTCGGCTTCATCCCATGGCAACTGGTCCTCGGAGGGGCGGCCGAACGTGTCACCGAAGTACCCCAGTTCGACGCCCGCCTGGTGTTTGACGAGCCCGAGCAGGTTGGTCCCGGTCGGTACCAACGGGCGACGGATATCGTATTCGGAGAGCCCGTCGAGCTTCCACAGCAGCGCCTCGCGACCTGCCTGCAGGTAGCGATGCAGGTCGGGCTTTCGGATCAGATGCTCCCAGTACGTCTGATCAGGTCACGGGCTATCAAGGGCGTGCGGTGACCCGCCCGCCTGCCGATCCCGCGGCAGGTTAGACGGTGATGATCCGCAGAGAGCACCGAGCGGCGGCGGTCATCCAGGCGGACACGCCGATCCTTAAGTGAACAGCTGCGGCCAGCGCAGAGCTGGCTGAAGGAAGTGCCACAGGTTCGTCCACGACTGGGCCGCATCGGCAGTACCGGTGTGCGGCGCCCGGAACAGGCCGAGGTACCCGCCGATCTCGGCCAGGTCATACCAGAGGCGGTAAAGTGAAAGCGCTTCCTGATCTAGCGCAGTCCCGGTCGCCATCGCATAGGCATCCAGCACCCCAGCGTGACCTTGGCACAGGTCCCATAGGTCCCGCTCGGGCGGCGCGAGCAGCGCCGTATCCCAGTCGACTAGGACGAAACCCTCGGAGGTCAGCATCACGTTGCCGGCGTGCGGCTCCCCGTGCGTAACGACCATCCGCTCGGTCCGGGCGGACACCCGGGTCGCAAGCCGGTCGTAGGTCGACAACAGCACGCCGACGGAGCGAGCATGTGCCGCCAGCAGGCTCCGCGCCCGCTCGCCGTACGGCCCGGTGTTCCACGGCTGGGCGAGATCGTCGAGCAGCAACTCGAGCTCGTGCCGATGCGGCACCACAAAATCGTCCGCCCGGACCACGGATGACCGGGCGCCATGCACCTCGACCAGCAACTCCAGCATTGCCAGCCGTTCGGTCTCCGTCTGGAACTCGCCGCCCTCGCCGACCTGACTTCCCGGCACATACGGGTGGACGACAAGTGAGTAACGATCCTTCAAGCGGTGCAGCACACGCCCGCCCGAGTCCTGCTTTGGTGCGACGACAAACGCGAGCTGGGCGTCCTGGTGCAGCGACAAGGCCGTAGCAAAGGCCGCCGCGAGCCGCGAAAAGGCATCATCGGCGCTGTCATGCGCGGTGCGCAGCTTCGCCGCCAGGTCGTCAACGGTCACGAACAACCGAGCGCCACGGGCCGCGGCAAGCCAGTGATGACTTCCGAACCCGACTGGCTGGTACTCCAGCGACGAGGCAGCGAACCCCCAGCCCACGCGCAACGCGTCACGTATGTCCTCCCCGGCCAGGTCATCCGGCGCTGTAAGCACGCAAGTGATGCTATGCGAGCGCAGCTCGGCCTAGTTCGCATGGCATGGCGACGGTGCCAGGATCGCTAGCTCGTGCACCGGCCCATTCCTGGTTGCCGATGCCGGCGTGCTCGATGGCCGACCGGCGACCACCCACTGGCTGTTCGCCGATGAGCTTCGCCGGCGCCGTTCGTCCTCGCGCTGCGCGCTGCGGGCGCTCCACGTTGACCCCGCCACGGCACCGGCATTGACTGGTACCCAGCCGGGAAACCCGCCAAGAACCAACCGCCGGAGGAGCCGATGAATCTCACCCCCTTCCTACTGTTGGCCAGCTCAGGGAAGTCTTCGATAAGCTCTCAGTGGAGGCAGACCCGGAACTCCTCGACGACTTTCGGGACATGCCTTTCGGCACCTATGGTCACTTGGCCGACAAGTACGGGGTCCATTGGTTCTTCCAAGGCGATAGCTCTACGTCGTCAGGCTAGATCTTTTTGGCTCAGGGCGTGGTGAAAACATCTGGGGCGTGTCAAGGATCATCCGAGCCGATCCGTCCAAGTGGAGCTAGGCATTCGGGCGGCTTCAGGAGGCGTCGGCGTCGTTGCTTAAGTTGGGATGGTGTACTGGAGAATGAGCGTGTCTCCGGGGATTATCGAGACCAGTATCCGCACGGCTTTGTTGGTCGCGGTATAGCCACTATTTGGTTCGGCGTTCTGGCCGCCGCTGGTCCTACGCTAGGGCGCATGACGCTCCCATCCGGTATCCCCATCGACGAGCTCGATCCCGGCATCCGCCCGCAAGACGACCTGTTCCGGCACGTCAACGGCCGGTGGCTGGCGCGGACCGAGATCCCCGCCGACCGGGCGCGCGACGGCGCGTTCCGGATTCTGGCTGAAGAGGCTGAGAACGCGGTGCGCGAGATCGTGGAGGAGGCCGCGTCGGCACCAGAAGGCAGCGAGGAGCGGAAGTTCGGCGACCTGTATGCCAGTTTCATGGACGCGGACCGGGCAGAGCTGCTCGGCTCGCAGCCCATCAGCCAGACGCTCGCGGCGGCTCGAGCCGTCAGCTCCATTCCGGAGCTGCTGGAGACGCTCGGGCGGCTGGAGCGACTGGGAATCGGGGGTCTGTACCGGCTCTTTGTTGACACCGACCCTGGCAACCCGGAGCGTTACCTGGTGTTTTTCGAGCAGGCTGCTATCTCGCTGCCGGACGAGAGCTACTACAGGGAGGAGCGGTTCGCTGGCGTCCGCGACGCGTTCGTCGGTCATGTGCAGCGCATGCTCGAGCTGGCCGGGTTCCCGGACGCCGGCCGGGCAGCCAGGCGAGTGCTCGCGCTGGAGACGGCGGTGGCCGGGCACCACTGGGACAACGTCGCGAGCCGCGACCGCGAGAAGACTTACAACCTGTTCACCTGGACCGGTGTGCTGTCTGAGAGGCCGGACCTGCGCGGGTGGCTGGCGGCCCTGGACCCGCCCGCTGGCGCCTTCGGCGAGATCGTGCTCCGCCAGCCGAGCTTCAGCACCGGGCTGGCCTCGTTGCTCACCGACGAACACGTTCCGGCGTGGCGGGACTGGCTGTGCTGGCAGGTGATCCACAGCGCTGCCAGGTACCTGTCCGAGGCGTTCGTCCAGGAAGATTTCGACTTTTACGGCCGCACCTTGAGCGGCACCCCCCAGCTGCGTGAGCGTTGGAAGCGGGGTGTCTCGCTGGTCGAGCGGGCGATGGGGGAAGCTGTCGGCCGAGCTTACGTCGGCCGGCACTTCCCGCCTGGGGCCCGGGAGCGGATGGATGCCTTGGTGGCCAACCTCCTCCAGGCCTACCGCCAGAGCATCGAGAAGCTCGAATGGATGGGGGCAGACACCCGCCGGCGGGCCTTGGCCAAGCTGGGGAAGTTCACGCCGAAGATTGGCTACCCGGTCAGATGGCGGGACTACTCCAGCCTGAGGATCGCCCCGACGGATCTGATGGCCAACGTGCGGGCCGCTCATGCTTTCGAGTTCCACCGCCAGTTGAACAAGATCGGCAAACCGGTCGACCGCGACGAGTGGTTCATGACCCCCCAGACGGTCAACGCCTACTACAACTCGGGCATGAACGAGATCGTGTTCCCGGCTGCGATTTTGCAGGATCCGTTCTTCAATCCGGGCCGCGACGATGCGGCCAACTACGGAGCGATCGGCGCGATCATCGGTCACGAGATCGGCCACGGCTTCGACGACCAAGGCTCCAAGTACGACGGTGACGGCAGGCTCACCGACTGGTGGAGCGCAACGGACCGGCAAGCGTTCGAAGCCCGGACCCGGTCGCTGATCGAGCAGTACAACGCCCTGGCGCCGAAGCAGGCTCCTGACCAGCATGTGAACGGAGCGCTGACGATCGGGGAGAATATCGGGGACCTCGGAGGCCTCGGCATCGCGTGGCAGGCCTATCTGCTGTCGTTGCACGGCGAAGACGCACCGGTAATCGACGGCCTGACGGGCGCGCAGCGCTTCTTCCTGTCGTGGGCTCGTGCCTGGCAGCACAAGGCTCGGGACGAGGAAGTCATCCGGCTGCTCGCCATCGACCGGCATTCCCCCGGCGAGTTCCGTTGCAACCAGATCGTGCGGAACCTCGAGGAGTTTTACACCGCGTTTGATGTCGGCGCTACCGACGAGCTGTGGCTCGAGCCCGCGGCTCGGGTCCGTATCTGGTAGCCAGGGCCACGCTCGCGGGTGTCCCGATCCGTTCAAGCTGGACCAACGTCCTGGGCCGGTCCCCCCTGGACGGCGCTGCATGGCGGTGAACTGCAACCCAAACTGCGACCCTTGCGGTTGGCCCCACCCTCTAACCCGTAGGACTGGCCCAGTCGTCCACCGTTGTCCCTCAGCATCTGTGTGCTGGACCGATGTTTCACCCGGGGCCGCCTGCGTCGAAACTTGGCTACCGGTTCCGCGAAATCCGATCGACAAGCTGCTGCGCCTGGCGCAAGACTCTTGGCCGTGAGTGAGGCTGATGAAAAGCAGACGTTGCACCGGTACCTGCAGAACGCGCGCGGGGTCCTGCTCTGGAAACTTGAAGGGCTCTCTGATTACGACATCCGGCGGCCGATGACGTCTACCGGCACGAACCTGCTTGGGCTGGTCAAGCACTGCGCGGGCGTGGAATGCCAGTACTTCGGCGGAGTGGTAGACCGGCCGTTCTCCGGCGAGGACGAGCTGGACTGGCGCGAGGACGACGACGCTGAGCTGAGCGGTCACATGTATGCCACCGCGGCCGAGTCACGCGAGCAGGTGACCGGCTTCTACCGGCGGGTCTGGGTGCACTCCGACGCCACGATCCATGAGCTGCCCCTTGATGCGCGCGGTACCGTGCCGTGGTGGCCAGAGGAAAGCAGGCACCCGACGCTGCACACCCTGCTTGTCCACATGATCCAGGAGACCGACCGGCACGCCGGGCATGCGGACATCATCAGGGAAGCCATCGACGGTGCTGCCGGCCTGCTCGAGGGCGTCAGCAACTTGCCGCCAGAAGCCGATGCCGCCGCCTGGAAACAGCACTACGACAAGCTGGAAAGCATCGCGCGGTCCGCCCGCCCGACGTCACCGTGACGTGGGAACGGGACCACGCCATCGCGGTGGGGATGGCAAGGCTCCGTCGGGTGCCTTTGCCTGCTTGTCTCCGTCTTCCTCACCGGCGCTGAATCCTTGCGAGCGGGTGCTGGGTCTAGGCTGGCGAAGCCATCGCGAAGCGACGCCCGCAGGGCGGACTAGACGCGGTGCCTGCGAGCTGGACGATGGGAGCCGAGGAAGATGGCCCCGCCTACATCGTCCGTGTTGTGAATGAGCCGGATGATCAGGAGGGCGGAGCTGGCGTCGGCGCGGCCGTGCCGGGCGGGCGTCCTCAACGCGGAGCCCGGTGACGGCCGCGCCAGCGGTGCCGCGTAGCGGCGCCCTCTTGATCTAAGTACGGCTCAATTCGGCAGTGGATGGGCTCGGAGGATGAGGACCAGGTCTGCGAGCTCGTGACGAATGGCCAGGTTCGCTGTGTTGCGAGGTTCCGGGCTACGGGCCGTGCGGGTGTAGGCGATGGCCGCGATGCCGGACTCAGCGGCCTGGTCGAGGATGTCCGCTGACTCGGCGATGAGCGCACATTGGCCAGGATCGGCACTTAATGCGTTGAGGGTTCGGATGATCAGATTGTGTCCTGTGCCCGAGTCTGGAGATTGCGCGGTACGGCCGACCACGTGGCTTACCGGCTCGTCCAGGCTGGCTCGGTCGAGGTAGGCGCGGACTGCGAGGTCCGAGCAGGTACTGACGACCGTGAGGGTGCGGTGACTTTCGCGAGCGCTGCTGATCAGATCGTGACTGTACGCGGCAGGTTGTGCTGCGAGCGCCGCATTAATTTCGCGGCGGGTCAGCTCGGCGTCCAGGTCGACGGCTAACTGCGGGCTGGTGGTTGTGGCGTATGTGAGCACGGCGAGCGGATCGTCTGTCGCAGCGATGGTGTCGGGGATCTCGGTGTTGTGCTGGGCGAGGATGGCGCGGAGCTGGTCGGCGGCCAGCCGTTCGGACTGGTCGGAGTAGAGCTGGCAGACGGGTCCGTTGAAGTCGAGGATTAAATGCCTGGCCCGGCGGAGCGTGGCGTCCAGGTCTGCATTCAGTGGGCTCGGGAGGGACATTGACCGGCCTTCGCTCGTGGATTCGTGGCGATAGGTGTCATTGTGCCGGTTCGCCTGAGTAAAGGGCGGCGATCAGCGCACTTGCGTAGGTGAGGTCCGCGAGTACCGTGGTGGCGCCAGCGGCCGCGAGGTCGGCGGCGGTGAAGCTGCCGGTTGCGACGGCGATGATCCTCGCGCCTCCGTCGCGGGCCGCTTCGACGTCGCTGGGGGTGTCGCCGATCAGGACCGTGGTGTCCGGGTCGAAGGGGATGCCGGTGCGCTGGGTTGCGCGCTGGCGGGCGATGGGGACGAGGCTGGCGCGTGCGTCGCTGTCGGTTCCGTACGCGCCCGCGTCCAGGTCGAGATGGGTGTCGAGGCCGAAGGTGCCGAGCTTGATCTGGGCGGATGGGCGGGTGTTGCCGGTCAGTACGGATTGGATTACGTCGTCGCGGCTGGCCAGCATGGCTAGGGCTTCGGCGGCGCCGAGGAGTGCTCGGCCGCGGTGGCGCAGCTCGCCGGCGCGCTCGGCGTACCCCCGTGCTTGCTCGTCGGCGAATCGGCTGAACAGGTCGGCGGTGTCTTCGATGCCGTGCCGGGCGAGGATCTCGCGGAAGATGACTGGCTCGGTGCGGCCGGACACGACGGCCATCTGGCCAAGAGGGCGGCCGGTGACCTTCTGGAACGCTGCTGCGTAGACCTCGGTGCCGACGCCGCCGGTCTCCATGAGCGTGTGGTCGACATCCCACAGGACGAGCAAAGGGCGGGGGAACTGCACGGGAGCTCCGTCCGGGCTGGGTCTCGGCCGTCCTGAGTTTAGTTCCGGCCATGATCTACGCTGGAGGCTGGCTGACCTTGACTGTCAGGGGAGCGGATGAGCGCGTCATCGGAAGTGCGGATCGGCGAGCGAATCCGGTTCTACCGCCACGCCAAGGGGAAAACCCAGGCCGTTGTCGCGGGGTTAGCCGGGGTTACTGAGGATTACCTCTCCCAGATCGAGCGGGGCCTGAAGACGCCGACGCTGGCGCTGCTGCACCGGTTCGCCAAGATTCTCGGAGTCCGTGTCGCCGATCTGCTGGGCGAGGCGGCGGCCATGCAGGACGCGGCGACGCTGCCCGCTGGACAAGCCGTGCAGCGCGCACTGCTGGCCTACGGTGGCGGGCGACATGCAGCAGGTCCGGTTGACCTCGCCAGCCTGCGGGGGCGCGTGGACTCGGCGTGGACGGTGTGGCAGGCACGTCCGCGGCGGTTCAGCGAGGAATCAGCGATCCTGCCCGCGCTGATAGCTGACGTGCAGACAGCCGAGCGGCTGCTCGCGTCCTCTCGGCTTCAGGAGCAGCGCGAATTCCATCGGGTCGCCGCTGATCTGTACTTTCTGCTGCGCTCTTACGCCAAGCGCATCGGCCGGCCCGACCTGTCGCTGCTCGTCGCCGACCGCGCGGTGATAGCCGCTGAGGCTGCCGAAGATCCGGTGCGGATCGCGGCTGCGAAGTGGAACCTCGGGCACATCCTGCTCGCCTAGAGGGCGACCTGGACGGCGCCGAGGATGTGGCGATCCACGCCATCGAGGATCTGGAGCGTCATGACATGGGCGCCGATCTTGATGCTGTTGCGATGACCGGCGCGCTGTGGCTGGTGTCGGCGGTCGCGGCGGTGCGGAACGGTGACCCGTGGACGGCTCGTGACCGGATCCGCGAGAAGGCATGGCCAGCGGCCCGCGCGAGCGGCAACGGCAATGTGATGTGGACGGTCTTCGGCCCGGCCAACGTCGCGCTGCATGCGATGAGTGTTGAAATGGAGGCCGGAGAGGCTAGCGGGGCACTACGCCTGGCTGACGACATCGACACGTCCGCGCTGCCGTCTCGGGAACGGCAGACAACATTCGCCCTCGAGGTCGCCCGCTGCTACGAGCAGCGGCGGGACGATACGGGCGTCTTCCTGCACCTGATGAACGCCGAGTCCAGCGGCCCGGAAGACATGCGCTACAACAACCTGGCCCGCGAACTGGTCCACGGCCTGCTGAGGCGAGCCCGTCCTACCTATGCTCCGCAGGTCCGCGCGCTGGCCGAACGCATCGGCCTGCTTGCCTGACAGTCGTACTAGCAGGTCACCCGAACTGAGAGTTCGGGTCCGCGGCCGATACCTCGCCTAGCGTAGCCACCCGGCGGTCGCTCGGCCGGGCCAGAATCTGCGGGTCCGCGCCATGCCGCCGCCAGCGAATGGCAGCTGACGTTCGGGAGCAGCTAATGACGGTCGATCACGCCACGCCCTGCCGGTCCTGCGGCGGCAGGGGCTGGAAGTTACTGACCTTCCGGCGGTCGCACGAACGCTTGTGCGGCAACGCCGAACTCGCACCGGCGACACGCATACGCACGGCATGTCTTGCCTGCCAGCCACCCTCAGGCTGTCCGCAGGACGCCAGCCAGCTAAGCGGACGTGGGCAGTGAGCGCTGGCCATGTGCAAGAGGCGGGCTCGCAGGTTGAGGCGCTTCTGGCAGCCGAGCGGCTGCTGGTCGGCACGGCTGAGTCCGTCAATCCGGGCACGTCCGCTGCTGAGCTGCTGGCATGCGTCGAGCGCTACCGCGCCCATTTGGCGACGCTGGCTGCCGCGTGCAGGCAGCCGGGCAGCCCGGTGGCCCTGGCTGTGCGCGGAAAGTCATGACGCATGCCAGGCCGGTGCGCTGACGGGCTGCAATATGGCTGCGGATGCGGTGCTGATCTGTTCCGAGCTGTGCACGAACGCCGTCCTGCACAGCGACTCGGCGCGGCCCGGCGGCCGGTTCACCGTGCGGGCTGAGGTCCACGAGGGCGATTATCTGTGGATAGAAGTCGAGGATGATGGCGGCCAATGGGTAGAGAAAGCGCAGTGTGACGGACGCGGGCGCGGGCTGGCAATCGTCGCGGCGCTGGCGGACTACTGGGAGGTCGGGGGCGACGATGCGGCACGTGTGGTGTGTGGGCGGTACCGGGATCGAACCAGGGATATGCTCTCCCGCTGAGCTACTCGCCCCCAGGCTCTGGCCCTACGAACTGTAGGGCCAGCTCTAGGACCAGACAATGGCCGCTAGGGCTTTGACCTGGGTGGGCCTGCGAGGACTTGAACCTCGGACCTCTTCCTTATCAGGGAAGCGCTCTAACCGCCTGAGCTACAGGCCCCACTGGAACTATCTGACCAGGAGAAACTCCGCTTCGTAGCGCAGCAATTCACGGTAGGTAACGCGTACAGCGCTTCCCTGTGGATGTGCGTACTGACTGCCGGGCACGCCGAGCTAGATTACCGCACCCGGGTGCGGGCCGGTTAGCCGGTTGGCGGGTTAGTCCGCTTCCTGCAGCGTGATCTCGATGCCGCCGGAGAGATTGGTGACCAGGTTGTAGACGACCGCACCCACGGTGGCAAGCGCGGTGATCAGCACCACGTCGATGGCGCCGGCCAGCATCGTGTAGCCGAGGATCGTGGAGGCAGAGAACCAGCTCGCCGCGTTGGACCCCGCGGTGTTCTTGGTCGACGTCACCAGGCCGATGGTCTGCTCAATCTGATGGAAGACACCCAGCGAGGACAGCGCGTAGTACAGCAGCGCGACCGCAACGAACAGCACGACCCAGCCGACCAGCGAGATCATGAAGCTGAACTTCATCACCGACCAAGGCTCGATCCTCGACACGACGAGCTGCGCGTCCCGCGACTGAGCACCATCCGGACTGGCACCCTTGGGTGTCAGCCGGGCGGCCGGGCGGCTCTGCGGAGCTGCCTTGCGCGCGGTCGTCGCCGCATTGCCGGTCTTGATCGCGCTACCTGGTCTTCCTGTCTTGGCGGGCTTGGTCTTCTTCTTGGTCAGCGTCGAGAACGGAGCCATGATCTTGGACTTCGCTTTACCTGATGGTACCGGAACAGCAGCCGCCTGACCTGGCCGGGCAGCCGACGGCAGGTCGGTGAGCTGCGACGAGGTAGCTGAAGCTGGGGTCGCGAAGCTTGGCATACCTGCGGCACCAGGCAGGCCAGAGGCGGGACCGGCAGGCCTGGCCGCGGGCTGGCCGGTGAACGGACCGCTCGGTGTGCGGGGCGGATCGGCACCGGTAGCGCTCGGGCTGGTCGGCCTTGGCACGGTCTGGCTGGAGACCGGGGTATTGGCCGCCGACGCACTGGGCGAGCGGGCCGGATCAGCACTAGGTGAGCGCACTGGATCCGCGTTGGGTGGGCGGGGCGGATCGGCGCTGGATGAGCCCGCTGGATCGGCGCTTGATGAGCGGGGCGGATCGGCGCTGGGTGAACTGGCGCTGAACGGCGCGGCTACGGTGACATCCGCAGCTGGCTCAGCCGGCTCGACGGGTGCGGGATTCACCTTCCCTGATGCGGACGGCTTGGTAACGGTGGCCGACGACGACGCCGACTTCTCCGTACCGTTGCCGTTGCTGCCGCCCCGGTCACCTGGTGCGGGCTTAGGCGTGTCCGCCTTCTGGACGGCAGCGTCCGGCTCGGGAGCGGCGGTATCGCCCTCCCCATCGGCCAGCCGCGTTCCTGGCTCTACCCGGTTATCCACCCGTCCTCCTGCACATGTCCCGTCACGAGGTTATCCGGTTACGGCAGCACCAGATCCACGGTTACCCCGATCGTCACCGTGGTGATACCTGTCAGACGCCGCAAAAGGCTAAAAAGTTGCCTGGATCCGCGGCTCACCCCCCCCAGGCTCCGGCGGACCGATCATTCCCGCCCATCGCAGTTCAGAACCTCCACCGTCATGACCTGGCTGCTTGGACCGGCTGGTCAGTCATCAGAGTTGTCCGCGGGGTCCCCGCCCGCGGCGAGATTGTCGGCCGCATCACCAGCGGCCGCATCGGAACTCTCCGACTCCGGCTCCGACTCCGGTTCCTCAGCGTTGCGGGCGATGGCGACCAGAGTCTGGCCGGCGGCCAGGTTGACCAGCCGAACGCCCATCGTCTGTCGCCCAGACTGCTTGATCTCCGCTGCCGTGGTCCTGATCACCCCGCCGGCCGAGGTGATCGCGAACACCTCGTCGTCCGGACTGACCATCAGAGCGCCGATCAGCTCCCCGCGTCCCTCCACGATCCGCGCGGTCACCACGCCCAGGCCGCCACGCCCCTGAACCGGATACTGCGCGGCCGGGGTTCGCTTGGCGTAGCCGCCGCCGGTCGCCACCAGGACATCCGCGTCGGCCTCGCCGTTCACCACGTGCATGCCGAGGAGCTGATCGCCATTGGCGAACCGCATTCCGATGACCCCCGAGGTGGCGCGTCCCATCGGCCGCAGCGCCTCATCGGTGGCGTGGAACCTGATCGACTGAGCATGCCTGCTGATCAGCAGCAGATCCTGCTCGGGGGAGACCAGCCGGGCAGCGATGACCTCGTCATCGTCGCGCAGGTTGATCGCGATAATCCCGCCCGCCCTGGCCGAGTCGAAGTCGGTCAGCCGTGACTTCTTCACCAGCCCGGACGCGGTCGCCAGCACCAGGTACGGCGCGATCTGATAATCAGGCAGCGCCAGTACCTCAGCGATCCGCTCGTCCGGCTGGAAGGCGAGCAGGTTCGCCACGTGCTGGCCGCGTGCGTCACGGGCAGCCTCGGGCAGCTCGTACGCCTTGGCCCGGTAGACCCGGCCCTTGTTCGTGAAGAACAAGATCCAGTGGTGCGTCGACGTGACGAAGAAGTGCTCGACTATGTCGTCGGTTCGCAGTTGCGCGCCCCGGACGCCCTTGCCGCCGCGCCGCTGAGCCCGGTACAGATCGGTCTTGGTGCGCTTTGCGTAGCCGCCGCGGGTGATCGTGACGACGACGTCCTCTTCGGCGATCAGGTCCTCCATCGCCATCTCGCCGTCGTAGGCGATCAGCTGGGTCCGCCGGTCATCGCCGAACTTGGCCGCGATCTCGCCGAGCTCGGTGCTCACGATCTGGCGCTGCCGCTCCGGCGAGGCCAGGATCGCCTCGTATTCGGCGATCTGCGCCATCAGCTCTTCGAACTCATCGATCAGCTGCTGCCGTTCCAGCGCCGCTAGCTTGCGCAGCTGCATGTCCAGGATGGCCCGCGCCTGGATCTCGTCGATGTCAAGCCGATCCATCAGGCCCTGCTGCGCGGCAGCGGCCGACTCGCTGGCCCTGATCAGCGCGATCACGGCGTCGATCTGGTCGATCGCCTTGATCAGCGCGCCCAGGATGTGCGCCCGCTCCTGTGCCTTGCGCAGCAGGTAGCTGGTCCGGCGGACGATTACCTCGATCTGGTGGGTGACCCAGTACCTGATCATCTGGTCCAGCCGCAGGGTGCGCGGCACCCCGTCGACCAAGGCCAGCATGTTCGCGCCGAATGTCTCCTGCAGCTGAGTGTGCTTGTAGAGGTTGTTCAGCACCACCTTGGCGACGGCATCCCGCTTGAGCACGATGATCAGCCGCTGGCCGGTCCGGCCGCTGGACTCGTCGCGCACGTCGGCGATGCCGCTGATCTTGCCGTCATCGGCAAGCTCGTCGATCTTGGATGCGAGGTTGTCAGGGTTGACCTGGTAGGGCAGCTCGGTGACCACCAGGCAGGTCCGGCCCTTGCGGTCCTCCTCGACCTCCACGACCGCCCGCATCGTGATCGAGCCGCGGCCGGTTCGGTAGGCATCCAGAATCCCGCGGCGCCCGACGATCTGCCCGTAGGTCGGGAAGTCAGGTCCCTTGATCCGCTCGATCAGCGCCTCAAGCAGTTCCTCATCGCTCGCCTCGAAGTTCTCCAGGTACCACTGCGCGCCGGCGGCGACTTCGCGCAGGTTGTGCGGCGGGATCTTGGTGGCCATCCCGACCGCGATCCCTTCCGAACCGTTCACCAGCAGGTTCGGGAACCTGGCCGGCAGCACCACGGGCTCGGCCGAGCGGCCGTCGTAGTTCGGCCGGAAGTTGACGGTCTCCTTGTCGATGTCCCGCAGCATCTCCATGGCCAGCGGGGCGAGCCGGCACTCGGTGTACCGGTGCGCGGCCGCCGGGTCGTTGCCCGGTGATCCGAAGTTTCCCTGGCCGTCGACCAGCGGCATCCGCATCGCCCATGGCTGAGCCAGCCTGACCAGCGCGTCGTAGATCGCCGAATCACCATGGGGGTGGTACTGGCCCATGACCTCGCCGATGACCCTGGCGCACTTGAAGTAGCCACGGTCCGGCCGGTACCCGCCGTCGTACATCGCGTACAGGATCCGGGTGTGCACCGGCTTCAGGCCGTCCCTGACGTCGGGGAGGGCCCGGCCGACGATCACGGACATCGCGTAGTCGATGTAGCTGCGCTGCATCTCGACCTGGATGTCAACCGGCTCTAGGCGGCCCCCTGGCCCCTCGGGCGGGGCGGCCGGCGTGTCCACGCTCACGCAGATCTCTCCTTCACCGTGATCACGGTTTCCGGTCGGTCATGATGACCGACCAACGACCGCGATCATGAATCAGTCGGCGGTGCGGCGATGCCTCGCCGAGCCGGACCCAAGGCGGCGCGTCGCTGCGCCTGCGGCCCGCGTCGGGGCCGGCACCGCCACGGGCAGCTAAATATCAAGGAATCGGACGTCCTTGGCGTTGCGCTGGATGAAGGCGCGCCGCGCCTCCACGTCCTCGCCCATCAGCACGCTGAACAGCTCGTCGGCCTGGGCCGCGTCGTCCAGCGTGATCAGCCTGAGCACCCGGCGGGCCGGGTCCATCGTGGTGTCCCACAGCTCATTGGCGTTCATCTCGCCCAGGCCCTTGTACCGCTGAACGCCATCCCGCGGCCTGGGGTCCTTGCGGCCGTCGGCGATGCCAGCCTCGATCACCGCGTCCCGCTCCCGGTCGGAGTAGGCATAGCCGGGCTCGACCCCCCGGCCCTCCCACTTGATCTTGTAAAGCGGCGGCTGGGCCAGGTACACATTTCCGGCCTCGATCAGCGGCTTCATGAACCTGAACAGCAGGGTGAGCAGCAGCGTGGTGATGTGCTGGCCGTCGACATCGGCATCGGCCATCAGGATGATCTTGTGGTACCTGAGCTTGGTGATGTCGAAGTCGTCGTAGATGCCCGTGCCCAGCGCGGTGATCAGAGACTGGACCTCGTTGTTCTTCAGCACCCGGTCGATCCTGGCCTTCTCCACGTTCAGGATCTTGCCCCGGATCGGCAGGATGGCCTGGAACATCGGGTCCCGCCCGCCCTTAGCCGAGCCGCCGGCCGAGTCACCCTCGACGACATAGACCTCGCATTGCGCGGGGTCGCCTGACTGGCAGTCGGACAGCTTGCCTGGCAGGCCTGAGCCGCCCTTCACGCCCTTGCGGGTCAGGTCGCGGGCCTGGCGGGCGGCGATCCTGGCCCTGGCCGCCTGGGTGGCCTTGATCACGATCGACTTGGCCTCGCCCGGATTTCGTTCGAACCAGTCCCTGAGATGGTCGTTGCAGACCCGCTGGACGAAGGACTTGGCCTCGGTGTTGCCGAGCTTGGTCTTGGTCTGCCCCTCGAACTGCGGCTCGGCGAGCTTGACGTGGATGATCGCGGTGAGGCCCTCGCGGATGTCGTCGCCGGTCAGGTTCTCGTCCTTGTCCCGCAGCAGCTTCTGCTCGCGGGCGTGCCGGTTGACGATCGTGGTCAGCGCGGCGCGGAAGCCCTCCTCGTGAGTGCCGCCCTCGGCGGTGTTGATCGTATTGGCGAAGGTGTGCACCGACTCGGCGTACGACCCGCTCCACTGCATCGCTATCTCGGCCGAGATGCCGGGCGCCTCATCGCCGAAGTCGATCACCGAGGCATGGACCGGCTCCTTGGACGCGTTGAGATAGCGAACGAAGTCAGCGATACCGCCCTCGTAACGGTAGCTGACCACGTGCGGCTCGCCGTTCATGTGATCGGGCCGCTGGTCGGTCAGGGTGATGGCCAGGCCGCGGTTCAGGAACGCCATCTCCTGCAGCCGCCGCGACAGGGTCTCAAACGACCAGGCCGTCGTCTCGAAGATGTCCCCGTCGGGCCAGAAAGTCACGATGGTGCCGGTCTGATCGCTGCGTTCGCCGCGCGCCAGCGGCGCAGTCGGATCGCCGATCTTGTAGGCCTGCCGCCACACGTACCCGTCCTTGCGGACCTCCACCTCGAGCCGGGTCGACAGCGCGTTGACCACCGAGACGCCGACGCCGTGCAAGCCGCCGGACACCGCGTAGGACTTGCCGTCGAACTTGCCGCCCGCGTGCAGCGTGGTCAGCACGACCTCGACCGCGGGCCGGTTCTCCACCGGGTGGTTGTCCACCGGGATGCCGCGGCCGTTGTCGGCGACCCTGACCCCGCTGTCGGGCAGCAGGGTGACGTCGATCCGGTCGCAGTACCCGGCAAGCGCCTCATCGACCGCGTTATCGACAACCTCCTGCACCAAGTGGTGCAGTCCGCGCTCGCCCGTTGATCCGATGTACATGCTGGGGCGCTTGCGCACCGCCTCAAGGCCCTCAAGGACCGTAATTGAGCGCGCGTCGTAAGCCAACGGTCAGCTCCTCCTGAAAACGGGACCAGGCGCACGGGCGGGTGGCCGCTCTTCCCCCCACTGCAGCTGTCCCAGTACGCTTACCTATTTTACCTGGCCGCAACGGCCGCCTCAGCCGTACGCCACACGTGCGTCAGCCATATGTGTCGCGCGGGCCCCGGCTGCCACGCACCCGCCACTCGCCGGCCCGCTTGGGCGGCCCGGCCGGCCCGCGCACCTTAACCCGGCGGACGGTGCCGTCGCCGAGCTCGGCATTGAGCCTGCGGACCAGTTCCCCGGCCAGCAGCCGCAGCTGGGTCGCCCAGGCGGTCGAGTCGGCGGTCACGACCAACTCGCCGTCGGCTAGCCCGTCAGGCGCGGTGTGCGCCGCCAGGTCCGGGCCCACGATCTGGGCCCAGCGGCCGAAGACCGACCCGGCTGCCACGGCCAGTTCCCAGCCGGTGTCGGCGATCAGGCCGTCGATCGCGGCATCGAGCGGCGCCGGGTCGTCACGGCGCTGCCGCCTCGCTGGCCGGCCTGTCGGAGGCGATGAGGCCGTGAAATTTCGTTGAACAAAAATTCCCTCAGCCGGTGTCGCCCGGTTGCCTCTCGCGCTCGCGTCAGCCTTTGCCCCGGCCAGGGCGCGGGCCGCCAGCGCTGCGCGGTCCTTCTCCCCGTCTAGGTCAGGTCGTTCACCGGGCACGCTCGATCACCCCGTTCGCGACGGTGTAGTAGGCCCCGGCCAGCCGGGCCGGCACGTCGGCCGCCACCGCAGCCGTGACCAGCACCTGCTCGGCACCGGACGCCAGCTCGGCAAGCCGGTCCCTGCGCCCGGAGTCGAGCTCGGCAAACACATCATCCAGCATCAGCACCGGGTCGTCGCCGTCGGCCCTGAGCAGCCCGAAGGCCGCCAGCCGGAGCGCGAGCGCCAGCGACCACGACTCGCCGTGACTGGCATAACCACGGGCTGGAAGCTCGCCGATCCGCAGCTCCAGCTCGTCTCGGTGCGGGCCGACCAGGCAGACCGCCCGGTCAAGCTCGGCCCGCCTGACCCGGTCAAGCGATGCCCGCATCGCCTCGGCCAGCGCGGTGATCTCGGACAGCCCGGCGGCATCGCCCGATCGCGCCGGGCTGGCCACCTCTGGCGGGCCGGACGGCTCGATCCTGGTTACCTCACCAGCCGGGTCGGTCTCTGACGGCCTGCTGCTGACGGCGGAGCCGGGGCCGGACGTGACGGCGGGGCCAGGGCCGGACGTGACGGCGGGGCCGGGGCCGGACGCGATCCGGCTGCCCCCTGAGCCCTGCCGGTAGCTGATCGAGGCGGTACGGCTGTCGGCGGCAACGTCGGCATAGGCGGATGAGATCAGCGGTCGCAGTGCGGCGACCAGGCGCAGCCGCCCGGCGGTGAGCTCAGCGCCCCTGGCGATCAGCGCCTCATCCCAGACTTCGAGACCGGCGGGCAGTCCCCGCCCGGCCGCGCGGGCCGATTTGAGCAGTGCGGTCCGCTGTTTCAGCACGCGCTCATAATCAGCCCGGACCGCCGCGTACCGTGGCCGGCTGGCGACCAGCAGGTCGTCCAGGTAGCGGCGGCGCTGGTCTGGGTCGCCCTTGACGATGGCCAGGTCCTCAGGCGCGAAAAGAACGCAGCGGAGCGTCCCTAGTGCTTCCCGCGGCCTGGGCAGCGCGACCCGGTTCAGCCTGACCCGGTTCGCCCGGCCCGGGTTGAGCTCGATCTCGACCAGGCTGTCCCTGGCTGTGTGGTCCCTGACGCCAGCCCGCAGGATCGCCCGTTCGGCACCGGCCCGGACCATGGCGGCATCGGAGGAGACCCGGTGACTGCCGAAGGTCGCCAGGTAGCAAGCCGCCTCGATCAGGTTGGTCTTGCCGGCGCCGTTGGGACCGGTGAAGGTTGTGATGCCCGGCTCGAATACGACGTCCGCGGTCTGATAGCAGCGGAAGTCGGTGAGAGCGAGCCTGATCAGGTGCACGTCTGCGCAGACTAGCCGCTGCGGGTGACAGCTAGCTAGCGAGGCGGATCGGCATCAGCAGGTACCGGTAGTCGGGGCTGCCGTCAGGACCTGGTTTTCCGGTGAGCAGGGCTGGCTTGCCCGCCACGGTGAACGCGATCCTGGCGATATCGGAGTCGATCGCAGCCAGCCCGTCCAGCAGGTACTGCGGGTTGAACGCGATCGTCAGGTCCTCCCCGTCGAACCCGGCTTCGATCACCTCGTCAGCCTGGGCCTCGTCACCGGTGCCGGCCTCCAGCGTCAGCTGGCCCGAGCTGAAGGTGAGCCGGACGGCCGTGTTGCGCTCGGCAACCAGGGCTACCCGGCGGACCGCGTCAATGAGCGTGCTGGTAGTCAGCTCGGCGATGGCACTCACCGAGGTCGGCAGCAGCGCCTGGTAGCGCGGGAACTCCCCGCCGAGCAGCCGGGTGGTGGTCCGGCGGCCGGATCCCTCGAAGCCGATCATCCCGTCGCCGCCCGCACCCTCCTCGCCAGGCAACGCCAGCGCGATGGATACCTCGGCGGAGGAGGTCAGCGACCGTGCGGTATCGGTCAGCGCCTTGGCCGGCACCAGCACCGCTGCCGACAGATCCGGCCTGGCCGGATTCCAGCGCAGCTCGCGGACGGCGAGCCGGTACCGGTCGGTCGAGATCAGGGTCAGGGTGTCGCCCTCGATCTCGATCCGGACGCCGGTAAGCGCGGGCAGCGTGTCGTCCCGGCCGGCCGCGACGGCGGTCTGGCTGACCGCTGTCGCGAAGGCGTCGCTGCCGACTGTGCCGGCCGCAGGCGGCATCTCGGGCAGCGCCGGGTACTCGTCCTCGGGCATGGTCAGCAGGTTGAAGGTGGCACTGCCGCAGGTGAGCACGGCCCGGCCGCCATCTGAGCTGATCTGGACCGGACGGCCGGGCAGGCTGCGGCTGATCTCGGCGAGCAGCCGCCCGGAGACCAGCGCGCTGCCCGCAGCCTCGGTCGCGACGGGAACCCTGGCCTGGGCCGAGACGTCGTAGTCGAAGCTGGACAGGGTCAGTTCCTCGCCATCCGCATGCAGCCGCATGCCGGCCAGTACCGGCACGGTCGGCCGGGCCGGGAGCGCCCTGGCGGTCCAGGCGACCGCGTCAGCGAAGACATCGCGTTCGATCAGGATCTGCACGGCGTGCCCTTCGTTCTTGATCACCAGCGAAGCCGACCGGCACGGGGCTCGGCGGGCGCGGCGGCGCGGCTGTGTTCAGCAGCAGCCTAGCCCGGGACGGGGTTTCGGACCGGTGCTTCGCGCCGCTCCAACGCAGTGTGGCGCTGATCGATGCGCCGGGTGCTGGGCGGGCGCGAGTCAGCATGAGGACGTGGACTGAGCGAGACGCTGCTTGGTACTTGGTAACTGAATATTGAAAGAAAGTAGTAGTCATAGGCACGGTGGATTCTGGGGACAACCGTGTTTGCCCAGGTCAGGTCGGTGTTTCCGTGCACAGCCTGAGTGGATCGGCGTGCTGGCACCGGAACAGTCCTGTAGACGGGACGGCGAAGGCGGCCAGCGGAGGGGCCAGGCTGCCCCAGGATTACCCCAGGATCCGGCCCGCTATCCCGAGGTCATCCACAAGGTCATCCACAGCCTGTGTGTACGGAAAGTGATCCCGAACCGCGTTGCGTGAGTATTAGATAACGATGGGTAATCGGTGATTCAGGAGGGCAGCGCCTGCTGCTTGATCCGGTTTGTCAGCTCGGTGACCTGGTTGTAGATCGAGCGGCGCTCCGCCATCAGGGACCGGATCTTCCGGTCGGCGTGCATCACCGTGGTGTGGTCCCGCCCGCCGAACTGCTGGCCGATCTTGGGCAGCGACAGGTCGGTCAGCTCCCGGCACAGGTACATGGCGATCTGGCGGGCGGTGACCAGAACCCGTGAACGGGATGTGCCGCACAGGTCGTCGATGGACAGGCCGAAGTACGACGCGGTCTGGCCCATGATCGTGGCGGCGGTGATCTCCGGGCCCTGTGCCTCGGGGATGAGGTCTTTCAGCACGAACTCGGCAAGCTGCAGGTCGACCGTCTGCCGGTTCAGGCTGGCGAATGCGCTGACCCGGATCAGCGCGCCCTCAAGCTCGCGGATGTTGGTGGAGATCCGGCTGGCGATGTACTCAAGCGCCTCCGGTGGTGCGTTGAGCCGGTCCTGCACGGCCTTCTTGCGCAGGATCGCGATCCTGGTCTCCAGCTCGGGCGGCTGGATGTCGGTCAGCAGGCCCCACTCGAACCGGCTGCGCAGCCGGTCTTCTAGCGTCACCAGCCGCTTCGGCGCCCGGTCGCTGGAGATGACGATCTGCTTGCTCGCGTTGTGCAGCGTGTTGAAGGTGTGGAAGAACTCCTCCTGCGTGCCTTCTTTATTCTCCAGGAACTGGATGTCGTCGACCAGCAGGATGTCGACGTCCCGGTAGCGGCGGCGGAAGCCGTCCTGCTTGCCGTCCCTGATCATGTTGATGAAGTCGTTGGTGAACTCTTCCGAGCTGACATAGCGGACCCGGACACCCTGATAAAGGCTCTGCGCGTAGTGCCCGATGGCATGCAGCAGGTGGGTCTTGCCCAAGCCGGAGTCGCCGTAGATGAAGAGCGGGTTGTACGCCTTGGCTGGTGCCTCGGCGACGGCGACGGCGGCTGCGTGCGCGAACCGGTTGCTTGAGCCGATGACGAAAGTCTCGAAGGTGTACTTGGGGTTGAGCCTGGTCTGCGTCGGCCGCATCGCGCCATTACCGGGCAGCGACCCTGAGTGGCCTGGCATGCTGCGG
The DNA here is from genome assembly GCA_963850875.1 of uncultured Actinomycetota bacterium. Classification (GTDB taxonomy): domain Bacteria; phylum Actinomycetota; class Actinomycetes; order Streptosporangiales; family Streptosporangiaceae; genus Chersky-822. The sequence continues at coordinate 430,145 of CAWKNA010000001.1, forward strand.
CCCGCAATGGTGCCGCTTGACCCGGTGCCGCGGACGGATTCGGCCTGGCCGGCCGCGGCACCCCTGCTCTGGTCCGCTCCGTTGGCGTGGCCGATGCCTGCCGTCTCACCGAGATGGGCGGTTCGTTGCGCCGATAGATGCGGCAGTCCGGCGGGGCCTGGCTGCAGCGGCAGCTGCCCGGGCACGGCACCCAGACCGGACAGACCGGACTGGATGGGATCGTTATCCAGGTGGCCGTCGGGATGCTGCAGGCTGCCCGGATGGTCTGACGTTGGCAGCTGCGGCGAGGTGCGGCCGCCCGAGCCGTCGGCCATCGTGCCGAATGGCCTCCGGATGCCAAGCGGCTCAGGAGCTGACTGCGGCTCGTCGGGCGAGGGCAGCGACGCGGTGACCGCAGGGTCGATGATCACCGCGAGCTGGATGCTCCGGCCCAGCTCCCGGGAGAGCGCATTGGTGATCAGCGCCCGCAGCCTGTTCTCCAGCTGGTCCTTGGCGAACTCGTTGGGCGTGGCGATCAGCGCTGTATTCTCAACCAGACCGAGCGGCCTGGTCATCTGCAGCCAGGCCCGCTGGTACGGCTCGATCTGCATTTCGGCGAGGTCGTTCAACGACCGGGCCCAGATTTCGGCGAGGTCTGGTTCACTCACGGCCGATCACCTCGCGCCCCCCACATCGTGTTCAACAGGTTTTTCCACAGCATGTGCAACGCCGCATTGCGGTGCGACGCCGGTCATCCCCGCACCCGGGAGGCGGGATTGCGCACAAGCTGGCCGACCTTTCCACAGCCTAGGGGCGGCACCGCGTGCACGTTCGGCAAACGGCCATGGTCGGGCCCGCGGACTGATCGCCGGTTTGACCTGCGGCGGTCAGTCCGCGTAGCGTTCGTAGGTCCGGCCACTCCGGCGGCGCTGAATGCTGCGCGCCCGCCTCGCCAGATAGTGACGGCCTGAAGGCTTTTCTCCCGGATTTGGAGTCCCTGTGAGCAAGCGCACGTTCCAGCCGAACAACCGCCATCGCGCGAAGACGCACGGCTTCCGGCTGCGCATGCGCACCCGGGCCGGGCGCGCCGTGCTGGCCGCTCGCCGCCGCAAGGGCCGTGCGCGCGTCAGCGTGTGACCCGCGCCGTCCCGATCGCATGGCGGTGACTGTGCCTGCCGCGCAGTGGTGATCAGCGATGCTGCCGGCGGCTGCCCGGATGCGCCGCAGACCGGAATTCACCGCGGCGGTCCGACGCGGGAGCCGGGCCGGGCGCCAGCTGCTGGTCGGCCATCTGCTGGTTCAGCGGGGAAACAGTGAGCCGGCCAGAGTCGGCTTCATCGTGAGCCGGGCGGTCGGGCCCGCAGTGGTGCGAAACCGGGTTCGTCGGCGGCTGCGTCACCTGGTCCTGGGGTATCTGCATGCACTGCCAGGGGGTAGCCTTCTTGTGTTGCGCGCTAATCCTCCGGCCGCGACTGCAAGCCAGGCGGACTTGGCCGCTGAGCTGGACCTGGTACTAGGTGCACTGCTTCAGCGGCAAGGTGGTGCGGTGTGACGGAACCGAGCGAGATGGGCACCGATCGGGCCAGGCGGAAATTTCCGGCGTGGCTTCTGATCACGCTGATCTCCGGCTACCGGCGTTTCGTGAGCCCGCTGCTCGGGCCACGGTGCCGGTTCTATCCCTCGTGCAGCGCGTACGCACTGGAAGCGATCCAGCTGCACGGCGCGGGCCGGGGCAGCTGGCTGGCGGTGCGGCGGCTGGGCCGCTGCCACCCGTTCCACCCCGGAGGGCTCGACCCGGTTCCGCCAGTACGATCGGACGGCTGCGCGCTGGCACCGGCGGAGGCTAACGCCGCTGACCGAAGAGCAAGGGAACTAGCAAGTTGAGCATCCTGAACCCGATCAACGACCTGGTCGCCTGGGTCATCATGCACATCTACGCCTTGCTGAGCCCGGTCTTCGGTGCCACCAGCGGGGTGACCTGGGTACTGACGATCGCGCTCCTGGTCGTGCTGATGCGGCTGATCATGGTGCCACTGTTCATCAAGCAGATGCATACCCAGCGGGCGATGACGGCGTTGACGCCCCGAATCCAGGAGCTTCGCAAGAAGTACAAGGGCGACAAGGAGACGCTCAACGCGGAGACGATGAAGCTGTACCAGGAGGCGGGGGTCAACCCGCTGATGGGCTGCCTTCCCGTCGTGCTGCAGATGCCGATCTTCTTCGCCCTGTTCAGCGTGCTGCGGCAGATCGCCGAGCCATCGAAGCCGATCAAGTACCACCTGACCGCTTCGTTTGTGGATAACGCGAATGCGGCCCGGATCTTCGGTGTCTCGATCAAGGACACTTTCCTGCACGCGACTGCGCCGCATATCTATGTCGTGGTCGGCATCACGGTCCTGATCAGCATGGGGACGACCTACCTGACCATGCGGCAGAGCATGAAGCGGGGGATGATGCCGGCGGCGGGCTCGGACAACCCGATGGGTCAGTCGCAGAAGTACATGATGTACATCATGCCGCTGTTCGCCCTGACCGGCCTGTACTGGCCGTTCGGGCTGGTGCTGTACTGGGTCACCACCAACCTGTGGACGCTCGGCCAGCAGTTCGTGCTGCTGCGCAGGTATCCGGTCGGCGCGGCGGCGATGGGCCCGGATGGCAATAAGCCGATCAGCGGCCCGGCGGCCAAGTCCAGGCCTGCGGTCGGCGGAACTAGCGGCGGAACTAGCGGTGCGTCGGGCAGGACAGGCGGGATGCCGGGCAAGCCGGGCGGGACCCAGGGCAAGACCGGAACCAGCGGCTCGGCTGGCAAGGTCGGCGGTGCGCCAGGCAAGCCGGCCTCGGCTCGGCCTGGCGCGCCGGGCGGCAGCGCGAACGGCAAGCCTGGCTCGGCTGGCGTTCCGTCAGCTGGCTCTCCGGCGGCAGCCGGCGGAGCAGGCGATGCGGCCAAGACAGAAGGCTCGGCGAGACCTGATGGCTCGCAGGCGGGCGGGACGGCGAACGGTGCCGCGAAGAACGGTGCCGCGAACGGGCACGGGTCTGCGTCTGTTGCCGGTCGGCTGCGAAACTTCGGTAGGGGCCGTTCGGAGCCTGAGCCGCCGCCGGCGGCCGAGCCCGAGGCTAAGCTCATCAGGCAGCAGCGGCAGCGGCAGCCCCGCAGTAAGCGGACGGGCAAGCGCTGAGGACCTGATGACGGTTCGCGCACCGGGCTTGGTGCTGGTGAAATGGCGGGTACCTGACGTAGGAGGAGCTTGTCGTGAGCCAAGGGGAGAACGTGCTGGCGGAGCCGGAGGAGGCGGTGTCCGAGGGTCTCGCGGAGCCCGGTGCTCCCGAGGATCTGGCCGAGCAAGCCGAGGAGGCTGACGAGCCTGCCCGGCCGAGCCTGGCAGATCTTGAGCTTGAGGGCGAGATCGCGGCCGACTACGTCGAGGGACTGCTGGACGTCGCGGACCTAGATGGCGACATCGATATGGATGTCGACGGGGACCGTGCCGTGGTTTCCGTGGTCGGCGCGACGCTTGACGAGCTGGTCGGCGCCCGTGGCGAGGTGCTCGAGGCACTGCAGGAACTTACCCGACTCGCCGTGCACCGCCAGACCGGCGGCCGTACCCGGCTGATGCTGGATATCGGCGGTTACCGCGCGCAGCGTCGGCTGGAGCTGACCGATCTCGGCACCGAGACGGCCGAGGAAGTGAAGCGAACCGGCGAGCCCAGGGCACTCGGGGCCATGAACGCGTTCGAGCGCAAGATCGTGCACGATGCGATCGCCGCTGCGGGACTGCGCAGCGAGTCGGAGGGCATCGATCCTGACCGCAGGGTGGTTGTTCTTCCTGCCACCTGAGATTGCCCCATGCGGTGCCCTGGGACCTCCTGAGGCCGGGGCATCTCCTGAGGCCGGGGCGCCTCTTGGGATGGAGGCACCTCCTAGGGTCGAGGCACCTCCTGAAGCGGCGCGTGAGATCTTCGGTTCCATGCTGCCGGTCGCCGAGGCTTATGCGGCGCTGCTAGCCGGACCTGGTGTGCAGCGCGGGCTGATCGGACCGGCCGAGACTGGCCGGATCTGGGAGCGGCACTTGCTGAACAGCGCGGTGGTGGCCGAGCTGGTTCCGTCACCTAGTCTGCTGGCTGATCTGGGGTCTGGTGCCGGGCTGCCCGGAATCGTGCTGGCGATGCTGCTGCCGAAGGTGCAAGTGATCCTGGTTGAGCCGATGGCGCGTCGCACGCTCTTTCTGCAGGAATGCGTGGCAGCGCTCGGACTGACCAATGTGCAGATCCGTCGCGGTCGGGCGGAGGAACTTGCTGGCCAGATTGGTGCCGACGTGGTGACGGCTCGCGCCGTGGCGAGGCTGGATCGGCTGGCGGCGATGGCGACAGGGTTGGCAAGGCCCGGCGGTCTGGTGCTGGCTATAAAAGGCGCTACAGCGGCGCAAGAACTGGACCAGGCCCGCCCGTTACTGCGGCGTCTGGGAGTGACCGGTGCCGAGCTAGTCGTCGCCGGGACCGGACGGATCAGCCAGCCGGTAACCGTGATCCGCTTTGCCGCTGCCGGTGGTGGTCAAGGCCAGCAGCGGCATAGGAAGCAGCGATCGGTGAAGCAGCGACCGACCTAGGAAGAGCCGCGACACGGAATAGGGAGCAGGTCCAGGCCGCTAGCTGCCGGATCGAAGTCGGTCCGCTTAGGCTAATAGTGATGTGGCCGACTGCCGGGACGAGGCGACCCTGTCGGCTCGCTGCTGGTCGCCAACGGCTGGCGGCTCGTCGCCAAACGGGAGGCGGTCGCGGTATGGGTGCCGGCAGATGCGACGGCTCGTTGGACTGTTGCGGGCATGAGGGCTGTTCAGGCTGAATTTGCCGGGGCGGGGGCCTGGACGCACGTCGCAACGGCTCATCGGGATGGATAGTCGCATGCTGGGCGCCGTAGGTTGGACCGCGCGAGGGGGCGTGCGCAGATTATGAGTGCTGCAATCGGGTTGGGATGGCCGCAGGACGATGACCTTCCCCGGTCGGCGGAAGCGCCGGGCGGCGGCGTTGGCCTGGGTTGGCCGGAGCTGGGTTGGCCGGAGCCGGTCTTCTCCGGTGAGGTGCGCGGCCGGGACGTTGGCGACCGTGACCAACTCGATGCGGGTGGGTCGGCTCTGGGTGGGTCGGCTCTGGGTGGGCCGGGTGGGCCGGGTGGGCCGGATGTTGGCGGGCCGGCTCTGGGTGGGCAGGATCTTGGCGGGTGGAAAGGCCTAGGTTGGCCGGAATCCGCGGTGACGTCATCTGTCGGCGCGACATCGCGGCCAGGTGGTCAACCTGATGTCAGGAGCGAGGCGGTAGGTCCGACCGAGGAAAAGCGGCGCGGGGCGCTGCCGCCGCTGGATAGGCCAACAGCCGTGGCGGAGCGACAAGAGGGCATCGGTTGGCCCCCCAGTACTCGCGCAGCTGGCGTAAGGGATCCCGGGAGGCCGAACCAGAGTCTAGGTTCGGTTGAAGCCGGGCAATGGGTGCAATTGGGGTGTGATGATGTTTCACGTGAAACGCTCGCGGTAGCTGGTCAGGTATCGCCGCCGCAGGTGCTCCTGGCATCTGGCGAGGAGGAGGAGATCAACCAGCGCGCCTCGAAGCCGGATGGATCGGCGGAGCCTGGAGACTTCGTGGAATCTGACAGTCCTATGGCATCTGAACGGTCTGAGCAGCCGGTAGGGCTTGCAGGGCCTGCTGGGCTTGCAGGGCCTGCTGGGCTTGCGGAGCCTGCTGGGCTTGCGGAGCCTGCTGGGCTTGCGGAGCCTGCTGGGCTTGCGGAGCCTGCTGGGCTTGCGGAGCCCGCCGGGTCCGCGAGGCCTGTTGATGCGGAGCCGTTCGCATCACGGTGGCGTCGGCATGTCTGGTCGCTGCCCGATGTCAGCTCGTCGGCGCAGGCGGAGCCAGCTGAGCAGATGGAGCCAGCTGAGTCGGTCCAGCGCGCAGCGGGTGAGGCCAGGTCTTCGGAGATCGGCCCGGAGGCGACAGTCAGTGCGGATGGCCCGCGCGAGGCCAGTCCGCATCCGGCTAGGGCACGTAATCCGGAGTACACCGAGTCCGATCCGGAGGCGGTGTGGGTTCAGGATCGCGAGTCGGCCCATCGTGCGGGCGAGACACACGTCCCGGCGGCAGTCGATGCCGCTGACTGGTCGGACGGCAGGGAGTCGGTCGGGAGACAGACCGGCGTGTCTGGCAACTCTGGCGGCACCGGGTGGCCCGGCGATGAACGTTCTGGCTGGGGATTGCCACCTGGCGCCGAGACGAGCAAGTGGCAGACCGGAGACCCCGGGCAGGTGGGCGATCGGGGTGACGTGGTTGCCCCGAGTGCGCCGACAGGATCCGGATTGACGGCAAGCCTGCCCAAGCGACTAGAGCCGGATCAGGCAGCTCCGAGACCACCAGTCGGCACTTGGTCCGGCGAGCTCCCGGTTGGCGTCGGGCGGACGCTGGATCGGCCAGACGGCCCTATGATCGCGGGTACGTATTCCGGCGCGCTGAGCGGCGCGCTGAGCGCTGTCGCGGGTGAGAGTGAGGACATCGTGGCCATTCCTGTTGCGCGGGACACATCGGCGGATACGCCGATTGCGCGAGCGGCGCAGGCCGCGATGAACGCGCGCGCGGGTGGTCAGTCGTGGCCGCGTCCTCGGTCGTGCCGGATCCTGACGATCGCCAACCAGAAGGGCGGCGTCGGAAAGACCACAACGGCCGTCAACATAGCGGCGAGCCTGGCTATGCATGGTTCCAGGGTGCTTGTGGTGGACCTGGACCCGCAGGGCAATGCGTCAACCGCGCTCGACGTGGAGCACCGGTCTGGCACGGCGTCGATCTACAACGTGCTCGTCGAAAGACGGTCCCTGGCCGAAGTCGTGCGCCCGGTGCAGGGATTCCCGCAGCTGTACTGTGCTCCGGCCACAATCGATCTGGCTGGGGCAGAGATAGAACTCGTGCCGGTAGTGGCAAGAGAGGCCAGGTTGTCCCGCGCCGTGGCCGAGTATGACGCATCGGAGCTGGACTACATCTTCATCGACTGCCCGCCGTCTCTTGGCCTGCTGACAGTCAATGCGCTGGTGGCGGCACCCGAGGTGCTGATTCCGATTCAGTGCGAGTACTACGCACTTGAGGGGCTGGAACAGCTGCTCAGGACGGTTGAGCTAGTCAGGAGTCACCTGAACCCTGGCCTGACGGTCAGCACCATTCTGCTGACGATGTTCGACAGCCGGACCAGGCTCGCCTCGCAGGTGGCTGATGAAGTCAGGAGCCACTTCGGAGATCTGGTGCTGACTTCGGTGATCCCGCGCAGCGTTCGGGTGTCTGAGGCACCGAGTTATGGCCAGTCGGTTATGACTTACGATCCCGGATCCAGTGGCGCGCTTGCCTACCTGGAGGCGGCACGAGAGATGGCGTTCAGGAACACCAAAGCCACGTCGTCGTAGGCCGTCCGCCGGGTTGGCTGCAGCGCGGCCGCGGTGCCGTGTTGGTCGGCACGGCACAGGTCGGATTCTCTCGGGTGCGGCGCCGGTTTGGTTCGCCCGTGTCGCCAGGTTGCCCGCGGGGTTTGCCCGCGCCCGTTCCCGGTGGACCTGTGCCTGTCCGGTCGGGCAGCGTTTGTCCAGATCGGCCGGGTCGGCCGGCGGGTTTGCGCGGCCGGGTACACCGAACAAGGAATGGTGATCTGATCGTTCTTCGAGGTGCGTTTGTCCACAGGGCATCGTCAGATCAGATCCGTGGCCCAGTTCTGCCTGGCAGGATGGAGCCCACACCGGCTCGCCGGACGTCGGTCGCAGCCGTCGTCTATCGGTCCGCGTCGGGACTGGTGACCGCAGCAGGGAGAGGCAGGATGTCGCAGCAGAGGCGAGGACTGGGCAAGGGGCTGGGTGCCCTCATACCTACCGCGCCGGCGGGCCTGGCGAGCGCGCCCGTCGGTGACCCGCGGGCAGCGGGTCTGGATCAGGCGAGCCCGGTGCACCTGAGGGCTGTGACCGGCGCCTATTTCGACGAGATACCGGTAAGCGCCATCGCGCCTAACCCGCGCCAGCCGAGGCAGATCTTCGATGAGGAATCGCTCGCCGAACTAGCAGCCTCGATCAGGGTGGTCGGCCTGCTGCAACCCGTCGTGGTCCGCCGGGCCGCGACTGACCGCTACGAGATCGTCATGGGTGAACGACGGTGGCGGGCATGCCAACTGGCTGAGCTCAGCGCCATACCAGCGATCGTCCGGGACACCGCTGACGACGACATGCTCAGGGACGCACTGATCGAGAACCTGCATCGCCAGCAGCTGAACGCGCTAGAAGAGGCGGCGGCCTACCAGCAGCTCCTCGATGACTTCGCGGCCACTCATGAGGACCTGGCTCGCCGAATCGGTCGCTCGCGACCGCACATCACCAACACGATCCGGCTACTGAACCTGCCGCCGGGCGTCCAGCGCCGGGTGGCTGCCGGAGTGCTGAGTGCTGGTCACGCCCGTGCTCTCCTCGCGGTTGATGATCCGCAGGCACAGGAACGGCTGGCCCACCGGATCGTCGCGGAAGGCCTGTCAGTCCGCGCCGTCGAGGAGATCGTCGCCCTGGGGGTGGATCCGGGCAAGTCGCCACGCCAGCCGACTCGCCGCCAGCCGGTCGCTCCGGGTCTCAAGGACCTGGCGAGTCGGCTATCGGATGTGCTGGACACCCGGGTGAAGGTGGAGCTGGGCCAGCGCAAGGGGAAGATCGTCGTTGAGTTCGCATCACTCGATGATCTGGACCGCATCGTCAAGACCATCTCACCAGACTGGCCGACGGGCCGGACCGCCTAGTTTCTGGTAATGGTCAGACGCTAGTGGAGCTGGCGCTAGCGGAGCCGGAGCCGGCGCTCCCGAAGCCTGGGGCTCCAGGCAACGCGGGAGACCGAGCGTACGGGCTTGGGTGTGTCAGCCCGCGCTCGCTTGTCGTCCACGCCCGAGCATCGATGTTTCACGTGAAACGCAGATGCTCCAACGCAAGGGACTCGCTCGGCTACCCGAGTTGGCTCACGATCATGGACTTATTGCGAGCGTAACGTGCTGACCTGCGATCTTTCGGCTAACGGTGAGTGAACTAACGGTGAGTGAACTAACGGTGAGTGAATCTGCGCACTACTCTCCGGGGGTGCGGGCGTGCGGCTGGAGGTCGGCTTGGCAGTAACCTTGCTGATTCCATGCCCCGTGCCCGAAAGCGTCGCCTGGAAGGGCTGAGCCCGGTGGATGACGAGGCGCGGTTCTCGGTTGATCTGTACGGCGGAACGGCAGGGGGACTACGACCGGTACCGGCTGGCTTATCCGGAAGCGATGATCGAAGATCTGGTCCGGAGCGCCAAGGTCTCCGGGCGCGGGCGCTTGCTGGATCTGGCCTGCGGGACTGGCCAGCTCGCCTTCCCGCTGTGCCAGTGGTTCCCCGAAGTGTGGGCTGTGGACCAGGAACCGGACATGGTGGACGTGGTCCGGGCCAAGGCGGCCGCCGGAGGTGCACGGAATTTCCGGCCTATCGTGTCGAGTCGTGTCGAGCGCCGAGACCTTTCGCGCCGAGCCGCAGTACTTCGAGTTGGCCGTCATCGGCAACGCGTTCCACCGGCTTGACCGAGATCTGGTCGCTAGCCGGATCCTCGGCTGGCTCCAGCCGGGCGGGCACCTGGCGCTGTGCTGGTCGTCCGGGGCTGGTCGTCCGGGCCATGGACAGGTGAGGAAGGCTGGCAGCAAACACTCGCCGCCACCTTGGACAGGTGGGATGACGGCGCTCGGCGCCGAGCACAGGGTCCCGGCTGGCTGGGACCTGGCGCGGCAGCGCAGACCCGATTCCCAGGTGCTATCCGACGCAGGATTTGGGCTGGCCATACGTCATGAGTTCGCCATCGAGCACCGCTGGACCCTGCCGGAGTTGGCTGGGCTCATCCGGTCGACATCGTTCCTCCCGGACAACGTACTCGGTGACCAGGCTGCCGCGTTCGATGCCGACCTCGAAGCCAGGCTCGGCCCGCATAGCAACGGCGGTGCCTTCACCGAGACCGTGAGTTTCGCCTACGACCTAGCCCGAAAGCCTGACTGACGCCACCCAGACCTCGATCACGCTTGCGCTACCGGAGCACGGTGTGCACTAACTTGAGCCAAGCTGGGTTTCACGTGAAACGCAGATGCTCCAACGCAAGGGACTCGCTCGGCTAACCGCCCCGCACGCAGGACGCCCGGACGCGGCTGCCAGCCCGGACGCGGCTGCCAGCTCCGTCAGCCGCTGGCATCAATGGCCGCGATGAGGGCGTCGACATCGTCGTGGGTCGTATCGAAGGCAGTCATCAAGCGAACAACGCTCTCTGCCGCGTTCCAGAGGTAGAAAACCCAGTCCCGCTGCAAGCTAGCGATGCGTTCCTGGCTAAGTGCAGCGAAGACCGCATTGGACTGGACCGGATAGCGCAGCGTCACCTCAGGAATCTTTGCGAGGCCAGCAGCTAGGCGCTGCGCCATTGAATTGGCGTGCTGAGCATTGCGCAGCCAGAGCTTGTCCTCGAGCAACGCCGAGAACTGCGCGGAGATGAAACGCATCTTCGAGCTAAGCTGCATCTGCTGTTTGCGCAGGAACGGAACGCTGGCCATTAGGCCCTGGTGCATCACGATCACAGCCTCGGCCGCCATAGCACCGTTCTTAGTGCCGCCGAAGCTCAGCACGTCGGCGTGGGCGGACAGGTCGGCCAGATCACAGTCCAGGTAGGCTGCGGCATTGGCCAGCCGGGCGCCGTCCACGTAGAGGCGCAGGCCTTCTGCCTGGCAGAAGTCGCGCAATCGGCCAAGCTCGTTCAGCGTGTAGCAGGTCCCGGCCTCGGTTACCTGGGCGATCTCGACCAGCCGCGGCTGGGCTCGGTGCTCGTCATTTCGTCCGGTCAGGCGGGACATGATCAGTTCAGGGGTTAGCTTTCCGTCCGGCGTCGCGACGGTGAGCAGTTTGTTTCCGAGGACACGCTCGGTGGCACCGCACTCGTCGACATTCAGGTGCGAAGACTCAGCGCAGATCACCGCGTCGAACGGTCGTAGCAGCAAGCTAATGCCGAGGACGTTCGCTGCGGTGCCGTTGAAGACGAAGAACGCGCCACTAGCACCGAAGGCCTGGCATAGCTGCTCAGCCGCGCTCGCCGTCCATCTGTCATCGCCGTATGCGACGGCGTCGCCGGTGTTGGCCTCCGCGATAGCGCGCTCAACCTCGGCATGTGCGCCCGAATGATTGTCGCTGCCGAAGCTCTTGCGTCGATTCGTCACCGGCCCAGGGTAGCGAGCACGACGACAGGTCCCGAATGCCGGGACCGCCTGGCCACTGAGCAGAGACCGCGCGCAGAAGATCGCGCAGAAGCAGAAGCAGAAGCAGAAGATGCCGTCATCAAGAGCCGCGGAACAGTGTCCCCAGGTACCGGAGGAGGAAGTCGTCGGGTGATGTTGCTTGTCCTACCGCAAACCGCGCTGGGTGTGACGCGGCCTCCGCCAGCGGCTGCGATCGGGCGACGCTGTCGGTCACCACATAGCCGCTCACGACAGCCGAGCTCCCGTGCAGTGGTGCCGCTGGTTTATCTCCACCGCCCGGCCGTCAGGACCAGCGACCACGACGCGGCAGCCCCACTCACGGGACTGGTGGCCGAGAATCACCGGCGCAGCCATCGCCTCGACAGCGGCGTGTGAATCTTCCAGCGAGCCAAAGTAGAAGCCGACAAACGACGGCCCGCCTGCCGGAACGCTGAGTCGCCCGCTCGCCCTATGGCGGCGTCCAGGACGGCGAAATGAACCTCGGCCAGGTCGGTGGCGCAATGCAGGAACCCGTCCCCATGGTCCTCGTCTACCAGGTCGACGCCGAGTGCGCGGTAAAAAGCCGAGTGCGCGGTAGAAAGCAGCGGTGTCGGCCGGATTGTCCCTATTTAGCATCAGGCACGCGAGTTCCGTCATAGCGGTTTTCTACCAGCAACTGGTTCCGCACCTTGACCGTCCGGACGATAGGGCCGACCGGACAGGTCTGCGGCATTGCCCGCAGCCGGGCAGCAGAGGTGGGTACGATGGCATTGCCGGAGTGGACGTAGGGGACGTTCAAGGATGTTGTTAGGGCAATCCTGTCGCCCCTGTCGCCGGCCATCCGCCCCGCCGAGGTCGTTCGTAACAGAGGTGCCCGGTGTCCCGCCGCCTTGCGAGTATCACGCTGGACAATCTTGATGACCTTCCGACGCGATGCCGGCGCTGCATTTTCTGGGAACTGGATCCGGTTAGCCAGGCGCGGGCCCTGGAGGTCGGAGATCCTGCGCTCGAGAAAGAGTCCTGGGTCTCGACAGTCCTGCTGCAGTGGGGGAGTTGCGGCAAGATCGTCTACGTCGATGGCGTGGCGGCTGGCTACATGCTGTATGCGCCGCCTCTTTACGTGCCCAGATCAGTGGCGTTTCCTACCAGTCCCGTCAGCGCCGATGCCGTGCTGCTGATGACCGCGAACATCCTGTCCGAGTTCACCGGCGGAGGACTCGGCCGGATGCTCGTGCAGGGCCTGGTCAAGGATCTGAGCCGACGCGGTATCAGGGCGGTCGAGGCCTTCGGCGACCTCAAGCCAGACCGACTCGGCTGCATGATGCCCGCCGACTACCTGCTGGCGGTTGGCTTCAAGACGGTACGGCCGCATTTGCGCTATCCGCGGCTGCGGCTGGAGGTCAAGACGGCCATGTCCTGGCGCGAAGACGTCGAGGTGGCGCTGGAGAGGCTGCTTGGCTCGATGAGTCCTGAGCGGTCGCTGCGACTGGCCTGACGTCGGCTGTTCGGTCGCACAGGCGACTCGTTCGCAGAGAGCAGACCCCAAAGTCGGCGTCAAGCTACCTTGACGCCGAGTTTGCTCGACGAAGAACTACTGCCATGTGCACTCCGGACAGTCTTGAGAGCCAGTTCACGCTACTAACCGCTGCCGCGCGTCTTCGATGAACTCCGTACTCGCGAGGCGCTGGCAGTGGCTCACGACCTGGCAGTGGCTCACGACGACACCTGCGAAGCGGGCCCAGCGCCCGAGACGGACTTCGCTCCGCTGCACTGGCGGCAGCGCCCGAGACGACCAACCAGGCCTGAACGAGCCCTGCGGAGCAGACCATTGGACGGTTCGGGGGAAGGATGTCATGGACCTCGGTCGGCAGCCTGCCGTGGTTCCCGGACAGCACCACCCGGACAGCACGACCTGGACAGCACCACCGAGGACCGAGGGCACGGCTGCTCGGGACCGCTACGAGATGTAGTCCGCAAGCTCGCGCAGCAGCGCTGCCTTGGGCTTGGCGCCGACGATCTGCTTCACGACCTGGCCGTTCTTGAAGACGCTCAGGGTCGGGATGTTCATGATGCCGTAGTTCTGCACGACGTACGGATTCTGATCCACGTTCAGCTTCACGATATCGATCTTGCTGCCGAACTCTCGTGCGATCTCCTCGAGCACCGGAGCGACCTGCCGGCAAGGACCGCACCACTCCGCCCAGTAGTCCACCAGGACGGGCTTGGAGTTCATCAGCACATCAGCCTCGAAGCTGGCGTCCGTCACTGCCTTGGTTGCGCTCACGTTTTCCTGACTCCTTCCGTACTTTGGAATGCGTGCTCCTGCGGGCTGGTGAGCCCGCAGGCTTCAACAAGCTCAGGCGTCCTGATCTGCCAGCCATCGTTCGGCATCCAATGCCGCCGCGCACCCGGTGCCCGCCGCCGTCACCGCCTGGCGGTAGTTCCGGTCGACCACGTCACCCGCGGCGAAGACGCCCGCGATCGCGGTGCGGGTTGAGGGCTGATCCACCAGCAGGTAGCCATCGGCGTCGACGGCCAGCTGGCCGGTGAATAGGTCACTGCGCGGATCGTGACCGATCGCGACGAAGATGCCGGTCACCGGCAGTGTGCTCTCCGTGTCGTTCTTGACGTTGCGGATCCGCAGCCCGGTCACCCGGTCCTCGCCGAGGACCTCGACTAGCTCAGTGTCCCAGCAGAACCGGATCTTGGGATCGGACATGGCACGATCCTGCATGATCTTCGAAGCCCGCAGCGCGTCCCTGCGGTGAATCACCGTGACCGAGCGCGCGAATCTGGTCAGGAACGTCGCCTCTTCCATAGCCGAATCCCCGCCGCCGATCACGGCTATGTCCTGCTCGCGGAAGAAGAAGCCGTCACACGTAGCGCACCAGGAGACGCCATGGCCGGATAGGCGCTTCTCACCGGGTACACCGACCTCGCGGTAACTGGAGCCGGTCGCGATGATGACCGCGCGGGCCAGATAGACGGCGTCGGCGGTCTTCACTACCTTGGGCGTGGCCGCCAGATCGACCTCGACTACGTCATCGGCGATCAGCTCAGTCCCGAACCGCTCTGCCTGCTTGCGGATCGAGTCCATCAGATCAGGTCCGAGAATGCCGTCGGGAAAGCCGGGGAAGTTCTCTACCTCGGTGGTGTTCATCAGCGCTCCGCCCGCCGTCACCGATCCCTCGAAGACCAGCGGGCTCAGCCGTGCTCGCGCTGCGTACAGCGCCGCAGTATAGCCAGCTGGCCCAGAGCCGATGACGATGACATCGCGCACGTCGGTCACTTCTCGCTACTCCTTCGTAGAACTGCACCGGCGTCAACGGATCCGGGGGCTGCCAGATTCCCGCCGGTGGCGCTCAGCTGGCCGGAACCATGACCTCGGTGATGACGGCGGCGTTGGTGCCCGAGCAAGCCCTGCCGACCACGACGATGTCGAGCGTCTTAGCGGCAGGCGATTGCACGCGAACGATGATCGTCGCTGGATCGCCCTGATAGCGAGCCACTTCCACGAGCAAGACGTCACGGCCGGCGGCCACCAGCGTCACACAGGCCTCGAGTTCGGGGACGTTGACTCCGCTGAGCACCGCGCTAGTTCCGGTGCTCGCCGGAGAGGCCGAAGAGTCGGGGCCCGCCGGTAGCGGGCTGATCCCCGAGTTGAATTTTGGCGAAGTGCTGGCAACTTGCCGGCGGACCTGGGATCCGAGCGTGGCTCGCTCGAAGTCGACGTTCGAGGTCAGTGCTGCCGTAGTGGCGACCGTCCCTTGCCGCCGGTACGGTAGCCCGAAAGTGACGCCCTGGTGCTCGGCGCTTCCCGGCGCGACGCCGCCAGCGGGCAGCGGCCGGGGATTTCCGGCGGTTCGCGGTTCAGACGATGACGGACTCGATCCTGAGGCGAGCAGGTAGCTGCCGCCCGCTACTAGCACGACCGCTCCCGCGGCAGCAAGCGTCCGGAGCACGAGCGGGGATGTGAGGTCGGGCCGCCCCGGCCGCCGCGAACGCCTGGCCCGCTCGGGCAAGTCCGGCCGTCCGGGTATCTCGGCTGGCTGCGGTGCATCAGCAGCAGCCGCACCAGGCTTCGATGCCGCGGCTGCCAGGACCGCGGACTGGGTGGCTCGGCTTGCCGATTCGGCCGCCAGCGCGCTCTGGATGCGCGTCGCCAGCCGGTCGGGAATAGGCGGCAGCTGCACGCCGGCCAGCACACTCGAGACTGCGGCAAGATCTGAGTTGACAGCCGAGCATCTCGCACAGCCAGCCAGATGGGCGCGGATCCTGGCCGCCTTACGGCGCCCGACTTCGCCCTCGCGATAGCTGGCCAGCACATCGGCACCAATATGGCGGGTCATGGTCCCTCGTCACCCCCCTCCTGCGTAGGTAGGACGGCTCCGGCAGCTGATCGGTTCCTAACGCTCTGTCCTGGCTTGCGAGGAGGCCCGGGCGAGGCGGGTTGAACCGGCACGCCTGATTGCAGCCGTCCCTCCGGCTGGCGCAAGTAGGAAAGCCTGGGCATCAGCCGCGCCCGACCCCGTGCGCAGCGGCTCTTGATCGTGCCCTGCGAGATGCCGAGCACGGCGGCGGCTTCTCCGACCGGATATCCGAGCATGTCCACGAGCACCAGTGCGACCTGCTGGTCATGTGGCAGCTGCCGCAGCGCGGCCATCACGTCCAGGGAGATGTCGCTGTCCGAGGACGGGTCAGGCACCGAAGCGTCGGCGGCGACCGCGTCGAGCAATCGTTCGTCACTCCCGCTGACCGTGGGGCGGGCGGCCCGGCGGCGCATCCGGTCCAGGCAGGCGTTGACGACGATCCGGTGCAGCCAGGTGGTCACGGCAGACTCACCGCGGAAGCTCCCGGCGCGCCTGAACGCAGAGATCATCGCGTCCTGCAGCGCGTCGGCGGCCTCTTCCGGATCGGACAGAGTACGAACAGCTACCGCCCAGAGCCGATCCCGGTGCCGGAGGAAGAGCTTCCCGAACGCATCAGGATCGCCAGCGACATGCCGTCGCAGCAGCTCGGCATCGGACGGCTCAGCGTTGGACGGCTTAGCATCGAACGACTCGGTATCGGAGGGCTCGGCATCGCGGGATGCGCCGGGATCGGCGTCCGCCTGGTTGGCTGCGGGCCTGGCCTCGGGAGCTCTGTGCCGTCCCGGCCAGGAACGTCCGGTCCCGCTACCCGAATCTTGCGCTTCCGTCACGTCTCCCGGTCTGTGTCGGCAGCGGCCCGCGCCAGCTGTCGTTTCCGCGGACGACAACGCCGATCCTCCGGGTCAGGCCCGGCTGACCTGAACCGGTCTTAGGTAGCTTAGCTCGCCGCCACTCGTGGCCAGGTCCGGAACCTCACCAGTTGGCCGGAACCAGTCAGCTGGTCAGCCACTTCCCTTGACCACGACATTGAAGATCTCAGCCATCCACCAACTGTGCGAGCCAGGTTTGCGCGGCAGCTGGGTAAACCAGATCACCAGATAGCGGCCGGTCGCCGACCCGGCGGGATGGAAGGTCACCTGCCCGCTGACGTCGTTCGCCGAGGCAACGGTCGCCATGGCGGAGAGGTTGGCCGGGCTGCGCTCGCTGCTGTTGCCGACCAGCAGCTTGACATTGGCTCCTGGGATCGGACCGAACAGGACGGTCACTGTGCTGAACCTGACCGGCTTGCCCATGTCGATGAGCAGCCCGGAGCCGGCCTTGAGGCCGCCGAACTCAGCACTGCGATACCACTGCGACTGCCAGGCGGACTGCAGGCTGTTATCGATCGAGTAACGGGCATACTGCGTGTTCTCGTTGCTGGTGTCACCCCTGGTCAAGGGATCGAACCCGGTCGCTCCCACTGGCTTAAGGGTGGTGATGACGGACCGGGCAGGCCCGGTTGGCTTCCCACTGGGATGGTCGGTCTGCGGGCCGCCGTGGCGGGGCCAGAGCGTGAAGGCCGCGATAGCGGCAAGCACCAGCAGGCCGCCCGCCGCCAGGCTGACAGCCGTCACGCGGGAGCGAAGCCCGGCTCGGACGGGAGGCCGGCGGTGCGGGGACTGATCGGTCGCTCCGCCGCGCCTGCCCAGGGGAATCGATCCGGCGAGTCGGCCGAGGCCCGCCGATCCAGCGAGCCGACCGAGCCCCGCTGATGATGCGCCACGCCGACCGAAGCCGGTGGGCCGACCGGGCCGGTCCCGGCGGCGTTCTGGCCCAACCGGTCGGTCCTGATCTTCGGACTGCCACGAGCGATTCTGCCCGCCGGATCCGGCCGGCCAGCCTGCACCCTCGGGCCAGCCTAGCCGGCCCCGTCTGGCCAGTAAGGATCACGGGACGGAGCCGAGGGATACCTTGCCTTTTCGGATCGTTGCGGCAGGGCTGGCGGGACCGGTGCCGGGGGCAGGGCCGCCACAAGTGCGCGGGCCAGCTGATCGGGCACGGTAACCGGTGCTCCGCTGTCCCGGGTGCGCAGCTGCAGTGCTCGGCAGGTGAGGTCGGAGAGCACCAGCGGCACCCCGGCCACCACCTGCCGCGGACTGCACGGCTGTCCGTCCGCGATCGGCGCTGGTGGCAGCGTCGGGTAGTCCTGGCCCGGCCAGTGTCCGGTCAGTGCCGCATAGAGCAGCCGGCCGAGCCCCTGAGTGTCGGCGATGACCGGGTCGTCGGCATAGACGCCGGACAACGCGGCGTCAATGCCGAGGCCTACTACCTTGACCTCGCCGGTCTGACTCCACCGGAGCGAGCCGGGAACCAGGCACATGTGCGCGATGCCGGCCGCATGCGCTGACGAGAGCGCGGCCGCGGCCTCGGCGATCATCTGGGCGGCTCGGTACGGCTCGAGCGGGCCCTGGGAGAGCAGGTCGTCGAGTGTCTCGCCGGCCGCCCATTCCATCACGATGTAGGCCCGATCCCAGGCATCCTCGACGTCGAAGACCTGCGCCAGGCGGGGATCGGTGAGCCTGCTTGCGGCCCGGGCAGCGGTAACCACCTCAGCGACCCGCGGGAATCCCTGAGCGAAGGTGAACACCGTGACCGCGCGAGCCAGCGTCTCGTCGATCGCCTTCCACGCAGCCCAGCCAGAGCCCGCGGCGATCCGGTCTTCAAGCCGGTAACGCCCGCCGAGCCTGGTGCCTGGCTCAGAGGTGTACGTGGTCATTGCTCACTGGCGCCTAGCTGGAGCGGGCTCTCGACGCTTCCCTCCCGATGCCGGAACTGGTCGGCGGTCCGGACAAAACAATGATGCGGTACAACATGCCCGGGTATTCCGCTGCCACCCTACCGCGCCGCAAACCGTTACCAGCCGGAGACCTTCAGCCGACCGCAAAAAAGCCCAGGCTGACCAGCGGCGGTACCATCACCGGCCAAGCCGGGACCGGACCATTCCGGTCAGGTCGGTCAGCTCGGTGACCCGTGCGGCCTTGGCGAACATCACATAGAACAGCAGAGCACCGCCCCCGCCGAAAGTCACCACCGCGGCTGCCGCGACCTTGCCGGTCGAGAAGACGCCGGTGATCATCACGGTCACCGCGAGGGCGAACAGCGCGGCCGGCACCGCCGCGACGTTCATCCGCAGCAGGCTGCCGCCGATCTCGTGCCCGGCCAGCCCGCCCAGCCGCCGGCTGAGCACGATCCAGCCCAGGACGCTGCCGACCGTATTCGCCAGCCCGAAGCCAATGCCGAGCGCCGCCACCAGCTGAGTAGCCGGGAACACTGCGAGCGCGATCAGGTTGGCCGCGACGTTGGTGATCATCGTCACCACGCCGATCAGGGCCGGCGTGCGACTGTCGTGCAGGCTGTAGAAGACCCGCAGCAGCAGCTGGAACATCATGTACGGGACCAGGCCGAGGGTGAACACGGAGAAGACCAGGCCAAGGTACCTGGCCTCGCGGCCGCTGGTGGCACCCCAGCCGAGCAGGACCTCCGCCAGCGATGGCCCGAGGACGGCAAGCACCAGCGCGGCCGGCGCCACGATGACTGATCCGAGCCGCACGCCGGTCGAGAAATCGGACTGGACCAGGTGGTACTGGCGATCGGCGGCGTGCGCGCTCATCCGCGGCAGCAGCGCGGTGATCACGGAGATGCCGACGATCGCGTAGGGCAGCTGGAACAGCATCCAGGCGTTGCTGTAGGCGGCGAAACCCCGCCCCGAGTTGTTCGCGTAGGACGCGACTCTGGAGGTGATCAGGAAGGCGACCTGGGTGGTCACGACATAGCCCAACATCCAGCCGGCCATCCGGCTGATCTCGGCCACATCGGCACGCCGGAAGTCGAACCGCGGCCGCCAGCGGAAACCGACCCGGCGCAGCGCCGGGATCAGCGCAGCAGTCTGGGCCACGATCCCGAGCGTGGTGCCGACGCCGAGCAGGCGCACCTCGAACGGCGTGATGTTGTTAACGGTCGCGCTCTTCCCCGCGACCGCCATGAAGGCGACGGCCACAATCAGTACCACGATGTTGTTCACCACTGGCGTCCACATCGGCGCGGCGAAGTGGCCACGGGCGTTCAAGATCGCGCCGGCCAGCGAGCTGATCCCGTAGAAGAAGATCTGCGGGATGAAGAAGTAGGCGAAGATCACCAGAACGTGGTGCGTGCTCCCGGTGGCCTTCGGGTCGTACAGGTGAGCGATCGGCGCCGCGGCGAGCGTCGCGGCCAGCGTGATCGCGAACAGCACGATCGTGACCAGCGTGAACATCCTCTGGTCGTATTTCTCGCCGCGATCACTGTCTCGCTTGGCAGCGCTGACCAGCAGCGGAACGATCACGGATGTGAGAATGCCGCCGATGGCGAGGTTGTAGACGGTGTTCGGCAGCGTGTTGGCGTAGTTGTAGGAGTCGCCGAGCGCCGTGACACCGATCGCGTAGACCAGCACAACGCTGCGGAGCAGGCCGGTCACGCGCGAGGCCAGGGTGCCGAGTGCCATCACTCCGCTGGAGCGGACCAGGCTCGGGCTGGCGACGCCGTCGCCGTCGGCCGCAGTGTCAGTTGGATCAAGGGAACCTGCGGCCGCGGGGCCAGGGTTACCGGTGGCGCGGTCCGCGGCGGCCGCGGTCCGCGCGGCCGGGCCCGTTCTGCCAGCGGGTGCTCCGGCGCGATAAGCCGCGAGCTCGGCCTCGGTGAGATACGCGTCGGCGCTGGAGCCTTCGGCAGCGAGGCCAGCGTCGCCGGGCCCTGGCAGGTCCAGCGGATAAGGGTCAGGCATCGGATCGTCGCTGGTACTGGCGCGGCGGAATCCGGGCACCAGATGAGTGCTGGCCCTGGTCGGTCCTGACTCGGGCCCTGGCGAGCTCATCGAAATCCTTCCGTGGTTAATTGACCGGGCTCAGGCGGCCCTTGACCGGCGATCGCAGGCCCGGTCGGCATTAGGTGGGATCGTTCAGCTCCGACGTTATCGGGTTCTTGCCCCCCATCGGGCCGATCCGCCGGACCTCCGCCCGCTGATCCAGCGTCGTGGTCGGCCGGCTCCGGCGGGCCCGGTCTGCCGTGCCGGATCGCTCGCGCGGCCGAGGTGAACACGAAGACCGCGAGCAGGCCGGCGCAGATTATCAGCGCGATCACGCCAGAGCGCGTTGCCTGAACATGCATGACCAGTGCATCAACCGGCAGCCGGATTCCGGTCAGCGGCGACGTCAGGCGCAGCGTGACAGTGGCTGAGCCGGTCGACGTCGCATGCACCGCCAGCTTGACAACTCTGGTCTCATCTGCCGGGACCGTGAAGATGCCCTTGTCCGGGACGATGATCGTCACGCTGCCGTTGCTTGAGCTCACTCCGATCTTGACCCGGACCGGATATCTGAGCTGATTGCTGATCGCCACCGTCGACGACCCGACCGTCCCACCCAGCGTCACCCCGGTCGGGCCGGACACTGACAACCTGTCCATCTGATCCTCGACAAATCGCGCGATCCGGGTGACCAGCGCCTGAGCGGGCCGCTCAGCGGCCCGCCCATCGCGCCAGACCGACGACTCGGCGCCGAAGACCGCCCGGTAGAGCTGCTGGTTGGGGGTGATCAGGATCGATTCGAGCAGCGCAACAGCTGGCTCAGACCTGGCGACCTGGCTGAGCAGCTTGCGGGACAGCTCGTCGGAGGAGACCCGCTGTGGCTGGGAGCGGATGAGGTGATCCGCGGGCAGCGCAAGGAGTTGGCTCATGGTCGTCGGCCGCAGCCACCGGGCGGTCACGGTTTCGGCTAGCAGGTCGGACGCGAGCTGGCTGGTCGGGTTCCAGCGGCGGGGCGGCGCGACCACGATCGACCGGGAGATACTAGGTGCCTCGGCGACGATCATCGCCGTCTCGGCAAGGAACATCTGGCTGACCTTGAAGATGGCGGAAAGCTGGCCGGATTGGGCGTCTCGCGATCCGAGCCACTGGCTGATGGTGTCGTCGGCGAGCAGGAAGTGCAGCCGCGTGCCGAGCCCGTCAAGGGTGCTGGTCACCGCACCCGGAGTGTAATAGACCGGCGGCCGGACTTGCATGGTGCTGCTATCCAGGATGACCGTGCTGATCTTGATGGCGGCGAGATTCTCGAGCAGCGCGTAGTTGGCGATGCCGTCGGCTGGCCACGCGACCGCAGCAAGCTGTCGGCCTCCGGCCGGAATCGCCTCGGGGGCGAAGCTGCGTTTCAGGATCTGGCCGGCCACCAGCTGCCCCTGGGCAAAGGAACGGCTCAGGTCGTGATTGCGGAGAACTTGGGTTAGCGCGGCCATATCCGTATCGGCGTACGGGGTGGCGAAGACCGTCTGGCCGGCCGTCGCGACTGACAGCTCATGCAGCCAGGCCGTAGCTGCCGAGCTTGCTGGGTACGGCCGCGCCCCGGTGCAGCTGGCGTTGCCGCCCACCAGGTACGGCTGCCGCATTGTCTGCACGCCGTCCAGCAGGGCCGGATCGACCGCCCAGGTCAGCCGGGCTGCGTAGGCGTAGCTCGCGCCGACGGCGAGTAGCTGGCCGAGTCGGCCGGTGGGTGCGATGGTTGCCGCCAAGCTGTTGTCGAGCAGCCCGGGGCAGGGACCCTGGTGCGGCTTGTCGATCAGCGGCCAGACCCACGAGATGTCGGTCGGCTTGGGCCGCTGGATCGGGCAGCTGCTCTTCTTCCTCGGCCAGTACGGCAGCGGTGTCGGATCACTTGCCAGTGGCCCGGCCGAGTCGCTGACCTGGGCCGTCAGCGGGTAGACGCCGAAGCAGGTCAACCCGAGCGCGCTGACCGGCACGCTGATGGACCCGGTCCAGGCCGCTCCGGCCGCAAGCCGTCCGATCATGACGGGCGGGAGATTAAGTGCGGGCTCCGACGGCGCGTAATAACCAAGTGCGAAGTACTCGAGGTAGCTCCTCGACGTGAATTGCTTGCCCGAAGACAGCATCTGCACCGACAGGCCGCTCAGCGCCGTGCCCGAGACGTTGCGGACCTGGACCGCGATGCTGATCCGCTGCCCAGGCATCGCGTATGACGGGCTCATCGACGTGATGGCGATCGTGACCGGTACGCTCGCGGGCTGGCCCGGCATGCTCAGCGCGGTCGGCCTGGTCTGCGCGGTCGGCCTGGTCTGCGCGGCCCGTTCCGTCGGGGCGGCCCGCGCGGAGGCCGTGAGGGCGGGAAGTACAGCCCCGCCAAGAGCAGCAGCGGTCGCCACGATCACCCGCGCGCACCGCCCGGCCAGTCCGCGAGGCGGTGCCGGGCGCCCACGGAACGGTGCGAAGTACGAGCGGGTCATGGCGCAAATGCTATTGCCGTCCGTCAGGTGCGGCAGGCAAGCGGGCGGGCCGGGTGCGGCGGGCTGGCGGGCGGTGCCGGGTGCGGCGGGCTGGCGGGCGGTGCCGGGTGCGGCAGGCGGGCGGTGCCGGATTTCCCCCGCGCACTCCGAGCGCCTACTCTCAGTGCCCGTGCCAGATCCATCACCCATGACGCCAGAGCAGCGGCAGGCGGCCGCAGCACTGCTGGCGACCATCTCTCCGATTGCGGATCAGCTCGGCCGCCTGTTCGCCAGGTACGGTCATGAACTCGCGCTGGTCGGCGGACCGGTTCGGGACGTCTTCCTCGGACGCCCGCACAGCGATCTGGACCTGACCACCGACGCGCCGCCGGAGCGGGTGCTCGAGATCACCAAGGGCTGGGCCGATTCGACCTGGCCGGTCGGAATCGCGTTCGGAACGGTGGGCCTGCGCAAGGGTGACACGGTGCTTGAGATAACGACGTACCGCAGCGAGCAGTACGACCGGACCTCGCGCAAGCCGGATGTGACCTACGGCAGGTCGCTCACAGACGACCTCGCCCGCCGTGATTTCACCGTGAACGCGATGGCCGCCAGGCTGCCGGACCATGAGCTTGTCGATCCGTTCGGCGGGCTGAACGATCTGCGCGCCAAGGTGCTGCGCACGCCCGGCCGGCCGCAAGACTCCTTCGGCGATGATCCGCTGCGCATCCTGCGCGCGGCCAGGTTCGTCGCCGAGCTCGGGCTTGCGCCGGCCCACGGACTGCGCGCGGTGATGACCGAGCTGGCGCCGAGGCTGGAGATCGTATCGGCTGAGCGGATCTCCGCCGAGCTGGAGAAGCTGCTGCTCGCCGATCGGCAGGGCGGCCCGTCGGCCGGGATCGCGCTGCTGGTCGAGACCGGCGTGGCCGATCACTTCCTGCCCGAGATTCCCGGGCTGCAACTGGAGCAGGACGAGCACCATCGGCACAAGGACGTCTACCGCCACTCGCTCACCGTGCTCGACCAGGCGATCTCCCTAGAGCCGCGGTACGGGCTCGACCGGGACATCCGGCTGCGGCTAGCGGCGCTGCTGCACGACATCGGCAAGCCGAAGACCAGGTCGATCTTGCCCGACGGTCGGATCGCGTTCCATCATCACGACATGGTCGGGGCGAAGCTGGCCAGAGCCCGCCTGAAGGCGCTGCGCTTTCCCAGTGATGTGATCGCGGACGTGGCCAGAATGGTCGAGCTGCATCTTCGGTTCCACGGCTTTGGCGCCGGTGAGTGGACCGATTCGGCGGTCCGCCGTTATGTCACGGACGCCGGTCCGCTGCTGACCAGGCTGCACGCTCTGACCAGGGCCGACTGCACCACCCGCAACAGGGCGAAGGCGGCGCGGCTGGCCCGGAGCTATGACGACCTGGAGCGGCGGATCGCCGAGCTCGCCGAGCAAGAGGAACTGGCCAGCATCCGCCCTGACCTGGACGGTCATGAGATCATGGCACTGCTTGGCATCCCGCAGGGCCCGCTCGTCGGCAAGGCCTACGCCTTTCTGCGCGAGCTGCGGCTTGAGTATGGCCCGCTCGGCAGGGAACGAGCCATTCAGGAACTGCTGCACTGGGCCGAGGGCGAGGAGGGTCTCGGCGGAGCTGCCGGCCGGCCTGCCGGTCCCTGACGGTTCATTAGCCAGTAGCCGCCGGCCGCGACCAGGTAGCCGATGGACACCACCGCGAGCATTGGGTAGGACTTGCCGTCGAGCGGCATGAACGCGGCGCTGACGGCCGCGCCAAGGACGAAAGTGGTGTTGTACACCATGTCGTTGACCGAGAACACCCGGCCGAGGAACCCGTCGGCTACCTCCTGCTGGATGATCGTCGTGGTACAGATGGCCACCCCCTGCGCCGCCACGCCGAGCACGAAGCCGATGATCAGGAAGCCGGGCTGACCGAACGGAGCGCCGAGCGCGCCGGTGGTAACCCCGGCCACGGCCAGCAGGACGGCGATCCAGGCGGCCTTCGACAGATGCCGCGTCGTGCCTGGCGTGATCAGCGCAGCCGTGCCATAGCCGATGGCCGACGTGATCAGCAGCAGCAGGTAGTGCTTCAGTGCGACGTTGCTGCCGCTGGTCGGGTAGAAGTAGTTCCGGTACAGCAGGATCGACATCAGCAGCAAGATGCCGTAAAGAAACCGGTGGCTGCCGGTGGCGACCAGCGCGGCAGCGGCTCGGCGCCGCTGGCCGAGGTGCCGCGCTCCGGCGGCCAGGCCGACCGCGACGACGCCGAGATCGGCGAGCAGTCCTGCGGCTGCTGGCTCGCCAGGTACCCGCACCGGGCCGAGCAGCTCTCGCGGCATCCGGGTGGCTACCAGACCGGATGCTAGGTAGCACAGTCCGCCGCAGAGCAGCGTTATCGCTGAACCGATCTGACCTCCGCCGGTGACCAGATGCACTCCGATGCCGGCGATCCCCCCGAGGAAGCTCATAATCGTGCCCGAAGTCGGCGCCACCGCGTTCGCCATCACGAGCTTGTCCTGGGGTACCACGTGCGGCAGCGCGGCCGAGAGCGCGGACAGGAAGAACCGGTTCACGCCGAGCACGAGCAGCGCGCCAGCGTAAAGCGGGACTCCAAGCGCTCCTGAGGCGACGAAGAGCGCGGCGAGCACAACGCAGCCGGTCCGCAGCAGGGCCGACCAGACCAGGATCTGGCGCCGCGACCAGCGATCGATGAAGACCCCGGCGAACGGCCCGATCAGCGAATAGGGCAGGTAAAGCACGGCGAAGGCGGTAGCCGCGGCGGCCGGGTCAGGAAACGAGGTGGCGTTGAAGAACACGTAGGCGCCGAGGCCGGCGTTGAAGACCCCGTCCCCGGTCTGCGAGATCAGGCGGGTCGCGAACAGCCGCCGGAAGTTCTGCTCGGCCAGCACGCTGCGCAGGTCAGCGATGAAGGACCCCGCAGAGTGCGGGTGACGTCGCTCGCCAGAACCTGGCACGGGCGGAACCGGCTGGCCGGACACCCGATCAGCGTAAGGGCGGCAGCAGGCCGGCCGAAACAGGGGTGCGCGGCCGGCCGACCGGGACTAGCGGTCGAGTTCGCCGCTGATGAACTTCTCCACCTGCTCGCGGGCGACGTCATCGCTGTACTGCTCGGGCGGCGACTTCATGAAGTACGACGAGGCCGACAGGATCGGCCCGCCGATGCCCCGGTCCTTGGCGATCTTCGCAGCGCGGACCGCGTCAATGATTACGCCGGCCGAGTTGGGCGAGTCCCAGACCTCGAGCTTGTACTCCAGATTCAGCGGGACGTCCCCGAAGGAGCGGCCCTCCAGCCGGACGTAGGCCCACTTCCGGTCATCCAGCCACGGCACGTGGTCGGACGGTCCGATGTGCACGTCCGCCTTCGCCATCTCATGCGGGATCTGCGAGGTGACCGACTGGGTCTTGGAGATCTTCTTGGACTGCAGTCGCTTGCGCTCCAGCATGTTCATGAAGTCCATGTTGCCGCCGAAGTTGAGCTGGTAGGTGCGGAGCAGTTCCACGCCGCGATCCTCGAACAGCTTGGCCAGCACCCGGTGCGTGATGGTCGCGCCAACCTGTGACTTGATGTCGTCGCCGACGATCGGCACTCCGGCCGCGGTGAACCTGGCCGCCCAGGCGGGATCGGAGGCGATGAAGACCGGCAGCGCGTTGACGAAGGCCACGCCGGCGTCGATGGCGCACTGGGCGTAGAACCGGTCCGCCTCCTCCGAGCCAACCGGCAGGTAGGAGACCAGTACGTCGGCGCGCGCGTCGCGGATTGCCCGCACCACGTCGACCGGCTCATCATCAGACTCGGTGATGATCTCCCGGTAGTACTCGCCAAGGCCGTCATATGTCGGACCCCGCTGCACGGTGACGCCGGTGGGCGGGACGTCGCAGATCGTGATCGTGTTGTTCTCGCTCGCCACGATGGCCTCGGCGATATCCCTGCCGACCTTCTTGGCGTCTACGTCGAACGCGGCGACGAACTCGATGTCCCTGACGTGGTAGGGGCCGAACTGGACGTGCATCAGGCCAGGTACCCGAGTGCCCGGGTCGGCGTCCTTGTAGTACTCCACGCCCTGGACCAGGGAACTTGCGCAGTTCCCGACGCCTACGATGGCTACCCGTACCGAACCCATGAGGATTGCTCCTTATCTTCTTTCGCTCAGCGCCCGTCCCTGACCTAGTCGGCCGGAGCATCGGCGCCGTTCTGTGTGTTATCCACGGGCTGGCGTGCGGACTCGGCGTCCGCCTGCCGCTCCGAGGCGATCAGCTCATTCAGCCAGCGGACCTCGCGCTCGACCGACTCCAGGCCATGCCGCTGCAGTTCGAGCGTGTAACTGTCGACCCGCTCCCTGGTCCTGGCCAGGCTGGCCCGGACCGCTTCGACCCGCTCTTCCAGCCTGCTGCGCCTGCCCTCCAGAATCCGGAGCCTGATGTCTGCCCTGGTCTGGCCGAAGAAAACGAAGCGCACGCCGAACCCGTCGTCCTCCCAGGCAGCCGGTCCGGTCTCGGAAAGCAGATCCTCCAGCCGCTCCTTGCCGTCCGCAGTCAGCCGGTAGACGATCTTGGACCGGCGCCCGGCCAGCGACTTGGCCGCGTCCGGCAGGGCATCCTCGGCGATCAGTCCGCGAGCGGTCAGGTCCTTCAGGCACGGATACAGCGAGCCGTAACCGAAGGCCCGGAACGCGCCGAGCACCGAATTCAGCCGCTTGCGCAGTTCGTAGCCGTGCATAGGGGTCTCGTGCAGCAGCCCGAGGACAGCAAGCTCGAGCACGCCGGTGCGTTGGCTGCTCATCTCCTGCTCGTGCCTCCTGCCATGATGTGGGCTACTATCCACCAAAACCGCGGTGCGCTTGCATATCTTCCAGATGTATCGAGTCGATACATCGCAACGATATGTCGTGTACTGCTGGGGCGCAAGTTCCCGGTTGCTCGCCGGCCGGGGATACGGGTCGTCAGCCCCTGGGGGCTCGGCCTGAGCGCGGATCCGTCGTAACCTGTCGGTCATGAGGCGATCGGTCGTCGACTACGCCCTAGCACGACGCGCAACGCTTGCGTCGGTGCTTGCTGGCCGCACGACGGTCACCGATGTCTGCGATGCCCATCCGTACCTGCTGCGGGCCGCCAAGTTCCACGGAGAGCCAACCCAGACCGGCTGCCCGATCTGCCGCAAGGTCAAGCTGACGCACGTCACCTACGTCTACGGGGACGAGCTCGGCCGCTACGAAGGCCGGGTGAAGCAGGGCAGGGAACTCGACGAGATGGCCGCTGAATACGCTGAGTTCCAGGTGTACGTGGTGGAAGTCTGCCAGAGTTGCGGTTGGAATCACCTGGCGTCGTCCTATGTGCTCGGCACAGGTGAGCCGTCTGCAAGGCGAGGCCGCCGCGCTCGTGCGGGTGACTGAGCCGGTGCAGGCCAGCCAGGCCAGCCAGTTCGGCCGGCAGGCAGACCGGGCTGGCAGCCGCGTTCGCGCACCACTGGTGGCGCGACGGAACCCCAACTCCGGACGAATCGTCAGACTGGAGAGTGTACCGGGACAGTAGGTGCCGCCGGGTAGCGTGGTGCCCGGCGGAGTCCCCCCACTCCGCAATGCGACTGCCTTAGCGCCGACTAGCGAGGATCACGTGAGTAATCCAGACTTCCCCGGGCCGTCCTGGCAGGACAGATCACAGCTTCCTGACGGGTCGCCGCCGCCGCGGGAGCGCGATGGCCGCGGCGTCGGCCGCGACCGGGCGGGCGAGTTCGGATGGTCAGCCGCTGGAGATCAGGCACCCGACTACGCCCGTCAGCGGGGGGCCAGCGGCTACCAGGCCTACTCCAACGGCGGCCAGCCAGGGTACGGCGACGGCAGTGGTTACCGTGGCGGCCCAGCCGACAACGGCAGTGGCTACCGCGATCCAGCGGCCCGCGGCGGCAATGGTTACCGTGACAATGGCGACGGTGCCAACGGGGATGGTGGCAGCGGCTACGGCAGCCGTGGCTACGACCGCGGGCGCGACGGTGGCTCGGCGCAGTACCTGGGTGATCGCCAGCTTGGAGACAGCTGGCCCGACCTGTACCGCGGTGGCCCGGCCGGAGCCGGTGACGGTGATATCGGCCGCGGCCACGCGAAGGGTTATCGCGGCCGTCGAGCCGGCGCCCGTGGCTCGGCCGGATCCGGCGTGCCTGGCGTGCCCGGCCGGTACGGTCCCGGAGCGCCCGGCCGGTACGGTCCTGCCGAGTTCGATCCAGGCGCGCCTGACAGGTACGGCTCCGGCCTGCCCGGCCGGTACGGTTCCGGCGGGTACGAACCAGGCGGACCGGGAGGGCCGTCTGGCTTTGACGGGCCGGACGGCCCAGGGCGGCCTGCCGGTCCGGCTGGCCCAGGCAGGCGCCGTGGCTCGGGCGGCAACGGCGGCGGGCGCGGTGGCTCGGGCGGTGGTGGTGGGCGCGGCCTAGTCGGGCCGAACAGCGCGCCGACGCGCACGCCGCGGACCTTGCGCCAGCGACTCTGGCATGGCAGCTGGTGGCGGCACTGGACCCTGAAGAAGGTCGCGTTGCTGACCGGCGGCCTGGCGGCTTTGATGGCGCTGGTGCTGATCGCGGGCTTCTTCGCGCTTTACGAGACGGTCCAGGTGCCGATCAGCGCGCTGAGTTCGCCGCTGCAGCAGTCATCGGTGGTCTACTTCGCCGACGGCCGCACGGCGGTCGGCAGTTTCAGCAGCGTCAACCGCACCGTGCTGACGCCTGCCCAGCTTGCGCAGAACCCATTCCTGGAGAATGCCTTCTTCGCGGCTGAGGACCGAAATTTCATGCACGAGGGCGGCATCTCGATAACGGGCACGGCGCGAGCGCTCTTTGTCGACCTGACCGGCAGCGGTTACCAGGGCGGATCCACGATCACCGAGCAGTTGATCAAAAGCTACTTCCTGCCTAACGGCAGCGGTAACTTGACCTACGGGGAGAAGCTGAAGGAGATAATCGACGCGATCAAGCTCTCGAAGTCGCAGTCGAAGTCCTGGATCCTGAGCCATTACCTCAACGCGATCTACCTAGGCTTCGGCGCGTACGGGGTACAGGCCGCCGCGGAGACGTACTTCGGCGTGCCCGCCTGGAAGGTCACTCTCGCCCAGGCGGCGATGATCGCGGCGATGCCCAATTCACCTGGCTATTTCGACCCCACATCCGAAGGCGGCCAGCCTTTCGTAGCCTCGCATGTGCCTGGGTCGCCGACGGACCCGGGCCCGGCCCTGTTCTACCGCTGGCAGTATGTCCTCACCAACATGGTCAGGGACGGCGTGATCAGCCAGCAGACGGCGAATGCGCAGAAGTTCCCGAAGATCGTCGATACCAGCGCCAGTTCCGCCTGGACCGGCTACCGCGGCTACATCATGACTCTGGTCCAGAACGAGCTTGAGTCTCTGTACCACATGTCGCCAAGCGAGATCTTCAGCGGTGGCCTGCAGATCTACACGACCATCAATGAGCGCCTGATGAACGGGCTCTACGCGGCGGTGCGTCAGAACAGGCTGGCCATCGTGCAGGGTGGCGGTGCCGCGATCCTGGCGCACGTGCATATCAGTGCGGTGCTGGAGCGGCCGGGCACCGGTGCGATCGTTGCCTTCTACGGTGGCCCTGGTTACGGCGTCAGGAACTGCAAGAAGCTCAACTGCCAGCTCGACACGGTGATTGACGCGCAGCCCGTCGGATCCTCGTTCAAGCCCTACGTGCTTGCCACTGCGGTCTCTCAGGGCATGGACGTGCAGAACAGCGTGCTGAACAGCCACTCGCCGCTCTGCATACCGCCGGCCGACAAGACGGAGGCCCAGCGCCTTGAGCTGTCCAAGCAGACTCGGAACTGCGATACATCCCTCAGCTACTCGCTGTTCGACGAATCGACGGAGAATTACCGGACCAACCTGTCGGTGCCTGATGCCACCGCCTACTCTAACGACCCGGCGTACGAGGACCTCATCCACCGGACCAGCGTCTACAGCGTGATCGCCATGGCCGCCCGACTGGGCGTGAGCCAGGCCGACGTCAACGGGCTCAACGCGCTGTTCGGCCCGAATGGCAAAAATCCTGGCGCGGTGGCTGCCGCGCTCGGTGAGGGTTCGCTGAGCGCCGTCGATCAGGCGAACACCTTCGCCACCTTGGTATCCGGCGGGATCAGCGTCACGCCGCATGTAATCAGCAAGATCACCCAGAACGGCAACCTGATCCCTTCCCAGGTCACCAGGACCGAGGCACTGACCCCCGCGCAGGCCGCCGACGCCGATTACGCCCTGTCCTTTGACACGGTCCTGGCAGGTGCGACCGGGACTAACGCGGCCTGGAACCGACCAGTGATCGCTAAGACGGGAACCCTGGGAACGGGCAATTTTGCCTCCCAGGCCTGGTTCATCGGCGCCATCCCGCAGTACTCGCTCTCGGTCGGGATGTTCACCGACCATCCGGGCCCACCCCAGAATCAGGTACTCGATGGCCTGCCGGCGGTCGGGAGCTGGGCAGGCAGCTACGGCGGAGCCTGGCCAGCCACCATCTGGCATACCTTCATGACGGCTGCGTTCAACAACCTCCCGGTGAAGCAGCTGCCGACCACCAACTTCGGCCCGCCCTTCGTCAAATGGGTCCAGGCCCCGTCGGTCAAGCCAAGCAAGCTCAAGCGCTGCCCGAACGGTCAGGTGCAGCGGGGCAAGCGGCCGTGCCCGAGCCCGAGCCCGTCGCCGAGCCCGTCGCCGAGCCCGTCTCCGTCAGCTACGGCGACTCCCTCGCCGACGGTCAGTTCAACGGCCACTCCGCCCGGTGCTCCGCCGTTCGGCGGGCAGGTCCGCCAGCCGGGCCAGGTACCGAAGCCGGGCCGGGCGCCCAAGCCGGGTTCGCGTCCTACCGATGCGCCGAGTCTCACCTCGGCCGCCACGCTGCCACCGCCGCCGCTGCGCCGGCCTGCGTGGGCGGCCGCGATCGCGCTGGGCTAGCCGGCAGCTCGGTCCTGGCTAGCTGGCGAGCTGCCTGCGCAGCCAGCGGACGTCGGCGCTGGCGCCTGGCGTCTCGCAGATGATCGGAGCGCCCGCTGCCTGAACGACGGAGACGAGCAATGCCGGGTCGATGGTGCCCGACTCCAGACCGGCATGACGGTCCCGGCCGGAGCCGAACTCATCGCGTGAGTTATTGCAGTGCACCAGGTCGATCCGGCCGGTAACCGCCTTGACCCGGTCCACGATGTCGGTCAGGTCCTCGCCGGCCGAGTAAGCGTGGCAGGTGTCCA
The DNA here is from genome assembly GCA_963850875.1 of uncultured Actinomycetota bacterium. Taxonomy (GTDB): domain Bacteria; phylum Actinomycetota; class Actinomycetes; order Streptosporangiales; family Streptosporangiaceae; genus Chersky-822. The sequence goes on from CAWKNA010000001.1 coordinate 462,320, forward strand.
GGCAGAAGCCGACGTCGTCGCCGTCCGCGTCGCCGATGGCGTCCCAGAGCCTGGCCAGGTTGTCCAGGCTGCGCACCATCGCGCCGTCCCCGCCCGCGGTGTTCTCGATCAGCATCGGCAAAGGTCGGTGAACCCGCTCGATCGCCTTGCGCCAGCTGTCATATCCCTGCGCCGGATCGGTCCCCGCGGTGACGTGCCCGCCGTGCACGATCAGGCCGGCGGCGCCGATCGACGCCGCGGCGTTCAGGTACTGCTCGAGCAGCTTGCGGCTGGGGATCCTGATCCGGTTGTTGGGCGACGCCACGTTGATCAGATAGGGCGCGTGTATGTACGGCGCCACGCCGGCCGCGGCGAATTCGGACCGCAACTGCTCCGGTTCGCGGCCGCCGGGAAAGGCAGGCGCCTTCCAGTCTTGCGGGTCGCCGAGGAAGAACTGGACGGCGTCGGCCCCGATGGCGGTTGCCTCGGTCAGCGGATCGCCCTCGTGCAAGTGAGCTCCGATGCGGACCATGCCCCGAGCCTAGCGACCCGGTGGGACACCGCTGAACTAACTGGCGTGACGAATGGTCGCCCGGCCAGCCGCGCGGCCAGGCCGTACCAAGCTGGCCAACGACGGCGCTTTCGAGCGGTCGGCGGCCCGCCCGCGCTCAGCTTTCCCGCAGCCGGAGGATGGGTTAGCTGAAGCCGCCGTGGGCCAAGCCGAGGCCCATCCCGACGAAAGAAGCGACGACGCCGACGATGATGAACATCCGCTCCTCCCTGGTCGCGGACATCATCTGGGCAAATAGGCCGATGCCGAATCCGGTTATGCCGAGGATGGTCGCGCCCAGGTGGTAGCTGACGATCATGCCGGTCACGAACGAGGCGAGGCCGGCTATGACGGTGTAGGCGGTAGCGATGTTGAGCAGCGGATGGCGTTTGCCATCGCTGTTCAGCGTGAAATGGCGCGCGCGCGACCTGGTGCGGATCTGCGCCTCGGACACGGCGGTCACCTCCTGCGGACGGATACCCTCCTGGCGCGACCGAGTGCTAGGTCAGGGAGTTCCCCACTGGCCGTGACGCAGCGGCCGGCCTGGCTGCCTTAGTTACAGTCTCTGCCCGGACAGCAGGGAAGTGAAGCGTGTCAGCTGGCGGCTTCGGGTAAGCTGCGGGTCTGCGCGTGGTTTGCCTGGTAGGCATGCGCAGATCCTCCTGTCACGGAGAGACCGTGACCGCTGAGTCCGAAGGAGGCAGGGTCGTCATGCGCCGCTATGAGATGATGATCATTCTCGATCCCTCGCTTGAAGAGCGCACCGTCCAGCCGTCGCTTGACCAGTTCCTTAAGGTCGTCACCACCGCCGGAGGCACGGTGGACAAGGTTGACGTCTGGGGTCGGCGACGCCTCGCGTACGAAATCGACAAGAAGTCCGAGGGCATCTACACCGTCATCGACCTGATGGCTGAGCCGGAGACGGTCAAGGAGCTTGACCGCCAGCTCAACCTGAACGAGGCGGTGCTGCGAACGAAGATCCTGCGGCCGGACCAGCATTAGGCGAGTTCCAGAACTGACCTGGAGCGGTCTCGGCCGCCCAAGCCCGACCCGACATCGACAGACGCGACCGGGAGCACCCGATGGCAGCAGGCGACACCCAGATCACCATCATCGGCAACCTCGTCGATGATCCGCAGCTTCGCTACACCCCGACCGGCCAGGCGGTTGCCAACTTCCGGGTTGCCTCCACGCCGCGATTCCTTGACAAGAACACCAACGAGTGGAAGGACGGCGACTCGCTCTTCCTGTCCTGCAACGTCTGGCGGCAGGCCGCGGAAAACGTGGCTGAGAGCCTGCAGCGGGGCATGCGCGTCATCGTCTCGGGTCGGCTGCGGCAGCGGTCGTACGAGACGAAGGAGGGTGAGAAGCGCACCGTCTACGAGATCGAGGTGGACGAGGTAGGTCCTTCGCTGCGGAATGCCTCGGCCAAGGTCGTCAGGTCCAGCCGGGCCACGGGTGGCCCGTCCGGTCCTGGCGGCCAGGGCGGCGGGTATGGTGGCGCGAGCGCGCGTACCGCCGACGACCCGTGGGCCTCAGAACCAGCCGACAGCGGATTCACCGACGAGCCGCCGTTCTAAGACCAGTTCCGCTGACGCGGGGACAGATCCTCCCCGCTCACGCGGGCCGACCATCCCCGCTCACGCGGGACGACCATCCCCGCTGACGCGGGCCGACCGTCCCCGCCAGCGCGGGGACCGACCATCCCCGCCCCAGGCGGGGCTCTGCGAAGGAGCACCACGATGGCCAAACCACCGATTCGCAAGCCCAAGAAGAAGGTCTGTCTGTTCTGCCAGGAAAAGGTAGTGCGGGTGGATTACAAGGACACGGGGACACTGCGCAAGTTCATCTCCGACCGAGGCAAGATCCGGGCGCGTCGGGTATCTGGCAATTGCACCCGGCACCAGCGCGATGTCGCGACGGCGATCAAGAACGCCCGCGAGATGGCGCTGCTGCCGTATACCAGCACGGCTCGCTGAGGCCGAGGGAGGTTAGGCAACGATGAGCGGTACGCCGATGAAGCTCATCCTCACCCAGGAGGTCTCCGGCCTGGGCGCCCCCGGCGACGTGGTCGAGGTCGCTGGCGGATACGGAAGGAACTACCTGGTACCGCGCGGTCTGGCGATGCGCTGGACGCGGGGTGCCGAGAAGCAGATCGACCTGATCAAGCGGGCTCGTGCGGCCAGGGAGATCCGCAGCGTGGAAGACGCCAAGGCTGCCGCCGGGCGCCTGGGCGAGCTGCGTATCCGGCTGCAGACCCGGGCTGGCGGCGGCGGCAGGCTGTTCGGCTCGGTGTCAACGGCCGACATCGCCGCGGCGGTGAAGGCCGCAGGCGGCCCCGAGCTGGACAGGCGCAAGATCGAGGTCGGTAACCCGATCAAGACCGTCGGCGCGCACCAGGTAGCGGTACGGCTGCATCCCGAGGTCAGCGCCACCATCGAGGTCGAGGTCGTCGGGGCCCAGGCGGGCATCGAATAAGGATCAGTCTTGGGCGGGAAGAGCGCCGACAAGGCCGTCTATGCGGCAGTAAGCCAGGCCCTTTCGGGTCGGCAACGTGGTCGCTCTTCCCGCTGGAGTCAGCCTGGCATGCGCGCGGGGTGGCTGCAAGCGATCTGGCGGCTGCTGCTGGTCAGATGATCGGCCATGCCGCGTTGTCGCAGATCAGGCCGCTGCTGACGAGATTCAGGGTCGGCAGGGGACCGCGGTCGTCAGGGTTACGCCTGGTACCTGGGCATTCGCCTGGCGACTTCGGGGTCGAGTTCGGCCAGCCTGGCCCAGAGCTGAGCTAGCCGGACCACTACTTGATCTGCGTCGGCCACCTGATCTGCCTCGATGAGCTGGTCTGAGCCCGCGTCGCTGAGGTCGGCTGAGTCGTCTGCTTGGCACAGATTGGCCGAGTTGGGCCCAGTCGGGCTCGGCTCTGGCTGGAGGTCCGGCAGGGGGCGCCGGGTGCTCCGGGTTGGCCGTTCGGCGTTCGGCGCATAGGCGGCCAGCGCCTCAGCGGCGAGATCCTCGATGGCCTTCCCGATCTCGCTGACGCTTCGAGCTGGTGTCGAACACATAATCGAACTCTACGCAAACCGGCGGTCGGCCGCAGGCCATTACGGCACAACCCGGCCGCCCGCCGGTGCGGTCGGCAGAACTGCACCCCTCACGTTGGACGTCACATTCCGCATGTGGATAACTTCGGGTCAGCCGGTGCTCTATCCAGGTCGAGTTATTTCTTTCCCGCACAGGCAGTGGATGACGTTTCCGCAGGTGATCGGGCATACCAGGCCGGTAATCGATGTGACGTCCACAACGTTTCCCCCAGGTCGCGCACAGGGTCGGCGGCGTGTCTGCACAAGCTGTCCACAGTCCTGTGCACAGCACGATTGGACGTGTGCCGGTACTCGCAGAACACTGTCGGAGCCGGGTTGTCGTACCCGTTCGATAGAACGGGACTGCACCCGGTGCGAAGGTGTTGGCGACATCGGCAGCCGGGGGACATGCCAGCCGGCAATGGGGGGTGGGGCCTGGTGAGCGTTGCGGAACTCGCGCCGCGCGAGGACTTCGAGCGGACGCCGCCGCATGACATCGCCGCCGAGCAGTGCGTGCTCGGCGGGATGATGCTTTCGAAGGACGCCATTTCCGACGTCCTTGAGGTCATCCGGGCCGCCGACCATTACCGTCCCGCCCACCAGATCGTGCACGAGACCATTCTTGACCTGTACAGCCGGGGTGAGCCTGCCGACGCGGTCACCGTCGCCGCCGAGCTGACCAAGCGCGGCGACATCGCCAAGGTCGGTGGCGCGCCGTACCTGCACACGCTGATCGCATCGGTGCCGACCGCCGCGAACGCCGGCTACTACGCGCGGATCGTCAGGGAGCGGGCTATCCTGCGGCGCCTGGTCGAGGTCGGGACCAGGATCGTGCAGCTTGGCTATGCCGGAGATGCCGACGCCGACGAACTGGTCGACCGCGCCCAGGCCGAGGTCTACGGGGTCACCGAGCGCCGGGTCAGTGATGACTTTCTGCCGCTGTCCGAGATCATGCCCGGCGCCCTGGTCGAGATCGAGGCAATCGGCAGCCGAGGCGGGGGGCTGACCGGCGTGCCGACCGGTTTCGCCGATCTGGACGCTCTGACCAACGGCCTGCATCCCGGCCAGATGATCGTGATCGCGGCCCGCCCGGCGCTCGGCAAGGCGCTTGAGCTGTGCACCCCGCTGCCCTCTCCGGCTGGCTGGACGACTATGGGCGAGGTTGCAGCTGGCGACCTGCTGATCGGCGCCGACGGCCGGCCGGTCCGGGTCTTGGCCACGACCGAGGTGCTACACGACCGGCCGTGTTATGCGGTCGAATTCTCCGACGGAGAGGTCATCGTCGCCGACGGCAAGCACGAGTGGACCACGTGGAGCGGCGCCGCCCGCCGGCATGCCGCCAGGCGGCAGCACCGGTCCAGCGGCCGGCCAGGGCCGGGCGCAGGCCAGGGCTGGCCGCAACCTCAGGTGCTCACAACTGAGCGGATCGCGGCGAGCCTCCGGGTCGCGGCCGGCGGCCGGTCCAATCATGCGGTCCCGCTGGCCGACTCGCTTGAACTGCCCGAGACATTCCTGCCGGTGCCGCCATACGTGCTAGGCGCCTGGCTGGGGAGCCGGTCGCCGGGCGCTCGGCTGGACGTCCGGCTAGCCGGGCAGACCGAGTCTGGGTCGGCTGTTGCCGGGTCGCACCGACCCGGTGAGCCGCTGGCCAGCCTGGCTCAAGCCGATCCTGAGGTATGGCTATCGACTGACCTTGACGATCGCGCCATGCGCAAGGAGCTGGGGGCGCTGGGCGTTACGCATGAGGATCGAATTCCCCTGCGGTACCTGCGGGCGGGCAGCGGGCAGCGCCGTGCGCTGCTCGCCGGGGTGCTCGACGCGACCGGCGCGGTGAGCCGTTCGGGTGCGATCGAGGTCAGCGTTGCCAGCCAGGGACTGGCCGCCGACGTCCGCGAGCTGGTGCTCGGACTCGGCTACCACTGCATGATCAGGCCTGCGGACCGGCCTGGCGGGTTCGGCGTCAGCTTCCGCGCCGACGATCAGGTGTTCGGCGCGAGCGGCAAACAGCGGCTGCATAAGGAGCGGCAGGCCTCGGGCCCACGGCCGGCCAGGTGGCGCTACATCGTCGCGGTCCGGCCCGTGCCATCGCGGCCGGTGCGCTGCGTCCAGGTGGACAGCCTTGATCAGATGTACCTGGCCGGCCCGGCGATGATCCCGACCCACAATTCCACCCTGGCGCTCGACCTCGCGCGGGCAGCGTCGATCAAGCACGGGCTCACCTCGGTGATCTTCAGCCTGGAGATGAGCCGGAACGAGATCACCATGCGGCTGCTCTCCGCCGAGGCCCGGGTCGCGCTGCATTCGATGCGCACCGGCCAGATGGGAGATGAGGACTGGACGAGGCTGGCCAGGCGGATGAGCGAGGTCGCGCATGCGCCACTGTTTATCGACGACTCGCCCAACCTGTCGATGATGGAGATCCGCGCCAAGTGCCGTCGGCTCAAGCAGCGGCACGATCTCCGGCTGGTGATCATCGACTACCTGCAGCTGATGACCTCGCCGAAACGGGTCGAGAACCGGCAGCAAGAGGTATCTGACATGTCCCGCTCGCTCAAGCTGCTGGCCAAGGAGCTGAACGTGCCGGTGATCGCGGTGGCTCAGCTGAATCGCGGTCCCGAACAACGTACCGATAAACGTCCATTGCTCGCAGATCTACGTGAAAGTGGATCTATCGAGCAGGACTCGGACGTGGTGATCCTGCTGCACCGGGAGGACGCATACGAGCGGGAGTCGCCGCGGGCCGGTGAGGCCGACTTCATCGTGGCTAAGCACAGGAACGGGCCGACGGCCACGGTAACCGTAGCGTTTCAGGGCCACTACAGCCGGTTCGTGGACATGGCCCGCATCTAGCGGCGCGGTGGCCGCCAGGTCTGAGCAGGACGCCTCGGGGCCATGGGGCCGCACCGGGACCTCAGCCCGCTGGGTCTCTGGTGCCGTACACTGTCGAGAGTTCAACCGGCGCTCGTAGCTCAACGGATAGAGCATCTGACTACGGATCAGAAGGTTGGGGGTTCGAGTCCCTCCGAGCGCGCAAGCAAACTCGCAGGCCAGGGCCTTGCGCTATTCAGTTAGACGGCCCCTTAGAAGATCAGCAGGGCCGGTTTTGCCACATTCTTGTCACACGGCCTTGAAAAGCGGCCCGAGCGTGTCACTGATGACGGTCAGGTCGGCGGCCTGCGGCTCGCCCAGGTAGGCGCTCCGGTTGACGGCAACCGTGTGGCCGAGCCATGCGGCGCGAAGGGTCTCGGGCACGCCGAGCCTCTCCAGGTAGCTGTTCACTGAGCCGCGGGTGTCGTGCAGCCGGATGCGCGGAAGATCCCCGGCGATGCGGTGGAACTCGTCGGAGTAGCGGTCCGGGTGCAGCGGTGCGCCCAGCTCGTCGGCGCAGGCGTACCCGCTGTCGATGTCCTCGGCGTATGCGCCCCCGGCCGCGGCCTTCTCGGCGAGCTGGAGCGTGTAGAGCGCTTCGAGTGTGCCAGCCACCGGCTGGAACAGCGGCAGCGTGCGCGCCGACCGCCGCGACTTCGGGCACTTCTCGATGACCTTGCCGTCCACCAGGACGCGGGTCCGGGTGATGGTGATGGATCCCGCGGTGAAGCTGACATCGCTCCACTTCAGGCCAAGCACCTCGGCGCGGCGCAGGCCGAGGAGGCTGAGCAGCCAGGCCGCATAGAGCCGGTCCGCAGCCGCGGCCGTGATGAACTGCCTGATCTGGTCCTCGCTCCACATTCCGTGCGGCTTCGCATCGGACCTGACTCGCTTGACCCACCGCACGGGATTGATGGCGACCTTGCCGTCCTTCTCGGCGAGCGCATAGGCGGCCTCTAGCTGGCCGAGGCTCAGGTTGACCGAGCGTGCGCTGAGTCCCGTGCCTGGTTTCCCTCCACGCCGACGTCCGGCGGCACGCAGATGATCCCGGTACGCCTCGACGTCCTCGCGGGTGACATCCCTTGCCTTGCGGTGGGCGAACCACTCACGGGCTGGCTGGAGGGCCAGCCGGTAGGACAGCCGCGTGTTGGCCTCCCACTCGATCACGCCGCTGGCCAGGTAGGAGTCGATCAGCTCGGGCACCAGGCCGTGCCACGGCACGCGGTAGGTGCCGTTGCCCACGCTGACGCCGAGCTTGGCTAGCTCGGCCTCAACCTGCCTCTTGGTAGGCGCGGTGATGGTGCGCTGTGCCCGTTTCCCGTTCGCCGGGTTCTTGCCCACGGACACGCCGCGGGCGCGCCAGCGCACGGTGCCGTCCTTCAGGACGTCCTTCTTAATCTTGATCATGTTCCCTTCTCTTGATCGTTATCGTGACTTGCCGGGGCGGCGAACAGGGATGTCCTCCGCCCACCCGGACTCGCCGCCAGGGTGACGGCGAAGCTCCTCCCGGATCGCATGCACGACCGCGCGCACGTCTGCTGGGCGGTAGGTCTCGGTGGGCGCGGACACCGAGATGTCATCGCCGTCCCACGAGACCGAATCGTCAACGATGCTGAGCCTCTGTGCGGGCACGGCCTGGTCGCCGAACGCCACCAGCGGCATGCCGGCGGGCGGCAGGTACAGCACGTCAGGCGTGATGCCCAGCACGCACGCGAGCGCGGGCACCTCGTAGGCGCTGAGCGGGCGCTCGCCGCGCTCGACGGCGCCGACGGTCTGGAAGTGCCATCGGGCGCCGAGCTGGCGCATGCGCTTCGCGACGGCCGACTGCGTGAGGTCGGCACGAGCGCGTGCTGCACGGACATTGGCCGCGAGGATCTCGCCGTAGGCGGCTGGCTGCATCGTCGCATCGTCATCGTGCACGGATTCATTGTAAGACGCAACGGACCAGGATTGCAACAGACAGACGCGGAACACTATGTTTAGACAATAAGCGTTAATGGATCGATGCGTCACACTACGGAGGCGCGGCAATGGCGGCAGGAGAACAGTACGGGATGACACTGGCCCAGGTCCGCAAGCTGCCCGCGGCCATCGATGTCAGCATCGCAGCACGGGCCTTCGGGATCAGCCGGGCCAGTGCCTACCAGAGCATCAGCGACGGAACGTTCCCTGTGGCCACGATCCGCGTCAACAGGCGTCTGAAGGTGCTTACGGCTGACCTGCTGCGGGTGCTCGAAGGCAGCAGCGGCGGCGGGGCCGCGAGCGCCTGAGACAGCGAAGCCGGGCGCGCTCCAACACGCCCGGCACGCTGATCATCAACCACGGCACCGCTGACCAGGAGGCACCAGTGCTGACGATAGCTCAGCAACTCGGCGATGACAGGCCATGCGCCAAGGTGTACGAGTTCAGCGTCCCGTTGCCGCAGCAGCCGCCCGCGCCAGCACTTACGCATGCCCGGCCCATTCCGGCCTGGCAGAAGGCGGACATATACGCCCGCGAGGCTGAGGAGACCCTGGCCAGCGCAGGATGTGACGACTACCGCGACGTCATCCTGTCCGCGCTCGCGACGGCCGTGCTGGCGCTCCGCACCGAGATCCGCGCATGGCACGAGCAGCAGGGCGGGTGCGAGCGATGAGCAACCAGCGCTTGGCAGGCGCGCGATGACCGTGCCGCTGCCGCCGGGTGAGAGCCCGCAGCAGCAGCCAGGCAGCCAGCCGATGCCCGAGGGCGAACGTGCCGAGCTGGTCAGGCTGCGCAAGGAGATCAGCTACTACCAGAACCGGCAGGTCGGCGGGCAGGTCTGGCGGCCGGGCATGCGGGTGCCGGAAGGGGCGGCCGAGGCAGCACGGGACGTCGAGGCGGACTACCGGCGCGAGGTGGCGGAGGAGGCCCGGAAAGCCAGCATCAGGCTCGACGCCCGGCGCATCATGGCCGCGGAGGGCTGGAGCCCGCCATCCGTCACCGAGGCCCTGGCCGCCGAGCTGAAACGGCCGCGGCAGACTCACCGGTACCGCATCGGCGGACTGGCTGGCTGGAATCACAACGTGCTGCTGGCGGGCCCGCGCAAGACGGGCAAGACCCAGCTAGCGGTCAACCTGGCTGCGGGGCTGTCTCTGTCATCGCTGACGATCAACTGGGCTGCCCTGTGGGAGTCCTTCTGCGGGAACGGAGAACCGCCCGGATGGCAGTGGGCGCCAGGCCCGTTCCTGGGTCTCTCGGAGTGCTTCATGGGCGGGAAAGTGGGATACATCAACGCCGAGATGGACGCCGAGGACTGGCGCGACACCTTCCGCGCGCTGCCAGCCATGAGCTATGACGCCAGCCGGATCTATCCGGTGCACTGCCGTGGCATCGCGCTGCCGGTGATCGGCAACCCGGCGGCGCGGGAGTGGTTCACCGGCTGGCTGCGCGAACGCGACATCGAGGTGCTGATCATCGACACCTGGGGAGCGTTCTGCGCGAAGAACGGCGTGCGCAACTTCAACGACGACGCCGAGGCGCGCGTCATCTCGGACGGCCTCGATGGGATCAAGGAGGCCACCGGCGTGGCCTCGGTCATCGTGCTGATCCACATGCCGCACCAGACTGGCGAGCGGCACATGGAGCGGTTCAAGGGCGCGGGCGCGGTCGGCGACTGGGCCGACGTCCTGTGGAGCTACGTTCAGGACCCTGAGGGCATCCGCTATCTGTCGGCCACCGGCCGGGCTCGGATCGACGCGGCCGAGTCGGCGCTGTGGTTCGATCGAGGGACCGGGCTGCTCGCATGGGCGGGCGGCGATCGGGTTGCGCGCGAGACGGACTCGATGCGCGGACGGATCATTGCGGCGGTGCGGGATCAGCCCGGCATCCTGACCGAGCCGCTGCTGGACGCGGCGGGTGGTCACCGCAACAAGGCCCGTGAGCTGGCGAGGCGGATGGCCAGGGACAAGGAGCTGCGAACCGAACAGGAGGGCAGGGCAACGCACTGGTTCCCGCCCGACGTGCCCGGCCACACTGACAACCAGGACGAAGCGGCCCGGTGACCGTCGTAGTATCCGACCCCCTATAGGTGGTCGGTCGGATAGATACGACCAAACGACCTGGTCGTCGGAAAGTGGTTGGTCGGATGGTCGGATAGGAATCCTGGAATCGGTGCAAACCGGGACTTGGCAAGATCCTGCGAGATCCTGAGCAGGCTGGCTGAGCTGGGGGCGCTGGCGGCCTGCCTGAACGGTCCATGCCGCGGCGAGCATCTACGAAGTCGCTGCCGCTGGCAGGCCCGGCTAGCTTGTGACCCGCCGAGGACATCTGTCAACACCGGCCGTCCGCAGCCTCACGCTGGCGCTCGGCGCACGCCACCTATGACTATGTACCTATGCCAAGGCAGCCCTGGAACGTGCCGTGCGGAGCGCACCGTACGAACGGCCAGCCATGCGGCGCCTGGTCGGTACGCGGCCAGTTCACATGCTGGAGCCACGGTGGCGCGAGCCCGCAGGCCCGTGCACGGGCCGACTTCCGGCTGTGGCGGGACCGGTTCTGGGTGCGGGCCGGGCGGGAGATATCACGCGGCCTGCGGGAGTTTGACGCGCGGATGCGTGCCGACCCGGAGGCCGTCCGCGCCGAGACACTCGCGTGGCTGTCGGAAGCCGGCCAGCGGCTCAGGCAGTTCAGGCGCGAGCACGGGCGCAGGCCCAGGAAGAGCGAGCAGGCCGAGATCCTCGACCGCGCTCGGCAAAGCTCCTTGGCAAGATAGAGCGTGATCGAGTTGGCCGCGGCTTGTCGAGGACTTCGCGGCAGGGCTGGAACGGCAAGCGGGACCGGGCGGAGAAATGCTGCGCCGACACCCGCGTCAAACCCCGGCGGCCAGGCCCGCGCGCGGGATCACGTTGCCCCGCTGCCGCTGCGCTCGGTCCCGCCGGGTCAGGAGCTTCGGCGACGCGCTCAACGCGGCTAGCCCGCGCTCGGGGAAGCAAAGAGCACGGGCTAGCCAGCGCTAGACCTGGACTGCGGGCCGCTCGTCCACGAGCTCAAGCAGGACGTTGCTGGGCGCCTCGCAGAACTTCACAGGCCTTCTGCGCGCCCGGAGATACTCGATGACCATCGCGAGTTCGGTGCGCCGGTGGATCGGGCATTCCTCTTCCGACGGTGCGGCATGCCTCGCCGTATGCGCCGGAGCCATCGTGATGACGACCACGTCGGTGCCTTCGAGTGCCGCGATGTAGATCGTTCCCTGCGCTGCCACGAACTGGTCGAAGAACTCGCCCATGGTGTCATCGAGCAGTGCCGGGACGATGACGCGCTCGCCACTGGCGTTCGTCTCAGGGGTGTCGTTGCGGAAGTCGGCGCTGCGCAGCGCCTGGAAAACGGTATGGGCGACCATCATGCGGGCGCGTTGCCTAGCGTCCACCTCGCCACCTCCGTACGTGCTCATCCCAGTTAGCGATCAGCAGCCTTTCGCCCTCAACCCAGCCGCGGTCAACGTCCTGCGGGCCGAATATGGGCCAAAGCACAGTTATCGCGATACTTGCCCCCGTCCGGGACAACTGGTGAAGATGCACGTCCTGATGTGCAGTATCTACCCGCGCGACGTTGTGCCAAAGCCCGTAAACTTCTACCTGCGCTGAGATCGAGAAGTCAACGAGGCGACCCGTGTCGATGTCCAGGCCCTGCCGACCGGTGAACTGCCCCATGCCGAGCAGCGGGAACTTGAAATATTCATCCCTGAACGACCCCGGATCGGGCTTCCACCGGACCTCCAGCAGCGGTTCGGCCGGGCTCATGACCGCGAGGCCGCGCTCTTGCGCGCGACCCTTCTGCTTGCTCATGGCCAGCGATCCTAGTGGTCACTCCCGACGCTCGCGTGCCGTTAACCAGCGGTGACTCGCCAATCCCGCATCAGGCGGACGAGGGGCAGCGCCACCTGCTAGTGCGATGCGGGACGGCTGGCTGCACCTCAGCCTGGGTACCAGCCGTGGCACGGCCCGAGCGCCATACCTCGATCATCCGGATAGCCGGACATCCGCGCCAATGTCCCGGCGGGGTTGCGGATCAGTCATCATGCGGCCCTGGATCTTGTGCGGTCAGCGTGCCAGTAGAAAAACGCCGCCACAGGTGCGCGCCGCGATGCCAGCGCGGCCGGACGCATACAGCCACCCAGATCGTGTTGGGAATCGTTCCGCCATAGACCATGCAGCGCTCGCTGCCATCGCCGACCGCGAGAAGGCGGGCGAGCGCGAGTTCCCTTCTGGTCCACTCGGGCGGGTGGCGCCGCCAGTAGCCAGGGCCGACCGGACCGTAGTCCCTGGTTGCTGCGTGCACGGCCTGCTGCTGCTCGCTAGTGAGCGGCTCGGCGATAAAGCCGGTCTGCCTGATGCTCTGCACGAGGCTGGTGCCGCGGCTACCCTCGACCTTCAGGACAACTGGATCATCAGGATCACCACGCTGTCCGATTACCTCGACTGCCCAGGTCGTGAGGTGGAGGGAGTTGTAGCGCTCCGCAGGCTGCAGTCGCTGGACCAACCGTGTCCAGGCGGTTCTCACCAGCCCCCACGCGCGGGCAACGAGGGTGGGCAATGCCGCTCCCAGCGCGACCCCTGTACCAGCGAATAGCCATGTGGCAAAGGTGTTCACCGGGCAGCGTCCTCGCGCAGACCGTTCTCAGCGCTACCAGCCCGCCAGTTAGTGACACCTGGTGTGCCGATATCGGCGGCGATCCAGGCGGCCTCGATTGTGGAATTCACGGCTGATGACGCTAATGGCTTGCCTGCCCGCTAAGTCCGCATGTTCGCTGCGGGCGTGGATGGTGCGTCCCTCTATGACTCGCCCTTTCAGGCCGCGGACGGCTGACGGCCCGTGCCCGAGGAAGCCGGCGCGGACCGTCGTGTTCGCCGCTGCAGCCGTTCCCTGGCTCGCCAGTGGGCAAACGTCAGCCGGTGGGTGCCAGAGCGATCGCGCCGGCCACCGGGAGCCATGTCATGGGTCAGTTCTCCCTGCCGCGTGCGGACGACCGAGTGCCCGGAACCGAATGACCCGGACGTGGGTGGGTGCGCTCTGGATAGGAGCCACCTGACGGCTGATCACGCGGCCAGCCGATCTTCACCTCGGCGGGCGCGCTCGTGCCGCCTGTACGAGCCGTTCGGGCACATTCCCCAGTTGTTCCCCGTGTTGCGGCATCGCTGGCCAGCCCGGTACCAGCGGTCCGGCAAGCCGCTGCGCAGGTTAGATTCACGGCAAGCCTAGAGGGCACCGCGCGGGCAGCCCCAGTACACCGCCATGGCTGCGGCGTCACTGGCGGCGCGCCAAGCGCGCCTGAGCGCCAGCGGCCCTGCTCGCAGTGCGATCGCTGCGCCGGGCAGCCTCACAGCTCGGGAAGACTGAGAGCCGCCCTCGTGCTCATCGAGGGCAAGGGCGCAGCTCCTCGGGAGACTGCCACCAGCCCGGATGTCCAGACCTTTCGGGAGGGTGGCCGGACAAACACCGCAAGCTGGGGGATCTTCTCGTAAGGCCTGCTGCAGTCCTCCGGTTGCGGCATGATGCGGTCACTGGCTGCCGGGGGGCAGCCGTCAAAACGGGGGGCTCACATGACCAGCCTTTTCAGGCAGCCGGTGAGACGGCTTATCTGGAACGGTCTGGTGCCAGGTGCAGCGATCTTCCTGGTCGCTGCCTGCGGCGGCTCGGTCGCACCGGCATCCGGCACCGCTCCGAGCGCATCATCAGGCAAGTCATCGTCATCATCGGCTAAGTCGTCCGCCGCTGCCATCGGGCACGGGTTCACGGTGACCAGCACCTCGGGCAGCAAGTACGACGTCTACCTGACCAAGGTCATCGACCCGGCCCGCGGCTCGGACTCGTTCACCACCGCGGACAGCGGCAAGCGGTTCGTGGGCGCGGTCTTCACCATCAAGGGGGTCAACGGGAACAGCTCCGACGACGCCGACAACGACGCCACGCTGATCGGGTCCAACGGGCAGACCTACACCGCCGACTTCGACACGATCGCGGGCTACACCGACTTCAACAGCGGCGACTTCAATGCCGGTCCTGGCGCTGTCGAAGTGGGCGCTGTCACATTCCAGGTGCCGGAGGGCGTGAAGGTCTCGCAGATCCAGTGGAGTGCCACGGGGGGCTTCGGCGGCACTCCGGGGACGTGGAAGGTCGGATAGAGGCGCCCTGCCAACCTCGCCGCGCCGAGCTGTCACGTAGGGCACCGGTTTTCTTTCGAGATCGAGGCATGCGCCGTGCAGCTAGATGCGATCGCGTGCGACGCCGAAGGCGCCCTTGAGGCGACGGCAGTGACCGGGACACTGATGTGCCGAGGAACACTGATGTGCCGAGGAAGACGGTTGCATGCTGCACGCGCTGTCACGACCCAGATCGGGTGTCGTTCAGGCACATGGACACATCCAGATGAGGCACCATGCAGATTATGGCTCCTGCACCTGCTCATGATCCGCGTTTTATGCTGCGAGCTGCTCTCAAGGGCTTCGAGAACGCACGGCAGCGCTTTATCTCTCAGGCAGTTCCCGGCGCGGCGCCCGAAGATGTCTTCGCACCGCTATCTGAGGCTCTGTGGTGGGTTGTCACCGTAGACGACGGCTTTGGGGATCTCGCCGGTACCCGTGCCGGGTACCGGCCCAACCTCGGCGACTATCAAACTGCCAGGAGTAAGGATCGGTGCGGCCAGGTCCTTAACGGGCTGCGGTATGCCCGGGACCGATGCGGCCACCAGCGTGCACTGGTCGCAGCGGAAGAGGGGCTGAGCCTGCCGTTCACTCTTCCAGTTGTCTTGGGTGAGTTCTTCCGTTGGCGCCGGTCCGATCAGCTCCCACCGCCAGATCGGAATTTCCGTAGCAAGGAGCTTCGGCCGGACTATGACCGCCTGCTTGCGGGCCGGCCCGCATCGGAGTCTCTAGAGTCGGCGGCGAAGTGGTATGCGCAGGAACAGGCCAACGCCGGGCTTTGACTGGAGCCCAGGCGGCGACCGCCCGCGCCGTGCAGGGGATGGTCCGCGCCGGGGCGGACACGTACGCACAGCGGGCCATATGCCGTTCCCGATATAGCCCTTGTCGCCGATCCAGTCCGCGGGATCGAGTCCGTGCAGCACGCCGGAAATCTCAAGCGCCGCCGAGTCGTGGCGATTCCCGTTCACCGGGTCCGAGACCCACTTCAGCGCTCCGTAGAGATCGCAGACGACCTGGGCATTCATTCCGGTGGTCTTGTGCTTGCCGGAGTACAGCTCGGGGTGATCATGCCATGACCAGCACGGGAGCAGGGTGCCGTCGATGATGTACTGCGTGCCCCGATCAAGGTCCTCCGCCACGGGCACGTGATCGGCCAGCATGTGCGCGACGATCGGCGTCAATCCCGTAATGGCCCGGCTGATCGTAGGCTGCGAGACCCCGAAGTATTCCGCGAGTTCCGCCTGAACGTGATTCCTGCGCAAGTACGTCAGGGTCGCTACCACCGACTTGAACAGCCCGAGAACAGGCGGCCAATGATTAATCCCGGGTTCCAGCTCGACGGTGCTCACCGTGGCGCACAAGTCGACGATCTCGTCCTTGGAGAATCCAGTGGTATGATACATGTCGGCGGTTCGTTTCTGTTGGATTGAGTGTGGTAACCCAATTCTTTCGAGAAACGGACCGCCTTTCATTGCGACACGCCGCAGATCGGCAATTATCTAATTTGTGCCCGACCCCGTGAATAACCCTCATGGGATGGTCAATAGGATTTGGGTTCGGGCCTATCCGGTATAGGACGAGCCTTAGCGGTAAGAGACGAAAGAAGCGGAAGAGCCAGCGGTACCACTACGGTCGGCTCAAGGTGAATGGCAAGGTCATCTGGAAGTGCGAGCACCATCACCAGACTGAGAGCGCGGCGATCGAGTGCTCTCGGCGCGAGGGGAGACGGCGCGGGATGCAGCCAGTGCAGGCAGGCCCCGCGAAGGATTGGCACCAGCCGCCAGTGGAAAGGCTCTCCCCGTGGCGCCAGCCGACAACCGGCCAGGCGATTAAGGCTGCAGCAGCTAACCGTCGCGCCAAGCGCGCAGCCGAAGCCGAGCATCAGCCGCCCGCTCCGCCCCAGTCAGTTCAGATCTACCCGGAGCCAGCCGCTCATGTCTATTACCGCGTCACATCGGTACTGCTAAGCGGGGATCGGAAGACTCTCAGAATGGATCTGCTCTCGGACTTAGGCGAACCGTGGCGGGACATAGAGGCGCCGGTGGCCGAAATGGGTCCACAGGCATTGGCGATCCAGCCCGGCGACCGCTTCACCTGGGATGGCAAGTCCTTGGAGAACCGCGTCCCGGTGAGATTCCAGGCCGAGCTTCAGCAGTTCGCGGCTAAGCTCAACGCAATGCCCGCCCAGAAGCGAGCGATCAGCCGTCATGACATCCAGACGGTGCAGACCCTTCGGGAAGGTGGCTACGTCTTCAACGCGGATAACTACGTGGTCCCTGTCGGGAACCACTGACTGCGTGACGGGTGAGCAGGCTTATTCTGCCCGTTTCGGGGATGTGGCCCGGCGTTGCTAAGGATCACCGGAATCTCCCCAGACTCGATCACTGAAATTCCCCACCTGTGAGCGGCGCCGCGCTGCCTTGATCTAAGTGCGGCTTAATTCGGCAGTGGATGGGCTCGGAGCGGCAGGACGAGGTCAGCCAGGCTGGTGATGATCGCCGTGGCTCCGGCTGCGGTGAGGCTGGCGTGCTTGCCGGGCCTGTTGGTGTAGCTGATGGCCTCGATGCCTGCCTGGCTCGCGGCGTGTATGTCGGTGTGCAGTCGCCGATCAAGGCAGGGCCTCAGCTCCTGTTCCAGGCGCTCGGGGCCAGTAATTTGAGAGCATATGTCCAGGGACAGGACGACCGCGGCGGATGCGCCTGAGCAACTAGCGCTATCCAGGCGATGTGCTGCCTGGCCCAGCTCAGCCCCTTCTTGGTCAGCTCGTGGCGGGATGGCTGGCTGCCCGGCGCACGGGCGAGCTAGCGGACTTCCAACCCGCCCTGCCCGCTGCCCTTCGACCACTGCTGCACGATGAAGTCGTGCTGATCGGGCGACGGCGGCTGGCTCAGCATCTGGTCGGCCAGGATCGTCTGCCTCATGTTCTGCGCCCGCTGGTCTGCAGGCTTCTGGCCGGGGCTGTCCAGGACTTCGAGGACGACCAGCGCGGTCGGCTCGCCGGGGTCGACCACCAGGCGAACATCCCAGGAGCTGATGCCGTGCGGGGTTGATGAAGTCCTGCCAGCCGCGGCGCTGCCGCTCTCGCCTGATGTCACGCCACTCGCGGTGCTGCCTGCGCGTCCACACAACAGTCGCCGTCAGCACGGACAGGCCGGTGGCCATGGTTGCGGAGTCGGCTCCGATGGTGAGTGCGTCCATCCTGGGATTGTTTCGCGCCATTCCGTGGCCCGCTGACGAATTGGCCTGAGCGCAGGCAGCGCGTGACATAGCCGTGGCAGGCACCCGCTGGCCAGCGGTTAGCATATCCGCTTGCGGTCCTCTGACCTGCGCGGATTCAGGCGATGGGAACAGGCGGGGAATGCTCAGCGGCAGATCTCACGGGCCGGTGCCGCTCGTCTTCGAGCAGTTCCGCCAGCCCGGCCGCGCTGCGCGCGTTCAGCACCCGCTTATGATCATCCTTGCGCCGGGCGCACCACCACGTACGGCCGATGTAGGCGGGGACTGTCCAGACCTCCCAGAGCGGCCAGGCGGCCAGGCGGCCTCCAGCCTGGCCACGGCCTTGTCTGTGCTGTTCCGCTGCCCGCCGGTCATGACAGCCCGCCGATCTTGCGGATGAGGCCGACCGACTCGGTGACGATCCCGATCCGCGCGCCGCTGTCCCAGCGGATGTGGACGGTGGCGAGGGAGTCGATCAGCTCCACCGTCCCGGTGTCACCGATCTTGAGCGCGAACCGCTGGTAGTCATCGGTAACGGCGGTCAGCTCGACCCGATCGCCGCGCAGGAAGCGACAGCCCGGCCGCTCGGCTGGCTGCCCGGTCACGACGCGGCCTGCGCGAGCCGGTGCACCGCTTGCTCGTACTCGGCGATCAGGTCCACGTCCCGGCCGTGATCATCGCACCGGCCGTCCTGAGCGGCAGCGCAGTCGGGGCACGGCGCCGCGAGGCGGCCGGTGCGCCAGCAGATCGCATCCTCAAGGGCCTGCATCTGCTGGAACCCGCTGTCTTGGCGTGGCGCGGAGACGGCGGTCACGGCTCGTCCGTCTCTGCGGCTTCGAGCTTGCCGGCCAGATCGGCGGCCGAGCGCGCGCACAGGTAGCGGATGTGCTGCCCGTCGCGGCTGGTCCAATCGGCGGCCCAGTAGCGCAGCTCGTCGTGATAGTCGATCTGCCAGCGGTCGCCGAACCGGCGCTGAAGCGCGCCGCCGTCCGTAGTGCCGGCCAGCGGATGGGTGGAATGATCGGGTGCCATGGTGCGGCCCTCCTAGTAGGGCTGTTCCTAGGGTCCGGCCTGGTGTGTAAGCACCGGCCGGACCCGCCTCGCGTCTGTCAACAGTCATGGTCAGCCTAGAGCCATGTCAAGATATGGCAAGCCTTATCTTGTGTAGCTTAGGAATGCTGTGACCGGCCAGACTCCGGCTTGTGAAGATCACCGTCGACGCTGCCTCGATCGTGCATCCGTACGTCCAGGTGGCCGATCAGTTGCGCCGCGGCATCGAGACAGGCGAGATCGGGCCGCAACTGCCGTCGATCATGGAGCTGACCGAGCAGACTGGCCTGGCCGTGGGGACGATCCGGCGGGCGATCGGCATCCTCGTCGATGAGGGCCTGGTGGCTACGGCGCCGGGCCGGGGGACGTTCGTCATCCCGCCCGGCGAGCGCAAAGCGCCCCGCCAGCCGTAGGCAGCTGGGCGCCCACCGCACAACAAGTCAGCCGTGCCCGTTGCTCCCGGCGAGCACCTCCTGACGCACTTTGCGCTCGGCCGTGCGGGTCAACCCGAACCGCGTCATCAGCTGCCGCTGGCTGATCGGGTTACCCGCAGCCACCGACGCGGCCAGTGCCAGCCGCGCGGCGTGCCGCGAGTCGGCTGGCGCAGTCTGCGGCGGGACCGTCACGGCTGGCAGCTCGGGCACGGCACGGGAACGCCGGACCATGGAGAGCACCATCTCGACCGAGCCGACGAATGCCACGGCCGGCCAGCCGCTCAGCAGCTCGCCGGAAAGGCCGTAGGGAGCGCCGTAGCCGATGTTCGCGCCCAGCGTGGCCAGCACGCCGAGCGTGAGCATGCAGCGCGCCAGCCACGGCGTCGGCAGGCCGCTGCGCGCGGCCCACAGCATCGACAGCGAGGCTGCCGCGACCGTGCCGTCTACGCTGACCGGCAGCAGCCATGCAGCTAGCTGAGTCTGCCCGTGCGTGACGGCCAGGTGTTCGATGTGGATGAAGCTGACCACGGCGGCGATCGCCGCGACAAGCAGCACCGCGGCGGCGGTCAGCCTGCGGATCGCGCCGTCGCCAGTCACGGCCGTTCACCTCGCAGCCGATCCAGCAGCGCGTCTGTCCTGGCAGCGGTCATCGGATCGGCGGTCGCCCAGCTCCTGGCGTAGGCAGCCATATCGGTTCTGCACGAGCCGTAGAAGCCGTCGATGAAGCGGGCCACGATCCGCTCGGCCTCGCGCGCCTCGGTCTTCCCGAATCCGGGGCTGAACTCCAGCAGCGCAGTGAACGCGGCGCTGCGGTCGAGCGGGTGTGAGATCTTGCCGTGCATGGCGCTGGGCCTCCTCTTGGCCTGGGACCTTGCAGCCCGCCGCGCGGCATGCTCGGCAGCGGGGGCTGTTGTCACAGGGCTGTCACGGGTGCTGCCGGACTGCCCTGGACGCAAGCGTCGATTCCGGACACTTGCGGTGCCCTGGCCTGCGAGGATCTGGACCGACTGGGACTCAGCCGGACGTGTCAGATGCGGTGAACCTGACTACGGATCAGAAGGTTGGGGGTTCGAGTCCCTCCGAGCGCGCAGCAGCAGCAACTCAAATGTCCTGGCGGGCCACGGCGATCAGCGCCGTCACCGATTCCTCGCTCATCCCGGCCTCGCCGGCGGCACGCAGCCATTCCTCCAGCGACGCGCGAAGCGCCTGGTGCGCTTCCGGCGCGACCGCAGACGAGGAAGCCGTGATGAACGTGCCCTGGCCCGGCCGGCCCTTCGTGTTCAAGCTGCCGGTACGCCTTGACCACCGTGTTCGGGTTGATCACTAGATCGCTGGCGACGTCCTTGACCGTCGGCAGGCGGTCACCCTCACGCAGGTAGCCCAGCAGCAGCGACTGCCGCACCTGGTGCACGAGCTGCAGGTAGGGGCAGATTCCAATGACCCACCGACAATGTCAGTCCATCTGCCGGACAGCCAGGTCGCTGGCCTGTGTTGGCCAGCCGAGCGATCACGCGGCCGATGATGTCGCTGCCTCAGCCAATGCCCGTCCGGCTGCGGGACCACGAACAGCATCATCCGTGCCACTGGCAGGCCGGTGTAGCCGGGTGTACATCCCAGGCATGATCGGGCGGGCTGACTCAGCGGCGTCTGACGCGGCCAGGAGTCTCCCGCGGACTGCTAGTAGTCCTCAGGGACGGGCTTGCACGGCAGCGGCTGGTGGCAGAACTCGCACTTGGGGTGCTCCGCCACGGACGCTGTGGACTGGTCAACCCGGGCGCCGCACTCAGGGCAGACCTCCGGCACAATCCACTGAGGCTCGTCGTCGACCAGGCCATGAACAACGCCGGATACCGCGACCGCCGGTGCGCCGCTCAACAGCGCCTGAGCCTCAGCCGCGCGCTGCTGCTTCGTTTTCGCCCGGATGAGCTTCGGGTCGTACCGCGGGTCACCTTCGATCTGAATCTCGGTCTTGTGGTTCTTGGGGTTATAGCTGACCTTGACGATGTCACCAGGCTGCGGTGCGTAGCGGATCGGCACCTTCGCCTTCGTCTCGACGCGGATCGGGGCCGCGCCAGGTGGGCGGACCTCAAGGATGTACTTGTGGTGGTCCCAGACCACGCCATGCATGTCCGTGTCGACGACGTTTCCGCTGCCCTCGTCAGCGAGGACCTGAGCCTCCGCTGGCACCTTGTTGTCAAACATCAGCCCAGTATGGGCGAACGAAGCACGTCAGACCAGATCTGCTGGTCAAGTGGCGGACAGGACGCGAGCGAGGCGTTCACTTGCTGAACCGCTGGCCGGCCCGGATGTGTACCCCTGCCCGACAGCAAACCCGGCCGCCAGACGCCGCCTCACCCGGCCGTGCCGCCGCCGACCGGGCTGGGTCGCCATGACAGCAGGAGACCATGACATGAACCGCATCCAGCCCCGCGCCTTACTTTCCCTTGCTGGCAAATGCCGAGGCATCGCCGCCACGGTCGTCCGGGACCGTGCAGTCTGCCCGCCAGCAGAACTGCGGGCAGCCGCCACAGCCGTCGTCGGCTCCGGGCCGGCCCGTAGCCTCCTGCGCCACCGCCGGATTAGTCGCCTGGTGTCGGCGACGGCCGGGGTAGTGGTGGCGGCCGGGCTGGCAATCCCGGCCGCATCCGCCGACGTCGGCGGGCTGGTGTGCGCCGGCTGCATTGGGAACCTGGCCGGCTGCACCCCGACCACCCCCGCCAATGCACTTGACGGCCCCCAGGCCGTCACAGTGGTCGGCAACCAGATCTACGCCGCCTCCTCCTGGGAGGGCACGGTCAGCCACGTCACCATGAGCGCGGCCGGGAACCTGACCTACGACGGTGATCTGCCTGTCTCGGAGGCGACTGCCCTGGCCGCGGTCAACGGACAGCTTTAAGTCACGTCGGCCGACACGCAGACCGTTACCCACAACATCGACCCGGCCGGAAACCTGACCTTCGCCGGCTGCTACGGGGGCGGGGAGGGCTGCGCCCCGGTCACCACCGATGCGCTCAAGCTGGCCGATGGCCTGACCGTCACCCCGGACGGGCGGCAGCTGTACACCACCTCATACATGAAATTCTTCCTGCTGAGCGTCACACATGAAGCCAATCAGCACGGCGCGCACCACGGACCGGCCGTAGCGTCCAGATTCGGCCTTCTCGTCGGCGATGTTGATGCCGCGCATCGCCGGGCGCTCGACGCAGGGGCAACCGAAGTGCAGCCGCCGTACAAGGTCTCCTGGAAGCCGCGAACCTCCTGCGTCGCCGATCCCAGCGGCAACCACATCGACCTCTACCAAGGCTGACCGAAGCCTTGCCCCGCCGAGTCCGCGGAGCTAGATCGGCAAGTCCCCTGCCCACCTCGAGACGCCCGAGTGGGCCGGACGTTAGTTGTACCTGATCGGCATCCCCCTGGCGAAGCCTGGTGGCACGCCGCAACGGACCGGTCACGACAAGTGCGGCGAGGACGAGGGTGCCGATGAAGGCGAACCCGACGTCGAGCAGGCTGTAGGGCGGCGGTGGGCTGGACCGGGCCAGAGTCCAAGGTCGTACCGGGCTAGAGTCAAAAGACAGGTAACGTCGCACAGGGCCGTGCGCCGATGGGTTGGCGGCAGTGGCCGCGATGGCCAGCAGGCTGCTCGTGGCGGTCTGAACCCTGTTCGCTCTATTCCTCGGCGCCCGGTCTCGTGCGGGCCTCCGAAGGTCGCTGTCGGATGCGAGTAAACCGAGTGGTGGAAGGGGAGCCAGGTGGGAGGACAAAAGGCTCTCGGAAGCGGCTTCGGTCAGCAGCTCCGCAGTCACCGACTGGCACTCGGCCTGACTCAGGAGGAGCTGGCAGCGCGGTCCGGGATGAGTGTCCGGGCAGTGGCGGACATGGAGAGAGGGCGGACAACCCTGCCATATCGCCGCTCCGTGGCGCTACTTGCCGATGCGCTTGGGCTTTCCGGCGAGGAACGCGTGGTGTTCATGCGAATCTCGAGGGAAGGACTCGGCGGCCCGGAGGACCGTTCGGTGCGGCCGAGACTTCCGTCGCAAGCCCGGACGCTTGTCGTACCGCGGCAGTTGCCGGCCGCCGTGCGGCATTTCGCTGGCCGGTCAGCTGAGCTGGCGGAGCTGACCGCCCTGCTCGACCACACCGGCTCCGGCGAGAGGTCAATGGTGATCGCGGCGATTGCCGGAGCTGCCGGCGTTGGCAAGACGGCGCTGGCCGTGCACTGGTGCCATCAGACCGCCCATCTGTTTCCTGATGGTCAGCTGTACGTCAATCTTCGCGGATTCGACCCGTCGGGCCTGCCGGTGGTGCCGGCCGCAGCCCTGACCGCGTTTCTGGCCGCACTGCACGTGCCGCCTGGTCAGATTCCAGCGGACCCGGATTCGCAGGTTGGCCTTTACCGCAGCTTGGTTGCTGGCCGGGCAGTGCTCGTTCTGCTTGACAACGCGCGCGACGCGGAGCAGGTCCGCCCGCTGCTGCCAGGCGGCCCAGATTGCCTCGCCGTCGTGACCAGCCGCTCCAGGCTCACTGGCTTCGTCGCCGCCGAAGGTGCCCACCCACTTCACCTCGACGTGCTCACGACGTCTGAGGCAGTCGATTTGATGACCGGCAGATTAGGCTCGGCCCGAACGGGGGCCGAGCGGGATGCGGCTCAAGCCATCGCCCGCATCTGTGGCGGACTGCCGCTGGCCGTGAGCATCGCGGCCGCCCAGGCGGCCAGCCGGACTTCGGTCACGCTGGCAGCGCTCGGAAGAGAACTCCGAGCGTCGCAAAGTCTTCTTGACGCCTTGAGCACAGGCGAGAACGCGACCAATCTGCGGGCCGTGTTTTCATGGTCCTACCGGATGCTCAGCCCGCGGGCGGCTCGGCTCTTCCGGCTTCTTGGCCTGCATCCCGGCACGGATATCTCCGCCGCCGCGGCGGGGAGCCTGGCCGGCGAGTCCGCTAGTGCGGCACACCGGCTGCTTGTCGAACTCGCCGACGCACACCTGGTCAATGCAACGGAGCTTGATCGCTTCAGCATTCATGACCTGCTCAAGGTGTACGCCACCGATTGCGCACAGGAGCAGGAAACGCCCGTGGACCGCGCCGAGGCGATCCGTCGGCTGCTCATGTGGTACCTGCACTCGGCCGCTAGGGCAGCCAAGACAATTAACCCTGGCAGGCGTCATATCAGCCTCGCCGCTCCTGAGCCGGACTGCGAACCGGCAGCCTTTGGCGGCTATGACGACGCCTTGCTCTGGCTGGAAACCGAGCGCGCTAATCTTGTCGCGGCCGTGGCCTGCGCGGGTCGCTACAACATTCACGAGGCCGCCTGGAAGCTGCCGATCGCGCTGTGGGATCTGTTCAATCTCCGTGGCCATCGGATCGAGTGGACCGCTTCGCTAGAAACGGGACTGGCCAGCGCAAGGCAGCTAAATGATCTGGCGGCCCAGGGATGGCTGCTGAATCATCTTGCCATTGCTTATCAGCAGTCGGGAACTACCTTGAAGGCCATTGCGTGCATGCGGGATGCGCTTGCCATACGTCAAGCGATAGAAGACCGTCGGGGCGAGGCCTCCGTGCTAGCCAACCTGGGCAGAATCTATTCCGAGGCTGGGATGCTGCCAGAATCCGCAGAATGTCTGAACGAGGCGTTGTTGGCGTTCCAGGAAACCGGACAAAGGCGAGAGCGCGGCATTTGCCTCTCTTTGCTCAGCGTGACTTATCGGCGTCAGGGCAAGCTCGAAGATGCGTTGATCAGCGCCCAGCAGGCCGTGGATTTGGTGCAGCAAGTCGGTGACCAGAGCGAGGAGAGCGGCGCGCTCACGCAACTGTCGCTAGCCAGTCTCCGGCTCGGGCGGCCAAAGGAGGCTGTTGCCCACGCTGAGCGTGCGGCAGCAGCAAGCCGAGGCTGCAGCGATCTGCTCGGCCAAGCGGAGGCCTTGTCAGCTCTCGGACAGGCACGTCTGGCGGCGGGTCAGTACGCAAAGGCGCGGCAGCATCTGCAGGATGCCCAGTTGATCTTCAACGACATCGGCGATCCGCGAGCCACGGAGACGCTCGGCTTGCTTGCGGAGCTCAGGGAAGGCATCCATCGCTGAGCTTCACAGTTCGAGACGCCCGCTATGGCCTGGCGGTAAAGGATGACGTGATGGCATGAGCTCGACCCGTTCCACTCGCCACATCAACGCGCCCCGTACGGCGGTCTATCGCGCGCTTCTCGATGCGCGCGCGATCGCGATGTGGCGGGTGCCGAATGGCATGACCAGCCACGTGCATGAGTTCGACGCCCGCGAAGGTGGCTCCTTTCGCATCTCGCTCACCTACGATGCGGCGACCGGGACCGGCAAGACGACCGCGCATACCGACACGTACCACGGCCACCTCGTGAAACTTGTGCCGAACGAGCAAGTAGTCGAAGTGCTCGAGTTCGAGACGACGGATCCCGAACTTCGCGGCGAAATGACAGTTACTACCACGCTTGCTGATGCAGGCGACGGGACCGATGTCCTTATCGTGCATGAGGGGATACCTCGCGGCGTATCGGCCGCGGACAACGAGACCGGCACGCGGATGGCGCTGGCGAATCTGGCCGCCCTCGCTGAGGAGGGCTGGAGCTAGGACATAACGACGGCGGTGGCGGCCCACGTATTGGAGATCAGCAGCAGGCTCGTTCCCTGCAGATACCCCGCATATGCGATGATCATCACAGCCAGGGCAAGCGTCGATACCGCGTCCCCCCAGGTCAGTCCCATTGTCAGCACCTCCCTTCGACTTCCGATGAAAAGTGCCACTATCCACTGTGCACCTGCGCTGAGAGTGGTTGACGCAGCCAAGACGTGTTCTCAAGATCACAGTGGGTAGTACTGGGAGACACGCCGGGGGCGCGGCATTGCTGCTCCGCTCATGATCCGGCTGGGCGCAGCGCAGGACCGGGGGGAGCTTATGAGCAGCACGAACGAGGGTGGACCGGGCTGGACCGGCGGGCCGCAGAGCGGCGCGCCAGGTCAGCAGGCAGGCGGTGGGTCGTACGGACCGCCCGGCCAGCCGCAGTCAGCACCAGACTGGGGAACGGCCCAGGGCGGACCCGGGCCGCAGTACGGCAGCGGGCCGCCAGCGGGATTCGTGTCGCCCGTGCCGGTGGACGAGACGAGGGTCACTGGCCGTCGTGTCGTCCAGTTCATCATCGACAGCTTCCTGGCATCGATTATCCCATATATCCTCTACTGGGCCCTTGACCGGGGCACTGGCGGGGTGCGCGTCCTGGGGATCATTGCGGCAGCCGTGCTCTCGGTTCTGTTCTGCATCTGGTACTGGGTATTCAGGCCCCATGGCGCGAACGGCCAGACCTTCGGCATGCAATGGCTGGGCCTGCGCATCATCAGCAAGGACGGCGGTCAGGCAAACCTTGGCCAGCTGGCCATCCGGTGGATTCTGCTGATCATCGACGACCTGTTCGCCGGCCTGGTCGGGCTGATCACGATGCTGTGCTCGCAATACCGCCAGCGGGTTGGCGACCACGCGGCGAAGACGGTCGTGGTGCGGGCACAATGGCAGCCCGGCCTGGTCGCCTGGCAGAGCGCTGACGCTGCCCGGGTCGCCCCAGGCGGGTGATCTGCGTTAGGACCGGTCAGCTCTGCAGCAGGTCGCCGGCGACCCGGACGAGCAGGGCAAGCTTGGCCCGCTGAGCTTCGGGTGTGATCTCATTGCCGGCCACTGACGTGGCGAAACCGCACTGCGGGCTGATCGCCAGCCGGTCGTAGCCGATCAGGGAGCCAGCCTCGCGAAGCCGCGCCTCGATCGTCTCCAGCGCCTCGATCCGCGAGGTCTTGGTCGTGACCAGGCCCAGCACCACAACCTTGTTCTCTGGCACCAGCCGGAGCGGTTCGAAGGTACCCGATCGCTCGTCGTCGTACTCCAGCAGCAGCCGGTCGGCGAGCACCCGGCTGAATACCGGGCCTGCGATCGCCTCGTACCCGCCGGCCACCAGCCATCGGCTGAGCTGGTTGCCGCGGCAGAGATGGAAACCGAACGTGGCCGGACGGCCGGCCTCGATCACCGCGTTGTCCAGATCGATCCCGTAAGACAGCCACTTGTCCAGCGGCCAGCCGCGTGCCTCGTAGAAGGCACGCCAGGTCGGGTCTATGAGCAGCGGATAATGGGGCGCATCCAGCTGGATGTAGCTACACCCGAGCCTGACCAGTTCCCGCACCTCGTCGCTCAGCACCTCGACCACATCGGTCATGAAGGCATCCAGGCTCGGGTATGCGTCGACCGATCGCTGCGACCAGAGGTTGGCGAAGAGCGTCGGGCTCGGCAGGGTTACCTTCGACTGCCTGGTGGTGCAGGCGCGCAGGAAGGTGAACTCCTCGGCGGCGAGGTTGCGACGCTTGCGCAGCGGCGCCACGACGGCGAGATCCGCGGGTCGCGTGATGCTCATGTCACCGACCTCGGCCGAGTGCCAGTCGCCCCAGAGCCAGGCGTTGATGTCCACTCCGGCGAATCCGTCGCAGGCGGCGGTGAGCTCGCTCTGGAACGACTCACGCCGCATCTCGCCATCGTTGACGACCGGCAGGTCAAGCTCTTCCTGCAGTGCGACGATCTCCCGGACCGCCCGGTCCTCGGCGGCTTTGAGATCGGCCGCGGCGATGACGCCGGCCAGGTACGCGGCGCGGGCCGCGCGCAGGAATGGCGGACGCAGCAGGCTCCCGACGTGCTCGACCCGGGCCGTGATCGTCACGGCACCAGCCTCCCATATCCGGCGGGTGCGATGCAGCCGCGGGCCTTGGCCATCAGCCTCCGGCCGGGACCATCAATCTCCGGACTTGGCCCTCAGATGGCCCGCATCCTGTTGTTGCGGGCTCCGTGCTCGACCTCGGCGAGTCCGAGCGCTTCCAGGACTGGCGGTACATAGTTGCCGAACCGGCCGCGGAGGCCCTTCTTCATGCCATACCAGCCGCCGACCGGGTTGGCTGACGAGCGGCCCCAGGCCTCGACCGTGCCGTCCTGCGCCTCTTTCTGCTCATCTGCGTTGCCCAGCGGCATCCAGTCGCCGTGGTCCTGCAGCATCTTGTGCAGATCCTCGATGCAGCGGAGCCGGTAGCGCAGCTGCGTGGTGCCAACCTGTACGACGAGGGCCGGGGGATCGGCCGTCTCGTCGCGCCATGCCTCGAACTCCGACTTGCCGGGCGGCGTAGTCAGCAGCCACGGGTCCTGCGCTGTTCCAGAGCCTTCGACACTGGCGATCATCGGTGGCACTCCCTTCACTCCCTCCGTGCGGACCCTGGCGATTATGACAGCCGGTACCTGACATCTCTTGTCATGATTGCCGGCTATCTTCGACCCGTGCGCGCCAGTCGGCTGGTCAGGCTGCTCGGGTTGCTGCAGGCTCGTGGCCGGATGAGCGGGAAGCAGCTAGCGCGCGAGCTTGAGGTGTCCGAGCGCACCGTCCTGCGCGACATCGAGGCCCTGAGCGCCGCCGGAATCCCGGTCTACGCGATCCGCGGGTCCAACGGCGGCTTCGAGCTGCTGGACGGATACCGGAACGAACTCTCGGTGGCGCAGGAGCGGTTGCGAAAGGGACCGCCGGCCGACGACGCGCAGCGGGCGAGAGTTCGGCTGTCACCGCGCGGCCGCAGGCTGGCGGCGCTGCTCGGCCGACCTGCGGATCTCAGGATCCGCCGGACCGGTCTGCCTGCCAGCGGGCGCGAGGACTGGGTCGAGGCTTCAGTCCGGTTCGATTCGGTCGACTCCGCGGTACTCGACATTCTTGCTCTCGGGCCCGAGGTCGAGGTGATCCGCCCGGCGGAGCTGCGAGCGCAAGTCGGCCTCGCCGCCAGCAGGATCGCGCGGCTGCACCTCGACCAGGGCTGCCCTTAGCGCGGATTTCCACGCAGGCGGTTCGAATCCCCTACGCGGAAATCCGCGTTAGGCCGACCCAGGCCGGTCAGGACAGGACGCGCCGCCGGAAATTACGCAGCCCGATCGCCAGGAACACGGCCCCGAAGCTGATCACGACCGGATAGATGACGTATAGGTGCATGTGCGGTGCCCTGGTGAACGCGGCCCGCATCCCCTCGTTGACGTAGATGAGCGGGTTGACCAGCACGATCGTCTGAAGCCAGTGCCACCCGCTGATGGTGACGGGCGCGAGCTTGGTCCAGGTGTAGTACGTGCCGCCGAGGAACGTGATCGGCAAGATGATGAAGCCGAACATCAGCCCGATGTTCCTTGGCTCGAAGCTGGTGCCGAGGACCAGTCCCAGGCCGGCCATCGCGACGCAGGCGAGCGGAACGAATGTCACGATGACCCACCAGTGCAGCTCCAGGTGGGCATGCACTCCTGGCGCGTGCACGACCGAGGCCATCGGCAGCACGATGATGGCCGACAGCACCCCCTGGGCCGCGCCGGAAAGCACCTTCGCGATCGCCACCAAAGCGATCGGGCAGGGTGCCTGCACCCGGTCCTCGATCTCGCGGGTGAAGCCGAACTCCTGGGCCATGGCGAGTGCGATCGACTGCACGCCCTGGAACATGACCGAGATCCCGACCACGCCGGGTACCAGAACGGTCGCGAATGCGGACTCCTGCGCGGCGCCATGGCCGCCGATGCCCTGCCCGATCTTTGGGAAGACGTAGAGGAAAACGAAGCAGAGCAGGAACGGCTGGATGATCGTGCGCAGCACGAACTCCCAGATGTGCTTGCGCAGCACGACGAGGTCGCGCAGCATGAGCGCGCCGAGCGCGGTCCAGCTGGCGGCCGCCACCGTCCGGGTCGGACCGCCGCCGATCCGCCGCGGCGGCGCCTGTGAGGTCAGCGACGTGGCCATCAGTCCCGTAGTTCCTTGCCGGTGAGGTTAATGAAGACCGTCTCAAGGCTGGGCTCGGCGATCGACAGGTCGATCAGATCGAATCCGCCGCGCTCCGCCGACAGGACAACGTCGGGCACCAGACGGTCGTTGCCCTGGACATGCAGCTGGAGCGCCCCGTCGGTCTGGCGGGTGCGGGTGACGCCCGCAACGTCGCTGCTGAGCCGCTCGGCCAGCCGGCCGGTGTCGCCGGAGGTCCGCAGCGTGACGACGGTATCGGCGCCGACGCTCTGCTTGAGCGCGGCCGGAGTGTCGAGAGCCAGGATCCGGCCGTGGTCCATGATGGCAACCCGCCCGCAGAGCACGTCGGCCTCTTGCATGTAGTGGGTCGTGAGCAAGATGGTCTGGCCCTCACCATGTAGTTCGCGCAGCAGGTCCCACAAGGCCAGCCTGCTCTGCGGATCGAGTCCTGCCGTGGGCTCGTCCAGGAAGAGCACTGAGGGCCGGTGGAAGATGGCCCGCGCTACCATCAGCCGCTGCGCCATCCCGCCGGACAGCGCGTATACCGATGCCTTGGCCCATTTGGACAGCTGGAACTGCTCAAGCAGCTCATCGGCGATCTGCCTGGATTCCTTCGACCCGATGCCGAATAGTCGGCCGTGGAAGTATAGGTTCTCCCAGACAGTGAGCTGACGGTCCAGGGTGTTCTGCTGCGAGACGATTCCGCTTAGCTGCTTCGCCAGCGCCGGATGCGCCGCGACATTGACCCCAGCGACAAATGCTCGCCCGGACGTCGGCACGACGCGCGTGGTCAGAATCCCGGCCGTCGTCGTCTTCCCGGCGCCGTTGGGTCCGAGCAAGCCGAAGATCTCGCCGGCCTGAACGTCGAGATTGAGCCGATCGACAGCGGCGAAATCCGTTCCCGGGTAGACCTTGGTTAGGTCCTCGGTGTGGATGACCGCGTCTGCGTTCCCCCCGGCGAGGCCGACCGCGGTGACCGACGCTGGTGCGGTGCTCATCGCTACACATCGTAGCCCCGGCCGTTTCGTACCCGCGGCCGCGGCATTGCGTTGCCGGTGGAGGGACCAGAGGTCTCTGCGACCGAGAGTAGTCAACTGATAACACGCCGCTGTGAATGGGTACAACGGGAAGAAGACGCGCCGCGACGTTCGCTGGCACACTCGGGGCAGGAAGCGCACGGTCCGGTGCACGACGGTGCCGACATTAAGCTCGAAGCGATGACTGCCGACCCGCCCCCACGGTCCGCCGAGGGGCCCGCGCCGCCTGGCGGCCAGTCGCAGTGGACCGACCTCGGCGGACCCGTCCACTACCTAGACCTCGGCGGCCCGGCAGGCGCCCCGATGATCGTTTGCGTGCACGGGCTGGGCGGCTCGGCGATGAACTGGCTGGCGATCGCGCCGCTGCTGACCGACCGCTTCCGGCTGCTCGCCCCGGATCTGGCCGGACACGGCCTGACCAGGTCGGCAGGCCGCGGCGCCGACGTGGCGGCCAACCGCGCCCTGCTGCACCGCTTCATCGACTCCGTGCCCGCCAGCCCGGTGATCCTGATGGGCAACTCGATGGGCGGGATGATCTCGCTGCTTGCGGCGAGCGCGGCGCCAAGCACAGTCTCCGGCCTGATCCTGATCGATCCGGCGCTGCCGTTCGTGCCGGTCCGGCCCGATCCGATGGTTACCGCGATGTTTGCCCTGTCCGCGACGCCAGGGCTCGGCCGGGTGATCACGGGCAGCCGTCGCCGGATGGGCCCGGAGGCGGCCGTGGCCAACATCCTCGCGCTGTGCTGCGTGGACGCTTCGCGCGTGCCCGCGGATGTGGTGGCCAGGCACGTCGAGATGGCGCGCCGGCGGGCGGCTTTCACCGAAGCTGGCCGGGACTTCGCCATAGCCGCTCGCTCGGTGATCGCCACCGCCAGCGACCTGCGCGGCCACGGGTACCGGCATTCAGTCCGGTCGATCAGCTGCCCGGTACTGCTGCTGCACGGGGACGGTGACCGGCTGGTGCCGGTTGCAGCGGCCAGGGCGGCCGTACGAGCGAACCCGTCCTGGTCGCTGGTCGTACTGCCGGCGGTGGGCCACGTGCCTCAGCTCGAGGCACCGCAGGAAACCGCCAGGGCCATCACCGAGTGGTTCGGATCGCTGGGGCGCTGACGCTGCCCGATGACGTCTGGCCGCTCGGGCCCTGAGGCCCGACGTGCTCGCCGGATGCCACTGGGGCCCTGAGGCCCGACGTGCTGGCCGGCTGGCCAGCGACACTGAAAGCCCCTCGTTTCGCGCGGTGGCGCCCGGCGAAAGGTGGCTTAAGTCCCGGCCGATCGGGAAGAA
Source organism: uncultured Actinomycetota bacterium (assembly GCA_963850875.1). Classification (GTDB taxonomy): domain Bacteria; phylum Actinomycetota; class Actinomycetes; order Streptosporangiales; family Streptosporangiaceae; genus Chersky-822. Next base: position 494,781 of record CAWKNA010000001.1, read on the forward strand.
CGGCGCTATCGGAGGCCGCCGCCAGCGTGCGCACGCTGATGGTAGCCGTGCAGTGGCTGGCGAACGACGGCTGCTTCGTACCGGCGGGCGTCGCTCACTGGGCTTTGCTTCCTCGGCCGCTCACCGTGCTTGCGGCTCGGCGGACTCGCGGCTAGGCGAACGCGCGAGTACGAACGAAGGGAGCCGGCAATGAACTTCAACCTTGCAGTCATTCTGCGTGAAACGGCCTCGGCTACGCCGGACAAGGCCGTGGCGGTCTACGAAGGCGGGCAGCTCAGCTATGCGGAGCTGGACGCGCTGTCCGACCGGCTGGCGGTCAGTCTTCAGACCGCGGGCCTTAGCACCGGTGACGTGGTGGCGCTTCAGCTCCCCAACATCCCGCAGTTCCTGGTCGCCTACTTCGGGATACTCAAGGCCGGCGGCATCGTCATGCCGCTGAACGTGTTGCTCAAGGCACCCGAGGTCGAATTCCAGCTCCGGAACTCAGGAGCACGAACTCTGATCACCTGGGAGGGCATTCTGGGCGAAGCGGCCAAGGGCGCCGCGGCGGCCGGAGTGGGCGAGATTTATGCGGTCGGCCATCCGGAAAACGCGGCAGGCGCTGCACCCTTCGAAGCGCTCTTCACTCACCCGGTGACCGTGCGTCCGCTCGCCCAGCGGGCGCCGACCGACACCGCGGTGATTATCTACACCTCGGGCACAACGGGCCGTCCCAAGGGTGCCGAGCTGACCCACATGCAGCTGTACATGAATGCGGACATCCCCGGGCGTCTCTTTGACGTTCAGCCCGACGACATCGTCATCACCGTCCTCCCGCTATTCCATGTCTTCGGCCTGTCCAGCATCCTGAACGTCTGCGTGCGGTTCGGCTGCACGATGTCGCTGATCCCGCGGTTCGACGCGGCCGTGGTCCTGAACGCCATCCAGCGCGACCGGGCGACCATCTTCGAGGGTGTGCCCACGATGTTCATCGGGCTGCTGGCCCAGCCCGATCTTGACAGCTACGACGTCTCCTCGCTCCGGGTCGCGATCTCGGGCGGGGCGTCGATACCCGCGCCGGTCCTTGACGCGTTCGAGAAGCACTTCGGCGTCGTGATCCTAGAGGGCTACGGCCTGACCGAGACCGCGTCGACAACCACGTTCAACCGGAGCATCACCGAACGCCGCACCTACAGCGTCGGCAAGCCGATCTGGGGGACCCAGACCGAGATCTGGGATGACGACTGCGTGGTTCTGCCACCGGGGAAAGAGAACGTGGGCGAGGTGGTCACCCGCGGCCTGCATGTCATGAAGGGCTACCTGAACAACCCGCAGGCCACGGCGGACGCCTTCACCGACGGCTGGTTCCACACTGGAGACCTCGGCTACATCGACGAGGACGGGTTCCTCTTCATCGTCGCCCGCAAGAAGGAGCTCATCATCCGCGGCGGCTACAACGTGTACCCGCCCGAGATCGAGGACGTGTTGCACGCCCATCCAGCGGTCGCGGAAGCCGCCGTCATCGGCATTCCCGATGACCGGCTCGGCGAGGAGGTCATGGCCGTGGTCACGCTGCGACCGGGCAGCACGCTCAGCGCGCCGGACCTGATCGCCTACTGCAAGGACCAGATGGCCGCTTACAAGTACCCGCGGGTGATCGAGTTCCGCGATGAACTGCCGAAGAACGCCATCGGCAAGGTCGTCAAGGACGAGCTGAAACCCCGATGAGTTTCGTTTCGCATGCCCTTCGAATGTCGAAGAGAAGGACATTGAGGGAGGAACGCTGACATGACGCCACCCGCGGGCGAGCGGAGCCGGATCCCGCGGCTGGCTGACGACTACAGCCGGACCGCCGCGGCCAAGCGGATGGACTTCATCCACGCGGTCACCGGCGCCCGGCCTGAGCACATCGGCCGGTACTCCTTCGACCCGGCCGTGCTCGCCGGGAACATCGAGAACTTCATCGGCGTCGCGCAAGTGCCGATCGGGCTGGCCGGACCGCTGCTGGTCGACGGCGAGCACGCGCACGGGGAGTTCTACGTGCCGCTGGCGACCACCGAGGGGACCCTGGTCGCCAGCTACAACCGGGGCATGAAGCTGCTGCACAGCGCGGGCGGGGTGAAGACCACCGTGATGGACGACGTCATGCAGCGCGCGCCCGCGTTCGGCTTCGACAGCGCGCGCGAGGCCCGGGCGTTCGGCCAGTGGGTGACGGCGAACTTCGCCGCGATCAAACGCGAAGCCGAGGCGACCACCAGGACCGGCCGCCTGCACGACATCGAGCAGTTCTCGGCCAGCAGATTCCTGTTCCTGCGGTTCAACTTCACCACCGGGGATGCGGCGGGCCAGAACCTGGCTGGCAAGGCGACGTGGCAGGCATGCAACTGGATCCGCGCCCAATACCCTGGCATCCGGCAGTTCTCCCTGGAGTCCAATCTCGCCACGGACAAGAAGAGCTCGCAGATCAACATCCTGCGTACCCGCGGCAAGCGGGTCACCGCCGAGGCGACGATCCCGCCCGATCTGATCCGCCAGGTCATGCACACCACCCCGGAGCAGATGTTCCGGGCCAGGCAGGTCAGCAATCTCGGCGGCCTGATGTCCGGCGTGAACAACAACGGCAATCACTCAGCCAACGGGATCGCCGCGCTGTTCGCGGCGACCGGCCAGGACATCGCCAACGTGGCTGAGTCGTCGGCCGCGCTGGTGCACACCGAACTGCTCGACAGCGGCAGCTACTACTACTCGATCACGATCCCGGCGCTGATCGTCGCCACCTACGGCGGCGGGACGGGCCTGCCCACTCAGCGCGAGTGCCTGGAACTGCTTGGCTGCTACGGCGGCGGCAAGGTGGGCAAGCTGGCCGAGATCGTTGCCGCCACCGTCCTATGCGGCGAGATCTCGCTCGGCTCGGCCGTTGTCGCCGAGGAATGGGTCGCCGCGCACGACCGGCTCGGCCGCAACCGGCCATAACCCACTCCGGTGGCGGATGCTACTCTGCGGCGGCCACGTCGCGGCGGAGCAGTCCGTGCATCGCCGCCCAGACCGCGGGGTGGTCAAGCAGGTCAAAGTGGTGCAGCCCGCCGAGCCTGCGGCCGGATTCCGCGGCGAACGCGATCTGCTGGAGGTGGCCGCGCCGGCCATGCGCACTGGCAGGCTGGACCAGCAGGTCGCCGGCCACGGCACCGAGTGCGGCGGCGGGATCGGCGGTGATCGTGGCGCTGATCGCGTAGTGGTTCGCCCCGGCGAGCAGCGGCGCGTCGGTCCGGTGATCGCGCGGGCAGCTGTCCGTGTCGCAGCCCGCCCAGTCATCGACGAGCAGATATCCGTGGCGCAGATCCTTGATGCCTGGGCTGGTTCCGTTGACCATGGTGACGAACGGCCTGGTCTCGGCCGCCCGGCTGAGCACCCACCCCGCGTAGCCAGCGGCGCGGGCAATCGGGGCGCCCAGATGCGGCGAGCCGAGATAGAACACATGCCTGACCCGTTCCACCCAGGCCGCGGCTGCCTGCTGGCCATAGTGACATGCGCTGCGGATGACCAGGCCGCCCATGGAATGACCGACCAGCAGCAGCTCGTCCACCTGCTCAGGCCACGCCGCTACCAGGCTGTCGAACAGCCTGGCCAGGTCCTGGCCGTTGTCGGATACGTGCCGTCCTGTGCTGTACCGGATATACACCGGCGTATAACCAAGCTCTCCCGCCAGCCGCCGTCCGTAGCCGCCTGAGCCGCCGTCCCGCCGGCGCCAGGAATCCTCCGTCTCGGCCAGTCCGTGCACGAAGACGGCCAGCCTGGGCGTGGCGTCGGGGAACTCGGCGGCGAGCGCCGCGGAATCGATGGTGACATCGCGGCCGCCGGCCCGGACGGCCATCCGGATGGCCAGCGGGGCCTTGCCAGCGCCGAGCCGATCGCCGGCTATCGCGTTAAGGGCGGCGAGCGCCAGGTGACCGGCCCGCCCGGAGTCCGCGGGTCGGCCGCCTGAGCCGAATATCACGGCGGCCTGACCGCCGACCGCGCCTGCCGCCGCGCCAGCGCCGCGGACCGCGCCATAGGTGCCCCGCGTCACAGCGTCGTGGACCAGGCGGGCAGCCGCGCCCGTCTGCCGGAACTGGCCGAACGCGCGGCCGGCCACGGTCTGGTGCAGCTGCTCCACCCGGGATACCAGCCCGGTGAAGGCATCGGCGCCGAGTCGGCTCGCTGCCTTGAGTTCCGCTGGCGTCATCGGGCACCTCCGGTCGATCGAGCGGCGGCAGCGTCGGCGTACGAGCCGCCTTGAAGACTAGCCGATCTGGCGATCGGCGCCATGTCAAGCTTTCGTTCGATCTGCGGCTGTCGTCGTCTGGCCGCGTGCCGCGGCGTCCGGACGGGAACAACTATCGCAGGGGGCAGCCCCGGCGCTGAAAGGGGACGGTACCGCACGTTCAGTGACAACATGGGCGCAGCGAGCGAGGTGAAGTAAACCGTGGAGCGGATGAGCACTCTGGACGCCGGGTTTTACTTCGTCGAGCACGAGAACGTCCCGATGCATCTGGGCTCGCTTGCGCTGTTCGAGGGCCCGGCTCCTGCCTATGCCGACCTGGTCAAGCTGCTGGCGGCCAAGCTGCCGCTCGTCCCCAGGTACCGCCAGGTGGTGCGGACGTCGCCGCTGCAGATCTTCCGCCCGGTGTGGGTCGACGACGAGCACTTCGAGATCGGCTACCACGTGCGGCACTCCGCGATTCCGCCCCCCGGCGGAGACGAGCAGCTGCGCAATCTGGCTGCACGGGTCTTCGCCCAGCGGCTGGACCGGTCCAGGCCGCTCTGGGAAACGTGGTTCCTCGAAGGGATCGAGGGCGGCCGGTGGGCGATCATCTCGAAGGTGCACCACTGCATGGTCGACGGTATCGGTGGCACCGATCTGATGACCGTGGTCTTCGATCTGAGTCCGGACGCCGCCGGGCCGGCCCCGGTGACATGGAAACCCGAGCCGGGGCCGTCCGTGCTGAACCTGGTGGCCGGCGGCGTGCGCGACACCGTTACCTGGCCGCTCCGGCAGCTAGCCGGCGTGCCCGGCTTCCTGACCCAGCAGCTCGGCTCGGCAGCTGACCTGCTCGACTTCGGCCGCGGCCTGACCGGTAGCGCGCGGCGGCTGGCCGCCCCCTCAGCCCGGTCGCTGAACGGCCCGATCGGCCCGCACCGGCGGTGGGCCTGGACCACGGCCAGCCTCACCGAGGTGAAGCAGGTACGCCAGGCCAGCGGCGGCACCGTCAATGACGTGCTGCTCGCGGCGATCACCCGCGGCTTCCGTGATCTGCTTGACGCGCGCGGCGAACTAGCCGATGAGCTGATCGTCCGGTCGCTGGTGCCAGTCTCGGTCCGCGGCCAGGACGAACGAGGACTGATCACCAACCGCGTCTCGGCTGTGCTGGCTAACCTGCCGGTCGGCGAGCCGGATCCGGTGCGGCGGCTGGCGCTGCTCCGCGAGCAGATGGACGACCTCAAAAGCACCGACCAGGCGGTCGGCGCCCAGCTCCTCACCGAGATGCTCGGCTTCGCCGCGCCGACGCTGCTGGCCCTCGGCTCGCGCGCGGCGTTCAGGATCCCGCAGCCGCTGGTCCAGACCGTGACTACGAACGTGCCAGGGCCTAGGTTCCCGCTGTTCATCCTGGGTCGCCGGATGGAGCGGGCCTACCCGTACGTGCCGATCGGTGATAATTTGCGGATCTCTGTCGCTATCTTCTCGTACCTGGACCGGATCTCGTTTGGCATCACCGCTGACTACACCGCCGTACCCGATCTGGACATCCTTACCGCGGGCATTGGTCGTGGCCTGGCCGAACTCGGGACGCAGCCGGCCGATGCACCACATTCGGTGCGGCACAGTAGTAAGAACAGCAGGAGCGAGAGTAGGAACAGCAGGACCAAGCAGGGGATCAGTAAGAGCAAGCAGGGGAGCGGTCAGAGCAAGCAGGGGAGCGGCAAGAGCAAGCATGGGAGTGGTAAGGGTAAGCATGGGAGTGGTAAGGGCAAGAGTGGGAGCGGCAAGAGCGGGCCTGAGCGTGGCGCGACCGGGTAGTCGGCGTGACTGCGGTCCGGGCTCGGGAAGCCGCGGGCCCGGAGGTGATCATGGGTCCTGAACGGAATCACACGGGTTCCCGGCCGCGGATCGGGCTCGTACTCGGCGCGGGCGGCGTGCTTGGCGCGGCTTGGATGGCCGGCACGCTGCCCGCGGTGGCGCGTCGGCTGCCGTACCCGATCGGCGAGGTCGACGTGATTGTCGGCACCAGCGCGGGCAGCGTGCTCGCGGCCGCGCTGCGGTGCGGTGCCGACATCGACGAGGTGATCGCTCACCAGCGCGGCGAGGCGGTGGGCGTGCTGGCGGGATCCTCGGTCCGGGACATCCCGGCGGGGCCGCTGCCGCCGCGGCCCAGGCTGCGGGTCGGATCGCCCCGGCTCATGCGGGCCACCATCCTGACTCCGCACCGCGTTCATCCGTGGGTCGGCGCCAGCGCGTGGCTGCCCCGCGGCCGAGTTCGGCACCTGGCGCTGCGTTCCATGGTGGACACGCTGCACCTGCACGCCTACCCGCACAACCCGGAGCACGAAGCGCCGCCGGACTGGGTCGACGACCACACCTGGATTGTCGCGGTGGATTACGACACGGGTCGACGGGTGATTTTCGGCCGTCCGGGCGCGCCGCGCGCCCGGCTGGCCGACGCAGTAGCCGCCTCGTGCTCCATTCCCGGTTGGTATGAACCGGTCGTGATAGATGGCCGCCGCTACGTCGATGGAGGCGTGCGATCGCCAACCTCGCTCGGCGTCCTGGCTTCGGTCGGCCTGGACGAGGTCTACGTGCTCGCACCGATGGCCAGTACCGTGACCGACAACCCGCGTCAGCCGCATGAGCGGCTTGAGCGGCGGCTGCGGCGGCTGATCACGCACGCGCTGCTGCGGGAGGCCAGATCACTGGTGTCGCTCGGTACCCGGGTCACCGTACTCACGCCGGGGCCAGAGGACCTGGCCGCGATGGGGGTGAACCTGATGGACCCGCGACGTCGTGAGCTGGTGCTCGACACCTCATTGCGCACGTCGGCGGTCGCCATGGCCGGCCTGGCGGACGGTCAGCCGCTGGTCGCCTGACCGTCCCGTCCCCAGCGGGTAGGCGACGGGGGAGGCTGCTGGCCGCCTGGTGCGGTCCGCTGCTCCAGGCAAACGGGATTGCCTGGCAGGCTGGCTCGCAGTCAGACTGCCGTCATGGAGCGGCAGGGTCGGCTCCCTGCTCAGCAACCGTTAATGCGCAGAGGTGTACGTGATCAGCGATGCCTCGCTGTGGGAGGTTCCGGTAGCGGTGAAGCAGGTGACGTCGCGAACCGTGACGGTGCTCGACGGCGGGCCTGAGGTGGCCCATACCGTGATCAGATTGCAGAACCCTGGTCCGACGTTGAACGGGGTGACCAGCACGTTGTCCGGCTTGGCTCCCACCCGGGGGAACTGCACCAGGCTGAACCCGGCGGAGTTCCTGATGTTGTTCACGCCGCCCGCCGAGTTGACGTTCACCGCCGGGGGGAGCGGTGCATAGGGGCCGGCGATGAGCGGCTTGTTGTTGAACGTGTAGCCGAAATGCTTGGGCTGGGTGCCGGTGACCGCCCGGCCGCGCTGATAGGTCAGCGTCCAGGCCGTCTTCAGCGGGGTCGACATGCCGTTGAAGCAGCGGACCTGGAATGTCTGCCCGCTCGGAGCCGACGCCCAGCCGCCCAGCTCGCACTTAGCCGGCACCGCCGGATTGACCGCGCTGACCTGCACCCCGCCGGCTGGGCCAACGGAGCCGAGACCAGGCATGTGCACGATCCAGACCCCGACAGGCCCGGCGGTGACGGTATTCGTCCCGCCCGCCGAGTTGAACCTGGCAACTATGCCTGGTCCTGGCTGGAAATGGACATAGCCGTAACCGCGCCCTGGCGGGAACGGGGCCTTGGAGCTCGTGCTGTACATCACTGTGAAGGGCGCGAAGACCGGCACGGCCGGCCCGGCCGATGCCTGATAACAGCGCACCGCGACGAGCTCGTCGGCACCGGATGGTCGCCAGGTCTGGACCTGGCACCAGATCGGCAGTCCGCCGGTGACCGCCGTCACGTGCACGACTCCACCCCTGGACGCGATCTTCGGGAAGCGAACGAATACCTGGCCGATGACGCCGGGCGTAGTGTGCACCACGAACGGAGCCGGCCAGCTACCGGCCTGGTGCCCCAGGTCGGGGACGCCGGGAACGGCCGGCTGGCTGACATAGGCGAAGCCCCAGTGATTGGGAACAGCGGCCTGGGCCACGCCGGTCGCGGAGATCAGGACTCCGGCGGCGAGGCCGACCGCGGCGAGGCACGCCGTCAAGCGGCTGGCAAGCATCCTGGACGCGCTCATCGCCGTCCCCTTCCTGGCCAGGTAAGGCGCCGGGTAGCGCCAGAACGTGCACGTGTGCAAGACAATAATGGCAAGGGCCATGCCGGACCGTGATCGGCAGATGAATTTTTCTGAGCCCTTGGCTAAGGCTTGGGAAAGGCTAAGCCTGGTGATTTCTCCGCCGACTCAGATCGGATCGGGCCGCCCGGGCGCGGGCCGGAGCTCTCGGCTTCAGGTGACGCGGAGCGAGCCATCCGCGTTGAAGTCGAACGCACCCCAGGCCACCTCCCATAGATAGCCGTCGGGATCGGTGAAGTACCCCGAGTACCCGCCCCAGAACGTGTCGGCCGCTGGCTTGACGATCCGCGCCCCGGCCGCGGCAGCCAGAGCCAGCACCTCGTCCACCTGGTGCCGCTCCCGGACATTGTGGGCCAAGGTGATGCCGGTGAACTTGGACCGCGGCCCGTCCCAGCCGGGGCCGACGTCCGCCGCCAGTTCGGCGAACGGATAGAGCGCAAGAGTCGCCCCTGACGTCTGGAAGAAGACAATTCCGTCCTCGGGCTTGCGCGTGGTCGGGAACCCGAGGCCGCCCGCGTAGAACCGGTACGACCGGGCGAGGTCGGTCACGCCAAGCGTGATGAGCGAGATGCGAGGCTCCATGTCGGCAGTATTGCCTGTCGCAGCGCCAGTGGCACTCCCGCGGGGCACACCCGGCCAACGGTGATCGTGCGTCTCGGCCCAGGAATCGGCGACTGAGCATGACCACGATCACGGCAGCGACGGCGTCCGGATTCGGCGCGCGGCGGGGTCTGAGTATGTCGACTCAGCGCAAGTTGAGTACGAGCACACGGGGCGGAAGCCCAGGTCTGGTGGAGCATCGAAGGTATGGCGGCGCGTTCGGCGCCTGCCCAACTGATCGAGGGACGATTGTCATGGCTAAATCTGCTGCCGGAGGGACACTGCATGACCAGCTCAGCCGATGGACATCGGCGGGGCTGATCGACGCCGACCAAGCAAGCCGGATCGAGGCGGCCGAGAGGGTACGGACTGAGTCGCAGCCCCGGCTGCCGAAGCGACCGGCGGCCGGGCTGCCCACCGCAACCCGGCCAGCGGCCAGCCCAGGCAAGCCGGTCTCCGGCCCGGCCGGCTCCGGCACCACCGGCTCCGGCCCCATCGGATCCGGCCAGCCTGCGACCGACCAGCCGCACCGGAGGCTGCCGCTGTTCGTGGAATCGCTTGGCTATCTGGGTGCCGTCATCGCCGTCGCGGCTGGGGCGATCGTGGTGCATCACTTCTGGCCGAGCATGCCGACCGGTGCCGAGCTTGCCCTGGCCGGCGTGGTCGCTGTCGTCTTGCTTGTTGTCGGCGCCGTGCTGCACATCGGCGCCGAGCCAGCGTTCGGACGGCTCCGCAGTGTGCTGTGGCTGATATCGACCGTCGCCGTCACGGCGTTCGCGGCGGTGCTCGCCGACCGGATCTGGCGCCTGGGCGGGATCAGCGTCGCCCTGCTGGCGGAAGGCACGGGCACGAGCTACGCGATCGTGCTCTGGTGGCGCAACCGGTCAACGCTCCAGCACCTGGCCATGTTCGCCGGAACGGCGGCACTGGCAGCTACCGCCGTTCACCAGGCCGGGTCCGGTACCGCGGCGTGGGGGCCGGGTCTGGTCATCTGGCTTGTGTCGGCGTTGTGGGGGATCGCGGTGCACCGTGGTTACCTCGCCCCCCAGACGGCGGGCCTGGTCGCGGCGGGCTTCGGCCTGCTGCTCGGTGCGCAGCTGACCATGCTGGACACGGCGGCGGGCCAGGTGCTCGCGATCGGGACTGTGGCTGGCCTGCTGGCGGCGGGCATAGCGTTGCACCGGGTACTGCTGCTCGGGCTTGGCGCGGCCGGAGCCATCGTGATCTTGCCCCAGACCGCCAGCAGGTACCTGCCGAGCTCGGCCGCGGCCGCGCTGTCCGTCTGCGCGATCGGCCTGATCCTGCTCGGCATCGCCCTATGGCTGGCCAAGTCCCGCAAAGCGGCCTGACGGCGGGTGCACGCAGTTGCCCAGGTTGCGGTCAGCCGCAGTTCAGTCGAGCCTGGCCAGGGCTGCCTTGAGCCTGGGCACGCTCCAGTGCGGGTGATCTGCCAGGAAGGCAAGCTCGCGCACGAAGATCGGTGCGTTGATGGTGCCGACTCCCGAGGCGAGGTCGTATCCGGGCAGGGCTCTGAATCCAGCGACCGTGTAGAACCTGTTCTTCCTGCCCTGCCGGAATGAGACCGTATTACTGCCGCTGGACACATCGGCGATGCCATGGGCGCGCAGGGCGGACAACAGGTACAGATCGGGATTGATCAGCCCGAGCCGATGGTGCGCGACCTGCTCGGCAAGTGCGACGATGCCGGCGAATAGCGGTGTCGCCTCGCTAGTACCGCAGGTCGGGTACCAGCCTGGCTGGCCAGGGAAGCTCTGGTACATGTCAGCCGCGCCGTTGCACGCGCCGCTCATCGAGATGTCGGGTACGCCGCGCCTGCCCCCGACGATGTTCCTGACGCCCCGCTGATACCAGGGCCGGGGGAAGATGACCGACCTGCCGCCGCCGCTGGCCAGCGGGCCTGGCCCGTTGTTACCGGCGATGTACTGGTTCGTCGCGACGCTGTAGGTGTCATTCCAGACCGTTGCCGGGCTGATCGGATCTCCGGCCGCGTCCAGGTGCAGCTGGGTCGCGCCGACGCCGGTCACCAGCGGGTCGCTGTCTGGCCAGGAGGTCGCCCGGTTCAGGAAGTAGGTGGTGCCGTCGAACTCCACATCCGCGGCGCCGCCGTCCCCCGAGGCGGCGAGCACGGTCACGCCCTTGGCTGCCGCGTCGAGGTAGGCGCCGCGCAGGGTCACCAGCCGCTCCCGGTTGGCGAAGCTCTGTTCGGTCGCGCTGAAGCTCTGGCTGATCACGCCGCCGAGGTGATGGTTGATCACGTACTCCTCGGCCCTTACGATCTGCGGGAACCCGGTCCTGCCCTCATTTTCCGAGGTGGGCGTCTCGACCAGCAGGATGTTCGCGCCCGGCGCGATGTCGTGCGCATACTCGACGTCGAGCTCGGTCTCCCCGGCCCAGCCCTCCCGGTTGCTGTTCGCCTGATAGGCGGCCACCCGCCCGGCGGGCTGGATGATCGTCAGGGACGGCGGGGCGGGCAGATGTGCTACCTGGTCGAAGACCGCGAGATCATGCCGGACGGTCGGCGAGCCGTAGGAGTCGACGATGATGATCGTCTGGCCCTTGCCGGTGATGCCGGCGGCGTAGAGCTTCGGCAGCCCGTACGCCTGCCTGAGCTGCTGCGGCAGGTAACAGGCGATCTTGTAGTGCTGCTCGCAGAAGGCGGTGGTCGGCGCTGCCCGGTGGGCTCCGGACACTCGCCACAGGTCCGGGCTGATCAGTACCACAGGAGCCGCTGCCGACGCGACGCGGGCCGCAGATCCGTTCGACGCCGCCGATCGGGCTGCTGGAACCGCCAGGCCAGCCGCGGTGAGAGTGCCGGCCAGTACCAGCGAGCCGATGACCGCTGCCGCGGCGGCTAGCCGGGGTGGGCGCATGAGATCTCCCTGGGGGCGGAGGACCATGGCGGCAACTCGCCAGGTCATGAGCTCAAGTGGACCAAGTCTAGGCAATCGAACGTCGGAGGCCACCCAGGTTCGACTTGGTCACTATCCGGGACATCTCATCATGCGGCGGGTCGCCGCAACGGTCAGATAGGTGGCTAATCCTCCACGCCGTCCGAGCTACCTGGCTCCGGGCGGGTGTCTGTGACTGGCGGCCCTGGCGGTACCGGTAGACCGACCAGGGTCGTCGGCCTGGGCGTAACTCCGCCAAGCTTGTCGGGGTTAGCGAAGATGTAGACCCGGTGGACCACGGCGTCAGCGACGTCGGCGAGGGCGACGACCACCGGTGCCGAACCTGCCTGTGCAATCACTCCGAGCTGGCCGTTGATGCTGGCCGGGCGGACATCGACTCGCGGGCGCGATGCGCCAGTTGCCGGACGGCGGGCTTCGGCCACCTCCGCACCGACGTCCGGTGCCGTCAGCAGCGGCTCGGGCAGCCACGGTCCCGGGTAGCTCTCCCGCCTGGCCCGGACCGAACGCAGCCGGTTGAGTGCCAGCCGTGAGGCGATCCTGGTGAGGTACGCGCGCGGCTCGGCTATCTCGGGTCCGGCCCGCGCCGACCATCGGAGCCAGGTCTCCTGGACGACATCCTCGGCGTCTGCGGCGCTGCCGAGCAGGTCGTAAGCGACGCTGAACAGCAGCGGGCGGTGCTGCGTGAACGGGTCGGTCATGCCGCAGCTTGGCCGGGTCAAGCCCGTGGGTGGAGCTGACCCAGTAGCCGAAGTCCATGCACCACGAGCAGTTCAGGCGTACCGCCGCCGCCAGCACGGCGAGCTCCTTCAGCTCGGCGGGAACGGTATCCCACTTCGCCAGCGATAGCTCCGCCCGGGCCATGGTCCGCATCACCCGCGGGTTGTGCGCCGCAGCCTGGCCAGGGGCGAGCATCATGCCGTAGTGGCGGCGCGAGTACCACTCGCCCAGGCGGTAGCTAAGCGTCCTGGGCGGGTCAAGCGAGATCCTGGCCATCGTCGTTCCCTTCTCCTGCTGGCATACCTCCAGTCCGTCACTAAGACACCCGCAGCCGAGCAGATGTGACACCGGCTAGCAAAGGAAGAATGTGACCAGGAAGGGCGGCTGACCGCCGGCCGGCTAGCGACCGCTGTCGTCCTGGTCCAGAATCAGGCTAAGCACCCAGCCGACCACGCCCACGATCAGCGCGCCAAGCAGCGCCGGAACGAAGCCGGTGATGTGGAACGGCACCTTGAGCTTTCCGGCTACGTAGCTCGTCAGCCAGAACAGCAGGCCGTTTACCACGATGCTGATCAGGCCGAAGGTGACGGCATAGGCCAGGCAGCCGATGGTCTTCGCGATCGGCTTCAGCACCGCGTTGATCAGGCCGAAGATCAGTGCTACCACGACCAGTGTGCCGATCTTGCCTGCCGTGGTGTGCGCGTGCAGCTGGATGCCGGATACGAGAAGCGTGGCCACCCAGACCGCGGCCGCGGTGATCACCAGCTTGACCAGAATCTTCATGGCGTCATCCTGTCATCCCAACCGGCACTGCGGCTGATCTGCGTTGAAACACCCTCAGTTCATTAGCTGCCGGACAACCAACCCGAAGCGGTCAGTGTTTCTGGCGGCCTGCTGGACTCGGCCGCGGTGCCATGGCACGATCGGCTCCGGGGAATCGGGGTTCGTCGCGGTGACGCCGCGGCATTGGCAGGGGACACCGTGGCATTGGGGTGGGGATGCCGCAGTACGGGCGGGGACGAGGCGCAGTAGCGGCGACGTCAGCAGGTGGCGGGATCGCACTGCGCCGCGGCTGGATGGCGGTCGCTGACCGGCCCGCCAGCACGGGAACGAGAACGGGGGGAAACGGGGGGATGCCACTTGGCTGGCTGCTGCCTGACTCCAGCTACCTGGTGCTGTCCGAAGGCTGGCGTCGGCCGCCGTATCTGCCCAGGCACGGCAAGCCGCCGCTGCTGATGAGGTTGGCGCGCTCGGCGGCCGCAGCGATCGGCGCGGTGCGCGAGCGCTACCTCGGCACCAACGGTCACGATGGCCTGCCCGGCAAGGCGCGCCCGGCATCCTAGTACGGCAGCCAGTGCGCGCAGAGATCACGGGCTGCCGTGCTGGCCGAACCGGTCAGGGTGAGGGTCGGCATTGCGCAACCGGGAGCCGCTGAACTCGACAGTCGAGTCGGTGACCCGCCGCCAGAATGGCCAGATGGACGGTGTGACCCGAAGCTCGATCCGGGCATCGGCGGGTGCACGTCTGCATGCGTTTCAGCCAATCGCCCTCGATGACGTGCACTCGGTTCGCCGCGCTTTGACCGAAGAACCGTTCACGATCCTGCGGCGTGGTGATCGACACCGGCCAGATGCATCCCCGCGGGCAGTCCCTCGGGAACCAGAACATCGGCGCGTGACGAGTGTCGACCGCCCACACCAGCGGCTGCGCCCCAGGATTCGTGGCCGGGGTATGCGGCCGGAACCGGCCAAGGGATGGATCCTCGCTCAGGTGCCAGAGGGCAAACGGACCTTCCCCCGCGTACGGCGGCGCCGGCTCGCGGGCCAGCAGATCCTCCCGATAGTCCGTGCCCATCACCGGCAGTCTCCCAGGCCGCCGGATTCGGCGTGGCAATTCCAGGGCATATGAAGCATGATCCTCCGCTAGCCGCCGAGAAACGTTGAGACGTAATGTCGCAGGTCAGGCACCGTACTCGGGAGACACCGAAGGCCAGTAGCTATATATCGCTACTTCCACCGGAAATGGACGAACACCCGGCCGAAGTTTTTGGAATCCTTCTCCACCCGGTGATACAGCTGCTTGATGTCCTTGCGCTCGAGAAACCGCAGCACGTGCTTCTTGAGCTGCCCGGATCCCTTGCCCGGGATGATCTCGACCAGTGGCGCCTTGGTCCTGGCGGCTTCATCGAAGATGTCCTGCAGGGCCTTATCGATGTCCCGGCCGCGGTTGTAGATGTCGTGCAGGTCGAGCTTGAGCTTCATCAGCCACCTCCTGTCCGCGCTGCCTTCACGTTACGCTGCGGCAAGTCACCTATCCGCACGGCAGGCTGCGACGAATGGGGGTTGTGGCGATGCCTCAGTCCAGTCCGTACGGGCCAGTTGCCGGGTCCGGTTCCGGCCCCGGCTTAGGCAGCGACGGCCAGTTCGTGCCGGCTCAGCGACCAGCGAAAGCCGCGGGTTTCACCGTGGGCGCCGCCAACGGGATGGACCTTGAGCAGCTGATGAACCGGGTGGCACGGGGCGATCAGGTGGCATTCGAAGCGGTTTACGATCGGCTGGCCGGCCCGATCTTTGGGCTCGCCAGCCGGGTCCTCAGGGACCGGTTCCAGGCCGAGGAAGTCGCGCAGGAAGTGCTGCTTGAGATCTGGCGCAGCGCAGCTCGCTTCGATCCGGCCAGGGGCAGCGCTCAGTCGTGGGCGCTGACGATCGCGCACCGGCGGGCGGTCGACCGGGTCCGGTCGGCCGGCGCGGCGACACAGCGTGAGCAGCGCTCGGCGGCCACGTCGATGGTCTCGTCGGCGGATGAGGTAGCCGAGATCGTCGAGGCCAGCCTGGAGGCGGAACGGGTCAGGCGCTGCCTGGGTTCGCTGACCGATCTGCAGCGCGAGGCGATCACCTTGTCGTATTACGGCGGGTACACCTACCGTGAGGTCGCCGACAGACTGCGGGTGGCGCTCGGCACAATCAAAACCCGGGTCCGCGATGGCCTGCTCCGGCTGCGCGACTGCCTGGGGGTGGCCTGATGAAGCTCCCCTCCAGCCCGCATGGCCTGGCCGGTGTCTACGCGCTGGACGCGGTAACCGGTACCGAGCAGGACAACTTCGAGCGGCATCTGGACACGTGCCAGCGCTGCACCCAGGACGTGCGCGGGCTGCATGAGATCGCCTCGGAACTCGCGCTGGCGGCGGCCGCGCCGCCGCCGCCGCAGCTCAGGGCCCGAGTGCTGGCCGCACTGCCGTCGGTCGAGCAGTTGCCGGCCAGATCCGACCTGGCCTCGCGGCCATCGGCACCGGTCGTAGCGCCGGAGTCGGCCCGCCGCCCGGCCAGGCCGCGCCCTGCCCACCGGCGGCCGGCTCATCAGCTGCCACGACGCCGTCGGACCGGCGGGCTGCCGAGGCTGGCCTACGGGCTCGCCGCGGTCGCGACCGCTGTGGCCGTGGTGCTCGGGCTCAGGCTGATCTCGGTCGAGGACCAGCTCAGCGTCAGCCGGGCAGAGCAGCAGGCGCTGACCCAGCTGCTGAACACCCCGGGCGTGCAGGTTGTCGTCAAGACGACCTCGCGCGGCGGACAGGCCACGGCCGTGGCCGTGCCCGGGCTGCAGAAGGTGGTGGTTCTGACCAAGGGCCTGCCACCGCTGCTGGCCGGCAAGGTCTATCAAGTCTGGCTGATCGGCGTGAAGAGCGTCGGCATCCGCTCGGCTGGCCTGCTGCCGCCAGAGCCCGCCGGTGGATCGACCACGCTGCTCGCATCCGGGGTGGTCAAGGGAGACGTCGTCGGGATTACCGTCGAGCCGGCCGGCGGCTCGCCTCAGCCGACCACAACGCCGATTGTGCTCATACCGCTGAAGCAATGACCCGGCCGCCGTGGGCGCCGGAAATCGAGATCAGGCCGGCCCTCGCGGCTGAGCTGATCGGGACCCAGTTCCTGGCGCTGAACGGCGTTCCCGTGCCCAGCCGCACGGGCCCTGGGAGAGTTTCTGCGGACGCTGCATGATCCGGCGCTGATCGATCTGGCTGGGGTGACCTCTGCCAGGGCGATCCAGCCATTGACCTGTCCATCGCTCACGGCGGCTTCGCCGGTCAGCCCAGGGCCGAATTCTTCGCTGGGTACGGCGGCCAGCCCGAGCCGGACCGCGAACTGCGAGCGAGGATCCTCGCCATCTTCCTGAGCGCGGCGCTGGCCGAGTATGCAGCCAGGCAGAATATGCCTGGCCTGCTCGGCGAGGCACGGGCCGGCCTGCGCCGGGCTGTCGCGGGCTAACCTCCTGGCAGACGTGAGGCGGTGGCAGCGGACGGTGCGGTCAGGGGGCCTGGCGTGATCTGCGTTCTTGGCGACTCCCACCTGGACGTGGTAGTCCGGCTGTCCGGGCCGCTGGTGGCCGACACCGACACTCCGGCACACACCTCGCTCGGCCTGGGCGGGCAGGCCGCCAACGTCGCAGCCTGGGTGGTCGCACTCGGTGGCCAGAGTCGGCTGATCGCCGCCCGGGCCACTGACCTTGCTGCCCAGCTGATCACCAGCGACCTGGCAGGCCGCGGCGTAGAGCTGGTAGGGCCGGTGATCGACGGACGGACCGGGGTGGTCGTCTCGCTCTCTCAAGGTGGCATCCGGTCCATGCTGACCGATCGCGGCGTCGGACCGTTGCTGACCGCGGACGCGATCGACCCGGCCTGGCTGGACGGCTGCGCGTGGCTGCACCTGTCCGCGTACAGCCTGATCCGGCAGCCCGTGCAGGGTGCCGCCGTCGCGGCAGCTCGGGCAGCGGCCGGACACGCGGCCCGGCTGAGCGTCGACCTCTCCTCCACAGCCGCGATCAGCGACT
This sequence comes from uncultured Actinomycetota bacterium, assembly GCA_963850875.1. Lineage (GTDB taxonomy): Bacteria > Actinomycetota > Actinomycetes > Streptosporangiales > Streptosporangiaceae > Chersky-822. The sequence continues at coordinate 512,279 of CAWKNA010000001.1, forward strand.
TCGGGGTGACGGCGTTCCGTGACCTGATTGCGGAGCTCAGGCCGGATGTCGTGCTTGGCAATCAGGCGGAGGCCGATCTGGTCGGCGACCTGCCAGGGACCGAGCTGATCGTCAAACTGGGAGCCGACGGCGTGCGGGCCAGCGGGCGGCACTATCCTGCGGCGCCGACCGAGTCGGTGGATGTGACCGGCGCCGGTGACGCGTTCGCGGCCGGCTATCTTGTCGGCGGTGTCGACCTGGGCCTGGCGGCAGCAGCTCGCGCCGTGGCGACGATTGGGGCGATGCCGTGACCTTCACCCTGCGACTGGCCGACGAGGTCGCAGCCGCTATCGGCAGCGGCCAGCCGGTGGTGGCCCTGGAGACCACCTTGGTATCGCACGGTTTCTCGGCCGGCCGGGGACTGGCCGCCGCGCTGGAGTCAGAAGACCGGGTCCGGTCCGCTGGCGCGGTTCCCGCGACCATCGGGGTGATTGACGGCGAGCTCCGGGTCGGGCTGGACCGGGCCGCGCTTGAGCGGTTCGCCGAGGCCGGGACGGCGGCGCGCAAACTTGGCGCGCGCGATATCGCGGCCTGCGTGGTGCAGGGCGCGCTGGGCTCGACCACGGTCGGCGGCACGCTCGCGGTTTGCCGGAAAGCCGGGATCACCTTCCTGGCGACCGGCGGGATCGGCGGCGTGCACCGGGGGTTCGCCGGGTCGCTGGACATCTCGGCCGATCTGGTCCAGATCGCCCGGACCCCCGCGGTCGTCGTCTGCTCCGGCGCCAAGTCGATCCTGGACGTGCCAGCGACGTCGGAGCTGCTTGAGACGCTCGGGGTACCGGTGCTCGGCTGGCAGACGCCGACCTTGCCGCTGTTCTATACCGCAGCAGGCGGCCCGCCAGTGTCAGCGATCGTCAGCACCGGCGTCGAGGTGGCCGCAGTCGCCGCGGCGCACTGGACACTGAACTCATCGGGCGGTCTGCTGCTGGCCAGGCCGCCCGCCGACGGGCTGGACCTGGAGGAGCTGATCGCCGACGCGGTGCAGCGGATCAGGGCCGACGGCGTGACCGGCCAGGCGGTGACCCCGGCCGTACTCGCGTTGATCGAGGAGCTCAGTGACGGCCGCAGTGTGGCCGTCAACCGGACCCTCATCGTCGACAACGCTGGGCTGGCCGCCGAGGTAGCCGCCGCCTACGCGGCTTCTCGCTAGCTGGCTAAGTCGGCAAGTCCAGGGTCGGCCTGCCCGGCCTGGTGATAAAGCCGGGTCCCTTCGGAACTCTGCACTCCGGCGAGGCCGCGCACGACCAGCAGGTCCAGGTGGCAGGCGGTCTCGCTAACCGCGAGGGTCTGGTTGATCAGATCGAGTTCGCTGAGCTTGCGATTGCGCGACGTCCACCGGATATCCAGCGCGACTTCGTACGCGGTGCGCGGGCCGCCGGCAAGAACCGCGGCGATGGCTTGCAGCCGGTCATCATGATGGTCGAGTAGTTCGTCGATCCTGGCGTGCACGCTCGGCCCCACCGGCCCGTGCGCCGGCAGCAGGGTCAGGTCGGGCATCCGGCGCACCAGCAGGAGTGACTCAAGGAAGTCGTGCAGCGGCAACGGCGGCGGGGCTGCCTCGAAGCTGATTGACGGGGTGATGTGCGGCAGCACATGATCGCCAGCGAACAGAACACCGGCCGCTCGGTCGGCGAAGACCAGATGACCCCGGGTGTGGCCGGGAGTGGCGATCGCTTCGAGGATGCGAGTGCCAAGGTCAAAGGACTGGCCAGCGGTGATCCACTCGTCTGGCTCGGCATAGCCGAGGTCGGCCTGCGGGCGCTGAAATCCAGCTTCGACCATCTGGTCGATCAGCGGCTGAGCGCCCGCCGCCAGCAGCCGCTGGGTCTGAGCCGACATGGCCCGGAAGTCCCTGCCTAGCAGCGCATCAAGCGAATGCTTCTCCTGCGCGCCGAGTGCGACCTTGGTGCCGAACATCTTGCGCAGCGCGATCGCCTGCGTGTAGTGATCCCGGTGCACGTGGGTGATCAGGAACTTGCGGATATCGCCAAGCTCGGCGCCGATCTGCGCCAGCGACCGCTCCAGCTGCTCCCTGGTCGCATCGAGCACCCAGCCAGAGTCGATCATGATCAGCCCGTCGCTGGCCTCGATCGCGTAGACGTTAACTGCCCGCAGCCCGTCGAACGGCAACGGCAGCGGGATCCGGTAGACACCGGGTACTACCTGATGGGCGCCAGGTATGGTCCACGCCAGACGCTCGGTCAGCGCAGGATCCGGCTCCGACTCGGGCGGTTGTCCGTCGGACTGGAGCTCAGCGGGCTGCACGGGAGCATCTTCGCATACCGTACGGAGCTGCTTTCTCCCGCCTAGCCGCCTTGGCCTGCGTAATCAGCGGTCAGCGGCCTAGGTCGCGAGCAGTCGCGCCTTCTCCGAGGCGAACTCCTGGTCGGTTAGCAGTCCCTGGTCCTTCATCTGTCCGAGTTCCTTGATTCTGGCGAGCCGATCCTCACTGGCCATCGGAGCAGCCTGTTGCGGTACCGCCTGTGGTGCCGCCGCCTGGGGTGCTGCCGCCTGCTGTGCGGCTGCCTGCTGGTCCAGTTGCTGCTGCTGCGCCGCCAGTTGCTGCTGCTGCTCATCAAGCTGCTGTTGCTGAGCCTGTGCGTTCTGCTGATCGGCCGCTTTCTGCTGGCCGTGTCGGCTCACGCCACCCACCACCGCGGTAGCAGTACCTGCGACTACCGCAGTCCTGGCCACGGTGCCCATTAGGCCGGGCCGCCCCATCCGTCGTGGCATCGGTCTTCCCCTCATCCCCCGGCGCATGGCGCCTCCCTACTCATCGAGCGCGGCGATGGCCTGCACGACGTTCTCGTGCGGGATCCGCTCAAGGACCGCTATCTCGCCGTGTGACTGACGGACAGCTGACGCGAACCGCGCGGCCCAGGTGTTCTCCCACACGATCACCAGCGCGGAGGAATTGGGCTCGAGCGCGCCAGCGAGGTTGTCCAGGTCCGCGTCGTTCAGCAGGTCGAACTGTGAGTCAGCGACATGCTCGAACGCGTCGGCGATGGTAGCGTCCGCGGCTTCCAGGATCGCCGTCGCTCCGTCCGCCTCCTTGCGCAGGAACGCCAGGTCGATGACCCGGACGGTTCCGCTGGCCTGCAGATCCGCCAGCGCAGGCGCCACCTCCCCGTTGAACTGGTTCCCCTCGAAGGCGATCACGGCGATGTCGACCGGCCCCATCGCGTCCGCCTCAAGTACTTCGGCCATCGACTACCCCCTGTAACTGAACGTCACGCATCGGTCACGTTACGCACGTACAAGGCGTCATGCCCAGAGCTGGCTAACTCATGCTGGACCGGCCGGAGAACGCGACCTGAACCTCGAGCCCGCCGGTCGGCAGGCTTCGCGCTACCAGGGTCGCGCCATGCGCGGATCCGATTGACCGGGCGATGGCCAGGCCGAGACCGACCCCGTCGCGACCGATGCTGCGGCCTGCTGCCCGCCGGAACGGCTCGAACAGCATCGGCACGGTTTCGGGCGGGATCCGCGGGCCGCCGTTGGCGATCTGCAGGAAGGCAGTTCCATCGTCCCTACCGGTGCGCACCGTGATCCATCCGCCTGTCTCGTTGTGGCACACGGCGTTGTCGACCAGGTTGGCGATCATCCGGTCAAGCAGACGCGGATCGCCCGTGGTCGGCGCGTTGTCCAGCTCGGAATCGACCCGCAGACCGAGGTCCGCTATCTGCGCTGCGGCCACGTCGAGTGCGTCCCGCACGGCCGTGGCTAGGTCGAACGATTCGCTGTCGGCCAGCCTGCCCCGGTCGCTGACGGCAAGGGTGAGCAGTGCGTCGATCATGGCATCGGCCCGGTCGATGGACCGGCGGACCCGGACGGCCATGGCCTCAAGCTGTTCAGCAGTCCTGGACGGCTTGGCCAGCGTCACGTCGATGGCGGTGCGCATCACGGTGAGCGGCGTGCGCAGTTCGTGCGAAGCGTCAGCCACGAAGCGCCGTTGCGCGGCAAACGCCTGATCGAGCCGTTCGAGCATGTCATCGAAGGTGTCTGCGAGTTCCCTCAGCTCGTCTTTCGCTCCGGTCAGCGCGATGCGCTCGCCAAGGTGCTGCTCTGATGCCCGGCGCGCGGTCTGGGTGATCGCCCGGACCGGCCGCAGCACCCGGCCTGATACCACCCAGCCGGCGCCACCCGAGACGATGGTCATTGCCCCGAGGCCGATGACGGAGAACAGCAGCAAGTCGCTCAGGGCGTGCTCGCGCTGGCTATTCGCGCCGGCGCTCAAGCCGGCCGAGTACGCGTTCTTGCAGAGCTCGGCGGCGACCTTGTGCGGGACTGGCCCAGGGGACTTGCCGGCCCTCGCTGGCCCTGGGCCGGGGACGGACAACGGCTTCTTGCTGGCTCGGGAAGGTGACGGCTGCGGCTGCAGGCACAGCTTGTTGTACTCGGCGCGCGGCATGTCCGGTCCTTTGGCAGCCACCGAACGCACCGGCAGGCTGCTCGCGACGAGCCCGTAGGTGAGGCCGAGCAGGGCCGAACCTGCCGCCAGGAACAACCCGGCATAGAGCAGCGTGAGCCGGGTCCTGACCTTCTGCGGCCAGAACCGCCGGAACCAGCGCCGTGACGGCGGCCCGGTCATGGCAGCCGGTAACCGCTGCCGACGACGGTCTCGATCAGGTCAGGCTGGCCGAGCTTGCGCCGCAGTCTGGCCAGCGTGACCGTCACCGTCCGGGTGAAGGGGTCAGCATTCTCGTCCCAGACCCGGTCAAGCAGATCCTCCGTGCTGACGATCGCCCCGTCGGCGCGGACAAGCTCCTCCAGGATGCCGAATTCCTTGCGGGTCAGAGAGATCGGCCGCCCGGCTCGGCTCACTCGGCCGCGGGCCCGGTCGAGTACCACGTCGCCGCGCAGCATGACTGGGGGCGCCGAGGGGCTGCGTCTGGCCATCGCCCGGACCCTGGCCACTAGCTCCGCGAACGCGAAGGGCTTGGTCAGGTAGTCGTCGGCGCCGAGATTGAGGCCGTCCACCCGGTCGGACACGGTCGAGGCCGCGGTAAGCATCAAGATCCGCGCCGTGCAGCCAGAACCGACAATCGCCGCGCATACCGCGTCGCCATGCACCCTGGGCAGGTCCCGGTCAAGGACCACCACGTCATAGCCATTCATCAGGGCCTTGGAAATCCCGTCAGTCCCGTCATAGGCGACGTCAGCGGCGATTGCCTGGTCGCGAAGGCCGTCAGCGATGTCGTCGGCCAGTTCGGCCTGATCTTCGACGACAAGTACCCGCACGCAGACCATCGTGCCCTAGCCGGGATCACATCGACATCACAGGCCGGGGCATGGACGCCGCCTGGTCGCCAGATGGCAGGTCGGTGACCTGGGAATCCGCTCGGCTGCAGGCCAGGAACGCAGCGTGCGCAGATCGCTGTGTGACGCCCGTGTGACCCCAGCGGGCGTATCACCTACCTGTGGCCGGACCGCGCTGGCACAGGGTCGGCCGTGGCGCCAGCCCGAGGAGGAAGATCGACGTGAACAGCTATCCGCGGCAGTCGATCGGGCGGCGCAGGACGCCGCTCGTGGTCCTGGTGCAGCCGACCCGGCGGTGTAAGGCACCGTTCGCGATCCTGGTGCTCGCGTTCACCGCCGTTCTCGCCGCCTGCTCATCGGGAGCGGGCAGCCAGGCGGGCACGCCGGTCGCGAGCCTGCCGGGCCACCCCGGTAGCACAGCCGCGGCAGGCCAGCTGACTACCGCTCAGGGCGACCGCGACATGATCGACTTTGCCCGCTGCATGCGCGGCCACGGAGTGCCGATGTCCGACCCAGTTCATCTGCCTGGACACTCGGGCCTCTCGATCGAGCTGCCAACCCGAACTGCGGCCACTACGGCCGCCTACAACGTGTGCGTCCATTTCATCGAACCGATCATCTCGATGAAGCAGGCCGGAGCGGCGTCGCTTGCATCGGATCTGCCCGCGCTGACCCGCTGGGCGCAGTGCATGCGCAGCCACGACATCAACATGCTCGACCCGACCCCGCAGGGGCAGCTGAATGTCGGCATCGTGCCTGGAATCACCAGCAACTTCGACCGTAACTCACCACAGTTCAGGGCCGCCGACGCCGCCTGCAGGCGGCTGCTTCCCGCTGGCGTCCACGACGACGGGACCGGACCATGAGCGGAAGGCTGGCCAGGTCGGCGGCACTAGCGGGCGCGGTCATCGTCGGCGTCGTGGTGACCGTCGCGGTTCGCGGCGGAACTCCGGCTCCGGCCGCCGCACCGCCGGTGCGGGTCAGCACCGCAACGGTGGTGCGGACCGACCTCGCCACGACTGTGCTGACCGGGGGGACGCTCGGCTATGGTCCGGCCCGCCCGGTGATCAATCGGCTAGCCGGGACCTACACCAGCCTGCCGGCCGCAGGGCAGACGATCAGAGCCGGCCAGGTGCTGTACCGGGTGGACGACCAGCCGGTCATCCTGATGACCGGCCGCACACCCGCATGGCGGGCGTTCGCACCCGGCATGACCTCCGGGCCCGACGTCACCGAACTGCAGGCCAACCTGATCGCTCTGGGCTATGCGACCGGGCTGCTCGCGGCGCCCACCGGCAGCTTCGACCCGCTGACCGACGACGCGGTGCAGCGCTGGCAGGCCGCGATCGGTTACCCGGTCACCGGGCAGATTGCGCTCGGCCAGGTCATCTTCCTGCCTACCCAGATCAGGATCGGTGGCCTCAACGTCGCCCCGGGCCAGGCTGCGTCCCCTGGCGCGGCTCCGTTTCAGGTGACAACCGCCAGACGCACGGTCACCGTGCCGGTCAACCCGACGCTGCCGCCCGTGGCCGTCGGCGAACGGGTGTCGATCGTGCTGCCGTCGAATGCCACGACACCAGGAAGGGTCATCGCGATCGGACCAGCACCGGTCTCGTCCGGTTCAGGCTCGGCCCCGGCGGGCGCTTCGACAGTGCTGACGGTGACGCCCGACCGACCGTCCGCAACCGGGACTGGCACCGGAGTTCCCGTTCAGATATCTCTCACGATTCAAGCGGTCAGGAACGTGCTGGCGGTGCCGGTGACCGCCCTGCTCGCCCTCGCGGGCGGTGGTTACGGACTTGAGCTTGTGACGGCGTCGGGTGCGCACCGCCTAGTCGGTGTGACCACCGGGATCTTCGCCGGCGGTCTGGTCCAGGTCAGCGGCGCGGCGATCGTGCCCGCCGAGAAGGTGGAGGTCGCCCAGTGACCGCGCTGGTCCTGACCGATGTCACCAAAAAGCATCCGGGCGCTCCGCCGGTCGTCGCACTCAGGTCGGTCAGCCTCGTCATCGGCGACGGGGAGTTCGTCGCCGTCGCCGGACCTTCGGGATCGGGTAAGTCAACGCTGCTCGCGATCGCCGGGACGCTGGAACGCCCGACCTCGGGGACGGTCCGGGTGGCGGGTTCGGCGGTCGAGGAACTCTCCGATCGTGGCCTATCCGGGATCAGGGGCAGCCTGATCGGCTTCGTGTTCCAGCAGTTCTTCCTGATCCCCACCCTGTCCGCGCTGGACAACGTGGCCTGCGGCCTGATCTACCGCGGAGTACCCGCGGCCGGGCGGCGCCGCGCTGCGGCGGCCGCACTTGACCGGGTTGGCCTGGCCGACCGGGCGCAGCACCGGCCGGGTGAGCTGTCCGGCGGGGAATGCCAGCGAGTCGCGGTCGCGCGGGCGCTGGTTGGCCGGCCGGCGATCATCCTGGCCGATGAGCCAACCGGCAGCCTGGACTCGGCCACGGGCGACGACATCCTGCGGCTGCTGACCGATCTGAATTCCGACGGGGTGACCATTGTCATCGTCACCCACAACGCCGACATCGCCGCGGCCCTGCCGAGAACCGTCAAGCTCAGGGACGGGCAGATCGTCAGCGATGGAGTGACAGCATGAGGCGCCGCCCGGCAGCACCGCGCGCCGGGGCGGTACCAGGCAGCCGCCTGCGCGCACGCGACGTCGGAGGGCTCGCCGCAGTGGGCTTGCGGAGCAGGCCAGCCCGCTCCGTCCTGTCCGCCGCGGGGATCGCCCTGGGCATCGCCACCGTGGTGTCGGTGCTTGGCATCTCAGGCTCAAGCCGGGCCCAACTGGTGGCCGAGATCGACGCGCTGGGGACGAACCTGCTGACCGTCACCCCCGGGCAGTCCTTCACCGGTCAGACCGTGACGCTGCCGCGAACCGCGCCGGCGATGGTGCGCAGGATCGGGCCGGTCATCGCCGCCTCGGCGATCGGGGACGTCGATGCCAGCGTCTACCGCAACGACCGGATCCCCTCGGTCAACACCGAGGCGATCACGGTCTACGCGGCAGACACCAGTCTGCTGGCCACTCTGCAGGGCCAGCTGGCAAGTGGCACGTTCCTCAGCACAGCCAGCTCGCAGTTTCCCGCCGTGGTGCTCGGGGCCGACGCTGCCAGTGCGCTCGGTATCGACCGGGCGGACGGATCAGTCCAGGTGTGGCTGGCCGGCCACTGGTTCAGCGTGGTCGGGATACTCGAACCACTGCCGCTGGCCCCTGACCTCGATCGAACCGCACTGATCGGTTACGGAGTCGCCGAGCATCTGCTGCACTCCGCGGCTTCCCCGGTCGAGATCTACGTCAGGACCAGCCCGGCAAGCGTGGCCGCCGTCACCTCGGTGCTCGCCGCGACCGCCGACCCGGAGGCGCCGCAGGATGCCGTGGTGACCAACCCGACCGATGCGCTCACCGCACGAGCCGACGCATCTGCGGCCTTCCAGAGCCTGTTCCTTGGCCTGGGTGCAGTGGCGCTGCTGGTCGGAGGGATCGGCATCGCCAATGTGATGGTGATCGCGGTACTCGAGCGACGTGGCGAGATCGGACTCCGCCGGGCACTCGGTGCCAGCCGCATGCACATCGGCATTCAGTTCACCGCCGAAGCCGGACTGCTCGCGGTGGCCGGAGGCGCGGCCGGCGCGGTGCTTGGCGGCTTCGCCACCACGGTCTACGCCGCGGCTCGGCCCTGGAACGCGGTCGTGCCGGTTCCCGTCCTGCTTGCCGCAGTCGGAATCGCGCTGCTGCTGGGGGCCGTGGCTGGGCTATACCCGGCACTTCGGGCCGCACGTCTGGCTCCGGCCGAGGCGCTGCGGATCATCTAGTGCGGCCGGGCCAGCTGCCCAGGTAGGCCAGGTCTTGCACTCGATTGCGGCCGCTGCGACACTCGGGACCGGAGTTCGGGCCCAGGCAGGAGGCCGGAAGTGACAGCCAGGCAGCGGATCAGCTATGTGCCGGTGGAGCAGATGGACGGCGACATGCGGGTTGAGATGGACCGATGCCGCCGGGAGGGTACGCCACGCCCGGAAAGCTCGGCGATCCGCGCCCATGTGCCTGCCTGTTTCTGGTCATTCGCGTGGTCCTGGGAGAACATCTTTCGGACCGGCGTCTGCGACCACCGGATCAAGGAGCTGTGCCGGGTCTACATCTCCCGATCGGTCAGTTGCGAGTACTGCGGTAACCAGCGCTCGGTTCAGGCCGCCGAACAGGGGTTCACCGAAGCCAAGTACGACGACCTGCTGAACTTCGAGACCTCGGACCGGTTCGACGAGCGGGAGAAGGCGGCACTCGCCTATGCCGAGGCCATCGCCTGGCGGCTGCCCGACAACGATGTCCTCTGGCAGCAGCTGCATCGCGAGTTCACCGAGCCTGAGCTAGTGGAGCTCGGCTGCTTCATCGCGCTGACCTTCGGCCAGCAGAGCTGGCTGCGGCTGCTCAACATCGAGCACCACCAGGTCCTGCCGGGGACAGCGGCTGCACTGGCCCCCGGGTTCGCGACGCCAGAGCAGATGTTGGCCACCAAGAGCTCAGACGATTACTGGGCCAGCCGCTGACGGGCCGGCCTCGGCGGTCAGACGCCGAGGCTGCTCTTGGCCGCCGCCTCGAAGATCCGGAACGGCAGCACCCGCTTGGCCACGAGACCCACCCGCTCGCTGGCCTTGCCGACGGAGACCCGCCGGGGCGGGTGCGGGGAATTGAGAACTCGCCGGATGGCGGCGGCGACGTCTGCGGCAGGCACGCCGTTGGCCTCGTCGCGCTCCATAAGCCCGACCGCCTTACCGACTGCGGTGCCATAGACCGGGTCGCTTTCGCCTGCCGCTGCCATCCGCCGGCTGGCGGTGAAATCGGTGCTGACGTTGCCAGGTTGGACCAGGGTGACGTGCACTCCGAATGGCGCCACCTCGTAGGCGAGGGCCTCGCCCATACCTTCGAGCGCGAACTTGCTCGCGCTGTAGAAAGCCTGAAACGGTATCCCCACCATTCCGCCGATCGAGCTGACCAGCACGATCCGCCCGCTGCTCTGTTCCCGCATGGCCGGCAGCACCTGCTGCACCACTCGGACGCAGCCCCAGAAGTTCGTTTCCAGCTGGGCTTTGGCCTCCTCGATCGTGCAGCGCTCCACGGCTCCGGCGAGCCCCCAGCCGGCGGCAGCAACCAGCGCGTCGATCCGGCCGGTCGCGGTCAGGACGCCGGCTACGCCGTCGCGCACCGAAGTGTCGTCGTCGACGTCCATCACCAGGGGCGTCCACCCGCCGGACGTAGTGCCCCGCCTGCTGGCGCCGGTCACGGTCCAGCCGGCCGCGTGCAACTGGTCGGCGCACGCCTTTCCGATACCCGCCGACGCCCCGGTGACCAGCGCCGAACCTGCCGTGTTCCCCATGCCGCTCCGATCTGGGCCTGGTCGCCGATCCGTCGAGCAATGTGCCGACCCGTCGAGCAATGTGTCGGCCCACCCATCAGTCCCGGAATGCTACGCCCGACTGGCGCCGCGCCGCGCCCTCAGGGCCACGGACCCCGCCAGTGTCAGAGGCCGTCGCTACATTCGTGCCCATGTTCGAACCGGCCGCGGTGCTCGACCGGCTCAATGACGAGCAGCGCCGTGCCGTTACGCACCGGGGCGGCCCGCTGCTTGTGCTCGCCGGGGCCGGGACTGGGAAGACTGGAACGCTGGTGGCACGGGCCGCCTGGCTGCGCAACCAGGGCATTCCGGCCAGCCGGATCCTGCTGCTCACCTTCACCCGGCGGGCGGCCGACGACATGCTAGCCAGGGCTGCCCCAGGCAGCGACGGCGGTGACCGGATCTGCGGCGGCACATTCCACGCCATCGCGCACCGGATCATCCGCGCCCATGCCGAGTCGTTCTCGCTGCCTCCGGCCTTCAGCGTGATCGACCCGAGCGACATGACCGACCTCCTGGACATGCTCAGGGAGGCCCACGGCCTGGTCGGCACCGAACGACGGGCGCCCAGAGCGGCCGTGTGCGTCGACATCTACACCCGGTGCGTGAGCACCGGTACCAGCGTCGCCAACCTGGTGCGGGACAGCTTTCCCTGGTGCACGGACTTCACCGACCAGCTGGCCAGCCTGTTCCGTGGTTACGTGGCGCACAAGCGAAGGCATGGCCTGGTGGACTTCGATGACCTGCTGCTGCTGTGGCGGGCCGGGCTCGCAGATCCTGGCGCCGGTCCGGTGCTCCGCGGGATGTTCGACGCCGTGCTTGTCGATGAATATCAGGACGTCAACGCGATCCAGGCCGACATCGTCCGGCTGCTGCAGCCCGACGGCTCGGGGCTGACCTGCGTCGGCGATGACGCGCAGGCAATCTACGGATTCCGCGGTGCCGACCCAGCCCATCTGCGGTCGCTCGCCGACAGCTATGCCGGGCTCGCCGTCGCTCGGCTGGTCAGAAACTACCGGTCCCGCCTGCCGGTGCTCGCGCTAGCCAATGTGATCCGCCCGCAGTCGGCTGGGCTTGAGCTCACCTTGGCCGCGGACCGCGGCACCGGCCAGCAGCCGTTGCTGGTGCGCTGCCACGACGAGGCCACCCAGGCCAGGGAGATCTGCGCCCGGGTGCTTGCGGCGCATGAGTCGGGCCTGCGGCTGCAGGACCAGGCTGTGCTCGTCCGCGCGGCGCATCACAGCGACATTCTTGAGCTCGAGCTGACCGCCCGCGGCATCCCGTTCGTCAAATACGGCGGCCTGCGGTTCACCGAGGCGGCGCACGTCAAGGACTTCCTCGCCGTCGCCAGGGTGGTTGCCAATCCCGCCGACGACATCGCCTGGTTCCGGCTGCTCAGGCTGCACGAGGGGATCGGGCCGGTACACGCAAGGCGGGTCATGGCAGCACTGCGGATCACCGATCCGGGCCCGCTGGACCGCTGGACCGATGCCGTCGAGATCGTCCCGCGGCGGTTTCGCCCGGCCCTGTCCGCGACGATAGCCGCGCTAGTCGGCGCCGCGGCGCTGAGCACGACGGCCGAACGGGCCGGCGCGATCCTGGCGGCGCTCCGGGATCCGCTGCGTGCCAGATATCCGGACGCGGTGATCAGGATCGCCGATCTGGAGCGGCTGGCCGACGCGGCAGCCAGCAGGCCCTCGCTGCACGACGCACTGGTTGAGCTGGCACTAGACCCGCCGCTCTCGGCCTCGGACTTGGCCGGCCCGCCGCGGCTGGATGACGATTTCCTGGTGATCTCGACCGTCCACTCGGCGAAGGGCCTGGAATGGCCGGTGGTCCACCTGCCGCACCTGGTGGACGGAGCGGTGCCGAGCGACATGGCACTGGCCAGCCGATCCGGGCTTGCCGAGGAGCGGCGCCTGTTCTATGTCGCCGTGACCAGGGCGCGCGATCAGCTGTACCTGTACGCGCCGCTGCGGATGCACCATCACCGGACGGCCCGCGACGACCGGCACAGCTACGCGCCGCTGACCCGGTTCCTCGACTCCTCGGCGCTGGCCTGCTGCGACGTCACCGACGCCGCTCCGTCCCGGCCGCCGTTGCCCGTGCTGGCGCCGCTTGCCGAGACGATCGACCGGGTGCTTGAACCGCTCTGGGGAGGACCGGGCTAGCAGGCGGGAACGATGGTTGCCGTAGCCGCCGACGGGCCGGCTGAGCTCTGGCTGGTGAGAAACGGCGTGGCGGCCTGAGCGAGAGCGCGAGGGCAGCTAGCTGGCGGGCTCGAGGATGACGACCGGGAGCTGCCTCGTAACGCGATCAGCCGGTGTCTGAGTCCAGGCCGTGCTCGATGGCGTAGCGGACCAGCTCGACCCGGTTGTGCAACTGCAGCTTAGTCAGAGTGTTCTGGACATGGTTCTGCACGGTGCGATGGGAGATCACCAGCCGTTCGGCGATCTGCTTGTAGGACATGCCGGTGCCGACCATCCGCAGGACTTCTGCCTCGCGTTCGGTGAGCTGCGGCGCACCGGAGGCCGGACTTGCGGCCAGCTTGCGGAACTCGCCGAGCACCAGGCCGGCCAGGCCTGGTGAGAAGACCGCGTCCCCGTCGGCCGTCCGTCGGACCGCGTCGAGGAACTCGGTCCGGCGGGCCGACTTGACGATGTAGCCGGCCGCACCAGCCTTTACCGCGTCAAGTACATCCCGCTGCTCGCCGCTGGCCGACAAGATCAGCACTCGGGCGCTCGGATACGCGGTGCGCAGGCCGCGGGTGACTTCAACCCCGGACATGTCGGCGAGCTGCAGGTCCAGCACGACCACATCTGGGCGGACCGATCCGGCGACCCTGAGCGCCTGCGCCCCGTCGCCGATCGCTGCGACGACCTCGAAGCCAGCGTCGCCAAGGTCACGGGCCACCGCGTCCCGCCACATCGGATGGTCGTCGACGATCATGACCCGCACCACGGCTGAGTCGGCCGCCGCCTGCTCGCCCGTCGCCGTCGATCCGCCGCCTGCCGTCGATCCGCCGCCTGCCGTCGATCCGCCGCCTGCCGTCGATCCGCCGCCCGCAGCCGACTCTTGGCTCGCCGTTGGCTCGCCCGCCGCTGACTCGTCCACAGCCCGCACTCTAGGCCGCGATCCTGGCGCGCGGAACCCGGAGCCTGACCTCGGTCCCCGCCCCAGCGGCCGACGTAATAGCCACGGACCCCCCGAGGTCGCGAATCCTGCCGCCGATCGCCTGGCTGACCCCGAGCCTGCCGTCAGCGGCCGCCTGTGCCAGCCGACCGTCCGGTATCCCAGGCCCGTCATCCCTGACGGTCACGCCGACCGCCTCGCCTTCGTCGTCCACTAGCACCCACGCCCGCGTCTGCGGGCCGCAATGGCGCCGTACGTTGTCGAGTGCCGCGCGGACGGCGGCCGTCATTTCCCTGGCGGTCTCGCCATCGAGCAGAACGGGATCAGCGGGGGTAATCACCGACACCGCGGCCGATGCCTCACTGGTCAGCAGCGCCCTTAGATCGAGCTCGCCAGACGGCGGCCCGGTCTGGGTCCCCGTAGCGATCAGCGCGCGGAGCGCGGCCTCTTGCTCGCCGGCCAGTTGTCCGAGCTCCGCGGCCGCCCCGCCAGATTCAGCGCCTCTGCGCTGCACCAGCGCGAGCACCTGGAGCACGGAGTCGTGGATGCCGCGGGCTAGCCGCTCCCGCTCCCGGCTGGCCGCCTCGATCTCGGTGGCACGCTGCAGGGCCCGTTCCGCGGTAATCGCCAGGGTGGACACATAACCCACGGCCGCCCCCGCTAGCAGCAGCAGGACCGCTCCGTTAAGGTCCCGGCTTCGGTAGAACTGGGTGAGCGGCTGGTGCCTGAGCGACAGGTCGCAGATGCCGAGCACCAGCCCGGACGCCATACCCGCCCTGACGCCATCGGCCACCGCCCAGGCGAGCACCGGACCGGCGACCCAGGTGGCGGTCAGCGGCATCGCCGCGTGGCTGATGCTCTGCGGATACTGCACGATGTCCGTGGAAAACAGGGCTGCTGCTGTGACGATCACATCGATGCCAAGCAGCACTCGGCTATGCCGCGCCGACCCGGCGTAGGCGATCGTAGTGGTCACCGTCCAGGCGGTCATCGCGGCCAGGATCCCCCAGGCCAGCGGAATCCGGGAGTAGTTGTCGTGACCTACGACAAGCAGGATGGCCGCATAACCGAGCGAGGCGAAGCGGAAGACCGCAATGGATCGCCAGAGCGGCGCCTGCAGGCCGAGCGGGTCGGTTCCGATCCGGCCGCCGCGGCCACTGTGACCAGACACCTGCTCATGGTCGCATGGCCGGATTCATCATGAACACAGCTGAGCCAGCGACCAAGTCGGACCAATTGCCAGGCCTGACTGGTACTCAGCGCGTCTGAGTAGACAGGCGCATTGCCCGCTGAGTACCACCACCACCAGTCTGAGTACTTGAGCACCTTCTGCGGGCCCGTGATTGGTGCGACCGTTGATGGCATGAATTCGGGATTAGGGGTTCAACCACCGGAGCCTGTCGTTATCCGCTGTCCCGGGTGTTCCGCCCTCGCCAGTCCCGGTCTCCAGCCCGACTGCCCGCGCTGCGGCATCTGCCTCACTGGTCCGGAGGCAGCGGAGCTGCTCTATATTTCGACGGCGCTGGCCGGTGGCCGTCGCTGGCTGATCCAGCGCCGCGGCACGCTGCTTATGGAACTGTGGCGACAGCGTGACGCTGCCGCCGCTGAGCGGCCGGCGCTGCAGACACCGGCGGAGTCCGCCGTGGTTCCGCCGGACCTTCGGCCTTCCCCGGGCGTCGGGCCGGGGCCGGACCTCGCCGCAGCCGCTCCGGCATCTGCCGCGGGTAGTGTCCCGATCCCGGCGTCTGATGTCGGTCTCATCCCGACTTCGGCAGCTGGCGCCGGCAACGTCCCGACTTCGGCGTCGGGTGTTGGTGGCGTCCCGCCGACTTCGGCGTCACCGACGTCACCGATCCCGACCTGGTGGCCAGGCTCGGCCGACATCCTGCCCGGATCGGCAAGCTCAGCCGCGGCCGAGGCCGGCCTGACCCGGCCACGGGAGATGTCTCCGCGCATGGCGGCCAATCTGCTGCTGGCCGTCGGCGGCTTGCTTGTCGTCGCCGCAGCTGCTGCCTTCACCGCGGCGAACTGGAGCAGCATCGGGACCGCCGGCCGCGCTGCGATCCTGCTCGCGCTGGCGGTAGCGGCACTGGCCGCGCCGTGGCCGCTGGCCCGCCGCGGACTGACCGCCACGGCCGAGTCGTTGGCTGGCATCGGATTGGCGCTGACCGTCGCCGACACTTACCTTGCCAGGCACCTCGTCGCCGGCGGATCCGGAGTCAGTCCCGGATTCGCCGCCGTGGCCTGCGCGGTTCTCGCCGTGGCCTGGGCCGCCTACGGCGACGTCGCGCCGCCGAAGGGTCCCAGGCTGGCGGCCATCGTGATCGCCCAGTTGCCGGTCCCGCTGGCGGTCGCGGCGGTAGCGCCGGCTGGCGGCGTGCTGGCGGTCGCCCTGGTCGCGCTGGCGCTGCTGGCGACCGCCAGCGGCGACCTGATCATGGCGGCCTGGGCCTGCCGGCGCCAGCTTCGGCTGGAACGCCAGACCGCGCGGATCGCTGCCGTGGCCACCTGGCTGGGTGGTGTCGGGCTGGCGTCGATCGGGGCGGTACGGGCTCCGGCTGTCGGCGAGTCGATCTGGCTCGGCACGGTGTTCATCCTCGCGGCCGTCATCGCGGTCGGTTCGTCGGCTGGGTGGACCGAGCCTGTTCTGCCGAATGCGGAGCCCGCTGGGCCGGGTGCGGAGTTGGCGGTGCCGGGTCCGGAGTCCACCGGGCCGGGACCGGAGTTCGCAGTGCCGGGTCCGGAGTTCGCGGTGCCGGGAGCGGAGCCCGCCGGGCCGGGTTGGGAGTCCGCTGGGCCGAGCTTGGTACCCGAGACTGCGGAGTACGGGGCAACGGCGCCCGCGGTCGTGCCTCGGCCGACGCTGGCTGACCTGATCCCAGGCGTGGCCGGCGTCCTGATCGCTGTCGGCCTGGCCCTGCCTGTGGTGGCTGAAGTTCCTGGCGGGTGGGGAGCAGGCGTCTTCGCGGTGGCCGGAGCGGTCGTCGCCTGGAGCGCACAGTGGTGGGCGCGGCGGTGGCATGACCTGGCTGCGCGGCTGACCGGCCGGTCAGATTATCTTGCCGTCGGCGGGCTCGTCGTGCTCGGTGGTGCCGGATTGTGGGTCGCGCCTGCCGTGCTCACAGCGCTCTTCGCCCCGCTCGGCGAACTTGGCCGGGTGTGGGCCAGCACGTCGCAGGCAGGCTGGTCGGAGCGGCTGCCGGAAAGTAGCTGGAACGGCTCTGCGGTCACGCTGGTCGGACCGGGCGTGCTCGTGCTGGTCAGCCTGACCTGCTGGCGGTTGTCGGCCTCAATCCGTTCGCAGCGAAGGCGATCGGGGTCAGACGGTGCTGCGCTCGCCGTCGCCGCGGTCGCTGGCGGAGCGATACCGGCTGCCGGAGGCTTGCCCGTCTGGGCCGCGCTGGTCATCTTGACGGCGCTCGCCGCTGCGCTGCTTGGCGCCGGACTCAAGCTGGCTGATCGGCTGGTGTCAGGTACCGCGTCCGTGGCAGGTCTTGCGCTGGCGGCGTGTGCGGCGGCCGCGTCGCTTGCCGCAGCCGGTCCGACGATCGCTCAGCTCGCCGCGCTGATCGTCATTTTCGCCGCAACCAGCTGGCTGGCCCGGTCGACGCTTCCCACGGTGCTGGCGACCGGCGGCGTGGTGGCCGCGGCCACTGGCATGGCTTGCGCGGTACCGCTGGCCATCGGCTCAGGCTCGCCGCACCGTGCCGCGCTGATCGCCGCATTCACTGTGCTTTGCGTAGCCGTCGCCGCGATCGGGGCGGCAACGCTACTTCGCCGGGTGCGGCCACTGCACGCGGTCGTGCTCGACCTGACGGCCGGGCCGGTCGTGGTGGTTGCCGCCGCGCTGGTCGGGCAGCGGGCCGACGCGTTCTCGGTGCTCGCCGCCGCGGTAGCGCTGCTGGCCGCCGGCACTGCCTGGCTGCGCAGCGGCCGGCCACGGAGCGTAGCGCTGTGCAGCGTCGCGTTGGCTTCGGCGACGGCGATCTTGCTTCGGCTGACCGTGCTGCTTGACGCGGTGACCCTGCCATACCGGGAGCTCGTCAGGCCATGGCACCGGCTGCCTGCCAGTCGGCAGATCGCCGATCACCTGGCTGGCCTGCCGGTTGCGATGGTCGTGCTGGTGGCCTGCGCGGGAGCGGTCGTCGTCGCGGCTGGCGCGTGGCGCCGTGGCCGGGGCAGTCTGACCGCGGTGGCAGTGGTTATGCCGCTGATCGCGGCGCCGGCCGGAGCGGCGTTCTGGCCGAACTACGGCGCCGTGGTCGCGCTGCTGCTAGTAGCTGCCCTGCTGATGACCGTCTGGGCTGCGGTGAGCCGCAGCCTGGTACCGGCTGGAGCCGCGCTGGCCATGACCTGGCCCGCTCTCTCCTGGGCCCTGATCGGACCGGCGGCCACGCTGACTGTACTTGGCTGCCTTGCCGTCGGCTGGTGGTTGTGTGCCTGGCGGGCCCGGCTGGCGGGCGTCCGGGTCGGCTCGGCGGCAGCGACTGTGGTGGCTGCCGGTGCGCTGGCCGGGGCCTGCGTGCTCTCGGCTGGCCTGGCGGGCTGGCTCGCTGGCCTCGCGGTGCTCACCGTCGGCGCCGGTGCACAGCTCATGACTGCGGTGCTGGCCAGGTCGGTCGGCCTGGACGCGGATCGCGGCCTGAGCGCGGATGCTGGCCCGGGCCCGGATGCTGGCCCGAGCCCGGATGCCCTGCCGCCCTCGCCGGTAAGGCTCGCCGTCGAGAGCGCTGGCTGGTTCGCGGCCCTGGTCGGCGTCCTGCCCAGCCTGACCGTAGCCGTCCACGCCAGCCTGGCCCTGGCGGCAGCAGCGGCACTGTGCCTTGGGGTTGCGCTCCGGCCGGACCGGCGGCCGTTGCTCTGGGTCGGCCTCGGGCTCGGTGAGGCGGCACTGTGCGCCTGGCTGGCAGCTGCCGGGGTGCGGGCGCCTGAGCCCTATACCGGACCGGCTGCGCTCATCGTGATCGCGTTCGGCTGGCAGCGCTCGCGGCGCGCTCCGCAGGCTCGGTCCTGGGTGACCTACGGGCCAGGTCTGGCGCTCTTGCTGCTGCCCAGTCTGGTGGCATCCTGGAATGATCATGGCTGGGTGCGGCCGCTACTGCTTGGCCTGGTCGCCACCGGACTGACCCTGGCCGGCGGACGAGCCAGGCTGCAGGCGCCGCTGCTGCTCGGCGGCGCGGTCGCCGTTGTTGACGCCGGACGTCAACTGGCTCCGGCCATTGCCCGGCTGGCTGGCCTGGTGCCGCGCTGGGTGCCCATCGCGCTGCTCGGGCTGATCCTGCTGGCGGTAGGCGCGACCTATGAGGCGCGCCTGAAGGATCTCGGCCGGATCCGGGCGGCCCTTGGTCGGCTCCGCTGAGCGGGGACCTCGCTGAACTCCGGCTAATCGTCCGCTGCCACCTTGGCCAGCGGGGAATCATCGAGGCAGGGCGAGCGGAATCGAGATTGGGCATGAGCATCGATGTCACTGTGCGCGGAACGACTATCCCGCCCGATGAGCTGACCTGGCGGTTCTCCCGGTCGCCGGGGCCAGGTGGCCAGTCGGTGAACACGACCGACAGCCGGGTTGAGCTCTCCTTCGATCTAGCCGCGTCGCGGGCGCTGCCGCCGAAGCTTAAGGAGCGTGCGCTGCACACGCTGGCAGGCAGGCTGGCGGACGGCGTAGTTACGGTCACGGCCTCGGAATACCGCTCGCAGCTGCGCAACAGGGAGGCGGCTGCCGCCCGGCTTGGCGAACTGCTCGCCGAGGCGACAGCGCCGCCGGCCACGCCGAGGCGGCCGACGAGGCCAAGCCGGGCGGCTACCGAGCGTCGGCTGGCCGAGAAGCAGCGGCGCGCGCAGACCAAGCGACTGCGCAAGCCGACCGAGGAGTGAACGCCGGCGAGCCGCCGCTGGCCGGGTGCTCGCGGACCAGGGGACCGCGCAAAGTCGACCGACTGCTGAATGCCCGTGAACCGCAGGCCGTCGGCGACCGTGTTTAGGGGCATGTCCTGGCGCCCCCGCGCTTTTGGTTGTCGCCAGGAACCATTCGGCGTGCGGCCATTGGGGCCGCCTTCGAGGATGAGGCGGAGCATGCGAGTAAGCGTGGCAGGGAAGGCGCCCAAAGCGCGAAGCAAGATCAGGGGAGCTTCATTAGTACTGGCGGTGACCTCGGTTCCGGCCCTGGTGCTGTCGCAGTCGATCACCGCGACGGCGGCGCCGGCCGGGCCGACCGCTCCAGTCATTCGTGGGGGCGCGCTGCCGCCGATGACCGCGGCTCTGGCGGCTCAGCTGTCCAGGAACGTCAATGACCGGGTCATCGTGATCATGCAGAGCCAGCCGCAGGCGGTGCAGGCAGGGACACGCGCCTCGGCGGTGCGGGCCGCCGCGATCGCCGGGGTTCAGGCGCCGCTGATGGCCGAGCTCAGGCAGGTGCATGCCACGCACGTCAAGGCCTACCGGCTGGTGGACGCCTTCGCCGCCACCGTCTCCCGGGCCGAGGCCACCCGGCTGAGCGCGACACCCGGGGTCGCCTCAGTCATCCCTGACGTCATGATCCGCGGCGCGTCCCCGGCGCAAGCGGTGGCGGCCGCGGCCAAGGCCGCGGCCGGCAAGGTAACCACGTCGCTGACGCCCAACGTCATCCCCGGCGCCTGCGGTACGCATGGCAAGGTGCTGCTCGACCCCGAGGGTCTGCAGACCACCAACACCGACTCGCTGAAGCCGGACGCCAAGACCGCCCGCTCGCTCGGCATCACCGGTGCCGGGGTCAAGGTCGCCTGGATCGCCGACGGCCTGGACACGCAGAACGTGAACTTCATCCGGCCGGACGGGACGTCGGTCTTCATTGACTACCAGGACTTCAGTGGTGACGGGCCGGGTCAGATCACCGGCGGGGACGAGGCGTTCCTTGACGCGAACTCGATCGCCGGGCAGGGCATCCACGTCTATGACGCGAACAACTTCAGCGCCCAGCCCGACCCGTCCGCGTGCAACATCAGGATCGAGGGCGTCGCACCCGGCGCCTCGCTGGTCGGCCTTGACGTGTTCGGCTCATTCGAGGCCACCCTCACGTCCAACTTCCTGCAGGCGATCGACTACGCGGTCAACGTCGACCACGTGAACGTGATCAACGAGTCGTTCGGCTCCAACCCGTTCCCCGACGTGACCGCGCTGGACGTGACCAAGCAGTTCGACGACGCGGCCGTGGCGGCAGGCGTCACGGTGACCGTGTCGAGCGGCGACGCCGGCACGACCAGCACGATCGGCTCGCCTGCCACCGACCCGAAGGTGATTTCGGTCGCCGGGTCAACTGACTTCCGCTTCTACGCGCAGACCAACTACGCTGCGGCCCGTTACTTCGCGACCACCGGCTGGCTGAACGACAACATCAGCTCGCTCAGCTCCGGCGGGTTCACCGAGACCGGCGGCACGGTCAGCCTGGTGGCGCCGGCCGACCTAAGCTTCGCGTCGTGCAGCACCAACGTGGCGATCTTCACCCAGTGCCGTAACTTCGTGGGTGCGCCGTCGCCGATCGAGGAGGCCGGCGGTACCAGCCAGTCGTCTCCGCTGACCGCTGGCGCGGCGGCGCTGGTGATCCAGGCCTACCGGAAGACTCATGGCGGCGCGACGCCGACCCCGGCGCTGGTCAAGCAGATCCTGACCAGCACCGCGACCGACCTCGGCGTGCCTGCGCAGGAGCAGGGCGCCGGGCTGCTGAACACCTACAAGGCGGTGCTGCTTGCCGAGTCCATCCACACCGCTGACGGGTCTCCCGCACCGGTGGGCAACTCGGTGCTGCTGTCCAGGAACTCGCTCAGCGCGATCGGCGCCCCGGGGACCTCGCAGACCTGGCCGGTGACGGTGACGAACACCGGCTCGCAGGGCCAGTTCGTGCACCTGGCGGGCCGGACCTTCGGGCCGGACCAGAACGTGCAGACCGGCTCGGTCACGCTGAACGACGCGACAAGTAACCAGTTCATCAACTTCTCCGGCCTGCCGAACAACTACAGCGTGTTCCACTTCAGCGTCCCGTCGGGTGCTGACCGGCTGGACGCGTCGATCGCCTATCCCGGCAACCCGGGCCTCGGGAACAACCAGCGGGTCCGGCTCATCTTGGTCGACCCGCTCGGCCGGTTCGCCGCGCACTCGCTGCCGCAGGGCGTGGGGAACTTCGGCAACGTGGATGTCAGGCAGCCGGCCGCCGGTACCTGGACCGGGGTCATCTTCGGCATCACCGCCGCGCACGGCGGGACCAACGGGACCGTCCCGTGGCGGGTCGCCACCCAGCGGTTCGTGCCGTTCGGCTCGGTCTCCCCAAACGCGTTCTTCCTGCATCCCGGTGGCAGCCAGACCGTCCAGGTGACCGCGTCGCTGCCTGCGACGCCCGGTGACTCGGCCGGGTCGATCGTCGTCACCTCGTCCCACGGCGGCTTCGACAGCTTCCTCGGGCTGGAGAGCAACTCGATCCCGGTCACGCTGCGCAGCCTGGTGGACGTCGCGCACGGCGGCGCCTTCAGCGGCGTGCTGACCGGCGGAAACGGGCGGCCGCCAGCCGAAGGAGCGGTCGACTACTTCGAATTCCACGTCGGGGCCGGCGTGCACAACATCACCGCCAACGTGTCGCTGACCAGCGATGCGGGTGACCCGGTCGGTTCCTACCTGGTCAGCCCAGACGGCAACGCGCTGGGGTTCGGGCAGAACAACTTCAACGGCGCCAACGGCCTGTCGCTGACCGCCTACACCCTCAATCCAGCCCCAGGTGACTGGACACTGATCGTGGACTTTGCCGAGCCGATCGTCGGGGATGAGATCTCCCAGCCGTTCACCGGCAACGTGAACTTCAACGATGTCAGCGCGAGCGCGCCCGCGCTGCCGGACAGTGCGAGCACCAAGCTGGCGGCCGGCACTCCGGTGACCGTGCCCGTCACCATCACCAACAACGGCAGTGCGCCTGAGGACTTCTTCGTCGACGCACGGCTCAACACGACCCAGAGCATCCTGCTGGCCGATCTGGTCCCGGTGCCGACCCCGAGCGGATTCCCGCTGCCGATCACATCGGCGGAACCGTTCTGGCTCATTCCGACCCAGACCTCAAGCATTCAGCCTGCGGCGAGCGCGACCGTACCGATCGAGTTCACCTACGCCTTCAACCCGAACCTCGGGGACCCGAGCCTGCTCGGGGCGCCGACCAGCGGCGACAACGCGGCTGGCTCGTACACCCCGACGGGCGGCACCGTCGAGCCTGGGGTCTGGGCCGCCACGCCTGGCGAAATCGGGCCGTTCGGACCCGGCGGCGCCACGCCAGGATTCTTCAACATGTCCATGACCGCGACCATGAAGGCATTCGACCCCGCGGTCACCTCCGACACCAGCGACCTCTGGCTGCAGTCGGTGAACCCAGCGGCCTCGTTCTCGCCCATCATCGTCAACCCGGGCCAGACCGCGACCATCAACGTGACCATCACGCCGTCCGGTTCGTCCGGCACGGTCGTCAGCGGCAACCTGTACGTCGATTCGTTCCTCGCCGCTGTGCCGCCATTCCTTGAGACATCCGGTGATGAACTGGCTGCCTTCCCGTACACCTACACGATCAAGTAAGTAGCTCAGCGCGCGAAGGCGCCGGGACCTGGCCAGGTCCCGGCGCCTTCGCCGTTTCGAAAGCGTGCTGGGCAATGGATCGCGGCGGCGGTATCCCGTTAGTGCTTCGGCGGATCGGCGCAGGCAGGGAAGAATTAACCGAGGCCAGGCCGGCGGCAGGAACGACGGCACCCACGCAGCCGTTTCGTTATACAAATGTTAGTTGAGTGCAAATTATCGCTGATCGCGCTTCCTGCTAACGTCCGGTCTGACTGTCATGTCCTGGTGCCATTGGCACAGCTGGTAGCAATCGATCTGCGGCCGGTGGTGGCCGCCTTCGCGGATGAGGCGAGATGCGAGTAAGCGCTGCAGGGAACGTGCCCAGAGCGCGTTCGAAGATCAGGAATTTGTCGCTAGCTGTGGCGGTGACCTCCGTTCCCGCCCTGGTCCTGTCGCAGTCCATTGCCGCGACGGCGGCACCGGCCGGGTTTGCAGGCCGGGTGGCTCCGGTCACTCGCGGGAGTGCGCTGGCACCGATGACTGCAGCTCTGGCGGCTCAGCTGTCCAGGAACGTCAGCGACCGGGTCATCGTGATCATGAAGAGCCAGCCGCGAGCGGTTCAGGCGGGCACCCGGGCCGCGGCGATCAGGTCGGCCGGGATCGCCAGCACTCAGGCTCCGCTGCTGCGCGAGCTGAGGGCTGTCCACGCGACGCACATCAAGACGTACCAGCTGGTCAACGCGTTCGCCGCCACGGTCTCGCGCGGCGAGGCCGCCAGGCTGAAGGCGAACCCGGCAGTGGCCAAGGTCATTCCTGACGTCCTGGTTCACGGTGCCCCGCCGCCGGCGGCGGCCGTGGCCGCGGCGAAGGCTGCGGCCGGCAAGGTAACCACGTCGCTCACTCCCAACGTCATCCCCGGCGCCTGCGGTACGCATGGCAAGGTGCTGCTCGACCCCGAGGGTCTGCAGACCACCAACACCGACTCGCTGAAGCCGGACGCCAAGACCGCCCGCTCGCTCGGCATCACCGGCGCCGGGGTCAAGGTCGCCTGGATCGCCGACGGCCTGGACCCGAACAACATCAACTTCATCCGGCCGGACGGCAAGTCGGTCTTCGACCCGTCCGTCGGCGGCGACTACCAGGACTTCAGCGGAGACGGACCGGGTCAGATCACCGGCGGGGACGAGGCGTTCCTTGACGCGAACTCGATCGCCGGGCAGGGCATCCACGTCTATGACGCGAACAACTTCAGCGCCCAGCCAGACCCGTCCGCGTGCAACATCAGGATCGAGGGCGTCGCCCCTGGCGCGGCGCTGGTCGGCCTTGACGTATTCGGCTCGTTCGAGTTCACGCTCAACTCCAGCTTCATCGAGGCGATCAACTACGCGGTCGAGGTCGACCATGTGAACGTGATCAACGAGTCGTTCGGCTCCAACCCGTTCCCTGACTCGGCCTCGCTCAACCTCTTCAAGCAGTTCAACGACGCGGCCATCGCGGCTGGTACGACGGTGGTCGTGTCCTCAGGCGACGCCGGCACGACTAACACGATCGGCTCGCCTGCCACCGACCCGAAGGTGATCTCGGCAGGTGGCTCGACGGCCTTCCGTTTCTACGCGCAGACCAACTACGCGGCGGCGCGTTACTTCGCGACCACCGGCTGGCTGAACGACAACATCAGCTCGCTCAGCTCAGGCGGCTTCAACACCTTCGGCGGCACCGTGAGCCTGGTGGCGCCTGGTGACCTGAGGTTCGCGTCGTGCAGCACCAACGTGGCGATCTTCACCCAGTGCCGTAACTTCGTGGGTGCACCGTCGCCGATCGAGGAGGCCGGCGGTACCAGCCAGTCGTCTCCGCTGACCGCTGGCGCGGCGGCGCTGGTGATCCAGGCCTACCGGAAGACTCATGGCGGCGCGACGCCGACCCCGGCGCTGGTCAAGCAGATCCTGACCAGCACCGCGACCGACCTCGGCGTGCCTGCGCAGGAGCAGGGCGCCGGGCTGCTGAACACCTACAAGGCGGTGCTGCTTGCCGAGTCCATCCACACCGCTGACGGGTCTCCCGCACCGGTGGGCAACTCGGTGCTGCTGTCCAGGAACTCGCTCAGCGCGATCGGCGCCCCGGGGACCTCGCAGACCTGGCCGGTGACGGTGACGAACACCGGCTCGCAGGGCCAGTTCGTGCACCTGGCGGGCCGGACCTTCGGGCCGGACCAGAACGTGCAGACCGGCTCGGTCACGCTGAACGACGCGACAAGTAACCAGTTCATCAACTTCTCCGGCCTGCCGAACAACTACAGCGTGTTCCACTTCAGCGTCCCGTCGGGTGCTGACCGGCTGGACGCGTCGATCGCCTATCCCGGCAACCCGGGCCTCGGGAACAACCAGCGGGTCCGGCTCATCTTGGTCGACCCGCTCGGCCGGTTCGCCGCGCACTCGCTGCCGCAGGGCGTGGGGAACTTCGGCAACGTGGATGTCAGGGACCCGGCCGCCGGTACCTGGACCGGGGTCATCTTCGGCATCACCGCCGCGCACGGCGGGACCAACGGGACCGTCCCGTGGCGGGTCGCCACCCAGCGGTTCGTGCCGTTCGGCTCGGTCTCCCCAAACGCGTTCTTCCTGCATCCCGGTGGCAGCCAGACCGTCCAGGTGACCGCGTCGCTGCCTGCGACGCCCGGTGACTCGGCCGGGTCGATCGTCGTCACCTCGTCCCACGGCGGCTTCGACAGCTATCTCGGGCTGGAGAGCAACTCGATCCCGGTCACGCTGCGCAGCCTGGTGGACGTCGCGCACGGCGGCGCCTTCAGCGGCGTGCTGACCGGCGGCAACGGCCGGCCGTCCGGCGGGCCGACCGGCGAAGGCCAGATCGACTACTACGAGTTCGCAGTCGGCGCTGGCGTCAAGTCGATCACGGCCAACGTGTCGCTGACCAACGACACCGGCGACGTTGTCGGCTCCTACCTGGTGGCCCCGGGCGGTGACGCCCTCGGCTTCGGGCAGAACAACCTGAACGGGACGAACAGCCAGTCGCTGACCGCGTACACGCTAAACCCCGTCCCGGGCAACTGGACGCTGGTGATCGACTTCGCCGAGCCCGTCGTCGGCGATGAGGTCTCCCAGTCGTTCACCGGCAACATCAAGTTCGACCATGTCAGCGCGAGCGCGGCCGGGCTGCCGCACAGTGCGAGCACCAAGCTGGCGGCCGGGACTCCGGTGACCGTGCCGGTAACCATCACCAACAACGGCGCCGCGCCCGAGGCGTTCTTCGTCGACCCGCGGCTCAACACCACGACCAGCCTCTCGCTGGCATCGTTCACGGGCAGCACGTTCGCGCTCCCACTGGCGTCGGGCGAGCCGCAATGGCTGGTGCCGACCCAGACGTCCGGTGTGCAGACCTCGGCCTCGGCGAGCCTGCCCATCGTGTTCGACTGGGGCCCGAATCAGGGTGATCCCGACCTGTTCTCAACCGCTGGAACCACCGCGAGTGGCTCGTACACTCCGTCCGACGGAACCGCGCAGCCGGGCTTCTGGTTCTCCGCGCCGGACGAGATCGGGCCGTTCGGTCCCGGCGGCGCCCCGGCCGGGACGGTGAGCGCCGCGATGACCGTCACCACGAAGATGTTCGACCCGGCGGTGACCTCAACCACCGGCGATGCGTGGCTCGCGTCGATCAACCCGGCGGCGACCTTCTCGCCGGTGATCATCAACCCGGGCCAGACGGCGGTCATCAACGTCACCATCACGCCGTCCGGCTCATCGGGCACGGTAGTCAGCGGCAATCTGTACGTTGATGACTTCGTCAGCTTCGTGCCTCCGTTCGGTCAGACCACCGGTGACGAGCTGGCCGCCCTTCCGTACACCTACACGATCAAGTAAGTAGCTCATCGGCGAAAGGCGCTGGGACCCGGCCGGGTCCCAGCGCCTTCGCTCGACTCAGGAGCCGTCGCTCCGATGGCGCCGCCAGTGACCGTTAGCGGTCGGCTTGCAGGCGGAGGCTGACCGCTCGCGCTCCGAACAGCTTTCCGCCGCACTGGACCACGCTGGCCGATTGCCCGCTGGCCGAGAGCGTTCCGCTGACGACGGTAGCCAGCACCCCGCTGCCGCAGCCGGACAGGGCCGTCACGAGCACCTGAACGGTCGCGCTCGTCGCCGTACCTGCCGCGATCGGGCCGTGGGTACAGCTGGTCGCACCAGCTGAGTTCGTGCTGCACGTCCACGGTTGCGACCCAGACCCGCCGCCGGTCAGACCGAGCAGATCGATGCCTGATGGCAAGGTGAGGTTGGCCGTCAGCGCGGAGGTGGGTTCCGTTCCGGTGTCCGCTACCCGCACCACCACGGTCGCGACGAGTCCAAGGCCGAGCACGCCGTTGACATCAACCTGGACACCGAGCCTGGCGGCGAGCAGCGGCGCCGTCTGGCCCGGTGTCGGAGCGGCACTGGGCAAAACAGTTGCGGAGGGGGTCGGCGACGCCCCTGGCAAGGGCCCGCCTGAGCCAGCGGGCGCCTTGCTTGGCGTGGCTGCCGCCGGGCCAGCCGACGTTCCTGGTAACTGAAAACGGGGGGCCTGCACTATCGGCGCGACCCCGACCGGCCGCGCGCCAGGCGGCAGGTGTGCATGCGCGATTAGCGGAATGGCGGCCGCCGTCAGCAAGGTTCCGGCCGCCAGCGAAACGGCCGGCCGGTGCTGCAGGACGGCCCTGAGCCAGTGCATCCTCGCGGCGGAAACGCCCGGGCCGGCTGCCGACCCACCGTGGGCCGCCACTGACGGGCCACCGCCGGACAGGTACGCCGTAGCGGCGGCGCCGAGGAAGACCGGCGCGAGCAGGCCGCGCAGCGACCCGTTGATGCACCGGAGTTCTGCCTGGGCGGCCCGACAGTCAGCGCAGCTGCGCAGATGGCTGTCCACCAAGCGGCCTTCGCGCCTGGACAGCCCGCCGCGGACGTAGGCGCCGAGCTTGCTGGCCACGGGCCGGCACGCCTCCCGCTCGATGCCGGACAGGTGCATCTGCAGGTATGCCTGGCGGAGGCCTTCACGCGCGCGGTAGCGGAGCGCGGCGACCCCATTGGCGGTCAGGCCGAGCAATAACGCGACCTCGGCTGGCTTGCATTCCTCGACCTCGGTGTGCCAAAGCACCGCGGTCCAGCGTTCGGGCAGTGACCTGAATGCGCGCGCGATCAGCGAGCGGTCCAGGCTGGTGACTACCGGATCGACGAATGGCTCGCCAGGGTCGGGAAGGTTTTCCTCGCCGATGGGAATCTGCCTGCGCTGGCCGCGCAGGTGATCACTCGCCACCCGCCGGACCGCAGTGAGCAGATACGGGCGGAACGCTTCCGCCGGGCCGCCGCCGCGGCGGATCACGCGGAGCACCCGGGCGAACGTCTCAGCCACCACATCATCCACGTCAGCCGGCCTGCCGACCAGCTGGCCAGCGACGCGGCGGGCGGCGGCGGCGTGCCGCTCGTAGAGGATGCCATAGGCCTGCGCATCGCCCGAGCGGGTCGCGGTGATCAGGTTGGCGTCACTGACCGGCGCCTGCGTCGGCTCCGTCATCATGCACCATCCCGCGGACCGGTTGGGAATTCTGCGACTCAGCAGAAGATCTTGCCCTGATCTGCGTCATCGCGTGGCGCCTTCCCAGTCATTTCAATGACAAGTCCCGATTAGAGGGAAGGCACGCACATGAGCGAGCGTGGAAGTCACGGGGCGCAATGGGATGCGGAAACGTTAGTCTCGCTGCTGACACTGGGAGTTATGTGGTCGCCAGTTACGGCCAAGCACCGGCGGATCCCGCCGAAACTGCTCACGCCGGGTAGTCGCCGGTCCGGCCGGTCGCTGCGGCGAAGCTGGCCGCGCGGCCAGCATGTCGCGCTGTGCGGCGGCTAGGGCAGCTGCTGGCCAGCCTGACCAGGACTCCGAACGCCGTGGTTGGCTGTTGACCTACCTTCCGGCGTGATGAGCGATTCGCGCTCCGCCTTGCACCGACTCCTCACCCGGTCCGGGCGAGGTGCGTGGCCGCTGGCCGGGAATGGTTGCAGCCGTGGCGGCCGCCCACGGCCAGCCGAGAGGAGCGCCAAATGACCAGCCAGGCGGCTAGGTCAGTCCCGGCGCCACCGCTGGACGCGGCCCATATCGGCGGCCCACTCGATCGCATCGGGCGCTTGGCGTGGTAGCCGACCTGCTGCTGGTCGGGCTCGGGATCACCCTGCAGCCGTTCCCGCTGACAGCCTTCATCCTCCTGCTCAGCGCGGAGAACGGGGTCAAGACGGGCCTGGCGTTCATCCTGGGCTGGCTGGCGTGCCTGGTCCTGGTGATCGCCGCCGTGGCCCTGGCGACCGGTGGCAAGCCGCCCGCGCCGAACACCTCTCCTTCGGTTGCCGTCGACGCGATCAAGATTGCCCTCGGCGTCGCGCTGATCACCTACGGCACGCTCAAGTGGCGCCGCCGGGGCCGCCCGAGCAAGCCGCCCGCCTGGATGGCACGGCTGGAGTCGGTCTCGCCATGGGCCGCCGCCGGGCTCGCCGCCTTCCTCCAGCCCTGGCCGCTGGTGGCGGCCGGTGCGGCGACGGTCACCCAGGCAAAGCTTTCCTCGGCCCAGAGCTATCTCGCCTTGATGGGCTTCTGTCTGCTTGCCACCTCCAGTTTCCTGGTCCTTGAGTTGCACGCGGTCTTCGCTCCGGCCGCGGCGCAGGCCCGGCTTGAGCGGATTCGGACCTGGCTGGACACGCACCGGGACGCGGTGATCGTCATCGTCGCCCTGCTGCTCGGCTTCTGGCTGGCTGGCAAGAGCATCTACCTGCTGGTCGGATAGCCGGCCCGGCTGACGGTTCTGGTGGCCAGGGGGGGTCGGCCGTCGGCCCGCCGCCGACGGCGAGCCCGATGGGAGCCTGAGCCTGCCCAAAGCCGTCCGGCACCCAAGATCACTGTGGTATTTTCTAGACTATTTTTAGCGAACCGGCATCGAATGCAACACTAATTCTGCATTCCGGTTGAACATATGTGTTGGCTTGTGCTCCGCTGTACTCGGCTGAGAAGTTTGCCTAGACCTGCGGAGAGACGGCCAGATGGGCAAGGGGGACTGGGTTCAGCGTCAGCCCGGTAGCGCGGCTGGCTCTGTCGTGCCCCCGCCCGCGCCGGAGACGCCGCCACTGCCGAAGCGGGTACCCAGGCGGGCGTCCGATCATCAGTCCGCACGGTCGGCTCAGGCTGCGACATCAGCCGGGCAGCAGGTGCCCGATTCCATCCGGGCGCTGCTTAAGCCGGTCTGGACGCCGGATCCGGCGGCGATCGAGGACCAGGTTCGGTCGGCCGAGGTCGATTCCGGATCTGCCGAGGCTGAGCCGGCGGCCGGCCGGAAGCGACTTCGGCGCGATCGCGTCGGTTCCAGTCGGCGGCCGCTCACCTGGGTGGCCGTGCTGACGTTCATCCTGCTTGCCGCTGGCGGCACCGCGGTCGCCCTGTCCCGGCAGCATGTCGGCAGCAGGTCGGAAAACGGCACCCAGACGCCAGCTGGATCTGGCGGCCGGGCGGCGGCCGGGCTGAGCGAGGCGGCGGCCGTTCGTCAGCAGACTGCCGCGTGGATCTCGGGAGAGATCAGCCGCAGCGCGATCGTCGCCTGCGACTCGGTGATGTGCACCGCGCTGTACCGGGCCGGGGTGCCGGCCTCCAACTTGCTAGTACTCAGCCCCGATTCACTGGACCCGCTCGGAGCCGACCTGGTCGTGGCTACCCCCGTCCTGCGCAGCCTGTTCGGCAGCAGGCTGCAGGCCGTATACGCACCCACCGTCCTGGCCAGCTTCGGCTCAGGACAGACCCGGGTGGAGGTGCTGATCGTCGCGCCGGATGGTGCGGCGGCCTACCTGAAGGCGCTCAGCCAGGATGTCGCCGCCAGGAAGGTCGCCGGAGCCACTCTGCTCGGCAACAGCAAGATCAGGCTGTCAGCTGACGCGGCGGCGCAGCTTAGTGCGGGCCAGGTCGACCCGCGACTGCTGCTGCTGCTTCCGGTGATGGCCACGCTGCACCCGCTCCAGATCCTGGCATTCGGGGACCAGGCTCCCGGTGCCAGCAATTCCGTGCCGCTGACCGCAGTGGAGCTGTCCGGATCGGACCGCGCGGCCAGCCTGACCGCCCGTAGTTATCTCCGCTGGCTACTCGGCTTCCTGCACGGCCAGCGCACTCCCTACCGACCCGCCGGGATCACCTCCATTCGCCGCGGCGGCCGTCAGATCGTGATCGTCAGATTCGCGAGACCCACTCCCATTGGCCTGCTCCCGTCTGGATAAGGAATGATGATCTATGTTGATTATGATGAAAACTAGGTTTACGCGCCTCGCCGGGTTGTTTGCCGTGGCCGCACTGGCGCTCGGAACGCTCGCGTTCACCGCACCAGCGTCCGCGGCCTCGGGCTATGGTTGGCTCCGGCTTGCCCACCTGTCCCCGAACGCTCCAGCGGTTGACGTCTACCTGTACTCGTTCCATGACTCCAGCGCCATGATCGTGCTGCACCACGTCGCTTACGGCACCATCTCGGGCTACGAGAAGGTGCCAAGCGGTGAGTACACCGTCGCCATGCGCGGCGCGGGCGCATCATCGTCGTCACCGCCAGTGCTATCGACGAGCGTCGACGTGCAGGCCGGCCACGCCTATACGGTGGCCGGGATGGGTCCGGCCAGTGGCCTGCGCCTGCAGGTACTGCGGGACAGGCTGGCCACTCCAGCGGGCGAGGTGCTGGTGCGGATCATCCAGGCCTCGCTGAACCAGCACCGGGTCACTGTGACGGCCGGCCACGAGGTCCTGGTCAGCAAGCTCGCCTTCGCGTCGGTGACCTCCTACCAGGTCGTCTCACCGGGTACCTGGGTCGTCCGCGCGGCCGGCGAATCGCAGCACACCTCGGCGGTGATCACGCTGGCGCCAGGCACCATCCACACCATCGTCGTGCTTGATGACCCCGGTCATCTCAGGCTCGATGACCTGGTGGACGCGGCCGGCAGCCAGGTGCTGCCGACCGGAGCGCCGGCTACCGGCTTCGGCGGCACCGCGCCACATCCGGCCAGCTCCCCGCTGCCATGGCTGGTGCTGATCGCCGGTGGCCTGGTGCTCACCCTGGGCGGGACCTGGTGGGCCCGCCGGCCACGCGGGGCGCACGCCCTCGGGCGCGGCAGGCCGCATGCCCTGACGTGAGCCGCCATGCGGGCCGGCCAGCCTCCAACGCCCGGCTATGGGCAGCGGGCAGGCCGACCCCCAGGCACCTTCGACCGGCCAGGCGGCGCTGGCGGACCGGATCCGCCGGTGTCCCGCTGATGGTGTGCGGTGTGCTGGCGATAGCGCTGGGGGTTGGCGGCTGGGCAATCGCCAGCCGTCCACCTGGTTCCCGACCGATTGGCCCGGTGGCCGTGGTGGGAGTGCCGCACGGCAGGATCGCAGCCGCGCCTGGACCGTCCGGGCGGCTCCGGGTGGCCCGGCCGGTCCGGCTGGTCATCCCGGCGATCGGGGTCAGCACCCGGCTGAGTCGCCTAGGCCTGACGAGCGCGCATGCCCTACAGGTACCGACCTCTACCGCGGTGGCTGGCTGGTACACCGGGAGCCCGCGCCCTGGCGCGATCGGCTCGTCGGTCATCGCCGGCCACGTCGACTCCAGAACCGGCCCTGGGGTGTTCTACCGGCTGCGGCAGCTGCGCCGCGGCGAGCGGGTCTATGTCGTACGCGCCGACCGCACCGTGGCCGTATTCAAGATCACCGCCGTGCACACTTTCTGGAAAAGTCAGTTCCCCTCGGCCTCGGTGTACGGGCCGGTGCCCGATGCCGAGCTGCGCCTGATTACCTGCGGAGGCCTCTTCGACTACGCGACCGGTACCTACCTCAGCAACGTGGTCGTCTACGCGATTCTGATCAGGTAACGCGGCATCGGTGTGCTTGCGGCAGCCGGATGTGCCAGCTGACCTGATTGACCAACGCGGTAGTCCACCGATTTCATGAAGCGCGATGACAATTGGCGCTCAATAGTGCACGATGGTGCACCGGCGCTAGGTCCCGGGCTGCAGGAAAGTGCCGGGAATCCGCGCTGGACCCCGATCCAGGAGTGACCAGGTGGGCGTATTGAGCCGGGCAAGCCTGGAACGGCCGCGCGTGCCGGGCCGGTCGATCCGATTCACCTTCATCACCAGGGTGGCCGGGCCGGCGGTTTGCCTGGTGCTGATCTGGGCCCTGGCCGTCAGCCTCACGCTCGGCAGCGCTTCGGTTCGGCGCGATCTGTCCGCGCAGAACCACGCGGAGCTGACCGAGCTTGCGCTGCTGGCCGGTGCGGGCCTGATCGTGGTCGTCGCCGTGCTCATCTTGGTGGGTTCCTTCGCTAGCCGCCTGGCCCGTGGCATCTCCGATCTGGCCGCCACCGCCCAGTACCTCGCTGATCAGCAGCGGCTAGAGCCGCCCAGCGGCGAGCACGCTGCCCAGCCTGACGGCAGCTCCCGGTGGCCGGATGCCAAGACCACCGAGATCGCCGATGCCGCGGCGGCCATCGCGAGCCTGCAGCGCACGGCTGCCGCCGCGGCGGCCGGGGAGGCCAGCCTGCGTACCGGCCTCAGGCAGGTATTCATCAGCCTGGCAAGGCGGAACCAGTCGCTGCTGCAGCGGCAGTTGCGGCTGATCGATGCGCTGGAAGGGAAGGCATCCGATCCGGTCGCGCTAGCTGACCTGTTCGCACTCGACCACCTCACCACCCGGATGCGCCGTCAGGCCGACAGCCTGACCATCCTGTCCGGCGCGGCGTCCGGGCGGTCCTGGAGCGAGCCGGTCCCGGTCATCGACGTGATTCGCGGGGCGATGGCAGAGGTCGAGGACTACCAGCGGGTAACGGTTCTCACCCGAGCCGAGGACTCGGTGGACGGGTCGGCCGTCGCTGACATGATCCACCTGCTGGCCGAGCTAATCGAGAACGCGACCTTGTTTTCCCCCTCTGGCACGCGTGTCGAGATCAGAGCCGAGCGGGTAGCGAACGGCTTCGCGATCGAGATTGATGACCGGGGCCTGGGGATCGAGTCCGATCGACTGATCGAGATCAACCAGCAGCTGGCCAGTCCGCCAGACTTCGACCTCGCCAATGCCGATCAGCTTGGTCTCTTCGTCGGGGGCAAGCTCGCTGCCAGGCACGGTGTCAGGGTGTCGCTGCGTCCGTCCCCCTACGGCGGTACCACGGCCATCGTGTTGCTGCCCGACAGCATCGTCGTGGCGGCCAAGACGCGCGCCGACACGCAGCCGGACTCTTACTGGGCGGCAGCCAGCGGGCCTGCCGGGCTGGATCAGCCATCCGCCGACGTAGTGGAGCTGACCCGCAGGCACTCAGCTCAGCCCCGGGTTGCGGCTCAGCTCCCGGTTCCGCAGCTCCTGGTTTCCCAGTTGCCGGTTTCCCAGCGGCCGGTTGCGGCTCAGCTCCCGGTTCCGCAGCTGCCGGTTCCGCAGCTGCCGGTTCCGCAGCTGCCGGTTCCGCAGCTGCCGGTTCCGCAGCTGCCGGTTCCGCAGCTGCCGGTTTCCCAGCGGCCGGTTGCGGCTCAGCTGCCGGTTTCCCAGTCGCCGGCGCCAGCGGCCGATCCTCCTGGTTCCGCCCTGGATGGCGTCGCTGCCAGCCCGGATGGCGTCGCTGCCAGCCCGGACGGCGTCGCTGCCGCCCCGGACGGCGTCGCTGTCAGCGATTCTGCCGCTGCTGATTACCTGGGCCTGCCTCGCCGCACTCGCCAGGCGAGCTTGTCCCCCCATCTTCGGGATAGCCCTGCAGCGGCCGTACGGCAATGGGGGACCGACCGCGGCTCGGTAACTGCTGAGGCGCCGAGTCCGGAACATGCGCGCAACTTCGCGGCTTCGCTGCAGAGCGGATGGCGCCGCGGCCGCCAGGCGTACACCGCGGATGAGCCGCCGCAGACCACTGCACGAGCGCCGTGGCCAGGCGATGTGGAAGCCCCGGATAGCGAGGAGGCGTAATGGATGAGCAACCAGCAGCCGGGTCGGGCCGGGAACTCGGCTGGCTGCTCGACGACCTCGCCGACCGGGTGGACTATTTCCAGCGAGCCGTGATTCTATCTCGCGATGGGCTCGTGGTTGCCGCCTCCGCAGGCTTGGGCCGCGAGGACGCTGAGCATCTGGCCGCACTGGCGGCCGGCGTGCAAAGCCTGGCCAGGGGCGCGGGAATGCATTTCAGGATCGGCGAGGTACGGCAGACCATCATCGAGCTTGAACAGGGCCTGCTCTTCGTTACCGCAGCCGGTCACGGCAGCTGCCTGGCGGTGCTTTCCCCGCCGAACGCGGACGCTGGTCAGGTTGCCTACGAGATGGCCATGCTGGTCAAGCGGGCCGGGCCGCACTTGTCAGCACGGCCGAGGTTCCCGGCCGTCCAGATCCCGGTTGAGTGACCACGCACATGCGTGCGGGCGACAAGTGGGTCGGCCGGGCTGCCGGGCCCGTGGTGCGTCCCTACGCGCTGACTGGCGGCAGAACCGAGCCGGCCGGCGGCAAGGTGCTTGACCTGATCGCCGTGGTCGTCGCGTCTGGCCTGTCCGCGCAGGTCGATGATCCGGCCGGCCTCAGCCCTGAGCATCGCCGAATCGTCGGTTTGTGCCAGCGACCAGTTACCCTGGCTGACCTGGCATCCGACCTGGCGTTGCCGCTCGGCGTCGTTCGGGTCCTGCTAGCCGATCTCATCTCGAACGACCTGATTACCGTGCTGTCTCAACGACCCGCCGGCGAGCAGCCCAGCGCCGCTCTGCTTGAGGAGGTACTGCATGGGCTCCGTGCCCTCTGATGGCGCTGCCGACGTCCCGCTCGCCGTAGCCAAGATCGTGATCGCCGGCGGGTTCGGGGCCGGCAAGACGACGCTCGTCGGCGCGATCAGCGAAGTCCGGCCGCTGCGCACCGAGGAAGTCTTTACCACTGCGAGCGAGGGCCTCGATGATCTCAGCGACGTAGACAGCAAGACAACGACCACTGTGGCGATGGACTTCGGCCGGATTACGTTGGGAAGTCACCTGGCTGTCTACCTCTTCGGCACGCCAGGACAAGAGCGCTTCTGGTTCATGTGGGACGAGATCTCCTATGGAGCGCTCGGTGCGGTGGTCCTTGCCGACACCCGCAAGCTCAGCGATTGCTTTCCCGCCATCGACTACTTCGAGCAGCGCCAGATGCCGTTTGTCGTCGCCGTCAACTGCTTCGACGGCGCTCCCCGCTACGACCCCCAGGACGTGCGCATCGCGCTCGATCTGGACCCGCGCGTTCCTGTTCTGCTCTGCGATGCCCGCCAGTTCGGCTCGGCCAAGCAGGTCCTGATCACGCTGGTCGAGTACCTCATGGACAGCAGATCCGCTGGCCAACCCGAGCGCTGGCGAATTCCGGCAGCCCCCCGCAGGTAGCCGGCGAGCATAGTAACGGCCAGACTGGATGGCAGTCTGGCTCCCGCGGTGGTATGACCAGATGGGCCCTGATCGTCCGGGCATTGCCGGTGCTCGCTTCGGCCGGCAGAGCTGACCTGACGAGCACGACAGCACAGTTTCGGAAGGTGATTCATAAGATGATCGGCGATCGCCGCGGCGCGCATCGACCGACGGGCCGGCTGCTTCGAGACTTCCGTCTCGACGGGCGGTGGTCGCCGGACCGGTATTCTCGATGGGCTTTGTCCGCAGCTCCGCTAGCGATGGCGGCGCGGATCGATGATGGTCACAGGTAACCGGGCCGTGACTAGCCGAGTTCCTGCCGGAGGACCGGTGGTGCCGGACGGCCGGCCGGTAGCGTGGCCGGTGCGGTCGGGCGCGGTGCCTCCGCTCGCCGACGGTTTCAGTCCCAGGCCCGAGACCGCGCCTGCGCTCGGGGCAGCCCTGGTTCCTGGTGCGGCGGTGGTGCTGCTGCCTGCGCGGGAAGCCGCTGACGGGTCGCGATACTGGCTAGGGTCATGCGGCAAGACTCAGCTCGCCGCTTATTGCGCCGAGTCGCTTTGGCAGTCCCACGAGGTGGACCTGCTGATCTGGATCGTAGCCACGGACCGGGCATCGGTGCTGTCCGGATACCTGGCGGCCGCGGCCGCGGCGATGGGAATTGATACCGCTGGCGATGCGGAGTCAGCCGCCGC
Organism: uncultured Actinomycetota bacterium; assembly: GCA_963850875.1. GTDB lineage: Bacteria > Actinomycetota > Actinomycetes > Streptosporangiales > Streptosporangiaceae > Chersky-822. Next base: position 549,763 of record CAWKNA010000001.1, read on the forward strand.
CCGCTTTGTCAGCTGGCTCGGTGAGACCAGCCGGCCGTGGCTCGTGGTGCTCGATGATCTCTCCGGTGCCGCGGACCTGGCAGGACTCTGGCCGCAGGGGCCAGCGGGCAGAGTCCTGATCACAGCCACGACCGCGGCGGCGCTGCCCGGCGAGCACCGGGTGCTGGCTCTCCCGGTCGGGGTCTTCAGTTCTCGCGAGGCCCTGAGCTATCTGATGGGTCGGCTCACCGCAGACCCGGACCAGCGGCTTGGAGCAATTGACCTCGTCGAGGATCTTGGTCGCGAGCCGGTGGCGCTAGCTCAGGCCAGTGCGGTGATCGCGACTTCGGCGCTGTCCTGCCGGGAGTACCGCGGCTACTTCGTGCGCAGGCGGGAACTGCAGGCAGCGTCCGGCGGCGGGTTCGCCGCCGCGGTCACCTGGACGTTCTCTGCCGAGCAGGCGGACCGGCTGTCGCCAGGCGGCGCCGTCCAGCCGCTGCTGGCGCTCGCTTCGCTACTCGACGGCCGTGGGATTCCTGGCGCGGTCTTTACCACGTCGGCCGCCTGCGGGTACCTCTCCGGGGATGGCGGCTCAGGCCCGGCAGATCGGGATCGCGCCCGCAGCGCGCTCCTCGCTCTGGAGCGAGCCGGTCTGGTGGAAATCGACCCAACGGACGCACCGCCGACGGTCCGGATGAGCCCGGTGGTACAGGCGGCGATCCGGTCGACGATGCCTACCGCAATCCTTGACCGAGCGGCGAGATCGGCAGCTGCCGCCGTGCTTGAGGTGTGGCCAGCCGATGAGCCGCAGGCGTGGACCGCTGCCAACCTGCGATCGTGTGCGGCCAGCCTGCAGCAGGCGGCCGGAGACCTGCTGTGGGTAGGTGGCTGTCATCCGCTGTTCATCCGCGCCGGGCGGAGCCTGGGCCTCGCGCGGCTGACCGGGCCGGCCGTCGCCTACTGGCGGGATCTCGTCATGGTCAGCGAACGGGTACTTGGACCCGGCCACCCGGACACCCTGGCCATCGGCCACCAGCTGGCTGACGCGTACCTCAACGTCGGCCGTCCCACCGATGCGGTCTCGTGGTTTCAGTGGATCCTGGCCGACCGAATCCGGGTGCTCGGGCCGGATCACCCCGGCACCGTCGCGGCCAGACGCGATCTTGGCCATGCCTGTGTGGCCGCTAACCAGCTCGAGGACGCGATCGCCGTCCTCGGTGCGGCGGTCGGCGATTTCGAGCACGTCCGCGGGCCCGATCACCTCGATACGGTCGGTGCCCGAGATGAGCTCGCCGCCGCGTACCTGGCCGCCGGACAACTGGCTGACGCGATCCGGCTGTACCGCCGCACACTCGCCGACCGCGAGCGGATTCAGGGATCGGCGCATCCCGAGACGGTGACGACCCGGCAGAAGCTCGCTGACGCCTACCTGGCCGTCGGGCAGCTCAAAGACGCCATATCCCACTACAAGCGGGTCCTCGCAGACCGGGAGCGGGCTCTTGGCACTGACCATCTGGACACGATCTCCGCTCGCGGCAGCCTTGGCTCCGCCTACTACAAAGCGGGCAAGATGGCTTCCGCACTGCAGTTCTACGAGCAGGCTTGCGCGGGCTACGAGCGGGTTCTCGGCGCCGATCACCCGAACACCCTGGCGCGGCGCGCGAACCTGGCGCATGCCTACTACTCGGTGGGCCGGCTGTCCGACGGCATGACGCTGCTGCGCGACACGCTCGCCCGCTGTGAGCGGGTCCTGCCATCGGGCGATCCGCTGACGCAGGCCGTGCGGGAAAGCCTGACGAACGTGGCCGGGGGTGACGGCACCGCCCGCTAATCAGCTAGCGCTCGTGATCAGCTACCTCTCGATGTCCGGTCGCGGTGCCGTCCCTGGGCGTCGCTCTCCCGCTGAATCTGGAAGAACTGCGATTGCAGCACGAAGCGCGCGACGAGCATCAGGATCAGGCCGGCCGCCACGATTCCGATCAGCGACCAGCGCTGCACCCAAGGCGCCTGCTGCAATGACCGCACAAAAATCCAGCCGAGGAAACCGGCGGCGCCGAGCGGCAGGATGCCGAGGAACAACGCGTTCCAGATACCGTTGAGTACGCGGCGCCGGTAGTAAACGATGGCCGCGAGCGCGGTCATGACGTAGAAGATGGAGAACAGCAGCCCGGTCACGTTGATCACGTCGTAGAACGCGTTCTGCACCGAAGTGGCGAGGAAGTACACGGCACTGAGCCCGATGATCAGCAGGCCGACCACGACGCTGGCTGCGGCCGGGGTGGAGAACCTGCGCGATACATTCGAGAGGAACTCAGGCAGCGCACGGTAGCTCGCCATCCCGTAGACGATCCGGGCGCTGAGCACGATGCCGGTGCCGGTGGTGGCGATCACTGACAGCGCGATGGACAGCGCCATCGCCTTGGCCCAGCCGCTACCGCCCAGGGCGTTGGCGACGTAAACTAGCGCGGTGCCGTTGGCCGAGGCGGCCTGGAGCTTGGCCTGCGACACCACTCCCTGCAAGCCCACCTGTGCGAGCGTGTAGATGATGGCCAGCAGGGCGACCGCGATGATGGCTGCGCGGCCGGGATTGATCCGCCGGTGCTTCACTTCCTCGTTGACGTACAGGGTGCCGTCCCAGCCGCCGTAGATGAACACTGCGACGAGGAACCCAGCCACGGCACTGCCGTGCCCGCCTATTCCGCTCGGGCTCAGCCAGGCGCTGGTTGCGCGGACGGTGCCGGCGTGGTGGCCAAGCACCCAGACGAGGCCAGCGATCGCCAGCCCGATCAGGATCGCGTACTCGACCACAGCCATGCCGACCTGGGTGCGCGCAGTGATCCGGATGCCGACCACCGCGATCACGAGCATGACGGCGCCGACGGCACAGCCGATGCCGACATACGCCCCGGTACTGGTGCTGGTGGAGCCGAAGACCGCGAGCACCGATGGCCCGAGCAGCAAGACCTCGGCGACCGTTCCGATGATGTAGGCGGCTACCATCAGCCAGCCGGTCAGGAAGCCGAGGTACGGGCTGATCGCGCGGCCGACCCACTCGAAAGATGCGCCGCAGTTGGCGTTCCACATGTTGCAGCGGCGGTAGGCGTTGGCGATGACGAGCATCGGAATCGCGGTAAGGATGAGGATCGGCCCGCTGCCGTAGGCGGTCGCCGTCGCGAGCAAGGCCAGCGACAGCCCGATCGTTGCCGCCGGGGCAGACGATGCCATGCCAATGACCGTGTCCTGCGCCACGCCGATCGCATTGGGCTCAAGCCGGGCCGTAGGGCTCCGGCCGGGGCCCGCGACGACAGCGGATTGCTCCGTCATCTGTTCTCCTCTCGTAGCTGCCTGCGACCGTCGGGCGTCCGCACGGACAGCGGGGGAGCCTCGCTGATTCCCGGCGAGGCATGCCGGAGCGCGCGGCGACATGAGCGGTTTGGCATAGCTGCCGCGCCGGTGCCGTCGACGTCGTCGGTTGCCACGAAGCTCAGGTTGGCCACCTGCGAGATCATAGCGGTCAATTCCACCCACCAGACGGCAAGCAGCCGGAATTCTCCAGCTCGCTATGTACCGCCCTGACCCGCTCGGCGCTTTTCGCGCCGTCCGCGACGAGTGAGGTTGACTCAGATCCGGATAAACACCCACACCGTTTACCCGGTATGCCGGATGCGTCAGCCGACGTAAGTCCCCGGCCCGGGCTGCTACTGGGCGATCAAGTCAGCAGCAGCCCGGGCCGGTGCGCTTAAGGCAGTTAGTCCGAACCTGCCCTAGCACACCGCAGCATCAATGGCAGCGGCGGAGCAGGTCAGGTCTTCCCTGCGGATACGCCACCGTTCGCCGGCTCGCTCTCCCGCTGGATCTGGAAGAACGGCGACTGCAGCAGGAAACGTGCGGCGAACATCAGGATGAGACCGGCCGCGACGATGCCGACCAGCGACCAGATCTGCGGCGACGGCGCGGTTTTCAAGTACTTCCCCACGATATAGCCGAGGAATACGGCCGCACCGAGCGGAAGTATGCCGAGAACCAGCGCGTCCCAGACGTTTCTGAAGACTCGGCGCCGGTAGTAAACGATGGTGGCCAGAGCGGTGAGGATGTAGAAGATGCCGAACAGCAGGCCGGTCACGGCGACCACGTCGTTGAATGCGGTCTGCACCGACGTGGTGAGCAGGTACACCCAGGTGAGCCCGACGATGAGGAAGCCGACGATAATGCTGGCCGCGACCGGGGTGGCGTACCTGCGGGACACGTTGCTGAGGAATTCAGGCAGCGCCCGGTAGCTCGCCATCCCGTAGACGATCCGCGAGGTGAGCACGATGCCGGTGCCGGTCGTGGCGATCGTCGACAGCGCGAGGGCGAGCGCCATCGCCTTGGCCCAGCCGCCGCCGCCCAGCGCCTGAGCGATGTAGACGAGCGCGGACGCCGAATTGGCCTGCAGCTTGGCCGGGGACACCACTCCCTGCAGGCCCACGATCGAGACCGTGTAGATGACGGCCAGGAGAGCAACAGCCAGGATGGCGGCTCGGCCAGGATTAGTGCGCCGGTGCTTGACCTCCTCGTTGACGTACAGGGTGCCGTCCCAGCCGGTGAAGATGAACACGGCGATGAGGAACCCGGCCACGGCACTGCCCTTGCCGCCGATTCCGCTGACGCTCAGCCAGCCCTTCGTCATTGCGAACGTGCCATGGTGGTGGGCGAGCACCGCCACCAGGCCAGCGACACTGAGCCCGACCAGGATCAGATACTCCACCACAGCCATGCCGACCTGGGTGCGTGCGGTAATCCGAATGCCGACGACCGCGATGACAAGCATGATCAGGCCCACGGCTGTGCCGATGCCGATATTGGCCCAGGTGTTGGTTGAGTTGGAGCCGAAGACAGCGAGCACGGATGGCCCGAGGACTTCGACACCGCTGATCGTGGCAATGATGTAGGCGGCGATCATCAGCCAGCCGGTCATGAAACCGAGATATGGGTTGATCGCGCGGCCGACCCACTCGAAGGAGGCGCCGCAGTTGGCGTTCCACATGTTCAGCCGGCGGTAGGCGTTGGCGATGATGAGCATCGGAATCGCGGTCAGGATGATGATCGGCCCGCTGCCGTACGCGGTGGCGGCGGCAAGCGCGGCTAATGTCAGGCCGACCGATGCCGCCGGGGCGGATGACGCCATTCCGATAACTGTGTCTTGCGCCACCCCGATCGCATTGGGCTCGAGCCGGGCTGTCGGGGTCGGCGCGGTTCCAACCACGGCAGCGGACTGCTCCGTCATCTGTGCTCCTCTCGTACCGGTCCGCGATCGCGATCTTCGTGCGGACAGCGGAAAAGGCTTCGTCAGTGTCCGGATAGAATGGATTTGCGACGGAAACCAGGGTCGGCGGAATCAAGCCGCCCTGGATACCGCCAGATTGGCGATCCGTTCAGGATGACCACTTGGCAGATCATAGCGGCCATTTCCACCATCTGATGGCAAGTGCCAGCATCTTTCCTGTTCGTTGTGGTTGCTGCACTACCGACGTAACGGCCGGTCTTACCCGTCAGCCGGCCAGCGTGGAGCATGCGCTTAGTGCCTGGTGTGGCCGCCGTCGGCGACGATCATGGAGCCGGTGATCCAGCCTGCTTCCTCGGAAGCCAGGAAGGCCACGGCAGGCGCGATATCAGCCGGTACCGCGCGACGGGGGATGGCCTGCAGGGACACCACGAAGTCAAAGGCATCGGCATGCGGGCCGGCCAGCACTCCCTCGCTGGCCGTCAGCCCTGGTGCCACCGCGTTCACCGTGATGCCGTGCCGGCCAAGCTCGGTCGCCAGCGCCCTGGTGAAGGCGAACACGCCACCCTTGGCGGCTACATAATGAGCCAGGTTGGGCGTGCCGGCCAGGATCACGTTGGACGTGATGTTCACGATCCGTCCGTAGCCCCCGGCTTTCATGTCCGGGTAGACGGCGCGGCAGGTCAGGAATACGCCGTCCAGGTTCACCGACATGATCCGGCGCCACTCGCCGAAATCGAGCTCCTCCCACGGAACGAACGGGACGATCGCGGCATTGTTGACCAGTATGTCGATCTTGCCGTACCGATCCCGCACCGTACTCACGAGCCCGGCAACCTGCTCCTCGTCGCTCACGTCAACCTGGTAGGCGAAGCCACCGACGTCGGCCGCGGTCTGCCGCGCCGTCTGCGGGTTCAGGTCAGCGACGACGACGGTGGCGCCGTCGCTGCTCAGCTTCTCCGCGATGGCCCGCCCGATACCTTGGCCGGCGCCAGTGACGATCGCAATCCGGCCGTCTAGGTTCATACCGAGGTCTCCTTGCCTGCTTCGTCGGCGAGCACGGCGAGCGCTGCGTCGACGCCGGCTCCTACCCGCACCGGCACGCCGAGATCGGCCAGGGATCTGCCGAGGGCCATCAGTCCGACCACCGGGTGCAGGCCGCTCGCTGTCGGCCCCATGTGCCCGATCCGCACGAGATTCCCGGCGCCCTGTCCGCCGGACAGCATCACGCCATACCGCGTCCTGACGTGATCGCGTACGGCTTCGTGGTCCAGGCCGTCAGGGACCGCGACGGCGGTGACACAGGCAGCGGAGATGTCCTCGCTCTTCGGCCACAGCCGCAGGCCCATCGCGGTGATTCCCGCCCGGCATGCCCTAGCCGCGGTCTCGTGCCTGGCGATCGATGCCGCCAGGCCTTCCTCAAGGACCTGATCGCAGGCGGCCTGCACCCCGTGGATGTCGCTGACCGATGGGGTATAGGGGAACCGGCCCTGCCCATGCCACTTGTCTCGCCAGTCCAGCAGCGAGAGGAACGAATCGCGAGGCGCGGCGGGATTGCGCTCGATGGCATCCCATGCCTGCGGGCTGACCGCGATCAGCGACATTCCGCACGGGCCGCCGAGGCACTTCTGCGGCCCGGCGACGCACAGGTCGAGCTGCCAGGAGTCCGGATCGAATCGCATGCCGCCAAGGGATGAGACGCAGTCCACCAGCGTCAGCACCCCGCGGGACCTGGCGATCGGGCCGATCGCGGCGCAGTCGTTGAATGTGCCGGACGGGGTCTCCGAGTGCACCACAGCCAGCAGCTCGATCTCCGGGTGATCGTCAAGGTACCTGGCGACCGCGGCCGGGTCGATCGCCTCGTCGTACGGAACCTCGATCTCGTGCAGCTGGGCACCGAAGCCCTTCAGCCAGTAGCCCATGCCCTTGCCGAAGACGCCAGTGACCAGATTGAGCACCGAGCTGCCGGGCCGGACCAGGGATCGGGCCGCGGCTTCCAGGCCGAGAACCGCCTCGCCCTGCATCAGAATGATCTCGTTCTCGGTCCCGAACACGGCGCCTACCTTCGCTTCGGTGCGGCGGAAAGTGTCCAGGAATACGGGATCGTAATGGTAAGTGATCGGGCTGCCGAGCGCAGCGAGCGTACGTGCGCTGGCGGTGGTCGGCCCGGCGGAGAGCGTGAAGTCCGGTTCGCGCAAGGTAACTCCTCTTAGTGGAACGCCACCGGCTGGTCTGGCCACTCGCAGCCATTGACGATACTGGCATGATTGACGGCAAATGTCATGCTCGCATCCACGCTAGTGACATTCGGGCCGGCCAGGATTTACCTTCGATATGTGATAGTCGCGGTCACGTTAGCGCTGGTCATCCTGGCGGCCTCGGCTGGCGCCCTGGCCTGGACCGCTCAGGCTGCGACGTTGCTGGTGGCCCTCGATAGCGGCGATCGCCAGTCAGTCCCGCTGCTCTCGCAGTGGTGCGCGACCCAGGCGTCGATTGCGCCCACCCGGCAGGGGCCAGCCGACCTGGAACTCCGGCGTCGCCGGAGCCTGGAGCGGGTACATGCGGTGCTGGTCGCTGAGGACCGTGCCCCGACCTGGTTGGGGTAGCAGGGAAGGACGTCACAGCCGCCGCGCGTGGCAGCCCCGGTAGGTGGCAAGCGTGCGGGAACGCCCAACTGCGGTCAGGCTGGACTCTGCCTTCTCGTCGTCTTGAACGTAGCCAGCGGACCGTACTCGGTCAGGCAGGCCCGGAAGGCGGCCAGCGCAGCCGAGTGATCCTGCAGCCGCCAGTCCTGGTGGAACTGGTAAGGGAATCGGTGCTGGTAGTCGTTGAACCAGACCAGCCCGATCAGCCCGTACCGCCGGATTCCGGCGAACAGATCGTTGATCTCCCAGGCTTGCCGGTCGAACAGCGGCCCGGCCGCGGTTTCGCCGATCATGATCGGGACTGTCGGGGATAGCTGTCTGACCTGCCTGATCGTTTCGCCGAATACCGCCTCGAAGGTGTCATGCGGGTAGTAGTAGTAGCTGTCGAGGGCGGCGACGTCGACATAGCCACGGCCCGGCCACCACGGCATCGGGCTCGGGGTGTCCTTGTGGATCGCCGATGACTGCCAGAACCAAGTGATCAGCGATCCGGCATAGCTCGACAGAACCTCGTGCACGTGTCGGTACGCCTGGATGTAACTCGCCGGACCGCTGCTCCATCCCGCGTGCCAGGTGCCGTTCATTTCGGGGTAGAAGGATACCGCGACAGGATCGCCCGACCGGGCCACCATGCGCCCGACCTGCTCTAGCCAGGCGTCGGAGCCGCCCGCGCCGGACGCGATCTGGTCGGTGTTGTGGCCGCCCGGGCCAGGTTCCAGTTCGAGAATGGCCTCAGCGTGCTGGTCAGTCGCCGAGGTTATGAGACTGGCGAGATGACCAACCGGGGTCCCCCAGTGCACGTACGACGCGGCCAGGATCGCGGGGCCTACCTCCTGGTCAAAGCTCGTCAGGCTCTGCTCTCCTGCGGTAGTGCCGAGCCATAGGCCGTTCGTGAACGGGCTGCCGGAGCCCAGAGCGCTGCCGACGTCCTTGCTGGTCCGCGCCGGAGGCGGCTGCCGATGGGGCGTGACCGGGGAGGGCCTGGCCGGAGCCGGATGGAGTGCGTCGCCGGCCAGGATGCAGATGACCACGGCCAGTCCGGCCGCGGTGAGGACGGCAAGCGGGCGCCATCCCGCTATTCCCGAGCCCATGGGGTGCTTCCTCCAGACCGGCCGTCGATTGGCACGCGCGTGAACGCCCCGGGCATCCTGACGACAGTCAGCGGCCCGCATGCCTGCTGCGGCGCGGCGCAAATCCGATATTACCCACGCGATGAGTGTCAGCTAGGTCCTTGCTCAGTTCGGCGGACAGAGCTGTGCTGTCGCCTGCCCGCGCGCGATGACCCGGCCGTCTTCGGCAACGAGTTCCACCAGGATCTTGCCCTCGCGGATAGCGCTGGTTCGGACTGGCCTGGAGGGCAAGGGTGCACCGCGCAGGCCGGCCAGCGCCGCATCGGTGAGCTCGTCCGTGCAGCCGGTCAGCGGCATGTCCAGCTGACCACCGGCCAGCCAGCGTCTGGCGACCGCATGCGCGGGCCCGGTCACGATCGCGGAGATCATCAGCATCGAGGTCTGGCGCAGCTGGCCGTTGTCGGCCAGCGGCTTCATCCACTCCCTGAAGGCGCTGGCCAGCTGGCGGTTCAGGCTCGTCAGCTCGGCCCCGGCCGGTGTGTCCCAGTCCAGGTGCCCACGCTGGTAGACAAAGCGGGCGAGGTCAGCGTGCTGCTCGACCCAGCCAAGCAGGTGGGCGATCGTGCCGCGGACGGCGGCGCGCAGCGATCGCGGTTTGCTGCGGACCAGCGTCCACAGTCCGTCCTGGAACGAGACCATGGCGTCCAGGTAGAGCGCGTCGGCGATTGCTTCCTTGGTCGGGAAGTGATGGAAGAGCGCCCCGTTCGACGCGCCGCTCCTGGCCGTGATGCGCGCGACCGTGGTCTGCTCATAACCGTCATCCAGGAAGCAGGCTAGCGCCGCATCCAGGATGCGCTGCCGGGTCCCAGATGAAGTCATCGGTAGCAGAGTAGCACTCCGGAGTATTACTCTTATCCGCATGACTGACGCCGGTGGCTTTGAGCTTGCCCATGAGTACCGCACGATCAACCTGTTCCGCCGCGCTGCGGCCGCCAAGCTGGAGCTCAACCGGCCGGAACGGATGAACGCGTGGAACACCCAGCTCGGCCTTGACCTGCTCGCTGCGGTCACCGACCTGGCCGCGGATCCGGCCACCCGGGCAGTGCTGATTACCGGTGCCGGGCGAGCCTTCTCCAGCGGAGCTGACCTGAAGGAGAACACCGAGCGGACCCCGGCCGGTCAGCCGGATGTCTACAGCGTGCTCACCGGCCGATATCACCCGATCATCACCGGGATCAGGCAGATGCCCAAGCCCGTCGTGAGCGCCGTGAACGGAGCGGCTGCCGGAATCGGGCTGTCCCTGGCACTGGCCTGCGACCTGGTGGTCGCGGCGGAGTCGGCCTACTTCCTGCTCGCGTTCGTGAACATCGGGCTGGTGCCGGACGGCGGCTCGTCCCTGCTCGTGCCGTGCCGGGTGAGTTTCGCCAGGGCCGCCGAGATGGCCCTGCTCGGCGAGCGGATCGCCGCGCCGCAGGCGCTCGACTGGGGCCTAATCAACCGGGTCTGGCCGGACGAGGAGCTCGGCGCCCGGGCCGAGGAACTCATCACCCGGCTCGCTGCCGGTCCGACCCAGTCCTACGCGGGAACCAAGCGGCAGCTCAACAGCTGGCTGTACGCGCGGATGGATGAGCAGCTATTGCTTGAGGCGCAGATCCAGCAGCAGATGGCAGGCTCGGCGGACTTCGCCGAGGGGGTCGCCGCGTTCAGCCAGAAGCGGCCGCCGTCGTTCTCAGGCAGCTGAGCCGCAGCACGAGCCGCCCGGCCGGACCGAGTCGCGGCAGCAGATCGCGGCTCACGTCTTGCTCTCGCGCGTCAGCTCGTCAGAACAGCGGCGGACCGAATGCGGTCTTCCGCAGCGGTGCCTTCAGGACCTTGCCGTTCGGATTCCGCGGCAGCGGCTCAGCTCGGATGACGACGAACTGCGGCACCTTGAAGTCCGCGAGATGTTCCCGCGCGTAAGCCACAACGGCCGCAGGATCGACGACCGCGCCAGGCAGCGGGACGATCACGGCGCCGACCTTCTCGCCCATCATCGGGTCGGGAACGCCAACGACCGCAACCTCGCCGACGCCAGGCGCGCCGATCAGGTCGTTCTCGACCTCGACGCAGTACACGTTCTCGCCGCCGCGGTTGATCATGTCCTTGATCCGGTCAAGCACGTACACCAGCCCCTGCCCGCCGACCCGGCCCACATCGCCCGTGTGCAGCCAGTGCTCGGCGAATGTCTGCGCGGTGGCGTCCGGCTTGTTCCAGTAGCCGGCGCAGACGCCCTGGCCGCGGATGAGGATCTGGCCGACGCCAGTCTGCGGATCGGCGTCACCGATGGCGACCTCCGTATGCGGCGCGGCGAAGCCGACCGAATCGGCGTGCTCCGCTGCCCACTCGTGCGGCAGGAAGGTCGAGATTGACGTCGACTCGGTCAGCCCGAAGCCGTTGCCGACCCGTGCGCCAGGGAACTGCTCAGCGATCTTGCGCACCAGCGCGGGCGCGATCGGCGCGCCGCCATAGGAGGCCCAGCGAACGCACGCGACGTGCCCGGGCGCGAAATCCGGACGATTCAAGATGTGGTAGTAGATCGCCGGCACCGCGGTGCAGGCGGTGATCCGCTCCCGCTCGATGGTCTCGATCATGCGCCGGCCGTCGAAGGACGCGTCGATCACAGCCGCGCCTCCGGCCCGCAGCACTGGCAGAGTCTGGCTGTGGCAGCCGGTGACGTGGAACAGCGGCACGACCACGAGCGTGCGGAACTCGCGGCCGATGTCGCGAGTGACGTCGACTACCCGGAACGCGGTCTCGATATTCGAGAGCACGTTCTCGTGCGTGTGCATCGCCCCCTTCGGGAACCCGGTGGTGCCGCTGGTGTAGAAGATCGCGGCGACATCCGTCTTGCTAGCGCCTTCATGGACATGGGGTCTTCCGTCGGGCAGCGGGTTCCCCGGCTCGAACCGGTATGAGCTGCCGGAGTCGTCCACCACGTAGCCGACCTCACTGTCGGTGAACCGCGTGTTCACCGGTACCACGATCGCTCCGGCCAGCACGCCGCCGAGGAACGCGAGCACCCAGTCGATCGAGTTGGGGAGCCGGATCGCGACCCGGTCGCCAGGCCGGATTCCCTGCTCGCTGAGCCCGCCCGCCACCCGCGCCGCGCGATCCCAGAGCTGCCGGTAGGAGATCCGGTCACCGCCGACCTCGACCAGCGCTTCGGCCCCCGGGTCGGCATCGACGCTCTCCGCAAGCATCTGGGTGATCGAGTCGTGCAGGTTCGCGTAGCGGCGGACGCCATCTTGATCGGCGAGCACGCCGGAGGAGTCGAATGGATTGGCGCCCCTTGGCGGTGCCGTGATCGGCATGGCTCAGCCCTCCGTGGCAGGGTCGGTAGCTCGGCCGGAGAAGAAGTCGCGCGGATTGCCGACCAGGATCTGCTCGATCTGGTCGTCCGGCACGCCACGGTCGCGCAGGCCGGGCAGGACCCCGCTGTGAATATAGGTGAACTGCCAGTTTGGCAGGACCACGTCGGTCTCGGCGTTGCTGAACCAGTCGGTAAACGACGCCTTGTCGTGCGAGAGCATCAGCCGGTTGGCATGGCCGCGCTTGCAGAGCTCGGCCAGGGTGTCCATCTGGTCGGCGAGCGGCACAGCAACGTCCAGCCCGCAGCGGTCCCAGCCCAGGTAAGAGCCGTTGTCGATAACCCGCTCGAGATAGCCGAGATCCGTTGTCTCGTTGGAGTGCCCGATCATCACCCGGCCCAGGTCCACGCCGTGCTCGGCGAAGATCCGCTGCTGATCGAGCCCGCGCTTGGACGGCGCATGCGCGTGCGTGCAGATCGCGGTGCTGGTACGCAGGTGCACATTCGCGATCGCGCGGGTGAGCCGCTCGACATCGGCCGTCATCCCCTGCTCGTCAGTCACCACCTTGAGCACAGCCGCCCTGATGCCGGTGTCGCCGATCCCGGTGGTCACATCGCGCTCGAATAGCGACTCGAGCACGCGGTCGTCGTTGTCGAGCACCTTGCCTGGCCCGCGAAATTGGAACGGGAACGACAGGTTGTCGTAGGTGTAGTAGCCGGTGGCGAACATCACCTGCAGCCCGGTGCCCTGCGCCGCGCGGGCGACGAGCGCCGGATCGCGTCCCAGGCCAGGAACTGTCATGTCCAGGATCGTGTCGACGCCTGCCCGCTTGAGCTGGCCAAGCCGCTCGCGCGCGGCCGCCACCTCAGCCTCCTCATCCCAGCCGCCGAAACCTGGCCAGCCACCGTGCAGCGTCTCGGTGCGGATGAACACGTGCTCGTGCATGAGCACCACGCCGAGGTCCTGAACGTCGACGTCGCCTGCGCTGGTAGGAACGACGGCGCCCATCGAAGACCTCCTGCTTGGATTGCTTTAGCCGACCGCGATGAGCACATATTGCACCCAACCTGGCGCAAGCGCGATCCCGGCCGGAGTGAACCTGGCCACTTTCCTCCTCGGCAGGCCCCCCGGTAGCGTCGAAGCCGCTCCCAGGGAATGGAATGGGAGTGGCAGGCGGCGGCTAGCTGGGCTAGCCGGCTGACCCGGGAGGCCTGGACATGACGGCGATGAGTGCGGACGAGCTGACCGGCCGGGTGCTCGCCGCCTACGCTGGCACGCCGGAGCCGCGGCTGCGCGAACTGCTGACCGCTCTGATCAGCCACTTGCACGCGTTCGCCGTGCAGACCTGGCTGACGCCGCAGGAGTGGCTCGCCGGTATCGAATTCCTCACCGCCACCGGGCAGACCTGCGACAGCGAACGGCAGGAGTTCATTCTGCTCTCCGACGTCCTCGGCCTGTCCTCGCTGGTCGAGGAGATCAACGCGGCTGAAGGGGCTACCGAGCCGACGATCCTTGGTCCCTTCTACCTGCCAGGGGCACCGGCCCGCGCGATGGGCGAGCACATCGGGCGGCCTGAGGACGGCGCCCCCACTCTGGTCCGCGGCCAGGTGCTGGACCGCGCTGGCCAGCCGTTGGCCGGCGCCACCCTGGATGTCTGGCAGGCCAGCGGCAACGGGCGTTACGACATCCAGGATCCGGAGCAGCCGCCGTTCAACCTGCGCGGCATCTTCGTCACCGGGTCGGACGGCAGCTACCAGTTCCGGACCGCACGGCCGGTCAGCTACCCGATCCCCAGCGATGGCCCGGTGGGCGACCTGCTGCGCGCCGCTGCCCGGCAGCACTGGCGGGCGGCTCACATCCACGCGATCGTGTCCGCGCCCGGCTGCCGACCCGTGACCACGCACATCTTCGACGCCGATAACCCTTACCTGGGCAGCGACGCCGTCTTCGGCGTCAAAGACTCGCTGATCAAGGAGTTCAGGCCGGCCGGCCCGAACGACCCGCCCGACGTCAGCTGGATCGTCGAGATGGACTTCGCCCTGACCGCGCAGGACGACGCGGTGTGAATCTCGCCCGGTCCGCGAGTCCGCCGCCAGGCTGCCTGAGTCGTCCGCGCGAGCCGTTAAAGCGAATCGAAGCTCAGGATGAGCGATCAGATCGCATCATCGAGGGTGAGCTGGCGGACGGCGTCCTGAGTTGCGAGGCATAGCAGGCGGATGGACACGCCGCGTTCGCGAGCCGAGTCGTGCAGCAGGTGGAACCAGTAGCGGTCGGTGTCAGCCACGGTACTGTCGCCGGGGCGGGTGAGCGAAATGACAGCGGAGCCATCGGGCGCGGCGTCGCTGAGTACCTGAGCGATGATGTCGCACAGGTTGCCGACCTGGTACGGCTTTGGGCGCGCGGGCACATCGTCGATCGGAACCACGGCGGGTAGCTGCACGCCATCGCCGGACAGGAAGAACAGCCATACGCTGCGGCGGCGGCGTGAGTCCTGATCGATTAAGCGGTCGACGCGGCGGAGCACGTCCTGGTCGGTGTCAAGCGGTGTTGCGGCATCGAAGTCGGACGTCTCGCCCGGGGAATAGGTAGCCATCTGCCAAGTGAATCGCGGGGGTACGACATTCTTGGCCGGGCCAGGCCGGGATCAGCCGCCCCGCGTCACCAGGCCAGCGGCGTGGCTGTCTGGCGTATCCGACTATGCGAACTCATCTGCGGCGAGGTGGCCTGAACCGATAGATTTCGTTCGCGCAGTTCGAGGCGAATCAGGTTGCTGACTCACGTTGGCGGCAGCCTCTGCGGCCTGGTCAGGACGGTCCGTGATCCGGGACCGGCTGGCCATGCGCGAGCCGTCCGCGGCGGCGTCTGGCAGAGGAAGTGGTCCATGACATTCCGAACTCGGATCTCAGGAATGATCGCGTTGCTGGTCGTGGCGGCCGGCCTGCTCGCCGTCACAGCCGGGCCAGCGGCCGGGGTGGCCTGCCCGACTGTCGACTCAGGAACCGGCGCGGTAACTCCGCCGCCGACGGCAGGCGTGGACTGGAGCGCGTGCCCCCTGACCGGCGCCAACCTGGTCGGCGCCACGCTTGACTTGGCCAATCTGTCCAAGGCCACACTCACTAGCGCCAGCCTGGCCGGTGCCAGCCTGACCAGCGCGAACCTATCTGATGCGATATTCACCACGGCCAACCTGACCGGCGCCAACCTGAACGGGGCGCTGCTGGCCCGCGCCGATCTCAGCACCGCCACCCTGGACGCCGTGCGGTCTGGCGGGCTCGTCGGGACGCCCAAGTTCCTTCCGCCGAACTGGTCGGTGCTCAGCGGGTACCTGATCGGCCCCACCGCCGATCTGACCGGTGCCGCTCTGACCGGCTCCCATCTCAAACTGGCCGACCTGGCTACCGCTAACCTCACCGACGCGGTCCTGACCAATGCCAACCTGAACAGCACCAACCTGGCCAGTGCCACCTTGGCAGGCGTGGTGTCGGCTGGGATCACCGGAACGCCGGCCGCCCTTCCGAAGGGCTATCTCGTACTGAACGGCTACCTGATCGGCCCGGCCGTCAACCTGACCGGCGCCCAGCTCCCGAGTGTGAGCCTGGTCGGCGCCAAGCTCGGCGGCGCCAAGCTGGCCAGCGCCCACCTCACCGGCGCCAACCTCACCAGCGCCAACCTCAAGGGCGCCACCCTGACCGGTGCCACCCTGACCGGCGTGACCTGGTCCAATACGACCTGCCCTGATGGCACCAACTCCGACAAGCACGTCGCGGGATGCCTTACCCCGCTGGACACGACCCCGCCGAAGGCGCATCCGGTCATCACGGCCGGCACCACGGGCAGCAACGGCTGGTATACCTCAAACGTCACGGTGACCTGGAACTGGACCGACGACGGGACGATCGTGGCGGCGATGTGCGCGACGTCAAGTACGACCTCGGGCAACGGCAACCCGGTCACCCTGAATGCCACCTGCACCGACCTGGCCGGGAACCTGGGCCACGCGTCCGATCAGGTCAAGGTCGACACGACGGCCCCAGTCGTGTCGGTCACCGGAGTGCGCAGCGGCGGCCGCTACGTGCTCGGCAAGGTCCCGGTCGCCGGTTGCGCCACCACCGACGCGGTCTCCGGGGTCGCGACCCCCGCCGCGGTGCAGGTCACCACGACCGGCTCGAACGGCGTGGGGCCGTTCACCGCGACCTGCGCCGGTGCCGTCAGCATTGCCGGGAGCCCGCAGGCCGCGCCGGTACGGGCCAGCTACACCGTCGGCTACGGCTTCGGCGGGTTCACCGCGCCGCTGCCGAACAGCACGCTGCGACGCTCGGCGCATACGATCGCGGTCAGCTTCCGGCTTACCGACGCTGCGGGCACGCCCATCGCCAGTACCCTCGCCGCGGCGCTCGGGGCGGCGCACCAGGTGCAGGTGACACTGCGCGGGCCAGGCATCACGTCGGCTACCGCCGGTTGTGCCTGGAATAGCGTCGCCGGGGTCTTCCAGTGCGACATCACGACGCCGGCCGGGATCAGAACCGGGAAGACCAGCCGGTACTCCATCTCCGCCTATGCGAATCTCGGCGCCGGCTTCGCGCTCGCTCCGGCCGTCCGGAAGGCGGTCAATCCCGAGACCATCTACTTCAGGTAGTCGCTCAGCGATCGGCCGGTCGCCGGTAGCCTGAACGCCGCGGTGCCGGGGTGGGCGGGATGAGCGCCTGAAGCGCGAGGGCGGCCACGCCGTCCTCCAGGCGATCTCGATCCGGCATCGCGGCGGCGCGGACCTGCCGGGCGGACAGGATCGACAGCAGCAGCCATGCGGCCGCCTCGGGGTCCAGGTCGGCACGGAAGTCGCCGTCGGCCTGGCCGCGCCGGATCAGGTCCGCCAGGTGCTCGGCGATCGTGCGGAGTGCGCGCCTGGCAGGCTCAGCGAGATCAGGCTCGGCGGCCAAGGTGACCGCGTCGGCGAAGGGCAAGCCGGGTGACCCAGGGGTGTGCAGCCGTTGGACATGGGCCGGGCTGAGCGCATGGGCTAGCAGGTCGGAGGCCGAGCCGAAATGCTCGACCAGCGCTGGCAGCTCGGCACGGACGTCCCCGGCCACGCGGTCAAGCACGGCGGCGAACAACGCGGCCTTCGAGCCGAAGTTCTGGAAGATTACCGGCTCGCTCACCCCGACCCTGGCCGCCACGTCGGATACCTTCGCGGCGCGGTAGCCGGTCT
Source organism: uncultured Actinomycetota bacterium (assembly GCA_963850875.1). Classification (GTDB taxonomy): domain Bacteria; phylum Actinomycetota; class Actinomycetes; order Streptosporangiales; family Streptosporangiaceae; genus Chersky-822. Next base: position 567,273 of record CAWKNA010000001.1, read on the forward strand.
CGGTGAACACCTCGACCGCCGCTTTCAAGATCGACTCTCGGCGCTGCTCCGCGGTCAGCCGGGTGCGCCTGACCGGCCCGCTCTGCTCCACGTTCTGCATCGTAGCCCGCTTGCCAACCAACTTAGTCATGACTAAGTTGGGACTATAACTTAGTCATGACTAAGTAAGGAGGCCATGGTGTACCAGCGAATCCGGCAAGGCCGCTCAGATCCTGAAGGCGCAACGATCGACCGCGTCCGCATGCACGAGATCGTCAGCGAGATCGCATTCCTCGGCCGCCGCCGCCGGGTGTATGCCCGCATCACCGCCCTGAGCGGTGCGAAGCCAGGGGACCGGGTCCTGGACGTCGGCTGCAGCGGCGGCTACCTCGCCCGGCTGCTGGCCGCCGCCGTCACGCCGAACGGCCGGGTGACCGGCGTCGACCCTTCCATTCCGGCGATCAGCTATGCCACCAAACGAGGCCCTGCCAACTGCTCGTTCGCCGTCGGCGTGGCCCAGGACCTCGACCTGCCTGACCGCTGTTTCGACGTGGTGACCTGCACGCTCGCCGTACATCACATCCCAGCGGAGGTGCGCCCGGCCGCGTTCGGCGAGCTGTTCCGGGTGACCCGCCCGGGCGGCCGGCTGCTGGTGGCGGACTTCCGCCCGCAGGCTAAACACCCCGCCTTGCACCCGGCCCGCCGGATGATGCGGCACAACAACGCCGACCTGCGCGATGACCTGGCCACGGCGGCCGGGTTCGAAGTCGAGGCAGCCGGCGATCTGCCCATGCTGCGCTACGTCCAAGCCGTCCGCCCCGGCGAGGCTTAGGTAAACGCGGACTGCCCGGCCGGCGTCAGCGAGCCATGTGCTTGAGTCAGGTGGGTGCGGCTAGCCGAGATCTTCACGCTTCTCGGCGCGGGAGTCCTGGCCGGCGTGGCCAGCACCGTCGCGAGCGTCGCTTCAGTGATCTCCTATCCGGTGCTGCTGGCGCTCGGCCTGTCGCCGGTCAGCGCGAATATGACGAATACGGTGGCGCTGATGTTCGCCGGCGCGGGCGCGGCCGGCGGATCACGACCAGAGCTGGCCGGGCAGGGCACCCGGGTGCGGCGTCTCGGCCTGTTGACGGCCCTGGGCGGCGCTGCTGGCGCGGCGCTGCTCTTGCTCGCCCCGGCCAGGGCATTTCAGGTCGTGGCGCCGTGCCTGATCGGGGCTGCCTCGCTGCTGCTGATCGTGCAGCCGATGATCACCGGATGGACCGCGCGACCGGGCGGTGAGCAAAGCCAGGCGCTGCGCGCGGCGGTGTTCGGCGTGGCGGTCTATGTCGGCTACTTCGGGGCGGCCGGCGGAATCCTCATGCTAGCGGTCCTGACCGCGATGCTGGATCAGCCGCTGGCCAGGAACATCGCGCTGAAGAACGTGGTGGCGGGGCTTGCCAATGCGGCCGCGGCGGTGGGATTCGCCGCGTTCGGGCCGGTCCGCTGGGCCGCAGCGGCGCCGCTCGCCGCAGGTTTCCTGGTCGGCGGCTGGATCGGGCCTGCGCTGGTCCGCCGCATTCCGGCGCGGGCGGTACGCATCACCATCGGCGTCGTGGGCCTGACCGTCGCGGTAACGCTCGGCATCAGGACCTACCGATGAGCTGCCCTCCGCCGGCCGCGTTCTCGGGTAACTGTCTTCGCCCCTTCGCCGCGCGCAGGTAGACCGCCGCGACTGGACTGCTGATCATGGTCATCACGTTCCTGCCTGCCAGTCAGTTGGATAGCAGTTTGCCTGGGTCGCGGACGCCAGCGGTCTCGACAACGGCTGGGCCCGCAGCGTCCAGGCGTGACTTGATAACGCGGATTCAGTCAGGGTGCGTCGACGTGCGTGAGCAGCTGCTGGCGCATATCGCGCTGCCTTCCATTGCGATCGCTAGTCCAACGAACGTCCATACCAAGGCATCGCAATGTGATCGTTTCGGGTAGTGCCATTAGTCCCGAATTGCGGATGCCGGCGGTCCCAGTCCGGCGGTCCCGGTCCGGCGGTCCCAGGCCAGACATTGCAAGATCGTCAGCGATGCGCGGCCACGCCAGCCACCTAGCTTAGAACCCTGCCCACTCGCGTTTCAAAATGCCAGGTGGCACCGCCTCGCCCTGCCGGTTTGCCGCCTCGCGGCAAGAATGCGGAGAAGTGGCGGTGAACCGACTGCGACCGATCGTCGTGTTTGCAGTTGAGCACCTCCTGCCATACGGCAGGTCTATTCAGGTGCGGATCCGATTCGGGAGGAAGTGTTGGCTCAACGCATCATCGCGCCTGCCCCTGCGACCGCGCGGCGGCATCGCCGCCGGTCACGGCGCGCACTGGTCCTGATCGTCGTCAGGTTGGCGGCCATGGTTGCCGTCGCTGGCGGCGTCGCATTAGTACCGACTGCGGCGCAGGCCAGCGGCCCGACCGTCACCGGCAGCGGTACGGTTCCCAACAATCCCAACTTCAGCTGGCAGGTCGTATTCTTCCCTGCGGCGTCTGACCCCAACGGAATCGACGAGACCGTCGTGTACGTCATGGACGACACCAATCCGCCGCTCGGGCCAGGCGGCACCGAGCCGGAATGGGCATCGACCAACGGCGGACCCTGGTACCAATTCACGGCACAATCCGACGGCATCGGCGGGTATAACACCGTCCTTGCTAACACGAATACGCTGCCGCCATTCATGAACCCCGAGGCCGATTCGTTCGACTACGCGATGTTCGCCAATGCCCTGGCTGGAGCCGCGAGCCCGCCAACTCTCCCGGCCTTCCCGCCGCCGGCCACGGCGCCCCCCACCCTCGATACGTCGGCCGACCCCGGCGACCCAAACGCCCCCGCACCGCCGGATGGCTCCCCGCCCAATGACCCAGGCGGTAGCGGCGACCCAGGCGGCGGCGGCGACCCGGGTGGTGGCGGCGACGGCGGCGGCGGAGACGGCGGCGGCGGCGTGTTGGAGGACGCCTGAACACCAACGCCACCCAGTCCGGGCTCTGACTAGCTACTACGCCTGAGTCCTTCGGTCACGATGACCGGTCACTCGGTTCCGACCGCGTGACCGGTCATCCCGTTGTGACCTGTCCGTCAACGGACTAGCGGAGAGGCTGTGATCCTGATCGCCCTCCCAGGCGTCTACCTGGTGTCGCGGTACCTGTGGGCCGGATGTGCCTTGCCGACGCGCGGAGGGGACGGCAAGAACAGCGGCAGCAGCGGGCATCGCAATCGCGTTGCCGGACGTGCGTGGCAGGCTGGGATCCGGTTAACCGTGGCCGCTGTCAAGTCCACGTCCGGGCCCGGCGTCCGTTATGGCCGCCGCCCTTTGCGGTCGGGGAGAGATGGACGCCGCCCGCCTCGGCACGCAACACCGCCGCCTGCCTCGGCACGCAACACCTAGGCTAGGGCGCGGCTAGTTTGGACTGGCCTGGATCTTCCACGAGTGGCCGTTCCAGTACTCGATGAGGGTCCGTTCCACGTGCAGATTGCTGCTGTAACCGACGGCCCACGCCTTTGAGCCAGCTACCGCGACCCCCTCAAGGACGCTCTGCTTGGTTGCCACATTAGGACTCGGCGTGATCGCCCAGGTATTCCCGTCCCAGTGCTCGATCAGCGTGTCGGCAAGTTGGACGGACTGAATCTGGATCCCGACGGCCCATACGTCCGACGCTGACTTTGCGGCAATGCCGGTCAGGAAGTTTCCCAGTGCGGGATTCTCGGTGGACTGGACCAGCCATGACTGACCATTCCAGTTCTCCACCAGCGTGCTAGGCACAGATGCGGACGCATATACCCCGGACGTCCAGGCGTCCGAGCCGGATACCGCGGTAACTCCGAGGAGCGCGTTAGCCTGGCCGGGGCTGAAGCTGGGCTGAACCTTCCAGGCGTGCCCGTTCCAGTGCTCGATCAGCGTTGAGGTCGTGGTTTGCGAGGTCACGGAGAACCCGACGGCCCAGGCACTGCGGGCCGAGACCGCGGTGACCCCCTGAAGAGTTGTCCCGTGCGGCCCTGGGCCTATGCTCGCGACCACCTTCCAGGCGTGCCCGTTCCAGTGCTCGATCAGGGTCCTGAAGGAACTGCCCGACTTGGACTGGCCCACAGCCCAGGCGTCCGATGCGGAGATCGCCTTAACCGCGAACAGCTCGCTGATGCCGGCGGTGCCCACGCGTGGGCTCGCCTGCAGTACCCAGTGCCGTCCGTTCCATCGCTCGATGATCGGCTTAGTCTGGTTCTGGGCATTGACGCACACGCCGACAGCCCATATCTCCGACGATGAGGCTGCGCTGATGCCCTGCAGTTCCGCGTGGCATTTGCGGGTCTTCGCGCCAGCCACGACGCTCCACTTGCGCCCGTTCCAGTGCACGATCAGCGTTCCTACCGCCCAGACGTTGCGGGCCGAAACAGCAGCCACCCCGAGCAGCGCTTGAGTGCTGGCGGTCGCACTCGGCCTGATCGTGGCCGCCCACTGCGGCACGCCGTTGCCGCTCGCAGCGTAGGCGATGGTCCCGCTTATCGGCACAGACCAGCCGACGACGGCCGCAATCCCGGCCGCCAGAATGAGCCATCGGCGGCGTACCGGGCCGGATCCAAAAGTTGTCAGCATGGCCTATCACCCCTAGCTCGTAGTAAGCGGCACGGCTCAGCACACGCTAGTTCCGGCCGTTCGCCGATGAAAGCGTGGTTGCCACATGGCTGAACCCGGCGACCCGGCCTGAGCGCGCGGAGACTGAACTGCGAGCGCTGTGCGGTACGTACCGCTGCGCGGCAGACCCTCGCTCGCCGGCCTCGCCGCCCGACCGCCACCGCTGCGGCGGCACACCGGCTGTCGTTTACTACGTCCGCGAGGATTACTGCAATGGCAATTCCTCGGAGTTGTGGTGGTGGACGCATACAACAATGGCATATACGAGATCATCAACGACCACGGCACCAGCCTCCTGGGTCATTATGCCTGCCCGTGGAACCAGGACGGGGTGAGCGTCAATGGCCCTATATGGAGCCTCGTCATCGTGCATAAATGCCAGAGATCGCGCGGCGGTTCGGCATGCCGAGATCGCGGGCGGCCGTGCTCGCGAGGGAGGTGATTGCCGGAAGCAATGGGCACGGCTGACCTGGTAGCGCGCTCGCGCTGGCGAACGTCCCGGAAGTTGGGGACATCAGCCTCTGCGGCGGGTGCCCGGTCACGGCTTCTCATGGAGGCGAGAGGCAAGGCAGGTGAGCAGGCAATGAGCACGGTGCAGCATGCCGCCCGCAGGATCGGGATGACCGCTGCGGAGGAGTGCTGGTCAGCCTGCATCCTGAACCGGACGCGATGAGAGGAGGCGTCGAAGATGCCAGCACTGATCAAGCCGAGCCACGCCAAGCTGCGCAAGGAGGCTGAGCCGCACCTGCGGCGCAGCGAGACGCTGCAGCAGGTGTTCGCCGGCGACGTGGTGAGCCAGCACGCGATGGGGGACCGTCACGTGCTGAATGTGAACAAGTTTCAGCAGCGGACGTTCGCGGTGACGAGCGAGCGCATCCTCGTGCTCGGCAAGGGCGGCGTGGTGGCCGAGCTTCCGCGTGGCACGCACTTCATCCCGAAGGGCGGGCTCAAGGGGCTGGTCAATTTCACCGTCCGGTTCGCCTACGGGGAGACGGTTACTTTCGGGCGGGTGTGGTTCAGCGACATCGTCGCCGCCGAGGGGCGCGAGGGCGAGCCGCACTCGATGTGGGCCAGGCGCTCGGCGTAGCGCCAACGAATGGGCAACCGGCTCCGGCCGGTTGCCTTTGCGCTAGCCTGTCTAGGCAATCCCGTCGAAAGGCGTTCATCTCGGCTTGCGCATTCACCGGCCGGCTACCGCTCGGTCGAGCAGATTCGCTCTGAACTCAGTTTTATCCAACTCGTCGCCGAAGCCCGGCTCCGCCAGCCGCCAGCGCAGCGGCAAGCCCGGCCCGCCACTGCTCCCGCATCCGGCCCGTCACGCCGCCTTTCTTCCCCTCGTGGCCTCCCGGCCTATAAGCCACCGTGATGATCGCCTCAGCGAACGGTCACGATCCAGGGTAGCCGTGGGCCAGGCGGCCGTTCGCTACCTACCTGCCGTACAGCCGCGAGTGCTGGTCGGCCGGCCAGCCCGCACGACCGAGTACGAGCAGGCTGTGCACCGGCTCGCGCAGGCCGCGCCGTGACCGGGCAGCCAGCCGGCCGGCCGGGCGGCTGTCGCTTCCTGCCCGGCGACCGCCTCTCGTCCTACCGCAAGAACGTCAGGCTGCACGTCCAGGGCTACCCGCTCGCGCAGGTCCCGCTGGCAGCGCTGACTCCGGCGAAGCTCGCCGCGCATTACCGGGTGCTGGAGGCATCCGGTCGCAAGGACTACCGCGAGGGGGAAGGGCTGTCGGCCCGCACCGTCCGCTATATCCACACCATCATCGGCGCGGCTCTGTCGGCGGCCGTGTCCGCCGGGCTGCTGGCGAAGAACCCGGCGGCCGACCCGAAGCAGCCCAAGCCGCCGACCGCACAGCAGGCCAAGGCACCCGAGATGCACACGTGGACTGCGGCCCAACTGCGCACGTTCCTGGACTGGTCGCGGGAGAACAGCCCGCTGTTCGCGGCGTGGTGGCTGCTGGCCTACACCGGCATGAGGCGCGGTGAGCTGCTGGCGCTGCGCTGGCGCGATATCGACCTGAAGGCTGGCACGATCACAGTCCGGCGGTCAGCAGGGATCGTCCGGAACAAGGGCCAGGGCGCCACGCTGAAGGAAGGGCCAACCAAGACGAACAAGCCGCGGGTGATCGATATCGATCCCGTGACCGTGGCCGTCCTGCGGGCGTGGTGGCGCGATCGTCATGCCCTGGCGCTCCAGCTCGCCACCCATGACGAGATCGTCTTCGCAGACGAGGAAGGGAGGCACCTGCACCCATAGCGGTTCTCCCGCGGGTTCAAGACCACTCTCACCCGGTGCCGCAAGGCACTCGGCGACGGAGCGCTGCCGGAGATCCGGCTTCATGACCTCCGCCACACGCACGCAACGATCTTGCTGGCCAGCCGGGGAGAACATCAAGGTCGTCAACGAGCGGCTCGGGCACGCCAGTGTCGTCGTCACCTTGTCCGTCTACTCGCACGTGATGCCAGGCAACCAGCGTGAGACAGCCGGCCGGTTCGCGGCCATGATCGAAGAGGCGGCCTGAGCCATGACAAGTATCAAACCAGTATCAGAGAGCCAGATGGATCATAGTTCCGAGGCTCTGACGCGAAGATTCACCGGGGCGGGGTCTGGCGTCAGCCTGAGCCGCTGGTGGTCATGATGCTCTTTCCAGGGTGACGTGGCAGCCCATGGCGTGGAGCTGGCGCAGGGCGCGGTTGCGTGCCCGGTCGGGGTTGAGCCGGGTGAGGTGACCGGCACCGGGGTCGTCGCAGAAGGCGCCGTTGGTGCCCGTGTTCCAGGTGGCGATGAGCATGGCGTGCTGGACGGCGACGCTGGCCTTCTGCGGTCCCCGGCGGGCGGCGATGCGGCGGTACTTCGCGCTGGGGCAGGTGCCGGGGTTGTGGGCGCAGGCCATGGCGGCGGCGCCCAGGGCGCCGTGCGGGCAGGGGTTGCCGGGCCGGGTGCGGCTCGGTCTGGCCTTCCCGGCGGGCTCGCTGCTCCCGGGCGTGGTGCCGGCCCGTGAGGCGAGGTGGCCGGCGGCGGGGAACCATGCCAGCTCCGGTTCCGGCGGCGATGACGCCGGCGATCAGCGCCTCCGGCATCGCGCGGCCTGATACCCCGTGGATGCCCGGGGCGACCGCGGACAGCTTGATGCCGGCGTCCCCGGGCAGCTTCCCCAAGCCGCCGGGCCTCACGTGAGCGTTCCCGGGTGATCGCGGTCCGGGCCCGGGTCAGGTCCCTCAGCTGCCGGACCGGCCCGGGCGGGACGAAGGAGCCGCGCACCAGGCCATGGGCGCCGGGCCGCGCCAGCCAGGCGGAGTCGGCGACGTCTTGCGGCCGGGCAGGTTCTTCACGTGCCGGGCGCTGACCAGCATGATCTCTGCTCCGGGGATGTCCCCGAGCAGGCAGCAGAACGGCTTCCGGTAACCGCCCGCCGCCTCCGGCACCACCCATGTCACCTGCCGGGCGATCAGGTGATCGCGCAGGGCCAGGATCTGGCCGGTCATCGATCCCCAGGCCGTCACCGTCCCGGTCGCCTTACGGCGCCCGGCGCCCGCGATCCGGACGCAGACCCTGGCGTCCTTCTCCGAGATGTCCAGCCCCGCGCACCGGGCGCGCGCCACGCCCATCCCCTGCCCCTTCCCGTGACTGAACCGGCGTGCCCGCCACGGGGAGGGCAGGAGAAAGCCAGAGCCTGACGCGCGGGCCCGGGGCACCAGCCCAGGGTTCCCGCGGAAGCCCTCCTCCACCATGCCGACCTGCGGGCTCATAGGCACCACACAGGCTCCGGGATTCTGCCGCGGCGAACACTGCCAGCGTCCCGGCCACAGCACCAGCGCAAGCGGCGAACGGCGCCGGATCTTCACGCGCCATGGCGCGCTCCGAAGGAACGCCGAACTGCTGACCTGCGGAGACTTCGTGGGCCAACGACAAAACCCTGCTGATCAGCGGTTACGGGGTGTTCGCCGGTGGCTGGTCCCGGCTTAAGGCCGCTGATCTCCCGGCGTTCTGGGTGCTGCGGGCTGTTCGGCGAGATGGATGGAGATGGTTTCGAGTTCGGTGATGAGCTGGCGCAGGCGGCGGTGGGCGGCGAAGTAGGGGCGGAGCCGCTTGGCGTCCTGGGGGGTGAGGGTCCTGGTGAATGTGGCGACTGGCGAGATCACCATCTACCTGAACGCGGCGCCGTCGAGCCCGACTGCCGTGCAAGTCGCCTGGTTTGTCATGAACTGAGAGGCCGCGGGAGCGGTTCCGCGCCCGCCACGTGGTCGAGGGTGACGATGTAGCCGAGGGCTTAGAGCTGGCGGATGTGCCTGGGGGTATTGCGGTCCTTGTCGATGCGGCTGGCGTAGCGGCACCGCAGCAGCCTGCTCACCGTCGTCGCCGGGTCCTCCTCGGCGACCAAGACCGGGGTCGCGCTGACCTTGGCGAGCCTGATGCTGGCCACCTAGCAGAAAGATGCGTCCGGAGGTATGCCCGTCCACGACGCCTCGTGGCTCAAAGTGGAAATCTACTTCCGTCGTCCAGCGCAAGCTGCTCGTCCCCGGGTAACCCGCACGATTGCCCTGATGGGCCGCATGGATACCGGCACGCCGTAGCCATTGATCATGTGGTCAACTGGTGTCGGAGTGGCTCCCCGCTGCTCTCCGTGACGCCTGCCGTTCCTGACGGAAATGGTGATAGAAGCCGATCAATCCGATCAGCAGTCCAAGGGTTACTAAGGCGAAGCCCGCGTCGAACCAGCCATTTCCCCAGACTGGGTGCGGTGGCTTGGTCGGCTCAAGGGCCGTCACCGTCATGAAGACCCCGCCGGCGGTCACCAGCACCACGCTGGCACCTACCAGGGTGGCTGAGTGCCTATCGGGTGCCTCGGCTTGTCTCGCGGACAGCCTGACCGAAGCGGCCCCACTGTCGCTGACCGCGGGTTCGTCATGTGACCCATCGCCGGATGTCGCATCGACCGGCGTGCCGTCTGTCGTCTTCGAACCGCCCGCCGTTACCTGTGCGCACCGGCCAATAGCGCTCCCGGTGATGTTCACAGTGCCCGGCCCGGTATTTAGCACCCCTTCATTGGCCAGGTTAGGCCGAGGCTCCTCGTCAGTCATGCCGCGCCCGCCTCTCCGCTCGCGCTCGGTGGGGGCCCGCCACCAGAAGGCGACACCCCACTGTTAACTCTAGCTTGATCGCCTATGGCGCTGTCCGAGATGTTGACTGTCCCCTTGCCTGTATTCATCACGCCATTGTTGAGAATCGTGGTAGCACGCTCCCAGAATTCTGAGGTATCGACGTTGCGTTCCTTCAGGAAATCGCCCACTGCCGCGATGAGGCGGCGCTCTACGATCTTTGAGTGCTGCAAGACGTCGCGCAGCTGGAAATAGTTCTTATCCGAGCCCGAGGCGGCGATTTCCCGAGCGCTGGTTGTGGCGCCGATATTCACTCCCCTGCGCGCTGTGTGAGTGCCATCCCGTTGCGCTCGCAAGGCGGCGTACACCTGACCAAGGGCCTCAGCGAGTCTCCTCGGCAACGCGAACGCATCCGCCACGTCGGTCAGACTTCTCGCGGCCGCTCTTATCACGGCGCTCGGGCCAGTCCCGCCGACTTCATCGATTACGTGATACTCATGGCGCGTCGGAAGCAGGGCATAAGTCGAGAATTCAAGATAGAGCGTGCGTCCCTGCAGCGATACGTGCACAAAGACCGTCGTCACGACCTCGCCGCCCCAGGATTCGACTTGACATGCCAGATAATGACGAGCGGCGTCACTGGAGTTGGCGATGACCGCGGCTATGGCATCATCGAGCTCTTCCGAGCCAGCGGTCGTCTTCAGCACAGGGCGATATGGATCTGCGTGAGTGCCCTCAACGAAGACGTTGTCGGTGACCGTCAAGCCAGGAAGGCGCGTCTCGATGTCGCCGCCGTCTCTTAGCTGCTCTATCATGGTCTTCAAGCGCCTTACTAGCTCTTGGGCCCTGAACGGAGGAACTAGGTAGTCCTCATCCGGCTCGTTGCCCGTCGGCTTATGATGGACAAGCCGCTGAGCGAAGGACCATGTCCTTACGTCAAGCCCGCTGCCGACGAAGGGCCGAAACCCGGAATACACGGTAAAGGGATGCCTTTGCTGCTTCGCGATTGTCGACAGGCGCCTCCCGATCAACAGGCGGGCAGAAATCGTGTCCTTATTTCGCAGGTGATTGAGGCGAATCTGCCGGAGGATGCCGATGATCACGAAGGCGGCCAGTATTGCCAGGAAGACGAGCGTCGCGCCGCCGACGCCACTCCGCATTATTAATGGATCCGATTTCTTGGTGCTTGTATGCAAGCGCCAGGCTGCCAGGCCGGCAAATACTATGAGTGCAGCGAGCATTGCGCGACCTAGCAAATTGCCGCGTGATTTTAGCGCCTCGAATTCGGGATAAGTTCTTTGTCCGCGATAATACTCACCCAAGCCTTTTCCTATCCGGGCAAGGCTACCGCCCAGGTACCAGATCGCGAGAGCCGCCGCCGCGATGAGTGTCGTCCAGGGCGCAATGCGCAACGCGACGGCCAGGATTGCCAGGACTATTAGCTGCTGGATTAGCTCAAGTCTCCAGGCCCGCCATGCATGGGTGAGGACAACGACAAGATCGAAGCCGTATGACGGAGCTACTCTGCGCCGATTGTCGCAGTAGACCGTGCGGAGTAATTGATTCCGAAATGCGCGATCAAGATAGACGCCCGCGCACATGCGGCGGCTCGCTGCTCTGCCCCACGGGATCGGACCAGTTGGCGGTGTCATCTTCGCCATCGCTGCGGCGTCGGCTAGAGGTGAGGACATCGGCAATAACCTCAGCAGATAGAGTTGCGGAGACTTGCGCAGGTCGCTGATTGTATCGATGATGGTGTGCTTCGTCAGCAATCGCGGCCGTAGCGGCAGTAAGATCTGTTTCTGCGCTGCTGCGCGTAGTTTGGGTATGGTGAGGTGACCGGGCTTCAGCATCCTGATAAATGGCCCAGTCTGACGGGTTATATCGCTTATGGAGGTCTAATTTCGCGGTCGATGTCGCAGTAAGTCATGCGGCATCGCGCAGCACGCGAGCACCCGACGGCCGTGGATGCCGGAACAGCGAGCCGTCCGACGGGCTCAGGGTTCGACCTCGACCCGGTCACTCATCGCGACCAGGGCCTGGTTCCACGGTCGAGCCGTAGAGCCCGAGCAGGGCGTCGCGTTCCCGACTGACACAGCGGCGTATAGCAGCGGGCTGCAAGCCTGGACGGCAGAGCGGGCGGATGCTCATGGGTGTCAAGCTGAATCATTGGCAATCACGGCACCTGGAGCGGCCCCAATTAGCCGGTTCGGCCGTGGGCTAGGGCTACGCGAATGTGTCTCAGGTCAGTCCTGTAACCGGACGCTGTGTTTCCGTCCGCGCTGGGGTCACTGAATTAGTCTGCGTAGACCTGGTCGAGGCCGGCGAGATGGATGTCGTGGCTTTCAGCGGCTTGCAGTTCACGGCTGAAGCCTGCACCGGAGTAGCAGCTGAGCACCGTGTCCCGGGTGTCGAATCCCTTAACCGCGAGTATATTCCGTGCCCGGCGTAGGCGTTCGATGTGGCGGAGGTCCATGACCCGGTCCCATTTCGCCTCGCCCAGGGACAGGATCTTGCGCGGGTGCCCAGGCTCGGCCGGCGCGAGCACCACGACGTCAACCTCGATCTGGGTCCGGTTCGCGGGGTCCGCGACGACCCCGGATCCCACCTCGCCCGGCGGGCCGCCGAAGACGCCGGGATCGGCCGCGATCGCGTAGTCGCGGCAGATCGCTTCGAAATGCGGCCCTGTTACCTGCGACAGGAAGCGCGCGCGGGCTCCTGGCCAGAACACCGGCCCGCCGCCGAGTTCGAGGCGTGCCCATGCCCTGCTCATGATGGCCTGATAGAAGGTGACAAGCGGCTCGGCGATGCGGTACCTCGCCCGTCCCGACCTGAACAGGTCGGGCTCTTTGATCAGCAGCCGGCAGTCCTCGAGGACGCGGAGCGGATGCGCTATCTCGTTGGATTTCCGGCCGATGTAGCTGGCGATTCCGCCGGAGGTGTTGTTTCCCTCGGCGACGGCGGCGAGCACCGAGTGGTACAGCGACGGGTCGCGTATCTCGGTCTCCTCGGCGAGGAGGTAGCGGGCTTCCCGGAATAGCGGGGTCTGCGGATTCAGCACGGTCCGGATCACCCAGGCGTCAAAGTCGGCGAGGTCCGCAGGGGTGTCCTCCCGCAGAAGCTCCCGGCGGTACGCGGGAGTTCCGCCTACCACCGCGTGCACGAGCACGGCCAGCCTGGGATCGGAGATCTCCCAGAACCGGGCGGCGTCCCGGTAACCGAAGGGGTGGACGATCAGCTCAAGACCTGCCCGCCCGCGAAGCGGTGCCCGCCCGGACAGCAGGCCGCCCATCACTGACATGGCCGAGCCGCACAGCAGGAGCCGGACCCGGCTCGCGGATCCGCTCCCTGCAGGGCCAAGCTCCCGCTGGATGATGGATGGCAGCGCGGGTGATGCCTTGACCAGGAACGGGAACTCATCGATCACCACCGGGACGGCACGGTCCCCGGCCAGCCTGAACAGGTAGGGGATGGCCTCAAGCCAGTCCCGGAACGGCGGGACCGGTGAACCGCTGAAGCGGATGAGCTCGTCGGCGAACAGCCGTAGCGAGACCGCTTCGGTCAGTTCCAGGGCCGGGAAGTAGATTCCGCCCACGGCAGCGGTCAGTGCCTGGAGGAGGTAGCTCTTGCCCTGCCGGCGGCGCCCGCTCACCACGCCCAGCGTGGCGCCGGGACGGGCATCGGCGGCGAAGGAGACCAGGCCTGCCCACTCAGCGTCCCGGTCGAACAGGTGGGCGGGCTTGGCCGCACCCCAATCCGAAGTGTGCATGACCAAAGTATAGTTGACCGAAGCATACTTCGGTACTTTCCACTCTTGATCCGCTCGCGCATGACTGCGGACCCCCCAACGGCCGCAACCCGGTGACGTGTGGCCGATCCCGGCCCGGCACTACCGCGGCCCGCACTTGCTGCGTATCCCTTAAAGATCCCGCTGCGGTGCATCCAGGCCGGGTGCAAGCCGGGCGGCATGGTGCTCGACCCCGTCTGTGGCACCGCACCACCGACAGGTTCGGCCGCTGGTCGCTGAGTATCCGCTGCGCGTCAGAGGACGAAGTCCGAGAACTCCGATCGTTCGCCGTCGTCGTGCCAGGCCGTGCCGGGTGGGTCGTGGGGGCGGGGCAGGTTCGCTAGGTCGGCGAGGGTGGCCCACGCGGCGGGGATGTCGAGGGCGCGGGCGGCGTAGGACAGGTTGAGCAAATCCTCTCCGAGGTACCGGTCGTACTTGTCGCGGGCCTTAGTGCGGACGCTGTCCGCGAGGGCTAGCGGGTCGGGTTGCGGTGCCGCTGCCAGCTCGTGGATAAGTGTCCACAGTCGGGTCGGCGTGGTGCCTTTCACGGTGAGGCAGACTCCGTCCTGGCCGACGTTGAGTCCCTGGCTGGCGAGCGTGACCAGCAGCGTATTCATGATCCGGTCTCCCCGCCACGGGAAGAGCAGGGTTTCGTTGCCCCAGCCGAAGATGCTCTGGTCAGCATGACCGAAACGGCGGAAGACCTCCCGGCCCTCACTAAGCAGAGTCCGTCCGGTGCTGTCGAGATAGCGCGGGATCTCCTGCGACTGGTAGAGGGCGCGCATCGTGCGGCGGACCTTGTCAGCCACCTCGCCTCCGCTGCCAGGGAAAGTCGGCGGCTGGCCGTCGCCGGAGCCGGTGAGCTCGATCACCCGCTGCGCGATGTCGACCCCTAGGACCCGCCACCGACGTCCGGCGAAGATGAGCAGGGTGCCAGGGAGTATCGGGCGCTCCACGGGGAGAGAGCCGAGGGTTCGGCCGTCCGCGACGAGCCGGTAGTCCTGTGAGGTGTGGAACGCGGCGTAGAAGCTGTAGTGGTTGACCAGCCGGTCGCCCTGGCCGCCAGGAAGCAGGAACCCACGGGAGTCCTGCCTGATCAGATCGTGGCGGCCCATGTCCCGCAGGAGCATGCCGAACGTGGACTTCCCGACGTGGGCGAACGGGCCCTGACCGCAGAGGACCTGATGGACTTCGGCGACTTTGGCGGCGCCGTGCTGGGCGAGGACAGACAGAATCTGCTGGATGAGCGTGGACAGGTGCAGCCCGGCGGCGTGCGGCGGCTCGTACCAGGACGCCAGCAGGAGCTCGATCATCGCGATGGTCTGGAACAGTTCCCCGCGCAGGGCGTCTGGCGGCGGCGTCCGATCGTTCAGTTCGCATTCGGAGACGTAGATGCGGATCACGGCTGGCTGGTCCTCGCGCCGTCCGGAGCGGCCCAGGCGCTGGCGGAGGCTTGAGACGGTCGGTGGAGCTCCGATCTGGGCGATCGAGTCGACGCTGCCAACGTCGATCCCCATTTCCAAGGTGGACGTGCAGATAGCGGTGACCGGGGTCGAGGGGTCCTTCAGCCGTTCCTCGACGTATTCGCGGATCTCCTTGGCGAGGCTGCCGTGGTGAGCCAGGAACTCTGTGCGGATCTTGGTAGCGCGGCTGCGGCGATTCAGCATGTCGGCATACGTCTCGACCGCGGCCCTGGAGTTGGCGAAGATCAGGTTGTCGTGCTCGCGCAGGGTACGGAACAGGTGATCGGCGATCGGGGCGATGTCGTGGGTCTCGACGTTGTCCCCAGGATCGGTGCCCGGCGGTCCGGGCGGGTTGCTCGCCGACGGACCGGTCGTCGGCGAGCCGGTCCGTGGCGGGGCGCCGATGCGGTAGCCGCGCAACTGGAGGCGGATCTCGCCGGCGTCGTCGCCGGAGGAGACAACCTCCACCGATGAGCCTTTGCCGGGGCGCAGAAAGTCCGCCGCCGCGGTGAAGTCGCCCAGTGTCGCGGAGAGCGCGATCCGGGGAACGCCGCGGCGAACGCAGAGTTCGACCCGGTGCAGCAGGGACTGGAGCTGCGCACCACGCTCCGTGCCGATGAATGAGTGCAGTTCGTCAATGACCACGTAGCGCAGGTCGCCAAGGACGCGGCCGATGCGGTCCCCGTGGTTGACGAACATCGCTTCTATCGACTCAGGGGTGATCAGCAGGACGCCGTCGGGGGCGCGCATGACCAGCGACTTGCGGGACACCGCCACGTCACCGTGCCATCGGTGCACCGGGATGTCCAACCGTTCGCAGAGCCGGGTCATCCGGTCGTACTGATCGTTAATCAAGGCTTTCAGCGGGCTTATGAACAGCGCCTGAACGCCTGGCCCGGCCTCGCCAGCCGCACGCCGCCTGACCAGCGCCGAGCAGATCGGCAACCAGGCGGCCTCGGTCTTGCCGCTCGCGGTCGCGGCGGCGATGATCATGTCATGGTCGCCGGCGAGGATCGGGGCGGCTGCCCGCTCCTGGGCGTCACGCAGCCGCTCCCAGCCAGAGTCGTAGATCCACCGCTGGACGCTCGGATGATAAAGCTCGTACGCCGCGGACGGTGTTGCGGCGCCCCGGTCAGGTGCGGCGGGTGCTGGCGCTCCCGGGGCCCGGTCAGAGCTGGAATGAGCTGAGTTCGTCATCGTCGGCTGAGCTAGCGTTACGGGGGTCGGCGCCATGACCATTCCCGGTTTCGGTGTCCCCGCCGGAGGGGGGCAGGATGAAGGCAGGATCGGGCTCGGGTGCGAGGTTGACGGCGTCGATAACTGATCTCCAGTCCAGACCCGGGTTCTGGTCGAGCAGTGCGAGCACGTCGAGGAAGCCCTTGATGGTCTCGCGCGGGGTACGGAAGTAGGCGTCGCCGATCCGCGATGCGCAGTGTCGCATGTAGCCGATGAGCGCATCGTCTGGAACGAGGTACGCGGTCGGGTCGCCGGAGGCGTACACGTGACGCAGTTTGGTCAGCAGGACGTAGATATCCTCCGGCGACAGGTTGCCCAGCCGCAGCACCGGTCCTGAGTGGTCGACCAGCTTGTCGGTGGCGAATCTGTTCTCCGCGAGCCGGGCGGCCAGTGCGGGATAGGAGAACAGTCCGCGCCGGGTGTCGAGCAGGAAGTCTGGCGTACCGCCGAGCAGGAACCCCAGATAGGCCGCGGAGCCCTGCAGGCTGTCATTGAGGATCCGCAGGATCTGTTCGTAGTTGGCGGCGCGAGCCTGGGCGTTGGTCAGCTGAGCGAGGTTGACCATCTCGTCGAGGCAGACAAGTAGCCCGTCGTAGCCGGCCATGCGCACGAACCTGGACATCAGCTTGATGTGGTCATACCAGGTGGCGTCATCGACGATGGTCCGGACGCCGAGGGCCTGGCGGGCGTCGGCACGGGTGGTGAACTCGCCGCGCAACCAACGCACGGCATCGGTCTTGAGCCGCTCGTCGTCGCCGTCGTGCCCCTGCCAGTACCGCGCGATGACGTGGGCGAAGTCGTAGCCACCCGTCGACTCCGTCAGCGCCGCCAACCGAGTCTGGATGATAGCCTCCGGGTCCAGGCCCGTCGTGCGCGCCTGGGCGAGCGCCTGTGTGACGAACCGTTCGACGACGCTGGTCAGCGCGCCACCCTCCGGCCGCGCACGGGTCGCCAGGTTGTGGGTCAATTCGGCGTACAACGCGCGGGCCTTTCCGGCGCTGGCGTGCAGCCGCCGATCGGGAGACAGATCGGCGTGCATTGTGACGAGGCGCTTCTCCAACGCCACCGACCGCGCGAGGTGCAGGAAGAAAGTCTTTCCCGAACCGTACTCGCCGATGACGAAACGGCTGCTCGCCCCGCCCTCGGCGATCCGCGTGATGTCGACGACCACGGCTTGCACCTCGGCGATCCTGCCGACCTGCACGTGCTGCTGCCCGACGCCGGGGACGACCCCGGCCCGCAGCGACGCCACGATCGAATCCCTCTCGCGCGGGCGGATCCGACCGGACGGCACGGACGTGGTCGGATCGCTCACGGCGGATCCTGGCCGCGGTCGCGGGCGGCGTGGCCTGTTGCCGGGCAGAGCCAGGCGATGGCCTCGTGGCGCCCGGCCGCTGCCTCCTCCTCCGGGGAAAAGAGCCTGGTCATGTCAGTAGCTCCTGCAGCGCGTCGTCATTGACCGTAAGCTCGTCGTCTCCCTCCACAACCGGTTCGCCCGCGGTCTCCATCGCCACCTCGTTGATCACGTCCAGCGCACCGGACGGCATGACACCATGTTTGGCCGCCAATTCCGCGAAGTCGGCGCGTGACCACGACGACCGGGTGGCGAGCTCGCCGAGCAGCCTACTGTGCGCCTGGTCGAGGCCGCCGGGACGGCCCTGGCCGGCTTCGTTGCAGGGGGACGCTGGTGCGCTCGCGGTCGGCGCTTCGTCGGTGAAGATGCTCGCGAGCAGGGTCGACACGGCCGCTGCTTCGATCATTTTCCTGGAAATCACCTCTTGGCTGAGCTGAACTCCCGATCCGGCATCCGCCCGGGCGCCCGGTGTGCCCTCGGTGGGTGCGGTGCCCGAACCAGGAGCGGTGCGCGGTAGCTGGTGGCCCGGCGGGCGGGCGCGCGGCCGGCGTACCACGATCGGACCGTCTGCCGACGCCACGCGGTGTCCGGACGGCTCCGCGCCGCTCTGGCCGACGCTGTGCTGGTGCAGGCGGCGATAGGCCAGGTCGGGGTCGAGGCCGAGTAGCCGGTACGCCTTGGTCAATGCCGTCACCGTCTCCGGCGCGAGGGCCGGACCGGCGGTGGCAACCGAGACCAGGAAGTACCCTGCCGCCTCCCGCTCGGCCGCGGTCAGCGCGGAGATCCGGCGGTCGGGCCTGGGCAGGGCGGCACCGGAGGCGAACAGCCAGCGCAGCCGCGCGGCGAGCCGGGACCGCTCGGTGACGGATAGCCGCACTTCGGCCGCCAGCCCGGTGATGATCGCGTTCGCGCTGTCATCGTGATCGGACCTGGCGCCGTTGGCCGTGCTGGCCTCTGAATTTACGCGACTCCGGCGTTCCCGGCGGATCTCAGTCCGGCCGGTCGGCGTGCTGCCCTGCCCGGCTGCGAGCGCGACGGGGGCGGCCAGCTGCAGCATGGTGGTCGCAGCGAGGTAGTCGGAGGACGGGGCGTCCGCGGCGTCCCGGTCGAGGCGGAACAGCACCGCCGGCCCGGGGGCGAGGGCGGGGCCGCCGAATCGTACATCCGGTTCCACACCGAGACCGGCGCGGGCGAGGATGAGGGCCAGCGACGCGGCCTCGTCCCTGGACATCCCGGCCGGGTCGGCGGTCGACCAGAAGGCGCCGAACTCCGATGCGTCGATAACCGCGGCGAACTGCCCGTCGAGGCGGGCGTTCGCCCAGGCCAGGAGCTGCCGGAGCGGGCCCGGGTGCAGATCGAGCAGGTCCGCGGGCAGCAGCGCGGCCGAGGCGAGCGAGCCGTGGCCACCCGGGGTACGGGCGAGCCAGCGGCTGTATGGCGTGAGCGCGTCGGTGATGGAGTCGACCAGGGCGCCCAGCTCACGGGTGGCCCTCGGCTCCTCCAATACATCCGGCAGGTCGGGGCGGTCAAGCACCAGCGCCTCGATGCCAGGGCTGGCCGGGGCGTAGCCGATCCGGATCGGTGGCCTGGCGGCAGGCTGCGGGACCAGCCCGGCCGCGAATCGTCGGGTGTAGCGCACCGCGAACAACTGCTCGAACTCCTGCGGGCAACGCGTCTGCGGTGTCCGCGGAAACAGCGACGGGTGGTACCAGGCCCATGACCTGGCCCAGTCGGCGGGCACCGGAGTGCCGGTGACCGCGAACCCGGCGAGGGCCACACGCAGCGCCATCGGTACCGGCCAGCGGTCCTGGCCGGGTGCTGGAGGCGCACCGGAAGGCGGGGCACCGCCCCGCGGCCAGCTGGGGGCGCAGAGGAGATCGAGCACGTCGAGGAATGCGCTGGCGTAGGAGTTGAAGGAGTTGCCGCCCGGGCAGTGGACGGCCCGGAGCCGGCGTACCTCTGCGGCGATGGCGGGTAGCTCGTGCCGTACGGCCGGGTCGTCCGCCGCGTCCACCAGCACTCGCCGCTCCAGGCCGGAGAAGAATAGCGACACGAAGCCGGTCGGCACGTCTGTGCGGTCACGTCCCCCGGCCAGCCAGGCAAGATAGGCGGCCCTGCTGTCCGGCGAGATCAGGTGGTAGGACGGTGCCGGGTCAAGAACGTGGCCGGGCCGGTCCGGCTCATGGCTGCCGAGGGGTAGCGCGGGATTGATCAGCGCCGGCTCGATGGTGCCGACGGCCGACCGCAGATGCTGCCCGATGTAGATCAAACCGCCGGGGATGTCGTATCCGGCGACGCGGGCGGACTGTCCTGGTGATACCCATTGGCGCTGTCGGCTCACGGCCCGACTGTAGCCGCCGGCGGTAGCCCTGGTCGTGGATCCATGCTCGAACCACCGATCCTGTCGCGTGCCCGACGGCTGTCGGCCGGCGGCTGTACTGTACCTAGCTGTCCGACGAGAAGGGGTTGAGTGCGGTGGCGCAGATCAGCGGGAGCATTAACGGCGAGATCGGTGTGGACGAGTCAGCCGACGGCGGTGCCGGCACCCTGGAGGAGACGCTGGCCGCGACGGAGCGGGCGGTGGACAGCGCGCTGAGATCCGCCGCCGTGGTCACCCGCGAGCTGCGCAAGGCGCTGGCCGGCGCGAGGAACGGGCAGGTCCGTGAGGCCCGTAAGGCACTGGCAGGCGCGCACGCCGCGACCACCAGCCTGGTCGATGAAACGCGGGCGCTGTCCGACGGGTTCGATCCCGATGAACAGGCATACCTGGCCTCCGGTGGCTACGTGAAGGAACTGCTGGCGGCTGCCGCGGTCCGCGGCGTCACGATATTCGAGGAGGAGGACCGGCTGCTCTGCTACCCATCACTGCTCCGGGTGCTCCCCGCTGACGCCGCCGTCGAGATCGACCGGGTGCGGGAACGCCGGATCCGCCCATCCGTGCTGGTCGACCTGCTCGCCAGGACCCAGGACCGGCCGCCGCGGTTCAGGGCCGAGGCATTCCTGGACAGCCTGCGCGCGGGCTACGAACTGGTCGTCGCCAGCCAGGGCAAGAAAGACGACGGGGTGATCCGGCTGGTCGACATCTGGTCGGTGCTGACGATGCTGCCCGGGCAGCGTGGTCAATACTCCAAGCAGGAGTTCGCGCGCGATCTCTACCTGCTTGACCAGAGCGGCGTCACGCGGACCGCGCGGAGTTCGCGCGAGCTGCGGTGGTCGGCTAGCACCGGGACGAAGGGCACCGGCGTGCTGGTCACCGTGGCCCGCAGCGGCCAGCGTCAGCACTACTGGGGCGTCTCGTTCACTGTCGACGACACCGTAGCGCGGTAGTCGTGGCGCCATCCAACGTGTCGGCCCTGCTCGACGCGTCAACATACCTGGACTTCGTCGACAAGGAGTACCTCGCACCCTACGTCGGACGTGGCGGTGCCGCCGTCAAGCTGCTGGCGGCCTCGGACGAGTCCGCGGCGAAGGAACTCGCCGTTGGGCTGGCCAGCATCGGCGACGGATTCCAGCACGCGGCGGTTGACGCGGCCACGACCCGTGTCCACATGGTCGACCAGGTGTTCGCCGCAGTGGCGCGCCAGCTGGACTGGGTCGCGCTGGCGAGTTCGGTAGTGCGTGCCGCCTTCGATCAGTGCGGGTTCCCGCCAGCGCCCGGTACGGGCCAGCCCGACCCCGACCTGAGCATCGCGGCGGTGGCGAGATACCACCAGGTGGACGGTGCCGAGCTCTATCGGAGCGTGCGGCGGGCGGTCGAGCATATCGTGCTGAAGGACGCCCAGCTCAGCCATGAGTTCCGGGTGGCGATGCTGCGGCTGTGCCAGGAGCGCCTCGGCCGCGGTGATGTCACCGTGGCCGAGCGGGAAACGGTAATTGGATGGCTCCGCGGTGAGCGGGTGCCCGCGGGGGAGCTGCGCAAGCTATCGCTGCATGTCAAGGTGGCCAGACACAACGCCAGATCGCTCCTGCTCTCGTCGACCCGCTGGCTGCGCGTGGCAGGCCACGCCGGCCTGGTGCTGCGGATGGATCTGACGCGCCTGGCGGTGATCCACCGCCCGCCCGCGGGACTGCGGGACGGCTACTACTACTCCAAGGCCGCCACGCTCGACGCGTACGAGCTTCTTCGCCAGCTGATCGACGGCACCGACGAGTTCGAGGGGCTGTTCGTGGCCGTGCTGCTCCCACCGGAACTGGTCAACGACGAGGGGCGCGGGCTGCCGGCCTACACGGCGCTCCGCATGCGGGTCGTCGACGAGGTCCGCGACCGCCGCCGGGTCAACCCCTACTCGACCCTGGTCCGAATCGGCACGCATCCGGAGGTGCTGGCATGACGTCCATGGTCGTAGGTACGGACCCAGCCGTGGCAGGACGCCGCGCGATTGAGGCCCTGCGGGCCGGCGTGCCCTGCCGGGACGCGGTCGCCTTCACCGGCAGCGGCCAGGCCACGATCGAGGACCGCTTTACCTCGCTCCGCGAAGCAGCGGCGTCCGGCAGCCCGGCCGGCTTGCTGCTCGGCGGGGGGTTCGGTGCGGGTAAGAGCCATCTCCTTGAGCACCTCGCACGGCTCGCCATCGAGGCCGGCTTCACCGTTAGCCGGGTGGTGATCAGCAAGGAGACCCCGCTCCATGACCCGGCGAAGGTTTTCGCCGCCGCGGCCGAGTCCGCCGTAATGGCCGGTCGCCCGCGGCCGGCCATCGTCGAGGCGTCGGCGGCGATCGACCCTGACGGCCGGGGGTACGCCGAGCTGTTGCGCTGGGCGACGTCGGCCGGCTCGGGCCTCAACGAACGGTTCGCCGCGACGCTGGCGCTCTTCGCTCAGGTGCGCGAGCGTGACGCCGCTTTCGCGAACACGATCGTGCGGTTCTGGTCCGGTGATCCGATCGCCACGCCGGAGCTTCGCCGGCGCCTCAAGGAGATCGGCGAGGCACGGCCCTCGCTGCCTCCGATCACAGCGCGGCAGCTGGGCGCGCAGCGGCTCCGGTTCGCCGCGAAACTGCTCGCCGCGGCGGGCTCCGCGGGCTGGGTGATCTTCTTTGACGAGGTCGAGCTGATCGGACGCTACTCGCTCCTGCAACGCGCCAGGTCCTATGCGGAGATCGCCTGCTGGGTGCGCGGCGAGCACGGCGGCCCAGGAGTGCCGATCGCGGCGGTGCTCGCAATGACCGACGACTTCGAGGCCGCCGTCATCACCGGACGAAACGACCGCGAGCTGGTGCCCGAGAAGCTGCGCGCCAAGCAGACGCCGGAGGCGACGGCACTCGCGGCGGCGGCGGCGCAGGGCATGCGCATCATCGACAGGGAGATGCAGCTACTCACGCCACCGGACGAGGCTGAGCTCGCTGCGGCGTACACCCGGCTGAAGGAGCTGCACGGCGAGGTATTCGGGTGGCTACCACCCGATGTCAGCGGTCTTGAGCGGCTCGGCGCTACCCGGATGCGCCAGCATGTCCGCACCTGGATCAACGAATGGGATCTCCTGCGGCTCGACCCCTCCGACCGGCCGGAGACCGAAGTGGTCGACATCTCATCCGACTACCGGGAGGACCCTGATCTGGAGACGAGCGAGTGATATCGCCGCTCCCGACTCATAGCTGGTCCAGGCTGACGAAGGCTCGACCTTGCTGCCAACCAGTCAGCCGCATGCGTGGTTCGCGCCCTGCGGCCCTTCCCCGACGAGTTCCGGTGCGCCTGGATGTTGCGATTTCTCTGCCGGTTGGCGTCGTTTGGCTGCCACCAGTTCGGGTGAGATCCAGTGCGTGCGGTAGGCGCGCTCCAGGTTCTCGTCGCCGGTCTTGGTGAAGCGCAGCCGGTGGCGGCTTCTGGTCCATGAGATGTAGACGGTCTCGCGTGGCTGGAGCCCGCCGAGTTCCGCCCAGCGCCGCAGGATGCGCAGCGCTCTGCTCAGCTTGCCGAGGCTTGCCACAGTGACCCGCTCAAGGTAAGGGACACGTCCGCGCCTCCAGGCTTCGGCGTGTTCCGCGTGGAGCCAGCCGAGTCCGGCCAGCACGTCGATCGGTGCGACGAACCGGTTGCGGTCCAGCGCGGCACTCGCCGCCGCCGCGACCCGGCGTTCGAGGCTGCCTGGCATCACCTGGGCTCCTTGAGATCGAGTCGTATCAGAGTAGCCACCTCAGTTCATCGCTGACGAGGGCTCGTCGGCCACGACCGTATTGCAGTCGTATTCCGCGATTTCTGGCATGACTCAGACGTTCACCTGCGGGTCTGGTCAGTCGTCCAGCCTCGGCGTGGGTGTCTCTTCGTCGGGCGGCAAGGGGTCGTTCTCGGCCTCCGGGACCACGAGCGTCTCCACAACGGACAGCCAGGGATTCGCCCCGCAGCACGGAAGATCGTTTAATCAGTTCCAGACGTACTTCGAGCAGGGCAAGTACAAGGTTTACAATAGCTGCCCGCAGCTAGACTATTACCTGACGATGCCCTACCAGTGGAACGGGGGGACAAATTACGTTCACCCGTCCGGAGCGCCAGGCGCGACGCACTGCACGCCTGAGCACACCGGGGACACGTTTACAAAGAAGACCACGACCGCGTCGACCTTGAGCGCCGGCTTTACCGTCGCCGCGCTGGCTTTCACCGGCAGCGCTCGGACGGATACTCGAGCACAGCCTCGATCAAGTTCTCGTTCTCTCAGAACGGGCAGTTGTGCGGCACGAACAACACCCCGCCGAATAGCCCAGGCGTCCTAGTTGCGTCATAGCGGCCTCGTGCTGAGAGCACGAATGCTGTGCGGCATCTTCGGCAACGTCAGCGCCGCTGACATCGAGCGCACCGTGATGGCAGCACCTGGTTTATGCTCGGCGGGTGCCACTGTCATCTGGACCCGCCCCGCCGGGTGCCGGTTCACCGCAGTCGGCTTCGATGAGGTGGCACTCGACGCCCTGGCTACCAGCACGCTGATCGCTGTCGGCGTCAACCGGCTGCGAATTGGTCCCTCGGCCAGACTGCCCGCCCAGCCGCTATTCACCCTTCGCCAGGCCTGAGCCCGATTGAGCAGAACTCGACCCTGGTGCGCAGGCCCGGGCGGTGTGGTAAGCCAGGCCATTATCAGCGCGCCCGCTCCGCCGAAGCGCCTGCCTGCCCTATGGCCTCCCGCATGGTCCGCCGGGGCACCGGGTTGATCACGGGTTCAATGCAGCAGGGCGCTCCACTCGGGCATGCGGTCGAGGAGTTCGGCACCGGGTAGCTCGATGCCGAGCTTCGCGCAGTCGCTCACCACACCTGATGCGCGCTCGGCCGCGTAGTCCGGCAAGTACTCCAGCAGCGTCTCGGAGTTGCCGTGGCGGCAGTTGTAGAGGCCGAGCAGGATGCCCGCCGCAAGTTCGACGGCTGCGGAGCCCGTGCCGAGGCCGGCCCGGCGCTGAAGGTCGTCGAGGAAGGGTTGCAGGGCGCCGTCCAGGATCTCATCGGCGGCCTCGGCCGGATGGACGTAACCCCGGCCCCGCCGATAGCCGGCCCGGGTGTTCAGCTCCTCGATGTCCAGGCACTGCAGGGCCCCCCGACATCGTCGGCGACAGCCGACCGGTCGGCGTCGGTCATGAGCTGGACGGCGTAGGCGTCGGCCGGTTCACGCAGGTCCGGCCGGGCAGCGAGCAGCTCGTCGAGCACGGTGGCTTTCTCGGCCGCGGACAGGGCGTCCAGCGCTGGCCTCTTGTCGCTCACCTGGCCTCTTGTCGCTCACCTGTGCTCCCTCTGGGCCGCCGGCTCCTGAATGTCGTCGGGCTGCGCCCGAGCGCGGACAGGCAGGACGCGTGGAACAGACGAAGCTGCTCGAGGGCCGATTCCGGGTCACCGGTGCGCAGCGCCAGTTCCAGCCCGGCGGTCAGCCAGTCCAGGGCCTCGGCGTGGTCGCCCATGTCGCTGTACTCAATGCCGGCCTGGACATAGATCCAGACGTCGTCGGGGTAGCCGGCGCGGGCCTGCTGCCACAGCGACCTGGCCTGTGGCTCGTGCCCCGAGCGCATCAGCTTCTCGGCCAGCTCGCAGAGCATCTCGGCGCCATCGGCGTAGCCCCAGCGGGTCGCGTTGCCGATCGTGGCGACCGCGTCGTCGACCCGGCCGAGCGCGAGATAGCTGTCGGCAAGATCCTCGCTCCAGGCCCCGACGTCGAACCACGTCTCGCCTTCGTGGGCGCGCGCCAGCGTCAGATACTCCTCCAGCGCGGCGACCCGCTCGACATGATTGTCACCGGCCTTCTCCACTCGGTCCATGATCTCCTCGATGCGCTCCTCCAGCGCCGCCACGGTCGGCCACGGCGAGCGTCGGGACTCCTTCTTCGTCGTTCGATGGTGGAACGGGAGCGACATACGCACTACCGTAGCGAGCTGAGCCTTGCGGCTGGCGCATTCGCGCCGCACCGCGCCGCGCTCAGGTACGGCTCAGCCGGGCGTCGATGGCAGCCGCGCTGGTCTCGGGGTCAAGGCCAGCGATAGTGACATGCAGGTCCGCCCGCTCATACGACTGCTTGAAGTAGGAGATGTCCGCCTTAATCTCCTTTAGCTGGAGGATCCGCTCCTCGTCAGTGAGGTGCTTGTCGATGCGTCGCGAGTCGATGTCGTAGAAGGTGATCCGCTCCAGAATGTGCTCTGGCGTGTCGTGGATGGCCACGGTCACGCCGGGCACGCGCCGGACGATCCGGAGGAAGGCGTCTCGCAGGCCGCTGGGCGGCAGCGCGATCACGCAGTCGGAGTGGGCGGTCGCGATATGCTCCAGCACTACGGCGCATTCCTTCCGGTAGGAGTAACCAGTGAGGAACCGGGCCTGAAGCCGCTCGATGGATGTCCCGAAGTGTCGTTCGATCTCATCGTCGAGGTCGAAGAAGGGCCAGCCCCGCCGACCAGCAAGGATCCTGCCGATCGTCGTGGTGCCCACGCAGCTCACACCGACAAGGCTGACCCGCAACTCAGCCTCCTTAGCGCCGCCACACCGGCGATCCGAGGGCGGGCGGGTGCGGTGTCGGCGATGTGCGGCATGGGGAACGGTAGATGGCCAGGCTAGCGCGTGGCGACGCCGAGGAACTCGCGCGCACGCCGCCCGGGCAGATCCAGGTCGAAGCCCGGCAGCGCGGCCTGGCCCCGCACTGTCGGCGCGGATTGCCGCCGCCCCTGTCCGGCGCGGACAGAAGGGCCACGCTCGTGGCCGATGCCGAGCTGGGCCCGAGGAGGAACGAGTCGTGCACCTGAATGGTAGGTGGCGGATCGTAGAGATGGACATGTGGGACCAGGAGGCCATCGACTTGGTGGCGCCCGGCGACCATCCGGCCGGCCTGGTCAGCGAGCGCGGTGAGGGTGACCATCTACGCGGCCGGGGTGAGGCGATATCACCCGTTATGGATAGCGTCATGGGACTGATAGTCACCCATCCCCAGCGCCGTCACCTGCACAGATATGGTGTCTTAGCGGCGCGTGACACTTCCGGTGACACCAGGAGGCGAGTACAGCACCTTGCCGCCGATGTGCAGCTCGCCCGTGCCCTCAGCCAGCGACCGGTAGATGTCGGCCGGCAGCGGCGCAACACCGGCCAGGACCGCCCGCCCGTACCTGCGCTTGCGGTAGCGCGACCATCCGTCCGTGGCGGCAGCGATGTCAGGCAGCGCGGACGCCGCTGCCCGGCCTCCAGGTACTGGACCATCCGCCGGCAGCATCCCGCCCGCGCGGCAAGCTCGCGCTGGCTCAGGCCCGCACCCGCGCGCTCGGAACGCAGCACGATCGCCAGCTCGGGAAGCGCCATGACCCCATTGTGGCGCGCACGATGACATACGCGCGTTGCGCGGCCAGGTGGGCGAACGCCCCTTCTGGCTCGATCGTGTCTGTCGGGGTGGCTTGGCAGCCGGATGTCTGGCGCGCCGGACGCTCAGCCGACGACCAGCCGCTCGTCCCCGAAGTCGGCGACGATCTCCACCCGGCCGCCGAGTGCCTGGACGTACGCGACCACGGTGCCCAGCTCGGTGCGGCTCAGAGTCCCGCGCTCCACGGCGGACACGCGCCTCTGCGTTACGTGCATCTCGGCTGCGACATCGGTCTGCGTCATGCCGCGGCCCTTGCGGATCTCCGCGAGCCGGTAGGCGCGCTGTGCGGCGCGCATCCGGTCCCGGTGGGCGCTGACGGCATCCTCGTCGATGCGGCCCGCGGCCTCAAGACCGGCCTCGGCCTCATCCCAGGTCCGCCACTTGTCAGCCATCATCGTTCCTTCCTCAGCCGCTCCACGTGCTCGTCGAACCGGTCATCGGCTAGCGGGATGTTGCGCTTGTACCAGGCGTCCCACCGGCCTGCCTTATCCCCCGCTACGAGAAGCACGGCCTGCCGCACGGGGTCGAACGCGAACAGGATGCGGATCTCGCTGCGGCCCGAGGAGCCGGGGCGCAGCTCTTTCATGTTGCGGTGCCGTGATGCCTTGACCGTGTCGGCGAGCGGCCTGCCGAGGGCGGGGCCGTTGTCACGCAGTTCACGGATGGCGGCCACGACTTGCTGCAGGCTGCCGTCATCCAGCATCGTGAGCCATTCGTCGACTGCGGGTGCAGGATGACGGCCCAGTTCACCCTGACAGTCTAGAACGCGTGAGTAGTAGAACGCAAGCGTAGTACAGTCGCCCTCATGCTACCTGACGTGCGATGTCCCCATGTCTGGCGTGCCTGATTGACAGTTCGCCCGGCAGCATGCCCAGCCCGGTGCCTGGGAAAGTGAAAGGCACCGGGCTGCTATGACATTCAGTATGTGCTGGTCAGCGGGTTCGGATGCGGGCACAAGTCGCAGCATGGCGCGCCCGCTTCGACCGCGCACTCGTCCGCTGTGGCGCCGCAGTTCCGGCACGGGCCTCGGGTCTTGCGCTGCTTCGGCGCCGGCCTGTCTGGTCGGTCGGTCATGGGGTCCGTCCTCTCGTGGTGGCTGATCGGTGGTGGCCATCCCAACTCGGGATGGTCGAGGTAGCGCTTCACCCGGTCGCCGTCTTCGGCTGGCGTGCGCTGGCGCCGGGGCCGGGGCCCGTCCTTCATGCTGGCTCCAAAGACGCGTGCTGCCAGCACGTGGAGCAGCCGCGGCGAGGTGGCTTGCCGCAGGCAGCCTGGGGTGTCCGCTACCTCCGCTACGTTGCTGGTCAGCGGCATGGCCTGGGTAGCGGGTAGCGCTTGCTGTCCGCTACCCGCTACCGGCGCGCCCTCGCTGACATGGGCGGTAGCGCTAGTAGCGGAGGTAGCGCTATCAACCTGCCTGGCCGGCAGGTAGAGGGTCCACGAGTCGTGCAGGTGCTCCCGGCGGTAGCCCTTCTACGCTCACGTCATGCCCGGCGACCAGCGGGAAGCGGCGAACCTGTTCGCCCGGCTGGTCAGGAAACGAGCGCGGCATGACACGTGTCAATTCAGTGTCACGGCGGCTCGGCCGGCCGAATTACAGGCCGTTTACCTGCGGAAATCCCGTGTCCGAGGGGGGACTTGAACCCCCATGCCCTTTTGGGGCACTAGCACCTCAAGCTAGCGCGTCTGCCTATTCCGCCACCCGGACATAGCCGACCGCGGCCGTAACCGCTCCAGCCGCCTCACGATAGCAAATCAGGACGCCAGCACGCGACGCGCCGAACGAGTCGGCATCGGGCAGGCCGACCTCACCGACCGCCCGCCCGGTCACAGCGACCCCGCTGGCAAGCCGGAGTTGGCAGCACGGCGCCTCGGGTGCGGGTGGGACTATGTCCGGATGAGCCTCACCGCGCAGCAGGAGGTCGTCGGCCTCGCCAGCGACCTGATCAGGATCGACAGCATCAATCCGGGCGATAACTCCGGACCAGGCGAGCGGGAGGCGGCTGAGCACGTCGCCGGGCTTCTGGCGGAGGTCGGTCTGGAGCCGACCGTGCTCGAATCACACCCGAAACGGGCCAGCGTGGTGACCAGGATCCCAGGCGAGGACCCGTCCAGGCCGGCTCTGCTGATCCACGCTCACCTGGACGTGGTCCCAGCCGACCCGGCCGACTGGCGGGTGCATCCGCTCTCCGGCGAGATCGCCGACGGCTGCGTCTGGGGCCGGGGGGCGGTCGATATGAAGGATATGGACGCCATGCTTCTCGCCGTGGTCAGGCAGCGGCTGCGGGAGGGCCGCCGGCCGCCGCGCGACATCGTGCTCGCGTTCCTCGCCGACGAGGAGGCTGGCGGCCGCTACGGCGCCGGCTGGCTGGTCGAGCATCACCCTGAGCTCTTCGAAGGTGTCACCGAGGCGATCGGCGAGGTCGGCGGCTTCAGCACGACCATCGCCGGCCAGCGACTGTACCTGCTCCAGACGGCGGAGAAGGGGATCGCGTGGATGCGGTTGACGGCGCGCGGCACGGCTGGCCACGGCTCGATGCTGCAGCCGGACAACGCGGTTACCGAGCTGGCCGACGCAGTCGCGCGGATCGGGCGGCACGAGTGGCCAGTACGGCTCACCCCGTCGGTCACCGCCTTCCTGCAAGCTGCCTGCGAGGCGCTTGGAGTCACTTTCGCGCATAACGAAACCTCCGAGGTGCTCGCCAAGCTAGGGCCGATCGCCCGGATGGTCGGTGCGACCTTGACCAACACGGCCAACCCGACCATGCTGAACGCCGGCTACAAGGTGAACGTGGTCCCTCAGACAGCCTCAGCACAGATCGACGGCAGGTTCCTGCCCGGTTATGAGGACGAGTTCTTCGCCGAGTTCGACCAGCTGCTCGGCCCCGGCGTGCAGCGGGAGTTCATCACCCATCACGGGGCACTCGAGACGACCTTCGACGGTGCCCTGTGCGAGGCGATGACCACTGCGCTGTGCCGTGCCGACCCGCAGGCCCGGGTGGTGCCGTACTGCCTGTCCGCAGGGACCGATGCGAAGTCGTTCAGCCAGCTCGGCATTCGGTGCTTCGGCTTCACGCCACTGCGGCTGCCGCCCGATCTTGACTTCGCTGGCCTGTTCCACGGAGTCGATGAGCGGGTTCCCGTCGACTCGCTCGACTTCGGCACCCGCGTCCTCGATCAGTTCATCGACCTATGCTGACCAGCCGTTTCCGCAGCTAACCAGCTAAATGGCCAGCATGGGCCCGCGGCATCCGCACTAGGGATGAGTCCTGACCCGCCGCGTTGTTTCGGCGTTTGCCTAATGCCAACCGTGAGTAGTGCTATGGTTACGCATTGTGTAGAGAACTGGCTTTGCCGGGACGCACCCCTGACCGCGACCTCTGGCGAGCAGCCTCGCACCTAGCCGGTTACGACGAGGAGGGTTGCCTGTGCTGCCGGATCAGCTCCAGGGCCCCGGTGGGCCGCCAGGCGGCTGCGCTGCGGTGCGGTCGCACGGTGCTGCGCCTTGCGCGCGGACCTGGCAGTCCGGCTGCTTGATCCTCGTGCCCGGCAGCGGGAGTGGTTCCGCTCCGGCGGCCACGGCCGGCGCACTGTCGCAGCTGGCCGTGGCCGCCATATCCAGGCCTTAACCACCGGCGCGCCGCACTCGCGTTCGGGCGCTGAGCGCGCACCATGGCAGTTACGCAACGTTAGAGAACAACTACAAGACGCGATAACGAGAGGAAACGATGGTGAATCACCGCGCTACTCCGGACGGTGATGTCCATCGAACTCAGGTTCGTCGCAGAGGTGCCTACCGAACGTCGCAGAGGTGCCTGCCGAACACAGCCAGCGGCACACAGCCAGCCGGACGCACGCACAAGCCGAATACAGGGTGCTGGCCGAACACAGTGCTCGAACCTGGCGCCAGCTGAGCGGAGCGCCAGTTGAACCGGACACAGCGACCGAAGGCACAACGAACGAGGAGCAGAAATGAAGACCTGGGCGGTTCTGGCGGCGAAACACGCCACGCTCACCTCGGGTGTCGGCTTCAGCATGATCCCTGGGCTCGGGACGGCTTCTTTGGATGGCTTTGCGCTCGGTGCGCTGCTTGCCGGGGCGTACTTCGCGACCGTGAACTCACCGCGGCGCGGCGTTAGTGCCCCGTTCGTTCCGGTGCAGACCCGCCGCAGGCAGGCTGCGAAGACGAGGACTTCTCGTGGCCCGGCCGGAAGCGTGCGGTCAGGCCGGGTGGAGGAAGCAGCTAGTGAGGAAGCGGTCCGGCGTAGCCAGCGGTCGCGGGTCAGCGTCCCGCTGGGTCGCGTGCTGGCCAGACCGTCCTTCCTGTCAGCGCCCGCCTTCCTCCCGGCACCCGCCGAAGGTCGAGCGCCGGATGGACGGCTGGTGCCAGCCGATGGCACGGTAGCCATCCAGGGTCCGCTGGCCGCCGACGTGCCGGTGCCTGCTGAGGGCCTGGTACTGGCCGAGCGGCCGGTGTCCGGCGACGGCTCGGTCCCTGTTGACGTGCCGGCGCCCGCCGACGGTTTGCTGTCCGCCGAGTGGCCGGTGTCCGCCGAGGGCTCGGTTCCTGATGAGGTGCCGGTGCCCGGTGAGCGCCCGGCGCCAGCCGAGCGATCAGAGCTCTCCAGGCCCTACTCGGTGCCCTGGCGGACTGAGCGGATCTCGTCGTCGGGGTTCCCGAAGCAGGTCAACCGGCTCTCGGAGGCCGAGTCATCATGGCGGTCTGGGTCGAGCGAGCGGTCTGAAGACTCGCACCCGTACGCCCGGCTGGAGCATCTCGGGTCGGTGGGCATGACGTCGGTGCAGCGACAGGTTCCGGCGCAGCCGCACGGGTCGGTAGAGCGCCCGGTGTCCGAGCAGGACTCCGAGCGCCCTGGGTCAGCCGAGAATTGCGGGTCGGCCGAGCAGTTCGAGGACTTCGAGCCGGTCGAGCAGTCTGAGGCGGTCGAGCAGTCCGAGGTAGTCGAGCAGCCTGATGCGTCGGTGCGTTACCTGTTCCCCGCACCGCCGGGCGGGCAGTCAGCCGCCGCCAGGCGGCTGACTCGCTTCAAGCGCCGGATCGACGGCATGCTGGCCGAGATGCTCGGTGACGACTCCGACGAGGCCGCCGAGCCGTCGACAGCCGAGCCGTCGACAGCGGGGCGGTCGACCGCCGAGCGGTCGCCAGCTGAGCCTGACGAGACGTTCTGGGGACCTGGCGAGCGCCGGGATAGCGCGCCGTCAGCCGGCTATCGGAGCAAGCACCGGATGACCGACCCGGTCAGGGAGCCTAGGCGGTCTGATGGTCAGCGGAATGTGCCGCGGCACGCGGCTCCTCCGGTCAGCTTCAGCGCGAAGCTGACCGGCCGGTACGCGGCCCACGCCGCATGGTGACCCCCGCGCTACCAGGCACGCCATACCGAGGCGCCGCTCTGACCGTCGACCCGCATCGGCCGGATGATCTTGCGGCGCAGTGTGGCCTTGCGACTGCCGTCGGGATAGAGCCGCAACCTGGCGAGCTCCCAGTGCCCGTACTCGGCATGGTCCGTCAGAATCCGCCGCGCGACCTCTCCTGAGGTTCCGCGCGGCAAGTTGAGTACGAGGTAGGAGTACTCCGCCATCACCCCATATTGTGCGCGACAGCGGCGATGATTCAATCAGCCTTAAGGAATCCGCCATCATGAAGCAGTTTCGGTGCCACAGGTGAGCGAAGTGATCGGACTTGCGGAGTCAGCCGGCCACCTGCGGTAGCCTCCTGGGCGACTGCAGGATGTGAGGTTGAAACGACAGTGGCAGCAAGGACGAGCCCGACAGTGCGGAGCAGGAAGGCCGCCGACGGTAGCGCCGCGAGAGGCGACCGGCGGCTGGTTATCGTCGAATCGCCAGCCAAGGCGCGCACGATCGCCAGCTATCTCGGCAAGGGCTACACAGTCGAGTCCAGCATCGGCCACATCCGCGACATGCCGGGCAGCGCGGCCGAGATTCCGGCGAAGCTCCGGAAGGAGCCGTGGGCCAGGCTGGGCGTCAACGTCGATGCTGACTTCGAGCCCCTCTACGTGGTGAACGCGGACAAGCGCCAGCAGGTCAGCAAGCTCAGGCAGTTGCTGAAGGACGCGGACGAGCTGCTGCTGGCCACTGACGAGGACCGCGAGGGCGAAGCGATCGCCTGGCATCTGCGTGAAGAGCTCAAGCCGAAGGTTCCGACCCTGCGGATGGTCTTCCACGAGATCACGCCCGAGGCGATCGCCGCTGCCGTGGCGAACCCGCGCGAGATGGACCTCGGTCTGGTGGAGGCCTACCAGACCCGCCGGGTGCTCGACCGGCTGTACGGCTACGAGGTCTCGCCCGTGCTGTGGAAGAAGGTCATGCCGCAGCTATCGGCCGGCCGGGTGCAGTCGGTCGCCGTCCGGCTGGTCGTGGACCGGGAGCGGGACCGAATGGCGTTCCGGGCCGCACGCTACTGGGACCTGGAGGCTGAGTTCGCCCCCCGTGACGCGGTCGCGGCAGAACAGGAGGTGTCCTCTTTCACCGCGGCGCTGGTCGCGGTGGACGGACGTCGGGTAGCCCAGGGCCGCGACTTCACCCCGTCCGGCGAGCTGCGGCCCGCCAGGCAGAGCGCACCGGACAAACCGGGCGCACCGGAGGCTAACGAGACCGACGGGGCCGACTCCGGCCAGCTTCCGATCCTGCATCTAGACGGCGAGGCGGCGGCCGGGCTTGCCGACCGGCTGAGCGGCGCCGCGTTCTCCGTCAAATCGGTAGAACGCAAACCATACCGGCGGTCGCCGTACGCGCCGTTCCGCACCACGACGCTGCAGCAGGAGGCCTCGCGCAAGCTTGGCTTCTCGGCGAAGTACACGATGCAGGTAGCGCAGCGGCTGTATGAAAATGGCCATATCACCTATATGCGGACCGATTCGGTAACGCTGTCCCAGACCGCGATCACTGCCGCCCGTTCCCAGGCCCGCGAGCTGTACGGGGCTGAGTACATCCCGGACGCGCCGCGGGTCTACGCCAGCAAGGTGAAGAGCGCCCAGGAGGCACACGAGGCGATCAGGCCGGCCGGCGACAGCTTCCGCACGCCGGCCAAGGCCCGGCTGTCAGGCGATGAGTTCCGCCTGTACGAGCTGGTCTGGAAGCGGACCGTCGCCTCGCAGATGAAGGACGCAGTCGGCGAGTCGGTCTCGGTACGGGTGACCGGCCGGTCCACCGCGGGCGAGGACGCCGAGTTCGGCGCGTCCGGCAAGGTGATCACCTTCTACGGATTCCTCAAGGCATATGTGGAGGACGTCGAGGAGGCCGACGGCGCCGACCGTGATGACCGGGAGCGCCGCCTGCCGCCGCTGGCCGACAACGATCCGCTGACCGCGCTGCGGCTGGCCGCGGCCGAGCACGCGACCAGGCCGCCCGCCAGGTACAGCGAAGCGTCCCTGATCAAGGAGCTTGAGGACAGGGAGATCGGGCGGCCGTCCACCTACGCCTCGATCATCGGCACCATCCTTGATCGCGGTTACGTCTTCAAGAAGGGCACCGCTCTGGTCCCGTCGTTCGTCGCCTTTGCCGTGGTCAACCTGCTCGTCCGGCACTTCGAGCAACTGGTGGACTACGAGTTCACCGCCCGGATGGAGGAGGCGCTCGACGAGATCGCCAGGGGCGAGGCGGGCCGGGTGCCCTGGCTGCGCCGGTTCTATTTCGGCACCGACGGTACGGATGGCCTGAAGGAGGAAGGACTGAAGGACCTGGTCAGCGATCTCGGTGAGATCGACGCCAGGGACGTGAGCTCGTTCCCGCTGGTCGGCACCGACATCGTGATCCGGGTCGGCAGGTACGGCCCGTACCTGGAGCGGGACGGACAGCGGGTTAACATCCCTGAAGGCACCGCGCCTGATGAGCTGACCCCCGAGTTCGCCGCCGAACTGCTCGACCGGCCAAGCGGCGACAAGATCCTGGGCTCCGACCCAAACTCCGGCCTGGTCATTGTGGCCAGGGCGGGGCGGTTCGGCCCGTACGTCACCGAGGTGCTCGCGGAAGACGCCCCGGCCACGGCCAAGCCGCGGACGGCATCGCTGCTCAAGTCGATGGACCTGGACAGCGTGACCCTGGACGAGGCGCTGCGCCTGCTCACACTGCCGCGCACCCTTGGCGAGATCGATGGCGAGCAGGTCACCGTGCAGAACGGCCGGTACGGTCCGTATGCCAAGAAGGGCACGGACAGCCGCTCGCTTGAGTCCGAGGAGCAGCTGTTCACCCTGACGTTGGAGCAGGCGCGCGAGCTGTTCGCGCAGCCCAAGCAGCGCGGCCGGGCGGCCAGTGCAGCCGCGGCACCGCCGCTGCGCGAGCTCGGTGCCGACTCGGCGACCGGCAAGCCCATCGTGCTGCGGGAAGGCCGCTGGGGGCCGTACGTGACCGACGGCGAGACCAACGCATCGCTCCGCAAGGGCGACACGGCAGAGTCCATCTCGCTGCAGCGGGCGATCGAGCTGCTGGCCGAGCGCCGGGTCAGCGGCCCGGCGCCGAAGCGCCGTTCCGCTGGTTCGGGGCGACCAGGCGGCAGAACCTCGGGCCGGGCGGCAGCAGCCAAGTCCGGCGCAGCGAAGTCCGGCGCAGCGAAGTCCGGCGCAGCGAAGTCGGGCGCAGCGAAGTCCGGGACGGCGAAGTCCGGGACGGCGAAGTCCGGAACCGCCGCCCGGTCAGGTGCCTCATCAGCTGCGAGAACCTCTCAGTCCGGGGGTAGCAAACCACGCCCTTCGGGCAGCTAGCGGCGGACCGGCCGCACTGTCGATAGCCTTGCACTATGAGCCTTAGGTCCCCTTTGGGCCAGCGCCAAAATGGCGTGCTGGCGATCCGGCCGTTCCGGCGGCTGTGGATCGCCACCTCGCTGTCCAGCCTGGGGGACTGGCTGAGCCTGCTGGCGCTGACCACCCTCGCCTACTCGCTGACCGGCAAGCACGGACCCGCCACCGGAAGCCTCGCGGTCAGCGGCGTCTGGATCACCTCTCTACTGCCTTACCTGCTGCTTGGCCCGCTGGCTGGTGCGGTCGCCGACCGGCTCGACCGCAGGATGAACCTGTTCATCGGCGACGTGCTGCGCGCGGCGCTCTACCTGTCCATCCCGCTCAACCTGTGGCTCGGCTTCGCGAACGAGTTGACCTGGATGTACGTCGCGCAGTTTCTGGCCTCCTGCGCTTCGCTGTTCTGGATGCCGGCCAAGGACGCGTCGATTCCGAATCTGGTGCCAGCCGACAAGCTGGAGCAGGCAAACCAGCTCAGCCTGCTGACCACCTACGGCACCGCCCCGGTGGCCGCGGTCTTCTTCATCCTGCTGGCCGATATCAGCCGCGGGCTCGGCGCGCTCTCCCGTTATTTCGCCGGTCCGGCAGGCGGCCAGGTCAACCTGGCGCTGTACTTCAACGCCGTCACGTTCGTGA
Source organism: uncultured Actinomycetota bacterium (assembly GCA_963850875.1). Taxonomy (GTDB): domain Bacteria; phylum Actinomycetota; class Actinomycetes; order Streptosporangiales; family Streptosporangiaceae; genus Chersky-822. The sequence goes on from CAWKNA010000001.1 coordinate 604,045, forward strand.
TCTCGGCGGTCACGGTGTACTCGCTGCGGGAACTGCCCAGGCGGTCCGCGGCTGAGCGGATCTCGGCCCCGTCGGTGGCCAAGTCCATCTGGGACGGCTGGCGGTTCGTCGGCCAGACTCAGGTGGTCCGCGGCATCACCATCGGAATGGTTGGCGCATTCGCAGCGGGCGGGGTGGTGGTCGGCCTCGGTTATGGCTATGTCTACACCACCCTGAAAGGGGGCGCGGCGGGCTGGGGAATGGTCTTCGCCGCTGTGTTCGTCGGCCTGGCGGCCGGGATGTCGGTCGGTCTGAAGGTACTGAGCGGCTTCAGCAGGCGTCGTCTCTTCGGCCTGGCGATCGCGGCCGCCGCGGTACCGCTGGCCCTGGTCGCACTGATCCCGAACCTGGTCGTGGTCGCCATCCTGGTAGTGCTGCTCGGTGCACTGGCTGGCATCGCCTACGTGACCGGTTACACGATCATCGGTAGCGAGGTCGACGACGCGACCCGCGGCCGGACGTTCGCGTTCCTGCAGTCGATGATCCGGGTCGTCATGTTCGCGGTGATCGCGACGGCGTCGGCACTCGCGGCAGCCTTCTCGGCGGTGGTCACCACGATCACCGGCAAGAGCGCAGACCTGACTATCGGCACGGTTAAATACAGCTCGTCCGGCAATAACATCGTCCTGCTGCTCGGCGCCGCGGCCGCCATGCTGCTGGGGATCGCGTCCTACCGGCAGATGGACGATCGCCCTGACGTCCGGTTGCTGCCCGACCTGATGGCGTCGCTGCGCGGTCATCCGCTTCCGTATACGCCGCCCGTCGCCCGCTCCAGGCCAACTGGGTCGGCCGCGAGTAACGGCCGGGTCGGTGGCCTGGAAGCGAGCCGCGGTCTGCTGCTCGCCTTCGAAGGCGGCGAGGGCTCGGGCAAGTCGACCCAGGCCAGGCTGCTCGCGATCTGGCTGCGCGAGAACGGCTACGACGTCCTGGCGACCCACGAGCCGGGCGCGACCAAGGTCGGGATGCGGCTTCGCGCGCTGCTGCTCGACACCACGCACACCGGGCTATCGCCCTGGGCCGAGGCGCTGATGTACGCGGCGGACCGGGCCGAGCACGTGGCGGCCGTGATCGGGCCGGCCCTAGCCCGCGGCACGATCGTGGTAACCGACAGGTACGTGGATTCCTCGCTCGCCTACCAGGGAGCCGGGCGTCGCCTGAATCCGGACGCGCTGCGTGAGGTCAATCAGCTGGCCACCGGCGGTCTAGTGCCCGACCTGACCATCCTGCTCGACCTGCCGCCCGCCGCCGGGCTCAGCCGGCGGGCGCGCTCCGCGGACCGGCTCGAGGCCGAGCCTGAGCAATTCCACGACCGGGTCAGGGCCGGCTTCCTGGCGTTGGCCAAGTCCGCGCCGAAACGCTACCTGGTGATCGACGCCGGCCGGGACCAGTCAGAGATCAGCCGCGAGATCCAGGCGGCCGTCCGTGACCTGCTGCCCGACCCGGTGCCGGAACGGGCCGAGGAGATCACCGGATCGTTCCCGGCGGTACGCGAGTGACCGACTGGGCGGTCTTCGGCCGGCTGACCGGGCAAGATCAGGTCGTCGAGCAGTTGCGATCCGCAGCCGACTCGGCCGGACTTACCCACGCGTGGCTGTTCACCGGTCCGCCGGGATCCGGCCGGTCGGTGGCTGCCCGGGCCTTCGCAGCCGCGCTGCTCTGCCCCAACCGCGGCTGCGGCGAATGCCCGTCCTGTCGCCAGGTGACCGCGGGGACCCACGCCGACCTGCTGCTGGTCCGGCCGGACGGGCTCTCCTACGGGGTCAGGCAGACCAGGGACCTGGTGCTCAAGTCGGCCGGATCGCCGGTCTACGGCGGCTGGCGAGTGATCTTGTTCGAGGACGCCGACCGGGCTACCGAGCAGGCGGCCAATGCCTTGCTCAAGGCAATCGAGGAGCCGCCACCCCGGACAATCTGGCTGCTCTGCGCCCCGTCGGCCGCCGACCTGCCGACCACGATCAGGTCCAGGTGCCGACTGATCACGCTGCGAACGCCGCCCACGGCCGCGGTCGCCGCCATCCTGGAGCGTGAGGGAGTCAGCCAGGAACGAGCGCTGAACGCGGCCCGTGCGGCACTCGGCCACATCGGCCGCGCCCGCCGGCTGGCCACCGATTCGGAGGCCGCTCATCGCCGCGCCGAGGTGCTTCGGGTTCCGCTGCGGGTGACTGGCCTGGCGGAGGCGTTTGGGGCGGCCGAAGCTCTGGTCCAGGCCGCCGAGGCGGAAGCCGCGGCGACCACCGAGGCACTCGACGTGCCGGAGCGGGAGGCGCTCCGGCAGGCCTTCGGCGAGGGCTCGACCGGCAAGGGAGTCGCTACCGCGATCCGCGGCGCGGCCCCAGCGCTGAAGGAGCTAGAGGACAGGCAGAAGTCACGGGCCACCAGGATCAAGCGGGATGCGCTCGACCTGGCCCTGCTCGACCTCGCCGCTTACTACCGCGACGTGCTCGCGGTCCAGCTGGCGGCCGATGTGGAGTTGGCGAATGCCAGCCATGAGGCTGACCTGCGCAAACTTGCGGAGGCATCCAGCCCGCGGGCCACGGTCCGGCGGATCGAGGCAATCATGATCTGCCGGGAACGGCTGAACGCCAGCGTCGCCCCGCTGCTCGCCGTCGAGGAACTGACCCTGGCGCTGGCCGCCAACTAACCCGCCTACCTCGTCGGCTTGCGAGCTCACGGCACATGATCGTGGGTCGTTCTCCGCAAGAAGCAGCGGGTTTCGATCCACGATCATGAGCGCAAGATGATCTTCGTTACGTTATGTATCTGCGGGCTTACGTGTCGTCGTCCCACAGGGCTCGTTTCGACGGTCGGGGGAATGAAAGTTCGGGGAGGGGCGCGGCAGTCCGGGGTGCGCGGCGGTGCTAGAGAGCGAGCGCGGTTCGGGGTGGGGCGCGACGGCACTGGCGACAGTACGGGCAACCGTCGGGGAGAGGGGGCAGACGAGTCATGGCAGATGCGACGCTGGTCACGATCGGAGCCGAGGTCAGCTGCAGCGACGGGGTTTGCGGCAAGGTCACCCGCGTGGTTGTCGATCCGGTGGCGCGGTCAGTCACCGATCTGGTTGTCGAGCCACCGCACCGGCATGGCCCCGGTCGGCTTGTCCCGCTGCGTCTGGTCGACGCCGCCCCGGCCGAGGTCAGGCTCGACTGCACGATGGCGGAATTCCAGCGACTCGATTGTGCGGAGGAAACGCAGTTCGTGGCCGGCACCCACGGTTACGGCGATTACAACCCTGAGCACGTGGTCTCCTGGCCTTACTACGGCATCGGCGGCGGCGGCCTGCTTGGCGACAATCGGGCTGGAGTCTCGCCGACCTTCCACTACGACGCTGTCCCTCTGGGGGAGGTGGAGATTCGCCGCGGCGAGCACGTCCACGCGGCTGACGGGGAGATCGGGCGAGTTCAGGGCCTGGTGATCGATCGCCGCAATCATCACGTGTCCCATGTGCTCCTCCAGGAGGGGCACCTCTGGGGGCGGAAGGAGGTGGCGATCCCGATCGGCGTCGTCAAGTCAGTCGACGATGGCATCCGGCTCAGCGTGACCAAGCAGGAGATCCAGGACCTGCCTCCGATCGACCTCGAACATCCGGCTGGCTAATCGCCACAGGCCACTGCCTTACGATCCGACCGGCGGTGGGACGGGAGTGACCGAGCGGACGACATGGGGGCGGGGCGAGCCGTTAGATAAAGAAAGGCAGTAACTGGGGGCAGACGACCCGTGATCGCACCGTAACCTTAGGTATGGGCATGATGATGGCGGTCAGCTTCGAGCGGTCTGGCCGCCTGCACTATCTCGATCCCGGGCCATACCGCCCGGCGGTCGGGGCCAAGGTGCTAGTGCCCACCGATACCGGCCCAGAGGTCGCCGAGTGCATCTGGGCACCGCAGTGGATCGATGAGGATATCGGCGGGCTGCCGGTCTGCGTCGGCCTGGCCACCGAGGTCGACCTGACCAGGGACGAGTCGAGTCGCGAACGGCGCGCCGAAGCCAGGGTGGTCGCGCGGCGGCTGGTCAGGGACCACGGCCTGCCGATGAAGGTCATCGCGGTGGACTACATCCACCAGAGCGGCGATCTGACCATCTACTTCAGCGCGCCGCAGCGGGTGGATTTCCGTGCGCTGGTCCGCGACCTGTCCGCCCGGCTCCGGACCAGGATCGAGCTGCGGCAGGTCGGGCCGAGGGACGAGGCGCGGCTGCAGGGTGGCATCGGCCCGTGCGGCCGGGATCTGTGCTGCTCCACGTTCCTGAAGAACTTCGAGCCGGTCACCATCCGGATGGCCAGGGACCAGAATCTACCGACCAACCCGATGCGGATCGCCGGAGCCTGCGGGCGTCTGATGTGCTGCCTGAAGTACGAGCACCCGCTGTACCTGGAGTTCAGGGAGCGGGCACCGAAGCTAGGCTCCGCGGTCGAGTCACCTGAAGGTGCCGGGACCGTCGTCGGGTATAGCGTTCCGACCGATCAGGTGATCGTGAAGGTGGCCGAGACCGGCGCCCGGTGCGCCTGCCCGACGGCCAGCGTGTGCCGCTCGCGGCGGGCCTACGAAGCTACCCACGGCCGGAAGCGGGAACAGCCCGGCGACCGGTAGACTCGCTGCGCCGCCGCTTCGCGCGGCGCGCCGCCTTAGCTCAGTCGGCAGAGCGGTTCACTCGTAATGAACAGGTCGTCGGTTCGATTCCGACAGGCGGCTCAAGAGTTCCGGCAGGTCAGTCCTGGTTTTGGTGCTTCCCTCGCTTGCCCTTCTCGGGCTGCTTGGGGTCGGCGGGAGCCAAACGGGGAGCCAGTACATCACGCGGACTTCGATTCCGCGTGCTCGGCGAAGATGGTGTTCATGGTCTCGGCTCCGCGTGTGATCACCGGCTTGAGCTGGTGCCGGTAGACCGTCTCGGTAACCGCTGTGCTGGCGTGCCCGACGAGATCGGCGATCGTCTCGATCGGTACGCCGTTGTCGCTCATGATCGATACGAAGGAGTGCCGCAGCTCGCGCGGCGTCCAGTTCGTGCCGAGCCCGGCCCGATTGGTGATCGAGCGGAACGCCCGGCGGACGTTCGCGTCGTCAAGTGGCTGGCCGGTCTGGCTGGTGAACACCAGACCATGCTCGTGCCAGAGCGGACCTGCGGCTAGCCGTTCTTGGACCTGGCGCGTCCGGTGCTCTTTCAGAGCCTTTGCGGCCTGGTCAGGCAGCTCTAGCGTGCGCCGTGACTTGCTGGTCTTGGTGTCGCCGTTGGCGCGGACAGAACGCCAGACGTAGATCGCGAGCTTCTCGTGGTCGAAGCCGACCTCGGTGACTGGTTGCCACTCGTTTTCGTCTTCCACCCACGCGACCACATGATTCCAGCGCAGTGCGCGGGCTTCCTCGGTGCGGATGCCGGTGAGCAGGCTGACGACCATATAGGCGTGCCAGCGAGATTGCCTGGCGTGCTCCAGCATGGCCGTGGCTTGCTCGAACGTCATGGCCTTGCTTGGCCGTCCGCCGGTCCCCTTGGGAGTGCTGATCAACTCGGCGACGTTGCGCAGCACCCTGTCTCGGGCCTGAGCCTGCCGGATGGCGCGCTTGAGGTTCGCGTGCAGTCTTTGCAAGGTGTTGGTGGCGAGCTTGTCGCAGCGGCCTTCGAGCCAGTCGTCAACATCGTCGGCCGTCAACTCGGTGAGCTTGATCCCGCCGATCAGTGGCAAGAGGTGGTGTTCAAGCAGGATGCGGTTGGTCCTGATCGTGTCAGGATCACGGCCTCTCAGGCCCTTGGCTAGCCAGTCCCGCACGGCGTCGCCCACCGTATAGCTTCCGCTAGTCCTCAGGCCGGCGTCGCGTTCGGCGACTACCTTGATCAGCTTGTCCTTGACGACGGCCTTGGTTCTGCCCTTGCGCTTAACCCGCTGCCGCTTGCCGGCTCCGTCGTACCCGAGGTCAATGGCTCCGGTGAAGCCATCGCCTTCTGGGTAGATGGTGGCCTGGTACTTGCCGATTAAGATCTTTGACATTCTGTTTCCTCTCCTGCCAGTTCGGGGTTAGTCGGGGTCATTCTGGTGGCGTTCGATGTACTCGTCGATGGCTTTCCTGATGACATAGGACAGGTCGCGGTCTTTGCGCTGGGCGATCTGTTCGAGCTTGGCCCGGCGGCCGGCGTCGAGGCGCAGGCTGTAGTTCTGGGTCGCTGCCATGGGCTCCGTCCGGACCTGGCTTCGCGGCTAGCGGCTGGATTTCTCACCTAAATCGTACCGCGATGCATGGCAGCGCACTGCGTTTAACTCGGGGTGCTTTCCAGGGTGCTGATGAACTCGGCGAGATGCTGGCTGGTGATGCGGCGGAGCTTGCCGATCTTGATGCTGCGGAGCTGGCCGGTGCGGAGCAGGTAGTAGACCTTGTCCCGGCCGATGTGGAGCATCTCGGCGACTTGCTCGACGGTGTAGGCCTGCACGTGATTCACCTCCTCTGACGATTAGTAGGCCGGCCGGAGGGATGGGTCGGGTCCGGCGGGTGCGTACAGGCGGATGACCATCTCGCGCAGGACGCGGACCTGATCGGTCAGCACGTCGTCGCCGCTACTGCTGGGGCTTTGGCTAGCCAGGTGGTCGAGCGTGGTCGCGTGCCGGGACCGCAGGATCTGGTCGGCGTGGCCGAGTTGGTTCGAGATGTCGGTGGTGAGCCGCTGGGCTTCTGGCCTGGCCATGGTGCGGTTGCCTAGTCCGGCGCGGAGTTGCACGAGGCTGTCGCGGGCTAGTTCCAGGTAGCTTGATCCGCCCAGCGGGGCCCGCTGTCCGACTCGGATGAGGTCACCGAGCCAGGCGGTGAGCAGGTCGATCTGGTCGCAGGCTTCTTCCAGCCGGCTGCTGCCGGTGCTTTCCCGTCGCCGTTCTGCCGGGGGCGGGAAGACATGGCGAGGTCCGGTATGCGTTGCGCCGTCGCGGGCGTAGATGTCGGCCAGTCCGGCGTCGGGGTCGAAGTCAGCTTCCAGCTTGGCGAGTATCCCGCTCATCGCGGCGTCGACGAGGTTGTCGAGCGCGGCGTCGTCGTGGCCGTCGCGATCGGGCTGGTGTCCGGTCATCGGTTTGTCCTCCTGTCGATGCCCAAGTGCCGGGCGAGGTTGTCGCGGGCCCTGACCTGGTTCTGCCGGACCGCGGCCGGGTCGCAGCCCAGCTCGGCGGCGATCTCCGCCGGAGAGAATCCGGCGAGGGTTAAGGCCATGACCTGCCGCTGCCTGCCGGGCAGTGCTGCCAGGGCGGCGCGGACTCGTTCTTCTTCCTCGTTCAAGACGACCAGGTCGCCGGTGTCGGGCGCGCTGGCCGCGTCAGGCAATAAGTCGCCGACCGGGATCTCGCGCCGGCCGGCGCTGGCGTGGACCCGGTATGACTCGCGGAGCGCGACCTTGTACAGCCACGCCCGCGGCGCGCGGATCTGATCCCAGCAGCCGTAGGCACGGGCGAACGCCGCCTGCACGGCGTCGTCGGCCTGGTGCTGACCGACACCCATCGACATCAGGTACCGGATCAACTTGGAACGCTCAGCCCGGTAGACAGCCTCGAAACTCACGTCCGCAACCTGAGATTGGCGGCGCGGTGCCTGGTTCATCGGGCGATCCCGTACAAGGTGACCGAGTCCAGCACGAAGACTTCCGCGCGTAGCCGGAACCTGCGGCGCGGCGGCTTGTGGCGAGTGCCGTGCAGGCCTGCCCACCCGGCCAGCGTCCGCGGATCGGCCAGGGCCTCGCCCAGCTCGTCGAGGGTGAAGTCGCCGGGGTTGAGCCGGTGCGTCACCACGGTCAGCACGCCGCCCAGGGCACGGTCCAGAACCCGCTCATCGGCTGGCGCATCATAGACGGTGAACGGCGGAACCTGGACAACCACTGCGACAGACGACTCCGTGACGCACGTGACCAGGCCGTCGGCGGGAACGCCGAGCCGCAGTTCCGGTCCTGGCCGGACCAGGCCCGCGCCGGCCAGCGCCTGGCTGTGCCCAAGCTGCCAGCTGCCGTCCTGGGCGCGCTGCAAGTGAACGCATTCCAGGCCGGGGTTGACCACCATCAGCGGGCACGCTCGTTCGACGCGGTGATCGCTGATCACAGGGACTAGGAGCATCCTGGCCACGAACGTCGTGTACTGCCCGGACCCGGCTATGACCGTCATCGAGTCGTTCCACGCCGGCGGGCGGCACCGCTGGTGATGCAGCGACGCGATCGCCTGCCCGGCCAGGTCATCGACAAACAGCACGGGCGGGTCATCGCCCAGGAACCGGCCGCAGGACTGGCAGTCCACCGCCCACAAACAACTAGCCAGATCAAACAGGCCGTCATCGCCCAGCCGCTGCCGGGTCACCTCGGAGACCAGTAACGCCGATAGCGCCATGACTCTCGCTCTCTACGCGCGACGGGCAGCGCCGCAGCACGACCCATCCAGACGATGCTAAGAGCAGTATGGGATTTCATCTGTGACGCCTTCCGGCGAGAAAAGCCCTGTCCGCATCCAGCGTTGCCGCGCGGCGCGTCGTCTTGCGTCGAGGGCCCGCCGCCTGTGGAGGGTTGCGTCGTCAGCTTGCGGCGGCGGGCGCGGAGGCATGATGCGCGAGATCGAGGTACCGCGTTGCGGATCTGGAAGAACCGCTATTAGGGCTTGGCGAAACTAGCATGATCGTTTCGCTTGCTCATTCGGTGCCGAAGTCGTAGCGGAAGATGTAGGCCGAGGCGTCTGCGATCATCTCATTGACTTCGACTATGCGGCCGGCGGCGGTGTAGGCGATCCGGGCGATTTCGACGACCGGAGTCCCGGCGGGCAGGCTCAGGCGCTCCGCTTCGCCTGGTTCGGGCATGCGTGCTCGCAGTTCTTCGCGAAACTGGGCGGGTGCATAGCCCGCGTCCGCCAGCCGGGCGTAGGTGCCTCCGGGCCCGGTGTCCGGCTGCTCGATGCGGGTTCCGGCCGCGACGCTGGCGGGCAGATAAGAAGCGGATAGCAGGACCGGCTTGCCGTCGAGCACGAACCGCCTGCGCCGGACGACGGACTGGTGCTCGTCGTCGGGCAGGTCGAGCAGCATACGGATGCGGTCGGGCGGTTCCTGGCGGGTGACCTCAACATGGTCTACGGCCAGGTCGCGGTCTTCGATATCGGCGGACCAGATCGAGCGCCCGTCGGCCCAGGTTCCGGTCAGCCGCGTGATGCCGTCGCGGACGACCGGGCGGAAGTCGCGGACGTAGACGCCTGCTCCCTTGCGCGCGACTGCCCGGCCCTCGCTGATCAGGACTGCGAGGGCCTGCCGGGCGGTCATGCGCGCTACCTGGTAGCCGCGCATGATGTCGTTCTCGCCGGGCAGCCGCGAGCCCGGCGGGTAGTCGCCGCGCTCGATCGCTTCGCGCAGGGCGGTGGCGATGGCGCGGTACTTCCGCTGGCCGGGGCTGGCGGTCATGGCCCTCCGGTGACAATCGCCGGGCTGATTGCGGTGCCCGCGCGGCCGGTCGATTGATCGAACGCTACCAGTCATAGTCGCTCCTGAGTCGGTCCGTGGCTTCCCGTCACCCGCAGTCCGTTGACATCTCTAGGTGAGGTCAGGAGGCATGCGGTGGCGCCCGAGTTACCCGTATTTGACGAACTAGCTGACGTGGCCGACCTGCGCCATGACGACATCGCCATGGCGCTCGGCTCGCTGCATGCTCGCTACCCGGCCTTCCGCTTCCGCGTCGCGGAGGTCGGCTGGCTCGGCTGCCGCTGGATAGCCGAGCGGATCAAGGGTCTTGACCCCGGCCTGCACACCATGATCACGGCCGATCTTGCCGAACTGCGCGATGCGCTGGACCAGGACGAGGCGCGTCATGCACGGTGACGCAAGCCTCGCGAAGCTGTATCGCGACTTCGGCGCACACTGGGAGATCGAGCCCGTCCCTCCCGGAGCAAAGTGGATAGCAGTACTGCGCGAGTCCGGCGGTGACTACGTGCGCATCGTCGCGGCGCACGACGTTCACGCGCTCCGGTTCAGAATCAACGAGGCCGAGCGGGACGAGCCGCAAGAACGCGAGAGCAACAGCGCCCGGTAGCACGTGAGACGACCGACATCACCCTCCGGGTTGATCGGTACGCACTCGGACCAACGGCATCAGCGCGGCGTTCGTGGAGCGCTACAAAGTTATGTACGCGAGCCGACTGGCAACGCCATGTCGTTAGCGCTTACATGCTCGGGCTGCCTTCGCCTCCAGGCTTGTCCTGACCACCGCATCAGCGAGCGTGACCAGGATCGTCAGGTCCACATGAAGCCGAAGGGCTCGATCACTTTCGTTTCGTTCGTTTCAGGCGATAGGCTTGAGACATGACCGCGATGACGGAGCGCACCGTGCTGCCGCCCGAGCACCGTGAGGGGCTCCAGGATGCGCTGGCGCTGCTCGGCTCCAGGACTGCCGGACATGCGACGCTGACTGGCCCGGATGGCACGAGGATCGAGCTGCCCGGTGAAGTGTACGAGGTGCTCCGCGAGGTCGTTTCGGCGTTGTCTGAAGGGCTTGCGATCACGGTCGCGCCGCACCAGACCGTGCTCTCCACGAGCGAGGCCGCGCAGGTGCTCGGCGTGTCGCGGCCGACGCTGGTGCGATTGCTGGAGTCCGGGGAGATTCCTTTTGACAAGCCCGGGCGGCATCGGCGCGTCCGGCTCGCGGATCTCCTGGCCTACCAGCAGCGCTCCCGTCGCCATCGCGGGGCTGTGCTGGACCAGATGGTGGCCGATTCGGAGGCAGCCGGGCTCTATGACCTGCCTGAGGCAGCTGCTTTCGATCGCCGGCCCGTCGGCGATGACCTGGCGGCTGGGTAGCCGTGGTGTTTCCCGCCTTTCTGGACACGTGCGTGCTTCTGAAGCCGTATCTGTGCGACACGCTCCTGAGCACCGCCGAGGCCGGCATCTACCGCCCGCTGTGGTCACCCGCGGTGATGGTCGAACTGGAGCGGAATTTAGCCCGGCGGGGTCTGGCCGAGAAGCAGGTCACGCATCGGCTCCAGCAGATGAACGAGGCCTTCCCTGATGCGCTGGTGACCGGATACGAAATGCTCATCCCCGCTTTGACCAACCATCCCAAGGACCGTCACGTTCTGGCCGCCGCGGTACACGGCGGCGCTGAGGCACTGGTCACCGAGAACCTCCGCGACTTCCCGCGAGAGGCGGTCAGCCGCTTCGATGTCGAGGTCGTCAGCCAGGACACCTTCCTGCTCGACCAGCTCGACCTGCGTCCAGCCGACGTGATCGACGCCCTGCGCCGCCAGGTCTCCCGCTACCACCGCGAGCCCCGGAACGTCGAAGCGCTGCTGACGATCCTCGGCGGCCCGCCGTCCGGCTGCCCGGGATTCGCAGCGTCATGCGCGCGGAGACTTTGATCTGGTAGGCCGGCGCCTGGCGCATGGCCATGCCGCGTCTTCAGGTCGGCCCGCCCCTCGCGCGGTCTCTCTCCGAACTCGACCCCGCACCGGCACCTGATCTCGTGGGACTTGGGGGAATGGGCGGCAGCCTCCCGATGGGTGACGGCGGTCACAGGGCGGCCTCCGGTTCGTCGCGTTCGGCCTCGCGAGGATGATGCCAGCCGGGTTCGTGCTGGCTGGGTTCTAGCCAGTTGCGGCGGGTGAGGTCGGGGATCGGGGTGGGGAAGTCCTGTGCGGCCACCTGGGCGGGGGTGCGTTCGGCGTGGCGGCGGCGCATGGCGTCGTAGTCGTAGCCGGGGTCGCGGCGGGGCCATCGGCTGGGGGACGGCTCGTCGGCTTGCCGTTGCCGCTCGCGTTCGGCGTTGCGTTGCGCGTGCTGGTGGCGTGTGTCGAGCGTGCGCCGCGCCAGGTCGGCTAGTTCGGCTGAGCGGTGCAGGTCGGCGCTGGTGAACTCGGGGTGAGCCGGGCTCGCAGCGCGCCGGCGGTCCTGTGGCTGCGCGCGCTCAGCTGACCGCGTGCGTTCGCGTTGCTGGTCGTGGAAGGGGCGCGGGTCGGTATCGGGGAGCCGGCGGCGCAGTTCTTCGGTGGCGTCCCGCGCGTCCGCTCGCGCCTGCGCGGTGGCGCCATGCCAGCGGGCGCGCTGGGCGTCGATGTCGGACAGGATCGCCTCGCGGCGTTCGAGGCTGTCGGCGAGTTGCTGGTGTGCTTGCGCGCGAGCGAGACGCTCGGTGCGCTCATGTGGGTCGGCGGTGCGGGCATGTGCGCGAATGAGCGTGACTTGGGTGGCGTGCTCGCGGCGCGCGAGGGAGGTGGCGCGCAGGTCCGCGCCGACGTGCGGTGGCGCCCAGGCCAGTTCCCGTTCGTAAACGGGCCCGGCGTGCCCACAGCTCGCCGGTGCTCGCGGCGGCGACTTGGGCTTGCTCGCGCGTGATGCCGAGCGCGGCGCGGGCTGCGTGCCAGTCGGCTCGGGCCTCGGGCGCGGCGGGCTCGCGCCCGATCGCATCACGCGGGTCGGCGCGGCCGTACCGTTCCCGGTAGGCGGCGGCTGTCCCGGCACGCACGGCCCATTCCTGCCGTCGCAGCGGGTCGTCGGGGACCGGGCCGAGGTGGTCTAGTGCCCAGGCCGGCGGGCTGGCGGCGGCCTGGTTGCCGAGGTCGATGGTCCGCTGGTCCATGAGTGCGGCGAGTTCGTGCAGGTAGCGGCCGATCTGCGGGTCACCAGCTGGTGGTGTGCGCTCGGCGTAGGTGGCCGGGCGGGGAGCGTCGCGGCCGGCGAGTTCGCGGACCCGCGAGTCCAGGACCTTGGCAACGTCCTCCGCCCGCCCCCGGCCGGAGGAGTCGTCGAGCGGGCGCAGGCGCACGGCCCGGTGCAGCAGTTCCGCCGGGTCATGGCCGGCCAGCTCGGCGGCGCGGACCTGGCGGTGCAGCGTGGCGCGGGCCTCCGCCCCGGCGTACCGGCCGTAGTCAGCAGTGCTGAGTTCGCGGCTCACTATGGAGTCGTAGCGGTCCGCGACGACCCGGCCGACGAGGTCGGCCCAGATCGCGCCTAGGTGCGCCAGGTGACCGGCGCGGTCAAGCTCAGCGCCCAGCACCTCCAGGGCGGGCAGGTCGGCCTCGTCCTGCTCCAGGACGTCGGTCAGGACGCTGAACCGGTCAGCGGGCGGCGCCCACAGCGCGCCCCGCTCCGCGCCGGCGGCGAGGACAGGTGCTTCCGCCTGACCCGGAAGTGCCGGGCCAGGCGCGGTCAGGGGACTGGCAGGCGCGGCGCCGGGCCGAAGGTCCGCAGTCCCCGGCTCGGTGATGACGTAGCCGTGGTTCGCGTGCCGGCCGCGGCTCAGCGCGACATACAGCAGCGCCCGGCTCAGCCCTGGCCCGGCCAGGGCATGGCAGGTGTCGACCGTCCGCCCCTCGGCCGCGTGCACCGTGGTCGCATAGGCGAGCACGACGTGATCTGCGAAGTACTGGAGCGGGACTTCGAACGGAGCGCCCCAGGCCTGGTCACCGGCACCGGATTCGGTGCCGAGGTCACGCTGGACAACGACGTTCTGGCCGGACAGCGGCGAGCGCCGGACGGCCCGGATCCGCCAGACGTCGCGGTTGGCGATCCACCTGCCGTCGTGGTCGCGGATGCGGCGGTCGTTGTGGCGTGCCTGGACCAGGTCGCCCACACCGGCGGCGTTGGAGTCACTGAGAGCGATGCCGCCGTGCTGGACGAGGCCGAGGGCGACCAGGTCAGCTTGGGCGCGGCGGCTCAGCTCGGCGGCTTGTTCCTTGGTGCGGGCGATGAGCAGGCTGTCCTTGCCGTCGAGGTGGTCGGCGAGCCACGCCCGGTAGGCGGCGGTCTCCATCTCCTCGGCGGTGCCTTCCAGCAGGCGCCCGTGCCGGTCGTAGTCGGCGAGCACGGAGGAGTCCCCGGCGCGCAGGCGCAGCGACGCGTCGCGTTCCCAGGGCTGGGTCATGCGCTGGACGACGGTGAGCTGGTAGCAGCCGCACTGGCGGGCGATCATGGCCAGGGCGCCGCCGGCGCCGATCGCGGGGAGCTGGGCCGGGTCACCGGTGAGCAGGACCTTCGCGCCGGCGGCGGCCGCGAGCTGGTGCAGGGCGGTGAGATGGCTGGTGGTAACCATGCTGGCCTCGTCGACGACGAGCAGGTCACCGGGCTTGAGGAGCGGCCGGGTGGTGCTCAGGGTCAGGAACATCGCGATGTTGTAGGCGGTGCCGACACCTTCGGCGGCCAGGACCTGGGCGGCATTCTCGGCGGTCGCCACCCCGATGACGTCGCCGCCGGTGAGCTGGCGCCACAGGTCAGACAGGGTGCCCATGGTGCGGGACTTACCGGTGCCGGCCGGGCCGATCAGCACGTCGACCGGGCGTCCGCTGGTGAGGATCCCGTACACGCCGGCGGCCTGGTCATCGCGCAGCCCGCCCGCCCACGTACGGCCAGGTGATGGCGGGACGGACTCGCTGTACAGGTCGCCCCGCGCGGCCCGGCCGGGCAAAGCCGTAAGCTCGGCCACCGTCCCGCCAAGCAGGGCCGCCGCATCCTCGGCGCTGGCGGCCGGGCCGCCCCGCCCGGCGGCCGCGGCGAGCAGCTGCTCTTCGGCTTCGAGCTGCGGGCGGGTGGTGTACAGGGCGCGGTCATGCGGGCAGTAGACGCTGCGCCCGTCCGCGCGGCGCAGCACCTGCGGCGTCTCTACTAGTTCGGGGGCTTCCAGGCACACCACGCCGTGCCCGCCTGCGAGGGCCTGGTCGGTCAGCTCGTCCAGCAGCGCCCGCACCGAGGCCGCATCCAGGCCGCCGAGCCAGCCAGGCAGCTGCGCGTCGATCGCGGCCAGCAGCTGGGAACGGCCCCACACCGCGTGCGCAGCCTGCACCTCAGCCACAGCCGCAGTGGTGATCCGGCGCAGTTCAGCTTCGCCGAGCGCGCCGATCCCTGGCGCGGTGCCCGGGTCCAGGCTCGCGATCACCTGAGCCGGGATGCCGGCCAGCGCGCCGAGTTCGGCCGCCCGCATCTCCGCCTCCCACCCCGCCAGAGTCACCGCACGGGGCACCGCGTGCTCGTGGCGGGGCTTCGCGCGGCGCGAGTCCAGCGTCACGTACTGCGCCATCGAGAACAGCGCCCGCGCCGACGGCGCCCGGCCATGCCGCTCCTCGTACTCCGCCGCTAGCCCGGCGACCCCGGCCGTGATCGCCGCCCGCCGGCTGCTGAACAAGTCCTTGACCCGCTGCGGCACCCCCGTCAGTTCCCGGCCGTGCCCGTCCGGCCGCTGCGCGTACGCGGCACCCAGACGCCGCGCGATCTGCTCGTCCATCACCCGGCCGCCGACCGCCGATGCCGCCGCGCGGGCCTTGTGCAGGCAACGGGAGTCGATCGTGCGCCACTCGCCGTCACCGCACGGCACCCGGTTCAAGATCGCGTTATGGACATGCAGCTGCGGGTCGCCGTCCCGGCTGGTGTGCTGCAGGAACGACGCGACCAACCACTCATGCGCGTCGACGTACCGGCCAGTCGGGTGCCCGACGAGCGGGCGGCCGTGCTCGTCGCGCGGGACCGCGCCGTGGTAGCCGGCCCGGCTGTACCCGGCCTCATCCTGCAGGTACTCCAGCGCCGCCGCCGCTCCCGCGCGAACCGCGGACTCGACCTCATCGGCCAGGCCCGCGTAATGCGCCGCCTCCTCGGCCCGGCGCTCGTGCTCGGCACGCAGCGCTGCGGCCTGCAAGCTGGCATGCAGCACCGACGTGGACTTGTCAGCGCTGAACGTGAAGTCAAAGAACATCACCGCCGCGCGGGCCTGTTTCCGGGCCTGGATCGCTAGCTGCCCGGCCCGTTCCGGCGTCGCGTCGAGTTCCCTGGCCAGCAGGTCCGCCTCGATCGCCGCGGCGCTCTTGTACTGACGCGGCTCGGCCCCGAGGCGAGTCTTGTCCTGAACCGGGACCGCCGGATCGGCGAAAGCCGGATGACGCGGGTCCAGCAGCTCCCCGTACACCCCTTGCATCACGGCCGGCTCGACCTCGACGCCGGCCGGCAGGCCCAGCGCTGGTCCGGCCCGGCCGGTCCACACCCCAGGCGGCTCGCCGATCTCCTCCACCGCCGATAAGTAATAACCCTCCGCGCCCTTGCTCGACTCACGCAGCAAATAGCCAGGGTCATAGCCGGGCGACAGCGACCCGAAAGCCCCCATCCCAGCACCAACTCCCCGGCTCACAGCAATGGCCAGCCGAGACGCCCTGCCGTGCAAGCGGCGGGTTAATGATCTTGCTCAGTCCCGAGCAAGATCATTAACGTCCGTCACGTTGCAATGCCTCGGTGTGAAAGCTGTGGATAAGAGTCGTCCGTGCCCTGGGTGACGCCGCTACGGCGTGAAAATTTGTGCGGCTGACCCGCCGTTACACGGGAGCCCGGCTGCGCCGGGCGCTGTCGCGCTGTTGTTCGGGCAGACCAGTGCAGGGGGATGCTCGCGCGCGGGCGCGAGGTGGTTTGAGAGAGTGTGGCGCGGTCGTTCGCTGACGTCGTCCTTGCTTGGCGGGCCTGACCCCGTATAAGAGTCTGACGCCGGGAGCCAACCTTCAGGGCCGCTAAATGGTGCTTCGAGCCCGCGGACCAGATTTCCCGCTTGCCCCTGGCTCCTGCGAACGACCGCGCCCGCAACTGCCCTCTCATCGTAGGAGCCACCGATGCAAGATGTGCACGACGAGCCGCTGTTCGTGCAGCGGGTCGCCGGCCTGGACATCGCCAAGTCCGAGGTCGAGGTCACCATCCGGGTGCCGTCCGACACCACTCCGGGCCGCCGCCAGCAGGAGACCCGGACCTTCGGCACCACCCGGCGCGAGCTGGAGTCGCTGGGCGACTGGCTGGCCTGCTGGGGCGTCACCGCGGTCGGCATGGAGGCCACCGGCGACTACTGGAAACCGGTGTTCTTCCTGCTCGAATCACGCGGATTCGACCTATTGACTGAACTACCGGGGCTGTCTTCCCAGTTCAGCGGACGGGTCCGGGCTGGTGGCGTTACGGTCCCGGACCATGATCGGATCGGGGGAGCCTGGCCGGGACCTGGCGATGATCGCGGTCCCGCGGGCGGGCGCGCTGCTGACGACCGGCGATCCGTGGGAACCCTACCGGCTGGTGGATCCGGCCGGCGAGATGGTCCAGCCCGTCGCGGATTACCTGAAGGATCTCCAGGCTGCCGGGCGGGCCGCGGCGACACAGCGTTCTTACGGCATGGATCTGCTCCGGTGGTTCCGGTTCCTCTGGGCGATCGATATGGCGTGGGAACAGGTGACCCGGGCCGAGGCTCGTGACTTCGCCCGCCGCCTGCAGCTGGCCGACAAGCCCGCCCGCGGGCAGCGCAAGGCGAAGCCCGTTTCGCGGACGCGCACGGCGGGGGCACCGAACCCGGTCACCGGTAAGCCGTCGCCAGGTCCCGGGTATGCGCCCGCGACGACTGCGCACTGCGAGACCGTGCTGCGGCACTTCTACGACTTCCACGTCGATGCCGGCACCGGCCCGATCGTCAACCCCTTCCCGCTGGACCGGGGCCGCAGGGGGCGGGGCGCGAACGCCCACCGCAATCCGATGGAACCGGACCGCACGCAGCGGTCCGGCCAGTTCCGGCCCCGGCTGCAGCAACGGCTCCCGCGCAGCATCCCCGATGAGAGGTTCGACGAGCTGTTCGCGCAGCTGCCGTCGCTGCGGGACCGGGCGCTGGTGGCGTTCTGGATCTCCACCGGCGCGCGGGCATCGGAACTGCTGGGTGCCCGGCAGGCCGACGCCGATCCCGGCCAGCAGCTGATCACCGTGATCCGGAAGGGGACCCGGGCGATGCAGCAGCTCCCGGCATCCCCGGACGCGTTCGTGTGGCTACGGCTCTACCAGGCGCAAGCACGCGGCCTGGTCCCGGCGGGACGCGATGAGCCGTTGTGGTGGACGCTGCGGCGCCCGTTCCGGCCCCTGACCTACCATGCCGCGCGGGCCATGTTCACCCGGGCCAACGCCGCGCTCGGGGCGAACTGGACGCTTCATGACCTGCGCCATACAGCCGCCTACCGGATGGCCCGCGATCCGGACATGCCACTCACTGATGTGCAGTGGGTCCTCGGCCATGCGCACCTGTCGACTACTCAGATCTACCTGTCAGCCCCGGCCGAGGAGGTGATCGCCAGCATCATCGCGCACCACACCCGCCATTCCGGCCGCACAGGTCACCAGCCTGATGAGAGCCGGGTGCCGCTGCGATACCGGCCGGAGTCACTGGACATCCTGTTCCGCCGGGACCAGCCATGACCAGCGTCAAGGGCCGGCACCGCCACGCCGGCCTCCCGTCTGCGGCAGCCAGAAAGCCCGGCCTGCCGGCCCGGCCGGCCGAAGACGTCGCCGGGCTGCTGATCCGCTTCCCGCCCCGCGCGAGGCCGGCCACGTGGCCAGCTACCGAGCAAACACGCGAGCAGGTCCTGGAGCGCCTGTTCGCACCTCCGTTCCTTCCTGATGCCAGCCCCAACAGTCAGGCCCAGCGCCGCCGCGGGCTGCGGCGGACGCTGGACTGGCTGTCCGACCAGCCCGGCGTCACCTGGCAGGAACGCTGGAATGCCAGCGGAGCCGAAGCCGCCGCGGGAACCGCGGCCTGGCGGGCGCTGGTGATGGACTGGATCCGCTCAAAGGAGATCGGATTCACCGAGGACTCCTACCTCAACCTCGGCGGCGCCCTGCGGACCTTGATCTGCGCGGATGTGATCCGCCCGTCCCTGCACTGGCTCACCGCCCGCGCCACGGTCCGCTACCTTGCCGCGGACATGGCCCGGCTGCGCGACCCCGGCGCGTTCGCCGAGCTGAGCGCGTTGCTCAAGGACGGCACCGAGCAATCGACGGACATGCTCCCGCCTGCAACCAGGATGGAGGTCTTGTGCCGGATCGCCACGATCATGGCAGCCAAAGGCGGCGGTGTCCGCGACATTGTCGCCGGCGACTGCCTGGAGTTGCTGGAATGCGTCTCCAGGGAAGGGCCCGGCAGCCGGCGCATGCGCAACAACCTGAGCTTCTACCAGGCGCTTCACACCCTCGGCGTGTTCCCCGGCGACGCCCCCGGCACGGTGCGGGTGTTCCGCACCCGCGGCCAGCTGACGATCGAGGAACTCATCGGCCGCTACGACGTCGCCTGCCACCCGGTCCGGGATCTGCTCGTGGACTACCTGCGCGAACGCCAGACCGGGCTCGACCACAGCAGCCTTCGCCACCTCGCCTACCAGCTCGGGCGGCTGTTCTGGAAAGACCTCGAACTCCACCACGCCGGCATCAGCGATCTGCGGCTCACCCCGGCGGCCGTGGCGGCCTGGAAGAAACGGGTCCAGGTGGTCACCACCAAGGCCGGCACCCGGCCCCGGGCCGGCGCGCTGAACTGCCTGACCGTCGTGCGCGCCTTCTACCTGGACATCGCGCACTGGGCGACCGAAGACCCGGCCCGCTGGGGGCCATGGGTGGTGCCCTGCCCGATCCGGCTGGAGGAGGCATCCCACGCCAAGGAACGCCAGCACGTTAAGTCCCGGATGGACCAGCGCACCCGCGAGCAGATGCCTGTCCTTCCCGTCCTGGTCGCCGCCGTTGACCAGCGACGGCGGGAGACCGCGCAACGGCTGGCAGCCGCCCGGCAGACCGCGCCGGGCCAGGAACTCACCAGCGCCGGCCAGCGGCTCCGCCGCTCCGCCACAACCCGGCACGCAGGCGCCCGGATCCGGGCCGAGGACCCGCAAACGGGGCAGCGCCGGGACCTCACCCTGGAAGAACACCGGGGATTCTGGACCTGGGCGACCGTCGAAGTACTCCGCGCCACCGGGCTGCGAATCGAGGAGCTGAAAGAGCTCAGCCATCACAGCTTCGTCCAGTACACCCTGCCGTCTACCGGAGAGCTCATCCCGCTCCTGCACATCGCCCCGTCCAAGACCGATACCGAGCGGCTCCTGGTCATATCACCAGAGCTGGCGGACGTCCTCTCGGCGATCGTGTCCCGCATCCGCGACGCCACCGGCGCGGTCCCGCTCGTGATCGACTACGACCGGCACGAGCGCACCTGGAACCCGCCCGCGCCACTGCTGTTCCAGCGCCGCCTGCGAGTTGAGAACCGGCCCATCACCCAAGGCGCCATCCGCGGCATGC
Organism: uncultured Actinomycetota bacterium; assembly: GCA_963850875.1. Taxonomy (GTDB): domain Bacteria; phylum Actinomycetota; class Actinomycetes; order Streptosporangiales; family Streptosporangiaceae; genus Chersky-822. The sequence goes on from CAWKNA010000001.1 coordinate 624,105, forward strand.
TCAAAGACGCCCTCACCGAGTCTGGCATCACCGACGCCAGCGGCCAGCCCCTCATCTTCCGCCCCCACGACCTGAGAAGGCTCTTCATCACCGACGCCATCATGAACGGCATGCCGCCGCACATCACCCAGCTCGTGGTCGGGCACAAAGACATAAACACCACGATGCATTACAAAGCCGTATACCCCGAAGAAGTCATCAATGGTCACCGGGCATTCATCGCCCGCCGCCGGGCGCTGCGGCCCGGCGAGGAATACCGCAGCCCCACCGACGAGGAATGGGAGGAATTCCTCGGCCATTTCGAACGCCGCCGCGTTGCCCTGGGAACCTGCGGCAGAGCCTATTCGACCAGCTGCATACACGAGCACAGCTGCCTGCGGTGCTCCCTGCTCCGCGTTGACCCACAGCAGCGCTCCCGGATCCTCGAGATCCGCGACAACCTGCTCGCCCGCATCGACGAGGCCCGCCGCGAGGGCTGGCTCGGAGAAGCCGAAGGACTCAACGTCAGCCTGGCCGCCGCGAACGCCAAACTCGCCCAGGTCGACGGGCTCATCGCCCGCCGCAGCGCCGGCACCCACCTCGGCATGCCCGCTTTCACCGGCACCGCGGGCCCCAGCATCACCAGCGCCGGGGAAGCACCATGACCACATCAGACCTCCCGCATGCCGCCGCGGGCCTGCGCTGCGGGCTACTGCCCGCTGCGAAACCGACGCCCGGGAACGCTGCTCAATCAACTCCTCTGACCTATTTGTCCAAGTTCAGAGAAGACTGCCAGCTGTACAACGCCGCGCAGGTCAAGGCACTGCCAGGCAGGCCCAAGACGGACCGGGCCGACTCGATCTGGCTCGCCAAGATCGTAGAGCGGGGCATGATCTCCTCCAGCTTCGTCCCGCCCGAGCCGATCCGCAGGCTCCGCACCCACACCCGGTACCGCCGCCACCTCACCCAGGCCCGCACCGCCGAGAAGCAGAGAGTAGAGAAACTGCTCGAAGACGGGCACCTGAAACTGTCCAGCGTGATCTCCGACATCCACGGCGTCTCGGGCCGGGACATGCTCAACGCGCTCGCCGCCGGCCAGCGCGACCCCCGGGCCCTGGCCCAGCTGGCCCGCGGCACCATGCGCAGCAAGATCCGCCGGCTGGAGGAAGCACTGGAATGCTCCTTCTTCACCGATCAGCACGCCGCCGTGCTGGCCATGATGCTGACCACCATCGACCACTACACCGCCCAGATAACCGAGCTCACCGCCAGGATCGAGGCACTGGCCGAGCCCTACCTGCACCAGATCACCCAGCTCGACGCCGTCCCCGGCATCGGCACGATCTGCGCCCAGGACATCATCGCCGAGATCGGCACCGACATGACCGTCTTCCCCACCGCCTCCCACCTGGTCTCCTGGGCCAGATGGTCACCCCAGGTCAAGCAATCAGCCGGGAAACGCAAGGGCAGCAACTCCACCGGCCGCGGCAACCCCTACCTCGGCGCCGCCCTCGGCGAGGCCGCGATCAGCACCAGCCGCACCCAGTCGTTCCTGGGCGCCAGGTACCGGCGGCTGGCTAAGCGCATGCCGAAAAAGAAGGCACTGGCAGCGACCGGCAACTCCATGCTCACCAGCGTGCACGCCTTGCTCGCCGACCCCGACGCCACCTACCAGGACCTCGGCCCCGACTACTACGAACAGCGCATGCACACCCGCCGCCAGGCCCGCAACCACGTCAAGAGCCTCGAACGCCTCGGCTATAAGGTCACCATCCAGGCCATCAACCCCGACACCGGCGAGCTCCTGGCCGCAGCCGGGTAAATCGCCATCACCGTTACCCCGAGCCCGTCGGCGCTGACGCGCCGCCGGCCGCTGCCGCGCGCCCAGCTGAGGTCTTATTTTCGGACCAGCAACGAGGCTGCGGCATTTGTGACGTTGCCCGCGATGTCCACATCAGGTGGCCGGGAAATTCGTGTTAGCCGAAGGTTGCGAAGTCCGTGGCGTGGCCGTTCTTGAGGATGGACAAGTTGACGACGCTGACCCCGACCCGCTCGGAGAGCTGGGTCAGGTGTCCTGTCCAGCCGAAGATTGCGATGTCCAGGGTTAAGTCGCGAGGGATCTTGCGAATCCGGAGTTAGGTTGCGAGATCTCGAGAACGGTTGGACGACCCGCTCGGCCATCCGCTGCCCGGCCGGTCACGACACTGCCGCCCACGGTTGTATTGCCGAGCTCATCCGGCATGCTCGACCGTGACGCCACGCTCGCGGTGTCTCAACTATGACCGACGGATGAGACAACAGCCTCTCTTCGAACGACGGCCCGATTCGTACCCGCTGCCGATGAACTAACTACCGCTAGTTGACGCTCCCGAGGCGGCTCGTCGGCCGTCGGGTGAGGCTGGCAGCAACCCATACAAACCCCGGTCGCCCGCGAGATACAGGCGTAGGTGCGTCCACGTGCAAGCCCGAATACCTCCGTCGGCGCGCATGATCGGGAAATGCGGCCGCCTGGCCAGAGACTCGCCGGTAGCCGCGTCCCAGATCCGCACAGTCCGATCGTGACTGCCACTGGCCAGCCATGTCCCGTCCGGCGAGATCGCCACCGCGCTCACACCGCTCGTGTGACCGGACAGGACGGCGCGCTGCTGCCAGCTCGCCACGTCCCAGATCCGTACAGTCCCGTCGTGGCTGCCGCTGGCCAGCCATGTCCCGTCCGGCGAGATCGCCACCGTAGTGACACGGCTCCTGTGGCCGGACAGGACGGCGCGCTGCTGCCAGCTCGCCACGTCCCAGATCCGCACCGTCCCGTCTGTGCTGCCGCTGGTCAGCCACCTCCCGTCCGGCGAGATCGCCACCACGGTCACGCTTGTGTAGCCGCGCAGGACGGCGCGCTGCTGCCAGCTCGCCGCGTCCCAGATCCGCACGCTCCGATTGCTGCCGCCGGTGGCCAGCCACGTCGCGTCCGGCGAGATCGCCACCGCGGTCACACCGTCCGTGTGGCCGGACAGGACGGCGCGCTGCTGCCAGCTCGCCACGTCCCAGACCCGCACCGTCCCGTCTGTGCTGCCACTGGCCAGCCACCTCCCGTCCGGCGAGACCACCACCACGGTCACACCGCTCGTGTGGCCGGACAGGACGGCGCGCTGCTGCCCGCTCGCCGCGTCCCAGATCCGCACGCGCCGGCTGCTGCCGCCGGTGACCAGCCACGTCCCGTCCGGCGAGACCGCCACCGCCCTAATCGGGGCCGCGTGGCCCTCCAGCACTGCGCGCTGCTCCCCGCTCGCAACGTCCCAGATCCGCACAGTCCGATCGGGACTGCCACTGGCCAGCCATGTCCCGTCCGGCGAGATCGCCACCGCGGTCACACCGCCCGTGTGACCGGACAGGACGGCGCGCTGCCGCCCGCTTGCCGCATCCCATACGCGAACAGTCCCGTCTGTGCTGCCGGTGGCCAGCCACCTCCCGTCCGGCGAGACCGCCACCGCCCGAATCCGGGCCGCGCGGACGGCGGGGGCGCGCTGCTGCCCGCTCGCCGCATCCCAGACCCGAACAGTCCCCCCTCTGCTGCCGGTGGCCAGCCACGTCCCGTCCGGCGAGATCGCAACCACGGTCACACCGCCCGTGTGACCGGACAGGACGGCGCGCTGCTGCCAGCTCGCTGTGTCACAGATCCTTACATTCTCGTCGTGGCTGCCGCTGGCCAGCCACCTCCCGTCCGGTGAGATCGCCACCACGGTCACGCGGCTGGTGTGGCCGGCCAGGACGGCGCGCTGCTGCCAGCTCGCCGCATCCCAGACCCGAACCGTCCCGTCTGTGCTGCCGCTGGCCAGCCACCTCCCGTCCGGCGAGGCCGCCACCACGGTCACACCGCCCGTGTGACCGGACAGGACGGCGCGCTGCTGCCAGCTCGCCGCATCCCAGATCCGCACCGTCCGGTCGTCGCTGCCGCTGGCCAGCCACGTCCCGTCCGGTGAGATCGCCACCACGGTCATGCGGCTGGTGTGGCCGGCCAGGACGGCGCGCTGCTGCCCGCTCGCCGTGTCACAGATCCTTACAGTCCCGTCGTGGCTGCCGCTGGCCAGCCACCTCCCGTCCGGCGAGATCGCCACCACGGTCACGCGGCTGGTGTGGCCGGCCAGGACGGCGCGCTGCTGCCCGCTCGCCGCATCCCAGATCCGCACCGTCCGGTCGTCGCTGCCGCTGGCCAGCCACCTCCCGTCCGGCGAGACCGCCACCGCGGCCACCCCTCCCGTGTGGCCGGCCAGGACCCGGATGCCCTGATCCGACGACTGGTCGGGCAGCGGCCAGAGTGGCTGGGCGGTCCACACATCAAGGGCGGCGCGCAAGGCGGGCAACTGGCCGGTGAGTTCGGGTAGGTCCCCGATGCGGCTTGTGAGAATGGTCGCGAGCGCAGCTGGCGGCTCGGCCGGGCCAAGCAGGTGCGCGTTCCGTGCGATCGCGCGCCGAAGCTGCTCCGGCGCAGCACCGGCGGAGCGCGCAAGATCGGCTTCTGCCGCAGCCGGCCCGGAGCGGACGAGCCTGACCGCTAGAAATCTCAGATCACAGACGACCTGGCCCAGCTCGGCGTCCATCCCAGCAGCCTGCAGGTGGTAAGCAAGGTGCCCAAGAAGGTAGCCACCGATTGTGTCTTCAGGCAGGTGCCACCACTCGGTCGCGGCACCAGACTCTGGCGCGCGAGCCAACGGCCGGGCAGCGTCCACCGACGTTGCGTGCACGATGGCTCGCCGCTGATTGCCCAGTCGCGCGAACGCGAAGTCGCGGACCACGTCATGCAGAAGGAGAACGCGGCCGTCACCGGCTCCAGCTAGGGACAGCAGCGACAGGGCGTCGAGGCGGTCGCACAGCGCCCATGCCCCAGCGTCACTGAGGTCACCGGTCGCCTGCCACAGCAGCGCGGCCACCCCGAGCGTGATCTCGGTGTCCTCGGGGAAGATCCCCAGCTCAATGAACCGATCCCGCTCGCGAGCGGACAGCGCGTCGAGGCTGTAGTCGATCGACGCGGCAACTGCAGTCTCGCGCTTGCCGGAGTCGGTGATATCCAGGGCTGTCCGACCGGGCAGGGCCAGCCTGCGGACGGCATCCTTGGCCGCTGCATCGACCTCGACGCCATGGCGCCGGACTTCATCGGCGAGGCGCCGGTTGATCAGGCTTAGCAGGAGCGGCCAACCTCCAGCGAGGTCGAACAGTTGGCGTTCCAGCTGTGGGCCTATCGCTGGGAGGTCTCGACCCAGGATCCTGCGCGCCACATCTGCACTCACCGCGTCGACCCGGATCTGGCGCCCGCCGGCCGCCGCAAGCACCGAAGGCCGCCTCGTGGTCACCAGCAGCCGACTGGCACCGGCCGCCACGAACGGCGCCAGCTGCCTTTCAGTCCAGACATCATCGGCGACCAGCAGCACCGGGCCGCGGCCGGCCGCTGCCGCTGCCAGCGCCTCCCCGGCCCCCTCGACAGTCGAGAACGCAGGGCCGACCCCGCCTAGGTTTCGCACGAGGTCGCTGATACGTTCCGCCAGACCCGCGTCATCTGCGTCTCTGCCCACGCTCACCCAGAAGATCCCGCCTGGGAACCGGCGCTGGACGGCTTGGTCCCGGCATGCTCGCGCCGCCAGCATCGTCTTGCCGAACCCTCCCGCACCTGCCAGGCCGGTCGTCAGCGCGACCGGGTTACCACCCCGCGCTGTCAATGCCGACAAGACCTGCTTCAGCTCGTCTCGGTCCACCCAGTCCGCAGCCGGCGGGACCTGCCCGAACTCGCCGCGCCCAGCCGGCCCCCGGCTGGCACTCGCGCTAGCAGCAATATGACGACCACCGCGATCACCACGATGGCGATCCAGACCAGCTTGTGGGCCGTGGCAGACGCCGGGATATAGGTTGTGACAACGGCAAGCGGAACGGCTATCACAATCACCAGCAGAACCTGCAACTGTGATGCCAGGCCTGCTAGCCACTTCCCAGAACGGCGCACCGATTGCTCCCTTGGTGGCATAATCCGGCAGGGCTCTAACAATAGAAGCGCCGTGGTGAGTTAACTAGCTAGCCCATATTTGCCCGGCATTCGCCGGTCTCGACAAGCCGCTCACCAGGGACCCGCGCCACGATCGTCGGTCGGCTCGGCTCAGAGCATGTTGTCTCAACTGACGAGCAGCAACTGAGACATGAACAGCACGCCATATCTGGCTGGGCAGATGGCGCACGTGGAGTGCCTCACACGGCAACAGGCGGTGCTCTTCGTCCAGGCCGTCCGGGGCTGCCATGGCTATTCGGAGGGGATGGCGTCGGCCAGGCGCGGCGCACGCGTGGCCTGGTTCGCTGGTGCTCGAGTTGGACGACAGGAACAAGACCCGCTTCTCTCAGGTTGCCTGCCCATCGCTCGGGGACCTGGCGGTCAGGCCCGGTCACCTTCTCGGGCCCGGCCAAGATCTGCGATGAGCTGCCTGGCGTCCACCGCCGGGTTGCCCGTGTCTCGGCTGGCCGAGAATGCGGAGGCGGTCAGCATTGCCTGCCGCAACCGGCAGGCACTCCCACGCTGATCGCTGCGGCCGGGACGGAACAGGCCGAACTGGATGGGCAGGGTCCGCCGTGCCCGGCTGCCTGGCCGGAAACTGGTGCGGCTGAACAGTGGCGCTGGAGAGAGCTGAGATCGTGGACCTTCGGCTCTGCCGCCCCTGCACCGCCCGTGGCAGTCTTGGAAGGCAGGGAACTCTCAGGAGAGGTGGGAGTCAATGTTCGGGAAGAAGAAGGACAAGGTCAAGACGTTCCGCTTCCACACGCTGGGCGTCATGGTGAAAGACGGCATGGTCTACCGGCGCGTGGTTGCCAGTTACGAGCGCCCGGCCGGCACCAAGACAACCGAGCTGCTCGGCCCGCTGGCCGGGTGTAATGTCCGCTACCGCACAGAGGGCGTGACTGAGGAGAAGCGCTATCTCAACCATCAGTACACCGGCAGCACGCGCACCTACATCTACCAGACGGAATACCAGGCACCGGACGGCGGCTGGCAGCCATTGCGCCACTGGGGGTCGTCCATGCCCGGCTTCACCGTGCCGGCGCTGGACGGCGAGCTGAGCAGGCTGGGCGCGCTGATCCGAGAGGCGAGTGGCGCGCAAGTAGCAGCGTGAGCGCTGACCCTGACCGATTGCCGTCCGCGCGGCCCACCGGATGACGCACACGCTGGCTTCCACCTGGTGGGCCGCTGTCTGGCCTGACGGATGGACTGAGCGCACTCTTCAGGTGTCTCATCTGGCGAGCATCGCCTGGGACATGAGACACCGGTCACTGACGACCCGATTCACTGGAGTTCCGACCGTCTCACGGACACGTCCGCGGGGTTCAGCGTCTGATGAGACAGCGTGATGCCAACCACCGCATAGCTACCCGTGCGCGGAATCCAGTCACCCGCCAGCAGCAGGGAGTCGAGGAACTCGCAACCTAGATCCGGACACTTTCGCGATACGCCGTCCAGGCCTACCTTGCGAGCCCCAGGTCGGGCGGCAGGCCGTTCGACTGGACGCGACATCAGGGTCGCCTCGGTCGACGAGGAGCTTGTCACGGTGGGTGGGAATACACCATCCTCCCGAGATCGGCGCGCATACCGGCGCTGATACGCATTGCCCAGGCGAGAAAGCGATCAGGCCCGGGCCGATCCAGGCGACCGGCCCGTCCAACACAGCAGGCCACTGGCCCACTGGCCCAGTTGATGTGCCAGGTGGCCAGATGGCGGAGCAGGTTCATCCGGGCGAACGCTTCGGTCAGGTGACGATCAGCCCGCCGACGAGCAGCCACCACCCGAGGGTCAGCAGCAGCCGCGCGGCCTCGGCAGTGTAGATGCCGTCGTGTGGCGGTCCGGGCCAGATCGGGCTCGGACATCGGGCTCGGACAAGAACCGAGCTTGTAGCGGCAGGCGGCTCGGCGAGTGCGAGCGCCCGTTCTTCAGGCCGAGCATTAACCCTCGTCGCCTGAAACGGGGGAACGTGGACGACGGCCCAAGGACGTACATGGCTGCTCCTGGATGTGGTCACTGCCGTCAGGGTTGTCGTCATGCATCGCTGGCAAACTGGTGCCTGTAGCGCCATGCTAGCCAGATCATGATTGCGGCGACGCAGGCGGCGCCGACCACCACGGCCGCGCTAACTACTGCCACCTCGTGCCAATGTGGCAAGAGCGCAGCCCGCCGGGGGCGCGAACGGAACTCGCCGGCGCGCATTAGATGTGATCTTGTCAACGAGTGGCAGGATAGGTAGATGTCGAGAAGAGGACAAGGCCTACTGGCTGAGATTGAACGTGACGCTCTTGATGACCGTGTGTCGCTCGCGATGACCTTGCGCAAATGCGTTGCACTAGGCGGCCAGACCCGCATTGCGGAGCTTCGGGACTGGGCTAGCAGCGAGCTTAGTGGCTTCAGAAGAGACGATGAGATTCCTGAGTACCGAACTATTCATGTTCCACTAAAGATTGATGGCCTGACCGTGGCTGGCCAAATGAGAGGTCAGCAAATTAGCGCATTCGAACTGCCGGATGTCGCTCACGACGTCGTTAGTGAAGAGCTGAAGCTTGCGCATGGCGTTGGCGATCTTCAAGGACTGGTGCGGAACGCGGTACGCTCCGGCGAAACATCTGTCAAGCTGAGCCCGGCTGGCTCAGCCGAGCTTATGACGCTGATGAATCATCAATTGCAGGGTTCAGGCCAGACGGTTCTAGCCCTGTATTGGGATGTCAGCATCGCGCGGATTGATGGCGTATTGGAACAAATACGCACTACACTTGTTCGGTTGGTCTGTGAGATGCGCGCAACCATGGCTGATGATGAATCGATGCCTTCGTCGGAGCAAGCCGCTCAGGCGGTCAATGTAGTACTACGCGGCGGAAAGCGACACAGTGAGGGTTATTCACAGCCGATCCTGTAGAATTCCAGGGCAATGACAGCGGAGATCGTTTCGGCGAAGCTCGCGAGCGGCCGCCGGTAGTCCACGTGGAGGATTCGCCAGGTCTTCAGATTGGCGATGGCCCTCTCGATCAGGTAGCGGATCTTGTTGACCTGCTTGTTGAATTCCTTTTCCCAGTCGAGAAGGTCGCGGAACTGAAGTTTCCTGATGGGCGTCAGCATGCCGTTCCCGATATAGCCCTTGTCGCCGATCCAGTCCGCGGGATCGAGTCCGTGCAGCACGCCGGAAATCTCAAGCGCGGCCGAGTCGTGGCGATTCCCGTTCACCGGGTCCGAGACCCACTTCAGCGCTCCGTAGAGATCGCAGACGACCTGGGCATTCATTCCGGTGGTCTTGTGCTTGCCGGAGTACAGCTCGGGGTGATCATGCCATGACCAGCACGGGAGCAGGGTGCCGTCGATGATGTACTGCGTGCCCCGATCAAGGTCCTCCGCCACGGGCACGTGATCGGCCAGCATGTGCGCGACGATCGGCGTCAATCCCGTAATGGCCCGGCTGATCGTAGGCTGCGAGACCCCGAAGTATTCCGCGAGTTCCGCCTGAACGTGATTCCTGCGCAAGTACGTCAGGGTCGCTACCACCGACTTGAACAGCCCGAGAACAGGCGGCCAATGATTAATCCCGGGTTCCAGCTCGACGGTGCTCACCGTGGCGCACAAGTCGACGATCTCGTCCTTGGAGAATCCAGTGGTATGATACATGTCGGCGGTTCGTTTCTGTTGGATTGAGTGTGGTAACCCAATTCTTTCGAGAAACGGACCGCCTTTCATTGCGACACGCCGCAGATCGGCAATTATCTAATTTGTGCCCGACCCCGTGAATAACCCTCAGTATAACTTTTACGGCTGCGCAAGCGGGTAGTGGCGGGACGGCCCATATTGAGCCCTCAAGCAACGCCGAAGAATCAGGCTGGACAAAGGCGGCAACCGTTTGGGTGGTGATAGGAGTGCTTGTCGCTATAGTCGGTGTATATATCGCGTACAGACAATGGCATGGATAGCCAGTGGTAGATGTCGTCGAGGGGTGCCGAGGCGGGACGAGGGTGTCAAAGTAGCCCGTCCAACAGAATCTCCCTGAAGACTAATCACGGTAATCCAGTCAAACTGGCCGCGAATCAGCTGGATATCCGGCACTCCACCAGGCCTTTAGCTCCTGAACATGAGCTCTCAACTCATCAGAAATGCGAGTTTGACCGTCGATAATACTGTTACCTATCTGAATTGCGGTCAAGCCCTCGGCCCGCACCGTAGTAAATGAATGCTCTCCGACGGCGTTCCAACTTGGCTTCTGGCCAAGTAGCCATGATCCGCGCAAGTCGGTCTTAACTAGATTGGCATCGTGGAGCCATGCGCCTAGAAACGTAGCCTTTGAGAAGCGAGGGGTAGGGGATCGCGTCAGCGATGCGCCGCAGGAGATCAGCCGGAATGCCGGTGGCGGGTGATGGCCGGTTCCCGCGGGCGTGGCTGGCGGCGGCGTGCGCCAAGGGCGGCCGGGGCGGCACTTCACCTGCCGCCGCGCTGAGGACGCCGGCCGCAGCCCGTCACGGGCACCCCGGCCCGGACCCTGATCACCATCCGCCCGGCGCCGCGCCAGTCCGCGCGCCACGCCTGACACCGGATTAACGACGCCATAACGCGCCGCCGCCCAGCCGTAGAAGGAATTCAGCGCCGCCCGGTCAGTATCGAAAGTCGTCGGAGCCACCCGCCTGTCGTTACGCCGATCAGTCAGCCGCCAATCTCTGAACGCATCGACATCACCAGGCGTCGCCTCATCCCACGACCGGCCGAACACCGCCAGGAACTCCAGCCAAACCACCAGCGCATGCGCATACCGCCGCCACGTCGACGGCCGCGCCGCCGACATCACCCCCGTCCGGAAGAACAGATTCAGCCGCGCATCGACGCACCCGGACGCCACGATCACCGGCGTGCCACTACGAGCACCATTACCAGCCGCCCGCACGTACACATCCCCCAGCCCCGCCAGCTCACCATCGAGGCAAGCAGGTTCCACCGCGAAGTCATAGAACTCCGCCCTCCAGCCACCACCATTCACCACTACCCCCGTCACGCGTCGTAACCGACAGTGACCGACAGCCTAGAGAACGACCGTGAATGGCATGAGCCGCGCCGTCAGGCCGGTCTCGCCGTGCGTACTGACCAGCTCGTAGGCGTGCCGGTAGGAAATAATCGCCGCGACTGCCGCGACGACCCCGGCAACTGCTAGGGCGGTAGTGATCCTGATCAGCTTGTCGGTCACCGCAGCTCCTTGCGGAGCGCCGCCACGAGCGGATCGCCGCCGCCGTGACCGGTCTCCAGCAGCTCGGTGACCGTGAGCGCCGTGATCGCCTGGTCGCGGTCGAAGAACCTCGGCCAGTAGTCGACCTCCCACCAGCCGCCCGGCAGCCGCCGGGCCTGCGAGATGACCACGCCGTTGATCTCAAGCGTCATGCAGTCGTCGTCGATCCTGATTGCCATGGATAGCCCCTCTCGAAAGGGGCCACGGGGAGCCAGCAGGGGAGCCAATGCGCTCCGACCGACCCAGACTCGCCGCGACCCGCTCAGCGCGTATGCGCAGGTGAGAGGCCCCCCGTTCGACTTGCGCCGACCGTGCCGGACCTATGTGCCTACACTCGTAATGAACAGGTCGTCGGTTCGATTCCGACAGGCGGCTCCAGGCAGTGAAGTGTTCTCGAATTCCTTGTCGGTCCGGTTTATCGCTTTCGTGGACCACTCAGTGAACCGCTCGACCGCTCGGTAGCGATGACCCGGTCCGTGCATGACGGACGTGGCACGACCGTTCCAGTGCACTCAGGGCGCGATGTCGCCAAAGGAACGCCGCGCGGCATTCTCGCTGACACTGGCATGACCGTGGCCGACCTGAAGCGTCTGCTTTAGCGATCACCGGCGCCGGGCCGCGCCGACTCCAACATCGCGGCCAGCGGTTCTCAAGACCGCTCACCAAACCGGCTACCTCGTCCGGCTTCGGCTGCGGTTGACCGGTGATCCTGCAGAGGTAGACGGGGCAGACCTCGTTCTCCTCGATGCCGTTCATCTCCGCGTAGAACCGGAAGTCCGGCAGTGCGCATACCGGGTCTGTCGCCTCGACACCCAGTTCGTCCAGATCCGCCAGCGCGGTCAGGCCCTGGCCTTGCGCCGGCGCGGTCCGAGCAGCCGGAGCTGGATCCAGGTGACGATCAGGAAGACCACCGCGAGGCCGACCGTGAGTGCGATGTCGCGCAGCCAGGTGCCGGGCGTGTGGTTCCACAGCGGATCGGCTGTCGCCGTTACCGGGGTCAGTACGTTCACGTTGACCGTGGAGGCGGCGGCGCCGAGGCCCCACCGCGCGGGCGCGATCCAGGAGAGCTGGGACAGCCCTGCGATCCCCGCCAGCGGCACCACGCCTCCGGACAGCACGATCTGGCCGACGACCAGCATGACCAGGAACGGCACGGCCTTCTCGGACGTGTTCACCAGCGCTGAGACCATCAGGCCAAGGCACATCGAGGACAACGCGAGCAGCCCGACCGCGATCAGGATCTCGACCAGCGGCAGGTGATGCAGGAACGACCCAGCCGGCGGCATCGCCCGTCCGGCCAGGCCGACCAGCACGATCACGACCGACTGCACCATGCTGATGGCACCGACGATCAGCAGCTTGGAGAGCAGGTAGCCGAACGCGGACAGTCCGGCGGCTCGTTCCCTGATGTAGATCGGCCGTTCCTTCACGATCTCCCGGAACGATGCCGCGGTGCCGGCCAGGCACGCGCTGGTGATCAGCAGTTGCAGCAGTTCCTGCGCGGTCAGCCGGGTCCCGGGATAGCCGCTCAGCCCGTGCGCGGCCGGCACGAAGTGGATCAGCAGCCCGAGCACGATCGGCAGCACGGCCATCGTGATGAGGAAGCCGCGGTCGGCGGCGATCACCTGGGCGAACCGCCTGGTCAGGGTCATGACCTGGCCAAGCCAGCCGCGGCGTCGCGGCGCGGCTGGCGCCGCCTGCTCCGCCTCGGGTGCCGGGACGTCATCGGGCGCCACGTACTGCACGTGGTACGGCGAGGCCCGGAACTCCGCCGCCCAGTCCCGTTCCGGATGCGCCTCGACGGCCTGGAACACGTCCGCCCAGTCCGGCACGTCGAAATACTGCAGCCCCTCGTCCGGCGGGCCGAAGTACCCGACTTTCCCGCCCGGCACGAGGAAGAGCAGCCGGTCGCAGACCGAGATGTTGGCCACGCTGTGCGTGACCACGATGATCGTCCTGCCGTCATGCGCCAGATCGTGCATCTGGTGCATCACGGACTTGTCCAGGCCCGGGTCCAGACCCGACGTCGGCTCGTCGAGGAACAGCAGCGACGGCTTGGTCAGGAGTTCCTGCGCGACATTGACCCGCTTAAGCTGCCCCCCGGACAGCCGGTCGGCGCGGGTGCCGGCGTGCCGGGACAGGCCCAGCTCCGCCATCACCTCATCGATCCGGGCGTCGCGCTCCTGCGCCGTCGTGTCGGCAGAGAACCGCAGCTCCGCGGCGTACTGCAGAGCGCGCCGGGCGGTCAGCTGGGTGTGCAGGATGTTCTCCTGCGGAACCAGTCCGATCCGGTGCCGGAGCTCGTCGTAGTTCGCGTACAGGTCGCGGCCGTCGTACAGCACGGTGCCGGTGTCCGCAGGCCGCATCCCGGTCAGCGCACCGAGCAGCGTCGACTTGCCGGCACCGCTCGGACCCAGAACTCCGACCAGGCACTTCTCCGGGATGGACAGCGACAGATGGTCCATCAGTGTCTTCCTGCCGCCGTTAACGGTGACGACGAGGTCCCGGGCGGTGAACGTGATCGCACCCTGGTCGACGAACTGGCTCAGCTGGCTGCCCTTGAGCCGGAACGTGGAGTGCCCGATGCCGATGATGTCGGATTCGGTCAGCACGCGGGAGGTGATCCGCCTGCCGTTGACGTAGGTGCCGTTGCTGCTGCCGAGATCGGCGATCTCGTAGATGCCGTCCGACCGGCGGCGCAGTGCCGCGTGCTGCCGGGAGACCTCCAGATCCGCCAGCACCAGGTCGTTGTCCGGGGACCGGCCTATCTTCAGAGTCGTGGTCGCCAGCGACCTGAGGTGCGTCATCGACGTGGGCCGGTCGACGACGCTCGGCATCATTCGGGTCATCGACGCCTCGTATGCGGCCACCGCCGACGGCGTCCCGGGCATCGTGCGTTCGCGCGGCGCCGCCGCGGGCGCTGAACTCTCGGCCTGCGCGCTGCCCGTCGCGGCGGATGCCGGTGCATTCGGCACGGCCGCCGCCGTCGTCGGCAGCTGCGGCCGGAACCGCAGGACCGGCCCGTTGTCCCGGTGCCCGAGGCGCACCTCGCACGAGCCGGCGATCTCGACCCGCTGCGTGCGGTCGGGTCCGAGGAAGGTCCCGTTCGAGCTACCGAGGTCCTCCAGCACCCAGCTGGCACCCTCCACCCGGAGCACCCCGTGCGCCCAGGAAACCCGGGGGTCGTTGATCGCGATGTCGGACTCTGGATCACGGCCGACCCGGTAGGACTTCCCGCCCTGCAGCAGATGGTTCTGATTCATGGCCCGCACCATGAGGTCAGGCGAGGCGCCAGCGCCCACAGGGCCAGCCTGGGCCGGGACGGCCAGGGACAGGTCCGCGTCGCTCACGCCCGCGGCCACGGGAGCGCTCTGCTCGGGGGACAGCTCGGATGCGTCAGAACGCTCTGAAGTCATGCTGGGAAAGTGTAGGGTCGCGGGCCTGAAATCGGAATCGGACGAAACATTCGGGCATGGGCATGTCGCACGCCGTTCACGGCGGCTGGGCCTTGCCGAGCGAGTAGGCACCGGTGAACTTGGGAACGCCGGGCTGATAGAAGACCTCGATCTCGGTGATCGCGAAGCCGGCGCTCGTCAGCGACTCGCGGACCGGCATGGTGAAGCGGCAACCGCCCGCCAATCGCATCTCCCAAGGGTCCAGTCGCCGCTGCCACCGGCGGACCGGCTCGTCCGGGGCAAGCCCGTGCTCTAGGAAATGCAGCGTCCCGCCCGGGCGCAGGACCCGCCGGACCTCGCACAGTGCCGCGGCCGGATCGGGGATGGTGCACAGCGTCCAGGTCGACAGGGCGGCGTCGAAGCTGTCGTCAACGAACGGCAGCAACTGCCCGTCCAGACCGGAACGCTCGACCGGCACGGATGAGGCTGCCACTCGCCCAGCCGCGAGCTTCCAGCCGAGTTCGGCGGGCTCGATCGCGGCCACCCGCCGGACGCCCGCCGGGTAGTACGGCACGTTGAGCCCGGAGCCGAAGCCGATCTCGACGACCTCGCCGGTGAGGTCCGTGCAGACCCGCTCGCGCAGCGCGAGCAGCGCTGGCATGGCGCACAGATGGTTGATGATCCGGGGCAGCACCTGCTGGTCGTAGTACCGCACGGGCTAGGCCTCCCCCACCCGGTTCACGATCGCGGTAAACAGCCACGGGAGCCGCCGGGCGGCCGGCACGATCCGCGGTCCGATCGCCGGGGCGTTCCGGGACCAGAGCAGCCCGGCGGTGAGCGCCCGGGACGTGCGGGTCACCTGCAGCCAGGCCCGCTCATAGTCGCCCGCCCGGCCGGCGGCGAGGCAGTCCGCCAGGGCAGTCGCCTCGCTGAGTGCCGCGCCGATGCCCTCGCCGGTCAGCGCGTCCAGGTACCCGGAGGCGTCTCCCACGAGCAGGACGGGGCCCTTGGCGCGGTGCGCGACATCCTGCCGGAGCGGCCCGGCGCCGCGGACGCTGCTGGCCGGCTCGGCTCCGGCGAGGCGCTCACGCAGGGCCGGGAAGGCGGCCAGCCGCGACTCAAAGCTCGCCTGGCCGTCGCCGAGCACCGCGACCCCGACGACGTCCTCGGCGACCGGGGTGACATAGGCCTCGGAATCCTTCGCCCAGTAGACCTCGACCAGACTGGTCCAGGGAGCGACCCGGTAGTGCTGGCGGAGCCCGTACCTGACGTGCCGTGCTGGACGCGGATCAAGTCCGCAGGCCCGGCGGATCGCCGAGTGCAGGCCGTCCGCCGCGACGAGGTAGCGGGCCTGGATCCCGGCGGCAATCACTCCCGGACCGGACTCGCCCGCGGTGAACTCATCCTGGCCGCGCTGGCCCCCGCCGCTGGCGGCGTCAGAGCCCGTACGGCCGACCTTCTTGCCAGACCCGCTCAGGCGTGCGTCCGTTGAGTCCCGCCGGCTGAACTCCGTGACCCGCACCTGGAGTACCGGGATCTCGAGTTCGCTGGCGCGATCGGCCAGCGCGGAGTGCAGCGTCGTGCGCCGGACGCCGAGTCCCGGCCCGCGCCGGAACAGCGCCTCGACCTGGCCTTGGGAGTCCAGGTAGCGGATCCCGGTGACGACGTGACCCTCCGGACGGACGCCAAGCCCGGCGAGCCGGCGCACGGCGGAGGGCATCAGCCCCTCGCCGCACGCCTTGTCGATCGGACCCTCGCGCGGCTCCGCCACGGTGACCGACAGCCCACGCTGCGCACACGCGATCGCGGTGGCCAGCCCGGCCGGGCCGCCGCCGACGACCAGGACGTCGATCACGGCGCCGCGGTCGCCAGGGCGCGGGTCTCGCACCGCAGCCGGACCGTCAGCAGCCAGGCGTTCAGAGCCGTGAACGTCAGCGCCGTGATCCAGGCCGAGCCGACCAGCGGCAGCGCCGCGCCTTCGAGCACGACCGCGACGTAGTTCGGGTGCGCGAACCACTTATACGGCCCGTCGTGCACCAGCGGCTTGTCAGGGATCACGATCACCCGCGCGCTCCACCGGGGGCCGAGCGCTGCGACGCACCACCAGCGCAGGGCGTTCGCCGCGATCACGACGACGATCATCGGGTACGCGAGCGCCGGAATGAACGGGGCGTGCGCCACGATCGGCTCGATGACGCAGCCCAGGAGCAGGCCGACGTGCAAGGCGACCATCACGGGAAAGTGGCCCTGGCCGTACTCGATGCCGCCCTCGGCCAGGCTGGCCCTGGCGTGCCGCTGGGACACCACGAGCTCGAAGATCCGCTCAACGATGATCACGGCGAGCAGCGCGTAGTAGATCTGCATCAGCGCACCTTCACGGGAACCCGGCCGGTCACCACTGTAGGAGAATCAGCTCGACACTGACCCCGGGACCGAGCCCGATCATCAGCCCGTACGACCCCGCGGGCTGCGGGCCCTGCGCCTGCGTCATCTCCATGACGTGCAGCACCGACGCCGAGGAAAGGTTCCCGACCTCCGCGAGCGAGCGGCGACTCACGGCCAGGGCGCTGTCGGGCAGCTTGAGGCTGTGCTGGACGGCATCGATCACCTTTGGCCCGCCCGGGTGCGCCATCCAGGTGCCGATGTCGTCAACGGTCAGCCCCTGCTTGGCCAGGAACGAGGTGACGACGGCGGCGAGCTCACGCTCGATGACGTCGGACAGGTCGGTGGTCAGCACAATGCGGAAGCCATCCCGGCCGAGCCGCCAGCCGAGCGCGTCGCTGCTGTCCGGGCAGACCTCGCCATGCGTGGCGATGATCCGCGGACCGCCGGCCGCTCCCGGGGCACCGCCAGGCCGCGAACTCTGGTCATGGTCCCTGGCCGCCTGCCCGCCCCGGGCGACCACCGCCGCGGAGCCGTCGGCGAACAGCCCGCTGACGACCAGATCCGCGGTCGTGATCTCGGTCCGCGGCCAGCACAGCGAGCACACCTCCACCGACACCAGGGCAGCGGTGTGTCCCGGCCAGGCCAGCAGGTAATCATGCAGCCGCGCGAGCGCGGCAGCGCCCGCCACGCAGCCGAGGCCGAATACCGGCAGCCGCTTGATGTCCGGCCGCAATCCCAGTCTCGGGATCAGCAGGGCGTCGATCGACGGGACGATCACCCCAGTGACCGACGTGACGATCAGCAGATCCAGGTCGCTCGCCAGAACACCCGCGTCGCTCAGGGCGCTGCGGAGAGCCTGCTCCCCCAGCTCGGTCGCAGCGCCGACATAACGCTCATTAGATAGTCCGATTCCATACACATCACGATATTCCTCTATTGGGAAAACGAGGTGCCGGAACTTCACTCCTGAATTGCCGTGCAGACGATCCACGAGCGAGCGCTGGGCCCGGCCCAGGCCACCAAGATCCGCCACCATGCCGGTGATCTCGGCCTGCGCGTAGCGGTTCGGCGGGAAAGCGGACCGGACGGCCGCGATCTGCGTCATGGCCGGGTAACTGGCACGCGGGGATACCTCCGTCGCTGGGCGCTATGACCGGTTCCTCAGGTCAGGTTAGCGCCTCGCCACCGGCGAGGAATAGCGCGACGTCCACGGCGGCGATACCCAGAGCCGCGAAAAATGGTATCTTTCCCGACCCGCGAAAACTCACCAGGGCGAGAATCGCGGCGGCCGCCAGGCCGGTCACGGAGATCCACCGGCGGGACGGGATAGCCGCCAGAATCAGGAATACCGAAGCCGCCAGCAGCAGCGCGATCGCGGCCGCTCGGACCGCCCGGCCGCCCCACCGGGCGGCCACGATCTGCGGCAGTCCCTCGACCCCGGTGACCCGGTCGGCCGCGATGTCCGGCAGCACGTTCGCGAAGTGCGCGCCGAGGCCCAGGCACCCGGCAGCCGCCGTGACCGACCAGGCTGGCCAGGGCTGACCCGGCAGCGTGCTCGTCGCGAACGCCGGGATCGGGGCGAATCCCAGGACATACATCAGGCCTGATGCCCAGGTCGACTTGAGGCCGAGGTTGTACGCCCACGCGGCACCGACCATGACGGCGTTGACCAGCAGCGGCCACGGCCCGATCAGCAGCGACAGGATCGCGGCGACCGTCAGAGCGCTGAATGCGGCGATCCAGACGGCGCGGACGCTGATGTCACCGCGGGCGATCGGCTTGTCCATGCGGCCGGCCGCGGTGTCCCGCGCTGCGTCGCACGCGTCGTTGGACCAGCCGACCGAGAACTGGCCGGCCAGGATCGCCGGGGCGACCAGTACCGGACCGATGCCGTGCGGTGCGGCCTGCGCGGTGAGCGCAGTGACCATGGCGGTGATCGCCAGGCACGGGCCTGGATGACTGGCGATGACCAGCACCCGCGCGCGGGGCAGGAGCAAGCCGGCGGGTCGCGCGCTCTTCGTAGGCATCGGAGATTCTGGCGTTCCTATCGAGACGACGCTTACCTGGCTTATCGGGCCGACGCTATGCCGGGCACACTACTGGAATGAGGCTTGCCCTGCACGGCGCCAACCCGGCCGAGTGGTTGGCGCTCCGGCTGGGCCTGGTGCCGACCGTCGCGGCGCAGGCGTGGGCCGGGATGGGCTTGTCCGGGATCGTGGTCGCGGCCGTCCGGACCGGCGTGACCGACCGACTCGCCCAGGGTCCGGCCACTGTCGCCGAGCTCGCCGGCGAGCTAGGCCTCGATCCGGTACCAACCCAGCTGATGCTGCACTGCCTGCGGTCCTTCGGGCACGTCAGCTGCTCCGGCGGGGTGTACCGGCTCAGCCGTTCGTCTCGGCGCTGGCTGGACCCCCGGTCGGGCCTGTCGGTCAGCCGGTACGTCGCCGGCGCCGCGGACTACTGGGACTGGTGGTCCGGGCTGGACGAGGTGACCCGGACTGGGAAGGTTCGCCGAAGCCACGACGCGGCGGCCGACGACCCCTACTGGCGGCGGTACATCTACGGCCAGCTCGACCTCGCCCGTCTCAGCGCCCGCGAGGTGGCACGGAAGATCCGGCTGCCAGCAAGCGCGACGTCGCTGCTCGACCTCGGCGGCGGGCACGGCTGGTATTCGGCGGCGATCTGCCAGCGTCATCCGAATCTCACCGCCACCGTGCTCGATCTGCCAGGCAGCGCGGCGATCGGCCGGGAGATCATCGCCGCCGCCGGAATGTCCGACCGGGTCCGGCACCGGGACGGCGATGCGACCCTGGACGACCTTGGCAGCGGCTACGACGCGGTGCTGTGCTTCAACCTCGTGCACCATCTGACCGCCGACCAGATCGTGACGCTCTTCGGGCGGATCAGGGAGTCGCTCTCGCCAGGCGGGACCCTGGCCGTGATGGACGCGTTCGCCGAACCCGCCCGCAGGGCGTCGGCGGCGGATTTCCTCGCGATGTTCGTATATCTCAGCTCGGGCGCCCAGGTGCATACCCCGGCAGAGCTGCGGATCTGGCTGCGGAAGGCGGGCTTCACCAGGCCGCCGCGCCGGATCCGGATCCTGCGAATCCCGGGCCAGGCGATATATCTGGTGCGGAAGTAACGTCAGTGACCGTCGGCGTCGGCGGGCGGAGGGCGCGGCGTCGGCTAGCCGGGACTGGGAAGTGACCGAGTTCGTGACTGAGGCCGATATCTGGGACGTGGCGGTGATCGGCGCCGGGCCCGCCGGAGCGACGGCCGCGCGAGAGGCCGCCCTAGCGGGCAGCCGGGTCATCCTGCTGGAGCGCGCGACGCTCCCCCGGTACAAGACCTGTGGTGGCGGCCTGATCAACGCGTCGATGCGGACGCTACCCGACAGACTGGCGCTGAAGCCGAGAGCGCGGGTGCGCTCGTTCTCGTTCAGCTTCGACGGGAAGAGGGAGAAGACCCGAACCCGGTCCGAGCCGCTGCTCACGCTCGTGATGCGGGACGAGTTCGACGCCGCGCTCGTGGACCGCGCGACGGCGGCCGGCGCGACGCTGAGCGAGGCGACTACCGTGCTGAAGATCGCCGAGGACGGTGACCTGGTGCGGCTATCCATCCGGGAGCACGGCGATATCCTCGCCCGGATCGTGGTCGGCGCCGACGGCTCCGCGGGCCGCTCATCGGCCTACGTCGGCGTGACATTCCGCCGGGTCGATCTCGGCCTGGAGGCCGAGATTCCGACCCCGCCGGAGCAGATGGCCTCGTGGGATGACCGCATCCTCATTGACTTCGGGCACGACCCAGGCTCCTACGGATGGGTTTTCGCTAAGGGCGACGTGCTGTCCGTCGGTGTGATAGCCGCCCGCGGTGACGCCGACGCGACCCGCGCCTATCTCGCAGAGTTCACCGAGCGTCTCGGCCTGGCCGGTATCGAGCCGCGGGTCAGCACTGGCCATCTCACCCGGTGCCGGGAGCAGGGCTCGCCGCTCGTCAGGGGCCGGGTCCTGGTTGCCAGGGACGCGGCCGGGCTGCTGGAGCCGTGGACCCGGGAGGGGATCTCGTTCGCGCTCCGCTCTGGCCGACACGCCGGCCAGGCGGCAGCGGTCGCGGCTGCCGCCCCGACCGCCGCCGAGACCAGCACCGCGATCGCCGGCTACACCGACGCCATCAAGGCCGAGCTCGAACCCGAGATGCTGGCCGGGCAGGCGTTCCTCGAGGCGTTCATCCGCCACCCGGCACCGTTCTACTGGGCCGTTGCGCGGGTACCAGCCGCCTGGCGGCTGTTCGTCCGGATGGTTGCCGGGCAGACAACATTCGCCGAGGCCTACCGCAACAGGGTCATCCGGCTGGTGCTCGCCGGCCTGAACCGGTGGTAGCTCGGCGGCTCAATCCAGCGGCTGCTGGAAGCCGCCGCCAAGCGGCGCAACGGTGCGTGGTGGGCGCTGTCGCTCGCACTTGGCCTGCGGCGGGGCGAGGCGCTCGGCCTCAAATGGGCGGACGACGTGGATCTAGAAAAAGGGCACGCTCCGCATTTGCCGCTCCCGGCTGCGGCCGAAGTACGCGCATGGCTGCGGCGACACGTGCGGCCGGTCGCCGGGCTACTGCCCGCAGCGCGTCAATATCCGGCCGGCGACAGGCGGAGTCAAGTGGAAGGCGGGCCGCACGATCGGGCTGCCGCCTCAACTCGTCGCGCTGCTGTGCGCGCCCACCGCGATGAGCCTGCGGTTTGCCCGGCTGTTCGACGCCACCGTCCGCGTCGGCCACGGCCAGGAATCTCGTTGCTGAGCTCCCGCACCCGCGATCCTGGCGGGGTTCGCCGCCCTGGCGGCAGCATGCCAGACCGAGCGGCCGCCCAAACGCTGATGGGACGATCGGCTACGCGGCGTAACCGCCGCAGGGCGCTGTCGTGGAATGAGTCGTGGAATCGGTGTCCTGATCGCTCAGGGCGTCCTGGGCGTTCCGGGTGTCCGGCTGGGGTATTGGTGCAGGCAGGGCGCTCGGGGCGGCGGGGCGGGCCTCTCGTAATGAACAGGTCGTCGGTTCGATTCCGACAGGCGGCTCTAAACCTGGCAGCTAGTCTTCCATTCTTCGAATCTAGTTGCGAGTAACTCTATTTCCCCGCCCGGCGTTGACCGCGTAGCTCGGGCTACCTGGGCGATCTTGGCGTTGCGCCATGCGGAAGTCGGTGAGCAGAGAATTCGTCATACTGGCGGACCCGGACGGCATAGCTCAATCGCCCGTAGTTCATGCCAGTGATCCTGACTCCGGACATGTTCCACGCGGCCCGGCAGCCGGTCACGTTGAACATCGAGCACCCTAGGAAATCGCCGAAGCGTCCAGAGGTCTTCCGAACAGTGCCAGCTCCGCAGCCCGGGCAGACATCACCGAGCCCGACTTTCGGGGTGGGGTAGGCAACGAAGGTCCGCTGGCCCGATCGGTGCAACCGGAACACGACGACTAGGAGGCCGGTGATGGCGATGACGCCGAGGACAGCACGCAATAACAAGTTCATTGCTCGACGGTAACAACGGGTGCCTACGCAATCGCACCACCATCATGCGTCATCCCGACGGGCGCGGCACGACCGTGCCGGTGCACCCAGGGCGCGATGTTGCCAAGGGAACGCTCAGGGGCATTCTCGCTGACACCGGCATGACCGTAGCTGACCTGCGAAGTCTGCTATGACACCGGCGGCCGACCCAGGCCGCGTTCCAGGCCCAGCCGGTGGAACGCCGCACGCGGGCTTGGATCCATAGGCGGCTCGTGGCAGGTAGCGTCGCAGCAGCGAGTGCTCGGTTGTCTTCAGGCTGCGTGGGGTGCGATCTGGACGATGAGGTCGGCGTCGAGGGCGGCGGCGATCCGTTCGAGCAGGGGGATGGTGGGGATGACGCCGCCGGCTTCCAGGCGGGACAGGGCTGGCTGGGTCATCCCGGCGCGAGTGGCGAGTTCGACCTGGGACAGGCCGAGGGCCAGCCTCCTGTCGCGGACGGCCTGGCCGATGAGGAACGCGCGCTGCGCCTCGGCGTAGCCCTCGCGGTAGTCCGCGCTGTCGCGGCGGCTGCGGGCGAGTTCTTCGTAGCTGGTGTGATCGTTGGTCATGTCAGCGCACCTCGCGGTCGAACGTGTCGTGGGCCAGTCCGTGGTCTGCTTCGCAAGCCTTCTGGGCTTGTAAGGCCCGCGCGACTTCGGCGATCTCGGCGTTGCGGGTCTTGCGGAAGACGGTCAGCAGTATCAGCCGTCGCCCCGGCGCGAGCCAGTAAGTGACGCGGGTCTGCTGGGCGAGGAGGTGGAAGCGCAGTTCGCGGACCTTGCCGCCCAGGTGCCGTGTGTAGGGTTCGCTGAGGTTCTCGGCTTGCTCGGCTAGCAGGCCGACCAGGAAGTCAGCGCGGCCGAAGTCGCGGTCGCTGAGCCTGGCGAGCCAGTAACTGCGCCCGCGGAGGTGCCCAGTGCCCTCAAACACGCCGACCAGGCCTTTACGGGCACTCAAGACGGCGGTGAATCGGACGACCCTGCCATCCGCGAGTGTGATCGTCCCGGTGGCGATCCGCCCGCCTACCTGCGCCAGGAGATCGACCCGGTGCTGGCCGCTGACGGCATCAAGTGAACCGTCATGCAGCTGGCCGGTGAACCAGTCAGCGAGAGTCACGGCCCGCCCTGGCGTACCGTCGCAGACGTAAGCGCGCACGTGTGCTCCGTCGAGCACCAAGCCGATGACGGCATTTGTGTCAGTGACCGTACCCAGGTAAGTCTTCGCCGCTGGATCCGACACCGGCCGGAGGTCGTCCAGCACCAGCGTGGCCGGCGGGCCGGTGGCGGTAAACGCAGGCGAAGAAGAACGGCAACCAGCCAGCACGAAGCATGCGGCAAGTACGGAGCATCCGGCCATCGCCGCCGCCACAGCGGCGGTACGGCACCGACGGTCATCTGCCTGGCAGCCATGGCATCCTCTTCACGTCCGGCCCGGTCCTCATCGAGGCCGTGCCCCGGTTGGCTAAGAGGCAGTACGTACTGCAGCTTCCCGACGGTTCAGCAAGGATCCACCACCCAGCAGCGCGGTGCCGCTCAGTGGTGCACAGCGGCGAGCAGCGCGGCGTATGCGCGGACCAGCGCCGCATGCTCCAGCGCAAGCAGCGGGCTGTCGGGCGGGCAGCCCTCGGCGACCCACTGATCGGACAGGTCCATCGCGCGGGCTCGGTGCACCGCCGCGGGCCTGACCTCGGCCTCGGGCTCGCCATAGAGATAGCAGTACAGGCGGGTCACCGACTCGACCAGTTCGTCGCCGGCGCCTCTGGGCGCCGCGGAGTGCTGGAGTTCCCGGTGCACGCGCCACCAGTCGACCTCAAGCTCGGCGGCGTGCGCCGGGTTGGCGGGCTCGCCGTAGCTGAGCCTGACCAGGGCATAGAACCGTCGCATGCAGGCCCGTGCCCCGTCGGGGTCGTTGTCGGGGAAGGGCGCCCACAGCTGATTGGCGCGCAGCACCAGCCAGGCGCCGTGCAGGGTCCGGTACCAGTCCATGCCGAAGCCCACCCTGACTAGCCCTACCGAGGCGACCAGCACCTGAGGCCATTGACGCAGGTAGTACCCCACCCACGCGCGGTACTCCAGGTCGGCAATTTGGCGCGGGTCGAACGACCGGAGCCGGCCAGGCTGCCCGGCCCGGCGGTTGGCTCCTCCCGCCGGTGGCAGATCGCTCCGATCCCGGCTGGCCGCCTCCGGCTTGCCGTGCCCGAGCCGCGCCGCGGTTGTCTTCATCCGAGCTGTGATCGCTCCGAAGCCCACGGGCCTTTCCCCCTTTTCGTTAACAACACCGTCCGTTGGCTGCTGCGCGGTCGTTCACGCCGGAGGGACTGCCGATCAGCACGACGGTCCGATCGAAGTGCATCGCCACCGTACAGCTAGTCCAGCGCGGACCGCCGGCCGCGCGGCAGAGGCGGTGCAAGCGAGCTACGTGCTGATGGACCAGCAGGCGACGCTGGACAAGGTCGCCGAGCTGACCGGGAAGGCCGCCGCGCAGGGGGCGCAGCTGGTGGTGTTCCCTGAGGTATTCGTGCCTGGTACTCCGATCTGGATTGATACCAGGCACGATCTGGGACGATGACGGTGACTGGGCGCTGGAAACGGTGCTGGCCAGGGTCAGGACGGCTCAGCCGTCGGGTCATCTGACTTGCGGCTGACCCGAGATCTAATCCAGGAGTCAAGATCCGGGGCCACGACCGCGAACAGAAAGATGCTAAGCAGCCACCCGGCTATGGCATGCTTCCAGCCGTCGACAAGCCAGAACACTGCGGTCGCGGCGGGCAGCAAGGACCAGCGAAGCTCCTGCCACGCCCGGCTCCGCGCACCTGGCTCTGTCAACCTGAGCCATGAGCCAAGTTCCCCGATCACGATCACGAATATGGCGACGCCCACCAGCCACTTAGCTGCGGCGGCATGCTTCAACTGGTCCGAAAGGAGGATCACCCCGGCCGTTGCGGCAAGCAGGGATTTGCGAAACTCCCGCCACGCCGTGCTCCGCGCACCGGGCTCCGTCAACGCGGGCTTAGCGTGAGCGCCAGGCGGCGGTCGGCGAGCGTGGACGTGGGAGACAGTAAGCGAGACCAGGGGCACAGCAGCGGTCAAGGTCCCCAACGCGATGCCTGCCCAGGCCAGAACAGCGATGAACAAGGACATCACCGCTTCAGTCGGTGAGCGGTCACCAACAATGACCTTTGCCGAGTTTACCCGCGCCGTGCCCCGGCCAACGAGGCATTTGCCCGGCGATAGAGTGATAACAGCCCACCGCACCCGTCCCAGCCGCGCGTTACCAGCCATTGTGATGGGCGCCGGGAAGGACCGAGACCCGAAGCTGCCAAGGCGTGGTTCGTTCGCGCTATGGTGCAAGGCGACGAGAAAGGCGCGCCATGGCAGAGACAGAGCTTGTCACGATCGGAGCCGAGGTCAGGTGCACGGATGGGCTCTGCGGCAAGGTAACTCGCGTGGTCATCGACCCGGTCGCGCGAGCCGTCACCGATCTCGTGGTCGAACCGACGCACCGGCTAGGCCTCGCCCGGCTAGTCCCGCTGCGGCTCGTCGAGGCCACGTCGCCCGATGTCCTGCTCACATGTACCGTCGCCGAGTTCGAGCAGCTCGATTCCGCCGAGGAAACCCAGTTCGTTCCCGGCACCCAGGGCTACGCCGCTTACGGCCCGGAACAGGTCGTCTCCTGGCCGTACGTCAGCCTGGGCAATCCCTACCTGCTTGGCGGGGACCTCCCCGGGGTTTCGCAGACGGTCACCTACGACACTGTCCCGCTCGGTGAAGTGGAGGTTCGCCGCGGCGAATCGGTCCATGCCACCGACGGCGAGATCGGCCGAGTTCACGGCCTCGTCATCGATCCCCGCAACCACCACGTATCCCACGTGCTGCTCCAGGAGGGCCATCTGTGGGGACGCAAGGAGGTGGCGATTCCGATCGGCGCCGTCACCTCCGTCGAGGGCGGCATCCAGCTCAGCCTGACCAAGCAGGAAGTGCAGGACCTGCCGCCGGTCGATATCGATCACCCGGCCGGTTAGGCCCGCGCGAACCGGAGCAGGGCACCGGACGGAGATGAGCGCAGCGATGACCGAGAACCACCGGATGGACGTGATCAGCGAGTACCTGGCGCGAACCGCTGGCTCTGCTGACTACCACGAGCAGGCCTGCCGGTACCTTCCCGGCGGCGAGACCCGCTCGATCACCCACTACGAGCCGTACCCGGTGGTGCTGGCCGAAGGCCACGGTGCGCTGCTCCTAGACGTCGACGGCAACGAATACGTGGACGTACTCAACAACTACACGTCGCTTGTGCATGGACACGCGTTCGGGCCGGTCATCGAGGCGGTGCAGGCCGCCCTACCGACCGGAACGGCCTTTCCCGCGCCGCACCTGCGCCAGCTCAGCCACGCCAGGACGCTGACCGAGCGCTATCCGGCGGTCGAGCGCGTGCGTTTTACCAACTCCGGCACCGAGGCGGCCATGCTCGCGCTCCGGATCGCGCGGGCAGCGACCGGCCGCCGCCGGGTCGTCATGTTCAGCGGCGGATACCACGGCAGCGTCCCCGACCTGATCGACGGCGGCCCCGACACGATCCTGGCGCCGTACAACGACGCTGAGCTCACCGCAGCGGCGATCGACTCCTCGGTCGCGGCCGTCTTCGCCGAGCCATTCCTCGGCTCCGGCGGGGTGATCCCGGCTGCCCCTGAGTTCCTCCGCGTTGTCCAGGAGCGGGTCCGGGCGGTCGGCGGGCTGTTCGTGCTCGACGAGGTCCAGTCGTTGCGTAACGCACCCCACGGGGTTCATCCCAGCATCGGCCTCGAACCTGACCTGGTGCTGATGGGAAAGATCATCGGCGGCGGGTTCCCGGTCGGGGCGGTCGGCGGCCGTGTTTCGCTGATGGACCTCACCAGCGCGGCCAGACCTGGCGGGCTGTCCTGCTCAGGGACGTTCAACGGGAATGTGATCACCATGGCCGCGGGCAGCGCCGCTCTGGCCGCGCTCGACGAGTCAGCCATCTCGACGCTGAATGCGCGCGCTCAAGTGCTCGCGGATCAGATCGAGTCGGCCGCCAGCCAGGCCGGGATCCCCGGATCGGTCACCAGGGCAGGCTCGATCCTGCAGGTGCATCTGCTTGACACTCGGCCTAGCACCTTCGAGGCGGCCCAGGTCGTTCCCGCCGGATGGATCTCGGCGCTGCACCTGGCGCTGCTGCTCGAAGGCGTCTATCCGGCTCCGCGCGGGATGCTCAACCTGTCCACCGCCCTGGACGATGCGCTGCTCGCCCGGGTAGCCGACGGCTATGCCGGGGCCTTCCGACGGATCCGCGACCTGGTCTCCGGCGGTGCCCTGCTCGGTTCTGGCGCTTCGGGCGACGAGACCAGATGACGCCGACCGGCCGAGCCGGGGTCCGCGGCGCGGTTCCGTTCGGCTGACCCGTGCCGGTCACTGCTTGGTGAGCGAGTCCAGCGGGTGGGCCGGATCGCGCAGCGCGTCCTTGTCGACCGGCTTGCCAGCGCGAACAAGTGCCTGGATCGAATCGTTAACGTCCCAGATGTTGACGTTCATGCCAGCGAGCACTCGTCCGCCGTCGCCGAGCCAGAACGCGATGAACTCGCGCCGGTCGACGTCGCCGCGGAAGATGACCTCGTCGTAGCCTTCGGGCTCCACGTACCCGGCGTACTCCATGCCCAGGTCGTACTGGTCGGTGTAGAAGTACGGCACCCGGTCGTAGGAGGCCTGCTGGCCGGTCATCGCCTTGGCCGCGGCCCGTGGCTGGTACCGCGCGTTGGCCCAGTGCTCGACCCGGATGTGCTTGCCCAGCATCGGGTGGAACGCGCTGGCGACGTCCCCGGCGGCGTAGATGTCCGGGTCGGAGCTGCGCAGCTGAGCGTCGACCCTGATCCCGTTGTCGACCTCGAGGCCGGCTGCCGAGGCGAGCTGGCTGTTCGGCACGATGCCGACTCCGACGATGACCGCGTCGGCCGGCACGTGAGTGCCGTCGGCCAGCAGCACGCCAGTCGCCTTGCCGCCGCTGCCGGTAATCTCGGCGATCTGGACTCCGAAGCGCAGGTCCACGCCGTGCTCGCGGTGCAGCCCGGCGAAGACCTGTGCCACCTCGCGGCCGAGCACCCGGAGCAGCGGCAGTTCAGCCATCTCAAGCACCGTGACATCGACCCCGGCGGTGCGGGCGGCCGCTGCGGTCTCCAGCCCGATCCAGCCGGCTCCGATCACCGCGACCCGTGCCGACCGCCCGAAGGTGGCCTTGATCTGCTCGCAGTCCTGCACCCGGCGCAGGTAGAGCACGCCGTCCAGGTCGGCGCCCGGTACGTCAAGCCGCCGTGGCGAGGACCCGGTGGCTAGCATCAGCTTGGCGTAGCCGGCCCGGCTGCCGTCCGCGAGGTGCACTTCGTGCGCGCCGGGATCGATGCCGGTGACCGTGGCCCCGAGCCGCAGCTCGACGTCGTGCTCGGCATACCACTGCTCGGGATGGACGTAGATCTTGTCCCGCTCCTGGGTGCCGAGCAGATAACCCTTGGACAGCGGCGGCCGTTCGTAGGGCCGTTCGTGCTCTTCGCCGATCAGCACGAGCGGACCGTCGAAGCCTTCGTTTCGCAGCGCTTCCGCGGTCTTCGCGCCGGCCAGGCTCGCCCCGACGATCAGGTAGGTAGTGTCCGCGGTCATGGTTAGCTCCTGTCAGTTGCGGGCGGCGGTGCCCCGGTGTCAGTTGTAGCGGATGCTTAAATCAGCGCGGCACGCAAGCCTGGGCGAAGAACTCAGCTCTGCATGTGGCGTCAGCGCGAAGCGTGCCGAGCAGTGCTGAGGTGATGGTCGTCGCGCCCAGCGCGCGGACGCCGCGCAGCGTCATGCAGGTGTGCTCGGCCTCGATTATTACGCCGGTCCCGCGCGGGCGAAGGCGCTCAGCCAGGCTGTCGGCGATCTGCCTGGTCAACCGCTCTTGGGTCTGCGGTCGGGCGGCGAAATGCTCGACCAGACGGGCCAGCTTAGACAGGCCGAGGATGCGGTCGGCGGGCAGGTAACCGACATGCGCAACCCCGGAGAACGGCAGCAGGTGGTGCTCGCAGACGGTGCGGAATGGGATGCCGCGCGACAGCACCAGCTGGTCATAGCCCGCGTCGTTCGGGAAAGTCGTGAGCCGGAACGGCCGCGCGTCGAAGAGGTCAGCGTAGGCGCGAGCCATCCGGGCCGGCGTCTCGCTCAGCCCTTCCCGGTCGAGCTCGATCCCTAGCGCGGCAAGGAAGTCCCTGGCGGCCCGTTTCGCCGCTTCCAGGTCGACGCCAGGTCGGCCGGCGGTTGCCCGGAAGTCCAGTTGGGGCGATGGCTCGGCACCGGGTCCGGAGCGAGGCGCCGTCGTCAGTTCAGCCGGGTCAAGGACAAGTTCCTGCGTCATTGCGCTCCCGTTCTCAGCGTTCGCTCGCTGGCTTGACCGTACCGATGACGACGCAGCAGCGCCCGGGCCTGGGATCAAGCGCGGCACGACCGCCGCTCGCGCCAAGGGCGGCTACGAGCCCTTCGATCAGCGCCAGGCTCATGCCGCAGACCACGTCGGGATGCTGGGATGCCAGCTGATGGAACGGGCAGTTGCGCAGCAGCACGGTTCCGTCATCGTCACGGCAGGGCTCGAATCCATGGTCGCGCAGCGCACTCTCGATGATCCGCAGCGCGCTCGGGCTTCCCTGTGTGGGGCTCGGGACTCCCTGTGTGGGGCTCGGGCTTCCCTGTGTGGGGCTCGGGCTTCCCTGTGTGGGGCTCGGGCTTCCCTGTGTGGGGCTCGGGCTGCTCAGCGACTGCGCGATCTCGACGGACTGCCGCGCGCTGTCGCTCCGGGTAAGGCCGGCCAGGCAGTGCCTCCCGAGATCGGCACCAAACTCCCGCGCTGCATCGCGCAGAGCTTCCCGGCACAGGCCGCCGCGATCGGATTCGACGGCGCTGGCCAGCAAGTGCGCAGCGAGTTCATAGTCTCGCGGCGGGACCGTCACCGAGAACTCGCGTCCCGATCTGGTGTAGATCTTGGCCGGACGGCCAGCCCCCGGTCCCGTTCGGCCAGCCGCCCGCTGGTAGGAGGCCGTCAGCAGGCCGAGCCCGACGAGCTTGTCCAGGTGATAGGCAGCCAGAGCCCGTCCGATCCCGATTGCGGCGGCGGCCTCGTCCCGGCCCACTGGCTCAGTGCTCTCGGACACAAACTGGTACAGGCGAGCCCGGACAGGGTCATCGAGACCGCTCAGTGCCGCCAGGCCGCTGCCCTGTTGTGTCACGAAGCCGACTCTATCACTAATAAGAATTAGTTAAATAACTCCGCCGAGAGAGATCGCAGACAGTCGGGCCGGTGGGCGGACCGGCGCCATCCGGCCGGTTGGCGGTGCTCCGGCGGGCGGTCCTGGCAAGTGATCATGCAGGTGATCGGCGCGGCAGCACTTGACGGCGCGGAACCAGGGATCGCGGCGCGCGAGGATTGATCCGGTGCGCGCGGAGGCCGGCACCGGGCAGATCATTCACCCGGCATGGCAGCGTGGCACTGCTGGCAGGTTGTAGGCGGGTCGACGTCCGCGATGCTGCCGCATTCCGGGCAGACGCGCCGCAACCAGCAGGCGGGGTCTCCGGGCGTGTCTTCCTCTGGCGGCCCGTCGGTCGCATCGTGTCGCGTCTCGTTCATCTGCGGAGCAGCAGCCTTTCTGCTAGGACGGCCGCCTGGTTGGGCCAATTCGCCCTGGTGGTGCCGCGTCAGGCACTGGTCAGGTCGGCCGTGACGGCTCGCCAACTGTTATACGAACAGACGGCGGATGACAACTCCAGCTGCGATGTCTTTGCCTAGCCACAGCGCGAACTCGTCGCCTCCGCCGAAGTATTCGCGAGGGTCATCGCCGGTGAGGACGACGGTAACGATGACGTGATCGTCCCCGAGCCACTCCGAGCCGTCGCCGTTATTCGTAACGAGGGCGCTGAAGAACTGACTGCCGTGGGTCTGGCGATGCTGGCCCCGCACCACCATTCGCCGGATCTGCCCGGGTGGCACAGCCGCCAGCTTGACTTCTCCGGCCGGAAGAGTAACCAGGGCCTGGAATTTGTAGCGAAGCAGCCCGGACTCGCACCGCGCACCGCCTGCGTCAGGGTGCCTGCCGCCGTCGCCCGCGTCCTGCCGTCATCCGCAGATCGCAACGTGCGTCCTACGCCGGGAATACATATCGCCTTACGATATTGTGTTGACGATGCGCCACCGTGACGACACCCGCCTTCCGGCATGTCCAGCCCGGTCAGCCCGAGTAGTAGCGTCGGCCAGTCCGTCCAGTCCGAGCGGTTCAGCCAGTCTGGCCGGCTCAGCCGGTCCGTGCGGCTCAGCCATTCTGGGCGGTCAAGCAGTCCGGTCGGCACGAGCTGTCCGGCGAGGGGTGCGGATGTGCCTCAGCTGACCAGCGAAGACTACGAGAACCTGCTGGCGTTCCGAACTGGCCTGCGGCGCCTCCTGCACTGGAGCCAGACTCAGGCGCGCGCCGTGGGTCTGACCCCAGCTCAGCATCAGCTGCTGCTTGCGATCAAGGGTCACCCCGGGGCGCAAGGCCCGACGGTGAGCGACCTCGCTGGTTACCTTCTGCTCCGTCACCACAGCGCCGTCGAGCTGATCGACCGGGCCGAGGCTGCCGGACTCGTGCAGCGAGGCGGGGATGAACAGGACGGCAGGATCACCCGGATAAGGCTGACGGCTGATAGCGAGACGCGCCTGACCCGGCTGGCCCCAGCACACCTGGACGAACTCAAGAATCTCGCACCAATTCTCGACCAACTCGTCGCCCAGTGGAGCAGCCGGCCTGACCGCTGAACCGACATCCGTCGCCGAACAAACTGACTGGTACCGGAGCATTGACGCGGCAGGCAGTGTGTCGAGCAACAATGTATTGATACGGTTACCTCATGCATTGACACGGTTACCTCGTGCGATGCGGCAAGCATTCTGCCCGCGCGGCTGCCGGTTGACTGGCGTTGCTCAGGAGCGTTGGTAATGGTCGCGAAGGAAAGGGATTAGCCGCAAATTCGGCGAGCCGGCTGACGGCATGTGTTCGGCAGTTGGCGTGACACAGCCAGCACGACCATGACGGGACCTAGTTCGGGACTTTGGTCCCTGCCCTGACCTCTGCCTGGTCGGGTTGACTGCCAAGATGTTTGTCCGCGAGGAACTCGTTCTGGATGTCGGCTTCGACAATGCCAGGGCGAGGTTCGCGAACCTGACCCAAGGTGGCTGGCTCGACGGCGTGTCAGCGGCTGCATACGATCATGGTCTAGAGCGCCTGATCCGGGTTGGCCCGCTCGGCAGCGTGCCTGGCATGTCCAAGCTGGTCAGGGTGCACGTCAGGGATCTGGTTACCCGCGGGGACACGGCCGTCCTCACCCTGCGCTGGGAGGCCACCGGGCACGGCGGCCGCCTGTTTCCAGCGCTTGACGCGGACATTACCTTGACCCCCGCCGGTGCGGGCAAGACCAGAGTGAGCCTCGCCGGCGTCTATCGGCCGCCCTTGGCCGGCCTCGGCGCCGGGCTAGACAAGGCGATCCTGCATCGGGTGGCTGCGGCGACAATCCGCTCGATGCTTGGGCGGGTAGCCACCGCCGTCACCAATCCCGAACTCGCCGCATCCGGAACCGAGGTATCCGACGCCGGCACGCTGCGATGGTCAGCTCAGCCCGAGGAAAGTTGGTTAGCTGACCCCGGGGAATGATGGTGTGCTGACCGCACAGAATGATGGTCGGCCGAACCCAAGGATGATGGTCGGCCGAGCCCGAGCAGTGATGGTCTGCTGACTGCGCGCCATGCTGGTCGGCTGATCCGGAGGCGTGCTGACGCTCCGGCCGGACCGCGGCGCAAGATCCGTCTCAACCGCGGCGTCGCGACCGATGATCAGGAGTCCAGTGGCTGGCCGAATGGGCCCCATTGCTCCCGGAAGTACTCGATGATCTTGCTTGCCTGCGCGTGACTGACCTCGACCAACTCGTACGAGAGATCCCCGCGCTTCCACTCCACAATCGCGGGTGTGAACTGCCAGCTGAAGTCGCGCCGCAGCGTTTCGTCAGAAAAGCCGTTGCCATCGAACTCCAGTCGGCGGACAAGGCCGTAGGGACGGTCGGCGGAGGCGTCTTCGTCGATGACGGCGTAGTACGTGATCTTGTCAGCCATCTATCGGCCCTTCGTGATGTAGTCGGGAATGTCCAACGCTCGAGGTGGACGGCTGATCCATCGGATCACCCCGCTCTGAAACGCCGCAAGCTCGCCACGTTCGTCATCCGCTGTCAATGGGTTACGGACCCGCTCGTAGGAATTGTGGGTGACTTGCTGCTTAGCGTGGAGGCTCTCCGGTGTGTGGAACTGGAGCTCGAACCGCTGGCCAGCCGGCGTTACCCACCGGGTGTTGATGCCCTTGTACTCCGGGTCATCGCGCCAGTGGTTCTTGCTGTAGATCATCTTGTAGCCGCGTGCTTCCAGTAAATCTTTGATGTTCCAGTAGGAGTCCTGGTAGCCAGCAGGCTCAGCGCAGAACGTGTAGCGGATCGCGTCGTTGATCTTCTCGATCGCGTCCGTCGGCTTCAGCGCCGGCGTAATCCCGAGCGCGCTCGCGACCTTCTCCTTGAGGCGGTCTTCGCCCTTCAGCCGGAAGTCCCAGCCTGCCAGTCGGCCGCCGCAAGAGTTGTCCCGCTCGACCTCGCGGATGTGCTGGCTGATCGTTGCCTCGGCTTGCCGGACACTGCCGATCACGTCCTTGGCCCGGACATGCTGTTCCGGACTCAGGTAGTGGTTCCCGCTGCCGCGCCAGGAACCTTCCGGATCCCGTGACCGGTCGACAGTGATATCCGGCTGGGCGGCTGGCCATCGCTCGACGTGCTCGGTCCACAGCTGCTCGAACCTCGGTACCTCGGTCCAGTAATTCCGATTGCGGTCCTGCGGTCCGCCGTCCCGGTCCCGCGGTCCGCCGTCCCGGTCCTGCGGTCCGCCGTCCCGGTCCTGCGGTCCGCCGACCCGGTCGGGCCCGCCGTCTTGGTCGAGCCCGCTGTCATCGGGCCCGGACTGCTTGTGGTCAGCGGGATCGCCTGCCCTCGGCGAACTCGGATGTCCCTGGTCCAGGGCGTCAAGGCGCCGCCGCAGATCGGCTAGCGAGCCAGGGGTCGGCCGGTCCGCTGCCGGTAACCGCGCCGGCTGGTCGCGCGCGCCGGACTGGCTCGGCAGATCGCGCCAACCCGGCACCGCGCACTCCCCTCGCGCAATTTCGTCCATGCCCCCGGCGTCATGGTAGACACCGGCGCAGCGCTAGGTAAGGTGCGGATCTGGCTGAACGGTGCCCGTGGGCTGATAAGCGCCCTACCGGACCAACCAGGATGAGTCGTGTCTCTGCAGGTCACGGCGGCGATCGCGTGTCCCGATGGTCCAATAGAGTCCACATATCGAGGGAAGACGTACACGACGCCAGAGATCATCCGCTATTGTCATGTGACGGCCAAGTAAGCACCGGAAGCCTCTGCAGGTGCGGCGAAGCATCGGAGGTGCAGCGGGGATGACTCAGGCCGCACCTGCTCGTCATAGGCGCGGGCCATACACAATCAGTTATCCCGATTGCGAACGGCTCGCCGACCGGCAAGCCGCCGGGCTCGGCGTGCTCTCGAACCTTGCCGCACCCGCCCGTCCTGGAGAAGCCCATGCACCGCGAGGCCTTCGCTCACTTCCTTCCTCTGCTGATCATCATCGTCGTGGTAACCACCGGAGTGATCGTCGCAGCGATCCGGCTGTTCTTCCGGCGTGGCATGGACGCGCTGGACATCTAACCCACGAATACGACATCCCCGACATAACCTTCAGGTCACGGCGCTGGCTTGCAGTGCTGCCGGTGATCGCCATCGTCGGTGGTTCTATCTACTTGCACCAGTCCGGGCTGAACAACCGCATCCTGTCTGATCCCGTGCTGCTCTGCACCTGGGTGGTCACCGTCGCATTCATTCTGTTGCAGCTGGTCCTCGCATGGTGCCAGCGGCCGTTCACGGTCAACCGACGGCAGCGGGCTGAGCTGGACCAGCTGAGGGTGACTGTCGTTATCCCCTGCTACAACGAGGATGCGAAGATCCTGGACCGGACCATCGCCTCGCTGATGCGCCAGACCCGGCTGCCGGACCACATCGAAGTTGTCGACGATGGCTCGACGGTTGATTACACCGAGATCCGGGAGTGGTGGCTGGACAATAGTCCGCGCGGCGTCAGGTTCAGCTGGGTGCGGCAGCGGAATGCGGGCAAGAAGCATGCCCAGGCGGTGACCTTCACCAGCGACCATGACGCGCACATCTTCGTCACCATCGACTCGGACTCGGCCCTGGACCGGCGGGCGATCGAGGAGGGCCTGAAGCCGTTCGCTGACCCGCGGGTCGTCTCGGTGGCCGGCCTGGAGACGGCGATCAACATCGACAAGAACCTGCTGACCCGCGCGATCGGGCACCGGTCGCTGGTCTTCCAGTTGTTCGCGATGAGCGCCCAGTCGGTTGCCCGCGGCAGCGTGCTGATCAATCCTGGCGCGTTCTCGCTGTACTGGGCGCCGCTGATTCGCAAGATCGTCCCGGCGTACCTGGGCGAGACGTTCTTCGGCACGCCGGTCACGCTCGGCGACGACACCGCGCTGACTATGTTCGCGCTGCTGCATGGCCGGGCCGTGCACCAGCCGACGGCCGTGTCGATGCCGGTCTACCCGGAGACCCTCACTCATCACCTGCGCCAGTGGACCAGGTGGATGCGGGCCTCTACGATCAGGATGCTCTGGCGGATCCGCTACCTGCCGATCTTGTCCTACGGCTGGTTCTTCACCGT
Organism: uncultured Actinomycetota bacterium; assembly: GCA_963850875.1. Classification (GTDB taxonomy): domain Bacteria; phylum Actinomycetota; class Actinomycetes; order Streptosporangiales; family Streptosporangiaceae; genus Chersky-822. The sequence continues at coordinate 660,485 of CAWKNA010000001.1, forward strand.
CTACACCATCTGCGCTCTCTTCACCTCGGTGGCTATCACGCTGGCCATCCCGCTGGCCTGGCCAGCGACCGAGAGCCTGGTGTTCGCCTCGCTGGTCGCGCTGGTCGTCTGGCCGTGGGCGATCTCGCTCCGGCTGGCCACCGTGCATCGCAGCGATCAGAGCTTCCTCAACAAATTCATCGGTGTCGCCTTGCTGCCGGTCGCGGCGCTGTGGTACCTGATCGTGTTGCGCCAGTGGCGGTTCTACGGCATCGCGACCTGCTGGCGGCAGAGCTGGGTCACCAGGGAGCAGGTCGAAGTGCGGCTGGAGGACGATCCGGCCGAGGCTGACGAGCCTCCCGTATACCGGTGGTCGCACGAGCACGACATCCCCAGTTTCGGGCCTGACGATTACGCGGAGCTCTACGGATGAACCGAGCTGCCTTGGCGGCCCGGATGTTCCTGGTGGTGGCGCTCCTACCAGCTATCGTCGCGGCCGGATACGCCGCCTATGCGTTCCGCCACCAGCCACCGATAGCCCCGGGGACCTACCGCCAGTTCAAGTTCGCCCCGCTGATCAGCGGAAAGCCGACGCCGGGGTTGCTGCTCGGCACCTATGCTCCCGGTTCGGGCGCGGACGGCCTAGTGGGTTTCGACCAGGCGGTGGGTGGCCGCGCCGCTCTGACCGTCCGATATGTGTACTGGGGTAATACTTTTCCCGCTGCCTACGTCGCCAAGGCCGCCGCGCTCGGGGCGGAGACCGTGGTCGAGCTTGAACCGATCGGGAAAGCCGCTCCAACCTTGGCCCAGATCGCCGCGGGCGCGCAGGACAAGTGGCTCAGGAAGTTCGCACACGAGATTATCGCGCCACAGGACCACTTCATCCTGTCGTTCGCACCGGAAATGAATGGCGCCTGGTACCAGTATGGCTACGGGAAGGTCCCACCCAGCGAATATGTCGCGGCCTTCCGGCACGTGCATGACGTTCTCGCCGCCACCGCTGCCGCCCGGCTGATCACCTACCTCTGGCAGCCATCGGCCATTCACCTGAAGACCCCCTCACCTGCTCCGTACTGGCCGGGCTCGAAATACGTCGACGAAATCGGGGTGGACGGATACTACTTCTTCCCGACCGACACCTTCCGGGTGATCTTCGCCAAGACGCTCGCGCTGCTCAAGTCGCTGGCCCCCACCACGCCGATCCTGATCGGCGAGACGGCTGTCGGACCGAATACCGGGCATCAGGCCACGGACATCGCCGACCTCTTCGCCGGCATCACCCGCAACCACTTGCTCGGACTTATCTGGTTCAACCGGGCCCAGCACCGCTTTCCCTATGTCTACCACCAGGACTGGCGGCTGCAGGACAATCCGCCCGCCCTGGCGGGCTTCAAGGCCGCGCTGGCATCTGCCGGACCCTTGGCCGCATTTCCGCAACGCAAGACCCAGAGCTGACCCCGGCAGACCAGCCGGGATTGGTCACCCCGGAATTCCTGAGCTGACTCTCGCCCGGCCGCCAGGCTGATGATGACAAGGCCAGCCTTAGTAACTTATCGTCGTCAGAGCGCTGGCGAATGGCGGTACGGTGCGGCGCGGCATTCTGGATGGGAAGAGGGAGAACAGACAAGTGGCATGGAACCTCTTCTCGCGTCCGGTGCTAGCCATCGTGGCCACGGGTGCCCTGGCTGTCGCGGGCCTGGCTGGCTGCAGCAGCGGCGGCTCGGGCACGGTTAGTTCACCGACCGCGCCAGCGCAGCCGCAGTCCACCCCGGGCCAGTCGACCCCAAGCCAGTCGGCCCCTTCGACCCAGCCGGGCACCCAGGAATCCTCGGTGCCGGTGGCCCCGCTGAAGCAGTCCAAGTTCTACTACCTGACCAAGCTCAGCCAAGCCGAGCTATGCGGGCTGCTGCACGGCACTGAGCCAGCGCAGATCTTCGGCTCGCCGACCGGCCCGGCGACCTTCGCCAACACGCTTGGCCTGGGAATCGTCTGCACCTGGAGCAAGTCAGGCGGCACCGGCGAGCTTTACATCGGCATCTCCACGCTCTTCTCCTGGCGCGACGCCCAGCCCATCGACAAGTTCGCTGGCGACAAGCCGACGACCATCGACGGGCATCCGGCCGACGCAGGCGGGCCGAACAGCAAAGTTCCCTACGCCACCGTGCATGTCGCCGTCGCTGGACTGAACGATCCGGCGGTAGAGCTCCGCGCTCCTACTCTGGCCGTGGCGCTGAAGCTCGCACAGACGGTGCTGCCGAGGCTGCTAGCGATTCCCGCCACGGGCTAGCCGGTCAGTGCGTACGGCCGGGCCGGGCGGGTCGCGTTGCCAGTTCCGGCCGCAGGCTCTACCTTTCGCGCATGCACGGCGTTGACCGGACCACCGAGCAGATGATCCGTTCCGTTCTCGCCTATGCGGAGAACCGGCTCCGGCTCGACCCGGTGCCACTGGACCGGGGATCACGCGATCCCGCGGCTCTGGACTACGCGCTGGCCGATCTGCTCGGTGCCGAAGGGCACGATCCCGATCAGGTGCTCGGCGTTTATGCCGCGACCCTGGCACCTGCGGTGATCTCGGCGGACAGCCCGCGGTTCCTCGGCTTCATCCCGGCGGCACCGACCAAGGCGGCGCTGCTCTTCGACATGCTGGTGTCCTGCGCGTCCATTCAGGGCATCTCGTGGCTGGAAGCCGCTGGTGCTATCCACGCCGAGAACAAGGTGCTCAGGCTGATCGCCGACCAGGCCGGCCTGCCTGCCTCGGCCGGCGGATGCTTCGTCTCCGGCGGGTCGGCAGCAAACCTCTCGGCCCTGGCGGTAGCCCGCGAGCAGGCCAAGGGGCGCTTCGCCGCGGAAGCTCCCCACCTGCCTCAGCCGCGCTGGCGCGTGCTGGTCAGCACCGACGTGCATTCGTCGGTCATCAACACCCTGCGGCTGCTCGAGCTTGATCCGCTGGTGGTGCACTCCGCTGGGCACCGGCTTACCGGCCCGGACGCGCGAGCAGCGATCGAGGCCGACGGCGACCCATCCTCGATCGCGGCGGTGGTGGCGACCTCGGGTACCACCAACGCCGGCATCATCGACGACCTGGCCGGGCTGGCCGCGGTGGCGGCCGAACTCGGCGCCTGGTTCCACGTGGACGGGGCCTACGGCGGCGCCGGCCTGTTCGCGCCCAGCGTGCGGCACCGGTATCAGGGCGTCGAACAGGCCGACTCGTTCGTCGTCGATCCGCACAAATGGCTGTTCGCGCCGTTCGACTGCGCCGCGCTGATCTACCGCGATCCGGCCCTGGCGCGACCGGTGCATGCTCAGGACGCTTCCTACCTCGATGTCATCCACGACCGGCCGGGCGAGTGGAATCCGACCGATTACGCCCACCATCTGACCCGGCGGGCACGTGGCCTGCCGCTATGGTTCTCGCTCTGCGTGCACGGCGTGCGAGCGTACTCGGCAGCGATCGAAGCGGCCATCACCCTGGCGCGGGATACGGCCGCGGAGATCGCCAGGCGGAGCTACCTGGAGCTGATCAGGGAACCTGACCTGTCCGTGGTGCTGTTCCGCAGGCACGGCTGGGGCCCGGACGACTACGCGCAATGGGCCGCCGGGCTGCTCGATGATCAGGTGGCGTTTATCCCGCCATCCGCATGGGAGGGTGAGACAGTGGGCAGGTTCGCGTTTTTGCACCCCCATACGTCAATGGATCTGGTCAAGACTGTCCTGGATCGGATGGCCTGAGCCCGCGCCGGGGTAGGACCGACCGATGGCCTGACCGGCAGCACGGCCGGAACGCGAGGAGGACCCAGATGACCGCTTCCGCAGCGAGTCCGGGCCCAACCCACTTCGACTCCGATCGGGAGCGCGAAGACGCCCGGCGGGTCGCCGCGCGCCATGAGGTCGCGCTGCGTTCCCTCGGCCACCCGAATGCCCTCGCCAGGCAGTTCGACTTCACCGACGACAGCTTTGAATGGCGGCGGCTTTTCTCCGAGGTATTCGGCACGTTCCTGCTGGTATTTGTCGCGGCTGGCGGCCCGATCGTCAACGCGAGATTCGGCGGCAACGTTATTTCAACCGCGGCACTGGTGATCGCGCCGGGCCTGATGGTGCTCGCCATCATCCTGTTCATGGGCGCGGTGTCCGGCGCGCACCTCAACCCAGCGGTGACCATCGCCTTCACGCTGCGGACCGACTTCCCGCTTCGCCGAGTCCCGCTCTACATCATCGCCCAGTTCGCTGGTGCGGTGCTGGCTACCCTGACACTGATCGCGCTGGTCGGGAAGCAGGGCACGGCCGGCCTGACGCTGCCAGGACATGGCATCTCCACAGTCGGGGCGATGCTCTGGGAGGCGGTGCTGACCGCCGGGCTGGTCAGCGTCATCCTCGGCACCGCCTCGGGAGCGCAGCAGATCGGACCGATGGCGGCCATCGCAGTCGGGAGCTACATCGCCCTGGCCGGCCTGATCGGCGCCCCGGTCAGCGGCGCTTCGATGAACCCGGCGCGATCGCTCGGCCCGGTCCTGGTGCTCGGCGACTGGACGTCCTGGTGGGCTTACCTGGCCGGCCCGCTGATCGGGGCGATGATCGCGGTCGGTTTCGCTTCCATCCTGCGCGGCCGCGGCGGCGGCGTCTTCGGCCAGCGCGCGGCGCAGGGCACGCTGGGCAGCGGATGGGTGCCCGGCCCGATCGGCACGTCGCCCGCGCCCGAGCGGCCGGAGCCTGAGCAGCGGGAGTCCGGTGCACCCTAGCTAACGCGGTGATCGGCCCGACTCGGTAAATTGCTGGTATGACGCAGCAGCCCCTAACCCTGATGGCGGTGCACGCCCACCCCGATGATGAGGCTTCGAGCACCGGCGGCGTGCTGGCGAAGTACTCCGACGAGGGCGTCCGGACCATCGTTGTCACCTGCACGAACGGTGAATTCGGCGACGGCCCGCAGGGTATCAAGCCAGGCGATGACGGCCATGACACCCGCGATGTCGCCGAAACCCGGCTGGCCGAGCTGGCCCAGGCGTGCAAGCACCTCGGCGTTACCGAGCTGGAAACTCTCGGCTACCACGATTCAGGGATGCCCGACTGGGAGTACCAGCAGCGGCCAGAGGCGTTCTGCAACGTGCCGCTTGACGAGGTAGCCGGTCGGATCGGTGCCATGATCGAGCAGTACCGACCGCAGGTCGTGGTCACCTATGACCCGGACAGCCTCTATCAGCATCCCGATCACGTGCACGCCAGCCGGACCGCGATCGCCGCGGTGCACAGCACCGGCATCCCGGCGAAGCTATACCTGACCGCGATGCGGCGCAGCGACTGGCAGAAGGTCTGGGACGCGCTGCGGGCCGAGGGCGCCGAGGTTCCTGACTGGGAAATGAGCGAGGAAGACCAGCGCCGGATGCTCGAATCGGAGCAGCGGATCACCACCACGGTGGACATCAGAAGCGTCCTCGACCGCAAGCGGGCGGCGCTGCTCGCGCATGCCAGCCAGATCAGCGATTCCTGGTTCAGCAAGATCCCGACCCACGTCGCCGAGTCGGCGTTCGGGCAGGAGAATTTCATTAGGGCGCTTAACGAAACCCAGGCGTCAGTCCCGGAGGCTGACCTCTTCGCCGGACTTCGCTAGTCGGCTGGCGTCCCGGTTCTCGCTGGCCGGGCACCGCCGGGCGAAGGCCGCCACGGCGAGAACGCCAGCTGGCGGCAGCGTCACCAGCGCCGGGAGCTGATAGCGCCAGGAGAACTCGAAGACATCGGACATCAGCAGTACGCAGGTGCCGCAACCGAAGAACAACAGGCAGGCCAGCGCCAGCTGCCTGCGCACCGGGTCGGTCCGGCCCCGGCCGGTTCGCCAGCCAGCCAGCACCGATCCAGCGAAACCAGCGAGCACGCAGAAAGCGAGCAGCGGACCCGGCGTGAAGCCGCCGCCAAGCTGATAGGAGCGCAAGAATTCAGCGACCGGGCGCCAGACAGCAGGTTTGCCGCCGCCGAACCGGGTCCCGGCCGCCAGCACCACCTGGCGGGAGGCGTGCGGCGGGTAGTACGGGTAGCTGGTCTGGAATTGCCAGCGGGAGATCGGCGCATCACCCGGACTCGTGGTTCTAGTCAGCGCGAACAGCTTCACCGAGTCGCGGGCGATGGCGGCGAGCACCCGTTGCGGCTGCTGCGCGAGCACCCGGTGGTTGAAATCGGCGACCAGGTGAGACGCCCGCGCCTTGAGCGGGCCGACATAGTAGGGCACCCGCGGTGACAGCGGGTTGTGCTCTAGGCCGTCCGGACCGAGCGCGCGCTGCGCCGGGGTCGGGCACAGTGCCTGCTCAGCCGCGGGAAGGCTAAGGGTGGCGCAATCGGCCGCGGCGGCCATCCGGCCGTAAGTGGTAGTCACGCCGGAATGCGACAGCCAGAAGTGGCCGGTCCCGACGTAGGCCGCGGTGCTGTAGGCCAGGATCGGCAGCACGAAGGCTGCGGTCAGCACGGCTGCCCTGGTGAGCAGCCTGCGCCAGCCCGCCCGCAGCGCGACCAGATAGACCAGTGCGGGCAGGATCAGGATCTCGCCGACCTGGCGAAAGGTAGCGCAGGCACCGAGGATCAGGCCGGCCGCGATGATCGCGGGAAGCCAGCCGGTCAGCTTCGGTGCGCTGCGCGCGCTCGTCGGCCGAGCGGGCGCGGCGAGCAGGACGGCCAGGCCGGCCACGATCAGGGCCTCGAACCAGACGTCGGGCATGATCGTCTGCTCGATCTGGAGCTGGTAGGCGTCGAGCAGGATCGGGGCGATGGCGAGGGCGGCGAGCCAGCGCGGGGTGCCGCGGCGGAGCAGGACGAGGTAGAGGGTGACCGCGATCGCCAGACCGACCAGGTGCTGGATGACTGCGACCGCGTTCAGGTTGCCGACACCGAGGATCAGCCGCAGCGGTACCCGGTACCCGACCGGGTCGTTCCCCCCTGCGTGGTACAGGTACCTGACGGTGTCGATGTAGAACAGGGCCGGCCGGTAGGCGAGCTGGGTCAGCACCCGGAGTACCAGGCCGGCGGTCAGCAAGATGGCGGCCAGCCAGTGCCTTCGGAGCACGCTGGGTACGCTCGCCGCTGCGGCCCGCAGATCTCGCCGTCGGCGCTGCATCGGAAGAACTACACCGCCGGGCTGGCGAGTTCCGGCAGTTCGTCGCGCTGTTCACCGGCCGGGCTGCGGGGGGAGCGGCTGAACCTGTAGCTGAGTACCGCGGCGATCCCGAGTGCGCCCGCCGGCGGCAGGGTGACCAGGGCCGGCAGCTGGTAGCGCCAGGAGAACTGGAAGACGTCCGACATCAGCAGCAGTGCCGCCCCGGAGCCGAAGAACGGCAGGCAGGCCAGGGTCAGCCGGCGCCGGGCCGGCGGAGACCTGCGGGCGAGCACGAGCAGTGACCCAGCCAGCCCGGCCAGCGCGAAGATCAGCATCGCCGGACCAGGGGTGTAGCCGCCATCCAGTTGGTAGCGGCGCAGCGCCGCCGCGATTGGCTTGTCGACCTGCGGCGCTCCGCCGTAGCCAGCAGCCAGCGGCTGGTAATTCACCGGCCCGTGGGTTCGCGGCAGGCCGACGAAGATGATCCCGTGGCGAATCGTTATCCAGGTCGGATAGGTGGGATAGAAGTCCTGGAACTGCCACCGGGAGATCGGGGTGCCGCCCTGGCTTGACGTCCTGGTCAGTGCGAAGAGCTTGATCGTGTCGCTGGTGATCGCCGACAGAACTCGCTGCGGCTGCTGCTCGACCACCGCGCGGTTGAAGCTCGCCACGATCGCGTACCGGTTCATCCCGGCCGGGGCAACGAACGACTTCAGCGGCGAGGCAATGTCGTGATCCAGCCAGTCCTCGCCGAACGCTCGCTGGCGGGCGGTCGGGCAGAGCGCGCCCTCGTAGGTCGGCAGCTTGAGCGTGGCGCAGTCGGCGGCGACCGCCATCCGCCCGTAGCTGGAGATGCTCGGGGTCGCGCTGGCCAGCCCAAACTGACCGGCGATCAGATAGGAGCCGACGCTGTAACCGAAAATCGGGACGATGAAGGCCGCGAACAGCACAAAGGCCCTGGTGACCAGCCGCTCCCGGCCGCCGCCCAGGGCGACCAGGAAGAGCAGGGCGGGCAGGATCAGGATCTCGCCGACCTGGCGGACCGTGGCGCAGGCACCGAGGATCAGGCCGGCCACGATGACGGCCGACATCGCGGAGCCGGTCAGGGCACGCCACAGGCGGGCGACCGCAGCTGCCCAATGGGCCGCAGCCAAAGCGGCGGGTGGCCCGTCGCCGGCCGCGGCGAGCGCGGCGGGCGGACCGTCGCTGGCCGATGCATCGCTGGCTGTAGTGGCGGTGGCGGGTCGGGTGCCGGCGGCTGCGGTGGCGGTGGCGGTGGCGGGTCGGGTGCCGGCGGCTGCGGTGGCGGTGGCGGTGGCGGGTCGGGTGCCGGCGGCTGCGGTGGCCGCTGCCGTGACCGATGGACTTTCCGGGCCTGTCGCCATGGCTGGCCCGCCCCGGCTGCCCGGCTCGCCCGCAATGGGCGCGGCCGCGGGTGCGGCTGCCATGCCGTCGGCGCGCACGGCGAGCAGGGCGACGATGGCGACCACGATCAGGGCCTCGAACCAGACGTCGGGCATGATCGTCTGTTCGATCTGGAGCTGGTAGGCGTCGAGCAGGATCGGGGCGATGGCGAGGGCGGCGAGCCAGCGCGGGGTGCCGCGGCGGAGCAGGACGAGGTAGAGGGTGACGGCGATCGCCAGGCCGAGCAGGTGCTGGATGGCTGCGACCACGCTCAGGTTGCCGACCAGGAGAATCAGCCGCAACGGCACCTTGTAGCCGACCGGATCAGCGCCCGGGTATGCGTTATATAGGTATTTCAGCGTGTCGACATACAGCAGAGCCGGCCGGTAGGCGACCTGCGCACCGATCCGCAGTACCAGCCCTGCGGTGAGCAGGATGGCGGCAAGCCAGTGCCTGCGCAGCGAGCTCGCGACGCCAGCCGCCGCGCCGCGGTGCTCGGCTGGGTGCCGCAGCCCGCCGGTCATTTCGCAGGTGCGGCCAGCTCCGGTGCTCGCTCGGACACGGTGTCAGCTGAAGCCGGCCGGCGGGATCTCCGGGCAAAGGCAATCAGGACACCGATGCCTAGCGCGCCGGCTGGCGGGAGGGTGACCAGCGCGGGGAGCTGGTAGCGCCAGGTGAACTCGAACGCATCGGAGATCGCGAGCACGGCCGCCGCGGTGCTGAAGAACAGCAGGCAGGCCATGACGAGCTGCTGCCGCACCGGGGTCAGGCGGCGGCGAGCGAAGATGAGCAGCGAACCGGCCAGACCGGTCAGCGTGAAGAGCAGCAGCAGCGGCCCAGGGGTATAGCCGCCATGCAGCTGGTAGCCGCGCAGGAAGGCCGCGATCGGCTTGTCCACCTCGGGCGCTCCACCGTAAGCCGGGTTAAGCATCTCGACCTTCGGTGCTTGCGGCAGGCCGAGCACCGACAGGCCCTGCGGCAAGGAGAGCATGATGGAGTTGTTCTTGATGAAGACGTAAGGCGCGAACGTCTGGTAGCTGGTCTGGAACCGCCAGCGCCAGATGGGCGTGTCGCCGCGGCTGGTGACCCTGGTGACCGCGAACAGCTTGACCCCGTCGTGCAGAATGCCGGAGATCACAAGGGTGGGCTGCTGGAACTCGACCGCCCGGTTGAAATGCGAGACCAGCTTGTTGAAGCTTCCGTCCGGGGCGCCTTCCAGCTCATAGTTCGTGCGGTAGGCCTTCAGCGGCGAGTGAGTATCGTGATCGAGCCAGTCAGGGCCAAGGGCCTGCTGGGCCGGCGTTGGGCAGAGCGGCTTCTCGTACAGGCCAAGCCGCAGCGTCGCGCAGTTGGCGACCGCCGCCATCCGCCCGTAGGTGAGGCTGCTTGAGGATTCGGAGATCCGGAAATGCCCGGTGAGCTCGGCGGCGGCGCTCATGTAGAGCCCGACGGCCAAGATGAAGGCCACGGCCACGCTGGCCGCGTTGACGGCGATCTTGCGCCACCCGCCGCCCAGGGCGACAGCGAAGATCAGCGCGGGCACGATCAGGATCTCGCCCGCCTGCCGCATGCCGGTAGACCCGCCCAACAGCGCCGAGCCGATGATCAGCATGAGCAGGTTCGGCTTTGGATTCCAGAGCAGCACGGCCAGGCCGGCCACGATCATCGCCTCGAACCAGACGTCGGGCATGATCATGTGCTCGGCCTGGAGCTGATACCCGTCAAACAGCACCGGAGCGATGGCCAGGGCGCCCAGCCAGCGGGGGGCGCCGCGGCGCATCATCACGACGTAGATCGTGACCGCGATCGCCAGGCCGAGCAGGTGCTGGATCAGGGTTACCGTGCCGAGGTCCCCGACGGCGAGGATCATCTTCAGCGGGATCTTGTAGGCGACCGGATCGGATCCGGGCCAGGCGTCGTAGAGGTACTTGAGCGAGTCGATGTAGATGATCGCCGGGTGATAGGCCATCTGGACCAGAACGCGGAGCACCAGGCCGGCTGTCAGCAGAGCCGAAGCCAGCCAGTGCCGGCGCACCATGCCCAGCCCCACCGCAGCGAGCACCGCGACGCGGCGCCGTGGCTGCTGGCCGCCTGCCGTCCGGCCGGTCCACGCACCGTTGGCCAGGGAGCGGTCGGCCCGGGCACCATTGGCCGCAGCGCTGTCGACCGCAGCGCTGTCGACCGCAGCGCTGTCGACCGCGGCGCTGTCGGCCGGCGCATGGTCGGCCGACACGTGGTTGGCCGAGCCGTTGTGGCTGGCAGGGCTGGTCACCGGCGGCGGGCCGGCCGCCAGGGGCACGTCGCCGACGGCCGCACCAGACCCCCCGGTGCTGTCAGCTGCTGAGTCACCGGACGCCCCTGGTCCGGTGGCTGGCTGAGGCATTCGCATTGACGGTTGTCCCGATCGTGACTGGCTGTTCTCGGCATGCCACAGCACTCTGGTGTATGCGGTTTCCGTGGAAAACGGGAGCCGCTTCCCACTGCGGCTCCGCCGATAGCGGCGATGCCCGCGAGGCAGCCCGCTAAACCCCGGCCCAGGGACCCCCAGGTGCTGTCCTGGTGAGCCTACCGGACCACGAGAGTCTCGGGCCCCTAAGCTGCCTATCTCTCAGCCTTCTGGGCGCCGGTTCGCCCAGCTGCGGAAAATGTCAGAGGTTTTACCTACCGTGGCGCTTGTGCTGAATGAGGCGCCCGATCGGCGGCTGCTGCCTGAATTGCCCCACCGCCAAGCAGACGAGCTGGCGTGGCGCCAGTTGCGTGACCTAGTCCAGGCTCAGGCGCCACTGCTGAGCGCGCCGCGGCCAGGTCTGCCCGGGCTGTGTGCCGTCTGCCACGGCCCGGCCGCCGTAGGAGGTGCCCGCTGCTTCCAGTGCGACCTGCACTGCCAGCTCGCGCCGGACAGCCTGGCCGATGTTGTCGTGCCGGTGGCATTCGCGATCAAGGGTGGCTCGCACGCGCGGCACCTTTGGCAATACAAATCATGCCGGTTCGGCCCGCCCGCGAGCCCGGCCATGACCGCGGCGGACACCGCTGCCGGGTTACTGCTCGCCTTATTACTTGTCTTTCTGCGCGATCACGGCGCCTGCGTCTGGCGAGCGGCTGGGATGCCAGGGCCGACGCACCTGGCGGTGGTGCCGACCGCCCGTGGCCGGCCAGGCGTGCATCCGCTCCGCGCCCTGATCAACCCCTATCTTGTGACATCGTGTGCCGAGCTGTCAGCCCGACCTGGTGGTCACCCGGTGCGTGATCTCGACCCGGCCAGGTTCACCGCCCAACCGCTGCCCGGCGCCAGGGTGCTGCTGCTTGACGACACCTGGACGACGGGATCGACGGCCCAGTCAGCTGCCATGGCGCTGCGCCATGCCGGGGCCAGGTCGGTGGCAACCGTAGTGCTCGGACGGCATGTCAGCGCCGCCATGCCCGGGTCAGGCCAGCCGGGCTGCGGCGTGATCAGGCCCGGCCAGTGCGGCTTGCGGGGGCCGGCCTCCGGGCTGAGTGAGGTCGGCCCGGAATCGATGCCGTTCCGCCCGGAGCGGTGCGCTGTCCATCGTGGCGACCGGGCCGCCGCCGAACCATAAGGTGGACTAGTGGTCACCGTGTCATCCGCCCCGCCGTCGAGGACGGCTCTTGTCCGCCGCGCCCGGCGGATCAACCGCGAGCTTGCCGCGCTCTACCCCGACGCGCATTGCGAGCTTGATTTCAGCACGCCGCTCGAACTGCTGATTGCGACCATTCTGTCCGCGCAGTGCACGGACAAGAGGGTCAACCTGGTCACGCCGGTGCTCTTCGCCAGGTATCACACTGCGGCGGATTACGCGGCAGCGGACCGGGATGAAGTCGAGAAGATCATCATTTCAACTGGGTTCTTCCGGGCCAAGACGACCAGCATCATCGGGCTCGGTCAGGCCCTGTGCGACAAGTTCGGCGGCGAGGTCCCGGCCAGGCTGCGTGATCTTGTCACGCTGCCAGGTGTCGGCAGGAAGACGGCCAACGTCGTGCTCGGCAATGCGTTCGGCGTTCCCGGCATCACGGTCGATACTCACTTCGGCCGGCTCGCCAGGCGCTTTGGCTGGACCACGTCCGATGACCCGGAAAAGGTCGAGCAGGAGGTGCGGGCACTCTTTCCGCGCTCGGAGTGGACCATGCTGTCGCACCGGCTGATCTGGCATGGCCGACGGGTCTGCCATTCCCGCAGGCCCGCCTGCGGTGCTTGTGTGCTGGCCGGGCTCTGCCCGGCGTTCGGCGAGGGCCCCACCGATCCGGTCGTGGCCGGCCGCCTGGTTAGGGTCGGCCCGTTCTCATGACCGAGGCCGACCGTAACGGGGAGTCACCGGCCCCGAATCAGCCCGGCCAGGCGCCCGGTGAGGTGCACGGCCAGGTCCCTGGCTGGCTCGCTGATCTGGCCCGTTCGGCGGAGCAGATGGTGGTGCCTGACGGGCTGCGGCCACCGCCAGGCAGCGGCCGTCCGTCCGCCATCCTGATCCTGTTCGGCCTCGGCTCCGCCGGGCCTGACGTGCTCCTTGTGCAGCGGAGTACCGCACTGCGCCGGCACGCGGGCCAGCCGGCTTTCCCCGGTGGCGTGATCGATGCCGCCGACGACGGTCCGGCTGCCGCCGCGCTGCGCGAGGCGGCCGAGGAAGCGCAGGTCGAGCCGGGCGGGGTGCAGGTGATCACCGTCCTGCCAGACCTCTACATCTCGCGCAGCGGATTTCGGGTTTCACCGGTGCTGGCCTGGTGGCGCGATCCGGTGCCGGTCGCTCCTGGCGATCCAGCCGAGGTGGCCGCGGTCGCGAGAGTGCCGGTGGCAGACCTTGCCGATCCGGCCCGTCGGCTCACCATCCGTTATCCGTCCGGGAGCACAGGACCGGCCTTCCGGGCCGGCGAGATGCTGATCTGGGGATTCACCGCCTACCTGCTTGACCGGCTGCTGGCGCTTGGCGGCTGGGAACTGCCGTGGGACTCCCGTCGGGTCACCGACCTGCCGCCCGGTGCTTCGCTGACGGGCGTTGATGCCCAGGAACCAACCGCCTGAAGTGGGCTGCGGCGGGCCCGACCTGGGAGTTGCCCGGCAGTGGCGCACCGGCGTGGCCGAGGCCGGATACCGTTAGGAACTGTGCCCGGTGACCTGCTCGACTTGATCCTGATCGCGCTGGCGGCTGCCTTCGCCGTGGCCGGCTATCGCCAGGGGTTCATCGTCGGTGTCATGAGTCTGGCCGGCTTCATCAGCGGTGCGGTGCTCGGCATCTACTTCGCACCTGGCATTGCCGTCGCGCTGTCTTCCAGCCAGAACCTGCAGGCGGTGCTCGCGATCGTCATCGTGTTCGTTACCGCCGTCATCGGCATGCTGATCGCGTCCGGCCTCGGCATCCTGATGCGCTCGCACGTCCGGCCAGGGCCGACGACGGTCCTTGACTCGATCGGCGGGGCTCTGGTGAATGTGGTGGCGATCCTGCTGCTTGCCTGGCTGATCGGCTCTTTTATCGCATACGCCCCGCCGTTCCCCGCCGCCGCCAGGCAGGTGAACGACTCGATCCTGCTCAAGGGCGTCGACCGGCTGATTCCCCGTGGGGTCCGGCCCGAATTCTCGGCTATCCGCAGACTGATGACCACCGAGCCGTATGTGCAGGTCTTCGGCGCGCTGGGCGCGGAGACCGCGCTCAACGTTCCCAGGCCGGATCCGGCCGTACTGCGGTCACCGGCGCTGGCCTGGGCCCGCAACAGCGTGGTCCAGGTTAAAGGCGTAGCGCCAAGCTGCTCGCGGACGATCGAGGGCAGCGGGTTCGTGATTAGCCCGGACCATGTGATCACCAACGCGCACGTGGTGGCCGGAGTCGTCGACGGTCCCGAGGTCTACACCAGATCCCAGACCGGCTATCCGGCTCGGGTGGTCTTGTTCGACCCAAGGAGCGACATCGCGGTCCTTTACGTCCCTGGTCTGCCCGTACCTGCGCTGCATCTGGCCGGGCCCGCTCCGTTCGGCGCCAGCGCGATTGTGGCCGGGTATCCGCTCGATGCCCCGTTCACGGCCGTGCCTGCCAGGGTCGGCCGGGCCGAGCTGGCCTGGGGGCCAGACATCTATCAGACCACCCAGTTGGTCCGCGATGTCTATCCGATCCGGGCCGTGGTGAAGCCGGGTAACTCCGGCGGACCGCTGCTCGCCACCGACGGCGACGTCTACGGAGTGGTCTTCGCGGCGGCCACCTCGGTCGCGGACACCGGCTATGCGCTGACCGACAGCGAGATCGAACCGGACCTGCTGGCCGGCCGGCAGCGCACCGCTGCCGTCTCGACCCGCGCCTGCCAGTAGGCGCTCAGGAGCTGATCCGCAGTCGCAGCTCCGATTCGGAGATCGACGCCAGGCCGGTCTGCTCGATCTTGCTGGCCAGGGCAATTGCCCTCGCCCGGGCTCCGGCCACGTCGATGCCATCCGACCGGTCGTCGGTGTACCCGCGCAGCGCGGCCGCGCCCCGGCGGAGCAGGGCAACGGCGCCGCGGCCGTTGCCGCGCCTGGCGTGAGTCAGCCCGACGGCAAGCTGGGCCAGCCCCTGCCAGAGGTCACGATCAGCCTCGGGGGCCGACTTCCACACCACCTCGAGTACCTCATGCGCGTGGAACGGCCGTCCGGCGTCTATCAGCTCCTGAGCCATGGCCACGGCATCGACCGGTGCCAGGTTCAGCTGATCGGGCATGGCTGGCTCGCCTGCGTCGGCCCGGTGCAGCGGTCTGCCGAGGCCATCCCTGGGCCGGGCATTACGCGGCAGGCCGGCCGGGTCCCGATCACGGTCGCGGCCCTGGTTACCGCCAGGAGCCGGGGTAGACGTCACCGCTCTGGCTCTGGATCGGCAAGCCAGGATCGCAGCTCCAGGTCAAACCGCTCGGGCACCTCCTCATGCGGGAAGTGGCCGGCCCCGTCGATCAGCCGCCACCGGTAAGGTGCGTCCACGTATCTGCCTGAGCCGCGGGCGGCACGAGGCAGTACGCAGCTGTCAAGTGACCCGTGAATCTGCAGCGTGGGCGCCTGAACCTGAGCGTGCATCGCGCGGGCGTACCGCACCCCGTCTGGTCTCAACCGCGACCGGAGCAGCCAGCGATGATATTCGAGCGCCGAATGAGCAACAGAAGGAACGCACATGGCTGCCCGGTATCTGCGCTCGGTCTCCGGATCCGGCCAGCCAGGGCTGGACCAGGCGCTGAGCATCTGGCCGACTCGCTCAGCCCGATCCCGCACCAGCTGCCGCTCGGGCAGGATCGGCAGCTGGAAGCGGATCGCGTGGGCGATGCCACGCCCCTGGCCGAGCGGGTCGGAGAGCACGGCGGCGCGCAGCCGGAGCGGATGTGCGGCGGATACCACCCCCAGCCTGCGCACCACCTTGGGGAAGTATGCCGCCATTGTCCAGGCGATCATCCCGCCCCAGTCGTGGCCGACCACGACGGCGTTCGCCTCGCCGAGCGATCGGATCAGGCCAGCCGCGTCCGAGGCGGCCGTGACCAGGTCATAGCCGCGCGGCGGCTTGTCGCTGCCGCCGTATCCCCTCAGGTCCACGGCGACCGCGCGAAATCCGGCATCGCTCAGCGAGGACAGCTGACGCCGCCAGGTCCACCAGAACTGCGGGAAGCCGTGCAGCAGCAGGACCAGCGGCCCGTCGCCGCTCTCGGCGATATGAAACCGGGTGCCGTTGGCGCTGACCGACCGGTGCGTCCACGGGCCATCGAGGTAGATCGAGGCCTCGCCTCCGGCGGCCATTGCCTACCTGGCTCCCGCCGATCCGGTCACCGGGACGGTGTCGTCCCGCCGGATCAGCGCCAGGTCATCGGAGACCGTGCTGCGAGTCCTGCGCAATCCGGTCAGGCCACGGAACTTGGTGTATCCGATCGCGACAGCCAGCCCGGCGAGCACGATGTAGGTGCCCGCGACGATCAGGAAGGCCGCCCAGGCCCAGATGCCGAGCGCGATGAGCCCGTATGCGAAGGCGAAGGACAGCACCATCAGCACCAGGCAGCCGACGAACGCGGCGACGCCGATCAGCGCGCCGCCGATGCCGAGCCGGCGTGCGTCGGCCTTGAGCTCCAACTTGGCTAGGTCAAGCTCGCACTTCACCAGCTGCGAGACGTCGCTGAGCGCAAGGGCGACCAGGTCGCCTACCGACGCCTGCTCGGTATCCGCTGGGTAGCGCGTTGCGGGATCGGCCATGCTCTCCCCTTTCTCGCTGTCTGGTGTCCAGTCTCGCGCATGCCCGGATCAGCCATTGCCTTGGCATCCCATTCGGGCTCAGCAGAATTCAGTTGCTGCCGGTCAGTGCCGCGCCTGAGCGGTACTGACCAGGCCCGCTGGCAATGCGATCCCGGCAATGCGTTCGGGGCAAATGCGACGAGCCTGGCGTGTCCCGGGCGCAATGCGCTGAGGGCAAATGCGACGAGCCTGACGAGTGCTGAGGCGCAATGCGTTCCGGAATTATGCGATGGGACTGCGCGCCGCTCGGGCACCCACGATCTGATACAGCACCCAGACAAGCAGACGGCGCCCCTCGTGGAGGCGCCGTCGCTCAGCCACGTCAATCCAGGTTACCAAGCGTGCACCTTCACTGCCGGACAGGTCACCCAGCGTGAGCGCCTATTCTGACCGCTCTGTCCTGCTGGATGCTCCTATCTCGGCCGCCTCCCGCGGCTGGTCGCGCGTGGGTACCCGGTTGCCGTGTCCGGACCACTCGGTCCGTATCTCATTTCTACGACGGATCAGCCGCGTTGGGAAGACCCCAGCGTGATCAATTCGTGATCTTTATCGATCCCGGTGTTCACATGTCGCGTGGCCGGCTCGCGAACAGGAGCACCGGCCAGCCGCGCTCACGGGCCACCCGGCGGAGCTCTCGGTCCGGGTTGACGGCGTGCGGATGGCCGACCGCCTCCAGCATGGGCAGATCGGTGGCCGAGTCACTGTAGGCGAAGCAGTTCGCGAGGTTATAGCCGCGCTCCGCGGCGAGTTCGCGCATCCGCCCCGCCTTTGCCTCGCCGTAAGCGTAGAACTCCATCTCGCCGGTGTAGCACCCGTTGGCCAGCCGCATCCGGGTGGCGATGACTGCTGAGGCGCCGAGCAGCGCCCCGATCGGGCCGACCATCTCCTGGCCGGCGGTGGACACGATGATCACATCGCGTCCGGCCTGGCGATGCGAGTTGACCAGGCCGCGCGCCTCGGTATAGATGATCGGCACGATCGTCTCGGTCAGATGCGCGGTCACGATCTCGGTAACCCGGTCGGCGGACCAGCCGCGACACAGCGTAGTGACCTGCTCCTTGATCCGCTCCATCTGCTGATGATCAGCGCCGCCAACTCTGAAGACCAGTTGCGCGACGGCGCCGCGTACCGCCTGCCCGCGGCTGATCAGGCCATAACGATAGAAGGATGGCGCGAAGGCGAGCGTGCTTGACCGCGAAATAATCGTCTTGTCAAGGTCGAAGAAGGCCGCCGTACCTGCCGTTGTGCCCCCGGCCGGAGTATCCATGGTCCGGGAGCATAGGGGACGGTCATGAATCCTAATCTTTGTTCACCCTGACCGACTGGTAACTTTGACCCGCTGCGCGTAGGATTTCCTGAGTTACGGAACCGCTCTGTCCCCCCGGAGCCGGGCCGTACGGCGACCCCCGCTCTCCCCCCCGGCGGGGGTCGCCCCCTTTGCTCCCCAAGTCGGCCCGGAGGACGTTACTCAGCGGCATCAGCAAGCAGGCGGTCAAGCAGTGCGAGCGAGCCCTGCTTGGACAGCGGCTCGTTGCCGTTGCCGCATTTGGGGGACTGAATGCAGGACGGGCAGCCGGCCGAGCATTCGCAGCCAGCGATGGCAAGTGCGGTGGCGCGCAGCCACTGCGCCGCGGCCGCGAAGCCGCGCTCGGCGAACCCGGCGCCGCCATCGTGCCCGTCGTAAACGAAGATTGTCAGCCGGCCGGTCTCCGGGTGCAGGTCCGCGGACACCCCGCCGACATCCCATCGGTCACAGGCGGCTACCAGCGGAAGCAGGCCGATGGCGGCATGCTCGGCGGCGTGCGCGGCGCCTGCCAGGTCGACACCTGCGCTCCCCAGCTCAGCGCGCTGACCTGGGGAAAGTGTCCACCAGACAGCTCTGGTCCGAAGCGTACGGAATGGCAGATCAAGCGCCTGCTCACCAAGCAGCTGACCGGTTTCCGGCTTCCGGCGGGTAAAGGCAACGACCTGCCTGGTAACAAGGACATCGCCGAAATGGACCGCCGCCGCACCCCATTGCGCCCGGCGATGCTCGGCGCTCACCGCGATGCCGGTCAGCTCGCGCGCCGAGGTGGTGTAACCAGGGTCTGTGTGCTGGACCAGCGCCACGCTTTCGGCCAGGTCCAGGCGGGTGACCAGGTACATCTCGCCCTGGTGCGGGTAGACCGCGCCGGCGTGCGCGAGCACGTGGGCAGATGGCTCGTCCATCGTGCCGACCAGGCGCCCGGTGGCTTCCTCGACGATCCGGACCGGCCGGCCGCCGGTCCCGCGCAGGCCGGTCAGCGGCGTGCGGTGCGCGCTGGTCAGATGCCACCTGCCGCCCCGGTCCCGCAGCGAGCCCTGACCGGCCAGCTGAGCCAGCACCGATGGTGCGGCCGGGCCGAACAGCTCGAGATCGGCGGCGGTCAGCGGCAGCTCGGCTGCGGCCGCGCACAGATGCGGAGCCAGAATGTACGGGTTCGCCGGATCGAGCACGGTCGCCTCGACCGGCCGGTGCAGCAGCGCTTCTGGATGGTGCACCAGATAGGTGTCGAGCGGGTCATCGCGGGCGATCAGAATCGCGACCGCTTCCCTGCCCGCCCGTCCGGCCCGTCCGGCCTGCTGCCACAGCGCGGTCCTGGTGCCTGGCCATCCGGCGATCAGGACCGCGTCCAGGCCGGTGATGTTGACCCCGAGTTCCAGCGCGGTGGTGGTGGCCAGCGCCGTGATCGCACCGCTCCGCAGCGCCTCCTCAAGGTGGCGGCGCTCGTCGGCGAGGTAGCCCGATCGGTACGCGGCAACCCGGTGCGCTAGCTCGCCGAACCCGGTCTCGACCAGCCGGCTCCTGGCGGCCGCCGCTACCGCCTCGGCACCGCGCCTGGACCGGATGAACGCGAGCGCGGGCACTCCGTCGCGCACCAGATCAGCAAGCAGTTCAGCGGCCTCGGCCACGGCGGTGCGCCGCAGCGGCGCTCCGGCCTCACCACGCAGCGCGGTCAGCGGCGGCTCCCACATCCCGAAGGTCATCGGCCCGCGCGGTGCCGCGTCCGCCGTGACCGCCTCGGCCGGCAGTCCGGTCAGCAGTTCCGCGCAGCGGGCCGGCTCGCTGATGGTGGCCGAGGCGAGTACGAAGACCAGGCCGGGGGCGCCGCGGTCCTGATGATGCTCGACCACCCGCCGGAGTCGGCGCAGGACATGGGCAACATGCGAGCCGAACACGCCACGGTAGCCATGGCACTCGTCCACGATGACGTATCGCAGTCGCCGGAGGAACCCGTTCCACCGCGGATGCTGCGGCAGCAGTCCGTAATGCAGCATGTCCGGTGTGGTCAGCAGGTAACTCGCGTGCCTGCGGGCCCAGGCACGCTGGTCCGCTGGCGTGTCTGAGTCGATCACCGCCGCGCGGACGCCGAGTCCGAATCCCCGTCCGAGACCGTGCCCGATCCCTAGGCCGAGTCCGCGGCCTTGCCTGAATCCTGAGCCAGTTCCCTGGCCGAGCCCATGGTCGATCCCCTCGCTGAGCCCGTCAACCAGCTTGAGCTGGTCAGCGGCGAGTGCCCGGGTCGGTGCCAGGTAGAGCGCGGTGCCCCCCTCGCCAATCGCGGTCAGCGCGGGCGCCAGGTAGCCAACCGACTTGCCCGACGCGGTACCGGTGGCGAGAATCACGTTCCGGCCGGCCCTGGCGTGGTCGGCCGCTGCCGCCTGATGCGCCCACGGGCCGGATATGCCACTGCGGTCGAACGCCGCCACCACCTGACCGGGGACCCAGTCCGGCCAGGGCACCCGCACGCCCGGGCGAGCAGGCAGCCGCTCGGCGTAGGTCAGCCGCCCGGAGGCCGCACCGCGGCTCAGGACCGCAAACGCGGCTGGCTGCCGGGCACGCCAGGCAGCGGTCGCGGGCTCATCGGCAGCAAGCGGCGGCGGATCAGGCATGGTGTCTCAGTTTGTCATCGGCAGGTGGAGTGCCACGAACCGTGATCTGATATAGACATGACGTCAGCGCATGGTTGAATGCGCGACGGGATCATCCCGTCCGGCGCGCCGGATGGGATCTGCCCAGCTGACCGCTGGGATAATGGACGCATGGCGCTGGAGGAATCTGTGGATCTGAAGCTTGATCACCACACCAAGGACGGGATAGAGATCGTCGAGGTAGAGGGCGAGATCGACGTCTACACCGCGCCTCGTCTGCGTGAGCTGCTTATCGAGCTGGTCGGTGACAACCATTACCAGCTTGTGGTCAACATGGAGAAAGTGGATTTCCTCGACTCCACCGGCCTGGGGGTGCTGGTCGGCGGGCTCAAGCGGGTCCGGGCGCACGACGGGTCGCTGGATCTGGTCTGCACCCAGGAGCGGATCCTGAAGATCTTCCGGATTACCGGCCTGACCAAGGTCTTCGGCATCCACGACACCGTCGATGAGGCGATCGCCAATCGGAAGTCCGAGAAGTAGCCGTCTGGCTGCTGCCCTCCGATGGCAACAGTTGAGGTCACCTTCACGCCCCTGGCGGCGCACGTTCGCACGGCCCGGCTGGTCGCCACGGCCGTAGCCAGGCGCAGCGGCGTAGCTGAGTCGCTGCTCGATGAGGTCAGGCTCGCGGTCGGCGAGGCGTGCTCACGAGCGGTCGAGGCGCACCAGCTGCACTGCCCGACCGAACCGGTCCGGATTTCGCTGACCGACCAGGCCGGGAGGTTCGAGATCGAGGTCATCAACACGAGTCCGGCTCTGGGACCGCCAGAATCCGCGAACGCTGGGCCGGAGTCCAGGCCACGGCCCGGCACCGATCCGGTCAAATCCGCGGGCGGCGCCGACGACGGCGGCGCTTTGGTCCCGCAGGGATTCTCGCTGGCCGTGATCGCCGGCCTGGCCGACGATGTCCAGATCAGCGAGACCGCAGGCGGCACCAGCGTCCGGATGAGCTGGCCGTCCGCTGGCTCGCTTGCCAGCGGATCACCGGTTTGATCAGCGCCGATGGGCGGGAGCCTGGCCAGTTACCTGCCGATCACGAACCGATAGCGGCGACGTGACTTCCGGACCCGCCTTAGTATTCGACGGGCTGGATGCGTAGACTCCCCGGCACTGACGTGGCGAGACGTTGTGATATTTCCTGAAGATCGCGCGACGTACCTGCATGGGCGTGCCTGGATGGGCAGTGTGCCTTCGTGCCGGGCTGCGGTCGCGCCGAGGTTGTTTTCCCCTGCCAAGGAGGACAGATGACAAGGCTGAGTTCCGCTCTCGCGGATGGATCGGCCACCGTAACGGGCTCCAACCTGACCTGGGTCGTCATTGTGGCCGTCGTTGCCTTGATCGCCCTTGGCGTGGCCGGCGTGCTGGTCAGGCAGGTGCTTGCGGCCAGCCAGGGCACCGCGAAGATGCAGGAGATCGCGAAGGCGGTCCAGGAGGGGGCTGCCGCCTATCTGCGCAGGCAGTTCAGGACCCTCGGCGTCTTCGTGGTCGTGATCTTCTTCGTGCTGCTGCTGCTGCCGGCCGATTCGGCGTCGATCAGATGGGGCCGGTCGGCGTTCTTCCTGGTGGGGGCCCTGTTCTCGGCTGTGACCGGCTTCACGGGCATGTCGCTGGCGGTACGCGGCAACGTCCGGGTGGCCGCCGCGGCGCGGGAGACCGGCGAAGAGCGGTCGGCCATGCGGATCGCGTTCCGTACTGGCGGCGTGGCCGGCATGTTCACCGTCGGCCTCGGCCTGCTCGGCGCTGCGGTCGTGGTGATCGTCTACCGCTCGAACGCGTCCAGCGTGCTTGAGGGCTTCGGCTTCGGTGCCGCCCTGCTCGCCATGTTCATGCGAGTCGGCGGCGGCATCTTCACCAAGGCGGCCGACGTCGGCGCCGACCTGGTGGGCAAGGTGGAGAAGGGCATTCCCGAGGACGACCCGCGCAACGCGGCCACCATCGCGGATAACGTCGGTGACAACGTCGGCGACTGCGCGGGCATGGCGGCCGACCTGTTCGAGTCTTACGCGGTCACGCTGGTGGCCGCGCTGATCCTGGGCAAGGCCGCGTTCGGCTCCTACGGCCTGGTCTTCCCGCTGATCGTGCCGATGATCGGCGTGATCACCGCGGTGGCCGGCATCTTCTTCGTTGCGCCGCGCAAGACCGACCGCAGCGGGATGACCGCGATCAACCGCGGCTTCTTCCTCTCCGCGGTCTTCTCGCTGATACTGGTCGTCGGCGCCGCGTTCTGGTACCTGCCGTCTTCGTTCAGCAAGCTGACCGGTGTGACAGACCACGGGATCCTGAGCCACAGCGGGAGCCCCAGGCTGCTGGCGATCGGCGCGGTGCTGATCGGGCTGATCCTGGCCAGCGCGATCCAGTTGCTCACCGGGTATTTCACCGAGACCTCCCGGCGCCCGGTCAGGGACATCGCCAAGTCCTCGCTGACCGGCCCGGCCACGGTGATCCTGTCCGGCATCTCGACCGGCCTCGAGTCGGCCGTCTACTCCGCGCTGCTGATCGGCGCGGCGGTGTACGGGGCGTTCCTGCTCGGCACCGGCAATGCGACGATCGCGCTGTTCGCGGTAGCGCTGGCCGGCACCGGCCTGCTGACCACGGTCGGCGTGATCGTCTCGATGGACACGTTCGGCCCGGTGTCCGACAACGCCCAGGGCATCGCGGAGATGTCCGGCGAGATCGAGGGCGAGGCCGCCCAGGTGCTGACCCGGCTCGACGCGGTCGGCAACACCACCAAGGCGATCACCAAGGGCATCGCGATCGCCACCGCGGTGCTCGCCGCGACCGCGCTGTTCGGCGCGTTCCGCACCTCGGTCACTACCGCGCTCGGCAAGGCGGCCGGCTCGTTCAGCCTGTCGATCGACAAGCCGAACGATCTGGTCGGGCTGATCGTCGGCGCCGCGGTGGTGTTCCTCTTCTCCGGGCTGGCGATCAGCGCGGTGGGCCGGGCGGCTGGCCGGGTGGTCTTCGAGGTGCGCGAGCAGTTCAGGATGCACCCGGGGATCATGGACTTTACCGAGAAGCCCGAGTACGGCCGGGTGGTGGACATTTGTACCAAGGACTCGCTCCGTGAGCTGGCCACGCCGGGCCTGCTCGCCGTGCTGACCCCGATTGCCGTCGGCTTCGGCTTCGGCTACGGGCCGCTCGGCTCGTTCCTGGCCGGCGCGATCGCGGCCGGTGTGCTGATGGCCGTGTTCCTGGCCAACTCCGGCGGTGCCTGGGACAACGCCAAGAAGCTGGTCGAGGACGGCCACTACGGCGGTAAGGGCTCAGAAGCGCATGCGGCGACCGTGATCGGCGACACCGTAGGCGACCCGTTCAAGGACACGGCAGGCCCGGCGATCAACCCGCTGATGAAGGTGATGAACCTGGTCTCGCTGCTGATCGCGACCAGCGTGGTCAAGTACTCCGATAACCACGCGCTCCGGGCCGGCGTGGCGATCTTCGCCCTGGCCGTTGTGGTGGGCTCGATCGTGATCGCCAAGCGGCGCGCGACCGGCATCGCCTCGTCCGGCTCGGATGACGTCGGCGGACCCGCCGCCCCGGCGGGCGACGAGGAGCCGGCCGAGACGGCTTCTGCCTGATTGCCTGGATAACGACACAGCGGCGGGTCCAGGTCATGCTCCCTGGATCCGCCGCTGATCGTCGCCAGGACGCTCATCCAGCGCGTCGGCGTTTGTGCCGGAGCGGTTGTGGCGGACGATGGGTGTCATGACGCAGCGACGGCAGCTCATCGTGATGCGGCACGCGAAGGCTGGTGAGCTTCCTGGCGGCCCGGATGCCGAGCGGGCGCTGCGGCCGCGGGGGCGCAGGGACGCCTCGGCTGCGGGCGGCTGGCTGGTGGCCCACCAATTGGCTCCCGACCTGGTGCTCTGCTCAAGCGCCAGGCGAGCCAGGCAGACCTGGCAGTACGTCAGCGCTGAGCTCAGCGCGGGGCTCAGCGCGCAGCCCGAGGTCATCATGGATCCTCGGCTCTACCAGGCCGACGCCAGGCAGCTGCTCGACCTCGTCGCCGAGGCCCCGCCCGAGAATCGCACGATCATGTATGTCGGGCACAACCCGGCCGCCGCCGACGTAGCCGAGATCCTGACCGGCCGTCCGGCCGATCTGCCCACCGCGGCGATCACGGTGATCGGACTGGACGCCAGCTGGCTGGCTCTGGCCACTGGCTCCGGCGACGGCGCCGGTGAGGTGGTGGCTTCATGGACGCCCCACTCGCAGTGATCGGAACCGCGGTGACCGTAACTGCGCTCGGGAGGAAGCGGAATGTCGGCTGAGGTGCTGCGGCTTCGCCAGGTCGGGGTCTGTCGCGATCAGTCGATGCTGCTGGCGAATGTCAGCTGGACGGTCCGCGAGAACGAAAGCTGGGTCATCATCGGACCGAACGGAGCGGGAAAGACAACCTTGCTCCAGGTGGCGGCCGGGCTGATCTTCCCGACCGAGGGCTCGGCCGAGATCCTGGGCCAGCCGGTCACCCAGGCCGACCTGATCGAGCTGCGCAGCCGGGTCGGAATCGCCAGCGCCGCCGTCGCCGACCAGATTCCGCGCGGCGAGAAGGTGATCGACCTGGTGATGACCGCCAGCTACGGGATCCTCGGCCGCGGTGCCGAGGAGTACGACTCGCTCGATCTGGTCCGTGCGGTCGAGCTGATCGACGCTGTCGGCTGCGCCCACCTGATCCGGCGCCGGTTCGGCACGCTGTCGGAGGGCGAGCGCAAGCGGGTTCAGATCGCCCGCTCGCTGATGGCCGACCCGGAGCTATTGCTGCTTGACGAGCCAGCCGCCGGGCTTGACCTCGGTGGTCGCGAGGATCTGCTGAGCCGGATCGCGGCGCTGGCCCGCGATCCGCGGGCCCCGATCCTGGCCCTGGTCACGCACCACGTGGAAGAGGTGCCGCCCGGCTTCACCCATGCTTTGCTGCTGCGCAAGGGCACCGTGCTGGCGGCCGGGCCGGTCGGCGAAGTCTTCACCGACCTGAACCTGTCCCGCTGCTTCGGCATCCCGCTTCGGGTCGAACGGCGCGCCGCCCGCTGGATGGCCCGCGCCGTCCCGCTCAGCTGACGGCTCGGCCAGCGGTCTGGCCGGAACCTCGGCCAGCGGTCTGGCCGGAACACTGCCCTACGATCTGCTCATGCTTCGGGGACCGCGTGAGCAGCGCTGAGATCCTGGCGATTCTCGGTGCGGCGATCGCGGCCGGTGCCATCAACGCCGTCGTCGGCTCAGGCTCGCTGATTACCTTCCCCACGTTGCTCGCGTTCGGGTTCCCGCCGGTCATCGCTAACGTCTCCAACAACGTCGGCCTGGTCCCCGGCAACGTCAGCGGGGCTTATGGCTACCGGAAAGAGCTGAGCGGGCAGCGGGGCAGACTGCTCAGGCTAGGGGTGGCATCCTGCGCTGGAGCGCTGACCGGCGCGATCGCCCTGCTTGCCCTGCCGGCCAGCGTCTTCCGGCTGGTGGTGCCCGCGCTCATTCTGATCGCCTGCGTGCTGGTGGTGGTACAGCCCCTGCTGTCCGCGCGGGTCGCGGCTCGCGGCAAGGAACGCAAGCCACATGGCGGGCCGCTGCTCCTCGCCGGGATCTTCGCCGCTGGCATCTACGGCGGGTACTTCGGCGCGGCGCAGGGCGTCATGGTGATCGGCCTGCTCGGCATCGCGCTGACCGAGAGCCTGCAGCGGGTCAACGCCGCCAAGAATGTTCTGGTCACGATCGTGAACGGCACGGCGGCGGTGGTCTTCATCATCTTCGCGCACGTGGCATGGCTGGCCGTGGCCCTGATCGCGGCCGGGTCGACGGCCGGCGGCCTGATCGGCGCACGGGTGGGCCATCGGCTGCCGCCGGTCGTGCTTCGGACCCTGATCGTCGTAATCGGCCTGATCGCCGCCGCGAAGCTGATCTTCTTCCCCGGCTGAGATCCCGTCATCCGGCGGGCGCGAGGATTCCGGCGGCGACGGCGTCGAGCACCAGCGTCCTGGCGAGCCGGCCGAGCGCCGGCGAACCGTCCTCGATCAGCTCGACCTTGGCAAGCACCTGATCGGCGGTTACCGCATGTTCCTGCCAGGTGCCGCCGCCCACCGTCAGGTTCTCCAGCATCGGCTGCAGCCGGTCCAGCGCCCTGGCGAACTTCGCCTCCGGCGTCCTGCGCTCGTTGAACTCGTCCCATAGCTCGCGGATTCGGCCTGCCTGGTCGGCTGGGAGCAGGGCGAAGATCCGGTCGGCGGCGGCACGCTCCGCGACTTCCTGCTTGTCGTGCTGTTCAGAATCGGCATAGAGGAACAGGTCTCCGGCGTCGATCTCCACCAGGTCATGGATCAGGACCATGCCGGTCACTCTGGCGATATCGGTACCTGATGGTGCGTGCTCGGCCAGTGTCAACGCCATCATGGCCAGGTGCCAGGAATGCTCGGCCGAGTTCTCCCGCCTAGCGAGCCCGGCCAGCGTGGTCTGCCGGAGCACCCCCTTGAGCTGCCCTGCCTCCGCGACGAACCGCATCTGCTGATCCAGGCGTTCCATGAGCCCATTCGATCAGCTGAGCCGCCCGTGTGCAGCATGGCAGGCAGCGGAACTCGTTCGCCCGGCCGGCGACCCTCAGGTTCGGGTGACCGCCACGCATCCGGCGTGGTTGGGCGGGATCCGCTGATCGTAGGGGTCGATCGGAGCGCCGGACGGATGGACCTTGTCGGGCAGGCTGGCCGGAAACTGCGGGTGCACGAATCCGTCATTGATGTCGCATCGGACCCCGGCGGGCCCGCCGCCGATCGGCCGCCACCACGGCTGAAGTGGTCCGCCCGGGTCACTCCACCGGGCGAAGTCGACGTCGACCGCCGCTCGCGCGACGATTCTCATCCTGGTCAGCGGCAGGCCGGAGCGCTGCACCGGATAAACGAACAGGTAGTCGGCGTAGACGCGCAGCACGGCACGGCCGCTTCGGCGGACGGCGAGCGCGGTCATGACGCCGTGCACCCTGATCACGCTGCCGACCAGTACAGTGCCAGGTGCGAACGAGATAACCCAGCTCCGGGTGCTCAGCGCGTAGCCGTGCGAGTCGACGCCGGTTCGGCCCAGCCTGGCCAGAAAGTACGATCGCTCCGGTGCTGCCAGCAGCCGGGCGAACATGTCAGGGCGGCCGCCGCGCAGCGTGCCCGGGTCGAGGTCAGCTGCGATCAGCAGCTTCCTGGTCAGGGCATAGGCTACGGCGACCTGCGCCGCCGAGTAGCTGCCGACTGGGTGCGCGGTCGGCAGGACGATCCCGGCCGCACCATCGGCGAAATTCTCCGCCGGCGTGCCAGCGAACGGGTCAGCGACGGTGAACGCAGGTGCGGTGCCCCCCGCGGTGCCTGGGCCGGAGCTGCCTGACCCATGGGCCGCTGGCTTCGGAGTGCTCCCCACCTTGGACGAGCCGGGTGACTGCGGGCCGAATCCCAGGACGTGCAGTCCGTAGAGCAGGCCGCCGAAGGCGAGCAGGATAGCGACTGGCCTGGCCAGGGAACGTGCGCGCTGGCCGCGCCGAGACCTGGGCGGCGGCGTCGGCCGCTGCCGACCGGCCAGTGCGCCGCGACCGGAAGTCACCCGCCAGTACTTGGCAGACGGCTGCTCTGGGCCCGACACCGGCTGGCGAAGCTTGTTCGCCTTCCTTGCCGCCCGCCAGCCGGGGCGCCTGCCGGGGCGCCTGCCGACATGAGCGGGCTGCACCGGTCTGCGGGCGCGCTCGGCCGCGGACGGCTCCTTGAATCTCGCTTCGCCAGCGAGCCCCGAAATGATCTCACGCAGGCCACGGTCGAGGTCGTCCTGGCCAGGCGGGACTCCGTCGGGCGGTTCGGACATGCCTAAATTATCGCGCGCAACAAGGCGATAAAGACTAACAATTTCGTCGCACATGCAGGACCGACCCCGATGAGTGACCAAGTGACAACTACATGCAACGGTGCTTCTGGGGGACTGAGCTTCACCACGGGGGAATCGACTTATGACCGACCATCGGCCCATATCCACGACCGACGCAGGGACGCTACGGCAGCCACACCTTCCTGTGGTACAACGCCGCCGGAGCGAAGTTCTGGGTCAAGTACCACTTCAAGACCGAGCAGGGGATCAGGAATTTCGCCGCCGCTGAGGCCGCGGCCATGTCCGCGCAGGACCGGGACTTCCACCTCCGCGACCTGCACACCGCGATCAAGACCGGTGACCACCCGTCCTGGCGTCTGGAGATCCAGGTCATGCCGTTCGCCGACGCAGCGGATTACCGGTTCAACCCGTTCGACCTGACGAAGGTCTGGCCGCACAGCGACTACCCGCCGATCACGATCGGCCGGTTCACGCTGAACCGGAATCCAGAGAACTACTTCGCCGAGATCGAGCAGTCCTCGTTCGAGCCCGCCAACTTCGTGCCTGGGATCGGCCCCTCACCGGACAAGATGCTGCAGGGCCGGCTGTTCTCCTACCCGGACACCCACCGCTACCGGATCGGCCCGAACTACCTGCAGCTGCCAGTCAACCGGCCCAGGTCACCCGTCCATTCCTACAACAAGGACGGTGCCATGCGGCAGCAGAACCCCGGTGACCCGGTGTACGCGCCGAACTCAGTCGGCGGCCCGGCCGCCGACCCGGAGCTCTGGCGCGGGGACAGCTATCAGGTGGCCGGCGAGATCCTGCGCAGCGCCTACACGCTGCATGCCGACGACGACGACTTCGGCCAGCCGCACGCGCTGTATTCCGACGTGCTGTCCGAGACGGAGCGGGACCATCTGGTCGCCAACATCGTTGGCCACGCCAGCGCGCCCGAGGTGACGTCAGAGATGAAGGCACGGGTTGCCGATTACTGGCGCAGCGTGCACCCGGACCTGGGCGCCAGGGTCGCCAAGGGCCTGAACGGCGGCTGACCGCCACCGCCGCACTCGCAGTTACCGCTGCCCCGCATTACCGCTGCCCCGACCGGCGGGTCTTGACCTTCAAGGTCAGTGCCGGTACACCGGATTGAGCCCGGCAGCGAGCTGGGCTAGGTATCGCGCGGCAATTGGGGGTGGCCGAGCTGCGGGAATTCCCGCCTGTCTTCGTGATCTTCTGCTCCGCCGCTGTTGCGGCCGGCCAGACCGGGGACGCGGCCAGGCCAGGGCTGCGATGAGGGATCCGGATGCGGTCGTGCTCGGTTCGGGCCCGAATGGGCTGGCAGCGGCCCTGACGCTAGCTCGCGCGGGTCTCGCGGTGGACGTGATCGAGGGGGCGCCGACTCCGGGCGGTGGCTGCCGCACGGAGGAACTGACCCTGCCCGGCTTCCGGCACGACATCTGCTCGGCAGTCCACCCGCTCGCCGCCGCGTCACCGTTCTTCCTCGGCACGGACCTGGCGGCCCGAGGGGTCAGGCTGCTTACGCCGAAGGTTTCCTTCGCCCATCCTCTCGACGGCGGCAGGGCTGGCGCCTTGCGCGGCTCGGTGGCCGAGACCGCCGCTGGGCTTGGTCAGGATGCGACGGTCTACCTGAAGTTGATGTCGCCGCTGGTGCGCGATGCGGGGTCCATCGTTCCCACGGTGCTAGCTCCGCTGCGGTCAGTGCCGAACCGTCCGATCTCGATGTCGCGGTTCGGCCTGGCCGGGCTGATGTCGGCTTCCCGGCTGGCCGCGCGGTTCGAGACCGACGAAGGCAGGGCGCTGCTGGCTGGCGCGGCTGGGCACTCGATGATGCCGCTCGGTGCGCCGCTCACCGCGGCGTTCGGGCTGCTGCTCATGCTGCTCGGTCATTCGGCGGGCTGGCCGGTGGTCGAGGGAGGCAGTTCGGCGATCACGGATGCGCTGGTCGCTGAGCTGATTTCGCTCGGCGGCCAGGTCAGTACCGGTTGCTGGGTCAGCCGTCTGGAGGACCTGCCGCAGGCTCGGGTGGTACTGCTTGACGTGACGCCACGCCAGTTCCTAGGGCTGGCCGCCGGCCGGCTTCCGGCCCGCTACGCCAGCGCGCTTGGCCGGTTCAGATACGGACCGGGGGTATGCAAGGTGGACTGGGCAATCGACGGCCCCGTCCCCTGGCAGGCGCGGGCATGCCTGCAGGCCGGCACGGTACACGTTGGCGGCACGCTCGCCGAGGTCGCCAGAAGTGAGTCGCAGGTTGCCGCTGGCCGGCCCCCTGATCTCCCTTTCTGCCTGGTAGCGCAACCTGGCGTGGTGGACCAGAGCAGGGCGCCCGCCGGGAAGCAGACGCTGTGGGGTTACTGTCACGTGCCACCGGGCTGCCCGGTGGATATGGCGGACCGGATCGAAGCGCAGATTGAGCGCTTCGCGCCTGGTTTCCGCGACCTGATCCTGGCCAGGGCAGTTCGGACCGCTGCCGAGATGGAGCGGCACAACCCCAACTACGTCGGCGGCGACGTCAGCTGCGGGGCCGGCACGCTGCGGCAGACCATCTTCCGACCCACCACCCAGTGGAAGCCGTACCGTACGCCGCTCCGCGGTGTGTACCTTTGCTCGGCGTCCACCCCGCCAGGCGGAGGCGTGCACGGCATGTGCGGTTCGTGGGCCGCTCGTACCGCGCTCGCCGACCTGGGGATCAGCCAGCGGCGGCCGAAATGATGGCGAGTGCGCCTGCCACGCGACCTTCACGTCAGCGCAGCTGAGCGGCGATCATGTCCCGGTACCAGGTGAAGCTCGCCTTGGGCGTGCGCTGCTGGGTCTCGAAGTCGGTGTAGACCAGGCCGAACCGCTGGTGGTAGCCCTCGCTCCACTCGAAGTTGTCGGCCAGCGTCCAGACGAAGTAGCCGCGCACGTCGACGCCGGCCGCGATCGCATCGTGCACTGCCCGGATATGCCGGTCTAGGTAGTCGATTCTGGCCGGATCAGGGACCGTGCCGTCGGCGGCCGGTTCGTCCTGCTGCGAGCAGCCGTTCTCGGTGACATAGAGCGGCGGGAGCGCGTCGCCGTAGCGCTCGCCGAGCTCGGTGAGCAGCTCGGTCAGCCCGGCCGGGATGACCGGCCAGCCGAATGCCGTCACCGGGTAACCGGGGATCGGCTTCATCCGGAACGGCAGCGGCGAGCCGGGTAGTGCCGACAGCCTAGTCGGCATGTAGTAGTTGACGCCGATCCCGTCGACCGGAGCGGAGATTACCGCCAGGTCGCCGTCCTGGACGCAGGCCAGCCCCTCGGGCAGGCCGAACGGGGTCAGGTCCGGATAGTGCCCGAGCAGCACCGGGTCGGTGAACAGCCGGTTCTGCAGGATGTCGTAAGCGCGAGCGGCTTCCTGGTCACCCACGCTGTCACTGGCCGGCCAGGCGGGGGAGTAGTTGTTGGAGATCAGCACCTCGCGCGCTCCGGCCGCCCGCAGCGCCGCGGTGGCCAGGCCGTGCCCGAGCAGCTGATGGTGCGCGGTCGGCAGGGCGTCAAGCATCAGCGCCTTGCCCGGGGCATGAACGCCGAGCGCGTACCCGTAGATCGTGACGATGTACGGCTCGTTGAGCGTGATCCACAGCCCGATCCGGTCGGCGAGCCGCCCGGCGGCTATCGCCGCGTAGTCGGCGAACCGCTGAGCGGTCTGCCTGGCCAGCCAGCCGCCCTCGTCCTCGAGCGGCTGCGGCAGATCCCAGTGGTACAGCGTCGGAACCGGGGTGATGCCGGCCGCGAGCAGCGCGTCGGTAAGCCGGGAATAGAAGTCGAGCCCGGCGGTGCTGGCCGGTCCTTTGCCATCCGGCTGAACCCGCGGCCACGCAATGGAGAACCGGTACGCCGTCACCCCGAGGTCAGCCAGCAGCGCGACGTCCTGCGCCCAGCGGTGGAAATGGTCGGTGGCCACCTCGCCGGTGTGCCCGTCCCTGATCGCGCCAGGCTTCCGGCAGAAGGTATCCCAGATCGACACGCCGCGGCCGCCTTCGCCGACCGCACCCTCGATCTGGTACGCGGCGGTCGAGACCCCCCAGTGAAATCCTTCGGGGAACCCGGGCATCGGCGAGTCCGTCATTCGCCGATCGTAACCAGCCCAGATAGCTAACCAGAACTGCGGCCGATGCCCAAGGCCCGGCGCTATAACTTCGCCTCGTCGTCGGCGAACACCGCACGGTCCATGATCATCGACTCGCCGCGGAACAGCGGGGTGTCTCTGACCTGACGCTCGATCGTGGTGGCAGACATCGTGTAGCCGATGAACAAGAGCAGCGAGAGGGCTTCCATCGCGATCCATAGCCAGTGCGACGCGAGCTGCGTGCTCCAGTCGTTCAGTCCGTGCAGCACCGCGGGAAGCATGATGCCGAACAGGATCAGCGGGATCCGGCGCCTGCGGTAGTTCACGCCCATGCCTATGAAGAAGGCGGAGATCCCGGCCCAGACCGCGTGCTGGAAGCCGTCGACGAAGACCCGCAGCGCGAAGGTCAGGATCAGCGGGATGGCACCTAGCGGAATGGCCCCGGCAGTGTGACCGGTGCCGGCCATCAGCGCGCTCGCGGTATACAGCACCGATTCCCTGACTCCGAAGGCCAGCCCGGAGATCGTGCCGAGGAACATCCAGATCCTGACATCGAGCGTGATCTTCCAGATCCAGCGGAGCAGCAGCGCTGCGATCAGCACCGGAAGCGCCTTGGTGACCTCCTCGGCGACGCCGACGCCGTAGATCCACGGCAGCGGGTTGCGCATATTGCTGGTGTGATCGAGCGCCTGTTCCCACGGGATAGTCATGATCGGCAGCAGGACCATGACGGCGGCGACGATGGCCACCGCTAGCCACACGATCAGCCTGGTGATATGACCTGGCCTGATCAGCAGCCAGAACACGACGGCCCAGAGCGGTGCGATGGCAAGGCTGTAGGCCCAGCCGGGTGCGCTGACGTTTCTGGTGTTGTAGAGCAGGACCACGAACAGGGACGGCAGCAGGCCGTAGGCGATGACCAGCAGCCGCGATCCCTGCTTCCAGCCGGGATCCTTGAGCCAGCTCCGGATCGGCACCAGGATGTGCACGGCGGTCGCGAAGTCGCCGCCAGGTGCGTCGGGCCTGGCGTGCTGCGCTGGTCCGTGCTGGTAGACCGGGCTGGAGTGGCTGGCCGATGTCTCACCGCGCCAGAGCCTGGACCGATGAATGGCGCTGGCATGGCGTGCCTGGCCGGCCTGGTCGGCCGTTTCCGCCACGCCGGTGAGATCTCCCCAGCCAACAGGTTCCTCGGTTGCCGAGTCGGCTGCCGAGCCGACCGTGGAGCTGGCAGCTGAGCCGACCGTGGAGCTGGCAGCTGAGCCGACCGTGGGGCCGATCGTCGGGCCGGTCGTCGGGGTCTGCATCAGCGCGGTGTCCGCGGCGGCGGGCGCGGGCACATTGGCAGGCTGGTCTGCCGCCAGCTCGATTCGCAGCGCCGGTCCAAGTGGCGAAGCCAGATGGACATCGAGCGGCTGCGTGACCCCGACGGAGCCGACCGGGAGTCCGCCGACGAAGGTCCGGCCCTTGCCGAGATCATCAAGCATCCAGCTGTCCGCATGCCAGCTGACCTGGGCGTGCTCACGGGAAACGATCGGGTCAGGTACGACGATCGCGTTATCTGGGCTTCGCCCGATCCTGACGATCTGGCCGGGTGCGAAGCTGTAGGCCTGGCCAGCGAATGTGATTCTGAGTTGGCTCACTCGCCCGCCTTCCTGCATGGCCAGCCGCGAAATTGTGCGCGGATGCGCGCGGGCTTAGATTACCGACCGCGCGGTCATGGTCGATCACAGACGGTGCACAGCTAGTCCCCGCTTGCGCCTCCGGCGATAGCCGCTTCGACCTCGGCCTGCCTTGCTGCGAGCTCGGCGGCGTATTTTTCCTCGTCTACCCGCTCAGCCAGCTCTTCGTCGGCCTTCATCAGCGCCTCCAGGTCACTGTCGGCTGCGCCGAGCACGCCGAGGTCGGCATAGGCATGCCGCACCTTCGGGCCCCACAGGCCGATGTCCTTCACGCACGGCACGATCCGGCTGAACAGCAGCGAGCGGAACGCCTGCTGCACCGGAGACTTGTCGGTGAACTCCATGCACTCGGCCACGTCGAAGTTCAGCGTCTCCCAGACCTCCTGGGCGCGGAACCTGTTGTTCATCAGGTAGCAGCCCTCGACGACGAACTCCTCACGTTCCGCGCGCTCGGGTTCGGTCAGCTCCGCGTAGTAGTCGCGAAGCGCCAGCCTGCCGAACGCCACATGCCGGGCCTCGTCCTGCATGACGTACGCCAGCAGCGCAGTGACCAGCGCGTTGTTGGACATGTCCCGGTGCACGCCGAACGCGGCCAGCGCCAGTCCCTCGATCAGGACCTGCATCCCCAGGTACGGAAAGTCCCAGCGGCCGTCGGTCAGCGCCTCGGCAAGCAGTTTCGCCAGGTCGTCGTTGATCGGGTAATACAGGCCGATCTTCTCTTTGAGGAACCTGGAGAACACCTCGACGTGCCGCGCCTCGTCCATCACCTGGGTGGCCGAGTAGAACTTGGAATCGATGTCGGGCACCGACTCAACGATCCTGGCCGCCACGGTCAGCGCGCCCTGCTCACCGTGCAGGAACTGACTGAACAGCCAGGATGACAAATGCATGCCGAGCTCATCCCGCTCGGCTTGATTGAGTTTCTCCCACTGCGCTGATCCGTAGATCGGGCTGAGTTCCTCGGTCTGCTCCATCACGTTGCATGGATTGACCGGGATGCTCCAGTCGATCCGCTTGGTCGCATCCCATTGCTTGTCTTTACCGCGCTGGTACAGGTCGAGCAGGCGGCCACGGCCGTTGTCGTACTCCCAGCTGAATTTGGTGGTGCCCGCGGCGGCTACGTCCCAGGTGTCACGCGAGACGTCAGTGACGTACTTGCCATAGGTGCTCACGGCAGCTCCCCGAGGACGTGATAATTCGGATGCTACTAGGCGGTAGCGACTTGTTCCAGGGCACCGTACTGCCAGGACTACCGGATGCCAGCGCATCGGACCCGGTGCGTACCGGCTGGTGGTTGCATCGGGGGCTGGGTGCATCTGCTCGTGCATCCGGCTACTGGTGCATCGGGCGCTCGTGGTCGGCGTGACCAGCCGGTTCAAGCTGGAAGGTGGAGTGCTCGACGTCGAAGTGGCCGCGCAGGCACTCCTGCAGCGCGTCGAGCATCATCGCGCTCCGGCCGTCCGCCAGCACGTCCGGCTCCACCACGACGTGGACGGAGAGCACCGGCAGCCCTGAGGTGATCGTCCAGGCATGCAGGTCGTGCACCTCCCGGACCCCGGCAAGACCATGCAGATGCCGCCGGACCTCGCTCAGATCCACCCCGCGCGGGCTGGCCTC
Organism: uncultured Actinomycetota bacterium; assembly: GCA_963850875.1. GTDB lineage: Bacteria > Actinomycetota > Actinomycetes > Streptosporangiales > Streptosporangiaceae > Chersky-822. Next base: position 696,343 of record CAWKNA010000001.1, read on the forward strand.
AAGCAGCACGTCGATGGCGTCAGCAAGCAGCCGCCAGGTCCTCGGCAGGATCAGCGCGCCGACGAGCAGCGAGGCCACCGGGTCGACGCGGGTGAACCCGGTGGTCACGATCACGATGCCAGTAACGATCACGGCTGCCGCGCCCAGGGCGTCCGAGGCGACCTCAAGGAACGCGCCCCGCACGTTCAGGCTCTCGGCCTGACCCCGGCGGAGCAGCAGCAGGCTGACCGCGTTCGCGGCGAGCGCGATCAGGCCGAAGACGATCAGCAGTTGCGATCGCACCGGCTGCGGTGAGATCAGCCTGCTGATCGCCTCAACGACGATAAAAACCGCCATGCCGAACAAAAGGACGGCGTTCATCATCGCAGCCAGGATCTCGGCTCGCGCGTAACCGAAGGTTCGGCGTGACGTGGCTGGCCTGGTCGCGAACAGCACCGCGAGCAGAGACAGGCCAACCCCGGCGGCGTCCGCGGCCATGTGGGCGGCGTCGGCGAACAGCACCAGCGAGCCGGTCACCCACGCGCCGATTGCCTCGGCCAGCGCGACTGTCACGGTGATGAGCATGACGATGACCAGCGGACGGCGGTGCTGGCCGGTCAGCGTGAGGCCGTGCCCGTGGTGATGCTGGTGCCCGTGCGCCTGACTCGGTTCCCAGTCCGGGTCTGATTCGTGCTGATGGCCGGGCTTGTGCTGGTGGGCGGGCTCTTGCCGGCAGTCGAGGTCCTGTTCATGGTCGGGCTTCCTGGCGCGTTGACCGCCGAGCGGCGGGCTTGGTCGCGGTTCGGGCCGACAGTCGGGTTGGGCGCTGGACCGGGGTTCACGCTGATCGCCTGGAGGCGCGCCGAGTTCGGAGTCGTGCTCGCTCGCGGGCCCGGTGCCGTCTCCGGGTCCGTCCGAGAAGCGGTCGCCCTGCTCGATCATGTCGGCGGCGAATCACCTTTTCCTAGGGCGAGCAGTTCGTAAGCCGGGTTGATCATGACGGCCTGGCTGCCCCGGACTCCCACCTGGCCGATGAGCCGCACCCGCGCGCCAGGGTCCAGTCCGGGGATGTGCGAGCGCCCGTAGAACATGGCTGTCAGCTGACCAGTTGAGTCCACGATCTCGCAAGCGAGCACGGTGTTCTGCTCGACCGGCCTGATCTCGACCGCATGCACCCGGCCCTCGACGGTCGCCCGGCCGCGCTTTGGCAGCATGCCAATGGGAGTCGCGCGCACCGAAGGAACAGGCCGGTTGTAGTCGGAACCATCGTTGGCTGGCATCGCCGGAGTGACCGGCTCGGGCGGCATCGGGGCCTCAGCGGAAGGTCCGGGGACCTGGCCGGCCACTGCGCCGCCAGCCTCCGCGCTACCAGAATCAGTGCTGCCAGCATCCGTGCTGCCCCCGTCCGCGGTGCCGGCAGCCGCCGCACCCGCGGCCGCGTCCGCGCGATCAGCATCCGCGCTGCCAGCCTCCGCGGTGCCAGCAGCCGCGGTGCCCGCGTCTGCGCTACCTGCGCGGCCAGCACGGTCCGTGGCTGCGTCAGCCCTGACCGACGGCGCACCTTGATCCGCAAGCGCGCCCGCCCGCCCATCCCCAGGCGGCCGCTCACCTGCCCCGGTATCGGCTGCGGGCCTCTCGGCTATCGCGCCGGTATCTGAGCGTCGGTCGCCCGGCACCGGCTTGATCGGAAGTATGGATTCGGTGTTGCCGGTGCGCGCGGCCACCGGGGTTGTGCCCGCCGCCGAAGCTGCACCCGGCCGTGCCGTGCCCAGCCGTGCCGTGCCCGGCCGTGCCGTGCCTGTCTGGGCTGGCCCATCATCGTGACCGGGTGCTGCGGCCGTGCGCGCGTGTTCCCTGGCGATTAGGCTCTCCACCCGGCTGCGCACATCGAATGGCACGATGGTGGCCGCGGCGTGCGGGATCTGGCTGACCACGCTGGCGATCTTGTCTGCGGTACGGTCGTGCAGCAGTCGGCCGGTGATCGGCGAATAGCTGCGACGCGGTAGCACGGCGGTCACCCCGACGCCCGGTTGCATCGCCTCGGCTTGGACCATCTCGGCGGCAGCCCTGGCCAGCCGACGGTCCGGGCAGTCCACGAGGTCGAGCACCACTCCGGTGTTAGCGCGCAGCCAGTCCTGCCGCAACTTCGTGGCCTGCGCACTGTCGATCACGAAATGCACCGCTCGCAGGCTCGTCGGCCGCAGGCTCCTGGCGTACCTGAGCCCGGCCAGCGTGGCCAGATCGAAGTCGTCCACGAAGACGTAGACCGTGCGACGGGCGTAGGTTGGCGCGACCGGCGCGGTCGGCGCTCCCTCCCGGGCGCCGATGTGCGCGAGCACCTGGGCTTCCATCCGGTAGTGCCGGTTCAGCCTGATCAGCACCGGGACTCCGACCGCGAAGACGATCACGACCAGGAATGCGCCCTCGGTGAACTTCACCACTACGAAGATCAGCACCACGATCAGCGACGTCACGCCGGCCGAGAAGTTGATCACCAGCTTGCGCCGCCAGCCGCGCTCTTGCTGCACGTGGTGGTATCTGGCCATGCCGAAGCCGGCCAGGGTGAAGGCGGTGAATACCCCAATCGCGTAGAACGGGACGAGCTTGTTGACGTTGGCGCCGACGAACGCCAGCAGCGCACAGGAAAGCACGGCGAGCACGACGATGCCGTTGGAGAACACCAGCCGGTGTCCGCGCTTGGTCAGCCAGCGGGGCAGGAAGGCGTCCTCGGCGACGAAACTGGCCAGGAACGGGAACCCGTTGAAGCTGGTATTGCCCCCGGTGTAGAGGATCAGCGCGGTCGCGGACTGGACGACGATGTACATGATGTGCCCGAAGACCGAGGCCCCGAAGACGAGCTGGGCTTCCTGCGAGATGACGGTCGGGACCCCGGAGATGTATGGCGTCGCGTGGGTGACGTGAGCCAGCCAGGAGACGCCGGCCACCAGGGTGCCCAGGATCAGGCCCTCGGTGACCAGGACGCGGCGGGCGTTGGTGCCTTCCGGCGGACGGAACGCGCTCACCGCGTTGGACACGGCCTCGATACCGGTCAGCGACGAGCCGCCGTTGGCGAACGCCCGCAGCATGACGAAGATCAGCCCGAACGTGATCAGGCCGGCATGGTTCGGCTTGCCCGAGTAGACACTGGCGCCGACCGCGACGTGCCACTGCGGCAATGAGCCGAATATCTCGCGGACCAGGCCCACGATGATCATCAAGATGATGACGCTGGAGAACAGGTACGTCGGGACGGCGAAGGACCGGCCAGCCTCGCGGATGCCCCGCAGATTGCCGTAGCACATCACCAGGACGACGCAGATGGAGATGACGGTGATTATGGTCGGGTTGTTGAGCGCCCGGATCGCCGAGGCCACGGCCGCCGTCCCGGCGGCTATCTGGACGGCGACGGTTACGACGTAGTCGATCAGCAGCGCGACCGCCGCGACCTGAGCCACCCTGGGCCCGAAGTTCTCCCGCGCCACCACGTACGAGCCGCCGGCCCTGGTGTAGACGGTGACGACCTCGCGGTAGGAGAGCACCACCAGGACCATCACGAACAGGACGACGCCGGTCAGCGGCAGGATCAGCGCGAACGCGGTAATCCCGAGGCCACCCTTGAGCAGCTCGATCAGGATTTCCTCGGTGCCGTAGGCCGAGGACGAGATGCCGTCGGGGGCGAGGACTCCGAGCGCGAGGGGCTTGGACAGCCGCTCCTCGCTCAGCTGCTCGGTAACGAGCGGCGGCCCGAGGAGGCGGCGCTTTATCGCGTAGCCAAGGCTCTCGGCGAGGTCGTCCTGACCGCCGAGCTGCCCTACCTGTCTACGCAGTGCCACGGCCGCGTTCCTCCGCTCAAACGCACGTCCCGGACCTGGCTTTCATACCATCGCGGCAGCTTGCGGCGGGCACTGGGAGCCATCCGGGCATCTAGCCCGATGACACTCAGGTCTTTCGTTACCGCAGATTTCGTCTGAAAACCAGGTATATCGTCGGCCAGTCAACCAGGCCACCTCCTGTTAACCAAGTGGTGGCAGAGTGAGCCACTGGACGACGTGCGCCCGACAGACAGTGTTCCCAGGGCCGGGCCGGCTACCCGCCGATCGGCCGCTACGTCAGGCCACACCCCGCCCGGGCCCGCCGAGGTGCCGCCAGCAGCCAGCAGCCAGCAGCAGCGTCCCCGAACGGATCTGGGTAGAAGAACGGCATTGGCCGAGCAGAAAGGCTGCGTTGACATGACCACATCACCGGCGGTACCGGCGCCGGCGTCGGACAGCGGGCGCATCCTGCACCTATCCGAACTGCTCGGTCGGCCGGTCACCGACAAGCAGGGGGAGTCGATCGGGCGGCTGGACGACGTTATCGTGCGGCTTCGCGGCGCGGAGCATCCGCTCGTCATCGGCCTGGTCGCCGCCGTCGGCAGCCGTGAGGTCTTCGTGCCGCTTGAGCAGGTCAGCTCGTTCGACGGTGAGGTGCTCAAGCTGACCAGCGCCAGGCTTGACCTGCGTCAGTTCGAGCGGCGGCACGGCGAGGTGCTGCTGCGGGCTGATGTGCTCGGCCACCGGCTGATCGACGTGCCGAGCGCGCACCTGATCCGGGCTGCCGATCTTGCGCTGCAGCACCGCGCCCCAGAATGGGTGCTCGCCGCCGTGGATACTCATCGCAGGTCGCGCGGGCTGCTTCGGCTGCTCAACCCGGCCCATCCGGACCAGCACCAGTTCGAGGACTGGGCCAACTTCGAGCCGCTGATCGGGCATGCCAGCAGCGCGTTGCTGCGCGGGCCGTTCGGCCGGATCCGGCGGCTCAAGCCGGCCCAGATCGCCGACTTGCTTGAGGAGGCATCGAAGGCCGAGGAAACCGAGATCCTCGGGCAGGTGCACGCCGACCCGGAACTAGAAGCGGACGTCTTCGAGGAGCTAGACGAAGACCTGGCTACCAGGTTGCTCGGCGCTAGGACCGATGCCGAGATCGCCGATGTGCTCACCCGGATGCGGGCCGACGACGCGGCCGACGCGATCGCCGAGCTGCCGCAGCGACGCAGGCAGCCGGTAATTGACCTGCTGCCGGTCGGCCAGCGGACCAAAGTGCTGACCCTGATGGGGTTCAACCCCACCAGCGCAGGCGGCCTGATGGGCGTGGACTTCCTGGCCGTTCCCGCTGACATCCAGGTTGTCGAGGCGCTGGCCGCCGTGAGCGGCTCGCACACCCTGCAGCCGGAGGCATTGACCAGCGTGCACGCTCTTGACGAGCGCGGACGGCTGTGCGGTGTGGCCAAGCTGGTCACCTTGCTGCAGGCGGACCCGGCGCTCCGGCTGGGCCAGGTCATGGACGATGACCCGGTCCGGATCGGCGCCGACACCGATGTCGTCGACGTGGCGGTGCTGATGAGTGACTACAACCTGATCACGATCCCGGTGGTGGACGAGAACCGCACGATGATCGGGCTGATCACGGTTGATGACGTGCTTGAGGTGACCCTGCCGGACGACTGGCGGCGCAGGGAAGCTGCCGAGCCGCCGGACTCCCGCCGCGGCAAGAAGACATGACAGAGCCCGGCGACCGGCAGATTGGCAAGGACCAGCCGGTCCCGCCGACGCCGGAGTCTGCGCCCGGCACACCCGCGGCCCGTCCGCAGACGGTGCCAGCAGCCTCGCAGCCTCCGTCGGGCCTGCCAGGGGCTAGCCCGCAGACTTCGTCGGATGGCTCGGCGCCCGCGCCGGACGGCCCAGCCCCCTGGCAGCTCGGCTCCGGAGGTTCACAGCCCGTGCCGGGCGGCCCGGCCCCCCGGCAGCCCGGGCTGGACGGTCCGGTCCGCTCGCTGCCCATGCCGCCTGCAGTGCTGGTGCGCCCGAGTGCGGTCCTCGACCAGGCACACCTGGGTGACATCGAGGGGGCGCTCGGCCGGATAAGGCTGGACGACGAGCAGCGCACCGGCTGGCGACGCCGCCTGGTGACCTTCCTGGCGATCGTGGGTCCCGGCCTGATCGTGATGGTGGGCGACAACGACGCCGGCGGCGTCGCGACTTACGCCCAGGCTGGCCAGAATTACGGCTACAGCCTGCTCTGGGTGCTGTTGCTGTTGATCCCCGTGCTGATCGTGAACCAGGAGATGGTGGTCAGGCTGGGAGCCGTGACCGGCGTCGGCCACGCCCGGCTGATCATTGAGCGATTCGGTAAGTTCTGGGGCTGGTTCAGCGTGGGGGACCTGTTCCTGCTGAATTTCCTTACGATCGTCACCGAATTCATCGGCGTCTCGCTGGCGCTCAGCTACTTCGGGGTGAGTCCCTATATCTCGGTGCCGATCGCTGCCGCGCTGCTAGTCGGCATTACCGCGAGCGGGAGTTTTCGCCGCTGGGAGCGCGCGATGTTCGTCTTCATCGGGGCGAGCCTGCTGCTGTTCTTGCCGCTCGTCTTCCTGTCGCATCCCGATGTCGGCTCGGTCGCCTACCACTTTGTGGTGCCTGGCATCCAGGGCGGGGTCAGCTCGAACGCGGTCCTGCTGATCATCGCGATCGTCGGCACGACGGTCGCGCCCTGGCAGCTGTTCTTCCAGCAGTCGAACGTGATCGACAAGCGGATCACGCCGCGGTTCATCAGGTACGAGCGGGCCGACACGATGCTCGGTTCGCTTGTCGTGGTCGGCGGTGCCGCGGTCATCCTGGTGGCGACCGTCTACGCGGTGCGGAACACAAGCCTGATCGGCCACTTCACCAGTGCGCTCGGCGTCGCGAACGCGTTCGGCGACAAGAGCCGGTTCCTCGGCGCGGTGTTCGCGCTCGTGCTGCTCGATGCCAGCATCATCGGTGCGGCGGCTGTCACGCTGTCGACCAGCTACGCGTTCGGTGACGTGTTCAACATCAAGCACTCGCTGCACCGCAAGTTCCGCGACGCCAAGGCGTTTTACGCCAGCTACACGGCGATCGTTCTGGTGGCGGCCGGCGTGGTCCTGCTGCCTGGTGCACCGCTCGGCCTGCTCACGACCGCGGTGCAGGCGCTGGCCGGCGTGCTGCTGCCGAGCGCCAGCGTCTTCCTGCTGCTGCTCTGCAATGACCCCGAGGTGCTCGGCCCGTGGATGAACCAGCGATGGCTGAATGTCCTGGCTACGGTCATCATCGGCATCCTTCTGATGCTGTCCGGCACGCTGGTCGTCAGCACCCTGTTCTCCGGGGTCAGCGCCGGGGCGATCGCGCTCTGGCTGGCTGGGGCGCTGGCCATCGGCTCGGTCGTCGCGCTCGGCTGGCTGCGGATCGCGCAGGCGCGACGCCGCGGCACCTCCGTGCCGGTGACCACCAGGCGCCCGGTCATGACCCGGGCGGAACGGATGAACTGGCGGATGCCGCCGCTCGCCCTGCTCAAACCGGTGGTCTGGTCGCCGGGCACCAGGCTGGCCATGCTGCTGCTCTGGGGCTACCTGGCGGTCACCGTGCTGCTGCTGGCCGTGAAAGCAGTCCAGCTCGCCAGCGGTGGTTGATCAGTAGCCCACCCGAGCGCCGAATTGACATTTGCGCAGTCCATCGGGCATCCTCATGATGGTTGATAAGGGACACCTCGTTCGGTGAGGCGTCTTCACGGACACAGGCCACTGATCCCAACCGTCGAGAGACGCTCCGGATCAGGACACCTCTCCCCGGCCTAAGGGGTGAGGCCAGGTGGCTGCACGGGCGGCAGGTTGCAGGCCGCAGACCGCGCTACGCCGTGAAGTGCCAAAGCTCTAACGAGAGAGGTGCTCAGTGCACTCGGGCCGTCGGCCCTGTGGCGTGCCACCTCCCCGTGACGATGTGTCCGTGCGCTCGGCGCTGCCGCGCCAGGACGAAGGGAGGCGAGTAATGGACACCGATAGTCCAGGCCGAGATAGGCCCCGCTCGCCGTCTGTCCCTGTCTGTTCCGGGCACGTGCCAGCGTGAGGTAGCTCACTCGCTGTCGAATCGCTAATTCCAGCCAGCCTCCTGCGCGAGCGCTGCGCGTGCCCCCCAATCCCGCCCTACTGCTGGCGGCGAAAGGGGTGTTTGCCATGACCGCAACAACCACAGCCATCACCCGCACCGCGGTGCTCGACGACGCGCACATCGGTGACATCCGCGGCGCACTCGGCACAATCAGGTACGGCGACATCGCCGCCAGGCCGACGGTGTCGCTGAAGCTCAGGACCTTGCTCGCGATCGTGGGACCAGGCCTGATCGTGATGGTCGGCGACAATGATGCCGGCGCGTTCTCCACCTACGGCCAGGCTGGCCAGAACTATGGCACTCGCCTGCTGTGGACGCTGCTGCTGCTCGTCCCTGTGCTGTATGTGAACCAGGAGATGGTGCTGCGCCTCGGTGCCGTCACCGGCGTCGGTCACGCCCGGCTGATCCTGGAGCGGTTCGGCAGGTTCTGGGGCGCCTTCTCGGTGATCGACCTGTTCATCCTGAACGGTCTGACGATCGTGACCGAGTTCATCGGGATCTCGCTGGCGGCCAGTTACCTGGGTGTCCCCAAGGTTCTGGCGGTGGTGATCGCCGCGATAGTGATCGTCGCGGCCGCCTTCACCGGCAGCTTCCGCAGGTTCGAGCGGATCGCCGTGGCGTTTTGCGCCGGATCGCTGCTGCTGATCCCGATCTACCTGATGTCCCACCCTGCTCCCGGGCAGATGGTCCGCGACTTCGTTATCCCCGCCCTGCCGGGCGGATCCGGGCAGCTGTCTACCGTGATGCTGCTGATCATCGGGATCGTCGGCACCACGGTCGCGCCCTGGCAACTGTTCTTCCAGCAGTCGTATGTGATCGACAAGCGGATCACGCCGCGGTTCATGAAGTACGAGAAGGCCGATCTGTGGATCGGCATCGTGATCGTGGTCATCGGCGGCGCTGTCATCATGGGCGCGACCACCGCCGCGTTCGCTGGCACCAGGGGATTCGGGAACTTCACTGACTCGGCTGGCCTGGCGGCTGGCCTGGCTGCCTCGGCCGGTCAGGCCGCGGGTGTGCTGTTCGCGATCGCGCTACTCGACGCCGCGGTCATCGGCGCCTTCGCCGTATCGCTGTCGACCGCCTACGCCATCGGCGACGTCCTCGGTCTGAAGCACTCGCTGCACCGCGGCGTACGGCAGGCCAAGGGCTTCTACGCCATCTATGCCGCGCTGATCGCCGTGGCGGCGACCATCGTGCTGATTCCCGGCTCGCCGCTCGGGCTGCTCACCCTGGGCGTGCAGGTACTCGCCGGGGTACTGCTGCCGAGCGCGACGGTGTTCCTGCTGCTGCTCTGCAACGACAAGGCGGTTCTCGGGCCGTGGGTCAACCGGGCGAAGACCAACATCTTCACCGCGACGGTGATCGCGATCCTGATCACGCTGTCGGTGATCTTGACGGCGTCGGTGCTGTTCCCGGCGATCAGCGCTCACGGAATCGTCGGCATCATGATCGCCTGCACCGTCGCGTCCGTCTTGACCGGCGGATACCTGTTGCTGCGCGCGGGTGCCGGCCGGGCCGAGCCGGTTGACCGCACCGGGCAGGACAGCTGGCGGATGCCGCCGCTGACCATGCTGGCCGCGCCCGCGATATCGGCAGGCCGGAAGATGGGCCTGACCGCGCTCCGTGCCTACCTGGCTGTCGCGATGGTTCTGGTCATCGTTCGGATCATCGAGGTGGCCCTAGGGCACTGAGTTGCCTAGGACACTGAGCCACGTTGGCGTCCATGAGGCCGCTCGGTGTCATCGAGGCCGCTCGACGTCACTGAGCCGGGCGGAGGCGACCCCGATTGGCCTGGCGTTGCAGGCGGCGTTCTCGGCGGCGGCGCCAGGCTCGGCGGATGCGTTTGGCCAGTAGGATCACCAGGATCAGGCCGAGCACCAGCAGTGTCGCAGCGATCACCGCCGCCAGGACCGGATGCAACAGGGCGAAGGCGACCATGCCAGCCACCGTCAGGTCCTCGAGCACGCTGGCGATGATGTTGCTGACCGGCTCGGGGCTGGTGTTAATGCCGAGCCGGACCCCGGTTTTGACCAGATGGGTGACCAGGGCGGTGCCGCCTCCGATGGAGGCTCCCCCTACCGCCTGTGTCATGGAGGCTCCGCCGATGGCCTGCGTCAGGGAATGAGCGTGGTGTGCCATCAGCACGCCGATCGCGCCGCCCATGACCGGCCGCACCGCGGTGTGCACCACGTCCCAGACCGAGTCCACGTACGGGATCTTTCCCACCACGAACTGGCAAAGGAACAGCGCTCCCGCCACGACGAGCACGTCCGTCCGCTCTAGGGTGGGCGGCACGGCGGTCATGTGGTGGAATCTGCCGAGCAGGCCGAGCACGAGCACCACGGCGTAGGAGTTGATGCCGCTGGCCCAGCCACTGGTGAAGATCAACGGTATGGCGGACACCAGATGCCCCCCAGGTCCCTGTACGCCTAAGGCGTTCTGACTAGCTGAGAGACCTTACCAAACCAGGATTTGCCATGGGAAGTGTTGACTGGCCCTGACTTGATAGGACTAGATGCGCGAGGCAAGTGTGCCGCCTGAGAACGGAGATCGTAAATGCTGACTCATGACAATCCAGCCCACGCCGCCGCGGACGCCAGGCTCCGGGCCGCGCCGCCTCGGGTCAGCGCCGGACGGCTCCGGTCACCAGCCAGCGGGAGCCGCGGACGCGCGTGGTCAGCGTGACGAACCTGGCCGCCACCCAGGCGGTGATCGCCAGCCACACCCCGATCAGGCCAGCGTCGGTCGCCACTACAACTACCGCCGCGATGCCGAACACCGCCGTGGCCGCCAGTCCGACCACCGCCAGGTAATTCTGGTCACCGGCGCCGATCAGCACCCCGTCGAGCACGAACACGACGCCCGCAATCGGCTGCATCAAGGCCACGATCAGCAGCACGGCAAGCAGCAGCTGCCGCACCGGCGGCGCGGCCGCGAAGAGTCCGGGCAGCCACGGCCGCGCGAGCAGCAGCAGCGCGCCGAACAGCGCGCCGCAGCCGACTCCCCAGCGGACCATCCGCCTGGTCGCCGCCCTGGTTCCTTCGATGTCACCCGCGCCCAGGTACTTGCCGGTAATGGCTTGCCCGGCGATCGCGATCGCGTCAAGCGCCAGTGCCAGCAGCGTCCAGAGTCGGTACGCGACCTGGTGCGCGGCGATGGCCGCGTTGCCGTCCCGTGCCGCCATCGCGGTTGCCGCGACCAGCACCGCCTGCAGCGCCAGCGTGCGGATCACCAGTGCACCGCCGGCCCGGGCGGCGGCCTTCAGCCCGGTCAGGTCGATGCCGAGGGTAACCCCGGCCTCCCTGGCGCCAAGCGCCACCATCGCGAGGTAGGCGGCGGCCGCCAGGTTCTGCGCGATCACGGTGCCCCAGGCCGACCCGGCGATGCCCCAGTGCAGGCCGAGCACGAAGGTCGCGTTCAGCGCCACGTTGACGGCGTTGCCGGCCACCGACACGATCAGCGGGGTCCTGGTGTTCTGCAGGCCGCGCAGCACGCCGGTCCCGGCCAGCACCGCCAGCATGGCCGGAGCACCGAGCAGGCTGATCCGCAGGTAGGTGACGCCACCGGCGGAGACGGCTGGCGTCCCGCCGAACACGCCGATGATCGGCACCGCGAAAGGCACGCCGACGGCAAGCACGACCACCCCGATCGCGGCGGCCAGCCAGAGACCGTCGATGCCCTGCCGGATCGCCGCCTGGCGGTTCCCGGCGCCTAGCTGCCTGGCGACCGCGGCCGTGGTCCCGTAGGCCAGGAAGATCGAGAGGTTGACCAGCGCGGTCAGCGCCTGGGCCGCGACGCCGAGACTGCCAAGCGGCACGGTGCCGATCCGGCCCACGATGGCGGAGTCGGCGAGCAGGAACAGCGGCTCGGCAACCAGCGCTCCGAACGCCGGAATAGCCAGCCGGAGGATCTCGGTGTCCTCGGCGCGTCCGGCTCCCCAGCGCTGGTCGCGCAGCCGTCCGATGCCTGCCCAGCGGCCCGGTGCCGCAGGCGCAGGATCCTCGATCGGCTGGTCGGCTGACTGCGGCGGATTCAGGCCACTGCTCCGGCGGCGCGCAACGTGGCGATCTCGGAGTCGCTGAGCCCGAGCCCGCCGAGTACGCCGTCGGTGTCGGCGCCCGGTCGGCCGGGCGGCGTCGGCTGACCAGCCGGACTGCGGCCGAACCGGGGCGCAGGCGCTGGCTGGAGCACGCCGCCAATCTCGGTGAACACGCCGCGGGCCGCGTTGTGCGGATGCCCGGCCACCTCGGCAGGCGACAGCACCGGCGCGACGCAGGCGTCCGTCCCGGCGAACACTGCCGCCCACTCGTCCCTGGTCCGCTCCGCGAAGATCTCGGTGAACCTGGCACGCAGCACCGGCCAGCCGGCCGGATCCAGCTGGGCGGGCAGATCGGCGTCGGCCAGCCCGAGCCCGGTCAGCAGCGCGGCGTAGAACTGCGGCTCAAGGGCTCCGACGGCTACGTACCGGTCATCGGCCGTGGCGTAGGTGTCGTAGAACGGTGCTCCGCCGTCGAGCAGGTTGACCCCGCGTTCGTCCCGCCAAGCTCCGCGTGCCCGCAGCCCGTAGATGAACGAGGTCAGCAACGCCGAGCCGTCTACCATCGCCGCGTCGACCACCTGGCCGAGACCGGACCGCTGCCGCTCGACCAGCGCGGCCAGCACGCCGAGCGCGAGCAGCATCCCGCCGCCGCCGAAGTCGCCGACCAGGTTGAGCGGCGGCACCGGCCGCTCCCCGGCCCGCCCGATCGGATGCAGCGCCCCGGAGATCGCGATGTAGTCGATGTCGTGCCCGGCGGTCGGCGCCAGCGGGCCGTCCTGGCCCCAGCCGGTCATCCGGGCGAAGATCAGCGCCGGATTGCGCGCCGCGCAGATTTGCGGGCCGAACCCGAGCCGCTCGGCCACCCCCGGCCGGAACCCCTCGACCAGCACATCGGCGGACTCGGCGAGCCGCAGCAGCAGGTCGACCCCGGCCGGATCCTTGAGGTTCAGCCCGACCGAACGCCGGCCGCGGGTCAGCGGGTCGACCGGAGCCGGGGCGTCCGGACGGCAGCTGGCGGGCCGCTCCACCCGAAGCACGTCCGCGCCGAGGTCGGACAGGACCATGCAGCCAAACGGCGCAGGCGCCAGGCTCGCGATCTCGAGCACCCGCACGCCGTCCAGTGGTCCCATCCGCCGCCTCCAGGCCGCACCACAGAGCTGTGCACCGATCAAAACATCACAATCATTTGCATAACGGGCCGTCCGGCGAACTCTCGCTCCGGATCCGGCTCTAGCGAGATGGTAATCGTCCCGATCCGGCACTGCCTGCCGCGGCCACCAGCGGTCCCCGCATGATCACGCGGTTCTTTCAGTCACCCGTACTGAAAGAACCGCGTGATCATGTGACGGGCTGATCCTGGGCGGGCCAGCCGGCGGTCGTCTGGGTCGAGCCGTCGTGCCGGACCAGCCTGGCGGGCAGCCCGGCGTCGTCCAGCCAGCTAATCGCGGCTTCGCCCCTGATGATCGCCGCCGTGCTCGCGATGTTGGCATCGGTGCAGCTACCGGCGGCCACGCTGACGGTGCGCCAGCAGGACCTGACCGGCTCGCCGGTGGCCGGATCAATGATGTGGTGCATCCGCCTGCCGCCCGCCGTCCAGGTGCGGACCGTGGTGCTTGACGTCGCCAGGCCGCCAGACCGAATGGTGACGGTCTGACCCGGCGCGTCCGCCGCCGCCGCGTGGTCATCGGTGACCCTGACCTGCCAGCCCTGCGGCGGCGGCGTCCCGGCGACGGCGATGTCGCCGCCCAGGCTGACCAGGACGCCGCAGCCCAGCTTGGTCGCGATCCGCTCGGCACAGTGGTCGGCTGCCCAGGCCTTGGCTGTGGCGCCGAGGTCGAGTTGGGCCCCGTGGTCGAGCCGGACCAGGTGCCGGGTGGTGTCCAGCCAGACGCTGTGCCAGCCAGGAATCTCGGCCGGACTTGGCGGAGTCGGCAGGCCGCCGACCGGGTCTTCCCCGGCCGACCTCAGCTCGCCGAAGTCGCGGTCGTAGCCTGCCGTGACCAGCGCCTGGCCGCAGGTCGGATCGACATCGCCGTCAGTTAGCTCGGCCGCGCGCAACGCCTCGGCGATCAGCGCGGTGAACAGCTCGCTGACGGGGGTGAGTTCGCCGCGGTTTGCGTTAAGCATCGACAGTTCTGAGTCCGGCCGGAACCGGCTGCACGCCTGGTCCACGGCAGCAAGCTCGACGTCGGCCAGGGCCCGCGCCCGCGACAGCGCGGCCGGATCGGTGACCAGCAGGACCGCGGTCGTGCCGAACACACCGAACGTGTCCATCGCCGGAGCCATGCTGGTCATGGTCCGTTTCTAGCCGGCCCAGCGGGGATCGGGCACCGGACTAGCTGGGCGTCGGCTCTGGGTCGGGACGTGCTGCGGGGTCAGGCGAGCTGGCAGCTCGCTCCCTGGTCTCTGGTTCGGTCAGCCGGGCGAATGCCTGCAGGTTGGCGATGCTCTCGCCGCGCTTGACCCGCCACGCCCACTCCCGCTTGATCGAAGCGGCGAAGCCGAGCATGAGCGCCGGATCGAAGTTCTCGTCGCTGTAGCTGAGCACGCAGCCAAGCAGCCGGTCGATCTCGCTCGGCGTGATCGCCGCGAGCGGGAGGCGCCCGACCAGGTAGACATCGCCAACCGGGTCGAGCGCGAAGTGGACCCCGAACATCCGGCTGCCGCGTTCCAGCAGGAACCGGTAGAACTCGGCGTGGTTCTCATCCGGCCTGCGGCAGAAGAAAGCCTCCACCTGCAGGCTGTGGGCCTCGACAATCAGCCACGTCATGGTACGGAGCTTGTGCTGGCCTTCCAGAGCGACCAGGAAGCTACCCGGCTGCGGCGCCGAATAGCTGACGCCGAGTTCGGCCAGGATCTCGTCGAGCCGACGCGCGTCGTCCACCGGGAAATCCCGGTCGGCCGGAACTGCGGTCACGCATCCACCGCGGCAGTGACCTCGTTCATGGCGTCACCGTACAGGGCGAGCAGCTGATCGACGGTGTTGGACCAGTCGAACACCGACGCGTGCCGTCTGGCACCCCGGGAGAGCCTGGCCAGCCTGCCCGAGTCGGTGACCAGGTTCCTGATCGCGCGAGCGTACTTCGCCGGGTCGTGTCCGTCGATCAGCAGACCGGAGACTCCGTCGCGTACGGCGGTTCGCAGGCCTCCGGCCGCGGCGGCGACGACCGGCGTTCCGCACGCCTGCGCCTCGACAGCCACGAGGCCGAACGACTCGGAGTAGGAAGGAACGACCACCACACTCGCCGCGCGGTACCAATCGGCGAGGTCACGCTGTGGGCACGGCGGCTCAAGCCGGACCAGCCCGGCGATTCCGAGTGAGCCAGCGAGCTGGATCAGGGAGTCGGGGTCGTTGCGCCCCGTACCGCTCGGGCCGCCGACGAACGCCACCACCAGCCGGTCGGCCAGCCGGGGATCGTCGCGGACCAGCTGAGCAGCGGCCCTGAGCAGGATGTCGGGTGCCTTGAGCGGCTGCACCCGGCCGGCGAACATGAGCACGACCGCGTTCTGAGCGAGTCCGAGCCGCCGCCTGGCCTGGCGCTGTGATCCCGGCCGGAACACGGTCAGGTCGACTCCCGGACTAACCTCGGCGACCCGGCGTGGCTCAGCATCGTAGAGCCTGATCAGCTCGCGCGCCTCAGCGCCGGTGTTGGCCACGATCCGGTCGGCGCTCGCGATGACCTCGGCCTCACCGCGGATCCGCAGATCTGGCTCGGCGGTGTCACCGAGTGCGAGCGCGGCGTTCTTGACCTTGCCGAGAGTGTGCATGGACTGGACGAGCGGCACCCCCCAGCGCTCCTTGGCCACCGCGCCGACCTGGCCGGAGAGCCAGTAATGGCCGTGGACGAGGTCGTACCTGCCAGGGGCGTAGGCGGCCTCGGCGCGCAGTACCTCGAAAGTGAACTGACAGAGCTGACCAGGCAGGTCCGCCTTGTCCAGATCCTCGAACGGGCCGGCCACGATGTGCCGGACGAGCACGCCAGGCGCCAGTTCGACCACAGGCGGCAGATCGCGGGCGACTGCTCGGGTGAAGATGTCCACTTCGACGCCGCGCGCCGCCAGGCGCTTGGCCACCTCGACGACGTAGACGTTGAGACCGCCGGCGTCGCCGGTTCCTGGTTGCTCAAGCGGCGATGTGTGGACGCTGATCGTTGCGACTCGCTTCGGGTAGCGCCGCAGCACGGGCATACACCTCCGAGGGAGGCAACCCGAATCATTACCGTCATGTTCCCGGCCGGGGTCATTTAAGACCGCGGGTGCACGCTGGTCGCGCATCGTCGATTGTGCTGTGGATTGCGCTGCCGGAAATAAGATGATCAGCGGTGTTTTACTCAGCGGGGTACTCGGCGCGCGCTGAGGTGAATCAGGTTGGTTTGTCGCGTTGGGTCCACCGAGGCACTGCGGACCCAAGTGGGTTAGCTTTGTTGACAGCGCGTTGATCGCCAATGCGCGGACACTCTCCCGATGACGCTGCCGAAGCAGTCCGGCCGCGCTAGGAGCCACAATGACGGACAATCCGCAGTACCCGCAGTACCCGCAGCCTGGGTGGGGCGAGCAGTATCCGCAGGGCCAGCCGGGTCAGCAGTACCCGCAGTATCCGCAGTATCCGCAGGGCCAGCCGGGTCAGCAGTACCCGCAGTATCCGCAGGGCCAGCAATACCCAGCGACGGGTCAGGGTCCTGCTCCAGTGCCGCCGCCGTCGATCGTCAACGCGGTACGGCTCATGTACGCAGGCGCCGGACTGGCTCTGCTCAACGCGATCGTCAGCCTGCTCAGCATTGGCAGGATCAGGAGGCTGGTCGAGCAGCGAAATCCCGGACTCAGCCTGCGGCAAGTCAACGCGGCCGTGGCCGTGGCAGTCGGCGTGATCGTGGTGGTCGCCCTGATCGGGGTGGCATTGTGGCTCTGGATGGCCTGGGCGAACAAGCGCGGCAAGTCGTGGGCGCGGATTCTGTCGACGGTCTTTTTCGGTCTCGCCACGCTCGACCTCGTGGGTAGTCTCGCGGTGGCCGGAACGGCGACCGGTCGGCTACTCGGTGGTGTCGGGTGGCTCGTCGGTCTCGTCACGATCATCTTTCTTTGGCAGCGAGCCTCATCCGAGTACTACCAGGCCATGAGCCGCCCGATGGGCTACTAGTGCGGCGGCGCATTGGCAGTCCCCCTGCGTGGTGAGTGACCGATCAGCGCAAGCGCGTTCCACGGGAGTTCCCGATGGCTGATGAAGGTAGTGCTGTCAGCGGCAGCGACTGGCTGGATCAGACGGGGGTGGTCACGCTCCCCAGTGGGGTCCGCGTCCGTGGCCGACGCCTGTCCGATCCAGCAAGTCCCGCCGACTTCGCGCTGATCCTGGCTGAGGGGTCGGTCCCGGCCTGGCCGCACCGGCGGATCCGCTGGCCGGATTTCGGCATTCCGGCCGACAGCGACGACGCTCTGGACGCCCTCTGCGATGCTTACCGCCGCGCACGCGCTGGTGAGCGCGTCGAAGTCGCCTGTCGCGGCGGCATCGGCCGGACCGGGACCGCCCTGGCGGTACTAGCCGTCCTGGACGGCTTAACCCCCCGCGAAGCAATCACCTGGGTTCGCAGCAACTACCACCGCCGAGCGATCGAAACCATCTGGCAGCGCCGATGGCTGCGCAAGGTCCGCCAGGGCGGAGGTACTTAGCCCAAGTAGCTGCCAGCAGGTAATGCGGGCGCCATGCATTTCCGAACGATGATGGGCTTATATATAATGCCATTGACGCTTCCCTGGTCCTGGTTCCACATGCATGCATTATGCTTCAGAACATTGGTGCCGTAGTCGTTGATGATCTCGTACACCCCGTTCGAGTGGGGTGACGTAAGCCACCACAACTCGGAGGCACGGCCAGCGCAGGTGTCCTCTCCCAGACGTAGTAAACGCCTTTGATGGGTCCGTCTAGCTCCAGGCAGTTGCCGTCGAGCGACTTGAGCTCGCGGTACTTGCCGCTGGCTCCGGTGAAGATGAAGTTAGTGGCGCCGGCGACGTTGGTTGGGTTGTTCATAACGGCAAGGCTGTGCCGGCCGCCGCTCGCCCAAATCACCCCGGCGTCCCATCCGCTTTCGAACTGGTAGGTGGTGGCTGTGGGTGCAGAGGTAACCGTCTGGTGGGTGGTCACTGCGGTTGCAGCGGTTGCAGCGGTAACCGGTCCGGCAAGGACCAGCCCGGCGACGCTGAGTGCCAGCCAGCCATATGGCGGTCGGTGAACGGATCCGACTGCGCCAGGTGGGCGGTGCTCCCCGGCTGCACCTCGCCGAGCGCGATTGCGGTCGGCCCGTGATCCGCGGTGCGGGACGATACGCTCAGCGCATGGGGACCCTGGTGCTGCTGCGTCATGGTGAGAGCGTCTGGAATGCCGAGGGGCTTTTCACCGGCTGGGTGGACGTGGGCCTGTCTGAGAAGGGCTCCGCCGAGGCTGATCAGGCCGGCACCATGCTCGCCGATAGCGGACTGCGCCCCGACATCGTCTACACGTCCGTGCTGACTCGCGCCATCGAGACCGCCAACGTGACGCTCGGCACCGCGAAGCTGGCCTGGCTGCCGGTTTGCCGCTCGTGGCGGCTGAACGAGCGGCATTATGGCGCGCTGCAGGGCAAGAACAAGGCGCAGACCCGGGCCGAGTACGGCGACGAGCAGTTCATGGCATGGCGCCGGTCATACGATGTGCCGCCGCCGCCGCTGGCCGACGATGATCCGCTCTCGCCTGCTGGGGACGCGAGATACGCGCTGTTGCCCGACGATGTGCTGCCGCGGACGGAGTGCCTGCGCGACGTGGTGCGCAGGTTGCTGCCGTACTGGCATGACGTGATCGTGCCGGACCTCGCTCTGGGCCGGACGGTGCTTGTCGTAGCGCACGGTAATTCGCTGCGGGCCCTGGTGAAGCATCTGGACGGCATCGGTGATGCCGAGATCGCCGAGTTGAACATCCCGACCGGGATTCCGCTTGAGTATCAGCTGGATGACCGGTTCCGGCCGGTGGTTCCCGGTGGCAGCTACCTGGACCCCGAAGCTGCGGTAGTGGCTGCTGAGGCGGTCCGCAGCCAGGGCAGATGACATACGGGCGGCGGACGGCAGGCGCTGCCGACGTGAACGCAAGCCAGAGCAGCAGTGAACTTTCCGCAAATTGACGCTGGTCAGCGACCCTGCGCTGGTGCGCCAAGGTTGAGTTCGGCATACCATCAAAGCGTGAATGTGGGGGTGATTGCGGTCAGACGGGCTAGCGCGGCTGCCTGTGCCGCCGAGGTACCCGGATGAGCGCCAAGGGATCGGCGCAGGCCAACGGTGCCGCTTCCGCTTCCGCCTCCGCAGCTGAGGTGACCGCTGCCGCCTCCACTCCGGCCAAATCAGGCTCGACCGCTTCCGCCGGGCCGAACACCGTCGGGTCGGCCGCTTCCGCCGGGCCGAACGGGCAGCAGTCTGCTCGGCTTCCGGCCGGGCTCGCCGCAGTTCTCGCCGTTCTGTCCTCGTCGGCCGTGGTCATCGACAGCACCGACCGGGTGCTGCGCGCCAGTCAGGCCGCCCGGACGTTCGGTCTGGTCAAGGGCGACAAGCTAGTCGTGGGCGAACTACTCGCGCTGGCTCGTCAGGTCCGCAGAGACGGCGAGATCCGCGAGGGCGAGCTTGACATATCGACCGATGGCATCAACGGCAGGACGACGAGCTTCGCGGTCCGGGTAGCTCCGCTTGGCGCCGCGGTCGGTGGTGGCGGACTCGTGCTGCTGCTTGCCGAGGATCAGACCGAGCGGCGTCGGGTGGAAGAGGTCCGCCGAGACTTCGTCGCCAACACCAGCCACGAGCTCAAGACACCAGTCGGAGCGCTGGCCTTGCTGGCCGAGACAGTCGAGGACGCGGCCGACGATCCCGAGGCGGTCCGCCGCTTCGCCGGACGGATGCGGCAGGAGGCGTCGCGGCTGACCAACTTGGTCCAGGACCTGATCACGCTGAACCGGATCCAGGCCGCTGAACCGATTCCCGATCCCGCCCCCGCTGATCTCGACGCCGTGGTCGCCGAGGCACTTGACCGCTGCCGGATGAAGGCGACCGCCCGCGGTATCGAGCTTGCTGCCACTGGCACCCGCGGTCTGTCGGTACTCGGGGATGAGGAATTGCTGGTAACCGCCCTGCGTAACCTGCTGGACAACGCTGTCGTCTACAGCCCGGAGAAGACCCGCGTGCTCATCTCGACCCGGCGGGACGGCAATGAGGCGATCGAGCTCAGCGTGGCCGACCAGGGAATCGGGATACCCGAGCGAGATCTGGAACGGATCTTCGAGCGGTTCTATCGGGTGGACCCGGCCCGATCGCGGGCCACCGGCGGGACCGGACTTGGCCTGGCGATCGTTAAGCACGTCACCGTGGCGCACGGCGGCAAGGTCACGGTGACGAGCAAGGAGGGTGCCGGATCGACATTCACGCTTCGGCTGCCGGCTAGGCGGCTGCCGGCCAAGCCATTGGCGCCATCATGACCTGCGGCCGGGTAACGGCCTGGACCCGACCTGCCAAGGAGGCAGTCACGTGACGCGGGTACTCGTTGTGGAAGATGAGGAATCATTCAGCGACGCGCTGTCGTACATGCTCCGCAAGGAAGGGTTCGAGGTCGCGGTGTGCCCGACCGGACCAGCGGCCCTTGAGACCTTCGACCGGACCGGTGCCGACCTCGTGCTGCTCGACCTGATGTTGCCCGGACTGCCTGGCAGTGAGGTCTGCCGCGCGCTGCGGGAGCGTTCCAACGTTCCGGTGATCATGTTGACCGCCAAGGACAGCGAGATTGACAAGGTCGTCGGGCTGGAACTCGGTGCCGATGACTACGTGACCAAGCCGTTTTCATCCCGTGAGCTGGTCGCCAGGATGCGGGCCGTGCTGCGTCGCCGCGGCGAGGGAGAGGAGCCGGCTACCTCCGTCATGGAATCCGGGCCGGTCCGAATGGATATCGAGCGGCATGTTGTGATGGTGCGCAGCCAGTCGGTGCAGCTGCCACTCAAGGAATTTGAGCTGCTTGAGGTGCTGCTGCGGAACTCCGGCCGGGTGCTCACCCGGATGCAGCTGATCGACCGGGTGTGGGGCGCTGACTATGTCGGCGACACCAAGACCCTCGACGTGCATATCAAGCGGCTTCGCGCCAAGGTCGAAGAGGACCCGGCCAAGCCGATCCACATCATCACCGTCCGCGGGCTCGGCTACAAATTCGAGCCTGGGCGTTAAGGGCGGCACAGGTTAAGGGCGGGCACAACCGGCCGGTCAAGTCCGGCTTGGCTTAGTCCCGGCCAGCCGGACCGGCTGACTCCGGGCCAGCCGGGCCGGCTCGGCTTCAGCTAGGGCGAGCTGCTCGGTGATGGCGCCGGAGACCTCCGCCCGCGCCCGTGAGCTGCCTTCGTACTTGATGCGCCCGGCGTGATCGTGACCGTCGGGCCGGGCGTCGGCGCGGCCGAGTAGGTGGAGTAGTACTGAGCCTGCGGCATGACCGGAACGAACAGTGTCTGGGAGCCCGCGTTCTGGAAGGTCAGGACGATCTTCACCACCGAGCCGCCGGCCAGCGGGCGGGTCAGGTTCTCTAGCAGCACCGTCGGCCGCGGCCCGGTCAGCAGGACGGCCTGCTGGCTCGGCAGGCTGACCTGGCCGCCCGGCAGCTGCACAGCCGCCGCGGTACCTGGCGCGGCGACGCTGATCAGGCTGTCTGGCTTTCCGAGGTTGACCAGGCCGAGGTAGAGACCGGCGTTATGGCCTGGTTGCAGCGTCTGATTCAAAGGAGCGCCCAGGATGAACGCATTGCTGATCGTGATATCGCCCACGGGCGTGCCGGTGCCGTCGGTGGGCTGATGCCAGCTCAGGCTGGGCGCGTTGATGCCCGCCTCGCATCCGGCGATCAATGGAACCAGCGCGGCCACTACCGCGATCAGAATGCGGCGCGGCAGCGTGCCGCCGCGGCTGCTCCGGATCACGCGAGCCTCCTCGTCGTCAGGTCGGCCTTGGGACGTGGCACAGCGTAGCTCCGCAGGCCGGGGAGTTCGCAGCCGGCCCGTTCGTTCGGGTGCGTTAGCTGGCCGACCTGAGCATCACGAGTTGCTGCTCCAGGTCGAGTCCAGGCCGGAGGTCCAAGGCGATCCTGACCAGACCGTGCGAGTCAACCAGGAGGACGCTCAGCCCTGTTGTTCGGTAGGCGGAGCCGAGTACGTCGGCCGCATCGGTGGCCACCAAAGCGTTGCCCGCCGCCCCGGTCGCGGCGAGCCTGGCCAGCTCAGCGGTGCTGCCGCGCGGCCCAACCAGGTAGATAGCCACCTTGGCTTGCTCTGCCTGGGTCAGCAGCTGCCGCACCGCGATCGCGCATCCGCAATGCGCCGGGACAATAGCCAGTGCGGTACTGGTGAGCGTGCTCAGCGCGACCTGCTTGCCGGCGACGCTGATGGTCCTGCCGGGCAGCGGGGCGGCTGACTGAGCGGGGCCGGCCGATGCCGATCCGGCTGATGGCGAGACCGACGCCGACCGGGCGGGGGACGCGGGCTGCCTCGCTGAGCCGGACCCGGCGCCGGTCCGGCCGTGGCGAACGGGGGCACCAGTCCGGCCCGGGCTAGCGGATCTGGCGAAGTACGGATCGGCGCTGAACATCGTGAGGACCATGGCCGAGATCAGCGCGAGCAGTAGGCATCCAGCCACCAGCGGCAGGATAATTCCGGAGCGCCGCAGTGGGGCGCGCAGCCGGTAGCTGCGCTGCTGGCGCCGCAGCGCGCGCAGCTCACGGTGATAGGCCTGCACATCACGGTAAAGCTCGCGGGCGTCATCGGGTATCTCGATGTCTACCTGCGGCAGGCCGTCATCGTCATGTCCGGGTTCACCGCCCTGATTCACGCGTCTCTCTCCGGATTAAGCCACAAGGTCCTCTCCTCAGTATGAGCCTGCCGGTCGCCGGCGTAACAGTCCCCGGCCGGTTGTCTTGCCAGGACGCGGGCCGGCGCTTCGAGGCTGTGGATACCGTCCGCTGGCGGTAAACTGTTACTACGCACAGCCGGCTCGCCGGTAACCAGATTCATTTCTGATGCGGCCCGAGCTTCCGGTGCGACCGGGACGAGGGCTCAAATGACTGTGGCGTCGTTCGCTTTTGACGGTATGCAAAAGCACCGCAAAAGCACCTTTGACCTGCATCTTTGTCACGAAGCACGGCTATTGCTCGCTGTCCGCCGTGGTAACATGGCTTCAGCGGAAGGGGTACGTGCCACATGACTTTCAAGGTCGGCGACACTGTCGTCTACCCCCACCATGGGGCTGCTCGGATCGAGGAGATCGAGATCCGATCGATCAAGGGCGAGGACAGGACGTACCTCGTGCTCAAGGTCGACAAGGGTGACCTTACGGTGCGGGTCCCATCAGATAATGCCGAACTCGTCGGAGTCAGGGACGTGGTCGGGCAGGAAGGCCTGGAGCGGGTTTTCGAGGTCCTGCGTGCCCCTTATACCGAAGAGCCGACCAACTGGTCGCGCCGGTACAAGGCTAACCTGGAGAAGCTCGCCTCTGGCGATGTCAACAAGGTGGCCGAGGTCGTTCGTGACCTGTGGCGCCGCGATCGCGAGCGCGGACTCTCCGCCGGGGAGAAGCGCATGCTGGCCAAGGCGCGGCAGATCCTCGTCAGCGAGCTTGCGCTTGCCGAGAAGACGAACGAAGACAAGGCTGAGACGCTGCTCGACGAGATCCTCGCTTCCTGACCCTCGGACTGTTGCGGATGGCTGGTCAGCTACCGCGGATCGGCGTCGGCGTCGATGTGCATCCATTCGGCAACGGGCGCGAACTGCATCTGGCTGGGCTGTACTGGCCAGGTGAGCGCGGCCTGACCGGCCATTCCGACGGCGACGCGGTTGCTCATGCAGCGTGCGATGCGCTGCTCTCCGCGGCCGGGCTCGGGGACCTCGGCGGTCAGTACGGCACCGATGATCCCAGGTGGACTGGTGCGCCCGGTGCGGCATTGCTTGCGCAAACGGCTCGAGTGCTCGCCGAGGCCGGATTCACGATCGGGAACGTAGCCATCCAGGTGATCGGAAACCGGCCAAGGATCGCGGCCCGCCGTGACGAGGCGCAGGCTGCTCTGTCGGCTGCCCTCGGCGGCGCGCCGGTCAGCCTGTCGGGCACCACAACCGACGGACTCGGGCTGACCGGCCGCGGCGAGGGCATTGCGGCGATCGCCACCGCTCTCATCGTGTCTTCGTCCAGCCGCTAGGCGGCGCCTGGCCGAGTCCACGCATCGGCTTTGGGCGCGGCGCGCACCGTCTCCGTGCGCGGTCGGTACCTGGCGGCTTAGTCGGTCGGCGGGGTCGGGGAACTGTGCGGACGGCGGAACGCTGGAAGTTCGGTCGTCTGAGCTGCTGACTCGGCCGACTCGGCCGGGGTCGGCCGCGCCTGCGCCGGTGTTGTGTCCGGGTTCGGTCCCGCCTGCGCTGGCATTGGGTCCGGTGTGACATCTGGGGTAGGTGCCGGGCTGAGCTGATCCGCCGCCGGGCCGGACTCACGAGAGCTGTCCTGAGCTTGCTCTGCCGCCGGCACCGCCGGGATGGCGTCCGCTGACGGCGGGGGGGCGGTTGGTTCCGTCCGCGAGGCCGGTTCTGCCGCACCTGATGGCAGCAATGGGCCAGCCGACTGCCTGGGAATCCTGGCCCTGAGCTGCCATTCGATTGGACGCGTGGCTGGAGGCAGCCGGAGGACATCGCCCGTCGGGTGCGGCTCAGGCGGACCAGACTCGGCCGGTCCAGTGGGGCTGGCTGGGCCGTCATTCACGCTCGGACTTCGTACCGGAGCCGGGTTGGTGGTCGCGGTTGCGGGGGTCGGACCGATGGGTGCCGGGCTGGTGCTTGCGGGTGCCGGGGTCGTGCCGGTGGCCGCCGAACTGGTGCCGGCGGATGCTGTTACCGGGCTGGTGAGTGCCGGGCTGGTAGTGGCGGCTGCAGGTTCGTCCGCAGCGATGGCGGCACCGGGCCCGGTCGGCGCGTCCGGCATCTGCGCGGAGATCTCTTCGGGTAGGGCGTGCTGCGCCGGGATGGCTGTTCGACGGTGGGCAGCCGGACCCCGGTCAGCTGCCGGCACGTCGCCGCCTACGGCGTCTGCGATCGGAGTCGTCACGCCGTTCGGCTGGCGAGACGGCCCGGACCCGGACCGCCTGAGCCTGGCGTGCCGCAGCAGCGCCAGCAGCAACCCGAACCCGAGCAGGACAAGAGCCCACGGGATGATCGCCGCACTCAGCTCGGCCGACCGGTGCGGAATCCCGATCGCTGCCGCATGCACCGCACTGCCAGCGGCCACACCGCCGAGCAGCAGCAGCAGGCACAGCCAGGAGTACACCCGGCTGATCAGGCCTGCGCCGCGCAACGCCAGCACCGAGCAGGCGGCCACGACCACCATGGCGTCGAAGATCAGCGGGTAGATCTTGGCCAGCGAGTCGGACACCCCGGACTGTCGAGCGAGTGCGTGGATACCCGAGTAAGAAAGTACGAACGCGGCAGCGGCAAGCGCCACCAGCCCGAGCGCGACTGCGCTGAGCGCCAGGATCCGCAACCCGGGGCCGGACGGCGTGCCCTGGCCAGCACCCGGCGGTGCCGCACGGGTGCCGCGACGATTACTCTTCGGGGGCACGGTGGTCCTTCCTGCTCATCCCGGCTCGGGCTGGCAGCCTATAGCTGGCAGCCTATAGTCGGAGAAGGGAGCGACACCGCGCCACACAGCCAGGCCACGCAGCCGGCCACGGTGCGCCGGTCCGCAGGCACGGCAACGGGATGAGGATCGCGCGGCAGGTTGGCGGCCAGCGACGTTGCGTCCAAGCCAGGTCATGGCGTCAAGGGAGACGATATGCCGTACTACCGGGTGGTCGGGCAGATTCCCCGAAAGCGCCACGTCCGCTTCCGCCGTCCTGACGGCGGGCTGTACGCCGAGGAACTGATGGGCGAGGAGGGCTTCTCCTCCGATTCGTCGCTGCTCTATCACGTGCATCCGCCGACGGCGATCGTGAAGAGCGAAGTGCTGCCCGACATCGCCACGCAGACCAAGCTCGCACCCAATCACCCGCTGCTGCCGCGGCACTACCGCACTCAGGATCTCGCCGCCAGCGGCGACGTGGTCCTCGGCCGGCAGCCGCTGATGGGCAACGACGATGTGCGGATCTCCTTTGTGACGGCCGATACCTCGTCTGACCTTTATCGTAACTCGATCGGCGACGAGACCATTTACCTACAAAGTGGTGCTATCCGCCTTGAATCGGTGTACGGCGCGATCGACGCGACGGCCGGCGACTACATCGTGGTGCCGCGCGGCACCATTCACCGCTGGATCCCGGCCACCGCGGCCAGCCCGGTGGCCGGCGGCGAGCCGGTTCAGGCGCTGGTGATCGAGGCGCGTGGGCACATCAGGCCGCCGAAACGCTACCTGTCGAGCAGCGGCCAGTTCCTTGAGCACGCACCGTACTGCGAGCGGGATTTGCGCGGGGCGCAGGGGCCGCTGCTGGCCGAGGGCGAGGACGTGCCGGTCATCGTGCGCAACCGCGGCGGGCTGACCATGCTCACCTACGCGCATCACCCATTCGACGTGGTCGGCTGGGACGGATTCCTCTATCCGTACGCCTTTAACATCGCCGACTTCGAGCCGATCGTGAAGCGCACGCACGCCCCGCCGCCGGTACACCAGACGTTCGAGGGGCCGAACTTCGTCATCTGCTCGTTCTGCCCGCGTCCGCTGGACTTCGACGCCGAGGCCGTGCCGATTCCCTATAACCATCACAACGTCGATTCCGACGAAATGATGTTTTACGTGGCCGGCGACTACTCGGCGCGCAAGGGCTCGGGCGTCGGCATCGGGTCGATCACGCTGCACCCATCCGGCTTCACCCATGGCCCCACGCCTGGCGCGGTCGAGGCTGTGATCGCGGGAATGGATGCCGGGCGGAAGACTACTGACGAAACCGCCGTCATGATCGACACCTTCCGCCCGCTGCTGCTCGCGCCACGACTCGGCAATGCCGAGGACCCCGAGTACGCCTGGAGCTGGGCGAGGGCCGAACGTAGCTAATACGTCGCGCAACCTGACCCACTGTGCTAGCCCGGCGCAGCTGGCCAGGCGCCAGCGCCAGCCCCCGCACGGTGCCGGCCCGCTTACGCGGTGCCGGCCCGCTTTACGCGCTGCCGGCCCCCGCACGGTGCTAGCCGCTTACCATCGTCGGCCATCTCATAGTGTCAGCCCCTCCTCAAGGTGAGCCAGCGCTCCGTCTAGCAGGCTGAACAGATCAGCGTCCGGTTGATCGGCCAGGTCGAACATGACGGTCATCACCGCGCCGACCAGAGCACCGGACAGGGCCCGCACCGCTGGATCGTCGGCCGGGCGACCCGTTCGCTCGGCTACCACCAAAGCGAGCATCCTGATCCCTTCGGCGAACTGGTCAAGCATCGAGCCGCGCAGCTCGGGCACCGACATGATCAGGGCTGTCCGCTCGCGCTGCTCAGCCTGCTCGGCCGGGCTCAGCCCGGCAAACACTGCGCCGAACGCCGCGCGCACCGCCGGGATCGTGGCAAGGCCGGACGGCTGCGCCCGGAGTGCCGCGGCCAGCAGCGGGTCGTACTCGTCGGTCAGGACCAGGTCGGCCTTGGCCGGAAAGTAACGGTAGAACGTGCTCTCCGATACCTCGGCGGCGTCGATGATCTGCTCAACGGTGGTGGCCTCGTAACCCTGCTCGCGGAATAGCCGCAATGCGTGGGTCTGGATGGCGCCGCGCGTTCTCGCCTTCTTCCGCTCGCGCAGCCCGGTCGGCTGGCTGTCAGCTGGTGGGGACAACGTCGGCCTCCTGCACGGGAACGGTGGTCTTCCTCGCCGTTCGCTTGGGCAGGAAGACTGCGGCCAGGATAAGGCCGGCCGCCGCGATGCCAGCTGATACCACGAGCGCGAGATCCATGCCGTGCACGAACGCGGACTGCACCGAGCCGAGCAGGGCCGGCGAACCGATCTGGCGGGCTACCGCGACGCCGCCGAAGATGCCCGAGCGGACCACGCTGGCGGCGTTGGCGGGCAGGCCGGACAGGTGGACGCTCGACTGGTAGGCGGCCAGCAGCACGCTGCCGAGGATGGCCGCCCCGAACGGTCCTCCGGTCTTGTTGACCGCCTGCAGCACGGCCGAGCCAATCCCGCCCTGGTCCTGCGTGAGCTCGGCAATCGCCGCCGACGCGGTGGTGGCCAGGGCGAGGCCCATCCCGGCCCCGACGATGGCCATCCAGACCGCGACGAACCAGCTCGCCGAGCTCACGCTGATGGCGGCGCCGAGGAGCAGCCCGGCGGCGAGCACCGCGAACCCGCTGACCGCTGCCAGTTTCGCGCCGAGCATTCTGGCTACCCGGTCGGCGGGCACGGCACCAGCCATCAGCCCGCCGATCAACGGGATTAGCCGCAGGCCGGATCCCATGGCGTCGGTGCCGAGCACGCCCTGGAAGTACTGCGGCATGGTAAACATGACGCCGATCATGGCCAGGACCGCGACTGCGACCAGGATGACCCCCCAGGTGTAGGACGGCGACGAGAACAAGTCCATCTCAATCAGCGGCTCTCCGCCCGGACGGCGGCTCTGCCAGCGCTCGTACCGGAAGAACCCGACAAGCACCGCCATGCCAGCGCCGATCGGCACCAGTGCGCCGACGCTCAGCCAGCCATGCTGGCCCGCCTGGATCAGGCCATAGGTTCAGGCTTACCAGGCCAGCGGCCGAGGCAACGATGCCGACTGTGTCCACGCCGGGACGGTGTGCCGCGCGCGACTCAGGGACCAGCCTCGCTGCCACGGCCAGCCCGATCAGGGCGACCGGGACGTTGATCAGGAACACCCAGCCCCACCAGTAGCCAGTGAGCAGCCAGCCGCCGAGGATCGGCCCGATCGGCAGCGCGAGGAAGTTCGCACCAGACCAGATACCGACTGCCCTAGGACGTTCCTCCTCGGTGAAGAGCACGGTGAACGCCGCGAGCACCATCACGATGATCCCGGCTCCGGCCATGCCGAGCAGCATCCTGGCTGCGATGAACGCGCCTGGCGACGTCGAGTAGGCGCACAGCGCCGATCCGGTTCCGAACAGGGCCAGCGAACCAAGCAGCACCTTCTTCCGGCCGTACCGGTCGCCAAGCAGGCCAGCCGGGAGCATCGCCGCGGCCAGGACCAGCAGGTAGCCGGACGAGAACCATTGCAGATCCGACTCTGAGGCATGCAGCGCGCCAGCCAGCGTTGGCAGCGCGACGCTGAGCACCGTGCCATCCAGGCCGACGGCCAGGATGGCCAGACTGAGCGCGCCAAGCGCCCACCACCTGCGGTTGTCGTTCTTCATGACAGCTTCCCTTACTTAGAGGGTCCTACTTTTTGAATGTATCCCTCTTTTAAAGGAAACTACCGCAGATGCGACTCCGGTAGGGCCTTTGGTCCTTGCTGCTGGCGTCAGACCAGGTGCCGATCTCGGGTAAGGCGGACTCAGCGGGTGCCGGGGCTCGGATTCCCGGTGTCGGCGGTGCGCACTTTGGCGCGGCGAAAGGCCACCATGCCCTTGATGATGAAACCCATGGCCAGCAGATCGAGCAGCACCCCGCCGCCTTCGATGATGCGGCGCTGGGGATGGGGCCAGTTCTCATAGCTGGCGACGATCGTGACCACCTGGCAGGTCATCAGCAGCAGAACTCCGGTGCTGGTCCAGCGGTAGCCAGGTAGCCGACGCCCGCGCTTGGACAGCTTGACTCCGAGCAAGCTCAGCAATGCCAACAGCCAGGCAGCGCCCGTGATGATCAGCGCCGTCACGTCTAGGGCGCTCTGACTCAACCCTTCACCTCGATCGCTGGCCGTGCCATCGATGGTACGCCGCGATTCTGCCGGACTCGTTCGCCCGCACCCAGGTCGTCGCCGAGCGGGCAGCACCGGTCGGCGACCTGGACGCCGCGATTCAGGTGATCTTCGGGCACTACGAGCAGCGCGGCGACGCGGCGCTGAGATTCCTCGCTCAGGAGCACTGGACGAACACGCCCGGCGGGTCACCGACCTCGGTCGGCACGTGCACCGGGACTTGGTTCAGACGGTATTCGCCCCAAAGCTGGAGGCTCGCCCCCAGGTCGGCCGGGAGGCACTGGTCGATCTGCTGGCGGTCGCCACCGACGTCTACACCTGGAAACAGCTCCGCAGGGACCGGAAACTCGACCGCGCAGCTGCCGAGCGACGGGCCCTGGGTATCGCGGCTGATCAAAGAAGAGGCGGCACGGGCAATCCATCCTCGATGCCTTGGCCGACCTGCCGGTGCGGGCGCGCTGGCGCGCAACCTGCCGCTGGTCATCATGCCGATGCACCGGATGCTCGACCAGCTGATGATCGGAAAGGCAGTGCAGGAGCAGGGTGCCGCAGCGGTCGTTGCCAAGACCGCGGCACCGTGGCAGATCCGTGCCGCCGTGGCCCGGCTGCTCGCAGACGGATCGGACCGGGAGGCTGCCGCGCGGCTGGGTGCCAGCCCGATGCGATGAAATAGTGCTCATGACTGAGCTTCCTGAGCGGGTGCGGCTTACTGAGCTGGCGCGGCTGCTGTTCGACGGGCCGAACCACATGACCGTGGCGACCGTCGACCCGGACGGCCGGCCGCAGCTGAGCCTGGTCTGGGCCAAGACCGACGGCGACGACGTGCTGTTCTCCACCATCAAGGGCCGCAGAAAGTATGCGAACCTGACCAGGGACCCTCGGGCGACCGCCCTCGTCTACGCCGCCGAGAATCCGTACAGCTACGCAGAGGTTCGAGGCAGCGTCACGATCGCCGACGACCCGGCCGCCGACCTGATCAATGAACTCGCTCTCAAGTACACCGGCGAGTCGTTTCCCAACCGTCCCCATGAGCAGCGGGTGATCGTGCGGATCAGGCCGGAGCGGGTGGTCTGCTACCAGGACTGACCGATCCCGATGAGCTGCCCGCCCGCGAGCGCGGCGGCAAGGCTGGCTGGCCGTTCTGGGCGCGGAGCAGGCGGAGCCAACATCCCGTAGCCTTGGTGAATGACGCTCCGCCTCTACGACACCGCCACGCGCTCGGTGCGCGACTTCGTCCCCGTGACCCCGGGGAAGGCCGGTCTGTATCTGTGTGGCGCGACCGTCCAGGCGCCGCCGCACATCGGGCATATCCGCTCTGGGGTCAGTTTCGACATTTGCGACCGCTGGCTGCGGGTAAGCGGCCTGTCGGTTACCTTCTGCCGGAACGTCACCGACATCGATGACAAGATCCTGCGGACGGCGAGCGCAGAGCACAGTGAATGGTTCGCAGTAGCAGAACGCAACCAGCGCGCGTTTACCCGTGCCTACGACGTGCTTGGCTGCCTGCCGCCCGATGTCGAGCCACGTGCGACCGGCCATGTACCCGAGATGATCGTGCTGATCCGACGGCTGATCGAGACCGGTCACGCCTACCCGGCCGGCGGCGATGTGTATTTCAGCGTCTGCTCCGACGACAGCTACGGCGCGCTGTCCGGCCAGCGGCTCGAGCACATGCGCCCGGCCGACGACACCGACGGCGACAGTGCCAAGCGCGACCCGCGCGACTTCGCGCTGTGGAAGGGCCACAAGCCGGGCGAGCCGGCCTGGGAGACGCCGTGGGGTCCTGGCCGACCTGGCTGGCACCTGGAGTGCTCGGCGATGGCCACCAAGTACCTGGGCGCGACGTTCGACATTCACGGCGGCGGGCTTGACCTGGTCTTCCCGCACCACGAGAACGAGCTCGCCCAGTCCCGCTCGGCCGGTGACGGCTTCGCCAGGTACTGGCTGCACAATGGCCTGGTCCGGCTCGGCGGGGAGAAGATGAGCAAATCGACGGGCAACTTCCTGCTCGTCGACGTGATGGTGACCAAGGTGCGGCCGATCGAGCTGCGCTACTACCTGGGCGCGGCGCACTACCGCTCGGAGATCGACTACTCGCCCGAGGCCCTAGCCGAGGCGGCAGCCGCCTACCGGCGGATCGAGGGCTTCGTAATCCGGGCCGCTGAGACCGCGGGGGAGAGCCCGCATGCCGGTCCTGAGGGACTGCCAGGCGCCGCGGCTGGCCTGCCGGTGGCGAGCAGCCTGCCTGCCGCGTTCGCCGCCGCACTTGACGACGATCTCGGTGTGCCGCAGGCGCTGGCCGTGGTGCACGAGGCGGTCAGGGAGGGCAATACTGCCCTGGCTGCCGGGGACACCGCCGGAGCGGGCAAGCAGGCGGCCTCGGTCCGGGCCATGCTGGCGGTGCTCG
Organism: uncultured Actinomycetota bacterium; assembly: GCA_963850875.1. Classification (GTDB taxonomy): domain Bacteria; phylum Actinomycetota; class Actinomycetes; order Streptosporangiales; family Streptosporangiaceae; genus Chersky-822. The sequence goes on from CAWKNA010000001.1 coordinate 728,550, forward strand.
GACTCGACCCGTTCGCGGCGCCGTGGGCCGACAGCGCCGACGCTGGCCTGCGGGATGTGGTCAGTGCGCTGGTCGGCGTCGCGCTGGAGCAGCGGCAGGCCGCGCGCGCACGCAAGGACTATGCGGCCGCTGACTCGATCAGGAATCAGCTGCTGGCAGCCGGGATCGTGGTCGAGGACACCCCGGCCGGGCCTCGCTGGGAGCTAGCCAGATGACACGGCGGGAGCTAGCCAGATGATACGGCGGGAGCTAGCCAGATGACACGGCGGGAGCTAGCCAGATGATACGGCGGGAGCTAGCCAGATGATACGGCGGGAGCTAGCCAGATGAGCGGCGGCAAGGGCGGCGGTAAAGCCAAGCCTGGCCCGGGCGGCAGGACCAAGTCAGGTAAGCCACGGCCAGGCACCGGCGGCTACGGCAAGCGCAAGCTGGAGGGCAGGGGCCCGACGCCGGCCGCAGAGATGCGGACCGGCCACCCGGCTCAGCGCCGGGCCGCCGCGGCCTCGAGGTCGGCCGCGCGGGGAACCGGGTCGGCGCGACCGGAAGACGCGCGGGATTCCGGCGACGCGCTAAGGCCCGCGTCCGGGCCCAGGTCGGCGTCGGGACCCGGGTCGGCGTCGGGACCCAGGTTGGCGTCGGGACCCAGGTTGGCGTCGGGACCCGGGTCGGCGTCGGGACCCGGGTCGGCGTCGGGACCCAGGTTGGCGTCGGGACCCGGGTCGGCGTCGGGACCCAGGTCTGCGGCCTGGCCTAAGTCCGGGTCCACCTCCAGGTCAGCGCCCAGATCAGGCAACGCGGCGAGATCCGGCCAGGCCGAGCAGAGGTCGGCGGGGGAACGGGGATTGCGCGGTGCGAGCCGTTTCGCCGCTAATGGCAAGGGAGCAGGCAGCGCGGCTGAGCTTGTGGCCGGCCGCAACGCGGTGCTGGAATCCTTGCGTGCCGCCGTGCCGGCCCAGGCGCTGCATGTCGGACCTCGGCTCGATCCGGACGAGCGGATCAACGAGGCGATCAAGCTGGCCGCCGACGCCGGGATCCCGGTGGTCGAGGCCGGGCGGTCCGAGCTTGACCGGCTGACCGGGGGTGCGGTGCACCAGGGGCTGGCGCTGCGGATCCGGCCTTATGCCTACGCGCATCCCGATGACCTCACCGCGACCGCGTCAGTGTCCGGGCACGAGCCGCTGATCGTCGCCCTGGACGGGGTCACCGATCCGAGGAACCTCGGTGCCGTGGTGCGGTCGGTGGCCGCGTTCGGCGGGGACGGCGTGCTGATTCCGGTGCGGCGCTCGGCCGGGGTGACCGCCGGAGCCTGGAAGGCCTCGGCTGGGGCGCTGGCCAGAGTGCCGGTCGCCCAGGCGCCCAACCTGGCCCGCGCCCTGGCCGCCTACGCCGAAGCCGGACTGTTCGTGGTCGGCCTGGACGCCGATGCGCCGGACGACATCGGCTCGCTCGCACTGGCCGACGGCCCCCTGGTACTGGTGATCGGCTCCGAGGGCAAGGGCCTGTCCCGGCTGGTCACGCAGCAGTGCGACGTGGTCGTCAAGATTCCGATCAGCGGCGCGGAATCGCTGAATGCCGGGGTTGCTGCGGGGATCGCGCTCTACCAGGTGTCTATGCTGCGGGCGGGCGAGCCCGGATAGCCGTGGCAGCAGAACCGGGAGGCGCAGACCGGTCCTGGCCAGCCAGGGACGAGCAGGCTCGGGTCGATGAGGCCCGGACCGCGAGGATGGCGCTTGCCGACTTCCTGCGGGACAGCGTGGGAATAGACGAGCCGGTCGAGGCTGCGTTCCGCCAGGTGCCCAGGCACCTTTTTGTTCCGGAGCGGGCGGCACCGCTGGCGTACTCCGATGAGTCCGTGGTGGTGAAAGCCGGTGCCGACGGGACGCCGCTCAGCTCGTCGTCGCAGCCGACCATGATGGCGATCATGCTGAACCAGCTCGGGCTAGAGCGCGGCCACCGGGTGCTGGAGATCGGCGCCGGAACTGGCTACAACGCCGCCCTGATGGCGCACATCGTGGGCCAGACCGGCAACGTGGTCACGGTCGACATCGACGCGGAACTGACCGCGCGTGCCAGCGCCAGTCTGACCGCCGGCGGATACGGGCAGGTGCGGGTCCACTGCGCCGACGGCGCGAGCGGCTTCCCCGGTCACGCTCCGTATGACCGGATCATCGCGACCGTGGGGGCCTGGGACATCGCGCCGCAGTGGCTAGAGCAGCTGGCGCCAGGCGGCCGGATCGTACTGCCGCTCTCGGTCCGCGGCGTGCAGCTGTCGGTCGCGCTTGATCGTGCCGACGGATACCTGGCCAGCACGTCGGCGGTGTGGTGCGGATTCATCCGGATGGCAGGCGCGCTGGCCGGGCCCGAGACGATCCTTCCGGCCGGGCCGCAGCCAGGCATGCGATTCGGGACTGACGACGGACGCCCGTTGGATCCCGACGCGGTGTACGCCGCGCTGAACGGGCCTGCCGTCGTGGTCGCCGCCGAACTGCCGGAGGTGACCAGGACCGAGCTGGGCGACGCCGATCTGTGGCTGACGATGGTCGAGCCTGAGCTGCTGCGAGTGAGCGTGCACCGAGGCGGCGCACCAGGTCAGGCAGCCGGCCCGGCGCAGCCGTTCTACGGACTGGCCGAGGTAGCCAAGCCCGACGGCAGGCTAGGAATCGCCGCGGTCACACTCGGCCCGGTGGACGCCGACCAGGAGCAGGCGGGCGCGGTGGACGCCGGCCCGGAGGAGGCGGGCGCTGCGGGGTCCGGAGCTGCGTTGCTGATCCGCGGCTATGGGCCGTACGGGACCGAGCTCGCCAGCTATCTGGCCGCACGAGCCGGGACGTGGCACCGGCTTGGTCGGCCAGGCATCGCCAGCCTGCGGCTGCGGGTCTATCCGCCCGCCGCCGAGGTTACTGGCGATCTGGTTGTCCGCCGGCCATGCAGCACCCTGGTGCTCGGCTGGCGCTGACGAGCTAAGCCCCGTCGGGCTGTAGTGCCCGCAGCCCTGCGTCGGCAAGGCTGACCGCAGGCGCGGCCGGATCAGGTCCGGTCATCCGGATCGACCGGGATAGCCGTCTGGCCATGCGATCCTTGGCAGCGTGCTCTCCAGCCAGGTGCTCCCTGACCGGCGAGAGGCGGCTGAGCGGCACCGGCGGGATGACTGTCTCGCGCTCGCCTGGCGCCAGCTCGGGTAGCGCGAGGACCGGTCCGGCGATCAGCGGATCGGGCTGGCCGACGATGTCATGCCGTTTGTCGCCATAGTCAAAAAGCGACAGAACATACCGCATTGCCTCGACCCTCGCGCGCCGCTTGTCATTGCTCCTGATCACCGTCCACGGCGCCTCAGGAATGTCGGTGCAGGAGAACATGGCCTCCTTGGCCCGGGTGTACTCATCCCACTTGTCCAGTGAAGCGAGGTCGACCGGACTGAGCTTCCAGCGCTTGACCGGGTCGACCTGGCGGTCGATGAAGCGGCGCAGCTGCTCGGTGCGGGTAACCGAGAACCAGAACTTCACCACCGTGATGCCGTCGCCGACCAGTTCCCGCTCGAACTCAGGAACGTCGCGCAGGAACTGGGCGTACTCCTCAGGCTGGCAGAACCCCATCACCTGCTCGACGCCTGCCCGGTTGTACCAGGACCGGTCAAACATCACGATCTCGCCTGGCGCGGGCAGATGCGGCAGGTAACGGCGCAGGTAATTCTCACCCTGCTCGTGCTCGGCCGGCTTTTCCAGGGCCACGATCCGCGCACCGCGCGGGTTCATGTTCTCGGTGAACCGCCGGATGGTGCCACCTTTTCCCGCGGCATCCCGGCCCTCGAAGACGATCAGTACCCGGTCACCCGAGGCCTTGACCGATCGCTGCAGCTTAAGCAGCTCGATCTGGAGTGCGCGCTTGACGGAACCGTATTCCTTCTTGGCCATCCGCTCCGGGTACGGGTAGTTCTCCCGCCAAGGCTTGATGCCGGTCCCGTCCATCAGGATCAGGGCGCTGCGTCCGTTCTTCTTGCGCGTGACGGTGAGGCCTAGCTCGGCGGCCAGCCGGTCAAGCAGCGCACAGGTATCCGCGTCGGGCAACTGCTGCGCTCGGTCAAGCCCAGCCATCACCGCGCTCACGCCCGCCCCCGTTTCTGTCTTGCCGACAGCTCCCCCGAGCTGATGCCCAGCACTAGGTCAAGCAACGCCCAGCCGCCGGCCATCTGCTGCCAGCGGAAGCAGCCACCCCGCCCGGTGCCACGTCTGGCGCGGGAGAACCGCGCGAAACGTGAAGTTGAACAACGGGCGAATAGATACCCATGAAGATCACACACACACCTGATCACAGGCACGCCCGCCGCCGGAGTGCGGCTGCACGAACCGCAATCCCCGCGCCGCGCGGCGCAGTGCCCGGCGTCGCGTCGCGCAGCGCCCGGCGCCGGGCCGTGGCGGCGGAGCGAATCCCGGCAACGCGCCGCAACCCGAAGCTGGCGATAAGCGTCAAGACACTGGAATAGTTTGCTTTACCGGGTGTACCGGATGACCCGGCCGATGAGGACGAGTCGATTGGGGCGGCAGATGGGGCAGGGAACACGGCGGTGGCTGATTGGCCTCGGCACCGCGGCAGTGGTCGGGACATCGGTTCTCGGCCAGGCCCACCTGGCGGGTGCGGCAAGCGCCAGGCCGGGGACGCGGCTAGCTTCAGGTCAGGTCAGCTCGAGCGTCCTGGCCCGCAGCCAAGTGCCTGGCTCGGTGTACGTGCCGACCAATCAGTACCTGGTGTTCGGCGATCGCGGCCCCGCGGTGCGGGCGCTGCAGGAGCGACTGAACTTCCTGCACTACTACCCCGGCAAGATCGACGGCTATTTCGGCTGGGCCACAATGGAGGCGGTCTGGGCGTTCAAAGAGGTCCAGACCGGCACTTGGCGGCCGGGGAACCCCAATATCGTCGGCCCGACCATGCAGCGCCTGCTACTTCATCCGCGGCTGCCCAAGGTGCTGTTCCCGCACGGAGGCCGATCTCGGATCGAGATCAACAAAAGGACCGAGGTACTGGTCGTCTACCAGTACACCACCAAGATCGTGCTGATCAGCCATGTCTCCACGGCGGACTACAGCCGTCCCGACGGCACTGGCTGGGTCACGCCGAACGGCCGCTACCGTGCCTGGGAGTACCTGCCTGGCTGTGTGCCCGACGCGACCTTCGGTGGCTGCCTGTACAACCCGGTCTTCTTCATCGGTACCGCGTTCGCGATTCATGGCATGCCCAATCCGACCCAGACCTTCAGCTACGACGGCGTGCCGCTTAATCCGGCGTCGCATGGCTGCGTGCGGATCCCGATCGACGTCTCGCTGATCCTGCATAAGCTGATCCGGGTCGGGCCCACCAGCGGATCGCCGATCTACATCGCTGGCCCGGCCGCTCTGTCCTGGCCATGATCGGCCTTGTCCTGGCCATGATAAGCGCGCTGGACGGTTCCGCCTGAACGGGTGCCCAGAGCAGATACCCAGCAGTGGCGCTGCGCCGGTGATGTGCCCGGTGGCAACGCCTGAAGGGCGGCGCACGGCTGGCGGTAGAATCTGCTCCGCGATCTACTTGGGCTGGGTTTGGGGTGGGCTGGATGGGACGTTCTGCGCTAGTAACCGCGGTTGCCGTGGTGCTGACCGGTGGGCTTGCGGCGTGCGGAAAGCGCGAGTAGCGGCGGCGGTGCGTCCGGCAGCCCGAGTGCCTCCACCGTCAGCTGCACCAAGGCGGGCATCGCCCACGAGTTGTTCAAGAGCGGCGCGCTGACCGTGGCCACCGACAACCCGGTCTACCCGCCCTGGTTCGTGAACAACACCCCGACGAACGGCAAGGGATACGAGAGTCCGGTCGCCTATGCCATCGTGGCCCAGCTCGGTTTCTCGAAATCCGAGGTGACCTGGGTGCACGAGCCGTTCAGCAGCGCTTACGGCCCTGGACCCAAGTCCTTCGACTTCGACATCAACGAGGTGTCCTACACCCCGCGGTGAGCCACCGCCGTGACCTTCTCGAACAGCTACTACCCGGTGCAGCGGTCGATCGTGGCCCTGAAGGGCACGCCGATCGTGACCAAGCACTCGCCATCGCAACTGAAGACCTATCCGTCGGTGAGCACTACGGCCTGGTCTTTCACCTGGGTAACCCGCTGGTGGCCTGCGTGAACAAGGCGATTGCCACGCTGAGGTCGAACGGGACCCTGACGGCGCCGACGAAGCGCTGGCTGGGCATCTACACGAGCTTCCTGACGATTCAGCCCTGGCCGCGGCCGGCCGCGGCCGCCAGGCTCTGCATGGATGACAGCCGGTCAGAACCGCCGGTCGACCCGCTCGTCGGCCTTCAGGGGCTCACCCCGCGCACGGTCGGTGTCCAATGGGAGCCGCCCGGCTCCTTCGCCACCGGGCGCGGGCCCCGGCTGTTCTCCGGCGGCGGCCGCAGTGGCACGATCATCTCCACGGCCAGCACGATCGTGGTGCTCGGCATCTTCCTGGCGATCTTCCTACTTGCGCCCGGCGCCCGCGCGGTCGAGCACCCGTTCTTCAACCCGACCGACATGTGGCAGGGTCGGCAATCCGCGGGCGGGCTGTTACTCTGTCGGCGCTGCGATCTGGCTGAACATCAGGATGTTTCTCGTCGCCGAGGTGCTCATACTGGCGTTCGCCCTGCTGCTTGCGCTGATCAGGCAGTCGACCCACCCGGCGTTGTTCCCGGTCCGCCTGCTCGGCACCGGCTACGTCGACTTCTTCCGCGACGTCCCGCTGATCCTGGTGATCTTCGCGCTCGGCCTTGGCGTTCCCGCGCTCAGCCTGCCGGTCATCTCGACTCAGCCGGACGATGTCCACGGCGTGGCGGCGCTCGTGCTTTCGTACTCGGCATACGTGTCCGAGGTCTACTGCGCCGGCCTGAACTCGGTGCACCAGAGCCAGGTCGCCGCTGCGCGGTCGCTCGGCCTCCCGCAGGGCGCGGCGCGGCGGTACGTCGTCCTGCCGCAGGCCATCAGGAACATCATCCCGCCGCTGCTGAACGACTTCATCAGCCTCCAGAAGGACACCGCGCTTGTCGGGACCCTGGGCGTGATCGAGGCCAACAAGGCGGCGGGCATCTACAGTGAGACAATCTTCAACTTCTCCAGCTTCACCTTGGCGGCGGTCCTGTTCCTGATCCTGACTATCCCGCTGGCCAGGTTCACCGACCGGCTGATCGAGCGGGACAGGCGCCGCCGCCTGGCCGACGGTACCCGGTGACCGCGCGGCAAGGAACCGCCGGCGGCTCGCCCTGGGGTGAGCCCGCCGAGGCGATCAGGGTCGAGGAGCTGCACAAGTCTTTCGGCGCCAACGAGGTGCTGAAGGGTGTCAACCTCTCGGTCGCCCCGCACGAGGTGATCTGCCTGATCGGCGCGTCCGACTCGGGCAAGTTGACGCTGCTGCGCTGCGTCAACCTGCTTGAGCCGATCGACTCGGGACGGTTCAGCCTGCCCTGCCAGGAGATCACCGGGCCGACCATCGACCAGAATCTGGTGCGCCGCCAGATCGGGATCGTGTTTCAGGCATTCAACCTGTTCCCGCACATGAACGTGCTGCGGAACGTCACGCTCGCCCCGACGAAGGTGCTCGGCATCCCGGCGGCGGAGGCGGCTGAACAGGCGCGGGCGCTGCTCGACCGGTTCGGCCTGATCGACAAGCAGCTGGACTACCCTGACCGGCTCTCCGGCGGCCAGCAGCAGCGGGTCGCGATCGTCCGCGCGCTGGCCATGCGGCCGCAGATCATGCTGCTCGACGAGGTGACAAGCGCGCTCGACCCCGAGCTCGGGCCGAGGTGCTCGAGGTGATCAGCGAGCTCGCGGCGGCCGGCATGACCATGCTGATCGCTACCTATGAGATGGGCTTCGCCCGCGACATCGCCAGCCGGGTGTGCTTCATCGAAGAGGGCCGGATCATCGAGGACGCGCCGCCGGCCGAGCTGTTCACCGAGCCGAGGGATGAGCGGACCCGCCGGTTCCTGCGGCGCATCGTCGACGCCAAGCGCCTGTGAAGGGATGTGCTCCGTCTACCGCGCGATGCGATGACATGAAGTGAGCCGCGGGCGAGCGGATCCGCGGCTCGCTGCTTCGAGGATCTGAGTTAGAAGGGGAAGGTCCCGACCTCGCCCTGACAGACATCAGGATTCAGCAGCGTCCAGGTCTGCGCCGGGTGAATGTAGTTGTAGATCTGAACATACGAGTCACCGCACTGGAATAGTGCGGTGTTATTCACTTCGGTGTAGTGTCCCACCCATGAAGGCTTGAATGTATAGTTCGTGAACGGTGCTGGATTGATGGACTTTTCTGCGTTGTTGATATACCATCCGCCAGAACCTCCGCATTTCGCTGGATTAGTTGGCCCATTCACTCCGGCGCGCATCCCTGCGGGACCCTTTAGCTGGTATGTTCCGCTAGGGTCGATCATGGTCCATCTCTCGACGTAGCTTTGCAGATTGATGAGCCGGGCTGAACCCACGGTGCAGACGAGGAAATTCTGGGTCAGGCAGGTCTGGAACGTGTAGCCACCGTCATCCGCGCAGTAGCTGCTGTTGTCTGCTGGGATGCTGCCCGCCGGACCGTTGGGATGGCCGGGTAGATGGAACCTTGCCACGACCGTGATACTGCCTTGCGTGATACGGCCATGTGTGACGTATTTGCCATACTCGAATGTCATAAATGGCGCGAGCTTGGCGGATACCGGATGCGGACTGGCGGCACCTGTGCTGGCGCTGGCCGCCACCGCGGTGAAGGTGCTGAGGGCTAACGTCGCTGCGGCAGCTATCGTTACCGCCGCCGTCTTTCGGCGAAGTACCTGGAACATGTTGCTCCCTTTTCATGCCGTTTGTAATGGATACGCGTGATGGGCAACGCTACGGATCCGGCCCGACGGCTGGCAGAGAACAGAGTCAGTTCACGCCGGGACCAAGGTCCTGGCGCGCCGCTGCCGGGATCGGGTAGCTGGACGGTGTGCTGCTCAGCGGTGTCCGCGCTCCTGTCCCAGACGCCGGTGTCTCGCTATAGTCCTGCAAGACGCATGAACTCCTGCGGTACTCACCTATAGGAGGATGTCCCTTGCTTAATTTCTCCCGAAGCTTGCCCCGAAAAAGACTGGCGGCAGTGCTCGCTTCGGCGCTGATGCTGGCCGGATTCGTCACGGCGGCAGGTTCGGTCGCGGCCTCAGCCGGACCGGTGACCTGCCCTAGCCCGATCGTCCCAGGGGACACCGTCCTCTGCGGCTCGCTGACCAGCGGCGCCACCTACCTGATCGAGGTCCCGGCGCAGTGGAACCACACGCTGTTCCTGTACAGCCATGGCTATGTTGCCCCCGGGTCGAAAAATCCGGCGCAGGACGTCGGCGAGCCGGCGACCGGCGGCTGGCTGCTCACCCACGGCTTCGCGCTGGCCGGCTCGTCGTACTCGACCACCGGCTGGGCGATCGCCCAGGCGCTGCCCGATCAGATCGCCACGCTTGACTTGTTTGACCAGCAGGTCGGCGTGCCTGCGCAGACGATCGCGTGGGGCCACTCGCTCGGCGGGATCATCACCGCCGGCCTGATCCAGACCTACCCGCAGCGGTTCTCCGCCGCGCTGCCGATGTGCGGCGTGCTCTCCGGCGGGGTGGCGACCTGGAACACCGCGCTGGATGCGGCGTTCGCGTTCCAGCAACTGGTCGATCCGTCGGTGACCCTGGTCCACATCACCGACCCGGGCGGCAACCTGACCGGGGCCGAGGCCGCGGCGTTCGCCGCCCAGACCACGCCGCAGGGGCAGGCGCGGCTAGCGCTGGCAGCCGCTCTCGGCGACACGCCAGGCTGGTTCACCACCGGGACGCCCGAGCCGGCGCCGACCGATTACTCCGCGCAGGAGGCCAACCAGTACCTGTGGGACAGCGAGGTGGACTTCCCGTTCATCTTCGCCTTCCGGGCCGAGCTTGAGGCGCGGGCCGGCGGCAACCCGTCCTGGAATACCGGGGTGGACTACTACCGGCAGCTGGCCAGGTCGGCCGACCGCCAGGAGGTCATCGCGCTGTACCAGGCCGCCGGGCTGAGCCTGAGCGCCGATCTGCGCACGCTGAGCCGGGCGACGAGGATCTCGGCCGACCCGAATGCGGTCAACTACCTGACCGACAACATCACCTTCAACGGCCAGATCTCGATCCCCGTGCTCACCATGCACACCACCGGTGACGGGCTTGTGGTCCCGGAGAACGAGCAGGCCTACCAGAGCGTCGTCCGCCAGGCGGGCCGGTCGCACCTGCTCCGCCAGGTCTTCGTGAGCCGGGCCGGGCACTGCCAGTTCACGCCTGCCGAGACGATCACCGCGGTGCAAGTCCTGCTGCACCGGCTGAACACCGGCCACTGGGACTCGGACTCGCTCACTCCGGCGAGCATGAACGCCGCGGCCGCGACGCTGCCGGCCTTCGACAACCCGCTGCCGCCGGCCTTCATCCTGTTCGACCCGACCAGGTACCTGCGGCCGTTCAACCTGGATCCGAAAATCGTCGGCTAGCTGATCGGCGGTTAACTGCGACCTGGGCGGTGCGGAGTCTTCCGCACCGCCCAGTCTCGTCTGGTGCGGCGCTATCGCCGCCCCGACCCTGGTCGGCCGGTGGCAGCCCGGCCGGTTACGCGCCGCGCTTGAGCGGGCCGAGCTTGAGCAGCCGCCACCAGGTCAGGCACGAGTAGAAGGCGAACAGCGCCACCATCGCGCCCACGTCGATCAGCCAGGCACGCGAGGTGTGGTTCCAGATGGGGTCGGCGTTGTGCTGAGCGCTGAAGCCGCCGATCGTGTTCAGGTTGACGGTCGCCGCGTTCGCGGCGAAGCCCCACCGGGACGGTGTCAGCCAGGCGACCTCCTCGATCCCGACCTTGCCGTGGATCGCGAAGATCCCGCCGGTGGTGACCACCTGCACCATGACCAGCAGGAAGACCAGCGGCATGGCCCGCTCCGCCGTGCTGACCACCGACGACACGAGCAGGCCGATCGCCATCGAGGTGACCCCCACCAGGGCCACCGCCAGCATGACCTCGACCAGCGGTATCGGCAGGAAGGCTCCCTTGGGCGGGAACTTCGTCCCGTACATCCCGACGACCACGAGCAACATGGCCTGGAACGCGCTGATCACCCCGAGCACGATCAGCTTGGAGCAGAGGTATGCCCCGGCGGATAGGCCGGCGGCTCTCTCCCGCGCGTAGATCGGCCGTTCCTTCACCACCTCCCTGACGGAGTTCAGCGCTCCGGCGAAGCACGCGCCGAGGATGAGGATGAGCAGCACCGATTGAGCGCCGGTATTGACCCCGCCTGGCGGCGCGCTGAACCCGCCCTTGAGCGGGAACAGCCTGACCATCAAGCCCAGGCCGACGACGACACCGATGAGCAGGGCGAGGAAACCCCGGTCGGACGAGAGCACGGCCATGTAGCGGCGGACCATCGTGGACATCTGCGCGAGCCGGTTGCTGGTAGCGGGCGGAGGCGGTGCCACCGGCCGCGGTCCCCTGGCGCGGACGGCGCCGGCCCCTTCCATGCCAGCCACGACGTACTGCTGGTAGTAGGGCGATCTGCGGTACTCGCCCGCCCAGTCGCGGCCCGGATCGGCCTCGAACGCCTGGAACACCTCGGCCCAGCCCGGCTGGTTGAAGTGCTTGAGGCCATCCCTTGGCGCGCCGAAGTAGGCGATCTTGCCACCGGGCACCAGGACAAGCAGCCGGTCGCACAGGTCCAGGTTGGCGACCGAGTGGGTGACCACGATGACGGTGCGGCCGTCGTGCGCCAGGTCGGCCATCTGCTCCATGACCGACTTGTCGAGCCCGGGATCCAGGCCGGAGGTCGGCTCGTCCAGGAAAAGCAGCGACGGCTTGGTCATCAGCTCGAGCGCGACGTTCACTCGCTTCTGCTGGCCACCGGACATGGCCGCGGTCTTGGTCTCGGCGTGTTTGGTCAGCGCCAGCTCGGCGAGTACCTCGTCGATGCGGTGCATCCGCTCGGCCTTGCTGGTGTCCCGCGGAAATCTCAATTCAGCGGCGTAACCAAGCGCACGACGGGCTGTCAGCTGGGTATGCAGGATGTTGTCCTGCGGGACAAGCCCGATCCTGTTCCTGAGCTCGGCGTAATGCGTGTACAGGTCGCGGTCGTCATAGAACACGTTGCCCTGAGTCGCCGGGGCGATCCCGGTGAGCGCGCCGAGCAGGGTCGACTTGCCTGCGCCGCTCGGCCCGATCACGCCCATCAGGCAGCGCTCGCCGAGCGGGAAGGTGACATGGTCGAGCAGCACCCGGCCGCTGGGCAGCGTGTAAGTCAGGTCCATGGCGATGTAGGAGATGTCGCCGGTGTCAAGGAATTCCTGCAGTTCGTTGCCGACCAGCCGGTACGTGGCCGGCCCGATGGCGATGGTGTCCCGCTCGGTGACCGGCGCTGAACCGACCCGCTGGCCGTTAACGAAGGTGCCGTTGTGGCTGTTCAGGTCGACGATGGTGTACCCGCCGCGCGGGTCCTTGCGCAGCTCGGCGTGATACCTGGAAACGCCCAGATCCGCGACCACCACCTGGTTGTCGGCTGCCCGCCCGATCCGCAGCAGGGTGCTTGGCAGCTGCATGATCGCGCTTGGCATTCGCTCCATGCTGAGCCGGGAGGGTGGCGACGCCGGAATGCCCTGACCACCGTTCGGCGGCATGCCAGGCCACGCTGGGGCACCGGGGCCTCCGGGTCCGCCAGGACCTGGGCCGACCGGCACGCCGACGCCAGCGGCGGCGTTGGCTGGCAGCCGGGGAACGGCGGGATTCCGCGGCGCTGCCGCCGGAGCGGGCTGGACCCGCGGTTGCGCGGCCTGCGCGGGCGCGGCCTGGGCCTGCGCGTACCGGGTCGGCTGCGGCCCGGCGGCTGGCTGCGCAGCCGGGCGCTGCACCGCGGTGACGGAGCAGGACATGGCCGGCCCGTCGTCCGGATGCCCGAGCCGGACCGAGCACGATCCGGAGATGACGATCCGCTGAACCCGGTCGCGCCCCTGGAACGTTCCATTGGTGGATCCGACGTCCTCGTACAGCCACGTGGGCCCCTCTAGCCTGAGGACGGCATGGCGCCAGGACACCCGGGAGTCGTTGACAACGATGTCGGATTGCGGGTCGCGGCCGATGTAATAGCTGCGTCCGGCGGGCAGCGTGCGCTCCGCGTCCGGCGTCCGCACAACCAAGGTGGGACCGGCGTCGGGCGAGTGGGCGTACTGAGGCGTCATGGAGTAACTGTAGAACGCTTTGGGGCGCGAATGTATCGGGCTTTTGGTGCCGTTCAGGCCGAGCTACCGGGCCGGTCAGGGCTGCTATGTCGTAGGAAATTCTCATAGGTTGGGCGGCAGTCAAGGCAATCTCGAAAGTTCGCTCTCTTCTCGTGGGCGGATAGCGGGCGCTGGAGGCGTGGTGAGCGAGAGGTTTTACCCGGATGGCAGCGCCTTAACCAGCCTCGCGCCGGGGTCACGGCTCTCCGGTTACCTGCTTGAGGAGCAGATCGACCGCCGACGAGCAGGAGCCATCCGTTCCCCTCGGCTCCGAGCAGCCGCCCCGCACACCCCGGTCCGGACGCCGCGACCGCCGCCGCCGCCCCGCCGCGGGGCGGGCGGCGACTCGAACGGCAGCACCTACCTGTGGCGTGCGGCGTGATCTCGGCCGACATCCAGCCAGTAGCTAGCTTGCGGTAGGCACGGTCAAACCGGATACTTGGAACGCCCACACGCGACTGACGTACCTGGTCTGCGCATTACCCCAATGTTCGGTCCAGTCGGAACTGGCGGAAGATGGGAGCAACGGGCGGAACGCAATCGGTGGAGGCATGGTGAGCGAGGATTTCCCCTCGGCGGCAACCGGATTCGTCGCGGGCTCGCGAATCGCCAGCTATCTGCTTGAGGAGCAGATCGGCCAGGGTGGTATGGCCGTGGTATTCCGGGCACACGATGAGCGGCTTGACCGCCAGGTGGCGCTGAAGATCCTGGCCCCGGCCCTGGCGGCCGACGAGGCGTTCCGGCAGCGGTTCATCAGGGAATCGCGGGCGGCCGCTGCGGTCGACGATCCGCACATCATCCCGGTGTTCGAGGCCGGCGAGGCAAGCGGCGTGCTGTTCATCGCGATGCGCTACGTCCGTGGCGGTGACGTGCGGTCGCTGATCACCAGGTTCGGGCCGCTGCCGCCGGCCCGGGTGGCCGAGATCGTCTCGCAGGTCGCCTCTGCGCTGGACGCGGCGCACGGCCGCGGCCTGGTGCACCGCGATGTGAAGCCCGCCAACATACTGCTCGACGCGAGCGGGGGCTTCGGCCGGCCGGATCACGTGTACCTGTCCGACTTCGGGCTGAGCAAGGCTTCCCTGCAGGCCAGCGGCCTGACCGGAACAGGGACCTTCCTCGGCACGCTGGACTACATCTCGCCCGAGCAGATCGAGGGCAAGCCGGTCGACGGCCGGGCCGATGAGTACGCGCTCGCCTGCGCGGCCTTCGAACTGCTCTGCGGCGCACCGCCGTTCCAGCGCGAAGAGGCGATGGCCGTGATGTACGCGCAGCTGTCGGAGCCGCCGCCGGCGCTGACCAGCCGCCGGCCCGACCTTCCGCCAGCCGCTGACCAGGTCTTCGCTAAGGCGCTCGCCAAAGCCCCGGCGAGCCGTTATGCAAGCTGCCGGGAGTTCTGCGACGCCCTGCGCGAGGCGTTCGGGATCAGGCCGTACGACTCAGGGCCAGGCGCCACCCCCGGCGCGGACCGGCCGCACACCGAGGTCGCCGCCTGGCATGCTGCGTTGGCGTCAGGGGCCGGCGGGGCTGCCGTGGCATCCGGTCCCGCTCCGGCCGGTTCCGCTGGAACCGGTCCCGCTCCGGCCGGTTTCGGTGCGGCCGGTTCTGGTGCCGCCGGTTCTGGTGCGGCGGGTTCTGGTGCGGCTGGGGCCGCAGGCGCTGCCAGAGCCGCAGGGAACGGACCTCGCGTCGCCCCCATCCACGGCGACTCAAGCCCCGACACCCAGTTGGCGCCGCAGCGGCACACCACACCCGGGCTGACCGAGGCGCACTGGTCGGCCGATCGGGTCGGTCAGCCCGATGTGGGGCGCCGACGGCGCTCGCCGCTGGTGCTGGTGGCCGTGCTGGTGCTGGTGATCGTGCTCGGCGGCGGCGGCGCCTACCTGGCGCTGCGCGGTGGCGGGAAGACCGCCGTGCACCACAACACCGTGCATAATCTGTCGCTGCCAGGCGCGAGTAGCGCCGTTGCGGCCGGGAAGATGCTGACCGTCCCGAACAATCTGGTGACCGTCCAGACCGGCAATCCGTTCGGCGTCCTGGTCGCACCCGACGGCAAGGTCATCTTCGCGGTATCGCCGCACCACCTGAACGTGCTTGTCCTCGGCTCGGGGATGACTGTGGTCAGGCAGTACGGCTATCAGATCACCAACAGCGGCCTGTCGGCCAAGGGCATCGCGATGACCAGCGACGGTAAGTACCTGCTGGTGGCGGCCGGCAACGAGGTCATCGTGCTGAGCCTCGCCGACGCCGAGCAGGGCCTGAGCAGCGCCGGCGTCGGCACGCTGACCGTGCCAAACGCCCCGAATGGCGCAGGCGCGGTCGAGATCGCGCTGTCATCGGACAACAAGTACGCCTTCGTCACCCTGCAGTTCACCAACCAGCTGGCTGTCTTCAATCTGCAACAGGCGCTGAGCAGCGGCAACTTCGGTGCCACGGACTACGTCGGGTCGGTTGCCTTGCGTCCGCAGCCGGTCGGCATCGCCGTCGCGCCCGGCGGTCAGTCGCTGTACGTGACCAGCTACGGCTCACCGCAGAACGGACCGGCGGCCGAGGGCGTGGTCAGCGTGCTGAGCATCCCGAAGCTGGAGACCGATCCGGCCTCGGCAGTCCTCACTCGGCCGCCGGTCGGCTTCGGCCCGGCCAGGGTGATCGCATCGCCAGACGGAAATACGGTCTGGGTCACCGCGAGGGCCAGCAACTACCTGCTCGCCTTCAACGCGGCCCGGCTGGTCTCCGAGCCCACGAATGCGCTGATCGCCAAGGTTCCGGTCGGGCAGACGCCGATCGGGGAGATCCTGGTCCACGGCGGCGCGAGAATGATCGTCGCCGACACCGATATCAACAACACCTCGTCGACCGCGCACAATCTGGCGGTGGTGGACGTCGCGAAGGCACTGGCCGGGAAGCCCGCGCTGGTCGGCTACATTCCGAGCGGCGGATCCATGCCGCGCGAGTTCGCGCTGACTCCGGACGGCCGGTACCTGATTGTTTCTGACAATGGCTCTGCACAGATACAGATATTCGACCTGAGCAAGCTACCCTGATCTTTCTCGCCCAGGCGCGACTCCCCCGGCCGCGCGGCGAACCCAGTCACAGACCGGGAGGCGGTTGGCGTGTACGACTACCAGCAGACACCGCAATACCAGGCACCGCAGCCGCCGAAGCGCAGCAGGGGCCGCAAGGCGGTGATTTGGGTCGTCGTGGTGCTTGTCCTGCTGGTCGGCCTCGACTTCGGGGCCAAGGCATTCGCCGAAAGCGAGGCCGCGACGCAGATCCAGAAGCAGGGCTTCCCGAAGAAGCCGAGCGTGTCCATCGCCGGCTTTCCGTTCCTCACCCAGGTCATCACCCGGCACTTCGACCAGGTCACGATCTCCTCGTCCGATATTCCGGAGGGCCCGATCACGATCACGAGCCTCAACGTCGTCGCGCAGAACGTCCGGCTTAGCTCCAACTTCCAGAGCGGTACGGTTGGCCCGCTGCACGGGACGATCACGATCAGTCTCGGCGCGCTCGGTGACGCGCTGTCGGCGGCCGGGCCGCTGGCCGGGTTCCTCGGCGGCGGGTCAGGCGGCGGCCTGAAGATTCAGTCGGTCGGCAGCAACGAGGTACAGGGCAGCTTGAATCTGGTTGGCGGGTTCGTCAACGCGACAGCGACCTGGCGGGTCGTGACGGTCGGGCCACACGAGATCGACCTGCAACTGGTGAGCAGCAGCGGCGTGCCGTCGCAGTTCGCGAGCGCGGCCAACAACATCAAGCTGCCGCTGGCGTCGCTGCCTGCGGGTCTCGAGCTGACTGGCGGGCTCAACTCCTCGTCGAACGGGATCGTCGCAACCGTCGGAGCGCAGAGCCTGTCGTTCTAGCCGATCGAAGATTTGACCGCAGCCCGTGGGGAGCCGGGCGCCATACCTGCGGTGCCGGCAGAGCCGGCCGCCACCCACTTTCGGGGCGGGGGAGTCGGCCGCCACGCCTGCGGTGCCGGCTGGCTGCGCAACGCCTAGCACCGCAGGCATGCCGTCCGCTCCCTTGATGCGGGCATCGGGCCTGACCAACCCGACTGGCGTGGTCATAGCGCGACCGGCGTGATCACGCTGGGGGCGGGGAGTTGCGGAGGTGGATGCGGTGCGGAGGGGCGTCGTGGTCAGGGTGGTGGCGGCTGCTCTCATTGCGGCTGGGGTGTGGCGGTCGGTGTGCTGGGCTTCGGTCGTCAGGCCAGCAGTCCGCGTCCGTCGGCCAGTCCGCGATCGGCCGCTGTGCGGCGGGTTGGCAGCGCTGAGCCGCCGGGGGCGGTGGCGGCGGTCCGGCTGCTGACGTCTGGGCGTGGGCGGAGTGCATTGACTCCGGAGCTGAAGGCGGTGCTGCCGGCTGGGCGGCTGTTCCCGGCGGGAACGGTGTTCGTCGCGGCGGCTGGCTCGTGGCGGCCGGCCGGGGTGTTCGCGAACCTGACCGGGACGCTGCGGGAACCTGGGCGGCTGCCGCAGCGGGCTGAGATCGGGTTGGTGCGGCGGGCGGTCGGTGGCTGGTCACCTTCGAGGAGATACTGCGATCCCGGGACCCGCTCACAGAGTTAATTCTGCCCACACCACCTTGTGCCGGCCACTGGTGCGCTGGCAGCCCCAGCGAGTGCTGAGGGCAGCCACGACGGTCAGGCCCCGCCCGCACTCGGCATCGACGTCGGCCTGCCGTGGTTCCAGGTCAAGCGGGTTCTGGTCCCAGGCTTCGATGACAAGGGATGTGCCGCCAGCCAGTAGCCGCAGAGTGACCGGAGGGCGCTCAGGAAGGACGACGGAGGCGTCCATCGCGTTCGTCATCAACTCGCTGACCAGCATTTGGGCGTCTTCGACCAGATCGCGCGGCAGTCCCCATTCCCTGAGCACGGCTGCCGCGTGCAGGCGGAAGCACGGGATCGCGGTGGGCAGCGGGGCAAGCTCAAGGGCGCTGATCAGACGCGGGGCGGTGTCACTCCGTGCTGCCATGTCGCCCAATGTCGCAGGCAGGAGCACTATTAAGCTATGTGGCGCGGGCAGGCGCCACGATCCGCCACGACCGGCCCGGAGGTCCGCCACGATGGCCAGACGCGACCCTGAGACCAACCCCGCCGCGTTCCTCGGCGGGAGCTGCGGCGCGCTCGGGTGGCGGCGGGTTTCAGCAGCCAGGACGCCCTGGCGGCCAGGCTGGGTTTTGACCGGACGGTCGTCGCCAAGGCCGAGACCGGGGAGCGCCCGCCGACCGATGACGTGCTGGCCGCGTGGTGCGCTGCGTGCCAGCTGGACGATGAGCTGTTCGGGCGGCTGGTGGTGCTTGCCCGGCGGGCAGACGGCCCGGTGCCGACGTGGTTCGAGGACTGGCTTCAGGCCGAAGGCAAGGCTCACACGCTGCGAGTCTGGCAACCGCTGATCATCCCCGGACTGTTCCAGACGGCCGAGTACGCGCGGGCGCTGTTCCTGGCGGCGGGGGCTGATGACGCGAAGGCTGAGGAACTGGTCGCGGTCCGGCTGGAACGCCAGTCGGTATTCGATCGCGCCGGGCCGCCGCATGTCGTGACCATCCTGGGCGAGAGCGTGCTTCACAGGCTGATCGGGTCACCCGCGATCATGAGTGATCAGCTCAGCCACCTGGCAAGCATGGCCGAGCGGCCCAGCGTCCAGGTCCAGATCGTGCAGTCGGCTCGCGGGGCGAACGCCGGCCTCAGCGGCGGGTTCGCCCTGGCATCCTGTGATGACGCGCCCGATGTGCTGCGCATGGAGGCCGTCGAGGACGTGACCGAGGAACGCAGGTCGCTGGTGCGTCACGCCACATTAGTCTTTGACCTTGTCCGGGGGGATGCGCTCCCGCGCGAGGAATCCCGGGCTCTCATCTTGGAGGCAGCAGAGCAGTGGAAGACCAGATAAAGCCGCGCTGGCGCAAGTCCAGCTATAGCGGCAACGGAGGCGGTGACTGCGTGGAAGTCGCCCTCAACCTGCCCGGCGTGGTCGCCGTTCGCGACTCCAAGAACCCTGACGGCGGCTACCTGACGTTCGGCGCGAGCGTCTGGGAGGCGTTCACCGCCGACATCAAGCACGGCCTATACGACCTGTAGCAACCGCGCAGCGACGGTCAGTGATGCCCCCAAACGGCGGTTCAAACTGACCCACTACCGAGCGCTTAGCTTTGACGCCACCGGCAGCCACAACATCGAGAACGCGACCTGGCTGTCCTGGACCGCTACGCAGGCGGTCGCCGATGGCACGGCATTCATCAACAGCTGTCTGCCGGCCTGCGCCGGCGGCCGCTTCTACAAAGCCCCGGTGGTGGCAACCTTCAGCGATCCGAAGCTCTGTCACGGCAACTGGTTCTGGTCGAAGGTCGTCCTGCATTTCCCCGGCGCGATCCCGCCAGGCGAGGTGCAAGACGACAACTGGTCCCTGTCGCCGACCTCTGCCCTGTGCCGATCAACGTAGCGGCTGCCGACGAGGCGGTGCCGCGCCCTGACAGCCCGCGCCTGCCCGGCCCAGCGGTGCGGCTCGGTTGCGGCATTAGCTCGGTTAGCCTGGCGGCCGTGGGGTAGTGCGGGCACAAGCCCAGCCAGGCTCGGCTTCGGAAGACGGCCGGCTGGTGCGACTACCGACAAACGGGCGGTGACGGCTTGCGCAGGCTGATGACCTGGTTGCTGGTGATTGTTGTTCTCCTGGTCGGGCTGGACTTCGGGGCCAGGATCCTGGCTGAGCGCGAGATCGCCACGCAGATCAGCGACCAGGGTTTCCCGAGCAAGCCGAGCGTGTCGATCGCCGGGTTCCCGTTCCTGACTCAGGCCATCGCAAGGAACATCCACCAGGTCACGATCAGCTCGGCCAATGTGCCGGCCGGGTCGTTGCGGATCACGAAGATCACCGCTGTGCTGTCGGACGTGCGGATCGACTCCAGCTACAACGGGGCAACGGTGAGCCAGGTGCACGGGACGGCGTTCATCAGCTTCAGGGCTCTGGACAACGCGCTGCTGGCTCAGGCTGGCGCACTTGCCGGAGCGCTCGTGGGCAGCGGGCTGAAGCTGGCGCCAGTCGGCAGCCACGAGGTCAGGGCCAGCCTGAACCTGCTGATTGAGACCGCTTCGGCGACCTGGCGGGTCGGGTCGCTTGGCGGGCGCGAGATTCACGTGCAGCTGGTGTCAAGCAGCGGGCTGCCGTCGTCGCTGCTCGACTCGGTCAGCAACATCGACATTCCGCTGTCGAAACTGCCGATCGGGCTGGAAGTCAAGAGCCTCACGGTAACTCGGGCCGGCGTCACCGGACTGCTCACCGGCCGCAACCTGACCTTCGGCGGGTAGGCCCAGGATGGCATGGGAGCTGACGCTTTCCGTGCTACGTACGGACGCCCCGATCTGCACGACCCTCGGATCGATAAGGATGGTCGACCGCCTCCAGCGACCGGTCGGAGGGGACCGGGCTGCCCGATCACCCCCGCCGAGCACCCCGGGGGCCGACATCGCTGCGGGTGACGAGGCTCGGCACTTGCGGACGCCGTGGTTTGCAGTCAGGCAGAGAGGCTATTGATCGAACGTATACACGCAGTGTATGCTCGTAGGTATGAGTGTTCCCATGGCCCTCCTCGGGCTCCTCGACCGCGAGCCGAGCCACGGCTACGACCTGAAGCGCGACTACGACGCGTACTTCGGCCGCGGCCGGCCGCTTCCCTTCGGCCAGGTGTACGCCACCCTCGCCCGTCTCGCCAGGGACGGAAAGGCCATTGCCGGCGAGGCTGAGCCCGGAGCCGGTCCGGACCGCAAGCGCTACGCCATCACCACGACGGGGAAGAGCGAGGTCGAGGCGTGGCTGGCCGAGCCCATCCCGGCCGAGCCTCACCTCCAGACCGACCTCTTCGTGAAGGTCGTGCTCTCGCTCATGCTCGGCCGCCCCGCGGAGGAGTACCTCGACGCGCAGCGGGCAGCGCACCTCAGGCGGATGCGCCAGCTCACCGAGCTCAAGCAACGGGACGGTCTCGTCGACGCCCTGCTCGCCGACCACGGCCTCTTCCATTTGGAGGCCGACCTGCGCTGGATCGACCTCACCGCGGCACGACTCGCGGCGCTCGCGGAGGAGGTGGCGTCGTGAACGGGGCGAACGGCTCCTCTGCGGTCAAGGTCGGAGGCGCGATCATCGAGGGACGGGACCTCGTGCTCTCCTTCGGGGAGACCCCGGCGCTTCGCGGGGCGAGCATCTCGGTGAACAAGGGCGAGGTCCTGGCCGTGATGGGCCCGAGCGGCTCGGGCAAGTCGACGCTGCTCCACTGCCTGGCGGGCATCCTCGTCCCGGACTCCGGCGAGGTCTACCTCGACGGCCGGCGCCTCGACACGATGCGGGAGGCGGAGCGCTCCAGGCTGCGGCGTGATCGCTTCGGCTTCGTCTTCCAGTTCGGCCAGCTCGTGCCGGAACTCACCGCCGAGGAGAACGTGGCGCTGCCGCTGTTGCTCGGTGGCACGCACCGTGATCAGGCCCTCCGTGCGGCGCGGAGCTGGTTCGAACGGCTCGACCTCCAGGGCATGGAGCGCCACCGCACCGGCGAGATGTCCGGCGGCCAGTCACAGCGCGTCGCGCTGGCGCGCGGTCTCGTTGCCCATCCCGACGTGCTCTTCGCCGACGAACCGACCGGGTCACTCGACTCGCTGAACGGGGAGCTGGTCATGGGCCTGTTGACGCGCGCCGCGCGGGATCAGGGATCGACGGTGATCCTCGTCACCCACGAACCCCGCGTCGCCGCCTACGCCGACCGAGAGGTGATCGTTCGCGATGGCCGAGTGACCACGACCGAGGCGGTGCCCGGATGATCCGACTTGGCCTGCGCTTGACGTTGGGCAGCGGTCGCGAAGCGGCGCTGCGCGTCCTCGTCACCGCGGCAGCGGTCGCCCTGGGCGTCGGTCTGCTGCTGTTCGCCCTGGCCGGGGTCAGCGGGCTGCGCGCCCAGACCGGCCGTGGCGCGTGGCTCGACACCTCCGCGCAGACGCCCCCGTCGACGTCGGGCAGCTCGACGTCCGAACCGCTGTGGTGGCTGCTCAGCGTCGATCAGTTCGGCAACCAGGAGATAGACCGCGTCGACGTGGCCGCCACCGGACCGGGCGCACCGATCCCGCCGGGGATTCCGCACCTGCCCGGACCGGGTGAGTTCTACGCCTCGCCGGCACTCACGAAGCTGCTCAGGTCCGTGCCGGCGAACGAGCTTCGCGACCGGTTCCCCGGGCGCCAGATCGGGACCATCGGCGCAGCGGCGCTTCCGTCCCCGAACTCGCTGATCATCGTCGTCGGCGACGACGTTCGCCAGCTCTCGCGGGCCCTCGGGGCCGTGGAGGTCCGAGGTATTCAGCAAACGCCGAGCAACTGCTTCAGCTGCCAGAGCGGCAACGTGAGCGGACCTGTTCTGCAGTGGATCCTGGCGGGAGGAGCCTGCGCCCTTCTGCTGCCGGTTCTCGTCCTGATCGCGACCGCGAGCCGACTGTCCGCCGCCAGGCGAGAGGAGCGCTTCGCCGCCATGCGCCTCGTCGGGGCAACCCCGCGTCAGATCTCGGTGATCGCGGCGGTGGAGGCGACGGTCGCAGCCGTGGCGGGAGTGGCGGTCGGTTTCGCCCTCTTCTTCGTGTTCCGGCCGTTCCTCATCCACGTCCCCTTCACCGGAGCGCCTCTCACGCCAGGCGACCTCTCGCTTCGGTGGCTCGACGTCGTGCTCGTCGTGCTCGGTGTCCCGATCGTCGCCGCCGTGTCCGCGCGCCTCGCGCTCCGCCGCGTCCGGGTCTCGCCGCTCGGCGTAAGTCGGCGAACGTCGTCCGCCCCGCCCAGGATCGTCCGGATCATCCCACTTCTGGCTGGCATCGCCCTGCTCGCGTACTTCGACGCCGTCGGAAAGCCGAACAGCAACGGCGGCCAGGTTCAGGAGTTGCTCCTGGGCCTCGTACTCATCGTGGTGGGGCTGGTCCTCGCCGGACCGTGGTTGACCAAGGTGGGCTCTCAACTCATGGCCAACCGGGCGAGTCGCCCCGCCGGCCTCATCGCCGCTCGCCGGCTCCTCGACAACCCCCGCGCGGCCTTCCGGTCCATCAGCGGGCTCGTGCTCGCCCTCTTCGTCACCAGCGCCGCGATCGGGGCGCTGGGTTCGATCGTCGCCACCCGAACCCAGGGTGGGAGCGCCCGATTGACCGACACCCTCGTCGACCAGTTCTGCGGCGACACGACTGGATGCGGTGCTGGCACGGACGTTGCTTCCGTCTCTCCTGCGGTGCTGACGGGGTTCCGCTCGACGCCGGGGGTGAAGGGCGTGGCGGTGGTCCACGTGAGCCCATTCCCCGGTCAGAACTTTACCGGTGTGGTCGCCTGCGCCGAGCTGGCAAAGACCCCCGCGATCGGCAGGTGCGCACCGGGAGCGACGGTGGCGGCGATCGGCTACTTCCTCCAACCGAGCAGTGCGAACAACTCGGTGTCCTCGACGGTCTGGCCGTCCGCCCACCTGCCGGTGGCGAGCATCGCGAGCCTTCCCGTCGAGGCAGTCGTCGTCGCTACGAACGGGTCGTCCAGCTCCCTTGAGCGGGTACGGACCTCGCTCGAGCAGGCCTTTCCCCTCCGCGGAGCTCCGGTGGGCGTCGAAGCGATCACGCCGAAGGTTTCGCGCTTCCTCACGATGGTCCAGGACATGACCGACGTGGTCATCGTGGCGAGCCTGATTATCGCCGCCTGCAGCCTTGCCGTGAACATCGCCGCCGGGCTGAGCGAGCGCAAGCGCCCGTTTAGCCTCCTCCGCCTCACCGGCGTCCCCACCGGCGTCCTGCGCCGTGTCGTCGCCCTTGAGAGCGCGCTGCCGCTGCTCCTCGTTGCCGTGGTCTCGATCGCCGTCGGCCTGATTGCTGCTGCCCTCTTCCTCAGTTCCCAGCTCGACATCGCGCTCCGAATCCCCGGAATCGCGTATTGGGCGACCGTCGTCGGCGGAGTTATTGCTTCACTCGCGATCGTCGCATCAACGTTCCCGCTCCTCAACCGGATCACGGGACCCGAGGTCGCCCGAAACGGGTGAGCACGCCGAACCAGCTTCGAGAAGGTGACCGATCGTCGGAAACGTGATCTGGTCAGCGTACAGATCAGCCATTCGGGAGCGACGTCCCGAATGTGACTGCTAGTCCCCAACCGATGCATATCGGTTGGATATCGCACGTCGGTGTTATCCCGTCCGTCACAACGCGTGACCGTGATAGCCGTCACCGGGCAGTCCGTGACGCCGCGGCTGTGCAAGTTGCGGTGACCGCCGACCAGTCAGGGCGTCGAGAGTAACAGCAGTGCTCGTCATCAAGCGTTGCCGAACCGTCCTCACGGACCGCTGCCGCTATCACCAAGTAACGAGAATCGCTAACTCAAGACAAGTAACTTGCCTAACCTGTGGAGAACTGAGGCCTATGGCAGCTGCTGCGCCATCTCAGGTCGTTCGGCTAGGGGTGCCCGGACTGGTGCCGCCGGGGCAACGGGCGGGCGGACATGCCGATGGGCGAGGCGCCGGAATGCTGCCTGGGTGGGCGAGCCCGGTGCGGCGCAGTAGGTGATCAGCCGCTGGCCGGTGTCCGGGATGTGCAGGACCTGGCATTCGAATTCGAGCGGCCCGGTCAGCGGATGATCGACGCGCTTGACCAGGGGGCGCCTGGACTGGACATCATGTGCCTGCCACATCTGCGCGAACTGCGGTGAGGTGCCGAGCAACTCGGTGACCAGCCCCTGGATCCCAGGATCGCCGGGGTAGCGGGCATAGCCGGCCCGCAGGTCCGCGACGGTGGACCGGGTGAATCGCACGGTCTCGGGGTCGGACCACGGCACCGCGGTGGTCGGCAGCCGGAAGATCCAGCGGATCATGTTCCGGTCCGATTCGGGGACTTCGGACAGATCCCCGATGAAGTGGGTGGCCAGCGCGTTCCAGGCCAGCACGTCGTACTTCGCGTCGACCACGTAGGCCGGGGTCTCGGGCAGACTGTCCAGCAGGTTGCGGATGCCAGGGCTGATCTCGCGCACCGGGCTGGCCGCGGGCGGCGGGCTCTGGCCGGCCAGGCGGAACAGGTACTCGCGTTCGTCGGCCGTGAGCATCAGGGCTCGGGCGAGCGCCGCCAGGACCTGGCGGGACGGCTGCGGACCGCGCGCCTGCTCCAGCCGGATGTAGTAGTCCACCGACATCCCGGCGAGCTGGGCGACTTCCTGGCGCCGCAGTCCCGGCGTCCGACGCCGTCCGCCGTCGGGCAGCCCGACATCGCCTGGCCGCAGCCGGGTCCGGCGGGTCCGCAGGAACGTCGCCAGGTCATCGCGGTTCAGCATGTCCGGTGCCTCCCATCCCGTCCCGGCTCGCGCCCAGCCCGGTTCCGGCCCCGCGGCTGCTGCAAGCGCGGACGACAGTGCGACCATGCCTCCAGCTTGCCGGATGCCTGCCGCAGGTCCGGCCCGGCAAGGTGGTACTGCTGATCCCAGTCTCAGCGGGGCTCTCCCGTCGGCCGCCTACCGTCGCCAGGATTAGCCGCCATGACAATGATTGCGCTGATCACCGGTGCCAACAAAGGCATCGGATTCCAGACTGCCCGGATCCTCGGCGGACGTGGCATCACCGTGCTGGTGGGCGCCAGGGATGAGACTCGCGGCCGACAGGCGGAGCGGTCGCTGTGCGGTGGCGGCGCCGACGCCCGGTTCGTCGCGCTCGACGTCACCGACGCCACGTCGGTTCAGCAGGCCGCGGAGTGGATCGACGCCGCGTTCGGCCGACTCGACATCCTGATCAACAACGCGGGAATCGCCCGCGGGGACGGCACTGGGCTGCCCAGCCAGACGACCCTGACGACGCTGCGCGAGGTGTTCGAGACCAATGTCTTCGGCGTCGTGACGGTGACCAATGCCATGCTGCCGCTGCTGCGCCGGGCACCGGCGGCCAGGATCGTGAACGTCTCAAGCGAGGTCGGCTCGATCACCTCGATGACGGATCCGGCAGGCCCGATGGCGATGATGGCCTCGGTTCCCTATCCAGCCTCGAAGACCGCGCTCAACATGGTGACCGCCATGTACGCCAAGGAGCTAAGGGACACTTCGATCAAGGTGAACGCAGCCAATCCGGGCTACTGTGCCACCGATCTCAACGGCAACAGCGGGTTCCGGACACCGGAGCAGGGCGCAGAGGTCAGCGTGCACCTGGCCACGCTGCAGCCGGACGGGCCGAACGGGGCGCTATGGGGCCACCTGTGGACCACCGATGGCGAGGGGTCCTGCGGAGTGCTGCCCTGGTAGCGGTGCCGCGGAAGTCTCGGCTGGCCGAGGCCCGATGCTAAGCACCAGCGGGGTCGTGCCGAATAATGACGGGGTGGATCTTCGTACCGCCCGCGAGCAGCTGGAGTCCGGATGAGTGAACGTTCCTCGGCTAGGCCAACCGTCGTTGTGGTCGGAGGCGGCTATGGCGGAGTCAATGTGGCCAAGCTGCTCGACGACGTGGCCGATGTCACCCTGGTCGAGCCGAAGGACGCGTTCGTGCACAACGTCGCATCCCTGCGCGCCCTGGTAGACCCGTCCTGGCTGCCGCGGATCTACCTGCCTTACGACGGGCTGCTCGCGGCCGGCCGGGTGGTGCGCGACCGGGCTGTCGCGGTCGAATCCGGCCGGGTGACTCTGGCGTCGGGCGCAGAGATGCACGCTGACTACATCGTGCTGGCAACCGGGTCGGCGTATCCGTTCCCGGCCAAGAACGATGTCGAGAGCACCGCCGCCGCCCACGACAAGGTTCGCGCCGCGCATGCCGCACTGGAAGCGGCCTCCCGGGTGCTCCTAGTCGGCGCCGGACCGGTCGGTATCGAGCTGGCCGGGGAGATCAAGGCGGTCTGGCCGGCCAAGCACGTCACCCTCCTTGACGTGGCTGACGACGTGCTCGGTGCCCGATTCAGGTCGGATCTCAAGGCAGAGCTGCGGCGGCAGCTCGGCGAGATCGGCGTGGAACTCCTGCTCGCCAGTCCGTTGCGGGAAGATCCGCCGACCAGTCCCGGCGATCTGCAGAACTTCACCGTCGTCACGCAGGCCGGTGTCAAGGTGACCGCGGATGTCTGGTTCCGCTGCTACGGCGTCACACCGGTCAGCGACTACCTGGCCGGTGACCTGGCCGCCGCCCGCCGGGCTGACGGCTTCATCGAGGTCAGTCCGTGCCTGCAAGTGGCCGGCCAGGACCACGTCTTCGCGATCGGCGACGTCTCCGCCGCCGATCACAAGATGGCGGGCATCGCCTCCCGGCAGGCACAGCTCGTGGCCGGCAATATCCGTTCGCTCATCACTGGCGGCGGTGACCTTGCCCGCTGGCAGCCGTCACCCCCGGCGATCATCGTTCCGATCGGCCCGGCCGGCGGCGCCGGCCAGCGGCCGGACAGCGCCGACCTCGTCTCGGCGGAGGTCGTCGCGCAGCTCAAGGGCCGCGACCTGATGGTCGACCGATACGCCCAGCTGCTCGGGGCTACCGTCCCGGCCAGCTGACCGCTGCCCGGCCGGGATCGGGAGTCTTAGTGCTGGCGCCGTGGCTCCGCCCGTCGTCGCCAGATCAACCACGCAGCCCCGCTGACGAGCACGATGACGACGACGATGCCAGCCACGGTTCCCGCGGGAAATGCTCCGCTGTGACCAGCGGCGGGCTGGCTCGCCGGGGTAGCGGTAGCCGACGAGCCGGGGGCAGCCGCGCCGAAGGCGACAACGTGGTCAGCGGACGGAGCCAGCAGCAGGCCGTCACCGGCGCTCGGAGTCGGAAAGTGGTTGGCGGGCGCACCGATCGATGCCCGCTGCCGTATCCGGCCGGTAGCGGGATCGAGCCCGTACAGCGTGCCGTCCGACCCGATGGTCCAGACCAGCCCAGCGGCCAGGATCGGCGGGCCGCCGCCAGTTCCCGTACTCCACAGCAGCGCAAGCGCGGCAGGAGATCGCGCCGCCCGGACCGCGATGATGCCGTCGAGGCAGGGGAGGTAGACGGTCTG
Organism: uncultured Actinomycetota bacterium; assembly: GCA_963850875.1. Classification (GTDB taxonomy): domain Bacteria; phylum Actinomycetota; class Actinomycetes; order Streptosporangiales; family Streptosporangiaceae; genus Chersky-822. Next base: position 756,786 of record CAWKNA010000001.1, read on the forward strand.
GCCCAGCCGCGCGGAGCCGCCGGCTATGTCCACGCCGCAGACTGGTCCGAGATCGGCCTGCTGCCCGCCGATACCGCCGAGGGCAGCGCCGTCGAGCAGATAGGCGATCCGGGACTTCCCGGCGATCAGGACCTGGCCACCGGGCAGCAGCACCGGCTCCGTCGTCATGTCGAGGTCATTCGCGTTATTCGATGCCCAGGTGCTTGGCGCGAAGAACTGCAGCAGCCGCAGGGACGACGACAGCTCAAGGACCGCGTCGCTGTCGTCGTACGCATAGGCAGCGGAGTGGACCGAGCCGTTCCCGGTACTGACCCAGAGGTCACCGCTGCTGTCAACGGCGGGTGCGGCTCCGCCCATCCAGATCGAGCCCTGTGACTCACCGGCCGCCGCGTCGACGGTGAAGTCCTTCGGCGTCCCGCCCGTCTCGGGGACCGCCACCAGCCTGCCCCGGTAACGACCGCAGTCTCCGTAGTTGCCGCCGAAGCCGAACACGACCTGACCGGCGTCGAGGGTCAGTCCAGTCCGCTGCAGCAGCGTGGCGGTATCCGCTCCGGCGGGATCCACGGGCTGGGTTAGCTCGCTCTTGCCCGAGGCTGCAGCGAGCCCCTCCAGCAGGTGCGCCGGAGTTCCGTTCACCAGTTCGTCGGCGACGACGAAGATCTCAGCCCGGGCTGGATCGATGACCGGCGTACCCGTGATGCCCACCGTCGGGGTGATGTTGCCGCACGGCAGGGATCCGGCCGGTACCGGGGTGCCCAGATGCACGGACCAGACGATCGCTCCGGTCGCCGACGACAGCGCATAGACCGTGTCGTTCTCGGTCGCCACGTAAACCCGCTTGCCGAAGACGAGGGGCTCGCCGTAGATCTCTCCGTCCAGAGCGGGCGATGTCCAGGCCGGGGCCGTGGTATCGATTGCCGTCATCGGCGAGGCGACGCCGGTCCCGGCGGCATCGCCGTGGTACACCGTCCATGAGCTGGGACCGTCGGTCCTTGGCGCAAATGTCGTCGCGTCGGCGTGCCAGCCTCCGGTGACCCAGATCGCGGCAGCCAGGCCGAGCATGGCGGTGCTGCTGCGCAGGCTGGGCGGCATCGCGATCAGCCGACCAGTTCGGGTACGAAGCGGGCGGCGTCTATGGTGCCGACTCCGGTGACGAGGTTGTACCCGGGGCTGGCCTGGTAACCACGGACGGTGATGGTGCTGCCGTTCTGCACGAACCGCACCGTGTTGCTGCCGCTGGTGATGCCGACGATGCCAGGCGCATGCGCCTGCTCCAGGCGGTAGAGCGCCGGGTTGATCAGGCCTAGCCTCTTGTTCGCGTACTGGTCGGCGATCGCGACGAGGCCGGCCAATTCCGGTGTCGCCGCGCTGGTCCCGCCGCCCGGTGCCCAGAATCCCGGTGCGCCGGTATAGGACTCGAAGATCGCGACACCGCCGCTGAGCGAGGCGCTGAGCGCTACGTCGGGGACGCCGCGCTGGTCGCCGACGATCGGGCGCACCGAGTCCTGGTAACCGGGCCGGGTGAAGATCACGGACAGGCCGCCGGAGCTGGCCCAGGGTAGCGCGCCGAAGTGCTTGGTCACCGCGGCGTTGCGGCTGTCGTTCCAGGCGGTGTCTGGCGAGATCCGGCCGCCGGCCGCGTTCAGCTGCAAGGTGGTGCCGCCGACGCCGGTGACGAGTGGGTCCGAGGCGGGCCAGCTGACGACCGGGTGGGTATAGAGCCGGTCCGCTGGTGCTGGACCGGTGACGCCCAGATCGTTGGATGCGGCCAGGACGGTGACCTGCTGCCGGTAGGCGTTGAGGTAGGCAGAGCGCAGCTGAAGCAGAGCGGACCGGCTCGGGAAGTTCTGCTCGGGCAGGCCGAAGCTCTGGCTGATGACATCGCCGAGGTTATGCGCGATGACGTAGTTTTCGGCCGCGATGAGCTGAGCGAAGCCGCCGCCAGCGATGGTCTCCGGCGCCGGCGTCTCGACCAGCAGGATGTTCGCTCCCGGAGCTATCTCGTGAGCCAGTTCGACATCGGCCGTGGTCTGCCCGGCCATGTCCACCATCCCTGCGTTCTTCAGGCTGAACGGCGGCACCCGGCCAACCGGCTGCAGCACCTGGAACGACGGCGGGGCCGGCAGGCCGAAGGCTTGGTCGAAGGTTGCCAGGTCCTGACGGATGGTCGGTGAGCCGAATGGGTCCACGATCACGATGGTGCGGCCCTTGCCGTCGAAGCCCCTGGCATACAACGGCTCCAGGTCATAGGCGCGCTGCAGCTGGCGTGGTGAGTAGCACGCGACGCCGAACGTCTGCGTGCACTGGGCGGATGTGGGCGCCCCGTGCCCGCCGGGGAATGCGGGCGCAGCCGCCGGCCCGATGGCGGGGCCGCAGGCTGCCACTCCCGCTGCGCCGAACAGACCGCAGACCGCCACAACGAGCGTTCTATGCCATGCGCTCATCTGGTACCCGTGCCACGGCCGCCGGCCGGCCGCCGGTCGCCTTCGGCTTGCTGTGCCATGGCCGCCGTCGCGGTCCGGCGCCGTCTGGTCCACATCCACATCATCACTGGCACCTCTGTTGCCTGGCGGGCCTTATGTCGGAACCAGCATCTCGAACCGGAGGGGGCAGCAGCCCATCAGTCCGCCCTCAAGGCTACGTTCGAAGCTGCGGAACCGGCGATATCGCGGCCGGCACTTCGGTGGCAGCGGCGTCCGCCCGTGCTGTACCTGGCGGCTAGTCCGTGAAAGCGTGGGATCACGTGGCGACAGCTGAGCTGAAAGAGCGGAGGCGCTAGCCGGGCATGGCTCCGACCGGGCGAGATCGCCGCGGCTTGCCGGCTTCGGAGAAGCTCGGGCCTTATCAGAGCAAGCGCGACTTCGCCCGCACGCCCGAGCCAGCCGGAAGACCGGCGGACCCGGCCGGAGGACCGGCGGACCCGGCCGGAGGACCGGCGGACCCGGCCGGAGGACCGGCGGACCCGGCCGGCGCGCCCGCGGTCCCGGCCGAAGGCCCGCGCCGGTTCGTGGTGCAACGGCACCGCGCCCGTCGGCTGCACTATGACCTCCGATTCGAGATCGGCGGCGTCCTGGTGAGCTGGGCCGTTCCGAGAGGTCCGACGCTCGATCCCGGCGTGAAGCGCACCGCCGTGCACGTCGAGGATCATCCGATCGAGTATCTCGATTTCGAGGGCGTGATTCCGCACGGGGAGTACGGCGGCGGTGACGTGATCGTGTGGGACCTGGGCACCTGGGAACCGCACGGCACCGATGACCCGGCCGACGCCGTCGCGGCTGGTGAGCTGCACGCCGATGTGCACGGCCACAAGCTGCAGGGCCGCCTGGTCCTGGTGCGGCGCGGTCGGCCCGAACGGTCTGGTCAGGAGCAGTGGCTGCTGCTGCACAAGCGGGATGACTACTCGGTCGACGGCTGGGACCCGGAGGACCATCCGCGGTCGGTGCTCAGCGGGCGAACTAACGACGAGGTCAAGGCTGATCCGGAGCGGCTGTGGCGCTCGGACCTGCCCGCCGCGCAGGCATCGATCGCGGTGCGCGGCCCGGTGCTGGCCGGGCCCGATGCTGACCAGCTCGGGGCTCTCGACGCTATCCGATCCAGCGGGGACTGGGAGGTGTTCGGCCGGCGCCTCAGGCTGACGAACCTGGAGAAGGTCCTGTTTCCCGCCAGGGGTGGCGAGGAGCCGGTGACCAAGCGGGAATTCATCGGATACTCGGCTCAGATCGCCCCGGTGGTGCTGCCCTACCTGCAGGGCCGCGCCCTGAACATGAACCGCTATCCGGGCGGCGCCGGTACTGCGGGCTTCTGGCACAAGCAGCTGCCTGAGCACGCACCAGACTGGATTCCACGCTGGGTTAACCCTGAAGCCAGCCCGGGCAAGACCACCACCTACCTGGTGGCCGATGAGCCGGCTGCACTGGTCTGGGCGGCCAACTTCGGCGCCCTGGAATGGCACGCGTGGACCGCGCGCACCGAAAGCCAGCGCCTTCCCAGCTACGCCCTGATCGACATCGATCCAGGCTCAGCGACCTCGTGGGAGGACGTGCTGCTGCTGGCCCGGCTGCATCGCACCGCTCTGGAACACCTGCGGGTGCGCGCACAGCCCAAGGTCACCGGCCGGCGCGGCATCCAGATCTGGGTGCCGATCGCGCCAGGGCCCGGCTTTGACGAAACTCGCGCCTGGGCAGAGCAGCTCTCCCGTGCCATCGGTGCAGTGGTTCCTGACCTGGTCAGCTGGAAGTGGGATGTCCGCGAGCGAGCCGGCCTGGCCCGGCTCGATTACACCCAGAACGTGCATAACAAAACCCTCGTCGCGCCCTATAGCCCTCGTGCCGCTGCGGGCGCTCCGGTATCTGCTCCGATCGAATGGGACGAGCTGGACGATCCCTCGCTGCGACCCGATGCCTTCACGATCCGGAACATCTTGCCCCGCGTCGCCGAGCGCGGTGACGTGTTCCGCACCGTGCTGGCCAGCGACCAGATCCTGCCGCCAATCTCCTAGCAGTCCGGACTCATCTCTCAGCCTCCGGAGTCAGGGGAATGGAGGTCTTTCCCGGCGGTAGCCTGTCATCGCAGGACGAGTAGGTCCTATCCCGGAGCAAAGGGGGCTACCCGTGACCCGCGCCGTGTGCGCTGGCGACGCTAGGACCGGAGCGGGCGAATGCCGGTAGCCGAGCCGGGTCCACCGGCTGAAGTCGGTGACGACGGCATCCGCTGGCAGCACCCATCGCCCCGCCTGCTGCGTGCCAGGCGCATTCAGGTCGGGCTGGTGACCATACCGGCCGCGCTCATCGGCGGCCTGGCCGGGAGCACGGCATCGGCCGCTCTCGGCCTCGGTCTAGGACTGGGGCTTGTGATCGCCGGACTGCTGTGGGAGCGATTCCTGGCTCGCCGGGTTGCCGCGTGGGGCTACACCGAGCGACATCAGGATCTGATGGTTCGCCGCGGGGTGCTGGTTCGCCGCCTGTCGGTCATCCCTTACGGCCGGATGCAGTTCATCGACGTCACCGCTGGCCCGGTGGAGCGCAGCCTGGGACTCGCCACGGTGCGGATGCACACCGCGGCCGCGGCCAGCGACGCGCGCATCCCCGGCCTGGACCGGGCGGAGGCAGCGAAGCTGCGCGACCAGCTAGCCGAGCTTGGCGAGTCGCTGGCGGCCGGGCTGTGACGAACCGGCTGCCCAGCGGCCCGCCGGGCTCGCCGTTAGCGACGGCCGACATGGCCGGCTGGCATCGGCTGCACCCGCTGTCGCCTCTCATCCGGACCGGTCGTCATGTAGTGACGATCGGCATCTTGCTGGTCGGCGTCATCTTCGCCAACCGCAGTCAGGCGGGCGGCGACCTCGTCATCAACCTCGTCGTCATCGCAATAGTGCTGGCCGCGGGCGTGGTCAGCTGGCTCGTCACCCGCTGGCAGGTCGCTGACGGTGTGCTGCGCATCGACACCGGCCTGATCCGGCGCCAGTTGCTGCGCTTCCCGCTGTCGCAGGTTCAGGCAATCGATGTGGTCCAGACCGGGCTGGCCCGAGTGCTCGGGCTGGCTGAGATCCGGTTGCGGATGGCAGGCGCCGACTCCTCCGGAGGCCGCCTGGCTTGCCTGCGGCTCGCCGACGCCGAGCAGCTTCGGGAACGGCTGCTGTCCATGACCCGGGCACCCGGGACGGCGGCGGCGGGCGGGCAGGTGGCGCTTCCCGGCGGGCAGGTGGCGCTTCCGGGCGGGCAGGTGGCGCTTCCGGGCGGGCAGGTGGCGCTTCCGGGCGGGCAGGTGGCGCTTCCGGGCGGGCAGGGCACGCTTCCGGGCGGGCAGGGCACGCTTCCCGGCATGGCCGGCCGCTCCGGGGAGTCAGTTGAGATCCGAGGGGCCGAGCGGCAGCTTTTCCGGGTCCGGTCCAGGCGGCTGGCCGGGGCGATCGTGCTGAGCCGGGCCGGGGCATACGTGGCCGTCGTGATCGCCGCGATGGCCTCCGTCGCAGTGCTGACCGGCCAGCCCGGCATCGTCGCGTCGTTCCTGCCGCCAGCATTCGGAGTCGTGCTCGCGGTCTGGCATCAGTTCAACGGCGAGTTCGGCACCGTGGTCGCGGTGGCTCCCGAGGGCCTGCGGCTGCGGTCAGGACTGGTGCAGACCACCGCCGAGACCATTCGGCCTGGACGCGTTCAGGCGGTGCGCCTGGTCGAGCCCCTGCTGTGGCGGGCGTTCGGCTGGTGTCGGCTTGAGGTCGATGTCGCTGGACCGCGGCAGCGAAGAGAGAACCAGTCGGAGGCGCGGCGACTGCGCGCGCTGATCCCGGTCGGATCGCGCGCGGAGGCGGACCAGATGATCGGCGAGCTGCTGACCGCGCCGCCGAAGCCGGCCCGTCGGGCGCCACGGAACGCCCGCTGGAAAGCTCCGTTGACGTACCACTTCCTGGGGTGGGACGGTGACGACCGCTATGTGGTCGCTTCGCGCGGCCGGGTGTGCCGGAAGACCACCTGGGTGCCGTTGCACAAGGTGCAGAGCATCCGCTGGGTCCAGGGCCCGCTCCAGCGACGGCTCGGGCTCGCGTCGGTGCGACTCGACGTCGCGGGCAGGCGGGTGACCGCGAGCATCCAGGACCGCGACGCCGCCGAGGCGAACGACGTCCTGCGTCGGCTGCCCGAACACGCTCGTGCGGCCCGGGCCCGCGCCATAGATCCGGTACTGGCCGACCCTCCGCCCGGCGGTTGACCACAGCTCGGAAGGCCAAGCGCCGGGCAGCTGCTCCAAAGTTTCGTGGACCCGGTGCTGGCTGACCCCACCGGCCGATCACTGCTGCCAGGCTGAGCGACGGACGGCCGTTCCAGGAGTTCGCGAATAGCCACGCGCCCGCCGATATCGCGATATCGCGTTCCGCGCTGGGAACGTCAGCGCGCCGACTCGAACACCACTCTTTGGACGTAACTAGGCCAAAACATCTGCCGCCTCTGTACTAGATCCAGTAATTATGATAGAGGAAGGGGTGGCGGGGCTGACCTAGGTCAGAAGGGTGGGGATTTATGCCAGAGCCGAGGTATCTCGTAAAGCGCCTGGGCATCGTGGCAGCGATCGCCTTGCTCGTCGCGATCATCGGTGGTGCCTTGGCGATTGGCTCAACGTCACATGGCGCGCTGTGGGTCAGTATCGTCCGAGGCATCATCGCGCTCGTCTGCGTCGTGATCCTGGCGTGGATCGTCTTTCATACGACGGATATAAAAGCACCACCCGGTCCCGGCCGACCGCGCCCGCTGCCACCGACAAAGGAAGAGATCGCTTTAGCGTATTACAAAGTAGTCAAAACATATGACAACCATGCGCTGAAGCTGCTCATAAATATGATGATTGACCGTCCGCACTATCTTGAGCGCATCAACGAGACGGTAACGCTAGAGGACGAGGCTCCTCAGCTCCAGCTAGCCACGCGGCAGATATTCCGGCTTCGGAAGCCGGAGCGACCACTTGAGCAAGGCGCCGACCGGCTTGATCCGGTCCCGGCGCCCTTGCCGCCGGTGGAGCGGTCGGTGGCTGCGGAGCGGGATCAGGTCATCCTGGTTCCGCTTGCGGTGCTTGAGAAGGGCACCCTGCTGGATGGGTTTCTGGTTACCGATTCGAACGGGAATGACATTCCGACGCTTTCATATAATCAAACTAGGGGGCTGCTCGCATACGTTATCAGGACAATTATTATCGATGTGCTGCCCAAGGATTCTAAGTACTCCGAGGACGATGCCAAGGTAAGATCCAGGGTCGCAGCGAACCTGGTAACGGCAATCTGCTCGCCGCGGCCGATGAAGAAGAAGGACGCGGCGGAACTTCAAAGTATCGACATTCTCCTGAGCTCGATCAGCGAGCTACCAGTCGCGGACGAGTGGAAGCGGCGCCTGCGGGATTTTTGTGAATCGTTGGTGGATCACTACATGATTGTCGCCGAGGTCCCGCTCCCGATCGGCAGCCATATGGTTCTGACCTACAAGCAGGAGATATCCGTCGACAGCTCGGCATTGAGTCTAGTGAGTCGGCTGCGTAGCCGGGTCGGCCTGCGTTATTTGACCTACGATATTCCATTGAATATATTCTCGCTTGACGTCGAGGCGTACCACATGGAGATGGACGCCGGTCCCTTGCAATACGTCTTTGATCATCATCTTGAACGGATGAACTCGAAGGTCCGGCTCACCCAGGATGACCTGTGCCGTGGCGCAAGCAAGCCTTACGTTCGCATGCACTACAATTCGGCCGGGCCCGCTATGCATCTCTATATACGGCAACAGTCAGATGATGCGGGAGCCTCGCACGCGCCGCGGTCAGCGATATCCGGGCAAAGTGCTAACTACTCGAGAGTTCGCGAGCGGCTGAAGTCGGTGGTCGAATTCCGCGAGATTCCGCCTGGCGCGCTCGGGGCCAGTGCGACTGCGTCCCTGATGACGGCGATAATAATCAGCTTCTTCGCGTTGACCCGAATCGGCCTCGACCAGACGGCGAGCCACACCCCGATAATAATAGGCTCGGACATCCCGGCGCTCATCATTGCGCTGCCTGGATTCGCGAGCCTGATCATCGGCTCGTGGCTGGACTTGTCGCATCTGCGGCGGTCCTCGCTGACGACGTATTTGGGACTCGCGTCCTCGGTCGGGTTGTCGCTGATTGGTGCTCTCTACTATCTGCTTGATTCGAATCGAGTCCTGCCCGGTCGAATATCGCTTGAGATAGCTGATAATGTCATTATTAAGAGTGATATAGGTTGGCTTGTCCTAGCTGTCGCGGCGGTCACCTGCAGTCTGATGTTGGTGCGCGATGTCATCGGAGGTTCTAGGTACTACTTCAATCAAGTAAAAGAGAAGGTAAAGAGAAGGTAATACGAGGCGAGATGAATATCGGCATGGGCACTCTTAGTAGTGAGGCGCCAACGATTAGTGTTGACAGGCCGGGATGCGGGTGCGAACGTAGAGAGGGTGGCGACTATGGGCTCCCGGGCTAAGGACCTTTTAGAGCGCGCTGTGTCTGGTAAGGACCAGCAGGACAGCGATCCTTGGTGGGATGGAAGGCAGGTCGCCATCCGGCCCGATGTGCCTGGCACGGCGGTCGATCCTGGGGACCTGGTGTTGATCAAGAACGATACGGAGCGGCTGCAGGTCCAGGCTGGCATCGATCGCTCGGTCGATGAGACCAAGAAGAAGTCCTCGGCGGAGCTGTGGCCGCAGTGGCTGTGGGATGCCGACGACGACGGAGCCGCGAGCTCGCGCGATGACGAGGCTGGACCAGGCTAGCCAGGAGGGTTGACCGGCGCCAACCAGTCATGGTCAGTCCGCGCGCTAAACAGTCAGGCTCAGTCTGCGCGCTAACCGGTCGGGGCAGTCCGGGCTAATCGGTCGGGGCAGTCCGGGCTAATCGGTCGGGGCAGTCCGGGCTAATCGGTCGGGGTTTGTCAGGCCCGCCTGGCGGCCGACCGCAGTGCCCGGTATAGCAGCTGCTGGTCACCGAGCCGGTGCCGCAGCTCGCGTTCGAGACCGCCGATGGGCACCAGGTTCTGCGGCGCACGAGGGTCCTTGTGCGGTGCGCTGGCCAGCGGGGGGAGGATCCGGGTGGTCAGGTCGGCCAGCGCGATGACCTCAGGTTGCGGCAGGTCCGCCGAGCATTCGAGCCGGACAACGCCGGACCAGGGCACACCGGGAGTTTGGAGTAGCTGCAGGTACCAGGAACTCCGCCGCCACGAGGTGCCCATCGCGAAGGCCGGGGTCCGCTGGCCTGGCGCCAAAGCGGCGATCACGGCGGCCTGCTCGGCAGGAAGGTACGCGGCGTGATGGGTCTTGATGTAGCCGACGGTGCGATCCAGGTGGGTACGGCCGCGCAGCGGTCCGTCGACCACGAGCAGGTCATCAGCGGTTGGGTTCTCGGCCCGGAAGCGTAGCGCGACCTGTACCTCAAGGTCGGCCAGGCGCTGCTGCAGGGCGAGCGAGAGCTTGTCAAGCCCCGCGCCGCCGGCGAACCTGGCCGGATAACTTCCGTGCCTGGTGGTGATGTCGGCTGCCTCAGCGGCGGCGGTGAACAGGCCGCGTTCGATCGCGGCCTGCGCGATCGTGGCCGTCCCGTTGCAGGTCACGAGCCCGGCGGCGAAGGATGCCGCGATCCCGGGCGCTGGCTGCGGGCCGCCGCCGTGTACCCAGACGCGTGCGTCGATCCGGCGTACCCCGTCAAGGAACGCCACGGTGGCCGGCAGCCTGGGGGAGCGGTCAGGGTCGATGGGATGCCACTGAGCGGCCGGCAGTTCCAGGTCCAGGTCGAGCTCGGCGCTCGACTCATCGAGCGCGCCATCGTCCGCATCCTCGCTGAACGCCAGCCCGTAGCCGGGATCCCAAGGATCGACCGTGAACGAGAATGGGGCCTGACCGGTCGGCGCTGTCATGCCCGCTCCATCCGCAGCGCCGACGTGGCGCCGGCCCGGCTGACGACGAACCGGACCGGAACGCGGTCGGCGAGCGCGGCGACATGGGTGATGATGCCGACCATGCGGTCGGAGCCGGCCGCGAGCTGCTCCAGGGTGGCAGCGACGGTCTCCAGGGTGTGCTCGTCGAGGGTGCCGAATCCCTCGTCGAGGAAGACGGAGTTGAGGTCGCGCATCCCGGCGGAGAGTCCGACGACCTGGCGCGATAGCGCGAGCGCTAGGGCGAGTGACGCCTGGAAGGTCTCGCCGCCTGACAGGGTGTTCACCGGGCGCCGGGCTCCGGCGTCCTGGTAGTCGATGACGATCAGCTCATTGCGGTCGTCCCGGTCCAGCTGATACTGGCCATCGGACAGTTCCATCAGCGTGGCCGAGGCTTCTCGCACCAGCGAGTCGAGCGCTTCGCTGCACAGCCAGCGCTCGAACGAGGTCGCCCGCAGCAACTGGCCGAGCTTGGTCGCGACCTGTTCCTGCTCGCGGCAGGAGCGGATTCGCGCCGCAAGTTCGGCTGCCTTCTTGCGGCTGCGACGGACGGCCGCCAGGTCCTGCTCGGCACGGACCCGGTGCTCGGCCACGGCGGCTGGTGCGCGGGCCAGGTCCGGCAGGCCGGTGATGCCGTGCCCGGCTAGCAGGCCGGTGATCGCGGCGGCATCGTCGGCAGCGCGCCGCCGGAGCGAGGATGCCGCCGCATCCAGTTCCGGCTGACGCCGGCCGCGCTCGTCCTGCTGCGCCATTGCCCAGGTGGTGAGCGTCTGCCAGGCAGCGGCCAGATCAGCGTCGCTGACCGGCGGGGCGCCAAGCGGAACAACCGAGTCTCTGCGGCTGTGCAGTTCAGCGCGTGCCTTTTGTTCCGCTCCGTCAAGGGCAGAGCGTGCGGTCTGCGCCGATGTTGCCTCCGCCCGCCTGGCTGCCGCTTCCTTACGCGCCTGGCTGAGTGCCTCCTGTGCGGCCGCGATCGCCTGCAGCGACGCCATGACCTCCGGTTCGCTGGCTGCCCCGGCCAGCGCTGCGGTGACCTTCGCCATTCGCTGCCGGGTGCCTTCAGCGGTGCTGAACGCCGCCGCGGCCGCCGCTGCCGCCCTGGCGTGCGCCTGCGACGCCTGCTTGAACGCGGTCACCGCTGACTGGGCGGCCGCGGTCGCGGCGGCGAGATCGGCCGGCGCGGGGTGGTCCGGAAGGGCGCTGACCAGCTGGAGGCAGACCGGGCAGTTCTCGCCGACGTGCAGGCCACCGGCCAGGGCGACGGCCGCGTGTGCCCGCTCCGCGTCGGCCAGCGCGGTCTTGCTCCGCTCGGCCTGCTGCTCGGCGGCGTGCATGGCCAGCGCGCGGGTCTGCTCGGCGGCTTGCTTCTCGGCCAGCACGGTGGTGTCCTCGTCCAGCTGGGCGGCAAGCTCCTTGTGTTCGGCGTAAGCCCGGCTGAGCCTCTCCATCGCGGCCGCCTCCGGCAGGGCCTCGGCTGCGCGCTCGGCGGCTGCCTCGGCCTGTTCCGCTTCTTCGCGCCGTTTCCGGCACTCGGCGACGAGCCGGTCTGCCTCGGCGATCTGACCGGCCAGGCCGGGAACGGACGCCGGGATCCGGACAGCAGCCAGGAGGCCAGACTCCTCGCGCAGCGTGAGCGCCTGCCGCTCTGCTTCCTTCGCTTCCTCCGTCACCCCGGCCAGGGCAGTCAGTCTCTCCTCGACGGTGCCGGTCAGCGTGGTCAGCGCCGCGACGCGGTCGGCAGCCAGCGCTTCCGCTTCGGCAGTCGCGCCGGCCAGCTCGTCGCGTTCGCGCTGCGCGGCCTGCATCCGCTCGGCGGCCAGCCTGGCGCGCTCCCGTGCCCGCTGCCCGACCTTGACGTACACGCCGAACGCCAGCAGCTCCACCAGGAGGTCCTGGCGCTCGCTCGGCTTGGCGTGCAGGAACTCAGAGAACCTGCCCTGGGGCAGCAACACGGACTGGGTGAAGTGCTCGTAGGTCAGCCCGAGGATGTCCTGAACTCCGGACTTGACCTGGTCGGGGCCCTCGGCGAGCTGCTCGATGCTCGCCGCGAGGATGTCCGCGATCGGCGCGTCCGGCGGGATCGCAGGATCGAGCAGCTCCAGCCTGGCCTCTTTGGTGTGCACGACGTTCTTCTTGTCACGGGTCAGTTCCCTGATCGCGACGTACCTATTCCCGGCCGCCTCGAAGACCAGGCAGACGCGGCACGCGTTGGCCGACGGCGCGAGCGCCTGCGCGATCGCGTTCTCCTTGCCCCACCGGGGGACGGTGCCGTATAGCGCGAAGCACAAGCCGTCGATCAGGGTGCTCTTTCCCGATCCGGTCGGTCCGACTAGGGCGAAGAAGTCAACGCCGGTGAAGTCCGCCTCGGCCGGCAGTCGGTAGCAGCCGAAACCGTCAAGCAGCAGCCGGACAGGTCTCATCGCGCCACCGCCGGCGCGCCGCCCGGTGCGGCTTGGGTGCCGTTGCCCGGGTCGTTGTCTGGGCCGTTGCCCGGATCAGAGTCACCGGGTTCGCCGGTGATCTCGTCGAGCAGCTCGGCGAACATGGCCAGGATCCGCGGGTCATCAAGGTTCTGCTCGCCGAGATAGTCGCCGAACAGCTCAAGCGGGCCGCGGCCGATCCGGCTTGGCCGGTCGCCGCCCCGGGTGCCGGGCTGCGGCCGGTGCGCGTCATCGAGCAGCACCTCGAGGGCGTTGGGCAGCTTCTCCCTGACCAGGTCCCCCAGGCCAGCCCGGCCGGGTTCGGCAAGCACGACCCGCAGATAATCCTCGCCTGTCCGCTCACCCTCGGCGATCACCTGGTCCAGGCTGCCGCGCAGGGTTCGCAGCCGGCGCCCGCCGGTGATCGGCACACTTCTGGCGTCGGCGCGGATGCCGGGCGCCGCGGTCACGATCAGCGCGGCAGGCTCGTTCCCCTCCTCGCCGAAGTCAATGGCCAGCGGGGAGCCTGAGTAGAAGATCGGGCACGGCCCGGGGATCTCCTGCTGCCGGTGCAGGTGACCTAGCGCGACATAGTGCGCGGTGGCCGGGAAGATGCTGGCCGACAGTTCGTAGTCGAAGCTGGTCGCCGCGTCGCGCTCGCCGCCGCCGCGGCGCCCGCCGAGCAGCGTGGCGTGCGCCAGCACGATGTTGACGCCGTCGGCGCTGAACCCGTCGGTGAGCAGCCGGACGATCTCAGCGAACCGGCGCGAGTAGTCGAGCGTGTGCTCGGCGGTCTCGTGCAGCAGCACCTCGGCGGCGCGGACCGCGTACCGGTGGGATAGGAACGGCAATGCCGCGACGGTGACGGCCTCGCCGCCGCGGGTGCGCAGCGCCACGGTGCCGCCGGTACCTGGTGCCTTCGGCGTGCCGAGCAAGTGCAGGCCGAGTTCGCCTAGCACCGGCCGGTACACCGCGTCCAGCAGATTCTGGTTGTCGTGATTGCCGGCGATCGCGACGACCAGGCGGCGCTGCTCGCGCAGGGCAAGCAAGGTCCGGACCACCAGGCCCTGGGCCCTCGGGCTGGGCGCCGCGGTCTCGAACAGGTCGCCGGCGATCAGGACGACGTCGACGTCCTCGGCTCGCGCGGCCGCCACGATGCTGCGCAGGACGGCGGCATGCTCGTCGTGGCGGTCCCGGCCCTTGAGCACCTTGCCGACATGCCAGTCGCTGGTATGCAGGATCTTCATGCCGGATCTCCGTGCGGTTGGGCGGCTGGAGCGCCGCTGCTAGAACGGCGGGGGGTCATCGTGCGCGCCGGGGATCGTCGAGAATGGATCGACCGGAACCCCGGGACCGGTGTCGTGACCAGCCCATTCGCCTTTCTCGCTGGGCCGGGTCGCCCAGGCGGGGAACGGGAAGTCCACTGCCAGCGGCACCGGGATGTCGGGCTGGGCGATGAACATCGTGCCCGGTTTCGCGAGCGTGGCACGCTGCCGCTGAGCGGGCGGCAGGTAGCCGTACTCGGGGCGCTCGGCCTCGGCCGCGTCGAGGCGCCCGGCAACCCGGATCGCGCAGTTCGCCAGCACCCGCCGCTCCACCTCGCTGGCCGTCTGCTGCGCCCCGATCAGGATGACCCCCAGTGACCGGCCCCGCTCGGCCACGTCAAGCAGGATCTGCTTGATCGGGCTGTCCCCGTCCCGTGGCGCGTACTTGTTCAGCTCGTCAAGGACCACGAACATCAGCGGCCTGGCCGTTCCCTGGCGCTCCTTCCTGGCGAACTCGCCCCGCAGCGTGACGCCGACGACGAACCGCTGAGCCCGGTCCGGCAGGTTGTGCAGGTCCACCACGGTCACCTGGGCCTTGGAGGTGGTGATCGAACGCTCGCCGCGGTGCGCCAGATCGCCACGGATGACCGAGGAAAGCGGCCTGACCGCGGATCGCAGCCTGCGCAGCAGCGCGTTGATGCTGCCGGTCACGGCGCTTCCCGGCACCCACGATCCGCGGGTGCCGTCATCGCCGAGCTCCGCCTCAAGCAGGTCAACCAGGTCGCTGTAGGTCCGGATGGTGGTGTCCCGGGCCGGGTCGACGCCGCGGATCCGGATCGCCCCGTCGGTGCCGTCAGCGATCGCGTCCCGCCGCAGCCGCGCGGCCACCTGCGCGATCAGCATCGTGTACTGGGCGCGCTCATCCTCAGCGTCGGCGAAGACGAATGGCAGCAGCTCGTCGGCGCAGAACTCGGCGAGCGTCCAGTAGAACGGGCTGACCGCGCGGTCGCGGGCGGTCACGTCCGGCGTGCCGGACGGGTCGTCCCGGCGCGGCGGGGCGAAGACCCGCACGTTGCCGAACGGTGCCGCGGGCAGTCCGAGTGCCGCGTACCTGTCCCGCTGCTCGGGCGTCAGCCTGCTGTTGGCATAGTCCAGGAACAGCAGATCCTCGCCCTTGACGCTGAAGATCAGCGCCTTGGTGTTATGCGCCTGGCCGGCCAGCACGCCGCAGTTGGTGATCGAGTGCAGCAGGAACAGCGCGAACGACGTCTTCGTCGCGATGCCGGACACGCCGGAGATCGATACGTGGGCGCCCCGGGTGCCGTCCACGAACTCGAAGTTGACGTATACCGGCTGGCCGTCCCGGCCGAACCCGACCGGTACCTTCTGATCGCCCATCTCGTCGAAGTACAGCGCCGACTCGCGCTGCGACCCGGTGGCCCGCGCGACGACCGCGCCAGGCAGCGGGGGCACGTATACCTCAGGCTCGACCCTGGTCACCGCGACCTCGGCGACCTCGGAAACCTCGGCGGGCAGCGCGCCCTGCTCGACCAGGAAAACATCCGAGGCGAACCTGGCGCCCTCGTGCGCGGCCTCCACATTCGTCACCACGCCGGCGATCTGCACGGCGGGCGCGCCTGGCAGCTCGCGCCGGGTCACGACCACGTCGTCAAGCTGCAGGTACTGCCCGGGCGCCAGTCCGACCGAGAACTGCAGCGGGGTCGCCGGGACGGTGCCGACGACCAGGCCGACCGCGCCCGCGTCCGCACTGGTCCGGGGCGGCGGCAGCTGGGTCACGGCTGACCTGCCCCGCGACAGCACGAGTCCGTCAGCCGCGCGGCTGCCATCAGGTTCCGGCATGCCAGTCACCCTGGTTCCCCTGTCATGAGTCTCGCCGCATGGCACCTAAGAATGCCGCCCGACACGCCGCCGAACCGGCGGATCGGGCATCAGCGCCGAATTTCTTGCAGTCGCTCCCGTAGGCCTACGTCCAGCGCTCACCGGCCACGTACCGGCGGAACCGCTCCCGGTATGAGCCCGCTGGCTGAGTCACCGTGCTTGGCCAGCTCTGCGCCCGCCCACGCGCGCCGTGCCGGACGCGGGGAGCAGCAGCGTGTACACCATGCTGATCGTCGTCGTCTGGCCGGCACCATGGGCATTCTTGGCGCGGTCTTTGCCTGGCGACCACCCTGTTCGTATTCGGGCCGTCGTCGATGCCTGACCGTAATGTTCCGGGCCGCTGATACCGCTACTCGCGATCGGGGATGACAGCAGGCAGTTCTCGCAGAGACCGCGGGCCTCGCAGGTCAGGTACGGTATGCGTCACGCCGGTGCCGGATGGAGTGGATCTCGACGGTGTGCTTGTCCTCGTTGATGCGGTAGCTGATCCGGTAGGTTCCGCGTCGTGCTGAGTAGTACCCGTCGAAGGGCTCATCCAGTGGCTTCCTGACGCGGTGCGGGTTGGTGGTAAGTGGCCCGTCGATCGTCTCCATGGCGGCGGCGGCGACATCGAGCGGAAGCTGCTCATGCAGGTTGCTCCGGGCCTGCCGGGAGAAGATGACCGCGTACGGCGCTGAGGTCTCGGAACCGGGGGTTACCGGCTCGTCGCTCACGGCGCTCCGCGACGGCGGCGCTCAAGCTCGGCGCGAACCCGCCCGGCGTCGAAGGTGTCGCCGGCGGCGAAATCGTCGCGCGATTGCCGCAGGTCAGCGAGCGTCTCCTCATCGCCAAGGATGTCCAGCGTCTCCTGCATGGACTCGTACTCGGCGACCGAGATCAGCATGACGTCAGCACGGCCGTTGCGAGTGATGGTGAAGTGGTCGTGTTCGCGGGCGGCGCGGTCGGCGAGTTCGGCGATCCGGGCCTTCGCCTCCGTGATGGGGATGGTCTCCATATGGGCCAGCGTTCCGGAGTCCAGGCTGAGACGGGACACCGTTCACGAGCCGCTGGCGCGCCTCTCGCGGGTTCGTAAGTGCCTCGTGGCAGGATCTTCCGAAGGGTCGAAGCCAGGGAGGTCTGTTTCGTGGGCAAGGCGAGCCGGCAGCGGCGGCTGAAGCAGGAGAGGGAGCGCAGGCAGCGGAGCGCGGCGCGGCCGTCCGCCCCGTCACGACCGCCGCACGAGACCCAGTGGCATGACATCCCGCCCCGGCAGGGGCGCGGGACGCGGCGCGACATCCGACACGAGCCGCCGCCACAGGCAAAGCAGCCGGCTCAGCGGGAGCTTGCAGCCGTGGGGGTGACCGAGGCCCTGCACGCCCTTGCGCACGGCCTGCAGGGCCAGTTCATGGAGTGGGTGGAAGTGCTGGCCGGCCAGCGGCAGGTGCCCGGCTGGGACGCTGCCGTCAGCCGTGAGCTGGTCAGTTACCTGCGCGTCTCGGTGACCGGCGCCTGGCGGCTCGGCTGGCAGCCTGCTGAGCTGGTGCGGTACGCGGGCCGGGAGAAGAGTGACTCGCATGCCCGGATGGCCACCGACATGATCGCCGACGAGATGCGCGGCTACGCCGCCGCCACAGTGGACGACTGCTGGCTGGCACAGCTGTCCGCCCTCCGGACCGAGGTGTGGTGGGGGAGTGACGACGCTTACCTCGGCCGGTGGCGCGGCCGGGAGGGGGACAGTCCGCAGGCCACATTGATAACGGCGGTGGAGCTGCTCTTCGTGCTCGGCCACCTGCCGGTGCTGCCCCAGCTGTGCCCGCTGCCCGGCACGATACGGCCCGGTGCAGCAGCCAGGCCGGACGCCGCGGCTGGCGAGGACCGGACCGCAGACGAGCGGATCCTCGGCAAGATCCGTGCCCTCCTCGCGAAGGCGGAATCCACGGAGTTCACCGAGGAGGCCGAGGCGCTGTCCGCCAGGGCGCAGGAGCTGATGGCAAAGTACAGCATCGACCACGCGCTGCTCGCGGCCGAGGCGGGCAGGAAGGACGAGCCAGCCAGCCGGCGGCTGCCGGTGGACAACCCGTACGAAGGGCCGAAGGCTCAGCTGCTCGAGGAGGTCGCCAAGGCCAACCGGTGCCGTGCGGTGTGGTACAAGAGCCTGGGGATGTCGGCGGTGATCGGCTTCCCCGCCGATCTCGACGCGGTTGAGCTGCTGTTCACCTCGCTGCTCGTGCAGGCGGACACCGCGATGCTGCGGGTCGGCGCGAAGCGGGATCAGTACGGCCGGTCGCGCACCCGGGCGTTCCGCCAGTCGTTCCTCATGTCCTTCGCCATCCGGATCGGAGAGCGGCTGGCTGGGGCTACGGGGGACGCGGAACGCCAGGTGGCCGCCGAGGTGCCAGGCCGGAATTTGCTGCCCGTGCTCGCTGCCCGGCACCAGGCCATCGACGACGCGGTCGATGAGATGTTCGGCGACAGCGTCTCGTATCACCGGACCGGCCGTGTAAACGACTCCGAAGGCTGGTATTCCGGCCGGGCAGCCGCCGACACGGCGGCGCTGCACGGTCGCCGTGAGGTCACCGCCGAATCCGCCTGAGCGCACCGCTCACCCAACTGGCGAAACGGTCGTGTCGGCACATACCCGCGCATGTCGCCACGGCCGGCCGCCCACAGTGAGATGCCCGGAATCGCGCGGCGATGCGGGCGCGTACTCGCCCCGTCCCTGCCGCCGGCGGTAAGCATTCGATCGGTGGTGTATGCCGCCGTCGGCTCCTCGCCGGCCGCCACCGTTCCGATCGCGCGCAAGCGAGTCGGTGCCCCGGCGGTGTCTGCAGCCCGGACGGCGTAACCGTACATCGCGGAATTGGCGAATCTAGACGGAACTCGGTCAGCCGGGCTGGAGTTCTGCCTGGTCTCGCACCCACAGGCCGACCAGGCCGCGGAAGTGCTCGACGAACCGCTCGCGCTCGTGCACCGGATACGTGGCGGTGACCGTATCGACAAGCAACTGATCGAAGGCCGGCCCGGCGGCCCAGTCGAGCACCCGCCTGCCGATGTCCGGCAGGTGCGCGGCGCAGAAGGCGCGGTAATCGTCGACGGCGAAGTAGGCGTCGGCAAGCCGCCGGTACTCGGCCAGTTTCTCGTGGTAGCCGAGGTCGCCCGAGTCGCTGATCGCGAAGTAGGCGCGGGTATCCAGATCAAGCCGCGGCCCGCGCCCAGTGACCAGGCAGAACACGGTCCACTTCACCAGTGCCTGCATCGCCCACGGGAAGTAGTAGTGCAGCGATGTGACCGAGACGTCCGGGCAGGCGTTGGCGTAGTCGATCGGGTAGACATCGCCGTTCTTGACCAGCACCTCGCAGGAGTTGAATTCCCAGCGGAAGAACGCGTTGATGATCTTCGAGATGCTGACCACCTCGGCGCCGGTGTCGGGCGTCAGGAACTCGTGCTCGACCCGGTACCGCGAGTGCATCGGCGCATCGGGGTCGAAGCGCATCACCATCGTCTCGGCGCCGATCGACAGCGACCTCGCGAACGCGTCGTAGCCATCCACCGCCGCTTGCAGGTGCATCAGCATCTGGCCGGACTCGTTATAGGCGCGGTGCAGTTCGTCCACGTTGTTGACCCGGGAGACGCCGCGCCACCCGCCGCCGTCGTAGGGCTTCATGTACAGCGGGTACCCGATCTGCTCGGCGATCGCATCAAGGTCGAATGATTTGTTATAGCGCTGGGAAGTATAGGTATATTTGTCATGATCGAGTGGGTTCTTGTACGGCACCAGCACGGTCTCCGGCACCTTCATGCCGAGTCGCATCATGGCGCAGTAAGCGGCGTGCTTCTCCATGGACTGGAACGTGAACGGGGAGTTGAGCAGGTAGACGTTGTCCATCATGGCGATCTTCTTGAGCCATTCGCGCGGATGGTAGTACCAGTAGGCGAGCCGGTCGATGACCAGATCGGTACGCGGCCTCGATCGCAGCCAGAACGGCTCGATGGTGAGCCGCTCGGTGGCGAAGGCGTGGCGCCGTCCGGCGTCGTCGTTGACCGGCCCGAGGCTGGCCAGCAGGTACTCGTACGCTCGTGGCCAGTCGTCCTCGGTCCCGAGCAGCAGGCCCACCAGATGCCGGACATCACCGTCCACAGATCCTCCCGGTCTGCCGCGCGGTCGGCAGGTATTCCTCGGACGCTATTCCGGCCTGACCCCTTGTGTCGAGATGGGCGAGCCAGCCAGGCCGGCGGTCAGGCGAGCTCGCCGAGGTACTGCGGCAGCATCTGGCGCCAGGTGTGCCAGTCGTGCGACCATTGCGGGCCCCAGTTGTCGACCCGGTTAGGAATCTGCTTGGCGCCGAGTACCGAGGCCAGGTTCCAGGACTCGCCGATGTCCTCCCAGTCGCCCTCGCCGGAGGCCAGCACCACGAACCGCTGGCGGAGCAGGTCAAGATGCGGTCCGTCCAGGCCGGGCAGGAACTGCGACGGCATGGAGAAATACAGGTCCTGGCTCCAGGCATGGTCGTAGAAGCGCTCGATCCGGTAGGTACCGCTCATGCCGACCGCGGCGCCGAAGACGTCTGGATAGCGGCAGAGCACGGCCACCGCGTTGAACGCCCCTATCGAGGCACCGCAGGCGACCACACCGGCGGCCTGGCCGCCAAGATCGGAGTGAATGGCCGGCACCACCTCGCGGCGTACGCAGTCGTGGAACTGGTTGAGCAGCCACATCCGGTGCTCCGGCGGGCCGGCCCCATCGACCATGACCCGGCCAGCGACGCAGTCTACCGAGTACAGCTTGATCCGGCCGCTGGCAAGCAGCTGGCCGCACGCGTCGACCAGGCCGTTGCGCTCGATCTCCTCGGCGTCGCCTCCCGCGGTCGGGAAGACGAGCACCGGCCGGCCGAAAGTACCCCACCGGACCAGCGTGATGTCGGCCTTGACCCGGTCGGAGTACCACCGCTCGCGTGCCTTCACCGGGTCCCGCACCGTGTTCGGCGCCGGATCACTCGTAGACGAACTTGCCAGGACCGGGGAATATCCACGACAGCCCCTCCCGCATCCGGTCGCGCCAGTTCTCCCAGCTGTGCCCGTCGCGGGCCTCGACGTAACGTACTGCCATCCCGGCGGCCTCGAACACCGGCACCATGGACCGGTTGCGGATGATCAGCGGCTCGTAGACGCCGCAGCTGACGAACACCCGGTCGGCGACCCGGCGCGGAGCGGCGCGATACCGGTTGACGAACCGCACCACCGGCTCGAAGGCCGGCCCGCCGCCATGGTCGTTGCCGATGTCGGTGAAGACGAAGGATCCGGACTGGAGCAGCAGCGAGCCGTAGACGCCCGGGTGCCGGTAGGCGGCCGACAGCGAGGCGACCGCGCCGAAGCTCGCGCCCATCAGGCACCGGGCGGCCGGCGTGCCGACGAGCGGTAGCTCGGATTCCAGCTGCGGCAGTAGTTCGGCGGTCAGGAACCTGGCGTGTGCCGCCGAGTTGGCGTACTCGACCAGCCGGTCACCCGCCGGGGACGCGAATGCCACCACGGTCTCGGCCACGTCGAGTGAGTGGATCAGGTTGTCAAGCACCGTCTTGGCCGCCGCATAGCGGAGGTAGTCGGCGCCGTCGTGGACGATCAGCAGCGGATACCGGCCGGTGCGCCGGTACCGGGCCGGCAGGTACATCGTCACCTGGCAGTCCCGGCGCAGCGCTCGGCTCGGCACCGTCAGATCGACCAGCGTTCCAGGCCGCGCGTCCGGATCGGGCTTGGACCACTGCGGTACCTGGTAGCCGCGCGCGTAGCAGACCGATGAGCTGCCCACCGGACTGTGCGCGAGACGCGGGTTCAGCGGGTCGTTGATCCGCTCCCGCTGGTCGCCGTGCGCCACCTCAAGTGAGTACTCGATCCGCGATCCCTCAGGCAGCTCCAGGACGAGATACCACAGGTCGGTGCCGTGCAGCCGGCGCAGCGGGATGTGCTCGGGCAGCCCGACGACCCGGTTGATCAGCTGGACGGCATCGGCGTCGCCGCGGTAGAGGAAGGTGCAGCGGGCGCCCTCCACGATGGGCACCTCATGCCGGTCCAGGAACCGGTCGACCATGGCCGGTTCCAGTGGCCTGCGCTCGCGCAGCCTGGTGATGGCGAGCTTCCGGCTGACCGCTGGCCGCCTGGCCGCCTGGACCGCGGTCACGCCGCCTCCAGCGCGGTCACGCGGCCGTCTCCGGCGAGGATCAGGGTGCCGGGCGGGCAGGCACCAGCACTGTCGGTATCTAGCCTGGCGCCACTTTCCAGCAGAACGCACCTCGCGGGCGCGAATCTCGCGGCGAAGACGGACATCCTCGGTGCGTCGTCGATCAGCAGCCTCGCCCGGGCGTGCGGCAGCAGCACCAGGCCGCTGAGCACGCTGAGCCCGGCGCCGTAGACTTCGGCGTGGCCGGGTCCCTGGGCGGAGCGGTCGCCGAATAGCACGATCAGATCGGTCAGCGCCATCGCCCCGGCGGACCAGGCGATCACGGTACCGGGCAGCAATGGCGCGACGTTGAACAGATGCAGCGCGTCGGTCAGCACGCCGACATGCCCGCCGGCGATCACGACGGCCGTGGCCGCGCCGAGCACGTCGGCCACGCTGTCCCGGTGCTCGGCGATCACCGGCCGGCTGTGCGGCTGCCAGCGGGCGTAGAACTCGCCGCGGATGCCGTTCACCCGGTGCAGGTGCGCCGCGTCGAGTTCGCTGACCGCCGTGATGGACTCGGCCAGCGCTTCCGCTCGGAGCCGCTCGCTGCCGCCACGGCGGGCCACGGCGTAGACCGCTTGCAGCGCATGGTCGAGCCGCAGCAGGTAAAGGTCGGCCGTCTGATCAAGCACCCCATCAAGCTGCCGCTGCGCGGCGGCGAACTCCGGGTCGTTCTCCTGCACATCAAGCCATCTGCGGTAGAGCGCCAGATTCAGATCGCGGGAGCCAAGCCGCTCGCTCAGCTCGGCATCGTCCGGCTCGCGTTCTTGCCATCCGGCGGTAATCGTGGCGATCGGCCCTTCGAGCCCAAGCGACGCCACCACCCCGTCCAGCGTCGGCCTGCGCTGCGGTCCGAGCAGGGTCACTCTCACGAGGCGGATACGTGCAGCGTGCGGCCGACCGCGTCGAGCATCGCGCGCAGCTCGTCGAAGTCGGGATGGCGCATCCGCACGTACGCATTGGCCATGTATCCGGCCTCGACCGGCTGAGTCGCCGTGCCCGGCGGCGGCAGGTGCGCGTCGATGACCCATTCGCCGAACTGCTGCTGCAGTTCGTCCACGCCGATGTAGCCGCTAACGTGGCCGTCCCGGTCCGGTCGCAGCGCGACCATTCCGCTGGCGTAGCGCCGAGACGGCGGCGCGGCAGTCTCGCCGCGGGTGACCGCCATCGCCCAGGCGCGGTACACGTCCATCTCGTTGCCCGCGCAGTACAGGTCCCAGGCCCCGACGCCCGGCGGGCGGCAGCCGATCTCGGAGAACTTCAGCCCGTTCCGGCCGGAGAACCATTCCATGTGCGTCGCCGACGTTCCGATTTGCAGGGCGGTGATCACGCGCTGGCCCATCTCGCGCAGCTCGGCGTAGTCCGGCGCGGTGTCGATCCGGTTGGTCGAGATGAACTCGGGCGAGATCCACCTGGCCCGCATCGCGTCAAGCACGTTCGGGAAGTAATGCGACGCGAAATCCAGCCCGACCTGCCCGTTGACCGTGATGGTGTCGTAGAAGCCCTCGTGGCCGTCGACGAACTCCTCGACGGCGATCGAGTCGACGCCCTGACCGCCGAAGATTCCGAGCGCGCGGGAAACGTCGGCCGCATCGTCGGCCCGGGTGGTACCCGCCGCGCCCGCGCCGCTGCGCGGCTTGAGGATCAGCGGGTAGCCGACCTGCTCGGCGAAGGCGAACACCTCAGCTGCGCTCGCCGCGGCGGCCGACGCGGCGGTGGGCACCCCGGCCGCGCGCAGCGCTTCTTTCATCGACGGCTTGTCCCGGCACAGCCAGGCCGTCCTGACCGAGGTGCCAGGGATGGTGCAGGCCTCCCTGACCTGCGCGGTGGGCAGGGTGTGCGCCTCGATCGTGGCCTCGATCAGGTCCACCCACAGCTTGTCCTGTACCGAGCGGACCGCGTGTGTCACCGTTGCCACGTCGGTGACCGACGGTACCTGCTCGTAGTGGTGCAGCCAGCCCTTCAGCTCATCGTCAAGCTGGTCGCCCGCCGATTCGCCGACACCGATCACCGTCGCGCCAACCTCGGCCAGCGCCCGGACGAAATGCCGCTGGCTGGCCGGGAAGAACGGCTCGACGAAGACGACATTCATGCCCTGCATGGTAACGGGGCGGTCGGCGGCTGCTTCAGCCCGCTGGCTGGTGCGCCGGCCGCACGGGGCTCGGGCTCCTGGCCCCCGCCGATCGCTGGCGGTCGCGCTCGCCGCGGGACTTGATCCGATCGGGTCCGGGTCGTCCCGGCCGGCCCACCCGGCTAGGACACTCAGCGGCCTGGTACATCATCGCCAGTTGGGACTGACCGTCACATTACTTGGCTAGCGACGGGCGGGTGCAGGGCAGCCGGGAGGCGGTTCGCCGGCGTACCGGCTGACCCCGAGCCGCCCCGAGCCGAATATCGGGAGGCTGAGGCGATGCCGCCCATTCCGCCGCTAATCACCGGGAAAGCATCACCCCGAGCCGTAGTGCTCGGCGCCGGGACCCAGCTGTGGCGAGTGCACCGGAAATACCGGGACGGTCCGGCATTCAAGTCGGTTAGATCAGATCCTTATTTCCGCGGCGGCAGGTTCGACAGCACTCCGGACGACCCCTATTCGTATCTTTACGCCGCGCCCGGGGAGCAGACCGCGCTGCTGGAGACACTGGCCCGCGGCATACCGTTCAACGACAGGGGGGAGCGGCTGATCCGGCGTGCGTCGATAGCCGACTACCGCATCTCGGCGCTCAAGCCGGTGCTTGACCTGACCCTGATCTCCTTGCTGACCACTGCGGATCTCGCTGCCGCCTGCCAGGACGAGTGGCTGATCCACTCCCCGCCATCGGAGTATCCGCAGACCCGGCGGTGGGGCCAGTGGCTGCGGGAGCAGGCAGCCTGGGCTCAGGGCATCGTGTGGCCGTCTGGCCGGGATCTCGGCGGCCGGAACCTGATTCTGTTCGGCGACCGGTGCCCGGCCGGAGTCCTGCGTGCCGCGCCAGGAGCGGCCGTGGATCTTGACGATGCCGACGGTGCCCGGTGGCTCAACAAGCAGCTGGCGCCGTTCCGGATTTCAGTCAGGCCACCGAGGTGCCGGCCGACTTTGCAGCCTTCCTGACCCGCTCAATTTGCTCGATTCTCCGGTGTTCTGACTGCGATTTTCGGTTCACCGGAGTTTAGCGGATTACGCCCATATGCCTTGCCTTGCGAGGAATCCCGGCTGACAGTAAAAGCACCGGTCAAAAGCACCGGTCAGGGGTGCCAATGGCGATCGGTTTCCTGGAGGTGCGGAATGCCGGGGGCTGGCTTGAGCCGCGACGGCCCGATCGCCGCGCAGGAGTTGGCGGACGTCGGGCCGCAGCTGCTCGCGCCCGGAGACGGCCTGCTTGACCTGACCTCGGGGCTGCCGCAGGCTCAGCCGGAAATCACCCGGCTGTTCCGCGATGCCTACCATGACCAGGTCCTGGCCTCGTCATTCGCCGATAGCGTGACCCGCTATCCCGACGTGCGCGGTACGGCCGTACTGCGTGATGTGATCGCCATCGAGTACGGGCAGTACTTCGGCCTGCCGCTGACGAGCAGGAACGTGCTGGTAGCGCCAGGGTCGCAGGCCATCTTCTACTATGTCTGCGAGCTGATGGCGCAGCGCGGCAAGAAGGTCAGG
Organism: uncultured Actinomycetota bacterium; assembly: GCA_963850875.1. Lineage (GTDB taxonomy): Bacteria > Actinomycetota > Actinomycetes > Streptosporangiales > Streptosporangiaceae > Chersky-822. The sequence continues at coordinate 782,605 of CAWKNA010000001.1, forward strand.
TTCACCGGTCCCGAGTACCCGGGTTACCGGACGCACGCCGGGGTTCAGTACGACATGGTCCTTCCTGACGTGCAGGACGACCATCACGGCGACTTCAGGTACCTGCCCAGGCTGGGCCAGCTCGATCGCTCCGTCGGGGCTGTCCTGCTGTCGCGGCCAGGCAACCCGACCGGAAATGTGCTCAGTGACGCGCAGCTTGACGAGCTGGCCAGCGAGTGCACGCGCATCGGCACGCTGCTGGTGATTGACGGCGCCTACGCGCCGCCGGTTCCCGCGCTCTGCTTCGCCGAACTCGGCGTTCCCTGGAACGAGCATGTCGTCCTCACCCACAGTCTCTCGGCGGCGGGATTCGCGGGCGAGCGGATCGGCTTCGCCATGGCGACGGAAGAGGTGATCGATGCGCTCGCGGGAATCCAGGCCCGGGTGGCGATCGCTCCGCATCAGCTGGCGCAGCGGGTGGCTGCCGCCGTGCTCGCCGAAGGACGTCTCGCGCGGGTCTGCCGGGAGTTCCTGCGGCCGGCCTATGCGGAGCGGCATGGCTTCGCCCGCGAGATCCTCGGTCAGTCGCTACAGGTGCCTGTCCGCTTCCACGCCGCTGATGGCGGCCCTTTCCTGTGGATGTGGTGTCCGGAGCTGCCGGTTGCTACCTCGGACGTGTCCGCCGAGCTGAGCAGCGCAGGCGCGCTTGTCGTGCCTGGGGCATCGTTCTTTCTGCCGGAACTGCGGTCGGCACCGCACAGCAGCCAGTGCCTGCGCGTTGGTCTCACCGGCACGCTTGAGTCGCTGGAAGCCGGGCTCGTGACGTTCAGCGACGTGATCAACCGCAACCGGCCAAGCACGCGGCCGGCCATCGGCGAGTTAGCCGAGCGCTGGAGCAGGCGACGACCGGCCTAGCCTGGCTGCGCGGGGATGACTCCGGCATCGGCCAGCTTGGCGACGATCAGATCGGCCAGGGCCTGTTTGCGGGTGATGAAATGGATCTCCCACGGGCCATTCTCCCGGATGTCGCGCTCCAGCGACGACCACAGCCAGGTGAAGCTGGTAGCCGGATCCAGGCCGCCCCGGCCGGCCCCGAGCAGCGGAAATCCCAGGGAGCATAGGACCGGGTCGAACAGCTGCCGCTCGTGCCGCGCGATCGTGAGCACGTTGCGCACGCCGTTAGCGATTGCCGTCGGCTCCACGTCGTAGTCGTTGGTGCCAGGACGCGGAGTCGTGACGGCCACGTGATAGATCCTGCGCACGCCCTGGCTCGCCATCTCACCCGATGAGGTCGCGACGGCCGTGCCCGCCGCCACCGGCAGCCCAGGCCGCCCGTGCTCGCTCACCCAGGCCCGCAGCTCGTCGGCCACTACGTCAGTGACGATCTGGCCGTCCGCGCTTTTGACCGCGGCGGCCCGCCGTATCGCGGCCGAGACAGAGGACTTGAAGTGCGGCGGCAACTCCAGGTAGATGTTCTGTGGCACGACGACGATGTCGACATCGGACAGCAGTTCGACGGGTTCGACATGAACGACCAGCCTCAAATGGGTATCGGCTACCTGGCCGTTCAGGACGATCTGGCGGCCGAGTTCCGGGTGACCGATAGCCGGCCGTCGGGTTGCGGCCGGTTCCAGGACGAGCTTGAGTATCTCCTCGGCGACCTGTTCGATCACGATCCGCTCATGGTGCTTGCGGAACCGCTCCACGCTGACGCCATAAACCAGGGCGGCCTTGCGGCGGCGGTCCTGGGCAGGCCGGTCCCGTTCGGCGCGGTCCAGGCCGAAGGTGGCCATGGCGGCCGAGCCGAGCTGGCCACCGCCCAGATTCTGCACGGCCGCGCGTAGGAGTGCCTCGACGGCCTGGTGTCCGCCGGCCGTCGCCGTCAGGCCGGCTCTGGCCGCAGCCTTCCGCAGGTCACCAAGGTCGGTATGGCGCAGCCGGACGAGCCCGCGCTCTCTGAGCACGCGCAGGTCCGCGATGATCTGCTCAACCGTAGGTTCGTCGGGAATCGGCGGCATAGGCCGAGCATGGCCGGGCCGGGTGCGGGCCGCAATGGACATGAGTCAGGACCCTGGGCGGCTGATCGCCACCCAAGGGTCCCGCGGCCGCTATTTCGCGGCGCTGATTCAGACTTGCGCAGAATCGAGTCAGGAACTGCGCTGATCAGGTGCTCCTCATTGGCCGGAGGCGGGCTCGTCGGTGCCGACCATCAGCCCGCCGCCCGCTTAGACGAGCCCGTGCAGCAGCGTGATCAGGAAGATGATGATGTGTGGCTGCATCCGGTCCCTCCCTTCACCGACATTGCCGGGCCGATCCTGGCCAGGCATTGCTAGTGAAAGGCAGGACTCGTCTTGGTGGGTGGACGTGAACCGGGCGACATCCGGGCGATATTAGGGCGAGGTTGGCCTGCCGCCGCTCAGGCGCGATCGGCGGGCAACCGCGCTGAGCCGCGCCGCTTGCGGAGTTATCCGGCTGACTCTTCGTCCAGCCAGCACACGCCGTAGCCGAGGCCCGGCCTCAGATCGCGGAAGTCGACATGGACTTCGCCGAACCGGTCAGGGGTTATGGTCTGGCTGGACGGTCCGCGCTGGTAGATGACTGCGGTCGGGGCGCCGGACAGCTTCCAGATCGCCTGCGGCAGACTCCCGGGGTTGAAGCGGATTCGCAGCTCGAAGTAGTCGGTGCGATGGAACGGCACGTGTACATAGTGAGCGGCCATCGGCTGCCCGCGGGGGATGCGCAGCCGCAGGGCGTATTCATGCCGCTCCCCGGTGTGCAGTGGCTCAGGGAGCACGATGACGTTCCTGAAGAAGCTCTCGTAGGGTTGCTCGCGCAGCTCCAGTGACCCGCCATGCAGCAGCTCGGCCTCCAGCTGGTGTCTCTGACCGGTGTCATCCGGATGGCGCGGGACGCTGATCGACGTCGACAGCTCGCTGAGGCCGTCGACGGACGCGACGATTGCCCGCTGCTCGACCGCCTCGATCGGATCAGCGTCCAGCCGGAGCAGGGCGGTGAACGACTCCACGTACCACCGGTCCGGGTCCTCCACCGCGGTTTGGCCGGAATCAGCCAGCCCTTCATCCGGTGCCGTACGCCTAGCGGCGATGGCGGACCGGCCAGTGCCGATGCTGTTGGCCCATGGCGGTACCACTGACCTGGCGATATCCGCGGGCGCGTCGGGGTCAAGCAGGCGCCGGATCTGCGTCCAGTACGCGCCCCACGCCTCGGCGTCTCCGTTGCATGCCTGCACGAAGGCCGTGACGACCTTGAGGGTCGGCAGCCGGCTCCCAGAGGTGGCCTCCTGCACGGTGCTCGTCGCGTAGTGCGAGTTCTTCGCAAGCTGCTCGTAGGTCAGGCCTGAGCGGTTGCGGAGATCGCGCAGCCAGAACGCGAACTCACGCACCGGCGAGCCATCCCGCTCCAGCGGGGCCTGCGGTCGTCCCATGCTGGCTTCGTCCTTGGTAGGTGTGTTCTTCGAGACTATCGAGAGTTTTCCACGAATCACCCGGTTCTATGCGCTGAACTGCGTCAATACCGGATTGCCGCGCGGGCGTTCACCGGATTTGATCCGAAGTCGCCCCTATGCCTTGCCCTTGTCACGCAGGTCGGCGTACACAACTGATGAACAGTCATGGGAGGGATCGACACGGTGCCGGGTGGCGCCTGACCCTTTAGACTCCGTCGGCGCTCCGCGCGTCGACGAGGCGCGGTCCGGGGGCAGCATGAGCCATGACTGCCCCCGGCCGCTGCGCATATCTCGTCGGCACGACCTTCCGGTGCGGCCGTGGCCGAGTCAGCGGTCGGAGCCTTAGTTCTCACGCCAAGCCTGCGGTCGGCTAACATGCGTGCAGTCTCCCGCCGGTGTAGCTCAGTTGGCAGAGCAGCCGCCTTGTAAGCGGCAGGTCAGCGGTTCGAACCCGCTCACCGGCTCACGATCCTCGGTAAGGCGGAGTCCCTCTCACCTGCGTAATCCGCAGGAAGAAGAGGAACATCGTGGTGCAGGCAGTGCTCTCACTATCCAAGATCCCCACAGAAATCCCACAAGCGCACCGGGCGGAGAACGGGCAGCCTCCCGGCGCTAGGGTGCGTCAGCGCCGCACAAGCACAGACTCCGGCCAGGCCGCGTACCTCTCCTCCACCTGGTCGCGGAACGGTACCAGCTCGTCGTCCTGGTGGAGCGCGTAGCGGACCAGGGACACGATATCGGTCAGCATCTGCCCTCCTGAGCCGCGGACCTTGGACTGGTCAAGCATCTCGTACGCGCGCCAGAGTTTCTCCGGCGTCCACTGATACGGGGGCCGCTCGATCGCCCGGGCCAGCTCTTTGATCTCGGTGAACGTGAGCCGCTCCTGGTGCGGTCGGCTGTACAGGAGCTGCAGTGCCCGGATGTCGTCGCGGTTGTCCTCGATGTACCGCCGGAACGAGGAGATCATCGCGGCGGCCTTGTCCCGCCCGGCCTGCGAGTGGCCGGCGAATAGGACCTCGTCCTTGGACGCCTCATCGATGGTCTGTTCGTAGGACCTGCGGACATCAAGGATCGCTTGACGCAGACCAGGGTTGGATGCTAGCGGTGTGAGCGCTTCGCCGATCAGTGTGGTCGCGGCCTGGGCCAGACCGACTGGGCCGGGTTCGGCACCGCCGGTCGTGGCGGCGGCCAGCTGGTTGTCTGGGTCGAGCGCCTCGACGATCCGGTGCGCGATCGTTCCCAGGTCCCGGCCATCGGCGAGCGCGGTCAGCGCCTGGCGGTCGTCCCGGGTGAGCCGCTTGTCGAGCCGCGCGAGCCGGCCGGCGATGCTGGAGGCGACCTCGGGGTCCTTGCTGCCGAAGCCAATCAGCTTGAACAGGGCCTGCAGGCTCTGGTTCGGCTTGCGTTCCAGCGGCTGGATGGTCTCGATCAGGGACGTGTCGGTGACGCCGACCGCGTCGACGACCACGAACCGGTCCTTGGACCGGGCGTCGTCGGTGACGGCCTGGAAGTCGGTGTCGTCGATGACCCGCACCCCGCGGCCGATCATCTGCTCGAAGTAGGTCCGGCTCTTCACCGAGCGCATGAACAGCAGGCACTCCAGCGGCTTCACGTCGGTGCCGGTCGCGATCATGTCGACGGTGACCACGATCCGCGGGTACAGCGAGTTGCGGAACGACTGGAGCAGATCCTCAGGCCGGCCGTCCCGGGTCCGATACGTGATTTTGGTGGCGAACTCGTTGCCCTTGCCGAACACTTCGCGGACCATCTGCACGATGTCATCGGCGTGCGAGTCATCCTTCGCGAAGATCAGCGTTTTAGGGACCGTCTTTCGTCCTGGGAATAGTTCAGTAAAGAGCTTGTCCCGGAATGCAGTGATCACGGTGCGGATCTGATCCTGCGCAACGACGGCCCGGTCCAGCTGCACCGGCGTATACGGAACCGCCTCGTCGACGGCCTCCCAGCGGATCTGCCGCGTCATCCGGTCCCGGTACCCGGCCCAGTCCCCGGCCTCGACCGCGCCGCCGCGGCTGGTGATCGCGGTCTGGATCCGGTAGACGGTGAAGTCAACGTTGACCTGGTCGGCGACCGCCATCTCGTGGGAGTACTCCATCACCAGGTTCTGCCTGAAGAACCCGAACGTCTGCTTGGTCGGGGTCGCCGTCAGGCCGATCAGGTGCGCGTCGAAGTACTCAAGCACCTGCCGCCACACCCCGTAGATCGACCGGTGGCACTCATCGACGATGATCACGTCGAACGTCTCGGGCGGCAGCAGCTTGCTGTACTCGACCGGGACCGGTTCGGCGACGGGCAGCTCGTATGCCGAGTGCTCGTCCAGCTCAGGATCAAGCTCAGGCTCACCGCGCAGGATCGAGTACAGCCGCTGCAGGGTCGAGATGCACACCCGTGCGGCCGGGTCCACCGTGTTCGAGGTCAGGTGCTGGACGATGTACTCGGCCGGGAACTTCCGCTGCGTCTCGGCGATGACGAACTTGTCGAACTCCAGCTTCGCCTGCTTGCCCAGGTTGGACCGGTCGACTAGGAACAGGATCCGGCTTGCGTCGGCGTGCCTGATCAGGCGGTAGCAGATGTTCGCTGCTGTGAACGTTTTGCCCGATCCGGTCGCCATCTGGATCAGCGCCCTTGGCCGGTCCGCAGCCAGTGACTCTTCCACATTGCGGATCGCTCGGGCCTGGACCTCCCAGAGCAGCGGGTTGTCCAGCGCGGGCATCGTCCGCAGCCGGGCTCGTAAGGTCGGCACCTGGCTGTCCGCGGCGATCTGGCGGGACCACTCGGCCAAAGTCTCCGGCTGGTGGAAGGTGAAGACGCGGCGGCTGCGGGCATCCGGGTCGTAGCCGTTCGTGAAGCTGGTCTCGGTGCCGGTCGACTCGTAGATAAACGGCAGCGGATAGACCGGCGGCCGGATCCAGATGGGCAGGCCGTCGACGTATTTCCCGCTCTGGTGCTCGACCTCGACCAGAGTGGTCCCCTCGGGCTTGGCCTCGATCACCCCGGTCGGCTGGCCATTGACGAACAGCAAATAGTCGACGCGGCCATGGCCTTTCTCCAGGCTGAACTCCCGCACCGCCACGCCAGGCCCAGCGGAGACGTTGGCCCGGTCCGCGTGCTGGACGACCCAGCCGGCCGCGGCAAGCTGCCGGTCGATGTTAATGCGCGCCTTCGCCTCACGTGCGAGGTAGGCATCTGTCGCATCGGCCACGAACCGAAGGGTTATCGGCCGGTAGCTCCGAGTGCATAACACTCGGCGGCGCTACGCCGGTGCGCTTACCCGCCGCAATCGGGCACCCTCGGTAGCCCGGCTCGCAAGCCGACCAGCGCGGATGTCGCGTGCCAGGTGCCACTGCGGTAGACGTCGGCGAATCCGGGGCCGTTACTGCACATGATCCCGTTCTGGCCGACCGCCACCACGAACTGGGATGACGCCGCGCTCACGCCGAAGAATGCAGACTGATTCGATGGGCTGACTCCTGCGTCAGGTGCGGCCTCTTTCTTCCACCGACCGCCTGTCGAGTACAGGACCTCCGGGAGGGTCTCGCTGGACGTCGAGTTCGCGAATATTTCACCGACGGCCCATGTGCGTGCGCCAGACATCGTGATCGCGTTCAGAAGGACGCTCAGTGTGGGCGTGGCCACAGTGGTCCATTTCGCGCCGTTCCAGTGCGCGGAGAAGGTACCGGAAGGCCCGTTGACGACGTAGCCGACCAGCCAGGCCTGTGTTCTGGAGGACGTCGCCACGTCGGATAGGTAGATGCTGCTCGGGAAGGTGTACGTAGCGGACCAGTGCTTGCCGTTCCAGTGGATTGCTTCCGAGGTGGAGCCTCCGCTGGAGTGGGCTAGGAGCCATACATTCCCTGGGCCCGAGACGCTGACGGAGTTGAAGGTGAGTCCGCCGCTTGCCGGTGGGGTCGGCATTCTCCGCCAGGACCGGCCGTTCCAGTTCAATGCCAGTGGCCGTACGGTGTGCCTGATCTGCACAGAGCCGACAACCCAGATGTCCTTGGGGGAAGCGGCGGAGATGGCGTTCAGGTCTGCGCTGCCCAGCCACGCCAGGTTCCAGGCTCTGAAGACCCCTCCAGATGAGTACGCCAGATAGGGCTTCAACGCGGTGCACTTTCCTGCGCTCCCGATGATCCAGATCTTCTTTGTCGATACTGCCGCTACGCCGGAGAGTCCGACATTGGCGGCCAGGCCAGCCCTCACATCGGACCAGGAACGCCCGTTGTAGTGCAGGACGTATCCGTCGCCGCAAGCCATGAACGGGGCGTCATCGCCCACTGCCCACGCTTGCGTGGAGCGTGGGGGCGCACTCACCGCAAACAGTCCGATCTTATTCACCGCGCTTGGGGGGCCGAGGTAACCGAAGTGCAATGCACGCTCGGTTCCGGCAGATCGAGGAGTCGCATGGGAACGAGCACCGGCGGCATCGGCCAGCGAGCCGCCTGTCATTCCCAGCGCGGGAACTAGTGCGAAGGATGCGGCGAGACCAGCTAACCTGAAGATGTAACTGCCCTTGCGCCCTTTATGGACAGACATATTCCACATTTAGCCCTCCCCGGATGTGCGCATTATCCTTTTAACGGGATCATGCGCACGGTACCGCAGTGACGGGGTTGCATGTCTACCCAAAGGCGAATTCGTGGCAGCATGTTATTTGCGAGCGTGGCTAACGCATTGATCGACAAAATGTGACTAGCGGTGCGATTGTGCCCTATTCTGACCAGTTCCTGTGTCTGGGTATCAGATTGAAAGATGCTGTTTGCCCTATAGCAAATGGTACGTGTCGCACAGATGGTTGCCTATGGAGCCGGCGCATCCTACGACCACGGCTTGGCGGTCGGCCGGGCACCACCTGAGCTGCTAGCTCACCGGGTGGTGACTGATGCGTCGAGCCACTGTTTCAGTGCCGCTGTGGCGTCACCGATGTGGTTGGTGCCCAATTTCCATTGGATGGCCGTGCCGCCGCATTCGACGAACGCGGCACAGTTGTCAGCGCGGTCGTCGATGAGCACGGCGTCGGCGAACCGCATTCCATGCTGGTCCAGCCAGGTCCCGAAGAATGTGCGGGGGTCGTCGGCCTTGAGTGTGGCGACATCGCTGGAGCAGATGATGTCGTCGCAGATGTCGGCCCAGTCAGCCAGGGTGTCCCTCTCAGGGGCGCGACGGTGCCTGCTGCGGCGGGCGCGAGCGAAGGCACGCGAGAAGCAGTCCATGTTGTCGGTCGCAATCACGACCATCGATTCGGTCCGCATGGCTCGCAGCACGGCGAACAGGTCGGCGTTGACGCGCATCCTTGAGCAGTCGAGGTCCAGGCGACGGGCCAGGAAGTCATCGCGGAATCGCTTGTCGAGCCGGATTCCCATCCCAGCGATGACCTGGCTGGAGGAGAGCAGGCCCGTCATCCACTCATTCGCGGTCCGCTCGCTGGCGAATACTCCGGCCATGCCCGCTTCGAGTTGTGCGTACAGCGGATGAGTTGCGCTGCCGCGGATGGAGAGCCAGAACGGGTCGCGGGAGAGCACGCCATGCCAGTCGGAGAAGATGACCCGGCCCCATAGCGGCACCTGCGTCATACAGCTCCCTGGTTGCGGCCGTGCGCGGTCTCGCGCAGCAGTGCGCTGGTTAGCCGGGTCAGTTTAAGCCGGGAGCGTCGCATCTAGCCATGCCACGCGGGGTGACTCCCGGTCGGCGAGCCGCAGGAAGTAGGCCCGGATGCCGGCGTTGAAGCCGGCGTGGATGCAGATGCTGCTGCTTGGGAACCTGCCGGAAGCGTCCGCCGCCCGCGTAGTCGGCGTAGCACGGCGCGTCTCAACCTCCGTTGCGCCAGTCGCTCGCCACGCGATCTTGAATGGCAGCGATAGACCGGAAATGGGTCTCTGAGCATCCTCGCCACGCCGAAGCCGACCATGCCATTCAGAGCCCAGGTGCGGCGGTAGGGTACCGGCGTGCGTACGGCCGAGGATGAGCCGCATTGACATGAAGCCGTTCCACCTGAATCACTGCCTAACGGTATTGGCCTATCGGAGGAGAGAAGGTTGATGCAGGCCATTGCAGATTCGGCCCGATTGGTCGTCCGTGATCTCGTCGCAGGCGTCCGCCCATATGACACGCGTGAGGCCAGAGACCAGCGATGGATCCTGGACTGGATCGCCTCTGGAACCCAGTTGTTCCGGTTGGCCAAGCCCGCGACGCCAGCGCAGCATCTGGCCGTTTACGCGGCGCTGCTGGACGAGGAGTCCGCTTCCATCATGTACGTTCATCACGCCAAGGCCCGCGCGTTCTTAATGCCCGGCGGTCATGTTGACGACGGCGAGGATCCCCGGCGGACGGTGGTCCGGGAGCTTGATGAGGAGCTGGGGTATGTCCCGCCGTTTCACCCGGTCTTCGGCGACGACCCGTTCTTCCTCTCGGTGTGCCAGACGCTGGGCGAGAATTCCCACATCGACGTGAGCCTGTGGTTCGTGTTCGCCGCCGACCGGGCCGCGCCGATCATGCCGGACCCGGTCGAGTTCTCGGCTGTCCAGTGGTTCGCGCTGAGCGAGCCATCTAATAACAGGTGCTTCGGCCCCGACGTCTGGCGGGCCGCCGCCAAGCTCTCCAGTGCCCTGGACGTGATGCCTGCCAGCTAGCCCGAGTCTGCGAATGTCGTGATCTCATCGTCGCGCGGCAGCGGTCCGTGGTGGGTGCGACCGCACCACAGGCTGCCGGCCGCGCAGGCGAATCGCAGTGCCTGCTCCAGATCGGCGCCGTCATGACGCGAGTGGATGAACGCGGCAGAGAAGGCTGCGCCAGCGTCTTGCACCTGCCGCACGTTCACGGCTCTCGCCGTCGCGGTCAGGGTCTCGCCTGCGTTAGTTCGGCAGAGCGCGCCCGCACGGCCCACCGTAACGACTACTGCCTCTGCTAGCCCGAGCCCGCAGAACGAGTCGAGCACTCGCGCCGCGTCTGCCGTGTCGTTCTCGTCGGCGTTGGTCTGAAGAACGGCGACGTGTCCTCGGCGTGTGACCTCGCCGAGCCATCGCGGGAGTGGTGATCCGCCGAGGTTGACCACGATCTCACGAGCTAGGCCGAGCACGCCGGCAGGCACGATCGGCATGTCGGCCAGAATGACCAGGTCGGTGTCGTGCTCAAGAAGAATGTCTGACACCCGGTCCCAGCTGTCGGCGCGGGCCTGAGCGATGGGCACGGCCAGTGCTGGCGACGTGGCTTGCGGCGGATACGCAGCCGGATACCAGGCATCGTCGTAACTTGAGGCTTGCTGATCGTGCCGCGGTGGCGCGAACCAGCACAGTGCCGCGAGGCGCACGCCTACGGCATCGGCCATGATGGCCAGCCGACCGGCAGTGTCAGATCCAAGCCCAGCCAACAGCACGATCCGCGGCGGGCGCGCGGCGAAGGTGGCAGCAGGCTGGCGAACGGGCAGCCAGTCGCTAGCGGAAACCTCCGGACCGCAGGCGGCCTGGAAGTGGCTGGCTAGGTGGCCGCACAACTCGCTTGTGGCGGTCGCGGTGAGCTGCGCGACGAGCCTGACCTCGCTGCTCACCGATCTGGACTCGCTCGCCCGGCTGGCGTGCACGGCTCCGAGCAGCTTGAACGCCGCATTGAAGAACCGCAGGTCACGGGTCGCACCGGAGACGCCGATCCAGTGGGCGGCGAGGCTCAGCCAGGCACGCGCCTGCCCGTCGGTCAGCGCGTCGCAGCTCTCGGCCACAGGCGGTCGCAGCGCCGGACAGGTCTCGAAGGAATGCAGTAGCCGGACTTCGGCCGGCCGTCGAAGTCAACCTGTTCCGCCACACCTACAACACTCTGCGGCCCCACCAGGCCCTCGACGAACGCACACCACGCGCGGCTTACCTCGCCGTCGAACACTGCGATTAGCGTGTGGCCTTTGGCGGACCCGCTACTTGACTGGGAGGTCCTGACATGACCAGTAAGTTCACCGAGCTTGCGATCGACTGTGCCGATCCCAACGGTCTCGCCCGGTTCTGGTGCTCGGTCCTTGACTACGAGGTGCAAGACGAAGACGACGGAATTGTCATAATTGGCTCCCCTATGGTGCCTGAAGGCAAGAACCACCTTGGCCCAGTGCCACCGACGTTGACATTCGCGCACGTGCCCGAGGGCAAGACCGTCAAGAACAGGCTCCACCTCGACGTCAACCCAACCGACAGGGAGCAAGACGAAGAGGTCAGTCGCCTGCTCGACCTAGGTGCTCGACACGCCGACGTCGGCCAAGGCGATGTGAGCTGGGTCGTACTTGCCGACCCAGAGGGGAACGAGTTCTGCGTCCTTGCGGACCGCCGCCCCTGATCGGAGGCCGCACACCGCGCCAGACCCACTTCCGGTCGCCTACCCACGCCTCACGCGAACACGATGAGGAGCCCCTCCAAAGATGGAGAATCCCGGCCCGAGCAAGATCAAACTCTCCCAACTTCTTGACTCATGACACAGTCTCACGGTGCGGTGAGGAACTGTCCCGGTGCGCAGCGGGAGCGCTGCGGCCGTGCCGCCAGAGCCGAGGGTGTGCCAGCCACGGGATCAGTGCTTGCGGGTGTCGCTCTCGCGGGGGATCCGGAAGAACGGAGATCGCAGGGCGAAGCGTGCGCAGAGCATCAGGATCAGCCCGGCGCCGATGATGCCGACCAGGGACCAGCGCTGCGGCGCCGGCGCGGCTTGCACGGACTTGACGATGACCCAGACGAGGAAGCCGGTAGCAGCGAGCGGGAGTACCCCGAGGGTCAGCGCATCCCAGGGGCGGGTGATCACGCGGCGCCGGTAGTAAGTTATGGCGGCGAGCGCGGTCAGGACGTAGAACGCGGCATAGAGCAGGCCGGTGACGGCGATCACCTGGGTGAAGGCGTTCGCGACCGTGCTGGTGAGCAGGTACAGCCAGGTGACGACGACCAGGATCAGGCCGACCAGGATGCTGGCCGGGACCGGGGTGGCGAACCGGGGAGACACGTTGGCCAGGAACGGCGGCAGCACCCGGTGGCTGGCCATCCCGTAGATCATCCGGGCGGTGAGCACGATGCCGCAGCCGGTCGAGGCGGTCACCGACAGCGCCAGCGCCAGCGCCATCACCTTGGCCCAGCCGCCGCCACCGACGACGCCCGCGGTGTAGACCAGCGCGTCGGGTGCGTTCGCCTGCAGCCGGGCCGGGGACACGACACCCTGCAGGGCCACCTGCGAGAGGGTGAACAGCACCGCGATGAACGCGACCGCCATGATCGCGGCCCGGCCCGGGTTGGCCCGGCGGTGCTTCACCTCCTCGTTGACATATATTGTCCCGTCCCAGCCGGTGTACATGAACACGGCGATCAGGAACCCCGCCGACAGGCTGCCGTGCCCGCCGATCCCGCGCAGGCTGAGCCAGGCCCGCGTGATCGGGAAGGTGCCGGGATGATGGCCGAGCACCACCGCCAGCCCGGCGGCCGCGAAGCCGATCAGGATCAGATACTCCACCAGCCCCATCCCGACCTGGGTACGCGCCGTCAGGCGGATCCCGGCCACGGCGATCACGAGCATGACCGCGATGACGGCGGTGCCGATCACGACATTCGGCCACGTGCTGGTGGCGTTCGCGCCGAACACGGCCAGGACCGACGGCCCCAGGACCACGACCGGGCCGATCGTCCCGATGATGCTGCCGATCACCATCAGCCATCCGGTCAGGAACCCCAGGTACGGGCTGATCGCCCGGCCGACCCACTCGAACGACGCGCCGCAGTTGGCGTTCCACAGGTTCAGCCGCCGGTAGGCGTTGGCGATGATCAGCATCGGGACCGCCGTCAAGACGATGACCGGCCCGCTGGCGTAAGCAGCTGCCGCGGCCAGTGCGGCCATCGTCAGCCCGACCGACACCGCCGGGGCGGCTGAGGCCATCCCGATCACGGTGTCCTGGGCGACACCGATCGCATCCGGCTCCAGCCGGGCGGCCGGGGCCGGCGAGCGTCCCGCGACTGCGGCTAATGATGGCTGATCCGTCATCTGGTTCTCCTCTGACGCCGTAACGGGTTCCACCGGTATCCGCGCGGCTCGCCAGACAATGCCGTCCAGCCCGCGGCGGATTTGTCGGCACGGGTCACGGCAAGGTTTGGCGGTAGCTCGCTCGTGGCTGGCGTGGCGCCGCCATTGCGGTGACAATTGGCGTGCCCGGCGGTTCTGGCTGGCCGCGTCCACCATGCCGACTGCAAATAGCAAAATGAAGGAGGCAGTAGCTAACAAAGAAGAACACCGGGGCAGGCAAAAGCGAACAGCGCGGTTCGTGGCCAATGAAAAGTGGCAGACTGTGCTTAGGCGTCAACCACCCGGAGGTAGCGGATGCCACAAACGGCGCCGGGCGGCCCGACAGTTTTGCGTATGATCATCGCCAGGCAGCTCCAGGCACTCCGCGAAAACGCCGGACTATCCTATGAGCAGGCCGCCGACGCCATTTACACGTCCGCGTGGACCGTCCGCCGCATGGAACGAGCCGAGGGCGGCCTCAAACTCCACAGCGTCAAGGGCCTGCTGCAGGCGTACGGCATTGCCGAGGACGCCGAGATCTGCGCATTCCTGGACCTGGTCCGGGAGGCGAACAAGCCCGGCTGGTGGCACAGTTACGGCGATGTGCTGCCGTCCTGGTTCCGTGCGTTCCCCGGCCTGGAACAGGCAGCCGAGCTGATCCGCGGTTACGAACCGCAGTGCGTTCCCGGCCTGCTGCAGACCGAGGACTATGCCCGGGCGCTGATCGTCGCGGGCTTCAGCGCTGCCAGCCCCGGCGAGATCGACCGCAGGGTTGCGCTCCGCATGGCCCGGCAGCGTGTGCTGACCCGCCCTGATCCGCCCCGCGCATGGCTCGTCATCGACGAAGCCGCGCTGCGCCGCCCCGCCGGCGGCCGCCAGGTCATGCGCGCACAGCTGGACCGCCTGATCGACGCCAGCAGCGAGCCGAACATCGCCCTGCAGGTGCTGCCGTACGCGGCGGGTGCCCACCCCGCCATGTGCGGCCTGTTCTACGTCTTCCGCTTCCCCAGCCCCGACCTGCCCGACATCGTCTACGCGGAGCACCTCACCAGCGCGTTCTACCTCGACAAGCCCGCCGACGTCGCCTCATACATCGAAGTACTCGACCGGATCGCGGCCCAGGCCGCCCCCGCCAGCCAGACCGCGGCCATCCTCGACGACATCCGCAAGGAGTCCTGACATGCAGAAAACACAGCACATTCATAACGGCATGCGCGCCGCCAGTCTCGGTACCGACGGCTGGACCAGGCCGTGGAGCGCCACCAACGGCGGATGCTGCCTCGAAGCCAGGAAGCTCCCGGACGGACGGGTGGCGCTCCGCCAGTCCGCCGACCCGGACGGTCCGGCCCTGATCTTGACAGCACGCGAGATCCGCGCGTTCATCGAGGGCGCCAAGACCGGGCTCGCCGACTGCCTCCTCAGCTAGCGGACCTCCGCACTGCCCGGCTCGCCACGGGCGGGCAGCAAAACGTCGTACGCCGCCAGCCCCGACACCGTCAGCGAAGGATTCCCATGTCAGAAACTCTCTCCGGATGGTTACGCCAGCGGCGGCAATCCCGCAGCTGGGCGGTACCCGAAATGGCTCGCCAGCTCCGGGACGCGGCCACCGCCGCCGGTGACGTGCTGCCAGCCAGCGACACCCTCATCGCCATGATCCGGCGATGGGAACGCGGCGCCGGGGTATCCGAACGCTACCGCCTGTACTACTGCCGGGCGCTCGGCATCACATTCGAACAGTTCGGCTGTGACCAGCTATCCCAGAAGGCCTCAACGGAAACGGCAGGCACTGCGCTCACACCAAGTCGGGCGGTTGAAGGTCCGGTGCTGCATTCTGCGGGCTCGGTGGCCAGCTCCGACATGCCATCAGCGCCCTTCGTCGCTTACGGTGGGAGCTGGGACCACGATCCGGGCACGTCCTGGATCACGCGAGAGGTGCTGATGGCGGCACACGAAAGCAGCGAGCACGCCGAACGGGCTGAACACCGCGAGATCGGCGACGCAACGTTAGAACAGTTGCGGGCCGACGTGATCCGGCTGTCCCGCGCGTCCATGACCGATGAGCCCTTCCCGGTGTTCCTGGAAATGCGCCGCGTACGGGACCGCATGCACGCCGCGCTGGACCGGCGGCTATGGCCGCGGGATCAGGTTGACCTGTACTTCCTGCTGGGCTGCCTGAACGGGCTAATGGCTGCCGAGGCCTGGCATCTCGGCAGTCCTGCTGGCGCAGAGGAGCTGCTCCGTGCGGGCTGGGCGTATGCGATCGCCATTGACAACCGGCCGTTGCTGGGCCATCTGCGCTTGCTGCATGCCGATGTCGCCTACTGGAACGGCCAGCCCTGGCGCTGCCGCGATCTTGCCCGGGCCGGCTTGGAGTATCTCCACGATGGGCCGAACGGCGCGCTGCTCCACCTCGTGTACGCCCGGGCGGCTGCGCAGGTTGGCGACGCTGCCGAGGCCCGCCAAGCGGTGCTCACCGCTCACGACGCTCGCGCACGTGACTTCCATGACGACCTGTTGGAAATCGGCGGCGAGTTCAGCTTCTCGATGGCCAGTCAGCACTACTTCGCCGGTTCGACGTACGTCAACATCCCGCAAGGCGGGGCCGATGCGGCTACCGAGCTGGAACGAGCCATAGTGCTCTACGAGAGTGAGCCTGAACCGGACGAACAGCACAGCGACTACTGCCAGATGGCTGCACGCATCGATCTTGCTACCGCTGACCTCAAGGCAGGACGGCTTGACGCGGCGGTTGTCGCTGCGGATCCGGTCCTTGCTCTTCCCCCGAGTCGGCGGGTGAGCAGCCTGCCGCAGTGCTTCGTGCGCGTTCGCAACGAGCTTGCCCAGCCGATCTACCATGGCTCTGCTCAGGCACGCGAACTTGACGAGCGGATCGAGCAGTTCTGCCGCGAGACTGTCGTCGCTGACCTTCACAGCCTGCCAAGCGGTTCCGCCTGATCGGGCGTCAGTGGTCCGAGCTGACCTTGCGGCCCACACCGCCGTAGATCCAGATCTTGTCCAGGTTCCGGGGCGGCCGCTGGTCAGGACGCCACCGCGGCACTTGCACCAGTCCCGGCTCCTCGAGATCGAACCCATCGAAGAACGCTGAGACTTCCGCGTGGCTGCGCAGCGTCGCGCGGGAGGTCGCTCGGTCGTACACCGCGGCGGCGTTCGCCGCGACCTCGGGCCGCAGGTCAGCGGTGGCGTGCGACAGTGCGAGGTAGCTTCCGTTCGCCATGAAATCCCGGAACGTGGCGACGATCCGCGCCGGGTCCTCGTCCTCGGTCAGGAAGTGCAGGATCGCGATCAGCAGGACAGCGACGGGCTGGCTGAAGTCGATCAGTTCCGTGACCGCCGGGTGGGTGAGGATGGCCTCGGGTTCGCGGAGGTCAGCCAGGACAATCCCGGTCGGGCCCGCTCCGGTCAGCAGCGCCTGGGCGTGGACGTGGACGATCGGGTCGTTGTCGACGTACACCACACGGACGCCGGGGTCGAACTGCTGGGCTACCTCGTGCACATTGCCGGCGGAGGGGATTCCCGTGCCGATGTCGAGGATCTGGCGGATACCGCGCTCGCAGACCAGGAACCGGACAGCCCGCTGGAGAAACGCCCGGTTGTGCCGGGCGATGTCCCCGGCCTCCGGTGCGGCGCGGAGCACCTCCTGCGCCGCCGCCCGGTCCACCTCGTAGTTGTCTTTGCCGCCGAGGAAGTAGTTGTACATGCGCGCGGTGTGCGGTCTGCTCGTATCAATGTCAGCAGGAGCGAATCCCCGATCCATCGTCTTACGTGCCTCCCCGGCAGTTCGGCCAGCATCTCAACGGTGCCGGAAAACTGGCCCGGCAGGGAAGGCGGCAATGGCGGACGGAAACGAACACCGGCGCTGCGGCCCGCCGGTCCGGTCGGACGAGCCGTAAACGCTTTATACGCGCCCGCCCATCCTCGTCCGAACGTGCTCTCCGCTCATCCGTACGTGCTCCGCTGCTGCTGCCCCTTTCCCCGCCTGCATGCCTCCTCATTTCTCGCCACAACCAAAGCCATCCGCAAGCCTTCACACCTAGGCATTACTAATGATCTTGGCAAAACAAGATCACGAAATGCCGCTCGGTTCAATATCGCGGATAAGCCAGACAGGCGCGGAGGGAGGTGAGGAATGCTGGCGGGCATTATCACGATTTCGCCGGGGCATGACGCGTCGTACCCGTGGCGGCAGATCGGCACATCGGCGGAATGCGGGCGAGCTGGCCAGGCCGCCACTGGGTATTACCTCTCGCCGACCGGGAAGGGCGGTGAGCCGCCTGGCCGGTGGCGCGGCGCGGGCCTGGCCGACCTCGGTTTCCGGGCGGGGCAGATCATCGAGCGTGACGTATTCGAGCGGCTGCTGGCGGACCTGGCGGACCGGGTGGTGCGAGGTGGAGCCGGGGCGGCGCCGCGCCGGCCACGACTGGCCGCAGCGCGATCCGGTGTCAGTGCTCACCGAGGTGCTGCAGCGGGACGGCACCGTGTTGTCAGCGACGGAGACGCTGCGGGCAGAGCTGTCTGGCGCCGACCATCTCGGAGTCCTCGGCTCGATCTGGTACGACCTGGCCCGGCGGGCGCAGAGAGTCAGGTTCGAGGCGGCCCTGCGGCAGAATCTCACGGCCGAGGATGCCGCTGCGGCCCTCGCCGACAGGGCGTGCACGTGGCTATGGCGTTCGCTTCGCGAGGCCGAAGGTGCCGGACTGGACGCCGGGCAGGTGCTCCAGGCGGCGATAGCGTCACGGTCGCTTTACGACGCCAGGGACATCGCCCGCGTCATCGACGCACGGGTGCGGCAGATGCTGCAGCACGCCGTGCCGCAGGCCCGGGGCTCGTGGTCGCAGCGGCTGCCGGAGATGGGCGACCCGGACCTGGACAGGTTCATGGCAGAACTCGCCGCCGCGATGGATGACAGGGTCCGCCGCATCGGTGAGCACGCCGCGCAGACCCGGCCCTTGTGGGCGACCAGGGCGCTCGGTGACGTCCCGGCGGACCCGGCCAGGCGGCTGGGATGGGGGCTGCGGGCAGCGAGGATAGGTGCCTACCGCGAGCTGTACGGCTACAGCGCGCCGGGTGACGCGATCGGCCCCGAGCCAGGCAGGACATCGCCAGAGGCCAGGGCTGACTGGCACTGCGCGTTCGAGGCGCTCGGCAAGGTCGACGGCATCGACATGCGCGGGTACAGCGACGCACAGCTGCGGCTGCAGCGCGCCACCTACGAGCAGGAGACCGGCTGGGCGCCGCCATACGCGGGCGAGCATCTGCGCCTGGCCCGGCTCCAGGCCCGCACCGCGCTTGAGAACGCCATCCGAGAGCACTACGAGACGCGTGCCGCCCGGAGTCCCGAGTCCGCCCAGAGGCACCAGCAGCTAGCCAGGGCCTGGCGAGCCATGCAGGCCAGGGCCACCACGATCGCGGAGGCGCTCGCCGCCGCGCAGGAAACCCGGAACCAGTGGGCGGCGCTGACCGAACCGACCCGCAGGATTGCCATGGCAGCCGACCTTGAACTCCGCCGCCGCCACCCCGATCAGCATCTGGAACCCCTCAGGTCCGCCGAGCCTGATGCCGTCCCCGGCTCGCGGCCGCAGCGCCCGCGCGGCCGGGACGTCTGGGTTCAGCCGACTCTTGACGGTGCCGTGCACCTCGCCGGCGCAGCCCCGGAACCTGCGAGCGAAGAGCCTTCGATGATTAATGCACGGAACGTGATCTACGGTCAGCAGAGGCTGCCTGTCACCCCTGAAGTGCCGCTCGATGTCCTTCCGGAGCGGGTCACGCGGATCCGCGACAATGCCCGCACAGCGCAGGCGAAGATCGACGAGCTGCGAGGTACCCGTGTGCCAGGCGAGGACCACGAGGCCATGGACCTCGGCCCCGCCTGGAGCGTCCTGGCCAGGCGTGATCGTGCGGCCATCATCCAGCCGCCCAGGCCAGATGTGGTACCGGCCAGCGGGATCCTCAGGCACGCGAATGAACGCACTGCTGCCTTCGAAGCAGAACGAGCATGAACGAGATCGCAGGCGAGACAATGGTGCCCGGGCGATCAGCCGGAACAGATGCGTCAGTCAGCGTGCTGGCCCGGCGCCCGAGGCTGGGAGAAGCAAATGGCATCGGCATGAGCATCCTGAAGCTCCTGGACGAGCTGCCGGAAGCCATCTGCAGTGGCTTGCCGGAGAGATCGACTCCCTTCCGCTATGGAACGCCGGACCGAGCGATCTGCACATGACCGACGGAGCCGCGTATCCGCACGACCGTGCGCGCATCGAGGAGGTCTACTTCTGGGCACAGCTAGCGAAGTACCGCAGTCCGCGGCCAGAAGAGGCCGCCGGGGCGGCCGACCGGCGTGCCTGCGCCGGGGCTCTCGGCGCGTCCGAGCTTCTGGCCTGGGCCTGTGGTGAAGCGAGCGAGGGCCCGCTGTCTGGCCGGCGGGTCTTCGGGCGGCCTGCGCTCCGCGAGGTCTCGCTGGATGCCTGCCGCGGAATGACCGGCATCGACCTGGCGCGGGACGCTGGCGACTCCTTCCGCGCCGGGCGCCTGGAGTCGCTGATGGAGACATTTCTCTGGCTAGCGGGCTGGAACGCGCTGCCGCCGGTCGACCGCCATGGGCACGCTGGGTTCGAGGACTGCCCGGAGCGTGACGCGCCGTGCGGCTGCGACGCCGCCGGACGCTGCCTGCGGGGCGAATGCCCGGCCTGCTGCCGCGTCGTCTGCGTGCATGGCTTCGGGGAGGAACTCCCTGCCGCGGCTATCGAAGGCTAGATCCTTCTGACGGCTGCCCTGCGGAGTCGTCCGGCTGGGGCTGGGCCGGCCCGTAAACCGGCAGCGGGAACGGCCAGAACGCCGCCGGGCAGCGCGATAGCGCGCGGGTGCCGGGTGGCGGCGACGGCCCTGGCCAGCAGGTCGAGCAGGAAGATCGGGCAGGCAAGGTCTATCTCCCCTGAGGGCAGATGCGCCCAGGCGGCCGGGTGCCCGCCGCTGCCAGCCGACGGCGGGGCGGGGATCCTGCTGCCCGTCGAATGCCAGCCGATCAGCGGTGCGTCGTAAGCACGCGCGGGCCGGGCGGCGACGTCGTTCCCGGACCACGGGCAAGAACCCGCCGCCACCAGGAAGAAAAACCGGCCCGCGCAGGCGATCGCGGCCAGCGCCCGCGCCGGATCGGGCAGCTCCGGCAGGCCCCGGACCTGATCAGCCGCACCGCCAGTGCACCGCCACCAGCAAGCCGCCAGTTCTCCCGCTGCCTGCGGGACCTCAAGCGCATCCAGGACAGTCCCGGTCACCAGCTCTGCCATGCCACCCTGCGAAGCTGTCGGCCAGCCAAGCGCCTCGAACGCTATCAGCGCATCCGCAACGGTAGCCGCGCGCAAGCTCTCCGCCGGCGATCCTGCCGTCAGCGACAGATCGAAGACGGCCTGGCGGACAGCTGCTCGTTCGGCACGGATTCGCTCGTATCCGCGCGCGAACGTCCCGCCGGTCCTGAGCGCTCTGTCACACGCGTCCCAGAACGACCTTCCGGCGCGCTGGACACCGCTTTCCACCGTCGATATCGTGCTGCGGGCATAGCTGATCCGCTGGGCGAATTCGCCCTGGGTGTAGCCCGCCGCCGCACGTGCCACGGCCAGCTGGCGTCCCAGTTCGCGGCGCAGCCCACGGATGGCATCTGGCTCCGCCGTCTTCGTCACCTCCGGCCATGCGCGGCATGTGACTCGTATGAACTGGCCAGCGTCACTCCGTTGCCGGCGTGCAGAGTTCGAACCAGGTGACAGTGGCGGCCTCGTCGCAGCTATAACCCCACCGCGCGGCCAGCACGTCGACCAGCTGAAGGCCGCGTCCGCTTTCGGCCAGATCTGGCTGGCCCGGCTGGACAGGCCGCAAGGATGGGACCGTCTGGCCGCCGGCGTCCATGATCTCGGCGCGGATGCCCTCGGGGACGGCGATCAGGTGTGTGGTGATTGTCCCGCCGTCGTGGCGGGAGTCGCTGTGCTGCATGGCGTTGCTGATCAGCTCACTGGCCAGCAGCACGGCGACCTCGGTGCCAGGGGAGTCACGGCCGAGTGTGTCGGCGACGAAGGCACGAGCGGCGCGCAGGCACTCGGGCTGGCCCGGAATCGTCAGGCTGCCCAGGAGCGTTGTCCCGGTTCTCATGTCATCCCTTCTCGGTCAATGGGCCACTGGCTGCTGGGCCACTGGGCTGCGCACCTGACCGTGAATGGATGTCTGCCGGATGTCCGCGCGGCGGCAGAGCGGGTCATGTCATTCCGGTTGGCCACGGGTCAACGATGTGGCCTGCAAATAGCAAAATCTAGAATGCAATGACGAGCAAATGACAACTACGAAGCTGAACAGTGCCGAACAGCGTGGAACGCTGAGCGGCGCATCAGTTAAGGGCCTGGCGGCACAGGAAACCAAGCATCCGCAGCCCTTCGGCCGGGTAGATATGCTCCGCGGCACCGCCCACTTTGGCCTGGACCAGCCCCGCAGACCGGGCCATGCTCATGACCCAGGCCATTGACGCCCGCCACCATGCCAGTCCATGGCCACAGCGCCGGTAGTCCGGACGGCCAGTGCAGTACTGGGGGAGAACCATCAGAATCCCGGTGGCAGCTGCCAGCGGGGCGGGTTGCGTCTGGGGCGAGCCGATCGGCCCGGCGAATGTCATTTCCTGCCCACGCCGGCATAGAAGATGGCCCGCCGCGGTTCGGCTGCCGCGTGCCCCGCACGCCATGCCGGGCCGTTGACCAGGCCGGGCGGCACGACCCGCAGTCCAGCCAGGAAGTTCCGAACCTGCGCGTAGGTCCGGGGGACGAACGGCGTCCCCGCGCCGCGGTACAGCTCGCGGACGCGACGAGTGACATCGGCTGCCACATAGTCGCCGGTGACATGCGACAACACCAGGTAGCTGCCGGGCGCCAGCGCTTCGGTGATGGCTCTGACGATGGCGTGGGGGCAGTCGTCGTCTTCGATGAACGGCAGGACCGACGTCATCAGGACCGCCACCGGCTGGTCCATGTCGATGAGCGCCGTCAGTTCGGGATGGCGCGCTATGCCAGCAGGGTCACGCAGATCGTGGCCGATCACGGCGGCCAGCGGCTGGTCCGCCAGTAACTCGCGTGCGTGAGAGAGAACGAAACGATCGTTGTCGACGTAGATCACCCGGGCACCCGGTGCCGTCCGGTGCGCGACATCATGGACGTTGCGCTGAGCGGGCAGGCCCATCCCGATAACCAGGAACTGCCGCATCCCAGCCTGGCAGGCGAGGAACTCGACAGCGCGTCGCACGAAATCCCTGTTCTGGTACGCCGCCGTGACCGCGCCGGGAACGAGTCGGAGCAGTTCCCCGGCGACTTCCAGGTCAGCGGCCCGATGGCACCGGCCGCCGAGGAGAGCGTCATGAATTCCGGCCGCGTTCGGGCCGGATGGGCCATCAGCCCTGGCGTCGATCACGCCCGCTTGCGCCAGCGCGCCTGGTAGTGGCATGCGAACAGCGTGGCCTGACGCCATCATTGCTTGCCACAGCCAGCCGGCAATTGAATACACGTCAGCCAGCGGCCAGCGTCCTGGAATCATGAATCACATGTCGGTCGGCCGGCCGGTGCCGACCGTGTCCAGAACCTGCACGACCGCCGTGATCAGGGTCAGGCCGGCGGTCGGGAGCAGCCGCCCGGGATTGGCGAACGCCTGGTACCGGGCGGGCCGCTGGTCGGCGATAGACCAGGCGAGCAGCTCGCCGAACGCATCCTCGCGCGCTAACGGGTCAGCCAGCAGACAGCTGATGTCCTCGGAGCCGGCGACCGCCTGGATCACCAGGTCGCACCAGGCCGCGACAGCCAGGTCCGCGACAAGCCGATGGTCCGCTCCCGCGGCCAGCAGCTCGCCTTCAATCCGCTCGACCTGGAGCAGAGGGACCGATGCAATCGGGCTGGAGCCCGAATCCCAGGAGAGGACGGTGGCCTCGCTGACATCGGCTGCCGCAGCCAGCTGAGCCGGACTGAGTCCTGCCGATCGGCGAGCCGAGCGCAGGACAGCGCCTGCGATGACACCGGGAGGTGACATCTGCTGGCTGGGTTCGTTCGTTCTTTCTTCGGTCCGGTGGTCCGGGCTATATGAGCTGGTCACTGGAACTCCGATCTGCCTGTAGATCAAGTCCTGGTGCGTGTCGTCAGCACCAGTTCCGGCCCAGTCCGTCTCGCGCGACCTCGGCCTGAAGCCAGGCAACCTGAGGCCGGGGGGCTCGCGGCAGTGTGATCGGCCCCGTGACTATGTGCTCAGGGGGTGATTTGGGGGGTGATTTTCGCCGTGACCTGGAAAGATAAACGGTGAGAAAGTCCAGCCTGTCGGTATAGCCAAGGGGCGAGAGTATGGCGCGAGAGCCGAACGCCCGGCTCGCCCAGGCCATGCGCCGAGCCGGCTGCTCCAATACCAGCCTCGCGGCTCGCGTCCAGCGCGTCGCCCAGGAACACGGCACCATCCTGAGGTGCACCCACGTCGATGTCGGCCGATGGCTGAAAGGCGTCGTCCCGCGGCCCGCGACCGCACGGTTCATCGCGCTGGCTCTCAGCAGCAAGGCCGGTGTGTCGTTCTCGCTCGACGACATCGGCATGGCCGGTGTGGCCACCGCGGACACCCTGGATGACGCGCTGGACTATCCGGCCGACGGGCCCACGGCGGGCCAGCGGCTGTATGGTCTTACCCGCCGCGAGCTGGCCGAAGACGTCCTCAGCGTTAGGGGCTGGCATCGTCCCGGCCGCGTGGCCTCAGACAATGCTCGGCTGGCTCCTATCACGGCCGGAGCCATTGCCGGCGCGAGCTGGCGGAAGATTACAAGCCGGCGACTCAGATGTGCAGGCCATACGGACCACCGTGCAGCTCTTCATGCAGATGGACTTCCAGTTCGGCGGCGGCCATGCCCGGGCAGCCCTCGCCCAGTACTTCGCCAACGACGTGTGCCCCTTGCTGGACGGCAGGTTCACCGACCACGTCGGGCGGCAGCTATACTGCGCCGCTTCGCAGGTCGCTGAGCTTCTGGGCTGGACCGCGTACGATATCGGCCGTCACGCTCAGCGGTACTTCATCCAGGGGCTCAGGCTCGCCCAGGCAGCCGACGACCGCATGATGGGAGGCCGGCTACTGGCGAGCATGAGCCACCAGGCCAACTATCTGGGCAACTTCGACCAGGCAGTCCAGTTAGCCAGGGCCGCCCAGGAAGGATCAAGAGGCGCCGCCACCGCGACCACCATGGCCATGTTCCTCGCCATGGAAGCGCGCGGACACGCCGGAAACAGCGACGATGCCGCATGCTCGCGCGCCCTGCGCGACGCGGAGAAGTTCTTTCAGCGCCGCAACGTCGCCGATGACCCTGATTGGATCAGCTACTTCGACGCCGCCGAACTGGCAGGCGAGGAAGCGCACTGCTTCCGCGATCTCCGGAACCCCCGGATGACGCAGGAGTTCATCACCGGCGCCGTGGAACTGTGCGACCCGTCCTACACGCGGACGCTTGCCTTCGTCCGGCTCGTCCACGCCGCCAGCTTCGTCCAGCAGCGTGAACCCGCCCAGGCCATCGCCGTCGCAACAGAAGCGATCGGGCTGGCGGGCAGCCTTAAATCGCAGCGGTACCTTCGCTACATCCGCGATCTATGCGCAGACCTGGATGCCTACGATGGCGAAAGGGACGTCCGTGCCTTCAGGCACCTCGTGGTCGATAGGTATACGTCCATCAGGATTGTTTGAGCCCTTATCCCCTGCAAACGTACGGTCCCACCTGTCTTGAGCACGACGCGAGACCGGGAGTGTGTTCTGCTCAAGGTCGACAGCCTCAGTGAACATCATAGCCCGTGGTTGGCCAGTGACAACGACCAAGCCTGGAACGACGGCCATCACCGAGAGTGAGAATCGGCTGGGCATTGTAGCTCCGCTTTCGGCACATAACGATTACGAGCGGGAGCAGACTCGCTAAACTGTCGAGATCGGGCGCCCAGATTAACCATTCCGGCGTGCTGATCCGAACTCACCGAGCACCCTGCGGGCGAACCGCGTGTTCGATATTATCGCCAGATGACCAGCGTCGGTCTGGAAATATCTTGTACGACTTGATTACGGCGTCGCAGCGTACCGCCGGGGGATGACGTTCGGTAATCGGCTAGCGTTTGCATGTGCGGGCCGACGTGGATGTACCGGATCATTGGCTGCCGTCTGCCCCGGGGAATGTCTGCTGCGCTGTGAATCTGGCTTGCTCAGCGACCGGCCGGGGGGTGGTTGTCCCCGGCTGCATGTGCGTCAGGGCGCGGCATGCCGGCCGTGACCGCGTGCCGGCACAGCAAGTCCGGGCGCGGATGGCATGGACTTCCTTCTGCGCTGGGCGCTGGTCCGGGACGAGACGTGAGCGCAGCTATCGGTTGGATGCGGAGCTCACCGCCTGCCGCCCGGTTCCTGGTGGGCCGCATCCGGACGGCGAATGCGCGGATGGCTGCTCCTGGCCGCCGCTGCGCCGCTCGCCTGTCGAAGGCGGCGCGGACCCTTCCGCCGGATGATGCGGCCACCAGGTAGTCCGCCGTTCTGCTGCTTGTGAGGTAGCCGGTGAGCACGATCGCCTCGGGCTTGCTGCTCAGGGCGAGAACGGCTGCCATGGTGGCGGGTCGTCATTTCAGCCCGGCACGCTCGCTGCCAGTACAAGAGGGATGTGGCGCGGTTGTTGCCCACGCGGGGTGGCGATCGGCTGAGTAGTGATGGCCAGTCCTGGCGATGGGCTCGATAGTGGTGCCGGTGCTGCCGGAGTAGGTGAGCAAGAGGGTGACGCGAACGTGTTGAGGCTTCTACATGAACGGATCCAGCTACCGGCCCAGAAAACGACCCGGTCGGCGTAGTACGACGACAACCGGCCGGGCCACCCGTAAAACAGAACCAGACCAGGACCTGGTCAATTACGTGAGCAACACCACTGCTCAATAACGTGAGCGCCGACACTCAGCACGCAGAAAAAGCCGCCGAGCGGCCCTTGCTGGTTTACCAGCGGATGGCCACAGTTGTCTGTCGTGCGGGTAAGTGATGTGCGAAATTGCGCACCCCTACACTCAGCCGTAGCAAACGGCGCCGTAGCGGGTGTAATCCAGGCGCAATAGGACGAATTCAGGGGAGGAATTCACAAATGATGCAGGCAGGACGCATGCGGACAGCAGCAGGCGCCGCAGCTTTCGTGTTAGCCGCAATCGCCATCCAGGGTAGCACCGTCGCCATCCCGGCGTCGGCGGCGATCGAGCAGCAGCCCGTTACCGTTCAGCAGCTCAATCCGACCACCGATCCACCAGGCGGAAACTGCCAGGATCCGTATTCCTCTGGCACCGGTTTCCAGGGGGTTCCGCAGGCCGTGCACGACACCGTTGACCTGAGCGCGTTCGACGGCCAGACGGTAGAGCTAAGATTTAACTTCACCACCAACGACTCGCTTTACAATGACTTCGAGGGCTGGTACGTAAAGAATATCAAGGTCACCGGGACCGCGTCCGGGTCGCCCGTCACCGTCTTCTCGGACCCAGTGGCGGACGGCGATGCGATGTTCACCGCAAGCAGCGAATTTGGCACCGCCCCCGGCTGGCATGTCACCGACCGCCGTGATGCGACGCTCGGCGGCCCGGCGTGGTGGTACGGCAACGACGCCACCGGCACCTACCAGTCGCCGAACCCGGTGGATGACTGCACAGACAGCTCGGCCAACGCCGGTACCATCACATCCGCACCTTTCACCCTCGCGAGCAGCAACTCACAGCTCTCCTTCGACACCCTCTGGCAGATCGAGAGCGTCAACCCATCGAGCTACGACCTGATGCAGGTCCAGGTGATACCCGTGCCCGGCCCGGTCCTCGGCCTTGGCGACTCCGTCGCCGCCGGCTACGGCCTCGGGGCGTCGGAAGGCAAGGGGGACAACCCGCTCGCATATCCGCTGCTCCTCGCCGGAGCGCTCGGCGTGCAGGGCACTGACCTGGCAGTCGAAGGCGCATGCGCCAGCAGCGCCGAGCACGGCTGCCCCGGCCACTCGGTCAACTGGCAGATCAGCCACGTGCCGTCCGGCTTCACGCCCGGCATCGTCACCCTAACCGTCGGAGCCAACGACATTGACTTCAGCGACTGCTTCCGAGAGATCCTGAACCCGAAGAACCCCGACCTGCTTTTGACTTCGGGTTCCGATCCGTGCAGCCAGAACTCGCTCACCCCGCACCTCGCCGCGCTCAAAGAGGCGCTCACCACCGACCTGACCGCGATAACGGGCATGTATCCGCACGCCAAGATCCTGATGATGAACTACTACAACCCGTTCCCCGCTCCGCCTGGACCGGCCGACACGCCTTGCCTGCTGAGCCAGGCACTAGCGCTAGCGTACGCGCACGCGCACGGCGTCAGCTGGGCGGAAGAGCTAACTAGCTACTTCCTCGCGAAGGACGCATTCCTGAACCTCGCCCGCGCCGCCCAGACACGGCTCTACACCGACGCGCAGAGCATCATAGACCAGCTCAACTCCACCATCGATGCGGTGGCAGCAGCCGGAAATGCGACGGTGGTTGGCACAAGCGACCTGGAAGGCCACGGCTTTTGCGCCGCATCAGGCAGCCAACTGATCTTCCTGCCAACGCTCACGGTCGACGCATCCCTGACTGTGTCCGTGCCCCTGCTGGGCACGAATACCTACACCGACCATCTGTCATTCAGCGGGGACACCATCTGCCCGGCGCCCGTACCGAAGGCCGAGGTGCACAAGATGATCACGGATTCCTTCCACAAGAAGAACGCAAGCGGCAGCGTTACCATCACCTTCGATTCAAACTGCCTGCCGCACCCCAACAGCCAGGGCCAGGCCGACATCGCTAACGATTTCCTGCAACAGGGCGGGTAGCCCTAACCTGTCGGCCCGGCCCCCGGGAACGCCAGCCAGCGTGACCGGGCGGCCGGGCCGTCGGCGATGAGCGTCCGTGCCGACCTCCCCACAGGGTGGTACATCCGGCACACGCAGGTTTCGCCCCAGCCCTCGAAGTCATATCCCTCACAAGCGCCCGAGCGATGTGATCTTGCGCCAGGACGGGCAGCTGCTCCAGGGTCGAGACGTTCATCATCCTCCGCGACCAGCGGGGACAGGAAGCCGCCGGGTACTGGGACTGGCTCATGGCCCAGACCAGGAACACCAGCTGGAGGCGCGACGTCGGCGTTAGCGGAGACCCCGGCGAGCGCCTAGACGACGGCGCGCCCGCTGAGCTGCTCCGGCTGATCGAGGCGGCTGCACAAGCGGCGGCCATCGGCCAGGAACAGCCCGTTGACTTCCACGGAGCCCGCGTGCGGGTGCTACCTCTTGGAAGCACCACCCTATGAGCTGCTCGGAGCCGTTGAGGTAGGAAGGGTTGGCCCGTACTGAGGCGAAGCTTGCCTCAGAAAGATGGCCAGGCATCCGCAGCGGGGGAAGGGTGGCTGCGGGCCGACGTCCGCGACGGCATGTGGTAGTTCACGCCGTGGTCCGTGCGGGACTACGAGTTCATCGATGAGATCGGCCGCTTCATCCGGCCGCTTCTCCGGCGGGTTAAGGGCATCGAGGGTGTCGTGCTTTCCAGCGGCGCGCTCGTCGCGCAGGGCGAGTTCTGCGGCCAGTCGGCCCGCATGGAATACGGGTGTTACAGGCTCCGGGGATGCTGCCCGCAGTGCGCGCGCGACATCGCGTCAGCTAGAACGGCTGCCAGGTACGTGGCGCGTTACGGTCGTGAAGTGACGCCAGCCAGGTGCGGAACTCCTCGGCGACGCGATCGCTCTCGCGAACGTTCTGCATCAGCCAGGTTGTCATTTTCAGCTCGTTGACGGCCCGGAGGATGGGGAAGCCTGCCCAGCTCATCACGTCGAATCCGTAGGCTTCGCAGAAACGCGCGTACTGCGCGTCGGTGTGCCAGCCGACCAGGTGCTCGGTCGCGGTGACCGCGAGGTCGGACTCGGGCGGGCCGTAGGCGAATCGTTCGAAGTCGATGAGGATCAGCTTCCCGTCCGGTCGCTGGATCAGGTTGTCCTGGTGTGCGTCTCCGTGCACGGCTGATC
The DNA here is from genome assembly GCA_963850875.1 of uncultured Actinomycetota bacterium. Taxonomy (GTDB): domain Bacteria; phylum Actinomycetota; class Actinomycetes; order Streptosporangiales; family Streptosporangiaceae; genus Chersky-822. The sequence goes on from CAWKNA010000001.1 coordinate 812,141, forward strand.
GGGGCAGCGTGAAGTCAAGACTCGCGTAGTCGAGGCGGAGCCGAGAGAGGCGTCCGGTCAGGAACTCACGTTCGGCGTCGGTGAGGTCGGCGGACTTTGCTATCCGTTCGGAGACCCGGTCGAAGATGTCGAAGTCGGGCAGGGCAAGGCCGGCTGGTACCGGCAGGCTGTGCAGCTGGCGCAGGACGCGGGCTAGGTCTTCGAGGGGTGGCTCGGTGCCGCTGTCGTCGATCAGCTTCCAGAAGGTGACGGGCCGGCCGTGGACCACGATCGGCTGATCGTGTGCTGTGGGCTCGGCTCCGGGCAGGGCGGCGTCGCGGAGCCATGATGCGACCGCGACTTCCTTCTGGGCGTCCTTGAGGATGTCGATGCCGCGGGCGATCCTGACGACCACTCGCTGCTGTTCCAGGCGGTAGATGGCGTTCTCGCCGAGCCTGATGAGCTGGGCTTCGTCGCTGCTGAGGCCTGCCAGGGAACATGCCTCCGCTAACGTGGCGGATGCGTCGGCCGAGGTGAACGGGGGGTCGGGTGGTGCTGCGGCCACCGTTCAGGCTCCTCCGCTCGTGACTGGGCGCGGCCACGGAGACGGTCATTCTGCCCGCCGCCGGTGTGCTGACACGCTATCGCTGAGACTGCCGTCGGAAGAAGGCGACCGGTGGCCTTCCGCGTCACATGTGATCAGCGCGTGCTCAGGAGCGGTTGGGTGCTTCAGATCCCAGGGCGGTTTGCGTTATGCAAAGGGAATGACGCGGGGGAGGATGGCCGCGTTGTGGTGCCGGGGGAGTGGCGGCAGCCGGTGGTTTCGAAGGCCATCTGCTCGGCTGCCGCGGGGAGGAGGCGGGTGTGCCATTCGGCCTGGGCTGCGATTGTCCGGTCGTCCCTGTGCTGGCTGAGGTAGAGCACGGACCATAGTTCGCTCAGCCAGTCGAGCGTGTACAGGCACGCCGTGTGCTGCTCCCAGCAGGGCGGGAGCGCCGCGGCCAGCCGCCCGTAACCGGGCCGGTAGATCTGCTCGACCCAGGCTCGCAGCCGGTCGATGGCGGCCTGCCGGTCGGATCCGGCCAGCTTCCACCACCGGGAGGCAGGGATCGGCTGGTACCGGCTGCGCTGGTCATCCTGGTCGTTCGCCGTGTGGTCGGTGAGCTGGGTGATGACGGCGGCCAGGACGTGGTCGATCTCGTCGAGGCGGGCCTGGGTGGCGGCAAGGCCCGAGGAGATGTCGCGGTAGTGGTCATCTTCGCGGGAATCCAGCTTGCTGATGCGCTCGGCGTGGCCCGAGATCTGGATGAGGGCGGCCGACAGCACTTCCTCCGCGTCATCCGGTACGGGCATCGCCGCTCACTCGTCCCAGGGGTAGCGCATGTCGGCGGGCGTGCCGTTGCCGGCGAGGGGGAAGGGCAGGGTCCCGGCGGGTCCGGTGCTGCCGAACAGGGCGAACTCAGACGCCTTGCCATGAACCGAAAGCCTGCTACCTGCCTGGTGATCGGCGCCGCTCGGGGAGCGGCATAGAAGGACGTCTTTTGCGTGGGCGCGCTGCCGCCTGGCAGGGCGAGGGATTATCCGGTTGCCGTGATCATCGGCTGATGGTTGCCTGGGTGCGTGTTCCACAGTGGCAGGACGGCTGTCGGGCAAGTCTGCGCCGCGTTCGGGCTGACTGCAGGACCTGGGGCCTCGATCATGGCGGTGTCGCGGGGTGCGGCGGGACGGATCTGGTGCCTCGATTTGGGCACCGAGTGCTATGCGGTCAAGGAACTGTTCCGGCGGTCCGACGAGGAGTCGGTACGCCGGGAGGTGGCGTTCACGGCGCACCTGCGGGCAGCCGGGATCCGGCTGCCCGACAGCCTGCCCGGCGCCGATGGCCGGTTTGTGGTCCCGCTGCCGACGGACGGCGATGATACCTGGCTGCGGCTCTACCGCTGGATCGACGGCGTGCACGCTGACCTGGCCGACCCCGGGCTCGCCACCCGGATCGGTGACCTGACCGGCCGGCTGCACGCACATGCCCCGCCGGCCCAAGGTGCGGCTGACCCGTGGTACGACACGGTGCCGGGGCCGGCCAGCTGGGACGAGCTCGCAGCAGCCGCCCGAGCCCAGGGAGCCGACTGGGGCCGGGCACTGGCCCGGCAGGCCGGCCTGCTGGCCGACCTGACAGATCTGGTAACTCCCGCGGCCGTGGAGCGGCTGGTGACCTGCCACCGGGACCTGCACCCCGACAACGTGCTGGTCCAGGACTCCGGCGACCTGGTCTTGCTCGACTGGGACGACGCCGGGCCCGCCTGCCCGGACCGGGAGCTCGCCGGGCTCCTGATGTTCTGGCACGTCACCGATGACGGCCGGGCCGATGACGCCGCAGTCGTGCGGACCCTCGCCAGTTACCATGCAGCGGGCGGCCCCGGTCGGCTACGCGACGAGCGGTCGTTCGGCATGTACATCGCCGGCCGGCTGAACTTCCTGCACAGCCAGGCCAGCGTCGCGCTTGACCCGCGCGCCACCGCCGAACACCGCCGGTACGCGTCCAGCGAGATCTCGGACACACTCGCCCGGCTGCCCGCGCTCACCCTGATCAGCCACCTGGGCAGCCTCGCCGCCACGGTCCCGGCTCGACCACGTTGGTGACCATTCGACAAACAGCCCCAAGCGGCGGCATAGCGGGCATCCCAGTGGCTGGGCGATCATGAAGCGTCATGAAACCTATCTGCGGCCATCTGGTCATAGGCGGACCACAATCGCTCCTCCACGCAGATACCTTGCCACAAGCCATTCGAAGTCCCGCGCCACAGCCGGCCGCCGAACCAGGCAGCGGCCGCCGCGCACCATGCGGCAGTTACTCGACGATGGGCTCGGGGGACGGTCGTGTTCGGCGGGATGCTGCGGCATCCTTGTGGCCGTGGACGAGGCGGACTCCGATGAGTGGCGTGCACTTCGGGAGTGCCGCAAACCTACCGGCGAAGAGTGGGCAGCGGCGAAGTCGCGTTTCACCAGCGGGGTTGTCGCGACGGGCGTGGTGCTGAGCCATCATGCGTTCGGGTTTTCGTCGATCTGGGCGATCCGGTTATCGGGCTCGTCGAGCTTTCGCGTGTCATGGATCCTGGCAAGTCAGTGGACCCTCAGGATTACCCAGCCGTTGGCCAGCAGATCACCGCTGTCGTGCTGGGCGCAGTTGATCTACCGCGTCAGGTTCATCTGAGCATCAGGCTCTCAGAGCTGCGGGCTGCGACCTGACGCGGTGACCCGCACCCAGCACACCTGCGCTCCGAGTTATCCAGGGCTTTCTCGTAGACCTCGGCTGCTAGCCAACCGTGGGCAACAACCACGTGCTTAACCGATCAGCTGTGGCGGCCCCACTGCCCGCGATGCACGACATCGGCGGCGGCGCGGCGGCGCTCTGTGACCTGGGGGCTCTGCGCGGGGATGTCATCTGCCCGGTACCCGACCGTGATACCGCCGATCGGGTCGTAGTCACCAGGTACCCCGAACTCGGCGCGGAACGGATCCAGGTGGTCGGGCATGATCCCGAAGAAGCAGGCGCCGAGTCCTTCGTCTACCGCGGTGAGCAGCATCAGGAGCGCGGCCATGCCGGTGTCGATGTACCAGTACGGCGCAGGCCAGCGAGCCTCAGCGCGATCGGCCCATCCCTTGTCAGGTTCCGCGTAGCGTTCGAGGTACGCAGCCTTGTGCGCCAGCGGGACCACCACCAGCGGCGCATCTTGCATCGTCGGGGTCTGCTCGACCCGGGTGGGTACGAAGGGCCAGAACCTGGCCCGGTCCGCCGGGTCGGTCAGTGCGAGGAACGCCCAGCCCTGGGAGAAGCCCGCCGATGGTGCACGCAGCGCACTGGCCAGCACCCGCTCGATAACGTCCGGCGCCAGCGCGCGGCTGGAATAGTGCCGGATCATGCGGCGGCGGCGGACGACCTCCGAGAATTCCATGCCCCGATCCTGCCATCCGCGGGCGAAGACCGGCGGCCCCGCCCGACTGCTACCACCAAACCGACAGTGTCGGCGAGCGCTCCGCGGCATGAGCACTTCGACTCCGTCGATCTTGGATACTGGCTCGTCGACGAGTTCAGTGCCCGGCTCACTGCGTGGAGCGCGTAGTCCGCGCGGACCTCAGCCTAGCCGGGGGAGGCTTCGACCTTCCGGTCCAGCATGGCGCCGTAGAAGGCCGCCAGGGCACCCGGATCGGGACAGTCGATGACGATGCTCGGGAAGCGTGCGATGGCCATGCCAGGCACGGTACGCGCGATTGCGGACGATGTACGTCCGGATTGTGCCCGCGGCCGGGCCGACGTGCCTCCCATCGCACCCGAGCCGGGTGCCTGGCTGAGTGGGTATCTAGCCGCGTCGGGTGGGTAGTGGCCGCAGAGGAGTCTGGGTGTTCGTACCCATGCGGCGGACAGGTGCTGGGGGCGATGATGGCGGGTATGCCGGGACGCCAGGTCCCGGTGCGCTGCGGGCAGGGTCTGAATCATCTCGGGTGCCTGTTCGCGGTGGCTGGTTCAGGACAGGAGTATGTGATGAGCATGGCGGCCGAGCCCACGATCTACCAGGCCATCGGCGGAGATCCCGCCTTAGCCGGGGTCGTCGATGACCTGTACGTCAGGATTCTGGGTGACCCGGAACTGCGGGGGTTCTTCGCTGGCACGAACATGTCCAGGCTGAAGGGGCGGCAGGTTGAGTTCTTCGCGGCTGCGCTGGGCGGGCCGGGGCCGTGGCGGGGTGCCTCGATGCGGGAGGTGCACCGAGGCAGGGGGATATTCCAGGAGCATTTCGACCTGGTTGCCGGGCATCTGGTGGCTGCGCTCAGCGATGCGGGCGTCCCGGATGGCACCGTCGCCCAGATCGTCGCCGCGATCGCGCCGCTCGCCGGCGAGATCGTATCCCGGCGGCCATCGGAGCAGGTGGCCGCCGCAGGCCCGGATTTTCGGTAACGCCGCACAAACCTGCCGCCGGGCCTGGGCGGACTTCGGAGGCCGTTACGGGCACCGGTCATGTCGTGGTCGCCATGACCGGTGCAGTCCCGCGGTTCCCGCAGCCTGGTAACGCCAGCGGGCGTCTCCCGTGAGAGCTGGGCTGCGCTTGGCTCGGTTACCGGCGGGCGGCAGTGAAACCCGTGGATGGTGAAGTGGCTGACCACGCTGCCGGAGAAGGAGGTGGCGTAGAGGTTCGCGCCGTCGCGGGTCACAGCCAGGCCGTTGGCGCCGTCGAGCGCGCCACGCGGGCTAGTCGTGGTGCAGCCGGCCAGGTCGCCGGTGCAGCCGCCGAAGAACAGGTTCCCGGCCGCCGCCGCCGAAGAGTATGTCCCCGGACGTGGTGGTCCGGAAATGGCTGACCACGCCGCATCGGGCCGCCACTGGCGGACGCAGCCGGAATGGCCAGGCCGCTGGCCGCCAGCACCCCAGCGGCAACCGACAGCAGCCTGCGGACCCACGCGCGCTGTCGGCGTGCCCGCCCGGCCGTGGCGCGCGCGGCCGGGGCGGTACTGGCTGCCCGTGCTGCGGCTGCCAAAGTGATCGCGCGGGCCATGGTGCGCGGCGGTCACGGGTGCAGCGGGATGGGGTGGACGGCGCGGCTGGCGCCGTAGCCGGGTGGCAGCAGGACCCATCCGCTGGCCAGGCGGTAGATGATCTGGCGGTGGTAGTAGCCGGTCAGGGCGTGCGGGCTGGCGCTGATCTGGCGGGCGTAGCGCAGGACCGCGTCGACGTACAGCCAGCTGGGGTTGTAGGCATACAGGGCGGAGCTGATGTCGCTGGGCGCGCCGTGGGCGAGCAGGAACCGGGCGGCGGCCAGTATCGCCGGGCGGGGGCGGTGGATGTCGCCGTGGCCGTAGCTGGCCCAGGTGGCGGGGAGGAACTGCATGGGTCCTTGCGCTCCGGCGGTGCTCGGCCCGGCGATGCGGCCGAAGTCGGTTTCCACGAAGTTGATCGCGGCCAGGTAGGTCCAGCCGACGCCGGTGGCTGCCTGGGCGGCCTGGTAGTCGGCGCGCAGCACGGCCAGGGGCTGGGCTGCAATGATCCGCCAGGGCGGCAGCCGGGGCTGCGGCGGGGTCAGGGCCACCAGGTCTGCCGTGGCCGCGATGTCGGCGGCGGCGGCCGCGCGCTGGGCCGACCGGACCTCGCCGAGGACCACGTTCGCCCAGCCCGGGTGGGCGGTCAGCCGCAGGCAGGCCAGCTGGACGATCAGCGCCTGGCGGGCGATCACCGCATCCGGCGCGCCGCCCTCGCCGAGCACCCGCTCCGCGGCGGTGATTTGGCTGGCCAGCGCAGCCGGGTCACGGCCGATCACCGGCACCACCCTGACCGGCGCCGTGCCGCCGGGAGACGGACCCGGCCGGGCCGGCCGCCCGGTGGGGTGCCCGGCAGCCGAGTGGCTGGGCTGCGCGGTGGGCGGTCCGGTGACGGCGCAGCCCGCGACCGGGCCGGCCGCCAGCAGGCACCCCGCCGCCAGCAGCACGAGCCGCACGGTAGCTGTCGCCGTTCCGGACACGCCAGCCAACCTAGCCCGGCCCCCGCCCGGCCGGCCAGGAATCGGTCCAGGCTTGGGCATCCGCAAGGCTCGCGCTGGTCGGGCGCCGGGTACTGGTCGAACTGTGTCTGCCATGGTCGCTTGGCCGTGCGCGATACTGCTGGGATGAGCGACCGGAATGTACTGGGTGGCGATCTGGAACCGTGCGGCACCGACCCGGTCACCGGGTTCTACCGCGATGGGTGCTGCAACACCGGCCTGGAGGATCTGGGCAGCCACACTATCTGCGCCGTTGTTACCACCGAGTTCCTTGAGCATCAGCGCCGGATCGGCAACGACTTGATCACCCCGATGCCGCAGTACAGGTTCCCAGGACTGGTGCCCGGTGACCGCTGGTGCGTCACTGCGGTGAACTGGCTCAGGGCGCACCGCGACGGCGCTGCGGCCTATGTGGTCCTGGCGTCCACGCACGAGCGGGCGCTCGACGTCGTCCCCCTCGCCGCGTTGCAGGAGCACGCGATCGACGTTCCGTCCAGCCCGGGCGCGCTCGGGGACTGACGTAGCAGTCAGTCCCCGAGCCGGCCCCAGACCCAGCGCAGCGAGCGTGGCTCAGTGCGGTGAGCGCTGGCTCAGTGCGGTGAGCGCTGGCTCAGTGCAGCGAGTAGAACGGGATTCCGGTGCCTGGGTGGACCGCGTCGACGGACATCGTCGACCGGCGCGGGCACATCTGGTTGGGGAAGCCGAGCAACTGGGCGACTTTCTGACCGGGCGGGTAGACCCGCAGCGTCGAGCCGTTAACCGGATGCGCGCACACCGCACCCGCGTCCACGACTCTCAGCACGAAATGCGAGGTATCCCCGGGTGCGAGCGTGACCAGGGGCTTAATGCCGCCATGAGTCGCTGGCAGGCCAACCTGGCTGCCATGAATATTGAGCTCGGAGACTCCGGGGTAGCCCTTGAGTGTGCAGGTGTGGTGCCCTACGTTGCTGATCTCGATCTCGTAGTAGATCGTTCCTGCTGCCCCGTTGCCTTGAGCGGCATTCCAGACCTCGGTGCCGACGGCGTGGCATGCTGCCAGGGCTGGATGGGCCGGTGCGTCGGAGCCTGCGGACGAGGCCAGCGCTGCCGTGGGCAGCAGGATGGCCGCGCAGGCCAGACCCACTCCGGCGGCGAGCCGTCGGCTTGCCAGTGACGTTAGCTTCATGATGCGACTCCTTGGTCTGGATCCGTGGCGGACGCTCCTACCTGTGACGTCGCTCGGCGCCGCCTGGTTGGAATCGACCATTGTGCAGGGTGCCAGTGCACCAGCGCCAGAGGTACCGGCCGGCTCGCCGGCGTTGGCCGCCGGGCAACCCGCGAGACCGGGTGCTCGCCTCCGCGAGTCGCTGAGGACGTCGCAGCCAGTTCCGTCATATGGTCAGTACCGTCAGATCCGGTGCACTCTGGACGGTGAATCCAGATTGGGGACATATCTGGGTCGATTCTCTGGCGGCTGATCGGCAGGCGGTAGCGGCATGGCCAGCATGGCGGATGTAACTCAGCGGGGACGCTCCCTGCTGTTCGGGGTGGTCCTGATCGTGGTCGGCGTCTTTGTCGGGCACGCGCTGCCGCAGAACACGGCCACGCCAGCGGCCGAGATCGGCACGGTGACCTACGTGAAGCTGCAGACGGGCGGCTCAGGCACCCAATTCGTCTTCAAACCCAAGAGCGGTGGTCAGCAGACCTACCAACTCGACACTCCCACCCCGTGGCAGAACAAGCCGGGAAGCTGGCACCTCAGCGGCATGCCAACCTGTCTGGTGCCGAACTCTCATATACCCCATCGTGTCACGATCGGCGTCATCACCGTGCAGCCCACCGGCTCGCTGGCCGGCGGACCTTTCATCGCCTGGATCAAGTGCCAGAGCTAGCCAGCCAGGGTAGCCAAACAGCTGCGCTGGTTGCGGACCAGGACCGCTGAGGCGGTCACGGCCGATACCTTTGACAGGTGAAACGGACCGTGGCGGGCATGATCGCCACCGCAGCCGTCGGCCTCACCGCGCTGCTGGCCAGCGGCGTGGTTCCGGCCGCAGCCGCGGCGGAGTCGCAGGGTCAGGCACGGGCATCCGCCCACCCGGTGATCGTGATCGGCATCGGCGGTCTGCGGTGGAGCGATATCACGGCCGCCACGACGCCGGCGATCTGGCGGCTCGCCGGGACCGGCGCGGCCGGCACGTTGGCCACCACCACGATCTGGCCGGTGACCTGCCCGGCCGATGCGTGGTTGACCCTGAATTCCGGCGCTAGGGCCAGCGGGTCTAGCGAGCAAGTCCCGACGTCGGGACCGTGCCCCGGACTGCCTTCCGTCGAGCGCCTCGTCCTGCTATCGCACACCGCAGCCGGGCCGGCCCGGATCCCGGCGATGCCCGGCCTGATCCAGCTGAACAGGCCGTTCAGCTACAGCCCGTGGTGGGGGCTACTGGGCTCGGCGGCCGGTGCCGGACGCTGCGCTACCGCGATCGGACCCGGTGCCGCGCTGGCGCTCGCCAACCCCGCCGGGGACGTCCCGCATTACCTGCCGGCCTTGCCGAGTGCGAGCCGTTCCGCTTCAGGCTTGACGGTCTTGCGGCAATGCCCGCTGACCGTGATCGACCTTGGCGCGCTGCCGCCGCCAGCGGCGGCGTCCGGGAGTCGGCCGAGGGCGAGCGCGATTCAGACCCAGGCCAGCCGCGCGGTCGCGCTCAGCGCCGCCGATCGGGCGGTCGGCGGGATCGTCGCGGCGGCTCCGCCCGGGGCGATCGTGGTGCTGGCGTCCACGGGGGATGAGCCGGGGCCGCACCTTGGCGTCGTCGTGGTGAACGGACCCGGCTACCGTAACGGGCTGCTCACGTCGACCTCGACCAGGCAGCCCGGGGTAGTGGTGATCACCGACCTGACGCCGAGCATCTTCTCCTGGCGGCACGCGCGGTTCCCGGCGCCGCCGGCCGGGACCGCGGCGCCCACCGCGTTGACGCTGACTGCGGTGGGCCGGGGCTCGCTTGCCGCAGCGGTCAAGGCGATGATCGGGCAAGACACGGCGGACCAGGTCTACCGGTCCATCGTGGGCTGGTTCTTCCTGTTCTATGGTGTCGCCGAGGCGGTGCTGTTCGCCCTGATCGCTCTTGCGCTGCGGGGTGGTGGCGCGCAGCGGGTACGCCGCCGGGTGGCCTGGTACTCCGCCGCCGCGGTGTTCACCGGGGCCGTGCCGGTCGGCACGTTCCTGGCCGGCCTGTTGCCCTGGGAGCAGTGGCCGCACCCGGCGCTGCTGCTCTACGGGCTCGGCTTCGCCTGGGCCGCCGTGATCGCCGTGGTGGCGATGGCCGGGCCGTGGCGGCGCGACCCGTTCGGCCCGCCCGGGTTCACCGCCGCCGTGACGCTCGCCGTGATCGCGATCGACGTGATGACCGGATCGCGGCTGCAGATCGGCGCGCCCTTCGGGTTGTCGCTGCTCGAGGCAGGCCGCTTCTACGGCGTCGGCAACAATGCGGTCTGCATCTATGCCACGGCCGGAATACTAACCGCGACCTGGGCAGCGGCCGCCGCGCTGCGGCGCCGGCCCGGCTCGCGCCGGGCGGCGCTGACCGCGGCGGGCGGCGTTGCCGTCGCTAGCGTGGTGGTCCTTGGCTGGCCAGGGTTCGGCGCCAAAGTGGGCGGGACGATCGCGCTGGTACCCGCGTTCTTGGTGCTGCTGGCAGCCATTGCCGAGGTCCGGATCACCCCGCGGCGGGGCCTGATCATCGGGGTCAGCGGCATTGCGCTCGTGTCAGCATTCGCCGTGCTTGACTACCTGGTCCCGGCGATCGGGGCGTCGCATCTCGGTACGTTCGTGGGGCAGGTGCTGCACGGTCACGCCGGGGGCACGCTGCACCGGAAGGTCAGCTCGAACCTGCAGTCGCTGACCAAGACCTGGTACACACCGGTCGTGCCGGTCGTCGCGGTGGTGACCGGGCTGATGCTGGCCTGGCCGAGTCGGCTACGGTTGCGCACCTTCGTGGCAGCCTGCTCCCGGTCGGCACTGCTCCGGACGTCGCTGTTCGCGGTCTGGCTGGCGGTCGTGCTTGGCTGGCTGGTGGACGACTCAGGAGTCAGCGCGGCGGCTTCCGCGCTGCCGATCGCGCTGCCGCTTGCGATCGCCCTGGTGGTACGGGTCGCCCAGTTGCCGGCCGAGTCCGGCGCCGGCGCGGTGACAGTCGGCGGGCAGGGTCAGGCCGGCCCGCCGCCTACCGGGGCGCAGCCGCGGGGGTCCGGCGGGGTCCGGCCGTCCGGACCCCCGCCGCCGGCCGGGGCGCAGCCGCCGGGGTCCGGGCGATCGGACCCCGCCCGAGCGAGACGTGGGGTGGTCGATGCGGTGCCAGCGGAGGGCGGCGGGTCGATGCGGCTGCACCAGGGCGGGGGGTCGATGCCGCGCCACCTGGGCGAGGGATAGGTGCCTCCCCACCTGGGCGAGCGGGCTAATCTGGGCAGTGCCGGTCAATAGCACCGTAACCGGGAGGACCGGGTGAAGTATCAGCTGTCGAGGGTCATCCTGGGCCCCGGGCTGCGCCTGCTCGCCTGGCCCGAAGTCATCGGTGCGGAGAACGTCCCTGAATCCGGTCCCGCCATCCTGGCGTCGAATCACCTATCGGTTGTCGACTCCATCTACCTGCCGCTCATGCTCAACCGCCCGGTCACCTTTGCCGCGAAATCCGAGTACTTCACCGGAACACGGCCGATCGAGCGGATCGCAGGCGCCTACCTGCGGGCCACCAAGCAGCTATCGGTGGACCGGGCCGGGGCGCGAGCCGCACAGGAGATGCTGGAGGCCGCGCTCGGCCTGCTCCGCCAGGGTGCGCTGTTCGGCATCTACCCGGAGGGCACCAGGTCCCCGGATGGGCGCCTGTATCGGGGTCGCACCGGCATCGGCTGGCTGGCCTTGCACTCAGGTGCGCCGGTGATCCCGGTCGCGATGGTCGGCACCGACAAGATGCTGCCGCCCGGCCGCAAGGTGCCGCGCCCTGGGCATATCCAGATCCGGATCGGCAAGCCGCTGCTCTTCGATGGGTACCGGGATCAGTCGGCCGGAGCCAGACAGCGGCGCGCGGTCACCGACCAGGTGATCGAGGCGATCCAGGAGCTGTCTGGCCAGGAGTTCGTGCCGATCTACGCCTCGATGCGCAAGGAACAGCTGGCGGCTGCCGAACAGGAGCCGGGGCAGTCGAAGAAGCCCGGGCAGTCGAAGTAGCCGACGCAGTCGATCCGGCCGACACGGACGAAGCGGCCGACGTAGCATCCAGGCGGTGCGATCAGCCCCGCTCGGCGTCGACGGCCGGGAAGGTGTCGGTCGACGCTGTCGGGTTCCACACGTAGATCGGACGGCTGCCGGTATCCGGGCGGCCGGTGTCGGACTCTCCGCCAGAGTCAAGACGCCTGGTGGAGTCAGGACGTCCGGCGGAATCAGGCGCGGTGTTCTGCGGTACGAACCGCGGACCTGTCACCGGCCCGGCCTCGGGACCTGCCGGGCCGCGCCGGATGGGGGCGAAGAGCGAGCCGGGCGCGGCGGACACCTGCGGCTGAGCTGCCTGCCATCTCGTTTCTGGTGGAACTCTCGGTGGCCCCACGCTGCCGATCCCGCCGCTGCCCGGCTGCGCTGGCGGGATGGCAGCCCAGGGAAGTGCCGAGGTTGGCTCCGGGGCGGGTTCCCAGGGCGGAGAGCCGGAAACCGCGGCATGTCGCACGGTGGGACTGGGATCCGGACCGAAGGCCGGCCTTGGCCCGCTTCCTGACCCCGGTCCGAACAGATCCGATCTCGTCTGCGGTGCCGCCGTGCCTGGCGTCTGCGAGCGAGCCGCGAAGGGCGGACCAGCCTGGACCACTGGCAATGCCGGGATCGCTGGTGCTGCCAGGGTCACCGGCGCCGCCAGGGGAGCTTGGTCAGCTGTATGGCTCGGCGGAAGCTGCCGGCCCGGCCGAGCCGACCGGGCCTCATGAGGTGAGCGGGCCTCGTGAGGCGAGCGGGCCTCATGAGGTGAGCGGGCCTGCTGAGGTGCGCGGGCAGGCAGAGCCGACCGGGTCGGCAGGCCCGATCGGGCCGAATGCGCCGGCTGGGCTGGCAATGCCGGCTGGGCTGGCAACGCCGGCTGGACTGACAGTGTCGGCTGGACTGACAGTGTCGGCTGGGTCGGCAACGTCGGCTGGGTCGGCTGTCTCGGCCAGAGCGGTGCTGGTAGAGCCGAGTGACCAGCGAGCTTGGGGGTCGGCCTGAACCGGGGGCTGATGGCCGACCGTGCGCCGGCTGCCGGGTCGGCCGGCCGGGCATGCTGCGGACCGAAGAACTCGAGCAACGGGTCGGCGGGCAGCGTCCGGCGATCCGGGCGTGCCGGGTTCCGACGGCCTCGTTCGGCCACAGCCAGAGCCGTCTGCCGGTCCCGCCGTCGGGTGATCCAGCCGTAGGCGACGATCGGCGCCAGCAGCGCGACCAGCACGCCAGCGGAGATCGCCCCGTCCTTCAGCAGGTTGCGCGTGACAACTGCCGCCGGCGAAGCCACCGCGGGCAGCGCCGGGCTGCTGCGCGGCAGCGCACCGAAGCCCGCGGGCCGGGCATGCGGCGGCGACATGTTCGCGGCGCGGGAGAGCGCTCGCTCGGCGTCGATGGTGCCGTAGCCCGATCCCTCGGCTTTCCCGCCGCTCGGCCGATACCCCGGGCCGCCGATCAGCGCGTTGCCGACCTGCGCTGCCGTCAGGTTGGGGAACTGCGACCTGACCAGCGCCGCGATGCCAGTCACGACGGCGCTGGCCGGCCAGGTGCTGTCCATCGTCTGATAGCCAGCCGGGGCGGCGGCGACCATTCCCTCGCCGGCGGCGGTCAGGGTGACGTACGGCTGGCGGCTGCTATAGGAGGCGAGAGCGAACCTCTGGTCGAACGCGCCGACCGAAACCACTCCCGGATACGCAGCTGGAAAGGTCACCGCGTCGCCGGTCATGGCGTTGTCACCGGCCGGCGCGACCAGCATCACATCCTTGCTGACGGCATAGGCGATGGCCGCCCGCTCGGCGGTGCTGCCGCCGGCCGCGGCGGCGGCACTACCCAAGCCGGTCGTGCCGGGCATGCCAGGGTCGGTCGGCAGGTCGATGACGCTCGCCCCGTGCCGCACCGCGTAGCGGATCCCGCGTGCGATCGCATCCGGCAGTCTGGAGGTAACCTTGGCGTCAGTCCAGAGCGGGTCACCCGGGCTCAAGGTGACCCGGACGGAGAGGATCCTGACTCTCGGGGCGATGCCGAGGACGCCGGCCGCCCACTTCTTGCCGTGCCCATGACCTGCGATCAGGCTGGCCAGGCCGGTGCCCACCAGCCCGAAGTACGGGCTGCCGGCGGTCCGTCCCGAGCCGGTGAAGTCCGGTCCTGAGATGACCGAGCCTGCCACGTCGGCTTGGCCAGCGATCACGCCATCGGCCAGCACGGCAACGATCACGCCGGACCCTTCGTTGATCCGCCAGGCCTTGGTCACATGCAGTGCGCCGAGCCACCACTCACGCTGCTGCAGCGAGTCGGCCAATGCGGGCATGCTAACCAGAGCGACTGGTGCGGACGCCAAGCAGATCACGGCCGCGATCCTGGCGAATCTGGGGAGTCCTAGCGGCACGCCGTCGTTGCCTTCCGTGATGCGTAACACGCATTCTGCCACGTCCGTATTGGTTCGCTTGCGAGTGACGAGACTTCGCTAGATGCAGCCAATTTCGCCCATCCGGTGCTCCGCGCGGCGGACCTGACCGGCCGGCTGAAGCCGGGGGACTCTCGCACCAGGCGCGCCGCTGCGGACCGCTCGTCAGGCGGGCAGAGCCGCGGCGATCCTGACCCGGGCACCGGGCGGCAGCGACAGTGTCTCAGCGGCGTTGCCGTTGCTCACCGCCAGCGAGATCAGCCCCGCACTGTCGGTGAAGGCGACCAGCTCGCCAGGGGCCGCCGAGCCGAAGGTCTCCAGATAAGGAGCGACCAGTTCACGCCGGTTGCACCGGATCAGCAGCGAGGAGCCGAAGCTGATCCCCAGCTCGGCGGCGGCTGGCGCGGCGATTGACAGCTGGACGTTGCCGAACCGGTCCACCGAAAGCACCTCGCCCTCCGCCTCGCCGTCGTGCATCCGGCTAGTCGGCGGCGCCAGCATCACCAGATCGGCGACATCGATCATCGGTCCGGCATCGGCGAGGGCAGTGCCGGTGAGCAGGTGGGCGGCCACGGGCATGAAGATGTCCCTGCCGTGGAAGGTCGGCGAGACCGGGTGACTCCACAGCGCGTCGTTGGTCAGCAGGACCGCGCGGCTGGCACCGCCGAGCGCGGTGATCGCCCAGGAGAGCAGGCCGTTGTCCGGGCCGACCAGGATGCCTGGGCCGGCCTGCACGGCGATCGCCCGGCGGGCGGTGCCGACGCGCGGGTCGATGACGGCGACATGCACGGCGGGCGGCATGCCGGGCACCGTCTGCGCGAGCACGGCGGCGCCGCGGCGAACGTCACCAGGTGGCACCAGGTGAGTGATGTCGATGATCCGAGCAGCCGGGGCGATCCGCACCGCGACACCGTGGCAGGCGGCGACGAAACCGTCTTCGAGGCCGAAGTCACTGAGAAAGGTCAGGCAGCTCAACGAAGTCACAAATTGTGAGCGTACGTCCCCGGAGCGCCGGCATCTAGAGCCGGCCACCCCGCCCGGGCGCTTTGTCAGCTGCGCCCAACTCCAATAAGTCGAACAGTGGTCATCTGACTTGTCATGATCACGGGCCGAAACCCGCTATCTTCGGCGGTTTCGGCCCGTGATCATGGTTTTCTACGGCCGAGCGGGCTGAGGTCAGCCCATCAGGTCAGCCGCCCCGGGTGATCGTCGCGCCGTCGGCGGTGGACGGGGCGTAGTCGGGTGTTCCTGCGAAGGTGACGATGTAGCGGCCGCCGTTCGCCCGGATGGCGTCGGACTCAGCCAGCGTCAGGACGCAGGATGCGGTGCCCGTGCTGTTAGTAGTGGCGGTGCACAGCGTGGTCAGGCCAGCGGTGAAGGTGAGCGACTCGCCGGCGAGCGGGTTGCCGAAGCTGTCGAGCGTGCCGAAGACCGTGTAGAGATGCAGCGGGTCGATGCTGATCTCGGTGGTGAGCACGGTCGGGGCGCGGAGGATGGTCTCGATCAGCGGCGCGCTGGTTGACTCGGACCACTTCGCGTCGCCGCTGTAGTGGGCTGTGATGGAATCCGCTCCGGCCGGCAGGCTGCTGGTCGTGCACGAGGCGTAGTGCAGGACGCCGAAGTGCAGCAAAGGCTCCGCGATGCAGCCGAGGATGTCAATGCCACCGTCCTTGAAGGTGACCGTGCCGCCGCCATCGGTCGGGTGGACAACCGCGACGAAGGTCACCGGCACACCGGCGTAGCTGGGGTCCTTGGATGTGGTCACGATGGTGACGGTGGGCGCCACGTGCTCGGTCAGGGCCGCGCTGGTGGAGCCGAGGTAAAGCGTGTCGCCGCTGTAAATCGCGGTGATGTGGTTGAAACCGGGGGGCAGGCTTGTGGTGGTGCAGGTGGCCTGGTAGCTGGCACCGACCAGGGTCAGTGCCTGCGCGGCGCAGCCGGTGATGTCGACCAGGCCGTTCTTGAACTCGACGGTGCCGCCGCCGTCGGTCGGGGCGACCGTGGCGGTGAAGGTCACCGACTGCCCGAGGTTGATCGGGTTCTTCGATGAGTGCAGGGTGGTGGTCGTAACTGTCAGCACGTTCTGGCTCAGCGCCGTGCTGGTCGAGCCGGCGTAGAGGACATCTCCGCTGTAAATGGCGGTGATGGAATTGAGCCCGAGCGGCAGGCTGCTGGTGGTGCAGGTGGCCTGGTAGCTGGCGCCGACCAGGGTCAGTGCCTGCGCGGCGCAGCCGGTGATGTCGACCAGGCCGTTCTTGAACTCGACGGTGCCGAGGCCATCGGTCGGGGTGACGGTGGCGGTAAAGGTCACCGACTGGCCCAAGCCACTGGGGTTCAGCGACGAGGTCACAGTGGTCGTAGTGGCTATGGTGGCGCTGGCCGGGCCGGCCCACAGGGCGGTGGCCGACAGCGCGACGCCGGTCAGCAGGGCGGCGCTCAGCACAGTGGCGCGCGCTCGGCCGAGAATGCGGTGAACAGGTCTGTGCATGGTAAGGCCTCTCTCTGCCCGGTCACCCGGGGCGTCAGTACGACAGTGCGAGCTACCCTCTAATTACTGAGAGTAACAGTCAGTGACTGTGTGTAATGGAGTTTGACACGGCTCGGGTGAGCCATTGCGGCTGGTCAGCGCACTGAACATGCAGATCGGCCGGTAATGGGCTGGCTGCGGCCAGGGTTTGGGTCGCGGTCCGTTCGCTGTGCCGCTGATGCACCGTCGGCCGTAGCCCGGCGCCTTCGACATCCCACGGCGTGGCCGGCCCGAGCCCGGTCCGTCTGGCCGGCCTACCATGGAGCTCAGATCAGAGGGGCCGGATGCCAGGTGTCGAGTCTGACCGAGCTTGAGATGCGCATCCTGGCTTTCGAGCGGAGCTGGTGGCGGTCTCCAGGCGCCAAGGAAAGGGAGATCCTTGAGGCGCTAGGAATGCCGCCGACCAGGTACTACCAGCTGCTGAACGAGCTGATCGACCAGCCAGCGGCGGCCCAGTTCGATCCGGTGCTTGTCGCCAGGCTGCGGCGGCGCCGGGCGGTCAGGAACGAGCTGCGCTCGGCCCGACCGGACAGCAGTACCTGAGACTGACCAGGGGGAAGCAGTCAGATGGACGCGGGGGGAACTCAACCCGACGCGACGGAGGACGGTCAGCGGTGTGCAGCGGTTCCGCCGAGGTGCCGGACCTGGCTGCCGAGGCCGACCTGGTCGTCGATGGTCCGGACGGAGTCGCCGCCCTGCTCGCCGCACTCGCCGCGGCGATCAGGCGTCTGGCGTGAGTCCGGAATCCAGGGCGGCCAGCTGGTCGGCGAGCCATCGCGACGGAGGCATGGCGCCGGCGGCTGCGGCGAGTGACTGGCACCGGCTGGTTCGTTCCTGATCGGACATGGTCAGTGCCTCGTGCAGGGCCGCCGCGGTACTCGCCACGTCGAACGGGTTGATCAGCAGGGCGTAGCTGCCTAGCTCAGCGGCCGCGCCGGCCTCGCGGGACAGCACGAGCACGCAGCCGCGGTCGGACAGGATCGGTCCTTCCTTGGCGACCAGGTTCATCCCGTCCCGGATCGGATTCACCAGCAGGACGTCGGCTAGCCGGTACCCGGCCAGGGACCTGGGGTAGTCATCGTTGGCCCGCAGCAGGATCGGGCGCCAGTCGGGCGTGCCGAATTCGTCCTCGATCTCGCGTGCGGCGCGCTGCACGCTGGCCGCGTACTCGCGGTACTCGGGCAGGTCGTGCCTGGACGGGTAGGCCAGGGCGAGCATCATGACCTTGCCGTGCCATTCCGGGTGAGTCAGCAGCAGCTCGCGATAGGCGGCCATGCCGCGGACGATGTTCTTGGACAGCTCGGTCCGGTCGACCCGGAGGATCAGCTTGCGCTGGCCGATGACCTCGGTGAGGGTGGCCATTCTGGCCTGCACATCAGGTTCGCAGGCCCGGCTGATCAGTTCGGCGGCGTCGACTCCGAGCGGGTGCACGCCGATGCCGGTGACATGTCCGCGGTGGGTGACCCGCTGGCGGTCCCGGTCGACCGTCGCACCGAGTACGTGCTCGCAGCAGTCGAGGAATGCGTCGGCCCAGCGCTGGCAGAGGAAGCCGGCGTGGTCGGCACCGAGGATGCCGTCGAGTACCTCGGCCGCGATGGCGTCAGGCAGCAGCCGGAAGTAATCGACCGGCGCCCACGGTGTGTGCGAGAAATGCGCGATCTTGACCTCGGGCCGCAGACTTGCCAGCAGCCGCGGGACCAGGGTCAGGTGATAATCCTGCACGATGACCCGCACCAGCTGGGTGCTGCCCGGGCTGGTTGCTGTGCCCGGGGTAGCCGCAGCGGCCAGCGCCTCGGCGAAGGCGCCGTTGTACTCGCGATACGCTGCCCAGTCGCGGCCGAACGCGAGTCCGAACTGGGGTCGGTTCGGCGTGTCGTACAGCATGTGGTGGATGAACCAGAGGACGGAGTTGGCCACCGTGTTGTAGGCGCGGTTGAAAGTGGCGACGGGGATGTTCAGCATCCGCACGGCCGATCCCTCAGGCGTCCCGTCCAGGTCGAACATGCCGAGTGGCGTCCGGCGAGCGGCCGCCCGGTCGGCGTCGCTCAGCGCCGCGCAGACCCAGAGCAGGTTGCCCTGCCCGGCGGCCGAGGAGAGACCGGAGACCACCCCGCCGCCACCCCGCCGTGCCGCCAGCTGGCCGTCATCGCCGCGGAAAAAAGAGAACGGCCCCCGGTTGGAGGCCATCAGGATCCTGTGCCCGGCAGTCGCATCGCCCATTCGCATCAGGTTAACGCTGACTTCACCGCAGCTGCGGCACCGCCCCCGCGAGTTCGGCACGCGGCTCGACGTTAGCCTGCCACCGGCCAGGACATCGGGCGAAGTGTCGGTTAGAGTACAGGTACAACTTCATATCGCTCATCCAGAGGGGTGGAGGGAACGGCCCTGTGAAGCCCCGGCAACCATCACGGTGATCCGCGCCTGACCGCGCTCGCCGTACGCGTCCCGATCGTGGCCCGTCCCGATCGTGGCCTGTGCGGCGCTCGGTGTCAGTGAGGCCAGCACGTGACTGGTGCCAACTCCGGCTCGCTGCCAGATCGGCAGCGGGACAGATGAGGAGAGGCCTCACTATGTCATCTGTTGTTACTCAGTCATCTGTTGTTGCACGGTCACGAGTCAGTACTCAGGCCCGCGCGCGCTTCGGCAACGCCTGTGCGCTGGCCTGCCGCGAGTGCGGCAGCAGTTACGAACTCGGTGCCCAGCATGCCTGCGCCGAGTGCTTCGGCCCGCTGGAGGTCAGTTATGACCTGCCGCCGATCACCAGGGAGACGATCGAGGCGGGCCCGCGGAACATCTGGCGCTACGCCAGCCTCCTTCCAGTCCCGTCGGATATCGCGGCCTCGCCGAACACCGAGCCAGGCTGCACCACCTTGGTGCGCGCCGACAACCTGGCCAGGGTGCTTGGCATGCGCCGCCTGTGGGTGAAGGATGAGCGGGGCAACCCCACCCACTCGTTCAAGGACCGAGTTGTCGCGGTGGCGCTGGCCGCGGCCACTCAGATGGGTTACCGGGTCCTGGCCTGCCCGTCCACCGGAAATCTGGCTAACGCCGTGGCGGCCGCCGCGGCACGGGCCGGAATCGCGTCGGTGGTTCTCGTTCCCGCCAATCTGGAGCCGGAGAAGATCCTGGCTTCGGCGGTGTACGGATGCCTCCTAGTCAAGGTTGAAGGCGGTTACGACGACGTGAACCGGCTAGCGTCCGAGCTGGCCGACGAGCATGAGGACTGGGCGTTCGTGAACGTGAACGTGCGGCCGTACTATGCCGAGGGCTCGAAGACGATCGGCTACGAGATCGCCGAGGACCTTGGCTGGCGGCTGCCGCGCCAGATCGTGGTGCCGGTGGCCTCAGGCGCCCAGCTCGTCAAGATCGACAAAGCCTTCCGCGAGCTAGCCGATCTCGGCCTGGTCGGTGACCAGCAGTGCCGGGTGTTCGGCGCTCAGGCTAGCGGCTGCGCTCCGGTTGCCGCGGCTTTCCGAGCCGGGCACGACGTGGTGCAGCCGGTCCGGCCGGACACGATCGCCAAGTCGCTGGCGATCGGCAACCCGGCCGACGGTCCTTACGTGCTCGATGTGGTGCGCCGTACCGGGGGGTCCGTCGCTGACGCGCCTGACGACGAGATCGTGGACTCGATCAGGCTGCTTGCCGCTACCGAGGGCATCTTCGGCGAGACCGCGGTCGGAGTGACCCTGGCCGTGCTGCGCAGGCTGCTGGCCGCCGGGCAGCTCGACCCGGACGAAGAGACTGTGATCATCAACTCGGGCGACGGTCTGAAGACGCTCGACGCGGTCTCCGGGGCAGCGCAGGCGACGCCGACGATCCGGCCGAACCTGGCAGAGTTCACCAGGCTGCATGACGCTGCCGCGCAGGTAGCGTGACAGACCAGGAGATTCGCTCGGTAACCGTCCGGCGCTGGCCGGATTCCCGCCATAGTGCGCGGCTATATCGGTGATTCCAGCGGTGGCTGGCGGCTAAGGTTCAGCGGTCTGGCGGCCGAGGTGCGAGTAGTAATTGTGCATCAAGACCTGGGATGGATGTCGTCGCCGACTTTCCCCGGGTGTTAGGCGCGACGGATGGTAGTCCAGACCCGGATTCCGAACACGGCGTCAGCGTGTCTTTGGCCGGGGAAGAATGCGGCAGTCTGGTCGAGGATCTGGTTCCGCAGTGTTTCCTCGCTGATGGCGCCGGACTCGATCGCGGTAGCAGCGTTGCTCTGGCTCAGCAGGTAGTCCACCAGCTGGGTGGCGGTAAGGGGAATGTGGATATCGTCTTCGGCGTAGCTGACCTCGCTGAAGCCGGCGGGCAGCGCGGCGGCGGGGTCGAAGTAGGCGTGCCGCGGCGGGGTTGGGTACCGGGGCAAGTAGGCCTCTTGGAGCCAGCTGGCGAACGCGGGCTGGCCAGCCAGCTGGCCGTGGAAGAAATCGGTGTAGACGGCCAGGCCGGCGCCGCTGCGCAGCACCCGGGCGAGTTCCGCGAATGCGCGCTGCTGGTCGAACCAGTGGAATGCGGCTCCGACGGTGGCCAGATCGGCGGTCGCGTCCCGCAACGGGATCCGCTCAGCTGCCGCCACGAGATAGCGGGCGCGCGAATGCGGCTGCGCGGCGCGGAGCATCGGGGCGGAGGCGTCGATGGCGATGACGTGGTCTGCCAGCTCCAGGACCGCCCGGGTGGACAGGCCAGTGCCGCAGGCCACGTCGACCGCAAGCCGGGCATGGCTGACGCCCAGCTGGCAGGCGGCCATGCTCAGGGCCGCGCGATGGTAGTAGGGGCGGGCATGCGCGTAGCGGCGCGCGACCGGGTCGCTGTCAAACGGGTTGCTCACCGCCCGCCCGGCCGCGGTGTCTGGTACCGGCGAGGACCAGGCCGGCTCTGGCCGGTTCATGCGGCAGCCCGTGCCGCTGGCCGCGCAGGCGCCTGCCGACCGGCGTCTTCGGTCGGGCGTGTTTGCGCTGCTGGATGGGGTCGGACTGGAATGGCGCCGGTTTCCGCCGAGGCGCTACTAGGGCTTGGGGATAGACCGGATCGCGCGTACCGGACTCGGTCGGCTGGCCCCGGTGAACCTTGGCAAGGCAACTGAGTACGCCGGACCCCGCGAGCATGTAGTGTAATGTCCGGTCGCTGTCGGTACGGCGAGAACGGCAGGCAAAGCTTGCTCAGCACGTCAAGCCCGTTCCGCGATCAACGGGTTTCGCGTAGCAAGGGGCGTGACCCGAAGCCCGAGCAAAGTTAGGGAGTTGTTGTTCATGGCTCAGGGCACCGTCAAATGGTTCAACGCGGATAAGGGCTACGGCTTCATCGCGGTCGACGGTGGTAGGGACGTCTTCGTCCACTTCTCGGCCATTCAGGCGGACGGTTACCGCACGCTTGAGGAAGGCCAGCGGGTCGAATTCGAGATTACGCAGAGCGACCGCGGGCCGCAGGCTGAGGCTGTCCGCACGGTGTAGTTTCCGCGCCGAAGCGCGGCAGGCCCGGTACCCGGCGCAAGGGGTGCCGGGCCTTCGCGCTGCGTTGCGCCGCACTCAGGCGAGAAGTTGCGCCGCACGCAGGCTAGAAGTTTGCGCCGCAGTCAGGTTCGAACCCAGGCGGCTCCCGGCACGGGGCCGGCTTGGGGTCACGGGCGTGTTCTTTCGCGCTGCCAGGAGCCGGTGAGCTCGCCTCGGCGACCTCGTCTCTTAGACCGCCGTTATGCCGCTGGCCAGCGGCTATGCCCCTTGCAGTCGGAGCGAGACGCCGGTCGGGTACCGGCCGTGCCGACGCCCTCAGCTTGCACTCTCACCCTGAGAGTGCTAAACAAGTCGTTAGCACTCTCGGGGTGAGAGTGCAAGCTCATGTGGCGTGATCGGGGCGATGAGACAGCGCCTGCAGCAGGAAGGGACTGCGTGCAGGTGATGTCGTCCGTCGCGGGCGTCGGCTCGGTCGGCACGCAAGGCAATAAGTTCCAGGAGGACTAGGAGCCTATGGCAGCGAAGATGATCGCGTTTGACGAGGACGCTAGGCGCGGCCTTGAGCGCGGCATGAATCAGCTGGCCGACGTCGTGAAGGTAACCCTCGGCCCAAAGGGCCGGAATGTGGTGCTTGAGAAGAAGTGGGGAGCCCCCACGATCACCAACGATGGCGTGTCCATCGCCAAGGAGATCGAGCTCGAGGACCCGTGGGAGAAGATCGGCGCCGAGCTTGTCAAGGAAGTTGCGAAGAAGACGGACGACGTGGCCGGTGACGGCACGACGACCGCGACCGTGCTGGCGCAGGCGCTGGTCCGCGAGGGCCTGCGCAACGTGGCGGCAGGTGCCAATCCGATGTCGCTCAAGCGCGGCATCGAGGCGGCAGTCGAGCGGGTGAGCGAGGAGCTGTCCAAGCTGGCCAAGGACGTGGAGACCAAGGAGCAGATCGCTTCGACCGCCTCCATCTCGGCCGGGGACACCGCGATCGGCGAGATGATCGCCGAGGCGATGGACAAGGTCGGCAAGGAAGGCGTTATCACCGTCGAGGAGAGCAACACCTTCGGCCTGGAGCTTGAGCTCACCGAGGGCATGCGCTTCGACAAGGGATACATCTCGCACTACTTCGCCACCGACCCGGAGCGGATGGAAGCAGTTCTCGAGGACCCGTTCATCCTGGTCGTCAACTCGAAGGTGTCGGCGAACAAGGACCTGCTCCCGCTCCTCGACAAGGTGGTCCAGTCGGGCAAGCCGCTGGTCATCATCGCCGAGGACGTCGAGGGCGAGGCGCTCGCGACCCTGGTGGTCAACAAGATCCGTGGCCTGTTCAAGTCGGTCGCGGTGAAGGCGCCAGGATTCGGTGACCGCCGCAAGGCCATGCTCGGTGACATCGCCATCCTGACCGGCGGCCAGGTCATCAGCGAGGAAGTCGGGCTCAAGCTGGACAGCGCCGAGCTCGACATGCTGGGCAAGGCCCGCAAGGTCGTGGTCACCAAGGACGAGACCACGATCGTCGACGGGGCCGGCGACGCCGACCAGATCGCTGGCCGGGTCAACCAGATCCGCGCCGAGATCGAGAACACCGACTCCGACTACGACCGCGAGAAGCTCCAGGA
Source organism: uncultured Actinomycetota bacterium (assembly GCA_963850875.1). Classification (GTDB taxonomy): domain Bacteria; phylum Actinomycetota; class Actinomycetes; order Streptosporangiales; family Streptosporangiaceae; genus Chersky-822. Next base: position 835,838 of record CAWKNA010000001.1, read on the forward strand.
GCGTCTTGCCAAGCTGGCTGGCGGCGTTGCCGTCATCAAGGCCGGCGCGGCGACCGAGGTCGAGCTGAAGGAGCGCAAGCACCGCATCGAGGACGCGGTGCGCAACGCCAAGGCCGCTGTGGAGGAGGGTGTCGTCGCCGGTGGCGGCGTGGCCCTGCTGCAGGCCGGCAAGAACGCGTTCAAGAAGCTCGAGCTGACCGGTGACGAGGCGACCGGCGCGCAGATCGTGCGCCGTGCGCTTGAGGAGCCGCTGAAGCAGATTGCGATCAATGCCGGCCTTGAGGGCGGCGTGGTGGCCGAGAAGGTGCGCGGACTCAAGGACGGGCACGGCCTGGACGCCCAGTCCGGCGAGTACGTCGACATGTTCAAGGCCGGGATCATCGACCCAGCGAAGGTGACGCGTTCTGCCCTGCAGAACGCTGCGTCCATCGCGGCGCTGTTCCTCACCACCGAGGCAGTGATCGTGGAGAAGCCGGAGAAGGAGAAGGCTCCGGCTGCTCCCGGTGGCGGTGACATGGACTTCTAGTCCCTGGCGGCAGCCAGGCGTGCACTGGCTGCCTACGGTGACTGAGTCCGATCAGCCAGCCGAGCTGTCCGATCGGGCGCTCGGCGAGGCAAGTAGAAGGCGGCTCCGGCTTCGGCCGGAGCCGCCTTTTGCCTGGTCAGCTGGCTTTAGCCGTTATCTGGTCAATCATGGTCATGCGTGCCGGCTCCTCAATGGGCTGTCAAAGGTGGATCATCAGTGCATGAATCCACCCATGGAGCAGCTAATCCGCGATTACCTCAACCGGTTGTCGGTTGCGGCGCGCGGCAAGCTGGAGCTCCGGGACCGCCAGGCGCTCCTCGACCGGACGCGCATGCGGATTGAGCTGGAATGCGGTGGTCTCAGCAACGCGAGTGCGACTTCCGTGCGTAAGGTTCTGGCCGGCCTTGGCGATCCGATTGCCGTAGTCGAACTTGAGCACGCGCGGATCGTCGCCGGCGACGAGTTGCAGGTTGGCCGCGGATCCAATGGAAGCACCCAGCGTCCGCCCGCTCAGATGCGCATTGGGCAGTTCCCGGTCACGTCGGCTGCTGGCGGTGAGTCGGCCCGCGACAACGCGAACGGTGTGCCGGGCAAGAAGGTCGCGCGAGCTCAAAGTTCTGCTGCCGACGAGACCGGCCGTCCGGACTCGACCCGGGTGGCTCGGCCCGCGGTCGCGGCGGAGTCGGCCGATGTGGCGGGGGCCGCGGACGTGGCGGAGTCTGGGGTCGTGGCGGGGTCGGCTGATGTGGCGGAGTCTGGGGTCGCGGCGGGGTCGGCTGATGTGGCGGGGGCCGCGGATGTGGCGGGGTCTGGGGTCGCGGCGGAGTCGGCCGATGTGGCGGGGGCCGCGGACGTGGCGGAGTCTGGGGTCGTGGCGGGGTCGGCTGATGTGGCGGAGTCTGGGGTCGTGGCGGGGTCGGCTGATGTGGCGGGGTCGGCGGACGTGCCGGATTCGGTCGACCGGGCGGAAACCGCAACCGCAGCGGCGTCGGCCGCAGCGCTGGTATCGGCCCCTGTGCCCGAATCGGGTGATGGGCCCGAGCCGTCCGCAGCACAACCGGCGCAGTGGCAAGGACCGGGCGGCGCAGGGCAGCCGCCAGACAACAGTCGACGTGCCCGCGTGAGCCGCGCCATAGGCCGCGCGATCTGGCGGTTCGCGGATGGAACAGCTGTGCTCGCCCGGCAAAGACCGCTAGAGGCAGCCGCCATCGTGCTGCTGGGTGTGGGCGGGGCCGCTTACCCGCCGGTGTGGCTGCTTGGCGCTGGGCTCGTACTTGCCTCCAAGGTCTGGGACTTTCGCGACAAATGGATCGGTCTCGCAATTCCGGTCCTGCTCGTGATCATCGGGACCGTGCTCGTTGTGGTCCTCGGCGGAGAGCGCAAGTCACTGGCCTCCTACGCCTTCGAGGCGTGGTTGAGCGTCGGTCGGTTGAGCCGGGTGGCGGCAGTGCTTAGCGCCGGTTATCTGCTCCTCTGGTTGCGCCGCGGCCCGCGGGTACCCAAGCAGCCACCGTGGAATGTGCCGCGCCGGACGAGGTGATCCTGGCAGTCGGCGGCACCCGCCGTGACCTGGTGTTTCGGGCGTAAGGACCGGGTATGAACAGCCGTGAGTCCGGTGCCCGGCGGGCTCGAGGCCAGCATCCGGCGGCAACTGCGTATCTGCATCGGAACTCTTGCGTGGCAGCCATGCCAGCATCATCGGCAGGCGCGGCTGCGAAGGGCGTGGGCGATGCCTGTTGCCGGCTACATTGTCAGCCGCACGGTCAGCTAATCGGCTGGCCAGGCAGGTATCTGGCTGGGTAAGTTCAGTCCTGATTTTGGCCAGTCCGATCCAGGAGTCGGCGTGGCCAGCCGAGACCGATAGCCTGGATATGCGCCGCAAGGTGGCAGTCCCATCAGAATCTCTTCGCGCAAAGGGTCCGCTCGTGCCGACTGGCAAGGTCAAGTGGTATGACGCCGACAAAGGGTTCGGCTTCCTCACCCGTGACGACGGGGGTGAGGTCTTCGTTCACTCGACTGCATTGACCGCGGGTACGGTACTTCGACCTGGTCAGCGCGTCGAGTTCGGCGTGGCTGAAGGCCGCAGAGGCGCCCAGGCGCTGCAGGTTCGGGCGCTGGAACCGCCGCCTACGGTCACCAAGATGAACCGTAAGGGAACCGACGAGATGACCGTCCTCGTCGAGGACCTGATCAAGCTGCTAGATGGCGTGTCGAACACATACCACAGGGGCAAGCACCCGGAGAGCCGGGAGGCCAAGAAGATCGCCACCGTGCTGCGCGCGGTAGCTGACGACATCGACGCCTGAGTAGGTGGTGCGTCACGGCCAGCTAAGCTGGCCGGACTGCCCGACGCGCTCGCAGAATCCGGCTGCGCCTGCTGTAGAGCAGTGCCCCGAAACACAGCGCCAGCCAGGCGCCGACCACCGCGAGACCTACCACACCGTTGCCGGTCAGGGACATCAATATGCCAAGCAAACCCCCGGCGACGAAGGAGATCTGATGCAGGGTCTCGGAAGCGGCGAATGTTGACGGCCGGATGTCAGGACTGATCTCCCGCTGCACGATCGAATCCAGGGCGAGCTTGACCAGCGTCTGCCCGAATACGGCGGCGAATATGACGATCACGGCTGCCCACAGGCCGAAGAAAGCTGCGCACAGGGACGTGGCCACCATCGTGGCAGCGAGTATGCCGTAGATGATCACTTGTGGTGCCTTGGACCGCAGGGCGGACCCGACTGCAGTGCCTATGAATCCGCCGGCCGCGACAGCGGCAAGCAGCTCGGCGACATCGATTTTGTAGGACACAGTTCCAAAGTGGACAGTGCGCAACAGGAATACGAGGAAGAACATGGTAAAGCCATAAAATATCCTCAATGTCATATTCGCGCCGATTGCCTCGGCAACGGCCGGTCCGACCGGCCTCGGGAAGAGCTTGAATCTAGATCGCCTACGTGCCTTGCTGGTCGATGGAACCCGGCTGCCGTTAGCGGCGCTGGCTGCTTGCTGGTGCGGGCCTCCGCTGGCTGCGTGTGCCGCAGGCTGGGCGGGATACGTTGGGTAATCGGGTGAATGCCGCGCTTGCTGAGCCGAAGCCTGCCTGGCTGCGGGCTCTGCTATCGGCTCATCAACGCCGCTTGGCAGCCGGAGCCCCGGTACCATCGCAGCGAGATAGAGCAGAGTGCCGACGCGCAGCACCCAGGCCGCTCCGCCCGTCAGCGTATCGACCACGGCGGCGACTGGCACGCCGACGGACGTGGCGACAAGTGAGGCCAGGGCACATCGAGCGTTGGCGGTAACCAACGTGATCTCAGTCGGCAACAGCGGCGGGGTGACCGATGCCCTGGTCACGGCATAAGCCTTCTGCAGCAGTAGCACGCCGAAAGCGGCCGGCAGCAGCGTCACGGTGTCGTTGTGCTGCACCGCGCCGGCCATACCCCAGCAGAGCAGGCCGCGGGCCAGCATGGTACCGACCAGGAGGTACCTGCGACCGTGTTTCACCCGGTCAAGCATCGGCCCGACGAAAGGCGCGAGCAGCGCGAATGGTGCCATGGTGACGATCAGGGCGAGCGCGACCCGTCCGCGTGCCTGAGTTACCGACGTGCTGAAGAACAACGTGCCGGCCAGAGCGACCGCGACAAACGCGTCACCGAAGCTGCCGGCCGCCGACAGCTCGATGAGGTGGGCGAGGCCGGTCCGGCCAGCCCCTGAGGCGTTGGTCATGCGGCGCATCGTGCGCTTCGCGCCGCCAGCGGCCGCAGATCCCGCCCGTGCAGCGGACTGTGAGGCGGAGGCGAAGGACCGGGAGGCCGAGGCGAGGGATCGAGTCGCCTGCTTGGCCCGAGCCCCGACTCCCGAATCTCGCATGAACCCAGTATTGGGCCTTCACGACCAGATTGCCGCACCGACAGCGGCCAGATGCGAGCCAGTCTCACGGTCCGGTGTGCGAGCCTCCCGCTGGATGCGGAACAATTAACGATTGTGAGTCCGACACAGGCCCGCCAGGCTGAGCCAGATCAGATCTGCGCTGAGGCGATCGACCTTGCCCGCACTGCGGCTGAGGAGTCTGCAGGCCCGGGTCAGGTCGGTGCGCACCTGGGCACCCTGACCGAGGGCGACCGGGTCGTGACGCACCTGTTCGCATGCCTGAACCGGGCTTACGTCGGCTGGCACTGGGCGGTGACGGTGACTCGCGCCGCGAGGTCGAAGGTAGTCACGATCAGCGAGAGCCTGCTGCTGCCCGGTCCTGACTCTCTTCTTCCGCCGCCGTGGGTTCCTTGGACGGAACGGGTCCGTCCCGGCGATCTCAAGGTCGGCGATCTTATGCCGGCTAGCTCCGACGACGAGCGGCTGATTCCGTTTGTGGCGATGGAGGGGGAAGACGGCCTGCTGGACTGGGATGAGAGCGAGGCCTGGAGTCTCGGCAGCGATCTGCTCGCCAGCAATGTGCCTGGCAGTGAGGTGCCCAGCAGTGAGGTGCCCAGCAGTGACGTGCCCAGCAGTGAGGTGCCCAGCAGTGAGGTGCCCAGCAGTGAGGTGCCCGGCCGTACCAGCCCGGCTGGCACCGGCGCCGGCCGGTCGCGTGCTCGCCGGTCAAGGCAGCCAAGGGAGCGCATCGATGTCGGACTCCGGCCTGCCAGGGTGCTGTCCGCGATCGGACGTGATGAGGCAGCGGTCCGCTGGTACACCACCGAGCATGGTCCTGGGGCCGCGCTGGCGAGCGCTGCGCCAGGGAACTGTCTGACCTGTGGCTTCCTGGTGCGGCTGAGCGGCCCGCTCGGACGGGTCTTCGGCGTCTGCGCCAACGAGTTCGCCCCGGACGACGGTAGCGTCGTATCGGTGGACCACGGCTGCGGCGCGCATTCGGATGCGGGCACATCGGTGGATGGAAGTTCCAGCACGTCGGCGCCGGCCGTTGACGAACTTGGCTACGAGATGATGAGCGCCGGGGCCGCGCTCCCGGAGAGCGTGCTCGAGACGCTGGATCACGAACTGCTCTAGCTAGTTCGACCTGAAAGCCTGCCGGGTGGGATCGGGCCAGAGCTGTCGGCGGGTCCAGGAGCACGAACTAGCGCGATGCCCGATGGCGCTCTGCCGCCCTGAGGCGTGATCGCTTGAGCCGCGGTATGTATGCCAGTCCGAAGAGACCGAGACCGAGACCGACCACGCAAGTCCAGATCCACCAGTGGCTCGATGCGGGAATGCGGTGCCGCAACAGGATCAATGCGATCAGCGCCACTGCCCAGACGATCGTTCCCACGGCGGCGACGAGCTGGTCGTTGCCTTCTAGCGGCGGCGGCGCCGGACGACGCTGACGGGACACATCAGCCAGGCTAGCTCAGGCCGACCGACCACTATCCGGCGGCGGTCTGGGGCAGCTGGACAGGGCGTTGCGGGTCGGCCTGCGCTAATCGTGGCGTAGCTTGTTGTTGCCCGCCAGCGGGCAGCTTGTTCATGTCCATTCGTGGCAGGCTCGCTGCCCGCCCGGGAGGTAGTTCGCCGGTCCGCTAACCGTAGTTGACGGAATAGACAGTCAGCGTATATGGTTAGCCAAAGTAATGAGCGAAGCTAACGATTATGACGACACCCCAGTCGAGATCGGACGCGGGGCTAGCGACGTCGCTGCGGATCTCGGTCAGTCGGCTTGCACGTCGGATGCGGGCCGAGCGAGTCGCGCAAGGACTGCAGCCCGAGCTATCCGACACTCAGCTCGCCGCCCTAGCCGCGTTGGAAAAGCACACCGCGATGACGCCGGGCGAGCTAGCCGACCACGAGAAGGTTCAGCCGCCCTCGATGACCAGAGTCATCGCGGCGCTGGAAGAACGGGGCCTAATGCTGCGGATGCCGCATCCGACCGATCGCCGGCAAGTCGTGCTCACCGTTACCGATCATGGCCGCGACGTGGTGCGGCAGGTCCGGCAGCTGCGAGAGGCCTGGTTGGCCCGCAGACTGCGGGACCTCACTCCGGCCGAGCGGGCGACACTGCGGGAGGCAGTACCGATTCTGGAGAAGCTAAGCCAGTCGTGACCGGGGCGATCGGCCTGGAAGGCTCCGTTGGCCCGGTTGGCTACAGGAAGCAGCGCCACCGTACCTTCAGCGCCCTCCAGGTGCGTAACTTCCGGTTGTTCGCAACTGGTCAGGTGATCTCGAATACCGGCACCTGGATGCAGCGTGTCGCGCAAGACTGGCTGGTCCTCGAGCTGACCCACAACAGCGGCACCGCGATCGGTATTACCACCGGGCTGCAGTTCCTGCCCCTGCTGCTGTTCAGCCTATGGGGCGGCATGATCGCTGACCGGTATCCCAAACGCAAGGTCCTGATGGTGACTCAGGCGGCGATGGGGGCACTCGCTCTGATTCTGGGCGTGCTCGCGGTGACCGGCGTTGTTCGGATTTGGCAGGTCTATCTGCTTGCTTTCGGCCTTGGCCTGGCCACAGTGGTGGACAACCCGACCAGGCAGTCCTTCGTTGTCGAAATGGTCGGGCGCGATGAACTGCGCAACGGCATCGCGCTGAACAGCGCGGTGTTCAACCTGGCCAGGATCACCGGTCCTGCTTTGGCCGGCCTGGTGATCAGTGTGGTCGGAACGGCGACCGCGTTCTTCCTCAACGCCACCTCATACTTGGCGGTGCTGATCAGCCTGCGCCTGATGCGCCAGTCCGCGCTGCACCCGTCGGACCGGGTCGCCCGTGCCAAGGGCCAGCTCCGCGCTGGGCTGATCTACGTCCGCACCCGGCCTGACCTGCTGATGACGATGGTGCTTGTCTTCTTCATCGCCACATTCGGCATGAACTTCACGGTCACGACGGCGCTCATGTCGCGATCGGTATTCCACACCGGGGCCGGGAGGTTCGGCGTGGCTTCGGCAGTGTTTGCCCTGGGCGCGCTCATCGGTGCCCTCGTCGCCGCTCGCCGCAGCCGCAGCGGCATGCGGCTGCTGCTCGCGACGGCGTTGCTGTTCGGCGCGCTTGAAGTACTCTCCGGGATGATGCCGACCTTCTGGGCGTTCTTGGTGCTGCTGGTTCCCACCGGCCTGGCAGTGATCAGCTTCAGCACCGCGGCGAACTCAACGACTCAGCTGAGCGTCGCGGCCGAGATGCGCGGCCGGGTGATGGGAATCTACATGCTGGTCTTCCTGGGCGGCGCGCCCCTCGGCGCGCCGCTCACCGGCTGGGTCGCTCAGGAGTTCGGGCCCCGGATGAGCCTGATCTCCGGTGGCGTGATCTCTGTCGCGGCCGCGGTAATAGTCGGAGCGCTCCTGGCGCGCAGCCGTGGAGTTCCGGTCCGAAGCTACCTGCGCCGACGGACCGGCCTGGCACGGGCAGCCGCCTGAGTCGCAACTACGCGTGGACTGCGCCAGGTCGGTGGATGCGCGTAGCTGGTGCGCGTAGCTGATAGCAATGACTGGTGCGACTCTTCGTGGCGCTGATGCCACCCCCGGACGCGCTAGCCGAGCTTGCGGCGGTGGTCGCTCCGCAGCGGACGGCCTGGCCAGGACTTCGCTGGACGGGCCAGGCGGAAGCATGGCACATAACCCTTGCTTTCCTCGGCGAGGTAGGCGAGGAAAGGTTGCTCCCACTGCGCACCAGGCTGGAGCGGGCAGCGGGTCGGCACTCCTGCCTGGACATCTCGATCAGTCGCGCGGGCGCGTTCCCGTCGGCAGCCAAGGCACGGGTCCTGTGGGCTGGCATCGAGGGCGACCGGCGGGCGCTGGCCGCGCTGGCCGCGTCCGTAGCTGCCGGCGCGCGCCGGGCGGGTGCTCCGCCGCCCGACGAAGGCAGGCGATTCCGGCCTCACCTGACTCTCGCGCGCTGCCGCGAGCCCGCCGATCTGGGCTCGCTGGTCGAGGCGCTCAGCGGCTTCGTCGGCTCGGCGTGGACGGCAGGGCAGATTCACCTGATCCGCAGTCAGCCCGGACCGTCGCCGCGCCACGACCCGATCCAAAGCTGGCCGCTGCGGCCCCCGCGCCAGGCGAAGGCTAGCCACGCCCAGCCGGGCCGCGCCCAGCCCTGCCGCGACAGACCGAATGGTGACTGACGCCCGGACCGGAACGCGACGGACCAGCTGATCAGATGTCGACGTCTACGACCTCCTCAGCCCCTGGAACATCCTGGACAGACCTGTCACGGGGGCCGACATAGCGAGCACTCGGCCGGACCAGCCTGCCGGTCTGCTTCTGCTCCAAGATGTGCGCCGCCCAGCCGGCTGTCCGCGCGCAGGTGAACATGGACGTGAACATGTGCGCAGGCACTTCAGCGAAGTCCAACATGATCGCTGCCCAGAACTCCACGTTCGTGGCCAGGACGCGGTCCGGCCTGCGAGCATGCAGCTCGTCAAGCGCGGCCTTCTCCAGCGCGGCGGCGACCTCATACCTGGGAGCGCCGAGATCCCTGGCGGTACGGCGCAGCACCCGTGCCCGCGGGTCCTCGGCACGGTATACCCGGTGCCCGAAGCCCATCAGCCGCTCGCCATTGTCGAGCAGCCGCTTGACATAGACGGTCGCATCTCCGGTCCGCTCCACCTCCTCGATCATGTGCAGCACCCGGGCCGGGGCGCCGCCGTGCAGCGGGCCGGACATGGCGCCGACGGCGCCGGATAGCGCGGCGGCCACGTCGGCACCGGTCGAGGCGATCACCCGGGCCGTGAACGTGGACGCGTTCATGCCGTGCTCGGCGGCCGATGTCCAGTACGCGTCGATGGCCTTGACATGCTGCGGGTCGGGCTCGCCACGCCAGCGGATCATGAATCGCTCGGTGATGGTCTTCGCCTCATCGATCCGGCGCTGCGGAACCATCGGCAGGCCCGGGCCTCGGGCGGCCTGGGCCACGAACGACAACGCCATGACCGAGGCGCGGGCCAGGTCGTCACGGGCTTGCGCATCGCTGATATCCAGCAGCTGGTGCATGCCCCAGGCCGGAGCGAGCATCGCCAGCGCACTCTGCACATCGACCCGGATGTCGCCGGAATGGACTGGAATGGGGTATGGCTCAGCGGGCGGCAGGCCCGGCTCGAAGGCGTTGTCCACCAGCAGGCCCCAGACGTGCCCGTAGGTGACGTGCCCGACGAGCTCCTCGATGTCCACGCCGCGGTAGGTGAGCGAGCCGCCCTCCCTGTCGGGCTCGGCGATCTGCGTCTCAAACGCGATGACGCCCTCAAGACCAGGCGTGAAGTCGGACATCGGTGTCTCCTCCTTCTCGTCGGCCAGGCCTGGCCAAACGCCGTTTAGCTTACGACTGCGACAATGCCCGCTCACATGGCCGCCTGCCAGTTACCGGCCGCAGCAGCTATGTGAAGATCAGTACCCATGGCAGTAGCTAGCAACGCGGCGAATTGGCCAGCTGAAGGCCTTGATGAGGCGATGCTCGCACCCGAGCCGGACGACCAGTTCAGCCGGTGGATGGCCGATGCCATGGCCTTCGGCATCGCCGAGCCGACCGCCATGGTGCTGGCGACGGTGTCGGCAGCCGGTCAGCCGAGAGCAAGGACCGTCCTGCTCAAGGGCCATGACGCCAGCGGCTTCACCTTCTACACCAACCGGACCTCCCGCAAGGGCACGGACCTGGACGAGGTGCCGCGAGCCTGCCTGCTCTTTCCCTGGCACGCCATGCACCGCCAGGTGATCATCGAGGGCCCGGTCACGCCTGTGCCGGCCGCGACGAACGAGGCTTATTTCGGCACCAGGCCGCGAGCTTCGCAGCTTGCTGCGTGGGCAAGCCGGCAGTCCACCGTGATCTCCTCGCGGGGCGAGCTTGAGGATCGCTATGCCCAGCTGGAGCAGCGCTGGCCGAACGGCGAGCCGATTCCGCTGCCTGACTTCTGGGGCGGCTACCTGCTTACGCCGCAGACTTTCGAGTTCTGGCACGGCCGGGCGAACCGGATGCACGACCGGCTGCGATACAGCAGGCAGCCTCGCGGATGGCTGGTTGAGCGACTGGCGCCCTGAGGACCGGCCGGAACGCCGTAGCATCGTAAGCCAGAGGGAGGCACCGGTGGCGGCTCACGGCCTGATCGATACGACCGAGATGTACCTCCGTACGGTCTTCGAACTGTCCGAAGAGGGAATCGTCCCGCTGCGGGCGCGGATCGCCGAGCGGCTTTCCCAGAGCGGCCCGACAGTCAGTGAGACGGTCGCCCGGATGGAGCGGGATGGGCTGCTGCATGTTGCCGGGGACCGGCAGCTGGCTCTGACCGGGCTGGGCCTGGAGCTCGCGACTCGGGTAATGCGCAAACATCGCCTGGCCGAGTGCCTGCTTGTCGACATTATTGGCCTGCCATGGGAGGAAGTCCACGTCGAGGCCTGCCGCTGGGAGCACGTAATTTCGGACAGCGTGGAACGGCGGCTAGCCGATCTTCTGCATTACCCGGTTCGGTGCCCGCACGGAAATGTCATTCCCGGACTGGCCGAACTCGGCGTTCCCGACGCTGCCGTCGACCGGGTGCAGGCCGCTGCGCTGGAGCATGATCTGCCAATGACCGCAGTGGCCTCGGACCTGCCCACGCGAGTAATCATCCGGCGGATCAGCGAACAACTGCAAAGTGATGCCGCGTTGATGCTTAAACTCAAGAACATTGGGATACAACCCGGACGCGAGGTTACGCTCGTGGCCGACAGCGACGATGTGCAGGTGGCAGGTGCGGACAGGGTCGGCAGTCAGGTCGCGGCATTGCCGCGCGACGTTGCCGCGCACCTGTTCGTCACCGGAGCCTAGGGCGCGCCTGGCAGGTGGCCGGTGACTGCAGACAGTGAGACCGCCAGGCAGGCGGCCAGGGCGGCGGCGGAAACTCGCGCCGTTGAGGCGGCGCTGACCGCGGAGGCGATGCTGGCGCCTGAGGCCGGGCACACCGCGCACACCGCAGATCCGGTGCTCAGCCCGGAGACGATCCTCCAGCAGGTCGAGACCGGCGTGCTTGTGGTTGACCACTACGGCAGGTTGCGCTATGCGAACTCCTTCGCCGCTGACCTGTTTGGTTTTCCCAGCTCACAGCACCTGACCGATGTGCCGTTCCGCGCGCTCGGTTTCGAAGAGGACGAAATCGGCAAGGTCGAGAACCTGGAGCGCCAAGCTTGCCGCGGCCGGGACTGGGAGGGCACCCTTTCGGTCCGGCGGGCTGATGGCTCGATCGTGTTCGTCAGGGCCAATGCTGTGCCGCTGCGCTCGCCAGCCGGGGAGGTCACCGGCACCGTGATCATGGCGCGGCAGGCGGTTCAGCTGGGCAGCGAGCCAGGGGTCGACCGGTTCGGGATTCTGGAGCGAATCGGCGAGCGACTGGCCGGCTCTCTCGAACTCGATGTCACCCTGCGCCAGGTCGCCGAGACCCTGGTGCCGCAGTTCGCCGATCACTGCTTTGTCGACCTGCGGCAGGCAGAAAAGCTGATCCGCCGGGCCGCCACCCACGCCTGGAACTGGACGCCGCCCGAGGGAACCTGGAAGGCCGTGGGCGAACAGGTCTTCTACCCGGCCGGGCACTTCTGCTCGAGGGCGATGGACTCAGGCGACTCCGTCCTGGTGGAGGATCTCAGCGAGGATCAGTACCCGGCGCCAACTCCGGAGAGCCTGCAGGCCGGCCAGGACGTCGGCGTGACCTCCGTCATCGCCTCGCCGCTGACCGCACGCGGCGAGAAGCTAGGGGTGATGAGCCTGGCGCTGTCCTCGCTGACCCAGCGCGAGGCGCAGCACTACGGGCCTGACGACCGCGACTTCGTGGCGGCGATCGCCAGCCGGGTCGCGATCGCGATCGACAACGCGATGCTGTTCGAGGAGGAGCGCAACACCGCGCGAAAGTTCCAGGACAGCCTGCTACCCAACGACCTGCCGGTGCTTGACGGCCTAGAAGTGGCGCACCGGTATGAGCCGGCCAAGCCGCTGGAAACGCACGGCCAGGGCATTCAGACTCAGGTCGGCGGCGACTGGTACGACATCATCCCGCTCTCGGCCGGCCGGGTCGGCATCGTGATCGGCGACGTGGAAGGGCGTGGTGCCCGCGCCGCGGCGATCATGGGCCAGCTCCGCTCGGCGCTGCGCGCGTTCGCGCAGGATGACAAGGCGCCAGCCGAGATCCTGCGCAGGCTCGATGAATGGTGCCGGACCCTGATCCCGCCGGTGACCGACGAGAATGCCGAGGCGGCGCCCGACTCGCCGATCGTCAGCTGCACCTACCTGGTCTACGACCCGTGGTCGCGCAAGCTGACGATCGCCAACGCCGGTCACATGGCGCCGCTGATCGTGACCGACGGTGAGGTGCGGCAGCTGGAGCTCGAGCATCAGGGTGTCATGCTCGGCCTCCCGAAGGGCATGCCCGGTTTGCCGACCTTCCGCGAGGAGACCCGCGAGCTGCCACCGGGGTCCACGCTGATCTTCTACACCGACGGGCTGGTCGACCGGCGGCACCGGGTCGATGGACCCGGGCACTACGAGGACGCCGAGGTGCTCGAGATGCTGCGCCAGGCGATCCGGTCGGTCGCGCACGAGCACGTCGAGAAGATCGCGGCCGCTGCCGAGAATGCCGTTCCCGGCGTGATCGACGACGACATGGCGATCGTGGTGGTGCGGACCTCGCCGGTCGAGCTGAAGACCTGGGACCATAAGTTCGCCGCCGAGCCGATCAGGGTCTCCGAGGCCAGGCGGGCAGCCTTCGAGACGTTCGTCGGGTGGGACATGGACCCCGACCAGGTCGATCTGGCCTGCCTGCTGGTTTCCGAGGTGGTGACGAACGTCGTGCTGCACACCGCGGGGGCATCGAGTCCGCGGCACGAATTCGTGCTTGAGTCGGTGGGTCTGACGGCACCGCACGGTGGCTCGGACGACTGGGACGACTCGCCTTACGCCGAGGACTTCGGCGGCACGCCTGGCCAGGAGTTCGTGCTCAGGATCCGCAAGGGCAAGGAGTCGATCTGGGTCGAGGTCTTCGACACCGACCTGCGGCTGCCCAGGATCCGGATGGCCGGCGAGAACGACGAGGGCGGTCGCGGCCTGTACCTGGTCGACCAGCTCGCGGTTCGGTGGGGCACCCGGCCGACCGAAGACGGCAAGGCAGTCTGGTTCGAGATGCCGATCAGGGGCGGCACCGCCGGGCTCTGAGCGCCCGGCGCTGGCCGTTACTTGCTGCTGGCCACCCACAACACCAGCACGGCTATCGCGAAGCCGCTGATGGCCATGGCCATGGTCCGGCCAGTTACCGGGATCCCGATCCGCCGGCGGGCTCGGCCGATGATGAGGGCGAAAATGATGGCGAGTAACCCCAGCAGGATCAGGCCGTCGGTCATTGCCACCTCCCGTTATTCGTCGCCCATTTAGCATAACGGGATTTCCCGGCCGCATCCCGGCCGCTCAGCCGCTGCCGCCCGGGGCAGGAAGCCGCTACCCGTGGCGGCCGGCCCTGGCTGGCTGCCGCCGAGTCGGCCGGCCGCCGACGCCGGCGTGGTCGGCAGCCGAGCAACCCGCGGCCGCTGCGCCGGACGACAACGACGCCTCACCCGGCACCGCCGTCGTGCGGCGCGGCGATCATCTCCGCGGCGCCAAGGATGGCGGAGACCGCTGCCGCCGCATCCGGCCGGCATACCGAGTCGTGCAACCTGCGCAGCATGATGACCTGCCTGGCCAGCGCTTCGATCCGATCCTGCACCAGGGCAGCCGCGGTGTCCCGCTGATGCGGGCTGACCTGACGGCCGGCCGCGAGCCTGGCGAGCGGCCTGATCTCGTCCAGCCGGAATCCGAGGTCCTTGAGTGCCAGGGCGGCGGCGACGTAACCGCGGTATTCCTGCGGATACTTGCGCGTACCGCCCGCAGACCGGCGCGGCTCGGGCAGGATGCCGAGTTCCTCGTAGTAGCGGATAGTCCGGCTGCTCACGCCGGCATCCCTGGCCAGCTGCCCGATGCTGACCAGCGCGGACGTATCGTCGGTGATCTTCGTCATGCCCCCGGTAACTCCCCGTAGTCCATCCCCAGCACGGATCGTAGTTGCCAGGCCGCAACCGGGTGACGGCAATCGGCAGCCCAGGTCTGATCAGGTCGGCACGGCTATGGCGATTTGCCTACTGCGGGGTAACCTCGAATCGGTTGGCAGTCCGGGCCCTGGTCAGTGGAGGTTGTGGTGTCTGAGGCATACATCGTCGGAGCGGTGCGCACTCCCGTCGGGCGGCGAAACGGGGGTCTGGCGTCCGTGCACCCGGTCGACCTCGCCGCGCACGTGCTGGCTGAGCTGATCGCCAGGACCGGAGCCGACCCGGCGTCGGTCGACGATGTCATCATGGGCTGCGTCTCCCAGATCGGCCCGCAGTCGATCGACATCGCGCGCAACGCCTGGCTTTCGGCCGGACTGCCCGAGACCGTCCCCGGCGTGACCATCGACCGGCAGTGCGGCTCATCGCAGCAGGCGGTCCATTTCGCCGCCCAGGCGGTGCTGTCAGGCACGCAGGACCTGGTCGTGGCCGCCGGGGTGGAGAGCATGAGCCAGGTGCCGATGGGCAGCACGGTCTCGCTGCCGCTAGAGAAGGGCATGGCGTTCCCGTTCGGGCAAGGCTGGCGGAACCGGTACGGGGATCAGGAGATCTCCCAGTTCCGCGGTGCCCAGCTGATGTGCGAGAAATGGGGCATCAAGCGGCATCAGCTTGAGGAGTTCGCACTTGAGAGCCACACCAGGGCGGTCCGTGCGATCGACGAGGGCAGATTCGCGCGCGAAATCACTGAAGTCAACGGAGTAAGCCACGATGAGGGCCCGCGGCGGGATACATCGATGGAGAAGATGGCCGAGCTCAAGCCGTTGCGCGACGGCTGGGAGGTCACTGCGGCCGCCGCATCGCAGATCTCCGACGGGGCCGCGGCGTTGCTGATCGCGTCACCGGACGCGGTGCGGCGGCACGGATTCAGGCCGCGGGCCCGGATTCACGCGTTGGCGGTCACCGGCGCCGACCCGGTGTTCATGCTGACTGGGCCGATCCCGGCGACCGAGCAGGTGCTGGCCAGGGGGCACCTGCTGATCGACGATATCGACGTCTTCGAAGTGAACGAGGCCTTCGCGCCCGTCCTGCTCGTCTGGTCGGCCGAGACCGGGGCATCGCTTGAGAAGGCCAACCCGAACGGCGGCGCGATCGCGCTCGGCCACCCGCTCGGCGCGACCGGCGCCATCTTGATGACCAAGCTGCTGCACGAGTTGGAGCGGAGCGGCGGCAGGTACGGGCTGCAGACGATGTGCGAGGGTGGCGGGCAGGCGAACGCGACCATCATCGAGCGACTGGCCTGACCGGCCTGCGACCTGCTCACGGTCGCATATGGCGGCTGGCGGGGGCCGCCGACGATGTGCGGGGTTGGGCGGGCAGGTGAACGCGACCATTATCGAGCGACTGGCCTGACCGGCATCCGACCTGCCCGCGGCCGAATGCGGCCGGCCCGCTTTGCTCGGTTCCGCGGCCCTGGTGGCTTACCAGGCGTTTGACTCGCGTGGTCGCCCGGAATATACAACTCAAGTTGTAGGTTCACGGTACGTGTAGATGAAGGTTACCTGGACTTCAGAGCCCAGGTGTGCTCGCATGGAAGGTGAACCGCAATGCTGCTGACAACATTCAACCCATTCGCCGCTGAGGTAGATCACATGCTCCGTCACCCGATCGGTCCCACGTTCATCGGTCGGCCAGCGATGCCGATGGATGCCATCAGGCACGAGGGCGGCTTCGAGCTGCGCTTCGACCTGCCAGGCATTGACCCGGACAGCATCGACGTGACCGTGGACTCCGGCGTGCTGACCGTGAGCGCGCGCAGGTCCGACGAGTACACGGAGGCCGAGAAGCCGTTCATCCGGGAGCGGGCCATGGGTTCGTTCACCCGGCGGGTCCGGCTGTCCGACGCGGTTGACGCCGACAAGATCGAGGCCGGCTACGACCGCGGTGTGCTGACCGTCCGCGTCCCGCTGGTCCCCAAGGCGCTGCCGCGGAAGGTCGAGATCAAGGCCGCGGCCAAGGCGGAGATCCCCGCCTGAGGCCCGAGGTACGCTGCTCAGGGCCAACGCGGCTAAGTCCGGGTCGGCCCTGAGCCCTGTCATGGAGGTGAGCCATGCCAATGCTGCCTCTTGATGATGAGAACCTGCCGCTGTTCACCGTCGGCCAGGTTGCCGCGATGCTTGAGGTTCAGCAAGCCTTCCTTCGGCGGCTGGACGAGCATCAGGTGGTCCGGCCGTCCCGGTCCGCAGGCGGCCAGCGGCGCTATAGCCGGCGGGAGATCGGCATCGTCCAGTACGTGGTCGACCTCGTGGATGAGGGAGTGACGCTGTCTGGCATCCGCCGGGTGCTTGAACTGGAGGCAAGGGTCAGGCGGCTTGAGGTGGAACGGGATGCACTGCTAGCCGCGCTCGCCGAGCGCGAGCGGCGGCTGGCCCAGCGGGACCGGCAGTTGATCCAGCGGGACCGGCTGCTAGCCGGGCGGCACCGGCAACCCGCAGTCGAGCAGACCGCGCGGGACTGACCGGGCGGAACTGGCAGGCCGCAGCTGAGCAGACCGCGCAGGGCTGGCCGGGTGGGGCCCGCGTCGCTGTAGCCGAGCTGTCCGGCATTCTGCCGGCGACCGACCAGAAGGCTGCCTGCGGTAAGCCGGCCTGGCTACGGTCGTGGTCAACAACCTGCCGGCCGCCTCGTTGCTGGCGGCACGGACGCCGGGCCATCCGTTTTCGCTGATGGTTGGCCTGAACCTGGGACCGAACCTGGCCGTGACTGGATCCCTCGCCTGGCTGCTCTGGCTGCGGTCGGCGCGAGCCGCTGGCGCCCAACCGTCGCTGTCGCGGGCGAGTCAGATAGGAACGGTCGCGGTCCCGCTGTCGATGGCCGCCGCGCTCGCCGCGCTCGTCCTGACCGGGTCACGCTGACGCACCCGGAGGGAACGGCCCACGCGTCGATCGGGCCTCAGACCTCGGCGCGGTAGAAGTTCAGATAGGAGCGGGACGGGGTCGGTCCGCGCTGGTCCTGGTAGCGGGAGCCGTAGACGGCCGAGCCGTAGGGGTGCTCGGCAGGCGAGCTGCACCGGAACAGGCAGAGCTGGCCGATCTTCATGCCCGGCCAGAGCTTGATCGGCAGGGTGGCCACGTTGGACAGCTCTAGCGTCACATGGCCGGAGAAACCGGGGTCGATCCAGCCGGCGGTCGAGTGGGTAAGCAGACCGAGCCGGCCGAGCGAGCTCTTGCCTTCCAGCCTTCCCGCGACGTCGTCCGGCAACGTCACCACCTCATAGGTGGACGCGAGCACAAACTCGCCCGGGTGCAGCACGAAGGCCTCGTGGCCGTCCGTCTCGACCAGCCGGGTCAGGTCGGCCTGCTCCACTGCTGGGTCGATGTGCGGGTACCTGTGGTTCTCGAACACCCGGAAGTAGCGGTCGAGCCGCACGTCGATACTGGATGGCTGGATCAGCTCGGGCGAGTAAGGATCGAGCCGCACCCGGCCCGAGTCGATCTCTTTCCTGATGTCGCGGTCGGAGAGCAGCACTCTGGCAACTTACCGGTTCATCAGGTCGACCGGGCGCTCAGCAGACGCTCTGGCCTGTTGGCCGATCCTGACCGCCCCGCCTGGCTGGCCGCGCCGTCCTGGCCTCCCCGCTTGGCCTCCCCGCCGTCGGCCGCTTGCTTGCCTGGCCCGCCTCGGGCCGCCCACTTACATGGCTGCTAAACGGGCTTCGACCGGCTATCGCCGACGTAATTGGCTTTAATATCTTAAATTATGCCCAAAAGGGACGTCGGGGAGTGTACCCCACATTGACCGAGCAGAATAGATACCAACGTCATAATTTTTTCTTAATATTCGCTGTTACAATGTGGGACGAGACAGACATGAAACCTCGCGCGGTCGCCTATTGCTGAGCTAATGAGCATGAGCAATCGGCGTAGGCCTGGACCCTGCCCGCTCGCGAAGTGGGTGTCGGCTGGCCGACGTCGTGGCAGCCGGGATCGCAGGTGAAGGGGGCGGGGAAAGTGAGTTGCTTGGCAAGTCCGGCTGATGCCGAAAATGAAGAGGATACCCGGGGCGCCGGAATATCGGCGCTCAATGGCATGCGCGCGCTGTGCCATGACCTGATCGATCCGGCCGCGACCATCAGAGTTCTGGTCCACGCGGCTTGCGCGGAGACAAATCTCGACCCGGTGCTCCGGGATCGGCTGCAGATGATCGCTGTCGAGGCGGGCAGGATCGGCGATATCTGCCGGCAGGTTCTCGATCGCCCTAGTCGCCCAGCGCCGGTTCGCCTTGATGTCCTGGCGGCCGAGGCGCTGCAGAGCGTTCGGTCCCGGTACAAGACCACAATCGAACTGGTCACCACCCCGGTGACGATGCGTATCCTGCCAGCGATCATCATCAGGATTCTCGGAAATCTGCTGGCCAACGCATGCCGGGCGGCCGGCCCGGAGGGCCAGGTGCGGCTGCTGGTAGCGCTGGTGGGTGACCGGGCGCGGCTTGCCGTCGCGGACTCCGGGGCGGGATTCGACATCGGGCGCACTGGCCGGGCATCGCTCGGGCTGGAGATTGTCGGGTCTCTGGTGCTTGACTGTGGCGGCACTGTCGAGATGGGCACGAGTGATCTCGGCGGCCTGAGCGTGGCGGTCACCTTCCCGTGTCCGCCGCTGACCGTGCCACCGCCACGGGAGCCGGACATAATGCTCGCCCGGAGCAACGGCAGCAGGAGTGAAGACGCGGGCCGATCGCTATGAGGATCGTTATCGCCGACGCGCACCGCGTCTTCGCCGAGGTTCTCACATCGCTGCTGAAGAAGGCGGGCCACGACATTGTGGGCTGCCCGAAGGATCTGGGCAGCACGGTGAGCATCATCAAGCGCGAGCAGGTCGACGCCTGCGTGCTTGACCTGGGCCTGCCAGGCGGCGGGCAGGTCGAAAGCATTGAGCAGGCCGTAGCAAGCGCGCCTCGGACCGCGTTCGTCGTGCTCGCTGAGTCGGCTGACGCCGAGCGCCTGGCCGACGTCGTTGCCGCGGGCGTGCGCGGCGTGGCGCTGAAGAGCGACGATCTGGTCGAAATCCTGCGAGTGCTGGCCGGCGCCACGTCCGTCCGGGCCGCGAACCGGGTCCATCCGAACGCCGTGCTGTCCATGTCGGCGCAGACCGGGCTCGGGCAGCGCGGCCGTCGGCGGCAGAGCACTGAGCCAGGGCAGTTCCTGACCCAGCGCGAGCGCGAGGCGCTCTCGCGTCTCGTCCGCGGCGAGAGTACGACCAGCATGGCCAGGTCGATGGGCGTACAGCTATCCACGGCCCGCTCCCATGTCGATGCCGTGCTGACCAAGCTGGGGGTACACACGCGGCTGGAAGCCGTCGCGTTCGCGGTGCGGGAGGGGCTCGTCGATATCGACTGGCTCGCCGAGGCTGCGGGCAGTGCACGCGACGGGCCGCGAGCGGTCAGTAGCTAATGCCGGTCCGGCTGATGATCGTCGATGATCACCGGGTCTTCGGACAGGGCCTGGAGGCGGTCTTCGCCGCTGAGCCTGACTTCGAGCCGATGTCGATCAGTGCCCCCAGCCACGTCGTCGACATGGTGGCCGCATGGCGGCCGGACGTAGTGATCATGGATGTCCGGCTCGGCGAGGTCAGCGGCATCGATCTCATCAAGCAGGTGATGCTGCTGCCCTCGCCGCCCGTCGTCGTCGTCCTGACGGCCTATTCGGACGTGGCGACCGCGATCAGCGCGATCCAGGCCGGTGCGGTCGGGCTCGTGGCCAAGGACGCCTCAGTCGAGCACCTCGTCAGCGCGGTACGGGCCGCCTTGCTGAACGGCAGCTGGCTGCCTGCCGATCTGCTCGCCGCGGTGTTCGCTTCGCTGCCGAACCCGGCAGTGGTTCCGCAGCAGACGCTGCTCAGGAAGCTGACCGCGCGAGAGCTGCAGGTGCTCACGCTGATGGTCAGCGGCCTGGACAGGCACGGCATCGCGGAACGACTGAGCCAGTCGCCGAACACGGTCAGGACGCACATCCGCAACGTCACTGCCAAGCTCGACTGCCACAGCGCACTTGAGGCGGTGGCAGTGGCACTCAGGGCCGGGCTGCGTCCTGAGTAACGGCCGTCACGGGTACCTGGCCAGTCATGGCAGTGCGGGGCTGCGCTCCAGGCGTCCTGGGCTGAGCCGCGGCCGTCAGTGGCCCGGCGGCCGTCACTGGTACTCGCCTGACCAGCCCGCAGAGTAGCGCCGCGGTGCGCGCGATGATGGCCAGGTCGAGCCAGAAGCTGCGGCGGCGCAGATAGTCGAGGTCGATGGCCAGCTTCGGGTGCAGCTGGAAGCCGATGTAGTGCGCCTCGGGATCGGCGGCAGCGCCGTCGTCAGCCGCCTGCACTTCGGTGTAGAAGATCTGGCCGGGACCGGTGAGGCCCGGCCTGACCCGCAGGATGCCAAGTTCATCCTGCAGGTAGCTGGACAGGAAAGCGGGAACCTCCGGGCGCGGGCCGATCAGAGTCATCTCCCCGCGCAGAACGTTCACCAGCTGGGGCAGCTCGTCCAGCTTGGACGCCCGCAAGAACGCGCCGATCCTGGTGATCCGGGGATCGGATCGGTCTGATACGAGCGGCCCGCCGTTGCCGGCGCCGATCACCATGGAGCGGAACTTGAGCATGGTAAACAGGCGGCCTGCCTGACCGGCCCTGACCTGCTTGTAGAGAGCCGGTCCGCGGCTGGTGACCCTGACTGCCACGGCGACCGCCAGCAGCAGCGGGGCGGCAAGAAGCAGTCCGATGCTGGCGCCCACGACGTCGACCGCCCGCCGGATGAAGGTGTCCAGCCGTAGTTCGGCCCGGGTCATGCCGTCATCGATCGGCACTTCGACCACGACCGGTATCCCTGGCCCGGCAGCGTGGCCTTGTTGACCTGGCTGGGCTGGCTGGGCTGGCCGGACGGGCTTGGCGACGCGGTGCGCGATGTAGCTGAGCGTGATAGTCGTCGCCAGGTAGGTGATGGCCGAGGTAACGGCTCCTCCCATCGCGCCATACCTCGGGATGAGGATCACGTCGAGCGTCACCGTGATTGCCGCGCCCACGCCCATCCCGATCGAGTTCAGTCCAGGTCGGCCGGTCCCGAGCAGGTAGGCGGAGGAGACCGCCGCAGCACCCTCGATGGACAGGCCGATGGTGATGATCTCAGCGGGTGCGACAGATCCGCGGAAAGCCGGCCCGTAGAGGATCGGCAGGGCGACGAAACAGAGCACCCCAAGGAACGGTGTCATCACGAGCGTCAGGGCCGTAGCGCGCGGTAGCAGCCTGCGAGCCTCGGTGGTCGCTTGCTCCTTGCCCAAGCGGGCGAACCGCGGATACAGGACGTAGTTGATTGCCGTCGGGACAAGCCGCATGAGCTCGGCGAACTTCGACGCCACGGCGTAGATCCCGAGTACGGCTGGGCCTGCCAGCGCGCCCAGGAGTACGAAGTCGAATCGCAGATTCATCAGCCAGAGCAGGTTGCCGAGCTGACCGCGACCGCCGAAGGCTGCGACCCGCTTCGCCAGCGTGGCGGACGGAGCTCCCCAGTCACGGAAGAATCCCCGCCGGAACAGCCGCAGCAGGCCGGTCAGGGTCGCCAGCGTGCCGGATATGATCAGAGCAAGTACCACCGACTCCGCGCCCGCGTTGCCCTGCGCGAGCAGGACCGCGGGATAGCAGAAGACGAACCACAGCTCCTCGGCGACGATCACCAGGTTGGCGCCGGTAATGTCGCCGCTGCCCTGGCAGCAGCCCTTGGCCGTGACTGTGCACAACTGAGTAACCACGGCTACCGACATGATCACGATCAGCCGGACCGGCAGCTGCCTGAAGAACAGCAGGTGGAAGGGCTCGGCACAGGCCAGCCAGGCCAGGGCTCCGATAACGGCGCCAGCAATGGTCATCAAGCCGAGCGTCGGCCGCAGCCGACGGTCCTTGGAGTGATCGCCTGCCAGGAAGAACGCCGACGCCGTCGGCAGCCCGCAGGACAGCACCACCCCGAACAGCCAGGGCAGCACCCGCAGCAGTGCGTACTCGCCGACCACGGCGGGCCCGCCGATCCTGGCAACGATCAGGCTGGCCACGGACACCGAAGCCAGCGCTCCACCCTGCGCGCCCAGGTTCGAAACGGACGCTCGGGAGATCAGCCCGTGGCCGCCCGGCTCACGTCCCCTGCTGCTGGCCAAGGAGAATCTTGTCATCGGTCAGCGCCTCGCATCCTTGCCGAGAATGGCCACGATCCCGAGCAGCGCCCACAAGAAGCGGAAATGCAGGATTTCTTCGTAGAAGGAGTTGACGCAGAGGGCGAGCAGGGCGGCCACCAGCCCGGCCGGAACGGGTACCACCGCCGCATAGCGGGCAGGCAGCGGACGCCGTATCATCGGTGCCGCCCAGTAGACCGCCGATCCGATCAGCAGCAGCAGGCCGAGCAAGCCCACCGGGCCGCGTTCGACGAGTACGGCCAGGTAGTCGTTGTGCGCCTCGTTCGCATAAGGGTAGAGCTGGGCTGTGAGCAGGGGTTTCGTGCTCGCCGGGCCGAGGCCGAGAATGCCGTCGCTCTGCTCGTACAGTTGCGTCAGCTCGACGATCAGCTCGCCGCGCTCTGAGCTGCTCTGCGCGCTCCGACCAATGGAATTGACCAGCAGTGGCTGGCCGCTGTTCAGGGCCCGCTCCCTGATCGAGCTGAGCGGGAAGGCAACGAAGAAGGCTCCGACGGCCAGGCCGATAACGAGTGCGGTGGCCGTCGACCCCACCCAGCCGCGCTTGCGGTAGCTCCTGACCAGCAGCAGGAAGACGATGCCGACTCCGAGTGCCAGGATGCCGCCGTTGGATTCGGTCAGTGCCAGCGCCCAGGCCAGCATGACGTACCCGATGACCCGCATCCATCGCGCCTTCGGCGTCCGGGCGGCATAGACGACGAAGATGGTGGCGTCCCAGTAAGTAGAGGCATAGTTCGGGTCGCCGAAGGTGAACAGGACCCGGTTTCCCTCGGCCGCCTGCAGGCCCTCAAGCGCAGTGATGTGACCTAGCCAGGCGACGATCACGACCGCTGCCCAGAAGATTCCCGACCAGCTCCATGCGACCAGCGCGCAGCGCATCGCCCGCGGCGCGCTCAGCACGTTGACGACCGTCGTGCACCACGCGAACAGCAGCAGGTCAATTACCAGCGTCAGCAGCGCGAGACCAGGCAATGACCCGAACAGACCGGATGCCGCTCCGGCGGCGATCATCAGGGCGACGGGGATGAGGTAAGGAGCGCGTGCCTTGTGACGGCTGCTCGTCACCCAGATCGCGGCAGTGACGATAGATGCCACCGTCAGTAGATCAACCGGCGAGCTGTTTCCCGGCCCGGCCGGATGCAAGATGGGCTGGAAGATGAACGCCAGGACGAGCGTGAGCATCGCGGTCCGCTGCACGGTGCCGCGGCGCGGGCCTGGTCCACCGACGGGCTCCAAGGTCGGTGCCGGGCCGGTATCCCGCCGGAGTGCGCGCTCCAGGGTGATGGTCATGGCCCGCCTGCCCGGCACAACCGGCGGTACACGAGCAGATGGTTTCTCGCGAAATCGGGATGGTCGGCCCGGGCGGCGATGCGGGCGATCTCGGCGAGCAGCACGTCGCGCCCGCACGCTGGCGGCACGCCGAGCCGCTGCAAGCCGTCGGCCACGAATTGCCGTGCCAGGTCTGGGTACCAGCCGGAGCCGCTGACCGCATACTCCAGGCCGGCGCCCCAGCGGTCCGCGCGGAGCCCCGGATGTCCTGATACGCCCCGGCCGGCTCGGGTATGCCGGTCCAGGTAGAGCGAGTAGGCGATCACGAAGCGCGCTAGATCGTGGACAGCCAGACCGTCGGGCCTGGCGTCCTCCCAGTCAATGACCCCGCGCACTTGCCCGCCGGAGACCAGCAGGTTGCCTGGCCAGAAGTCGCCGTGCATGACCACCAGGGGGACCTGGTGACCGGCCAGCCGGGCGGTGAGGGCGGACATCTGCTCGACATCGTCAGCCGTGGCCGGGTCGGCGCCGAAGCGCTGCGTGATCGCCGCGACGGTGCCGTCGAGCATCATCGACAGGGGGCCGTGCCCGCTCGCCGTGCGGCGGTGCAGCTCGGCTAGCCATTGCCCGGCGGCGCCGAAGTCCGCCCTGACTAGCGCGGGACGTGCCGTGTGCCGCCAGGTGTGGTAGGCGGCGAGCATCAGCCGTCCGGGCAGCGCGGTGGTGACCAGGACCGGGCGGCCCAGGTGCTCGGCCATGGCGATGAAGCGCGGAACGGTGTCCTCGAGCGAGCCAAGCGCGCTGCGGCCAAGCCGGGCGAGCGCGCCAGCCTCGAGCTCGACGCTCCGTACCGCGGCATCGGTCGACGGCACCTTAGCCACAAAGCTCGGCAGATCCGCACCGGGACGGAAGAGCAGCAGGGTGACCTTCGCGTTCGGGTCCTTGGAAAGGGCCAGACAGGCCACCCGCCCGCCGATGTCGTCGATCAGCTCGGCGAGGGTCTGGTGCGGGGTGATGGTTGCCGTCATTCCCGCAGCCCCACGGCGACCACTCCGGCCGCGCGCATGATCGCGGCGAGGTTCCAGATGACCGGGAAGCGGAGCAGGCGCAAACCCGCCGTCAGGATGATGCTGGGCAGCAGGCCGGCTCCCGGCGGAACGGAAAGCACCGAGGCGGCGACATAGCGGAGCACCGCCGCATCGCGGCTCGCGACCAGCACCGGGCGCTGCCGGGACGGAATCGCGACGTACATCCGCAGGGTGCCCGGCCCGGCAGCCCGGGCGGCCCCAGTGGCAAGGGGAGACGACCAGGGAGACGCCGGAACGGCCAGGCAACCCCCTGGCTCGAGCACGCTCATCGCGCGAGCGATGCTCCTGGCCGACTGCCGCTTCCCGCCGGGCAGCCAGCTGGCAGCGCTGGGCAGGAGGGCCGCCCAGGCGGCGGAGTCGGTAGCGGCGCTGGTCATGTCAGAACGGCAAACGGTCTCATCCGGGCCACCGGCTTCACCAGGCCATGGCCGGTGAGGATGCCGAGAGCCTCGTTTACGCCGTTGTCGTCCAGGTGCGGTATCTCCGCTGGAGCGGCGCCGTCGTAGCCGTATCGCGCCGTTCTCCGGCGGTACGGATCTGGTCCTGACCGGCCGGAACGCTCGAACGCCGAGATGATGCTGCCGGATCCATGACAGGCGCTATACAGGCTGCGGTGCGCTCCGGCCGCTGGCACGCACAGGTACGACGACGTCCGGTTGGTGCCGGGCAGCAGCAGCGGCTGACCGGTCCTGGCGAACGCCGGGTGATCTGGCATCAGCTCCGCCGGAAATGCCCGGCAGGCATTGTGCCGGTGCACGAAAGCTGGTGCGCCGCCTACCTCCTCCTCATAGACCGAGTTGTGCGGGGAATCCACGACGAGCCTGGCCGTGGCTCCGAGTGACGAACTGGCGATGGTACGCAGCGCGGCATAGGTGGCCATCCGGTATGCGAAGCCGTAGTTCATGGCAAGGCGGGTGGCAAGCAGCGCCCGGCGCCCGTCGTCATCGGCGACGGGGATGGACGGGCAGCCGTCAGCGAAGTAGTTCGCCAGCCGGCTCGATAGCTGCGCCCGCGATCGCGCGGTGGCCAGATGGGCGAGCGGCTTCTGGACCGACATCTCGGCTCGCAGCATGCGGGAGGCGCTGATCCGCCGGGCATAGAGCGCTCCAAGCTGGCCGGTCAGGACGCCGCCTCCGTTGTGAAACTGGAGGGTCACCTGGCCCGGATGGACTCCCAGCCGATCCGCCACCTCAGGATCCAGGACCTCCTCGACCTCCTGGAGCTCAAGGAAATGCGTGCTCGGCCCGATGGTCCCAAACCGCAGGCGGCCCATCTGGACGACCAGCCACGGCAGATCCTTCTTGGCCTGTCTTGCTCCGCCGAAAGACTCGATGTCGAGCCTGCCCCGCTCCTCGATCCGATCGAGCTCAGCGCCGCTCAGGCCGTACCGATCGGCAGCGAAGTCCGCGCCTTCGGTGGCGGCGCGCAGCACCTCGCCATAGGTCAGATCCCGGCGCCAGCCGGGGGGGCTGGGGAACAGCTCGGTGACCTGCCGGTAGAAGTCGGTCACCGATGCGGCAGACGGCCGGTCGATGTCGAGGGTAATCAGTGCCATTCCGCAGTTCAGAGCGGCGTCCGTGAGGGTCGGCCGGATCGCTCCCCTGGTTGCCACGGCGATGCTGGAGGGCATCTCGGACTTCGCCTTGTGGCAGAAGTCCGGCAGCACTACGGCCGGCCCGGCCAGGTCGGCGCCACCGGTGCCCGCGCTCAGGCGCTCGATCAGGCTCTCGTCGGCCGGTGCCGCCGGGCTGTCGAACACCGTGCACCCGCCCCTGCCGAGCTGGCCAGGTACCGGGCCGCCGAGGACGTCGATCTCCATCGCATTCCCTTCGGGTGACGCCGCGTCAGCGGCTGGCAAGGACCATGAGAGCGGCGCAGACCTGGTCGATGTCGGCGTCGGACAGACCGGGGTGCAGCGGCAGCGAGAGCAGCCTGGGGAAGATCGCGTCAGCGCCCGGCAGGCTGCCGTATTCGTCGGCGCCAAGCAGATCGCGGAAGTACGGCTGGTGGTGCACCGGTATGAAATGAACTGACGTGCCGATCCCGGCCGCGGCAAGCGCGTCGACGACGGCGTCACGCGACATCCCGAAGTCGTCCTGAACGCGCACGATGTACAGATGCCAGGCGTGCAGGTCATCGAGCGGACGGGGTGGCAGTTCGAGGCCTGGTACCTGCGCGAGGAGCGCGTCGTACCTGGCGGCGATGGCGGCGCGACGGTACTGCCAGCGGCCAAGGGCGCGCAGCTGGGCACGGCCGATGGCCGCCTGAATGTCAGTGAAGTTGGCCTTCATCCCGCTGTCAGCTACGGTGTACCGCCAGCTGCCCGACCGGTGGTACCGCCGCCACGCGTCGCCGCTCATCCCGTGCAGCCGCATCCGCCTGAACCGCTCGGCCAGGTCGGCGTCGTCGGTCGTGATCGCACCGCCCTCTCCGATCGGGAGGTTCTTGGTGGCATAGAAGCTGAAGCAGGCCGCGCGCGCGTCGGCGCCGATTGCGCGGCCCCCGATCGTGGCTCCCAGGCCATGCGCCGCGTCTTCGACCACGCTGCCGATCGGCAGGCCGGCTGCGGCTGCGAGTTCCGCGCTGTCCACCGGATAGCCGGCCATGTGCTGAACGACCATGGCCGCCGCTCCTCGCCGGGCGGCGGCCGCCACTCCGGCTGCGGATACCGCCAGCGTTTCCTCGTCAGCGTCGATCAGCACCGGCCGGAGCCTGGCATGCACAATCGCCTGAACCGCACCGCAGAAGGTGAGGGTGGGAGTCAGGACCGGCGAACCGGGAGGGAGGTCGAGCGCCATGAGTGCCATCTGGATCGCGGCCGTGCACGAGCTGACTGCCACCGCATGTCGCGCCCCGACCCAGGACGCGAACTCATCTTCGAACGCGACCGACTCGGCGCCCATCGTCACCCAGCCGCCGGCCAGCACCCGGAGCGCCGCCTGCTGTGCCTCGCCGGTGATCTCGGTGCGGCAGAACGGAATCTCGCGATCGCCGGCCAGCGGCCCGCTCGCTGTCACGGCGCTGGCCTGCGCATTGCTTATGGTCATGGTCCGACTACCTCCAGTGCGGTCGAGATCGGCAGGCGCGCGGCTACCAGCGGCATCCGGTAGGTCTCGTCGAGCACCGCGCCGAGCGCGGCCGGGGTGAGCTCCTCGCCCAGCTGGGCGCGCGCGGTCGCGCCGAGGCGGGCGGCGACGTCAGGGTTGTCGATCAAGTACCGCAGCGCTCGGCTGAGCAGTTCCGGCCTGCCCGCAGGCACCAGCAGACCGGTCTCGCCGGCCACGACGATGTTCGGCACCGCGTTCACGGCGGTGGCGACGACAGCACGGGAAGCGGCCATCGCCTCGACGATCGCGCAGGGCAGTCCCTCGTACCGGCTCGCCATCGCGAACACGTCAAGGCCGGGAAGCAGCGCGCTGACGTCGGTGCGCTCGCCGACAAAGGACATCCGGCCGGCCAGGCCACGTCGCGCTGCCAGCTTCTCCATCCGGGCGCGGAGTGGTCCGTCACCGATCCAGACGCCGAAGACATCGGGCCGGTTCAGGGCGGCCAGCGCATTGATGAAGTCGTCGGGAGCTTTCTGGTAATCCAGCCGGCCGACCGTCCCCACCACGTGCATGCCAGGGGGCACGGCAAGCAGCCGGCGAGCCTCAGCCCGGTCCGACGCATCGGGCGCCGGCCCGGCGCTTACCGCAACTCCGATCGTGCGAACCCGCTCGGGCGCGGCGATCCTGAGCCTGATGGCTTCGGCCGCTACCGCCGGCCCTACGGCGAGGAAGGCATCGGTGATCTTCCCGAGCGACTTCTCGATCCGCACATAGGCCAGGCGCTTCGGTCGCGGCTGGAACTCATGGAACGGAAAGCCGTGGTAGGTATGGACAATCCGGCGCACCTGCGCGTCGTGTGCGGCGAGCCTGCCGAGCGCCCCTGCCTTGGCGCTGTGGGTATGGACGATGTCGAACTGCCCGACCCGGAGAAAATCCTTCAGCTGAGCGAGTGCGCGCAGGTCGTTGGCCGGTGAGATCTCACTGCGCAGATGCTGCATGACGGTCACGTCGAAACCTGCCGACTGTGCTTCCTGAATCAGGCGGTTACCGCTGCCGACCACGAATGTGACCTCGTAACGATCCGGGTCCAGCGCAATCGCGCCGCGCACAGCCACCCCTCCGGCGCCTGCCATCAGCCTGGTGACGACCTGGGCCACCCGAAGCCGCTGTGTCATGCGTTCACCTCCGTGCCAGCCGCCGCGGGCAGCAGTTCGCCGAGCGTTACTCCCGGACGATCGCCCAGGACGATTTCGAGGCAAGGCAGGTCCGCGCTCAGCCGCCTGGCGACACGCTCTACTTCCGGCTGGATGCTGCCAAGCCCGGTGCCGAGGGCAAGCGTCGCCGCGAAGGCCCAGTACCGGCGAAGCTCGCCAGCCATGTAGGTGCCTGCCGTCAGAGAACGGGCGGCGTCATCTGGCCTGCCTGCGGTCACGGTTGCCGCTGCGGCGTTCCCTCGGCTGAGCATCAGCAGCAGGTCAGGCACCTGCTCGTCCACCCGATTCAGCCACGGTGCCTCGCGCCGGCCATGCGGCATCCGGCGGCCGCGGCTGCCGCGGCGGCCGTCTTGGGCCTGGCCGGCCGGAACACGCCGCGGCTCAACCAGGCCCCAGGCGGTCCGCCCGTCGCTCACGCACAGGTTGTCGCTGGTGGCGTGGGCGCCGCTGGCTAGTTCCGCATTGACGAGAGATGACTTGCCGACCCCGCCGGGCCCCGCGATCAGGACCGTCCGGCCCGCGGCGCCGATGGTGCAGACGGAGGCATGCAGCGGGACCCGCCCGCGCTGCTGGCTCCACCACAGGGCCGGGTACTGCAGCAGCACGGCGCGGATCAGCAGCCGCGAGCGCGCTCGCAGCACCGCCGCCGCTGATCGCTCGGGCACCGGAGGACGCCAGCGGGCCACGATGTCCAGCGCCGGTTGCCTGGCCGTGACGAGCAGATCGAGGCCGGACGAGCAGGCGTTGCGCAGCATCACCTGCTCAGGCCGCCGCCAGGCGTCTCTGGTGAGGATGTCCCATCCCGCCGTTTCAAAAGGCGCGGTGCTGTCCTGCACCGTGACCCGCACATCGGGCCGAGGATCATCGGCCGGGCTGAACTGGCCGGCCATTCCCTCCACAAGCACGCGCGCCAGCCGACGGTGCGAGCAGGCCAGTTCGATCCGCTCGCCGGCACTGCACAGGACGGCGCGCATCAGAACTCGTCCGGGTATCTGGTCAGCGATGCCAGCGCGAGCTCGGCGGGCGTGGCGGACGCCGCCGTATAGTCCGGCATCAGATCCTCGAGCATGGATCGGACCTGATCGTCCAGCCCATCAGCGGCAGCGGAGTAAAGCTTCTCCAGACGGCCGGCGAAGTCATCGGGGAGCCGGCTCGGCCGGGTCGCCCAGATCGCCGGATTGACCGTCGGCAGCTGTTCCTCGGAGCCGGCGAACAGCGTCTCGTGCAGCTTCTCGCCCGGCCGCAGCCCGGTGTAGCTGATCTGCGGATCCGGGACGTGCAGCTGCTCGGCGTACCGTCGCACCAGATCGACGATCCGGACCGGCTCGCCCATGTCGAGCACGAAGGTCTCGCCGCCCTCGGCCATCGGCGCGGCCGAGAGCACGAGCCCCACGGCCTCCTCCACGGTCATGAAGAACCGGGTTACCTCGGGATCGGTCACGGTGACCGGGTCGCCGCGGCCGACCTGCTCGGCGACCGCGGCGAGGAACGAGCCGCGGCTGCCGAGCACGTTGCCGAACCGTACCGAGCACACTCGAGTCAGCCCGTTCGCGTGCGCCTGCACGACCATCTCGGCCAGCCGCTTGGTGGCACCGAGTATCGACCTCGGATCCGCGGCCTTATCGGTCGAGATGAGCAGGAAGCATTCCGTGTCGGCCGCGAGCGAGGCCTGGATCACGTTCTGGGTCCCCAGCACATTGGACTTCACGCCCTCGCAGGGGTGCCGCTCAAGCAGCGGCAGATGCTTGTGGGCCGCGGCGTGGAAGACGACGTTGGGTCTGGCAGCCCGGAACACCTGCTCGATCCGAGCTTGGTCGCGGATGTCCGCGATGATGACCTCCGGGTTGTCGAACAGCGCCTTGCCGTCGAGTTCCAGCTGGAGGGTGTGCAGGTTGGACTCGTCGTGGTCGAGCATGTGCAGCGAAGCAGGCTCGCAGCTGCGGATCTGGCTGCACAGCTCCTGGCCGATAGAGCCGCCGGCGCCGGTCACCAGGACTCGGGCCCCAGCCAGCGCGGTCCGCGTGGTCGGCCGCAGGCTCTGGCGCTCGGGGCGGCCGAGCAGCGAGCTGTAATGGACCGCGCGCATGTCCGCCGCCCGGGCCACACGCTCCACGGCCGACAGGAACGAGGGCAGGAACCGCACGTGCGTTCCGGTACCGGTGGCCTCGCGAACCAGGGCGCTGATCATCGCCGCAGGCAGTGACGGGATAGCGATGACGACCGCCGCGATGTCGCGCTCCCGGACGGTACGGCGCAGGTCGCTCAGCCTGCCGAGTACCGGTATCCCGGACACCGACCGGATCCGGGCATCGTCGTCCAGGGCGCAGACCGGCCTCAGCCCGTAGTCGGGTGACCGGCGCAGATCGCGGGTCAGCGTTCTGGCTGCGGCGCCTCCGCCAACGATCAGAGTCGGCAGTCCGGTGTGGCGGCCAGCCTGATTTGCTCTAGCTGCGATGAAACGCTGGCGGTTACGGTGAACACCATTGGCGATCCTCAGATCGCTCATATCGCGGTTTCCACGTGATCGGCCGGGGACTCCGGGTCCGCGCTTCCGGTCATGGTTTCGGCGGCGTCTTTCCGGACGGCGGCGGCGGCGGCCTTCGGCTCCTTCTTGCGCCGCCCGCGCCTTCGGTACTTCAGTCCGATCACACCAAGCAGCGGCCAGCCCGTGGTCAGTCCCAGATCTACGGCCTGGTCCAGTGCCGCACGCGGCGCGAATCTTGACAGCACGAGGATGAGCGCCGGGTCGTCAGGGCGGGCGCGGAGCGTAATGTCGGGGAGGGCAGTTACCGTCAGTGCGGTCGGCCCGGAGCCCCGGCCGAGCGGATGCGGCCCGATCGTGGGATTGAGCTTCGAGTCGCCCGCCGTCGACGACATGTGGCTGGCGAAGGCGGCAATCCCGGACACCCGCCTGCCGCCGTTGAGGTGGCTGCCGCTGTCTGCCGCTTCGGCGATGGCAGGCAAGGTCCCGTCAAGGTGCGCGGCGAGCGCGCTGAGCTGAGCGGGCGGCACCGGGCCGGTCAGGACGAGCGTGCGGGCCCCGAGGCGGTGCGCTGCCAGGTCCAGCCGGGCAGGCAGGTCGTCGCCGAGAGCGGTCAGCTCATCCTTCCTGAGCTCAGCGGAGCCGAGCAGCACCAGGCTGAGCTCCCTGGCGGCGGCGGCGGGCTCGGCGAGCGTAGGCCGGGCCAGCTCGCGGATCGTGGCGATGAGCAGGCCGATGATGAGGCCGAGCAGCGCGGCCAGCACCGAGTCCACCGCGACGTGCCTGGACCGGGACGTTGCGTAGGCCGGCCCGCTGATCACCGCGGCCCCCTGGTCGGCGGTGCTGGACGACAGGATCTGCTGCGCTGCCGACATATTGGCTGATAGCTGGGTTTCGACCGCGTTCAGCTCGGAGAGCAGAGCCTGGACTCCGGTGTCGGTGGACGGCAGATGGTTGGCCTGAGCCTTCGCCAGCTGCTTGACCAGGCTGGCGCGGCTGGCGTTGAGCTGGTCGCGCTGCTGCGCCAGAGTGGCCAGCTGGCTGCTGGACTGCGTCCCGAGCGCGTCGAGGACCTTGACGATCGAATCGGCCAGGGACAGGCTCAGGCGGATGGCGACCGAGCGGCTGGTGTCGGTGACGGTGACCGCGACGATCGCCGAGCTGCTCAGCGAGGTGGCCGTGATCTCGTGCCTGGCGACGAAGACGGCGTTCCGGTCGACCGCCGCGGCGGTGATCGCCTGCTGCACCACCTGCGGGCTGGTCGCGACCGCCGTCACCCGGCTGAGGATCGCCAGGACCTGCGTGTCCGCGTCCGGCGCGGCAGCCTGTGCCTGGATGTTCGCGGTCGCGGCGTAGCTGACGTGCTGGGCGAGTCTGAGCGGGGCGACAACGGCGGCCGGGGTCAGGGCCAAGATGATGAGCAGCCATCGATGCCGCCAGAAGATGCGGCGTACCGCCTCGCTCGCTTCCACGGGCTGACTACGCCCCTCTCTGGGCCGAATCGGATCTTCCTAGCCTGGGTGCTGGTGGTCCGGGCCGCCTCAGCCAACTAGGGGAGTTTGTCTACGTCGTTTGCATGAGTGGCTTCTGCGGCCGGATTACCTATGCTCAGTGGGGTGCCCCGAGATGCCATCGCCGCCAGCCGCCTGACCCTGGCCGGCGTCGGACTTGCCTGCTGCCTGCTGGCGGCCGGCTGCGGTTCGGCCCGATCGGCGGGCAGCACGGGCGGTGCCGTGCCTACGCCTCATCCGCCCACGGCTCATGCGACGACGCCGCACCCGACGACGCCGCACCCGACGACGCCGCACCCGACGAGGTCGGCGCGGGCATCAGCTACGGCATCCGCGCCCGCACCGGGGGCCGCGGGTCGGGTGACCAAGATCCTGGTGATCATGGAGGAGAATCACAGCATCGGCCAGGTGTTCCCGGCTCGGATGCCCTACCTGTGGAGCCTGGCCAGAAGATTCGGGATGGCGACGTCCTGGAGCGACGTGGGTCATCCGAGCCTGCCGAACTATCTGGCCATCTTCGCCGGATCCTCGTTCAACAATCCGCAGGATTGTTCTCCCGGTCCCGGATGCACCTATCCGGGTCCATCGGTATTTGGCCAGGTGATCGCGAACGGCGGCACGGCCCGCGCGTACCAGGAATCCATGCCTTCGCCGTGCGACCGGGCCACTAGCGGCAACTACGACGTCAATCACAACCCGTGGGCCTATTTCCCCGGCGAGGCCGGGGACTGCCTGGCCGACGACATCCCGGCCGGCACCCCCGCCGCTGGACGGCTCGCATCAGACGCCAGGACCGGGACGCTGCCGACCGTTGGCATGATCACGCCGAATCTGATCCACGACGCTCACGACGGCACGCTGGCGCAGGCAGACGCCTGGCTGCGCTCCTGGCTGCCGGTGCTCATGTCGGGGCCCGACTGGCGGGCCTGGCTGGCGATCGTCGTGGTCTTCGATGAAGGCGAGACGACGGAGCAGGTGCCATTTGTGATCATGGCACCCGGCGTGTCGGGTGATGTCATCAGCCGCCCGCTGGATCACTACGCGCTGACCCGGCTCATGGACGAGGTCGCCGGGGTGCAGCCGCTGCGTGCTGCCGCCCGAGCGCCGAGCCTCGGGCCGGCGCTGCGCCTGAAGCTCTGAACTGCCTGCATGAGCCAGGAACTTGCCTGAGCCAGGAACTGCCGCTGCGACCGAAGGAGCACCATGACGACGCGCCACATGCCTGCCGCACCTAGCGGTCGGCTGGTGTTCATCGGCGCGGTCCACGAGGCGGAGCCGGCCCTTGCGGCCCTGTTCGACGTCGCGGCGGAAGTCGTCGAGGTGATCACGGTGCCTGCCGAAGACGGGCAGCGGCCGGCCGGCTATGTGGATCTTGAGCCGCTCGCTGCGGCACATGGAACACCGGTGCGACGCTGCGACGACATCAACGACGCCGAGCAGGTCGATCACATCCGGCGGCTGGCACCTGATGCGATCGTGGTGGTCGGGTGGACCCGGCTGCTTGGCGCGGAACTGCTCGCGATCCCGGGTCGCGGCTGCATCGGATTCCACGCGTCCGCGCTGCCGCGTTACCGCGGCCGCGCTCCCGTGAACTGGGCCATTATCCGAGGCGAGACGCAGACCGGCAACACCATGATGTACCTCGACGCCGGTGTCGATACCGGCGACATCATCGATCAGCGGATGGTGCCGATCGGGACCGATGACACCTGCGCCGCCGTCTACGCGAGGGTCGCCGCCGCCGGGGCGGCGATGCTCAGGGCGCACCTGCCGGCGATCCTGGACGGCACCGCGTCCAGGCGGCCGCAGGGACCCGCCGACGGCGAGGTCCTGCGCAAGCGGACCCCGGCGATGGGCGTCACTGACTGGTCCAGATCGTCCCGCTGCGTACACGACTGGATTCGGGCGCTGACCGAGCCCTACCCGGGTGCCTTCACCTTCCTGGCCGGACGGAAGGTCATGCTCTGGGCGTCTGACCTGGCGGAGGATGCCAGCATCGCAGGCAGGCCCGGGCAGGTGCTCAGTTGCGGAGCGGACGGCGTCGCAGTCGCGACGGCTGACGGAAGCATCCGAATCACAGCCATGTCCGATCCAGGCGCCTCACCGGAGCCGGCGCTGACCTGGGCGCGAGCCAGCGGACTTCGTCCACGCGACCGGTTCGATGAGGTGGACCGGGCTACTGCCCGGTGGGCGCTCGGGCTCGGTGCCGCCCCGATCGCCGTTCCTACTGCAGGGGGGTAACGGCGGCGGTGCGAGTCACGCGAATTGCGGTCATCGGGGCGCACCCTGACGACGAGATCCTCGGCGCCGGGGGCACTCTGGCCCGCCACGTCAGGGCGGGAGATGAGGTGCACGCGATAGTCGTCGCCGACGGAGCGAGCAGCCGCTACCCGGACCAGATGATGGCGACGCTCGAGAAGGACGCGCGGCGCGCCGCCGAGACGATCGGTTTCGCGTCGCTGCGCCTGCAGGCGCTGCCCGACCAGCGACTCGACACGGTGCCTTACATCGAGCTGACGCAGCTTATCGAGGCGGTGCTTGACGACATCAGGCCGCATGTCGTCTACACCCACTTTCCTTCCGACGTCAACGCCGATCACGGAATCGTTGCCAGGGCTGTGTGGACTGCGTGCCGCCCCTACTCCCGGCCGCAGTTGAACCGGTTCGCTGTCTTCGAGACCCCCTCGTCCACCGAATGGGCCTGGCCGGTGAGCGACAGCGTCCTTAATCCGAATCACTTCGTGGACGTCACCGAGACGCTGGATATCAAGATCGCAGCCATGGAGTGCTACGAGTCGGAACTGCGCGACTATCCGCACCCGCGGTCGAGCCGTGCCCTCAGAGAACGGGCAGCTTACTGGGGAAGTCTCGTCGGGCGGCGGGCGGCTGAGCCGTTCCGGATCCTGCGGGACGTGGCATGACGGTGGCCGGCCTGTCGTCAGCGGTCGTGATCGGGATTGCGGCTACTGCGCTGGCGGCCTGCGGCAGTCGGCAAGCACCGACTCCGGTGCGCTTCAGCAGCCATGACACGCTGACCTAGTACTGGGGGGTTCTGCAGGCCTTCTCCTATGCCGATTGGCGGTACCCGTCGCCGGCCGAACTGCTCGCCATGATCAGGCAATGGGAGCGGTCGGACTGGCAGGGAGAGCAGACCTTCGCGTGGAGCTTCGCGGGCCATTCACTCGCCAGGCACCCGGACCTGCTGGCGGTGCTGGCGGCCGTCAACGACGGCCGGGTCAAGGCGCTTACCGGGACGGCCGGCGGCAGCAAGACAGGCTCCGCATCCTAAGAACGGCGTAGTCACTCCTACTTCAGATGCCCGATGGTAGCTCTCACCTGGCGCAATAGAGTTCGCTCCGTAGTGTCTTCGTCACGCCTGAGCATGACGAAGACGTCGGCGTCCGGGGAGGGCATCGGTGGGACACCAAAGGCTGAGGCGCAGGCGGGCCGTTGCCACCGTCATCGAGCCGTTGTGCTGACCGCTGGGGCACGTGCCATCCGGCTCCGGCTGCGCCAGCACGCCGCCCTAGCTGCCCGCAGGCTCCGCCGTCCCGCTGTCTGCGGACTGACGCTGGCCGCGGCGGCGCTCGGCAGCCTCGTCATCGCCCCGGCAGCCCAGGCCTCGACGGTCGCCTGTAACGCCTCGAGCCTGATCTCGGCCATTACCACGGCGAACAGCACGTCCGGGACGATCACGCTGACCAGTGGCTGTACCTACACCCTGACGGCGGTGAACAACACGACCGACGGTGGTACCGGCTTGCCGGTCATCACCGGAAAGGTCACGGTGCAGGGCAGCGGGGCCACCATCGCCAGATCCAGCGTCGCAGGGACGCCGGCCTTCCGCATTTTCGATGTGGCCTCGGGCGGAAATCTGACGCTCAACTCGCTGACCTTGAGTAATGGCCTGGCCAACAACGGCGTGCAGGGCGGCGGGGCCATCTTCAGTCACGGCACCCTCTCGGTGACCGGATGCACGTTCACCGGTAACTCGGCGCCGGCGGCGACCGGCACGTCCGGCGGCGCGATCAACAACAGCGGCACGCTGACGGTTACCACGAGCACCTTCACCGGCAACTCAGCCCAGGAGGGCGGCGGGGTCTTCAACCAGAAGACAGCCACCATCACGAACAGCACGTTCACCAACAACCAGGCCACCATCTACGGCGGCGGGGCGCTGCTGAACGCGGCCGGCACCGAGACCCTGTCCGGGGACACCTTCACCGGCAATACCGGGCCGGGCGGAGGCGCGATCGACAACGATACGACGCTCAAGATCAGTGACAGCACGTTCTACAACAACACCGGCGGCAGCAACGGCGGCGGGGGCGTTGAGAACTTCGGAAACGCGACCATCACGCAGTCGACGCTGTCAGGCAACACGTCGCCTTACGGCGCTGACATCTTCAACTACACCGGGTTCAAGCTGTCGATCAGCATGAGCATCGTGGCCGGCGGGCTGAGCGGGAGCAACTGCGGCGGCCAGGCCCCGATCACCGACCTCGGCTACAACATCGATTCCGGAACGTCCTGCGGGTTCTCGGCGGCTAACCACTCGCTGAGCACCACCCAGCCGAAGCTCGACGCGCTGGCCTCGAACGGCGGGCCGACCCGGACGATGGCGCTGCCCGCAGGCAGCCCGGCCGTGGACGCCATCCCGGCCAGCGTGAGCGGCTGCACCGGCAGCACCGACCAGCGCGGCACCGCCAGACCCCAGGGCAGCGGCTGCGACATCGGTGCCTACGAGATCGTGGTCACCAGCGGTGACACCCAGCCTCCGACCGTGCCGACCGGCCTGACCGCGACGTCGGTGACGGCGAACACCGTGTCCTTGCAGTGGAACGCCTCGACCGACAACGTGGGCGTCACCGGTTACACCGTCTACCGCAACGGGACCGCCGTGGGCAGCACCGGCGGGCCTGCCGCGACGTCATTCACCGATGTCACAGCCGCGCCGTCGACCAGCTACCAGTACACGGTCGACGCCTTCGACGGGAGCGGGAACCATTCCGCGCAGTCATCGCCGGTGCCGGTGACGACGCCGGCTCCATCGGGAATCAAAGCCGGGCAGAGCGGCGCGGTCAGCACGGCGACCCGGGTGAGCAGCGTCACGATCACCTTGTCGAGCCCGGTC
This sequence comes from uncultured Actinomycetota bacterium, assembly GCA_963850875.1. Taxonomy (GTDB): domain Bacteria; phylum Actinomycetota; class Actinomycetes; order Streptosporangiales; family Streptosporangiaceae; genus Chersky-822. The sequence goes on from CAWKNA010000001.1 coordinate 874,261, forward strand.
TATGCCGGTGATCTCCTGGTCGGCTGGTTCGGGCAGTACGACTCCGCCGGTCAGGTGCAGGTCTCGGACAACGTGAACGGCGCGTGGACCCGCAGCAGCGCCTCGACCACGTTCTCCAGCGGCGGCGGTGACCTCGCGCTGTACTACGTGCAGAATTCCGCGGCGGCACCCTATGGCCTGACGATCACGATCACCGCCAGCAGCGCGACGTACCTGCAGGGCGCGCTCGGCGAGTACAGCGGCGTCGCTACCGCGGGCGCGCTGGACCAGGCAGCCGCCGCGAAGGGAAACAGCACGCACGTCGATTCCGGGCCAACCGGTGCGGTAGGCGCCGGCGAACTCGTTGTCGGCGGCATCATCACGGGCGGCTCGCCAGGTACGGTTACCCCCGGATCCTCTCAGGGCCAGGCGTTCACGATGCGCGCGCAGACCGGCTCTGGGTCGTCCGACCTAGAGGACGTGCTGACGAGCAAGGCGGGCACGCAGGACGCGACGGCGACCTTCGGCACAGCCACGGACTGGTACGCCGCCGCGGGCGTGTTCCATCCATACGGCGGCGGTGACACGCAGCCGCCGACCGTTCCAACCGGACTGACCGCGACCTCGGTCACGGCCAGCGCGGTGGCCCTGAGCTGGACAGCGTCTACGGACAACGTTGGTGTGACCGGTTACACCGTCTACCGAAACGGCACCGCCATCGGCACCACCGGCGGCAGTACCACCACGTACACCGACTCGACCGTCGCCCCGTCGACCAGCTATTCCTACACGGTCGACGCCTTCGACGCCGCGGGCAACCACTCGGCTCAGTCGGCACCGCTGCCGGTCACGACGCCAGCCGGGCCGCCGCCGAGCGCCCACTGGGTTCAGGGCGCGGCCGCAGGAACCGGCAGCAAGGTTGTCAGCCTCACCGTCACGCTGTCCAAGGCGGTGAGCGCCGGAGATCTGCTCGTCGGCTGGTTCGGCCAGTACGACTCAAGCGGGCTGGTTCAGGTGTCGGACAACGTGAATGGCGCGTGGACCCGCAGCAGCGCCGCGACCACCTTCTCCAACGGCGGCGGTGACCTCGCGCTCTACTACCTGCAGAACGCCGCGGCCGCCCCGAACGGGCTGACGATCACCATCAGCTCCACTAATGCGACGTACCTCGAAGCCGCGCTCGCTGACTACACCGGCGTAGCGACGACGGGTGCACTCGATCAGGCGGCGGTGGCGAAGGGGAACAGTACCTCGGTCGATTCAGGTCCGACAGCGGCGGTAGGCGCTGGCGAACTCGTGGTCGGCGGCATCATCACGGGCGGTTCACCGGCCTCGATCACGCCGGGATCGTCGCAGGGCCAGCCGTTTGTCATCCGCAGCCAGACGAGCTCGGGGTCGGTCGACCTCGAGGATGTGCTGGTGAGTGTGGCCGGAGCGCAAGACGCCCGGGCCACCTTCGGGACCGCCACCGACTGGTACGCCGTGGTCGCGGTCTTCCATACCACTTCCTGACTATAGGAACAGGTGAGCTTCAGGTGCGCCGCTTTGTTGGCACCGCGGCGGTTGCCGCGACCGTCCTTACCGGCCTGGTGGCTGCCCCGGCGGCGCAGGCCGCGACCGTGCCCTGCAGCGCGTCAAGCCTGATCTCGGCCATTAAGACAGCGAACGGCACCACGGGTGGTGCCACCATCACGCTGACCAGCGGTTGTGTCTACACGCTGACGGTGGTGAACAACACGACCGACGGCGGTACCGGACTTCCGGTCATTACCGGCAAGGTAACGGTCGTAGGTGGCGGAGCAACGATTGCCCGGTCCACCGCGTCTGGGATCCCGGCGTTCCGCATTTTCGATGTCGCCTCGGGCGGCAGCCTCACGCTGAAGTCGCTGACGCTGAGTCATGGCCTGGCCGACAACGGGGTAGCCGGCGGCGGCGGCATCTTCAATCACGGCACGCTGTCGGTGACCGCAAGTACGTTCCTGAGTAATTCATCGCCGGCCGTAACCGGGACCTCCGGTGGCGCGATCAACAACAGCGGCACGCTGACGGTTGCCACGAGCACGTTCACCGGCAACTCAGCCCAGGAGGGCGGCGGGGTCTTCAACCAGCAGACCGCCACCATCAAGACCAGCACGTTCACCAACAACCGGGCCACTGTATTCGGCGGCGGTGCCCTGGTTGCCGCGGCCGGAACGACGACCGTGACCGCCGATGCCTTCATCGGCAACTCCGGGCCCGGCGGCGGCGCGATCGACAACGACACGACTGTCCACATCAGCGACAGCACGTTCACCGGCAACACCGCGGGCGCCAATGGCGGCGGGGGCGTGGTGAACTTCGGTACTGCGACGATCGTGCAGTCGACGCTGTCAGGTAACACGTCGCCGTTCGGCGCGAATGTCTTCAACTACACCGGTTTCACGCTGTCCATCGGCATGAGCATCGTGGCCGGCGGCCTGGGCGGCAGCAACTGCGGCGGCCAGGCTCCGATCACCGATCTGGGCTACAACATCGACACCGGCACGTCTTGCGGCTTCACCACCGCGAACCATTCGCTGAGCACCACCCAGCCGCGGCTGGACGCCGTGGCCTCGAACGGCGGGCCGACTCAGACGATGGCACTGCCCCCGGGCAGCCCGGCGATCGACGCCATTCCCGCCGCGACCGCCGGCTGCACGGGCACCACTGACCAGCGGGGGATCGCCAGGCCGCAGGGTACCGGCTGCGATATTGGCGCTTTCGAGGTGATCGTCACCCACGGCGACAAGGTCCCGCCGACAACGCCGACCGGCCTGAAGGTGACCGGGTTCACGGCCAACACGGTGTCCTTGAAGTGGACGGCATCGACTGACAATGTTGGCGTCACCGGCTACACCATCTTCCGCAACGGGACAGCGGTGGGCGGTACCGGCGGAGCGACGTCATTCACCGATGTCACGGCCGCGCCGTCGACCAGCTATCAGTACAAGGTCCGTGCCTTCGACGGCAGCGGCAACAAGTCGGGCACGTCGACTGCGGTAGCGGTGACCACTCCGGCACCGGCCGGGATACAGCCCGTGCAGAGCGGCGCGGTGTCGACCGCGACCGGAGTGAGCAGCGTGACCATCAACCTGCCCGCTCCGGTCCACGCGGGCGATCTGCTGGCCGGCTGGTTCGGCCAGTTTGCCGCAACGGGTCATGTCACGGTGTCAGACAACGTCAACGGAGCGTGGACGCGAAGCAGCGCATCGACCACCTTCTCCGGCGGCAGCGGGGACATCGCGCTGTTCTACCGGCAGGACTCGGCGGCGGCGCCATGGGGCCTGACGATTACCATCACGGCAGCCAGCCCCACGTTCCTGCAGGGAGCAGTAACCGAGTACAGCGGCATCGCCACCACCGGCGCGCTGGATCAGGCCGTCGCCGCCAAGGGCAACAGCACGTCCGCTGCTTCTGGTCCTACTGGCGCGGTCAAGGTCGGCGAGCTGCTGTTCAGCGGCCTGATGACGGGTGCGTCGCCGGGGACCGTGACCGCGAACGGCGGCCTCGTCATCCGTGCCCAGACGGGCAGCCTCTCCGTGGATGACGCGGACATGAAGGTTGCGACGGCCGGCCCGCAGAACGCGACCTGGACGCTGCAGAACGCGGCCGACTGGTATGTCGTCGCTGCGGTGTTCCATGCCGCTCCCTGAGCTGCCCTGAATGCCCGGCCGGGCCAGCTGCTTGCTGGCCCGGCCGTTCCGGGTGGAGTGCGGCTGATCACCACGTCGCTGGCCGCAGCTGTCCGGTACGATATCTGGTCAGGTGTCAGGGTCGGCTGAGTCCGCGTTCGGCGCGGGACCGTCCCCGCGCGGGTGTAGTTCAATGGCAGAACATCAGCTTCCCAAGCTGACAGTGCGGGTTCGATTCCCGTCACCCGCTCCGAATGAAGCATTGCGCGAACCGGGTCCTGGTCTGAGTCCTGGCCGGGGGTCGCGGTGTCGGGTGCGGGGATCTGGTACACGGGGATGAGTCCTTTCTCGGTGATGCGCATCTCGTGGATGAGTGCTTCGATGGCGGCTTTGCGCTCGATGGCGTTGCCGGTCTGGGCGGGTCGGGTTCGGCGGGCTCGTCTGCTTCTGCCTGGTGCATCTTGGAGTGCAGTGCTGCGAGGTCGTGCGCGCTGATGATCTGGATGTATCCGCCGCCTGGGTGGCGGTGAGCGGCGATCCATGCGGTGCCGGGCTGGACGTCAGCGATCTCCCAGCGGTTCCCGTGCTCGCGGAACAGGCGGGCGAGGTTCGCGTCGCCGGGTGCGGGCGGCACCGGGCCGGGTGCCGCAGGCCGGGGTGACTGCGCTGGGCGCGGCGTGGCGGGCGTGATGCGGGTGGTGGCGTGACGTGGTTGTGCTGGCCGGTCGGGCTGGCTCATTGGTGGTGCCGGTTCCTGTGGGGCTGCTGGGCTAGTTCGTCTGCTACCTGTGCAATGAGCAGGCGGGAGTCCTGGGGCGGCAGTGCCATGTCTTGCAAGCGGGTGAAGGCCTGCAGGTAGTGGCCGCCGTCTAGGCAGAGCGTGCCGTCAGAGCCGGCGAAGACTATGCCGGGGTTGCCGGGGTCGGGGAAGGTCAGGATGGTGAACGGGCTGTCCATGGTCGGGTGCGCGCCGGCGTGGAACGGCAGGACCTGGATGGTGATGCCGGGCTGGTGGCTGGCGTCGGTGAGGCAGGTGAGCTGGGCGGCCATGACAGCCGCGGTGCCTGCGGTGCGGCGGATGACTGCTTCGCTGAGGATCCAGTGCAGGTGCGGGGTTCTCGTGTCGGCGAGGCGATGCTGGCGGGCGTGCAGGAGCGCGGCTAGCTCGTCGCTGTCCGGGCCGGGCGGGACGTCGCGGATGGCGTGGCGGTAGGCCGGGGTCTGGAGCAGGGCGGGGATAAGTTCGGGGTGGTAGCTGCGCAGGATCGCTGCGTCGGCTTCGAGGGCGGCGTAGGGCTGGAACCAGTCCGGGACAGTGACGCCGTAGTGGTGCCACCAGCTTTCTGCCGGGATTGCCGGGACAGGCCGAGCAGGCGTTCCCGTTCGTCGTTGTCGTGCGCACCGTAGATGCCGAGCAGGAGCTTGACGTCGCGGGGCAGGACGGTGACCCGCGCGTTCTCGATCCGGCTGATCTTGGCGGCGGACCATTCGAGCTTCCCGGCCGCCTGGCTGATCGTGAGCCCGGCCTGTTCGCGCCACTGCCGCAACTCGGCGGCGAGACGGCGCCGGCCGATTGCCGGGTTCCCCGGTGTCGGTGTCGGTGTCGGTGTCGTGTTGTCCGTAGTCATCGCGGTCCGCGCCGTCAGCGCACGGCTGCCATGGGAGCGGCGGCGTGGTCGCGGATGAGGGTGGCTGCGGCGGCGGGGTCGGCTGCGGGGCAGTCGTGGCCGCTGGCGAGGTGGTAGGCGGTGCCGTCGGTGGTGGCGATGGCGGTTCCGGCCGGGGTGAAGATGTGGAGCCGGGGGTTGACCTGGCCGGACGGATCGCACTGGGCGGCGGGCGGGCGGAGCACGATGCGGTGTGTCCTGGCCAGGACGCTGCGGATGCCGAGCCCGGCCAGGGCGGTTTGCAGGTCGGACAGGAGCAGCAGCCGGCGGGCGGCGTCGGGGCCGGTGAGTATCGGGTCGGGTGGCTGAGCGCTGGTGGTGTCGGTCGGCACGGTTCTCGGTGTCCGTTTCTTCTTCGCTGTCGGCTGGGGTGCTGACCGCGATGCTAGGCGCGCGAGTAATTGCCGCCTAGAGGTGTTGCGATATATTGCTTCAGCGGAACATGCCAGCGCACTTGACGCCTGCCGGGCTTCATCGGATTCTTGCTGTGCGCAACAATTCGCAATCAAGCCAGGAGAGGCATGGTCATGCAGTTAACGTTCATCGGCAAGGACCCTGAATCCAACCCGACCGGCTCGCCCACGGTGTACCGCACGGACCGGGGAAGCTGGGTGGTGCAGGGCTGGATGGTCACCGACCCGGAAGCGCTCGCGCAGATGAGCATCCCGGAGGGCGAGACGTGCGTGGAGATCCCGGACAGGATGGTGCAGTTCCTCAGGTAGGAGGACCGTGACCCCGGTATCGGATGACGAGTTCAGCGAGCTGCTGGCCAGCTTCAAGCGGGAGGCCGTCCACCTGGAGATGCGCGATGCCTACGGGACGGCGGTCGAGCTGCCGCACATGGCGCAATGGCAGGCCGGCGAGCCCGACGACCTGGAATGGCTCCAGGGCTGGTGCGCCGTGCTCCGCGAGCATGCGCGGGCCGGCAGGTCGGTCAGGCGGGCGCGGATAGTTTCCGAGCCGCTGAGTGATTACCAGCGCTGGTCCCACAGCATCGCTCATCCGATGGTGGACGCCGGCGAGGACATCCGGTGGGTGCCCCGCAGGATGGTGTCGCCGGTCGCGGTGCCGGGTAACGACTTCTACTTGTTCGATGACCGGCTGGCCGTGTTCCTGCTGTACGCAGGGAACGGCCTGGCCGCTGGCATGGTCAGCACGGCCGACCCTGCTGCCACCGGGCTGTGCCGGTCGGCGTTCGAGGCCGTGTGGAAGCTCTCGATACCGCACAGTGACTACCAGCCCGTCTAGCTCGGCCCGCCAGGCTCAGCAGGCCCTCGGTGCCCGCATGCGGGAGATCCGCAAGGACGCGGGCCTGACCGGGCGGGCGCTGGCCATCGCCACCGGCCAGCACTTCACCAGGGTCAGCAAGATCGAGAACGGGGCCCAGGCCCCGACCGACCAGGACATCCGCGACTGGTGCCGTGCCTGCGCCGCCGGGGCCCAGGTCCCCGACCTGATCGCCACAGCCCGCGCCGTCGAGTCCGCCTACCTCGAATTCCGACGGCAGGCCCGCGCCGGGATGAAGCGAGTCACCGGGGCCCACACGCTACCCCTGTACGAGCGGACCGGCGTATTCCGGATCTACGAGCACAACGCGATACCCGGCCTGTTCCAGACAGCCGCCTACACCGCCGCCATGCTGACGTTCTGGATCGAATTCCTCGAAGTGCCCAACGACATCGACGCCGCCGTCGCAGCCCGCATCGAACGACAGCGGGTCCTCTACCAGCGCGGCAAGCGATTCGAGGTAGTGCTGGAAGAACAGGCCCTGCGGACCTGGTTCGGCAGCGCCGACATCCAGGCCGGGCAGCTCGGTCGGCTGCTGGAGGTCATGTCCCTGCCGACCGTCTCGCTCGGCATCATCCCCATGATGACCAGGCGGACCGCAGTGCCGTCGGCGGGATTCTGGGTCTTCGACAACTCCCTGGTCGCACTGGAAACACCAACCGCCAGCCTCGAAGTCGCGCAGCCGCAGGAAATCGAGCTGTACACCCGGATGTTCAGCCACCTCCAGGCCGCGGCCCTGACCGGCCCCGCCGCCAGGTCACTCATCATCAAGACCCTGGGCGAGCTGGTCCTTCTGCGGGGCTGAGCTAGGAGAGGTTGACGCGGCTGCTACGACGGGCAGTCATGGTTCGCATCGCGACCTTCCAAGGCGACGCACCTTGAGGTCTGTTGGTCATCCCGCAGCGGCTGTTAGCCGTCGGCCCACTGCACAGCCTGGTTGCGCATGGTGAAGGCCCGGAGTGTCGTTCCGGGCCTTCCTAACGTGTCCCTGACGCGCTAGCTGCGCGAACGAGTCCGGGGACTTGCGTCGGACCCGAGCGTAGCACGCGGACGGAGAGGGATTTGAACCCCCGGGAGACGCAAGTCCCCGCCGGAACGACACTCCGGTGCCTTCGGCCACTAGGCTACCCGTCCTGAACTGTCCGAGACTCTACCACACATGAGATGAGAGATTACGAGCAAGCTGGCTGAGCGAAGACCGGAGCGTCAGGTTTAGGATTAGCCATGATGGTCATGCTAACATCGTCGAAAGGCATGCCGGCCGGGCACGCTGGAGGCTTGAAAGAGAAAGATTATGCCGGAATTTACGGAGTTTTCCCGTCAGGGTGCGCGGAGCGGGGGCTCGGACCCGATGTTCACGCTCCAGGCCAGGGGCCTGATCTCGTTCAACCAGGCCGCTTACGAGGCGCTGGGCGAGCCGGTTGCGGTGGCCCTGCTGTATGACCCGAAGGAAGGCGTTGTCGCGCTGCGCATGGTGCCGAAGGCGTATGAGAACGCGTACACGGTGCGCAAGCAGCAGCAGGCGCAGTCTTACCTGGTGGGCGCCCAGGGGTTCGTCGCGCACTACGGGATTCCGACGCGGCGGGCGCGGCGCTTCACCGGCCGCGACTACGGCGACGGCGTGTGGGGCTTCGACCTGAACGAGGGCGTCGCCGTGCAGAACCGACGGGGCGGCCAGGCGGCCCGCCGGTCACCGACTGCTGGCGGGCCACCAGCGACGGTTTCGAGGTCCCGGGCCTGATGAACATGAACCATAAGGCGATGTCGCATCCCGGTTACATGCGGCAGCCAGGGCAGGAGCCGCCGCTGGTGCGGGTGGGCATGCTGGTCGCCTGCGGGCCGCTGGGAGAAGATCCCCCGACCTCGGAGGTGCGGGGCCGGCTCATCGGCTTCCTGACCTACGCGCCCGTCATGGAACTGATCAACGCGCTCAGCGTCATCGGCCCAGGCGTTGCATGGGCGCCATGGGGCGGGCACGGCCGGTACAGCTTCGAGGCGGCCTTGACCGGCGAGAGCGACCAGGAAGCGCCCTACGCGTCAGGCCTGCTGGTCCCCCCACGGGGCAGCGCCGCGCGGTACGGGAGCGACTCCCGGTTCGCCGAGCTGGTGCTGGACATCGAGCCGCGAGGCCCGCAAGGCGGCCCCGCGCAGGCAGCGGACCTTGCTGCCTGGCATGACCGATTCGCGCAGGCGCTGAAACTGCCGGCGCTCTTCGAGCACTTCCTCGCGAACGAACTGGGCCTGAGCACGGCTGATGACCCTCCCGCGCAAGTCGGAGTCTGGCTCAAGGCGAGGAACATCACCGACCTGGTGGACATCAAAGGCCTTCAGGCCGTACGCGGATCGATGATGTCGAACCAGTTCACGGGCTGGGCAGTGGCCGATCCGAACGGCAAGGAACCGGGCGGCACGTCGCTGGACTGGCTGACGTCGATGTGCGACCACACGCTGCACCTTGATGGCTACGAGCCTGTCCTGGCTGATATCGAGGCCGCGGACCGGCCTCGGTGATGGAGTAGTACCGCCGTGCCCGCTCGCCCTCGTTGTCCCGCCATTCGCTGGTCACCAGGCCTGCGTCGCGCAGGCGGTTGAGCAGCGGGTAGACGGTGCCGTCGCTGGTCAGCAGACCGTCGGCAGCATCGAGGTCGCGGACGGCTGGCCAGCGGACGCCACCGCGATCTATGGTCAGCAGGTGGAACCGCCCGTGAACCGTCAGCGTCCCGTACAAGGCGCTCGTGCCAGAGCGGGGGAATCGCAGGACGCCGCCAGCGACGCGGACGTGATCGAGATGGGCGGTCATCCACCGCGCTGGCCGTGGCGAGGTGCGCGAGGACCGGCAATCAGTACCGTCCTGGCAGCGCTCGCCCTCGGGCTGCTGCTGGGCTTTGCCGGCGGTCACCTCCAGGCGAGCATCAGCGACAGGGCGACCCCGGCGGCCACGGCCTCCAGCACGGTGCTGCCGGTTGGCGATACCGCGATCAGCGCGACCGGGAGCCGGTGTGCTGTGCAGCGGGGTCATACTCTCCAGCTGGGCATCGAGATCATGAACCAATCGGACCGCCCGCTGGCATTACGCCAGGTCGAGCCGGTGCTGCCGCTGGGCGGGCTGCACGCGATAGCCAGTCAGCGGGGAACCTGCGGCTCGCTCCCGGACGTGGGCCCTGAGCAGGCCACGTCACTCGCTCCTGGTGCCACCGGATGGCTGACCGTCACCTTCGACGTCATGGTCAGCTGCCCGCAGCCGCTACCGGTGGAGTTCAAGGTCAGCTACCTGCAAGCTGGCAGACTGACAACAGCCGAACTCGACAGCTTTCCTGATCTCGGCCAGGTCAGGTACAACAATTGCAACACGAGTCCAACAGGCCAATGATGATCGAGAAGAAGATCTCGGCCGGTTCTTGTCAGCTGCCCTCAGTCCAGTACCGCTGCAACCGGGCTATTGCCTCGTCCTTCGTCAGCCCCGCTATCTCCGCGTCACTCATCCGGACCCGATCGCGCAGTAGGAATGCCACTTCCGCAGGCAACGCTTCAGCTGGCGGCTCCGGATCACCCCGTTTAGGGAGTGCCTCACCCCGGACGCAGGCGAACAAGCACCGCAGCATCAACATCCAGTTGTCGCGGTGGTTCGGCGCGTTCAGCAGCCGGTCTTGCCAGTCTTCCGCGTACTCGCGGAGAGCTTCGATCATGTCCGCAATCGCGTCGTCAAGCGTGCCCCCGTCAGCAGCTAGCGGCAGGCCGGGTATGAATACCGACCACCCGCCAGCCTCGGCCACCACCTTCGCCCGTGACGGCACGGGCGGTCGGTCCACTGCAGTCGCCGGGCCGGCGCTGGTCGGCTACCTGGCGACTTCCGGCCGCTTAGTCAACTTTGATGTAGTTCAGCTCGAAGTCGTGCTTCCACTGCGATCCGTCTGCCGATCCCTCCCAGGCACCCTTGATCGTTCTGCCGTCGTCTGAGAACACCCCCGTGTAGCGCTGCCAGAAGCCCGGGGCCTCGCGCCAGAGCTGCCAGACGCCATCGTTCAGGCTCATCTGGTAGCTGTGGGCGACTCCGCGCGAGTCGTAATAGTGCTGCGAGAGGGTCTCCGCTGCCTCGGCCGGACCGATGATCGCGATGCCGCTCGGGGCGGCGGGATTATCGACCGTGAAGCGCTGGATCAGGAAGAACTCTCCGGCAAGCCACTCGAACGTGGTCCGGCCGCCGCGATCACTGATGGGAGGACTGCCAAGGCCGAAGTAATCAGCCACGAACTGGACCTCCATCTCCCACTCCCCGAGCAGGGCAGGCGGGCCAGCGCCGGAGGCCGTTTGGCCGGGACATCGCCCGGATTGTCGGCCCCTCCTGGCTGGCTCGGATCCCGTGGCTCGTTCGCGTTGCTCATCGTGCGCCTGAGCAATGCTTGAAACCTGTGGATCGGCCGGGAAAGGGGTGTACCTTCCCGGTGATCTAGTCGAGGTCTCAAGCAAGATCGGCGGTGCAACGCCGGTCGGGAAGGTACAACCCGATGCTCACCGTAGTCCCAGACGACCGCCCGGGCCAGCCGGGCGCGAAGGATGGCTCGTCGTCGCTGATTGATGAGATCGTGCGGGAGGGTGCCCGGCGGATGCTGGCCGAGGCGCTGCAGGCCGAGGTGGATGCCTACATTGCGGCGTTCGCCGCCGGGCGGGATGAGAACGGCCGCCGGCTGGTGGTCCGCAACGGCTACCACCAGAGCCGGGAGGTGCTGACCAGCGCAGGCGCGGTGGTTGTGACCGCGCCGCGGGTGAACGACAAGCGGACCGACCCGGACAGCGGGGAGCGGCAGCGGTTCTCCTCGGCGATCCTGCCGGCCTGGGCGCGCAAGACCCCGAAGGTCACCGAGGTGCTGCCGCTGCTGTACCTGCACGGCCTGTCGTCGGGGGACTTCGTGCCCGCCCTCGGCCAGTTCCTCGGCTCGTCCGCCGGGCTGTCCGGACCGGTGATCACGAAGCTGACCGAGACGTGGCAGGCCGAGCAGCGCGCGTTCGCCAGCCGGGACCTGTCACAGGTGGATTACGTCTACGTGTGGGCCGACGGGATCCACGTGAACATCCGGCTGGAGGAGCACAAGCTGTGCCTGCTGGTGATGATCGGGGTCCGCGCCGACGGGCGCAAGGAGCTCATTGCCCTGGCCGACGGGTACCGGGAATCGACCGAGTCATGGGCGGACCTGCTGCGCGACTGCAAGCGCCGGGGCATGCGCGCGCCCGTGCTCGCTGCCGGGGACGGGGCGCTGGGGTTCTGGGGGGCGCTGCGGGAGGTCTTCCCCGAGACTGTGGAGCAGCGCTGCTGGTTCCATAAATCAGCGAATGTTCTCGCGGCGCTGCCTAGGTCCGCGCACCCGGCCGCGAAAAAAGCCCTCGCGGAAATCTGGGGTGCCGAGGACAAGGACCACGCGCGGGCCGCGGCGAATGCGTTTGACGCCGCTTACGGGGCGAAGTTCCCCAAGGCCGCCGCGAAGATCACCGATGACCTCGACCAGCTGCTCGCGTTCTACGACTACCCGTGCGAGCACTGGGTGCATCTGCGCACCACCAACCCAATCGTCAACTTTCGCCACGGTCCGGCACAGAACGAAAGTCACCAGGGGGCCCGGATCGAGAGCGGCGGGCCTGGCCATGGCTTTCAAGCTCATCCAGGCAGCCCAAGGCCACTGGCGCATGGTGAACGCGCCGCACCTGGTCGCCCTGGTCCGCGCCGGATCCACATTCATCAACGGCAAGCTCGTCGAACGACCCGGCGAGCAAGCCCAGCCCGAAGCCGCTTAAAAGATCTTACGGGGCCAAGTACCCCAAAGCAGCGGCGAAGATCACGGTGAGGAGGCCGAGCTGCTGGCGTTCTACGACTTCCCCGTGCGAGCACTGGATCCACCTGACACGACCAACCCGATTGAGTCGACCTTCGCCACCGTGCGGCACCGCACCAAGGTCACCAAGGTCCATGGGTCCAAGGCCGCCTGGTCGCGCTGGTGCTCGCCCAGGGCGACCTTCGTCAACGGCAACCTGGTCGAGCGACCCGGCGAGCATGCGGCCGGTGAAGGCGAGCCGCCGCGAACCGTGCCCAGGGAGGTGGTGGCGCAAGCCGCCTAACGCCATTTCCGTGTAGCGGGCTGGGGGCAAGCACCTGGCGCCGGCCGCTTCCGCTCCTGCAGCATCGCAGAATTCCACCACGACGGCGGCGACAGATCCGGAAGCCCCCTGGGCTTGACGCCGATGATCAGGTGTCCTACTGTTCACTAGGTGACTAGAGAAGTACTGAAGCAGTCGATCAGCTTCCAGCTGAGCCCGGATACCGGGGTGCCCGCCTACCTTCAGCTGGCGCAGCAGGTGAGGCAGGCCCTTCGGATGGGAGTCCTTGACGTCGGCGACAAGCTGCCCACGGTCAAGGAGGTCGTGGCCGAGGTGGCGATCAACCCGAACACGGTGATGAAGGCTTACTGGCAGCTCGAGCACGAGGGCCTGGTTGAGGGACGCCAGGGCGTGGGCACGTTCGTCGCCCGCCGGCCGGCAGGACCCCCGCCGGGCACGCAGCTGCGGCTTGCCCGCAGCCTGGAGCAGTGGATCCGGACGGCGCGGGCCGAAGGACTGGACGACGAGGCCATCGAATCCCTCCTGCGCTCGACTCTGTCGGGCTCACGGGCGGAGCGGATCGCATGAGCGCCCAGGACGTGCCGGCGATCCGCACGGCCGGGCTGGGTAAGCGGTACGGCTCCCTCTGGGCGCTGCGGGACTGCTCGGTGTCCGTGCCGCGCGGTCGTGTCACCGCGCTGGTCGGGCCCAACGGAGCCGGGAAGACCACGTTGCTGAAGATTCTCGTGGGGCTGAGCGCCCCCAGCGCCGGTGAGGCGTCCGTGCTAGGGCGCCCGCCCGGGCAGACCACAGAGTTCCTGGCCAGCATCGGCTACCTGGCACAGGACCTGCCTTTGTACAGCCGGCTAAGCGTTGCAGACCACCTTGAGATCGGCGCGAATCTCAACCGTGCCTGGGACGCGGCAGGAGCCCGAGCGCGACTGGCCGGGCTGGGGATCCCTGAGGACCGGCGTGTCTCCGCGCTCTCCGGCGGCCAGCGGGCGCAGGTGGGCCTGAGCATGGCCCTGGCCAAGCGGCCCCGGGTCCTGGTACTGGACGAGCCCGTAGCGGCCCTGGACCCGCTGGCGCGCCGGGAGTTCCTGGCGTCGCTGACCGAGGCGGTCGCCGACGGGGATCTGTCCGTCATCATGTCGTCGCACCTGCTGCACGACCTGCAGCGCGTCTGCGACCACATCATCTTGCTCGCCGCATCACGCACCCAGCTCACCGGCGACATCGACCATGTCCTGCGGACCCACCGCTGGCTCCTGGGACCCAGAAGGAAGGCAACCGACATCGAGCCGGGCATCGAGGTAATAAAGGCAACGCAGACCGCCAACCAGACGCGCCTGCTGGCCCGGCTCAGCGGCCCGGTGCTCGATTCCAGGTGGGAGATCACCGAGGTAGGGCTGGAGGACATCGTCCTGGCCTACATGGGGCAAGACGACGCCCGCACCGCCGGTCCGCTGACCACGGCAAGGCCCGTCCGGTGAACGCCCTGATATGGCGGCTGCACCGCAATCAGGCCTACACCGCCGGGGCCGCCCTCGCCGCGCTGACCTGCCTGCTCCTGCTCACCGGCATCACGATGGCCCATGATTACCACGCGTTCCTCGCCAGCTGCGGGACGACACGCAGCTGCGGTGACGCGACCCAGCTCCTATTCCGCGGCGACGGCGCCATCACCACCCTAGTAGACGCCACCATGGCAGTTCCGCTCCTGCTCGGGGTGTTCTGGGGTGCCCCAATGCTGGCCAGAGAGCTCGAAACTGGCACCCACAACCTCGCCTGGACCCAGGGCGTCACGCGCCGCGGCTGGCTGAGCCGCAACGTCCTGTGGGCACTAGCCGCAGCCGCCGCGTTCGGCACAGCCACGGCGGTACTGGTGAGCTGGTGGCGCGGCCCCCAGAACGCGGTCGGCGTCCCGGTCCGGCTAGCCACCTTCACCTTCGACATCCAGGGGATCATGCCCGCCGCCTACACGGTGTTCGCCGTGGCCCTGGGCATCGCGGCCGGCACGATCTTCAAGCGGGTCCTGCCCGCCATGGCGGTCACCTTCACCGCCTTCGCCGGCCTGCGCTTCCTCATCGCCGAATACGCCCGGCCCCACTACCTGACCGCGATCACCAAGTCGCTCCCGCCTTTCAGCGGCAACCAGGCCGCGCCAGCCGGCTCGTGGGTCCTGTCAAACGCGACCCTCGGGCCGAACGGCCGTAACTACACCACCGGCATCAGCTACCAGGACACCCCAGCCGCCTGCCGCAGCCTCGGGCAGCAAGCGGCCCGGCAGAATTCCTGCCTGTCATCGCACGGGTTCCACACGCTGATCACCTACCAGCCTGCAAGCAGGTTCTGGGCCCTCCAGGGCATCGAGGCCGGCATCTTCATCGCGCTGGCCGCAGCGCTCATCATCCTGGCCTACCGGGTGGTCCTGACCCGAGACGCCTGAACAGCAGTCACCGCAGCCAGCCACCACAACACGAAGGCTCGCCGCCCAAGGACCGTACGCAAGATCACGGCCGCAGTGATCGCCTTCCACCGTGCGTCCAGACTCCAAGCGGCTGACCACCATTTCTAGGCGCCCCTCGTCCGCGCCGAGGCGACCTTCATCAACGGCAAGCTAGCCAGGACCCGGCCAGGAAAAACCCACCACAGGCCGCGTAAAAGATCTTGATCCCACAGGTCTTGACTATTGCTCGTGCGCCTCCTAGAAATTCGATCGGTCATAGTCCAGACCGTAGGAGACCCGCGGATCACCAGGAAGGTCCAATTCCGCAGCTGTCGAGTGGGCCAGTTGTTCGGTCAACTAATAACTAACATCAGGCACAACAAGGAAGGGTTCGCCGATGTCGCCGCAAGGCACGAAGCGTTACTCGGAACTGCAACAGCTTCCGGACCTGGTCGCGCAGGCCGTGCGGCTTGCGAGATCGCGACGCTGCGCCCTTGATGATCAAGCCAGCGGGCTGAGCGTGCCGCAGCACTAGATGACCAATTCCAAGGGGTCTGACCCGGCGTGTCGCACTGAAGCCAGCAGAGAAGGGTGTCCAGGATCGGCGTTGCATCCCAACGTCGAACCTGGAGGCTCTCGTGGACGCCGACCTGGACACCCTTGCCACCGCACTGTACGTCAGGACCGATGACCTGCTGGCGCTGACGCCGGAACGCGTTCCGTGGCGTCCCGCCGTGGGGATCACGCCGCGGATCTCCGATGCCGAGCTGGTCACGCTGGCCGTGCTGCAGGCACTGCTGGGGTACACCAGTGAGGCCCGGTGGCTGCGGTTCGCCCGTGATCATCTGCGGTACATGTTCCCGTACTTGCCCGGGCAGCCGGGGTACAACAAGCGGCTGCGCCGGCTGGCAGGCACCGTGACCTGGCTGATCACGGTGCTGGCCCGCGACACCACGCTGTGGAGTGACGACGTCTGGGTCGTGGACTCCACGCCGGTAGAGTGCGCCCGGTCACGGGACGCGGTGCGCCGCTCCGACCTGGCCGGATGGGCCGAGTACGGCTACTGCGCCAGCCATACCCGCTACTTCTGGGGCCTGCGCCTGCACCTGCTCGCCACCCTGCACGGGCTGCCGGTCGGGTTCGCGGTCACCGGGGCCAAAGCCGACGAGCGCCAGGTCCTGCTGGACATCCTGGGTGCCGACCCGGAGCTGACCAGCTGGCGGCAGGGCCAGATCCTGATCGGGGACAAGAACTACTTCGGCGCCGAGTTCGAGGCCGCCCTCGCCGAAGCTGGCCTGACGCTGCTGCGCCCCGCCCGCAAGGGCGAAGCCGAGCGGCCTGGCTCGCAGTTCTTCAAGCCGTTACGCCAGACCGTCGAATCGATCTTCGACAGCTACAAGGGCCAGCTCGACCTCGAACGACACGGCGGGAAGACCCCAGAAGGCGTCTTGATCCGCGTCATGCAGCGCATCCTCGCGCTGACTGCCGCGATCTGGCACAACGACCACACGGGCCAGCCCGTCAAACGATCGCTTCTAGCCTATGACCACTGACCCCTTGGAATTGATCATCTAGTTGCCATCAGGCCAGCCGCCGCGGTGCAGCACCATCGGGTAGTGCGGCAGTGCCCCGCGGGGATCACGCACCACGGCACTGGTCTGAGTCAGGTAGGGCCTGCGTGCCCGCCATCCGGCGTCCTGCGGCACCAGGCCAAGGGACAACCGCGACGGCTCCCCGTCGGAACCAGCGACGATGTTGTGCAGCGATTCGTGGAGCACCCGGATGTTGGACTCGCCGAACCGCGCCTGCCAGCGCTCCTCGACAGCTTCAAGCAGCTGGCGATAGGCCTCAAGCGACCGCCGCCCCTTCGGGGTGAGGCGAGCTAGCTTCACCCGGCTAGCGGTCGGGTCCGGCCCGACCACGACGTAGCCGTGTCTGGCCATGAACCCCACCGAGGCGCTGATCGCCTCCTTCGACACGCCCGACAGGTGGGGAAGATCGCGGATGCGCACGCCTTCCGTGTCAAGTACCCGCAGTACGTTGGCGCTGATCGCGAGCGACAGGCTTGACTCGCACTCGAACTCGATGGTGAACGCGAGCAGCACCTGGGACAGCAGAACGGATATATCGGGAGGTGGTGCGATGCCATCGCTGCCCCGGGCCGACGGCCATGTCTCGACCTCCGGGAGCGACGCGCGCATGCCGTTCGCGTAGCTCACCACCGGGAGATACTGGGGCAGCTCCCTGTCGAACTGGCTGACCAGCGCCTGGAGCGAGTCGGTGAGCCTGCGGATCTGATCCGTGCCGAAACGCTCCTGCCAGCGCTTCTCGATCACGCTCGCCATCGGCCGCCACACCTGCCGAGCCTGGCGGCCAACAGGGGTCGGCCGGACCAGCCAGTCCCGGCGCGGCGGCGCGGGACGGCTGTCGGCAGGGTCAGGTCCGAGGCTGATGTATCCCCACCTCTCCAGTCCAGCCAGGTTGGTAATCCGAGCCAGGCTTTCAACCTCGCGCAGGCGCACTCCCTCCTCGCCGACGAACTGCATGAAGTTCGACCACATCACCTGCGACGGCGGAGTCCGCCGCAGGCCCAAGTCGGCGAACTGCCGCTCGGACTCATTGTCGAACTCGATCGTGAACGCGATCAGCGCCTGGGACGCCAGGGTGGTGAGAGGCACGCGAGCCGTCATAGCACCGACTCTAGGTACCGGTTCCGTCAGGCCGTCCCGAACCTTGCGCCTTCAGGAATGCAGCATCCACACGTTCGGTTCCCAGTAGCTCCCGGTGCCCGCGGCTACCGTGAGCGGCGCAAGCCCTCCGGGGAACACGTACTCGCCGGGCTGCGGCAATTCCATCCCGATCCACCGTTCCCAGTCAGGCACCGGTGCCACGATCTCCATCGACTGCGGCTCGGCGCGCAGGATCGTCGCGCCGAGGCGAGCGTGCACCCGGATCCAGGGATCGAACGGCAAACCATCGCTGCGGCGCCACTGGGCATAGGCGTCGACCGGGATCAGCGGATACTGCTCCTTCATGCTGGGCCGGACCGGGGCGACGAGCGGACCGAGGCCCTCGTTGCGGGTCACCAAAGCCATGGCCTGGATGATCAGCCGGCTGAGACCGTGCCCTTGCCGGTCGCGCTCCACCTCGGCGGCGAGGGCGGACACCGCGGTCGGAGCCGCCTGCTCCGACACGGCGCGCAAGCCGACCGCGTCGATTCCGGTCGGCAGATCGTCCAGCGACCCGTCCCACCGGAACGGAATGGCCCGGCCGCGCCCGATGACGCGATCGACGGCAGCGTCATAGAGGAGGACCTGGAACCTGGCGTACTGCGGAACCAGTCGGCCGAAGTACTCGCCGCTGTGGTTGCCGTGATGGTTGTACTCGGGCCAGATGCCGCGAAAGGCCGTTCGTGCCTGCTGCCATAGGTCGGGCCGCTCATGCGCGGTGAAGACGGTGATCGAAGATCCCGGCGGGAGGTCCAGTCCGTCCATGCGGTTCATCGTGTCACGACGCCTGAGTGCGGCTCCACCGTCGCGCCCAGGATGGCAATGGTCCGCCGCCGCCCTGCCGCAACTGCGGCAGGGCCATGGCTGCCGAGGTCAGCCAGCCAGTTCCCGCAGCGCGCTGCTCAGGCGGATAGCCAGGTCGGCATCGACATGGCCAGCTTCGCCGAGCAGCGCTTCGGTGCTAGCGCGGAAGGCACGCGCGAGCTCATCAATGTCCAGCGACCGGACGAGCGCGACCGCGGCGCCTGCGGTTATGTCTGGCGGTAGCAGGTCCATGCCCCGCCCCTGGACCGCTGGCACACCGTGGCGCAGGCAGGCCAGGGCAAGTACCTGATCTCGGATGCCGCTGATCATGTACTCGGACTGCCATACCCGGCCCCGCTCGATACTCGAACGAGCGTGCAGCGCATAGAGCCAGCCCATGCCGATGAGCTGAGCAGCGTCCGGCACTGCCAGCGGCCTTTGCTCAGCGGCTGTTCCGAACAGCAGCCGGAAGGCCGGGCCGATGGCGCCGAATTCCGCCATCGGCGAGAAGGCGAGGTCGACCTGCAGGGTGCTGGCGAGCAGGAAGACGCGATAGACCGTGCCACCGCGGGTCACGTCCAGGTGGTGGATGGCGTCATTATTCCGGTACATGAGCTCGGTCCAGTCGGCGATCGTGTGGCCGAGGTCAGCGTCCGCGGCAACGCTCAGCGCGAGGTCAATGTCCGACCAGGCATCCTCGGTGCCCCGTGCGGCGGAACCGGTCAGCGCGGCAGCGGTAATGCGGCGGTCGGCGTGAGCGGCGCGGACCAGCGCGTCACGCAGCCGGTCTCGCTGCTCGGGTGTGAACATGCCGTCGCGCCAGCAGTGGGTCAGGATCGGATCTGCCGCAGCGGGACGCGCCACTCAACGATCGTGCCCCTGGGTGTGCGAGAGCGCAGCTGGCAGCGCCCGCCCAGCGCTTGCGCTCGGGTGGCCATGTTGCGCAGTCCGTTCCCGGCGCCCGGCGCCCGTGGTGGACCGATCCCGTCGTCTGCCACCGTGAGGACCAGATCGTTGTCTGCCGCCACTGTGACATCGATGGCGGTCGCCTGGGCGTGCCGGAGCGCGTTGGAGAGCGACTCACGGAGCACCGCAAGCAGCTGTTCCGCGATGCCGGGACTGACGAGGTCGGCTGCGTAATCGAAGTTCGCTCGCGGTACGAAACCCAGATGCTCGCCGACCTCGGCGGCGCCCGCCCGCACCTGATCGCGCAGGCTGGCCGGGGCCACGGACTCAGCCTCTCCGCTCGCGGTCCCTGAGCGCTTGCAGCTCACGGGCCTGCCCCTCGGTCTGCCTTACCTTGATCAAAGCGCGCCTGGCGGAATGTCCGTCCGCAGCCTGACCGTGCCGCACGAGATGCGTTCTGCCGCGGTTCCTGTGATTTGCTCAAGACGCATAGGGCGCCTCCTGCCTCACGATGCTCTTACAACTGCAAGGTAACATCCGCCCCAACCAGCCAGCCATCGGCTGGAACCGCTTGGTCGGCGGCTTCGATGCTGGCTAGGCAGGTCCGACGCCAGGCCGACCGTGGCGGCGGGCCACGGCGATCATCCGCCGGCTTTCCATGCCCAGGGCGTCACCGTTCTCATCCCAGCCATCAACGGTGGCGAAGCCGGCGTCGAGCAGCCAGTCGCGCAGTTCGGTGAAGGTGAACATGCGGACGAAATAGGGGGTGTGACGGACATGTCCGTCTCTGATTACCGTCCGCCGGGTAACCATCCGGCCAGTCTGCGGCTCGAATCTGCGCCGGTCGATGAGCAGGTCGCCGTACCGCTCGTCCACGCTCACTGGCTGAAACTGACGGATCACCCAGTCCCGATTGTTCATCTCTAGCGCGAACCGGCCACCTGGCTTGAGCGCGCGGGCCACCTGCGAGAGCACCTGCCGGTTGCCCACGTCGTCGAAGTAACCGAATGCTGTGAACCAGTTGATCACCCGGTGGAACCTTTCGGTCCACGGCAGGGCTCGCATGTCACCTTCCACATAGCTGACCCTTAGTCCCTGCGCGGCCGCGTCCCGCTTGGCCCGGTCGAGGAACAGCGGCGTGGCATCCAGGCCGGTCACGATGCATCCGCGGGCGGCCAGCGCATTGGCGATCCGGCCGTGCCCGCAGGCCAGGTCGAGTACCTCCATGCGCGGCTCAAGTTCGAGCAGCCGCCAGATCAGCTCGGCGTCGGCGTCGGCGCTTGTGCCGAGCCGGTCGGAGTAGAAGTACAGGTAGTCCTCGCCGAACACTCCCTCGGCGTCGAACGCTGGCTCAGGCACGGCGCTCCCCCCGTCATTCGGCGGCTGATCTGGCCCCAGAATGGCCGGCCGCCCGCGGCTATGCCACCGCATTTGTCGGTCATGCTGGTGCCCGGCTACCACCTGGGCTGCTCGGCTGGCGTGGCACCGCCGGACTCAGTCGGCCAGTGTCTTCTCGTAGACCACGTACGGTGAATGCTCTGTGGTGAAACCGAGCCGCTCGTAGACGCTCACCGCACCGGTCGGACTGTCCGCGTCCACGCCAAGCGAGGCCGTCGTCTTGCCGTCCGCCGCCCCCGCCGCGAGCGATGCGGCGAGCAGAGCGGTCGCCAGTCCCCGCTTTCGCCACGGCTGGCGGGTGCCGACCTGACCGATGTGGAAGCTATTCTCCGGGCCGTCGTAGGCGAGCAGGTATGCGGCGGGCTGGTCGTCGACCAGCGCGACCCAGGACAGATCGGCGCGGAACAGATCCGACTCAATGGTCCGCGCGGCCCACTCCTCGACGTCTCTGCGGGCGAAGCCCCAGTGGTCGGCGAAGGCGTCCATATGTGACTCATATACGGCGGCCCGCAGCTCCCCGGTAAACGCCACGATGCGCACGTCGTCTGGTGGCCGCGCCGGGCGAACGTCGGCTGTTGGCGCGGACATCTCCAGGAAATAGCGGACTGGCTGCAGGTCAAACTGCTTGAAGAGCCTGGCGGCGCTCTGGTCGGCCAGGCCGGCGCCGGTATCGGCGATCCACTCGCTGGCTGGATCGTGCTCCGCGCGTAGCCCGGCGATCCGCTCCAGCTGCCAGGACAACAGCGTCCGGCCGATGCCGCTGCCGCGCCAGCGCGGGTGAACGCCGCCGTCCGCGCTAGCCCGCGAGCCGCCTGCCGGGGGCGGCGAGACCGTCCCGACCGCGGCCAGGGAGCCGTCGGGCCCGAACACGAGCCGGCTGTCACTGGCCGCATCCTGTAGATCGGTCGACATCAGACCGCGGATCTCGGCCTCGGTGAACTGATGGCCGCAGTCGCCTGCGACCTCGATCGCATTCAGCAGATCGGCGACCTGCGCGGCGTCGGCGTCGCGGTACGGGCGGGTCGTGAAATCGTCCACAGTCCCAACCTAAGACCGGGTGCAACCGGATTTTCGGCGGCTGAATTCAGGCCCAAGTTCGAGACCTCGGTTCGGATAGCACTAGGCGGATCGCGAAGTTCCGATATCCGGCTCGCTCGAAGGCTGCGGCCATCGGCCGGTTGCCCAGGTGGCCAGCCGCCAGACCGTCGCGAAATCGAACCGGGTCAACCCAGCCGACCGGCGGCTCGGCAGTGCAGCCGAGGATCTGGTCGAGATCGGCTTCGGTGGTCGACCGGCACAGCATGGTGCCTCCAGCAACGTTGAGGCGATCGGACGAAGCATTAAAGCAGTTGCCCGCGTCCCATCCAGCCGCCAGATTGGCGGCTATGACCGTCCCTGTCGCCGCCGGTGCCCGGGTCGGGTGGGAGGAACTACCCGACTGGCTGCGCGGGGCCATCGAGCAGATCTGCGGCTCTGCGGTGGTGCAGGCCAGGACGCAGCCGGGCGGGTTCAGCCCGGGCGTCGCAGCTCGAGTCCGGTGCACGGACGGCACGAGGCACTTCGTCAAGGCGGTGTCGGCGGACGCCAACCCGCTCAGCCCGGCCATGCACCGCCGGGAGGGCCAGGTGCTCGCCGCGCTGGACTCCGTCATCGCCGCCAGAGACCTGCCGGTGCCACGGCTGCGCGGAATGGTCGATCGCGAACCGTGGGTGGCACTTGTTACCGACGACGTCGCCGGGCAGCCTCCCGCGCTGCCGTGGGTCAGCGCCGAACTCGTTCAGGTGATGGCCGCGCTGGAACGGCTTGCGCAGGCACTGACCCCGGCACCGATCAGCGTGCCCGCGCTCGGCGAATCGCTCGGCGAGGCGTTCACCGGGTGGCGGACGCTAGCCAAGGCGGGCGGCGCGGCCGGGCTGGACCGGTGGTCGCTGGCCCGCCTTGATGACCTGGCCGCGCTCGAAGAGACCTGGGTCGGGCGCTCGGCCGGCGAGACCCTGCTGCATACCGACATCCGCGCGGACAACCTGCTGCTGACCGGCGACCGCGTGGTCGTTGTCGACTGGCCCGGTGCCTGCCGGGGCGCGGCGTTCGTGGAGCCGGTGCTCTTCGCTCCGAGCGTCGCGATGCAAGGCGGCCCCGAACTGCCCGATCTGCTAGCACTGTCCAACGCGGGCCGCAGTGCCGGCCGGCAGGCCCTGGCCGCCGTGCTCTGCGCGGTCGCCGGATATCTGACCTACGGCTCCCTGCAGCCGCCGCCACCCGGGCTGCCTACCGTACGGGCCTTCCAGGCCGGGCAAGGCCACATTGCCAGGCGCTGGCTGGCCGAGTTCATCTAGGGCCGGCCAGGCCCGGCCCGGGCCCGGCCGCTCGATCCCGGCTGGAATCGGCAGCCCGCGCGGCACGGAGTTCGTCGAGGTCAGTCCGCGTCTGGGAGGTTGATTTGCCGGAGCAGGTCCTGTTGGAGTTGCCGGGCCTCAGCGGCAAGCTCTGCGGTACCGGTCGGATAGGAGAGCGCCGCCGCGCAGCGGGCCGCCGCCGCGTCGGTCAGCAGCCGGCCATCGATCAGGATCGGCACACCGGCGACGAGAGCCAGGTTGACGGCGTCACTGGGCCGGGCGTCGACCTGCCGCTGACCGTCCGGGCCGTCCACGACTACGGCGGCGTAGTAGATCGCATCGGTCAGCCGGGTGATCCTCACCTCACGGAAGGACGAACTCGCGGCCCGCAGCAGGCTGACGGTCAGCTGATAGGTCATCGGTCGCGGGTGCTCGACCGACTCAAGCGACATCGCCAGGGCAATGGCCTCACCCGGGCCGATCCAGATCGGCAGCCGCCTGCTGCCTTCGCTTTCCGCCAGCAGCATCAGGTGCTGCGGCTGCGGCGAGTCGTCGGTCCTTCGGACCTCAGCCACCTGTACTTCGATCCACCCGTTCGCTTCAATCGTGCTCATGGTGCGTCCTTCCGGCAGGTCGGTCAGTTGGGAGAGCTTGGGGGCGAGTGCGGTTCTCGCCTGGTGCAGCCTGGCCTTGACCGCGCCCGGCGAGATGCCGAGCTCGGCGGCAACCTCCCGATGGCTCAGGCCTTGCAGGTAGAACAGCAAGACCGCGTCGCGCTGACCGCGGGGCAGCATCGCTATCGCGGCCCGAACCCGGGCGCTCAGGTCGGCGATCTCCGCCAGCTCGGCCGGGCCAGGGGAATCGGAGGCTAGGCCGTCGGCTCGCAGGCCGAGGCACACCGGGTTCAGCTGGCGCCGCCAGCGCCTGGACACGTTGAGCGCGATGCCGCAGAACCAGGCGCCGAACCGGTCGGGTGAGCGCAGCCGATCCAGGCCGGTCATCGCGCTGACGGCGGCCTCCTGGGCGGCGTCGGTGGCCAGTTCCGCCGACCCAAGCACCCGGGTCGCCAGGGCGACAGCGGTCGCCCAGTGCCTGGTCACCAGTTCAGCGAGCGGCCCGGCCGCCAGTAGCTGGCCATCCAGCCGGGTTTGGGGGTGCTCGCGCGGACTCCGGTGCCGGTGCTGACGGCAAGGACCAGGGTGCGGAGATCGCCGTGCCGCGGTGATTCGGTTGCTGCGGCGCGATTTCGGCGGTCTGGCGTGTCAGGATCACTGGAAAGGACACCGACAGGTAGAACAAAGAGCACGCCGGGCGCTTAGTTAGGCAAGAAATGCAGTTACCACGGTTATCCCCGTGGCGGAGTCGGCAGGCGCGGCTCGCCCGGCCATGGTGCGGTGTCGAAACAGCGCGGCCAGCCGGCCGCGGGAGTGGGGAGCGTCATGCTTGAGCGGATCACTAACTGGGTCGTCGTGATGTTCGAGAACCGTTCGTTCGACTCGCTGCTCGGGCATCTGGCGCACATCGACGCCGCTGACGGCATCGCCGGCCGCGAGATCGTGCTGCCCTACCCGAACGGCCAGGTGCGGATCCACCCGACCAGCAGCTTCACCGACCCGCTGCCCGACCCCGGCGAGGGCTACGGCAACGTGAACGTCCAGCTGTGGGGCCAGTACCTGCCAGTCGTGAACGCGGGCCGCTCGGCGTACCCGCTGTTCCCCGATCCGATGGAGGCGCCGTACAACCTACCGCCGGTGCGCGGCGTGCCGACCATGGATGGCTTCGCCACGGACTTCTACGGCAACTTCGGCTGGGAAAAGGGGCGGGAACCGACCGAAGCGGAGATGCAGTCCATCGGCGGCATGTTCACCCCGCAGACCGCCCCCGTGATCAACCAGCTCGCGGCGCAATACGCCGTCTTCACCCGGTGGTTCTGCGAGGTGCCCAGCTGCACGTTCCCAAACCGGTCCTTCTACCACGGCGGGACCAGCCTGGGGAAGCTCGACAACGAGGCGATCGTCACCTACGCCTGGGATCAGGAGATGCCGAACCTGTTCGAGCTCTTCACGGCGAAGGGGATCGACTGGCGGGTCTACTACGACAAGAGCCAGATCGTGCCGAACTGCGCGATCAACCTGGCCGGCCTGCGCCACCTTGAGATGTGGCGGGCGCACAGCCACGATCGGGCCACGTTCTTCCAGGACGCCGCCGCTGGCCAGCTGCCGGCCTATTCGTGGGTCGAGCCGAACATGCTGTTCCCCCCGCTCGAGGACTTCCACCCGCCGGAGGACATCAGGGCGGGCGAGCAGCTTCTGGCGCAGGTCTATCAGGCGGTGCGCAGCTCGCCGCAGTGGCCGACGACTGCCATGGTGGTGCTCTTCGATGAGCACGGCGGCTGCTACGACCATGTGCCGCCACCGGCCGCGCCGATCCCTGACGACTATCCAGGGGATCAGGATTTCGCCTTCGACCGGTTCGGGGTACGTATTCCGGCGATCGTCATCTCGCCGTTCACCGAGCGGGGGACCGTCATCAATGACTTGTTCCACAGCTGCTCGGTGCTGCACACGCTGCGGGAGCGGTTCGACCTCGGTCCGGCGCTGACCCGGCGGGATGCCGCGGCGCCGCTGCTCGAGCCTGCCTTCAACCGGTCGGTGGCACGGGATGACCAGATCGAGCTCAGCCCGCTGCCGTACCGCTATGTCGAGCCCACACCGGATGAGCGGAAGGCGCATTTCGGCGACACTCCCGGCCTTGGGCTGTTCTTCTCCAAGTGGCGGCACGCCGCGCACCAGGAGCTGCCCGAGCTTGGTGAGGCGACGCTTCGCGCCGCGGCCAGAATCGCCGATGAGGACGTCGACCGGATACCCGGCACGATCGAGGAGGCCAAGACCTGGCTGGCCGACCGATTCCTGGACGAGGACGGCGGGCTGAAGCGGCCGGGCAGGCCCTAGTCCAGGCTAGCTGTGCGGCTGGTCGCGGGCCGGTTCACGGCTGACCGGCTGGCTTGGCGGACCGTGCGGCCGGCCTGGTGTGGTGCTGGCCGGACCGTGCGGCGGCCCGCACCGCAGCGGCATAGACCGGACCGGTCGGCGGTGTGAGCACGGTGAGCAGACCGGTGACGGCCAGCACGGCCGCCAGGGTCGCGCATTCCAGCCTGGTCGCGCGGGCAGGCCCGGTACCAGGTTCCGGGCGGCTGCGCAGCCAGCGGCGGCCGGTAATCGCCAGGCAGATCGCGATGGCGACGAGGGCGGCCTTGACGACCAGGAATCGCCCGTAGGTCGTGGTCAGCAGCGATCCGAGTGGCACCAGCAGCAAGGCCGAGATGACGCCGGTGAGCAGCACGGTCGCGACCAGCCAGGCGGCGGCATTGCCGTAGAGCCGGACCAGGCCCTGCATGGCCGGCGGGTCGGCCCGCCAGGCGAACGCGGCGCGGAGCGTATAGAGGAGCATTCCGGCCCAGAGCACAGCCGGAAGCACGTGACAGACGGTGAGCAACGCTCCCGCTACCGGGATGATGCCCTCCGGATGTGCCCGGATTGCCTCCGCGAGCACGACGCCGAGCAGCGGCAGGACGCTCCAGCCCGGTTGCCGTAGCCGCAGCCCGGTCGCCGCGATGGCGAAGCAGCCAGCCTCGATGGCCGCGATCACGGCGGGGGCGCTTGAGTGCGGGCCGGCCACGGTCGGGTGCGCCAGGTTCGCCGCGAGGCCGGGATCGGCAACTGCGGTGACCAGCAGCGCAGCGCTGGCCAGCAGGCCGAGCAGGCAGCCGCGCAGGGCCCAGGGCGGCGGTAGCGGCCCGGGTCCAGACCCCTTGTACTGCCTGGCGAGTCCCCGGCCGGCCAGCCCGCCGAGGGCCACGGATAGCCCGGCGAGCATCAGCCCGCGCTCCGCGCCGGTCAGCCAGAGCCCGGGATTGGCCAGCGACACGGATGCCGCGGCTGCCTTCCCGGCAGCCAGCTGCGTGCTGCGCGGCAACCAGTCCGTCGGCGCGACAGTCGTCACCGGCACGACAGTAGTGCGTTCGTGCGGACCGAGCGGCGCGGGCTTGACCTTGACCCGA
The DNA here is from genome assembly GCA_963850875.1 of uncultured Actinomycetota bacterium. Classification (GTDB taxonomy): domain Bacteria; phylum Actinomycetota; class Actinomycetes; order Streptosporangiales; family Streptosporangiaceae; genus Chersky-822. The sequence continues at coordinate 901,613 of CAWKNA010000001.1, forward strand.
GGGCAAGCTCCACGATCGGATGGCCGGGCATGCTGCCCGGCGCTGGAGGAGAAGGATGAACGACCTCTTCATGAGCCCCACGCTCGACATAGGACCTCGATACCATCGTTCCAGGTCTGACAGCGTGCAGCGCCTCGCGGATACTTGACATGGAGATTCTCATAGACACGTGGCAGGCGGTGGACGAGGAGCGGTCGGCGCTGGCTGACGACCTGGCTACGCTCGACGACAGCCAGTGGGACGCCCAGTCGTTGTGCGCCAAGTGGAAGGTTCGACACGTCGTCGGCCACTTGATCTTCGGTGCGGATATGAAGACGGGCCCGGTTCTCGCGGGGATGCTCAGGAGCGGCATGAACTTCAATCGCTTCATAGCCCGTGGAGGCCTGGCGATAGGAGCGGCGCCCCCCGGAGAGCTGCTGGGGCAGTTCAGGAAGACGATTGGGCTGCATCGCACGCTGAAAGGTGCGCAGCCCGAGATCATGCTCATCGACCTCGTGTGCCACAGTGACGACATCCGGCGACCGACGGGCATGACCCGGAGCGTGCCGGAGACGACGTTGTTGACGGTGGCCGACACGATGAAGGGCATAGGTTTCCCGATCCACACCAAGAAGCGCATTGCCGGTCTGCGGATGTCGGCCACGGATTCCGACTGGTCGGCGGGGGACGGTCCCTCCGTCGAAGGCCCGCTGGCGTCGCTGATCCTCGTCATGGCGGGACGCGAGGCACCGCTGAAGGACCTGTCGGGAGATGGAACGCAAACCCTCCGGGCCCGTTTGTAGCTGCAGCGCCGCGCTGGCTCGGAGCGAGGCGATGAGCTAGTGGACTCGAAGGTCGCTCTCGGCCAAGTCGACCTGCACAAGATCGTAGAGACTCGACCCCATGCCGCCCTGGTGGCCAAGCTGTCGGCTTTTGTCCAGCACCTCGTTATGCAGAGCGCGGCACTTGGTGTAGTTGCGCTCCGAATAGCACAGACAACCAGGCAGATGAAGCGCATGAATGGTGCCCGGCAGGTTGCGCTGCGAGCTAGCGATCAACCGTGCTCGCTCCAGCACCTCCCGTGCCTCAGGCAGCCGACCCGATTGCCAGAGTGCGCGACCTTGCTCACCCAACGTCCGCAGCTGCCCCGGAAGGCTGGCGCGCGTCGAGCGGGTACGCGCGGAGGGTCCTGGTGCGGAAACCTGGTGAGCTGGCCGGCCTGGTCGCCTGCGTCGCCTGAGTCATCCCGGCGATCATCGGCGCCGTTCTCGTCCTCGCTGCTCACCTGGCCCTGCCGCCAGTGGCGAGGCGCTGTGACAGCATGGTTGGCGAGAGGAGCGGACTGGTCATGAGCCCTGTTTCGCGCGGTTTCCGGCGTCGGCGGCTGCCGGACGCCGAGCCCGGCCGGGTTCCGCCTGGCCAGTACGTGACCGGTGACTTTCCGGTCCTGTCGGCCGGCCCGACACCGCGGACGGCACTACAGAACTGGACATTCTCGATCACTGGCGGCGGCGAGCCGAGAAGCTGGACCTGGGAGCAGTTCCGCGCGCTCCCCGCCGAGCCGGTGACGGCCGACATCCACTGCGTCACCCGCTGGTCGAAGCTCGACACCAGGTGGGAAGGCGTGTCCATCGACACGCTGCTCGACCAGGTCGAGCACCACGCCGGGTTTGCGCTCGCGCACAGCGACGGCGGCTACACGACTAACCTGCCGCTGCAGGATGTCACCGGCGGCCGGGCGTGGGTGGCTTTCGGCTACGACGGCGAGCCGCTCGAACCTGAGCACGGCGGCCCGGCCAGGCTGCTCGTCCCGCACCTGTACTTCTGGAAGAGCGCCAAGTGGGTGCGCAGCCTCGAGCTGCTCGATGCTGACGAGCCCGGCTTCTGGGAAACCTACGGGTATCACATGTATGGAGATCCATGGCTGGAACAGCGCTACGCGGGCGACTGACCTGGCAGATCGCCATGGTCGACACGGTCACCGACGAGACGGCCCGGGTGCGCACCATCGTCCTTGACGTGCCGCAGTGGCCCGGCCACCGGGCCGGGCAGCACCTGGACGTCCGGCTCACCGCCGAGGACGGTTACCGGGCCGAACGCTCCTACTCGATCGCGTCGGCTCCCGGCGAGCCGGTCGCGATCACGGTGGAACGGCTGGACGACGGCGAGGTCTCGCCGTACCTGACGCAGGAGCTGAGAGCCGGCGACGAACTGGAGCTGCGCGGCCCGATCGGCGGCTATTTCGTCTGGGAGCCCGAAGACGACGGCCCGCTGATGCTGGTGGCCGGCGGCTCGGGAATCGTTCCGCTCCGGGCGATGCTGCGCCACCGTCAGCGCAGCGGCAGTGCCATCCCGGCGCGGCTGCTCTACTCGTCCCGAACTCTGCCAGACGTGATCTACCAGTACGAGCTCAGCCGGTACGCCGACGGCGTCGAGGTGACCTGCACGCTGACCCGGCAGCAGCCGCCCGGCTGGACTGGGCGTGCTGGCCGGGTCGATGCCAAGCTGCTCAGCGAGGTCTGCTGGCCCGCCGCGGTGTCCCCGCTCGCCTATGTCTGCGGGCCGACTAGTTTCGTCGAGGCCGCCGCCGCTGGCCTGGTGGGGCTCGGCTACCCGCCGCATCGGGTGAAGACCGAGCGGTTCGGGGCGACGGGAGGACGCTGATGCAAGCGCTCGACGGCAACGCGATCGGCGGCTTGCTGATCGATGTCTTCGGCACCGAGATGACGACGGTGACCGGCACGTGCGCCGGCTGCGGCACGAGCAGCCAGGTGGCCGAGTTCGCGGTCTACCGGCAGGCGCCAGGCACCGTCGTCCGCTGCCGGTCCTGCAGCAGCATCCTCATGGTATTTGTCCAGGTACGCGGCATGACGTGCGTGGATTTGCGCGGCCTCGCCAGCCTCGGCTGAATGCCAGTCATCAAGTTGCCCGCGGTCACTCCTCGGGGTGGCCGGAGCCGATGGCCCGCTGATGTTCGATACGGGCTCCCTGCCACACCAGGTATCCCAGCAGGTCTACATCGTGAATCTGGTACTCCTGACCGATCACCCGGAGAATGCCGCAGGCGCGGCAACATTCGAGGAACATCATCAGCCGAAGCGGGAGCTCTCGCTTCTTCAGTGCCAGCCACCCGATCGCCGTAGTGTATAGCGGCCATTCTGATTCAAGCCAGCCAAGCATGAATCCGATAATGAACCAGACCCAAGCGTTAACCGCGCTTATGGTCACCGGAAGTGCGTGAGTCCTGGTCAGCGGGGCGCTGATGCCGAAAGCAAATGCAAAGGTAATGCCGAGGATAAGCGGGCGAAATAGCGCCCCGGCCAGGTCCCGGCGGGCGGCCGACCGCAGATCGGACCCCCGCGCTACCCTGAACCAGCGGCGTGACCAGCGGAAAAGCCATGAGCCTAGCGCGAAGTCCACACCGGTGATCAACGCCGCTGGGATCGCCACCCCGTAGCTTGGCACCGGCTTGTTCTGCGCCTTCAGTACCACCGAGACACCCCACAGCACTCCGAATCCCACCCCTAGGACAAGGGCGGTGAGGAAGGCGCGTATCTCGGACCGGTCGGGACTACCGAAGTCGGACGCCCGCACCGTCCGCGGTGGTGCGGGAACGCCGGCCACCAGGAAGGTGATGACCACGATCAGGCCGCCTTGCATAATCCCGTCGTAGAAACCGGTCCGTATGCCGGTCCAGATGCCAGCATGGGTCAAATTCGGCAATGCTACCCGAAGTCCGATCAGGAAGCCGAAAAGCACGAAGCTGATTCCCCCGGCCAGGACGATCCGCCGCCAATGTACCCAGGCATAGCGGATCGACCACCACAGAATGGCTTTGCGCTGCGAGTCCCGTGGCGGGGGGATACGGGGCTCACCAGCAGCTGCGCTGCCGAGGAACGCGCACGCGATGAAGATCATGATGCCGTAAGCGCCGGCCGTCAGCAGACTGTAGGTCCAGCCGCCGTCGTTCACGTGGTGATACAGGTGGTGCAGCTTGTAAATGGACGTAATGACGCCGAAGGCGATGCCTCCGGCAACGAGTCCGCGCAGCCAAGCCTGCTGGTTACAAAGAAGCGCAATGGCGCGGTGCAGGTTCCACCAGGCGATCCGGCTGTTACCCGGGTCCGCACGCGGGTCAGGCCGGTTCTCGGGTTCGGGCTCGGGCCGGTCAGGCCGGTTCTCGGGTTCGGGCCGGTCCGGCCGATCGGGTTTGTCCGGGTCGGCCCGGTCAGCGGGGTCGCGCAGGTCACGCCACGCGAGGGAGGTGAGCCACGCCTGCGCACGGGCCTCATACCAGGGAAACCCCCGAGCCCCGCCGCCATCGGCCACAAGCGCGGGGATGAGTTCGCTAAGCAGCAGACTTCCTATTGCCCCAGCCGGATCAGCGTGATGTGCAATCAGCGCTGCGGCTGCGACCTGAGCGAGGACTTTGTCGCTTGTCCCGAAGACAATGCTTGCCAGGTAACAGATTCGCGGCTCTGACAATACTTCTTTAAGCTGGCAGTCATCGCAATCGGCAATATGGTTCTGAACCGTCTTCCACGCGGCCGAGCGTCCAGTGACGTCGCTCAGGAATCTCTCCGCCTCCTCGTATCTAACCGGGCCGGGCTCGATCACCGTGAAACCCTCGATCTCCCCGGCCTGATCTTCGGCGGCATTCTTGAACGCTTCGACCACATCGGTGCGGCAGGTCAGGATCAGCCGGTCCTGCGATCTGAGCCCGCCGTCGCTCAGCACGGACATGCGGCACCGCTCAGGCAGCGCATCCAGTCCGTCCAGGATGGGCAGTACCAGTCCCTGGTCGACCAGGGCCGCTACCGCAGTCGGGCCGTAGGCGGACTCTGCCAGCAGCTCGGGATATTCCTCGCCGATCCGCCGTTTCAGCCAGTCGTGCAGGTCTTCGGTGTCCGGGTCCCAGGACCACAGCGGCAGGAACACCGGCACCGGTTCTCCCCGCCCGCGATTCTTGAGCAACTCGGCCATCAGCAGGCGGGCAAGCACTGATTTCCCCGACCCGGCTTCACCGCAGATGATCAGCCGGCAATACCGGGTGTCCCGAAACCGGGCAGCCATGCTGGGGATCTGACTGGTCCGGCCATAGACGTGACGGTCGGCCGCCGGCCCGCCGTGGCGAGCCCACCAGACGTCCAGCGGTCTGAGACCAGCCCGCAGCACGTGACCGGGCCAGGCCGGCTCCGGTACTCCGCGCCACCACTCAAGTCCGCGGCGGGCCAGCGCCTGCAGGGCCTGCACCAGTTCTTCTGGCGTCGACCGTTCCAACCGCGGGCTCATCAGCTGCTGGCCAGTCCAGCCGACCAAGGCAATCAGGGGAGGGAGCCCGTATTGAAGCACCGTGGCGCCATGATGCCGCCACCACGGGAGTGCCGAGGCAGAACCAGTCCGCCACCACAAGAACGCGATCCCGGCCGCGACGATGACAACGGCACCGACCGCCACGAGCCATTTCGATCGGGACTGCATGAACCCCCCTTCCGCGCCGCGACCGAATCAGCTGCGACGTCTGCACTGCTGACGCACTGCTGACTGGAATCGTTGACAGCCGCGCGGCGGCCGGGCAAGGCCCGGCGGCCGGGCCGAAGCCAGCGCTGGTCCGGCACGAGTCGATTCAGGATCTCCGCGCTGTCAACCGACTGTCAACGAGCGCAGACCCGCCAGAAAGGCGGCCCGGTTCTTCTCTCGCGGCCGGGCTGCTATGAACTCGGGAGGGCGGGGCTGGTTCCGATGACGACGGTCGCCCCCAGTTCGTCGCACGTGGCCACCCGAGGGATCAAGCCGCTGCGGGCGATGGTTTCGACGGTCTGCGGCGCCTGGCGCTCGCTCGTCTCGATCAGCAGGTGACCCGCTGGTGCCAGCCACAGCGGTGCCGCCGCGGTCACCCGCCGCATGACGTCCAGCCCGTCCGCGCCCCCGTCGAGCGCCAGCCGCGGCTCGTGGTCTCGGGCTTCGGGCGGGAGCATCTGCACTTCCCCAGTGGGTACATAGGGGACGTTGGCGACCAGTATGTCGACGTGGGCCCGCAGGGCCGTCGGCAACGGTTCGCAGAGATCGCCCTGGTAAACCTCGCCGCCTGCCGCGGCGATGTTGCGCCGGGCGCACCTGACCGCGACCGGGTCGATGTCGACGGCGTGCAGTTCGATCGGGTCAAGCGCCGCGGCCAGGGCAGCGCCGATCGCGCCAGAACCGCAGCACAGGTCGACGACGACCGCACGCGGCCGGGCCAGGGCGGCGGCCTGCTTGACGAGGAACTCGCTGCGGCGGCGTGGGACGAAGACGCCGGGCTCGATGACTATCCGCAGGCCGCAGAACTCCGCCCAGCCCAGGATGTGCTCGATCGGCAGGCCTTCGGCTCGCTGGTCCACCATGGCGGCGAGGTCGGCGGGCGTCTGCGCGGCGGAGATGAGCAGCCGTGCCTCGTCCTCGGCGAAGACACAGCCGACGGCTCTGAGCCGGGCGATGATGACGGATTCAGAACAAGGAGATTGAGGGGCTGACATGAGGCGCCTTCCGGATGCTGATGGGCGCTCTCTTGGTCAGCTATGCGGATGGACCGCGCGGCCGTGAGGTGAGCACCCGGCCTGATCTGGCGGTAATGGGTCTCACCTCCTCGGTACGTCCACTGCTGGAGACGGCAACACTACCTCAGCACGGCTGCAGCGCGCACGTCACGGCGAGCAGCCCGGTGCTGCGCCGCGAACGTCGGGGCCTTCACCGGGCTCGGACTCACTGGTGGTGCTAGGTCTGCTGGTCAGTTTCTTGCGGCGGCGTTTCCTCGATCGGAAGCCGCCTGGCCGGCCGATAGCCCCAGGCCCGGACCTGGCGTGCCCACCTCGAAGTGGATCACCAGCCCTGGCACGGTGTACTCGGCATGCCATCCGGCGGTGCTTCCTCGACGAACTCCGCCTTCACCTCCAGTCCCAGACGGAGGTCCAGCTGACTCAGGAAACATCGGTCACGATGGCCCAGGTCCTGCCTCACGGATGACGTTTGGCCGGCCAGCGGCCCGAATCCGACAACGCGTGCGGAGTGCGTTCGGTCACTGCGGTGTCCGGGCCTTTGGCGGTCACTGGTAGATGGCGCTGGCCTGCTGCTGGCGGAGCATGGCCTGGGCGATCTCGGGGGCGTAGGACAGCCGAGTGAGGAGGGGCTCGATGACCGTCACGTCGGCCCGGGTGACCCGCTGCGTCGCCATCGGCACGTCCTCCTGTTGACGGAACTGATAACACGGATCTAGCATAGTGATATCTATTTTGATTGACAAGCGACACGCCGCGGCGTGGATGGCAGACGCAGCGGTGGGTCCGGGACAAAGGCGGGCTCGTGGGCAGCGACGACGGAGCACTCGAACATAGCGGCTCGGGCCGGCGGTACGGTGCCGCAGCCAGGCAGCAGGACTGGGTCGGCCCTGCGGCGATAGAGGTCAGCCACCTGACCAAGAAGTTCGGCGGCCGGACCGCCGTCGCGGATGTGTCGTTCAGCGTTGCTCGCGGTGAGGTGTTCGGCTTCCTGGGCCCCAACGGGGCTGGCAAGACGACGACCGTGCGGATTCTGGGCACGCTGATCGCGCCGACATCCGGGTCGGCGGTGGTAGCCGGACTTCCGCTGAACCAGGCCAGTGCGGCCGAGATCCGCCAGCGCATCTCGGTCATGCCGGAGGCCCCCGGCCTGTACCGCCGGCTGACGGTGACCGAGAACCTGGAGTTTTTCGCGCGGCTGTATGGCCTGGCGCACCGGGAGGCCCGGATCAAGGAGTCCCTGGCGGCAGTCAACCTCAGTGACCGCGCGAATGACAGCTGCGGGAGCCTGTCCAAGGGCCTGCGGCAGCGGGTCGCCCTGGCCCGAACACTGCTCAGTGATCCAGCGGTCATGTTCCTGGACGAACCAACCACCGGCCTGGACCCGGTGGCGGCACACGAGGTGCATGGCCTGATCGCCGCGCTGCGGGACCGCGGCGTCACCGTCTTCCTCACCACCCACCGGCTGGACGAGGCCGAACGCCTGTGCGACCGGGTGGCCATCATGAATTCGAGCCTGCGGACCATCGGCCGGCCCGACGAACTGCGCCAGGCGCTGTTCAGCAGGTCACTGGCCGTAAGGACGGCCAAGCCCCTGGCCAGGCCCGATCAGGTATTCGCAGGCCTGTCGGCCGTCCACCGCTGGTGCGCCGCCGACCCGGCAAGCGGCGGCCAGGCAGGCGGCGGTCTCGCAGGCCTGTCGGCCGTCCAGGGCTGGCGCGTCACTGACCCGCCAGGCGGCGGCGCGGCAGGCGGCGATCCGGCAGCGGTCGGCACAGCCGGCTACCTCCTGACGGTGACCGACCCGGCGCAGGCGGCACCCGGGGTGACCCGGGCCCTAGTCGCCGCCGGGGCCGACGTGCTGTCGATCACCGAGTCGCGGCACACGCTCGAGGACGTCTACCTGGAGCTGATCAACGACCAGGAGGGTCAGTCATGATGAGCATCAACGCGGCTCGCGTCGGCGCGGTCATTCGCAAGGAACTCACCGAGTTCAGGCGTAGCCGGTTCGTCGTGGCCACGATGGTGGTCGTTCCGCTCGTCTTCCTCGTCTTCCCCACCGTCGCTATCCTCGCGCAACATCCAGCTGGGCCGAGCGCGTCGCTGGACCAGGGGGTGGGCTTCTTCCTCACGTACCTGCTGGTGATCCCGGTCCTCATACCGTCCACCATCGCGGCCTACTCGGTGGTCGGCGAGCGCGAGCAGGGAACCCTGGAGCCGATGCTGACCACGCCGGTCAGCCGCGAGGAGATCCTGATCGGCAAGGCCGCGGCGGTCCTCATCCCCTCGGTCGGCATCGCATACCTGGTGCTCGGCATCTTCCTGGCAGTCCTGCGATTCGGCGCCGATCCCTTGGTAGCCGCGGCCGTGTGGCACTCTCCTTACCTGCTCGCCCAGGTCTTCTTCATCCCGCTGCTGGCCGGCTGGGCGATCTGGATATGCCTGGCGATCTCGTCGAAAGCCAGCGACATCCGCGTCGCCCAGCAGCTAGGTGCGCTGGCCAGCCTGCCGCCGATCGCGCTGACCCTGCTGCTGTCGTACCAGGTGATCAATTCGACGGTCATCCTCGCCGCCTCGCTGGTCGGCGCTCTGCTGGTGATCGACTGTGCCGCCTACCTGCTCGTGTCGAGGCTGTTCGACCGTGAGCGCCTGGTCAGCGGAACCAAGCCAGGCAGCGCCTAACCGGAGCCTGCGCTGCCTGGCACCAGGCTCTGCCGGCAAACCAGGCGGCGCATGACCGGCGGCCTTCGTCGCCTGAGGCTGGCCGGGCTCGCGCCGGCCGCAACGGGTCGATTGGCCCGTCTGGTTAGATCATTTCCATGCATAACGAATCGTTCGGCGCTCGTCTGGCCAGCGGCGCGACTCTGTTTGGCGGCTGGGTCACGATCCCGGACGTGCTGGCGGTCCGCACGATGGCGGCGGCAGGCCTCGATTACGTGGTGATCGACCTGCAGCACGGCTGCGCGACCGAGCGCGATCTGCCGGTTCTGACCACAGCGATCTCGCAGGCAGGCGCGACGCCGGTCGGCCGGGTCAGGCATGCGCATCCGGCCGATATCGGCCGCGCGCTTGATCTTGGCTGTGCCGGCGTGATCGTGCCCAATGTGGAGTCGGCCGCGCAGGCCAGCGCCGTGGTCGGCGCATGCCACTACCCGCCAGCTGGGTACCGGTCCGGCGGTGGTGCGCTGGCTAGCCCGGGCGAGCCGTTCTGCGTAATCATGGTGGAATCCCGCGAGGCGATGGCCGAGCTTGCGGCGACGCTGGCGGTCGACGGGGTGGACGGCATCTACGTCGGGCCGCGAGACCTGTCCTATTCACTGGGCTGCGCGCTTGACCCGGATGATGGCGTACTGCGCCCGGCCTTGGAGCGGATCTGGGCGGCCTGCGCCGCGGCCGGAAAGCCGGTGGGGGTGCACTCAGCGGACGGCGCCACGGCCAGGCTGTACCGGGAGAACGGCTGCCGCCTGATCAACGTCGCATCCGATGTGCTCGCGATCGCCAGGACTACCGCGAGCGAGCTTGCTGCCGCCCGTGGCTGACACCGACGGCTGCGCACGGATTCGTCTGATTGACTGAGGCTCCAGCTGATTCCATCGTTGCGCAACGAGGCAATCGCATCCAGGAGGCAGTGATGGTCCGGTCCGAGACCGGCGGACCTGACGAGTCCGGCCGCCTGTCTCCGGAACTGCTGCAGGGCGCGGCAGCGCGGTTCGGGCTGCTCGCCTCCACGATGCGACTGCACATCGTCTGGATCCTTGCCCACGGCGAGAAGGACGTTGGCGGCCTGGCCGAGGATGTCGGCGGGACGCTGCAGGCCGTCAGCCAGCACCTGGCCAAGCTGAAGCTGGCCGGGCTGGTGCGGTCCCGCCGGGATGGCAGGCGGCATGTCTATCTGGTCGACGATCCGCAGGTGGTCATGATGGTGCGGCTGGTCATCGAGCAGCTGCACGGGAAGCCGTCCGGCCAGGAGCGAGGCAGTGGCCTGGGCGCCTGAGCGGCTGCCCGACCCGGCACCGGCGAACCGGCAGCCGGCCCGGTGCGGTCCCGGCTGCCGCGGGTCCGGGACGGCCTGGCCGAGTACGCCGCAGCGTCGCCGCTGCAGGTGCTGCGCTGGCTGGAGTCGTCCAGGCACGGTCTGACCGAGGACGAGGCACAGGCCAGGCTCATCCAGTTCGGCGACAACGCGATCGCGCCCGGCCGGGCACCGACCTGGAGCGCCGGGATCGGCACCGCGGCAAGCAGCCCGTTCGTGCTGGTGCTCGGCGTCCTTGCGCTGGTCTCGGCGGTCACCGGCGAGCTCGACGGAGCGGCCGTCATCACCACGATGGCGCTGGTCAGCTGCCTGCTCCGGATCCGCCAGGAGTACCGGTCGGACCTAGCCGCGCAGGCACTGCGGGCGGTGCTGGCCAGCACGGCCACCGTGCGCAGGCGGGCGGCCGACGGCCGTCCAGGCGTCGCTCGCGAGCTCCCGGTCGACCAGCTGGTGCCTGGCGACATCGTGCATCTGCTCCCAGGCGACGTCGTGCCGGCCGACCTGCGGCTGCTGCGATCCGATCAGCTGGCGGTCAACCAGGCGGTGATCACCGGGGAATCGCTGCCAGCCGCCAAGCGCGGATCGTCCGTGGTCGCCGACGATTCCTACCAGGTCGACGAGGGCGGCACCCTGTTCGATTCGCCGGTGCTGTGCTTCATGGGCACGAACGTGCAGAGCGGGTCAGGCACCGCCGTGGTGGTCGCGACCGCGGCGTCGGCTTACCTTGGTTCGACCCACCAGGAGGCACCGGCCCGGGCCGCGGAGACATCCTTTGACCGGGGCGCTCGGGGCGTGTCCTGGCTGCTCGTCTGGTTCATGCTGGTCTGCGTCCCAATTGTGCTCGCGGTCAACGCCGCGATCAGGGGCCAGCCGCTTGAGGCGTTCCTGTTCGCCATCGCGGTGGCGGTGGGCCTCACTCCGGAGATGCTCCCGGTCGTCGTCACCACGGCGCTGGCGCGGGGCGCGCGGGTGCTGGCCGGCCAGGCCGCGATCGTCAAGCGGCTGCCGGCTATCCACAACCTCGGGGCGATGGACGTGCTGTGCACGGACAAGACCGGCACGCTCACGCAGGACCAGGTGTCGGTGGCCTGTACCGTCGACCCGCTCGGACGCGACGATCCTGACGTGCTGCACTGGAGCTGCGTCAACAGCTACTGGTCGGCCGAGGTCGCGGGTCAGGCGATCACCGAAGTGCTCGATCAGGTGCTGCTCAGCCACGCGGCAGATCTGGGCGTGACGGCGTACGACGCCGATGTCCTGGTCGGTGTCGTCCCGTTCGACGTCAGCCGCCGCAGGGCCACCGTGCTGATCCGGCGGCCAGGCAGCCTGACCGCTCAGACGCTGATCACCAAGGGAGCCGCGGAGGAGGTGCTCGGCTGCTGCACGCAGATCCGCGTCGATGGCGTCGCGGTGCCGCTCGGCGCGCCGGAGCGCGCCCGCCTGCTCGCCCGGTCGGAGGAGTACGCCCGCGATGGCGTGCGGCTGCTAGCCGTGGCGTCCGCCACCCGGCAGTCCTGGCCAGGCAGCTGCGGCCAGGCGGTTGAGACTGACCTGACGCTGCTCGGTTTCGTGGGATTCCGCGACCCGCCGAGGTCCTCTGCGCGAGCGGCCCTGGCCGGCCTGACCGGACTCGGGATCGCCGTCAAGGTCGTGACTGGCGACCATCCGCTGGCGGCGGCCAGGATCTGCCGCGACATCGGGATAGCAGCCGGGCAGCCGGTCACGGGCCAGGAGATCGATCGGCTGGACGACGCTGCCCTGGGGGCGCTGGCGCGGAGCACGACCATATTCGCCCGAGTCGATCCGGCCCAGAAGGCGAGGATCGTCCGGGCGCTTCGCGCCGACGGCGCCACAGTCGGATTCCTTGGCGACGGGCTCAACGACACGGCCGCGCTGCGCGAGGCGGACGTCGGGATCTCGGTCGACGGCGCGGTGCCCGCGGCCATGAAGTGCGCGGACGTCATCCTGCTTCGCAAGGACCTGACCACCTTGCACCAGGCAGTCATCCAGGGACGCCGGACCTTCGGCAACATCGTCAAGTACCTGAAGATCACCGTCTCGGCCAACGTCGGCAACGCTCTGTCCATGCTGGTGGCCAGCGCCGTGCTGCCGTTTCTGCCGATGCTGCCGGTGCAGGTTCTGGTCCAGAACCTGTGCTTCGACCTGTGCCAGCTCTCGCTCGCTTTCGACACGGTCGATGAGCCATCGCTGCGCGGGCCGCGCACGTTTGACCGTCGCGACCTGACCAGGTTCGTGGTCTGCTTCGGTCCCATCAACATGCTGGCTGACCTGGTCACCTTCGTGATTCTCTGGCGGCTGATCGGGCACCATGACAGCCTCGCTGGCCGCGCTGTTTTCCGGTCGGGCTGGCTGGCGGAGAACTTGCTGACCCAGGCCGCGGCCGTCCACTTGCTGCGCAGTCGATCGCTGCCTTCGCCCGGCCGGCTAGCTGCCCGTCCGGTGCTGCTGGCCACCCTCGCGCTTGCGCTGGCCGGCCTGTGCCTGCCGTTCTCCCCCTTCGCATCGCTTCTTGGCCTGTCCGCCCTGCCCGCTGCCTACTTCCTGCCGCTCACGGCGGTGCTTGTCGGTTACTGTGTGGCCACCGTCGCGGCCAAGTCCGGTTATCTGGCCCGCAGCGCCCGGTGGCTCTGAGGCCGCTACGAGACTTTACTTGCAGGATTGCGCAACAATAAGAACCGCCACATAGGATCTCGCCTAGCAGCCATCAGCTGGGCGAAGGCGGCTACGCGACCCACGGGCCAGGGAGGGAGATGCCGTGAGATGGCGCAGGGCAGCCGGCTCCGGCCGGGTCGGCTCCGGCCGTGGCGGCTGGCGCCAGATGAGCGTCCTGGCGAAGATCGGCTACGCGACCGCGACGGTCGCCACCGTGCTGATAGTGGCAGCCAGCCTGCTCGCGTACGGCATCTACCGGCACCTGAACGACAACCTCCAGGTGACCACCGTCAGCGGGCTGACCCACCGCTCCGTCTATGGCGTCCAGAACATCCTGGTCCTGGGATCGCAGACCAGGGACGGGCAGGGACGCGGCTTCGGCCGTGACCCCGGTACCAACCTGTCGGACAACCTGATCCTGGTCCATCTGGATGCCACCCATACGCACGCGACCATCTTGTCCATCCCGCGCGACACCATGGTCTACGAGCCAGCCTGCAAGGCCCGGGCCGGCGTTGGCACCGGTACCTGGCCGGCCTTCCCGTCGGCCATCATCGACGGGGCGATGAACCTGGGCGGCCCGTCCTGTGCGGTGCACACGGTGGAGGACCTGACCGGCATTCAGATTGACCATTTCGTCGAGTTCAACTTCAACTCATTCCGCGCCATGGTCGACGCGATCGGCGGAGTCGAGGTCTGCGTGCCGCCGAGCGGCTATTACGACCCGTGGAGTCACCTGCGTCTCAAGGGCGGCCTGCACCTGCTCAGGTACAACCAGGCGCTTGCCTACGTCCGCACCAGACACGGTGTCGGCAACGGCGGCGACCTGGGCCGGATCCAGCTGCAGCAGGCGTTCATCTCATCGGTAATCCAGAAGGTCAACAACCAGGGCCTGCTGTCCAATCTCAGCGGTCTGTACAAGATCGCCGACCTGGCCACCCAGGCGCTCACTGTGGATACCGGTCTCGGCTCGGTGTCCAAGCTGCTGCACCTGGCGCAGACTGTTCGCTACCTGCGTACCAAGAACGTCACCCTGATCACGATGCCCACGGTCATTGACCCGACCAACGCCGACCGGCTGCTGCCGGTGGAGCCGCAAGATGACGTCGTGTTCCGGATGCTGCAGACGAGCACCAGGTGGCACGATCACCTACCCAGGCTGGCACCAGCTTCGGTCCAGGTGCAGGTGCTCAATGGCTCGGGGATCCCCGGGCTTGCCGCTAAGACCGCCAGGGGCCTGCGGAAGCTCGGCTTCGACGTGGTGCACGTCGGAGACGCGCAGGCGACCTCCACGACGACGGTGACCTACTCGGGCACCGCCCAGGCGGATAGCGCCTACACCGTCATGACCGCGCTCGCCACCCTCCCGGCCGGGCAGAACCTGATCGCCGAGCCGGCGCCGCAGACCGGCACGGCCGGGCCGGTCACGCTGATCATCGGGTCCGACTTCGCCGGCCTCGCCAGTCCGCGAGTCCACCACCCGGCTAGTTCCAGCGCCACCCCGACGGTGCAGTCGCGTAATGCCGCCCAGAACATCTGCTCCGGCCTGCCTGCCGCGAACCCCAATCCGGGCACCCCGCCGTGATCCGCTGACGGCGCTGACGGCGCTGACGGCGCTGACGGGGCTGACGGCGCTGAAAGCTCCGCGCCGGGGCTTTGTGCCGCCGTTCTGCAAACGTCTTGCGCCGCATCGTCCGCGCTGGCCGGGTTCGAGGCCATATCTCGGCTGGCGCGGCCGCGGCCGGTGTCCACTCTGCCCGCGGTCGCTGCCGCTGCGCTGATCGGTTTCGTCGGCAACGAGCTGGTGGCCCGCTACCGGATCCGGGTCGGCCGCAAGATCGGCTCGGCCGCGCTGGTCGCGGACGGATTGCATGCCCGCACCGACGGGTTCACCTCGCTGGCCGTGCTGCTTGGCGTGGCCGGCGTCGCGGTCGGCTGGAACTGGGCGGATCCGGTCGTGGGCCTGCTCATCACGGTGGCGATCTTGGCGGTGCTCCGCCAGGCCGCACGCGAGATCTACTGGCGGCTGATGGACGCGGTCGACCCGTCGCTGGTGGACCAGGCGGGGAGGTGCTGCGCGGCACGTCTGGCGTGCTGGACATCGGTCAGGTCCGGCTCCGCTGGATCGGCCATCGGCTGCGGGCCGAATGCGAGGTGATCGTCGATGCCAATTCCACCGCGATCCAGGCGCATCTCGTGGCGGTCAGCGCCGAGCACAATCTGCTGCACGCGCTGCCGCAGCTGACCGCGGCGCTTGTGCACGCTGATCCCCAGCCGCGCGACGGCGAGGACCAGCACGCGGAGCTGATGTCTCATCGGTGACCGGTTCACTATCGCCACAGCCAAGCCGGATCATCCACACTTCTACCGCGCTAGTTGGTGCCGCGCCTATGCTGGCCATTGAGCTTCTCGTGCTGGCCAGCTGAGCCTCATTGAACGCGGCCGGTCACCGACCGCGATGCAGGACCCGAGAACCCGGAGGAACACCATGGGACTGATGGACAAGGTCAAGGCGCAGGCGAGCACGCTCGCGCAGCAGACCAAGGATGCGACGAGCGCGGGCATGGCGAAGCTCGACCAGTCGCAGGCGAGCAGGAAGGCAGACGGGATGCTCCGCAGCCTCGGCCTCGCCATCCTGGCCGAGCGCACCGGCCGTGCCACCGCCGAGACGGCGGCCCAGATCACCCAGCTGCTGTCCGACCTCAGCGCGCATGAGACCCAGTTCGGGATCAACCTGGTCCAGCAGGCGGCGCAGGCCCAGGCTCAGCAGCTAGCGAATCAGATGCGGCCAGGCGATTTCCTCACCAGCTCGGCCAGCCCAGTGGACCCGAGCGTGTCGGCAACCATGCCAGGCGCGGCTCCGGCGTACGGCGGGGCGCCCGGCTTATGGTGGCGCGCCGGCCTACGGTGCTGGCCAGCCGACATCGTTCCCGCAGTCCGGCGGGGCGACCGGGTTCCCCGATGCGGGTCAGTCGACATCCTTCCCTGGGTCGGCCCCGGGCGGCGCCCCGGACGCTGGCCAGCAGGCCGGGTTCCCCGGCGCGGGTCAGCCGACGTCGTTCCCGCAGTCCGGCGGGGCGACCGGGTTCCCCGATGCGGGTCAGTCGACGTCCTTCCCTGGGTCGGCCCCGGGCGGCGCCCCGGACGCTGGCCAGCAGGCCGGGTTCCCGGGCCCGGCGCAGACCGGGTTCCCAGCGGCGCAGCCGACCGGGTTCCCGCAGGCTGCTCCGGCAACCGGCTTCCCTGAGACGACTCCGGTGCAGGAGGCTCCGCAAGCTGACCCGGCATCCCCCGAATCAGGCGACGCTACTGGTTTCCCGCCCTCATCCGGCGGCTAAGCCGCTGCGGCCAGGCCGCGTGCCGGTGGTATTCCTCGTGCGGTGGTATGAGGTCCGCCACCGACATGCGGCCTGAGCATATGGGGAGTCGGGTCAGAGCCACCCGAGGGCGCTCGATCTGCACTTGGCGCAACTGACCTGTCCGCGGTAACCGGATCACGCGGACCGCAGCACGGGAGAGGACGCCCCATGAGAGCGAGGCTTCCCGAGCCGCTCCGGCTTCCCTGGGAGCTCAAGCCGAATCTGGAGGCGAGATCCGGAAGCGAGAAGCAGGCAGACGGGCGGCGCAGGTACTGGGTCGATGAGGTGCTCAAGGGCGTAACGCCGAAGATGCTCGTTTGGTGGTTCAGTCACCTTGAGGGCGACATGGAGGTCCGGCTACCTCACCGCCGCCTGGCGAGTAGTCACCGACCCGAGTCACCGGTAGCCAGAGCTGAGCTCATCCGCAATGGCGTTGCAGGAACGCCAGAGTCTGCTGGTTGAACCCGTCCACGTCCTCATAGATCGGCGCATGAGCACAGTGCTCGAATACCACCAGTTCGCAATAGGTGATCGCCGTGCGGATCGGGTCGGCGAAGCGGGTTGAGGTCGCCATGTCGTGCCGGCCGAAGGTGAGCTGGGTCGGTGCCTGGATCGATCCGAGCGCCTCCTGCGCGTCGTGGCTCAGGACGGCACCGGACTGGCGCAGCAGGGCATCCACCGGCGGCATCGGCCGGCTGCGAACGAAGTCGGCCAGCGATTCGATGTACTCGGGTCTGGCCGCGTACAGCTCGGGGGTGAAGCACCAAGGAAAGATCCCCTTGATCACCATGTCGGTCACACTGCCCAGGGCCTGCGCCATGATCTGCCAGCCTTCGACCACCACCCGAAGGTACGGATCCGTCTTCGGCCAGGCACTATGCAGCGACAGGGACTTCACCCGGGCCGGGTGCCTGGCAGCGAGCCACATCCCGGTCGCCGCGCCAAGCGACAGCCCGGAGACATGAGCGCGGTCAACCCCAGCCGCCTGCATGAACGCGGCGATATCGTCGGCGAGCAACTCCGTGGTGTAGGTTCCCTCCGGCTTGCCGGATAGCCCAGCGCCGCGCAGATCAACGGTGAAGCAGGTGAAGTGCTTCGCGTATTCCGCCACCTGGAATGCGTAGCAAGCCTGATCAGCCGCGAGGTACGGGATCAGCACGAGAGGCTCGCCCTCGCCCTGGACCTCGTAGTAGATGTCTATGCCGTTCGCCTGCACGGTCGGCATCGGTGACCCCCAATCTGCCGGCCTGCGGTCGGCTCGCCTGCCACCAGTCAATCGTGCCCCGCCAGCCGCCGCCAGACCAGGAGCACCACGAATACCGTCAGCGCCGCGCAGAACTGACTCAATCGAATGCGGCGAGCCCAGCATAGTGTTCTGGCCAGCTGCCGATCGCTACGTCTCCCGTGGACCGAGCCAGTCGCTCGGAACTCCCCCCGGTTCGCCGAGCAGCGGACGATCGGGCCTGCTGTCAGGTGCGGAACGAGTCGGCGAGCGGACCAGCGCAGGCAGGCCGAAGGCCCAGGCGCGGATCGCCTCCCAGTCACGGAGGTCCCGTCGTTCCGCCGGCCGGCGCTTCGGCGGGTCGACCCCGCCGAAGACGGCGATCGTCACCGGAGCCAGCCATCCCCGCTTTGCCAATGCCCGGTCGAGCTGGCCTCGTGACCGTTGCCAGCCCTCCTCTGCTCCGGACCGCGGGCCCATGCCGAACACGGCGACCGGGACGTTCGCGAGCTCGTTCCGGTGCCGCCTGAGGAATCGGTGCGCATCGCTGTGCCACCGCCCCGAGTAGATCGGCGCTCCGAGCACCACCAGATCCCACCCGGCAACCGGCTCCCGCACCTCCCGTGCGGGGCGAAGATCGACCGCGCAGTCGGCCGCACGCAGCGTTCCGGCGATTGCGCCCGCCACCTCCCGCGTCGAGCCGTTCCTTGTGGCGAACGCGACCAGAATCTTGCTCATCGCAGACACCTCCTACGCTCCATGATCTGGCGGTCGGCCAGACCTGAATCAGGGCCAAAGGTCACCCGCGCTGTTACAGCCTCGGGCGAGTGCTAACCGCGACGGTCGACCTCGATGCTCGCCGTCATCGATGTGCTGAGTGCAGGCGCAGGGCAGCGCGGCAGCAGCCGACTCTCGTACGCTTGGTGGGTGCTCGGTCTCCCGGATGGCATTCGCGGCTGCCTGTTCGACCTAGACGGCGTCCTCACCAAGACCGCTCAGGTGCACGACGCCGCATGGAAAGAAATGTTTGACTGCTACCTGCAGCAGCGGGCGCGGCAGACCGGCCAGCCATTCGTGTCGTTCGACCTGGTGCGGGATTACGACGAGTACGTTGACGGCAAGCCCAGAGCCGAGGGGACAAGGTCGTTCCTGGCCTCACGGGGCATCGAGTTGCCGGATGGCGGCCCAGGTGATCGACCCGATGCTCAGACGATCTATGGCCTGGGCGAGCGCAAGAACGCGATCGTGCTCCGGCGGATCCGCACGGATGGCGTGCACGTGTACGAGGGCTCGGTTCGCTATGTTCGGGCGGTTCGCGATGCGGGGCTGCGCCGTGCGGTGGTGTCGTCCAGCGCCAACTGCCGCGACGTGCTCGTGGCGGCGGGCATCGAGGATCTGTTTGAGGCGCGGATCGACGGTGTGGTAGCGGAACGAGAGCACCTGCGGGGGAAGCCGGCGCCGGATTCTTTCCTGGCGGGAGCACGTGCCCTCGGGCTGAGCGCGTCCTCCTCGGCGGTCTTCGAGGATGCGCTGGCCGGCGTGGCGGCCGGCCGGGCGGGCGGGTTCGGTTTCGTGGTTGGAGTGGATCGGGCCGGGCAGGCGGCAGCGCTCAAGTCGCACGGCGCCGACATCGTAGTGGCCGATCTCGCCGACTTGACGGATCATTCGTGATCCGGCAGGCGGCGTTCACCGTGGAGCCGTGGTGCTTGCGGGAGACGGCGCTTGACCTGGACCTGCTTGCTCAGACGGAGTCCGTGTTCGCGTTGTCGAACGGCCATCTGGGGTGGCGCGCCAACCTGGACGAGGGCGAGCCGCACGGTCTGCCTGGGAGCTACCTCAACGGGGTGTACGAGCTGCGGCCGCTGCCCTACGCCGAGATCTCGTACGGTCTGCCCGAGTCCGGGCAGTCAATCATCAACGTGACGAACGGCAAGCTGATCCGGTTGTTCGTCGACGACGAGCCGTTCGATGTCCGTTACGGTGAACTGCGCGCTCACGAGCGCATGCTTGATTTTCGCGCTGGGCTGCTGAGCCGCCGTGCCGAGTGGGTGTCGCCGGCCGGAGGTTCGGTCCGGGTTTCCTCGATCCGGCTGGTGTCGTTTTCCCAGCGGGCCGTCGCGGCGATCTGCTACGACGTGGAGCCGCTTGATGGTCAGGTGCGGATCGCGGTGCAGTCCGAGCTCCTGGCGAACGAGCAGCAGCCGCCTTCGGGCGGAGACCCACGGGTGGCCGCGGCGCTCGACCAGCCATTGGTTGGCGAGCATCTGGCGGCGGACGGCACTTCCGTGGTACTCGTGCACAGGACCACGCACAGTGAGCTGCGGATCGGCGCTGCCATGGACCACCTGATCGACGGGCCGAACGGAGTTCAGGTCGAGTCACGGGTGTTCGACGATGGTGGCTCAGTCACGGCCGCGGCGGTCCTGCAGCCAGGAGAGCGGCTGCGCGTGATCAAATTCGTCGCCTATGGCTGGTCAGGCGAGCGATCGCTGCCCGCTGTGCGCGACCAGGTGTGGGCGGCGCTCAGCGCGGCGCGGCAGAGCGGCTGGGACGGGCTGCTGGCTGAGCAGCGTGCGTTCCTTGACGAGTTCTGGGATAGCGCCGATGTGGAGGTAGACGGGGATACCGAGGTGCAGCAGGCGGTGCGCTTCGGGCTTTTCCACGTCCTGCAGGCCGGTGCGCGCGGCGAGAACCGGCCGATCCCGGCGAAGGGCCTGACCGGGCCAGGTTATGACGGGCACGCCTTCTGGGACACCGAGACCTTCGTGCTGCCCGTGCTCACCGTGACGGCGCCGGATGCTGCCGCCAGCGCGTTGCGCTGGCGGCACAGCACGCTGCCCCTGGCCATCGAGCGAGCATCGCTGCTCGGCCTCAAGGGCGCGGCCTTCCCATGGCGAACGATCGCCGGGCAGGAATGCTCGGGCTACTGGCCAGCCGGCCTGGCCGCCTTTCATGTCAACGCGGACGTCGCCGACGCGGTAGTGCGCTACGTCGATGCCACCGGAGATGAGGCGTTCGAACGCGGAGCCGGCCTGGATCTGCTGACGCACACCGCACGGTTGTGGCGTTCCCTCGGTCACCATGATGCCCGCGGGCAGTTCCACATCGACGGGGTCACCGGCCCGGACGAGTACAGCGCCATCGCCGACGACAACGTGTACACCAACCTGATGGCCAGGCAGAACCTGCTCGCGGCCGCCGAAGTAGCTGAGCGTCATCCGGATCGCGCCCGCGAAGTCGGCATCGAAGCTGAGGAGGCGGCCAGCTGGCGCGACGCGGCCAGGGCAATGCACATCCCATTCGACGCGACACTCGGCGTGCACCCTCAGTCCGAGCGGTTCACGATGCACCAGGTTTGGGACTTCGCCGGCACTTCCGCTGACGAGTACCCGTTGCTGCTGCATTTCCCTTACTTCGAGCTTTACCGCAAGCAGGTCGTCAAACAGGCCGACCTTGTCCTGGCCATGGTCATGTGCGGCGACGCGTTTACGGCCGAGCAGAAGGTGCGGAACTTCGATTACTACGAACCGCTCACGGTACGCGACTCATCGCTGTCGGCCTGCACTCAGGCGGTGATGGCCGCTGAGGTCGGGCATCTGGGCCTCGCCTACGACTACCTGGGCGAGGCGGCCCTGATGGACTTGCGTGACCTCGAGCAGAACACCCGCGACGGCGTGCATATCGCATCGCTGGCAGGCGCGTGGACCGCCCTGGTCAGCGGTTTCGGCGGTATGCGTCATCACGACGGCTCTCTCAGCTTCGCGCCCAGGCTCCCCGAGGGCCTGACCAGACTCGCGTTCAGTGTCCTGATCCGCGGCAGGCGCCTGCGAGTCGAAGTCACCGATGCCGCTGCCCGGTACCTCCTGGCAGCGGGCGAGCCGCTTGACATCCTGCACCACGGCGACGACGTGAGCCTCTCGGTCGGGCAGCCGCAAGTCCGTCCGGTCCCGCCAGCACCGTCCCGCGCTCGGCCCAGCCAGCCGGCTGGCCGGGCGCCGACTCGGCGATTGCTCAGTCAGGACGCGAGCTGACAGCTGCCTGGTGCAGGTTCTGGCCAGGCGACCATATGCCGGCCATGGCGGCGCACAGCTGTTGCGGCCGCCCCATCCCTCGGCAGGGCTCACTTCGCTGGCGGCTCTGGATCACGCGGCAGGCCAAGGATGCGCTCGGCGATGATGTTCAGCTGGATGTCGGTGGTGCCGCCCCCGATTGTCAGCGCTCTGGTCAGCAGGACCTGTCTGGCCCACTGGGCACCGTTCGGATGCCCGGCCGGGCCGACCGATGGGCCGTAGCCGCCCACGAGCGCGCCGCTGTCACCAGACACCGCCCAGCAGAGTTCAGAGACCTGCTGAGCATGGCGCATGCCGAGCAGCTTGCGCACGCTGCCGGTCGCGCCTGGTTCGGTGCCGGAGAGTCGCTTGAGCGTTACTCGGAGGCCGAGCAGATCGATCGCCCTGCCCTCGGATACCAGCCTGCCGACGTCGGTGACTGGGACCTTGCTCGCAGCCCTGGCCACCTCAAGCAACTCGGGCACACCAGAGCCGAATGCCCAGGATTGCGACAACGAGACCCGTTCGTTGGCCAGCGTGGTCCTGGCGATCTTCCAGCCGCCGTTGACCTCGCCGACCAGGCAGTCGTCGGGTACGAACACGCCGTCCAGGAACACCTGGTTGAAGATCGCGTCGCCGGTTATCTCGCGCAGCGGGCGGACCTCGATGCCCGGACTGTGCATATCGACCAGGAAGTAGCTGATCCCGTCGTGCCTGGGCGCCGACGGATCGGTCCTGGCGATGCAGATCGCCCAGGCGGCCTCGCGGGCAAGTGACGTCCAGATCTTCTGGCCGGTGATCCGCCAGCCGCCGTCGGCCCGCTCCGCCCGGGTGCTCAGCCCGGCCAGGTCCGATCCGGCACCGGGTTCGCTGAACAGCTGGCACCACAGGTACTCGGCCCGCAAAGTGGCCGGGAGGAAGCGCTGTTGCTGCTCTGGCGTGCCGTACTGGATCAGGGCTGGCACCACCCAGGCACCGATGGCCAGGTTCGGTGCCCGTACGCCGGCGGCACGCATCTCGGCGTCTATCACGAGCTGCTCAAGCGGCTTGGCGTCACGACCCCACGGCCGGGGCAGATGCGGAGCCACCCAGCCGCCGGCCGCCAGCCGATGCATCCGCTCCTTGCCAGTCAGCCGACTGATCTCGGCTAGCTCGGCACGAACCTCGGCACGGAACTCGGCGTCCCCCTCCGGTAGTTCGATCCGGACCCGGTGCCTGGCACCGGCCAGGGCTAGCCTCGCCACCTGCTCCTGCCAGGTCGCCGACGGACCGAGCAGGGCGCGCAGCGACATCGCCCGCCGGTAGTACAGATGCGCATCGTGCTCCCAGGTGTAGCCGATGCCGCCCAGCGTCTGGATGCAATCGCTAACCGCCTCCACCGCAGCGTCGATGGCGACCGCCGCAGCGACGCTGGCCGCGAACTCTCGTTCCTCGCCTGGCTCGGTCCGGGCAGCGTCCCAGACCGCGGCCGCTGCTTGCTCGGCAAGGGTCAGCATCCGGGCGCAGCGGTGTTTCACTGCCTGGAACTGCCCGATCGGCCTGCCGAACTGCTGACGGATCTTGGCGTACTCGACGGCGGTGTGGACCGCCCAGTCGGCGATCCCGCAGGCCTCGGCGCCAAACACGATTGCGGCGAGGCTGGTCACCGTTGCGCGGTTCAGCCCGGCCAGGATCCGGTCGGCGGGCACTGCGACCGCGTCGGCCCACGCGCTGGCAACCGGCCTGGTGAGATCCAGGCTGTCCAGGGGTGTTACCTGCAGGTCAGCCGAATCGATGACAACCCACACGGCTTCCTCGGGGCATTGTACGCACGCGATGATCACGTCGGCCAGCGGCCCGGCGAGCACAGGTCCTGACTCGCCGCTGATGACGAGTCCGCCGTTTTCGCCCGCCGTGCCGGTCAGGCCTCCGGCCAGGCACACCGCACCGGCCCTGGACCCGTCGGCGAGGCTGGCCAGCAGCTTGCCCATCTGACCGGCCCTGGTCGGGCTGTCACCCCTTCGGCCTGATTCGAAGTCTTCTGATCTGATCTGTTCAGATCCGGCGTGCCCGGGGCTCACGGTGTCCGACCCGGCCGTCCCCGACCCGGCCGTGGCTGACTTGGCCATGGCGCGGACTGCCTCGGCTAGCACTGCGCTGGCAAGCACCGTCGGCAGGAACGCGCCTGGGAGCAGCGCCCGGCCGAGTTCCTCCAGAGCTACCGCTAGCTCAGGCAGCCCGAACCCCTGCCCCCCATCAGCGTCTTCCAGGTGTAGTCCGAAGAGACCCAGCTCAGCCAGACCCGGCGCGAATTCGCTGTGATATCGGCCGGCACCGCTATCTGGCCCGTCCGCAGCGGCCCTGACGACTTCGGCCGGGCTGTGCCGCTGTGCCCAGCCGCGCACTGCCGCGGCCAGTTCCAGATGCTCTGGGATGAGGCCAAGCACCATCGTCCACCTCGTTCGCCTGGATCAAATCACGCCGATGCCGACACTTTAAGGCGGGAACCGGCCGTACGGAATGGGCCAGCCAGCACAATGAGGCTATGGACGAGCCAGAATCGCCAGGTCGGCGGGCTGCTGGGCACGGCGGGACCGAGCGCGCTGGATCAGGGTCGGCCGGGACCGGGCACGACGAGGCCGGGCACGACGAGGCCGGGCACGACGAGGCCGGGCACGACGAGGCCGGGCACGACGAGACCGGGCACGGCCAGGCCGGTTACGACCAAGAGGAGGTAGTCGAATTCGCCGAGCACGCGGAGTTCGCGGATTTCGCCGAGCACGCTGAGTTCGCCGAGTTCGCCGAGCACGAAGCGCTGGCCGGGCACACCGAGCATGACGCTTCGGCCGACCAGCACGAGCATGCGCACGGGCACAGGCACCCCGATGGACAGCCGGACGTGTACTGGCGCAACGAGATGATGCACCTCGTGCGGGCCGCAAACCGACTCCAGTCGGCGGGCACCCTCCGGCTCCATCGGCCGGATCGACCCGAGCCCCGATGGCCGGTGACGGTGTCCGTGATCATTGCGATCGTGCTGGAACGGCTGCTGCCGGCGCAGCTCGCGCTGCATCCCATCTACCTGCTGCCTGCCCTGGAGGGAGCTCTGCTGGTCGGCTTGAGCGTCGCTAACCCGGTCCGGATCGAGAAGCGGTCCCGCCCGATCCGGACGGCCAGCGTCACGCTGATCCTGCTCATTACGGCGGCTAATGCCGTCTCAGCCGTGCTGCTGGTCAACGCGATCATCACGAACGTGCTGTTCATCCGGGAGAGCAACGGCCCGATCCACCTGCTCGGGGCCGGTGCCGCGATCTGGGGAACGAACGTTATCGCCTTCGCGCTGTGGTACTGGGAATTCGACCGGGGTGGACCGGTGAATCGGCTAGAGGGCACGTCGCCGTATCCGGATCTGATGTTCCCGCAGATGACCGCGCCGGAGCTGACCCCCCAGGGCTGGGGACCCCGCTTCGTCGACTACCTCTACTTGTCGTTCACCAACGCGACCGCGTTCAGCCCGACCGATGTAATGCCGCTGGCCAGGTGGGCCAAGATGACGATGTTGGTCCAGTCGGCCGTGTCGCTGGCGCTAGGTGCGCTGGTGATTGCCCGTGCCATCAACATCTTGTAGCTGAGCAGAGCCAGCTTCGCCCGGAATCGTCGGCTCGGGCGTCGAAGCCTCCCCGGAGTTACCGGCCAGTAGTATACTTATGTTACTGGCCGGTAACGGCGACGCAGGAGTCCGCTGGGAGATGAGCATGGCGCACTTCAAGAGCAACCTTCGTGACATCGAGTTCAATCTGTTCGAGGTGCTGAACAGACATGAACTCCTCGGGGAAACCCCGCACGAGGAACTGGACGAAGAGACGGCACGCGGCATCTTGGAGGAGGTCGACCGGCTGGCCACCGGGCCGCTCGCTGAGTCTTTCGTCGACAGTGACCGGAATCCGCCTGTGTTTGACCTGGCAACTCACTCGGTACGGATGCCTGAGGCGTTCGCCAAGTCCTTCCATGCCTTTGTCGACGCGGAGTGGTTCCGGCTCGAGCTTCCACCCGAGCTAGGCGGCAGCGCCGCGCCGCGCTCGCTCTGCTGGGCGGTGGCTGAGCTAGTGCTTGGCGCTAATCCGGCGGTCTGGATGTACGGGAACGGCGCGTCATTCGCCAAAGCGCTGTGGCTGATGGGCACGCCGGAGCAGAAGCGGTTCGCGGAGACGGCGGTCGAGCGCAAGTGGACGGCGACGATGGTGCTGACCGAGGCGGACGCCGGATCCGACGTCGGCTCGGGCCGGACCAAGGCGATCAAGCAGCCGGACGGGAGCTGGCACATCGAGGGCGTCAAGCGGTTCATCACCAGCGGCGAGCATGACATGGCCGAGAACATCTTCCACCTGGTTCTCGCCAGGCCGGAAGGTGCCGGTCCGGGAACCAAGGGCCTGTCCATGTTCCTGGTACCCAAGTACCTCGTCGGCCCGGACGGCAAGCTTGGCGAGCGTAACGGCGTCTACGCGACGAACGTTGAGCGCAAGATGGGACTCAAGGTCTCAGCGACCTGCGAGCTCACCTTCGGAGCTGAGCACCCGGCGATCGGGACTCTGGTCGGCGACGTGCACGACGGCATCAGGCAGATGTTCAAGATCATCGAGCACGCCCGGATGCTGGTCGGGACGAAGGCGATCGCGACTCTGTCCACCGGTTACCTGAACGCGCTGGAATACGCCAAGACCAGAGTGCAGGGCGGCGAGCTGATCAAGCTGGCCGACAAGACCGCGCCGCGAGTGACGATCATCCACCACCCGGACGTCCGGCGGATCCTGATGCTGCAGAAGGCCTATTCCGAGGGCATGCGGGCGCTCGTCCTGTACACCGCGAGCTTCCAGGACGCAGAGCAGCTCGCTGAGGCCAGCGGACAGAGCGATCCGCTCGCGGCGGCGGTCAATGATCTGCTCCTTCCGTTGGTCAAGGGAGTCGGGTCGGAGCGGGCGTACGAGATGCTCGCGCTGTCACTCCAGACCCTGGGCGGGCACGGTTACCTGCAGGACTACCCGATGGAGCAGTACCTCAGGGACGCGAAGATCGACAGCCTGTATGAGGGCACCACCGCGATCCAGGGCATGGACCTGTACTTCCGCAAGATCGTCCGTAACCAGGGCGAGGCGCTGGCGTACCTGCTCGGCGAGGTCAGGAAGACGGCGGCTGCCGAGGCGGGCAACGGCAGGCTGAAGAAGGAGCGTGCCGCGCTTGCCAGGGCGGCCGACAATGTGGACGCGATGGTCACAGCCATGCACGGGTATCTGGCCGACAGCATGGAGCAGCCGACGGAGGTAAACCGGGTCGGCCTGAACACCACTAGGCTGCTGCTGGCTCTGGGTGACCTAATCATCGGGTGGCTGCTGGTCCGCCAGGCCGAGGTCGCTACCGAGGCGCTTGACGCCGCTGGCGGGTCTGCTGTTGGCGAGGGCGGCGCGGGCGATGAGGCGTTCTACCGCGGGAAGATCGCCGCCGCGCGGTTCTTCGCCGAGACCGTGCTGCCTCGCCTGACGGCCGAGCTCGAGGTCGTCGAAGCGACGTCGCTTGATGTGATGGAACTGCCCGAAGCGGCGTTCTGACCGCTGGCTAGTCCTCCGCTTCCTCGCGCTTGGCCGCCTCTATCCGGTAGCGGAGCGCGGCTAGGTCGCGCCCTCCGATGACGTGGATGACGGGCTCGCTGCCGCGCTGGACCGCCACCCACTCGGTGCCCCGGCTCGACCCGCTCGATCTCCCACCGCTTGCCGTACTCGCAGAACAGGCGGGCGCGGCTGGCGTCACCGGGCATGATAGGACCCGTTCTCGCTGGCGAGCGCCGCGTGCAGTTCCGCTAAGTCTGCGGTGATGACGGAGTGCAGGCCGGGGTGCAGGCCGTTCCTGCGCTCCGCGACCCAGCGGGCACCGTGACGGCCGATCGTCTGGCAGCGGAACCGGAATGCCGGGTAAGCGGCCGTGAGCCGGTCAAGCTCGTCCGAGGCGGCCAGGGAGCCGGGTGTGATCTGCTCTTGTGCGCCATGATCTGACATAGCCGGACTCGCTTCCGGTCAGGCCCGGTCGTTGTGTTCGCTCACGCGGCCGGGCCGCTGCATGTGCATCACTCATACTATCCACGTACACCATGGGCTTCCATGGTCTCATAACGCTAACGTGTGTCTATGCAGGTCACCTATGGTGACGCCGTGAGTGTTGTTGACCATGACAGCAATGTGCCGCCGTACCGGCAGGTGGCCGCGATCCTGCGCGAGCGCATCCAGTCCGGCGAGCTGGCACCGAGACAGCGGCTGCCGTCGATCGCCGGTCTCGTGCAGGAGTACGGAATAGCGCGGACGACGGCAGCGAAGGCACTCAAGGTGCTCGTTGACGAGGGCCTGGCCGAGGTCGTGCCGGGCTGGGGAACCTATGTCACCGAGCGGTAGGTCCGCTCGGCGCTGGCCCACTTGGCAGCCTGGGGCGAGATCGAGCGCCTACGAAGGGGCACTACTGCGCTGCCCCCGCAGGCCCGCAAGTCCCTTCCGTCAGCCGGTGCCCTGGCAGCAGTGTGATCACCGAGGCCGAGACCGCGCGATCAGGACACTGCGCCCGCTGCGGCTTGGGGTAAAGATCACCTGATCTTGGGGTTTACCATGATCAGAAACCCAGCCCTTAGCGCAGGTCAAGCGAGTTTCGCTGGACCTCCTAGTCGTTCCGGGTCAGATCTCGAACTGAACGGTCATCCGCTGCCTGGTGATCGGCTGGATGGCCCGCTTGGCGACGTCGACATGGGCCGGATGATCTCGGTATGCGAAATAGGCAGCGGCGTTGTCGAAGTCCGCGACGATCGCGAAGTCGGCGTTGCCCTGCACCAGGCGCTCGTCGTGACCGAACTGGTAGCTGACCAGCCCGTCCATCAGCGGTGGCAGGGTGGCGAGTTCCGCTGCCGCTAGCTGCTTCTGCTGGTCGGTTGCCTCGGGTAGCCAGGAGAACACCGCGACGTGCCTGAGCATGAGTGCTCCGATCGGTTGCCGCAGGTAGCGGGGACGGCTAGGACCAGGCGAGCATGCGCATCGGGTCGCCCAGCATCGCGCCGACCTCCCGCAGCGCCGCCGAGCCGAGGTCGCCGTCGACGATCCGGTGGTCGAACGAGAGCGCGAGCGTGCAGACCTTGCGCACGGCCAGTTGCCCCTCGTGCACCCATGGTGCATCTTTGACCTGGCCGAACGCCAGGATCGCGGCCTCGCCAGGGGTAATGATCGGAGTTCCGGTGTCGATCCCGAAGATCCCGACGTTGGTGATCGTGATAGTGCCGCCCCGCAGGTCGGCCGGCGTGGATCGGCCGGCCCGCGCGGTCTCGGTCAGGTCACCGATCTCACGTGCCAGGTCAGGCAGGGACAGGGCGTGGGCGTCCTTCACGTTGGGCACGATCAGGCCACGGTCGGTCGCTGCCGCGATGCCTAGGTTGACGTAGTGCTTGACCACGATCTCCTGTGCCGCCTCGTCCCAGGACGAGTTGATCATCGGATGCCTTGCCGCCGCGATCAGCAGGGCCTTGGCCACCAGCAGCAGCGGTGAGACTCGCACGCCCTCGAACTCCGGCAGGCTCTTGAACCGGGTTGTCACCGTCATGGTCTCGGTGATGTCGATCTGCAGGAACTCGGTGACATGCGGCGCGGTGAAGGCGCTCGCCACCACGGCTGCCGCGGTGTGCTTGCGAACCCCGCGGATCGGGATGCGCTCCTCGCGCGGCAGCGAAGCGAGCCTGGCCAGGCCAGTCGCTCCGGGACCCGCGGGGATTTCCGTCGCGCTGCTGGCCGCGATGGCGGCGGCCTGCGTCGCAGCCGCCGTTTGGACGTCCTCGCGAGTGATGGAGCCGGCCGGACCGGACCCGGTCAGCCCGGCCAGGTCGACGCCGAGTTCCTTGGCCAGCTTGCGAACGGGTGGCTTGGCCAGGACGGCAATCCGGCCAGCCGGCGGCTGCGGCACAGGTGACGGTGGCGCGGGCGGCTGCGGGCTCTGCGGTGCCAACAGCTGGGGCGCGGGCGGCTGGGGCGGGGGTGGCTGAACAGCAGGGCCGCCACTGGGCCCGGCCACCGGGCCTGGCGCGGGCGGCTGGGCCTGGCCGCCTGCCAGGGCAGCGGTCGCGGTCTTCCTAGGCCGGCGCGTGGTCGAGCCGAGCTTGACCCCGTACCCGACCAGGACGGCCTGACGCTCCGGCTTCGGAGCCGGGCTGCCATGTATGCCAGGCTCGACGGCGCCCTCGATCGGCGGGAACGAGATCTCCCCAGCGGCTCCCGCACCGACCGGGTTCGCCTCAGTAGCTCCCGCCCCGGTGCCGGTCGCCCCGGCGGCACCCGCCCCGGCTGGGCCCGCGCCAGCCGTGCCTGCGTCGGCCGGACCCCCGTTAGCTGGGCCAGCCCCGACCTGAACCGAGATGATCGGCGTGCCGACGTCCGCGGTTGTCCCCTCGGGCACGAGCAGGCTAGCCACAACTCCCTCATACGGGCTGGGCAGTTCGACGACAGCCTTGGCGGTCTCGATCTCCACGATGATCTGATTGACAGTGATCTTGTCGCCTGGGTGGACGTGCCACTTGAGGATTTCCGCCTCGGTCAGGCCCTCGCCGACGTCGGGGAGCTTGAACTGCTTCAGCTCTGACATGGGGCCCTCTCAGTAGGTGAACGCGCGGTCGACGGCGTCGAGCACCCGGTCCAGGTCCGGCAGGTAGTACTCCTCGATCCGGGACGGCGGGTACGGCGTAGAGTAGCCGCCGACCCGCAGGACCGGTGCCTCCAGCTGGTAGAAGCATTCCTGGGTAACCAAGGCGGCGATCTCGGCACCGAGCCCGCCGGTGACCGGGGCCTCGTGCACGACCACGCAGCGGCCGGTCTTGCGGACCGACGCGAAGATGGCCTCGGTATCCAGCGGCGCGATCGACCGCAGGTCGATCACCTCGACGGACCGGCCGTCGGCCGAGGCGGCAACCGCCGCTTCGGCGCACGTCCTGACCATCGGGCCGTAGCAGAGGACGGTGACATCGGTGCCGCTGGCCAGGATCCTGGCCTTGTCGAGTGCCGCCGCTGCCGCGACACCGCCGACCAGGTCGACCTCCGTCTTGTCCCAGTACCGCCGCTTGGGCTCGAAGAAGAGCACCGGGTCATCGCAGCTGATCGACTGCTGGATCATCGCGTAGGCGTCGGCTGGATCGCCGCAGGCGACCACCCGCAGGCCCGCGGTGTGGGCGAACAGCGCTTCCGGCGACTCGCTGTGGTGCTCAACAGCGCCGATCCCGCCGCCGAACGGGATCCTGATCACCACGGGCAGGCTCACCTTGCCGAGCGACCGGTACCGCATCTTGGCCAACTGGGTGGTGATCTGGTCGAACGCGGGGAACACGAACCCATCGAACTGGATCTCGCAAACCGGACGGTAGCCGCGCAGCGCCAGCCCGATCGCCGTGCCGACGATGCCGGACTCGGCCAGCGGGGTGTCCACCACCCGGTCCTCGCCGAAATCCTTCTGCAGGCCGTCGGTGACCCGGAACACACCGCCGAGCTTCCCGACGTCCTCGCCCATGATGAGGACCTTGGGATCGTTCTCCATGGCCTTGCGCAGGCCCTCGTTCAGCGCCTTCGACAGGGTCAGGCTGCTCATCGGACTGCCTCCTCGTCGGCGAAGGAGTCAATGTAAGCGGCCAGCTGGGCGCGCTCGGCGATGAGCAGCGCGGTCGGCTCGGCGTAGACGTTGTCGAACATCGACAGCGGCGCCGGATCCGGCATCTCCAGGCATGCTTTCCGCACCCGGAGGCCAACCTCGTCGGCCTCCGCGCCGACCGCGGTGAAGAAGCTCTCATCGGCCAGCCCGGAGCGGATCAGGTACTGCTTCACCCGCTCGATCGGATCCTTGAGCTTCCACGACTCGAGCTCGGCCGAGAGCCGGTAGCGGGTCGGATCGTCGGTGGTGGTGTGCGCGCCCATCCGGTAGGTGAACGCCTCGATCAGCGTCGGGCCCTGGCCCTCCCGCGCCGCCTGCAGGGCCTTCGAGGTGACGGCGAGGCAGGCGAGCACGTCGTTGCCGTCGACTCGGACACCCGGGAACCCGAAGCCCTGCGCCCGCAGGTAGAGCGGGACGCGGCTCTGCCGCTCCAGCGGCTCGGAGATCGCCCACTGGTTGTTCTGGCAGAAGAACACGATCGGGGCGTTGTTGACCGACGCCCAGATGAATGCCTCGTTGACGTCTCCCTGGCTGGTGGCCCCGTCACCGAAGTAAGCGATCACCGCCTCGCCGTCCTCGCCGACCGCCCCGTCCCGCTGGATGCCCATCGCATAACCCGTCGCGTGCAGGACATGACTGCCGATCACGATCGTGTACAGGTGGAAGTTGTGCTCTTTCGGGTCCCAGCCGCCATGGCTGACGCCGCGGTACAGCTCAAGCAGCTTCGTCGGGTCCAGACCGCGGCACCAGGCGACCGCGTGCTCCCGGTAGGTCGGGAAGGCCATGTCGCGCGGGCTGAGTGCCCGGCCGGAGCCGATCTGGGCCGCCTCCTGGCCAAGCAGGGATGCCCAGATGCCGAGTTCGCCCTGGCGCTGCAGCGCGATGGCCTCGAAGTCGATCCGGCGGACCAGGACCAGGTCGCGGTAGAGCGACTTGATCTCTTCGGTGGATACGTCGAGCGGGTAGTCCGGATGCTCGGCGCGCTCGCCTTCCGGGGTGAGCAGCTGAATCAGCTCCGCCGTTCCCGGCGGCTTGAAGTTGGTTCTGGAGGCAGCTCGCCCGGCAGCTTTGACGGCCACGTGCCACTCCTTGCATGCTCAGGGCCGACCGCCGACGAGCGCCGGCGGCCGGTCGGACGTCCGAGGTGTTCCGCAGTGACAGTACTCGGCAATACTCATGCTCGGTCAAGAGGTGGGTCGCGTACGCTGCCTCACGTGGTCACGATTGTCGTCGACGTCATGCTGAAGCCAGAGATCCACGACCCCCAGGGGGAGGCCATCGCGGGGGCCTGCCACCGGCTCGGATTCGGCGACGTGCTCACCGTCCGCCAGGGCAAGCGGTTCGAGGTGCAGCTCAGCGAAGCGGCCGGGGCGGTGACTGCTGACTCCGCCGCGGCGCGGGTGGCGCAGATCGCGGCGGAACTCCTCGCGAATCCGGTCATCGAGGAATTCACAATCCGCGACGGCTGAGCCGCCGGAAGAATTTTTCCACCGCATGCCGCGATTCAGGCTCGTCTAGGCTCACGCCTGCCCGACGGCGTGACAGGCCAATAGCCGACGGCGGTCAGGCCCGATTTCCGGTCCTCGGCCACCGGCTGTTGACCTGGCAGAACGGCACTGTTCGTCCGAAGATCGCCCGAGTTCATGATTACCACAGCCCAGAGCGGGAAACGCTCACAATGTGATCAGAGCGCAGAGGTAAGTTCGGGGGCTGAGGAGCGAATGCTGACTCGGGTGTTGCACTCGCAGGGACCGGCCATGGACGCCCGGTTCTGCCTTGTCTTTCCGCGTGAATCCATCAGCATCCCGGTCATGCGCCGGGTACTCGGCGATTTGCTCAGCCGCCTCGGCGTCGACGAGGACAGTATCGGCGATCTGCTCCTGGCCGTCACCGAGGCATGCACCAATGTGCTGCGGCACGCCGGCCCCGGCCGCCGGTATGAGGTAGTCGTTCAGGTCGGCAGGAACCGGTGCGTGCTGCAGGTGCTTGACTCCGGCCGCGGCTTCGAGCCATCCCGGCTGCGGAGCCGGGGCGCACATCTGCGCCGGCCGCCGGTGCGGCCGGTCTCGCTGCTCCGGCGCCGGGTCAGCAACGCCGACATCGCGCAGCTTCCCGAATCGGGTCGTGGCCTGGCCATCATGCGCGCCTGCGTCGACGACGTGCGGCTGCGAACCGGCCCTGGCCGGGGCACCGTGGTATCGCTGCGCAAGCGGATCGAACGGCGTGCCGATGCCACGCAGGCCCGCCAGCCGGCCTCGGTGCTCCGGAAGGCCAGCTGACCGGGTAGCCTGCCAGCATGGCCGGGCAGACGGGACGCCGTTGACCGGCCGGATCGGGATCGTCACCTTCCCTGGATCGCTGGATGACGTCGATGCCAGCCGCGCCGTGGCACGGGCAGGGGGGCATCCGGTCCCGCTCTGGCACGCCGATCGCGATCTGCGCGGTGTTGACGCGGTCATCCTGCCCGGCGGCTTCTCCTACGGGGACTACCTGCGCTGCGGCGCGATCGCCAGGTTCGCGCCCGTGATGGCCGAGCTCATCCCAGCCGCTCGGGCTGGCCTGCCCGTGCTCGGTATCTGCAACGGCTTCCAGATCCTGTGCGAGGCGCATTTGCTCCCCGGTGCCCTGACCCGCAATGCTGGGCTTCGTTTCGTCGACCGGGAGGTGCGGATCCGGATCGAGGCCAACCGGACGCCATGGACCTGCCGATACCGGCCTGGGCAGGAGCTCACGGTGGTGCTGAAGAGCGGCGAAGGCGCCTATGTCGCCGATCAGGCGACGCTGGCCGACCTCGCCGCCGCCGGCCGGGTGGTCGCCCGCTATTGCGGCGGCGATCCGAACGGCTCGGTGGACGGCATCGCCGGGATAGCCAGCGCGGCCGGCAACGTGGTCGGCCTGATGCCGCATCCCGAGCACGCGATCGACTCGCTGACCGGCCCAGGGACTGACGGGCTTGATTTTTTCGCATCGATCCTGAGCCCGGCCACGGCATGATCACCGCTGACACGGTGGCCGATGCCGCGGCCACGCCGGACCGTGGCCAGCCGCACGAGGCGCTCGGGCTGACCGGGACCGAGTACGCCAGCATCGTCGGGCTGCTCGGGCGCCGGCCCACCGATGCCGAGCTGGCCATCTACTCGGTGATGTGGAGCGAGCATTGCTCCTACAAGTCCTCGCGGGCGCACCTGCGCCAGTTCGCCGACAAGGCACCGCCGACCGGTGCGCTGCTTGCCGGGATTGGCCAGAACGCCGGCGTCGTCGACGTCGGGCAGGGCTACGCGGTCACGTTCAAGATCGAATCGCATAATCACCCCTCGTACGTCGAGCCGTTCCAGGGGGCAGCGACCGGGGTCGGCGGCATCGTCAGGGACATCCTCGCGATGGGCGCGCGGCCGGTCGCCGTGCTGGACGCGCTCCGGTTCGGTCCGGCGGACGCCGCCGATACCCGGCGGGTGCTGGCCGGCGTGGCGGCGGGCATCTCGTTCTACGGCAACTGCCTTGGCTTGCCTAACATTGGCGGGGAGCTGGTCTTCGACCCCTGCTACTCGGGCAACCCGCTGGTCAACGTCCTGGCCGTGGGCGTGATGCGGCACGCGGACCTGAAGCTGGCCCGAGCCAGCGGTACGGGCAACAAGGTTATCCTGTTCGGGTCACTGACCGGCCCGGACGGGATCGGCGGCGCATCGGTGCTGGCCAGCGCCTCCTTCGGAGACGGCGCCGCGGACGGGGCGGCAGCCGGCCGCGAGCAGGCGAAGCGGCCGAACGTCCAGGTCGGCGACCCGTTCATGGAGAAGCTGCTGATCGAGTGCTGCCTAGAGTTGTACCAGGCCGGGCTGGTTGTCGCGATCCAGGACCTCGGTGCAGCCGGGGTGGCCTGTGCGACCACTGAGCTCGCGGCCGGCGGCGATGTCGGCATGACGGTACAGCTGGACGCCGTGCCGCTGCGCGACCGGAACCTGGGTCCGGCGGAGATCTTGATGAGTGAGTCGCAGGAGCGGATGATGGCGATCGCTGAACCCCATGCGATAGATAAGTTCGCCGCGATCTGCGCGAAATGGGATGTCCCGGCGACCGTGATCGGTGAGGTGACCGACACCGGACGGCTGATCATGACCTGGCACGGCGAGGTCGTCGTCGACCTGCCGCCGGCCAGCGCCGCCGAAGGACCACGGTACGAGCGCCCGCTGGCGCGGCCCGCCGGGCAGGACCGGCTGCAGTCCGATGACCCGGCCCGGCTGCCGCGTCCGGGCCTGGTCGGCAGCGCGGGCGGGGTCGGTGCACCGCTGCGGGCGGATCTGCTTGCGCTGCTCAGCTCTGCGTCCGCTGCGGACAAGACCTGGGTGACCGAGCAGTACGACCAGCACGTGCGCGGCAACACCATTCTGGCGATGCCGCACGACGCCGGGGTGCTCAGGATTGACGAGGAGTCCGGCCTCGGCGTGGCGCTCGCCACCGACGGCAACGGGCGGTACTGCCTGCTCGACCCGTACGCGGGCGCTCAGCTCGCGCTGGCCGAGGCGTACCGGAACGTCGCGGCGGCTGGTGCCAGACCGCTGGCTGTGACCAACTGCCTGAACTTCGGGTCGCCGCAGGACCCGGCGGTGATGTGGCAGTTCGCCGAATCGGTGCGCGGCCTGGCCGATGCCTGCGCGGCCCTTGGCGTGCCGGTGACCGGCGGCAACGTCAGCTTCTACAACCAGACCGGTGCGAAGGCGATCCAGCCGACACCAGTGGTCGGCGTGCTCGGAGTCCTCGCCGATGTGCGTAGGAGGCTGCCGAGCGGGTTCGGCGCGGCCGGGGAGACGATCATGCTGCTCGGCAGCACCGCTGCGGAATTTGGCGGCTCGCTATGGGCGAGCGTGATCCACGGCCACGTCGGCGGCCTGCCGCCCGCTGTCGACCTGGCCGCGGAGCGACGGCTGGCCGACGTGCTGGTGGCCGGTGCCGCCGAAGGGCTGCTGTCCGCGGCGCATGACTTGTCCGACGGCGGGCTGGCGATGGCGCTGGCCGAGAGCTGCCTGATCGGCGGACCGGGCCAGGCGGGCCGGTATGGCTGTGTTGTCACGCTGCCCGGCGACCCGTTCACCTGTCTGTTCAGTGAGTCAGCCGCCCGCGCGGTGGTGACAGTGCGGCCAGGGGCGGAACCGGAATTCACCCGCCTATGCGCAGCCCGCGGCGTGCCCGCCATCCGGATCGGGGTGACCGGCGGGCAGGCGCTTGAGATCGCCGGGTGCTTCTCGGTGCCCGCGGACGAGCTAAGCAACGCCTACCGGAGCACGCTGCCAGCGATCTTCGGCTAGCGATCAGGCGCTCCACCAGAACCCGATCTCCTCGGATTTGTCGTGGGTGGCGCCGCATGGCGCGAGGCGCGGCGGCGCACCAGCGGTCGGCGGGGCGGACAGACAGCGGCCTGCCGCCAGGCTGGCGAACTGGTCGAAGGGCAGCCCTTCCGCCGAGCCGGCAAGCCGGGCCCGCCAGCGCTGCGCGCGTCCGAGGTCGCAGTGCACAAGTGCCAGCCTGCGGCCGCCAGGTGCGGCGGCCAGGCACTGCCCGGTCGGGCTGTAGATGAAGATCACGGTCCCGTCGGCCATCTGATCTGCCGTCCAGAGCGGCACGCCAGCGGCGAGTTCGGATCGCGGAATGCTGACGAACTCGATTCCAGCGCTGGTCAAGCGCAGCATCAGCGGGTGGTCGTCGGCGTCGTTGGTCGACGGATCCCGGTCGTCGTACGGACCGACGTCGATCAGGCCGACCGTCTGCACCGTCAGCACCTTAGCTGGCAGGGCGGATTGGACGGCATGGTGATTCTGGCGCACCGGATGCCTGCTGGAGCTGAGGTAGCCGATCAGCCCGCCGCCGGCCAGCACCACGATAAGGCCCATCCCGGTCAATCGGGGAATCCACGATCCCCGCGTCCTGATCGACCCCGTACCGCGCTGGCCTGGCATAACGAAGGATTATCGCGTACCGATCGGAGGAATAGGTACGGGTCAGCCGAACTGGCCAGCCGCGCGGACTTAACGCGGCCAATGGCGGCAGGCAATGGCCTGACGGAACGTTCCTGGCTGGGCGGATCCACCGGGACGTGCGGAAGCCGCCGCAGTCGGCTACCGTCGCACCGATGCCAGCGCGACGTCCCGACCCGCAGCGGCTGCTCGCCGCGATCAATGCCCAGCTTTCCGCTCTAGGCAGCCAGCCATGGGCGGAGCCGGTCACCGTCGCCGCGCTCGGAGCAGGCTGCGTCACCGCGGTCATCGCGGCGCTCGACGCTGGCCTGGGACCGCAGCCCGGCGTGCTCCGCGGTGCCGCCCTCCACACCCTTAACCTGCTCGAAAGCCAGGTGCCGGGCCGGGCCGTCGAGGTACGTATCCCGCCATATGCCGCGATCCAGTGCGTAGCTGGTCCCCGGCATACCCGCGGTACGCCGCCGAACGTGGTAGAGGCCGATGCCGTCACCTGGATCCTGCTTACCACCGGGCGGATGTCCTGGGCACAAGCCGTGCGCGACGGCAGGCTGCGGGCCAGCGGTCCGCGTGCTGACCTATCCGAGTACCTGCCACTGAGCATGGCAGCGCGGCCACCGGCCGGGCGAGACGGCCGTCCGCCGGCCGCGTCAGAAGGCCAAGCACCGACCGCGCCAAACTAGACTTTCCACGTGATCAAGCCAGACGGCCGCCTGACGGAAGATCTCAATCCCGCCGACCGGCCGCCCAGGGATGCCTGCGGCGTTTTCGGCGTCTGGGCGCCAGGTGAGGACGTCGCCAAGATCTCCTATTTTGGTCTGTACGCGCTGCAGCACCGCGGCCAGGAATCGGCCGGGATCGCGGTCAGCGACGGGAGCAGGAT
Source organism: uncultured Actinomycetota bacterium (assembly GCA_963850875.1). GTDB lineage: Bacteria > Actinomycetota > Actinomycetes > Streptosporangiales > Streptosporangiaceae > Chersky-822. The sequence goes on from CAWKNA010000001.1 coordinate 939,994, forward strand.
CGTCGTGTTCAAGGACATGGGCCTGGTCGCCCAGGTCTTCAACGAGTCGGTGCTGAACACCCTGCGCGGCCATATCGCCGTCGGCCACTGCCGGTATTCCACCAGCGGGTCATCGACCTGGGAGAATGCGCAGCCCACCTTCCGAGCCACCCCCTCGGCCAGCCTGGCACTCGGGCACAACGGCAACCTGATCAACACGCTGGAACTCGCCGCCCTGGCCGAGACGGCCCCGCAAGGCCGCACTGGCCTGGCTTCCTCCGACACCGACGTGCTTACCTCGTTGTTCGCCACCTGGCAGCCGGAGGTTCCGGCCGGACCGGCCGGAACCATCGAAGCGAACGCCCTTGCCGTGCTGCCTCGGGTGCGAGGTGCGTTCTCTCTGGTCTTCATGGACGAGCGGACCCTGTACGCGGCTCGCGACCCGCAGGGGTTCCGCCCGCTGGTGCTCGGCCAGCTGCCGCGCGGCTGGGTGGTGGCCAGCGAGACCGCGGCGCTTGACATCGTCGGAGCGACGCTGGTCAGGGAGATCGAGCCCGGCGAGCTGGTCGCGATCGATGAGCGGGGGCTGCGGTCGCGCCCGTTCGCCACTCCGGAGCCGCGCGGCTGCCTGTTCGAGTACGTCTACCTGGCCAGGCCGGACACCTCGATCAGCGGCCGCAGCGTGCAGGCCACCAGGGTGCAGGTCGGGCGGCGGCTGGCCGCCGAGCATCCGGTCGATGCGGACCTGGTGATCCCGGTGCCTGAGTCGGGTACCCCGGCGGCGATCGGCTACGCCCAGGGCAGCGGCATCCCCTACGGCCAGGGCCTGGTCAAGAACAGCTATGTGGGCCGGACCTTCATCCAGCCCAGCCAGACCATCAGGCAGCGCGGCATCAGGCTCAAGCTGAATCCGCTGCGCGACGTGATCGCCGGCCAGCGGGTGATCGTGGTGGATGACTCGATCGTCCGCGGCAACACCCAGCGCGCCATCGTGGCCATGCTGCGCGAGGCTGGCGCGGCGGAGGTTCACGTCAGGATCTCCAGTCCGCCGGTGGCCTGGCCGTGCTTCTTCGGCATCGACTTCGCCAGCCGAGCCGAGCTGATCGCCGGAAGCCTGCCGGTGGCGGCGATCCGCGACTCGATCGGCGCCGACTCCCTGGGTTTTGTTTCGCTGCAAGGCCTGATCGAGGCGACCACGCTGCCTGCCGGGCAGCTATGCCTAGCCTGCTTCGACGGAAATTATCCGATTCCGGTCAGCGAGGCTGACCAGGGCAAGCACATGCTCGAGGGAACGGTGCCGCGCGGCCTGGCGGGCTCATGATGGCGTCAGGATCCCGCGGTCGGAGCGGGTGCCATGACTGACCAAGCCGACGCTGACCACGGAGCGACCTATGCCGGAGCCGGCGTGGACATCATCGCTGGGGAGCGGGCGGTCGAGCTCATGCGCTCGGCCGTGGCCAGAACTGCCGGGCCCGAAGTGGTCGGTGGCATCGGTGGCTTCGCCGGTCTGTTCGACGCCTCCAGGCTCAGCCGGATGCGGCGGCCGCTGCTCGCCACGTCCGCCGATGGCGTGGGGACCAAGGTAGTGATCGCCCAGCGGCTCGGCAGCTACGACACGATCGGGATCGACCTGGTCGGAATGGTCGTTGATGACCTGGTGGTGTGCGGGGCCGAGCCGCTGTTCATGACCGACTACGTGGTGTGCGGCGTGGTAGTGCCTGAGCGGGTGGCTGCGATCGTGGCCGGGATCGCTCAGGGATGCGTCATCGCGGGCTGCGCCCTGCTCGGCGGCGAGACGGCCGAGCATCCCGGTCATTTCGGTCCCGACGAATTCGACCTGGCTGGCGCGGCCACGGGCGTGGTCGAGGCCGACCAGCTGCTCGGGCCGGACCGGGTCCGCGCTGGCGATGCCGTCATCGCGCTAGGGTCCTCCGGGCTGCACGCGAACGGGTTCTCGCTGGTCAGGCAGATCCTGGAGCGGGCCGGCCTGGACCTGGACGACCAGCCAGCTGAGCTTGGCCAGCCGCTCGGAGCCGAGCTTGTCACCCCGACCAGGATCTACGCGAGGGACTGCCTGGCGCTGGCCAGCGCGTGCGAGGTGCACGCGTTCGCGCACATCACCGGCGGCGGACTGGCGGCGAACCTGGCCCGGGTGCTGCCGCCGGCCGCCGACGCCAGGCTGGACCGGGGCAGCTGGAGCCCGCCGCCGATCTTCGGGCTGCTGGCCGAACGCGGCGCGGTGGCCAGGAGCGAGATGGAACAGACCTTCAACATGGGCATCGGGATGGTCGCAGTGGTGGCAGGCGCGGACGCGGACAGCGCCATCAGCCTGCTCGGGCACCGCGGAGTGACGGCCTGGCTGGTCGGGGAGATCGCTAGCGGGGCCGGGAACGCTGACCTGACCGGCCGTCACCCGTAACCCCGGCTGACCGGATCCGCAGGCCGAACCGGCACCGCAGAGCAGACGCTGGTCAGGCGCCTGCCCTAGTTGTCGTCGAGATCATCGAGATCGTCGTCATCTTCGAGATCATCATCGGCATCATCGTCGTCAGTCACGGAGTAGCGGTCGCCGTCGTCCGAGCGTGCGTCCCGCCCGCCGGTCTCCCGCTGATCCATGCCGACGCCTAGCTCTGCCCGCAGCCGGTCAAGGTCAGTGCCGCCGCTGCTGTACTTCAGCTGGCGTGCTACCTTCACCTGCTTGGCCTTGGCTCGGCCGCGCCCCATTGGCTCGACCCCCTCGAACGTACGGGACCCGCCAGGTCCCTGGTCACCGCGCTTGATGCCTACTGATCAACGTGCCGACTCTTACCGGATTTCATGCACGTCAGACTGCCCGCTGCGGTTCCACCGCATGGAGCACAGCGCGGCTAGTGCCTCCGTACACAGACAACCGTACCTGTTTTGGGCGGCTCGCGCCTCCGGCGGCCTGCACCGGTTGCATTCAGCCACCCAGCCAGAGGCTCCGCAGCCTGCCAACCTCCGCCATCCGGCGCTCGGCGAGCCGGTCCGCGGTCGTCGCCGCGGACACGTTCTCATCGTCGGCGATGGTCAGGACCCGCTTCGTGGTAGCAAAGATCTGCTCCGCCCGCGCCTTAGCCTGCTCGAATGTGAATCCGTGGAGCTCGTCGGCGACCTGAATCACCCCGCCCGAGTTCACCACATAGTCCGGTGCGTAGACGATTCCCTGCTCGGTAAGCAGCTCCTCCACGCCCGGATGCGCCAGCTGGTTGTTGGCGCCGCCGCAGATGATCCTGGCGCGCAGGGATGCCACGATGTCATCGTCGAGGGCACCGCCGAGCGCGCAAGGCGAGTAGATGTCGACCTCGCTGCCGATCAGCTCAGGTCGGCTTGCCGCCACGGTCACTTCCGGGTGACTCGCGCGGACGCGCTGAATCGCTGCCGCGCTCACGTCATAGATCAGGGCACGGGCGCCAGCGGAGATCAGGTGATCGACCAGGTGACTGCCGACCTTGCCGACCCCCTCGACCGCGACCACGCGGCCGGCCAGGCTGGTGCTGCCCCAGGTGTGCTCGGCCGCGGCGCGCATGCCCTGGAAGACCCCGAACGCCGTGAGCACCGATGAGTCACCGGCGCCGCCGTTCGGAACGGTCCTGCCGGTGACATGCCGGCACTCCCTCGCGACGATGTCCATGTCCTCGCTGTAGGTCCCGATGTCGCATGCGGTGACGTAACGGCCGTTCAGTGACTGGACAAACCGGCCATAGGCCCGCAGCAGCGCCTCGGACTTGAGCTGGTCAGGATTGCCGATGATGACCGCCTTGCCGCCGCCGAAGTCAAGATCGGCCAGCGCGTTCTTGTAGGCCATCGCCCTGGACAGGTTCAGCGCGTCGGCCAGAGCGGCTTCATCGCTCGGGTACGGGTAGAACCTGGTCCCGCCAAGGGCGGGCCCGAGTGCCGTCGAGTAGATCGCGATAATCGCGCGCAGGCCGGTGGCAGCGTGGTGACAGAAGACGACCTGTTCATGGCCAGCCTGGTAGATGGCAGTGCCCGAGCTACGGGCTATGTCAGCTATACCGCCTTCCTCGGCGGCAGTGGCCTTGACGGCCGATCCGAACACACTCGCCACGGCAGTTGCTCCCGGCGTCTGTCCGAGTCCTCGTTGACTCGGTGTCCTCTCAAGCGTATTCAAGGGCTCTCGCCGGGAGATCATCGATGGCGCGCAATGCATGAAGATGTCCTGCGCGGGGCAAATACCCCGTGACAGAGCATGCCGCAGAACTGCGGAGGATTATCCCGGTACGGCCGATAGTTACAGTGGCTAGCGGGAATCCTCGGTGACTGGGGGGAGTCAAGCGGCGGCAGGCCGGCTGGCGACTTGTCGCAGATATGACGATACGTAACCTCCCGGTGATAGGAGGTGAGCGGCGATCCCGGCTATGAAAATCGATCTGGGCTGGCAGTGCGCGCACGAGGGCTGCATGACCAAATAGGACTGCAAGAGCGGCTACGCCCAGTAGCCAGCAGGAGGCGGACATGACTTTTCCGAATCCGCCCGTTGCGACGGTGCGTGTCTGTAGGATCACGCAACGTGACTCAGATCAACGGGGGCAACGGGGACACGTTCAAAAAACTCTGCTCCTGGTGGTCGCATTGTCACCGCTGGTGATGGCAATATGGTAACAGTAGACCATATGGGACATCCACGGCAGGCTCCGAATGGAGCCAGGAACGCAAGAGACGCAGGATCGAATTCCCGGTCCAGGAGGAGAGGCCGTCCAAATGTCTGCACGTACCCCAGAGGCCGAGCCGCTGCTTACGCCGGCAGAGGTCGCAACGATGTTCCGGGTTGACCCGAAGACAGTCACCCGTTGGGCCAAGGCCGGAAAGCTGACGTCCATCAGGACGCTCGGCGGGCACCGCCGCTACCGTGAGACGGAGGTTCGCGCCCTGCTTGCGGGCATCCCGCAGCAGCGCTCGGAGTAAGGCCCGGCCACAGCCTGGCGCCCGAATGTCAGGGCGGCAGGCGTGTCCAGGCATGCCTAGCGCGGCTCAGCGCAGTAACAGGGGGGTCGGCCCCGGCGGCCAGTGCCGCATCGGGCCGGGTTGCGCAGAGCGGTGGAGCTCTGGGCGGCGTCTCGGCGGTCTCGCCGGGGTCGACCCGGCCCGTTACCAGTGCGTGTCAGCGAGGGCCATGAAGATGCACGATAGCCCGCTCGCAGGTGCATAGGCCAGAACAAGCGGCGGGTGCCGAATTTGGGTGTCTGATTGAGTTGCCGATCGCAACCCGGCGCCCGGTAGTTTCCTCGATCCGCGATCATCGGCCAGAACTATGGCTGCCCAATTGGCGCGATCCGCTCCGGATTCCCTGGTGGATCCACTCCGCCGGATCTCGCGCAGCGCAGTTAGCTAGCAACTTTCAGTAATCACTCCTGCTGGGCACGGGCGCAGACCATACTTGTCGCCATGCCGCCGCCCGGCAGCTCCGGCGGCAGACAGGCGTCCGTGCACCGTGGAGCCCTGCATTCACCAAATGCATGGCCTGGCCTGGTGCAGCGAGCCACGCCCGGGGGTCCGCCGTCAGGCGGGAGCGTGCCGTCGCGATGAGGGGAGGATCGCCATGCGGGATCCAGATTTGGTGCTGCAGGCCGAACAGGCAGCGTTGGCGCTTGAGCGGGCCTGGTACCGCTGGCGTGTCTTGCATGGCATGGCCGCTGATCCGATGCCGCCAGTCTCCAGCTACGTGGGCTACTCGCTAGAGGAGCCATGGGGCCAGCCCCGGGTCGTGTTCGGCCTGGCCGCCGAGGAGGCAGAGCAGCTTGCCGGGATGCTTGCCCGGCATGATTGCGCTGGCCCGGTGCAGGCGGCTGTGGCATCGCCGCCCGGCGGGCGGGAGCTGTCCAGGCAGCCAGCCAGCCAAGGTTCAGCGCTGCTGGTGCCGCTCCAGGCGCCGCCGGATGCCGCCGAGCGGCCGGATTCTCTGCAGCCACGGCCGGATGGGCGGTCCGACCCGCTTGATCCGTCGACCGTGATCGACTTCGCGGATCTGCCGGACCGGCTGCTGGCGCGTGGCTCTGCCGACCCGCTGAGCACTAGCTCGGGTCAGCTGGCCGCGGGTGCGCTCGATGATGTGCCTGACGATCAGGACGGACCGGTGTTCCGCCAGATCGCGGCTGCGGCTCGCGAGGCGGCTGCGGCGCGGAAGGCTGCGGCGCGGCGGGCTGTGGCGCGGCGGCCCCCAGTGGATAGGACGTCGGCCTCGGCTGGGCGGGAGGCCTCGGCTGGGCGGGAGGCCTCGGCTGGGCGGGAGGCCTCGGCTGGGCGGAAGGCTGTGCCTGGGCGGAAGGCTGTGCCTGAGCGGGAGGCTGTGCCTGAGCGGGAGGCTGTGCCTGAGCGGGAGGCTGTGCTCGGGCCGGACACTGCGGCTGGGCTGGAGACCGTGGCTGGGCTGGAGCCTGTGCCTGCGCCGGACAATGACAGTGAGCCGCAGCTGGCCGGGGAGGTGTCAGCGCACAGCAACGGTGGTCGGGCCGTGACCCGAGCCGGCTCGCCAGATGGCAGCGCCCTCGTCAACCGGCTGCCGGGACGTGGCAGGCACTCGCTGCCGAGCGTCGTTCCGGCTCCAGGCACTTATCCGCTGCCTGGTGAGCGGTCGGTGCCGGCCCAGCGCACCGAGCTTGATCCGCGTGCCGAGCTTGAGCGACGTGCCAGGCCGGATCGCAGTGCCGGTCGGGATCAGGACGATCGGCTGGAACGCGATGCCGCGCCGCCAGCCGATCTGGTGGTCACCGACCCAGGACCGCTGACTCAGGCTGCATCGGCTGCCAGAGTCGAGACCGAGGCCAGGATCAGGGCGGCGTTGCGGTCACGCCGGTCGGCGACTGGAGCGGAGGATCCGTACGCCGACATTCAGCCTGACCACGCTCAGCCAGCACTGCAAGCCGGCCTGGACGTTGCCGATGTAACCGAGACCTCGGTTCTGAGGCCGACGAGGCCGCGCCCAGAGGCGGCCTCGGGTGCGGTTGTCTGGACGACGGGTAGCGCTCCCGGGTTCTATCCGAGCGAGGCGCCGCAGGCCGATCCGGCGGGGGGCGGTCGGGCCGGGGCCGATCCAGCCGGGATCGAACCGGCCGGGATCGAACCGGCCGGGATCGATCTGGCAGGGACCGATCCGGCAGGGACCGATCCGGCAGGGACCGATCCGGCAGGGACCGATCCGGACTTCAGCTATGTCGTCGAGGATGATCAGCCCGCCGTCGTGGCGTTCCGGCCCAGGCCGGAACTGGCCGCTTACCTGGACGCTGGCCCGGAGTCAAGTCCGTTCTTCGACCCGTCAGACGATTCGCAGGCCGCGAGCTTCATCAGGCGGAGCCGGATGGTGCGGGGTCACTCGATTCCCCGACTGCCGCGGGCCAAGCGTCCTGGTACGGCACCTGGGGCGTAGCGGCACGTGGCTGGCTTGCCAGCGAAGTATGGGTTGCCGCCACCGGTGTCCGCGTGATCGTCTTCACCGTGTGAATCACGCAGCTGTACTAGCCGCTTTCAATCACCAGGTACGGCGCAACACCATGCCAGACGGCACGGGCGCCATCTTCGACGACGACGGGGTCGTGATCAGACGGCTGGCGCAACCGGGCCACGACGGCTCGGGGATTTTCTGGTCGGCCCTCGACGCGGCCGACGCCGACCCGGTGATCGCCGCCCAGGTGGCGCTGTTCTCGGCCCGGGAAGAGAAGTTCGAGTGGAAGCTGTACAGCTATGACACGCCAGCGGACCTGGCCGAGCGGCTGCTCGCGGCGGGCCTGGTGCCAGCGCAGCCTGAGTCCTTGATGGTGGCCGAAGCCGCTGAGGTTGCCGAGGCCTTGAGCTCGGCAGACCTGCCAGCCGGCACGCGACTGGAGAGAGTGACCGATGCCGACGGCGTGCACCGCATGACGCAGCTAGCGGAGATTGTCTTCAACACCGATGAGTCTGAACTGAGGGAATCACTGCTGGCGCAGCAAGCTGCTCATCCCGAGATCGTCGATCTCATGCTGGCCATGGCTGGCGACCAGCCCGTCTGCGCGGCCAGGATCGAATTCCTGCCAGGTACCGAATTCGCCGGCCTGTGGGGCGGCGGCACCCTCCCGCAGTGGCGCCGACGTGGCATCTACCGGGCACTCGTGCGTTACCGCGCCGAACTGGCGGTCCGGCGCGGTTACCGGTACCTGACGGTCGACGCCTCGCCGGAGAGCAGGCCAATCCTGGAGCGGGTCGGCTTCAGCTGCCTTGCCACCACCACGCCTTATATCTGGTCGCCAGGCTAGCTGTCTGGCCGCGGGGCTAGCTCACCGGTGCGGCGGCTGGCTTGTCCGCTGGGGGCACAGTTGCGGTGCAGAACTTGCAGCGCGTCGCCGCTATCGGGATCTGGCTGAGACACTCGGGACACTCGCGTTCGGTGGCGGCCTTCTTGCGATCTGCGACGGCAAGCAGCTTGGACATTGGCGCGACGACGAAGAAGTAGACCACGGCCGCGATGATGACGAAAGATAGCAATGCATTGATGAACGCGCCATAGCTAAATTTGCTATGATTAACGGTGAAAGTCAGGCTTGCGAAGTTCGGCTTTCCGCCGATGGCGGCGATGATGGGTGTGATCAAATCGGTGATCAGCGCCTGGATCACCGCGTTGAACGCGACGCCGATGACGACGGCGACGGCGAGATCGACCAGATTCCCGCGGAGCAGGAACTTCTTGAAGCCTTTCACGACCATCCCCCCTTATGGCACCGCCACGGCGCTCGGACAGTGCTGACGCTACCAACGATCCCGTCGTCGTCGGCGTTGTTGCCTGCGATAACACGAGGCGAGTCGGGTGACTAGCCGACAGCAGTCGCGGTGACTAGCCGACTGCAGCAATCGCGACCGGGAGCTGAGCAGCAGGGCAGGCGAGCGGTCGATTCGGGGCGGAGGGCGCTTCGGCCGAGTAACATCCCGTTGAAGGATGATTAACCCTAAATCACAATCCACCGGACGTTCGTTGTCGGGTGCCGTCTGACGTGGTACAACAAGCCGAATGATCGCTAGCTCGGGTCCCTCGCAGCCCGCCACCGCCGGCCAGGCCGACGGCGTGGCGCCAGCCATCCGCGTGCGAGGGCTCCGCAAGAATTACGGCAGCGTGGTTGCCCTGGCCGGAGTCGACCTCGAGATTCGGCCGGGCGAGTTCTTCACCCTGCTCGGGCCGTCGGGCTCTGGCAAGACCACGCTGCTGCGCCTGATCGCGGGTTTCGAGCGGCCGGAGGGCGGCACCATCGAGCTGGCCGGCCGTGAGATCTCCAAGGTGCCGCCGTATGACCGCAACGTCAACACCGTCTTCCAGGACTATGCCCTGTTCCCGCACATGACGGTGGCTGAGAACATTCAGTACGGCCTGAAGGTCCGGCGGCTGGGCCGGTCGGAGCGCAAGCAGCGGAGCGACCGTGCGCTTGAGATGGTCCGCCTGGCCGGCCTCGGCGACCGCAAGCCAGCGCAGCTGTCCGGCGGCCAGCGCCAGCGTGTCGCGCTGGCCAGGGCGATCGTGAACCAGCCGCAGGTGCTGCTGCTCGACGAGCCACTAGGCGCCCTGGACCTGAAGCTGCGCCAGGAGATGCAGCTTGAGCTGCAGCACGTTCAGCGCGAGGTCGGCATCACCTTCGTCTACGTGACGCACGACCAGGAGGAAGCACTGTCGATGAGCGACCGGATCGCGGTGCTCAGCCAGGGCCGGATCGAGCAGGTTGGCTCGCCGCTCGAGGTGTACGAGCGCCCGCAGACCGATTTCGTGGCGGGCTTTATCGGCATCTCCAACCTGATCGAGCGGGACGGCAGGCACATGACCGTTCGTCCGGAGAAGATCCGCCTGCTGGCCGACGACGAAGATCCGCCGGCCGGCGCTCACGTGGAAACCGGTCGGATCCGCGACATCATCTATGTCGGGGTCATCACCCGCTACGTCGTGGCTCTCGACGCGGGCGGGGAACTCGTCGTCGCTCGGCAGAACGAGCAAGCGCCGACGGCGACGCACGACGCCAGCGGCGGGCCAGCCCGGATCGCCTGGCTGCCCGATCAGACCATCACGATCTCGCAAGGGGAGGACGCGCGCTCTTAGCCGGGCGACGCGGAAGGGTAGGCACGATATGCAGGATCAACACGGAGTGCGCAGCCGCGCGGCCAGGGCTGCGGTGGCACTCGGAGTCTTCGCGCTGTTGGCTGGCTGCAGCAGCAGTTCAACGGGCGGCACCGGTGGCTCAGGCGGCGGCGGGTCTGGCGGCGTTCCGACCTCGAACCTGCCGGTACTGCAGCAGATCGGCAAGGGCGAGGGGCAGCTGAACCTGATCGCCTGGGAGGGCTACCTCCAGCCGGAGTGGGTGAACCCGTTCGAGAAGCAGACCGGCTGCACCGTCAACGCCAAATACGCGGGAAGCTCGGACGAGATGGTCGCCCTGATGAAGAACGGCGGAGGCGGTCAGTACGACATGGTCTCCTCATCCGGGGATGCGGACCTGCGGATCATCTACGCTGGCGACGCGCGCCCGGTCAACATCAACCTGATCCCAAGCTGGAAGAACTTCTTCCCGGCGTTCCAGTCACCGGCGTTCAACACGGTGAACGGGGTGCATTACGGCGTCTCGCTGCAGTGGGGCCCGAACGTGCTCATGTACAGCAAGAAGGCCTTCCCGACGGCGCCGACCTCCTGGAGCGTCATTTACAACCCCAAGTACAAGGGCCAGGTCACGATACCGGACAACCCGATCCAGATCGCCGACGCGGCACTGTACCTCGAGACGACCGATCCGAGCCTGGGCATCACCGACCCGTACGAACTGACCCAGCCGCAGTTCCAGGCAGCGGTGAGCCTGCTGGCCAAGCAGCGCCCGCTGATCAAGAAGTACTGGGACCTGGCTTCGCAGGAGATCTCGGAGTTCAAGAACGGTGATGCCACCGTCGGGGCCGGCTGGCCATATCAGGTGAGCGCGCTCAAGTCGACCAACTTCCCGATCGGCTCGGTAGTCCCGAGCGAGGGGGCGACTGGCTGGGCCGACACCTGGATGCTGGCCGCCAAGGCGCCGCATCCCAACTGCGCCTATATGTGGATGCGCTACATCAGCACCCCGCAGGTGCAGGCGGAGCAGGCGGTCAACTACGGCGAGACACCGGACAACATGCTGGCCTGTGCGTACATGGACAAGATCCAGAAGGGCTCCTGCGAGGAGTACCACGCGAACGCCCCGGCCTCCTACCTGAAGTCCATCTCACTGTGGAAGACGCCCGTGCCGACCTGCGACAACGGCAAGACCGACTGCGTGCCTTACTCGGAGTGGGTGAGTGCATGGAATACCGAGGTGTTGTGACGGCACTGCCCCGTCCGGGGGCGGGGCAGCGCGGCCCGTTCCGCCGCGATGTGCAGGAGCCGGTAGGCAGTGGCACTGACCGCCGCTGACCAGCCAGCGGGGGGAGGGGCGTGGTCCCGCGTCTCGGCGGCGCTCTGGCGCCGGCCATGGGCGCGGGCCACGCTCCTGCTCACGCCACCGCTGGCGTGGTTCCTGCTGATCTACATAGCTGCGCTCGTGGTGCTGCTGATCACCGCGTTCTGGCAGATCAATCCGTTCACCACCAACATCGAGCGGATCTGGAGTCTGGGTAACTTCACCCAGATCTTCGAGAGCTCGGCTTACCGCGCGATCATCGCCAGGACCGTCGGAATGGCCGCCGGTGTCACCGTCGTCGACATGCTGATCGCCTTCCCGTTCGCCTACTACATGGCCAGGATCGCCTCGCGCCGGACCAGGACCGCCCTGTACGTGACGATCCTGCTGCCGCTGTGGGCCAGTTACCTGGCCAAGGTCTATGCCTGGCAGCTGATCTTCACCCACGACGGCGTGCTGAACTGGGGCCTGCGTCAGCTCGGCGTCGGCCAGCTGAATCTGATCTACACCAACTGGGCGGTGTTCATCGTCTTCTGCTACATCTGGCTGCCCTATATGGTCATCCCGATCTACGCTGCGATCGAGCGGATCCCACCGTCGCAGATCGAGGCGTCGCAGGACCTGGGCGGGCGGACCTGGCGGACCACCAGGTCCGTGATCCTGCCGCTCGTCCTGCCCGGCATCGTGGCCGGGTCGATCTTCACGTTCTCGCTGACGCTCGGCGACTACATCACCCCGACCCTGATCGGCGGCACCAACTCGATCTTCATGGGCACGATCATCTATTCCAACATCGGGATCGCCAACAACGTGCCGTTCGCCGCCGCGATGGCCCTGGTGCCGGTCGCGATCATGGCGGCCTACCTGCTGTTCGCCCGATCGCTAGGCGCGTTCAAGGAGATCTAGATGGAACCGGCAGGTCTGCGAGTGGCGCTGCGCATCTGGGTGACACTTGTGCTGCTGTTCCTGTTCGCGCCGATCTTCCTGATCGTGCTTTATGCGTTCAATACCTCGACCGTGGAGAGCTGGCCGATTTCGGGCTACTCGCTGCACTGGTTCTCGGTGGCGGTGCACGACGTCCAGGTCAGGAAGGCCTTCCTGCTGTCGGTGAAGGTCGGACTGCTCGCCACCGGGATCGCTTTGCTGCTTGGCTCGGCCGTGGCCTACAGCCTGCACCGGTTCAAGTTCTTCGGCAGCGAGGCGATCTCGTTCTTGCTGGTGCTGCCGATCGCACTGCCAGGCATCATCACCGGCATCGCGCTGAACTCCTTCTTCTCCTTCACCAACATCCAGCTGTCGCTGTGGACCATCATGATCGGCCATGCCACGTTCTGCATTGTGGTGGTCTTCAATAACCTCATCGCGCGGCTGCGCCGGATGCCAGGTTCGCTGGCCGAGGCATCGATGGACCTCGGTGCCCGCGGCTGGCAGACCCAGCTGTACGTGACGCTGCCGATGGTCGCTACGGCGCTGATCTCCGGTGCGCTGCTGGCGTTCGCGCTCTCGTTTGACGAGGTCATCGTGACTGTGTTCACAGCGGGAGCCGAGAACACCCTGCCGTTGTGGATCTTCGGGGCGATCCGGCTCGGACAGCAGTTGCCTGAGGTCAATGCCGTGGTGTCGATCGTGATCGCGCTGACGATCATCCCGGTGGTGCTCGCCGCCAGGATCGCCGGGGCCGGAGCGGTGTCGAAGTCGGCCCGCGCCGCCGCGGTGCAGGACACCGGCAGGCTCTGAACGCCATGGAGTACTTCACCACCGAGCGGCTCGTCGTCAAAGACTGGGCGGCCGATGACGCGGAGGCCGCGTTCGGCATCTACGGCCGCGAGGAGGTGACCAAATGGCTGGGCGCTCCGCCCATGCAGCCGGTTGCCTCGCTGGAGGCGATGCGCGAGGTCGTCCGCCGGATGATCGCCAGGAGCGCCGAGCAGCCGGGCTACGGGCTGTGGCCGATGGTGCGCCGTGATGACGGCGCGCTGGTAGGCGCGATCCTGCTGGCGCCGGTACCGGCCGGTGACGGCACGGTCGAGATCGGCTGGCATGTCAACCCGGACTACTGGGGCCACGGCTATGCCACCGAGGCAGCCCGAGCCGTCATCCGGCTGGCCTTCGGCAGCCGCGATCTCGATCGCGTGATCGCGGTCGTGTACCCGGACAACACCCGATCCCTGGCGGTCTGCCGGCGGCTGGGCATGACCCACCACGGCCGCACCGATCAGTACTACGGCGTGACGCTCGAACTGTTCTCGATCAGCCGACCGCAGTAGCGGGAACTCAGGGACTGCTTGTGCCGGTCCGGCCGTAATCGTCCTGCAGCCTGACGACATCGTCCCGCCAGCCCGGCTGAGCGGTCGAAGCCTCGGCGAAGACTATGTCGGTGATCGCGGTGACCCGGTGCACCACCCCGGCCGGGACATGGATGGTATCGCCAGGGCTGAACTCCCGCTCGGTCAGCTCGCCGCGGACCGGCCCGTAGTGGAACACCGCGGTACCGGAGATCAGGGAGATCGTCTCGTCCTTGTCCTCGTGATACTGCAAGCTCAGCGAGCGCCCGGCATTGACGTAGATGATCTTCCCGGCGTACTTGCCTTCGACAGCAGCGAAGATCCGTTCGTGTCCCCACGGCTTTTCCTGCCGGGGTGCCTGGTACACCTCGGCCTGCGGGCCTGCCTCGGAAGGTGCGCTGGCTTCCTGGGCGGAGATCACGTAACCCCCCGATCCTCGATGGCCTGATGCAGGACAATTCTACCTTTACCGGCTGCCGCTAGCCGGTGACAGCGTCAAATCCAGCCTACGGCCGGCCGGCAGTGGAGCAGTCAGCGACCGACCCACTGGCTTGAGCTGCTGCTGGCGCAGCCGCTGCGGGCGAGGTGCCGTCCATCATTGCCGCATCCCATTTCTGCTCGATCTGGCCGAAGTGCCAGATGGTCAGGGCAGCCGCCCAGGCGAGGACGAAGATTCCGACGATGACCAGGCCGGCCGTGTTGATGTTGAAGCTCGCCAGCCACGCCCAGCCGGGGCCGGTGAGATTGCCGTCCTGGCCGAGGAGGCCAAGAACCTCGACGCAGCCGATGAAGACCGCGACGAAGACCGAGAGGCCAGTGATGATCAGGTTGTAGTACACCTTGCGTACCGGCCGGGAGAAGGCCCAGTCATAGGCGAAGTTCATGAAACAGCCGTCGGCGGTGTCGAACAGGCTCATGCCGGCCGCGAACAGGATGGGCAGCGACAGGACGGCGTAGAACGGCAGGCCTCCGACCACCGCCGTGCCCGCCAGGACCAGCAGCGCGACCTCGGTGGCAGTGTCGAAGCCGAGGCCGAACAGGAAGCCGATCGGGTACATCTTCCAGGGCGAGTCAATCCGGCGAGCCAGCGGTCCGAGGATCCGGTTCATCAGGCCGCGCTTGTTCAGCTGCTCCTCAAGCTCCTGATCGTCGTAGCGGCCGGAGCGCATCTCCCGGAACACCCGGAGAATCCCAGCCAGGATCACGACGTTGATCGCCGCGAGCAGGAACAGGAAGAAACCGGAGACCAGCGTCCCGATGATGTTAGTGGTGTGCTGCAGGTGCGAGTTCGCGTTCTTCACCTGCTGGTCAAGTGACCTGATCCCGAAGTTCAGCAGCACCGCAAGCACGAAGACCACAGAGGAGTGGCCGAGGGAGAAGAAGAGCCCGACCGACAGCGGTCGCTTGCCGTCACTGACCAGCTTCCTGGTCGTGTTATCGATCGCGGCGATGTGATCGGCGTCGAACGCGTGCCGCATGCCGAGGGTGTAGGCCAGGATGCCGGTGCCGAAGCCGAACACCTCGGTCTTGCTGATGTGGTAGTGCCCGCCCGCAGCGGCCGCCAGCATCCCGAAGCCGAGCACGTGCAGGCCGATCACCGTCCCTGCCATTCCGCCGACCCGGCCCCACTCGCCTGGGGTCAGCGCGGCTGCGATCCGCGCCATCCGCCCAGCCTGGTCTGCCATGAGCGGTCCTCCCGTGCGATCGTTCCCGTGCACCTGTGACACCGTGCGGATGCTGCGACCCAGGTTCCGCAACTTAGTTGCAATAACATACCAGACGCAGGCGCAAGTGATAGGCACGGCTCTTTTCGCTACCATCGGCTCGGGAGTGAGCTCCAGGAGGGTCTGCCGTGCTTCGTTATCCGCCGACGCTGATGGGCCAGGACGCCGATGATTACCACGGGGAGCTGATCGCCGATCCCTACCGGTGGCTGGAGAACACGTCCGACCCGGCTACCGCGTCCTGGGTCGCCGCGCAGAACGAACTGACCGAGAGCGTCCTGGCGCAGTGCGCTGATCGCCTCGCGATTCGCGAGCGGCTGACCGAACTTTCGGATCACCCTAGGCACGGGGTGCCGCTCGAGCGCGGCGGGCGCTGGTTCCAGTTCCGCAACTCCGGGCTGCAAGATCAGCCCATCCTCTACCTGATGGAAGGTCCGAACGCTGCGGGCCGCCCGCTGCTCGATCCGAACGACCTAGCCGCTGACGGCACCGTGGCGGTCGCCGCGGCCGCGGTGACCAGCGACGGCTCCCTGCTCGCCTACTCGACGAGGTCGGCGGGCTCGGACTGGCAGACCTGGCACGTTCGTGACGTGGCATCGGGTGCCGATCTCGGCGACACGATCGAATGGTCCAAGTTCTCCCGTGCGGCGTGGCGCAAGGACGGCACCGGCTTCTTCTACGCCGCGCCCGAGCGGCGGCCGGACTCAGGTTCTGAGTACGTCGCCGCGCACGGCCTGCAGCGGATCCTGTTTCACCAGATCGGCACCGCCCAGGCAGCTGATCAGCTTATGTTCGCCGCGCCTGATCAGCCGGACTGGATCCCGGACGTGCAGGTCAGCGACGACGGCCGGTTCCTGATCATCTCGGTTTCGGTCGGCACGGCACCGCAAGCCAGGCTCTACCTGCTCGACCTCACCGAGCCTGCCGCCGAGCTGCGTCCGGTGATTGCCGACTTTGAATCCACGACGGATCTCGTCACGATCATCGGGACGACGCTGTACCTGGTCACCGATTATCGGGCAGAACGCAACCGGCTGGTGGCAGTCGACCTGGAGCGGCCGGACCGGCAGCACTGGCGCGACATCGTGCCTGAGGCAGCGGACACGCTGTCGGATGCGCACTTTTTCGGCGGCCGTCTGGTCTGCCACTACCTGCGGGACGCGCACTCGGCGCTGACCGTCCACGCGCTGGATGGCACCTTCGTCCGCGAGATCGACCTGCCAGGTTTCGCCTCGGTCGCTGATGGTCTTGGCGGCGAGAACGGCCTGGAAGGCCGCCCGGGGAGCGATCTCATCCACTTCGGGGTTACCTCATTCACCGAGTCCGGCTCGGTCTGGTCACACCGGCTGTCGACCGGTGAGACCGCAGTTGTCAGACCGTCCGCTTCCCGGCTCGGCCCGGCTCAGTTCAGCACCGAGCAGGTGTTCGTGCCGTCGGCGGATGGCACCGCCGTCCCGGTCTTCCTGGTCCGTCGCGGTGATCTTGTGCCGACCGGCGACGTGCCGGTCCTGCTCTACGGATACGGCGGCTTCAACATCCCGGTAACGCCGCGGTTCTCGGTGCTCTTCGCCGCCTGGCTGGAGAGCGGCGGCCTGCTCGCCGTAGCCAATCTGCGCGGCGGCGGGGAGTACGGCCGGACTTGGCACGATGCTGGCCGACTGGCCGCCAAGCAGAACGTCTTCGACGACTTCTGCGCCTGTGCCCGCTGGCTGGTCAGCTCGGGCTGGTCGCGGCCGGACCGGATCGCGATCACCGGGCGGTCGAACGGCGGGCTGCTGGTCGGCGCTTGCCTCACCCAGCATCCCGAGCTGTTCGGCGCGTGCGTACCCGGCGTTGGCGTGCTGGACATGCTGCGGTTCCACCAGTTCACGATCGGCCGCGCGTGGATCGCCGACCTTGGGACTCCCGACGACCCCGATCAGTACCGCTGGCTGCGTAGCTACTCGCCACTGCACAACCTGCGAGCCGGGAGCGTGTATCCGGCCACCCTGCTGCTGACCGGCGATCACGACGACCGGGTGGTGCCAGGTCACTCGTTCAAGTTCGCGGCCGCGCTCCAGGCGGCGCAGGGCGGCGACGCCCCGGTGCTGATCCGGATCGACACAGCGGCCGGGCACGGTGCGGGCGCGCCGACTAGCAAGATCATCGCTGAGTCGGCTGACCTGCTCGCGTTCCTCCAGATCGCGCTGCACCTGACCGACCAGGCCAACGAGTCCGCTGACTGGAGCGCCTGACGAGGCCGGCGGTGACCGCCCGGGTCAGGCGGTGACAGTCCGGCTGATGGTGGTCGCCAGTGCGCGCGGGTCAGGCAGCCGCGGTCAGCCGGGCGATCACGTCGGCACGCAGCGCAGCCGGGTCAGCACCTGCCGCAACCAGCATGTCCAGCGCCACGTTGTCGCCCTGGTCGATCAGGCCGATCAGCAGGTGGCCGGATGAGATGCCTGGCTGCCTGAACCGGGTCGTGGACCGGAGCGCGAGTTCCAGGGACTTCTTGGCGTCGGCATCCAGTGACATCCGGCGAGCGGCCCCGAGTGCGCCGCGCCGCCCGGAGCTGGCCCGGTCCAGCGCACCGGGGCCGAAGGCCGCGTCGGTGGCGCGCCGGACCGCGTCGAGGTCGATGCCCAGGGTCGCCAGCGCTTCAGCATCAAGCGGCTTGGGGCCGGCGCCAGGCTGGCCCGGCGCGCCTGCCCGCAAGCTGGTGATCTCAAGCCCGGCGGCGGTCAGCGCCTGGGCCGCGGGGCCGCGCCCGGCGATCAGGCTGATCAGCAGGTGCTCGCAGCCAATGTGGTCCTGCCCGGCTCCCACGGCCTCTGCCCTCGCGCGCACCACGGCGCTCCTGGCGTCTTGGGTGAATCTCTCGAACATCTGAATCGTCCCTCCCGCGGCCGTCAGCCGACGGTCCGACGGCCCGAATGCTTCTTGTGCACGGCCTGCTTGCTGACGCCGAGGAAGAATGCGATCTCCTGCCAGGACCAGCCGTGCGCCCTGGCGTTGTCGACCTGAAGCGCCTCAAGGCGCTCGGCAAGCTCGCGGAGCGCCCGGGCGGCCCGCAGCCCCTCGGCCGGATCGCCTCCGCTGGCAGCCTCCGCCAGCGCTACCTCATTGCTCATGCCGTCAATATAGGTTGACGTAGTCCAGCTTGTCAACATTGGTTGACAAGCAAGGGGCGGCTACGCCCGGATGGGGCGGGTAGCGGCTACGCCCGGATGGGGCGGGTAGCGGCTACGCCCGGAGATAACGCGAGGGCGGGTTACGTCCGGATAGCGCGAGCGGAGGCTATCTCCGCGGCTAGCGCGAGGGCAGGCTACGTCCGCAGATAAGAGGCGCCGTTGAGGTCGAGGATCGCGCCGCTCGCCCACTCCGCCTGAGCCGATGCCAGGTAGAGCACGGCGGCCGCGATCTCGTCGGGCTCAGCGACCCGCCCGAACGGACTCTGCGCCCTGATCTCGTCCCCGCGCGGCGGCTTGAGGTGCTCGTTGGTCATGTCGGTGGCGACGAACCCTGGCGCCACCGTACAGACCGCGATCCCCATCGGCGCCAGGGCCCTGGCGAGCGACTGGCCGAACGCGTTCAGACCCGCCTTGCTCGCGCCGTAGGCAGGCGACCGCGGCTCGCCGCGGAACGCACCGCGCGACGACACGTTGATAATCCGTCCGCCCCGGCCGGTCATGTGCTGCACCGCGCACCAGGTGGTGTTGGCCGCGCCGATCAGGTTGATGCCGAGGGTGGCCTGCCATTGCGCCTGCCACTCCTCGTAGGAGACCTCCGTGATCGGATGCGGGGTGAAGATCCCGGCATTGTTGACCAGCACGTCCAGCCCGCCCAGCGACTCGGCTGCCTGGTCCACCATGGTTCGGACCGCGGCCGGCTCGGTGAGATCGGCCTGCACGACAACGTGACCGCTGCCGGGAAGCTCGGCCAGCAGATCGGCGGCTAGCGCGGCCGAGTCGCGATGATGAATCGCGACCCGGTCACCGGCAGCGGCGAACTGCCGCGCCACGGCGCGGCCGATGCCGCGCGATCCACCGGTGACCAGGACAGCCCGCCCGCTCATGACGGCGGTCAGGGCGACGTGCCGGGCATCGGCGGGCAGTCCTGCGGGATGCTTGGCTTGGGCCGGTGGTAGGGCGGGGTCACGGTCCTAAGTACGGTCTTTCCGTTGACCCGGAGCCGCTCAGTCACCGGCTTGGGCTTGCCTGCCTCCCACCGCCGCACCGCCGCGTAGGCGGCCCGACAGCTGAGGTAGCCGTTGCGAATCGTGTCCATGCTCCGGTTGACCTGGGCGAGCCCGCCAGCGATGGTGGCACCGCGGATCTCGGGAACGTAATTGGTCGGCACGCCGGCCAGCGGGACACCGGTCGACTGCGCCACGCTGGACAGTGAGATCCCGAGCACCGGCTGGCTCAGGCCGCGGAAGATGATGACCTCGCCATGTGCCGTGCCGATGTAGTACTGGCTCTGGGTGTACTGGTAGCCGGCAAACAGGCCGCCAGCGATCAGCAGCACGGCGAGGGCGATAACTGACGTCATCACCGGCAGTCGGCGGCGGCCGGGGCGCGGCTCGTCGTCGTCCGGTTCCACCGGATCCGGGCTGGCGCCAACTGCTGGGAACCGACCAGGGCGAGTGCTGCCGCGGGCCGGCGTAGTCGTCTGGCCGACCGCCGCCGACGCGTTCACCGGCACCGGTGGTGATGCGGGAACCGACTCGAGCCGGGTCACCCCGCGGTCGTTCCCGTCCATCGGCTTGGTGATCGGCTTGGTGTCGTTGCTGCCGCCGCCGCTCGCGGCCCCGGCCACCAGGGCAGCCCTGGTCGGCGCCAGCGGGCTCACCGCCGTGTCGATGACATCGGCGACGATGCAGGTGATGTTGTCAGGTCCGCCGCCTCGAATGGCCAGATCAATCAGCTGCAGAACGGCGTCGTTTGGCTCGGCGACATCCGCCAGGGCCTGCAATATCTGCTCGTCGCTGACCGCGACCGGCAGACCGTCCGAGCAAAGCAGGTACCTGTCACCGGCCTGCGCGGTCAGCGTGGACAGATCAGGATCCGCGTCGGTGCGGCCGTCGAGCGCTCGCAGCAGCAGCGAGCGCTGCGGATGGGTGGAGACCTCGTCAGGGCGGATCCTGCCCTGGTCAACCAGCGCCTGCACGAAGGTGTGATCCCGCGTTATCTGGTAGAGGTCGCCATCGCGCAGTAGGTAAGCGCGGGAATCGCCGATGTGGCAGACGGCCGCGGTGCCGCCGGACCAGAGCATCGCGGTGAGCGTGGTGCCCATGCTGCCAACCGCGGGATCGGTATCGACGATATGACGCAGTGCCTGCTTCGCCGTGGCGACCGCCGAAGCCAGCGCATCGATCAGCTCAGCGGGCGGAAGCTCGGTTCGGTCGAGCGGAGCTACGGTGGAGATGACGGCGGCGCTGGCGACCTCGCCGGCCTCGTACCCGCCCATGCCGTCAGCGACCGCGAGCAGGTGCGGCCCGGCGTAGGCCGAGTCCTCGTTGCCCTCCCGGAGCAGGCCGACGTCGGAGCGGACCGCATAGCGGAGTGCAAGTGTCATCTGCGCAGCTCCAGGACGATCTAGCCGGTCGGGTGGCCGCCGACCCGCACCCAGGGTCGCCGGCCCGGTCAGCAAAACAATGGGGCCAGGTGCCGTCAGTCGAGCCTAGATCCTGATGGATCCAGGTGAGTACCGGCAAGAGGCTAGAACAGCGAGGTCGCGAACCGGAAATAGGGTGCTTGCATGGTACGGATGGTAGCGGTGGTACCTGGGCAACTTCGCCATACCCGCCGGTGCCTGCCTAGTGACGAGCCAGGCGACTACGGCTAGCATGCGTGAGGCGGCACGGTGGGGCCGGCACTGGCTGCCTGGGGCGCAGATCGGAGCGTGACTGCCGATGAAGCAGGATCCGCCAGTGACGCTCAAGGATGTGGCGGCGCTAGCCGGAGTTCACCCGGCGACCGCGTCACGTG
Organism: uncultured Actinomycetota bacterium; assembly: GCA_963850875.1. Taxonomy (GTDB): domain Bacteria; phylum Actinomycetota; class Actinomycetes; order Streptosporangiales; family Streptosporangiaceae; genus Chersky-822. The sequence goes on from CAWKNA010000001.1 coordinate 961,353, forward strand.
CGCTCAACCCGGAGACCAGGCTGCTGGTGAGCGAGGAAACCGCGGCCCGGATCCTGGCCGCTGCCACCTCGCTCGGCTACCGGCCTAATCCGGTCGCCAGGAGCCTGCGGACGAGGCGATCCCACACGGTAGGCGTGCTGATCCCGGATCTGAATAACCCGCTCTTCCCGCCCATCGTCCGAGGCATCGAGGACCGCCTGGCGGCCGATGGGTATGTCGCTCTGATCGGCAACACCGACTCCGACGACGAGCGCGAGCGCCTGGTATTCGAGCTGATGCGGGCCAGGCACGTGGACGGCTTCGTGTTCGCGACGGCACATCTGCGCAGCCCGCTGCTGGCCGAGGCGGCTGCGGCCGAGCTGCCCGTGGTGCTCGTCAACCGGTATGCCGAGGGCTATGGCTTCCCGTCGGTGTCGGTCGACAATGAGCGCGGCATCGCGATGGCCGTCGCCCATCTCGTCTCCCTCGGCCACCGCCGGATCGCGCATATCGCCGGCCCGCAGGATGTGTCGACCGGACTCAGCCGGTACCGCGGCTTTGTGGCCGCCATGAGCGCGCATGATCTGCCGGTCGACCCGGCGCTGGTGGGCTGGGCGCGAGCCTTCTCGGTCGAGGAAGGCGACCGCTGCTGCCGCGAGTTGCTCGCGGCCGGGACCGGCTGCACGGCCGTAGCCGCGGCCAACGACATGCTGGGCGTGGGCTGTTATTCCGCGCTGGAGGCGGTCGGCCTGCGCTGCCCGGAAGATATCTCGGTGGTCGGATTCAACAACATGCCCTTCATCGACCGGCTGCGGCCGCCGATGACCACGATCAGCTTCCCGCACTATCTCCTGGGTACCGAGGCTGGCACGCTGATCCTGGAGCGGATCGCGGCCAACGGCGGGCCGCGCAAGATCCTTTACCTCGCGCCCGAGCTCGTCATCCGCGGCTCGACCGCCCAGCCGCGAGGCTGACCACCGGCGGGCGGTTAGGTCGGTGGCAGACCAAGGTGGCTGGCCATCCAGTCGGCGCTGTAATGCCGGTGCTGATAGGGCACGTTGGCGCAGCCGTGGTTGCCCTCGTCGAGCAGCAGCAGCTCGGCTTCGCCGCCGGCCTCGGCCTGCAGCCGCTGCGCGTCCTGCCAGGGAAAGATCCGGTCCCGCTTGCCCGCGACGACCAGCAGTGGTGCGGTGATCCGGCCGGTCAGGCCGGCCATGGTCAGCTGGCCGGCCCGCAGTCTGGCCTGCTCGTCGGAGGCTGACTTCGACCGGATAGTGAACGCGGCCCGGCTGAGCTCGGGGAGCTGATCCCAGATGTCGCCAAGACAGTACGGGCCGCAAAGCGCGATGCAGGCGCGGACCCGGCCGTCACCGCTGGCGACCCGGGCGGCGTAGTAGCCGCCCAGACTGACTCCCCAGATTCCGATCCTGCCAGCGTCGATGCCAGCCAGGTTCGTCACCGCATCCAGGATGGCGGCGCCTGGCACCTCCCAGTCCGCTCGGATCGGCAGGTCGTACTCGGCCTCGCCCTGCCCGGGTCCGTCCACGGATAGCGTCGCCAGGCCTCGGCACAAGAAGAGGTCCTCGGTGGCGCGGAATTCCTCCTTGGCCGAGTCGAGTCCGGGAATGAGAACCACGATCGGGTGCGGTCCCGGCCCGGCGGGCCGGCGCAGTATCCCGGCGATCACGGCTCCGCCGAACGGTATCTCGACTCGCTCGGCTGGCGGGTCGAGGTGCGGCATCGCGTCGGTCAGGCAGCGGACCGCCGCCTGGTGTGCCGCCCGCATCTGGCTCAAGTCGTGCACGAACATGAACTTGGCGAAGTGGTAGTAGACGGCGGCCTGGGCGAGATGAGTGCCGGCCGACCTGCCGCGGTTGGCCGCCAGTGCGCTGCGGCCAAGTTCCTCGTGCTCGGCGGCGGCGCGGCACCAGTGCTCGCACCACGAATCCCAGCTGTCGATCGCGGCGGTGACCCGCAGAAAATCATTATAATCCACGCCATTGGCGATAAAACGTGGGGCCCAATGGCTGACCGCTGCGCTGACCCGGCTGTCTGGCATGGCTGCAAGCATTGCACACGGTTGCAGCCCGGCGACATTCCACCTAAAGACATTGCATAACGCGATGCTCTCGGGCTGATCGAGGAGGTCAGACGCGGTGGCGCCAGTGGCCGGCGGGTCGCCGACCTGGCCAGTCGCAGCGACTTGAGGATGTGCCGTTGACATAAACCTGCCCGGTAAGTGAGGATCAGTCCGCAAACGATTGCGATCGGGTGCTGCCGACGTGCCGCGCCCGCCTGGCGGCGCCTGACCGCGGGCCTCCGCGCGCAGGCGGGCGCGGCACCAAGGATCTGAGGTGGCGTGATGTCCGATCATGGCAGCGAGCACCGGATCGGCTGGCTGGGCACCGGGCGGATGGGCGTGGCGCTGATCCACCGGCTACTGGCCGCGCACTGCGATGTGACGGTCTACAACCGGACCAGGGCCAAGGCCGAACCGCTCGTTGCGGCTGGCGCGAAGGTCGTGGACAGCGCCGCTGAGCTCGGCGCGGCGGACATCGTCTTCGTCACGGTGGGCACCTCGCAGGATCTCATCGACGCGCTACTCGGTCCGGGCGGCGTGGTCTCGGGCGGGCAGGTGCCTTCGGTCGTGGTGGACTGCTCCACCGTGTCCAGCGAGGCATCCGAGCACGTCAGGCAAGAGCTGGCGGTGCGGGGGAGCATGCTGCTCGCCGCTCCGGTGATGGGCAACCCGAAGGTCGCCAAGGTTGGCAGGCTGACGTTCGCCGTCTCCGGATCGCGCGCCGCGTTCGACGAAGTTCGGCCATGCCTGGACCTGCTCGGCGGCGGCGCCACCTACGTCGGCGAGGGCGAGCTGGCCAGGACGGTCAAGCTGTGCCACAACCTGTTCCTCGGCGTGGTCACCCAGTCGCTTGCTGAAGTGACCATCTTGGCTGAGAAGAGCGGCGTGAGCAGGCAGGCCCTGCTCGCTTGCCTCAACGACAGCGTGATGGGCTCGACCTTCACCAGGTACAAGACACCGGCCTTCGTGAACCTGGACTTCCACCCGACCTTCACCGCAACTCTGCTGCGCAAGGACTTCGACCTCGGGCTGGCCGCGGCCCGGCAGCAAGAGGTGCCGCTCCCGGTCGCCTCGGCGGTGCATCAGATCGTGCAGAGCCTGGTCGGCTACGGATTCGGCGAGGACGATTTCGCCACCCTGCTCGTGCTCCAGGCCCGGTCGGCCGGCCTGGAGCTGGTCAGCGAGAACGCGGAAGTATCTGACGGGCTCGAGCCCGCCAGCAGCGATTGATCGGTTATCTACCACATCGGAAGGAGGACCGGGGATGAGATCTCACCGCGCCCGGTTCCTGTCTATCGGCATTGCCTCGGCCGTCCTGACGGCCATGCTCGCTGCCTGCTCAAGCGGAAGCTCGAGCAGCAGTTCACCCCCGGCAACCAAGTCGCCCATCCTGATCGGCGCTTCACTGTCGATGAGCGGTGACTTCTCAGCCGACGGCCAGGCGTTCCTCAAGGGCTACGAACTCTGGGTGCACGACGTCAACGCCGCAGGCGGCCTGCTCGGCCGTCAGGTCAAGCTGGTCTGGCTGCCTGACGACAGTCAGGTGACCACGGTGACCAACAACTACAACAAGCTGATCAGCGTCGATCACGTTAACCTGCTCTTCGGCCCATTCTCCTCCACGCTGACGGCCCCGGCCGAGCAAGTGGCCGCTCGCAACGGTTTCGCGTTCATCGAGGGCGCTGGTGGCTCGCCTGCGGTCTTCAGCTCCCCGGCTAATGTGGCCGACCACAACCTGTTTGATGTATCCCTGCCGATCGAGGACACTCTGGCGCCGTTCGCCCAGTACCTTGCGTCGCTGCCGGCCAGCCAGCGGCCGAAGACCGCTGCCTACCCGATGGCGGACGACATCTTCGGCTACCCGCCGGTTCAGGTGGCGCAGGGCATCATGTCGAAGGCCGGAATTACGACGGTGTACTCGCACATCTTCCCCGAGGAGGTTCCCGACTATGCCCCGGCGGCCGACAACGTCGCAGCGAAGCATCCCGACGTGGTCGTGCTGGGCTCCACGGATGTGCCGACCGTGGCGGCGTTCATGAAAGCATTCCAGCAGCAGCATTTCGTGCCGAAGTACTTCGCCTGCGCGGCCGGACCTGACCAGGGCACCGCTTTTACTTCCGTGGTGGGAGTAGGCAACGCCGACGGCATGATGGTCCCGAACGGCTGGTACCCGGGCTCGACCAACCCGCAGAGCCAGACCATGGTGGCCGAGTACATCGCCAAGTACGGGGGGACCGCGTCCGGTGTGAACGCCGACGTGGCCGAGGCATATTCGGTCGGCGAGGTGGCAGCGCAGGCGATCACGGCCACCAACGGCACCGTAAACGCGAAGATCATGTCGTATCTGCACAGCGGCGTCACGATGAGCTCGGTCCAGGGTCCGGTGAAGTTCGACTCGCTCGGGCGCAACGGTGACCTTACCGCCTACATGTTCCAGTGGCAGAACGGCAAGTTCGTCCAGGTGCTGCCGATCGGAGCGGCCGGCACGGTCAAGCTGCTCGCCCCGAAGCCGGCCTGGACGAGCGGCTGACCGTGCGGGTGCACGGAGCAGCGCATAGCGGAGCCGGGTGATGGCGACAGAACTGATCCGCGCCGTGATCAACGGCATCCTCGGCGGTGGCGTGTACGCGCTGATGGCCGTCGGTCTGACGCTGATCTTCGGCGTGCTCGACATCATCAACATCGCCCAGGGCGTCATGGTGGTACTCGGCGCCTATCTCAGCTACGCGCTCTCCGTGCACCTGCATATCGACCTCTTCGTTGGCCTGCTGATCACGATCCCCGCGATGTTCCTGATCGGCGTGACCGTTCAGTGGGCATTCATCCGTCCACTGCGCGGCAGCGAGCGCACCTCGATGTCGCTGCTGGCCAGTTATGCCGTGGCGATCGTGATCGAGGGCTTCCTCTACCTGGCCTTCGGGCCGAACTTCGTCACGCTCAACGCCTCCTACGTGACGCAGAGCGTGCACCTGCTCGGCTTCTACCTCCCTGATATCGAGATCTACGGCTTTGCGATGGCCGTTGCCCTGGTGGCCGCGCTCTACGCGATTCTCTACCGGACCAGATTCGGCCAGAGTGTCCGCGCCACCATGCAAGACCGGACGGCCGCCATCCTGGTCGGCATCGACGTCAACCGGGTCTCGGCGCTGACCTACGGAATCGGCGTCGCGGTCACGGCGGCCGGCGGCATGATTTTCGGGGCTAGCGGTGGCGGCTTCAATCCGAACAGCGGATACGACCTGATCTCCCGGCTGCTCGCGCTGATTATCCTGGCCGGGCTCGGCAGCATCGGCGGCGCCCTGGTCGCGTCCGTATTCATGCTGACGGTTGAGTCCATCGTGGATATCTGGCAGCCCACCTGGTCCGTCGCCGTGTTCTACGCGGCACTGGTGATCGTGCTCATGGTCAAGCCGACCGGCTTGTTCGGACGGCAGGCGGTGCGGGCGCAGTGAATGCACCGGCACCCGGGCTGCCAGGATCCGGGCTGCCAGCATCCCGGCTGCCCGCATCGCGGCGCTCAGCAGCCGCCGCCATCCGGGCCGGAACCGGCGCGCGGATCGGCCTGGTTGCTGTTGCGCTGATCGCGTCCGCGCTTTTCCCGCTGGTGTTCACCAATCAGCTAGTGCTGAGCATGGCCTTCTTCACGCTGATCTACATCGCCGCCGCCGTCGCGTGGAATCTCTTCTCCGGCTACTGCGGCTACATCTCGCTCGGCCATGCGGTGTTCTTCGGCAGCGGCGCCTATGCCGCCGGGATCGCTGCCCGGGATCTGCAGATAACCGGCACCGCCGAGTTTGCGCTGCTGCCGCTCGCCGGGGCCGTCGCCGCGCTGATCGCGATTCCGTTCGGCCTGATCGCCCTCCGGGTGCGGCGGCACACCTTCGTGGTGATCACCATTGCGATCTTCTTCATCTTCCAGCTGATGGCATTCGACCTCAAGACCACCGGCGGTACCGCTGGGCTGTACGCCCCGTTCCTGGTCTGGGGCCCAGTCGTCTTCAATCAGCGGTTCTACTACATGGCGCTGCTACTGGCCGCAGCAACCGTGCTGATCGGGTGGCTGGTCCGGAGATCCAGGTTCGGCCTCCAGTTGCGCGCGATCAGGGACGATGAGGATCGGGCAGCGAGCCTCGGCGTGCGGGCGATGCCGGTGAAGCTGACCGCATTCGTGATCTCGGCGACGCTCACCGGGCTGGCCGGGGGGCTCTGGTTCTTCTTCGTCGGCCAGGTAGTGCCTGATTCGGGTTTCAACCCGATCTTCGACCTGACCGTCGCGCTGATGGCGTTCCTCGGCGGACTCGCCACGGTGGCAGGCCCGCTGCTGGGCGCGCTGATCATCGAGCCCGCACAGCAGGATCTGACCAGCCAGTTCAGCAACGGGTACCTGAGCCAGATTCTGCTCGGGGCGCTGTTCCTCGCCGTGGTCCTGTTCCTGCCGCGCGGGCTGATTCCGACGGTAGGCGGGCAGATCCAGGTCTGGCTGGCCCGGCGGGAGCCACACCTGCCTGCGGCCGGCCGCGGGTCGAATGAGCCGGCCGCCGACCAGCAGGCGCAGGCCTCCGGCGCGGTCGCGGAGGGTACATCGCTATGACCGCGCTGCTGGCGACCGAACGGATCAGCAAGGCCTTCGGCGGAGTGCACGCGCTGAGCGACTGCACGATCGAGGTCGAGGCTGGCAGCATCACCGGCCTGATCGGGCCCAACGGCTCGGGCAAGACCACGCTGTTCAACGTGATCACCGGGTACGAGCGGCCGGACGCGGGAGATGTCTACTTCGCCGGCCGCAAGATCACGAACGCGTCGCCGCAGCGGGTGTTCGCCGATGGCATCGGCCGTACCTTCCAGCTCACCAGGATCTTCCCCAGGCTCACGGTCCTGGAGAACATGCTCGTCGCCGCACAGCACACCAGCAACGGGCATGGCCGGGCGCGCAACCCGCTGGCCAGAGCCGGCGGCCCGGCCGACCGGCATCGGGCGATGGAACTGCTTGAGTTCACCGGGATCGCCAAGCACGCGAGCGCCTTGGCCGGGACGCTCTCCTACGGGCAGCGCAAGCTGCTCGAGCTTGCCTACGTCCTGGTCGCCGACCCGGCGATCGTGCTGCTTGACGAGCAGGCCGGCGGGATCAATCCGTCGCTCGTCCACCTCATCGCAGACCGGATCAGGGAGCTGAACGCGGCAGGGAAGACGTTCTGCATCGTCGAGCACAACATGGAGTTCGTGATGGGCCTGTGCCAGCACGTCGTGGTCCTCGACTACGGCACGGTGGTGGCGGTCGGCCCGCCAGAGGCGGTCAGGGATGATCCGCGTGTGCTTGACGCCTACCTCGGCATCGCGGAGGACGACGATGAGCCGGTCGAATGAGATGACCGGCCTGCCGCAAACGGCGCCGGTGGGCGGCGCCGTTCTCGTCATCGACGGCCTCACCGTCGGCTACGGCGGCGGTGACGTGCTGCACGACGTCAGCCTGACGGCCACCGACGGCGGGATCACCTGCGTGGTCGGCCCGAACGGCTCGGGCAAGTCGACGCTGCTCGCGACAATCAGCGGACTGCTGCGGCCGCGGCGCGGCGCCATTACCTTCCGCGGCGAGCCGCTGACTGGCAAGAGCCCCAGGCAGATCATGCGTGCCGGAATCGTGCACGTGCCGCAGAATCACAGCCTGTTCAGGGAGATGACGGTCAGGGAGAACATCGAGCTCGGCGGCTATCTGCTCCGAGATCACGGACTGCTCGCCCGCAGACGGGCCAGCGTGGAAGAGATGTTCCCCGAGGTGGCCGGCTGGGCCGGCCAGAAGGCGGGCAGCCTGTCCGGCGGCCAGCAGCGGCTGGTGGAGTTCGCCAGGTGCCTGATGCTTGACCCGGCTCTGGTCATCCTCGATGAGCCATCGGTCGGACTGGCCCCGAAGGTGCTGAAGACGGTATTCGACGCCATCCGGCTGATGAACGCGAACGGCAAGACAATCCTGCTGGTGGAGCAGAACGCCAGGGCCGGGCTGGCGCTAGCCAGCCATGGCGTGGTCATGGAGAACGGGCGGGTGCGGCTGGCAGGCACCGGCCGCGAGGTGCTCGAGCATCCCGAGATCGGCGCGCTTTATCTCGGCGGCACGGTGAGCGCGAGCGTCGATCCGGCCAAGCCAGCTGACGGCGTCGGCCAGCTGCCCGGCGCGGCAGCGGGGAACCCGCATTGATCGCCGACTGCCACTGCCACGTCATCGCCGCCGAGATGATGACTCCGGCGGTGCCGCAGCGATGGCGTCCGGTGCTTCGCCGCGAGGACGGACGGCAGGTTGTGGGCTTCCGCGGCAAGGTGCTGCGCTCCATCATCGGCGAGTTCACCGACGTCGACCTGATGCTGGCTCAGGCCGCCGCGCAGGGTGTGGATCATCTGCTGCTGTCGCCGTGGATCATGCTGGTCCCGACCGAAGCGGAGATCGGTGCGGCAGCGGAGATCTGCCAGGTCCAGAACGAGGCGCTGTCGGCGCTGGCGGCCGCTCGGCCCGGCACGGTCAGCGCGCTCGGCGCCGTGCCGCTGCAGGAGCCTGAGGCGGCGGCCCGCAGTCTCGCGGCCCTGATGCGGCTGCCAGGGATAGTCGGCACCGAGATACCAGCCAGCGTGTCAGGCACTTACCTAGGCGATGACGCCTTCGAACCGTTCTGGGCGGCGGCCCAGGCGACCGGAGCGCTGGTCTTCGTGCATCCGACCACAACCGGATTCGGGCTGCCCGCCCTCGCCGATTTCTACTTGTGGAATTCGGTCGGCAATCCGCTGGAGACGACGGTCACGGCCGCGCACCTGGCTGCTGCCGGCGTGCTTGACCGCCATCAGGACCTGAAGATCCTGCTGGCGCACGGCGGCGGGGGACTGCCAGCGCTTCGGGGCAGGCTACGGCGGGCGTTCACGGTGCGACCGGAGGCGCGGTCTCGGTCGGCCGCCAGGCCCGATGCCTGGCTGCGCGGCTTTCACTATGACTCGCTGACCCATGACCGGGCGCTGCTCGCCGATCTGGTGGCCTGCGTCGGGGCGGACCGAGTGGTGATCGGATCGGACCGGCCGTTCGACATGGGGACCGATCAGCCCGTCGCGGAGGTCAGGGCGCTTGGGCTCGCCGGTGCTGACGAGGAACTCATCCTTGGCGGCAACGCCAGCCGGCTGCTGGGGCTCGCCGGATGACCAGATCGCTGTCTCGGCGGGTACTGGCGGTGGTCTGGTGACCGACACCTTCGATGTCGTCGTGGCCGGCGCCGGGCACAACAGCCTGGTCGCTGCGGCCTACCTGGCCAGGGCCGGACTGTCCTGCGTCGTGCTCGAAGCCAGGAGTGATATCGGCGGCGACACCAGCTCGGAGGAGCTGACGCTGCCGGGCTTCCGGCATGACACCTGCTCGACCGCGCACAACCTGATCCAGTCAAGTCCGATCCTGGCCGATGACGAGCTCGGGCTTGCCGAGTTCGGGCTTGAGTACCTGCACCCGGATCCGGTCGTTCATCTGCCCTTCGCTGACGGCTCCTGGCTCACCATGTGGCGTGACGCGGAACGGACCTGCGCTGAGTTCGCCAGGTTCTCCCGGCGCGACGCCGACGCCTACCGGCGGATGATGACCGAGTACCGGCAGGTCGCCGGGGACCTCGGTCGGGCCAGGTACACGCCGATCGGATTCGGGGAGCTGCCCGGCGCCGTGCTCGCCCGGCAGAGCGGCGGCTCCCGATGGCTGCGCAGGAATGCCATGTCCGCCTGGGAGATAATCGCCGGCGAGTTCTCCGACGAGCACACCCGGGCGTTCATGCTGTGGATGTCCTTCATGACCATGCAGCCGCCGGAGCGTCCTGGTACCGGCCTGCTCGCTTACTCGCTCGCTTACGGCAGGCAGCAGCACAGCTGGACGCTGCCGCGCGGCGGGTCGGCCGCGCTGCCGCGGGCACTCGCCCGGGTGATCGAGAGCCGCGGCGGCGTGATCCTGACCGGCACCAGGGTCGCCGCGCTCGTCCTGGACGGCGGCCGGTGCGCGGGCGTGGAGACCGAGGCAGGCGAGCGCTATCTGGCATCCTGCGCGGTGCTTTCCACCATTCACATCAAGCAGCTGATCGATATGGCACCCGCGCAGCTGTGGGGCGAGGATCTCAGGTATGCGGTGGCGACCTGGCAGCCAGGGATCTCGATGTTCGTGAGTCATTATGCGACTACCTGCGCTCCGGCATATCCGGTTCAGACCGGCGTCGTCGCACCGGTCGCGTCGGGCACGCCGCAGTCGGCCGAGCGGATGCTGCGGCTGGCGACCGACTTCAGGGCAGGACGGATAGCCACCGATGACCCCGTTCTGCTGGTGCTCTGCCCGACGGTCGCTGATCCGTCCAGGGCTCCGGACGGTGCGCACACGCTCAAGGTGGTGGGATTTCAGCCCTACGAGCTTCCCGGCGGCCCGGAGCACTGGGACGAGCTGAAGGCCGACGTATCCGCGGCTAACCTCGTCGAGCTGCGCCGTTATGCGCCGAACCTGACGGCTGATGCGATCCTGGCGTCAGCCGTCAAGAGCCCGCTTGACCTGGAGCGGATGAACGAGCATAACTGGCACGGCTCCTGCCACGGTGGTGACGCCGGACCTGCCCAGTCCGGCGAGCTGCGCCCGGCAGCCGGGTGGGCCAGCCACCGGATGCCCATCAGCCGGCCTGTACCAGACCGGTGCCACGACTTATCCAGGCGGCTCGGTATCGGGCGCCCCAGGGCGCAACGCGGCGGCGGTCATGCTCGCCGACCTCGGCAGCAGCCTGGCCGCCGCGGTCTCCGGCCGGTGAGGCCGGTGCCCGCCCGAGCCACGCCCTGGTATGAATCTGGTGCCGGGTACGGCGCATGCAAGTTCCGTCATTCCGGCATTTCACCGGGCCAGGAAATCGAGGTTGCGGCAATGGCAATTCACACCTTCGGTGCGAACGCTGTCGACTGGGAACAGCGGGTCGACCTAGACCGGCTGCGTTCCGAACGCCTGTCCAGGCTGAAGGCACATCTCGAGCGGTCCGAGCTCGGTGCGCTGCTTAGTTTCGACATGGCCAACACCCGGTACATGTCGGCGACGCACATCGGCACGTGGGCGATGGACAAGCTGATCCGCTTCGCCCTGCTGCCCCGTGGCGGGGAGCCGATCGTCTGGGACTTCGGCTCAGCCGCCCGGCATCACCAGCTGTATAACCCGTGGCTGGACCACCACGCGCCGGGTGTTGCCGCCACGCCGGCGGGCGCTGCCCGCACCGGCGCCAGAGCAGGCATCTCCACGCTCCGCGGTGCCTTCCACCCGGCCGCCGGGATCGCCGCTGATGTAGCCGGCAAGGTGGCCACCGAACTGCGGGAGCGCGGACTTGAGGATGCACCGGTCGGCGTCGACGTCGCCGAGATGCCGATCCTGACCGCGCTGTGGGCCGAGGGCATCGACACGGTGGACGGCCAGCAGGTCTTCCTTGAGGCCCGTCGGATCAAGACCCGCGATGAGATCACCCTGCTCACCCAGGCCTGCTCCATGGTCGACGCCGCGTATCAGGAGCTGTACCAGTTCCTGCGTCCCGGTGTGCGCGAAAACGAGTGTGTCGGGCTGGTCAGCAAGGTGCTGTACGACCTCGGCAGCGAGTACGTGGAGGGAGTCAACGCGATCTCGGGCGAGCGCTGCTCGCCGCACCCGCATGTCTTCAGCGACCGGCTGATCCGGCCCGGCGATCCGGCCTTCTTCGACATCCTGCACAGCCATCTGGGCTACCGCACCTGCTACTACCGTACCCTCGCGGTGGGCAGCGCCTCCCGGGCCCAGCGCGACGCTTATGTCCGGTGCCGCGAGTACATGGATCGCGCGATCGCCATGGTCAGGCCGGGGGCGACGACCGGCGACATAGTCTCGCTCTGGCCGCGAGCTGAGGATTTCGGCTTTCCCGACGAGATGGCCGCGTTCGCGCTGCAGTACGGCCACGGCGTGGGGCTGTCCATCTGGGAGAAGCCGATCTTCAGCAGGCTGGTCTCGCTCGACCACCCCGAGGAACTCACCGAGGGCATGGTGTTCGCGCTTGAGACCTACTGGCCGGCCGCAGACGGATGGTCGGCCGCCAGGATCGAGGAGGAGGTCGTTGTGACGGCGAGCGGCTGCGAGGTCATCACGAAGTTCCCAGCCGAGGAACTGCTGGTGGCTGGGCGCAAGTACTGGACCGCCGGCGGTGCGCTCGACACGCTGCGGGAGAGCCAGTCCCATCTGAACACTGTTGCTGGTCGGGGGGACGACCCCCCGGAACCCGGGGGAGCTATGGACGGTGGCGAATCGGCGGGAGCGACGACATGACTGCCGCCGACCTCCGTTCCGGCAGCATCGGGGCCGACGAGCTGCTCAGGCTCTACGAGCAGATGGCCGTGATCCGCCGCACCGAGAAGGCAGCGCACGACCTGTTCCTGGCCGGCCTGGTTAAGGGCACCACGCACCTTGCCGCCGGGCACGAGGCGGTGGCGGTCGGCGCGAGCGCCGCGCTCGCGCCCGACGACTATGTGTTCGCCACCTACCGCGGCCATCATCACGCGATGGCCCGCGGCGCCAGTCCGGCGGAGTGCCTGGCCGAACTGATGAGCAAGGCGACCGGGGTGTGCCAGGCCAAGGGCGGCTCCATGCACCTGACCAAGGCGTCGGCCGGGATGCTCGGCTCCTATGCGATCGTCGGCGCGCACCTGCCGATCGCCGCTGGGGCGGCCTGGTCGGCCAAGATCCGGGGCACCGGCCAGGTCGCCGTCGCCTTCTTCGGCGACGGCGCCACCAACATCGGGGCGTTCCACGAGGCATTGAACATCGCCGCGGTCTGGGCCCTGCCGGTGCTGTTCATCTGCGAAAACAACCTCTACATGGAGTACACGCCGATCGGCACGGTCACCTCGGTCGCCAATCCAGCCGCGGACCGTGCTCCCGGCTACGGCCTGCCCGCTGAAGTGATCGACGGGAACGACGTGGTGGTCGTCGCTGACGCCGTCGGCCGCGCGGTGGACCGGGCCAGGTCGGGCCAGGGCCCGACCGTGGTTGAAGCGCGAACCTACCGGCATTTCGGGCATAGCCGCACCGATCCGGCGACCTACCGGCCGGCCGACGAGGTACGGGAGTGGATGCGACGTGACCCGCTGGACATCGCCCGCGCCAGGCTGACCGCGCTCGGCGTTCCGGCTGCCTCGGCGGACTCCGCCGACGAGCGGGCCGCGCTGCTCGTCGCCGAGGCGGTGGCCGCGGCCAAGGCAGCACCCGGGCCAGATCCAGCGCAGGCGTTCACCGATGTATGGGCAGACGGAGGTTCGACATGGCGGACGTGATCACCTACCGGGAGGCCGTAGCCGAGGGGCTCGCCAGGGAACTGCGCCGCGATCCGGCGATCGTGTGCCTGGGCGAGGACATCGGCGCCGCCGGAGGAGTGTTCAAGACCACCGCGGGGCTGTTCGGCGAGTTCGGCCCGGAGCGGATCTGGGACACTCCGATCTCCGAGCAGGCCATTGCGGGCCTGGCCATGGGAGCGGCGATGACCGGGCTGCGCCCGGTTGCCGAGATCATGTTCTCCGACTTCTTCGCCTGCTGCTGGGACTACCTGGCCAACGAGATACCGAAGATGCGGTACATGACTGGCGGGCAGGTGACGGTGCCGCTGGTGGTGCGTACCGCTAATGGCGGCGGCCTGGGTTTCGGCGCGCAGCACTCCCAGGCCACCGAGAACTGGACGCTCACCATCCCCGGGCTGAAGATCGCGGCGCCGTCCACGCCGGCCGATGTGATCGGGCTGATGGCATCGGCGATCCGCAGCGACGACCCGGTCGTCTTCTTCGAGCACAAGGGCCTGTTCGCGACGAAGGGCCCGACGGCGCCGGATGGGCACGTCGTTCCGCTCGGCCAGGCCGCCGTTGCGCGAGACGGCGCGGACGTCACGGTGGTGGGCCTGGCCGCTACCGTGCCGCTCGCGCTCGCCGCCGCGGAGCGGCTGGCTGCCGAAGGCATCTCGGCCGAGGTCATCGATCTGCGCTGCCTGGTGCCGCTGGACATGCGGACCGTGCTTGAGTCGCTCGGGCGCACCTCCCGGCTGGTGATCGTGGAGGAGAACCCGTACCAGGGCGGCTGGGGCGGCACCGTCGCCTCGATCGTCGCCGACGAGGGTTTCGAGCTGCTCGACGCGCCGGTCCGCCGGGTAGCCGCCGCCTGCGTGCCGCTGCCGTTTGCCGATGTGCTTGAGCAGCAGGTCATTCCCACTGTGGACACGGTGGTCGCGGCGATCCGAGCCCTGACGGCATACTGACATTCATGGCATGGCTGGACGGCGCAGTCGGCCGGGACGTGCTGGAGGGCACGGGCGGCCGGGAGGTGCTGGCCGGTGACCGGATCGGCCGGGACGGGCTGGAGGGCACGGGCGGCCGGGAGGTGCTGGCCGGCGACTGGATCGGCCGGGACGGGCTGCGCGGCGACTGGATCGGCCGGGTCCGGGCCGGGCGCGCGGATCTGTTCGCCTACGGCACGCTGCAGTTCGCCGAAGTGCTCGGCGCCCTGCTCGGCCGGGTGCCCGAGCACCGGCCGGCCGCGGTAGCCGGCTGGCGGGCAGCCTGCCTGCGACGGCTCAGCTACCCAGGACTGGTTACCGCCGACGCCGTCGCCGACGGCGGCTTGGCTACCGGCATCCTGCTGACTGGCCTGTCCGAGGCAGACTGGCGGATTCTCGATGCCTATGAGGATGCCGAGTACGACCTGATGCCGGTCGAGCTCGCCGATGCCGCCCGCGCCCTGACCTTCCGCTATACCAGGAGCGACCTGGTGCTGCCACAGACCTGGTCGGCCGCCGAGTTCGCGGTCAGGCACCTGCCAGCCTTCGCCGAGCAGTGCCGGTCGTGGAGAATCACTCAGGCACCGGTGGTATCAGAAATACCATGAGTTACCGGAGTATCCCGAGTCGCGGGAGTTACCGGAGTATCGAGAGTTACCGGAGTACTGGAGCATTCCGCTCCGGCGGTGTGATGCATTTCATAACGCCAATCTCGGCGATTCGGCGTGCTTAAGCCTGGAACATAAGGCACAGTGGGGGCTCGACGGCACCCCGCGTGCGTGGCGAGTTACCAACTGTAACCCGTCGTCGCCCTGAACCTGCGCCGCGTCCGCACGCCGCGGCCTGACTCTCAGCTGAGGGTCGGCCCCGCGCCCCGGGTGAAAGTTGAGTGCGCCCCCGAGCGCGCCCGACCGAAGGTTCACGTTGTCCCCTCTGCGAATGCTGAACCGTACGTTCACGTCCAGAATCGCCCTCGCTCTCACTGCTCCCGCGTTCACCCTGGCGGGCATCGCCGCCCCCAGCGGCTGGTCAGCCACCGCCGCAGCCCAGCCGGTCAACCCGGCACACCAGACCAGCGCCGCCACCGCGGTGCGGGTCCTGAATTCCGCCACAGCAAGCACCACTGAGGCAATCTCGGCGCCGCGGTTTGGCCACAGTTATGGCCTGGCCAGTTACCAGCGGCACCATCACCGCTATAGCGCCAAGCGGATCGCCTGGCTGATGATGCACCGGTTCGGCTGGCGGCCGCGGTACCAGTTCAGGTACCTGAACTGGCTGTGGGAACGAGAGAGCAGCTGGAACGTGTACGCGACCAATCCGTATTCCGGTGCCTACGGCATCCCGCAGGCAGTGCCAGGCGGCAAGATGGCCTCGGCAGGCCGGAACTGGCGGACCAGCGCAAGGACCCAGATCCGGTGGGGCCTGGGCTACATCAAGTCACGCTACGGCTCGCCGGCCAACGCATGGGCGCACGAGTGCGACTATGGCTGGTACTAGCCGCCGGCGCACGAGTGCGCCTACTGCTGGTACTGGCCGTCCCTAGATGCGAGGTGGCTCGCTCCCGAGCCGGGGCGGGCCACCTCGTTTTTCCGAAACGGCGGGCCGCCGATGACTAATCATCCGCGGCAGCCATTGTTTCTCGCCTGTTCAAGTCGCGATGTTGAGCTGCTCTTTTCAGCTGACCGGCACTATGCGGGCCCGAGTCCGGCCAAATAGACCGGACGCTACTGGTCGAACTCCCCGGAATGGACGCTGGACACGAAGTCGCGCCACTGCGCAGTGGTGAATCTCAGCACTGGACCGCTTGGGTCTTTGTTATCCCGCATGCCGACGTCGCCGCCCGGAAGCTGGGCGACCTCGACGCAGGTGCCATACGCTCCGCACCGGGAACTCGTGCGCCAGATCGCGCGGGAGTATTCGTCCTGAGCGTTCCTGGTCGGCATATCGACGTGAGAGAGCCGTCTGCTCATAGTTGTCGCCTTCTTACGTGGTCCGGGCTGCCGCCACGATTGGCGCGCAGCCGGAGCAAATCGCCGGTTAAAACACGGTACCTGGATACAAGGTTACGAACCGGTCGCTATCTTCTTATCGAGAAATGGTCACAGAGATCATCGATCGCCGGAGAGGTAACGGGCCCCTGGAGATTAGCTCGGGCTATGCCATGCTGTCCACTCGATGGATCAATCCATGCGACTGCATTGTCTCATGGAATCAGCTCGCGGTCCGTCGCTACGACCACAGCTCGTGCTTGATCGTCTCGATCAGCTCCCGCGAACGCGCCGGATCGAGCGCCTCGCTGACCAACCGCTCGAACGCAAGTCGGTACTGGTAAGTCTCGGCCTCGTCCTCGACGTACAGCGCACTTCTGCCAAGCTGTTCGATGTAGACGACGTCAGAGGCCGGACCGATACCGGGAACGGCAGGAAACTGCATCAGCGCGAAGCCGCCGCCACCCCCAACTGGATGGGTGTCTGCTAGCCGCAGCACGTGCAGCGCGACGTTCGGCAGCGCTGCTACCTTGATCAAGTGCTCGAGTTGATCGCGCATGACCTGGCGGTCGCCAAGCCGCCGCATCAGCACCGATTCGTCTAGTACGAACGTGACGCTGGTCGGGCCGTCACCGCCCAGGATGCGCTGACGCCGCAGTCGGGCCTGGATCCGGCGAGTGATCTCCCCTGGTGGATCCGTTGGTGCTCCCATGGTGCCGGTCACCGCCCTGGCATAACCCTCGGTCTGCAACAGGCCATTGACCAGCTCGGGACTCCACCACATGATCTTCTCGGCCTCTGACTCCAGCACGATGTAAGCGGCATACCACGGAGGCAGGACGTCGGTATACGCCTCCCACCAGCCCTTGCGCCGAGGCTCACGGGTCAGCGCGAGCAACTCGTCACGGTGCTCTGGTGGCACGCCGTAGACATCAAGCAGTTTGCCGAGGTCGGCAGATTTGACACCGGTCCGGTATGTCTCAATCCGGCTGATCTTGGAAGCGGACCACTGCAGAGTATCGGCGACTTCTTCGCCGGTCAGGCCCAGCTCCTCGCGCAGTCGGCGCAGCTCCGCGGCGAGTCGGCGGCGGCGAACTGAAGGGCCGCCATGATCGGGCATCTGGTCGACCTCCTTCGTTGCCGAATGCGCACCCGCTGGCCGAGCCAATCAGCGACAGCCTAGAGCCTCCCTCAGAGCGGGGGGTGACGAAATCATAAAGATTTGACGCGATAACTGCACTGCATCTTGCAGATTTCGGGTAAGTGCCCACACTGAGAATCAAGGAGGGGAGGAGGTGAGGGTATGGAGTTCCTGGAGATCATCTGCTGGGCAAGCTCTGGCGTCGCGGTGAGCTGCTGGCTGATCATCAAGCGGGCCAATGCCGAGATCGACCGGATCAGGGTCCAGGCGCAGCAGGAAGTCAGCTACGCCAGGGCCGAAGCGGCACGAGCGCGGATCAGGGCCGCTCAGTTCAAGCTGGAGATCGACGCCTGGAAGGCGGGTCACGCTCAGGGCAGACACGATGTGATCAGCGCATTGCCGCTACTGGCGGCCAGGCACGAGCCAGCAAACCATGACCCGGCAACCTGCGGCTGCCAGCCGGCCGCCCAGATGGGAAACGGCGCTTAGCAGGTGAGCTTGCTTAGCAGGCGAGTCTGCTAAGCGTTGAACTCGCCCTAAGCGTTGAACTCGCCGGCCTGGACGCCGGACACGAAGTCGCGCCACTCGGCCGAGGTAAACCTCAGAACCGGTCCGCCAGAGTCCTTGCTGTCCCGCACAGCGAAGTCACCGCCAGGAAGCTGAGCGACCTGGACACAGGTGCCATATGCGTTGCACGGGGTACTCGTGCGCCAGACCGCGCGGGAGTATTCGTGCTGAGCGTCCCCGGCAGGCACGTCGCCAAGGGAGAGCCGTCCGCTCATAGTTGTCAGCCTTCTCACGCGATCCGGCTATCAGCAGCATCCCGCCGCAAAGCCGAATCAGATCGCCAGTAAGTTTGGAGTGTCTCGGCTTCCGATCACTGGCGCCATCTCCCCGTTGAGACTGAGCCGCCACAGTGATACAGGTAGGCCACCTAGTGCACCAGAAGCACCGCACCAGACCCACCCGATAGTAGCTCGACAGGTCTGGCGTGTCTACCTCGCCGAGCCAAAATCTTCAAATCTTTACGCTTACATTACTCCTTCGCAACCGCACTGGCGCCCGCGAGCCGTTATGAATCAATGGCATGATCAGCCGGTGCTGGCCCGCCAGCCTGCGGGATCGACACCGCCGGGGACCGGTGCCGCCGGGTCGTAAGGCGTGCGGGTGTAGATGAACGAGCCGATGTCGAGCGCCGTGGCCATGCCGTCCTTGCCGCGAACCGGGACCAGCGGCTCCCCGGCCTGATAGCCGTCGATGCCGTGCCAGCGGCCGTCGGCG
Source organism: uncultured Actinomycetota bacterium (assembly GCA_963850875.1). Lineage (GTDB taxonomy): Bacteria > Actinomycetota > Actinomycetes > Streptosporangiales > Streptosporangiaceae > Chersky-822. The sequence continues at coordinate 980,124 of CAWKNA010000001.1, forward strand.
TCCTGGCGGAACCGCATCGCCCGCCCGTCCTCGCCCTCGCGCTGAAGTTCCAGGGTGTCGCCGGCCAGCTGAAGGGTGTACTGGCCGGCCCCCAGTACCAGGTGCCGAGCAGGCCAAGCAGGTCGTCGCTGACCTGCGCCGGTGTCCACGCCGGCGGGCAGCGGGGTTCGCGGTCGGCCAGGATGGCGAGCAGGTCGGAGCTGAGCGTCCGGCCGAATCCGGTGGTCGAGTTGGCGGCCGCGATTGCCGTGTCGGCGCCCGGGCCATCGGTGATCTGCAGGATCGCGACGAACCCGGGCATCGAGCCGGTGTGACCGTAGTACCTGATGCCGCTGGAGTTCCATAGCTGCAGCCCGAGCCCGTAGCCGGCCGACCACGCCGCGCCGGGCTGCTCGGCGATGACGATCGGCTCGCGCATCTCGGCCAGTGTGGTGCTGGCGATCAGCCCGGCGGAGTCACCGGCTAGGAACCTGCCCCACCTGGCCAGGTCAGCGACCGTGGTCCACAGCTGCCCGGCCGGCGCCATTGCCCCGGCGTCGTGCTCGGGCTCGGTGAGCAGCACGTCCGCGTGCGGGTGCACCGCGTAGCCGGTGGCATGCGGCGGCTGCGGCCTGGTCGTGGTGCGGCGCATCTCCAGCGGCGCGAGCAGTTCGTCGGCGACGACCTCGTGCCACGGTCGGCCAGCCAGGGCGGCGATCAGGGCGCCGAGCAGGCCGTAGCCCACGTTCGAGTAGTGGTGCCGCCGGCCGGGCCGGAATCTGGCCGCGTCCTCGCCAAGCGAGGACGCCGCCAGATCGCCGAGCGACGATCCTGGCGTCCGCTCCCACCAGGGACCCGCGGTCTCGGCCCGCAGCCCGGCCGAGTGCGAGAGCAGCTGGCCGATGGTCATCGGCGCGGCCGCGCCGACGTCGAGATAGCTGCCGATCGGATCGGACAGGCTCAGCCGGCCGGCGTCCCGAAGCCGGAGCACGGCCACGGCCACGAAGGACTTGGTGATCGAGCCAGCCCGGTACTGGGTGTCGGAGTCGGGCCACTGCCCGCCGACCTGGCCGCCTCCGGCCGACCAGACCAGCTCGCCGTCGCGGGCCAGCCCGGCCGCCACCGACGGCAGTCGCTGCTCGGCCTGATCCTGGGCCAGCCGCACATCCAGCAGTCGCCGCGTTCGCTCTTCGATCATGCTTGCCTACGCTATCGGCTTCGCCAGGCGCAGGCTGACGACGGCCCGGGCGAGGTCATGCGCCGTGCTGCCGCGCGCACATAGTCAGCTCAGACACTAAGCTGCCGGTGTGGGCTCGCGCAGTTCACCGGGCCCAGTGAAAGGATTCCCGTTGCCGTTCTCGGTCCCAGACAGCGATATCGTTTCAGCCATTGACGCGCCGCCTACCCCGGTCGCGCTGCCCGCTCCCGGCGGGCATTTCCTGGTCCTGCTGGACTATCAGGCCCATCCTCCGATTGCGATGCGGGCCAGGCCGCATCTGGCGCTGGCCGGCTTGCGGCTGGACCCGGTCGGCGGCCGCAGGAAGCGGGGTCGCAGGTTCACCGGGCTTTCCGTGCTCAGGGTCAGTGATGGCAGCCAGACAGCGCTCAAGCTGCCTCCGGACGCCCAGGTCAGCGTGCCCGTCTGGGCGCCGGACGGCGAGCGGTTCGCGTTCACGATCGATGAGCCTGACGGCATCGGGGTGTGGGTGGGCGACGCGCGGACCGCGACGGTGGCGCAGCTTCAGGGTCTGCGAGTGCGCGATGTGCTTGGTGCCGAGCCGCCGATGCTCGGCGGCACGGTCAGCTGGTCCAGGGACGGCCAGTCGCTCCTCGCACTCGGCGCGCCGGCCGCTGCCGGGTCAGGCCGCGCGGCGCCGACCGGGCTACCTGGCGTGACCGGGCGATCTGGGTCGGCGCAGACCGGCTCGCCCGAGCCGACCGAGCCGACCGAGCCGACCGAGCCGACCGAGCCGACCGAGCCGACCGAGCCGATCGAGCCGCGGATCGAGGAGACGTCAGGCAAGCAGTCGCAGATGGCAACCTTCCAGAACCTGCTCCGCACCAAGGCCGATGAGGACAGGTTCGAGGAACTGGCGACGACGATCCCGCTGCGGGTGGATCCGGCGACTGGCGCGACGGTCGAGCTGGGGCCAGCCGGCCTGTACCAGCTGCTCGAGGAGTCCCCGGATGGGCAGTTCCTGCTGGTGCATCGGCTGCAGCGGCCATTCTCGTTCCGGGTGCCCTACGGTTACTTCGCCAGGCGGACCGAGGTCTGGACGGCGGCCGGAACGCTGGTCAGGGTGGTCGCCGACCTGCCGGTCAGTGACGAGGTGCCGCGGATGGGGGTGCCCGTCGGCCCACGGCGGATCTCCTGGGATGAGCGGGCACCGGCCAGGCTGATCTGGACGGAGGCACTCGACGGCGGCGACCCGGTCGCTCCGGCCAAGCATCGGGACGCGATCATGTGCCTGGCCGCGCCATTCGACCTGGAGCCGGCGCTGGCGTTCAAGGTTGCGCATCGCTGCCTCGGCTGGATGCACCTGGATGCTCCGGATAACCTGCTGCTCACCGAGCACGACCGGGAACGGCGGTGGCTGGCTTCCTGGCAATGCGACCTGTCCGCGCCGGAGCGGAACCGGATCGTCTTCGAACTTGCCGAGGACGATGCCTACGGCGACCCGGGCTCGCCGCTCATCTGGGTGCATCCGGACGGCAGCAAAACGGCACTCCAGGATGGCGCGGCCATTTACCTGCGGGGCGGCGGCTCGACCCCGGATGGGGACCGCCCGTTCCTTGACCTGCGCGACCTGGCAACGGGGGAGACGACCAGGCTGTTCCAGAGCCAGCCGGATGCCTATCAGGCGCCGGTCTGCTTCGCCGAAGGCACCAGGGAACAGCTGGTGATCTGGCACGAGAGCCCGACCGAGCCGCCCAACCTGCGGGTCGTCGCGATCGGCGATGGCCACACCCGGGCGCTGACCGGCTGGCCCGATCGGCATCCGCAGCTCACCGGGATGGAGAAGCGGCTGGTCGTGACCGATCGCGGTGACGGGGTACTACTGTCCGGGTTGCTGCACCTGCCCCCCGGCTACGACCCCGAGCGCGATGGCAGGCTGCCGCTCGTGTTGTGGGCGTATCCGCAGGACTTCGGCAACGCCGATACGGCCGGTCAGGTACGCGGCAGCAGCCAGCGGTTCACCCGGCTGACGGCCGCCGACCCAGCCTGGTTCGTGTTGCGCGGGTTCGCCGTGCTGGCGGATGCCACCATGCCGGTGGTCGGCGACCCCGAGACCAAGAATGACACCTACATCAAGCAGATCAGCTCGGCCGCGGCAGCGCATATCCGCGGGCTCACCGAACTCGGCGTGGTCGACCCGACCCGGGTGGCCGTGGCCGGCCACAGCTACGGCGCCTTCATGACGGCGAACCTGCTGGCGCATACGGACCTCTTCGCCGCCGGGATCGCCCGCAGCGGCGCCTACAACCGCACCCTGACGCCGTTCGGCTTCCAGACCGAGCGGCGCAGCTTCTGGGAAGCGCCCTGGGTCTACGACCAGGTCTCGCCGTTCCGTTACGCGGACCAGATCAGCGCGCCGATCCTGCTCGTGCACGGAGCCGACGACGCCAACTCCGGCACCTTCCCGGTCCAGTCGGAGCGGCTGTTCCAGGCGATCCAGGGCTCCGGCGGGACGGCTCGGCTGGTGATCTTGCCCCACGAGGACCACAGCTACCTCGCGCGCGAGTCGGTGCTGCACGTGCTCGCTGAGCAGATTGCCTGGCTGCAGCGCTGGATGGGCAGGCCAGATGATGGCCGGGCAGTGCCAGCAGAGCAGACGGCTGGGCTGGGCGAGTCGGGCGAGGAGATGCCTGGGCCTGGCGGGGAGACGCCTGGGCCTGGCGAGGCGGCCGAGGAGTCGGCGCCGCTCGCCGGGCCGGCCTGACGCGTCAGACCGCGGATTCTCAGTCCGGCCAGCCGACCCGGTGTGGTGACCGCCTGCGCAGGTCGTCGCGGATCATCCGGCCGAGCTTGCGAGTCTCTCTGCGATTGATCATGGCGCCAGCCACAGCCCCGGTGAGCAGCGGCCCGAGTGAGAAGATGCTGCGGCCGGCCCGTGCGGCCAGTCGCCGTTGCAGCTGCCGCCCGAGCGGAGAGCCGGCCGCGAGCACCAGGCCGCCAGGCGCCAGGGCGACGCCCCGGCGCTGCGCCCACGCGCCCACGTACGAGGTCATCCGGTCGATAACCCCGCCCGGGGCCCGCATCCCGTAAACCTCATGCAGCTCAGCGACGAGCTTGATCTCGATGCCGACCACCGACAGGGTCTCGGTTGCGATCTCCGCGCCCGCCGCGGGGAGGAACGGCAGCACCGCCCAGGCACCGACCGCGGCACCGACCGCCGCAGAAGCCCGTGCCGCGCCATCGATCAGCGCGTCAGCCAATTCCTCTGGGGAGCGGCCTGGGAACTGAGCGCGCAGCACAGCGAGGTCCCGAACCGGCAGCCGGGGCGCCATGGCGATGACCTGTCCGCTCAGCCAGCGGCTGCCCGAGGCAACGCCTCGCCTGGTGACGTGCGCGCCGCGCCGGGCCGCGCTGCCCAGCACGCCACCGAGCTGTCGCACGCCCCTGGCACGCTCCGCTCGTCCGGCCAGCCGCCTCCGGCTCAGCAGCCGGCCACGCGGTCTGCGCCGGTCCGCAAGCTCGACAGCCTCGGAGACCGCCTCAAGCGCAGCCTCGGCGACCTTGTCCGGCTCGTTACCCGTCGGCTCCATAGCACCGAGGTATCACACCAGCGGCCAGCGCACGTGCCTGACCCGGTGTTTGCGGCGGGATCCCGAAAGCTATCGGATGCATAACGATGGGCAGCACCGGCTCGTGCCCGCGGCAGAAATCAGGTGCTCGCCGAGGTGAGGGACCCGACGCTGGCGGCTGTCGTGCATCAGGACGCGAACTGCTGTGCGGCGCTTGAGTAGTCGAATAGCTCCGATTTGGCGAACCAGACGTCGATCTCCCGCTCGGCTTCCTCCGTATTGCCGGACGCATGCACCAGATTGGCCACCGGCAGGTGGTGAGCGTTGGCGTAGGCCCTGCTCATGTTCGCGAAGTCGCCGCGGATGGTGCCAGGCGCGGCCTCATCGGGGTAGGTCGAGCCGACCAGCTTGCGCACGCAGGCCACCGCGCCGACGCCTTCGAGCACAATCGCGATGACCGGGCCTGACTGCATGAATCGGGCCATCAGCTGATAAACGTCAGCTCCGAACCGCTCCTCGAGATCGAAGTAGTGCAGCCTGGTGAGATCGGCGTCCATCCACACCATCTTGGCGGCGACGATCTTGAGCAGGGCGTCATCGAACCGCGCCAGCACCCGCCCGGTCAGGCCGCGGGCCACAGCGTCCGGCTTGACCAGGACCAGGGTCCGCTGGATGCTGCCGCTGCCGTCGCTCATTACTGATCCTCCCGCCGAAGTTGTCGCCGGACAGCCTAACCGGGCAGTTGTCGGCTCCGTTGCCGGGACTGTGCTGGATGGACCGCAGGGAACTCCGCATTGACGCTGGCAGGGAACCCGCCGGATCGCGGACCGGAATCCTGCGGACCGCGGCAGGAAACCCTCCGAACCGCGCGGTCGTTGTCCTGGTGGTGCACTACGACCTGAAATAACGGACCGCGTGGCCCGGTCCGGTCTCCGATGTCCTGCCGCACACGGCGCTGGTGGATAGGCTGCTAACTGGTCGCAATGCGAGCACAGTGGTACAGCGTGGAGCCGCCGACCCGGCCGGTGGAACAGCGCGGCTCGTGACCTGGGTCTGGTGTGGGCAGTGATGTGGCAAGTGAAGTGAAGGGGCAGATGGGAAGGCTCGATCTGTGGGTTCCGCTGCTGAGTGCTCGGGTACTTACCGAGGACCGAGCCTGCGGCGGCTACCCTGGCCCTGGCTGCTCGCTGGCGACCGGGATACTGGAAGCCACACAAGGAGGCGCCCGGCCGTGACGCGTCTTTCGCGCGCTCGGGCCGGGCCGCCCGGGCCGTCGCATGAAGTGACCGCCCTGGGTTCAGGTCCAGCTGCCGGTCAGCACTGGCCTGCCGAGTCCGGCAGCCTGGTCCGCACGCGACGAGGGAGACTTGGGTGGCTCGACCAGTAGCACCTGGCCGACAGGTGCAGCTGATGCCGGGCGGACCGGTGCGCCGCCGGCCGCCGCGACGGCACGGTGGCCCCGTGCTGCGCGTCGTGCTTGCGCTGGTCGCGACCTTTGTCTTCGTCACTGGCTGGTCGCTGGGTCACGCGCTCACCGTGCCCGGCGGCGGTACCGTTGCCGAGCGGATCGCCGAGTGGGCCCGCGACCACGACATGGGTCCGCTGGTCACCTTCGGTGAGTGGCTGAGCTACAACCCGCCGAAGAAGGGCGGCAACCCGAATGTGTCCTTCAACAAGCTGGGCGGGCAGCTGGTGCAGAAGAAGCACTACCACGGACTCGAGCCGATCATCCCGGCCAATATCGGCTCGCCCGCTGGCAGGCCGCTGCCAGACGAGGGTGTCTGGAAGGTGGTCGGCTGGGTCAAGGGTGTCCCTGCGGTCCTTAAGACCTACGTGCGGGAGAGCAGGATCTACTCGTCCTACTACGCGGGCATCGTCTCGATGGACCAGCGGCTGCTCAAGTTCAGCCTGCGGCCCGGGTCGGAAGACCCCGGCTACGGCAACTGGGGTGCTCCGATGTACCTCCCGCAGGGCGAGCGCACCGGCCTGATTGCGACCTTCAACAGCGGCTTCCGGATCGCCTCGTCGGGTGGCGGCTTCTACCTCAACGGCCACTATGACGGCTCGCTGGTCAGGGGCGCGGCTTCCGAGGTCTACTACCGCAACGGCGAGCTGCGAATCGGGTCCTGGGGCTACGGCAGCCTGCACATGGGGCCGCAAGTCGCAGCCGTCCGGCAGAATCTCAACCTCATCATCAGGGATGGCCAGATCCCGGCATCGGTCAACAGCGATGTCGTTTCCACCTGGGGAGCGACACTCGGCGGCGGCTACTACGTCTGGCGGTCCGGCATCGGCATCACCTCCGATGGCAGGATCATCTTCGTCTACGGGCCGGCGCTGAACGCGCAGACGCTGGCCAGCCTGCTCCGCCGGGCAGGCGCGGTGACTGCGATGGAGCTCGACATCAACCCGGACTGGACATCGTTCATGTACTACCTGCCGAAAAACCATCCGGCCGACCCGACACCGGTTAACCTGCTGAACAATCAGCTTCAACCGGCCGACAGGTACTACAGCACCTCCAACCGAGACTTCACGGCGGTCTACGCCCGATGACAGTTCCTACCCCAGCGGCGCAACTTGCTGAGCCGCAGAATGGCAGTTCAGCGCGCATCGCCGCGCCGGTCCGCTGGCTCAAGGCGGTCCTGCAGACCACCCGCCCGCGGCAGTGGCCGAAGAACCTGCTCGTCTTCGCAGCGCCGCTGGCTGGTGACACGGTCGGCCGCCGTGACGGGTTCTGGTACGCCCTGGTCGCGGCGGCCGCGTTTGTCGCCGCGTCCTCCGCGGTCTACCTGATCAACGATGTGGTCGACGCCGAGCGGGACCGGGGCCACCCCTATAAGAGATTCCGTCCGGTGGCGGCCGGCCTGCTGCCTGTGCGGCATGCGGTGGCGCTCGCTGCCGGCCTGGTGCTGACCGCGCTGGGCGCTGGCTTCGCGATCAGCGAGCCATTGCTCGCGGCGACGATCGCCGCTTATCTGATCATTTCCTTCCTGTACTCGGCCGGTCTCAAGCACGTGCCCTTCGTGGAACTCGCCTGCGTCGCCTCCGGCTTCGTGCTGCGGGTCGTTGGCGGTGCCGCTGCGACGCATGTTCCGCCATCCGGCTGGTTCCTGCTGGTCTGCAGCCTGGGTGCGCTGATGGTCGCGCTGGCCAAGCGGTACACGGAGCTGACGGTGCTCGGCACGGACGCGGCCACGCACCGGCCGGCCATGCGCGGATACTCAGCTCAGGCACTGCGGCTGGCTCAGCGCGCCGTTTCGGTGATCATGGTTGCCTCCTACCTGCTCTGGGCCTTCTACCAGCCGCAGTCGGGATCCCGGACTTGGCATCTGGTCAGCTCGATCCCGCTGGCCGCGGCGCTGGCTCGGTTCGACCGGCTGACCGCGCGCGCCACAAGCAAGCCGGTCGAGGATCTTATCGCGCGTGATCCGCTGATGGTCTGCTGCGAGCTAGCCTGGCTGGTGCTGTTCGCGCTTGGACTGTAGGCCCGCTGTCCGTGCTGACGGAGCACCAGCTGGCCGGAGCACCAGCTGACTGACCGGACCCGCCGCAGGCAAAGGGAGCTGTGAATGTTCGACAATCTAGGCAGGCCCGCTCGGATCCTGCTGCTAGGCGGCACCAGCGAGATCGGCCTGGCGATCCTGGCGGCGCTGCGGATGCCGAGCGACAGCGAGATCCTGCTGGCCGGGCGAGACGAGCAGCGGCTGGCGGCGGCGGGTAAGGAACTGCCCTACCCGTGCACGCCGGTGATCTTCGACGCGCTGGCTACGCAGTCCCATCATGAGCTGATCGAGCAGGTCTTCGCCGGCGGCCCGGTCGATCTGGCGATCGCGGCGACGGGCGTGCTCATCGCCCAGCAGGAACTCGACCGCGACCCCGCTCTGGCGGCGCGCATGATCGACACCAACTTCACCAGTCACGTGACCACCTTGCTCGCGGTGGCGTCGAAGATGCGGGCGCAGCGGCGCGGCACGATCGTGGTGCTGTCGTCGATCGCCGCGATCCGGCCGCGGAAGGCCAACTTCGTCTACGGCGCGGCCAAGGCGGGCCAGGACGCCTTTGCCCGCGGCCTGACCGATGCCCTGGCCGACAGTGGCGTGCGGGTCCTGCTGGTCCGGCCCGGTTTCGTGACGGGGCGGATGACCGCAGGCATGAGCGCGGCTCCGCTGTCATCGACGCCCGCACAGGTGGGGGCCGCTGTCGCCGAGGCGCTTGAGGGCCGCTCGACGCAGCTGTGGATCCCGCGCAGTCTCGGTGCCGCCGCCGCTGTCCTGCGTCTGGTACCCCGGCCGCTGTGGCGCCGGATGCGCCGTTAGCTGCCAGGCCGGGAATCTCGGGTGCGGAAATTCGGGCGATTCGTACCTGCCGGATTCCGGAGCAATCACGGGTAATCGCGAGACCATGATCCAGATCGGTCTTTCGGCCAACATCAGGCGGTAACCACCTATTGCCTGTCATCCCGTCGTAATGTTTGTGATGTCAAACAGAGCTAGCGGAGCGGTGCCCACTTCACTGATCAGGCGGTCATGATCGATCAGAATGTCAGGTGGCAGCCCGGTGGCACCGGGTCGCTGCCTGACGCCGCCTGGCCGATCTGCTCGGGCCGGGTGCCCGCCCTCGCCGACTTCTTCAGCCCGCGGCCGGAAACCGGCTACGGGATTGACGCGAATCCTGTCCTTGTCGAACCGGCCGGGCGGCCTGGCGGCGAGTACCAGGCGATGACCATCCTGGTCGGCCCAGGTGGTTACGGCAAGACTCAGCTGGCCGCCGCCGTGCTGCAAGGGCACTGGCGATCACGAATTTCTGACCTGCAGGTATGGATCAACGCGGCCAGCCGGTCGGCCATTTTGGTCGGCTACGCTCAGGCGGCCAGCGACATCGGTCTGGCAGATCGCGGCGCCCTGCCAGAAGCGGCCGCGATGCGATTCCTGGACTGGCTGGTCCGTACCGATCGCCGCTGGCTCGTCGTCCTTGACGACGTGCTGGATCCGGCCACGGTTCGCGGGCTCTGGCCGGTGGGTGCCGCCGGGCAGGCGCTGGTCACCTGCCGTCCCTCGGCCGACCTTTCCGAGCTGGCTGAACGCGGCGCACGGACCTGCCCGATCGGGGAGTTCAGCCGGCGCGAGGCGCTGGCCTACCTGACCGCCCGGCTGTACGACAACTCGGACCAGCGGGTCCAGGCGCTCGATCTCGCCGCCGATCTCGGCTATATGCCGCTAGCACTCGCGCTGGCGACGGCCACGATGGCGGGTACCACGCTGACCTGCCGCGAATATCGGCTCAGATTCGCCGGCCGCAGGCAGGAACTGGTCGGCCGGGCTGCGGACGCTTCAGTGTCGCCGGCCGAGGTGGTGTGGTCGCTGGCACTCGACCGGGCCGATCAGCGGCCGCCGGCCGGAGCGGCCCGGCCGGTTCTTGCCCTGGCCGCCGTCCTTGACCCGGCCGGACTTCCTGCCCAGGTGCTGATCAGCCGGGCCGCGTGCGGCTACCTCTCGGGTCGCGGCAATGGGGCGGCAGCCGATCCGAAGCATGCCTGGGCCGGCCTGGGCAACCTCGTCCAGTCCGGCTTGGTGAAGATCGATCAGGCGACCGTGGCTGGCTTGGTGGCCGTTCACCCGGTCGTGCAGGCAGCGGTCCGCAGGCTGGTTCCCACTGTGGTGCTGAGTGAGGCGGCGCGGGCGGCGGCTGACGCCCTGCTTGAGGTCTGGCCGCTGCTCGAAGCCGAGCCTGCGCTGGCCCAGGCGCTGCGCGATTGCACCGGTCGGCTCCGCGAAATCGCCGGAGATGCGCTGTGGACACCGGAGCCGCATCCCGTCCTGATCAGGGCAGGTACCAGTCTGAGCGACGCCGGGCTGGCACCGTCGGCAATCGCGTACTGGCAGTCGCTGCTCAACTCGAGCGGGCGGATGCTCGGCGCCGGTCATGCTCAGACCCTGGCGTTCCGTGATCTCCTCGCAGCGGCCTGCGAGGCGGCCGGGCAGCTTGACGACGCGATCGACCTGTACCTGATCAGCGTCGCGGAGCGTGAGCAGGCGCAGGGCCCCGATCATCCCGACACGCTCACCACGCGCACGTCCCTGGCGCGGGTCTACCGGGCCACTGGAATGCTCGAAGCGGCGATCGACGTGTATGAGCGGGCGCTGTCCGACCGGGAGTGGGTGCTTGGCACCGAACACCCAGACACCCTGGCAGCCCGCAGCCAGCTGGCCAGCACCTACCATCTGGCCGGCCAGCTGGACAGCGCGATCGCGCTCTATCAGAGCAACCTGGCCGAATGGGAACGGGTATTCGGGCCCGATCACCGCGAGTCCCTGGCCGAATGCGCCAACCTCGGCCGCGTCTACCAATCGGCTGGGCGACTCGACGAAGCCATCGCCATCTTCCGCCGGGTCCACTCGGTCCGGGAGAAGACCCTCGGCGCGAATCATCCTGACACTCTGACGGCATGCGGCCACCTCGCTTACGCCTACCGCACGGCGGGACGGATGAAGGAGGCCATCCCCTGCTACCGGCAGACGCTGGCCGGCCGGGAGGCCGTACTCGGCCCCGATCATCTCGACACCCTGACCGCACTAGCCAACCTGGCGTCGTGCTATCACTCGGCACACCGGATGAAGGAGGCGATCCCGCTTTACGAGCGCTTGCTCGCCGACCGGGAGCGGCTCCAGGGTTCTGATCATCCGGATACCCTGACCGCGCGCGGCAACCTGGCCGGGGGATATCACTCCGCCGGGCGGCTGGCAGACGCGATGCCGGTCTATGAGCAAACGCTTGCGGATTTCGAGCGAGTGCTTGGCTCTGATCACCCGGATACCCTGACCTCGCGCGGAAACCTGGCGCACGCTTACTACATGGCCAGGCGGCATAGTGATGCGATCGCCACCTTTGAGCGGACGCTGGCCGACTGCGAGCGGGTGCTCGGCCCGGACCATCCGCTGACCCAGACAATTCGTGATAATCTCGACGCGGCAACCCGCTAAGGCATTGCACCGCTGCTAAACCTGCTGACCGGTGTGGTGTTTGCCACATTGTGTTGTCTGCGCAGGTCAGGCACTGTAAATTGAGCATTTCTGGCAACCTCAGCCGGTAATAAAGGTAAACTCTTTACTTGGCTATTGGTATTTTATTAACTCAATTGCAGTATTGGCGCACCGGCCGCGGGAATGATCATCGACGGCCGGACTGGCGCCTGCCTGGCGCCCCGAGCCGCGCCGGCGAACCCGTTTGAGGTAAGGAGGCGCTTCGCTGTGAGCACCATAGGCTCGACCCTCACCAGGACTAAACAGGTGTCCATGGGGGCACGGCAGTTGCACATCGCGATGGTCGCACCGCCGTACTTCGATGTTCCGCCTGCGGCCTACGGCGGGATCGAGGTCGTGGTCGCCGACTTGGTCGACGCGCTGGTAGCCCGAGGTCACGAGGTGACCCTGATCGGTGCGGGCCAGCACGCCACCAGAGCTCAGCGGTTCATCACTACCTATGACGTCGGGCCCGCGGACCAGCTCGGCGAGCCGATGCCCGAGATGGTGCACACGGCGAAGGTCGCGAGCATCCTGGACACCCTGAACGTCGATGTGATCCACGATCACACGATGGCCGGGCCGCTGATGGCGCGCGGCAGGCTAACGCCGACGGTGGTGACAGCGCATGGGCCGGTGCGCGGCGATCCTGGCGAGTACTACCGCGCACTCGGCGGCACCGTCCAGCTGATCGCCATTTCCAAGGCCCAGCGGTCATGCGCGCCCGACCTTCCCTGGGCAGCGACAGTGCACAACGCGATCCGCGCAGACACGTTCCCGTTCCGCGTCCAGAAGGACGACTACGCGCTGTTCCTCGGCCGGTTCCACCCGGAAAAGGCACCGCACCTGGCGATCGACGCGGCCAGGGCCGCCGGAATGCGGATCATTCTGGCCGGCAAGTGCTCTGAGCCGATCGAGCGGGCGTATTTCTCGCGGGAGATCGAGCCCAGGGTCGGCACTGACGTGACCATCTTCGGGGTGGCCGATGCGGTGGCCAAGCGCGAGTTGCTGTCGCGGGCGGCCTGCCTGCTGTTCCCGATCTGCTGGGAAGAGCCGTTTGGCCTGGTCGTGATCGAAGCCATGGTCTGCGGAACGCCGGTGGTGGCGCTCCGCCGGGGCGCGGTGCCCGAGCTGATCGTGCACGGCAGGACCGGGATCATCGTCGACACGCCCGCCGAAATGGCCGATGCCATTCCGCAGGCACTCCTGCTCGACCCGGCAGCATGCCGCAGGCACGTCGAGTCAGGCTTCACCGTTGATGTGATGGCAGCGGGATACGAAGCCGTCTACCGGCGGACGCTGGCTACCGTCCCCGAGCCATGGCTGGTCCAGGGCCAGGCTCCCGCGGTGAGCTGACCATCTGCTGCCTCTGACCTGGCTCGCTTAGTCGTGGTCCGGCTCGCAGCTGGTTCTCACGCCTGATCCGGCTTGCGCCTGGTTCGCTTAGTCGTGGTCCGGCTCGCAGCTGGTTCTCACGCCTGATCTGGCTCGCGGCTAAGCTTGCCGAGCGTGGCGGCACGTGGCACTCGCGCGACGGATCTGCTGACCAGGCTCGGTATCCCGTACACCGTCCATGCTTACTCCCATGATCCGCGGCACGGCTCTTACGGGACAGAGGCAGCGGTCACACTCGGGGTAGCGCCTGAGCGGGTCTTCAAGACGCTGATCGCCAGCGTGGACGGCGGGCTGACCGTCGCGGTCGTCCCGGTGGCTGGTCAGCTGAACTTCAAGGCGTTCGCCGAGGCAGTGGGCGGCAAGCGGGCCGAGACGGCGCAGCCAACCGCAGCCGAGCGCGCCACCGGCTATGTCGCTGGCGGTATCTCCCCGCTCGCCCAGCGCAGGCAACTGCCCGTGGTCGTTGATTCCAGCGCGATGAATTCGGCCACCATCTTCTGCAGCGGCGTCAGACCCCGAGGGGCAGGGTCTGGGTGACAGGATACGTAGCCACGACCTTGCCGTTGCAGCCCACCACGTAGACCACCGGGCGCCGCTTCGGGTAACTGAGGGTGGCCTCCGTGTAACGCCGCTCGGCCGGATGTCCCTTCACGGTGGCGCTGCCCCACAGCATGGCCACCACCGGATAGTAGTGAACATGTCCCTCTGCGCAGTTCGGCTTGCAGTCGTTCTGCCACTCGGTCCCGTAGGCAGTGGCGAGCTCGGGCGTCCAGCTGGTCCAGTGCAGATGGGTCAGCCCTATGCCGTTGTCCGCGCAGGCTAGGTAGATGGTTCCCGGCTTGACCTGCGCCTTGTCCTGGCAGTTGATCACGACGTAGTGCGGAGCTGCGGCGGCGGAGCCAGCGCGCGTGACGGCGGCAGCAGACGTGGTGGCCGTGCTCTGGCTGGCAACCGCCGACGCGCCGCCAACTGTAGTGAGCAGCATCACACCCGCCAGCGCGGCGATCGTGGCGCGCATCTTCATTAACACGGCATGCCTCCTTTGGCATCGTGGGCAACCGCCCGAGCACCCAGGCATGATTGCTCCGGCTCGTCCCCTGTTACCTGTTACGACTCAGGAAAGATGCCGAAGGTTTGGCTATGTGCTCGGAAATGCGAACGTAAGGACTGGCGGGATTGTCCCCGGATCTGGCCGCATGACCGGACGCGGCAACAACTGGGTGGTGGCCGCCATCGTGGTCCGGCTGCCGTTCTGTACCCGCCCGGTTGCCCGGCCGACGCACAATGGCCGCCCAGCGACCCGTCGGCGGCGGGTCTGGTTGGGCTAGGTCGGCGCCAGTTCGGCGGTTGCCGGTACGGTCGGGCCGATCCGGCCGACCGGCAAACGGCGGCTGATGGCGAGCGCCGTCACTCCGCCGGCAGCCGCAATGGCTACGGCGATCGTGACTCCTGAGGACAGCGTCCAGCCGGCGCGTCCAGCCAGCGCGATGGCCGCGCCGCCGATCCCGATGCCCATCGCGGTGCCGAGCACGTCGGCCAGGTTAAGCGAGGCGGACGCCCAACCTTCCCGGCCGGGCGGTGCCTCCCGCAGCATCATCAGCGTGATCGGGGAGTAGCAGAGCCCCATCCCGAGCCCGGCCACGGTCCAGGCGGCCAGTCCCTCGGCGACCGGGACATCGGTGCGGATCATCACGACCAGCCCGGCCATCGCGGTCAAGATGATCGTCAGGCCGATCCTTACCAGGCGGCGCCCCTCGAAGCGGGAGTTCAGCCTGGCCTGGATCCAGGCGCCGGCCGTCCAGGCGAGGGTGGATCCGGTGACGGCGAGGCCAGCAAGCACCGGGCTGCGATGGCGTACCAGCGTGATCGACAGTGTGACGAACGCGTCGGACCCGAAGAACATAAAGGTCAGCAGGCCTCGGCTGAGGATGGTCGCGGGCAGCCCATACTGCGCGGAGAACGCCCCAGCTGGCAGCAGGCGCCGCAGCACCGGCAGCCCGATCGCGCCGCCGGCCACGATGAGCCCGATTCCGGCCAGACCGCCACCAGAGCCTGCTGCCAGAGTTAGGCCGCCAAGGATCAGTCCGGCCGCCACCGCGACTGCGATGCCGTCCACGATCCGGTGTCCCTGCTCGGCCGGCTTCGCAGGTCGGCCAAGGCGCACCAGGGCGGGGATCGCGAACGGCCCGGTCACGGCCACAAATGGCAGCAGCCCGAGAAAGACCCAGCGCCAGCCGAACAAATGCGCCACCTCGGCGCTGACAGCGGGCCCGGCTAGGCCAGGGACCACCCAGGCGGTGGACAGGATGGCCATCATCCTGGCTCTGAGGTTCTCCGGCAGGGTCCGCCCGATGGCGACGTAGGCCACGGCCGGGATCGCTCCCGCACCTAGTCCTTGCAGCGCCCGGCCGGCCACCAGCAGCAGCATGGTCGGCGCCAGACCGGCCACGGTCAGCCCGGCGCAGAACAGCACCAGCCCAGCCACGTACGGCAAGGCCGGACCGCGCCGGTCGGCCTCCCGCCCGGCGGCGACGATGCCGATCACCGTCCCCAGCATGAAGGCACTGAACACGAATCCGTACAGGTTCAGCCCGTGCAGCTCGCGGGCGACCACCGGCATGACTGTGACGACCGCCAGCGCCTCGGCGGCGACGAAGGTGATCGTCAGCACCAGTCCGGTGGTGAGCGCTCGCCGGTCCGGAGCCCACAGCCCGCCGGTCGACGGACCCTCGCCGGCCGGACCGATCGCAGCGCCGCTCACAGTGCCGCTCGCAGGACTGATTGCTGGTTCAGGCGGCATAGCACCTGAGCATAGAAGTTAAGCCGCGCTTGAAGTCAACCCGGAAGTCGCGACCGGGAGCCGCAACCGGCCGGGTGGTGGGTCAGTGCGAACCTCAGCGTGCGTAGACGGCTCTCGCGAGGGTGGCTAAGTTGACACCGAGCAGACCGCGCCGCGATCGGCACCGGAGACCAGCGCTGCGTACTTGGCCAGCGCACCGCTGGTGTAGTTCGGTGCAGGACGCTTCCAGCCCGCCCGGCGGTTGGCCAGCTCGGACTCGGGCACCAGCAGGTCAAGACGCCGCTCGCCGATGTCGAGCACGATCCGGTCGCCGTCTTCGACCAGCGCGATCGGTCCGCCGTCGAAGGCTTCCGGCGCGGCATGCGCGATGCACGCTCCGAAGGTCGCGCCGGAGAACCGGCCGTCGGTCACCAGCACCACGTCCTTGCCGAGCCCGGCACCCTTGATCGCGGCTGTCACGGCTAGCATCTCGCGCATGCCTGGTCCGCCCTTCGGACCCTCGTAGCGGATCACTAGCACATCGCCCCTGGCGACCCGCCCGTCGGTGATCGCGGCGAAACAGTCTTCCTCGCGCTCGAACACCCGGGCCGGGCCTTCAAATCTGAGCGCTTCAAGACCGGGAACCTTGACCACGGCACCCTGCGGCGCCAGGCTGCCGCGCAGCACGGCCAGCCCGCCCTCGCGGCCGATCGGATCGGAGACCGGCCGTACCACATTGCCGTCCGGGGCGTCGGCCTCGGCGACGTTCTCGGCCAGCGTGCGCCCGTTCACCGCGATCGCGTCGCCGTCGATCAGCCCGGCGGACAGCAGCTCGCGGAGCACCACGGGAAGGCCGCCGACCTGGTCGAGTTCGCTCATCACGAACCGCCCGGCCGGCCGCATTGACGCGATGTGCGGCGTTCGGCGGCTGACCACATCGAAGTCGTCAAGGGTCAGTTCCACCTGCGCCTCGGCGGCGATGGCCAGCAGGTGCAAGATCGCGTTGGTGGAACCTGCCGTCGCCATCACCACGGCCGCCGCGTTGAGGAACGCAGTTCTGGTCAGGATGTCGCGTGGACGCAGCCCGGCCGCCAGGGCATGCACCGCGGCCTCGCCGGTGGCGCGGGCGAGGCCAGTTCGCTCGGCGGTGACCGCCGGCGGGGTAGCCGAACCGGGCAGCGCCATGCCAAGAGCCTCGGCACAGGCCGACATGGTGTTGGCGGTGTACATGCCGGCGCAGGACCCGGCGCCCGGGCAGGCCGCGCGCTCGACCGCAAGCAGATCGCGGTCGGACATCTCGCCGGCTGACTGCGCCCCGACCGCCTCGAAGACGTCCTGGATGGTGACCGACCGGCCGAGTGCGTGCCCGGGCAGGATCGTCCCGCCGTACAGGAACGCGGCAGGCACGTTCAGCCTGGCGCAGGCCATCAGCATGCCGGGCAGCGACTTGTCGCAGCCGGCGATGGCGACCAGCGCGTCGAACCGCTCGGCGTGCACCATCAGCTCCACCGAGTCGGCGATCACTTCCCGGCTGACCAGGGACGCCTTCATGCCTTCGTGTCCCATCGCGATGCCGTCGGACACCGCGATGGTGCCGAACTCAAGCGGGACGGCCCCCGCCTGCCGCACGCCCTCCTTGGCCGCCACGGCGAGTGAGTTCAGGTGCAGGTTGCAGGGGGTGACCTCGTTCCACGAGGAGGCGACGGCGACCTGAGGCAGCAGCAGATCGTCCTCGCTCAGGCCGACCGCGCGCAGCATGGCGCGTTGCGGAGCTCGGGCCGGTCCGGTGGTCAGCGGGCCGCTGCGCGGCCGTGGCAGGTTCGTCATCTCTTCAAATCCTCCTAAGCGAAACGGATACTTCGTGGTCATCCGGCGCCGTGCTGCTGGACCGGATCGCGACCGGTCGCCGGGCGGCGATGGTGCTCGGTCTCGCACCGGCCGCCCTAAGCACCGGCCGGAACCAGCGCTTCGGCGCCTGCCCTGAGCAAGCCGTAGCTGACGCCGTCGGCCAGCGCCTCCCAGGACGCAGTCACGATGTCGTCGGACACGCCGACCGTGGTCCACTCGCCCAGGTGGTCGGCGGAGGTCAGCATCACCCGAGTGACGGCGCTGGTCGCGGCCCGCCCGTCCAGAATGCGCACCTTGTAGTCGACCAGGTGGATGTCGGCAAGCTCCGGGTACAGGTCGGCTAGTGCGTTGCGCAAGGCCTGGTCCAGCGCGTGCACCGGCCCGACCCCCTCGCCGACCGCCACGACCCGCTGTTCACCGAGCAGCAGCCGGACGATCGCCTCACTGCGGTCCTGCGTATCGGCCCGCTCGATCACCACTCGATAGCCCTCGAGTGAGAAGAAGGCCGGCCTGCGCCCGGTCACCTTGCGGACCAGCAGTTCGAAGGATGCGTCGGCCGCCTCGAACGCGTAACCCCGGTGCTCGGCGGCCTTGATCTCGTCGAGTACAGCCGTGGCGAGCTCCGGGTCGGCAGACAGGTCGAGGCCGAGCTCGGCAGCCTTGGCTATGACGTTGCTGCGCCCGGCCAGCTCACTGACCAGCACGTGCGCCTGGTTGCCCACCGCGGCCGGGTCCACGTGCGAGTAGGCGTCCGGCCGCCGGGCGATGGCTGAGGCGTGCAGGCCGGCCTTGGTAGCAAAGGCTGAGGAGCCCACGTATGGCTGGCGCGCGTCGAAGGGTAGGTTCGCCAATTCGGCGATCTGGTGCGCGGTCGAAGCGAGTGCTGCGAGGCGGCCTGGCGGCAGCAGCTCGTGGTCCCGCTTCAGCTCCAGCCCGGCGATCACGGCGAACAAGTCGGCGTTGCCGCACCGCTCGCCGTAGCCATTGGCTGCGCCCTGCACGTGGGTCGCGCCGCTGCCGACAGCGACGAGCGAGTTGGCCACCGCGCAGGCTGAGTCGTTGTGGCAGTGCACGCCGATCCTGACCGGGAACCGGCTAACGACGTGGCGCACGACGCGGACAATATCGTCGGGGAGAGTGCCGCCATTGGTGTCGCAGAGCGCCAGTGTGTCGGCTCCGGCCTGCACCGCGGCGGCGAGCACGGCCTGAGCGTAGCCGGAATCGGCGGTGTAGCCGTCGAAGAAGTGCTCGGCGTCGAAGACCACCCGGCGGCCCTCGCGGACGAAGAACCGCACCGAGTCCGCCACCATGGCCAGGTTCTCCTCGCGGGTGGTGCGCAGCGCCTCGTCAACGTGCAGCGTCCAGGCCTTGCCGACCAGGGTCACGATCGGCGTGTTCGCGGCCAGCAGCACCGCCAGGTCCGGGTCGCCGTCCGCGCCTCGGTTCGGCCGCCTCGTGGCGCCGAAAGCGGCCAGGCTCGCGTGCCGCCACGGCAGCTCGCCGGCGCGGGCGAAGAACTCGGCGTCCTTGGGGTTAGATCCCGGCCAGCCGCCCTCGACTACGTCCACGCCAAGTGAGTCGAGCGCCGCGGCGACCCGCAGCTTGTCCTCTACGGTGAGGTCAAGACCGACCTGCTGGGAACCGTCGCGCAGGGTGGTGTCGTAGATCTCGACCTGCGTCCCAGCCGGGCGGGCGGTAGGCTCGTCGGCGCCGGCTGGATTCGTTAGGTCGGCAGCATAGGCCGGGCGGGCGGCACGCCCGTCGGCGCCGGCTGGCTGCGCAACGCCTTGCGCCGCAGGCATGCCGTCCGCACCGGCAGTGTTGACCGGGGGGACAGCTCGGTTCGGGCTGGACTCGCTGCTATTGCCGGGCTGGGCAGTGGTCATACCCCCACCCCGGCATTCGTCAGATGCGCAGCCAAGGCGTCGGACCAGGCGGCGGTGGTCGAGCGGCCGCCGGTGGCGAGGACGGCGTCGACTGCGGCGTCTAGGTCGGCGGCTGCGGCTGGTTCGCCCAGGTGGTCGAGCATCAGCGCGGCGGAGAGAACTGCTCCGGCTGGGTTGGCGCGGCCGGTACCGGCGATGTCCGGAGCCGAGCCGTGCACCGGCTCGAAGACCGACGGGCCGGTCCCGTCCGGATTGAGGTTGCCGCTCGGGGCGAGCCCGAGCCCGCCAGTCAGTGCGGCCGCGAGGTCGCTGAGGATGTCGCCGAACAGGTTGTCCGTGACGATCACATCGAACCGGCCGGGATCGTCGACCAGGTACAGGCAGGCGGCGTCGACGTGGGCGTAGTCGAGTGTCACGCCATATTCGGCGGCTACTTCCTCAGACACCCGGCGCCACAGGTCACCGGCGTTCACCAGCACGTTGGTTTTGTGCACCAGGGTGAGCCTGCCACTGCGGCGGGCCGCCAGGGCGGCCGCGTATCGGACGCACCGCTCGACGCCTGCCCGAGTGTTCAGCGATTCTTCGGTCGCGGTCTCGAACGAGGTGCCGCGATGCACGGTGCCACCAGCGCCGGCGTACAGGCCCTCGGTGTTCTCGCGCACCACCACGGCATCGAGCCCAACGTCAGTGCCGCGCCAGGCGGCCTCGTGATGCCCAGCTTCGGTCTCATGGTGCCCGGTGACTTCGTGGTGCCCGGCGGCTTCGTGGTGCCCCGCCTCGTGCTGACGCACATTGGCTGGCCGGGCCTCGTGCTGGCCGTGCTCGCAGTGACTGGCGCTGTGCCGGGAGACCACGCCAGGCCGGAGCCTGGCCGGCCGCAGGTTGACATAGAGGTCAAGCTCGGCCCGCAGCCGCAGCAGCAGGCCCCGCTCAAGCACGCCGGGCGGGACCGACGGGCTGCCGACCGCGCCGAGCAGAACGGCGTCGGTCTTGCGCAGCTCGTTGAGCACATCGTCAGGCAGCACCTCGCCGGTGCGCAGGTAGTACTCGGCGCCGAGCGGGCAGGGCCGCCAGTCGACAGTGAACCCGTGCCGCTTGCCTGCCAGGTCGATCAGGTCGCGGGCGACCCCGGTCACCTCGGGCCCGATCCCGTCTCCTGGCAGGTGGGCGATGACGTATCCGCGTACGTGATCTCCCATCAGCTTGCGTCCTCACGGTCGGTCGGGGCATCAAGCCAGCTCATCATCCGGCGCAGCGGACGTCCGACCCGCTCGATCTCGCTGTCAGCGGCGGCCTTGCGAAGCTGCTCGAAGTTCGGTCGCCCGGCGTCGTCCTCGGCGATCCATTCCCTGGCGAAGTCGCCGGACCGGATGTCGGCCAGGATCTTGGCCATCGCCTGCCGGGTCGGCTCGGAGATCACCTTCGGTCCGCGGGTGAGATCGCCGTATTCGGCGGTGTCGCTGACCGAGTAGCGCATCCAGCTCAGCCCGCCTTCCTGCATCAGGTCGACGATCAGCTTGAGCTC
This sequence comes from uncultured Actinomycetota bacterium, assembly GCA_963850875.1. Taxonomy (GTDB): domain Bacteria; phylum Actinomycetota; class Actinomycetes; order Streptosporangiales; family Streptosporangiaceae; genus Chersky-822. The sequence goes on from CAWKNA010000001.1 coordinate 1,001,304, forward strand.
GTGCAGGCACTCGAAGTACGCGACCTCGGGTTGGTAGCCGGCCGCGACCAGAGTCTCGAACCCGGCGTTGACTAGTTCGGTGACGCCGCCGCAGAGCACCGCTTGCTCACCGAATAGGTCGCTCTCGGTCTCCTCCTGGAACGTCGTGACCAGCGCCCCCGCCTTGGTCCCCCCGATCGCCTTGGCATAAGACCTGGCCAGATCCCACGCCTTGCCCGTCGCGTCCTGGGCCACGGCCACAAGCACCGGAGTGCCCTGACCCGCCTCGTACTGCCGCCGCACCAGATGCCCAGGCGCCTTCGGCGCCACCATGGCGACATCGACATCAGCAGGCGGCGTCACATACCCGAAGTGAATGTTGAACCCGTGCGCGAAGAACAGCGCGTCCCCGGCCTTCAGATTCGGCCCGATCGCCTCCGCATACAGATGCCGCTGCCCGGTATCCGGAGTGAGCACCATAACCAGATCAGCCCACTCGCACACTTCAGCCGGAGAGCCCACCGTCAGCCCGGCTGCCTGCGCCGCAGCCCGCGACTTCGATCCTTCGGGCAGCCCCACCCGCACATCGCACCCAGAGTCGCGCAAGCTCAGCGCGTGCGCATGCCCCTGCGACCCATAACCCAGCACCGCGATCTTCCGCGACTGAATCAGCCCGAGATCCGCCTCGTCGTCGTAATAAACAGTAGCCATCGCAGTGTCCTTTCTTGTTCTGCCTTGCTCTCTTGATGTCTGGGTGGATCTCGACCCTGGTCTGGGTCAAGGTGATCCGGCCGATGCCGTTCAGGCACGGCCCGCATCACCTAGGCACAGACCGCCTGTCGTGCCAGGTCTGACATGTCGTCGGTAATTGTCTGGCTGCCGCGGCCGATGGCGATCTGGCCAGTTCGGACCAACTCGCAGGTGCCGTGCGGCTCGAGCAGGGCGATTAGCGAGTCGAGCTTGCCCGGCGCGCAGACCGCTTCTAGCACCAGCGTCTGCGGGCCGAGGTCGACCACGTTCGCGCGGAACGCGGCGGCTACGTCGAGCAGCTCCGCTCGCCGGACCGGGTCGACCCTGACCTTGATCAGCGCCAGCTCGCGCTCGACCGCCGCGTCTTCGGCCAGCTCCTCGACCTTGAGCACCCGGACCAGCTTTTCCAGCTGCTTGTGCACCTGGTCGACCGGCGTGGAGGCGCCATCGACGACGATCGTCATCCGGCTGACCCTGGCGTCGGCGGTCGGGCCGACCGACAGCGACGAGATGTTGAACGCCCGGCGCGAGAACAGCCCGGCGACGTGGGCGAGCACGCCTGGCTTGTTCTCGACCAGGACCGACAGGGTGTGGGTGCTCATCGGGCGATCACCTCTCTGCGGACCGCCGCCTGCTGCTCGGCCGCGGTGAACTCGGGTCCGAGCACGATGTCGTCGTTGGCTCGACCGGCCGGCACCATCGGGAACACGCCCTCGGCGTCATGGGTCCTGAAGTCCACCACCGCGGGGACGCCGGTTACGGCAAGTGCCTTTTCCAGCACGGCATCCACCTCGTCGGCCTGCTCGCAGCGCAGCCCGACGCAGCCGTAGGCCTCGGCGAGCTTGACGTAGTCGGGAATCGCCGTGCCCAGGTGCACCTCGGAGTAGCGCTCGTCGTAGAACAGCTCCTGCCACTGCCTGACCATGCCGAGGAAGCCGTTGTTGAAGATCAGCACCTTGATCGGCAGGCCTTCGATCGCGCAGGTGGCCAGCTCCTGCGCGGTCATCTGGAAGCAGCCGTCGCCATCGATCGCGACCACGAGCTCGCCTGGCCGGCCCATCTGCGCGCCCATCGCGGCCGGCACGGCGAATCCCATGGTGCCGAGGCCGCCGGAGTTGATCCAGCTGCGCGGCTTGGTGAAGGTGTAGTGCTGGGCCGCATGCATCTGGTGCTGACCGACTCCGGCCACCACGACGGCGTCCCCGCCGGTCAGCTCAGACAGCCGCTCGACGACATGCTGCGGCTTCAGCGGCCCGTCGGCCTCCTGGGTGTAACGCAGCGGGAAGCTGCGCCGCCAGCCCGCTGTCAGCTCGACCCAGTCGGCGGTGTCCGTCGGGCCTTCGCTGGCGACCAGCTCGCACATCGCCTCGGCGAACTCGGCCAGCGCGACGCGCAGGTCACCGATGACGGCGACGTCCGCGGCGCGGTTCTTGCCAATCTCGGCCGGGTCGATGTCGAAGTGCACCACCTTCGCCCTGGGCGCGAAGTCGGCGAGCCGCCCGGTGACCCGGTCATCGAACCTGGCCCCGAGCGCGACCACCAGGTCTGCCTCCTGGAGCGCGGTGACCGCCGCGTACATGCCATGCATGCCTGGCATGCCAAGAGCCAGCGGGTGGCTGTCCGGGAAGGCGCCGCGGGCCATCAGCGTGGTGACCACCGGTGAGCGGGAGAGTTCAGCCAAGGTGGCGAGTGCCTCATGCGAGTCTGACTTGATCACGCCACCGCCGACGTACAAGATGGGCCGCTTCGCCTGATGCAGCAGCCGCGCAGCCGCGGCGATCCGCTCGGTGTCGGGCGGGCCGGGCACCCGGTAGCCGGGCAGGTCAAGCACCGGCGGCCAGGACCAGGTGAACTGGGCCTGCAGGATGTCTTTGGGCAGGTCGACCAGGACCGGTCCTGGCCGGCCGGTGGAGGCGATATGGAATGCCTCGGCGATCGCGGCGGGGATGCGTTCGGGGTCGGTGACGAGTTCGTTGTGCTTGGTGACCGGCCCCGTGATTCCCGTTATATCTGATTCTTGGAAAGCGTCCGTGCCGATCATCGCGGTCGGGACCTGACCAGTGATCGCGACCATGGGGACCGAATCCATGTAGGCGTCGGCCAGGGCGGTTACCAGGTTGGTTGCCCCCGGGCCGCTGGTGGCCAGGCAGACGCCGACCCGCCCGGTGGCCCAGGCGTAGCCCTCGGCCGCGTGCCCGGCACCCTGCTCATGCCGGACGAGTACGTGCCGCAGCGACGACGACCGCAGCGGATCGTAGGCCGGCAGGATCGCGCCGCCGGGCAGGCCGAAGACGACATCGACGCCCTGGCACTCCAGGCTGCGCACGAGGGCCTGGGCTCCGGTCACTTCCACGGGATGCTCCTTCACTGATCTAACGGGGGACGCAGGGGTGATCGCGCTGGCGAAACAAAAAACCTCCTGGCCGAACCGGCCTAGGAGGAGTAGCGCGAGCCTGTCAGCAGGCTCGCGCTACGTGATAAGGATTACTCGGAACTGGCTGCTCGTGATCACCGTGATCTCCGCCTACCTGGTCGTCTGTGCTTGCTCGCTGATCTGCTTGCAGATCTTGTGGACCGTGGGAGGCGACGCTGCCCGCCACCTCCCACCCTAGGGCACGTCACGCCCTGGCGTGCACACTGGGGCTAGCTGACGGCAGCCAGTCCGGCCGTCTGGCCTCGAAGGCGCTGATCGCGTCGGCCTGCCGCAGCGTGATGCCGATGTCGTCGAGACCTTCAAGCAGCCGCCAGCGGGCATAGTCCGGGAGCGCGAACGGCGCCGCCAGCCTGGCTGAAGGTACCGATACGGTGCGGCTGGCCACATCTACTACGACCGGGGCGACCGGGTCGGCGTCGAGGACCGCGACCAGTCGCGCGACGGTCTCCTCGTCGGCCTGCGCCGTCACCAGGCCGGCCCCGATGCTGTTGCCGCGGAAGATGTCGGCGAAGCTCGGCGCGATCACTGCCTCGAAGCCGAAGTCCTGCAGCGCCCACACGGCGTGCTCACGCGAGGATCCGCAGCCGAAGTTGGCCCCGGCGACCAGGATCTTCGCCTCGCTTGCCCCCGGCTGATTGAGCGCGAAAGCGGGGTCGGAGCGCCAGGCGCCGAACAGCCCAGGGCCGAATCCGGAGCGCTCTACCCGCTTGAGCCACGCCGCCGGGATGATCTGGTCGGTGTCGATGTCCGCGCGGTAGATGGCGACCGCGCGACCCTCGATCCGGCTCACTGTCCGCATCTGGCGTTCTCCTTCGATCTGGCTAGCGCTGGTGATCGGTCGCGGTGGCCGGCGGTCACAGGTCGCCCGGCATCGCGAACCGGCCTGCTATCGCGGTCGCCGCGGCGATGGCAGGAGAGACCAGGTGGGTGCGCCCGCCCGGGCCTTGGCGTCCTTCGAAGTTGCGGTTGCTGGTGGACGCACAGCGTTCCAGCGGGGCAAGGATGTCGCCGTTCATCCCCAGGCACATCGAGCAGCCAGCCGACCGCCATTCGAACCCGGCCTCGGTGAAGTACTTGTCCAGGTTCTCGGCCTCGGCCTCGGCCTTGACCCGGGCCGAGCCTGGCACCACCATGGCCCGCACCCCCGGGTGCACCCGGCGGCCGCGGATCACCTCAGCCGCGGCGCGCAGGTCTTCGAGCCGTCCGTTGGTGCACGATCCGATGAAGACCGTGTCGATTCCGATCTCCCTGATCGGCGTGCCTGGTTGCAGACCCATGTAGTCGAGCGCGCGCTGGGCCGACTGCTGCGCCGCGGCCGTGCCGAACGAGCCAGGGTCGGGCACCACGTCGTCGATGGTGACCGACTGAGCCGGGGTCGTGCCCCAGGTGACGGCGGGCCTTAGCGCCGAGGCGTCGATGACGATCTCGCGGTCGAAGACCGCGTTGCCGTCGGTGACCAGGCCGCGCCAGTCGTCAAGCGCCCGCTCCCAGTCCTTGCCCTTGGGACTGTGCCTTCGGCCTTCGAGGTAGCCGAAGGTGGTGTCATCAGGACCGATCATCCCGGCCCTGGCCCCACCCTCGATCGACATGTTGCAGACGGTCATCCGGCCGGCCATCGACAGGGCGCGGATGGCCGGCCCCCGGTACTCGATCACCGAGCCGGCCCCGCCGCCGGTGCCGAGCGCCCGGATGATGCCGAGCACCAGATCCTTGGCGGTCAGGTCGGGGCCGGGTTCGCCGTCCACGGTGACCGCCATCGCGGCCGGCTTGGCCTGGCGCAGCGTCTGCGTCGCCAGCACGTGCTCGACCTCGGTGGTCCCGATGCCGAACGCCAGCGCGCCGAACGCGCCATGGGTAGAGGTGTGGCTGTCGCCGCAGACCACGGTCATGCCCGGCTGGGTGAGTCCCAGTTGCGGGCCGATCACGTGCACGATGCCCTGCTCGATGCTGCCGAGCGGATGCAGCGTGATGCCGTGGGTCTCGCAGTTCTTGCGCAGCCTGGCGATCTGCTCGGCGGCCAGCGGGTCGGTGATCGGACCGTCTGGGTTCACCGTCGGCACGTCGTGATCCATGGTGGCCACCGTCAGATCGGGGCGCCGCACCGGCCGGCCAGCCAGTTCGAGGCCCTCGAATGCTTGCGGCGATGTCACCTCATGCACCAGGTGCAAGTCGATGTAGAGCAGCGGCGGCTCGTTCGCCGGGCTCGCTACCAGGTGGCGATCCCATACCTTGTCGAAGAGCCGGCCGCTCATGCTGCGGGCTCCGTCCTGGTGTCCGCGGCTCTCCTAGTGTCCGCGGCGCGGCACGGCGCCGAGCGGGTGGTCCGGAGCATCAACTGCTTGGTCTGCTGCCGCATGGCCGCGGCCTAGGAGTCGCTGGTCGTGCGGGCGTCCCCGCCGTTGTCCCGCCGGTCCAGGGCAACCTGCACCGCCTGCAGGGCGTGGGCGGCGGAGTCCGCGCTATCGGCGGGTTGCACCTGGGAATAGGTTTCTGGCTTCATCACACTCTCCTGTCGCTGCGCACGTGAGCTTTCTGGCCGCCAGGCGTTCCAGCTGGATGTGAGCCGATGCCGCAAGATCTTCCGGTGGCGTGGGATCGGTCGATCCCCGGTCGGCGGGAGTCTTGCTCCTGATCTGGAGCCCAGGCGGCCCGGGAGAAGAATCCACCGGGCCTAGCGCGATCTGGTCGCGGAACCTAGGGGCACACGGCCAGCACCTCATCCCCGTAGCGGGTTGCTGGCCTGCCTGATCAGGTCCCGCTACGGCTGCTAAGAATGAGTACGAAGCGCCGCATGATGTGACCACTGTACCGGACGCCGCTGATCAGGCGCGCGGGGGGTCAGATCGAGCTCGCGGACGTCAGATCAGGCCGAGGCGCCGGCCACGGGAGATCGCCTGGCGCCGGGTAGTCACCCCGAGCTTGCGGTAGACCGAGCGCAGGTGGGTTTTGACGGTGTTGATAGACAGGAACAGCGCCTCGGCGATCTCCTGATTGGTCATGTGCGACGGCAGGAACCGCAATACGGCCAGCTCGCTCCCGGTCAGCGGGATCGACGCCATGGCCGGCTGGTCGGCTGGACGGGCCGGGCAGGTGTCGAAACGCTGCAGGATCCTGGCCGCAAAGGCAGCACCTGGGCTGGCCGGCCTGATCAGGACCGTCAGCGCTGACCTGGCCGCCGGTCCGCCGTCCAGGAAGGGTCGGTAGGCCCCGTGCTGCTCGGCTAGGGCGAGCGCGCGGGTGAGTTGCTCGGCTGCCGGTTCAGCCTGGCCGAGCCTGCGGTGCGCGATCGAGGCCGTAACCAGTGCGCAGATCTGGTCGTGCAGGGTGATCTGGCTGGCGGTGCCGTCCAGGCACGATCCGGCGGCGGCCAATGCGCCCTTGCTGTCGCCGTCGGCAATCAGCACCTTGGCCTGGGCGAGCAGCAGGTCGGCCCGGTTGAAGCTCTGCTCCTGGCCGACTCGGGCCAGGGCGATCCTGGCCTCGCACGGGTCGCCGCCTCGCAGCGCGATGTCCGCCTCGAGCGCGGCCAGGGCCGGATCGAGTGTGCCAGTGGCGGCCGGCTCGGGGCTCGCGGCTGGCTCGAGGCACCGGTATCGCAGCTGGGTGGCCAGCGTGCGGGCGGCGGCCAGGTCGCCTTCGCTCAAAGCCAGCCGCGCCCGAGCCGCGCCGGACAGCCAGCCGATGAGCTGGTCGGTGATCCGGTTGGCGATCAGGCCGGCGTCGCGACGGCGGGTGCCGGCCGGTGTGGCCGGTCCGGCGGGTCCGGCGGATGTGGCCGGTCCGGCGGGTCCGGTGGATGCGGCCGGTCCGGCGGGTCCGGTGGATGCGGCCGGTCCGGCAGGTGCGGCCGGTCCGCTCGTCGGCCGTGCGGCCGGATGGTCTCCCTGGTCCTGCCGTCCTGGAACGGGACCAGCGTCGACCTGGTCGAGCAGCTGGCGCGCGCCTGCCAGGTCATCCATTGCCCAGCTCAGCTGCGCCGCGGCGAGGTCGGCGAGTCGCGGAAGTGCCGGATCACCCAGCTCGCCAGCCGCTGCCCGCAGCTCGCCGATCAGCTCACTGGCCGCGGTCAGGTCGCCATGGAGTGCCTCGGCAACAGCCTGCCAGCCGCTGGCTCGGGCTGAGAACTCGCGGCGGCCGGCGGTCAGGCAGCGGCCGGCCTGGCTGAGAGCGTCGCGGGCCTCTGCTACGCGGCAGCTAGCCAGCTGCGCGACACCGAGCGCGTACCACAACAGGCCGAGTGCCTGATGATCGGCGGCGCTGCTGGCCGAGGTCGCTGCTTGCCCGGCCAGCGTGCGGCTCTGCTCGATCAGATCCACGACCGCAGGAGCGCAGGCCGACCCTGGCCCGACGGCGTTCATCAGCCGCATCGCCTGCAGCCATGGTGCGATCGTCCGGCGCTGACCCGTGGCGCAGCGGCTCAGCGCGCGGAAGGCATGGTCCAGATGCTGCGCAGCGGCGCCGGAGTCGCCGACCCGCAGCCGAGCCGCGGCAAGGCTTGCCGCGAGTGCCGCATCGTTCGTACGTCGGCTGGCCGGGAACAGGTCAAGCAGTGGTTCCAGCTCGGCCGCCGGGCCGGGCAGCAAGAGCGTGGGACCGACGTCGGTAAGGACCCGGGCGGCGAAATCCCAGTCACCACCTTGAGCCGCATGGCGGATCGCCTCGGCTGGACAGCCATGCGCGGCATGCCACCGGGCCGCACGGCGGGCTAGCAGCGGGACTTCGTCTGGAAGCTCGCGGCGGAGCTGGGCGCGGAGCAAGTCGAGCAGCAGTGGGTGGTACCGGTACTCGGTGCTCTCCCCGCCAGCGCCTGCCGCTGCGGCGGCCGTCGCGGCAGAACCCGGCTGCCCGCTGAGGTCGGCCGTCGCGGTGAGGTCAGCCGCTGCGATGTTCTCCCGGCATAGCTGATCAAGGATCGCCGCTCCGCCGCTCTCACCGGTAAGCGAGTCAGCGAGATCGCCGTATACTCGGTCGACGACGCTGGTGCGCAGCAGGAACACCCGCCGCCAGGCCGGCTGGGTGGCAAGGATCTCATCCCAGAGGTAATCCGCGACGGCAGGCTCGTCGCCGGTGATGGCGGAGATCGGGCCGGCCGGCCGATCCGGCCCGGTGCGCAGCGTGGCCAGCCTGAGCCCGGTCATCCAGCCCTGGGTGCGGGTGAGCAGCTCATCGCGCTCGGCGGCGGTGACGTCGATGCCGAGCATGCTGAAATAGCCATCGGCCTCTTCCGCGGTGCAGGCCAGCTCGGCGGCGCCGATCTCGGCCAGCTCGCCGCCGACCCGGAGCCTGGCGACCGGGAGCCCGGCCGGGTAGCGCCCGCACAGCAGCAGCCGCAGCGTCGGCGGTCCGTGCCTGACCAGGAAATCGAGTCCCGGCAGTGCCTCGCTGTCGGCCAGTTCCTGGATGTCGTCGAGGACCAGGGTCACCGGCGTGGTGAGCCGCTCGGCGGCCTCCACCAGCCGGAGCGAAAACACATCTGCCGGAGCATCCTGCAGGTCGCCGACCAGGTCGTCAGGCACGGCCGGAGCGCTGGCCAGTGCGGCAAGGACATGCGCCCAGAGCCGATCAGGCGCCCGGTCGGCCGGGTCGAGACTGAGCCAGGCGATCCGCCCGGCGGCGGATGCGGCCATCGCCCAGGCGGCGCAGGCCACTGTCTTGCCTGCGCCGGCTGGCCCGCAGACCAGCGTGACCCGCTGCTCAGCTGCCCGCCGGAGCAGTTCGGTCACTCGTGGCCTGCCAAGCACATTGACGCTCGGCTGCGGTACCCGCAGCTTGTCGCCGACTAGCCGCGGCGCAATCAGGTCGTCATTGACTGGGCGCGGTCGGCCGTACGGTCGGTACCGGACGGCCGGCCCGATGATCGTGCTCGCCATTTATCCCCCGACGGGCGCAGCCGGCACGTCGGGTCGATCCGTCAGGCCCCATCCCGACGGGCGAACGTGCAGCGCATAGCCCGGTAGCGACCGTACCCGCCGGATGCCGGTACCAACCGCGCATCCCGGACGGCCGCTAAAGCGGGCCGCGAATTAGTTCGATTCCGCGAGGGCCTCCCTGAGCTTGTGGCGCGTTCGCTTTGTTGCATGTTCGCCAGGCAGCCGCCTGCTACTGGTCACCGCCAGCATCTGCCAGGTCGCCTCGTGCGGTCATCACCCACCGGGAGTGAAACGGCCTGGTCGGCCGGACCCGCTACCAAGATCACCCGGCCGGGATGAGGTATCGGATCCATGTGGCGGCGATGGTGTGGCCATGAGCGTGATATCAACTGAGAAGTCTTCGGCCAGGAAGTCGGCGCGGGCGGTCAAGGTACCGGCGCGGGCGGTCAAGGTACCCAGGCAGGCTACCAAGCACGCCGAGGAATCCCTGGCCAAGACGTCGCGGCGGTACCACCTGGAAACCGACATCCGGCAGATGACGCCGGCCGAGCGGGCCGCCCATGGCAAGGCGATTCGCAGCCAGGTGTCACGGCAGAGCCATGCCGAATTCGAACCCTCGGCGACCCGCCCTAGCCCGCTGGATCTGCTCAGGCAGCAGTCGGACGGCCGACTCACCGACCTGGTGCCGATCAGATACGGCCGGATGCTGGAATCGCCGTTCTCCTACTACCGCGGCGCCGCGCTGCCCATGGCAGCGGACCTGTCCACCACGCCAGTGACCGGGCTGGCCGTGCAGGCCTGCGGCGACGCGCATCTGAGCAACTTCGGGATCTTCGGATCGGCCGAGCGCCGCCTGATCTTCGACATCAACGACTTCGACGAGACGCTGCCCGGCCCGTGGGAGTGGGACATCAAGCGACTCGCCGCGAGCCTGGAGATAGCGGGCAGGGACAACGGGTTCAGCAAGCGCGAGCGGGCCGGGATCGTCCAGGCTTGCGCCAGGCGCTACCGGGCGGCTATGCGCAACTTCGCCGGCCAGTCGAATCTGGGTGTCTGGTACGCCAGCGCCGATACCGATCTGCTGCAGGAGCAGCTCAGGAGCAGGCTCAAGCAGAGCCAGCGTCGGCGTCTGGCCAAGGGCCTCGCCAAGGCCAGGACCAGGGACAGCATGCAGGCGCTTGAGAAGCTGACCAGGATCGTGGACGGCAGGCCGCAGATCGTCGCCGACCCGCCGCTGGTGATCCCGCTGTCCAGCCTGCTGCCGCAGGACATCGACCGCGCCAACGTCAGGACGGAACTGCTCCATCTGCTTGACCGCTACAAGCGGACGCTCTCCGGTGACCGCAGGTACCTGCTCGACCAGTACGGGTACGAGGTGGGTGACATCGCTCGCAAGGTGGTGGGGGTCGGCAGCGTGGGAACCCGCTGCTGGATCATGCTGATGCTCGGCCGGGACGAGTCCGATCCGCTCTTCCTGCAGATGAAGGAAGCCGGCCCGTCGGTCCTCAGCCAGTTCTGCGGTGCCAGCAAGTTCGAGAACCAGGGCCAGCGGGTGGTCGAGGGTCAGCGGCTGATGCAGGCCACCAGCGACATCTTCCTGGGCTGGCAGCGAATGGCGGCCACGCTGGACGGCGTGACCAGGGACTTCTACGTCCGCCAGCTGCGGGACTGGAAGTTCTCGCTAGATACCCAGGCCATGGTGCCGGCCGGCATGTCGGAGTACGGCGAGGTGTGCGGCTGGACGCTGGCCCGGGCGCACGCCAGATCCGGGGACCGGATCGCGATCGCCGCTTACCTCGGGAACTCGGACGCCTTCGACCTGGCGATCGCTGAGTTCGCCGCTGCCTACGCGGACCAGAACGAGCGCGACTATGCCGCTCTGGACGAGGCGGCGAAGTCCGGGCTGATTCTCGCCCAGCGCGGGGTGTGAGGCAGGCCCGCGCGGTCGGGAACGTCACCCAGCGAAGGTGATGCCGGGGGCGGTCAGCCGCTGTCTAATTTCACGAAATGATCACCGCACCATCCAACCGGGAGGTTCTCCATGCCCACAGCCACGCCTGTGCTTGACACGCTGGTCGACATCACAGCCGCATCGGCCGAGCACAGCAGCCTGAGGCCGCGCGAGCTGATGCTCGCCAGGATTGCCGCACTAGTGGCCGTCGACGCGCCGCCCGCGTCCTATCTCGCCAATGCCGGCCTGGTCGCCGACAGCGGCGTCACCAGGGACGACGTGCAGGGTGTCCTGATCGCGATCGCACCGGTCATCGGCACGGCGAGAGTCGTGTCGGCCGGCAGCAACCTGCTTGAGGCCCTCGGCCTCGCGATCGCGGTCGCCGAGGAGGACAGCGACATCTGAGGTCAGCTCAGCTCGTTCTCGTGGGTCGTATCCCGCTGAATCTGGCGGGATACGACCCACGATCATGAATGAAAGCCGGAGACCAGCCGGGGGGGCCGGGGCCGGCAGCTAGGGTCAAGGCGTGACTCGGCTGGTCGGAAGCGGCACGGCGTACTCTGTGGCCGTGTGCTCACATGACCTGGTCCTGCTGCACGGGCAGCCGGGACGAGGCGCGGACTGGGAGCAAGTGCTGGCCAGGCTGCCGGCCGGACTGCGTGCGCTGGCGCTGGACCGGCCTGGCTACGGCTCCAGCCGACGCCAGGCGGGGGGCTTCGCCGAGAATGCCCGTGCTGTTCTCGACGAGCTAGATAGCCGCGGTATCGAGCGTGCCGTACTGGTCGGGCACTCCTACGGCGGCGGGGTAGCGCTGGCGGTAGCGGTGCAGGCGCCGGAGCGAGTCGAGGCGCTCATCTTGCTGGCCACGGTAGGCCCGGGCTGCCTCAACGGCTGGGACCGGCTGCTCGCCGCTCCCGGTGCCGGAAGTGTCTGCTCGCTGTTCGCCTGGCAGCTGACGCCCTGGTTCGCCCGCGCCAGGCTGCGCCGGATGGCGCGCCGCCGCGGCCCGGAGTTCGCTCCTCAGCAGCACGTCAACTGGTACGTCTGGGGACACGCAAGCAGCGAGCACTTCCCGCTGTGGCGCTCGTTCCTCACCGAGCAACGAGCCCTGGTGGACGAGGCCGACGAACTTGCCCAGATCGCTCCCTCGGTCCGGGTGCCGGTGTTGCTGATCGCTGATCCGCAGGACAAGCTGGTGCCGATCGACACCGCGAGGCGCCTCGAGCGATTGCTGCCGGACGCCCGGCTGCAGCTGGTCGAAAGGCTGGGCCATCATCTGCCGATGCGCGGCGCTGACCAGGTCGCGCAGGCCATTGTCGCGGTCTTGGCCAGGCTTGATTCTGGCGCCGCATCGACCGTGACTGACGATGTCGGCCCCCGCTTACGAACCTCCCGTGGCACGGGGCTGAGCGCAATCCCTGGCTGATGCAGCACTCGCGAGGGGCGACGCGGCACATCCGTGGCCAAGGCAGGACCACAGCCCGAGCCGTGCTTGGATCAGCTTGCGGCCCTGGTCCGCTGATACCGGGCCGGCCGGGTCTGGGTGATCACAATGGGCGTGCCGGACGTTGCGACCTGCCTGACCGCGTCGTGGCCGGGCTGCACTCGATGGCTGGTGGAGACGACCCCGGCCGCCTGGTGCATCCGACCGATCTCGCCGAGCTGGCCAGGCTCCACCAGGGCCACCACCGTACCGGTGGCGCCGGCCCTCGCGGTTCGGCCGGAGCGGTGCAGGTAGTCCTTGTGGTCATTGGGCGGGTCGAAATGCACGACAAGGCCGATGTCGTCGACGTGGATGCCGCGGGCCGCTACATCGGTCGCTACCAGGACGCGGGGCTGGCCAGCCGCGAATGCGGCAAGCGCACGCTGCCGCTGGTTCTGGTTCAGGTTGCCGTGGATGGCGGCCGCATCGACTCCGGCCCGGTTGAGCTGCCTTGACAGCCGGTCCGCACCGTGCTTGGTTCGCACGAAGATCAGGGTGCGCCCATCCCGGCCGCCGATCTCGGCCGCGATCGCGACCTTGTCGCTGGCGGGCAGCACGAAGACGCGGTGCTCCGCATCGCCGGCCGTGCTGGCCGGCCGGACTGCGTGCACGGCTGGATCGCTGAGATAGCGGTTCACTAGCTGGTCGACACCGCGGTCCAGCGTCGCCGAGAACAGCATCCGCTGGCCGCCGGTCGGCGTCGCATCCAGAATGCGGGTGACCGCCGGCAGGAAGCCGAGATCAGCCATGTGATCCGCCTCGTCAAGCACGGTGATCTCGATGTCATCGAGCGTGCAGGCTCCTCGGTCGAGCAGATCGATCAGCCGTCCTGGCGTGGCCACCACGATGTCGACGCCACGGCGCAGCCGGTCGATCTGCCTGCTCAGCGCGACACCGCCGTAGACGGTCAGCACGCTCAGCCGCAGCGACCGGCCTAGCGGGACGAGCACCTCGGCGACCTGCACAGCGAGTTCCCTGGTCGGGACGAGCACCAGCCCGTGCGGTGCCTTCTGGCTGCGGCGGGCCGAGCTGACGGCCAGCCTGGCCAGCATCGGCAGGCCGAAGGCCAGCGTCTTGCCCGATCCGGTCTGAGCCCGGCCGAGGACATCGCGGCCGGTCAGCGCGTCCGGCAGAGCCCGGGCTTGGATCGCGAACGGCTCGCGGATGCCGCGGCTGGCCAACTCGTCGACCAGCGGCCTGGGCAGGCCAAGCCCGCTGAACGTCCTGGTCGCGGGCTGCGGCGCATCGAGAGCGGCCTGCAGGGCCCGGTCCAGGCTGTGCGCGCTGGCGGAGCCAGCCACGACGGTCCTGGCGGACCGGTTCGGGCTGCGGGGCGGTCTGGGTCGCCGGTCAGCGGCTGCCCCGCGGCCGAAGCGGTCGGCGCTGGCCGAATTGCGGCGCCGGTGATCGGCCGCGCGAGCGCGGCCGGAATTCGAGGACAAGGAGGAACTCCAGCTGTTGGTTTCGGGGCCGCGTCATGCTCAGAGATGTCGACGACAGCGGCGGAACCGGAGTTCACCGAGAAGCGGACTGCTCACGCAAGCGACCGCGCGGACGACTTGCCCGCGAAAGTAGCGACATTTCGCCGCCGTACTAGCAGACCCGATCAGCAGTAGCTGAAAGGCCAGCCTGCGGCATCACTAGCCGCATTCAGCCGGTCTGGCGACCGGAATTTCGTTCCGCCTAACGCAATGATCTTGCGGTCATTTCCGCCAGGCGCTTGAACATGCCGCAGCGGCCGTGCGGCCGGATGGCCGCACGGCCCCAGGCGGACTAGAGCGGACGGACCTGCTCGGCCTGCGGGCCCTTGGCCCCCTGACCGGCGGTGAACTCGACCCGCTGGTTCTCTTCCAGGTTACGGAACCCATCGGCCAGGATGGCCGAGTGGTGAACGAAGACGTCGGCGGTGCCGTCGTCCGGTGCGATGAAGCCGTACCCCTTGCTGGAGTTGAACCACTTCACGGTGCCCTGAGGCATGTACTTACTCCTATATGAGCGATCTTCGGGATCCACGACAATGGTTCCCGGGTTGCTGCGACCGCCTGCCCAATCCGAAGGCTCGGCTCTGGGTGTCCAGGACGCCCGCTGTCTAGTTTCGCAGGCGTGTGACACGTGCACGAATCTTCGACTTCAACCACTACCATCTAACACCATGGGGCGGCCCGATGTTCCACGACCGGCCGACAAACTCGGATCTCGGTTGCCAGCCGGAACCGCCGTCGGGGCGCGCAGCGGGTCATCGCGGCTGGCGGGCCGTGGTTTGCTTGCCGCTCAGAGCTTGGTCAGCTTGCTGTACGGCGCCGTGATCCTGGCCTGTAGCGGACCGAAGTCGACAAGCACGGCGACGTCCTGCTCGACGCCGATGACCACGCCGAGGCCGTACTTGTCATGCGTCACCTGATCATGCAGTTCATACTGCTCAAGCGGCGGCGCAGCAGGCGGCGGGTTGAACGGGCTGCCGGGAAGGTAGCGCCGGGTAGCGGCGCGGGCTGGTTTCATTACCCCCAGTATGCGTCATCCGGGGGGGCGGCGTGGTCTGCACCGTGATGGTAAGGCGAGAAGTTCTCAGTTCGGCACCGACCTAGCCGAGTCGCTCCGTGTACATCGCGTCCACCCGGTAACGGATCCCGACGGTCGCCTTGCCTCGGGTATCCGGATGCTCCTGCAGGACCGCCCTGATCTCCGCAAGCACGTCCGCCTGGCTGGCTGGCGGCAGGACGGCAACGTGACTGACGCTGCGCATCCGGTCGATGACGTCATCATGCGTGGCATGGTGGACGTGAAAGAAGATCGCTTCCGTGAACGGGGACCAGATCTCGCCTCCGGCGAGATCACGCTCGCTCCAGCGGTGGGCCGCCGAGCCGCCGGTGCCGTCGTGATGGTCGCGCCATGGCGCGTGCTTCTCCACCCGGTCCATTACCGACCAGACCTGATCCACCCATTCGACACTGCGATCGCGCGCGTTCCAGATCAGGCCAAGGCGTCCGCCGATCCGGATCACCCGGCCGAGCTCGGCCATCGCCCGGTCGGCGTCGAACCAGTGGAACGCCTGGGCCACCACAGCGGCGTCGATCGAGTCGGCGGCGAACGGGAGTGCCTCGGCGACCGCGGCGAGCAGCGGCACGTCGGGCAGCCGGCGCCGCAGCTGCTCGCGCATGGCGGCCACCGGCTCGACGGCGATCAGAGTCGAGCCGGCGTCGGCGATCGCAGCGGTGAGCTTGCCTGTCCCGGCGGCCAGGTCGACGACGCGCCGGCCGGGCCGGATTCCGAGCGCCTCGGAGAGCCAGGCAACCGCGTCGGGCGGGTACGACGGCCTGGCCCGGTCATATGCCTGCGCCTCGGCCTCGAAGCCGCGAGCCGCGACATCATGCACCCTGGTCATTGCCCTGCTCTCGGATGGTCGGATCGCCGGCGATCTGCTGTCGATCAGTTGATGCCCGGAGCGATCACCGAGTCGAAGGCGCTGAGCACCGCGGGATCCCCAGCGCGGTCGATCGTCGCGGCCTGCGGACGGTGCCAGAGCCAGCAATCCAGGTCGGCGGCGCTGCCGGTGATGGTCGCAGCGGCCTGGCTGCTTGGGTCGCGGTCAGCGATGTCAATTCCCGGCTGGTCATAGCCGGTCCGGTCGGCCGGGTCGGTGCCGACGAACTGTCCAAGCGTGACGAACCAGGAGTCCGCCGTGTCAGCGGCCAGGATCCGAAGCACCTGCCCCGGGTAGGGGGTGAAGCTGCCCCACTCAGGGACTCCGCCGTACATGATCCGCAGCGCCTCATCGACGCCGTCAGCGCTGAGATCCGGATCCAGTGGGGTGCGGTTACCGGCGGTGAGCTCGGCATCGACCCGGTGAATCAGTGCCTCATGCGCCTGGCGGCGGCGGATGAAGCCGACGGTACGGTCGTCCGCCCACGTCCAGGCCGGTGCCTCGGGCGCCGTCGCGGCCAGTATCTGGCCGAGATCTCGGCTAGCCGTCGCATAGAACGCCAGCAGATTGGCGCGGCTGGCCGGCCGCGCTGGTTTGAGCGCCTCAGCCTGCTCGCCGGACAGTCCCTCGCGCACCACCGTGCTCCAGAACCACTGCACTTCGCCGAGATGCCAGAGCAGGTCGTCCGCGGTCCAGTCCGGGCATGGCGGTACCGGCGCATCCGGTGCGGTCGTGCTCATTACCTCGGCAAAACGGGCAGACTCGCGTGCCAGGTACGCGAGGTAGTCCAGCTCGCCAGCGTTCTGCAGGGTCACGATCTGCTCCCAGCGTGGGGTGGGCCGCCAAGTACGCTCCAGGCTACGACGTCGGCGCCGGCCGCCGAGGTTGTCATGACACATCGATATCTGTCAATATAGACGAATGCCGAAGCCGCTGATAATGCTGAGCCCAGCGGAGACAGTCGCGTGCTGCTCGCCGCTGTCGCGCGAACCACTCTCTGCTGAGCGGGCGGAGCAGATCGCCCCGCTGCTGAAGGCGCTGGCGGATCCGGTCCGGCTCAGGCTGATGTCACTGGTGGCCTCGCACGCCGACGGCGAGGCCTGCGTCTGCGATCTGAGCGGCGCGTTCGACCTGTCGCAGCCGACGATCAGCCATCACCTGAAGGTGCTGCACGACAGCGGCCTGCTCGACCGGGAGAAGCGCGGCGTGTGGGTCTACTACCGAGCAAGGACGTCCGCACTGGCCAGCCTGGGCGCGCTGATTGGCGACCAAGCGCCGTGAGCCAGGCCCGTGAGCCCGGCGCCGCGAGCCGCCCCGTGAGCCGGGCCAGTGAGCCGGGCCAGTGAGCCACGCACGGTGAGCGACGTATCCAGCAGGCGGCCCGCTGTCCTCTTTGTCTGCGTCCATAACGCGGGCCGCTCCCAGATGGCGGCCGGCTGGCTGATCCACCTCGCAGGCGGCCAGATCGAGGTGCGGTCGGCAGGCTCGGAGCCGGCCGAGCAGATCAACCCGGTCGCGATCGAGGCTATGCGTGAGGTCGGGATCGACCTCACGGCCGGGCGGCCTAAGATTCTTAGCGTTGACGCCGTTCGCGATTCCGACGTCGTGATCACGATGGGCTGCGGCGACACCTGTCCGGTCTTCCCCGGCATCCGGTATGCGGACTGGCAGGTGCCCGATCCGGCCGGCCAGGGCATCGACGCGGTCCGCGGCATCCGCGATGACATCCGCGGCCGGGTCCTGGCCCTGATCGCCGAGCTACTGCCCGACTTGACCTGAAGGACCCCTGTTGACGCAGATCGACCCCGCGCTTGCCGTCATCGACGACATCGACCTGGTGCTGATCGAGCCGATGGCGGCCGAGCATGCTCCGCCGGTACTGGCGATCTATCAGGCCGGTATCGACGAGGGCAACGCGACATTCGAGATCAGCGCGCCAGCCTGGAAGGAGTTCAGCGCGGCCAGACTGCCGGATCACCGCTATGTGGCCGTCAGCGGGGCGACCGTGCTTGGCTGGGTGGCAATCTCCGCCGTGTCCAGCCGGTGCGCCTACGCCGGCGTGGTCGAGCACTCCGTCTACGTCCACCCGGGGACACGCGGCCGGGGAGTCGGCCGGCTCTTGCTTGACGCGCTGATCGCCTCCACCGAAGCCGCGGGAATCTGGACGATCCAGTCCGGGATCTTCCCGGAGAACGCGGCCAGCATCGCACTGCACGACGCAGCCGGGTTCCGGATCGTGGGCACGCGCGAGCGCATCGGCCGCCAGCATGGCCGGTGGCGCGACATCTTGCTGATGGAGCGCCGCAGCCCCGCGATCTGACCCGCGGCGTCCCGGTCGAAACTGACCGCAGGCGTGCAGATACCGTCATTACCTATGTCCCGACCCGCTGCCTCGAGCAAGCAGCGCAAGCGACCGACATGATCGGCAGATAATGCAGTAGCGGCGGCCTGGGGTTGGGCCAGGCGATCGCGGGCACGCGAGAGACAACGAGCGGGGCACCGTTGGCCTTAGGGAGCGGTTGGCTTTTAGGGAGCGGCACGTTGACGCGGATGAACCGGTGGGCCATCCTGGCCGGCTACGGCCTGCTTGCCGCTTGTTCGCAGCTGCTCTGGCTGTCGTACGCGCCGATCACCACCCAGGTCCACCGGGTGATGGACGTCTCGTCCGGGGCGGTGGGCGACCTGGCTGCCATCTTCCCGCTGATGTACGTCATCCTGGCGCTGCCCTGCGGCCGCTGGCTGGATGTCAGCTTCGAGCGGGCGCTTGGCCTCGGGGCGATCCTGACCGGCGCCGGCAGTCTGGTTCGGCTGGTCAGCCCCAACTCGTTCGTCTGGGCGATGGCCGGGCAGTTCGTGATCGCGGCCGGTCAGCCGCTGGTACTCAACTCGATCACGAAGATGGCGGCGCGGTACTTTCCGCAGCAGGAGCGGACCGCGGCCATCTCGATCGGCAGCGTGTCGCTCTACCTGGGCATTCTGCTGGCAGCGCTGACCGCTCAGCCGCTGTTCAACGCGGGCGGGCTCCGGCTGATGCTTGGCGTCCAGGGCGCGCTCGCCGTCCTGGCGGCGGTCTGGGTATTGCTCGCGCTCCGCACGCCCGCGGCGTTCCCAGGTGATCCATCCGTCGCCGTGACGCTGGGCTGGCTCAGGCGCGACCGGTTCATCTGGGTGCTGGCCGGCCTGCTCTTCGTCGGGATGGGCATCTTCAACGCGGTCGCGACCTGGCTCGATTCGATACTCGGCCACTTCGGCCACGGCGGCGCCAGCGGCTACCTGATCGCGATCCTGACGGTGGCCGGCATCATCGGCGCCGCCGTTCTGCCCCAGGCCGCGGCGAACCGGGACCGCCGCCGCGCCATGCTGCAGGTCACCGTGGGCGTGACGGCCGTCGCGTTCCTGGCGATCGCGGCCGTGCACGGGGTGATCTTCATCGGGATCGTGCTCGGCATCGAGGGTTTCGTGCTGCTTGCCGCCCTGCCCGTGGCGCTCGACTGGTCCGAGCTGCACAGCGGGCCGGAACGGGCCGGAGCCGCGGTCGGGTTCCTGCTGCTTGCCGGAAACCTCGGTGGGGTAATCCTGGTCCTGGTAGTCCAG
Source organism: uncultured Actinomycetota bacterium (assembly GCA_963850875.1). Lineage (GTDB taxonomy): Bacteria > Actinomycetota > Actinomycetes > Streptosporangiales > Streptosporangiaceae > Chersky-822. The sequence goes on from CAWKNA010000001.1 coordinate 1,020,786, forward strand.
GCCGTGATCGGCAGTCCGTACCTGTCACTCGGTGCTCTTTCGGTGGTCGCAGTGGCCGGGCTCGCCTTGTCCACCAGGCTTCCGGCCCGTGTCGCCGCCACGGCAGGCCATAAGGGAGGGTGACATGACGGACCCCACCGAGCTGATGAGCAGCCTGGAGCGGCAGCTCAAGCCGTATCGCGGCAGGTTCCCCTCGTTCGCCGAGATGCCGGTCGAAGGCTTGCCAAGGACCGAGGTGGCCGAGCTGGTCGAGCAGCTGGCGCGGACCGAGGAATCACGCTGGCGGGACGGATACGCCTCCGGTGCCGTCTATCACGGCGACCCCGAGCATGTCGCGTTCCTGAACCGGATCTACGCGGCGCAGTCGCAGAGCAATCCGCTGCACCCTGACCTGTGGCCGAGCTCGACCAAGTTCGAAGCCGAGCTGGTTTCGATGACGGCGCACATGCTCGGCTCCGCGCACGCCGCGCCGGAGGCGCCGATCGTGGGCGCGGTCAGCTCCGGCGGGACCGAGAGCATCATGCTGGCGATGCGGGCCTACCGGGATTACGCCAGGGCGCGCCGGGGGATCGACCGGCCGGAGATCGTCGCCCCGGTCACCGCGCACGCCGCGTTCGACAAGGCCGCCAGGTACTTCGACATGCCGCTGATCAGCGTGCCGGTGGACGACGGTTACCAGGCCGACGTCGACGCCCTCGCCGCGGCGGTGACCGACCGGACCGCGGTCATCGTCGGCTCGGCACCGTCATTCCCGCACGGCGTGATCGACCCGATCCCGCAGATCGCCGCGCTGGCGGCCGAGCGCGGGATCGGCTGCCATGTCGACGGCTGCCTGGGCGGGTTCATCCTGCCGTGGGCGGAGCGGCTCGGCTATCCGGTGCCGCCCTTCGACTTCCGGCTGCCGGGAGTGACGTCGATGTCGGCGGATACCCATAAGTACGGTTATGCGGCTAAGGGCTCGTCGGTCGTGCTGTATCGCGGGGCGGAACTGCGGCAGTTCCAGTTCTACAAGGCCGCTGACTGGCCTGGCGGCCTGTACCTGTCTCCGACCTTCGCGGGCAGCCGGCCCGGGGCCCTGTCGGCCACCGCCTGGGCGGCGATGGTGTCGATCGGCGAGGACGGTTACCTCGACGCGGCCCGGCGGATCCTGCAGGCCGGCTCGGTAGTCCGCGAGGGCGTCGCGGCGATTCCTGGCCTGCGGGTGCTCGGTGACCCGCTCTGGGTGATCGCGTTCGCCGCTGACCCCGGCGGCCCGGCCGGTCCTGCTGTCCCGGCGGCGGCCGGGCCGGATCAGCCGGCCGGTGCGCAGATCGACGTGTTCCAGGTGATGGAGGACATGGGCCACCGCGGCTGGAGCCTGAACGGCCTGCAGCGCCCGGCCGCCGTCCACATCGCGATCACGCTCCGGCACACCCTGCCTGGCGTGGCCGAGCGGTTCCTCGCTGACCTGCGGGCGTCGGTCGATGAGGTCAGGGCCAACCCGGATGTGCGTACCGGTCTCGCCCCGGTGTACGGGATGGCCGGCACCCTGCCCGAGGAGGCGGTCCGCGACCTGCTCGGCGTCTACCTTGACCTGATGTTCGAGGTGTAACCGTGGACCGGCACATCCTGGCCATCGACCTGGGGACTTCGGCGCTGAAGGTGGCTCTGGTGTCGACGGCCGGCGACGTGGTCGCTGCCGAGCAGGAGACCTGCCAGGTCGACCTGCTGCCAGGCGGTGGCGCCGAGCAGGACCCGGAGGGATGGTGGGACCTGATCACCCGGGCATCGTCCCGGCTGGCGGCCCGCGGCGTCGTCCCGCCCGATTCGATCGCGGCAGTCTGCTGCACCGCGCAGTGGTCGGGGACCGTGCCGGTGGCAGCCGACGGCAGCCCGGTGCGCAACGCGATCATCTGGATGGACTCGCGGGGTGCGGCCTATGCCCGGTCCATCACCAGCGGGCCGGTCCGGGTGCAGGGCTACGGCGTCGACAAGCTGGCTCGCTGGATCAGGATTTCGGCCGGGCTGCCCACCCGCAGCGGCAAGGATCCGGTCGCGCACATCGGCTGGCTCAAGACCGCCGAGCCGGACGCCTACCGGCGCACGCAGCTGTTCCTTGAGCCGAAGGACTGGCTGAACCTGCGCCTGACGGGCCGAGCGGCGGCCTCCTATGACTCGATCGCGCTGCACTGGGTGACCGACAACCGGCACCCGGACCGGATCGACTACGACCCGGTGCTGCTCCGGCTGGCCGGGCTTGACCGCGCCAAGCTGCCCGAGCTGATGGCCGCGACCGACATCCTGGGACCGGTACTGGCAGGCCAGGCCGCGGCCCTGGGCATCCCAGCCGGAATACCGGTTGTGGTCGGCACGCCGGACCTGCAGTCGGCCGCGATCGGCTCCGGGGCCACCCGCGATTTCCAGGCCCACCTGTACGTCGGCACATCGTCCTGGCTGACCTGCCATGTGCCGTTCAAGAAGACAGATCTGCTGCGAAACATAGCCTCGTTGCCAGCCGCCATCCCGGGCCGCTACTTCGTCGCCGATGAGCAAGAGACCGCCGGCGCTGCGCTGACCTTCCTGCGGGACCGGCTGCTGTTCCCGGCCGGCGACGCCCCGGCCGACGCCTACCGGCAGTTCGACGCGATGGCGGCGGAATCTCCGCCGGGCAGCGGCGGCCTGATCTTCACGCCCTGGCTTTACGGCGAGCGGACCCCGGTCGAGGACCATTTCATTCGCGGCGGATTCCACAACCTGTCACTGTCGGCCGGCCGCAACGACCTGGTGCGCGCGGTACTCGAAGGCGTAGCGCTGAACGCGAGGTGGCTGCTGCAGGCGGTGGAGCGATTCACCAAATGCCGGCTTGAGCCGATCAGGTTCATCGGCGGCGGCGCGCGCTCCGACGTGTGGTGCCAGATCTTCGCCGACGTCCTTGACCGGACCATCGAGCAGGTCGCCGACCCGGTGAACGCCAACGCGCGGGGCGCGGCGATGCTGGCCGCCGTGGCACTCGGCGAGTTGGACTTCTTCTCGGTTCCCGGCCGGGTCAAGGTGGCACGGACCTACCGCCCGCAACCGGTGAACGCAGACCTTTACGCCATGCTGTTCGCCGAGTTCGTAGGCCTCTACAAGCGGAACCGCAAGGCGCACGCCCGGCTGAATCGCGACCGCGCCGCAGACTGACCGTCGGCCGCTGGGCATCACCGCACCTGTTCAGGCTAGCGTCAGGCGTGCACACCGTGATCACCCGCCACCGCCCGCTCCTGCCGGAGGCCACCTTTACCGACGAAGCCCGCCGATGTTAGCCTTGATCAGCCAAGGGGCGGGGGCGGCAGGTCAGCGCTTGTAGGGAGCCTCTTGTGGAAATTCGTTACGGCCTTGTGAGTTCTGATTCGCACGCGAACCTGCATAAGGACGCTTTCCTTGAGCGAATGTCGGCCGTAGCTTGGGGAGACCGGATTCCGCAGGTCCGTGAGGTGGAGCAGGACGGCTCGCTGGTGGAGCGCTGGGTCGTCCATGGCAAGCCGGTGAGCCGCAGGGGAGTCGCCAACTGCGCCGCGGCCATGGGCGACCCGCTGCGGCGAACCTATCCGCAGCGGTGGGAAGAGGTGCCGCCGACGGTCTACGACCCGGCGAAGCGGTTGCAGGCCCTGGACGCCGATCGCGTCGACGGCGAGGTGCTCTTCTTCAACGACCCGGTCGACAGCGCGACTCTGCCCTTTCAGGGCGAACCCGAGTTTGAGCTGGCGTGCGTCCGTGCGTACAACGACGCGCTCGCGCAGTGGCGCCAGGTCAGCGACCGCTACATCCCGCTGGCGCTGATTCCCTACCGCAGCGGCGTTGACGCCGCCGTGGCCGAAGTGCGCCGCGCGGCCGGGATCGGCCATTTAGGAATCGTCATGGTGGCCGAGCCCAGCATGACCATGCCGGGGCTGCCCCACTTCAACGACCCGCGCTGGGACCCGCTCTGGGCCATCTGCCAGGAGCTAGACATCCCGATCAACTGGCACGCCCACGCCGGCATCCGGCTGCTGCCCGAACGCTGGCAGGGCCACCAGGCACTGCGCCGCACCGCCGCATTCTCCGTCCAGCCGCAGTTCGTCGCGAACTTCGCGCTGTCGGGGGTGGCCGACCGGTTCCCCCGGCTGAAGCTGATCTGCGCCGAGACCGGCGTCGGCTGGCTGCACCACGTCATCCAGGCCTGCGACCAGGTGTGGGAGCGGAACCGGCTGTGGACCGAGGGCGTGTGGACCCGCCCGAGCGATGTGGTACGGCGTCAGGTGTGGGCCAACTTCTGGTACGAGAGGGCGGGCGTCGCTGGCCGGGCGTCGCTGGGCAGCCACCTCATGTGGGCCTCCGACTACCCGCACGGCACCTCCACCTACCCCGACTCGTGGCAGTTGGTGGACGCCGTGCTCGACGGCGTGGACCCGGACAGCCGGGCCGGCCTGCTCTATCGCAACGCCCTTTCGGTCTACAACCTCGGGCCTGAGGGCTTCGCAGCCGATGGCGGCGGCCAGGCCGCAACGCGGACGGGAGACCAGGCGTGTCGGTGACGCTTGGCGGCGTTGAGTACCGCTTCGCGTCGGTTGACGACCACGTGGTTGAGCACCCCTCGGTGTGGACCGACCGCATGTCGAAGACCAGGTGGGGCGACCGGGTGCCGCACGTGGCGGAGTCAGACGGCCGGCAGGTCTGGGTGATCGACGGCCAGGCGACGGCGATCACGGAGGTCTCCGCGCTCGGCGCGGTGCTGCCGGATCCAGGTGCGGCGCCGCGCCGCTTCGAGGAGATCCCGCCGGCGGCCATCGACCCGTGCGCGCGCCTGCGCGCGATGGACACCGCCGGCGTGGACGCCAGCGTGCTCTACCCGTCGGTCGCGGGCACCGCCGGGCAGACTTTTGGCCGGATCACCGATCCGGAGCTGGAACTGGCGTGCGTGCGCGCCTACAACGACTGGCTCATCGACGAGTGGGCGGCTGCCAGCCCCCGGTTCGTGCCGCAGTGCCTTGTCCCCCTCTACCCGGTGGAGGCCGCCGTCGCCGAGCTTGAGCGGGCGGCCGGGCGAGGGCACCGGGGGCTAGTGTTCCCGGCGCTGCCGATGTTCCTGCGCGACGTCCCGGAGATCAGCGACGAGCGCTTCGGCCGCCTCTGGGACGCGTGCGCGTCGCTCGGCATGCCGGTCGCGCTGCATTGCGGGTGCACGCCGCAGATCCAGGCGCCCGCCTACCGTGGGTTCACGCCCAGGGTCGCCGCGGCACTCGACGCGGTCAACCGCCCGTTCAGCTCCGCGCTGGTGCTCGCCAACGTGCTGCTGTCCCAGATGCTGGTGCCGCACCCGCGGCTGCATATGCTCTTCCCCGAGAACTCGGTGGGCTGGGGCGTGTTCACCCTGGAGACGATGGACTACCTGGTCCGGGTCGACCGGCTGAACGTCGACACATACCGGCTCCTGCCGTCGGAGGTGTTCAGGCGGCAGTGCTATTTCGTCGGCGGCTTCGAGCAGTTCCCGTCCTCGGCAGGCGACTGCCTGCCGGCCAGCCGGGTGGTGTGGGCGACAGCCTTCCCCTCCGCCATCTCGCCGTGGCCGGACCTGGCGGGCGCACTTGAGAAGAGCCTGGCCGGCGTGGCGGAAGCCGACCGCCGCCAGATCCTGGCCGGCAACGCCGCCAGCCTTTACCAACTCGGCGAGATCGTGCACTGGACCACCGGAACGGGCCCGTCGTAAGCGAAGAGGGAGGCGACAACGCGGTGCTGCTGATCGACAACGCCGTCGTCGAGAACGTGCTCACCATGCAGGCGTGCATCGAGTCGCAGGAGGCGGCTTTCCGGGGGCTGCTGACCGGTGACGCCATCAACCGGCCGAGATTCGACTGCTACGTCCCCACCGGCCGACCGGGTGCGTTCTACCGCTCCGGGAACATGGAGGGGGCGATCGCGAGCGAGGGGATCTACGCGATCAGGCTGAAGTCCGATGTGATTAGCTGGCCGCGCGACGAGCAAGGGCTGTGGACCGAGGATAAATACTGCGTGCGGCCGGGGACCTATTGCGGCCTGGTGTTCCTGTTCAGCACCAGGGACGGCGAGCCGCTCGCGATCATGAATGACGGCCACATCCAGCACATGCGGGTGGGCGGGGGCGCGGGAATCGGCGCCAAGCACCTCGCCCGGCAGGACGCCACCAGCGTCGGCATGCTCGGCTCGGGCGGGATGGCCAAGGTGTACCTTGAGGCGTTCTGCGCTGTTCGCCCCATCCGCGAGGCGCGCGTCTACAGCCCGACCGCGAGCCACCGCGCGGAGTTCGCCGAGCTGATGTCGGCCAAGCTGGGCATCGCCGTCCGGGCCGTCGGCTCGCCACGCGACGCCGTCGCCGACGCCGACATCGTAGCCACGTGCACGGACTCGATGGAGCCGACGCTCCGAGCCGAATGGATCGAGCCGGGTCAGCACATCACCAACGTGGGTCCCAGCGAGATCGCAAAAGAGGTATTCTTCCGCGCCGACGTGCGGCTCAAGCAGGGGATTTCTGGCTGGCCACCGGGCCTGGAGACGATGGACCGGATCATGGTTGGCCGCGGTCACAGCCCTCTCGCCCTGGTCGCGGGATCGGCGCAGGAGACGCAGCAGCTTCCATCGGCTGACGCCCACCCGCTGGGCTACGACATGAAGCTGCCGACGTTCACCGACTTCCTGCGCGGCGAAGCGCCCGGCCGGGCGAGCGAGGAGCAGGTCACGTTCTGGCACAACATCGGCAACCACGGGCTGCAATTCGCGGCCGTGGGCGGCTGGGTCTACCGGCGGGCACAGCAGCTCGGCCTTGGCCGGGAGCTTCCCGTCGAATGGTTCCTGCAAGACATCAAGAACTGACGCCGCCGGAAAGGCGGGCGGTGCGGCGCAAAGCGCATAGGAGGTCACGGGCACAATGGCCGGCGGCGATACACGCGGGAGCTTCATGCTCGACGGTTACCAGGAGAGCCCCTACCAGAAATGGGTGCAGGAGCAGGGCATCCCGGTGATCGAAGGCATGTCAGTCGACGACCTTAATGCCGTTGAGCTCGCCCCGTGGAAAATGACTGGCGGGAACGCGGCCTTCATTCACCTGGCGGGCGCCGAGTTCACCAACAACGGCTACGTCGGCGAGATCCCGCCCGGCGCAGCGCTGAAGCCCTGCAAGCACCTGTATGAGGAGTTCATCTTCGTGCTCAGCGGCCGGGGGGCTGCCTCGGTGTGGATCGACCCCGCGCGCAAGCGCTCGTTCGAATGGCAGGCGAGAAGCCTGTTCGCGATCCCGCTCAACGCCTCCTACCAGCTTTTCAACACCTCCGGCTCGGAACCGGCCCGCTATTATGCGGTCACCACCGCGCCGCTCATGCTCGACCTGCTGCACAACCGGCGGTTCATCTTCGACAACGAGTTCGTCTTCGACGACCGGTTCCCACCGGACGACGACTATTTCAGCCCGAAGGGCGTGGCCCATACAGGGCGCATCTGGGAGACCAACTTCGTGCCCGATGTGGCGAACTTCCAATTGCAGGACTGGGCGGAGCGGGGCGCCGGCGGGCTGAACGCCTTCTTCGAGATCGCTGACAGCACCATGTGCGCGAGCGTGTCCGAGTTCGGGGTCGGCCGGTACAAGAAGGCCCACCGGCACGGGCCCGGCGCGCACATCGTGTTGCTATCCGGGCGCGGCTACAGCCTCATGTGGCGGGACAACCAGCCCCCCATCCGGGTTGACTGGCAGGTCGGCTCGGTCTTCGCGCCGCCCGATATGTGGTTCCACCAGCACTTCAACACCGGCCCCGAGCCAGCGCGCTACATGCCATTGCGCTGGGGGAGCGCGAAGTACCACCTTTTCAAGTACCTGGGCATCACCAAGGACGTGAAAGAGGGCGGCGACCAGATCGAGTACGAGGACGAGGATCCGCAGATCCGGCGCATGTTCGAGGCCGAGCTCGCGAAGGCGGGCATCGCGTGCCGGATGCCGCCGCCCGTGCGCACGTGAGACCTGCCGTCCAGGGCGCGCAGGCGCCTAACGGCGGCGGGGCGGCGGCCGATGGAGCGCCTGCGCCTGCCCGGGGCGCTGCCGCGCCCGCCCCGCCCGCCCCGCCCGCGTGGTGGGAGGCGCTCTGGCGCGCGGAGAACGTCGAGTTCACCACCGTCGGCATCGACATCGGCTCAGCGACCTCGCACCTGCAATTCTCCCGGGTGCGGCTACAGCGCTGTGGCCGCGGCCTCTCCAGTCGCTTCGCCGTGGTCGACCGCAGCGCGCTGTACCGCTCGCCGGTCATTTTCACGCCGTATCTCACCGACGGCAGCATCGACTCCGCCGCCCTCGGCCGGTTCGCCGAAAGCGAGCGGGCGGCGGCGGGCCTCGCGCCCCGGCAGGTCGACTCCGGCGCAGTCATCCTCACCGGCGAGGCCGCGGCGAGCCAGAACGCACGGCCGCTGGCGGTCGCGCTGGCCGAGCACGCCGGTGTGTTCGTGTGCGCGACCGCAGGCCATCACCTGGAAGCGAAGCTGGCGGCGCATGGGTCGGGCGCGGCGGCACTGTCGGCGAAAACCGGCCAGGTCGTCGCGCACCTGGACATCGGAGGCGGGACGACCAAGCTCGCCCTGCTACGGGGCGGACGGGTGCTGGCCACCGCCGCGGTCGCCGTCGGCGGTCGGCTGCTCGTATTCGACCGCAGTGGCCGGCTGGCGTGGGTGAGCGAGGCCGGGGCGCGCCTGGCGCGCGCGGTCGGCGTAGAGCCCGCCCCGGGGCGTGCGGTCACCGCCGCGGGGCGCGGCCGCATCGCCGCGGAAATGGCCCGCCTGCTGGTATCCCTGTTGGAAGACGACATTCCCGCCCGGTATCGGCCGCTGCTGTTGACCGAACGGATGACGGCCGGGCTAGTGCCGGAAATCGTGACCTTTTCCGGGGGGGTCGCCGAGTACCTGTACGGGCGGGCCAGAGCGGACCACGGCGACCTTGGCGCCGCGCTCGCGGAGGCGATTCGCGACGTGATGGCGCCTGGGCGGCTGCCCTGGCCGCCGCCCGACCCAGGGGAGGGCATCCGCGCCACGGTGATCGGCGCCTCGCAATTCTCGGTCGAGGTCTCCGGGAACACCATTTCCGTGCCGGACCCCGCCAGGCTGCCGCTGCGCGACGTGCCCGTGGCGGTGCCCAGCGTCGACCTCACGGGTGATGTCGACGCGTTGGCCGTCGCCAGGCAGGTCGGCGCCGAGTGGCGCCGCCTCGGGGGCGGCGCCAGCCAGGGGCCGGTGGCGCTCGCCTTCCGGTGGGGCGGCGACCCGAGCCACCAGCGCCTCCGCGCCCTCGCCGAGGGCATCCGCGCGGGCACGGGCACCCGCGCGGGCACGGGCACCCGCGCGGCTGGCGTGCATGCCCCGCCCCCGGTCGTCGTGCTGGTCGACGGCGACGTGGGCCGTGGGCTCGGCCGGATCCTGCTGGAGGAACTGGACACGGACCGGTTCATCTGCCTCGACGGCGTGGAGGTCGCGGAGTTTGACTACGTCGACGTCGGCAGCGTCGCCCAGCCCGCCGGGGTCGTTCCGCTCGTGGTGAAGTCACTGCTGTTCGGGGGGTAGCCGATGGCCGCCGTGCACGCCGCGCCCGGGCGGCGAGGTCCGCCACCGGCGGCTCGACGACGCCGGCGATCTCGCCGCGGGCGCAGCGCCAACGGGCGGGGAGCTCGGCCACGCGGGCCAGGAACGGCGACGGCGGCGGCCTCCGCGCACTCGGGGGCGGTTGCGGTCATCGAGCCGGGCCCGGCTGTCCCGCGGCCGGGCCGCCCCGCCCGGTGCCGGGGGAGGGGGGCAGCGGCTCGGTGTCCGCCAGCAAGAACCGCCGCAGCTTGCCGCTCGGGGTCCGCGGCAGCCGCTCCACAAAGCGCACTTCGGCGAGTTCGCGTGCCGAGCCGAGCCGGGTGCGCACTCGTGCGCGCAGCTCGGCGGCGAGCTCGGTCCCGGCACGAGCGGGGTCGCGGGTGACGACACACGCGAGTGCCTGCCGCTGCCCGTCCCGCTCCAGGCCGGTGACTCCCGCCTCGCGCACGGCAGGGTGGCTGGCCAGCGCCTGTTCGATCTCGGCCGGCGCGATCCATTCCCCGTCCCGCAGCCACATGTCGTCGGACCGGCCGGCGTGCCAGTAGAAGCCGTCGCCGTCCACCCGGTACTTGTCGCCGGTGACGAGCCACGGCCCGAGCAGGGTCGCCTGCGTCTTCTCCCGGTTGCGCCAGTAGTACGCGCACGTCGAGCCGCCCTTGATGTGCAGGTCGCCGATCTCGCCAGGGCGCACGGGCCGACCGTCCTCATCGACGATCCGCGCCTCGAATCCGGGGACCGGCTCCCCGCTCGAGCCCGGCCGGATCCTGCCCGGCCGGTTGGACAGGTAGATATGCAGCGCCTCGGTAGAGCCGGTTCCCTCGAGGATCTCCACGCCGAAGCGGTCCCGCAAGTCGCGGAACACCTGCGGCGGCAGCCGGTCGCCCGAGCAAACGGCCGCGCGCAGCGACCGGAAGGCGCCCGGATCGCCCTGCTCGGCCATGGCGCGGTAGGTGGCCGGGCGCGCGAACAGGATCGTTGGAGAGCTGTCGCGGGCGGCCTCAGCGAGCCGCGCGGGCGTCGGCGCACCGGGCAGCAGCACCGCCGACGCGCCCACGTGCAACGGGAAGAAGATGCTGTTGCCCAGCCCCGAGGCCGAGCACAGGCGGGCGGCCGACAGGGTCCGGTCATCCGGCCCGATGCCCAGCACGCCGCTCGCATAGCCGTCGCAGATGGCGGGGGGCGCGCCGTGCAAGTGGACGACCGCCTTCGGCCGGCCGGTCGTGCCGGAGGAGTAGAGCCAGAACGCCACGTCGTCGGGCGAGGTCCGCTCCGGTGCGAGCCAGCGCGGTGTCCGCGCCATCAGCTCCCGGTAGGAGCTCGTCCTCCCCCCGCCGGGTGACTCGCTCCCGCTGACCGCCACCAACTGGGCGAGGTGCGGCGCCCGGTCCGCAGTGATCGCACCGATGGCGGCCAGCGACGGGCCTTCGGCCGCCACGAGCACCGCCCGCGAGTCGCTGAGCAGGAACTCGTAGTAGTCCGTTGCCATCCCGGGCAGCCCAGGGACCGGGACGGCCCCGATCCGGAGCGCGCCAAGGAAGAGGTACACGAACTCGGGCTGGTCATCGAGGACGATCAGCACGCGGTTCTCAATCCGCACGCCGAGGGCGTGCAGCAGGTGGGCGGCCCGGCAGGTGTTCGTCAGCACGGTCGCGTAGGAGATCGGCTCGCCGCCCCACCAGAGCGCGGGTGAATCACCGCGGTCGTCCTCGATCACCCGATCGAGCACCCATTCGGACGCATTGAAAACGGCGGGCAGCCGACCCGGCTCAGTCTCCATGGATCCTCCTGCGGCGCTTCACGGTGGCCGGGCCGCGGCCACACGGCCGGTTATCGCCGCCGGTCAACGCGCGGAAACCAGCGCCGGAAACTGGCAGAGCCGCCCCGAGTGGCGGCAGCGCCCAGTCGGCTGTTGACGTGGCACCGCCGCGTGAAAATATCTGGGATGACGGCCTGTGGGCGGACGCTGCCGCGGCGGGCTGGGCCGCCGGCCGACCAGATGCCGCCTCGCTGGCGGAGAGGAGCACCGATGGTGGACGCCAAACCCCCGCACCTTGGCCTGCGCCCAGAGGTCCGGATGACCGGTTTGGGCGGCGGGGAAGCCAGGCCGGACGACTTCGCGGACCAGGTACGGCGCGGCCGGGCGCACGATGACCTGCGCGACTGGCTGCAGATGGCCGACGAGCTTGGCGAGCTGCGGGTGCTTGAAGGCGCTGACCGCGACGAGGACATCGGCCGCATTACCGAGATGCTCCACCACACCGACGGGGCCCCCGCCGTGCTGTTCGACGCCATCGGTGGCTTCCCGCGGGGGCACCGGATCCTGGTGAACGCGCAGGGGGAGCGCAGCAGGCTCGCGCTCACGCTCGGACTGCCGCCGGACATCGGCGTCTGGGAGCTCGTCGACGAGTGGGAGCGGCTGATGGACACGGTCGTACCCGTCCCGTGCGCGACGGTGCAGAGCGGGCCGGTCACCGAGCACGTCCTCGAGGGGGCCGACGTCGACCTGCTGTCCTTTCCCACGCCGTTGTGGCACCCGGAGGACGGCGGCAGGTATATCGGCACCGGCGACTGCGTGCTCACCCGCGACCCGGATTCCGGATGGGTCAATATGGGCACCTATCGGGTAATGGTGCATGACAAAAACCATACCGGCCTCTACATCTCGCCCGGCAAGCACGGCCGCCTGCACCGCGACAAGTACTTTGCGCGCGCCGAGCCTATGCCGGCCGTAGTGCTCATCGGCGAAGACCCGCTGCTGTTTCTGGCCAGCGCCCTTGAGATGCCGCACGGCATGTCGGAGCTGGAATGGGTGGGCGGGATGCGGGGCCGGCCGGTCGAATGCCTGACCGGCCGCCACACCGGCCTGCCAATCCCCGCTCACGCCGAGATCGCGCTTGAAGGGTTCCTCCGGCCGGACGAGCGCCGCACCGAAGGGCCTTTCGGCGAGTGGACGGGCTACTACGCGTCGGGCAGCAGGGAAGAGCCGGTGTTCGAGGTGGCCTGCGTCTACCACCGAGACGACCCGATCATGCTCGGCGTGCCGCCGGAGAAGCCTCCCTACGAGGCGCACCGCTTCCGGCAGTATCTGCGCAGCGCGAACCTGCGCCGGGAGCTGCGCCTTGCGGGCGTGCCCGGCGTGACCGCGGCCTGGTGCCACGGCGTTGGCGGGTGCCGGCTGTTCAACGTGGTCGGGATCAGTCAGGCTTACCCCGGCCACGCCACGCAGGCCGGGATGGTCGCCAGCCAGTGCCGGACCGGCGGCTACCTCGGCCGGATCACCGTGGTCGTCGACGACGACGTCGACGTTTGCGACCTGACCGAGGTGATCTGGGCCGTCTGTACCAGAGCCGACCCCGAACACGCGTACCAGTTCATCCGCAGGGCTTGGAGCGGCCCGCTGGATCCGGCGATCGAGCCGGGAAAGAAGGGCTTCAACTCCCGTGTCATCATCGACGCCACCCGCCCGTGGGAATGGCGCGACAAGTTCCCGCCGGCGATCGGCCCCCCGCCCGATATCAAGCGGATGACACGTGAGCGCTGGTCCTGGATCTTGTGACGGTCGCGGGGGCGCCGACGAGCGGGTGGGCGCGGCTCACCCCGGCTACTCTCCCCACCGGGGCACGCCGACGTCCAGCCCGTAGAGGTCGAGGATCCTGGCGGCGGTGTGGGCCACGATGTCCGCCAGGTCGCGCGGCCGGGTGTAGAAGGCCGGCACCGGCGGGTAGATGATCGCGCCGGTTTCGGTCGCGGACACCATGTTGCGCAGGTTTGCGAGCGTCAGCGGTGCCTCCCTGGTCACAAGGACCAGCCGCTTCCGCTCCTTGAGCACTACCTCGGCCGCCCGCGTGAGCAGATTGGACGAGGCCCCCATGGCGATCTCCGCGAGGCTGTGCATCGAGCACGGCGCCACGATCATTCCCATCGTCCGGAACGACCCGCTGGCGATCGGGGCTCCGACGTCACTGGCGGCGTGCACTACATCGGCGAACTCGCGGAGCTGCGCCGCACTGTAGTCGGTCTCGTAGGCACGTGTCATCCGCGCCGGGCGCGTGATCACCAGGTGTGTCTCCACTTGCAGCGCGCGAAGCTGCCTGAGCAGCTCGATTCCGTACGCCAGCCCAGTGGCCCCGCTCATGCCGATCACCATGCGCCGCGGACCGGGCGCGACTACGTCTGCGCTCCCGCCGGCCTGGCTGCTCACCCCGGGCGCTGGCGGGCGGCGCCTGGCGCCATCGCTGGTCTCTCGGTCACCGTGCAAGCCTGGTCGCCAGGCACCCGGCTTGGTCGCTGCTGGTTCGCGCGGCCACTCTTGCGATCGGCAAGCCATTCGGTCATAGTCGAATAATCCAGACGCGACAACAGAGTAAGGTCCCGCGCATCAGCGTACGCCAATGGAGCCGAGCATGAGTCTTGCCTCTGCCGGCGACCGCCCGGCTTTAGCCGCGGGGTCGCCCCGCGGGCCCGCTGGCGCCGCGCGGCCCTCAGCTAGTGTGCCGCGGGAATCGGCGGCCAGTCGGATCCGCCGCCCGCCGCGGGCGCCAATCGACCCGCCATCGGTGGCGGTCGCGCGCCGTGGCCGAAACGCGTGCCACCCCGGAATCTTCGCAGCCGCCGGGCATATCACTGCCACACATCGGTAAGGAAGGGAGCACCATGAGGATTGGATCCCACAGCCGACTGGCCGCTGCGGCCGGGTGCGCGATGCTCGCCACCCTACTGGCCGCGTGCAGCGGCGGGACGACAGCCAGCACCCCGAAGGCGTTAAGCCAACGGAGCACCGTCACCTGGTACACGACCGTATCGGCCAGCGACGTCCAGCCGATCATCCAGGCGTTCACAAAGGTGCACCCGAACATAAAGGTGAACGCGCTGCGGCTGTCCGCCGACCAGATCCCGGCGAGGGTCCTCACCGAACAGCGGGCCGGCAAGTACAACGCCGACGTGATATCGTGCGACTCGCCGGAGATGGCGCAACTGATCCACGCGGGGGGGCTCCAGCCCTACAATCCGCCGGGTGAGGCGCAGTTGCCCTCCGGGCTGAGCCTCCCATTGGGGTACACCGGCGTTATCTACGTGGTGACCACCGTGCCGGCCTGGAACCCGACGGCGGTCAAGAAGGCGCATCTCACGCCGCCCACGACCTGGCAAGTCCTGACCAAGCCCGAGTGGAAGGGCAAGTTCTCGATGGACCCGGGCGCAGTCAACTGGTACGAGAGCCTCATCGTCGCCATGGGCCACACCAAGGCGCTGGCCCTGCTACAGGCGCTGGGCCGGAACAAGCCGGTGCTGGTGGCGAGCCACACCCAGGCGGTCACCCAGGTCGAGGCTGGCCAGCCGCTGGCGACCGCGACAGCCTACGCCTATATAGCGGCGAAAGGGGAGAAGAAGGACCCGGGCTTGATCACGTTCGCCAATCCGGCCCCGCTTCCCGCCTCGCTTAACCTCATCGATATAGCGAAGAACGCGCCGCACCTGGCTGCCGCGAAGGTTTTCGTGGACTGGCTGGTGTCCGATGCCGGGCAGATGGCGATTGTCAGCCTCACCAAAGAGATCTCGCTGCGCAGCGACGCGGGAGACAACCCCGCGGTGTGGGACCCGGGCACGTGGCCGCCGGTCTGGGGACCCCCAGTCGTATCGGCGAGCCAGTACAGCCGCGACACGCAGGAGATGGACAAGGCGCTCGGCGTGCCGTGACAACGAGGGCAAAGCCATGGCCGTTGCCGACGAGCGGGGGGCGAGGCGTCGGCCAGGCGCGCCCGCGCCGCCGGATTGCGGTCGAACCGCGCTACCTCATCCTGGTCATGTGCGCGCTGCTGGTCGCCTACCTGGCGCTGGTGCCGGTCGGCACCATGGGAGTGGCGGCGTTCCGGTCGCATTTCCTGATCGGCGGGCCTTCGCATTGGACACTGCGCAACTTCGTCACCATCTTTACCGCACCCTGGTTCGGCGCGCTGGTCACGAACTCGTTCCTGTACGCTGGCGCGACCGCGGTGGTGAGCACGGCGGCGGGGTTTGGCCTGGCGTGGCTCGTCGCACGCACGAACACCCCGGCCCGTGCCTTGGTGAGCGTCGCCGCGATCACCCCGCTGATCATCCCGGGAATCCTCAGCACCGTTGCCTGGGCGCTGCTCTTCGCACCGCAGGTCGGCCCGCTCAACGACCTGCTGGCCTCGGCCGGCCTGCCCACCTTCAATATCTACTCGCTGCCCGGGATGGTCTTCGTCCAGTCCATGCACGTCGTCCCGATCCCCTTTTTGATGGGCGTGGCGGCGTTCAGGTCGATGGATGGCTCGCTGGAAGAGGCGGCGGCGGCCTCGGGAGCGCGGCCAGCGAGGGTGCTGCGGACGATCACGATTCCGCTTGCCCGGCCGGCCATCCTCTCGGCTGGACTGCTGACGTTCGTGCAGACCATCTCCACGTTCGAGGTGCCGCAGCTGATCGGGGTGCCAGGTCACAGGTTCGTCTTCGTCAGCGAGATCTACGCCGCCCTGCAGGCATTCCCCACCGACTTCGGGGCGGTCGGGGTCATCGGCGTGTTCGTGCTGGCCATCGCCGCGACCGGGCTGGTCTTGTCGGCGCGGCTAGGGCGGAGCACGGCAACGCAGACGCTGACCGGCAAGGGATTCCGCCCGCGGGTCGCCGACCTCGGCCGCTGGCGCTGGGCCGGGCTGGGCGTGGCCGCCGCGTTTTTTCTGCTCGCGGTGATCCTGCCGCTCGCCATGCTGGTCTGGTCTTCGCTGCTGCCCGGTTACCGCCCTCCCTCGACCGAGGCGCTGCGATCAGTCACGTTGAGCAACTACCGGGCGGTCTGGACTACCCCCGCTCTGGTCGGCTCGGTCGAGCACAGCGTCGTCACCGCCGTTACGGCCGGCGCCATCGTCACCGTCCTGTCCGCGGTCGTCGCCTACATCACCGTCAAGACCCGCGCGCGGGGCCGGTCCCTGCTGGATGGGCTGGCGACCTTCCCTATCGCCGTGCCGAGCGTCGTCATGGGGGTCGGAATCCTGTACTGGTACCTGGTGGCGCCCTTGCCGTTCCACCTGTATGGCACCCTCACGATCCTGGTCATCGCGTTCGTCACCATCGGCCTCCCCTACGGCGTGCGGTTCCTGACGCCAGGGATGGCACGGGTCAGTGACGAGCTGGAAGAAGCGGCGTCGGCGAGCGGGGCCGGCTGGCTGCGGACGTTCCAGCGGATCTATCTTCCGCTGCTCGCGCCGTCGCTGCTCGCGGCGTTCCTCTACACGGTGATCGTCGCCTTCCGTGAGATCACGGCCGCCATCTTCCTGTACTCCTCAGGGACCGAGGTGATGTCCGTCATGGTCTACAACCTCTGGTCCGACGGCTCGTACCCGGTGGTCGCCGCCCTCGGCGTGATCATGGTCGCGTTCCTCGCCTCGGCTGTGGTCGTCGTCTGGCTGCTCGGCGGCCGGATACAGATCACGCGCCTCACCAACCAGGGGTGAGAGAAGCCTCAACATGATCAAGCTCACTGGCCTCGTGAAGCGCTTCCCCGGCCGGACCGTCACCGCCAACGCGGTCGATGGCCTGGACCTGGAGGTGCCGGCCGGAAGCCTAGCGGTGCTGCTCGGCCCGAGCGGCTGCGGCAAGACGACCACGCTTCGGCTGATCGCTGGGCTGGACCGGCCCGACCGCGGCGAGATCGTGATAGGCGATGAGGTGGTGTGCGATCCCGGCAAGGGCATTTTCGTGAGAGCCCACCGTCGGCCGATCGGGATCGTCTTCCAGTCTTACGCGATCTGGCCGCACATGACGGTCGCCCAGAACGTGGCCTTCCCCCTGCAGGGAGGGCGGCCCCGAATCCCCCGCCGAAAGGTGCGGGAACGCGCGGTCGCCGCGCTCGACCTCGTCGGCCTCGCCGACCTCGCCGACCGCCCCGCGCCCGCGCTGTCCGGCGGTCAGCAGCAGCGGGTCGCGCTGGCGCGGGCACTGATCAGGGAGCCGAAAGTGCTGCTACTCGACGAGCCACTCAGCAATCTCGACGCTGGGCTGCGCGACCGGATGCGCGACGAGATCCGGGCGATGCAGCAGCGGCTGGGCATCACCACCGTCTTCGTGACCCACGACCAGGACGAGGCGCTTGCGGTCGGCGACGAAGTGGTCGTCATGAGCGAGGGCAGGATCGTGGAGAAGGGCTTGCCGCAGGACATCTACGCCTGGCCACGCACCGAGTTCACGGCGCGCTTTCTCGGGGTTTCCAACATCATGGCCGGCACCGTCCGGTCGGTGGCCCCCGGCGTCACCGAGGTGGTGATCGCAGCGGGCGTGCTGCGCTGCCGCCCGTGCCCAGGTGCCCGCGACGGCGACCGGGTCAGCGTGCTCATGCGGCCAGAGAGCTTCCTGCTGTCGCGGCGGCGGCCGGACGGCCCGGCTTGGCGGGGAACGGTGGACTTCAGCATCTACCGCGGCGACTGCTGGGACTACCACGTCAAGGTGGCCGGGGAGGTGCTCAAGGTCAGGGTGTACCAGGAGAAGGCGGGGCTCGCGCACGGAGACATCGTCTTTCTGGTTCCCGATGAGAGCGCGGCTATCGTCCTGCCCGCCCCCGGCACCGCCAGCGCTCCGGCCCCCGGCGGCGCGCCGGCCGTGGTGCGGTGACGTCGGCTGTGCGAACGGCGACTCGCGCTCACTCGCAGGCGCGGCCCATGAACAGGCAGGTGCTGAACGCCCGCCAGATCATCTCGGTATCGGTGATGCGTGCGGCAGCGAACGCGCCGAAGTGATCCTCGACGCTGGGGAGCGGGTGCTCGTGCCGGTGGCAGGTCTGCTGCCGCGGCGGAGGGCGGAAGAGATCGCGGACGGCGCGCACCCGGGCGTCCCAGGCGCCGTGCGATCCGACGTGGTCGAGGTTGATCAGCCAGCCGCCGGGAGCCAGGTGGGCCGCGGCCTGTGCGTAGAAGGCGAACAGGCCATCCCGGCCGAGATGATGCGACGCCCGCGACGTCGTGATGACATCGGCGTCCCCGGGTACGGCGCGAAGATCGGTCATGTCCACGAGAGCGAAATCGATCCGGTCGGCGTGCGGCGCCAGCCGCTCCCGCGCCAGCTCGCGCATGGTGCCGGAAGCGTCGGTCCACAGCCCACGGGCGTTCGGGAACTTCGCCAGCATGACGGCGAGAAAATCACCGGGTCCGCTGGCTATGTCCACCACCAACCGGACGTCATCCGCGTTCAGGGCAACCGTGGCCGCCGCGATCGACCGCGGCAGCGCGAGCATGTCCGCCAGCGTGTCGTTGCTGGCCCAGCGTCGGGCGAATTCGGGGTCACGCCACGGCGCGGCCGCACGGGCGCCCTGCTCGGTCATGTGGGCTCCGGTCAGCCGCTCGTGGCCGGTGTCTCGCTCCGACCTGGCGCATCCGCAAGGTAGGCAACGTTGTCGTAGCCGAGGTGCTTGAACAGTCGGTTCTGGCCCGACAGCAACCGCAGCGGCCCACCGTTGCCAGCGACATGCTGAGCGACCGTGTTCTGTGGCACGTAGAGCGTGTCGCCCGCCGTGATGTCATGGCGGGTCGGCTCCTTCGCGATCCGGGCATGGTATTTCTCTGCGATCTCCGCCTCGACCTCCCAGTGCAGGCTGTAGCCCGACCCGGAGATGACGTAGAGCACCTCGTCGGCCATCTGCCAGCGGCGACCGGACCGGCCACCAGCCGGGATCTCCAGCTCAAACACGTCGACACTGAAGGCCCTGAGGTCGGTGCGAGCCGGCGACGACAGCACGCGCACCCGTCCCAGCGGCGTTTCCTCCCAGACCGTTTCGGCAGGCTTGACGACCTTCTGGCGCCCCGTCACGCCCGGCGTCCAGATCCGGGACCAGTCCACCCGTGGGCCGAATCTCTCCTCGTCGACCGGCTCGCCCCGGCCCTGCTGGAGCAGGCCCAGATACATCCAGGCGGACTTCGCTTTCATGACCAGGGCGGTCGCCGTTTCGTCATAGGGATTGAAATGCCGGTGAACCGAGTCGGTGTGCACGATCACCAGATCGCCCTGCGACCAGTCGTAACGCCTGCCATCGTGGATTTCGTACCCGGCGCCTTCGAGTATGTAGAACACCGCCTCGTTCTGATGGCCGTGCCCATGGTTCGACGATCCAGGCGGCAGCCGAACGAAATGCACCTGAAGTGTCTGGGTGAGAAACGGGTCATCGCCGGGGCCTATCCGCCACCAGGTTCGCGACTGTGCGGAGTCTCCCGAATGCCCGACCTTACCGTCGTCGACGATGACGGAGTCGTCGCGGACGCGCCGGGCCGCGAGCTGGCGTCGGCGGAAATCGCGCAAACTATAGGTCTCCGACGTGATGCCGCGCAGGAACACCCGGCCGCTCGCGTTCATCCACTCGACTCCCGATGTAGTTGCCGCTTACGACAGATGCTCGATCGCGAGCCGCTGAACCTCCGGCCGCACGATCATGCCAAGCGGGGTCCGCGGGAAGGCATCGACGCCTAGCTCACCGAGGGCGACGAACCTACGCGGCACCTTGAAGGTGGTGATGTGCTTCAGCAGCGTCGCGCGCCACTCATCGACGGCGGCGACGGCGCCCGGCAGCAGCGTGTAGACCAGGATCAGCTCCACCCCCGACACCGGGTGCGGCAGCGCCGCGACGACGGCGTCCTCAATGCCCTCGAGGTGTGACGCGGCACGTTCGACCTCGACGGGATAGACGTTCGAGCCGCTGACGATGACCATGTTGTCGAGCCGGTCAAGGATCGACAGCTCCCCGTGCTCGTCCAACTGTCCGAGGTCACCGCTGCGAATCCACCCGTTGTCCAGCCGCCCGGCGGTGAGATCCGGGGCATTCTGGTAGCGGGTGAAGATGTTCGCGCCAGTCAACCAAACCTCGCCGTTCTCACCCGTCGCCACGTCGCGCCCGTCCGGGCCGACGACGCGTACTCGGCAGCCTTCCAGCGGCAGCCCGGCGGTCCGGCGTTCTCCTGACTTGCGGTGGCGCGGCTCCACCGTCGTGATCGCGGCCATCTCGGTCATGCCGTACACCTGGTAAACCGGGAGATCAAACGTGCTCTCGAAGCGATGGATCAGCTCGGGGCTGAGCGGCGACCCCCCGGAGAGTACGCCCTTCAGGCGGCTTGCTTCCGGTCGTTCCTGTCGTTCGAGCAGGTAGGCGAGGTAGGCAGGCACGACGAGCGTCCACGTGGGGCGGTATCGGTTCACGTAGGTCCAGAACCGCGCCATCGCCGCCTCGGAGCGGACGCACACGGTCTGGCCACCGCACCATAGGGGGGTCAGCATCGGGAACACCTGGCCGCCGGCACCGAACCACGGGCTGACGTTGAGGAAGACATCGTCCTGACCTGCGTCTGCCCACCTGGCCAGGGCCAAGGATGGAGAGAGCAGGCTGCGGTGCGACAGCACCACCCCCTTGGGCGCGCCCGTAGCGGCGTAAGAGGTGTAGACGATCTCGGCTTCTTGCGCTCCGCTGGTGTCACGCGAGGTCAATTGCCCCCGGTAGGCCGAGCCACGGGCGAGGATGTCGGCGACGAGCGCCTCGCTGTCTTCGACGGCAACCCAGTTCAAGTGCTGCTGCAGCTTCGCGGCCGTAGCCGCGCGCCCGAGGGTGAGCGCAGGCTGCGCGTGCCTGAGCAGCGCATCAAGTTCAGCCTCCCCCGACTTTGGGTTCAGCGGCACGAGCACGCGCTGCGCGGCAACGACGCCGAGAAACAACAGCGTCGCCAGCGACGAGTTGTGCATGATGACGGCGACGCGTGCCCCCTGCGGTACCTCGTGCTCGTCGAGCAGCGCCGCGCAGCCATTCGCGAAGGTCAGGACGTCGGCAAAGGTGATGACCTTGCTCTGCGGCTCGACCGGAAGCAGGTACGGACGGTCACCGTGCTGGCCGGCGGCAGCCGCGACGAGGTCGAGCAGGTTCGTGGCAACAGGGACACCTTGCGGTAGCGAGCTAGGGGGGGCCATCAGATCCGCTGCCCTGCAAAGACCCGCGCACGACGGCACAGAGCTGGCTCACCGTGGGTGTCTCAAAGATTGCGTCAACGACATCCACGCCGAAGGCCAGCTCAAGACGTGTCACGATCTCGACCGCCGCCAATGAGTCCATGCCGAGTTCCATGAGATTGTCGTCCGGGCCTAACGCGGAACGCTGCAGAACATCTGAGCAGATGGATATCACTTGCGGTTCCAGATCGGTCATGGTCACTGGAGGATGCCTCCGCTTTCCCGCAGCCACCCAAGGCCAGCATAACGTATCCGTTTGTCCAATAACCGTCAAGGACCGACGCATGGGCGTAGGACCGGACTTGCTTGGGATGATCTTACGGTCTGGCTAATGGCGGCGAGTCGCGAACACGACAGCGTTAATGTCGTGCATCATGCCGTCGAGCACCGCCTGCGCGACTGCCCGGCCGGCCCGCTCGCTGTTGAAAAGGATCTTGATCTGGATCAGATCCCGGAACTCCTCGCATCGTAGGTGCAGCGCCGGGTGGCTGAGCAGCGTGAGGCCGCGCGGCGGGTAGGCGTCGGCGGTGATCCGCAGCTCCGGCTCTTCGACCGCCGGATGGCCGTAGTCACCATCGAACCGCAGCAAGTTGACGTAGATATCCTCGAAGCCAGGCACGGCCGGGTCAGCGAAGTCGCTCATGAGTTCCTCGATGTCGCGCCAGTCCAGCTGCGCGTACCGCATCGAGTTGATGATCTGGCCACGCATCTCCTCGAGCACGGCGTAGCGGTCAGCTCGGGCATCGTTGATCACGAGTGGGCACCCTCCGGTGAACATGCCCACGACGTCGCGGTCGGCGGCGGTGCGCGAGTTGATCGTCGTCCAGAGCCCGACACCGGTGCGACCTGTCTGCTCGGCCACCGATGCCACGAATGAGCTGGCGATCCACTGCAGCGGCGTGCAACCTTTCTGTCGGCACGATTCCCGCAGCCGTGCGGTGACCTCGCCGTCTAGCACGCTCCATACGTTGTCCCGGTCGGTCGGTGGCGCCGGGGCGAGAGGCGTGGTCCAGCGGTGCCGGGACAGGAACTCCAGCCGCGAGGACCAGAGCGCTTTCGCGCGTTCCTTATGCTGCGGGCCGAACCTGGTCCGCTGGCGCGTGGCCGCTTCGGCGAACGAGCCCGCCGTGCCGAGGATCGGCTGGCCGTGCCTGAGCAGGTGGTAGTCTCGCCACACTTCACGCCCGAAAAGCTCGTGCGACCTGCCGTCGAACACGACGCGCTGAAAGGTCGCGAGGAAGCCGTGGTGCTGCTCGTCGAGCTGGAAGATGCGGAACGTGAAGGGGTGCTGCGCGTCGTCTGCCCATGGCTTTGCCACATCGCGGGCGAAGACCGCCTCGACGTACCTGGAGAACTGGTCGACGGACGAGGCGCCGAGTCGCTGCGCACTCACGACCTGCTCACCGGGGTCAAGCGGATGGATCCGCTGTGCTGGCCTTCCGCTCTCGTCAGCGACGAGTCTCATCTGCAGTGCGTCATGGCGGAACGCGAAGGCCCGAACCGCTTCACCGAGGGCATCGAGGTCAACGGGTCCCTCGATACGGAACGAGACTCTTACGTTCCGGTGCGGCCACGTGCCGCGCAGCGACCGGGCGTAGTGCCGATCCTGCTCGTAGGTCAGCGGGATCAGCTGGTCACCGCGCACCGGAGGGGCTACCTCAGGCACGCGAATTCTCCCGCCATCGCGGCCAGGTCGGCGGGCAATCCCGCCTCGACGATCTTCCCGTCGCGCAAGACGAGCACCTGGTCGGCGTCGTCGACGACCGTGAGCCGGTGAGCCACCACGATCAGCGTGAGGCCGGTGCCGATCAGACCGCGGAAGATCTCCTCCTCCATCGCTGGATCGAGCGCGCTGGTTGCCTCGTCGAGGATGAGCAGCCTGGGCTGCTTAGCGAGGGCACGGGCCAGCACAATCCGCTGCCGCTGACCACCCGACAGCCCGGCCCCGGTTGAGCTCACCAGTGTGTCGTAGCCCATCGGCAGCGCGTTGATTTCCTCATGCACCCGTGCCAGCTTCACAGCGGCGAGTAGGTCATCGCGCTCGATGTCGTCAGCGCCGAACGCGATGTTGTCCCTAATGGTTCCCTTGTACAGGCGGGCGTCCTGCTGGATGTAGCCGATCTGGCGCCGGTAGGTGACACGGTCCAGGTCGCGGAGGTCCGCTCCGTTCACCGTGATCGTTCCCTTGTCGGGCGGGTAGAGGCCGGCCAGCAGCATGACAAGCGTCGACTTGCCTGACCCGGACCGGCCGACGACCGCCACGAACTCGCCTGGCCTGATGCTCAGGCTGATATCGGACAGGGCGGGGGCGGATGCGCCCGGGTAGGTGAAGGAGACTCCATCGGCCGCGATCCGGCCCGGCTCGTCGGTCACAGACGAGGCGTGTGCACCGCGCGGCTCCGCTGCGGTTCGCAGCAGGTCGTCGACCCGGACCACGGTCGGGCGGATCATAGCCAGCTGGAGTGCCGTATTGAGCATGCTGGACAGCGGAACGAACAGCACCACCGTCAGCGCCGTGAACCCAAGCAAGTTGCCCTCGCTGAGGCCTCCGGCGAATACTCGCAAGGTGCCGATGCACAGGACGAGCAGGGGTGCGCCAAATTGCAGCAGACTGCTCGCCGCGGTCGACTTTGCGAGGTTGCGACGAACGCTGAGCCGCTTGTTGACCTCCCGGACCAGCATGTGGGACCAGCGCTCGCCGGCCTTGCCCTCAACGCCCTCCGACTTGAGCGTGTTGATGGTCGTCAGGAGCTCTTGCAGCCCGTCTTGGGTCTGTGTTTGCAGCTCCATGATCTCCGGGCCAAGACGCGACTGCTGACGCCACCCGATCGTCAGCACGGCGAGTTCTGCCAGCACCAGTGCGATCACGAGGCTGGCCAGCCCTGGGTCCGCAGCGATGATTAAGCCCGTGTAGATGAAGATCAAGATGCTGTCAAACGCGGCCGCAACCGACGTGATGCTCACGATGTAGTTGAGGACGGTACTGGCACGCAAGCGCAATGCGAGATCGCCGGAGTTGTGCACCTGGAAGTAGTGGTACGGCAGCGAAAGCATGTGATCCATGACGCCAACGGTCAGGCGCTTCTCGAGGTAGGACTGCTGGAGTACCACCTGGAACGACCTCGCGAGCTGCAGCAGCACGAATAGCAGGCTGAGCAGGCCAAGGCCGGCCGACAGCAACGGCAGCTGGCCAGGCACCCTCTTGGGGAGCACCTCATCCACGAAGTAGGAGGTCGTCAGCGGCAGCGCCAGCTCGAATCCGAGGAGCAGTACCGACGTCACGATCAGGAATCCGAGAACCTTTCCGCGCGGCAGGCACAACTGCAGCAGCTGGCGCCACGGGCTTGGCTGCCGGTCAAACGAGGCAGCCGGACGCCCTGCGGATTCCATCGGCGGGTCAAATTCCAGGGCGACGCCGGTGAACGACTCCCCGACGGCGGCCTTGGTCAGTCGGCGCCGCCCGGACGCAGGGTCAACTACGTCGACATAGTTGCGGCCGACCGCCTCCAAGACCACGAAGTGCCGGAAGTTCCAGAACAGGATCGCGCCAGGCGTCAGGCGCGACAGTCCGTCTAGGCCGGTACGCACCCCCCGGCCCGCGACACCGTGACTGCGGGCGATCTCGAGCAATGTGCGCGCCGATGCCCCGCTGCGCCCGGCGTTCGCGAGGGTCCGGATCTCGTCAAGCCGGGCATTGACCCCCCGGTAGCGCAGGGTCATTGTCAGTGCCGCCGGCCCGCAGTCGCTTTCCTGCGTCTGCAGGCAAACGGGGATCCTCTTGCCGCGCCTCCGCCGGCGCTGTTTCAGCCCGGAGATATCGGCTCGCAGGTTATCGAGCGCGCTCAGACGGTCCTGCGCTGACTGGCTGTCATCGAACACCGGACCGAAGTCGTCGATGCGCAGATGGTGCTGCAGCGCCTGGGCACGGAATCGCCCGGTGCCGGAATTCGGCGGGTGGGTGTCGGGTTGACCATCGGCAGGAGCTGACTCGTCCATCGCCGGCGGCACCGTCACGCTGCACATCCTGTCTTGGCCAGCGCCGTATGGCCGACTCCTTCAGCCGCGAAACACCGCGACCATGGCACCGCCCACGTCATAGAACTCGCCGACGATGTCAAGGCCATAAGCCTCCGGATAGGTGGATCCAATTAGGTCCGGCAAACGGCGCCAGGCCCTGGGCCGCCGTTAGCGGTGATCACCAAGCGGGCCCGCGACACTACTTCCCAGCATGACCGGCTGCGGCTCGTCGACTCCATACGACTGCCCAACTAGGCTAACGGCCAAGCAGCACGCCACTCGGACCCGACCAGGCACACCCGCTGCGGAAAGTGCACCAGTGTGCGAACCTTCTTGATCGACTGGCCGAACGGCGAGAGTCTACGCACCCGCCGGTAAGGCGAGCCAATTCGGCCCGCCTTACACTATCGGGCTACGTCAATGGCAAATCCCAATGCCCACGTTAGCGCCGCCAGCGATGTCATCGAGCTCGTCGTCGGAAAGCTCGGTAATATCGATGCACTCCATTGTCGCCTCTCCCGGCCAGTGGATACTTTGAGAAGATTGTATTACGTTGCGGTAAAGGGTGTCAAGGCCCGTCCAAGGCCCGTCCCACCGCCAGGCTGCGGGAACGCCGGCAGGCTAGGCCGATGCGACCCGATGCCGTCGGAGTCTGCCCGCCCGCAATCGATGAGCCGGCGACCGGTCCAGTGCAGGGAGCCAAACCAGATGCCGTTCCGACCGTCGAAGGAAGCCTGCCCGTTCGGGAAGGGACCTGTCCCCGGCATCGTAATCGACGGCCAGTGTTCCAAGCTGTACTGAATGATCCGCAAGTTCCCCGCGTGCGCATTCTCAGCGATGAGCCACGCTTCCCCGTCCGGCGACACTACTGCCGACTGACCTGTGGTGTTGAACACGACCCGTGGCCCGAGCTGCGACGCAGCGTGCCAGGCACTTCCGGCGAATCGGAAGACCCGCGGACGGCCTTTCCGCGTGGTGCCCAACCGACCGGATACGGGTGACGCCTAGCACCCATGCCCGGCTGCCGCTCGCGGTGATGCTCAGGGCACCGGTCGGCCCGGTGGATGAGTTCCACGTCTTGCCGTTCCAGTGATAAAGGTTTGACGCGCTCGGGCTAGCGATTCCGTCAGCGCAGGCCGCTGGCTCGGCTGCGCACTGGCGAGTGGAGATCCGGTATGCCGAACGTCGCGGATCAGCTGAGCACACTGGCAGCGCAGTCGCCGCGGTCCGCGTGGGCTTTCGGCGTTCGCTGTCAGCACGATGCCGCCGTGTCGGCGTTCTACCTCCGCTGGCACGGCCACGTACTCCGCCGGAACGCAGACGATCCGGGTTAATGATCGCGGGTCAGCAGGAACAATCGCAGCCGGAACAGTCGCAGCCGTCGCAAGCGTCGCAGCAGCCCTCGCAGCAACCATCGCAGCAGCTGTCATTGCCAGGCCGGGGTCCCCGGCTTCGGCGTCGCCGTCTGCCAGGCCGGCATGGGCCGACGAGCGGCATCCCGGGCCTGTCTCCAGGCACCCGCCAGCCACCGAGCCCCGCCGCTGGGCCGCCCTCGATCTCGGCGAAGACCCGGTCAACGGCGATGCCCACCTCGCGTACCAGCAGCGACTCGGTCAGGGTCGGTCGGCGCAGGTCCAGGTCGGCGACGGCGGTCCGCAGTTCGGTGAGCGCCATGCCGCAGGTCTCGCGGGCCTTGGTCCGCGTCGTCCCGGTGGCCAGCAGCGGGTTGTAGGACCCTGCGGCGCGGTCGGCCGGCAGGTCCTCCACGGCGTCGAGCAGGTGCGCGATCCGGCCGAAGCTTCGGCCAGCCTCAGCTAGCGGCCTGGCGTTGCCCGGCTGGCCGGCGAGGACCGCGGTATGCGCGAACGCGGCGCTCACGGCAGTCTCGGTCGGCTCGGTGACCTCCGCCAGGGTCGCGCCGGACGACCGCTCTATCGCGGCCTGCCTGCCGACCGCGTCGGTCAGTGCCGACGTGTCGAACCCGATGGCGGTGCCGACCTGCTCGGCGGCGGCACGCCAGCGCTCAGCGGTCAGGCCTGCCCCGGCGGCTACCATACGCCGTGCGAAGGCGCCATCGCGGTCCTCGATGTGGTCGCGAATCTTCCCGGCCGCCAGCACCAGCGAGACCGCCGCCGCTAGCTGCGCGCCGGAGGCGGCTGAATCCAGCACGTCAGCGCGCCGGAAGCCGCGCAACGGGCACGGCCCGGCGGTCCGGTGCACGGCAGCCGCTGGATCCTGTGCTTCGGTCAGTACCGAGACGAGCAGGCCGTCATAGTTGGTGACCAGCCGCGCGGACTGGCCATGCAGATCACGCAGGGTGAGGCAGAGGCCGCAGAGGTGGGCCATCCACTCGCCGTACAGCGGACCGCGCAATCGGTGGCGGCAGGGCCGCACGATGCCGAACATGACGGTAAATATCGCAGGCCGCCTGGTCCCGGGCAATCGCTGCGGCTTCCGCAGCATCGGCTGGTCGGGCCGCTGGTTCCGCATGCAAGATTCCGTGCCTGCTGCCTGACTCGGCTCGCTTGGTTGCTGGCAGCGGACCATCGTCGTCGATCCGTCCGCCCGCGCGGTCATGGCTAGGCGATAATGCCAACGAGCCGATTACTTTCAGTGCCACCCGGCTGCTGAATGTCACCGGCAACGGTTGCCTGGAGCCGGTCGGCGCCTGCCCGAGTCTCGACCGCACCGATCCTCGGATCGAAAGGAACACCGATGGTTGACGTGAAGCTTGGCAAGAAGCCGGCTCGTCAGGACCCGAGGACGGTCGCCTACAGCAGCTACCGAACCGGATTGGCGACTGCGCCGCTGCAAGCTCACTGGGGGCACGGCCTCCCGTTCGCCGTGCTCGGGAACGCGCAATACGGCGACTGCGTCGAGGCCGGATATGCCCACCAGGTGCAGATCTGGGGGGACCGGGCGGGCAGGCCGTTCGTTCCTACCGACGCAGAAGCGCTCGGCGCCTACACGGCGATCACCGGGTTCAACCCCAGTGTCCCGAGCAGTGACCAGGGCACCGACATTCTCACCGCGCTCGGTTACTGGAAGTCCACTGGTCTTGGCGGCCAGAAGATCACCGCCTATGCCAGCATGAACCCGCAGGATAAGGCCCAGGTCAGTGAGTCGATCGCCTGGTATGGCGGTGCCTATATCGGTCTTCAGCTGCCGACCTCCGCGCAGAGCCAGGTCGGATCCGAGTGGACGGTCACGACCGGGCCAGCTGCGGCGGCGGGGAGCTGGGGCGGGCACTGCGTTCCGCTCTGCGGCTACGACCAGGGCAGGCTGTGGTGCGTCACCTGGGGCACCCTCCAGGCCATGACCTGGGAATTCCTCACCACCTACTGTGACGAGGCATACGTCCTGCTGGCTCCCGAGTGGATCGCAGCTTCGGGCGAGTCGCCGTCCCACCTGGCCTGGGGCCAGCTGATGGCCGACCTCGCTAACCTCTGACGGACTGCGGGCCTGCAGCTCCGAATGCCGGGCCATCCGCGAATGAATAGGTTGGCCTCTTACGGGTAGTAGCCGCGGCAGCAACTCCTGGCCGGTCGCGCCGTGCGCCCGTCAATGCGTTTAGTTTTCGGAGGCACATATGGTTCGCGCTTCCCGCAGCATGGGCCTGGCCGGCCGGGTTATCGGGCTGGTGTCGGCTGTTGCCGTCATCATCGTGCTGCTGCTCGTGCTGTCCGCCGTGCGGCTGCTGCCGCAGTTCCGCAATCCGTTCGCCGAGGCCACGGTTGATCGCAGCCAGCCGGTGGTGCTTAAGTCGATCACCTCGCTGAGCAGGTATGAGGCGGCGAGCGGATCGTTCCAGGTGGTGGTGGACCTGGCGAGGCGGTCATCCTGGCTGCCTTCGTTCGTCGAGGGTACTCAGACGCTGTTCATCGGGGCCGGCACGGACATCGCCTTCGTCGATTTCTCGCAGCTGAGCGGAAAGGCGATCCTGGTGTCGGCGGATCGCACCGGGGTGACGATCACACTGCCGTCGGCCCAGCTGGAGCCGGCCATTCTCGATGTGCGGCAGTCCTATGTCTTCGCCGAGCAGCAGGGGCTGCTGAACCGGATCGCGAATTTCTTTTCCGGCAATCCGAACAGCCAGCAGCAGGTCTACATCGTGGCTCAGCAGAAGATCCAGAATGCCGCCAGGCAGAGCCCGCTGATCGAGCAGGCCGACCGGAACACCAGGAGCATGCTCACCGGACTCATGCATTCGCTCGGGTTCCAGCGGGTGACCATCACCTTCAGTGCCGCCTGACGAACCGCCCGACCGGCGTCAGGCGACGATCGGCGAGTAAGTGCCGATCAGCGGGTAAGGCGACAATCAAGTATCTGCCGACCGGATGGGCCGGAGTTCGCGCTGGTAGCGCTCCAGCGTTCGATAATCATCGGGTCGGTCCTGAGCCGCGGCCAGCGGCAGCGCCGGCCTGCTGGCCCAGTCCTGCCTGGGCAGAGTCGGCTAGCTGGTTTCGGGCTGGTCGTCGTTCTGTCCGGTCGGCTGATCCTCGCGCGGCACCGCCGGCCCGTCCGGCACCGGGGCGGGCGGCGGACCGGCCGCACTGACCGCGTCGTCATAGGCCACCCGGAGCTTGGCGACCTCGCTCTGCGGATCGTGGAACCAGTTGGTCGACCAGACTCGGTGGAATTGCCAGCCGAGTCGCTGAAGATGCTCGCTGCGCAGCCGGTTGCGATCGCGGACGCTGCCCGACCGACGGTACGACGCTCCGTCCGCCTCGATCGCCAGTACCATCCGATCGGCGTCGTCTGGATGGGTGGCCGCGAAGTCGACCCGGTAGCCGCCGACGCCGTACTGCGGCACGACGGTTGTCGCGCTCGCCGCCGTCGCGCAGCAGCGGTCCCCACTGGTATCGCATCCGGCCGTCTGGGTGCTTGCCGTAGCCGATCGACAGGATGATCGCGTCCCGCTCGTCACCCTGCACTCGTTCCAGGTTCTTCACGAAGAATGGCTCGGCTGAGTCGTCGGCAAAGAAGTCCTCAAGCGCTGGCTGCCCGGCCAGAGCGGTCCGCAGCGCGGCGTCGATCCGCTCGGCGTGCCTGATCCCCAGCGCGATGACGCCGAGCGACTCGTGCGGCTGGGTCCTGGCGTGCTCCAGGATCAGCTCGACCACCCGGTGCACCTCGGCGGTCACCGACACCTCCTGACCGGGCTCGGGGGTCTGCGCGACCGCCACGTGCCGCAGGCAGTCGTCGCGGAACACTCCGGGGAAGGTGGTCAGCGCACCGCCATAGATGTGGGTATTCGAGAACGCGACCAGCCGCTCGTCCCGGCTGCGGTAATGCCAGGCCAGGGGCGAGGTCGGCAGCAGCGGCCGGAGCGCGTCAAGCACCGACTCGAATCCGGCGCCGAACGAGACCAGGGCGTCTTCGTCATCCTCGGCCGGGTCGTCGTCGCCATCGCCGACCTGCCGGAAGGAATTGGTCGGCGGTAGCTGCCTGTCGTCACCGGCCACCACGATCTGATGTCCGCGCATGATCGAAGGGATCGCGTCGGCCGGGACGATCTGGCTGGCCTCGTCGAAGATGACGACGTCGAAGAGTCTGGCGGCTGGCAGGTCCTGTGCCTCGCGCAGTCTCTCGGCCCAGGCATGCCTGACCCGGCGGCGGTTGGCGGCCAGGTACTGAATGTCCCGGTCACGGAAGTCGCTGGCCACCTCATCGAGCGCGTCACCGCGCTCCGCCGCATAACGAGGATCACGCACCCTGAGCGCTGCCAGTACCTGATCGGTATCCTCGGCCGGGAAGCGGACATAGGACCCGAGCGCCGCAAGCTGCCCGGAGATCTCCGCATGCAGCCTGGCGAGCTCGGCGAACCCGGCGGCAGCCGTGGCAGCGTAGGCGCTTCATCGCCGCCGGACCCGGTTCGGGGGAGCCGCTGCCGCTCCCATTCGGCCAGCTGGTCGGCTGCATCGGTCAGAGCCGCGGTCAGCTCCTCGCGCGACGGCTTCCCCGGCCCGGCGGACAGGGCGCTGGCGCGCTTCCTGAGCCCGTGCCCCTCGCGCAGCGGGATGTCTCCGCTGCCGGTGGTGGCATCGGCAAGCGCCCGCGGCCTTGACGTGTGGACCGCCGGGTCGAGCACGTCAAGCGTGCGCCCGATCGCCGAGTAAGGCCGCATTCTGGCCGTGCCCTCGGCGTAGTCGGCCGGCGGCCGCAGGCCGGTCTCGGCGCTAGCCCGGCTGATCCGCTCGGCGAACCTGGGCAGAGCGTGGGTGCCGAGGCGCGCGGCGAGGTCGCAGGCCTGCCTGACGTCCTCATTAGTCCGCAGCGCGGCGCCAAACCACGGCGTCGATCCCGGCCGGACAGCGAAACCGCCGAGATGAGCGAACTCCCGCAGCCCGTCCCTGATCTGGTCGGCGGTGCTGCCGCTGATTCGCTCGGCGGTCGGCAGCCGGACTGGGTGCCTGGCCCGTTCGGGAATGCCGAGCAGGGCGGACTGGACCTGGAACGGGGTCAATCCCCACGGCGGATGGGCTTCGTGCAATGCCGTGACGTGCTCGCTCAGCCGCCGCTGCCGGTCGGCAAGCCGGCGGTGCAAGCTGGCGTCATCCGGGATCTGCGTCTGCTGGATCACCCGCGATGGCCGCGACCACATCGCTGTCGGCCAGCAGCTCTCCGGCCGCCTGCATATCACGGACCATCGGCAGCTTGGCGTAGGTGAAGGTGCCGATCACCTGCCGGTCGATGATGTCGAAGCCGGGGACCTCGGCGGCGTCAGCTGCTGCCCGCAGCAGCCGGTAGAGGCGGTCTCCGCGCTCGTCAGGGAGCTTCTCGGTGGCAGCTCCGAACACGGTCGCCAGCTTGTGCAGCAGTACCGGGTTCACCTCGGGCTCGTCGTCCAGAGTGAGGTCGAGGTATTGCGCCCGCCCAGGTCGGTCAGGGCGCGACCCAGCGGTCCTGCGCGGCCCCGATCAAGGCTGCCCGGCGCTCATCGGCCAGCCCAGGCCGGCTCTGCGCTCCCGGCTCGGTGTGCTGCGCACGCTCCGGAATGTGATCACCCGGGTAACCCACGTCATCTGGCATGAGCGCGCGACTACCCGCCAAAGATGGTGTCATTCGCCGGGCAGGCGGAGAATCTCGCCGATCAGTTCCTGGCCCTTGCCGCTTGTCGCCGACAGCAAGCGGGGATGAAGCGCGTGCTGCGGTCAGCAGCAGCTAGGAGTGGTCGGTGGCGTTGGGTTCGCTAGACAGGTGACTAGCTCCTTGCCACAGTTATGCCTGTGCTTGACGTGGATCTGGTGAAGGCGCTGGCGAGCGACAAGCGGCTGCTGATCCTTGACTGGCTGCGGGACCCGGAGGCGCATTTCCCGCCGCAGCGCGACGGGGACCTGATTTCCGACGGGGTCTGCGCACTGCTCATTGCCGAGAAGCTCGGGGTAAGCCAGCCGACCTGCGGCGAGCACTTGAAGGTGCTCAGCCGGGCAGGCCTGATCCGCGGCAAGAAGATCAAGCAGTGGGTGTTCTACCAGCGCGACGAGGATCGGATCGCCGCGGCGAAGGAGCTGCTGAGCGGCGGCTGGTGAGCTGGCGCTGATCGGAACGGTCGGGCCTGGCTGACGGCGGCCAGTGCGCTGGTCTGGTGAGCGATGACGGCAGCCTGGTGTCGTGATCGCCGTTCGCCGCGTCGAGCTGGGACTGAGTCACGAAGATGGCATCCGTGAGGTCAGCACCGCTCAGGTCGGCGCCTCTGAGATCAGCTCCGGTGAGATCGGCCAGTCTCAGATCAGCGCGGCTCAGGTTGGCTCCGATCAGGCGGGCACCCCGCAGATTGGCGCCGCTGAGGTCGGCTCCGCTGAGCTGCTTACCGCTTAGGTCGGCGCCCCGGTAGTTCGCGCCGGAGTTCGGTGCGGCGGCTCGGGCTAGCTCGCTCGCGCGTAGCAGCAAGGCGTTGATGTCGCGTCGGTGCGCGTTCACGTCCAATTGCCCGAGCGCGTCGGGACTGCGGTGACTGAGGCCCTCGGTCTGGTCGATGGCGAGCCTGAGCTCACCGTGCAGCGAGCTGGTCGATCGCAGCGTCAGCGCTTCGCTCAGGTACCGGAGCAGCTCATGGAGCTGCCGCACGATCGTGAATACCCCGAACATCTGCGCTGCGATCGCGGGCGTCCGGCGCCAGTCCTGCCCGGCGAAGGTGATCTGGGCGACCTTCTGCCCGGCGCCGAAGCAGTCGTAGGCGGCGCAGCCGGAGAAGCCCTGCTGCCTGAGGTGATCGTGAATGCAGCAGCCGAAGTCCGGCCGCAGGTTCGGACATGCCTGCCCGGCGTCCTTGTCGATGGCGAAGTCAGCGGAGGCCGAGAAGGCCGGCGCGACACAGCACAGTGCGAGGCAGCGGGCGCAGTCCGCTCGCAAGCTCGCGCGATACCGATCCGAGCCGGGTTCTGGCAGCGAGGCCATCGCCGGATAGCTGGGCACGACAGCAGAGTAATCTCGCAGCGACCCGCGCAGCGCGGCACCGCATCCGCGAAGGAGTGAGGCACCATGCGAAGCGGCTTGATCACCCATGCTGACAAGGTGCTGTTCGCCGAGCGGGGCGAGACGAAGGGCGACCTGGCCGAGCACTACATGCGAGTGGCTGAGCCGCTGATGCGGACCATGGGCGGGCGGCCCGTGCTGCTCCAGCGCTTCCCCGAAGGAGCGGGCGGGCCTTCCTTCTTCCAGAAGCGGGTGCCGAAGAACATTCCCGACTGGCTGCAGACCACCACGGTGTCGACACCCAACGGCACCACGTCGCAGGCGCTGGTCGCCGCCGACCTGGACCACGTGCTGTGGGCGGTCAACCTGGGCTGCCTGGGCTTCCACGTCTGGCCTTATCTGGCCGATGCGCCCGACCATGCCGACGAGCTGCGGATCGACCTCGACCCGACTCCCGGCGTGGAATTCAGCCAGATCCGGCAGGCCGCTCGTGAGCTACAGCGGCTGCTCGGCGAGCTCGGCATGGTCGGCTACCTCAAAACGACGGGTAACCGCGGCCTGCACGTGTACCTCCGGCTGCTGCCGCGCTGGGACTCCTATCAGGTGCGTTCCGCCGCCGTGGCTGCCGCACGCGAACTGGAGCGCAGGCGGCCCGATCTGATCACGGCAGCCTGGTGGAAGGAGGAGCGCGGCCAGCGGGTCTTCGTTGACTACAACCAGAACGCACCGCACAAGACGGTCTTCGGTGCGTGGTCGGTCCGGGCCAGGCCAGGCGCTCAGGTGTCGACCCCCATCGCCTGGGCCGAACTGGACGACATCCACCCGGATCAGTTCACGATCGCATCGCTGGCGGCTCGGCTTGAGGCGGTCGGTGACCCCTGGCTCGGCATCAACGACGATCCGCAGTCACTCGAGCCACTGCTGGCGATGCACGCGCGGGATCGGTCACACGGCCTGCTTGACGCGCCATGGCCGCCGGTGTACCCGAAGCAGCCAGACGAGCCTCCCCGGGTCGCACCAAGCCGCGCGAAGAAATCCTGATCGGCGCAGCCTGCCGGCGGCCCGCTCCAGCTTGGCGGCGATCACGGGCGGGTGGAAGTCCGTGGTCGCTGGCGACTAGTCCGGATAGCCCCAGTCGATACCGCCTGGGCTGGGATGCGAGCGGGAAGTCCGCGGCCGGCTGTTCACCTTCTATGACTGGTGCTCCCGGCACGACGACATCCCCGAGCTGCTGGCCCTGGCCCGGACCATCTCCCGGTGGGAGAACGAGCTGGTCGGCGCGATCTTGACCGGAGTGACGAACGCCCGGTCGGAGAGCCTGAACCGGATCGCGAAACTGGAGGCCCGCCTCGCCTATTCCTTCCGCAACCCCGCGAACCAGCGACGCCGGGTCCGCATCGCCTGCACCCGCGGCACCCGGCGATCACAGAACGCCACTACCCGCCGGTCACGCCCGGTGACCGGCAGGAAACACGATCCCGGTTAACTTCGAAGAGCCCATAATCGCTGACCACGGTATTCTCATTAGCGCTGTAGGGAGCTATTCCGTAGACGAGGAGGCTTATTCAGCGTGCATTCTGTAGAAATACAGTCCGACCACGACTGAGATCGTCTGGGCGAAGGTGCCCAGGGGTCTTCGGTAATCGGTGTGCATGATCCTCCAGGTCTTGAAGTTCGCTATGGCCCGCTCGACGACATAGCGGATTCTGTTCACGGCCGTGTTGAATTCCTTTTCCCAGGCCAGCAGGTCGCGGTGGGCTGGCTTCCTGATAGGCGTGATCATTCCGGACCCGATGTAGCCTTTGTCGGCTATCCAGGAGCCAGGAGTCACTCCGGAAAGAATGCCTGATTCGCTGATGCAATGCATGTCGTGGCGGCTCCCGTTGACCGGATCGGAAATCCAGGCGATCTCGCCTTCGAGAGAGCAGGCGACCTGCACATTCATTCCCGTTGTTTTGTGCTTCCCGGAGTAAAGGCCCGGAGCGGAAGCCCAGGACCAGCACGGCAGCAGGGTTCCGTCCACGATGAGCTGGGATTGCGGGCCAAATTCATCAGCCGTCGGCACGATGCCTGCGAGTGCTTTCTCCAGGAGCGGGCTGATAGCTGAGATCGCGCGGCTGATTGTCGGCTGGGATACGCCGAAGGATTCTGCGATCTCCGCTTGAACGCGATTGCGGCGCAGGTAGGAGAGTGTCACGACAACGGACTTGTAAAGGCCGAGACTGGGAGGCCAGGCCGCCTTTCCTTCTTCGGCTGCGGCCTGCCAGATGATGGCGCAGAGATCCGCGATCTCGTCCCGGGACAATCCAGTGGTATGATACATTGACGGCCTGCGTTCTTGAGAATTGCGTTGTGGTAACTCAATTCTCCCGGAAAGCGGGCCGTCTTTTAGTATTGACACGCCCTTGTGACGAGTCGGTTTGTCCCCTCCCTGAATAAGCTTCGAGGTACAGGTATCGCATAACGAGTTCAACGCATTCCCATTCGTACTCTCCCCAGGCGCCCGGATAGAATCGGACGAGATGATCAGTCCCGCCTTGAGTGGGTCCGGGTCCGCAGGCCTGGACTCCGTTGTAAGAAGCGCCGATTGGGTGCGATCCTGGATTATTGCCGACGTCACAGACGCCGTTCCACCACGGCGGCGTAGGGGTTGAGGCCGCTGCCTGGGCAGGCGCCGCGACCAGCCAGGCGACAGTCGGCGGCAGGAGCACGAGCAGGACGAAGAGAATAGCGAGCCGCCTGATCCCGAATCGTATTTTGTGAATCACGACGGTCCTTTTTCCGAGTGTGCGCCGTACTCGAGTCCGGCCATACCACTGGTGCGAGCATAACTGGAAATTGGTTACCTGCGGACTCAATAACGTGGTCGCATTTCCAGCTCATCACCCGGACTTGCCCGGGTGATGACGTTACGCGGAGCGGGTAGCGCCGTGCAGGTCGGTCAGCAGGCCGGGCAGCGGGGCGGTGTCATAGCTGGCCGGCAGCCGGGACCGGCTGTCGTCGGCGGCCAGCACCTCAGGTACCGGAAGGTCGCCGTGCCCGGACAGCAGCCCGTAGACGTAGACCTCCTTGTGCAGCTTCCAGGAGAAGTGCTCCGAGTAGACCTTGACGATCACGTCCTGCCCCGGTGCCGTGACGCTGACGTCGTGCACGGCGCTGTTCCGCCCACCGCCGCGGACCGTCACCGACGCCAGCTCACCGCCTCCGAACAACGGCTCAACTATCCGCCGGGCGGCAGCCTTGGTCAGCTCCACCGCAACAAGCTCACATATCCATCGCGGACCCGCTATCCATTTCGTGCCGTGCCGGGCTCGCCGCGGTGCTGGGGCTCACCGTCCTGCGATGGCTCGCCGGGTGCGTGCCGGGCCGGCCGGCGGTGCGGCCGGGCTCGCCGCGGCCGGATCCGGGCGTCGCCATTTCGGGTCACTGACCTACCGGCTCCGTACGATCAGGGTCGTGGTCACTCACTACGATGTCCGCAATGTCCCCCCGCAGGGCGGTTATGTGGCCAAGCAGTGCCCGGTTCGCGCTCAGTGGGACGCGATCCGCCCGGGCGACCCGTTACCGCTGTCGCCTGTGCTTGAACGCAGGCTCGTGCGGGGCCGGCGATTCGAGCAGGAGGTGGTCGCCCGGCTGCTGGTCTTTCATCCGTACGCTTGTCTGGCCGACGGTGCCGACCGGGCCGAGCGGGAGGCGGCAACGCTCGGCGCGATGCGAGCCGGGGCGCCGCTGATCGTGGGCGGGCGTCTGCCTGCGGATCTGGCCGGGCGGCGGGTCGG
The DNA here is from genome assembly GCA_963850875.1 of uncultured Actinomycetota bacterium. Lineage (GTDB taxonomy): Bacteria > Actinomycetota > Actinomycetes > Streptosporangiales > Streptosporangiaceae > Chersky-822. The sequence continues at coordinate 1,058,570 of CAWKNA010000001.1, forward strand.
TGAACCCGACCTGCTGGTAGCCACGGCCGACGGTTCTGGCTACCGGCCGGTCGACATCAAGCAGCACCGGTGCCTGGCTGCCGGTGCCGGCGGCCCGGCGGCCCGCTGCTCGCCGCTTGATCGCCTGATCTGGGAGGCGGCGGAGGCTGATCCGGGTTCGTCGGCCCGCAACCGCAGGGACGACCTGCTCCAGCTCGCCCACTACCAGCGCATGCTCGAGGCCGCGGGCCTGGCCGCGGCCGGGGGCGGCCGCATGGGCGGCATCATCGGTGTCGACGGCGTCGTCACCTGGCACGACCTGGACGCCCCGATCTGGCTGACGTCGTCGTCGGGTGGCAGGCACAAGCGCCGCTCGACCATGGCGGTGTACGACTTCGAGTTCAGTTTCCGGCTGGACATCATCGCTGCCGCGGCCGCGCATGAAGCCGATCCGCGGGCAGCGCTGCTGGTGGTGCCGGTACGCATCAGCGAGTGCGCGGAGTGCCCGTGGTGGTCGTGGTGCGGTCCGCAGCTGCAGTCCGGCTCCGGTGACGTCAGCCTGCTGCCGCGGATCGGCTGGCGGGCGTGGCGCATTCATCGTGACCACCAGGTCACCAGCCGGGCCGCGCTCGCTTCGCTCGACCATCGCACCGCGATGCTGGTGGCCGACCAGGTCGACCTGCGGCCGATCACGGCGGCACTGGGAACCTGGCCGGACGACACGCCGGTCGCGGCCGTGATCGGAGACCGGAAGCGGACCCAGCTAGCCCGCCTGGCCAGCGCGGGCATCCGCACGCTTGGCGATGCCAGGACGCTCTGCCCGCGGACGGCCGCTTACTGCGGCGAGCCGATGCGGGATCTGCCCGAGCAGATCGACTGTGCCCGCGCCGCGCTCGGTGGCTGGCCGGCCTACCGGCGTCGCGGTGTCGCCCGGGTGCAGGTGCCGCGCGGTGACGTCGAGGTCGACATCGACATGGAGAACACCGAGTCCGGCGTTTACCTCTGGGGTGCCCTGGTCACCGACCGGTCGAGCAGCGGTGCCGTGCCGGTCGGCTACCGCTCGTTCTGCAGCTGGGATCCGATGTCCAGTGACGTCGAGGCTGAGCTGTTCGCCGGATTCTGGGCCTGGCTGTCGGGCCTGCGCCGGGACGCGGCCGCCGCTGGCCTGGAGTTCCGCGCCTACTGCTATAACGCGGCCGCGGAGAACACGCAGCTGCGGCGGATTGCCGCCGCCGTCGGCGTAGCGGATGAGGTTGCCGCCTTCACCGGGTCGCTGGAGTGGGTGGATCTGCTCCGCGTGTTCGACACCCAGCTGCTGACCGGATCCTCGGCCGGGCTCAAGAACGTGGCCCCGCTGTCCAGCTTCGCCTGGGACGTCACCGACCCCGGAGGCGGGGAGTCCATGATCCGCTACGACCAGGCAGTCAACGTCGGCGAGCCGCTGGCAGCGCGATCGGCGCGCGACTGGCTGCTGGCTTACAACCGCAACGATGTGGAGGCGACGCTGGCCCTGCGGAAGTGGCTTGACCTGGGCGCCACTGACTGCCCGTCGGTTGCGGAGCTCGGATCATGACGGGACACGAGCGGGCAGTATCGGGGTTTGCGGCCGGGCGCTCGACACGCTGCCTCCACTCAGCCGTCCGACGTGTTCCGCTGCCTGGGGTGGCGCGGGCTGCCTGCAGGTACTGGGCCACCACGGTGGCGGCGATCGAACCTTCGCCCACCGCCGAAGCGACTCGCTTGACGGAGTGGTGCCGGACGTCGCCGGCCGCGAATATGCCGGGCGCGCTGGTCTCCATCGGCAGCGGCTGGCGGGCGAGTGGCCAGTCGGCCGGGACGCCTCCGGCGGTGCTGAGATCGCTGGTCGAAGCGCAGGCCGTCACGCGGCGGGCGGCTCTCGGCGATCAGCCGGGGTGCGGCCAGCGCGCACCCGACGCCGACGGGAACGTTGACGAAAAGGACCCAGCGCCAGCCAAGCGAGGTGGTGAGCACGCCGCCGAGCAGCACGCCGGCGGCCAGCCCCTGCACCGCGCGGGAGGCCACCAGCTGCGGCCCGCTGAGAGCGAGCCCGCCCGCCAGCGAGGCGAGCGAGAAGACCACCAGGCTGGAGATGAAGACACGCCGCCGTCCGAGCAGGTCGGCCAGCCGACCGCCGAGCAGTAGGAAGCCGCCGAAGGTCAGCACGTAGGCGTTGACGACCCAGGACAGGTCGCCCGGTGCCAGATTCAGCGCCCGGCCGATCGAGGGCAGGGCTACGTTGACAATGGACGAGTCCAGGATGACGACGAAGTCGGCCATGGCCAGCACCGCCAGCGCGATCCAGCGCCCGCGGACCCGCGGGCCGGCGGCGGAGATCCGGCCCGGCGGGCTATCGGTGCGGGTCAGGTCCTGGCCCTGCGCCGCTGCGGTGGGCGCTTGCTTCGTCGAGTTTTCCTTGGTCAGAGCCCGTGCTGCGGAATTCATGCCTGATCCCTCCTGGGAGTTCTCACTCCAGGAGCATCGCCACCCGGGGCGCCCGCCCGCGTCGGCGACGTTACGGTGAATTCGCCTAATCAGTCGCCTAGTAGCATCCAGGCCATGTCCCTGTACGGGCGGAGGCTGAGCGGGCAGCCGTTGGTGCGCTGCTTGAGGCTGTGCACGCCTCGCGCAGTGCGGTGCTCGTTATCAGCGGTGCGCCGGGTGCGGGGAAGTCCACGCTGCTCGCGGACGCGGTCCAGCGCGCCGCAGGCATGCGAGTGCTGCGTGCGGCCGGAGTCAAGAGCGAGGCCGAGATCGCCTTCGCTGGCTTGCACCAGCTGGTGTGGCCGCTGCGTGACCTGGTCGGGACGCTGGCTCCGGCACAAGCTCGGGGTCGCCTCCCGTAGTGAGCTGCGGGAGGCCGATCTCGGCGAGTCCTAGGCCACGCTAGGTGCCAGCGGACTCTCGCGCTCGTCTCGCCGGTGGTTGCGGTGGCTGCGATCTCCGCTGCCGCAGCGGGCCCTGGTCACGGCTGGCAGCGAGCAAGTACGCTGCCAGTGTGCCCAGGGCTCCGGTCTGCTGGCCCGCTTCTGGCTGCCTGGCAGCGGGCCGGTCATCGGGCGCCAGGGAGGCGGTCGTGGGCGTCAGCAGCGGGACGCTGGGCGTCGTCACGCTCATCAGCTGGGCGATCACCGCGACCGTCGGCGTCTACATGCTCGGCGCCTTGATCGCCAGCGGTGGCCTGCACCGTCGGCGCGCTGGCCGAGACCGGCTCTTCCCATCCCTGTTGTTCGGGCACTTCAGCATGGCCATCACCGGGATGCTTGTGTGGGTCGCCTTTCTGGTGACCGGCTGGGCCTGGCTGGCCTGGTCGGCTGTCGGCCTGCTGATGCCGGCCATCGGGCTCGGCATCTCCACGGTCACCTTGTGGACTCCTTTCCCAGGCTCTCGCGTCGCGCCAGGAGCCGGTCCGCCCGGCCCGCGTGGCGCGCGTGGCGCGCCCGCCACCGGCAGGATCGCCGTGCCAGCCGAGGACATGCTGGCCAGTCGGCTCCCCGACGAACTGCTGTCCAGCGCGCTCGACGATGAGCTGCTGGCCGCCAAGCTGGTCGACGATATGCTCAACCGCCTGCTGGCCGGACCGCCCCGGTCGGTGCGAAAACCCAAATGGAGTCTGGCGGCCCTCATTCCGGCCGGGCACGGCATCGCCGCCGTGGCGACCTTCTTCCTGGCGACGCTGACCGCGGCAGGAATGAGCTGATCAGGGGATCAGGGCTGTCCGCTGGTGGCAGATCCGGTCAGCGCCTTCGAGTCGGCTAGCTCGCCGGGCCGCAGCTGCAGCGTCTCCGGGTCGAGTCGCTGCGAGTACATGCCGCCCGACCAGACGGTGATGACCCGCCCTGGCGCGGCGGCGCGGAGCGGCGGGAGCAGCAGGTGAGTCAGCAGGAACGGCGCGATGACCTGCCCGGCGCGACGGTGAGCTCGATCCCGGCGTCGTTGGTGCGATCGTCCTGGCGGATCGCGCCGTGGCGTTGCGGATCATGATCGCTGTGTTCCCGGCCTGGATGCACGCGAAGCCGCAGCCTGCCGCCGCAGGTCAAACAGGCTGTCGCCGGACCTGCCGGTGAGGACGGGCAGGCCCGGATGGGTCTCGGTGATCTCCGTGGCGGCCTGCTCCGCGCGGCGGCCTGCCTCAACGGTGGCGCAGGACAGTACGACCACGTCAGCGCCGACGTCGACAGCCAGCCGCATGACTTCAGCGACGGGCAGGTCGGTGGCCAGGTGATGCACCAGCCAGCGGTCCTCGCGCAGGCAGGCGGCAGCCATCAGGGCAGGAAGGGCGTGCCGCTCACCCGGCGGGGTAGCGACGACAGCGTGTCCGCGTGGTCGGCCTGGCGGCTGCTGGGCGTGCGCGGCGATTAGCCGCTCGCAGATCGCGCTCGCGCGGTGTTCTTCGGCGATGGAGACCTGCCCGGCCGCCCAGTCGTTTCCCAGCCGGCGCAGGGCCGGGGCAAGGACCCACTCGCACAGATCGATCAGCGGCACCGCTCCTGCCAGCTTGGTCAGTCCCTGGCGGGCTCGCGTTTCGTCGCCAAGGACGATCGCCGAGTACAGCCGGTCCGCGTACCCGGAATAGTTTCGGACCTGAATGCGCCGGGCAGGCTCCTGGCCCAGGTCCCGCCGGGCCGCGAGCGCCCGGACATCGCCGTTACTGACCTCGTAGCCGCGGCCGACCTTCCTGGCCGGCAGCAGTCCCTGCCGCACCCAGCCGTAGGCCGTCTGGTAGTGCACGCCGAGAGCGTCTGCGGCCTCGCTTAGCTGCATGCTCGGCTCCTGACCGGCACCAGTTGGCAACTCTTAGTCTCATTTAGTATTGTTTCTATCTCAGCAGGCTACAGCCGTCGGGACAGCAGCAGGCACTCGGGCGGCTAGCCGATGCTGGTGAGGTAGGCCCCGACGAGGCTGGCCTGCTGCTGATCGATGTCACCCTGGCGTCGCTCGCCGTGGCCGTCGATGAAGTGCGCGAACGCGTCAGCGGATGCGATCGGGTTGGTCTCGTCGGGCTTGTGGCCGTGGAATGAGATGTGCACGAACGAGTCGTCGGCGAGTCGCAGGACCAGATAGCTGACGTTGTCCGGCCGGCTCTGCGCGAGTTCGGCGAACACCCCCTCGATCCGGCGCTGGTTCTCTTCCGCTGCCTCCGCTGACCGGCTGGCATAACGGGTCACCAGGCGGAACTGCACTGGCATACCGGTTGTTGCCGGGACGCTGTCACTGTGCTCGGAACTCATCTGCCTGGTGTCCTCTCGGTCGCTTGAGCAGTTCGTCGCACCCGTGCTGAACCGCGCGGCCCGGGGTGGGACGAAGGTGGCCGCGTCGCGTGCGTACACCTGTTACGACGAATGGCGCACCGCCGGATCGACAGCTGAATGTGTGCCGGTATCCAGCGGCGGACGGTCAGGTGCGGGCGTGGGCAGGCGGCGGCGGATCGGCGATCTGACCGCTGCCGCGGTTGCGGACGCGGATCCAGAGGATGACCGCGGCGACGAGCAGCAAGAACCCGATGACGGCGGCCGTGATCGGCACCGTCGTGCCGAACGTGGAGATCGTATTGCTGCCGTTCTTCGCATCGGTGGCAGCTGCCTGCACGCTGGCCTGGCTCTGCTGGTAGCTGTCGGCCAGCACGGGCAGCACCGGGATGATCTTGCCGGTTGGCAGGGCGATGCCGCCCAGTTGCTCCTCGCTGGTGCTGACGTCGACGACGACCCCGGTGGCCGGCGCGACCCAGTAGGTGCTGGTGGCCTGATACGTGTAGCCGAGCGGGACGTGGGTCGCGTTCGGGAATGCTTTGGCCAGGCCGGCCAGGGTGCTCGGCGGGACAAGCCCGCTCTTGGCGACCTCGGCGAGCACTCGCGTCGGCAGCGACGTCGGAAGACCGTGCAGTACCTGGGGATTCTTGATCGGTGTGGCCGGTACGGTCGCCTGGTAGACGTAGGTGTTCACCCCGCCGCGCTGTTCCTGCCTGAGGTATTTCAGCTGGGTGGTGGTATGAGTCGTGTCGACCCATCCCGTGTAGTTCTGCTGTTTCGCGCCGATGGGCCAGTTGATCGTGAGCCCCTTGGCGTCGGTGACGCTCCAGTTGCTCGGGTGGCTGGTGGTGGCCTCGAGATTCTTCCGGTTGACGGCGAACTGCGAGGTGACCGAGCCGATCTGCCGACCCGACACGGCAACAGTGCTCGCGTCCCGCACCAGAGCCGTGTTGCCGGAGGTTTGCAGCACCTGGACCTGCTGGCGCAGCGTCTCGGGCAGCCCGACCTTTATCGCCCCGGCGAAGTTGCCTTGCCGCAGCGCGACCGGGTCGACCAGGCTGCGGATCTGCCCATCGTAGGTTCGCACCGTATTAGAGTCGCTCGGCAGGCGGGAAACGTACTGGGGCGTAATCCAGAACGCCAGCAGGCCCGCAGCGACAAGGAAGACCACTCCAGCGATACCGCAAGCGATCGCGCCTTTACGCATGACACGCTCCTGATCTGGGCGGTCCCGGCGGGCCGGCCCTGTCTCGCCCTGACTGGCTGACACCCTTCAGCACCACCCTCGCCTTCCCAAGTCGGCTCCACCTCGCCCGTTGCAGGTGAACATGACCCGGCCACGGGGAGGGCCGCGCACGTCGCGCATTCGCGACCGGAGGAATCTTCGATCCGGCTGTGACGCGCCCGGCGGCCCACGCCAAGTGGCCGAGCTCCCAACTTCTGGTAGATTGTCCCTCTTGCGCGACGGAGGCGGGCGTGCCACGGCTGCGCGGCGGGAGGTGGCTCGGGCAATGAGACAGGTCGGCCCGGGTGGTTACTGGGTCAGCGATGACCGGTCACTGATCGACGTGCCTCGCGTGCACGGCTGGATCAGCAGGGAAAGCTACTGGGCTCAGGGCCGGTCATATGAGGTGATGGCCCGCGCCATCGAGAACTCGCTCGTGCTCGGGCTGTATGCGGCCGGCGGCGGGCAGGCCGGCTTCGCTCGGCTGGTCACGGACCGCGCTACCTTCGCCTGGCTCTGCGATGTTTTCGTGGACGCCGCCCACCGGGGCCACGGCCTGGGCACGTTCCTGGTACAGGCAGCCACCGGCCATCCTGACGTTGCCGGGATTCGCCAGGTCCTGTCCGCAGTACCCGGACGCAGTCTGTACCGGCGGCTGGGCTTTGACGCTCTGCTCAGTCCGGAGCGGTGGATGGAGCGGCAGCCGGGCTGACGCCCGCGGTGACCCATGGTCCGGTGCCTAATCCCACCGGTTGACCAGTTTGGTCGGAAATTCTATTACTATCTTCCTTGAGTACGGATATCACGGGAGTTCTGATGAATGGTCGACGGGTATGGACGCGTGTCAGCGTTGCCCTGACCGGAGCGGCACTGATCACCACCGCAACTGCTACCGCGAGCGCTCAGCAGCTCACGCCCACCCGAATCGTGATCGCGAAACCTGGCAGCTTGACCTTTCCCAACCCGAAGGTCACGATCAACGGAACGCTTGAGACCGTCCCCCCGTCGGGGCAGAGCCCGCAGCCAATCCCCAATGAGCCGGTTAACCTGGTGCTGACCTGGGAGCACGGTCAGGCCAGCAAGTCCGTCGGCACAGTCACCACGGATAACTCAGGTAACTTCACGGCCACCGTGACGGTGTCCCAGCCCGGCGCGATCCTGGCCACCTTCGCCAGCGCGGGCTCGTACGGGCGAGGGCGCGGGGGAGTCGGTCTTGTGGTCGGCCAGCTGATGCCAGCCCGGATTATGGTTGATCCGATCCAGCCAGTCCCCGACGGCTCGGTTGCGTCGGTCACCGGGCAGGTCCTGATGCAGCTTCCCGACAGCAGTTGGGTTCCCGCGCCCTACGCCCCGATCGCAACCTCGGGCTGCAGCCCTCGCATGAACGGCTGGGCTGACTCGAACGGTCGGTTCACAGCCCAGGTCACGGCCAATCCCGATGCCCACTGCGCGTTCTACTCGCAAGGAGACGCGGGCGACTCCTGGGCCACCGCCGCGATCTCGGCCTGGGTCTACGTGCCGCTTACCACCTTCCCGGTTCGACTGCAGTACTTCGGTCCTGCGGTCCTGATCAACAACAGGGTGCCCGCCAATAACATCGTGCTCAGCGGCTTCTCCTATTACGAGGACAGCACGGGCACGCTGCACGGATATCCGCAAGCGCACGTCCAGTTGTACTTCCAGCCGATCGGCTCAAGCACCTGGAGCCTGATGGCGACCACCATCGCTGGCAGCGACGGAATCTTCCAGTTCCCCCGCATCTCCGGTTACCTGCCGCACGGGCGGCTGGCGACCGGCCTGTGGAAGGCCGTCGTCCCGGCGTCGGGACCGTACCTGTCGTCGTACGCCGTCAATGACGGGGTGGTGCTGGCAGTGCCTACCTGGATGCGTGGCGTGCGGGTCAGGTCGATCCGGCGCCACCTGTACCTGACCGGGAGCCTGGACTACCTGCCGCACGGCGGTCCGCTGCATGGCGTCACGGTCATCCTGCAAGCCACGGGTTCGGGCGGCGGTCTGCATCGGGTGAGCAGCGAGCGGACGAATGCCAACGGCATCTTCTCCTTCCGCCTGCCTCGGGTTACCCGCGGCAACCCGGTCGGGTACGACGTGTACTACCCGGGCGGTGGCCTGCCCGCCTGGGCCGGTCCTGGCGCACCGGCTTACGCGGTTTGCGATCCCGTCAATAGCCCGCAGTTCTGGTTCGGCAGATAGGCGCCGCCACGCGGTGCGCAGCTAGGCTGGGGCTTGGGTGCGGTGCCGGTAAGCGAAGAACACCCGGTCGGACTCGTCCGTCACCGCGCCGTCGTCCAGGTCTGTCTCATCAAGCAGCTCGAAGTTCTCGGCCAGCGCCGCCCTGATCCGGGCCAGTGGCACGCCCAGCTCGGGGATGCTCTCGTGGTGCAGCCGGAACTGGTCGTCGTGCAGCCGCTCGAAGATCCGCACATCCCAGATCGAGAGGCCGCCGCCGCCAGGAGTGACGTCCATGATCACCGTGTGACGGCCGAAGTCCTCGGCAAAGGCAGGCCCACGCCACAGTCGGCGCAGCCTGCCGACGGTGTTCACGTCGAAGACGAATAGCCCGCCGGGCGCCAGGTGCTCGTTCACGCGATCGAACAGCTCGAGCCAGGAGCCGAAGCTCGGCAGGTGATTGAGGGTGTCGAAGATGCAGATCACCACGTCGAACCGGGTGTCGAGCGAGAAGCTGGTCATATCGGCCTGGATCAGGCGTGCCCCGGGGACAGAGCCGGCCGCGATCGCGAGCATCTCCGGCGACCGATCGACACCGCTGACCGCCAGGTCACCGGCCAGCCCGGCGAGCACGGCGCCGGTGCCGCAGCCGAGTTCAAGCAGCGAACGGGCGGACGGCAGGTAGCGCCGGACGTATCCCCTGACCCGCTCGATGTCGGCAGTGCGGTCGCCCATCACCTGGTCGTAGAATCCGGCGAAATCCGCGTAAGCAACCACGCCGCCATCATGCCCGATGACCGGGGCGGATGATGGCGGTCAATGCCGAGATGGTCGACCTGGGCGGGCACCGAATGGTCGACATAGGCGGGACCTAGCGCAGACCCGCAAGCAACCGCAGCACCAGTGCTCCGGCACGCTCGCGCGCCACGTTCGGCTGGGGTGCGTGGGCTACAGCCAAGCCAGCTTCGGCCATCGCGGCCAGAAACATCCGTGCCATCAGGTCATCGGTCCCGATATCGGTGTGGCTGGCCTGTGCCAGTCCATCGATAGCGGCGCTGACCAGACCTAGAAAGTAACGCTCCTCGATCTCCTTCCACCGCTGCCAGCCCAGCGCGACCGGAGCCTCCTCAAGCGCAATCCGCCGGAAGTCGGCCTCGCAGCACTCGGCCAGAAACAGATCTACCCCTGTCGCGATCAGCTCCCAGGGGTCTTCGATGCCGGCCACGCCCCGCGTGACGTTGCCGAGTAGGCGCTGCTCCAGCATCACAAACGCCGCCTCGAAGAGCTCGGCCTTGTCATGAAAGTGGTGGTAGACGGCGCCCTTGGAGACCCGCGCCGTGGCGGCAACGACATCGATACTGGTCCTGGCGAACCCATCGGCGGCGAAAGGTCCTCGAATTCCTCGACGCCCTCCGGATCGACACGGTCGATTTCGTCGGCAACGATAGTGGCGGCGCCATCGCCCAGCTGATTGCCGCCGGAGTTCCGCAGCGGATCCGGTCGCTGACCCTCACCAACTGCGATGTCCATGACAACTGGCCTCCCGCGGCCTTCGCCCCGGTTCACGACATGGCGAGTAAGGGCATCCTGGCTGGTGCTCTCAGCGCACTCGCTGCTGATCCTGCCACCGCCCGGCAGGTGCTGGCATCAGGCTTCGAACGGCCCGATGATCTCTCCGATCAGACCATCACCGGTTTCTTCGGCCCGTTCGCCGCATCACCTGCCAGATGCCAGGCGATCCAAGACTGGGTCGCCGGGCTGGACCATGGCGTGACGGTGGCCGTCGAACCCGACCTGGCTCGGTTTCTGTCGCCAACCTTGGTCGTCTGGGGTACGGCCGACGAGTTCTTCGACGTCGCCTGGGCCCGGTGGCTGGCGGCCACCATCCCAGGCACGGTGCGCTGCGTGGAGATCGAGGGTGCCAGGCTCTTCTTCCCGGCCGAGCGGCCCGCCGAGCTCAACCGCGAGATACGCGAACTGTGGAATAACGCCTAAATGCCGCCGTCCAGGGCCGCATCTTCACAGCTTCTCCACGTCAAACCCATGGCCGCTGCACCAGCGCCGGGTTATCTCTTCGTGTGGGGAAGCGCTAGCGCGCGACGCCGGACTTGGGGGGTTGGGCGGGTGCGCTGCGCGATCACGGTGGCCGGAGCCGATGCCGCGTTCAGCGGCCGGCTGGCCTGCGCGACCGCTCGGATGATGCGGGGGAACCATCCGGGCGGTCGGACGCAGCCACCTAGCCATCGCGGGTCAGCCCCAGGCGGTAGCCACTGCCGAGCACGGTTTGTACGATCGCCGGGTTGGCTGGGTCCTCCTCGATCTTCCGCCGCAGGTTCTTCACATGCGAGTCGATGGTCCGCTCATATCCCTCGAACTCATAGCCGCGGACCCGGTTGATCAGCTCAAGCCGCGAGTACACCCGGCCAGGGACGGCCGCGAGCGCGACCAGGATCCCCCACTCGGTCGGGGTCAGGTCGGTGGCCACACCACGAACCAGCAGCAGGCGCCGTGGCTCGTCGATGACCAGGGTGTCCACCCCGAACCGGCTCACCCCCAGGTCGGCGGCGACCGGCGCGCCACGCCGCAGTATCGCCTGCACCCGCAGCACCAGCTCCCTGGGGCTGAACGGCTTGGTCACGTAGTCGTCCGCGCCGAGTTCCAGCCCGGAGATCCGGTCATTCTCCGAACTCCTGGCCGTCAGCATCAGGATGGGCGTCCGGCCGGCTGCCCGGACCTCGCGGGCCACCGTCTCGCCCGGCACGTCCGGCAGGCCGAGGTCCAGCACTACCAGATCTGGCGAGGCCGAAGACGCCAGGCTGAGTGCCTCCGCACCGGATCCGGTCGACAGCACAGTGAAGCCTGCCGATTCCAGGTACGAGCGCACCAGGTCTCGCAGCTTGAGCTCGTCTTCCACCAGCAGCACTGTGGTCATTCGCGCTCGCTTCCGGTCGGAGGTCGCCGCCAGGCGACGTGGCCAGCGATCTGTGCCGCCTGATTCGGCACCGCCGTTCTCGTTCGTCTCATTGGTCGCGGGGGAGTGTGACGCTCACCTGGGTGCCTTGCCCTGGCTCACTCGTAATGTCGACCTTGCCGCTCTGCGCGCTGACAAGCTCGCTGACGATGGTCAGGCCGATACCGCTGCCGACGGCCATTTCGGGGGCGCGCTGACCGCGGAAGAACCGTTCAGTCACCAGCGGCAGCTCATCGGCCGGGATGCCGATGCCGGTGTCGCTGACCCGTAGTCTGGCCAGCTGCCGCGCTTCCGGCCTGGTCTCAAGCACGACCCTGCCGCCTGCCGGGGTGAATTTCAGCGCGTTAGTGAGAAGGTTCGTCACCACATCGCGCATTCTGTCCGGGTCGCACCTGATGCGTACATCGGCCAGTCGTCGGATCAGGCTGATGCCCGCTGCTTCGAAGGAGTCACCGAGGCTGGCGGCGGCCTGAGCCGCGATAGCGGCCAGGTCTTGGGGGACCAGCGTGAGCTGCAGGGCCGCTGCTTCTGCCGCCGCCAGCCGCTGCAGGTCATCGACCATGCGGGCCAGCCGCAGCACCTCATCGCGCAGCGATCCGAGGTTCTCGGGGGTCGGCTCGGCAACGCCGTCAAGCATGGCCTCATGGCCTGCTTGCAGGACCGCGACGGGCGTGCGCAACTCGTGCGCCACGTCAGCGACCAGATTGCGCCGCACCCGGTCCTGCCTGTCAACAGAATCCGTCGACTGGTTGAAGGCCAGGGAAAGCTCACGCAGGACGCCAAACCCCCGCACGTCCCTGATCCGGACGGAGTGGTCACCCGCACCGCGGGCGCGTACGGCCGCGAGCAGCCGTTCCAGCGGCAACGTGATCCTGCGCGACACGGCCAGTCCGACCACGAGCGCGAGCAGCACCGCGATTCCGGCCGCGCCGGTGCGGGCCCGCCACCGCTCCGCCAAGAACTCCGTCACAGCCGCCCGGAGGCCCCCGCGGCCGAATCGGATCGTCACCCAGCCGACATGCCGCCCGCGCACGAGCACCGGCTCACGGCGCTGAGAGACTGTGGTGAGTCCGGCAAAACCGGGCGAAGTTTGGATTATCCGGCCAGCCATGTTCGTGGTCTGCATGGCCGCGCCCGCCCGGGCGTCAAGATCAATGATCGGCGAGAGGTCTGCCGGTTCCCAGCCCGCAGGCTCGTAGGCGGCCCCGGCGGCCACCGCTGTTGCCTTGGCCAGGTCAGCCTCCTGCTGGCTGATCAGCTGGGAGGCCTCAGGTTCGACCGTCAGTGACGTCAACAGGAACGTCGCGCTGACTGCCGCGAGCGCGACGCCGACAAACGTCAGCGTCAGCCGAAGCCAAAGCTGACCTGATCCTGACATCATCCGGTATCTAGCCATCCCGTAGCTAGCCGTCCCCGATGCTGCCAAGCCGACAATCGGCTGTCGCCGTCGGCGTACCCGCCGGACTTGCGGGCCGTTCCTCGATCCTGCGGCCCACGTTCTGCACCTGCTCCTGGGTATTCATCCGGCCGCCCCTGTCGGGCCGCCAAGTCCGCGCCCCATCGCCGCACCCCCGCGAGCAGCCCGGTGGCTGCCCAGGTCAGGCAATACTTAGTACAGGCAATACCTGCCCCGGGCGCGGTCAATGACTCCTGGCGCCGGCGCTGCTGCCCATCGGCCAGGCCGCGACGTGACGCGAATTCAGACGTGCGATGGGGTCGCGGCCGCCTGCGGCGGTCAGGACACGTGATCAAGCGGGTGATCTGACCCGTCTGCCCGGTCGGCCGCCGCGGTCCCAGGTGGGGGCGCCGCCTGGTGTTCTCCCGCGTTCGCGGGCTGGTCGGGCCGACCGGCGAGCAGGTCCTGGATCCGGATCTTCGCGCGGACCACCGGCAGGCGGAGATGCTGCTCGCGGCGGCTGGCTCTGGCCAGTTTCGCCGGTCGTTCCTGGTAGCGCCAGCGAGCCCACGGTGAGCCTGGCCTGCCGAGGCGGATGGCGCCGACGATGAGGACCGGCGGTAGGAACAGGCTGAGCAGCCCGGTCCAGATCTTGCCCTTGAGCAGCGTGATCCCGGCGAGCACGAACAGCACACCTACGGCCAGGATGAGCGAGACGACCGCGCCAGGTGTTCCGGGAATGGGTTGGTAGTCAGCCACTCTCTCCACCCCTACCGGGCTGACTCCGATCAGCAGCAGCGCGGTCACTCCCGCCGCGACGAATACGGCGTCGATGGACAGCCGTCCCTCGTTGGTCCAGTACACATCGCGCAGGTGCAGGATGAGCGCGAACTCATCGAGCACCAGGGCGGTGCCGAGCCCGAACACCGCAGCCGGTCCAGCTCGCCAGTCCAGCGACAGCGGTGGCGCGGCAAGCTCGGCGATGCCGCCAGCGCCCATCAGCACCACACCGAAGACCATATGGTGCACATGCACCGAGCCGGCCCGGACGTTGCCAGGCCACCACCGGACCTGCGCGCGGATAAGCCGCACAGACAGCCGGATGAAACCGAAGCCAGCCACAAAAGTCACGAAGAAACAGAACAACGGCAGCCGTCCGGTATGCAGGATCTGCGCTTCGAACCAGCCGGACATCGCACCCCTACCTGGCGGGCCGCCCGGTGCCTCCGGTAGACACCAGGCGGTACCACCAAGTCTCGCCAACTCCGAAACCGCGCGCTAGCTCTTCGCCCCGGTATTCGAATCCGATGCCCAGCATCGACAGCTCATCCAGCGCCGCTGACGCCGCGACCTGCCCGCGGCCGGGCGGGTCGGGTCGATGCCCATAACTGGCTGAGCGCGGGCACGCATCCGCTCAGGCCCTAACTGCACGCGGCAGGAACCTGATAAATGGCCACACCGGCGGAGCCGGCCACATAGACGGTGTCACCAGCCGCGGCGAGCCCCGTCGGCGGAAGGCTGGTGCGGATCGTGGCGATCGGACCGACCTGGCCGCGAAGGAGAGGGTCGAGTTGGCCGCCCCGCTGCGCTGCTGCCGGACCGCTACCTTGCCGCCGACCATGGTCAGTGCGGTTGGCAGGCCGAAGCGCGGCTCGCTTGGGATTGCGGAAGGCGGTGCCCAGCGCAGTGTTGGCTGACCGTGGCTATCTGGTGCCGGGAAGCGCACCGTCGCGATGCCCTGGTCGGTGGCGAGCAGCGCGGAAAGAGGTCCGGTGGGCAGGACGGCGAGGATTGCAGCGCCGTGGTAGCGGTCAACGGCCAGGTTCAGAACGGACCGTCGGGTCAGGTCCGGGCTCAGCAGCCAGATGCCGGTGCCGCCACCGTTCTGATCCGGGTAAAACGCCGGCCAGATCAGGCCGTCCGGCCCGATCCGCAACGCGCTGGGCATCGCGGGAACGCTGATCTGGTGCACCAGAAGGCCAGTCACCCGGTTGTAGGCGGCCAGTGCCGCGTCCGGATAGTCACCCGTCGCGGTGTATAGATATGGCCCGCCCGCGGCGAGTAGTTCGGGGCCGCCAGCGATCGTCAGCCCGCCAGTGACGTGGTGCCTGACGGTCTTATGGCCGGTAACGACACCTGGTCGTCCGTGCGGACCGGGCACCGAGGCCACTGCGTAGCCGACTCCGGAACTGACGGCGGCGGCCACAGTCACCGCGATGGCCAGGATGCGCCTGCGGCGGTGCGCAGCCTGGCGCACCCGGTCGGCGAGGTCGGCACGCGGCATCACCCAGTCGCTGGCGTCATCCGCCCGCCGCATCGAACCTCCGCTTCGCCTCAATAATGCAGACGTAAACGGCTGGTCAAATGGTTGTGGTACGCGAACGCTGCGTTCAGTCGCGTCGCAGCACTCGTTCGACGTATGCCTGAATCGCCTCTTGGGCCTGCGTAGAGCCCCAGACCTGGCGCATCGTGTCGTCAGCCCCGCGCTGACCCGAAATGCGCTCTAGCACCGGCCCGCGGATCAGCTGTCGGGTGTGGCGCAGCGATTCCTGGGGGATCGCAGCCAGCTGGCTTGCGATCTCGACGGCGCGAGGCAGGACCGCAGCCTCTTCGACTGCCTCGTCGATGAGGCCCATGACCAGGGCGTCGGCGGCAGGGTAGGTCCGGCCGAAGTAGATGAGTTCCTGCAGCCGGGGTGTTCCGGCGGCGAAGCGCAGGATTTCCAGGGCGGCGACCGGGAACGGGACTCCGACCAGCAGTTCGGTGACCCCGATCCGGCCGTGGCCGGAGTTCATGACCCGGCGGTCGCAGGCCGACACCAGGATGCAGCCGCCAGCGATCGCGTGCCCGTTGACCGCGCCGATCACCGGGAGCCGGCAATTGAATACCGCCAGGAAGGCGGCACTGAGCGCGGGCAGGAACTCATCGAGATAGCCCTGGCCGCCATCTCGGATTCTGAGCAAGTCGACTCCTGCGGAGAAGCTAGACCCCTGCCCGGTAAGGACGACGGCGCGAGCGCTGCCCCGCTCGATCTCGCCGAGCTGCGTCGCGAGGTCACGGCACAGCGCGGTATCCAGCGCGTTGGCCCGGCCGCGCACCATCGCGACCACGGCCACGGGCCCGTTCATGTCGACGCGGACCGACGGCTCCCCCATTTTCCATAGCTCCCGTCTGCATTCAGAATGCCTGCGCGGATATCGCTGATAGTCCAAGATCGGCTGGGGTATCAATGGCCGAGCCGGTCGGCCATCTGGCTCGATCGTAAATGCCGGCCGCCGTGCGGGTGCCCGGTGGGTTGACCGCCGCCGCCTTGCCCCCCAGCCAGGGGCAGCGCTGGGTCGGCGAGCATATCCTGGGTCGATGTCAAGCGAAAGCGAGCCCATCTCAGACCGGGTTGCTGCTGCTGCGGCGCGGACGGTCGCGGCTGCGACTGCCCGGCTGTCTTCCGCCTGGGGTTCGGGCTCACCGGTGCCTGAGGCACAGGATCAGCGCTGCGAAGGGGTGGCCGACTTCGCCGTGCGTCGCGCTCGCGTGTCGCAGGTATTAGTTCCCGAGCGGATGGCAGCTGGGCTCTCGGCGGGCATGGGCGACGATGAGGCCATCCGCGCGCTCAACGAGCCGCGCGAGATGATCTACGACGGCGCCAACGCCTTCATCCGGGTAGCCAGCCGCTGGACCAGCTTTTCGGTCGGTGATCCCGGCGGTCCGCGTGGCTCGAATGACCCGCTGTGGCCGCTGGACGCGCTATTCGGTGCCCGCGACGACGCGGTCGAGGTCGGGCGTGAGGCCGTTCGGGGCGTGCCGGTGACCCGCTACCGCCTGACCGTCGACCTGGCCCGAGCGGACGCGGCGGTGCCGGCCGGGGTGAGCGTACCCGGTGGGCCATATCGCGGGTTAGCTGCGATGCCCGCTGAGGTGTGGCTTGACCAGGACGGCCAGGCCCGCCGCGTTGCAGTGCTCACCGAGCCGGTGACCGCATCCGCCGACGAGCCCATCTGGGCGATCCTCGAGCTGTGGGACTTCGGGGTGGCCGTCGACATCACACCGCCCCAGCCCGATGAGGTCGCGGCGCCGCGCGACGTCGATTGGGAAACGCCCGGGTCGACTGCCTGATCCACCCAGTGCACTCGGCCGTTGCCCGCCCATCGGCGGGGTAACGGCGCGAGCTCGCCGGTGGCGCTAGCCGCGGCCGGGGTAGGGCAGGCCGTTGCGCACCAGTAACCAAGCGGTCGCTCGATCATGCGGGAGCAGAAATAGCCCGAAATGGTCAATCGAGAGCGCGGCCCCAAGCGGCGACGCTAAGTGAGTCCACAAAGCTGAACGAAGGGTCCGCGAGAGCTGCGTGTACGGTCACAACCCGCGGGGCGGGTCCGGCCTCGACGCGGCTCCTTCGGACCAATGACAGCGACCCTGGCGACTGTGGGCAGTTGATTGATCCGGTGACCTTACCGACTGGATCGCAGCGCGATGAGGGGCCGATGGGCATCGACCACCCGCTGGAGCGCGTGCGTGACGGTGGCTGCCTCCCCAGCGGCGAGGTGGGCGGTGAAGTGACGGGCAATGCCAAGGTGGACGGACGGCCCGGCGCGTACCTCGACAGCTGTCCGCACTTCGGTGGGCCGCTTGAGCGTCAGGGTGACAAGCTGGTGTGCGGCTGGCATCTGGCCGAGTTCCGGCTCGACGGGCGCTGCCTGCGAGGACCAGCGCGAGCCGACAGCCGGGCCGTCGTGCTTCCCACCCGGATCATCGATGGCGTGGTCACCTACACCTACACCCCTCCCGACGGCCCCGGTGCCCATGAGGACGACGCCGACCTTGCCCGCCAGGTTTCCGGCGGCGAGGTATGACACGCGAGGTGGCGGTCGGCAACACGACCTTGAGCTCCCCGTTCAGCGTCGTGATTCTGCATTGGAACGGCACAGCATGGAAGCGGTGCTCTGACAGCATCGACCGCCCTTCTCCGCCACTGCGGATCGCAGCGTGCCAGCGGTTTGCGCCGGATTAGACTGCGCGAGTGCTGTTCGAGCGGCGATTGCGGGAAGGGATTCACGAGGACCGGATCGTCCTGGCGTTCCGGCGCTGGAAGCGCTGCCAGGTCGTGGCCGGGCATCGCTACCGCACCGGCGCTGACCTGATCGAGGTGGACTCTGTCGACATCGTCGGGCCGGCCGACATCGACGCGGCTCAGGCAGGCCAGGCCGGATACGGCACGGTCGGTGAGCTGATGGCTGATCTGCGCGGCGAGCCGCATCTGCCGCTGTACCGGATCCGTTTCCGGCGGGTCGACGAGCCTGATCCCCGTGATCTGCTGGCATCCACCGGTGCGCTGACCGGAGCGGAACTCGCCGCGCTGGCCTCGCGGCTGGCGCGGATGGACACCTCAAGCACACGCGGGCCGTGGACGGCTGCTGTCCTGAATCAGATCGCCGACAACCCTGGCACCGTGTCTACCGTCCTGGCCGAGGCGCTGGGATGGCCGCGGCCGGATTTCAAGGTCCACGTCCGGCGCATGAAGGAACTCGGGCTGACGGTCAGCTTGGACATCGGGTACCGGCTGTCACCACGTGGCGAGGCCTACCTCCGGCACGTCCGCGGCCAGGCGGGGTCAGCGATGCCACGGCCGCAGACGCGCCGCGGAAAGTAAAGTTGAGCCTGACGCATCTGACGGTGCCCGGCTAACGGGACTGGACCGGCTACTACCGTGGGGCCAGACCACTGGCGTCATCAAGCGCCGACCGCGTCCGCCAGTTCAGCTAGCCAGGCCGCGAAATCATCGGTGCCGGAATAGATCTGGTCAGCGAGTTCGAGTACCCGGGGGTCGGTCTCCGGGCCGTGGTCGACTACCAGAGCAAAACCGCCGACCGCGCGAGCTGCGCGCAGCGCGGGAATATCGCCAAGGTCGTCACCGACATAGGCGAAGGTCGTCGGCTGCTCTGCCGCGAGGAGGGCGACGACCGCCGAGCCCTTGTCGACGTCGATCGGAGGGCGTAGTTCCTCGACGAGCTTGCCAGGTTCGAGCCGCAGGCCGGTCTGGGCTGCGATCTGAGCGGCGACCCGGCGCACCTCTTCCGCCGCGGCTTCATGGTCCGGTGCCTGCCGCCAGTGCACCGCCACCGACACGGACTTCTTCTCCACCCGAATGCCCGGTGACGCGCTGAACAGCTCATCCAGTGCCTGGCCGGCCTCCCGCACCTTGCCAAGCCACTCCTTCGCCTCCGGATCCATCTGGCGTACCCCGTCCCGGATCTGCTCGATGCCGTAGGACCCGAGCAGCTTGACGCCGGCCACGCGTACCCGGTCCTCAAGGAAACCGACAGGCCGTCCCGACATGACGGCGACCAGACCGAGCCGCTTGGCGAGCCGAGCAAGGACCGCCGCGACTTGGTCCGGCATCGCACTCGTGGTCGGATCCTCGACGATCGGCGACAGGACGCCGTCGAAGTCGAGGACAAGCCCGGAACCCGCGGGGTCTGCCGCCAAGGCTTCGATGGCGGTGGGCCGAGAGCTCATGACACGCCTCCGGGCTTCTCGATAGGCGAGTGGATCGCGGTCCTATCGCTAGCGGCTACCGATCTATCCGGGGGGTTCCCGGCGCACTCATAGCATAGTAGATCACATTCCGTAGCTATACCATGACGAAGCGTGAACGATGATTCCTGAATCTTCTCAATTCGGCGCAATCATTTGAGTCGGGTACCTTTAGGCATGAGAAAGCCTTTCAGGCTGCCTGGCCATTTTATACACTCGGCCTGGTCATATTTCCCTGAACCTGAAGGGTTCTGCTCTATGAGCCATGCTGACGGCGGCGACATGCCTGCGGATCCTGGAGCCGAGATGCAGCCAGCCGATGTCGGCGACGTCGGCCGGGGCGGGGATTCCGAGCGGCTCCGCCGTTTCCTGGGCGATGACCCGAGACCTGGCATGCTGCAACCCGACGTTGAGCTGGTCGGCCGGGACGAGGATCTGAAGAAGCTGCGTCGCCTCTTGGACCAGGACAAAGCTAGCTATGCGCGCAGACGCATGCCCGCGCGCGTCTCCATTACCGGCGTTGCCGGGGTCGGAAAGTCAGCCCTGGGCACTAGATTCGCCTATTCACTGGCGGAAGAGTATTCCGACGGCGTTCTGTACGTGAACCTGAACTACACCACGGCGGCGGACGGCTTTCTCGATATCTCGCAAATTCTGCGTACCTTCCTTCTGGAGCTCGGGCAGAGCCCGGACCAGCTGCCCCAGGACGCCCGTGATCTGCTGCGCATTGAATTCATCAAGACTACCGATGAGAAGCGCCTCATCGTATTCCTGGACAATGTGCGGAATTATCAGAGCGTGCAAGACCTAGTCCCGCGAAGCTCGACCTGCCTGGTGATCGTGACATCCCAGGAACGGCTGGCTGAGGGTATCCCGTCACTGCAGGTGGAACCGCTGCCGGTGGCCGAAGCCGTGGAGTTGTTCAGCTCGATCGCGCGGTCACGGGATGTAGATGAAGCGAAGATGAGCGCGCAGCTGGTTGAGGTCCTGCAGGCCTGCGCAGGCCTGCCAATCGCCATTGTGGTGCTGGCCGCACGGTTGGAGCTGCAGCCTGGTTATACCGTGGCGCGCATCCTGGCCGATCTCGATAAGTACCTATCGCAGCTCACCACGCTATTCGGTGCACAACGCGGGAAGATCGAGGCGTGCTTCCGAGTCGGCTACGATGCTCTGGACGAGGTCCAATCGATGGTTTTCCGTCGACTCAGCGTCGTTCCTGGTGAGTCGTTCGACTTCCGGATGGGCGGGTTTCTCGGCGGTCTGGCAGATGATGACGCGCGACTGATTCTTGACCAGCTGCGCGAGCTGCAGTTGATCCAGCAAACCCAGGATCCGGACTACTTCAACATGCACTCACTGCTGCGGCAATTCGCCAGAGAGCAGCTGAGTGACGCCGAGGCCGCCGAACAGCTAGCTGGGGTGCTGCGCTTCTCATGCGACCAAGCGAAGGCGATGGATCAGGTGATTCGCTCCCGCACGCCGGTCCACGAAGGCGAGCGCGCGGCAGATCATGCCGAGCGGGTATTGCAGGAGCGGAACCTTGCCCTGGTGTGGATGGAGAAGCAGCACAAGAACCTGGTGGCAGCGATCGAGCGGGCAGTTAAGGACAGGCAGGCGGACATCGCGTGGGAGACCTGTCGCGCGCTGGTTGAGTTCTTCGAGATCCGGGGCAAGTGGGAAAGCTGGCGGCAGACCCATGAGGCTGCCGAGAAGATCGTGCCCAGGCATAGCATCGGGTTCGCCCACGTGAGCTATGGCCTAGGCAGGTTTCATGGCTCGCGCCACCACTGGATCGACGCGATCGACCACTACCGCACCGCCATCACTGTCTTCCTGCAGCACGACGATCAGCTTGGTGTTGGCCGCAGCCTGAACTCCCTGGGCGACGTGTACCGATACAGCCGCAACTGGGATGCGGCCGAGAACTGCTTCCGGCGCAGCCTCAGCATCCTTGCGGAAGCTCAGGAGCCGCGCCAGCTTGCGATCGCCAAGCGTTCGATGGCCGCTATCCATCGGGTACGCGGGCAATTCGAAGAGGGCAAGAAACTCTGCCTGGAGGCCATCGCGAGCCAGGAGAAGGAGCGGGACGAGCGATGGCTCGCGGCCACCAAGCTGAGCCTCGCCGACATCTACCTCGACAGCGGCGCCGGAGATGCGCGGCGGCTGCTGACGGAGTGCCTGCCAGTATTCGAGATGTTCCAGGACACGCACTGGATGATCCTGACTCGGCGCAGCATGGCCGACGCGCTGCGCGAGGACGGCGAATACGACGCTGCCATGGCAGAGCTGATCACTTGCCGGGACTCGCTCAGGCAGGACCACGATGACCAGTGGGAGGGCGAGGTCCTGCACAGCATGGGCCTAGTGCACCTCGTGCAGCAGGACATAGCTAATGCGATAGCCCTGTTCGGTGAGGCGCTGGCGAGGTTCCACGACAGCGAGGACACCCTCTGGCAGGGGCGCACCCAGGTGTCCATTGGCCGCGCGGCTGCCGCAGCCGGCCGGGCCGCCGAAGCCCAATTGGCCTTTCATGCCGCCTGGCCGCTCTTGGTGGAACAGGGCGCGACGAACGATCTCGAGCGGCTCGAGACGCTGATGCGGCACAATCCGGATGCTGCCGGACCGGCCGCGGACCGAGCGTGATCGCGCTCGTAGTGGCAGGACCCGTCGCCGCTGACAGCACTCTGGTCCAGGTCCTGCCGCCGATCGCGACGGTCGTCGCAGCCATCGTCGGAGCTTTGATCACCGGATTCGGAGCTGCCATGCTCAAGCACAAATGGGATGTCCGGGCCGATGACAAACGCTGGCGGCGCAACCGCGATTCGCGAGTCCGGGCCCAGCGGCTGGATGCCTTTGCGCGATACCTGTCGGCCCGACCTGACCTCCGCGCCGTGAGATCTCTGATGACCAAGGCAGGAGATCCCACTGCCGTTGTGAGCGAGATCAGGCTGGCGGCCGCGAATCTGCTGATCGTGCTCTCAGACCCCGGCCAGCGCGCCATCGTGGAGCGCGACCTGCTGACCGTGGAGGAGTGGGTCGCGTCGTGGCTGGACGCGTCGTCCAAGGCGGACCGGACTGACGTGCCTTCTCCGCAGCTCATTCTCGACCTGGCACGGGCCCTGGTGGTCGAACCGGAAGAGGTGGTCGGCCGATAGCAGCCGGGACGAGCTTCGGCATCGAGATGGATACTGGTTGTGGTGATGCGCAGACCGTGAGCGTGTGCTGCGCTGCGCGGGTTGCGCCGGACCGCGGTGAGGAGGTGGGCGATGCAAGCAGCCATCGGGGACCGGTTGCATGTGCGTGGCAACATGGTGGGCCAGGCAGAGCGGATGGGCGAGATCATCGAGGTTCGCGGAGCGGGCGGAGAGCCGCCGTACCTGGTGCGTTTTGACGACGGTCACACCAGCCTGGTGTTCCCTGGCCCGGACGCGGTTATCGAGCATCCTGGCAGGAAGGGAAGGAAGGGCACGCGGCAGGCTGAGTAGCCCGCCTTTTCCCGCCACCGGCGGCCGGGCGTTTGACGCAGGACCAGATCACCGCCGTCAAGGCACTCGACCAGGCTCCGGGTGTCACCGGCCACAGCGGACCCTTCCCGGCCATCCTGGCCGTTCTGCGTGTGCACGGCGTGACGGTGGGAGTAGTGGCGGAGGGGCGCGACGGGGGCCCGGCTTCGGTCGACCAGCCGAAGCTGACCCAGGGGCGCTGGGTGCGCAGCGGCGGGGTCGTGGTCGAGCGCAGCTTCGCCGACGCGCTGGGCATCAGCGCTGGTGATCGGATCACCCTGAACGGCCGGTCGTATCGCGTTGCCGGGGTCGCGATCACGGCCGCCTGCACGCCGTACCCGCACACGCCGCGCTTTACGCGGCAGCCAGCAGTGGCGAGATGGCGACCCCGCCGGCCTTGAGGATAACCGCAGTGGTGCTGGGGACAGTCGTCGTGACGGCAGGGCTCACCGCCATCCCAGCCCGCGTCGGCGCTCACCGTCCGGTAGCCGAGATCCTGCAATCCGAGCTCAGCTGACC
This sequence comes from uncultured Actinomycetota bacterium, assembly GCA_963850875.1. Taxonomy (GTDB): domain Bacteria; phylum Actinomycetota; class Actinomycetes; order Streptosporangiales; family Streptosporangiaceae; genus Chersky-822. The sequence continues at coordinate 1,082,145 of CAWKNA010000001.1, forward strand.
GCTGGCGGCAGACGGAGCCACCCATCGCCGACGATCCGGTCAGGACTTGGAGGCGCTCCATGGGCCGCCGACTGTGCCATTGCCGCTCTGGACCTGGTAGGTGCCGGACATCGAGTTGTTGCCGGAGACCGTGCCCGAATAGGTAATAGCCGCCGAGCCGACGGTGCCGAAACGGATGGAGTTGCCGTTCACCGTTCCGTGGATGTGCAGAGTGTTAGGGGGCGTTGAGAGCTTGATGGTGCCGCTCAGGTTCGACCCCGACTGGGTCCAGTTGAGGACAAACGTGCCCTGGTAGGCGCCGCTGTACTGCCCGTTCCACGTCCCCGAGAGCGCGCCCGTCGCCGGGGCTGAGGTCGCTGGTGCACTGGTAGCCGGGGTGGTAGCAGCGGGAGCCGAGGTCGGCGGCGTGGTTGTCGTCGATGACGAGCTGCAGGCGGCAAGCAGCACGGTGGCCGCCCCGCTGAAAAGTATGAGTCTGATCCGCGACATGTCATTTCTCCTTAAGGGTTGGACTTGGTCGGTCCGATGCAGGTTCACCTGGCGAGCGGTCGCCGCCGCTCCAGGGGGAACCAGGTGGGTCGGTGCCCATCGCGGCCAGCAGCGCCGTCACGAGTTCCTGGTCGTTGCGGAACGTCGCCCGCAACCCGGTGGCCACCTCGTCCACGACTCCGCGAAGCCGGCGGGTGCTAGCGTCCGTTCGGCCGCTGCCACCCGCGTCCTCCTGGAGGCGCACGATGAAGGTCCGCACGCCCCCAACTATCGGAGCCGGGCTTTGGGTTGTCTGAAGGTGGCCTTAAGGCCGTCGGCTGGCGGCGTCCGCCAGGGCGATAGGCACGACGTCGAGTTCGGCCATGCGTCTGGCGTAAGCGGCATAACGCCTGCGCGCCTCTCCGTGGCGGCGCAAGCGGAGCTGCCCTGCGATGAGTGCCAGCCAGGCGGCCTCGTCGTAGGGATCCCGTTCCAGCAGCTGACCGAGGTACTGGCCCGCCGACTCGTCGTCTCCTCGGTCGTCGGCTAGGCGCGCCAGCAGCCGCAGGATCGTGAGCAGCCGGGAGCGCGCTTCTTCGCGCGCCTGCACCGCCCAGTCGGCGTACAGGTCTTCCTCGAGGAAGTCACCGGCATAGATCTGACGAGCGCGCCGCAGCGGCGTCTCAGCGGCGTCGCTGTCCCCCTTGGCCGTGAGGTCCGTCGCCTCGTCGGCGACCCGGAGGAACTCGATCAGATCAACGTCGACATGATCGAGTCGCAGGGCGATGGTCTGGGCGTCGGCGATGACGTAGTGGTCTGGCGGGTGCCGCCGCCCCGGGTCCAGGACCTTCCTGATGACGCTCAGGGCGACGGACAACCGGTTGCCCAGCGGCTCGGGAGCCTCCTCGGGCCACATCACCTCTGCGGCAGCCTCGCGCGTGATCGGACGCCCCCGGCGGGCGACCAGCAGTTTCAGCAGGTCTCTCGCCTTACGGGACTGCCATGCGGCCAGCGGGACGGACTCGCCGGCTTGCACGACGGCGAACCGCCCCAGGGCGACGATCGCCACCTCGCGCCCGTCACCCCGATCCGACGCCAGCAGGCCGGGCACTCCGAGCGCTGGTGCGACTCCCATTGCCCCCAGCTCCCGCCGGATAGCCTGAGCCGTCTGGGAATCGTCGGCGAGGATGGCGAGCCCCAGTCGAGCCCGCGCCGCGCCCACCGGATTGCCGACGTCCTCCCAGAGATCGATCGCCGAGCGAATTCGCCCCTTGTCCGGGGGGACCCGGGCTGCGCCTTGCAGCTCCAGCGACTCAGCCAGGGTGGCGTGGTCGCCGGTGGCGCGGGCTTCGGCCTCGGCCTGCTTCGCGAACGTCTCGGCCGCCCCGCCGTCGCGGGCGAACAGCTCGACCTCTGCCGCGGCGCACAACGCGACGGCGCGCTCCAGGCTGCTCGCCCTGGCCACGCCATCAGCAGCTGCCTTGCGAGCCGCGGCCACGTCCTCCTCGGCGAGGACCCGGGCCAACCCGCACTGCGCATAGACGAGAGTGTGGGCATCGTCGCTTTCTTCGGCGAGCGCGCGGGCCCGCTCGAAACAATTGCGGGCCCGCACCATGTCTCCCCGCTGGCGGTACAACTCGCCGTAGATGACCTGGGGGACCGACGCATGCAGGGTCCCAAGAGCTTCGTAGATGGCCGCCGCGTCGGCGGCGGCCGCGCGGGCGTCGTCGAGCTGGCCGACGCGCAGGTGGGCCTCTGCCTTATTGGCCAGAGCGAGGGCTGAGAAGAAACGGTGGCCGGCCCCGGTCTCCAGCGCCAGTTCCGCCGCTGCGATGGCACGGGTGTAGGCGCCGCTCTCCAGCGCCCTGGAGCTCATGTTGGCGTGAATTCTGGCCAGCTGGACTCGGTCCCCGCCGTCGCGTGCCGCTCCGAGCGCAAGGCGATACTCCTGCTCGTTGCGTTCGCGTTCACCCCGGCTGGCCGCGGTCAGGGCGAGCGAGACGTGCGCCGCGGCCAGGGCGCACGAGTCACCGCTGGCCCCGGCCTGATGCAGCGCCGTTCTGGCGAGGTCCTCGGCGGCGTCGAGGCGTCCCTGGCTCCACAAGGTGGTGCTCAGCCAGGCCGAGACCATAGCGTCATCGGCGCCCAACCTGGCCGGATCACTGGCCGCCGAAAGGGTCGCCGCGGCGGCCTCCGAATGGCCCCGTAGATAAAGGAGCAGCCCATATCGCCAGGCCACGCTGGCTGGAAGCCCTTCGGATCCCTTCGAGCGCGCCACCCGAGAGAAGAGGTCGATTGCCGCGTCCCAGTCGCCGACCGCCTGCAAGGCCTCGGCCAGCACGGCGTCGAGGCCGGGATCGCCTCCGGTGCCATGGTGCCGCAGCACCTCCATCAGGCGGGCCGCCGCGCCGCCGCGGATCAGAGCGGGCCCGCAGCGGCGCAGGAACGACCGCGCCAGGTCGCGGGCTCCCTCCGCGTGGCACTCAAGGGCTTCCTCAAGCCGGGAGTGATTCTCAAGCCAGCGCGCGACCTGCTCCCTGAGGGCGTCGACTTCTGGGCGGCCATGCCCGGCCATGGCACCTTCCAGCACTGGCGACAGCCGGTAGTAGCCGGGCTCTCCCCCTTCGACGAGCAAGCCCCGTTCATGCAGTCTTTCGAGATCATCGGTTTCGGCTGTGACCGCGACACCCTCAAGGAGCGCGACGTCGACGCGAGGTGCCAGCGATGCGACCGACAGGACCTGCCGGGCTGACAGGTGCTCGCCAGCGACCAGATCCTGGGCAAAGGCTTGCCATAGGTGGCCACGGCTGTGCCGGAGACGCCGGAGCGCAGGACCATGGTCGGCGGGATCCAGACGCTCGAGCCGGTCGAGGAGCAGCTGGAGCGCGGCGGCCCAGCCTCCCGTCAGTGACCAGCACTCCTCCGCCAGCTGCACAGAGGCCGCTCCGAGTCGCGTCCGGACCAACTCGGCCGCTTCGCCGACTGTGAAGCTCAGGTCGAGAGCCGTGACCTCGAGCAGTTCACCTCGCCCCTGGGCGCCGCCCAGCCCCAGCTCGGGCAGGCTCCGGCCGGACAGCACGAGGTGGAGCTGAGCTGGTGCCTCTAGCGACAGCACCCGGAGCAGGTGGCTCACCGCCTCGTCGTCGCCGACGTTCTCTAGGCCGTCGACGACCAGGAGCAGGTCGTCCCTGAGGGCCTCGGCGAGCTCACAAAGCAATGCGGCACGCCGCTCCGCGAGGACCGGGCGGTCGTCAGAACCGGTGGCGGAGGCGATAGCGGAGCGCCCCGGTGACGGCGATTCGCCGAGCGCGGCCGCGATCCGTGCCGCAAGCGACTCAGCCTGCGCATCAGCCGGCCGTACCCGGACCCAGCGAGACGCGCCCATAGCCGCGACCTCCGCCAGAGCCGTGGTCTTCCCGTAACCGGCGCCTGCGACCACCAGCGTCGCCCGGCGCTGCTGAGCGGCGGAGAGCAGGGACGTAATCCGGGGTCGGGGGATCGTGGCTGGTCCACGTGAGCCCGCCGACCTTGGAACGTGCCAGGCCTCGCCCACCCGAGGAGTCTAAGCGGGGTGCGGAGTCGCACGGACATTACGGCGGCGCTGTCGGTGCCGGCACCTAGCCTGTGGGGGTGCGGGTGCCGCGATCTGGGAGGAATCTCGATGGCTGACGCCGACGACGTACGCCACATTGCGCTGGCTCTGCCGCAGGTGGAGGAGATCGACAGCGACGGCTTCGACTTCCGGGTAGCCGGCCATGGGTTCGTGTGGTCCTATCCCGAGCGCGTGCCGGGCAAGCGCCGGGTCATCAGGACCGACATCGCGGTGCTGTTTGTCGGTGATGAGGCTGAGAAGCAGGCCCTGCTCCTGGGCGAGCCCGAGGTGTTCTTCACGGCGCCCGGTTACGACGGCTGGCCGCTGGTGATGCTGCGGCTGGCGGAGGTCGACGCCGAGCGGCTGGCGGAGCTCGTCACCGACGCATGGCGGATGCGCGCCCCGGAATCGCTCACCGGCGAGTTCCGCTGGGCCGGCGACCTGCCCAGCACCGAACCAGGCTGAGCTGCCCGCGATGGGCCGCCTCGACACAGGCCAGGTCGCCTCAGCATCATGATGCTGTGCGAGTCCTGTTCACATTCTCTGGCGGCAGCGGACACTTCCTCCCGACCACGCCGTTCGCGCGAGCGCTCCAAGAACGTGGGCACGAGATCAGGTATGCGTGTCAGGAGGCGATGGTCGCGACGGTCGCCGCGCAGGGGTGGGCTGCTGTGGCGACTGGCGGGGCGACATTGCTCGCTCCGACCGAGCGCCGTGCGCTGGCGCCCGTCGACCGCCTCGCCGAGGAGCGAGTGATCCGCGAGTTCTTTGCGGGGAGCATCACCCGTGAACGGACTCGCCGACTCCTCGACTTGGTCCGCCAGTGGCAGCCGGACCTGCTCGTTCGAGACGAGATGGACTTTGCCGGAGCCGTGGCCGCCGAGGCGCACGGGATCCCCCACGCTGGGGTGGTTGTGATCGCTGCTGGCGGCCTGGTACGCCCCGACGTCGTCGGGGAACCGCTGGCGGAACTGCGAGCCGAGTACGGACTCGACCCCAGCGACACGCTCAGCATGCTGCACCGGTACTTGACGATCGTGCCAGCGCCGCCAAGCTACCGAGATCCCCTTGACCTGCTGCCGGTGACCGCTCACCACGCTCCCCATCGCCGACGTGCTCGCCCGCTCAGACCTAGTGGTGTCCCACGGAGGATCCGGCACGGTCATCGGCGCTCTCGCGTTCGGACTGCCCCAGGTGCTGATCCCGATGGGAGCTGACCAGCCGCTCAACGCCGACCGCTGCCAAGCCCTCGGCGTCGCCATGGTGCTCGATGCCATGAACAGCACAGCGGACACCATCGGTGCAGCCACAGCAGTGGCCTTGCGGGACCCGTCCTACCGGGCGAAGGCAAGCCTCATCCGAGACGAGATCACGACACTGCCGGACGCTCGATCCGCAGGCTCACTCCTGGAACGCGTCGCCCGCACTCGAACACCGATGTCCCGCACCTGACAGCCGTTCCAGCTACCGGTCAGGCCACCATCGGGTATCGGGCGTTTCCGCCTGGCCAATCGGCGCCGACCGACCGGTGCCGGCCTGCGCCACGGGAAGCGACGTCAGCGCGAGACCCTTCACCTCCGGTGCGGGACGATCACGACTGGGCATGCCGAGTGCTGGACGACCTCGTTGCTAACCGAGCCCATCACCAGCCGGCCAAGACCGCTGCCGCCACGAGTGCCTAGCACTAGCATGTCGGCATCGCGCGATGCGTCGACCAGTTCCTGGACTACAAAGCCGCTCACCGCGCGGACATTGACCGAGGCTGGCCCGGCATCACCCAGCCGGCCCGCTGCCTTTTGCGTCATCTCCTCAGCGGCGTGGTGCAGTTTCTCGAGCAGAGGGCTGTCCGCCGGACCGATCACCGGAATGTCGCCCCAGTAGCTCTTCGCGACCTCGTGCACCGCTACGACGGTGAGCGGGGTATGCAGCGCCGCTGCCTGTCTCATCGCCCAGTCAAGCGCATGTTCCGAGTTAGGTGAGCCATCGATGCCTACCACGATTCCGGGCATTGCCTGCTCCTTTCGGTGGGCCACCACTCCGGAGGCGGCCATGAGTTCGCTGTATTCATGATCGGGCAGCAGGGCTGGTTGCAGTAGGCCGTTAGCTGTTCTGGCGCAGGGCCCTGATCCTAGCCAGCAACCGCTGCACGGATCCGCAGCCGTGGGGCGGTTCGCAGCGGCCCAGTCGGCGGACAAGGCGGTGCGGACGTCAAAGGAGCCCAGCGAAGAGGACGGCGGTGATGCCAGCAAGGAAGATCCCGTCGAAGGTGCCGGCCCCGCCGATCGACGCGACCGGTGCGCCAAGCCTGCGTACCGTGCCCAGGTTCGCCAGGTCCGCTCCGCCGAGCGTGCCTAGCGTGCCGCCCACATACGCCAGGCCGGCCATCGCGGCGGGATGGAACAGCAAGGCGGTCAGCACCGCGAACAGCCCGGGCAGCAGTGCCGGAACCGCGATCCCGAGCCCCGGCACCGGGCGCGCCACCAGGTACACCAGGGCGCCGACGATGGCGACGGTGGCCAATGCCCGCCAGCCGAGCCGGTCGTGGGCGATCAGGTATGCCGACAGCGCCACAGGCACCACCGCGCCGCCAAGGTTGACCGCCACCACCGTGGAGCGACTGCGCAGCACAGGCACGAAGTAGCGGACTCCGAACACGCCGACGTACGGCTCCATCTGCACGGCGCTGCTGCGGAACCGGGCGACGGGGATGTTCACGGCGCTGCCCAGCAGGCAGCCGACCAGCACGAATGCGGCTGTCTGCGGTGCGATGCCGAGCTTGGCCAGCGCGTAGGTCAGCACGCCAACGAGCAGGAAGGCGGCCACCACGACAGCCATGACTACAGCCGCGAGCAGGAAAGGCCCGGCTAGCGGCCAGTACATCAACGGCGGCCGCGTGACCCACCGTCGCGAGCCACGTCTCCCGGCCACCTCGCGCCCTCTCCCGTCCCGCGCTTCCAGTGCGCGGAATCGACGGGCTGGCAGGTCACGATAGTACGTGACTGCAGCCCCAGCTCACTTTAACTTCCGCCGCGCTTGGCGCGAAGGCCGTGAACCGCGACTTACCGGGTCAGCCGTGGCCAGCCACGGCTTGCGGTGGTGCACGCCCAGGCCGGTGACGACGGTCAGGTGTGACACATAGCGGCCTGATCTATGGGCGGCGCGACGGCGGTATTGTCGCGCGCTACGGTCCGCAGTCCTCCCACGGCGATGTCCATGGCACGCCGGACCGCGGCTTGCAGCTGGTCGGTCGGGTCGCCGCGTTGCAGGCTGACTAGTGCCGCGGCGAGTACCGCTCCCATGAGTGAGCCGATGACCGCGGCGGCGGCTGGCCCGTCGAGAGTGTCGGGATAGGCGTGGTGCAGCGCCTCGGCTAGCTGGCTTTCGGCCAGGAAGTAGCGGCGCAGGGTAGCGGCCTGGACGGCCGGGACGGACAGGATGAGAGGCAGGCGGGTCGATGCGAGCCCGCCGGCCAGTTCGTCCGTGACGGCGGCCGCCAGCATGTGCTCCATCGCCCGGACCAGGACGTCGGCCATGTTCTCAGCTGGCTGGTGCTGCTCGATGATGCTGACCGCGCCGTCGATGCGGGCCGATAGATGGGGGAAGAGGACCTCGTCCTTGCTGGCGAAGTAGTTGAAGAAGGTCTTCGTCGACACGTCTGCGGAATCGACATCCTGCGAATCGGATACTACGGCGGCGATGGTGCCCGCAAGATCGTCTCCGGTCTGCGGCCCACCGCGAAGCTCCCGCAGACCCAGCCAGCCTGCCTCAATGACAAAGCGCCAACCGGCCTGATCGACTGCGGCAACTGGAGAGTGTCGGCCTCATGGACGGTACCGAGCCAGGCTGTGTCTGGCTTGTATATCGCGCACCTGATCCGCAACGACACCGGTGGCGGCAGCCTCATACCGTTCGTAGTCCGTAATGATGCGAGCCATTCGGACATTCTGTTCCAGACCGATGACGAGACCTGGGAGGCGTACAACACCTTCGGCGGCAACAGCCTGTATCAGTGCACGGTGAACTGCCCGCCTGGCGCCCCCGAAGAATACAAAGGTGCCGACAAGGTGTCATACAACCGCCCGTTTCATTCGGGGGCGGATGACAACGGCCGCAGCTGGTTCATGTACGCCGAGTACCCGATGATCCGCTTCCTGGAGGCTAGCGGGTATGACGTGAGCTATACCACCGGACTCGACGTTGCCACCAATGGCTCGCTCCTGCTCAACCACAAGATCTTCATGTCGGTCGGTCACGACGAGTACTGGTCAGCCAGCCAGCGGGCGAACGTCCAGGCAGCTCTTGCCGCTGGCGTCAATCTCGCGTTCTTCAGCGGGAACGAGGTGTTCTGGAAGACCAGATGGGAGCCCAGCATCGCCAAACCCAGCACTGCCAATCGCACGCTGGTGACGTACAAAGAGACCCACTACAACGCTCCCACCGATTCGAAGGACCCGCCGACCTGGACGGGCACCTGGGCGGATCCGCGGTTCAGCCCGCCAGCCGATGGCGGCCGGCCGCAGAACGCGCTCACCGGTCAGTTGTTCGACGTCAACGCCGGCACGACCGACATCACCGTGCCAGCTCAGTACAGCCGCCTGCGGTTCTGGCGCAACACCGCAGTGGCTAACCTGCAGCCAGGCCAGAGCATCACCCTCGGAGCCGGGATCGGCACGCTCGGCTATGAATGGGACGTGGACGCGGACAACGGCTTCCGGCCGCCCGGGCTGATGGATATGTCGTCCACGACCGACACCTCGGCGCAGATCTTCACCGACTACGGCAGCGAGATTACGACTGGAACCGCGACCCATCACCTGACGCTGTACCGCGCCCCGAGCGGCGCCCTCGTGTTCGGTGCCGGGACAGTGCAATGGTCCTGGGGCCTGGACAGCGCTAACCCCTCCGGCAGGACCGATCCGACGATGCAGCAGGCCACGGTGAACCTGCTCGCCGACATGCACGCTCAGCCAGCCACGCTGATCTCCGGGCTCACGGCTGCCACGGCATCAATCGACACGACGCCGCCGACGTCCGCGATTACCTCGCCGGCACCGGGCGCCAGCCTGGCGGACGGCTCGGCCGTGACGATTACCGGCACCGCGACCGACACTGGCGGCGGCGTGGTCGCCAGCGTCGAGGTCTCCACCGACAGCGGCGCGACGTGGCATCCGGTCACCACCATGTCCGTTCCTGGCAGTTCCGTGACCTGGAATTACACGTGGGTTGCCAACAGGTACCCGTCGACCACGATCGAGTCGCGTGCAATCGACGACAGCGGCAACTTGGAGACCCCGACGGACGGGGTGACGGTCAGCGTGAACTGCCCGTGCTCGATCTGGGGAACCGGCACGACGCCCGGCAGAATCGACTCGGGCGATACGGCCTCCGTCGAAGTAGGCGTCAAGTTCAGCACGGACACGCTCGGGTTCGCGACCGGCGTGCGCTTCTACAAGGCCGCCGCGAACACCGGCACGCATATCGGGAATCTGTGGACGGCAAGCGGTCAGCTGCTCGCGAGCGCTACCTTCACCGGCGAGTCGGCGTCCGGATGGCAGCAGGTGAGTTTCGCGCAGCCCGTGCTGCTCTATCCGAACACGACCTACGTCGTGTCCTATTTTGCGCCCGACGGGCACTTCTCCCTAGACGAAGGGTACTTCTACGCAGTTCCGCTGCTCGATGCCACCGGAACGAGCATTGTCAATAGCCCACCACTGCATGCACTTCTGGATAGCAATAGTGTCAGCAACGGAGTGTTTTACTACGACTCGGAAAGCGCCTTCCCGGATCACACCTCTAATGCCGAGAGCTACTGGGTAGACGTTGTCTTCGCACCGGCCGGGCCGCCCGGCCAGGCCGGCCGCGTGAGCGCTGCTGCCGGCGACGCGTCCGCAAGCATCAGCTGGGCGGCTCCGTCTTCCGGCGGGCCGGTGACGACGTACACCATCACGCCCTACATCGGCCCGGCGGCCCAGTCCCCGATCACAGTCACCGGATCGCCCGCGCCGACGACGGCCCTCGTGACGGGGCTGACCAACGGCACCGCGTACACGTTCACGGTGACCGGATCTAATCCGAACGGTTCCGGCCCGCCGTCTGCGGCATCCAATGCCGTCACGCCTTCGGCGAGCGCACCTCTGGTGCAGAACGGCGGTTTCGAGAACGGGCTGACGTCGTGGACGCCCGGCGGCGCCACGGTACCGACCGCCACCAGCGCGCAAGTGCACTTGGGCACCGGCGCCGCCCTGCTCGGCACCGTTCAGCCGGTCGCAGAGCCGCTCGGCGACAGCAATCTCGCTCAGACGATCACAGTGCCGTCCTCGGGCACGACGACGCTCAGTTTCTGGTATCTGCCGTCTACCGCAGACCAGCTATGCTCGGGCGCCTCCTGCCAGTTTGACTGGCAGGAGGCGCAGCTCCGGAACACCAGCGGCACGACTCTGGCCAGCGTTTTCAAGAGCAACTCGAACTCGGAGACCTGGACCCAGGTCACCTTCGACCTGACGCCGTACGCGGGCCAGAGCGTGGTGCTCTGGTTCAACGTCCACCAGGACGGCTCGAGCCCGCCGGATGACACCTGGATGTACCTGGACGATGTGTCGGTGACCAACTCGCCGCCACCCGCGCCGGTGTCGGGCGGCGGCTGATCCTGCTTGCTGTCCGAGACGGACACTGCTCCCTATACTGATGCGAAGACAATGTGGTCCTGGGAGCTGGGAACGTGTTCCTCGTGGCGTTCGCGATCGGCTGGCTGATCGTCGTCGGCACCACGATCGCCCATTTCCTGCGCCCACGCGAGCAGCGCCGGGACATATCGCTGCTGGCCAGGGCGGGCTTGCTGATCTGGTTCACGGGTGTCTTGGCCGCCATGTTGGCCGCCTGGCGGCACTGGCCGCCGAGCCAGATCAGCGAGATTTACGTCATCGGCATGAAATGCAAAGTGACGGGCTTTGTTCTGCTGTGCGCAGGCCTCATCCGCCGGGAACGATCGCGTCGCATCGCCAGGTCGCAGGACAGTCAGGGTCCCGCCCAGCTGCCGGTCAGCCCGTCCTGATCTACCGGACGGGCAACCGGGCTGCCCGGGAGAACTTGCGGTCACGTCATCGCTGGTCGACCGGGTCGCTAGGTTCAGCCTCCGGTGGCGGCGGTGCCGGTTTCCGGAGTGCCGGTTTCCGGCTGACCAGCGGCGGCCGGTATCCGCGGCGACAATGGCAGCTCGACGAATCGGTTCTGGGCGGGCACCCAGGACGTCTGCCCATCGGCGTAGACGGCGGCGTGGGCGAGCATCGGCAACGTCCGCGCTTCCCACGATGGCTGGTCGGCGGCTGCGGCCGGGATGAAGCTCAGCGCAAGGCTTCCGGTGAGCCGTCCGCCGAGAAGCTCGAACATCTCCTTGGGAATCGCCCACACGACACCTTGCATTACGCCGTGATGGGCGGCTGCTGGGACGGTCACCTTCTCGACGTACCAGTCGAATCCCTTAATACCCTGCGGCACGGTACCTAGTTGCAGCTTGGATATCGCCGACAGGATCGGGGCGGCGCCGGCTGCGACGGTCCCGACGCCAGGTACCAGGCCGAGAGCCGATACCGCCTGCCCGGCGCCGGCCAGAATCGGCTGCGTCCGCTGCCAGTCCGCGGCGGCCTTCTCGGTCCAGTCTGACTGGTGTGCTACCGGGCTCAGGTATTTCGCGCTCGCTGCCAGCTCCTGCATCCGCCAGCCGCCGGAGATCGGGAAGTACAGGTAGACCCGTGCCGCGATGTCTTCCAGCCGATGCCAGAGATCAAGCTTCTGGCGGCTCTCGAACAGATGCCGGTGCTCGGGTTTGCTGCCGCCGTGTCCGATCGTCCACCAGTACTCGTAGATCGGAGTCGGGCTGGTGCTTGCCGCCGTCGAGCTGCCGGCCGGTATCACCTCTGCGTGCGTCATGTCGAGCAGGGGCGCAGCCTCGCCGAACACCTCGAGATAGTAGGGATGTTCGTCCTGGTCCCACTGGCCCAGATCCGCCGGGAAGGACGCCACTGTGATCACCTGCACATCATGCTGCGGCTTCATCGGAACCGCCAGCGACTCGCTGCAGGCTCATCCGGGAGTCGGTTAGCGGATCGTCCCGATCATCGCTGCGACCCGGACTAGCTCGACGAACGGTCCGGTATCGTTCAGCGCTCGGGTGATGTGGGCGGCAAAGGCCGGACGCCGGTCGGGTGCCGGGAGCTGGTCCGGTGACATCGCCGAGTACACGCCGCCGACGATCTGCTCCATATCGAGCTCGCCGCGATATTCGACGACGACCTCGGTCACCTCGAAGCCGGCGGCGCGCATCTGGTCGGCATAGGTGCTCCGGGACTCTTGGTCCGTTCCGCAACTTGAGGTCACGGTGATGCTGAGCCACTGTTCCAGCACAGTGCGTTCCGCGATCCGGACGCCTCGCCCGCTTTCCGAGCCTGGGCGAGCATGTCCGGCTCTGGGTCCATGCCGATGACCGCGCGTACCTGACCGGCGAGGGGAAGGGCAAGCTGCCCGGTGCCGCAGGACCAGATCGGCGGTCGTGAGCGCCAGGCGCTCAGCCAGCGCGTCGATCAGCGAGCCGGGGTAGCCGCGCCGGTACCTGGCGTATTAGCCGGAAGTTTCTCCGCTGAAGGCACCTGCCACCACCCAATGATGCCTCCGCAGGAGCAATTGGGCGCACCGCGACGTACTGGGTCACCGGCCCGCCAACGACCGTGATCGCGGCAGCTTCGGAAGAACGGGCGGGCCCGGGTCCTGATCAGGAATCGACGGGGATGATCCGTGCCTGAACCAGCAGTCCGCCGTCGACATGCAGAAGGCCGATGGTGCCCAGCGGCTGGCGGCGGCGGTCGGTCGGCGATCCGGGATTGAAGATGCGGATGCCGTCGGCAGCCTGGTCGAGGGGTATGTGGGAATGCCCGAACAGGACCAGCTGGGCAGCCGGGAAGCGGCGGCGCAGCCGGGCGCAGCGGCCGTCGGCCTTGCCGCCGTCGTGCACCATTGCCACCGCCAGACCTGCCAGGTCGAGTTCCAGGGTTTCCGGTGCACCCCACGCGGCCACATCCGGGCCGTCGTTATTGCCGAGCACCGCCCGCACGGGTGCGTAATCGGATAGCTCATCCAGCACGTCGGCCGTGCATACATTCGCCGCCGTGCAAGATCAGGTCCGCACCCCGCAGGTACTCCGCAATCGCCGGCGGGCAGCGGCGCCATCGCTGCGGGGCGTGGGTGTCGGCCAGCACTACTGCTTTCACCGCGGCGGGCCTGCGGCCACTCGTCCACGCGAGTCCACCAGTACTCGCGCGGGGTGCCTGGGTACCGCGGCAGCAGATGGACGTGCAAGTGCGGGACTCCGTCGCCGATCACCGCCGCGTACACATGCTCAGCCCCGGCAGCTTCACTCAGAGCCCGACTGGCACGCGTGCACCACCAGCCGACAGCCCGAGCCTCGTCGTCAGCAAGGTCCGCCAGACCCGCCGCGTGCCGCCGCGGTTCGACAAACAGGTGGCCTAGGTAGGCCGTGGTGCCTTCGCGGCCCAGCGCATCCGGCGTGACGATATGGGAGACCAGGACCAGGTCGTCCTCGGCGACCCGGCCCGCCCGGCATCAGTGATCCCCGGTCGCGGTGCTTTCGGCATATGAAGCAGTCCGCTATGACGCCTTCAGCAGCCATGCCGTAATCGTCGCATCCAAGACTGGCTGTCCGCAGGATTCCCAGCTGCGGACCCGCGCCCAAGAGCCACGATGATCGGTCGGCCCGTCAGTGGCGCCGGGCGGTGATGATCCAGGCCCGCGAACCGAAGGACACGCCGTTGCCAGTGTCGTGTGCGGCGAGGAGGGCGCGGAGCCGCTGGAGCGCGCGCCTTGTGGTGTCGGCGTCGAGGCTGGCGAGCAGGTCCCTGGTGCTGCCCAGGCCGAGCACGACGTCGTAGGCGACGGCGGTGTGCGGGCCGTAGTAGAGCGGCTCGCACACGTCGGTGAAGCTGATCGCGGTAAACCCGGCCGCTGCCAGGATGTCGACTACGACGGTCGGGTCGGCGAGCGTGAATGGGTGCGGGCCTGGCGGGGGAGCTGCGGGCGGGGCTGTGTCCGTGGTGAGGGCCTGGCGGATGGCGGCTGACCACTCATTGCGGTCGGCCGCTTGCCAGGCCATCAGTACCAGACGCGCGCCAGGGCGCAGACCGCGGCCGATGTTGGTGAACGCGGCAACCGGATCGGAGAAGAACATCGCTCCGAACCGGCTGATGCACGCATCGAAGCGGGCCGGCTCGAATTGGTGCACCTGGGCGTCGGCCTGCTGGTAGCTGACGTTCCGCAGTCCTTCCGCGCGGGCGGCCCGGCGCGCATGTTCGAGCATCCGCGCGGATAGGTCGACGCCCACGGCGCTTCCGGCCACAGCGGCCCGGGCAGCGTCCCGCGTCGACCCGCCCGTGCCACAGCCGATGTCGAGCACACGGTCACCGGGGCCGACGCCGACGGCGGCGCGGAACCGCACGTTGAGCGGACTCGTCTCAGCGTCGAACACATCAGCGTGCCTGATCCGGTGCTCGCCCGCCGGGCCATCCCACTGCGCGGCCTGGTCGGCATTGGCACCCGCCTGGGCAAGCTGCCGATCCGACACGACCACCACCAGGGCCTTCTCGCTGCCAGCGTCAGATGACAGCCCAGGGGCACATTTCACTGCGGAACATGACCGTATTCCCCTGCCAAGGGAGCCGGCAACCCCGCCTTCCGCCCCGCGACCTCCCCGCAGCTGAGTTCACGAGCTAGCTCCATAGTGTGTTCTGGCGGCGTCTTGACCCCGTAGTCACACTCACGTCACACCTGCGGTTCCAGACTGCACGAGCCATACGGACCCCGGAGACGGGGACTGTCCGATCTACTGCCCCACCTCAACGGAGAACGGCAATGCCCTACCTTTTGCATGACCTCGCTGCCGCGACGACCCCAGCACCGGACCGCGGTCCCATCCCGGAACCGGTCAGCAGCGGTCCCGCCCTCGCTCAGGCAGACGGCGCCGCCGCCCGCCGCCGCCCGCGGCGGTCTACCGGCCGCCCTGCCCGCCCCGCCGTCACCGGCACCCGACACCCAGGCAGGAGCCCGGTGAGCAGCCCGTCCGGAGGCGGCGCTGTGAACGACCACGATGACCCGCAGGCCCGCATAGACGCCGCGGCCGCTGCGGCCGCCATCGCCGGGCTCCGGTGGCGGCTCGCACGCCAGAGCACGCTCGAGCACCCGGCCGTCCGCCGCGAGCTGCGCCAGCTCGACGAGCAACTCGCCGCCCAGCTGGAGCAGGCCGCGCGCCAGCCCGGACGCCACCGCTTCCCGGCCGCTGGCGCACCTGGCTGGCTCGAACCCCGACCCGGCGAGGACACCCGCCAGCCCGGCCCGCAGCGCGCCCTCGCACTCCTGCCAGGTACCTAGCAGTCGGGCGTCGTCCGGTGGTGCGCCGTTACGGCGTGAAGATCTTCGGCAGCTGACCGGCCGCCCAGGCCCTCAGCGGCACACACCGCGGGCAGGCCAGCAAACCGGTCAGGGGACCGAACGGCACGGACCGACAGGTCCGCCCGCAGCATACGCCTAGGCGGGGACGACGGACCCAGCACGGGCCGCGGCGGTCAGGTCGGAACGGTCCCCTGACCTGGCCGCCGATATCGCCCCGCCGGGATCCAAATCATGTGGTTTGCACGGATTGATCGGCCTGTCGCCGCGCGTAATGCCCTGCCGTACCCGCGGGTTGCGGGGTGCTTGCTGGCAGGACGACAAATCCTGATGTCCATGCCGATGGCGCGAGTCCGATCTTGTTCAAGGAGTCCCGATGCGACGCCAGGGTCAGCAGGAAAAGGCATAGGAGCAGGCCGCGGGACGTTCCAGGCGAGGGCTGCTCGCCGGGGCGTGCGCTCGATGCGGCTGATGTCGGCCTGGGGACGCCGGCCAGTCCCGAGAGCTCAGCCTGCGTGCGCCCGGCCGTTGTTAGTGACAGTCGCCTTGCATGCGCTTCAGGAGCCTTGGAGGTGGGCCCGGTAGAGCTCGTGGAGTGCTTCCCAGTGCCGGGCGTCCGCTTTCGTGTCGTAGGTCGGGTTGTCGGGTACCGCGAATCCGTGGTGGGCGGGGTAGAACTCAAGGGTGCGGCCGACTCCGGCGTCAGTGAGCGCGCTTTCCAGTAGCTCGGCCTGCTCGGCGGTGAACGAGCCGTCGTCCATGGCGCCGGCCACGTAGACCGTGGCGGTGATGCGGTCCGCCGACAGGTGCGGGCTCGGCGGGTCGCCGGCGACAGCCGGCCTGCCGCCGTGGAACGACGCCGCCGCGGCGATCGCGGCACCGAGCCCGGCCGCGGCGATCAGCGACATGCGCCCGCCCAGGCAGTATCCGGTGGTGCCGATCGCCGGGCCCGTCACTTCCGGTCGCGCCAGCAGGAAGTCGCAGCAGGCGCCGGCATCGGCGATGATCCGGTCATTGGTGAGCACGCTGATGAGGCTGAACAGCCGTGCCCGCTCCTGCTCGTCCGTGAGCACAGTGGCTACGCCGAAAGGTGCCCACCCCCGGCGCGGTAGTAGATATCCGGGATCAGCGCGACGTAACCCATGCCTGCCAGCCGGTCGCCCATCTGCCGGAACGTCTCCCGCGCTCCGCCCGCATCGGGAAAGGCCAGCACGCCAGGCCACGGCCCATCCCCGTCAGGCAGGTGCAGCGTCCCGCTGCTGTGGCCATCGGGCGCGGGGACCTGAACGTCCAGGCGTCGCAGTCAGCTGCCTCCACTGGGCTCGTCGAAGCGTGAGGCGCCAGCCGGGGGGACCGTGCAGAGCGGGGTTGCCGGACCGTTGCTTGGTGCATTCGACCCAGCACCTCCTTCGCCGTCACGCGGAGGGGCTGACGCTGACGGCCAGGGAGGCACCGCGCAGGAGCGGCTCGCCAGGCTCCAGCAATTGCATGACAACGCCCTCCTGACCGAGGCGGAGTATCAGGCCAAGCGCAAGCAAATGATCAGCGAGATCTGACGGACTCTCACATATCAGTCCCCGGAGTTTCTGTCGCGGCAGCCGCTCGGAGGTCAACTTGCTCGCCAGCCAGCGATCCACCGCCATCAGGAAGCAGCCGCGGTGTGGGTCACTAGCAGCCGCTGAGGCTCCTTAGCGTTCTGCGGGCTGCTGGCACGGGGCCTCCTGACGAACACCAGCCGGAAATAGACGCCAGGTCCGCAAGCGCGGCGGAGCGAGCCGGGCGATCATCGGAGCATGGCTTCCCCTTACGTCCCCGTGCTGGTCATTGGCGGCGCTGTCGGGGCCGGGAAGTCCACGGTCGCCGCCGAGGCGGCGTCGCTGCTGCGTGAGGCCGCCGTGCTTAGCGATCTTGCGGCGGGCGAGCGGAACCGGCCGGGCGAGGAGGACGACGGCCGGGCGGGCGTGCTGGCCCGGCTGGGCTCATGACGTCAATGGCCACGGTGATCTTGGTGCCCTGGTGGCGTAGACGAAGCAGCCTCGCATCGTCAGAGCGAGCGGCAACTGCAGCGTGACCGCCGCACGATGTGCGGCCGCGTCGCTCAAGCCGTGGATGCGCAGGAACGCAGCAGCATGGTCGACGGTCGAAAGAGTGACCAGCGGCGCGTCCCATCTGTCGGTGACCGGCAGCCGGGAACCGTCGGCTCGCACGGCAGGACGGGGCGCCAGAGCCAGCATCGTCGGAGATAGATCGATCAGCAGGCAGCGCATGGACACCTCAGGCAGCAATCGGGCCAGCCTGCCGCTTCCTCCTCCGACATCAAGGACTATGCGCGCCCCAGCGTCGCCGAGCCGGGCTGCTACGTACGGGTGCACGTCATCGTGCGGCAATTCGGTGCTCGCCAGGAAGCGTCCAGGGTCCAAGTCATAGTCCCTCGGCAGGGCCGTCATCGTCGTGGTCACTCCTCGCTAGGTGCCACTCCGTCGAAAGCTCGGACTACCGAAGCTCGTCTTGCTGGTTCCAGCCTGATCCGCCGAGGGTGCGGCTCTGGGTCCGGGGCGCGGCTGGAGTTGGCGCGGCTGCCTCTTCTTTTCGGGTCTCATTGCGCACGCTGCTCGCGGCGTTCCTTGATCTCGAAGATGTTGCCTGGGCCGGCCGCCAGCTCAGCCAGCCCGAGCACGTCGTGGTAGAACCGCTGCTGCGCGTCAAGGTCCTCGGCGACCACGCCGACCCAGCAGGCCAGCCTATATTCACAGCCAGGACGTCCCTCCATTCCCCGCATCGCGGTTCCTGCCCGTGCAGCGATTCCCCGCCGGCACTCCCGCGGGCTGCCGGCGTCCGGTCATGCCACTGCCGGTGTGCCAGAGAATGCGCGGCGACGACTTGCCCGGGCCTGTCTCCGTAGCCGCTACTCCGCGTTGTCACTGACATCCCGGCCGGGGTGATCCCGGCGCAGCGCACGCAGCACCGGCAGCGCAGCGAAGTAGGAACCCGTCGCGGCAATCCCGCCCACCCCGAGGTCGACCGATATCCGCCCCTGCTGTGCCCAGTAGACGTCCTTCAGGTCAAGCAGCAGCGCGAACTCATCGACGATCAGGGCCAGGCCGCTGCCGTAGCTGATCGCCACCGCAGGGTGCGCCCGCTGCCGGTCGCTGCCGCGCACGGCGACCGCGCCGACCCCGGCGAGCATGCCGATGCCCCACAGATAGTGATGCAGGTGCTCACCCCCGGCACTGATGTTGCGGAACGGGCCGCGGTCGGCCCTGATGCTCCACGTGATGCCGCGGACAACGGCGAACGTGCAGGTAAAGGCGACCCAGCTCGCCAGGGCGGACCGCTGGCCCTGATCCAGGTCATCGCGCAAGGCCCGGCTCAGCCGGGGCAGCAGATCAGCCACACGCGCACCCTACGCCCAGCACTGCTCAGCCAGCTGCGGTCGGCACCGTGGCGCGCGCCTGACTGATAGAACGATCGGTGCCGCACGCTCGCAGCGTGCGCCCCGCCCGGGCGAGTGCGTTCCACAGAGCCCGGCCCCTCGCTCGGTAGCAAGGATTCCCGCGGGTCAGAGGGGGTGGCCGAGCGTCCCACCAGGTGAACCGCCCGATCCTCATCGACGGTAACCCGATCCCCGTACATCTGGGCAGGTCACGGGCCGTCAAGGACGCGCAATGAGCCGCCTGGCCATTACTCCGCTGCCAGCCGCAACCAGCGCGGACAGGTGGATTCGCCGCCTTGCCGGGATGACAGTTGCCGGACTAGCCGGGGGGATCGGGTATAGCCAGATGCGGGACCGTGGACGTCCTGGTGGCGTGGTGTCCGGTGCTTGGCGGGCCGCCCTTCAGGTCGTTGCGAGCAGTCGCTCGTAGAGGTCGCGGGTTGCGGGGCTGGGCGAGACGCCAAGCTGATCACGCAGGCAGTCGCAGAGCTGGCCGTAGACGTGCAGGGCCTCAGCGAGGTTGTCCTGGGCGGCCAGCGCCTGCATGAGGTAGCGGTAGCCGCTCTCTCTCAAAGGGGCGAGGCGGATGAGCTTCCGGCCGACCCGTTCGGAACCTGCCAGCTCAGGTCCCGCGATACCCAGTGATGCGGCTGCATAGCAATCCAGGGCCCGGATATGAAGGACGTCCAGTTGGTTGCGGATCTCGCTGATCCATGGGGCGTCCTCGCCGGCGAGGAAGCCGCGCTCGGCGACGAAGAGGGCTACCAGGCATGGTCCCCATGCTCGTACCCAGTCGTGCTGGGCGACAGATGACTCGGCACGGTGGATGGCCTCGGTGGCGGCTTCGAGGTCAATCCACGCCTGAGGCAGATGCAGTCGGAGGGTTGAGCGCCCGTCGACAGTGTCGGCGCCGAAGACACGTCGGAGCTTTGACAGCAGCGGGTTGAGCCGACTGTCTACCGCGGCCGGGTCAGGCTCTCTCCACAGTGCCTCAGCCAGCTCGTCTCGCGGGACCTGGCGATGGCGGTGGACGAGGAGGTAGGTGAACAGGAGCCGGCCCTGGCGGCCGGGCAGGCGAGCCTCAAGGCGCTGGCCCTCACGCTCGATAACGAGCGGCCCGCAGATCTGGATCCGCATGGCGGAGTCTGAAGACGCCAAGGTCACGCCAACATCTTGCACTACGCTCGGCTCGGAACCTAGGAGGACCGATGGCGCAGCTTATCCGCTGCGAATGCGGGTTTGTGGCCCGCGGTGACAGCAACGACCGGGTGATCGGGGCTATCCGCGATCACCTGGCCACTGATCATCCGGCTCTTCTGGACACGGTTAGCCGCGAGGATCTGCTCGGCTGGATCCAGGTCGAGTAACCCCATCTCTTCCGGAAGGCCTCGATCAGGAGTTCGGTACCTTCGTTCGGCGCGGTCGCGCACGAGGCGGCGATGCCTGCCCAACCGGAGGTAACCGCGCAGGCCGAGTCGATGCCGTCGATGGCTCGAGGTTGCCGACCTGGTGCAGGCAGGCCGGGAGCAGCGCCTTAGCACCTTGACGCAAGCGGTGTGCGAACGAGCCCGGCAAGTCCCCGAAATTCCTCTTTGCACCTGCATTTGTCTCCCCGTGCTGGCGTCGCGCTCGCACCGAGCCTGAGCGGACGATGCGGCTTCGGCGTCCACGCCGGCTGCCCATGGGTGATGAGGACTTGCCGCCCGGTGCGTCTGTCGATGGCCGAACGCCAAAGTCTCGCCAACGCTGCGGCAATGGTGCCGTCGTAGAACAGGCCATGAGCACTCTTCCACGACAGGGAGGTACAGATGAAGACGGCATCAGAGATCAACGCGTCGACGCAGACGTCAGACGCAGGAATCCGTGTGTGGTGGTGGACTGGCAAGGGTTCGCCGACTACGCCAGGCCGTAGCGTGACTCGAGCACGACGATGACAACATTCGGGCTGGTCCACGGCGCCTACCACGGCTCGTGGTGCTGGCAGCAGCTGGCAGACCTGCTGGAGATCTTGGGTCACCGCGTCCTGACCGTCGACCTGCCGTGCGGGGACCCAGATGCCGGTGCATCGCAGTACGCCGAAGTGACAATCGAAGCGTTCTCCGACGCCCCCGAAGACCTCGTGCTGGTCGGCCCATTCCCTCGGCGGCCTGACGATCCCCGTCGTCGCCGCTCGACGACCAGTCAACCGGATGGTCTTCCTATCCGCCATGCTGCCTCGCCCAGGCCGAGCGCACGACGACGTCATGCGAGACGAGCCCGACCTGACCGTTCCCGGACCCGACGGCGGCTCGTACCTAGCCGCCGACGGATCGACCCACTGGCATCCCGCCGCCCTGTTCTCCGCCGACTGTCCTCCTGCTGCCGCCGCACGGGCAGCTTCGCGGCTTCGCGGCCAGTTCTGGAAGATCACCAGAGAGGTTACGCCGCTCCGGGCGTGGCCGGCCGTGCCCTGCTCGGCCGGGACCCCGCGCGGCCGGTGCGCCACGATGTGAGCCGGTATGGCAATGGACTTGTTGGATGCATGGATTGAGTTCCATGTGGCGCTCGGCTTGGTGTTGACGGCTGGCGCGAAAGATGGAGGACACCCTGCGTATCTGCTTCTGCGTGCTTGACTGCCGAACTGGGTCAACGAGCACGGCGAGCCGTGGCCGTTCTGACGACACATGAGCGGGTCGCGCCTTCCGGCTGACGGCCCACTCTCGGTCCAGGGTCCGGTCTGGGTGAGCCTCCGGCAGGTGCCGCACACGAAGCCGTAGGCGGTCATGCCGTCGACGGTCCAGCCCCTCGTACCGGACCCGGCCCTCTGGGTCGTCGGG
Source organism: uncultured Actinomycetota bacterium (assembly GCA_963850875.1). Lineage (GTDB taxonomy): Bacteria > Actinomycetota > Actinomycetes > Streptosporangiales > Streptosporangiaceae > Chersky-822. The sequence continues at coordinate 1,103,902 of CAWKNA010000001.1, forward strand.
GCATCCGCAACAGGCGTGCACAACGATGCAGGCCAGCTCGACATATGTGGGGCAACTATATATGTAGGCCCGGTTGTGCATGAACAGCCGTGCGTGGTGTGCCGATTATTTCGCATCCCGCAACGGCGGCCACGACCATACTCCCGAAATTTTGTCTGCCAATCGGATTAAGGCACAGCCCGGGGAAATCGCTTTGCCGATATGTCGCCCCTCCTCAAACTGTGGCGAAAATGGCGTGGCCACTACCGGGGGCCGTAACTTGGCCATTGACAATTGCTCCGCTGGCCGAGTTCCTCCTCGCCGGCCGATTGGACCAGAGCGTGGAACGTGACTCGGGCCTGTTCGAGTTCGGCGCGAGTGCCGTCGGGCTCGATTCCGCCGTCAGACAGCTGCGGGACTCTGGTGGCCTGCCCGCTCACCGGCACGTCGCGACAGCAGCAGCCGTCGCTGCAGATGACGATCCGGACGCTTGATTCGATGACACACCCGCACTCGGCACAGCCCATCTTCATCTTCCGATCGTAGGCGGCCGTGATAGGAGGCAGCGTCTGGGACCGCAGCACGGTTTCCGCGGCGAGAAGGCGCGACAGCACGGGCACGCGATAATGGGCAGGGCAGTCACTCAGACAATTTAGGGGACGCCGTCCCACCAGAAGATGAGCACACGGCGGGCTGATCAGCGGATCGGTCGAGATAGCCGCCGACCTCGGCGTGGTGCACGGGCGGCGCACACGGGATCTTGTATTGCCGCGACGGTCGCGCCGGCATCCCAAAGTTGTGCGGCCATCGCTGGTCATCCTTCTCCTCGCCGCCGCGCGTCCTTGCCCGCGCCGGGCTCCGCGACGAGGCTGACTTCGACCTCTGGACTGCGGTAGTCGCCGGCCTTGCCAGCCAGCAGCTCGCCAACGACCCCGGCGGCGACCGCTACCTCCGCCTCATCGACGCCGCCGTCACCATGTTCGCCGACCACGTCCTCGGCCCGCCCGCAGTTAAATGATGTTGCGCCCGTCATCGGCGTGCCACCGGGAACTCGCGTCGGATCAGCAGCGGCCGCGAGGCCCGGTGACCATAAGCACCGAGCTAGCCCAATCGAATAGCCGTCTTAGTTCTCGGCTTGGCCAGTCGCATCGCGCTGGGTGCCGAGGGCACGCGAGAGGACGGTGACGCGGTCGCGGGCGCCGGTCTTGGCGAAGATCGACTTGAGGTGGTCCTGGATGGTGTGCCCGGACAGCGACATCTGGCGCGCCATCGCCCGCGTATCACTGCCGGTGGCAAGCAGCCCGAGCAACTCGTGCTCGCGGGGGCTGAGACCGAAGGCACGGCCGAAAAGCTCCAGCCGCTCGGCGGCGGATGCCTCCTCGATCGTGACCACAAGTGCTGCCGCGCCGGATGCGGCTGCCACCGGCTCTTGCTCGCTAGGAGAGAGCCTTGCCGCGCGCAGGGTGAGCCAGAAGCCGTCAGCCAGATGAATGCGTGTGGAAGCCGGTTGCGTGTCGACGCCTTCCTCGGCGGCGATCAGCTGCGCGGCGACGTTGTAGACGCTCGCCGGGATCGCCCGCTCATCGGGCTCCGGCGGAGCAGGACGTTCAGCCAGGCCTGCGAAGCTGCAGTACGGCTGGCAATCCGGAGATCGTCGTCGAGCATCAGCACGACCGGCCCGGCCTGGTGCCGGTGCGGCATCGCCGCCTCGATGAACGTTCGCGCCTGGCTACGGCGCAGCGCTTTGGTCAGCGGCGCGATGAGGCTGGCGATGAACTCGGCATCGGCAGTGCTGAATGGCTCGCGGCTGTCGTCACGCCACAGGTCGAGGAAGCCCCAGCAGCCGAACTGGTCCGCGAAGACCGCCGAGGCCACGTCGCCGATCGCGTAACCGGCTCAGCACATCGCGCCACAGGCGGCTTCGTCCCAGGTCGCCGTGGACGGTACTGTGCAGGAGCGCGACGGGTGATGCCTGCTGCCGCAGAGTGGTCCAGCGATTGACGGACGTGCCGTACTTCGCCTTGATGAGCGCCGGGAGCTCCGCGATGCAGGGAACGTCGGCCAGCGGAGCGGCGCCTACCGCGGTGACCGGGTCTGTCAGCAGCCAGACATAAGCATCGAAGGCGACTACATCGCGCAGGACCGTGAGCACCCGCCGCCGCAGGGTCCTGTCATCGACCGATGCCGCGCCGATCGCCTCGATGCGCACGCGGGCCTGGGCCCGAACCCAGTTACCGGCCACCCAAGGAGCCTACGCTCAGCGAGATCATCATCCGAATACCGTCGAGGGAAGCCAGCTCAAGACCCCCAGATATTCGGGATACCGCCTGCCGAGCCGGCTGCCTAGCCTGAAGGTCAATAGCAAGAACGGCAACGTAACGGAGAAACCCATGACAACGCTCAGAATCGAACATGCCATCAGTGACTACAAGGTCTGGTCGACTGCCTTCGACAGCTTTGCCGAAGCGCGCGCGAAAGCCGGAGTAAGCAGCGTAGCCATCCGCCAGCCCGTCGACGACCAGAAGTACCTGATGCTCGACCTGGAGTTCGACAGTGCCGGCTCGGCACAGGCGTTCGCCGCGTTCCTGGAACAGCACGTCTGGTCCTCGCCAACGTCATCGCCAGGCCTGGCCGGCCAGCCGCAAACCCGGATCCTCGACGTGGTGCATAGCGACGACCGCTAGCTGTCGACACCTCGGCGGCTGAGACCAGGTCCGCCTTGCCGCCCAGGGGACCTGCGAATCAGGTTCGCGGGCAGATCAGCCGACCGCGAAGGCGCCTGACGGACTCAGCGGGTCGCCAGCGGCGGCGCGGGGCAGGTAGTCCCGTTGCAGAATCAAGGCGACGAGCGCGCCGCGGCTGTGCACGCAGGTCCTGTCGAACACAGATTTCAGGTGATCCTGCACCGTGTCCGTGGTCAGGCCCGCGATCTGCCGGGTCGGCAAGCCCAGGCAGACCATGGCCGATATCGTCTTCTCGCGATCCGTTAGCCCATAAGCAACCATGATCAGCGGCGCGACCTGCGCTGGGGCGGCCTCTTCCAGGATCACCGTGATTGCCTTGCTGGCCGGGGTATTCATCCAGGAGGCGTGAAGAACGGCCCACCGGCCGCTTCTGGTCCGCACCCGCAGGCGCGGCATCGCCGGCTCGGCGGCGGGCAGATGACGGAGCCTTATTGCCAGCGCCGCGATCTCGATCGGAAGATCCGACCCGTCCGCGCGGCCGCCGAGATCTTCCAGCCACCGGCCCGCGGCATCATTCATCCCGGCCAAACCGCCGTCAGCGCCGAGGATAACCAGTCCGGGACCGGCCGCCGCGTCTTCCAGATCGCAGGCCCGACGCAGCAAGCCCAGGGGCGGTGTCGCGGGCCAGCGCGCCGGCGCGGGCGGCGAAGGCCATGCCGGAGCCGGTTCCGGTCCTGCTGCTGGCGCGCCTGGCCGTTGACCGGTCTGTGCAAGGCCACGGGCTGGGGTGGCGTCTGCTGCGCGACGCTGTTCTTCGGACGCTTCAGGTCGCTGACCATGTCGGCGTGCGGGCGCTGCTGGCTCATGCCCTGGATCAGACCGCCGCGGATTTCTATGCCCGGTATGACTTCCAGCCGTCCCCGACTGATCCGCTGCACATGGTGCTGCTGCTCAAGGACGCCCGCGCAATGCTGCGAACCATTCCCTAACGGCCCGCATCGGCATCTGGTCGCAGGTCTGTCCTCCCCTCGGGTCCGCAGCAGAACGGACAGGGACGACACATGGCTGAAAGCCGGCCATTGCCGGACCAGGCGTGCTGGCTCTGACCGGACGTCGGCCTGCGGACGGCTGCCCGGCGCGGGAGCTGTGATGCTCTTGTGGACCGCTGGGTTATCTGTCCGGCGGTACTCGGAGCAATGGGCGTACCTCACGATTGCTTGCCGCTAATGTGGCGGTGTGACGCGCGAGCGGGATGCGGCCGCAGGTCAGGTGTCGGCGGGCGATCCGCCCGGTCGGGTGGATGTCGGTGCGCTGATAGCTGAGGCGATGGCTGGCCGGAGTCCGGCCGAGCTGCAGGGCTTGCTGCACGACCTGCTGGCTGCCAGGTCGCTGGCCGGCGGGATGCCCGGCCATCCGGCCCCGCCCTCGCGGCGCGGGCCGCGCCGGTCCGAGGTGGTCACCTACCGGGTCCGGGTCGATCTCCAGGGCACGAAGCCGCCATTGTGGCGCCGTATTGAGCTAGCCTCGGATCTGTTCCTCGACCAGGTCCACGACGTCATCCAGATCGCGTTCGGCTGGACCGACAGTCATCTGCACGGATTCGGGTCAGGGCCGGGTTTCTACGGTGCGCAGACCGAGCGTTACCTGTGCCCGTTCGACGTGGCAGAGGGCGAGACCGGTGTCCCTGAGGGTGAGGTGCGCCTGGATGAGGTGCTGACCGATCCGGCGGACAAGCTGTACTACACCTATGACTACGGCGACGACTGGCAGCACGTGATCGCGCTCGAGGCCGTCCTGCCGCGGACCGCGACCTCGCGCCGTGCGGCCTGTACCGCCGGCCGGCGGTACAGGCCCGGCCGAAGACTGCGGTGGCGTGCACGCTCACGAGCTGATCGAAGCGGCGGCCGACCCCGGCAATCCCGACCATGCAGACGCGGTGCTGGACCTGGCCGCCATGTACGGCGATGTCGGCATCTCGTCGATGGCACGCACCGCCTTCAGCCTTGACGCGATCAATGGCGCACTGCTGGCCTGGGATGCCGTCGGCACGGATGCTGCTCCTGCCTCGTCCGGCCTGCCCGGGCCGCTCGGGGAGCTGGTCTCGGACATGCGGACGGCGTCCGAGCGCCGGCTGCTGCTCAGCCTGATCGACGCCGCTGGCCTGGACAGCCGGTGCTCGTCGATGCGGCTACCGCGGAGCGGATGGTCCGGCCGTATTCCTGGCTTCTTGACCGCGTCGGATCCGACGGCATCCGGCTGACCCAGGCCGGCTACCTGCCGCCGGTCCACGTCGCGGCCGCGTCAGCGGAGCTCGGCCTCGCTGACGAGTGGATCGGCACGGGCAACAGGGAGCACCAGACCGTGCCGGTCCTGGTCCTGCGCGAGACGGCGCAGCGGTTCGGGCTGCTGCGCAAGCACTCCGGCATGCTGCTGCTCACGGCCTGCGGACGCGCCGTCCGCGCCGATCCGGTCGCGCTGTGGTGGCACCTGGCCGAGCGGATGCCGACTGGTTCCAGAGACCGGTGCGAGCAGCAGGCCGGCCTGCTGCTCCTGATACTGGTGGCCGCCGACGCGACGGACGACCTGAGCGTCACAATCGCCAGGTTCCTCACCGCCAGCGGCTGGATGCTCGCCGACGGCCGGCCGCTGACCGGCGGCGCCGCCGCCCGTGCTGCCTGGGACACGAAGGCCGTGCTGCAGCGGATCGGCGCGTTCGCGCCTGCCCGGCCCGGCTGCTACGACTCGGATGAGCCGACTAAAGCCGGCGTCACCTTCGCCCGAGCCGCCCTGCGGGCATGGCCCGCAAGCGGCGGCGGTCGCGCCAGCGCCCGGTAACGGCCGACGAGCGAGGCATCTTCGGGAGGCGCTGCGAGCCAGCCTCGTGGATACCGGCCGATGGCCGGGGTATGGCCGGTGGCCTGGCGGGCGTGCTCCCCGATGTCGCCCGCCAGGCCGCTGAAGACATGGCATCCCTGATCATCGCTGCAGGCTGCCTCGTCCCAGGCACCTAGCACCGACGTCGCCCAGCCTGGCGCTCCCTGGCCCGGCGCGCGCACGCCTTCCTCGCCGGCGGCCTCGGCGTCGCCCATCCCGGGCGGCAGCTATCCAGCCCGCATCACCGCACGGGACCGGAGATCGTGCAGCACGGCAAGCCGACCTCGAAGCAGCAGCGGGCCGGATTGCCCAGCTACGCGGCGATCCAGCCTGCTACCGCGTCGGCGCGGGTACGCCCATACTCTGGCCAACCTCCGCCCATACCAGCGAGCCGGACTGCGCGTCAGGAGCAAAGAAAGCCCAGGTCAGAGGGTGTGGACCGAACGTCCCGTCATGCGAACCGCCCCATCCTCATCGAAGGCAACCCCCTCCCGATACACTTACGCAGGTCACGGGCCGTTAGGGCCGCGAAATGACGCGCCCACGCGTCGCCCGCAGGTCGCTGCGGGACCGCAGATCAGCCTGGCTGACCGGTCGTTCGGCCGGTTTGCAGCAGCGACCGTAGCCGGCCTGGCCGGATCGCGGCGCGCTCAGTTGCAGTCACATGCGGCAGCTAGCCGCTTCCCACGGCGAGACCGGGTGGCACGCCCACGCCTTCCCGCTGTCGGTCGAAGGCATCGAGATCGTGGCCCCGCTGGTCCTGAGTCCGCCGGAACAAACCACGGCATAGCCGGTGGCTGCCGCGTACCTGCCGGTGCCTCCGACGATAGCCAGCGTGAACGTGCATGGGCCCCTCGCGGTTGAGGTGAGGACCCCGGTCGCCTCGATCTGGCCGTCAGCGAGCACCAAGGACACCTATCGCTGGCTGCTTCTGACGAACACCGCATGGACTGTGACCGTGTTGTGCACCGACATCATGTTCATCTGGTTGAAGGTGAGCCCGAAGTCCTTTCGGTTGACCGGGACCGTGGCGTCGAGCGAGATCTCGTCATCACCTGCCATGGCGGCGGTCACCGGGAACGAGACCGGCCGGCTCTGGTCGCGGACGGTGAGCGTGCCTGACATGGTGAGTCCGGCTCCGGCCGGCTCGATCGTGTCGACGGCGAAGGTGATCACCGGATATTTCTCGCTGGAGAAGAAGTCGTCGGAGCGAAGGTGAGCGTCGCGCTTGGCGATCTTGGTGTCTAGCGAGGACGTCGCAAGCGATAGCTGGCCGGTCACCTCACCGCCCGGCGAGATCGTTCCCCCGCCTTCCAGATCGCGGAAGACTCCCTTGACCGGGACGAGCCCCCACACGCTCTTGCTGCGCAGTGACGCCGACGACCGCGCCGGATCGAGTGTCCACGTTCCGGCCATCGAGCCGCCCGCCAGCCGCTCGCCCAGCCCCGCCAAGGTCCGTTCCGCTGGAGTGGTCATGACTGCGACCTTCCTCAAGTTAGTTGAAAGCGCAATATCCTAGCCTGGCCATGCTAAAGCCGCTGCGCCTCCGTCGAGGGCGGGTTCACCGTCGACGACTTCGCCGCCCGCCCTCCGCCAGGCCGGCCACCCAGTCCGCAACGCCCGTCTCACGCCGGTACTGCGGACACTCCGAAGCGAACTAGCCAGCCTGTCCCCCATGGGGCACTAGAAGCAGGCAGACCGGCACGGACTCGCGCCCCAGGTGGCCAGATCGGCGGCCCGGGCACGTGTGCCCGCAGCGGTGCAGGCACGACCTCCCTCAAACCATCCCGCACCACCCGCCCCGGTGAAAGGACGGCCTACGGCCCAAATGGGATAACCGCTGCGCCACTCTGAACCCCCTTCTTTGTCGGCGCGTGCCTGCTGCAGTTCCCGAACGCTTCAACTTGTGGGCCTCGGAGCAGAACCGGTGCGGCGAGGGTCAACAGCACGGCATCAGACCCGGAAGGCGATACCGCAGCCGACAAGGCGCGCTGCGACGCCTGCTCGCTCGACCCTGCAAGCGAGGCCCTGATACACCGCGGCGAGCCCGGGAACTCCAGCAGCCCGACCTCTCGGCCCCGAGGAGCGACGTCGCCCCCGGTCGACAGGTCGCTGGCCCAGAAGGCGTGGCGGTTGCCCTGGTGCTCAGGTGCGGGTGGGGACCGCGGCGAGGGCGGTCGGTCCGGCATTCATGCTGGCACCGGATCTGGTAACGGCGTTGCTAGCAGTGTTGATCACCGACAGGGTGCTGCCGTCCTGGTTGGCGGTGTAGACGACGGAGCCGTCGGGGCTGAATGCAATGCTGACGGGTGTGGCGTCGACGGGGATGGTGGCGGTGTTGATCACCGCGACTGCGCTGGCGCCGCCGTCGCTCGGCCGACACAGCGCAGATCTCGCTGCTCATCTTCCCGGCGTTGAAGCCGCGCCACCCTGGCGGCGGGCGGTGCCGTCCACGAAGACTGAACTCGCGATGGTGGAAGCCCGTTCTATGCCCGCCTGACCTTGGGACGCGAGGTGGCCCGCTGCCTGAAAGAGTGCGCCGAGGACGGCGACCAGTTCGTCTTCGGACAGGTCCTCGCGCACGGCCCGCTCGGCTATGCCGCGGCGCAGCAGCGCGCGTATCGGCCCGGCGAGGCGCATCTCGACCTGCTCTTTGTTGACGACGTCCACCATTTTCGTGAGTACGGCGTACTTACTTCGGCTGGCCACAAGCGCCCGGCAGACGCGGGCGATTGCCTCTGCGAACGGCACGTTCTCCAGATCCGCTTCGGCTAGGCGGTCACTTGTCTCGTCGAGTGCGTACTCAAGGAGGGCGTCGAGCAGGACCTCCCGGTTCGGGAAGTACCGGTAGAGCGTGGCGGGCCCCACGCGGGCAGCGTCGGCGATGTCAGCGATGCGGGCGCTCGGACCCTGCTCGGCGAAGACGACCGCAGCCGCCTCAAGCAATGCGGTTGTCGTGCGATCACGCTTGGCCGTGTTGACCACGATGCCTCACTCCTAGCCCGTCACCGATGACTGGCATCCCATTCTGAGAGATTGATTTATCGATTTCATATGCTAGCCTCTCGAATCTACTGTACCCGCTCGATGCCGAGGAGGTCAGCCCATGCGCGCGCTTGCCACCTGGAGTGTCCGGCACCGGCGGCACGTGATTGCCTTGTGGCTGCTGGCCCTCGTCATCGCCACGCTGGCCGCGCGGTTCGCCGACTCGGCGTACTCCAACAGCTTCACCCTGCCTGGTGCGCAGTCCACCCAGGGCATCAGCCTGCTGAAGGCGGTCTCGCCCACAGTGGCGGGTGACTCCGAGGAAGTGGTGTTCCAGGCCTCGCATGGCATGCTCGTGACCGACCAAGCGGTCCAGTCGAGGATGCGGGCCACGCTCGGGCGGATTGCGAGAATTCCGCATGTGACAGCCATTATCTCGCCCGTCGGGGCGTCCGGCGCGGGGCGGGTGAGCTCTGACAAGACGGTCGCGTTCGCCACGGTGACCTTTGACCAGCAGGCACAAACCGTCGGTACCGCGACGGCGAAGCGCCTGGTCGCCGCGGCGCAGTCAGGCGACCAGCCGGGGCTCCAGGTCGCCGTAGCGGGCCAGGTAGCCGAACAGGCCAATCCGCCGTCGATCGGCGGGGCAGGATTCGGGATCCTGCTGGCCGCTGTCGTGCTCTTCCTCGTGTTCGGCTCACTGTTCGCGATGGCCCTTCCCCTGGTTTCCGCGCTCGCCTCGCTAGGAACCGCCGTCGGCATCATCGGGCTGCTCAGCCACGTGATGCAGATGCCGGGCTTCTCCTCGGAGCTGACCCTGCTGATCGGCCTCGGCGTCGGCATCGACTATGCGCTGTTCATCGTTACCCGGCACCGGCAGGGACTCCTGGCCGGGCGGGACGTCGAGTCCTCAATCGTGACGGCCGTCAATACGTCGGGGCGCGCCGTACTGTTTGCCGGCGTCACGGTGTGCATCGCCCTGCTCGGGATGTTCACTCTTGGCGTGTCCCTGCTCAACGGGCTCGCTGTCGCCGCGGCGGTCGGGGTCGCCTGCACCATGCTCGCCGCCTTGACGCTGCTTCCGGCGCTGCTCGGATTCATCGGGCCGCGGGTGCTCAGCCGCCGCCAGCGCAGGATCCTCGCAGATCGCGGGCCCGGCGGAGCCGGACCCGGCGGACCCGGCTTCTGGTCGCGCTGGGCGGCGTTCGTGCAGCACCGGCCCGTCCTGCCCGCGGTGGCGGCGCTGGCGATCATCGGCGTCCTCGCCGTACCGTTCTTCTCGATCCGCCTGGGGTCATCGGACCAGGGCAGCGACCCGGCGGGCACCACGACGCGCGCTGCCTATGACATGCTCGCCAAGGGCTTCGGGCCCGGCTTCAACGGGCCGCTGCTGGTGGTGGCCGAGGTCCGCCCGGCTGCGCAGCCTGCCGTAGCCAGGCGCCTGGCCAGCGGCCTCGGCGCTCAACCCGGGGTGGCCCGCGTCTCGCCGCCGCAGGTCATCCCCGCCGGGAACGGCCGCGACGTCGTCCTCATCAGCGTCTACCCGGCTACCTCGCCGCAGTCCGCGGCCACCACATCCCTGGTGTCCAGCCTGCGGGCCTCCGCCATCCCGCGCGCCACCGCCGGAACGGGCGCCCGGGTCTATCTCACCGGGTCCACGGCAGTCTTCCTGGACTTCGACCACATCGTCGCGCAGAAGCTCCCGCTGTTCATCGGCGTCGTCGTGCTGCTGTCGTTCCTGCTGCTGTCCCTGGTGTTCCGCAGCATCGTGATCCCGCTCACCGGCGCGGTCATGAACTTGCTCTCGATCGGGGCCGCGTTCGGGATAGTGACCGCCGTCTTCCAGAACGGCTGGCTGGGCACCCTGATCGGCGTCAGCAGGCCGGGCCCGGTCGAAGCATTCCTGCCAGTGATGCTCTTCGCCATCTTGTTCGGCCTGTCCATGGACTACCAGGTGTTCTTGGTCACCCGCATGCACGAGGAGTGGCACAGAACCCGCGACAGCAGCATGGCCGTCCGCGACGGCCTCGCCGCCACCGGCAAGACCATCTCCGCGGCCGCCCTGATCATGATCCTCATCTTCGGCTCATTCATCCTGGGCGGCCAGCGGCTGATCAAGGAATTCGGACTGGGCCTCGCCGGCGGCGTCCTGATCGACGCCATGGTGATCCGCATGGCAGTCGTCCCGGCGGTCATGCGGCTGCTCGGACGGGCCAACTGGTGGTTTCCCGCGTGGGCTGACCGCCGGTTGCCCGCGCTGTCCGTCGAACCCAGCGCGGAGGAAGACACAGACGTGGCCGGTCGCAGCAACACGCTTGGCAATTCCGTCATCGCCAACCGCAAGCCGTGAGCGTGACCGGCCGGGACGCAAGAACTTTGACGAGGAGCGCCGATGTCCGCAGTCCTCACAGCTGCGCGTCCAGGCCCTTCGCCGCTTCCAAGGGAGGAACGACCCACGACTGAAGGCTCCACTTCTGCCAAGTCGCACTCCTGCAGGTTGAATCTGACGAAGCGTCCCGCTCGCTGCGCCACCACTTGCGGGGCCGAGGGCAGCACGGCGGTCTCGTCGCCCCCCGAACACTATGCTGAGCCGGTTTAACCGAAATATCGGCGCGTCGGAGCATCGCGGTTCGCACAGCGATCGCTCGTATCTGCATAGCTGCAGGTCAAAGGCAGTGGTGGGCCGAACGTACCACCATGCGAACCGCCCCATCCTCATTGAAGGGGATCCAATCCCTGTACATCTGAGCAGGTCACCCGCCGTTAGGAACGCACGGTGAATCACCCCGCCGCCTCGGGTACATCGCACGGTGGCCCGTGGTTGTCGGCGGCAGGGTCTACCGTAAGAATCGGCGTCCAGAATCCGCCCGCGACAAAGAAGGGAGCTGGCAGATGACGGCGCACCCAGTCGGCGACCTCGATCCTGACGACCCGGTCGAGACCCTGCGAGTCCTGACAGGTGAGTACCGCGCCCAGTTCCTGGCTGAGTATGAGGCGGCCGTGGATGGCGCCCGTAGGCCCGAGGAGTTCCGCCGCCTGCATGACCTGCTGCGGCTGTGGCGGCTCCGCGCGATCGCCTACTCCGATCCCGGCTATGGCGCCCGGATGGAAAGCGCCCGCGAGGGACGCGCCGAGGACTTCGCCCCGGCCGAGCAGATCATCCCCGGCTGGCCCCGCCGGTGACCTACCGGGTCGAGTTCGGCGGCGGCGCTCAGGTCCAGTTCCATACCCTGCCGGCCTGGGGACGCGATGCGGTGATCGAACGTGCGGTCGAGTTGTCCGAGCAGCCCTGGGACGCCACCATCAGGCCGCCAGGCACCGACACCAGGTTCCGGGAGACCACCTTCGCGTTAGGTGCCGGCATCATCGGGTTCTACGTGGACGACGACGCTCGGCAGATCCGGATCTTCGACATCGTCTGGGCCGGATAGGAACAAGCCCGCGTCCGCATGGCCAGCCCGCCCGTCATGTTGAGCCCAGAGATCTGTGCCACCCCACCGGTTCGCACGATGGCCAGCTAGCGCTCACATAGAAGCAGGTCATAGCCACGGTGGACCGGACGTACCACGATACGAACCACAGTGTGCTGTTCGCTGGTGACCCGCTCCCGGTACGTCTGCGCAGGTCACGGGCCGTTAAGGACGCCCAGTGAAGCGCCCCGCCGACCCGCAGCACGCCCCGATACCGGCCCCGAGCCGGGCTGATTCGTGGATCGGCCGCGCCGCCGGGGTGACGGTCGCCGGGCTGGCCGGGATCGCCGGGGCGATTAGCTATAGCCACATGCGCCAGCTCGCCCATGCACACGGCGACGCCGGCTGGCACGCCCACGCGTTCCCGCTCTCCGTCGACGGAGTCGAGATCGTCGCCTCACTCGTCTTGCTGGCCGATCGGCGCGCCGGCCGCGGTCCGGCTGGCTCCCATGGACCGCGCTCGCGGTCGGCACGGCAGCGAGCCGCCGGGTAGCCTCGGTGCATTGCTGCTAAGGCCCCCTCAGGACCGCGCATGCCACTCGTCGCGGCACGCGGCCCAGGCAAGCCGCTATGGCGGTTCAGGTTGCCTGCTGGAGCACGGTGTTCCCGGCCGGCCGGGGCGGATGCTTGCTCCGGTGGCAGGTGGCGTGTACGAGGTGTGTTCTGTGGCTGCGTGCGGCGCTGGCCGTGTCGCGGTGGACCAGGTAGTCCGCCTTGATCGCCTGTCTGGTGACCCACATGAGCCAGTGTTCCCAGCCCTGGGGGGACTGGGGGGGCTGGTCGGGGGTCAGCAGGTTTTCCCCGCATAGGCTGCACCGCCCGTCTTGCCTGGATAGCAGGCGCACGGTGTAGGAATCCAGCGGGGGCCCTGACCTTCTGGCGACGTTGCGCCCAGTACCCGGCCAGGGCGGGGTCATCGGGTGATGCGCTGCCCTTGACCGGGGTGTGCCGCACGATCTCGGTCCAGGCTGGTTTCGGCAGGTAGGCGCCGGTTTCTTTATCGCCGAATGTCCACCGGTCATTCCTGAACTTATTGAACTTCCCGAAGTACCGGCCGACGATCCAGTGTCTCGGCTTGTTCTGGTGACTCCAGCACGCCCACTTGTAGGTGAGTTTCCACAGGTAGTCAGTCAGGGCGCTGAACACCTTGGCTGATACCACCGTCCGGTAGTAGGCGACCCAGCCCCGTGTGATCGGGACTATTTTCGCCAGTACCGCTGCGACGTTGGCCCCGCGGAGCGCGCGGAACTCCTTCGCAAGCCTTTCTCGGAGCCTCTTGATGGCCGTGGTGCCCGGTTTGATGAGCAGCTTTCCGTTGGGGTAGCGGCGGAGATTGAATCCGAGGAAATCGAATCCCTCAGAAAGAGAGACGATCCGGGTTTTGGCTTCGTTGAACGCCAGCCCTCTCGGCTCCAGCCACTCGGCCAGCCGCGCCTTGACCTGCTCGGCCTGCTCCCTGGAATGGCAGCACGCGACCAGATCATCAGCATATCTAGTGAGCGCCGGGCAGCCGTCCCTTACATCCCCGGCATGGATTCCGGTACGGTAACGGACGCCTGCGGCCTCCTCCAGCCCGTGCAATGCGATATTCAGCAGCAAGGGTGAAATAATGCCGCCTTGCGGAGTACCCTCCTCCGTGGGCGCGAACCCTTTCCGGCCTCGAAGACGCCTGCCTTCAGCCAGCCGGCGATCATCCCCCTCGCGGGAAAGCCGCCGATCGCCTCCAGCAGGCGCTCATGGCCGATCCTGTCGAATGCTGCTGCCAGGTCGGCATCCAGAATCCACACCCGCCTGGATTTCCCGTTCAGGGTGTTGTACAAGGATTCTATCGCGTCGTGGCAGCCGCGACCCGGCCGGAACCCATAAGAACGGGCCTCAAACCGGGCCTCCCACTCGGGCTCCAGCGCATTCCGCACCCGTGCCTGGTGGCACCGGTCCGCAATAACCGGAATTCCGAGCGGGCGCATCTTTGTCTTATCACTGGCTTTCGGTATATACACCCGCCGGACCGGGGAAGGCCGATGCGAGCCGATCGTGGCGTGCACGTGCACCGCCATCTCGGCCCGTGCCTGGCTGGTCAGCGCGACCAGCCCGTCGATTCCCGCGGTCCCGCGGCCCGTGTTGCGCTGCGTCGCCTGCCGCACGCTGACCAGCGTGTTGCCCCAGCTCCGCAGCATCAGCTTCTGCACGTTCCTGGCCAGCGGCCAGTCACCTTCCTGCACCGCCTTGAAGATCCGCCCGCGCAGCCGCCGTACCTGCTCCTCATGGTGCCGCCAGTCCACGTGATCCCAGGCGTCACCATCGAACCGGGGCAGGCCCTCAGGTCCGTTCACCGAGGTGTCCAACTTGCCCATCAGTACCGGCATTTACGCCCGCTTTCGCCTCAAAGGCTCACCTGCCTACGTCAGCGCTCTCTCGAGCCCGGTAGCAAGACCGGCATCCGGGCCAGTTATACGAAGACCCTCCGGGAGGAGTTCCCGGTCCCGCCGGTCCCGCTTTCCTGCTGCCTTTCGGCCGCCCGGCATCTGCTTCCTGGGCACCCTGTCCTGCCAGGGAATTCAGCCCCCATTACTGTCGGCATACCGCACCGCCTGCGCATACCCGCGCCTGGGATGCGGACCCATAGCAGGGTTTCCACGTTCCGCACGCATGAGACCCGGACCGGGCCGGGCGCCCTCTGTACCCCGGGGACAGCGGTGTCCGCTAGCCATCGGGCCATCCGTGGCCGCCGCCTGCCGCCTCTCAGCGGCCGGTCCCTGCCATCCCGGTACAACCACCCAGCCCGGAATGTCGTTTTAACGAGGCATCAGCGAGGGTTTCCTGGCAGTCGCCCCTCCGGTCCTTCCCCGCACCTGTGGCCACCATGGCTGGAACGGCGGCCCTTGGGCTTTTCCGTGAGCTCCGCACCCAGCCGGTCAGGAACCGGCCACGCACGTCACGGCGGGGACAGGCCGAACACAAACCTGTAGCTATGTCTCCGGCATCAGCCAGACCTCCTTGACTAGCTCACTCACCACGTGCGACCTCGTGTCGCAATGGCCGCGAACGTCGCAACCGCCGACACAGGCGCGGTCAGCCGGATCATCTCCGGCTGGCCCGCGATCGCGCTGCTGATCGCGGTCAAGCTTCTGTCCGGCATCCTGGAACACCGGCCCGCTGTTCCCGTCCCGGACCCGGCAGCCGACACGGGCCGTGACTGTCCCGGCGACCAGGCCCGTCGACTTGCCAGGCAGCCAGTCCCCGTCCCGCTCACGCCGGCCGGGACAGTACAGAAGGCCAGTCACCGGGATTCCGGCCGTCCCCCGGCCGGGGACGGCACGGTCAGCAGGCCCGCGCCTGGGAATACCGCTGGTCGGCAAGCCAGCTCACCGGACGGTACAGCAGCGGTCCCCGCAGCCCAGCCCGCACCGCCTGACTACCTTGGGACTGCCCGCGCAGCCTGGGTCGGAACCCGGCCGGGAACGGTCCCCGGCACAGCCGCCGGCATGGCCGCGTTGTTGCCCGCAGCCCGCGCCGTCCAGGATGAGCTGCACCGGGACGGCTGCCCGCTCACCCGCGACGCCCTCGCCGCCCGCATGCGCCAGGCCGACCACCCGGTCCGCAATGCCCGGCTCACGCCTCTGCTCCAGGCACTGCGAAGCGAATCAGCCGGCCTGTCCCCCCTGAACGGGCACTGAAGCAGGCAGCCCGGAACGGGACCAAGGCCCCAGGCAGCCGGATCTGGGCGGCCTGGGGCACCCGCGCTGTAGCGGCGCAGCCACAACGTCCGTCAAACCACCCCGGCACCCGTCGCTGCACAGGACGGCCTGCCTGCACGCGCTCGCGGTCGTCCGGCAACACCGGTCCGGTCGCGTACGTGGTTCGGTGCGTGGCGGACCTGATGATCGTCTCCGCGTCGATGGCGCTGCGGGAAGCGGCCAGGAACGACGCGGCCACGCCAGCCCTGGCCGTCGTATCGCTGGTGTTCGGGATCGGCGCCAGGGTCGCTGACGGATTTGGCCAGCGCCCGCTTGGTGTGCTGGGTCGAATTCGGCGGCGGACATCCATCATGATCCTTGACGTCATTCCGGTAGCGCACGCAGTTGTTTAAGGTGCTCGCGGATGTGGCCGGGATCGAGGAGGCTTGAGAAAGCTATCGGACGCTCGACTCGGATCCGAGTACCGTCGAGGATGATCGTCGGCACGCTCGTAGCGATCTGCCCTTCGCCAAGCTGAGCCGCGAGGATCACGAGTTCCAGGCCCGACCTCCGCATCGTCTCAAGGAGCTCGGTGTGGCTGCCGGCGGCCTGAATAATCGCGTCGAGATAGGGCCGGGACTGGGTTGGCCGGTTGTCGACCACCGGTATCCGTCCGGCCAGCAGTTCAGCGCTCGCAGCAGCGAGCATCCGGCTGCTGGCGATCACATGAGCGAGCACGGTGCTGGTGCCCCATTCCGCCCCGGATGACATCGCGAGGATATCTCGGCCTGCGGCCTCCAGCAGGCCCGCATAGAGGCCTCGAGTTCAGACATGTCCACTGTTCTGCCTCATCGTCTCAGGTTGGCGAGGTCCGCTTGCCCAGGTACGCGAGCCACTAGCAGGCAGTCGGTGCAGCGAACCGCATGTCGCAGGCGGGCGGCGATCTCAGGATGCGATGTGGCGAGGCGCCGCCCGACGACGCTGCTGGCAAGACCGCCAGCGAGCGGCCGGCCGCAGGACACGCAACGGCCACCGGCCACGACCTCGCCGACCGGCCGACGGCCAGCCGCCAGGCTTACCGAGTCGAGCACTCGCCGAAGCGACACGGCGCTCTCTGGGCAGGAAGCAACGCAGACGCCGCAGGCGAAGCATTCTGATGCGTCGACTGAGAGCACCAGCGCCGGTTGGTCCCGGTAGGTAGCCTTCAGCGCCCCGGTGGGACAGGCGTGTGCGCAACTGCCGCAGGCGGAGCATCGGGCAGCGTCAACGGTGATCTCTCCGATTGGAGCAGCCAGTGACTCGATCCGCCACTGCTTGCTGCGGTCTGCGCCGGCCGGCAGCGAGGTAGATGCGACCGCCGCACCGGGGGTCTGGGTGGCGGGTTCACTGGCCCGCGAGACAAGTGCGGACAGGGCAGCTGCGGTCGCCGCGGGCTCGCGAAGCTCCAGCGGCGCAGCAGGCCCTGCGGCTTTCCGGTCTGAGCGGCTGGAGCTCGCCGGCTCCCAGCAGGCGAACCGGCCGTTCAGCCGACGCCATCCGGGAGCAGCGCTGCCGGCCAGTGCGGCGCAGAGGCTGTCAAGCTCGCGCCCGTGGCGGGCGCACGCATCGTCGTCGCATCCGATGATCGCTACTGCCACGCCTGCGCTGAGGATCTGCAGCGGCCAGCCGGCGGATGCCATCTCGAGCGATGCCACTTCCAGAGGCAGCCAGTTGCCTCCGACCGGCACGCTGGCGACGGCTCTCGCGCATACGATCGCTACCCCGCGAACCGACGCCGGGCCAAGCCGCCTCGCCTCCGCGATCAGCACGCTGGCAGCTGCCTCGGTCTCCCGGATCGACCATCCGCTCAGCGTCATCGCATCGGAGCGGCAGGTACCCAGGCAGGCGCCGCACCCGGTACAGGCGGCCGGGTCTACTGCTACCCCGGAGCCGGTGAGCCGCAGGGCGCCATGCGGACATGCCGCGACGCACGCACGCCGACACCCGCTACCATCACAACGGCCATCGATCCAGCAGGCGACCGGACGGTGGCTCAGACTACCGACATGAAGCAGGTTTCGGCGAGAGACCGGCCCGGCTGCGCCAACTGGGCACTCGTGGACTGGCGCGTCAAGGTCGGCGTGGGAGACTCGCGCGATGGCTGCCAGGATCCTGGCAGCTGACTGCCCGGCGACGTGGAGCGGATCTGACTGCTCGGCCGGCCTCAGGTCGACCACGCGAATGCCAGAGCGGTGAATGCCTGCCTTGCGCAGCTGCGCAACGATCTCATCGTGCCTTGCGGCGCTATCACGGCATCCGATGGTGACCCGCCGGGCCTCTAGTGCCCGCACTGCCGAGGTAAACCCGGCAGGCGACGAGCAGAGGTTTTCCACGACGAACACTCGCACCCGAGGCGCACGGCCGCGCACTGCGGCGGCGATCTCTGCTGCGGGGACCGGGTAATGGCTGCTGTCCGAGAGATCTGAGCACAGCAGCACCGCGGTCTGATCGGTGTATGGCTCGTCGCCGATGCCGGTCGGGCGTGACGGGGACGAGACGGCGATCATCACTTCGTACCGAACTTGGCCTCACCAGGCCGTGCGACGCAGCGCCCGATGTGGCCGAGCCAGTCGAGGGTGACCGCCGCGAGGCCGACGTAGAACGGGTGCCCGGCCTCGCTCGCCACCGCGCGGCACAGGCGCGGCAGCCACTGGCTCAGATGATCGGAGACTAGCGCTCCGGCCACTCGGTCGCAGTCCGCAACGGACAGCGCGTAGGCGAGTGCCTCGAACTCCACCGCGATGTGATCGGGCAATTCGCTGGCGTCCGGCGCCATGTCGATCCCAATTTCGCGGTAGAGCTGGCGCAGCTCCGCCGTGCACGGCCCCATCAGGCTGTGCCACAGGTCAATCGGGACGTCATCGCGCCAGAACGACTCATACGGCGGGCAGGGCACCTGTCCAGGCCCGACGAAGAGGCGCTCGTGCTCGTCAAGCAGCGCAGGCACCTGATCCGCGGAGTAGGGCAGGCCCGTGGCACCGGGATCCTGACTCCCGGTCAGCCGACGGCGGATGTCGGACTCGACCCCGGCCGCGCCGAGCCATACGGCAACCTCTGCCTGCACTGGACGGCTCCACCAGTGCGCGAGCAACTCGGCCGCGGCTACCGCGGTGGCCGAGTCAAGCCCGGCGCCCGGCTCATCCGCGGCGCTCGCTGGCTGGTCATTGTCCGACTCGGTCACGGCTTCGGGCGCTGGCATCGGGGGATTCCTCACTGCTCGTCGCTGGCGGGGCTTGACGAGGTCGTGCCGCCGCCAGGTTCGCCGGAGACGCCGGGTGCCTCACCAGGCACGGCCCTGCCCAGGGTGGGATGCCCGGCCGCTGATGGCGTGAAGAGGCGGCGGTATCCGACCGTCGTGATCGCCCCGAAGAGGGCGAAGAGTCCGAGGATGATCGAGTACTCGACCCAGGTGGGTGAGTACCGTCCGACCAGCTCGAATGACGATGCCGCCGGGTTGTAGGTGCCGATGGCGTTCCCGGGCGGGAACTGCGTCAGCGGGTTGATGAAGCCGATCACCACCAGCTCGATGCGGAAGGCGTACACCCCGGCGATGGCGAGGAACGCGGCCAGGCCGAGCGAGCCTGGCACCCGGCGCAGCCGTGGTACCAGCAGGAAGGCCAGCGGGACCACCCCGCCGAGTATCCACTCCACCCAGAAGGTCCACGCGTACGCTCCGCCCGGCAGGACGAGGTCGAGAGCTGACCGGTCGGCTGGCACGTTGCCCCATAGGACGGTGACATATTCACAGCCCACGAAGAACAGGTCCACGACCAGCGCGATGGCGATGAATCCGCGCAGCCAGCGCCTCGTCTGCGCCGACAGTGCGAACCCGCCCCAGCGCTGGGCGGCCAGCGCTAGCAGCGTGACCAGGCCGGTTCCTGACAGGATCGCCGACACGACGAACAGCGGCGCCATCAGCGCGGTGTTCCACCAGGTCCTGGCTATCTGCAGGCCGAAGATCCAGGCGGTCACCGAATGCAGCAGCACGGCGGTCGGGAGTCCCACGTAGGCAAGCACCCTGATCGCCGTGCGGAGCCTGTTCGGCTGGGACTCGTGCCGCTGAAGCACGACAAGGTCGACCACCGAGAAGACGAAATAGACGGAGATGATCAGGATGTCCCAGATCAGCGGAGAGGTCCAGTTGGGGTGAATGAAGATGTTGAGTATCCGGTCGGGACGGCCGAGGTCAGGGAGGATCATGATCGCGGCTACCGTGACGCATGCGGCCGCAGACAGCACCCCGAGCCTGGCGAGGGGCTTGAGGTCCGCGATCCCGAAGACCTCGGCGGAGGAGGCCATGATCAGGCCGCCCGCGGACAGTCCGATGAAGAACGCGAACGTGAAGATGTACATCCCCCAGGACACGACGTCCCGCATGCCGGTCGCGGCCAGGCCGTGCTGCAGTTCGTAGATCCACGCAACGAGGCCGAGCAGGCCGGCCAGAGCGAGCAGGACGTACCACAGTCGGATGCCGCGCAGGCTTCCCCCCGGTCGCGCCGCCGGGACGGGAACCGATGCCGTGCTTGAGGCCATGGCGTACTCCCTCAGGTCTCGCGCGCCACGCGCCTGCGCATGGGCACGTAATAGACGTTCGGATCGGTGCCGAGCTCGGGATGCAGCTGAACGGCCCCGCCCTCGTTCACGAGCAGGCTGACCTCGCTGCCCGGGTCGTCGAGGTCGCCGAAGACGCGGGCACCGATGGGGCAGGTCTGGACGCAGAAGGGCTCCTGGCCGGTGTCGATCAGCTCGACGCAGAAGGTGCACTTCTCGACCACACCCTTCGGCCGCTCCGGGGTGAAGACCAGCCGCCCGTCGGTCGTCCGGTAGTCCTTGCCGTAGCCGACGACCCCGCCCGGGGCGTATTCGGCATCGCCCCAGTTGAAGATGCGGACGCCGTACGGGCAGGCTGCCATGCAGTAGCGGCAGCCGATGCAGCGCTCATAGTCGATCAGCACGGTGCCGTCGTCCCGGCGGAAGGTGGCCTGCACCGGGCAGACCTTGACGCAGGGGGCGTCATTGCAATGCTGGCAGGCGACGGGAAGGTAGGCGAGTTCCAGGTCCGGGTAGACGCCGTGCGGCACATCGATGTTGTCGCTGGCAGGCGGCGCGGCGGTGGTTGACTCGTTCGGCGCTGTGGTGAGGATGCGGTTCCACCAGAATCCGAGCGGCTCGTTGTTGATCTCCTTGCAGGCGACGGCGCACGTCCAGCAGCCGACGCATCGGTTGGTATCGATCACCATCACGTGATGCGGCATGCCGCCTGTGCTGGCTGATGTCATGTCAGCTCCCTAGGCTGGCTGGACCTGGACGAGGCAGTCGTAGTACGCGGCATTGGACGGGAAGTTCGGGATCAGTGCCTGCGCGGGCTTGGCGATCTGATGGGTGAGGTTGTTCGGGTGGCCCTCGATGTAGTGCTTGACCCGGATTGTGTCCCAGCCGCCCTGGTAGCAGTTCACGACACCGGGCTTCATCGCCTGGGTCAGCCGGGCCCGCACCTTCATCTCGCCGCGGTCGTTGAACACGCGTACGACCGCGGTGTCCGCGATGCCGCGCGCCGAGGCGTCGACGGGGTTGATCTCCAGGAACCCGACTCCGCCGTTGTTGACCTCAAGCAGCCACGGCAGATTGGCGTACTGCGAGTGAGTTCGGAATCTGGTGTGAGTCGACAGGAACACCAGCGGATACTTCTTATAGAGCGGGTTCGACGGGGAGGCCTCGATCGGCTCGGCGTGCTCGCACAGTTCCTGGCCGAAGGGCACCAGCATCTCGACATAGAACTCGATCTTGCCGCTCTTGGTCGGGAACTGCTTGTTGAAGAACGGCACGTACGGTATCGGGTCGGTGTTGAGGTGCACCGCTTCCGTGGTGAGCTGCTCCCAGGTCAGCCCGCGGACGGTCGGGTCGGCGTCGGACTGGCCGATGTGCATGATCTGCCGCAGGTACTCGTCGGGCTGCTGGTCGAAGTACTTCCCGACACCCATCTTGCCGGCCACCAGCGCGATGGCGTCGAGATCCGACTTCGACTCGAATAGCGGGTCGATGATCTTGGGCATGTACTGCAGGTAGAAGTTGTTCGACGACAGCAGATCCGTCTTCTCCAGGTACGTGCATGCTGGCAGGACCACATCAGCCAGATCTGCCGTGGCGGACAGGACGTAGTCCGAGACCACGCAGAAGTCCAGAGCCTTCATGGCCCTGACCACCTTGTTCCGGTCGGACATCTGCTGAGCGAAGTTGTCGATCATGAACCACGCCGCGCGGACCGGATAGGGGTCATCCTTCAGCACGGCGTCGCAGAAGTTCATCGGCTCAAGCACCGGGTAGGGAGTGCCGGTCGGGTTCCACCAGTGCACCAGGTCGAACGCCGTCGTGGTCAGGCCGCCGGCGAAGGTTGTCACGCCCCCGCCGTGTATTCCGATGTTGCCGGTGATCGCCTGCAGCGTGAGCAGCGCCTGCATGTGCAGATCGCCGTGATACCAGTGCGACAGCCCGAAGCCGACCCGCACTGCCAGCGGCTTGACCGTGCCCCACGTCTGGGCGAGTGCAACGATCTGCGACACCGGGACGTCAGTCAGCTTCGACGTGTACTCAGGCGTGTACTTGGCGGCCATGCCCGCGAGTGCCTGCAGCGCGGTCGGAGCGTCCACGCCGCCGGCCCGGTGCAGCCCCAGGATGGCAGGCTCCCTGACCGACCGATCGCTGGCGGCCTTGAGCTTGCCGTCCGAGGCGTCGAACACGACGTAGTCGTCCTTGGCTCCCGGGATCACATCTTTGGCCCGGAGCCACTTCTTCGTGCCTGGGTCGATCAGGTACGGGCCGACCGTGTACTTGCTGATGTAGCCAGCGTCGTAGAGGCCGTGGGTGAGAACGTAGTTGATGATCCCGTCGATCAGGGCCGTGTCAGCGCCCGGGCGGATCGGCAGCCACTGATCGCAGGCCGCCGACGTGACCGTGAAGCGTGGATCGACCGCGATGAGCTGAGTCGCGTTCTGATCCCTGGCATCGCACATGATCCGCCAGTCCGGGATCGACGTCTCTGCGACGTTGTTGGCCCAGAAGACGATCGCCTTGGCGCTGAGGAAGTCCACCGACTCGTGACCCGTGAAGAAGCCGCCGCCATTGGCCGGGTTCGCCGGGTCGACGAGTACGAAGTTCCAGCCGGCCGGCGTCGCCGAGTCACCCTCGTTGTCGCCCTCTGAGTCGCCGGCCGAGGCGCCGATGACGCTGGCGAACCGGAAGCCAGCACCGACCACTCCCTCGATCAGGGCGAGCGAGCCCGTGTACGGGGCGATCCACACCGACTTCTTGCCGTGCTTGTTCTGCGCCGCGGTGAAGTTCTCGGCGATCAGCGAGGTCGCCTCGTCCCAGCTGATCCGCTGCCACTTGCCTGAGCCGCGCGGCCCGACCCGCTTGTACGGGTACTTGATCCGGTCCGGGCTGTAGGTGTTGGAGATCTGCGACAGACCGCGCGCGCAGATCCTGGGGTGGAAGCTTGGCGCGGGAGCGCCCGAGATCGTCTTGGTGCCCCACGGCGCAGGCCCGACCATGGTGACGCGGCCGTCTACCACGTGGACCAGGTGCCCGCAGGCTCCGTCGCAATTGTTCGAGTGCCCCGTCCGGTACACAGCTGCCGGGCCGGTCAGGGCCGGGCTTGCCGTCTCAGCCGCCTGGCCGGCGACTGGGCTGAAGAACCGCAGCCGGTCGGCGACCATCAGCCCGCCGACGGCGACCGCGCTGCCGCCGAGGAAAGTGCGTCGGGATGTGGTCACCTGAGCCCCCCTCTCTGAGCGGCTTGGATGTCGACGGGAAGGCCCGGCGCTCCAATGGCGGGCTGTCGTTCCTCCCGCATCACCGTCATCGTTCGCACCATATGGATCTGCCGATGCCGGGCGCCAGGGACATAGGTCCCCATAGCCCCAGGACCAACGCATGTAACAGGACCGCAGCCGGTCGCGTACGTCAGGTGGTCGCGCACGGGCCTGCCCCCGATCGGCTAGTTGTGCGCCCGGTGCCGCCGCTCGTGGCTAGAGTCAGATGCCATGGCTCAGAGTGCACAAGACTGGCTGGTCAGCTACGCGGCGGAGCTGGGCACCGCTCCGCCGACCAAGGAAGAACTGGATCTGCTGCTTGAGCTGGCCGGCATCGCTGCGCACGCCTCCGAGCGGCAGGCCGCGCCGATTACCTGCTGGCTGGCTGCCCGTGCGGGCATGGAGCCGCGGGATGCGCTCGCAGTCGGCCGGCGGCTGGCCGGCGATCGTGGTGCGAGCGGCGGCTGACCGCCCTGGCACGCTCGGGCCGGCGGCCGTGGCCACCTCCCCGCAGCTGTCCCGTTGCTGTACGAGGCATTCGATCGGCAGCCATCGTGCTGGCCCACGGAGCCATGCCCGAGGTGATTTGGGCGAAAGCACCGGGACCGGACTTTGGGGTCCGGTGGGCAGGACCTTAGGCTCTGCCGATCCGGCCGCGCGTGCGTGGACTCTCACGGGTGTGATGACTAATGCCGTCGGACGTGCCGCCCGCCGCGGGCGAGGCCGGCCATGATCTCGGTGGCCGAGGCCGGTCTGCTCGTGCGCTCCGACGTCACGTGCCTTGAGCCGTGCCGGGTGGCCATCGGTGAGGCGGCGGGACTCGTCCTGGCCGAGACGGTGCGCGCGGCCGAGTCCGTGCCCAGATTCGCCAATTCCGCGATGGACGGCTATGCCGTCCGCGCAGCGGACACCACCGGGGCACCGGCCCGGCTGCGGGTGATCGGGACGGTGGCGGCCGGCCAGGAGCCGACGGAGATCGTCGCGTGCGGCGACGCAATCCGGATCATGACCGGTGCGCCGATGCCGAGCGGCGCTGATGCGGTGTGCATGGTCGAGCACACCACAGTGCGGGACGACGGGCTCGCCGTGATCGTCGAGCAGCCAGTGTGCCAGGGCATGAATGTACGGCGGCCCGGTGAGGACATCGGGGCCGGCAGCACGGTCTTCCCGGCCGGAACGCAGCTTGGCCCGGCCCACATCGGGGTGCTCGCGAGCCTGGGCATCCAGACGGTGCTTGTCCATCCGCTCCCGGTGGTGGGCGTCCTGTCGACCGGCAACGAGCTGGTCCCCGCGGGTATCGCTCCGAGGCCCGGGAAGATCAGGGACGCTAACCGTCCTGCCCTGCTCGCGCAGCTCGAATCCGACGGATTCCGCCCGGTGGATCTCGGCATTGCCGGAGACGACGAGGTGGCCCTGGCGGACATTCTCGAGGCCGCCGCTTCCCGGTGTGACGCGATCGTCGCCAGCGGCGGAGTGAGCGTCGGCGACCACGACGTGCTGAAGGTCGTCCTGGAGAAGCTAGGCGGTACGTCGATGCGCTCGCTCGACATAGCGGTGAAGCCGGGCAAGCACGTCGCCTTCGCTCGACTGGGCGAGCGGCGGACGCTGGCCTTTGGCCTGCCAGGGAACCCGGTCGCCGCTCTCGTTTCCTACGAGCTCTTCGTCCGGCCAGCGCTGCGGGCGATGGCCGGCTGCCAGGTGCCTGACCGGCCGCGGCTGGCGGCCGTCGCGGAGGCCGATCTCCTGCGCAGGCCGGGGCCTAAGCTCCAGCTGGTCCGGGTGACGGCGCGGATCGGCTCCGACGGAGCGCTCTGGGTGCGGCCATCTGGCGGCCAGGACTCGCACATGCTGCGGGCGATGGCCGGTGCCAACGCCCTCGCCCTGCTGCCCGACGGTGACGGCGTCCTGGCCGGTCAGCGGGTCGAGGTGCTGCTGCTCGACGCGGGCCAGCTCTAGCTCAGGCAATGCCGGTCACGCGTCCTGGCCGACAGCTCCTGGCGCCTCGGACCTAGTCGCCAGCCGGACTATCCCGGCGGCCGCGACCGCCGTCCAGGCGGCAATCGCCACCCACAGCATGACGTGAGCGATCGGAGCCATGAAGGCAAGCTTCGTGACATGGCCGAAGGCCAGGGTCGCCACGCTGTACATGCCGAGCGGGAAGACCACGCTCCACAATGCTGTCTCATACGCCAGCGGCCAGTGGTGCCTGAGGTGGCGCCACAGGCCGAGCACGATCAGCAGCGGGATCCACCAGGTGCCGAACGACCAGAGGACGAAGGAGAATCCCGTCACGAATCCGGCGGTCGCCTCGCGGACCGGCAGGCCGGCCGGGAGCATCAGGATCTGGGCACCTGCCCGCACCGTGATCGCCGTCGCGCCCATCAGTATCCAGTAGGGCGGCCCGAGCGCCGCTGGGGTCATCGGCAAGGTGAGCCAGCGCAGCAGGATCAGCGTTACGAGCACGAGGTAGAGCACGAGCCCGACGCCCCACAATCCGACCGCAGCCGGAGCCAGCAGCCCGGCCTGCGACGGCCAGGCCGGTACAAGCGCCGACGCCACGATGGCGAGGGACTGCGTGCCGACCACCCACAGGAGCCAGGTGCCGTTGACGCCTCCCAGCACTGAGTCTCGCTCGCGCGTGAGCAGGAGGCTGGCCGGCAGGGCGTAGGTTAGGCCGAGCCAGACCGCCGCCGCGAGCGCTGCGAGCACCGCCGTGACCATCGGATGGCCCGCGCTCTGCAATCGCACGCCCAGCACGTTGATGCCTGCCACGACGGTGAAGAACCCGAAGGTACGCTCCGGTGCCCGGATGTCGGCTACGACGCCGGGCCGGTAGCGCCAGAGCCGGACGACGAGCATGCCAGCCAACAGGGCGAGGCCTGCGATCGCTGCGACCAGCAGGGTCCGCGACACCCACGCGGGCCCGAGTGCGTAGGTGCCTGTCGAGATGATGCCCGTCGCCATCACGAAGGCGAAGCAGGCCGGAGGTAGATCCCGGGCCGCCCTCGAAGCTCGCCCGGCAGGTGGTGCCGCTACCGCTGTGACATCCGTGCCGACCATGTGATCGTCACCCGCCTCTTCCGCCGCTCAGTTATTGCTCAGATAACTTGTTTTTACTATTCCTGCGAGTAATAATGCAACCATGCCAGCGCAGCACGGAGCCGCGATCGCTGTTTCCTCCTACGCGGGCACGGGTTCCCGTCGATGGGCCTGACAGCGGTGGCGACCGCGCCGGCCGGGGATCCGGCAACCTATCGGGTTCTCGCTGGGCACAGCCGCCAGGCTCTGCTGGCCGCGCTGCTGCGTGCCGGACGGCCGATGGATGCCAGCGAGGCGGCTGCGGTCGTGGGCCTGCACCGCAACACCGCGCGGGTGCAGCTGGACGTCCTCTGCTCGGTCGGCCTGCTGAGGCGGCGCCCGGAGGAGCGCAGCATCCGCGGCCGGCCGCGGGTGCTGTACGAAGCCACGGCCGCTGCCCCGGAAGTGCTCGGCGCCGCCCGGTCCAGAGCGGGCGAGGCCAGCTACCGCGAGCTCGCTTGGCTGCTCGCGCGGCAGCTTGCCGAGCTGGCGGAGGTGCCTGACGAGGCGATCCGGGCAGGCCGCCGCTGGGCAGCCACGATCGACGAGCAGCCGCTCCCGGCCAGGCGGCTCTCGGCCGGCCAGGCTGCCGCCGTGGTGACCGACGTGCTCGGCCGCCTCGGTTTCGACCCCGAGCCGGACCTGGACGGTGACCGGATCCTGCTGCACCGCTGCCCGTTCGCCGAGGTCGCGCGAGAAAGCCGGGCCATAGTCTGCGGGATCCACCTCGGCATGCTCAAAGCCACGACAGAGCGTCTCGACGCCCCGCTCGAGGTCGTTGGCCTCGATCCGTTCGTGATCGATGAGCCGAGCCTGTGCATCGTGCGCCTGGCGACTCCAGGCGCCGCCAGAAAGCGCAGTCGCCCACCGGAGGAGTCACCTTGAACGACAGAACGGGTCGCGGCACGGATGGCGACCTCGTCAGCGCGATCCTGCGGGCCAGGCGGCTTCTTGAGCCGGATCGGGTCGGGGCCGACCTGCGGACGATCACCTACGCCGGGGGGCGCGACGCTGATGTGTTCTACCGTGACCGCTGGTCGCACGACCGGATCGTGCGCTCCACTCACGGCGTCAACTGCACGGGCTCGTGCTCGTGGAAGGTCTACGTCAAGGACGGGATCATCACCTGGGAGACCCAGGAGACCGACTATCCGTCCGTCGGCCCGAATTCACCGGAGTACGAGCCTCGCGGGTGTCCGCGCGGCGCGGCGTTCTCCTGGTATACCTACTCGCCGACGCGGGTCAGGTTCCCCTACGTACGCGGCGTCCTGCTCGAGATGTACCGCGAGGCACGTCACCGCCTGGGCGACCCGGTGCTGGCCTGGGCCGACCTGATGGGCGACCCTGAGCGGCGGCGGCGCTACCAGTCGGCGCGCGGCCGGGGCGGGCTCGTGCGCACCAGCTGGGACGAGGCGCTGGAGATCGCTGCCGCCGCGCAAGTGCACACGATCAAGGTGTGGGGACCTGACCGGATCGCCGGGTTCTCTCCGATTCCGGCCATGTCGATGGCATCACACGCGGCCGGTGCCCGCTACACGAGCCTGCTCGGCGGCGCCATGATCTCGTTCTACGACTGGTACGCCGATCTCCCGATCGCGTCTCCGCAGGTATTCGGCGACCAGACCGACGTCCCCGAGTCCGCAGACTGGTGGAATGCCTCGTACCTGATCATGTGGGGCTCGAATATCCCCGTGACGCGGACCCCCGACGCGCACTTCATGACCGAGGCCAGGTACAACGGCCAGAAGGTGATCGCCGTCAGTCCTGACTACGCCGTGAACACCAAGTTCGCCGACGAATGGCTAGCGGCGCACCCGGGCACGGACGGGGCTCTCGCGATGGCGATGGGCCATGTCGTCCTGAAGGAGTTCTTCGTCGAGCGCCGGGTCGAGCGCTTCGAGGAATATGTCAGGCGCTTCACGGACCTGCCATTCCTGATCACGCTCCGCGCGCGTGAAGAAACGGGGGATTACCTGCCCGACCGCTTCCTGACCGCCGCGGACCTCGGCGACGAGAGCGAGGGCGCGGCGTGGAAGACAGTGCTGCTCGACGCCGTGACCGGCGAGGCGCGCGTGCCGAACGGCTCGCTCGGATTCCGCCACACCGAATCAGGTGCGGGCAGCTGGAATCTCGACCTCGGTGACGTCGACCCTCTGCTGTCGCTCCTCGCCGCGGACGCGGAACCGGTGGCCGTCACGCTGCCGCGGTTCGACATCGGAGGCGAGGGCGGCGGCGAGATCACCCGCGGAGTGCCGACCCGCCGGATCGCCGGGCATCTCGTCACGACCGTGTTCGACCTGATGCTCGCCCAGTACGGCGTCGCCCGCGACGGACTGCCCGGCACGTGGCCGACCGGGTACGACGACCCGGAGACCTACACCCCGGCGTGGCAGGAACCGCTCACGTCCGTGCCAGCCGCCACCGTGGCGCGCATCGCCAGAGAGTTCGCTGACAACGCCGAGCGATCCGGCGGCCGCTCGATGATCGCGCTCGGCGCGGGCGCGAACCACTGGTTCCACGCGGACGAGACCTACCGGGCCATCCTGGCGCTCGTGGTCCTTACCGGCTGCGAGGGCGTGAACGGAGGCGGGTGGGCCCACTACGTCGGGCAGGAGAAGTGCCGGCCGTTCACGGGCTGGGCCCAGCTCGCCTTCGGGCTTGACTGGCTGCGGCCGTCCCGGCAGATGGCAGGAACGACGTACTGGTACCTAGCGGCGGACCAGTGGCGTTACGACGGCTTCGGCGCGGACGAGCTCGCCACGCCGCTCGGCCGGGGCCTGTTCAAGGGCCGCGCGCTCGCTGACTGCATCGTGCAGGCGACACGGCTCGGCTGGACGCCGTCCTACCCGACCTTCGACCGGAACCCGCTGGACCTTGCCGATGCGGCCCGGGCGGCGGGCACGGTGGGCGCGACGCCGGGCGACTACGTGGTCGGGGAGCTGAAGGCAGAGCGGCTGCGGTTCGCGTGTGCGGATCCCGACGCCGAAACGAGCTGGCCGCGCGTGCTCACCGTATGGCGCGCGAATCTCCTCGGCTCCTCGGGCAAGGGCAACGAATACTTCCTTCATCACCTGCTCGGAGCCGACGCCGCGATCCGTGCCGACCAGACCTCCGAAGGCAGCCGCCCTGCCGAGGTCACCTGGCATGACGAGGCCGCCGTGGGCAAGCTCGACCTGCTCGTGTCCCTCGACTTCCGGATGACAAGCACGGGCCTGTTCTCCGACGTGCTGTTGCCCGCGGCCACCTGGTACGAGAAGTACGACCTGTCCAGCACCGACATGCACCCGTTCGTGCACGCGTTCAGCGCCGCGATCGCCCCGCCGTGGGAGACCCGCTCCGACTACGACGCTTTCACGGCGCTCTCGAAGGTGTTCAGCTCGCTCGCCGCCGAGCATCTCGGCGTACGCCAGGACCTGGTGGCGACGCCGCTGCTGCACGACACGCCCGGCGAGACGGCGCAGCCCGGAGGCCGGGTGCTCGACTGGGCCGCCGGGGAGTGCGATCCGGTTCCCGGCCGGACGATGCCCGCGTTCGCGGTCGTCGAGCGGGACTACGGGGCGGTCGCGCAGATGATGACGGCGCTCGGGCCGAATGTGGAACGGCTCGGCACGAGCGTGAAGGGCGTCACCCTGAAGCCCGACCGCGAGGTCGCGCGGCTTACGCAGGTGAACGGCGTGGCGCACGGCGGCATCGCGGACGGACGGCCGAGCCTCGCCCGCGCCGAGCAGGCCTGCGAGGCGATCCTCGCGCTGTCCGGCACGACCAACGGCCATATCGCGACAGCCGGCTTCAGGGAGCTTGAGCGGCGCACCGGCAGGCCGCTCGCCGACCTCGCCAGTGACCACGAGGGCCGCCGGATCACCTTCGCCGACACCCAGTCCAGGCCCCAGCCGGTCATCACCTCGCATGAATGGTCCGGCAGCGAGCACGGCGGGCGCCGCTACTCGCCGTTCACGATCAACGTGGAGCGGCTGAAGCCATGGCACACGCTGACCGGCCGCCAGCACTTCTTCCTCGACCACGACTGGATGGCTGAGCTCGGCGAGCAGCTGCCTGCCTACCGGCCGCCGCTGGACATCAAGGCTCTGTTCGGCGACCCGAAGCTCGGCGAGGACGGCCGGCTTGAGGTGACCGTGCGGTATCTCACGCCCCACTCAAAGTGGTCGATCCATTCCGAGTACCAGGACAACCTCTTCATGCTCAGCCTCTCGCGCGGCGGTCCCGACCTGTGGATGAGCCCACGGGACGCCGATCGGATCGGGGTCCGCGACAACGACTGGATCGAGTCCTACAACCGCAACGGCGTGATCGTGGCCCGTGCGATCGTCAGCCACCGGATGCCGGAGGGGACGGTGTACATGTACCACGCGAAAGACAGGACGATCGACGTGCCCCGGTCCGAGATCACAGGCCGCCGCGGCGGCATCCATAACAGCTTGACCCGCCTGCTGATCAAGCCGACGCATCTCATCGGCGGCTACGGCCAGCTCTCGTACGGCTTCAACTACTACGGCCCGACCGGTAACCAGCGCGACGAGATCACCGTCATCCGCCGGCGCAGCCAGCAGGTGGAGTACTGATGCGCGTCATGGCCCAGCTGGGCATGGTGATGAACCTCGACAAGTGCATCGGCTGCCATACCTGCTCGGTGACCTGCAAGCAGGCCTGGACCAACCGGCCAGGTGTCGAGTACGTCTGGTTCAACAACGTCGAGACGCGGCCCGGGCTCGGTTATCCGAGGACCTACGAGAACCAGGACCGCTGGCAGGGCGGCTGGGAGCGCGACCGTCGCGGGCGGCTCCGGCTGCGGGCAGGCGGCAGAGCCAGCCGGATGCTGAAGATCTTCTCCAACCCGAAGCTCCCGTCGCTGCACGACTACTACGAGCCGTGGACCTACGACTACGACACGCTGATCAGCGCACCTGCCCAGGAGCACATCCCGGTCGCCCAGCCGATCTCGCTGATCGACGGTCGGCCGATGAAGATCGAGTGGTCGGCGAACTGGGACGACGACCTCGGGGGAGGCACCGAGCACGCGCCAGGCGACCCGATCCTGTCGAAGCTCTCGCGCAAGATCCGTCTTGAGTACGAGAGCGCGTTCATGTTCCATCTCCCCCGGATCTGCGAGCACTGCCTGAACCCCTCCTGCGTTGCCAGCTGCCCATCGGGGGCGATGTACAAGCGGGCCGAGGACGGGATCGTGCTCGTGGACCAGGACCGCTGCCGCGGCTGGCGGATGTGCGTCTCCGGGTGCCCCTACAAGAAGGTCTACTTCAACCACCGCACCGGCAAGGCGGAGAAGTGCACGTTCTGCTATCCGCGGATCGAGGCCGGCCAGCCGACGGTCTGTGCCGAGACCTGCGTCGGCCGGCTCCGTTACATCGGGCTGTTCCTCTATGACGCCGATGCCGTGCTCGCTGCCGCGTCCGTCGAGGATCCCGCCGACCTCCTGGAAGCGCAGCGCTCAATCCTCCTCGACCCCAGCGACCCCACCGTGGTGGCCGCCGCTCGTGCCGACGGCATCGCTGACGACTGGCTGGAGGCCGCACGGCGATCGCCCGTGTACGAGCTCGCCTGCCGTTACCGGGTCGCGCTGCCACTGCACCCGGAGTACCGGACGATGCCCATGGTCTGGTACATCCCACCGTTGTCGCCGGTGGTCGAGGCCCTCCGCGACACCGGTCATGACGGCGAGGACCAGCGCAACCTGTTCGCGGCGATCGAGGCACTGCGGATCCCGGTGGAATATCTGGCCGAGCTGTTCACGGCGGGTGACCCCGAGCCGGTCAGCGGTGTCCTGCGGATCCTGGCCGCGATGCGCTCGCACATGCGCAGGATCAACCTCGGCGAGGAACCCGACCCGTCGATCGCGGCAGCCGTCGGCATGACCCCCGACGAGCTGGAGGCGCTGTACCGCCTGCTCGCGATCGCGAAGTACGAGGACCGGTACGTCATTCCACCGGCCCACGTCGAACTCGCCGGAGAACTTGATGAGCTGCCCGGCTGCAGCGTGGACTTCGGCGGGCCGCCCAGGGGCAAAGGAACATCCCTCGGTGAAGCCGCCGTCACACCGGTCGCCGTGCAGACCTACCAGATCACGCGCCGGCGCGCAGAGGCCGACCGGCATGCCGACCTTAGCGACGGCGGAGCCGGGGAAGGCGCGCCGTGAACCGGCAGAGCCTGCTGAAGCCGCCGCGTGCCCGCCTGAGCGCGGGGCAGCGGCAGGTTGCCTGCGCGACGCTGTCCGCGGTGCTGCGGTATCCGGATGAGGCTCTGATCAGCGATCTGCCGCTGCTCGCGTCCGCGGCCGACCGCGTCCCGGCAGCCGCGGGGGACCCGCTCCGCCGTCTGATCTCCCACCTGGCCAGCACGTCACTGCTCGAGCTGCAATCCGGCTACGTTGCCACATTCGACCTGCAGCGGCGCTGCTGCCTGTACCTCAGCTACTACCTCAACGGTGACACGCGCCGTCGCGGCGCGGCGCTCTGGCGGTTTCGTGAGGCCTGCCGGCGGTCCGGATTCCACCTCGTCGGCGGTGAGCTCCCTGACTTCCTCCCGGTCCTGCTCGAGCTCGCCGCCAGCGGCGCGGAGCCTGCGGCGGTCGAGCTCATGCAGGAGCACCGCGAGGGCATCAGGCTGCTGGGCTCCGCGCTCGGGAAGCTCCGGTCACCGTACGCCGACGCACTGCTGGCGCTTGAGGCCGTACTGCCCGCCGCCCGCACGAGCACGGCCGCGAACGCGGCCCGCCTCGCCCGCGAGGGCCCGCCGTCGGAGCTGGTCGGACTCGACCCAGCGGGTGCGCTCGGACCCTATTGCCCGCCGGACTCGGCCAAGACGGGACGCGAAGCGCCATGAGGACCTTCCTGTGGATCGTGTTCCCCTACATCTGCCTGACCTCGTTCGTGCTGGGCCACATCTGGCGGTACCGCTACGACAAGTTCGGCTGGACGAGCCGGTCGTCCGAGCTCTATGAGAAGCGGATCCTCGCCTGGGCCTCGCCGTTGTTTCACTTCGGGATCCTCGGGGTGCTCGCGGGCCACCTGGTCGGCCTGCTCGTGCCCGAGTCCTGGACCAGCACGCTCGGCGTCTCCGAGCACACCTATCACCTCGTGGCGGTCAGCCTCGGGACGCTGGCAGGCCTCGCTGCGATCACGGGTCTGGCGCTGCTCGTCTACCGCAGGCGGATGACCCCGTCGGTGCTGCGCGCTACCTCGAAGACCGACAAGGCGATGTACCCGCTCCTCGGCGCCGTGATCCTGCTCGGGCTGGTCAACACGGTAGGGGTCGGCCTTCTCGGGCTCGGCAGGCATGCCGGCGGCTACAACTACCGGACGACCGTAGCGGTCTGGTTCCGCGACGTACTCACGTTCCACCCGAGCGTCACCCAGATGGCCACGGCGCCGTGGAGCTTCCAGGTGCACGCGCTGCTGTCCTTTCTGCTGCTCGCCGTGTGGCCGTTCACACGGCTCGTGCATGTCCTCGCAGCCCCGTTCAGCTACGCTTTCCGGCCCTACATCGTCTACCGGACCCGCCAGCCCCTGGGTGCCGCACGGGCGCCCAGGCCCGGCTGGGAGCGAGCCGATCAGCGGACAGGAACTCGCATCCGCGTACGCCGCTGAAGTCCGGGTGGCAGGAGCACCCGCGGAGGGCCGATGAACGCGCCGGAAACTATCAGCGTTGGCGTGGGGCGCCCGCCTGGACCGGATCCGATAGCAGCCTGGCGACTGCGAGCAGCCTGGCACCGGCGGACCGCACTGCTCCCGCTCGGTTACCTGGCCGCCGCGGCTATCGCTGGCCCGCTGAGTGCGGCCGGAGTTCTGAGCGGCTGGCTCGTGCTCCATCTCGTGCTGCTAGGCGCGACCACCAACGCGATCGTGGTGTGGAGCTGGCATTTCGCCACAGCCATCCTGCGCGCGCGGGCGCCTCAGCGGCGCTTGTCCGAAGCGCTCCGGCTGGCCGCGCTCAACATCGGCGTCCTCGCTGTGCTGGCGGGCGGCAGCAGCGGCCTGCCCTGGATCGGCGTAGCCGGCGCGGCTGTTGTCTTCGCGGCTATCGCTGCCCACCTACTTGTGCTGGCGGTGATGCTGCGCCGCGCTCTTCCGGCACGGTTCGCGATCGTGGTGCGGTACTACCTGATGGCCAGCCTAGCGCTGCTAACAGGCATCCCGGCCGGGGCGTGGATGCTCGTTCTGCCCGCCGACCGGCGCGCACGCATGCTGGTCTTCCACGTCCAGGTGAACATGCTCGGCTGGGTGACGCTGACCGTGCTGGGCACCGTCCTCACGTTGTGGCCGACAGTGCTCCGTGCGCAGCTTGCCGCAGGCGCCGAGCGCGCCGCGCGCCGCGGCCTGATGCTGTGCGGGTCTGGGCTGACAATCCTGGCAGCCGGCTCTGTGCTGTGGTTCCGGCCGCTGATGGCCGCCGGGCTGACCGCATTCGCGGCCGGCGTGCTCGTCGTGCTGAAGCCAGCCGTCACCGCCGCCCGGCAGCGGCCGCCGACGTCCTTCGCCGCCCTGTCGATGGCCGGTGGCACATGCTGGCTGCTCGTCACGCTCGGCTGGGACACCTGGGCGCTGCTGTCGGCACCAGACCCGGCGGTCGCCGCCGACTGGTTCGACTCGCTGTCGGTCCCGCTGGCAGCGGGCTTCGCTGCCCAGGTCGTCGCTGGCGCTCTCGCCTACCTGCTGCCCATGGCTCTCGGCGGAGGCCCGGCCGTGGTCCGCCGGAACGCGGCTAGCCTCGGCCGGCTTGCCTGGCCGCGAGTCGTCGCCGCTAACGCTGGCCTGATCGGGATCCTGTGCCCTGCACCCGCAGCGGCACGGCTTAGTGGCCTGATACTGCTCGTGATTTCGATGGCCTGGTTCCTGGTGCCGGCAATAGGCCTGACCGTGCGGCTCCGGAAGGGAGCCGGTCCAGATCGGAACGGCGCATCTCCAGCGTCCGCGACAGCTCCATGACCTCCCTCCTCCGCAGAGGGATCGCGCCATGGTCGGCGCCATGCGCGGCGGTGCGGATCTTCGTAAGGGCACGACATTCCGTGCCTGCGCGACCCGAGGGACCGCGGTACGCGGAGGCAACAGCTAGCTGCCCAACGCGGCCGTCGCGGTCGCGATCACGTCATCCGCCTCAGATCTGTCATTGGGGGTTCGCGGGCGCCACAGCATCCGCGCGACTCCGTCCACCACGACCGCGTCGGCGCCGAGCTGCCGGGCGTCCTCGACCGGCTTGGCAAGCCGCTCGCCGAGGGCTAGCGCGATGGCATAGGCAGCCATTGTCTTGAGAAAGTACAGCCGCCGCAGGCGAGCTCGCCCGATGCCAAGCCTGTGGTAGAGCACGCGATCCTGATCCGCCAGGACCTCGCCTGGCCACTTCAGATGGCGCGAAGGCAGCGCGCCGGTTGGGTGGGCTGAAGCCGACCAAGATGAGACCGATGCGGAGATCACGGTCTGCCTGATGCACCTGAACCAGATGCTGCTGGCACGGCAGTCAATGCCGGTGCCCGAGCATGGCCAGGATCTGCGCGCCGCGGATCCCGCCGAGGCCTACCGGCGGTCTCCCTGGCGCAGCGGTGAGCTCAAGGTCTGCCACTTTGATCGCCACGCTCATCGGCTCGACATCTCTAGATTCGGCCACTCGCTGGGAATAGTACGGCCGGAGTGTTTCACGTCGTCACCCGCATACGCCTTCGAGTGCCCGCTGACCCTCCGCCGGCCGCCGCGCCGTCTCGTCATCAAGGATGGCCACTGCTCCGATGAAAGCAGCGATCAACCACAGATCAGGCGGCTACCTCAGCCCCGAAGTCGGCGCGGTTCGCACAATGAGCCATCCGCGCTCGCATACGTGCAGGTCACAGCCATGGTGGGGCGTCCGGGGCTCGAACCCGGAACCCGCGGATTGAGAGCGGCAAACAGCGGGCTGCGCATCCCCTGCTGAGTGCTCGCCTAGGCGCTGGCTGGCCGGTTCCCCGAACAGGTCACGCAGGTAGCAAGTCACCGCGTCCATCGTGCCTGGCCTGCCCCGCGCCGCCACGTAGCCGTCGGGACGAACCAGAACGACATGCCTCGTGCCATCGTTACGAAGTCCGGTCGTTTCCCTAGCGTCAACGGTGACGACGTCGAGGTCCTCCCGGTAGGGCCGCAGCCCGGCATCGTCCAGCACGCTTGCCGAGTCAGCCGCAGGAACCACCAGCACGTGTCGGCCGCCACGCAGGACGCTGTGCAGCCTGGCGGCCTGGCTGCCCGCACGGACCTGCAGATCGGGCATGCGCTGCCCGGGTCCCGGCCCGCCCCGGCCACGATCCGGGCTGGTCAGCGGTCCCGGCGGGTAGGCGACGTACACGTGGCTGAGCCTGCGGGCTGCCCGGTGCTGGATCACCGTCGTGCGGCCGAGTGCCGGGACGAGGATGTCGCGGATCCTCCGCTTGACGGGATGGCTCATGCTGCCGTAGTGGACCAGAGCGTGCGTGAGCTTGAGTACCTCGTCTGCCACCGG
This sequence comes from uncultured Actinomycetota bacterium, assembly GCA_963850875.1. GTDB lineage: Bacteria > Actinomycetota > Actinomycetes > Streptosporangiales > Streptosporangiaceae > Chersky-822. Next base: position 1,140,987 of record CAWKNA010000001.1, read on the forward strand.
ACGCCGCTCGGTGCCGTAGCTCTCCAGCAGCGCGTCGGGCGCCCGGCCAGAGGCGACCAGGGCGAGCTTCCAGCCCAGGTTGTGCGCGTCCATGATGCCCGTGTTCATGCCCTGGCCGCCTGCCGGGGTGTGGATGTGCACCGCGTCGCCGGCCAGTAGCACGCTGCCACCGCCGGTAGGCACTCGCCGACCGGCGGTGGCAGCGGAAGTTCGCCAGCCAGGTCGGATCGGACACCGTGACCGGCTCCGGCGCTCGCTGGTCGATCAGCTGCTGGATCTCCTCCAGCAACGGAGCCTGCCCGCTACGGCTCCCCGCGAATGGCATGGTCAGCCGCCACCGGTGCCCGCGCATTGGGAAGCAGATCAGCGGCAGCCCGTCGGGCCGGAAGAACGCGTGCGCCGCGTTCTCGCGCAGGTCCCAGTCCAGCAGCGCGTCAGCGAGCAGCCAGTCCTGCGGGTAGGGGTGCCCGCGGAAGGTCAGGCCGAGTTCGTGCCGGACCCGGCTGTGCGCGCCGTCGCAGCCGACCACGTAGCCAGCCGTGATCGTGCGGGTCTGGCCCGCAGGGCCGCGGATGGTCGCGGTAACGGCATCGCTGCCGACGGTCAGGCCGGTGAGTTCGGCTCCCGGCTCGATCACGCCGCCCAGCTCACTGATCCGGGCACGCAGCAGCCGTTCGGTCTGGTCCTGCGGGAGGTCGAGCAGGAAGCCGAACCGCGAGCCGCTGCGCGCGAAGTCGAGGCTGACCAGGCACCGGCCACTGGAGTAGAACCGGAGATGGCGCACGGGGTGGCCGCGTTCGGTCAGGCACTCCGCCAGGCCCATCATATCGAGGACCTCTAGCGTGCGGGCATGGATGCCGATCGCCCTGCTCTCGAGCGTCACCCCGTCGCCCTTGTCGATGATGCGAGTCCGGATGCCGCGGGCGAGCAGTTCCGCACCGAGCACGAGCCCGGTCGGGCCGGCACCGACGACGAGCACCTGGCACTCCTGGCGAGAACCGGCCGGCCAGTGGGTTGCGATGCCGGGCGCCTGAGCGGCCGGCCGGGTTCGCTGCGTAGCGTTCATGCCGCCAACTCTGCACGGGCCGCCGCCTGTGGCCATCTGAAGAATTACGTAGGGCCTACGTATTTCCGGGCAGCAGGCCCTCCTCGTAGGCCCAGGCGGCCAGCTGGCTGCGGGTATGGAAGCCGAGCTTGGTGAGGACGTGGTCGACGTGCACCTCAACTGTCCGCACCGAGAGGAACAACTGCGCGGCGATGTCACGGTTGGTCAGGCCGCGCGCCGCCAGCGCCGCCACCTCGGCTTCCCGGCGGGTCAGCGCCTGGCGCAGGCCGGGCCGCCAGACCTCCTCCGGCTCGTTCGCCAGCGCCAGGGCCACCGCCTCGTCTGCGCTCAGCCGCCTGCCCTCGGCGAGCATCCGCCCGGCCACGGGCCCGGCGGTGCTGCGGGCCGGTGTCAGCCAGCGGTCGACAATCTCCCTGATCGGCTCTGGCATGGAGAACACGTTCGCGCCCTGGTATGCGTCGGCCGCTCCGGCCAGCCGGAGCGCAAGCCGGGGCCTCCCGGACTTGGCCGCGAGCCCGGCAAATCCTGCCAGTCCGAGCGGGACGATCCAGCGATCGCCGATGTCCATGGATACCGGCAGCCCCTCCGCCAGAGCCAGCCTGGCCGCCGGCAGGTCCCCCAGGTCCAGCCGGACGTAGCCGAACATCTGCCTGGCACGAGCGCTCAGCGGTGCCAGGCCGAGCTCGGCCGACATGGCTGCGCAGCTGGCGAAGAACTCGCATGCGGCATCCAGCCGGCCGGTGAGGTGCGCGACCAGTCCGCGGTAAAACATGCCGAACGCGATCGCCTGCCGATCCCCCGCCTCGCTGAGGAGCGCGACGCCGCGCTCCACGTCCCGCGCCCCCTCCTCGACCCGCTGCTGGACATCTTGCAGCGGCCGAGATACACGGTCGCGATGCCCTCGCCGACCATGTCATTCAGCGTCCGGCTGAGCCCGATGCTCTCACCGAGCAGGTTGGCGGCATGGGCGTAGCCGCCCTGGTCGATGGCCAGCCATGCAGCGCCGTTCAGGGCGCTGACCCGTGTGATGCTCGCATCTGGGACCAGGCCGAGCAGCTCGCCCAGATGCTGCCTGCCCTCGGTATGGTGGCCACGCAGCGACCAGAACGCGGACATCGAGGCGGCCAGGCGCAGCGCGGCGGGCGGATCATGCCTGCGGTACCAGCTGAGCGCCGCTCGGATGTTGTTGTGCTCGGTGTCGAGCCGCTCCAGCCATTCCTTCGTCGCCAGGCCCGCCTGGGGGCGCCCGCCAGCCTCGACCATGGCCAGGAAGGCCGCGGCGTGAGCGGCACGGATCCGGTCAGCTTCCGGCATCTGGTCCAGGCGCTCGTCCGCGAACTCGCGGATCGTCTCCAGCATCGCGTAACGCGCCAGCGGCACCCCGGAGCTCTGCACCTGCCGCATCAGGCTCTGGTTGACCAGCTCTTGCAGGCCATCGAGCACCGGCAGGCCAATGTCCACCGCAGCGTCGCAGACCGTCTCGATGACTTCCAGGTCGGCACCGCCGGCGAACACCGAGCAGGCGCCGAGCAGCCGCCTGGCCCCCTCGGTCAGCAGGTCATAGCTCCAGGCGATCGTCGCGCGCAGCGTCTGGAGCCGGTCAGGAAGGTCGCGGCTTCCGCCGGTTAGTAACCCCAGCGAATGCTCGAGCCTGCCCAGGATTGCCTCCGGCGGAAGCAGCTTGACCCGTGCCGCCGCCAGCTCGATGGCCAGCGGCAGGCCGTCCAGCCTCCGTGCGATCTGCGCGATCGCGGCAGCGTTCTCGTCGCTGACCGAGAATCCCGGTACCGCGGCGGCCGCCCGCTCGGTGAACAGCCGTACCGAATTGCAGGCGGCGAGCGATTCAGGTGTCGGTGGGGTCCGCTGGTCTGGGACCGCGAGCGGCGGGACCGGGCATTCCTGCTCGCCGGAGACCCGCAGCGACGAGCGGCTCGTGACGAGGATACGCAAGGCAGTAGTCTCCTGCAGCAGCTCCGTCACGACCGGGGCGCCCGCCAGCAGGTGCTCGAAATTGTCAAGGACGATCAGGAGCTTCCGCTCGCGCAGCTGGCTGACCAGATGCTCCATCAGAGGCCGGTCTCTGGCATCCTGCAGACCGATGCTCTGAGCGATCGTCGATGGCACCAGCCCCGGATCCCGGACCGGCGCCAGCGGGACGAAGTACACCCCATCGGGATAGTCACCGGCCACTTCTGCAGCCAGCGCGATGCACAGCCGGGTCTTACCGCTGCCGCCCGGCCCAGTCAGCGTGACCAGGTAGCTGCCCTGGAGCAGCCGTTTCGCCTGCGCCAGCTCGCTCTCCCTGCCGATCAGGCTGGTAAGCGGTCTGGGCAGGCTGCCGCTGCTGGCATCGCGATCGATGGCGCGGCGGGATGGCGGGACCACCGCACCACTCGAAACGTCAGGCATGCCACTTCAGCCTTTGCCAGCCGGATGAACGCGACGGCAACCCGGCGGTGCCGTCGCTGCCGTTCTGTAACGGCTGATCGAAAGACTAACCGCGCGGGGACCGCGAGTGCATGAGGCGACGAGCCGGACTCGCCACCGGCAGGCCGCCCGCAGGCGGCAACCGCGAGAACAACGGACCGGCGTCGACGTGCTGACATGTCCGCCGGTGCCTGCGCGATGCAGGCGCCGGAGCGGCCAGCGCAGCTGGCAATCTGCTGATGCGGTTGCTCGCCGTACTGCCGGCCAGGCAGCGCGCCGTCCTGGTGCTGCGTTACTTCGAGGATCTGTCGGAGGCGCAGACCGCAGGGATGCTCGGCTGCAGCGTCGCCACCGTAAAGGAACAGGCCGGGCGTGGTCTGGCCCGGCTGCGCGAAATCACTAGCCAGACAGATGAGCAGCCCACGCCGCTTCGCGAAGGAGGCGCGCCATGACCGACATCGAGAGCTGGCTGCGGGCCGCCATGGCGTCTGCCCGGCTGGCGAGGATGATTGCAGAAATGGATGACTGCAGTGTTCGGCGCCTTAGTCAGCGACGGACGCGAGAGCACGTGAGGAGGGCAGCACCATGACTGCACCTGCGGATCTCGAGGGCGCCATGGGTCTCGCGGATTTCCTGTCCGATCTTCGCGCGGAGCTTGGGGAGGCATCACGGCGCGCGGAAGATGATCCACTGAAGCTTCGGGTGCGCGAGGTCACCACGACGCTTGACGTTGCGGTCACTCTCGCGAAGAGCGCCGATGCCTCCCTTCGTGCCAAGGCCAAGTTCTGGGTATTTGCCTCAGCCGAGGCTGGCGTCGAAGGAAGGCTCGCCTCGCAGCGGATAGCCACCCAGCGCATCACCTTGGCGCTGACCCCGCGAATCGAGTCGCCAGCGCCGAATGCGGCCGATCAGCCGACGAGCCGCCCGGTGGACGTTGACAGTTCCCTGGCAAGAGGCGAGCAGAACCCACCTCTGCCAGCTGACACAGCAGCACCCGATGAGCCATAGCGGGCCGGAGCCTCACGCGTGAGCCATCCGGCCCGGGCCCGGCTCGCTGAGATCATCGTCACGCGTCCAGGCGGCGGGCGGCGACGCGGTTCCGGTTACTTGGTGGCACCGGGGTGGGTGCTGACCGCCGCGCACGTCGTCGCGGGCGCGGAGTCAGCGGCGGTATGGTTCGGAGCCCCGCGAATCCTGGAGCGGGAAAGCGGCGTCGGCCTGGACACCCGCACCGTACTGCACGCCAGCAAGGCTGACCTGGCCCTGCTGCCGGTCGGCCCGCCACGGTCGCCGGAGTCCAGAGACAAGGTCCTGCTTGGTCAGCTTGACCGGCGCTCGCCCGCGGAGATCCCGGTGGTGGCGGCCGGGTTTCCGATATTCAAGCTGCGTCCGGACCCGGACCAGGACGCGGTGCTGCTGCGTGAGGTCGAGTACGCGACCGGCATGATCAACGCGGCGTCGAACGTCAAGACCGATACCTACAAATTCGTCGTGCTGGCGGCGCCGGCCGATTCGGCCGACCACGTTGCCCAGGCACGCCAGGAAGGCCTGGCCAGCCAGACGAGTCCGGCAGAGTCGCCGGATGACCCGCCACAAGCGGCGCGGTCGCCGTGGGAAGGAATGTCGGGCGCCGCGGTGTTCGCCTCCGGCCGAATTGTCGGCGTCGTCGCCCAGCATCATCGCGACGAGTCCGCCGGCGTGCTGACAGTCCGCCCGCTGACAGACCTTTTCACCACCCAGAGCGCGGAGCAGCTCGTCCGCTGGCAGCAGGCATTGCCGCAGTTGGGCAGCTCGGCAGATGAGCTGGCGAACGTGACTCCGCCCACGGCGGCGGAGCTGACCGAACGGCGGGCCCAGCGAGTAGCAGCGGGACTGGCGCCGCCAGTGCTGGTCGCCCGCGACGATGAACTGGCTGCGCTGGCCTCGTTCGTCGCCTCGCGGGAGCGGTGGCGGTGGGTACAAGGTGCCGCCTTTGCCGGGAAGACCGCTTTGCTGGCATGGTTCGCCCTCCACCCGCCGCAGGACCTGGACATAGCCGCCTGCTTCCTCCGCCGCACGAGCAGTGCTGCCGACGCAGGTTACGCCCTGGACGTCCTGAACCGGCAGCTCGCCAGGCACGCCGATGGCCGTGGCTACTCGCTCGCGCCACATATCAGCGACCAGCGTGACGATTTCCTTGAGCTGCTTGAGGACGCCGCGCGAGCGTCACGGGACCGGGGCCGCAGGCTGCTGGTCCTCGTTGACGGCCTGGATGAGGACCAGACGGCCGAGCCTGAACTCCGGGTCGCAGCGTGGCTCCCTGGCTCCAGGGAGCTGCCGGACAGTGCGTGGCTGCTCGTGGCCAGCAGGGCCGGTGTCGCTGTGCGCCTCCCGAGCCGGCATCCGCTCACCGGCCAGGTCATGCCGCTAAGCGCGTCTGAGGCGGCCGGTCAGATCGCGGAGCTCGCGGAGCGCGAGCTGATGCTGGCCAGGACCGGAGGCGGGCTGGCTGCTCGGTTGCTTGGAATTCTCACAGCTGCCGCCAGCGGCCTCACCACGACCGAGCTGACCAGCCTGCTTCGGCGCACCCGGCCAGATGTGCTTCAGGTGGAGGTCACCGACGTTCTCAACGGCCAGCTCGCGCGCACTGTGTTCAGCCAGAGCGATCCTGAGATAGCGGGCGGGGCGGCGTGGTCCTTCGCCCATGACGCGCTCCTGGAGAGCGCGATCCGGCAGTTCGGCGCCGACCTGCCGCTGCTGGGCGGTGAACTGCTCGACTGGTGTCATGACCTCGCCTTGCGCCCAGACACCGACCCTGACGGCTACGTGGCGCGGCACTACGCGGAACGGCTCGCCGAGGCGGAGACCTGGACGGACCGGTGGAACGACCTGCTCGCGCCTGTGTGGGCCGCTTTGCGCGGACGCTCGTCGGCGCGCTACCTGCCGCACCGGGAGGATCTCGGCAGGCTGCTTCATGCGGCCAGGCGGTTCAACGGCGAGGCCGTCGCTGCCGGGCGGGCGGCGCCGGCACTGGCCTGCGCCGTGGCCGCGACGGCTAGGCTGGCGGAGATCGAGAGCCAGTTCAAGTCCACGTCCGCTGACCTGGCTGCCGCTCTGGTCCAGACCGGCCAGTGGACACATGCACGGGCGCTGCAATACGTCGCGAGCATCAGGGACGGCACCGAACGGGCAGTCGCTCTGGGAAAGGTGGCAGCGGTACTCGATCCTCATCCCCAGAACGTGTCCGCCGTCCTCGAACTGTACGACCTGCTTGATGGCCAGTTTCACGACGAGCGCGGCCAGGCGGCCCTGGCTGTCGCGCGCCTGCTCGCGGCGGGCGGCCGCAGCCAGGACGCGGTGGCTCTCGCACGGGCCGAAGCCGCCGCTGGCCGGTTCTCCGAAGCGTGCAACGCGGCGGCCGGCGCCTTGCCGGGTCTGCCGTCGCGAGATGCAGGTAGGCTCCTGGCGGCGATTCGTGAATGGTCGGGGCAGCTCAGCCGCTTCGACCTATGGAACTTTGCCGCGCGCTTGCGCGGGAGCCTGTCGCGGGAGCAGGCACGGCGAGCTCTGAAGGAGGTGGAACCCGGCGTCGACGCCGGTGACTACCTGCTCGGGCTTTTCGCCATACCCCCCGATGACATCGGGAATCTGGCCGCTGCTGTGCAGCTGGCCGCTCCGTGGTTCGGCCAGCGGCGCCTCTCCGAACGCTGCCGCGAACTCCTGGATGCCGCGCCAAGGCACCCGGTGACCGAAGCCGCCCCGGCCCGCCGCATAGGTCCGGAGCGCGCCGCCAGCATACACGCGGACGTGCTGGCCGAGCTGGCGAGTGTGGCTCCTGCCGGACTTCGCCAGGAGATCCTGCGACGCAGTGAGAACGTGCCCGTCGCGGATCGGATGCGGGTACTGGCCGGCCTGCTGGTCACCGATCATGGCGGGCGGGCCGCGCGAATCCTGGGCGAGCTTTCGCCTATGCGACTGCCGCTCGGGAATATCAGGTCCTATGATGATCGGCGCGCATTCCTCGTCGACCTGGCCCGGTCAGGTCACGGCCGTCTAGCCATCGACTACCTGAAGACGGCGCGAGTCGAGCTCGATGCCATGGCAGCCATCGCAGAGCACCTTGGGCCGCAGGACCTCGCCGACCTGGTCGGCCTCGCTCGGCGCGTCGAACCAGCACTCCAAGCGCAGGCGCGAGCCGCCGTCTTCCCGGCGCTCGTCCGAGCGGCAGGACAGGCTGGCTCCGGTGAGCTGGTCTGGGGAACATGGCCCGACGCGGTGCGGCTCGCGGGAATCGGGGCCGGCTGGGTCGCACCCGGCGACGAGATCGTCCTACCCGCGGACCAGTCACTGCGCCTGGCGGCCGTGCTCGTCGCTGCTGCTGACGGGCTCGTGTCGTCTGATCGCTGCCTGGAGGTGATCGCGGCGCTCCCGGCGACACTGGTCGTTCCCGTGCTCACGCAGGCGCTGACCCGACTGCCGGTCGATGACGACACCGTGCATGACCTGGTCGACTACTGCCTGTCGGCTAGCGCGTCGGTCGAGCCGATCGAGGGGATACGGCTCGTCCGGGCCGCCTTCCAGGCCATCTGCGCTCGAATGGGTGCCCTGGCCACGTTCATCATGTTCGTCGACCTGAGGGATACCGATCCATGGCTGACGGCCCAGCTGATCGCCGCCTGTGGCGATCAGCTCATTGAGGCCGACATCGCCCGGTCAGATCTGATCGCACGAATCGCTGGCACCGAACATTCGCTGACCGCGCGGGCGGCTTTGGCTCAGTACGCCGGCAATCCCCGCCGCGAGTTGCAGCGGGTTGCGGCGATGCTCGATCTGCTCGGCCTGAAGAGCCGCAATGTGCACGAACTTTCCGTGCTCGAGGCATTGCCGTGGCCACAGCGGGCGCAGGTGCTCGAGCGGCTAGTGCGGGATGGTTTCCTTGACGGTTCCCGCCCGCTGTTCTCCCGCGCCAATACCTGGGCGGCCAGCGTGACACTTCTGGTTCCCTCGATGAGCCCGCGCCAGCTGAGGACTGTCGCTGAGGCTGTCGGCAGCTTCAAAGACCTGGGAGGCGGGCCGAGGTCGGCCCTGAACGCCGCGATCGCGGTCCGATGGGCCCGTCTAGCGGACTTCGCCATGTTCAGCTCGGCACTCGATGGCGTAACCAACAGCAGCGATGTGGCCGCCGCCCTTACCGGCTCGGTGCTCCATCTGCAGCCAGCGCACCTGCCCGACTGGTACCACCTGGCCGACCGGCTCGATCCGGGCTTCGACGCCCAGTCGCGCGCAGTGCTCTGGGCACTTGCACGCTTCCGGTCGCACGAGCTTGACCGGGAAGGTTCCTGGGCGATTCTTGACCGGTGGCTCGCCCCGCAGACGGCGACCAAGCGGGCGAAGTTCGATGAGCCGTGGCAGGTGCTTGTTGATCTGGTCGGCTTCTATCCGGCGCTGGTGACCTGCGGCGGTCCGGACACCGGTGCCCAGTTGCGTGATCTGCTCGCATCGGATCAGTTCTTGGGCATAACAGGGCGCACCTGGTAATCCGGCAGGTTATCGCGATCCGGCCAACGGCCGCCGGTGCCAGGTCAGGCTGGCGTCCCTGGTGATCCAGATGGAGTGCGGGTCGCTGATCCACCGGCCGGTGCGGGAGCCTTCAAAGCCGAGGGCGGCGACGGGGGTGCTCGGGGTTGAGTTGCGTGGCTGCAGTGACGGCGGTGACCCAGTGCCGCCCGCCGCCGGTCGTCACGAGCAGCCGGTCCTGCGAGCGCATATCCGAGGCTTCGGCACGGCACCGGACGGTCGGCGGTTCATCGGAGTGCGCGGCGGCGACCTGCCCACCATCGCCTACCGCCGGGTCTGGACGAAGCTCGCCGGGATGCCCTCATTCCGGACGAGCAGGCCTCGCCGGGTAGCAAGACCGCCGCTACAACAAAGATCCATGATCAACTTGACAAGGATCACCGGCATAATGCCGAAAGTAGTGCGGACCCCATTGCGCATGGCGATGATCTCCTATGCATACTCATACGTCATTGACGCGCTCAACACGGCAGCCCTCAATGCGGAAGTCCGCGCTCCCATGCGCGAGTCGTGGGACGGTCGGGCGCAGCCTGCCGATACGGCGCTGGTGGTGGGTGGCGTCATCGGCGTGGCTGGAAGGCACGGAATTGGGTGTTCTGGCTGTGCCTCGGCGGGTCTGCAGGGTGAGAAGTACAGCGAGACTGCCGGCGGGTGGAGTGTCGGGTTCGGATCTGTTTCTACACCGTGCTGCGGACGGCGATCTGGCAGAGCTCGGGCAGCCTGGCCTCGGCTTCGCGGGCCGCGATCTGCACGCCGGCCCAGGCCAGCGCGAGGCCGTAGGCGGCGGAGCAGATGATGAGTGCCGGTGTCCGGACCGCGGCCGGGGCGGTGCTGGTGAACGCGGCCGCTAGTATGACCGGGGTGACCGCGACGGCGACGCCGGCCAGGCTGGCGAGCATGCCGCCGAAGGTGTAGGACCCGTATCCAGGGGCGGCCTGGCGCATGGGGCTGCCGGTTCGCGTGGCCATCGGGTAGGCGAGGGTGACGGTGAGGATGTTGCTCAGGCCGAGGGCTGCGCCGAGGCCGGCCAGGGCGACCGCGGTGGCTGGTACTGCCTGATTCGGATGCCTGACCGCGGCCGCGAGGCCGAAGCTGATCGCGGTGAGCAGTGGTGCGGCGATCACGGCGAGCGCGAGGTTCTGGCCGGAGAAGTAGGCCCGCAGGGAGCGGCGGCTGGTCAGCGCGAGCGCCTCGATGATGAAGGGCGGGCCGGTGAGGCCGACCGAGTTGGCGTGGAAGTAGCCGACGAATCCGGCGCCGATGACGGCGCTGGCGATCACTACGCCGGGATGCTGGTGCGGGCCAAGGATGGTGCTGGCCGATACGACAGCCATGATGACCGCGGTCATGGCCCAGTAGACGAGGGAGATGGGCTCGCGGCGCTGGTAGATCCAGAACCGGGCGGCCACGGCGCCGCGCAGCCCGTAGCGGGCCAGCGGCAGCGTCGTGCCGCGCAGCTGCGAGGACCCGGTGGAGGTGTCGGCGGTGACCAGGGCGCGGCCCAGCGAGCGTACCCACAGCCAGCCCAGCACGATGATGACGGCGGCCAGCAGCGCCAGCCGCGCCAGCGCGGTGCCGGGATGGCCGTGCGAGGCGTCCTGGATCGCGTGCGCGGCCAGGCCAGGCGGCAGCCAGCGCATCCAGGCGTCGACGCCGGCGAAGCTGGCCGCGGTGATCCCGCCGTGTGCCGCTGCATTGGGTATCACCTGGCCCAGCAGCTCGATCAGGGCGAAGATCGGGATGAACAGGAAGACCGCGAGGTCCTTGCCGCGGCGTGAGCGCAGCATCCTGGCCATGCTGGTGGTCACCAGCCGGGCCAGCGTAATGCAGAACAGCACCTGCAGGGGTACAGCGATCAGGGCGACGAGCACGCCGAGCGCTCCGGCGGCCAGACCCACGGTCACCCCGAGCAGGGCGAGCAGGTTGGCCAGCGGCCAGGCGCCGGCGGCCGAGGCGGCCACCAGCCCGACCGCGAGCGGGCGGGTGCGCAGCGGATACAGCTGCAGCGCGGCCGGGTCCAGGGTGCCGTCCAGGCCGAACGCGAAGATCGGCAGGGTCAGCCAGCCGAACGCGAACACGGTGAAGATGACCGTGGTCAGGTCCACCGACGCGCTCAGGCCGCGGAACAGGGCCAGGACATAGAAGCCGCCGACCGCGACCACGAAGGCAAAGAACGTGCTGATGATGAACGAGGTCTGGGCAGCGGTGGACGAGCGCAGCGCGTTGAGCAGCAGCCGCAGCTTCAGCTGGACGAGGAGCCGAGCCATGACAGCACCTCCTCATCGCTCGCCCGCGGGCCGACCAGGTCGATGAACGCCTGCTGCAGTGTCTTGCCGCCCCGCACCGCCTCGGTGGTGCCGGTAACCACGATCTTGCCCTTGTCGATGATGGACACGTGATCGCAGACCTGCTCGACCAGCTCCATCACGTGGCTGGAGAACAGCACCGTCGAGCCCGAGCCGGCCAGCCGCGTCAGCAGCCGGCGGATCACATCGGCGGAGACCGGATCCACGCCCTCCAGCGGCTCGTCCAGGAACAGCACCGGCGGGTTGTGGATGAGCGCGCAGCCGAGCGCGGCCTTCTTGCGCATGCCGGTGGAGTAGTCAGCGACCAGCCGCCTGGCGTCGGCGGCCAGGTCCAGCACGTCCAGCAGCTGCCCGGCCCGTGAGCGCGCCTCGGCGACGGGCAGGCCGCGCAGCCGCCCGGCGTATTCCAGCATCTCCGCACCGCTCAGCCGCTCGAACAGCCTGGCCTCGTCCGGCACCACCCCGATCACCGACTTGACGGCAACCGGGTCCGCCCACACATCCAGCCCGTTGACCACAACCTGGCCGGCATCGGGCCGCAGCAGCCCGGTCATCATCGACAGGGACGTGGTCTTCCCGGCCCCGTTCGGCCCGACCAGCCCGGCAAGCGAGCCGGCCGCGATCTCCAGATCGACCCCGGCCACCGCCTCCTTCGCACCGAAACTCTTGCGCAGCCCGCGCACCTCGATAGCTGGCTCACCCATCTCTTCCTCCTCAGCAGCCGTTCAGCTGGTCCATCACGATGCCCCTGGACATCGGCTACGGGCCGCCGGTGCCGGGGAGCTTGCCGCCCGTGGCTCCGAGCTTGTAGGCGATGATCAGTGCGTGCAGGGTCTTTGATAGCGACGGCACGGCGGCTCCGGCGATGACGTAGTCACCGTCGATCGTGACCGGGGCGTTGGTCCCGGCCGACAGCGGTGTCTTCAGCAGGATCGCGCCGGTAGCCGCGTTGAACGCGTACAGATAGCCGCTGTAGGTGGTGGTGAACACGACGTCATTGGTGACCGCGGCGGCGCCGTAGGGCGAGGAGGGGAGCTGGTCGTCCCATTCGATCTTGCCGGTGTCCTGGCTGACCGCGATCATCTCGCCGGTCCCCTTGAAGATGGAAGCCTCAAATGCCTTGGAGCTCTCCGTCACGCCTTTGACCGACATCGGCACCGCGAGGTTGTTGACGGCGGCGAAGATCGTCGTCCCGTTGCTGGCCAGCTGGGATTCGATGCCGCCGAACACGCCGGGTTCGAGGGTGAACCTGGCCGGCAGCGGGATGGGCGAGGTGGGGGTGGCGTTCTCGGTGAGCAGCCCGTCGTTGTCGTGCCCGCTGTGCACGCCGACGGAGAGCTTCCAGATCAGCTTGCCGGTCTGCGCGCTGAGCTCGATCAGGATGCCGGCTTTGCCGCCGCCGATCACCACCGGCTGCCCGTTCGCGGTGGTGAGCACCGGCGAGTCCTGCAGGTCCCAGTCGTACAGGTCGTGCGGGGTGAGCTGGTAATACCACAGCAGCTTGCCCTGGGGGCTGAGCTTGACGACCGAGTCGGTGTACAGGTTCGGGCCCGGCCGGCTGGTTCCCCAGGGGTAGTCTTTGGGCCACCCGCTCTGGCCGATTGGGCCGGGGTTGGCGATGCCGATGTAGATGTTGCCCTGGTTGTCGAACGACGGCGGATCCCACAGGCCGCCGCCGGAGTTGATGCCCGGATTCCCCCACAGGTTCTGCACCTCGTCCCAGGACCATTCCGGCGCGCCAGTGTTCGCGTTCAGCGCCCACAGCGTCCCCTTGCCGCCGCCGAGATACTCGCCGACGGTCGGGTTAACCGGCACGGTCGACACGTACACGGTGCCGTTGTGGTAACCGGGCGCCATGTCAATGCCCTCGTGGTCATTGCCGATCAGCGTCCGGCTCCACAACTGCCTGCCCGTCGCCGCCAACAACGCGACCGCGGCGTGGTTCGTCGCCGCGTACACAACTCCGCCGGCCACGTTGACGCCGTCCGGCCCGCCGTTGGGCGAGTTGTAGTTGTGCGTCCACAGCACCTTGCCGGTGGCGAGGCTGATCGCCATCACGTTCGACTCAAGATCCTGCAGGTACACCACGCCGTCCACCACCACAGGCGTCGTCGCGTAACCATCGGGAAAGCCAGCGGCACCGGCCGCACCCGTCGATTCGACCGGCACGCACCACGCCACTCCCAGTGTGGCGACGTTCGAGCCGGTGATCGCGCTCGCGACATCCCGGGTGTTGGCCAGGTTGCCGCCCGGCAGCGTCCAGCCCGCCGCGACCGCCGGATTAGCCGAGCCGCCCGGCCCGCTACCTGCCGTGCCCGCCGCCGCGGGCTTAGCCAAACAGCCCGCCACACTCGAGCTGCTCGTGCTGCTCGCGCAGCCGCCGGCAGCCAGGCCCGCGGCAGCCAGCAGGGTCACGCCGGCAACTCCGGTCCGGGTAACGAAGCACCTCACCTGGCTGCTCTCCCATGCTGGCTGCGGCCGGCCTTCCCAGCCGGCTGCCTGAACGAGGGCAGGCGTCGCACGACTCCCCCGGTTCGGATCAGGTTCGGCTCGTCCGGATCGTACGGTGACGCGGCGGATGGCCGCGTAGCTGTCGGCATCATCGCGCTACGTTCCGTGCTCACCGCAGGAACGGCTCTGGTGCTCGCGTCCCCCGCGCCGTTCAGCGCGATCACGCCGCGCTGGCTGGCTGGCGGGGACAATCAGGCGGCCGGCCCGGATGTCAAGCCGCCCGGCGGCCGCACTTCCCGCTCCGCCCATGACCGCCTCCCTGTCCGTCGGCCGCCCGGCGGGACGCGCCATGCCCGGCGGTCGTTACATATTAAATTGATATCAGTATGCTAAGCGCGTGGTATCTGGTACGTCAAGTGGAGGTGGCTCAGATGACATCCGAGGTCCAGGACGCAGAGCGCAACCAGCTCTCCGGTCAGCAGGCGCCCGAGCGCAGGGCCTGGTTCCTGCCCGGCATACGAATGCTGGTGCTGGGGCTTGCCGGTTTGATCGTCGGGGTTGCCCCGCTCTCGCTGGCCGGCCGTTTCAGCGGCGACGCTGCGACAGCCCTGGTATGGCTCGGCGCCCTCGTCCTTGTGGCCGGCGCCCTGCTGCTGCGGGGCCTCACCACTGTCGTGCCCGGCCGCGCGCATGTAGTCCAGCTGTTCGGCAAGTACCGCAGCACCATCCGCGAGTCCGGCCTGCAGTGGGTCAACCCGTTCACCAACCGCATCGCGCTCTCGACCCGGATCCGCAGTCAGGAGTCGGCGCAGGTCAAAGTAAACGACGCCGACGGCAACCCGATCGAGATCGCAGCCGTGGTCGTCTGGCAGGTGCGCGACACCGCGCACGCCACTTATTCCGTCGACGACTACACGCACTTCGTCGCGATCCAGACCGAGACTGCCGTCCAGCACATCGCATCCAGCTATCCCTACGACAACCGGGGCAGCGGCGCGATGTCACTGCGCGACAACGCTGATGAGATCACCCAGAAGCTGTCTGCCGAGCTCACCGACCGCGTCGCGCCGGCCGGAGTGCAGATCATCGAGACGCGCCTGACCCGGCTGTCCTACGCTCCGGAGATCGCCCAGGCCATGCTGCGCCAGCAGCATGGCCAGCGTCGGCGCACGGCAGCGGATCGTTGAGGGCGCCGTGGGCATGGTGCAGCTGGCTCTGCAGCGGCTGGAAGCCGAAGGCGTCGTCGAGCTGGACGAGGAGCGCAAGGCCACCATGGTGTCTAACCTGCTCGTGATCCTGTTGCAGCGAGCAGGCGACCCAGCCCGTCGTCAACACCGGCACGCTCTACCAGTGACGGCGGGCACGGTAGCACTGACGGCAGGCACGGGGAGGGGGAGGGGGACGCGGTGAGCGAGCGCAAGGGCGTGCTGCTGCGGCTGGATCTGGCCGTGCACGACGCTGCGGGCGAGGCGTATGGGCAGGTCAGCGTTGAGGGGTGGTGCTGCGCGGCGCGGTGGCTCGTGGTGAGCCTGCTCCGCACGTCCTGCCTTTGCGGCCTGTGAGATCGCTCCGCGGCGGTGAACGCCCGGAGCCCGCGCCTGTCGGCAGCTGAGCACGTGTTCTCAGGGTGCGGTACGATCCGTGGTTACCGGCGAGTAAGGGGCTTTTATGGCACTGGCCTTCGAGCGCGCGGGGTCAGGTCCGCCGCTGGTTCTGCTGCACGGCGCCGGGCATCGCCGGCAGGCCTGGGGAGCGGTCCTTGACCGGCTGACGCCTCACCGGGACGTGGTTGCCGTCGACCTGCCGGGGCACGGCCAGTCGCCGCCGCTGCAGGCCGCCCGGCCAGTTCTGGAGGAGATGCTCGGCGAGGTGATCGCGCTGCTCGATGGCCTGGGGCTGGAGCGCCCGCACATGGCGGGCAATTCGCTGGGCGGCAGGCTCGCCTTGGAGGCTGCGGTGGCCGGGCGGGCGGCGTCGGTCACCGCGCTGTCACCGGCCGGGTTCTGGCGCGACGACCGTGAGGCCCGCTATCCGAAGGCGATATTCACGGTCATGCAGGTCGCTGCGAGCCGCCTCCAGCGGGCGGCGCCGGCCATGTCACGGACCACCGCGGGCCGCGCCGTCAGCCACGGCGCCGTGGTCAGCCGGCCGTCCCTGCTGACCGCCGAGCAGGCGCTGGCCGACATGGCGGCGTTCCTGGCCGCCCGCGATGCCCTGAACGCGGTCCTGGCACAGGTGACGCCATTCACCGGTCAGCTGCCGGGCGGTGTCCCGGTCACTATTGCCTGGGGAACTCGCGACCGGTTGCTGCGGCCCCGGCAGATCCTGATGGCCAGGGCGCGGCTGCCGCAGGCCCGGCTGCTGCCACTGCCCGGCTGCGGGCACGTGCCGATGACCGACGACCCGCCTCTGGTCGCCGGCGTCCTGCTGCACGGCAGCAGCCGCGGCCCGGCAAGCCCGCCGGACCCGGATCCGTGATCACGGCAGTGACCTGCGTCTCCTCGTAGCGTTCTGAGGATTGTGCCGGCCAGGCGGTACCGCCTGGCCGGCGCGGGCTGGCCTGAGAACGTCCGCATCTGCCGCGTGTGGTGTGTTTCTGGTCTCTGAGGCCGTTGGCGGCCGGTGCGGGCGGGTCGTGCGAGCCCGTGGCGACGGTGGTCCGTGGTCAGGCGGAGCGAGCGCATCCAGCGTCTTCGAGCTGGTGCTTCAGCCCGGCCCGGATCCGGCGCTCCATGCGGCCGCCAAGGGCCCCGACCAGCGGGCCGAGCATCCGCATCCAGCCCCTCGGGCGCACCTGCCAGTCCCAGCTCATGACCGTGCCGTCGCCCTCGGCGGCGAAGGTCAGCCCTCCGGTCGTTTCCATCATCGAGCTGGCCGTGCGCGAGCTGAGCCGGCGCGGCCGTTCGAACTCGGTCAGCTCAGCAAGCATCTCCCCGCCAGCCTTGCCCATGCGCGCACGGAATCGCGTGCCCAGCCCGACCGGCAGCGGGGTGAGCAACTCGACGCCGGTCATGGCCGGGTTGAATGATGGCTCGCCGCGCGAATCGGCGGCCGTGTCGAATACCCGCCCGACCGGCGCCGCAATGCGGATACGGCCGCTGATACGGGCCATTGCTCCAGGGTACTTCTGCCCGCTGCCCCGGATCGTCCGAAGTCCTCACAAGAGCGTCCTGCTCAGCCAGCCCGGGCCCGCCGGACAGCGCCGAGAGACTACCGGCAGAGGTCCAGCCGCCAATACGGACCGTCCTCAATTGCCGCATACGGCGCGCGGCAGGTCAGGCAGAATCTGGCCACCGGCCGGCGGGGGCGTTTGCTCGCATCACCGACGGGCACCTCGGCCTGGCGGCGACCTCCAGGCCAGTCACCGCGCGCCGAGCCGGCGGTCGACATCGGGTAACTCGATCGCCGGCATCACGCTGAGTGACGGGAGAGGCCAGGAGAACGCTCGCCGAGCCGCCATTTGGCGCGATATCCGCTTGCGATGGGTGCGGCTTCGGCCGGTGCCGTAATGGTGGATCTGGCACCTTGGTCCATGCAGTGCTGGTGGTTCGCCTTAGGGGCCTTCCCAGTGGATCGGCTGGCGGCAGACCTGGAAGAGGATTTACATGGCGCATTTCCCGGCGGTGTGTTCGCCGCGCCGGGCTCATTGCGGGCGAAGCTCAGCGAGCTGTCGCCGGAGTTCGAAGCCGTGACCGGTACTGGCCGGGACGAGGAGTGGGGTGATGACTTCCTTCCGGCCGGGATGAGCGCGGCGTCGGTCACGCGGCTGGATGGCGGGGAGGTCAGCAGTACGTGGCTGGTATGCCTTGCCGATGGCCGGCGGGTGGTGGTGAAGGGCGGCCGGGCGGCGCCGGGCGGATTGTTCGCGGAGGAGCCAGCCGGGCTCGCGGTGCTGCGGACCTCCGGCGGGCTGTGCACACCGCAGGTGCTGAGCATCGGCGCGACCTTTCTGGTGCTTGAGGCGCTTAACCCGCGGATCCCCGATGTCCCCGCGTTCTGGGAGGCGGCTGCCAGGGCGGTGGCCGGGCTGCACGCTCACGTGTCGCCGCGGCACGGCTGGGACCATGACGGCTGGCTGGGGTGGCTCCCGCAGGAGAACGCCTGGGAGCAAGACGGTCACAGGTTCTTCGCGGAGCGCAGAATCCTGCGTTACCTGCGGGAGCCCGCCGCGCAGCGGGCCCTGGACGCGTCCGACCGCGCCGGCCTGGAACGGCTGTGCGCGCGGCTTCCTGTTCTCGTCCCTGCCAGCCCAGCGGTTCTCACGCACGGCGACCTGTGGCGCGGCAACATGGTCGCCGATCCTGCGGAACGCCCAGTCTTCATCGATCCGGCCGTCAGCTGGACCTGGGCGGAAGCGGATCTGAGCATGATGTACTGCAACGGCGGCGCCCCAGCGCGGTTCTTCGACGCCTACCACGAACTGAACCCCCCGCCCGCAGGCGGCTGGCGTGAGCGGATGGAATTGCTTCACCTCCGTGAGCTGCTCGCCGTGGTTGCGCATTTCGGCCCCGCCCGCGACTGTGTCGGCCGGATCCGCGATGTCATCAAACGATTCTCGTAATCCTCTCCTTCTCATCCCGCGCCCGCCCGCCTGCCCGCGCCGCGCGCACCGCCGCGGCACGGACCGCCAGCCCGGCCGGCCGTGACCCACGGACATCGGCGCCACGGCGCGGGAACCGCCTTACGAGCGGGTTTGCGGTTCAGCTCTGCCAAGTCGGCAACGCGCAGAGCTGGCTGATCTGAGCGCACCCAAGGCCGGCTGCGAACCAGCGTGTGCCGGCCAGACGGTGCATAACACTTGATCCATGACAGGCCTGACGCCCTGCGTCCATTTCCCCGGCACCGCTCGTGAAGCCTTGACGTTCTACGGTGGAATCTTTGGCTGCGCAGTTCAGTTGCACACCTTCGCGGAGTTCAACCGGGCCGACGGTCCGGCCGATGCCATTGCCCACGGCTACCTCGCCGGGGGCCCGTCGCGCTGTTTGGCGCCGACGTGTCCGGGGACGAGCCGCCATTGCGATCCGAAGGCATGATGCTGGCCCTGCTCGGTACTGCCGCTCCCTCGACTCTGCGCACCTGGTTTTCCCGTCTTAGCGCGAAGGCGGCCGGGTCGTGGACGACTTGCAGACGCGGCCGTGGGGCGCATCTGACGGGCAAGTCATCGACCGTTACGGTCTCCACTGGCTCATAGGGTTCGAGGGCGACGAGAGCAACTGACCGCCGAGCCGGCGCACCAGATTCCCTGGCGCCTCGCAAGGCATACGCTCCTCTGTAACTACCGCGCAACGTCCTGTCATGCCGCCGACCGCGCGGAACGCGCGACCATGCCGCCCTCCGCGACGTCGCTTCGAGCTTGATAGGAATGGGAGTGTGCCGATCCTCCCGAAAGAGCGCGACCCTCGGCTGATCACCATCCGTCGCGGGGGGACTCTAACGGACGAACACCACCGACTGCTGGCTGACTGGGCCCTCTTGTGCGCCGAGCACGTGCTGCATCTGTTCGAGGATCATCAGCCAGGTGACAGCCGGCCCCGCGACTCTATCGATGTCGGTCGAGCCTGGATCCGCGGTGAGGTGCGTATGGGTGACGCACACCGAGCGGCTTTCCAGGCGAATGCCGCGGCCCGCGGGATGCCCGATCCAGCGAAGTTCGCTGCACTGTCGGCGGGCCAGGCGGTTGCGGTGGCTCACGTCGCCGCCCATGACCTGGGCGCTGCGGCGTACGCCATCAGGGCGGCCAGCGCATGCGTCCCAGCCGACGACGCTGCCCGAGCTCGGGCCAGGGAACGGGAGTGGCAGCGGGCGCACCTCCCTGCCGCTATCCGTGAACTCGTTCTCGACGATCAACAACGCCGGAGCGCCATCTGCTGGCACGTCTTCGACGACTGACCTGAAGCCGCCTGCCACTCATCCGCTTCTGCCGCTCCCAGGACGCTTCTGCCCGTGCAGCCGGCTTACGATGGGCACGCGTTTGCCGGCGGTGGGAGCCGGGCGCTGGCGAGGCGCCGGCAACGAGGCCGGATCTGGAGTGCCTGCCGGGTGGGGCCAATGCGGAGGATGACAGCTGCGGCAGGGACTGCCGTGTTCCTGGTGATCGCACCGGGCGTCGTGACCGGGCTGGTGCCCTGGTGGCTGACCGGCTGGCGGACGGGCAGCCCGTATCCGGCGCCCGTGCGGGTCGCCGGGGCAGTGCTGGCCGGCGCAGGCGCTGCCGTGCTCATTTACGCCTTCACGCAGTTCGTCATCGACGGCGCGGGCACCCCAGCGCCGCCAGCGTCTACCGAGCGGCTCGTCGTGAGCGGGCTTTACCGTTACGTCCGCAAATCCGATGTACCTGGCGGTCCTGGCCATTATCGTCGGCCAGGCCCTGCTGCTGAGCCGGCCCGTCCTGCTGGCCTACGCGACGGCGGTGGGCGCCGCCTTCGGCGCGTTCGTGCGCTGGTACGAGCAGCCCGCCCTTGCCCGGCGATACGGCACGCAGTACCAGGCCTACCGGCGGGACGTACGCGGATGGTGGCCTCGCCTGCCGCCCTGCGGCAAGCCGCCGCATTAGTTCACGCTGGGTGCGATTGTCAGTGCCTGCAGCGAGGATGCTTGCATGGCCCCTTTGCTGCTGTCCGACATTGAGCGCGCCGTTCGCATGAGCTGGGGTGCCGACACGTGCCCGCCAGAGGACCGGCCGCACTGGACCCCGGGCGACCCGGCGCGGGGCCAGTGCGGCGTGACCGCCATGGTCCTGAACGACCTGATGGGCGGCGAGCTGATCCGCGGAGAGGTCCAGGTCTCCGGTGAGCGCACGGACTATCACTGGTGGAACCGCCTCGGCATGGGGGTCGAGATCGACCTGACCCGCGAGCAGTTCCGGCCTGAGGAGATCATCACCGGAGGCGTCGTCGTCTCCCGGACGCCAGCGGCCAGCTGGCGGCGGCTCCGCGAGGAGTACGAGGTCCTGCGCAGCCGCGTGCTGGAGAATCTCGCACCTCCGTACCCGTAGGCGCGGCGCCCGCGCTCATGCTCCGTGGCAGTGCCAGCGGCGCTCACCTCGTCCGCACGCTCCCCTGCAAGCCGGCAGGCCGCGATGATGATGACCAACCGGACCAGAGCACCACGCCGAATACTGATCTGCCGATGAAAGTGAGTCCGCTCTGCGGGGATATGCCTGTGATCGAGCGCGACGTTGTCAGGGGAGCAGCGGAGCGCCCGCCCGTGGGCGGACTGGGCCTTCCGGGGAAGCGGTTGCGCGGTCACCGCCGGGCCGGTCCTGGCTCGGGCGCGGCTGCTTCTGATAGTGCGGAACCTGCCAGGCCGCTTTGAGCTCAGCCACAGAAACGTCTGGGAGCCCTTCGCGCGACTGCGCGCGGGTTCTGGCGTGTGCGGACATCGTGGCTGTTCAGTCCGCCGGCCAGCCGGGAAGAGCTGCGCCCTCGGGCGGCGGGCTTGACAGGCCCTCTTTGGTTAGGAAGAGTTCCTAACCAAAGAGGGATGAGTGCCCAAGCGCCGGGCCGATCCGAGTGCTCGTGCCGGGTGCTGGCCGGATCGATCCGCGACGGAGCCGGATATGACGTCACAGCCCGCAGGCGGCTTAGGACGGGGCCGACGGCGGTCACCACGTGGGCATGGCACGGTCGCTGGCCACGGCGGCGTGAATGCCTGCTCCATGGCATTGAACGGCTCATGGCCTGTGCCGCAGACCGCGTTCAGCCCTCGCGGGGTCTCCCGGCTCCAGGCTGGTCTGATGGCCCCGTACTGCCCGCCATTGCGGGGCAGATCCCTGCCGCCGGAAGGAATGGCGCTATGACCAGACTGAACGGAATGTCCGGACGGTGGCTGCGGGCTGCGGCGCCGATGATCCTGGTAGCCGGGTTAGTATCTGCTTTTCCCGCGGCATCCCATGCGGCGCCTGTGACCGTCGTGACGATCCAGTTCGACGACGGGAACGCTGATGTGTACCAGTGGATCAGTACGCTCAGCAACCACGGATTCCATGCGACCTTCTATGTGAATAGCGGCACCATCGAGACGGCGGGCAAGCTGACCTGGGCGCAGCTCACGGCGCTCAGTCAGGCCGGCAACGAGATCGCCAGTCATACGGTCGACCACGTCGACCTCAAGAAGCTCAAGCTCGCCGATGCCAGGTTCCAGGTCTGCCAGGACCGGGTGAATCTTGCCAGCCACGGGTTCCAGCCGGAGTCACTGGCATACCCATTCGGGGACTTCAACTCCACGGTGGAGACGCAGGTCGTCCAGTACTGCGGGGACAACAGCGGCCGCGGCGTTGCCGGAGTAAACGACAAGAGCGTGTTCGCCGAAACGATCCCGCCAGCCGACCCGTACGCGACCAGGACGCCGCCGGACCCCAAGCAGGGCACGTCGCTGTCCACCATCGAGGGGTACGTCACTGCCGCCGAGCAGCACGGCGGCGGCTGGGTGCAGCTGACCTTCCACCACATCTGCAGCGGCTGCGACGCGTACTCGGTCACGACGGCGAACATGCAAGCCCTGCTGGACTGGCTCAATACCCAGGTCACGGCCGGAGCCGTCGTCGTCGAGACCACCGAGCAAGTCATGGGCGGACCATATGTGACACCGTTCTGCTGCTAGCCCTCGTGATCGGGGTCGCGCCGAACGCTGGCCTGCGCAGCCCGGATCGCCGCCCCATGATCGTCTCGTGGGGCGAGATCGCGGCATAGACGATCCTGCCGACCGGAACTTTGACCTGGTGGCGGTTCAGATGCTCCCGGGTTCGCGGCAAGGACATCGCCAGCGCGGGTACGCGACGCCCGGTTACCATCGGCGGGCATTCCTCCTCCGCGCCGACGACACCCTCACCGGCTGGTCGTACCTTCGCCAGCTCCGCCTACGTGAGTACGGCAAGCCAGCGAAGCACGACACCACCAGCCGCCGCCGGACCTGCGGGCAGTTCATTCCGGCGGCTAACCCGCGACGCGGACGGCGCCTTACGGTCAGGGATTCAGATCGGGTCCCGGCCCGAAGGACCATCCAGCTGCAATCACCGCGGCACCAGCCGGGACCATCGGGGCACCGCGTCGCTGCTAACCCACGCGGTCAGCAGATCGCCCGCCGCCCCAGATACCCTGGGCGGATGGCAGCATGTGCGCCAGGACATACCGCCAACGGGCGGTCCGCACCAGTGACTCAAGATCACTGCGGAGCACCGGCGCGGACGCGATGGCCGGACGAACCAGCCGGACGCCGAGCCCGCGGCCGGCTTGTGCTGGCACAGCAGGACGCAGGAAACCACCTCCGCGCTGCCATCGGTGGCGAGCCTGGCGGGATGAACCTGATGCAGTACCAGTGCGCGAGTACCTACCAGGGCACGTAATCCCGCAACTTCCTCCCCGCGAAAAGCCAGACACCCAAGACGCGCTTCTGTCCGCATATAGCGCGTCAGGTCGGTCATGATGTGGCCGCCTTGCAAGCTCGACAAGCACGGCGGGTCGGCCACCGACTGCGACCTCCAGCAGATCGCCCGCGCTGGGCACAGCCCGAGGTCGGCTTCAGGCCACGTCGGCCGACAGCATCACTCTGAGTGACGGGCAAGGGTCAGGGCGGCCGGCTCACACCCCGAACACCAGCTCTTCGGACAAGCCATTCCCAGGCCCAGCCCCACCATACGACCCGCTACCCCGGCCAGGCCAACATCACCCCAGCCCACACCAAAGAAAACCCGCCGAAGCCCTTGACAGGAAACAGCAAAGAGGGCTCGATATGCACGACCTCGAGCTTGCCCACTGAGGCACAGTGGGCGAAGGCGGCGCGCGGAACAGATGGCAGACTCTATCCCTGGGGGAAACGACTGGAACAGTGACAACGCGTGCACCTACGAGCGGCACCACCCGGGGCCTTCTTCTGTCGGAGCGTATCCGAAAGGCGCAAGCACTCCACGGTGCCCTGGACATCCGCGGTGGCGGGCAGGATCCCGGTGTCCCGCCAAGCGTGCGGCTGGCCGTTGCGGGCGGCGGTTCCGGGGCTGCCGCCGGCGGCTTGGGCGGCGGGCTGTGGCCGGGCGGCGGCGATGGCAAGCAGTGCGAGCGCGCACATCGACAGCACGGTGTGGCGGTGGAAGGAGTGCCACAGCCGGACCTGGTGCTGGCCTAGGCCGACCTGGCCTTTGCCCTGCTGGTGGCGTCCATTCCTCCACTGCCAGCGCTTCCCGGCGACGCTGAT
Organism: uncultured Actinomycetota bacterium; assembly: GCA_963850875.1. Classification (GTDB taxonomy): domain Bacteria; phylum Actinomycetota; class Actinomycetes; order Streptosporangiales; family Streptosporangiaceae; genus Chersky-822. Next base: position 1,164,981 of record CAWKNA010000001.1, read on the forward strand.
CAGCAGGGACACTGATACAGCGCCGGGCGCGTGGCAGTAGAAGAACGCCAGGTCCGCCGGGTCGGAGATGCTGCGGCGGATCAGCACCCAGTGCCGGGACGAGCGGGTGGCGGCCAGCGCCCACTGGTAGTCGCGGTGGCCCTGGCAGCCGCGCCCGCAGGAGCGGGCCGCCCAGCAGCGGCCGGGGACGAGCCGGGCCAGGGACGCCACCGTGGCCTTGCGGCCGGACGGCAGGGTTTCCTGCTCGAGTACCGCGACGAGTCGATCCGGCTCCAATACCGGCCGCGTGAGGCGTTCCGACTGCCCCGGAATGCCGGCCAGGATCGCGTCGTCACCAGTCCGGGCCGGGACGGCAGCCCGGCGCAGCGAGGCGGCAGCGAGCCCGGATGTCGGTTGCCGCGGTGTGGCCGTGCGGGGACACTGGCGGGTGGCAGGCCGGCGGGCGGCTGGCGGCGGCTGTATCGTGTGGGCCGACAGCCCGCCGCCGTACTCAGGGCATTGAGAGGGTGGATGGGTTGGGTTGGCGGACGGTGCCGGCGTTCGTTGCGGGCGTGCTGGCGACGCTGGCGGGTGCCCTGGTGGTGTACTGTCGCGGGCCCGCACGGGCTGACACGGCTGTCACCGAGCGGGTGGTGCGGTGGTGGGCGGGGGTGTGGCTGCGCGCGGCGGGGGCGCGAGTGGTTGTGCATGGCCTTGAGCATGTCGAGTCGGCCGCCACCTATGTTGTGGTGTCTAATCACCAGTCCAACCTCGACCCGATGGCGCAGCTGCAGGCGCTGCCGTTGTCGCTGCGGGTGCTGGCCATGCGTGAGCTGTTCCGGATCATGGTGCTCGGGCGCGCGATGCGGACTGTCGGGATGATCGAGGTGGACCGGGATTCCCCCGACTTCCGCCAGATCGACGAGGCCGCCGCCCGGTCGCTGGCGGCCGGGCATTCGCTGCTCGTTTACCCGGAGGGCAGGGCCTCACCGGATGGCACGATCGGTGAGTTCAAGGATGGCGCCTTCATCGTCGCGGTCACCAATCAGGTGCCGATCCTGCCGGTTGCCATCCATGGCACCTGCTGGATCTGGCAACCGGGGAGACACGCCATCCACAGCGGCCAGGTGCGTATCGCCGTCGGACGCCCCCTGCAGACCAGCGGCCTGACCCATCACGACATTGCCGGGCTGCGTGACCAGGCACGGGATGTCATCTCGTCGGCGCATCGTGACCTCGCCGAGACGATGTCAGCAAAGGCGCTGTGATGAGCGGCGATCCGCCAGCGAAAAGGGCCCTCACCCGGCTTGGTGCCCGGCGGCGGGGCAACGAGTGGAACGGCTCTCCCAAGGATGCGGCGGCATGGGGCTGGCGGCTAGGACCTGATTACACGGAAGGCTGGCGCCATGGGCACACCATCGGTATCCGAGGTCCATGGGCAGCGAATCCGTCCGAGCGGCGCTGGCGCCCATGCCTGGGACTAGGTTGCCTAACGGCGCGGGTGGGGATCGCCAGGTGATCGCGAAGCGTGACCAACCCATAGTGGGGGCGGCTCGCTGAGATCTAGGTTCTACGTGGTGGCCGACCGTGACCGTTCGGGCCACTGCCTGCGGACGGGCCCGAGGTGCGGACCGGCGCGGGCCGTTAACGGAGGATGTGGCGGATGAGCAGGAAACGGTCGGCGCATCTGATAGTGGTGGCTGGACTCTTACTTGTGGCTGGGGCGGGATCGCTCCAGGGATGGCTGCGGCCGCCGGCGGCAGGGCGGGCGGTGCCGGGCCGCTGATGCGGCTGCGGTGAGCGGGACCCTCAACGGGGTGGCCGCCACATCGGCTCGGAACGCCTGGGCGGTCGGTCACAGCACTCGGAAGCTGACGTCAATCAGCACGGGTTGAGGAACCCGCCCATCCAGGCTCTCCGCGTCGCCGTCCCAACGTCGGTTCAGCAGCTTCTGCACGATTCGCGCGGCGAGATTTGGGACGAGTCGTTCGAGCTGGGGCGCCTGGCCGCCCTTGATGAGCTGCAGGACCGGTTCTGCGTCTGCATGAAGTAGGCGCCCAGGGTTGGGCTCTCGTAACCAGGGAGCGGCGCGGAAGTCCGGAGATCGAACCAATGCTGACCAGAGCCCGGCGCTGCGCAGCCCGAAACCTCGGAACCAAATGTTGCCGAGGACGTTTGGCGCGCCGCGCCAGCGTCCTGGGTTGCCGCACTCCGTGCGCTGTGGCCGGAGCTTTGTTGCGCGACGTTGGCCATGGGCCAATGAGCGTGCATCTTGGGCTGGCCGACGGCGATCTCACGGCTCGAGTCCCGGGCGCCGGCACAGAACCGCTGCGGCTTGCGATCGGGCCCTGCCGCGGGCATGGATGCGACGTATCTGGACCGATCGCTGGTAGCAGCCATAGGATCCCGGTGCCGGGGTAGGAGCACGGGGTGCGATTCACCGAGTACTCATTCGGTTCTGTACGAGTCGACGGCGGACCTACGATCACGATCTGACCATCGACCGCGGGAAGATCCCGCAAGCCAAGAAGGCCGCGTCCAAGAGGTTCCGCGGCGCGTACGGGCCCACTCCGCTCTCGATCGCCGAGGACATCCCCTTGCGGTGTCGCCGGCTGGTAATTGGCACCGGTGCTAATGGCGCGTTGCCGGTGATGAAGCAAGTCCGGGAAGAGGCCCGCCGCCGCAAGATCGACCTGGTCGTCCTGCCCACGGCAGAGGCGAACGGCGTGCTAACCGGGACCGCAAAGGGTACCAACGCCGTCCTGCACGTTACGTGCTGAAGCGGCTGGCGCAGCGCCGCCATCCGTCGTGGCGACGAGGTCAGGCCGACCGTCATCTCGCAGGGGATAGCTGGCCGTCCTCATCTGCCGCATAGGGCGCGCGCCTTGTCAGGCTCACGTCGCGGCCCGTCGTACGCGGTGCCAGATCGGCAAGCACCCGGCGAGCGGCCCACCGTGACCTCCTGAAGATCGCTCGCATGGAACCGGTCTGATGCATGTCGGCTCACGCCGACCGAATAGCATCACGCTCGGGCGCGAGTTGGTCAGCCGGAGCGCAGAAGCTTCGAGCATCGGTGAAGGCGCTGAGGACGGACCGGTGAGTTTCCCGGGCAGCCTGGATGCTGTCGGCATCCTGCGGTGAGAGCCGCCATGCCCGGCCAAGGCCGGTGCCTGCCTTGCCGAGCGCCTCAAGCGCCGCGAGGACGTCCGCCTCGCGGCGCAGGATGCGCAGTCGCGCCTGAGCCAGCCGGTATGCGCCGAGATCCCACGCGGCGACGACGCCCGCGGCAACCTTGTTCCGTTCCTCCCAGACGCGGTTGCGGTAGTCCTCGGACAAGGCGGCGATGAGGGCGCACTGTTCCAGCAGGAGGGCGTCCTGGCGTTCCCGGACCTCGGACCGGCGGGTCACATACTGCGCGGCCCACGCGATTGAGGCTTCCGGCAAGCGCGCCGATCAGCCCGATCCACGCATCCGTGAGGGACGTCTTCCGCAATGCACGATCCTGGGCGAAGTGCCGCCGAACCGGTCCCCCCGAGGTAGCAAGCGTGCACCTGCAGTGTTTGCTGCGACCTGGGACTGTGGGCACCCGGCGCCACCCTGACCGGTCACCACGGCGAGGGTGCTTGCGGGTGGCGGTCTCCCGGATGGCACCGGCGGGCCGGTCGTTCGTGCAGGCTGTCCTGTATGGGGTGAGCCGCGCGGGATGGCGCCGGTGGATGTGCGCTATTGCGCTGCTCGGGATGGCAAGCCTGCTGCTTGCTGCAGGGAGCGGGTGCGCGGGTGCGAGGTTTAGGTCGCGGTGATCGTGCCCCTGTGACTCGCGACTCCGCCTGGCTCTGGGGATGGCGCTGGTGTCGTGACGGCCGGGCGGGCGCTGTGCGTGACCATGAGAGGCTGGTCATGGAATCCGCGGATACGCTCGTTCCACGGCCCGTTCCACGGCGGCTACCCTGGAGACTGCGTTTTCGCAGGTGGGGCGTCAGAGGATCGAACTCTGATCCACGGATTAAAAGAGGACCGCTGGACCGCCCCGAGCGCACTGCCTGCACAAACGCCGCGGCGGGGCTGCCGGGACCGGCGCACCGGCCGCCATCTGGGCCGGGGCTGCCCGCGGCTTGGCGAGCACGGTCACGGCAGCTTCTACGTCCCTGACGCCCACCCCGCCCTGATCGACCGCGACACCTTCGCCCGCGCCGCCGCCATCGCCGCCGCCCGCGCCGCGCCCTAGGCCCAGCGCGCCGCCTGCTCCGGCCGGGTTTCCTGATGAACCCTGGCAGGCTATCGTGTTGTAGCGCACCAGAAGTACGTTGCGGTACAATGGTTCGAACGTATGAAGGAGGTCATCATGGCCGCGAGCACATCGTTCCGGATCAGCGACAGCGCCCGGGCCCGACTGGCCGCGCGCGCCGCGCGCGAGGGCTGCACCGCTACCGCGCTGCTGGATCAGCTGATCATCGAGGGCATCGATCAGCGGGACTATCCGGGGATCGTCTTCCGCGGCCAGGCGCATGACCGGCGCGCCGCGCTTGCCGCCGGCCCGGACGTCTGGGAAGTCATCGCGCGCCTGCAGGAACTCGACGGCAGCGAGGAGCAGCGGATCAGCGTGCTGGCGGCGGAGTCGGATCTGCATCCGCGGCTGATCCGGATCGCCCTGGACTATGCCGCCGAGCACCTTGCCGAGATCCGGGCGCGGATCGATCGCAACCAGTCCATGGCGGAGCGCAGCCGCAGCGTGTCGCAGCAGCGCGAGGCGCTGCTGGCATGACCGCGTTCCTGATCGATGAGATGTTCCCAGTGGCGGCCGCTGTGCTCCTGCGGGAGAGCTACGGTCACGACGCGGTCCACGTCGCAGAGGCAGGCCTGCGGGCAGCAGAGGACTCCGACGTCGCGGCGGCAGCGCGGGCGGAGGGCCGGGCGGTCGTCACCGAGAACGTCGCGGACTTCTCCGGCGAGCGCGACGTGGTGCTCGTGTTCGTGCTGAAAAGGAACCTGCCCGCCGGAGGCGGGATGGCCGCCGGGCTCGCGAAGGTCCTCGACCACTGGGCGCACGACCACCCGGACCCCTACCTCGGCCCGCACTGGCCCGCGACCTGAGCCGCGGCGCTCCGCCGCACGGCACGATCCGGGGGCCGCAAGAATCCTTCCAGATGAGCCGACGCGACAGAATAGCTGTTCAGCGCGGCAGCGGCGGGCGACACCGATTCCCGCTAAGCGTCCAGATCGGCGGATATTTCGGCGTGAAGACAGTGGCGCGTGAGCATCTGCATCAGGTGCGGGAAGGACAAGGACGTAGCAGCGTAGTGCTCGCGCTTGTAGGGTTCGCTCACCCGCGCTAGGGTCCGCGTTAATTGCGCGGGATGTGCACGGCTCCCGGCAATTTTGGAGGGGAGATCCTATGCGTCCTGTCCGAACGCTATTAATCGGAGGTTCGGCGGCCATGCTGAGCGCTGGCCTGGCGCTCGGCGGCACGGCCGCGGCCAGGGCCAGCACGCACACGGTGGTAGCACACGCCCCGAACGCCACGGTAATGAACCTGGCCAGGGCGCGGGCAGCCGCAGCGCCGCACATCAAGCACGGCAAGATCGCCGGGGTGGTCCCCCCGGTGGGCAAGAAGGTGAAGAAAGCACCAGCGGCCGGCTGTACCGAGCCCAACTGCAACCTGCTGTACAACGGCGGCTCGGTGCAGCACAGCCCGCACGTCTACCTGTTGCTCTGGGGCCCGGCCTGGGGCACCGACTCCAGCCAGGAGGCCACTGCCTCCTACCTGGAGGGCTTCTACCGGGGGCTGGGGGCCCAGCCGCAGGACAACTGGTCTACCACCACCGACCAGTACTCCGACGGCACCGGGCGCCCGTCGTTCAGCGGCTCGGTATACGAGGGCGGGTTCCAGGACACCAGCACGCCGCCGACCGGGGTGGACCAGAACCAGCTCGCGGCGGAGGCAGACGCGTTCACGTCGGCCCACGGCATCACTGACACGGCCGATGCCCAGATCGTGATCGCCACCCAATCGGGCACCTGCCCGCAGGGGTTCTATGCGTCGATCTGCGGCGGCACGGGCAACTACTGCGCCTGGCACAGCAGCAGCAACGAGCCCTACACCAACCTGCCCTACATCCTGGACTCGGGCACCGGCTGCGGTGAGGACTTCATCAACGCCAACGGCACTTACGACGGTGTCACGATGGTCGGCGGGCACGAGTACGCCGAGACGATCACCGACCCGTTCCCGGTCTCGGGATGGTATGACGGCAGCGACAGCGTGTCGGGCGGCGAGATCGCCGACAAATGCGCGTGGGCGGGCGAGAACTGGGGCGACAGCGACCCGGCCGGGAACGTGACCCTTTCTACCGGCTCGTTCGCCATGCAGTCGCTGTGGAGCAACGCCAAGTCCGGCTGTGTGATGTCCACCCCGCAGTCCACCGGGGACACGGTCACCGTCACCAGCCCAGGCAACCGCAAGAACGTCGCGGGCGGCAAGTACTCGCTGGCGATCAAGGGCACCTCCAGCGGCGGCCACCCGCTCACCTGGAGCGCCACCGGGCTGCCGGCTGGCATGACGATCAGCGCCAGCACCGGGGTGATCAGCGGCAAGTTCTCCACCGCAGCGGCCTACACCACCAAGGTCACGGCCAAGGACACCACCGGGGGATCGGGCTCGGCGACGTTCACCTGGACGGTGAGCGCGGCGGTGGGCACGCCGATCAAGGGCTTCAACTCGAGGTGCCTGGACGACGCCGGCCTGTGGGAGACACTCGGCAATCCGGTGGACCTGTACACCTGCAACGGCACCGCCGCGCAGAAGTGGTCGTACTCCAGCAGCGAGCTGCATGTCTTCGGCCTGTGCCTGTCCGACACGGGCGGCAGCGGCTCCAAGGTGTCCATCACCAACTGCAAGGGCGCGGCCACCGAGACGTGGACGCACCGCTCCAACGGGGAGTACGTGCTGAAGTCGAACGGCCTGTGCCTGACCGACCCCGGCAGCTCCAAGACCGCCGGGACGGTCCAGCAGCTCGCGGCGTGCAAGGACACTGCCAACCAGAAGTGGTCAGGAACCTGACCGGCTAGCACGCTCAGCAGCAGAAGACCGGCGTGGTACCTGCCACGCCGGTCTTCCGCTTGTTCAGGGCGGGCGAAGCTCCGGTGGCGGTCTGGCAAGGACCTGACCACTCACGGCGGCGGTCCGGCCGCTCTTGGGACAGCTGCCTGACCCTGCGCCACCCCGTGGCGCGGAACCGCGGCGGTGACTCTGCGTATACGCAGGTGGTGCGCTGTGTGCATTGCGTGCGCCGAAGCAGCGGATCAAGTCGTTCCACGCCAGGCCCATGACACCGACCAGGCAGCAGGACTTTCCGCAGGTCAGATGGCGTGGGGCGTCCGGGGCTCGCGGGAGCCGTGACTGAACGTAGCTGACTCGCTGTGGCTGTCGGAGAAGAGCGAGTTCGGGGAGTCGGCTCAGGCGCGGGATCTCCGGACGGGCAGACTGCGGGAATGCCCGGGCGTCCGCGGGCCGCCGACTTCCGGCCGGTCCATGCCGGGGGCTCCCCGGAGGACCGATCTTGGGTCCGGGCATCGCCTGCCCGGTGCGGCTCACCCGGAGTCGGACGCGGCGCGGTGCCGGGCTCCGTTGTCGCCGCGGCTATAGACGGGATCCGCCAGGTCGTGATGGTCGCAACGGGGATGGACACCCGCGCCTTCCGGCTGCCGATCCCGGCGAATGCCACGGTCTTCGAGCTCGACGAAGCGCCGGTGCTCGCGGAGAAACAGACCGTGTTGGACCGACAGCACGCGACGCCCCGTTGCCGACGCATCGCCGTTCCGGTCGACCTTGCTACGGACAGCTGGCCTGAGGTGCTCATCTCCCAGGGATTCGACCGCGCGTCGCGGGCAGTCTTCGTCGCCGAGGGCCTATCCATGTACCTGGACGAGGACGAGAACGCGCGCCTGCTCGATCATCTTGGTGCGCTCGCTGCGCCGGCGAGTTGTCTCGGGATCGACATGGTGAGCCACGACTACCTCGAAAGCCCCGCCGTCGCGCCGTTCTTCGAGCTGGCCCGGTCGCGTGGTGTCTACTGGCGCTTTGGCACCAACGACCCCGAGACTTTCCTCGCGGCCCACGGCTGGAGGGCCGCAGTCACCGACATCTTCGTGGTGGGTCGCCGTTTTGGGCGATGGCCGCCTCCGGTGTCTCCGAGGAGGTCGCGGCGCGGGCCGAACGCGTGAGCAGCGCGTATTTCGTCACTGCCGGGCGCGTCGCGTAGCAAGTCATCCGTCAAACCCGAGGCGTTGGAGCCTCGGGCGGCACAGTACGCGGTGCCTATGAAAGCTCCTCTATCACGCGACGAGCCAATGGCTCAGCGCACTGCCCACAGGTAGGCGAGGGCAATCCGGCGCTGACCTTCACCCTTTCTCGACAAGGGGGCGAAGATGGGCACTGAGCCGTTGCGCCTTGGCGGGCCGGGCGCGTCATCCGCAACATCGTCTTGGCGACCGTCGCACGGGACCAGAGGGACCCGCCGGCGGCCATCGCGTCGTAGCCCCGCCTCCACCACCTCGTCCCGGCAGGCGGGAACGGTCGGCTGACGTTCTCCCAGGTAGAACGGCTGTCCGGGTATCGGCAGCGGTTGGCTTGGGGAGGCACCACCAGGTGACGAGACCCGAGCCCGCGTCCTCGCGCTGCCGGCCGACGCGTGCGATCGACAGGCCTCCAGGGCCGTCTCCGCCGTGAGCAGGGCAACTGCATAGGGCAGGTCCAGTGCAACGTTACAATACAGTGGTATGGGATCCGATTCACATGCATGGTAGCCTCCCACGACTTGCGACGTCACCGACGCATGCGCTCGCGGCGGATCTGACGGCCCGAGCTCGCATCCGCAACGCTGCGTTGGATCTGTTCACCGAACACGGAGCAGATCGAGTCGGCCTCCGCGACGTCGCTAGACTCGCCCGGGTCTCAGCCGGCCTCGTCCAGCACCATTTCGGCACCAAGGACGGGCTGCGCGCCGCTTGCGACGACTACGCGCTGGGCGAGATCACCCGCATCAAAGAACAGGTGCTCGAAGGAGAAGTTGACAACCCTGCGTTCCTTGCCGACATTCAGCCCGAGCTCCTGCGTCTCTACCGCTACGTGGCACGGTCGATGATCGACGGTAGCCCTGGGGCCACCGCCCTGTTCGACCAGGCAGTGGCGGGCACCCAGCAGTGGCTGATCGAGAATGTTCCAGACATCAGCGATTTCCACGCATTCGCTGCGCTGATGGTGGCCATGGAGATCGGCCTGCTGGCGATGCACCGCCAACTCTCGCAGGCATTGGGTGCCGACGTGCGCAGCCCCGAGGGCAACCTGCTACTGACCAGAGTGAAATCAGAGTTCTATTCGACGCCTCTCCTCAGCAAGAAGTTCGCGCGGCAGGCACGCTCGTCCATTGACGCTGTCCTGGACGGATATCACGTTGCAGAACGGAGAAAGAATCAGCGGAACAGAACTCGCAGACAACGTAGGGAACGAGTTCACGATGAGCGTTGACGCCATCGTCAAGCGGGCCCTCCAAAGCAACGCGGTGAGGTGAGCGTCCTCGATGACCTCGACCTCGAGATACGCCGGGGGCTCGGCTATCTGGTGCCCAACCGTGCCGGCAAGACCACCACCATCTGTCTCTGCTCGGGTTGCCGGAGCCGACATCGGGGAGTTGGCTGCCAGGTGTTCGAGAGCGCAACACGCGCGACCCGGTCGAGGTACATCGCCGGGTGGCGTTCGGCCCAGGCGAGGCGAACCTCTGGCCGAAGTTGACCGCTTTTTTGCCCTTTCGGCGCTCGAACCGCCGTGATCAAGTCACGTGAGTGACGGACCGCAGGGAGGATTGTCATGTCGGTGATGACCAGGCTTGTGTCACGAATCTTCGACCTGCCCCCAGCAGTCGCGACAAAGATCGAATGCCAGACCGACATTCGCGTTCCTATGGCCGACGGTGCCGTTCTATATGCCAGTCGTTTCTTCCCGCAAGGAAGCACCGGGCTCCCCATCGTCGTGGTGCGCACACCGTATGCCCCGCGGGGGAACAAACCGGATCTGATGAGCCGGCTTATCGTCGAACGAGGTTACCAAGTGGTCGTTCAGAACTGCCGGGGCCGCTTCGGCTCCCAGGGAGAATGGGAGCCATTCCGGGCTGACCGGCAGGATGGCCTGGCCACCCTGCGATGGCTGGAGACGCAGCCGTGGTTCGGGGGAGCCGTCGCCATGTTCGGCCTTAGCTATTACGGGTACGTACAACTCGCCGCCGGCGCCGGCGCTCCGTCGTCCCTGAAAGCGCTCGTCCCTCAGATGGCTGCGTCACGCATATACGGAGTCGTTCGACCGGCCGGCACTGTCGCCCTTGACACGGTGCTCGCCTGGCACTACTCCGTCTACGTCGTCTACCCGGCGACTCGCCTGGGCATGGTCCGTACCATCCTGGCCCGCCGGAGCGCCCTACGACGGGCTTTGGCGACGTTGCCCGTGGGCGACGCAGACAGGGTGGCGCTGGGCCGAACGGAGCAGTTCTTTCAGGACATCATTCGAAGCGCTTGCCCCGAAGACGAAGTGTGGGCCGCAATGGACCACTCCAAGCTCGTTCAGGACATCGAGGCCCCGGTTCACTTGGTCGGCGGATGGTATGACTTCTTCCTCGTCGACCTGCTCGTCGACTACCGATCGCTCTATGACGCCGGCAAGAATCCCTACCTGACCATCGGTCCCTGGACGCATGGGTCCTTCGCTGGGGTAAAGGCGGGCCTGCGAGAAAGCCTCACCTGGTATGAGGCTCACCTGCGAGGAAAAACGGAGGCACTACGGGCCTCGCCCGTCCGGGTATGGATTATGGGTAGTAACCGGTGGGTCGACCTGCCTTCTTGGCCGCCAAGAGCGACACCTACGAGCTGGTATCTCAATAACAACGGGCAGCTCTCTTCAACCTCGTCGGGCGCGGGTGCTAGCCGGTCCCGCTACAGGTACGACCCAGCCGACCCGACGCCGAACCTAGGTGGCGCGCTGGTCCTCGGCGGAGGACCGAAGGACAACCGCAAACTCGAACGCCGATCTGACGTCCTGACGTTCACCAGCCCTCCCGTGGGGACCGACACAACCATCATGGGAACGGTTGAAGCCATCCTGCACGTCCGATCCTCCCTCGAGAACACGGACTTCCATGTCCGACTCTGCGACGTATCACCACGAGGCAAATCGATCAATCTCTGCGACGGGACCATACGGCTGACGCCATCGGACCGGCCGGGCCCCAATGGCGTTTACCAGCTCAGTATTCAGCTGAGCCCCACTGCCCATTGTTTCCAGTCAGGACACCGCATCCGTCTCCAGATTTCAAGCGGTGCACACCCAAGATACAACCGCAATCTCGGAACCGACGATCCAATTGCCTCCGGCATCAGGATGTGTGTCGCCGACCAAGAGGTCCTGCACGACAGCGAACATCCTTCGGCAATCGTGCTTCCGGCCACGTCTTGACATCGGCTGAAGGAACCTGAGTTCGCCTCTAGCCTGATCCTCGAGGGTCGGAATGACCCGCACCAGCGGCCACAACTCCGCCCAGTCAATCCGCGGTACTGTCGGGACGACCCATCAGGGATCGCCGGGACTCATCCGCTCATGCCGTTGGGAGGACTCGCGTGCGAAGCCCTGGCGGCGGTAAGTGGTTTGCCGTTAGGTCCTAGCTGAGCTGGCGCCGGAGCCCGTCAAGGTCGCCAAGAACCCAGGCGCTGGTAAGAAGGCGGGAATCTGCGGCGAAGAAAGCGGCACCAGCGTACTCGAAGCGTCGCTGCGTGGCTGGCAGCCCCAGCAGCACGCCGGTGTGCGTGCCGGTGTACCGCAGCCGCGCCGCCCGCTGCCCGTCGCACACCAGCTCGACGATCTCGTTGCGGAAGTCCGCCGAGCCAGCATGCACCAGATCCCGGTATCGGCGCCACTCATCCCGCCCCAAGGTTTCCTGCCCTAGCGAGCCGCGAAAGGCAAACGCAGGATCGAGCGTGTGGTGTCCGTGCGTGCGTGGCCCAGCAGTTCGCGGGCCTCGATCAGTGTTCCGCCGGCGGCCAAACTGGACCGCGGACGCGGCCGTGTGGCGCAATCGGTGAGCATGGACGAGACCCAGCCCGGCGCGTCGTGCCAGAGAAGCCACGGCGCTGGAGACCCCCTTGGCTGAGAGCCCCCGCAGCGACGGGCGCTCACGCACGAACACGGCGCGATCGAGCCCCGCGTGCGGGCGGCCGTTGTGCAGGTAGGCCACCAGAGCCTCACCGACGTCCACCGGTAGCGGCAAGGCGAGTGCCCGTGATGGCGCCCTTGCCGTGCACGCACACCTGCCCGTGGTGCCAGTCGATGCCGTCAAGGCTCAGACCGGCGACTTCCCCGGCTCTGAGCCCGAGCCTGGAGATCATCACGACCAGCGCGTAGTCACGCAGCCCGATCGCCGTCGTGACGTCGGCAGCGGCCTTGATCGCTTCGACCTGTCCAGGGGTCAGCGACTGCGGCGGGCCCGCCAGCGCCCGCCCGGGCGGCCCGAGCACACCGGGTGCCATCTGCCGTTCGACCAGGCCGGTCGCGAACGCCCACCTCAGCAGCGATCTCATCGCCGAGACCAGATGTCGCCGTGACGCCAGCGAGTACCCCCGTCCGCGGTCGGCGATGTACTCGTTGACCACGTGGACCTCGACATCCTGCCAGCGGATCTGCCCGTGCCCTCCACTGATCCGTTCCAGGAATCCGCGGGCCCAGCCGTGCTGCTCGCGCACCCAGCTCGGGCCGGCGCCGTGCCCGTCGCGCACATACCGGCCCCACCGCTCCAGGGACTCGGTCACGGGCGTGACCACCGGCGGGCTGACCTGCGCGACGGCAAACAGGCCGGCAGCGACCAGGAACTTGCGCACCGTCACGATCCGCCGCGCCGAGGATGGATGCGGGGACGAGCCGTGCAACTCAGATGCCACGAACCTGGTCAGCACGCCGTCGTCCAGCTCCCGCACGCCCAGCCGTGCCTGGCCCATCCACACGCCGAGCCGCGCCGCAGTGCACGCGACCGACTGCGACGTGCCGCGGGCGTAACCCTGGGCCCGCAGCCAGGCCACCAGATCCACGATCACCGCGGTCAGCGGGCCGCCGGCCGAGCGCGGCAGCCCGCCGCGATCACGTCCGGCCGGGCCGCGCAGCACTAGGACTCCCTGCTGCGCCAAGAACCGTCTGGCCAGCGGCAGATACTGAAAAGCAGCCGGGGACCTGCTACCCGAGCGCTGCTGCTCCGCACGGATGTACTTATCGACGACGTCCTCGTCCAGGTCGGCCGCGCTCAGCCCGCACCCCGCCATCCACGCCGAGAATCGCGCGAACGCCCGCAACACCCGCACGGCGCGCCCCGGTGCACACCCAGACTCCGGCAGCCAACTCGACAGCCCAGCCCGACAACGGGCCCTCGCACTCCACCCGAACACTGACCATGAGCCTCTCCTCTCAGATAGAGAAGAGAGCATCCCGCGACGCGACTATGCCGACCTTTCCAGGGCCCACCCGGCCCTAACCAGCATCAACGCCACCCCAGTCGGCATAACCCGAACCTCGGCATAGCCCATTTACCACCGCAAGCGCGACTCCATCGAAGCCCACCTCACGATCGTGTTCGCCGCTCTCGCCGTCAGCCGCTTCATCGAAGACCGCACCGGATGGTCAATCCGCAAATTCGTCCGCACCACCCGCCGCTACCGCACGATCGAAATCCAGGCCGACCCCCACGTCATCACCGCCGCCGACCCAATCCCCGAGGCCGCCGCGAAGCCCTCACCAAGATCAACAACACCGGGCTTGGTGCGCACTAGCCTAGTAAAAGTCGGGTTACAACCACGCCTGGGTGCGCCGCAGGCTGCTGATCGCAGGCAAGATCCCCATCTGCATGCGCCCCGCGTGGAACTGCCTGCAGGATAACCCGGCGACCCGCTGTGGCGACAGGCCAAGCATCGGCCTGCTCATGACCCGATGATCCGCTAATCATCCGGGTACTTCAGCGGCCAGTTATCCGGGCACTGCTTGCCGACGAACAGCACGAATCTGTAGTCGGTTTGCATGTGGTACCGCGTACCGGCTTCCTGGTAGAATACGTCGATGCCCTCCGCTCTGGCCAATGGCCCGGTCGGCTTCAGCACGGTGAGCAAGTCATAATGACGCACCCCATGGGCAGGCGGCGGAATGGCTGCTCCGACCGCTATGGCGCGTTGCGACCACTCGATCCCTGGCTCCGGGGGTAGCGGGAACCCGCCCCCGGCCCCCATATCCCAGTTGGCCTTGATCGGGACGACATACGAGGCGACCAGCCGCAAGTTGCGCGCATGAACGAGGTCAACCTTGGTGATCACCGCATCGGAGCCGCCCGTGTTCTGCAAGAACGTCTCACCGTACGAGAACACTTCCCCAGGGTGCAGGAACCCGCAGATACCGCCCGGGTCGCTGCCCTTGCCGAGTGGCCCCGTATCGACGGCCGGGCTTGCCGAGCACGAGACCGCCAGCAGGGCCACTGCCCCGAGCAGGGCACCGGCCCTCCAGGCGGTACGCACTGCGGCGTCAGTGGCCGCCGACAACGAGCCGTCCAGGGTTGTCGCCGGGCGGACCCGAAACGCCGCAGATATCGTGTTGTTGGGAACCCATTGAGTAGGTGATGGTGGCATTGCTATCCCATCCTGTCTGCGCGCTAAGCGAGAGGGAGGTGGGTGCGCCAGCAACTAGGCTGCTGATGTCGATGGTAATCCCCGAGTTGAACGTGGCCGCGTAGTAGGTGCTGAACGTCGGACTGGCGTGAGGCAGGTAAGGCGCGCATTTCTTCCCAATGATCGGGTCCGCCGAATCGATCCGCATGCCGCCCTGGCGGCTGCTCCGCGGGAGCGGCTCGTTTCGATGTGGCGTGCGCTCCAGCCGCCGGCGGTGCTCCTGCGGCGGGCGGTCATGACGGGCCGGTAGGTGATCTGTAGCAGGTACTCGATGCCCAGGCCGCAGCTGTCCGGGCCCAGCTGCTCGGCTCGTCGTGCTTCCTGCGCCGGGATGCGGGTGATCAGGGCGGGCCACTGGATGACGAGGACGCGTTCCCAGGTCTCGGGCGGGACGGTCGTGGCCAGGTGGTGGCTCTCGCCGACCGGCAGGTCGCGCAGCCTGCGCCTGGCATCCCTGGTCTGCCCGACGTACAGCAGCCCTCCGCCCGAAACGTAGACGCCGTAGACGGCATGGTCACTGACCGGCGGGATGCCGGGACCGCCGGAATCGACCAGGAGCTGTCCGACCTGATAGGCGAACTGGTACTGGCGGTCCTGCCAGGCCATGACATTGCCGGGAGTTGAAAGCGCGTCCAGCAGCGCGTTCCGCCATCGGTCGAAAGCGTCGTCCGGATGACTTGCGGTCATGATCGCCCATTGTGGCGCGACCGTGATCGGAATCCCGCGTGGTGCGGCCGGATGCCGTCGACCTTGCGCCTGACCTCTTCAGCCGACCGCGCCGTGTGCGGCGCTGCGGGCGGTGACTCTGTGTATACGCAGGTAGTGCGCTGTGTGCATTGTGTGCGCCGAAGCAGCGGATCGAGTCGTTCCACGCCAAGCCCATGACACCGACCAGGCAGCAGGACTTTCCGCAGGTCAGATAGCGTGGGGCGTCCGGGGCTCGAACCCGGAACCCACGGGATTAAAAGAGGACCGCTGCATCGCCCTGAGCGCACTGCCTGCACTGATGTCCCGCTAATGTGCCCGGAAAGCACACAGTGCACACAGTCGCCGCCAGCTCTCGTTCCACGAGCCGTTCCACGGAATCTGCGGCAAGCCTGGCGAATTCTGTCACCGAGCGTAGCTGAGCGCCGATCTCGTGGGTCGGAAGCAGGTGAGAAAGGATCGGCGGGACGTGTACGGAGGGGTGGTCCCCGGTGCCCGCAGGGTGGTGGGCCGGCGGACGCGGCTTGAGGGGCGGCCGCAGGGTTCAGGCGACCAGGCGGGCGATCAGCGGCCGGTCCTGCTGGGGCAGCTCGCGCAGTCCCGAGCGGACCGTCAGGGCCGCGCCGATAAGCGCGCAGGCCCGCGCCGCCTCCGCGGCAAGGTGATCGACCTCGCCGAGCTTCGCGCTGGCCAGCCATGCGGACACTTCCGCCCAGGAGTACAGGCTGCCGCGCTGGCGCCTGACCCTCGGCTCGGGAAAGCCGCCCGGGCCGCGCTCGCCCGTCACCCAGTAGCGCACCGAGGAACTCGTCACCTTCGCCCGTTCGGCGATCTCGCCGACGCTGACCTGATCCTCCGCCACCCCGGTAACCGTCATCCTGGCAGCCTCGGCGTCCTCGATCGCGGAGATGATGGCCTGCACCGCGTCGTCGGCCTCCCGCGAGAACATCACCCGCCCGCCGCGGTGATCACCCTGGACCGCCGCATCTATGCCGCGGGCCGCGGACAGCACATCGCCCAGGGCCTCGACGTGGTCCCCGGTGACCGGGCCCGCCACCTCCAGGTCGAACCAGTACACGTTCATGCCGTGTCCCTCCCCGAGTGCGCGCATCGTTCCAGTGCCCGCCGGATCTTCGCCGCCTCGTGCTACGGCACCCGGGGCGTGCCGTAGATGAACAGCGGCGCGCACCCGTCCGGGCCTCCCGGGCAGTACGCGCTGGCGTAGGCATGTGCCCTGCCGCCGGTGATCTGAACCCGCCACCCGGCGGCCTCCAGCTCCCGGATCGCCGCGAGGATCTCCTTGGCCGGCACGTTGCCTAAACTACAACATCAGTTGCGCTGGGCACAACTCTGATCGGCCAGATTCGTAGGATCCAGGTCGCGGCGGGAAAATGATCACCTGAGTTCAGGCGGCGGACCCAGGCTTACCGAGTCCGGCGATGGCAAGTGGGTCCAGGTCTGGCCAGCTATCGGTACGAGCCAGTGGCCTCCTCCGGAGCGCCTGGTCACAGGACGGCTGACCCCGATCGCGGTGGCCATAAGGCGGGGCCAGTCCCTGCGATCAGCTAGCCCCTAATCCTTCTCACCATTGACCTGCAGGCGACGCGGCTCACATCACAGGGGCGTGTTCGATAACTGGGAAGATCTCTTCAAGGTCGGCATCCGCTTGGCAGGTGCCTCAGTCAGTGACCTTCGTACTGGCGATGGACTGGTCGTGCAGCGGCACAACCGTGACCCGAAGGTTCTGCAACATGATCGTCGCGCTCCAGGCTGACTCCCTCCGCTCTACTCGGTCACTGTGACAGGCCGCACTGGGTTCCGGCTGACACCGGGACTCGGAGCGCTCATGCTCCCCGGCTCGTCAGGTGCAGGACCGCGATCGGAGATTTCGCGCGCTGAAGCCTATTCAGCGCTCCTGGGAACGCTCCTTGGACCATTGCCACATCGCGCGGTCGATGGTCCGCATGCCGGAGTCAGTCTGGTCATCGATCTTGCGGCACACGGTGACGTACGCAATCCAGAAAGGCACCGTGTAGTTCACGGACTCGGTAACCCCGAGTGCCTCCAGAGCTCGATAGTCGAGGATCGGATAGCGATCCCGGTGCCCGAGATGCAGCAACACGGAGGCCGTGGGCCACCGAACCCCGGACAGGGCCATCGGGATCCAGATGCGCAGTGCCTCGGCCGTCGCTCTGAGCGCGAGCCTCGTAGTCTTCCGCACCTCCTCGCCGGTGTTCGCCGCGACTCGCGACCTGGACCGCGCCGTCTTCCACGCGCAGAGCTCGACGAGCTCGGAGCGAGTGAAGTACCCGCGTTCACGGGCCGCAGGCCCGATCTCATCCACTACCCGCCTTTCAGGCGGATACGAATACCGGCTTTGCGAGAGCCGGGATCAGGCTCGCGTCGAACTGGAGCGCGAACACAGGGAATCCATTTCGCTCAGCGATCATGCGTCGGCCGACCTGACGGCGGCAGCGGGATGCACGCGAGCCAGCAACGGTTTCACGCACCGAAACGCCGTGAACGTTACCCGCCCAAAGCAGGGAGGATGGCATTCAACCATCCATCACCTACAAGAAGATCCTTCACGTTCGGGTCGCGAGCGGGTAGCACGTATGCAATGAAGCACGCAGCGACCCAGCGCACGAGCGCCCTGGTGCCACCTGGTCGCCAGTGAGTCGATCCGTGAAGCCTGTAACGCCCAGTTACTACGGCCCAGCATGTCTGCTGCACCCTACCCGCCGATCGGCGGTGTGTCCTGAAAGGGGAGTGAGGCGATGTAGAAGGTCGCCGGCACGAACCGTGCTGTGCCAGTGATGGAGGTCTGGCCCTCCGGGTTCGGCGCGCCGTGGTGGTGTGCCCTCAGCCAGGGGGTGGCCTGCGTGCTGCCCTGGCGGTGCCCGGTGTAGAGGTGGCGTGAGCTCGCTGCAGGCGCTGGCGTGGAACAGGAGAACCTGTCGCCCCGATAACGACGGCCAGGGGAGGTTTCCCTGGCCGCGAGAGGGAGGACCGCAAGCGGCGGACACCGTGAGCGGCAGAGTACCGGTGCGGGGCACAGGGGCGGGACGGCTCGTAGTAGTGAGGAAGGTCCTGTAATGGGGCTGGAGCGAAGGAGCCGTGCAGACCAGGGTCAGCCCGCGGCCAACCCGCCAGGGGAGGAGCCGAGGGCCAGGCCCAGGCTGGAAGTGAAGCCGTTTGAGATCGGCAAGCGCCTCGTCTATGAGGCGTGGGAGAAGGTCCGGGCCAATAACGGGGCGCCGGGCGTGGACGCGGTCAGCATCGGGGTGTTCGAGCAGCAGTGGAGGGGCAACCTCTACAAGCTGTGGAACAGGATGTCCTCGGGCAGTTACTTCCCGGGGCCGGTGCGGGGCGTGGAGATACCGAAGGATCACGGGGAGGGTGTGCGCTTGCTCGGGGTGCCGGCCACGAACCCCTGCTCGTCCTGACCAGTGGAATCGATGTAGTCCCCGCCGGCCGCGCAGTTGCCCGCCGAGGCGCACGACACCGACAACACCTCGGCGATCATGCCCTTGTTCAGGGCCCCCAGGCCGGGCACCTCGATCGCCGTGCCCCAGCGGCCGTGCCGCTGGCTGACCACGAACCCCTGCTGGAAATCGCGGCGGTCAAAGTAATACCCGCCGGCCGCGCAGTTGCCCGCCGAGCCGCACGACACCGGGGTGATCCCGGCGTACCCGCCCTTGTTCAGGGCCGCCAGGCCGGGCACCTCGATCGCCGTGCCCCAGCGGCCGTGCCGCTGGCTGACCACGAAAAACTGCGAGTGACCGTAGCTGTCCTCGTAGGACCCGTCGGCCGCGCAGTTGCCCGCCGAGGCGCACGACACCGACAACACCCCGGCGCCCCCGACCTTGTTCAACGCCCCCAGGCCGGGCACCTCGATCGCCCGGCCCCAGACGCCGTGCCGCTCGCTGACCACGAACCCCTGGCCATGACCGTGGCTGTCCAGGTAGTCCCCGCCGGCCGCACAGTTGCCCGCCGAGGCGCACGACACCGAGCCGACGTAGGCGTTCCCGCCCGTGTTCAACGCCCCCGGGCCGGGCACCTCGATCGCCCGGCCCCAGACGCCGTGCCGCTGGCTGACCACGAGCCCCTGGCCATGACCGTGGCTGTCCGCGTAGGACCCGCCGGCCGCGCAGTTGCCCGCCGAGGCGCACGACACCGAGTTGACCCCGGCGGACCCGCCCTTGTTCAGGGCACCCAGGCCGGGCACCTCGATCGCCCGGCCCCACGAGCCAGCCGGCCGGGCCACCCCGATGGCTGAGGCGTCCCAGGCGCCCGGCGGCCTGACCCCCGTGGTCCAGCCCTGAGCCGCGGGCCACGCCGGCGCCACAGCACCCGCCCAGGCGACAGCGACCGCCACCGCGGCTAACACGCAGCTAAGGACCCGCACCCGCTTGCCGTGCTGCACATTCATCCGCGCATCCTCCCGCAACGAGCCGCGCGCAATGGCGGCCATGACCCGATCGCCGGCACTCACCGGCAATCGCCAGCAGTACCGTCAGCATCAGCCCGCACCCGGCAATCAGCCAATGGGCCAAAGTCCCGCCCCGGCAGGCCGCTGGCCCTCCTGCCGCCCACCGCCATGGGAGGGAATCGCCCGCGCCAGGCAATGCGGCCAGGAGCTGGCGTCACAAAAGTCCAGCGCACCAGCCTGGCCAGAGCGCAGAAGAACCATTATGAATCGGACGCCAGGACCACAGCTCGCCCTAAAGCCTGCGCCAGAACGAGCCGAGTGCGCGCGGGCCGACCGTCCCACCGCCCGACTACACGGAGTGACCGGGATCGGACCCACCAGCAGGGAGTCCGTCTGCGCCGGAGGCGGACTGGTCAGCGGTAGAACCACAGTGGACCAGCAGGCGATAGATCCTTATGTGCCCGAGGGTCGCGATGACGAACCCGGCGTGGGTCGGCCCGCCTCTTGCCTCTCCAGGCGTACAAGCCGACACCAGGCAGGGTGGTGGCGCCGACAGCCTCCTCCATGATCCAGGTCATGGCGTACCGGGCACGTGCTGAGGGCGGCGGGCAGCCTGCCCACGCTCCAGTGCGGCCAGGCGCTGAGGTCAGCAGTCACGAAGCTCGGGTTGAGCCCATGCAAACGGGCAGTCACCGGCTGCGTACAGCATCAGCCAGGAACTGCGGCATTTTGCTAACAGATTCTGGTGAAGGAGGGCTGGCGTGGTCGACGGGGACTGGGACTAACCATGGCACAGCTATTTCACGTGGCCGGTCCGATCACAGCCCCGCCCGTCCGCTTCGCCACCATGTGACTGTGCTGAAGACCCCGGCCAGCCCGGTGAGCACCGCGATGACGATACCGGGTGCGGCGAGGCGGGTGCCGGGGGCGAGCCCTGCGGCGACAGCCGGGATGGACGAAGGGAATATGCCGCCCCAGCCGAGCGCGGCCGCTACCTGCGCCAGGATCAGGGCCCCGGCCGCGCTTGCCAGCGCGGCGAGGTAGCCGCGGCCGGCACAGGCGACCAGTGCAACCGGCGTGGTCACGAGCAGCATGAGGACGGCGGCGATGGCTGTGCCGGAGAGCCCATGCATCACGACGTGAGGGCTTGCTCCGGGCAGTCCCAGCGCCCACCCGAGGATCAGGACGATGCCCGCTAGCCAGATGTTCATCGCGGCCGACCACACGATCACCACGGTGAACTTCGCATGGACGATGGTGGAGCGAGGGATGGGAAGGGCCAGGAGGTAGCGCATCGTACCGTCGGAGAACTCGCGTCCGAAGACCCATGTCGCGATGAAGGAGAATAGCAGCAGGTCCCCGACGGCGACGATCTGGGCGAGGAAGCTGAGGAGCCCGGCCCAGTCGGCGGTGAGCCCGGACAAGTGTGCCTTTTCGTTGAGCAGCCCCAGCCGTTGCGCCCGTGCGGGGTTCACCAGAATAAACATGAACAGCGCGGCGATGAGGCCCGCAGCAGACATGGCGATGAAGGTCAGCAGCGGCATCTTCGAGCGTCGCGCCTTGAGCGCCTCCGCGGCCAAGGCAGCCCGGTAGCCGCCGCTCATGGCCTATCCCTGTCGGTGAGGCGCAGGAAGTGCTGTTCGAGGTCCTCGCGCTCAATCCCGAGATATGTTGGCGGGGCCCCGGCCTCGACGAGGTGGGTGGCCACCCGGTCGGGGCGCTGGACCGCATCGGGGGCCGTGGACACCAGCGACATCTGGTGAGCCTGAGCGTCGATGCCCCGGGCGTGCAGCGCCTCAGCGCCTCGGCGCGCGAGCTCGGGGCTGCGGAAGGTCGAGACGAGCCGCTCGCGGCCGGAGTCGCCGAGGCGCTCGCCGGAGAGCTCCTCAAGGAGGTGTCCGGCGTGGATGATGCCAACCCGGTCGGCCAGCTTGGCCACCTCACCGATGATGTGCGTGGACATGAACACGCTGACTCCGTCGTCGGCCAGGCTGCGCAGCAGGTGGCGCACCTCGACCACACCGGCCGGGTCCAGCCCGTTCACGGGCTCGTCGAGAATCAGCAGTTCTGGCCGGTGCATCAGCGCCAGCGCCAGGCCGAGGCGCTGCCGGTTGCCCGTGGACAGCGCACGGGCGCGCACTCCGGAGTACCGCCCCAGGTCGAGGCGGTCGACCACCTCGTCTACTGAGGCCGGTGACAGGCTGCGATAGCGCGCTGCCACCTGCAGGTGCTCGAGCACGGTGAGGGCGGGGTAAAGCCCCGGGCCCTCCACGAGATACCCGACCCGGGCCCACAGCGCTGGCGGTGTGCGGCCACCCCTGACGGCGGTGCCGAGCACCGTCACCTCGCCGGAGGTTGGCGTGATCAGGCCAAGTAGTGCCCGGATCAGCGTGGTCTTGCCGGCACCGTTGCGTCCGAGGAAGGCGTAGATCTCACCGGGTGCAACCGCGAGGTCCACCTGGTTGACGGCCGTAACCTCACCGAAGCGTTGTGTCAGGCCCCGCGTCCAGATCACTGCCCCGGTCACGACGCCGCCCGTTCGGATGAGGGCAGCAGCGCCGTCCGCATAGTGCGTTTGAGCCACCCACCCACCTCGTCGACCAGGTCCTCCCCGATGTCGGCCCGGTGCAGCCCCACAAAGACCAGTGACCGCAGCAGCCCGAGCAGGACCCGATCGGAGATAGTCAGCGTGATCCCCGCCTCCCGTAGCACGGTGAGCACCCGCTCGACGAGCCGGACGTCCCGTTCCAGCAGCGCCTCCTGCTCGGCAGGCGGGCGGGAATGGATAACCCGCAGCCCTTCCTCGGACATCAGGACCGGAAGAGGCGGGTTGTGCTCGAGGGCGTGAAGGGCACTGTCGATGAGCACGTCGATCCCGCGGCCGGGCTCGCCGCGGACGGCCTCCACAATCTCGGCCTGCATAGTGATCTCGTAGTCGTCGAGCAGCGCAGCAGCAAGGACTCCTTGCTGTCGAAGAAGCGGTAAAACGCCCCCTTCGAAATCGCGGCTGCCCGCGCCAGTTCATCAACGGTCGTGCCACGAACCCCCCGCCGCGCGAAGGCGTCCTTGCCGGCCTTCTTGAGCCGGTCACGGATCCGGTCAGTTTCCTCAGCGGTAAAGGCCCGGGGCACCTATCTAAGCTATGACCGTATGACTGATCTTGACAAGATAGTCACAGCTCCGGCCGGCGTGGCCGGCGCCCCGCCAGAAGCCCCTTCGCGTGACGTGCGGCAAACCCCATGGCAGAGCAGCCAGGCACCAAGGAGTCAGGCGCACTTGCCAACCGGGCGAGGATAAGAAACCACGGCGGTACTCGCGCTCTGGTTCTACAGCAGCCTGACGTTGCCGCGCTCGCTCAAGGATCTTGCTGGCGGGGACCGCGTCGGGTCTGGGCGGCTGGAGGATGGCGCCACGGCCACGCGGACCATCAGCCCGGCGGGTCATCTTGCCGGGCCCATATCCAGTACACGCTGCCGGACGGACGCGTGGATAGAGCGAATCGCTCCTTCACCGGTCAGGAAGTCAGCTTCGCTGCGTCCGGGCCAGAAGGTCCTTATCTGGTACGACCCGAAGGACCCCGACGACGTACTTGTCTACGGCCGGTGGGGCCGGGCCGCGAACAGGCATTCGTGACCGCTGGGGCATTGCTCGTTCTCGTCGGAGCGGGGATCGCCACGTTCAGTCATTAACGCCAGGCCCACGCGGCTACTTGACCTTGACGATAATCAGCTAACCCAGATACCTCCTGGAATCGGCAACATGACCGGCTTGAGCTGGCTGCGTCTTAGCGTGGCGCATCAGCGGCTCGGCGTGTTCCCCGGACGTCCCGGCGCGAGCGTCATACCCGGCACTGGCCGCCCGGCCCGGTCTCGTGGCCGCAATCGAGACCGCTATTTGAGCCTGCCGACATGCCGGACGCCCGCCCGCGGTTCGCGGTGCTCGGCCTCCTACTGCAGGAAGGCGCTGAGGACCTGGGTGAATCGCTCTGGTTCTTCCAGGAAGGGTGAGTGCCCGCTTCGCTCGAAGATTTCGAGCCGGGAGTCCGGGACCCGCTTGTGTATCGCCTTGCTGATCTTGACCGGTGTTTGCGGGTCGTGCCGGCCGACGATCAACAGGGTGGGACAGCGAAGTTCGCTTGCCCGGCTAACCACGCGGGTCTTCCTGATGGCAAGCCACCATCGGTCCCGGGGTGGCGCTGCCCGGCGGCGGTCGCCGGGCTCAATGACGATCGGGGAGACAAGAGCCTGGTTGACGAAGTTGCTTCGTTCACTGAGCAGGTCCATCTTCTTGTGTGTCTCAAGGCTCCCGCGTCCCAATGCCAGGAGGGTCCCCCAGCCGAGCATGCGCCACAGGTTTGGGTTCCACGGCGGCCAGTGGAAGGGCATCGCCCGGTAGCGGACGATGGCCATGCCGCTGCCGGGCGGCGTGCCTACGAGAACGAGCTTCGCGACGCGCTCGGGGTGGGCGAGGCCGAAGTAGAAGGCGCACAGCGCGGACATGCTGTGGCCGATCACCGCGACCTGCTTTGGCAGCCGGAGGGTGTCGAGCGTCTCGGTAGCGCAGTCCACCATCTCATCGAGGCTTACCCGGGCTGGCCGCGTCGAGCGGTACTGCCCGGGCGGGTCGAAGGTCGAGACCTGGAAGCCGCATCCGGCCGCCAGGGACGCGAGCGGGCCGTCGATCATCGGACCCCCGCCCGAGGCGTGCGGGTATGGCAAAGCCAGCAGCGGGTGGCCCTCGCCTCGCTGGTAGAGAGCGAGGCCGTTGTGGATCTCGGCCGGCTCCGTTGGCCCGCTCATCACCTGCCCCCCTGAATTGGCGGGCGGCTGGCCGCGATGGCGGAGATCTCCCTGGCCCACTTCTCGATCGCCGCCCAGTCTCGCAGGTCCCGCCGGGTGGCCTGGCGGCGCTTCGGCGGATCGGCGCCCCCGAAGACGACCTCGGCCACGGGAGTCAGCCAGCTTCTCTTTGCCAGGGCCCGGTCGAGCTGGTTGCGCGACCGCTGCCACGCCTCCTCGTCCGGGGATCTGGGTCCCATGCCGAATATCGCCACCGGCACGCGTTCGAGCTCGCCGCGGTGGCGCCTGAGGAAACGATGGGCGTCGCGATGCCACCGCCCTGAATAGATCGGCGCGCCGAGCACGATGCACCCCCATCGAGAAGCGGATTCACCGACGTCGCGGGCGCGCCGGAGATCGACGGTGTTCCCGGACTTGCGCAGGGCGTCGGCGATGGCCGCTGCCACCTCTTCAGTCGACCCGGCTTTGGTAGCGAATGCCACGAGGATGTCACTCATAGCAGAGGCCTCCTGGCTACAACCATGGGGCTGGCGTAAGCCGGCCTCTGCCGACCTCACCCCTCCCCGGATCTGTTCTATGTTCCAGGATGGTTTGTCTTCAGGCATCCGCCAGAGCCGAAGGTCCCGCGCTGCCGGTGTCCGCGGCGATGAATGCCCAGCCTTTGTCGTGCACGACTTCGTGGCTGCGCCGGGCCAGCCGGAGGGCAATCGCTTCGCTGCGTTGACCGGCGACCCGGGAGCTGGGCATACCCGGCTTAGAGTGCCTGGCAATAGGTGTTACCTGAGCCGCTTGGTGGTCGGGCGGCCAGGCCAGCGGTAGCGCGCGCGGGCTCGCTGGATCAGCTGGCGGATCGTGACGAGCGCGGCGGCGAGGTAGAGGTAGAAGTCCACGATCTTGGCGTTGCGCTCGGTGCACCGGCGCAGCTTGCCGTATCCGTTCATTCAGGAGCGGGTTCGCTCTGCTACCCAGCGGGTGCCGGTCTGGATGGGGCGGGGACGCCCTTGCGGGCGATCTCGCCGTCGAAGCCCAGCTGGTCAAGCAGCTGCGCCACGCTGACCCGTTGGATCAGCTCGCAGATCATCCTGCTCTGCGCGCCTTCGGCGGCTGGTCGGCAGACTGGCGATTGCACACAGATCGAGCCATACGGGTGCGGCATCGGGTTGACGGCCATCACGCTGTGCGACGTCGAAGGGGAGTTCAAGGCGTCTGGGGGTTGAGCCGCTGGCCGGTGTCCGCAGATCGAGGGCGGATTCGTGGTTGCTCGTGTGACGCGGTGCTGATGTTCCCGTTCCTGCGCTTGCAGGCGCCGCCTGGCGAGTTGGTGTCCTGGCGTGCAGCATGAAGCAGGACCGGTGCAGCCTGGGCTATCTGCCCTCGGCGATGACCCCGATGCCGTCGGTGTTGTCCGTGCGCAGGTGCTTGATGGCCTGGTATTCCGGCGACTCGTACCAGGCTTGGGCCGCGGCCGGAGTCGCGGTCGATGACGACGATCTCGGCGTGGTGGGTCTGCAGGACGGGTCCGACGGCCGCGATGTACTGCTGGTATTCGGCCTGGTTCGTGATCGTGTAGTTCGCGACGAAATACCCGGCCATGACGCCTCCGCTCTGGACAGTTCCGGGCGAGCCAGCACCTGCAGGTTGCCAAGCTACTGCCGTGTGCGGCGGGCCAGCCACGCGGGGGGCTAGGTGGGCGTGGCCAGGAACCTCAACGGCGGGTGTCGCGTGGACAGGTTCCCTGTGTCGACGCCTGGCCTGCCTGGTGATTGGCGGCACGAGCCGGGCTGGCGGCCGGCTGGGTTACCGGTAGATATCGCGGCGGTGGCCGATGGTGACAATGAGGACGATGAGCTGGCTGTCGCGGATCTCGTAGGATCCGGTAGTCCCCAGCGCGATGCGCAGCACTTCGGGCCGGCCCCTGATCTCGGTAGCGCCGGGTGGCCTGGGCTGGGTGGCGAGGTCCTCGATGCAGGCGGCGACGCGGCGCCGGACGGGCGGGTCGAGGGCGGCCAGGTTCTTGCGGGCCTGCCGTTCCAGGACGACCTCGAACAGGCCGCCGGTCACAGTCCCAGCTCGGCCTTGACCTGCTCCCACCGTACGGCCTGGGCGCCGGCGTCACGCTCGGCCCGGGCGGCGTCGGCGGCGGCGAGGTCGCTGCCGTCCTCGGCGGCGTCCATGAGCCGGGTGATGACGGCGCGGACCGCGGACCGGGTCCGCTCGTCGGCGTCCTGGACGCCGTGCCATAGTGCCCGGCACGCCGCTGCGGTGGCTTCCTCCCGTGCGCGGGTTTCTTCCCCGGCGAGGTGGGTCTCGGAGACCACGACCGCGAGGCGCCGGCCGCGGCGGGTCAGGTGCGTGGGCGTACCGCCGTACACGGCGCGGTGCCGGGCTCCGGGGCGGCTGTGACCAGGCAGGCCAGGACGTCTGAGCGGGGCGCCGCGGACCGGGCACGTCGCCGGCTGTCCCGCTGAGGGCTGATTCTTGCTGCGGTGCGGCGCTGTGCCGTAGGAGATCGAGTTCTGCGAGGACGACTCCGGCGGCAAGCCGTGCCTGGAGTGGATCAGGGGCCTCGATGTCCGCAAGCGGCGGGTGCTCGGCACGGCGCTGCGCGAGATCCTGCGGCAGCAGGGGATCAGCGTCTGCGGCTCGCCGTTCGGCAGGCAGCCCGGCGGGGGGCTGTTCGAGTTCCGGCTGCGCGAGGGGAACGTGCTGCTGCGGGTCTTCTGCCACGCCCGCGGCAGCAGGATCGTGCTGCTGCCGAGCGGTTATGACAAGGGGGAGGATCCGGGCGGCCGGCGGCAGCGGCGCGAGATCGCGGAGGCGCGGAGGCGGCTGGCGGCCTGGCGGCAGCGTCAGGGCCGGTGAGCACGCGGGCTGTTGCGGATATGAGCTAATGCTCATATCCTGGGTGTCATGGCACGCCGTGCATCAGGGGACTTCGACCGCCTGCTGGACGACATCGAGAGCGAGGCCGCGGCGGAAGGCCCGGCCGCGGTCCGGGACCTGCGCGCGCTCCAGCTCAGGTACCGCCTCATCAATCAGCTCATCGAGCGCCGGCACTCGCTGCGCTGGAGCCAGAAGGAGCTCGCCGGGCATTCGGGCATCGCCCAGTCAGAGATCAGCAGAATCGAGCGCGGGCGCAAGAGCCCGACCATGGACACGTACAGCCGGCTCGCGACCGCCCTGCACCTCGACGAGCGGCGAGTGCACTGGTGATGAGTGTCCGTTAACGGGCGTCCAGCGGGCACCCGACAGAATGATCACTGATGCGTCGGCGAGCGTCCCGGCAAGTGTCTGGAATCTCTGCCCGCATGCCCGGTGTGTCCGCCCATGAGGACTGTCCCGGTTGTCCGGCAGCCCTCAGGCGCGCGCGGTACTTCCGGGGTGACCGGGGCCGGTCCTCTGCTGGGCGCGGCCCCCGGCTGCCGGGTCGTTACGGCGTGATCGCGATGTAATCGGGGTCGAGGCCGACCTTGATCGGCTTGAGCGCGGTGTTGGTGGCGGTGTTGATCGGGGTCACCGTGCCCGAGTCGTAGTTGGCGACGTAGGCGGTCTTCCCGTTCGGGGTGATCGCGATGGCGACGGGGTTGAACCCGACCTTGATCGGCTTGAGGGCGGTGTTGGTCGCGGTGCGGATCGGGGTGACCGTGCCCGCGCCCTGGTTGACGACGTAGGCGGTCTTCCCGTTCGGGGTGATCGCGATGTCAGCGGGGCTGCTGCCGGTCTTGACCGGCTTGAGCGCGGTGTTGGTCGCGGTGCGGATCGGGGTGACCGTGCCCGAGTCGCTGTTGGCGACGTAGGCGGTCTTCCCGTTGGGGGTGATCGCGATGTCAGCGGGGCTGCTGCCGGCCTTGATCGGCTTGAGGGCGGTGTTGGTGGCGGTGCGGATCGGGGTGACGGTGTCATCGCTGTAGCTGGGGACGTAGGCGGTCTTCCCGTTGGGGGTGATCGCGATGGCGTCGGGGCCGCTCCCGAAGCCGCTCCCGGCCTTGATCGGCTTGAGGGCGGTGTTGGTGGCGGTCCGGATCGGGGTCACCGTGTCCGAGTAGGGCAGGCCGCCGTTTGCGACGTAGGCAGTTTTCCCGTCCGGGGTGATCGCGATGGCTTCCGGGCCAGGTCCGACCTTGATTGGTTTGCCGGCCTTGTTAGTAACGGTATTGACCGGGACCACCGTGTACCCGTCGGAGCTGGCGACGTAGGCGGTCACCGGGCGAGCGGGCCCTGCCGCGGAGGCGGGTAAGCCCGCCGCGGCAGCACAGCCGGCCGGGGCCCGGGCGGCGGCAGGTACGAGGATCGCGGTGCAGGTAATCGCCGCGGCGGTGATCCGCCGCGGCGCATGGCTGGTCAGTTTCATGAGATGCCCCTTGGGGTCATGGCCGGGAGTCCCGGCCGGGCGTGGCGCCCGCCGCGTCATGGGCACAAGGGTGCGCGCCGACCGCGCCGCAGACAAGGGGAGGACTCCCCATGCCACCAGGGCCAGTGGCCCGCAAGGCGCAGGACCTTAGGCGCGCGGCCGGCCACACCTGCCGCGAGACGGGCGCGCCTGGCCTGTCAGATAGTGAACAATCCCTTCGATACGACCACTCGCGACCGCTAACGTGCCTCCAGCGGAGCACCTGCAGTGTTTGCTGCGACCTGGGACTGTGACGGCGCCACCGCGCCGCCATGGCCCGGTCACCACGGCGAGGGTGCTCGCGGTGGCGGTCTCCCGGATGGCACCGGCGGGCCGGTCGTTCGTGCAGGCTGTCCTGGATGGGGTGAGTCGCGCGGGGATGGGCGCCGGTGGATATGCGCCATTGCGCTGCTCGGGATGGCAAGCCTGCTGCTTACTGCAGGGAGCGGGTGCCCGGGTGCGAGGTTTACATCGCGGTGATGTGCGCCGGTGACTCGCCGACTCCGCCTGGCGCTGGGATGGCGCTGGTATCGTAACCGCCCGGGCGATCGCTGTGCGTGACTATGAAAGGCTGGCCATGGAAGCTGCGGACACGCTCGTTCCACGGCCCGTTCCACGGCGGCTACTCTGGAGACTGCGTTTTCGCAGGTGGGGCGTCAGAGGATCGAACTCTGATCCACGGATTAATCGAACTCTGATCCACGGATTAAAGGTGGACCGCTGACCCGCTCCGAGCGCACTGCCTGCACAAACGCCACGGTGGGAACGTCCAGAGAGCACACATCGCACCGCGATCCCGCGGTACTCGTTCCACGACACGTTCCGCGGATCTGGGTGCGCCGGGGCGGATTTCGTCACGGAACGTGGCCGCCCGTTGGGCAACCTGGCGGACGACGAGAAGGCGTGCTGTCTAGAGGAAGTCTTGCAGCTGGTCTGGCGTGATACCGGCTTGCCGGAGGATGTCGGACTGTGTCCCGAGCCTGAGCGGATCGCGGCCTAACGGGACGATGACGGTCCGGCCCTGGTGGCGGAGCTTGCAGTGGCTTCCCCGGGTGTGGATGACCGAGAATCCAGCATGCTCCAGGACTTTGATCATCTCCTTGCTCGACAGCCGCGGGACCCGCGGTCACGCGGCAGCCACGGTGACGTCGAACGAAGTGACGACCGGGTGGGGTGCCCCAGGTGGTCGGGGAGGGGCTCGTCTTCCAGGTACAGTTCCACAGCCTCGCGGAGCATCGCGAGGGCTTCTTCGACCGTGTCACCCTCGCTAGTGACATCAAGCTCCAGGCAGCGTGCGACGAATCCCCCTTCCTCGGGGGTGAGGGTCGCAGTCAGCGTGATGGTCCTCGCCATGACCTCCAGTCTGCCACACCGGCGGATGCGTGCCCGGTGGCCGGGGAGGCATGGCCGCAGGATCACGGGCCGGCCTGCGGGTAGCGGTAGACGCCTGGCGTGACGGCTTGCCTCGCTGGACGTGTTCTGGCTGGTCATCGCTACGGTGGCCAGAACCGGCGAGGACAGGAGGATGGTCATGAGCTCACGGGGCAGTGTGTACTGCTGGTGCGGATGCCGGGAGCCCGGGACCGAGCGGCGGCTCGGGGCCGGGTGCCCGCAGCGCGGCCGTGCCGGGCACGGCAGCTGGTATCTGTCGCTCGAGCTGCCCGCAGGCCTCGAAGGGCAGCGGCGCAGGATCCGCCGGGGCGGTTTCCCGAGCCGCAGGGCGGCGGAGCAAGCGCTGGCCCGTCTGCGGATGCCCTCGCCCGGGGAATCGGGCGGCGGCCCGGTGACGGTCGGGCAGTGGCTGGAACGCTGGCTGGCAGCCCGGACCGCGCCCAGGCCCTCGACGCTGCGGGGCTATGCCGCGCATATCCGCCTGTACCTTGGCCCTTACCTCGGGCAGATCCTGCTGGCCGACTTGTCCACCGCCCACGTGCAGGCGATGTTCACGGCAGTCGTCCGCCAGCATGCGGCAGCAGGCCAGCCAATCGGCCCGGCCACCCTGGTGCGTGTGAAGGCGACGCTGCGGGCGGCCCTGAACGCGGCGATCCGCGCGGGCCATATCACCACCAACGCCGCCTCCCAGGCTGAGCTGCCTCCGGCACGCCGGCCCAGGGCCGTGGTGTGGACCGCCGCGCGGATCGAGGAGTGGCAGCGCAGCGGGATCCGACCCTCAGTGGCGGTGTGGACCCCGGCGCAGACCGCCGCGTTCCTCAATTCCATCCGCGGCCACCGCCTGTACGCCGGGTACCACCTGGTCGCGCTGCGCGGGCTCCGCCGCGGCGATGCCTGCGGGCTGCGCTGGTGCGACATCGACCTGGACGCAGCCACGGCAGTCATCTCCTGGCAGCTGCAGCAATACGACGGGCACGTCACGATGTGCCCGCCGAAGACAGCCCACAGCGAGCGGATCATCGCCCTGGACCGCACCACCGTCGCGGTCCTGCGGGCACACATCGCCCTCCAGCGGCTGGAGCGCGCAGAGGCCGGTGATCGCTACCACGACAGCGGGTACGTGCTGACGGGCCTCCATGGTGACCCGCTGGCACCCGACCGCCTGTCCCGCTACTTCCGTCAGCATTCCGACGCCGCGGGCCTGCCGCCGTCCGGCTGCACGACCTTCGGCACGGCGCGGCCAGCGTCGCCCATCCCGGAAGGCAGAATTCTGGACCGCATCGCCGCCCGGGTCCAGGGACCGGCCAGGCCGCCGGGCGAATCCCGGAACAGCAGCGGAAAAGCTCGCACGGCTATGCGGCGATCCAGCCCGCGACAGCCCAGACGCGTAGCCGCCCATACTCTGGCCAACCTCCGCCCATACCAAAGAGCCAGCCGACCGGCACTGAACGAAGAAAGCCCAGCTCAGACGGCGTGGGGCGTCCGGGGCTCGAACCCGGAACCCACGGATTAAAAGTGGACCGCTGCATCGCCCTGAGCGCACTGCCTGCACAAACGCTGCGGCGGGAACGCTCGGAAAGCACACAGTGCACCGCGATCCCGCAGCGTTCGTTCCACGACTCGTTCCACGGCGTCAACGTCATGCACCTAGAGGTCTGTCACTGAATGTGATCGCCCAACAGCACATTCGCCTGACCGGAGGCTTATGCCGGAGTCCTGCGCTGGGGGGTCGGATCTCTATCGCAGGTCTCTTGCGGTTGTCCTGGGTAACGTCCGATTCGGTGCGGCTGGGATCGTGTCGGCGGGGCGGGCGCCTGGTCGCAGCTAATGCGATCATTGGCGACGAACGGTGCGCTTGCCGGGCAGCATCACCTAGCACACGCGACCGGTCGTGCGCCGCCTGCCTATGCCGCCCGTGAGATAGCCATCACGCCGGTTGGCCCTGCCACATGGATGCCTGAGCCGCGCC
Source organism: uncultured Actinomycetota bacterium (assembly GCA_963850875.1). Taxonomy (GTDB): domain Bacteria; phylum Actinomycetota; class Actinomycetes; order Streptosporangiales; family Streptosporangiaceae; genus Chersky-822. The sequence goes on from CAWKNA010000001.1 coordinate 1,197,383, forward strand.
GCGGCGTTGACACCTGGGTCGTCTTCGCGCCGTCGCAGCACCCGCCTGAAATCACCCATTGCCCCGGCCTACAGCGAACTGTTCGCATCAGGTCGCAAGATCACGTACTCGACATCCAGCGGCGCACACTCTTGGCTGCTGCCTCCTGTGCACTCGGCACGTAGGCGCTCCGCAGCAGAGGCACGGCACGCTCGGACACCTAATCTGTCTTCCGCGACGGCCGCGTGTCCGACTCATGTTTGTCGCAGCTCACTGTGGCCGTTAGCTCGGGCCGCATCAAGTTGGCACTAGCGTGTTGGTGGGGGAAGGACATACTTAGCAGGTACGATCCGCCAGACTGGGCACCATGCGCCGCCTGCCACACCACCTGCCGCAATCAGCGGTCGACCTGATTCATTGGGCGGATGCGAGCAAAGCTGGTCCGCTCGCTGCCGATCGCGTCCCGGGCGCGCAAGGCTCTGAACTTAGTCGGCTCGCTGCGCTCGGCGCGCTGGCGCGCCGGCTGGTGCCGTACATAGTCGACGAGTGGCCTGAACCACTAGCGTCGTGGGCCCGCGATGCGGACGTCGTCATGGACGACTCCATTGCTGCGGCAGTGCGGAAGTCATTGAATTCGATCGATAACGATATACTTGCGCTTACGTATGAACACATGGTGAGCGGCGTAAACCGACGTCAGCTCGGTACGTTCTTCACGCCTGCACCCATTGTCCGATACATGATTGAACAATCCAGGGACTTGCTGTCAGGGTCTCCCAGGCACATTATTGATCCGGGTGCTGGCGTTGGAGCGTTTACGCTGGCTGCACTGGCGGCGTGGCCTAAAGCGACGGTCACCGCTGTGGACATCAACGTAGTTACGCTGGGCTTGCTGGCCACGCAGGCGGCGTTGCTCGATGCACCGGCTAGCATCGGGGCGGGTCGGCTAGCGCTGGCGCCAATGGACTATCTTGCATGGCTGCAAGAACAATGGCGCGCTGCCGAAGGCCCACATCTCATTTTGGGAAACCCGCCTTACACTCGGCATCAATGCATCAGCGAAAAGGACAAGGAGGCGGCGCAAAGGGCCGCTGGCGATCTGATAACGAGCGGGCTGGCCGGCTTGTCTGCATATTTCCTCGCTGCCACGCTAAATACTATCGGCTCCGACGACGTCGTCTGCTTCCTACTTCCCGCCTCGTGGTGTGAGACACGATACGGTCGCGAAATCCGTCAATGGCTATGGCAAGCGCGGAATCGCCGGGTAGAAGTACAATTCTTCCCAAGCGAAATTGAGGTTTTTCCTGGAACACAGGTTACTGCAATGGTGCTGCTCATCGGTCCAACGAAACGAATTGAGCAGCCTTTCGTAGCTCGTCGCATTGACCTGCACACAAGTCAGACACGATGTACTGTAACCTCAGGGCGAACTGTCGAGCCTGACAGATCCAGAGGATGCCCACCGACGTTTACCGGTCTCTTTCGCCGCCCGATGCGGCGATGCGTGCGACCCGCAACACCGCTTGGCGACATAGCCAGAGTTCGCCGCGGCGTCGCCACTGGGGCTAGCGCATTCTTCTTCATCACCGACGCCCAGCGTAACGAATACAGCTTGCCACAACAAGCACTGCGGCGCGCGCTAGTAAAGCCTGCTCATTGCCCAGATATCCGTTTCGACGTCTGCGCGCATGACGCCCTTGGATTCGCCGGCTTGCCTCGGTGGCTACTCGACCTAAACGATTCGGATCTGGCTCTGACCAACGAAGCTGTGACAGCCTACCTAGCTCGTGGTCGGGAACTAGGCGTCGATAAAGGATATCTTACGAGCCACAGACCGAAGTGGTACTTGGTCGAGCAGGTACAGGCTGCAGATTTGTTGCTCGTTCCAGTTGGCAGGCCGTTCCATAGAGTGATCATCAACGATGCGGGAGCTGTGGGCAGCAACAACCTCTATGGGATTTACCTGAATGAAGATGCGCCGTGGCCTCGCGATAGACTGGCCCAGTGGCTACGCTCGGAGCACGGCCTGAGAGGGCTCGCCGACCTCGCTCGGCATTATCAAGGGGGGTCGCTTAAGATCGAACCCAAGTCGCTTCTCACCCTTAAGGTCCCCGACAGGTTGGAAGGCCTGGAGAGCTGAATGGTTGCTTTTTGCGATCTTGGCGATGTTATTGTGAATCAATCGTAGGAGGTGAGCAGTCACGACTGGGTTCAGCGTCGACACGCATTTGCTGCGCGAACTCGGCGAGCTGCTCGTTGGTCGCGATAGCACCGCACTAGTGGAGCTTATAAAGAATTCCTATGACGCCGACGCATCACATGTAACCATTGAGGCCGTCGACCTCGGGCGACCCGAGGCAGTCCTGCGAGTGGTGGACGACGGCAACGGCATGTCACGCCAACGTTTCGAGTCTGCCTTCCTTCGTATTGCGAGTCGAGCGAAGGAGACTGACGACCGACGCTCGCCTCGTTACGGTCGCCGTTTTACCGGGCAAAAAGGAATCGGGCGACTTGCAGCCCACAAACTCGCAGCATGGTTGAGCGTGACCAGTATTCCTGGCCAGCCAGAGGACTATCAAGGGGAGGGCCAAGAGTCGTCCGTGGGCGTCCGGGCCGTACTTGATTGGGACGTCATCGAAGAACAACAAGACCTGGACAGGCTCACCAGCGGACTGGATGTGACGGACGTTCCGCCGTCTTCCGGCGTACCCCATGGAACGGCGCTGGAGCTTCGTCGACTGCGCGCTCCGTGGTCCGACCAACAGTTGGCGACCTTTGTCACCGAACTTCGGTCGTCGCAGCCCCCGCACGCAATAACTGATCCTGCATGGCCTGCGGCGGAACCCGCATCCGCTCCATTGATTCCGTGGCCTGCGGTTCGAGACGTGCGCAGCGATAAGGATCCAGGGTTCGAAGTTCGGCTGACTGGTGACTTGGAGATAGGTGACGACCTGTGGCTACGAGCCAGCGAGGACTTCGAGTGGCTTCTGGAGATCGATGCAACAGGCGAGGTTATCCACTACCAAGTCACGCCACTGCGGCGACACGCAGAGTTCGAACCGGAGGCTCGCACATATCGGTTTCAAAGGCTAGCACCCTTGGTAGGTCGTCCTCGCTTCCAGGCTCGCATCTTGACAATGCCGAATGCAAGCACGCGCCGCGGGCCGCTTTCTGGATTCGTACGCTCGACGAGTGGTGTGCGAGTATATCTTGAAGGTTTCCGAGTTCTGCCGTATGGGGAGTATGGCGATGATTGGCTCGGCATTGATCGTGATTATCGGACAGGCCCTCGCTTTTACACCATCGACATCGATCTCGATACAAGCGATCGTCTAGAAGTTGACCGGCGGGAAGGTCTTCAAGCGACCGCTAGCACAGGTTATTTCGGCGCTGTATTCCTAACCGAGGGCGGAGCTAGCGGCCTGCGCAGCCTCGTTAGTCGCGAGGGGTTCGTTCCCGATACTACATATGAAGCTCTTGTGGACCTTGTCCAGACAGGCATCCGCCTCAGTATTCGAGTACGACGATCAGTGTTTCTCCGTGCTGAGGAGCGTAGGCGGCGGCGTAGTGAAGATCAGGCCGAACGCCGATCGATCAGCCCGACCAGCCGCCCTCGCACTGGCACTTCCGGGAGGGTGCCGTCGGCCACGTCAGATGTGCCAGACGTGGAGCCCGAGGCCAATGCAGGCGTCACCTCTGGTGCGGCCGATTTGGAAGCCGACTTCGAACCAGACATCCGGCCAGCGGATGCTCTGCAACCCTCCGTACTTTCGCCCAGGGCCAGACGTGTGGTCATGAACGCTCGTGAGGTGGTAGCGGCGCTGCGTGCGGCGGCGATTCCCATCGCTGACATGGAAGCGGTTGAGGCCATCGCCGCAGGCCTCGACATCTTGCAGTCAGAACTGGATCGCTTGCGAGAACTCCAGCCTGAACTGCGCATCCTCGCCAGCGTCGGCCTTCAGCTGGGCGCCTTCGTTCACGATATCAACGGAATGCTCGGCCAGTCGCGGACGCTAAGGGATCTGCTCGGGCCACTTGCGTCGGACGCTACACTCAATCGCGAACAAACTCGACGAGTGCGGCGTGTCGTCCGTGCTCTGGATGATCTTACGCATACCCTGGCGCGGCAAAGTAGCTACCTCACCGACGTGCTGGTCGCCGACCCTCGCCGACGACGGTCGAGGGTGCGGATAACCGAACGGCTTGAGGTGGTGCGACGACTGCTGTCCGACCAGACAGCGCAGCGGGACGTGAAGATCGAAGATGCCCTGCCAGCAGACCTGAAGACCCCCCCCATGTTCCCCGCAGAAGTCGGCGTGATGCTCACCAACGTACTCACCAACGCTGTGAAGAACGCAGGATCGCCGGGCAAGGTCCGCGTTACTGGAGCACCCTTGGGCGTCCGGGGAGCGACCCTCTTCGTCCACAACACGGGCGTGGCGGTCAACATCCGGGAGTCCGAACGGTGGTTTCTGCCCTTCGAGAGCACGACAGTCGAAGTCAACGAGGTTCTGGGTCAAGGGCTTGGGTTGGGTCTGCCTATTACCCGTGCTTTGGTCGAGGACTACCGAGGCTCGATCAGGTTTGTCGAACCGCCATCAGGCTTCGCGACAAACATCCGTATAGATCTCCCCGACCCCCGGGAGCGTGGATGAATTCAACGTCCCCTACGGAGAACGCTGCGGCCCGTCGGCCGCTAGCGGTCATAATCGATGACGTGGATCAAGCCGACTTCGCCGAATTGGTCACCGACGAGGGGGTAGACGCGGTTGCTCTTGGTCCCGACGATCTGGATCCTGAGCTCCTCGCTAGGGCTACGGCGGTGATCCTTGATCAATATCTTGACGAATGGCCGGGACGGGATCGATTGAAGCTTCCTCCGACGCTACATGTTCCTGATGGTCTCGCCATGGCGGCCGTTCTCCGCTCGCATGTAGAGAATAGCGGGTCCAAAGACGGCTCACACCCCGCCTCAGTGGCTTTCGCCCTTCGTACCGGAGAATTGGACAGACTAGGCGCTGGTCTGCCGAAAGCTGCGCGAGAGTACCTACTTGCGAGGCAGTACAACCTTGAGTGGGTGTTTGGCAAAGGAGAAGATCCACTACCCAATCTGCCAACGCCCGCCCGCCGTATCGCCAGCCTCGCCTACGCCGCTAGTACCTTGCCTCAGCATTGGAACGCCAATAGTGGCAATCCAGGTATTCGATGGCTCGACCTTCCGAATACTTCGTGGGCTGAGGACGCTATGTGGCAGATCGAGCAATGCCGACCGCCTCAGCATGTGGTTGCTGAGAGGAGTGCTGGTATGGCGTGGCTTCGGTGGTTCCTTCATAGGATTCTTCCCTTTCCAACATTCCTCCTCGATCGGACTCGCCTAGCGGTAGCTCTCGGTATAAGCACAGCTTCAGCTGAAGAGGTACTTGCCAGCGAAAGCCCGCTAGCCGCGCGTCTCGGTGAACTAAGGTATAGCGGGCCGTTTAACGACTTCCTTGGCGATCGGTGGTGGCGCGCTGGTGTTAGTTATATAGGCGAGGAGTTGTTGGATGTAGGGCAGCGTCACGGCTTCACACGCAGTCAGGCCGTTGCCTCAGGAGCAGGGCAGCTTCATGGCCAGTCTCTCGACATGCTCACCGTTGAGGACCCCGTAGTAGGTGTAAACGCCGACTATTCGGTCCTTCCCATTCCCTTGAGTTCGGCATCGGCTGTACGTCTTCAGCCAGATGACTGGCCGCCGTACGCCGACGATGCGTGGGCGGCACGGGATACATTGAGCGCTGACGATGCAGATCCCGAACTCCTGGCGTTGGTTGTGTCGACTGATCGATGGCGGATTCATGGAGACGACGGTGACCCTCCAACGTTGCCAGTCGCACCGCAGGAGAGTACAGATGAGAAGGACCTCGGAGAAGACCATAGACGGACCGACACTGGGAAGCGTCTGCCGTGAGCCATGGTACGACCCCAATCATCGTTACAAGCCTCGCCCCGGAAACAACCTACGTTACTGACACTGGCCCTTTGCTATGTTTAGGTGCGTCTAAGGAGCTCCGCGATATTTACAGGGCCCGCTGCTACGGCAAGACACACTGGGTCGAGGCGGTCAAGGCCGAGCTATTTCACCACTCAAGAGGCAATGGCCCACGTGCTCGGGCGGCTGAAATGTACAACGGGAGAGGTGTTGCGTGGCTTTCTGCTGTTATAGCCTTTTCCGCGGCTGACGATAATGACCTTGCCCCAATCAGGAATCGTCTGACGACACTGGGGGTCGCCAAAGCGAATCGCCAGGGACGTACGCCGCCTACTGACCCAAGAGCAAATCTAGGCGAAGCGCAGAGCATTCTGCACGCTCATAGACATCAGCACACACTCCTGGCTCACGACGACGACGCTCGTATCGTTGCGAAGCAGAACTCCGTACCGGCCGCAACGCTTGTAGATCTAGCTCGGCGCCTTGTATCGGAGGGTATTTCCGCCAAGCAACTCGCTAATATGTTTCTGACGCTACAGCGAGATGGGATAGATGCGGGGGAATACATTACTGGACCACTCGACTTGGTGCCTCGGGGACGCTCGAATCCCTGACCATCGGTTCAATACTCGACTGAGTGGATCGCGATGCGAATTGTGCCAGTTGAGCGTGCCTGATCAGAGATAGTGCACGTGGGTGCCGTGCCGAGCGGCTCGTTCGACACGTTGCGAATGGTGACCAGGTCGAGTCGCCGCTTGTGCGATGAATGCCATGCTGACCGGCAAGGCGCCGAATGACAGTCCAGAGCGTGACAGATCTCGCCGCGTATGCGGCGAGCAGACTTTAGGCAACGTTGCCTGACGCACATGCTTGGCCGGTGTTGCTATCATTGCTACTCGGCCGAGTTGATCGCAATGTCGTCGGCAATGTCGCCGGTGATGTTGGCTACTTCTGCCAGGTCAGCTTGCGGGAAGGCCCACATCGGATTGTCCGGGGCAGGCCGTCCGGTAAGGGAGGGCAGTGGCGGCCCGGATGAGGAGAGTCGCTTTCTTGCGACGTTGACGAAGTCCTGCCGGCGGACCTCAACCTTGTCGCGCAGCACGTACCAATCTCCGTCGGAGGCCAGGCCGCGCTTGATCTTGAGATGTACTGGCCAAATTTCCGCATCTATAGCGTGTGCGGCATCGGCGATCTCGTGATCCGCGACCAGGTTCACCATCGCGAGGGCCTCGTTCCACGGCTTCCAGTCGATCGGCGTAGGAAGACACAGGGGATCGGCCGACTGCGTCCGTGCAGGCTTAACGCGCTGTGCGCTCATCGCCGCGAGTTCGATCAGCACGTTGGACGACTCACGTAAGACCTGAGCACAGGCATCCGCCTGCCGGTCACGGGACCAACTGCGCTGCTGAGACCGGTTGCTGACGGCCCCGCCCACGAGCACTCCTAAGAGTGTGGTGAGAACGGCGCCCGCGGTTGTGATGATCAAGCTCCAGGGCAGGCCCATAAATGTAGTGTCACCCTGAGATCGGCCGATGCGAAGCGGCCGATCCATCAGCGCCGGCCGCCAATGTCTGGGCGATGGCCGCGAAGCTTGAACATTGAGATCCGCCCTCACGCGGACGAGCGCACGAGGTAGCCGCGCGCCTGCAACTCTGTGATGTGGTCGCGGATCGCGCGGGGCTCGGGCCCTCCGGTGATCAGGATGCCGCACTCGAAGTTGGAGTCCATGGCGCGGCTGGTGAAGTTGGCGCTGCCGACCAGGGCGATGCTGTCATCGACGACGATGATCTTGGCGTGCAGGGCTGCCCAAGCTGGGCGCAGGCTGGCCGGCCACCGCAGTCGGATCGCCCGTAGTCCCGGGAACGGCGGATCGGCGGCGGTGTAGGCAGGGTTATCCTCGTGCCGCTCGGCCAGGATCGTGATCTCGACTCCGCGCTTCGCCGCTGCGGCGAGCGCGGACTCTATCGCTGGCTCGCTGTGCGTCGCGTAGCTGACGATGAGTATTTCGCGGCGCGCCTGGCCGATCAGGCCGGTCACGGTCGCTGCTGTCAGCCGACCAGCTCCGCTGCCCGTTTCGGGCCCGGTCCAGACCACGTCGATGTGCTGGCGCTGCCTGGCTCGCTCGAAGGCTTGCGCGGCACCGGCCAGCAGCCCGGCTAGGTAGGCCGAGCGCTCTCCGGGCAGCTTGCTCAGGAGCTGGTCGCAGGCGCCGCGCAACACCGCCGCTCCTGCCTGCGCGCGTAGCGTCTGGACAGCGGCAGGGCCATCAGCGGCGGCGCGCGCCAGCTGCCGGGCGTCCGCAGTCGGCAGCTGCTCGACGATGCGGCTGGCCCAGGCGGCGTCGTCGCTGGCGGCACCAGCCGCCGTCCCACGACTCACCGCAGGAACGCCAGCCCGTCGCCGGTCAGGTCGGCTAGCACGGCCCGGTCCAGCCACCGGTTGTTGGTCTCGCAGCTCGTCTCCGAGGCGAACAAGCAAGCGTGGCAGGCGGCGGCATGCATTTCGGCGGACGGGTCGATCGGCACGTGCTCGGCGCAGAGCGGATCCGAGGAGCAGCGCAGCGCGTCCTCGAAAGCCTGGTCGAGCAGCCGCTTGAGGTAGCGCCGGTGGCCCAGAGCGACCAGGCCGCCCAAGGTGCCCTCGCTGTCGCTGGCCGCTGTGGACAGCAGCACGCCGGCGCAGGGCTCTCGCGGTGACCCGATGTACAGCCGCTCCCTGATGCTGGCCGATGAGTAGCCGCATTCCAGCGCGACCTGGCGGATCAGCATGTGGCTGAGCGTGTGGATCAGGGTCAGCCGGGCGTGCGGGAACGACGGGTTCGGCGTCCGGGCTGTGTTGTGCGCCCACCGGCGGTATGCGCCGTCAAGCGCCACCATCCGCTGATTCCTGGCGGCCCTGGCTGCCCAGGCTGCCACTGCGTCCTCGCGGAGTTCCAGGAAGATGCCCTCGCCGCGCTGCTCGACGGCGGGCACCCACTGCGGTGCGCCGCGACCGAGCGGAACCCGGCTGACCGGCTCCAGGTCGCCGCGCTCAGGCGCGGCGAGCCGGGTGAACCCGAGCAGCGCCCGGACTTCCCGCAACCGCGAGACCAGCACGACCTGATCGAGCAGCCGGTCATACCCCTCCGGACTGGGCGTCGCCGTCGCCCGGAAGTCCGGGTCCTGCCGCTGCGTGGTCGGCCTCGACAGCATCTGCCACTCGGCGTCAAGCAGTCCCCGGCTCTCCCCGGGCGCAGCCGGGCCACCGGCTGCGCGGACCTTCTCCACTTGCGCCCAGATCTCCTCAATCGGCGTGCCGCGCAAGCCGCGCAGCGCGTCCATCCCGTCGATGATCAGCTGCAAGACCTCGGGACTGGGCTGCGCGCTGAGGATGTGCCAGTGCGCCGTGACCAGGTCCTCGACGCTCTGGCCCTGCGGCAGGTGCAGCGCGCTGGCGGTCACCCCGAACCACAGGTTGCTGGCACCGAGAACGATCAGCCGCAGCGGCCTGCCGCACCGGCCGAACTGCTGCAGGTGCGGGTGCCGCCCTCGACAGGCGGGCAGGTTCGCCGAGCCGCTCCGCCCGGCTGCCTGCTGGATGCTCCGGGACGCGCCGCATTCCTCGCACCGCACCGTGACCCGCGGGCCCAGGGTGCTCGACGCATCCGACATCGTCAGCTGCGGTCCGTCGCACAGCCCTCCCGGTCTGGCGGCGTGCACGTACTCCACGTACGGGAAGTCATCGAGGTGCCCGGCCTCGCACACCACCAGGAACCTGGCCGGCACGCAGGCCCGCTTGTTCACATCGCGCGACTGTGCCTGCCGCAGGCAGTGCGCGTGGACGATCTTCGCCAGATCAGGCCGGCGCCCGTACCGGTGGATCAGGTGGAACTGGCCGGGCGGGTCGAGCGGGCCGAGCCTGCTGCACCGCGCGCAGCGGACCCAGCGGGGGAACGGCGTGACCGGCACGCCGACGCGGCTATACGGGTCATCGCTCTCGGCCGGATCCCACGGCGCGGTCCGCAGCGCCCGGACCTGGTCGCCGAGCACCCGCCGCACCTCGGCGAGCAGCCGGGGCTCGTCGATGAGCTCCTGCCGCTCGGCGCTCCAGGCGTCCAGGCCCCGGACGATCACGCTCATCGCCGGCAGGTCCACGATCGCGCCGACCCCCGTCGTGGTCACCAGATGACTCGGGCGGGCCTCACCGATCCTGGTCGGATCGCGGCGCCGCCACGCCTCAGCCCCAGCCAGGACACTCATGAGCCGTCGCCTCCCCTCGCAGCCTCGCCTTCGCCAACTCCCACGCCAGCGGCAGACCGGTCGTAATCCCACGACGGTGCGTCGGCCACGCTGCGATCGACCTGGTCGAGCTGGAGAACCACCTCGGGCTCCACCTCCCGCAAGCTCCGCGGCGCCGACCACAGCGACCAGGAGCCATCCTCGGGGGACTGGAGCAGGCCAGTCACTTCGGCTGCTTCCTCGTACCCGAGACGACCGGTCCTGACCGCGGCCCGGTGACCGGACCAGCTGTCGAGCCGCCGCTGCAAGTACCCCCGGACCAGCTCGGCCTGCTCGGCGTCGTGGGTGACCACCTCGGCCCGCCGCACGATGTCGTCCATCAGCGCCTGGACTCCCGGGCCGGACAGCGGCACCGTGTGAGCGGCCAGGTTCGGCAGCGTCGCCATCCCCGCGTGCCGCATCGCGGCCACCAGCACGCCGGACAGCCCGCGGTCCAGCGCACGGTCGCTGAACGGCGTCGTGGTCAGGCCCTCGATCCGCTGCCCGAACGTCGCATGGTCGTAGCCGAAGTGCTCTAGATGCGCCAGATCTCTGGGCCGAGCCCAGTTGTAGATCGTGACGACCAGCCCTGGCCGTTCGCGATCGCGGCCGATCCGGGACGTCACCTGGATGTACTCGGCGGTGTTCTTCGGCTGACCGGTCACCACCATCAGCCCAAGCCGCTGTACGTCCACCCCGACCTGGAGCATGCTGGTCGCCAGCAGCACGTCAAGCGGCATCACCCGGTCCGCGGCCCGCGTGCGGGCCTCGGGATCGTTCCGGTACGCCTCCCGCGCCGCGGTCGAGTCAAGCTCCGGGTCGAACCGCCGCTCCAGGTCGGCGAGCGTCGAGGCGATCCGGCTGCTCGGCATCCGGCTCGTCAGCTCGCTGACGATCGGCCGCCTGCGCCGGGTGCGGACCTGGAAGCTGGCCAGCCGGTCGGCGATGTCATCGTCGACCAGCCGCCGCATCCCTGCCAGCTCCCTGGTCGAGGTGAAGTAGTCCACCACCGTCATGTACGGATCGGCGGCAGCCCCGTACCTGTCAAGCAGGAACTGGGCATGCTCCATCAGCGCCGACACGACGCGGATCTCGACCGACTTGAGCCGCTCCCCAGGGGCCAGCACGCCCCGGTACCGCCGGCCGGGCGAGCCAGCCGACGAAGGCACCGCTTTGGAGAAGAAGGTCTCCCCAGCATCGAGCACTTGCGGCGGGAACACCGCCAGCTCCCTGGCGAATACCTGCTCCACCTGGTCGCGAGCGCGCCGCACGGTCGCGGTCGAGGCAATCACCACCGGCCTGACCGGGATGCTGCCCCATTTCCAGCAGCACAGCCGGTCCACCGCCGTCTCATACAGCCCGACCATCGAGCCCAGCGCGTCGCTGATCAGGTGCAGTTCGTCCTGGATGATCAGGTCAGGCGGACGCAGCCGGATCGACGGGACCGGCTGCGCGGCTGGCAGCCCGGCCCGGGCCGGGTGCCGGCTCCGGCAGAACCCGTCGAACTCCGGGTTCTGCCAGCCATGGCGCGGGCACTCGCTGTCCACCATGCCGAACAGCGGCGCTGTCGCCCCCCGCCACGGCAGCTGGGCGAGCTTGTCGACGGTCGCGATCACCAGCGCCGGGGTCAGCCGGTAGATCTCCTCGTCTACCGTCAGCACCGGCAGCCCTTCCGACGGCGAGTGCCGCTGGGTGAACTGGCAGTCGCCCTCGGCGTCGGAGCAGTACAGCAGCACCCGCCGGCGCGCCGCGTCAGTCACCAGGTCCAGGCTGCCCGACAACGGCGACCCGCACCACGGGCACGCGGCGAGCTGCAGCGGCCCGCCCAGCATCCGCTCCTGCTCCCGCCCCGAGGCGACCTGATTGCTCGCCTCCTCGAACGAGTTGGGCGTGACCTTCGAGCCAACCCACAGCCCCACCCGGAACGGAGCCGTCCCCCACCTGCCGTCCCCGGCCTCGATCCGCTCCCGGCGCAACGACTCGCACGCGCAGATCAGCGCGGCGGCCCGCTGGAACTGCTGCGCGGTCAGCAACCGCAGCGTGTACCGCATCAGCACGGCTACGCCCCTGGTCCCGTCCCGCGCATTAGCCTCCGCGCCGACCACGCCCTGCAGCCGGCGGATCGCGAACGTGTACGCCGCCAGCCCCAGGTACGCCTCCGTCTTGCCGCCGCCGGTCGGGAAGAACAGCAGCTGAACCTGCGCGTCGTCGGCGCCGCGCCGCGCATCCGGGTGCGCCGGGTCGGTCAGCCCCGGCAGGCACAGCAGCACGAACGCCAGCTGGAACGGTCGCCAGCTCCGGTTCGCCGGCCTATCCAGCTGCCGGAGCAGCCGGGTCACGCTCGCCGAGGGATCGGCGAGCCTGGCCCGGACCAGCTCGCTGCGGACTCGCTGCAACGCCATCGCCTGGTTGGCGAAGCGGAACGCCTCCCGCGCGATCCCGCTGTCGCGCAGCAGGTCGATCGCGCGGTCCAGCCGCCCGGCGACCTCCCGCGCCCGCTCAAGCGCCGTCTGCGCCGCCGGCGTATACCGGGCTATCTCCGGGTCGCTGACCATCCGCTGCTCCTGCGCGTCCAGCCAGGCCCGGTACCCGGCAGTCAGCGGACGCAGCGCCCTGATCAGCCCGTCACGGGCTAGCTCCGAGCTACCCAGCGCTGACATGTCGAGCACCAGGCCGGGCACGGACCCCGGCACCACCAGCGGCACCTCGGCCGCGGGGAAGCATGTCGTCCGCAGCCGCCAGGCCCGGTCCTCGCCATCGCGCACGTCCGCGTCCACCGCGCACTGCCGACCATGCGCGTAGTCCCGGACTCGCCGGTGCAGCATCTCCAGGTGCAAGACCTCGTCGTCCCTGCCACTCGGCGAGTCGGCGAGCTCAGGGTCATTGTGCCCCGCGAAGATCGCCCGGTGCCCGTCCAGCGCGGTCACCGTCAGCCGCACCTGGTACAACCTCGCCGTATCCGGAGTGACGGCCACCCCCGGCTGCCCGTTCACCAGCGACACCACCACGACCCGGCGGCGATCCCTGTGCCGGACCGTGTACCGGACGACGACGCCCTCGAACTCCGGATCGGGAATCACCCCATCGGCGTCCTCCCGATCAAGCGGCACCTCGACCCGACCGCCACACGGCCGCCGCTTCCACACTGTCCGCGGCCGACCCTGCTCGGTCTCGTGCACCTCAGACGCCGCGCGCTCGTACCGGCCCCAGGACGCCTCCACCAGCACCACATCCACGTCGTCGGGCACCATGAACGACAACCCGATCGACGACGCCGCCATAGACCCGGTCCGGACAGCGGCCTCACTCTCCACGTCAGTGTCGTCGGCCTCCGAGTCACCGCTCACCTCACGCTCCACCAGGCCCGGATCGTCCCCCGGGCCCTCGTCGTTCGCCGTCCGCTCGTCCACCGGCGCATCCCGAGGCACCAACCGGCCAAGCAGATACCGCTCAGCGGGTGATGAACCAGGGGAAAGCTCCTCCTCCGGCCCATCCCACGGGCCAAGCAGATCCCGCTCAAGCAGCGACTCGAACTCGGCCCGCACCTCGAACGACATGGCCGAGGTGGTGCCCACCGCGGCCGACGCTCCCGGTACGCCCGAACCACCGACCGCTGACCCGTCCTCCGCTGGTATCTGGATCACGGATTCTCCAGCTTGTAACGACGCTGGTTCTCCTCAAGCAGCCGGTCCAACAGCTCGAACCTGGCTTCCTTGCCGACCGTCCACCGGATCCCGATCTTGGTCGGATGATGCCCGATCTTCAGGTCAAGATCCTCCCAGCCATACGCCCGCATTACAGCCTCATCAATAGCCACATGAATGTCCCTGAGATTCATAACGGCCGCATCATGGTCATCAGGATCATGAGCGTGGTTGTAGGTCGTGGTAAGTCCCCACGACCGCCCCAGCATCAACTCCCGTCGCGTCCGATCCAGCTCCTCGCCCAAGTCACCCAACTCCGTTGTCTGCACTGGTCGAGGCAAGGTAAGGAATACATCTGACGGCCCATATCTGATGCGCGTTTCCAACGTTCCGGCATATCGGATGGTCCAAAGAGAGTGCACACTCGAGGAGAGAACCGCCATATTCGCGGGATCATCGCTCGCGAAGATGACGCACATGACATCAAACACCTGCCTATTCGGCACAAATACTGGCATAATCACACTGCTGACACGGGCTACCGTCAATACTCGGTACTGCTTCTTAATGACGTCGTACAGCTCCGGTGCTCGCTCTGCAAAAATCCACCAGCGCTCTCGACGTGCCTGCCTCTTATTGTGATCTCGCTCGGGCTTGACCTCTCGCCGCACGATCTCAATACAGTCTCGGTACTGTTCAGCACGTTCGAGAGACCAGTCACGGAAGTTGATCACCCACCTACTCGCCGAGCAATCTGGGCGCTGATTCAGATCCCTACCTATTGTGTACGGCTGAAGAACCTCGGCGTTGAGCGGATTTCGGGCTATCAGCTCTTCCGCCTGCTCCGGTTCCATTGTGAAGCCCAAGCCGAGTACGTAGGATCCGATGAAGGCCGCGTGTTCGTTTTCCCGAAGCCGCTCGGGCCGCTCTCGCACCCGGCCGTAGGGCTGCAGGTCCGCGCCGACGGCTGGAACTTCCTCGCCGTCTAGCCAATAGATGGCGTCCTTCGCGAGCGGCACCTTACTGAGCCAGGTCTGCACGATCTCAAGATTGGCGCTCGTGGTTGGCCACGGGTGAGAGGACCGACCACGCCGGATGACATCGCCGCGGCCGATAATTTGATCCATGCCAACGCTAAGAGTGGCACCTTCCACCAACGAGTTGACGGTGACGTAGCCGAGCTGGCCGCGCGATGAAAGAAGCCGGTCTGCGCGAAGCAGGAACCTAGCTGCCAGATCGGCGCTGCCCTTGACGTCCTGGCCATCCCAGCGCTGGAGCCACCCGAGATAGTCATCTCCCAAGGCTCCCGAAATCTTATTCCCACCTAGGAATGGAGGATTGCCGATGATGGCGTCAAAGCCGGGTTGGGCGGCGTCAACGAATACCTCGGGGAACGCCAGTGGCCAGTGCAGCGCCTGCCTGTCGGCTGTTCCGGCCGGCCGGTCTCCCTGGAGTGTGGTGTTCGCCCAGTTCGCGAGAGCATCAGAGTCGCCGCCGACAGCGTTGCTCACTTGCAGGGCCAGCTTGGCGAAAGCGGTGTCGCATTGCTTGCCTTTCAGTTTCGCTGCTGTCAGACCGGCTGCGGTGACCGCGTTGGCTACCGCCGTCAGTGTCCCGGAGAGTTGGTCGGCCTCGGCTAGCAGCCTGACCTTGTACTCGACGTCGCGAATCGTAATCACCGGTTGGGCGGTGATTCGCTTACGTAGGTCGGCGGCTTCCTGGAGGCGGGGTCGCCAGGCGGCGGCGAAGTCCAGGGTGCCTGCGTTGAGCCGCCGTCCGGCGGCCGGGTCGGGGTGCAGGTATTCGAGCTGGTCCATGGATGCCAGGCCGAGCAGGCTGTCGCCGCAGACCAGGCGGTCGTCGAGGAAGCCGAACGGCCGTTCCCGGTCCATCGTGATCAGCCAGAGCGATAGCTTGGCCATCTCGACGGCGAGCGGGTTGATGTCGGCCCCGTACAGGCAGTGCTCGGCGATCTCGCGGCGCGCCTGGAGTAGCACCTGGCCGACCTCGGCATCGGCGCCGATCCGGTGCGCCTGCTCGTGCAACCGAGCTGCAAGCGCGTCGGCGCGGCCCTCGGCTCGCCACGCCTCGACCAGCCGATCGGCCAGATACCGGCAGGCGGCGACCAGAAACGCCCCCGAGCCCATCGCGATGTCGGCTACCCGCAGCGCGAGGATCTCCGTGGACGGCCTGGGTCGCCAGCTTGCCTCGTCGGCCGTCTCTAGCGGGCCTGGCCGGTAGACCAGCGGCTCCAGCGCGCCGACCACGATCTCCTCCGCGAGCGACTTCGGGGTGTAGTGGGTGCCAGTCGTCGCGCGGCGGAAGCTGCGGGACACGTACCGGCCGCCTGCCGGGGTGACGGCCGGGAGGCCGCGCTCGTCGTACCGGAGCACGCCGAGGAGCGGCGCGATCGCCTCGACCAGGCTCGAGCCGGGACTGGCTACCCGGCCAAGCGCGGCCCGCTGCTCCGCCGTCGGCTCGGCGGCCAGCGCAGCCCGCACCTTGGCCGGCGACCAGCCGGTCCGCTCGGCGATCCGGGGCGCGAGCTCGTCGTTCTCGCGCCAGGCGGCGGCGTCGCCGAGCGGTACCTCGCAGTCG
This sequence comes from uncultured Actinomycetota bacterium, assembly GCA_963850875.1. GTDB lineage: Bacteria > Actinomycetota > Actinomycetes > Streptosporangiales > Streptosporangiaceae > Chersky-822. The sequence goes on from CAWKNA010000001.1 coordinate 1,213,828, forward strand.
TACTTGATCTTGCGGGGCCAGTTGCGCGGCCGAACCAGGCCGAGTACTACCTCTTCTCCGGCACGGATCTCCAGCTCAAGCAGGCCCTCGTAGACGTAGCCGATCTGCTCTACGTCCAGGGTCCGGAAGGTCAGCCGCCGCCGCTCGCCGCCGATCTGGACGTACTGCACCGCCCTGAGCATCCGCAGCACGGTCCGGTCATCGACCGCGGGCGGACGCGCCGCTGCGGCCGGGTCGCCGGTGGCACGGCCTTCCAGCCACGGGTACCGGTCCGGGTCGAACAGGCCACCGCCGTAGGCCGGCAGCCGCAGGTCCTCGTGCGCCACGCCGGAGTGCACCGCTCGGGTCAGAGCCAGCAGCCGGTGCCAGGCGGCGGTGCGGTGCTCCAATGCCTGTTCACCGGCCAGGCTGGCCTGCCGCTCCAGCTGCGAGACGAGCTGGCCGACGCCGTAGCCGGTCACGTAGATGTCGTCGTCGCTGGGCAGCAGCCGACGTTCCTCGGCGAACAGCAGGAACACGACCCGCATCATCATCGTGACCACGCCCGCATAGAAATCGTCGTCATCGACCCCGTCAAGCAGGTGGCTGCCGCCCTCGCGGTCCAGCCGGTCCAGCGTCCCGGCGAGCATTTCGACCGCGTCGCGTACCTGCTGGCCGAGCGTCTCCGTGACCTCCTCGCCGCGCTCCAGGCTTTCGGTGAACAGGGCAGGCAAGGTGTCGGCTGCCGCGACGGCGAGGAACCTGGAGCGGTGCAGCAGCGCCACCAGCGCGCGCAGCGACGCCGGGTCTTCGCTGAATAGCCCGGCATCCCAGACCGCGGCGCCGGTCGTCCCGCCGATCGGCGCCCACACCAGCGCCCACCACCGGCCGTCGGTCACCACTCCGACCGGGACCTGGCGGGCCCGAAGTACCACAGCGAGTCGTTCCACCCCGCTGGCCGTCCAGCCGCCAGTCGTCGTCCTGGCGAGCGGATGCGTGCCCCATGCCAAGTAGCTGCCAAGCAGTTTCCATGGACCCCTGGCCGCATCCCCGGCGCCGGCTTCGTCCTCGTCCGCCGCGTCGTCTTCATCCCGCTCGTCGCCGTCTTCGTCAGGATCGGCGTCGTCAGCGGCGTCATCGTCAGTCAGGTCGGCGACCGCATCGTCGTCATCGTCGTGGCCGAGGCCAGCGTCAGCGTCGCTGGCGGCGTTCTCGGCGTAGAAGCCGAAGTCGGGCCTGACCACCTGACCGTGCTCGGGCACGGGCTCGGCGAGGTTGTCCGGAATCTCGGTGTCGATCCGCAGATGGTGCTGCCAGCCGAAGAGGTCCCGGAGCGTCGCGGGGATCATGACGTGCCTGGTCGCACCGTGACTGTCGAGCATCTCAGCGACCATCGCCCGCACCTCGGCCCGCTGGATGACAGGGACTGGCGGCAGCCCATCGGGGAAGACCCGGTGTACGACGGGCAAGGTGAGGAACGGCCCTGACGTCTGGAGCAGCTCTAGCCAGCTGTGCCGCCTGCGGATCTCCTCGCTGACCCCACCGGCCGGCCGCCTGCGCGCGCGCCGGGTCACCATGCTCGCCGCCCCTCCCCGGCGGGTCCGGAGCTGATCTCCCGCATTCCCGGCGGGACACCTCTGCCTTCGGTCCGGCCATCCGGATCGCGCCTGGCGTTCACCAGGGTGCTCCTTCTTCGGGAGCGCACACAGCGACAGCGAACGGGAACACCAGCTCCCGGACGCCCGCGTACCTGCGGCTGATCGTCGCCAGCTCGCGGTCCCGCTCGTCGTCCAGACCGTCAAGCCGCGCCTGCCAGGCGGCGCGGTCGCGGTCGAGCAGCTGGCGTTCCTCCTGGGCGAGCTCGTCGAAAGTGAGCTGCACCTGGACGGGTCCCGCTAGCGCGGTCTCCAGTCTCTGGCGCAGCTGGCCGAAGATGGCGCGGGTGTTGCGGGTCTCGCTGCCCTGCCGCTGGGCGATGTCCCGGCCTAGTGCCGTGACCCGCTCCGCTGCCCGGGCCTGGACATCTCCTGCCAGCAGCGGTTCCACCTCCGGCCAGCGATCAGCGACGAAGGCCCGTTGAGCCTCCGGCGCGAGCCGGCTCGTCTGCGGTTCCAGTGCACCTTCCACCGCAGCCCGCAGCCCGGAGAAGCGCGGCTGCTCCAGTTCCACCCGCCGGGACCGGCCGGACGGCGGCAGCTCCCGCGCGGCCAGCATGACCTCCTCGTGCAGCCGCTGGCCGTCGGCGCCGACCACGACGAGCCGCGCGAAGACCGCGACAAGGACACCCTCGATGGCGGCACCCGCTGGCGGCGTGAAGCGGACGGCGGTGATCCGGTGCAGCGCGGTCCGCCCGCCCCACAGCGCACTGCGCAACAGCCGGGTTGCCTGGGCGACCAGCGGGTGGCCGAGGTGGGCGAGCACGGCGTCCTCGGCGTGGGCGTTGGCGACGTCGGGGTCGAAAGTGAGCTTGCGCGGCTCCCCGGTGAGCGGGTCGGCGAGCCCGGCTACTGTGCGCTCCCATCCGACCCGCAGGTCGGGCGGCGCGACGAGCCCGGCCTCGTCGGGTCCGCCCAGATCGCTGAGCGGTGGCTGAGCTGCCAGCACGAGCGCGGTGTCCACGACCCGCCGGACGTTCGGCGGGGCGACGTGCAGCGCGTCGATGCTGGAGTCGAGCTGGGCACGGAGCCTGCGGACCTGCTCGCGCAGGTCCCGCTCGGCGCGCAGCGACGCGGCGGTCGGCTTCGGCGCGACGGTCATCGGGTCAGCCAGGAGCGACCGGCCGAGCATCTGCGCCTCGACCGCGTAGGCAAGCACCGGGTTGACGCTGCCGAGGTCATGCCGCTCCACCGCGATCTTCCTGGCGACCCGCGACAGGTACTCCAGGTCGGCCTCGTACGAGCCGGGTGGTGCGTTCTGCCAGCCTGCGCCTACGAAGTGCGTCACTTCGACCTGATGATCTTGGAGGTACCGGTCGAGCCGACCGATCCGCTGTTCCAGCCGGTTCGGGTTGAACGGGATGTCGTAGTGGATCAGCAGGTGGCAGTGCAGCTGCAGGTCGATGCCCTCCGAGGCCGCGTCGGTGGCCAGCAGGATCCGGACCGGGTCCTTGTGCGGCGACGCCTGGAACGCGGCCTTCAGGTGCTCGCGGCGGCGTTCGTCCATGCCGCCGTACAGCAGCGCAAGCTGCTCCCCGCCAAGGCCACGGGCGGTAAGCAGCCCGTGCAGCCAGTCCTGGGTGGCGCGGTATTCGGTGAATACGACGACCCGCTCGTCGTTCCAGGCGCCATCGGGCCGACAGATCCGCGTCAGCTCGTCGACAAGCGCGCGGGCCTTACTGTCGGCGTGCTCGCCATGCCGCCGCGCCCAACCGCTGAGCTTGGCCAGTAGCTCCTGCTCCTGCGGCGATACCGCGACCGTCAGGTCGCTGAGCCGGTCGAAGAGCTCCCGCTCGGCGTCACCGCCCGCCTCGTCGTCGCCTGGCTCGTCGTCCCACTCCAGCGCTTCTTCCAGCCACAATGGCAGCGAACCGGAGCCGGTGCCGGCGCTCGCAGCCGACCGGGCTCGCTCACGGGACGGCCGGTCGGCGGACTCCCCGTCGATGCCGTGGCTTTGCAGGTAGCCGGCCAGGGTGACGGCGAATGCCGCCGGGGCGGAGAAGAGGCGCTTCTTCAGCAGCAAGGCGATCAGGTCGGTACCGCGGGCCACGTCAGGACCCGGCTCGCGGCGGCGGAGGCTGATGAAGTCCTCGACCAGGCGGTGGCCCTCCCGCTCGGCGTCGGTGTAGCTGACCTCGATCGCGCGGTTGACCCGGCCGGGGAAGCGCGGCTGGCCGTCGCTGTCGCGGATGTCGTCCTTCAGCCGCCGGACCATGACCTGGCGCAGCGTCGCCGCGTCCGGCTCCATGCCAGGGGGAAACCGCTGCGGATCGAGCATCGCCAGCAGCGCCTGCCAGGACTCGGAGTACCCGTTGTGCGGCGTCGCGGACAGGAACAGCCGGTGCTGGCTGTAATCGCCCGCCCGGTGCACCGCCTGGGTCTGCTTGCTGGGCACCGCGATCCCGCTGGCGCGCGCCGGGGCCGGGGGCGCGCAATGGTGAGCCTCGTCGACCACAAGGAGATCGAAATAGCCCGGGTAATGGGCCTCCGGGGTAAGCACCTCGTCCAGCAGCCGCTGCACGCGCGGGGACCGCAGCCATTGCAGGCTGATGATCGTGCGCGGGTGGACAGCGAACGGATTGGCCTCCAGACCATGCGTCCGGCGCAGTTCCCGCAGCGCGGCGGCATCAAGGACGGTGAAGTCCAGGCCGAACTTGGCGGCCATTTCGTCGCGCCATTTCAGCGTCAGCGATGCCGGGCAGACAACCAGGACCCGGCGGGCGCGGTGCCGCAGCAGCATCTCCTGAATCACCAGGCCGGCCTCGATCGTCTTGCCAAGCCCGACATCATCGGCGATCAGCAGGTTCACCCTGGGCATCGCCAGCGCCCGCGCGACCGGCTCAAGCTGATACTCCTCGATCCGCGCGCCGGAGCGGAACGGTGCCTGCAGCGTCCGGGAGTCCGCGCTGGCCACCGTTCCCCACCGAACCGCGTCCAGGAACGCGCCAAGCGTCTGCGGGTCATCCCAGTCGGTGGCGTTGACCTGCGGCAACCTGGTCGCTGGCAGGATCTCGCGGCCCGGCTCGACTTCCCAGGCCAGGGTGAGGTCCTCGCCTAGGTCGTCGTCGCTGACCGAAGTCAGCTGCACCAGCGTCCGGCCCGGCAGGCTGCTCGCCGCCAGCTCGTCAACCGGCTGACGGCTCTGGCTGACCCGCGCCACCACCCACTGCTGACCGCGGACGCGCACCAGCTCCCCTGCTTCGGGAGCATCCGCAACGGTGCTCATGCTCGTCAATGCGACCTCGCTGGCGCTACCGGGGATGAAGCGAAGGCTGCGGCCTGCCGTGCGCAGATACCCACGGGTGGTCACATAGTTGCTTACCGTAGGCCAAACCTGGCCGTTCCGCGACAGGTCACGGTGATTGGCGTACAGACAGCTCCTGCGGGGAATCCCCAGGACGTTCAGAGTGGCCTTGTCGATGAATTGGGTAACTCGGCCGCACACAATCCGTCTGAGGGGGCGAGCATGGCGACTCGGACCGCCATCGAATGGACCGAGGTGACATGGAATCCGAGCACAGGCTGCGACCGGATCTCGCCGGGGTGTGCCGAACGCCGCGGCACACCTACCAGGTCCATCTTCTTGCGGTACGCGATGTTCAGCGTTTCTGGGACCGTTCCTTCGACCATTGCCACATCGCGCGGTCGATGATCCGCATGCCGAACCCTGTCTCATCGTCGATCTTGCGGCACGCTGCGACGTAGGCGTTCCAGAAAGGCAGAGCGTAGTTCACGTACTCGGCAACCCCGAGAGCCTCCAGGGCTCGATAGTCGAGGATCGGGTACCGATCGCGGTGCCCGAAATGCAGCAGCACCGACGCAGTGGGCCACCGGACCCCTGACAGCGCCATCGGGATCCAGATACGTAGCCCCTCAGCCGTCGCACTGAGCGCGAGTCTCGTGGCCTCTCGTACCTCGTCTTCGGTGTTCGACGCGACTCGCGGCTTGGACCGCGGTGTCTTCCACGCGCAGACCTCGATCAACTCGGAGCGTGTGAAATACCCGCGCTCACGAACCGCAGGACCTATCTCATCCACGATCCTGCCTTCGGGCGCATACGAGTACCTGCTCGCGAGAACCGGGATCAGCCGCGCGTCGAACTGGAGCGCGAACGTAGGGGAACCATCCGACGCGGCGGTCATTCGCCAGCCAGCGTTACAGCGACAGTGCCACGCACCCAAGACAGCGACGGTTCGTTCATCAACATGCCTCGAAACGTTACTCCACAGGCAGTGAAACGAGGATTAGCGCTTCGACACCGGACGGTGCTTGCAGCTTGCAGCGGATGCAAATTCCGACGGGCGCAGTCTTGGCAATGGCTGGGATCTGGTCAGATCCGGTTCCGCGACCGCTCCGCCCGGCGGCAGTGCCGATCCTTGGAGGATAAGGCTCGCGTCGGAAGGCGTAGCAGCCGAACCGGCTTCCGCCCCCGCAAGTCGACATCACCGCTCTTTTTGGCCATGAAGCGTACGGACTCTCGGCCCAGATGACCAGCCGGAAACCGTCGATTCGGCGTGGATCCCGACTGCTGACCGCCAGACCTGACGCTCATGCCCCCACGCGCTGACGGACCACGCTGCGCTCGGCCTGAGTGTCCTCGCTGCCGGTAGGAGCTCCTGACCGTTCAGGTCTCGGTCTCCGTCAGCTGACTACTCCTACCGGACGCGGACGGTCCATCAACTCGGCGACCTTCAAGGCAAATCTCCGCGAGGCGCGCTATGACTGCACGGCCGCCTCCCGGCTGTGGCCAGGCTGCGCCGTGGCATCGGTGCCCGCAACCGGCCTTTCGCTGCGCTCACCCGCGGCTGGCCACAGATCTTTTCCCTGAAGAGCGCGGGCTCCGCCCGCGGGAAAACATCTTGGCCACCCGCGGCCGGCCGGTGTGCGGGCCCGTTTCGCCGCGGCGCAAGGGTGCCTGGCCAGCCGGGAGGCAGCCGCCGCCCGGTTCGGTCACCGCCTTCGGAAGGACGGCATACATGACTCCTGATACCACCGCTGCGGCTGCGGGCGCGCGGAACGTGACGCTCGGCGACCTGGCTGGGATGCTGCGCGATCAGCAGGCCCGCAAGGTTGACATAGTGGTCCCGGCCACCGCGATCCGCGCGCGCCACGGCCAGCTCACAATTGACGGCACCGACCCGGTCTTCGGCTCGGACGGCGTGACCATGTCGGCAGGCACCTACACCCCGACCGAGGTCTGCGACCAAGGCCTGGCTGACAAGCTCGGCATCCCTGCCCCGTACCTGCGGCGGATGCGCGAGCAGCGCCCCGACTTGTACGACTCCAACGTCAACGGATGGCTGGACGGCGACGCCCGCAAGTTCCTGATCCGCTGCCTGCGGCCCGCCTCCGGGACCGGTGCCGGTGCTGCGCGGGCGTTCCTATCCGACGGGTACAAGCGGATCGACAACCTGGACGTGCTGCTCGCCGCCCTGGACGGGGTCCGGGCCGCCGGAGTACCTGCGGAGATCGACGGGTGTGATCTGACCGAGCGGCGGATGTACGTCCGCGTCGTCTGCGAGCAGATCCGGGCCCTGGCTCCGGCGCTGCTGGCCGGCTACCGCAGCCCGTTCACCGGCGCCGCCGGGGCGGACAACCCGGTGGTGTTCGCCGGGTTCGTGATCAGCAACAGCGAGACCGGCTGCGGCGCGTTCACCCTGACCCCTCGGCTGGTCGTGCAGGTCTGCCGGAACGGCATGACGATCAGCCGGGACGCGATCCGCGCGGTGCACCTGGGAGAGCGGCTGGAGGAGGGCGTGGTCACCTGGTCTGGCAACACCCTGGACAAGACCCTCGCCCTGATCACCGCAAGGACTACCGACGCCGTCACGACCTTCCTGGAGCCTGGCTACGTCGACCGGGTGGTCCGCGCCGTCTCCGCCCAGGCCGGGCACCCGCTCGCCGACCCCCAGGAGGCCGTGCAGGTGGTCAGCCAGCGGCTGCGACTCACCGACTCCCAGCAGGCCGAGATCATGGCGCATTTCATCCGCGGCGGCGACATCACCGCAGGCGGGGTGCTGCACGCGGTGACCAGCGTCGCCCGGACCCAGCCAGACGCCGACGCGGCGCACGAGATGGAGTCCCAGGCACTGCGCGCCCTGGAGATCGCCGCCGTCCTGTAACCCCAGCCCGCCAGGCCCGGCACCCGTAACGGGTGCCGGGCCTGATTCCCATCCGGAGAGGAACAAGCTCATGCCCAGATCAACCGTCACCCCGCTGCACCCGCGCGGGCGGCCGGGTTACACCGACACCGCCGCGCTGAACGACATCCACGCGCTGCTGACCACCAGCCAGGACAGCGATCAGCCGCTGCTCGGCGACGTCGCCGCGATCCTGGCCCGCACCGGACGGCCAATGGTCCGCAGCCGGCACATCGAGGTCAGCACCAGCGAAACACCGATCGGCTGGCCGATCGCCCGCGTCGGCGCCGAGGACACCACGGTGACCGTGCGGCAAGACCCGGCCGGCCCGGGCCTGCTGATCGAGATCACCGCCCGCAGCAGCGCCGAGCGTGACCTCCTCACAGTAACGCTCGATGACCGCTGTCTGCACCACGCCCATCCGTCAGGCGGGCACGCCGCCTGACCTGCCGTTTCACCTCCCGTCCGCGAGCGCGGGCGGGCACCCCCTTGAGATGAAAGGACAACCCTGCCATGCATTCACCTACCGAGCCTGCAGCCGAGGTCACCAACGATGATCAGCCAGCCGCGCCAGCCGGCACTGCGGGCCGCGCGCCCGCCGACGCTCATGCCGGGACCGCAGGCCAGCGCCTGATGATCGCGGTCAGCGACCTGGCCGCCCATCCAGGCAACGTCCGCGAGGACCTGAACCTGACCGAGGAGTTCGCCGCATCTATCGCCAGTGAAGGCGTCCGGATACCGCTGCTGATCACCACCGGCCCCGACGGTGGGGGGCGGGTGATCGAGGGACACCGCCGCCTGGCCGCCGCTATCAAGGCCGGGCTCGCCGAGGTGCCCTGCGACGTCGACCCTGGCCGGGCCGACGACGACGCCGGTCAGTACCTGGACATGCTGCTCGCCAATAGTGACGGCTACCGCGCCAACTACACCGTGCTGGAAGAGACCGCCGCATTGTTCGCCGCGCACCAGGCCGGGGCCAGCAAGACCCGCATCCGCAAGGCGACCGGCCGCACCGCCACCCAGGTCAGGAGCGCCCTGGCGGCGGGCGGGCTGGCGGGGGAGACCCGTGCCCGGGCGGCCCAGGCCAGCCCGGAGGTCACGCTGGAGGACCTGGCGCTGCTGGCCGAGTTTGACGCCGACGAGGCCGCCACCGGCCGGCTGCTGTCCTGCCTGGAGCACGGCTACCCGCTTGAGCACGCCGCAGAGCGGATCCGCCAGGACCGCGCCGAAGCGGCCGAGCACGCCAGGATCCGCGACAGCCTGCAAGCCGCGGGCGTTCCGGTCACCGACGGCCTGCCACCGGACGCGGCATGGCTGACCAGCCTGAGCCACGACGACCAGGAGCTCACACCCGAAACCCACGCCAGCTGCCCGGGTCACGGCGCGACCTTCGCCACCTGGAACCTGCTGAACCCGTCGTACTACTGCACTAGCCCGGCCGAGTACGGGCACACCAGCCGCTGGATCCGGCCCGGCCAGCCCAGCAGAGACCGGGCCGGCGACAGCGGCCAGCCAGATGACGCCCACGCACGCCCGGATCTGGCAGCTGACCCGGACCGGCGGCTCGTTGTGGCCGGTAACAAGGCGTGGCAGGCTGCCGCCGAGGTCCGTCACCGGTGGCTGGCCGCCAGCCTGTTCACCCGCCGGTCTGCGCCGCGCGAGGTCCACCTGTTCACTGCCCGGCAGCTGCTGGCCATGCCCGACCCGCTCCGCTCAGGCCTGGCGAGCGCACCTCACCAGGCCCTGTTCACCACGCTGACCGGCCGAGACGGCGGTCAGTGGGACCACGAGTGCGAGACCGCGACCACCGGGCGGCTAGCTCTGGCAATCCTGGCCCCGATCGTCACGGCCTACGAGCACGGCATGACCGAAGGCGAAGGCAGGAACACCTGGCGGATCGACCGGTACAGTCCGTGCCCGCGCGGCGACGCCGGCCACTACCTGGCGTTCCTGGCCAGCGTCGGCTACCAGCTCTCCGACATCGAGCAAGCCGTCGCCGACGGAGCCTCCTACACCGGCAGCCCGCCGGCCGGCGTCGTTGGCACCGGGCACGATCCGGGTGGCCACGTTCGCAGTGACGAAGACCCGGACGGCCAGGGGCCCGGACGGGCCCGACGCTGATCCCGCCGACCCGGCCAGTGGTGATCACAGTGCAGCCGGCGATGACGGGGACTGTGCCGCCGACGCGGCAGCCTGACCACTGCCTGTCCGCCATCAGGGCCGCCGGTGCCATCCCGGCGGCCCTGATGCTGCGGACCAGCGCGCCCAGCGCCGCCAGGCTGCGGGCCTGCGCGGAACAGGCCTGCGGACCCAGCCGGAGTCCGCTGGCTGTCGCGCCAGAACAGCCGGTCCAGCTGCCCTGCCGCCAGCCGGCTGGCGGGTCACGACGGCGCGCCAGCCAGAACCCCAGCTGTCCGGACAGTGCAGCCGTCGTCCTTTCATTCGCCAGCCAAACCTTCATCCGAGAGAAAGGCCCCGCGATGACCGCCGAATCAGATCGCATGATCAATGGCGCGCTCGGCTACGCCCGGCGCGGGTGGCCGGTCTTCCCCTGCCAGCCCGGCACCAAGGAGCCAGCCACCAGGCATGGTTTCCGCGACGCCAGCACCGACTGCGACCAGATCAGCCACTGGTGGAGCCGCCAGCCCGATGCGAACGTGGCCATCGCGACCGGCTTGCCAGGACCGGACGTCTTGGACGTTGACCAGCACGGCCGGGCCGGGACCGGCTTCCCGGCCTACAACCGGCTGAGATCCGCGGGCCTGCTCGACGGTGTCAGCGCGGTCGTCGCCACGCCGAGCGGCGGCCTGCATGCCTACTTCGCCGGGAGCGGGCAGGCATCCGGGCGGCTGCCACGCCATCACCTGGACTTCCGATCTGCCGGCGGCTACGTGCTCGCACCGCCCTCGCAGGTCGACAGCAAGCCATACCGTCTCCTCCAGTGCAGCCAGACGTCCGTCGGCCTGGACTGGTCCGTGGTGACCGGTCTGCTGGACCCCCGCCAGGACCGGCCGTGCCGATACCAGTGAGGATTCCGACCGAATCCGAACACTGATTCCGATCGAATCCGAACACCGGTTCCGGGGTTTCCGGACACCGGGCGGCCGGGCTGCGGCGTGGCGCCGGCTTGGGGCGTCTGGGGCACGGCACGCTCCCTCGGACATTTCCGACGTCCGAGGAGACCGCGTCCGATGCCCCGACCCCGCGTCGCCATGCGAAATATCCGTGAAGTTCTCAGGCTGACCTTCGGCGAGGGCCTGAGCCGGCGCCAGGTCAGCGCGTCGGCCGGGGTCCCGCTGACCACCGTTTCTGACTACGTGGGCCGTGCGGTGCTCGCCGATGTGGGCTGGCCGCTGCCCGCGGACCTCGATGATCAGGGTCTGGAGGCTCTGCTGTACCCGCCCGTCCCGCCGTCCGCGGCGGCCCGGCCGCTGCCGGACTGGGCGTACGTGCATAAGGAGCTGCGGCGCAAGAGCGTGACCTTGCAGCTGCTGTGGCTGGAGTACCGGGAGGCCCACCCGGACGGGTACGGCTACAGCCAGTTCTGCAACCTGTACCGGGCCTGGGCCCGCCAGGTTGACCCGGTGATGCGCCAGGTCCATAAGGCCGGGGAGAAGCTATTCGTGGACTTCCCCGGCGAGACGATCCCGGTCTGGGACCGCAGGACCGGGGAGGTGCTGCTGCGGGCCGAGCTGTTCGTCGCCGTCGCCGGGGCCTCGAGCTACCTGTACGCCGAGGCGTTCCCGTCCCAGCAGCTGCTGTACTGGGTGACCGGGCACGTGCACGCCCTGGAGTTCATGGGCGGCTCCCCGGCGATCGTGGTCTGCGACAACCTCAGGTCGGCGGTGACCCGGCCGCACCGCTACGAGCCCGACGTGAACGCCACCTACGCCGAGATGGCCGCCCATTACGGGATGGCGGTCATCCCGGCGCGGGCGTACAAGCCCCGCGACAAGGCCAAGGCCGAGTCCGGGGTCCTGCTCGCCGAGCGGTGGATCATCGCCCGGCTCCGCGACCGCAGGTTCTTCTCGGTCGCCGAGGCGAACGCCGCGATCGCCGGGTGCGTGGCGGAGATCAACGCCCGGCCGTTCCAGAAGATGGACGGCAGCCGGCAGGCACTGTTCGAGTCCCTGGACCGGCCGGCGCTGCGGCCGCTGCCCGCGGACCGGTACGAGTTCGCGACCTGGCGCAAGGCCCGGGTGAACATCGACTACCACATCGAGGCCGACCGGCACTGGTACTCCGTCCCCTACCAGCTCGCCCGCCAGCAGGTGGACGTAAGGCTGTCGGCCGCCACCGTCGAGATCTTCCATTCGGGCCGGCGCGTCGCCTCCCACGTCCGGTCGTTCGAGCGGCACCGGCACAGCACCGACACCGCTCACATGCCCGAGTCGCACCGCCGGCACGCCGAGTGGACGCCGGCACGGATCATCGACTGGGCGGGCAAGACCGGCCCGGCCACCGCCGGCCTGGTCGAGGCCATCCTGGCCTCACGCACTCACCCCGAGCAGGGCTACCGCCCGGCCCTGGGGATCATCCGCCTCGCCGGGCGTTACGGGGACGACCGCGCCGAGGCGGCCTGCGCCCGCGCCCTGCACCTGCGGTCCTATTCCTACCGCAGCGTCGAGTCGATCCTGAAGCACTCCCTGGACCGCCAGCCCCTGCCCGGGGCACGCCCCGCCCCCGCACCCCACCCGGCCCACGGAAACGTCCGCGGCGCCCGCTACTACACCTGAACGGAGCAACGACATGCTGCTGAACACCACCATCGAGGGACTGAAGACCCTGCGGCTCGACGCCATGGCCGCCGCCCTGGCCGAACAGCACCAGCAGGCCGCCTACGCCGGGCTCGGCTTCGACGAGCGCCTCGGCCTGCTGGTCGACCGCGAGCTCACCGAACGGTCAAGCCGGCGCCTGGAACGCTGCCTGAAAACAGCCAGGCTCCGCACCCCCGCCACCATCGAGGACATCGACTTCCGCCACCCCCGCGGCCTGGACCGCGCCCAGATCCTCACCCTCGCCCAGGCGCACTGGGCCGAACACCACCACGCCGTCGTCATCACCGGCCCGACCGGCGCCGGGAAGACCTACCTCGCCTGCGCCCTGGCCCACGCCGCCATCCGCAACGGCCACACCGCGCTCTACCTCCGGGCGCCGCGGATGTTCGACGACCTGGCCATCGCCCGCGCCGACGGCAGGCTGGCACGGCTGATGGCCACCTGGGCCCGCACCGGCGTCCTGGTCGTCGACGACCTCCTGCTCCGCCCCCTCACCGGCGACCAGGCGGCCGACCTGCTCGAGGTCATCGAGGACCGGGCCCGGCTCCGCGCAACCATCGTCACCAGCCAGCTCCCCGTCAGCCACTGGCACGAGGCGATCGGCGACCCCACCATCGCCGACGCCGCCCTGGACCGGCTGCTCGAGAACGCCCACCGCATCGAGCTCGCCGGCGAGTCCATGCGCCGGGCCGCGGACGGCACCCGCCCGCGGCAGGCCAGCAAGGCCGGCAGCGCCAGCGCCCCCGCGCCATCACCGGAAGCAGGCCGCTCATGACACCCCGGGCAGATCACGCCGACGGTCACGCCGGAACCCCGTCGCGTGACGATGACGTGACGATACGGACCTGCCCGGCCTGCGGGCATGCGTTCACCCGCTCCGGCCGGCGCCGGTACTGCTCCCAGGCCTGCCGCCAGGCCGCCTGGCGCGGCAGGCACGCACCCCCCGCCCCGCCGCCGCCCGCCCCGGCTCCCGGCCGCAAGCGCGCCATCACCGTCTATGAATGCGGGACCTGCGGTGCACGAGCGCCGAACCAGCGCTGCCAGGACTGCCACACGTTCACGACAGCCGCCGGGATCGGAGGGAACTGCCCGCATTGCGACGAACCGGTCACCATCACCGAACTCGTCACAAGAAACGACCGCTAACAACGCCGCGCCCGCTGCGGCACGACGATGGCAGACTACCGACCAGCACGCAACGAAGGAGGTGAGCACCGGGGCAGACGCCCAAGCGTCGGCCGCTACGCGGCCTCCGACGCCCCCGTCCGGAAACTCTCGGACTGAGCGTTCGGAAACGCCGGAATACTCAGATACCAGCGCGCTCGGACTGCGGACGCCAGCCGGCTAGCCGCATGGGTCGAGCGGCTCCAGGAAGGCAACCGCAACGCTGGCCTCTACTGGGCCGCGTGCCGAGCGGTCGAGACCGGGCAGGCAAGCCTTCTTGACGACCTGGCCGCTGCTGCGGCCAAGACCGGCCTTCCCGACCGCGAGATCGCTCGGACGATCGCCTCAGCCCGGCGATCTGCCCGGTCGCGCAGCCTGCGCCGGGCCAGACGGGAAACGAGCATGAGGCCACCGTGACCCGAGCCATCGCGCAGGTCCCTGCGGACCCGGCGACCAGCCAATCGGCATTTTCCGGCTACCCCGGAACTACGACCTCACCAAGCCGTGGCCGCGCATGGCGGTGATGCCAAATCAGCGCAGGCGCGCCTGGCCTGAGACATTGCCAGCTCACTGCGAGCGCCCGTCGTCATCGCAACCGCTATCAGCCGCAGCTCGCGCCGAGTCATCTCCTGGCGGCAGGAGCCAGGTCGCCTGGCCAGCGGTTCTCGCCGATAGCTGCTAGCCCGCGAGCGCCGGCCGCTGTTCGGCGGCACCGATCTGGTCTGCGGGTCATCCCTTCCCGGCCAGGTCAGCTTGCGCCGCGTCGCCGGTTCCCGCAACCGGGTTCTCGCTGCGCTCGCCCATGGACGACCACAGATCTTTCCCCGAAACCCGCGGCTTCGCCGCCGGGAAACATCTTGGCCGCCCCTGGAACACCCGGCTGCCAGGCCCCGTCCTGCCGCGGCGCCTGCATCTGACCGCCGGGAAGGGCACCGCAGCCCAGGCCGCCAGCGAGGCGGTCGGCCCTTCCGGTCAGCAGCACAGGGAGAGTAGCCATGAACCCGATCCAGATCACCGTCACCGGCCGCCTCGGCGATGCCCCCCGCACCTTCCGCACCCGGGATGGCTCCGACGGCGTCGAGCTCCGCCTGGCCATCGAGATCCCCGCCCGCGCCAGCGGCGACAACGTCACCCGCTGGGTCAAGATCACCGCGTACGGCCTGCTGGCCACCCGCACCGCCGAGTCCGTCCGCAAGGGGGACCGGGTCACCGTCCTGGCCGACGACTTCATCGCCGAGGCGTGGACCGCCACCGGCAACGGCGAGCCCCGGGCCCGGATCACCCTGCGCGCCCGCGACATCGCGGCGTCGATGGCGTTCGACAGCCTGCGCACCGGCTACGCCGCCCGCAGAGCCGCCCGCGCGGCCGCCGCCAACGGCGAGCCCACCGACCTGCCCGCCCACGAGCAGGCCGAAGCCGAGGTCCTGGCCGGCCTGATCCCGGCCTCCTGACCCCGCACCCGCTGGCGCGGGCCACCCGGGCCCGCGCCGGCCCATCTGCACCCGTCACCCCGCTTACGGAAGGAACCTGCCATGAACTCCCCCACCCGTGTCCAGGTCCGCGACGCCGGCACGCTGCTCGCCGTCGTGCCCCACCTGCTCGGCTTCCACCCCGCCGACAGCCTCGTCGTCATCGCCGTCGGCGGCCCGCACCACCGCGTCCGGCTGGCGTTCCGGTACGACCTGCCCGACCCCCCCGACCGGTCCCTGGCCGCCGCGATCGCCGATCACACCGTGACGCTGCTGCACCGCCAGCAGCTGTCCACCGCGGTTGTCATCGGGTACGGACCGGGCACCTTGGTCACCCCGGTCGCCGACCTGCTCCGCGACGTCCTGCCCCCGGCCGGGATCGGGTTGCAGGACGTGCTGCGGGTGCAGGACGGCCGGTACTGGTCGTACCTGTGCGCCGAGCCGTCTTGCTGCCCCGCCGAGGGCCGGCCCGTCAGCCCGGCGCATGCCGCCGCCGCGGTCCTGGCACAGGCCGGTATCCCGGCCGCCCCGAGCCGGGCCGCGCTGGCCGCCACCATCGCGCCCCTGCAAGGCCCCGGCGCCGACGCGATGAAGGCGGCGACCGCACGGGCCGAGCGGGCCGCGGCACGGCAGCTCACCGGTCAAGGACCGGACGCTCTGGACGCCGCCGGCCTGGCCGCGGTGAAGGACGCGATCACCTGTTACCGCGGCGGCGGCAGCCTGACCGACCCCGGTGAGTTCGCGCGGCTAGCGCTGGCGCTGACCAGCCTGCGGGTCCGCGACGACGCGTGGGCCCGGATGGATCCCGCGCACCGGGACGCCCACCTCCGGCTGTGGACCGACCTGACCCGCCGCGCCCGGCCCGGCTACATCCCCGCGCCGGCGTCTCTGCTCGCGTTCACCGCCTGGCAGGCAGGCGACGGCGCCCTGGCCAACCTCGCCCTGGACCGGGCACTGGCCGATGACCCGGGCTACTCGATGGCCCAGCTGCTGCGCGACGCCCTGGCCGCCGGCCTTCCCCCGTCCGCCGCGGTCTTGCCGATGACGCCGGAGGAGTGCGCCGCCAGCTACGACGCCCGCCGCCGGCGTCCCCGTTAACCCCTCTCCCGGGCGCGGGCCGGACACTTCCGGCCCGCGCCTTTCCCGGCCCCTGAAAGGAATCCTGACGTGACCAGTGACAACGCCCCGCTGGACCGGATCCGCAAGCTTCTCGCCAAAGCCGAGGCACACGGGGTAACCCCTGCCGAGGCCGAGGCCCTGACCGGCAAGGCCGCGCAGCTGATGGCCCGCTACGGCATCGGCCGGGCCCTGCTCGCTGCGACCAGGCCCGAGACCGACCAGCCCGCGGACCGGCTGATTACCATCCCCAACCCGTGGGCAGCGGTCCAGGCGCACCTGCTGTGCGGGATCGCGTCGGCGATGCGGTGCCGGTGCATCCTGCCCGGCACCACCTCCGGCGCACAGGTGCACATCTTCGGGTACGCCTGCGACATCGAGCGCACCGAGATCCTGTACACCTCACTGCTCCTGCAGATGCACCACGCCCTGGCCGCCACGCAGGCACCGGGCGGGACCCGCGGCGTGCGGGCGTGGCGGCGCAGCTGGCTGCTCGGCTTCGCCACCGCCGTGACCGCCCGGGTCCGCGCCGCCGAGCAGAACGCCGCCGGCCAGGCCGCCGCCGGACCCGCCGGCACCGCAACCCAGACGGCCGCGGTGGTGCTGGCCAGCCGCGAGCAGGTCATCGCCCGCCGCGCCGAAACTGCCTACCCCCTGACCCGCACGGCCCGCGTGACCTACTCCGGCACCGGGTACCGCGACGGCTACACCACCGGCACCCGCGCCGACATCGGAACCACCCGCCTGTCCCCGCGCCCCACGGCCAGCCTCCGCTGACCGGCAACCCCGGCCCCCGCCTCCGCCCGCACCGTGCCGGCCAGCCCGGCCGCTGCCGCGGCGGTCCGCGGCCGCGGGACCTGGGTGTTCCAGCTTGTCAGTCTCGCAGGCGCGGTCGGGAGCGCAACCGGCCTCTCGCTCCGCTCACGCCAGCCGGGCAAGATCTTTTCCCCCCAGGGCGCGGGCTCCGCCCGCCGGGAAAACATCTTGCCCGCCCGGCGCCGGCCGGCTGCCCTCCCGCCCTATGACGCCTGCGTGCCTTCCGCCGCCGGAACACCCCGGCAACCCCCGCAGCCGGGGACCACCGCTCAGGAGGCAGCAATGACCGCCACCACAAGCTCCGCAGACACCGTCACCTGCGCCAGGCCCCGCTGCGGCAACCCCACCACCCCCGCCGACTCCGTCTACATCGACGGCTGCGGCCAGGTCTGCCCCGACTGCGCCGGCCCAGACCCCGACTGGGTCAACGACATCGAACTCCCGTACTGACCGAACCGCCACGGTGCTCACCAGGTGTCCGGTGAGCACCACCGCCCCCCGCCTGGCACCGCGGACGCTGGGAATGAGCTGATCTATCGCTCGCCGAGGGAAGCCGACGCCAGCGCCAGCTTCCCGTTGCGATCCGGCCGGGCCGCGCAGATTGGGCTGCTTCTGCTGTCCGCTCGGTACGCTGCCCGTCAGCGCTCGCAGCAGTCCCTCATCGCTCTCCGCCACCTGATGATGATCTTGCAACCAGCACGATCTTGACCCGCCCTGCCATCCTGCCTCGTGACCGTTCTGACCTCGACACACCTATGCATCAAGATGATCAAGGTCGGTTCAGAGCAAGATCAAGAACAAGGCAGAACTGGCGGAGTGGGCGGCAGTGGCAGTCGTTGTGAGCATCGCACGGGGACATGACGCGTCGTACCCGTTCCGGACGATCGGCGCGGCCGAGGCCGACGCGTTCACGGGCGACCGGGGTGCGGGCTATTACTTATCGGCGGTGGAGAAGGGCGGCGAGCCGGCCGGGATCTGGATCGGGAACGGTGCCGCCGAGCTGGGCTTCCGCGACGGGGACGTGGTGCGGCGGGAGGACTTCGAGCCGCTGTATGGCCAGTTCCTGGACCCGCGCGACCCGGCAGGCGGGACGTATCTGGGCAGCCCGCCGCGCATCAACGCCGACCTGAGGGCGATCTACCAGGCGAAGCTGGCGGGCCGGCCGGGTGCGACGGCGGATGAGCGGATGCGGCTGCTGACCGAGGCCCGGGCCGAGTATGAGGGGCCGGTCGGGGTGCAGTACTTCGATACCACGTTCTCGGTGGACAAGACGATTTCGCTGGCCCACGCGTCGGCGCTGGCGTCTGCTCGGGAGGCGCAGGAGGCGGGTGACCTGCGGCTGGCGGGGGAGTGGGAGGCGCGGGCGGCGGGGATCTGGGCGGAGATCGAGACGTCGGTCCGGCTGTACGTCGCGCACATGCAGCGGGAGGCCAGGTTCGTCCGGACCGGGCATCACGGGCGCCGGATCGGCGGGGCGGAGGCGGGCCGGTTCGAGGACGCGGGCGAGATCCCGGTGGCGGTGTTTCCGCAGCACACCAGCCGCGACGGCGATCCGCAGCTGCACGTGCACGTGCTGTGGCTGAACAAGGTCAGGACGATCCGGGACGGCCAGTGGCGGTCGATCGATTCCCGCGCCCTGTACCGGGAGAAGGGAGGCGGGTCGGCGCTGGCGGCGTTCGCGCTGGAGACCGGGCTGACTCGCCGGTTCGGGTTCGAGTGGGCGTACCGGCCAGCGTCGAAAGGCCGGGTGATCGCCGGAGTGCCGGAGAAGGCGATCGCCCGGTTCTCCTCCCGCCGCGCGCAGATCACCAAGACCACGCTCGCCCTGGCCGGGCAGTACGAGCAGGAACGCGGGCATGCGCCGGACCAGCGGGCGCTGGCGAGCATGCGCCAGTTCGCCAACGCCCGCACCCGCAAGCCAAAAGAGGCCGGCGCGATCGACTTCGCCGCGCTGCTGCGCGCATGGGAGCAGGCTTCGCGCGACGCTGAGCTCGGCACGCTGCGCGACCTGGCGCGGACCATCTGGCAGGCAGCGCCACGCGCTGGCGCGGAAACTGCGTCACGCGCAGATGCGCGCACGGAGATAGAGCGGCTGGCTGCGCGGCTCGCGTCACGCGGCGAGCTGACGCACGCGCAAGAACGCGCCGCGATGGCCGCCGGACTGGCGCAGGCGCAGGAGGCACGCGCCGTGTGGACCCGCGCGGACCTGATCCATGGCATCGGCCAGCAGCTGCCCGACCACGCGGCAGGCCGGGACCAGGAGCACGCCTGGCAGCTCCTGGAAGAACTCACCGACCGGGCGCTGGCCGGCCAGGCGGGCGAGGAGGTGCTGCGGCTGGACGCCCCGGAGTGGCCGCGGGTCCCCGGCACGCTGCGCCGGGCGAACGGGGAGAGCATCTACCGGCCCCACGGCGGCGAGCTGTTCGCCACCCGCGCGCACCTGTCGATGGAGGCGCAGCTGCTCGCCGACGCGCACGCCAGCGGTGCGCCGCACCTGGCGCCTGATGCAGCCGCGCGGCTGCTCGGCGCCGATCTCGCGCAACTCGAAGCGCAGGTGCGCGCGGACGCGGCCGCGCCGGACGCCGGCACGTCGGGCGGGCTGCGGCTGGATCAGGCTGCGGCGGCGTTCCTGGCGCTGACCAGCCCGCGGCGCGCCGAGCTGATCGTCGGCCCGGCCGGGACTGGCAAGACCTACACCGCGGTGCGCATCGGCAGGGCCTGGCGCGGCGCGGGCATGGGCCGGGTGCTCGGGATCGCCACGACCTCGGCCGGGCGGAACGTGCTCCTCGAAGCGGGCATCCCGGTGGCGGAGAACGTCGCCCAGTTCCTGGGCCACCTGCCCGGCCAGCGGGAAGCCCGCGGCGCCACGGCCCTGGGCCCGGACGCGCTGCTGATACTCGATGAGGCGAGCACTACCTCGATGCCCGACCTGGCCGCCATCGTGCGGCACGCCGCCCGGTCCGGCGCCAAGCTGGTCATCACCGGCGACCACGCCCAGCTCGGCGCGGTCCAGGCCGGGGGCGGCATGGCGATGCTGGCCCGCAGGCTCGGCCACGCGCAGCTCACCGAGGCGGTCCGGTTCCGCGACGACTGGGAAGGCCGGGCTTCGCTGGCGATCCGCGCCGGTGACGTGTCCGCGCTCGGCAGCTACGACGCCCACGGTCGGCTGCACGGCGGGAGCTATGAGGAGATGGCCGAGCAGGCCGCCCGTGCCTACCTGGCCGAGTACCTCGCCGGGACCGATGTGGTCCTGACGGCGTTCGAGCGCCGCGAATGCGCTGACCTGTCCCGCCGCGTCCAGGGCTACCTGCTCGACTGGGGCCAGCTCCAGCCCGGCGCGACCGCCGGGCTCCGGGAGGCCGCCCGCGCATACGCCGGCGACCTGATCGTGGCCCGCCAGAACGACAACGGTCTCCGGGCCGGCGAGCCCGGGCGCACGCTGGCCAACGGTGACGTGCTGCGCGTCGATGCGGTCGGCGAGCAGGAGCTGACCGTCTCACGGCTGATCAGGCCGGGCAGAGGCGGGGGCGAGTGCACCTGGTCAGCGCCGTTCAGCATCACCAGGGTGTACGCGGCGGCCTATTGCGACCTTGGGTACGCCCGGACCTGGCACACGGTCGAAGGCCAGACCGTGTCGGTCGGCATCGCGGTGGCCAGCGACAAGCGGACCCGAGAGGGCCTGTACGTGGGGATGTCACGCGGCGCTCAGCGCAACGAGGTCTACGCCTACCCATCCGCGCAGGAGCCCGCCGAGAGCGTCATCGGCCAGCCGCCCGCGCCTGATCCCGAAATCGCCCGGCAGCGCAGGCTCCAGGCCGAGCGTCAGAGCGCCGGATCCGCCGCCGCCGGGGAGAAGGACCCGATCGCGATCCTGGCCCCGGTCGTCCGCCGCGACGACGCCGAGCTGTCCGCGACCGAAACCCGGGAGCAGGCGCTATCCGACGCCGACCACCTCGGCGCGCTGCACGCGATCTGGATGGACCAATGCCGCTCCGATGCCTACGCGCGCTACGCCCAGGCGGTCCGCGACCACGCCGAACCGGCTGACGCGATGGAGATCCTGAAGGACACCGACCGGCTGTGGCGCACCGTGCGCTCCGCCGAGATGGCCGGGCTGGACGGCGGCGAGGTCATCCGGGCCGCGGTCAGCGGCTGGCCGTTCACCGGTGCCCGGTCGCACGCGGCGGTCCTCGACGCCCGCATCCGGGCGAAGACCGGGCACCTGCCGCCACAGATCCGGGACTCCTGGGCAGAGAGCCTGCCCCGGTTCGCCGACTCCGATCTGGGCCGGTACATGGCCGAGGTCGCCGCCGCGATGGATGACCGGCAGCGCCGCATCGGCGAGCACGCCGCCCGCGAGGCCCCGCTGTGGGCTACCCGGGCCCTCGGCCAGGTTCCCGGCGATCCGGCCGGGCGGGCCGAGTGGGAGCGCAAGGCCGCCAGGCTGGGCGGCTACCGGGAGATGTTCGGATGGGACCATCCCGGTGAGGCGATCGGCCCCGAACCCGCTCCCACGTTTCCCGAGGCCCGCGCCGAATGGCACGCCGCGTTCGCGGTCATGGCCCGCGTCGAGGGCATCGACGTGCGCCACCTCGGCGACGGCCAGCTTTTCGCCCGCCGCCGGGCGTACGAGGCCGAGACCTCCTGGGCGCCCAAGCACGTCGCCGAGGAACTGCGCGCCGCGTACCGGCAAGAGCAGCACAGCAAGGTCGAGGCCACCCGGCACACCTACGAGGCCGCGGCCGCGGCCCGCCACGGCAGGCACGACCAGGCCGCACTGCACGAGCACGCCGCCCGCTCCTGGACCGCGCTCGGCAAGCGGGCCGCCCTGGTCCGCGAGCAGCTCGCCGGGGCCCACGACACCCGCTGCCAGTGGGAAGTCATGACCGAGCCCACCCGGCGGCTCGCCCGCGCCGCCGACATCGAGCTCAAACGCCGCGGCGTTCTCGGCCCAGACGACCACCTCAGGTCGGCCGAGCCCGAGGGATTCAGATACCACGAGCGGGACAAGGCCGCCGAGGTGTGGGTGCAGCCGCGGCTGGACGGCGGCGCCGAGCTGCCCCGCGAGACCGAGCCGCTCACCCCGGCCGAGCGCGAGGAACGCGCGCTGGAGGTCCTCGGCCTCACCCTCGGCTACGACCAGCCCGAACTGCCGATGCAGGTCACCGAGATCACCGAGTACAACCGCAAGCGGCAAGCCGAGATCGACGAGCGCCGGTCCATGCGCATCCCCGCCGAGGAACCCGACGAAATGGACCTCGGCGAAGCCTGGAACGTCCTGGCCGAACGGCGCCGCGACGCCGTCATCCAGCCGCCCAAGCCGCCGATCCCCGCCGCCGACGCGATCCTGGAGCGCGCGGCCGAACGCGAGGCTGAAGCCTGACACTGCCAGTGGTGCATCCTGGGGGGTGACGGAGCCGAGCGAGGTGACGACAATGACGGCGACCATCACCCCACCAGGCAAGGGCCGCATCGTCCCCTGCCCCGACTGCAACGGCAATCCCGGCCGGGACTGCCTCGAATGCCACGGCGAAGGCCGCTACATCAGGCGCGCCTGCCCGCTCTGCGGCGACCCCGGCTGGGACTACGTCAACGGCATGGACGACCGCGAAGGCATGGCCTGCCGGATCAGCTGCGGCTACCGGTGGTCCGCCGACGACCCCGGCT
>CAWKNA010000002.1:0-547894 GCA_963850875.1 uncultured Actinomycetota bacterium
AGTGAGGAGGGAATATGGCGGCGGACACGGTGATGGCGCCTGCGCATCCGGGGGAGATCTTGCTGGAAGAGTTCCTCAGGCCGCTGGCGCTGAGCCAGTACCGGCTGGCCAGGGAGATCGGTGTTCCAGCCCGGCGGATCAATGAGATTGTGCACGGCCAGCGCCGCGTCAGCGCGGACACCGCGCTGCGCCTGGCCCGTTTCTCCGGCACCTCGGAGCGGTTTTGGATCAACCTGCAGTCCCGCTACGACCTGGAGCTAGAAAGGGATCGCCTCGGCGACGCACTCGACGGCATCCGCCCATTCACGGCCGCGAGCTGACCATGCGGGGAAGATCTAACTGAGTGGCAGATTGCGTGGCAAACCGTGCTCGCGAGGGCTCGTCCAGCGCTAGCGAGTGCTGCTGGGCGCTAGTGTTCCGCCAGGTCACAGGGCATGACCTGCATCAACGTAATGTTGGAGCAGGAAATGGTAAGGAGAAGGTCTACGGTTCGATTCCGCAAGGGGGCTCCGCGAGGTATTCACACTTCACCAGCATCCATGTTCACATTTGGGTCTGACATTCAGCTGTCAGCCTCGATGATCTTGCCGTGCGGGCTGCTGGGCTGTCGCGGGGAAGCCTGCAGGCATTATCGGTGCTGGTTAGCAGGTGTGAGCGCGCGCGGGTCGTGCTGGCGGTGGTTATGGTCCGGCGGCGAGCTGGGTGAGGCTGGTGCGGCGCCGTTTGCGGGTGCGGGGCGGCAGGCCGGCGGTGGCGCGGCGGGCGTTGTCTTGCTGCCGGGCGTCCCATGCGGTGAGGATGCGCTGGTTGCGGACTGCCAGGAGGCAGGCGATCCACAGGGTGAGCGGGGCCAGGCCGGTGAGGCGGTACCAGCCGCGGGCGATGTTGGTGGTCGCGGTGTCTTTGATGGTGGCGTTGGCGCGTTCGGCGGCGGTGCGCCGCCGGTAGGACCGCCGCCATTGCGGCGAGGGGTAGTCGTGTTTCTGGCGGGTCTTGGCCGCGATCTCGGGCGGGACGGTGATGGTGTGCTGGGTGCAGCAGGCGGGCGGGTGTTCGGGCGGGGTTAGGATCTCGGGCCGGTCCCGGCTGAGCAGCAGTGAGTCCGGGCGGAGCGGGCAGCGGATCTTTCCGGCAGTGGCGGGGCAGGTGACGCGGTGGTAGCCGTCGGCGTCGTCGGCGGTGTGCCGGCCGAGCTTGTGCCGGGCGAGCTCGGCGGCCTGCTGGTCGTGTGCGGTGACCTGCTCGCCGGGGGCTCCGGGCGGCAGGGGCGCGAGTTCGAGCAGTGTCCGGGGTGTTTGCGGGCAGTACAGGTTCCCGTTGGCGATGACCGCTCCGTGATGTGTGCCCTTGGGGCCGCGGTCGTGCGGGTGCAGGTCCTGGACCAGCTGGGCGCCGGCCTGGCGGAGCGGGATGGCCCAGGCTCCGGCGTCGCGGTGGGCGTAGCCGGAGTCGTCGATGACGTCGCCGAGCGGGATGCCGTCGCCGGGCATGCGCACCAGCACGGCGGCGAGCTGGCGGACGGGGTCGTGGTCGCAGCCGGCCAGGGCGATGCGGCGGGCCAGTTCGGGCACGGGCGGCCCGTCCTCCTCGGCGACCATGATGGCGGCGGACAGGTAGTAGCCGAAGAACATCTCGCCCTTGGGGCCGGGGAGGTTGGAGTTGCGGTGTCCCCAGGAGGCTTCGGGATCGGCGCATTCAGTGCTGCCGTGCCGGGGCGGCCGGGACCAGGTTTCGACGTCGGTCCAGTCCGCGGCCAGCGCCGGGCTGCTGTTTTTGTGCGCGGCGGGGATGCTGGCCTCCAGCAGCTGGTCGCAGAATGCCTGCAGGCCGTCGGAGGGCGCGCCGTCCGGGCTGTCCTTGCCGAGCGCGTTTGCGATCAGTCGGCAGGTGTGCTCGACCTGCCGGTAGGTCAGCTGGTGCGGCCGGCCGTGCCAGTCCTCGGTGACGCCGAGCCGCATCTGGTCGGCTTCGGGCAGGGACGTCAGCGCGGCGCGGACCTCGGTGAGATAGGCAGGGCGGCGGTCATCGAGGGCAAGCATCATCCCGGTCAGCAGGGTCCGCGCGGACAGCTGCCGGTGCCGCACGCCGGCCGGCAGCAGTGCCTCGATCCGGCCGGCGGCACCGGAGGCGTCGATGATGGCTTCGATGGCAGCGAGCCCGGCCTTGCTGCCCACGCCGTGTCACCGGGTCGTGCCGCCGAGCAGGGCGACCGCGTCGGCTTCCCCGCCGGGATCCAGCCTGGCGGCGATGTCGCCCAGCCGCTGGCAGCAGGTGATCCCGGCGGCGTGCAGGAACACGGGCAGGCCGATCAGCTGAGCGCAGTCGGCCAGCCAGGTGGCGCGCAGCCGGGAGCCCTCCAGCGGCGGCAGCCCGGACCCGCCGGCCAGCGACCGGGTCAGCGGGTTGCTGATGTTGTGCCGTGCCGGGTCGGTGCCGCCGGTGAGCAGGCGGCCGCCGGCGAACGCGGCGGCGGCCAGCAGCGGGGCGTGGTAGAGGGCCAGCACCGGCACGGCCCGCGGCGCGCGGCCGGCGTGGACGGTCACGATGACGCCGCCGGACCGGGCGCAGATGTCGGTGCCGCGAACGGCGCGCAGGTCAGAGCGGATCAGCCCGGCGCCGGCCCCCAGGCACACCAGCGCGGCCCCGCGCATCCGCCGGGCGAGGGTGGGCTGCGCATCGGCGAGCGCGAGGAACCCGGCGATCTCCGCGGCCGTGTACGGCGTCCTGGCCCGCTCGCGGGGCAGCGGCGCGTCCGGGGGGTCCAGGTGCGGCACCACACGCCGGGCGATGAACCGCAGGTTCGTGCGCAGCGTGCGCCGGGCTGGCCCGGACAGCCCCGGGGCGTGCGCGGCGAACCGCTCGATCACCGACGGGTGCAGCAGCACCTGCGGCACTGGCTCCAGGCCCAGCCCGATGCCGTACCCGGCGAGCTTGCCCGCCGCCCACAGCAGGTTCTTGGCCCGGTCCCGGCCCAGCGGACCGCACCCGGTCACCACCGCGCGGGCGAACGCCGCCGCCTCGGCAGGCACCGAGACCGGCCGCCAGCGCGCGGGATAACCGGCATCCTCCCCGGCTCGCGCGTCCATACTGTAGATATACAGTAAGCAATGGCCAGGATCACGGACCCATGCCACCCTGAGACCGTGCGTGTCGCCGCCAGCCACCAGGACCAGGCCCGCCAGATCGCCGCCGAACTGGCCGCCATCGCCGCCACCGGCATGGTGCTGCCCGGCTCCATCACCCAGCGGCGCACCCGCTGCGGCCGGGACGGCTGCGCCTGCCGCGCCGACCCGCCGAAGCTGCACGGCCCGTACTGGCAGTGGACCCGCAAGGTCGCCGGCCGCACCGTCTGCCGGTGGCTCAGTCCCGCCCAGCGCGAGGACTACCAGGCCTGGATCGACAACGACCGGCGGCTGCGCGACCTGCTCGCCCGCCTCCAGGAACTCGGAGCCGCCGCCCTAGACGCCGACCCCCGCTGGCAGCACAGAACCCGACCTGGACAAGCACACTGCCAAACCAGGCAGACCGTCCCATAACACCGTGGCCGCAAGCCGCTTAACCTGTGGACAGCCCCCCGATCAGCGCCTGTTCCCGCAGGTCACGGGCAAATGTGAGGGACTGTCCGCAGGTCAGAGGCTGTATCTAGTCGCACTGCTGGCCACCTGCGAGGGCTGGAAGTTCACCAGGGTGCGCGACGCAAGATTCTCGGGTCCCCCGCCTCTGTAGTCGCCCTTGCTCTGGATGCCTGGTTTGAGCGTAGCTATGAACTCGGTCCTGTGACCGATGCGTTGGAGGCAGTTATCGCGGCCGACGATCCGCTCGCTTCTCGGCTGGTCCTGGCCGTGGCGGAGCAGATCCTTACCGATGACGATCCAGCTGACGACCCCACCCAGGCTGGCGGCACTGGGAGCAGGCGAGATGGCGCTGCAGGAGCTGGCGGGATGGTCGTCGGGCACGATGCTGCGCCGCTACACCGCAGCAGGCGCAGGGAGCTGGCGCTGGCCGAGTACGAGCGGGTGTACGGCTAGCCAACCTCGCGCTGGATGTCAGCCTACGAACACGGCCAGGAACACGCCGACGATAAGGGCGATGACCACGACAGCGCAACCGACCCCGACCAGGACCCGCCCGAGGGTGAACGTCGGCCTGTGCGGGACGATTTCTTCCCTGACACCGCATCTGCCACCGCACGAGGAGCACTCCCAGTACGTGCCAGACGCTTGACCCCACGGACGCCCATCTCTGTACCTGCTGTTGACGGGGGCGTTGCAGCACGAAACTGTGGTACATCGGCCTGCTCCTCTGGCGCGGGGGCGCCCTTCGCGCGCTCCCATGAAAGGGTATCGGGCTGCCCAGCCAAGCCACATCAGCGTGCGCGCTAGGTGCCAGCCTCGCGCTGCGCGGCACGCCGCCTGGCCTGCTCCGCCATCCACTCGTCGTCAATCTCAGCGTGCGGCACCTCGCGCACGACCGTCATCGGCTCCCTGGTGCGGTACGCCCATGCCCGCCTGTCCACGGGATCTAGCTCCATGGAGCCATGCGGGCGAACCTCGTACACGTGCCCTCGCGGCGCGTCGTTATCGGCGCAGCTGTACCTCGAGGCCGTACCAGGTCGAGCCCACAGGTGAGTACCGCGAGTACCCTGGCGGCGGTGCGGGCGCAATAGCCAGCAAGCACGCGATGCGGGTTGTGCGCCAGGTTGACGAGCGCGACTACCCCTACCCCGATCACGAGGCGGGCCGATGAGCACAAGATCACCTGAGCCTTGGGCAGTTCTATCACGGCACGCCGAGCCGCTTCCAGCCTGGCGACGTGATCAGCTCGCCAGCCGCGCGCGGTGCGTCGCCCCGCTGGAATGCGAGCGAGCCTGACTGGAGCGACGCCAGCACGACGAAATCAGACGCGGCCAGGCTGCCGCCGTACTTGCGCGCGCCGCCGTAGTACTCGGCATGGACTCGGCCTCAGCTCGGGCTTGACGTGGCATAGGCCTCATCGTGATCGATCACGTGGCCGCCAGGGTGGCCAGGCTCTACCAAATCACCAGGTGCGAACTCGTGCCCCGTGCCGTGGTACCACTGAGTTGGGGGAGATGATCCTGTGCACCCATCAGCCGCCGCCCTCCCGCTCGGGCAGCTCGCGGACGACGCGCAGCGGTGCGGCTGATCGGTAGCCGCGCACGCCCTTGTGCTCGATCGCGTAGTGCTCGGAGTAGTCCCCAGTCGGCTGTACCTGGTAGACGTGCGGGCTGCCGCTGGCGTGCCTGGCGTATGCCTTGTCCGCATAAACCTGGGCGTGGCCAGGGTCGTTGGTGAAATAGACGCTGCCGCGATCCTCGGGCAGGTAGTGCGGCTCGTGCCCGGGGGTCCACTGTCTGCCCTGGCTCAAGCCGAACTGCCGTGCCATGCCAGAGCTGCGCTGGCTGCACATGATCGGCGGCGCTCATGACCGCGCCTCGCGAGCCCGGGTGCGCTCGGGCTCATCGCCCCCCCTGGCCACCTCGCGGACTACCCGCAGCGGCTGGCGGCTGCGGAAGCCGATTGCGCAGGCAGGGTCGTACCAGGGTTGCAGCTTCTCGTTCGGGTCCCGCATCATGCGGCCCGTGGGCTCGACCTCGTACGCGTGCCGCGTGCCGTGCGCGCTGGTCTTCATGGTCAGACGCCCGTCAGCGCCGCGTGTCGGCGGCTCGGGATTGCGCGCCATGTCGGCGACGTAGGCCGCTTCCTCCTGGCTCCTGGACGCATAGACATGGGTGGCGCGGTGATCGCGAGTCTGGGCAGTGTCATTCCAGCTAGAAGCCCATCTCGAGGAGTTCCTCCTGGGCAACTGGAACACCGTGAACTGGGGCCGACCACTGAGCCTCTGGCAAGGTGCTGACGGAGCCGACGGCCATCAACTGCCCATGCCGATCGGTCGTTTGGACCTCCTTTGCGTGGACACTGCAACGAGTGCTTTTGGTCGTTGTTGAACTGAAGCGTGGCCGCTCCGCAGACCGCGTCATCGGACAGGTTGCGCGGTACATGGGTTGGGTTCGAGCGCACATCGCCACGCATGGCCAGGATGTGGAAGGCATCGTTGTGGTCCACGAGCACGACGACCGCCTGCGTTACGCTGCCGCATCAGTGCCGGGCCTGACGATTCTCACCTACCAGATAACCTTTCGACTCTCTCCCATGCCGAACCGTGGCGGAGCCCTAGGCGCGCGCCGGGCTGCTCACCGCCACCGTCGGCGAGGATCCTGACGACAGTGCTGACCCTGCCGCGGACGGGCCGTCTCTCAGGCCCTGGGGCAGCGGACAAGTGCTGACCCGCAGGCTGCTGTTGCCGGGCCGCGAGTCGGCCAGCTTCCGGCTGACGCCGGCGGCACCGATTAGGCTGTAAGCACACCGGCCAGGGCGGTGGCGCGCTTGCAGCGGCCGGGCCTACGTTTGATGACCATATAAGTTGGCCTACAGCAACGCGCACCGCCCCTGACCTGGCCTGGAACAACGCTGATGGCTACAGCGTAAACGTGCGGATAGATGGTAAGGAGAAGGTCTACGGTTCGATTCCGTAAGGGGGCTCTAGATAGTCTAACTTTTTCGGTTCCTTGTTCTATGCTGACTGTCACCAAACTGCCCCCTAAACTACCCCCCAGTCATCCTCTGACCGTGATCATGGCCCTGGCCTGGGGTTTTCCGCCCGGCCGAGACTGGTGAACGTCTCTGGATCCGGGAGACGCTCCGCCGGATAGCTTTCGGGTGCCCCGTGCAGGTTGCCCGCTCGCGAGCCATGGCGTAACATATTTGTTACGAAGAGCGTGGCCTAGGGAGCATCTGATGAGCGGCGAGCACAGCGTGTTCTGGGACGACCTTGCCCAGGATCTGACAGACCCCCAGTTCCTGCGCGAGTATGTGGCTGAGTCGGTCCGCGTCGCCACCATTGACCGGATCGTGAACGAGCTTGATGCTGCGCGCGAAGTTGCCGGGCTGTCGAAGGCCCAGCTGGCCCGCGCAATAAACTCCGAACCCGCGACCGTGCGCCGGCTTTTCTCATCCGGGCACGTCAACCCGACGCTCGGCACGCTGGCAGAGGTTGCGGCCGCGCTCGGAATGCGGGTTGTGCTGGAACCGCTCGGAGCACACGACCGGCAGCAGATCACCGAGCCGCTGCTTGCAGGCAGCACGGGCGGCCCACCGGTCCTGGCCGGGCGCCTGGATGCAGCGCGCCGCGAGCGCAACGGATCGACGATCCGTCTTACAGGCCGCGAGCCAGCTGGCGACCAGTCACCTGCGCGGGGTCAGCACTCCGGGCGCCAGCCGGTTGGCCCGCCGTCCGGGCGCGGGCTCCGACACGGACGCTGGGACCCCGTCATGAGCAGCAGTTCGGTGCCGACTGAGGACCAGGCAGCGCCCCGGCGACTCGCCATGCCGACTGCGGGGCGGGAGCAGATTCAGCGGATCGGCGGCTTGGCCCGGTTGCTGTGCTCGCCGGTTCGCCGCTGTCATCAGCGCGCCGGGCCTGTGGATACGCGCTCGGCCGTCCACACCCCCCGGCGCGGCAATGGAGTCCTGGCAGGTCGGCCCGCAGGATCCGGCGCAGGAGACCGGCCGGGCATCGCCCCAGGGAGGCTGACAGGGCCAGCGTGAGCGGAGTTCAGGAACGTCTCGTCCAGCGCGAGCAGCCGCCGGAGCTGCTCGATGCCGCGTGCGAGGCGTTCGAGGATGTGCTCACGGTGATCCGCCAGCACGATGATCCGGGCGGCGGGCTGTTCATCCCGATGGTGATGGCGGCCGCGTCGACCGCGGACGGCCGCGACGCTGTCTGCTGGGCGCCGTCACTGCCCCCGCATAGCGTGCACGCCGGCCAGCCGGGGGAGTGCACCCACCAGGCGCAGACCGCGCAGGCAGCCGCCGCCTGAGTAGTCGGCATGTGCGAGCTGCTGGTCGGCCGGCTCGCCGACGCTGCGTTGTCCGCCGCGGCGGCGGGTGATCGTGGCGCGTGCCGGGACGCAGCCCGGTGCGCGCAGGAGATCGGTGCGCTGATGAGCGGTGGCCAGCCGTGACCGGGCAGGTCACTTTCGGGGATCTGCTGGAGGAGGCCCGCCGGCATCTGGACCAGGCCGGCGGTGTTCCCGGCCGGCCCGAAGGGAACCGGGATCTGCTGGACGTGACCCGCTGCCTGCACGCTGTCGTGACTGCGGTGGGCCGTTACGTGCAGGACCGGACCAGCGGCGAGGGTCCGGTTATGTATAGAAGCGGGCATCGCGGTCGCCATGGGCAGCGCGTGCCTGCAGGCGCGCCGGGCTGCGGCGGACGCTGCCCGGCAGCTGCGGCTCCCGGCCGGCAGGGCTAGACGGCGGCCAGCGAGCGGGGGCAGCACCTGTCCGCCGCGGCGCTGGCGCTGTCCGCCGGGCGTGATCTGCTGCAGACCCATGTCACGGCCGGCCCGGACGGAGTCCGGCGGCCTCGTTCCGGGTGGGCGCCGGCCGTCGCGTCGGCTGCGGTCAGCCGTGCGCTGACCGCGGAGATGGGAGTGCTGGCGCGGCAGGTCGCGGCGCTCGGCACGGGCAGGCCGTGACCGGCGCGTGCCAGTGCCTGCGGGTGCTGTATGGCAGCGTCCAGGCCGCGCACTGCCGTGACCCGGTGCTTGCGAGTGACCGTGACCTGCAGTTCGCGATCCCAGTCAGCGCGATGCCGGCCCGGCAGCTTCCGGACGGCAGCGAACCGGTCAGCAGACTGTGCGAGCGTGATCACCGCGTCGGAGCGGCTGCGCCGGTCCGCACGGCAGACCGCGGCGCGGGCACCATGGTCGCCGGACATCAGCGCGGCATCGGGCCTGCGCCGGCCGACCGGATCGGCCCCGTGCTCACTGCATACCTGGACGCGCGCGGCGCCTGCACTGACGCCGCCGCATCGATCGCTGATGTAGCCGCAGCGACTCGGGCATCGAGCCGGGTGCTCGCCCTGGCCAGCGCCGCCACAGCCGCCGAAGCCGAAAGGCACGGCGAGATGCTGGCTGGGGCGAGGCGGAAACAGCCAGCTGACGTCGCTGTCTGGGAGCTGCCCGACATGCCAGGGCCTGTCGGGCGCAGCCTGCAGAGCCTCGGAGTCACCAGTCTGGACCTGCTCAGCCAGGGCGCCGTCATAGTCCGTGCCGGTGAGCAGCTCCTCATCGACGCGTGCATGCGGCTGCCGGCATCATCCCTGAGACCGCAGAACGGAACACGCCGGCAACCTGGCCTGCCCGCCACGTGAGCGCCCATGGTGACCGCAGCACCGGCATGACAAAGCAGCCCGCGCGCCAGCTTGAGCGCGAGTCACGCGAACCAGAACCCTGACCGGCATGAGGGCCGAGCGGGCTGAGCATCCGTGGTCAGCCCGCCATGCTCCTCAGACGATGTGTCCAATGGCACGAGGAGGAGCCCAGGGATTGCCATCGGCTGTCTTCCGTCGTGTTCGTGAATGTCTTGATTAGTGACATGCTGTTGGCGGGATTAGTTGGTGGCTGAGGTGGTGCCGTGGGCAATGGAAGAGGCCGGTCGCGGTGGCGGTCGGTAGGAGTTGCTGCGACGTTCGCCGTGGCCTCGGCGGTTGCGGTTGCCGGAGGAAAGGTGACTGGTCGCCTGACGCTGGCGGTTGTGGTCTTCGCTGTGCTCGTAGTGGCTGGGGTACTGCTGACTTACTTGGTGGACCGTCGCGCCGATAGCGGGGAGCAGGGTAACCGAGCGGACGACGCCGCAGGGGCGCATGCCGAGGCAAGGGCAGTGGACGTGCGCGGCGCACGGGGTTTGCAAATCGGCGACAGTAATGTGCAGCTCAACCTTTTCGCGCGGGACGATGATGATAACGCGGACGTATAGTGACGCGTTCTGACCGGAGGCCGGGCGGGGCGGGCGGGCCGCTCCAGGGTGCGCAGTTCGGTGATCAGAATGTGCAGCGCAACTATTTCGCGCCGGTTACCAATACTTTGTTCGCTGGATCGTTTGAGCGGCTGCGGGATGCGTGTTTCGATCCGGCTGGACTGGAGCGTGACCTGGATCTGGTCCGGTTCACGGGACGTGAGTGGCTGATTGACCGGATCGACGCGTTTATCTCCGATCATGATCGCGGTTATGTCGTCGTGATGGGTGAGGCGGGGGTGGGCAAGAGCTGCCTGGCAGGCCATCTGGTGGGAACCCGGCCGTGGCTGCATCACTTCACGCGGCTGCCTGGTGGCCGGTCAGCCGAGGCGGCGCGCAAGAGCTTGGCAGCGCAGCTGATAGCCCGCTGGTCGCTCGATGTCTGGGCTCCGGGCGGAGTGTTGCCCGGGTCGGCGGGACGGCCGGACTGGTTCGACCGGCTATTGCATGATGCAGCACGCCGGCGAGATGCATCAGAGCCAGGTGTGCCAATCGTGCTGGTGGTAGATGGCCTGGATGAGGCCGAACCCAGCGCCGACGGCGGTCTGCCGCTGGGTTTGCCTGTGAGCTTGCCAGATGGTGTGTTCGTAGTCGCAACGAGCCGGTTCGGGATAGACCGGGCGCTACACCCGGTGCGCCAGCCCGCCGACTGGCAGCAGATCGACGTTGAGGGTGCCGACAACCTTGACGACATGCGCCGGTACATCGCTGATGTCCTCGATCCGCAGACGGGTGATCGGCAGCTGACCGAGATCCTGGCGGCGAGCGGCATCGGGTTCGGGTGGTTCGGGCGGACGCTCGCGGAGCGATGTGGCGGGGTATGGATCTATCTGCGATATGTGGTGGAGGAGATTAGGAACGGGTCGCGAGACCCGTTGCTGGTGAGCCGGCTCCCCGGAGACCTGGCCGGCTACTACGCGGAGCAGGTGGAACGCTGGCGCGGGGATCCGGGGGACCTGAATGCGCAGCGACGCTGGGACCGGGTCGGCTTGCCGATCCTGGGCGTGCTTGGCGTGGCCCGAGCGGCGTTGACTGTTGAAGAACTCGCCTCTTTCGCCGGAGTGGGCGACCATGGCGCGGTGACGGTTTTCGTGGAGGAGACCGTTCGGGCGTTCCTCAGTCGCGAGGACACGCCCCAGGGCCCGGCGCGATATAGCGTACGGCATCAGAGCTTGCGGGATCTGCTGACCGGGCTGCCGCCCGATGGTCGGCCCGATGTGACCAGCCTTGCCCGGATGCTCGCTGCCTGTAGTCAGCGCGCCCACCGTGCAATTGCTGCGGCGCTCATGCCATCGGACCTGGCCGGTCACCGCGCATGGCGCGACTCGGGTGCGTATGCGCGACAGCACCTGCCGGCACATGCCGCCTCTGCCGGGTTGCTAGATGGCCTGGTCGCCGATCCGGAGTACCTGTCAGTGGTGTCGCCAGGCAGCGTTTTGACGCAGCGCACGAAACTGGTCACCGCCGAGGGCCGGCGCGCGATAGCCGCGTTCGAGATGAGCCTCAACGGCTGGGAGTCGTGCTCGGAAGCTCAACGCGCCGACCGTTTGGCTTCGAACGCGGCACGGGTCCGTGCGGCTCGGCTGCTGGAGGCGAGCGCGGCTAAGACCGAGGCGGAATGGCCGCTGCAGTGGGCAGCCTGGTCTGGACGTAGCCACCGCACCCTGGCGAGTAATCAGCGCCGAGTGCTCGCTGTGGCGATCGGGCGAGCCGGAGACCGCGACATCATCGTCTCCGGATCCGATGACGGCTCGGTGCAGATCTGGGATGCCGTCACCGGCGAGCCGGCGGCGGCGCTGAGCGGCCACGAACGAGCGGTGAATGCAGTGGCGATCGGGCGAGCCGGAGACCGCGACATCATCGTCTCCGGATCCGCCGATCACACGGTGCGGATCTGGGACGCAGTCACAGGCAAGCAGGCTGCACCACCGCTGAGCGGCCACGAACGTGCAGTGAATGCAGTGGCGATCGGGCGAGCCGGAGACCGCGACATCATCATCTCCGGATCCGCCGACCGCACGGTGCGGATCTGGGACCCAGTCACCGGCGACCCGGCAAGCCTGCCGCTGGAAGGCCTCCGCAGCGTCGTGTACGCAGCGGCGATAGGGCAGGCCGGTGGCCATGATGTCGTCATCTCCGGCAGCTACGACGGATCGGTCCGCATCTGGGACGCGGTCACAGGCAAGCCGACCGGTCAGCCGATGGCCGGGCACGACGGATCAGTCCTAGCATTGGCGATGGGGCAGGCCGGGGACCGCGACATCATCGTCTCAGGCTCCGACGACTGCACAGTCCGCGTCTGGGACGCCGTGACCGGGAAGCCAGTCGGCGTGCCGCTAATCGACGACAAAGCCACGGCCAAGCCCGAAGCAGAGGCGGTGGAAGCCGTGGCAGTAGGCCGAGCCGGGGACCGCGACATCATTATCTCCGGATCGGCTGACGGCACTGTGCGGATCTGGGACGCGGTCACCGGCGACCTCGCCGACACTCTGGCCGCTCACCTAGTCACAGTTAACGCGTTGGCGATCGGGCGGGCCGGGGACCGCGACGTCATCGTCTCAGGCTCCGACGACAGCACCGTGCGGATCTGGGACGCGGCCTTCGCGGACCCGGCCGAAACCGCCCTTGCCGGCCACGACGATGCCGTCACCGCCGTAGCGATCGGACGGGCTGGGGACCGCGACGTCATCGTCTCAGGCTCCGACGACAGCACCGTGCGGGTCTGGGCCGCTATCAGCGGCGACATGACCGGCCTGTCGCTCGCTGGCCACGACGACGGGGTGAGCGCGATGGCGATCGGCCAGGCCGGGGACCGCGACGTCATCGTCTCCGGTTCCTACAGCGGCACCGTGCGGATCTGGGATGCGGTCACTCACGACCCAGTCGGCTCACCGCTGCACGGCTCCGACCGTGCCATCTACGCGGTGGCGATCGGCCGGGCAGCGCACCGCGACGTCATGGTCTCCGGATCTGCCGACGGCACGGTCCGGGTCTGGGACGCGGTCTCTCACGACCCAGCCAGCTCGGCGCTGCACGGCTCCGACCGTGCCGTCTACGCGGTGGCGATCGGCCGGGCTGGGGACCGCGACGTGATCGTCTCCGGCTCCGCCGACGGCATGGTCCGGGTCTGGGACGCGGTCACCGGTAGCCTGACGGCTCCGCCGCTGACCGGCCACGGCGACACCGTCAGGGCTGTCGCTATCGGCCGAGCCGGGAACCGTGACGTGATCGTCTCCGGATCTGCCGACGGCACGGTCCGGGTCTGGGACGCGGTCACCGGTAGCCTGACGGCTCCGCCGCTGACCGGCCATAGCGACACCGTCAACGCTGTCGCTATCGGCCGAGTTCGGGACCGCGACATCATCGTCTCAGGCTCCGCCGACGCTACGGTCCGGGTCTGGGACGCGGTC
The DNA here is from genome assembly GCA_963850875.1 of uncultured Actinomycetota bacterium. GTDB lineage: Bacteria > Actinomycetota > Actinomycetes > Streptosporangiales > Streptosporangiaceae > Chersky-822. The sequence goes on from CAWKNA010000002.1 coordinate 13,288, forward strand.
ACCGGTAGCCTGACGGCTCCGCCGCTGACCGGCCACGACGACACCGTCAACGCGGTCGCTATCGGCCGAGTTGGGGACCGCGACGTAATCGTCTCCGGCTCCGACGACCGGACAGTCTTCCTCCGAACGAATTGCACAGCGCACAGAACCGGCGAATAGAGCCGCACGCGTGTGGGACCATCAAGGCGTGGCGGGGTGCTGACCGGCATGTTGATGCTGTGCTGTTCGCTGCGGTGTTATACCCATCGAGCCTGATCGAGGAGCCGGCGGTCTCGTGGCAGGATGCACAGGGCGTCGAGCGGCCTGGTCCGGGTAGGGCGGACGATTTCGAGCCACTCGACGCCGCCGTATTTCGTCAGGCGGGCTGGTATGGACGTGAAGTACCGCCAGCCGAACCCGGCGAAGTAGGGGGTGTCCTTGTCGCTGATGTCGGTTCCGTGGAGATGGCCCTGGCAGGGGATCAATGCCGCGCTGCTCCCAGTCGGCGATGACGGCGCCTGCGGCCCGGTACAGAGGGCTGGACGGGGTCCACCTGCATGCCAGGTGCTCGCGGGCATGCGGGCTGGTGACCGGGCCGTCTTTGAGAACGCTGCGCTCGATGGCGATGGCCCCGCTGCTGACGGCTGCGGATAGCGCTTCACGCACGAGACGCGGTATCCACTGGTCGATTCCCTCGAACTGCGGCAGGATCGCATCCCGCGCGGCGCGCCCGGCTGCCGGATCCGGCCGGATCAGGCGCAGGCGGTCCAGCGCGGCTGTCAGCGTGTCATCCTGCCGCCAGAGCAGCGCCATCTCGAAGTCAGCGCGGTCCCGGAAGTTGAACTGGAACTGGCATCCGCGCCTGCCGCCGGTCAGGGCACGCCTGATCGGGCTGTCGGGGTCGCGCCCGTAAGCCAGGCAGCCGGCGAAGTGCTCGGCCCAAGCGCTGGTCGATCTCAAACTCGACGTCGATGTCCACGTCGTGCGGTTCGATCGCGCCGCGGGCGAACGAGCCGAAGATGTACAGTTCGGTCACCAGGCTGAGCAGCCACTCTGCCCGGCCCTGGTCAAGCGCCAGCAGGACAAGCTCGACCAGCTCCACCGCGCGTCCCCGCTTCACCACGCGAGTGTCGCACCGCCGCACTATCGACGGCGCGAGACCGGGCCGGAAGCCGCATCTTCCGTCCGACGGACGAGGTGATCGGATCGACGCTGAGCGTCCAACCGCAGTGTCCGGAGGAAGACCGACGAGCCGGGCGCGGGACCCGGGCCGTCGGCTCCAAGACACAGAAGCAAACGTGTGTTCGATCAGCTGTCAGCTAGCCTGCCAGCCAGTCCCAGGTAGTCACGTCGGGGGGCAGTTTGGGGGGCAGAATGGCGCTGGTGAGAGCCGGTCTGGGCCAGTCGCAGCTACTGTGAGCTAGCGTATGCCCTGCTCAAGCCCTGTATGGCTGTTACAGGGACCGCCTGGTTGTGCATGGTAAGGAGAAGGTCTACGGTTCGATTCCGTAAGGGGGCTCCAGGTCATGGCAACTTTTCGAAAGCAGAACCGGGTACCGTCCGGTAACGAGTGGCACATGAGTGGCACCGGCGATACGGCAGATATGTGCGGTACGAGCTTGTCCCTGCGGCCTGGTGGCTCGTCATGGTCCTGTGAGCTGGGCAGGCAATGACTGCGTACCGTATCCCGGATCCGGATGCGCTCCGGCAGTCGGCACGGTTGGTGAAGCTTGGCGGTGCGGCGGTGCCGTCGTTCAATGAACGTGCCTGAGCACTCCCAAGGCGCCGCGCGCTGGCGGGCGGCGCGCGGGCGGCAGGGTGCGGGGCGATCCGCAGCGGGGCGTGGTGGCGTCGCGTGGGCCGGGGATGGGGCATCCTGGCGACGTGGGGTCGGGGGTTGTCAGGGGCGCTCGTCGGTGAAGTCCCAGGCGCGCAGGTCGCCGGGTTCGAGGCGGATCAGCAGGTCGTCGCTGGCGGTATCGGCGTAGTCGGCTCCTGCCTGGGGGCCGAGGTAGCGGGAGGCGATCCGCCTTACCGCGTCGCCGGCTCCGGTGGTGAGGAGGCGGGCGGTGCAGCGGAGTTCGGCTCCGCGGTATGGCGGGGAGTGCTCGCAGACGACGATGCTGGCTCGCGGGTCTCGCCGCAGGTGCGCCGCCTTGACGTCGTGGCTGCTGGTGACGACGTCGAAGCCGCCGTCGCGCCATTCGTGCCAGACGGGGGATAGGAGCACGGTGCCGTCTCGCCGGTAGGTGGCCAGGACCGCTAGCAGGGGCAGCTCAGTCAGATCTCCGAGGTCGGCGATGGCGAGGTTCCTGCGCATGCGAGCAGGCTAGCCGACGCCGCACGCGAGGCGGGCTAGCCGACGATTGGCCGCTGCATCAGCTCGCCGCCCGGATCGCCCTGGGCCGCCGGGCAGGCGCTGATGCCCGCAGGTGGCGGTCCCCAGGGTGGTGGCCTGTCGCGTTGCCTTGCCGGTCCGGGGTGTGGCCGCGGCAGGGCATCCGGCGCTAGCTGGCGCCGAGGTATTCGAACAGAGTTTCGGTCCTGTCGTGTGACGGCTATCCTTGGAGCATGGACGCAGGGAGTTCCATCGCGGTGCGGACGCGGTATCAGGCGCGACCTGGGCGCCGGGCGATCGTGGTGAGGGACCTGGCGGCCCTGCTAGGCCCTGTTCATGGCATGGTTAGGCTGCCGCTATGGCTGTACTGGAGCGGCGCCAGCCCTGCGTTCGACTTGGATGAGCCGTTCCTGCGGCGGTGGATGTATGAGATCGTGCTGCGGGAGGCGGCGAGCCCGGAGGACCTGACGAGCTTGCTTGACCGCGGCACTCTGATCGCGGTGTGGCCGGAGCTTTACCTGCCCAGGGGCGTCCGGCAGGCGTGGGAAGAGCTGCATCCGGTACTGCGCGGCGGCGCGGCGGCGTCGGCCTGATGCCGCTCAGCGATCTGCACAGCCGGGTGGCTGTCGTCGCCCTGGGCGCGGCGGCCGGGCACGGGTTCGCGCTCGGTGGCGGCAACGCGCTGCTGGCGCACGGTGTCATCACCCGGCCCACCCAGGACGTCGACCTTTTCACCGACCAGGAACACGGCGTGGAAGCTGTCGCCGATGCGGTGGAGGCCGCGCTGCGCGATGCGGGGTTCCGCGCCGGCCGCCGGGACAAGGCCGCGGGCCTGGCTGACATCTTCCCTGACATGGGGGAGGGGCTGGCCGAATGGATCGTCACTGCTCCCGACGGTGAGCAGATGATGCTGCAAATGGCATACTTCGACCGGGACCGCGATCCGGTGGTCATGGACATCGGGCCGGTCCTTGACCTTGAGAACGTGGCCGGCGGGAAGGTATGTGCGCTCGCCGGACGCGTCGAGCCCAGGGACTACGCGGACACCGCAGCGATGCTGGGACGCTACAGCCCCGCGCAGCTCATCGGCTTTGCCCGGAGGCTGGATCCGGGCCTGACCGGGCGGGACTTCGCCGACGCCGGGCGTCGGCTCGACCAGATGCCCGACCAGGCATTCGCCGCTGGGAGCCCGAGCCCGGCCGCTGACCCGCGCCGGGGTGAGCCCGGCCCAGCTGGCCAGCTTGCGGGCGCTGGGGAACCGGGTCATGCTCGCCGATCTCGGCGAGCATGACCAGCGCGGTGTACGGGCCGACGCCGGGCAGCGCGGTCAGGACCTGCACCCGCGGGTCCGCCTTCGCGCGGGCGCGCACCTCGCGGTCGATCCGCTCGATCAGCGGGGCGAGAGCGGCCGGTGACCGCCAGGGCGTCGGTGATGATCTCCCGCGACACCGGGGGCAGGTCCAGCTCGGCCAGCCAGGTGCGGCCCGGCCCGGCCCAGTAGCTGGCGGTCCGGTCATAGCCGTGATCGGCGGCCGCGGCGTGGATCCGGTTCCGCAGCTGCGTCCCGAGCCGGACCAGGCTGGCCCGGTGCCGCAGCAGCGCGCGGAGCTGGCGCACCGGCGGCGGCGCGATCCACGCCTCGGGCAGCAGGTCCGCGCGCAGCAGCTGCGCCAGGATCGCCGCGCCCGGCCTTGTCGTTCTTCAGCCGCGCCGACGCGATCGCCTTGCACCGCAGCGGATGCACGAGATGCGGCTCGAACCCGTAGTCCTCCAGCAGTTCGACCAGCCAGCCCCAGCCGTAAGCGGCCTCGAACGCCACCGGCGTGCCGGACGGCAGCCCGCCGATCAGCCTCAGCATCGGCTCCTGGCCGTTCACCACGTTCCGGTTCAGCTGCGCCTGCCCGTCCTCGGCGACCACCGCCACCTGGGACCTCTTGCGGTGCACATCGATTCCGACGTAAACAGACATTGCCGGGCCTCCTTCTCCGAGCTCATTTCTTCACCCGGAGCATCGCGCTACCGGGCTGAGCAGGGAAGGGGGCCCGGCCCTCATAGATGCCATATGTGGATGATCCCGGTCAGGTCGTCGGGCTTCTCACCTAGCGCGCGCCCGTGCGGGTACGCTCGGCACGGAACGGGTCCATGTCGAATTATCACCAGCTGGCAATCAGCGACGCAACCGCGATTCCGGGAGCCAAACGGGGAGCCAACGGCGGCAGGCACCCGGCCACCTCCAGCTACATTCAGCGGCAATCGTCCCAGCTAGATGGCATGTCGGGCCACATCCAGCGGCTCACGGCGACGCTCTGGCTACGCCTGCGGACTGGGCATCGAGTACCTGCTCCAGATCACCTACCGGCCCGTCATGACCGCACGTCGCCGAAGCAGGCCGGCGGCTGGAGCGCACGCCACATCGAAACGAGCCGCTCCCGCGGAGCAGTCGCCAGCGCCCACCTCCCCGCGCTCTTCCGGGCAGTACAAGCACAGTGGGATCTGCTCGCCCGAGCCCCCGTACCAGAACACCGCCAGGAAGCTATCTACACCTACGCCGGCCGCACCGTCTTCCCCAACTCGCTCTGACACCCGCGAAACGCTGCAACGCGCAGGCAGTCGCATTCACTGAGCCTGTGAAGACGCTCAGACAGTTCTTTCTGCGCCTCGTCGTCCATCTACGGCACAGCTAGCTGACGAACGGCAGAATACAGTTCCATTAGCACGGCGGCGCCTGGCTGTGGACGTTTCTCACCGCCCTCGCCTGCCACCTGACCGATGAAACGACGGAACTCAATAAGCGGCTCCGCCGCCCGCCTTGCCGTGCTTGCATTGTAGTCTTCCTCCTCGACCAGCGGGCCGCGGCCATGGCAAAAGGATTCGATTTCACTGGGAGCAAGCCGATAGTACATGCCCACGAGGAGTAGCAGCTAAAATGCATAGTCTGCGGGCAACTGAGCGCCACCGGATGGCCCCTTAATCCTTTCTTCCTGCTGCGCATGGACCTCGCGGAGCGCCAGAACGAACCGGAATATGACCTTCAGCATGGTCCGAGGCGACTGCAAGACCGACAATCGCATGAACTGCTGCATCTCAGCCGATCGGACACCCTGCCGGCCAAGTTCTCGCTCAACTATCTCCACTACAGATCCGGTTGCGCCAAACTCTACCGCCTGCGCGGCCATGCGTTCCACGAGTTCGGATTCACCGAGTTCAATTTCGAAATCAACGATCTTCTCTAGGTAGCGCAAGCCATACGCTATATCCGCCGAATCTCCAAGGTAGTCGCGGTAGCGGCCGATGATTGCCCTTGCTGCTGCACCATGGTCAAGTGCCAGCAGGTATGAACAGCCTTCAACGGTGAGATGGACCTTCAGCCAATTAAGCATGTCCACCATTAGGTCCGGGGCGCATCGATCCAAGTCATCGATAACCACGATCACTCTATAGTCGTCGGCCTTCCCATCCGAAGTCCTGGCCGCGGCCGTACGCAACTCTGTGATGAGTTGCGTCATCTTCGACCTGATACCTGGCGGGTCCCATGTCTCAAATTCTGTGATGGCGACTGACTCTTTTCCGCTCAACATTGCACCGGCTATGGCGGTAGTAGTTTCAATCACTGCTGCGGTAGCTTCTGCAGTCGCTTGATATGGAAGGATAGGTGGCGTAACAGCTAGCCCGACATTCGCAGCATGCGCCACCTGATTGACCCAGCCGACTGTCGTCCTCATGATCTTCCGCAGATGCCGGCCCAGTTCACTGACCCTTGTAACGGCTGAATCCTCTAGCCTGGGATTCAGCGTAGGAAATTGGCTCGAAACCGACTCCAGGGCCATGATGAGACCCGGCGCAAGAGAGGTATCAGGTTCGAACTGCCATGGGCGGAAATGGCATACTATCGGATGGCATCCGGAATCTCGCTCAAATAGCTCCTCAATAGTCAAATCAAGCACAAACGACTTGCCTGATCCCCAAGTACCATAGACGCCGACAACGCCGCATTCGGGGCCCAGCAAGTGCTTGGCCAACAGTCGCGCCAATGAACGACGGTCGAGCCCGTCGTTCAGGCGGTGCTTCCTCTGAGATGTGATATCGACGCCGTGATCGAACTCTGGCGGCCGAATAACCCAGTCTGCAATGTCATCATTAATGTCACTGCTCATCTTTAACTCCCTGCACTAGCTGGACGATTATGTTCTCAAGTTGCGAAACGCGGCTAGTGAGCTTCTCCAAAGTGTCCGATCTACCTGATTGGTCAGCCGAGGTGAATTCCTGGCCAGTCATGTTCGCCGCGTAGCGCGCCATGACACGTATAGAGTCGTCGAGCATGTAGTCGGGGAGACTCCGAAAGATCTGCAGGGCATCGGCGTATCGCCGCCTGGCCATGAGAGTAATCGCCCTTTCCAAATAGATGTCCTGCAGCGGATGATTACCATCATTGGTGTATGTCTGCTCGGCGATATCGAGGAATTTCAACGCTTCGTCCAGAATCTCGTCCGCACGCTCACGATCGCCTGCGGACCGCTCGCGGAGAAGATGTGCCAGGTCGACGGCAAGCACGTAGCCGTCCTCAATCCCCAAAGCCAGGCCCTCCCGAAACCTATCCTCGACGCGCTTGACGAGAGCAGCGTGGTCAGTCATGGATGGGTCTTGGTAGTCCAGCGGGCCCGCATATCCGTCAATGAGAACGAGCCGATAATGGCGGTAGATATTGAGGCTTATTCAGCGTGCATTCTGTAGAAATACAGTCCGACCACGACTGAGATCGTCTGGGCGAAGGTGCCCAGGGGTCTTCGGTAATCGGTGTGCATGATCCTCCAGGTCTTGAAGTTCGCTATGGCCCGCTCGACGACATAGCGGATTCTGTTCACGGCCGTGTTGAATTCCTTTTCCCAGGCCAGCAGGTCGCGGTGGGCTGGCTTCCTGATAGGCGTGATCATTCCGGACCCGATGTAGCCTTTGTCGGCTATCCAGGAGCCAGGAGTCACTCCGGAAAGAATGCCTGATTCGCTGATGCAATGCATGTCTGTGAGCGATCACGTTATTGAGCAGGGGTGTTGCTCACGTAATTGACCAGGTCCTGGTCTTGTTCTGTTCTACTCGGTGGTGGCGTCTGCTGTCGTGGCGACACGCCCTGGCCGCTTGTTCGGGCGGTAGCTTGGGCCGTTCATGAAGACCTGGTGACTGCTGTTGATGACCCGGTCGAGGAGGGACTCGGCGACGACCGGGTTGGGAAACAGGGGGTACCAGTCCTGCGGGGCGCGGTTCGAGGTCAGGATCAGTGATTTTCCTGTCCGCTCGCTGATGAGCTCGTACAGGTCGTCGGCCTGGGATGGGGTGAGCTCGCGCATGGCGAAGTCGTCGAGTTATCTGGCGTTCGAACAAAGTTCTGACGCGTTTCCGCAGGTGGTGACGTTACGGACGCGTCCGGAGCGTGGTCAGGCGGTGCTGATGCCGTGCTGCTGGAGCAGGCGGCGGAGCCGGAGGAGCTCACCGTGTCCGGCGGCGAGCTGTTCTTCGAGCTGGCTGACCGCGGTCCGGCGTGCGTCGCGTTCCTGGCGGAGTCTGTCGGTGAGGATGTGGACGATGTCGCTGCCGTCTGCGTCTGCGGCCCTGGATCCCGGGGCCGGGCCGCGGTTTTGCTGGGCGCGGAGTTTCTCGATGCGCTGGCGCAGGTCGTCGTTTCCGTAGAGGAAGTCGAGGCTCACGCCGGCGGCCCGTGCGACTGACCTGAAGTTGATCTCCTGCTGGTTCTTGATGAGCTTGCGGATCGCGGTGTCGGCGCGGGTGACGGCGGCCTGCCGCTTGGCCTGGGCGGCCTGGCGCAGTGCCTCGGCCCGGCGCTCGCCGGCGGTGGCGGTCGTGCTGGTCACGGCGTTCCCGGTTTGCTGGTGATGGTGACGGGCACGGGATCGCTGGCGTGGTAGCCGGCCCTGCCGCAGACGCCCGGCCCGCGGACGACGGCGGTGTCATCGTCGAGGGCTTCCAGCGCGCTGATTTCCAGCTGCATGCTGCGGACTTCGGCGAGGCGCTGTTCCAGCCAGATGTTCGTGTCGCTCATCGGCTCGCCGTAGCGGGCCAGGTGCTGGGCTTTGCGCTGTTCGATCAGATGCCCGGTGGCGGCGAGCTGGCGGCGGATCTCCGGGAGGTGGCTGCGGTCGGTGGCGAAGTGGTCGCATCCGTGGCAGGCGTTGCCCTTGTCGCAGGACCGGACCGGGGGCAGCAGGCAGTACCCGTTGGGCAGCACCCGGTCGGTGCGACGGTCGAGCTGGAGCAGGTCGAGCATGTCACGGCGGTCCGTGCCGATCTCGCGGCCGTCCCGGCCGATCTTGACCATGGCCAGGAACTCGCGTTCGGCGGTGCTGGCCAGGGTAGCCGCATACCTCATGGTCATCTCGGGTGACCGGTGGCCGAGGTAGCGCTGCACGACATGGACCGGGGCGCCGGCGTTGAGCAGGGTGGTGGCCTTGGTATGCCGGAGCCGGTGGCTGTGAGAGTACGACAGCGGCCGGCCGGAGCTGTCGCGGAGCCCGGTCGCGTCGCTGAGCTGGCGGAGCATCAGGTCGTAGTGGCCGGTTTCCCAGGCGCGGGTGGCCTTGCGGTTCCCGGTCAGCCGGGGGAACAGGTAACGCGCCGTCCCGCAAGGCCCGAGCCCCCACCGCTGGCGGACCCATTCTTGCTGCTCCCGGATGATCAGGACGACATCCGCGCCGACCAGGATGGTCATCGGCGCGCCGTCGACCTTGGTCTGCTGGTAGCGGAGCCGGGCGACCATCCCGCCTTCGGGGACGGCGGCCGGGTCGACACCGGGGATCGGGGTCAGCGGCTCGAAGTCCATGAGGAGCACCTCCGAGGCCCGCCGCCCGGTGAGCGCCTGGATCAGCCAGGCTCGCATCGTCGCGGGCTGGCCGAGGCCGGCGACCTCGGTTTCCTGGCCGTCGCGGGTGATCGTCATGGACTGGTCGCGGGGCAGGCCGAGCACCTCAATGCAGGCAAGCATGCGGGACAGGTCAGCGTCGCTGATGTAGTTCCGCTCGTCCGCTTGCCGGATGACCCGCCCGGTGCGGCATTCCTCGACCCGGTAGAGCCGGGCGTGGCTGTCGGTCAGCTCCAGCCACCGGTCATCACCGGTCGCTGCTGCCACGTCGGCCCGGTAGTCGTGCATGGTCCGGTAGAAGTTCCCGATCACCCGCTGGGTGCAGGCCACCGACCGGTCATCCAGCGGCCCGCCGCGTTCCTTCTGGCCGGTGGTCCCGCGCCGCCACTGACGCAAGAACACCCGGAAGTCCAGCACCAGCGGCCGCAGGCCAGACGGATCGGCGGCAAGCGCAGGATGACCGATCCCGCGGGAGATGAGGAACTCGCTGAACCTGGCCGCGAACACGCGCCAGGGCGCGACCGAGGACCAGGTCAGCTGCCCCGATTCCAGCAGCATGTAGAGGTAGAAGGTGTAACCGTCGCGCAGCCAGCGGGGCTGGATGTCGTCCCACCGGACCGAGGACTCACCGCGGGGCTCGTGCTCACGACGCGGGATCCGCGGGTCGAACCGCAGGCACCACACGTCGTGTTTCCACCAGGGAGCGTCGCTGTACTGGATGGTCAGCCGGGGCAGCAGGCCACGCAGCGCGGTCCCGGCCCGGTACCGGCTGCCGGGCGCGGGAAGGCGGTCGTGGTCGGCGTGGAACTTCCTGCTCCAGGCGGTCATCCACTCGGCCAGGGTCAGGTCGGCGAACGAGCGCACCCGCGGGTGCTCGGCGATGACCTCGATCGCGGTGGCCGTCCACCGCCGCCAGTCCGTGGTGTCCACGACCCGCTCCCCGCTGTCGTGACAGACGGCCAGCCACCAGCAGATCTCGCGCTGCATCGGCACCGGCAGCGCATCTGTGCGCAGGACCGCCGGCGAGTGCACGGTGCAGATCTCGGCCAGCACCGGGCCGGCCGGGTCGAAGACCGTCCCGGTGAACGGCGCGGCGAGGCCGGCGACCAGGGCGGCGCTCGCGTCCAGCGGGTCTTTCCCCGCTCCGGCTGCGTGCAGGTGACGGGGCGGGTTACTCACCGGCGCTGCCTTCCCAGCCGCGCCACCCGGAGCAGAAGCCGCGCCAGTCAGCCAGCGCCCGCAGCTCGGCATCCTCGGTCACCCAGCCGTAGAGGTTCAGCGTGGTCTGGATGTCGGCGTGCCCGAGCCTGCGCATCACGACGTGCTCGCGGGCGCCGGATAGCAGCAAGGCTGACGCGTGCGTGTGACGAAACCAGTGCGGCGTCCAGCCGGCCGGGACCGCGCCGCCGAGCTTGCGCTTCAGAGCGATGACCTGGTCATAGACGCTTTCGGGGCGCAGCGGGGCCAGCCACTGCCCGCGGTGCAAGTTGACGAACACGAAATGACCGGCCAGGTCAACCACCTGATGCGCCCCGGCGTCGCACAGCTGCCAGACATACTCGCTGTGCAGGCGTTCCAGCTCGTCGCTGATGTAGATCCGCCGGTACCGGCTGCCCTTGCAACGCACCCCGGCAGGGTGATCCTGGCGCGGGACGACCTCGATGAACGGCGTCTTACCGCGTCCGGCATGCCAGTCACAATGCCGGGTCGACAGCACTTCGCCGAGCCTCATGCCGGTCTCCGCGAGAGCGGCGAACAGCAGCCGGTCACGAACCGATCCCAGCCACTGCCCGGATGCGGCATCCCACCGCGCGCAGCTGTCCACGATGGCCTCCACCTGCCCGGGAGTCAGCAGCGGCACCGGCCTGGCTGTCGTGCGGCGCACCCGGACCGCCGGGCCGTGACGCTCCTGGCCCCGCCGCAGGTGCACCAGCCCCGGGACATAGCAGCCGCCGCGGCTGCTCATCCGGTAAAGCCTCCCGGCAACTGGCACCTGGTGAACATCGGCGTGGTAGCGGTAAAACGACAGCACCGCTGTGACCCGGACCGCGATCGTCGATTCCGCCAGGCACTCGCCCTCATCAGCGGCCGGGAGCCGGGTCACCCCGGCCGGCAGCCCGGTCCGCAGCGACGCCACGAACGAGACGAAGAACGGCAGGCTCACCTCGTCCCACGCCATCCGCGCCGTGGTCAGGTACTCCCACCAGCGGGCCAGCGAGGTCGCATACGAGCGGACCGTGTTCGGCGAGGACTGCTGGGCCACCCGCAAGAACTCCAGGTACTCCTCGACCGGGCCGACCGGAAGGTGATCCTCCCCGGTCACCGTCCAGGTCCGCTGCCCGTCGAGCATGACACGCTGCACCCCCATGCCCCGGTGATCATGCCGACGACACCGACGTTGATGTGGGACCTTGGATAACGACACGCCGACGTGGAAAACAGCAGCTCAGGCCACGCTGGCTGACGTTACGGACGGGTGGCTGAGGACCCCGGATAGGTCGAGGATCAGGACGGCCGGGCGGGCGAGCTCGGCTAGGCGTTTGTGCCAGGTGTGGTCGGCGTGGCCGCCGGCCAGGTGGGCCAGCGCGCGGCTGGTCTTGAGGAACCGGGCCTCGGCGCCGTGGCGGGCGGCGAGATGGCCGAGGGCCTGGGCGACGTGGCTCTTGCCTACCCCGACCGGGCCGTACAGGATCACTGACTCGGCGGCGTGCAGCCACCGCAGGGCGGCCAGGTCGCGGATCTGGGCGGCGGGCAGCTTCGGGGAGGCGGCGTAGTCGAAGCCTTCCAGGGTGACCTGCTCCTCGAACCGGGCCCTGCGCAGGCGGCGGGTGATGGACATGGTGCCGCGGCGGGAGATCTCGTCTTCGCACAGGACCTGGAGGAAGTCGATGTGGCCGAGGTCCCCGGCGCGGGCCTGGGCGAGGCGGGCGTCGATGGTGGCGAGCATCCCCGAGAGCTTCAGCGTGCGCAGCGCCTTGTCCAGGGCGCTGGTCTCGATCGTGGTGGTCATGATGGTGTCCTTTGCTTCTCGGTGATGGCGGGTCTGGTGTCAGGCCCGGGTTGACGGGTCATGCCCGAAGCGCTGCTGGGCGGCCTGGCGGGTGATGCCGAGCCGGGCGGCGATCTGGGTCCAGGAGCTCCCCTGGGATCTGGCCCGGGTGACGGCGACGGCGAGGTGGCGGCGGGCCTGGGCGGCGGCGGCGTGAGCGCTGGTGACCCAGTCCAGGACGTCCAGCGGCGGGCCGGGCGGCAGGGGCCGGGCAGTGGTGCCCTTGCCGAGGGTGGAGCGTGCCCGGGCGCAAGAGCCGCACAGCATGACGTTGCCGAGTGCGATCTCGGCGGTCAGGGTGCAGTGCGGGCGGCGGGCCGGGTCGCCGGCGTAGTGGCAGCGGACCGCGGCCGCGGCGGAGCCGGTCATGACGCTGCCTGCGTTCCGGGGCGCAGCGGGACCACGTTCCCGGCGGCGCCGAACAGCACGTCGGGGCCGTGCAGGAACGCCGCGGCGCCACCGTCCCCGGCGGGCGCGGGCACGGGCGAGGCCTCGGTCCCGGCGGCGAGGATGCCCCGGACGGTCCGGTAGGACGGGTCGCCGGCGGCGGCAGCCCGTGCGCAGGCGGCTTCGAGGCGGCCGGGCTGGTGCTTGTCCGCCAGGCCCACGACGCCCTGGGCGGCGCGGAGCCGGTACAGCGCGTTCTCGGCCAGGAGCCCGGCGATCAGCGCCGTGCAGGCCGGCCCGATCTCCGCAGCCCGCCGGCGGCACCATGCCGGGGTGCGCATCCGGAACGCGATCTTCTCCGGCGGGTAGTCGCCCAGATCGGTCTGCTTGCCCCGCGCCGTGCGGACATGGGTCTTGACCAGGTCCCCGCCGGCGAACAGCTGCACCATCGTGGCGGTCGAGCGGGCGTCCAGGGTCTGGCCGATGTGCTTCCACGGCACCGAGTACAGGCTCTGGCCGACCTTGACGTGGATATCCGAGCCGACCTTGCCGCGGGACCATTCCGCGAGCACGAACGGCGTCTGGGGCAGGGCTGCCAGCGCTGGTTTCTCCACCGCGTCGAACACCGCGGCAGGGGCGGCCCCGTCCAGCGGCCGGCAGGCCCGCTGCCCAGCGACATCGAGGCACCAGCGCACCGCCTCGGCCTGCATCTGCGCCAGCGACGTGAACTCCCGGCCCCGCCAGAAGCTGTCCCTTATATACGGCATCGGCCTTTCGACCTGCGCCTTATCCCGGGGTTTCCGCGATCGTGCCGGGTCTACCAGGCAGCCGTAATGAGCGGCCAGCTCCGCATAGGACCGGTTGATCTTCGGGTCATACAGGCCCGGCCGGTCCACCCCGGTCTTCAGGTTGTCCGGCACCAGCCGGGCCGGGACCCCGTCAAAGAACCCGAACGCCGCCGCGTGGCATTCCGTCCACGCCCGCTGGTCCATCTTCAGCACCGGCCGGACGAACAGGTGCCGGGAGCAGCACAGCACCATCGCGAACACGTTCACCGTATGCCGCTGCCCGGTTCGCGGGTCGGTCCACCGTCCCATCTGCCCGTAATCGATCTGCGCCTCCAGCCCCGGCTCAGCCGGGACCAGGCGCAGCACCGTCACCCGCGCGCGGGTGACCTCCTCGGGCAGATTCGCCGCCACATACCGGCGCAGCGACGCCACCGACACCGCCAGCCCCCGCTCATCGCGGAGCCGCTGATGAATCGTGGACACGGTCACCCCGGCCTTCATCTGCTCCGCGATGTAATCCCGGTGCTCCCCGATCGCCGGCCACGTCACCTGCCGCACCCGGCCGTCCGCCAGCTCCGGGAACCACTCCCGCGCCAGCTCCCCCCACCGCTCCGCGCTCACCTCCGGCCCGCCCGGCCGCAGCCCGGCGGCCTCCGCCGCGGCCACGTACTTGCGGACCGTATTCCGCGACAGCCCCAGGCTGCCCGCTACCTCGCTCTTGGACCGCCCCGCATGCCAGTGCACGAAAATCTCGCAGATATCGATCACGTCGAACGTCCTCCTCGCCATCGGACCCCCGTCCCTAGGACGAGGGGAATGATCCTGACTTCCCGATGACCAGGTCCACCCCGACACGCACGCCATGACCATGGTCAATAACGTGATCGGGGTGGTCAATTACGTGATCGCAGCACGCCCCTCACTGCTCAATTTCATGATCGCTGACAATGTCGTGGCGGCTCCCGTTGACCGGATCGGAAATCCAGGCGATCTCGCCTTCGAGAGAGCAGGCGACCTGCACATTCATTCCCGTTGTTTTGTGCTTCCCGGAGTAAAGGCCCGGAGCGGAAGCCCAGGACCAGCACGGCAGCAGGGTTCCGTCCACGATGAGCTGGGATTGCGGGCCAAATTCATCAGCCGTCGGCACGATGCCTGCGAGTGCTTTCTCCAGGAGCGGGCTGATAGCTGAGATCGCGCGGCTGATTGTCGGCTGGGATACGCCGAAGGATTCTGCGATCTCCGCTTGAACGCGATTGCGGCGCAGGTAGGAGAGTGTCACGACAACGGACTTGTAAAGGCCGAGACTGGGAGGCCAGGCCGCCTTTCCTTCTTCGGCTGCGGCCTGCCAGATGATGGCGCAGAGATCCGCGATCTCGTCCCGGGACAATCCAGTGGTATGATACATTGACGGCCTGCGTTCTTGAGAATTGCGTTGTGGTAACTCAATTCTCCCGGAAAGCGGGCCGTCTTTTAGTATTGACACGCCCTTGTGACGAGTCGGTTTGTCCCCTCCCTGAATAAGCTTCATTGAGAAGGTCGGCAGGAGGGACTTTGGATAGAGCTTGGTCAAGGAACTCGACTGCGCGCTTCTTGTCGTTTAGGTAACGAGACAGAAATGTCGCATTGTATGCCCAATATCGCCAAAATGGCGCCGTGATATCCGCGCCGAGTTCATCTACTTGCATCCGAGCCTCTTCGGCGTCTGCTATCGTCCCATGACCGAAGCGCAACTGAAACCAGGCGCATCTGAGATCGACGTCGTCAGGATGAAGTGTGATGGCTACTTCAAGGATTTTGTGTTCAGCCGTAACGTTCCGACACTGCCCAGCGGATGTTGCGAGATTGAACCATTCATCAGGTGATCCATTCAGTTTCGAGAAATCTGTATCTATCAAATCATTGAAGAACTTCCGAGCGATACCTCGTGTTTGAGGCGAGCGTGCGAGTGGTGCAACGAGAGTGTTTATTTCCGCTACATAATTGGCTGCTGCGATAGATGTTTGACTTTCATCGAGGTCACTCATGGGGTCCTCCCGATAGTGGTGGTCGAATAGTTAGGTGAGTCCCTCTTGCTTCACTTGATTGAAGGCAGTCTCATGCACTCATCGGAGACCCGCGGCGGCCAAGGCGGTGATGGGCTGGTCGGTCTGCTGACGGCAAAGGCGGCATAGTCACTGAGGGTTATTCACGGGGTCGGGCACAAATTAGATAATTGCCGATCTGCGGCGTGTCGCAATGAAAGGCGGTCCGTTTCTCGAAAGAATTGGGTTACCACACTCAATCCAGCAGAAACGAACCGCCGACATGTATCATACCACTGGATTCTCCAAGGACGAGATCGTCGACTTGTGCGCCACGGTGAGCACCGTCGAGCTGGAACCCGGGATTAATCATTGGCCGCCTGTTCTCGGGCTGTTCAAGTCGGTGGTAGCGACCCTGACGTACTTGCGCAGGAATCACGTTCAGGCGGAACTCGCGGAATACTTCGGGGTCTCGCAGCCTACGATCAGCCGGGCCATTACGGGATTGACGCCGATCGTCGCGCACATGCTGGCCGATCACGTGCCCGTGGCGGAGGACCTTGATCGGGGCACGCAGTACATCATCGACGGCACCCTGCTCCCGTGCTGGTCATGGCATGATCACCCCGAGCTGTACTCCGGCAAGCACAAGACCACCGGAATGAATGCCCAGGTCGTCTGCGATCTCTACGGAGCGCTGAAGTGGGTCTCGGACCCGGTGAACGGGAATCGCCACGACTCGGCCGCGCTTGAGATTTCCGGCGTGCTGCACGGACTCGATCCCGCGGACTGGATCGGCGACAAGGGCTATATCGGGAACGGCATGCTGACGCCCATCAGGAAACCTCAGTTCCGCGACCTTCTCGACTGGGAAAAGGAATTCAACAAAAGCAGGTCAACAAGATCCGCTACCTGATCGAGAGGGCCATCGCCAATCTGAAGACCTGGCGAATCCTCCACGTGGACTACCGGCGGCCGCTCGCGAGCTTCGCCGAAACGATCTCCGCTGTCATTGCCCTGGAATTCTACAGGATCGGCTGTGAATAACCCTCACTGTATCAGTCGGTATGATCCGGCTGCGCTCATGAGATGGGCGCCGAGCATTGTACTATATCGGTCTACGAACTGACATCGTCCGCTTATCGGCAGATCGGCCGGAGGCGATCGGCAAACGGAGCCTCGGTGGCGCCCACCGGCCGCCTTGGTCATCACACAGATCACCCTTCTATGTGCCCTCCACGCCAAATCGGCAGACCGGTGACTGCATACATATCGAGCCCTCGGCGAGTGCGCCCAAGTTCGGTGCCGATCACGGTGTTTGACCGGCTTCGTGCGGTGATTCGATCCGATCGCCGAATGGGAATGGCTACTAGATAGCGCTCAGATCGAGCCCTCGGCGTGCGAGTCAGCTTGGCGGGTGTCGCCGCTAAGCGTGACCGCAGCCTTGCTAATTCCTGCCTTGCCGACCCGGGACTATGTCTGCGGGTGCCGGTCACGGCTGTGAAGACTGCCGGTTTCGGCGCGCGCGGTAGCTGGGAGGCTGGTTACTGTCTTGTCCACCAGACGTCGATGATCACGTCGTGGCCGATGCCGCCGGTGATGTGGTGGTGCAGGCCAAGGCTGACGATGCGGTCATCGCGGGGGTGAAACGGCCGGAGTGGGTCTTCGCCCAGGACAGGGCCGAAGGCATCGATGAGGGGTTTCCAGAGGGCGGCCCAGTTGCGCCCGGGCCCGGTCGTCACCGCGATCTGTAGCCCGACAGGTCCCGGCCTGACCTCCGTTACGTCGGCCCGCACTAGCCGGTCGTGGAGTTCCTGCTTCCATGCCGTGCGCTCATAGGACCCTGTCATCCGGGCTGAAAACAGCGGCGGTGCCGCAGTCTCTTCCGGCTCGGCCGGACCCACTGCAAGCCACGACGACCCGTGGGTTTGCGGCCGAACATGGCTGCGACACGCTCCGGGCCAAGCTGCTGGGCGACTGGGAAGAGGTAGTTGTCCAAATCCCGGCCACCGTCAATCAGCGGCTGGTGGCCGGGCAGCCCGACGGTCAGCTCGACAGCAACCCGGCCGCTTGCGGCTGCCACCACCGGCCCGGCGACCTCAGCTCACGGCCCAGCCGGTGTACATGTCCGGCCGGTGATCGAGAGCGCCGAGCAGAACTGGGACACCTCTCGAGTCACCCACTTCCGCTAGGGCATACGCGGCCAGGATTCGCAGATCCTCCTGTTGCGTGTCGTCTGCGGCCAGTGCAGCCAAGGCAGGTACCGCGCACTGATCAGCACGGACTGCCGCTGCGACCGTCGGCACCCCAACGGGCCGGAGGGCCTGCGCCGCAGCGTGACGAACGGACGCGTCCCTTATCGTCGAGCGCGCCGATCAGCGGCTCGACCGCACGGGCATCATGAAGCTGCCCCAGTGCGAGCGCAGCCTCACCGCGCACGGGTGAATCGCTCAGAGCCTTGATCAATCGCGGCAGATCACGCTTGGCAGCCAGCTACTCACGTTAGGAGATCCGAATAGTGGCATTTCGGTCCTCATCGTCTAGCTGCTCCCGCGGCCGGCGTCGACACGAATAACCGCTCAGCGACCGGCGGGCCCGGCGTTGGATCGCCCTATACACAACGCTCGCAGCCCTGTGCTGCCCCGCACAGAGGCGAAAGTTCTTGCGGGGTGGCGTGACGAACTCATCCCTGATACCACCCAGGATGCACTTTCAGCACCGGCATCCTGCGCTCAGCGCGTGACCGGCTATGGATGACGCCTTAACCGCGAATCACCACGCCACCGGACTTGGCCGGAGTGCCAGTCAGCAAAGGGGATGCTGCGGCCATGAACAGTTGCGCGTCGATGCGGTCTGCGTCCCACACCTTCAGCGTGCGGTCCCAGCCGGCGGACACGATCAGGCTCCCGTCCGGGCTAAACGCGCATCCATTGACCGAGGCATAGTGGCCGGTAAGGGTGGCCAGGTCGGCACCGGTGACGGCGTCCCAGAGCTTCAGGGTATTGTCCGAACTGGCGGACACGATCCGGTGCCCGTCCGGGCTGAACGCGCAACCCCAGACCGCGGAGTCGTGGCCGGTCAGAGTGAGAAGCTCGGCGCCGCTGCCAGCGTCCCACACCTTCAGTGTGTTATCGCCGTCGGCGGAGACAATTCGCTGCCCGTCCGGGCTGAACGCGCACCCGTTGACTCGGTGAGTGTGGCCGGCAAGTGTGAGAAGCTCCGCGCCGCTGCTGGCGTCGCAAACCTTCAGGCCGACCGCGAGGGAAGCGACGATCCGCTGCCCGTCGGGGCTGAACGCGCACCCGGACGCGCCCAGCAGGTCGCCTAGGGCGGCAAGCTCGGTGCCGGTCCGGGCGTCCCACAGCTTCAGGCCGTCGACGCCGGCGGATACGATCCGGTGCCCGTCCGGGCTGAACCCGCACCCCCAGACCGCGTAGCCGTGGCCGGCCAGAGTGAGAAGCTCAGCGCTGCTGCCAGCGTCCCACACCTTCAGGGTGCTGTCCGAGCTGGCGGACACGATCCGCTGGCCGTCCGGGCTGAACGCGCACCCGTTGACCCCGCCAGTGTGGCCCTTCAGAGTGGCCAGGACGGCGCCGGTGCTGACGTCCCACAGCTTGAGCGTCTCGTCCTCGCTGGCGGACACGATCCGCTGGCCGTCCGGGCTGAAGCCGCACCCCCGGACCTCATCGGTGTGGCCCTTCAGGGTCGCCACGGTAAGCAGGACCGGGTCGCTGACGTCGTTCCGTCGCCTCAGCTTGAGCTTCATGATCCTTCACCTCGTCGCATTGCTCTCCAGCATGAGGCAACCACGCCGCAGGCCCCTCTTGCCATGGGCGGACGTCCGTGTCGGGCCGCCATTGGTCCCGGGTTGGAACCCGGAAGATGACCCGTGACGAGCGATCCGCGCTGGTCTCGGGACGGCGTCTGCTGACCGATATGGGCGGCGATTCTGGTATGGCGAAACGACAGCCCGGCGATGGCGCCATGAGCTGGTCTCTTCCTGTATGTCTCAGCTGCAAGGAGCTAGTCTTTTGGTAGAGAGCGCATAGTCGGAATGTCGACGTGAGCTGAGGAGTGCGCTCTCTCCGCCCAAATCCAGCCAAAGTTTGTCTGAGAAACTGAGAAGACAGGCGAGTGATTCAAGTCCTCAGGAGTCATGGCCGCCCATGCGAGGTGTCCGTTCTTCGGATCGAGGTCAATGTGACGGCGACTGCGCCGGACTGCGCACAGTCGGCTCTGATTGTGGACGCCATGCGGCCGCCGACGGAGCTGGCACTGTCGTGCGCAGAATTGGCATTAAGTGTTGAGCACAATCTGCTCAGAAGATTTGCTTGGTCCGGGCGATCGGCGGCTATTCGGCGTCCTCAGATACCTGATCCTCCGTGAGGATTGTGCTCATCTCTGCTGGGATGCGAAACGCTGCGGCCTTCACGCCGCCGCGGTAGACCGTGGTCAGCACCGGCATCGGCGCCTTCGGCGACGATGCCGTCTTGCTGCAAATCGCGCGTTATCCGCGCCGTGGGAAGGGTGAAACCACGAAGCATACGATCGTTCTCGTAGCCGCAGATCTCGTAGACGTCCTCCCGGTTAATGGTTCCGCCGCGCAGTGCGGCGACCCTGATCACTTCCGCTTGCTCGCGTCCTTCAGATTCGAGCCGCTCCAGAAGCACTGCGACGCCGGCCGCCGACCACAGTGACCGCTGCTGGCTCTCGCGGCTGACCCGCTCGACATCGTCGACAGATTCCTTACGCACGACCACCTGCAGCGCCGAAGATCGCTTCAGAAGGTCGATTGGGCGCATCATGTATAGCTGATGGCCGTCGCGAGCCTTGTACTCAGCAACAAGTTCTACGCGCGGCCCCAGGAACTCCGACCGATGACGCCACCACCAGTCCTCCTTCTCGTCCCCAGTGACTAGCAGTACGTCAAGACCCCGCCGCGTTGCTTCGTCTGTTGCTTGCAGCCAGACGAGATAGTCGCCGGCGGCGCCCTCAGGCAGGTCCGAGCCTGCTTTTTCGGCATCCCGGTAACCAGGAGGCTCGTGACGCTCCGCCCTTTCGTTACCCTCCTTCACTGCGACTTGCCACTCGGCGTCGGTCGGCTTCCGTCCGACCTTCCCGTTCAGGAGTGCCCGGAGCTGGTCGAGCACTGGGTCTGCTAGTACGCCGCCTGCGCCTGTCGATGAGGCGGGCGCTTGCGCACGAATCTCATCCTCAAGGTCGGCATACAAGGCGTCCACCTTGCTCAGCCGGCCGGGGCGGCATGCTTCGCCTCAGGGTGGGAGGGTCCGATGGCACTTGATGCTTCGGAGGTGCTCGGTGCCCCGCAGCTTGCCGGCGTGCGGGTCAATCCCCGCGGATTCAGCTTGCGGCAAAGCTCGCTTCAGGTCGGCACCGTCCCCACCACGATCGTGCTTGGCCGGCGCTCGGATCCCGACTCGGGCGCGACGCCGCGGTTCGGCCGCCTCGCTTTCCTCGCGGTCACCAATCAGGAACTCGCACTGGTCAGGCTCAGGACCAGGAACGGGGTGACGCTGAAAGTGAGCGAGGTGATCGCACGGGTCCCGCGTGGCGAGGTGAAGACGGCCGAACTCCTCGACGGCTATGTCCAGCCGCTCACTGTCGTTTTCGGCAATGGCGACACCTGGCGGCTGGAAGTACCGCCGTTCAACAGCAAAAGCGCGCAGCGGGTCGTTGACGCGCTCAGGAGCTAGTGCAGCGCACCGTAAGTTCCTGGCGGGGGGCTTGGTTACCGAGCGTGGTGTTCATGCGGCTTCCGGCAGGGCGCCAGGCAGGGATTCGGGCTGGCGGTGCCGTTCGAGGTAGCGGGCGTGCTCGGCGTCGGCGTCGTAGCTCCATCTGCAGGGGCGGGCGTTCTTGTTGTACCGGACGGTGAACGCGGTGATCTTGGCGTCGAGGTCGTCGCGGGAGGTGAAGTCGCCGCGGCGCAGCAGCCGGCGGGTCAGGACCCCGAACCACTGCTCGATCATGTTGAGCCAGGAGGCGTGCTTTGGCGTGTAAGTGACGGCGAACCGGGGATGGGCGGCCAGCCAGGCCCGGGTGGCGCGGGAGGTGTGGCTGGAGCCGTTGTCCATGATCAGGTGAATGCGCAGGTGCGGCGGGATCATCTGGTCCAGCATCGCCAGGAACGCGATGAAGGCCGCAGAGTTGTTGCGGTGAATGCGCTCGGCGATGACCTCGCCGGTGGTCACGTTCATCGCGGCGATGATGGAGATGGTGCCGTGCCGGACGTACTCGAACTCGCGGCGGGCGTCCCGGCCCGGCCGGGCGGGGATCTTCGGGTGCCTGCGGGACCTGGCCTGGATGCCGGTCTTCTCATCGACGCTGATCAGCGCGGTGCCGGGTGGCGGGTTCCGGTACAGGCGGCAGATCTGCCCGGCGCGGATCCAGAACGAGGGGTCATCGGCGCGGTTGAGCCAGCCCCGCACCTTGTGCGGGCGGAGCCTGGCCTCGGCCAGCACCCGGCCCGCGGTGGACGGCGAGATCGCCAGGCCCCGCTCCTGCAGATGACCGGCGATCAGCGAGCGGGACCACTGTGACTCGCCGTCGGGCGGGATCGAGGTGGCGACCGCGATGACCGCCAGCCGGGCGCTGGGGCCGTGCACCTCCGGCCGCCCGGACCGGGGCTTATCGAACAGGCCCGGTATGCCGCGGACGGCGAACCGGCCCCGCCAGGCCCGCACCATCGCGACGCTGCAGCCAAGGTCGCGGGCGATGGCCGCATTCGTCATCCCGCCCGCGGCTGCCAGCACGATCCTGGCGCGCAGCACCAGCCGCTGCCGGCTGGTGCCGGCAGCGATGATCTGCTCCAGCTTGCGGCGCCGCTTCGCGGTCAGCCTGATGGTCACAGCACGGGCACGCCCGCTCATACCGGGTCTCCTTCCGCGTCACGATGATCACGGAAGAATGCCGCCGCAGCAGAACGGAACAGCGGATATCCGCCCCCATCGGCGTGTCGCGCACCGGCCCCGGCGCCGCGGCCAGCGCAGCCAGGCGACACTAAAGGACATGCCGGTACCATCCAAGCGCCTCAAGGACCTGATCGAGGGGACCGTCGACCACCACGCCTCGCTCACCTGCCCGGACCTGCAGGAAGTCACCATCCGCTGGCGCGGCTCGTTCGGCTACCTGACCGCCTGGGCCGGACAGGGCGACGACAACGACGAGCAGATCCCCCTGTGCCGCATCCAGTACCTCGGCGACGACGACCACTGGGGGTTCGCGATCTACGACCCCGCTACCGAGACCTACACCGACGCGATCTTGCGCACCGGCGAACGCGCCGGGCACCCCAGCGACGCCTTCGACACCGCCGCCATCATCCACCTCACCGACTACCAGCAGTGAACATCACGCCAACCCAGAACCGGCAAAGGACTTACGGCGTGCTGCACTAGTACTGCAGCGTGGAGCCTGGGAGGGTCACACCGGACCGGACGCGCGACGTAGCATTAGGTCCGCTCCGTCGGCTATGGCCGGGTTCTCATTCAGCGCCGGGCCGGATATCTCCAGGTGGTCCCGACGCCGGATAACCCGCACCCACGCCCAGGCCAGCAACACCACCACGCTTATACGTTCGCGGTCTCGGACGGTAAGTGCACGGCCCTGGCCAGATCTGGTGACCGCGACCTGCTGACCGCAGACGACCCGGACGAGCTGTTGTGGCGCCACCCAGGCTTGGCTCCGTAGCGTCGCTGACGGCTGCTGGCCACGATGGCCGGTCGGCAGCGCGGACTCGCCGGCCAGAAGGGACCCCCCATGTTCCGCATCGCAGCCAGGCTCCTCGCAGCAGTCGCGATCGGCGGATCCGATGAAGGTTGATGGAGATGGTGCAGCACCTCGTGGCCGTACGCAGAGTCAGCCGCATCTGCCGACGCCCCTGCTTGGTCGAGGAAGACCTATTTTCATCCAGTTTCATGCGTGTTTGTCGGTCTTGAGTCGGTGGCCATCGCCATGCCGCGTAGAATCCCGCAACCCCGAGGACGTCGAATAATTGTTAGGGATCGGGCATAGACTGCAGACAATAGATCGAAGATACTTATCTGTAATGGTTAGTGTGCCTGGTTGGAGGGCCATAAGTGACAGCTACTATGGACGATCTCTCACAGGTAATTTTGGCGTGGCTGGATGAGCGCCCACTGGGTGCCGCTACCGGATCGCCGTCTGGGGCCTGGGGCACGAAGGCATTTCAGTATACTTTCCGCGTTAATCTTGAGAGTGCATTGCGTGCGGCGGTTAGGGCGAGTTTACTGGCCGATACGATTGCGCGCTTGGTGAACGCATTTGGGCTATCAGGCAAGACTAGCAGCGCTGTCAGTGTAAGAACATGGAGCATCGCAATTCGTAGCCGCCCTCGACCGGATACATTCGATGTAATGCGGCAGGAGATGGCCAATGTCCTCGCCGAGGGGGCTATGAGACGATCTCGGGCGTGCGGTCGCGCGCTATGGCAGACGTCATAGTCACGGCGCTTGTTGCTGCGCTATCGAACGAATCTAAGAAATCTCCGGAGCTGGGTGATTCACCAGAGGAAGTCTTGTACAACTACATGGTACCCATAGCCTTGAGGCGCAAATACAATGTCCGTATGTTCTTGGTGTTTCTCGGCATCGTACTCGCTGGCGCAATCCTGTATGCACTCGTTGAGCCCGACGCTTGGCTTAATCCTGCGACCGGACTCTTCATCCTGCTTGCTTACGTAACCTTGGTCGTAACGTCTGTAGCGCACGATTACTCGAGCGCGGCGGCGGAATGAAAGAAGGCATCTTCAAGAAATTGTTCACCCTCATACGTTATCTAGCCGATATCGAACGAACGAGCGCGGCAGGCAGAATAAATATTCTGGGAATGACGTTGTCGCTTATCTTGGCTATCTCGCTTTCCCTGACTCCTGCATTCGAGACATTGAGGGTTATTCAGGGGCGTGGCTATTTGATTATATAAAGCTATCCAGCTGCGGCGCGCCTGCATGAAAGGCGGCCCGTTTCTCGAAATGATTGGGTTACGACACTCGATCACCAGAAACGAGCCGCCAGCATGTATCATACTACGGGATTCACCAGGGACGAAATCATCGACCTGTGCGCCATGATCCGCTCCGCCGGACTGGAATCCGGGGAAAGCCACTGGCCGCCGATTCTCGGATTGTTCAGCTCCGTGGTGGTAACCCTCACATACTTGCGCCGTAACCGGGTTCAGGCGGAAATCGCGGAAGCTTCCGGAGTTTCCCAGCCCACGATCAGCCGCGCGATCTCAGCGCTGACTCCACTGCTCGGCAGGATACTCGCGGACTACGTTCCCACGGCCGACGAACTCGACGGGAAAGCCCAGTACATCGTGGACGGCACGCTGCTCCCGTGCTGGTCATGGGCCTCGCACCCGGAGCTGTACTCCGGCAGGCACAAGACCACGGGAATGAACGTGCAGGTGGCGTGCACGCTCACCGGGAACCTGGAGTGGATTTCCGATCCGGTCTCAGGAAGCCGGCATGACTCGCATTGCCTGGGTGAATCCGGGTTCCTGGCCGGCTTCAGTCCCGGGCGCCTGATCGGCGACAAGGGGTACATCGGGAATGACATGATCACTCCGGTCCGGAAGCCGGCGCACCGCGATCTCCTTGACTGGGAGAAGGAATTCAGCACGCAGGTCAATGAAATCCGCTATGTTATCGAGCAGGTTATCGCGAACTTCAAGACCTGGCGGATCATGCACACCGACTACCGGCGGCCGCTGGCAACATTCCCCGCTACCATCTCCGCCGTAATTGCGCTGCACTTCTATGCCATCGCCTGAATAACCCTCATTGATACGCCTGATACACCCGAATATCAAAATTAGCGCCCCCTTGCTCCAGATCTTCATAATATTTTGCCTGTTCACACTGGTGTGCGCGTCCATGGTGGGATACCTGGATGGCCCGCGCGGTAATCGCTCTGGCCAGGCCCCTGCTGACGAGCAGCCAAAGACTTCTGATGCCAGCTCCGTTCGACATGCCCGCCGCACCGGCCGGGAACGCCTGGGCCGTCGGAAGGGCAGGCCGCAAGACACTGATCCTGCACTGGAAAGGCACCGCCTGGACGCGGGTGCCCAGCCAGAGTCCGTCAGCGGGCACCCACCTGCTCGGCGCGGCCTCGGCCGCAAGCGCCTGAGCGGTCGGCAGAACCGGCCGTAGCGCCGTGTCCGGCATCACGACCACTCTGACCTAGCCTGGAACGACACATCCTGGAAGTGACCGCGAACGCGGCCCGGACATTGACGGTCCCCGCTCGGACCCGTAGCTGACTGGATGACCGCAGTAGGCTGACAAGACCACGGCCGGGCTCCTCGTGCCTGGCCGGCTAGCAACCCACGGGTAGCCTGCTGGACCAGCCAAGACTCCTGTCAGCGGCCCAGGACCACGCCCAGCTGCTCGCCGCACTCCGCACCACATAACGCCCTGATCTGAACGGCGATATCCGGCAAGCCGCAAACTTCTCGGCCGCGCAGAACGGCGGATCTAGTGTGCGTCCGGACGCCGACAGCAGATTACCGAGCGTAACCAGGCTGGCGAGCCGCCGAAGTTGCCTGAAGAATGCCGATCGCCGAATCGGCGCGGATCTGCCTGTTCGGGGTTGAGGCGGGCACTGAGCACAGATCAACCGGGAGTGCGCGCGCCGGGGCTGGCCGGGGGCCGGCGCCGCAGCGTGAGTCCGCTGCCGGGCTGCGGACCGGCGGTCACGGCGCGTGCTGTCGGCTGCGGGCGGGTCCGTGCCGCAATGGCCGGTCGCTGGTGCGCCAGGAGAGCTGAAGTGCCGGGGTGGCCGTGGGAATCGGCGGAGCGTGATCTTGCCGATTGTCAGGAGAGCGCCGCCGCCGGAGGCCCGGGTGGCGATCATCTCCTGTCCCGTGCTGGGGACCGCGTGACGGACGGTGGGCCTTTCGCCTCTACAGCCTTCGGTGCGCGAGCGCGATCGTGTGATTGAGGAAATGGAGGGGTCGGGATGAGCCTTTGTTCGGGTGGCGGCGCGCCCGGGGCGGCAGGAAGCGGGGCGGCCGGATTCGGCTCAGTTCCCGACGCCGAGGCCGCTGTCGAGGTCTTGCATCTCCGCAAGACGTACGGGACCACGGTGGCGGTTGATGACGTGTCGTTCTCGGTTCAGGAAGGCGAGATCTTCGGCATCCTGGGTCCGAACGGGGCGGGGAAGACCACCACCGTCGAGTGCGTGATCGGACTTCGCGTCCCCGATGGGGGCGCTATCCGCGTCATGGGACTCGACCCCCAGGAGGATCGCGAGGATCTTCACGCGATCGTGGGAGCCCAGCTCCAGGCGAGCGCCCTTCCGGCTCGCCTGAAGGTCGGCGAGATCTTGGATCTCTATCATTCCTTCTACCGCGAGGCGGCCGACCTCGGGGAGATCATGGAGTCCCTGGGGCTGGCCGAGAAGCGGAACGAGTACTACCGGTCCTTGTCCGGCGGCCTGAAGCAGCGGCTCTCCATCGCCTTGGCCCTCATCGGCAATCCCAAGGTCGCAGTACTCGATGAGATGACAACAGGACTCGACCCTCAAGCTCGCCGCGACACCTGGGCGCTCATCGAAGGCGTTCGCGATCGCGGGGTCACGATCATCCTCGTGACCCACTACATGGATGAGGCCGAGCGTCTGTGCGACCGCGTGACGCTCCTGGACCGGGGACGGATCGTCGCCATCGACACCCCGGAGAGGCTGGCCGATCGAGCCGGCGTGGACAAGCGCGTGCGCTTCGTGCCATCGGGGCCGTTCAGTGATCGCTTGCTGACCGGCCTTCCCGAGGTCCGCACCGTAGAGCACGAAGGCGAACAAGTCATCGTCACCGGGTCGGGGGAGCTCGCAAACATCGTGATCCTCACGCTGGCAGCGGCTGGCGTGACCGCCACCGGTTTGCACCTCGATTCCGCGAACCTTGAAGACGCGTTCGTGCAGCTGACTGGCCGCCACCTCCATGATGGAACAGGGCAGACCCGCCGATGAGCATCCATGCTTCTCTTCTGCCCGCGAGGACGCCCCGTTCCGCCTTCGGCAAGCTGCTCGAAAGCGAGGCAAAATACGCGTGGAGAGCGCCGGTCGGATTGATCTTCGGGGTCACTGTCCCGGTGCTGGTCCTGGTAATCCTTGGCACCGTCCCCGGCGTGAACAAACCGGTCAAGGCTTTCGGCGGCCTCACCTACTTCAGCATCTACTTCCCGATCCTCATCGTGCTCGCGCTCGCTGTACTCTCACTCATCAGCCTGCCCCTGCACCTGGCTAATTATCGCGAGCAGGGCATCCTGCGGCGGATGTCCACAACGCCGGTACCCCCGGGGTGGATGCTCGCAGCACAGGTCATCATCAACCTCGTCCTGGCCGCGGTGGCACTCGGCATTCTCGTGGTGGCGGGCACCGCGGGATTCGGCCTCGGCGCGCCCAAGGCACCAGGCGGGTTCACCTTGGCACTCGCGCTGACCATCGCAGCCATGTTCGCCATCGGACTGTGGGTCTCGGCGATTGCCCGCACCACAGGCGGCGCTAGCGTCATCGGGCAGCTGCTGTTCTATCCCCTCCTCTTCTTCGCCGGCCTGTGGCTTCCCCGGGAGCACATGGCACCGGTCCTCCGGGACATCAGCGACTGGACTCCCCTGGGCGCCGCCGTGCGCTCGCTGCAGAGTTCGATGCTGGGCGCATTCCCTTCGGCACAATCGCTCCTGGTCCTGGCCGCCTGGGCGGTGGTATTCGGCGTTCTGGCTGTGCGCTTCTTCAGATGGGAGTAATGCACCCGATCGGCGCCCGGCTCAGCCGGCCCGCAATCCGGCTGCCGAACCAGCCGCCCCGGTCAGGACGTAGCCGCACCCAGATCACCCCGATCCGGCACAGTCGATGAAGCATCTGGACTTGCCAATTCCCGCGCCGATCGGCGGTTCTGCACACCATAGACCGTCAGCAGCTGGCGCTGGTGATCAGTACATAACGAGCCATCTGCGCACACTTGCCGCCCAGCACCGAAGGGGCCGAGCCGCCCAGAACGGCGGATATCTTGTGCTGTAACGCCACTGAGGGCGATCACGTTGAGTGACATTTCTGGTCAGGATGGACGGGATTGCACCCGGCCGACCGCGGGCAGCCTGATCGCAGCGACCCTGCGGATGCAGCAAGAGATCATTTCAAGCACCGCTGGGGCCGGCAGGCGCGGAACTGACGGCTTCGGCCGCGCCCGGATGGGCGTAGAACCGCATTTTCCGCCGCGCTGGCGTGCGGGCTGGGCAGATCGGCCGGCAATAGATCACCGTGCTCGTCAGCCGCGGTGTAGTGACGCCCGTCGAATCTGTGGTCGGGGCGAGCACCGCCCGGTAGCAGGTGTCGAAGTCGAGCGAAATACCGCCGGGCGACAACAGAAGCGCCTTCCCGCGCCCGGCGCACTGCCCGAGAATGGATCCGGTGCCACGATGGCATGGGGGGCGGGGATGATGAGAGACGAACTGCTGGCCGCGCTGTGCGAGCGGGTCAGGGACTTCAGCGTGGACCAGGACCCGGCTCTCGTCCTTGCCGACGACGCGACCGCCACAGCGCAAGCCCTGCGGCTACTGGCGGTCCAGGAAGGCCACCAGGCGGACGAGCGGTTCCTGAAGCGGATCGCTTCGCCCGGCCGGCTGCGGCCGGTCTGGGTCGATCCTGATGCCCTTGCCACGCTGGGACTGTTCCACGTGGAGTGTTCCATGGCACAAGAAGACGGCGCGCTTTCAGACGAGCACTGGAACACGGCGATGGAGGTGTTCGGCCTGCTCCATCCCGCCCACCGGCGCTGGATCCCGCCGGAGTTCGGGGAGGCGTTCACGCCACGGATGCCGCCGGACCCGCTCAACGACCCGGCGGATCAGATCGATGACCTCGGCGCGGCGATCGGCCTGCTCACCGAGGCGTGCGCCCGGCCGGAGCCGCACCTGGGGTGGCGGAGCCAGCGCCGGATCGCGCTCGCCGACGCGCACGGGCGCCGGTTCGAGACCGCAGGAGAGCACGCGGATCTTGTGGCCGCCGAAGCCTGCTACGCCGAGGCGGTCTCTTGTGCGTTCCCCGGCACGGAAACCTATCTGCGCGCGGCCACCGGACTCGGGACGGCCCAGGGGCGCCTGGGCGCGGCCACGGCCGGTGCGGCAGGCGATGCGGCACTGCAGGAGGCGGCCCGCTGGCTGCGTATCGCGGCCGACCAGTCCCTGACCGCGTCGGGCCGCCGGGTGCGCCTAGGCGCGCTCGCGGCCACGATGTGTGTGCGCCTCGCCAGGCTCCCGCAGGCAGGTGATCTTCCCCGGGCCAGCCCGGAGCCGGCGGCCTGCACGGGCCCGGAGGACTCAGAGCTGCGCAGGCAGTCGGAGGCTCTGGCCGATCTCGCCCGCAAGGCGAGTACCCGGATCCTGACCGAGGCGGAGGCGGTAGCCCTCGCGTGCGAGCAGTCCACGGAGTTGTCGCAGGCGGCGGTCGAATCGCTGCTGGAAGCGGCGCTGCGGCTGGTGCGCGACGGCAAGGCCCGCGACGCGCTGCCCGCGATCAGTATCGCGATGGAGGCGGCTCGGGTCCGGTGGCGCTGGGCTGGAGACCGTCTGGTTCCGGGCTGCCGATCTCTATGTGGAGGCTGCCCGGTTCGCGCTCGGGGACGCGCCCGATCCGGCGTTGTACGCGCGCGCCTGCGAGCTCGCCGACGAGCAGATCAGGCTTCTCCGCCAGCGCGGCACTCGCGGGCTCCGGCGGAACGAGACGGGGGAACCCCCGCCCGATGATGACAGCGCAGAACTCGGGCAGACCCTGTTTGCCGCGGGCCTGCTCCGGTACACCCCGTACACCGGTCAGACCGCGGGCCTCAGCTTTGAGAGCGCGCAGACTCTGTGGCGCGAGGGACAGCGCACGATCGCCACGGCGGTCCCAGATGAGGCGCAGATGCCCGATCCGCTGACATCGTTCCAGGCCGCGCTGCCGTACCTGCGCGACGCCGCCGGACTGGCTGCCGGGCATGAGCGCGCACGCGTCCTCAAGTCGCTGGCCGAGGTGCTGTGCGTGATCGCCTGGCTGCGCCGGGAGTCCAACGACACCCAGATCCGGGCGCTGGCCCGGGAAGCCTTCGACCTGCTGGACCCGTTGCGGGACCCGGGCACCCACCTGTACCTGCTACGGCTGCTGTGCCATTTCGGCGAAGTCCTCCTTCCCGCCGGCCTTTCCGGGCTGCTGCCAATCCCGCTGGCGGCGGTCCGGGACCGGGATGGGGCACTCGAGGCGGCGAGCGTTTTCGCCGATGCACTGAGCCTCGCGGAGGAGGCAGGCCGGCCTGACCTGGAAGGCCTGCTCATCAAGTCCGCCGACCGTGACCTGCCGGAGCTGTCTAGCGACGCCGGCCGGCGCCGCCGCTGGTCCAGCGAGGTGCACATCCTTGACCAGAACCGGCTCGCCTGCTCCGAATGGCCTGCCGAGGCACGGTCGGCCGCCGCCGCGCTCCGCGCCCAGATGGAGCAGGACTCGTGGCCGGCCGGGGCGCGGGCCGCCACCTTGATCCACGCAGCGGCTCACGCGCTCGCCAGCGGCGAGGCAGTACTTGGCCTTGAGCTGATTGCCCAGGCAAGCGGCATCGCTCCTGAGCTATGGCATCAGGACGACCGGGCGCTTGCCTACCTCAGCGGCAGGCTTGCTTTCGCGGTGGGCGAGTCCTACCGCGACGAGGGCCATCCTGATCTCGCCACGGGCCAGTTCGCGGACGCGCTGGGCGCGTACGCGGCCTGTCAGGAGACTGCCCTCGCGCTTGGCAGTCTCGACGCCGGGCTGGCGTGCGCGGTGGCTGTCACGGGCCCGGATGCGGCACGGATCACCGCCTCGCTGCTCGCCGGGGCCGCCCTGTCGCTACGCGCCAGCACCAGCGAGGTCATCGGCTGGCGGTTGTACAACTTCTACCAGGTGCTGGCCCTGGAGTTCGTTAGCTCCGCGGGCGCCTCGCATGACTTCGTCGGCCTGCTCCACCAGGCGGCCAAGGGCATGGATTTCACGATCGCACAGGGCCACGCGGGACCGCTGGCGCTGTCTGCCCGCCTGGTCCAGCTGATCGAACGGGTTCGCGTGGCCGAGACCCGGCTAGCCCGGCCGGTAGCCGAGCCAGAAATGGCCGGCGATGAATTCGCGTTGCTGTCCTACATCGGCCGGGATGAGGCCGAGCCGGGCGCCGGTCCCGATGTGGAGACCCGCAACCAGCAGCGCGCAGCGGACCGCTGGATCAGCATGGAGCTGCTGCCGTCCCACGCCGCGGATCGCCGCGCATTCGTGTTCCTCGATGACCTGCAACGGCTGCTGCCAGCCGAGACCGTGCTGCTTTCACTGTTCTTCGGGCGCTACCGCACGGACTCGGGGGCCCAGGAGCTGTGCCTGCACGGCCTGGCGGTCACCCGCGAGCGCACCGAGCACCGGACCTTGCGCCTGGGCTCTTACGACCCTGGCCTCGTCAAGGCGGTCAAGGACGAGCACGCGATCATCTTCCACCCGGTCGGAGCCGAGGCCGCCGCGTTGCGGCGGGCCGTCGTGAGCGACCCGATGAACCGCCCGGTGAGCCGCGAGGCACTGCCGCTGCTTGCCGACGAGCCGGACAGCCCGGGCCTCTACCTAGCCGGCTTCGGCGATGCGCTGGCGCGCTGGCGCGCGCAGGGGAAAACCCACTTGTGCATCTGGCCGGACGGGCCGCTGCACTATGTCCCGTTCCACCTGCTGGGCACCGGCGCGAAGCTGGTCGCCGACGACTGGACGGTTTCCACGCTGCCCGGGCTCGGGTTCCTCCGGGCCGGGGAGCACCCCGCAGGACGCGGCCTGATCGTGTTCGCGTCGGCGGCAGGAGGGCTGCGGCACGGCCTGCACCGTGAGGACGCGCTGGAGAGCCATGCCGTCGGCGTTGCCGCGGCCATGAGCACCACGGCCACCGTAGGCGCTGACGCCACGCCCGGCCGCTTCCTCGCCGCGCTCGCCGGGGCACGCTATGTTCACGTCGCCGCGCATGGCACGCACATCGAATGGGCACCGTGGTACCAGTGCCTGTACCTGTCGCCCGAAGGCGATGGTGACGGGCGGGTCTTCGCCCACGACATCCTGCGGATGGACCTGCGGGGCGTCGACCTGGTCACGATGAGTTCCTGTGAGTCGGCGCTGGGTCGTTTCGACGTCAACGACAATCTCCGCGGGCTGCCCGCCGCATTCCTCGCGGCCGGCACCTCGGCCGTCATCGGCTGTCTGTGGCCGGTGCATCCGGATGTCGCCACGTTCTTCTTCCGGACGTTGTACGAGCGCCTCGCCGCCGATGCCGACCGGCGCGCAGCGTTCCGGACTGCCCAGCTGGCGACCAGGGCCATCTACCGCGCCTACCGCGACTGGGGGGCATTCAGCTTCCTCGGCGATTGGCGCACCAGCCAGACTGCCGAAGGAGTAATGCCATGACCATCATCGATCTGCCGGCCGCGCCCTTCCACGACATCGAGTTGGTGGCCGTCCCCCGGCTCGGCGGGGGCGGCGCACAGGAGCGGGTAAGCGGGCGGATCTCCCTCGCCCCGATCGTTTGGCCGCTGAGCGCCGAACAGGCGGCGGCGCGTGATGCCCAGTGGCGCGACTATCTCATCGCGCAGTCGCCGCACAGCGACTACTCCTTGCTCGATCTGACTTGCGCGTTCCGTCCAGCCGCTGACGGCGACCCCTTCGACGACGCCACCGTCGGCATCCTGCTGGAGTCACCCGGCGCCGACGTTGCGCCGATCGCGTGGTCGATCGCCCCTAAGAACCGCGCTCGCCCGGCAAAGAGCCGCCCGGAAGTCAAGATCACCGCAAGCCTGGGTGTCGTCCAGGTCGGCGCCGATGTCAAGCCCGGCGAGGCAGGTGAGGAGGTGTACGTCGTGGGCATGGGCGAGCGGGACAGCGACCCGGAATGGCGATTCCACGCCACCTCGGGGCACGTGCTCATCGGAGACGAGCCCCTGACGCTCATGGTGAAAATCCCGGCCGGCCTGCCCGCGTACGCCCACGTCAGCATCGCGGCAACGATCAAGCAGCGGCGCCTGGGGCTGATTCCCTACCGCGCAGAGCTGCCACCCGAACTGCAGACAATTGATCTCCGGAAGCCCTGACCTGGCCACGTCGGCTCAGGGGGGGCGGATCGGCGCCCGCCGTCTCCTCGTGCTCTGCCTAGCTTACAAGCGGGTTGTTCCCGGCAGCGTGAATCGAGCTCGGTGAAGAGACGGGCGGGGCTGCCCATGCTTCTGCGCGAGGTGTTTCCTCAAGGGACGTTCGGGCTCGCCCCGCACGGGGGCTTTGGCCGCGCGGCTGAGCTGCCGCGGCGGCTGGTCAGCGGGTCGGCACTGGGTTCATGCGGCCTGCTGCAGCGGCGTGCTCCCGGCGGCGATCGCGGGGATCCCATGCGACGTGTCGGGTAATGACGACGTTCCAGGCGGGCAGCTCACGGCGCACCGCTGCGGTGAACCGGTCCAGGCCCAGCCAGCGGACCCGTGCCAGGTTACCGCGCGGCGGTCCAGGACCACGGCCAGCGCGGCCGCCATCGTCGTAGCCCGTGTCGTTGTGGACAAGCTGAAGCCGCCTAGCGACCATTCCACCACCCTGCATGTCTCGCCTACGGACCCTGGCCGCAGCTCTGCAGAGTCTGGGAATAGGTGAACGCCTGGACGCCTGCAAGGACCCCCGTGCAGCTTGCAGGCATCCCGCGACAATTCTTGATATCGCGTCGCTGGCCAGGTGATTCATGACGGCCCAAGCTGCCTGCGCGCCTCGTCTCGATTCCAGAAAGACTGATCTGCGCGCTCAACTCAAGTGCGCCGAGAGATCGATGGCCGTCCAGAACGGCGGCTATTCGCGCACTTGCCCTTGGAGGCTCGGCTGGGCTCTGCGACTGGTCGGGCATGAGGTGGGCGTCGTGGGGCGGGATGGCCGTTATGTGTCCGGAGTGGTCGCGGCGACGCTGGCTCTACCGCTGGTAGAGTGCTGATCGTGGCTGAGGACGATACGAGCATCAAGGTTTCCCGGCAGACCCGGGAGCGCCTGGCCCGGCTGGCGGCTGAGCGGCGCACGACGCTGAAGGACCTGGTGGAGGAGCTGGCGGCTTCGGCGCCGACCGCAGCCGAGCTGGCCGCGCGGGAGCGCCGGGCGCGGGACGTGCTGGCCGGGCAGTTCGGCGTGGAGGTCACCGACGCTGAGCTCGCGGCGTCAGCGCGGCTGCGGGAGATGATCGCCAGGAGGGATGGTGCGGCGTGATCGCCTGCCTGCTGGATGACAGCGCGCTGCTGGCCCTGGGCAAGGGGTATCCGGCGCTGTCGGGCTTCATCGTTGATGCCGCCGCCGGGCGGGCCGTGGTGGCGGTGCCCGCGCTGTGCCTGTGCGCCGCCGAAGCGCGGCGGCCCGGGATCGCTGAGCATGTGGGCATGCTGCCGGTCGATATCGAGCCGCTGGAGCTGTCCGCGGCTATTCCTGCCGGGCAGCTGATCGGTGATGGTGTGGACTGGCGGATCGCTCATGCCGTGGCGGCCTCGCTGCCCAGCGCCGCCCACCCCGATGGGCGGGTTGTCCTGTCGGTTGAGACGGCCCGCTATGAGGGAAGCGGTGTCCGGCCCGTCGACCCTGGCGATCTTGGCTAGCACCCGTCCCGGCCGCGCCGCCTGGGGGAGCCGCGCCGGCTTCCGCTCGCGATCGGCTCGTGATCCTGCGGGCAGGAGACTGCTATCCCTTCATGCGGGCGAGGCGGCGGTTACCGCGCCTGACGCGGAAGGCTGATACGCCAGCCTGCTGTGGCCCGATGGCCGCAAGTGCTTGCTGCTGACCCGCGCCGGCACGCTGTCCGCCGGCTTCGAAGCCGGCGTGCGCATGGCGGACCTCCGCGACACGTGCCGTGACCGGCCTGATCAGCCGCGAACTCCCGCGCGGGGCCTGTCGGCTGGAGCGTCCTGGGCTGCATGAACGACATGGCATTCCTCTGCGGCCACGAGATCGCCCGGTCCGGCGGCCTGCGCCGCGCCGATCTCGCCGCGCTGACCCAGGCGCTGCGGCGCAGTATCAGCAGGCTGCCCTGCTGCGTCGCGTGCGCCGCCTGGTCGCTGGCGGGCTCGGCGAGGGTGAGCGCGCCGTCGTCGTTCCTGAGGCTGGGTGACGGCGGCCAGGCCTGTGCGATGGTGGCACCTGCTGGCCTGAGCGCGGGCCCCCGCGCACGGATCGCCATCGCCCGGCGGTCACTGAGGGTTAGCCGGTGGCCGGGGCGGGCTGCTGGCTCGTGGACCGGGTCGTGGACCGGGTGCCGTGCGCACTGGGTGCGTTCTGTGCTTCCTGTGCGTTTTGGCGTGCAGTCTGTGCAGCCAGTGCGCTCAGGGCGCTGCGCCGTGCCAATGGTAAGGAGAAGGTCTACGGTTCTACTCCGTAAGGGGGCTCCCAGGTCAACGATATAATTTCGAATTTATTAGTGGCCCGATTTGTCGTTTTCATGGACCGGGTCATGGAGACGCTCTTCTGCACTGAATGCACAGGATGTGCCACGGACGCCTGAATCTCGGTTGCCCAGCGTAGTCGCGGCCCGCCAGGAGTGCCCGGACGGGCGCATGCCAGAGTCACGGTCGGCAGCGGCGCGGGAGAGCGGCGGGCTCGGATCCTGACATCAGGCGGGCGGACAAGGCCACAGGCCACCACGACCGCCGCGATCCGCCAGGTCCATCCCCCAATCAACCGGACCTACCCGACACGCAAGGTAAGCATCTGCCAAACGGCCACCCGGCATATTCAGCCTCCCTGCCGAATCTGTACCTATGCCATCGATCCGCTGAGAAATGGTTCCGGAGTACAGAACGCCGTTTCTGTCGGTGTTGCCGGCGATGCGGATCTCGGCCAGCCGGACGGTTCAGCATCCGGATCCCGGCCGTTCCTGAGTGCTCGGCGCGACGAGCGGCCCCGGGCCACCCCGGTGCCGGGCGTGCGGCAGAAAGCCCTGCTATGCCGCGCTGCGGAGGTCACGTTCTTCAATCCGGCGCGGATTCACCCCGGCCCGGCCGCGTGCACGGGCCCGGGCAGCCCGGTCGCCGGCGCGGCATCGGCCGGGCGTGTCCGGCAGGCTGCGAGCACCGGGCGGACACGGCCGGGAACCCGGCGATGCGCTGAGCCGGGCGGCTGGTACGGGACCAGCTGTGAGGACAACGTTTCCATGCGCGGGCGGCCCGTTACCAGGCTGGCCGCGGGTTCCCAGTGCCGGCGATCATCGCGGGCTGCGGCGTGCCTGTCAGTGCCGGGCCGCTGTCTTCCCACAGGGGGGCCAGCAGGCCAGGCGCGGCGCGGGCCCGAGGGGTGCTACCTGGCATGGGTGACGACGAATCCCTGGGTGTGACCGGAACGGTCGATGTAGTACCCGCCGGCGGCGCAGCTGCCCGGCGAGGGGCATGATAGCGAACCGACCTCGGCGGACCCGCCCGCGTTCAGGGCCCCCAGGCCGGGCACCTCGATCGCCGTGCCCCAGCGGCCGTCCCGCTCGACGGCCACGAACCCCTGGCGGTGATGGGAGCGGTCGGTGTAGTACCCGCCGGCCGCGCAGTTGCCCGCCGAGGCGCACGACACCGAGGTGACAAAGGCGTCCCCGCCCTTGCTCAGGGCAGCCAGGCCGGGCACCTGGATCGCCGTGCCCCACACGCCGTTCCGCTCGACGGCCACGAACCCATGGAGGCGGCCCGACCGCCTCGGCGGGACGAAGCCGCCGGCGTAGGCCCCGCCGGCCAGGCAGTTGCCCGCCGAGCCGCACGACACCGAATTGACAGCGGCCCTCTCGCCCTTGTTCAGGGCTCCCAGGCCGGGCACCTCGATCGCCTTGCCCCAGGCGCCGTGCCGCTCGACGGCCACGAACCCCTGATAGTGCCCGTCACCATCGATGTAATACCCGCCGGCCGCGCAGTTGCCCGCCGAGCCGCACGACACCGACCAGACCTGGGTGTCTCCGCCGACCTTGTTCAGGGCAGCCAGGCCGGGCACCTCGATCGCCTTGCCCCAGACGCCGTTCCGCTCGACGGCCACGAACCCGTGAGGGTTACCGTTCTTGTCCCTGTAGCCCCCGCCGGCCGCGCAGTTGCCCGCCGACGGGCAGGCAACGGAGCTGATCCACGAACCCGCAATCTCGGGGTCGCCGCCCTGCTCGAGCGCCCCCATCCCAGGAACGAACCTGACGGACCCCCAGCGCCCGGCCCGCTCCTGGACGACGAACGCGTCACCGACGTCGTAGTAGTCCTGGTCGGGGGCGGCCTGCCCGCCGGCCAGGCAATTGCCGGCGGAAGCGCAGGAGATGGAGTAAACCTCGCCATCTCCCGGCAAGGCTACGGCCTTGCCCCACCGGCCCCCACGCTCAGCGGCAACAAACGGCGCCACACGAAAGTAAGCAGCACTATCCCAGGAATAAAAGCCGCCAGCGGCGCAGTTGCCCGCCGAACCGCACGACACCGACACGACATCGGCGCCCCCGCCCACGTTCAGGGCCCCCAGGCCGGGCACCTCGATCGCCGTGCCCCAGCGGCCGTGCAACTCGCTGGCCACGAACCCCTGACCGTTACCGTGGCGGTCCGCGTAGTGCCCGCCCGCCGCGCAGTTGCCCGCCGAGGCGCACGACACCGAGTTGACCTGGGCCTGCCCGCCCTTGTTCAGGGCCCCCAGGCCGGGCACCTCGATCGCCCTGCCCCACGAGCCGGCGGCGGGGGCCGCCCCCGAGACGGCTGGGACAGACCCGCCGGCCGCCGCGCACGCGGCCGCCGGCGCAGCGGCACCCCACACCGCGACCGCGCCGGCCAGGACTGCCAGCACCCGGCCCCGTCTCATCTGCTCGCGCACGAAATCCCGGCCCGGCACCCCGAAACGGCCTAAGCTCCGCGCCTTTCCGGTCATGTCTGACATTCTCCTCTACGCCGAAGTCCCGGCAGACCAAATTAACCGGCGCCGACGCCCGCCACCAGGGCCGACGGTCCTTTCCGGCTGCCTGTCGCGGCTGCGGCACGTCGTTGTCTGCTCTTTATGACGCATAGCGGGGCTAAGTGGTTGACTCAAATCCGGAGCGGTTTTGGTACCGGCAGCGGAGTGGCATTCCGGAACAGCCTTGTTACGACGTGCTGGTAATGGCATGAAAGCGACCGGTCCTGCTGGCCGGTAACTGCGGCGCCGGAATTACCGGCCTTATGACATGTATATGGCTATGACGAAGTGGCTGACGTAAGCCCTTGTGGCTGGTGATTCCTGAGCGTTGCGGTACGGCACTGTTTCTCCGCTGCAGCCTGCCCCGCCGGTACCGACTCGAGCCGGCAGGCAGCCGCGTGAGGACCCTGGCCTGATCTCGTTCACTGTCCCCGGGATCAGGCGCTTGCACATCCTGTTCAGCCGGCCCTGCGCAGCGCCGCCCGTGGAATGCGCTGGTCTCCGTGCCACCGCCGGCCCCCTGGTGACCGCTCGCTGTTCGCCGGCGGCTGGGCCGGCCCGCGACGGCGGCGGCGAGGAGGTTCAGGGCGGCGGGTGCGAGGAGCCCGGGGTGCTCGTCGATGCCGGGAGCGCCCCGGTCGTGCCGGTGGCGGGATCGTCCCCTGGCTTGGCGCGCGCCCTGTGCGGCATGAGCATGTCGGTGGCTCCGGCGGGCCGGGCTGCCGGCGGTCGTGGAGAGCGGTTCGCCGTGGCCGGAGCGGCTGCCAGGGGGAGGCGACCGCCAGGACGGTCGCTGACCACGCCGGGGAGTGTCCGTTGTGATCGTGCCGTCCTGCGTGCGCGGGACTTTACGGGCGGGCCGGGCCGCCGCTGCTGGGCGCGGCCCCCGGCTGTCCGGGCGTTAGGGCGTGATGGCGATGGCGGCGGGGCTGATCCCTACTTTGATGGCCGGCCCGGCGGTGTTGGTGGCGGTGCTGATCGGGGTCACCGTGCCCGAGATGTTGTTGGCGACGTAGACGGTCTTCCCATCCGGCGTGATGGCGATCGCGTCGGGGTCGTCCCCGACTTTGATGGCCTTGCCGGCCTTGTTCGTGGCGGTGCTGATCGGGGTCACGCCCGCGCGGCCGGTGACGTAGGCGGTCTTGCCGTTCGGGGTGATCGCGATCGCGGTGTCGTTGAACCCCACGGCGATCGTCTTGAGTACCTTGCCGGTGGCGGTGTTGATCGCGGTCACCGTGCCGTCGTAGGAGTTGGCGACATAGGCTGTCGGCGGGCGAGCCGCCCCGGCCGCAGCAGCGGGAGCGGCTGCCGCGCCGGCCCCGGCCAGGCCTGCTAAGGTCACCGCTCCCGCCGCGGCGAGTGTTCGGCAAGTGGGATCTCGACGACGGGCTAGGGAAGCTGAAGGATCAACTGGACCTGCTGTTGTAACAGTGGCTCGATGTCAGCTGAAGGGGAAGGATAGATGCGATATCCCAGGGTCGACAAACTGACCGTCAGGGAAGACGTGAAGGGGCTGATCAAGGCCCTCGGATACCCCGCTTACTTTAAGGTGCGCGCCGCTGCCGCCGACGCGCTGGGCCATCTGGGAGACCCTCGGGCCGTCGAGCCCCTTGTCGCGACTCTCGGCGACGACGACATGCACGTGCGCGAGGCGGCTGCCGGCGCGCTGGGCCATCTGGGAGACCCTCGGGCCGTCGACTCCCTGGCAGCCATACTCAACGACGATCACAACCGCAGCTCAGTGCGCGAGGCGGCTGCCGGCGCGCTCGGCCAGATCGGCGACACCCGGGCCGTCGATGCTCTGGCAGCCATACTCAACGACACCTTAGATCGCGACGCAGCGTTCTCCGCGCTGGTCACGATCGGCGCCCCTTGCGTCCCCGCCCTCGTCGCGACCCTCAAGGACGACAAATTTTCGGTCCGCACGGATGCCGCGAAGGCGCTCGGACAGATCGGCGACGCCCGGGCGGTCGAGCCTCTCATAGCCACGCTCCGCGACAGCAAAGAGCCGGTCCGAGAAGCAGCCGCCGAGGCGCTCGACCGGCTGGGTTGGAGCCCAGACAGCGGAGAGGCCGAGGCGGCCTACTGGGTCGCCAAAGCGCGATGGGACAAATGCGTCGGAGACGCTGCCGTGGGCCCCCTCATCGCCGTGCTCGATGACGAGAAGGTGTCCAAGAGCGCGAGCGAGGTTCTGGTCAGGATCGGCGCCGGGGCGGTGGAGCCGCTGATCGCGTCGCTCGACTCAACCGCCGGCGCGGGCGCAGTGCTCGCCCGGATCGGAGCCCCCGCCGTGGAGCCACTGATCGCGACCCTCCAATCGTCGCTCGACTCAACCGCCGGCGCGGGCGCAGTGCTCGCCCGGATCGGAGCCCCCGCCGTGGAGCCACTGATCGCGACCCTCCAATGCGACGGCACCCTTAGCGAAGCCGCCGCTGAGGCGCTCGGCCAGATCGGCGACGTCCGCGCCGTCGAGCCTCTGGTCACAGCTCTTAAAGACAAGGACAAATCGGTGCGCAAAGCGGCTGCCGAAGCGCTCGGCCAGATCGCCGATCCCCGGGCCCTCGAACCCCTCATTGGCACCCTCCAAGACCGCAATGCGTTCGTGCGTCGGGCGGCTGCGGGCGCGCTCGGCCATCTGCCAGACCCTCGGGCCGTCGACGCCCTGGCAGCCATACTCTGCGACACCGACGTGCTCGACGCAGCGTTCTCCGCGCTGGTCACGATCGGCGCCCCTTGCGTCCCCGCCCTCGTCGCGACCCTCAAGGACGACAAATTTTCGGTCCGCACGGATGCCGCGAAGGCGCTCGGACAGATCGGCGACGCCCGGGCGGTCGAGCCTCTCATAGCCACGCTCCGCGACAGCAAAGAGCCGGTCCGAGAAGCAGCCGCCGAGGCGCTCGACCGGCTGGGTTGGAGCCCAGACAGCGGAGAGGCCGAGGCGGCCTACTGGGTCGCCAAAGCGCGATGGGACAAATGCGTCGGAGACGCTGCCGTGGGCCGCCTCATCGCCGTCCTGGAAGACCGGTCCGACAGCTTCTCGTCCCGTCCCGTGCCATGGGGTGCCGTCGGTGCCGTCAAAGCGCTGGGCCGCATCGCCGATCCCCGAGCTGTCGAGCCCCTCATCGCCGTCCTGGAAGACCGGTCCGACAGCCTCTCGTTCGATCGCGTGCGAGAGGGTGCCGCCGAGGCGCTTGGCCGTATCGGTGACCCGCGGGCCGTGGACCCCCTCATCGCCGCCCTCCACGGTGACCTGGGCCTCCGCGCAGAAGCCGCACAAGCCTTGGTAGCCATGTACCACTCCAGGAAACTGGACAGAGAAGCGAAATCCAAGGTGCTCGCCCAAAGAGACGTGATCACCAAGGTGTACGTCCGGACAGAAGAGATCCATGATGGGCTCGACGATTGGGACTCAGAGCGATTCGGAAACCCCCCCGCGTCCGACTCGAACCATCTACGTCGACTTCCCGCTAGAGGACGGGGAGTGACTGGCACCTTTCGGCCCCTCGAGTGGCGAAGACGCCGGGAAGATAGAACTGGAGAGGCTGCTTGAAGGGGCTATGGCCTAGTGGCCTAGTACTGCAGCATGGGTCGTCTCATGGCGATCGCGCCTGTTGTTGTGTCCTTGATCCCGGCCGACGCGACGGTGGCCGTGACCGGCTCGTATCCGTACACAAGCCCGAACGCGGCAGATGCCTCGGCTTTGCTGTCCAGTCCTTCGCCAGCGTGCAATGGGGCACCCAGGTGCCCGGCAGGTAATGCGGCCAGTGGTCAACGGGCTGGCCCGCCAGCGCCGCGTGAATGTCGGCATGAAACGCCAGCAACTCCGTGGTCACGGGGACTCCCAGGAAAACCGCGCCCATCGAGGCCATCTCGCAGGCCGCATACGCGCAGAGTTGGCTTATCTGTGCGCGATGATGTCAACGGCGTTCTCACCTATCGACCGCGTAGAGTCGGCGCTCGGGATCCGCAGGGTCGACGCACCGGTCTCACGCTGTGTGATCTACGGTGGGCCTGGCCAGGCGGCAGAGGCACGGTCAGCTGACCTGAGGGCCGTCGGCAGCTGACCTGGCCGCCGGTAGCCGGCCGCCTGGGCGCAGCCGCGGGGTGCGTCGCCGCTGTCAGCTGTCGTCTTCGGGCCAGAGCCGGATACTGCGCTGCGCCGCGTCCAGGATCATCTGCGCGTCGATGCCGGCCCGGGTCTCGGTGATCCCGAACGCGGGCCACTCGCAGACGAACTCCAGCGGCCCGGCCGGCGGCAGGGGCCACGCCCACCACCGCCAGAACTGAAGCCGCGGGCCGCCGCCGAAGGCGTACCGCACCAAGATCGGCCCGGTCGGCTCGGAATCGTGATCTGGCCCGCGGCGGCCGTGGTCACCGATGACCTTGCTGCCGTCGGGCAGACGCAGCCCGAACCGGAACGACCGCCGGGCCGGATCCGGGTGGTCACGAAGATCTCGAACCCGGTGGCGTACGCCGACATGGCCGTAACGGCCACGGCAGCCCGCTCGGCCCGCCCCAGCAGCAGGGGGCCAGCCGGCACCACGCCGGGGAATTCTGCCTCAGGCAACTCCCAGGGATGATGCGCCCGGGGCGGCTCCGGCCCGGCGGCCGGCACGTCATCAAAGAAACCCATGCCACCAGGCTTGTCCGGCAACCAGCATTCCGCTCATCACGCGTCGAGGAACGGCGTGATCAACGCGAGCACTTCGGGCCGCCGCGTCACGCCGACGTGCGTCGTCGCGGGGAGCACTGCGAGCTGCGCGTTCGGCAGGATCTCGAACAACTCCACCACGTCGGGCAAGGGTGAGAAGTCGCGGTCGCCGAAGACCAGCAGGGTCGGCACCATCAGTGACTGCAGCTCGTCGGTCCACCCCGGGAACTCGTGCACCATGGCCGACGCCCTGGCCGCGAACTCCTCGAAGTGCGAGGGGTCTGGAGCGACCTCCTCGTACGCGTCGCGCATCGCCTGGAAGTCGGCCGGCGTCGGCATGCGGTCCTCGCCGGGTGGCACGCTCTCCCGGCCCGGCGGGCGGTGGGCGTCCGCCGAGGCGACGATCAGCTTGCCGACCCGGGCGGGCGCGCCAACCGCGACCGCGTACGCGACGAGACCGCCGAGACTGAAACCGAAGAGGTCGGCCTCGGCGATCCCCAGATGATCGAGCAGCGCGACGACGTCACCGGCCAGCGCCTCGATCGTCATCGGCCGGTCGGTGTCGGCGGTGTGCCCGTGGCCCTGGAGTTCCACCGCGATCACCTGCCTGCCGGCCGCAAGCGGTTCGAGCAACATCCCGAAATTGAGGTCGATGGTCATCAGGCCACCGTGGAGCAGTACCAGCGGCCGACCGGAACCGTGTCTCTCGTAGTAGAGCTGCAAGCCGTTCACCGGTGCATATGCCATAGCGTGCATGACTCTACGCCGCCCGCGAGCTCATCGCGGAGCGAGGCACCGCGCCGGGGATGCTCGCGGGGGTCCGCGACTGCCCA
Organism: uncultured Actinomycetota bacterium; assembly: GCA_963850875.1. Taxonomy (GTDB): domain Bacteria; phylum Actinomycetota; class Actinomycetes; order Streptosporangiales; family Streptosporangiaceae; genus Chersky-822. Next base: position 57,148 of record CAWKNA010000002.1, read on the forward strand.
GCCAGTCCTGGATGCTGGTCACACAGCGTGCCCGCACACCAAGCTGGGAACGCACGCCTACGGCTCTAATATGGCGCGACATCTGCTCGTCTGATCGGCTGCCGAGACGGACACAGAATGGTCGTTCTGTTATCTTAGCGCTGTGTAATATACGTCGCTACTAAAGCTATGCTATAGCATACTAAACAGCTGATATCGTTCCCAAAGCGCCCAGCAAGCACAAGTCCATAAATCTGTCGGCGAACGCCGAGATGAGACTAGTCGAAAGTCAGAAAGAAGTGGATAACTGGCATGGAGCGGTCCACGAAAGCTTTCATCCGGGTACTTTCGTACTATATACAAGGACGACCTTTTCGCACACTCGCTTGTAGCGCTCAGGATCTGCCCGTATCTCTGGCGCGATGCGAGCCCAGCACCGAGGACTGCGCCCAAGCTTCTTCGCATATTTCCTGAACTTGGCGCTGATTGCATCAAACCCGGCGCGTGTCATTTCATCCCAACCCGAAAGCTCTGTATGGACAACCGGAAGCAAGGTTTCGCGAACAGAGTACGCTCTCCGGTTGATACCTATCTCAATTTCCAATACCTTCCGTCCTGAGCCGTCGGCCAGGTAGAGCCCAAATGCCGTTATCCATTCTTTCTCGATTCCTTTAATGAAGCCCCTGATGGTCGCCTTGCTTACCCCTGCACTGAGTAGAAAGCGCTCAGCGGCACCGGCTATAACTTCCGCTTTCGGCCGACATTTCTGAAGAATACGCTCAGCCTCCCCAGAGTCAGCCCAAATATCCTCAAAGGAAGGATCCAGCAGAGCTTCTGTTACTAGTATTGTGCCAATAGCCGTGAACACTCCGGCTTGGCGTTCGCGGAGGTGACGCGCTATTCTTGCCCGCATCAAGTCATTCTGCACCTCCTGAACTTGCCCGCTCTCACGAACTTTCGTCTTGCAGAAAGTAGCCAGGTGTTCACAGTTGTTCCGGAGCAGGTTGTAGACGTCTCCTTTCCCTTCCTTGTAGTCTTCGAAAATGCCTCTAGCGATATTGCAAGTCTCTTCTGCGGACAGGGTAGATCGTCTATATCGTCGGACCTTGACGACTGTCTCGCCATCAAGGAATTCGTAAAAACTCACCATGCTCACCGTTGCGGTGCTCTTAGGTTTTACGGGTCCACCGAAATGCACGACGAGCCCTTTGCCGACATAGATGCCGTGGTGAGTATACATGCCCATGCCAAAGACCTTGCGGCTCACTACGAGATGGGCACCATGCGTAATCCTCATTGTTATCCATTTTCAGAGCGACTCGCCATCATCTTCGAGACCCTCATGTACCGAGACTAGTTACACGTGCGATACATGTCAAGAAGTCCACTTAAGTGTATAAGGGAAATATGTTAAAGACGTAGCCATATTCAACGATAGGCTGCGGAAACCGGCCGAGCACCTGATCGAGTCCTTCAGTCCAGCCAGGCTCAGCAGCGAGAGGCTCCTGCAGATAGCCGAACTACTTGGTCTCGCCCTCAACAGGCCAGGCTCGAAACCACACGGCAAGCCCTTCGTCCACGGGGGATTTGGCGATCAGCTGATCGGCGTTCTTGGTCCAGTTGAATGGCTCGCAGCGTTCGTTGTAGGCGTCGATGAACCGCCCGATGGCGGCGACGTTCTGCCCGAGTGGGCGCGGAAGCCGCCCTCACCGCGGAGCCCGGCAAGGGCATCGGGGGCTCGAGGCCGGAACGAGGAACCACGTGCCCGACACGACCGACCCGACACGGTTCCCGCGTGCCCTTGTGCCGACCTCGCTTAGGCGGCTCCGACCTTAGTACTTCGAAGATCGCCAAAGTACTTCGAAGATCGCTAACCTGATGCCGAACAGTTTCATCGGCGCGCTCCACAGCAGGTAAGTCTACGAAGTTCGTAGCCGCACATACTCGGCGTTATACGGGGCTTATGCGCCATGCATGCTTTCGGTCGTGGCTGACTGCCTGTGACGGCAAGGGGGTGCCGGTCGTAGGGCTGCTACTCGCCGGGCCATTGGATTCTGGTGACTAGGACGAGGTCGTCGGGCGGATGGACCAGGAATGTCACTAAGCCTTCGTTCTGGAGGCCGAAGTACAGGGTTCGCAGCGGTTTGCGAGGTTCGCCGGGTGATCGCTGATACTCCATCGGGTCGACGGTGACGACGGCGTCCATGAAGGTCGCGAGTTCTCGCTTGACCTGGTCGGGCAGGCTTGCGAGCTGCAGGTCGGCGACGTTGTCGACTTCCCAGTGGTACAAGTCAGACGCCGTACCGGGTCCGGATCTCCTCGCGGGTGATGCGCTGGTGCGAGGGCGGCGGCCCGTCGGCCCGGTAGCGGTCCATCCTGGCGAGGAATTGCCGCTGGGCGTCTGGGTCGCGCCAGGCGTCGGCTTCGAACCACCATCGCCGGACTGTCTGCACCAGCGCGGTGAGGTCCTGGTTGCGGCGAGCTTGCTCGAAGGCTGCGTCCAGCTCGTCGTCGTAGCGCTGCAGGGTTCCGGGGTCGGCGTTGGCCGCCAGTACTGCCCGGATCGCGGCGGGCGTGCACGCGGGACGATCCATGACGGGCGGGCTGCCCGATTGCGGCGCGGTCATGGCTTCCAGTATGCCCCTGCGGCTGCGCCCGCGCGGCGTTCGTCAGCGGCGGGTCGAACAGAGTATCGGCAGGCTGATGCCGGCTGGCTGGCCGGTGTTCAGCTCAGGGGGCAGTTTAGGGGGCAGAACGCTGCTGGCGTGTGCTTGCGGGCGCTGGCGGGAGTTGCTGTGAGTTAGCCTTCTGGCTGTTCAGGGCGTCTGCGGGGTTTGCGGGAACTGACTGGTCTGGGATGGTAAGGAGAAGGTCTGCGGTTCGATTCCGAAAAGGGGGCTCCGCAGGTCAGAGATACTATTTGGAAATTATCATCGGTCCGGATTGTCGTTTTCATGGACCGGGTCGTGGAGACGCTTTTCTGCACTGAATGCGCAGGATGCACAGAATGCGCCATCGAGTGTCCGAGCATCGGTCGCTTAAGGTAATCGATGGTCGTCGGTGGTGCCCGATCCGCCGTCCGCAGAGTCTGGTCGAGTGCCTGGTCTGGTCTGCCAGGTGGCGCAGCGCGCAGCGGGAGCGGCTGGTGCCACCAGTGCACCGGGCCAGACCCGAGGCTACCGTCAGGGCTGGCCAGTCTCGCCTGCTACAGGCAGTTAGCGCCGCAGTACTGAGATAGACGCTTATATACGCGCATAACGCCAGGCGGCTGTGAGCGCCCGGCAGCTACGTTAGCCGCGTGGGCGGCCGCGCGCAGATCATCCTTATCGGGCCGCTGCGCGAGGCCTTCGCCGCCTAGCTCGGCGCCGGAAATGTGCAGGCTCGGCAGCGACAGGCCTGGCGTCGGCGTGTCCGGTGCGATCGCGCTGCCGAGGCAGATACGTCATTCCCGTCGACGCCGGGGCCTGGCTACTGCTGGCCAGGCCCCGAACTGTCTGGTCGGTACGGCGTGATTGCGATAGCAACGGGAGCGCTCCCGACCTTGATCGCCTTGAGCGCGGTGCTGGTGGCTGTCCGGATCGGGGTCACCGTGGCCTGGCGAAGCGGATCTGGTGCCAGGTGACCCCGCCGTCCGTTGTCCGCAGGAGCCCGCTATTGGGCGGGCTGCCGAATTCGGCCCAGCCTAGGCGGCTCGTCGGCGCCGCGCCGTCCGGGAACGGATTGTCTCGCCGTCGGCGATCGCTGCGAGGTGCGGGACGCATGGTGCGTTGCCCCGGGGCTGCCCACCGAAGAGGTTCCCCTGTCGGCAACCAGCGAGATCGACTCGGTCTGCTGGTTCAGCGACCGCCACCAGACGGCGACGGTCCGCCAGCCTTGTCGAACACGCCCGTCTCATCTTGGAGGCGGACCTATCCAACCATGTCATTCTGGGTCCCGATGGGCGCGTGATTGACGGCATGCACCGCATCGCCCGAGCGCTCCTGGAGAGCCGGGCTCACCATTTAACGCAGTCCAGCTCGCTCGCATGCCCGAGCCCGGCTACCGCGACTGCCGACCGGAAGAAACTTCCCTGCGACGATTGATCGCGTCCTGGCGTCACACCGAACGCCCCGCTATGTGCCTCACAGTCCCCCAGCCCAAGACTGGGGGGCTGGGGGACTGGGGACTGGGGAGTGGGACCGGCACCTGTCAGAGGAACAGCCCGTACCCGAGGTCTGTGATCTGGACGCCGACGCTGGCCGCGTCTTCCGGGCTTCCGAGCTCGGTGGCGTCGGCACCCCATTCGCCGGCCCCGGCTATCGGCTGCCAGGCGTGCACGGCAGCGCCGCCGGAGAGGCCGAACACTTCAAGCTCGCCTGAGCCGTTCCTGGCCGCTGACGGCGGCCCTTCGACCGAGTGGAGGCCGAGCGCACTCCATGGCGACCAGGAACCATTCGGCTGCATCTGCCAGGCGTGGTAGAGCGTGCTGTCGACGCCGGTCTGGAAAACCTCCAGGCGCCCGTCTTCGTTCCTCGTCACTGCCGGATCGACCGGCAGTGTGCCGCCGAGGCTGGCGGTGCCTGACCACCCGCCGTTGGGCTGGACTTGCCACATGTGGTGCAGCTCGCGGTTGTCGCCGATAAAAAACACTTCGATGCGGCGGTCGGCGTTGATGCCGAGGACCGGGTTGCCGTAGATCGGCCCCGCGAGCCGCTCCCAGCTGCTCCACCAGGGCGAAACCTGCCCGGTGGCCCACACATGGTGCAGTGTGTCGTCGGGCTGGCGGACGAACACTTCCAGGCGGCCGTCGGCGTTGTAGCCCACTGCCGGCGAGCCGGTGACGGCTGCGCCCATCGGTGCCCAGGTGGACCATGGCCCCCCTTCGGCCAGCTGCCAGATGTGCCAGAGGTTGCCATCAGAGCCGCGGCTGAAGATTTCGAGTCGCTGGTCCACGTTCCAGCCGATGGCCGGGCTGTCGGTCAGTGCCACGCTGTCTGGTGCGCCGAAGGACTCCCATTCGGCCCAGCCATTGCTCGGGGCGCTCTGCTGTATATGCCACAGTGAGCCCTCGCCGTGGGAGAACACGTGCAAGCGGCTGTCGGAGAAGAGCACGACGCTAGGCCCGCCGCTCAGGCGCCCGCCGAGCGAGATCCATCCCTCCGACCACGGCCCGGCGCTCGGCTTGGTCTGCCATTTGTGCCAGAGCGCGCCGTCGCTGCCCCTGACGAAAAGCTCCAGTCGGCCGTCGAAGTTCATTCCGGCGCCCATATTCACCATCTCCGGTAGAGTGAGAAAACCGGCAACGTTACGTCAGCCGGCGAAAAAAATAATCCAGCGGCCGCGCCACCGGATGCTATTTCCGATACTACGCGGAAAAGCCGGAAAACACCAGGGTCCGCGAGCGTGGACCGCGAACTACCAGCGCGGTAGCCGCCGCGATCGCTGGCCGTTGTCGGCGGTACGCGGCGACTGGAGGGCCTGTCGCGGGCGATGAACGCCTCTGGAATACCGGCCCAGATGATCGATCCGATGCAATACCGGCCCCGATAATCGATCCGAGTAATCCAGTCAATGGAGCGGCAGATTAGCGGTTCGGCACGGCATGACTGCCGTGCTGAGCGGACTCGGAGCAGTGTCATATCAGGCGGATCTATTGTGTTCATCGTTCTCACCCATCGCGGCTAAGCGTGACCAATGCTTGCGGATGCGATGGCGCTGCTCTCAGGTCCAGGGGTCCTGGCGTTATCCCATTTCTGACCGTTCCTTACCGGCTGTGAGCAGGCGGAACGCCCGTGCCGGGGCGCGCGCGGTGTGCCGGACGGCGAGGGCGATACTGGCGTGGCCGGCCAGCGCGGTCCTGCTCTCGATCGCCGACGCGATTCGCTATCGCCGGCCGATCTCGATCAGGTACACCGCTGGCGATGGCCGACGCAGCGCCCGCACACTGCACCCGTACGGGCTCGTCGCCCACTCGGGCCGGTGGTACGTGACGGGTGCGGAGCCCGAGATCGGCGAGGACCGGACGTTCCGGCTGGATCGCATCGCAGATGCGAGGACCCTGCCCGGCTCGTTCGAGCCGCCCGCAGGACTCGATCCCACGCAGCGCGTTCTCTCAGGATTCGCAGAGGCTCCGTACCGGCACGAAGTTACCCTGCGGATCCAGGGGACGGTCGAGCAGATCCGCGCCCGACTTCCCGCCAGCGTCGCGATCGTGGCGGAGCCGCCGGCCGCGAGCTGTGCAGATGCGGAGACCGAGCGCTGGTTGCGTGTCGAGCTGCGTGTGGAACGGCTCGACTGGTTGCCTCCGGTGCTCGCGTCGCTCGATCGACCCTTCGCCATCGAGCGACCGGATGAGCTCCGCGGCCTCGTCGTCGCGCTCGCCGAACGGCTCGTGACCTCCGCCCGGCGGAGCCCACCTCACGTCTGACCGGAGCCGGCTCGAACGGCTGCGCGGTTAGCGGCGGCGGGCAACTGGCAAAACGAAATCGCGACGTGCGGTGAGCCGCCAAGGCAGAATGGCCTGGTGACACCCACGGGGTCCGCAATGTTCGGTATGTTGCCGCTGCGCGACACGGATCCGCGCGAGGTGGGTGCATACCGGTTGCTTGGACGCCTAGGCGAAGGTGGTCAGGGCGTCGTGTTTCTGGCTGTCAGTCCCGCTGGAAGCCAGGCGGCGGTCAAGCTCCTGCCGCCAACTACGGACCCACGGGTCCGGAGCCGCTTCCTGAAGGAGGTCGCCGCAGCGCAGCGGGTCGCCCGGTTCTGCACTGCGCAAGTTCTGGATGCGGGAATCTTCGAACGGCGGCCGTTCATTGTCAGTGAATACGTCAGCGGGCCATCGCTGGTGGAGGTCGTCGAGCGGCTCGGACCTCGCAGTGGCGCAGCGCTCGAGCGCATCGCCGTCGCGACGCTGACCGCGCTGGGCGCAGTGCATGCCGCCGGGATGGTGCACCGCGACTTCAAGCCTGGCAATGTCCTCCTCGGGCCCGATGGGCCAGTGGTGATCGACTTCGGGCTGGCGACCGTTCCCGGCATGACCACCACGGGCCTTTCTGGCCAGGTCGCTGTGGGAACTCCGGCGTTCATGGCTCCTGAGCAGCTGGCCGGGAAGCGAGTGACCGCGGCGGCCGACATGTGGTCGTGGGCCGTTACGATCGCCTTCGCGGGTACCGGTGAGCTGCCGTTCAAGGGCGAGTCGTTGACAGCCACCGCGTTCGCCATTCTTCATTCCGAGCCCGCTGTGGGCCGCCTTCCCGAACCACTTGGCTCCTTCGTCCATCGCTGCCTCAACAAGGCCCCAGCCCTCAGGCCCTCCGCCCGCGAGGCGCTCAGCGAGCTGGTGGCCGCCGGAGCGCGGCTCATAGGCCCGCTCCCGCCAATGGCCTCCACGCTCGTCACGGACGAGGAGACATCCAGTTCACCTCGCGGGTCTGCCGCGACGCCAGAGCCGCCGCACGGGACCAGCGATGGCCTGATCGGCGCCTGGCCGGGGTCCAAGCTCGGCCCGGCGCGGCGCGGGACTGGTCGCCCCTGGTGGCGCTGGCGGGCGGCCGCGGTTCTGACCTCGATTTTGCTAGTTGCCGGTACCGGCGGGCTTGCACTCGCCCTTACCCTGCGCGGCGCACCGACAGAGCGGTCGGCGGGCAGCCATGCTGTAACCAGCCAGGAACTCGCCGCTGGGGCTGCGGCAAGGAAGCGGGCCGTGACCTGGATTCTGCAGCAGGTCAGCCGTGCCGCAGTCGTGTCGTGCGATTCCCAGGTATGCACGGATCTGGCCAGCAGAGGCTTCCCATCCGCGAACCTGTTGACGCTCGGGCCCCTGTCGAATGATCCGCTCGGCTCTGACCTGGTGGTCGCCACCGCCGCCATCCGAGCCCAGTACGGCAGCCGGCTGGCCTCCGTCTACGCTCCGGCCATCATCGCGAGCTTCGGATCAGGGAACGCCAGGATCGACATCAGGTTGGTCTTTCCTGGCGGCACCGCCCGGTATCGCGCCGTCGAGCCGGTGGCACTACGCACCAGGAAGGCTGCTGACGCCCAGATGCTGACCAACAGCCACATCACGCTCTCGGCCACAGCCAGGGCACAACTCCAAAGCGGCGATATTGATCCGCGGCTGCCGCTGCTCATCGTCGCCATGGCCGATGGCCACCCGCTCCGCATCGTGGACTTCGGAGGCCAGTCACCTGGTGGCGGACCTGCCAGCCTCCTGCGATCGGTGGACTTGGCAGCCGTTGACAGGGCGGCGCACCTCACACGCACGGCATACCTCAACTGGATGCACGCGTTCATCGACGCGCAGCGAGCCCAGTACCGGCCAGCATGGAGCCAGCAGGTCACGCTGCCTACAGGCCAAGCCGTGCTGAGGATCGGGTATGACGTGCCGAGCCCGCTCAGCTAGCCGAGATCTGGGCTGGTCCCCGCTATGGCCGGGCGGAGACAGCCGATCCGCGGTGTCGGGCGGGCGGTAGCGGCCTGGGCGGACGCCGGGAGGCTTGGTCCGGTCGAGGGCGCGCTGTTTGAGGGCCTGATCGGCGTGGATCCGGCGGCGGCGGCGGGGCCGGTGACCCGGTGGTAGCCGCCGGCGTCGTCCGCGCTGATCGGGCCGGGCTTGTGCCGGGCCAGCCCGGCTGCCTGCCGGTCGTGCGCGGCGATGTCCTCTGCGGCGGTGCCGGCCGGGAGCACGCCGGGCTGCAGCAGCGTCGCGGGCGTGGCGGGGGCAGCCCATTAGGTTGCCGTTGGCGATGATCGCGCCGCCAGAATAACCATTCTGTGCGCACTGATGAGTGAAGCGGCAGAACGCCCGACCCGCACCTAACGGCGGGATTGCGCGCTGCGGGACGGTCAGCTCAGGGTCACCGAACGTGACGTATGGTCGGCACTCCAAACGCGCAGAGTAATGCAATGCAGGCCGCTGCAGCCGGAATGTTTCGGCAGTACTGGCGAGGATCCACGGTACAGAAGGTCTTTTGTGCGTGTTCGCGGCAGCGGAAGACTTTCGTCCGAGACGGCGGAATGCCATGATCGGCTGTTGCATCCGGTCATGACCTGAACTGACCCGCGGCAGGCTAACCCCGGGTTGCCCGGCCGAGCATATGCGCGCGCGCTACCAGCGGTTCCAGTGCACGACCTCGCCGAAAGGCCGGCGGCTGGGCCTGATGACCGGCCGCAGCGGCCGGTCGGCGGGATAGCCCAGGCCGATCAGGTAGACGGCGAGGTAACCGTCGGGGAATCCCAGCACCCGCTGTGCCTGCTCCTGGTCCAAGACTGCGGAGTGGCCGGAGCCGATACCGAGATCGGCGGCCGCCAGCATCATGTTCGCGGTCGCCTGGCCGAAGTCATACATCAGCCAGTCGCGGTGCATCTCGTCCTCCGGCTCCCTGGCCACCAGGGCGATCGCCGCCGCGGACTGGGCGATGTGCCTCCCGCCCCGGTCCCAGACCTTCGCCAGATCGATCAGCTGCTCGCGGTCGGCGACGACCACGAAGTTCCACGGCTGCCAGTTCCCCGATGACGGTGCCCGCCGTCCCGCCTCAAGGATGCCCTCGAGGTTGTCCCGGGCGATCGGCTGATCGGTGTACTGCCGCACGTTGCGCCGCGCCCGGATGGTGTCCCACGTCTGCATGTCATAAGTCCTACCGCACGGCCACCCGGCGCGCACGCCGCTTCCGGCCGGCAGCACCTGCGACGTCGTCCACGACCCAGCCTGGATCCGGGGTGCCCGCCGGGCGGCGGAACAGACCCGTGATGAGTCCGCCAGGGGCGCTGATCCCCGGCTTCTGGCCGGTTACTGAGTATTCCGGCGTTTCCGAACGCTCAGTCCGAGAGTTTCCGGACGGGGGCGTCGGAGGCCGCGTAGCGGCCGACGCTTGGGCGTCTGCCCCGGTGCTCACCTCCTTCGTTGCGTGCTGGTCGGTAGTCTGCCATCGTCGTGCCGCAGCGGGCGCGGCGTTGTTAGCGGTCGTTTCTTGTGACGAGTTCGGTGATGGTGACCGGTTCGTCGCAATGCGGGCAGTTCCCTCCGATCCCGGCGGCTGTCGTGAACGTGTGGCAGTCCTGGCAGCGCTGGTTGCCGAGCGCTCGTGCACCGCAGGTCCCGCATTCATAGACGGTGATGGCGCGCTTGCGGCCGGGAGCCGGGGCGGGCGGCGGCGGGGCGGGGGGTGCGTGCCTGCCGCGCCAGGCGGCCTGGCGGCAGGCCTGGGAGCAGTACCGGCGCCGGCCGGAGCGGGTGAACGCATGCCCGCAGGCCGGGCAGGTCCGTATCGTCACGTCATCGTCACGCGACGGGGTTCCGGCGTGACCGTCGGCGTGATCTGCCCGGGGTGTCATGAGCGGCCTGCTTCCGGTGATGGCGCGGGGGCGCTGGCGCTGCCGGCCTTGCTGGCCTGCCGCGGGCGGGTGCCGTCCGCGGCCCGGCGCATGGACTCGCCGGCGAGCTCGATGCGGTGGGCGTTCTCGAGCAGCCGGTCCAGGGCGGCGTCGGCGATGGTGGGGTCGCCGATCGCCTCGTGCCAGTGGCTGACGGGGAGCTGGCTGGTGACGATGGTTGCGCGGAGCCGGGCCCGGTCCTCGATGACCTCGAGCAGGTCGGCCGCCTGGTCGCCGGTGAGGGGGCGGAGCAGGAGGTTGTCGACGACCAGGACGCCGGTGCGGGCCCAGGTGGCCATCAGCCGTGCCAGCCTGCCGTCGGCGCGGGCGATGGCCAGGTCGTCGAACATCCGCGGCGCCCGGAGGTAGAGCGCGGTGTGGCCGTTGCGGATGGCGGCGTGGGCCAGGGCGCAGGCGAGGTAGGTCTTCCCGGCGCCGGTCGGGCCGGTGATGACGACGGCGTGGTGGTGTTCGGCCCAGTGCGCCTGGGCGAGGGTGAGGATCTGGGCGCGGTCCAGGCCGCGGGGGTGGCGGAAGTCGATGTCCTCGATGGTGGCGGGGGTGCGGAGCCTGGCTGTTTTCAGGCAGCGTTCCAGGCGCCGGCTTGACCGTTCGGTGAGCTCGCGGTCAACCAGCAGGCCGAGGCGCTCGTCGAAGCCGAGCCCGGCGTAGGCGGCCTGCTGGTGCTGTTCGGCCAGGGCGGCGGCCATGGCGTCGAGCCGCAGGGTCTTCAGTCCCTCGATGGTGGTGTTCAGCAGCATGTCGTTGCTCCGTTCAGGTGTAGTAGCGGGCGCCGCGGACGTTTCCGTGGGCCGGGTGGGGTGCGGGGGCGGGGCGTGCCCCGGGCAGGGGCTGGCGGTCCAGGGAGTGCTTCAGGATCGACTCGACGCTGCGGTAGGAATAGGACCGCAGGTGCAGGGCGCGGGCGCAGGCCGCCTCGGCGCGGTCGTCCCCGTAACGCCCGGCGAGGCGGATGATCCCCAGGGCCGGGCGGTAGCCCTGCTCGGGGTGAGTGCGTGAGGCCAGGATGGCCTCGACCAGGCCGGCGGTGGCCGGGCCGGTCTTGCCCGCCCAGTCGATGATCCGTGCCGGCGTCCACTCGGCGTGCCGGCGGTGCGACTCGGGCATGTGAGCGGTGTCGGTGCTGTGCCGGTGCCGCTCGAACGACCGGACGTGGGAGGCGACGCGCCGGCCCGAATGGAAGATCTCGACGGTGGCGGCCGACAGCCTTACGTCCACCTGCTGGCGGGCGAGCTGGTAGGGGACGGAGTACCAGTGCCGGTCGGCCTCGATGTGGTAGTCGATGTTCACCCGGGCCTTGCGCCAGGTCGCGAACTCGTACCGGTCCGCGGGCAGCGGCCGCAGCGCCGGCCGGTCCAGGGACTCGAACAGTGCCTGCCGGCTGCCGTCCATCTTCTGGAACGGCCGGGCGTTGATCTCCGCCACGCACCCGGCGATCGCGGCGTTCGCCTCGGCGACCGAGAAGAACCTGCGGTCGCGGAGCCGGGCGATGATCCACCGCTCGGCGAGCAGGACCCCGGACTCGGCCTTGGCCTTGTCGCGGGGCTTGTACGCCCGCGCCGGGATGACCGCCATCCCGTAATGGGCGGCCATCTCGGCGTAGGTGGCGTTCACGTCGGGCTCGTAGCGGTGCGGCCGGGTCACCGCCGACCTGAGGTTGTCGCAGACCACGATCGCCGGGGAGCCGCCCATGAACTCCAGGGCGTGCACGTGCCCGGTCACCCAGTACAGCAGCTGCTGGGACGGGAACGCCTCGGCGTACAGGTAGCTCGAGGCCCCGGCGACGGCGACGAACAGCTCGGCCCGCAGCAGCACCTCCCCGGTCCTGCGGTCCCAGACCGGGATCGTCTCGCCGGGGAAGTCCACGAATAGCTTCTCCCCGGCCTTATGGACCTGGCGCATCACCGGGTCAACCTGGCGGGCCCAGGCCCGGTACAGGTTGCAGAACTGGCTGTAGCCGTACCCGTCCGGGTGGGCCTCCCGGTACTCCAGCCACAGCAGCTGCAAGGTCACGCTCTTGCGCCGCAGCTCCTTATGCACGTACGCCCAGTCCGGCAGCGGCCGGGCCGCCGCGGACGGCGGGACGGGCGGGTACAGCAGAGCCTCCAGACCCTGATCATCGAGGTCCGCGGGCAGCGGCCAGCCCACATCGGCGAGCACCGCACGGCCCACGTAGTCAGAAACGGTGGTCAGCGGGACCCCGGCCGACGCGCTGACCTGGCGCCGGCTCAGGCCCTCGCCGAAGGTCAGCCTGAGAACTTCACGGATATTTCGCATGGCGACGCGGGGTCGGGGCATCGGACGCGGTCTCCTCGGACGTCGGAAATGTCCGAGGGAGCGTGCCGTGCCCCAGACGCCCCAAGCCGGCGCCACGCCGCAGCCCGGCCGCCCGGTGTCCGGAAACCCCGGAACCGGTGTTCGGATTCGATCGGAATCAGTGTTCGGATTCGGTCGGAATCCTCACGGTTACGGCTGATCATCCTGGCGGACCGCCTCACCGGGAGAAAGCGCCAAGGCAATGGCATGCGTCGGCTAGCACCCCATAACGCCTGATCTGGGTGCCATCAATCTCCGAGCGCCGAGTTGCCCAAGCAGTAGGCGGGATTGCGCGCGGGGCTAACATGCGGTGCCGTCGCTGCATGTGACGAATTCGACGTTGGGACGCCGGGCAATGAGCGCGTGCCTAGCGCGTGCCGGCCTGGCGCTGTGCGGACGTGGGCGGAAACCCGGATGCAGCTGGGAGATTGAACGGCATATCGTGCGGCCGTGGCCTCTTCCTATCCTCCGCTGAACGTTCAGGTGCGGGCACCGCGCCTAGTGCTGGCCGGGGCGACGGACGACCTGCTGGAGCGGCTGGTCCCGGTAGTCCGTGCTGGCGTTGCGGACCGCGAGCCCTGGCCGTCGATGACCCGATGTCGTTCTACGACGACAGTCCCGGCCGTGTCAGCGATCATGAAATTGAGCAGTGAGGGGCGTGCTGCGATCACGTAATTGACCACCCCGATCACGTTATTGACCATGGTCATGGCGTGCGTGTCGGGGTGGACCTGGTCATCGGGAAGTCAGGATCATTCCCCTCGTCCTAGGGACGGGGGTCCGATGGCGAGGAGGACGTTCGACGTGATCGATATCTGCGAGATTTTCGTGCACTGGCATGCGGGGCGGTCCAAGAGCGAGGTAGCGGGCAGCCTGGGGCTGTCGCGGAATACGGTCCGCAAGTACGTGGCCGCGGCGGAGGCCGCCGGGCTGCGGCCGGGCGGGCCGGAGGTGAGCGCGGAGCGGTGGGGGGAGCTGGCGCGGGAGTGGTTCCCGGAGCTGGCGGACGGCCGGGTGCGGCAGGTGACGTGGCCGGCGATCGGGGAGCACCGGGATTACATCGCGGAGCAGATGAAGGCCGGGGTGACCGTGTCCACGATTCATCAGCGGCTCCGCGATGAGCGGGGGCTGGCGGTGTCGGTGGCGTCGCTGCGCCGGTATGTGGCGGCGAATCTGCCCGAGGAGGTCACCCGCGCGCGGGTGACGGTGCTGCGCCTGGTCCCGGCTGAGCCGGGGCTGGAGGCGCAGATCGATTACGGGCAGATGGGACGGTGGACCGACCCGCGAACCGGGCAGCGGCATACGGTGAACGTGTTCGCGATGGTGCTGTGCTGCTCCCGGCACCTGTTCGTCCGGCCGGTGCTGAAGATGGACCAGCGGGCGTGGACGGAATGCCACGCGGCGGCGTTCGGGTTCTTTGACGGGGTCCCGGCCCGGCTGGTGCCGGACAACCTGAAGACCGGGGTGGACCGGCCGGGCCTGTATGACCCGAAGATCAACCGGTCCTATGCGGAGCTGGCCGCTCATTACGGCTGCCTGGTAGACCCGGCACGATCGCGGAAACCCCGGGATAAGGCGCAGGTCGAAAGGCCGATGCCGTATATAAGGGACAGCTTCTGGCGGGGCCGGGAGTTCACGTCGCTGGCGCAGATGCAGGCCGAGGCGGTGCGCTGGTGCCTCGATGTCGCTGGGCAGCGGGCCTGCCGGCCGCTGGACGGGGCCGCCCCTGCCGCGGTGTTCGACGCGGTGGAGAAACCAGCGCTGGCAGCCCTGCCCCAGACGCCGTTCGTGCTCGCGGAATGGTCCCGCGGCAAGGTCGGCTCGGATATCCACGTCAAGGTCGGCCAGAGCCTGTACTCGGTGCCGTGGAAGCACATCGGCCAGACCCTGGACGCCCGCTCGACCGCCACGATGGTGCAGCTGTTCGCCGGCGGGGACCTGGTCAAGACCCATGTCCGCACGGCGCGGGGCAAGCAGACCGATCTGGGCGACTACCCGCCGGAGAAGATCGCGTTCCGGATGCGCACCCCGGCATGGTGCCGCCGGCGGGCTGCGGAGATCGGGCCGGCCTGCACGGCGCTGGTCGCCGGGCTCCTGGCCGAGAACGCGCTGTACCGGCTCCGCGCCGCCCAGGGCGTCGTGGGCCTGGCGGACAAGCACCAGCCCGGCCGCCTCGAAGCCGCCTGCGCACGGGCTGCCGCCGCCGGCGACCCGTCCTACCGGACCGTCCGGGGCATCCTCGCCGCCGGGACCGAGGCCTCGCCCGTGCCCGCGCCCGCCGGGGACGGTGGCGCCGCGGCGTTCCTGCACGGCCCCGACGTGCTGTTCGGCGCCGCCGGGAACGTGGTCCCGCTGCGCCCCGGAACGCAGGCAGCGTCATGACCGGCTCCGCCGCGGCCGCGGTCCGCTGCCACTACGCCGGCGACCCGGCCCGCCGCCCGCACTGCACCCTGACCGCCGAGATCGCACTCGGCAACGTCATGCTGTGCGGCTCTTGCGCCCGGGCACGCTCCACCCTCGGCAAGGGCACCACTGCCCGGCCCCTGCCGCCCGGCCCGCCGCTGGACGTCCTGGACTGGGTCACCAGCGCTCACGCCGCCGCCGCCCAGGCCCGCCGCCACCTCGCCGTCGCCGTCACCCGGGCCAGATCCCAGGGGAGCTCCTGGACCCAGATCGCCGCCCGGCTCGGCATCACCCGCCAGGCCGCCCAGCAGCGCTTCGGGCATGACCCGTCAACCCGGGCCTGACACCAGACCCGCCATCACCGAGAAGCAAAGGACACCATCATGACCACCACGATCGAGACCAGCGCCCTGGACAAGGCGCTGCGCACGCTGAAGCTCTCGGGGATGCTCGCCACCATCGACGCCCGCCTCGCCCAGGCCCGCGCCGGGGACCTCGGCCACATCGACTTCCTCCAGGTCCTGTGCGAAGACGAGATCTCCCGCCGCGGCACCATGTCCATCACCCGCCGCCTGCGCAGGGCCCGGTTCGAGGAGCAGGTCACCCTGGAAGGCTTCGACTACGCCGCCTCCCCGAAGCTGCCCGCCGCCCAGATCCGCGACCTGGCCGCCCTGCGGTGGCTGCACGCCGCCGAGTCAGTGATCCTGTACGGCCCGGTCGGGGTAGGCAAGAGCCACGTCGCCCAGGCCCTCGGCCATCTCGCCGTCCGCCACGGCGCCGAGGCCCGGTTCCTCAAGACCAGCCGCGCGCTGGCCCACCTGGCCGGCGGCCACGCCGACCACACCTGGCACAAACGCCTAGCCGAGCTCGCCCGCCCGGCCGTCCTGATCCTCGACCTATCCGGGGTCCTCAGCCACCCGTCCGTAACGTCAGCCAGCGTGGCCTGAGCTGCTGTTTTCCACGTCGGCGTGTCGTTATCCAAGGTCCCACATCAACGTCGGTGTCGTCGGCATGATCACCGGGGCATGGGGGTGCAGCGTGTCATGCTCGACGGGCAGCGGACCTGGACGGTGACCGGGGAGGATCACCTTCCGGTCGGCCCGGTCGAGGAGTACCTGGAGTTCTTGCGGGTGGCCCAGCAGTCCTCGCCGAACACGGTCCGCTCGTATGCGACCTCGCTGGCCCGCTGGTGGGAGTACCTGACCACGGCGCGGATGGCGTGGGACGAGGTGAGCCTGCCGTTCTTCGTCTCGTTCGTGGCGTCGCTGCGGACCGGGCTGCCGGCCGGGGTGACCCGGCTCCCGGCCGCTGATGAGGGCGAGTGCCTGGCGGAATCGACGATCGCGGTCCGGGTCACAGCGGTGCTGTCGTTTTACCGCTACCACGCCGATGTTCACCAGGTGCCAGTTGCCGGGAGGCTTTACCGGATGAGCAGCCGCGGCGGCTGCTATGTCCCGGGGCTGGTGCACCTGCGGCGGGGCCAGGAGCGTCACGGCCCGGCGGTCCGGGTGCGCCGCACGACAGCCAGGCCGGTGCCGCTGCTGACTCCCGGGCAGGTGGAGGCCATCGTGGACAGCTGCGCGCGGTGGGATGCCGCATCCGGGCAGTGGCTGGGATCGGTTCGTGACCGGCTGCTGTTCGCCGCTCTCGCGGAGACCGGCATGAGGCTCGGCGAAGTGCTGTCGACCCGGCATTGTGACTGGCATGCCGGACGCGGTAAGACGCCGTTCATCGAGGTCGTCCCGCGCCAGGATCACCCTGCCGGGGTGCGTTGCAAGGGCAGCCGGTACCGGCGGATCTACATCAGCGACGAGCTGGAACGCCTGCACAGCGAGTATGTCTGGCAGCTGTGCGACGCCGGGGCGCATCAGGTGGTCGACCTGGCCGGTCATTTCGTGTTCGTCAACTTGCACCGCGGGCAGTGGCTGGCCCCGCTGCGCCCCGAAAGCGTCTATGACCAGGTCATCGCTCTGAAGCGCAAGCTCGGCGGCGCGGTCCCGGCCGGCTGGACGCCGCACTGGTTTCGTCACACGCACGCGTCAGCCTTGCTGCTATCCGGCGCCCGCGAGCACGTCGTGATGCGCAGGCTCGGGCACGCCGACATCCAGACCACGCTGAACCTCTACGGCTGGGTGACCGAGGATGCCGAGCTGCGGGCGCTGGCTGACTGGCGCGGCTTCTGCTCCGGGTGGCGCGGCTGGGAAGGCAGCGCCGGTGAGTAACCCGCCCCGTCACCTGCACGCAGCCGGAGCGGGGAAAGACCCGCTGGACGCGAGCGCCGCCCTGGTCGCCGGCCTCGCCGCGCCGTTCACCGGGACGGTCTTCGACCCGGCCGGCCCGGTGCTGGCCGAGATCTGCACCGTGCACTCGCCGGCGGTCCTGCGCACAGATGCGCTGCCGGTGCCGATGCAGCGCGAGATCTGCTGGTGGCTGGCCGTCTGTCACGACAGCGGGGAGCGGGTCGTGGACACCACGGACTGGCGGCGGTGGACGGCCACCGCGATCGAGGTCATCGCCGAGCACCCGCGGGTGCGCTCGTTCGCCGACCTGACCCTGGCCGAGTGGATGACCGCCTGGAGCAGGAAGTTCCACGCCGACCACGACCGCCTTCCCGCGCCCGGCAGCCGGTACCGGGCCGGGACCGCGCTGCGTGGCCTGCTGCCCCGGCTGACCATCCAGTACAGCGACGCTCCCTGGTGGAAACACGACGTGTGGTGCCTGCGGTTCGACCCGCGGATCCCGCGTCGTGAGCACGAGCCCCGCGGTGAGTCCTCGGTCCGGTGGGACGACATCCAGCCCCGCTGGCTGCGCGACGGTTACACCTTCTACCTCTACATGCTGCTGGAATCGGGGCAGCTGACCTGGTCCTCGGTCGCGCCCTGGCGCGTGTTCGCGGCCAGGTTCAGCGAGTTCCTCATCTCCCGCGGGATCGGTCATCCTGCGCTTGCCGCCGATCCGTCTGGCCTGCGGCCGCTGGTGCTGGACTTCCGGGTGTTCTTGCGTCAGTGGCGGCGCGGGACCACCGGCCAGAAGGAACGCGGCGGGCCGCTGGATGACCGGTCGGTGGCCTGCACCCAGCGGGTGATCGGGAACTTCTACCGGACCATGCACGACTACCGGGCCGACGTGGCAGCAGCGACCGGTGATGACCGGTGGCTGGAGCTGACCGACAGCCACGCCCGGCTCTACCGGGTCGAGGAATGCCGCACCGGGCGGGTCATCCGGCAAGCGGACGAGCGGAACTACATCAGCGACGCTGACCTGTCCCGCATGCTTGCCTGCATTGAGGTGCTCGGCCTGCCCCGCGACCAGTCCATGACGATCACCCGCGACGGCCAGGAAACCGAGGTCGCCGGCCTCGGCCAGCCCGCGACGATGCGAGCCTGGCTGATCCAGGCGCTCACCGGGCGGCGGGCCTCGGAGGTGCTCCTCATGGACTTCGAGCCGCTGACCCCGATCCCCGGTGTCGACCCGGCCGCCGTCCCCGAAGGCGGGATGGTCGCCCGGCTCCGCTACCAGCAGACCAAGGTCGACGGCGCGCCGATGACCATCCTGGTCGGCGCGGATGTCGTCCTGATCATCCGGGAGCAGCAAGAATGGGTCCGCCAGCGGTGGGGGCTCGGGCCTTGCGGGACGGCGCGTTACCTGTTCCCCCGGCTGACCGGGAACCGCAAGGCCACCCGCGCCTGGGAAACCGGCCACTACGACCTGATGCTCCGCCAGCTCAGCGACGCGACCGGGCTCCGCGACAGCTCCGGCCGGCCGCTGTCGTACTCTCACAGCCACCGGCTCCGGCATACCAAGGCCACCACCCTGCTCAACGCCGGCGCCCCGGTCCATGTCGTGCAGCGCTACCTCGGCCACCGGTCACCCGAGATGACCATGAGGTATGCGGCTACCCTGGCCAGCACCGCCGAACGCGAGTTCCTGGCCATGGTCAAGATCGGCCGGGACGGCCGCGAGATCGGCACGGACCGCCGTGACATGCTCGACCTGCTCCAGCTCGACCGTCGCACCGACCGGGTGCTGCCCAACGGGTACTGCCTGCTGCCCCCGGTCCGGTCCTGCGACAAGGGCAACGCCTGCCACGGATGCGACCACTTCGCCACCGACCGCAGCCACCTCCCGGAGATCCGCCGCCAGCTCGCCGCCACCGGGCATCTGATCGAACAGCGCAAAGCCCAGCACCTGGCCCGCTACGGCGAGCCGATGAGCGACACGAACATCTGGCTGGAACAGCGCCTCGCCGAAGTCCGCAGCATGCAGCTGGAAATCAGCGCGCTGGAAGCCCTCGACGATGACACCGCCGTCGTCCGCGGGCCGGGCGTCTGCGGCAGGGCCGGCTACCACGCCAGCGATCCCGTGCCCGTCACCATCACCAGCAAACCGGGAACGCCGTGACCAGCACGACCGCCACCGCCGGCGAGCGCCGGGCCGAGGCACTGCGCCAGGCCGCCCAGGCCAAGCGGCAGGCCGCCGTCACCCGCGCCGACACCGCGATCCGCAAGCTCATCAAGAACCAGCAGGAGATCAACTTCAGGTCAGTCGCACGGGCCGCCGGCGTGAGCCTCGACTTCCTCTACGGAAACGACGACCTGCGCCAGCGCATCGAGAAACTCCGCGCCCAGCAAAACCGCGGCCCGGCCCCGGGATCCAGGGCCGCAGACGCAGACGGCAGCGACATCGTCCACATCCTCACCGACAGACTCCGCCAGGAACGCGACGCACGCCGGACCGCGGTCAGCCAGCTCGAAGAACAGCTCGCCGCCGGACACGGTGAGCTCCTCCGGCTCCGCCGCCTGCTCCAGCAGCACGGCATCAGCACCGCCTGACCACGCTCCGGACGCGTCCGTAACGTCACCACCTGCGGAAACGCGTCAGAACTTTGTTCGAACGCCAGATAACTCGACGACTTCGCCATGCGCGAGCTCACCCCATCCCAGGCCGACGACCTGTACGAGCTCATCAGCGAGCGGACAGGAAAATCACTGATCCTGACCTCGAACCGCGCCCCGCAGGACTGGTACCCCCTGTTTCCCAACCCGGTCGTCGCCGAGTCCCTCCTCGACCGGGTCATCAACAGCAGTCACCAGGTCTTCATGAACGGCCCAAGCTACCGCCCGAACAAGCGGCCAGGGCGTGTCGCCACGACAGCAGACGCCACCACCGAGTAGAACAGAACAAGACCAGGACCTGGTCAATTACGTGAGCAACACCCCTGCTCAATAACGTGATCGCTCACACGGCCGCGAGTGGCGGTGGCCGCGTACGGGACCGTGTCCACGTTCTCCTGGCTCGGGCCTGGATACCGGCGGCTGGGGCTGGGCACGGAGATGCGGGGCCGCTGTGCTGCACCTGGCGAGCCATCAGCCGCCCCGAGCGGCGGGATTCTACGTCTCGCCCAGGCCGAAGAACCATCACTCAGCGTGAGACAGGCCGCCCCTCCGGTGCTCCCCACCAACAGACCTGCCGCTTCGCCGAAGGCGTCTGCACGGTTACGCGTTCAATCACCAGCCTTGGAAAGCCAACCCGAGAGAGGCTGGGCCGCCAGGCGTTCGAGATGCGACACCGCCTCTCCGAGTACCGTGGTGGCATCGTCAGCGGATGCGGCAGACCAGGTTTGCTCAAACACGTTGTGCATCTGCCCGCAATCGCGCTGTTGCTGGCAATCCGCATCAACGTCGAGATCAACCTGCCAACTCAGTTCGTGCCCGCAGTCCTTGCCGAACCAACCTGGCCTTAGCTCCACCTCGAATGCCACAGCCTGGCCCGCGGCGTCCAAAGCCTCAACAGAGCCCCAGATAGACACCTGCCCTGACGGCATCGAGTGCAATTCGAATCCCGATCCGTGCCATCCGCATCGCCCGCCGAGTCGTCTGGCCGTCTCGACGAGCCGATCGCCAATGGAATGGACAGCAGCCGCACGCGGATCTGCCGCTCGTCCTCCCCCGGAAGGGACCCCAGCACGCCGTCAAGACCCGGGCTTGCGGCAGTGATCGGCACCGTCTCCATGAACTCACTCTGGCCGATAACGACGCGCACCGTGGCAAGCACATCAACCGTGTGCACGGAGCTTCTTTGGCTACACGATGGTCAGCGTGGCTCATGAGGACCAAATCTGCGCGGCTCAGCCTATGAACACCAAGCGGTCACCAGCCGCGCCGAACGGCGGTTATCTTAAGTCGATTTGGAAGAGGCCCAGGTGGGAGGGCAGTTTTGCGTCGTAGACATGTCGCTGATGATGGTCTCGTGCGAGGAGCAGAACCCCCAAAGCGGCATTGACAAGGGGGCTAGCGCAGGTCACGTCACTGGCACCGCGGCGGCTGCGTCGTAGACGCGACTTAAGATCACGCGTCAACGACAGGACGAATACCGGACAAAATACCCCTCGTTAGATACATCGTAGACACTCAGCGGCGACTTGAAATAACGGCGGTTCGTGGTTGTCTTCGAGGTCACGGTCGGTCACCGCGATAGGAATGCCTCGGACGCCGACCGGCGCTGGGGCCGTTTGTCTGGCCGGTTCTGGCCAGCCGGGCGGAGCTGCAGCTGGTGCGCTGGCGCTACCGGGCTGCCCCGGCGGCATCGCAGCGCTCGGAGAAAGAGTTACGGCACCGGGGCTCGTCGGAGCCGCTCTCATTCTCGCCGGGGTGGCGCTCACGCGAGAACGCGATCAGCAGCCGGGATAGGACCACGCGCGGGTGAGTGCGGGTGGATGGCGGCGCGGGCGTGCGGGCAAATCGACGCACCGCGATCATGCCCGAGCACAGCATCCTGGACACCGATCAGCCAAGCCGAGGTTCTCCTTCCGGGCGGCCGACATGGCCGCCCGGAAGCTCCGGGTGGCGTCCGGCGCGAGTGAGGGCAGCAGCGGTTACCTGTCGATGGCTGCAGTGTCGCCGCCGGCTGGGCGAATGCGACCGAAGTTCAGTTCGGGCCGTTCCAGTGCAGGACGCCACTGCCGCCTGAGGCCCAGGCGCTCGTCGTTCAGGCGGCGCTGAGATCGTTGATTCTGCCGATGTCGGGCATGGACGCCTTACGCCATGTATGCCCGTTCCAGCGGAGGAGGAGTGAATCGAGGGTGTTGCCGTGGATCTGCTGGCAGGGCCCGAGACGGCACCGCTGGCAATCACGAGAACGACAGCTGCCCGTAGTCATACTCGACGAAGTACGTATAGGACCACTGGTCCGACGGCCGCCAGACCGCGTACTTCGTCAACGGGCGGATAAGACGCTGGGAGTCTCCGGCGGTGGTACGGCCAGGGGCGCCCAGTTCCTCACCGAGCCCAAGGACCACGGCCGCGAGATCCGCGCCTGCATCCGCGATCCGGATGGCCATCTGATCGAAGTGGGCCAGACGACAGCAAGGCTCGCTTCGCGCTGGCAGGCGCTCCCGGTTCGGATGGCTCGGGGATGCGACCGAAATTCGGACCGTCGCGGTACTGACACCGGGCCTGCCGGGCCGTATATTCTGCCTCGCCCTACCCGTCGGTGCGCTCGCGGTGCTTCCGCTGGCGCGGCCTTGGAGGTGCCATGCTTCTCGCACGCCAGCTTCGCCAGCTTCGCCTGATTGACCGGGTCAGGCGGGTCATCCGCCCGCGCCTGGCGGTGACGCTGGCCATCGTCCTTGGCGCGGTTCCCGCTGTGACCGCGGCGGCCAGCTTGCCGGGTGCCAGCGTCAGCGCGGGTGTCTACTACAACTGGGCGCAGTTCCGCTTCGCGTCCGAGCACACTGGCGCCAATCCCGCGGCCAACGGCCTGGATGCCGGCACGGTGCGCAAGCTCAAGGAGAAGTGGAGCTTCCCGGTCTTGAGCTTCGAGACCTCCTCGCCGGCCGTACAGGGCGGCGTCGTCTACGTCGGCTCACCCAACGATCAGGGATACCTGTTCGCGCTGAATGCCAGGACCGGGAAGAAGATCTGGCAGCATTTCATCTCCAAGAAGGGCGTGGACTCCTCGCCCGCGGTGGCGAACGGGATCGTGTATGTCGGCTCGGAGTCCAGCCGGCCGGGCGTGCTGGCGCTGCGAGCCAGCACGGGGGCGAAGGTATGGGGCTTCAACACCGGGGCCGGCGTGACCGCCTCGCCGGCCTACTACCAGGGAGTCGTGTACATCGACGGTCAGGGCGGCGACCTGTATGCGCTGAACGCCAAGACCGGCAAGGAGAAGTGGAAGTTCGCGGCCAGCGGCGACCTGGTCTCTTCTCCTGCGGTGGCTGGCGGGATGGTCTACCTGGGCGGCGCCAGGGACAGGATCTACGCGGTCAGCGCGGCCACCGGGAAACTGAAGTGGAGCTTCAATACGAAAGCCGGGACCTTCTCCTCGCCCGCGGTGGTCAACGGGGTGGTGTATGACGGCGCCAGCTACTGGCTCTACGCGCTGAACGCCAAGACCGGCAAGGAGCTGTGGAACTACGCCACGGGCGGCGCCGTGGACTCCTCGCCTGCCGTGACCGGAGGCGTCGTCTACGTGGGCTCGGACGACTTCAGGGTGTACGCGCTGAACGCCAAGACCGGGAAGAAGCTGTGGCGCTACACCACCGGCGGCTCGGTACAGTCCTCGCCGGCGGTGGCGGGCGGCGTGGTGTACATCGGCTCGATAGACGGCTACCTCTACGGGCTCAGTGCCAAGACCGGCAAGAAACTGTGGTCCTACCGCACCGGGCTCGGGGTGTACGCATCACCCGCCGTCTCCGACGGGGTCGTGTACGCCGCCTCCGACGTCGGCAAGGTGTACGCCTTCGCCCTGCGCGGCTAGCACTGGACCAGGCCCTCGGGCGACGCGTTCCTGCGCTGGACAGCGAATGGCCTGATGTTGTCATCGACCTGTCATCGGTGGTTCACGGCCGGGCGCGACCCTGGCTGCATGGACACCAACGCAGTTGAGCAGCTCCCAGGCGACGACGAGACCGCGGTCACGGCCGCCCCGGTCCTTCGTTCCGGTGAGTCCGACCTGTCCCGCCGGCAGGTGCTGGCTGGCGCAGGCGGCGTGGGCATCCTGGCTGCCGCGCCAGGCCTGCATGCCCGGTCCGGCCGGTCCGGCGGTCAGCTTGTGCCGTCCGATGGCACGCCTGAGCAGATCCACCTGACCTGGGGGGCAGAGCCGCCGGCCAGCATGGTCGCGTCCCGGGCCTCGCCCGGCCGGGCCGGGCGCCCGCGCGTGCTGTCCGGGCCGCGCCGGCCGGATGTCGAGTTGCGGCAGTCCAGCGCACCTGCACCGACGGCCTCAACTGCGAGACCGTCTGGACCTACCACGCTGAGCTGACCGGGCTCGCGCCCGACACGCAGTACACCTATGCGATCACGGCCGACAACGACAGCTCCTCGGAGCCGTTCACCGGCACGTTCAGGACCGAGCCCGCGGGCCGGGCGCTGTTCCTGTTCACGAGTTTCGGTGACCTGGCTACGCCCAACACCACGGCGCTGCCGGGGTCGAGGCGGTCATGCGAAGCCGGCCCGATGTCGTGCTCATGGATCTGCGGATGCCGGGCGTCGACGGGCTCACCGCGATCGGGCGGATCAGTGAGCCTGCCAGCCCGCCAGCGGTCGTGGTGCTGACGACCTTCGACGCCGACCAGCATGTCGTGCGAGCCCTGCGAGCCGGCGCGGCCGGGTTTCTGATCAAATCGACTCCGCCGGAGGACCTGATCGGGCTCGTGCGGGTGGCCGCTGAGGGCACACCGTCTTGTCGCCAGCTGCTGCCTGCCGCCTGATCGCGGCATCGACAGACAGCCAACCGCCCCGCGACCGCGCGCGGAGGCTCGCCGGTTCGCTGGCTGAGCGGGAGGCCGAAGTACTGGGCTTCTTTGGTGCGGGCCTGCCGAACGCGCAGATCGCGGCACGGCTGTTCCTGTCGGCAGCCACCGTCAAGGGTTACGTGTCGCGGCTGCTGGTCAAGCTGGACTACGCGAATCGGACCCAGGCCGGACTGCTCGCCCAGACGCCGGCATCGTTAGCACTTGGCGGTCGCGAGCCGCAGGCTGATCGGTCAGGTGGGGTAGAGGCGGATTTTGACGCCGAGGGCGTCGGCGATGCGGGTCAGGTCACTGGGGTCGCTGGTGACGACGGGTGCCTGGTGGCGGACGGCGGTGGCGATGACGATGGCATCGACCACGTCGGCGGTTCCGGATGCGGCGCAGGCGACTCCTGCGGCGCGGCCGGTGCGCTCGTCGTCGGGGAGGATGTCGCAGCCTTCGAGGACGCGGGAGATCTGGTGCTGGGGTCCGCCGCGCCAGGCCTGGGCCAGGACGACGACCGGGACGAGAGGCCGGATACGTGCCGCGGTCACCTCGTCGTGCAGGGCGAGGAAATCGGGGTTGCGCCGCTCGGCGGCGAGCAGCGCCCCGGTGTCGTAAACGACGGAAGGCATTTATCCGGCGGCCCGCTGCGGCTCGTCGTCGAGCAGGCCGGCTTCAAGCAGGAACTCGCGGGCGCGCTGCCGGGATGCCGCAGGCAGGGGGCCGTGGTCATGTTCGTAGTCGGCGATGAGTTCGCGGGCGGCAGCACGGCCGGCGGCGTGCCGGGCGGCGGCGCGCGCTTTCTCGGTAGCGGCTTCGGCGAGCCAGGCCGACACGGGCTTGCCCTCGTCTGCGGCGGCTGCTTTGATCGTCTCTTCGACCTCGGGGGGCACTGAGATCGACAGCTTCCGTACGGTCATGCCCTGAGCCTACCTACGGTAGGAACATCTTCCTACCGTATAAGCTGGTGCCGCGGGACACCCCGTAGCGAGCTCAGCCTGCCTCGCTGGCCGCCCGCCTTGGTGATCATTATCGGGGGCAGTTTGGGGGGCAGAATGCCGCTGGTCTGTGCTAGCTACAGCTTGCGAGTGTTACTGTGAGTTAGCGTTATGGCTGTTCAGGGCGTCTGTGAGGATTGTAGGAACCGACTGGTTTGGGATGGTAAGTGATCAACTTCCGTGGAACGAGTCGTGGACCGAACCGGGATCCATGGCGCCGTGCCCGGCAGATCGCGGCCCGATCATGGGTCACTCGGGGTGACGAGTCTGTGGGCGGCCGGTCTCTGGTCGCTGACTTAGAGCTGCAGCGTCTGCGCTTTCGCGAAGATTCAGCCCAAATGCCCGGTGTCGGCATAGCGGCGACGCTCGCTACGCACATTGCGGGCTGGTCTGGCTGAGAATCAGGCCCGAGGCGCAGGTGTATCGCCGTCGTCGCTCGTGGCCGCCTACCCGGCAAGGAGACGGTCCGCGAAAGTGCTGTCCGCTGCCAGCCAAAGGAACCTTCGGAGGGCTCCGTCGCCGTGCCGCTGCCTGCCTGGCGGCTCCTGGCAGCACTGCTATCAACGCCACTGCGGTTCGAGGGGCATCCGATCATGTATGAGCCGCTCTCGCAGCAGTCAGCCGGCGGCGGCGCATGTTGATTACGGGCGGATGAACGATGTGGACGGCCTTCATCCACTGCTCCCGCTGGTCGGGGTACGTGGCAGGGCTGCTGTCGCTGCTTGCGAACACCCAGTGGTCGCGCCTGGCCGAGCTGAACGCGCCGAAGTAGCGGGAGACGATCCGCAGTTTCCCCCTGTGCGGGGTCCAGTGCGCCACTTGCAGGCGAGTTCCCGCACGTACCAGTCCCGCTCGCTAAACACGGACGGACGCGCGGTGGCAAGACCAGGCCGACCAGAACCCCCAATGATGAGGTTGAGCCGGATGAGGAGCATCTGAGCGTGGCGGCCGCGCAGTGCCCTCATCTCGCGTGGCTCACTCAGCTGGGGTGTCGGTCACGGCCGGGGCCACGGATTGTTAGACGGCAGCGCACTGACATGCTGGCGTGTGCCATTCGTGCCGAGAGAAGTTCGGTGAGACGTTCAGTCTGGTTTTCGTAACCGATGATAGTAAACGTGGAGGTATAGTTTTTCATTAGCGCGAAGATGAAGATTAAGACTGGGAACGGATGCGAGATCCTGTGAACCATCCTGTGAACCGTCGCGATCTCGTAGCGCAGCGGCCAGAGCCGTACCTGCGCGAGGTCTTCGCGGTGATTGCCGAGAGTGCGAGCGGTCTGTCGAGGGCGCAGATCGAAGACAAGACCAAACTCCCCAGCCAAGCCGTGATGAACGCGGTCTGCACGTTAGTCGCCCGCGGCTTCATCGACATCACATCGTTCACCCGCCCCACGCCGTCGTTACACGAGCGTGTCTCCATCATCCGGGGCAGGTTCTGCGTTATCGGCCTGAAGATCCTTCCATCCGAGGTCCTCGGTGTGGTCACTGATCTGCACTGTAGGGTGCTCCGGATTGGTGCTGATGGCGAGGAGCTGACGGCCGCCAAGGATCTGCCCGGGGGCCAGCACGACGAGGAGTACGTCGTCCAGGCGTTGGCCGAACTTGTCCAAGAGCTCGTCGAGCAGATCCCTGAAGGGTACAGCGTGCTGGGGACCGGCGTGGAGCTCGGAGGACACGTCGCGTCCGGCACAGTCATCTACTCGCCGAACCTTCAATGGCACCACGTTCCTCTTGGTCGGCGGCTCGAGAAGGTGCTGCCTGAGC
This sequence comes from uncultured Actinomycetota bacterium, assembly GCA_963850875.1. GTDB lineage: Bacteria > Actinomycetota > Actinomycetes > Streptosporangiales > Streptosporangiaceae > Chersky-822. The sequence continues at coordinate 84,714 of CAWKNA010000002.1, forward strand.
AGCTGAAGAGTGTGCATCGTGAGCGGTTTGGGCAGACAGGATTCCAGGTTGTCATCGAGAACGACGCGAACGCTCTGGCGGTGGAGGCGCAGTGGTTCGGGGCCGGAAGCGGGCGTAGGTCGTTCGCTGTGGTCCTTGTTGGCGACGGCATTGGCTGCGGACTGGTGATCGACAACGAGCTAGTGCACGGCGCGACCGGGATCGCCGGTGAGCTAGGCCATCTGGTCATTGCTCCTGAGAATCGGAGTCTGATCTGCCGTTGTCGGAATCGAGGCTGCCTGGAGGCGGTTGCAGCGATTCCTAGCATTCTCCAGGCCATCGCGTGGGCCAAGAAGGCATACGGTGAGGACCCTCCGGCGACGATAGCCGACGCTGTGAAGCTTGCCGAGGAAGGGGATGAGCTCGCCAAGGAGGCCTTCGAGGTCGCCGGGGACGCACTGGCGCGTGCCATCTCCTACCTTCTCAACCTGGTCAACCCCGAGGCACTCATCCTCGAGACCTATGAGCCGAAGGTCACCCAGCTGCTGATGCCGAGTGTCGCCAAGGGCCTGCAGCGTTATTGCTTCTCCACGGCTAAAACCGACTGCGACATTCCCATAATGGACGTCGCCCTGCAGCGGGGCGCGAAGGGTGCCGCGGCTGTCATGATCATCGGGCTCCTCAGCCAGCAATTGCCCGAGGACACGTTGGTGAGAGGAGAGCCATGAGGCAGCTGGTGCAGTACGATCTGGACGCCGGCGGCGCGGTATTCGTTGAGGCCGATGAGCTGGAACCGGGAGTGGAGCGGATCGCCAGAGGTGATGCCGTCGCTGCAAGGGCAGCCACGACCTTTGAGGCGGCGTTCGAGTCGCTCAGGCCCGCCGCCGACACGCTGCTGCGGAAGCTTCGGTCGAGTGTCGAACCGCCGCATCAGATCGAGGTGGAATTCGGCATCCGGCTGAACGCCAAAGTTGGGGCGGTCATCGCGGCAAGCGAAGGCGAGGGCCACTTCCAGGTCAAGCTGACTTGGACCGGGAGCCGTGATGGAACGATCAGCGACTGAGTTGAGCGGGCTGGCACGGATCAGCAAGCCGGGGGGTGGTGTCGTCGGGGCGGGTCTGGTCGTCGACGACCGGCATGTGGTGACCTGCGCTCACGTGGTTATGGAGGCGCTCCAGGTAGCCCCGGGCACCACCGAGCGGCCGACCGGGGCTGTGACTGTCGACTTCCCGGCGTTGGGCGATGCGAAAGCGGTGGCCGAGGTCGTCGCTGACGGCTGGACCCCGATCACGGTGGACGGCAAGGGCGACATCGCCGTGCTGGAACTGGAAGCGAGCCTGCCGCGGGAGGCCGTGGCGCCGGTTGTCCGCGTCGCGCGAGGGACGCTAGACCATCGCATCATGGTATACGGCTATCCCCGGAATGTTGACTCAGGTGAATGGGCGACCGGCAAGCTGCTCGAGCGGGCCGGTCCGGGACGACAGTGGCTCCAAATCGGGTCCGAAGGGTTCGGGGCGCCGATCCAGAGCGGCTTCAGCGGCTCCCCGGTGTGGGACCGCGAGCTCGGAGCGGTGGTGGGGATCATCGTCGCCCAGGATCGGCGGCCATGGGTGCCGGGCGAGGCGTTGACCTCGTGGATGATCCCGGCTGAGGTGCTGATGCAAGCCTGGCCGCCGTTGTCCGAGTTGGTGCAATCGCCGCTTCTGCTCGACCCGGCCTTGCGCATCCACTGGGACCCGCGAGCCCGTGGGGTGGACTTGGAGGCGGAGCCGGGGTGGTACTTCACTGGCCGCACAAAAGTCCTACGCGAGCTGGTCGGCTGGCTCACGGACTCGTCAGATGCAGATGCTCGGGCCCGGGTCGTCATCGGGGGCCTGGGATCAGGGAAGTCGGCGGTGCTCGCAAGGCTCGTCACGCTATCGGACCCCCAGTACCGGCGCCGTCGCGGCTTTCCGGCGGAGAGCTCCGACGAGTCGACAATGCCGCCGGATGGTGCGATCGACATCGCAGTACACGTCGGCGGCAAGCCCCTTCAGCAGATCGTCCGCATGATCGCCGACGCCGCCGACGTGACGGCCGACGTGATGGCCGACGTGATGGCCGACGTGACGTCCGACGTGACGATCGACGTGACGTCCGACGTGACGGCGCTGCTGGTGAACGAACTCCTGCATCGCGCTCCGCTGACCATCGTGATCGATTCGATCACCGAGGCGGAGCAGCCGCGCAGGGTCGCCCGTGAATTGCTGCGGCCGCTCGCCCGGCATGGGCCTAGGGCCGGAGTGCGCCTGCTCGTGGGGGCGCGGCGGGAACTGCTGGGGGCGCTGGGGGCCGAGATGAAGGTGATCGATCTCGATCAGCCCCCCAATATCGAGCTGGGCGACCTCTGCCGGTACGTAGAGCGCATGCTCCTAGGTGAAGATTCCGGCCGACGGAGTGCTTACCACGGACGACCTGACCTGGCCAGAGAGGTTGCGACGGCCGTGGCCGCTCGCGCGAACCCGTCGTTCCTGATCGCCCAACTCGCCGCCCGGTCACTGGTGGACAGGAATGAGGCGGTCGACACCGGGACACCCGGGTGGGACGAGTTCCCCCGGACGGTCGACGACGCGATGGACAGGTATCTCTCGCGCTTCAACGACGACGGCGAGCGTCGCAGGGTCTGCCAGTTCCTCGGGGCGCTCGCCTGGGCAGAGGGTCAGGGGCTGCCGTCCGAGGTCATCTGGCCGGCGGTGACCGGGGCTCTGTCGGGCATCAACTATAACGCTGGTGACGTCCAATGGCTGCTCGACCACGCCGCCGGCTTCGTCGTCAACACAGAGGCAGAGGGCGGACGGACGTACCGGCTGTTTCATGCGGCGCTCGCCGGTTACCTGCGGCGCTCGGAGACAGAGAACCACTCACCCGAGTGGATCCAGAACAAGATCGCTGATGCCCTCCTGCAGACAGTCTCAGTCAGGGGTGGGCGCAGAGATTGGCCGGCAGCGCACCCCTATGTCAAGGCGCATCTCGTCACCCACGCCATGGCGGCAGCGGAGGACCCGGCGTTCGACCTGCTCGACACCGTCCTCGCCGACCCGGGGTTCCTGCTCGTTGCCGACCCTCAGCGGCTGCTACGCGCTGTCCCGAAGGCGCGCGACATGCAGGCACGGCTGGCCGCGCGGGCCTTCTCCCTCACGGTCGATCACCTGCGGACCAAGCCGTCGGCCGAGTGGAGCGCGTACCTGGAATTCGCCGCCAGGCGTTCCGGCGCGTCCAACCTTGCCGAGCGGATCGAGCGGGAGCAATTCGAGCGGCCTTGGTCGGTGCGGTGGATCAAGGGGCGGACCGAGCCGGCGAACTACGTCATCGGGCACCACGATGATTCGGTCTACGCAGTGGCGATGGGGATGCTTGAGGAGCGTCCGGTTGTGGTTTCCGGTGGGGACGAGGGCGAGGTGCGTGTCTGGGACCTCATCGGGGCCGAGCCCGTCTACGAGCCCCTCCGTGGCCACCGCGATTCTGTCTACGCGGTCGCGGTCGGCACGCTCGGGGGGCATCCGATCATCGTCTCTGGGAGCGGCGATAGGACAATCCGGTTCTGGGACCTCGCCACGGGCGACAGCATCGGCGATGAACTCCATGTCTTCGGCGTCGTGCATGCCCTCGCCATCGGCACGCGGAGGGGAAGGCCGGTGGTCGTGGCGGGTCTTAGCGACAACACCGTCGAGATCTGGGACCTCGACTCGCGTACGCAGGTGACGCCACCGTCACCGTTGATCGGGCATACCATGGCGGTGCACGCGGTTGCGACCGGCACGATCGGAGGGCGACCGATCATCGTCTCCGGCAGCCGGGACCGGACCGTCCGTGTCTGGGACCTCGACACTGGCGAAGCGATCGGGCCGCTGCTTCATGGTCCCACCGATTCGGTGAATGCCGTTGCGATCGGCGGCCTTGGCGAGCAGAACGTTATCGTCTCAGGCGACGACGACTCAACAATCCTGATCTGGGATCTCGCGACGATCGCCGCCGGGAAGACACCAACCCCTCGCCAGCTCCACGGTCGGCATACTGACGCGGTGCATGCGGTCGCGGTCGGCACGCTGGAGTGGCAGCCAATCATCGTCTCCGCCAGCCGGGACCGGACCGTCCGGATCTGGGATCTCGCCACTGGCGCGCCAATCGGCCAGCCACTCGAGCAGGCCCGCCCGATTCGTGCGCTCGCATTGGGCCAGGCTGAGGGCGGTCGTGTCATCACTTTCGGCGGCGACGACAGGACGGTGCGGGTCTGGAACCCGCCCACCGGCACGCCAATCAGCGATCCTCCCAGCGGTGAGGAGGACGCGGTCAACACGGTTGCGGTCGGTGCGCTCGCCGATGAGCCTGTGGTCGTGTCCGGCGCCAACGACGGCACGATCCAGCTCTGGAACCTCGACACCGGCGAGCCGCTTGAGATTGCAGTCCTCGGCCACCGCGACGCGGTCAACGCTGTGGCCATCGGCACGCTCGACGGGCAAACGCTACTCGCGTCCGGCGGCCGGGATCACGCCATCAGGGTCTCAGACCTCGGCACCGGCCGGCCCAGCACGCGGCAGCCCATGGAGCACGGGGAGGCGGTCAACGCGGTGGCGATCGGCACGCTGCCGGGTGGGCAGCCGGTACTCGTCTCCGGCGGTGACGACAACACGATCCGGGTCTGGGATCTGACCACGGGCGCGCCCATCGGCGGTCCGCTTATCGACCACACCGCGCCAGTCAACGCAGTGGCGCTCGCGACGCTCGACGGCAGGCGGGTCGTGGTATCCGGGAGCGACGACGGCACCGTCCGCATCTGGGACCTCGTCAAAGGCACGCCCATCGGCAAGCCCCTCGCCGCTGGCGCACACAAGGTTCACGCGGTGACCATCGGAACTCTCGGCGGCCAACCGATCGTGGCGGCGGGGGGCACCCGCTCTCTCGTGAACGTCTGGGATCTGGCTACCAGGGCCCCGTTACGCCCGCCGCTGACCGGCCACGAGAGACCGGTCAACTCCCTTGCGATCGGCACGCTCAAGGGCCGCCTGGCGCTGGCAGCGGGCGACCACACCGGAATGGTTAGGGTATGGGATCTGACCGACCGCCGCGTACCGACTGATCGCCGCGTGCCGGTGGTCGAAGTTGACACCGGCTTCAGCGTGCGAGCCGTCGCTTTCGGGGCAAAGTCCATGATCGCAGTCGGCGGGGGGAACCGACTCCTGGGCATGCAGGTTCGCCGCCTCGTCGGTAATCAACTCGAATCGGCGAGCAGAGCATGAACCCCGAGGTGGACGGTTACGGCTTGCTTGCCAACCGGCAGGTCCCTGACCTCTTGCCGGAGCAGGTCGAGCGATTCACTGTCGACACCCTCCGGGCAAAGCCCGCACGCAGCTTTGATCCATGGGCCGCGCTGCATCAGTTGCGCGCAAACGGTGAAAAGATCGTCGTGGCGATCGATATCGGCGGCGACAAGCTGATTGCATGGTCCTATGAGGTTCGTGACGGCCTTCTCCTGCAGTTGGCCGAAGTGCTCCTCCGACGAGGCGACGGCGGATCGGGCTACCTCGACGGGCTAGAGGAGGTGGCCGATCTCGCGCGTCGAGAGATGCTCTCGGTCGGCATCTCCTTTGCCGGCCCGACTGATGGAACCAGGCTCGTAGCTGGTCCCAACCTCCCGGCCTTTATCGCAGAGATTCATGACCGGCATGGGGGGGATTTCGCCGGTCTCTTCCCAGCGGTCGCGGTCGCCAACGACGCTGAAGCAGGCCTCATTGCCGGCGCGTTGGAGGCGACTAAGCGCTATCCCGAGACGCGGAACGTCATCTACGTGATCAATGGAAGCGGCCTCGGGGGGGCGGTATTGACGGACAACATGATCTTCGCCGCTGAGCCAGGCCACATCCAGGCCGAGGCAAGGCTCAACCCTTTCGACCAGCTCAAGCCCTGTGGCATGCTCGGGGCGACCTATGTCTGCGTCGAGGCTATCGCGGCGAGCAAGGCTGGCGTCGAGGACATATGGCTTCAGCATCGGGGTGAGCGTTTGAGCGGCAGAGAGATCGCAGCCAGGTACCTGGCTGGCGATCGTATGGCGCTGGATCTCTACGACAACTCCGCGCTCGTGACTGCTCATGTCATCAAGGGAATCGCCCAGGCATTCGGTTTTCCCGAGAATTTCGACGGGACGATCGTGGTTGGCCACGGTGGTATCTTTCACGTGCCGGGCTACAGGGAACGAGTGCGTTCCATCTTGGCGAAGGATCTATCCTGTATCCCCACGATGCTGTTCACGAAGGACTTCAGCACCAACACCTGTCTCGACGGCGCCGCTATCGTAGCAGTAATAGACGGACACCCCGAAACGGCAGAATGAGCGGTCAACTTCGCCCGAAATCTGTAAGGGAAGCCCTCCGGTCCACTGGGACATGAGGCCGGGCACCCGGCGCGACCTACCTGCCATGCTCAGCAGAGAATCGCGTCGCCTTCCGGACCCGCCAGCAACCGGCGCGCGGTATCTCGGGTGATGCGTACGCCCGGATCACAATCGCAATGCTGCAGAGATCACTTGTTCTCACACTGTGCCGGTGGCAGCCAGCCCCGACTTCGGCCACGCTAGTGCGCAGGTCAGCCGGTGCGGTTGATCGCTTCGAGGGCCTGGCGGAGTTTCTCCGGGGACGGGGGCGGCTGCGGTGATGGTGTGCGGGCCCCGGCGAGGAGGGAGCGTTCACGATCCTCTCGTTATGGCTGGTCTCGGCGCTCACCGGGATCGGGGAGGCGAGCCGCGCCCCGGGGCGCTGCGCGAGAGGCTGCCGACCTGCGCCAGCCCGCTGCTGCTGTGCGCCCAGGAGATAGAACCGCACACCGGCTGGCACCTTGGGAACTTCCCCCAGGTCTTCTCGCACCTGGCGCTCATCAACGCGTGCGTGCACCTGATCCGCGAGGACGAGCGCATCGCCGGGTAGGTCACCCGCACACCGACGCCCTGTCCCCCCGGCCCGTTAGGGCTGCCGCCATTGACAGCCAGATATCAATATGATATCTTATTTATAAGTGATCGGGTGGCCGACACCACGCCCACAGGAGGCGATCCCGATGAAGGCACCCAACGACAGCACCGCTGCGAAAGGCCTGCGCGGGTGGTGGCTATCTGCCCCGCGACCCGGCATGCACCGCCTGATCAACCCATGGGAGTACCGCCACCTCCGCGTCTCTGGGGTCACGCGTGTTGCCGCTGGCGGCTTCCAGCTCGGCATCGGCCTCGTTCTGCTCTCGCTCGGCCGTAGCGCGGGAACCGACCAGGAGCGGCGCAAAATGTACCGGTTGTCGGCGTGGTTCCTGGTGCCCGCGGCGCTGAATCTCGCGGGTGGCTGCTGGTACATCGCTATCGCTAGCTCCGCATCTGCCCGAACCTGAGCCTGGCCAACACCCGCGGGGGCGACGATGCCCGTACTCGCGGATCTTCGGGTAGATGGTCGCGGGGCATACCGAGCGCCTCGGCGGCCTCCAGCTCCACCACGTCATGAACTGACCCGAAGTGCTCGACATCCCGCGAGCCCCGGGGCGAATGGACGATCTGCACGGCCGTCGCACCCGAAGTGGTCTTCACCGTCCGAAGATAGGCGATATTGGCCCAGCCTAGGCCCGCGCCTAGTGCGCCCTACGTCAGCGACCACCAACAGCGAACCCGCAAGTCAGCGACCCGCAGAAATGATCAAGGCCAGATCGTGGCCGAAGTCAGGTCACGCTGTGCCGCTGGCAGCCAGCAAACAGGCACCGGCGCACGTATCGAGCCGAGCGTGTGCACTGGGTGGTCAGGGGTCGGTGATCACGAATCTGGGGAGTCTGTGCCGTGGGGCGGCTATCGGTCCGGCGTGAAGGGTTCGTCGCTCCACTGCCACCAGCGCCGGTCCACCTTTGGTCTCCGTGCAACTCGTCATCGAGGTTTCCCGATCGCCTGGACGCCCGGGTCATGGCCCAGATCAGGCGGGCCGGTTCGATCGGAGGAGATGGTCAGCCACCTGGTTCACTTCGGCGGCCATGTTCGTCAGACCCGGTTCCTGGGTGACGCACGCATCGGCGAGGTTGGTGATCGCGGCAGCGAGATCCGCAGTGGGTCCGAGGTCATGCCCGATCCGCTCACAGCCGCGCCGAACCAGAGCATCAGCGGTGCCGGCCTGGCCGCGCGCCGCCGCCTTTATGGCTGCGATGGCATTCTCGACTGCGCTGGCGGGTGCCGACCAGCCTGTATCGCCGCAAGCCTCCGGGTTGCCGGCATCGTAATGATCATCCGCGGCAGCTGAGTCGGCGCGGATGTCAATATCGACCCGCCAGAACAACGGCACGTTGCTCAGGCGGGCGAAGACCAGACGCCGCCTGGCCGATCGGGCCAGTTCGGGATCGGTGCGAAACGACGGCACCGCGGTCACCTGGCTCAGAGCGGCACCTACGGTGTCCACGGCTTCGGCGAAACTCGCGTCGGGCACCACCCAGCAGATGTCGATATCGCTGTAGTCGTCAGCGGTGCCAGAACCCAGCGACTCCCGCAGCTGGGCGCGCGAGCCGGGAACCCAGTCCTGCAGCGCTGCTAGCAACTTGCCGGCGAGCTTCTGGCGTCGCTCGGGGCGAAGATCGAGGTCCGCCACGACCGTCTCGGGCGCTCTGCCCCGTTGCCAGTAGCCGAAGCTCCGCCGGAGTGCCTGGTAGAGATTCTCACGCCCAATGTCGAGCGCATTAGTAAGATGAACGCGATCTGAATCTGCAAAGTAGCTGTTCAGTTCCTTATCGATGAACCGCAGCACCTCGGTGATCCTGGCGATATTGGTGTCATTAACTAGCTCTGGCAGAGCACCTTGCATTGTCACTGGCAGATGGTCAAGGACCGCTAGCAACGTCACGAGGCTAGCAGCATGCGGAACAGCGGCACTAGCCGCGTCAAAAATTGCTGTTGCTTCCGCATGCTCAAGCGTTCCTTTAACGTAACGAATCTCCGCGTCGCGGATACTCTCTGCTGCGGCGAGCGTCGCTTCATCGAAACGCCTGACCGTAGCCCGGATGCTTTCTGCCTGAGCGGCAAGACCGGTCTCCTGCGCGAACCTGGCCGGCACCGACCTGAGCGGCTTGAACCTGGCGCAGATGGATCTGAACGGGGCGCTGCTGCGGGACGCGAACCTGCGGCACGCCGATCTCACCCAGGCGACGCTGAACCGGGCCGACCTGTCCGGCGCGGACCTGTCCGGCGCGACGATGATCCAGGTCACCGCGCATGGGGCCCGCCTGGCAGGTGCGGACCTGACTGGGGCCGACCTTACCCAGGCCGACCTGACCGGCGCCGACCTGTCGGGGGCGAACCTGAGCGGGACCAGCTTCGCCCAAGCGACGCTCACCGGCGCCAGCTTCAAGGGCGCGACCGGCGTGCCGCCCTGGAGCCTGTACCTGCTGATCGCCGCGAGCGCTATTTTCGTGCTGCTGGTGCTCGGATCGGTCCGGCGGGCCACCCGCGCCATCCGCGGTCAGGGAGGGCCGGGCTACTCGCTGGCCACCGGGCGCCGGCCCGCGGGCGTGCTCATCCGCGGCCTGATCGGCGCGTTCCTGATTGCGATCGGTTTCCACCTGTTCGCCGGCGGGCTGATCGACCAGATCGTCAGCGCGTCCGGGCCTCTGCTCGCGCAGACCTGTAACGCCGGGCCGCTGTGCGCCGTCGGCGTGGCAGGTGGCTTCCTCGGTCTGTTCATCGGGCTGCCCATTCTGATCGCGGGCATCGCCGTTCGCGCCGCCAGATCCTCGGCCAGAGGGGCACTCCCCGCAACTGCGGTGTCCTTCAGCCCAGCTAGCCCGTTCGGCCTCTACCAGCAGCCCGCTCTGCCCGGCCAGTTCAACCCCTACCAGAAGCCCGTTCCCGGCCCCTACCAGCAGGGCCCGTTCAACCCCTACCCGCCGGCCGACCAGTGAACACGGCCATATCAGGCCTGCGCACAGCTGGCCGGCGCTGGGTTGCTGCCGAAGTTGCCCGCTGCGTCGAAGCTAGCCAATCTGCTGTTGGCCTAATGAACTGCAGTGCCGCCTATCTGCGGCAGGAAGCAGGGTGCTCAGCGTGGCCGCTCACCCCGGCTGGGTCGCGACCGAGATGAACATGAAGCCGCCCGAAGAGCACCATCGCCCGCTGAATGAGCTGCGAGCAGGCTGCCAGGGACCGGCGGACCACCGCGATCTCCTCGCTGGTCAGCGACCCTTGCCTCGTGCGTAGCGCGTCGTGTCATCGGGCCGCTCCCTACCTGCCGTGGCGCGGCCAGCCGCCAGTGCCCTGCGTCAGCGTGGCCTGCTCGCCGGCACCAGTCGGACGAAGGATCAGGATGTCCCCACGGTACTTCGCGAGCTCCCAGGTCGAGTGATACAGAGAGGCTTATTCAGCGTGCATTCTGTAGAAATACAGTCCGACCACGACTGAGATCGTCTGGGCGAAGGTGCCCAGGGGTCTTCGGTAATCGGTGTGCATGATCCTCCAGGTCTTGAAGTTCGCTATGGCCCGCTCGACGACATAGCGGATTCTGTTCACGGCCGTGTTGAATTCCTTTTCCCATGCCAGCAGGTCGCGGTGGGCTGGCTTCCTGATAGGCGTGATCATTCCGGACCCGATGTAGCCTTTGTCGGCTATCCAGGAGCCAGGAGTCACTCCGGAAAGAATGCCTGATTCGCTGATGCAATGCATGTCGTGGCGGCTCCCGTTGACCGGATCGGAAATCCAGGCGATCTCGCCTTCGAGAGAGCAGGCGACCTGCACATTCATTCCCGTTGTTTTGTGCTTCCCGGAGTAAAGGCCCGGAGCGGAAGCCCAGGACCAGCACGGCAGCAGGGTTCCGTCCACGATGAGCTGGGATTGCGGGCCAAATTCATCAGCCGTCGGCACGATGCCTGCGAGTGCTTTCTCCAGGAGCGGGCTGATAGCTGAGATCGCGCGGCTGATTGTCGGCTGGGATACGCCGAAGGATTCTGCGATCTCCGCTTGAACGCGATTGCGGCGCAGGTAGGAGAGTGTCACGACAACGGACTTGTAAAGGCCGAGACTGGGAGGCCAGGCCGCCTTTCCTTCTTCGGCTGCGGCCTGCCAGATGATGGCGCAGAGATCCGCGATCTCGTCCCGGGACAATCCAGTGGTATGATACATGTGACGGCCTGCGTTCTTGAGAATTGCGTTGTGGTAACTCAATTCTCCCGGAAAGCGGGCCGTCTTTTAGTATTGACACGCCCTTGTGACGAGTCGGTTTGTCCCCTCCCTGAATAAGCTTCAGAAAGTGCAACGGATCCTGTACGTGTACAGAGGTTCGGTCGCCAGCGAAAAAGGACCAATAGAGATCGCGTTCAGCGACGGCTATGCTGTATTGCTGGATGCAGGTCCGCACGGAGAAGCTCTTGCCGTTAAGTCTCACGCTTGGATCGATTATTTCGCCGAGCCGTTGTCCGCTGAGGAAAGGCAGTTCATCGACCGTTCGGGCAAGTGCAGATTGGTCATTCTGTGCAAGCGCACGGTCGGCTCCGCGATGCCGGGCACTCAGCATGAGATTGACTCGGGAAGTCCGCGGCGCCCTGCAAGCTGCATAAAACGAGGTGTATCTCGGACTGTGGCTCGCTTCAGTAGACCGGCGCTAAGGCTGGCTGACGACGAATGCCTGGCCGTAGCCGGACCGGTCCGTACTCCACGCCAGCTAGGCCCGCCAGCTCATTATGAGCTGGCGGGGCCCATAGGCATCTCAGTTTCTCCGGAATACCTACGGCCCGGAGAAGGCGACTTCATAGCCGTCTGACTGGCCGGTTGGCGTCGGATGGAAGCTGCCCGGATCGACCGGGAAGCCCAGGACGAGGCCGTGGATCCAGGGCGAACTGCTGTCACAGAGACCGTGGGTTGAGAAGTCGCCGGGGACCGCGCTGACGTAGGTGACAGGTACGCCGGCAGCCTGAGCCTTGGCCACTGCCGCCGCGATCGCGGCGTCCAGGGCATCGGCCTGCGAGTTGAGCCACTGAGCATCTGCGTAGTCGACAGTTCCGAACAAACCCACCGGGCACACGTACTTGCTCGGCGCGTCATTGCTTGCCTGGAAGTACATCGTCGATGAACCGAACAAGTGCGGGTAACCAGCAACGAAGATCGATGCCAGCGGCGCCTTGTGGTGAATACGCTTCAGCAGCCTTTGGATCGGGATGATGATGGTGCCGTCTGGCGTCATCACGGTACCAGTGCCTTCAAGGGCGGCGATCCGCGACTTGAGTTCCCTGATCAGGTTCTTGTTCTTGGAGCATCCGTAGCCGACTGGATTGACCACGGGCACATTCACGCACTGATAGAGAACGGACACGAACCCTACGTCATTTCCGCCGATCGTGAAGGTCACGACATTGGTAGTCGCCTTGAGCGCGCTGATCTGGGCTTTCTCGGTGGGGTACTTACTATGGCTGAATTCGACGAAGTCTTGCGTGACCGCGCCGCTGCAGGCCACATCCACCAACGAGCCGATGAGGGACGCCGGATCCGCGGCGAGCAGTGCCGGATACGATTCGGGCGACCGGTGGCACTTGTCCGTAGGAGTGCTCGTGTCCTGGCCGTTAAGAACGAACGGGGGATTGCCTTCCCCGGACGAGTACGAGTCTCCCATGGCCACATAGTTACCCAGAACGGTGACTACGCCAGAGATGTAGGAGATCTGATAATTGGGATCTGAGGCTCCCGAGCAGGTCGACTGGTAGCTACCTACTGGCGAGACGTTCGTGGCGGTGGTCGAGCAAGCGGGCTGGGTGGTCAGGCCGCCTGGGCCATCGCCGGCTACGAACCCGGCGTAGCTGGGCGTGATCCCGGGCGGGTTGCTGCCGTAGGTCATGGTCGATGACGACGCGGTGATGGACAAGGGCGCTGGGCTGACCGTGATGCTCTGCTGCGCCTGGGGGGCGGATGAGTATCCGCTGCCGCCAGCCTGGTTGGCGTTGATCACGCAATTGCCTGTCCCGGTGTAGCTGACCGTCGCACCGCTGGTGCCCGAAACCGTGCAGGTCCCGGACGTGGTCGAGGGATCGACGGTGAACACCACCGGGTTGCCCGATCCGCCGCCGGTCGCGGTCAGCGTTGCCGAGCCGCCGTAAGTTCCCGTGCCCGGGCCGGTGAAGCTGATCGCCTGCGGTATCAGGGCCGGGCTGTAGAGCTCCGCTGTGCTGGATGCGCCAGTGCTGTTATAGCCGCCAGCCAGTAGCACGTTCCCCGTCGGCAGCAGGACGGTCTGGCCGCCGTTGTTTTCGTCAAGAGCGGTAGCGTCCAGCGACCAGGTATTTGTTGCGGGATCATAGATCTCGCTCTGGAGTTGCCCGCCTTGGGATACCAGGACCCTGCCGTCTGGCAGGAGTGTCGCATCGGCACCAGAGCGGGGGAGCGCCGGTGAGGCTGCGGGCGACCACTGGTTGGTAGCCGGGTCGAAGATGACCGCCTCGGCGAAGTTGGTGCCCGTAGCGTGCTGCCAGCCGTCAACCATGAGCACTCGGCCGTCTTTCAGAAGGACCATGGTTCCGCCCATCCAGCCGTGCGGAAGGTTGCCAGCAAGGGACCATTGGCCGGTCGCCGGGTCATAGATCTCGGTGGTGACCGGATCTGTATCGCCGCAGGTATAGCCACCTGCAAGGAGCACCCGGCCGTCTTTGAGGCGAATGCCAGTGTCGCTCTCGCGAGGTACCTGTGTGGACCCGGTATACGTCCACTGGCCGGTAGATGGGTTGTAGAGTTCTGCCGACGTCAGGAATCGGGCGCACGTCGGCGGGCCAGATGCTCCGGTGGCGACAAGCACTTGCCCGTTATTCAGCTCGACCTGGACATCATATCGGCGGGCGGTATTAAGGCTGCCCGTCAGGGTCCACTGATTCGTGGCTGGGTTGTAAAGCTCGGCGGTGGCATAGTCATTCACGTTCGGGTCGTGGCCGCCGGCGACCAGGACCTCGCCGTTGGGCAGCACCGAGGGCTGGCCAAATGCGACGCGGGCGTCATTGAGGGTGCCGGCGGGCGTCCACTGGCCGGTATTCGGGTCATAGACCTCGGCAGTTGAGGTGAATACGCCATTACCCTCATCGCCGCTAATGGCCAGCACGCGACCGTCCTGAAGCTGGACGAGGTGCGCGTTGCCGTGGCCCATGGCCAGGCCGCCGGTAAATTGCCATTGACCTGTGGTGGCCTGGGCATGAGCAGGTACGCCGAAAGCGGACACGGCCAGCAGGGCGCCCAGAGACAGTGCTATCACCTGCCTTCTCAACAGGCTCCTGGCTTTCGCCCATGCGGCGGGAACCGAGGGGCGGGCTGTGTGCCCGGTCGTTGCTGTGGGTTCGCTGTTCCGGACCATCGCTGCCTCCTGCCCCGCCTGCGTTTCTCATTTGGGCCGCCGGCGGGAGTACGACTCTAGGAAACACTCTCGGCCGTTACAATGAAGAACTCACAGGATCAGCCACAGTTTCCGCGAGCGGACGTATTTGCCGACCTGACGGGTAATGACCTGTGCCGCGGTCCGGTTCGGAGGTAGTTATGGCCGAGCGGTCTGACGTGTCCTTTGATGAGTTGCTCGCCCGGCACCGAAAGGCCGCTGGCCTGACGCAGGAGGAACTCGCGGTTGCGGCGGGAGTCAGCACGCGGACGGTCAGCGACCTGGAACGGGGACTCACGACAAGACCTCACAAGCACACAACCCGCCGCCTGGCCAGCGCGCTTAACCTGACAGGTCACCCGCGCGATGACTTTGAGGCCGCAGCACGCAGGCTCTCCCTGGTCACCGGTCACTCCGCGGCCGGTGACTGGTCAGCCACGGGTAATGCCCGGCCCGCCGATGGTCCGCAGGACTGGCTGGCCTTCATCGTTGCCGAGATGGATGAGGCTGGCGTGGACGCTGCCCGCTCCGCGATCGCCCGATGGCAGCGTCACATGTCCCCCGACCCTGCATGGCTGACCTGGGTCGACCGCCTCATCACGCTCACTGCTGAGGGCAGGCTACAGCCTGCTTCTCGACGGCCGTTGCCGGCTGCGGGCCGAGGCAGATTTCTTGACCGGGAACAGCAGACCAAGGAGCTGCGTGACTTCCTGGACCACGTCCAGCGAGGACGAGGCGGGCTCGCGCTGGTTCTCGGCCCCGCCGGCATCGGCAAGTCCCGCCTGGTCCTTGACGTTGTGGAAGGCCTGCCTGGCGTCCAGGTGGAGTGGCTGACCTTCGACCGCGGCGAAGCTGGCTACCAGGGCTGGCGCCGCCTGCTGGCGCCATTGTGGACCACGCTGCGCAGGACCGAGCTGGCGCCGGCCAGCTTAGTCCCGCATGCCGCGACCCTCGACGACCTCCTAATTGGCGACGCCGCCGGCGAACCGGCCGGGGGGCTCTTGCCGGGCGAGGCAGCGGACGCCGTCGCCGCGCTGGTCAGTCACCTGGCCGCCCGCCGGCCCTTGGTGCTGGTCATCGATGACGCTCACCGGGGCGGCGCCAGCTCGGATCATCTGCTGCTCGAGGTGGCACGGCGGGTGAGCGCTCACAGCGTTGGCCTCGTCGCCGCGATACGGCCCGACGAACTGGAAGACGACTCCCCGCTCCTGGGCTACGGCGATGAGGCCGGCGGCCGCTCCGCCATGGATATGGTGGCGCCGATCCACGTGCCTCCGCTTGACGGTGCTGCGACCGCCCGCTTGATTCAGGAAAGAACCGGCATCCAGCCGCCTCCCATGATCGTCGAGCAGGTGCTGCGCGCCACAGGCGGGCGTCCTCAGCTGGTCAACAGCGCCGTCATCCAGGCCCCGCCGGGCGGTGCACCGTCCGGTTCGTGGGTAGTCGGCAAGCTCGACGCCGAGGGACTGCGCGTTCTGGACTCCACCATCGCCAGCCGCTCAGAAGCCGAGCGGACCATCTTGCAGGCCGCCGCGCTCTGCGCCACGGATGGATGCATCCAGCCGGACATCATCGCGATCGTCGCCGACCTGCCCGCCGACTTCGCTGAGCGAGTACTCGACCGTGAGCTCCAGCACGGGTCGATGCTCACCACGCAGAATTCCGGCTACTGCTTCCAGCACGACAACTGGATCGATGCACTGGTCAGTTTCTGCCCTCCGGCCAAGCTGCGCGCCATGCACGCACGATGCCTCACGCTGCTCCGCGCCGATCCAGCGTCCGATCCCCGGCGTCTCGCTCACCACGCCATCGGAGCCGGCGCCGCGCTGGTCGGTGCCAGAGAATTTGTAACCTTGATAACGCGCGCTGCCGATCTGGCCCTATGCGACTATGCGTTCAGCAGTGCTGACGAGCTGTATGCCACTGCCGCCCGGTACACCACCGGCGAAGAACTCATCGGCATCCTGATCAAGCAGTCAGACGCGCGACGGTTCCGCGGCCTCTGGGATGACGCGCGCAACGCGCTGAAAAGGGCGGCCTCGCTGGCAAGGACACTCGGCATGCCGTCGCGCGAGGCGCTGGCACTCATCCACCTGGAACGGCTGACCTGGAGCTATGGCCTCGAAGAGCAGGACCTGACACGCCAGATCAGGGCAGTACTTGAGCAGCTACCGCCCGGCGAGACAGCACTCCGCGCTCAGGCCCAGGCGGCGCTGGCCATGCGACTTAGCATCACACCCCGCGAACATGAGAATGAGCAAGCCGACCTGGCCAACGCGGCCCTCGATAGGCTGCCGTCGGTCACCGAGCCCATAGCCCGCGCCGACATCATTCTCGGGATCCGCCACGGACTTCAGGACACCGAACCGCCAGAAAAGCTACTGGACTTCGACCAGCAGCTGCTTGACCTCGCGATCGACCTCCGCTCCGCGTACCACATCCACGAGGCTCTGGCGGCGCGAATCGTTGACATCATCCGCAGCGGCAGGCTCCTTGAGCTCTCCTCGGCCGTTCGCGCGTATCGCGACTTTGCCGATCAGAGCGGAACGCCGGTTGTCGTCTACACGCAGGCCCTTATCGATGCCATGCTGGCGCTCGCGCGAGGGGACTTCGGCGCAGTAGGACAGCACATCGCTGACGCGTCCCGACTCAGCGAGGAATGGGGCCAATCTATGGCCAGGGAAGCGCTGATGGCTCAGGCCGGCTGGCTGCTCTACGAAACCGGCCAGACCGATGGGCTAACCGAGATCCTGGCCGAACTCCCGCAGCAGAACGTCAGTTCCCTCAACGAGCCCGTCTGGTCCCTGGCCGCAGCGATAATTTACGCCGAGACCGGCGAAGCGGGGCAAGCCATCCGCATACTCCGCGAGATCTGCATGAATACCCAAGATCTCCAGAACCTGCCCCGCGGCCCGGGGCGCATCGGAATACTCGCCGCCTCGGCGATAGTCCTCGGACACCCCATCGTCGGCAGCCAGCTCGCCACAGCCGACGCAAGTCGCTGGGCAAGCAGCATCGCAAGCCTCCTCACCGCACACCCAGACGAACTGGTCGTTGCCGGATGGCCCGCCGTCCTGCTAGGCAGCAAGCACCGCTTTATCGGGCTGGCCCACCTGGCAGCGGGCCAGACGTCCAAAGCGGCGGCGCACCTCGCCCGTGCGGCCGACGGGAACGCCGAGTTCCCGGCCCTCGACACCAGGACTCGATTCGACCTAGCACGAGCCCTCATCCGCCAGCCAGCCAGCCACTCAGAGGGCATCACCGACATGAAGCGCGTCGAGCAGAAAGCAGCCAGACTAGGAATGGCATGCCTGACTTCCCAAGCTGCCACCGAACTCAAGCGGCACCAGCGCCCTCAACGGTGATACCGCGCGAGCAAGCGGGGTGGGCAAGCAGGGCCTTATGCAGATGAGGTCAGCTCGTGGGTTCGACCGGGTTCTGGCCGTCGATGTCGGTGTCGGATGTCCAGAACACGATCTCGCAGCCTCGGCCGTTCGGCTGGTCTGATATCTGACTAGCGAGGACTATACTTCAGACCATGACGATCGCATCGACTCCGGTGCCGCTGTCCGAGGCCAAGGCCCGCTTGTCCGAGCTGGCCCGGCGGGTGCGGCTGCAGCATGAGCGGATCACGCTGACCCGCAACGGCGAGGCGGAGGCCGTCCTGATGTCCGTCGATGATCTAGAGGGCCTGGAGATGACCCTGGAGATCCTCGGCGATGCCGGCGCGGTCGCGCGGATCGCGGAGAGCCTGGCGGCCATCGGGCGTGGCGAGCCAGGTGCCGACCTCGCTACCGTCCGCCAGGACCTGGCCCGGCGCCGCGCGACCGGCGGGTGAGCGGCGGTCCGCCTGAGCGGTATGAGATCCGGTTTCAGCCCGCTGCCCGCCGTGCGATCGCTCAGCGGCTTCCCGAGGCAGTCGCGGCGGCGGTGCTGGAGTTCTGCGAGGCCGCACTGGCTGTCGCCCCGTACCGGGTCGGCAAGCCGCTGTCCGGCCCGCTGGCCGGCTGCCATGGCGCCCTGCGCGGCACCTACCGGATCGTCTACCGGATCGAGGAGCACGCCCGCACCGTGCACGGCCTCGACATCGATCACCGCTCCGACGTCTACCACCGCCCGCAGGCTTGAGCCGCACGGCACAAAGCACCGATGCCAGAGGGGGCAGTGAGGCTGGCCGGGGCGTGCATGGCCTGCGAGGGTTCATGACGTTCGTACCGTTACCTGCGGGCCAATGTCCCTGGTCTTCCATCGGGGTTTGCGCGCATGGTTGGAGCAGTTGTGCGGCGGGGCGGCCGCCGGGACGAGACCGGACCGCCGTTTACCCGGAACTTGGGGAGTCACCGGACCGGGACTCTCTGTGCGGCTTGCGCCGGCATGAGCCGAGGCCCTCCGGCTGCCTCCTTGGACGGCGGGCTGGCCCCGGAGGAAGGCGGTGCATGTGACCAGGTACGGCAACGGCTGGCGGCGCGCGATCGCGCTGTCCGGCGTGTGCGCGCTCGCGCTCGCCGCCGGCGGGTGCAGCGCCGTATCCCCGAGCGGCCAGGCTGTCCCGCATGGCCACCCCCGCGCGGTGGCGGCCCCGCCGCGCCGCCAGGGCGAGAACCATGTGGTCAGCTTCGTGGTGGAGGTGAGCGGAGACTTGCTGATCCATCAGCCAGTCTGGGAGCGGGCGCTGGTCCTGGGTGGTGGCCGCCGCTACAACTTCGCTCCCTTGTTCGCCAGGATCAAGCCCTATGTCCGGGGCGCGAACCTGGCGCTGTGCCATGTCGAGACGCCGATGACGCCGGCTCCGCCAGCCGGCTACCCGGTGTTCAACACGCCGCCCGAACTGGCCACCGCCATCCATCAAACGGGCTGGCGCGCTTGCTCGACGGCTTCGAATCACACCCTTGACCAAGGGCAGCGGGGAGTCAACGACACGATCCGCGCGCTGAATCGTGCCGGGGTGGCGCACACCGGCTCATATTCGTCGGCGGCCGGGCAGAGAACGCCGCTGATCCTGACGGTCGACGGTGTCCGCGTCGCTTTCCTGGCCTATACCGAGTTCACCAACGGCATCCCGTTGCCGCATCCATGGTCGGTCAACCTGGCCAGCGCAGCGCGGATCCTCTCCGACGCGCACCGCGCACGAATGGACGGCGCGCAGGTCGTCATCGTCAATCTGCACTGGGGCAACGAGTACGTCGCACAGCCGAGCAGCTTTCAGCTCAGGCTCGCCCGCAGGCTCACCCGCTCACCCGACATCACCGCGATCGTCGGCCAGCACGTGCACGTCGTCCAGCCCATCCTCATCATCAACGGCAAGCCGGTCGTCTTCGGCGAAGGCAACCTGATCTCCGACCAGACCAGCGCCTGCTGCCCGGCCGCCACGCAAGACGGGATGATCGTGCTGCTCACCATCACTGTGGACAGCCGCGGAGCGCGCGTCACTTTCATCAACTACGTGCCGATCTGGGTCCGCCATCCGGACTTCGTGGTGCTCCCGGCCGGCACCGCCTGGCGCACCGATCCCGCCGACGCCGCAGCCCTGCGCGCCTCGTATCAGCGGACGGTCGCGGTAGTCGGCCGCAGTCCCCGCATCCAGCCCATCCCAGCCCACCTGCCATGACCGGGAACGGCTCCGCCGGAGCAGGCTGCGGCCCGGCGTGGCCTCCCGCCGGGCAGTGACCGGCGCGACGCGCAGCTCCCGGGCAAACGTGATCTGCTGCGGCACCAGAACTCCCTGGCGTTCACGCCGGCCAGCCCACGCGACAGCCGCGATACCATGCCGATCATGGAAGCGGCCACGATCTTGTCAGCCGCGCGACCCTGACGTAGTACGGCCAGCCGTCCGCCGCCCGAACCCAAGCAGCCAATACAGCAACTGTCTTGGCGGACTTCGCGATTCCGGTCTCGCGGGTGAGCTCGGTGAGTTCTGGAACCGCATCCTTCCCGGCGAATCCGGGTTGCCCGTGATGCGCGGGACGTCGGCGTCGGCGGTGTCGCGGAACAAGTGCAGCAGGGCGAGCCGGGCTTGCCCTGCCCATGGGAAGGCACGGGGACGACTTCTTTTGCCGGGCTCGTCACGCCGGCGGCTGGGTCCGCGGGGCCGGGAGCCGGGGGCACTGGCATCCTCGGGCTATGGACAAGGCGCTGGTGCCCGTGCGCGACCTCACGGACCCTGATCAGAACCAGGCGGTGCTCGACGTGGCCTCCGCCCTGGTCGAGGGCCGCGCGGCGGCGGGGCGTGTCGCGGGCAGCCACGGTCCGGCGGTGGCGGCCGAAGCGATTGCTGCGGCTCGCTCGCGGCGGCGGCTGGGCGAGCTCATCGGGCCGATCCACCTGACCGTAGTGTGGGCCATGTACGGCGAGACGGGCCGCATGGTCCCCCGTGCAGCGCACCCGCAAGGGGAGGACTTCGTACGGACCAAGGTCCGCCAACTCGATTGGCTTACCGGCGGCCTGCCCGGCGTCACGTGGAGCATCATCGCCTGCGACGACGGATGCCCGGACCGGCCCTCGAGTGCCGATCTCATGACGGACATCGCGGGGGCTGAGGGCTACCCTAGGAAAGGTCACCGCAGCGTGACGGTGCTCAGGCTGGCTGAGGTGATCGAGGGTGACATCCCGGTCAGCCCCGCATTCGACCGGCTGATCTCGACCGAGCAGTCCCGCAAGGGCGGATCGATACTGGCCGGGCTGGCCGCCGCGGTCGGGACCGATCCGACGCGGGCGAACGGCGTCGGCCGGCATGTTGTCTGCTACACCGACGCGGACCTGTCCGCGAACCTGGCTCAGCTGGGCTCGCTGGCGGCGCCGGTGGTGGCCGGTGAGAAGGTGGTCGGCGCGCTCGGCCAGCGTTACGGGATAGACGGGGCGGTGCTGGTCCGGGCCGACGGGCCGGTCACCGAGCCGCACAGCACCAGCGACAAGCCGGACAAGATCATCGTCCTGTTCCGCCATTTCGTCCGGGCCTTGTTCATCCCACCGCTGGCCCAGGTGCTCGACACCCAGGCCGGCTTCAAGGTCTTCGACGGGGCTGCGCTCGGCCCGGCCATCCGGCAGATGACGTCCTTCAACGAGACCTTCGACGTCGAGTTGCTCATCCATCTCGCCCAGCACTACGGACCGCGGGCCCTGGCAGTCGAGCCGATCGTGTTCACCGAGGACTTCGCCGCGACGAACTTCCCCTCCGTCGAGCCCGGGCCGCGCCACCTAACGATGGTTCACCAGATCGTGGAACTCTACGACCGGCTCGTCGCACCGATCGCCCCCGTCACTGGCGAGGCGGCCGACCTGCTCACCCTGATCAGGACGCTCGACCTCGACGACTATGTGACCTTGATCGAGCACCTTCGCGCCGAGGACCGGGACGACCCGACACTGTTCGACCGGCGATGGCCCGTGCAGCACCTTCGCGACATCCTCCGCCGCTGACACCCGCTATGCGCATCCGCAACGCTCGCTTTCGGCACGATCGCGCCTCCGAGAACGAGCGTCATCGCGGGCGCGCGAAAGGCGGCTTGAGTCCCCCGCCGAAGCTCATCCCGGGATCGTCCGCCAGCAAAGCCGACTCCGTCCAATGCAGGTATGGGTGCAGCAGGGCCTGCACTGTACTCCAGTCAGCCGCAGCCATCGCCGCGCGAGCCCGGCGGCCGACGTCGATCTCCTCCAGGTCGACATCGGGCGGCGCGGCGCGGCGCTACTTCCCGAGCGCGGCAGCCCAGTCGGTCCGATACCGTGATGGCAGAGTTCCATACCCGGTCGGGGCGAAGTTGGGTGCGGCGGGCACGCCGAGAGCCTGCATCAGCTCATCGAAGTTGAGGCCCACGAGGGTGGGGAACGGGCCGCCGCCACTGATGCCGCCGGCCTCCGCTAGCTGCGACTCGGCCGAAGCGCTATCGGGCATCGCCCAGCCGGTCTCGATGCCGAGACCGTCGGCCAGCATGTTGCCGATAACGGTCGACGGCGTTACCTTCTCCCCGGCCGTCACAGTCGGCGTGACGTCCTCGGCCACGTAGACCACCTCCCCGGCGGCCGGGCCGTCCGTGAGCTGGTAGGTGATCCAGCCGCCGCCCGGCCAGCCTGCACTGGCACCCGTCGCCGCCGTGACGACGCCGTCGCCGATGGCGTAGATCGGCCCCGACCCGACGAAGTCGGCGCCCATATCGACACGCTGGGGTATCAGGCCGCTTATGTCGCGGAGCGGATTTTCGTAGACGACTGTCACGGTGGCGTGATTCTTGCGCCTGTGGCGCCGTGCCGCGCGCTCCATCGCAGCGCGCTGCGCTTGCCGCTGGACAGCAGCGATGTAGTAGTTCAGCGGGAACGTACTGCCGGCGCTCGCTCTGGCGACCATGCTGTGCCCGTTGCTCACGCTGGGCGGGTGCAGGGCCGCAGCAGGCGCGGGTGCCGGACCCGGCTGACCGGTCAAACTGGCGGCCGCTGGCGTGACGGCGGCGCCGATAAGCACCGCACCTGCCGCCACGGCGGCTACCTGACCCGGAGTGTTCTGCAGTGCGGCAGCTACCGGTGACGGTCTTCTATGCCGGGCTCCGCCAGACCAGGCGAGTGCGCGCCGCGATGTCTTGCGGTGCTTGGCCGATCGTGACACGAATGGACCTTCGGTCAGGCGCGACAGGCGCAGAGCGATCACCCGTTAACTGGCCGCCGACAGGTCCTGCGGCCAGCGGCGTGCGGGCGCCGCGCGGGGTCACGGCAACGGCAGTCACTGAGTCGTTCATTTACGCGCACGCTGGGCGCTGTGAGGACTACCTTGCGCTATCGCGGCGGCTGATGCTGCCCGAACAGCCAAAAACGGGTGAGCCATCACGCCCCGGGGACGCCGTGATCGCTCCGATCGCCGACAATCAAGGCCGGATGAGCCGGGACGCGGGGCGCTGACCCATGCCGCGAGCCTGGCCACAGCGCCAGGCGGAGGCAAGCTCACCGGCAGCGGCGATCCGCTCTACCAGGGCCTGGTCCCGGCCGCCGACGGCCCGGCCGCCATCGCGGCTGCGGGCGGCTTTCCCCGCCCGGCGGGACGGCCGGCGGCGCCGCCGTGGTCAGGTCATGGCAGCAAAGGTTCGGCACCCGGCTGCGCTCCCTAGGAATCGACACCGTCGTCCTGTCGGCCGCATAGCCGCCACCAGAGAGCACGCCCGCCGCTGCGTCGAGCCAGAACACCTTCTTTACCGCTCTACCTTCATCGGCCCCTTCCGGCAGGTACCCACCTGAGCCCGCACGCGCCTTCGCCGCATCGACGTCGACATACGCCCGCCAACGACAAAGATGCAGAACTGACCCTAAACATGACTATCAGAAGCGCTCCTCGCCTCTGAGATACCACGCCAGAACTGGCCGTACTGTGCCATTCAGTCGCGCCAAAGACACCATCAACAAGCAGCGCATGCTCGGCAGGCAGGCTCGAGGAGCGGCATAGAAAGATGTGCGGAGTGAGTCGAGTCCCGAATATCGCATCCTGGCCGGTCCCTCGCGTCGTCGTCTCTTATGGTCTGGTGCATGAGGGGTTTTGCGACGGCGCGGTTGTCGGCAGACCCAGTTACCCGGGCCGACCTGCCGTTCCTGCTCGCGCTGTGGTCCGATAGCCGGGTTGCCCGGACGCTCGGCGGCCCGCGCAACGCTGAGCAGGTCGAGCGTGCGCTCGGCGAGGCGATCTGGCACTGGCACAGCTATGGCTTCGGGCGGTGGATCCTGCGCCGCGACGGAGCCGCCGTCGGAACCGTGAAGCTCGCGCACTGCGACGTGCTCGCCCGCGCCGAGGTCGAGCTGGGATATGCGCTGCTGCCGGGAGCCTGGGGCCATGGTTATGGCACCGAGGCGGGCGCGGGCGCCCTGTCCTTCGCCAGGGACGTGGCTGCGTTGACCGAGGTCGTCGCGTTCGCCCTCATGTCCAATCAGCGGTCCCTGGCCGTGATGGGACGGCTCGGATTCCTCGCAGAAGCCCGCCTGGACCTCCCGGGCGGCCCGCACTGGCTGTACCGCAAGATCCTGGCCGAAGGAATCCCGGAGGGGTGAATAGCAGCATCAGCCCTGAACCGGCCGGGGGTGCGCACTCACTGTGAACACGGCGAATTCTTCACATGGAGCACGCTCATCATCGCGGCAGGAGCGGACGTTTGTACGATGACTGTGAGCCGGGCGCGGTTGTGGTATTCGTTCGGTCAATGGGAGTGGCATGCACCTTCAGGCTGCTGGATCGGCTGTTCGCGCTTGACCTGGCTGGTGCGCTCCGCGCGCGGATCATCGGCGGGATTCCTTATCTGGGTGCCAGCGCTGGCGCACTTGTGGCCTGCCCGACGATTCGCACCACGAACGACATCGGCACTGGGCCTGATCCCGTTCCAGATCGACGCGCACTATCCGGACCGTGAGGCAGCCGGTCCCGGGGCAGTCGAGACCCGCCAGAGGCAGATCCTGGGGTTCCTGGAGGAAAACGACGTGTCGGTGCTCGGCATGCCCGAGGGAACGTGGCTGAGGGTATCCGGCCAGACCGCGGCTCTCGGCGGGGTGACCGGCTGCGTCCTGCTCCGCCGCGGCACCGGACCGCAAGAGCTGCGCGCCGAGTCAGATGTCTCCTGGCTGTGGAACCTGCCCGTGTCCTACGACACCAGTGAACCGGTCCGCCGCCACCCGGCCCGGCCCGCCGAGTCCCTGGAAGGCGGCCTGCAGTAGCCTGCGGTCGGTCGATGATGCTGGGGTCTGATCACCAGTACCCGGCACCCACGCTCGGCGCGGCAGAAGAGTGAACTTCCCGACGGCGCCGGTGGCGGCCATTGCGTCCCGGCGGCCTCGCTGGAGGCTGAAGTCCGGGGCAGACTGTGGTCGTGACCGCCGAGACTGACGAGCAGCGCAGGACGCGGGAGCGGCGGCGGGGTCTTTTCGACGGCGTCGCTGAGCTGTATGACGCCACCCGCCAGGGTTATCCCGCCGAGATCGTCGACTCTATTTTCACGACTGCCGCGATCGGCCCGGGGACCGCCGCCGTGCTTGAGATCGGCTGCGGCACAGGCCAGCTCACCCGGGAGTTGGCCGGCCGGGCGCTCAGCCTGACTGCCATCGACATCGGCGCCGCGATGGTCGAGACTGCCCGGCGCAACGTCGCGGACCCGATGGCCCGGTTCCAGACATCCTCCTTCGAGGACTTCGCGGAAAGCGGGCCCTTCGATCTCATCGTGTCGGCCACTGCTTTCCACTGGGTCGATCCCAGCATCGGCTTGGCCAAAGCTGCCCGGCTCCTGCGGCCCGGAGGCTGGCTGGCGCTGCTGACCACCGGGGAGCGCTATCCCGAGCCGCTCCGGACGCGGCTGCGGGATCTCTGGATGAGATACAGCCGCCAGACCGGGAAATGGACCGACCAGCCGGCCTGGGTGACAGCACTGCGGCAAACCACCCTGTTCGGCGGGATAGTGGAGGCAAGTCACACCAGGGCCCTTCGGCTTCCCGCACAGACAGTCATGGGAGTTGAACGGACCCGCGCCACGTTCCTCAGCTACAGCAAGCAGGACCGGGCAAACTTCACCGCAGACCTAACGACGCTCCTGGAGCCCAGCTCCCACATCGACCTGGTCCAGGAAACCTTCCTCGCCATGGCACCGGCCGCCACGTCACGTTAGTGCGAGATCCGCCGATGCTCTGGACGCCGACTGGCCCAAATCCGACCCGGTTCCCTGGCGGGAGACCCTGGCCGAAGTGTGCGAACGGCTGACCAGCGCTGCAGTGGACTGGTGGCTGACGGGCAGCGCCGCCCTGGCCGCGCGCGGCGTGTCCGTCACGCCCGGCGACCTGGACCTGGTGGTGTCCGCGGCAGACGCACGCCGCGTCGGCGACCTGCTGATCGACGGGCTGGTCGAACCTGTAGCCCCTGCTGCCTGGTTCTGTGACTGGTGGGGATGGGCCATGCTCGGCGCCCGGGTGGAATGGGTCGGCGGTGTCGGGCCTGCCTCCGACCAGCCCGAACCAACCGACTTCGGCCTCATCGCCGCAGCCCGCGTGGAGACGGTCCGATGGCAGGACTGGGCACATCCGCGTGCCACCCCTTTCGCTTCAGCGCGCTGTCAGCGCCCGGCGGGGCCTGCACGACCGGGTACGCCTTGTCGACGACTTCACACGCTGAAACTCTCCCCGGAGATGTGCGCTCAACAGGCATGACCGAGCGTCAGCGTGGGGCAGGTGCCAGGCTGGCCGATGTCGAGCCACCGCGCGACGTCGACCTGGTCGAGGCCGAACTCGAAGAGCGGGTCATGCGAGACGGACTCGATCATGCCGCCGACACCGCTGGCCGTCACGACCGTGCGGACCAGCGCCCTGGCCACCAGATCGCCTGTCACCTCGGACGCGGTCGCGCGAACGCAGAATTCGTTATCCTCGGGGCCGGGGAGCGCGTGGATCACGCAACGCGGGTCCCTGCGCAGGTCCCATCCTTTCGGCGACGGGCGCGGGATCGCAGCGAAGAGCCCGCCGCCGGCCAGGACCGGGCAGAACGGATGCAGACGCAGGCCCCCGTCAGGCCGCACGGTCGCCAGGTAGCTGACAGCAAAGCACGGCACATCCCGCGGCACGGCGACGCCGCGATGCAGGGCAACGACTCCTGGCCACAGCCGCGCCGCGACGCTTGCCAGATCCGGCGCCTGAGTCTCGAACTGCGCCCAGCTAGCCATCCCGCAAGTCTGCCTCAGCTCCGGGACTCTCTTCGAGCCCCGGCCACGCCCGCGGGCAGCCGCTTCCACCGACTTTGATTAGGCGGTGCTGAGTGCTCGCCCTGGTTCCGCTCCTGTCACGCAGCGTGAGAGTGAGCACCGGCGCGCGCTTACCGCCGCGAGTCTGGCGCTCCTCGTGGCTGAGGTATCGGATCGGCGTGAAGGCGCGCGTCCCTTTGGTCAGGTCCAGCGGATATGCACCTTGTCCAGGAACAGGTCAAGAACTGCCCGGTCGCCCTGGACGCTCAGCGCGCCCCACTCCGGCCGGGACCACAGCGCGAGGTAGAGCTCGTCGGCGCGGCCGCGCAGCGTGCAGTCGGGCACCTCATCCCCGATCGCGGTTGTGCGCACGGCGTCCGGGCCGATCCTGACCAGCCAGTCCGCGGCGACGTCGTGGCACCGCACGCCGAACGTGCGGGCCGGATCGGCCCGCAGCGGGCTGGAACGCCTGGTGATGAAGCAGGACAGCAGCTCATCGATGCCATCGGCCGCGAATCGCGCCGGATAGGCGGGCGCCTGCAGGCCGGCCGCGAGCTCGGCGTCGGCCCGGTGCATCGCGGTCTCATGCGCCTGCCGCCGGGCCCACATGGCCAGTGGCGACGGCGCCCTCAGGAACGTCCAGCACTGCAGGTCCGGGCTGGCGTTCTCGAGGGCGGCGATGAGACCCCGATAGCCGGCCTCGAGCCAGTCGAGCAGGCCGGTATCGTCCGGCCAGGTCCCCGCCACCTCGTCGAGGTCCACCCGCCACGGCTCGGTCCTGGGGGTCGCCACGATGGCCGTGGCCCAGCGGTGCACGCCACCTTGGTGGCGGAGGAGGTCGCGGACCACCCATTCCGGGCAGCTGGGCACGGGTGCCTCCAGGCCGGCCACCGCGGCTGCCGCGCTCAGCAGCGGCGCGTCTCGCCGGATCGCCGCGATGTGCTCGGCCACTTCCATGATCAGACACTATGCGCAACCCGGATTACGGCGCTGCGCAAGACATCACCTGGGCCGCCGCGCTTCCCGAGCGCTCCGCGGCCACCTGCCGCACGCTCGCCCAGCGGCATAGCGGATGGCCTGCCGGTGGCTGCTGTCCGGGGTGCTCCATGCGCTCGCGGGGTGCCGCCGGTCCGGCGTTGGTCGTGCCGGTGCCGGGTGGCCGGGGCCGGCCAGATGGGCGCGGCCCTGGCCGGCCTGGTCGTTACGGGCTGGGGATCCCTATGCCGGGCATGATCCCGGCGAGGACCACAACCCCGCCGCCTGGCTTGTGAGGGCAGGCCCGCACGTTCATCCACGCTGGCTGAGCGGTGGCCTGGCCGGGCAGGTAGACGACGACGCTTGCCGTCACCGGGTGAGCGCACACCTTGATCCCCGCGCTGAGGACACTGAGGGCTACGTGCGCGGTCTGGCCGGCCCGGAGCACCAGGTGCGAGATGGCCCCTGGTGCGGGCGTGCCGACCAGGTGGCCGTTGCGGACGGCGGCGACTCGGGGAGCGCCGCGCAGGATGCAGGCGTGCCGGCCGGTATTGGTGATCTCCAGGTCGTAGACGACGGTGGCCGTGCCGGCGCTTCCCGGCTCGGCGAGCCACACATAGGCGCCATGACGACCCGGGCTGCTGAGCAGGTAACTCTGGCAGCGCGGCACTGCGGCGGGATGGGCCGCCGCGCCCGACGCGGCCATGGCAGCCGCGGGGATCACGATGGCGGCGCTGGCCGCGGCGAGGCCGGCGGCGAGGCGACGGCCCCTGCGGGATGACAGTCTCATCTCTAGACCCTCCTTGTGATGGCGCGGCCGGCCTGAGGGCTTGGCACCCTCACCGGGTTCCGCTGCCTGCCGGTCACGCCCGGATCCGCCGGGCCAGGCAGCGCGTGCCGCGCCTCGCGGCGCCGCGGCCATTCCTTACGACGCTCGGCGCGGTCACAGGTTGCGGGCCGGTGCTCACGGTCACCAGGACCCGGGGACCTGATACCCGCCCGGGCCGCAGACCGCGCGAACCCGCCCCCCGCAACGCCGCCGGTCACGCCGGGCAACCGGACACCCCATCCCGGCCAGGCCGCGCGGCGACACCCGCTCTTCGGCATGCAGATGAGGATTCAGCGAGCCCCGGGCGGATGCTCTAAGGTCCTGGCGGAAATGGCCGCGTACCGGAACGCTCGTTGTTTCCAAGTGCCGGGGAGGAGCGGTGAGCAATGATGCCCGGTTGTCCTCCGACCCTGCCTATCCTCGTACGGTGACTGTCTGGACCCTCCTCGTAGTCGTCGCGATCGCCGCCGCCGCCGGCCTGTTCAAGCAGCTCAGGACGGCCGGAGTCCTGCAGGTGCTCCAGTCGGTGCGAACCAGACCGCGCTTGAGGATCATCGTGGCAGCCGAACTGGCACTCGTGATGCTGGCGGCTGCAATGGTTGTATACACCCATCGATGGGCGGTCGTTGCCTGGGAGATCGCGGGCCTGTGCTTCGCGGGGCTGCTGCTGATCACGGTCCGCAGCATCCACACAAGCCCAGCGCCGTTGCGCCCGGCTCCGCCGCGCGTTACGGAACCGATCCCGGCCGGCGCTGAGTCAACCCGCCGCACCGGTGCTGAACCTGGCCCTGCGAGCGTCCCCGCCGGACCACCCCTGCGAGCTATCGATTGTGTCGCTGTGCCGGAGCTCGGCGGACCGATCCCCGAGGAACCCGAGGAGCGCCGGCTCATCTGCATGCATGCGGTTGGCCGCGACGAGAAAGTGCCCCGGCCCTCGGCGGTCTGCGGCTATGAGTACGACCACACCGCCATAGCCAATGCAGGGCCGTGGGGCCTGATGCCCGCTTGGTCCATGTGCCCGAAATGCAGAATGGCCCTGCGAGGTCTCTGACCTGAGGGCTCCCGTATGGCGGACTGTGACGCTGGCAGATGAGGACGACGACTTCAGGCCTGTAGTCGGCGAAGCCGCCGGGATTGCGTGCTGCAAGGGCGCCGGCGGCCCGTAGTTCTTCGCTATGAGTGCCTGCCGCGAGATGAACGGGCCGGTCAGGTGCGTGTGCCCTGCCGGAACCGCTTCGGCGGCTGCGCGCCGATGGCCGGCGGGAATTCGACGGTGTCGTTAACGCACACGTAGACGTCCACCCACCATTGCAGGATCCGCGCGTCGATCTCGCCCTCACCGACGCAGCAGCAGGTATTCAGCCAGCGCAGCGGATCATGCCCGGTGATCAGGTTCACCTGCCCGACAATGGAGCGCCGTGGTTCAGGCTAGTCGCCGTCGATGCTCAGACCCTGAATGAAGACCAGAAGCTCACCGCCGTCATCGGCCTTGATGAACCCGCGCAGATCCGGGGTCCACACCCCGTCCTCGCGTCGGCGCGGGACGTTGACCCAGGTCAGCGTCCCGTTAATGAGATCGCCCTGACGGTACCCTCGCCCGTCCCGTACCCGAACTCTTCCTCGCTTGTCCCGTCCGGCCGGGCATAAGGCCGGTGCCAGCTGGAGCCTCCGGTGTATCGCATCGTGATCCGGCACAGAGGCTCAAGTCGCATGATTGGTTTACTACTCCGGTCACAGCGGGCTGGCAACCGAAACGGCGGCTCCGGGCCACGGGCGCAGCCGATCACCCGATTCTCCACGACAGGCTCATTCAGCAGGGCACAGGACAGCTACCCCACACGGCCCGTACCACGTGTGTCGGCGGCAACAGAGTTGCTGAGCGACGAACGCCAAACATCCTGGCCAATAACTGCTTGCCTGCGCTGGTACCTCGGCATGTCCGTGGCCATGAGAAAAGTCGCCGTATGTGGCCAGGTCTGAGTCCCCGCTGGTGGCCAGTTAAAGGTCCCCATCCCTCGTTCGTCGTGTCGTCCGGGAGTTTGAACCCTCGGGCGGTGACGGTGACGGTGCC
The DNA here is from genome assembly GCA_963850875.1 of uncultured Actinomycetota bacterium. GTDB lineage: Bacteria > Actinomycetota > Actinomycetes > Streptosporangiales > Streptosporangiaceae > Chersky-822. The sequence continues at coordinate 115,620 of CAWKNA010000002.1, forward strand.
ATCCAGTCACCGGACCGCCCGGGGAGCCCTAGTGAAGTCTGCGAGGGAACGTATGGACATCATCGCTGCCTACCGTGAGGTAGGCGCGGGGCCGCGGAGATCGCGGGGACCACGCACAAGACGGTGAAGCGGGTGATCGGCCGGCCTAGGCCGGCGGCGCCGCAACTGTCCTGATCGGACGAACGGTACCCGGCCCGATCAGGCTGTCCAGCCGCGCGGCGGGTCTGGCCCTGGCAGCAGGGCCCGGCAGTACCGGCGCCGGCTACCGGCGCGGGACTGTCTGGCCCCGGCCAGCAGCTCCGGCGGCCTGCCAGCGCGGGGTGACCGGGCCGTCTAACCGCCAGATCAGGCCGCAGTCGCGCAGCGACTCCAGCACGCGGATCACGCCGGGCAGGTACTGCCGGCCAGACCGCCGGGCGATCTCGGCCGCGCTGAGGCATTCCCCATCGGCGAGTGCGACCAGCACAGATCGCTGGTTGGGAGTGAGTTTCATCGATGATCTCCCCACGGTGAGCCAGTCGTGGTAGCCGGTACTCATTGTGCAGATCAGGCGGCCTGATGGTCAGTATCCCCAGGCCAGCTCGGCAGACGGGCGGGATGCGTGTCAGCGATCATGAAATTGAGCAGTGAGGGGCGTGCTGCGATCACGTAATTGACCACCCCGATCACGTTATTGACCATGGTCATGGCGTGCGTGTCGGGGTGGACCTGGTCATCGGGAAGTCAGGATCATGTCTCCTCGTCCTAGGGGCGGGGGGGTCCGATGGCGAGGAGGACGTTCGACGTGATCGATATCTGCGAGATTTTCGTGCACTGGCATGCGGGGCGGTCCAAGAGCGAGGTAGCGGGCAGCCTGGGGCTGTCGCGGAATACGGTCCGCAAGTACGTGGCCGCGGCGGAGGCCGCCGGGCTGCGGCCGGGCGGGCCGGAGGTGAGCGCGGAGCGGTGGGGGGAGCTGGCGCGGGAGTGGTTCCCGGAGCTGGCGGACGGCCGGGTGCGGCAGGTGACGTGGCCGGCGATCGGGGAGCACCGGGATTACATCGCGGAGCAGATGAAGGCCGGGGTGACCGTGTCCACGATTCATCAGCGGCTCCGCGATGAGCGGGGGCTGGCGGTGTCGGTGGCGTCGCTGCGCCGGTATGTGGCGGCGAATCTGCCCGAGGAGGTCACCCGCGCGCGGGTGACGGTGCTGCGCCTGGTCCCGGCTGAGCCGGGGCTGGAGGCGCAGATCGATTACGGGCAGATGGGACGGTGGACCGACCCGCGAACCGGGCAGCGGCATACGGTGACCGTGTTCGCGATGGTGCTGTGCTGCTCCCGGCACCTGTTCGTCCGGCCGGTGCTGAAGATGGACCAGCGGGCGTGGACGGAATGCCACGCGGCGGCGTTCGGGTTCTTTGACGGGGTCCCGGCCCGGCTGGTGCCGGACAACCTGAAGACCGGGGTGGACCGGCCGGGCCTGTATGACCCGAAGATCAACCGGTCCTATGCGGAGCTGGCCGCTCATTACGGCTGCCTGGTAGACCCGGCACGATCGCGGAAACCCCGGGATAAGGCGCAGGTCGAAAGGCCGATGCCGTATATAAGGGACAGCTTCTGGCGGGGCCGGGAGTTCACGTCGCTGGCGCAGATGCAGGCCGAGGCGGTGCGCTGGTGCCTCGATGTCGCTGGGCAGCGGGCCTGCCGGCCGCTGGACGGGGCCGCCCCTGCCGCGGTGTTCGACGCGGTGGAGAAACCAGCGCTGGCAGCCCTGCCCCAGACGCCGTTCGTGCTCGCGGAATGGTCCCGCGGCAAGGTCGGCTCGGATATCCACGTCAAGGTCGGCCAGAGCCTGTACTCGGTGCCGTGGAAGCACATCGGCCAGACCCTGGACGCCCGCTCGACCGCCACGATGGTGCAGCTGTTCGCCGGCGGGGACCTGGTCAAGACCCATGTCCGCACGGCGCGGGGCAAGCAGACCGATCTGGGCGACTACCCGCCGGAGAAGATCGCGTTCCGGATGCGCACCCCGGCATGGTGCCGCCGGCGGGCTGCGGAGATCGGGCCGGCCTGCACGGCGCTGATCGCCGGGCTCCTGGCCGAGAACGCGCTGTACCGGCTCCGCGCCGCCCAGGGCGTCGTGGGCCTGGCGGACAAGCACCAGCCCGGCCGCCTCGAAGCCGCCTGCGCACGGGCTGCCGCCGCCGGCGACCCGTCCTACCGGACCGTCCGGGGCATCCTCGCCGCCGGGACCGAGGCCTCGCCCGTGCCCGCGCCCGCCGGGGACGGTGGCGCCGCGGCGTTCCTGCACGGCCCCGACGTGCTGTTCGGCGCCGCCGGGAACGTGGTCCCGCTGCGCCCCGGAACGCAGGCAGCGTCATGACCGGCTCCGCCGCGGCCGCGGTCCGCTGCCACTACGCCGGCGACCCGGCCCGCCGCCCGCACTGCACCCTGACCGCCGAGATCGCACTCGGCAACGTCATGCTGTGCGGCTCTTGCGCCCGGGCACGCTCCACCCTCGGCAAGGGCACCACTGCCCGGCCCCTGCCGCCCGGCCCGCCGCTGGACGTCCTGGACTGGGTCACCAGCGCTCACGCCGCCGCCGCCCAGGCCCGCCGCCACCTCGCCGTCGCCGTCACCCGGGCCAGATCCCAGGGGAGCTCCTGGACCCAGATCGCCGCCCGGCTCGGCATCACCCGCCAGGCCGCCCAGCAGCGCTTCGGGCATGACCCGTCAACCCGGGCCTGACACCAGACCCGCCATCACCGAGAAGCAAAGGACACCATCATGACCACCACGATCGAGACCAGCGCCCTGGACAAGGCGCTGCGCACGCTGAAGCTCTCGGGGATGCTCGCCACCATCGACGCCCGCCTCGCCCAGGCCCGCGCCGGGGACCTCGGCCACATCGACTTCCTCCAGGTCCTGTGCGAAGACGAGATCTCCCGCCGCGGCACCATGTCCATCACCCGCCGCCTGCGCAGGGCCCGGTTCGAGGAGCAGGTCACCCTGGAAGGCTTCGACTACGCCGCCTCCCCGAAGCTGCCCGCCGCCCAGATCCGCGACCTGGCCGCCCTGCGGTGGCTGCACGCCGCCGAGTCAGTGATCCTGTACGGCCCGGTCGGGGTAGGCAAGAGCCACGTCGCCCAGGCCCTCGGCCATCTCGCCGCCCGCCACGGCGCCGAGGCCCGGTTCCTCAAGACCAGCCGCGCGCTGGCCCACCTGGCCGGCGGCCACGCCGACCACACCTGGCACAAACGCCTAGCCGAGCTCGCCCGCCCGGCCGTCCTGATCCTCGACCTATCCGGGGTCCTCAGCCACCCGTCCGTAACGTCAGCCAGCGTGGCCTGAGCTGCTGTTTTCCACGTCGGCGTGTCGTTATCCAAGGTCCCACATCAACGTCGGTGTCGTCGGCATGATCACCGGGGCATGGGGGTGCAGCGTGTCATGCTCGACGGGCAGCGGACCTGGACGGTGACCGGGGAGGATCACCTTCCGGTCGGCCCGGTCGAGGAGTACCTGGAGTTCTTGCGGGTGGCCCAGCAGTCCTCGCCGAACACGGTCCGCTCGTATGCGACCTCGCTGGCCCGCTGGTGGGAGTACCTGACCACGGCGCGGATGGCGTGGGACGAGGTGAGCCTGCCGTTCTTCGTCTCGTTCGTGGCGTCGCTGCGGACCGGGCTGCCGGCCGGGGTGACCCGGCTCCCGGCCGCTGATGAGGGCGAGTGCCTGGCGGAATCGACGATCGCGGTCCGGGTCACAGCGGTGCTGTCGTTTTACCGCTACCACGCCGATGTTCACCAGGTGCCAGTTGCCGGGAGGCTTTACCGGATGAGCAGCCGCGGCGGCTGCTATGTCCCGGGGCTGGTGCACCTGCGGCGGGGCCAGGAGCGTCACGGCCCGGCGGTCCGGGTGCGCCGCACGACAGCCAGGCCGGTGCCGCTGCTGACTCCCGGGCAGGTGGAGGCCATCGTGGACAGCTGCGCGCGGTGGGATGCCGCATCCGGGCAGTGGCTGGGATCGGTTCGTGACCGGCTGCTGTTCGCCGCTCTCGCGGAGACCGGCATGAGGCTCGGCGAAGTGCTGTCGACCCGGCATTGTGACTGGCATGCCGGACGCGGTAAGACGCCGTTCATCGAGGTCGTCCCGCGCCAGGATCACCCTGCCGGGGTGCGTTGCAAGGGCAGCCGGTACCGGCGGATCTACATCAGCGACGAGCTGGAACGCCTGCACAGCGAGTATGTCTGGCAGCTGTGCGACGCCGGGGCGCATCAGGTGGTCGACCTGGCCGGTCATTTCGTGTTCGTCAACTTGCACCGCGGGCAGTGGCTGGCCCCGCTGCGCCCCGAAAGCGTCTATGACCAGGTCATCGCTCTGAAGCGCAAGCTCGGCGGCGCGGTCCCGGCCGGCTGGACGCCGCACTGGTTTCGTCACACGCACGCGTCAGCCTTGCTGCTATCCGGCGCCCGCGAGCACGTCGTGATGCGCAGGCTCGGGCACGCCGACATCCAGACCACGCTGAACCTCTACGGCTGGGTGACCGAGGATGCCGAGCTGCGGGCGCTGGCTGACTGGCGCGGCTTCTGCTCCGGGTGGCGCGGCTGGGAAGGCAGCGCCGGTGAGTAACCCGCCCCGTCACCTGCACGCAGCCGGAGCGGGGAAAGACCCGCTGGACGCGAGCGCCGCCCTGGTCGCCGGCCTCGCCGCGCCGTTCACCGGGACGGTCTTCGACCCGGCCGGCCCGGTGCTGGCCGAGATCTGCACCGTGCACTCGCCGGCGGTCCTGCGCACAGATGCGCTGCCGGTGCCGATGCAGCGCGAGATCTGCTGGTGGCTGGCCGTCTGTCACGACAGCGGGGAGCGGGTCGTGGACACCACGGACTGGCGGCGGTGGACGGCCACCGCGATCGAGGTCATCGCCGAGCACCCGCGGGTGCGCTCGTTCGCCGACCTGACCCTGGCCGAGTGGATGACCGCCTGGAGCAGGAAGTTCCACGCCGACCACGACCGCCTTCCCGCGCCCGGCAGCCGGTACCGGGCCGGGACCGCGCTGCGTGGCCTGCTGCCCCGGCTGACCATCCAGTACAGCGACGCTCCCTGGTGGAAACACGACGTGTGGTGCCTGCGGTTCGACCCGCGGATCCCGCGTCGTGAGCACGAGCCCCGCGGTGAGTCCTCGGTCCGGTGGGACGACATCCAGCCCCGCTGGCTGCGCGACGGTTACACCTTCTACCTCTACATGCTGCTGGAATCGGGGCAGCTGACCTGGTCCTCGGTCGCGCCCTGGCGCGTGTTCGCGGCCAGGTTCAGCGAGTTCCTCATCTCCCGCGGGATCGGTCATCCTGCGCTTGCCGCCGATCCGTCTGGCCTGCGGCCGCTGGTGCTGGACTTCCGGGTGTTCTTGCGTCAGTGGCGGCGCGGGACCACCGGCCAGAAGGAACGCGGCGGGCCGCTGGATGACCGGTCGGTGGCCTGCACCCAGCGGGTGATCGGGAACTTCTACCGGACCATGCACGACTACCGGGCCGACGTGGCAGCAGCGACCGGTGATGACCGGTGGCTGGAGCTGACCGACAGCCACGCCCGGCTCTACCGGGTCGAGGAATGCCGCACCGGGCGGGTCATCCGGCAAGCGGACGAGCGGAACTACATCAGCGACGCTGACCTGTCCCGCATGCTTGCCTGCATTGAGGTGCTCGGCCTGCCCCGCGACCAGTCCATGACGATCACCCGCGACGGCCAGGAAACCGAGGTCGCCGGCCTCGGCCAGCCCGCGACGATGCGAGCCTGGCTGATCCAGGCGCTCACCGGGCGGCGGGCCTCGGAGGTGCTCCTCATGGACTTCGAGCCGCTGACCCCGATCCCCGGTGTCGACCCGGCCGCCGTCCCCGAAGGCGGGATGGTCGCCCGGCTCCGCTACCAGCAGACCAAGGTCGACGGCGCGCCGATGACCATCCTGGTCGGCGCGGATGTCGTCCTGATCATCCGGGAGCAGCAAGAATGGGTCCGCCAGCGGTGGGGGCTCGGGCCTTGCGGGACGGCGCGTTACCTGTTCCCCCGGCTGACCGGGAACCGCAAGGCCACCCGCGCCTGGGAAACCGGCCACTACGACCTGATGCTCCGCCAGCTCAGCGACGCGACCGGGCTCCGCGACAGCTCCGGCCGGCCGCTGTCGTACTCTCACAGCCACCGGCTCCGGCATACCAAGGCCACCACCCTGCTCAACGCCGGCGCCCCGGTCCATGTCGTGCAGCGCTACCTCGGCCACCGGTCACCCGAGATGACCATGAGGTATGCGGCTACCCTGGCCAGCACCGCCGAACGCGAGTTCCTGGCCATGGTCAAGATCGGCCGGGACGGCCGCGAGATCGGCACGGACCGCCGTGACATGCTCGACCTGCTCCAGCTCGACCGTCGCACCGACCGGGTGCTGCCCAACGGGTACTGCCTGCTGCCCCCGGTCCGGTCCTGCGACAAGGGCAACGCCTGCCACGGATGCGACCACTTCGCCACCGACCGCAGCCACCTCCCGGAGATCCGCCGCCAGCTCGCCGCCACCGGGCATCTGATCGAACAGCGCAAAGCCCAGCACCTGGCCCGCTACGGCGAGCCGATGAGCGACACGAACATCTGGCTGGAACAGCGCCTCGCCGAAGTCCGCAGCATGCAGCTGGAAATCAGCGCGCTGGAAGCCCTCGACGATGACACCGCCGTCGTCCGCGGGCCGGGCGTCTGCGGCAGGGCCGGCTACCACGCCAGCGATCCCGTGCCCGTCACCATCACCAGCAAACCGGGAACGCCGTGACCAGCACGACCGCCACCGCCGGCGAGCGCCGGGCCGAGGCACTGCGCCAGGCCGCCCAGGCCAAGCGGCAGGCCGCCGTCACCCGCGCCGACACCGCGATCCGCAAGCTCATCAAGAACCAGCAGGAGATCAACTTCAGGTCAGTCGCACGGGCCGCCGGCGTGAGCCTCGACTTCCTCTACGGAAACGACGACCTGCGCCAGCGCATCGAGAAACTCCGCGCCCAGCAAAACCGCGGCCCGGCCCCGGGATCCAGGGCCGCAGACGCAGACGGCAGCGACATCGTCCACATCCTCACCGACAGACTCCGCCAGGAACGCGACGCACGCCGGACCGCGGTCAGCCAGCTCGAAGAACAGCTCGCCGCCGGACACGGTGAGCTCCTCCGGCTCCGCCGCCTGCTCCAGCAGCACGGCATCAGCACCGCCTGACCACGCTCCGGACGCGTCCGTAACGTCACCACCTGCGGAAACGCGTCAGAACTTTGTTCGAACGCCAGATAACTCGACGACTTCGCCATGCGCGAGCTCACCCCATCCCAGGCCGACGACCTGTACGAGCTCATCAGCGAGCGGACAGGAAAATCACTGATCCTGACCTCGAACCGCGCCCCGCAGGACTGGTACCCCCTGTTTCCCAACCCGGTCGTCGCCGAGTCCCTCCTCGACCGGGTCATCAACAGCAGTCACCAGGTCTTCATGAACGGCCCAAGCTACCGCCCGAACAAGCGGCCAGGGCGTGTCGCCACGACAGCAGACGCCACCACCGAGTAGAACAGAACAAGACCAGGACCTGGTCAATTACGTGAGCAACACCCCTGCTCAATAACGTGATCGCTCACAGGATGCGAGTTCCGGGTCTGCGGATCAGGGCCCGCACGGCCGCGGGTCCGTGGCCTGGAATTGAGGTCAGCGACGGAGGCCGGCAGACGCGAGCGAACGCCGGCGGCTGAGGCTAAGGCCGGACAGCCTGACGTCTGACATGATCGTGATCTTCCGATCCGGCCCGGGCTGGGTTCGGGGAACGGGGCGCTGGCCGCGGGATCAGCAGGCGTCAGCGAAGTCCTGGTACCGGGCAGTGCGTCAGGTGCCGGTTGGGCCGCCGAGAAGTAAGGCTGCTGCGCGGCACGGGACCGGTCACCGAACGACCGTCATCGGCCAATCACGCTGGTCGTGGTCGGCTCGCCCGGGAACGGCGTTGGCTAGGAAGCGGTGGTCAGTCGGCCGCATCAGCATTCGGATCTTGGCCGCGCTCGACACTCAATGGCCGGGCGGCCATTCCCCGTCGAGCTGGAACCAGCCGTTGTTCGCGTCGCCGGGGGAGAACGAGGTGGGGGTGGCCACGGTCGGGGCGTCCTGGTAGTTCGGGCCGGGGATCTCGAACAGCTCGACCTTGCCTGATCCGGTGTTCGTCGTCTTGATGAAGTCAAGGACACCGGGCCCCACGTCATGCGGGTGTAGGAACGCGTCCACCGAACCTGCGGAAAACCAGCCGGCGTCGGTGTACCCGTCCTTGGTCGGCCCGGCGAAGTTATCGGCTACCACGTGGACCTGGCTGCCGCTTACCTGGTCTACGTACGCAACGTGGCCGAACGCACCGCCGACTTCAGAACCCCACTAGGCGATAGACCCAACGGCCGGGCTGTGGTTCGAGCTGGTGTGATCTATCCACGTGGCAGCGTTCCCCCAGTTTCCCGGATCAGCCATGCCGTTCTGCTCAAGCCTCCAGCCAGCGTACAGCGTGCAGTTGTGATAGCCATTGGCGTTGACGGCATACTGCCCCCCGTAGTGGCTCCAGGCCCAGGTTCCCTCCGCGCTCCGCTCCAACTGCACCGCCAAGCCTCAATGAGGACCTCGCCGCAAGCGTCCACCCGAGCAGGGGCCTGTCCGCAACGGCGCTCGGAAGAACACAGGGATGCTCGCCCAGCTCTGGCCTGGTTGCCCTTATCCGGCGGAGGGATGCAGCCGCAAGGGGAAGGCCGGCCGCGATGGCCACAATTCCGATCGCTGGAGCGGGGGTTGTGCGCAAGCGACCGTGCTGGAGGGGAGTCCTGGCAGAAACCAGGCATCCGGCACCAGCCGGCCTGCATCCAGGGGGCTGGCCAGGCCGCTATACCGCCGCCCGGTCGGAGAACGCGCGGGTTACCGCTGCGGTGCGACTGGACACGTGCAGCCGGGTGTAGATGTTCTCCAGATGGGTGCGCACGGTTCCCTCGCTGATGCCGAGCCTGCGGGCGATCTGGGCGTTGGTGTGTCCGGCGGCGACCAGGCGCAGCAGCTCCCAGTGGCGGGGGGTGAGCTGAGGCACGCCGCAGCGGCGTCGTTCGGCGTCGAGGTAGGCCTGGTGCAGGTGCGGGCGCAACAGCGCGAGCAGCGCCCGGTCGCGCTCGGAGAATTCCCGGCCGTCCCCGCGGAAGAAGATCAGCCTGACGAGCGAGCCGGGGCGGGTGGCCGATCCCGTGCCCTCGGGCAGGCACAGCATGATCAGGTGCTCGACTCCTCCCGGCCTGAAGTAATCGCAGTACATACCGGTGCTGTGCCACTGCCGGACCGAGTAGAAATCCGAGGGCTTGGTCACGCTGCGCAGATCACCGCTGCGCTCAGGGTAACTGCACTGCTGGCAGTCCCAGTAGTGCAGGACGACCGCCTGCTCATCGACGTCGCCGACGTCGACGGGCGGGACTTCCTGCATGAACGAGAACTCCTGCAGGCCAGGGCTTGCGCCGAAGAAGGACACCGAATCGCAGCGAACCAGGCCCGTCAGCTCGATCAGCAGGGACTCCGGCAGTCCTCCCTCCGCGGAGAGGTCGCTGCGGTCGTCACCGACGAGCCCCAGCAAGGTACGCAGATCCCGTTCGCTGACCGTTACCGGAGCCGTCATCACGCCCGCCTCTCCCCGGCTGCATCCACGCTACCCCGGTCGCAGCGGCCTGGCCATATTCCAGGGCCGCTCCAGCCGGCCGCCGCGCCGGAACCTTGCCGTGACGGCTGGATGGGACCCGGGCGGCGAACTTTCCGGACGCGTCAGCAACCTCCGCACCGCCACCGCTCACCCACCCGATCAGCAAGTTCGTGCCCGGCCACAGCGGTCCGGCCATCCGTAGAACGTCGGATAGCGGCCGCGGCGCCTGCCTTCCACACTGGCGGTGAGCGCGCTGGTGTGCTGCGTATCACAGCGGACGAAACGCGCTCAGTGCCGTTAGAGCAGCCGTTCCGTGCGCGATTGCGGCTGCCGCCACTTCTCCCACCCTGGAGGTCTCAATGCGCTACCTGACAGCGCTGGCCGGGTCAGCAGTGACAATCTTGGCGCTGGCTGCCTGCGGTTCCTCAGCGGCACAGACCACAACCTCATCGGGCCCGCCGGTAAGCTCCCCGCCGGAGGGTGCGGTCACCGGGACCGTCACCTGGCCGGACGGGAATCCGGCGGCGAACGCGTCGGTCTACTTCTACAACTACGATCCGGGGTTCACCGCTAGCGGCTGGTCCGACGGCGAGTACGAGGTGCGACCGCTCCCCGCCGACGGGTCCTACTCGCTGGGCGGCTGTCCCTGCGGGGACCTGACCGCGTACCTCTACGTGCCGTCTACGCCCGGCGCCGACCCGGCCAACGGCGGACAGGACTGCTGGATCATCATGCAGGACGACAACGGAACCTATTCGGGGCGCCAGGCCAAGCCGGGCGACGTCATCAACTGGCAAGCGCTCGACATGCCCTGCTCCCCGACCTGGTACACATCAGACCAGTCGACCGTGCAGTCGCAGGCCACGGCGCTCGATCCGAGGCTGAACGGCGGCGACTACTCGGCGTTCGCCGGCTACTGGCCGGCCGCGGAACTCCGTACCAGCGGCGGCTGATCCGGCGGCTAGCCGACCGGGAAGAAGCCGGTCATCGGGGTGACGGCACCGTCGCTGGCGGTCAGCGGGGCCAGGCCCCAGGCGGTCTCGATCGTGCGCAGCAGGCTGTAGTGGGTGTAGCTCCGGACGTCGTAGTGCAGCACGGCGCCCGGCACGTCCAGGGTGCGAGTCGTCTGCTCGGTCATGGATGCCCCGTTTCAGGACGCCAGATCCTTCACCGAATGGCGGCGAACGACAGCCCCGTGACCGGCCGCGGATCCATCACCCGAACGCCAGCCCGCCGACAGGTCGCAGCGCAGTCGCCGCAGTGCCAGGCCGCTGGACCTCCGCCCGCATCATGAGCAGCAACATCGCTGAGAGCGCCCTGATCTCGCCATGCCCGGCCGGCTCCCAGACGCCTGCAGGGGCTGGTCAGCCTTGGGTGCCGGCGCCGCATCCGTCGCCTGGCCGCAGGTCCAGCTCGTAGATCTGGCCGATGAGATCCGCGCCAAAGCTGCGGTGCGGTTCCTGCGTTACGAGGACGAACCCGCGTGAGAGGTAGACACGGCGCGCGGCGGCGAGGGGATCGTTGGTCCACAGCTTCATCCGCGCGTAGCCGGCCTGGCGGGCGAAGACCACGCATTCGTCGACCAGCCGCCCGCCGAGGTGATGCCCGCGCGCCGACGGGTCGACGAGCAGGATCCGCAGCTGCGCGGTGGCCTCGTCTGCGGCGACGCAGAACACGCAGCCGACCCGGCGCCCATCCGCCTCCGCGATCCAGGCTGCCTCACGGACCATGTCGTGGCTGGCTGCGTAGTCGGCGACGATCCGGGCCACCAGTGCCTCGAACGTCGCGTCCCAGCCGAACTCTGCGGCGTACAGCTCCCCGTGTGCCATCACCACCCAGCCCAGGTCTCCGGGCCGGCCCAGCGGCCGGATCACGATTCCCGGCTCGCGCACGACGCCTCCTCACTGACACGGTCGTTTCAGTGACAGACTAACGCTGTGACCGAGCCAGCGCGAGCCCCCTCTCCGCGCCAGGAAGAACTGCTCGAACGGGCCTACCGCTACGCCCTCGAGCACGGCCTGGCCGACCTGTCACTGCGGCCGCTGGCCGCTGCCATCGGGTCGAGCCCGCGCGTGCTGCTGTTCCTGTTCGGCTCCAAGGACGGCCTCGTCCGGGCACTACTCGCCCGCGCCCGCGCCGACGAGCTGGCGCTACTGGACCGGGCCGGCCAGGACGGAACCCGCGGTGACCTCGCCGCAGCAGTCCGCACCACCTGGAACTGGCTGGCCGCCCAAGAGCATCGTCCGCTGCTGACCTTGTGGGCCGAGGCCTACGCGCGCTCCCTCACCGAACCCGACGGGCCATGGTCGGGCTTCGCCGCCCAGACCGTCGAGGACTGGCTTGCCGTCCTGGCCGCCGCCCAGCCCCCGGAACGCCGGCCCAGTACCATCGGCGCCGCGGAGCGCAGCCTGGCCCTGTCAGTCCTGCGCGGCGCGCTGCTCGACCTGCTCGCCACCGGCGACGTCGACCGCACCACCGCAGCGGTCGACCAGCACCTGGCCAGCATCGGCCGCCAGCACAGCCAGACCCGATCAGACTGCCGTCACTGAAGTCAGCCAAGCGGGTCCAGCCTCAGCGACATCCGGCCAGCCATACGCCCCGCGTGCCCGAATCTGGACCGACGACCCCCTCTTCCCGCGATCCCGCAGAAGACGGCGCCGCCGGCCGGCTCGCGCGCAGCCGGCGCCCGCACACAGGGCTATATGGGATCTTGCCACTTACCGTCGCAGGGTCGTGGGCCGTCAGCCGCCGAGAGCTGCCAGGTCGACATGCCGAAGGCGTTCGGGGTCGGAGATCATCTCGATCTCGGCGATCTTGTCGTGTTTGAAGGTGAAGCCGAGTGCCCCGATGAGTTGTCCTGGCGGGACGATGGCGAGACCCGCGGCTCCGTTCACCAGCGCGGGTTGTACGAACCGGGCGCTCTTCGAGAAGGTGAGCGCGTGAGCGGCCACCGCGCGGGCACCTCGCATCAGGTCTGCGGCGCTGGGAGGTAGCGCCGCGCTGTCGTCTCGGAGCAGGACATCAGGGTCGAGCACGGCGAGGAGCGCGTCGAAGTCACCTTCTCGCAGGGCGGTGAGGAAGGCGTCGACGACCTGTCGCTGGCGGGCGAGATCGACATGCTGGGGTGGGGTTGCGCCTTGGACCCGTCTGCGGGCGCGGCTGGCGAGCTGGCGGGTGGCGGCCGGGGAGCGTTCCAGGATGGGGGCGATCTCGCCGAAGGGTACGGCGAAGATGTCGTGGAGGACGAAGGCGAGCCGCTCGGCGGGGGCCAGGGTGTCGAGCACCACCATCAGTGCTGGACCGACCGAGTCGGCCAGCAGGGCTTCAGCCTCAGGGTCGCTGGCGTCGTGGTCGCCCACCGGCGCTTCGACCGTGGTGTCGGCCCGGAGCTCCTCTCGGCGGCTGCGGCGGGCGCGCAGCATCTTGAGGCACTCCCGGGCGACGACGGTGGTCAGCCAGCCGGCGAGGTTGTCGACGTCGGCGGTGTCGGCGCGGCTGAGACGCAGCCACGAGTTCTGCACGGCGTCGTCTGCTTCTGCGAGCGAGCCGAGCATCCGGTAGGCGACCGCCCGCAGCTGGGCGCGCTGCTCCTCGAAGCGCACTGCCAGCCAGTCAGCCTCGTCCATCGGTCACATTCTCCTGTCCTGGCGGTTCATAGCGATGAACCGGCAACCCGCCCGAATGTGACAAGGAGCATCCCATGGCACGAATCAAGGGCGTCCTCGCCGCCGGCATCGCGCCGATGACCAGGGTCGCGAATCGCCGCACCCGCCGTCGCTTCGCTTGACCCGGAAAACGGTGCTAGGGGATAAGAAGGATGGCCATCATGCCCGGCTTTGCCTGGGGAGCCAGGACCGTCGGCACCCGGGACCTGCCCGGCGTCCGGGAACGGTGCCTGGCTGATCAGCAGCTCGCACCCGACCCCCCAGCCCGGCAAGCACGTTGTACCCCTGGCACCAGCCGACGAGAAGAGGACGCAGGCATGGACACCTTGACCGAACCGCCGGCCGTCGCCAGCCGCCACCGATCCCTGCGCTTCCGGTCGGCTGGCTACTGGCTGGCCACTGCAGCGGTGGCGGGCGAACTGGGACTCGGTGGCATCTGGGACATTGCGCGACTTCCATTCGTCCGCGACCTGGTGACGCACCTGGGTTATCCGTCCTATTTCCTGGTCATGCTGGGGACCTGGAAGGTGCTGGGCGCGGCCGCCCTGCTCGTCCCCCGTCACGCGCTGCTCAAAGAATGGGCCTATGCGGGCGCCTTCTTCACCTACACCGGGGCAATCGTCTCCCACCTGACCACGGGCTATGCCGTCGCCGAGGTGGGGCTGCTGGCCGTCCTGACCGTGCTGACCGTACTGTCCTGGGCGCTACGGCCCCCCAGTCGCCGCATGCACCACTGCGCTGCGCCGTGAGACCCGGCATCAGCGGCGAGTCCGGCGCATGCGCGGCGGTTGGCGGCACTATGGGACGTGAGCTCCTGGGCCTTCTCTGCTGCTGTTTCCTGGCCTGGCCCCGGGCCGAGGTGGACTCACCCTTCAGGCTTGGCGGTCAGCCATCTTCGCACCCAGATGGGCACCGCCGAGCTAGCGCAGGTGCTGCGGCACCAGATCGGCTTCGTCTTCCAGAGCCTGAACCTGCTGGCTTCGCTGACGGCCGCCGAGAATGTGGCACTTCCGCTTGAGCTTGACGGTGTCCGGGCGAAGGCCGCGATGTCGAAGGCCAGGAGCCTGCTCGAATCTGTCGGGCTGCTCGCCGTCGCCGACCGTTTCCCCGCCGGGCTATCGGGAGGTGAGCAGCAGCGGGTGACCATCGCCAGGGCTGTCGTCGGTGGCCGGTCGCGGGTTGTCCTACGGCACCGCTCTGGGCGCCGTGTACGCCAACCTGTTCCCCGCGCAGGTGGGCCGGATGGTGCTTGACGGGAACCTCAATCCAGTCGCCTGGACCAGCGGCGGCAAGCTGCCCAGCTTCCTTCGGATGGGCGATGGCCCGGCCGCAGCCGGCGAGATGCGGGCCTTCCTCAGCCAGTGCGGCAGGCAGCCCGCAGCACGCCGCGCGTTATCGGCCGGATCCGCGGCGGCAACCCGGGCCAAGTTCACGTCCTTGCTCAGGCGGCTGCGCGCCCACCCGGTACGCGCTGGCAGCACGACGGTGACTTACGCCGACGTGTTCCTGATCGTGCCACCAGAAGACGTGAGTCAATGGGCTACGCGGGCCCATGGAACCGGCGGACCGCGAACACCATCCTGGTCATCGGCAACACCGGCGACCCGGTCACCGCCTATCGGAGTTCGGTCGCGATGGCCGCAGACCTTGGCCGCGCCCGGCTCCTCACCGTCGACGGATTCGGGCACACCGAGTTCTTCAACCCGAGCATCTGCGCGAGCAACTTTGAGTTCCGCTACCTGATCAGCGGTGCCCTGCCCCGGCCGGGAACGGTCTGTCAGCAGACCGTCCAACCACTCCCCGCCACGGT
The DNA here is from genome assembly GCA_963850875.1 of uncultured Actinomycetota bacterium. Taxonomy (GTDB): domain Bacteria; phylum Actinomycetota; class Actinomycetes; order Streptosporangiales; family Streptosporangiaceae; genus Chersky-822. The sequence continues at coordinate 130,780 of CAWKNA010000002.1, forward strand.
CATCCGCAGGTAACCACAGGCACCAGGTCGCACCCCGGCCTGGTCGGCGGCGTGGCCCGGCGCGCGGCAACGGCTCATGAGCGTGCCGCATCGGCCTAGGTGCAGTCGGCGCAGGCGCGCGGGTCGCGCCGGGTTCTCCCCATAAGCCCAGCCCCTGGGCGCGGCGAATCCGGATATGCCGCTTGAGGGCAACTTGTCCTCGCACTTGAGCCAGCCGTAGTTCTTGGCATTCTCGGCTTCGCCCTGCTCTGGCTCGTCGTAGACGCACGGCCGGCGATCGCGTTCGGCATGTACTTCGAGATCATTTACGTGCTGCGCAGCTTCGCGATCGCGCCCCGGCTTAGCGACGCCCCGACGGCCGGCCAGGTTTGATCATTGCGCTGCTAGCAGCTGCGCTCGCGGGAGCAGCACTCCGCGTGCGCCGAAGGGCCATCCACTAGATGCGCTCCTCATGCCGACCTGCCAGCAGCCGTGCAGCAGCTGCTCGTCCTCGGCGGCTCGGGTGCGCTCACGATCGCGGCCGCTGTTTGATCCCGGCGGCGAGGAGATCGACGACCTCAGCGATGCGCGCCGCCCGCAGATCTGGCCGGCGGGCGGTCGCATCGATCCAGCGCAGGTACGCCTTGCGGTAGAACTGCGCCAGCGTGTCGAAGAACGCGGCTGCGGCCGGACTGGCCGCAAGGGCGGCGGCGATGTCATCGGCAAGATCGGCGCGCTGCGGGCCTTCCGGCGCCAGCTCAACGATCACGTCGTCGCCGGCCGCCACGCCCACATCGCGCAACCACATCGGGGTCACCGTGAACGCCCACCGGCTGCCGTCGGCGCAATCGTCCTGCGGACCTGCCTGCCGTCGATCGTGCCGCCGACCGGATGCACAGCCTTGGCGCCCCACATCGCGTCTGGGTCGAACGGAACCACGATCACCGCGTGGCCGCGAGGACCAGCAGCGACGAGGGCACGGAACCGCTGCACGCGCATAGCCCTCATCGTGGCACGCGCAGGCGCCCCCAGCCATCGTCACGGGCGGTCCCCCGAAGGTGCGGATCGATCGTTCAGCAACTCGGCCAGGGCGGGTGAGTTGGTGATCCTGGCTGCCATGTCGTATCCCAGGGCTCGCATCTCGGCCTCGGCGTGCCGCGAATGCGCGGCAAAGCATAGTTCCCCCATCGGGGAGCGCATGGTACGGGCCTAGTAGTGGACGGCGACCGCTCTGAGCATGGGGCTATGCAGGACGGCGAGGTTGCGCGGGAGTCCTGCCGTGCCGTCAGCGCGCAGGGCAGCGAATGCCTGGGTGATGGCCTGGCACATCAGCGTGAGCGTCGCGCGGTCTACGGCTAGCCGGACGGGATCGGTCCCGCACCGGTACAGCGCCGCTGCTATGCACGCGATGAACGCGGCGTGGTAGGCAAGCCATCCGTCCATGTCAGCTACGCGCTGGACCGCGAACCCTTGGCTCACCAGCGCCGATTCCAGCTCTGCCAGCCGCGGGTCCGCTGCCTGCTGCAGGGCCGTGGGCTGCTGTCGGACGCGGACGAAGGCGGCGGTCTCGCCGGTCATGACGCCGCCGACGCCGGGGAACCCGAGGTAGACATCGCCGGGAATGTCGCCGGTGATGCCCAGCCTGCCTGCAGAGTTGTTGCCGAAGAAGATTATGGCTGGCTTCCCGGCCAGGGCCGCGAGCCCGGCGCAGGCCGACGCCAGCTGATCACGCCGGACCGCGACAAGGACGATGTCGTATTTCCCGCTGGCGTCCGGCACGACGGCGGCTTCAGCGTCGACCTGCCCCTCACCGAGGACATCACGGGCGGACAGGCCTCCTGCAGCCACTTCATCGGTCCGCGGCCGATGGCTCAGCACGCAGACCTTGTGCCCCGCGGCCGCCAGGTGGGCTCCGTACACGGTTCCGATCACGCCCGCGCCGACTATGAGCGTCTTCATCAGAACCTCGCAACATCAAGATTTACAGCTATGACCCTTTTTGACGATGTTGATTCTCGGGCGTCATCTGCCGCCAGGGCCGAAGGTAATGTCTTCGCGGCAAGCGCATCTTTCGAAACGGCGCCGCGCATCAGCTCGACGACCGGGTCGGCCGCGGCTGGTGTTCGGGTGGCCTACGGCCACATGCTCGCTGCGGCGCGGTTGCGGCTCAGCCACCTGCAGGCAACGCCGCACCAGATGATGAGGTGCATCATCCAGGCTGCGGCGGCGAGTTGCTGGCCGCCAGCCGTCGTTCCGGCGGCTGCGCCTGAAAAGCCGCCGCGTGGGACGGTCCAGAACGTCAGCCAGCCAAAGACAAGCACGCTGGAGCAGAATGTCGCGGCGAACGCCAGGCCGACCGGGCGCGGCAGCGAACCGAACGGGACTGAGCTGCCGAGTCGGCGCAGCGAACGGCGCATGACCGGCATCGCCGCAGGCCTGCTGCCGGTGGCGTTGCGGGCGCGCCGGGCCGCCTTTCTCACGGCACGCCCCGGTCGTGCCGGTGCCGCGGGCCGGCCAGCCCGCATGGCCAGCGAAGCGATCGGTGTCACGATGTCGAGAGCAGGCAGCACGAACAACGCCGAGACGCTCAGAGCGGCCGCTGCGGCCGCGGCGCAGGTTGAAGAGCGCCGGCGAGGGAGTACCGCGGTCATGACCGGTTACATGTCAGGACGCGGATACCAGCCGCCGGCCGGGAGTTATGCTGCGGTCCAGCAGCGCAAGCTGCGGCCGGGCCGGATCTGGTACCTGGTAGCGGTGGTCGTCTTCGCCGCCGCGGCCGGGTGGCTGGTTCACAGCGTCTTCTCGTTCGCCGGCACGGTCAACGGGTTGCAGCGGGTGCCGCTGCCGGCCGGCGGCACGGTGACCCTGGGACACAGCGGCGGTTACATCGTCTACTACGAGGGCCCGGGCGGTCAGAGCGGGACCATCCCGTCCTTTGACGTCCACGTCACGCCCGCGTCGCCTGGCGCAGCCGTGGCCGGCCTGAGCCGTTACCAGTCGTCCGTCACCTACAGCGTGGGCTCGCATCAGGGCCGGGCTGTCCTCACGCTGGACATTGCCCGGCCTGGCACGTTCGCGGTCAGTGCAGCCGGTGCCGCGGGCGCCGACCTGGCGATCGGCGGGAGCATCGCGCGGGGAATCGTTGGCATCGTCTGGCCGGCGGTGCCGCTGATGGTGCTTGCGTTCATCGGCGGCCTGATCGTGTTCATCATCCGCGTCGTCCGCACCTCTGCCCTGCGACGGGCCTGGTACCCAAGCGGCTGACGAGCCCGGATCCATCCAGCCCGGCTACCCGCACTCAGGCGGGTCGGCATGGGTTCTGACACCGAGGGGTGCCTTCGGTGAGATGTAGCTGCCCTCCATGTCGCGTTGGAGGCGCAGATCCACCGCTGGCAGCCGACCGGTGCTGTCACGACAGCACCGGTCGCGTTGCCGGGAATATCGCCGCACGGCGCTAGGCAACACTTGACCAGCGGAAGGACGGCGATCGTGCCCGAAGGTCATGACCGTCGACTACGCTCCCCTGTCCAGCGGGATTGCCATCAGACAGATGCGCGCCCTTGACGCGTGACGCGCCTGGGGTGCGTACATCCTGGGCATGTTGCCGATGGGCTTGTACATCCAGGGCATGCTGGTGATGGCGTACATCCGGGGCAGGCCGGCGACGGGCTTGTACATCCAGGGCATGCTGGTGATGGCGTACATCCAGGGCATGCTGGCGGTGGGTGCGTACATCCACGGCATGCCCGCGACGGGCTTGTACATCCAGGGCATGCTGGTGATGGCGTACATCCAGGGCATGCTGGCGGTGGGCGCGTACATCCAGGGCATGTTGTCGATGGCGTACAACCAGATCTTGCAGGATCCAATCGAGTCAGTGTTCGCCCGATGGGCAAGGCTGTGCGCTGGCTGATGCGCGCTCACATGAACGTGGCCACCGACGCCGTGACCCGCCGATGCCGCTGCTCCGGTACCGAGACTGACGAGCATGAGAGCTGGAATGAGAATCCCGCGCGTTGCCTGGGCGCGAACCGTTCGCGCCGAGGGTACACGGCGAGCGTTGCGCACCGATCCGACGGTCCGCATGACCACATACCGTAACGGTTTGTGAGTCTTCATGGAGAAGGTCCCCTCATTGGCGACAATGAATGCCAGGTCCTCCAAGAGCGATAAACTACACCACGATCCGTCTCGGGATATGAAATTTGGATCGATCCGGGCGACGTACGGGCAGGCCTGGTCGGGATCCGCTCCGGCGCACAGGGAACTGGTGCCGCACACGCCACACTGACCACTGTCGTGTCTCGGCGGCAGGAGTGCCGTCGCTAAGCCATGCAGAAATGGATGATTGGTGTCCTCGGCTAGGCACGCGTGCGGGTAGACATCAGGAGTGCTATACGGAGAGTGATGGCAAGCTGGCGAGCATGGTGATGGCAGCCGAGTGTCGCTCCAGCGGGTCAGCCGGTGCAGCCGAGCCCGCGTGCGGGGCGGGACGCGGTCCTCGCGACCTCACCGGCGCGGCCCGGATACGTCAGCGAAGCCCGCTCGCTCTGGCTCGCCAGCGGCCGTTGAGCCATCAATTCCCGCACCTGCCCCGAACAGTCGGCTGAAATGCTAACGCCTCTTCTGCTACCAGAGAGCTCACAAGCTCCTTTTAACCACAAGCATCCCGCTGGGCATCTCATACCCACCAGCACCACCGTACCGGCTAACTCCTCGCCGTTATCTGACATCGTCAGTCCCAGTTGCCACTCGAATACTTCCTGGTATATGGCTTTGGAAGCTTGCGCGCGGTGACAACGCGAAATTCATAATGAAAGTTTCACTACTTGAAGCACCGAAAGTATGTGGTCATTTTTCTATTCTTGCTAGTTCTTGCAGGATTCATGTGAGCGTAGCTCATAATGGGGTATTGAGGGGCCAGGATGTTTCTGTAGGTCCCTTTCTGGCACAGGCTCTGAGTCTGCCCGCGGTGGTGGGAGAATGCAGGACGATCATGGAATTCCGGGTCCTGGGGCCGACTGAGCTGTGGTCGGCTGGACAGCCATGTGACCTTGGGCCAGCCAAGGAGCGCAGTGTTCTGGCGATCCTCCTGTTGATGCCGCGCACGATAGTTCCGGCTGAGGCCCTCATTGACCGGTTGTGGGACGACCGGCCGCCGCCAAAGGCCCGCGAGAGCCTCTCGGTCTACGTTGCCAGGCTTCGAGCCTCGCTCCGGCAGGCCGTCGGTGACAGCGTTCGGCTGGCCGGGCGCGCCAATGGCTACGTGCTCGACGTCGATCCCGAGGCGGTCGACCTGCATCAGTTCCGTCGGCTGCGCCGGCAGGCGGATGCCCTGATCGCGAGTGGCGACTACGATCGCGCGGCCATTGCGCTGCGCGATGCGGACGGGCTCTGGCGCGGCCAGGCGCTGGCAGGTGTCCGCGGCGACTGGGTGGCGCGGATGCGTGACAGCCTCGAAGAGGAGCGCCGGGCAGCCATCCTGGAGCGCGTCGAGTGTGAGCTGGAACTTGGTCGGCACGCCGACCTGGTAGGTGAGCTTCGCGGCCTGCTGGCCCGGTATCCGCTCGATGAGACATTCATCGCCCACCAGATGGCGGCCCTTTACTGGAGCGGCAGACCAGGTGACGCGCTCAGCCTGTACCGGGAAACCCGCAGCCGCCTGATCGACGAGCAGGGCACGGAACCTGGGCCTGTGCTATCTGAGCTCCATCAGCGCATCCTGCGCCGAGACCCCCAGCTGGCCGTCAGGCTGGCCAGCCGGCATCCCGGCCGGGTGTCACCTCCGCAGACGCTTCCGCCCGAGACGGTGGAGTTCGTTGGCCGCAGCGAGGAACTCGCGCTGCTGGCCGGGGAGCACGGCGACGCCCCTGCGATCAGCCTGATCGAGGGCATGCCCGGGGTGGGAAAGACAACGCTCGCGGTCCACGCTGCCCGCATGGTGGCCGAGCAGTACCCGGACGGGATGTTCTACCTCAACTTTCATACCCACGACCCAGGGACCCCTTCGCTCGACTCCGCCGAGGCGCTGCACCGCCTGCTCCGGATGCTGAATGTGCCGGCCGCACAGATACCTGACACTGTCGGCGAGCGTGCCGCGCTATGGCGAGCGCAGCTCAGCCGGCGGCGCGCGGTGGTGATTCTCGATGACGCCGCAAGGCATGATCAGATCCGCCCGCTTCTGCCCGTGCGGGGCGGGTGCCTGATCTTGATCACCGCCCGGCGCAGACTTCCCGACCTTGAGGGCGCCCGAGTGCTCACCCTCGACGTCCTGTCTGTCGACGACGCGGTCGCGCTGTTCACGCGGATCGCCGGGCCGGGCAGGGTCGGTGACCCAGATGAGGTCGCCACGGCCGTGGGGCTGTGCGGACGCTTGCCACTGGCGATCCAGCTGACTGCCGGCAGGCTCGCGCAAGGCTACTCGCTCGGGCTTGCCGACTTGGTCGAGGAACTGTCCCACTCTCCGGCCCGCCTAGGCGGCACAGGCCCGGCGAGTCCGGAGGTGACGAGCGCCTTCGATTTCTCCTACGGTGCGCTGGAACCCGACCACCAGCGGTTCTTCCGCCGGCTGGGCGTGAGCCCATGTCCGGACGTCAGCCTGGAGGGCGCGGCCGCCTTGGGCGGCGGCACCCTCGCCGAAGCGGAAAAAGCCTTGACCGCCCTGCTCGACCATCACTTGCTGGTTCGAGCCCCAGCCGGGCAGTTCCGTTTTCACGACCTCATCCGCGGATACGCGGCCGTCCGCGCTGCCCAGGATGACCCAGCGCCCGAACAGCGACAGGCAGTCGGCAGGCTCCTTGACTACTACCTGTATACAGCCGATCAGGCTGACCGGGTACTTCATCCGTTCCGGCACCGGATGCCCGTGCCGGTCATCTATCGACCGGTCGCCAGCCCGGCGCTAGGAACGCAGGAAGACGCAGCGGGATGGCTGGAGTTGGAGTGGCGCAACATCCTGCAGGCCGCGCAGCATGCAGGCAGGCACGAACGGAAGCGGCATTGCGCCGATCTCATTCACGTGCTGGCCGGCTTCGTGGAGATCAAAGGGTACTGGGACGAAGCATTGGCTGCCCACACGCTGGCGCTGCAAGCGTGCCGCGATCTCGCTGACCCGGCCAGGATCGCGCGGGCGTCGCTGGAGCTCAGCGTGGTGAGCCAGCAGACCGGCCGCCACGAGGCCACGCGCGTTCTAGCTGAAGACGCTGCGGGGATCTACCAGTCGCTGGCCGACCGGCACGGCCTAGCCGAAGCCCTTGATCAAATAGGCCTGGTCAACCAGCGAGCAACCCGTTCCCGCGAGGCCCTCGCCTATTTTCACGAGGCAAGGACGCTATACAGCGACGCCGGGGACTGCCATGGCGTGGCCAATACTCTGAGTCACTCCGGCATCGCCTGCTGGCATCTGGGGCGCTACCCGGAAGCAATGGGTAACCTGCGCAACGCGCTTTCGCTCTACCGTGACGTCGGAGACAGACGCGGCGAGGCGAAAACCCTCAACAATCTGGGAAAGATGCAGCTGCATTGTGGCTACCACAGGGATGCGCTCGAAAGCTTCGAGGCATCACTAGAAATCTTTGGCGAGATGGGCGGCGCACAGAACCAGGCGATCCTGTATCACAATATAGGCAGCGTCCACCGTTACAAGGGTAGTTATGAGATGGGGCTTGCTGCTTGCCGGCGGGCACTCAAGATATACCGTGATATCGGCGACCTTCCGAATGAAGCTGACGTACTCTGTGACATCGGCGCAATCTATCAAAGCGCAGAATGCTATGATGAGGCACTGATTCATTACCAGAAGGCGCGATTGATCGCCGAGGAGATCGGAAACCTGTCCGCGCAGGTCACCGCATTTCGCGGGATAGCCGACGTACATCGTAGATCTGGCCAGCACGGCGAGGCGTCTGATCATTATCACGCCGCTCTCAAGCTAGCCAGGGAGATCGGTGACCCATACGAGGAGGCCAAAATCCTCGAAGGAATCGCGGAAACGACGCTTAGCACGCGAGGACCCTACGAGGCCAGGATCGTATTTAGGCAGGCGCTGGACATTTTCGAACGGCTCGGCGTACCAGAGGCCGAGTCGGTGCGAATCCGCATAGAGACCACGAAACCAGCCCTCGGCCGCCGCATCTCGTAGTCCGCCCGGGTGCTGCCCACGCCCGCAGTGGCAGGAACTGAACCCGATGGCCGACCTGGTCATGTTGTCCAAGGCCTCCGCGCTGGGGCCAAGGTCGCCGATCACTCGGCTGGACAGGCACGCTGATACCGATGCGGTTGGTCTCGTGCAGTCCTAATCGTCCCCGAGCCGTTCTGACAATCGCCCGCAGCCGAGCGAACGCGAGCCGGCGGTTCGCCTCGGGCCAGCGGCGTCATCACCATCGCCACCAGCGCCGCGCCCGCCCGACCCCGAACCGGACGGGCAGGTCCCCCTGACCGGCAACGAGGTCGCCCCTCCGGCCCGGCCCGCCGGCTCGCCCGCCAAAAGATCCGTCAGCTGACGGATGTCTTTGCCGTGCAGCTTGCAGAACATTTGACGTGCAAGTGCCGCCGCGATCCAGCGTGCAATAGTTGACCGGATCTCTCAGGGCGGAGGTCAGCGTGCCGAGATGGGTCCACTGGCGGCGACGGACGAGAGAGGCAGGACCGTTGGATGTTGCCCGGCTGCGGGAAAGCTTCGCCCATGTCGCGATGCACGGTGACGAGTTACCGCTGTTCTTCTACTCGGACCTATTCATCAAGCATCCTGAGGTGCGGGATCTGTTTCCGGTCTCGATGGCGGCGCAGCGCGGCCACCTCGTCGATGCACTGGTGAAGATCGTTGCGCAGGTAGACAGCGTTGACGAGCTGACCACGTTCCTTCAGGGGTTGGGCCGTGATCATCGGAAGTTCGGCGTTATCGCCGACCACTACGACGCCGTTGGCGACAGTCTGCTAGCCACCCTAGAGCACTTCTCCGGACCGGCCTGGTCACCGGGGTTGGCATCAGACTGGAAGGCAGCCTACGGGCTCATCGGCTCCGTCATGACCGCGGCGGCGCGGGCGGATGAGCAAGTGCATCCGCCTTGGTGGCGGGGCACGGTCGTCGCCTGTGAGCGGAGGGCGTTCGATGTCTCCGTGCTGTTTGTCCGGCCAGAGCCGCGAATTGACTACCTGCCGGGCCAGTCTGTGGCACTCGAATGCCCGACCCGCCCGAAGCTATGGCGCTACTACTCCATGGCGAACGCGCCGCGTAGCGACGGGCTCCTTGAGTTCCATATCCGGCTGATCGACGGCGGTGCGGTGAGCATGGCGCTTACCAGCGCCGCGATCGTCGACACCGAGCTCAGGCTAGGATCGCCCATCGGGGTACTTACGCTGGCACAGCCCCTCTCCGGCCGGCACCTCTTGCTAGTCGCGGGAAGTACCGGGCTTGCCCCGCTGAAAGCCATGCTCGATCAGCTGACGGCTCTGCCGCAGCCGCCGAAGGTGCACCTGTTCTTCGGCGCCCGGACTGCCGACGGACTCTATGACCTGGACAGCTTGGAGAAGATGGCCGCCCAGCACTCATGGCTGACCGTTACGCCCGTCGTATCTGGCAACTCTAAGTTCGCCGGCGAGACCGGCAGCCTCCCTGATGTGGTGGCCCGGCACGGCGATTGGTCAGGGCACGAGGCATATCTGGCCGGCCCGACTGAGATGGTCCAGACGACGGTCGCTCGGCTGGCCGCAGCGGGCATGGCACAGGATCACATACATATCGAGGACTTCGGCTGGAGCGAGCCTTGACAACAGCATGGTTCGACGAAAACAACAGACTGACTCCCGACGAGTTGCAGACCGTGGCGTTTCCACTGTCGCGGCTGGGGCGGCGTGGCTACGAGGAGGAGGCCGTTCAGGAGTTCCTGGGCGTGGTACACGCCGAGTTCGTGCGCCTGGTGAACGAGCGGGCATCCTTGTGGCAGGACGTTCAGCGGCTCCGCCGGAGGATCATCGCCGGACAGTCCAATGGTGATCAGCAGTCTGTGCTGTTCGGTGAGGCAGACGCGCACGTGCATGCGGTGCGGATACTGTCAACCGCCCAACTCACTGCCGACCGGTACGTGGCCGACGCCCAGGCTTACAGCAGCCGGGTAACCGAGGAGGCCAGGCTGCGCCGCGATGACATCATGCGAGAGGCCGAGCAGTATTCGGACATGCTCATGGAAGAGGCTCACTCCAAGGCTCGCGATGCAGCGGTCTCCGCGCTAAACGCCGCGCCTGGGCCGCAGACCGACCAGGAACGACGGGCCGCCCAAGCCGAACTCGCGTATCTGCGCACCTACAGTGATGTCTACCGGGCGCACCTGCGCGCCTACACCGAAGGCGTCCTGCGAGGTATCGAGGAGTGGGAGCGCAAGGACGCGGCCTCACTCCAGGAAGCAGCAGAGCGCGTGCCCATCGCCGGGCCACCGGCCAAGGATGGCAAGGCATACCGACGCTCTTGACATACGGTACTAAGGTTCGGCGCACGTGCCTTTCTCGTGTGCGCCAGCGGATTGGCTATCTGCGGTCGCTGCTGGCTTGCCATCGAGGAAGCTGGTCGAGTTCAGCCTGGTCGAGTTCAGCCTGGTCGAGTTCAGCCTGACCGGCTTCAGCCTGACCGGCTTCAGCCTGACCGGCTTCAGCCTGACCGGCTTCAGCCTGACCGGGTCTAGCCTGGCGGCTGGCGAGTGGCGGGTGGCGGTAGAAATTCGGCGTCTGGTCGAAATTCTGGTAATACCGGTGGAAGACCGGGGTCGCAGAAGATGCGGCTGGCGGCACGATCCAGGTCCAGTCCGCCGGACACACCCGGCCCTGCCGCTCTTCCCGCGCTAGATGCTGGAGAAAGCGGACCGACTCGGTGTGATGATCGGAGATCGTCACACCGGCGGCGCTGAACGAATCCAGGACCGCGAGGTTGAGCTCGGTCATTGCCTTGTCTTTCCACAAGTTCCGGTCGCTGGTCGTGGAAAGGCCCATGTGCCTTGCGATCACCGGCAGCTGGTCATAGCGACCACTGTCACCGAGGTCCCGCGATCCGATCTCCGTGCACATGTACCAGCCGTTGAATGGCGCGGCCGGGTAGCAGACGCCGCCGATTTCCAGGTACATGTCGCTGATCACCGGCACGGCATACCACCGCAGCCCGAGGTCGGTGAACCAGTCAAACTCTGGATGTCCGATGAGTATCTCGAGTACCGCGTCGGCAGGCAGTTCGTGCAGCGTGACTGGCGCGTCGGCCGGCTGCACGAGCAGCGGTAGTATGTCGAAGCGGCCGGCCGACCGGCCGCCTGGCCAACCGAGAGCGAGGGCAAGGCGGGTGATATCCGCGTTCGCGGGGTCGCCGATCACGGCACCGTCGGCGGTCTGGTAGCCCGCATACCGGATCAGCTGTGGGTTGAGGATCCGCGGACCTGGCCGGTCCGGCGCGTCCGGCGCGAATACGGTGATCATCGGCCGGATTCGGCCGCCATTCGTAGCCTGACTCAGGTGCAGGATCGACTCGGCGGCGATGTCAGATGCCGCAGTGATCTCGCGGCGGTCGCGCACCTGCAGGCTGTGCCAGTACAGCCGCCCGATACATCGCGAGCTGTTCCGCCAGGCAACCCGTGCGCCGAACGCCAGCTCAGCCGGGGTGTGCCAGTAGGTGCCCGTGGTTTCGATCTCGCGGTGGACCTGCCGGAGCCGCCGGTCGGGCGGCCCCGCGCGATTCTCGGTGTGGAATAGCGTGATGAACCGCTCGGCGCTGACGAATAGGCGGTCTAGGGTGAACGAGCCATCGCCAGCGATGGACCAGCCGCCCGCAAGCGCGGCCAGGTCAGCGGCGAAGCCGGCCTCAATGTCGTTCGCCGCCACCGGGCAGGAAATGTCGTCCGCCGCCACCGGGCAGGAATGGAAAGACGAGAACGCGGATGACTCCTCGCCCGGCTCCTGGCTGCGGGAACGGCCAACCGACCGGCCGCGACCAGGAATACGCCAGCGAGAGTCCAGCGGGGTTCGACCCTGGTTCAGGCCCACGGAGACCTCCCCTGGGCCGTTGCGCTAACCTCCTGCACCCGCCGGTCGCACTCCAGCGGCGGCCTGATGGCCGCCAGGCGCAGGCCCTCGATGACGGTCTGCGTTACCGGTACAGTCCGCTGACATTTGACGGCCTGACCCCTTGCCGCACGCAGACCGAACCTCTGGCGCACCCCACTCCCGCATGCCATATCGTCCTCCGGTAGCTTGCTCCAGCGGCTTCCCAGGCAGGAACCGCAGGACAAGCGTGCGCGGCCGATCCGGACGTCCATCTTGCATTCGTGTTGACGCCTACCTTGCACCCCAGGTCACAGACGCAAGCCGGTGCGGCTCAGGGCGTCGCCGTACCAAGCTGGCCGATCTGCTGGAATGCACAGGCCAACTTGGCCGGGGTGGTCTACCGACGCTAGGAGGCCCAGCGCAGAACCGGGCCGCGACGACCCATCAGGTCATCGAACATCCCAAGTAGTCACCCTGGCTAAGGCCAGCGGCCACCGCATGATCATCACGTGTCGTCACGATGATCAAACGGTGGCCGCTTCACATCAAGCGCCAGCCCGCCCAAGATCACGAACTACGGCTGGCGGGCTAGGCCTCCTATTTTACGGAGTTCTGCCGGTAAGGATCATATCTAACTGAAACTGTCGAATTCTCCGTTTCGCACTCCTCCGAGAAAGGCATCCCATTCGCCGGATGTGAACCGGAGCACCGGGCCGTCGGAGTCCTTGCTGTCGCGAACGCCGATCTGGCCGCCAGGCAGGCTCGCCACCTCGACGCAGTTGCTGTTGGCAAAGCTCAGAGAGCTCTTGATCCAGCCTGAATCCTGTCTTCCCAGGCCGCCGCCAGGCGTGAGTGTACTCACGTTCTTACCTCCCTTAATCTAATGATTAGTGACTTAGAGCGATCAATGAACATGTAGGTGTCGTATGAGGCACCTTGTGATGGGTGCTATCTAAGCAGCAGTGGCCTCGATTGTCACTCATGTCTCTTGAGCTTCATCTGTGTCCGCGCACGGTCCACATGGGCGGGACGGGAACCGTTGCGGGCACGGGCCGGGTCTGGCCGCTTGAATCGCCGGAGTCCGCGCTGCTGCCGGGCCCGCGACGCAGCGGCGGGACTGTGCCCGGCTAGCGATGTTCGAGGGGTGGTGCTCGATAGCAGCTGGACCGCGATCAGCGGGCATGGCTCTTCAGTCGACGATCCGGCTGATGCTGGCCGCGTCGAGCGGTGGCGATGATCGCGCTCGGTCTGGCTGCAACGCCGAATGCTAGGGCGGCCCAGGACTCGCCGCTAGGTCCAGCGCCGTACGGGGAGGCAATGACCCCCCACCGCTTGGCGCGGACTCCCGCCCCTGATATCGCCGTTGGCTTACCTGGGCAGCAGGCTGGCGCGCTCCGCCCGTAGCGGTACGAACCTGGACTCGGCCCTTCCGGGTACCCGCCAGGCGTAATCCGCTCATATTATTACCTCGCTGAATGTCGTGTGGCTTTATCCGAAAAGCGGGCGAATACGCAAGGTACTCTATCAGCCACTTAGCGTTTCCGCTAGGAATCTTGCCAATACGATTCAGCTGTTTCGAGTATGAGCGCCTTGGACGACGCCTGGTCGAGCGACGCACCCACGAGCATTTGAAATGCGAGCCTATGGAGGTAAGTTTCCCTTTCGCCTTCTACTGAGAAGTCGTTCCTCAAATGCTCAGTGCATACTACATCGTGCAAAATAGCATCATTATCTGGCCCGAAGCCAAATATGACAAATGATTCTCCGAAGACCGGGTGCTGTGCGTCAAGCGGCAGGATCTGCAACGTTACGTTTGGCCGGTCAGCCTCCTGCGCAAGCCGCTGGAGCTGCTCATACATCACCAGGTCATTGCCCACGCGGCGCTTCAGGATCGACTCGTCGAGTACGACTGCCAACTGCCGCCACGGCTCGCGAGTCAGCATCTGCTGGCGCTGCATCCTGACCTTGACCAGCCGCTCGATCAAGCCTGGTGCTATCGGCTCGACCCGATTGTAGCCGCTGATTATGTGCCTCGCGTAGGCTTCCGCCTGCAAAATACCGGGTACGACCTCAACGTGCCAGATAGCGATCGAACTTGCCTCATGCTCAAGGCCGATGAACTGCTGATAATCGGCCGAAATGCTATCGGCAAATTCTTCCCACCATCCCTTCTGCGCCGCATCTCGGGCGAGGTTGAGAAGAAGCGCGCGACGAGATCCGCTGACCTCGTAGTAGTCAAGCAGTCTTTCGACGTCCCGTAACTTCATGCCGGTTCTGGCCAGCTCATACCTGCTGATCTTGGACGGTGACCATCTCAACGCCGCCGCAACGGCGTCCCCGCTCTTGCCTTTGCTTTCCCTGATGGTGCGCAGCTCCGCCGCAAGCCGGCGGCGCCGCACCATAGGACTTCCTGGCATGGCCATTTTCCGGCATCCTCCTCGTCGGCGCCCCTGAGCGGTACCGGCGTGACCGTCGCCGCCAACCACGTGATCGGCTTCAGCCGAAGGTCACATAAAAATCTCATAGCACCGCACAGTGAGAACCAGCGTAGCCAATCCTGGGCCCTCGGTGCCAATGTCGAGGACGCGCGGGAGGAGGCAATGACGTCAGCAAGTGGTGGTGGGCGGCATCCGTCGTCCAGGGATCAGGCCGTCTCGTCGCCACGCGCGGTGTCCGCTCCCAATGCTGCCGAGTGCGGATTGACCCGCGCCGCTGTCACGCCGCACGGGCCGTGCTGTCAGCGGCCCTAGCTCGCCTGGGCGTGATGTGGCCGGCGTGCATGTGGCCGCTGTCACGCCGCACGGGCCGTGCTGCCAGCGGCCCAAGGTTGGCTGGGCGTGATGTGGCGGTGTGCATGGAGCTGCGCGGCATGGCGCTGCTCGGCATGGCGCTGCTCGGAACCGGCGTCGACGGCCGGGCGCGCTGGCGCGAGGTCGGCGGCGAACGGCAATTACCGTGCGATCACCGCACCGCGGATTGCCTGGTCCCGCGCGGCCTTTACTCGTAAGCATTGGTGGGTCAGGCGTGGTAAAGAAGACCAGGTTTTGCCGATGGGTCAGCTGCCTGCACGTGCAGACTGGCTGCGTGCCCAGCTGCAGTTGGCATTGCCGAGCCCGCCAGGATAGGTCCGCCCGCGCCGAGCGCTAGGATAACAGGAATGACAATTGCTCGTCCGATGCGCATGACTCCTCCATCGCGATTCCCCGAGGCCAGCAGCCAGGTCGCCCGGTCTGGCTGGCCTGCACGGCGCATCTATGTCAGGTGGAGAATTCCCCACCTTCCGACAATTTTATGCACCTCAGACGGCTATTTGGAAATACTGAAATCTGCGGCGACAATTAGCCGCGACTTAGTGCGGAAATATTCACGTCTTCATGCCGAGGAATGTTCACTGCTCGTGCGCTGCAAGGTCACGGACAACTTGCATCACGCGGTGCAGTGGCGCTGGCACTGCCATTGCTGCCGACCCGGATATTAGAATGATGGACTTAGACCGAAAAGCACCACTTGTATTACTAATGTTCTAGTAGTAAAGTTCGCTCCGTGCCCGCCGAGGCCCTGGCCGGTGCGCTCATCGGCCGTGACAATGAGATGACGATGCTGGTCAGGCTCATGACGACGGCTGCCGCCGGACGTGGCAACGCGGTGCTGATCGAGGGTGAACCGGGAATCGGCAAGTCGGCACTGGTACGTGCAGCTCTGGCCGACGTGGCGGAAGCCGGCCTTCAGGTCTTCTGGGGTGCTGGTGACGAGCTGGGGCAGGCGTTACCGCTGCTGCCCCTGCTAGAGGGATTGCGCGTGCGCGAACCCTCGACAGATCCGCGGCGGAACACGATCGTCCGGCTCTTGCGTGGCGAGGATAGTGCCGATCGCGGCACGGACGTGTCGGCTGCGCTGGCCGAGCAGCTGCTGGCACTCATCGCCGAGCAGTGTGCCGAGCTGCCGACGATCCTGGTCATCGACGATCTCCAGTGGGCAGACCAGGCCAGCGTCGCGCTGTGGGCGCGGCTGGCACGATCGGTGCGGCAGGTGCCGCTGCTGCTGGTCGGGATGATGCGCCCGGTGCCGCAGCGCGATGACCTGCTGGCGCTGCGGCGCGCGGTGGGTGATGCCGGGCGGCTTCAGCTCACCGGACTCACCGAGGCGGCGGTGGCCGAGCTGGTAGCCACTCTGGTCGGCGGCGAGCCCGACGAGAAGCTGCTGCGGCTCGCCGACGGCGCGGCGGGCAACCCGCTCTACCTTTGCGAGCTGGTCGCTGCGCTGGCTCGCAGTTCCGGCCTTAGCGTTACCGACGCGGGCGCCGCCGTGCTGACGAGCGGTCAGGCACCGAGTTCGCTGTCGGCAGCGATAGCGGACCGCCTTGGATTCGTTTCCGGGTCGGTGCGCGCGGTGCTCAGGGCGGCGGCCCTGCTTGGCGTGGACTTCGCCGTGCCGGACCTGGCGATTGTGCTGGGTCGTGGCGTAGCGGACCTGATCCCTGCCGTTGATGAGGCGCGCGCCGCCGGAGTGCTTGCCGAATACGGCACTGGTCTCGGGTTCCGGCATCCGATGATCCGCGCGGCGCTGTACGACGACATGCCGGTGCCGGTGCGCGCCGCCTTGCACCGCGACGCCGCGCGTGCCCTCGCCGAGGCCGGCGCGCCGACGGACCGGGTGGCCAGGCAGCTGCTCTGGGCAGTTGGCGGATCTGGCGGCACGGCCGAGCCGATGGACGAGTGGATACTGGGCTGGCTGGCTGATGCCGCGGAACTGCTCGTCGGCCAGGCGCCGGGGCTCGCGGCTGAGCTCCTCGGCCAGGCAGTCGCGAGCTCCCCGGCGGGTTCGGCCCAGCACGACTGCCTTGTCAGTCGGCTCGCCGACGCGCTTTACCGTGTCGGCGACGCGGCCGCGGCCGAGCAGGTGGCGAACGGTGCACTGGCGCGGGTAGTCGAGCCTGACCTCCTCGTTGACCTGCACTGGACGCTCGCACAGTGCCGGATAAGGCTCGGCCGGTCGGCCGAGTCCCTGGAAACGCTGAACCGGGCGCTCGCCTTCCCGGGAATCTCGGACAAGCACCGCGCGCGGCTGCTGGTCCTCGCGGCGCGGACGCACAGCAACCTTGGCGAGCTCGAGAAGGCCGGCCGGGTCGCCGCCACCGCGCTCGCCGCGGCATCGCAGGCCGGCGACAACTGGGCGATGGGGTGGGCATTGCACGTGCTGACCATCGTGACCGCGGTGCAGGGGCAGATGGCCGACGCGCTGCCGCTGTTCGACCGGGCGCTGACGGTGACCCAGGCCGACCCGGCCCTGACCGACCTGCGGCTGCTGCTCCAGATCAACAAGGCCGTCATCCTCGGAACGCTCGACCAGCACGAGGATGCCCTGGCCGCGGCCAGGGAGGCACGCCAGCTCGCGCATCAGGTCGGGACCATGGTCCGGCTGGCTCAGGCGCACAGCGCACTGGGCCAGCTGCTGTTCGACACCGGGCAATGGGACGAGGCGATCGCCGAGGTGGAGGTCCTGCACCAGGACCTGAAGGAGCCCGCTGCGGCCTGCTGCGACCTCGGCATCGCGGCCGTGATCTGCTTCCACCGCGGCGAGATCGATGCGGCGCGCCGCCACATCGCAGCCGCCGTCCCGCATGCCACGCAACTCGGCAACCGGGTGGTCGGCCCGCTGGCGCTCGCCCGCAGCCTGGATCGTGAGCAGTCCGACGCGCTACCTGAGGCGCTTGCTGAGCTGACAGCCGGGTTCGCCGACAACACCGAGGAGCTCCTTGAGATCGAGGACCTCCTTGCCGACGCTGTCCGCCTGGCCACGACGATCGGCGACATAGGCACCGCGAAGGCCATCGCCGAGCATGCCACGGCGCTCGCCGCCGACTCCGCGATCCCCCATCGGCAGGCGAACGCGCTCTACTGCCGCGGCCTGATTGATCATGACGCAACCCGACTGCTACGGGCCGCCGATTGCTATGGCGAAGCCGGTCGGCCACTGCCGAGCGCGAAGGCACTGGAGGCAGCCGCCGGAGACTTCGTCGGCACCGATGACCGGGGCCCGGCGCGTGCTGCGTTCGCCCGTGCTGCGGAGATCTATACCTCGCTCGGTGCCGCCGCGGATGTGGCCAGGCTACAAGCCAGGTTCCGGGCTCATGGCATCCGCCGCGGGCCGCACGCGAAGCACCGGCGGGCACGGAGCGGCTGGGACAGCCTCACGCCGACCGAGATGAAGGTCGCCGCGTTCGTTGAACTGGGCTTGTCCAACCCGGAGATCGCCGCCAGGCTGTTCCTGTCGCCGCGTACCGTCGCGACCCACGTCTCCCACATTCTGAAGAAACTCGACGTGCATTCGCGGATAGACATCGCTCGTGAAGCGGCCCTGCGCACCATCGCCTCGAAGTGACCTGGCAAGGGAGTTGAGTTCAATGGTGCGCAGGGCCTGTCTGGGTGGACCAGCCGCGGGCTCATGACTACCGGACATGGCCGCGGCGGTCCTTAGGGCTGCGGTCGCAGCCCTCGTCTGGATCGTCGGAGAACGCGAGAGTGAAGTACACGGCCTTGCCCGCAGGGGTCCGGTAGAAGCCCCAGTCGGTCGACAGGCTCGCGACAAGCATCAGGCCCCGCCCGGCCTCGGCGTCGACCGGAGCATCCACCGGCGTCGGCGCGGATCGCGACGTGTCGTGGACATCGACGCGTAATTCGTCGCAGCCGCTGGTGATGACCAGCGTGATCGTCTGATTCGGTCCGTGCATTATCGCGTTGGTCACCAGTTCGCTGGTGAGAAGGGCAGCGACGGGCTGATCGACGGGCACCTCCCAGGCACATATGGCCTCCCTTACCTGGCCGCGGGCTTCGGCCGCGGCGGCCGGTGTTGCGGCCAGCGAGGTGCGGCGCAGGTTCCGCACGGCTGGGCGGGTTGGCGCCATCGTGTCCATCTGATTCCTTGCCGGGCTGGTCGAGCCGGTCTGAACAGCGCAGGTCACGGCCTGCGCAGCTAGTCCGGGCAGATTCGCTCAAACTGTCAACGGTTGATCGTGCCGTGCTCGCAGTACAAATACTGGTGAAACTTTCAGCGCGAGACATCGGTCGGATGACGGATATTGAAGGAGTGATCGCGGTCAACGATCTTGACCGGGCCGCCCCGGGATGCGGAGCCATACCGGAGAAGTGGAGCTCGTGTCCCTGATCACCGGACGGTTTCGCTGTCTGGAGAGTGCCTGCGCGCCGGACCCGGTCGCGCTTGAACCGCTGGCCGGGTGCCGCATCGCCGAAGGTCATGCCGCCTGAACCGCCAGCATCGAGCAGATCCGGCCAACGTGATCAGGATGTTCCGCGGGCTGCGTGACTCATCGCACTGCTCCGTGACGCTGCCCTCCGCAGACCCTGTTGGTTAATTCCGGACTTAGGCGACGAGGGACAGGTCAAGCCGCTGGAGGTGGGTGGTCCGGGTCCGGTCGAGGGGCCTGCCGGTCCACCAGGCGTCCAGCCGGATCAGGTTGACCGCGGCGGCGGCGGCGTTGTGCTCCAGCCGGGTCTTGGCCAGGCCGAGGTAGCGGGCGCGGCGGATGCCGGTGACGTGTGTGGCCTGGCGCATCGTGCCTTCCACGCCGGCGCGGATCTTGTACCGGTCTTTCCACTGCTGGCTGGCCTGCCCGGCACGGGCGGCTGCGACGGCCTCATGCACCTCGCGGGGGCGCAAGGACAGCTGGCGGCCCGAGCGGGATGAGCTGGTGCACATGCCCTTCGCCGGGCACGCCTGGCAGGTGGCCGCAGCGAACCTGACGACGATCGCCTCGGTTCCCCGCTGGCGGCACGGGCTCCATACGATGCTGGCGGCGCCCTGCGGGCAGGTCACCTGGTGGTGCTCCCAGTCGATGGTGAACGCCTCGGCGGTATACCCGCCCGCCCGGGCCTGCGGCGAGGTGTCGGCGAGCAGCGGGCCGACCAGGGTGATGCCCGGGGCGCGGGCAGCCAGCAGAAGATCCCCGGAGGTGCAGCCGGCGTCGACGGCGTGCTCGCCGGGCAGCAGTCCGGCGGCATCGAGCATGTCGTGGACCGGCCCGGTCATCGCGACGTCGGGCACGGTTGCCTCGGTGGTGGCCACGCTGGTGATCAGGTTCGGGGCCGCGGGCCGACCGGTATCGGGGTCATCATCGGCGGCCTGGCTGCAGGTCTCGCTGAGGTGGACCTTGTACCCGAGCCAGCCTTTGCCGTGCTTCTCGGAGTACCGGACGTCCAGGTCGTAAGGGGAGACGATCCGGAGTCTGCCCGGCGGGAGGCCATGCTCGCTGGCCTCCCGCCGGATCACCTTCTCCCCGTGCTCATCGATCACCCGGTAGTACTGCTGCACCAAGGTCGCCCGCAGTGTCTCAACGGCGGGCAGCTCGCGCAGCCAGTCCGGCGCATCCGCCGTGCGCACTGCCTCCAGCAGGTGGTAGCCGTCCTTGCCGTACTGCACCGCCAGAGCCTTGCGCCTGGTCTCGCTCCCGGGCAGGCGGATCTCATCGATCCGCTGCCCGTACACCTGCTGCCAGGAACCGTCGATGACCGTGGCCAGCCAGTGCGGGGCGGCCGCCGCGAGCGCTTCCAGCGCAGCCCGGACGCTCTCCCCGGCCAGCTCCAGCCGGTTCAGGCTGCGGATGCGCCCCAGCACGTGCGTGGAGTCGGTGCGCTGGCGGCCGCCGGCCGCCAGCAGGCCCAGCTCTTTCAGCCGGTCTAGCAGCAGGTCCAGGATCTTCAGCTCCAGGCTGCCAGCCACCAGCCGGGCCCGGAACTCGCTCAGCACCGAGAAATCAAAACCCTCATCGTCCAGGGCCAGGCCCAGGCAGTACTTCCAGTCCAGCCGGCCCCGCACCGCGTCCGCGGCCTGCCGGTCGGTCAGGTTCTCCGCGAACTGCAGCACCGTCACCATCGCCGGCTGCGCCGGCGAGATCCCCGGCTTCCCCCGCGCCCCGTACGCCGCAGCGAACACCTCATCGTCATACCAGCTGCCCAGCTCATCGCGGGCACGGATCGCCAGCGACCCCTTCCGGAACGACTTCCTGGCGACCCTGGCGGTATCGGCCGGCACTTCCGGCCACGGATGCGGCTGCATAGACATGACGACCCGATTCTGCGGCCGGGAACGGGGAAGGGGAAGCCGACCGCAGGAAAGATCATGAACGCGATCATGATCAGCACGCAGGAGGCTGCTCAGCGTGTCGCGGAATTAGCCAACAGGGCCTCCGCAGCCCGAAAATGCCTTTCTTGCGGCCAAACCGCTAAGGCAGACTGCTCCGGATTGCCAGTGAGACGGACGAGACCGGGCCAGCACATGGAGATCACCGAGCCGCCTGCAGCCAGCGCGACCCGACGGCTTGGCGGGCTGCTGTGGCAGCGCAACTTCCGGCTGTTGTGGACCGGCGAGACCATCAGCGGGATCGGCAGCTCCATGGCCGCAGTCGGCGTCCCGCTGCTCGCTGTGGTCGTCCTGCACGCGAGCACTTTCGCCGTGTCGGCGCTGACTGCGGCAGAGTTCCTGCCCTGGCTCATCATCGGCCTTCCGGTCGGCGCCTGGGTTGACCGGCTGCCGGCCAGAACCCTGATGATCGTCTGCGACATCATCGCGGCTGTGCTGTATGGGAGCCTGCCCCTGGCCGCATGGGCCGGGGTGCTCACGGTCGGCCAGGTGCTGGCAGTCGCGCTGCTGGCGGGGGCGGCGGATGTCTTCTTCTCCACGGCTTACATGGTCTACCTGCCGGTCCTTGTGCAGGCCGAGGAACTCATGGAGGGGAACGCTAAGCTGCAGGGCAGCCAGTCGGTCGCGTCCATCAGCGGACGGGGGCTGGCGGGCCTGGCGGCTGAGGCGGTCGGCGAGGCGACAGCGCTGCTGTTCAACGCGGGCAGCTTCCTGGTCTCGGCCGGCTGCCTGCTGTCCATCCGGACATCGGAGCCGCCGCGTGAGCGTGCTTCGCGCGGCACTACTGTGCGCGCCGACATTGCCGAGGGCCTGCGGTTCATCTGGCGCGATCCGCTACTGCGCTGCCTGGCTATCTTCCCGGCTGTCGCCAATCTCGCCTATGGCGGAGTCCTGGCCGTCGCAGTGGTATTCCTGGTCCGCGTGGCGCACTTCGACGCGGCCGGTGTCGGTCTGCTGACGGCGGCGGGCAGCGCCGGAGGGCTGCTCGGTGCGCTGGTCGCCAGGCCCGTGGCTCAGCGCGTGGGGACCGCACGCGCCCTGCTGCTGTTCGTGCTGGTGTCCGGGCTGTCCGGGCTGCTCATCCCGCTGACGGCGACCGGGCCGCGGGCTGCGTTCTACGTCGCAGGTACAGGCATCGTGACGGCCGGCATCACAGCGGCGAATGTCATCCTGATCAGCTTCCGGCAGGCCTACTGCCCGCCGGGCATGCTCGGCCGGGCCACCGCCAGCCAGCGGTTCCTTATCTACGGCACGGCCCCGCTCGGCGCATTGCTGGCCGGATTGCTCGGCACCGTCCTGGGTGTCCGGACCGCGTTGTGGGTCCTGCTCGCGGTCTTCGCGCTGTCCGGCACCCTGCTGCTTACGCCCTCGATCCTGACCAGCAAGAACCTGCCTACCGCGCCCGCCACCGCCGACCAGGGCCGACAGTAGGGGCTGGTCCGCAGAGAAGAACAGCAAGACACAGGATCAGGTCAGACCGCCGGTGAGTAGCAGGCGCTCGGTGTACGCAGACGCACCGGTTTCTCAGCTCGAGCAAGGCAGGGTCACTGGGCTGGACGCCCTGCGTGCCTATATCGAGGCGCTCGGCCGACAGTCGATGCCCTGGCTCGGGTCGGCGGTTGGAGGCGAAAGCCGCCTTGTCCGCAAGCGAAGTCGCCAGGCAGTCCGCTGCTTTCACAGTTCCCCGGAGAGCTGGTCATCGAGATGGCCAAGGACCCTTGGCCAGGCCTCGCAATGCCGGCCGGCGTCTGCTTCGTCGGCGAACCCGGAATGGGTCAGCCGCAGGAGGGTGCCGGCCCCAGTGCTGCTCAGTTCGAGCCGGACGACTGTCTCGCCCCCCGCTAGTCCCCGGTTTGCCCGTGATCCACGTCAGCTCGACGAGGCGGGCTGGGCTGAGCTTGAGGAACCTGCCGTAGTGCGGGTGCCGCTTGCCTTCGTACTCGGTCTCGAAGAAGAACGGCTCGCCCTCCTCAGCGCGCATCCGGACGCTGCCCGGCCGCGCGAACCACAGGTCGAATCGCTCCGTCCAGGCCCGATAGATCTCCTCAGCCGAGCTGCTCATCTCGCGTTCGATCGTGAACGCGCGGGTCTGGTCCAGTGAATCCGGACGGGGAAGCTTCCCCGATGCTGATCTTCGCGCCGCAGCGCAGGATTCTGGCCCGTTTCACCCGGGCGATCGGCCAGTAGATCAGCCGGATCGGCCAGTAGATCAGCCGGGAGAGTCGCACCAGAAGAGCCAGCGAGACCGGGACTGCCGAGACCGGGCTCTGCGCGTCGGGCTGGTCAACATGCCGGACCTCGGATCTGCCGCTGACTATGGGGCCTGCCCAGAACCGCGGCCAATTAGCCATCCCTAGCCGCAGGGATGGCTACCTGCCCTTAGGCGCTCGAAACAGGCTGTCGCCCGGGGAACCGGAGATGAGTCCAACGACACTGTTGTGCTGGGTCCAACGGCACTGCTGTATCGGGAGCGTGAGCGCTAACGTGTTGAATGGAGGTCCTGGAGAATTCGGGTCGTTCGAGAGGACGGGCCGCTGAATCCGTAACCGGGCCAGGGGAGGCACAGAATGAGTACGTCAATCGGGATGCTGCATTTCAGCGGCAGTCCGCGACTCGGGCATCTCGGCGACCTCGACGTCTACGTTTTTGACGATGCGATGGTCCTGATTCAGGGCTTGACCCCCAAAGGTGGGCTCGCCTACCGGACACTCCAAAATCGTGGTCTTCTGGGCATGGCGGTCACGGCCAGCAGCGTACACCGGAGTATGCGGCATCAACGCGAGCAGGCGGAGACAGCAGGCGACGTAAGCGCGGTCTCGCTCGCCAAGGCGGTCGATGGCGCCGAGTTCATTCCGCTTACGGCGTGGGCTGGCGCACGTCTTGAGAAGGGTGGCCTCGGAAAGGTCTGCAAACTGACTCTCACAACTGTCAGTGGGAAGTCGGAAACGTGGCGGTGGAACTGGAAGAAGAATGGCCCAACGCTTGATGAGGCTGCCGACATCCTGGGATCGGCACTAGGCGAGCGCTTTGTCAATGCCATGACTGCGCCGGGATCAGCATCTCAATAGGCAGTGACAGTAGTTACAGGTACTAGCAGAAGATGCAACGGCGACCGTAGGGCCATAGATAGCGCTCTGTCAAGGAGCTAGTTACTACCTCAGTAAAAGCAACTTAAAGTCCTATTAAGGCTGACTTGCTGGCGGCGGTATAGCAGCCCATCAGACGGGCGCCCACAAGGTGACGTGGTTATCGGCTGCGGTGGCAAGGGTCTGCCCGTCTGGACTGAACGCGACGGAGTCGGCGGTGATATCGATGGTGGCAATCTTGGCGCCGGTTGCCGTGTTCCACAGGCAGGTGCTCGTTCCGGCAGTCGCGAGGATGGCGCCGTCGGGGCTGAACGCGACCGAGTCGGCCGCGCTGGTTGTGGCAGGGTCGGCGAAGGTAGCGGTTCTGCGCTTGGTCGCGATGTCCCAGAGCACGGCGCCATTGAAGCCGCCGGTGGCGAGCATGCTGCCATCGGGGCTGAACGCGACCGATACGATCGGCCCGCTTGCGGAGGTGCCGAAAATTGCGATTTTGTGCCCGGTGGTCACGTCCCACAGGACGGTGCCGCCATCGCCGCCGGTGGCGAGTGTCCTGCCGTCCGGGCTGAATGCGACTGAGGTGACTGCGCCGATTCCGGCGCTGAGCAGGGCGAGCTTGCGGCCGGTCGCAATGTCCCACAGAAAGGCGCCGCGGCCGCCGAGGTCGGCGGCAGCGAGCGTCTTGCCGTCCGGGCTGAATGCCAGGGAAGAGGCCGCTCCCTGGCCGTAGCCGTCGTTGAAGGTGGCTGTCGTCTGCCCGGTGGCTAGGTTGTGCAGGACGATCAGCCCCTTGCCGAGCCCGGTCGCGAGGTTGGCGCCGTCCGGGCTGAACGCAAGCGACTCGACCTGGTCGCCCTTGAAGACGCTATTGGCGACGGGCTGAGTGATCGTGGCGATCTCCCGCTCGCTGGCAATATTCCACAGGTAGGAGCTGCCGTCGATGTGGCCGGTGACGAGCGTGCTGCTGACCGGGCTGATCGCGAGGCTCTGGATAGCCGATGCGGTGCGGTCGGCCAGCACGCCCAGCCGCGCCCAATGCGTGGGCAGGGATGCGTACAAGATGTGATACCCGCGGGCGTACATGACGGTGTCGATCGCGGCGTGCAGATCAGCGAGTATCAGCTTGACCCCGTCGATGAGCCAGAGCAGAACAGTCGCGATGAACGCTGCATCCGCGCCGTTGGCGTGATAAAGGGTCGGCCAGACCTTATCCAGGCAGCCTGTCGCCAGGTCGGCAGCGTTGCGGAACAGCACGCCATCGGCCTGCGGGCTTGCGGGCGCGGGACCGTGGACGAGGGCGTCGAATTCGGTCAGGCAGTCCTTGGCCTTGAAGGCTCCCGCGACCGCTGCTGCGGCGTTCACTCCGGCGATGGCGAGGGTTTTGGCTATGAAGCCGTCGGTCAGTGCGAAAGTCTCAACGCCGTACAGGATCGCGTTGATGAGGATCGACTGGACGCCGACGGTGGCGGTCGCTTCGTCGACGTCGACCAGAGGGGGCCGGAGTTCGACCGTGTGACCGGCGGCGATGGTGATCACCCGGGTGCCAGGCCCGGAAGCCTGCAGGCTCAGCGTTGGCAGCGAGGTGAGGATCTGGTCGAAGAGGGGATCTGGCGGGCCCAGGCGCTGCAGCCGCCAGTTCGCGGGGTAGTCGAGTTCCATCCCGTAGTTGCGGTTGTCCGCCACCTGCACCAGCGGTGATCCGGGTCCGGCAATTCCCGCGCACCACTTGACCAGGTCGCCAGCGTCTGCGGTGGCGACCGTGATCCCTGCGCCGGCCAGCTGTGCGGTACCCGGGCAAGACGGCGCAGCGACGTCCGCCACGCCCAGGAATCCGGTCAGCGCGTTCTGGACCGCGGCGAGCACTTGGCTGGCATTCAGCACAAGCACCGACCAGATCGACAGATGCTGACTGGTTGCCGTCAATGTGCGTGCCACGGGATCGTAGCTGGCCGTGACCGGCTGCCAGCGGCTGGTGGCAGGGTTGTAGTAGACCAGCAGCGCCGCGTCCGGGCCGGCGAGGACGCCGGTCGCCCGCGGTGCCGGGACGGGCACTGTCAGCTGGACCGGTCCGACGAGCGTTGGGCCGGCCAGGCTCAGGTCAAAGACCGGCCCGGCGAGCGCCATACCCGGCGGCGCGGGAGCCGGTGCGCTGATAGCGGTGCCAGAGAAGGTACCTGACCGGGTTACCGAACCGGCCGGAATTGTTACCTCCCAGCCGTCTGCTAGCCGCAGCGAAGCGGCGTGCCCGGCAGCCACGCGGATGGCGCGAGTGTGACCTGTGGGCGTTGCCGAGTGCCGGGCAGGGGAGTGCTGGCCAGAACACCCCGCGGCCGCCAACACAACGACCATCAGTGCTGCTGTTGCAGGCACCGCCCGCGCTGAGCGCCCCGCGCGAACGGCCGGAATCCGCGCCAGCGCCAGCGCTCGGACAATGACTCGGCAACGATGCTTAGAACCGCTCTGATTCATGGCAGCATCTCCGTCGCCGACAGCATGTCGCCCCACAGCGTAAGGTAAAGATCGACATCAGGGTAAGTCTAAGTAAGCGGTTTCTATGCCGCACAAGAGGCGCAAAGCGCACGATGTGCCACTTATCATGGCCCAGTCTTCCGGTCTAATCCGGAAAGTCACTCTGGATTGCACGGCAGTTGGGTGAACGTGAACTCGGCACAATTCAGAGGTATTTAGACTCGCCGACCAATATGGTCAGGCGGAGCGGTCTGCCTGCGGCGCGACGGTCCGGCGC
Source organism: uncultured Actinomycetota bacterium (assembly GCA_963850875.1). Classification (GTDB taxonomy): domain Bacteria; phylum Actinomycetota; class Actinomycetes; order Streptosporangiales; family Streptosporangiaceae; genus Chersky-822. Next base: position 157,762 of record CAWKNA010000002.1, read on the forward strand.
AACGCGACCTCGGGCAGCGGCCGGTTGCCACGCTTTCCTTCTCGCGGACCGGATCGCTGGTCGGAGCGCCGCGGGCGTCTGGCAGGGTAGGAGAATGGCGACTGACTCTGCGCACCGCACCGTGACCGTCGAGCGCATCGCGAACGGCAGGTTCGCGGTCACTAACACCAGGGGCGGCCGGATCGCCTTCGGCACCGGCAGTGACGCCGACTTCACCCCGACGGAACTGCTGCTTGGCGCAATCGGAGGGTGCACGGCCATCGATGTCGACATCGTGACGTCGCGGCGGGCTGAACCGGAAGCGTTCGCCGTGCGCGTCGACGCGGACAAGGTCCGTGACGGCGATGGCAATCATCTGACCGGCATCGAGGTGACGTTCCGGATCACGTTCCCGGCTGGCGAACTCGGTGACGAGGCGCGGGCGGTGCTGCCTGACGTGGTGAAGAAGTCGCACGACAGGCTCTGCACGGTCGGCCGGACCGTCGAGATCGGCACGCCCATCGCGACCCGGATCGAGTAATGACCGAGCCTTGACGCGACGAGGAAGACTGTTCTGTGCGACCTGAACGGCCGATCGGCCGAGCTTGGCTCAGCTAAAGACCGGCCCCACCGTGACCGTCCCCCTGGTGGCTACTCGCCGGTGAGCCCATCCACCGACTCCCTGAGGAGGTCGGCATGGCCATTGTGCCGCGCGTACTCTTCGATCAGGTGGCACAAGATCCACCGCAGGCTGGGTGACCGACCGTCGGGCCAGGCGCGTCGCGCCAGCCGCTCCAGGCCGCCGTCGGCCAGCGCCTCCGTGACCAGGGAGCGGGAGCGGGCAACGCTGTCCTGCCAGAGCGTCAGGAGTTGCTCGGGGGTGTCCTGCGCGGCCGAGTGCCATTCCCAGTCGGGCTCGGCGGCCCAGTCCACCGCGTTCCACGGGGGCTCCGCGTCTCGCCCGTGCAGCCAGTGGGAGCACCAATAGTGCTCGACGACGGCCAGGTGCTTGAGCATCCCGCCGAGGGTCATCGACGAGGCGGCAACGGTCGCCGCTAGGCCTGCCGCGTCCAGTCCGGCGCACTTCCACGCCAGGGTCGCGCGCTGGTAGTCCAGGAAGCCCAGGAGGGTGGCGGTTTCGTCGGCGACGAGGGGAGGTTCCGGACGGCCCTGCTCGTCCAGGTGGGTCATGGGCGGTGAGTCTACCGGCGGGGTCACTTCCGATTCCGGACAACGACCTGCGGACGACGTCGAGATGTCAGCGCCTGCGCGGTTGCGCGCACCGAGCTATCACGCGCGAAGTCAGGCCGCGCGAGTGGTCGGCACGCTGGTCTGGTCAGCTGTCGGGATCGGCGGGGGTCACGGCGAGCCCGGCCGCGACGGCCTTTGCGCGACTAGGTCGCAGCGCATCCCTGAGCTCGCTGATGTCGGGTGTGATCACCGTGTACGGGCCGAGCCCTTGCCCCCGGCGGAGTGCGACGTACCGGGATCGGCCGCGAACGGATTCCCGCCAGATCTGGTAGGCCGGAAACTCGGCCTGCAGCGCCACTAGGTCCTCGTTCACGGCTGCCCCTTTACGTTCTTTGCGGCTACGTTCATTGCCGCGTTTGCGCCGGGATGCACGCCGCGCAGCCGTTTGGCATCGTGTTCTTTGCCCTTAGCCGCATCGGTCGCCGCCGGGTCAGCATCATCGGGCCAGGGCTCCGGCCGGTTCGGCTTGCTGGAGGAGGTGCCGCTTGAGGATCTTGCCGGTGGCGGTCATGGGAAAGCTGTCCCTGAACTCCACGATCCGCGGGTACTTGTAGGCCGCCATGTTCTGCTTGCACCACGCGATGAGCTCCGCCTCGGTGACTGTCGCGCCGTCGACGCGGACCACGAACGCCTTGACCTCCTCACCGTGACTGTCGTGCGGTACCCCGACGACCGCGGCCAGGCTCAGCTCAGGGTGGGTGAGCAGCACCTCTTCCAGCTCACGCGGGTAGACGTTGAAGCCGCCGCGGATGATCAGGTCCTCCTTCCTGTCCACGATGTACAGGTAGCCGTCGCCATCCCGGGTGCCGACATCCCCGGTGCGGAACCAGCCCTCGATCGAGCAACTGCGGGGCCACCGCCTGGACCGGTCGCTGCCGCTGTGGCAGATGTGCTTCCTCACCGGACTGCCGGAGCGGCGGATCGGACTGTTCATCAAGATGCACCCCGACATCGACGTGTTCACCGCCGGCGTCCGCGACGAGCTGAGGGCACTTGCCGCGTCGACGCGGGCCGAGCCGTCGTGATCGGTTCACGGTTGAGTCATCGTGCAGCGGTGACCGGCATGCCGCTCGCCCGGATCAAGGAATTGCTCGCCGCCGACCCCGACCGGTTCGCCGTGGCGATCGCCGACATCGACCGCAACCTGGCCGAACGGGCCACCGAACTTCTCCGCACGCGCGAGCGAATCGCCCAGCTCAGTGTCGGCGACCGGCTGTCAGCCAGGCTGTGGCCCATCAGTTGTCGTAGAGAGCGACGATCCGAGCCGCGTACTGCTCCATGATGACGTTGCGTCGCATCTTCAGCGTCGGCGTCAACTGGCCGCCCGCCTCGGTGAAATCCTCGCCGAGGATCGCGAACTTCTTGATCGCCTCCGCCTTCGACACCGCCTTGTTGGCGTCGTCGACGGCCGCCTGGATCTCCGCCCTCAGCGTGGGGTCATCACAAAGGTCTGCCACGGTCGCCATCTCCGGCTTGCCGCTGTCCGCCTTCCACTGGGCGAACGTCTCCGGGTCGATGGCCACGAGCACCGCGATGTAGGGCTTCGCGTCGCCTACCACCAGACACTGGCTGACCAGCCAATGGGCGCGCAGTCGATCCTCGAGCACGGTGGGCGCCACGTTCTTGCCGGCTGAGGTGATGATGAGGTCCTTCTTGCGCCCGGTAATCGCAAGGAACCCCTCGTCGTCGAGGACGCCGAGGTCGCCGGTGTGCAGCCAACCATCCTCGTCGATCATCTCCTTGGTGGCCATCTCGTTGTTCCAGTAGCCCTGGAAGACCATATGGCCCTTGACGAGGACCTCGTCGTCCGGCGCGATCCGGATCGTACAGCCCGGGATTGGCCGACCCACGGTGCCGATCTTCTGCGCCTCGGGTGTGTTGGAGTTGGTCGCAGGGCTGGTCTCGGTCAGGCCGTAACCCTCGAGGATGTTGATCCCGCTGCCACGGAAGAAGTGTCCGAGCCGGGTGCCGAGCGGGGCGGCCGCGCTCCACGCGTACTGCACGTCACCGCCGAGTGCCGCACGTATCTTGCCGTAAACGAGCCGGTCGAACACGGCGTGCTCGAGGCGGAGCAGGAGACCGGGACCGCCGGCGTCCAGCGCCTGGCTGTAGGCGATGGCCGTGGCCTCCGCTCTGGCGAAGATCTTGCCGTGCCCCTCGGCGTCGGCCTTGTGCTTGGCGCTGTTGTAAGCCTTCTCCCACAGCCGCGGCACCGACAGCACGGCCGTCGGCTGATAGGCCGGCAACTCGGCGACGGCGTCGGCCATGTCGACGAGGCCGAGCACGGTGCGCGAGTAGATGGCGCCGTACTGGATGACCTGGGCGTAGCTGTGCGCCAGCGGCAGGAACAGCAGCGTCGAGTGGTGCTCGTTGAACACCTTCTTGAAGCCGTCGTTTTGCATGCAGTTGCGGGCGTTGGCGACGATGTTGCCGTGGCTCAGCATGCAGCCCTTCGGGCGGCCGGTCGTGCCCGAGGTGTAGACGATCTCGGCGAGGTCGTCCGCGCCGCGGGTCCTACGCCGTTCCTCGACCTGATCCGGCGTCACCTGCGCACCGAGCGCCTTGATGTCGGCTAGGCCGCCGAACTGGTTGCCATCGATCTGCCACACGTGGGTAAGCGCGGGCAGGCTGGCCCGTGCCGAGGCGATCATCTTGGCGTGGTCATCGGTTTCGACCACCACGGCAACGGCACCCGAATCGCCGAGGATCCACTCGACCTGTTCCAAGGATGAGGTGGGGTAGATCGGGACGGTCACGGCACCGGCGGTCAGGATCGCGTAGTCCAGGAGTGTCCACTCGAACCGCGTGCGCGACATCAGGCCCACACGGTCACCGGGACCGATGCCGGCGCCGATGAAGCCGGCTGCGATGTCGCGCACTTGCCCGACGAACTCGCGCCAGGTCACCGGTGTCCAGGCACCTTTTACATTCAGCTTCAGACCGACCGCCTCTGGCCAGTTCTCCGCATTGCTGAAGACATCGTCGGTGACGTTGTCATCCGGTTTCACGACGTATGCCACTGGCACGGAAAATTCCTGCATCGGGTGCCTCCCTGACGAGCCAAGCCCTCTATCAGCCCGCTATTAAGGCTAGGTATGCCCAGTTCACCGGGCCAGGGCCGAAGGTCCCGGCGGAAAGGGTCAAGGATCCTCGTATGGTGGATTGAGCAGGCGACTGGCACGGGCCGCATGCGCTTTTCCGGCCCAGCTGGGGGAAGCGAGGCTGTCGTTATGCGCAGTGTTCCTGAGCCGGACCGCAGCGAGTGGGTCGCGCGGATGCGCGAGCGTGCCCGGCTGGATGCGGACGAGCTCGTGCCCCGCCCCCCGTTCCGGGTCTTCGGGCTGGCGGCGCCGCAGCTGCAGCCGGTTGCCCTGGTCGAGGCCGGGCGGGTGAACGGCGAGTGGGACAGCATCGGCCTGGCTTACGGGGACTGGGCACAGCCCGCCGGGCCGTGGATGATCGTTACCACCTCAGCCAGGGAGGCCGCTGCGGCTGGCCGGGAGGCTGCTGCGGCTGGCCGGGAGGCTGCTGCGGCTGGCCGGGAGGCTGAGGCGGGGCTGCTCCGGGTGATCGATCAGGAGCGAAACCGAATCGCTTCCCACGCTGGTGTCGACGAAGAGGACCCCGACGAGCCGCCGGATTATTCCGCCATGGACCTGGCCGTCGGCAGCGAGAGCGTCAGTGGCCTGGCTGTCCGGCATGGGAATATCTGGACGGCGCAGGCGCTGGCCGGCGGGCTGAGCCTGACCGTTCTCGGTCGCGGTGTCGATCCAGGCTCGGTGCGGCTAGACCAGGTGGTCGATCTCGCCCCGTATCTGCATGGACGGAGCGAAATGCTCGGCCGGCTAGCCGAGCAGTACCGGCGGCAGCCGCCGCCGGTACTGGAACCGGCGAGCGGTGTCGCGGCGTGCCGCGCGCTGGCCGAGGCGGCACTGGCCGCTCAGGCGCGGCTGGTCGAGGCGTTGCGGGCCGGACGCTCAGCCAGGCACCGGGCTGGTGACGGCGCGACCATGCATGCGCTGTGGCAGCGAGCGGTACGCGAGCAGGCGCGCATCGGCGGAATCGGTGAACGCCAGGCCGACGAGATCGTGACCCTCATGGTCAACCACCTCACGCATCTGCAGGAACAGGCCGGGTGGTTCGCGACCGAGCCTCGGCTGCGCGAGGCCGCTATCGATGAGACGCTCCGGCACACGGTCAGCGGCGAAGATGTCCCGAGTAAGCCGGCCCAGCAGGGCTGGGCATACTACTGGGCGCAACGCCGATCTGTGGCAGACCAGGACCCCGGACCGGCCCTGATAGCTCGCCGGGAGGTGGGCGAGCCGCTGCTATCGGCCTGGCTGCAGGCGTGGACGGCCTGGGCGGCCGGACGTTGATCACCGTCCTGACCGTGGCGGAGGCGGAGTCAGCTGGGTTTGACCACGCCGGTCAGGCCAACCACGCCGACGGCCAGCAGGCTGACCAGGAAGACCAGGTAGCACCAGGCCTGTGCGTGGTTCCAGTGCATCGAGCCGGTGAACCCGGCCAGCACAACCAGCTGCAGCGCCGCGTACACGACGATGGCCGGGAAGGCGATGGCCGCGACCTCACGACTATTGACGTACCAGGACTGAGCAGCGATGATGCCGAGTCCGGCCAGCCAGGCGCCCACGGCGCGGCCGGTCAGGGCGGTCAGCGGCCACGGCCACAGCTTGGCCGTCTGGACCGGCGCGATGAGCAGCGCTGCGCCGAGCGCCAGCATCACGGCCCCCTGTACGCCCAGGATGGCCCGCACAATCGGCGGCAGATGTCGGCCCTCCGGCGCGGTGCCGGACACGGTTCGCGCCTGGCGCCACCACAAGAAGGCCAGGACCGGCGGAACGCCGACGTAGATCGCCAGCCAGCCCCAGGTGAGCGTACGCGTTAGCATCGCGGCGGCGCCGCCCAGGTGGAACTTGCTCAGATGCACCAAGGTCACCAGCAGCGTCAGCGTGGTGAAGGCGAGCACGCCGGGGACGGCGATCCTGGCCCGCTGCCAGCTGCTCTGACGAGCCGCCAGGGATTCGAGCACCGCAGCGGACAGGTAGCCAGCGCCGAGGAAGGCAGCTGTTACCGGCACGGCGATCGTCCAGCTGAAATAGCGGGCCGTGTTGTCGTGCGCGGCGAGCAGGATGCTTCCCTGCACCAGCACCAGGCCGGCCGCGACCCACAGCATCCGCCGCATTCCACGGGTGACCAGGTCAGCAGGCGGGCTTACCATGCCGCGGCCTCCGTCAAGCTCGCTGACCGGTTCGCAGCCAGCAGCAGCAACCTGCCGAACACCATAAGCGTTTCCATGTCGCCCGCCCCAGCTCCCGGCGCCCAGCGCCCGGCGCCCGGTAATTATCGCAGCGTACGCCGCTAGGGCATCCGATGGGAATAAACCTCACCGGTCCGGCTTAGACTGTCAGCGCGCTGCGCCGCTGGCCGTTATATTGGCCGCGTGATCGAGGGCCTGATCGACCATATGCAGGCACTACTAGAACCGCTTCAAGCGGCCGATGACCCGCGGCAGTATTTCCATGCCACCTACCTCCGCACGACGATCGCGGCTAGCCAGGAGATCCGCCGCGGCGGTTTCCTTGATGCTGAATGGGTGGAACGCTGGGATGTCGCCTTTGCCGGCCTATACGTGGATGCCCTGGAGACCGCGACGGCGGGCCATCTGCCCTCCCGGCCGTGGCAGGTAGCCTTCGGCGCAGCACGGGAACTGCCTGCGCTGCGCCATGTGCTGCTCGGGATGAACGCTCACATTAACTTCGACTTGCCGCAGGCCATCGTCGGGGTAATCAGCGACAGCGAGTTCGATGACGCGGTCCTGATGGCGCGCCGGGAAGCGGATCACGAGACGATTGACCGGGTGCTTGCCGCACGGGTAGCTGCCGAGGAGACCGAGCTGGTCAAGATCTCCGGCCCGGGTCCACTGCTTGACCGCATGCTGCGGCCATTGAGCCGGGTTGGCACGCAGCGGTTTCTTCGCGAGTCGCGCAAGAAGGTATGGGCGAACGCGTTCGCGCTGAGCCGGGCCCGGCGACAAGGTCAGGACCGGTACGCCGCAGTCTTGGCCGAACTTGAGGAACTCACCGCAGCAAAGGTCGCCAGCCTGACAGCACCTGGTCAGGTACTGCTGCGACTTGCCACCACCGGATTCGGCGTTCGGTTGCGCCAGGACGAGTTAGCTTGACGACCCGGACCTAACTGCTATGGGCTCAGCGCACGGGTATGCGCTCAGTGCACGGGCGGAAGCCCGAGGGCCGTTCGCAGTGTGGCGGCTGCTGCTTGAGCAGTCTCGGCGGTTTTCGTCGTGGTTGTTGGTTGTCGAACTTAGTAAAGGTGCTGGCGAAAGGCTGGTCGACCCGGGTTACCTGAGCTGAGGTCGCGTCGGAGTGCAGGGCTTTGAGCCTCGAATCCCAAGGCTTGCCGGCGGCGCTAACTGAGGCTTCGCCGGCCAGGAACTGCTGGCGCATGCTGGATACGCTTAGAGGCCTGGGCCCCCCGGCAAGAAACGACTCGATCTGGAATGCGAAGGTCGCCCCTTCCTGAAACAAGAACGCATGCCCGGCATCGGGGTAGAGCACCAGCCTTGCCCCAGGGATCTTGGTGAGCGCACGGATTGCTGCCTGCGAGGGCACCACCGTGCCGTTTCCCGTGAACGGGGCGCAAAGCACCAGGCGGTGCACCTCTTCGCCGGCGACGAGGCGCACGCGCCCAGGGTGACCGACATTGACCCCGCGACCAGGCCCAGGACGATCCCTCGCCTGACCCGCTGGCATCTTGCCGCCGGACTGCTTGGCGAGCCTGCGTGCTTCGTCATGCCGATGTCCGCCCGCCGGGTCTGGAAGCCATAGCTCGATGCTTGCAGCACGCGAGAACGAGATCCATGAGGCGCCTGGATCGGAGTCGTTGGTCATTGCGGCCGGGGACGTCCGGCCCTTTGTGGCATCGCGCTGGCCGGCGAGCCTGAGGATGTGGTCGCGGGCACTGGCGGAGTTGGGCTGAGTCGACTTGTGCGGCTGCCTGCGTCGCAGAATGACAGAACCGGCCATGAGCCGCGAGAGGGATGAGATGCCATGGGCGGAATGATGGGCGGCGCCTGGATTCTGCTGTGGAGCCTGCTAGCCCTGGCCCTGGCGGTGCTGTTGGTAACCGGCGGAGTCTGGGTGGCACGAGCTCTGACCAACCGGGATCGCGGCAGCCCGCGCCAGATCAGCGCCACCGTGCCACCCGGCGTGCAGGAAGCCCAGGATGCGCTGCGGCTGCGCTACGCGCACGGCGACATCAGCCGGGAGGAATATCTGCAGGGCAAGGTCGAACTAGAGGACTGACTCTGCGGTGTGGCGCAGGTGCGCCACACCGCAAGCCTGGCCTAGACCCGAGCCTGCCGACCGGCGGGTCAGTCGATGGCCATAGCGTCCGCGCTGCCTGATTCGGCATCGCTCGGGCCGCCGATGATGTTTGCCGGGCAGGCCGCGCAGCACCAAGTTCTGCACCGAGATCGCTGCTCCCGCCGATATGGCGACCGGCCGGTCGATAATCGCGCCGTTCGGTCCTTGTGCCGATGGCTGCGGTCACCGCGTCCAGTGCGGTAACGGTGCCATCGTCATGAGGGCTCGTTACAAGGCGATTACAGGGAGTCCGCTGGTGTCGCTTCGTCGGCAATCTCGGCCGGCGCTTACGCGCGCCGGAACTAATGGCAGCGGCCCGTCCTCGGAACCGGCTCGATTACGCCGTCGGGGGAGTTGTAACGGGGCGACACCTGGCAGGTCCCCAACACGATCAGCGATATCACCGCCCCGGCGACAGTGAACGTCACCCTGATCAGCGGTCGGTGGAAGGGCCCAGGCAGCTACGGCGTCGGCGACCTGCTTGGCATATCCGGGGTCAGGATCCACGATGCCACCTACTACGACGTGAGTTCCGCGTCAGTGGCCACGCTCACCGTCAACCCAGAGGGCTCCGGCTCGTTCACCTTCAAGGACGCACCCGTCTCAGGCCAGAAGTCTCCGACCATCTCCGGTTCCGTCACCTGGACCTGCATCGACCACGCAGGCTGACGGTCCCTGGCGCCCCGCTGCCCGGCAGCTCTGGCCGGCGGTAATGCCCCGGTTGGGCCCTGCGGACGGTGTCGCACTCAGCCCGGATCTGGAACTACTGGCTGGGCGGCAAGGACAACTTCGCCGCCGACCGGGAGGCTGGTGACAAGGTGGCCGAATGTCCTTGCCGAGGCGGCGCGGACCCTCGACCTCACCGGCCCTGTCGCGCTCATGCTGCTGGGCATCTTGCACCACATCTCCGACACCGACGAGGCGGGGCGAACGGGCAGCCCGCCGAGGTGGACGAATTCTGCGGAGTCGCGCGCAAGCGGTAGGCAACCGACACGCCCACGGGCCGGACTCGGCAGCCTCGCCCGGACCCGGCAGCACCGGTCTGCGGCCAGGCGAATCTTGGCGCCCAGGTTGCGCGCGGCTGATCACCAAGGTCATGCTGGACCCTTGCCGGCATTTGGAGTGATCGTGACTCAGCCCGTAGTCCCGCCCGACCCGACCCAAGATCATCAGGAACACGAGGACCAGCCGTGGACGATCAACATCCCTGGCCATCCTCAGCGCAGTGACTCACCGGAGTACGTCCACTCCCGGCAGATAATGACCCAGATGGCGGGCCAGGTCAGCACGCTGATCTATGGCCAGCCGCCATATGAGGACCACCACGGCGGTGGCTTGTGGCTCAAGGATGCTCAGGGCTGGTTCCTGGTGCGGAATCTCGTCGGCATGGAATGGTCGTCACAGTTCTGCGCGGATCCCGGCAAGGTTGACCTGATCCGGCAAAACGCGAAGCGTCTGTACGCCGCCTTTCCTGATGCTGCGCAGGAACTGGGCATCCAGCAGTTGCTCGACACTCCGATCACCGACGCGGCCGGAGTCGCTCAGTGGACCGACTCGATCTGCAACGCCAGCGTTCCGCTGCCGACACCGGCTCATACCGGCGTGCTGCCGACCGGCGGAGGAGTGCATCACTACCCGAGCCCCATTACCGAGATCGCATTTTTCAAGCAGGACAGCTTTCAGCTGTGGGTCACCGACGCTCAGGGCAACCCGGCGGCCGTAGCTCCGGTAGGTCCGCCTGGTTCCGGTGATGCGCGGGTCCATGTGCTTTATGCGACTCCGGGCTCCGATCTCGCCGGTCAGGTCAGCCAGGCCGAGGCGCAGAGTCAGCCGCTGATCCTTGACCCCAGCCACCCGCTGGCGCAGCAGGCGTTCGCGAAGCAGACCGGCTGACCGAGCAGGCACCGTGCGCTGAATCCTGCTCTTGCAGCCCTTCGACCGCCGTTTATTGATCATCGCTGCAGGCTGACCGGGTTTCGGCCAGATGCATCTTGATGACGGAGTCGAAGTCCGGGTCAGCGGCCAGGCCAAGCCGGGCCGCGCGCTCGGAGCGAAACCGGGCGGGCCAGCCGGTTACGATTGCGGCCACTGCCGGGTCGAGAACCCAGTCGATCAGCGCCGTCACCTTAGGTCCGGCCACCCGGTCCAGCGCGGTGACCATGTCCGCGACGGTCATCGTGAGGGCCGGCAGGTTGACCGCGGTCCGGCCACCCCAGGCCCGGTCGGACGACGTGGCGGCGCAGAGCAGCCCGTCGATGGCCCGGGTCGGCGACGCGAGCGCCACCTCGGTCTGCGCGTCCACCGGGCAGATCGCACGCTGGCCCGCCAGCGGCTCGCGGATGATGCTCGACAGGAAACCCGACGCCGCCGCGTTGGGCCGCCCCGGGCGCACGCTGATGGTCATCAGCCGGATGGCGCGTCCGCGCAGGAACCCCTTACGGGTGTAGTCGGCCAGCAGGTACTCAATGATGACCTTCTGCGTGCCGTAGCTGGTCTGCGGGTTCGGCGCGGTGTGATCGTCCAGCACCGCCGGGAGCGGTTGCTCGCTGGTCGCCCCGAAGACGGCGGCGGAACTCGCGAACACCACGACCGGGTTCGTGCCGAGTGCGCGGCACGACGCGAGCAGCGACTCGGTGGCACGCAGGTTCGCTCGGATGCCGAGGTCGAAGTCCGCTTCGCATTCGCCGCTGACGGCCGCGGCGAGATGGAAGATCACGTCCGCGCCGGCCAGCGCGCCCCGCCCGGCGTGGGCGGGATCCAGCAGTTCGTCGAGATCGCCGCGGATCGCAGCCACCCGCTGGTCCGCGGCGAGATCCGCGGGAACCGGCGAACGGTCGATGAGCGTCAGCCGGGATAGCTGGCGCGCTCCGCTGCCTGCCACGTCGAGCGAGCCCGCGGCCAGCAGTACCCGGGCGAGACGTGAGCCCAGGAAGCCGGCCCCGCCGGTGACCACCACATTCGCCACGGCATCTCCTGTCTGTGGGCCGGCCTGGGGCCTCGATTAGTGAGCTTAGGTGTTCGACTGTTTGGAGCTGGCCAACCACACGATGGCCAGCACGCCGCTGTCGCCGATGTGCGTTCCGATCAGCAGCCCGCGCATCGTCTCGCCGATCGGGGTCATCGGCTGATTCGCGGTGAACGCCTGCAGCCAGCCGGGCATGGTCTGCGTTGGCACGAAGGCGCTGCTGAGGAATGGCAGCAGCAGCAGGCCGATCATCGCGTTACCCGCCCCGTTCGGGCCGAGCAGGCAGAAGACCGTCCCCTCGGGGACGCTCAGGTCGATGCCATCAAGCACGGTGTGGTCACCGTAGGACTTGCGCAGCCCGGTCGCGTGCACAGCGGGCCGACTCGAAGTTGCAGGCATGGTCTCCTCTTTCTGGTCGCGGCAGCTCGCCGCCGGGGGGGCGAACGTTCGAGTCAATCGGGGCCGTCGCCCTTTGGGCCGGTCGGCCGCTCCGCCGCGCGCAGCGCTTCGCGGTGCGCATGCCACTCCTGCAGCAGTGCCGGCATCCGATCGGCCAGGAAGTCGCCCAGGGCTGCGGTTTCTTCGAGGATTGCCCGCCGGGCCGGCGGGCAGTGGCGCCTCGCCCCACACCGCACCCACGCGTCAGAGGCGGTCGGTCATCGGGTACCGCGAGCGACGGTTGGTCATCGGGCACCGCGAGCGGTTGTGGGTTGTCTCCGGAATGGGAAGATCGCCGCTGTGGGAGACACGCGAAGCAGCGGTGCACGCCTGCCGCTGGCGGCCGTGGTATCGCAGTTGCTGGTGGCGTTCACCATCGAGTTCGACAACGAGTTCGAGCATCAGATGCCGCATCGGACGACCAGGCACGAAATTCCGGCGCTGACCGGCGTGGCGAAGATGTCGATCGACAACTTCCTGGGCAGCCTCGAAGAGCATCGCTACCTGGTGGTCGGGCCAGACCCGGCAGGCAGCCGGTTCAAGGTGGCCCGGCTGACTCCGAAGGGCCGCAATGCTCGGGACACCTATCTGCACTGGGCCGACGCAGTCGAACTCCAATGGGAAGACCGCTTTGGCACTCAGGCCGTATGCGCCCTGCGGGACTCGATCGAGCGGCTGACCGTCGAACCCGCCCCCCAGTCGCCGCTGTGGCGTGGCATCGAACCCTACCCGGATGGGTGGCGGGCGCAGCTACCCGCGCCCAAGACGCTGCCGCATTATCCGGTGGTCTCGCCCCGCGGCGGGTTCCCCGATGGTAGCTGAGCCCAAGGGAGGCGCCAGGTGAGCGACTGGGACATCGTGCTGCGCGGAGGGCGGGTGATCGATCCCGAGTCCGGCCTTGATGCGGTGCGGGATGTCGCTGTCGCGGCGGGCCGGGTGGCAGAGATCGGGACCGGGCTGGGACCGGCGCGGGCCGAGTTCGATGTGGCCGGTCTGGTGGTGACTGCCGGATTCGTGGACCTGCACAGTCACGTCAGTGACATCGCGGGCCTGTGGCTCCAAGCCTGCGATGGCGTCACGACGGCGCTCGAGCTGGAGGCGGGCGTCAGTCCGGTGGCTGCCGCTTACCGCGGCGCGGCGGCGCAGGGCCGGCCGGTCAACTACGGCTTCGCCACGTCGTGGGCGCTGGCCAGGATGGAGGCAGTCGCCGGAGTGGCACTGGATGGCACGCTGGCCACGTTCCTTGCCAATATCTCCAGCCCGGCCTGGCAGCGCCAGGCCGCGGCTGCGGAGATCACCGCGATGCTGGCCCGGCTGTCGGCCGACCTGGCCGACGGTGCGCTCGGCATCGGCGTGCTCCTCGGGTACGCTCCGGGGACCGACCCGGCCGAATACCTGCAGGTCGCCGGGCTGGCTGCCGAAGCCGGCCTGCCCACGTTCACGCACGCGCGTGACCTGATCGAGATCGCCCCCGATGCCGTCATCGACGGCGCGGAGGAGATCGTCCGCGCGGCCGGCCAGACCGGCGCTGCGATGCATTACTGTCACGTCAACAGCACCTCGCAGCGGCACATCGACCGGGTACTTGACCTGGTCGGCCGGGCGCAGGCAGCCGGGGCGCGGATCACCACCGAGGCTTACCCTTACGGATCAGGCATGACCGGCATCGGCGCCGCATTCCTCGCGCCAGAGCGGCTCGGCGCGCGCGGGTTGTCGCCGTCCTCGCTCACCTACGCGCCGACCGGCGAGCGGATCGCCAGCGCGGACCGGCTGCGCGAGCTGAGGCAGGCCGATCCCGGCGGACTGGCGATCATCGATCTTCTCGACGAGGATGACCCGGCCGACCGTCGGCTGCTGATGCGGTCCCTGACCTTCCCTGGCGCGATCGTGGCCAGTGACGCCATGCCGCTGACCTGGACCGGGCCGGCGCACGACCCGCTGAGCTGGCCATTGCCAGAGACCGCGATCACCCATCCGCGGACCGCCGGGACGTTCTCGCGGGCGCTGCGCCTGCTCACCCGCGACGGCGGACCGCTGAGCCTGTCCCAGGCGCTGAGCAAATGCAGCCTGCAGTCGGCCCGACAACTGCAGGACCGGGTGCCAGCCATGCGCAGCAAGGGCCGGCTGCGCAGCGGCAGCGACGCTGACATCGTCGTCCTCGACCCGGTCACGATCAGTGACCAGGCCACCTACACCAACAGCACCCGCCCGTCCACCGGCATCCGGCACGTCCTGGTCAACGGCACCTTCGTGGTCCGAGATGGCGACATCGTGACCGATGCCCGGCCCGGCCGCCCCCTCCGCGCCAGTCCCCGCTGACCAGCGCAGACCAGAGCGGGATGCCGAACGGGACTGTGCCGTCTCATCCCCTGCCGATGAAGGGCATCTTGGTCGCCGTGATCGTCAGGAATTGCACGTTGGCGTCCAGCGGCAGGGCCGCCATGTAAAGCACGGCGTCGGCGACGTGCTGAGCATCGAAGGTAGGTTCCGGGACCACGGAACCGTCAGCTTGCAGTGCACCCTGGCTTATCCGCTGAGTCAGGTCAGTAGCGGCATTGCCGATGTCGATCTGGCCGCAGGCTATGTCGAACCTTCGGCCGTCGAGGGAGATCGACTTCGTCAGGCCGGTGATCGCGTGCTTGGTGGCGGTATAGGCGACGCTGTTCGGCCGCGGGGTGTGCGCGGAAATCGAGCCGTTGTTGATGATCCGCCCGCCGCGTGGACGCTGGGCCTTCATCATCCGCACCGCGTGCTGGGCACACAGGAACGCGCCGGTGAGATTGATGTCCACCACCTGCTGCCAGTCCGACCAGGAGATCTCGTCCACCGCACCTGTCGGGCCGAATAGGCCGGCGTTGTTGACCAGCAGGTCGACGCGCCCCCAGCGGCGGTGAACCGCGTCGAACAGTCCAGCGACGGATTCAGGCACGCTGACATCGGTCGGAACGGCCAGCGCGGAGTCGGCAGGCGACGCGGCGGCGGCCGTGGTCTCATCAAGCTCGCGTCCGCGCCGCCCGGCCACCGCGACCTGCCACCCCGCCGCCAGCAACGTCCGGGCAATGCACCGGCCGAGTCCGGATCCTGCCCCGGTTACCACAGCCACGCCAGTCGTTGCCATCCGCGTCTTCTCCGCCGACCTCTAGGCGCCCGGCCAACGAGCCGGTCGCATCCCTGGCCGCCAAGCCTAAACCGTGCCGTGGCCGACCCATAGCAGGTGTTTGCCGGAATGGCGCAGGCTGGCTACCGTCGGTCTGGTGGCAGCCGGAGAAGTCGCCGTGGGCGTGGTGACCAGGACCGGGTCGGCTGTCATCGTCGCACTGAATGGCGTCGCTGCGGCACCCGGATTCGTGACGCGGCGGGAGGTCGGGCTGCTGACTGCCGCGCTGCCCGCCCAGCCCTACCACGTCGCGGTCGGTCTGGACCTCGCGGCGGCGGAGGAGATGATCGGCCAGGTCGAGCGGGCCGCGCAGGAGGCTGCGGCGGCCGGATTGCGCGCGGTGGCGAGCTGCTCACCGCCGGCCGCCCTTGGCGCCGGATCGAAAAGGACGCGGCACGGGCGGCCGTCACACTGCTTTAGGGTCGCGGGCCTCCCGGCGCGGGTGGCCGTCACACTGCTTTAGGGTCGCGGGCCTCCCGGCGCGGGTGGCCGTCACACTGCTTTAGGGTCGCGGGCCTCCCGGCGCGGGCGCTTGGCTGAACTACGTGATTCCCCGGATGCGTACCTCTGCCTGACAGCCACCCGGCCCGTGCAGCGGCCCACCGGACGGTCACTCCGGCCCGGAGGCAGCAACCAGGCAAGGAGACGCACCATGAGCCAGATCCAGCCGTCGGCCTGGCCACCCGTGACGCGACCCGCATCCTGGCTGAGCGCCGCCGCCGCTCTCATTGGCCTGGCCCCCCGCCTGGTACACCGATAGCTCTGGCATCGTGCACCTGCAAGGCGCGGCCGCCCAGACCAGCGGCTCCGGGTCCGGCGCTAACCTGATCGGCACCCTGCCCCCGCCGCCCGGCCTGCGCGCGCCGTGTACACCATCGTGTCCACGTTCGGCGGCAGCTACGCCGACCTGGCCATCGAGACCGACGGGACAATCAGGCTGATCGATCCCAGGTCGCCGGCCGTCAAGGACTACGCCACCTTCGTCTCGCTGGAAGCCATCAGCTACCGGCGATAAGTTGCCAGGCAGCTCAGCGGCCGAACGCGTAGAACTCGCCCGAGGCCATCCCGGTGGACGCCCCGACGTACACCAGCCCGCCCGCGCTCTTCGCAACCGTGCGCGGCGTACGCTCCGCCCAACCAGGGGAACCAGGGAAGTATCCATTGTCCGCCCTCGCTCGTCTCTCTTAAGAGCGCGTCCGATCCCGAGGGGTTGCCCGCTTTGACAGACGGTCCGATCCAGGGTGCCAGGCTCATACGGTGTTGTAGAAGAGCATGTGGCCGCGACGGGTGAGAAAGAGAATGACCGCGTCAAGCGCCGGCTTGTTTGGCGGACCGTAGACGATTACCCACGTCGCGCGGGCCACGCCCGCGCCGCAGTCGGCGACGATGGCTTGCTGAAGACCGGCCGGCACGCTGCCGTTCGGCTGCAGCGGCCCGGAATAGCGGACGGATGTCCGGGTCGGCGCGAGCAGCCGGAAGCCGCCAGACTGCCAGATGGTGACGAGCAGCGGCCAAGCGGACCTGTCGCTGAGGTGCAAATCGCTGCTAAGTCCCTGGCCCAGCCTTCGCAGGACGAAGATGGCGGCGGCTGGGGTGGCCGGTCCCGGGGCCTCCAGCCCTACGGGGTCGGGGCACAGCCTCAGCGCGCCGGCTGCGGCCCGTGGCTTGGTGGCTGCCGGGTAGATGCTCGCCGGGAATCCGGCCGTCCCGACCGGAGGAAATATCGTTTGCCGGGCCGGCCGAGAAGGCACGGTCTTTGGAACACGGTTTCGCACCGGGCCTTGCGTTACTCCACGGGAGACCCGGCCCATCAGTGCGACCGGTACCACGGCTGCCGTCGTGATGATGACGGCCAGCACGGCGCACACACTCGCGGCGGTCAGCCGCTGTCGGCGCGCTGCCCGCCGCACCCGCGCCTGCGCGTCCGGCCAGGCTGGCAGCGACCATCCAGGGTCGCGCATCAGTCGCCGCAGCTGGTCCTCACTGGTCATAGGTCGCCCCCCCGGGTACGGTCTCCGGCTCCGGCTCAAGCAGAGACCTGAGCGAAGCCAACCCGCGCGCCGCCTGACTTCGCACCGTGCCGGGTCGGCAGTTCATCAGCTCCGCGATCCTGGCGTCGGGCAGATCCTCGTAGTAGCGCAGCACAAGGACCGTCCGCTGCCGCACCGGGAGCCGGACGAGCGCGCGGCGCAGCCGATCCCAGTCCTCGCCACGCCGCATCGCCGGGTCGTCGGCGCCCCAGTCAGGCACCTCCCCGAGCCGCACCCGAGCTTCCCACCGCCGCCAGCGGGTGATATGGGAGTTGACCATGGCCCGGCGCACGTAAGGGCCGGCGTCGGCGCTTCGCACCGAACGCCAGTGGCGCAACGACCGGGCCAGCGCTTCCTGAACCAGGTCCTCGGCTTCACGAGGGTCACCGGTGAGTACGTGACCGAAGCGGAGCAGGCCAGGTAGCGCACCGGCGACGAACTCGCCGAAGCTGTCCCTGGCCAGGCTTGCGTCGGGCAATCGTCCTCCGTTACTACCCTGACCCGCTCGGCACCCAGAACGTTGCATCACAGCCGGCCCTATCGCTGGCGGGAGCCTAGTGGCCGAGCGGCCGCGGAGCCGCGGACCGCAGCATCTTGCCTTGGCCGCGCAACAATCGCGCGGCTTCGCGGGTCTCAGAGATAACGGCCAGGTACGAGTGCGCGGAGGTGCTGAGATGACAATCACGGTTGCGGCGCAAGCGGCATCGGCCCGTGCTACCGCGGCGATGACGGCCCAGCAGCGCGAAGGTTTCGAGCGGGACGGCTTCCTGCTAATCCGTCGCGCGCTGACCGGGTCGGAAGTGGCGTTCTACCGCGACGCGCTCGACCTGGTGTACGCAGCACAGCTGGCCGTAGGCCGGGTCTGTGCCAGAGGACCGATGCACCTGCTCAGCGCGGTCGCGAACTGCCGCGAAGCGGTGGGCCTGATCGACCATCCCAAGACGTTTCCGCTGGTGTGGTCGATCCTCGGGTGGAACGTGCACATCTACCACTCGCACCTCGATGTGCACCCGCCGATCCGAACGCAGCCCCCCTACCGGTTCGATTGGCACCAAGATGGCGGCCGGCAGAATCGCGAGCTGGAAGGTGAGCCACGCCCGCGGATGTCGGTGAAACTCGGCTACTGGCTCTCCGATGTCTCCGAACCAGGGCGCGGCAACCTGAAGGTCATTCCCGGCAGTCATACTCGGAACTGGATCGACGGGCCGCCTCGGCGTGACCTGGAATGGCCAGAACCGCAGGGCGCTATCGAGGTGTGCGCGCAGCCTGGTGACGCGGTGTTCTTCGACCGGCGCCTGTGGCACGCCCGGACACCCAACTACTCAGATATCGTCCGGAAGGCCATTTTCTTCGGGTACACGCCGCGCTGGGTAGCGATCCGCGACCAGCTCGGGGACCTGCATGCCGAGCAGGCATTCGAGGCGCTATCGCCGGTGCGCAGACAGCTCCTCGGCGGGATCGGCCGGGGTATCGCCGGCCAGGCTGAGGGCGACCATTGCTGGGGCCACTATCCGCAGACCACGCCGCTGTACAGATTTCTTCAGGAGCGGGGGCAGCTGGTGCCGGACTGCCCGCCGTTGCGGCCGTAACCGGTCGGGCTGACTGTAAAGTTGCCCGGTAGACATGGCCAGGATCCGTTTCAACCGGTCCACCTGCCAGATCAGCGGCACGTACGTGCCGGTGGCCGAGATGAACATGCACGAGGAGGACTGGGTCTACTTCTCGCACCATGTGCTGCTGCACACCGATACCAATGTGCGGCTGGATGCGCTGAAGATGGGCGGCGGGTGGAACCGGGTGCTGGCCGGGATGCCGCTGATCATGATGAGTGCCCGCGGGCCTGGCCATATCGCGTTCAGCGCCGACGAGCCCGGCGAGACCCTGGCGATACCGCTGCAGCACAACCAGGCCGTGGATGTGGTCGAGCACCGCTTCCTGGTCGCCACCGGCAACGTCACCTACCAGTGGACGAAAACCGGTGTGTGGTTCACCACGCGGATCGGTAGCGAGCGGGAGTGGCACTACCCGCTCGGCCAGATGCTGGACCGCTTCACCGCCCAGGGCGGACCCGGGCTGCTGCTGCTGCACAGCCCTGGCAACATCTTCGTCAGGGATCTGGCGTTCGGCGAGCGCATTCTGGTGCAGCCGTCCGGCCTGATCTGGAAGGACCCGATAGTCCAGATGTTCCTGCATTTCGAGTACCCACGGGGCAGCTACTGGTTCAGCTCGGCGCGCCGGCAGGCCAAGTCCGTGTGGCTAACCCTGCAGGGACCTGGCTGAGTGGCGATCCAGTCTGTCTTCAAGCGCCCCGAGATGGTGCCATCAGTCGACCGGAGCTCGCACGCGACGCAACAGATCTGGTAGCACGGTCCGGCGGAATAGGCGGGTTGGTAGGTGAATCGACCGAGAGATGACATCGCCGGGTTTCCCGCAGTAGAGTCGGCCGGCAGGAGCCGCAGGTACCGGCATGGTCGCGTGTTGGCCGCGGCAGTACCAGAAGATTGGGGAATCCATGCGCCGTACCCGATGGGCGGGCCTGAAGTTCGTTACGGCAGGTTCGGTAGTTGCTCTGACCGCGATGGTCAGCACTTTGCCGGTATCGGCGTCGCCGACCGGCCGTCCGCATCCGGGGCCAGCCGGGCTGCTCTCCGGTGTCCGCGGATCGCACCGTGGGGCTGCCAGCGCGGACGGGGGCGAGTCCGATGCGATCATGACGTCGGCCGCGCAGTTTGCCTTCGTTCGCACCGCGCCAGCCATCTCGGTCAGCGCGAATGCCTTCGCCGCTGCTGCCGCTCAGGCACGGCGGCTGCCCCTGGAAGGCGGTCACTGGCGGGAAGTCACCGATCAGCCCTATAACTCCGATGCGCTTAACTACCGTGACCCGATCTGGTCCAACTCCAGCGGCGGCGCCGGCCTCGTGGCCGGCCGGATGACCGCCGTGGCCGTGGATGGCGACACGCTCTACGCGGGCGCCGCCGCGGGCGGCGTCTGGCGCTCCACGGACGGCGGCAGGCACTGGACCCCGGTCTTCGATGAGCAGAGCAACCTATCCATTGGAGCACTCGCCGTCGATCCGGCCGACCATTCGATCTGGGTCGGCACCGGCGAGGCCAACACCAGCGGGGACGGGTACGCGGGCAATGGCATCTACCGGTCGGACGATCAGGGCCACAGGTGGCGGCTGGTCGGCAACGCGCTGCCCAATGACCTTGTCTACTGGCTGGCCTTCGACGGAGTCGGCCACGTGTACGCGGCGACCAGTCATGGCCTGCTCAGGCGCTCCGCGTGGAATCTGACGTCGCCCTGGACGACCGTGTTGAAGCCAGATCCCAATCCCACCAACTCGCCGTACCGGACCTCATTCATCACCGACGTGAAGGTCCAGCCCGGCACCGGCGGCAAGGTGGTCATCGCCGCACTGGGCTGGCGCGGCGGCACCCTGCCGGCCGACATCTCGTACAACGGCTTCTATGAGTCGACCGATGGCGGCCACACCTTCAGCAAGCTCACCCTGACCGGTGACCTCGCCGCGGCTACCGACATCGGCCGCACCACGTTCGCCTATTCCGCCGACGGCAAGGTTCTCTACGCGCTGATTGAGTCCACGGCATCCGTCAGCCTCAAGGGCGTGTACGAATCGGCCAGCGGCCATCTCGCCGGACCGTGGAAGCTCATCGCGACCAGCGCGACGCTGGCCGCAGCCAATTCGGCCTACGCGCTGTCCGGCGGCACGGTCGGGGCACAGGCGTGGTACAACCAGGCGCTTATCGTCGACCCGGCCAACGACTCGCACCTGTTCGTCGGTCTGGAAGAGATCTTCGAGACGCCGGATGCGGGTACCACCTGGACGACCACCGGGCCGTACTGGAACTTCCCCTACGCCTGCTGGAGTGTGATTCCATCCAAGGACACCTGTCCCAACACCGTCCACGCCGACCAGCATGCGCTGGCGATTGGCGGCCGGACGCTGTACGTGGGCGATGACGGCGGTGTCTACGCCCACCCGCTGGCCGACGTCGGAGTCGTGAAGTGGCGCGACCTGAATGCCACCTTGCACACCCTGGAGTACTACTACGCGGGCATCGGTCACGCGCCCGGTGGCGGTGACCTCATCTGGGGCGGAATGCAGGACAACGGGGTCGGCTTGCTGCGACCCCACGCCCAGGACATGGTGTCGCCATTCGGCGGCGACGGCGGCGACGTCATCGTCAACCCGGCCAACGGCAATCAGGCGGTCAACGAGTACGTGTACCTCTCGATGGCCTCGACCGTTAACGGCGGCCGTTCGGACGGCAGCACCGAGGTCTATTCGACGATCTCGCCGTCCTGCTTCAACCCGATCTATGTCGCCAAGCCCTGTGACCCGAACCCCAGGTTCATCGCTCCCTTCAGCGCCGACATCCACAACATCAACCATTGGGTCGCTGGCGGCGAGTTCGTATGGGACAACCAGTCCAAGGGCTGGAGCACGAGCTGCTCGGTGTCGGCGTGTGACTGGATTGCGGTCCATGACACCGGAGCCGGCAACTCGATCAACGCCATCGCCGACAGCGGGAAAGTCACCTACGCTGGCTGGTGCGGGAACGGCTGCAACCCGGGCGGGGCTGCGCCGTTCACCTCGGGCATCGACACCAACTACGGCGGGACCTGGCACACCGTCAGCTCGTCGGTGCTGCCCAACCGGATTCCCACCTCCTTCACGATCGACCCGCACAATGCGGCGCACGTCATCGTCACCTACGGCGCGTTCTCGCGTCATTGGATCCCCGGCGGCGGCGTAGGCCACGTGTTCGAGTCCTTCAATGGCGGTACGACGTGGACCGACATCAGCGGCGATCTGCCGGACATCCCGGTCGACAGTTCGGTGCTGTGGCATCACAAGCTGGTGGTCGGCACCGACATCGGCGTGTTCGCTACGTCGGCCTCCTCGCCTGGCGACTGGCACCGGCTGGGAGCCGACCTGCCCGCCGCCCCGGCGGTCGACCTGGCAGTGTCGCCGGACGCTGGCTACCTGCTGGTTGCCACCCACGGCCGTGGCCTGTGGCGGATCGGATGAGTTAGCTCGCGGCAGCGCAGTGCCCGGCGGGCCGGGGCGATTTTCACGATCGGCCCGCCGGGCGCGCTCGCTTCTGCGGCTGTATCCCAGCGGAGCGGCTGCTCGGCGTGGTGCTGCGCCCGTTTGCGCATCGATAGCTGATGGTGGCCGACTGAGCGGCAGTGATCAGATCTGCGGCGGGTACATGAGCGCCAGCACATCACTGACCGGGCGTTTCCGGCACGCGGCGCAGACGTCTACGTTATTCCTGCCGGTTTGGTTATTCCTGCCGGTCTGCGATCCGAGCTTGGCGGCTGCCGCAAACCGGGCACCCGTCAGCTTGTTGTCGGTCCGGTAGAGCGTGACCAGGTCATCCTTGCCCATCTCGGTACCGCACAGGTCACAGATGCGGTGTTCGGTCGTGTCGGTCTTGGTTGCCATCGTGTCCCCCGTGCTGGTCTCTTGTCCCCGCCTAGCCCATACCCGCAGGTGCGGCAGGTACTCAGCGAGGCTGAATCCCGCCCGGATACCGTGCGGGATTCAACCTGCGGGTGCATTCGGCGCAGGACCTTCCCATCATTCAGGCGTCACAATGCATACTTGGTCGGTTCGGCGACTGGAAGACGATTCCTCGCGCGACATGGATCAAACCCGGCCTTTCGGGCAGCGGTTCTTGGAGTGGAGGTGCTGGCCGACGGCCGGTAACGCGGCCTGAGACCGGTCTTATCCGGTCCGGGAATCACTGTCGGGCGGGCTGAGCTCACGCCTCGCGGGGCACACTTCCTGGTGGCAGAAATCGCTCTATAGTGAGCAGATGACGGTCGAGGGCGCTGATTCCCCCGGCGCCGCTCCGGCACTGCTGGTGCGAACCGAGGGGTCTGATCGCACGCTGCGGGCGGGGCGCAGCTACCGGGTGGGCCGCGATCCGCGGTCGGACATCGTGGTGGATGAGCCCAGGGTCTCCTGGGAGCACGCGATCCTGCGGCTGGACGGTGATCGGTGGCTGCTTGAGGATGTGGGCAGCACCAACGGGACGTTTGTCGGCCCGCAGCGGGTGCAGCGGGTCGAGATCACCGGCCTCTGCCAGGTCCGGCTTGGCCACCCGGAAAGCGGTCCGGTCCTGTCCTGCTCGATCGGGGCCGGGCCGGACGGCCATCCCGCCCTGCCGGGCGGCCGTGTGCTGATGCCGCCGCCGGCCGGAGCCACGGTGCTGCGGTCAGGCCGGCCGTCGGGCCTGAGCGAACGGATGCCCAGTTCGATTATGCGGTTGCCGGCGAAGGTGCTGCGGATTGGCCGGGCTGATGACAACGATGTGGTGGTTTCTGATCTGAGTGTGTCTCGTCATCATGCTGAGCTGCGGAGGGCGGCTGGGGGCGGGTACGAGATTGTGGATCTGGCCAGTTATAACGGGACGTTTGTTAATGGTCAGCGGGTGGTGTCGGCGGGGGTTTCGGAGAGTGATGTCATCGGGGTGGGGCTGGCGGCGTTCCGGCTGGTCGGGGATGAGCTGCAGCAGTTCATCGATACGGGTGATGTCTCGCTGGATGCGCGGGGGCTGACGGTGCGGCTGCCGGGGGGGAAGGTGATTTTGGATGATGTGAGTTTTCCGCTGGGGGAGCGGTGCCTGCTGGGGGTGATCGGGCCGAGCGGGGCGGGGAAGTCGACGTTGCTGGGGGCGCTGACGGGGATGCGGCCGGCGACGGAGGGGGTGGTGCTGTATGACGGTCGTGATCTGTATGCGGATTATGCGGAGCTGCGGCATCGGATCGGGCTGGTGCCGCAGGAGAATATTTTGCATACGCAGCTGTCGGCGCGGCGGGCGCTGGGGTTCGCGGCGGAGCTGCGGTTCCCGCGGGATACCAGTGCGGAGGAGCGGGAGCGGCGGATCGGTGAGGTGCTGGGTGAGCTGTCGCTGACGGCGCATGCGGGGACGCGGGCGTCGGCGTTGTCGGGTGGTCAGCAGAAGCGGGTGAATGTGGCTCTGGAGCTGCTGACCAAGCCGTCGCTGCTGTTCCTGGATGAGCCGACGTCGGGTCTGGATCCTGGCCTGGATATGTCGGTGATGGAGATGATGTCCGGTCTGGCCCGGGATGGGCGGACGGTCATCGTGGTGACGCACAGTGTGGCGAATCTTGATATCTGCGACCGGCTGCTGGTGCTGGTGCCTGGTGGGAAGGTGGCGTATTTCGGTCCGCCCGCTGATGGGCTGCGGCATTTCGGCCAGCCTGGCTGGGCGCAGGTGTTCCGGGCGTTCGAGGCTGAGCCGGGCCGGGACTGGGCCGGGGAGTACCGGGCCTCGGCGTATCACGCCCGGTACGTCACGGCAGCGGTCCAGGCCGACCAGGCAGCCGGCGCAGCCGTCCGGAAGGCCCCGCCGCCGCCGAGGTCCCAGAATCGGCTGGCCCAGCTGTCCACCCTGGTCCGGCGATATCTGGCGGTCATCGCCTCGGACCGCAACTTCGTGGCGGCGCTGGCGCTGCTGCCGATCATCCTCGGCGGCCTGATCCGCGCCGTTCCCGACGCTGGGGGCCTGACTGGGCCAAACAACGGCAACGCGCAGCCGGTGCTGCTGGTCTTGGTACTTGGTGCCTGCCTCACCGGGGTAGCGAACGCGGCCAGGGAACTGGTGAAGGAGCGCCCGATCTACACCAGGGAGCGGGCGGCCGGGCTGTCCGCCGGCGCTTACCTGTGGTCGAAGCTGGTCGTTCTCGGCGTGATCAGCGCCGTGCAGGCAGTTCTGCTCGTGCTGATCGGCGTGGTCGGCCGACCGCTGCCGCCCAACGGAGCCTTCATCACCGCCGTGCCGCTGGCTGAGCTGATGCTGGCCATCGCCGCGCTGGCGGTCGCGTCGATGACCATCGGATTGCTGATTTCAGCCCTGGTCAACTCGTCGGACAAGACCATGCCGCTGCTCGTGGTGGTGGTCCTGGTCCAGGTCGTCCTGAGCGGCGGCGTGTTCCCGCTGAACGGGAAGATCGGCCTCGACCAGTTCTCCTGGCTCTCGCCATCCCGGTGGGGCTTCGGTGCCATGGCGTCGACGTCGAACCTGAATCAGATCTCGCCGCCCACGCCAGGGACCAAGCCGGACCCGCTGTGGAATCACACTCCGCATGTCTGGCTTCTGGACATGGGGCTGCAGGTGGTGCTCGCTGCGGTGTTCATCATGCTCACCTGGTCGCGTCTGGGCCAGTTGAGCCCCCGCCGCCGGCGCCGCTAGCCGACGCCCAGCCCGGCGGGGTGAATCGGGCGAAGGACGATGCCGAGGAGTCGGTCGGCCGGGAAGTACCCGAGGTGCCGCGAGTCATAGCTACCCGCGGGGTTGTCGCCGAGCACGACGAGTTTCTCCGCCGGAACGGCCCGGTCGGCCAGTTCAGCGAGCTTGGACGGAAACGGCAGCATCGGCGTCGGCACATCTGGCGTGGGATCGCCCGGCAGGGCGGCGACTCTCTTGATCATCCATTCGCGGGATCTGCCCGGCCAGCGCGGGGGCGGCGTGACCCAAGCACCGCTTTCTGCGGGCTTCTCGACCACAACGATCAGGCCGGTCCGAAGCTCGCCGAGCCCGGCCCGGCGGACGAGCACCCGGTCACCATGGGCAAATGTCGGCCGCATGCTCTCGCCGGTCACCGTTACGACCGCGATCCGGTGCCGAACGACCCCGCCGCACGCGGCCAGCGCCAGCCCTAGCGCGGCTGCTCCTTGACTAAGCGCTCGCGCAATAATTAACTCCCGTCACTCGGGCGTGTCGGTTCGCCGGGCGGTTCTGCTGGGATGGTGTAGTTCCAGTTGCCGTGGAACTCGTGGCGCTGGAGGTGCCGGGCCTCGAAGGCCTTCATGTCCTTGTCGGGGATCCTGATGCCCTTGGGGTAGATTCCGGTGTCCAGGACGGCGGTGACGGTCAGGCCGGTCCTGGTGGTGACAGCGCTGATCGTCTCGATGATGACCTCATGGGAGATCAGCGGCCGGCCCCGCCAGTTCATGGTGATCGCGGAGAACAGCCGGTGCTCTATCCGGTTCCACTTGCTGGTTCCCGGGGGCAGGTGCAGCACGGTGATGTCCAGGCCGGCCTCGGCGGCGAACGCGGCCAGCCCGGTCTTCCGCAGCCGCAGCCGGGCGCCGTCGGGCCCGCCGGGATCAGCGGTGATCAGCAGCCGGGACGCGTCCGGGTAGGCGGCCCGGCCGGGGCCGTGCCACCAGGACCGGATCGATGCGACCGCGAACGCGCCGGTGTCGTGATCGGTGCCGACGCTGGCCCAGCCGGTGTTCGCGGTCAGGTCGCAGGTCCCGTAGGGCACCGCCTTGCCCGGCTCCTCGTCAGCGAAGTCGTGCACGCTGACCCGCTCGGGATGACCGCGCGGCGCCCATTCCGCCCCGCCGTTCCTGAAGTTCCCGACATTCTCCTTCTTCTTCGCGTCCACGCTGATCACCGGGCTGCCGTCGTCCTGGAACGCTGTGACCTGGGCGTTGATGTACCGGAACTGGGCGTCACGGTCGGGGTGCTGCTTCCCCCCGACCGTCCTGGCGCTGCCCTGCAGGCTGTACCCGGCCCCGGTCAGCAGCCTGGCCACGGTCCGCGCCGTCACCGCGTGGCCCTGCCCGGTCAGCTCGCCGGCCAGATGGACGGCCGACTTCGTCGTCCAGCGCAGCGCCGACATGGGATCGCCCCGGGTCTCAGGATCGACCAGCGCCTCCAGTGCGGGCAGCACCCCGCCGTCGAGGTCGGTCACCGAGGGCCGCCCGCCGCCAGGGCCGCGCACCCGCCCGTCCGGCTCCAGGCCCGCCTCGACCTCGTCACGACCCCTGCGCACCGTCTTGACATCGGACCCCGTCGCCCGCGCCACCACCCCGGCACCGGCCCGGCCCAGCGCCTGCGCCTCCACCCCCAGCCACAACCGCCGCTGACGCTCATCGAGGTACGGCCGGATCCTGAGGTAACGGGCGGCTATCTCAGCGTCAGTCAGCATCCATTCGACATACCACAAACGACCAGGGAATTATTCGGACAACACCCTGTAGTTTCTGCGCGAGCGCTTAGGGGATTCTGGGCACCGTCCGCAAAACGAGCAAGATCCTCCAACATCTCGGCCATCTCGCTGCAGGTGAGGATCGCTTCCACGCTGTGCAGCCCGTCGTTCTGGAGCCACACCGGAAGCGTGCCGTCCGGTGGAAGCTGCTGCGACGTAATAGCGCTCTCAGCGTGCTTGGCACGGTTATAGAGCAGGTTGAGCCGCTGCATGATCGAGCCGTCGCCAGGCTCGAAGAGGATCTTCTGGCCCCTAACCAGCAGGCACCACGCCTGGTACGCCTGCGACAGGAACGATTCCCAGTGGCCGATAGCGATGATGTACTCAGACGCCGCGTCGGGGTTCGGGTTGGTGAGGTAGGACAGCGTCGCCTGGCGGGCCGCTTCGTAATCCCGGAACGCCAGCTCGGCTCGACGCAGAAAGTTGTATAGCGTCCGCCTTGTCGCGTCGTCCATCGTGACGACCAGGCCGCTGTTCAGGACGAAGCTCAGCAGCCAGCGGCCCTGCGCCTCGCTCACGGCTGACATGTCCGGGATCGTCGCGGCCGTGAAGCTGGAGATATGCGGGGCGACGTACTTGTCCTTGAACTCGTTCGCGAACGGCATGCCCGGAACCTTAATCTGAGCGGCAGTCCGGGCGCGATGCATTATCCGGACGGGCGTCTCAGACCGCGCCCCGCGAGCTTGCATCACGGTCCGCGAGGCGCGGGGCCGCGGGCACGCGGCAGGCTGCAGGCAAGCGAGCGATTACTGCTAGCCGGGTAGCGGCCACGCCAGAAGCAGCCGCGATGAGAGATGCCCGATCAGGCGCAGCCACCTGGTAGTGCAGGCTGGCCTCGACAGCTGATGACGGAGAGTGACGGAAGTTCCGCAACGCTGGCGCGCCTACCCGCCGATCTGTACTGGCGCTCATCACGCAACTGCCATGCTCAGCCTGGCACGTAAAGGATGTTCTGGTCGCGCGTACTGGTGGCGGTGTGTCCGTCAGGCGCGGCGGCGGACCTGCTGGCTTGGGTTCCTGATGGCTGCGGTCGAGCCGGCCAGATCACGCGCCGGTGCACTCATCTGGCGGCGGCAAGGCAACCGGCATGGCCGGGCAACCTGTCATCTCATCCGGCTACCGTGGTTGTTTCAGGTCGACGTCGCGGCGGCCAGCCATGCGCAGTGGGACCTTCGGCCCTGGCACCCGGCGTCGGGGCGGCGGAGGATGGCCAGCGCGGCGCTTGCTGTCCGCGCTGCTGACGCCACGCCAGGCCGCCGGCCAGTGCCGGCGCTCGGATGCCGATACGTTCGGGAGGCACCAGCGATGCGCAGGCGTTCGACGTTAACCGCTGCCAGAGCGATCAGAGGGCTGTTCCTCAGTGTCCCGCTCGCCCTGGGAGTCGTGATCGCCCTGGCACCTGGTGCCAGTGGCAGCGCTGGTACCGGCCGGGCCGCAGCCGTGGCCCGGGCGGATGCCGCGCTGCCGGGCCGCGGCCACTCCTCTGTTCCCGGGGCCGCCCGGTCACTGGCCGGGTCCTGGAAGCTGCTGCCCGCGGCCCCGGTCACCACGGCGCCGGCCGGCCTGGTGAGCGTGTGGACCGGCCACGAGATGATCATTCATGGCATCGTTCCGGGCGTGACGTTCGCGTACCGCCCGGCCGCGGATACGTGGGCGAGGCTCCGCCCCGGCCCGAAGCCCCTGGCCGGGCTGGAGGCGGACGATGTCGCGGTGTGGACCGGGTCGCGGATGCTGGTCATGGGCCTGACCAATGGCTCCTATAACCCGGTTGCCAACACCTGGCGCCCGATCGCCCGCCTGGGGACTCCCGACGAAGCCGCGGTGGTGGCGTGGACCGGCCGCCAGGCCATCATCTGGGGCGGTGTCTGCTGCTCCGGCGTCTCCAACGGCGGAGCCGCCTACGATCCCGGGACCAACACCTGGCGGCAGCTCCCGAACGCCCCGCTGCAGCCGCGGCGCAGCGCCGCGGGCACCTGGACCGGCAGGGAACTGATCGTCGCCGGCGGCTTCACCTTCGACCACAACAGGCTCTTCCGGAACGCGGCCGCCTACAACCCGGCCACCCGCACGTGGCGGACGATCGCTCCGATGCCGCTGGGCCGCTGGGGCGCGACCGCGGTGTGGGACGGCAACGAGGTCCTGGTCATCGGCGGGTACATCGGGGGCGGGGTCACCGCCAGAAACCGGCTGGCCGTACGTGGCCTGGCCTACAACCCGGCGGCGAACCGCTGGCGGTGGCTGCCCAAGATGGCATACCCCCGCTCCGGGTTCGCCGCGGTCTGGACCGGCCGCCAGCTGCTGGTCTGGGGCGGGCTGACCGCCACGCACATCCCCCCGCCGCATGGCGAGGCCTTCGACCCGGCCACCAGCCGGTGGACGGCGCTGCCCGCGTCACCGCTGCGCGGCCGCGCCGACCCGGTCGCGGTGTGGACCGGC
Organism: uncultured Actinomycetota bacterium; assembly: GCA_963850875.1. Taxonomy (GTDB): domain Bacteria; phylum Actinomycetota; class Actinomycetes; order Streptosporangiales; family Streptosporangiaceae; genus Chersky-822. Next base: position 187,480 of record CAWKNA010000002.1, read on the forward strand.
CGCCTCATGATCGTCTGGGGCGGATCGGCCTCAGGCCATCGCTTCACCGACGGCGCGGCGTTCATCCCGGCGGCTGGCTCGTGGGGCCGGGCGATCGAGCTGCCCGGCCTGGCGGCCCTGAACAAGGGGGACGCCAACGTCAGCTCGGTGTCGTGCGCCTCGGCGGGCAACTGCGCGGCCGGCGGGAACTACATCGACCGGCACGGTCATGAGCAGGGGTTCGTGGCCAGCCAGCGGAACGGCCGCTGGGGGAAGGCGATCGAGGTGCCCGGCCTGGGAGCCCTGAACAAGGGGGACGTCTTCGTCTTCGAGGTGTCGTGCGGCTCGGCGGGCAACTGCGCGGCCGGCGGGCCTTACACCGACCGCCGCGGCGATCAGCAGGGATTCGTGGTCATCGAGCGGAACGGCCGCTGGGGCCAGGCGATCGAGGTGCCCGGCCTGGGGGCCCTGAACACGGGCGAAGCCCATGTCAGCTCGGTGTCGTGCGCCTCGGCGGGCAACTGCGCGGCCGGCGGGGGCTACACCGACCGCCGCGGCAACGGGCAGGGGTTCGTGGTCGTCGAGCGGAACGGCCGCTGGGGCCAGGCGATCGAGGTGCCCGGCCTGGCGGCCCTGAACACAGGCGGGCTCGCCGACGTCAGCGAGGTGTCGTGCGCCTCGGCGGGCAACTGCTCGGCCGGCGGGGACTACACGGACCGCTCCTTTAACGAGCAGGGGTTCGTGGTCAGCCAGCGGCGCGGCCGCTGGGGGAAGGCGATCGAGGTGCCCGGCCTGGGGGCCCTGAACAAGGGCGGGAACGCCCGCGTCTACTCGGTGTCGTGCGCCTCGGCGGGCAACTGCGCGGCCGGCGGGTTCTACACGGACCGCTCCTTTAACGAGCAGGGGTTCGTGGTCAGCCAGCGGAACGGCGTGTGGCACCGGGCGCTCGAGGTGCCCGGGCTGGGGGCGTTGAACAAGGGCGTGGAAGCTGAGGTCTTCTCGGTGTCGTGCGCCTCGGCGGGCAGCTGCGCGGCCGGCGGGGGCTACGCGGACCGCCACGGGACCGGGCAGGGGTTCGTGGCCGTCGAGCGGAACGGTGTGTGGGGCAGGGCGATCGAGGTGCCCGGCCCGGGGGCCCTGAACGTGGGCGGGGGCGATGGCGCCGTGGTCAACTCGGTGTCGTGCGCCTCGGCGGGCAACTGCTCGGCCGGCGGGGGCTACACCGACCGCCGCGGCAACGGGCAGGGGTTCGTGGCCGTCGAGCGGCACGGCGTCTGGGGCAAGGCGATCGAGGTGCCCGGCCTGGGGGCCCTGAACACGGGCGGGGGCGCCGCGGTGCTTGAGGTGTCGTGCGCCCCGGCGGGCGGCTGCGCGGCCGGCGGGTACTACACCGACCACCGCGGTCTTAACCAGGGGTTCGTCGTGAGCCAGACGGGATAAGGCGGGCGCGGGCAATGGCACCCGCCGGCCCGGCATCCCGGCCAGGAGTCATGACCACGTGCGCGACACGACCACAAGCCCGCCGTCAGCGGGCCCCGGGCCACGATCCGGCACGACCCCGCGCCTCCCGGCCTGCCGCACAGGCCGGCGGCCCCTGGCCGCCAGGATCAGGCCGTCATCTGAGACGGTCACGGCGTCGGCTCGCCACGTGGCCGATCCATCGGCACGCCAGTTCACCCCGGACACGCCCGGCGCACTCGGTAACCCTGACGGCCAGCAACCCGACATCACGGACCCATAACAGGCGATCTGGGCTCAGGCACGCCAACGACCGGCGTAGTTCTCAAGCGCTCCGAATCGGCGCTCGGTGTGCCCTGAGCAATGTCGGCGGCATGCTGCCGTGACTACACTCAGTTACGATTCTTAGTCGGCAGAACGCTTGCAGAGCCGCCGCTCCGCGCGTCTACGTGAGCCCTGTAAGTGTTACCACGACGCGGACTGAATGATTGCTGCATCCGGGTAGGGTTCCGCCGCGTTGCGGGCGCTCGTGGGTTGGTTGTCGAGCGCATTTTTACATGATCGGACGCTGCCCCGCTTGGTTACCTCGTGGACTGTAGCGCATGTCCTGGGTACGGTCGACGCCAGTGACTATCAGATATGCCGTTCAGGAGGCGCCATGGGTGAGATGTCGCTGCCGGATCCGGGCGCGGCAGCCGGCGCAGGCATGGAGCCACCGGAAATGCCGGCTGTGGAGGCGAGCAAGCTCAGCCGGTATCCGACCCTGTTCTTGGACAGTCCCAGGTTGCGGCACACGCTGGGCTGGCAGCGCTGGGCCGGCGCGGATAACCGTGCGTGTTTTGCCGTGTGCAGGCTGAGCGACCTGGCGGGCATCAAGGTGGTGGAGCGCTTCCCGCTCACGCCCGACGGGTGGGCTGAGGCGTGGGCCGACCTGCTGAACCGGGATGCCGCGTCCGCGCAGTTGATGCTCGGGATTCTCGCCGCTGAATCTGCGGGGGCCGACGGCGTGGTGCTGGCGCCACCGCCGCCGCCGAGATTCCCGTCCTCGGCCGGGACGCGCAGGAACATCCTGAACGCGATTGCGACAGGCAACGAAAAGTATGCACGGCCGTTCGATCGCGGGAAGGTCGCTCTTGCTAGTTTCGTCGGAACCGAGAGCTGGTCTGATTACGGCAATGTCGTGCTGCAGATGGCGATTCTCGACACGCTGCTGTCCATCGAGGAGAAGCTCGGCCAGCTGCTTCAGGCCCCAGATGACGACCGGCGGGGGTAACCCGCGCCTGTCACAGCCGAGTGCCGCCTCGGGAAGCATGATCAGCTCGCGGCCCGATGCGGACCGCCGAGCGCGTCAGCCCTCCAAAAGTGAGCGCTGATCCTGGCATGGAGCGCCGCCCCCAGCCTGGAGCGAGCTGCACAAAGCCGTCGGGTTTCGACGGGCATGGATCGAGACGGACGACTCATTGAGGCTTATTCAGCGTGCATTCTGTAGAAATACAGTCCGACCACGACTGAGATCGTCTGGGCGAAGGTGCCCAGGGGTCTTCGGTAATCGGTGTGCATGATCCTCCAGGTCTTGAAGTTCGCTATGGCCCGCTCGACGACATAGCGGATTCTGTTCACGGCCGTGTTGAATTCCTTTTCCCAGGCCAGCAGGTCGCGGTGGGCTGGCTTCCTGATAGGCGTGATCATTCCGGACCCGATGTAGCCTTTGTCGGCTATCCAGGAGCCAGGAGTCACTCCGGAAAGAATGCCTGATTCGCTGATGCAATGCATGTCGTGGCGGCTCCCGTTGACCGGATCGGAAATCCAGGCGATCTCGCCTTCGAGAGAGCAGGCGACCTGCACATTCATTCCCGTTGTTTTGTGCTTCCCGGAGTAAAGGCCCGGAGCGGAAGCCCAGGACCAGCACGGCAGCAGGGTTCCGTCCACGATGAGCTGGGATTGCGGGCCAAATTCATCAGCCGTCGGCACGATGCCTGCGAGTGCTTTCTCCAGGAGCGGGCTGATAGCTGAGATCGCGCGGCTGATTGTCGGCTGGGATACGCCGAAGGATTCTGCGATCTCCGCTTGAACGCGATTGCGGCGCAGGTAGGAGAGTGTCACGACAACGGACTTGTAAAGGCCGAGACTGGGAGGCCAGGCCGCCTTTCCTTCTTCGGCTGCGGCCTGCCAGATGATGGCGCAGAGATCCGCGATCTCGTCCCGGGACAATCCAGTGGTATGATACATTGACGGCCTGCGTTCTTGAGAATTGCGTTGTGGTAACTCAATTCTCCCGGAAAGCGGGCCGTCTTTTAGTATTGACACGCCCTTGTGACGAGTCGGTTTGTCCCCTCCCTGAATAAGCTTCATTGTTGTGGGACACTACGCTGCCAAAGCGACGTTCCACGGAGCACAATACTTCGCGTAGGGCGCCGGAGCCCAAGACGGCGACGAATGGACTTTCCCCCGTGCAGCTTCAACTGCCGTCCTGAGGCGACCTTCCCAAGATGCGTGATCTCAACTGCTCATAAGATGGTAACGACGCATAGACATTCGAAGGGCGCCACTCAATAGAAATTACGCAGCGAGGCACTTCACCTGGCGGATTATCGGGAGACTTCAGTCGCTACCGAACTGGATGATCGGTACTCGGATACGTGACAGGTGGGCCAAGTCCATAACGATACCGATTCGGTCTGGCGTGCCTTTCTGGGGCCTGCCTTGCGGTGACCGGCCAGGCGGTGGTGACCTGGCGTGACGGGCGGGCGCGATCTTACGGTGGAATGGTCAGTTCTTGCTGGGACCGCGGTCGGCCCGGCAGCCTTCCGGGTCTCAGCCCGATACCGGGAGGTCCGATGACCACCACCATCCCCTCTACCGCTGTTGTCCTGGCCAGGCCGGTGCTCAGTGATCAGGAACGCCAGGCGCTTGCCGGGTTCCTGGCCGGGTACACCGGCCTGACCCGCGAGGCGTACGCGCTGGACCTGCGCCAGTTCACCGCCTGGTGCGCGTTCCATTCCCTGCGGCTGTTCCAGGTCCGCCGGGCCGATATCGAGTGCTTCGGCCGGGACCTGGAAGCCAGGGGCCGGGCCAGGGCCACGGTCACCCGCCGGTTATGCACGATCGCCGGTTTCTACCGCTACTCGGTCGAGGAAGACCTGCTCGACCACTCCCCAGCCGCGCATGTCCGCCGGCCACGGCTGGATTATGAGTCCCATGCGACCGGGCTGGACCGTAACGAGGTCGGGGCACTGCTGGTCGCCGCCGGGCTCGGACCCGCGGCCGAGCATGCGCTGATCTCGCTGCTGGCCCTGAACGGGCTGCGGGTCTCCGAGGCCACCGGCGCCGACATCGAGGCGCTGGGCACAGAACGCGGGCACCGGACCCTTGCGATTGTCCGCAAGGGCGGGAAGAGAGCCACCATCCCGCTCGCGCCGCGCACCGCCCGCGCGATCGACCTGGCGATCGGCGAGCGCTGCGAGGGCCCGGTCTTCCTCACCCCGGCCGGTGCCCGGCTGGACCGGCACGGCGCCGGGCGGATCGTCCGCCGGGTAGCCCGGCGGGCAGGGATCACCAAGAACGTCGGGCCGCACACGCTCAGGCACGCGTTCATCACCGCCGCGCTTGACGCCGGCGTGCCGCTGCGCGACGTGCAGGAAGCTGCTTCCCACGCTGACCCCAGGACAACTATGAGGTACGACCGCGCCCGGGTCTCCCTGGACCGCCATGCCACCTACATCGTCGCCGCGTTCATCGCCGGGGCTGCCCGCTGACGTCCGCGCCAGCACACCGCCCGGCGCACGCCGCGCCGGGCGGTCCCGGCGTCAAGGGTGACGGATCCGCAGCAGCCCGCGCTGGAGCACCGATACTGCCCCGGCCAGGCTGCCCGGTTCGGCGAGGCTGGCGAGGTCGGTGATCGCCTTGGTCACAGTGACGGCGGACTGATCGGCGAGCCGCAGCACGATGATGCCGGCGTGGCTGCCGGGCGGGTAGCTGCGGATGTCACCCAGGCCGCGGTCCAGGGAGATCAGGATCCGACCCTCTGCGGTGGCCGCAGCGACGACGTCCTGATCGGGCGCGCCGGTCAGGCCTTCGGCGCTGACCGTGTCCACGTCGTGACCGCCGTCGGCCAGGACGGCCCCGGCGGATACCGGGAGGTTCTCGTCGAGCTTGAACTTCACCGTGACTGCGGGATGGGCAGCAGTTCCTCCCGTGCCAGGGCAGCCCCGTACGCCGCTGCGGCCCGCACGCCCGGGGCGGTCACAGTGGGGTACTCTGCTGTGATCTCCTCGGGAGTCAAACCGGAGGCCAGGCAGTCCAGGATCACGCTCACCGGGACCCGTGTCCCGGTGATCACGGCCTGGCCGTGCATGACCTGCGGGTCGGTCGAGATCATCTCCATCTGCTCGGTGGTCACTATCCAAGTCTGCCCTGCCTGTCGCCCGGATGCGACATCGGGCACAAGCCGTGTCCGCCACCGCGTCACGCCGCACATTCTCTCGGCACCCGACTTTCGGCACCCGAGGACGCTGATCACGCCGAGCGGCACCAGGCAGCGCGAGATCCGCCGTTCGGCGCGCCGATCGCGGTCGGCCGGATGGCCGTAGCGTGCGGACCGATTAGATGTTCGGAGCGAGCGCTTCTGTCCGGGAACCGACAGCTCCGCTACCAACGAGGCTAGACAGCCGACCTGCTCCCCGAGTGAACAGCATCGGCCAGAGTATCCCGAGGGCTAGGCGCTGGGGCTGACCACGACCCCCACATGGTCCGCGCGGAGAACCTCATTGGCCAGAAGCTGAATTCGGAACAGGGATCGTCGTCCACGTGTCATCTGTCTGGCCGATCTCAACAGTACGCCACTTGATGCGTTCTGCTCGGACGTCGACTAGCACGCCGATCTTGTACGAGTAGCCGCTGTGGCTGGCGTCTGAGATGAGGAGTTGCTCGACGCGCGACCGGAGCCGCGCAAGCGTTCTGTTCCTCGCGTTCTTCTTCCACTCCATGACAAGGATGTTGCGGTCATCGTCTCCACGCCCGTGGACAACCAAGTCGGGTCGGAATCTGGCCGCCTTTCTCCGGTCATCACGGGGGTCCAGGAACTTGTGCCGGCGGCCGTGACGGTCGTAGTCGATGTCGATGGTGAGATCGTGCTGTGCGAGCATCTGCCGCAGATGGCGTTCGAGGTAAACGGCGAAGCGGTGCACTACTGCCAGTTCATGTGCGCGTAGCTCAAGCAGGGCTTGATCCCTGGCTGCCAGGTCGGCGAGGGCGCCAGACACGGCCGCCAGCACAGCCTCTCGGCTGGGATCGTCGCCCTGATGGGAAACAGGAAAGGCAAGACCGAATTCGGCTAGCAGTTCCGTGGTGGTGAGAACTTCGACGTCCTTATCACGCGCTCGTGCCGTCAGACGCTTCTCGTTGGTGATGAGTGCGCAGCCCTCCATGAGCCAACACCAGTGACTTTAGGTGTTGATGCCCGAATGGGGTGTTATGGTCTCGCGGTCTCGTAACGGTCTCATTGTCCGTGTTGATGGCGGGTTTCCCGGTACCGGGGTATAGCCGGAGGCCGCGTGACGCCGCGGTGGGCGTGCGGTTCCACGGGCCGCGGCCCCGGCCGGGCCGGGGATCTCCTCCTTCCTGACGGCGTTTGTGCAGGTAGCTGCCTAGCCCGGCCCGGGTTCGGGCTGGAACCGGGTCACCTGCGGGACACCGGTGACGGTCTTCTTGGTGGCCGCGGTATGCGGGAAGCCGGGCCGGGCCTTCTGCGCCCGGAGGGAGTGCCGCTGCCGGCCGGTGACGGCCAGCGTGTGCAGCGTGGCCCGGCTGGTGTCCTCGGCGAGGGCGGCGAGGGCGGCCAGGGACGTGCCTGCGGTGACCCTGGACTGGATCATCGTGCGGATCGCGTGCTGCCGGGCTACGGTGAAGGACACCTGGCCGGTGGTGACCGGGCCGCTTTCCTCGCGCCGCCGCAGCGCCCGCGCGGCGGCGGCATCGGTGGTCAGGGACGCGGCGGCGCTGGCGCGGACCAGCTGGGTGGCGGTCATCCAGGCCCAGAACTCCTGGATCACCAGCCGCGGGGTGCCTGAGCGCAGCACCGGCCCGGAGGTGCGGTCCCCGGCGCCGGTGATGGCGGTCTTGTCTTCGCCGAACGTGGTCTCCGATGCCGGCCAGCGTGACTGGTAAGCGCCGCGGATCTGCCCGGCATCTACTGCGCGGTGGTCCAGCAGCGTGGTGATCAGGGTGCACGTTTCGGAGACGTCCTGGCCGTCGCCGCAGGGCAGGACCGCGTTGTGCTCGGCAACGCGGACCGGCAGCCGGTCGCCGGTCTTGCCGCCGGGCGCGTTCAGCCAGCTCAGCCGGGACCCGTCGGCGAGCCATCCGCCCCCGGCGGCGGCCGGCAGCGCCAGGTCGCTCCTGGCCCGGGCCACCACCTGCCCGCCGGCGTCGAGGATCGCGGTGATGATCTTATGGCCGGGTGGGATGGGCTGCACGGCGAGGTCCCGTGTCCCCTTTGCGGGTTTACGGGCCTTTTCCGTGCAGCCTTCCCCCGAACCCGGCGTGCGCCTTTCAGCGCACCGGGCTCTCCAGCGATTTATGCCGCGTGCGTGACAGGGTTCGCGTGGATGTAGTCATGGCACGGCGCGCAGACCACAAGGGTCTTGCGCCGCATTCTTGCCATGAGGGCCGCCCACGCTGGCTGGCCCGGTCCTTGTTTTCCGAGGTGGCTGAGCCCGGCGACCTGGTGGACTGCCACCGTGGTGCCGGTCTCGCACAGTTCGCACCGCCGTCTGCGGAGCCGGGAGATCAGCTCCTTGCGCTGGGCGGTGACCAGGACCGGTGCGGGGTCACGGATGACCGCGCGCCTTTCCTGCCGCAGGATGATCCCGCCGAATCGTGCTATCAGGTCCGGCTTGCCCTCGCGTTTCCGCGTGGCCTCGAAGCAGCTCCTGGGGCCGTCACTGGTGACGACCTTCGCCTGGTGGCGGGCGGCCATCTTCGTGACGGTGGAGTTGTGCTTAGCGGCCAGCGTCTTCAGCATCGACGTCACGGCGTTCCATTCCATGGTGCTGAACCGCCAGACGTCATGGGCGAGCAGGTAGTAGTTCACGACGCCCCGGTACTCGGCTCCGAAGACCCGCACGATGTCATAGTCGTCCAGGTTCTGGAGCCGGGACCGGTGCCACGGTTTGCCGTGCTCCCGGTAACGGGCGCACTGGGCCCTGACCACCTCCGGCGGCACCCGCAGCGCGATTTTCCCGTTGGCCGCACGGCGGCCGCCGGTGAGTTTCGTGTCGCAGTGCCAGACGGAGATGTCATAGCCGAGGAACCGCGCCCGCTGGGTGCGGGCGTGGGTGATCAGGGTCTTGTCCTGGTTCAGCTCCAGTCCGAGGGTTTCCCGGAGGAACGCCGCCAGCCTGGCCCTGATCTTCTCGGCTTCGGCCCTCGGCCCGATGAACCCGAGCAGGTGGTCGTCTGCGTACCTTATGTACCGCAGGCGCCGGTAGCCGGGGTCCATCGGGTCGCCGTAGGGGAGCGAGCGCAATTGCCTGGCCAGGTCCCGGGCAGCCGCCCGGTTCCCTTTCCGCCGTGCGTATCTCAGCCGGGCTGCCCTCCTGTGGTACTCAGGGTTGCTTTTCCGGCGGACTCCCCTCGTGTACTGCGGGATCAGTTCCTTCTCGACGAATTCGTCGAGCTTGTGCAGGTAAATGTTCGATAGGACCGGGGACACCACGCCGCCTTGCGGAACGCCGCTGAGCGTGTCATGGTATTCCCAGTCTTCCAGGTACCCGGCCTTGAGCATATGTCGGATCAGCCGCAGGAGCCGCTGGTCATGGATTTTCTCCGCCATTATTCCCAGAAGGATCTCGTGGTCGAATGACCCGAAGCAGTCGGAGATATCACCCTCGATGAACCACACGGTGCCGGTCCAGGTCTCCCGGATATCCCGCAAAGCGGTATGACATCCGCGGCCTTTCCGGAAACCGTGTGACCCGCTGGAAAGGCACGGCTCGTAGATCGCCTCCAGCAGGAGGCGGACCACTTCGCCGACCAGCTTATCTGACCACGAGGGCAGCCCGAGAGGGCGGAGCTTCCCGTTCTTCTTCGGGATATAGACGCGGCGGGCCGGGGAGAACCGGTACCGCTCGCGCCGCATCAGCCAGATAATCTGGTCGATCTTGCCCTCGGACATGCCATCGGCGGTTTCCGCGCTGGCGCCGGGCGTCATCGCTCCCTGGTTCGGGTAAATGTTCCCGTACGCCATTTTCCGGACTAATTTTTGTCCGTTTTGTTTGTCTTCTAAGGATTTGATGGCGCGAGAGAAAGGGTGATCAGCGGGGATCTCTGATGGCTGGCATGCCGAGGTCGGTGGATCCGGTTCGGCGGTTGCGCTCGATGTTCCGGTCGAGGCTGGCGAGTTTGCGTTTAGCGGCTTCCAGGCTGGCCTGAAGGCCCTGGACTTCGCCGGCCCAGCCGTTCATCCGCGCTTCGGTGATGCGCTCGTGAAGGTTGCGGATGATCTCGGTGAGACGTGGCCGTTGCTGCGGCGAGACGCGGAGCATCGCGCAGCGCAAGCGTGCTCATGCTGGCAAGAGGCCCCGTAAGGGCGCCCGCAGGTTCCCAGCGCGACCTTGCGCAACTGGAAGTGCTGCTGAAATTCCTGCCATTCCTGGTCGGTGGGCTCGCGGTATTCTTCGGCGGGCCGGGTGGCCCGCCGCTTGTCCAGGAACGCGCGGTAGGAGCGGATCAGGTCTTCCTGGAAGACGGCCATGTAGGTTTCCGTGGTGGTCAGGCTCTTGTGACCGAGTATCCGGGCTGCGATGTGCACGGGCAGCCCGCCGGTGACGGCTGCCGTCGTGAAGCACCTGCGGAAATCGTGGGGCCGGTAGGCCAGGGGCTGGCCTGTGGCGTCTTTGATGCCGGCGGCGGCGAGCGCGGTGTTGATCAGCTTGTAGACCGTGCCGGGACTGATCACCTCGCGCCGGGCGCCGTGAACGCGCTGGAACAGGTGCGGCAGGAGCGGCCCGGTGGTGCGCTCATGGCGGTCATAGCGGGCGACGGGGGGAACGGTGCCGTCGTTGCCGGCGCGCAGCCGGGTGATGACGGCGGCCAGGACGCTGGCGAGCTCCGGGTCCACCAGCAGCAGGCGCTCCTCGTTGCCCTTGGAAGGAACGATCTGCAGCAGGGGCACGACTTCACCGCTGCCGGGCAGCCGGTAGGACACCAGCGCCAGGTGAGTGATCTCCAGCAGTTCTTCCAGCCGCACTCCGGACGAGCGCAGCGTCTCGATGACCGCCCAGGCCCAGAACGCCTCGTCCTCAAGGCGGGTCAGGTTGACCGTCTGGCCGGTGACCATGTTCTCCGCCGTGACAGAGGGGCTGCCCTGGTGCCGGGCCGCCAGGCCGGCGCTCTTGGGGGCCTTGCGGCGGTAGCGGCTGCCGGCGTGGTCGAACACCTCGCCCGGTTCGCACCCGGCCGCCGCGGCCAGCAGCGCGGTCATATCGGCGAGGCACCGTCCGGCGGCATCAGCCAGCGCGGGCAGGTGCGGCAGCCGCTCGCGGACGCGCTGGTGCATGGCGGCCACGGTTTTCCTGCGTGCCTTCTCGTATCCCTGGGTGTCGGCCTTGCGCACCGGGCTGGGCACCGCCCACGGCACCCAGCTCGGGTCTTCCAGCGCCCACTGCTGGATGTCGAGATAGAAGGCCCGGACCCGCATCAGGAGCGCGTGGATGTTCTTGCGCTCCCGTATCGTGCCGTCGGCGGCCGTGATAACCCGTGCGCGTTCCTTCCATGCCCGGGCGATCTCCTCAGGCAGGTGAAGGGTGTCGATGCCCGGGTGGTGCCGCTCGATGTCGGCCCAGAAGGTGCCCGCCAGCTCGCCGGCGAGGCCGGCCAGGGACTTGTAGTCCAGCACGGGGCGGCGTTCATCGAGGTAGCGGACGAGCACATCGCGGATCGGGCGGCAGCAGATGCCGTAGTCGTCGACCAGTTCCGCGGTTGTCCGCTGGCCGCGCCGCAGCGCGGACCGGAGGGTGACGCCGGCCGGGGTCACCCCGATGTCGCCAAGAAGGTCCCAGGCCGCGTGCAGTCCCGGAGGCTGCCTGCGCCGGGGCTGGGCATGAACGCCCCACGCGAACATCTCCAGGATGTCGCCGGCGGTCAGCGCGCTGACGTCGGTACCGGTATGCAGCACGATCTTGCTGATCACGCCAAGCGCGTCGCTCCGGTCGCGGCCGCTCAGCCCGCGTTCGGCTGCCGCCTCCCCGAGGCGGGCGAACATCTCGGGCCGCATGATCGTGTGCACCCGGTCGAGCAGGCCTTTCGCCCGGTAGGCGGCCAGGAAATCATAGCTGGGCAGCACGACCCGGCACATCAGCAGGCAGCCCAGCCCGGCGATGTGCTCTTGCCGCCTGGTGACCGCCTTGCGGGTATCGCCCGGGGCCAGCGTCTCGATCCAGCCGGTGTCCCGGTCGGCACCGGATACCGTCCACCGGTCCTGCCATCCCTCGCCGGGGTGAGCGAGCAGCCAGTCCAGGATCGCGGCGGCTCCCCTGAGCCTCATCGAGCGGCGCGCCGTGGCAGCGGGCCAGTCCGGCAGGCGGGGCAGCAGCGCGAGGATGCTGCCGGCCGGCAGGCGGTCCACCGGCCCCACCCGGTGCCGCTGCAGCAGCCGCTCATCCGCGTCGAACGGGCCCCGGGTGCGGCGGATCCCGGGTGCGGCAGTCGTTGTGGTCACTGCGGGAACCCTCCGAACAGGACGGACAGGTCGCCGGCGTCATAGCCGACCGCGACCGGGGGCGGCGCAGCCTGCTTAAGGCGCTGCTCCCGCCCGGCCAGGTGCTGCCGGACCCGCCGGATCACCTGGGCCTCGTCCTCAACGAGGTACACGTCGGCGGTAGTGGACAGGTGCGCGTGACCGAGGATGGTTTGCACGTCCCGCATGGACAGCGACTCATCCCGGCTCATCCGCAGCGCCGCTGTGTGGCGCAGGTCATGCATCGAGTAGTTGGCGTCCAGCAGCGTGTTGACCCGCTTGAACACCGCCCGCAGAGCCTCGTAGTTCACCGGCTGGCGGCGCAGCCCGTCGCCGTGGTCGCGGCGGCGCAGCGTCCACCACAAGGGCTCGTGCGGTTCCAGCGGACCGAGCCCGGCCAGATACAGCCGGATCCACACGAACGCCTCCGGGCTGGCCGGAAGCCACTGCTCCGCTCCCGAGCCCTTACGGCAGACCCGCACGAGCTGCTCACCCCAGTCCAGGTCCCAGCCCCGCACGCCGAGCAGCTCGCTGGCACGGGCGCCGTTGCTGATCCCCAGCGCCAGGATCGCCCGGTCCCGGTCCGACCGCAGGCCCGCGAACAGCTCGTTCCACCGCTCGTCGGGCATCGCCCGCGGCGTGCGCCGCGGAACCCGCGGGTTATAGCGGATCTTCCCCTCCGGCCGGAACGGAGTCAGGGGATTGTGATGCTCGTTCGGCCGCCGCCCCCTCCGGTCCAGCGCGACCGGGTTGACCAGCGGTCCGCCGCTCAGCTCGATCCAGAACTCATAGAAGCTGCGCAGCACCGCATTGCCGTGCCGTACCGTCCGCGGCTCGTACTGATCACCGAGATAGCGCTTGCGGGTCACCGCGTTGACGGTGCCAGCCGTCGCGGCCGACCCTGTCCTCGGCGAACTCCGCGGCTTCGCGGCCTGCCCCAGCCACAAGACAAAGTCCCTGACCTCAGCCGAAGTCGCCTTGTCCCAGTCCACCCCGACCGCCGCCAGCCACCGCCACCACCGCAGCAGGCCATAGGCATAGCTGCGAACGCTGCCGGACCGGTTGCCGCGGGCCACGAAATCCCGCAGGAACCGCCGGACCGGCTCTACCGCCTCGCCGGCCGGATCGACCACCAGCCACGGCACGACACCCTCGGCCGCGACGACACCGCCCCACCGCGGCAACCGGATCGAGTCAATGTCCCGCTCGACGAACCCACCCGCCAGCACCACGCGTCCCCCTTCGAAAGAGCCGCGTGATTTCTACCGTCCAGCGCACCACCGGCGCACCCACCGCCCCCGGCGTGTCGCCTCGTAGTCCGGTCAACAAACAGCAGGTACAATTCTCTGTTGAACATCTGCCGGTAAAGCTGCGTGAACGGCAGGCCCTTCCTGCCGCGCTCGCGGAGAACGCTCAGCACCACTGCGGATTCCTGCATTGCGCATCCCTCATGGTTCCGTGTCGTTCATCGCCTGTGCCCCTTCGCCCTGTGGACCGGCTTTCCCGGTCTCCAGATTGGCCGGACGTTACCCCGGCGACTACTACGGGCACTCCGTCACCCTTCCGGGCTCGCGCCCGGAAGGGTGATCCCACGTTCGCAACTGCTGTACGTTCTAGCGCGACTTAGGCATCCCGTTCGCCTCCTTCAATGCCCATACCGGGCATCGCTCCTGCACCCCGGAGGATTACCGCAGGTACTTCCCTACCCTGCGGCAGGGGCCGGCGCCGGTTTCAGGCGTCTTTCCGGCGGGTGACCGCTTACACCTTCTGGAGACTGGGATTCAGGCAATCCAGCTTTTGCCGTATCGCGCGGGTCCCCCGGCACGCCGCCCCGTACGCCTGGGCGCGGCTGCCGGTTTCCTGTCATGCTGCCGTCCCCTTCACCTCACGGATCCAGGTAAGCCATCAGACCCACAGACACCTCCTCCAGTCCGTGCCCGCTGCGCGAGCGATACACCAGTGCGCCTCGTGGCGCATGGAAATTGCGGTCGAAGCAGAGCACCCGGCCGGCGAACAGGTCCGGCCGCCGGCGGATCAGCCGGGCCAGCAGCGTCTGCTCCCCGGCCCGCGCCGCCCCGGTGATCGCCCCCAGCCTGGCCCGGCTGTCCCCCGCCTCTGAGGACGTCCGCGTAGCACCGGGTTTCCGTCACTGACGGTGTCGTCGCGGTGTGAGTTGCGCTGTGTGACGGGTGCGTGCTGGTGGACGGCGCCACCGTGGCCATGTCGGCATAGGCAACGGCCCTCCCTGAATCTTTAGCTGGATGCCGGGAGGGCCGTCCGAGCGGTGCCGGAGGCACCACGATGGTCACGGTACGAGGTTCACAGGAGTCTGTCGAGGCCCGGCTGCGGTCCGGGCGGCTGGCCTGCTGGTGCGGCGGGACGCTGCGGCCGTGGGGGCACGCCCGCGCCAGGCGGGTCGCGACGTTTGCCGGGCCGGCGGAGGTACGGCCACGGCGGGGGATCTGCGCCGGCTGCGGCCGGTCGCATGTGCTTCTTCCCGCCTGGCTGCTGTCGCGCCGCAGGTACGCCGCGGCGGTGATCTTCGCGGCGCTGGCGCTGCGGGCAGCGGGGTTAAAGCTGATCGCGGTCGCGGCGCGGCTGAGGCTGCTGTCACCGGGCCGGGACGGCCGGTGGTGGAGCGTCCCGGTGTCGACTGCGGGCTCGTGGCTGTCCCGGTTCGCCGGGCGGGCCGGGCAGCTGCGCGCCGGGCTGCTGGGGCTGCTGCCGCTGGCCGACCCGCAGGCCCGGCCGGTGATGCCGGCCGGGTCGGTCACGGGGGACGCGCTGGCCGCGCTGGAGGCGGTGACCGCCGGGCTGCGGGCCCGGTTCGGGCTGGACAGGCTGGCGGCGCATGAGGTGGCCGCGCACCTGACCGGCGGGATGCTGCTGGCGCCGGCGCTGCCGGCGCCGGCGGGCAACACGACCCGGATGCTGATGGCCGCCGTTTCCTCTTCCTGACGTCCGGACGGGCCGGCCAGGGTCGCCGTAAGTCCCGTTTACGGCGAATCGAGGAGGAAGCAGATGACGGCAGCAGACCGGGACGCCGCCGCCCGGCGGCAGCGGGCGCAGACCATCGCGTTGTGGCGGTGGGCGCTGATCGAGCCGGCGATGGATGATGCCCTGACATCGCGGCAGCGCGGCCAGGTGGTGCGGGACCTGGCCGGCCGGGAGCACGCCGGCCCGTCCGGGCGCACGGTGTCGGTGTCGCGCAAGACGATCGACCGGTGGATCACCGCCCGCCGCGCCGGCGGGTTCGACGCGCTGGTGCCCGCGCTGCGGCAGTGCACGCCGCGCACCGATGCGCAGGTGGTGGAGCTGGCGGTCGGGCTGAAGAAAGAGAACCCGGCGCGGACCGCCGCGCAGGTCCGCCGGGTGCTGGCCGCCCAGCTCGGCTGGGCCCCCTCCGAGCGCGCCCTGCAGCGGTGGTTTTCCGCCCGCGAGCTGACCACCCGCCCCGGCGGGCAGCCACCGCGGGCCTACGGCAGGTTCGAAGCGCCGAAGGTGAACGAGATCTGGACCGCGGACCTGATGAACGGCCCCGACGTGGCCGGCCGGGCCTGCCACCTGGCCGGCATCATCGACGACCACTCCCGGTTCCTGACCGGGCACCAGTTCGTCCGCCGCCCGGATGCGATCCGGTTCGCTGGCGTGCTGCGCGCCGCGATCGGCCGGCACGGCATCCCCGCCGTCCTCTACACCGACAACGGATCTTGCTTCGCCGATTCCTCGCTGCAGAGGACCTGCGCGGTGCTCGGCATCAAGCTGGTGCACAGCCAGCCCGGGAAACCAGCCGGCCGGGGGAAGATCGAAAAGGTATTCCAGACCATCCAGCAGCAGTTCCTGGTCGAGATCACCGCCGGCGACGACCCGGCCCGGCACCCGGTCGCCGGCCTGGCCGAGCTCAACGACCTGCTGGATCACTGGGTCCGCGAGGTTTACCACCAGCGGGTGCACAGCGAGACCGGGCAGTCTCCGCGGGCCCGCCATGAGGCAGCCGGCCCGGCCGCCTCACCGGATGCCGCAGTGCTGCGGGAGGCGTTCTGCTGGAGCGCGGTCCGGCTGGTCCGCAAGACCGCGACCGTCAGCCTCGAGGGTAACGAGTACTCCGTTGACCCGTTCCTCGCCGGCCGCAAAGTCGAGCTGGTCTTCGACCCGTTCGACATGACAAAGCTGACCGTGTACTGGGCCGGGCGGAAGGTCGGCGTCGCCGTGCCGCAGGTGATCGGCCGGCACGCCCACCCCAAGGCCCCGCCCGACGAGGATCCCGAGCCGGTCACCTACACCGGCATCGACTACCTGCAGCTGGTCGCGGCCGCCGGGCAGGCCGCCCTCGGCCAGCGGCTTCACCTGGCCGCCCTCGCCAGCGGCGACCAGGCCGCCGGCCGTGACGGCCATCACAGACAACAGGAGGAAGAACAGTGAACGCCGACGTCATCCCCGCCCGCCAGCTGCTGTGCCTGCTGGAAGACACCGCCGCCGGGCTGTGCCCCGACACCGCGGCGATCGAGCTGCTCGCCCGCCACGGCCACTTCCTGCACCAGCGCGCCTTCCGCCGGTTCGTCGCCACCAGCACCACCATGTTCGGCGGCCAGCCCGCCGCCGTGATCCGCTGGAGGCCCGCCGTGCACGCTCTCGACGCCGGCTGGCTGCCCTGCTCCACCTCCGAGCAGGCGGTGCTGCGGATCGCCGCCAGCCTCGGCGACCCCGACATCGCCGTGCACCTGCGCCAGGTCCTCGGCGGCCTCGACCACACCAACATCACCCTGGTCACCCGCGCGATAACCACTGCCAACGGCTGAGCGCCCTGCTCCGAGAGGACCCGCGATGATCGAGAACCTGCAATCCCACTGGGGCTTCACGACCATGCCATTCGGGCCGGCCATCCCGGTGCCCGGCCTGTTCGGCTCCGCCGCGCACAACGAAGCCGTCGCCCGGCTGCGCTGGCTGATCTCCGCCCGCGGCCTCGGGGTGCTGACCGGGGAGGTCGGCTCCGGGAAGACCGTGGCCGTCCGCGCCGCCGCCGACGGGCTGGACGCCTCCCGCCACACCCTGATCTACCTGCCCAACCCCCAGATCGGCACCCGAGGGATCCACGGCGCCGTCGCCACCGCCCTGGGCCAGGCGCCCCGCTTCCACCACGCCACGCTGATCCCCCAGGTCGAGGCCGCCCTGGCCACCGAGGCCGGCGAGCGCAACAGGCACGTCATCCTCGCGGTCGACGAATCACACCTGATGACGCACGACCAGCTGGAAGCCGTCCGCATGCTCACCAACAGCGATCTTGACCTATTGACTGAACTACCGGGGCTGTCTTCCCAGTTCAGCGGACGGGTCCGGGCTGGTGGCGTTACGGTCCCGGACCATGATCGGATCGGGGGAGCCTGGCCGGGACCTGGCGATGATCGCGGTCCCGCGGGCGGGCGCGCTGCTGACGACCGGCGATCCGTGGGAACCCTACCGGCTGGTGGATCCGGCCGGCGAGATGGTCCAGCCCGTCGCGGATTACCTGAAGGATCTCCAGGCTGCCGGGCGGGCCGCGGCGACACAGCGTTCTTACGGCATGGATCTGCTCCGGTGGTTCCGGTTCCTCTGGGCGATCGATATGGCGTGGGAACAGGTGACCCGGGCCGAGGCTCGTGACTTCGCCCGCCGCCTGCAGCTGGCCGACAAGCCCGCCCGCGGGCAGCGCAAGGCGAAGCCCGTTTCGCGGACGCGCACGGCGGGGGCACCGAACCCGGTCACCGGTAAGCCGTCGCCAGGTCCCGGGTATGCGCCCGCGACGACTGCGCACTGCGAGACCGTGCTGCGGCACTTCTACGACTTCCACGTCGATGCCGGCACCGGCCCGATCGTCAACCCCTTCCCGCTGGACCGGGGCCGCAGGGGGCGGGGCGCGAACGCCCACCGCAATCCGATGGAACCGGACCGCACGCAGCGGTCCGGCCAGTTCCGGCCCCGGCTGCAGCAACGGCTCCCGCGCAGCATCCCCGATGAGAGGTTCGACGAGCTGTTCGCGCAGCTGCCGTCGCTGCGGGACCGGGCGCTGGTGGCGTTCTGGATCTCCACCGGCGCGCGGGCATCGGAACTGCTGGGTGCCCGGCAGGCCGACGCCGATCCCGGCCAGCAGCTGATCACCGTGATCCGGAAGGGGACCCGGGCGATGCAGCAGCTCCCGGCATCCCCGGACGCGTTCGTGTGGCTACGGCTCTACCAGGCGCAAGCACGCGGCCTGGTCCCGGCGGGACGCGATGAGCCGTTGTGGTGGACGCTGCGGCGCCCGTTCCGGCCCCTGACCTACCATGCCGCGCGGGCCATGTTCACCCGGGCCAACGCCGCGCTCGGGGCGAACTGGACGCTTCATGACCTGCGCCATACAGCCGCCTACCGGATGGCCCGCGATCCGGACATGCCACTCACTGATGTGCAGTGGGTCCTCGGCCATGCGCACCTGTCGACTACTCAGATCTACCTGTCAGCCCCGGCCGAGGAGGTGATCGCCAGCATCATCGCGCACCACACCCGCCATTCCGGCCGCACAGGTCACCAGCCTGATGAGAGCCGGGTGCCGCTGCGATACCGGCCGGAGTCACTGGACATCCTGTTCCGCCGGGACCAGCCATGACCAGCGTCAAGGGCCGGCACCGCCACGCCGGCCTCCCGTCTGCGGCAGCCAGAAAGCCCGGCCTGCCGGCCCGGCCGGCCGAAGACGTCGCCGGGCTGCTGATCCGCTTCCCGCCCCGCGCGAGGCCGGCCACGTGGCCAGCTACCGAGCAAACACGCGAGCAGGTCCTGGAGCGCCTGTTCGCACCTCCGTTCCTTCCTGATGCCAGCCCCAACAGTCAGGCCCAGCGCCGCCGCGGGCTGCGGCGGACGCTGGACTGGCTGTCCGACCAGCCCGGCGTCACCTGGCAGGAACGCTGGAATGCCAGCGGAGCCGAAGCCGCCGCGGGAACCGCGGCCTGGCGGGCGCTGGTGATGGACTGGATCCGCTCAAAGGAGATCGGATTCACCGAGGACTCCTACCTCAACCTCGGCGGCGCCCTGCGGACCTTGATCTGCGCGGATGTGATCCGCCCGTCCCTGCACTGGCTCACCGCCCGCGCCACGGTCCGCTACCTTGCCGCGGACATGGCCCGGCTGCGCGACCCCGGCGCGTTCGCCGAGCTGAGCGCGTTGCTCAAGGACGGCACCGAGCAATCGACGGACATGCTCCCGCCTGCAACCAGGATGGAGGTCTTGTGCCGGATCGCCACGATCATGGCAGCCAAAGGCGGCGGTGTCCGCGACATTGTCGCCGGCGACTGCCTGGAGTTGCTGGAATGCGTCTCCAGGGAAGGGCCCGGCAGCCGGCGCATGCGCAACAACCTGAGCTTCTACCAGGCGCTTCACACCCTCGGCGTGTTCCCCGGCGACGCCCCCGGCACGGTGCGGGTGTTCCGCACCCGCGGCCAGCTGACGATCGAGGAACTCATCGGCCGCTACGACGTCGCCTGCCACCCGGTCCGGGATCTGCTCGTGGACTACCTGCGCGAACGCCAGACCGGGCTCGACCACAGCAGCCTTCGCCACCTCGCCTACCAGCTCGGGCGGCTGTTCTGGAAAGACCTCGAACTCCACCACGCCGGCATCAGCGATCTGCGGCTCACCCCGGCGGCCGTGGCGGCCTGGAAGAAACGGGTCCAGGTGGTCACCACCAAGGCCGGCACCCGGCCCCGGGCCGGCGCGCTGAACTGCCTGACCGTCGTGCGCGCCTTCTACCTGGACATCGCGCACTGGGCGACCGAAGACCCGGCCCGCTGGGGGCCATGGGTGGTGCCCTGCCCGATCCGGCTGGAGGAGGCATCCCACGCCAAGGAACGCCAGCACGTTAAGTCCCGGATGGACCAGCGCACCCGCGAGCAGATGCCTGTCCTTCCCGTCCTGGTCGCCGCCGTCGACCAGCGACGGCGGGAGACCGCGCAACGGCTGGCAGCCGCCCGGCAGACCGCGCCGGGCCAGGAACTCACCAGCGCCGGCCAGCGGCTCCGCCGCTCCGCCACAACCCGGCACGCAGGCGCCCGGATCCGGGCCGAGGACCCGCAAACGGGGCAGCGCCGGGACCTCACCCTGGAAGAACACCGGGGATTCTGGACCTGGGCGACCGTCGAAGTACTCCGCGCCACCGGGCTGCGAATCGAGGAGCTGAAAGAGCTCAGCCATCACAGCTTCGTCCAGTACACCCTGCCGTCTACCGGAGAGCTCATCCCGCTCCTGCACATCGCCCCGTCCAAGACCGATACCGAGCGGCTCCTGGTCATATCACCAGAGCTGGCGGACGTCCTCTCGGCGATCGTGTCCCGCATCCGCGACGCCACCGGCGCGGTCCCGCTCGTGATCGACTACGACCGGCACGAGCGCACCTGGAACCCGCCCGCGCCACTGCTGTTCCAGCGCCGCCTGCGAGTTGAGAACCGGCCCATCACCCAAGGCGCCATCCGCGGCATGCTCAAAGACGCCCTCACCGAGTCTGGCATCACCGACGCCAGCGGCCAGCCCCTCATCTTCCGCCCCCACGACCTGAGAAGGCTCTTCATCACCGACGCCATCATGAACGGCATGCCGCCGCACATCACCCAGCTCGTGGTCGGGCACAAAGACATAAACACCACGATGCATTACAAAGCCGTATACCCCGAAGAAGTCATCAATGGTCACCGGGCATTCATCGCCCGCCGCCGGGCGCTGCGGCCCGGCGAGGAATACCGCAGCCCCACCGACGAGGAATGGGAGGAATTCCTCGGCCATTTCGAACGCCGCCGCGTTGCCCTGGGAACCTGCGGCAGAGCCTATTCGACCAGCTGCATACACGAGCACAGCTGCCTGCGGTGCTCCCTGCTCCGCGTTGACCCACAGCAGCGCTCCCGGATCCTCGAGATCCGCGACAACCTGCTCGCCCGCATCGACGAGGCCCGCCGCGAGGGCTGGCTCGGAGAAGCCGAAGGACTCAACGTCAGCCTGGCCGCCGCGAACGCCAAACTCGCCCAGGTCGACGGGCTCATCGCCCGCCGCAGCGCCGGCACCCACCTCGGCATGCCCGCTTTCACCGGCACCGCGGGCCCCAGCATCACCAGCGCCGGGGAAGCACCATGACCACATCAGACCTCCCGCATGCCGCCGCGGGCCTGCGCTGCGGGCTACTGCCCGCTGCGAAACCGACGCCCGGGAACGCTGCTCAATCAACTCCTCTGACCTATTTGTCCAAGTTCAGAGAAGATTCCCGGTCGCCGCTGACGATCCTGCTGATCGGCCAGCCCACCCTGCGGCGCCGGCTCCGCGTCGGCGACATGGCCGCCCTCGACCAGCGGATCCAGCTCCGCTACCACATCCCCGCCCCCGCCCTCAGCACCGACGAAGCCGGCGGGTACATCCGCGCCCACCTGGCCCAGGCCGGCCGGTCCGACACCTTATTCTCCGATGACGCCGTCCGCGCCATCCACGGCCAGGCCCGCGGCCTGCCCCGCGCCATCAACCGGCTCGCCATCACCGCGCTGCTCGCCGCATACGCCACCGGCAAGACCATCGTCGACGAATCCTCCGCCCGCACCGCCATCAGCGAGGAAGCCACCGCGACAGACTGACCACCACGCCGCCACCTCGTCCACCACAACCCCGCCCGGCACGCCGCCGGGCGGGGCATTTCACGCCCCCAGTCCCCCAGCGTGAGTGTCGCCGTCATGGACATCCTGAGCGACGGCGAACACCCGGCCCGCCCGGGCGGTCACCACCACCGCCAGCAGCTGCGGGAACGGCGCCGACCCCGGCCCCTTCTGGC
The DNA here is from genome assembly GCA_963850875.1 of uncultured Actinomycetota bacterium. GTDB lineage: Bacteria > Actinomycetota > Actinomycetes > Streptosporangiales > Streptosporangiaceae > Chersky-822. Next base: position 209,463 of record CAWKNA010000002.1, read on the forward strand.
TGCGGGTGCCCGTGCAGCCGAACATGGCCCGGTTGGCCGGGGTGTCGGCGAGGGCGACCAGCATCCCGTCAATGCCGCATACCGGCATCCCGCCCAGCACCACCACCGGGCCGTCGTCGTCATCATCACCGCTGCCGCTGCCGCCGCCGGCCAGCGGCCCGGCTACCTGCCAGAACAGCTCCTGCATCACCGCCGGCGGCACCTTGCCGCGCCACCCGGTGGCCACCCCCGAGGTGGGGACATGCCAGGCCCGGTCAAAGGGCACATCGGCCAGGTGCCCCGCCAGCCGCCGTATCGCCCCGGTATAGGACGCCTCGGGCATCAGGGTCATGGCCACGGTCATCCGGATCGTGAGCGCAAGCGACATCAGCCGCTGCCGCTGCGGCGCCGGCATCCGCCCGGCGGCGATGCCCGCCGCCACCAGGTCCTCGATCACCCCATCGCCCACGTGCCGTTCCAGCTCACCCAGCCGCACATGATCAGGCAGCCAGCCGCGCGCCCTGATCACGCCGTCCCGGCCGGCCACCGCCGGCGCGACCGTCACCGGATGAGCGAACACCACCATCTCGCCCGAGGCCACCGGCACTGACGAGACCACCAGCGCGCCCGCCCGCGCCGCGCTGCCCGGCCAGGGCACATCAGCTGCCCGCACCGCGATCATCCCGGCCGGCAACCCCGCCGCGGCCTGCGCGGACCTGCTCCCCGGCAGCCCGGCCGCCGCGCCCGGCACCTCCCTCGCGCTGCCTCCGGCGCTGTTCTGGCCTGCGGGAATGGCGCTGTCCGGTGAGATCGTGTACAACAAGGCGACGGCTCCTGCAGGTTGCTGACCAGACAACAGCACCCCTGCAGGAGCCGTCCAGCGTTTACACGCACCGACACGCCTAGAACATGACATCAGCCACACACGACCCAGCGCTCACGCCCGCCGCGCAGCATCTGCCCAGATCACACCGCATTCGCCTTAAGTCAGTGGTGTTGCCTCCATGAGCGCGGTGTGCGCAATGAGAGCATCGCGTGAATGCCTGACGCTGGTTGACCGCAGGATGTCGATGGACTCATCGTCATCATCCATCACCCGGCAGAAGTTGACGCGGGAGAAGTCCACGATCGCACCGCTTGTATCGATCATCCGGCCTAGCGCGAACAGCAAGACGAGCAGCCACTGCCGCTTGTCGAGATCCGGGGTAGCGGCCATCTCGTCGATGGTGACATGGGTGACGAGGATCTCAAGCTCACCCGACTCCACAGCGTCCCTGAGAAGTTCGAAGGCTCCCGGAACGTACATCAACGGGTCCAAGGCGTTCGAGTCCAGCAGTACGCGGCGCATGACGGAACGGTATCGCGGAGGGCAGACATCGGTCAGCCGCGATGTCCGGGGCGAGGAAGATCTCCATGCGAGAGGGCTTAATAGCCACCACGATTTAAGGTTTGAGCTGGCTCCTGATCAAGTCGTGGACCGGTGTCACACGGATCTGGCTGAAGAGACTATCGCAGAAGCTTAGTGCAGCATCCGTCGCAGGTCACCATCAGCCGCCGCCGGTACGCCGGCGGCACCGCGGCGATCGCCTCATCCAGGACCCGGATATGATCGCTGGCGGTGTTCGACCCGGCGCTGCCCGGGCGCATCATCCCGGCCAGCGGCTCGTCCGTATTGTCACAGTAGGCGAGCAGCGGGTGATGGCCGAACCCTTTGAAGTTGGGTTCCGCTCCTTCTTTGTCTGAGTGCGCCGGGGTGACGGTCGCGTCCAGCCGGATGCACGTCACCCTGTCCAGGACCTTGTCCGCGATCCGCACCCCGGGGATCGCGCCGTGCCGGGCCGCGATCTGCGCCCAGGCCCGGCGCCGGGCCGCGTTCACCGCCGTCGTGATCCGGGCCTGCGCCTTCTGCCCGCCGGCGGCGATCTCCTGCAGCGTCCGCCACGCGGTGGGCACCGACGCGACCAGGCCGAACAGCTCCTTCTGATCGCCCATCACCCGGAAATCGCTGATCACCTCCGCGCCGTCGGCGATCGCGGCGGCCAGGTCGGCCAGCACCCGGCCCCGGTCATGGATCAGCAGCCGCCGGGTGGCCAGCGCCCGCGACAGCCCGGCGGTCAGCCCGGTCTTGTCCGTCAGTTTGCGCAGCAGGGCCAGCCCGGCGTGCGACACGATTCCGTGACCGCCAGCGGTGACTTCCAGGTCCTTCGACCACCCGGTAGTGTGCACTTCGAAGGTGCTCCTCGATCTGAGGCTGATAAGGGCTTCGACACTCTTATCGTCCCAGTTCAGGAGCACTTTCCATTGCTGGCGCGCCGATCAGGCACAGACCCCGGTGAAAAGCCAGGGCTAGTCGCATGGCTGACGCTTTTGGTGCTTGGCATATCGGCCAGGTCATCCGCGCCTATCGGCATCATCCGTTCCACGGTTCACGCCCGCTATCCCAGGAGCTGGTAGCAGGCTGGCTCGGTCTGACCCAGACCCAGCTCAGCCGCATCGAGAGCGGCCCGCCGGTCAAGGATCTCAACAAGCTCATCGCCTGGGCCAGGACACTCAACATCCCTGCTGATCTGCTGTGGTTCAAGCTGCCCGAAGTGGAGGCGAGCACACCGACAGCGCGCCGTCCTCCGCTGGCGCGCATAGTGCCGGAAATAGGGAGCGGCCGATCGGTTCTGCCGCCCATCGACGCCTACGCTGCCAGTTTGAGTGGCCCCGATGAACTGGAGCATGTGACGGTGGCACTCGATGACGCCCGTCGTTACCTCGACGGCTCGGTCGTTGACTACTTCCGTCAGCAGCTCCACCGCAGCAAGACCGATGACGGCGCCTTCGGCCCGGCCAGAGCATTGCCGATGGTGCTGGGCATCCTCAGGGCGATCGCTCAGCATGCTCGCGACGTGACACCCGACCTGCGACCGCGCCTGCTCGCACTCGGCGCAGACAGTGCCGAGTTCGCTGGCTGGCTCTACCGTGATCTTGAGGACCCAGCCAGCGCCGCCTATTGGTACGACCGGGCGATGGAGTGGGCTCAGGCAGCCAACGACACGGCGATGCAGGGCTACGTCCTGCTCAAGAAGTCCCAGATGGCCTTTGACCAGCGTGACGCCTACCGGGTCTCCATGCTCGCTGAGGCGGCGCAACACGGCCCCTGGCAACTCCCGATCAAGATCCGGGCTGAGGTTACCCAGCAGGAAGCGCTTGGCATGGCCATGCTCGGCGAACCGATGAGTGCCATCGAGCGGAAGATCGATGAATCGTGCCGCCTGCTGACGGAGGCATCACCCGACGACGAGGCTGGGCTATCCGGCGCCTATTTCACGGCAGAGACACTCAGCCTGCGCTGTGCCGCCTGCTACACCGAAGCTGGCAAGCCTGCCCAGGCCGCTACCATGTTCGATGAGGTCATCTCCAGAGGCACCCTGTCGCGGCGGGACGTGGGCTTCTTCAATGCCCGCCGTGCCACTGCTCTTGCTCTCAGTGGCGAGCCAGACGAGGCGGCGGCCGTGGGTCTGGCCTCCGTTCGAGTCGCACAGGAGACCCACTCAGAGCGAACCATGCGCGTCCTCGGTGAGGTGGTGCGGACGCTTGAATCGTGGAGCAGCCGACCTGGTCCCCGAGCCCTCAGGGAAGCGGTAGTCGCCTGACCGACCGTTCTTACGAGTCTACCGTCAGCCACTCCGCGACGGTCTGGATCACGAACGCCTGCCACTGCTGGCTCTGCGGGTTGAGGTACTGCGGGTCCTCGTGCACCGCAAAGCCGTGCTGGGCGCCATCGATCTCGATCAGCTCGACATCGGCTGTGAACTGGGTCAGTGCCTCTTTAGAGGACTCGATCGGCACGAGGGTGTCCTTGGTGCCGTGGACGATCAGGGTCGGGGCGGTGATCTCGCCGATGACGGTGTGCGGCTGGAGCCAGAAGACCTCATTGAAGATCGGCCGGCCATGCCGCAGGGTCGGGGTGAACTGGATGTAGCCGTGCTCGTTCAGCTCCGCGGCAGCCTCGTCGCTGATCGAGTCGTCAGACCAGTACGATCGGCTGTCGATAGTGCGCCGTTTGTAGTTCAACTGGGGATTGAGCAGCACCAGCCGATCTATATCGTCTGGCCGCTTGGCTGCGTAGTAGCCGCAGATACCACCGCCGAAGCTGGCTCCGAGCAGACTGACTGCCGAGGCTCCCGTCGCTTCTCGGACGTGAGCCAGTGCCACCCGGATGTCGTTGAGGATCGCCGAGAGCGTCAACTCCTCCTGGCGGCCCTCGCTCTCACCGTGGCCGCGGAGGTCGAACCGCAGGCTCGCAACGCCAACCTCAGCGAGCCCAGCTGCCAGGCGGGTGAAGAAGCCACCCTCCTCACGAGTGACGCCACCACCGTGGACCAGGACCACGGCCTGGTCAGACGGCATCTCAGGAGCGCTGAGGGTACCAGCCAGGTGCAGGCCATCGAGGGTACGGAAGGTCGCAACCGTGTTCTGGGCGGGCATCCGGCTCCTGTCGTCAAGGATGGTACTTCCATCTTGCCGGTTGTCTATTGGCTTGTCGCATAGCAACCTCATCTGTCACAGCGGGTATCCTTCGACGATGTAGCTGAACCTCTGAGGCCGTCATGAGCGCTAGCTTTGTCGAGGCGACATGTTGGACAGGATTGAAGGCCGCAGCCTGCCGAGCAAAGAGGTAGTGATCCTGGTAGCGCTCATCAGTCAGTAATTCCTCACGCTCCGCACCAACGCACTCCACCCACTTGGCGTATGCCTCCCCGTGCTCGGCAATGCACAATGCAGCGAAGACGAATTAATCGTCAGTCGATGCTCCGCAGGTCGATGGACGCCACCCAGCCCACCGTCCCTGGGCCGATCTTGCCGCGCGTCGATATCTCCCCCTGGCCGGTCCCGCCATAGGGCGGCCGCGCGGGCGGCGCAGACGTTGCGCACTAGCCAATATCCTGTGATGTACTCAGTACACGACATCCTGTGATTTTGCCCAGCACGCGAGATCAGGCGGAGGTGGGCGATGGACGATCACCGCAAGCTGCGAGCCTCGGACGACGACCGGCAGGAAGTCGTCGAGCGTCTGCGCGCCGCGATGGAAGACGGACGCGTGACGATGGATGAGTACCTGGACCGGATGGGGCTCGCTTACCAGGCTGTCACCTACGGCGATCTCGCCGTGCTGCACGGTGATCTGCCTGAAGCCGGCTCGATGGCAAAGCGGGAGGCGACTCCGACCGCCGCGGTGCTACCGGAGGTGGCTGCTCCGGTAGCTGCCCGGGATCCTGGTCCGGTGGGTGTCCTTGCCGATATGCCGGTCACGCTCAAAGTGCTGTGGACGATCTGGCTGACCGCCGTGCTGATCAACGTCGTGGTCTGGGCGCTGGTCAGCAGCACCACTGGCAGCCTGATCTACCCCTGGCCGGTCTGGGTTGCCGGTCCGTCCGGGGCCGCGCTGTTCGCGGTGTCGGCTGGCGCCACCCAGATCCGGCATAGCCGCCGGTCCCGTGCCGGGCGCCGGTCAGCCGGGAGAGACTGACGCAGCTTCAAGCGCCACTGGTCATTGCGCGGAGAGAATGGCCTCAAGCTCAGCCAGCGGGTCACGGACGACCGGACCCCTCGTCTCGACCTGAGCACGGTAAATTGTCCCGAGGAACGGGAAGGGTGCGGTGTAGCCGCTGCCGATGGCGGGTCCCCACTCATAGCCGCAGGTCAGCCCGGCACCCACGCCGTTGAATCCGGACGGCGTGAATCGGGGGATGACCTCCCTGGCAACCTGAAGTCCGTCGCAGCTCAGGACGGCGACGCCGCCGAGGCCCGCGTCTTTGGTGAAGACGAACTCGATGTGGTGATCTCCGGGTCCGATCGTTGCACCTGATTCAACCGTGTGCCGTTCCTTGCCGTAGAGGTTGTGTACGTAGCGGAGCTTCGCGTCGATGATGTGCAGCGACCAGCCACCGAGGGCCGACCCCATCGCGAGCAGCACGCCATCGGTCGTGCCTGGATCTGAGATGCCGACATCGACAATCAGCGCGTGGGACCGATTTCGCACGTTCACCGCGACGGACTCAGGCACTTGGGCGCCGCCAGGGAAGTAGCGGAACACGCTGCGTGGCCGCCGACGGTCGGGCTTGGGATTCACGATGGCCCAGAGGACCCGATTGTCGAGGGGGAGGACCTGGTTCTGCCGTGCCTGGTCCCACCACAGCTCGATCAGCCCGGCCAGGAGATCTGGATGCTGCCCGGCGAGATCGGTTGACTCGGATAGATCGTCGTGCACGTGGTAGAGCTCCCAGACGTCCGCATCGAACGGCGCATTCGGATCCTGATCGTCATAGAGCGGACCGACCGGGTGGAACGTCACCGCTTTCCACCCCTGGTGGTAGATGGCGCGCGATCCGAACATCTCGAAGTACTGCGTCTCATGTTGTTCGGGCGCCGATTCCCCATCCTTGCCAAGGAGGTAGGCGAAGCTCGTGCCGTCGAGAGCGGTCTGTTCGACACCATCGATGTCAGGTGGGAGTTCGATGCCCAATAGCTCGATGAGCGTCGGCACGATGTCGATGGCATGGGTGAACTGGCGACGGATGCCGCCCCGCCAGATGGAGCTATTCGGCCAGGAGATGATGCACGGATCAGCGACGCCGCCCTCGTGAACCTCACGCTTCCAGCGTCGAAACGGAGTGTTGCCCGCCATGGTCCAGCCCCACGGGTAATTGTTGTGCGTCAGCGGGCCGCCGATCTCGTCGAGTCGCGCGAACATCTCATCGGGTGCCGCCGGATCGAGATTAACCATGCGCACATCGTTGATCGACCCCGTAGCCCCGCCCTCGGCGCTCGCTCCGTTGTCGGAGACCACCACGACGATCGTGTTGTCCGCTTCACCCAGTTCCGCCAGGAACTCAAGCACCCTGCCGATCTGCTCGTCGGCATGCGACAGGAATCCGGCGAAGCATTCCATGAAACGAGCAGCGACCCGCTTGTCCTGCTCGCCCAGGGATTCCCACGCTGGAACCCAGCCGGGCCGCTCGGACAAGGCGGTCGAGAATCCGAACAGATCCGCTGACCGCTGGCGTTCGAAGACCTGCTCCCGCCACGCGTCCCAGCCGAGATCGAACCGGCCGCGGTAATGCTCGCGCCACCTTGGCGGAGGCTGGTGTGGCGAATGGCACGCGCCGGTAGCGAAGAACAAGAAGAACGGCTTATCGACGTCGACGGCCCGCAGGTCGGAAAGGAACTCGATCGCACGGTCGGCTAGGTCCTCGGTGAGGTGATAGCCGTCCTGCATCGACGCGGGAGGCCGCACGCAGTGGTTGTCGTGATAGAGGGCGGGCGCGAACTGGTGAGTCTCGCCACCGTGGAAGCCGTACCAGCGGTCAAATCCTCGAGCGAGTGGCCAGGTCGCGCGGGAAGCGGCCATGTTGGTCTCGTCCTCAGGGGAAAGGTGCCACTTCCCGACGGCGTAGGTGGCGTAACCCGCGGCGCGCAGAATCTCGGAGAGATAGCCGTTCTCTCGCGGTGGCTTGCCCCAGTAGCCGGGGTACCCGATGGCGAGATCGGCCACCCGCCCCATGCCGCTTCGATGGTGGTTTCTCCCGGTCAGCAGGCAGGCGCGGGTGGGCGAGCACAGTGCTGTGGTGTGGAAGTTCGAGAGCCTGACGCCGGTGGCGGCCAGGCCATCGAACACGGGCGTCTCGATGTCGGACCCGTAACAGCCGAGCTGGGCGTAGCCGACGTCATCGAGCACCACGAGGACCACGTTCGGCGAACCGGCTGGCCGCGTCGGGTCGGTGGGCCACCACGGCACGGAATCTCGCCAGTCCCGGCCGATGCGCCCGCCGAAGTCCGGTGCCATTTCGTCGGCTCCCCTCTCCGCCAGCTCCGATGACGGTCCGATCCGCCCGGCCTTGCCGAATCTAGGCCCTGCCGAGGCCGGTGGCACTCGGTACTTTGGATTCGTGGCGGACGAGCTGGCGGCCTCTGGAACCGGAGGCAATCTCAAGGAGGTGGTCCGCTACGTCCTCGGTCTCGGCCTGGGCGTCCTCGTCCTGCTGCTGCTCTTCGGCAAACGAGCCGAGCTCGTGGCCGCGTGGCATCAGCTCAGCCACGTTGACCTCGGCTGGATCGCGGCTGCGATCGGCGCCGAGGCCATGTCGCTCTGGACCTTCGCCTATCTCCAGCATCGGGTGCTGCGCATGAGCGGCGCGACTGTCCCGATGACCGCGCTGGCGTTGCTCACCCTGGCGAACGATGCGATCGCGAACACCGTTCCTGGCGAGCCAGCCGTCTCCAGCGCTTACCGCTACCGCTACTACCGACGATGCGGGGTAAGTGGGGCGAGCGCGGGCTGGACCATCTTCACGATCCTGATCGCCCAGGCGATCGGCATGTCGCTGCTCCTCCTGCTCGGCGTCGTCGTGGCACTGGCCACAAGCGCGACCACCCAGACCGGCGTCGCCGTGGTAGGACTCCTCATCGTCGTCGGGGCCGGAGCGATCCTCATCCGCAGGGATCTGGTCTTGCGGCTGATTGGCGCGCTGGTGCGGGGATCGCAGCGAGTCACCGGGCACCCGCGGGGCAGTATGGCCGCACGCTTCGACGCCACGTTGGCGCGGATGCGACAGATCCCGCTGAGCGCTCGGTCGACCGTCGGGATCGTCGCGATTGCCACCTGCGTGTGGTTCTGTGACTTCCTCTGTCTCGTCTGCGGCTTCGGGGCCGTTCACGCAGCGATCCCAGCCGATGGCGTGCTGCTGGCGTACGGCGTGGCTCAGGTCGTCGGCTCGATCCCCGTCATCCCTGGTGGTCTTGGCATCGTCGAGGGCAGCCTCGCGGTGATCCTCGCCGCCTACGGTGCGGGCCGGGTTCCCGCCCTCTCGGCGGCGCTCGTCTTCCGCAGCATCAGCTTCTGGCTCGCCGTCGCTGTCGGCTGGATCAGCGTCGCGGTGATCGCGCGTCAAATGCGTCGACGGAGCAGACGCGACCGAGATCTTGCGCCCGACCCTGATCTTCAGGCGATCGGAGTTCCTCCGCCCGAATGAGCCTTTTCCGATGACCTGCCGGTCGCCGCGTGCCCGACTCACCGTCCGCTTGACTTCAAGTGCGGTTGAGGAATTAGCGTCCTGGATATCAGTGTCCTGATGCTGGTGGAGGCGGACGTGAGCAATTGGGTGCGGGCTGCGGCGGTGGACGACATCAGGGTCGGCGGCGCCAGGTCGTTCGCTTACCTGGACAAGCGGATCGCGTTGTTCCGGACGCCTGGTGGGGTGTTCGCCTGCGATAACCGGTGCCCGCATCAGGGATACGCCCTGGTCCGCGGCGATGTGAGGGACGGCGTGCTCACCTGCGCCTGGCATAACTGGAAGTTTGAGCTCGGCACCGGGACCTGCCGGTACGGCGGGGAGAACATCCGGACCTACCCGGTCCGGATCAGCGGCGGCCAGGTGCTGGTCGACGTCGCCGACCCGCCGGCTGAGATCATCCGGCCGGATCTGTTCCGCAGCCTGACCGCGGCGATGGACGACCTGGACATCGGCCGGGTGGCGCGGGACGCGATGCGGTTGCAGCGGATCGGGACCCCGCTGGCCGACGTGGTGCGCGAAGGCGTCAGGTACGCGGCACCGCGGGCGGAGTATGGCTGGGACCACTCGCTCGCGACGCTGGCGGACTGTCTGCGGATGAGCCAGTTCTTCGACGAGTCGCTGCGCGCGCTGCCCGTGATCCAGGGTCTGTCGGTGGCCGCGGAGGACCAGGTCAGGCGCCCGGCGCGGGCCCGGCCCGAGCCGGTCGACCCGGTCATCGGATACGGGTCGGTCGCCGACGCACTGAGCGCCTATCCGGTGCTGGTCGAGGCCGAGCGGGCCGATGAGGCCGAAGCGCTGCTCCGCGGGCTGATCGCGGCCGGGACTTCGGCTCCGGTGCTGCGGCACACGCTGCTCACCGCGGTGACTGACCATTTCCTGGCGTACGGCCATTCGATGATCTTCGTGCAGAAGGCGTTCGAGCTGCTGGACCAGATCGGCTGGCAGGAGGCCGACGCGGTACTCTCGCCACTGGTGCCCGAGATGGTGCTCGGCACCCGGTACGACAAGCTGCCGTACATGCGCAAGTTCCTCCAGGCATGGCACGGCGCGGAGCCGGATCTGGCTGCCCTGACCCGGCTCGGCGGCACCGGCGATTTCGACCAGGGTGGTTACCGCCGGGCGCTCACCGACGGCTCGCCGCAAGACGCGGCAGGGGCTCTACTGCAGGCCCTGGCGGGTGGCGCGCCGGTGACCGCCGTGATCGACGCGACCGGCCGCGCCGCCGCCGAGCGGCTGGCAAGGTTCGACATCGAGCTGGATCTGGACGACACGAACGAGTGGGGCTGGCTCGACGTCACCCACACGTTGACCTATCTCAACGCGCTGCGCTGGGCGTGGTCCGCTGATCCTTCGCCGCAGGTGCTCCGCGGACTGTTCCACGCCGCCTGGTTTGTGCAGTGGACCGGCCAGTTCGACGAACGGAACCCAGGTCCGGGCCGCGGTCGGCCGCAGCCGCATCTCACTGCGGACGCGGCGCAGGTGCACCAAGCCATTGTCCGCCGCGATCCGGAGGCGGCCGTGGCGCTGGTCGATGGATACACCGGGCCGCGCGCCGCACTGGAGCGATCGCTGATCCAGGCGGCTGCGGAAGATCACTCGACCGCGCCGATCATGGTCGCGCACGTGGTGAAGACGGCGCGGGCAGCGGTGGAGGAGTCACGGGTCCTGGGCGATCAGCCGGGGGCCGCGGAGCCGATCGCGGCGGCCGCGCGGTTCCTGGCCAGCCCGAAACGGGAGCGGTTCGTCTTCCAGTCCACGCTCGAGGCGATCACCACGTTGCGCGGACTGCCCAAGCCAGAATCCGATCAGGTCAGGCCTTAACCGGTCGCGCTAGCAATGTGACACCAAGATCGGCACAGCTACTATGGCTGGCTTGCTGGCCGGGCCGAGCGCCCAGGGTTGCCGTTCCTGGACCGCATGTTGTGGCTAGCGAGCCCCGGATGGCGCGCCGCGGTGTCAGACTTGATCCGCAGGGATCACGGCCGATGCGCTGAGACTGCGTCCCTCGCAGGCCAACGCGAGCCGCGCGAGCCCCTGCGGCCGGCGTGGTGTGGATGCTGGCGCTATCCCGCCCGCTGCGGCTGGCCGAAGCCGCCGGGGTGTTATCGCTGACGACTGACCTGGCGATGGGCCAGCCGCTGGAGCACGACCGCCAGAGGCAGTGAACGCCGTGCTGACCGCGGCCGGGCGACCGAGTCGGCCGGTGCGCCGGCCAGCCGGCCTGTCGGGGCGCGAATGCGAGGTGCTCGCCCTGGTGGCCCGCGGGCTCGCTACCAAGCAGGTGGCCCGCCGGCTCGGAATCTCCCCGAAGGCGACCACCGCCCGGCCCTGGCCATGCTGTCGGCCGCGATCAGTGCCGGTCGGTGCGACACACTGCTCCTCGCTGGCCTGGGCACGACCAGCAGTAACCCGCGGACCTGATGAGCCTGCTATTCCGGTGCACCCGCCATGGCGTCGCCGTCGAGCTCCTCACCCCGCCCGCGCCAGGGCCGCTGCGGTCGGCACGGTCCCGATGATGGGGGGCCAGGATCGGGCGGGTCGGTGACCTTAGGATGATCTGGTGGCCGCAGACCGCGAACTTGACGTAGTGCTGTTCGGTGCCACCGGTTTCGTCGGGCGGCTGGTGGCCGGCTACCTGGCCGATCACGCGCCGGACGGCGTCAGGATCGGGCTGGCGGGACGGTCTGAGCAGCGGCTGGCTGGCGTCCGGACGGTGCTCGGCGATGGTGCGTCGGGCTGGCCGCTGCTGGTGGCCGATTCGGCCGATCCGGATTCGGTGGCGGCTCTTGCGCGCGCGGCCCGGGTCGTGGCGACCACCGTGGGCCCTTACCGTCGGCAGGGGCTCGCCCTGGTGCAGGCTTGCGCCCGCGCGGCTACCGATTACGCGGATCTGTCCGGTGAAGTGCTGTTCATCAGGGAAAGCATCGACCGGTGCCACGACCTGGCAGCGGGAACGGGCGCGCGCATCGTGCATTGCTGCGGGTTCGATTCCATCCCTTCCGACCTCGGCGTGCTGCTGCTGCATCGCGCTGCCCAGATGGACGACGCCGGAGATCTGGCGGACACCACGCTGGTCGTAACGGGGCTGAAAGGTGGTGTCAGCGGCGGGACACTGGCGTCAGGGATGGGGCAGCTGGACGAGGTGGCGGCCAATGCGGAGCGCCGCAAGGTGGTGCAGGATCCGTATGCGCTCAGCCCCGACCGGGCAGCTGAACCAGACCTTGGCGATGAGCGGGAGCTGGATTGGTTCAGCTACGACAGCGATCTGGGGAGCTGGGTCGGCCCGTTCCTGATGGCGGGCCTCAACACGCGGGTCGTGCGCCGCAGCAACGCCCTGCAAGGCTGGGCCTATGGCCGTCGGTTCCGGTACCGCGAGGTCACCGGCTTCGGTTCCAGCCCGGCCGCAGCCGCGCAGGCCGTCGCGGTCAGCACCGCGTCCAGGGCACTGACCGCTGGACTCGCGTTCTGGCCAGCCAGGGCGCTGCTCGGCCAGTTGCTGCCAGCACCTGGCGAGGGTCCTGGCGAGAAGACTCGCCGCACTGGCTTCTTCCGGATCCAGATTCACACCCATACTTCGGCTGGTGCGCGATACCTCGGCAAGATCGAAGCTCGCGGCGACCCAGGTTACGCAGCCACATCGGTGATGCTCGGCGAGAGCGCGCTCTGCCTCGCGCTGGACCGTGATCGCCTGCCCGACTTGGCCGGCGTGCTCACCCCGGCGACGGCGATGGGTGCCGCCCTGGCTGACCGGCTCAGATCGGCGGGGCAAACCCTTGAGGTGCAGCGGATCGGCCCCGAGCGGCCAGCAGTGAGATAACGACCCGGCTGGACCGCTGAACCTGGCCGCCGCGAGGAACTCCTCGGCCACGCCATAGCACCCCGCACTTACAGCGGTAGCACCGTCCTGGCGAGGTCGTCGAGTTCGGACTGAAGCGCGTCGGTGAGGATATCGAGATCCGGATGGCACTGCGGGTCAGCAACGATGACCACGACGAGACTCCCGGCATAGGACATCGTGGCGAAGCTGAGCGTGACATTCCCGGTGATGACGGTGAAGGGGAGCAGGTCCGTGATGCAGGCGCCGGCCAGCATCTGCTTGCTGTCGGGTCCGCGGAGGTTCGTCACGAAGACATGGGTCAGCCGCTGGTTGTTGACGAACCAGCGCACCACGCCCAGGGCGGACAACATGCGGAACCCAGGTCGGAGCAGTGCCGCCGAAGCGCCGCGGCTGGCCGTCTTCTGTGCCCTGGTGACGGCCGTGATCTGGGCGAGCTGCTCCAGGGGTTGGCCAGATGCGGGCAGCCGGACGGGCATGATTCCGATCCGATTGCCAAGCTGAGTTGGTGCGGTGGCCGCCCGGCCGGACACCAATACGGAGGCGACCAGGCTGTCCAGGGATTCTCGGCGACCGGCGAGGAACGAGTGCAGCGCGCGGGCCACAGCAGTCAGGACGACATCGTTGACGGTCGCACCCTGTGCGTGCGCCAGATCGCGGATCCGGCGCAGATCGGTCCGCACGACCGTGATCCGCCGCCTGGCGCCCGTGCGGCGGTTCAGCGACGTCATCGGCACCGGGGCAACGGCGTAGAGGTTGAGCTCGGCGACGGCTGGGCGCAGCCCCCGCAGCAGGGCTATCGGCCGGGTCAGCGCACCGCGCCAGGCACTGAGCGCATCGACGGCGAGCTGCGTGCGGGAGGGCACCGGCCGCGGAAACGGCGCCGACTCGTGACTTGGCGCGCCGTCGACCAGGTTGGCGAGCACGGCGAGCCCGCCGATCCCGTCGGCGAGCACATGATGGAAGACGAGGACGACCGCGGCACGAGAGCCGGTCAGACCGCTGACGAATGTCGCCGACCACGGCGGCCGAGACAGCGGCAGCGGCTGGGTAATGATGGCGGCCGCGGTTTCCAGCAGCGCGGCCTCGTCGGCAGGCGGTGGGCAGGTCACCGACCGCACGTGGCGGCTGATCTCGAACGTCGCGTCGTCGACCCAGATCGGGCGTCCGCAGCCGAACGGTACCCGGGCGAGCCGCTGCCTAAGCCGCGGTATCGCCACTATTCGCCTAGCGAAGGCAGTCTGGGCCGATGAGACCTCGAAATCTCCTCGCGCGTCGAGCAGCAGCACCGCACCGACCTGAAGGGGCACCGGCCCGACGTCGCAAGCGAGCAGCATCAGGTCATCTGAACTGGCTCGCTCGATCATGGCACCCGTGCCCGCTGGTACGGAATCCGGACGATCAGCCACATAGTCACCTCGGCAACGAACACTGTTCTTGCTTCGCCGAGTGTTCCTACCCGCACCGGACGGTCAGTCCCGACCGGTCCGCTGCCTTTGCGCTGGTCAGTCCTCGGGTTAAGCCGAGCGTCGCGCGGGCGATAGCGCCGGTCTGGGGCCCGGCCCTGGCTACCACGACGCCGTCCGACCGCCAGATCCCCGAGCGGCCGGCCGCCTGGGCGTAGCTGCCGCCGGTTGACCCGGCGAAGCTGGCGATCGCGACCCAGACCTGGTGGTCAGCAATGATGCGCCGGGCACGCTCCTCCTGGATGGCGGTCTGCGCTGCGGACTCCAGGATTGCGGCGACATAGGCATCGATACCCAGGGCGGCGGTGTCGGACGCGTGCTGCGGGACGCCGGTGTCCTTGCAGATGGCAAGACCGAGCCGCCAGCCGTCAACGTCGAGCACAGCCGGACTGTCACCCGGCGTGAACCGGATGGACTCAGTCGTGGACAACCACATCTTGCGATAGGCCACGACGGCGCCGGTGCCTTCGATGGCTAGCATCGCGATGTGCGACCGGTCCGTCTCGCCACGCACTGGCGCACCTGCCAGGGCCAGTGACCCGGTGTCGGCGCAGGCCTGCGCGATGGGCGCTAGCCGCGGGTCGTCAACCGTGATCGCCGGGGCATCAAGCTCGTACCCGGTCAGGGAGAGTTCGGGAAAGACCACCACCCGAGCGCCCGCCGAGCGAACTGTCGCCGCGTGGGTCACCGCGTTGGCCGCGACGTCGTAGGGTACGCACAGCGGCTGGGCCACGGCGATGTTCAGGGGCTCAAGCATCCGAACTCACCCCCAGGACAGGCCAGCGCCACGGAACGAAAGACCAATCGTAGGCTCTCAAGCCCGGTCAAGGCACCTTGGCTGACGCGTCATCGACCAGTCTTGTACCGGGGATCATGGGTGCTATGCCATCGCCAACTCTGGCCGGTCAGGTCGCTGTGGTCACGGGTGCCAGCCGAGGAATCGGGCGGGAGGTCGCTGTCCATCTGGCCCGACATGGCGCTGCCGTAGCCGGAATCGCGCGAGCGAGCGGAGTTCTGGACAGCCTGCGGGAAACTGCTGTGCCCGGAATCGGGCGGCTGCTGCCGGTGGCGGCCGACGTCGCGTCGCCCGCAGAGGTTGAGGCGGCCTTCGAATCGGCCAAGTCGGCCTTCGGTCCGCCTGGCCTCGTCGTGGCTTGTGCGGGCACCGCCGATGTGCTCGGCCCGTTGTGGTCGGCCGATCCCGGCCGGTGGTGGGACGCGGTCGCGGTCGACCTGCGTGGCACGATGCTCACCGCCCGGGCTGCCATCCGCCAGATGCTTGCGGCCGGCTCGGGCCGGCTGGTGACGATCTACGGGAACCTGGGCGATCGCCAGCTTGGCAATGTCTCGGCCTTCGCGGTCGCCAAGGCCGGCATCGCGCGACTCACCGAGTCGCTGGACTGCGAACTGGCTGGCACCAGGGTCAAGGTGTTCTCCGTGCATCCCGGATTCGTCCGGACGCCGATGACCGAGGGGCTGGCCTGGGGCGAGCAAGGGCGCGCCTGGCTGCCTGGGTTCGGTGCCAGGGCCGAGCAGCGATGGGGTGATGGCCAGCCCGCCGCCGCGCTGATCGAGGCCATCGCCCGCGGCGCCGCCGACGAGCTAGCCGGCCGGGTGCTGCGGGCCGGGGATGACCTCAGTGACCTGGCCAGGAAATGCCGGGCCGACCCGGACTACCGCCGCCTTCGGCTCAGCCTCGACTGATGGCCATCCAGACGGAACGGCACCAAGCGGCCGCGGGTCGGCTGGGAGTGATCACGGGACGGCACCGGCCGTGCTGAGCGGCCATTCGGAGCTTGTGCCACGCTGGCCTGCTGCCAGTGGGCCCGTGCCGATACCTGCCACGGCAAACGCGGGTCCAAATGCTGTACTAGACTCCGGCAAGTGAGAAACGCATCCGATTACCATAATAATCCGACATTGCCGGAACTGCGCTGGCGGAGGCTGGCGATGAGGGGGTTCGGGTCGGTGGACTGGGTGGCCGGGTCGGCTGGTCAGCCGGCCGGAGACGGCGGCAACGCGATCCGGTCGAGCAGGTTCGTCCGGTAGACCAGGATGATCCGGCCGTCTACCCGGTAGATCGCGGTCGGCTTGCCGAAGTACCGCTCGAAGCTGGCGGGACCGCGGTTGTCGCGAAAATAGGTGTGCGGGAGATCGGCGATCACGAACGTCGCATCGTACCGTGCCGCGTTGTACCAGCTGGTGTCCGCCTCCCAGCCGCCCGCGGTGTACCGGGGGCCCGATCCGATGGCGCGGACCTGGACTTGGTTGCCGGATTGGACGGTGGTGGCTGAGGCGTCCCAGTAGCCGGCCAGGCCGTAGCGCAGGTGGTGGGCCTGGAGCCAGGCGGCGAGGGGGGCGATGGCTGGCCGGGCCGGGGGGCGGGCGGCGACGGCCATGGCCAGCGGGGCGAGGGCGGCCAGGGCGGCGGCGGCGAGCGCGATCCGGGCGCGGGGGGCGGTGAGCCGGGCGGGCACCAGGGCGCGGGCGGCCAGGACCGCGCCGCAGGGCAGGACCGCGGCGATCTCGCGGGCGTTGCTGGCCGAGGGGATCGCGGAGATGGTGTAGACGGCGAGGTTGACCGTGATCGCGGCGCAGGCCAGCTGCTCGCCGCGGGCCGCGGACCGCCAGGTCCGCACGACCCGGGCGAATCCGGCGGCGGCGGCCAGCGCGCAGGCGGCGCCGAACAGCGCGGCGGCGGTGCCCAGCGCGCCGCCCGGCCCGGCCGGGCCGACGCCGGGCCCGGGCGGGACCGCGCCGAACAGGCTCCCGGCCGCCCGGGCGGCGAGCACCGCGTGGCCGGGCCACAGCCGGGCCGCGGCGACGCCGGTGCCGGGCGGGACCATCGCGTACCCCCCGACCGCGACCAGGCCGGCCTGGGCCGCCACCGCGGCCGGGACCGACACCACGGCCGCCGCCGCCAGCACCGCGTCCGGGACGGCGAGCCTGCGGGCGGCCAGCATCCGCCAGCCGCACACGGCCAGCACGGCCGGGACCCCGACATACCGCACCGTCGCATCCCCCAGCTGCCCCGCGGCCAGCACCACCGCCAGCAGCGGCCCGGTGAACCACCGCCCCGCCGCCCGGTCGATCAGCACGAACGACCCCAGCATGATCGCCGCGGTCCCGATATGATCCGGCGCCTCCAGCAGCGTCGCCACCCCGCCCCCGGACACCAGCGGCGCGCCCAGCACCGCCACCACCACCCCGGCCCGCGCCGCCGCCGCCACGCCCCGGCACCCCCCCGCCGCCAGCCACACCCCGAACCCCGCCACCACCACGTACACCACCGCCGCGACCACATGCGTCACGGCCGCGCCCAGCCCGAGCACCGCCTCCGCCACCCCATACACCGGCAGCTCGAACGTGTAATACGTCGCATCCCCGATGATCCACCCGTGCAGCAGCACATTCCCGTGCCACATATCCCACGCCTGCAACGCGTTATTCGCCGCATCCGAATTCATCGCCACACCCGACGACACCCGCACCAGCACCGCCGCCAGCACCACCCCGCCAGCCACCCACCCCGCCACCACCCGCCACCGCCGCGCCCCCACCCCACCAGCCCCGCCACCAGGCCCGCCACCACCCCCGAACCGGCGAACCGGCCCCGCAGCCACCCCCGCCCCAGCCCGATCAGGACGGCCCGATAGCTGCTTACCGATGACCATGCCAGGACATTACTTGATAGTCACTCCTACATTGCCCGATCCAGTCATGCCGGGCGGGATGCAGGTGAGGTACCCCAACCCGAACCTGCCTACTCGCGTCGCGCGATGGTGATGATCTCCGGGCTCCGGTCGGTAAGCGGCTGTCTGGCCCAGTCCCCGAACTGCTCTTCGATGGCTAGGCCAGCGCTGGACAGGAACTCCCGCAGCGCAGCGGCGTCGAGGAACCTCAGGGTGCTTCGACTGATTTGCGGCCGATCCCAGCCCGGACCGGTGCAGGTTGTCGTGAAAGAAACAACGTCCCCGGCCACCGGTGTCTGAACTTCGTGCGCCATCCGCACCGGGCCGAAGGTGCCCGCGACCTGCGCGGCGTTGTCCGGCGTCCAGTCCGCCCAGGCCCGAGCCAGCGGGTTCCTGGTCTCGAAAGCGAAGCGGCCTTCTTCGGTCAGGGCCGACCGGATCGCGGTCAGTGACGCGCGGATCTCGTCGTCCCGCAGCAGCACCTGGAATGCATGGCCGGTCATGACAACCAGGTCGAACTCCTGATCCCAGGCCACCGAGGCGAGGTCGCCGAGCCTCCATTCGATATCCGAACGTGTCCGCGCCCGGCTGAGCATTGCGGCAGCGGGGTCGAGCCCGCACAGCCGCCCGGTATGGCCGGACTGCCGGGCTAGGTGCAGTAGTGCACCCGTCCCGCAGCCGACGTCGAGAACGGCGGCAGCCGCCATCACCAGCGGCAGGTAGAAGCCGAAGTCGCTTCTTTGCTCGCTCGGAAAGAAAGCGTCATACAACTCGGCGAGATCGGGCTCGGAGAACAGGCGATCGACCACGACGCCAGCTTGCCAGGCAGCCGAGGCGACCGCGACCGAATAATGTCTGGCCTACCGGCCGAC
Source organism: uncultured Actinomycetota bacterium (assembly GCA_963850875.1). Lineage (GTDB taxonomy): Bacteria > Actinomycetota > Actinomycetes > Streptosporangiales > Streptosporangiaceae > Chersky-822. The sequence continues at coordinate 228,369 of CAWKNA010000002.1, forward strand.
CATTGCTTGGCTGACCGCTGCTTGCCTGCTTGCCTGACCCTTGCTGGCCGAAGATGTCGCGTGCCCGGCCGGGTGCGCACTACGGCGAGGGCAAGCTCGCGGCTATCGCCGTCAACTCGATCGGTTGACTTCGTCGGCAAGCACCTCTGGGTGCTCCCGACGATAGTGCTCGGTCAAGACGGCGCTCGCTTGGCCCGATCTGCACGGGACGGCGCGCTGGCAGACCTGGCAGCGGATGACCGGCAGTCGGGTGACGGTCACCGGGAAGCGCCGGGAAGGTGAGCTGCTCATCGATCTCCATGATGCCAGAACGGTCGATATGACTGCACTGAAGGTCGGCTTCTCGATCCAGCACCGCGCGTTGGCCGACCGCTGAACTGGGCCGGAGGACCGCTACCGGCGGAATCTGGTGCCCGGCATGGTCCTCGCGGCCGCGCGGAATCGCTCAATGACGGCGCTGGCTCGCTACCACGTCGAACCACAGGACGTGGGGCTGCGGTAGTCCGGCCATGGCTGGCCCGAGTTGACTGTCCATGAACGCCGCTTGCGCCTCCTTGGACTGCCAGATTTCGGTCACGACCAGGCCGTCCGCGCAAATGCCTGCGGAGTGAGCCTGGAGTCCGGCCGGCCAGTCGCCTTCGCCCGTCCGCGGGTTGAACCGGAGCTGAGAATTGACCGCATCGTATTCCCGCTCACCAACGCTAGGTGGGAACTGAAGAACGAGTCCTGCTGTCATGTTTACCCCCCGTGGGCGTAGAATTCTGACTTACCAGTGCGAGCGTACCAGCATTCACCATCGGGACTGACATTGCATCAGATCGCCGGCTGCGATGAAAGCAATATTCCCAGCACCGCGACGATTTCTTTGATTAATTCACGATAGTCTCGAACAAAGAACTCACACCCTGCCCGACTGGCCGACCCCCGCGTCTGAATCTTCGTCGTGTCGGGCGGCCTTGGCGGCGAGCTCGGCTCGCGATGAGACGCCGAGTTTGCGGAAGATGCTGGTCAGGTGGGTGGCCACGGTGCGGCGGGAGATGAACATCCGCTCGGCGATCTGCGGGTTGGACAGGCCTTCGGCTACCGTCCGGGCGACGGTGAGTTCGGTCGGCGTGAGGCTGGCCCAGCCCGTGCCGGGCGCCGGCGCTTGCCGCGGCCGCGGCTGGCGTATGCGGCTGCGTCTTCCAGCGTCATGGCTTCGCCCTCGGCCCACGCCTGGGACGGGTGAGCCCGGCGTGGACGCCGCGTGCGGCATGGGCCTGTTCGAGTTCCTCGCCTTGCATCCGGAGCACGCGATCAACTTCGACGCGGCGATGTCCGAGCGGACCGCTGGCTTCGCTCCCAGCCTTGCGGCAGGCTATGACTTCTCTCAGTTCCGGACCTTGGCCGATATCGGCGGCGGCAGGGGGACACTGCTTGCGGCCGTCCTGCGCGCGCATCGACAGCTGCATGGCGTCTTGCTTGAGACGTCGGCTGTAGCGGCCGGTGCCGCTGCCGTGCTGCACGCGGCCGGACTGGCCGATCGCTGGCAGGTTGTGGTCGGAGACTTCTTCGAGTCCGTCCCCGACGGAGCGGACGCCTACCTGATGGCGAATGTGCTGCACGACTGGGATGACGCCCGTGCCGTGCGGATACTGGCCAGCTGCCGCCGGGCCATGGCACCAGATGGCCGGGTGCTGATCGTCGAGCGCCTGATTCCCGACGACCCGGCTGAGGCGATACCGACCCTGCTGAGCGATTTCAACATGCTGGTCCTCACCGGCGGGCGGGAGCGGACGAACGCGGAGTACGGCGAACTCCTTGCCGCGGCCGACCTGAGGGCAGGCGCGATCGTGCCGGTGGCGTTTCCCTACGGCGTGATCGAGGGATTCGCCTCGTAACGGCGGACGCGGGCTGCCGACCGGTCAGCCGCAGCTCGGACCGGTGCTAGCTTCTGGTGAGCACAGCGTGAATCGTGATGGCATTCTTCATCGACGCCATGCCCAGCTGGTTCCAGATGAGTCCGAATTCTGACCGGTCGACATGCGCGGTGGCGTCGAAAGTCACCTCGCCGCCGCTGCTCAGTGCGACCGCCGCCGGGAAGGAGATCGGCAGGCTGCGGTCGCGGACAGTCAGGGTTCCTGACACTGTCACGCCATCGGTGGCAGGCACGATCTTGCCCACGGTGAAGGTGATCGCGCGGTACTGCTCGCTCAGAAAGAAGTCAGCTGAGCGCAAATGGGTGTCGCGTTTGGCGTTCTTGGTGTCCAAGGACGCGGTCACGACCGCGACGCTGCCGGTCACCTCGCCCTCAGGCGACACCGTGCCGGCCCCTTCGATCTCGCGGAATACTCCCTTGACCGGGGCAAGACCCCACAAGCTCTTGCTCGCGAAGGTAACTGACGATCGCGCCGGGTCGAGCGTCCAGTTGCCAGCCAGCGAGCCGTCTGCCAGCTGAGCCGCAAGTGCAGCCGAAGCCTGTTCTGCCGGGGTGGTCATGACCGATCCTTCCTTGCCAGGTCGACTAATAGACACGTGCAGCTCGCGTGCTGCGAGGATCTCAGGGGCAGCGGTAATGCGGCGCCGCCGGTTGCACTCGGCACCGGCTCGCAGCGAGCATCGGGGCGGCTCGATCCGTATGCCTTGGTAGCGGCCGGGTCGGTTCCGCGGGCATGATTACAGCTTATCCGGCTTAACCGGAATTGGTCATCCGTATGCTCGTGATGCTGGGCAATAACGGCTATTCGCTTGCCGATCGCGAACGTGGCGGCGGCTGCGAGTCGGCCGACCTCGCCCGCTAGCCGCGGCGAGCGCGAGCGCGCCGTTTGCCCTCGTGCATCGCTTGCACCCGGGCAACCGGAATCGCGCGGCCCTCCTCGATCAATTCGGAGCTCAGCGGCTGCGGCTCGGGCATCAGGCTGGCCCACGGATCGGTGTCGGCGATCAGCCGTGCCGCGGTGTGCACGGTGAAGTCGGCTGGCTCGACGCGATCGAGCGCCTCCCACGCGACCGGGAATGAGACCGGGACACCCGGCCGGATGCGCGGGCTGTACGCTGCCGCGACCGTCGCACCGCCCGCTCTGGTGGAATCGAGGAACACCTTGCCGCCCCGGTCCTCCCGGATAAACGCGGTGGTGGTGAGCGCCGGATCCAGGCGCTCGGCACGAGCGGCGAGCGCCCGGGTGGCGGCCGCTGCTTCTTCGCCAGTCACCTGGGCCCCGGTCGGCACGAACACGTGCACGCCCTTCGCCCCGCTGGTCTTGACCGCACCAGAAAGGCCAGCCTGAGCCAGGGCCTCGCGCACCAGCAGTGCCGCCTGGACGGCCAGCGTGAACCTGTCAGCGGACGGCGGATCGATGTCAAGGACCAGGTAGGTGGGGTGGTCCCAGCGCTCGGTGCGGATCAGGGTGGGGTGATACTCCACCGCGCGCTGGTTCGCGAACCACAGCAGGGTGCGGCGATCGTTGCAGAGCGCATAGGAGATCTCGCGTCTGGAGGTCTCAGCCCACAGCGGCACGGTCCGCACCCACGGTGGGGTGTACTTGGGCACGTTCTTCTGCATGAACGGCGCCTGGCCGCGCAGCACCCGGATCACCGATAGCGGCCGGTCCCGCAGCTCAGGGATGAGCCGGTCGGCGACAGCGTCCAGATAGTCGACCAGATCGCGTTTTGTCGCCTCAGCTCCGTCGAACAGTGACTGGTCGAGATTGGTCAGCGGGACTCCGTCCCGCTCCTGATCGCCGCTGATCGGACTGCCTTTCGCTGGCATCGGGTCGCTGGCCAGCCACGGCCAGCGACGCTGGCGCGCAGACTCGGCGACTCCACGAGTCTAGGACGCACCTAACCGGCCATCGAGCTAAGGCACGATGCAGATGACAGTGATCCGGGTAGTGTGCCGCGCCGTGACATCGACCTGCAGCGGCTGCGAACACGGAGTCTCGTGCTTGCTGCCGTTGCCGGCGACCTCGATCACATCGGGCGAGCGGCCCAAGACCGTGTACATTCCGGCCGGCAACTGGACCGAGAACCTGCCCGACCGGCCCACTAGCACGTTGATCGGCCGGCTTCTCCCGGCGGTGAAGGCCACCAGCCCAGGGATCGGCCGTGCGCCTGGCTGCCGCCCGCCAGGGCGCAGCGGGCCGCCCTCGATCAGAAACCGGCCGCTGACCATGCCAAGGGCTGGCGTCCTTGATGGCGTCGCGGCCGGTGTACCCGCTGGGCTGACCGCGCAGCCCGTGAGCAGCAACATGGCAACAACGCCGGTGATGGCCTGAGATCGCTGCATGGAACGCCCTCCCGGATCGGTATGTCAGGGATTGGACGAGCCGGCCTCCTGACGCGTTCCAGGCTTCACGGCGGCGGCGATCGGCTTGCTGTCCCGCGGCTGCACCGGCTGGCCGCATGCCTCGCATACCAACTGGGCCACCAGCTGGTGACCGCAGCTGTGCTCGAAGACCATCGGCGGCCCGTCGTCGCCGGCCAGGTATCGGTCACCCCAGCGCATCAGGGTCATGATGACCGGGTACAGGTCGCGGCCGGCCTCGGTCAGCCGGTACTCGAAGCGAGCGGGATGCTCGGAGTACTGGAGCCGCTCAAGGATCCCAGCGCCGACCAGGCTCCTGAGCCGGGCGGCAAGCGTGTCCCTTGGCGCCCCGATCCGCCGGATCATCTCATCGAACCTTCGGTTACCGAGGAACACCTCCCGCACGGCGAGCAGCGCCCACTTCTCGCCGACGATCTCGAGCGTGCGGGCCACGGAGCACTCCCGCGGCCGCGCGGATACGACGGTCATGGTCCCAGTATACCCAGTGAGTCTGGATTCTGGACGGACACTGACGACGGTTGTATTGTTAATCCAGATTTCGGACTTGCTCAACCGTTGGGACTCACCGGAAGGGCACCGCCGTGAACTCCAGCCGCTCAGTGACCGTCACACCGGACGCTGCTCCGACCGCCCGGCAGGTGGCGGCCATCGTCGGCGTTTTGTCGCTGGCCGTATTCATGTCCAGCCTCGATCTCTTCATCGTCAACCTGGCCTTCCCATATATCGGCATCCAGTACGGCGGGACCAGCCTTGGGGCGCTGTCCTGGGTGCTCAACGGCTACACCATTGTGTTCGCCGCGGTGCTTGTGCCGGCCGGCCGGTGGGCCGACCGGGTCGGGCGCCGCCGCCTCTTCGTGGCCGGACTGATCACCTTCAGCATCGGCTCGCTGTGCTGCGGTCTGGCGCCAGGGGTGGCCGCGCTGATCGCCGCCCGGGTGATCCAGGCGGCCGGAGCCGGCCTGATGGTGCCGGCCTCGTTGTCGCTGCTGCTTTCCGCCGTGCCTGCCCAGGCCAGGGCGCGGGCCATCGGTACCTGGTCCGCGGTCGGCGCTCTCGGCGCCGCGCTCGGGCCGGTGATCGGCGGGAGCCTGGTGCAGCTCAGCTGGCGGTGGGTGTTCTGGATCAACCTGCCGGTCGGACTGGTCGCCGTCCTGCTGGCCCGCAGGGTCGTCCCGGAGAGCGCAGACGAATCCGCGGCGGGCCGGCCGGACCTGGCCGGCGCCGGGCTGCTCGCGGTCGCCGTCGGCCTGGTCGCCCTGGCCCTGGTCAAGGCACCGGAGTGGGGCTGGGGTTCGGTCGCCTTCCTCGGTCTGCTGCTCGCCTCGCTGGCCTGCGGGGCGGTCATGGTGGCTCGCTCCGCGCGGCATCACTCCCCGGTCATCGAGCTCGGGCTGCTGCGGTCACGGACCTTCAGCGGGGCCTTCGCCGCGTCGATCCTCTACTACGCCGCGTTCGGGGCCTTCGTACTCAACGCGGTCGAGTTCCTGACCGGGGTATGGCACTACCCCGCCGTGGTGGCCGGCCTTGCCATCGCGCCGGGGCCGCTGATGGTCCTTCCCTTTGCCCAGCAGATCGCGCCCCGGCTGGCTGCCAGGCTCGGCGGCCCCGGCTGGGTGGCGGTGATCGGCTGCGCGGTCAGCGCGGGCGCCCAGCTGCTCTGGTTCAGCCAGATCCAGGCTCAGCCGGCCTACCTGACCCACCTGCTGCCCGCTCAGCTGCTTGGCGGAGCCGGGGTCGGCCTGACCATCCCGTCCCTGCTCGGCGCGGGCAGCGCGGCGCTGCCGCCAGCCCGCTTCGGCACGGGCAGCGGAATTCTCAACATGGCCCGCCAGATCGGCACCGTCCTCGGCGTCGCCAGCCTGGTGGCCATCCTCACCAGGGTCAGCGCGACCGACCCGGTGACCAGCTACCGGCACGGTCTGATCCTGATCGCCGCGTTCTTCGCTGCGGCCGGCGTCGTCGCGGCTGGCCTGCTGACCAGCCGTCCGGCACCGGCGGCCGCCCCGGCACCTGAGGCGGTCAGCAGCGGTCGGCTGAGTCGCGAGCGCGCCACCACACCCGGCGTGAGCCATGGTGGCGGGGCCGAGCGTTAGACAGTGACTGGAGTGGCGAATGATAGAGGAGTGACACTGCTGCGAGAGGTCTCCGTCCGCGAGCTGCCGGTCTCGGTGCTCGGTCCGGTGATCGGCGCCAGGCGGTATGCCCGCCTGATCGATGTGGCCGCGCAATTCCGGGGCCGGCTCGGCGGGCGGACCATCTGGAACGTCAGCTCGGCCGCGGTCGGGGGCGGTGTCGCCGAGATGCTGCAAGTACTCGTCGGTTACGTGGCGGGCCTGGATATCCCGATCCGCTGGACGGTGATCGGCGGTGACCAGGACTTCTTCGCGATCACCAAGCGGCTGCACAACCAGATTCACGGGGCGGTCGGCGGTACCGGGCAGGTGGGCAGCGCCGACGCCGGCCACTACCAGCAGGTTCTCGCGGCGAACGCGGATGAGCTGCTCAGGCAGGTCCGCCCCGGCGACATCGCGCTGCTGCACGACCCGCAGACGGCCGGCCTGACGGCACCGCTGATCGGCGCTGGTGTGCGGGTGGTGTGGCGCTGTCACATCGGTCTGGACTGGAGCAATGACGCGACCCGAGCGGCCTGGGACTTCCTGCGGACCTACCTGGAGCCCGCGCACGGATTCGTTTTCACCCGGCGGCAGTATGTGCCGTCCTGGATGCCCGACTCGCGGGTCTGGATCATCCCGCCGTCGATCGACCCGTTCTCGGCGAAGAACACCGACCTCGATGCGCAGACGGTGCGGGCGATCCTGACCACCATCGGGGTACTGAACGGCGATGCCCCGCCCGGCAGCGGAAAATTCATCCGTCGGGACGGGACGACCGGCGAGGTCACCCGCGCCGGGCTGGTCGCCGACGGAGGCCGGCCAGATCCGGCTGATCCGCTCGTGGTGCAGGTATCTCGGTGGGACAGACTCAAGGACCCGGCCGGCGTCATGCGCGGATTCGCGCGGCACGTGCTGCCCGGCGGCGACGGATTCCTGGTGCTGGCCGGACCCGCAGTCAGCGGAGTAGCTGACGATCCCGAGGGCGCTGTCGTCTTCGCTGAATGCCTTGCCGAACTTAACGACATGCCCGCAGCGGACCGGGCGCGCGTGCTGCTTGTGGCGCTGCCGCTCGATGACGTCGAAGAGAACGCGGCCATGATCAACGCCATTCAGCGGCACGCGACAGTGATCGTACAAAAGAGCCTGGCCGAGGGATTCGGGCTGACCGTGGCCGAGGGCATGTGGAAGGGGCGGCCGGTGGTCGGCTCGGCGGTCGGCGGAATCCTGGACCAAGTCGCCGAAGGCACCGGCATCCTGCTCCGCGACCCAACCGACTTGGCCGCGTTCGGATCGGATGTCCGGTGGCTGATCGACCACCGGGAGGAGGCCGACCGGATGGGCAAGGCCGGCCACGAATTCGTCCGCGAGAACTATCTCGCCGACCGCCATCTGCTGCGGTTCGGCGAGCTGATCGAGTCAACCATTGGCGACTAGGGACTGTCAGGCGGAGGCGAGCCGGGCACCGCGGCGCCAGACGGCGCGGATGTTCAGCGTGTCGGAGATGGATGTGGTGGGATCGCCGTCCACTAGGAACAGGTCGGCCCGCAGGCCATCGGCGATCCGGCCGCGGTCGCTGAGGCCGAAGCGGCGGGCCGGGGTGCCGGTCGCGGCGCGCAGCGCTTGGACCGGGGTGAGACCCGCCTGGACGAGGTACTGCAGTTCGTGGTGGACGCTGGCGCCGTGGGCGAGCCCGCCAAGGAACGGCATCGGCAGGGACACGTCCGTGCCGGCCAGGATGTCGACCCCGGCGTCATGCAGGGCCTGCACCGAGGCCAGCACATCGGCCAGCTTGCCCTGCGGGTAGTGGTTGAAGCTGCTGCGCAGCGTCTGGCGCCAGGCCTCGTCCAGGCGCGAGTTCACCCGCGGGTCGTCGGCGAGTGCGCTGCCGGTGATGCCCATCATCGAGGCGTTCAGGACCACGCAGGGCACGACGAATACGCCGGAGCCCTGGATGACGCTGATGATCTGGTCGGTGTGCGGCTGGTCCATGAACAGGTGGGCCAGGCCGTCGATGCCCGCCTCGATCGCCATCCGGGTCGCCTGCACGGTCAGCGCGTGGGCGACGGTCAGCATGCCGTGCCGCTTGGCCTCGGCGACGCCCGCATTGAGGGTGGCTTGGTCGAGCATCGGCAGGCCGGGGTGTCCTTCGATGCTGCCGTCGTCGACCATGAACTTGATGTAGTCCGAGCCACGGGCGACCAGCTGCGGGATGAAAGCGACGGCTTCGGTGGGGGTGCTGGAGAACGGCATCAGCGGCGGTTCCCCGGCCGGGTGGCCAGCGCCCACGCCGCCGGGGCGAAAGCCCTCGGGGAACAGCTCATTGGGGTGGCCACCGGGCGGGGTGATGCCGAACCCGGAAGAGCGCACGTCGGCAACCGCGTCGTTGACGGTGATGTGTGCCCGGTTGTCGCGGGTGTTCACGCCCTGCATCTCCAGCTCGGTCGTCACTCCGAACCGCAATGCCAGAGCCAGCGACTCCGCGCTGGTGTGCACGTGGGCATCGAACAGGCCGGGCAGCAGCGTCCCGCCACGGGCGTCGACAACCTCCGCACCGGCCGGCGCATCCCCGCCGACCGCGACGATCTGCGTGCCGTCGACAACGACGGCGGTCTCCTCCCGAACGCGCTCGCCGTCGAAGACGCGCACATTGATGATGGCGGTGGTGGTCATGGCTGACCCTTTGCTGTGTGTTGGCCCGCGCCGACGAGATCTTCACCGACACCGCAGCCCGGGTCAATCAATGTATCCGTCGGTCGCCAGCCGGATGATCTCCGACTGCATCGCCGCCGAGCCCACCGGCGCCTGCCGACCGCAATCCGGAGCTGCTCGAAGCCCTCCGGCATCGCCGACCCGCGACTGGACGCCCGGTTGGGCACCGCCAGAGAGCAGGACCAGGACCAGGCCGCAGGTGTAGGCGGCCAGGGCCAGCGCGGGCAGCTGGCGGACTCAGCCGCACTCACCATGACCCGACGGTAGCTACGGGCTCCGGCTCATCCGCAGAGGCTACGGTCACCGTCGGCAGGGACGTTAGATCCCGATACGTTGTCAGCACAGCGCAGACGGCGTTCGCATTCGCCTGATCGCCTATTCCTCGGAGGTCTCATGACAACGGAGCAGCCGGCCACCACGGGTCAGCCGGCCCATGCGCACCTGCCGGTGACCACCGGCCGCCAGCTTGGCCGCAGGTCCTGGGCCGAACCGTGGAAGATCAAGATGGTGGAACCGCTCCGGATGACGACCGCGGCCGAACGCGCAAGCGCGCTCGCCGAGGCCGGTTACAACACCTTCCTGCTGCGCTCCGACGACGTCTACATCGACCTGCTGACCGACTCGGGCACCAGCGCGATGAGCGACCGGCAGTGGGCCGGGCTGATGCTCGGCGATGAGTCCTATGCGGGCTCAAGGAACTTCTACGCGCTTGAGGAGGCGGTCCGCAGCGCCTATGGCTACCGGCATATGGTGCCGACGCATCAGGGCCGCGGTGCCGAGAACCTGATCAGCCAGATCGCGATCAAGCCCGGCCAGTACGTGCCGGGCAACATGTACTTCACCACCACCCGAACGCATCAGGAGCGGGCCGGTGGCATCTTCGTCGACGTGATCATCGATGCGGCGCACGAGCCGGAGAACGAGCACCCGTTCAAGGGAGACATCGACCTCGGCAAGCTGGAGGCGCTGATCGCACGGGAGGGCGCTGGTCAGATTGCATACGTCAGCCTGGCCGGAACGGTGAACATGGCCGGCGGGCAGCCGGTCAGCATGGCTAACGTGCGCGCGCTCCGGGCACTCTGCGACTCGCACCAGATACCGATCTTCCTCGACGCTACCAGGATGGTGGAGAACGCGTTCTTCATACAGGAGCGTGAGCCGGGTTACGCGGACCGGACCATCGCCGAGATCCTGATCGAGTTCTGCTCCTACACCGACGGCTCCTGGATGTCAGCCAAGAAGGACTCGCTGGTCAACATCGGTGGCTGGCTCGCCCTGAATGACGATCGGCTGTTCGATGAGGCGCGCAATCTGGTGGTCGTGTTCGAGGGCCTGCATACCTATGGCGGGCTCGCCGGGCGGGATATGCAGGCGATGGCGGTCGGCATTACCGAGTCGATCTCCGAAGAGCACGTCAGAGCCAGGATCGGCCAGGTGCGCTACCTGGGGGACTTGCTCGCCGAGGCTGGCGTCCCGTTTGTGGTCCCGGTCGGCGGTCACGGGATCTTCCTGGACGCGCGCCGCTTCTACCCGCAGCTGAAGCAAGATGAGTTCCCGGCCCAGACGCTGGCGGCCGAGCTGTACCTGGACTCGGGGATCCGCTCGATGGAGCGGGGCATCGTGTCGGCCGGCCGCGATCCGAAAACTGGCGATCACCATCGGCCGGACCTTGAGCTGACCAGGCTGACCATCCCGCGCCGGGTGTATACCCAGGCACACATGGACCTCGCGGCCGAGGCGGTGCAGGCGGTTTACGCCAGGCGTGACTCCGCTCGCGGCCTGACCATGACCTATGAGCCGGACTACCTGCGCTTCTTTCAGGCTCGTTTCGCCCGGCTCTAGCTGGGCTGGAAAGGTCGGCCGGAGATCTAGCGCTCAGAGCATCTGGACCAGCAGGTAGACCATCGTGATGCCCATCGCGATCTGACAGGACACGGCCAGCCGCGGGCAAAGCACCGCCCGGTCGCGGCGCTGCGCCGGCTCGGTCGCTCCAGCCGGTTCGACCGCCGCGGCCAGTCCGGCGGCTGCCGGTCCAGCGGTCGCCCGTCCTGCCGCTGACCGCCCGGCCGAATCCGCCGCGCGGGCGGGAGCGAGAACGGCCAGCCGGTCGGTGGTCAGCACTACCGAGCCTGCCATCGCCACGGCGAGCACCAGCGTGATCACCGGCGAAATGGCCGCTCCGATCGCCGCCGGGCCCGCCCTGCTGACCGGGCCCGCCAGCCCCGAGGTCATCCCGGCCGCGGATGCACCAGCGGCGGACGCCGCGACCAGCATGTACAGCATGCTGCCGCAGGACAGCAGATGAACCAGGTGATGTCCGGTGCCGGCATCCCGCCCGGGCTTGGACCGGCGCGATCGCGCGGTGCGGGTCGGCCGCGCTCGCCGTTCCCGCCAGTCTCGGAGCGCCCTAGCCGCGAACCAGGCGGAGGCTGCGGCGAAAGCGGCTGCCCAGACGCCGGTCCGGAGCGGATCCAGCCCCGGCACCAGGGCAGCGGCCATGGCCACACCCATCAGGACATGCGCGGCGTCGACATCACGCTCGGTGGACCGGTGCCACCGACGGGCGGCGGCCGGCCTGATCGCGCAGTACGCGGCGATCGCCAGCATGATCGCGGCCAGGCCGTCCGAGAGCCAGCGGGGCGCGCTCACCTGGCTCCGCCTCTCGTCATGGCAGCTGCGGCGGCCGGGTGGCTGGCTCGCCGGGGACCGGTCCTGGCCAGCCGGGCTGCGTTGACGCCCGGATCAGGAGCCGGACCCGAGGCGGCACCGGAGTCCGGAGTCTGATCGCAGGCGGCACTGGCCGGACTCGGCCAGTATGCCGCGGCGAGCAGCACGAGCAGCGGACCGGAATTCGGGTCGGTGCCCGTGCCGGTGAAGATGCCGCCGAAGTTCTGGCCAACCACCCAGCTGACTAGCGCAACGACAACGGCGGCGGCAAGCGCCGCTCGCGCCCCTGCTGGCGGGAGGAACACCCCGCAGGCGATGATCACCAGCAGGGCGGCCAGCGTAGTCGTGACCAGGATGCCATGGCGGGCAACCAGGCTGGCGGCCGCGCTATCCGCGGCGGCCAGCCAGCGCGGCTGGCCGGCCGCCTGTGCCGAGATCGTCTCGGACAGCGTGCGCGGCCCCTGGCTGACGGACCAGGCGGCGAGCCAGGCCAGCCCGCCCCACAGGGCCAGCCATCCGGCCCTGGCCGTGGGAACTCCCACCGCACGGGCGGCCGGGAACGGAGCGTCACGATGGCGATCCGATGGCCAGAGGACGACCGCGAGCAGGGCGTAGAGCAGCACCGCACCTGGTGCGCCGGTCGCGGGATTCGCGTCGGCGGCGAGCACGCCGCCCAGTCCCTCACCGAGCCACCACACCGCGAGTGACCAGGGGACCGACGCGGCCAGCGCGATCTTGACGGTCGGGCGCCAGGCGATGCCGAGCGCTAGCAGCAGCTGGACGGCGATAAAAGCAGAGTTCGCTGCCACCGGATGCTCGCCGATCAGCCGCGCGCACCAGTTAGCCGGGTCGGCCACGGCGGCCGGGCTGTCACGCGCCGCCGCCGCGAGCATCCGGGCGAAGCCGCGGCTGAACATAAAGGACTGGCCCTGCAGCATCGCATCGAGCAGCCAGAGTGCTGCCAGGCCAAGCTGCAACCTCCGGTACCGGCCATTGGCCTCCCGCTGAGCGTCCACGGCGTCAGCCTGGGCGTCCAGGTCGCCACTGGCTGTGCTCACGACATGGCTCCCGCCTGGCAGCGGGAGGCCGGGCCGCCGCTGGTCACGCGCGGTCGTCCGATCCCAGGTCGGCGATCAGGAGTAGCAGTAGGAATCGCTGGACGCATCGCCACCCTCCAGCCTGACCTGGTGGACCCGGCGACCGCGGAACACCTCACCATCGAGGAAGAACCGCTCGTCGAAGCTGATCCCGCCGCCACTTTGGACATCGAGCTTGGTCATCCAGGCGCCGACGCCGTCTGGGTAGAACTGCGTGAGCAGATGCCAGCGGCCGCGTTGCCGCCCGGTAAGCCGCTTGGCCGTGACCACGCGCGTCAGGTGCCCGGCGACTCATCTGGCTGGCTGAACCGCTCCATCAGCATCGACTGGCCACGGAACAGCGGGTTCCTGCGCACCCGCCGCTCGATGGTGGCTGCCGACAGCGTGTAGCCGAGGAAGAGCAACAGCGAGACTAGCTGGACGATGACGGCTACCCAGACCGTGCTGAATATCGTCAGTGTCCAGTCGTTGAACGCGTGCAAGAGGGCCGGGATGCTGATTCCGAGCAGCAGCAGCGGAATGCGCCGGCGCCGGTAGTTCACCGCCATGCCGACGAAGAATCCCGAGATTCCGGCCCAGACGGCATGCTGGAAGCCATCGACGAAGACCCGGAAGGCGAAGAGCAGAGCGCCGGCGTCGGCCTGGCTGATACCAGAAGCGTGGTTGATGGAGACGATCGCGGCCGGCGTATAGAGCGACTGCTCCACCAGGCCGAAGGTCAGGCCCGCGATGGTCCCCATCAGCATCCACATCCTGGGGTCAAGCTTCAGCTTCCGGAACTTGAGCAGCACCATGGCGGCGACCAGGACCGGAAGCGCCTTGGAAATCTCCTCGTTGTAGCCGACCACGAGTGCTGAGGGAAAGGTCAGCGGCGAGGACAGCTTGTCGTTGATGAAGATGGTGACGGTGTTGATCCAGATCACGGTCCAGATGATGATCCCGATCGCGGCCAGAACCTCCACTTTCCCTGGCCGCCCGGGTGGGTGGATCAGCCACCAGAAGGCAAGCAGCCACAGCGGCGCGATGTAGAGGCTGTACGCCCAGCCGGGCGTGGTGAGGCTTTGTGCGTTGGAGAAGAGCTGGAGGAAGATCAGCGGCAGCAACGCGTAGGGGATGATCAGCAGCCGCAGGCCCTGGCGCCAGCCGGGGTCGCGCAGCCAGCTGCGGATCGGGATCAGGGTCTGCAGCGCCGAGCCCATGTCGGGCTGCTGAGCCGCTGGCTGCCCTGGCATTACCGGACCGCCAGCACCCGGACCAGCCGGATAGCCGGGCATGCCCGGCATGCCGGGCGGGACGGCGCCAGGCTGAGCTGCCGGCTGGTAACCGGCCGGGGCGGCCCCGGCATACCCCTGCGGTGCGGCCCCGGCATACCCCTGCGGTGCCGCCGCCCCGGCGTAGCCCTGCGGTGCGGCCCCTGGGTAGCCGGCCGGTGCGGCTCCGGCATACCCCTGCGGTGCGGGGCCGGCATACCCCTGCGGTGCGGCTCCGGCATACCCCTGCGGTGCGGCTCCGGCATACCCCTGCGGTGCGGCTCCGGCGTAGTCGGCTGGGGCGACTCCGCCAACGTTGGTGCCCGGTGCCACGGCCTCGACCGGCAGGCCGGCCGCGCTAGCCAGCTGCGTCTTCATCGGCGGCTGGCCTGCCGGGGCGGCGGACTCCAGCCGCAGCACTGGTCCCTGCGGTGAGGCCAGGCTCACCTCCACCGGCTGGCCGACCCCGAACCTCGCGGCCAGCTGGCCGGCCATGAAGGTGGCCGCCTGGCCCGCGTTCTGCCAGACCCAGCCGGTGGCCTCCCAGGACAGCTGAGCGTGCCGCCGAGAGACGGTCGGGTGGTCGACGACGACGTCGTTATCAGAGCTGCGCCCGATCCGTACCGTCGCCCCCGGCTGGAACGTGTAACGCCGGCCATTGAAGGTGACCTGCAGTTCGCTCATGTCCGGCGTCCTCTCCTGTCAGCTAGCTGACGATCTTGCCGTGTGCCGACCCGAAGTCGATCGACATGGGGCGGATGCCAAGCCGCCGGTCCGGGGGGACCGTCTTGGTGGTCTCCCCTAGCGGTGTCATCGTCCACGCGGTCGTGCTCATGTTGCGCAGCACCAGTTCCCCTGGTCGGCCGGGGTGGTTCTCCACGACCGCGATGATGGTGTCGTGGTCGCGGTTGCGATGCAGGTGGTGCGAGGTGATGGCGGCGCCAGGCGTGAGTGCCACGGCGCAGCCGGGCAGCTCAAGCAGCAGCGGCCTGGCCGGGATCTGGTTGCAGTTCCAGCAGCGAAGCCCTGGGTCGTCCGGGTCGAAGAAGACCGACGCCTGGCAGGAGCAGCTTGATACGCAGTCGGCCAGCCGAGTCAGCGCGCGCCGCCAGACCCCCTCGGCGACCCGGCCCATCCCGGACGGGTCTTTAAGCCCCGAGGTGAAGGCCCGCTCGAATACCGCCTGGAAGAACCTCGGGTAAAGCCGCCACCAGACGGCGACCGGGTCACCTGGCCGAGGCGGATTGGAATGATCTTTCGGATCGAAGATGAAAACCGGCTCGGTGCCGAAGTGCCTTAGGGCCAGGTCCGTTTCCGACCGGTGATTTGAGGTTTGCCATGAGTAGGACGCGTCGGTCCTGGTGCCCTCGAGCGGATGGCCGTGCATGAAGAGATAGAAGAGAAAGACAGCCAGCGAGTGGAGGTCAGTGAGGCTTGACGGCGCGGCCTCGCGCCGCACCACCTCGGGCGCCATGAACCGGAGCGTTCCCCAGACGAAGACCTCGCCGCCGTCGAGTCCGACGTTGTCGTTGTCGATAATGGCGACCTCGGCCTGCTCTGGGTCCACCCACAGGTTGCCGAAGCTGATATCGCGATAGCAAAGCCCGGCCGAGTGCAGCGCCTCGAAGGCGGAGATTAGCTGGCGGCCGATGGTGATGACCACCCGGAACGGCGGCTGCTCCGGCCTGGAGACCAGCTGTGCGAACGAGGAAAACCGCGGCTCCATCTTGGGCATGACGTAGCCGAATCCCGGCAGTTCGTCGCTGACCACGAGGTCGATCGGCCAGATGAACGCCTTGTGCGGCCGGCCCCGCTCGACCAGGGCGGCGATCGAACGGCGCAGCTCAGGCGACGCCGGGTTCCGATACCACTTCAAGGCATACGGAGCGCCGCCGATGGTGACGGCGTGCACCACTCCCTGGCCGCCTTCGCCCAGCCGCTCGCCGACCGTTACCGCGGTACCGGCCCGCGCCATCCGGAGCGTTCTGCCCTGCAGCGACAGCTGGCCTGTCATCGGGACACCTGCCATGGTGTTGTCTCCGGCGGGTCCTGTCCCGCCGTCGTCGGCTCCGCTAGCGCTGGCCTAGCGACGACCGTCCTGGCGATTTCTGGCTCGATCAGAGCTGGTTCCGTTGGCTCTGGCACAGCGCTGACCGGATCCGCGATCGTCGGCTGGGCCGTGCCCAGCCGCACCGTCACCGGCTCAACCGGGCCCTGCCCAGCCTGAGCCTGAGCGCCAGGGACGGTATCGGCGTGGATCACGGCTGGCACGGTCGTCTCCTCCGAGCCGACATTCGGGGCCTGCCCGCTTGGCCCGACTGACGGCAGGGTCGTGCTCCTGGGCAGCCCGGGCGCGAGCATCAGCGCCACGGTGGTGTCGTCGGCGCTGCCGTCGGCCGAGGCGCACCGGGCCGCCCAGGCCGGGAGCTGGCTGGCCAGCCAGTGCTCGTCTCGTTCCTTGAGCAGCTCGGCGAGATCCGCGCTGAACGCGCCAGCCCAGTGGTCCATTATCTGCGCGTTGCCGTACCCGTCGGTTGCCAGCAGCATCGCGACCAGCGGCGTCTGCGAGGTGTCGAGGACAGCTACCCGGAAATCCGAGCTGGCGTCCGGCCCGCACAAGCTCGTCGTATACCGCCCGTCCAGCGCTGGATCCTCGGGCACCGGTTGCACGGCGGCACCGTCGGCCCGCACGCCCACCATATCCCCGTCCCCGATCTGAGCCAGGATCAGCCACTGCCGCAGCGCCACCGCCAGCAGCAAGGTGGAGCCGTAGGCGATCGTGGCGTCGTCGCCGTCCTGGCGCAGGTCCTCTTCCTGGTCGGTGAACGGAGCAGCCGCGACATCGGCCAGGACGGCGGACCGCCAGCGCTGCACGATGGTCGGCACCAGCAGATCCCGGACGAGCTCGCCGATCTGGCTGGCACTGGTCTGGACGGGACTGACCTGGCTGGCAGTGGGCAGCTCGTCGGGCGGGTCGTCTCCATCCGCGGGCACAGATTTGCCGTCCTCAAGCAGCCCGGCCAGTTCGTGGCCGACTTGGCAGCCGACGCTGACGGCCAGCCGTGACCCGCGGGCACTGCGGACGTGGCGCCAGTGGCCGTGGCCGTCGGCGACCGCTGCGACCACGCCGCCCGATTCGATCGGCTCGGTCACCACGGCATCCTGGTTCGGCAGCTTGGAAGCGGCGTGCGAGGCGCCGCGCTCGGACGCGGTCAGCACCAGCCAGCCGTCCCGCAGGGGCGGCTGGTCCGCTGGCGGAAGGCCGGATGGCGTGGTCATCACAAGATCGTGTCGTCAAACCGGACAGGCTCGAGATCGGGCCTGCCAGGTGAATCGGCGCCGCGTGCGGCCGGACCAGCCTGCAGCAACTGCTCGGCTAGCGCGCCGCGATCGGCACCGACCTCGGACATCCTGGAGACCGCGATCGAGGCCGTGACCAGCCGATCAGCGATCTCGTCGGTACCGTCGGCGACCAGAACGGGGACGTCCGGGCTGCGGAACCGGTCGAGTGGCTCGGAACTGGCATCGCGGCCGATCGCGACGGCAAGGCGCAGCGCCGACCGCCCGGCGACGGATTCGAGCAGCAGGCCAAGGCCGGCCTCGAAGCCGCCAGGGGGATCAGTCGGCAGGCCGTCGGTGACCAGCAGGATGGCCGGGCGCAAGGCGCGGCGCTCCAGCCGCTCCGGCCCGATCGACTCGGCCACGGCACGGAAGGCCGGGCCCATATTGGTCCGGCCCATCGGGACGTACTCTAGATTGCGCCAGTGCCTGCTCAGGTCAGCTACCGGGACCGGGTCCTGGACATACCACTGTGGAACCGTCGCGAACGCCAGGATCCTGATCAGCAGCTGCGCCTGCAGCTGGTCCTGCTCCCAGGCGACCAGATGCGGCAGCATGGAGCGCAGCGCGTAGTTCAGCGCCTGCATCTTCTCGCCCTTCATCGAGCCCGAGCAGTCGGCCATCACGATGAAGTGCAGCGGGCGCCTGGCCACCCCGCCGCCGGGCATCAGGGTTTCGGTCATCAGGCCGAGCCCGTTGCCGCCCGTTTTCCGGACAGTCGGGGATCGCAGCGCCGGGGACCATCAGCCATAGTTGAGGGTCTTCCACCAGTTGACCAGGGTCGTCAGGGTAGAACCCGTCGCCTGGTCCTGGCCGATGAAGAAGACATTCTGCGTCGGCATCGTCCAGATCAGCACGGGCTGCTTGTTGTCGACGAAGCACTCCAGGGTCTGCCCGGGCCGCTCAACGTACTTCGGGTTGGAATTAGCGTGCCAGCCGACCGAGCCACCAGAGCTGCTGGTGGGCGGGCAGCTGCTGCCCGCCCCCGAGGGACTGAATCCGGTATAAGAGTTCATATGGTTAAATCCGGCTAGATAGTCGGCACTGTTGTCGAACTGGTAACCCCAGACGACGACCTTCGACACGGTGGTATGACCGCAGAAGATGTGGGCCGTCATGGTGGCGGCATTCATGCCGTAAAGGTCGGCCGCGATGCAGTTGGTGCCGACCGCGGTGAAGCCAGCCGGGTGCATGATCGTGTTCAGCGACTCCACGGTGGGGTTCGGCGGCGGGGTTGTCGGGCCCGGTGGGGTGGTTGACGGCGCTGGCGTCGTCGGACTCGGCGGCGGGGTCGAGCTTGAGGACTTGTTCCCTGTGCTGAACGCGAAGATCGCGATGACCACGACGGCCGCGGCACCGAGGCCACCCAGGATGAACCAGCCGCGCTTCGACCCGCTGCGCCCAGTTGGGCCAGTCGGACCGTAGGGCGCGCCACCTCCCGGCGGCTGCCACCCGCCCGGCTGTCCGCCGCCAGGTCCGCCCACGTTGAAGCCGGCGCCCTGGCCCGGCGGGGGCTGATAACCAGGTCCTTGACCGAAGCCCGGCGCCGCTGGCTGGCCGAAGCCCTGCGCTCCTGGCTGCGGGAAGCCCTGCGTGGGCGCCTGCGGGAAGTCCTGCGCCGGTGGCTGCCCGAAACCAGGTGCGGCCGGCTGGCCGAAACCCTGCGCCGGCGGCTGGCCGAAACCCTGCGCCGGCGGCTGGCCGAAACCCTGCGCAGGTGGCGCGGTCGGCGAGCCCGTGCCGAAGCCCGATGGCGGTAGCTGAGTGGCTACACCCTGGTCCAGCGGGGCGAATCCCGGCGGGTTGCCACCGAGCAAGCCAGCATCATTTCCCGAGCTGATCCCGAGCGCGACGGCGATCTCGCTGGCCACCCAGTTGCACGCGTCCGGCGTGAACGGAGTTGTGGCGGAGAAGGACGAGGCCGTGAGCCTGATCGCGGTGCTCGGATCCATGCCCTGAGCGACGTGGTCGCGAAGTGTATTGGCCAGTCCGGCCTCAGCCGCCGCGACCAGCAGACTCTTTTCCCGAGGCGCGTCCGGCAGCAGGTCCTTGAGCAGATTGGACATCGTCTGCGCGCTTGATAGCGCGGCGATACCGTGCTCAGGATCAGTCACGATGGCATTCAGCGCTGCGCGGGCCTCCGCAGCGTGCTCCCATGACATCTCGGTCATCCGACTCCCCTCCGCATGGCCAGTATTGCTGACCACCGATGACGTCAGGAACCCGGGCCGATGGTCAATGACGCCGACTAGGCCGAAGTGGCCCGCCGTCACAGGTGGGCGGTAGCTGGGGGAACGCCAGCGACCGGGGGGCTGTAACGGCAGAAACCGCATTCGGCGATCACGGCATGCTAACCGGACGAGGCAGGCTATGTCACGCAGTCACAGTGAGGTATTGCCCGGTCTGCTTAAGTAGTGCGCAGGCTTGCCAGCCGGGCCAGTGCCTCGGCCAGGATCTCCGGCCTTTTGCAGAACGCAAAGCGCACCTGGGACTGCCCGGCGCTCGCGTCGTCGTAGAACACCGCACTGGGGATCGCGACCACGCCAGCGGTGTGCGGCAGCCTACGGCAGAAATCCAAACCGCTCGTCTCGCCGAACGGCCTGATGTCAGTGGTGATGAAGTAGGTGCCGTCGGGCGGGTACACCTGAAAGCCTGCGTCAGCGAGTCCAGTGCACATGAGATCGCGCTTAACTCGCAGGTCAGCGGCGATCTGCCGGTAGTAGTCGTCGGGCAGCGGCAGTGCCTGGGCGATGGCGTACTGGAACGGCCCGCCGCTGACGAAGGTCAGGAACTGCTTGACGGCGCGGACGGCGGCGACAAGTTCAGGCGTGCCGGTCACCCAGCCGATCTTCCAGCCGGTAAAGGAGAAGGTCTTCGCGGCCGAGCTGATCGTGACGGTGCGCTCGCGCATTCCCGGCAGCGTTCCGATCGGTACGTGCTCGCCGGTGAACACCATGTGCTCGTAAACCTCGTCCGAGATCACCAGCAGGTCGTGCCGACAGGCCAGGTCGGCAATGGCGGTTAGCTCGGCGCGGGTGAACACCGATCCGGTCGGGTTGTGCGGCGAATTCAGCAGGATTAGCCGGGTCCGGGCGGTGATCGCGGCGCGCAGCGCATCGAGGTCTGGCCGGAATCCCGGCGGCCGCAGCGTCACCGGGACCCTGACGCCGCCGGCCATCGCGATACAGGCGGCGTAGGAGTCGTAGTACGGCTCGAACGCGATCACCTCGTCGCCCGGCTCGACCAGCGCGAGCAGCGCGGCGGCGATCGCCTCGGTGGCGCCAGCGGTGACCAGCACCTCGTTGTCCGGGTTCACCTTCAGGCCGTACCAGCGGTCCTGATGATCGGCGATGGCCTTGCGGAGTTCGGGAATGCCTGCCCCGGGCGGGTACTGGTTACCGCGGCCAGCCAGGATCGCGTCGGCGGCAGCCTGGGCGATCTGCCGCGGCCCGTCGGTGTCGGGGAAACCCTGGCCCAGGTTGACCGAGCCGGTCTTGACAGCAAGCTCCGACATCTCCGCGAAGATGGTCGTGCCCATCCCGGCTAGCCGGCGGTTCAGCAGTGGTCGGCTCATCCCGCAATGACATCACGCCAGCCGCCCTGCTTCC
The DNA here is from genome assembly GCA_963850875.1 of uncultured Actinomycetota bacterium. Lineage (GTDB taxonomy): Bacteria > Actinomycetota > Actinomycetes > Streptosporangiales > Streptosporangiaceae > Chersky-822. The sequence goes on from CAWKNA010000002.1 coordinate 249,456, forward strand.
GCCCGCCCAAGCCACTTCTGGCGGCCAGTTTCTTGATCACGCGGTTCTTTCAGTCACTATGACTGAAAGAACCGCGTGATCATGGAGCGCGCGTGGTGCGAGTCGTCAGGGTTGTTCCTCTTCGAGCTGTGCCTTGAGCTCCGTGAGCGCGGAGATCTGGCGTTCGGTGTACTTGTCGATCCACCTGTCGTGGATCAGCCTGATCGGTACCGGATTCAGGAAGTGGAGCTTCTCCCGGCCAGAGCGCCGGGTGACCACCAGACCGGCGTCTTCGAGCAGGCGCAGGTGCTTCATGACACCGAAACGTGTCATCTCCAGCTCCGACTCGAGCTCGGTGAGCGTGCGGCCGTCACGCTCGAACAGCCGGTCGAGCAGGAAACGACGGGTCGGGTCGGCAAGCGCCTTGAATACGCGGTCGTCGTCGTTCACTGGATCAGATTACGTGACCATATAGTCACATGCCAAGCCCTTCGGCTTTCATTCGCGCGAACAGCCAGGGATGCGGCTCAGGCACGGGCGCGGAAGATCTGGGCGACCCGGTCGACGGGCAGGGCCGGGGTGCGGTGGCCGTCCCGGCCAGTCATGGCTTCGTTGGCGGCTAGTGCGTCGGCGACCGCCTCCTCGGTGGCCTGGACGACGGCGGTGAAGAACGGGTCGAGGCATCCCCACGGGATGAACCGCAGCTGCTCGTAGGCCGGCCCGGCGGCACCGCTGCGCACGCCAAGCCCCGGCGTGATCGCACCAGGATTACCAGTCGAGAACGCCAGGAACAGGTCACCGGAGAAGTGCGAGCCCGCTGTGCCGGTCCTGGCCAGGCCGAGAGTGACCCGGCGGGCCAGCGCCTTGCACTGCTGCGGCAGCAGCGGGGCGTCGGTTGCCACGATCGCGATCACCGAGCCTGCGCCGTCTGGCATGGCGAAGTATTCGGCCATCGGGTCGTCGTCCGCGAGCATCTCGCCGAGCGGCAGGCCGGCCAGCGTCAGCTCGGTCCTTGACCCAAAATTCGCCTGCACGAAGACGCCGACCGCGTAACTCGCTCCCGCGTATCCCACCAAGCGGGAGGCGGTCCCCGAGCCTCCTTTGAAGTGATAGCAGTTCATCCCGGTTCCGCCGCCGACCGATCCCTGCTCGACAGGTCCGGTCCTGGCGCCATCCAGCGCGTCGATCACCGACTGTTCGGTGACATGGTGCCCGTTGATGTCGTTCAGGTAGCCATCCCAGGTCTCCGCAGCTACCGGCAGCAGCCAGACGTCGGCGAGCCGCGGGTGCCGCTGGACCGTCCAGGCGATGATGCCAGCGTGGGCGACGCCGACCGCGTGCGTATTGGTCATCGCCACCGGGCCGGAGAAGGTGCCGGATTCCTCGATCCAGGAGACGCCGGTCATCTCGCCGTTGCCGTTCTGGGAGTGAAAACCGGCCGCCACGGGATCGCCAGCGCCCGCCCGCCCGCGCGGGTGGATGGCCGTAACACCAGTTCTGACGGCCGAGCCTGCGATCAAGGTGGTGTAGCCGACCTCAACGCCGGGGACATCGGTGATCGCATTCCACTGGCCGGGACGGCCGCGGAACGGGATTCCGAGCGACCTGGCCCGCGGTTTCCCCGACGGCGTGCGGACCAGCGGGCCGGCGGTTGGCGCACTTTCCACGTTGTCAGACCCCACTTCCACGGTGTCAGATTCCACTGTGTCAGATGTCACAGTGTCAGCTCAGACGACTTTCATCAACGTGGTCTATATTTGCCTGCTGTCCCTGCGTGACATGCAATATAACGTGGTGTCAGCTCTCAGCCTGGGCGCCTGCTCAAGTCGTTGATCCAGTGCCGACCCGACCAGCGGCGCCGCCGGGAGGTCCGATGGCGTCTTGGCTTGCGACCATCGCGATGGCTGAATGATCAGACGGCCGGGCGACCCGATGAGATGGCGAAATCATCATAGCGCACTTAAATCATGCCAGAAGGAATAATAAGCCTGATATGCTGGCTGGTCGCACGCGTATTTCCGCTGACCCGGCGCGTAATCCCGCTGCCGGATTGACTCAATTCTGGGCTGGCTCTTAATTGTCTATACTTCTTGCATGGTCGTCTTGCTTTCCGGCGGTCCATCGCAAGCTGGGAGCTGAGGGCAGATTCCCAGAAGTACTCGGGGGGGGTACATGAGATCTGGCCATAAGACGTCACGCTGGATTGTTGGCGTGACTATTGCGGCGGGAACAGCTGGCGCAATCCTCGCGTTTGCGGGAATCGCCACGCCAGCGCGCGTACCTCTGGTGCTGCTGGCTCTGATCGCGGCTCCCGCGGCAGCGGTGGCTGGATTGCTGCCCGGATTCGATCTGCTGGCCAGGGTGGTCGTGGCAGGCTCGGCAGCCCTGGTGATCAACGTCGCGGTCGCGGCGGCCATGCTGGTCGCCGGTATCTGGTCGCCCGTCTCCGGCCTGGCGGCGGTGCTTTTGATCAGCGTGCTGCTCACAGTGGTAAGGCTCCTTGCCAGACCGCTGACGGTGACCGCGGCCAACCCGGCCGCAGACACGCAGCATGCAGCCTAGCGCTTCGGCGCACAGCATAGTCAGCTAGCCGCAGCATAGTCAGCTCGCCACCACCGGATTCCCGGCGGTGCGAGTCCGCATTCCCGGCATCAAATCTGTTCGAGCGCGGTACGCGCACTGCCATTTCTGGCAAGTGCTTCATTTCACGGGGGAGATTCACATGCTTTTCTTTCAGGACAGCACCGACCTGGTGCCAAGGCAGCCGACGACACATGACGGTCAGCCGGACGGTCATGCAGTGCGGCCGGACGGCGACACCGCGCCGCGGCCCGATGATCGCCAGCTGCGGTCCGGTGCCGACCGGGCGATGCGGCCGGGCAGCGACCAGATACTGCGGTCGACCGATCACCAACTGCCGTCCGACGCCGACCAGGCGACATCGCCGAGGCTGCGGCGGCCAGGTACGCGTGGGCGGCTCGGGCTGCTGCTGCGCCGCGGGCCGTCGGCCTGGTCCTGGACCCAGCTACCGTCTGGCCGGCCAGAACCATCCGAGCAGCCGCCCGGTGATGATTCGTCCGGGGTGCCCGGGCAGTGGTCCGGGACGATGGCGCCCGGGGCGGACGACAGTGACGTGATGTACGGCGAGCCGTTCCGTGAGATCTCTGACGGTATGGCGATCGCGCCCAGCGTGACCGTCGTGCTGCCGGTGATGAACGAGGCGGCCAACCTGCCCTATGTGTTCGAATCGCTGCCCGCCTGGATCGACGAAGTCGTCCTGGTAGACGGCCGATCCACCGACGACACCATCGAGGTGGCGAGGCGGCTCAGGCCGGATATCAAGGTCGTCCTGCAGGGCGGGGCAGGCAAGGGAGACGCGCTGGTGGCCGGTTTCGCGGCCTCGACCGGCGACATCATCGTCACGATCGATGGCGACGGATCCACCGACGGTCGGGAGATCGTCAGATTCGTCGGGACGTTGCTCACCGGAGCGGATTTCGCCAAGGGATCGAGATTCAGCAGCTCAGGGCGGAGCGACGACATCACGATCATCCGGCGGTATGGCAACAGGATGCTCAACATCACTGTCAACGCGATGTTCGGCGCCAGCTTCAGTGACCTGTGCTACGGCTATAACGCCTTCTGGGCACGCCATCTGGACGCACTCAACCTGGACTGTCCCGGGTTCGAGGTCGAGACATTGATGAGCATTCGGGCCGCACGGGCCGGTCTGCGGATCCAGGAGGTGCCCAGTCACGAGCGACTTCGCCTGCACGGATCAAGCAATCTCAGTGCCGTCAAGGACGGGCTGCGGATCCTGCGGCTGATCATGCGGGAGAAGCGAGCGGCTCAGCGCAGTGCCGGACACCGGCCGAAGCCGTTCCTGGCACCCGGTCACCTGATCCACGGTGGCGCTCAGCGGGCGAAAGGCCGGCCCACGCCGCGCCAGCGCACACTGGGCCAGCGCACACTGAGCCAGCGGATGCAGGGTCAGCGGACTCCGGGTCAGCGCACTCCGGGTCAGCGCACTCCGGGTCAGCGGATGCCGGGCAGCATCACGCTCGGTGACATCTCGCTCGGTCGCTTGGGTCGCGCGCGCCCGCGTGCCGATCGCCGGCCTGTGGCCAGCCGTCTCCCCGTGGAAGAGGGGTGACCGCCGTCGCGGAGCGGGAGGCCCCCGCTCGGGACTGCCGCATCTCCGTCGTGATCTGCGTTTATACCGAGCAGCGCTGGGATGACATCCTGGCCGCCATCGGATCGGTGGCCGGTCAGAGCCATCCCGCTCACGAGACCATCGTCGTGGTCGACCACAATCCGGCCTTGTATGACCGGCTCGTGGGCGAACTGACCGACGCCACCGTTGTGCCGAACCGCGAGGCCAGGGGCCTGTCTGGCGGCAAGAACACCGGCGTCGCAGTGGCCAGCGGCGACATCGTCGCTTTTCTCGACGATGACGCCGTAGCCGAATCCGACTGGCTCAAATTCTTTGCCGACTGCTATAGAACGCCTGAAGTGACTGGCGTCGGCGGGATGACGCTCCCGCGCTGGGACACCAGCCGACCGCGGTGGTTTCCGCGTGAATTCGACTGGGTGCTTGGCTGCAACTATGCCGGGATGCCGGCCTCCCTTGAGCCGGTCCGCAACTTGCTGGGCGGGAACGCGTCGTTCCGGCGCGAGGTATTCGACCTCGCCGGGGGCTTCACCAACGATGTCGGGAGATCTCGGAGCAGGCTACCGCTTGGCTGCGAGGAGACCGAGTTCTGTATCCGTCTGAACCACCGGCGGCCGGACGCCAGGCTGCTGATCGAGCACCGCGCGGTGATCTGGCACCGCATTCCGGCGGTTCGCTGCCGGTTCTCGTACTTCATCACCAGGTGCTTTGCCGAGGGACTTTCGAAGGCGCAGGTGAGCCGAAACGTCGGCTCGGCTGACGGCCTGTCGGCCGAACGCGCGCACGTGCTGGGAACGCTGCCTGCCGGAGTAGCCAGCAACCTGGCAGCGCTCGGGCGGGGCGACGCCAGCGGCCTGTGCCGGACCGGGGCGATCCTGGCCGGATTCATCGCAGCGGCGGCCGGCTATCTGGTCGGCGGCATCCAGGGGAGCCGAAATGACGGATCTCGCTAACCGCCAGGCGCCGTACCTTGAGCAGCCGGTCGCCGGTCTGCCCGGCCGGCCGCCACGAGTTCCGATCTTGATGTATCACGAGATCACTGCCCAGCCTCGTTCTGCCGGGCATCTCGCCGTCGCGCCGGACGACTTCGACGAGCAACTCGCCTACCTGCGGGCCAGCGGATACACCACGCTGACCGCGGCCGAGCTGGTCCAGGGGATGGCCGGGCAGGCCGTTGAGTGGCCCGCAAAGCCGGTCGTGCTGACCTTCGACGACGGATTTGCCGATTTCCATGCCGCAGCGCTCCCGCTGCTACAACGTCATGGCTGCACCGCCACGCTCTTCGTCACTACCGGCTGGGTCGCCGACGCCGAGCCTGCGGCGGCAGCCGGTGCTCCGTGCGCCATGCTCTGCTGGAGCCAGATCGAAGAGGCGTCCGCCGCCGGGATCGAGATCGGTGCGCACAGCCACCACCATCCACAGCTCGATCAGCTCGGCGGGGACCTGCTCAGCCAGGAACTCGAAGTCAGCAAGACCATGCTGGAAGACCGGCTCGGCGTGCCGGTGACCGGCCTGGCATATCCGTTCGGCTACTCCAATTCGCAGGTGCGGGCTGCGGCATCAGCTGCTGGATACCGGTATGCGTGCGTGGTCGGCAATCGGCTGATCGGCAAGCGCACTGACCGATTCGCACTGCCGCGCCTCACCATCGGGCGGCTGACCAGCATGCAGAGCTTCAGCCAGATTGTGCACGGTGAGCGGCTGCCGCCGGAGTTCCTGGCTTACCGGACCATGACTAAGGGCTGGTCGGCAGTTCGACAGGCCCGGTCATTGCTGAACCGGATCGCGCTATGAGCGGATGCCAGGCACCCAGCCAGATGCCGCAGGCCAGACCGCCAGCTCGGTCCGGCGTCTTGGCGAGACCGCTGTCTATGGCCAGAAGCCTGACCGGCCTGCCGCCGCGGCAGCAGGGCGCGACGCCCGCGTGGCGGCAGCAGGACGCGACGCCCGCGCCGCTGCTGCGCAATGCCTACGCCTTGATGACCAACACCGTGGTCACCGGCCTGCTCGGGCTTGCCTACTGGCTGCTCGCCGCGCGGCACTACAGCACAGCCGATGTCGGCCGGGCATCAGCCGCGTACTCGGCGATGAACCTGCTGGCAGGCGTCACTGCGCTGAGCCTGATCGGCGCGATGGCCAGGTTCATTCCACGATCGGGCCGACGCACGGGAGCGCTCATCAAGCGCGGTTATGCGGCCAGTGCCGCATCGGCGGTCATTGGCGCCGTGCTGTTTCTGCTGCTAGTAGTCGGGCGGCCGGGATCCTCTTACGCCGAACTGGCCGGGTTGCGGGCCGGGGCCATCTTCACTGGCTGCGTCGTCGTCTGGTCATTGTTCACGCTGCAGGATGGGGCGTTGATCGGCCTGCGCAGCGCACGATGGGTCGCCATCGAGAATGCGCTGTTCGGCATCGCCAAGATCGGCCTGCTGCTGCCGCTGGTGGCTATTATCCCACATACCGGTCTTTATGTCTCCTGGATGGTTCCAGCAGTACTCGCTGTCCCCGCGGTCAACTTCTTGATCTTCGGCAGGCTGCTACCCAAGCACCACGATCTGACCGCCGCATCGCGGCCGCCGAGCGGCCGCCAGGTCGGCCGGTTCCTGGCCGGCGACGTGACCGGTGCGCTATGCCTGCTTGCCACTGTGAATCTGGTCCCGGTGCTGGTCGCCGCATTCGTCGGCCCAGGCACGAACGCCTACTTCTACATCGCCTGGACGATCGGCGTCATGATCGACCTGCTGGCCGCCAACATGGCGCTTTCGCTCACAGTCGAGGGCTCGTTCGACCCGGCCAGGCTGGCCGGCCACTGCAAGGCTGCCCTGCGCCGGACGCTGCTACTTCTGGTACCCATAGCCATCGGCACGGCACTGCTCGCGCCGTGGATTCTCGGACTTTTCGGGCCAGGTTATGCCCATTACGGAGCCCCGATCCTTGAGCTGCTCGCGGTGGCAACCTTGCCGCGGACAGTGACCGAGCTGTATCTCGGCGCGCTCCGGGCGCAGAGCCGGACGTCACAGGTGGCGCTTATCCAGGCGGTGCGAGCCGTGCTCATCCTCGGCCTGACCGTGGTGCTGATCAAGGTGATGGGAATTGTCGGTGCCGGAGTGGCGGTACTGGCCAGCCAGCTGATCATGGCCGTTGCCGTGACACCCGGCCTGCTGCGGCTGCTCGCTCAAGGCAAGCGCCAGGCGCCCGTGCCCGTCCCGCAGGATGTGACACCGTGAGAGCTGAAGCGTTGCCGACCGCCCGGCCGTTGCAGTCGGAGGAAGTGCGCGAGCTCACCGGTGAGCGCCTTGGCTACCTGGATCAGCCTGGTGTGGATCAGCCTGGCGTGGATCAGCCTGGTGCTGGTCAGCGTGTAACGGGTCGTTCTGGCAGCCGATCACATCGCATGGCGCTGCTTCGGATCTGCCTGACCGGTGGACTGGGTTTGCTGCTGTTCCTGGCGCGCCTGCACGGGATCAGGCTGAACAACATGACCGGCCTTGGGCTGATCTCGGTGCTCCCGGTCGTGTCCTTGGTCGGACTGGGGTTGCTGGTCGTGGCGTTTGTGGCGATGCTGGCCCGCGGTCGGCCGCATCCCGCGATGCTGGCCGTGATTCTGCTGGCCGTCATCTTCTGCCTGGACGGCGTCACAGCGATCGCGGAACCGCTGCCGCGGTTCGCGACTTCCTACCAGGTCTCCGGGTTCGTCCACTACATCGCTCATACCGGGCACGTCGCGCCCGGCGCCGCCGCGTACTTCAGCTGGCCCGGCTTCTTCGCCCTGGTCGCGTTCGCTGCCGGAGCCTCGGGCGCGCATAGTCTGCTGCCATTGCTGACCTGGTGGCCGGTAGTGATTGATACGACCTGCTTGCTTCCGTTCATGCTGATCACCCGCAGCCTGGGGATCGGCTGGCGGGCGCGGTGGTTCGCCGCTTTCTTGTTCAGCGTCGGCAACTGGGTCGGCCAGGACTACTTCTCGCCGCAGTCCTTCAACTACCTCCTCTACCTCTCGTTCGTCGCGATCTTGCTGACCTGGTTCAGCGGCCAGCCCACGGCGCGGCGGTCAGTTGCGAACGGGTCGAGCGGGTCGGCGGAGTCGGCGGCGAGTGGGGCAGCCGAGTCGGTTGGGCAGCCGGTGACCAATCAGGTCGGTGGCGCACAACGCGCGATCCTGCTGCTGGTGTTGATCGGCATCTTCGTGACGTCAACCGTCAGCCACCAGTTGACGCCATTCCTCATGCTGGCGACGTGCGTCGGTCTCGTCATCGTGCGCAGATGCACGCTCCGCGGTCTGCCGGTGCTGCTCGGTGTGATCCTGATTGGCTGGATCAGCTTCGGCACTGTTGCGTACTGGTCGGGGCACTTGTCGACCATCTTCGGGCATATCGGTCAGATCAGTGGCAACCTCTCGTCCAGCGTAGGTAACCGACTGGTCGGCACTCCGGTGCATCAGCTTGTGCTGTACAGCCGTGTTGGATTGCCGATCGCGATGGCAGGTTTGGCAGTGCTCGGCTTGCTGCGGCGCTGGCGCGTCCGGGCCGACAACCGTGCCCTTCTTGTCCTGCTGTGTGTCCCGGTGACGGCTGCCGCGCTGCAGAATTACGGCGGCGAGATCTCGTTGCGCATCTACCTGTTCGCGCTGCCGGCCGCTGCGGTGTTGGCCGCCTGCCTCTTCTTCCCGGAGTCCAAAGCCGGCGATCGCGCCCACGACTCGCTGGCAGCGGCTCGCGCGGCAAGCGGTGGCCACGCTGACTCGCTGGTTCCGGCTGGCGATGCTGGCGGTGACCGCGCCGACTCGGTCGTCCCGACTACCCGAGTCAGCGAAGTCTCTCGTGACCCGCTTGTCAAGGAAGCCGGAGCAGACCAGCGACGTCACCGCGCGCGACCTGTCGTGCAGACCGTCGCGGCAGGCCTGGTCGCCGTAAGTCTGGCCGTTCTGTTCCTGGTCGCCAGGTACGGCAATGACGCTTTCGAGCAGGTGCCGCCCGGCGAGCTCGCCGCCATGAACTACATCTACGCCCATGACCACGGCGGAATCTCATTGCTGTGGCTGAGCCAGCCGGCCAACGTCAATGCCACGCCGGAGATGCCGTGGCAGTACCGGGATATCACCAGCGTGCAGTTTGTCGCTAAGCAAGCGTCGCGGAACCCGAGCGACGTGGCTGGTGTGGTGACCGCACTGCGCAAGCTAGGTCGGGGCAGCTATCTGATCACGACTGCGACAGAAGCGGCTTACCTCCGGCAAACCGGTAGCTATCCGGCTGACTGGGCCACGCGGTTCCGCGCCGCCATGGCGGCGGCTCCGGGCATCCGGGTTGTCTTCAGCAACCGGACTGCAGCGGTCTATGCCACCAGGTTGCCTCGCGGCGCGCCGCGAGCGAGAGCGGCGGTCTCGGTCGGTAGTGCCGTGTCTGACTCGACCGCCTGGACGCCTGTCGGGCTGGCCGTCCTGGCTCTTGCCCTGCTGGTGCTCGCGATGCGGGCGTTCATCGCGGAGTGCGCTCCTGCCCGACGCCAACTACTCCGGCCGCTCACGCTGGTATCGCTGCCACTGCTGGTGCTGTTGATCCTGGTGGTAGCCGAGCGATTCGTGATGCTGTCGTGACCGCCGGGCTCTCGGACCGCAGCCCGGCCCGGACCGTGGCCGCTAAGGATTCGATGAAGGAGATTTCCGTGAATCTAGTATCCGCACCGTCCCAAGATCAGCCTGCGGGCCGGGTCGAACTGAGTGGTCCACCGCTCAGCCGGCCGCAGTCGGCACGGCGCTCGGCTAGATCGGCGCTGAACATCGACCGGAGCACTCCGGCACTGACCTTGAAGATCGGCCAGTACCCGGTGCACTCCGGCGGGGTAGCAGCGATCCGGACGCTCGGACGTCTTGGCGTTCCTGTGTACGCGATCACCGAGTTCGGGCTCACGCCCGCCGCTGTATCGCGTTACTGCTCTGGCCGCTTTCCCTGGCGCGCAACCGGCAGTGAGCAGCCTGATCAACTCGTCGCTGACCTGTGTGAGGTGGGCCGCCGGATAGGTCGTCTGTCGGTTGTCATCCCGGTCGACGACGAAGCCGCGATCCTGGTTGCGGAACACGAGGCCCGGCTAACGGAGTTCTTCCTGTTCCCGCAGGTCCGGCTGGGGCTGCCGCGGGAGCTTGCCAGCAAGTACGGCCTATTCGAGCTGTGCAGGAGTCATGGCGTCCCGGCGCCAGGCACGGTTGCCCCGGCGAGCCTGGACGAGCTGGCTGCCTTCGCCGCGACCGCGACCTTTCCTGTCGTGGTCAAGAACGCCGAGGCCTGGGTTCGTCGGCGTCATCCGGTGGTGCCTGGCACTACGGTGCTGCGCAGCGCGGAGGAATTGCTCGCCCTGGTCCAGGCGACTGCAGCCGACGGCGAGGAAAGCCGAGGGGAGCGACACGGGGGCGCGCTCGGCATCGTCGCGCAGGAGTACCTGCCGCCTGAGCAGTCCGAGGACTGGATCGTTCAGCTCTACTCCGACGCCGAATCGAACTGCGCTGTCCTGTTCACCGGGCAGAAGATCCGGTCCTGGCCGCCGAATGCGGGAGTGACCGCCTGCGCCTACTCGGTGGTCAATTCCGATCTCGGTGCTGCTGCCGAGCGGTTCTGCCGCGAGATCGGCTTCCGCGGCATCGCCGATCTCGACTGGCGGTTCGACCGGCGGGACGGCCAGTACAAGCTAGTGGACTTCAACCCGCGGGCCGGAAACCAGTTCCGGCTGTTCGAGACCGAAGCCGGCGTCGATGTAGTGCGCGCCCTGCATCTCGATCTGACTGGGAGAGGGGTGCCGGGTGGCCGCCAAGTCGAGAATCGCCGGATCATCGTCGAGCACGTGGACCTGCCAGCCAGGCTTGCCTACCGTCGGCTCAGCCGGCGAGCGCAGCCGGGCCAGCCTGTAATGGCCATACAGCCAGCACAGTCCTCGGAGCCCGGTCAGTCCGCGGAGCCCGGTCATTCCATGCGGCCCGGTCAGCTGATGGAGCCGGGTCAGTCCACGGGCCACGGTCGGCGTGCAGAGCCCGGTCAGCCCGCGGAATCTGGTCAGTCCGGAGCGCCCGGTCGGAAGCCGATCACTACCGAACTGGCCTGGCTGGCAATGGATGATCCGCTGCCGTTCCTCGCCATGCTGTGCCGCGTCGCGGGGCCCGCCGCAGCTGGCCTGGCGCGAATACTCCGCCCGGCCGCGCGGAGGACACCGGCCGCGCGGAAGACATCGGCGCCCGGCAACACCCAAGAAACGCAGCGACAGGCAGGACTCGGCCGGTAGGTCCAGCTCACGGGGGGAGAAGTCAGTGCAGATCTCAGTCATACATCCGAGGGAACTCGGCAGCGCCGAGACGGCGGCATGGCACGCCATGCAAGGCCAGACAGCAGCGCTGGCCAATCCGTTCCTGTGTCCGGAGTTCGCGACCGCGATCGGCGCTTCCCGCCCGGCCGCCAGGGTGGCGGTGCTGACCGACGGGCCTGATTTCGCCGGGTTCTTCCCGTTCGAGCGGCGCAAGCTCGGCGTTGGCATGCCGATCGGCGCCAGCCTGACCGACTGCCAGGGCCTGGTGCACGCACCCGGTGTCGAATGGGACGCCCAGGAGCTACTGAAAGCATGCGGGGTCTCGGTCTGGCATTTCGACCATCTTGTAGCAGGCCAGCGGCCGTTCGCGCCCTATCAGTCAGCCAGCGCCGCCTCGCCGGTCATCGACCTGGCGGACGGCTTCGCGGCTTACGCCGAGCGGCTCCGGGCCAGGTCGCCGCAATTCAGCCGGGACGCGGCTCGCAAGGCGCGCAAGCTCGGACGAGAGGTCGGCGAGCTCCGGTTCGTGCCGGACACTCGCGACCTCGGTGGCTTGCGCGCGTTGATGGCCTGGAAGTCAGACCAGTACCGGCGCACCGGGCGCCCGGACCGATTCGACCAGCCGTGGATCGTCGACGTCGTCGAGCAGCTGCTGACTAGCCGCCAGAATGGCTTCAGCGGCAAGCTCTCGCTTCTCTACGCCGGTGACACGCCGGTCGCCGGGCACTTCGGCCTCAGCTACGGCGGGGTGCTCGGTTACTGGTTCCCTGCCTACGACCCGAACTTCGGCAGGTACTCCCCGGGGCTCACCGTCCTGCTGCGGATGGCCGAGGAGTTCGCTGCGGCCGGCGTCCACTCGATCGACCTAGGCAAGGGCACCAAACGGTACAAGGAGCAAATGAAGAGCCACGACCTGACGGTCACCGAAGGCACCGTCACCGGCCGGTCGGTGCTGGCTGCCGCCCACCGGGGCGGACGTGCACCAGCGCGCTGGGCGGTGCGCCAGATCAGGCGACACCAGGGATTGTTCACCGCCGCCGACCGGGTGCTCAAGCAGTACGGGCGTCTTCGCGTGGCGGTGCGGCCCGCTCGGTAGACGGCGCTGACCAGGGCCGGTCGATGAGCCGCCCGATAGCGGCGCTGACCAGAGCGGGCCCCAAGAGCCGCCCGATAGCGGCGCTAGGAGCCGCCCGATAGCGGCGCTGACCAGAGCGGGCCCCAGGAGCCGCACCATAGCGGCGCTGACCTGGACCGGCCCTGAACCGCGGCCGGGGCTGGCGCCTATCCTTGGATCATGCGGGCATGGGTGGTCCATGAACCCGGCCCGATGGTCACTGGGCCGCTCCGGCTGCTTGACCGGCCGGTCCCTGAGCCCGGGCCGGGCGAGCTGCTGATCCGGGTGCTCTGCTGCGGGGTCTGCCGCACCGATCTGCACCTGGCCGAGGGAGATCTGGCTCCGCGCAGGCCCGACGTGACTCCGGGCCACGAGGTGGTCGGCGAGGTGGTAGCCACCGGCGAGGGTACGACCAGGTTCGCGGTCGGCAACCGGGTCGGTGTCGCCTGGCTCGCGGGGACCGACGGTTCGTGCCGGTACTGCCGCCGCGGCAGCGAGAACCTCTGCCCGCAGTCGGTCTATACCGGCTGGGACCGCGATGGTGGCTACGCCGAGTACGTGGTGGCAGCCGACGCCTATGTGCACCCGCTGCCGTCCGGGTTCAGCGATGCCGAGATCGCGCCGCTGCTGTGCGCCGGGATCATCGGGTACCGCGCGCTGCGGCGGGCGGAGCTGCCACCCGGCGGCAGGCTTGGGATGTACGGCTTCGGCGGCTCGGCGCACCTGGCGGCGCAGATCGCCATCGCAGGCGGTGCGGCCGTGCACGTTTTCACCAGGGCGCCGGCCGCCCGCGAGCTTGCCCTCGAGCTCGGCGCGGTCTCCGCGCAGGACTCGTTCGACGCCTCGCCCGAGCCGCTCGACTCGGCGATCATCTTCGCCCCGGTCGGCGAGATTGTCCCCGCCGCGCTGCGCAATCTTGACCGTGGCGGAACGCTAGCCATCGCCGGTATCTACCTCTCCGACATCCCGGCGCTGAACTACGCCGAGGATCTGTTCCAGGAGCGGACGCTGCGCAGCGTGACCGCGAACACCCGGGGCGACGCCGAGGAGTTCCTCCGGCTGGCCGAGCGGCTCCGGCTGCGGGTCACGGTAACGCCCTATCCGCTGGACGCGGCCGACCAGGCTCTCGCCGACCTGGCCGCCGACCGGATCACCGGCGCCGCCGTCCTCACCGTCGACTAGCCGAGCCCGACCCCGCCGGCGAATGGCGTCGATGGTCCGTTGCTGTTGCTGTTTCCGCAGCGATGGGCCACCGACACTAATGATCCCGGAGGGCGGCTGCCGCCAGGGCCCCGAGCGCGGCGGGGAAGACCTCGGCCGGCGGGGTGACCAGGCCGGCTCCGACCTGGCCTGTGCCCGCCACCTTCCCGGCCATGCCGGTGTTGATCTGCGGCAGGATGCCGGTCCGCACGACCAGCGTGGTGTCGATCCCGACCGGCGTGCCGCGGAAGTCGAGCGCGGGCACCTGCAGCAGCGGGTGCTCGGCGAGCGTGATCTGCCGCATCCGCTGCGTGCTGGCCAGTGCCGACGTCACGGTCCCGCCGACCAGCCGGACGATGGCTGGGGCGGCCGCCATCGCGAAGCCGCCGAGACCAGCGGTCTCGGCGATTGCCGAGTCCCCGATATCGGGATTCGCGTCCGCCGGTCCGTAGCCGCCGAGGAACAGGCCGCTTGGCACCAGGGCCGGTCCGGTGAACCACTGGTCACCGGTGCCAGACACCTGAATGCCGAAATCGGTACCGTTGCGTGCCATCGCCACGACCATGGTCGATCCTGGAATGTCGCGCGCCGCGTCGAGTGCGAGCTTGCAGGCAGGCATCGCCAGGTTGAGGAAGAAGTGGTCGTTTCCGCCGATGAACCGTGCCGCGTCGGCCACCTCGGACGCGGCGAAGCCGGACTCAGCCATCGATGGCAGCAGGTCCCGCAGCAGCATCAGGGTGCCTGCCCGGTTGCGGTTGTGCGCTTCATCGCCCATCTGAACCATCGCCGCGAGGATCGAGGTGATATCGACCGGTCCGTGCCGCCGCACCGCGGCCTGCAGCAGCGGGCCGAGCACCGCCGACATCCAACGCAGCCGCTCGATCACGTCGGGGGAGTAGGCGCCATACCGCAGCACCTTGCCCAGGCCCTCGTTCAGCGAGCAGTAGGCACGTCGGCCGTCTGCCGGATCCTCGAGCACGAAAACCCACATCGACGGCGAGATCACCCCAGCCATCGGACCCACGGCACCCCGATGATGACAAGGATCGAGGCGGAAATATCCGTTGGCCGCCATGTCGGCAGCCGCCTCGGTGTCCGGCGCGATGCCCTCGAAGACCGCCGCACCCATCAGTGCGCCGCGCATCGGACCCGAGGCCCGGTCCCAGCTGATCGGCGGGCCGGCGTGCAGGAACTCACCCGCCTGCAGGCCAAGGACCGGCCCGGCCGCGGTCACGTCGACCAGCTGGGCCCGGACCGCCAGCATCCGCCGCACGGCGTCCGCATTGGCCCTGGCCCGGCGCGGGTCGGCCAGCACAGTCACCAGATCGGCTTCGGTGCCGGGCATCGGCGGTGCCCAGTCCACCCGGCTCACCCGGGCGTCCTGCCGCTCCACCGCCTGCGCCAGCAGCTCGATCCCGGCCGCGATCACATGCGGCTCGCGGCGCAAGAGTTCGGTCACGACCCGTTCTCCGTAATGATCTTGTCGCCCTTCGCTGACCGTCGGCCGTCGATCAGTTCGCAGGCGAACCTGGCGGCCTGGGCGTTGGACGCGAAGACATGCGCTCCGGCCGCCGACAGCGCCCGCGCCTGGTCGGCCAGCCCCTGCGGATCGGATCTGGTCCCGATCAGCGAGACAACAAAGGTCAGATCGGGCGCGGCAGTCGGGGCGTCGCTGCCCTGCCTGGCGCGAGCCGGATCGCCCGCCCTGGCGGCCCGGTCTGCGCTGGCGGCTGCGATCGCTGGGGCAAGCTCGGCCGCCGGATCGCTGTGGGCGCCGTGGCCGAGCACGACGTCGAGCATGAGGACGCCGGTGTCCGGGTCGGCTGCCTCGATGGCGAGCTGGCCAAGCCGAAGCGTCTGGTCGATCATCGGATGCGGTCGGCCGGCGGTCAGCTGGTCGTCACCGAAGTCGATCATGGTGTGTCCGGCCGCGGACGACCTCGGATCGAGTAGCCACTCCGGCTGGAGCGGGATGTTCGAGTAGATCGGGCCGAGTCGGGCGGCCGCGATGACCATCGCCTCGTCGCAGAGCGTTCCGCCAGCGAATAGCCCGCGCAGCGCGCCGCCGGTCGGCGGCTGGTCGGTGCCAGGCCGATGGGACCCGCCGCCCGGCCGGTAAGACCGGCTGTCGGCACCGGGCGCCGGGATGGTCGGCAGGCCTGCGGCGGGCCAGTACGGCCAGGTCGGGACCGGCTGGCCGGTGGCCCGGAGCGCCGCCTCGGCAGCCTCGGTCAGGTCCGGCTGGCCGGGACCGATCATCGCGAACTGAACGGGCGTGGCCAGCGTGTCGGCGTAGGCCCGCAGGTCGGCGGCGACCCCGGCGGCCGGCGGCTTGGACAGCAGCACGATCAGCTCAGTCGCTGGATCCTCGTCGAGGGCGGCCAGCGCGGCCCGTGCCGAGCGGCCCCCGACCGCGGCCGACAGGTCGCGCCCCCCGACTCCGAGCACCGCGCTGACTCCTGCGCCGGCCGCGTCAAGCAGGCAGACCACCTGCTGCGCCCCGGTACCTGAGGCGGCCACCAGGCCGATCGTCCCAGGCGGCACGGTATGGGAGAAACCCAGGCCGACGCCGGCCACGATGGCCGTCCCGCAATCCGGCCCCATGACCAGCAGGCCGCGCTGTGCGGCGATGTCCTTGAGCAGGATCTCCTGTTCGACCGGAACGTTGTCCGAGAAGATCATCACGTCGCAGTCGGAGTCAAGCGCGTCCATCGCCTCGGCGAACGCGTATGGACCGGGCACCGAGATCAGCGCCAGGCCGGACCCGCGCTGCCTCGCCGCACTGATCGTGGTCCTTGGCGGCTGCTCGGCCGAGTTGCTGACCTGGTCCGCCGGGCAGGCCTGGAGTGCCTCGTCGACGACAGCGAGCGCAGCCGCTAGTGAGTCGCTGTCGTCGGCTCGGATGGCGATCAGCAGATCGTT
Source organism: uncultured Actinomycetota bacterium (assembly GCA_963850875.1). GTDB lineage: Bacteria > Actinomycetota > Actinomycetes > Streptosporangiales > Streptosporangiaceae > Chersky-822. Next base: position 266,126 of record CAWKNA010000002.1, read on the forward strand.
CGGCCCGGTGTCGTCGGGCCCGGCGTCGCCCGGCACAGCGAAGCCCAGGCCGGTCAGCAGGCCGAGGTTCAGGTCGGTGCTCATCGCGACAAGCGCCGCCTGGACCCCGGCCACCGCCCGCGCCTTAGCGCTGATCTGCATGAGCGTGACCGAGTCCGCGTAGGCGCCGGACCGGGCATGCACGTGCTCCGCGCTCAACGGGACTCCCTCGCCAGGCCAGTTGCTCCCCACAGTGTGTCGCAACGGGCCAGGCGGCTGCCAGCCGGGTGGCGCGCCTCTTGATCAGCACACGGCCAGCGTCGTGGACGTTCCGCGATAACTGTCGGTCTCGGGCTCGTCTTCCGCCGTGCGGTAGCGGCTAGGACTCGCCCAGGAGGTTCCGCCGATGCGCCTCGGCCACGAATGCGGCCTGGGTATGCACGTTCCACTTGGCGTAGATGCTCTTCAGATGGCCGCGCACCGTCCCCAGATTGAGCTGCCGCAGCCGAGATATCTCCTCCACGGCCATATCGGCCTCAAGGCCGCGCGCCACGATCGCCGCAATGCGGATCTCGGCCGGCGTCAGTTCGGTGGCACCGCCGTGGAAGACCATTTCGTCAAAGACTGATTCAGCGTTCTTCAAGTACTCGCCGAGTGCCTTCTCCAGTGGCGTTGGCGGTGGCGGCGAGGCTTCCCTGCGGTGCACGGCGTCGCGCAGCCGCGCGATAAGCTCGTTGATGCCGTGACTCTTGCTGATCCAGTCGGTCACGCCATTGCGGGAGGCCCGCACCTTCTCACGGAACTCCTGCTCACGATCGAGATGCAGGTTGTCGGACCAGGCAGTGCAGATAACGACTTGTGACTGAGGACTCCGCCGAACGAGATCGGCTGCCAGGACGATCGGATCTACGCCTCCTTCCAGCATGAGATCGAGGATGATCAGGTCGGGACGGGCTTCGTGGGCGAGCTTGCGGGCCGTATCCGGGGTGCTGGCTGCACCAACAAACTCAAAGTCGCTTTCCAGACCCAGCCGTACCTCCAGGCTCTCGCATACATACTGATCGTTGTCGATGACTGCAACTGTTGTCACGGCACCCCCCACCCTTCCATGCTCCGGTCGTGGGCCGCGCTACAGCCAATATTCTCATTCAGTTTCTGGTACCGGTGGCAACTCCGCGGTGTTTAGGAAGAAGTCGCAGATCGCGGCGACTTGCTGCTGAAATTGGGGCAACTCGCCTGCCTTGGCGACGAACGCGTTCGCGTGACCTGCCAGTGCTGCCCGGACGTCGACGTGGGCGGTGGACCTGGACAGGATGACCACCGGTGTGGTGGTGAGCGCCGGATCCTCCCGGACGACACGAAGCACGGACGCCCCGCCGCCCGAAATCTTCCAGTCGAGCAGCACCAGGGCTGGCCGCGGAGTGTCCTTGCTCTGCAGGTAGGCGATTGCCTCGTAGGACCGTAGCTTGACCTCGACGGAAATGTCGAAGGTCTCGAGTGTCCGCAGAATATATTCGACATCAATCTGGTCGTCTTCGACGACCAGCACGGATTTTGATAGTCCGTTATTCATTGCCCCACTTTCATATCTGGAATTGTGAATTTGAAGTTCGAGCCGGGCTCGTCGCCCGACTCAACCCAGATTCTTCCATGGTGCCACTTTACTATTTCTCGGCAGAAATTCAAACCAATTCCGAAACCTGGCTCGTCCGCACCTACATTTCCACCGCGGACGTACGGTTCGAAGATCGAATTGATTCGATCGTCCGGAACACCGCGGCCATTGTCCTGGATGGAGAACTGCCACCCTTCGTCGATTCGATGTGCGGAGACGTGGACGGTGACCGGAATGCCGACGCGGCCGTACTTGCACGCATTCTGCAGCAGATTCTGGAAGAGGAAGCCAAGCAGCACCTCGTTGGAGACGACTCTGGGAAGATCGTCCCTGGTGATCGAGGCGTCCCGGACGAACTGATCGACTGCGGCGAGCATCCGGTGGGATTCGTCGAATGCCTCGCTGGCCGACACCCGCTCCTGTGGATAGGAGCGGTTGACGGTAAGTCCCGACGCCACGGATAGGCCTTCGGTCCTGCGCTGCATCCACCGCGAACTGGCAATGATCCGCTCCAGCAGGTCCTTCGCGCCATCGGGTGATCCCACCTCGAGTTGCTGAGCCGCGGATTGCGAGTCCCAGAGAATGTGCTGCATCGGGGTCTTGAAGTCATGGGCACAGAAGTCGGCGAAGCGCTTGAGCAGCCCGTTGGCTCGGCTGCGCTCCTCCTCAAGCCGACGCCGCTCGGAGATGTCGCGGGCAAAGCCGGCCGCCGCGACGATCCGGCCGGCCGCGTCGCGGACCGGCGAGATCGACAGCGAGACATCGAATCGGCTGCCATCCTTGCGGCGGCGCACGGTTTCGTGGTGCTGGATCCGCTCGCCGCGGGCGATCTGGGCCCGGATGTCGAGTTCCTCCTGCCGCCGTTCGGGGTCTTCCGGGATGACGATGTCGATTGGCTGGTTCAGCGCCTCCCCGGCGGTGTAACCGTACATCTGGGTGGCGGCGTCATTCCAGGAAAGGATCTTGCCGTCCAAATCGATCGAGACGATCGCGTCGTCGGAGTTCTCCACGATCGCCGCCTGGTACTGTGCCGCCTCGAACGCCCGCCGCTCGGAGATATCGCGGGCGAATCCGGCCGCCGCGACGATCCTGCCGGTGGCGTCCCGCACCGGGGAGATGGACAGCGATACCTCGAATCGGCTGCCGTCCTTGCGGCGCCGGATGGTCTCGTAGTGCTGGATCCGCTCGCCTCGGGCGATCTGGGCCCGGATGTCGAGTTCTTCCTGCCGCCGCTTGGGGTTCTCGGGGATGACGATGTCGATTGGCTGGTTTATCGCCTCCTCGGCGGTGTAGCCGTACATCTGGGTGGCGGCGTCATTCCAGGACAAGATCTTGCCGTTCAGGTCCTTGGACACGATCGCGTCGTCGGAGTTCTCCACGATGGCGGCTTGGTGCTGCGCCGCCTCGAACGCCCGCCGTAGTTCGGAGATGTCGCGGGCGAAGCCTGCCGCCGCCACGACGCGGCCGGTGGAGTCGCTGACCGGGGAGATGGACAGCGACACATAGAAGCGGGTGCCGTCCTTGCGGCGGCGTTCGGTTTCGTAGTGCTGGATCCGCTCGCCTCGGGCGATCTGGGCCCGGATGTTGAGCTCCTCCCGCCGCCGTTCGATGCCCTCGGGAATGACAATGTCGATCGGCTGGTTCAGCGCCTCCTCGGCGGTGTAGCCGTACATCTGGGTGGCGGCGTCATTCCAGGACAAGATCTTGCCGTTCAGGTCCTTGGACACGATCGCGTCGTCGGAGTTCCCCACGATCGCCGCCTGGAACTGCGCCGCCTCGATTGCTCGGCGCTGGGAGATGTCGCGGGCGAATCCGGCCGCGGCGACGATCCTGCCGGTGGCGTCGCGGACCGGCGAGATGGACAGCGACACGTAGAAGCGGGTGCCGTCCTTGCGGCGGCGTTCGGTTTCGTAGTGCTGGATCCGCTCGCCTCGGGCGATCTGGGCCCGGATGTTGAGTTCTTCCTGCCGCCGCTCGGGGTCCTCCGGGATCACGATGTCGATCGGCTGGTTCAGCGCCTCCTCGGCGGTGTAGCCGTACATCTGGGTGGCGGCATCGTTCCAGGACAAGATCTTGCCGTTCAGGTCCATTGAGACGATCGCGTCGTCGGAGTTCTCCACGATCGCCGCCTGGAACTGCGCCGCCTCGATTGCTCGGCGCTGGGAGATGTCGCGCGCGAAGCCGGCCGCCGCGACGATCCGGCCGACCGCGTCGCGGACCGGGGAGATCGACAGCGACACCTCGATCAAAGCGCCGTCCTTGCGGCGGCGGATAGTCTCGTAGTGCTGGATCCGCTCGCCGCGGGCGATCCTGGCCCGGATGTCGAGTTCCTCCTGCCGCCGCTCGGGATCCTCCGGGATCACGATGTCGATCGGCCGGTTCAGTGCCTCCTCGGCGGTGTAGCCGTACATCTGGGTGGCGGCGTCGTTCCAGGACAAGATCTTGCCGTCCAGGTCCTTGGACACGATCGCATCGTCGGAATTCTCCACAATCGCCGCCAGGTGCTGCGGCGAGTCGTGCTCGGTGCTGCGGTGCCAATTGGTGGCGTGCTCATCCGGTCGCGTGGACATCAAGAACTCACCGGCTTTCCTGAGCCTTTTAGCCGTCAATCTACGTCAATCGGCTGGCACCGTAAGCCGCGCGTGCGTGGGCTGCGATACCCAATATTGGGGGCTTGACCATGACCGATCTGGGTCCAGCCGCGGTGGCTAAAGAAGCGCCGGTACCAGAAGATCCGGCAAAGGTGGGACGGTCAAAGGCCTGATATTACTGCCGGCGGCTTTCTGGCCGGCCGATGGTCACGTCCACCCCGGGGGAGTAGTGCGCCAGGGGCTCGCCTAGTGGCTGCGGGAGCCCGGCCGCGGCGACTAGGTGGTCATCGACGACCTGGACGCGTGCCCGGTGCAATGGCCAGGGCTGATGGCAGGCCCGCGCCAGCCGGTACCGCCGGCCCGAGACGCTGAACAGGATCCACCGGGCGGTCAGGAAGTGGTCGCGCTCGTCCAGTTCCGCGGCGGCGTACCGATCGCCGATGCTGATCCGCACCTCGCTGGTTGCCTCTCGCTGCCCAGGCAGTCGGCGGCGGCAGGCATAGCGGATCTCGCTGCCGCCGCCGGCGATCTCCATCGCCGACCAGAAGTACGGCAGCCGGTACGTGGTCCTGGCCACGGCCACCGCGCCAAGGCGAGCGGCGTCCAGTGAGAAGAACCAGATCCCGGAGCGCCCGTCGGCGTCGCGGACATAGGTCCGGACGTTGGTCTCGCAGAACCTGGACACCCACGGCGCCTGCCGACCGCCCGCTGTCGCCACGTGCATGAAGAACGGCACCAGCCCGACCCAGGCGGTTCCGCCGAATGTCTCGACTTCCAAGCCGTCCGGCAGCAGGCGCTGCACTAGCGCGGGATCAAACGGCCAATGCAGGAAGGTCAGCCGGTCCCACCGCTGCCGCATGACCGGCCGGTCCACCGTGAACGGGCACGACCCCGGATGCCTGTCAGCGGGTCGCCCTGCGGTCGGATCGCCAGCTTCCACAATCCCTATCATCGGTCCGGCGTCCATCCGGTTCGGCAGTTGCCTGTCGCCTCCGCCGACGGGGCACGGTCGGCTCCACCTGGCGCCGTCGGCTATCGGGCATACCGAGCATCTCCTCGAGCGCTATCAGGGCTGTGCCGGTGAGCCAGCCGTTACCGGGACAAGTAGCGCCTGGCGCCCGCGTAGATGCCAAACGACGACACGGGCTCGATCCGCACCGCCGCGCCGGTGTGCGGTGCGTCGATCATGTTGCCGTTACCGACGTACATCCCGACGTGGGTGATCGGGCCTGCGGGGCTGTCGCGGAAGAACACCAGATCTCCCGGCAGCAGCGACCTCAAGGCAACCGGGGTGCCGTGGACGGCCTGCTGGTCGGCGTCCCTGGACAACGTGATACCGAAGGCTTGGTAGACGGAGTAAGTGAACCCCGAGCAGTCGTAGCCGAAGCCAGACATGCCAGCCCACAGGTATTGCAGGCCAAGGAACCGCTTTGCCTCCGCGACCACCTTCGCCCTGGTTGCCCCCCACGATGCCCTCACGACGTGCAGCGCCACAACCTTTCGGCTGAGTGCCAGCTGCGTGCCGCCGATCAGCGTCACCTCGACGTATGCCGACGTGGCATGCACCACCGGCAACATGGTGTCGTAGGAGACCTGCATAACCCGGGTGCCAGCCATCCCCCTGCTAGACCAGCTACTCCACAGCCAGGCTGCCCGCCACCGGACAACTGCGTACGTCGTCGCGGTGACGAGGGGTGTGCTGGTGAGCTGGCGGGTCGGAACCCAGCCGGGATAACCGCGCCGATCCCGGTTCGTGGGCTGACCGGGGATCGCCACCTTCGTCCACCCGGCACCGTGATGCCCGATGACGGTCACCTTGGTGCCGTACAGAGCTTGCGTCTCCAGCCGTCCGACCAGCCAGGACTTCTGCGCGACCGTCATAGCGGCAATCCAGGCGCGTGGATCCGCCGGGTTGGCCAAGGCTGGTCGATCGACTGGCCGCGGGTCCGAGGGGTTGACCCACAGCGTCGCGACGTTGACCGCGACCCAGCAAGTTCCAGCGGAGCAGGTTGCCGGCCTGACGGACTGAACCGTCGTGGCCGCAGCCAGGTGCACCGCCGTCAGGTGCGCGGCCGTCAGGTGCGCAGCCGTGCCCTGGGCCGAGCTCGGGCCAGCGGCTGGGACAAGGGCGATGGTGATGCTGAGCACGATCACACCACACGCGACGACCAGGGCCAGTAACCGGCGGCCGACACCGCCGCTCCGGGCGCCGGGAGGCATCGCTGACGGTGACGTTCCAGACTCGTTCATCATGAGCCCCTTCCCAGCACGCCACAGCCTTGCGCCAGCCGTTCCGGTTGGCTGACCGGCGCCGACGTGGAGAATTCATGCGATTGGCTACGGCCACTCTGCGCTCAGGTATATCGGCCCGCCAGGGTCGAAGGGCCATGACCGCAAGGGTCGAACGCCTCCCGACCACCTGCAGGAGCGCACTTCTTGGCCTGCGGTCAGCGGCTCCAGGTCGCGGCTCCCGGTCACCGGTCCTCGGTCACCGGTCCTCGGTCACCGGTCCTCGGTCAGCGGTGGGCGGCCGGCGGGCAGGCGCTCGGCTCGCTCCTTGATGCCGAGCAACATCTTGCGCTCCATCACCAGGCTGCCAGGTTCCATGATCAGCATGGTGAACAGCCGTGCTGCCGCTGATGCACCAGGCGCGGCGATCCGGTTCCTGCTGACCAGCCTGGTCTCCCCATCCTGAGGAAAGAGGGCGAAGATCCATACCCAGTTCCCGTCAGCTAACCGGAGTGTGAAGGCCCGCTCCGGATCGAGGACCTCGACTCGCATACTCGGCCGGTTCGGCCCGAGCGGGAACTCGTCTCCCAGCTCCACATCCTGGAACTGGGGCAGGATCACGTCCGCGCTGTGCATGTCCAGACCGAGCAGGTTCTCGATCCAGTCGTAGCTGTACGCGCCGGCCCGGCCGCTTCCCATCTGGATCAGCCACGGCCAGATGGCACCAGGCGGAGCACTGATCGAAACCACCCGGGTGGAGACCAGCGCCGGATCGGTAAGCAGTTCGTCACCTGGCAGCTCACGGGCCACCTCGTCGGGCGTGGCTCCCCAGGTTAGGCACTGCCGACGCCAGAGCGTCGGGTAGCTGACCATGGCCAAGGCAATCGCCAGGCCAGCGCCTGCCGCGATCCGTGCGCGCCCGCTCATCGTGCCTGCCTCCTGTCCTGACGGATCGAACAGGGAAAACCAGCGCACAGAGACTGCCGCCGGTCTTCCTGGGCCGCGGTTACGGCCGTCCTACCATCTCCCGATCGATCACCTCGTGGATGTCTCTCCGGCTCACCGGCTCGGCCGGCTTCAGCGGCTTCGCTGGAATGCCGAAGGCGTGCCGTATCGTCGCGGTCAGCCACAGCGCGATCGTGGCGGCGACTAGGACCGCCAGCGCCACCGTGCTGCCGGTGACTAGCCCGACGGTGGCTGCGGCCAGCGCCGTAATTCCCAGCGTGGTCGCGATTGCCCGGAACATCCTGGCGGATCGCGGCTGCCTCCCCGCATACAGAGCGCCGACTGCGCCGAGCGCACAGCCGCCGACGATGCCGAGGATGAACACCGCGGTGGTCGCGCCCCGCGCGCTGGAGATCAGCCAGAGACTCGTTCCGTTAAGGAACGCGAGGTACACGGCGACAATCGCCGCCATGAAGAGCGTCGATAGCGCGTCTTTCCAGGTCAGTCTCATTGTCAGCACCTCCCTTCCGGCTAAAGGTGTCACTCTCAGCGTGGCATCACGGCGTTGGATCGCGCAGTGCTGAAGGTCCCCGGTTGACGAGGCGGGCGACCTCAAAACCGTACTGGCGAACCGGCCAATCTCCACGTCGCCACTCCATGCGGAGCCCAGTTTCCGTCGAACCACGGGACCGTGGGCTCGCCAGTCGGGCAGCCCTGGCTCCGCCTTGCCGTCGCCGCAAGCCGGGCAAATCCGGCTGAAGGCGACCGTCGACGGGCGGCAGACCGAGATATGGGCTCCCGCCGCTTAAGCCAATCTGCCAGTGGTTCCTCACCGGGAGCTCACATCATCCTCTGCGGCTCCGCTGAGTGGTCTCTACTGAGTGGACTCCGCAGGATGGATTCCGCGGGACGGACTAAGCTCGGCGGACTCTGCGGGCCGCGGTGGCCGCCAGCGCCGCGGAACGCCGGGACAGGAGTCAGCCAGAAAGGGGTCGGCAATGACAGTTCGGCCAATGAGATTCGGCCTGGCCGGCACCGGATACTGGGCGCGGGTCACGCATGCGCCCGCGCTCGCCTCGACTCCTGGCATCGAGTTCGCTGCCGCCTGGGGCAGGAACGCCGAATCCGCCGCCCGGATCGCCGCCAGCTACGACGTCACGGCACACAGCGACTTCGACGCCTTCCTGGCCGACGTCGACGGGGTGGCCTTCTCGGTGCCGCCGGACGTGCAGAGCGTGCTCGCCGCGCGGGCCGCCGAGGCCGGCAAGCATCTGCTCCTGGAGAAGCCGATCTCCGCTACCGGGCCGGCCGCTGAGGCGCTGGCGCAATCGGTCGAGAACGCTGGTGTCGCGTCGGTCGTGTTCTTCACCGCCCGATTCCAGCCCGATGTCAGGTCCTGGCTGAGCGACGTCGCCAGCGAGGGCGGCTGGGACGGCGGGTGTGCAGTCTGGCTCGGGTCGGCCCTGTCTGCGTCCAGCCCGTTCAACACGCCGTGGCGGCGTCAGCTGGGCGGATTGTGGGATCTTGGGCCACACGCGGTGTCGCTGCTGTGGGCCTGCCTTGGCCCGGTGCGCTCCGTCACCGCCGATGCGGGCGGTTCGGATGTCACCTGCCTTGTCCTGCACCATGAAGGCGGGGCGACCAGCACGGTGACGGTCACTCTGGGAGCAACCGAGGCTGCCGAGTACTTCGAGCTGTACATCTGGGGCGCGCCCGGCCGTCGTGCGGCTCCGCCAGAGACGACCGAGCCGTCGGCCGCGTTGCAGATCGCGCTGCGCGAACTGGCAGCCAATGCCAGATCAGGGCACACGGCTCACCCCTGCGACGTCCGTTTCGGGCGCGACATCGGGCTCGTTCTGGCGCAAGCGCAGCGCCAGCTCGACGTCAGCAGCCGATAACGCGGCTCACGGAGGGCTTGTGGTCACGATCCGGCGCGCTGATCCCGCCGACGGTGCCGCGCTTCGCGCCATCGCCCTCGCGGCCTACCGGCGCTACGTCCGCCGGATCGGCCGCGCGCCGGCCCCGATGACCGCCGACTATGCCACGGCAGTCTTGGCCGGCCACGCCTGGGTGGCGGTGCAGGACGATCGCGTCATTGGCTTCGTCATCCTGACTCCGCAGCTTGATCACCTGCTGCTCGAGAACGTAGCCGTCCGGCCGGCCGCACAAGGACGCGGAGTTGGAGCCCGGTTGCTGGCCCTGGCCGACGACGAAGCCCGCAGGCTGCGGCTGCCCGAGATCCGGCTCTACACCAACGAGGTGATGACCGAGAACCTGGCCTATTACCCACGGCACGGCTACATCGAGACGCACCGGGCCGAGCAGGACGGCTTCCGCCGGGTGTTCTTCAGCAAGCGGCTGACCGACCCCGGATCGTCATGAACTCAACAGTGGCACATTGATCAGGCCGGCCACGCGGTCTAACGTCGCATCGGTAACCTGACGACTAGGGTCACAGCACCTTCTCGATACCGGCGGTACCGCCAGCCCGCTGACCGCGGCACCGGCGACGAAGGGGTGAACGAGGCGACGTGAAACCGCCAGTATTCGGCTACTCGCGGCCGGAGTCGGTGGCCGAGGCCATAACCATGCTCGCGTCGCTCGGACCAGACGCGAAGGTGCTGGCCGGCGGTCAGTCGCTGGTGCCGCTGCTCTCCATGCGGCTGGCCGCGCCCGCCCACTTGGTGGACATCAACCGGCTGACCGAGCTCAGCTACGTTCGGGTGCGAGACGGGCAGGTCGCGGTCGGCGCCCTGGCCAGGCATACTCAGGTGCTGCTTGATCCGGCCGCGGCCGAGGTCCAGCCGCTGCTTGCCAAGGCACTCGCGCTGGTCGCCCACCCGGTGATCAGGAACCGGGGCACCACGGTCGGCAGCATCGTGCATGCCGACCCGGCCGCCGAGATGACGGCCGTGCTTGCGTTGCTGCGCGGGTCGGTCCGGTTGGCCGGCACCGGCGGTGAGCGAATGGTTGCGGCTGATGATTTTTTTCTTGGCCCGCTTGAGTCGGACGTGCGGCCGGGTGAGCTGGCGACCGAGGCGACGTTCCCGATCCTGCCCGCCCGGGCGGGCTGCGGGTTCGCCGAGATCAGCCGCCGGAACGGGGACTATGCGATCTGCGGTGTGGCCGCGGTCATCCAGCTCGACGACGACGGCGGGATCGGCAGTGCCAGGACGGCCTATCTGTCGGTCGCGCCGCGTCCGCTAGTGCTCGACCTGACGCAGGCCTGCGCAGGCGCCGGCGCCGACCGGGCAGACTTCGCGGAGGCCGGCCACCTGGCGATGGCGCGGGTCGACCCTGAGCCCGACATCCATGCCACCGCCGACTACCGGCGACAGCTGGCCGGCGTGCTCACCCAGCGGGCGCTGCGAGAGGCGCTTGGGCAAGCAAGGGAGCGATCCGATGGCTAGCGGCGAGCCGGCTGCGGCCGCGGCTGCTCAAGACTTTGGCATAACGCAACCCGCCGAGGAACTGCACGACGTCCGCCTGATCGTCAACGGGGCAGCTCGGAACGTGCGCGTGCCTGCCCGTCGCCTGCTGTCGGACTGCATCAGGCATGATCTGGCGCTGACCGGCACGCATGTCGGCTGCGAGCATGGGGTCTGCGGCGCGTGCACGGTCCTGATCGACGGCGTCGCGGCCCGGTCCTGCCTGATGCTGGCGGTCACCGCGGACGGGGCGCGGATCACGACCGTCGAGGGACTCGCCGAGCCGGACGGAACGCTCTCGCCCGTACAGCAGGCGTTCGCCGACTGCCATGGCCTGCAGTGCGGGTTCTGCACGCCCGGGTTCCTCACCACGATCACCGCCGCGCTGGCCGACAACCCGGAGCCGAGCCAGGACGAGGCGCGAGAGATCATCGGCGGCAATCTGTGCCGGTGCACCGGCTATCAGAACATCGTTCGCGCGGTGCTCAGGGCAGCGCAGCTGCAGCGGGACCGGGCGGCCAGCGACCGGCCGGCGGCACGGGAACCTCAGGCAGGCCAGGCATGACGGCGATGTTCGGCGAGCCGATCGCGCGGCTGGAAGACGACCGGCTGCTCCGCGGCAACGGCGCCTACCTCGACGATCTCGGCCACGACGCGCTGGCCGCGGCGTTTGTGCGCAGCCCGCACGCACACGCTCGGGTGCTCGACATCGACGTCAGCGGCGCTCTTGACGTGGCCGGCCTGGCGGCCATCTACACCTACGAGGACCTGCCGGGACGGCTGGCCGAGCCGCTGCCGCTGCTGATCCCGCATCCGGCTCTAACCCACGGCCGGACCGGCTATCCGCTGGCCGCCGATGAGGTGAACTATGTCGGCGAGCCGGTCGTGATGGTGGTGGCCGCCGACCGGTACCTGGCGGAGGACGCGGCCGAGCGGATCGTGGTGACCTACCAGCCGCTGCCGCCCGTGGTCGGCCTGGACGCGGCCCGCTCCGCCGAGCACCTGGTCCACCCCGATGTGCCGGGTAACGTCGCCGGGCACCTGGTGCAGAGCAACGGGGACGCGGCGGCGGCGATCGCGGCGGCGCCGCACTCGCTGGAGCTTGACCTGTTCATCGAGCGGTCGGCGTCCACCCCGCTCGAGGGCCGCGGCGTGCTCGCTCGCTGGGACACCGAGGCCAGGCGGCTGCGGATCTGGACCTCGACCCAGACCTCGACCGGTGTGCGGGCCGCCGTGGCGGCCAAGCTGGACCTGGCCCTGGCCGACGTGGATGTGATCACCCCGGACGTGGGCGGCGGATTCGGCGTCAAGATCGTGCACCCATGGCCGGAGGAGGTGCTCGTGCCGTGGGCGGCCAGGCTGCTCGGCCAGCCGGTCAAGTTCACCGAGGACCGGCGCGAGCACTTCATCTCCAGCGCGCATGAGCGTGGACAGCAGCACCAGGTCCGGGTCGGGTTCGCCGACGACGGCCGGATACTCGGCCTGGACGTACGGTTCTGGCACGACAACGGGGCGTACATCCCGTACGGGCTGATCGTTCCGATCGTCACATCGACCCAGCTGCTCGGCCCGTACAAACCGGGTGCCTACCGGGTGGAGTTCAGCTCGCTCTACACCAACACGGTGATCGTCACGCCGTACCGCGGTGCCGGGCGGCCGCAGGGTGCCTTCGTGATGGAGCGCACCATGGACGCGATCGCGGCGGCCCTGCGCCTGGACCGGGCGACGGTGCGCGAGCGGAACTTCATCGCCCCCGAAGAAATGCCTTACGACCACGGACTGATCTTCCAGGACGGCCGGCCGCTGATCTACGACTCGGGCGACTACCCGGCCGTGCTGGCCAAGCTCAAGAAGCTGATCGGCTGGGACTCCTTCGGCGCGGTCCAGGCAGCGGCGCGGTCGCAGGGGCGGCGGCTGGGGATCGGGCTGGCCTGCTATGTCGAGGGCACCGGGGTCGGGCCTTATGAGGGCGCGCACGTGGTGGTCGAGACGTCAGGCAAGGTCAAGGTGGCTACCGGGCTGACCAGCCAGGGTCAGGGTCACCAGACCGTGTTCGCCCAGATCGCCGCCGACGAGCTTGGCGTTCCGATCGCCGACGTCGAAGTGGTGACCGGCGACACCCGCAGGTTCGGCTACGCGGTCGGAACCTTCGCCTCACGCGCGGCGGTGATGAGCGGCTCTGCGGTCGCATTGGCTGCGCGAGCCGCGAAGGCCAAGGCGATCCGGGTGGCGGCTGCTGCGCTTGAGGCGTCTGCCGACGACCTGGAGATCGTGGACGGGGTAGTCAGGGTGAAGGGCGACCCTGGCTCGGGGATCGCGCTTGGCACCGTCGCGGTGTTGTCCAACCCGCTGCGGTACGCCTTCGACGAGGCGGCTATGGCGGCCACCCAGTTCGCCGGAGGCGACATCGCTAAGCCGCCGGTCGCCGAGGGCGACGAGCCGGGGATCGAGGGCCGGGAGTTCTTCTCGCCTCTGCGGTCCACGTTCGCCAGCGGCATGCATGCCGCGATCGTGGAGACCGACCCGGAGACCGCCGAGGTCAAGATCCTGCGTTACTGCGTCGTGCATGACTGCGGCACGCTGATCAACCCGCGAATCGTAGAGGGCCAGATCCAGGGCGGAGTGGCGCAGGGGGTGGCCGGGGCGCTTTACGAGCGGATGGCCTACGACGAGGCCGGCCAGCTGCAGAACGCCTCGTTCATGGACTTCCTGATGCCCTATGTCAGCGAGGTCCCGGAGAACATCGAGATCGATCATCTCCAGACCCCGTCGCCGCTGAACCCACTGGGGATCAAGGGCGCGGGCGAGGCCGGGGTGATCCCGGGCGCGGCGCTGTTCGCCTCGGCCATCTCCGATGCCGAGGGCTTCCCGATCACCGCCATGCCGATCTCGCCGTCCGACCTCTTCGAACTCCGCCGGCAGCTGAACACTGGAGCAGAACAAGGGACTGTGTGAGTACGGCACGTCTTCGAAGGCCGCGGCCCGCCCGGTCGCACCAGTCCGCAGCCGCACCAGGTCGCCTGGAGCGCCTGAGCGCTTTGGACGTAAGTAACCTGCGGGTCGAAGATCACGGCCTGCCGATGCACGTCGCGGCGCTCGTCATCCTCGAAGGCGCGCCGCTGCTCGACGCCGCCGGGCAGCTCCGGCTGGACATCGTGCGCGGCAATGTTGAGCAGCGGTTGCATCTTGCCCCTCGGCTGCGCCAGGTGCTTCGGCAGCCACACTTCGGGCTTGGTCCGCCCTGGTGGGCCGACGATCCCAGCTTCGATATCCGTAAGCATGTGCAAGCCCGCCCGATCCCGGCTCCGGCGGATGAGGTGACGCTGCTGCGGGTCTGCTCGGAGCTGAACGAAGGGCGGCTGGACCGGTTCCGCCCGCTGTGGGAGATGTGGCTGCTGACCGGGCTGGCCGATGGCAACGTCGGGATGCTGATCCGCCTGCATCACGTCGTCGCCGATGGCATCGCGGCCGTCGCGATGATCGGCGGGTTGTTCGACCCGGGACCCGACCCGCCGCTGCCGTCCGCCGCGCCGACGTCCGCCGCGCCGCCGTCCGCCGCGCCGCCGTCCGCCGCGCCGCCGTCCACCGCGCCGCCGGACGCGCTGCCCCCCGCCGCACCGCCGTGGAAGCCGGCCCCGACGCCGAGCGTCTGGGAGCTGCTCGTCGCGAACCTGCGCGAGCGGACAAGCGCGATGACGGGCGCGCTGGCGCTGCTGCGGCGGCCTTCCGTTGTGATCAGCCGCCTCCGAATGCTGACCAGGCAAGCCCGGCTGCTGGCGCATGAGGGCGTCGCGCCGCAGGTGTCGTTGAACCAGCCTGCTGGCAAACACCGCCGCCTTCTCTTCGTCCGGGCCGATCTGGGCGAGGTCAAGGTGGTGGCGCACGCTCATGGCGGGAAGGTGAACGATGTGGTGCTAGCCGCGATCGCGGGCGGTGCGCGCAGACTGCTCGAAAGCCGCGGTGAGCTAAGGCCAGGACTGGTGCTCAAAGCCTCGGTCGCGGCGTCCGTGCGCGGCCCGGCGGACCAGCAGGCGACTGGCAACCTGGTCGGGGTCATACTCGTGCCGCTGCCGGTGGGCGAACCTCACCCAGTCCGGCAGCTTGAGGAGATCATCCGGGCCACCGAGGCACGAAAGCGCCAGCCCCCGTATCAGCCAAGTGCTCGGTTCGCGCAGCGCTGGATCGTCCGGGCAATGTCACACCAGCGGCTAACCAACTTGCTGGTCAGCGATCTCCCCGGCCCGGCCGCGGCGCTCTACTTCGCTGGCGCGCGGGTTCTTGACCTGTTCCAGATCGGGGTAGTGCAGGGGAACATCACGCTGAGCGTGGGAGTGCTCTCCTATGCAGGTCGGCTCAACTTCAGCATCGTCGGTGACGCCGACACCACCGGTGACCTGGCGGTCTTCGCGGCAGGTCTGTCGGAAACCCTTGAGCACCTGACCGCCGGAGACTCGGCAAACGGCTGAGCGTCGGACCTGGGCCCCGCGCCAAACTCAGCGGTAGCTGGCGAAAGATGACATTTATCCGGCGAGGTCGGGCCCATTCTGCGGCCAGCGGGGCCCAACGACTCTAGTGCCGCTGCTCGCCCCGCTGGAGCATAAGAAGGGGAGATGACGACGATGGCAGAGAACAACAGTCACCGGCCTAATGGCCGCGTGCCCAGCAAAGCGCCAGCAGAAGTGACGTCCTCGACGAAAGTGAACGTGGCGTTTCCCCTTCTCGCAATTCAAGATCCAGGAGCCGAGCGACCACCTTGTCGCGCTCACCGCGCTAGTAGCGGACCTTGCCCGGCTCGTGGCCGAAACCGCGCCTAGCCCGGAGGCCGATCGCCTGAGTCGCCGCGCTCATGACCTGGTCAGCAATCGGCGCTGACTCCAGGCGGACCTGGTGCCGCAGGCAAGGGGCCGGCCGCAGGTCCGCCGCCGGTCGGCCACTTGAGAAGTACCCGCCGGGCTGGTCGTGTTGCCGCATGTCGTGGTCGCGGAGGTCCAGAGCAGGTGTTTGGCTACGGGCTTCCCGGTACCGGTGCCGGTACCGGCGCCGCGGCGGCGGGGCCTGCGGGTCGGACTGATCATCGGAATCGTGGTCGCGGCGCTGCTGGCAGTCAGCGTGGCTGTCCATCTCGCGGTGGCGCACAGCACGCGGGGCGGTGTCACCTTGCCTGGCACGCTGCTTGGCCTCCGCAAGAACACCAGCCCGCAGCCTCTGGCGCTGGACCACGATCTCAGCCGCGCTGGCTCAGTTGCAGCAGGTACCTGATAGTTGCTATCTACGGCGACCCGGCAGGGCCATTCTTCGCCGTCGGCGGAGGCGGAATCTGCGGTACCTGCGCCCCCAAATCGGTCAGCGCCGCGAAGCGATCGCTGCACGTCGCGCCGGAGTCGAATCCTTCCCGCCGGGCCCGCACGGCGGTGATCTGCTCTGCGCTCCGCTAGGTGGGCAGATCGTCTTGGAGTACTCCTGCTGGTGGTTCGACCAAACCACCGCCGGTTATGTCAGCGGCGTCGGATACGCGTCTAGTCTTGCTGACGCCGCGGCTAAGACCAATCAGATCCGCGCGTCCGTCGAGCACTGATGCAGCCTTGAGCACTGATGCAGCCGTCGAGCACTGACGTAGCCCGTCGAGTACTGATCTAGAAATGTCAGGTCGCCGGCCCTGAGTGCTAGCTGCCCGGTGTGACCAGGCCGGATTCGTAGGCGAGCACTACTGCCTGGGCGCGGTCGCGGAGGTCCAGCTTGGCCAGGATGCGGCCGATGTGGGTTTTTGTGGTCTGCTCGGCGATGAACAGGGTGTCGCTGATCTCGGCATTGGACAGGCCGCGGGCGATCAGCCGCAGCACCTCGGTCTCCCGGTGGGTCAGCGCGCCGAGCGCGGTCGGGGGCGGTGGGTCCGTGCGCGGCCGGCGGGTGAAGTCGGCGATCAGCCGCCGGGTTACCGACGGTGCGAGCAGCGCGTCGCCGGCGGCGACCACCCGGACCGCATGGACCAATTCCGCCGCGGTCGCGTCTTTGAGCAGGAAACCACTGGCCCCGGCGCGCAGCGCCTCGAACACGTAGTCGTCCAGGTCGAAGGTCGTCAGCATCAGCACCCGCGGTCTGTGCTGACTCGGTGCGGCGCCCAGGATCAGGCGGGTTGCCTCCAGCCCGTCCATGACCGGCATCCGCACGTCCATTAGGACGACGTCTGGTTCGAGCCGCCGGGTCTGGCTGACCGCTTCGGCGCCGTCAGCCGCCTGGCCGACGACGAGCACGCCGGGCTGAGCCGCGAGCACGGCGGCGAAGCCCTCTCGCACCATCGCTTGATCGTCGGCGATCAGGCATCGCGTGATCACGTCAGCTGAGGCAGCGCCGCCCGGCGTCATGCCGCGCTCGGTGTCATGTCGCGCCCGGTGTCATGCCGCGGCCGGTGTCATGCCGCGCCACCGAGTGTCATGCTGCGCCCGCTCTCATGCTGTGCCCCGTATCATGCTGCGCCCGGTCTCATGCCGCGTCGCCGAGCGGAAGTACCGCCGCTACGACGAAGCCGCCATCTGGTGCCGGGCCGGCCGACAGCGAGCCGCCGAGCAGTGCCACCCGCTCACGCATGCCCAGCAGCCCCTGACCCGGCCCGCGGCCCTGTGCTGACGGCTCGGCTGGCCCGCCTGGACCATTGGTTACGCGCAGCAGCACCGCGTCGACGCCATGATCTACCGACACCGTGACCGCGGCCCCTGGGGCGTGCCGGCCAACGTTGGACAGCGACTCCTGCACGATCCGGTACGCGCACACGCCAACCCCAGCGGGCACCCGGTCCAGCGGCTGCGGCACGGACAATTCGACCAGCACTCCGGCCTGCCTGGCGGCTTCGACCAACGCGGGCAGGTCCGTTAGCTGCGGCTGCGGCGCACGTCCGGCGGGCTGGTCGTGGCGCAGGACGCCGAGCAGTCGCCGCATGTCCGCCAGGGCCTCGCGCGCTGCCCCGCTCAGCGACTGGAATTCGGCGCGAACTGGCTCGGGGAGGTCGCTGAGGCGGTACGGCGCGGTCTCGGCCCGGACCGCGATCAGCGACATGTGATGTGCGACCACGTCATGCAGTTCCCGCGCGATCCTGGTGCGCTCCTCAAGCACGGTCCGCTGTGCCTGCTCCAGCGCGATGCGCTCGGTCTGGGCGGCAAGTGCCCGCTGGGCTCGCCGCCGGAAGATGATGCTGTCCAGGGCGATCGTCGCGGCGGTGAATGCGATGCTGGCGCTGAACGGGCCATTCAAATCGACCAGGTCCTTCGCCGCCCACAGCCACCACGGGATGAGGGTCAGCGCCCACATCCACCAAAGCACCGGCCGCTGATGGCGAAACCCGGCCACGCAGAACACCGCGAGCATGACAAGTAGCTGTACCGGGCCCCACGGCCAGCCGCCCCACCCGTTGTCCCCTGCCAGCGGAACTACCAGCAGGCCGAGCCATCCGATCCGCCAGCCGAGCAGCGGATACCTCGCTGCCAGCGGTAGCGGGGCTACCGCGATGAGGGAGGGCAGCAGGTGCCACCCGACGGTCGACTGGTATGGGCCGGCCGGAAACAGCTGGTGCGGATGAATGCTGGTCCGGCTGGCCTGGCTAACCAAGAACAGCACGAGGGTCGTCGCACCGAGCGCGGCATACGCCGTCCGGCGCTGGGATGGCGAGCGCCATCGCCATGCGGGAGCCGGGTCAGGACCGGTCAGCACCTGGATTAGCCCGTGCCAAGCCCAGCGTGCCGCCTGCCGGGTAGCAGGTCGTACCGCCTTTCGCCACCCTGGTTGTGCCGTCGTTTGTCCCGCAGGGCGTCCAATCAGTCGCGCCGCAGCCCTTGCCCTAAGTCCCGCCGCCAGGCGTGCCGCCGGTCGCGTCGGCTCGGTGGCGCTGTCTGCCGCCGGTGCGGTGCCTGGCGTCCGGTTCACGTTCCCAGGGTAGGCCGGCCCGGGCCGCCCGGTCGTCCCACGTGCGGTGTCATACCTGGGTATGAGCCGGCCGGGCGCGCGGCCCGGATTAGCCCCGTGGTATGAGCGCCGATTCGGCTCCGTGGCGTGACGACGAGGCCATGGCCGGCCAGGCAGTCTGGCCTCGTTGGCCGTCTGCGACTGCCTAACAAAGGAGACATCATGAACGTTGAGATCGCCGACCTGACCAGGCGGTTCGGCCGCACGATGGCGGTGGCTGGGGTGAGCCTGGAGACGGGTCCCGGGGTGTTCGGACTGCTTGGGCCGAACGGGGCGGGCAAGACGACGTTGCTGCGGGCGATGGCGACGGTGATCGCGCCGACCTCGGGAACGCTGCGGCTGCTCGACCGCGATCCTGGCCAGTACGGCCAGCGCCGGGACATCCGGCGCAGGCTTGGTTACCTGCCGCAGAACCTCGGCTATTACCCGAGCTTCACCGTCGCCGAGTTCGTCGAGTACTTCGCGCTGCTCAAGGACATGCCGGCGGCGCGGGTGCCAGCGGCGGTGGCTGCGGCCGTCGAGCGAGTGGACCTGGGCAGCAGGGCGAAGGCGAAGCTGCGAACCCTGTCTGGCGGGATGCTGCGCCGGGTGGGCATCGCCCAGGCGATCGTGAACTTTCCTGAGCTGCTGCTGTTTGACGAGCCGACCGCGGGGCTCGACCCGGAGCAGCGGGTGCATTTCCGCGGGCTGCTGCGCGAGCTCGGCCAGCGAGCCACGGTTGTAGTCAGCACGCATCTGGTCGAGGACGTCGGTGCTGCCTGCGCTGAGGTGGCGCTGATGGACACCGGGCGGATCGTTTTCCACGGCACGCCCGGCGAGCTGATCGCCTGCGGCGAGGGGACCACCGCGGCAGGCGACGCGCCGCTCGAGCGCGGGTATAGCGCGGTGCTCGCCGGGGCAAGGTCATGACCGCCGCAGCCGGAGTCCCCACGACTGCCCGGCCGCTGCCGGTCGAGCATGTTCCCCGGCCAATCCCGTGGCGGCTGCTGCGGCTTGAAATGCGCCGCAACACGATGCTGTGGATGGTGCCGGTAGCCATCGTGCTGTTCTGGTACCACACCTACCGCCAGTGCATGGCCCAGCCACCGATGTGGAACCTGCGCGCCATGACCATGCAACACGGTGTCCTGCTGGACTTCGTGCCGCCCGTGGTCGGAGCGGCCGCCTGGATGGGATGGCGGGACCGCCGCAGAAGGATGACCGACCTGGTGGCGACCACCGCCAAGCCGCGACTGGCGGCCCAGCTGGTGACCTGGGCTGCCACCACAATCTGGGCCATGCTGGCCTACCTGTGCTGCGTGGGCGTCATGTACGCGGTCGTCGCGGATCAAGTCGCCTGGGGCGGGCCGCTGTGGTGGCCCGCCGCGGTCGGCGCGGCTGGCATAACGGCGATGTCCGCGGTCGGGTTCGCCGCCGGATCGATTTTCCCTAGCCGGTTCACCACACCGCTGGTCACAGTCGGGGTGTTCTTCGCACTCGGGTTCAGCTCGCAAGGGGCCCATAACGCCAGCTCGCCCTGGCAGATCTCACCGCAGCTCGCCTTTCCTGCGGACATCGGGCCCGACCCGGGCATGGCGACCTTTTATCACTATCTGCCCGACCTCTCCATCGCCCAGGTGATGCTGCTGGCCGGGCTCGCCGTCGCGGCCCTGAGCGTGCTTGGCCTGCCAGCCGATTCGGGCGGGCGGTGGCTGCGCCGCTCGGCCGCTGTGCTGACCGCAGCGGGCGTGGTGGCGGCGGTGACCGCCGTCGACCTGGCCGGCACCGGCCGGACAGGTCCGCACGGCATGGTGATCATCCCCGCCCTGCATGACGCGGCTAACGACCGACCGATCCGCTACCAGCCGGTTTGCAGCCGTACCGCGGTCCCGGTCTGCCTGAACCCGGCCTATGCCGTCTACCTGCCCGCCGTCACGGCCGCGCTCGCACCCCTGCTCGGCGAGGTGGCCGGCCTGCCCGGCGGGCCGGCCAGGATCAGCCAGACCGCCCCGATCTACTCGCAGGGACCAGGCATTGGCATCGGCATCAGCGTGGGAAGCCCGTCGCCTGGAGGCAACCCGTCCGTCAGCGGCAGCCGGACGGTATCGCTGATCCTTCCAGGCCAGCTTCCTGGCCAGCAAGGTACGTCCAGCGCGCAGTTCGCCACCGAGGTGCGCTCGATCGCACCGGCGATCGTCGATATGGTCATCATCGGCGGTCCCGTCGGTCAAGATCGCGTACCGGGTGGCAGCGCGGCGCAGCAGGCGGTCGCCGCGGCCTTGCTCAAAGATGCTGGCCTGCAGCTCACTGGCCCGGTCCAGTCTGGGCAACCCACTCGGATACCAGACAACGCCGTGCCAGGGCCGGCGCCAGGCACTCCGGAGTATGTCGCGGCCCTACGGTTCGCAGCGCTGTCTGCGGCGGTACGGCATGCCTGGCTCGTGACGCACCTGGCCGCGCTTCGCGCTGGCCAGATCTCACTGGCGCAAGTGCCATGACCGCCGATGCGGCACGCAGGCAGCCGCCAGTAGTGGCTGTGGATCGGGCGGGACTCCCGGACCGCCCAACGCGGGATGAGCGGCCGGACGGGCATGGGCGGCCGGACTTGGCCGGATGCCAGGATTCGGCGGGACGGCCGGACTTGGCGGGACGGCGGGACTCGGCGGGACGCCCGGATTCGGCGGGACGCCCGGACTTGGCGGGACCGCCGGACTCGGAGGGACGGTCGGGCTGGATGCCGCGGCCGGGACTGCGCCTGGTGCGCCTGCACCTGGTCAGTCGGCGGGTCCCGGTCGCCCTGGCTGTGCTGGTGGTCTGCGGCGTCGCGCTGCGGATCGCGCTGCACTGGCCCTGGGATAGCTACGGCGCGTTGCAGCTGCCGCTGATCTTCGAGGCCGGATCCGCTGCGGTCATCGTCATCACTACCGCGAGCCCGTTTGGCGAGCCGGAACGTGCGACCGGACGGTGGCTGCCGTACCTGCGGCTGGGCACGGCGCTGGCGCTGACCGCGGTCGCGGTCGCCGCACTGGCCGCCGCCGGAACCGGCGCGGACCTGACCGGCGGCACTGCGGACGTGGCGCGCAACGTGGCCGGGCTGACCGGCATCGGCCTGCTGTGCGCCGCCGCTCTCGGTGGCGCGCTGGCCTGGACCGGGCCGATGGTGTACCTGGTGGTCGGCTTGTACGCGCTGTACGCGGAGTGGCACGGCCCGGCCCTGACCACTCCATGGGTCTGGCCGGCCAGGCCGCCGCACGACCTCGGCGGCGCGCTCTGCGCCGGCCTAGTGTTCGCCGCCGGGATCGCCATTATCGCTGTGCGCGGAGCCCGCGACCCGTCCGGTGAGTAAGCCTGCGACCAGATCGGGTCGCAGGTAGGCCCGCGACCCGATCGGCGAGTGAGCCGCCGACCCGCTCGGCGGATAGGCCTGCCTACGCAGGCTGGCAAAGGGCGGCTCAGCCCCGGCAGCCGCTGGCGCAGTCCTGGGCAGACATTGGCGGTCAGTTCTCCAGCCACACGCCGAAGTTTCGGCCGGAACTCCACAGCACGGGGGCGTCGGCCAGATGCGTTCCGCGCGAGGTGCCGTCGCTGGTCAGGATGATCGGACTGCTTGACCACTTGCCCGTCAGGGTGCCCCGAGTGCCGTTGTAGCTGGTGATCAGAGTAGTGGCGAACTCGGCCAGCCGGACGCGTGACGCGGGCGCGGCCCAGCCGCCGGCCGGACTAGACCATGGGGTGAAGCCGAACTCGGCACCGACTCTGGCTGTGAAGTACAGCTCGCCGGGATCAGCGAACCTCGTCCCGAAGCTCACCCCGGTCGTGTTATCGACCGCGAGGAAGTGGTCGTATCCGCTGGCCAGGTCGAAGTAGATGCTGAGGGTCACGGTGTCACCTGCCGCCATCGGCGGGGAACTGCCGTTGCTGTAGGCAACCGTGTGACCGGCGTCATGGTTGAAGACGGCGACGGCCGCGTTGTAGGGCTCGCTGACGGCCGTGCCGCCCAGCTGGCATGAGCTGGTGGTGCAGGTCGAAATGCCGAGCACTGCCGTTGACGACTCCGACCACAGCTGCACCGACAGGCCGAAGCTCCCGGTGACGGCGGCGAATTGGCTCGCGTCCGGGAGCTTGAACGTCGTCCGGACGTACCGGAAATGCCAGCCGCCTCCGGTGGTGTAGCCGACTTGCTCGGCACTGTAGGTCGGCGCTAAGGCGCTCGCGTTGCTGGCGGTCGGGCCGACCGCATTACTGGCGGTCGTGCTTGCCGCCGGGCTTGCCGCCGCACTGGCCACCGTGCCGCCGACCAGGGCGATCGCGACTGCCGGTGAAAGGATGGCGATGATGTTCGGGTGCCGCATAGCGTGCATCCCCTTCCTTGGGGCTCCTGTATACGCCAGCCGGGCGATGCGTCGGGTGCCCAGCGCAGGCGTTGGCTTGGCCCACCATGGGCGCGGTCAGGACCACTGAATAGGGACGGTGGTCGTTCAGGCGCGGGACCTTGGGCCCGATTTCGGCGGGCTGCCGCTGCGGCCAGGCGATCGGACAAGCGTTGCTGAGCCCGGTTGTCCGGCCGGGCGCCACGCCAACGTTCATCGCGATGCGGCTACGACAGCTCGGGCGGCCGTTGGGTCATGATTCTGTTACGACCACGGGAATCCATAGACATACATGTGCGAACAAATGGATTATTGAGGCGCCTAAAGCGCCGGCTGCGAGGAAAGTGTCACATGCGATACAGGAGTCTGCTGCGCAGAGTAGCGATCATCACGCCGATCGTGGTCGTATCGATGACCACGACTGCTCAGGCGCAGAGCGTCTTGAGTCCCCGAGCGGCTGTCACGTCAGGGCAGATCCGGGCGGCCCTCACGCCTGCGCAGGCGCGGTCGTTGTCGACGAATGTCACCGACAAGGTGATCATCGTGTTCAAGGACCAGGTCGCCAGCGTCCCTGACACGGCACGCAACTCGGCGCGGCGGGCAGCGGTCGTCAGGTCGCTGCAAAGCGGCGTGCTGTCCCAGCTGGCTGCGACACACGCCCGCAATGTGAAGAGCATCTCGCTGGTCAACGCCGTCGCCGCTACGGTGTCGCCCGGCGAGGCCAAGCTGCTGAGGTCCAATCCGGCCGTGGCCGAGGTGGTCCCAGACCTGCCCATTCCGGTCGCCGCGGCTCCGCCGGTCATCGCTCCGGCCAAGGCCGCAGCTGGCCTGAAGCCGCTCCCGGGCGCCTGTGCGGCTAAGGGCAGGGTGCAGCTCAACCCCGAGGCGATCGGGGTCATCCACGCGGCCACCCAGTCCGGCAAGGGACCGTCAGCGCAGGCGCTTGGCTACACCGGGGCGGGCGTGAAGGTGGCGTGGATCGCCGACGGCATCGACCCCAACAATCCCGACTTCATCCGCGCCAACGGCAAGCACGTCTTCATCGACTATCAGGACTTCAGCGGGACGGGCACCAGCGCGCCGACCAGCGGCGGCGAAGCCTTCCTCGATGCCAGTTCCATCGCGGCTCAGGGACGGCACGTCTACAACGTGGCCAGCTACGGCCTGGGACTCAGCACTCCATGCCTGATCCGGGTACTCGGGGTCGCCCCTGGCGCCAGCCTGGTCGGGCTCAACGTGTTCGGCTCATCTAACGTGGCGTTCAACTCCGTGTTCATGGAAGCCGTCAACTACGCGGTGACCGTGGACCACGTCAACGTCATCAATGAGTCGTTCGGCTCCAACATGTTCCCGGATGTGGCCAGCCTGGACCTGACCGATATGGCCGACGACGCCGCCGTCAAGGCCGGCGTGACCGTGGTGGTGTCCACCGGCGACGCCGGACCGACGAACACGCTCGGCTCCCCAGGTACCGACCCGGAAGTCCTTTCGGTCGGTGCGTCGACCACCTATCGTGCCTACGCCCAGACCGGGATCGGCGGCATCACCTTCCCCGGAGTGAAGGGCTGGATCGACAACAACATCAGCGGGCTCAGCTCGGGCGGCTTCTCCCAGACCGGCACGACCGGCGACGTGGTCGCCCCCGGCGACCTGAACTGGGCGCTGTGCACCCCCGATCCGACGAAGTTCTTCGCCTGCACCAACTTCTCCGGGAACCCAGCCTCGGTCGAACTGTCCGGCGGAACGAGTGAGTCCTCACCGCTGACCGCCGGAATCGCCGCCCTGGTGATCCAGGCGTATGCCAAGACTCACCACGGCCACGACCCGTCGCCTGCCGTGGTCAAGCGGATCATCGTGTCCACCGCGGAGCACATCGATGCCCCGGCCGAGCAGCAGGGCGCTGGCATGGTCGACGCCTACCAGGCAGTGCTGGCCGCCGCCTCTTACCCTGGCGGCACCAAGGCGCCGGCCGGGCATGCCGTACTCGACAGCGCCACCCAGTTCAACGCGGTCGCCGCGGCAGGCAGCACCGAGCACTTCGCCGAGACGCTTACCAATGACGGATCGAGCAGCGTGACCATCGGCCTGTCCAGCCGCACGCTCTCGCCGTACCACGCCGTCTCGACCCAGTCCCTGTCGCTGACCGCGGCGCAAGGCTACAGCCAGGCGGTTAGCTTCCATGTGGCTGCCGGTCAGGCCAGGCTGAACGTCTCCGTCGCCATGGTCGGACCGGTCAACCTCAGCCTGATCGCCCCCAATGGCGACCTGGCCGAGTACAACCTGCCGCAGGGCATCGGCAACTACGGCAATGCCCAGGTGGCCGATCCGGCGGCCGGGGCGTGGACGGCGCTGGTCGCTGGCCAGTCCGCCGCTCCGTCCTTGCCTGCCCAGTTCCAGGCGAGCACTGCCACCTGGCAGTCGTTCGGGAGCCTGTCGGCGAGTTCGCTGACGCTCGCACCCGGAGCCTCAGGCAACTTCACACTGACCGTCTCCATCCCGTCGCAAGCTGGTGACCAGTCCGGCTCCATCCTGCTGCACAGCTCGGCCAGCAGCCCGGCCTTCGCCGTGGTGACGTCCATTCCGGTCACCCTGCGCTCGCTGGTCCCGACGCCGGCTCCGTCGGTTACCTTCACCGGCACCCTGACCGGTGGCAACGGCCGCGGCAGCGACACCGGGCAGACCGCGTACTACCAGGTGGACGTGCCGTCCGGGCTCAAGGCCCTGAACGCCGAAGTCAGCACCGGCGACGCCAGTAACACCCTGCTGGCAACGCTGATCGATCCGTCCGGCGCTGCGGCCTCCACCGCGATCAACGGGCTGCTCGTGACCACACCGTCAGGAAATACCGAAACTGAGCCGGAGACCGGCGCCCAGCTGCACGTTCTCCACCCAAGCCCGGGGCGATGGACGCTGGTGGTGGACTTCTTCAACACCGTGTCAGGCACCGCGGTAGCCCAGCCCTTCACGGTCACGATGAACGACACGCCGGTCACCGCATCGGCGATAGGCCTGCCTGATTCGGCCAGCACCGATTTGGCCGCCGGCTCGCCCATAACGGTCGGCCTGCAGGTCACCAACGGCGGCAATGTGCCCGAGGCGTATTTCGTGGACGCCCGGCTGAACAGCAGCCTCACGATCGGCCTCGCCGCGCAGACCACATCCACCCTGATCTTGCCCAACACCGCCGGCGTGATCCCTGAGTTCCTGGTTCCGTCGCACAGCACGGCAATTCAGGCGAAGGTCTCAGCCCCGGCCCGGTCGTTCTTCGACTTCTCCTGGCCGTTCGGGGATCCGGACCTGATCTCGTCGACCGGCAAGACCGCCACCGGGAGCTACTCGGCGCCGGACATCCCGGCCGGTGACTGGACCGTCACGCCGTTCCTGGTTGGCCCGGATGGCAAGAACGGGGCGAAGCCGGTGACCGCCACCGTGTCGATGACGGCGAACACCGCAGCCTTCGACCCGACAGTCGTCGCCCCCACCGGGGACCTGTGGCTCGGCAGCACCAATCCGGCGGCTGCCTTTACGCCATACGTCGTCAATCCCGGCCAGACGGTCACCATCCCGGTGACCATCACCCCCGAGGGCACCTCAGGACACGTCGTCAGCGGGACGATCTACGTGAGCGACTCGTCGCTCATTCCCGGTGGGGTGACCTACAACGGGCTGCCAGGCAGCTTCCCGGTCGGAAGCGATGTGGCCGCCTTCAGTTATCGCTACACCATCAAGTAAGCAGCAGGCAGGCGCGCCAGGTCGGAAGCGACGAGGGCGCGCTGGGGACCAGGGCGCACGCGCCAGGCCGGAACGAGGCTTCGCGCGTGCGCTGCTTGCTGGCTACGGTCGCTATGGTTTGGACAGCGGATCGCAACGGGACAGCGGCGAACCATCAGCCAGGTCCGCCTTTCCGGGATCGGCGGGTGGACGCGGAGGAGAACACGGGATGAAGGTCACTGGCGGTGCCACGCTGAACGCTCCGGTCGAGGCAGTATGGACGGCGCTGAACGACCCGGCCGTGCTGGTCCGAACCATCCCAGGCTGCGAGCGGCTTGAGGCCATCGGGCCTGACTCCTACCGGCTGACGATCACCACCGGGATGGCGGCGGTCCGCGGCACCTACACCGGCGAGGTGTCGCTCGCCGACCAGCGCAGGCCAGGATCCTTCACCCTGAAGGCGTCAGGGGCGGGCGGCCCGGGCACGATCAGCACGGACGTCCGGGTGCAGCTGGCGCCGGCCGAAGACGGGTCCACCTGGCTCAGCTACGACGCCGACGCGGTGGTCGGCGGGGTGATCGCCGGCGTTGGCCAGCGGATGCTGGCCGGGGTGGCGAAACGGATGGCGGAGCAGTTCTTCGGCTCGGTCGATGAACTGCTCACCGGCGTGGCGCCGGCCCAAGCTGCTGGCCTGGCCGCCGAGGCCGGAGCGGCGGGGCAGCCGGCCCTAGTCGGACCGGTCGGGGGGCCGGGAGCGGCTGGTGTGACCGCCGCCATTCCGGCTCAGCGGGCCGAGCCGCCGGCCCAGCCTGGCGTATTCGTGGCTCCGCCACGTGCCAGAACTCGCCAGGCCCCCGCGCCGGGTTTCCTGGCCGGGGTGCTGGCCGGCGGCGCGATCGCGCTGGCCGGCGTGGTCGTCGGAGCCGTACTTGGCCGACAGAACCCTCGGCTCGGCCAGAGCGACCGCTGATGCGCGATATCACGGTTGCCGCGGTCCAGGTCGCCCCGGCGATCGGCCCGCTGACCCAGGCGTCGATCAAGACGAACACCGTACGCGCCGTGGCCGCGACGACCGAGTGCGTGGCCGCGACCGGGGCCGGGCTTGTCGTGCTGCCCGAATCGGTGACCAGCGGGTTCACCACGGGCGTGGACGCCGCCGACCTGTGGGAGCTGACCAACCGGGCTCGCGCCTACGACAACCACGTCTACCTGATCGGGGCCAACGCCACCGGCACCGATCCGGGCGGAGCGATCTACTTCGGCAACTCGATGATCGTCACCCCGATCGCCGAGGTGGTCGCCCGTGCCGCCTCGCACGAATGCTGGATCAGCGCCAGGCTCGAACCGGCGAAGGCGCTCGCCTCGCTGACCCCTGGCTCGTCGGTGCCGCAGCCGTTCGACCACCTGGCCGACCGGAACCTGGCCCTGATCAGGCGGCACGCGGACGCGCTGCTCGGAGCCACGGCGACCGGGTTCGAGTACCGCGAGCACAGCGGTTCCTAGGACGGGCATGACGGGCGCGCGTGGGCAGCTGAGGATCGGCATCGACACCGGCGGGACGTTCACCGACGTCGTCGCCTACAACGAGGCCACCGGTGAACTGACGGTCACCAAGACGCCGACCACGCCTGCCGACCCGTCACTCGGGTTCATCGCCGGGCTGACCAAGGTGCTCGGCCTGGTCGGAGCGGACGCCGCTGACGTGGCCGCGGTGAGCCACGGCACCACGATCGCGACCAACCTGCTGCTAGAGGGCAAGATCGGCCGACTCGGCTTCATCACGACCGAGGGCTTCGAGTTCCTGCTCGAGATCGCCAGGCAGTCGGTACCGGACGGATACGGCAACTCATATTTCTGGGTCAAGCCTGACCGGATCGTTCCCGCGCACCTGGTCAAGACCGTCGGCGGGCGGCTCGATCACAACGGGGCGGAATTGCGCCCGTTCGACGAGGATGGCGCGAGGGCCGTGGCCCGCTGGTTCCGCGACCGCGGCATCGACACGCTCGGCGTCTGCTTCCTGCACTCTTACGCAAACCCCGACCATGAGAAACGAATGGCAGCGGTGCTGGCCGCCGAGCATCCGCTGGCGTCGTTCTCGCTCTCTTCCGAGGTGCTGCGGGAGTACCGCGAGTACGAGCGGTCGATGACCACCCTGCTCGATGCGGCGGTCAAGCCGGCCGTCGCCGGATACCTGAGGTCGATCACCGAGCGGCTGAACCGGCTGGCGGGCGCCGAAACTGGCACCGATGGCGGCACCGGCTCGGGCGGGCCAGACACCGGCGCGGGCGGGGATACCGGCTCGGGCAGACCGGACACCGGCTCGGGCAGGCCGGACACCGGCTCGAGCGGGCCGGACACCGGCTCGAGCGGGCCGGACAGCGGCTCGGACCTGAATGCGGCCGCCCGGCGGCGGGTGCCGTTTTATGTGATGAAGTCCAACGGCGGCGTGCTTTCGGCCGACGAAGTGATCCACCAGCCGATCACTACCGTGCTGAGCGGGCCAGCCGCCGGTGCTCTCGGCGCGGCGCTGATCGCCAGCGAGGCCGGGTTCGGGCGGGTGCTCACCTGCGATGGCGGCGGGACTTCGACCGACGTCGCCGTGGTCGCGGACGGCGAGCCCGCGTTGACCACGGAGGGCAGGGTCGGGGCCTACCCATCGATGATCCCGATGGTGGACGTGGTCACGGTCGGGGCCGGCGGCGGCTCGATCGCCTGGGTATCGCCGGAGGGCGCGCTCAAGGTCGGCCCGCGATCGGCCGGGGCCGACCCCGGGCCGATGTGTTATGCCAGGGGTGGCACCGAGGTGACCGTGACCGACGCCCACCTGATGCTCGGCCGGATCCCGCCGCACCTGCTCGGCGGTGAGGTCCCACTCGACCCGGCGGCTGCCAGGGACGGGCTGCGCGCACTGGCCGGGCGGCTCGGGCTGAGCGAGGAGAACTGCGCCACCGGCATCCTTGAGGTGTCGGCCTGGAATCAGGCCAACGCGGTCCGGCAGATCACGGTCAAGCGCGGGCTCGATGTCCGTGACTTCACCCTGGTCACATTCGGCGGCTCGGGATCGCTGCTTGCCTGCTCGCTGATCGACATCCTGGGCATGGCCGGCGTGCTCGTGCCGCCGAACCCGGGCAACGTGTCCGCGTTCGGGCTGCTGACCGTCGACGTCAGGATCGACTACGTGCGCACGGCGGTTGGTCGGCATGACGCGCTCGACCATGGCGCGGTGGATGCGATCTTCACCGGGTTGGCGGAGCAGGCCAAGGCGGCACTGGTCAGCCAGGGATTCGCCGAGCACCGGCGGCGACTGGTCCGCACCGCGGACCTGCGCTACTACGGGCAGGCGTTCGAAGTGCGGGTGCCGGTGCCTGACGGCCACGTCGATGCCGCACTGGCCGGTGCGGTGGCCGGTGCCTTCCACGACGCGCACCGAGCGCTGTACGGGTACGACTTCCGTGACGATTCACGTCAGCAGGTCGAGTGGGTTAACCTGCGCGTCACCGGGGTCGGCGAAATCCAGCGGCCTGCGCTGCCCGTGCTTGACTGGGGGACCGGACGGGCCAGGACCGGCAGCCGGGAGGTTTGCTTCAGCCGCGGCGCTGGCTTCGTGGCGGCCGGCATCTACGCCCGGCCTGGCTTGGCCGCCGGGGACGTGGTCACCGGTCCGGCGATCATCGAGGAGTACGGCGCCACGGTTCCCGTGCACCCCGGTTTCGCCGCCCGGGTGGACCGGCTCGGCAATCTCCACCTCACCAGATCGGGGCCGGGCAGACCAGCGACCGGAGCTGTCTCGGAGGTGCCCTTTGAGACCGGGAGGTAACGCCGTCAGCGGACGGACGCTGACCGGGGGAGCGGCCCGGGATGTGGATCCGGTGCTGCTGGAGATCATCGCGGGCAGCCTGGCCTCGATCGAGCGGGAGGTCGAGACCGCGATCGGCCGGACCGCCAGGTCGCCGATGATCAGGGACGCGCATGACTTCCGGGCCGGTATTCACGACCGGCTGCTGCGTAAGCTCACCGGCCGGTCCTACAGCGCGCTCGTCCACCCGATCGTCAGGGACTTCCCGGTGGAGACGATGCGGCCCGGGGATGTGTTCTTCCACAACGACGTCTACCTGTCTGAGGGCGGCATCGGCCACCTGCCTGATCTGTGCGTCACCGTGCCGGTCTTCCACGACGCGGCGGCCGGGCCGCAGGGGCTGGGCGGGCCGCAGGGGCTGGGCGGGCCGCAGGTAGCGGGCGGTCCGGCCGAGCCGGGCGGGCCGGGCGGGCCGGGTGGGCCGCGAGTGGTCGCGTTCGTCCAGGCGTTCGGCCACCATGACGATATCGGTGGCGCCGTGCCCGGGTCGATGCCGAGCCACGCGACCAGCGTGTTCGAAGAGGGCCTGATGGTGCCGCCGATCAGGCTGTGGGACGCCGGAGTGCCTAACCGGGCGGCGCTGACGATCATGACGCGTAACTCCAGGATGCCCTCCTCGCTCGCCGCTGACCTCGATGCCGAGTGCGCGGCCTGCCTGATGGGCGCGCGGCGGCTGGCCGAACTGTTCGACCGATACGGCCAGCAGGTGATCGAGGCCTGCTTCGATGCGATCGTCGCGCGCACCACGAGGACCTATCAGCGGGAGATCCTGACCAAGATCCCATCCGGCAGCTGGACCTGGGAGGACTACGCCGAGCACGACGGGGTGGATGAGCCCAGGCTGCATACCCAGCGGATCACGCTTACCAAGATCGGCGAGGACGAGTCCGGCGGCCCGAAACTGATCATGGACTTCAATGGCACCGGCCCGCAGGCCAGGGGACCGATTAATCATTGCGCGAACTACGCCGAAGGCAACTTCCTGGCCAAGTGGCTTGCGCCGATCTTGCGCAACCTGGCCGACACGCCGGAGCGGATGGCTCAGCTTGACGTGAACGAGGGTGTCGTTGACCTGATCGAGATGCGGTTCCCGCCGCCTGGCACGCTGCTGACGCCGGTCTTCCCGGCGCCGACCAACGCACGGACCTTCGTGATCCTGCGGCTGCTCGGGGTATTCGCCGGCGTGCTGGCCAAGGCCGTCGGCGGCGCGATGCCGGCCGACCAGGAGACGATCAGGTACACCGGCGTCTACGGCTTGGACGCGGCCGGCGAGCCTTACCTGATGCGGGAGGTGCTCGGCGGCGGCTCAGGCGGCAGGTACTACGCCGACGGTGAGGACACCATTCACGTGGTGCCCGATTCGCGGAATCTGCCCGCCGAGTTCTCCGAGGCCCGGTTTCCTTTCCTGGTCGAGCGGCTGGGGCTGGCGATCGACTCGGGCGGACCTGGGAAATTCCGCGGCGGACTCGGTTACGAGAAGGTGATCAGGATGCTGACCGACGGCTATTTCATGTCCATCGCCGACCGGTCCATCCTGTCCTGCTGGGGGGTGAACGGCGGCCGGGCCGGCCGTCCGTTCGACGTGACGATCGACCCAGGCGGACCGGGGGAGCGTGCGGTCGAGGCGCTCGCCGACGGTGAGTTCGTGCCGGCCGGCACGCTGATCAGAATCCGGACTACCGGCGGCGGTGGCTGGGGTGATCCGTTGGACCGGGATGTCGATCTGGTGGTGCGCGATGTTGCCTGGGGGAAGGTCTCCCGCGCGGCAGCTGCCGACGATTACGGCGTGGTGCTCACCGGACCGGCTGCGGACCCGGCCGGCGACCTGCCAACTGACGCCGAGTATGCCGCGGACAACGAAGCGACGCAGCGGCTCAGGGAGCGGCTCAGGGCCGAACGTCCGCAGCGGCGGCCGTTCTTCGACCGCGGTCCCGGTTATGACAAGCTGGCCGGCATGGCGTCGGCGGAGGTGGACTGGCAGTGACGGAGCGTGCGGAAGCGCCGCAGACGGGCCGGGGATCTGGGTCTGGCAGCGGCTTCGCTGCCCGGCCGGGGCCAGCCAGCGTGGCGGTTGCCGGATCGGGGGCGGGTGCCGGGTCCGCGGCCAGCGCCGGGCCGCTGGCCGGATCGGGGGCGGGTGCCGGGTCCGCGTCCAGCGCCGGGCCGCTGGCCGGGATTGTGGTCGCCGACCTGTCCAGGGCGCTGGCCGGTCCGCACGCCGCGATGATGCTGGGCGATCTCGGCGCTCGGGTGATCAAGATCGAGTCGCCAGAGGGCGATGACAGCCGCGGCTGGGGTCCGCCGTTCATGCACGGCAGCAACGGCGCCGAGCACGCGACCTACTTCCTCTCGTGCAACCGCAACAAAGAGTCGATTGCCCTGGACCTGAAGTCCGAAGAGGGCCGGGCCGTCCTCGCGGCGCTGGTCGGCCGCGCCGATGTGCTGGTGGAGAATTTTCGCCCCGGAGTGCTCGATCGGCTCGGCTTCAGCACCGAGCGGTTGCACGACATCAACCCGCGGCTGGTGATCCTGTCGATCACCGGTTTCGGTCATGACGGACCTGAGGGGGACCGGCCAGGCTATGACCAGATCGCCCAGGGCGAGGGCGGCTTGATGTCGGTTACCGGCCCGGGGCCGGACGAGCCGACCAGGGTCGGGGTGCCGATCGGCGACATCCTGGCCGGTATGTACGGCGCCTTCGGCGTGCTGGCCGCGCTGCAGGAACGGCACACTACCGGGCGTGGTCAGGTCGTCAGGACCAGCCTGCTCGCCGCGGTGGTCGGAGCGCATGCGTACCAGGGCACCCGGTGGACGGTCGCCGGTGAGATCCCCCGGCCGAACGGCAATCATCATCCGTCCATCTGCCCGTATGGGCTGTACCGGGCTGCCGACGGGTTCGTCCAGATCGCGGTCGGCAGCGACGCGCTGTGGCGCAGGCTCGGGCCGACCTTCGGGCTGGACCGGCCGGAATGGTCGGCGAACCGGAGCCGGGTGCGTGACCATGAGGCGGTGAACGAAGCGATCAACGCGGCGTTCGGGCGTTACTCGGCCGCTGAAGTGCTGGCAAAGATGGACGAACTCGGCGTCCCGGCGGGAAAGGTCCGGGATCTGGCCGAGGTCTACACGTGGGAGCAGACCAAGTCCCAGGGCCTGCTGATCGATGTCGACCACGCGGCGCTCGGCACCATCACCCTGCCGGGACCGCCGCTCCGGTTCGGCACCGGCTGGCGGCACGAGCACCTGTCACCGCCCACCCTGGACCAGCACGGCGACGCGATCCGCCGCTGGCTGAGCGAGCCAGCCGATCAGCCGGACCCATCGGACACCGCTCCGGCCACAGATCCTTCTTAGCCCGCGGGCAGTCCCAAATCGGAGACTGCACCATCGGGGAACTCCTAGGTCAGCGAGGCGCTGACTGCTGGACCCACCCCGGCGCTGGCCGTCGGTGAGGTCGAAGTGATCGTCAGTCGGCACTGCCGATACGGTCATGGCGTGCGAGTGCTGATTGCGCTGGGCGGAAACGCGATGACCAGTCCCGACGGCAGGGCGCGGCCCGAGGACCAGCGGGCGGCGATCACGCTGGCCATGGAGGCCGTGGCCGACATCGTGGCCTCGGGAGCCCAGGTAGTGCTGACTCACGGCAACGGCCCGCAGGTGGGCAACCTGCTAGTGAAGAACGAGATCGCCGCGCATGTCGTCCCGCCAGTTCCGCTGGACTGGTGCGGCGCCCAGACCCAGGCCACGATCGGCGTGCTGGTACTCAACGCGCTGGACGCGGCCCTGGCGCGGCGCCGTGTCGGCGCCCGGCCTGCTGTGCTGGTGTCCAGGACGCTCGTCGATGCCGATGATCCGCGCTTCGCTGAGCCGTCCAAGCCGATCGGCCGCTACCTGCCGAAAGACGAGGCTGCGAGGCTGATCGCGGCCGGCCAGACTTGGCAGGACCGGGGCGAACGCGGCTGGCGCCGGGTCGTCGCCTCGCCAGAGCCGGTCGAGTGCCTGGATGCCACTGCGGCGGCCGTTCTGCTCGATGCCGGATTCGTGGTCGTCTGCGCGGGCGGTGGCGGCGTCCCGGTGATCAGGGACGCCGCCGGCGTGCTGCACGGTGTCGAGGCGGTGATCGACAAAGACCTGACCGCGGCCGTCCTGGCCCGCCAGCTCGGGGTCGAGACGCTGGTCGTCGCGACCGATGTCGACGCGGTGATGGTCGGCTGGGAAACGCCGGATGCGCACCCGCTTGGCGCGGTAACCGTAGCCGAGCTGCGGAAGTTGGAAGGTTCC
Organism: uncultured Actinomycetota bacterium; assembly: GCA_963850875.1. Lineage (GTDB taxonomy): Bacteria > Actinomycetota > Actinomycetes > Streptosporangiales > Streptosporangiaceae > Chersky-822. The sequence goes on from CAWKNA010000002.1 coordinate 301,060, forward strand.
CCCGCACAATGTGTCCGACGCAAGCGAGCTCGCCAGGTTGATCGACGACGGCGTGCTTGAGGCCGACCGGGTCGTCGCCGTCATCGGCAAGACCGAGGGCAATGGCGGCGTCAACGACTACACCAGGATCCTCGCGGATCGCGCTTTCCGTGCGGTGCTGACCGACAAGGGAAGTCGCAGTGCCGCCGAGGTCAGCCAGATTCCGATCGTCTGGTCGGGCGGAACCGACGGCGTGATCAGTCCGCACGCCACCATCTTCGCGACCGTGCCCGCTGACCACGCGGTCAGGACCGACGAGCCGCGGCTGACGATCGGCTTCGCGATGAGCGAGAAGCTGCTGCCTGAGGACATCGGACGCACGGCGATGATTACCAAGGTGGCTGACGCGGTCCGGTTGGCCATGGCACGAGCCGGCATCACCGACCCGGCGGATGTCCACTACGTGCAGACCAAGACGCCGCTGCTGACCATCCGCACGATCAGAGACGCGAAGAGTCGGGGCCAGACGGTCTGGACCGAGAACACCCATGAATCGATGGACCTGTCCAACGGGTGCACCGCGCTCGGCGTCGCGGTCGCGCTCGGCGAAATCGAGATGCCGTCCGACGCCGATGTGCTGCACAACCGCGAGCTCTACTCCAGCGTCGCGTCCTGCTCATCCGGGGTCGAGCTTGATCAGGCCCAGGTCGTGGTGGCCGGCAACGCACGCGGCATCGGCGGCCGGTACCGGATCGGGCATTCGGTGATGCGCGACGCCCTTGATGCCGACGGAATCTGGGCCGCGATCCGGGCGGCCGGCCTCGACCTGCCGGACCGTCCGCACCCCGATGACCTGGACGGACGGCTGGTCAACGTGTTCCTCAAGTGCGAGGCCAGCCAGGATGGCCGGGTCCGCGGCCGCCGCAACGCCATGCTTGACGACTCCGACGTGCACTGGCACCGGCAGATCAAGGCATGCGTCGGTGGGGTCGCCGCCGCGGTCACCGGCGATCCGGCCGTGTTCGTCTCGGTGTCGGCGGCGCACCAGGGTCCCGACGGCGGCGGTCCGGTCGCGGCGATCGTCGACCTCGGCAGCTCTCCATGATCACGCGGTTCTTTCAACAGCTGTCCCTGAAAGAACCGCGTGATCACGGGGAACGGGGATCTGCGGCTCAGAGATCGCCGGCCAGCTCGGAGGTCCAGACCACGACCCTGGTCCGGTCGCCGCGGAACAGGTCGCGGGCGAACTCAAGCGGTACCCCGGATCTGGCATAGGCGGTGCGTTCGACGAGCATCAGCGGCGCGCCCTCGCTGATCTGCAACGCCTCGGCCTCGCGGACCCCGGCGGCGACTGGCTCCAGGCTCTCCTTCGCCCGGTACGGCCGCTGCCCGAACTTCTCCTCAAGCAGTTCGTACAGCGACCCGTCGAGCCGGTAGTCGAGCAGTCCAGGGCAACGCTCTGCCGGGAAGAGCGAATGCTCAAGCAGGATCGGCTGGCCGTCAGCCAGCCGCAGTCGCCTGACCTCGTAGACCGGCTCGCCCGGGCCGATCTCCAGCGCGGCGGAGACGACCGGACTGGCCGGGATCTGAGCCGCGGCCAGGACTCTGGCTCCGGCCACCAGACCGTGCCTGCGCAGCTGCTCGGAGAACCCGGCCAGGATCGTGAAGTCCTGCACCAGCTTGGGTGCGGCGACAAAGGTCCCGCCGTTGCGCCCGACCGTGCGGGTGACCAGGCCGCGCTGGGCTAGTTCGGCCAGTGCGTGCCGAAGCGTCATCCGGCTGACACCCAGCCAGGCCGCCAGATCCTGCTCCGTTGGCAGCCGGTCACCAGGGGCGAGCCGCCCAGCGGCGATTTCATCGGCCAGCCAGTCTTCGATCTGGCCGTGCACCGTAGCTCCGTGCCCGCGGATGATCTTGGGAGGCTTCCGGCTTGGCAGCCGGGGATGCCAGATCGAGCTGGTCCGCCCGCTCGGCTGCGGCCCCTGACCCGGGCCGTGGGGCTGCGGAGCCAGGCTGGGATCCGCAGCCGGTCGTGGCCCCTGACCCGGGCCGCGGGGCTGCGGAGCCAGGCTGGGATCCGCAGCCGGTCGTGGCGCCGGGCCGGAACCTGCCGCTTGTTTGGGCTGCGAGCCCGGCTTGTCAGTCTCTCCCCGGCCGGAGTCCGGGCCGTCGGTCTGCGGCGGCGGCTCCGGTTCTGATGCCATCGCATCTCCTTCCGCCTGGGCAAACCCGCCGCCGGTCTGGCTACCGCCCGACATCGCCGCGCTCCGATAAGACCTCGTCGGTCCAGGCCCGGTCGCAGATCAGCTGCACGACCGGGCACGTCCGGCTGGGCAGCAGCCCTGCTATCACAGTCCGTCCGCCAGCTTGTCGTCTTTCGCCGCGACAGTCAGGCCACCAGCGGTGCGTCGTCCGCCTCCGGCGTCCGGATCGGCGCGAACTCCTTGCTCTTGCCGACCGCCAGGTAGTAGATCCCGCCGATCAGCACCAGGACGACGAACACGGTCCACAGGATCGGGATCTTGTTCAGGAAACCGATGTGGAAGTTCAGCAGCTGGACACCCCCGACCACGGACTGGTTCGGCGTCGGGTTGCTCTGCGCCCGCGGCCAGGCGAAGTTGACCAGCATCGCGCCGCCGTAGAGCAGTCCGAGGATGTTGACCACCAGGCCCCAGCGGCCGAGGCTGAATGGCGAGGCGGCCTTCGGCCAGCCACGCAGCCGGGCCCGTGCGATCGCCAGGTTGCCGAGGAAGTAGCTGAAGTAGATCATCGCGGTCGCGGCGATGGCGATCGTCCCGGCGCCCGAGAACTGGATGAACGGGATCGCGGACAGCACGGCGATGACGACGCAGGACCAGATCGGGGTGTGCAGCCTCGGCGAGACCTTCGACAGGACCTTGGAGAACGGCAGCTGGTTGTCACGGGACATCCCGAAGCAGAGCCTGATCGTCGCGGCCATGATCGACAGGCAGCAGACGAAGATCGCGGCCGAGACCACGAGGAGGTAGATCGTCGCGAACGGGTGCGAGAAGTTGGCCTCGATGATCTGGGCTGGCCCGAAGCCGTTCTTGATCGCCGCGGGCCCGTTCGGGATGGCCATCAGCGTGCCGAGCAGGAAGATGCCGCCGATGATGAACGCGCCGATGATCGAGAACAGCACCGCCTTGGGTGCGGCACGGCGCGGGTCGCGGGTCTCCTCAGCCAGGGTCGACGCGGTGTCGAACCCGTAGATCACGAACAGCGACATGAACATCGCGATCAGGAAACTGCTCCCGTTGATCTTCAGTCCGAAGCTGTTGGTCACGACGTGGAAGCCCTGGTGATTGTGGAACGCCATCATGATCAGCGCGAACACGACCATGCCGAGGATCTCAAAGATCACGCCGGTGTTGTTGATCAGCGCGACCAGCCTGACGCCGTAGATGTTCAGCACCGTGATCACCACGAGCACGACCAGCGCGACGGCCAGGTTGGCGTGCAGGCTGGCCGGGTTCAGGCTGTGCCAGCCCAGGCCGTTCAGCGCCGGGATCAGCGCCAGCGGGATCGTGGCCACCACCGCAGTGACCGTGAGGACGCCGGCGAATAGGTAGATCCAGCCGGAGAACCACGCATAGGTGCGACTGGACAGGTACTTGGTCCACTGGAAGACCGACCCCGCGATCGGGTAGTGGCTGGACACCTCGGCGAAGTTCATCGCAATGATGAACTGGCCGAGAGCCACGACCGGCCAGGTCCAGATAAACGCGCCGCCGATCGTGACCAGCCCGAGCGCGAATAGCGTGAAGATGCCGGTCGACGGGGAAATGTAGCTGAAGGCGACCGCGAAGGAACTGAAGGTCCCCAGACCGCGCTTGAGCTCTTGCTGGTAGCCGAACTGGGCCAGGTCGGCGCTGTCGCGCTCGCCGCCGGTCTGATCTGTGGTTGCGCTCATGTGGTGGACCTCCACGGATGACAGGGGCGCAGGTTGAGGTGCAGCGTAGAAGCATGAGACCTAACTGTCCAGACCCTTTCAGGGTGGATCTGGATCTATCCGAAAATCTTGGCTATGGATCTAGACCTTTTGCCGCAGACTGCCTACGCTTCGTACATCGAATATCGCTGATCGTGTCTTACCCAGTTGCGACGAGGAGGATCACGCCGATGTCCAGCCAGCCGCCCGGCGCCACCTCGCCTGCCGCGGTCACCGCCCAAACGGACACCGATGCGCTCTTCGATCAGGTGCCCAGCCTCGCGGATCGGCCCAGATCCGTGACCGAGCTGCCCGGCGGCCTGACCAACCGGAACTTCAAGATCACTACGATTAACGGGACGTTCGTGGCCAGGGTCGCGTCCGGGGGCAGCGAGCTGCTGGCGATTGACCGCGAGCATGAGTACCGCAACTCGGTACGCGCTGCCGCGGCCGGCGTCGGCGCGCCGGTGATCGAGTACCAGCCAGCGGCTGGCGTGCTGGTGATCGGCTTCCTGGACGGCCGGACGCTGACCAACGCCGACGTGGCCGAGCCGGGCACGCTGGCCAGGATCGCCGGCGCCTGCCGGGCGCTGCACGCGGGGGAGCGGTTCGACGGCGACTTCGACATGTTCGAGATCCAGCACAGATACCGGGCGGTCGCCGATGATCGCGGCATCAAGATCCCGGTCGGCTACGACGACTGGCTGACCAGATTCGAGGCCGCTGCCCGGGCGCTCGCCGTCCGCGCCACCCCGACCGTCCCGTGCAACAACGACCTGCTGGCCGCCAACTTCATCGATGACGGAGACCGGATCTGGCTGATCGACTATGAGTACTCGGGCAATAACGACGCCTGCTTCGAGCTTGGCAACATCTGGGGTGAGTGCCAGCTGACCAACGAGGCGCTTGCCTTCCTGGTCACCGAGTACTACGGCCGTCCGCTGCGGAACAAGATTGCCAGGGCCAGGCTGCTCGGGCTGGCCGGGAAGTACGGCTGGACGCTGTGGGGCGCCATCCAGGCCGCCGTCAGCCCGATCGACTTCGACTTCTGGTCGTGGGCGATGGAGCGGTTCGATGGCGCGGTCGCTGGTTTCAGCGGATCCGAGTTCGACCGCCTGCTCGACGACGTGCAGCGGGATGACTGAGGTGCTTGCTTGACGACGGATCAGAGCCCGGGGGGCGGAGGGCCGGGCGGGGCGGTTCAGGACATCGGGAAGCCTGAACTGCCTCGCCGGGCAGAAGTAGTGATCATCGGTGGCGGCGTCATCGGCGCCAGCGTCGCCTACCACCTGACCAAGCGCAGCATAACCGACGTGCTGCTGCTTGAGCAGGGCCAGCTGTCCTGCGGCACCACCTGGCACGCGGCCGGCCTGGTCGGCCAGCTGCGCGCCTCGGAGAGCGGCACCAGGCTGGTGCAGTACTCCACGGCGCTGTATGAGCGGCTGGAAGAGGAGACCGGGCTGGCGACCGGGTTCCGCCGGTGCGGCGGGGTCACCGTGGCCAGGACGCCGGAGCGGCTGATGGCGCTGCGCCGCACCGCGGCGACCGCGGCCGCTTTCGGGCTCGACTGCGAGCTGATCAGCCCGCGGCGTGCGGCCGAGCTCTACCCGATCATGGACGTCTCCGATCTGGTCGGTGCGATCTGGCTGCCCGGCGACGGCCGGGCCGATCCGACCGATCTGACCGCGGCGCTGGCCAGGGGCGCTCGGCTGCGCGGCGCGACGATCCGCGAGCGGACCAGGGTGATCGGGATCGCGGTGGCGGATGGCTCTGGCCCCAACGGGGCCGGCCCGGACGGTGCGGGCCCGGGCCGGATGGTCACCGGAGTTCGGACCAGCGAGGGCGACGTCGAAGCCAGGATCGTGATCAACTGCGCCGGGCAGTGGGCTAAGCAGATCGGCGCGATGTGCGGGGTGACCGTGCCGCTGCATTCGGCCGAGCATTTCTACGCGGTCACCGAGCAGATCGACGGCGTGCACCGTGACCTGCCGGTGCTGCGCGACCCCGATGGCTATACCTATATCAAGGAGGAGGTCGGCGGTCTTCTGGTCGGCGGGTTCGAGCCAGCGGCCAAGCCGTGGGTCTCGCCCGACCAGCTGCCGCACCCGTTCGAGTTCCAGCTGCTCGCCGAGGACTGGGAGCATTTCGCGATCCTGATGGAGAACGCGATCACCCGGATCCCGGCGCTGGCGACGACCGGGATGAAGAAGCTGTACAACGGGCCGGAGAGCTTCACCCCGGACAACCAGTTCATCCTCGGCGAGGCCCCGGAGCTGCGGAACTTCTTCGTCGCCGCCGGCTTCAACTCGGTCGGCATCGCCTCCGCTGGCGGGGCGGGCAAGGCGCTGGCTGACTGGATCATCGACGGCGATCCGGGCACCGACCTTTCGGTCGTCGACATCCGGCGGTTCGCCTCGTTCAACGGCAACAACTCCTGGCTGCGCGACCGGGTCGGCGAGGTGCTCGGACTGCACTACGCCATTCCGTGGCCGAACCGGGAGCTAGTCACTGCCCGGCCGTTCCGCCGGTCACCGGCCTATCAGCTGCTGCACGACGCCGGCGCCTGCTTCGGCAGCAAAATGGGCTGGGAGCGGGTCAACGTGTTCGCGCCGGCCGGACAGCCTCCCGTTGTCGAGTACTCCTGGGAGCAGCCGAACTGGCTGCCGTGGTCGGCCGCCGAGCAGCGCGCGGCCCGCGAGGCGGTGGCCGTCTTCGATCAGACCTCGTTCTCAAAGTACCTGCTGACCGGTCCGCTGGCCCTGGCCGCACTGCAGTGGCTCTGCACCGCCGACATCGACGTACCGCCCGGCCGCACCGTCTACACCGGAATGCTGAACTCGCGCGGCGCTTACGAGGCTGACATCACGGTGACCAGGCTGGCAGCCGAGGAGTTCCTGCTGTTCAGCAGCGCCGCGTCGACCGAGCGGGACCTCGATCACATCGGCAGGCGGCTGCCGGCCAGCGGTGCGTCCCTGGTCGACGTGACCTCGGCATACGCGGTCTACGGTGTGATGGGGCCGCGATCTCGTGAGCTACTGGCCAGGCTGACTCGGGCGGACCTGAGCAACGAGGCATTCGGATTCTCCTGGAGCCACCAGATTGATCTGGGCTACGCCACGGTCCGGGCGACCAGGCTGACCTATGTGGGCGAGCTCGGCTGGGAGTTGTGCGTTCCGGCTGAATTCGCAGTCGGCGTTTACTCGGACCTGATGGCGGCCGGGGCGGACCTGGGCGTGGTCAACGGCGGGTACTACGCGATTGAGTCGATGCGGCTGGAGAAGGGCTACCGGGCGTTCGGCCGCGAGCTCACGCCCGACTACAACCCGGTGCAGGCCGGTCTGCTGTTCGCCTGCAAGCTGAAGACCAACATCGGGTTCCTTGGCCGGCCGGCGGTGGAGCGGGCCAGGGCAGCCGGACCTGGGCAGCGGCTGGTCTCGGTCGTGCTCGATGACCCGCAGGTGATGATGTGGGGCGGGGAGCTGCTGCTGCGCGACGGGGCCGCGGCCGGCCTGGTGACCTCCGGCGCCTGGGGAGCTGCCGTTGGCTCCTCGGTCGGGCTTGCTTACCTCCGGCATTCGGACGCTCTGCCGGTTACTCCGGATTATGTCCGGGCCGGGCGTTATGAGGTCAATGTCGGGGGGAGGGTATGCGGAGCGACGGCTTCGCTGCGGCCGCCGTTCGACCCGGAGGGGGAGAAGGTGCATCGCTAGTGCCCGAGACGGGCGCAGAACCTGGTGTCGCCGCACTGTCGCGGCGATCGGCGCCGGTGCGCGGCGCAGCAGGGGATACCGAGTCCGCGGGCGCCGAATCCGGCGGCGCCGCATCGCCAAGCGGCGCAGCAGGGGATACCGAGTCCGCGGGCGCCGAATCCGGCGGCGCCGCATCGCCAAGCGGCGTCGGCGCGGCAGCTGCGACCCGTAACGCCGGACCGGCGGGCGTGACACCGGCGGGCGCGACACTGGCGGGAACCATGTCGATCAGCGCGTTCGATTTGTTCAAAATCGGTATTGGCCCGTCAAGCTCGCACACGGTCGGCCCGATGCGGGCCGCCTGCATGTTCGCTGACGCGCTGTCCACCGACGGCGTGCTCGAGCGGGTGGCGCGAGTCCAGGCCGAGCTGTTCGGCTCGCTCGGCGCCACCGGTCACGGGCACGGCAGCGTCGGGGCGATCGTGCTCGGCCTGCGCGGCGAGCATCCGGAGACGGTCGATCCGCTGATCGCCGGCCCGACCGTGGAGCGGGTGCGGCGAATGGGTGCGCTGGCGCTGCCTGGGCCGGACGGGCCGCACGAGATCGGCTTCGACATCGATGCCGACATCGTGCTGCACCGGCGCAAGCGGCTGCCGTTCCACTCCAACGCGATGCGGTTCACCGCGAGCGCGGCCGATGGCACGGTGCTGAGCTGCCGCACCTATTACTCGGTCGGCGGCGGCTTCGTGCTCGGCGAGGACCAGGCCGGGCAGCCGCGACTGGTGCCGGACGCGACGCCAGTGCCCTACCCCTTCGGCACCGGTGCGGAGTTGCTCGAGCAGACCCGCGTCAGCGGGCTGCCGATCAGCGGGGTGATGCTGGCCAACGAGATCGCGCGGCGGGACGAGGCCGAGATTCGTGCCGGGCTGCTGCGGATCTGGGCGGTGATGCAGGAGTGCGTCCAGCGCGGCATCGGGGCACAGGGTGTGCTGCCTGGCGGGCTTAAGGTCCGTCGGCGGGCGGCCAAGCTGCACGAGTCGCTTGAGCGGACGGCGGACCGGGCGGACCCGCTGTACGCGATGGAGTGGGTCACCCTCTACGCGCTGGCCGTGAACGAGGAGAACGCGTCAGGCGGCCGGGTGGTCACCGCGCCGACCAACGGTGCCGCGGGGATCATCCCGGCGGTGCTGCACTACTACACCAGGTTCGTCCCCGGCGCCGACGACGACGGTGTGATCGCTTTTCTGCTGACGGCCGCCGCGATCGGCGTGTTGTTCAAGGAGAACGCTTCGATCTCCGGTGCCGAGGTCGGCTGCCAGGGCGAGGTCGGCTCGGCCTGCTCGATGGCGGCGGCCGGGCTGGCCGAGGTGCTGGGCGGGAGCGCGGAGCAGGTGGAGAACGCCGCCGAGATCGGCGTGGAGCACAACCTGGGCCTGACCTGTGACCCGGTCGGCGGTCTGGTCCAGATCCCGTGCATCGAGCGGAACGCGATCGCGTCGGTCAAGGCGATCACCGCGGCCCGGATGGCGATCAGGGGCGATGGTCAGCACCATGTGTCGCTCGATAAGGCGATCAAGACGATGCGCGAGACCGGCGCGGACATGAAGGACAAGTACAAGGAAACCGCGCGCGGCGGCCTGGCCCTCAACGTGGTCGAGTGCTGATGGGCTGAGCGGCCACGGTTGGGGCCGAGCGCTAATGGGCAGCCGGTCGAGGTGGTGGCGCGGTGGTGCTGGACAGCCGGGTCGAGGGGTGCCTAGGCGCTGCTCAACAGCGGCTTCGGTCACGGATTGGCAGCGTATGGCGCGACGTCTGGTGAATCCTGGTCAACCGTGTCATCATGCCGGAGTCATTCGAGGGCCCGAGTTGGCTATGCGCAGCGCGCCGGCGCTGAGAAATGGTCGGGATTATGCTTCGTCGGGATCTTGATCGAGGCTGGCTGGTCGCCCGGACGACTCGGCTGCTTGCCGCACTGGTCCTGATCGCCGCCGGGGTCGCGGCAGGCGTGCTGCCGTACCCGTCGGTGCTGAACTCGCGAGCCGACGAGGTCACCGCGTCCGGCGACAACTTGCGGGACGGCTGGGACTCCAGCGAGACAACCGGGTCGCTGACCCCGAGCACGGTGCACGGCGGCACCTTCGGCGAGCTGTTCGCAGCCAAGGTCGACGGCCAGATCTACGCGCAGCCGATCGTCATCGACAAGTACCACGAGGTAATCGTGGCCACCGAGAACGACATGGTCTACGCGCTCGACTCCGCGACCGGAGCGCAGATCTGGTCGGTCTCGCTCGGCACTCCTTGGCCGTCGTCGGCTGAGAACTGCACCGACCTGGCGCCGAATGTCGGCGTCACCGGCACGCCGGTCTATGACCCAGGCACGGACACCATCTACCTGGTCTCCCAGGTGGTTCCGCCAGGTCATTCCAACCTCAATCCCGCCTTCTACCTGGACGCGCTGAACGCGGCGACCGGTGCCGAGCAGCCGAGCTGGCCGGTGCAGATCCAGGGTGCTCCGACCAATGACCCGACCGTGCCGTTCAACTCCTTCACCGAACTGCAGCGTCCTGCCCTGCTGCTGACCGACGGCTCGGTGTACGCGGCGTTCGGCTCGCACTGCGACTTCAGTCCCTATGACGGCTACGTCGTCGGCGTCAACACCAGCACCAGGGCGACCACAATGTGGACGGACGAGGCCGGGCTCACCGACACCCAGGCCGGGATCTGGCAGAGCGGCGGCGGGCTGATGTCCGACGGTAAGGACCAGATCATCTTCGCCTCGGGCAACGGCATCTCCCCGGCGCCAGGACTTGGCAGCAAGCCGCCGTCCGAACTGGCCGAGTCGGTCGTCCGGCTGGGGGTGCAGAGCGACGGGTCGCTGGTCGCCAACGACTTCTTCAGCCCGTCGAACGCCCCGTACCTGGACTCCATCGATGGTGACCTGGGCTCTGGCGGCCCGGTCGGGCTGCCGTTCGGAACCACAGCGCTGCCGCACCTGCTCCTCCAGGCGGGCAAGGTGGACGGGCTCTTCGTGCTCAACAGGGACAACCTCGGCGGCCGAGATCAGGGTCCTGGCGGTACCGACGCCGCGGTCAGCGAGACGGGCAAGGGACTCCCCGGTGAGTGGGGCCATCCCTCGGTGTTCGCCGACACCCCGGTGCTCTCCTCACCCAGCGTCGCCGCCACCGCCAACGACTACGTGTACTACCTGGGCAAGAGCGACGTGCTCAGGTACTACAAGGCCGGGCTTGCGGCGGACGGCGTAACACCGGTGCTGACCGATGTCGCGCAGAGCACCGACACGTTCGGCTACACCTCAGGCTCGCCGGTGGTGACGTCGGACGGCACGGACCCGAGCACGGGCGTCGTCTGGGTGGTCGACTCGAGCAATGACTCGGGGACGACCGGCACGCTGCAAGCCTTCCCGGTGGTGCCGCCTGGTTCCTGCTCGGCCACCACGCCGTGCTCCGTCGCGCCGATCTGGATGTCTGCGCCGTTCAGCGGGGCCGGGAAGTTCACCATCCCGGCAACCGACAGCGGCCGGGTCTACATCGCGACCAGGGGCGTCCGGAGCACCGGAACGAACTGCGGTCCGGTGCCAAGCGGGGATTACTGCGGTGAGGTACTCGCGTTCGGCAGCCCGTCAAGCGCCCCGATCGGCGGTGCCTCGCCGGTGAACTTCAGCTACGTCCCGGTCGGCACCCCGTCCACGTCGCAGTCGGTGACGATCACCAACACGTCGCCGTCGCAGGTCACGATCAATGCGGTCAGCACGACCAGCAGCGGCTCGATTAACCCGTTCGCCGCACCCGGGCCGTACGAGGTTAACGGTTCGCCGGTGGCCGGACTGCCGCAGGTGCTGAACCCGGGCTATACGTTCACCGTCCCGCAGGTCACCTTCACTCCTGGTGCGCCCGGCGGCGCCACCGGCTCGCTCCAGTTCGCTACCGACGCGGTGAACTTCCCCGTGGTCGGTGTCGGCCTGTCCGGCATCGGCACTCAGAACGGCTTCTACGCCTCGACGCCTGCCGTGAACTTCGGCGCCCAGGTGCCGGTCGGGACCACCACGCAGCAGCAGATCACCGTCACCAACGGCGAGTCGGTTGCTGAGACGCTGACCGCCGTGACCCTGCCGGGCGGCCCGTTCTCCGTCTCCGGCATCCCGTCGGTCGGCACCCAGGTTCAGCCTGGCGCGTCGATCCCGCTGACGCTCAGCTACAAACCAGCCTCGGTCGGCAATAACGACAGCGGGTCGCTGCAGCTGACCGGCACTGACACCAGCAGCGTGCAGACCCAGACGGTGATCTCGCTGTCCGGCAACGGCGTGGCCGACACTACGCCGACCCTGACCGCGACGCCGACCACGGTGAGCTTCGGCTCGGTCCCGCTCGGCCAGCATGCGCAGCAGGTCATCGACGTCAAGAACACCGGCAACTTGCCGGCCGTCGTCACGGTGACGAGTCCGCCGTCGATCCCATTCGGCAACCCCGATCCGATCGCTAGCGGACTTCCGGTCAACCCCGGCTATGACGTCGAGATCCCGGTCACTTTCACGCCGACCAGCGTCGGCGCGGTCTCCGACAGCTATCAGCTGACCTGGACCGACGTCGCCGCGCCAGGGGTGCACACCCTGACCGTGCCGATCACGGGCACCGGCGCGGCCCCGTCCGGCGGGATCGCCGTGCCGCCGCCCGGCGGTGGCTGGACCTTCAACGGCAGCGCCAGGATGACCGGGACCGGTCTGAGCCTCACCCAGCTAGCCAAGAACCAGGCCGGATCGGCCGTCTACTCGGTTCCGGTGCCGAGCAGCGGGCTGAAGGCGACGTTCACCGTGAAGATCGGCGGCGGTACCGGCGGTGACGGGCTGACGCTGAGCCTGCTCGATGCCACCAAGACCAATCAGCGCGCACTGGGCGGCATCGCCGGCGAACTCGGCTTCGGCGGCCTGCCCGGCGTCGCGGTGACGCTGGATACCGCCAAGAACGGCACGAACTATCCGTCAGCCAACTTCATCGGCATCGCCACCGGGGCCAGCCATGGGCTGCTGCAGTTCGCTGCCACCGCGACGAAAATCCCGGCGCTGCGCACCGGGACGCACGTGGTCGGCGTGAGCGTCTCCGGCGGCAAGCTCACCGTGACCGTGGACGGCAAGGCGTACCTGTCCAAGGCGGTGACTTTGCCGCCTTCGGTTCTGGTCGGCTTCACCGCGGCGACCGGTGCCATGACCGACAACCATGTGGTCAGTGGCGTCGCCATCACGGCCGGCGGCAGCCCGCTCCCGGCTCCCGGCGGCGGCTGGTCGTATAACGGCACGGCCACGACCTCCGGTTCGGACACCAGGCTGACTCAGGCGGTCGCGAATCAGGCAGGCTCGGTGGTATACCCGATCCCGGTCCAGGCCGACGGGCTGCACGTGACGTTCAACGCCCAGCTTGGCGGCGGCACCGGTGGCGACGGGCTGACGTTCGCGCTGCTGAACCCGAAGGCCGCCAAGGCGAGCACGGTGGGAGCGGCCGGCCCCATGCTGGGCCTGGGCACCACCGCCGGAGTTCCTGGCGTGGGAATCGCTCTCGGCACAGACGGCTCGGCCAGTCCGGTCGGTGCGCCCGCTGATTTCGTGGGCACCTCGATCAACGTGCGCAGCGGTGGGCTGATCTACCAGCGGTGGGCGCACGGCATCGGGACGCTCACCACCGGGACGCACACGGTGACCGTGACCGTGGTCAAGGACAGCACGCTTGGGATGGTTGTCACGGTCTGGCTGGACGGCGTCCAGGTCCTGCAGGAGGCCGAATGGAAGGTCACGCCGACCGTGCTGCTCGCCTTCACGGCAGGCACCGGGACGGCCACCGACGTGCAGATCGTGCGGAACGTCGCCATCGCCGCGTCGGGCTGACCGTCCGCCACCGGCCCGAACCGATACCGGTGAGCCAGACCGGCCGAATCCCGGTAAGCTATCTCAGGCTCGGCGTCGCCGCCGGGTAGCTGGCCTGGCATTCCGGGACCTGATGGTCAAGGCTTGCGGGTCAGGTGGGCGGAGTAGCTCAGTCAGGCAGAGCAAGCGGCTCATAATCGCTGTGTCGCCGGTTCAAGTCCGGCCTCCGCTACGACCTCGTCGGCCATCGCCGGTGGTCGACCTGGAACGCGCCGGTGCAGCCGCTTTTGTTGTAGCCGCTCGGGCGGTTACCCTTGGGTGCGGTACTCCGGAATCCTGCGGGTAACCTCAGCGGGAATGGCACTGCCGGGCTCGGCGCTGTAACTCCCGCGGCGGCTCAGGCAACTGGCCGAGCCGCCGCCGATAGCAATGTTCGTACGGGAGAAAGGCACTCCATCGTGGCTGCGACCGACATCAGGCCCAAGATCACTCTGGCCTGCCAGGAGTGCAAGCACCGCAACTACATCACGCGGAAGAACCGGCGCAACGACCCGGACCGGCTGGAGCTCAGCAAGTACTGCCCGAACTGCCGCAAGCACCAGCCGCACCGCGAGACGCGCTAACTCAAGCCGGGCGGATCACGCACCGCCGCCTGGCTGCGCCATCCAGCCGATACCGCGACGCGGCAACCAGCACGTTTCGCGGCAAGTTCTCAGCGGCAAGGCTGGTCCGCGGTCAGCTAGCTCCAGAACGCTCTTCGGTCGGCCGGGCAGCCCCGAGCGCGCCGTCTTTGCCTGGCGGTCCGGCTGCGCGTCTCTCGGCTGGCGGCCGGGCCGGTCTGGGCATTAATCTGCCGGTTAAGCAGACGTGATCGCATCCGAGGCTGGAGAGCAGTGGCCATCAATCGCGAGTATCTCGGCAAGACCTTCCCGCCCGGCGAGCCTTACGAGGTCAGCCGGGTCAAGCTGGCGGAGTTCGCGGACGCGATCGGTGACCCGAGCCCGATCTACCGGGATCGCGGCGCGGCTCAGGCGGCCGGCTACGCCGACGTCGTCGCTCCGCCCACGTTCCCGATCGTGATCAGCCTGTCCGCCAGTGGCCGCGCCCTGGCCGATCCCGGCCTCAACCTGAACTACGCGATGGTCGTGCATGGCGAGCAGAGGTTCGAATACTCAAGGCCGCTGGTCGCCGGCGACGTCGTGACGGCGCAGGTCACGATCGCCGATATCAAGGATGTGGGTCGGAACTCGATGCTCACCACCAAGACGGAGATCAAGACGGTTGGCGGCGAGCACGTGTGCACCGCACACTCAACGCTCGTGGAGCGGGGCGGTGCCGCCTAGCGGCGGGTCAGCACTACAGACAGGATGCGGATCGTGAGCGATCAGGTCAGCTACGACGAGGTCGAGGCCGGGGCGGAACTCGCGCCTGCTAGTTATCAGGCCACCAGGCTCAGCCTGGTGAAGTACTGCGGCGCGTCCGGCGATTTCAATGTCATCCACTGGAACGAGCGGATCGCGAAGTCGGTCGGCCTGCCCAACGTCATCGCGCACGGGATGTTCACGATGGCGCAGGCCGGACGGTATGTGACCGACTGGGCTGGACCCCGCGCCACCGTCGTCGAATTCGGGGTCAGGTTCTCGGCTCCGGTGGTCGTCCCGGACGACGACATCGGGGCAGCCATCACCGTGACCGGCCAGGTCGAGGAGAAGCTGGACGGCAACCTGGTCGTGCTGGCGCTGACCGCCAGGTCAGCCGATGTCAAGGTGCTCACCCGCGCCCGGGCCGTCGTCCGGCTGCCCTGACTCAACCCGCGCCCGGGCCAGCCGCCCTATCTCATGATCACGCGGTTCTTTCAGTAGGCTCTACTGAAAGAACCGCGTGATCTTCAAGCCCCGCGGGCCAGGCACGGCTCTGCCAGCCCGTAGGCTCACCTGATGCTCGTGGTTCGCGAACAGGTGGCGCTCTCCGGCTACACGACTCTGCGACTCGGCGGGCCGGCCGCGCGATTCGCCGATGCTGACACCGAGCACGAGATCGTCGCAGCCGTCCGTGACGCCGATCTAGCCGGTGAACCCGTGCTGCTACTCGGTGGCGGCAGCAACCTGGTGGTGGCCGACGCGGGCTTCCCCGGCACCGTGGTCCGGCTGGCCAGCCGGGGTGTGGCGGTGACCGCCAGCGGCGACGACGACGTTTGGGTCGCTGTGCAGGCCGGCGAGAACTGGGACCAGCTAGTCGACTGGGCCGTGGCCGAGAAGCTATCTGGGTTCGAGTGCCTGGCCGGAATCCCAGGCCTGGCCGGTGCCACTCCGATCCAGAACGTGGGCGCCTACGGTCAGGAGGTGGCGACGGTGATTGAGGCTGTCCGGGTCTATGACCGGACCGCCGCCACCATCACCACGCTGACCGGCGCCGAATGCGGTTTCGGCTACCGGACCAGTCTGTTCAAGATCACGCCAGCCGGACGGTACGTGGTACTCGAAGTAACGTTCCGGCTGATGCGCAGTCCGATGTCAGCGCCGCTGCGTTATCCCGAGCTTGCCGCGAAACTGGGCGTGGCTCTGGACGAGCATGCCCCGCTAGCCGACGTCAGGGCGGCCGTCATCGACCTGCGGCGCGGCAAGGGGATGGTGCTCGATCCCGCTGACCCGGACACGAACAGCGCAGGCTCGTTCTTCACAAACCCGGTGCTTGACCCTGACCAGTTCGCTCGGCTTGAGCGGGTGGTCGTCGCGAGCTTCGGTCCCGACATCAAGGTTCCCCGGTTTCCCGCCGATCGCGGCCGGATCAAGGTGCCTGCCGGGTGGTTGATCGAGCAGGCCGGCTTCGCCAGGGGATACCCAACCGGCGGCGCGGCGCGGATTTCGTCCAAGCACACGCTGGCGCTGACTAACCCGGGCCGGGCGAGCACCGGTGACCTGATCGAGCTGGCCCGCCAGATTGTCGCCGGTGTGCGTTCTACCTTCGGCATCGAGCTGACTAATGAGCCGACGCTGGTCGGCGTGACGTTGTAGTCCCGGCTGCGGGGTCCGGCGCCGCCAGCCAGGCATCGATGCCGGCCAGCAGCCTGGTCCTGATCTGCGTCGGCGCCGCTGAACCGTGCACTGACATCCGGGCCAGGTCGGCCAGCTGCTCGTCGCCGAGCCCGTGCACACCCCTGGCCAGCTCGTACTGAGCGGTCAGCCGCGAGCCGAAGAGCAGCGGATCGTCGGCACCGAGCGCCACCCGGACCCCGGAGTCGAGCAGCTGGCGGAGCGGAACGTCGGCCGGCCTGGTGGCCACCCCGAGCGCCACATTGGATGCCGGGCAGACCTCGAGGGTGATCTGGCGCTCAGCCAGACGGCGCGTCAGGATCGGATCGGTGGCGGCGGTCACGCCGTGCCCGATCCGGTCCGCGTTCAGCTCATCCAGGCAGGCCCTGACGCTTTGCGGGCCGACCAGCTCACCCCCGTGCGGTACCGCAAGCAGCCCGGCCCTGGTGGCGATCCGGAAGGCTGCGGCGAACTCGGCGGGAACGCCGCGGCGCTCGTCACTGCTGAGGCCGAAGCCGATCACGCCGCGGCCGACGTACCGGGTGGCCAGCCTCGCCAGGGTGCGCGCGTCCAGCGGGTGTCTGGTGCGGTTCGCCGCGATGATGATCCCGATCCCGATCCCTGCGGTGGCGGCCGCCGCAGCCGCTGCGTCAAGGACGAGTTCGACCACCGGGGTAAGCCCGCCGAACCGGCCCGCGTAGCCCGACGGATCCACCTGCAACTCAAGCCAGCCTGACCCCTCCGCCCGCTCGTCCTGCGCCGTCTCGGTGATCAGGCGGCGGACGTCGGCCTCGGTGCGCAGCACTGTGCGCGCGCTGTCGTACAGCCGCTGGAAGCGAAACCAGCCGCGCTCGTCGGTGCCGCTCAGCCGAGGCGGCCAGTCGGTTCCAAATGCGTCAGGCAGGTTGATCCGGTGCGTCCCGGCCAGCTCGATCAGGGTGCTGCGGCGCATCGAGCCGGTGAAATGCAGGTGCAGGTGCGCCTTCGGGAGCAGGTCGAGCCGCCGTGCCATCCGCCTAGTCTGCCTGGCCGGGTCGGCTCAGTGCGCCTGTGCCAGCAGCTTGCCTAGCCGAGTTATCCCTTCTTCCAGGTCGGCATCTCCAAGGGCGCACGACAGCCGGAAGTAGCCGGGGGTCCCGAATGCCTCGCCGGGGACGACCGCGACCTCGACCTCGTCAAGCACTACCTCGGCGAGCTCGGCAGAGGTACTGATTCGCCGTCCGACTAGCTGCTTGCCGAGTACTCCCTTGACGCTCGGATAACAGTAGAAGGCACCTTCGGGCAGCGGGCAGATGACCCCGGGAATTTCGTTCAGCATCGATGTCATCCGCAGTCGGCGACGATCAAATGCCTCGCGCATCGCCGCCGCAGCTGACAGGTCGCCGGATACGGCGGCCAGCGCGGCCGCCTGCGCGACGTTGCAGACGTTGGAGGTGGTATGCGACTGCATGTTGGTGGCTGCCTTGATCACGTCGGTTGGGCCGATCATCCAGCCCACCCGCCACCCGGTCATGGCGTAGGTCTTGGCGACGCCGCTCAGCACCACGCAGCGGTCGGCGACCTCGGGCGCCATCACCGGGATCGAGGCGAATCGGGCCGAGCCGTAGACCAGATGCTCGTAGATCTCGTCGGTCATCACCCAGATGCCACGGTCGGCTGCCCATCGGCCGATCTCGGCGACCTGTCCTGGCGGGTAGACGGCACCGGTCGGGTTCGAGGGTGAGACGAAGACGAGCAGCTTGGTGCGATCGGTGCAGTGCGCGTCGAGCTGGCTGACCGAGGTGAGATAGCCCGAACTCTCGTCGGTCAGCACGGGCACGGGCTTCCCGCCAGCCAGGGTGATCGACTCCGGATACGTGGTCCAGTGCGGGGTTGGCAGCAGCACCTCGTCGCCCGGATCGAGCAGCGTGGCGAATGCCTGGTATACCGCCTGCTTGCCGCCGTTGGTGACGAGCACCTGGTCAGCGGAGATCCTCAGCCCCGAGTCCCGCGCGCTCTTCGCCACGATGGCCGCCCGCAGTTCGGGCAGACCGGCGGTGGGGGTGTACTTGTGGAACCTGGGCTCGGCACAGGCCCGCTGAGCGGCCTCGACGATGTACCCGGGGGTCGGAAAGTCAGGTTCCCCGGCGCCGAAGCCGATCACCGGTCGGCCGGCCGCTTCAAGCGCCTTGGCCTTGGCGTCGACTTTCAGGGTCGCCGACTCGGTGATGGCGGCTACCCGGGCGGACACTCTGCTGCGCTGCGGTCCCATGGCTCTCATAGTTCCATCTTCGCCACGCTCAGTCGCGTCTCACGGCGGGCTGCGGCGGAAGTCACCGGCGCCGCCTGGCCCGATGGCCGGCCCCGGCCGATCAACCCGTCCCGTATTGTCCGGCGGACAGGTATTCTGCGCCGCGGTTCGACGCGGGGCTCTCCGGCAACGTACACTTCAACATCTGATGGTGGTCTCTCAGGCTGCTTGCGCATGCCTGCGGTGCCACGCACAGGGCAGTAGCTCAATTGGCTAGAGTCCCGGTCTCCAAAACCGGCGGTTGGGGGTTCGAGTCCCTCCTGCCCTGCGAGTTGGCCCGTGACCCGCGGGCTAAACCCGCATCAGCCGACCGATGACCAGTACTGCTAGGTGAGGACATGGCGACTCAGGTACGTGGCCCGCAGGCCCGCAAGCCGGCCAGGTCCGGTGGCTCGGCCAAGCCGGACCGAACTAGCCCGCCCGTCTTCCTTAGGGAGGTCAGGGCCGAGCTGCGCAAGGTGATCTGGCCGACCCGCAAGGAGCTCATCACCTACACCACGGTCGCACTCGTGTTCATCCTGATCATGGTTGGCATTGTGAGCGGCGTGGACCTCGGCTTCACCAGGTTGGTGCTCGCCGTCTTCGGCTGACGGGCTGAGTAGTATCCGTGCGCTGAGCGTGGCAGCATGATCACAGGAGTTTGTTGTGGGCACCGCTGATGCGGACCCGGCAGGCCAACAGGACTGCCCAAGAAGCTGCCCGCCAGGAACAGCAGAGAGAAAGAGTTATCGTGTCCGAGTCCGAGTCCGAACTGCAGATCGGTGAGCGGCCGGCCGAGCCTGCCGATGACGACCAGGCTGGCTCGCCCGCCGAGGCAGCCGGCCTGGCCGACGTAGCCGAGGCAGGGTCAGCGGAGCAAGCGTCGGCTGAGGCCGAAGCAACGGAAGCCGATGCAGCGGCGGCCGATCCGGTTGCCGAGTTCCAGGCTGAACTTCGTCGGCTGCCCGGTGAGTGGTACGTCGTGCACTCCTACGCGGGCTACGAGAACCGGGTCCGGGCGAACCTGGAGAGCCGCACCCAGTCGCTGAACATGGAGGACTACATCTTCCAGATCGAGGTACCCACCCACGAGGTGATCGAGATCAAGGGCGGCAAGCGGCAGCAGGTCCAGGAGAAGGTGCTGCCCGGTTACATCCTGGTGCGCATGGATCTCACTGACGAGTCGTGGGCCGCGGTCCGCAACACGCCCGGAGTCACCGGATTCGTCGGGCTTTCCAGTCGGCCGTCACCGCTGAGCCTGGAGGAGGTCAGCTCGCTGCTCGCCCCGGTCCCTGAGGAGAAGGCCGCGAAGAAGGCCGAGACGATGCGGGCCGCCGCGGTGGACTTCGAGATCGACCAGTCGGTTACCGTAATGGACGGTCCGTTTGCCACCCTCCCGGCTACGGTGAGCGAGATCAATCCCGATACCCAGAAACTCAAGGTGCTTGTGTCGATCTTCGGCCGCGAGACGCCGGTTGAGCTCTCCTTCGACCAGGTCAGCAAGATCTGACGACGCCAGATACCCGCCCAGCACTACCCGCCAGAGAAGGATAAGGATCCAGGCAGATGGCTCCGAGGAAGAAGAGGATCGCTGCGATCGTCAAGGTCCAGCTGAACGCAGGTGCGGCTACCCCGGCTCCGCCGGTCGGTACGGCGCTTGGCCCGCATGGCGTCAACATCATGGAGTTCGTCAAGCAGTACAACGCGGCCACCGAGTCGCAGCGCGGCAACATCATCCCGGTCGAGATCACCATCTACGAAGACAGATCCTTCACCTTCGTGACGAAGACGCCGCCGGCCGCTGAGATGATCAAGAAGGCAGCGGGCGTTCAGAAGGGCAGCCCCGAGCCGCACAAGAACAAGGTCGGCAAGATGTCCATGGCGCAGGTCAGGGACATTGCTCAGGTCAAGATGCCGGATCTGAACGCGACCACGATCGAGGCGGCGGAGAAGATCATCGCCGGAACGGCTCGCTCGATGGGAATCACCGTCGAGGGTTAGTTTGTTTAATATTCAATAAACCGGTACCCGGCCGGTCCGGGTGCCGGTAGTGGCAGGGCCAGGCGCTGGCCCGCTGACCACGAACTCCTGGACAGCAAAGGGGAGACAGAACATGAAGCGCAGCAAGGCATATCGCAAGGCCACCGAGCTCGTGGATGACGCGAAGCTCTACAGCCCGGGTCAGGCAGTGGAGCTGGCCAGGAAGACCTCGACGACGAAGTTCGACCCCACGGTCGAGGTAGCCATCCGGCTTGGCGTAGACCCGCGCAAGGCCGATCAGATGGTCCGAGGCACGGTGAACTTGCCGAACGGGACCGGGAAGACCGCCCGCGTCCTGGTGTTCGCGGCCGGTGACCGCGCCGAGGAAGCGCTAGCGGCCGGGGCTGACTTCGTCGGCTCCGATGAACTGCTTGAGCGGGTCCAAGGCGGATTCCTTGACTTCGACGCGGTGGTGGCAACACCTGACCTGATGGGCAAGGTCGGCCGTCTGGGGCGAGTGCTCGGTCCGCGCGGCCTGATGCCCAACCCGAAGACCGGCACGGTGACGAACGACGTAGGCAAGGCCGTGTCCGAAATCAAGGGCGGCAAGATCGAGTTTCGGGTGGACCGGCACGGCAGCCTGCACTTCATCATCGGCAAAGCGTCGTTCGCCGACCGGGCGCTGGTCGAGAACTACGCCGCCGCCATCGACGAGGTCATCAGGCTTAAGCCGGCCTCCGCCAAGGGTCGGTACCTGCGGAAGATCACCTTCACCACCACCATGGGCCCGGGAATTCCGGTGGATCCGAGTCAGGTCCGCGGTCTGGCCGAAGAGTTTGAGGAAGCCGCCGCTAGCTGACCGGCGACAGCTCGCCGTGGACGGCGCCGGTAACTCCGGTGCGCGATAGCGGGATGCCGCCTTCATGTTCGGCGCCATGCCGGGGCGGCCGGGCGGGATAGCTCCGGCGGGTCCACAGCTGGCTCGGCTAGCTGGCCGATTTGGCGGCGGGGTCTTGGGCGCGTACCCTTACCTCAGCCAAAGACCGTCGGCTGCCGCCGCGCGCTGAGCGTGGCGGCCGAAGGCCCGGATGATCGGGCGGCCCGCGCAGGTGAACTGAGCTGAACCGCATGATGAGCGACTCATCGTCCTCGCGGTCCCGTCCCGGTGCGCCTGCGCCCGGGACGTTCGTCGTCTCCGGGGCTAGTTAGCCGACGCGCAAACGTGCATCCGGAGGCGCCCGCGTGCGGGCGGATTCCCTGAAGCTGGAGGGAGGCCCATGGCGAGGGCGGTAAAGGAGGCCACGGTCGCCGAGCTGACCGAGAGGTTCCAGAACTCCTCGGGAGCTGTGCTCACCGAGTACCGAGGGCTTACCGTGGCCCAGGTCAAAGAGCTGCGCCTGTCGCTGGGCGAGCACGCCACATTCTCGGTGGTGAAGAACACCCTCACCAAGATCGCGGCAACAGGCGCTGGTGTCACCGCGGACTTCACCCAACTGCTCGCCGGACCTTCGGCGATCGCGTTCGTCGGCGGTGACGTGGTCCAGGCGGCCAAGGGGCTGCGGGATTTCGCCAAGGCGAATCCGCTGCTCGTGATCAAGGGCGGGGTGCTCGACGGGAAGATCATGACTCCCGGCGAGATCAACAAGCTGGCCGATCTTGAGTCGCGCGAGGTGCTGCTTGCCAAGCTGGCCGGCGCGATGAAGGCGTCGCTGGCAGGGGCGGCCGGCACATTCGCCGCACTGCCGGTTCAGATGGCGCGGTTGCTCGCGGCTCTGGAGGAGAAGCGGGCCAAGGAAGCACCGGCCGCGGCCGGGCGGGCCGAGGCTCCGCCGGCGACTGAAGGCAGCGACGCGCCCGAGGCGGGCGGCGACGTGCCCGAGGCGGGCGGCGACGCATCCGAGGCGGGCGGCGCGGAGTAAGGCCGACAGTTCACTGACGAGCACGGATCAGCCACAGACATGCGGATGGCCGGAGGGCCATCGGCGGACATAGCAAGACGGAGGAAGCACCATCATGGCGAAGCAAAGCGCGGGCGAGCTGCTTGAGGCGTTCAAGGAAATGACGCTGATCGAGCTGTCGGACTTCGTGAAGCAGTTCGAGGAGACCTTTGACGTCAAGGCCGCCGCCCCGGTGGCGGTAGCCGGACCGGCCGCGGCCGGCGGTGGCGCAGCTGTGGAGGAGGTCGAGGAGCAGGACGAGTTCGACGTGATCCTCGAGGCAGCTGGCGAGAAGAAGATCCAGGTCATCAAGGAAGTTCGGCCGCTGACCGGCCTGGGCCTCAAGGAGGCCAAGGACGTGGTCGACGCCGCGCCGCAGCGGATCCTGGAGAAGGTCAACAAGGAGACAGCGGAGAAGGCAAGAGCCGTCCTTGAGGCTGTCGGGGCCACTGTCACGGTCAAGTAGCAACCGATACGTCGTTCGGGCGCTCAGCGGCAGATGCCGCTGAGCGCCCGGCGGTGTTCTGGACCGACGCCGGCCAGGTTCTCGGTCCTGCTGCGCACCGCCCGGCTCCCGCCGAGACGGGCCAACATCTACTTCGCATCGATTGCAGTCATGATCACGCCCGAGTTACTCGCTATGTGGCTACGTAATCGATGCCACGTGCTCGACGGCCATCAAGGAGGGGGAAGCTACGGTGACCTGTGTTGTCGGTGTGGCTGGACGGGCGGACTGGTGCGAGGATGGGCCGTGCGGTTACGGAAGCCACGTCGATCCTGGGACTATTCGTGACTCTGGGTAGCCGCCGCGGTGATTTCAGGTGACGAACGCCGTGATCGGCGCAAGCCGCTTGTTATCCCCGCTGGCCTGGCTGTCAAACATCCCGTGCAGTGTGAGTTTCGTCACATGGTCAAGGAACGCGACACAGCGGGCTCTGGTCTTGACGTTTTGCTGTTGACGAGCGATGCTGCCTTCAACTGTGAATATCAGGGTGGCGTACAGTTGACCAGCGGTGTGTCGATCGACTACACTGCCAATTTGCGCTGCACCCATTTGTCCTCGGCAACCTCGAACCCGTAGCGGCCTCGCCGCAGGGCGTTTCGTGTGCGCGCGGTGACCGTTCCGCCACCAAGCTCGGAAGGACCCCTGTTGGCAGCCTCGCGCAGCGCCTCAGCTATCGCTCCTGGTCCACATCGCATCTCTTTCGCCCGCATCAGGGAACCGCTCGAGGTTCCCAGCCTGCTCGCTCTGCAGACCGACTCGTTCGACTGGCTGCTCGGCAGCGAGAGGTGGCAGGAGCGGATCGAAGCCGAGCGCAAGCTTGGCCGGAAGGACCTGCCTGAGCAGTCCGGCCTCGAGGAGATCTTCGAGGAGATCAGCCCGATCGAGGACTTCACCGGCACGATGTCGCTCTCGTTCCGCGACCACCGGTTCGAGCCGCCGAAGTACTCGGCCGACGAGTGCAAGGAGAAGGACATGACCTTCTCCGCGCCCATGTTCGTCACGGCCGAGTTCATCAACAACTCGACCGGTGAGATCAAGAGCCAGACCGTGTTCATGGGCGACTTCCCGCTGATGTCACCCAAGGGCACCTTCATCATCAACGGCACCGAGCGGGTCGTCGTCAGCCAGCTGGTCCGCTCGCCTGGCGTCTACTTCGACCGCCAGGTCGACAAGACCTCAGACAAGGACATCTACAGCTGCAAGGTGATCCCGTCCCGTGGCGCCTGGCTTGAGTTCGAGATCGACAAGCGGGACAGCGTCGGCGTACGGATCGACCGCAAGCGCAAGCAGAGCGTCACGGTTCTGCTCAAGGCGCTGGGCTGGGACGAGGCCAGGATCCTGGAGCGGTTCGGCGCCTACGAGTCGATGCGAGCGACCCTGGAGAAGGACCACACCCAGGGCCAGGACGACGCGCTGCTCGACATCTACCGCAAGCTGCGGCCAGGCGAGCCGCCGACCAGGGAGTCGGCGCAGGCGCTGCTCGAGAACCTGTACTTCAACGCCAAGCGCTACGACCTGGCCAAGGTTGGCCGGTACAAGGTCAACAAGAAGCTCGGCCTCTCGCAGCCGATCACCCAGGGCACGCTGACCGAGGATGACATCGTCGGCACCATTGAGTACCTCGTCCGGCTGCACGTCGGCGAGGACGAGATGAAGTCCGGCGACCTGTTGATCCCGATCGAGACCGACGACATCGACCACTTCGGCAACCGGCGGCTGCGTACCGTCGGCGAGCTGATCCAGAACCAGGTCAGGCTCGGCCTGGCCCGGATGGAGCGGGTGGTCAGGGAGCGGATGACGACTCAGGACGTCGAGGCGATCACGCCGCAGACCCTGATCAACATCCGGCCGGTGGTCGCCTCGATCAAGGAGTTCTTCGGCACCAGCCAGCTGTCCCAGTTCATGGACCAGACCAACCCGCTGGCCGGCCTGACCCACAAGCGGCGCCTCTCCGCGCTCGGCCCTGGCGGACTGTCCAGGGAGCGGGCCGGGTTCGAGGTCCGCGACGTGCACCCGAGCCACTACGGCCGGATGTGCCCGATCGAGACGCCTGAAGGCCCGAACATCGGCCTGATCGGCTCGCTGTCGTCCTATGGCCGGGTCAACGCCTTCGGCTTCGTGGAGACGCCCTATCGCAAGGTCAAGGGCGGCAAGGTGACCGACCAGATCGACTACCTCACCGCCGATGAGGAGGACAGGCACGTCATCGCCCAGGCCAACGAGCCGATCGAGGCCGATGGCAGCTTCACCGGGGAGCGCGTGCTGGTCCGCCGCAAGGGCGGCGAGGTCGACTACATCAAGCCGGACGAGGTCGACTACATCGACGTGTCGCCGCGCCAGATGGTGTCGGTGGCCACCGCGATGATCCCGTTCCTTGAGCACGACGATGCCAACCGCGCGCTGATGGGATCGAACATGCAGCGTCAGTCGGTGCCGCTGCTGCGCAGTGAGTCGCCGCTGGTCGGCACCGGCATGGAGTACCGGGCGGCGACTGACGCCGGGGACGTGATCGTGGCGACCAAGGCCGGCGTGGTCGACGAGGTCAGCGCCGACGAGATCACGATCGCGAACGACGACGGCACCAGGACCACCTACCTGATCGCCAAGTTCCAGCGGTCCAACCAGGGCACCTGCTTCAACCAGAAGCCGATCGTGGTTGGCGGCCAGCGGGTCGAGGCCGGCCAGGTCGTCGCCGACGGGCCGTGCACCGACTCCGGCGAGATGGCGCTCGGCAAGAACCTGCTGGTCGCCTTCATGCCCTGGGAAGGCCACAACTACGAGGACGCGATCATCCTGTCCCAGCGGCTGGTCCAGGACGACGTGCTCTCCTCGATCCACATCGAGGAGCACGAGGTCGACGCGCGGGATACCAAGCTCGGCCCCGAGGAGATCACCAGGGACATCCCGAATGTCTCCGAGGAGGTGCTCGCCGACCTCGACGACCGCGGCATCATCAGGATCGGTGCCGAGGTAGTCACCGGCGACATCCTGGTCGGCAAGGTCACGCCCAAGGGCGAGACCGAGCTGACCCCGGAGGAGCGGCTGCTGCGCGCGATCTTCGGCGAGAAGGCGCGCGAAGTCCGCGACACGAGCCTGAAGGTGCCGCACGGCGAGTCAGGCCGGGTCATCGGCGTCCGGGTGTTCTCCCGCGAAGAGGGCGACGAACTGCCGCCAGGCGTGAACGAGCTGGTCCGGGTCTATGTCGCGGCCAAGCGCAAGATCACCGATGGGGACAAGCTGGCCGGTCGGCACGGCAACAAGGGCGTCATCGCCAAGATCCTCCCGGTCGAGGACATGCCGTTCCTTGAGGACGGCACTGCGGTCGACATCGTGCTCAACCCGCTCGGCGTGCCGGGCCGGATGAACGTCGGCCAGGTCCTCGAGACGCATCTGGGCTGGGTCGCGGCGACCGGCTGGCAGGTCGAGGGCAAGGACGCGGACTGGAAGGAGCGGCTGCGCCAGATCGGCGCCGACTCCTCTGGACCAGGCGTCAAGGTGGCGACCCCGGTCTTCGACGGCGCCCGCGAGGAGGAGATCACCGGCCTGCTCGCCAGCACGCTGCCCAACCGGGACGGCGTCCAGCTGGTCGGCGCCAGCGGCAAGTCGATGCTGTTCGACGGCCGGACCGGTGCGCCGTTCAAGGACCCGATCTCGGTTGGCTACATCTACATACTCAAGCTGCTGCACCTGGTGGATGACAAGATCCACGCCAGGTCCACCGGCCCGTATTCGATGATTACTCAGCAGCCGCTCGGCGGTAAGGCGCAGTTCGGCGGGCAGCGATTCGGTGAGATGGAGGTCTGGGCGCTCGAGGCCTACGGGGCCGCCTACGCCTTGCAGGAACTGCTGACCATCAAGTCGGACGACATCCTCGGTCGGGTGAAGGTCTACGAGGCCATCGTCAAGGGCGAGAACATTCCGGAGCCCGGCATTCCCGAGTCGTTCAAGGTGCTGATCAAGGAGATGCAGTCGCTCTGCCTGAACGTGGAGGTTCTCTCCAGTGACGGCGCCGCCATCGAGATGCGAGACACCGACGAGGACGTCTTCCGCGCGGCCGAGGAACTCGGCATCGACCTGTCCAGGCGCGAGCCGAGCAGCGTCGAAGAAGTCTGAGTTGAAGAGGTCTGATCCAGAACCATCCCAGGGGATTAGGGGACAAACATCGTGCTAGACGTCAATTTCTTCGACGATCTACGAATTGGCCTGGCCACCGCCGACGACATCAGGCTGTGGTCACACGGCGAGGTCAAGAAGCCAGAGACGATTAACTACCGCACGCTCAAGCCCGAGAAGGACGGGCTCTTCTGCGAGAAGATCTTCGGTCCCACCAGGGACTGGGAGTGCTACTGCGGCAAGTACAAGCGAGTCAGGTTCAAGGGCATCATCTGCGAGCGCTGCGGGGTCGAGGTCACCAGGGCCAAGGTGCGGCGGGAGCGGATGGGCCACATCGAGCTGGCCGCCCCAGTCACCCACATCTGGTACTTCAAGGGCGTGCCGAGCCGGCTCGGTTACTTGCTCGACCTGGCGCCGAAGGACCTGGAGAAGGTCATCTACTTCGCCGCCTACATGATCACCTACGTGGACGACGACGCCCGCGGCCGGGATCTGCCCTCGCTCGAGGCGAAGATCACGGTCGAGAAGAACCAGATCGAGCAACGCCGCGACAACGACATCGAGGCCAGGCAGACCAAGTGCGAGAAGGACCTGGCCGAGCTCGAGGCGGCCGGTGCCAAGGGCGACGCCAGGCGGAAGGTCAGGGAGAGCTCGGACCGCGAGTGCAAGCAGATCAGGGATCGGGCCCAGCGTGAGATCGACCGGATCGAGGAGGTCTGGAACCGGTTCCGCAACCTCAAGGTCCAGGACCTGGAGGGCGACGAGCTGCTCTACCGCGAGATGCGCGACAGGTTCGGCAGGTACTTCCGCGGCGGCATGGGCGCTCAGGCGATCCAGGAGCGGGTCGGCAGCTTCGACCTCGAGGCCGAGGCAGCGAACCTGCGGGAGACGATCAGGACCGGCAAGGGCCAGCGCAAGGCGCGGGCGCTGAAGCGGCTCAAGGTCGTGTCGGCGTTCCTGAACACCACCAACAGCCCGCTCGGCATGGTGCTCGACTGCATCCCGGTGATCCCGCCGGACCTGCGGCCGATGGTGCAGCTGGACGGTGGCAGGTTCGCCACCTCGGACCTGAACGACCTGTACCGGCGGGTTATCAACCGGAACAACCGGCTCAAGCGGCTGCTGGACCTAGGTGCACCCGAGATCATTGTTAATAATGAGAAAAGGATGCTCCAGGAGGCGGTCGACTCGCTGTTCGACAACGGCCGCCGCGGCCGGCCGGTCACCGGGCCAGGCAACCGTCCGCTGAAGTCGCTGTCCGACATGCTCAAGGGCAAGCAGGGCCGGTTCAGGCAGAACCTGCTCGGCAAGCGCGTCGACTACTCGGGCCGGTCGGTCATCGTGGTCGGCCCGCAGCTCAAGCTGCACCAGTGCGGCCTGCCCAAGGAGATGGCGGTCGAGCTGTTCAAGCCGTTCGTGATGAAGCGGCTGGTTGACCTCAACCACGCGCAGAACATCAAGTCGGCCAAGCGGATGGTCGAGCGGGCCAGGCCGGTGGTTTGGGACGTGCTCGAGGAGGTCATTCGCGAGCACCCCGTGCTGCTGAACCGCGCGCCGACGCTGCACCGGCTCGGCATCCAGGCGTTCGAGCCGCAGCTGGTCGAGGGCAAAGCGATCCAGATCCACCCGCTGGTCTGCACCGCGTTCAACGCGGACTTCGACGGCGACCAGATGGCGGTGCACGTGCCGCTGTCCGCCGAGGCGCAGGCCGAGGCGCGGATCCTGATGCTGTCCACCAACAACATCCTCAAGCCGGCCGACGGCAAGCCGGTGACCATGCCGACCCAGGACATGATCATCGGGATCTACTGCCTGACCAGGATGACGCCGGACACCGTGGGCACCGGGCGCATCTTCGGCGGCCTGGCTGAGGCGCTAATGGCGTACGACCGGGGCGAGCTCGACCTGCAGGCGGAGGTCACGGTCCGGCTGCGTGCTGCCCTGCCGCCCGCCCACTTCACGGCGCCGGATGGCTGGGAGCCTGGTCAGCCGTTCCGGCTGACGACTACGCTCGGCCGCTGCCTGTTCAACGAGACGCTGCCCGACGACTACCCGTTCATCAACTACGAGGTGGGCAAGAAGCAGCTTTCGGTGATCGTGAACGAGCTTGCGGAGAAGTACCCCAAGGTCGAAGTAGCCGCCGCGCTGGACAAGCTCAAGGACGCCGGATTCCACTGGGCCACCAGGGCCGGTGTCACCATCGCGATCGAGGACGTGGTCGCGCCGCCGAACAAGGCCGCGATCCTGGACACCTACGAGAAGCGGGCGGACAAGGTGCAGCGCGAGTACGAGCGCGGCCTGATCACCGACGACGAGCGGCGCCAGGAGCTGATCGAGATCTGGACGCACGCCACGGCCGATGTGGCGCAGGACATGGAAGCTGCCTTCCCCGAGACCAACCCGGTCTGGATGATGGTCAACTCCGGTGCCCGAGGCAACCAGATGCAGGTCAGGCAGATCGCCGGAATGCGGGGCCTGGTCTCCAACCCCAAGGGCGAGACCATCCCGCGGCCGATCAAGTCCAGCTTCCGCGAGGGCCTGTCCGTGCTTGAGTACTTCATCTCCACACACGGCGCCCGTAAGGGGCTCGCCGACACCGCACTGCGGACCGCCGACTCCGGGTACCTCACCAGGCGGCTGGTGGACGTGGCGCAGGACGTGATCGTGCGCGAGGAGGACTGCGGCACCGACCGGTCGCTGCCGATGCGGATCGCCGACAAGGACTCGACCGGGACGCTGCGCAAGCTGCCCAACATCGAGAACACCGGTACCGGCCGGACCCTGGCCGAAGAGGTCACCGACGCTGACGGCAACGTTCTCGCCGTAGTCGGGACCGACCTGACCGAGTCGCAGATCGAGACGATGATCGCGGCCGGGGTGGAGTCGGTCCGCACCTTCAGCGTGCTGGTCTGCCAGGCCAAGGTCGGCGTCTGCGCCAAGTGCTACGGCCGGTCGCTGGCCAGTGGCAAGCGGGTCGACGTCGGCGAGGCGGTCGGCATCATCGCCGCCCAGTCGATCGGCGAGCCGGGCACCCAGCTGACGATGCGTACCTTCCACACCGGCGGTGTGGCCGGCCTGGACATCACCCACGGCCTGCCGCGCATCCAGGAGCTGTTCGAGGCCAGGATCCCCAAGGGCATGGCGCCGATCAGCGAGGTGGACGGAACGGTCAGAATCGACGAGCCGGAGAAGTCACGCCGGATCGTCGTCACCCCAGACGACGGCTCGGACGAGGTCCCCTACCAGGTCTCGATCAGGTCCCGGCTGCTGGTGGCCGACGGTGACCACGTCAGGGTCGGCCAGCAGCTGATCGCCGGCGCGGTCAACCCGCACGAGGTGCTGCGGATCCTTGGTTCCCGTGAGGTGCAGCTGCACCTGGTGCACGAGGTCCAGGAGGTCTACCGGTCGCAGGGCGTGTCGATCCACGACAAGCACATCGAGATCATCATCAGGCAGATGCTCAAGCGGGTGAACGTGCTTGAGTCCGGTGACACCGACCTGCTGCCTGGCGAACTGGTCGAACGGCCGAGGTTCGAGGAGATCAACCGTGCCGTGGTGGAGACCGGCGGCACGTCAGCGGCCGGTCGGCCGGTGCTGATGGGGATCACGAAGGCGTCGCTGGCCACCGAGTCGTGGCTGTCCGCCGCCTCCTTCCAGGAGACCACCCGGGTGCTCACCGACGCGGCGATCCACGCCAGGTCGGACTCGCTGGTCGGCCTGAAGGAGAACGTGATCATCGGCAAGCTGATCCCGGCGGGTACCGGCATGCAGCGGTACCGCTCGCTGCGGGTGGAGCCCAAGGAGGACGCCAGAGCGGCGGCCTACCCGGCGACCGCTTACACGACCGAGGTCGGCTATCCGTTCGCGGCCCCGACAGGTGAGTCGGTGCCGCTTGAGGAGTACGACTTCGGCACCTACCACAGGTAGTCGAGGC
Organism: uncultured Actinomycetota bacterium; assembly: GCA_963850875.1. Taxonomy (GTDB): domain Bacteria; phylum Actinomycetota; class Actinomycetes; order Streptosporangiales; family Streptosporangiaceae; genus Chersky-822. Next base: position 332,319 of record CAWKNA010000002.1, read on the forward strand.
GAGCGCGGCGAGGGCCGCGGTGACCGGCAGCGGTCGCCGCGGCCCTCGGCGTTGGCCGACGCGGCCCTCGGCGTTGGCCGAGGCGGCCCTAGGTGCGGCCGACCTCGGGACGAAATTGACCCGGCGACATGCCGGATCGGCTAAGCTTGCTTCCTGCTGAGGCGGAATCCGACTCGCTTTGACCACTGCGGCAAGCGTTAGGTATTCTAATCCTCCGTGCCCGTGATTCACGGGCACGCACGTCTGTGGACCGTGAGCTGGCCGCCGGATTGGCAGCCGGTCGCAGGAGCCGGGCGTGAAGCGACTTCCCTCCCCGTCACCCGGGCTGCGTCGTGTCTCCTAGAGACGCAGTGGCCCAGGTGCGTCGCGAAAGCGGCGACACACCCGAGCGCGGGGGTCGGGCGCGGGGCAGAGGATCCGGCCGGGCGAGGAAACTCCCAGGTCAGAGCATGTCCCGCAGACAGAGCTAGTGCAGTGAAGGACGGTCGCGCCCTGACGCGGGGTGCGAGTTAGAAGAGCAGAGAAGACGGAGACGCGGTGCCCACGATCCAGCAGCTGGTCCGCAAGGGCCGGCAGGACAAGGTAGCCAAGAACACGACCCCGGCGCTGAAGGGGAGTCCGCAGCGCCGCGGCGTATGCACGCGCGTCTACACCACGACACCCAAGAAGCCGAACTCGGCGCTCCGCAAGGTCGCCAGGGTCAGGCTGACCAGCCACGTCGAGGTGACGGCGTACATCCCTGGGGTCGGCCACAACCTGCAGGAGCACTCGATCGTGCTGGTCAGGGGCGGGCGCGTGCGGGACCTGCCCGGCGTGCGCTACAAGATCATCCGCGGCTCGCTCGACACCCAGGGCGTCCGCAACCGCAAGCAGGCCCGCAGCCGTTACGGCGCGAAGAAGGAGAAGAGCTGACATGCCGCGCAAGGGCCCCGCGACCAAGCGGCAGCTGGTCACCGATCCGGTTTACGGTTCGCCGCTGGTCACCGCGCTGGTGAGCAAGGTGCTGCGCAGCGGCAAGCGCTCGCTTGCCGAGCGCATCGTCTACGGCGCGCTCGAAGGCTGCCGGGAGAAGACAGGCAACGACCCGGTGGTGACGCTCAAGCGCGCCCTGGACAACGTGAAGCCGACCCTGGAGGTCCGCAGCCGCCGGGTAGGCGGCGCCACCTACCAGGTCCCGGTCGAGGTTCGGGCCTCGCGCAGCACCACGCTGGCGCTGCGCTGGCTGGTCTCCTACTCGCGGAACCGCCGCGAGAAGACCATGACCGAACGGCTGATGAACGAGTTGCTCGATGCCAGCAATGGCCTCGGGGCGAGCGTCAAGCGCCGCGAGGACACCCACAAGATGGCCGAGTCGAACAAGGCGTTCGCGCACTACCGCTGGTAGCGGGCGGCCGCCAAAACCACAACACATTACTTTCATTTGCATAACGAATTCGCACCAAGCAGATCGAGCAAGGAACGAGGATCATTGCAGTGGCCGCCACAGTTACCGCCACGGAACTGGCCAAGGTCCGGAACATCGGGATCATGGCTCATATCGACGCGGGCAAAACGACCACGACCGAGCGGATCCTGTTCTACACCGGCATCAACTACAAGATCGGCGAGGTCCATGAGGGCGCGGCCACCATGGACTGGATGGAGCAGGAGCAAGAGCGCGGCATCACGATCACCTCGGCCGCGACCACCTGCACCTGGCGTGACCACACCATCAACATCATCGACACCCCCGGCCACGTCGACTTCACCGTCGAGGTAGAACGCTCGCTCCGGGTGCTTGACGGCGCGGTGGCCGTGTTCGACGGGGTGGCTGGAGTCGAGCCGCAGTCCGAGACGGTCTGGCGGCAGGCCGACAGGTACGGCGTACCGCGGGTCTGCTTCGTCAACAAGATGGACCGGGTCGGCGCCGAGTTCCACCGCTGCGTCGAGATGATCACCGATCGGCTTGGTGCCACCCCGCTCGTGATCCAGCTGCCCTGGGGCGTTGAGTCCGACTTCCGCGGCGTGATCGACCTGGTCAGGATGCGCGCACTGATCTGGCGTGGCGAGGGCAAGGGCGAGGCGTACGAGGACGTGGAGATCCCGGCTGACCACGTCGAGGCTGCCAGGGAATGGCGGGACAACCTGCTTGAGACCATCTCCGAGAACGACGAGGAGATGATGGAGCTCTACCTCGAAGGCACCGAGCCCGACCAGGACCGGCTGGTCGCCGCCATCAGGCGGGCCACCATCGCCAGCGCGGTCACGCCGGTGATGTGCGGCAGCGCGTTCAAGAACAAGGGCGTGCAGCCGATGCTGGACGCGATCGTGGACTATCTGCCCAGTCCGGTCGACATCCCGGCGATCCACGGCCACTCGCTTGGCGCGGACCCGACCGAGATCGAACGGCACGCTGACCCGGCCGAGCCGTTCTCCGCGCTGGCCTTCAAGATCATGTCCGATCAGCACCTGGGCAAGCTGACCTACCTGCGGATCTACTCAGGCACGCTGGAGGCGGGCACCACGGTGCTCAACTCCACCAAGAACCGCAAGGAGCGGATCGGCAAGATCTACCAGATGCACGCCAACAAGCGCGAGGAGCGCCCGACCGCGATGGCCGGACACATCGTCGCCGTGATGGGCCTGAAAGACACCACGACCGGCGACACGCTCTGCGACCAGGCCAAGCCGGTGATCCTGGAGTCGATGACGTTCCCGGCTCCGGTGATCAACGTCGCCATCGAGCCAAGGACCAAGGGCGACCAGGACCGGCTCGGCACCGCCATCCAGCGGCTGGCCGAGGAGGACCCCACCTTCCAGGTCCGCACCGACGAGGAAACCGGCCAGACGATCATCTCCGGCATGGGCGAGCTGCACCTTGAGGTGCTGGTCGAGCGGATGAAGCGGGAGTTCAGGGTCGAGGCCAACATCGGCCGTCCGCAGGTCGCCTACCGGGAGACCATCCGCAAGAAGGTCGAGAAGGTGGAGTACACCCACAAGAAGCAGACCGGAGGCTCCGGCCAGTTCGCGCGGGTGATCATCAACCTGGAGCCGACAGGCGGTGACGGCGGCGGCTACGAGTTCGAGAACAAGGTCACCGGCGGCCGGATTCCGCGCGAGTACATCCCGTCGGTGGACACCGGATGCCAGGAAGCCGCCGAGTTCGGCGTCCTGGCCGGCTATCCGATGGTCGACGTGAAGGTCACGCTGACCGACGGTGCCTACCACGAGGTGGACTCCTCCGAACTCGCCTTCAAGATCGCCGGATCGATGGCGTTCAAGAAGGCGGCCGCCCATGCCGACCCGGTCCTGCTCGAGCCGCTGATGGCGGTGGAGGTCAGGACGCCGGAGGACTATATGGGGGACGTCATCGGCGACCTGAACAGTCGCCGCGGCCAGATCCAGGCCATGGAGGAACGGACCGGGACGCGGGTCGTTACCGCCCTCGTACCGCTGTCCGAGATGTTCGGCTACGTGGGAGATCTGCGCAGCCGTTCGCAGGGCCGGGCGGACTACACCATGCAGTTCGACTCGTATGCCGAGGTTCCGCCCAGCATTGCCAAGGAGATCATCGCCAAAGCCAGAGGCGAGTAGACAGCAGCAAGGCAGTAGTCAGCCAGCCAAACAGCCATCAGCAACAGGCGCCCGCGTGAGCGCCAGGCCCCCACAGCCGTGGGGAACGATCGCAACGAGGAGACACCAGTGGCGAAGGCCAAGTTCCAGCGGACCAAGCCGCACGTCAACATCGGCACCATCGGTCATATCGACCACGGGAAGACCACTCTGACCGCGGCGATCACCAAGGTGCTCCATGACAAGTTCCCGGATGTTAATCCATTCACACCCTTCGATCAGATCGACAACGCGAAGGAAGAGCGGGAGCGCGGGATCACGATCTCGATCTCGCACGTGGAGTACCAGACCGAGAAGCGTCACTACGCGCATGTTGACTGCCCAGGTCACGCCGACTACATCAAGAACATGATCACCGGTGCGGCCCAGATGGACGGTGCCATTCTGGTGGTCGCGGCGACCGACGGGCCGATGCCACAGACCCGCGAGCACGTGCTGCTGGCGCGTCAGGTCGGCGTGCCCTACATCGTGGTCGCGCTGAACAAGGCCGACATGGTCGACGACGAGGACATCCTTCAGCTGGTTGAGCTCGAGGTCCGCGAGCTGCTCAGCGCGTACGAGTTCCCCGGCGACGACGTCCCGGTCATCCGGGTCTCGGCGCTGAAGGCGCTTGAGGGAGACCCCGAGTGGGGCTCCCGGGTGCTCGAGCTGATGGATGCCTGCGACGACAGCATCCCCGAGCCGGTCAGGGACACCGAGAAGCCGTTCCTGATGCCGGTCGAGGACGTGTTCTCGATCACCGGCCGCGGCACCGTGGTGACCGGGCGGATCGAGCGCGGCAAGATTCACACCGGTGACGAGGTCGAGATCATCGGCATCAAGGAGAAGGCCCAGAAGTCCACCGTGACCGGGGTCGAGATGTTCCACAAGATCCTGGACGAGGGTCAGGCGGGCGACAACGCTGGCCTGCTGCTCCGCGGGATCAAGCGCGAGGAGGTGGAGCGCGGCCAGGTCATCATCAAGCCGGGCACCAACACCCCGCACACCCAGTTCGACGCCCAGGTCTACATCCTGTCCAAGGACGAGGGCGGTCGGCACACGCCGTTCTTCAACAACTACCGTCCGCAGTTCTACTTCCGGACCACCGACGTGACCGGTGTGGTCAACCTGCCGGAAGGCACCGAGATGGTGCTGCCCGGTGACAACACCGAGATGAAGGTGGAGCTGATCCAGCCGATCGCCATGGAGGAAGGCCTGCGCTTCGCTATCCGCGAGGGCGGGCGGACCGTCGGGGCTGGGCGGGTCACGAAGATCAACAAGTAACGGGCGCCCGGTACCTAGGGGACTCCCGGTCGTCGCTGAACGCGATCGACCGGGACCCCTGGGCACCGAGCACAAACTGAGTACCGCGGCAACGGACACCCCTGTCACACCGCGCGGATCCGAAGCACTAAGGCTAAAGAAGCAGTAAGGACGGATGGCCAACCATGGCGGGAGAGAAGATCCGCATTCGGCTTAAGAGCTATGACCATGAGGTGATCGATAGCTCGGCGCGGAAGATTGTCGACACCGTCATGCGGACTGGGGCGAAGGTGGTCGGACCGGTGCCGCTGCCGACGGAGAAGAACGTGTACTGCGTGATCCGGTCACCGCACAAGTACAAGGACTCGCGTGAGCACTTCGAGATGCGCACGCACAAGCGGTTGATCGACATTATCGACCCGACGCCGAAGACAGTCGACGCGCTGATGCGGCTCGACGTGCCTGCCGGCGTCGACATCCAGATCAAGCTTTAAGGGACTTGACCGAGATGACGAAGCAGATCAGAGGGGTTCTGGGCACCAAGCTCGGCATGTCCCAGGTCTTCAGCGACGATGGGAAGATCGTCCCGGTCACCGTCGTGGCCGCCGGTCCGTGCGTCGTTACCGCGGTGCGGAGCGCGGATGCCGACGGCTATGCCGCGGTCCAGCTGGGCTATGGCGACATCGACCCGCGCCGGGTGAACAAGCCGAAGGCCGGTCACTTCGCCAAGGCGGGCGTGACGCCGCGCCGCTACCTGGTGGAGCTGCGCACCGATGACGCGTCTGATTACACGCTCGGCCAGGAGGTCACCGCCGAGGCGTTCGAGGCCGGCGAGCTGGTCGATGTCACCGCCACCAGCAAGGGCAAGGGCTTCGCCGGGGTGATGAAGCGGCACGGCTTTCGCGGACTGAGCGCATCGCACGGCACTCAGCGCAAGCACCGCTCGCCGGGTTCGATCGGCGGGTGCGCATATCCCGGCCACGTATTCAAGGGGCTGCGGATGGCTGGCCGGATGGGCGGGGAGCGCACCACGGTGCTGAACCTGACCCTGCATGCCGTGGACGCCGATCGCGGTCTGCTGCTGATCAAGGGTGCCGTCCCAGGACCGGCTGGCGGCCTGGTCCTGGTGCGCAGCGCGGTCAAGTCCCCGCTCGGCGCAGGCGCGCGGACAGGAGAGGCGGGTGCGGCACGATGAGTGCGGAATCCGAGGACGCCAAGGTACCGGTCGGCCAGGAATCGGCCGCGGAGACGGCCGCGGCGCAGGCAACTGAGCCAGTGCCGGCGGAGCAGGAGTCTGAGGCCAAGGCTTCGGCCGTCAAGGAGCCTTCGGCTAAGGCTCCGGCAGCCAGGAAGCCGGCGGTTCAGGCCGCAGCGGCGAAGGAGTCAGCGGCGAAAGAATCCGCGGCCACGGAGTCGACGGCGACGGCTAAGGAGTCGACGGCTAAGGAGTCGACGGCTAAGGAGTCGACGGCTAAGGAGTCGACGGCTAAGGAGTCGACGGCTAAGGAGTCCGCGGCCAAGGAGTCCGCGGCCAAGGAGTCCGCGGCCAAGGCCCCGGCTCTGAAGGCCCCGGCGGCGAAGGCCCCGGTCTTCCCGGCCAAGGCCTCGGCCGGGAAGACCGGGGCCAGCAAGGCGAAGGCCGATTCCGAAGGTGGCACCCCAGCCACCGACCTGCCGGCCGACATCTTCGACGCCAAGGTAAATGTCCCGCTGATTCACCAGGTGGTCGTGGCCCAGCAAGCGGCGGCCAGGCAGGGCACCCATTCGACCAAGACCCGTGGTGAGGTCCGTGGCGGTGGCCGCAAGCCATACCGGCAGAAGGGCACCGGCCGGGCGAGGCAGGGCTCGCTCCGCGCGCCGCAGTTCACCGGCGGCGGCGTGGTCCATGGCCCGGTCCCGCGCTCATATGCGCAGAAGACGCCCAAGAAGATGAAGGCGGCCGCCCTGCGCGGCGCTCTGTCGGACCGGGCCAGGCACGGCCTGGTCCATGTGGTCGATGGCTTCGTCGACGGCGGCGAGCCGAAGACCAGGGACGCACTCGCCGTGCTGACGGTGGCGACCGGCGCCGTTCCCGGCCAGACAGCCATGCTGGTGGTCGCGGAAAGCTCGGACCAGGTCACCTGGAAGAGCCTGCGGAACCTGCCCGGCGTGCACCTGATCGATCCCGGCCAGCTGAACACCTACGACGTGCTGGTCAGCGACCGGGTGGTCTTCACAGCCACGGCACTGGCGTCGTTCGTGGCGCGGGCCGGCCGGACCGGCCAGCCAGAAGGCGAGGAGCGGTGAGCAAGATTTTCAACCACCGGGACATCCTGCTCAGGCCGGTGATCTCGGAGAAGAGCTACGGACTCCAGGACGAGTTCAACAAGTACACGTTCATCGTCGCCCCGCACGCCAACAAGACCCAGATCCGCCAGGCGGTGGAGGCGGTTTTCCACGTGAGGGTGACCGGCGTGAACACGCTCAACCGGCCAGGCAAGCGGCGCCGCACCCGGGCCGGCTGGGGCAAGCGACCGGACACTAAGCGCGCCATCGTCAGCCTTGCCGCAGGCGAGCGGATCGACATCGGCGGCCCGGCCTAGACCGGCCGGACGAGCATTGGAGCTTTGAGCAGACATGGGCATCCGCAAGTACAAGCCGACAACCCCGGGCAGGCGGGGCGCCAGCGGCTCGGACTTCGCCGAAGTGACGCGGAGCGAGCCGGAGAAGGCGCTCGTCCGCCCGCTGCACGGGCGGGGCGGCCGGAACGTGCACGGCCGGATCACCGCCAGGCACCAGGGCGGCGGGCACAAGCGCTCCTTCCGGGTGATTGACTTCCGGCGGGCGGACAAGGACGGCGTCCCGGCCAAGGTCGCGCACATCGAGTACGACCCGAACCGGACCGCCAGGATCGCGCTGCTGCACTACGCGGACGGCGAGAAGCGCTACATCATCGCGCCGAGCGGACTGGGTCAGGGCGACGTGGTGGAGAACGGCCCGGATGCGGACATCAAGGCGGGCAACTGCCTTCCGCTGCGGAACATCCCGACCGGCACCGTCGTGCACGCGATCGAGCTCAGGCCAGGCGGCGGCGCGAAGATCGCGCGGTCGGCCGGGTCCGGGGTCCAGTTGCTTGCCAAGGAGGGCAAGCACGCGCACCTGCGGATGCCATCCGGTGAGATCCGGCTGGTAGACGCGAACTGCCGGGCCACCATCGGTGAGGTCAGCAACGCCGAGCAGGGCAATGTCAAGCTCGGCAAGGCTGGCCGAAGCCGCTGGAAGGGCCGCAGGCCGAGCGTCCGCGGTGTCGCGATGAACCCGATCGACCACCCGCTTGGCGGCGGCGAGGGCAAGACCTCAGGCGGCCGGCACCCGGTCAGCCCGTGGGGTCAGCCCGAGGGCAGGACCCGGCGCGCGCACAAGCCAAGCGACAAGCTGATCACCCGACGGCGCGCGAAGAAGAAGCGGTAGGAGCACCCGACGATGCCTCGTAGCCTAAAGAAGGGCCCGTTCGTGGACGGCCACCTGATGCAGAAGGTGGACGTGCAGAACTCCAAGGGCACCAAGAACGTCATCAAGACGTGGTCGCGCCGTTCGATGATCGTCCCGGCGATGCTAGGCCACACGATCGCGGTGCACGACGGCCGCAAGCACGTGCCGGTGTTCGTCACCGAGTCGATGGTCGGGCACAAGCTCGGCGAGTTCGCGCCGACCCGCACGTTCCGCAGCCACGTTAAGGACGACCGCCGAAGCCGCCGCTAGCGGCGGCCGACCACACCAGACATCCAGACATCGGCGCGCCGCCGGGTCCCGGGCCCAATGGCCCGGCGGTCCCGGCGAGCGGGAGAGAGCGAGGCAGGACCGATGGAAGCGAGGGCAAAGGCGCGGTATGTGCGCGTCACGCCGCGGAAGGCCCGCCGGGTGGTGGACCTGATCCGCGGGCTGCCTGCTGAGCAGGCGCAGGCGGTGCTCGCCTTCGCGCCGCAGTCGGCGAGTGACCCCGTCGGCAAGGTGCTGGCGAGCGCCATTGCCAACGCCGAGTACACCGGGCGGGCCACCGCCAACACGCTGGTGGTCAGCCGGGCCTGGGTGGACGAAGGTCCGACGCTGAAGCGGTTCAGGCCGCGTGCGCAGGGCCGGGGCTACCGGATCAACAAGCGAACGAGCCATATCACGGTCATCGTTTCCGACCGCGGTGAGGATTCTGACCGCGGTGCTGGAAGCCGCGGTGCAGCAAACCGCGGTGCAGCAAACCGCAGTGCAGCAAACCGCAGCGTGTCAAGCCGCGGCGCCGCAAACCGCAAGGAGAGGACCCGCTAGTGGGCCAGAAAGTGAATCCGCACGGGTTCCGGCTGGGTATCACCACCGACTTCAAGAGCCGGTGGTTCGCCGACAAGCTGTACAAGGATTACGTCGCGGAGGATGTCGCCATCCGCCGGATGCTGCAGCGCGGCATGGAACGAGCCGGTATCTCGAAGGTGGAGATCGAGCGCGAGGACAAAGACAAGGTCAAGGTGTGGATCCACACCGCACGGCCGGGAATTGTCATTGGCCGGCGCGGCGCGGAGGCTGACCGGATCAGAGGTGATCTGGAGAAGCTGACCGGGCGCCGGATCGAGCTGAACATTCTCGAGGTCAAGAACCCCGAGATCGACGCCCAGCTCGTCGCCCAGGGCGTGGCCGAGCAGCTGTCCAGCCGAGTCTCGTTCCGGCGGGCCATGCGCAAGGCCATGCAGACCGCCATGAAGGGCGGTGCCAAGGGGATCCGGGTGCAGTGTGCCGGACGCCTGGGCGGGGCCGAGATGTCGCGGTCCGAGTTCTACCGCGAGGGCCGCGTTCCGCTGCACACGCTGCGGGCCGACATCGACTACGGCTTCTACGAGGCGCGTACCACGTTCGGACGGATCGGCGTGAAGGTCTGGATCTACCGCGGCGATGCCGCTGCGACGCGGGCCGAGCGTGAAGCTGCCGCGGCGGGGCTGCGGGCCGGGCAACGGCCAGGCGGCCGGGACCGGCCACCAGCGGTCGCGCAGCGGCGCGGGCGTCGGCCGGGGTCGCCGGACGGAACAGATCGGGGCAGCAAGGCGCCTGAGTCCGCGTCGGCGTCCCAGCATGAACCGCGGGCCAGGTCGGCCGAGGCCGTCGGCGCGCGGGCGGCGACGGGGGAGGAGGGCTGATCCATGCTCATCCCCCGCAGGACCAAGCATCGCAAGCAGCACCGGCCGGACCGGTCAGGCGCTGCTAAGGGCGGCACCAGGGTGGCGTTCGGCGAGTACGGCATCCAGGCAGTCGAGCATGCCTACGTAAGCAACCGGCAGATCGAGGCCGCCCGGATTGCCATGACCCGGCACATCCGCCGTGGCGGCAAGGTGTGGATCACGATCTACCCGGATCGTCCGCTGACCAAGAAGCCAGCCGAGACCCGGATGGGCTCAGGCAAGGGTGCACCAGAGTGGTGGATCGCCAACGTCAAGCCGGGTCGGGTCATGTTCGAGCTGTCCGGAGTCTCTGAGCCAGTGGCCAGGGAAGCGCTCCGCCGCGCCATGCACAAGCTGCCCATGAAGTGCAAGTTCGTCAAGCGTGAAGTGGGTGAGGCGTGATGCCGAAGACACTGCCAGCGAACGATCTGCGGGTGCTGAGCGAAGAGGAACTGGACGGAAAGCTGGCCGAGGCGAAGATCGAGCTGTTCAATCTCCGCTTCCAGGCGGCGACCGGACAGCTGGAGAGCCATGGTCGGCTCCGCTCCGTGCGCAAGGAGATCGCTCGCATCTACACGGTGAAGCGTGAGCGGGAACTCGGCATCGTGACGCTGGAGCAGGAGGCTGATGAGAATGAGTGAGGCGACCAGCGGCGGGCCGACCCGTGGCTACCGGAAGGTCCGGGAGGGCCTTGTGGTCAGCGACAAGATGGACAAGACCGTCATCGTGATCGTGGAGGACCGGGTCAAGCACCCGAAGTACGGCAAGGTCATCCGCCGGACCAGGAAGTACGTGGCGCATGACGAGGCGAATGCCTGCGGCGTCGGTGACCGGGTGGTGCTACAGGAGACCCGGCCGATGTCGGCTACCAAGCGCTGGCGGATCGCGGAGATCGTGGAGAAGGCGAAGTAGCAGACCCCGGTAGCCCGTTCCTTCTTACGGCGGGACGGTAGACCGGCACTAACGAACAGCGGGACCATCCGGGCCAAGCCGGGTCCACCCGGGCCAGGCCGGAGAGAACAAGCAGGAGTTGACGTGATCCAGCAGGAGTCGCGGCTCAAGGTCGCCGACAACACCGGTGCCAAGGAGCTCTTGTGTATCCGCGTGCTCGGCGGATCGGGCCGACGATACGCGGGCATCGGCGACGTCATCGTGGCCACCGTCAAGGACGCCCTGCCTGGTGCGGGAGTCAAGAAAGGCGACGTGGTCAAGGCCGTCGTGGTGCGGACGCGCAAGGAGCGCCGCCGCGGTGACGGCTCCTACATCCGCTTCGACGAGAACGCCGCGGTTCTGATCAGGGACGGCGGGGATCCGCGAGGCACCCGCATCTTCGGGCCGGTTGGCCGGGAGCTGCGCGAGAAGCGGTTCATGAGGATCATCTCGCTCGCACCGGAGGTGCTGTGATGGCTAGGAGCGGTGCGTCAAGCAACGGGGCCGCGAAGCGATCCGAGCCGGGCAAGGCCCGCGGAATGAAGATTAAGAAGGGTGACCGCGTCGTGGTGATAGCTGGCAAGGATCGCGGCCGTGAGGGCACCGTGATCCTGGTCGATCCTGGCCGCCAGCGGGTGCTCGTGCAGGGCGTCAGCATGATCAAGAAGAACACGAAGGTCAACTACCAGGGTCGCCGCGGTGCCAAGGAAGGCGGCATCGTGCACCAGGAGGCCCTCATCCACGTGAGCAATGTGGCCCTGATCGACCCCGAGACGAAGAAGCCTGCTCGGGCCGGTTTCCGGTTCGACGGTGAGACCAAGATCCGGGTCACCCGGCCGAGCGGTAAGGACGTCTGATGGCAGCGACCAAGTCCGGCAAGGGCGGCGCCCAGGGCAAGGGCGGCGCTCAGGGCAAAGGCGGCGCTCAGGGTAAGAGCGGCGGCCAGTCCGGCAGGGCAGCCAGCCAGCCAGCCAGGGCAGGCGGCGGGCAGAGCAGAGCCAGCAGCGCGTCCGGCCGGGCGGCTGCCGGGTCGACTGAGGCTGCAGACCTGGTCGGCGGCGGCTCGGGCACTGCGACAGCGGTCGCCGAGCGGGTGCCGCCCCGGCTGAAGGAGCGCTATGCCAGCGAGATCGCCCCGGCGCTGCGCGAGGAGTTCGCCTTCGCCAACGTGATGCAGGTGCCGAACCTCGTCAAGATCGTGGTGAACATGGGCGTCGGCGAGGCGGCCAGGGACGCCAAGCTGATCGAGGGCGCGGTCAGGGACCTCACCGTGATAACCGGCCAGAAACCGGCCGTCGCCCGTGCCCGCAAGTCGATCGCCCAGTTCAAGCTCAGGGAGGGCATGCCGATCGGCGTTCACGTCACGTTGCGCGGGGACCGCATGTGGGAGTTCTGCGACCGGATGCTTTCCCTGGCGCTGCCCAGGATCCGCGACTTCCGTGGTCTGTCCGACCGGCAGTTCGACGGCCGGGGGAACTACACCTTCGGGCTGACCGAGCAGCTGATGTTCCATGAGATCAATCCCGATCAGGTCGACCGGCAGCGCGGCATGGACGTCACCCTGGTCACGACCGCGACCACCGATGAGCAAGGCCGTTCGCTGCTGCGACGGCTTGGCTTCCCGTTCAAGGAGAGCTGAGTAGTGGCGAAGAAGAGCCTGATCGCCAAGGCTAAGCGCAAGCCCAAGTACGACGTGCGTGCGTACACCAGGTGCTCCAGGTGCGGACGGCCGCGCGCCGTCTACCGCAAGTTCGGCCTGTGCCGGATCTGCTTCCGCACCATGGCACACCGCGGTGAACTGCCAGGTATCACCAAATCCAGCTGGTAGCCGCCGCAAGGCGGACAGAACCGGGCGCGCGAGCGCCCGGCAAGAAGACCGATCTGGGCGCTCTGGCGCCCACTGACCACGCCGCAGGTCCCGCAGGGGAAACCGCGGCGAGGAGGGCCACCAGGCCATGACCATGACCGACCCGGTCGCAGACATGCTGACTCGTCTGCGCAACGCCAACTCGGCATACCACGATGCAGTGACCATGCCGCACTCCAAGATCAAGGTGCACATCGCCGAGATCCTCCAGCAGGAGGGCTACATCGCAAGCTGGCGCGTGGAGGACGCGGAGGTCGGCAGGAACCTCGTGATCGGGCTGAAGTACGGCCCGTCACGGGAGCGCTCTATCGCCGGCATCAAGCGGGTCTCTAAGCCAGGTCTGCGGGTGTACGCGCGCAAGGACAACCTGCCCAGGGTGCTCGGCGGGCTGGGAGTAGCGATCATCTCGACCTCGGCCGGCCTGATGACCGACAAGCAGGCGAACAGGAAGGGCGTAGGTGGGGAAGTCCTCGCCTACGTCTGGTAGGAGCCGACGATGTCACGAATCGGACGGATGCCCGTCGTCGTGCCTACCGGCGTCGACGTCACCATCAACGGCCGCGAAGTGCGCGTGCAGGGTCCGAAGGGCAGCCTGCACGTTGAGATCGCCGCGCCGATCGAGGTCAGCCACAGCGCTGGCGCGATCGCCGTCACCAGGCCATCGGACGAAGGCGAGGTCCGCGCGCTGCACGGCCTGTCCCGCTCACTGATCGCGAACATGGTCGTGGGCGTGACCGAGGGCTATGCCAAGACCTTGGAGATTGTGGGCGTGGGATACCGAGTGCAGGCCAGGGGCAAGGACCTTGAGTTCGCGCTCGGCTTCAGCCACCCGATCCTGGTCAGCCCGCCGGACGGGATCGCATTCCGGGTGGAGACGCCCACCAGGTTCGTCGTCGAGGGAATCGACAAGCAGCAGGTCGGCCAGGTCGCCGCCAATATCCGCAAGCTCCGCAAGCCCGAGCCGTATAAGGGCAAGGGCGTGCGGTACCAGGGCGAGCAGATTCGCCGCAAGGCCGGGAAGGCTGGTAAGTAAGACATGGCTGGCACCAGAACTACGGCGCACGTCCGCAGCAGGAGCAGGACTGCGGCGCATGCTGCCTCGCGGACCCGCCGTCATCTGCGGGTACGCAAGAAGATCTCCGGCAGCCCGGTCCGACCCAGGCTGGTCGTTAGCCGCTCAGCTAGGAACATCTTCGCCCAGCTGATCGATGACGTGGCGGGCCATACGCTGGCTTCTGCCTCTACCCTGGAAGCGGAGATCCGCCAGAGCAGCGGCGACAAAACGGCGAAGGCACGTCAGGTGGGCAAGCTGCTCGCCGAGCGTGCCGTCGCGGCCGGCGTGGTCGGGGCAGTGCTCGACCGCGGCGGCAATGCCTACCACGGGAGGATCGCCGCCCTCGCCGACGGTGCGCGTGAAGGCGGGCTGGCTCTGTGAAGACCAGTCCCGTGATCAGCAGCCCCGTGGTCAGCAGCCGCGGGGCCAGCAGCCCCGTGGTCAGCAGCCCCGTGGTCAGCAGCACTGTGACGACTAGCACCGGGTCGGCCGACGTGCCGCCCCCCGGCATTCGCAGCAACGAGAGAAGGACAATCTGATGGCAGCAACTGCGCGGCGCGGTGCCGGGCCAGGTGCCGGCAGCGGCGGCGGTGAGCGGCGGGATCGCCGCGATGACCGCCGCGGCGGCGCGGCCGAGAAGGGCACCGCCTACCTTGAGCGCGTGGTCACCATCAACCGGGTGGCCAAGGTCGTCCAGGGTGGCCGCCGATTCAGCTTCACCGCCCTGGTGGTGGTCGGAGACGGCAACGGCACGGTCGGTGTGGGATACGGCAAGGCAAAAGAGGTGCCCGCCGCGATCGCCAAGGGCGTCGAGGCTGCGAAGAAGTCCTTCTTCAAGGTCCCGAGAATTGGCGGGACCATCCCGCACACCGTGCAGGGCGAGGAAACCGCCGGCGTGGTCCTGCTGAAGCCGGCCAGCCCGGGTACTGGCGTCATCGCCGGCGGTCCGGTGCGCGCTGTGCTTGAATGCGCGGGCGTGCACGACGTGCTGTCGCGTTCACTCGGCTCGTCCAATCCGATCAACGTGGTGCACGCGACGGTGGCCGCGCTGAAGAGCCTCAGCCGGCCAGAGGAGATCGCGGCCCGGCGCGGCCTGCCGATCGAGCACGTAGCCCCGGCAGCCATGCTCCGGGCGCGGACCGCGGCGGCCAGCGTTGCCGAGCCGAGCAGTTGACCGGGAGCAGCAGATGGCGGAGCTGAAGGTTACCCAGACCAAGTCGAAGATCGGCGGCACCAGCGCGCAGCGTAACTCGCTGCGTTCGCTCGGCCTGCACCGGATCGGCGACACGGTGGTCAAGGCCGACCGGCCGGAGATCCGCGGCATGATCCAGGTGGTTCGCCATCTGGTCACCGTGGAGGAGGTGCACTGACATGGCAGATGCCGGTAAGGCTCAGGGCGGCAAGGCCGGCCTGAAGATACATCACCTGCGCCCGGCGCCTGGTGCGCACACCGCGAAGACCAGGGTGGGCCGCGGCGAGGGATCCAAAGGTAAGACGGCCGGGCGCGGCACCAAGGGCAGTAAGGCGCGGACCACTGTGTCGCCTGCGTTCGAGGGCGGTCAGATGCCGCTGCATCGCAGGCTGCCGAAGCTGAAGGGGTTCAGCAACGCGCGGTTCAAGACCAGCTATCAGGTGGTCAATCTGGACCGGCTGGCCGCCCTGTACCCGGGCGGCGGCGAGGTGACCCCAGAAGACCTGGCCGCGCGCGGCGCCGTCCGCCCGGGCGAGCTAGTCAAGGTGCTTGGGTCCGGTGACGCCGTCAGCGGACTGCGGGTGACCGCGCACGGGTTCTCTGCTTCGGCGATCGAGAAGATCACCGCGGCAGGCGGCACCGCCACCACGATCTGACATGACCGCCGCCAGCGCCGGGGCAGGGTTAGCACCGACGGTGCTCGCACCGCCCCGGTACTGGTACGTTGCAGGCGGCTGCCGGAGTGCCATCGGCACGTTAGACTTCGGCGTGCATGTCGCGCTTATGCCACGCGGCACCCGGCGGTCTGACGCGGGCGCCAGCGACAGGGAGCGGCAGTTGACGTTGACCCTTCGACTTCAGGACGGCGTATGCTGACCGCGTTCTACCAGGCGTTCCGGACGCCGGACCTGCGCAAGAAGCTGCTCTTCACGCTCTTCATCATCGTGATCTTCCGGCTCGGGGCTTCGCTGCCGACGCCGGGAATCTCGGAGCGCGCGGTGAATACCTGTCTGAAGGGAAGCACCAGCAGCGCCCTCGGTCTGATCAACGTGCTCAGCGGCGGCGCGCTGCTCAAGCTGACGGTGTTCGCGCTCGGCATCATGCCGTACATCACCGCCAGCATCATCCTGCAGTTGCTCGCCGTGGTGATCCCGCGGCTTGAGACACTGCGGCAGGAAGGCGGTTCGGGAACCGCGAAGATCACCCAGTACACGCGTTACCTGACCATCGGCCTGGCGATCCTGCAGTCCACCGCGATCGTCGCGCTGGCGGAGAACCCGTCCAGCCTGTTCGGGACCTCGTGCCCGACCAGTCTGGTGCCGAACACCTCGGTGTTCACTATTGCCACGATGGTGATCTGCCTGACCGCTGGCACTGCGGTGATCATGTGGCTGGGCGAGCTGATCACCGACCGCGGTATCGGCAACGGCATGTCGCTGATGATCTTCACCCAGGTCGTCGCCGTCGTTCCCGGTCAGCTGTACCAGATCTTGAAGACCAGGGGCAACTTCATCTTCCTGATCGTGCTGGCGGTCGGTGTGCTGACCGTGGCGGCGGTGGCGTTCATGGAGCAGGCGCAGCGTCGAATCCCGGTGCAGTACGCCAAGCGGATGGTAGGCCGCAAGATGTATGGCGGTACCTCCACCTACATCCCGCTCAAGGTGAACCAGGCCGGCGTCATCCCGGTGATCTTCGCCTCGTCGCTGCTGTACATCCCGGCCCTTGCCGCCAATCTGTTCGGCAAGTCGACCGCGACATCGGGCTGGTCGGTCTGGGTCCAGTCTCATCTGGTCCGGGGGGACGATCCATACTATATGGGCGGTTTCTTCGTCCTGATCATCCTCTTCACCTACTTCTACGTGTCGATCACCTTCAATCCAGACGAGGTGGCCGACAACATGAAGAAGTCCGGCGGGTTCATCCCCGGTATCCGTCCGGGCGGGCCAACCGCCGGCTACCTGCGTTTCGTGCTCAACCGGCTGACCGCCCCTGGCTCGTTCTACCTGGGCTTCATCGCGCTGATCCCGATGCTGGCTATCTGGCTGGTGAACGCGGGCACTCAGTTCCCGCTGGGCGGCACCAGCATCCTGATCATGGTTGGCGTCGGACTGGATACGGTCAAGCAGATCGAGAGCCAGCTACAGCAGCGTAACTACGAGGGCTTCCTCAGGTAGTGCGAGTCGTCCTCGTCGGGCCCCCCGGTGCGGGCAAGGGGACGCAGGCCCAGTTCATAGCCTCCCACCTGGCGATCCCGAAGGTTTCCACAGGTGACATCTTCCGGTACAACGTCAGCGTTGGCACCGAGCTTGGCCGCCAGGCCAAGGCCTTCATGGACCGCGGCGACCTGGTCCCTGATGAGATCACCGTCGCTATGGTGGCGACCAGGCTGCAGGAGGACGACGCTCAGTCCGGCTTCCTGCTCGACGGCTTCCCGCGCAATGTTCCCCAGGCCGAGACGCTGAAGAAGATGCTGGCCGACTGGGATCTGCGGCTGGAGCTGGTGCTCGAACTGGTGGTTGATCATGACGAGGTGATCAGGCGGCTGTCCGGCCGCCGCACCTGCCGCAAGTGCGGCCGGGTCTGGCACGTGGCGTTCGACCCGCCATCCCGGCCCGGACAATGCGATGAATGCGGTGGCGACCTGTTCCAGCGAGATGACGACCGCGAGAAAACCATCAGGCACCGGCTTGAGGTCTACCAGAAGCAAACCCAGCCGCTGATCTCCTATTACGCCGACGAGGGCATCCTGCTCGGCATCGATGCCACCGGCCCGGTCGAGGATGTCACCGAGCGCGCTCTGATCGCGCTCCGACGCTTTGTTCGCTGATAGCGGCGTTCCCATCGCTGCGGGTACGGTGTAGTGGGAGGCACAAAGGCAATGCGGCGCAGGCGGGAATCATCGGTCGAGATCAAGACGCCAGGCCAGCTTGCCTTGATGCGGGAGGCCGGCCTGGTCGTTGCCCGGATGCTGCGCCAGGTCGCGGCTGCCGTCGAGCTCGGCATCAGCACGGCCGAGCTTGACGCCATCGCCGAGCGGGAGATCCGCGACGCAGGCGCGCAGTCGTCATTCAAGGGCTATCACGGATATCCGGCAACGATCTGCACATCGATAAACGACCAGATCGTGCATGGCATCCCGCGCGACGATGCCACGCTGGCCGCCGGGGACGTGATCTCGATTGATGCCGGCGCCATCGTCGGCGGCTGGCATGGCGATGCCGCCGTGACCGTCACGGTAGGGCCGGTTCCCGATCAGGTGACCGCGCTGCTGCAGGCATGCGAGCGGGCGCTGTGGCATGGCCTGGCCACCGCGGTCGCAGGCCGCCGGCTGTCGGATATCTCGCATGCGATCGAGACCAGCGCACGGGCAAGCGGCAGTTACCGGCTGGTCCAGGAGTACACCGGGCACGGCATCGGCAGCCAGATGCACATGCACCCGCCGGTGCCGAACTATGGCAAGCCGGGCCGGGGCCCGCTGCTGGCCGAGGGGATGGCGCTGGCGATCGAGCCGATGCTGGTGCTCGGCAGGCGGCAGACCCGGCTGCTCGACGACGGCTGGACCGTCGTCACTGCTGACGGTAGCCTCGCGGCTCATTTCGAGCACACGGTGGCGATCACGGCGGACGGACCGTGGGTCCTGACGGCGATAGACGGTGGCACCAGCGGTTTCTCGCAGTCTGGCGTCGGCATCGAGCAGGTGGCCGGCTTCGCCCCGGATTCCGAAGACGGATTGCGCCAGCCCGCGCGCGAGTCCGCCGATGCCGGACACGGGCCCGCCCGCGAATCCTCCGATGCCGGGCACGAGCCCGCCGGCACCCGCCTTAGCGGCTGAGGAGGACCTGATGGCGTCCGATCCAAGGATCCGGGCTTCCGACCAAGACCGGGATCGCACAGCGGCACTGCTGCGCGAGCATCACGCCGTGGGTCGGCTCGATCCAGCAGAGTTCAACGAACGACTGGACAAGGTTTTCGAGGCCAAGACGATCGGCGATCTTGATGAGCTGACCGCGGACCTTCCGGCCGTCGACTTCTACCCGCTGCCAACCGCGTCGCTGTCGCGGAACCGGAATGTCTCAGCCGACTCGCCGGCTGCCAATGTCCTTGACACGCTGGGCCGCGGCCGCGGCCGATTCTCTCCAGCCTGGCAGGCGGCCTGGGGGTCCTGGCTCGGTGTGACACTGTTGTGCACGGTGATCTGGATGCTGAGCGGCTTCGGGTACCCATGGCCACTGTGGGTAGCCGGACCGTGGGGCGCCATCATGGCGGGCCGCTGGATCATGGGCTCCGGGCCAGGCGGCAGCCGCCGCGGCCAGCTTGGCCATCATCATGACGAGCTCGGCGGCCATCATGACGAGATCGGCGGCCATCATGACGAGATCGGCGGCCCGCCCGCGGGCAGCTAGGCCACACGGCGGCGGGTGGGCCGCACGGCAGCGGGTGGGCCGGACCGCGGCGGGTGGGCCCAGACGGCGGCCAACAGCCGGGCGAGACCGGCGTCACCGAGCACGGCCGGACTCATCCAGATCGGCTGTCCGGCTGCCTAAGGCAGTGCGGAGTTCTCCGATGTCCGCCGTGATCACCGTGTGGACGCCGTAGCCAAGGCGGTCGACCCGCTCGGCGATCCAGCATGGCCCGTGACGGCCGACGGTCTCGCGGCTGAACCGGAACGCCGGATAGGCGGCGGCGAGCCCGGTCAAGCTCGTGCGCTGTGGTCGCGAGCCCGTGCGCCGTGGTCGCCAGCTCTGGCGCCGTGGTCGCCAGCCCTGGCGCGTCTGATGTAGTTACCTCGGGCCAGCGTTGTGCGCCATGATCTGTCATAGCCGGACTCGCTTTCCGGTCAGGCCCCGGTTTGGTGTGGAAGCACCGGCCGGGGCCGCTACGTGACTACCGGACAACTGTAGCAAGCTGGTGGAAGGCTACGGAGCGTTTATGCTGGTCACGTGACCTCTACGTTGGTGCGTATGACGGTGCCACCGTTCAGCCCGGACCCGCTGCGGCTGATGTATGTGCAGGTCGCCGAGCACATCGCCGCCCGCATCGAGGCGGGAGAGCTGGCCGGAGGTCAGCGCATGCAGCCTGAGCGGGATGTCGCGATTGAGTACGGGGTCGCCTACAACACGATCCGCAAGTCGATGGAACTGCTGCGCCGGCAGGGCCTTATCGTGACGATGCACGGCAGGGGAACGTACGTGGTGCCGCAGGACCAGCGGCCTCGGTCATAGCCAAGCCCGGACGGTGCTCGCCGCTGAGGTCTACTTTGGAGAATCAGGCAAGGCAGGGCTGGGCAAGGCAGCGCACGGCTGGGCGGGGTAGCGCACAGCCGGGGCACGGCAAGGCGAGCCCCGGTTCGCTTTGCCGGCTTCCCTGAAGTAGACTCTGTCCGGCCCATAAAACTGCCGTGTGAGCCATGGCCGCGCGCCTGGCGCGATGTCAGCTTTTCGGCGGGTCGCCCGGGTCCGGCTGAGGTGTGCGAGCACTTGCCGGCCGCTGGGGAAGCCACCAACGACCGCGGGTGTCTTGCTGCGGCGCGTCCGGCAGGACGCGCACGGCAGGATCCGGCGGCAACAGACCGCAACACAAGTCAGACCGATCAGTACCAGCTAGCTCACCGGCTACCGGCAGGCTAGCGACGTCAGCGAAGCGCGGAGGACATGCCCAAGAAAGACGGCGCCATCGAGATCGAGGGCACTGTGGTGGAGTCGCTGCCCAATGCCTTTTTCCGGGTGGAGTTGGACAACGGGCACAAGGTCCTTGCTCACATCAGCGGCAAGATGAGGATGCATTACATCCGGATCCTGCCCGACGACCGCGTGGTCGTCGAGTTGAGCCCATACGACCTGAGTCGGGGACGGATCGTCTACCGGTACAAGTAACGATTGACGGTGCCAGGGCCGGACCCGGTCCCTAGCGCCTGAGGAGAAAACCACCATGAAGGTCAAGCCGAGTGTGAAGAAGATCTGCAGTAAGTGCCGGATCATTCGTCGGCATGGCCGGGTGATGGTCATCTGTTCTGATCCGCGGCACAAGCAGCGCCAGGGCTAGAGCTCAAGAGTCGGGAACTCAGGCCCAGCGCGAACAAGAGAAATACGCACCGCACTCCGCGCGTCATCCCGCGCGGAGCGCCCCCGGAGGAGGCCGGGGCCGCGCCGAGGGCACAGGCGTGGGCGCGGTGCGCAAGACCTCCGCAGGAGAAGGAGAGCTGCCCACGATGGCACGCCTGGTCGGCGTCGACCTCCCGCGAGAGAAGCGGCTTGAGGTTGCCCTTACTTACATCTACGGCATCGGCAGGACCCGAGCGCTCGAGACACTGAGCGGCACCGGCATCAGCGGCGACACTCGGGTCCACCAGATCAGTGACGAGGAAATCGTTCAGCTCAGGGACTGGATCGAGGCGAACTACAAGGTCGAGGGTGACCTGCGCCGCGAGGTTCAGGCTGACATCAGGCGCAAGGTCGAGATCGGGTGCTATCAGGGCCTGCGGCACCGCCGCGGGTTGCCCGTGCACGGCCAGCGCACGCAGACCAACGCACGTACCCGCAAGGGCAAGAAGAAGACCGTGGCCGGCAAGAAGAAGGCCGGCAAGAAGTAGTCCAGTAAGGGTGCCCGGCCCGCTCCGACCAGCGGGCCTGGCATGTCATCGGACCGACGACCTCCGGAGTTGACAAGCAGGATGCCTCCCAAGAGCCGAACCGGCGTCAAGAAGGTACGCCGTAAGGAAAGAAAGAACATCGCTCACGGGCACGCTCACATCAAGAGCACCTTCAACAACACGATCGTGTCCATCACCGACCCGGGCGGGAGCGTGATCTCCTGGGCGTCATCCGGCCAGGTCGGGTTCAAGGGCTCGCGCAAGTCGACCCCCTTCGCCGCGCAGATGGCCGCCGAGGCTGCCGCGCGACGCGCGATGGAGCACGGCATGCGCAAGGTCGATGTCTTTGTCAAGGGCCCAGGCTCCGGCCGGGAGACGGCCATCAGGTCGCTGCAGGCGACCGGCCTTGAGGTCGGTTCGATTCAGGATGTGACCCCCGTTCCGCACAATGGCTGCCGCCCGCCCAAGCGGCGCCGGGTCTGAGGAGTAAGCGACAAGTATGGCTCGATACACCGGTGCGGATTGCAAGCGCTGCCGCCGCGAGAAGACCAAGCTTTTCCTGAAGGGCGCCAAGTGCGACTCGCCCAAGTGCCCGATCGAGATCCGGCCGTACCCGCCGGGCGAGCACGGCCGTAACCGCCCCAAGGAGAGCGAGTTCCTGCTTCAGGTCAGGGAGAAGCAGAAGGCGCGCCGGATCTACGGCATCCTCGAGAAGCAGTTCCACAACTACTACGAAGAGGCCACCAAGACTAGGGGCAAGACCGGCGAGGCGCTGCTCCAGATCCTGGAGAGCCGGCTCGACAACGTCATCTACCGCGCTGGCTTCGCCAAGAGCCGTGACATGGCACGACAGGTGGTCAGGCACGGCCACGTGCTAGTGAATGGCCGCAAGGTGGACATCCCGTCGTACCGGGTCAGCGAAAGCGACATCGTCGAGATAGCTGCCAAGTCTCGTGAGCTCACCCCGTTCGTGGTGGCGCGGGCCGAGGCTGGCGAGCGGCAGCCGCCAGCCTGGCTTGAGGTCATTCCTGACAAGATGCGGATTCTCATTCACTCGCTCCCGGCGCGCGCACAGATTGACACGCTCGTCCAGGAGCAGCTCATCGTCGAGTTCTACTCGAAGTAACGAAGTAACCGGCAGCCTGGCCGGTCGCAGGCCGGCCAGGCGAATGGCGGCGTAGGCCGCCAGCCTTAGTCGCGTTGTCAAATAGCGGGCAGCGCGGAAAGGATCATCCAATGCTCATCGCACAGCGTCCGACTCTCACCGAGGAGCAGGTAGGCGAATTCCGGTCCCGGTTCACCATCGAGCCGCTTGAGCCAGGATTCGGCTACACGATCGGGAACTCCATCCGCCGCACGCTGCTCTCCTCGATTCCTGGCGCCGCCGTCACCAGCATCAGGATCGAAGGCGTGCTGCACGAGTTCTCCACCGTGCCCGGTGTCTCCGAGGACGTCACCGACATCATCCTTAATCTGAAGGAGCTCGTCGTCTCTTCCGAGCACGACGAGCCAGTGCACATGTACTTGCGCAAGCAAGGCCCAAGCGTAGTGACCGCCGCGGATATCGCGCCACCGGCCGGCATGGAGGTGCACAATCCCGAGCTGCACATCGCCACCCTGAACGCCAAGGGCAAGCTGGAGATGGAGCTGACCGTCGAGCGCGGTCGAGGGTACGTCTCCGCTTCGCAGAACAAGCAGCCGGGCCAGGAGATCGGACGGATCCCGATCGACTCGATCTACTCGCCCGTGCTGCGGGTGACCTACAAGGTCGAGGCGACTCGCGTCGAGCAGCGCACCGACTTTGACCGGCTGATCCTGGATGTGGAAACCAAGCCTTGCATGCGGCCCAGGGATGCGGTGGCCAGTGCGGGCATGACCCTGGTCGAGCTGTTTGGTCTGGCCAGGGAGCTGAACCTGGATGCCGAGGGCATCGACATCGGCCCGTCGCCGACGGATGCCGCGCTTGCTGCGGACCTGGCGCTGCCGATCGAGGAGCTCAACCTCACAGTTCGGTCTTACAACTGCCTCAAGCGCGAGGGAATTCACACCGTCGGCGAGCTGGTGGCCCGGAGCGAGCAGGATCTGCTCGACATCCGCAACTTCGGCGCCAAGTCGATCGAGGAAGTCAAGCAGAAGCTGATCGACATGGGCCTGGCGCTCAAGGACTCCCCGCCCGGATTCGACCCAGGCACGGCTGCGGACAGCTACGGGGCCGACGACGACGACAGCTACGTGGAAACCGAGGAGTACTGACGATCCGGATGACCGGACCGGCAGGTAGTCAGAACCGAGGAGAGTCTTTCGATGCCCACGCCCACCAAGGGTCGCCGCATGGGCGGCAGCGCAGCACACCAGCAGCACATGCTGGCGAACCTTGCCACGGCGCTATTCGAGCACGGCAAGATCACGACTACGGAGTCACGGGCCCGCCGGCTCCGGCCGGTGGCCGAGCGGCTGATCACCTTCGCCAAGCGCGGCGACCTGCACGCCCGGCGCCAGGTGCTCACCGTGGTCACGAACAAGACCGTGGTCAAGACGCTCTTCGACGAGATCGGTCCGAGCTACGCCGAGCGGGCCGGCGGCTACACCCGGATCACCAAGGTCGGCCCGCGCAAGGGTGACAACGCGGCCATGGCCGTGATCGAGCTCATTCGCGAGGATGCGGCAGCCAAGCCGCAGCGTCGTCGGGCCAGGCGGGCGCAGCCCGCGGCCGCCCGGCCGGGACGACGCGGTGTCGCTGCCGATGCCTCGGTCACCGAGGAGGCGGCCACGGAAAGCACGGCCGATGCGAGTACCGCCGAGGCGACGGAGCTGGCCGACGAGCAGACCGAAGCTGACGAGCAGGACGACACAGACGAGCAGGACGACGCGGCTCAGGCCGAAGCTGACCAGCCTGACGCCGAGCCTGCCGAGGCCGACGATGAGCCGGACGCCGAGCAGGCTGACGCCAAGTAGCAGCAGGCTGGCCGCCACCAGGCGAGTGGCGGCTGGCCGGGACCGCCGGTTGCGGTCCTTCTCGATGAGCCGGACGCCGAGCAGGCTGACGCCAAGTAGCAGCAGGCTGGCTGCCGCCAATTCCAGGCGGGTGGCGGCTCGCTGTGCGGGACCTGCGCCGTGACCGCGGTGGGTGCTACGGTTTCCGGCGGCAGCGTGATCAGGCTCAGGCTCGACCTGGCCTACGACGGCACGGACTTTCATGGCTGGGCCAGCCAGCCGGGTCTGCGCACCGTGCAGGGCGTGACGCAGGATGCGCTGCGCCTGGTGCTCAGGCTGGCCGAGACGCCCGAACTGACAGTCGCCGGGCGAACGGACGCCGGCGTGCATGCCCGCGGCCAGGTAGCCCATCTGGACGTGCCAGGCGAAGTCTGGGAACCGGTTGCTGCGATGGCGCTGCGGCGGCTGGGTCGGCTGCTTCCGCCGGACATTCGGATTCATAGCATCGAACCGGTTGCGGATGGCTTCGACGCCCGATTCTCGGCACTGTGGCGTCGCTACTCGTACCGGGTCTGCGACCATCCAGCCCGCGCCGACCCGTTGCGCAGGAGGGACACGCTCTGGTATCCAAACGCACTTGATCTGGACCGGATGAACGCAGCAGCAGCGGCATGCGTCGGCGAACATGACTTTGCCGCGTTCTGCCGCCGGCGCCCCGGTGCCAGCACCGTCAGGGAACTGCTTCGGCTGGACTGGCACCGGCCTGGGCCCGGGATCGCCGTAGCGACGGTGATTGCCGACGCGTTCTGCCACAACATGGTCCGGGCGCTGGTCGGCGCCTTGCTGACCGTGGGAGCCGGCCACCGGCCGCCCGGCTGGCTGGCCGAGTTGCTCGCGGCACGGGTCAGGAATCCTGCGGTCAGGGTAGCCCCGCCCGAGCCGCTCTGCCTGGAGGAGGTCGGCTATCCGCCAGCCGAGCTGCTGGCTAGCCGGGCCAGGTTCACGCGCAGGCTGCGCGGCGCGTGCGACCAGCCGGTCAGCTAAGCAACTGACGCCACCGAGTTGCCGGCCGCCGTGCAGGCGGAATGCCTCCGGTTCCTGGAGCGAGCCCAGTCGCCGCGTTTCAGAAGTGGGCTCCGCTACGAAGCCACCGTCCACCACGCCGCGATCACCATCTGGCTCCGATCGAGAGGTGGCTTCCGGTCGGAGGTGTCCAATAACCTCGGGTCGTGGCCGTTCACGAACTCTCCCGCATCGACGCGCGCCGCATCGCCGTGCGCGCGCAGTTCCTGGATCGCCAGCGGCCGGCCGAGCTGCTTGCGGTGGTGCGCGGGCTGACCCTGCTCCAGATCGACCCGACCGCTGCGATCGCGCCGAATGCCGATCTCGTGACCTGGAGCCGCCTTGGGTCGTCCTACTCGGCAGCCGAGCTGGACACCGCGCTAGCGGACCGGACGCTGCTGGAATTGCGGGCGATGATCCGGCCCAGCGAAGACCTGGCGCTCTACCGCGCGGACATGGCCGAATGGGAGAGGGCCGAGCGCGGGGAGCTGGCCGGCTGGCGGGCGTTCTACCGCGACTGGGTGCGGTCCAACGACGCGTGCCGTCTGGACATCCTCGATCGGCTTGACTCCTCGGGGCCACTGCCGTCGCGC
The DNA here is from genome assembly GCA_963850875.1 of uncultured Actinomycetota bacterium. Taxonomy (GTDB): domain Bacteria; phylum Actinomycetota; class Actinomycetes; order Streptosporangiales; family Streptosporangiaceae; genus Chersky-822. The sequence continues at coordinate 358,571 of CAWKNA010000002.1, forward strand.
GATCTGCCTGACACCTGCAAGGTGCCATGGCGGTCGACCGGGTGGACCAACAACCGCAATGTCACCCAGCTGCTGGAGTTCATGGTGCTGCGAGGCGAGGTCGCCATCGCCGGACGCCGGGGCGGCCACCGGCTGTGGGACCTCGCGGCCCGGGTCTACCCCGATGACGCCGTGGTCCCCAGGGACGAGGCGCGGCGCATCCGCAACGAGCGGCGGCTGCGAGCTCTGGGCATCGCGCGCGCCCGTGGACCGGAATGTCCAGTCGAGCCGTTGGACGTGGGCGACGCGGGCGAGCCGGCCGTGGTGGAGGGTGTCAAGGGCTCGTGGCGAGTCGATTCTTCTTTGCTAGGCCAGCCGTTCTCCGGCCGCGCGGCGCTGTTGTCCCCCTTCGACCGGCTGATCCACGACCGCAAGCGCACGGTCGAGCTCTTTGAGTTCGACTACCAGCTGGAGATGTACAAGCCCGCTGCCAAGCGCCGCTGGGGGTACTTCGCGCTACCGATCCTGTACGGCGACCGGCTGGTGGGGAAGCTCGACGCCACCGCCGACCGCAAGGCCGGGGTGCTGCGGGTCGACGCGATCCACCAGGACGTGCCCTTCGATGCGACCACGACCGCCGCGGTGGTTGACGAGATCAAGGACCTGGCTCGCTGGCTCGACCTGGACCTCACGCTGCCCGGCTGAATAAGTACCTGAACTGGCTGAAACAGGCCTTATGAAACACGGCCTGGTGGCCGTAGGCGACGGACCGCATGATGATCGCGGAGAGTTCTGTGCGCTATTTGCACACAACTCTCCACGTAGACGGGACTTGCCACGGCTCTAGGCAGCTGCCTCGGTCCTTCTGACCATGCCGAGCTTCGTAAGCATGCCCGGCATCTCCTTCCTTACGGGCCGTGCGGCAAGGAGAAGCCGCAGGAGTGCGCTAAGACCGACCACGAGTACGAATGGGCCTACATAGCCCCCACCAGCCTGTTGCGGGCCGATGACGAGGGCCCACAAGATCACCGCCGTGATTGCGGGCAGCACGATCGCGCACTCCATCCAGATCAGGCCCCGCCGCGGCGATCCGGCAAGGTCGGCTGCGATGGCATATGCCAGCCACAGGCCAGCCAGGAGACCGAGAATGATCCAGGGCCCGCTCTCGCCGATCAGCGGGTGGAAGACGCAGGCGGATTCCGGTGCCATTGATGGGCACGAGTGCCCGACCGGCGGCTGCCGGAAGACCGTTATGAAGGCGTACCCGAGGCCCGCGAAAATGACCGGCATTCCGAAGGCCAGGATGAGGCCTCCGCGCACCTCCGCGATCGACGCGACTCCGATCGCGAGCCGGACCAGAACGGCCACCAGGAGGAAGAGAAGGACCTCATCCCAGCCCAGACCATTGCCCCAGTCCCAGGTGACGCCAGGGTGCAACGCGATGATCCAGGCTGTGATGCCGAGTGCGAGCGGCGCGGCCACCAGGCCCTCGCGAAGGGTGAAGCTTCGCCGTCCGGGAGCCGCGTAGAGCCTTACTAGCGCATGAGCGAACCAGGTTCCGATCAGGGCACCGACGATGACGAAGAACGGCTTCGAGACGATGACTTCGTAGGAGCCGCAGCGCCAGTGGTGAAGCTGCCCCGGAGGGCATGCGATCGCTGGTCGCACGGGCCGCAGGACACGGACGAGGTAGACGTACCCAGCGGCAGCACCGGCGGGGAGCAGGCAGGCGAACGACAGTATCTTCCCCGGCATGCGCACAACACCATCATGCACCGCATCTCCGGATTGGACGACCTGGTTGCCGCTCCAGAGCGGGTGCTTGCCCAGGCAGATCTCGGCATTGCAATCTGAACGATGGCGTGGTGCAGGTCGCGTGGACGAACCCCGGTGCCCTAGCCAGGAGGCGACGGCTTGCCGTCCACCATCCGGGTGCTCAGGCTGCCGTTGACAGTCTGCTGGACCAGCACTTGCATAAACGTACTGAGCTCCTGCCGCTGGATCTTAGTCCTGGGCGCGTGCAGCTTGATGAACTCGGCCCACACCAGGATCAGGTAGTGACCCTTGACCAGCGGCACCTCGATGCCTGTGCCGTTGCCGATCAGATGCGTCGGGCCCGTGTTGGCAGGCAGCTGCGCGATGAAGTCGGAACGTCCGGCGGCTCCGGCCGCCTTGGTGGCCGCGGCGAAGCTCTTCAGGTTGAGCACACCGATGGTGGCCATTGACCCGATGTGGCGTGCCAGGTAGGTGGCCCGGAGCACCTGAGTGCACCCGGCCTGCTGCACGGCCGCCTGCAGCGCCGAGCCGATGATTGCGGCCGTGCAATTCGTGCTCTTAGCCGACACGGTCCGCCCGTAGTAGACGCCGGCGTCGATGAAGCTGAGCGGGTAGAGCTCTTGCATGGTCAGCGGGACCGGGTCGGTCGTCCGGGCTCCGATGAACAGCCAAGGACCCGGCGGCGGCGTAGGTGTCTGCACGACCGGACTCGGCGTCGTTCGCGGGCTACCGGTCGCTTTCGGGTGGCTGGCCGAGGGGCTGCTTCCGAGGCTCGGGATGACCAGTACCGCAGTGACAGCGGCGATGATCACGATGGCCGCTCCGATCGCCAGCCGGACTGGCTGCTGCCTGGCGTGGGCTCCGGCGCGGCCTGACTCGGCGTGCAGCGCCCGGCCGCCATGCGAGCCTGACGCCCGGCCGCGAGTCGCCCCCGGCGCACGGGCCGCATCTGGCGAGCGGGTCGAACCGGGTGAGCGGGAACCGGGGGAGCGGGTCGAACCGGGTGAGCGGGCCGAACTAGACGGGCGGGCCGAACCAGACGGGCGGGCCGCGCCTGACGTGCGGGCAGCACCGGGCGACGAGGCCGACGCATGCCGGGTGCTCGTCCCGGTCCTGGCCCGTTCGGGCGAGCCCAGTACCGGGTCCTTAATCGCCGGAATCGAATGATTGGTATCGAATTCGTCGGGAGTGATGGTAGCGACGGCAGCCTGGCCGGAGGAGTCCGCGTAGCCGGTCACTGGCGCCTGCGCGGACACGTGTCCGCGATCGTCAGCCGACGCACTGCGGTTCCAGGCCGCGAAGGGCCCAGGCGGGTAGGTCGGCAGCGGTTCTCCTGGAGCCGGCGGGAAGCCGCGGACCGCGTTGCTGATCGGCCGCTCCGGCACTGGGCGAGCCCCGTCCAGGTCGTCCCGATACCAGCTGTATCCCGCATTGGTGAGGTCGTCAGTGGCCCAACTGTAACCGCCGCCTGGCAGGTCGGCGGCCTGGTCATAGCCGGCTGGAGCATTGCCAGGCTCGGTCCAGCCGTAGTCGCCATCAGGCTGGTCGTCAGCCGCCCAGACGGATTCAGGCTCTTGCTCGGTGGCTGGCCAGCCGTAGCCCGATGCCGACCGGGTCGGTCCACCTGAGTCCGCTAGGCCGGCGCCGGTCGGGCCGTTATCGCCTGGATAAGGGCCAGCTGACGGATGACTGGCCCGATAGGCCGGGGTGAACAGCGAAGCCCCGCCGGTTGCGCCGATCCGGGGCGGTCTCTCCGGGTCAGCCGCCCGGTGCCGTCGGCCGGTTGACCCGCCGGGAACTCTGTCACCTCCATTGCGCATGCCGTGAGCGTACCGTTCTGCCGGGTTCAGCGAGCCAGGTAGCCTTTGATTGCGCAAGCCAGGACTGGCGGTGCGGGCGGCAGTGCCTGCCGGGTTTGCGTTATGCCCGAGTCTTTTGACCACAGCAGGCAACAGCCGGTATCCTTACCTGGCGTCCATGTGCGCCGGCAGGCCCGCGCGCCCGCTCAGCGGGTAGGTTAAGCTGCGGCCGGTGCTGCGGATATCCCGCGCCAGGTGCGAATGCCAGGCACGGGCCCAGACCATCAGGACTCACGCGAAGGCTCATGACTGTGCGCACTTTCAGCCCTAAGGCTGCCGATGTCGAGCGACAGTGGCATGTCATCGATGCTTCCGACGTCGTCCTCGGCCGGCTGGCGAGCCACGCGGCCATTCTGCTGCGCGGCAAGCACAAGCCGATCTTCGCCCCGCATGTGGACACCGGCGACTTCGTCATCATCGTCAACGCGGCCAAGGTCGCCCTGAGCGGCAACAAGCTGGCCGACAAGCGCGCGTACCGGCACTCCGGCTACCCGGGCGGCCTTCGGTCGATCGCCTACGGCGACCTGATGGCCGCCAACCCGGAGAAAGCCGTGACCAAGGCAGTGCGCGGCATGCTCCCGAAGACCACCCTGGGCAGGCAGATGCTGCGCAAGCTCAAGGTCTACGCCGGCCCGGAGCACCCGCATCAGGCACAGCAGCCAGCCCCGTTCGAGATCACGCAGGTCTCGCAGCAGGCCGGGACCAGCCGGGCAGCGGCTAAGTGACGCAGCAGCCGGCGGCGGGCCACCAGGACAACCAGGACGACAAGGCATTCGAACAGGAAGTCAGAGGAAGACACCGTGGCTGAGCCCACTGTCGCGCCGGAGTCGCTTGAGGGCGACTCCGAGGTCGAGGAAATCGGCGAGCACCTGTCGCAGTACACCACCGAGAGCGGTGACGTGGCGGCGGGCGCTTCGGCGAAGCCTGCGCCGCGTAAGCCGGTGGTGACCGGGCACGCGCTGGGAACCGGCCGCCGCAAGGAGGCCATCGCTCGGGTCAGGATCTCACCAGGCACCGGGCAGTGGCTGATCAACGGCCGCACGATGGATGTGTACTTCCCGAATAAGGTGCACCAGCAGCTGATCAGCGAGCCGCTGGTCACGCTGGGCGCCGATGGCCAGTTCGACGTCGTGGCCAGGATTACCGGTGGCGGTGTCACCGGCCAGGCAGGCGCGCTTCGGCTCGGCATTGCCAGGGCGTTGATCCTGGTCGACTCGTCGAGCCGGCCAGCGCTGAAGCGGCTCGGCTTCCTGACCAGAGACGCCAGGATCAAGGAGCGGAAGAAGGCTGGCCTGAAGAAGGCTCGCAAGGCGCCCCAGTACTCCAAGCGCTAACCTCTGGCTACCTGGTTGCGCGGTAGCGTGACCGGGCCTGCGTCGCGGGACGTTCATGCTAGGACCGGGGGTTACTAATCATGGGCCAGTTGTTCGGTACGGATGGTGTTCGCGGAGTTGCTGGCCGTGATCTCGATGCCCGGCTGGCCATGGACCTGGCCGTCGCGGCCGCCGCCGTCCTAAGCCGGACAGACGCCTTCGCCGCGGCGCGGTCGGAGAACCGGAGGGCGGTTGCGGTCATCGGCCGCGATCCTCGCGTGTCCGGGGAGTTTCTTGAGGCCGCGGTCGTGGCCGGACTAGCCGGGAGCGGCGTCGACGTGCTGCGGCTCGGGGTCGTCCCCACGCCAGCCGTCGCCCACCTGACCGTGCAGCTCGGCGCCGAGTTCGGCGTCATGTTGTCAGCGAGCCACAATCCGGCCCCTGACAACGGCATCAAATTCTTCGCCCGCGGCGGGACCAAGCTGCCCGACGAGGTCGAGGACGAGATCGAGGACTTGCTGACCGCCAATGCGCGCGGCAGCTCCGTTCCCGATACCGGGTTCGGCCGGGTCCGTGATGCAGCCAATGCGGCCGAGCGTTACCTTGCGCATCTGCTGGCCACCGTGGGCGTCTCAGCCGCAGCTGGAGGCGGCCCGCTGGCCGGGATGCGGATCGTCGTCGACTGCGCGCACGGATCGGCCTACCAGCTCGCGCCGCGGCTGCTGCGTGCGGCGGGTGCCCAGGTAACCGCGATCGGGGTCGCTCCGGACGGGACGAACATCAACTCAGGATGCGGCTCAACCAGCCTCGGCGCACTGCGGACCGAGGTCACCGAGCGCGGCGCCGACGCCGGCCTCGCCTATGACGGCGACGCCGACCGGTGCCTGGCGGTGGACGCCGACGGCGAGGTCATCGACGGGGACCAGATCCTGGCCATTCTCGCGCTGGCGCTGCAGGAGAGTGGCCAGCTGGTCGGCGGCACGGTCGTGGCGACCGTGATGTCCAACCTAGGGTTCCGGCTGGCCATGCAGGCGGCGGGGATCAACATTGTCGAGACGCCGGTCGGCGACCGGTACCTGATCGCGGCGATGCTCCAGGGCGGCTACGTCCTCGGCGGGGAACAGTCGGGCCACATCATCATGCTCGACCACGCCAAGACCGGTGACGGGATGCTGACCGGCCTGCACCTGCTGACCGTGGCCGCCAGGCGAGGGCAGCCGCTGGCCAAGCTCGCCCAGGCGATGACGAAGTACCCGCAGGTTCTGGTGAACGTGCGCGGCGTGGACAAGGCAAAGGTCGCCGCGTCGGACCGGCTCAGCTCGGCGGTCGCGGCAGCCGAAGCCGAGCTAGGCGCGTCAGGGCGGGTTCTGGTCCGGCCGAGCGGTACCGAGCCAACCTTCCGGGTCATGGTTGAATGCGTTGACTCAGGCCGCGCGCACGCGGTCGCTGACCGGCTCGCTGACGTGGTCAGGAGCGCGGGCTGAGACGCCGCGCCGGAAGCCGCGGGGAACGCCCAGCGGAGCGAATACCGGTTGCCCTGCGTTAGGTAGCCATTCCCGTGAGTCACCAGGTAAAGCTAGGTCTCGACGAGCGACGGGACGGTTGGGGCTAGCCTTGCAATCATGTGCGGAATCGTGGGATACGCCGGCCACCGGCAAGCGCTCGACGTCGTGCTCGAAGGACTGAGCAGGCTGGAGTACCGGGGCTACGACTCGGCCGGCATCGCCGTCCTCGCCGACGGCAAGATCGCCTGGGCGAAGCGGGCAGGCAAGCTGGGGAACCTGACCTCGATGCTGGCCGAGAGCCCGCCGCTACCCGGGTCGGTGGGTCTCGGGCACACCCGGTGGGCGACGCACGGTGCGCCGACCGACCCGAACGCGCATCCGCACACCGACTGCGGCGGGCACCTTGCCGTGGTGCACAACGGCATCATCGAGAACTTCGCTGACCTGCGCGACGAACTGGAGGCGCGCGGTCACATCATGACGTCGGAGACGGACACCGAACTAGTCGCGCATCTGCTTGAGGACGAGCTGGCCGACTCCAGCGACAATCACCCGTCGGGCCAGGACCGGCTGGCACCTGGTTCACTGGCGGCCGGCCTGCGCGCCGTCTGCCAGCGGCTGGACGGTACCTTCACGCTGGTAGCCGTCGATGCCCGCGACCCCGAGGCCGTGGTCGGCGCGAGGCGCAACTCGCCGCTCGTCGTCGGCCGGGGTGACGGCGAGAACTTCCTGGCCAGCGACGTGGCGGCGTTCATCTCCTTTACCAAGCAGGCCACCGAGATCGGCCAGAACCAGGTGGCCGAGATCCGGGCCGGCACCGTGACGGTCACCAATTTCGACGGCTCGCCGGCCCAGGTGCGGGACTTCGTCGTGGACTGGGACGCCGCCGCCGCCGAAAAGGCCGGCTTCAAATGGTTCATGACCAAGGAGATCGCCGAGCAGCCACGCGCAGTCGCCGACGCGCTGGTCGGCCGGGTGGACCGGGACGGGCATCTGGTCCTGGACGAGATGCGGCTGTCCGATGACGAGCTGCGCGAGGTCGACAAGATTGTCGTGCTCGCCTGCGGGACCGCGTTCCACGCCGGGCTGATCGCCAAGTATGCGATCGAGCACTGGTGCAAGGTGCCCTGCGAGGTGGAGCTGGCCAGCGAGTTCCGGTACTCCGATCCGATCCTGACCAGGTCCACCCTGGTGATCGCGATCTCGCAGTCCGGCGAGACACTCGACACCCTGATGGCGGTCAGGCACGCGCGTGAGCAGCGCTCACGGGTGCTCGCGGTATGCAACGTCAAGGGATCGTCGATCCCTAGGGAGAGCGACGCCGTGGTGTACACGCACGCGGGCCCAGAGATGGCCGTCGCGTCGACCAAGGCGTTCTTGACCCAGCTGATGTCCTGCTATGTGGTCGGGCTCTACCTGGCACAGGTTCAGGGCACCATGTTCGCCGACGAGATCGGTGCGGTCCTGAATCAGCTGCGCCAGATGCCGGCCGCGGTCCAGGAAATCCTGGAGCTGATGGAACCTGTCCGCCAGGTGGCCAGGGAACTGGCCGGCGAGCGGTGCGTGCTCTTCCTGGGTCGGCATGTCGGCTTCCCGGTCGCGCTTGAGGGCGCGCTGAAGCTCAAGGAGCTCGCCTACATGCATGCCGAAGGCTTCGCCGCCGGCGAGCTGAAGCACGGCCCGATCGCGCTGATCGAGCCTGGCCTGCCCGTCGTCGTGGTAGTCCCGCCGCCGCGGCAGCTGCCCGTCCTGCATGACAAGATCGTCTCCAACATCCAGGAGATCAGGGCCCGCGGCGCCCGGACCATCGTGATCGCGGAGCGGGGCGACGACAAGGTCGCGCCGTTCGCGGACACCCTGATCGAGCTGCCGGTGGTGCCTTCGCTGATGCAGCCGCTGGTGGCGACCGTTCCGCTGCAGGTGTTCGCCTGCGAGCTAGCCGACGCCATGGGCCATGACGTAGACCAGCCGCGCAACCTCGCCAAATCGGTCACCGTCGAGTAAGCGCCACCGCGCGAGCGTGACAGGCTGGAGACCGTGATCGCGGGAATCGGCGTGGACATCGTGAACATTGCCCGGCTGGAGGCCGCGCTGGCGCGGACGCCCGAACTGGCCGCGCGACTGTTCACCGCGGCAGAACGGGGAGCCGTCAGCGGCCGGTCCGCGCCTGCGGCGTCGCTGGCCGGCTGCTTCGCCGCCAAGGAGGCGCTGGCCAAGGTCCTCGGCGCCCCAGGCGGACTGCGCTGGACCGATGCCGAGTTGGTGCACAATGACGCGGGCCGGCCGTTCCTGAAGGTGTACGGGACCGTGGCCGCTGCCGCCGAGAAGCAGGGAATCCGCCGCTGGCACCTGTCACTGAGCCATGACGGCGGCAGCTGTGTCGCCATGGTTGTGGCTGAGGAATCTGGCGGCGCCCAGGGAGCGCAGGGATGAGACACGCTTACGCCACGCAGGACGTCAGGGCAGCCGAACACGCTCTGATGGCGCTGGTGCCCGACGGCGCGCTAATGCAGCGTGCAGCCGCTGGCCTGGCGTCGGTCTGCGTCCGGCTGCTCGGCCGGGTCTACGGATCACGGATCGTCGTGCTGGCCGGAACCGGCGACAACGGCGGCGACGCGCTCTACGCCGCTGCGCTGCTTGGCCGGCGCGGCGGCAGCGTGACAGCCATCGCCGCCGGATCACGGCTGCACGAGGCCGGTGCCCAAGCGCTGATCCGGTCTGGCGGTCGGGTGCTTGCCGCCGCGGACTCCGAGGTCGGCCTGGCGATCGCCGAGGCGGACCTGATCATCGACGGCATCCTGGGCATCGGCGGGCACGGCGGGCTGCGGGAGCCGGCCGCGACCCTGGCCGGGCTGGTAGCGCGGGCGGCCGACGCCGGAGCGGTGGTCGTGGCCACCGACCTGCCCAGCGGGGTCGATGCCGACACCGGCGTGATCAGCGGCGTGGCGATCAAAGCCGACGTCACGGTGACCTTCGGAACGTTCAAGCCCGGCCTGCTGATCGATCCTGGCGCGAGTCACGCCGGAGCCGTGGACCTGGTCGACATCGGCCTAACGCCGCATCTGGCCGCGACGTCGGAGGCTATCGCCCTGCAAGCCGCCGACGTGGCGGCGTTGCTGCCGCAGCCAGGCGCCGAGTCGGACAAGTACCGGCGGGGCGTGCTCGGTGTGCTGGCCGGCAGCGACCGGTACACCGGTGCTGCCGTGCTGTCGGTCGGCGGCGCGATTCGCGGCGGTGCCGGGATGGTCCGGCTGGTGTCGGGCCGACCGGCCGCCGATGTGGTCAGGCAGCACTGGCCGGAGGCGGTGATCACGGTCACCGACCCAGTCGATCCGGCCGCCGCCATCGAGGCAGCAGGCCGGGTCCAGGCCTGGGTGGCCGGGCCGGGCCTTGGCACCGGCAACGAGGCGGCCGCGCTGCTCACCGCTGTGCTGGCGACCAGCCTTCCGGTGCTGGTCGACGCCGACGGCCTGACCGTGCTGGCGCGGCATCGGGAACTGCTCTCCAGGAGAGCGCAGGCACCGACGCTGATCACGCCGCACGCTGGCGAACTTGCCAGATTGCTTAACGCAAACCACGCCGACATCGAGGCACAGCGGCTGGCGTATGCCCGACGAGCTGCGGCCGACCTCGGGGTGACCGTGCTGCTGAAAGGCTCGACCACGGTGGTGGCGACGCCAGATCCGGCGGAGCCGGTGCTGGTGAACTCGACCGGCACCTCGCGGCTGGCCACCGCTGGCTCAGGCGACGTGCTGTCCGGCCTGGCCGGCGCGCTGCTGGCCCAGGGCGTCGTCCCGGCGCAGTACGCCGCTGGAGCCGCCGCCTTCCTGCACGGCCTAGCCGCTCGGCTGGCCGCCCGCGACGCCCCGATCGGTGCTGCCGACCTGCTCACCGCCCTCCCCGACGCCTTCCGGGTGGTCGGTGACGCCGAGTAGCTCGGCGTTGCGCCCGGCGCTCGTCGGCAATGGCTGTTGCCGGTGCGGTAGGTATGGCGTGGAGAACGGCCTAGCACGGTTGCGTCGTCGCAGGACTGACTATGCGCTGCCCTGCGGGCCAGAAAGTGCGTACCTGAGCAGCACGACGTCGCCGAGCCGGCCGACCTCCGCGAGCCGGGCCGGATGTCCGCGGTTCCACAGGAAGCTGCCGTCGCGGACGAACCGCGGCGCGCCAGAGTCACCGACGAAGAAGGGCGCCACGGCCAGCTCCAGCTCGTCGGCCAGGCCAGCGGTGAGGAACTGGGTGTACACCGAGCAGCCGCCCTCGACCATGAGCCTGCTGATGCCGCGCGACACGAGGTTCGCGAGCACGAAGCTGAGGTCGATCTGCTGACCGGCGTCGACGACGGTGGCCACGTCGGCCAGGCGCCCGCGGGCTATTTCGGCACCGGCTGAGGCGACATAGACGATCCGGCTGGACCCGGAACTGCCGTCGGCCCGGGCGAATGCGTCCAGCTCATCGGCGGGCCCGGAACTGCCGCCGGCCCAGGCGAATGCGTCCAGCTCGTCGGCGGGCGCGGCGGCGGTGAAGAACCGCGCGGCCGGATCAAGGTCGCCGCGGCTAGTCAAGGTGACCTTGGCCGGCGACGGCGGAAGTCCCCGCGCCACCCGATCCCGGCGGCGGGCTGGTGATCGCACCAGCAGGCGCGGGTCGTCCGTGCGGATCGTGCCGGCGCCGACCAGGATCGCATCGCAGCTCGCCCGGACCTCGTCGACCCGGTCGAGATCGGCGTCGTTGGAAAGCACGAGCCGCCGGTCCGAAGCGTCGTCGATGAACCCGTCGATCGACATCGCGCAGCTGAGCAGGACGTGTGGCCGCTGTCTCATGGCTGAGCGCTCTCCTTGAGCAGGTCCTAGTTACCAGCCTCGGATCCGCCACCTGGCCGGATCCGCCCCACCGCAGGTTATCCGGCGAGCCGATCTTCCCCGGCGATGCGAGCCGTGACGTCGCCGAGGACGGTGTGGCCGTGGATGCGGATCGCCTGATTGCGATGGCCTTCGGGTACGTCGGGCACGGTGTTACGCAGGTCCCCCCGCAAGACCCCGCCCGACAGCTCGACGTGGGTACCCGCCGCGACGATCACGTCGACATCGCGGAAGATCGCGTAAGCGTCGATGTCGATCTCGGCCGGAGCGCTCTTGACCTGCGACAGATCGATGGTCACGTCACCCAGGATTGCGACGGCGATCAGCTCATCCTCGACATCCCAGGCTCGGGCGCGGTTGCCGCGCCGGCCTCCTTCAATGACTGGGTCCAGGGCGAGGAGCCACCGGCGACGCCTGCCGGAACCTCGGCGCTGCTGGTCTTCAGGTTGGTCGCGCACGGTAGTCACCTGACCCTTGGCGGACATGCTTCACCCTTGGCGGACATGCTTCACCCTTGGCGGACATGCTTCACCCTTGGCGGACATGCTTCAAACAATTTGATTGAGTCTATCACTTAAATTAGACTCCAGTCGTGCCTCCGAGCAAGGACGACGTGCAGTCCATGGTGGTCGCGCTGTTCACCCTGACTGCCGGGCTGGAGCGGGCGAGGCGCCAGAAGAAGGCCGCGGGCGCGCTGAGCCTGTTGCAGGTCATCGCCGGCCGCGACGGAATCCGGCCGTCGGACATCGCCGACCTTCAGCTGGTCCACCCGTCGCTGGTGAGCCGGCAGATCAGGGAGCTTGAGGACGCGGGTTACGTGCAGGTCGCCGGGGATCCCGCTGACGGCCGGTCGTGGCTGGTAACGCTCACGCCAGCCGGGTGGGGCGAGATGCGGCGCCTCCAGCAAGTCGGCCTGGACCGGTTCGGCTTGTTCGTGGCCGACTGGGAGCCGGAAGAGGTCCGGGCGCTGGCTGCGTTGCTGGACAAGCTCAAGACGTCCATGGCCGCCGTCGCCGAGCGCGAGGAACGCCCGGCAGGCCGGCGCGAGCGGCCAGGGACAGCTGACCGGCGCCGCCACGCCGAGCATCGCGACCGAGCGCGCCAGACATGACCGGCAGCCAGGGCGTCGACACACGCGATAGCAACGTTGGCCGCCCGGCCGACCGCCGCCTGCTGGCCTGGGGCGTGATCGGCCTAGTCGCCCAGGTCGCGTTCACGGCCGGATGGGTGATCGCCGAGACTTGGCAGGGGCCCAGCTACAGCCCGGTCAGGTACACCATCAGCGACCTGCAGGCCGCTACCGCGCCGCACGCCTGGTTTCCCGTCGCTTGCTTCGCGGTGGGCGGACTGGGCACCTTCGGTTTCGCTGCGTTCGGGCTGCGGCCCGCTCTGGCAACGGCAGGGCGAGTCGCCGCGTAATCGCCGTGGCTGCTGGCCCGCTCCGCGCTGGCGCTGGGCAATTCCTTCCCGCAGATCCCCTGTCGGCTGGCCGACCCCGGATGCACCGCCCATTACCAGCTCGCCGGCCCGGGCGGGCTGACAGACGCAGTCGTCGCCAGCATCGCCTTCCTCGTGCTCGCCTGCACGCCCTTCCCGCTATGGCGGCGGCTGGAGGTGCTTCCTCAGTGGCAACGGCTTAAGCCGGTGATGCTGGCAGCACGCGTGATCAGCCCCGTGTGTTTCCTCCTGCTCGGGATCTCATCGAGCGCGGGTTACGCGGAAGGGCTCATGGAGCGGATTCTGGCTACTGCGTGCGTGCTGTGGATCGGCGTGCTGAGCATGACCCTGATCTGCGTTTCTCGGCATCCGCTAGCTCTCCCGGTAGGCGGTACCGGCTAGTCCTCGGTGCGGCCGCCTAGGTGTCGGGCCAGGAACTTCTCGGCGGCCGTATAGAACCGCATCCGGTTCTCCGGCTTGGCGAAGCCATGGCCCTCGTCGGGGAAGAGCATGTACTCGTGCTCGATCCCGGCGGCCTGCATCGCGGCGACGATCTGCTCGGACTCGCTCTGCTTGACTCTGGGATCGTTCGCGCCCTGCGCAATCAGCAGCGGGATCGAGATCTGATCGGCGCGGGAGAGCGGCGACCTGGACCACAGGAACTCTTCGTCGGTGTCAGGATTCCCCACCCGACGGTTGAACTGAGCCCGCAGCGGCGCCCAGTACGGAGGGATCGTCTCGATCAGGGTCTTCAGGCTGGACGGCCCGACTATGTCGACGGCGCAGCAGTACACCTCCGGTGTGAACGCCGCGCCGACGAGCGCGGCGTAGCCGCCGTAGGAGCCGCCGTAGATGGCGACCCGCTTCGGGTCGGCCCAGCCCTGGCTGACGGCGTAGCCGACCGCATCGGTCAGGTCATCCTGCATCGTGGCCCCCCACTCCCGGTCGCCCGCGTTGACGAACGCCTTTCCGTACCCGGTAGAGCCCCGGTAGTTGACCTGGATGCAGAGGTAGCCGCGGTTAGCGAGCCACTGCGCCTCGGCCATGTAGCCCCAGACGTCCCGATGCCACGGACCGCCGTGCACGTTGAGCACGGTCGGCAGTCCGTCGCGGGCAGCGCCCGGCGGGAACGACGCATAGCCATGGACGGTCAGCCCGTCCCGCGCGGTGAAGGAGAACGGCTCCATCGCCGCCAGCGTGTACTTCGACAGGGACGGCTGGTGCTCGAACAGGAGGCTGCCCTGCCGGCTGCCTCGGTCGTAGGCGAAGAACGGGACCGGGCCTGAGTCGTTGGTGAAAGCCACCAGCCAGGTCGAGTCGGCGTGATCGGAGCTGACGATGGCCGGATCGCCGTGGTGCAGGGCGCGGATCGCGGCCAGATCGTCGGCGACGGACGGATCAAGGACCAGGTATTCGGACCGGTCCTTCAGCACCGTGACGATCTGCGGCTCCTTGGTGTCCCGGTGCACGTGCACAGCGCTGATATCGGCCTCGGCGTCCTGCGCCAGCACCTGCATGGCGCCAGTGGCCAGGTCGATCCGGACCAGCCTGGCTGTTTCCGCTCCCACCGACGTGATGACCAGCAGGGACCTGCCGTCCTCGCTGAAGGCGACCGGATCGGTGGTCATGGCGTCCTCGGCGGCGATGGCCATCAGCTGCCGCCAGTCGCCGTCCGCGCTATCCCGGACCAGCATCAGCACGCCGCCATCGGGCTGCGGCTCGAACGCGCAGCGCACCGCCAGCTGGGCATCGGCCAGCCAGCCGATCACACCGGGGTTGGTGACCTCCTTGGTCAGTTCTCCGGTCACCAGGTCAAGCCGGTACACATCGTGCAGCTCGGGGTTGTCGCGGTTCAGGCCGATCAGGATCTCGGTCGGGAACTTGCGCTCCATGGCGATCAGCTGGGTCTGCACACCCTCGAATGGGGTGAGATCGCGGTGCACCATCGTCTGCACGTCGACGTCATGCAGCCGCCAGTTCTCATCACCGCCGGCATCCTGGATGTAGAGCAGGTGCCTGTTGTCGTGGGCCCAGGCGAACGACCTGATGCCGCGGTCGGTGTCGTCGGTCATGACCCGCGCCCGGTCCCAGTCGACCCCGGACTCTGGACTGGCCGGCGCCAGCCACACGTTGAGCACGCCGTCGCTTGGCGCGATCCAGGCCAGCTGGGCGCCATCCGGCGACAGCCGCGGGCTGACTCGCTCCGGGTTGCCGAACAGAACCTGCCGCGGGATGAGATCGACCATAGCTGTACCTAATCATGGCCACCGCCGGGTTGCGAGTTCGGGCGGAGTACGCAGGACGAGACTGCACCTAGCGCTCTGTGGCTGCTGGCAGACTATGCGCCATGGACGGACAGCCAGAGGCGATCGTCGACCTGAGCGTGATCAGGTCGAACGTCGCGGCCATGGTGCAGTACGTGAGCGGCGTTCAGGTGATGGCCGTGGTCAAGTCCGACGGCTACGGCCACGGCATGATCCCGACTGCGACCGCTGCCCTGGCCGGAGGGGCGACCTGGCTAGGCGTCGGCCATGTGAGCGAGGCGGTGGAGCTGCGCCGGGCTGGCTGCACGGCACCCGTGCTGTGCCTGCTCGCCGCCCCGGACGCACCGCACGCCGAGGCGATCAGCCTCGGCATCGACCTCAGCGCCGGATCGGCGAGCCTGGTCCGGCAGATCGCGCTGGCCGCCGAGCTGGCTGGCCGCCCCGCCAGATTGCACCTGAAGGCCGACACCGGGATGAGCCGCGGCGGTGCGCCAATGGCGCAATGGCCGGCTCTGGTCGCTGCCGCCCTGGCCGAGCAAGCGGCCGGCCGCTGCGAGATCGTAGCCATCTGGTCTCATCTGGCCTGCGCCGACATGCCTGGCCACCCGTCGGTCGATGCTCAGCTTGACACCTTCCGGATCGCTGTGGACCAGGCGGAGCGGGCCGGTGTCCGCCCGCCGCTTCGGCACCTGGCCAATACGCCGGCCCTGCTGACCCGCCCGGACACCTGGTTCGACTTGGTACGTCCTGGCGGCGGGGTGACCGGGCTGTGCACCCTGCCGGGCGGCCCGCCGGACTGGCTGCGGCCAGCGATGACGGTCCGGACCCAGCTGGTGCAGGTCAAGCGAGTGCCGGCTGGGACCGGTGTCTCCTACGGGCACCGTCACGTCACGACGGCGCAGACGACGCTCGGATTGATACCGCTCGGCTACAACGAGGGGATACCGCGTGCGGCAACGAACAAGGCCCAGGTGCTGATCCGCGGCCGTCGCCAGATGATCGCCGGGACGGTCTGCATGAACCAGTGCGTTGTCGACGTCGGCGACGCCCGGATTGAGCCAGGTGACGAGGTTGTGCTGTTCGGCCCTGGCTGCGATGGCGAGCCAACCGCGCAGGAATGGGCCGATGCGCTCGGCACGCTCTCTTATGACATAGTGACGAGGTTTACGGCGAAGATCCCGAGAAGCTATTCCGGGGAATCCTCGCCGGAACCCCCGGCAACAGCGGCGACCGGATCCGTTAGGTCCGCCGGGTCGGCCAGCAACGGCTGGCGGAAGGCGGGCGAGGTGGCATATCTGCCTCCAGCTCGCGGGCGGGAGGTCTGATGCCCAGCTGGCGGCGGTTCACGGGCGTGGCCGGGCTCGCGGCGGGCGCCGTGGCGGCAGGCGCCGGAGTCGTGATGCTGGCCGAGAAGATCGCCGTGGGCCGGATCCGGCTGCGGCCCGATCCAGCGGCTGGCGAGCCGTTCGGGGAAATCCGCGGCCGGGCGATGACTGTGCTCGCCGACGACGGGCTGCCGCTGCACGTCGAGATCAGCGGCCCGGAAGACGCGCCGGTCACGATCATCTTCTGCCACGGCTACGCGCTCAATCAGGACGTCTGGTACTACCAGCGGGCCGGGCTGGAGAAGTCCGTCAGGCTCGTCTTCTGGGACCAGCGCAGCCATGGCCGATCCGGCCGGTCGGACCCGGACCTGGTCAGCATCGACCAGCTCGGGGCCGATCTGCACGAAGTGCTGATGGCGACCGCGCCAGGCGACACGCCGGTGGTGCTGATCGGCCACTCGATGGGCGGGATGACCGTGATGGCCCTGGCGGACCAGCATCCAGAGCTGTTCGGCGACAAGGTCATCGGTGCGGTCCTGATCTCCACCGCGGCATCCACCGTCGATCCGGTGACCTGGCTGCCCAGGCTGCTGCGACCGGCCGTCCGGCGGGCGATGCCTTCCATGATGACCGGGGCAGCCAGGGGCAGGGTCGCCGAGGTGGTCGAACTTGGCCGTCAGTCGGCGGGCGACATCGCCTTCCTTGGCACCAGGCGGCTGGCGTTCGGCGACTCGCAGGTGAGTCCCACCTTGGTGGACTTCCTCGAGCGAATCATCCGGGCTACTCCGATCGACGTCGTGGCGGACTTCTATGTGGCGCTGGTCGGACATGAGAAGCGGCACGCGCTCAAAGTGCTCGGCAGCGTCCCGGTCCTGGTGCTGACCGGCGACCGGGACCGGATGGTCGACCCCAGATTCAGCGATGACATCGCCTCGTCGATCCGCGGCGCCGAGCTCGTCACGATTCGCGGGGCTGGCCATGTGGTGATCCTGGAACGCCCAGACGAGGTCAACGAGGCCATCGCAGGCCTGGTGACGAAGGCGCTGGCGCGGCGCGCTGACGATGCCTGACTGCCGGGCAGCGACCGCCGACGCCATCGCCGTGCAGGTCAACGTGCCAGACGCGGCGCGGATGCGGCAGCTCGGGGTCCGGCTCGCCGAACTGCTGCGCCCCGGCGACCTGGTCGTGCTGACCGGCCCGCTTGGCGCGGGCAAGACCACCTTGGTGCAGGGGATCGGCGCTGGGCTCGCCGTCCGCGGCCCGGTGACGTCGCCGACCTTTGTCATCGCCCGGGTACACCCGTCCCTGCGCGGCGGCCCGGCCCTGGTGCACGCGGACGCCTACCGGCTGGGCAGCCGGATCGAGGTAGACGACCTGGACCTTGATGCTGATCTAGATCGCTCGGTCATGGTGGTCGAGTGGGGCGAGGGCCTGGTGGAGGATCTCGCCCCCGGGTACTTGCAGATCACGATCGGCTGGGCCAAGCCGGGTCCCGGCGACCTGCCGGGCTGCGCCGACGGGCCAGGCGATGAGCCGCGGTTCGTGACGGTGACCGGTCACGGCGACCGCTGGCGGGCAGCAGCGGCTCAGGTCCGCGGCGCGCTGGCCGAGCCGCTGGACCGAACGAGGGAGCTGCCGCCGCATCGGGCGGACTGACCGGCAGCCGAGCGGCCCTGCGGATGCGGAGCTATCCTCATTGTTCTGATCTGTCGCCCAACCGCACCGTTCGCGCCACTAAACTGCGGTGATTCAGCTTGCTGTCATAATGCATGGTCCGATGCCCGTCCGGGAGGCGCGCCGTGACTGAGCAGGGCTACCCGCCACGCCGGCCTGACCAGCCTGGACGTACCGGCCGCCTCAGAACCTCGCAGGAGCCGAGCCGGACCGGGTGGCAGACGCTTGACGCATTCGACTCCGGCGCGCAGTCCGACACCGACCTGCCGCCATGGGCGGTTCCTGGTGGCATTGAGCCGATCCGCCCGGGCCGATGGGCCGCCCGTCCGCCCGCAGTAGAGCTAGCCGATGAGCCGGCGCCGGCGGACGAGCCCGCCGCCGACCAACCGGTGCGTCGGCGCCGGCTGAGCGCCGGCCATACCCGATTGGCAGCCGCCCGCCGCCGCAGGTCTCAGCGCAGGCTGGTGACCTGGGGTGGCGTGGCGGCAGGCATTGTGGTGATCGCAGGCATAATCCTCTACCTGACCCAGCCGGCTGCGGTCCGGAGTCCGTTCGTGACGACGCTGCAGAAGGGCGAGTTCCGCACCGTTCCGAACGCATGCCGCGTGGTCAGCGCCGCCACGCTCAGCCAGTCCCTGGCTGGTACGCCGAAGAGCTTTCAGCCCTATAACTTCGCGACGCAGAGCGAATGCACGTTCACGGTGGACGCCAAGCCCACATTCCGGGTCATGAACGCGACTCTGCAGGCTTACCTGCCCGCCGCCTATATCGCTTCGGGGAACGGCAGCGCGACCGCCACCGCGGCCTATACCTACTACCAGCAGCGCCAGCAGTTCATCAAGCCGCCCAAGCACGCCGCTCAGCCGCCGGCCACCGTCACCCCGATCGCAGGCCTCGGCCAGCAGGCGCTCAGCGCGGTCCAGGTCTTCCGCGTCGGCACCGGCACCCCTACCGTGACCGACCGGGTGACCGTGCTGGTGCGCTACCGCAATGTCCTGATCACGGCCAGCGTGGAGGCCCAGGTAAGCGGCGGGTTCGGCCCGGCATCGATCAGCGATCTGCAGGCTGGCGCGCTGGCGACGGCGCGGCAACTGCTGGCTGCGGTCATGGCTGAACCCACCGTCAGCTGATCCACCGTCAGCTGAACTCGCAGTCAGCCCGCCGGACGTCACCGGCGGCCCGGCCCGGCCAGTCATCGCGGATGACTACGCTGTGAGATCGTGCTGCTCCTTGCCTTCGACACCGCGACTCCGGCGGTGACCGTCGCGATCCATGACGGGTCAGCTGTGCTGGCTCAGGAGTCAGCCGTCGATGCCCGCCACCATGGTGAGCTGCTGACCCCCTCGATCGCCCGGGTGCTCGCGGCGGCTGGAGCGGTGCCTGCTGACCTGACGGCGATCGCGGTGGGGACTGGACCTGGGCCGTACACCGGCCTGCGGGTCGGCCTGGTCACCGCGCGGGTGCTCGGCAGCGCCCTGGGGATCGTCGTCGACGGCGTCTGCACGCTTGACGTGATCGCGACGCAGGCCAGTCAGAATGCCGGCGGCCGCGAGTTCATCGTGGCAACCGACGCCCGCCGCCGTGAGGTCTACTGGGCCCGCTACTCGCCAGCCGCCGAACGGCTGTCCGGTCCCGAGGTGAGCCTGCCCGGACTGGTGCCTGCCGACTGCCCGGTGGCCGGGCAGGGCCCGGTGCTGTATTCCGAACTCGCGGGTCAGCCGATCAAGCCGTGCTTCCCGGCCGCTGCGCAGCTGGCTGAGATCTCGGTGCGTAAATTGTCACGCGGAATTCCAGCCAGCCCAGCGGAGCCGATGTACCTGCGCCGTCCTGACGCCAGGGAGCCGGGCCGGCCGAAGCGGGTGACTCCATGACCACGATGGTCAGGCCGATGTCCCGGGCGGACCTGGACGAGGTCCTGTCGCTTGAGGCTGCGCTGTTCGGCGAGGAGGCGTGGTCCAGGGAGATGCTGCTCGGCGAGCTCGACCAGCAGCCAGCCAGTCGGCACTACCTGGTAGCCGACGATGGGGGCCGGATCACCGGCTACGCCGGCCTGCTCGGCGCCGGCTGGCAGGGTGACGTGCTCACCCTGGCGGTGGCCACCGACCGCTGGGGTCAGGGGATCGGTTCCGCGCTGCTTGAGGCGCTGCTCGCCGAGGCGGCCAGGCGCGGCTGCACCGAGGTCTTCCTTGAGGTGCGGACCGACAACATCCGTGCTCAGCAGCTCTACCGCAGGTACGACTTCACCGAGATCGGAATCAGGAAGGGCTATTACCAGCCGTCCGGCGCCGATGCCCTGGTGATGCGCCGCCACCTGACCGCTGGTACACCGGCTGACGGCACGTCTGGCAGCGATTCGGCTGACGGCACCGGGCAGGCCGCTGTGGCGCAGGACCCGAGCGAGGGGCGCCGATGACCGCGCCGCTAGTGCTCGGGATCGAGTCGTCCTGCGACGAGACCGGCGTGGGTCTGGTCCGCGGCCACCACCTGCTCGCGGACGCGGTGGCGTCCAGCGTGGACGAGCACGCCAGATTCGGCGGGGTAGTGCCTGAGGTGGCGAGCCGGGCGCACCTTGAGGCGATGGTTCCCGCCGTGGCGCGGGCGCTGGCCACCGCGGGGGTCACTCTGGCGCAAGTCGACGCATTCGCTGTCACGGCCGGGCCGGGCCTGGCCGGCGCGCTGATTGTCGGGGTCTGCGCCGCCAAGGCCTACGCGCTCGCGCTCGGCAAGCCGCTCTACGGCGTCAACCACCTGGCCGCGCACATCTGCGTCGACCAGCTGGAGCACGGCCGTCTGCCGGTCCCGGCCGTGGCGCTGCTGGTCTCCGGTGGCCACTCGTCGCTGCTGCTGGTCCGCGACTTGGCCACCGACATCACGCCGCTCGGCGCCACCATCGACGACGCTGCGGGCGAGGCCTATGACAAGGTCGCCCGCCTGCTCGGGCTCCCGTTCCCCGGCGGGCCGCCGATCGACGCGGCTGCCCGCACAGGCGATCCGCGATCCGTTTCCTTTCCGAGGTCTAAATACCGAGACGGGACAGCTGACTTCTCCTTCTCGGGTCTGAAGACCGCGGTGGCGCGGTGGGTGGAGGCGCGGCAGGCTGCCGGGCTGGCCGTTCCGGTCGCCGATGTCGCGGCCTCGTTCCAGGAGGCGGTGGCCGATGTGCTGACCCGCAAGGCGGTGGACGCCTGCCGGGCGCATGGCATCGATCACCTGGTCATCAGCGGGGGAGTGGCGGCGAACTCGCGGCTTCGGGCGCTCGCCCAGGAGCGAGCCGATGCCGCCGGGATCAGGCTCAGGGTGCCGCGGCCCGGCCTGTGCACCGATAACGGCGCCATGGTTGCCGCCCTGGGTGCGGATCTGCTCGCTGCCGGAGCCGACCCTTCGCCACCTGACTTCGCCGCCGACTCGGCCCTGCCGGTGACCCAGGTCCTGGTCGGCTGAGCCGGGCCGGTTACGCACCGACACGGCCGGCCAGCTCATCGGCGGCATCGTGGACCGGCCGTGACGCCTGCCGGTGGTCGGGCAGCACCTGTCAGCCGTCGGCGGACCGGTTGCACGATGTGGCCGCCGACGTGGCTAGCTGCGGATGGTGCGGACAGCGTGGGTGTACAGCGGGAGGCTGAACTCGCCGGACGCGGTCTGCGGTGTCGCTGCGAGGTACTCAGCGGCCCGGCTGAGCGCCGCCTCGCGCTCGGCCGGTTCCATGATCAGAAACATCGACTGCGTCGCCAGCGTCTCGATCAGCGATTCCGCCGTCCTGCGGTGGGCGTGGCTGAACCCGGCGTGGACAGGCGGCCCGAAGGGCTCCCGGCCCGCGGCGCCCAGCCATCTGGTGAGTGCGTCATTGCTGCTAGCGAATCCGCTGCTCAGGGCTACTGCGCTGTGGTAACCGGTGGCCCGGTGCAGGCCGGCTACCCAGTCGACCCGGTCATCGTCGTTGTTCCACAGGCTGGCCAGCACACCGCCCGATGCCAGCACCCGCGCGATCTCCGGCATGGCGCGATCCAGATCGAACCAGTGCGCCGCCTGTCCGGCCAGCACCGCGTCGACCGAGGCGTCCGGCAGCGGGATGGATTCGGCCGGGCCGGCCAGCGCGGTCACGCCTGGCAGCCGACGGCGCAGCTCGGCCAGCATCTTCGGGTCAGGCTCGACTGCCAGCATGACCGTAGGCCCGCCCCCGATCTCCAGTCGGGCGAGCTGAGCAGTGAGCTTGCCGGTGCCAGCCCCGAGATCAAGGATCCGGACCGGCCCTATCCGCGGCCTGGCGACCGGCTCAAGCGCCCAGCCGATCGCGGCGGCAGGGTAATCAGGGCGGTGCTCGGCATAGACCGCAGCGGCAGCGCCGAACGAGGCGGCCCGGCACCGGTATTCAACGCTGGCCCGGTAGCCGTCCAGCTCGCTGGCCCGACGATCGGCAGGCGCGCCTACCTGGTACGCGGTCTCCACGGCAGCGGCGGCATCCTCTGGATTTGCCATGCCGCTACGGTAACCTCGCGGATGGCCGCCTTGACGGCACCCGTCGGCCCGGGTACTGTGCGGCATTGGCACTCGATGGTGTAGAGTGCTAATGCGACGAGGATGGTCTGACACCCGCGACGGCAGGCCCCATGGTCGCCTCTCTTAGTAACTCAGCTAGCCCTTTCCGGAGGGGGAGGTCAGATCGTGACGACCGCCACCAAGGTTGTTATCAAGCCGCTCGAAGACCGGATCGTGGTGCGCCCGCTCGACGCCGAGCAGACCACCGCATCCGGGCTTGTGATCCCAGACACCGCCAAGGAAAAGCCCCAGGAGGGCGAGGTCATCGCCGTCGGACCAGGCCGGTTCGATGACGCTGGCACCAAGCGCGTCCCGATGGACGTCAAGGTCGGCGATGTCGTGCTGTACAGCAAGTACGGCGGCACCGAAGTGAAGTACGCGGGCGAGGAGTACCTGGTGCTCTCCGCACGTGACGTGCTCGCAGTCATCGAGAAGTAGCGAGCAGATCCTGCGGCGCGGGCCTGGCCCGCGCCGGGCGCGCGCGAGCGCGTCAACCGCCGCCCCGGATCGGCCGGTGGCCCTCAGAAGGCAACTTCCCGGGGTCCCTGTCGGCCGGGGCGGCGGCATGAACCGCGCACGTGACAGCGCAGACGACGGCGCAGACGTGCCAGACAGACGTGACAGACCATCCGAGACAATCAGCTGAGGTGCTGCATGGCCAAGAGCCTGGATTTCAATGAGGAAGCGCGGCGGGCGCTTGAGCGCGGTGTGGACAAGCTCGCGGACGCCGTCAAGGTGACTCTCGGCCCCAGGGGCCGCAATGTGGTCATCGACAAGAAGTGGGGCGCCCCGACGATCACAAATGACGGCGTTACCGTCGCCCGCGAGATCGAGCTGGAGAACCCGCAGGAGAACCTGGGCGCGCAGCTTGCCAAGGAAGTCGCCACCAAGACCAATGACGTGGCCGGCGACGGAACCACGACAGCGACCGTGCTGGCGCAGGCGATGGTGCACGAGGGGCTGCGTTCGGTAGCGGCCGGCGCCAACCCGATGTCGCTCAAGCGTGGCATCGACGCCGCCGCGGCTGCCGTCTCGGACAGCCTGCTGAAGAGCGCCCGTGATGTCGAGGAGCGCAGCGAGATAGCTAACGTCGCGACGATCTCGGCACAGGACCCCAAGGTCGGCTCGATCATCGCCGAGGCATTCGACAAGGTCGGCAAGGACGGCGTGATCACCGTCGAGGAATCGCCGACGATGGGCCTTGAGCTTGAGTTCACCGAGGGCCTGCAGTTCGACAAGGGCTACATCTCGGCGTACTTCATCACTGACCCCGAGCGGATGGAGGCTGTCCTTGAGGACTCGTACATCCTGCTGAACAACGGCAAGATCTCCTCGATGGCCGACTTGCTGCCGCTGCTTGAGCAGATCGCCCAGGCTCGCAAGCCGCTACTGCTGATCGCCGAAGACGTCGACGGCGAGGCGCTGTCGACCCTGGTCGTGAACAAGATCCGCGGCCTGCTGAACGTCGTGGCGGTGAAGGCCCCTGGCTTCGGCGACCGGCGCAAGGCGATGCTGGAGGACATGGCCATCCTCAGCGGCGGCCAGGTGGTCAGCGAGGAAGTCGGCCTGAAGCTCGAACTGGCTGGCCTTGAGGTGCTCGGCAAGGCGCGCCGGGTGACCGTCACCAAGGACACCACCACGATCGTCGACGGTGCTGGCGAGCAGTCCGCGATCACTGACCGGATCCGCCAGCTCAAGACCGAGATCGAGGACTCGTCCTCGGACTGGGACAAGGAGAAGCTGCAGGAGCGGGTCGCCAAGCTCTCTGGCGGCGTAGCGGTGCTGCGAGCCGGCGCCGCGACGGAGGTCGAGCTCAAGGAGAAGAAGCACCGGCTGGAAGACGCGATCTCGGCGACCAGGGCGGCGATCGAGGAAGGCATCATCGCCGGCGGTGGCAGTGCGCTGATCCACGCCGCCGCGTCACTTGGCGACCTCGGCATGTCCGGGGACGAGGCGACCGGAGTCGCCGTGGTCCGCAAGGCGCTGCTCGCGCCCGCGCGGTGGATCGCACTCAACGCTGGCGCTGAGGGCGGCGTCGTGGTCGCCGCTATTGCCGAGATGGCGCCCGGTCATGGCTTTAACGCCGAAACCGGCGAGTACGGCGATCTGATGGCGCAGGGCGTCATCGACCCGGTCAAGGTGACCAGGTCAGCCGTACAGAACGCCGCGTCGATCGCCGGCATGCTGCTCACCACCGAGGCGCTGGTGACCGACAAGCCGGAGAAGCAGGAAGCTGAGGCGGGTCACGGCCACGGTCACGGGCACGGGCACACGCACTGACCAGAACCTGACGCCGTCACGCGGGCCGGGACTCAGCATGAGTCCCGGCCCGCAACGTCTGGACTGCCTGGCAGTTCCGGGAGGTCCCAAACTGGCGCATTGCATTGGCTATTCCCAGGTAATGCCACTAAGTTCCAATGGAAATAAGCGAGTCACGGCACCGTAATCTTTTTGTTTCCTAATTCCATGATTAGGCAGCCCCTTTGCCTGGGCATCATGCGGTTATGACCGCTGGATGCGCGACGGCATACCCGTCGGAGGGGGAACGCATGAATCGGCAGGTTGTCAGTAACCAGGCCACCATCACCGATCTGACCGCGCTGGCTGCCGGAGGTCAGCCTGCCGCGATCGAGTTGCTGCTGCAGCAGATCAGGCCAATGGTCGTCCGGTACTGCCGGGCCAGACTCGGGCAGATCACCGGACATTATCAGGTGGCCGACGATGTCGCTCAGGAAGTATGCATTGCGGTTCTTACGGCGCTCCCGCGATATCGGGACATGGGCAGGCCATTCGCCTCGTTTGTGTTCGGAATAGCGTCTCATAAGGTCGCTGATGCCCGGCGGTCCGCGGCCAGGCTGGCGATTCCCACCGAGGAATTGCCCGACGGCCCGGATGACCGGCCAGGACCCGAGGAGACCGTGGTCGCCGATCTGGAGGCGCAGCGAGCCAGGGCGCTGCTGGCCCGGCTGCCCGCGCACCAGCGAGAGCTACTGGTGCTTCGGGTGCTGACCGGCCTGTCCGCGGAGGAAACCGGCGCGGCGCTCGGCATGTCAGCCGGTGCGGTCAGAGTCGCTCAGCACCGTGCTCTTGCCAGGCTGCGCGTCATCGCGCTCGAAGAGTTCTACGGCAGCAGTGCCTAATACTGCAGGCTCCACCTCGTGAGGTGTCGGCTGCGGGCCGTCCCGCAAATGCCCCGATCGTGACGGCGTGGGTCTGCGGAGCGACCAGTGGGCACAAGCTGGCCGCGTAGGGATCGCCGCCGTGCGGTAACGCTGGCCTGAGGTTCTACTGGCTTGTGAACGGCACGGCATCTGCTGGTGCTGGCTCGATCGGTGATACTCCGATTGCCTGTCCGGCGTCGTCGGGGCCGCCTTTGCAGTAGGAGAAGCCGAGCGCGCCGGGCGGCCTGGGGCGATTCGGATCGCCATCGCCGTGCGCGGCGTGCCGGGCAGGGTGAGCCGGATCGTGGCAGCGGTACGAATGATTCCGAGGTCGCAGCGGTACTTCGCCACCAGGACATAGGCGGTCGCCCCTGGTGGCAGGAGCACCGTTCTCGGCGCCGCTTTTGTCACGTACATGCTGCCGCGGTGCACGTAACGGAACGGCAGAAGCGCGCCCCTGGCGTCGTAGAGCGCGACCGCTGGGTACCCCTCCAGGGTGCAGGCCGTCCGGCCGTGATTGACCAGCGCGTAGAAGTCGGCATGCTCACCGCTGATCGGGACTAGGTCAGGCCCGTATCGAAGGGTCAGGGTTGAGGCCCGGCAGTTCGGCGTGCATTCCGGCGCGCGAACCTGGCAGCCGGCGGCCCGGCTGGGGCGGGCGATCTGACCTCGCTCGATGATGACGATGATCTGGCCGAAGGCGCTGGCGTAGGGCCGCCGGAACTGACCATACTGCTGCTGCAGCCGCCGAGCAGGAGCGCGAGCACGAATGCCTTTAATGTGCGCGATGCGGTCCGCTTCATGATTGCCCCCAGGTCTATCGCTGGCCGCCAAGTGGATATGACAGCCGAGGCCGTCAGGCGGTTGCATCCCAAGGCACCGGCCACCCCCGATCGGCTGCGACGGCCGCATCGGCCATCTCGTCCAGCGGGGCACTGACGGCAGGATGAGTGCGTCTGGGTGTTTTTTCCTGCCAGCACCGTATGGCAGGCTCGGGACATGGCAGAGCAAGCGTCGATCAGCATCCGTCCTTACCGCCCCGAAGACCGCGGCCAGGTGATGGCTCTCGCGCCGCGGCTCACCGAGAGGGCTCCGGCCTGGCGGGACCCGGACGCCTTGCTGGCCGCGGCGCGCGGCTGGGTCTCGGGCTCCCTGGACGCCATCAGCAAGCCTTACCACGCCGCCTACGTCGCGGCTGACGGCGACAGCGTCGTCGGCGTTATCACCGTCGGGGAGCGCACCCACTTCACCGGCCAGGTGGACGCCTACGTCGGCGAGCTCGTGGTGAAGGCGGGCATGGAACGGCGCGGGATCGCCACCGAGCTGATGGCAGCCGCCGAGTCCTGGGCAGCCGGCCGCGGCCTGGCGTTCATCACGCTGGAGACCGCGGCCGCCAACCAGCCCGCCCGCCTGTTCTACGCCACGGTTGGCTACCAGGAAGAGGAGGTCCGGCTCACTAAAGCGGTCCCGGCCGCGACCTGAGGCGGACTTGACACCTGTCAGGCTTGACCCATGCCAACTGCGCTAGGCCCCAGCGAAGCCGGGGACCCGCGCCGCTATGCCGAGCGGCTGACCGCAGCGGTCGCCGAGCGCTGCGGCGGAACATTGGTTGCGGCGTATCTGCACGGTTCGGCGGCGCTCGGCGGCTGGGTGGCGGAACGCAGCGATGTGGACATCTTGTTCATCGTCGCCGATACCATCGCTGCCTCGGCCGTGACGGCGGCCGGGGAACTGCTAATCGAGTCGGGAGCGCAGTGCCCAGGCCGGGATCTTGAGTGCAGCATGGTGACGGCCAGCCAAGCCCGCTCCCCAGCGCCACCGTGGCCGTTCATCCTGCACATCGGCTCCGGCGCCGGCGCTGATGGCCAGCGCCTGTACCGCGGCGACGGGGTGCCGGGAGATCCGGATCTGCTCATGCATTACGCGGTCTGCCGGGCAGCGGCGATCACGCTGCTCGGTCCGGCACCGAAGGACTCGATCGGGCCGATCGCTCGGCCGGTGATCCTGGCATACCTGGCCGGGGAGCTTGGCTGGGGGCTGGCCAACGCTCCGGAGTGTTATGCGGTGCTGAACGCCTGCCGGGCCATGGCGTTCCTGCGCAGCGGGCGGATCGTATCCAAGGTGGCGGGCGGCCTGGACGCGCTCGATCATGGTCTCGGTCCGGCTGATCTGGTCCGGTGCGCACTTGACCAGCAGCAGGCGAGGGCACCTGAGCGGCCGCCCGGACCGGAGGCGGTCGCGTTCGTGCACGGTGTGATCGAGGCTCTCGATGCCGCCGCACCGGCTTAAGCCAGGCACGCTGCGGCGCGATAACTAGGATGTACCCAACCCCGGTGCCCAGCTTCCTCGGAGTGACATGACCGACGACGCCAAGTTCGGCCCGCCCGCCTTGACCTTTGACGACGTGTTGCTGCTGCCGGCGCACTCGGAGATCCTGCCGAGCGAGGCTGACACCACCAGCCGGCTCACGCGACGGATTACGCTCCGGGTGCCGCTGCTCTCTTCGGCGATGGATACGGTGACCGAGGCGAGGATGGCCGTGGCGATGGCCAGGCACGGCGGCGTCGGCGTGCTGCACCGGAATATGTCGGTCGACGAGCAGGCATACCAGGTCGACATCGTCAAGCGGTCCGAGGCTGGGATGATCACGAATCCGGTGACCTGCGGACCGGACACGACCATCGCCGAAGTGGACGAGCTATGCGCCAGGTACCGGATCTCCGGCCTGCCGGTGACCGCCGCAGATGGCCTGCTGCTCGGCATCATCACCAACCGTGATATCCGGTTCGAGCAGGACCACAGCCGGCGCGCGGCCGAGCTCATGACGCCGATGCCGCTGATTACGGCTGCGGTCGGGGTGACCCGAGACGAGGCGCTGCGGCTGCTGTCCGCGAACAAGATCGAGAAGCTGCCGCTGGTGGATGACCGGGGCGTGCTGCGCGGGCTGATTACCGTGAAGGACTTCACCAAGAGCGAGCAGTTCCCGAACGCGACCAAGGACTCACACGGCCGCCTGATGGTCGGCGCGGCGGTCGGGGTGGGCGATGACGCCAAGCGACGGGCCCAGGCTCTGCTTGACGCGGGCGCCGATTTCCTGGTCGTCGATACGGCGCACGGCCACTCCCAGTCGGTGCTTGACATGATCGGGCAGCTCAAGGCGAACGCCCGGGCAGAGGTGGTCGGCGGCAACGTGGCGACCAGGGCAGGCGCGCAGGCGCTGATCGACGCGGGCGCCGATGCGGTGAAGGTCGGCGTCGGCCCTGGCTCGATCTGCACCACCCGGGTGGTGGCCGGCGTCGGGATGCCGCAGATCACCGCGATCTACGACGCGGCCAGCGTGGCCAGGCCGGCCGGTGTGCCGGTGATCGGCGACGGCGGCGTGCAGTACTCCGGCGACATCGCCAAGGCGATAGCGGCCGGCGCCGACACCGTGATGCTCGGCGGCCTGCTGGCCGGCTGCGAAGAGGGACCGGGTGAGATGGTGATCATCGGCGGAGAGCAGTACAAGCTCTACCGCGGCATGGGCTCGGTTGGCGCGATGCGCAACACCGAGCGCGGCGGCTCGTATTCCAGGGACAGATATTTCCAGGACGACGTGCTGCGCGAGGACAAGCTAGTACCTGAAGGCGTCGAGGGCCGGGTTCCCTACCGGGGGCCGCTGACGGCGGTGGCCGGCCAACTGGTCGGCGGGCTTCGTGCCGCGATGGGCTACTGCGGCGCCAGGACCATCGCCGAGCTGCAGCAGGCGCGATTCATCCAGATCACCGTGGCCGGGCTGGCTGAGAGCCACCCCCATGACGTCCAGATGGTGGCCGAGGCGCCGAACTACGGCGGCCGGAGATCGTGACCGCCGCTGTCGATGCTGCCTAAGCCACCGGCGCGCCGGCGTTGGCGGGCGCCGCTGGCGGTCCGCGCCGGCGGCGCCCGCCATGCCGCCCGGGCCGCCCGGGCCGCCCACCGTTCTTCTTGATCACGCGGTTCTTTCAGTAACTGCTGCCGAAAGAACCGCGTGATCAAGGAAACCTGGCAAAGCGCGGGCGGTCCTGGCCGGTATCCGCGGCTGGTGAGCGCGAGGCTGGCAGACTGGCAGCCGTGACCCAAGTGGAGATCGGCCGCGGCAAGAGCGGCCGTCGTGCCTATGCGCTTGACGAGATCGGCATCGTGCCCTCACGCCGGACCAGACGTCCCGAGGACGTCTCGATCGCCTGGCAGATCGACGCCTACCGATTCGAGCTGCCGCTTGTGGCCGCACCGATGGACAGCGTGGTGTCGCCGGCTACCGCGATCGAGATCGGCCAGCTCGGCGGCCTCGCCGTGCTGGACATCGAGGGCATCTGGACCAGGTATGCCGACCCGGAGCCGCTGCTCGCCGAGGTGGCGCAGCTCGACGACGAGGCCGCCACCATGCGGTTGCAGCAGATCTATGCCGAGCCGATCGACGACGACCTGGTGGGGCAGCGGATCTCGGAGATCCGGGCGGCCGGGGTGACGCTCGCGGCGCGGCTCTCGCCGCAGCGTACGCTCCGCTACCACAAGGCTGTCATCGATGCCGGAGCCGACATCGTGGTCATCCGCGGTACCACCGTGTCAGCCGAGCACGTGTCCAGCCAGGCCGAGCCGCTGAACCTCAAGCAGTTCATCTACGAGCTTGACGTGCCGGTGATCGTGGGCGGCTGCGCGACCTACACGGCCGCGCTGCACCTGATGCGGACCGGAGCGGCCGGCGTCCTGGTCGGCTTCGGTGGTGGGTCCGGCCAGACCACGGCCGCGGTGCTCGGCGTCAAGGTGCCGATGGCCACGGCCATCGCCGACGTGGCAGCGGCCCGGCGGGAGTACCTGGATGAGTCGGGCGGCAGATACGTACACGTGATCGCCGACGGGGGAATGACCAGCAGCGGCGACATCGCCAAGGCGCTGGCGCTTGGAGCAGACGCGGTCATGGTCGGCTCGCCGATAGCCCGCGCGACGCAGGCTCCGGGCCGTGGCTACCACTGGGGGAGCGAGTCGCACCACCACGATCTGCCCCGCGGCAACCGGCTCAAGGTCGGCACGATCGGCACCTTGAAGGAGATTCTGCACGGCCCGTCGACCGTGGCCGACGGCTCGATGAACCTGATGGGAGCTCTGCGCCGGACCATGGCGACGTCGGGATATTCCGATCTGAAGGAGTTCCAGCGAGTCGAGGTAGCGGTCACACCGAGCACCGGCTCGGGCCGGTGAACTTGCCGGTGCCACTCGTCAGGTAGCTTGCTGCACTGTGACTTCCGATGTTCTCGGAGTAACCAGACTCGGACCCGCCGAGCGGGCCGCGGCACTGGCCGCCATGGCCGGTGGCGAGCTTCAAGTGCTGGTAATCGGCGGCGGCGTGGTCGGGGCCGGGGTAGCGCTCGACGCCGTCACCCGCGGGCTCTCGGTCGGGCTGGTGGAGGCCAGGGACTTCGGATCGGGCACCTCGTCCCGCTCAAGCAAGCTGATCCACGGCGGCCTGCGGTACCTGGAGCAGCTGAACATCGGCCTGGTCAGGGAGGCGCTGACCGAGCGGGCGCTGCTGCTGCAGCAGATCGCGCCGCATCTGGTGCATCCGGTCCCCTTCCTGTTCCCGTTTACGCACCACGGCTGGGAGCGGGCCTACGTGGGCGCCGGGGTCACCGCCTACGACCTGCTTGGCATCTCCCGCGGGCGGTTGCGCGGCCTGCCCGCACACCGCCAGCTGACCAGGAGGGGCGCGCTGCGACTGGCGCCCGCGCTCCGCCGCTCGGCGGTTACCGGCGGCCTGCTGTATTGGGATGCTCAGGTCGATGACGCCAGGTACGTGGTCGACCTGATCAGGACGGCGGCTGGCTACGGTGCGCAGGCCGCCTCCCGCACCCAGGTCACCGGGTTCCTCAGGGAGGGGGACCGGGTAACCGGCGTCCGGGCGGTCGACCTGGAGTCGGGAACCGAGGTCGAGATCAGGGCACAGCAGGTGGTCAATGCGACCGGGGTGTGGACCGATGAGATCCAGGCCATGGCCGACGGCCGGGGCTCGATCAATGTGCGTGCCTCGAAAGGCGTGCACCTGGTCGTGCCACGGGACCGGATTCACAGTAGTACCGGGATCATCTTGCGCACACCGTTCAGCGTCCTGTTCGTCATCCCATGGGGTCGGCACTGGATCCTCGGGACGACGGACACCGACTGGTCGCTCTCCAAGGCGCACCCGGCGGCCAGCAGAGCCGACATCGACTACGTGCTCGGCCAGATCAACAAGGTGCTGGCGGTGCCGCTGACCCGTGACGACGTCGCCGGGGTCTACGCCGGGCTGCGGCCGCTGCTGGCTGGCGAGTCGGACTCGACCTCCAAGCTGTCCAGAGAGCACGCCGTGGCCCATCCGCTGCCCGGGCTCGTGATGATCGCCGGGGGCAAGTACACCACCTACCGGCTGATGGCCAAGGACGCTGTCGACGCTGTGGCGCACGGGCTGGATGGCAAGGTGGCGCCGTCCTGCACCGACCAGGTCCCGCTGGCCGGCGCTGATGGCTTTCAGGCGCTCTGGAACTCCAGGCAGGCCCTGGCCCGCGGATCAGGCCTGCACGTGGCTCGGATCGAGCACCTGCTGCACAGATACGGCACGCTGATCAGCGAGGTACTTGCGCTGATCGCGGCCGACCACAGTCTCGGCAGGCCGCTCACCGGTGCCGAGGACTACCTGCGGGTCGAGGCGGTTTACGCGGTGACGCACGAGGGCGCACGCCATCTGGACGACGTGCTGACCAGGCGTACCCACATCTCGATCGAGACCTGGGACCGGGGTCTGTCGGCGGCCGAGGAGGTGGCCGCGCTGATGGCCGGGCCGATGAAGTGGCGGTCCAGGCAGATCTCCAGGGAGCTGGCCAATTACCAGGCCGGGGTCGCCGCCGAGCGAAAGTCGCAGGAAGCCGACACCGACTCCGACGCCGACGCGATCCGGCTTGGCGCTCCCGACATCGTGCCGATCGTCAACGGCAGCGTCGGTGACGGCGCGAACGGAGGCTGAGGCCGCGGTACCGCGGTCGCACTAGACTCCTCCCATGTCCGCCCCGCGCGTGCTGTCCGGCATCCAGCCGACGGCCGACTCCTTCCACCTCGGCAACTACCTCGGCGCCCTGCGCCAGTGGGTGGCGCTGCAGGACACCCACGATGCGTTCTACTGCGTCGTCGACCTGCACGCGATCACGGTGCCGCAGGACCCGGCATTGCTCAGGCGGCGGACCAGGGTCGCGGCGGCACAGCTTTTCGGGGCCGGCCTTGACCCGGATCGGTGCACGGTCTTCGTGCAGAGTCAGGTGCCTGAGCACGCCGAGCTGGCCTGGGTGCTCAGCTGCCTGACCGGGTTCGGCGAGGCGAGCCGGATGGTCCAGTTCAAGGACAAGTCGGTCAAGTCCGGTGCGGAGCAAGCCAGCGTGGGCCTGTTCATCTATCCGATCCTGCAGGCGGCTGACATCCTGCTGTACCAGACCGACCAGGTGCCGGTCGGCGAAGATCAGCGGCAGCACCTGGAGCTGACCAGAGACCTGGCGCAGCGGTTCAACCACCGGTTCGGCACAACCTTCGTGCTGCCAGCGCCATACATCGTGGCTGGCGCGGCGAAGATCGCCGACCTGCAGGATCCGGCGGTCAAGATGAGCAAGTCCTCGTCGGCACCGCAGGGGATCGTGGACCTGCTTGAGGACCCGGCATCGATCCGCAGGAAGATCACCAGAGCGGTCACCGACCCCGGTACTGAGATCCGCGCGGATGACCAGGCCAAGCCTGGCGTGACCAACTTGCTGCGGATCTACTCGGCGCTGACCGGGACTGAGGTGGCCGAGCTTGAGCGGCAGTACGCCGGGGCCGGTTACGGCGCGTTCAAGAAGGATCTGGCCGACGTGGTCGCCGACGCGCTCGCGCCGATCAGAGAGCGGACCGAGAAGATGCTCGCCGACGAGGCCGAGCTCGACCGGATGCTGGCCATCGGTGCGGCACGGGCCCGCGAGGTGGCCAGCCACACCATGGCGATGGTGCGGGAGCGGATCGGCTTCCTGCCGGCGCTCTAGGCTGGTCACTCGCGGGCCTAGCGAGTTCCGCTGCTCAGGGTCGGTACCTCACTCGGCGTGCAGCGCTGACGCGGTCCGGGTCGCAGCGGCCCAGCCCGCCGGCAGCAGCGCCGCTGCCACCGCAATCACGATGCCGGCCAGCGCCAGTGCCACGAGTTCCGGGCCGCGGTAGACGTTCAGGACAACGGCAGGCAGGCCAGTGCCCGCGGCTGAGGCCATGACCGGCAGTACGTAGTGGTGCAGTGCGATCCCGGCCGGGACCGCGATCAGGCCGGCTACCAGCCCGGTCCCCGCGACCCAGCAGACCACCATGGCGATGGTCTGCCGAGGTGTCATCCCGACTGCCTTGAACACGCCGAGGTCGTGCACCCGCTCCCTGGTGTGCAGCACGACGGTGTTGAGCACGCCCAGCCCGGCCATGATCGTCAGCATCAGCGTCAGGGTGCCGATCAGGCCGATCACGATCGGGAACGTGGTGCCCTCGCCCCTGGCGTTGACGAAGTAGTAGGCATTCCCGAGCGCCGACCCCAGCGCCTGCGCGTACGTGTCCGCTGAGGTTCCTGGGCGCAGCCCGACGTCGTACTGATCGGGTGCCAGGCCGGGGTCGGCGCTGGCCAGCGTCTGCCAGCCGGTGAACATGGCCAGGCCGTTGTTCTCGGTATCGAAGACCTGGCCGACGATCCGGACCGGAATCTGCTTCCCGCCGAAGGTGATCGTGACGGTGTCGCCGACCGCCTTGCCGGTCGCGGTCAGAAACCCGGTCGGCACGTCCACCTGGTCTGGGCCGGTGTACCAGCGCCCGCTGATCATCTCGTAGCCGATCCAGTCAGCGTTGCCGCGGAACGCGGTCACCGCCACTTGCTGCGACAGCCCGGCCACGCCGACCTGCTGGTCCGCCTGGGCCACGTAGCGCAGTGTTCCCGGCTGGGCCCGCAGCGCGGCCGTAACAGCCCGCTGCGCGGCAGCGGCCGTTGGCTGCTGCCCGGCGCCAGCTGGCTGCCCGGCACCGGCCGGCGGCCCGCCTGGCCCGACGTGCTGGCCGGGGCCGGCCTGGACGAAACCGCCGAGCGGTCCCGACGATGGCAGCTGGACCTGCACCGGCGCCGTCGCCGTATGCCGCAGACCGGTCAGCACCTGATACAGCGACGAGCTCAGGCCGACGGCAAAGGTCACCGCGGTCGCGCCGAGCAGGATGGCGGCCAGCGTGACCATGGTTCGGGTCGGGCGGGCGAACGGAGCGGCGAGGCCGATGGTGACGGGTCGGGGCAGCCGCAGCCTGCCGAGCAGCCGGTGCGCGGCGTAGCCGCGCCCGGTACGGGGTGCACGACCGGCGGCGATCGCCTGGACCGCGCTGAACCGGCCGGCCCGCAGCGCGGGCGCCAGGGCAGCGATCCCGACCAGGCAGCACATCGCCACCGGCACGGCCAGGTCTATCCAGGCCGGTACGCCTAGGTGCCCCACTCCGTAGGCGTTCGCGGTCTTGGCCAGCAGCGGAACGGCCAGCAGGTTGCCGAGCAGCACGCCGCCGAGGCAGCCAGCAACGGCGGATGCCGTGACCTGGCTGGTGTAGGCGGCGACGACCTGGCCTGGGGTGAAGCCGACGCTCTTGAGTATGCCGATCCGGCGGTAGCCGGCCACGACCGCGCCGCTGACCACGTTGGCCACGATCAGCACCGACATGATCAGCCCGATGATGGCGAAGGCAACCACGAATGGCGTGAATGGCGCTATTCCCGACGCCTCGGCGATCCTGGCGGACAGGTAGGACTGGGTACCGGTGACCGCGCCGGCTGGCAGCGCGGTGCTGACGTCGGCGACGTCGGCCCGGACGTCAGCCGCCGTGC
The DNA here is from genome assembly GCA_963850875.1 of uncultured Actinomycetota bacterium. GTDB lineage: Bacteria > Actinomycetota > Actinomycetes > Streptosporangiales > Streptosporangiaceae > Chersky-822. Next base: position 394,160 of record CAWKNA010000002.1, read on the forward strand.
CAGCGCTGCGGAAGCGGTACAGCATCTGGGCGACGCCCGGCGTCCCGTGGGGCTGCAGGCTCGCGATCTCGGCAGGGGCCACCCAGCCATCCGCCGAGCCGGTGACCGAGTTGGCGATGCCAACCACGGTCAGCGCGGGCTTGCCAGGCAGGCCGGTCACGGTGATCTTCGTGCCGAGCGGGGTAACGAAGCCCGGGCCGTTGCCGACGGAGTTGTCAGCCAGCACGATCTGGCCTGGCTGGGTCGCCCACTGACCGGACTGCAAGGTGAGGTCGTCGATCGGGCCGCCCGGCGATGCGCGCCCGGCCAGGGTCATCGGCGGCAGGATCTGCTCGTCACCGAGCGGCCCGGTGACCTGCCCCGCGACGGTCACTTCGGCGAAGGGCCCTGCTGCCGCCGTGACCTGCGGCAGCCGGGTGGTCGCTGCCAGCTCGGCCGATGTCGCATGCGACGAATCGATGGTCGCCACCACGTCCGCGCCGCGCTGCGCCGCGAATGCGTGGTCGAACGGGCTGCTTGAGGCCGCCAGCAGGGCCAGGGCCAGTACCGACGCGGCCGTGGAAACCAGCAGCACCACGCCGATCACGATCGTCTGCACGCGGCGGCGGGACAGCCCGCCCCGCACGGCACGGGCAACCGGGCCCGGCCTCATGGCCGCACCTGCGCTACGGCGTGGCGGCCGACGAGGCCAGCCGCGTCGGCGTCGGTGGCGATCTGGCCGTCGACCAGCCGGACCGTGCGGCTGGCGTACCGCGCGGCCAGTTCCGGGTTGTGGGTGACCAGAACCAGGGTCTGGCCGGACCGGTTCAGGTCAAGCAGCAGCTCGCCGATCTGCTCGCCGGTGGCGGTATCCAGCGCCCCGGTGGGTTCGTCGGCCAGCAGCAGCGCAGGCCGGTTCACCAGCGCACGCGCGATCGCCACTCGCTGCCGCTCCCCGCCCGACAGCCGCCCCGGATAGGCATCACGATGCTGTTCGATCCGCAGCGCCGTCAGCAGCTCATCGACCCTGGCCCTGGCCTTCGCCCTGGGCAGGCCGGTCAGCTGAGCCGGCAGCAGCACATTGTCGGCCACGGTCAGGTCATCGAGCAGGTTGAAGAACTGGAAGATCATGCCGATCTGCCGACGCCGGAACCTGGCCACCCCGGTCTCGCTGAGCGCATCGATCCGCTCCCCGGCCACCGTCACCGTTCCGCTGGTCGGCCGGTCCAGCCCGGCGATCAGGTTAAGCAGCGTCGACTTTCCGCTGCCTGAGGGGCCCATCACCGCCACCGCCTCGCCCGGCGCGACCGCCAGGCTGACCCGGTCCACTGCGGGCTGGCCGTCATTGTCGTAACGCTTGGTCACATCACTGAGCCGTATCAGAGCATCCATAGGGCGCACGGTAGACCGGCCAATTCGTGGCTGGCGTCAGCCGCGGGATGCAAGTCGAGTACCTTCGTCAGCGCATCCGGGCCGGCGGTCATCCTCCCGATGTACTCGGCTACCCAACCCGGCGGACGCCGTGGAGCTGCGGCCGGGCGATACTGAGTTGGTGATCCAGGACACACGGGTGACGGCGCGGACCCGGCTCGACCAGATTCTGGCCTTCGCCAAGTCGGCTGAACCGCGCGCTGTGCTGCCCGGGCGCGCTGTCGTGATCGATATCGTGCTCGCCGCTTGCGTCGTGGCCGCGTCGCTGACGCTGACGAGTTTCAGCACACCCCGCGCGATCCCGCCGAATGCGGTCGTGGCCGCCGTGGTCACGTCGGCACCGCTGGCGGCGCGCAGGCGGTACCCGCTAACCGCCCTGTTTGTGCTGCTGCTCGGCGCGGTGGTGACCAGAAGGTACGCAACGGATATCACCTTCCTGACTCTTGTCTTCGCCGCCTACTCGGCGGTCGTGTACAGCCGTTTCCGCGGCGCGGCGCAACTCAGCGTGCCCATGGCTGGCGTGTTCGTGGTCGCTGCGTTCTGGAAGGTGACACCAGCCTCCGCCGTCACGGTGGTGCCAGTGGCTCGGCAGGGATTCGTCACCGGGCCGCTCCCGCAGCCTGTCGCGCACGTCGCGGGCCTCATCAGCGGACCGGGCGGGCCGGGCGGGCCAGGTGCTCAATGGCGTCTCGCGGCGATCATGGTCCTGTTCTCCCTGGTCTTGATCGCGATCGTCGGCAATGCGGTGCATGCCGGGGACCGAATCCGCCTTCTGCAGGCCGAGCACGAGACCGCCACCAGGCGGGCGGTCGAGGTGGAGCGGGCCCGCATCGCCAGCGAGTTGCACGATGTGGTGACGCACAACGTCAGCGTGATGATCGTCCAGGCCGGTGCAGCCCGGCAGGTGCTCGCCGACGCGCCGGACCAGGCCAGGGCGTCGCTGCTGGCGGTGGAGTCCAGCGGGCGGGCCGCCATGACCGAGCTGCGCCATCTGCTCGGCCTGCTCAGCCCGTTCGGCGCACCGGGAGACGGCGCACCGGGAGACGGCGCGCCGGGAGGTGGCGCGGAAGGATTGGGAGCCGCCTCAGCGGCTGGTGACATGCTGGCCGGCGAGGACCTGCGGCCGCAGCCGGGCCTCGGGCAGCTCCAGGCGCTGGTCGACCGGGTGTCGGCGGCCGGGCTGCCGATCGAGCTGCAGGTCAGCGAGGTGCCGCCGGACCTGCCGCCGGGCCAAGACCTGGCGGCGTTCCGCGTCGTCCAGGAGGCGCTGACTAACGTGATCAAGCATGCCGGGAAGCCGCGGACCAGCGTCAGGCTCGACTGCCGCGAGGGCGATCTCGTGGTGGAGGTGGCCGACGCCGGTCGGCCGATCCCGGCCGCGGGACCTGCGGTTTCCGGGGGCGGGCGGGGTTTGCTCGGCCTGCGCGAGCGGATGGCGCTCTACGGCGGCGGGCTGGAGGCCGGACCTCGCCCAGGCGGCGGGTGGCTGGTCCGGGCCCGGATGCCGGTGGAACCGCAGCCGACCCAGGCGCCCGGCGCCTGGCCAACCGGCTCCGACGGCCTAACACCCATTACCGTAGAGCTCCGATGAGCGAGGCCACCGCCCCGATCAACTCCGCGCCAGCCGATTCCGCGCCAGCGGATCGGGCTGTGGCGTATCCCGGATGGGTGGATGCCGGGTCGGCGGATCCCGCGCCTGCGGATCCCGCGCCTGCGGATCCCGCGCCTGCGGATCGGGCGATGGCGGATCCCGCGCCGCGGGTGGTGATCGCCGACGATCAGACCCTGGTCCGTACCGGGTTCCGCATGATCCTCGGCGCGGCCGGAATCCCGGTGGTGGCCGAGGCCGCCGACGGCGGGCAGGCCGTGGCGGCCGTGCTCAAACACCGGCCCGATGTCGTGCTGATGGATATCCGGATGCCGGAGATGGATGGCCTGGAGGCCACCCGTCGCATTCTCGCCGGACGGGTCGGCAGCGACTGCCGGATCATCATCTTGACCACGTTCGATCTCGACCAGTACGTCTACGCTGCGCTCAGCGCAGGTGCCAGCGGCTTCCTGCTCAAGGATGTCTCGCCCGAGCAGCTGGTCGCCGCGGTGCGCCTGGTCCGGTCGGGCGACGCGCTGCTGGCGCCGTCGATCACCCGAAGGCTAGTCGAGCGGTTCGCGCCGCGCGCTGTCAGCCACCAGGCCGTGCACGGCGATCTTTCCGAGCTGACGCCGCGCGAGCTTGAAGTGCTGCGGCTGCTGGCACGCGGCCTGAGCAATGCCGAGCTTGCGGCCCAGCTGACTCTCAGCGAGGCGACGGTCAAAACCCACGTGGCCAGGATCCTCGCCAAGCTCCAGCTGCGAGACCGGGTGCAGGCCGTCGTCCTGGCCTACGAGACCGGGCTAGCGGGCCCAGGTCACGGTTCCGACTAAGCCGATCGGGCTAGCCGCCGCCTCAGCCAGGCGAGGCCGCCGAGCACCACCACACACAGCACCGCGGCGAGGCCAGCTCCGGCCGCTATCCGGCCTGGCTGAGAGCCGCGAGCCCGGCCGGCTTGCCCGGCGGCACCGGCACCGCGCGAATTCGTTCCGGCCCGTGAATGAGCCTTAGGCCGGGCTGCGGTCGGCAAGGGCGGTACCAGAACCCCGACCGGGCGCACCTTGCCGACCATCGCGAAACCCCAGTCGAGCAGGCGCTCGGCTGAGTGGATCTCGGTCAGCGGGGCGCAGTGCAGGATGGTCACGATCAATGTGACGCCGTGCCGGCTGGCCAGGCCGACATAGGTCGCCTCCGCCTTCACCGTCCAGCCGATCTTGCCGCCGATGCCACCGGAGTACTGGGTCAGCAGGTAGTTCTGGTTGACCAGGGTGACCCGCTTGCGCCTGGTAATCGGGAACCTGGCCGCGAGCGTGGAGTCGTACCTCAGGAAGGCAGGCAGCGACAGGGCCTGCCTGGCGATCAGCGCCAGATCGTAGGCCGACACGACCTGGCCAGGCGCCGGCAGCCCGTTCGGCTGCTTGGCGACCACGTCGTAGGCCTGCAGGTGGTGTGCCTCGGCGTTCATCAGCGCCATGCCCTGGCCGAACGATCCGCTGGCCTGAACCAGCGAGACGGCCGCATCGTTGGCCGAGATCATCAGCAGCGCCCGGAACAGGTCGGCGACCAGGTACCTGTGCCCAGGGATCAGGCCAACCACGTTCGGCTGCACCGAAGCGGCCAGGCGGGTGGCGACCACGGTGGCGTCCGGGTTCAGCCGCGGGATCATCGTGATCGCGGTGAGCACCTTCAGCGTGCTGGCCGGGGGGAACAGGCCGTGCGGGTCCTTGGCGGCGAGCACCTGCCCGCTGCTCGCGTCAGCGATTACATACGCCGATGCCGGTACCTTGGGCAGCCGCAGGGCGCGGCGCGACGGGTAGTTCACGATGATGCCCGGGCTGGCGAGCAGCGGTCCGCCGACATCGCGCCGCGAAGACTGCGCCGCTGTCGTGGCAGGCGCCGCCCCCTCGGTCGCGGCGGCTGCCCCGGTGGCCGTCAGCGGCAGGCTGACAGTGACCGCGGTCGCGGCGATGCCGGTCGCGGCCGCGGCCAGTCGTCGAGTGCTGGATTGCATGCCGTTCCTTGATCTTGCCAGCGCAGATCGACCTAGCGGTCGCTGCGCGTCACGCCGACTTCCGCAAGTCAGCAGCCTATGCGCCTGCCCGGGATGACGGCGTCACACACTGTGACTCTCCGGCGCAGGTCGGCTGGCCTGCGGGCAGCGGAGGTGACCTGAATCACTCGCAGGCCGCAGACCGGCACCGGCAGTGTGCCCAGGTCCGCGGCTGGGCCAAACATCGCGGCGCCGGCCGTTGACCGCCTTCGTCGTGGCTGCCCGGGATGTCTTTTTCCGCCGACCACCGCAGCTTGGGACATCAGTCCCTGACCAGACCGGACCGAGTATGGGGAAGATGCCCAGATCGGCGGACCGTAGGCTGGTCCCATGACGCGCATGTCGGAGTCAGGGGAACCCATTGACCCGGTCTACGGACCGCAAGCCTTGCGGGATTTCGACCCCGAGCGGGATCTCGGCGAACCGGGCGAATATCCGTTTACCCGCGGTATCCACCCGACCATGTACGTCGCCCGGCCCTGGACCATGCGCCAGTACGCGGGCTTTTCCACCGCCGCTGACTCCAACCGCCGTTACCAGCAGCTGATCGCGGCCGGAACGACGGGCCTGTCGGTTGCCTTCGACCTGCCGACTCAGATGGGCTACGACTCGGACGCGCCGCACGCCCGCGGCGAGGTCGGCAAGGTGGGCGTGGCGATCGACTCGATCGAGGACATGCGGGTGCTGCTGCAAGGAATCCCGCTGGGCACGGTGTCTACCTCGATGACCATCAACGCGCCGGCGGCGGTCCTGCTGCTGCTCTACGAACTGGTCGCCCGCGAGCAGGGAGTCGCGGCCGGAAGCCTGCAGGGGACGATTCAGAACGACATTCTGAAGGAGTACATCGCCCGCGGAACCTATATCTACCCGCCGGCCCCGTCCCTGCGGCTGGTCGCGGATACGTTTGCTTACTGCGGCAAGGAGATTCCGCACTGGAATACCATCTCGATATCCGGCTATCACATGGCCGAGGCGGGTGCCACGCCAGTGCAGGAGATTGCCTTCACCCTGGCGAATGCCAAGGAATATGTGCGCACTGCTATTGCCTCTGGGCTGAAAGTGGATGACATCGGACCTAGGCTCTCGTTCTTCTTCGTAGCCAGGACGACGCTGCTTGAGGAGGTCGCCAAGTTCCGCGCCGCCCGGTCGCTCTGGGCGCACATCATGCGGGATGAGTTCGGCGCCTGCGATCCGAAGTCGCAAATGCTCCGCTTCCATACCCAGACGGCCGGCGTCCAGCTCACCGCTCAGCAGCCGGAGGTGAACCTGGCCAGAGTGACCGTGCAGGCGCTGGCTGCCGTGCTCGGCGGGACCCAGTCCCTGCACACCAACGCCTACGACGAGGCGATCGCGCTGCCGACCGAGAAGGCAGCCAGACTGGCAGTCCGTACCCAGCAGGTGCTCGCCTACGAGACCGATCTGGGCGCCACCGCCGACCCGCTGGCCGGCTCGTACGCGATCGAGTCACTGACCGCCGGGATCAGGGATCGTGCCAGCGAGCTAATCACGGCCGTGGAGGAGATGGGCGGAGCGGTCGCGGCGATCGAGCAGGGCTTCCAGAAGGCCGAGATCGAGCGATCCGCGTACCAGGTCGCGAAGCAGATCGACGCTGGGGACCGGGTCGTCGTGGGAGTGAACAGGTTTACCGTTGCCCAGGAGGGGAGTTACAGTCCGCTGCGGGTCGACCCGGCCATCGAGCAGGAGCAGGCGGAGCGGCTGGTGGCGCTCCGCGAGCGCAGGGATGCCACCGAGGTGACGCGCAGTCTGGACGCCGTCAAGCGTGCCGCGGCAGGCCATGAGAACGTGCTCTACCCGCTCCGGGAGGCGCTGGCGGCCAGGGCCACGGTGGGTGAAACATGCGATGCATTGCGCGATGTCTGGGGCGTCTACAAGCCTGCTGCTGTTTACTGACGGAACGGAATGGTTCGTTCGGCTGGCTAAGGAAGGTTAGCTGTGGCACGGCGACAATCGGTCAACGTCAGCGTTCAGCAGCCGCTGGCGCTACGATGTTTACCTGCGCGGGGAGCAGCTCGCTGAGGTTTGGCGAGGCGCAATGAGGATAGCTTCAGCGCCATGTCGGCGAGCAGTAGCGGCAGTGTGAACGCGGGATCCGGCCCTGGACCTCTGGCCGGCAGGTGAATTCGGCCGGAGCAAGGCGATTTGCCTCGGCAATGTGCCCGCCGCGGATTTGCTGTACTTCCCCGCGCTGGCCACATCGGATTCGCATCGATGCGGTCACGATACGACAGCTCGAAGGGCCGTATGAAGACGCTTTGTGCCCCGGTGATCGGGAGCATTGATCGGGTGCGGCGGCAGCGCCGACCGCATTGCGGTCACGACGTGACCGGGACTGCGCTGCCCGGCCGCGCGGGCCATTGCGCCAGTCCCGGCCGGAAGACCTGGTTCCTGGCGGGCCAGGAGGTTGCCAGCGGGGAGGTGGCGGATGGCTGAGCACGATCTGCTCGGGGAGCTCGATGCCTTCCTCGCCGGGCACGAGGCTGAGCTGATTGAGTTCCGCCGGGATCTGCATGCGCATCCGGAGGTCGGCTACTCCGAGCACCGGACGACGCGCCGGATCGCGCTGCGGCTTGAGGCAGCTGGCCTGCGGCCGTCGGTCCTGCCGAAAGGCACCGGGCTGATTGTGGATATCGGCGCCGGGACGCCAGATGAACCCGTCGTGGCGCTGCGGGCAGATATCGACGCGCTGCCAATCGCGGATGAGAAGAACGTCCCGTACCGATCGCTGACCGCCAGCGCCTGCCACGCCTGCGGCCACGATGTGCACACCACGATTCTGCTGGGCACTGGCTTGTTCCTAGCCAGGGCCGCTGCCGCAGGAGCCCTGCCTGGCAAGGTCAGGCTCATCTTCCAGCCGGCCGAGGAGGTGCCAGGCGGGGCTCTGGACGTCCTGGCGGCCGGCGGCATCTCGTCCGTCGACCGGGTGTTCGCGCTGCATTGCGATCCCAAGCTGGATGTGGGCAGGATCGGGACCAGGATCGGCCCGATCACCGCTGCCTGCGACAAGATCATGGTTCACGTGACCGGCCCCGGCGGGCACACCGCCCGGCCGCATCTGACCGCCGACCTGGTCTACGCGCTGGGCAAGATAATCACCGAGCTGCCGGCCGCGCTGTCCCGCCGGATCGACCCGCGGTCAGGCCTGAGCCTGGTCTGGGGCCGAGTCAGCGCCGGCACCGCCGCTAACGCCATCCCGGACGCCGGCGTGGTTGAGGGAACGGTCAGGTGCCTGGATGACAGCGCCTGGCACGCCGCGCCGGACATGCTCAAGGCCCTGGTGGAGTCGGTGGCGAGCGCCTACGGCGTGGCCGCCGACGTCAGCTACCGCCGGAGCGTGCCGCCTGCCGTCAACGAGGCGATCAGCACGGCCATGATCGAGGCGGCCGCCGAGTGGGTGCTCGGCGCCGACGCGGTCACTGGCGCGCCGCAGAGCCTGGGTGGCGAAGACTTCGCCTGGTACCTGGAGTCCGTGCCTGGCAGCCTGTTCCGGCTGGGTACCCGGCGGCCGGGCTCCGCTGACGACTTCGATATCCACCAGCCGATGTTCGACGTGGACGAGCGGTGCATCGGGGTGGGCGTGCAGCTGATGGCCGCGACCGCGCTGACCGCGATCGGTGGCATCGGGCCCGACCCGGTCGGCGGTGAGCTGGGCGGATCGGTCAACGGCAAGGTCGCCAGCGCCGTCGACGGTGCCGCCCTGGCCGGCGCCTAGTCCGGTCGTCCTGCTCGCTAGCGAGCATCCGCAGCAACCGGCTCGATCGCATCCGGTGAATGCGGATATTCTGGAGCGGTCGTGAGCGTCGGGCAGCGACGCTTCCCGAACCGATACCGGAGTGCACCTGACCGTGTCCGCACCGAACGAGCAGGCCGCCGGGAAGGCCGGCTTTCCGCCGGGTTCGGCCGGCCGCATCCTGGCCGACGGCAGGCGGATCTATCGCCTGGTTATGCCGCAGACGATCTGGTGGACCTGGGTGGGCGTTGTCGTCCTCGGCCTAGGTGACCTGGTGATTCAGGGTCATAACTGGATCTCCCTGAAGTTCAGTCTCGGACTGCTCACCGCCACCGGCGTCATCTACGCCTGCACGCTATGGCCGAGGGTGATCGCCGATACCGGGGGCATTACCGTGCACAACCCGTTTCGCAGCTTCCACGTCCCGTGGGGCGCGGTCAACGGGATCTTCCTGGCTGACTCGGTCGAAGTGCAGTGCGCCAGGCCCGCGCCGAAGAGTGACAAGACCGTGTACAGCTGGGCGCTGGCCGCTCCGCGCCGGGCACGAGCCAGGGCGCAGCTGCGCGGACGGCAATGGGACCAGGGCAGGCGCAATCGCCCGTCGACCTACGACCACCGGATGCCAGCGGCTGCCAAGGATGTGGTCAAGCTGACCCAGGCCGAGGTCATGGCCAGGGAGCTGGCGCGGATGTCCGAACAGGCACGCTCCCGGCCGGCCGCCGGAGGGACTGCAGCCGCCGGGACGGCAAACGGGCTGGTTGGCGGCGGGAAGACTGGCGGCGGGAAGGCTGATTCGCCGGCCGACACCTCGGGGACCGGCAACTCTGGCTCGGCCAGCAGTGTACGGTCCGGAGCCGTGCTGTCCGCGCGGTGGGCTTGGCAGCCGCTGGCGGCGATCTTCGTCCCTGCCGTCGCCTTCGCCGTGGCCCAGCTGCTCAGATAGCCGCAGCGCGGGATCGTCCGCGCGGGCCAGGCCAGTGCCTTGATAACCGGCTTAGGCACCCATGGACGTGCACGGCCGGGTGCGCAGCCAGTCCACGTAGTCCGCTGGCGCTCCCGCGGACTCCGCGGCGTCGGCCATGATGCCCAGATACCGGGCGGATGGCAGACCGCCCTCGTAGTCGTTGAGCACGTACAGCCAGGCGACGGCGTCGCCCTCCAGCGTGGCGACCCTGACCTTCACCTTGCTGTAGTAGCCGAGCGTCGCGCCGTCCCAGCGATCGAGCGCTTGCTCATCGTTCTCTGACACCTCATAGAGCACCACGAAAACGCGTCCATCGGCGTCCTCGACCACCGTCGCCAAGGCGCCTTCCCAGCCGATGTCCTCGCCGCCGAAGGTGAGCCGCCAGCCTTCGAGCCAGCCGGTGCCGGCCTGGGGTGAGTGCGGGCAGCGCTCAGCCATCTGGGCCGGGTCCATGTTGCTGCCGTATGCCGCGTACAACGCCACGGTTGATTAGCCTACGAGGCTGCCGGGGCGCGAGTGGGCAGGTTGTCACTGCTAGTGAGCCGAACGCATCAGTCGCGGCCGTGGCTGGCGGCGGCCGACCAGGCGGGAGGTGCGATGCGACAGAATTGGGCACCGTGAGTCAGCCGCGTGCGCACATCGTCATTCTCGGCGGGGGACCAGGGGGTTACGAGGCCGCCCTGGTGGCGGCGCAGCTTGGCGCCAAGGTAACGGTGATCGAGCGGAGCGGGCTCGGCGGATCGTGCGTGCTCACCGACTGTGTGCCTTCCAAGACGCTGATCGCCACATCTGGCCTGATGGCGGCGCTGGAGCGGGCCCACGATCTGGGCATCCAGTTCGATGGCGAGGCGGGCTCAGCCCCGGTATCCCCGGCGCCAGCCCAGGCGAGAGTCGACGCGGCACGGCTCAACTCGCGGATCAGGGATCTCGCCCTGGCGCAGTCGGCCGACGTCAGGACCAGGCTGCTGGCCGAAGGCGTCGAGATCGTATCCGGACATGGCCGACTCGCGGCACCGGGGTTGGTAGCGGTCGGGGACACCGAGATCAGCGCGGATACCGTGCTGATCGCCGTCGGCGCACAGCCGCGAGTACTGCCCGGCGCGGTTCCCGACGGCGAGCGGCTGCTTACCTGCCGGCATCTGTATGACCTCGCTGAACTCCCTAGCGAGCTGATCGTCGTCGGCTCCGGCGTAACCGGCGCCGAGTTCGCCAGCGCGTTTGTCGCGCTAGGCTCCCGGGTGACCCTGGTCTCCTCACGCGAGCACGTCCTGCCGAACGAGGACACCGACGCTGCCGTCGTGGTCGAGGAGGTGTCCAGGCGGCGCGGGATGACCGTTCTCAGCCGGTCGCGGGCCGCCACCGCCCGGCGGACAGCGAGCGGGGTCGAGGTCGGACTGGAAGATGGCCGGACCGTGCGTGGGTCGCACTGCCTGCTGACGGTCGGCATGGTGCCGTCGACCCACGGAATCGGGCTGGAAGAGTCCGGGGTTGCGACCGACGATCGGGGATACATCACGGTCGACCGCGTGTCCAGGACGTCCGTGCCCGGCGTATACGCCGCCGGTGACTGCACCGGCGTCTGGATGCTCGCATCGGTTGCCGCCATGCAGGGCCGGATCGCCATGTGGCACGCTCTCGGCGAGGCGGTCCAGCCACTGCGGCTCGGTCACGTCGCCGCGACCATCTTCACCGAGCCCGAAATCGCCACCGTCGGCGTGAGTCAGCAGGATATCGACCGCGGTGTGGTCGGCGCGCGGGTGGTGAAGCTGCCGCTGGCGACCAATGCCCGGGCCAAGATGGAGGAATTCAGGGACGGCTTCGTGAAGCTCTTCGCCCGCCGGAACAGCGGGATCGTACTTGGCGGCGTTGTGGTAGCGCCGCAGGCCAGCGAGCTCATCCTGGGCGTCTCGCTGGCCGTGGAGCAGCAGCTGACCGTGGACCAGATCGCGCACACCTTTGCCGTCTACCCGTCCCTGTCAGGCAGCGTGACCGAGGCGGCCAGGCAGCTCATGCTGCCAGTCGACCTCACGTAAGCCACACCGCGCCTGTGCCGGGCCGTGCCGTGGCGGCGGGCTAATGCGCGGGGTGGCCGAGGTCCGGATCGTCGGGGACGTCGAGGCCGTGCTGACGCAGCCGGGACGCCCGGATGTCGTCGGCGTAGGCGGCGGTGGTGAAGATGCTGCCCGCCAGGATGAGCACGACCATCATCACCGCCAGCCAGGTCGGAGCCGGAAGCAGGACCAGCAGCGTCACCACGACGATGACGCAGACCGGAATGATGATCGCGAGGTGCCGCAGCACGGTACGGAAACGCCAGCCCGCGTCCGTCAGCTCGTGCTTGACCCAGTCGGCGTTGTCCTCGGGCAGCCGGAACCCGATCGCGAACCTTAGCCACCGGATCGGGCCCGGGTCGCCGGGTAGCCGCGTCATCGTCCGGTCAGCCCTCCAGTCGGCAGATCAGCTCACCAGCCGGGACCGTCTGCCCCACCTGAACGGCGAGCCCGGTGACGGTCCCAGCCTTATGCGCGGACAACGGCTGTTCCATTTTCATGGCCTCAAGCACCACGATCGTCTGGCCCGCGGCTACCTGCTGGCCATCCGCGGCGACGATCTTGACGATGGTGCCCTGCATCGGGCTGACCAGTACGTCGCCGTCCGCAGCCGCGCTGCTCGCCCGGCCCGAACCGCGACGTGCCCGCCCGCCGCCTGGCCGCCCGTCGGCCGATCCCGGTCCGCGTCCGAGGCGGCCGGATCCGCCCGAGCCTGCGTACCCGCCTGAGCCTGCGTAACCGCCCGAGCCAGCGGACGCGCCAGAGGCGTCCATCCCGAAGCCGGCGGGGAGTACCACTTCCAGGCGCCTGCCGTCCACCTCGACGATAATCCGCTCACGCTGCCCGCCCGGACTCTCAGCGGCCTGGCCGGGCCCGGCCGCTGCTGGCCCGCCCGAGTACGGCGGCAGGTCGGCGGCGAACTCGGTCTCGATCCACCTGGTGTGCACCGTGAACGGCTCGCTGATGAAGGCCGGGTCAGTCACCAGCGCCCGGTGGAACGGGAGCACGGTCGGCATGCCGCCAACCTCGAACTCGGCCAGCGCGCGCCTGGACCGCTCCAGCGCCTGGTGCCGGTTCGCGCCGGTTACGATCAGCTTGGCGATCAGCGAGTCGAACGCCTGCGGCACGGTCATCCCGGCGGTATAGCCAGCGTCGACCCGTACGCCGGGCCCAGCCGGCGGCCGCCAGGCGGTGAGCGTGCCTGGCGCGGGCACGAAGCCGCGGCCCGGGTCCTCCGCGTTGATCCGGAACTCGATCGAGTGGCCGCGCGGTTGCGGGTCGCCGTACTCAAGCCGCTGGCCGTCAGCGATCGCGAACATCTCCCTGACCAGGTCGATCCCGCTGACCTCCTCGGTCACCGGGTGCTCGACCTGGAGCCTGGTGTTCACCTCGAGGAACGACACGGTGCCGTCCTGATCGATCAGGAACTCGCAGGTACCGGCACCGACGTAGCCAGCCTCGCGCAGGATCGCCTTCGACGACTCGCGCAGCACGGCGTCCTGCTCCGCGGTCAGGAATGGCGCGGGCGCCTCTTCGACCAGCTTCTGGTGGCGGCGCTGCAGCGAGCAGTCCCTGGTAGAGACGACCACGATGTTGCCGTGGCTGTCGGCCAGGCATTGCGTCTCCACGTGCCGTGGCCGGTCCAGATACCGCTCGACGAAGCACTCGCCGCGGCCGAATGCGGCGACGGCCTCCCGGACCGCGGAGTCGTACTGCTCGGCGATCTCGTCGATCCAGCGGGCAACCTTGAGTCCGCGCCCACCGCCGCCGTAGGCGGCCTTGATCGCGATCGGCAGGCCGTACTCCTGAGCGAACGCGGCTGCTTCCTCGGGGCCGGAGATCGGTCCCTGAGTGCCTGGCGCCATCGGGGCGCCGACGTTGCCCGCGATCAGCCGCGCCTGCGTCTTGTCGCCCAGCGCGGTGATCGCAGCCGGTGGCGGGCCGATCCAGGTCAGCCCGGCGGCGATCACCTCGCGGGCGAAGTGCGCGTTCTCGGCGAGGAAGCCGTAACCGGGGTGCACGGCATCGGCACCTGAGTCCGCAGCCGCCTTCAAGATCTTGGTGATGTTCAGGTAGCTCTCGGCCGCAGACTGGCCGCCGAGAGCGTGAGCCTCGTCGGCGATCATGACATGCAGAGCGTCCAGGTCAGGTTCGGCGTAGATCGCGACGCTGGTGAGCCCGGCGTCCCGGCAGGCACGAGCCACCCGGACCGCGATCTCGCCGCGGTTGGCGATGAGGACCTTGCGCACGAAATGGCTCCTTCCCGACTGCCAGGAGTCTAGTGATCCCGCCCAGTCGGACCTGCCGAAGGTCCGGGGCAGGGCGGACATGCTGCTGAGTCGGAACCAAGCAGTATGTTGTCGATGTAGTAGTTGTAGTAGAGTTAGATCGTGGCTGCGGTTCAGGAAGTAAGTGTGCGAGAAGCGGCGCAGCTCACGCGCCGATCCGAGGAGACGATCCGCCGCTGGATCTGGTCAGGAAGGCTTCCGGCTCGAAAGCGCGGCAATAGCTACCGCGTCGACATCGCCCAGCTCGAAGGGGTCGCCGTGATCTATGCTCCCGAATCCTCCGTTCCCGGCGCCGGGGAGGGCGGACTCGCGGTCTGGCTCGATAGCGTTGATCAGTGGAAGAGCGGCCGGTCAGGAGCTGTTAAGCCAACCGCAGCAGATCTAATAATCGAGGATCGCCATGCCCGTCGTTGACGCGTCCGTGGTCGTGGATCTGGTCGCACCGGACGTCGGCAGCGACGCTCCCGCCCGCCTGCTCTTCGGGAAATGGGCGGCGGCGGGGGTCGAGCCGGTCGCTCCTGGTTTGCTCTGGCTGGAGACGGCGAACGCCCTGCTGACCGGGATCCGCCGCGGCCGATGGGATGGCGCGACCGCCGATGCCGCCGCCGCCCTGCTCGACGCACTGCCGCTGCGCCGGGCCGACCTACCGCGCGACCAGGAACGGGCCTTCGAACTGGCCAGGCGCTACGACAACTGGCCGGTCTACGACATGCTCTACCTGGCGCTGGCAGAGCGCCTCGGGACCGAGTTCATCACCGCCGACGACAAGCTGCGCGCCCGCCTGGCCCACCTTGGCTGGGTGCGCGGGCCTGACGACGACTGAAGGTCCGCGGCCGTCTTGAGCCGCGAGCGAGCACCAGCCCAAACGGTGCCGGGCGCGCGCGGGCTAGCGCGGACGGGCACTGGCGCGCCAGCCGCCTGGGCGGGCAGCGACCGGCTCGCGCAGCAGCCGGGATCTGTCTGACCATCCGGAACGGCTCGCCCGCGCCGGTGCGGCAGCATCGGTCGGTGCGGTCCTGGCACGAGCACGAACGGCCAGAACGGCAACCAGGGCGGCAATCTCGGCTGCCGTCGGTTGACCCCGGACCACGGACAAGACGGGCGGCGCCAGCTGACCCGGCAGCGCGGCGGGGTCTGGCGAGGTCGGGGCCGGACTGGGCGTGGTGCCGGCAGCGGCGCTGGGCGGCGCGGCGGGGTCGGGTGAGCCCGCGGCCGGGTCGGGCGTGCTGTCGGCGGCTGCGCTGGGCGGCGCGGCGGGGTCGGGTGAGCCCGCGGCCGGGTCGGGCGTGCTGCCGGCGGCTGCGCTGAGCGGCGCGGCTTGGCCGGATGGCGCGGCCAGAGCAGGTGCCATGCCTGGCCCGGGCGGTGCGGTAGGAGCCGGTGAGCCCGGGGCGGGACTGGGCGGCGGGCCGGCGGCTGCCCCGGGCGAGCCGTTATGCATGGAAAGACCTTGACGTTCCGGCGGTCACGGGGATGTCAGCCCTTCGACTTGCCGACGCCGACGCCGAACTGGCGGTGCACCCGGGCCCAGAACGCGTCCCGCAGCCACTCCCGCGCCTCCTGGTAGGAGCGCAGCGAGAGGCCGAGTTCCTTCTCGGCGTCGACCAGCAGTTCCTTGTCGATCACGGGTGGCAGGATCGGTCCGGGCAGCAGGTCGCGGATGTTGTCCTCGCCGCGGGTCAGGATCCACTTCTGTGCGACGTGCTCGCCAGCCTCCTCGACCCGCTCGCGGGACGGACCCAGTCTGGCGGCCGCGAGATGCGCGGCGCTGCCGTGCATGGCGCCGCTTTGGGCAGCGGCGCCGACCTTGGCGTGCGAGCGGAACGAATGCCGATCGCCGAACAACTGAGCGGGCGAGGGCGCGGTGACACCGCTGCCTGCCTGGAGGCCAGGTCCAGACCCTGACGCCTCTGACCGGGCCGCGGCGGATCCCGGCACCTGACCTGCCTGGGCAGCGTCGGCGCCAAGCTGAGGTGCGAAGTACGGCTCGATGAAGGCCCGCTCGAGCACGTCCACCGTGTCGGATTCCCAGACCAGGCGCTCGGCCTGGTTCGTGCCGTACGGCGGCTCGACTCCCCACAGGTGCACCCGGACGCCGAACGCCTGCGCCGCCTCCACCGCCGGGACCATGTCCTCGTCGCCGGCCACGAGCATCGCGTCGGTGATCGCCCGGTGCCTGGCCAGCGCCTCCATGTCGGCGCGGATCTGGGCGTCTACCCCCTTTTGCTGACCGCGCGCGTTCAGATTGCCAAGGCGCAGCTTCACCAGCGGCATCTGGGCGATCACCCGCTGGTCGAACGTGGGCACCCGGTCCCGTGCGGCGTCGTACCAGTAGACCCGCAGCAGTTCTCCTCTGACCTGCTCGTCCGCATGCTTGATCAGGCCCTGGATCAGCTTGTCAGCGTCGACCCGGTACTCCCGCCTAGATGACGCGCTGAACAGCAGCTCGCCTGCGGACGCGTAGATATACCCGACATCGACCATGATCGCGTATCGGGACAGCAGCGGCAGTGGTACCTCGGAGTCCGTCATTGTGCTCTGACTCTAGTCGGCGCTGGGGAGGGTGTCGTGGTGCGAGCGGCAATCGCCCGCGCTTGCCTGGGCCGGGCCAGGCTCTGGCATGCCGTGAAGCGCGCAAGACCGGCTTACAACGGTATGTTCCCGTGTTTGCGCGGCGGCAACGTCTGGCGCTTGGTCCGCAGTGTGCGCAGCGCCCTGATCACCGCGGGGCGGGTTTCGGCTGGCCTGATCACCGCGTCCACGTAACCGCGTTCGGCCGCGACGTATGGATTCGTCAGGGTGTCCTCGTACTCGGTCGCCCGCGCTGCCCGGATCGAAGCCTGCTCCTGCGGACTGGCCGCGGCCGCGAGCTCGCGCCGGTACAGGATGTTCACCGCACCCTGGGCGCCCATAACCGCGATCTGCGCGGTCGGCCAGGCCAGGTTGACGTCGCCGCCCAGATGCTTGGAACCCATCACGACATAGGCGCCGCCATAGCCCTTCCGGGTGATCACAGTGATCTTGGGTACCGTGGCCTCGGCGTAGGCGTAGATCACCTTCGCCCCATGCCTGATGATCCCGCCCCACTCCTGGTCGGTGCCTGGCAGGAAGCCGGGCACGTCCACGAAGGTCAGGACCGGGATCCCGAACGCGTCGCAGGTGCGGACGAACCTGGCGGCCTTGTCCGACGCGTCGATATCGAGGCAGCCGGCGAAGTGCATCGGCTGATTCGCCACCACCCCGACCGACGCGCCTTCGACCCGGCCGAAGCCGACCACGATGTTCCGCGCGAAGTCGGCATGCACCTCGCAGAACTCGCCGTGATCGAGCACGTGCTCGATCACGGTGTGCATGTCGTACGGCTGATTCGGCGAGTCGGGGATCAGCGTGTCGAGCTCGGCGTCGGAGTCGGTCAGCTCGCAGATCGCCTCCGGGTCGGCGCCGGTGGGATACACCGGCGGATCATCCAGGTTGTTCGAAGGCAGGTAGGACAGCAGCTCGCGGGCGAAGTCGAGGCAGTCCTGCTCGTCGGCGGCCTGGTAGTGCGCGACACCGGACTTGACGTTGTGCGCGTGCGCTCCGCCGAGGTCCTCGAAGCTGACCTCCTCGCCGGTCACCGTCTTGATCACATCGGGCCCGGTGATGAACATGTGCGAGGTCTGATCCACCATCAAGGTGAAGTCGGTGATGGCGGGGGAGTAGACCGCGCCGCCCGCGCAAGGGCCCATGATCAGCGAGATCTGCGGGATCACCCCGGAACTGATCACGTTCCGGTAGAAGATCTCGCCGAACAGGCCGAGCGCTACGACGCCCTCCTGGATCCTGGCCCCGCCGCCATCGTTGATGCCGATCACCGGGCAGCCGGTCTTGAGCGCGTGGTCCATCACCTTGACGATCTTGGTGCCGTAGACCTCGCCGAGCGAGCCGCCGAAGATGGTGAAGTCCTGGCTGAACACGCAGACCGGGCGGCCGTCGATCGTGCCGCATCCGGTGACCACACCGTCGCCGTAAGACCGGTTGGCCGCCATCCCGAAGTCGGTGGCCCGGTGCCTGGCCAGCTCGTCGAACTCCACGAAGGACCCCGGGTCCAGCAGGCCGTCGATCCGCTCGCGCGCGGTCATCTTGCCCTTGGCGTGCTGGCGCTCGACCGCGCGCGCAGAACCGTGGACCGCTTCGTGCCGCCGCCGTTCCAGATCCGCGATCTTGCCGGCGGTGGTGTGCACGTCGATCGGCGGGGCGCCGTCGGCTGCCGGGGTGGCGGCGGGTGCCGGGGTGCCGTCGGGTGCTGGGGTGCCGTCGGGTGCGGGCGTGCCGTCGGATGCCAGGTGGGACTGGTCGGCGTTGGCTGCGGGCTGGACCGCTTCGGTGGCCATGCCGGACAGGGTAGGCCAGGAGCAGCCGCTGGGCAGCGCCGGCGGTCCCGGTCGGGGTTCGGATGCCCCAGGTGCGGCCAGGTGGCCGACGGGCAGCACAATGGGCGGCATGTCGAACGCTGGGCATCGCGCCGCTGCCGCTGCCGCGGCTGGGCTGAGCGAGACGCGGCTGCGGGCAGCCGTCGTCACCCCAGGCGGTCTGTGGACCGATGTTCGGGTGCTTGAGACGACCGGCTCGACCAATGCCGACCTGCTGGCAGCGGTGGCGGACGGCGCCCTGGAGGGCGCGGTGCTCGCCGCTGAATCCCAGACGGCCGGCCGCGGCAGGCTGGGCCGCGACTGGCTGAGCCTGCCAGGGGCGGCGCTCACGTTCTCCGTCCTGCTCCGGCCGCGGTCGGTCCGGCCGGCCGCCCGCGGCTGGGTACCGCTGCTGGCCGGCGTCGCGGTCGCCACCGCGGTGCGCACCGCGACCGGCATCGAAGCCATCCTGAAGTGGCCAAATGACGTGCTGGTGGCCGGCGGCAAGCTGGCCGGAATCCTGGCTGAACAGACCGGCGACGCGATCGTGGTCGGCATCGGGATCAATGTGCTTGGTGGCGAGCAGGATCTGCCGGTGGCCACGGCAACCTCACTTGAGCTGCACGGAGCCGGGGAGATCAACCGGACTGACCTGCTCGCCGCGGTGCTGGGCGAGCTTGAGCGCTGGTACCTGCGCTGGCGCGGAACTGGAGCAGGGGACGCCGAATCCTGCGGTCTGCGGCAGCGGTACCTGCAGCTGTCCGCCACGGTCGGCCGCCAGGTCCAGGTATCCCTGCCAGGAGGCCAGCTGCTGTCCGGAACGGCACGTGACGTGGATGCTACCGGCCGGCTGATGGTGGCCACCGAGGACGGCCTGGTGCCGGTCAGCGCCGGGGACGTGATCCACGTCCGGTGATGCGGATCGCCCGATCCGCGCCCGCTGACGTGGCCTTAGGTCCGGCACTAGGTCCGGCAAGCTGCCCCGGTTGCCAGTTACGTGCCACCATGTGGCCTATGGCGATTCCGGATGGCCTGGCCGAGGGCGAGCAGTCCGTGCTGCGGCTGCATCCGCACGGCAAGACCATGTTGCGGCCGGCCGCCATCCTCGTGCTGATCCTGGCGGTGGCCGTCGCGGTGATCCTGGTCCTTCCGGCAAGCGCGACCGACGTGGCGCTGGTCCGGCTCGCGGTCGGGGTCGCGGCCCTGCTCGCTGCGCTGGTCTGGTTCGGTGTGCCGTTCCTGCGCTGGCGGTCGATCAGCTACGAGCTGACGACCCGGCGGCTCAGTCTGCGCGAGGGTGTCGTGACCAGGGTGGGCCGCGATTTCCCGCTGACCAGGATCAGCGACGTGTCGTTCTCGCAGGGGCCGGTCGACCGGTTGCTCGGCTGCGGCAGGCTGATCGTGGAGTCGGCGGGCGAGCACGGGCAGCTCATCCTCGATGCGATCCCTTCGGTCAAGATGGTGCAGGGAACGCTGTTTCAGCTGGTCGAGGATGAGCATGCCCGGCTAGGCAGACCTGAACGCCCAGAAGGCTAGCCCCACTCATCCTTGGTCCCTGGCGACGGCTGCTCAAGCAAGCCGGCATCCGGCAGCCGATCTGCCTGCACGGGGCGAACAGCGCTGGCCGGCTCAGTCCACGGGACCGGTGAAGAGGCAGAACGGGTGGCCCGCCGGGTCGAGCAGGACCCGGACGTGTCGCTGCGGCTGATGTTCGGCCCAAGGTGGCGCCGGCCTGCAGTGCCCAGGCGACGCTCTCCGGCAGATCCGCGACGGCGATGTCCAGGTGCAGCATCATCTGCTGCGCACCGGGTACCGGGGGCCAGACCGGCGGCACGAAGTCCGGTTCCCACTGAATGGACAGCCCGCGCAGCCCGGTCCCACCAGCCGGTGGTCGCAGCATCGCCCAGCCATCCTCCGCCGGAAACCCTGGTCTGGCTGGGTACTCCTGCGTCACGGTCCAGCCGAGGAGCCGGTGGTAGAAGGCAGCCAGTGCTCGGGGATCCGCGGCTCCGAGCACCACTGACGAGACCCGCATGCGCGGTCGGTCCATGAGGAGTCCTCCCGGTTCAGCGTCGAGTGAGCAAGCGAACACCGGTCAAGGCGCCGGGCAGCGACCGGCCCGAGGCGATGAACGCGCTGGACACGGCCATGGCGCTCCGGCTGGCGCAGGTCGGCGGGGAGTAGCTGCCGATCTCCAGGTCCGCGTCGTCGTCCTGGCAGCCGCGGGAGAGCGTGCGTTCTGCGTAGGTGCTGATCTGAAGGAACGGGCCCGGATGAGCGATGCGGAGCTGATGGCTCAGCGGCTGGTGTTCCGGGCCGCATTCGGGTCGGTGCTGGCGCTGTCCTGCGACCTGATCGTGGAGCACGCCGCCGAGCACGCCCTGCCGTGGGCCGTGGCCGCGCTGGGCCCGGTTCCGGGCGATCCGCTGGACCGGCTGGACTGGCAGCGCCGGGCCAGCGTGATCGGCGCGTACCGCCAGCTGTACGGCTACCACCACCCGGCCGAGCCGATCGGGCCCGAGCCCGCCGTCGACACCCCGGACAAGCGCGCCGCCTGGCACGAGGCCTTCGCCGCCCTGCGCCCGGCCGGCGTCCCGGAGGTGCGCGGCCTGCCGGACGGGACGCTGCTGCACCTCCGCGACACCTACCCCATCGAAACGGGGTGGGCGCACCCCTGGACCGGCACCAACCCGTTGACCATCCCCAGCGGGCCGCAGCCAACCGGCTCGCAGCCACGGCGGCGACGCTCCAGCGGCTGGACACCGAGCTTGACCAGCCAGTCCACCCCAGCCCGCTCGGCGACTGGGTCAGCGACAGCGCGATGCACTGGCCGTCCGAGGTTGGCTGCACGTCGGCGGGGGTCAGGTCGGGCTGCGACCCGTTGACGAGGGGGCGTAACCCTTGATGAACGTCCCCGACGACGCGGCTGGCGCCCTGGCTGCGGTCGCAGAAGCCGACGCGGCCAGGCTGGACAGCCGCGTGATCACGCTGACCGGCAGCCCAGGACGAGACGACCGCCGCTGACGCCGTCGGCGGTGACCGCCATCTTCGCCAGCAGCGCCGGACTGCGGAACGACACGCACATCACCAACTGGCCCAGCTCGATCATGCTGGTCGATGCAGCGAGCGCGGCCACGATGGTCCAGCCCTCGTGGATGGCCTCGGCGGGCCTGCCCGCCGGGCCGGACAGGAAGTGGTCGCAGACCCACAGCGAATCCAGCCCGACCGCCTCGGCGTGGGCCGCGAACGCGTGCATCTCGCGCCAGGTGGGCAGCCGGCCCGGCCCATCCGACGCCCCGAACGGCACCGTCACGCCGATCCTCATCGACGCCAGAGCCTAGCGCTCATACCGCCACACCGCGATCCCGCCGTGAAGGCAGCGCTGCTCGTGACGAAACAAGAATGCCACCGAGCCGACGTCAGCGACATGGACCAGGCGTCGACCCGCTTCGCCGGCGGCGTCGACCTCTCACGCAGAAGAGTGCGATCGCATCTCGCTACGCCCTGCCCGCGCCTCGACGGTGGGGAGAGCAGAATGCGACCATGACTGAGCGGTCACTCGTCAACCTCGCCGAGTCCGCGGCGGACGAACTCGCCCTTCGTCTCCGCATTCCTTGCGACATCGTGGACGTCCACCGATTTAACAACTCTCGCGCAAGGATCTACTCAAGTCGAAGGTTTCATTCAGTTCGTCGAGGACCTGGCCGAACAGGCCCTCTTGGAGGCTGGAGTACCGGCGGAGAAAGTCCCTACCTTGCCAGAGCCGCAACGCAGCGGGATTTCGCTGAGCGGGCTACCTTCGTTGCCGAACCGCGACCGCCTCGCTGGACGTCAACGCAACGTGTAGGGGATCCGAGGTCGCCTAGGGTGATCCGAGGTCGCACACACGAGCGGCCCCAGTCTTGCATCCATGAGCCGCGGCCTATGTTCTCCTCGCGGCATGAGCGGATGATGGTACAGCGATCTGCGAGACTGGCGCGGCCTTATGCCGCGCCAGCTCAACAGTGACCGCTCCTGGTTTATGTCAGCTGACAACCGTAAGTCGAAGTTCCGTCGTCAGGGGTGTAGCAGGTCCATGACGCGCTTGATCCCGTGACCTTCTGGAAGCCGTCTGGGGTGTACTTCCAGTTACTCGGAGATCCACCGCACCCTACATGGACCGTCCACGAACCTGAGATTCCTGCGCGGGAGTAGTGAGCGTAATAACCGACTCCTGCAGCAGACCAACTGGCGAAGCCGGAACCGCCGCTGGCCTGAATCCAGACTCCTTCGACATTCAGTTCATCCACGCACGTCACGTAGCCGCTGACCGTCGTCGACGCCTGGGCCGCCGGGGCCAGAGCCAGACTGCCCCCGGCAGCGAGTACGCCCGTAGCGGCGAGGGCACTGGCGCGGCTGATCCTACCCGCGACGAGTCGGGATCGCATTCGGAGGCGACGTTGCAGCGGGTTCCTGGGAAGGTTCCCGAGATGGTCTGTGAGGTTCATGACTGCTGGTTTCCTTTCCGTGGTCGCCCCATCAGGCGCCGGGCCTTCGCAGGCCCTGATCTCCCCTCCACCAGGGCTCAATCCCTGACCAGGGCAGCACCGCCAGGCCGGTATCTCGTTGCCGAGACTGCGCCGGAGGGTCCTTCGCCGATCTGAGCTGTTACTCAGAATGGCCGGCTCGGCGCCGGGGCCTCGGAAATCCCGGACAGGCCCGGACGCCGTCGGACGGCCTGCAGGGCAGTGATCGCACTGAGGGCATGATCTTGAACCCGTGCGGCAAGACGCAATGCGTGGCTGGAGTGATCAGGCTTCATGAAGTGTCTGCTGAAATTTCAGCGCTTCCGCAAGCGGATGCGCCATAGAAAATGATCAGTAGAAACGGGTTCCCAGCGGTCACAGGAGTCCCAGGAACATTGGTCGTCTGGTCCTCCCGACGGGCGTCGTGGCTAAGCTGGCGAAGGATTCGCAATATCCTTCTTGGGAGGGATCATTTGGACCGAGAGGTCGGTGATGTTCCGCTGGCCGTCGATGTCGGCAGCCAGGAGGATCTGGCGCGTGCGTTGCGGCAGCTGCGCCGACGACATGCTCGGCGGCACGGATATACCGAGTTGACCTACCGCGAGCTTGCCGCGCGAAGCGGCTATGCGCACGGCGTGATCGGCGATTACTTCACCGGAAAGATCCTGCCGTCTACTGACAGGCTCGACGTCCTTGTTGCCTTGCTCGGCGCGACGGGTGAAGAGCAGAGGGCGTTTGCGACCGTGCGCGATCGGATTGATGAACGTCGCCGACAGCCCGCCGCGGTCAGGACGACTGCCGACTCACGAGCGACGTCCTTCTCTGCATCTCGGAGCCAGTCGGCGGGTGGTGTGGGACAGCAGGAACCGGCGGAGGCGGCTGCTCAGGATCGTGTCCCGGTGAGCGAGCGGTCGATCCGTGGCGCCCGGACTAACGGTGCTGCGGCGGCGACGCGGACATTGCCGCGTGATATAGCGTCGTTTACCGGCCGGGTGGCCGAGCTGCGGCAACTGGAGGGCGCGGAGTTCCCCGACGGGGTGGTCGGAATCCACGTGATCGTCGGGATGGCAGGGATCGGAAAGACGGCCCTCGCGGTACACGCTGGACACCGGCTCGCGACTCGGTTTCCGGATGGGCAGATCTTCCTCCCACTGCACGGGCATACGCCTGGGCAGCGGCCTGTCGATCCGGTAGACGCCCTGGCCAGCCTGCTGCTGACGGTAGGAGTAAGTGTCTCTCATATCCCGCCTCACCTAGAGCCACGGATAGGAATGTGGCGTGATTACGTTGCCGGCAAGCGCCTGCTGCTGCTGCTGGATGACGCGGTCGGGCACGAGCAAGTCCGCCCGCTGCTACCAGGCAGTGCGGGAAGCCTGGTCCTGGTCACAAGCCGAAGGAATCTGACTGCGCTGGAGGATGGCAGCGCAATCAGCCTCGATACCCTGACGGCCGGTGAGGCCTCCGGGCTGCTCGTGCAGCTTGCCTCCCGCCCTGACCTGAGTCCAGATGACCCGGCAGTGAGTCACATCACCCGGCTATGCGGCCACCTTCCGCTGGCGGTAGCGATGCTAGGTCGCCAACTGCACCATCACCCCGCGTGGTCAGTAGCCGACCTGGCCACTGACCTGGCTAGGTCGCGCGACCACCGGCTCGAGCTGATGCACGCCGAGAACGCTTCGGTCGCTGCCGCCTTTGACCTGTCCTACCAGGATCTCAGCGCAGACCAGCAGCGGCTGTTCCGATATCTGGGCCTGCATTCAGGTAACGACATCGATGCCTACGCTGCTGCTGCTCTCACAGGCACCGACCTGGCTACTTCCCGCCGCAATTTGGAAGCCCTCTATGATCAGCACCTGCTCAGCGAACCTGCGCACGGCCGCTATCACCTCCACGATCTCATCCGTGAGCACGCCCGTGCCCTTGCCGCAACGGACCCACTCTCCGAACGTGATGCCGCGACCGACCGCATACTGGACTTTTACGTCCACACGGCATCGACCGCTATCCGTCACGTGGCGCGCCGTCAGCCCGTCGCCAGCGTCAAGCCGCCCACGGCTGCGCCCGACCTGGCCGACCGCGAGACTGCGGTTGCGTGGCTGAGTGCGGAGCGCCTCAACCTGCATGCCGCCGCAGATCAGGCCGCATCGTGCGGTCGCCCGGGCCATGCCATCGCCATCTCGGGCGTGATCCACGGCTACCTTTGCAGCTACGGGCACTGGGACCAGGCCCTCGCTCTGCACCGTACCGCCCTCGACGCCGCCCGCCAGGCGGGCGACCGATGTGCGGAACCGTCTGTCCTGACGGACCTGGGTGTCGTCCAGCGCCTGACAGGGGCCACTTCGTCGGCGCTTTCCAGCTTTGCGGCCGCGCTGGATCTGTGCCGCGATCTCGGTGATCGGCCAGGAGAAGCCGATGCGCTCAACGAGCTAGGCGTAACGCAGTACGTGACCGGAGATCCGGCATCGGTCGCCAGCCTCAGCCGCGCTGTAGATGCGTACCGCGCCCTTGGCGACCGGTCCAGCGAAGCCGCAGCACTCAACGATCTGGGAATTGCGCAGATGGAATCAGGCGATGTCCGGGCGGCGGCGGTCGGCTTTACTCAGGCGCTGGAACTGCACCGAAGCCTTCGGGACCGGCTATGGGAAGCCAATGCGCTGAACAATATCGGCGCGGTGCAGCGCATGACAGGCGACTACCTAGCTGCCGCTGCCAGCCATGGCCAGGCCCTGGAGCTCTACCGCAACCTCGGCAACCAGCTTGGGGAAGCCAATGCGCTGAACAACATGGGCATCGTGCAGTACCTGACCGGTGACTACGTTTCAGCGGCCGCCAGCCACACCAAGGCTCTAGAGCTATACCGCACGCTCGGTAACCGGTTCGGGGAGGCTATGGTCCTCAACAGCATGGGCGAGCTGGAACTTGCATCAGCTACCGCTGCGAGAGCGGCTGCCTATCACGAGCAGGCCCTCGCTGTTGCCGCCGCCATCGCCTCGCCTATCGAAGAAGCACGCGCGCAGGAAGGTATTGGCCGCTGCCATCTCCAGGATGGCCGGACCGACGAGGGCGGCCGATGGCTATTTCAGGCATTTTCCATCTATCAGCGGACCAGATCCCCCCATGCTCAACGACTAGCCACAGTCCTGCATGACCACGGCCTGTGGCCAGGCGATTCGTCGTAGGCAGCTTCCGTTCGTATCTGGCCAGAGACGACGGCTGCGCAGGCTTGGGCGACTGCGGCGCGGAGCGTGGTGGCGCCCTCGGCGCGGCCGGTCCGGACCTCAACTAGGCGGATGCCTGGCCCCAGGCACGTTCTGCCCGTAGCTGTCGCATAGCCGCAGCCTCGCCGTCGTTGCCCTTCGAAGCGACCCGCGTCCTAGCGCCGTCGCGAACCTCTGTGATGGCGCAAGCACCAGCCCCTGGCCTCACGATCACCTCCATATCAAACAGATGTGGACGATCCCATGCGGATCCGCTCGGATCAAGGTCGATCCCACCCTGTCGCGGGGAGACGGAGCTGGCCGGGACGGGGGCCCGGCCCCTTGCCCGGCGGGCCCAGGGATCGATCTCCGCGCGGATGTGCGCGAGACCGCGGGCTGCCCGGCCCGCTGGCTCTTCGGGCGCCGGGGTCCTGCCTATGTACTCGGATTGTCACGGTCTGGCTGCAACCACCGCTCGCCTGCACGAGCAAGCGGGAAACCAGTGCCGAACGTCCAGCACTGCCGCTAGTTCGGGACGAAGAGGCCCGCGCACGCCGGGCAGCAACGCCGACCGTACGGACTCAGGCATCGGCTGAACACATGGACTGCGAAAGCGTCAGGCTGCGGTCGGCTCCGCTAGCCTGCAGACGTGGAGTCAGTAGGCGGCGTCCGGGTGCATCGGCATGAGTCGGGTGAAGTCGGCGGCGTGATCTGCGAGATCGTGCTCGACCGGCCGGAGGCGATGAATGCGCTGGACACGGCCATGGCGGTCCGGCTGGCGCAGGTCTGCGCGGAGATCGCGGCTGACCGCGAGGTCCGCGCGGTGGTGCTGGCAGCCGCGGGAGAGCGTGCGTTCTGCGTCGGCGCCGATCTGAAGGAGCGGGCGGCCCCGGACCTCGGCATGGCGCCAAGGATAGGACGCTCCCCTGTCAAGCTGACCCGGCGTGACTGCCCGTCGCTCAGGCATGAGGCGGGTTGATCAAGGTACTCAGCTACCGCGTCACCGGTGCGCATCCGATGGCGATCGGCACCAGCACAGTTAAGCCATGCGAACGCGGGGCTCGGGCGAAAGTGTTCAATCACCGAGCGTGACCAGTGGGGAGTCATCGCCTGCTCCCAAGAGCGTCCGGATCGCCGATTCGGGCGCAAGCTTGAATTGCGCCTTGCGTTGACCTGTTCACGCGCAGAACAGTTGTTCGCGGGCGGTGTGATCTCGCTGGCTTGGCGGCAGCCGGAGCGGGCGGGTGCCTGTGCCCGGGGGCCTGCTGTCGCGATCAGGTCACGATGATTACCTGGACGCCGACCGCGTCGTAGGTGCCACGTGCTCGTGCGTCCCTGGTAGCGAGGGCTGCCCCATGCTCCTGGGCGGCCAGTGCCACGAGCGCGTCGTAGACGGCGCCGCCCGCGATGCCGAGGCGGCTGAGCGTGTCCGGCAGGGCGCGGGCGCGGCGGCTGCTCAGCACCAGCGGCGCGGCAAAGCGGGCTCTGAGCAGGCGGGCGGCGTCGGCGGGTGCCAGCCGGGCGTCGCCGGGCAGCCTGGTCAGAACGGAGTAGGTCTCGGCGAGGGCGTGGCCGCTCAGCGTGATCTCCTGCCCGCTCCACCAGCGGGCCACGGCCCCATGGTCGTGATGCGAGCGGACCAGCAGCGGGACGGCGACGCTCGTGTCGACGGCGACAGTCACTTGCGGCCAGCGTCGATGAGGGCGAAGACTATGTCGTCGTCGACCGGGGTCTCGCCGGCCGCGACGAGCACGCCATCCTCTTCGACCAGGCGCGCCGTCCGGCCTGCGGGCACGAGCTGGGCGCCGGCGCCGTACGCCGAGATGTCGACCCTCGTGCCAGGGAGCAGTCCCAGCGCGTCGCGGATCGGCTTGGGCAGCACGACCCGGCCGGCCTGGTCAATGACGGCTTCCATGGGAATACGATACCATCGCGATCCCGTAACTGGGCCGGCCTCACCGGCTGGCAGCCGAAGACGCGCAGATCATCCGCTACCGACCGCGCAGCACGCACGAGACCATCTCCGCGAGCGGACACCGGGCTGCCAAACGCAAGCCGGCCCAGCCGCTGCCGGTATCGCGCGGCCGGGTCCGCCGCTAGCGAGCCGAAACGCCGGGTCCGTTCGCTGCCAGGCACGCGGCCCCCAGTCATACTGGCCGGCTCCAAGGCCGCGGACTCTATGCGAAGCAGGCTCAGGCGAAGGCGGAGCGCTGCTGATTGCCGCTATGTGCCAGGTCGGACTGCACGCTCACCCAGCGGCAGAACCGTGCGTTCGCATTGCGGTTGGCGACACTTACCCCAGGCTTGATGAGGTCGTTGCCTATCGCATTGGCGTGAGCGTCTTCGGCGTGGCATGGTGATCGACATGGCGCGCAAGCTTGTGATCGAGCTAGCGGACGGCAGCCGACATCTGCTTGAGGCAGGTGCCGGCAGAGCATGAACTGCAGCTGCGCTCATCAGTTCCTTCGCCATGGCGCGGAAGATATCGTCCTGGACGCCGATGTGTAGGAGTCGGAGAGGCGGCGAGGCGGCGGCAGCTCGCCCGGGACCATCGCAGCGATCCCGAGCCGTGCTCAACCGACGGGAAGTCGAGCGGAGACCACGATGGCAAGCAAGACTAAGCCCGACGAGCACGTCCAGTTCCAGGACGAAGGCCAGGCGATCCAGTTTGGCACCGTCGACGAGGCTGTCCTGGTCTGGCCCGACCCTCGCGGCGGCGTCAACGTCCAGGGCAGCAAGGCCATACACCTGCACCAGCGCAGCGGCACGTCAGTCCGGATTATCACCGGCGAGGACGACTACCGGCGCGAACTAGCCAAGTACCATGTGACCTTTGACGGCAGGTAGCGAGCGCCTGCTAGCCGAATGCACGCCGCTGCCGCCACTGATAAGTAGCTGCGCTGGCTTATCGGACGACGCGCTCTCTGAGCCACTCCTATGGCGCTGGGCAAGGACCACCGAGTTGAGGGCAGATGCTCGCGCAGCGGCATGACAGGGTGCTCAGTCCGTCGACGTCTCGCCGATTGTGCTAGTCAGGCGACGGCTTGTGCGGCTTTCCCGTCGACGGCCTACGTACTGGATGCGGTTGGCCTGTATCTGGCCGGCGTCGATCGCTGCCTGCTCATCAACTTCGCTGACACCGGCCAGGTCAGCAAAGAAATAGGGTCCGCAGACGAGCGAGTGGCGGTGAAACCGGACGTCGAGCTCGCGCACGATGTCCTGGCCGGCATGCAGACCCTCCTGTTCCGCCCAGGACCGGCAGTATGAGGTCCACAACTGGCCCGATTCACGCCAGTGGTCACGGCGCTGCTGAAGCCACCCGGGATCACCCGACGGAAGGGGCAGCCGCTCGAAGCACCATCGGGCAGTCGCCTCGTCGAACCGCTCCCTTGCCCACTCCACGACCACCAGCAAGCCGCCCGGAACCAGAGCGGCACCGACCAGATCCAGCACGTGGCCCAGGTCACCGACATGATGCAGTGACGTGCACGCCACCACGGCACCGGCGGGCTAGGCGCCGACCCCACCCGGATCGCCGCCTACGTGGTCTCCGGGGTGGGGTTCCTCGGCGCCGGCGTCATCTTGCGTGACGGCGTCAGCGTCCGGGGCGTCAACACCGCCGCCACCATCTGGTGCTCATCAGCCGTCGGCGTGCTCGCCGGCGCGGGCTACATCATCCAGGCGAGCATCGGTGCCCTGCTGGTCGCCGCCGCCCACCTCGCCCTGCGCCCAGTGGCCCGCCGCATCGACCAGCTGCCCGCCGACGGCGGCAGCGAGGTCGAGACCGTATACCGGTTCCGCGCCGTATGCCGCGCAGTCGGCGAAGCGCACATCCGCGCCCTGGTCGTGCAGGCCTTCGCCGGTGAGCAGTTCGTCCTGCGTGCCGTCCGCGGCCAGGACCTCGACCCCGGAACAGACCTGGTGCAAGTAGAAGCAGAGCTGCAGCGATTCGGCCGCGACGACGTCGCACTCGAGGCAGCGGTCAGCCGCCTCAGCCTTGAACCCGCCGTCAGCTCAGTGAGCTGGGCCGTCGTTGAGCACCCCGCCACTGGACTGGCGGCCGCGCAGTAACCCGGATCGGCCGGAGAGAGCAAGTGGTTAGCCTGATCAGCCGACAGCACGCTTCATCGGGAACACCGGCGAGCTGGCCATCGTAGCGGCGGTCTGCCCAGACGAGCGGAGTGCCCTCATGTCCGGGCCAGCGATTTATCGCAAGGGCGTCCGGGGCCCTTTGGTGAAGGCGGCCGAGCTCAGGGCGGGCGGGAATAGACCCGTCATGGCCGCAGCCCCGGCCGACTTCAGCCCGCTGACCGTTCACCAGGTGCACAGGCCAAGCTAGCCACCGACCTAACAGCCGCCGCCCTGTCCTCGCTGCTGATATGGCGCGGCCGAACAGTCATTGGGCCTGCTCGTGCGCTACCTGGCTCCGGCGGCGGCACGGCCGCGCCGCCGGGACGGCCCGGCCGGGCCGCGGTCCTCAGGCGGTGAGCCTGCGATCAGCTGGGAGGAGTTGTCCCTTATGAGCGACCTGCCGAAGGGCTGGTTCCGCGGTGAGCAGCCACCGGAGCCGCCGCAGGACAGCACCGCGGCCGGGGCGGCCGGCCACTGGCCTGGCCAGCGCGCGGCGTGGACGGCGGAGCCGCATCCCCGCTGGCCGCCCCGGCCGCGGACGGTGATCAAGATCGTGGCCGCCGGGCTGGCCGTGCTCCTCGCTGCAGGTGCCGGCTTGTTTTTCTACCTGGACTCCAAGCTCACCCGGGTCAATGTGCTCGTCGGCACCGCCGCGGCGTCGGCCGGCCAGAACTGGCTGATCACCGGCTCGACCGGGACGCTGACGGCCCGCGAGGAGATCCGGCTGCACACGGGCCACGACACCGACACCCTGTCCGACACGATCATGCTGGTGCACATCCCGGCCAACGGCGGCCCGCCGGTGCTCGTCAGCATCCCGCGCGACTCTTACGTGCCCATCCCCGGCAGCGGGCGGAACAAGATCAACGCCGCTACGCCTTCGGCGGAGCCAGGCTGCTCATCCAGACCGTGCAGGACATCACCGGGCTGCGCATCGACCACTACCTGGGCATCGGCTACACCGGCCTGGTCAGCGTCGTCAACCCGATCGGCGGCGTGACCATATGCCTGCCCGGGCCGATGACAGACCCCAACGCGGGGCTGCACCTGAAGGTCGGCTGCCACACTCTTAACGGCACCCAGGCGCTCGGCTACGTGCGCAGCCGAGCGTTCGCCCTCGGTGACCTCCAGCGGGTCCAGGACCAGCGGCTCCTGCTGAAAGCGATCCTGGACAACGTCACCAGCGCCGGGACGATCGCCAACCCGTTCGCCGTCATCCCCGCCGCCGCCGGCTCCGCCGCCGCGATCACGGTCGACCAGGGAACCGGCCTGTACCAGCTCATCGGGCTGGCGTTCGCGCTGCGGAACCCGGAGACCACGACGGTACCGTTCGGCGGTTTCGCGAACACCAGCGTCTGCTCAGTTGTCCTGTGGAACCGGCGAGCGGCGCTGCAGCTGTTCGACGACCTCGCCAAGGACCGGCCAGTGCCCAAGGACCTGCTCACCGGATCATCCGCCAAGCCCACCGTCTGACCAGCCGCGCTCTCAAGTACTCCCCGGAAGGCCCGCTGACCGGCAGGAAAGACCGGCCCAGCACACCCGAGTTCGTCAAGGCGCGGCGCGCGTTAATTACCCGATGAGAGCGAGGGCTATACGGTGCCCCGTTCACCATCGGACCGGCGCTGAGATTCATCGGCAATGTTGTCCGCTTTGAAGAAGCTGCCGCCGGGCAGGTGCCGGTTCTCCACGTGCTCATGACAGCCAGGTGGGCGGTCCCGATAGCCTGTCACGAATTAGCTTTGCCGTTGATGATCGACCGTGGACAGACGTCGTTATCCCCTGTGGCCAGCCAGGTTCCGTCCGGCGAGATGGCCATGACATGGACCTGGCTGTTACGACACCAGTGCGCGCTGCGAGGTTCGCAGGCGGGGACCCCCATGCTCTGGGGACGCCATCCGCACGCCTGCAACCGGAAACCACCTCGGCCGCTCTGGCTTGTGTTGATGCTGCAGGGCGTGCGGAACCTTGCCGCTCAGCCGGCGTGCGGACCGGCTCCGGCACCCGGCCGCCGGCGCGGCGCGCTGGGCGGTGGGATGCGCGCGGACGGCGAGGCGCCTGGGTGGCGCGCGGAGATCCGGACGCGCAGTGCCGCGGGCCGGATGGTGAACCGCAGGGGCGGGGTCAGGTCAACCGGCTCGCCGTCGATCCCGGCGTGCACAGGTGCCGGAGCGCTCACCTCCAGGCGCGGCGCGCTCCAGGCCCGTCCGGGCGGGCGCGGGCCGTTGCGCGGCAGGCCGAGCACGATGATGCCGAGTTGCCCCGTGTCCAGCGCCGGACGGGTGCCGGGCGCCGACGGGGGCTCCAGTGCATAGGGGTTGTTGGACACCAGCACGATGTCGGGATGATCATGTTCGAGTCCGGCATCGTCGACGAGCCACAGCGCGGGCGCCGGCGCGCTTGGCCCGAGCACCTGCATGGCGGTCGCCAGGAGGGTCCGCACCTTGGCGTCGCGGTAGGCCGGGCTGCGGACCGCGTCGCCGTAGATTCCCAGCGAGACGTTGTTGAGGAACATCCGGCCGTTCACGTCCGCCACGTCGATCCGGCGCTCGACCCCGTCGGTGAACGCGTCGAGCGCGCCGGCCAGGTCGCGCCGGTCCACTCCCAGGTCGAGCGCGAACTGGTTGCGGGTGCCGGCCGGGACGCACACGAACGGGAGCCCGTGCGCGGCGGCGGCCGCGGCCACGACGGCCATCGACCCGTCGCCGCCGGCCATCCCGAGTGCGTCCGCGCCACTGGCCGCGGCCGCGCGCGCCAGTGCCGCCAGGCTCTGGCCCGGTGCCAGGACGCCCACTTCGATGCCCCGTTTGCGCGCCCGCTCGGCAAGCCTGGCGCGCTGGGCCGCGCCGCCGCCGGACCTCGGGTTGACCAGCAGCACCGGCCGGCGCGGTGGCTCGGCGGCCCGCCACGAACAACGGGACGGCTCCCGCGAGGACACGCTCATCGCGGGAGCCGTCGGCCGGCGGCCGATACCGCCGCCGGCCGCCGTAGGGCGGGGAGGCCGCTTGCTCAAGCCGCAGTCCTGTGCGGGTGCTTGTCACTGTCCACCGGGTGCAGGGTCTTGTCCGTGTGGCGCAGTTCGATGCCGAGCAGGAGCTGCCAGGTCCCGTAGATCAGGTTGAACAGGCCGAACAGTAGCGCGAGTGTGACCGCGCCGATGTCGGGCCGGGCGAACAGCACCACACCGAACGCGATCGACACCAGCCCGCCGAGGAGGAACAGGGCGCGCGTCCCGGCCGGCTCACCGCGGCGGAACGCGGCGAAGAACTCGAACAGGCCGGCGACCATCGCCCAGGAGGCCACGATCAGCACCAGCACGAGCGCGGTAGGCCCTGGCCAGACCAGCGCCACCAGGCCAGCGGCGATATCGATCAGACCCAGCAGCAGGTGCCCGATTACCGGGCCCGCCTTGGAGCTGCTGAACGCCCGCATGGCCTGCAAACCAGCCGCGATGAACGCGTACACGGCAAACAGGATCACCAGCGCCAGCACCGTGACCCCGGGCCAGGCCAGCGCCGTGATCCCGACGGCGATGGCGAGGATGCCGCGCAAGATCATCGACGTACTCAGCGACTTGAACATGACACCGTTCCTTTCATCTGTCGCGCACCGCGTTGCCGGCACGCTGCGGCGGGTGTCCTGCGCCTGGCCAGCACGTCCGACGGCCAGGCTCACCGGCGCCCCGGGCTGGGCGGCACCCAGGTGCCTCCTGGTGGGTTCCGTGCCGGCCAGCGGGCGCCTGCCGCGCCTAAAATCAGTTATGATTGACTATCACAACTCTGATGCTCCTTGTCAACCTGGCGCGTGAGCGGGCCGCTGATGCAGAGCCGGTGAGAGATGGCTGGGTGGGGAACCAGCGGCCACGGGGGTGTCTGTGGCTTGTTGGCGCGGCGCGTTGCCCGCGGGTGCTGGGATGCCCCACGGATGCCGGGATGCCCCGCGGGTGCCGCGGGCTTGGTCGGCCGGGTGCTGGGGGATTGTGATGCGGGGGCCAGAGAAGTGCTCCGCGGGTGCCCGGGGAGCTCGCTCCCCGAGGCGGCGGGGATGCCCCGCGGGTGCTGGGGGATTCCTCGCGGAGTGCCGGGGGCTTGCCCCCGTGGTATCAGAGCCGAGGCCTCGCGCGGGCGGCCCGAGGCCGGGCCTCACGCGTGCCCAAGACCAGCGTCCCCATTCGGCCGCGCGTTCCTGCGGCTCCCCGCCGCGCGTTCCCAGGCGCGAGGCGCGCGTTCCTGCGGCTTGGCCGTGCGCGTTCCTATAGCGCGCCGCCGCGCCTTCCCGCGGCGCGGCGCTGTGCGTTCCCGCGGCGCGGCCTCGCGCCGTTTACCAGGCGCCGGTGGGCGGGAAGGGGAGGGCGGCGAGGCGCGCGGCCTCCTCGGCCGGGACGCCGAGCAGGCGCAGGATGGCCTCGGCGAGCTGGTCCACTGAGGTCTCCTTGATGCGGTCGGGCTGGCGCTGGCGCAGTTGCAGCAGCCCGAGCAGGCCCCCGGCAACGGCGGACAGCGCGATCTCCGCGCTGGGGAAGGTAAAGCGGCCGGCGTTCTGGCCGGCCTTGATGTCGCGCAGGGCGCGTGGCGCCAGCCCGTGGGGCTCGTCCAGCAGTTCCAGCCCGCCGCCGGTAAGGAAGCGGGCGATGTCGGGGTGCGTCCAGCCAAGGCGCCCGGAGATCCGGAAGGAGACGGCGAACAGCTCGGCGGGGTCGCCGATGCCTTCGCACGCCCGGTCGATCATCTGGCCCCAGCGTTCCAGCACCTCACCCGACGCGGCATGGAACAGCTGTTCCTTGCTGGCGAAGTGGTTGTAGAACGAGCCGAACCCGACGTCGGCCACCTCGGTGATCTCCTGGATGCTCGCGCGCTCCCCCCGTCCCTCGGCGATCAGCTTCACTGCGGCGTCGATCAGCGCCTGCCGGGTCCGGGCCTTACGCCGGTCCAGCCGGTTCGCCGCGGGCGCCCGACCCGCCGATGCGACCTCCACCATCGTCGTCCTCCCGTCTGGCCGGGCCCTAACACCCGCGTCACCGCCAGCGGCGGCCTCGCTGCGTTGTGGCCCAGGCCGTATAGCGCCGGTCACCTGCCGGCGTGACACCCGGTAGCCATCACTTGTCAACACTGATGGTACATCACAGCACTGACTGCGCTGGCCACGCCGCCGGCACTGCCCCCGGCACCGGCCACGCCTTCCCGTGCGCCGGCCACGCCGCCGGCACTGTCGTCGGATGCGGGGAACGATGTCAGGGCGGGATAGCGGCGCCGGGCCGGAGCAGCACTCCCGCAGCGCGAGCTTGCGGCTGGGCACCGTCGGCGGCATCCAGGTAAGGATGAACTGGAGCGCCGCGATCATCTTCGCTTTGATTGTGGTCGGCCTGGCCAGCTGGCAGTTCCCGGCGGTCAACCCGCACCACGCCGCTGGCCTACGCCCTGGCCGGCGTGCTGACCACGCTGTTGTTCCTCGCCTCGCTGCTGGCTCACGAGATTGCGCACTCGCTGGTTGCCCGCCATTACGGGCTGACGGTGCACAGCATCACCCTGTGGCCGTTCGGCGGGGTCTCCGACCTGGGCGGCGAGGCGCCGAGCCCGGCGGCCGAAGCGTGGATCGCCGGCGCCGGCCCGCTCACCAGCCTGCTGCTCGGCGTGATCTTCATCGGGCTGGCCCTGCTGGCGGGGGGTCTCACCCGGCCCGCGCCAGCATCGGCGGGCTCAGCGTTTCCGCCCTTGCCTACCTCGGCGTTGCCAACGTGGCGCTCGCCGTGTTCAACGTGATCCCGGCCGCGCTGCTGGACGGAGGCAGGCTGCTGCGCGCGGTCATCTGGTGGCGCACCCGCGACCGGGTGAAGGCCACGGTGTGGGCGGACCGGCCGGCCAGGTTTTCGGCGCCATCTGCATCGCCGGCGGCCTGTACCTGTTCTTCCTCACCGGGGCCTGAACTGGCTGTGGATCGCCATGATCGGCTGGTTCCTCTATGGGGCGGCCACGGCCGAGGCCCAGCAAGCGGTACTGGGCGGTCGGCTCCGCGGCGTCCGGGCCTGGCAGGTCATGACACCGGACCCGGTCACCGTGCCGGGGTCCATGACGGTCAGCGACTTCCTCGGGGACTACCTGTACCGCGGACGGCACCAGGCCTTCCCGGTCACCTCCGACGGCCAGGGCACTGTCACCGGGCTGGTCACCTTCGACCGCATCAAGCGCGTGCCGGCCGCCCGGCGCGACCAGACCCGGCTCGCGGACATCGCCTGCCCGCTCACCGAGGTCGCGAGGGCCGCGCGGGACGACTCGGTGGCCGACATCCTGCCCTGCCTCACCGAGTGCGCGGACCGGCGCGCTGGTGTTCCGCGACGGGCACCTGGCCGGGATCATCACACCCAGCGACATCACTCGCATGCTGGACCGTCTCACCCCGGCTTGACGCATAGGGTCGTCATGACTGATGATTAGCTACAGAATTGATGACACACGCCGTGAAGGTGCAGCAGTTCACCACGGAACGCCCGACCTTCGCCAATGACCAGCTCTTCCAGCGGCTGCAGGCAACCGGCGTGATGGTGAGCGCCAACCCGCCGAGCCAGGGCCCCCCGCTATGGGAGCAGCTCCTGCTGTGGTTCGGCCCCGCGCTGCTGCTCGGCGGTCTGCTCGCGGGGTGGTACCGCAGTGGCGCAGCCGGTCTGGGGGGCATGGCCGGCTTCGGCGGCATGGGCAAGTCCCGGGCCCGCCGGTACGACCCCGGGTCCGCGAAGCGGACCACGTTCGCCGACGTCGCGGGCATCCAGGACGTCCAGAACGAAGTCAGGGAGATCGTCGACTTCCTGCGGGATCCCGAGCGCTACCGTCGGCTCGGCGCGCAGATCCCGCACGGCGTGCTGCTGTCCGGCCAGCCGGGCACCGGCAAGACGCTGCTGGCCCGGGCGGTCGCGGGCGAGGCGGACGTGCCGTTCTTCTCGATCGCCGCGTCAGAGTTCGTCGAGATGATCGTCGGGGTCGGGGCCAGCCGGGTGCGCGATCTGTTCGAGCAGGCCAAGCAGGTCGCCCCCTCGATCATCTTCATCGACGAGCTGGACGCCATCGGCCGGTCCCGCAGCGGCAGCGCCTCGTACGGCGGACGTGACGAGCAGGAGCAGACCCTCAACCAGATCCTCACCGAGATGGACGGATTCACCGGCAGCGAGGGCGTCGTCGTCCTGGCGGCCACCAACCGGCCGGAGATCCTCGACCAGGCCCTGCTGCGCCCCGGCCGCTTCGACCGGCGGGTGACGGTCTCGCCGCCGGATCTCCGCGGGCGGCGGCAGATCCTGGGCGTGCATGCCCGGAATGTGCCGCTGGCCCCCGGCGTGGACCTCGACGCCGTTGCCGCCTCGACCCCCGGCATGGTTGGCGCGGATCTGAAGAACCTGGTCAACGAGGCCGCGCTGCTGGCGGCGCGCCGTGGCGAGAATCAGGTGACGATGGCGGACTTCAGCGACTCCCTGGAGAAGATCGTC
Source organism: uncultured Actinomycetota bacterium (assembly GCA_963850875.1). GTDB lineage: Bacteria > Actinomycetota > Actinomycetes > Streptosporangiales > Streptosporangiaceae > Chersky-822. Next base: position 431,951 of record CAWKNA010000002.1, read on the forward strand.
CTGGGCACGGTCCGCGGGGTCGTGCTGTCGCCAGAGGAGCGGGAGCGGACCGCGTTCCACGAGTCCGGTCACGCCCTGCTCGGTATGCTCACCCCCGGCGCCGACCCGGTCCGCAAGATCTCGATCATCCCCCGGGGCAGGCCCTCGGCGTCACCTTCCAGGCCCCACCGACCGACCGTTACAGTTACTCCGCCACCTACCTCCGCGGCCGGATCACCGGCGCGCTGGGCGGGCGCGCGGCGGAGGAGGTCGTTTACGGGGAAGTCACCACCGGCGCCGAGAACGACATGGAGAACGCCAGCAACATCGCCCGGCAGATGGTGGGCCGGTGGGGCATGTCACCGGCGATCGGGCCGGTCTCGGTGCTCCCCCCGCCCGGCCAGGAGTCCCGGTACGGCCTGGACGGCGTCGCCCCGGCCACCAAGGAGCTGGTCGACACCGAAGCCCGCAAGATCATCGAGGAGTGCTACGAGCAGGCGGTGGCCACCCTCCGCGGCAACCGCGACCGGCTGGACCGGCTGGCGCACACGCTGCTGGAGCGCGAAACGCTCGAGGAGGACGAGGCCTACGCCGCCGCGGGCATGGACCGGGCGACCGCGCCCACCGCGATCGCCCGCGGGGAGGCGGCCGGTACCGCGCAAGCCCCGGCGGGGGCGACCGCGGCAGCGCGGGCGGATGTCGGAGGGGCCACCGCTGCCACGGGCGCGTGAGCCCGCGTTCACGGATGTGAAAGAACAACAGGCCAAGACGTCCCTGCGGTCACCGGCAAGGCCCGCACCGGCCCGGCGCCGCCCCGGGCCCCGGGCTGGCGCCCGGGCGGGTCCGCAGCCTGATGCCGGGGCGGAGGGTGACCGGGTACGGCTCAGCGCTCGCGCGCTGCTGCGGGCACAGATCGCGGCGGCATTCGGCGACGGCCCGCGGAGCCCGGTCACCGGCCAGCTCGCGCGCTTCGCGCTCGCCGCCTTCGGCGGCGCGTTCCTCGCCAGTCAGAACGACCGCGGCGTCACGCTGGAGCGGCTGCTCCAGCTGCTCGTGCCCCCGCTCGCCGCGTCCCGCCGGGAACTGCTGGCCGGGGCAACGGCCCCGGTAGACCTGGCCGGGGCGATCAGCGGCGCACCCGGAACACCTTAGGAGCCCCATGTCCGAGCACAGCGGCAACCGGCAAGCAACCGTGGCGGACGCGCTCGCGCGGCGGCTCGAAGCCCGGCAGCGTGCGGCGTCTGGCTGGGCCGAAGCGCTCCGCGAACTGGGAGCACTCGACCGGGCGGTGTACGAGGCGGTGGCCGACACGCCTACCCCGCAGCTGGATGGGCCGTTGCGCCGGCTTTCCAACACCGCGAACCACTCGCGCCTGTGGTTTGGCATCGCGGCCGCCCTCGCCGCGCTCGGGGGCTCGCGCGGGCGTCGGGCGGCGGTCGAGGGTGTGCTCGCGATCGGGGTGACCTCGGCGAGCGTCAACCTCGGCGTGAAGCCGCTGGCGCGGCGGCCGCGTCCCGATCCGGCCGGCCCCGCCCTCACCGGGGCGCGCCAGGTACGGATGCCAGGCTCCGCCTCGTTCCCGTCCGGCCACGCGGCGTCGGCGTTCGCGTTCGCCTACGCCGTCGGTCGGCACCTGCCGGGGCTTGCTGTGCCGGTCCGGCTGCTGGCGGCCGGGGTCGCCTACTCGCGGGTCCACACTGGCGTGCACTATCCGGGCGACGTCGTGATCGGCTCCGTTGTCGGCGCCGGAACAGCGGCCGCGGTCGGCGCGGCATGCGACCGCCCCCGAAGCCGCGGGATCGGCCACGCGCCGGTGCACCGGCAGCCCCGGCATACTCGCCGGCCCAAGCGCTGACGCCTCCGATCGGCCGGAGCGCTGGCGCTTCCAGCTGACAGAGCGCTGACGTGATTGCGCCTGTCCGCCCGAAGATTCTCACCGATGCGCGCTTGACGTCATCATTCATCATGACTGATAATCAATCACAAGACTGATAATCGTTGGCAAATTGATCAAGTGAGGGAGCGCCGCGATGAAAGCTCACACTTCGGCCCAGCCGCCGAAACAGGACCCGCACCGCTCGCTGCACAGCGAGACAGGGGCGTTGCCCGGCCAGCACCCCGGGCGGTCCGGGAACCCGCTGATCAAGGTAGCGGGCCTGGCATGGCTGGAGTTCGAGAAGCCGGACCTGGACCGGGCCGAGCGGTTCCTGACCGACTTCGGCTTCACGGTCGCCGACCGGACCCCGGAAACGCTGCTGCTGCGCGGGCGGTGGACGGGCACCGCGTGCCTGGTGGTCCGCCGGGGCAGTGGCTCCCGCTTCGCGGGGATCGCCTTCCAGGCCGCCGCCCGCGACGACCTTGACCGGCTGGCCCGCGGCACGGGCGGCACGGTCACGCCGCACTCGGGCGGCCACGTCGTGGTACTGCGCGATCCCAGCGGGTTCCCGGTGCGCGTCGGCTACGGCTTCCCTGAGTTCCCGCCCCTGCCGGAACGCGTCCCGCTGGCGCTGAACTTCGGGCCCGGCCCGGAGCGGGTCAACGCCACCCAGCGGCCGGTGCGCCGCCGGCGGAGATCGAGCGGCTGGGGCACGTGGTGCTGGGTACCACCCGGTTCAGCGCGGCCCTGGACTGGTACCTCGGCACCCTCGGGCTGATCGTCAGCGACTTCCTGCACCTGGACGGGCAGCGCGAGCGCGGCCCGGCGATGGCCTTTATCCGGTGCGACCGGGGCAGCGTCCCCAGCGACCACCACACCCTGGCGATGGCGCTGCAGCCGCGTACCGGTTACCTGCACTCGGCCTACCAGGTCACGGACCTGGACGAGGTGGCGGCCAGCGGGGAGTACCTGCGCGAGCGCGGCTACCGGCACGCGTGGGGCATCGGCCGGCACATCCAGGGCAGCCAGATCTTCGACTACTGGCGCGACACGGACCGGCTGATGTTCGAGCACTACGCCGACGGCGACGTGTTCGACTCCACGGCCGAACCGGGCTGGGCGCCGCTGTCGGTCAGCGGGCTGGCTCAGTGGGGGCCGAGGGCGACCGCGGAGTTCACCGGCGCGCGCGACCCCGGCGTCGTCGTCGCGGCGATCAAGGCGCTACGCGATAAGGGCAACGAGGTGGACCTCGCGGCCCTGCGCGGCCTGGTCAAGGCGATGAGCTCATGAGCGCCAACCTGGCCCGCAGCGCGGACGGCTGGTGGGTGGTGACGCGGGCCGGCCTGGTCCCCCTCGGCCTGTCCGCCGCCACGACGGCCCGGCTGCTCGCCGACCGGGCCGCCCTGGAACAGGCCATTCAGGCCGAGCAGGCGGAGGCTGCCGCCACGCCGGGAGCCGCGGTCCCGGCGGGCTCGGTGGACCTGCTCAGCCCGGTCACCGCGCCCGCGCGGGTCGTGGCGCAGGCGGTGAACTACCGCTCCCACGCCCGGGACTCCGGCCTAGACCCGGACACGGTCCCGCCGGTCTTCTTCCGCAAGGCCTCGCACTCCCTCACCGGCCCCACCGGCGACATCATCCGGCCGCCCGGGGTCGGGTTCCTGGACTACGAGGTGGAACTCGGCCTGGTCATCGGCGCCGACCTGCCGGTCGGCACCACGGTGACCGACGCGAGCCTGGCCCGCTACGTCGCCGCGCTGGTGGTCGCCAACGACGTCAGCGCCCGCCAGATCCAGCTCACTAAGACCCAGTTCTACGAGGCGAAGTCCTACCCCACATTCACCCCCGCCGGACCGCGGCTGACCCTGGTGGACGCCGCGGACCTGGCCATGCTGGAAACGCTCCGGCTCACCCTGTCGGTCAACGGCCAGGGGCGGCAGGACAGCACGGTGGCGGACATGATCGTCTCACCGGCGCGCGCGCTGACCGCGCTGGCCCGGTTCCAGCCGATGGCGCCCGGGGACCTGCTGCTGACCGGCACGCCCGGCGGCACCGCGCTCAAGGCACCCCCGAAGGCCGTCGAGAAGCTTGCCGGGCTGCTGCCGCCCGCCACCAAGTGGAAGCTGTTCTTCGCCCGGCAGGCCCGCAACCCCCGCTACCTGCGTGACGGCGACGTCATCACCGCGACGATCGCCTCCCCCGACGGCCGGCTCAACCTCGGCACCCAGCACAACACCGTAGTCGGGAAGTCGCCATGACCGCGCACGAGGTCCTGCCGATGCCGGCCTCGACCTACCACCTGCTGCTGGACGCGGCCCGCGCCTGGCCGGACGGCGTCGCCGCGCAATGGGTCCCCGACCCCGCGGCCTACACCCGCTGCCTGACGTGGACCTACGCCGACCTGGCCGGCGCGGTGACCCGGATCGCGAACGCGCTGGCCGCGCTCGGGGTGCGGCGGCCGGACGCGGTCACGCTCTCCGCGCCCAACACCGCCATGCTCTACGCGGCCACGCTTGCCGCGCAGGCGGCGGGAATCGCCGCCCCGGTCAACCCGGCGCTCAGCGACGAGCACCTCGCCGGGCTGATCCGCCGCGCCCAGTCCCGCGTCGTCGTGACGGCCGGGCCGGAACTGAACGAGCAACTGTGGCGGCGGATGCTTCCGGTGGCCCGCCGGGCCGGGGTGACCGCCATCCTGGCGCTGCGGGCCGACGGTGCAGCCGGCGGCCCGCCGCCGCTGCCGGCCGACGGCACGGCCAGCCCCGGGCTGACCGTCGCCTACCTGGACGAGGTGATGGCAGGGCAGCCGTCCAGCCACCTGACCGGCGGCCACCTTCCGGCGCCCGGGGACCTCGCCGCGTTCGTGCACACCGGCGGGACCACCGGCGCGCCGAAGATCGCCGCGCACACCCACGCCAACCAGCTTGCCTGCGGCCGCGGCATCGCCCAGGAGGTGGGCCTCACGCCCGGGGAGGCCGCGTTGGGCGGGCTGCCGTTGTTCCACGTCAACGCTTTGATCGTCACCGGCATCGCCCCGATGTTCAGCGGTGCCCGGGTGGTCTGGCCGGGCCCGGCTGGCTACCGCGATCCCGCGCTGTACGCCCACTTCTGGAAGATCGTGCAGCACTACCAGATCGCCGCCATGTCCGCCGTTCCCACCGTCTACGGCACCCTGGCCGGGGTGCCGGTGGACGCCGACATCAGCTCCCTGCGGCTGCCGATCGTCGGCGCGGCCCCGCTGCCCTCCGCGGTGCGCGAAGCGTTCGCGCGGCATACCGGGCGACGGCTGCTGGAGGGCTACGGGCTGACGGAGGCCACCTGCGCCACCACGTTCACCCCTCCCGGTGAAGAACGGCCCGGATCGGTCGGCCGTGCGCTGTCCCAGCAGCAGATCAAGGCCGTCCGTATCGGCGACGGCGGGTCGTGGGCGGACTGCGCCCCCGGTGAGACCGGGCTGCTGGTCATCAGCGGCCCGACCGTGTTCGCCGGATACGTGACCGAACCGGGCGCCGGTGGCGCTCGCGTCAGCCGCGGGGACATCGTCCGGGACGGCTGGCTGGGCACCGGGGACCTCGGCAGCGTCGACGCCGACGGGTTCGTCTGCCTCACCGGCCGGGCCAAGGACCTCATCATCCGCGGCGGTCACAACATTGACCCCCGGGTGATCGAGGAAGGGCTGCTCAGCCACCCTGCCGTGGCCGCCGCCGCGGCCGTGGGGCGCCCGGACCGGCACTCCGGCGAGGTGCCGGTGGCCTACGTCGTCCCCGCCGATCCCGGCCGGTTCGACGAGGCGGAACTGCTGGGTTGGGCCGCCACCGCCATCGGCGAGCCCGCCGCCCGCCCGAAGCGGATCTACCCCATCGGGGGGATCCCGGTCACCGCAGTCGGCAAGCACTTCAAGCCGGCGCTGGCCGCTGACGCCGCCGTCCGCGCCGCCGCCGAGGCCCTTGCCGACGCGGGCCTGCCGGGCGCGCGGGTGACCGCTGCCCCCGAGAACGGGCGGCTCGTTATCACCGTGACCGGCGCCGACCCCGGCCGGGTGCGCGAGGCCCTCGCCGGGTTCCCGCTCACCATCCGGTCCCTGCCGTAGCGAGCCGCACGCCGCCGCGGCCTGTCGAGAAGAGGGAGACCACCATGGACAACAAGCCCCGTGATGCCGAGGCGCCCCGCGCCGGGCAGCGCCGCGTCATCGTGGTCGGTGCGGGCCCGGTCGGCTGCACCGCGGCCCTCCTGCTCGCCGACTTCGGGGTACCCGTCACCCTGCTGGAACGTCACACCCGGCCGCACCCCCTGCCCCGCGCGGTCCACCTGGACGACGAGGTGGCCCGGACTCTCTACCGGATCGGCGTCAGCGATGACTTCCTGAGCCGGTCAAGGTCATGCAGCGGGCTGCGGCTGCTCGACGCCGGGCATCGGGTGATGGCCGAGTTCCGCCGCGATCATGAGGTCGGCGTTCACGGGTTCCCGCAGGCGAACATGTTCCACCAGCCCGACCTGGAACAGCTCATGCTGGCCCGGGTGGAGGAGCACCCGTTGATCGAGTTCTGCCGCGGGGCCGAGGTCTGCGGGCTGGCCGATCCCCCCGGCCGGTCCAGCGCGGCCCCGGTCCAGGTGCGCGCCCGCTTCGCCGGGGACCAGACGCCGCAGACGCTCACCGGCCGCTTCGTGCTGGGCTGCGACGGCGCCAACAGCACGATCCGCGAACTGCTGGGCGTGCCCATGGAAGATCTGGGGTTCACCGAGCGCTGGCTCGTCGTCGACATCCGCGCCGATACCCCCCTCGACACGTGGGACGGCGTGGAGCAAATCTGCGACCCCGCCAGGGCAGCCACGTTCATGCAGGTCACCGGGGACCGTTACCGCTGGGAGTTCCAGCTGCGCGAGGGCGAGGACGAAACCGGCCTGATCAGCCCGCAGGCCCTCGGCCGCCTGCTGGGGCCCTGGACCGGGCGGGACGACCTGGCGGGCATCGAGATCATCCGCAGCGCCACCTACACCTTCCGCGCCAGGCTCGCGGCCCGCTTCCAGGCCGGGCGGGTGTTCCTCCTCGGCGATGCCGCCCACCTCACCCCGCCGTTCATCGGCCAGGGCCTGGCGGCCGGGCTGCGCGACGCCGACAACCTGGCCTGGAAGATCGCGTACGTGCTTGATGGCCTGGCCGACCAGGATCTGCTCGCCACCTACGACACCGAACGCCGCCCGCACGCCCACGCCATGGTCAAGAAGGCGGTCCGGGTCGGCTGGGCGATGACCGGCGGCCAGGACCGGGCCGCCGCGATTCGCCGGGTCGCCCTCGCCACCGCGGTCCGCAGCGCCCGCTTCCGCGACGCGATGGCGTCCACGCAGACGCCGTGCCTCAAGGCGGGCGCGCTGCAGCACGCCCCGCGGTGGATCCTGCGCAGGCGGGGGCGCGCCGCGGCGCGAATCGGCGCCCTGATACCCAACCCCCTGGTGATCGCCGGCGCGGGTGCGCCGGTCCGGCTGGACGCGGTCCTGCAGGGACGAGCGGCGGTGCTGACCGCCGGGCAGCCGAGCGCCGCCCTGCTCAGCCTGTGCCGGCGCCACCGCCTCCTCCTCGTTCGGGTCACCGCCGCCCCCGCACCCGGCGTGGCCGGCCACGTCAGTTCCCCCGGCCAGGCCGCAGGCCAGGGCCAGGCGGCGGATCGTGGCTACGCCGAGGTCAGCCCCGCCAGCGGCCGCGGGACCGCGGCCTTGCAGGCCCTGATCCGCGACCCGGGGCTGGCCGTCCTCGTGCGGCCGGACCGGGTTATCGTCGGCGTAGCCACCGCGCCCCGGCTGCCCCGGCCGCCGTGGAGCGTCCCGGCCGCCGCGGTTCCCGCGCCCAGCCGGGAATCCCCCTCCCCGAACGTGATCAACCTCAATTTCTGAACCACTCCACCGGAGGCTCACCATGTTCCTCGCTCTCTCGCTCCTGTTCGCCGCGGTCTGCCTCGTGCCGGGCTCGGCGAAGGTTCTGGGCCTCCCGCGGATGCGGAAGGCCGCCGCGCACCACCGGATCCCGTGGCGCGGCTACCAGCTCATCGGCGTCGCCGAACTAGCCGCCGCCGCGGGCGTGCTGACCGGCCTGTGGTGGCACCCGCTCGGCGTCGCCGCGGCCGCCGGGATGGTCATGCTGCTTACCGGTGCCTTGATCGCGCACCGGAAAGCAGGAGATGCTGCGAAGGAGGCAGCGCCCGCGCTGGTCGCCCTGGCGATCACGATCGTCTACCTGGCGGCCGCCCTCACCGGCTGAGCACCACCGCCACGGCGGCAGAGCCAGCCGGGGCGGGCACACGGCGAGCGGCCTTGCCCGCCCCGCCCACGTTGGTGGCCCCGGCCGCCCCGACCGCGCATCCCACGATCGGAGAAGCGATGACCGTTCACACGCCAGCACCCGGCGCTGCGGTGCCGGGATCCGCCGACGGTGCGCCCGCCGGCAAAGGTGCGCCCTCCGGTCACGGTGTGGCAGTCGGCCACGGCGCGCCCGCCCCCGGCGGCGCGGCCGCCAGCGACAGCGCGGCCGCCGCCGACCGGCTCGCCGACCAGGCGGCCACGCTGGACGCGCTGCTTGGTCGACGCCGCACCGGGCACGTTCCGCCGGTTCGCCCCGGACCTGTCGGCCGCCAGGTTCGCGGCGGCGCTGGCCCGGCACCCGCGCACCACGGCCCGCCGGATCAACAGCCTCGCCGCGGAACTGGCCGGGATCGGGGCTGGCACCTCCACGGTGGCGCCCGCCAAACGCGACCGCCGGTTCGCCGACCCGGCCTGGACGCAGAACCCCCTGTTGCGCCGGATCATGCAGGCGTACCTGGCGGCCACGCGGACCGCCGACCAGCTCGTCGGCGATGCCGCGCTCGGGTGGCCCGACGACGCGCGGATCCGCTTCCTCGCGCAAACCGGCCGGGTCCGCGAGGTGCCGTTGCTGATCGTCCCGCCGACGATCAACAAGTTCTACGCGCTGGACCTCGCGCCCGGCCGCAGCATGGTCGAGTACCTGGTCCGGGGCGGCCAGCAGGTGTTCGTGATCTCCTGGCGCAACCCGGACGCGCGGCATGCCTCCTGGGGCCTGGACTCTTACGTCGAGCAGGTGCTCGGCGCGCTCGACGCCGTCCAGCGGGTCTGCCGCGCCGGCCAGGAGCGTCGAAGCTCCTCGACGACCTGCGCGCCCATCTGCAAGCAGCCCGCCGTCTTCAGGGAGCCGAGTCGTGAAACTCGCCAACGTCAAGGGCCGCACCGCGCTCGTGCTCGGCGAGGAGATCGCCGACGTCGCCGAGCTGTCAGGCGGGCGGTTCGGCCCTGACCTCATGACCGTCTACGAAGACTGGGCGCGATTCGCCGACTTCGCACAGGGGGTAACGACCGCAACGGGGCCGCTCGTGCCGGCCCACCTCCGCTGCCCGGTGCCGGCGCCCAGGCAGGTCCTCGCCATCGGCGTCAACTACCACAGCCACGCCGAGGAAGCCGGCCTGGCCGCTCCCGAGGTGCCAGTCACTTTTACCAAGTTTCCCGCCTCGCTCGCCGGGCCGTTCGACGACATCGAGATCGTGGGCGAGAGCACCGACTGGGAAGTCGAGCTGGTCGCCGTCATCGGAAGCCGGGCCGGTCGCGTCGAGCAGGTCAGGGGATGGGATCACATCGCTGGGCTCACCGTCGGCCAGGACATCAGCGACCATCATCTCCAGTTCGCGGCCGGCGCGCAGTTCTCCCTCGGCAAGTCGCGCCGGACCTACGGGCCGATGGGGCCGTGGGTGGTCACGCCTGACCAGCTGCCCGATCCGGACGACCTCGCTGTCGGCTGCTCGGTCGACGGGGAGAACGTCCAGGACGCGCGCACCAGCGATCTCATCTTCAGCATCCCTCGCCTTGTCGCAGAACTCTCTGCGGTGGTCCCCCTGCTGCCCGGGGACGTGATCTTCACCGGAATGCCCGCCGGGGTGGGTACCGTCCGCCAGCCACCGAGGTTCCTTGCCAAGGGCCAGACCCTCGAGTCCTGGGTACAAGGCATCGCAACGATCCGCAACCAGTGCGCCTGATGTCCATCCCCCGTCTACGAGGCCGGCCGCGCGTCCGGAACGTGCCCGACCTCTTGACCACCCAATAAGGAGGAGACTTCCCATGCTGCTTCCACTGGCATCTGAGCCCTTCATCGCTCCCACCGACCGCGACATGCTCCCCTCCGAACGACGAACGTTCGTGCGCACCCATCGCACGTGCGTCTTCGGATACGGCCGGCTCCACGACGGGCCCGCGATGTCGGTCGTCTATTACGTTCCCACTGATGACGACGAACTCCTGGTGTCGACGATGGCCTCCCGCAGCAAAGCCAGGGCGGTGGCCCGTAATCCCAAGGTCAGCCTCTGCGTGCTCGACGAGCGCTGGCCCTTCGCCTATCTGCAGGTCTATGCGGACGCGACGATCGACCGGGACAGCGATCTGATCGTCGACGTCATGATGGCAGTCGCCGGGCGGATGTCCGGGGAGCCACTCGGGCAGGAAGCTCGTCCCGTGGTCGAAGCCATAGCCGCCGAGGAAGGACGCGTCGTAGTGCGCTGCCGCCCCTACGCCACATTCGCGCAGCCACCACGGCACCTCCACCGCAACGACCAAGACGAAGTCATCACCCACTGGGTATCGGCCACCGTTCCGTGGGGTGCCGCAGATCCTGGCTAGGCCACGGCTCGGGCCAGCAGACATCCAGGCAGGTCGCAGCTCCGATACGCGGCACGGTGGTACGTCGGCGTTGTTCGCTCGCGATCGAGTCGATCGCCGTCGCATTGCTTGGAATCGCAGCGTGGAGACGGATCGGCGAGCTCGTCGTCGCTCCAACGCCGTGACTCCGACGGAAGGTCCCCGGATCCGAGGCAACCATCATCGCTGGGTCGTCACGCTCGGTTCAGTAGCAATTGTGCGGCGTTGCCATCAGGTCGGCGCATGCGGGCTGTAATGATTGCGGGGTGGACGATCGTCTGCCGCAGGGTGAGTCGCGGCGGGACCGCCTCTGGACCGCTGCGGAGTCCAGGGGTATCCCCTTGCGAACCATCCTGGTCACGGTCGCGACGGTGGCAGTGGCCTATCTGGCCGGAAAGCTGATCTACCGGCTGCGCGACGTCATTCTTCTATTTCTTGTCGCCGGATTCGTCGCTATCATCCTGAATCCGCTGGTCGTGGCATTGCAGCGCTGGCGCGTCCGGCGGCGCGGATGGGCCGTCACTGTCGTGATCTTGTGGGGCCTGCTTGTCTTCATCGGCTTGGCAGTAGCTTTCGGCTACCCGCTGGCTAACGGACTGACTCACCTTGCCCGTGACCTGCCGTCATATGTGAGCAACGCACAGCGGGGCAGGGGCGCGATTGGTCATATAGTAAAACATTATCATATTCAAGCATGGATAAAAACCAATTCACCTAAATTGATAACCATCGGCCAAGGCCTGGCAAAGCCAGCCCTCACACTTGGTAAGGGCGCTCTTACCTTGCTGTTTGCGCTGGCCACCATCTTCGTGCTCGTGCTGCTCCTGCTGATTGAGGGCCCCAAGCTGCGGGCCGGCCTTCTGAACGTGATGTCCACCGCTCGGGCGGAGCGCTATTCCCGGATTGCACGTGAAGTCAACCGGTCGGTCAGTGGGTACATGCTTGGGAATATCCTGACATCGTTGATCGCCGGAATAGTCGTGCTCCTTACGCTCCTGCTCCTCGGCGTGCCGTTTGCCTTCCTATGGGCACTCTGGGTGGCGCTGGTCGACTTTCTGCCGATGATTGGTGGTGCTCTGGCTGGCATCCCGGTGATTTTGTTCGCAGCCGCCCACTCGCTGACGGCTGGCATTGTCACCCTGGTTGTGTTCGTGGTGTATACGCAGGTCGAGAACCACGTGCTGAATCCGGTGGTGATGAGCCGGACGGTCAAGGTCAACCCGCTGCTTGTGCTTATGTCGATCCTCGTGGGTGCGTCCATCGGCAACTGGCTCGGCGGGATATTCGGCGCCTTCGCAGCGGCTTTGCTCGCCATACCAAGTGCCGGAGCGATCCAGGTAATATTCCATGAAATTTGGCTTTTTACCGCTCCGCAGCAGCCCGCGCAAGCCGGCGGTCCCGATATCGATCCGCGCTGACATGTCGGAACTGCAGCGCGCACGCACCGTCTACTGGCTCGCTGCAGGTGGCTGCTGGTGGGACTGACCACGGGCCAGGCTGCCGTACCGGTGACGAAAGAGCAGGTAGGCGGGCAGGCCTGCAAGGAGCGGGAGCCAGTAGGAGGCGAGCCGGTAGGTGAGGGTGGCAAGGAAGGCGTCGCCAGCGTGGACGCCCGCCAGGATGGGCATGCTTCCCAGGCTGGCTTCGACGAGTCCTAGTCCCCCTGGCGTAATCGGGAGCAGCGCCATGACATCCGCGGCAGCGTAGGCGAGCAGGACCAGGGATGGCCGTGGATGCGTGCCGGCAGCTCGTAGGGCCGCCAGGAGGCAGCCGAATCGAGGCCGAGCCGACCGGTGGTCAGCAAGATTGCCTGCCGCCACTTCTTGCCGAGGACAGACCTGATCGTGTCGCGTTCAGCTGTCGCGGACGTCGGAGACGCCGGTGTCCATCCTGGCGGTGCCGACCACGGCGTCGTGCTCGACCCAGGTGCGGACATGTCCGGTCAGCGTGACCGTGCCGTCGCTGGTGGTCACGGTGATGTCGCTGTCGTCAAGGATCAGGGCATTGCGGTCCAGCGCGTCCTGCACGAGCCCGGTGACGTCGGCCGCTTCGGCGAGGCTGCGGGTCTCGATGTCGTTCCTGATGTTGCGGACGCCGGTCAGCCCGCCGACAACCCATTCGGCGGCGTCGTGCTGGTGGGCGTAGCTGACGGTGCCGGTCAGCCAGATGTTGCCGTCGCAGGCGCTCGCCTCGACACCGTCCGGCACGGTGACGGTCAGCGCGAGCGGGTTGTTCGCCGCGGTGGTCAGCATCGGGTCGTCGCGGTAGTCGCCGGGCGGCAGCGCTACCTTCAGGTGATTATGCACCCCGGTCACGCCGGACACTCGCCGTGCCGCTGCGGCCGCCTCCCGGTACTGCGGATAGCTCGGCACTGTGCCGTTCAGCGCGACGTCCCGTTCGTGTTCTTGACCGTGATGGTCGCCGCGTCGACCAGCGGGTCGAAATCCAGCTCTGCCTTGACTGCCTCGCGGATGTCCTTGGTCGCTCCCAGGGCATGGTCCCCTCTCCGAAGCCGATGCGGCGGCGGGCCGCCGCCCCCTCTACTACCCCCCGCGCGCCGCAGTCCCACACCCCGGCAAAGCCGCGTTGGGCCTGGGGAGGACTCCGGTGAGGTATAGCAACGTGGCCAACCAACCGCTCGCCTGCACGAGCAAGCGGGAAACCAGTGCCGAACGTCCAGCACTGCCGCTAGTTCGGGACGAAGAGGCCCGCGCACGCCAGGCAGCATCGCCGACCGTACGGACTCAGGCATCGGCCGAACACATGGACTGCGAAAGCGTCAGGCTGCGGTCGGCTCCGTTAGCCTGCAGACGTGGAGTCAGCAGGCGGGGTGCGGGTGCATCGGGATGAGTCCGTAGAGGTTGCAGGCGTGATCTGCGAGATCGTGCTCGACCGGCCGGAGGCGATGAACGCGCTGGACACGGCCATGGCCGCCCGCCTGGCGCAGGTCTGCGCGGAGATCGCGGCTGACCGCGAGGTCCGCGCGGTGGTGCTGGCCGCGGCGGGGGAGCGTGCGTTCTGCGTCGGCGCCGATCTGAAGGAGCGGGCGGCGATGAGCGATGCGGAGCTGATGGCTCAGCGGCCGGTGTTCCGGGCCGCATTCGGGTCGGTGCTGGCGCTGCCGCAGCCGGTGATCGCCGCCGTGTACGGCTACGCGCTCGGCGGTGGCTGTGAGCTGGCGCTGTCCTGCGACCTGATCGTGGCCGACGACACGGCGGTATTTGGCCTGCCGGAGACGACAGTTGGCCTGGTACCTGGTGGCGGCGGCACTCAGCTTGCTCAGCGCAGGCTCGGACCAGGGCGAGCGGCCGATCTGATCCTTACCGGCAGGAAGGTTGACGCGGCCGAGGCGGAGCGGATCGGGCTGGCCGACCGGCTGGTGCCGGCCGGGACCGCACGCGACCACGGGCTCGCCCTGGCGAGGCAGATCGCGGCCAACTCGCCGGTCGCCGTCCGGGCGGCCAAGCAGGCGATCAGGAACGGCTACGGCCTGCCGCTGGCGCCGGCGCTCGACATTGAGGATGCGGCCTGGCGGACCGCGGCCCAGTCCGCTGACCGGCGCGAGGGCATCGAGGCTTTCGTGCGCAAGCGCCTGCCCGTCTGGCCGGGAGCCTGACCAGAGCTGGCTGCCGTCAGTGTCTGATGCCGGGCGAGATTGCCGGTAGGTCTGCCGGTAGAACGCATGGACTGTCCACGGCACAGGGGGAACCATTGAGGTAGTGGCGGTTGCCCCCGCTGCATCTGTCCGGGCCCTGCTGGCCTCCCCCAGCGGGGTCCGGACACCAGTATGCGGTGGCCGTGGCCATGGGGCACCTCGGGTGGACGCACGCTGACGTCGCCGGTTAACTTTCCTCTGCGGGAGCCGGTCGGCTTCCGGTCCAGGCGTGACGCGTGCAAGGGGGCCCGATTGTGTCTGATCTGCCGATCCAGATCTCCGTTCGCGAGGTGGGCCCGCGGGATGGTCTGCAGAATGAGGACCCGGTCCCCACTGCTGCGAAGATCGAGCTGATCGACCGGTTGTCGGCGACCGGGGTGCGGCGGATCGAGGCGGTGTCTTTCGTCCGGCCCGAGGCGATCCCGCAGATGGCCGATGCCGACGAGGTCTGGACCGGGATTGACCGGGTCGCGTCGGTGCGTTACTCCGCTCTGGTCCCTAACCTGCGCGGTGCCCGGCGGGCGCTGGACCGCGGTCTGACCGAGATCGAGGCCGTGGTCTCCGCATCGGACACCCACAATCGCAAGAACGTCAACCGGTCGACGCAGGAGTCGCTTGACGACATCGCGATGATCATCGACGAGGCACACCAGCGCGGCGCAACCTGTCAGGTGATCGTCTCCACCGCCTGGGGCTGCCCGTACGAGGGTGACGTGCCAGAGAGCCGGGTCGTCGGCGTGGCCGGCCGTGCCGTCGCCGATGGCGCCGACAGCATCTCGTTCGGCGACACCACCGGCATGGCGACCCCCGGCCGGGTCGGCCGGCTGGTCGGCGAGTTCCGGTCGGCGTACCCCGGCGTGGAACTCAACGTGCACTTTCACAACACGCGCGGCACCGGTCTGGCGAACGTGCTCGCCGCGCTCGAACTCGGCGTGGCGGATTTTGACGCCTCCGTGGGCGGCCTTGGCGGCTGCCCGTACGCGCCAGGCGCGACCGGCAACATCGCAACCGAGGAACTGGTCCACATGGTCCAGGACATGGGGATCGATACCGGCATCGACCTGGAGGCGATGATCGCCGCGGCGGCCGACGCCGAGCGCATCGTCGGCCGGCAGCTGCCATCTCAGGTGCTGCGGGCCGGGCCGCGCACCCGGACGGTCCCAGGCTGAGCACCGGGCCTCGCGGCCGGCGGATCTCCAGAAAGCCGGCCGGCTAGCTGGCCGCGACCTTCGCGAGCAGCTCGGCGGGGTGGGAGGCGAAGGCGACCATCCAGTGCGGGTTGAGCCGGAAGCCCACAACATCCCCCCAGTTCATCGGTGACTCACCGTAGTGGCTGGTGAGGTGATCGAGGATGCCAGGCCAGTCCGGGTGGTCGGCGCCGTCGGCCGGGTTGAGGATCTCGGCAGCACCGTGCGTGAACACGCCGAGTTCCTCGCCGATCAGATAGGCCACGCTCGCCGCGGGCCGGGCGCCCAGGTGCCTGGCCTTCGCGGCCGACCTGGCTGTGGTGAAGATCCACCGGCCGTGCAGGAAATGGCCGTCGACCGCGCTGATCCTGGGTTCTCCGCTGGCGGCGACGGTTGCGAGCGCGAGCGTGCACATCCCAGTGACGACGGTGACCAGCTGGCGTGCGGTGAGCGTCCGCTCGCCAGCCTTGATGATCGACTGCAGATGGTCGGTGGCCCGCGACAGCGAGCTGTAGAGCAAGGCCTGGAGCTGATCGAGTTCGGCTTCGGTCTCTTTCATGCCAGTTACTCTGCCGCAATCAGCGGTCGATCCGCCCGGTCCTAGCGGATCGGCGGGATGCCGAGCCGCCGGCCTAGCCGACGCGCCGGAGTCGGTACGCTCGCGATCGTGAACGCAGAGCAGAAGAAGCCGCCCGCCGGGCCGGACGCAGGACCCGTGGCCGGCCATCCCGACCTGGCTGAGATCCGGGCCAGGATCTCCCGTGGTGGTGCGGCCAGGTACCACGAAGCGGCGGCCGCTGCGGGCAAGCTCTTTGCCAGGCAGCGGATCGCGCTGCTGATCGACCACGGCAGCTTCGCCGAGGACGGCGTCTTCGCCAACGTGACAGCCGACGGCCTGCCAGCCGACGGCGTGATCACCGGAACCGCGACCGTGGGCGGTCGGCCGGTCGCGCTGATGGCCAACGACTCCACCGTGAAGGCGGGCTCCTGGGGTGCCAGGACAGTCGAGAAGATCATCCGGATCATCGAGAAGGCCTACGGTGCCGGGCTGCCGATGATCTACCTGGTGGACTCGGCCGGAGCTCGGATCACCGATCAGGTGGAGATGTTCCCTGGCCGTCGCGGCGCGGGGAAGATCTTCCACACCCAGGTCCGCGCGTCCGGCTCGATCCCGCAGGTCTGCGCTCTGTTCGGTCCGTCGGCGGCCGGCGGCGCGTACATCCCGGCGTTCTGCGACTACGTCGCCATGGTGGACGGCAACGCGTCCATGTACCTGGGCAGCCCGCGAATGGTCGAGATGGTGGTCAAGGAGCAGACCACGCTGGAGGAGATGGGTGGCGCCCGGATGCATTGCACCGTCTCCGGCTGCGGGCATCACCTGGCCCCGACCGAGGACGACGCGATCGAGGCGGTCCGCCGCTACCTGTCGTATCTGCCGGGCAGCTGGCAAGGGCTGCCGCCGGCCGCCGAGCCGGCCGATCCCGATCCGATCGACCTGCGCAAACTGGTCCCGGTCAGCGAACGGCAGGCGTTCGACATGCGCCGGTATCTGCGCGGCTTGGTCGACGCCGGCTCGCTGTTCGAGATCCACGAGCTGTGGGCCAGGGAACTGGTGATCGGATTCGCCCGGCTGGACGGCCAGGTGATCGGAGTGGTGGCCAACAATCCGATGTTCAAGGGCGGCGTGCTGTTCGTGGACTCGGCCGACAAGGCCACCAGGTTCATCCAGCTCTGTGACGCGTTCAACGTGCCGCTGCTGTTCCTGGCCGACGTGCCCGGCTTCATGGTCGGCACCGCGGTGGAGAAACAGGGCATCATCAGGCACGGCGCGAAGATGATCACCGCGGTCGCCGAGGCCACGGTGCCGAAGATCTGCGTGGTGGTCCGCAAGGCGTACGGCGCGGGCTTGTACGCGATGGCCGGTCCCGGCTTCGAGCCCGATGCCACCCTCGCGCTGCCGACCGCGAAGATAGCCGTGATGGGGGCGGAAGCCGCCGTGAACGCGGTCTACTACAACAAGCTGGCCGCCATCGCGGACCAGGAAGAAAAAGATCAGGAGACGAAACGGCTCCGCGACGATTATGAGGCTGACATAGACGTGCTGCGGCTGGCCGGCGAACTCGTCGTCGACGATGTCGTCGAGCCAGAGAACCTGCGGTCGGACCTGATCCGCCGGTTCGCCGCTGCCGGCGGCAAGGACCGCTCGTTCTCCCGGCGCCGGCACGGGGTCACCCCGGTCTGACCGCGGTCGCCGGCCGGTGTGATCGCGGGACGAGTCCCCGCCAGTGCCAGTCGGCTGCCCGCCAGCGGGCCGTCAGGTCGGCTCGCCGTCCGCGCAGCCACAGGTACCCGGCCCCGCGGCGCAAAACACCGGTGGCCTGGCCGCGGCGACGCGGCCAGGCCACCGGCGATCAACTGCCTAGTTCTTAATTCCTTGCTGGGCAGGGGTTGTTCGAGAAGGCCTGCTGGTAGTCGTCGTACTTGGTGATGAGTGTGCCGCCACCGCCGAACAGCAGGAACTGCTGCGGGAGCAGCGTGCCGTACTGGGTGACGCCGCCGAAGTCGCTGGCGGTCTGGCCGGGCACGTCGTTGCCGATGAACCACCGGCAGCCGGCCGGCCCGTGCTTGCTAGTGATCGAGAAGAACGGGTAGAAGGCGGCCGGCACGCCGTCATCGGTCGGCGGCACGAGCGTGCAGCCGACCCCGGTGGTGGTGTTGCAGGTTCCGCCCAGGTCCGCTGCCTCGATCCGGGACGTGTCTGTTTCGAGCGCTGCCGAGCTGTAGTTCTTGTCGAACTCGTTCCCGGTCAGCGGGCTGGTGAAGAGCTGGGCGGTCGGATGCAGGTAGGTGTTGCCGTCCGGCCAGTCCGGCAGATACGACGTCCCGTCGAACCCTGGCGCGTTGGCGTTTTCGCAGCCGCTGACCTGGACCAAGAGTGACGCACTCGCCGGGAAGCAGGAGCCGTCGTCACCGTCGGTCGGCTCCTGGTCGCCAGGCGCGCCTTCCAGGCCGGTGCAGCTGAAGGTCGCCGCGTCGACATTGCTGCAGTAGTCGAAGTGGCCGGTCTCCTCGTCGAACGCGATGTTGTAGGAGTGCGCGGTCCACAGCACCCGGGTCTGCGGCGACGAGGTCGCGTACATGGGATGGAAGTTGTAGTTGACCTCGGTGCAGCTGGTGCCGGTGGGCGCGAACTGGATCTGGCCGAAGCCGTTGGCCGCCGACGCGGTCATCGACCCGATCACGCCGGTGGTCCGGTCGCGGACCTCGGTCTTGAGCCCCTGCGAGGTGTCCTTCATGGTGACCACGATCTTGTCGCCAGGCTGCATGAACATCACGTCAGGCTGAGCCGGGTTGCCGGAGGTGGCCGGGTTGAAGTCCAGCGGGTTCGGCGGCCCGACCGGCTTGCCGGACTTGGTGAGGAAGGCGAAGTTGACGTACTCCGTGCCACCCAGGATCTCGTTCTGGCAGGTCGAGTTCAGGACCGTGCCGTTGATCGGGTTCTCGGACAGGCTGTCGATGTTCAGCGCCGCGCACCAGTCGTGCGGGTCGCAGCTCGAGCCGTCGAACTGCGACACCCAGCCAGGCGGGTAGAACTGCAGTTCGGTGAAGGCGGCGCCGGCATGAACGGCCGGAGCCACGATGTTGGAGTCGCTGTCGGGTGTGCAGGTGCTGACCTGCTCTGGATATGACTGGGTGTCGCACATCGCCATGCCGAACCAGAACGCCGGGGTGAGCTGGAAGCTCCAGGACCGGCCAGGGACGACGGTGGGCGGCGGGTCGGTCGGGAGGGTCACCTGCCACTGGTCACGGTACCCCGCTCCCTTGGTGTTCGAGTAGTAGAGCACCGACGGCTCGTCATGCCCGACGTACGTGTCGCCGTAGACCGGGTCATTGTCGTCGACCTCGGTGCACAGCAGCCTGCCGGTCGCGCAGGCCCCGGACTTCACCGTCGGCCACGCCGTCGCGGCGACTGCTGCCCTGGTCGGTGTCTGCGGGTGAGCGCTCGCCGACACCGCCCCGCCGAGTGCCAGCGCACCGCCAGTCGTAAGGACCACGGAAACCACTGTCAAACACCGCGCAAGTCTCATCCGGTTCCTCCATCTCGGGGGCATTTGCTCCGCTGCAGGCCCCACCTGTGAAACACCCGGAAGCCTAAACTTGAATTGGCTGTACGTCCCCCCCTTGTACTGTTTTGATTTGCTGCGTCATCAAAAGGCGCCGACCGTTGACACCCGACCCGGCCGACGCTGCTGGCGGGACGGCCTTCTGGTCAGGCTCGGACGTCTTGCGGCGCGTCAGCTTCCGTCATGGTGGCCTGGGAGTCGGTCTCGGCGAGCACAAGCTCGGCCGCGACTACATCATCCGCGCCGGATATCTCATCCAGGCTGCGCCCCGCTGGCTCGGGGAGAACCAACGTGAGCAGCGCTCCGAGCCCGGCGACTCCCGCGGTAAGCAGCAGCGTGTGGCGCAGCCCCAGGGACGTCGCCAGCACGGGAAAGAGAAAGACTCCGATAAACGCTCCGAGCTTGCCGATCCCGGCCGAGATGCCGTGCCCGGTGGCCCGCATCGTCACCGGGTACAGTTCGGCCGGCAGCACGAACGTGGTCATGTTCGGCCCGAACTCGGTGAAGAAGTAGCTGATCCCGTAGGCCACCAGGAAAGGCAGCACTGCGGTCGTCATTCCGGGAACCAGCGCGATAACCGCGAAGCACAGCGCCATCACCGCGAAGCCAGTGAGCTGCAGCCGTCGGTGCCCGATCCGGTCCATGCGCGCGATCGCGAGCGCGTAGCCCGGGACCGCCGCGATCACGAAGATGGCCAGCTGAATGGCGATCTTCGTCATCGTCGTGGAATTCGGGGAGATCAGCCCGATGATCTGCGGAGTGGAGATGGTGTTGCCGTAGTAGGCGTAGTCCAGCAGGAACCAGCAGCCGGCCGTGCCGGCCAGCATCACCAGGAACTTGCGGTTCGTCAGGAACGCTCGCAGTCCCATCTCGTGCCGCGCCACGGCGTTCGACGCGCTGTCCGGCACCGCGCCTGCGCTGAACTCCGACATCTGCCTAGCCGCAGCATCGGCGCGGCCTTGCACCTGGGCCAGGTAACGTGGCGACTCTGGCATCCGGCGCCGCAGGTACAGGACAGCGGCCGCCGGGACGGCTCCAAGTCCGAGCAGCACCCGCCAGGCCACATCTGAGCTGGTGCCGGCCCCGAGCAGACTGAGGGCGATCAGCGGGCCGATGATGAGGCCCAGTGCCTGAGTGGAGAAGACCAGGCCGACCATCCTGCCCCGGTCGTTGCGGTTGGCGTACTCGCTCATCAGGACGGCGCTCACCGGATAGTCACCGCCGACGCCGAGGCCGAGCAGGAAGCGGAAGCCGATCAGCACCCAGTACGAGGGCGCCAGCGCGGAGCCAAGCGCGGCCACCACCATGATGACAGCCACCAGCCAGTAGACGTGCTTGCGGCCGATGAGATCAGCGACTCTCCCGAACACGAACGCGCCGACGAACGCGGCGCCGAGCATGGTGGAATTCAGCAGGGCCAGCCGGTCCGCACTCAGCTGCCATCCCTGCGTGATGAGCGTCGAGGCAACCC
This sequence comes from uncultured Actinomycetota bacterium, assembly GCA_963850875.1. GTDB lineage: Bacteria > Actinomycetota > Actinomycetes > Streptosporangiales > Streptosporangiaceae > Chersky-822. The sequence continues at coordinate 452,925 of CAWKNA010000002.1, forward strand.
CGATGACGAAGAGGTCGTAGGCGTCGGTGAAGAAGCCCATCCCGGATACGAGTGCGGCGTGCAGGTGAAACCTGCCAAGCGGCGCGTCATCCAGCGCGGCGATCAAGTCTGCTGGTCGGGTCTCGGCCACCGGCGGTCCCCCATTTCAATGCAGCCGGTCATTGCTAGCCGCTGGCGACAGGACCCATCGCCATGCGATCTTGATTCTCCGTTCAGGGCCCGAAGGTACCTAGCTAAGGCGACAAACCACCGACTTACAGGTGAACACAAAGTGAACCGCAGGTTGCGGGCAAGGTGTCGGCAGGTAGCGGCTGCGCCGTCGTCCGCGTCGTGTTGTGTCCCCATAGTTCTTTCCGGCACTGGCACGTGCGTCACGCGTAACATGTTGGAGGTGATTGACACCAGGAACTGCGAGCAGTGCGGCGTTTTGTTCGCTCCGGGCCGTGAGCACGCCCGGTTCTGCTCTGCTCGCTGCCGGGTCACCTGGAACCGCGAGAATTCGAGCGATCGCGCAGCGGACATGAGCGCGCTCGACTGGTCCATCGCCGCGATGGGTGAAGCGACCGGGCGGGTGCTCAGCGTCAAGGCGTGGGACCGGCCGCGTGCGTTCGCGGTGATCACTGAGGCGGTGTGGTGGCTCACCATCGTCGATGCCACGCTGGTGCGCTATCACCATGACACCTACGACGTGCTTTTGACCGGTCAGCCTCCTGCGCAGCGTCGGCTGATCGAGGGAACCCTGGCCGGGCTGCGCTTCGTGCGGAATCGGATGGGTCATTATCTCGATCCAGATGATTTCATCCAGCCGGAGGAAGGTCCTCCCGGTGCTGGTGACGGCGGCATCACGGCCTGGACGTGGAAGTCGGTGCCGGAGCCGACGCTCGGGTCGCTTCCGCTGCGCGGGCAGGCGTGGGAGATGACGCGCTATCGGGCGTACCAGGCTCAGCTCGCGGGCCGCACCATTGGGGAGATCTTCGGGCGGACCGCGGCGTTCCTCAAGCTGATCGCCGCGAAGGCAACGTCAGGCCCGGCTGCCGCCGCGGAGGCCGCGCGCTGAACATCTGTCGCCCGAAGGTGACGACGGGCCGGAGTCAAGTTCAGCCCGGCGGGCCGGTGATTGCGTCAGCGGCGACCTCGACCGCGAGGTCGTGGCCGGCGCCGCTCAGGGTCCGGCCGACCTTGCGGAGCCGCTTGCGCAGTTTCTTGTCCGTCTCGTGCTCGGCGGCGGCGGCGAAGCCTTCGGCCAGCCGCGCGATGAGGTCTTCAGGTACCGGTCCCGGTCTGACGGCGCGCTGCCCAGCTAGCTGGCCGACCCGGCCCTCAGCCTCTGCGATTAGCGCATCGACTGCCTCTTCCACCGTGGCGAACAGACGGTCAGGACCGAGGCTCTCGAGCAGCCCGCTGCGCTTGAGCTCGCGATGGATGAGGTGCGATGACCGGGCGATGGCGGTCGCTACTTTCCGCTGCTTGAGCTCGGCGATGAGCTCACCGAGCTTCCGTACCCCGGTGTAGTCGATGTCGGACATGCCGTTGGCGTCGAACACGAGCGCGTGCACCGGCTCGGCGGCGGAGTCGAGCATCTGGAGGATCCGCTGCCTGATGTACTCGGCGTTGCCGTACCACAGCGGTGCGTAGATCAAGTAGGCGATCACCCCGGGAACCTGCTCCGTCGGCTGGCCGACATCCGGGGGGATCCAGTGGTCCGTGCCAGGCTCGCGGCCCAGGATGACGCCAGTCGGGCGCGCGGCTCGGCGGGTTCGGTCGGCCAGTGCGAGCAGCATGGCCACGACGACGCCGGTCTCGATTCCGAACAGCGCCACGGCCAGCAAGGTGGCGACTGAAAGGCCGAACTCCAGCCGGTCGAAGCGCAGGATCGACTTCAGGTCACCCGCCCGGAACAGCCGGGTGGCGATGAAAAGCAAGATGGCCCCGAGGGTCGCTTCCGGCAGGTCCTTCAGCAGCCCGGTGGCGACGAGTACGACGGCGAATACCAGCGCAGCGGCGACCACGCTGGTGAGCTGCGACCGGCCCCCGGCGGCCGCCACCACCTGGGTGCGGGGCGGACTGGAGTTGACCGCGAACGATCCGCTCAGGCCCGCGGCCAGGCTCCCGGCACCGATGGCCACCAGATCCCGGTTCAGCTCCCCGGCGCCGAAGGAGCTCGCTCCGACCGCGCGCGCGACCGCGGATGTCTGTGCCAGGCAGACAAACGCGATGGTCAGCGCCGGGGCGACGAGCTGCCTGGCGTCGGCCAGCGACGCCGAAGGGACTGCGAACGCCGGCCCGCCGCCGTGGATCGGCCCGAGCACCGCGACCCCATGCGAGGTGAGGCCGAACGCGGCGACTGCCACGATCGACAGGACGAAACCGATCAGCGCGCCGGGAATCCGGCGATCGACGAGTTCAGCCACAACCAGCACGGTGAAGACGGCGGCGGCGATCGCGATCGACCAAACGTTGGCATGACCGATTTGCTCGGTGATCTTCCGCACCCGGTCCGGCAGCGTGGTGCCGCCGCCAGGCAGACCGAGGATGGCGGGGATCTGGCGGACTGCGATTTCGACGGCGATACCGGCCAGGACTCCGGTGATCACGGGCGTGGACAGGAATTCGGCGATCCAGCCGAGCCGCAGCAGGCCGCTGGCGACGATGACCGCGCCGACCATCAGGGTGAGGAAGGAAACCAGGTGGATGTAGCGGGGCGTGCCAGCCACGGCGAGACCGGCGACGCCGGCAGCCAGGACCGGGGCGATGGTGGAATCGGCGCCGACAGACATCTGGCCGCTGCACCCGAGCACGGCGAACAGCAGCGACCCGGCGATGAACGCGTACAGGGCCGTGGCGGCGGGCATGTTCGCCAGCTTGGCGGTGGCAATCTGCTCGGGCACTGCGATGGCTACCAGGGTCAGGCCGGCGGCGATGTCCGGCCAAAGCCAGGAAGCCCGGTAGCCACGCAGGCTCGGAAGAATCAGCGGCACCTTTGTCGATCGCATCCTGGACACCCGCAACGTGCTGGTAGCAGTTTGGGATCGACTATCTCACCCGGCACGGCTCAGGCCCCGCTGATAGCGGCCGCCGGATGCACGTCGGCTGAGCCGCGGCGGGCACGGGCCGGCCTCCCAGCCGTCGGAGAGGCCGGCCTGTGGGCCCCGCTAGTGCCTGGTCAGGAACTCGTCCATGGTCTGGACCTGCTCATGGTCGCTGGTGAAACCGAGCTCGGGTAGGTCCCAGGCATCCTCGATGGTGCGCAGCAGCGAGTAATGGTTGTACGCGACACTGCTGGCGTAGTGCCGGGGTCCGCTGGGGTCGATCACGATCGCGGGAACCAGGCCGCCGCCGTAGACCCCGCCTGGCCAGGCGGCATTGATGTCACGGTCGCCCGCTGGCAGCACCGGTGAGTCGCAGCACCCGGCCGGGGAGTCCCAGCCGCCGTTGGCTGTCACGCCCGTGTAGTCGCCCTCGTCCGACACGATGAAGATGGCGCTGTGCCGGGTCCACGCCCGGCTGGACATGATCGTGGTCACGGCGGTCTGCACGAACGCGTCCGCGTTCTTCTTCAGCTGCACGTCATACGGGTCGTCGTTGGTGCTGTTGTAGGGACACGGGGTCTCTGGGTGGCCGGCGACCGTGGCATAGACGCCGCCGTGCATGTCGTTGCACTGGTCTGGGGTGATGAACACGAACCGGGGCGCGTCCGGGCTGTTGAGATCGCCAGCCATGTCGGTGTACGGCTTGATGTTGGCGAGCCGGGCCGGGTTGTCGCGGATGTCGGTGAAGAGCGGGAACGGATTGTGCTTGGAGGCGTACAGCGGAGCGCTGCTCGACGGCCAGAAATCGGCGAGCTGGCCACCGGCGGGCATCGCCTCCATGTAGCCAGCCCAGGAGATGCCTGCCGCATCAAGTTCGTCGATCAGGTTCGTGTGGTCGAATCGGTTAGCCGGGTTGTCGTTGTTGGTCCACCAGTTCGAGCCGCTGACCATGGCGATGTAGTTCGGCTCGCTGGGATGGGTCACCCCGTAGTAGTTAGTGGCCTGGCCGTATTCGTTAGCGAGCGAAGTGATGTATGGGGTGTTGGGGTCACCGATGACGCTTTGTGCGGAATGGTTCTCCAGCACGATGATGAACACTCGGTCCAGCCGGACTTCAGACCGGTCGTCACGATGGTGAGCCGCCGTGGCGGCGCTGGTCGCCATCAGCCCTGTCGTCAGTGCCGCGGCTGCGGTCATCGCTGATGCCACGGCCATCAACCTGGCCCGTCTGGTCTTCAGCAGCATGCTTCCCTCCCGGTAGGTCAGCTGGTCGGCCGGAGCGCGGTCAGTCATCGAAACATCAGCACCTAACAAGACATCCAGCGACGTATCCGCGTCAAGGTCACGATCCGAAAATCTGGCATCAGATGTGCCGTTACCGGCTGACTGCGACGGAGCTGACTTGAGCGATCGCTCAATCCGCCGTACGCTCCTGATTGAGCGACTGCTCAACAAGAGGAAGGCATCAGATGGCGCGGCGGCGGGCGATCTACGTGGAGAGTCTGATCCGGGCCAACCTGGACGACCTCTGGCTGGCGACCCAGGACCCGGGCAGTCATCAGCGCTGGGATATCAGGTTCACCCAGATCGACTATCTTCCGGCGACCGGCCAGGCTGGCCAGGCTGGCCAGCAGCGGTTCAGGTATGCGGTCAGGCTCGGGCCGGGCGTGACCGTCTCCGGAGTCGGCGTCTGCGCTGGCCAGCGGGTCAGGCCAGACGGCACCCGCACATCCGCGCTGTGGTTCGGCTCGTCGGACCGGATGTCCTTGATCCGGTCAGGGTCTGGTTACTGGCGGTACGTGCCGACGGCGCGGGGGATCAGGTTCATCACCGGGTACGACTACCTGCCGGGCTGGGCCGCGTCGGCTGGCCGGCCGATCGCCTGTTCCGGCCGATCATGGGGTGGGCGACCGCCTGGTCGTTTGACCGGCTGCGGCTCTGGCTTGAGGACGGCGTGCCGCCTGAGCGCTCGCTGCGCCGCTGCGTCCTCACGGCCGGCCTGCGGATCAGCCTGTGCGTCTGCGCCTGGTGGTTGCGCCCGGCCGCCGCAGCCGGATTGCTGATGGCGGGAATCGCGCTGACCAGGCCGCTGCCCGGCGTCCCCTCGGCACTGCGCTGCCGCACCCGCCCGGTCGGTCCGCAGCTACTCCGCCGTCCATCCTCGTCCACCTGGAGCAGCTATGACGTCGATCTTCGAGCGTGCCCTCGGTGCCGACTTCGAGCTACTGCACCCTGCGCTGCAGCGCCGGTTCGGCTTCGCCAGCGCGGATGGCATCGCCTGCGTGGGATCAGGGACGATGCAGCGGGTGTGGCACGGCCGCGGATTCACCCGGCCGTTCCTCGCCGTCGGAGCCAGACGCCGCATCCTGGTGCCGACCGCAGGCAGCGATGTGCCGTTCACCATCGAGAACTATGCCTACCTTGATTCGCTTGGCCGGGAGACGGTGACGTTCGCGCGGACCTTCTGGTTCGATGTCCCGCGATACTGGGATGCGACGATGATCTACAGTCCGAATCAGGCCACGATCGTCGATTATCTGGGCACTCACCAGCACCTGGCCGTGGACCTGCACCTGTCCGTCGATGGTTGCGGCGGACTGGTGATCAGGTCCGGTCGGCAGCGCCTGCACGAGGGCAAGGTCAATGTCGAGGTTCCCCGAATCATCACCGGCACGGCGCAGGTGCGGGAATCCTACGACGACGCCACCGAGCAGTTCCGCATCCAGGTATCGGTGCGCAACCATAGATTCGGTCCGCTCTTCGGCTATCACGGCACCTTCACCGCCGCATATCCGCAGGTCGGTGCGGTGCCCGCAGCGGTCAGGCCGGTCCGGGAAACCTCGCGGCCGTGACCGACACCCGGACCCGGCTGCTGGACGGCACGCTGGAGACGTTGCGCACCAGGGGGATCGCCGGGGCCTCGGCCCGGACGATCGCCGGGGCGGCCGGGGTCAATCAGGCACTGGTCTTCTACCACTTCGGCAGTGTCGACGAGCTGCTGGCGGCAGCTTGCAGCTACGGCGCGCGGCAGCGGGTTGCCGCCTATGCGCAGCGACTCGCCGCCGTCTCATCGCTGTCCGAGTTGCTCAGCGTCGGCCTGGAACTGCACGAGCGGGAGCGAGCGGAAGGGAACGTGATCGTGCTGGCCCAGATGCTGGCCAGCGCCCAGTCGGAGCCGAAACTCGCTCCGGCCACCGCGGCCGCACTTGAGCTGTGGATCACCGAGATCGAGGCGGTGCTGGATCGGGTCCTCGCCGAATCGCCGCTGATCGCGGTCCTCGACATTCCCGGCCTGGCCAGGTCGATCGCGGCGGCTTTCATCGGACTCGAGCTCTATGACGGCGTCGACTCGGCCGGCGCCAGCCAGGCAATGTCCACCGTCGCTCAGCTCGGGATTCTCATCGACCTGATCGAGGATCTGGGACCGGCCGCCCGGCGGCTCATCCGCGGCAAGCTCCGCCGGGCCGGGGCAAGGCCGGTATCGCGCGAAGAACTCTGACTTCGCCGATGATTTACGTCTCAGGCTAAGAATTGTAATCCTAAGATCGGCTGGACCGGATTAATCAGGCAACGTTTCCGCAGGTCATAGACCTCGGCTTGACTAAATAGTTGCCACCATGCCGGTGCGTCGCGCCAGGGGAAATGCGGTTGTTCGCCTTACCATCTGGGCATGACTAGCGTATTGCTTGCAGAGGACGACCCATCTATTTCCGAGCCACTGGCACGGGCTTTGCGCCGCGAGGGATACGAGGTGGGCGTTTCCGCCGATGGGCCGGGAACTTTCGAGGTGGCACGGGCCGGCGGAATTGACCTGATCGTGCTTGACATCGGTCTGCCCAGGATGGACGGCCTCGAGGTGTGCAGGCGGCTGCGGTCGGCGGGCCAGGCGACGCCGGTGCTCATCCTCACCGCGCGGGCCGAAGAGGTGGATACCGTCATCGGGCTCGATGCCGGCGCCGATGACTATGTCACCAAGCCGTTCCGGCTGGCCGAACTGCTGGCCAGGGTCCGGGCGCTGCTCCGCCGTAACGCATCGCAGGCGCAGGTAGTCCAGGGGGTGCGGATCGACCCTGACGCCCGCCGGGTCTGGCTGGGCGAGACGGAGATCGAGCTCACCTCGAAGGAATTCGACCTGCTGCATCTGCTGGTGTCCGAGGCCGGCAAGGTGGTCACCAGGGATCAGATCATGCGGCAGGTATGGGACAGCAAATGGTGGGGCTCGACGAAGACCCTCGACATGCACGTGTCCTGGCTGCGCCGCAAGCTCGGCGATGACGCGCACCACCCGCATTTCATCTCCACCGTGCGCGGCGTTGGATTCAGGTTCGAGCGCGGAGACTGAGCTTAGATGCAGCGCCGTCTGCTGGCGTCGATGCTCGGCGTGGCGATCGCGGCCGTAGTTGTGCTCGGTGCCGGGTTCGCCATCGCGGCCCGGGCGCACCGGGCCGGGTTGTCCCTGGCATGGGCCGGATGGTCGGCGGTTGCCGCGCTGATCGTGGCCAGCGGGCTCGCGATGGCGCAAGCGCGGCGGCTCGCCATGCCGATCAGGGACCTGGCCAGGGCCGCTGACCGGCTCGGCTCCGGAGATGCCCGCCCGGTCGGCCGCCGCTACGGTATCGGCGAGCTTGACCGGGTGGCTGAGGGGCTGGACAACGCGGCACAGCGGGTCACCGAGTTCATCTCGGCCGAGCAGGACTTCGCCGTGGACGCGTCGCATCAGCTCAGGACTCCGCTGACCGCGCTGTCCATGCGGCTCGAGGAGATGGTCGCGGCGGCGGACTTCCCCGATGTGGTCCGCGAGGAAGGTGCGGCTGCCCTGGCTCAGACCGATCGCCTCGCACAGGTGGTCAGCCAGCTGCTCGGCCGGGCCCGCAGGTCATCGTCCGGCGCCCCGCAACTCTCCAGCATCGACGACATCATCGCTCAGCAGGTGATCGAGTGGGAGCCAGCGTTCCGCGGGGCGAGCAGGAAGCTCGAGGTAACCGGCGACAAGGGGCTGAAAGCCTATGTCAGCTCGGGCGGAGTCTCGCAGGTTGTCGCGACGCTGCTGGATAACGCACTGGGGCACGGCGGGGGGACGGTGACCATCCGCACCTCGCAGACGCCGCGCTCGGTAGTGATCGAGGTCAGGGACGAGGGCAGGGGAGTGCCGCCCGATCTGACGCCGAGGATCTTCGAGCGGAGCGTGAGCGGAGCGGGCGGGACCGGGCTCGGCCTGGCGCTGGCCCGGTCGGTCGCTGCTTCTGACGGCGGCCAGCTGGTGCTGGTCAGGCCGCGGCCAGCGACGTTCGCCGTGATCTTCCCGCAGCCAGTGCAAGAACAGCTGGACGAGCCAGTGGTGGCCGGCCCGGCCTGACTGCCCGACAACAGCCGAGCGTCGCCCTGCCGCTAGCCCACCTCGTAGGCTACGGCGGGTGAGTGTTGACCCCGCGGCCAAACAGGCCGGCCCGAACCACCCGCCGGTGGTGGGGATGGTGGGAGCCGGCCAGCTCGCCCGGATGACTGCCCAGGCGGCAATCGGCCTTGGCGTCGAATTCCGGGTGCTTGCCGATACTGCCTGCGACAGCGCCGCTCAGGTATCCGCGGGCACCAGGATCGGTGACTACAAAGTCGCTGCCGACGTGCTCGCGTTCGCGGCAGGCTGCGACGTCGTCACCTTCGATCATGAACATGTGCCTGGCGAGCATCTGGCCGCGCTCGAGCGGGTCAGCGCGGTGCGTCCGGGCGGGCAAGCGCTCCGGTTCGCGCAGAACAAGAGCGCGATGCGGGCACGACTCGACGCGCTTGGCATCCGGTGCCCGCGATACCGCCCGGTAGCCACGCTGCCCGAGGTAGCCGCCTTCGCCGCCGAGGGCCAGGGCGCTGGAGCCGCGGCTGACGTGCACGGCCGCGGCGGCCCGCCCGGCTGGCCGGTCGTGCTCAAGGCCGTCTCCGGCGGCTACGACGGCAGGGGAGTCTGGGTCTGCGACGATCCAGAGGCCGCCGCGGCGGTGCTCTCGCACGGCATCGCCCTGATCGCCGAGGAGCACGTCACCTTCGACCGTGAGCTTGCTGTGCTGGTCGCCAGGTCACCGGCGGGCCAGGGCGCGGCATACCCGGTGGTGCAGACGGTCCAGCACAGCGGCATCTGCCGGGAGGTCATCGCACCGGCGCCCGGGCTTGATCCCGACCTGGCCGTGCAGGCGCAGCGGCTGGGACTGACCGTGGCCGCCGAGCTTGGCGTGACCGGGCTGCTCGCGGTGGAGCTATTCCAGACCGGAGCCGGGCTGCTCGTAAACGAACTGGCGATGCGCCCGCACAACTGCGGCCACTGGACGATCGACGCGGCATCGACATCCCAGTTCGAGCAGCATCTGCGTGCCATTCTTGACCTGCCGCTCGGCCAGCCGACGCTGACGGCGGGCAGTGCGGTGATGGTCAACGTGCTCGGCGGCGAAGATTCGGACCTGTACTCGCGCCTGATCCATGTGATGGCCGCCGATCCGGGGGTGAAGGTGCACCTGTACGGCAAGCAGGTGCGTCCTGGGCGCAAGGTCGGTCACGTGACCGTGGCGGGCGACGACGTCGGGCAGCTTCGGGACCGAGCCTGGCGGGCAGCGAACTACCTCAGCCTGGGGGTGGAGGAAGCATAGCCGGACGGTCCGGTCGCACCCGGCAGATCAGTTTGCTGGAGGCGGGAATCGGACCAGCGCCGGTCGAGGAAGCCGCCGCACAGCGGCCGGAAGGAGCAGCGGATGAGCGCCCAGCCGGTGGTCAGCGTGGTGATGGGCAGCGACTCGGACTGGCCGGTGATGCGGTCGGCCGCCGAGGCGCTGGCCGAGTTCGGCGTGCCGTACGAGGCCGATGTCGTCTCGGCACACCGGATGCCGCACGACATGATCAGCTACGGCGCCGCGGCGGCAGAGCGGGGGCTGAAGGTGATCATCGCCGGGGCCGGCGGCGCGGCGCACCTGCCTGGCATGCTCGCGGCCGTGACCCCGCTACCGGTGATCGGCGTTCCGGTCCCGCTTGCGCACCTGGACGGCCTGGATTCGCTGCTCTCGATCGTCCAGATGCCAGCCGGGATCCCGGTTGCCACGGTCGCTGTCGGCGGGGCGCGCAACGCCGGCCTGCTCGCGGTCCGCATCCTCGCCGTCGGCGACCCGGAGCTGAGCAACCGGATGACAGCATTCCAGGACGAACTACGCCAGATAGCCCAGGCAAAGGGCGTCGCGCTCCGAGCTAGCCTCGCCGAGCCCGCCGCCGACCCCCGTTCGCAATAGATGCGATGGGCCATTGGTGCGGAAACAGCGGACGTGCGCTGAGGTACAATGGTTCTCAGGGAGATGGTCACCATGAGGACACTAGCCGCCACCAGCGCCGACACGATCCGGGCCGGGCTCTACCAGCGGGTCAGCAAGCTGGCCTCGGCCGCCGACCGTGAGGCCGACCGCTCGATCGAGCAGCAGAACGAGGGCAACCGCGACGCCTGCCAGCGCAAGGGCTGGGCCGTCGCCGCCGAGTACGCCGACCCCGGCCTGTCGGCGAGCCGGTTCGCCGGCAGCAAGGGCGGGGCGAACCGGGAGGAGTACCGGCGGGCGCTGGCCGACGTGAAGGCCGGGCGGCTCGGCGTGCTCGTCATGTGGGAGCCGTCCCGCGGGTCGCGCGAGCTGGAATCCTGGGCGCATCTGCTGACCGCCTGCCGGCAGGCCGGGGTGCTGATCCACGTCACCTCCCATGACCGGACCTACGACCTGAGCGGCGCCCGTGACTGGCGGTCGCTGGCGGAGGACGGGCTCGACTCGGCGTACGAATCGGAGAAGCTGAGCATGCGTATCTTGCGGGGCAAGGCGGACGGCAGGGCAGCGGGCAGGCCCCAGGGCAGCGTGGCGTACGGCATGCGCCGGATCTACGACCCGTCCCGGCGCCGGTTCGCGTGGCTGCGCGACGAGCCGGACCCGGACACCGGCCCGGTGGCCGCCGGGATCATCCGCAAGGTGGCCGCCGGCCAGGGCTACCAGTCGGTCGCCGATGACCTGAACGCCCGGGGCGTGCCGTCGCCGGCGGGGAAGCGGTGGACCCGCTCGGCCGTGACCTCCATCGCCGGCCGCGAGGTCTACGCCGGCGTCCTGGTGACCGAGGCCGAGTCGCTGGCCGCACGGGCGAGGCTGACCGACACCCGGCGCAAGGGCGAGCGGCCGTCAGCGGCCCGGTTCCGCTATTCGCAGGTGATGAGGTGCGGCCGGTGCGGCGGGCCGGTGCGCGGCACCACCCGCAAGGGCGCCGACCTGTACGGCTGCCGCGCGGGCCACGCCTACATCGGCGCCGGGATCGCGGATGAGTTCATCGACGGCGTGGCCGTCGAGCGGCTGTCCCGGCCCGACGCCGCCGAGGTGCTCGGCCGCGCCGATGACGCGGCGGTGCTCGACGCCAGGGCCGAGGCCGGCCGCTGGCGGCAGAAGATGGCCGACGCCGCCGGGGCGTACAGCGCAGACCGGATCACGCTCGGGCAGGTGGAGGCGATCACCGCGAGCTGCCGCCCGAAAGCCGACGCCGCGGACAGGCGGGCCGCCGAGCTGTCCGTGCCGAGTCCGCTGGCCGGGCTGCCAGGAGGCGGCCGGGAGGCGGTCACGGAAAGGTGGGCAGCACTCAGCCTGTCGGCCCGCAAGGCCGCGGTGCGGGCGCTCATGCCGGGCATCGAGCTGCGGCCCGCCCAGCCGTCCCGCGGCGGCCACCCCGACGTGCCGGTCTGGGAGCGCGTCGTCCCGTGGCCGGACTCGGTCCTCATGACCACTTACCGCGTGGACCTGGGCGTCCGGTGGTATCTGGTCACGCATGCTCCCGCGGGCTGGCCGGAGCGGCATAGCCCTGTCGATGGCCGGATGGGTGACCGGGACTGCCCGGGCCTGCCGGTGTGGAAGGTTGAGCGCACCGGCCCGCGAGGGAAGCTGACGGGCCATATCGGCTACTACTGCGACGGTGACCTTCCGGCCGAGTACCGGGCCACGCCATGAGCGGCCAGGCGTCACGCCGCCGCAGCGCGCTCGTGGAGGTCCGCTGCCCAGGCCCCGAGAGGCACTGGCTTGCCGGCGTGTACCGGGACAGCGGCGGCAGGCTGATGATCCGCTGCGACCCTAAGACGGTGCTGCACGACCACGGCGGCCCGCTGTTCAGCCGGGTCAGCAGAGCACTGCCCGAGGTGGACATGGCAGTGGACGACGGGCCGCTGTGGCAGCGGTGCTGCCTGCGTGGCCGGCTGGGAGTCTTCCCCGAGGAGCTGGCCGACGCCGCCGCCCGCGCCGTCGCCGAAGGCCGCACTCAGGTGGTGATCGCGTGGCCCGTGGCGAGCGGCCGGCCGCTGCTGCCTCCCGGTGCCCCCGGCTGCTAGTATCCGGTAGCAGTAACAGAACACCGGGCCTGCGGAAGGCTTGCGAATCTGCGGCCGTGAGATAGGCACACGGGACGACCCCCGAAGGGGCGTTCCCGCATGGCCGAACCCGCCCGCCCGAGCGTCACCAAGGCACGCTCCGCAGTGGCCACGTCGATCAGGTATGGCCACGATCCGGCCCGCATCGAGGCCGCCAGGCGCGACCTCGCCGAGGCCAAGCTAGAGCGGCACATCCGCGAGATAGTCGACTCCGCCCCGCCGCTGACCGACGAGCAGCGCAGCCGCCTGGCCCTGCTGCTGTCGCCCGGTGCCGGCAATGCGGCCACCTGATGCAGAACGCCGCCCGCTGACCACGGACGGCGCCCAAAACGCAAACTCGCTCACGGTCATCGTACCGGACGGCACTGTCAGCGCATCGCCGCTGCGGGCGGCACTCGACCGGGTGATCGCCGAGCGCGGCGGCTCGCTGAAGGACCTGACGGTCCTGGGGCCGCAGCGTGACCCGTTCCGGCTCGACACGCCCGCCAACCACAGGCTCGGCCGCTGGCTCGCTGAGACCATGCGCGCGCTCGGCCTCGCAGACCGGCGAATCCATCCCCGCGGTCTGCACTATGTGCTCATCGGCCGCCCGAAGCCTGACGGCTCGCCGTACGCGAACAGCGATGCCGACTGGATCTGGAGCTCGGAGAAGGCCGTCAAGGCAGCCAGGTGGCTCGGCTACGTCCCGTTCGGGCAGATCACCGACCAGCGCAACGCCGAGCCGGTGATCCGCGAGTACTCCCGGCCCGGCCCATGGCCCTACCTGACGGTCGGGATAGATGTCGACCTCCCGGACGCTGACGAGATCCTGCCCGAGGTCGGCATCGCCGGCTTCGAGGGGAGTCAGGCGTATCGCATCGTCATCATCGGGGAGAAGTCGAGCCTCGCCGACGTGCTCGGCCCGATCGCGCAGGAGTACTCCGCTGACCTGTACCTGCCTACCGGCGAGATGAGCGACACGCTGATCTACCGCATCGCCGAGACGGCAGCGGCGGACGGCAGGCCGATGGTCGTGCTGTACTTCGCGGACTGTGACCCGGCGGGCTGGCAGATGATTGTCTCTGTCAGCCGGAAGCTCCAGGCGCTGAAAATCCTGCTGCCCGGCATGCCGGACTTCGAGGCGTGCCGCGCGGCGCTGACCCCGGCTCAGGTCGGCGAGTACGGCTTGCCGTCCACGCCGCTGAAGGCGACCGAGAAGAAGGCCGACAAGTGGCGGGCCGCGTTCGGTGTCGAGCAGACCGAGATAGACGCGCTCGCGTCGCTGCGGCCGGACCTGCTGCGGCAGATCGCCCGCGATGCAATCGCCCCGTTCTTCGACCGGAGCCTCAGCCAGCGTGTTTTCGAGGCGAAGGGCAGATGGCTCGATGAGGCCGGCGAAGTCATCAGCCGCGACCTTGACATTGAGCAGCTAGGCCGCATCCGGGCCGAGGCCGCCAGCCGGCTGGCCGACATGGCCCAGCAGGTCGCCGACCTTAACGACCAGCTACGGATAGACGTGGACGACTTCGACCTGCCGCCGGCCGTCGTGCCCGAGGCCGAGGTCGACGGGAGTAACGGCTTGCCGTTGCTTGATTCGAGATGGGACTTCGCCGGGCAGTGCCGTGCGCTGATCGCGTCGAAGGCATACGAGAGCGGCGATGCGCCGTGATCTCACCAGGAGACGAGTGCCTGCCGTCCGGCGAGCCGGCGCCGTTCATCGCCCGCTGGAACACCCTGGTCAAGGCACTCATCGTCGAGCCCAGCGTCAAGCTGGTAGCGCGGACGGCCGTCGACTACGGCATCTACGACGGCACCGGGATCTACCCCGGCAACGAGCGTCTGGCGCGCCAGACAGGCTACGACGCCAGGACGATCAGCCACGCCTGGGCCGTCCTGCGCGCGCTCGGCATGGCGCAGCGGGATGGCTTCAGCCACTGGACCGGCACCCGCCGCACCGCGGACATGTACGCGCTGGAGATCCCTGATGACTGGCGCTTCAAGCCGATCTACGGTCCTAAGTTCGGCCGGTTCCACTGCGAGCACTGCGGCAGGGCCTTCAACCCGCGGCCGGGAACCCACGTCCGCAAGGACGGCACGATCGGCTTCTACCTCCGCAACATGACGTTCTGCGCCGATCCCGGCCGGCCGAAGCGAACAGCCGCCGAGAAGGCCAGGAAGACGAGGCTCAAGCCGGTGCCGCAGGGCTGCTTCGAGGCATGGGGCGGCAGCACCAGGTGGATCCAGCTCGGAGACGACGCCTGGAAGCTGTTCCAGGCCGCGAGATCGGACGACTGGCCGTGACTCAGTCAGCCTATCCAGATCATAGGGACCTACCCGAAGTGACTTCAGGTACCCGAAGTCACTTCACCCAGCACCCCGAAGTCACTTCAGGTACCCCCCGAAGTCACTTCACCCAGCACCCCGAAGTCACTTCGCCCCAAAGACAAGGTGAACTACAAGGGGAAAGACAAGGTAACCGTGCCCGCGCTCGCTTCGCTCGCCGCGGGCGCCCACCTATTACGCCATTCGGCGCAATAGACCGGGAACGGCCACTGCTCAAGCTCAACACGACTGGACCCCCTGCAGGCATCAGCCATAGCAGAGGTAGTAGGGACCAGCGCTCACCTAGCGAGGCCGGAGCATGACCGCGCCGCTGCTGGCGAGCAGAGTCATGAAAGCTCGCAGGACGTCCACGTGCCCGGTCTGCTGCCGTGCTATCCAGGTCGGCCAGCAGATCGCCAAGGCCGCGGGTCAGTGGCAGCACTCGCAGTGCCTCATCGAGGCGAACCGAGCCGACAGGGAGAGGCCATGACCATCTGTGACACGCAGCTGGAAGTTACACCGACCTATGAGACCTACGCTCGTGCCGCCGCGCTGCTCTGGGGGCAGGCAGGCGAGTTCGCCGCAGCCGAGTTCGCCCGGCTCAACCGCGAGCTGTTCGCCGGCTCCATCCCGCCGCTGCCGGTCATCATCGGGCTCACCGCCTACGGGACCTGCATCGGCCTGACCCGCACGGCGCGGTGGCTGGCAGCACCGCGGGTCACGCTCGCACCCGAGTTGTTCAACGGCAGCGCCGAGCGGCCGGACGGGAGCCCGGGGCGCATCCGCGGCGGGCCGCGCCAGGTGTCCGATGTCCTGCTGCACGAGCTGGTCCACGCGGCGCTGATCTTCCGCGGCGAGGACCCCGCGCACAACGCGGATCCGTGGTGCGCGCTCATCACCGAGCTGTCACCCGACGTCCTGGGCCTGGTGATCACGGCCCGCCCGGTGAGGACGCGCCGGATCCCGAACCCGGCCAGGGAGACCGACCCGTCGGCGCCGAAGACCATCGTCAAACGAATGCCCGAGCCCGGTGCAATGCGCCAGATCGAACTGGCGCGCTGGCCGCAGTCAGTCAGGCCGGGCGGCTGGTACGACGGCGACCAGCCGATCTACGTCCCGACGTTCTGACACACGTAGCTAGGAGTTACAGCGCCATGAGCCGCAGCCGGGAGGCGCCGTGAGCCGCCCGCCGCAGCGGACCTACCGGCTCAGCTGCGGCCACGAGCTGCGGTTTTCGATGGCACCGCGCACGGGCGACGTGGTGTGGTGCACCAGATGTGACCGCCCGTCGACCGTGCTTGCCAGGCCATCCCGCCACCGGAGGAGAAGAGGAGACACCACCGATGCGACCGATGCGATTGCCATGGACCCGCCGACCCGATCCGATCCGATCACCTGACCCCGAACCGGATGACCCGCGGTGCACGGCGACCACCCGTGCTGGTGCCAGGTGCCGATTGCCCGCGGTGCCCGGCACCGGCCGCTGCCTCATCCACCAGCCCAAGGCCCCGGCACTGCGGCCGGCGTGAGCGGCAGCCAGGCCCGCAGGGACGCCCGGCAGGGACTCACCCGGATGGCCCGGTGCGCCCGGTGCGGCAAGGCCATGGGTGCCCGCGAGGCCAGGTGGCTGCCCGGTCACGGCGTCCTGTGCCGGAAGTGCAGGAGACCGGCAGCGGCGGGCGAACCGCGGGCGACCTGACCGGGGCAGCACCGGCATGGGTGACCGTGAGTAGTCGCGGCCGTCCGCACGACACGCACCCCCGCAGCGTCACGCGCATCGTGTCCGGTTTGGTATGGAATAAATGTCCATGGGCGGTTTGTCGGCCCAGAGCCAATCGCCCTGAGTTTCCCTCCCCGGATGGTCACCATCGTTTTACGGAGAGTGACCATCGCTGCTCTGCGCAGGTCAGGCGCGGTGTACGTCACGCTGCGTGACAATCCGCCCGCTGCCGCTTCCCCCGGTCGGCAGCAAGC
The DNA here is from genome assembly GCA_963850875.1 of uncultured Actinomycetota bacterium. Classification (GTDB taxonomy): domain Bacteria; phylum Actinomycetota; class Actinomycetes; order Streptosporangiales; family Streptosporangiaceae; genus Chersky-822. The sequence continues at coordinate 469,635 of CAWKNA010000002.1, forward strand.
GGCAGCGCTCTGACCTGCGCTTTTACCACCGGGCAGCACGGGAAATCACCCGGTTAAACTCCGGTCGTATCAGTGGTTAGTTTCCGCAGGTCAGAGCGTGTTTCCGGTGCCGAATCACGCGCGTATCGCCCAGGGCGGAACCGCAGGTCAGGTCGCTGCGGCCCGGTCGCTGATCTGACTGCAGCCATCCTGGCCATTCGCCGCGCCGTTCACCCGCCTTTTCGCGTTGCCGCTGTGACTGGTGTTGCTGGTGGTGCAGATGTACGATTTGAGTGCGTCCTAGCGGCCCGCCATGTGGCCCGGCGGCCGTCTGGCGCTGGTGATCCCCCCGACGTGCCGCCTTTAGGAGCCGCGATATGGGCGCCCCGGTCAATCCCACCCCCGCGCTGCTCGATCAGTTCCGCGCCGGGCTGCGCGCCGCGGTCAGCCGCCCGCTGACCCGGCCGCCCGGTGCCGCGTACGACGACGCGCTCGGCGCATCCCTCGCGCTCGCGGCCGAGATGGACGCCGACTACGCGCGCAAGCTCCGGCGCTGGGAGCGCGACCGCCCGATGCGCGAGGCCGCCGAGCGCGCCATGCAGCGGGCTAACGCGCAGCGGGCCGCCGAGCTCGGCAGGCAGCCCGGCGGCCGGGTGCCGGTCCTGGCGCACCTGTGGGCTAACGAGCCGACGCCGCCGAAGGTCTGGTGACCCGTGGCCCGCAAGTACATCACGGCCGCCGCGCTCCAGGCCGCCGGCAACCTTCATCCGCCGTTCGACGGCGAGCACAACCACGGGCATCACGCCTACGGCCACAGTTCCGGTGACGACGACGGCCGGCATAGCCATCCGCACACGCACGATGGCGACTCGGACCACGACCACGGCGGGCACGACGCGGCGGCCGGGCAGCCGGGCGCGGACGCGCCGGGCGCGGCCGCGCCGGGCGCGGCGCTCGACCACCTGCCGGCCGCCCGGTCGTGGGGTGCGTTCCTCGCGACCATCTCGGATCCGGAGAGCGAGGGCGCGCGGCAGCTCGCGCGTGCCGCGGCGGCGGCCAGGCCGCGCAACGCGAACCTGTCTGAGCGCGTGCCATCCGAGGGCGGCGCGCTCGTGCCCGAACGCCTGCGCGCCGAAGTCCTCACCTACATGAGCTCGGCCATCATCAGGCCGCGGGCCATGTACGTGCCCATGACCTCGCTGAGGGAGCAGATCCCGCTGCTTGATAACCCGAGCCAGGCCAGCGGTGCCCAGGCGCTCGGCGGCATACCTTCGCGCTGGTCGACGAGGGCAAGACGATCCCGTCGAGCACGCCCAGCTTCGGGCGCATCGCGCTCGAGGCGCGGAAGATCGCAGGGTTCCTGGCCGGCGTGCCCAACGAGCTGGTCAGCGACGCGACGGCGTTCGGGAGCGTATTCCTGCCCAAGACGATCGGCCTCGGCCTGAGCTGGTACGAGGACGATCTCATGATCGCCAGCGGCACGGGCGTGGGCGAGCCGCAGGCTCTGGTGAACGCCCCCGGCGCGGTGATCGTGAGCCGCAACACCTCGAGCAAGGTGCTGCACCTCGATGTGGTCGCGATGCTTCGAGCGCTTCATCCCGCGTCCAAGGCGTCGTCAACGTGGCTGCTGTCGGAGAGCGCTTTCGATCAGCTGCTCACCTTGTACGAGGTCGTGCTGACCGGGCCGACCGGGCAGGATATCGGCGCGCCGCTGACGCTCGTCTACGACATGCAGTTCGGGTGCTGGCGCCTGCTGGGCGTGCCCGTCGTGGTCAACGATCACCAGGCCGCAGTTGGATCGACGGGCGACGTCATGCTAGTTGATCTTGGAAACTACCTGGTCGCCGATCGCGGCGAGATGACCGTGGAGCGGTCGCAGCAGGGCTCCGGGTTCCCGGTCGACCAGTCCAATTTCAGGATCCGCCACCGTGTCGACGGGCGGTACTGGATTCAGAGCACGATCACCCTGACGACCGGCCAGGTCACCAGCGGCCTGGTCATCCTCCAGTAGGAGTCCGCTTGGACGCATTCACCGAGATCCGGCGCCAGGCCGTGCAGCGGGTCCTGGCGCGCCGGCGGCCGGTGACCGAGAAGATCGTCCGCGGCATCGGGCCAGGCGGCTGGACGGACATGACGCTCCGGTCGGTGGACGGCTCCGAGTTCCTGCCGCCCGCCGATCTGGCCGAGTGGCTCGACGACCAGCTGGTCAGCCAGCCGTGGACCGGGCCGTTCACCGCCGTGCTCTGGTCGGCCGCCGAGGCCGCGCGGGTCAGCACGGCCGCCGCGGCAGCCGAGATCGCCGCCGCGAAGCGGCTGTCACCGTGGGACCAGTTCCATGCCTGGCGGTCGCTGCGCCGCTGGCTCGACGCCGCCAGCCTGCCCGAGGCCCGGTCGCTGATGCGGGTGCTGCTGGCCGAGTGGGGGCGGCTGCGGCTGGCGGACGAGCGGCCCGCCGAGCCCGAGCTTCCCGAGCTTCCCGACCAGCCGCAGCCGGCGGGACTGCGGTACCCGACCCGGTGGGGCACCCCGGCCGGCGTGCTGGCGGGCCGGGCATGACCACATACCAGGTACCCGAGTCCGCGGATCTCGCCGAGGCGGGCCCCCCGATTCCGCGCGGGCACGCCGCCGTCCACGAGTCCGGTCACGCGGTGACGATGCGGGCGCTCGGGTGGCCGTTCGAATTCGTGACGCTCGCCGATCCGGCGCGCGTGCAGCCGCTGCCCGGCGCCACCGGGCCGCCGACGATCGGCATGCAGTGGCTGAACGGCGCGGCCGGGGTCATCGCCGACTTCCAGTCGCGCGGCCTGTCGATGCCCGACGGCGCCGTGCTGGGGCTGCTGCTCGGCAGCGCCGACGGCACGTTCGAGGTGCTCGACGCCGCGGGCGCGGTCGCTGTCCGGCCGTCCCGCGCGCTCCCGGCGGGACCGGGCGGCGACCTGGAATCGATGGCCGCGGTGATGCGGGAGGACGCCTGGCCCTGGCCGGTGATCATCCATGTCTGGCGGGCGTGCGAGAAGTTCACGGCCCGCTGCCGGCCGGCGATCAGCGCGGTAGCGGCCGCGCTGCTGGACCGCGGCGAGCTGAGCTACGCGGAAGTGTCCGGTCTGGTGGCGGGCGCGATGGCCGGGCCGCCGCCGGTCCCGGCGTGGGTCGCCTGGGCGCCGGGGCACTGGCAGCGGTGCGTGGACGCGGCGAGGCTGGCCGGATGACCGCGCTGCGCCGCTGGCACGCCAGCCTGGCCGGCCCGGCCGCGCCGGCGGCGTACTGGCCGTGCGAGGACCTGGCGGGTGCGACCCAGTTCGCGTCAGCCAACGGCGGCCGGCCGATGCTGTTCTCGGGGTCGCCGACTCTGGCCAGCTCGACGGCGTTCCCCGGCTCGGCACCGCTGCCACTATTGAACGGCAGCACGTGGACCGGATCCTTCACGCCGCAGACCGGCAGCTTCGCGGTGACGTTCCTGCTCGCCGTCCCGGCCGCCGGCGAAACCAGCTTCAACGCGATGATGACGGTCCCGACCAGCGGGACGGTTGCCTCACTCGTCCTGACCTACAACCTTGGCGCCAGCGGCCAGCTGGAACTTGTCGGCTACGGCCCTACCGGCTCGGTCCTGTTCTCCAGCGCGGACAGCCCGGTTGTTAACGGCGTTCCCGTGGCGGTCAGGATCGCGCTCGCCGATGACGGCTCGGGGAATGTCGACTGGACGATGGAGACATTGCCGGCGGGGTCGGCGGCGAGTACGAAGCTGACCGGGGCGCTGGCGTCCGCGAGCACCGGGACGGCAAGAAGCCTGGTCGTCAACCAGGCCGGCTACGGGACGCCGGCTGTCAACTCGGCGGTCGGGCATATCGCGGTGCAGCCGGCGTACAGCAGCCTTTCGGCGCTCGCCGGGCCGCCGAACTCCTGGGCCGGCGAGGCCGCCGGGCTGCGGTTCCAGCGGCTGTGCGCCGAGGAGGGCATCGCGTTCCGCGGCGCCGGGCGGCTGTCCGCGTCCGTGCCCATGGGCCCGATGACGCAGCAGACCCTCATGCAGGACCTGCAGGAATGCGCGGACGCGGACCGCGGCGTCATCTTCGAGCCGAGGCAGGTCCTCGGCCTGGGGTATAGGACACTGTCCAGCCTGGAGAACCAGCAGGCCGCGGTGGCGCTGTCGTACACCCACGCCGACCTGGCCGGCACGCCCGGGCTGAAGCCGGTGACGGACGACCAGACGACCGTGAACGACGTCACCGTCACCCGGGCGGGCGGGTCAAGCTCGCGGCAGGTGATGCAGCCGCCGGGGACCGCGGGCGCGGCGTTCACCGGGCCGCTGAACACGAACGCGCCGAACGCCACGCCGCCCGGCGCCGGCCTGTACGACACGCAGGTGCAGATCAGCCTCGGGTCCGACAGCCAGGTCGACTCCGAGGCCGGGTGGCTGCTGCACCTGGGCACCGTGAACGAGCCCCGCTACCCCGTCATCCCGGTTGACCTGGCCCGGCCCGCCGTCGCCGGGGTGTTCTGCGACCTGCAGGAACTGGACCTCGGGCAGCGGATCACGGTGTCCGCCCCGCCGGCGTGGCTGCCGCCCGACGGCATCTCCCAGATCGCGCAGGGCGTCACCGAGCGGCTCGGCGGCTACATCTTCCAGATCGACTTCTGCGGCGTCCCGGAGTCGCCCTACGAGGTGCTCGTCCTGGACGACCCCGTGCACGGCCGGCTGGACACCGACGGCTGCACCCTCCACGCCTCGATCAGCAGCTCGGCGACGTCGCTCGGCGCGGACACGGCCGCGGGGTTCCCGCTGTGGACCACGGCCGCGGGCGACTTCCCGTTCGACATTCAGATGGCGGGCGAGCGGATGACCGTCACGAACATCACGGGCACGTCCGGCACCCAGACCTTCACCGTGGTCCGGTCCGTCAACGGCGTCGTGAAGGCGCAGGCCGCAGGCACCGCGCTCAGCCTGTTCTTTACCCCGATCCTCGCTCTCGCCTGAAGGAGGCAGCCGTGCCGCCAGCGCGCAGGCTCACGGCAGGACCCAGTACCCGGTTCCGCCGTCGATGACGGGCGGCCCGTCGCACGGGCTGAGCTGCACCGGCCCGACGTAAGACGCGGGCAGCGCGAGGCACCAGCCGCCGAACCGCTGCGACTCGATGCGGTGACTCCCGAGGGCTGCCTCACCGGTCATGAGGGTCCACCGCTGGCCGTGCCGCCAGCCACAGCGCGCCGTGATCACCTGCTTGTCCGGCCGCGCGGTCAGGCACAGCCCGGACGCCGCGACGATCCGGTGGCCGCGCACAGTCCAGAGCTGCGAGCGGTGGCCGGCGCACATTGCCCCGGCGGCCCGGTGTCCCTGCCCGTGGCTGGCCAGGGCGATGCAGAAGTACGGGATCTCGTTGTAGACGTGACCTGCCGCGGCGGCTGCTGGGGTGGCTGGCCCGGTCGCAGCCTGCGCGGCGGCCGGTACCGTGACCGCCCCGGTGAGCAGCACGGCTGACAGCGCAGCGGCGGCCGAGGTGATGATCCTTCGCATGGCGGTCATTCCTTCCTGTCCTTCACCAGCCGCAGCCGGGGCACCGGCAGCGCGTTCACGGCCGCGGTCGCGCTCGCCACGTCGTACTGGGCATAGATCTGGGTTGTGCTGACATCGGCGTGCCCGAGCACGTCGCGGACCATCAGCAGGTCACGGGAGTGCTGGTAGAGCTTGGTCCCGGCGCGGTGCCGGAGCTGGTGCATGGTGGCCCTGATCCCGAGATCGCGCAGCGCCCGGTTGCCGAGCTTGGAGATCCACCACGGGCTGTTCGGGCCTTCCTGGCCGTCCTCGCGAAGGAAGCAGTACCCGGTGGCCGGGAGGCCGGCGGCCCGGATCTCGGCGACGACCCAATCGCTCAGCGGGATGATCCGCTCCCTGATCCCTTTCGTCGTCTCGGTGGAGACGACCAGGCACGGCGGCACCGCTGTGTCCCTGATCTCCTCCCGGCGCAGCAGCGCGATTTCCTTGCACCGAAGGCCGGCGTAGGCAGCCAGGATCAGCCACAGCCGGACCCTGTCCGGCGCCAGATCGAGGGCGCGCATGAGATCGTCCTCGCCGATTGGCCTCGGGAGCCGGCGCGGCACGGGCGGGACGGGCAGGCCGCGGGCGGGATCGTCGGCACGGCGCCCGGTCCCGGCCAGCCAGCCGTAGTACTCCATCACGTGCGACAGGTACCCGGCGGCCGTCGGCCCGGTCACGGTCAGGCCCGCGCGCCACTCGTAGAGCATGTCCCTGGTCGCCCCGGCCAGCGGGACGGGCAGCGCGGCCTGGAGCCGGGCCAGGGTGCGCCCGCGGGCGTAGATGGTCAGCTCGGAGCGGCCTTCCAGTCTCAGGTGGCGCAGGTGCGCGGCCACGTCCTCGGTGGCCGGGACGGGCGGCCGGGCCGGCGGAAGCTGCGCGCCCGCGTCCCTGGCGGCCCGCAGGGCCTTGCCGATGGTTGCCCTGGACGCGCCGTAGGCGGCTGTCAGGTCGCCGCGCGGCGGCAGGCTGGCCATTTCCCCGGACCCGGCCCGGCGGGCGATGTCAGCGGCGATGGCCCCGGTGCGGCTGGCTGCCGCGGCGCGGCGGACGGCGGGCGGGCGCCGCGCGGTGGTGTAGGCGCTGTGCGCGGCGAGGCACGGCGGGCAGGCTCGCTCGCCGCGGTCCAGGTGCCGGTGGTAGGCCGCGTTGGTGCCGCATGGCCGCACTGCCCTGGCCGCCGGCGGCACGAGCGCGAGCCGCGGCGATGGCGGGGCGCAGCCGCACACGCGGTCGCAGCCGCCGCATTCCGGGCACGGGCCGCAGCACAGGTGCAGCCGGCAGCGGTAGCCCGCCATCCCGGCGCGGCCGGTCATGACATCCCCCGGTCGTGCCGGTGCCGCTGCACTTTCCTGCCGATCTCGGACCAGCGCAGGAACGCCCCGAGACCGGCGACGATCAGGACGGCGGTCATGACGCACCGCCGTCCGGCACTGCCGGGGTCACGCCGAGCGCGGTCAGCAGCCCGGCCGCGGCGACGACGGCAGCGCCGAAGTCGGCCTCGGCGCCGAACCGGGACTTGACGCCGTGGCTGGCCAGATCGGACACGATCAGGTGGACCACGGACCACGGGTCGGCGGACGGGTGCTCGGGCTCGCGCAGCCGCCCGGCGTCGACATCGACGGCGCTCACCGCTGGGTCCGGACGCGGTCGACGGTGTCGGTGCCCTTGCGGAACATCCGCACCCGCCTGGTGCCGTTCTCGGCGTCGATCGCCAGGCCCTCGGTCAGCCTGCCGCCGACGCGCATCGGCGACCCGCTGACGGCGGTGACGGTGGCGTCGCCGATGTGCTCATGCCGGATCACGTCGCCCGGCCGGACCTCAGCGGCGGTCACGACCTGCAGGGTAGCCGCGTCCGCGGCTGGCGTGGTTGGCTTGTGTTCCATGGTGCGGTCCTCCTAGCTAGGGCTGTGCCTAGGGTCCGGTCTGGTGTGCAAGCACCGGCCGGACCCGCTTTGTGTGGCGGGTCGCTCCCGACACTACGTCCGGTGGCTCGCAGGTGTCTATAGCTAGCCGGTAGGCTACCGTGCGTGACGTGTACATGGTCAGGGTCATCTACGGTGCATGGCATGTCGATCGACCGCGAGTGGCACGAGCCGGTGTACATCCAGCTTGCCGCGATTTTGCGGCAGCGGATCAGCTCGGGTGAGCTGGCACCGGGGCGGCCGGTCCCCTCGGTGCGGACCCTGACCCAGGAGTACGGGATCAACCGGGCGACCGCGGCCAAGGCCATCCGCATCCTCGCAGCCGAAGGTCTCGTGCATGTCGTGACTGGCCGCGGGTGGTTCGTCACGCCGCCGGATCAGCGGCCAGGGTAAGCCCGACGTGTGTACCTCAGCGCACGTTATTTACAGCAGCAGCAACGGCCCATCCACCCTATTGACGGCGGTGACCCGGGCCGCTGCACGAGTTGAGAATCGCGACGAAGGCGACGGGGCGAATTGGGCGCGGCGCGGACGCCGGATCCGGACTGGCGCGGTCGGGGCAGGCGTCAGCCGAGAAGCGGGGTGCAGATCAGGCCCCAGGGGCGGTTGTCAACGCGGGTGAGGACGATCGTGGCGCTGCGTTCGCCCCGCAGGCCGAGCCGCCGGTGAATCTGCCGCACGTCTCCGGCCAGGCCGCGGCGCCTGATGTCCGCGCTGCCGATCCCGAGTTCGCGCAGCTTGCGGGCGAACCGCTGTTCATGCCACGGCGCGGATTCAAGCACGGCCATGGTGCGGGCGAACGGCGTCCGCACCGGCTCACCGCAGGACAAGAACGCGATCATCGGGTCGATCTGCCACGCGCCCAGCATCAGCGCCAGGTCACCGACGAGGCCGGCCCTGGTAACCGCCGGGCTCGGATCCAGCAGGTACGCACCCGGCGGGGCCAGCGGAGCGGTCGGCACTGGCGCGCAGTGGTTAGTTATCGCTGAATCCGCCGTGTCACCGGACGGCAGTATGGTGGCGCGGCGAGCCGCGCTGGCCAGGGCGGGCGACCAGAGCAGTGCCTCCTTCAGGTCCCGGCCGACGGCCACGAACTACAGCAGCACGGCGGTCGGGTCGGCCGGCCGCGACGGCGCCCCGGCGGCTGCACGCCCTGATCTGGCGGGCTGGCTTGTCGTCACCTGTCCGCCAGCTCCTACGATCGGATGCATGAGCCTTGACTTCACCGCCTACTCCCTGTCGCCGGAGCATGAAGCTCTCCGCGAGTCGGTACGCCAGCTCGCCGACGACAAGATCGCGCCGTACGCGGCACAGGTCGATCAGCGCGCGGAGTTCCCGCAGGAGGCGCATGACGCGCTGGTCAAGGCTGACCTGCACGCCGTCCACATTCCCGAAGCCTACGGCGGCGCCGGGGCCGACGCGCTGGCGACGGTGATCGTGATCGAGGAGGTCGCCCGCGCCTGCGCGTCCAGCTCACTGATCCCCGCGGTCAACAAGCTGGGCACGGTCCCGCTGCTGCTGGCGGGCTCGGCGGACCTGAACCAGCATTACCTCCCGCCGGTGGCACGCGGCGAGGCGATGTTCTCCTACGCGCTGTCCGAGCCTGAGGCCGGCTCGGATGCGGCAGCGATGCGGACCCGCGCCGTCCGCGACGGCGATACATACGTGCTTAACGGGACCAAGCGGTGGATCACGAACGCGGGCGCATCGACGTTCTACACGGTGATGGCCGTCACCGAGCCTGGTGTAGGCGCCGCCGGGATCTCCGCGTTCGTGGTGGAGAAGGGCGATCCTGGGTTTTCGTTCGGCGCGCTGGAGCACAAGCTCGGGATCAAGGGGTCGCCGACCCGCGAGCTCTATTTCGACAACTGCGTGATCCCGGCCGACCGGATGATCGGCGAGGAGGGCAGCGGCTTCCGCACCGCGCTGGCCACGCTGGACCACACCAGGATCACGATCGCGGCTCAGGCGCTCGGTATCGCGCAGGGCGCGCTGGACTACGCGACTGGCTATGTCAAGGAGCGGCGGCAGTTCGGCAAGGCGATCGCGGAGTTCCAGGGCATCCAGTTCATGCTGGCCGACATGGCGATGAAGGTGGAGGCTGCCAGGCAGCTGACGTATGCGGCGGCGGCCAGGTCCGAGCGGGCCATGGCGGGCCAGACCGTGCCCGACCTGACGTTCATCTCCTCGGCCTGCAAGTGCTTCGCCTCCGACGTGGCGATGGAGGTGACCACCGACGCGGTCCAGCTGCTCGGCGGGTACGGCTACGTCAGCGACTACCCGGTCGAGCGGATGATGCGGGACGCGAAGATCACCCAGATCTACGAGGGCACCAACCAAATCCAGCGGATCGTGATGGCCAGGCAGGTCCTGCAGTAGCCACGCGAGCCGCTCCGGCTCGCGGCTGCCTTGCGCGGCCGGCCGGCCCGGCAGGAGGTGCACTATTAGCGGTTCGGCAGCTGGCTCACGGCGGCCGGCCGAACAGGCCGCGACCGGCGACCTCGCGGCGGCGCTCGGCCGCGCCGTCGCGGGCGAGGTCAGGTTCGACAGCTATTCCCGGCACCTGTACTCGCGCGACGCGAGCATGTACTCGATCGAGCCGATCGGGGTGGTCTTCCCGCGGGATGCCGACGACGCCGCCGCGGTCGTCGCGGTAGCCGGCCAGTTCGGCGTTCCGGTGCTGCCCCGCGGGGCCGGCACCAGCCTGGCCGGGCAGGCCGTCGGCGCCGCCATCGTGCTGGACTTCTCCCGGCACATGGACCGGATCCTGCAGATCGACGCCGCGGCCATGACCGCGCGGGTGCAGCCTGGCGTGGTCCAGGATCAGCTGAACCGGGCTGCTGCCGCGCACGGGCTGATGTTCGCCCCCGACACGTCGACCGCCAACCGGGCCACGATCGGCGGCATGATCGGAAACAATTCGGCGGGCAGTCAGTCGGTGCGCTATGGCATGACCATCGACCACGTGCGCGAGCTTGACGTGGTGCTGTCCGACGCCAGCAGGGCGTCCTTCGGGCCGGCCACCGCCGAACGGCGAGCCACGCTGGCCGCCGCCCCGACGCTTGCGGGATCGCTCTACCGGCAGCTGCCGGAGCTGGTGCGCCGGCATGCCGACGCGATCGCGACTGGCTACCCCAGGTTCTGGCGGCAGTCCGGTGGCTACCGGCTTGACTGGCTGGCCGGATCCGTCCGGCCCGGTAGCTGGCCCGACGGCAGGCCGGGCGCACATCTGGGCACGACGTCGACCAAGGACGCGGGCGGCCAGGGCGAACCGGCCGGACCGGCCGATGCGAGCGGGCTTGACCTGGCCAGATTCGTGACCGGCTCGGAGGGAACCCTGGTCACCGTCACCGCGGCCACCGTCGGGCTGGTCCGGGTGCCCGCGCACCGGGTGATCGCGGTCGGCCACTTCAGCTCCGAGCAGGCGGCGATCGAGGCGACCGAGTCCGCCCTTGAGTGCGATCCGGCTGCGGTCGAGCTGATGGACCGCGCCATCCTCGATCTCTCCCGCAGCAAGATCGAATATCGCGCGCTCGGCTCGATCCTGCACGGGGATCCTGATGCGCTGCTGTTCGTCACCTTCTTCGGCGACACCCTGGCCGAGGCGGTCGCCGGGCTCGACCGGCTCGACCGGCGCTGGCAGCGCGGCGGGCACGGATACTTCACGCTGCGGGCGATCGGCCAGGACGAGCAGGCAGCCCTCATCAAGGTCCGCCAGGCCGGCCTCGGGCTGCTGATGGCAGCAAGCACGGGCTCGCGCCGGCCGCTCGCCTTCGTCGAGGACACCGCCGTGGAACCGGCCAGGCTCGCGGCCTACACCAGGCGGTTCAAGCAGATACTCGACGCGAACGGCCTCACCGCGGGCTTCTACGGTCACGCGTCGGTGGGCTGCCTGCACGTCAGGCCGTTCGTGGACCTGTCCGAGCCTGGGCAGCTCAACGCGATGCGAGCGGTCGCCGAGCAGGTGCGCGACCTGGTCCTGGAGTTCGGCGGGGTGAACTCGAGCGAGCACGGCGATGGCCTGGCCCGCAGCGAGTTCAACGAGCGGATCTTCGGTCCTGAGCTCTATCAGGCGATGCGCGAGGTCAAGCAGCTGTTCGATCCGGACGGCCGGATGAACCCGGGGAAGATCGTCGATGCCGGGCCGATGACCGATCATCTGCGCGAGATGGCCAGTCATACCGTCGTGCCGCTCGCCACCAGGCTGTCGTTCGGCGCCGAGGGCGGGATGCTCGGCGCCGCCGACCGGTGCATGAACATCGGGCAGTGCCGTAAGACCGCCGTCGGCGTGATGTGCCCGTCCTACATGGCCACCAGAGAGGAAGAACACTCCACCAGGGGCCGGGCGAACGCACTGGCGAAGGCGTTGACCGAGCCAGACCCGCGGGCCGCGCTGGGTGACGAGCGACTGCACGAGATCCTCGACCTGTGCCTGGAATGCAAGGCATGCAAGAGCGAATGCCCGCTTGGCGTGGACATGGCCGCGCTGAAATCGGAGACCCTCGCTGTCTACTACGACCAGCATGGCGTGCCGCTCAGGGCCAGGGCGTTCGGCGCGATCCGTACCCTCAACCGGCTGGGCTCGGCCGCCGCTCCCGTGCTGAACGCGCTGGCCAGGCTAGGGCCGGCCCGGCGGGCTGGGCAACGCTGGCTAGGCATCACGACCAGCCGGCCGTTGCCGCGGCTCGAGCGGCAGAACTTGTTCCGCTGGTTCGCCGGGCGCGCGGCGCCGTCCGGCACCGGGCCGCAGGCGGACGAGGTGATCTTCCTGGCCGACTCGTTCACCAGCTACACCGAGTCGGCCGTGGCGCGAGCCGCGATCGAGCTGCTTGAACTGGCAGGCTGGCGGGTCCGGCTGACCGGCGCCGGATGCTGCGGCCGGGCTAGCTTCTCCAAGGGCCTGCTCGACCAGGCTGGACGGATGGCGGCCCAGCTGACCGGGCAGCTGGCTGGCCCGGTGGCGGCTGGCCTGCTCGTCACCGGGGTCGAGCCATCATGCCTGCTGACGCTGCGCGATGAGTACCTGGCGATGCTGCCTGGCGACGACCGGGCCGTGGCGCTGGCCGCGGCCACGCGGCCACCTGAGGATCTGCTGCTCGCCGCGATCGGCGACGGCAGGCTGACCATCCCGGCGGACAACCCGCTGGCTGGCCAGCGAATCCTGTTCCACGGGCACTGCCACCAGAAGGCGATCACCGGAACGGCCGCGACGGTGGCGCTGCTGCGCGCCATCCCCGGGGTCGAGGTGGCCGAGATCGAGGCGGGGTGCTGCGGCATGGCCGGGTCGTTCGGGTTCGAGGCCGAACACTACGAGCTGTCGATGCAGATCGGCGGCGAGCGGCTGTTCCCCGCGGTACGCGCCGAGCCGGCCGGCACGCTCATCGCTGCGACGGGCGTCTCCTGCCGACAGCAGATCCGGCACGGCACCGGCCGGGCCGTCCGGCACCCGCTAGAGCTCGTCCGCGACGCGGTCGCACAAACGGGCTCGGCGAAAGTCACCTGACCTGGGACTGAATCTGGTCGGGCAGCAATTTGATCGGTTGCCTCCATCCGATAGCGCAGCGCGGCCAGATCGCGAGCGCCGATGATGCAGATGACCGCTCGCTGCCGCGCAGCACGGCCACCCACTCCGCGCCACGCTCGACCCGCTCAATCTCCCGCCGCTCACCGGAATCGCGGAACAGCTTCGCCAGGCTGGCGTCATCGGGCATGGCGATCCTGGTCGGCGACCGACAGGACGTGGGCGAGCCGGTCGGCGGCTGCCTCCACCTCCGAGGCTGGCCCGAGTAGTTCGGTCTTCCAGGCTCCGCGCTGGGCACCCTCGAACAGCCAGACGAGTACTTCGCCGCCATCGTCGTCACGGGCGAGCGCGACCTGCTGCGATAGCTTCGCCAGCGGTATGGCCGGGTTGCGGACGGTCAGCACGAGCGTGCGGCCATGTGCCCGGATGTCTGCGCTCAGGCCGCGTTCGCGCACCAGGCGGGCCAGGTGAGCCGCCGCGCCGTTGCGTGCGGGGAGGGGGTCCATTCAGCAACGGTGCTCCCTGGCACGTGGACAGCGCCACGCCAGGGCCAGACATCTAACGACATCTGACGGCCATGCGGTTGCCCAATGACCGTCTTATACTGTCTTGATGATCAATGAACGGCTCCGGCGTTGCATGCTCCGCGCCGGCTATGACACAGCCGCGCTCGCTGAGGCAGCCGGAGTCTCGGCGAAAAGCGTGGAACGGTGGCTGGCCGGGCAGGTGGTGCCGTACCCGCGCACCCGCTACCGGGTGGCCTCCCTGGTCGGCGAGGACGAGGCTTACCTGTGGCCAGGCGGGGACCGGGCCGCGCTGGCCGCCGCTGAGCTGGTCAGCGCGTGGCCCCGGCGGAACGACGTGCCTGCGGGACTGTGGACCGACCTGCTGCGCGAGGCAGCCCACCAGGTGGACGTGCTCGCCTTCGCCGGGCTGTTCCTGACCGAGGACCACGGCCGGTGGCTGCCGCTGCTGCGAGAGCGAGCGGCGGGAGGTACCCGAATCCGGCTGCTGCTCGGCGACCCGCACGGTGCGCACCTGGCCGCGCGGGACCGCGAGGCGCGGATCGGCGGGGGCGTCGGCGGCCGGGTAGCCGCGGTCCTGGCCCACTACCGGCCGCTGCTGGACATCGCCGAACTGCGGCTGCACGACACGCCGCTGTACAACTCCATCTACCGGTTCGACAGCGACATGCTGGTCAACGTTCACGCCTACGGGCTGCTGGCCGCCTACACCCCGGTATTTCACCTGCGCCGGGTGGACGGCCAGTGGTTCGAGACTTACATCGAGAGCTTCGAGCGGGTCTGGGCGACCGCCCGGCCCTACGGCCCCGATGAGGCGGCATGAGCAGGCGCGACTACTGGCAAGATCCGGACGCGCCCAGGCCGACCAGCCGCAAGCCATCAGCGAGCGTCCTCGTCACCGACGACGCGGGAGCGATCCTGCTGCTACAGCGCACCGACACCGGCCTGTGGACGATCCCGACCGGTGGCCTGAAAAAAGGCGAGACGATCAGCCAGTGCGCCATCCGCGAGTGCGAGGAGGAGACCGGCCTGACAGTCGAGATCACCGGCCTGGTCGGCGTCTTCTCAACCCCCGACCACGTGATCGCCTACGGCGATGGCGAGGTCCGCCAGCCAGTCAACATCTGCCTGCGCGCACGGGTAACCGGCGGCAACGCCGCGCCAACCGACGAGGCCAGCGAGATCCGCTGGGTACCAGCGGACCATATCGGGGCCTACGACATCCACCCCGCGATCCTGCGCCGTATCCGGCACGGCATCGACTCGGCCGCACCTCATATTGACTAACCCAAGCCACGCCGCCAAAGGATGATCACGCCGGGTTTGGCCAATCGTTTCGTCAACCCGTGCTAGCGGGCTGAGGCTGCGGCGCGGCCCGCGACCTGTACTTCGGCCTGGCGGGTGCGGTGCCATCGGGCCTCAGCGGGCGTCAGCGGGCGAAGACGGCGGTGAAGTCCCGGCTGGAGATGTAGAAGTAGCGGTAGGCCGACTGGATCTGGTCGGGCAACAGGTTGACTGGCGTCGGGTGGGCCGGGTGGTTACGCGCCAGGTAGTACATGTATGACATCCAGTCCGGATTGATGTCGAGTTGCATGGCCGTGACCGCACCGGCGCGGCGCAGCAGGCTGGCCAGCGTGCGGACGTCGAGCGCGGGGCCGTAGACGAAGATGATCCGGCCGTCCTTGGCGATCCCGATTCCGGACCGCCAGACGTTGTAGCCGCCGCCGAGTGTCGCGCCCCAGCTGGACAGCACATTCTGGTCAACCGTCGACGGGACCCTGCCGCCCACGACGATGAGCTTGAGGTTCTGCCGTACCGCCGCCACCTGCGGGCCCATGTGCAGGCCGCCGTAGCCCCACGAGCCGATCCGCAGCGTGCCATTGCGGTAGTAGACCTCGGACGCCTCGCCCCTGACCAGGGCGCCGTCGTAGTGTCCGTTGAGGTAGAAGCCACCACCCGACGAGCCGATCCGGAACCCGCTGTTGAAGGTCGCCACCAGTCCGGTCCGGCCGCCGGGCGGGATGTCCATCGGGACGCCCCAGTTGCCGTAGCCGGGGTCCTGCGTGCCGGGACGTAGGTCGAACTTGACCAGCCGCTGGTCCATCGATGCGATGCCGGCGTAATAGGACGAGTACAGACTGCTCTGCCGCAGGTAGGTCTTGAAGACGGCGGGCACGCCCTTGACGCTGACCGCGACCTTCCAGACGCCCTCACCGGGCAGCGGCCGGCCTGCTGGCGATCCCAGGTTGGCCGGGATGATCGGCGCAAGACCGTGGTAGTGCCTGTGCCGTACCACCGACCCGCCGAGCTTGTTGAACGAAACCGGCGGCCGGCCGCCCTTCTTCGGCGGGCTGTAGCTCAGCCATTCACCGAACGTGACTAGCGGGCCCATGCCATGGTCGCGCGCCCACTCGGCGATCCGCTCGCTGAAGGTTCCGCCGCCTGGCGCGGTCAGCGCGTGCCCGATAGACCAGCCGGTGATGAGGACGAACACGGCCACCAGCGCGATCACGAGCCGGACGACCAGCCGGGCGCGCCGCCTCGGTAGCCGCCGCCTCGGTAGCCGCCGCCTCGGTAGCCGCCGCCTCGGTAGCCGCCGCAGCGGTGCGCCCGGCGGCGAGCCTGTCGGCGAGTCCGTCTGCTGGCCCGGTGCTACTGGTCGAGCCACCCAACCTCCTCCTCGAAGCGGGGAATCTGCAGCCACCCGCCGCAGCCCGGCGGTGGCGGGCACGGCGCGGCCGGCCCAGGACAGGCACGTCATCCGACCGGATGAACGCCGACCTGAGGCCAAGGCCATGGCCGACTACGGTGCCGTCCGAGCGGTTCCTACCGTGATGCGGGCCGGTCCTAACCCAGCCTGCCCGATCCAGTTCGGAGATCCGGTTCAGGAATCCTTCAGAACTACCTAAGATCGCGCCCCGCGGCTGCTGTGATACCAGTATGCAGGCCATTCCGGCCGATCTGTTACGACGGTTCACGGGTGGCGGTCTGCTGGTCGCGTCAGTCAGGTATGCCGAACGCAGTCGCCGCTCACTGCAGGATGAAAGCAGCGATCGAGTTCGCTATGGCGTGCGCTGCGGCTTCTCGCCAGTGCGGGTCAGTCACTTTCACGGCATCGTCCGCGTTGCGCATGTTGGCACACTCGATGAACACCTTCGGCACCGTGGACAGGTTGAGCCCGGCGAGGTCATTGCGGGGCATGATGCCAGCCGCACCGAGGTAGTTGGACAGCGGCTCGCCGGTAGCTGACCTGAAGTGGCTGACGATCGCCTCTCCAAGCTGGGCGGATGGCTTGATGATCGCGCTGTTGTCGGCGGAGGAGTTCCGGATGAGCTCGGGGACCAGGGCGGCGAAGCCATACCCGCCGGGAGGGCCGCCGTCGGCGTGGATGGCCACTGACGCGTCTGCGTGGGCTTCATTGCCTATCCAGGCGCGCCGGTTATTGCACGGGCCGTATGGGGTGTGACCGTTCTGGGTGAGGATAACCCTGGCACCCGCAGCTCGGAGGATGACCCGGGCACGGCGGGCGACGTCCAGCGTGAAGTCAAACTCCGGATATCCGGCGTCGGTCTGGGTGCCGGTCGTGTTGCAGGGTTTCAGGAAGCCGCCGGCATCGATCGGGCGGTTGATCTCGGCGAGGTGGTAGATGTTGTTCGGGTTGTGACCGGGGTCGATCACCACCACCCTCCCGGCCAGCGCCCCGGCGGTCCTGGACGGGCGCGTCGCCGACGGCGTGCTAGGCCGCGGGCTGGTCAGCGGCCGGGCTGCCGATGCCGCCGGCGTGGTGACCCCTCGTTCCCTGAGCAGGTGATCGGCCAGCACCGCCGACACGGGTACCGCCGCCGCGCCCAGGACCAGGGATGCCTTCAGCAGGCCGCGCCGGCTGACCGGATCTGGCTGGGCATGCCGTCCGCCCGCCGATCGGTCTTTCGCACCGGACATGGGACTCCTCCGCCGTCTACGGTAACCCGGCCGAGCTGGTTATTCTCGAAAGCAACCGGATCGGCGCGCGATTGCCTCCGCCTCAATGCCCATACCGCTCCACGCTTCGGCCGCTAGAGCATCAACACCAGCATGTAGCCCATCGTGATGCTCATGACGATCTTGTAAGCCGCGCCGAGCCGCGGGGCGAGGATTGGCCTTCGGTCTGGGTGCTCCGGCCGCGTGCTTGCGGCCTCGCAGGTGCCCACGGCACCGGATTGCCAAGTCGGCGGCACCACCCCGGCGGAGACTGGCACCCGGTTGTGATCCGGCGCGGCGCTCCGAGCGGTCGCAGCGGTCCTGGCTCGCGTCGCAGCGGCCAGCCGGTCGGCGCTCCACACGACATGGCCGAGCATGAAGAGCGCGAAGACCATGGCAACTGCCGGGAAGGTACCGCTGGCGCTGGTCATTCCGGGCATCGGGACTGGTACATGACCCGCATGCCCGGAGGCGGGCATTGCCAGGAACATGTAGAGCATCGCGGCGCACTCGATGAGATGCGGCACCGGGTAGCTGCACAGCGAGCCGTTGCCCCTGGCGCGGCCGGCCAGGGTGGCTTGCCCGGCGAACCACACCGCCGCGATCCCGAACACTACTTCCCACACGCTGCCGGGCAGCGGGTTCAGCCGCGGCACGAGCATCCCAGCCATCGCCGCGCCCATGGCAACGTGCAGCCCGTCAGCATCGAACTCGGTATGCCGCCCCATGCGCAGTGAGACGATCAGGCGGCCGGCGCAGTAAAAGGTGATCACAATCATCACCGCGGCGAGCGTGTCAGCCAGCCAGGACGGTCCGCCCACGTCAGCGTCCGCTCACGGCAGGAGCAGGCAGGCGCAGCGGGGGCCAGCCGGGCGTTTCCGCCCGCTGCCCTCGACCGCGGACTAGAGCCGCTTGGCTGCGCACGCGTCGAGAGTAAGAGGCCGGCTGCCTTCCGCGCAAGCGCTCATCCAGCCCCGAATATGTCTACCTGGAGTTGGACAGCCGGATTGCAGGAACCCCGACCGGGTATTGCGGATACCCTACCCCAGTATTTGCCGGAACCGGTGCAGGGTATTCGGGAAACCCCGACCGGGTATTTGGGTTATTCATGGCCCCTAATTTGCATCGGTGCTTGTGTTGCCTGGCGCTTTTCGCAGTGTGTAGATTCCGTGCTGCGGCTGCGTTACGCGGGTGCGGCGGCCGGAGCGAAATACCATTCGATGCCTGGCCTGAAGGCGCGGTTCATGCAGGTGGTGCGCAGTCGGCCGGTTTGCTGGAGGGCGGATCAGGAATGTCATCGTCGGCGCTGGCCGGTGCGGCGTCATCGGAGCTCCGGGAGGTTGAGCTTGCGATTACCGGGATGACCTGCGCCGCATGCGCGGCCAGGGTGGAGAAGACGCTCAGCGGCATTGACGACGTGCGGGCGACGGTCAACTTCGCGACCGGGAAGGCCATAGTCACGGCGTCGGCCTCGGTGCCCGTCCAGCAGCTGATCGAGCAGGTGCAGCAGGCTGGTTACGGCGCTCAGGTAGTCGCGCCTGGCTGGGCTGGAACCGCGGATGCCGACCATGACAGCGCGGATGCCAGCCGGGTCAGCTACCTGTGGCGCCGGCTGCTTGTCGCGCTAGTCCTCTTTGTTCCGCTGTCTGATTTGTCGGTCTTGCTGTCGCTGTTTCCGGCGTACCGGTTCCCGGGCTGGCAATGGGTCCTGGTCGCGCTGGCGGCGCCGGTTGTGGTGTGGTCGGCGTGGCCGTTCCACCATGCCGCGCTGAGGGCCGCCCGGCACGGGTCCACGTCGATGGACACGCTGGTGTCGCTCGGTATCGCCGCCGCCACCGGCTGGTCGCTGTACGCCATGTTCGTCCTGGATAGCGGCCGGGCGCGGGTAAGCGCGATGTACGAGCTGCTGCACGCCTCCGGGGGCGGGATCTACCTGGAGGTCGCGGCCTCGGTGACCACCTTCCTGCTGGCCGGGCGGTTCTATGAGGCCAGGGCCCGGCGCAGCGCTGGTGACGCGATGCGGGAACTCGCCGCCTCGGGCGCGAAGGACGCGGGCGTGCTCGGCGAGGACGGGACCGAGCGGCGTGTTCCGGTCACCGAGCTGCGGCCCGGGCACATGTTTGTAGTCCGGCCTGGGGAGACGATCGCTGCCGACGGCGACGTGATCTTCGGCCAGTCCGCGGTGGATCGCAGCATGATGACCGGCGAGTCGGTGCCGGCGGAT
Source organism: uncultured Actinomycetota bacterium (assembly GCA_963850875.1). GTDB lineage: Bacteria > Actinomycetota > Actinomycetes > Streptosporangiales > Streptosporangiaceae > Chersky-822. The sequence goes on from CAWKNA010000002.1 coordinate 489,298, forward strand.
GTGGCCGAGGGCGACAGCGTGACCGCCGGGACGGTGTCGGTTGGCGGCCGGCTGGTCGTGCGCGCGGTCCGGGTAGGGAAGGATACCCAGCTCGCGCACCTGGTTGCGCTGGTCGAGCAGGCGCAGAACGAGAAGGCAGCGATCCAGCGGGTCGCCGACCGGATCGCCGGGATATTCGTCCCGGCCGTGCTCGCCCTGGCCGGAGTGACTCTCGCCGGGTGGCTGCTGTCCGGGCGTCCTGCGGAGCCGGCGGTCAGCGCGGCGCTGGCGGTTCTGATCATCGCCTGCCCGTGTGCGCTGGGCCTGGCGACTCCGGCGGCCCTGGTGGTGGCATGCGGCCGTGGGGCGCAGCTGGGGATCTTCATCAAGGGATATCAGGCGTTGGAGTCGTCCCGGTCGATCGACACCGTGGTGCTGGACAAGACCGGGACGCTGACCTGCGGTGTGATGGCGGTTGCCGGCGTGCAGTCGGCCGCCGGCGCCGGCCGCGACCTGCTGCGGTACGCGGGCGCCGTCGAGCAGGCATCCGAGCACGCGGTAGCCGCGGCGATTGCGGCCTTCGCCGCCACCGAAACCGGATCGCTGCCGCAGGCGTCGGAGTTCGCGGCATTGCCCGGACTTGGCGCGCGCGGTGTCGTGGACGGCCGCGATGTGGTCGTCGGGCGGCGCAAGTTGTTCGCCGACCGGGGGATCGCGGTGCCGGATGAGCTGGCGGCCCGATCGGCGGCCTGGGAGCAGGACGGCTGCACGGTGGTGCTGGCCGGCTGGGACGGCGAAGCCCGCGGCTGCATCGCGGTGGCCGACACGGTGAAGCCCTCGGCCGCCGGCGCGGTCGCCGGGCTGCGCCGGCTAGGACTCCGCACCATCTTGCTGACCGGCGACAACGAGGCCACCGCGCGGGCGGTAGCGGCTCAGGCGGGCGTGGACGAGGTGATCGCCGGGGCGCTGCCCGCTGACAAGGTCGCCGTGATCCGGGAGCTGCAGGCCGCTGGCCGGTCCGTGGCCATGGTCGGTGACGGGGTCAATGACGGGCCGTCCCTGGCAGCAGCCGACCTCGGGCTGGCGCTGGGTTCGGGAACCGATGTCGCGATCTGCGCGGCCGACCTGATCCTGCTGCGCGACGACCTGGGTGTCGTCCCCGACGCGATCAGGCTGGCCCGCGGCACGTTCAGGACGATCCGGCAGAATCTCGGCTGGGCGTTCGGGTACAACGTCGCCGCCATCCCGCTCGCCGCCGCCGGGTTCTTGAACCCGCTGATCGCCGGGGCGGCGATGGCCTTTTCTTCTGCCTTCGTAATGTCCAACAGCCTGCGGCTGCGCCGGTTCGGCGCTCCTGGTCCGGACCGGCCGCCCTGGTGGCTGCGCCGGCCCGGGCGGCGCGGGCCAGGCGGCCTGCCGCGTGACGCGGCTGAGATCGAGGAGCACGCGATATGCCAGGGATGAACTCAGGACTGGATGTTGGCGATCCGATTGTCGTCGCCGCGTTCAAGGCTGCTCTGCTGCATCAGGGCATCATCGTCTTGCTGATCTTCGGCGTGCTGGGAATTGCCTGGGTCTCGCTGCGGGGATGGCTGCCTGCGCCTGCCCGCGATGACGCCCTGGCCGAGGCTGCCGCCACGCCGGGTGCCGGCGAGCCGTTGTGGCGGCAGGTGCTGCGGATCGGCTTCGGCAGTTTGTGGATCTTCGACGGGATCCTGCAGGCCCAGCCGAAGATGGCGGTCGGCCTGCCGTCCCAGGTCATCGAGCCGATCGCGGCGAGTTCGCCGCGATGGGTCCAGGAGGTGGTGAACTGGGCCGGGACGGCGTGGTCGTATCACCCGATGCAGGCCGGGGCCTCCGCTGTCTGGATCCAGGTCGGGATCGGCATCTGGCTGGTGGTGGCGCCGCGGGGTGCCTGGTCCCGGCTCGCCGGGCTGGTGAGCGTGGGCTGGGGGCTGGTGGTCTGGGTGTTCGGTGAGGCCTTCGGTGGGATCTTCGCTCCTGGCCTGACCTGGCTGTTCGGTGCCCCGGGCGCAGTACTGATCTACTCGGTGGCTGGCCTGCTCATCGCGCTGCCCGAGCGGACCTGGCGTTCCCCGCTGCTGGGCAGGCTCACCCTAAGCGGGATGGGGCTGTTCCTGGCTGGCATGGCGGTGCTGCAGGCCTGGCCTGGCAGGGGTTTCTGGCAGGGCACCTCGCACGGGCAGCCCGGCAGCCTTACCGCGATGGTGCGGACCATGGCCACGACTCCACAGCCGAGTGTGCTGTCGTCCTGGGTCAAAGCCGTCGGGGTCTTCGACGCCGGGCACGGGTTCGCGGTGAATCTGTTCGTCGTGGTCGCGCTCGCCGTCACCGGCGCAGCGTTTGTGAGCGGGCGGCCTGCGCTGATCCGGCCGGCCCTGATCGGGTTCGGCGTGCTGTGCGTGGCGGACTGGGTGCTGATCGAGGATTTCGGTTTCTTCGGTGGGCTCGGCACCGATCCCAACAGCATGCTCCCGATGATCCTGCTGGCCACCGCCGGCTACCTGGCGTTCACCAGGGCACCGGCGACTGCGGCAGCACCGGACTCGGCTGCCAGGCCGGCGGCCAGCTGGCTGGACCGGGTCCGGCGGGTCCGGCTCGCTGCCGCGCCTTCGTCGCTGGCCGCAGCTAGCTTCAGCTCCGTCGCATCCGTCGGGGCGGTCGCCATGATCATCCTCGGCGCCGCGCCGATGGCTGCCGCGCAGGCCAGCCCGATCGCCGACACCATCCTGGCTCAGGCCATCGACGGCAACAGCGCCGTGCTCAGCTACCGGGCACCCGGCTTCAGCCTCACCGACCAGGACGGGCGAACCGTGACCCTGGCCAGCCTGCGCGGGAAGGTAGTCCTGCTGACGTTCCTTGACCCGGTCTGCAGCACCGACTGCCCGCTGGTCGGCCGTGAGTTCCGCCAGGCCAGTCAGCTGCTCGCCGCGGACTCCCGGCACGTCGAGCTGGTCGCCATCAACTTCAACCCGCTGTACACCCAGGTGTCCTACCTGCGGGCCTACGATCGCGAAGTCGGCCTCGGCGGCGTGCCGAACTGGCGGTACCTCACCGGCAGCCGCGCCCAGCTGCAAGCGGTATATCGCAGCTACGCCCTGCCGCTGCAGATCCTTCCGGCCGGGTCGATGATCGGGCACGGGGACTATGTTTTCGCCATCGACCAGACCGGGCAGGTGCGCCGGCAATACGACTTCAACCCGGGACCGGGCACGACCAGCACGCAGTCGTCCTTCGCCGCGGAACTGGCGGACACGGCGCGGCAGCTGCTGGGGCAGTCATGAACGGGTCCCGGCGCCCGGCCGCGTTCGCCGTGGTGCTGGCCGCGGCAATCCTCGCCGCAGGCTGCGGGAACACAGCCTCAGCCGGTCAAGGGCCGGCGGCCCGGGCACCCGCACCCGGGCCGGTATCACTCAATTCCGCCCTAGCCACCGCCGCGGGCACCTGGGCCGTGACGGTGATGGGCGGTTCAGCCGCCGATCACAACAACTTCTGGCAGCTATTCACACGCCCGGCCGGGAGCACCCGGTGGGAGCTGGTCACCCCGCCCGGCGTGGCCGACAACGGCGGCCTGGTCCTGGCCAGCGCCGACGGAGGGTCACTGATCGCCGCGTTCCGGCCAAGCCAGGATCTCGCCTACACGCCGCTGACCGCAACCAGCGACGGGGGCCAGACGTGGTCATCAGCCAACCCGCTCGACGGCGCCCTCGCCAGCGCTCCCGACGCCCTGGCCGCGGCACCCGGCAACGGAAGCCTGCTCGCCCTGCTCGCCGACGGGACGGCCGAGCTGGCCGCACCTGGTTATGCCAGCTGGAGCACGCTCGTCACCCAGCGGAACCTCGCGACGGCGCCAGGCGCAAGCCGATGCGGGCTGGTGAACCTGACCGCGGCCGCGTTCACCCCCTCCGGCGTCCCGCTGCTGGCCGGCACCTGCACCAAGCCAGGCACCGTAGGCGTCCTCGCGGATCGGGCCGGGGCATGGCAGCTAGCCGGGCCTGTGCTGCCCGCCGCGCTGGCACACCAGACCGTCACCGTCCTCCGGCTCACCCGGATAGCAGACACCACGGTCGCGCTACTGGCCGCCGGGAGCGGACGCGCCACCACCTTGCTCGCCGCCTGGACCTCGGGCAACGGCAGCCACTGGGCACTGTCACCGTCCTACCCGCTCAACGGCGCGCAGCTGACCGCTGCGTCCTTCGGGCCCGGCGGCGCGGTTGGCGTCCTGCTGACCGCGAACCGCGGCGAGACCATCGCCGGAGCCGGAACCTCCTGGCGGTCACTGCCCGCACTGCCGCCAGGCACGGCAACGCTAGCGCCAGAGCCCGCGGGCGGGCTTGACGCCCTCGCCATCCACCGCGCCACCCTGACCGTATGGCAGCTCGCGCCCGGCGGCGCGCAATGGCGCTCAACCCAGACCATCAGCGTCCCGATCCAGTTCGGCTCCTCAAGCTGACATTGCCAGCTGGCTAGCTGCAGGTTTGGGGGAACTCCGGGCTGCTCGCGGCCGCGGGCAGGAACCCCGGCCGACCGCGCTCGGCTCGCTCGCTGAACTCATGACCGTGTAACCTCAGGTCGTGCGCGGATATACCCAGGACAAGGACGCCTACCTCAAGCGCCTGCGGCGGATCGAGGGCCAGGTCCGCGGCCTCCAGCGCATGGTGGAACAGGACGTCTACTGCATCGAGGTCCTCACCCAGGTCTCCGCGGTGACCCGGGCGCTGCAGGCGGTCGCACTCGGCCTGCTGGAAGATCATCTCGGGCACTGCGTCACCCAGGCCGTCGAGCAAGGCGGACCCGAGGCTCAAGACAAGATAAGAGAGGCCGCCGACGCCATCTCTCGTCTGGTCAGGTCGTGAGCCCGCCGACCAAGATCCTCAGGAACACCGGCAGCGAGGTCATCGGCGATCAGGATGGGTTGACTCGCGCGGTGGTACGTTCCTCGGGCTGACCCGTTCAGCGGGCCGTTCGGCCCTATCCCGCCGGTCGCTTCGGTGTCAGGCTGTCGAGTCTGGGAGGCTGGACACATCACGGCGTGGCTGCGGGGGAGCCGCAGTCTGCCTGGGCTGGCGAGGTGGAGATGACGCATCGGGCTGACCGCACGCTGGTAACGAAGGGCCTGGCCCGGGTCGAAGGCGAAGGCGCGATGTACGTCCGGGTCAATGCCGGGCAGGTCGAGGAGGTTCGGCTCGACATCTACGAGCCGCCGCGATTCTTCGAGGCGTTCCTCCGCGGCCGCTCCTACACCGAACCGCCGGACATCACCGCGCGGATCTGCGGCATCTGCCCGGTGGCGTACCAGACGAGCGCTTGCCAGGCCATCGAGGCGGTCTGCGGGGTGAGCCTGACCGGCCCGCTAGCGGATCTGCGGCGGCTGCTGTACTGCGGCGAGTGGATTTCCAGCCACGCGCTGCACATCTACATGCTGCACGCACCCGACTTCCTCGGTTACCCGGGCGCCGTCGAGCTCGCCCAAGACCACCGGGAGATCGTGGAACGCGGGCTCGCGCTCAGGCGGACCGCCAACGCGATCATGGCAACGATTGGCGGCCGGTCCATTCACCCGGTCAATGTCCGGGTCGGCGGCTTCTACCGGGCGCCGACGGCCAGCGAGCTGGCGCCGCTGGCCGGGCAGCTTGAGGGTGCTCTTGAGCTAGCCCTGGAGACCGTTCGCTGGGTGGCCGGCTTTGACTTCCCCGACTTCAGCTGCGAGCACGAACTGCTGTCGCTGCGGATGCCCGGCAGCTACCCGATCGAGCGCGGGACTCTGGTCACCAGCGGGGGACTGGAGTTCACCCCGGCCGAGTACGAAGAGCACATCATCGAGGAGCAGGTACCGCACTCGATGGCGCTGCACGCCAGGCTGGCCGGCCACAGCGGACACATCATGACCGGCCCCCTTGCCAGGTACACGCTGAACTCGCAGTGGCTGACGCCGCTCGCGGCCCAGGCCGCCAGCGCCGCGGGCCTCGGGCCGACTTGCCGCAACCCGTTCCAGAGCATCATCGTCCGGGCGGTTGAGATGGTCTGCGCGATCGAGGAGGCGATCCGGCTGATCGCGGACTATCAGCAGCCCGCTCGGCCATTCGAGGAAGCCACCGCCCGCGCCGGTACCGGGCATGGCGTATCCGAGGCGCCCCGTGGCGTGCTGTACCACCGGTATGAGCTTGACGCTGCCGGGATCGTGCGCAGCGCGCGCATCGTGCCGCCGACGTCGCAGAATCAGGGCGCGATCCAGGAGGATCTCCGCGGTTTCGTGCAGGATCGCCTCGACTTCGATGACCACTCGCTGACCCATGCCTGCGAACAGGCGATCCGCAACTACGACCCGTGCATCTCCTGTGCGACCCATTTCCTGGACTTGCGGATCGACCGGCGGTGAGCGGGCGGACGGTGATGAACGGTCGGACCGGCCGGAGATGATCGGCTCGGCCGGACTGACCCTGGCGAACGAATGGGATTTTGGATGAACGAACCAGCGGACGGGACTGTGCGCATCGGCTCCGCTGATGAATCGGACGCTGAACGCCGCGTCGTGGTGATCGGCGTGGGAAACGAGTTCCGCCGCGACGACGGGGTCGGACCCCAGGTGCTCGCTCGCCTGCGTGAGAGCGTGCCAGCCTTCGTCCAGCTGGTGGTCAGCGATGGCGAGCCGGCCAGGCTGATCGAGGCCTGGGCCGGTGCGTCCCTCGCGCTGGTCGTCGATGCGATCCGTGCGCAAGCTGCCACGATCGGTCGGCTGCACCGGTTCGAACTTGACCGGGACGACGTCGATGAGGTGCGGGCAGTCAGCTCGCACGGCCTGGGACTCGGCGACGCGATCGGCCTGGCCCGGGCGCTCGACCTGATGCCTGACCGCCTCGTCGTGCACGCCGTGGAGGCGACCGAGTTCGGCTACGGCGTCGGCCTGACGCCAGAAGTCGCCGCCGCGGTTGGCGGGCTCACTGCGGCTGTCCTGCGCGATCTAGCGGACTGAGCGGCTACCTCTTCCTTTTCTCGTCGGCCGACCTAGCCCGGGTCTGCGGCGAGAATCCCGGTGCTGCCACGTTGAACGTCGAGAACACCCGCTCGATGCCATCGTCCGTCATGCCAAGCCGGCCCAGCTGGGGGATCAACGAGGCAGTATTCGGCGCGGCCACCGGCCCGAAGCAGCCATAGCAGCCGCGGCCGAACGCCGGGCAGATCGCACCGCAGCCGGCCTGGGTCACCGGTCCCAGGCAGGGCGTGCCGTGGGCCACCATGACGCAGGTGTTGCCGCGGATCTTGCATTCGTAGCAGACGCTGTGCCCTGGGATCTGCGGCTTCCGGCCGACCAGCAGCGCGGAGATCAGCTCGATCAGCTGGCGCTTGTCGATCGGGCAGCCGCGCAGCTCGAAGTCGACTTTGACGTGGTCGGCGATGGGCGTGGACGTGGCGAGCGTCTCGATATAGTCCGGCCGGGCGTAGACGGTCGCGGTGAACTCGGCGATGTCCGCGAAGTTGCGCAGCGCCTGGACGCCGCCGGCGGTCGCGCAGGCGCCGATGGTGACGAGCGCGCCGGACTGCTCGCGGATCCGCTGGATGCGGGCAGCGTCCTGCACGGTGGTCACCGATCCCTCGACGAGTGAGACGTCATAGGGACCTGGCAGGTCGGTGCTGGTTGCCTCGGTGAAGTGAACGATGTCCACCTCGGCGGCGATGGCCAGCAGCTCGTCCTGGCAGTCAAGCAGGGTGAGCTGGCAGCCGTCGCATGAGGCCAGCTTCCACACAGCGAGTTTGGGACGTGCCATGTCAGAGCTCCCGCACCGCGAGCAGCGGAGCCGCCCGCACGTAGTCGATGATCGGACCGTCCCGGCACAGCAGCAGCGGGCCGATCTGGCAGTGCCCGCACTCGGCGATGCCGCACCGCATGTTCCGCTCCATCGAGACCCGGATGTTCTGCGGCGCGATACCGCATGCCTGTAGCGCACGGGCGGTCAGCCGCATCATCACCTCCGGGCCGCAGACCAGCGCGGTAGTTGCCGCAGCGTCGATGTCGGCGGCGTCGATCAGCTGGGTGACCACGCCCACGTGGCCGGTCCAGCCTGCCGCGGCCCGGTCCACGGTGACCTGGACCTTCGCGCCGCCGTCTCGCCACGCCTGCAACTCACCGGCGAACACGAGTTCTTCGGGAGATCTGGCGCCGATCAGGATGCTGACCCGCCGGTACTGCTCGCGCGCCGCGAGCGCAGCGAGCACAGCCGGGCGCAGCGGCGCCAGGCCGATTCCGCCGGCCACCACCAGCAGGTCCCGGCCGGCCGCGCTGACTACTCCCCAGTCAGTCCCGTACGGGCCGCGCACGCCGAGCATCTGCCCAGGAGCGGCTGAGCAGAGTGCCTCGGTCACCGCACCCACCGCGCGGATGGTCTGGATCAGGCTGCCTCCGGCTGGTGCGCCGCTGATCGAGATCGGGACCTCGCCGACGCCGAACGCGTACAGCATGGTGAACTGCCCCGGCTGGTGGGAGGCGATGGGCTGATCCACAGGTTGCAGCGCGAGCGTGACCGTATCGTGCGTCTCGGCCTGGCTTGAGGTGACTCGATAGCGTGCGGGCAGGGCAGGTGCGCTCATGACGCACCAACGCGGCGGCGAGGCGCTGCGTACAGGTCGGCCATCCGGATCCGGCTGGCGTGCAGGCGCTCCGCCGCGACGGCCAGCAGCCGGCGGGAGAGATGGTATCCGAATACCGGATCGCTATCGCAGAGCGCGAGCACGGCCGCACCGTCCAGCTCGAACGCGGTCGTGGGCTGGATAGCCTGCGCACCGTACTGCCACTCCTGCGGCGGAGCTACCCAGGAGAGTCCAATCAGGCCACCGGTGCCGATGGTTTCCACGATCAGCGGCGGCCGCCCGGGCAGATGCAGATCCAGCGCGACGTGGCCGGATCTGATTAGCCAGAACTGCCCGGCCGTGCCGCCTTCTTCGAAGAACCGGTAACCAGCGGGCGCCGACACAGCCGTGGCTGCTTCAGCTATCCGCGTCGTGTGCTCGGCGGGCAGTCCCTGCAGGAAGGCGTGTTCGGCCAGGGCCGAAGGTGATACGCCGCTCACGGCTGGCCGCTTCCGGCTTCGGCCTGCCCGGCGGCTGCGTCCCTCGTCTGTACGTCCGGTACCTGCACCTGGCCCGCCTGCACCTGGCCCGCCTGCGCCTGGCCCGCCTGCGCCTGGCCCGCCTGCGCCTGGCCCGCCTGCGCCTGGGCCGCCTCGGCCTGGAGGGCGGCGACCTCCTCGGTCAGGTCGATGCCCACCGGGCACCAGACGATGCACCGGCCGCAGCCGACGCAGCCCGAACTGCCGAACTGGTCATGCCAGGTGCCGAGCTTGTGGGTGAGCCACTGCCGGTAGCGACTGCGGGGCGAGGATCGGACCGGGCCGCCGTGCAGGTAGGAGAAGTCAAGGTCGAAGCAGGAATCCCAGAGCTGCCATCGCTCGGCGTGGTCGCCGTGCAGCTCGGTCACGTCCTCGACGGTGGTACAGAAGCAGGTCGGGCAGGCCATCGTGCAGTTGCCGCAAGTCAGGCAGCGGGACGCGACGTCGTCCCAGCGCGCGGCGTCGGTACTGCCGGCCATCAGATCACGCAGGCCGTCGGCCGGCATCGATCTGCCCATCAGGTCTGCGGCCGCGGCGACCGCCGACCGCGCGCGGCCGTCGGTCGCGTCATCGGCTGGCGTGGCCGGCACGTCGGCGAGTAGGTCGGCGCCAGCCGGCGAGCCGATTTCGACCAGGAACCGATGTCCGGCGTCATCGACTAGCTCGGTGAGTGCCAGGTCGTAACCAGGTCCCGCCTCCGGCCCCGCGCCCATGGAGGTGCAGAAGCAGGTTTCGCCTGGCTCGGTGCAGTTCACCGCGACGATGAACACCCCCGCACGGCGGCTTGCGTAACGGGAGCCCGGATGCCGCTCGGCGCCGAGCACCTCGTCCTGGATAGCGATCGCCCGCAGGTCGCACGGGCGCACCCCGATGAACGCCATCCGCTGGGCTGGTTCATCGGCGGCTTCGACCTCAAGACCGTCTCCCGTGCGGCGCACGGACCACATCTTCTCGCGTGGCGGATGCAGGTACTGCTTCCACGATTGCGGGCCAGCCGAATGGCCGAAGGCCGCGCTATCCGCCCGCTGCCTGATCCGGTAGCCACCGGGCTCAAGCTGAACACCCCAGCCGAACGGCAGGTCGTCAACCGATTGCAGCTCATCGAGGATGATCGCGCTGTCCCTGACTACGGGACCGATTACCCGATATCCGGCATTCTGCAGGGCCGCATGCAGCCGGGCCAGGGAAGCGGCCTCCATCAGCAGCGCGGTCCCCGCCCGGCCAGCTTCCTCCACCGTTCTGCTCCTTGCCTGCCTGGTGCCATCCCGGCTCCTGGCGCTCGGACCATGATGGCAACAGTCCCGCCCTGGTCGGTAGGGACAAAGGACTCTGACTGAGGCAACGCATGGGAGTCGTGACCATGGTCGCATGTCTGCCGCTAGCTGCCACCGGGCCGGCCCCGAGTCGCGGCGAATCCGCAGAATACGTTCAGATTCCTTCCAGGATGGCCGGTCATCATCGGTACTGGCCCGGATCCGGCTCGCCGGGCGCGGGCCGCCCGGGCCGCCAGCCCGCTCCGGGGCAGATCCCGGAGCCCGCCACCGCCCGGCCTGGGTTCTGGCCCCGTGCGGCTCGGCGTGCCGCTTCTGGAGCCCGCCGCTTCTGGAGCCTGCCGCTTCTGGAGCCCGCCGCCGTCAGGCGCGGCTGCCGGCCCCACGGTCGGCTGGCAGGAAATGAGGAACACCTGAGAGGGTTCGCAAGTGTCCGTCGTGACCTGTACTGACCATGATCACTTGGAGTTCCGCCAATGGTGCGCATGGTCACGAGCTGCATGGTTGACTGAAGTTTGGCGCGCCTGGACCATGCCGGCCCGGATATCACACGCGATATCCGCTTCTCAACGGAAGCGGGAATAATGAAGGTCCTAGGCGACGCGCATCCTCCGGTGTCGGCCGAGACTGGTTCCGGTGCGGAGCTTGTCCCGGCAGCTGTACTCGCGCCAGCTGTACTCGCGCCAGCCTCCGTACAGCATGCTGGCCTGAGGCGTGGCGGTGCCGCTGACGACCCTTTCGGCCGGGTTGCGCGGCTGGCCGCAATGGCATTGGGTACGCCGATGGCGGCCGTCGTCATCGCTGGTGAGGCGCCACCCGGCGGGCACAGCTGGGGAGCCGCGAGGACCAATGCTGACCGATGGAGCCTGATCGAGCAGTCGCTGTGCCAGCACGTGATCGATTCCGACCGCATGCTGGTCATCGACGATGCCCGGCTGGACTTGTCGACAAATGTCGGTTCCCCGAATGGATCGGCGCCGATGATCGCCTGGGCCGGATTCCCGGTGCATGACCCCGGTGACCGTGCGGTAGGTGCGCTGTGCGTGGCCGATCGGCTACCGCGGCACTGGAGCGACTACGACCTTGAGGTTCTGCAGATCCTGGCCGCGGTCGCCTCGGGTGAGATTGCCCTGCAGGTCGCCGTGGCGCACGGGACCGAGCGTGCCGAGCTGGCCAGGACACTGCAGGAGAGCCTGCTGCCGCCGCGGCTGCCGAAGATCCCTGGCCTGCAGATCGCCGCTCGTTACGTCGCAGGGGGGACGGGGGCCGAGGTTCTCGGCGACTTCTACGACGTCTTCCCCTCAGTTCGGGGGAGCTGGGGCCTGGTGGTCGGGGACGTGTGCGGCAAGGGCGTGCCGGCCGCTAAGAGCACCGCGCTTGCTCGCTATACCCTGCGCGCCGAGGCGCACCGGAAGATCCGGCCGAGTGTGATCCTGGCTGGCCTGAATCAGGCGCTGCTGGACTGGCCGACCGCCGACCGGCGGTTCCTCACCGCGATCTACGCTGCCGTTCGGCCGACCCTGGCCGGCGCCATAGTGCAGATCAGTTCCGGCGGCCACCCGCTCGCGCTGGTGCGGCGCGCTGACGGCAGCGTGCAGCCTTTCGGGCGGCCAGGGACGCTGCTCGGGCTGCTCGCGGATCCCGAGCTGCACGACAGCCGTCGGCTGCTGCGGGTCGGCGACAGCCTGATCCTGTTCACCGACGGAGTCACCGAGGCCCGCAGTCACGTCGACCGCGAGCTATTCGGCGAAGAGCGGCTCGGGGACCTCGTCGCTGGCCTGGGAAATGTGTCCGCGGCGCGGATGGCCGACGCGATCTTGAGGGCGGTCAGGACATTCAGCCATGGCGAGGTCAGCGACGACACCGTCGTGCTGGTCCTGAAGGTGCCATGGCGCGGGCCGAGCGGTGCCAGGGTACGTACCGCAGGACACCGGACCACAGGCCAGGACTGGATTGGACCACCGCCAACGTAAGGACCTGTGGCACATCGTTCCGGGAGCTCAGGCTGGTGTGCCGAGGCCGGCTAGCCGGCCCAGCGCGTTGAGGTACCGCAGCGCCTGGCTGAAGGAGGCAACCAAGCCGGTCTGGCAGTAAGACAGACCGGCTTGTTGGCAGAACTCCCTGATCAGCGGCTGGGAACGGCGCAAGTTGGGACGTGGCATCGATGGGAACAGGTGGTGCTCAATCTGGTAGTTCAGGCCGCCGAGTGCGAGGTCGGTCAGCCAGCCGCCGTTGACATTGCGGGAGGTGAGTACCTGCCGGCGCAGGAAATCGCTGCGGTCATCCGCGCTCAAGATGAGCATGCCCTTGTGGTTGGGCGCGAAGGAGCAGCCCAGATACAACCCGAAGAGGCCCTGCTGCACGACGATGAACACGGCCGCCTTCACCGGTCCGAGCACCAGCAGCACGAGGGTCAGATAGCCGGCGAAATGGACCGCGAGCAGCGCAGTCTCGGCCGGCCGGCGCCCGGACGCCCGGCTGGCCAGCGCGCGGATGCTGGCGACGTGCAGGTTGACCGCCTCAAGCAGCAGCATCGGGAAGAACAGGTACGCCTGATAGCGGTAGACCAGCCGGGCCACGCCCCGGCAGGTGCCAACCTGAGCCTCGGTGAATGCCAGCGCGCCGAGCATGATGTCCGGGTCCGCGCCCTCGGTGTTGGGGTGAGCGTGGTGCCGGTTGTGCTTGCTTACCCACCAGCCGTAGCTCAGTCCGATGCCGAGATTGCCGAGCAGGATGCCAGCCAGATAGCTAGCCCGCCGGGAGCCGAAGATCTGCCGGTGCCCGGCGTCGTGGCCGAGAAAGCCGAACTGGGCGAAGATCACCGCCAGAAAGGCGGCCACCGCCAGGACCCACCATGAGTTGCCCACCAGCACGACGGCTGCCCAGCCGACCCCCATAGCCGCCGCCGTGATGGCGATCTTCCAGGCGTAATAGCCGGGACGCCGCTTGAGCAGACCTGCCTCCCGCACTTGCCTGGACAGCTCGGCGTAAGCACTTCCGACCAGGGGCCCAGCGGGGGACTGCGTTACCGTGGGCTGCGCCGCGTGAGCTTGCGCCGCGACGGGCTCGGCGGATCGGGTGTCAGGTCGTGTGGTGGCGGTTGTTGTTGCTGCTGCTTCGCTGGGTCGCACGGAGGACTCCTGAGCACATCGCTGACCGGCTGGGATGTGCCGCCAGGGTCTGGGGCGGCAGGGCCGACTGTGGCAGTCACGAGTACGCCGCGGGACTGGGCCGACTGTGGCCCAACAGTACCCCGGCTAGCGGGCTGTGGCTCGCTAGGAGAGCGGTCGACGCACTTCGAATCCGGTTGTTCATGCTCCGTGCGCCCGCCGCTCACGGCCGCGCCGCATGGGTGCGGCAGCGACGGTCAGACCAGGTGCCGCGCAGCGGCCGGTCGAGCAGGGGAGTCCAGCCTCGCCCCGAAGAATCCCGAGATGTCAGCCCGCAGGGCGGCGGGTTCCAGCCGCCGGGCGGCCTGATGTTCGGTCGCACTGCCGTAGCGGCGCAGTTCCTCGCGACTGACGCCGAGCCCGAGCAGCCGGTGCGGAATGTCAGCGAGCGCCGCAGCGACGGCGGGTACCGAGGTTCCGGCCAGATAAGGCTCGACCAGCACGATGTCCGGGGTGCCAAGGGTGGCACGCAGCGTCCGGCCGTCGAAGGGCCTGACCGTGGCCGCGTAGAGTACGGTCACATCCATTCCGCTGGTCGCCTGCAGCACCGCGTCGGCCAGCGGCCCGACGACGATGACCGTGCCTGCGGAGCCAGTCCGGAGCACCGTGAGTGACTCCAGGCTGGTCGCCAGTGGCGCGGCATTAGCCAGCACGGAGAGCCGCAGATACACCGAGCCCGAGGCGCCGACCGCTGCCCGGAGCGCGCGTTCGGCCTCGTCCGGATGACCGGGAACGTGCACAGTCCAGTCAGGCAAGGTGTCGAGCAGCGCCACGTCGCCAGGTGCCTGATGGGTGCGGCCCTCGGCCGCGTAGTCGTAAGACGCTCCCGAGCTGACCAGCACCGCGCCGACGCCCTGGTGACCCAGGTCCAGCTTGATCTGCTCGAATGGGCGCTCGATCAGGAAGCTCGCGAACGTGTGCGCCACCGGCCGCATCCCGGCGAGTGCCAGACCGCCGGCCACGCTGACCAGGAGCTGCTCACGAATCCCCAGATTGATGACGCGGTCGGGGTGGCGCCTGGCCGCTGGCCAGAAAGCGTCGGCCGAGATGTCGGCGAGTACCAGGGCAAGCAGCGGATCATCGTCAAGCAGCTCGGTCATCACCCGCGCGAAGCGCTCCCGCATGCCGTCCATCGGACCTCCGGCTTGATTTCGTTGACTAGACGACCGCGACGACAGCGTGCGGTTGGCCCGGGTGCGGGGCGGTGAACGCCGCCTCAAGAGCCGCATGATCGCGGCCGTCCGCTCGCACGGCCGACCATCCTTCGCGGCTGAACCGGGTCTCGATACCGCCCGGCCAGCCATAGGTGGCCGAGCCGTTGTCCACCACGATGCAGTGCAGGGCGTCCAGGCCGGCCCGGCCGGCGAAGGCGATCGCCTCGTGGCCAGAGCCTTCATCGAGTTCCCCGTCGCCGGACAGGACGAATACCCGGGCCTGAGTGAGTCCCCTGGCGCGCAGGCCAAGCACCGTGCCGACGGCAAGTGGCAGCCCATGGCCGAGCGAGCCACTGGAGATCTCGACACCGCGCAGCAGGGTCCGGTCCGGATGGTGGCCAAGCGGCGAGTCGAAATCGCCATAACCGGGTAGCACGGAATGCTCGAGGAATCCCTTCGCCGCAAGCACCGCGTAGTAGGCCATCGGCCCGTGGCCCTTGGACAGGAAGAATCGATCCCGCGCCTCGTCTTCGAACGAGTCGGGGCTCACCCGGAGCACCCGGTCGTAGAGGACCCAGAGCACATCGAGAGTGCTGGCGGCTGCGAAGTCATGTTTCTCATCGCCGGCCATTAGCGCCATCAGGCCAGGCAGGTCAGCGAACTCAACGGGCCGGGTCGCACGCTTGACGTCCATGGACCCGAGTCTTGAACTTCAAGTGCGCTTGAAGTCAAGTCAGGCGGCGGGTAACGTTTCTTCCGATGCCCGCGCTTGCCGACTACCTGACGGTTTCCGAGTTCGCGGCCCGGAGCGGGACCGCGCCATCGGCGCTGCGGTACTACGAGGATCTCGGCCTGATCGCGGCCGAGCGGACGACGGGAAACCAGCGCCGCTACCCAAGGCACATGCTCCGGCGGGTGGCATTCATCAAGGCCGGCCGGCAGCTTGGCCTTTCGCTGCGCGACATCAAGTCGGCGCTGGACAGGCTGCCGTCCGGCAAGGCGCCCACCAGGGCGGACTGGAGCCGCGCCGCCCGGATGTGGCAGGCGGGGATCGAGGCAAGAATCGCTGAGCTGAACCGGCTGTCCACGACGCTCAGCAGCTGCATCGGCTGCGGCTGCTTGTCCCTGCGCCGGTGCGCCCTTTACAACGATGGCGACGCGGCCGCGGACCTCGGTCCTGGTGCCCGCTGGCTGCTCGGCGACGAACCACCCGAACCGTCATCGCCGGCCCGCCGCAACTGAGCGGCTATAGGCCGAGGTCGTCCAGTTGTTTGTAGAGATCGGCGCGCGGGTTGGTCGGGTCCACCTTGAATCCCTTGCCGCCCGCTGGGCTGGCCGTGCTGCCCTGGCCGCTGACGGTACCTGGACTGTCCGGCCTGATCGCGACGTTCGTGCCAGGGCTGGCCGCGCCGACCGCGGCCGGTCTGGCCTTGGCCGCGGACCTGGCCTTGACGACACGCCGGTCCCTGAACACCCAGCCGGACAGGATCCCGCCGACCAAGCCGCCGATGTGGGCCTGCCAGCCGATGCCCTGCTGCGGTAGCAGCACGCTGAACTGATACGCGAAGCACAGCGCCATCACGGCGCCGACCAGGACGTCGATGCCGTGCCGGTCGAAGATCCCGCGGACCATGATGTAGCCGAAGTAGCCGAAGACCACGCCGCTGGCTCCGACGCCGACGACGTTGGAGCTCTCGAAGAACCAGGCGGCCAGGCCGCTGGTCACCACCACCACGGCGGTGACACCAGCGAACTTGGCGATGCCTCGGTAGGCGGCCAGGAAGCCGAAGATGAACAGCGGCCCGGAGTTGGCCTCAAGGTGAGTCCAGCTCACGTGCAGGAACGGCGCGGTGAAGATGTAGGGCAGGGTCGACAGGTCCCGCCCCCGGATCCCGTAGCTCTGGTCGAGGCTGTAGTGGTTCGCGACGTTCACGATCTGGATGATCCACAAGACGGCCAGGACGCCGACCATCACAAAGAACGCGTTGCGCGCTCCAGCCAGCACTGTGTCCGCCTGGCCGAGATCCATCGTCCAGCCGCGGCGTTGCGTGGCTGCCGCACCGCCTTCGCTTCCCGGCACCGCCGGCTTCCTGCTCATTTTCAGCGTCCTTCACCCGGTTCCTGCCCTTGCTTGCACGCTAGCCCGAACCGGCGCCGCAGGGTAGTGCCGGCGTGTCGCGCGGCAGCCAGCTACCGGGCAGTGATCACAGGTCAATCGTGGCTACGCCCTGTAATTGTTACTGTACTAATTGCCAATCCGTGATCTGCGCGACACAAATTCCTGGGCGCCCGCCACAACTTTTTCTTCCGAAACGCTTGGTCGAGTCGATCACTTCTGGCAACGTGGTGCCGCGATGGACATGGCTCCTTGTTTCGGTGGTTCTGCCCCGTAATAGTGCTGGCCACTCCTGGTAGTCAATCCATCACATGACTCGCTGCCTTGACCGCAGCGGTCCTGCGCACCTGGCGGCTTGCCCGGCGCGCGCGGCCGAGGGAAGGATGGCATTGTCACAGCACCGCAGGCGGTTGTCCGGCGGACGCCGGTCACGCAGGAGCGTTCGTGCCTTCTTGCTCACGACTGTCATCGCAGCTGTAGCCATCGCTGGCGGCGCCAGATACATGATCGACCAGACGAAGACAATCCAGACTTACCCCCTGGCCGAGTCCGTGGCGCAGCTTCCGACCAGCGCGCCAGCCGCGCACCTCGAACAGCAGCGGCAGCACATCATCTTGATGGCCGTCGCCACCAAGACGTTCAAGGTGGTCAGCTCGCCGAAGGTGGCCCAGGTCCAGCCGGTGCCTGCGCCAGCAGGCGGCGCACCCACCGTCTACGCGCCGCCGCCCAATCCGGGTACGGCTCAGGCGATCGCGTACCGCATGCTGCCGTCGTTCGGGTTCAGCGCGAGCGCCCAGTTCGGCTGCCTGGACAACATCTTTTCCAGGGAGAGCGGCTGGCGATGGAACGCGGCGAACGCCAGCGGCGCCTACGGCATCCCGCAAGCCCTGCCCGGATCGAAGATGGCCACGGCCGGACCTGACTGGCTGACGAATCCGGCCACCCAGATCAAGTGGGGCATTGGCTATATCAAGCAGCGCTACGGCTCACCGTGCAATGCATGGGCATTCTGGCAGGGCCACAACTGGTACTAAGACCGACCGGTTACTAGCTCTCAGTTGTCACAGCGAAACATTCAGTAACCATCCTGCGGCGAGCGGCACCGGGCTTTCCGTTTCGGCGTTGCAATGATTTCCGCGACCTAACGTTACTTCTTCGTAACGTAAAGTTGCGAGGACTGGGCGGGTCGCCAAGCGGTCACCAGCGGCTGTGTCCCCAGCTGCTTCAAGCAGGCCCAGGTAGCGCAGCCCCGGCGACCGCGGTGCCCGTGACGACCGACGCCGTACATTCCGGCACCGACTGTGAGCTATCTCATACAGCACGTATGCCGGTTTTGCGACATACGGCCTGAATGGGCGGGCAGAGTGGATGGCTGGCAGCACCCAGCGTGCGAGACGACCTGCACCAGGTAATCCCCCCGTCGCCATGATCCCGCGGCCCGTCCGCACGCCGCAGCCCGCGCCCGACCATCAGGGCGCCGGCCGTGCCCTGGGTGAAAGAAGGCACGTCCCGCGTGCTCGACCGAAGGCACATCTTGACCCGCCTGCGTCAGATCTACGCAAAACCCTCCAGAACTACCATCTCCGCGGCAGCCGGCACTATTGTCGCTGCCTCAATCACCGCCACGGCGCTTGCCGTAGCTTCCGCCGGACCAGCCCGGCCATCAGCCGGCCAGGATTATCGCGGGCCAGACTGGCAGACGAACCCGGCCACCCAGATCCGCTGGGGCCTGCGCTATATCCAGTCGGTCTACGGCTCGCCTTGCGGTGCGTGGGGGCACGAGACGGCCTACGGCTGGTACTGAGCCCGGCCGGGCTGGACCGGCCTGGCTGCTGGCGTCTGCGGGCGGGCTGGCGTCCGCGGGCGCCCGGCTGGCATTCGCCGGTCTGGCGTGACCCGGGTTGCCTGGCCGGGCGGGTTGCCTGGCCTCTGGGCTGGCGTCCGCCAGGCCGCTGCCGTACAGCTACGGCAGCGGCTTGAACGTCCGCATCGCGACGCGGAAGATCGCGCTGGCCCAGCCTGCACGGGTGGCTGGTGCCGACATCGACAGCACATATGGCTGCGGTCCGGCCGAGGTCTGGGCGGTGAAGATGACCTCCGTCACATCAGTTGCCACCGTGCTGGTGCGTGCTCGCCACCAGAAGGTCCAGGTCGCTGCCGGGTGCCCGTGGAACGTAATGGCCAGGATCGACACTAGGTGGTAGTCGTGGTACCGGTGGGTGGCGATCGCCACCGCCTGCTTGTACTTGGCCTCCCTGACCGGCCCCTGCACGGCGAACGGGTTCAGGTCGACATCCATCCGGGCGCTGCCGAGCGGCGGCCTGAAGACGGTGACCAGGCCAGGGATAATCAGCCAGCTGGCCGGCGCGGCGACGCGGAAACCGGCCGTTGTCCCGATCAGCACGGCGGGCACCGACTGCCAGACATAACCGGCCGGCGGTGGTTGGCTGGTGGTCGGGCTTGGCGTCGGACTAGGGCTGACTGTCGGACTCGGCGAGCCAGATGGCGTCGGCTTGCCGGACGGGCTCGGTCCGCCAGACTTGGAATGGCCAGGGGTCGTGTGCCCGCCGGACGGGGCGGACCCGGGCGACGACTGCCTCGACCCGCGAGTCCCCGGATCGGCGCCCTTCGGGTCGGAACTGCCGTGCGTCTGGTGCGAGCCGCCGCCGCCCGAGCCGACGCTCGCCTTGGGTGACTGGTCCAGGCCCTGTGCGATGGAGGCCCGGAAGCTGGGGAACTCAAACCAGACGCCGCCGATCACGATGGCCAGCGCGGCGGCCGCAGCCAGCAACACCAGCCCGCGCCGGGAGCGCTCAGTGCCCGAACCGGCCCCAGGACCGCCGGGCTGACTGGCCGATGGCGACTCCGCGCCCGGGTCCGCCGGACCTCCGGGACCGGCCAGACCACCCAGACCTGCCGCACCGCCCAGACCCGCCCGACCGCTCGGGCCCAGCGGGCCGAGCTGCGCTAGCGCGTCAGTGCGGTGCGGCAGGTCCGGCGACCCCGGAGCCACCGGCATCTTAAGTTCAGCGAACACAGGTGTCGCCATCAGATCGGGGACCACGTCGCCAGCTGGCCCGGCACCCGGCTGAGCCGACCGGATGCTCCCCGCCTGCGCACCTTGAGCTGCTGCTCCGGCCGGACCGACCGGGCCAGCCCCCGCTGGGCCCGCTGCGGCACTGGCTCGCGCGCTTCCGGCACCGGTCGGGTCGCCGGACTGCTGTCCGGCGGCCAGCTCAACGGCTGCCGGAACGGCGACAATCTGAGTGGCCGTGGTCGCATTCGGGGACTGGGCGGCCGGATCGGCCAGGCCGGCCGGGCCGAGGTCCGGCGAGCCAGCGTGCCCACTGGCGGACCCGGCAGACTGGGCGGCCGACCCGGCGTCGGTCAGCATCTGGGCAGTCGTCGCCGCGTCCGGCCGCTGGGCCGGATCGACGCGCAGCAGCGCTTCGATCACCGGGCCCAGCGGTCCGGCCGATGGCGCTCTGGGAGCCGACTCGGTTGCGACGCTGGCTACGATCGCCGCGGAGCCGCCCGCGCGGTCAAACGGCCCCCGGCCCTCCACCGCCGCGTAGAGAGTGGCGCCAAGCGACCACAGGTCCGAGGCCGGGGTGGCCAGGCTCGCCGCGGACTCGCTCAGGTGGGGCGAACCCGGGAGTTCCGACCACCAGGCCGGCCTGGGTGAGCCCGGGATCGCCCTGGATCGTGGCGATTCCGAAGTCGGTCAGCACGGCCTTGCCGTCGCCGCTGATCAGCACGTTGCTCGGCTTGACGTCCCGGTGCAGCACGCCGGCGGCGTGCGCCGCGACCAGTGCCTCAAGCAGTCCCCGGCCGAGCTGCGCGGCCTGTTCTGGCGGCAGCGGGCCGTCCTCGGCGATCACCTGGTCGAGCGGCCGGGCGCGGACCAGTTCCATTACGATCCACGGCGTGCCCTGCTCCTCGACCACATCGAAGATGGTGACCAGACCGGGGTGACTCAGCCGGGCGGCCGTCCTGGCCTCGCGCAGCGTGCGCTCATAGCTGGCGTCCGCCTCGGTGGCTGAGGCCATCGGCGGCAGCACGATCTGCTTGACGGCGACGTCGCGATCCAGCAGTTCGTCCCGGCTGCGCCAGACGATTCCCATCGCGCCGCGGCCGACCTGATCGAGCAGCCGGTAGCGTCCCGCAACCAGGTAGCCGGGACCCAGGACAGATTGCATGGGGTGAAATCTACGCGGATCGGCTGGCAGATTTCTGTGAGCCCGATGTGAATTTCGCTAGACGTTACCTAACCGCGCGGTTTGGCCATTGCCAGCACATCGAGCGCCTGATCGAGTTGCTCGCGGGTGATCGCGCCCCGAGCCACCAGACCGCGGCCGATCACGACGTCCTTGATCGCAGCGCCCGACGCCAGTGCCTCATGCGCGACGGCGGCCGCCTCCTCATAGCCGATGAACGGGTTCAGCGCGGTGACAATGGCAGGCGAGGACTCCGCGTTCGCGCGCAGCCGTTCCACGTTTGCGGTGATGCCGGCCACGCAGCGGTCGGCCAGCAGGCGCGCGACGGCAGCGAGCAGGCCAATCGATGCCAGCAGGTTCCGCGCGATGACCGGCATCATCACGTTCAGCTCGAAGCTGCCGGCCGAGCCGCTGAACGCCACGGCCGCGTCGTTGCCGATCACCTGGGCGCAGACCTGGCAGACGGCTTCGCAGATCACCGGGTTGACCTTGCCCGGCATGATCGAGGATCCGGGCTGCAGGTCCGGAAGCGTGATCTCAGCCAGCCCGGTGCGCGGGCCAGAGGCCATCAGGCGCAGGTCGTTGGAGATCTTGAACAGCGAGATGGCCACTGTCCGCAGCGCCCCGCTCGCCGCGACCAGCGCGTCCCGCCCGCCCGCCGCCTCGAAATGGTCCCTCGCCTCGGTCAGCGGCAGGTTCAGGTCGCCGGCCAGCCGGGCGATCACCGCCGCGGCGAAGCCTGGCGGCGCGTTCAGCCCGGTCCCGACCGCGGTCCCGCCGAGCGGAAGCTCGCCGACGTCGGGCAGCACCGCGTCGACGCGATCGATCCCCTTCCGCACCGCGGCCGCGTAGCCGCCGAACTCCTGCCCGAGCGTGACCGGCGTGGCGTCCATCAGATGCGTCCGGCCGCTCTTGACCACATCGGCGAACTCGGCGGCCTTGGCCGCGAGCTCGGCGGCCAGCCCGGCCAGCGCCGGCCCGAGAGTTCGGCTGAGCTGGTAGCAGGTGGCGAGATGGATCGCAGAAGGGAACACGTCGTTGGACGACTGGGACGCGTTCACGTGATCGTTGGGGTGGACCGGCCGGCCCAGGCGGCGGGCTGCCAGGGTCGCGATGACCTCGTTGGCGTTCATGTTCGACGAGGTGCCCGAGCCGGTCTGGAACACATCCACCGGGAACTGGTCGAGGTGGGCGCCGTGCTCGATCTCGGCGGCGCTGTCGTGGATCGCCCTGGCCATGTCCGGCTCGAGCACGCCAAGCTCGCCGTTGACGGTCGCGGCTGCTCCCTTGATCGAGACCAGCGCCCGGATCAGCTCGCCAGGCAGCCGCTCGCCGGATACCGGGAAGTTCTGCACCGCGCGCTGCGTCTGGGCGGCCCAGAGCGCGTCCGCCGGCACGGCGACCTCGCCCATCGAGTCACGCTCGATCCGGAACCCGGCTGGTGCCTGCCTCATTTGCGATGTCCTCAGGTCGGGGCGTGGCCGATGCTGAGCACCGGCGCGTTCGGCGCTGTCACATCGGCGAAGAAGTCGTTGCCCTTGTCGTCCACCACGATGAACGCGGGGAAGTCGCGCACCTCAATCCGCCAGACGGCTTCCATGCCGAGTTCGGGGTACTCAAGCACCTCCACCTTGGTGATGCAATCCTGCGCCAGCTTCGCCGCTGCGCCGCCGATCGAGCCGAGGTAGAACCCGCCGTGTTCCTTGCAGGCAGCGGTGACGGCGGCCGACCGGTTCCCCTTCGCCAGCATCACCAGCGACCCGCCTGCGGCCTGGAACTGGTCTACGTACGAATCCATCCGGCCCGCCGTAGTCGGCCCGAACGAGCCGGAAGCGTAGCCCGCCGGGGTCTTGGCCGGTCCTGCGTAGTAGACCGCGTGGTCGCGCAGGTAGTCCGGCATCGGCTCGCCAGCGGCCAGCCGCTCGGCGATCTTGGCATGCGCGATGTCCCTGGCGACCACCAGCGGTCCGGTGAGCGACAGCCTGGTTCTGATCGGATACTTCGACAGCTCGGCCCTGACCTGGGCCATGGGCTGGGACAAGTCGACCCTGACTACCTCGGTGTCCAGCTCGTCGCCAGCGGCGTCAGGCAGGTACTGCGCCGGGTCGGTCTCCAGCTGTTCAAGGAACACCCCATCGCGGGTGATCTTGCCGAGGGCCTGCCGGTCGGCCGAGCAGGAGACCGCGATGGCGACCGGGCAGGACGCGCCGTGCCTGGGCAGCCGGATCACCCGCACGTCATGACAGAAGTACTTGCCGCCGAACTGGGCGCCGATGCCGATCCGCCGAGTGATCTGGAGTACCGCCTGCTCAAGCTCTCGATCGCGGAACCCGTGCCCGGCGGGCGAGCCCGCGCCCGGCAGCGAGTCCAGGTACTTGGCCGATGCGTACTTGGCCGTCTTCAGCGCGTACTCGGCGCTGGTCCCGCCGACCACGATGGCCAGGTGGTACGGCGGGCAGGCGGCCGTGCCCAGCGAGCGGAGCTTGTCCTGCAGGAAGGCCTCCATCCGCTCCGGGTTAAGCACCGCCTTGGTTTCCTGGTAGAGGTAGGACTTGTTCGCCGAGCCGCCGCCCTTGGCCATGAACAGAAATTTGTACTCGCCGCCTCCGGTCGCATACAGCTCGATCTGCGCGGGCAGGTTGGTGCCGGTATTGCGCTCGTCCCACATGGTCAGCGGCGCGAGCTGGGAGTAGCGCAGGTTCAGCTTGGTGTAGGCGTCGTACACGCCGCGGGCGATGTGCTCCTCATCCCGCCCGTCGGTCAGCACCTGCTGGCCACGCTTGCCCATCACGATCGCGGTGCCGGTGTCCTGGCACATCGGCAGCACCCAGCCGGCCGCGATGCAGGCGTTCTTGAGCAGGTCGCTGGCGACGAACCGGTCGTTCGGGGACGCTTCCGGGTCGTCCAGGATCGATCGCAGCTGCTGCAAATGGGCTGGCCTGAGCAGATGAGCGATGTCCTGCATCGCCGCCGCGGTCAGCTGGGTCAGTGCTTCGGGCTCAACCTCAATAAATTCGCGGCCAAACGCACTGCGACCGGTGACTCCGCCGTCACTCACCAGGCGGTACTGCGTGGTGTCAGGACCCAGCGGCAGCAGGTCGGTGTAGCTGAACTCGGGCATCGTTGCACGTCCTCGCGCGAGACCAAGGGTGCCTTCATCGTAGGTCGGCTGGCCGGCCGCGCGAGCGGCACATCCACGGGCGGCGGTCTTGCCGCCGCCCGTGGGATGGCGAGATCGGTAACTTGAGAGTCATGGCTACGCACCTCAGCTAAGGCAGCCTGGCTCGATCAGGGGCTCCCGGACAGGGAAGCCGTGATGCTCTGGGCGGGGCAGTAGGTGCCGCCGCCGACCGATGTGTACGGGGAGGACAGAACCATGGTGCCGTCCCATGCGGTGGCCGCCCAGGCCCCGCTGACGACGCCTGCCTGGGTGAGTGTCAGCCGGAACGACAGCGTGTTACTGATGGGGACGCCGGCGCAATCCGTGATGTGGGCCTTGGCCGTCCCCGTGTACACGCCACCCGTACGGGCCAGGTCCACCGTGAATGGGGTCGGGGCGTAGTTGCCGGGACCGGTGATGGGTCCGGAGAGCACCAAGGCGCACGGCCCGGCCGTGCAGTTCGGCTTGAACGACCATGTGTCGGTCCACGCCTTGCCGACCGAGAAAGCAGGAATCCCTCCGGTGGACCTGACGACCCGGTAGTGGGTGCTAAACGGTCCATACAGGCGGGCCGCCGAGACGGGCGGGGTGACAGTGCGCGCCGTCAGCACCGCGGACAGGGCGGAACGCTTGCCGCCCCGCTCGGCCGCCACGCGGTACTGGTACGCGGTGGCGGGGGCGAGTCCGGGGACCAGGTACGACGTGACGGTTCCTGGGACCGACCCGATGACCTGACCGGCTGCCAGGATCAGGTACTTATCGGGCGCCGGACCGGTCGCCGGACGGGACCAGTGAAGCGTTATCGAGCTAGTGGTCGACGGGCCCGCCGCGAGCCCGGTCGGCCGCAGCAGCGGAGTGCTCCGCCATGGAGCCCAGATCACCAGGCCGGCGATCAGGACGAGTACCCCCACGGCCGCGATCACCGGAATAGTCCAGCTTGGCCGTCCGCGCCGGGCCACCGCCGCGGACGGCGGAGCCGGCGGGACGGGCGGGCCGGGCGGCCCCGATGGAGCGGGCGGAACGATGATCGTGGCTGGCTCGGCCGCGAGCGGTAGCGCAGCGAACGGTGGCGGCTGCGGAGACCCGAGCACCGGAGCCGGCGGAAGCGGGGTCGGCGGAGGAGGCGGCGGCGGAGGCCGGAGCACGGGCGCCGGGGGAGCGGCCTGGAACGGATACTGGGGCACGAGCGGCTGGAGCGGGTCGGTGCCCGTGACCGCGTAGTCCGAGACTAGGTCGCTCCAGTCGGTGCCGCCCCAGTAGCGGTATTCGTGCCGGCGGGCCGGATCGGTGTACCAACCTGCGGGCATCATCGTCGGTGTTGCCATCGCATCTCTCCTGTCTTGCGGGCACCGTCCGCCCGGCCGATGCCGCACGTCCAATGCTTGTTCCAGCTAGCGCCTTTCCTCGCTGCCACGACCAGAGCCACAAGTCACCGTCTGACGGCCGTTGGTCACTGCGTGCCGGCCATTGCTCGTCTTCGGGCGGCGGACCTGCGGCCAGGGGTGCGTTCGCAGGAAGGCATGGAAATGTTCGGGGGAAGCCAGCCGGCCCCGAGCCCTGCATCGGATGTCACCGCCCGGACGCGGTCATTCCAAGCTTCGCCGCGGCCGTTCGTGCCGACTTCAGCAGCAGGTAAGCGCTGACCGCCAGGATTATGGTGAGGACACCATTCGTGAGGCCAACGGTGAGCTTGTCCGCATGGACCGTCAGCGTGGTGCCCACGGTCGCGATCGCCCAGATCCCCGCGGTAATCGCGAAGGTGAGGCCGAAGCCGAAACAACGCTTCCGATGAGCCTTCAAGCGGTCTTGGTCGAAGATGGCGGCAACGTCGCCCATCTCCTGTACTTCACCTTGCGGGCCGAGGGCGAGCATGACCCGATAGCTCCGGTGCACTCCCCAGATCGCCCAGATGCCCGCGTACAGAAGGACGCCTACGCCGAACAGCAGGAACAGGCATGCGGCCAGCAGCCAGTTGAAGTTTGTCGCTTTCCGTTCCATGGTCACGGTACCGCCCATGCCGGTAAGGATCTTGTAGCGCCGCTTGCTGTATTCAGCCATGGCTGCAGAAAGCCTGGGATCGAACCCCTGACCGGCCTGCGCATACGCGGGCACCGGCTGGCCGTATCCAGGGGTCTGGAAGCCGCTCGGAGGCAGGACTGCGCCGGGCACGGCGGGCGCAGTGTTGACCGTGGCTGGCTCAGCCGGGCGCTGCGGCGACGGGAACTGGGGCGCCGCCTGAGGTCCGAGCGCGGTAGCTGCGGGCGCGGCCTGGAGCGGGGCCCCGGGCACATGAGCCTGGTGCGGAGCCTCGAGCTGATCGGTGCCCGTGACCGCGTTGTCGGAGACCAGGCCTGTCCAGTCGGTGCCACCCCAGTAGCGGTATTCGTGCCGGCGGGCCGGATCGGTGTACCAGCCTGCGGGTACCAATGTCGGTGTTGTCATCGCAATCCCCTCCTGTTTTGCGGGGCACAGTGCGTGCGGCGGAGCCGTGCCGACGTGCCAGTTCCAGCTAGTCCCCGTCGCTGTTGCCCCGGCCAGAGCCGCACGTCATCAGGTAAAGAGCCGCACGTCACCAGGTAGGTGGTCATTGGTCCCGCAGAATCACCGACCAATGTCAGCTGGAATGGGCTGACTGGATGCGACAGATGATGCGGCGGACGCCGTGAATGCCGCAGGATGCGGGGGCTGAGTCACTGCGTGCCCGGTCGCGGACGTTCACAGCGATCCGCCGATGTGTGATCATCGGCTCTGTGGCTGATGCCAGGAAGGTCGAGCCGGGGCTGCTGGCCGTCAGCGATCTGCATGTCGGGTATCGCGAGAACCGCGAGATCGTCCAGCACTTGTGGCCCGAATCGGCGTCCGACTGGCTGATCGTGGCCGGCGACGTCGGCGAGCTGGCTGCTGACATCCAATGGGTGCTGAGCACGCTGGCCAGTAGGTTCGCCAAGGTGATCTGGGTGCCCGGCAATCACGAGCTGTGGACGCACCGACGGGATCCGGTCCAGCTCCGCGGTGAGCAGCGGTACCTGCACCTGGTGGAGATCTGCCGGGGGATAGGCGTGCTGACCCCCGAGGATCCGTACCCGGTCTGGGACGGCGAGGGCGGGCCGGTCGTGATCGTGCCGCTGTTCTTGCTTTACGACTACACCTTCCGGCCCGAGGGTGCGGCGACGAAGGCCGAGGGACTTGAGCGCGCCTACGCGACCGGGGTGGTGTGCACCGATGAGGTGTGGCTGAAGCCTGATCCTTATCCGAGCACTGAGGCGTGGTGCCTGGCCCGCCTGGCGGTCACCGAACGGCGGCTGGCCGACCTGCCAGCTGGCATCTCGACCATCCTGGTGAACCACTTCCCGCTCGTCCGGGCGCCGACTCGGGTCCTGCGCTACCCGGTGTTCGCGCAATGGTGCGGCACCATCCACACCGCCGACTGGCCGCTGCGGTTCAACGCCGCCGCCGTGGTCTACGGTCATCTGCACATTCCGCGGACTATCTGGCATGACGGGATCCGGCACGTGGAGGTGTCCCTCGGCTATCCCAGGGAATGGCAGCGCCGCGGCACCGTACCGGTTATCCCGCACCAGATACTCCCGGTAGCGGGCCGGGCTTGACCGCGGCGGTCGGCCCGGTCCGGAAGTGGCTGGCAAATGGACGTCGAAAAGCCGGTCTGCATGCGGCGGGCCGCGTGGGGTAGATGGCCTGCAAGGGGATCAGGCTAGTTGGCCCTTACCGCAAAGGACAGGTTGATGGGGAGCAACTTTGAGACAGGCAGCAGCGGTGTCGATCTGAACGAGGCGGCACGGCAGCTGGAGCTAGCGGCTCACGACGCGCGCGTCGCCTTCGATTGCATCGGGCTTGATGAGCTTGACCGGGCGCACACCCACGCGATCACGGCGCGGGCGGCTGCCGACGCGGCGGAGAACGCGCTGCGGGTCGCCCTGGGCGGGGAAAGGAGCGCCGCTGGGCGGTGAGGCCCGGGCGGCGCGTGGGTTATCCGCTGGTGCGGGTTGCCGCCTCGGTGAGAGTGCGCGCCGTTCGTACCGCGCTGGCGACCGCGTCGTCGGGAGACAGACGCACAAGTCGGTCAGGGTGAATAGCGCCTCGGCGCTGACGACCACGGCCAGGTCCCGCTTGAGCTGAGCCAGCGTGTCGGGGCCGCCCGCCGGGAGTGTGCCGTCGAGCGGGGCAAGCGCGTACTCGATCAGCCCGAACCTGATACCCGGGCGGCTGGCGGCGGCCGCCTCCGGCCGGATGATGGTGGCCGAGATCATGGCGCGCACCGCGCCTTGATACCTGAGCACGCCGCACAGCAGGTATTCGGTGGCGGCGTCCCCGCCCTGGTGCTGTGGGGAGACAGCGACCAGATCGCTGACGCCGAGTCCGGCCGCGCCTTCGCCGACGCCATCCCGGCCGGCCGATTCCAGCTGCTCACCGCGACCGGCCACCTCCCCCAGCTCGAAACTCCCCAGCAGGTGCTGGCGGCCATCTCCTCCTCACTCGGCGTGTAGCGCGGTGGCGGTGCGGATCCGCGCTGCCCAGCCTGCGGGCAGCAACGCGCCGACCACCGCGATCACTACCCCGGCCAGCGCCAGTCCGGCCATCTCCAGGCCGCCGTAGACGTTCAGGAAACTGGCGGGCAGGGCAAGGTCGGCTGCCGACGCCATCACCGGCAGCACGTACCGGTGCACTCCGATCCCGATCGGGACCGCGAGCAGGCCGGCCACCAGCCCGGTAGCCGCGACCCAGCAGATCACCATGGTGATCATCTGCGGCGGGGTCATCCCGATTGCCTTGAACACGCCGAGGTCGTGCACCCGTTCCCTGGTGTGCATGACGATGGTGTTGAGCACGCCAAGCCAGGCGACGACCGCGAGCATCAGGGTCAGCATGCCGATGATCGCGACCATCAGGTTCACGACGGTCGACTGCCGGTTGTTGACCTGGGCGGAGTAGCTGGCCCCGAGCCTGCTGCTCAGCGCCTGGGCGTAGGTCGCGGCCGAGGTGCCGGGACGGAGCCCCACGTCGTACTGGTACGGCTCGGTCTGGCTCGGGTCGGCCGCCGCCACCGTCTGGGTGCTGGTGATCATATCGATACCGCGGTTGGCCGAGTCGAACACCTCACCAACAATCCGCACCGGGATCTGGCGGCCGTCCAAGCCGATCATGACAGTGTCGCCGACCGCCGTGCCGGTCGCAGTGAGGAAGCCGGTGGCCACGTCCGCCTGACCGGGACCGGTGTACCAGTGCCCGCTGACAATGTCATAGCCGGTCCATGTCGCGTTCCCGCCGAATGCAGTCACGTTGATCTGCCGCGACAGGCCGGGCATGGTCGCCTGGTCATCAGCCTCGGCGACGAGATGCTGGGTGCCTGGCTGCGCGCGCAGCGCCGCCACGATGGCCCGCTGCCCGGCAGGACCGATGTTGTTGCCGTTGGCGAGCGAGACCTGCACCGGCAAAGTCTGGTCATGCGACAGTCCGGCCACCACCAGCCGCAGCGAGGTGCTCAGGCCAACTGCGAACGTCACCGCGGTGGCGCCAAGCAAGATCGCGACCAGCGTGCCCGCGGTGCGGGCCGGCCGGGCGAACGGGGCCGCCAGCCCGACGGTCACCGGCCGTGGCAGCCGCAGCTTGGCCAGGAACCGGTGCGCCGCGTGGCCGCGGCCCTGGCTGGGCGCGCGGCCAGCCGCGATCGCCTGTACCGCACCCATCCGGCCGGCCCGCGCCGCCGGCGCCATCGCAGCGATGCCGACCAGGGCCAGCATGGCCGCCGGAACTGCCACATCCACCGAGACAGGCACGATCAGCCGACCCGAGCCCAAGACCTGGGCGGTCTTGATGAGCAGCGGAATGGCCAGCAGGTTCCCTAGTACGACGCCGCCCAGGCAGCCGGCCACGGCAGGCACAAGAACCTGTCCGGTGTAGGCAGCCACGACCTGACCGGGGGTGAAGCCGATGCTCTTCAGGATGCCGATCCTGCGGTAACCGGCCACTACCGCACCGCTGACCACATTGGCGACGATCAGTACCGACATGACCAGGCCGATCAAGCCAAAGGCAACCAGGAACGGGACGAACGGCGCTACATTCCCGGTCTCCTGCGTCTTGACCGTCAGGTAAGACTGCACGCCGGCCACGGTGCCTGGTGGCAGCGCGGCGCTCACCGCGGCGACATCGGCGCGAACCTCTGCCGCCGTGCTGGCGCTGGCGAACCGGTACAGCAGCTGCGAGCTGGTCGGAGCTCCGGCCGCGGTCAGGCTGGCTATCTCACTGGGTACCACCCAGGCAGCGGCCGTGCTGGTAACGGAATTGGCAAAGCCGACGATGGTGAGCTGCGGGCTACCCGGCCCTCCAGTCACGGAGATCCTGGAGCCGAGCGGCAGCATGATGGACTCGCCTGGCGCCGGATCGCTGGCCATGACAATCTGGCCGGGCTTGGTGGCCCAGTGACCGGATTGCAAGGTGAGGTCGTCGACCGGGCCGCCGGGGCTGGCGCGCCCGACTATGGTCATCGGCCCGAGCGGGTACCCGCCTTGGTTGGGCGAGATGGCTACTTCCGCAAACGGCCCGGCGGTTGCGGTCACCTCCAGCAGCTTCCTGGTCGCGGCCAGCTCAGCGGGCGTAGCCAGGGCCGAATTGACTATGACTTCGGCGTGCGCACCGTTTTGCGCCGCGAACGCGTGGTCGAACGGGGCGCTGGAGTCCACGATGAGGCCGAGTGCCAGCACCGAGGCGCCGGTGGAGGCCAGTAGCACGAGCGCGATCACCAGGGTCGGTACCCAGCGGCGCTTCAGCCCGCCGCGAATAGCGCGGCGGACCGGGGACGCCCTCATCGCTGCACCAACGCAGCGGCGTGGCCGGCGACCTGGCTGTTGACCTCGCTGGCGATCCGGCCGTCGACGAGCGTGACCGTGCGGCTGGCATAGCGCACTGCCAGCTGCTGATTGTGCGTGACCAGGACCAGGGTCTGCCCGGCGGCGTTCAGGTCAAGCAGCAGCTGGCCGATCTCCTCGCCGGTCGCGGTGTCCAGCGCCCCGGTCGGCTCGTCGGCCAGCAGCAGCGCCGGGGAGTTCACCAGGGCGCGCGCGATTGCGACTCGCTGCCGCTCCCCGCCCGACAGCCGGCCGGGGTAGGCATCGCGGTGCCTTTCGATCCGCAGCGTTGCCAGCAGTTCAGTCAGTCGGGCCCGGGCCCGCGCCTTCGGCATCCCCGCCAGCTGGGCCGGCAGCAACACGTTATCGGCAACCGTCAGGTCATCGAGCAGGTTGAAGAACTGGAAGATCATTCCGATCCGCTGCCGCCGGAATCGGGCTGCGCCGGTCTCGCTGAGCTTATCGATCCGCTGGCCGGCCACCGTGACAATGCCGCTGGTCGGGCGATCGAGGCCGGCGATCAGGTTCAGCAGCGTCGACTTCCCGCTGCCCGATGGGGCCATCACCGCCACCGCCTCACCCACGCCGACCGCCAGGCTCACTGCGTCCACGGCGGGCTGGCCGCCGCCGTCGTACAGCTTGGTCACATCACTGACCCGGATCAGCGGGTCCGACGGCACTGTTATTTCGACGTTCATCCTTATTCCTCTCGGAACGGGCCTGGGCGAGAATGACCTGGGCAGGGTTGCCCTGGCACTGGCAGCGTCGCAGGCGGGGGCGCCCTGGCAACATCCCGCTGATATCCGATTCCGGGGTGGTACTAGCGCCCGTGCGGATCCGGATGTCTGCGGGATGGGCGCCGCGCTACCAGTCCTTTAGCGTCAGCTGCAGGATCAACCCCCGCGTCCGGGGGCATCAGGACAGGCAGCGGAGGAGCTGATGGCACAACGCGGCGCCAGGACCGGCCCTGCGGCCTGGATGCCGCAGGCCGGAGTGCTGCTGCGGGCTGTCCGCCCGGTCGTGTCCGCGCAGACCTGGCTGGCGGTCATCCACCTGCTAGCCGGGACGGTCACCGGCTTCCTGGCGTTCTTCCTGGTCGTGGCCTTGGCCCTGGTGGGGATCGGCACGCTGTGGTTCTTCCTGGCTGGCCTTCCGGTCCTGGCGGCCATGTTCTGGCTGTGCCTGCAGTTCGCCCGCGCCGAGCGGGCCAGGTTCGCCATCACGCTCGGTACGGCGATGCCCGCCCCGCCGATCGACCTGAGTTCAGGAGCCGGCTGGTGGCGGCGGATCAGGCGGTTCCTGGCCGGGGCCGCGACCCGCCGCCAGTTCGGCTATGCGCTGCTCCGGTTCCCGCTCAGCCTTGCGGAGGCGGCGATCGTCACAGCGGTGTGGTCATTCGCCCTGGCCATGCTCGGGCTGCCCATCATCGGCTGGCTCATGTACGGCGTCGTGGTGCCGCGCGACCCGGCGGAGATGGCAGCCACGGCAGCCCTCGGCCTGATCGTCCTGTTCGCCGCGCCGCACCTGACTCACGGCCTGGTCGTGGCCGACACCGCGATCGCCCGGTACCTGATCGGCCCGGGCGGCAGCGCGGACCTGACTGCCCGGATCGGCGAGCTCGAGCGCAGCCGAGCCCGGGTGGTCGATGCCGCGCAGGCAGAGCGCCTCCGGATCGAGCGCGACCTGCATGACGGCGCCCAGCAGCGGCTGGTATCCCTCGCCATGAACCTCGGGCGAGCGAAGGCCAGGTTCGCCGACGACCCGGAGGCGGCCAAAGCCATCGTCGACCAGGCACACGCCGAGGCCAAGGAGGCCCTGATTGAGCTGCGCAACCTGGTACGCGGCGTGCATCCCCCAGTACTAACCGACCGGGGCCTGGACGCCGCGATCTCCGGTCTCGCCGCGCTGAGCCCGGTCCCGGTCACGGTGAGTGCCGACCTGGATGCCAGGCCGACGGCATCGATCGAGGCCATCGCCTATTTTGTCGTGGCTGAGGCGCTCACCAACGTCGCCAAGCACGCCCGCGCGACCCGCGCCGACGTCTCGATCGTCCGCCACGGGGACGTGCTGCGCGTGGTCGTCAGCGACGACGGCGCTGGCGGCGCCGACCCGCGCGGGCAGGGCCTGTCCGGCCTGGCGGACCGGGTCGCCGGGGTGGACGGGACGCTTTCGGTGCACAGCCCGGCCGGGGGCCCGACCGTTATCGAAGTGGAGCTGCCATGCGGGTCGTGATCGCCGAGGACTCGGTCCTGCTGCGCGAAGGGCTGACCCGGCTACTCGCTGAGGCCGGGCACGACGTCGTCGCCGCTGCCGGAGAGGCCGAGGAGTTCCTGCGAGCCGTCGGCAGGCACGAGCCTGACGCCGTGGTGGCGGCATCCGGACGACCTTCACCGACGAAGGGCTGCGCGCCGCCCTGGTGGTGCGCAGCCGCTGGCCCAGGGTCGGCGTGCTGGTGCTGTCGCAGTACGTGGAGGAGCGCTACGCCACCGAGCTGCTGTCCGACCGGCCGCATGGTATCGGCTACCTGCTCAAGGACCGGGTAGCAGACCTGGCCGAGTTCCTCGACGCCCTCGACCGGGTGGCCGCGGGAGGCAGCGCGCTCGACCCGGAAGTCGTCTCCCAGCTGCTCGCTCGCAGCCGTCATCCGCTGGCCGTCCTCACCGCCCGCGAGCGCGAAGTGCTCGCGCTGATGGCCGAGGGCCGTTCCAACGCGGCCATCGCGTCCGCGCTGGTGGTCGGTGAGGGAGCGGTGGCAAAGCACATCAACAGCATCTTCGCCAAGCTCCGCCTGGCGCCTGCCGATCGTGATCATCGACGGGTGCTGGCGGTCCTGCGCTATCTAGGAGCGGGATAGACCTTGACAGCTGCCCAGCCCAGCACACCCGCGCGCCGCACGGTGCTCGCCATCGGCGTCCCCATCGCGCTGCTGGCAATCGCGCTCGGCGTCCGCAGCTGGACCAACCGGGCCGTCATCTACCTGGAAAACCAGGACGAGGTCGGCTATTCGGTCGCACTCAGCGTCCCGGCCAGCGGTGGTCACGTCCGCATGGCCATCGCCAACGCAAACGTCACCCTCAGCACCAGCAACAGCAGCCGGATCGCAGTCAGGGGGACCCTGCGCAGCAGCTTCGCCAAGCCAACGTTCAGCCATCAGGTGACCGCGGCGGGCCTGACTCTCAGCGCCCAGTGCCGGCAGCCGATCGGGAACTGCTCGCTCAACCTCGCAATCACCGTGCCGACCGGGCTCCCCGTCGCCGTCGCCGATTCATTCGGCAACCTGGACGCCAGGGGTCTTCGCGGCACAATCGCGCTGTCGGACGATTCGGCTGACCTTAGCGCCGCCAGCCTGTCGGGCAACATACGGCTGACGGACACCTTCGGCGATCTGACCGCCTCCGGACTGACGGGCACTATCCGGCTGGATAACAACTCCGGCAACATCAGCGCGACCGGCCTCACGGGCGACACCAGGCTCCAGGACAGCTTCGGCGACATCGTGGTCACCGGCCTGGCCGCGGCTGACGTCGTCGCCAGCGATCAGTCTGGCGACATCACCCTCAGGTTCACGAAGGTCCCGAGCCGGGTGGAGGTCACCGATAGCTTCGGCAATATCACCCTGGTAATGCCGCCAGGCCCTACCGCCTACCAGGTCGACGCGCATACCTCCTTCGGCAGCAGGATCATCTCCGTGCCGCAGGCGCAAACCGCGCCGGATGTTATTACCGTCACTGACAATTCCGGCGACATCACCATCATCAACCAGGGCGCGGCAACGCCTCCGCCCGAACCACGCTGCCCGTCCTGCTGACGCACGTCCATGCTCACCGAGGCCTAACGTGCGCCTGGGCTCGCGCCAGCGGCTCACACTGGTGGAGCGGAATGGGTCCGCTCGGCGGTCGGAGCCGAGCGCTACCGGCCCTGAGCTCACGGCCCGCTGGTGACGGTGCTCACGTGCATCGTTACCAGCGACCGGTCATTGCAGCCCTGCCTGCTCAGCGGCGCGAACAGCGCGCTGAACTGATCAGGAGGGTAGACCTGGACCCAGTGCACCTGCACCTGGTGGTGCAGGCAGTTGTTGCCGATCAGCACGTCGCTGACCGCGAGCGTGGCGTGCGCCGTCGCGCCAGGCCCCACGGTGACTAGAGCTGGCGCGGTGTTGCTACGCCGGCCGGCTGGCGCGCCGATCTGGCTGCCGTGCGGTGAGCTGACGAACGCGACTCCGGGGTAGCCGTAGATCGTGCATGCCGAGCTGGAGGTATTGGTGAAGTCGAGCGGGTAGTAGATCGTGCCCGCGGCGCCGTTAGCCGCGCCCACGGTCAGCCGCAGGTCCGTGGTCACGCACGGCAGTGGCCCAGCGGAGCCGGGCGGTGCTGGCTTGGACGGGCTCGACGGCGTGGTCGTCACGGTGATCGTCTTAGTCGGCCCGGCAGTGCTCCCGGCACCGCACGCGGCCGCGAGCAAGGCGATCGAGGTAAGGCCGCACGCGGCCAGAATCCGTCGGCCGGTGATCGCGGATGCTCTCATGGTGAACATCCCCTTCATTTGAATAGGCGTCACTATCAACGACGCCGGACGGGTTGCCGCGGTTGCGACGCCGCGCGGCTAGCCCGCGACCGGCCACGCTGCCTGATCACGGCTCATTCCGGTCGAGCGGGACCGGATCCACTTCGACAGCTTCGGCTGAGCATTGGTCCCGAGGGAGACAGCCATGAACGCGGCCTGATCAGGGATCCCTGCAGCCGGGTAGTTGTCCCGATCAGCAGCCCATGACTCCAATTCGGTCGGCGGCGCGGCGGATCAGCCTATGTGGCGGTGCACATCCTCCGCCTTGGACGGCCCCGGATCGGAATTAGCGATCCACGGCCCGGGTATTGACGGGTCGATGATGCCGTCCTCCAACCACTGGTAGCGACCGGCGAGTACCCGCCGCGCCAGCGCGGAGTCGGCGGCGTCGGTGTTGCTCCAGAGCTGGCTGAACAGTTCCTCGGCGCGCAGCCGGGCCTGGGTGCAGAACAGGTCGGCGAGCTCGCGTGCCGAGGCACCGCGCTCGGTCCCGGCGTCGTCGGTCGCGTCCAGCTGCGCACGCACGCACGCGGCGCTCATCGCGAATAGCTCCGCGCCGATGTCCACGATCCGGCCGAGGAAGCCCTGCTTGCGCTCCAGCCGCCCCTGCCAGCGCGCCATGCCGTAGAAGGTGACCCTGGCCAGCTTCCGGCTGGCGCGTTCCACGTAGCGCAGGTGCGCAGCCAGCGGGCCGAACTCGCCGTAAGCCCCCGGTCGCTGGCCCTCGCCGGCCACTAGCGTGGGTAGCCACCGGGAGTAGAACCCGCCCGCCTTGGCAGCCGCGCGGGCCCGGCGGCCGGCCGGGATCTTGGGATCGATCAGCTCGCCGGCCGCTGACAGGTGGGCGTCCACGGCCTCGCGCGCGATGAACAGCCGCATGATCTCCGAGGATCCCTCGAAGATCCGGTTGATCCGCATGTCGCGCATCATCTGCTCGGCGGGCACGCCGCGCTCGCCGCGCGCGGCCAACGACGCGGCGGTCTCGTAACCGCGGCCGCCGCGGATCTGCACCAGCTCATCGGTGATCTTGCTGCCCATTTCCGAGCAGTACAGCTTGGCCAGCGCCGCCTCGATGCGGATGTCGTTGCGCTTGTCGTCGGCGAGCTGGCTGGACAGCTCCACAACCGCTTCGAGTGCGTAGGTGGTCGCGGCGATGAACGAGATCTTCTTGGCCACCGCCTCGTGCTCGCCGACCGGCCGCCCCCACTGCACTCGTTCGCCCGACCACTCCCTGGCGATCTTCAACGCCAGCTTCCCGGTCGCGGCACAGCTGGCGGGCAGCGAAAGCCGGCCCGTGTTCAGCGTCGTCAAGGCGATCTTCAGCCCTTGGCCCTCCGCACCGATCCGGTTCGCGGCCGGGACCCGGACCTCATGGAATCTGGTCACTCCGTTTTCCAGGCCGCGCAGGCCCATGAATGCGTTCCGCCGCTCGACGGTGATCCCATCCGCGGAGCTCTCTACGACGAAGGCGGTGATCCCGCCGCGATGCCCCTCGCCCTTGGGCACCTGCGCCATCACCACGAGCAGGTCAGCGACCACTCCGTTCGTGGTCCACAGCTTGACCCCGTTCAGCACGTACTCTGAGCCGTCGTCCGACAGCGTCGCTGTCGTGTTCAGCCGGGCCGGATCTGAGCCGACATCGGGCTCGGTGAGCAGAAACGCGCTGATCTCCCCGCGCGCGCACCGCGGCAGGTACCGCTGCTTCTGCTCGTCGGTGCCGAACAGCGCCAGCGGCTGCGGCACGCCGATCGACTGATGCGCCGACAGCAGCGCAGACACGGCCGGCGAGACAGATCCGGCGATCATCAGCGCCCGGTTGTAATACAGGTTGCTGAGCCCGAGCCCTCCGTACTCCGGGGCGATCTTCATTCCGAACGCTCCCGCCGCCGCCAGCCCGCTGACCACCTCGTCGGGGATCAGGGCGTCGCGTTCGATATCCGCACCGCTCACCGAGGTCTCGCAGAACTCCCGCAGCCGGGCGCAGAACTCCTCGCCGCGGCGGCTCGACTCGTCGCTCGGGCGCGGATGCGGGTGGATCAGATCCAGCCGGAAGTCACCGAGGAAGAGCTGCTTGCCGAAGCTGGGCTGACGCCACCCCGCCTCCCTGGCTTCCTCCGCGGTCTGCCGCGCTTCGCGCTCGCTGACATGCCGAACACCATTCGCCTGGGGAGTATTCATCGGCCGTCCTGTTCGTGGGAGTCACCAGTGGTCCTGCCCAGTCCTACCCGCCGGTAACACAAGACGGCCAAGTGCTGATGGCGCGATTCGGTGGCGCCTGGTCAATGACGCCGTTAGATTAGTGTGTGAGTCACACATCTACTAGGGTTGAGGAGTGCAGCGCGATGGCACAGGCGACGGGCACGTTCGAGGTGTCGTCCTGGGACGAGGAGACCTATCAGGAACTTTCCGGCGGAGCGAAGCTGACCAGAGCGCGGGTGACCTTCGGCTTCAGCGGGGACCTGGAGGCGGAAGGCGGCTGGGAGGCTCTGATGTGCTATCGCGAGGACGGCACGGCGGCGTACACCGGCCTGCAGCGCACCGTCGGCAAACTTGCGGGCCGAGAGGGCAGCTTCGTCCTGCGGGCCGATGGCACCTTCGAGAACGGCGAGGCCAGATCAAGCTGGCAGGTCGTTCCCGGCTCGGCGACCGGTGAGCTGCACGGACTGCGCGGCACTGGCTCCGCGATCTCGACCGGCGGTCCCGGCGGGACCTTCGCCTTCGACTACGAACTCGACTGACGATGGCCGGATCGATCCGGCTGGTGTTGTGCCCGGCTTTGCTCGGCGGCTCGGCGAGGGCGCGATGAGCCTTGACCGGGCGGCGAATGTCTTTGGCGCCCTGTCTTTGGTGATCGCCGATCAGGCGGCTGACGCGGTGGCGGATGCGGCGGGTCGGTCTGAGTCAGGCGCGGCGGCGCTCTCAGCACTGTTGCATTTCCTCGACCAGCCGTCGGTCGACCTGCTCCGCCAGGTCCTCGGGCTTACCTCGTCAGGAACAGTCCGGCTGGTCGACCGGCTGGAAGAGTCCGGATATGTGCGACGGGGCGCTGGCGCGGACCGGCGCAGTACCTCGGTGACCCTGACCGAGCAGGGCAGGCTCGCCGCGATGGCCGTATCCGATGCTCGGGCTGCAGTGCTTGAGCGTGCGCTCGCCGTGCTCTCCCCGGCCGAGCGCCAGACATTCGAGCAGCTCGCTGGCAAGGTGCTGGTCGGCATGATGCGGGGCCCAGGCGCAGTCCGGTGGATCTGTCGGCTTTGTGACATCGGTGTCTGCCGTGGCGCCGAGGGCGGCTGCCCGGTGGGAAAGGCGGCGCATGAGCGCTACCTGCGGTAACGGAACGCGATGGTTGACCTTCGCTCCTTTTCGGTTAAATAGTGGGTATCAGGCGATCCGTAGCCAATGCCGAAAGGATCGCGAACGGAGAGTGAACGCGATATGGTCGCGCCATGCTGACCTGGCTTCGTCGATTGGTCGACCGGAGAAGTCCAACTGTCAGCCAGCCTGACCCAAGTATTGGCCAGACCGACGCAAATATCGGCCAGGACGAGCCACCCGGCCAGGCCGAGCCGGTCAGCCAGGCCGAGCCGGTCAGCCAGGCCGACCAGAGTGTCGATCAGGCTGGCCCAAATCGGCTGCCGGGCGTGGACGTTGCCAGCTACCAGGGCTTGCCCGCCTCCTGGCGCGCTGAAGCTGGCCTTATCAGGTGGGCCGCCGTCAAGCTGACCGAGCTTGAGCCGGGCGACATACGTTATGTGAACCCTGACGCCGCGGCCGACTGGGCTTACTTGGCTCAGCAGAAGCTGGGCCGGGTCGCATACCTCTTCGCTCATCCGTCGGTGAGCGTCCCGGACACCGTCTCGTTCTTCATCGGCGAGCTGAGGAGTCTCGGCCTGACCGATGCGGACGGCGTCATGCTCGACCTCGAGGTGACCGACGGCCTCGGACCCGCGCAGGTCGACGCCTGGGCCGCGGCGGTAATGGCCGATCTGGCGAGAAGCCTGGATCGGAGGCCGATCCTCTATACCTTCCTATCGTTCGCCGAGGCAGGAAACACCGCGAGCCTCGGCAAGTACCCGCTCTGGATCGCCGACCCATCTAGCCCGGTCGGCCATCCGCGGGTTCCGCTGCCATGGCGGCAATGGACGATCCATCAGTACGATATCAGCGGGGCGATCGACCGTGATGTCGCGAATTTCCCCACCCTGGCGGCTATGCGCCAGGCCCTCGGCAAGCCGGAGGAGCGCCCAATGGAAGATCTCGGCGGCAC
This sequence comes from uncultured Actinomycetota bacterium, assembly GCA_963850875.1. Lineage (GTDB taxonomy): Bacteria > Actinomycetota > Actinomycetes > Streptosporangiales > Streptosporangiaceae > Chersky-822. The sequence continues at coordinate 529,186 of CAWKNA010000002.1, forward strand.
GATAGCCGGGGATGTGATCGCTGCCCGGTGGGACAGCGGCGTTACCGTGATTGCCGGGCTCGGCACGGACGGATTCGTCCAGACGAAACGCTATAACCCGGTGGCGAATGCCTGGGGTGCATGGCAGAACACCAGCCCCACCAAGGCGATCGGCGCACCAGGCCTGCTGGCATGGGGAGCAGGCGCTGGCCGGCTGTACTACACCAACGCAACTAATGCCGTGATCGCACTGGGCACGAATGACTACGGCGCGACCTGGACCTGAGCCTGCGCCGCCTTACTGACCACTGATCGCCGGTCCGGTATCGTCAGGATGTGAGTTCCCGGCCCGGCCCGCAGGATCTGCGCGCATCAGACGCAGACCGCGAACTGGTGATTGACCTGCTGAGCGAGGCGGCCGGCGATGGGCGGCTGACGCTGGCCGAGCATGCCGAGCGATCTGAACGCGCGCTGGCGGCGCGGACGCTGGGCGAGCTTGCCGGGCTCACCAAGGATCTGACTTTGCCTTCAGGTCAGCCGATTCGGCTCTACTCCAGGCGCGCGGTGACGGCGATCTGCTCCCGGGAGCGGCGAGAGGGCCGCTGGGTAGTGCCCGACTCCTTCGCGGTCACCGCCATCTGCGGGGACGTGACCCTCGACCTCCGCGAAGCGACGCTGCAGAGCCGGCGGATAACCATCTTCGCGACCGCGATCGCAGGTCAGATCAGGCTGATTGTCCCGGCCGGGGTCGTGGTCGAGATGGTCGGCAGGTCCTTCATGGGGACCCGGAGCGTCAGTGGCCGGAACCTGCCGGCCCGGTCGGCACCGGCCGGGCAGGAAGCCGGCCTGATCGAGGTGCGCACGCTGGCGCTCGGCGGCATGGTGAAGGCGATTACGCCGCGCCGGTCCCGCTGGCGTGCGGTGCTGCGTGGCCATTAGCGGCGCGCCCGGTCGGCTAGTACGGCACCACCGAGTAACGGGACACCTTCCACAACGCGTGCTCGCTGTGAATGCTGCGGATCGTCCCTGATCGTGCCCGCATGACGAGCGTGTGGGTGGTGGCGCCGCCGGACCGGTAGCGCACCCCCTGCAGCAGCTCGCCGTCGGTGATCCCGGTGGCGGCGAAGAACGCGTCATCGGATGCGACCAGGTCGTCAGTTGTCAGCACCCGGTTCAGATCATGCCCCGCGTCCAGGGCTCGGGCGCGCTCGGATTCGTTACGCGGCGCCAGCTTGCCGAGGATGATTCCGCCGGTGCACTTGATCGCGCAGGCGGCGATGATCCCTTCCGGCGTACCGCCGATACCGAGCAGCAGGTCGACGCCGCTGCCGTCGCGAGCGGCCAGGATCGCTCCGGCCACGTCACCATCGGTGATCAGCTTGATCCGCGCGCCCGCGGCGCGGACCTCGGCGATCAGGTCGGTGTGCCGCGGCCGGTCCAGGATGACCACGGTGACGTCGTGCGGCGCGCAGTGCTTGGCGCGGGCAACAGCGGCGACATTGGCGGCCGGAGGCGCGTCGATGTCCACGACGTCCGCGGCCTCCGGCCCGGCGACCAGCTTGCTCATATAGAAGACCGCAGATGGGTCATACATGGAGCCGCGGGCGCTGACCGCGATGACCGCGATCGCGTTCGGCATGCCATTAGCGGTCAGCCTGGTCCCGTCAATCGGGTCGACAGCCACGTCGTAGTCGGGGCCAGTGCCATCGCCGACGTGCTCCCCGTTGAACAGCATCGGCGCGTGGTCTTTCTCGCCTTCGCCGATGACGACCACGCCGTTCATCGACACTGTGCTGATCAGCTGGCGCATCGCGGACACGGCGGCAGCGTCGGCGCCGTTCTTGTCGCCGCGGCCGACCCAGCGTCCCGCAGCGAGCGCCGCAGCCTCGGTCACCCGGGCAAGCTCAAGCGCGAGATTGCGGTCCGGAGCACTCTGCCCCGCTTTCAGTGCCTGCTGCGGATGGTCGGTGCTGCCGCTTGCCGCTGACTCCGCAGCGGTCGGATCATCGGTCATCTGATCGCGTTACGGATCCTTCCGGCACCTGGGCCGAACGGGCCGCCGCTCCACCTCCTCAGACGTATCGATGATCGCGGCCGGCGCGAATGCGCCTTGGCGTCAGGCTGCGGCTGACGTAACCTCGGCATTTCCGTCGGCCATGAGGGAATCCTATGTAGCCACGCACGCGCTGTCTCTCCGAGCCGGGAACTGCGGGCCGACAGGTTGAGGGTTAAGGGCATTGCATGGCAGCTCTTCAGCAACCACCTCGAATGCGGTCAGAACGGCTTCGCGGCCTCGTCATCGGCGTCGCTCGCATCGGCTGGCCTGGTGATCGCGGCCGCTAGCCGAGCACGGGCCCCTTCTAGCCACTCCTCGCAGATGGCCGCCAAGCGCTCGCCCTGCTCCCATAGCTCCAGCGACTGCTCCAGCGTCAGGCCGCCTGCCTCCAGCCGCTTCACAAGCTCGGCCAGCTGGTCACGGGCCTGTTCGTAGCCTGGCCGTTTGGCGGCTGGCGCGGGTTCGGCTGTCATCACATCCTCGCGACGCTGGCGTGCAGCGGATAGCCAGGGTTAGGCGGCGGTTGCGGGTGTCGTGGCCGCGGCCGATGGCGCAGCGCGGCCAGCACAACCGCTCGTACCACCTTGGCATACAGCTTGCCGCCAATGGGCTGCGGATGGATGCCATCGCTCCACAGCAGCCCGGTCCGGTGCTCGATGGCCGCGTGCCAGTTGACCAGCAGCACATTCGAATAGCGGCGCGCCGCGGCGGCCAGCGTTGTGTTGACCTCGTTCTCCCACGAGCGCTGCTCGAAGACATTGATCAGGATCAGCCAGCGGTGCGGGCCGATGGCCGCCAGCAACTGCTGAACCTGGTAATCCGAGTCGGGGCCGTTAGTGCCCAGTCCGACGATCACGATCGGGCGGAGCCGCCGCTCGGCCGCCAGCTGCTGGATTATGCTCACGCCGGCGATCATCGACCGGCTGACCTTGGCGTCAATGTAGATGCCAGGCAGGGCCTCGGCCAGTTCGGGGGCTGAGGCGAGCATCACGGAGTCGCCAATCGCCATCACCTTCCAGCCGGGCACCCGAGGCGGCGGAGCTGGTGGCGTGTCGCGGCTGACTCGATAAGGCCCGTCACCGGCCTTGAGCTGCCACTGATCGGGCTGATCGGCCAGCGGACTAGGCCCGGCCGTCTGGCTGACGGCGCTGACGTGAGCCCCCGCGGCGATCTGCTGCTCCAGGGTCGGGCCGGTCTGCGGAGCGAGGATGCCATAGCCCGCCGTGCAGGCGACCGTGAGCATCGCCACCGTGCCGAGCAGCGGAAGCGCGGCAGCGGGTGTGCTCCGGATTGCGGTTATCGCCTGACGCAGTTGGCGGCTGCGGTACCGCAGATCCGCGCGCAGCCCGTTTCGCAGAATTGGCTCTTCAATCCAGTGCCAAGATGCGGCTGCCAACGCGATGGGAAGTGCCGCGTCGCCGATCCTGGCCGGGATCGAGATGGCAGCCTGCCCGGCCAGGCCCGCAGTGATCGCGATCACGGGCCAGTGCCACAGGTAGATCCCGTACGATCGGATGCCCAGCCAGCGCAGCGGGCGCCAGGCGAACAGCGTGCCGATCTGGCCTGGTGCCGCCGCGGCGAGTATCACGCCGCCGGACGCCAGGGCGGCCAGGACCAGGCCGAACGGGTAGACCGCGGGATTGGCTCCGGAATAGTGCCAGACCGCCCAGCCCAAGATGACGAGCCCGACCAGGCCGGCCACGTCCAGCCGTCGCCGCATCGGCGCCGCCGCGGCGGCTACTCGCGCCAGCGGCCAGGTCAGCGCCAGAGCTGCGCCGATCATCAGCGCGCTGGCGTGCGTATCAGTCCCGTAGTAGACCAGCGATGGATCGGATCCTGGAACGTAGATCGCGAGCATGACCAGAGCCGAGGCAACGGCGCCGATCCAGGCGACCATCGCCCGCCGGACTGGGCCGTGCACGACCACTAGGACCGCCGCGATAATGAGCGGCCAGATCAGGTAGAACTGCTCCTCTACCGCGAGCGACCACAGATGCTGCAGCGCGGGCGGCGGACCGAACTGGGTGAAATAGGACTGGTGCTGGAACGCCTGCCACCAGTTGCTGGTGTAGGTCACCGCGCCGAGCAGAGCGGGCCGGAGCCCCGCGATCTGCCCCGGCTCGAAGACCGCGATTGCCGCGGTGACAGTCACCAGCATGAGCGCGAGGGCAGGCAGCAGCCGCCGGGCCCGGCGCAGCCAGAAGGTGCCTAGGCCCACCTGCCCGTCGCGGGCGAATCTCGCGGCCAGCAGGTCGGTGATCAGGTAACCGCTGAGCACGAAGAAGACATCGACTCCAAGGAAGCCGCCGCGGAACCACGGCAGGTTCTCGTGGAATGCCAGAACGGTGAGAACGGCCAGCGCGCGGACTCCGTCCAGACCCGGCGCTCGCCAAGCCGTCTTTCGGTCAGCCGCCGACGGGGGGGCTCCGGCGGTGACTTCGGCTGCGTTCCGCGCGGCTGGTTGCTCGACCGCCACTGATCGATCGGCCTGGATGGCGGACGGTGCGCGGGCCTGGGCGGCGGTTTCCTGGGCCGGCGGTGCGCTGGCCTGGGCGGCGGTTTCCTGGGCCGGCGGTGCGCTGGCCTGGGCGGCGGCTTCCTGGGCCGGCGCGCTGATCTGCGCGACGGTTTCCTCGGCCGTTGGCGCGGTAGCCGGTACGGCGGATTCCTGGGTCAACGGCGCGCTGGTCCGTGCGGCGACCCCAGCCAGCCGTGCGCTTGCCTGCGCGGTGACCTCGGCCAGCCGTGCGCTGGTTTGCGCGGCGACTTCGGTCAGCCGTGCGGTCGCCTGTGCGGCGACCTCGGCCAGCATCGCCTCGGTCTGCCCGACAGTCACCGGAGCCGAGACGGTCGGTCCCCCGTCAGCCTCAGTCGGCCGGCCACTGACGGCGCTGGCTGGCCCGGTGACCTGGTCTCCACGGGCAGCATCACCGACCTCGGCTGACCGTGGCTGCACCGGCACGACATGCCCTCCCTGACCTGGTCGGCTGCGGCAAGCAGGCAAGCAAGCGGAAGGCCGCGGCCGGTACGTTCTGCTTGGGGGCGTATCCGGACGAAGGTCGATCCAGCGCTGCCTGCCTGCGCTGCAATGGCTGAAACTTAGCTTAGTTTTCGCCGAAGACTATCGCTCCAGAACGCCACGCTGAGTGAGTGACCTTGCTCACTTCAGTAATGCATACGCAAGGTAGTTGTTCAATCGCTTACGGTAACAGAACGTTGGTCATCCGCGAACCTCACCAGGAGCTGTTCGCCGTGGCTGACCTCGGCAGCCGACCTGACAACGCTTGCATCGCCGCGCTGAATGATCGCGTATCCGCGACGCAGCGTCGCGGCCGGAGACAGGGCGACCAGGCGCGCCCTGGTGTGCACCAGATCCGCATCGGCTCGGTCCAGGCGAGCCGACAGCGACCGGCGGGCCCGTTCAGTCAGGGCGAGTATCTGTTCCTGGCGGCGATCGAGCTCGGCGGCCGGGCTAGCCAGCGCTGGCCTTGACCGGATCGCGGCCAGCCAGGCGGCCTCACGGTCCAGCCGGCCGGCCAGGTGCCTGCGCACCCTGGACCTGAGCTCGGCGATGAGCGCGAACTGCTCGGTGACGTCGGGGACAACGCGGCGGGCCGCGTCGGTCGGCGTCGACGCTCGGACGTCGGCGACGAGATCAAGGAGCGGGACGTCCTGCTCGTGGCCGATGGCGCTGACCACTGGCGTCCGGCAGGCCGCGACCGCCCGGATCAAAGACTCATCGGAGAACGCCAGCATGTCCTCGATGGACCCGCCGCCGCGGGCGATGATGATCACATCAACCGACGGGTCGGCGTCGAGCGCTTGCAATGCGTCGGTAACCTCCTGCACCGCGTACGGCCCTTGCACGGCGACTTGCTCGACCCGGAACCGGACCGCCGGCCATCGTCGGGCAGCGTTCTGCAGTACATCGCGTTCGGCTGCCGAGTCCCGTCCGCAGATCAGCCCGACCACCTTGGGGAGGAACGGCAACCGGCGCTTGCGTTCTGGCCGGAACAGGCCCTCTGCGGCCAGGGAGCGACGCAGCCGTTCCAGTCGGGCAAGAAGTTCGCCGATCCCGACCGCACGGAGCTCAAGAGCGTTCAGCGCGAACGAGCCCTTGGCCATGTTGAAGTCCGGCTTGGCCCAGGCCACCACCCTCGCGCCTTCGGCCGGGGCTGGATCTGTCGCCTCGAAGACCTGGCGCGGGCAGATGACCCTGACCGACACCGCAGCCAGCGGATCACGCAGGGTCAGGTACACCGTGCCACCGCGCCTGCTCAACTCGGCGATCTGACCCTCTACCCAAACCCGGCCCAGGCGGCCGATCCAGTCGCCGACCAGCCGAAGAACAGTGCGGACCGGAATGGGTGCCTCTGGGCTGGTCTCAAGCGGCATGGCTGCTTCCTCGCTGGCTGACGGCCGGCCCTCAGGTCGAGCCGCCGCTTAGCTTGGCGATCCGGTGCTCGAACATCGTGACCACCTCAGTCCGCCTGGCAGTTGACTTCTCGTACTCGATCAGGACACCAAGCTGCTGCGCATCCAGAGTCCGCAGTCTCGCCCGGAGCGAAGCGATCGACAGGTCGTCGTATCCGGACAACGGCAAGCTGACCGACCGTGGCTGGACGGGCGGTGCCTTAGCGCCATCCGCTGGCGTGGCACCAGCGACCGCGGAAGCCGAAGCCTGTGCGGCGGGTCTTCTGGCTGGGGTCTTGGCTGCGGGTGCCTTGGCTGCGGGTGCCTTGGCCGCAGGTGTCTCAGAGGTCGGCGTTTTGGCAGCAGGCGTCGTCGCAACAGGCGTCTTCGCCGCAGGCGTTCTGGCTGTCGGCGCCTTGGCAGCAGGTGCCTTGGCTGCAGGCGTCTTGGCTGGGGTGGCCTTGGCTGGGGTGGCCTTGGCTGCCGGTGCTTTGGCTGCGGGCGTCTTGGCGGTCGGGGTTTTGGCTGCCGGTGCCTTTGCGGTCGGGGTTCTGGTCGCGGGTGCCTTGGTTGCCGGTGCCTTGGCTGCGGTGGTCTTGGCTGCCGGTGCCTTGGCTGCGGTGGTCTTGGCTGTCGGCGACTTGGTCACAGGCGTCTTGGCTGGGGTGGTCTTGGCTGCCGGTGCTTTGGCGGTTGGCGTCTTGGCCGCGGTAGTAGCTGTCCCGGCGTTCCTGAGTTCTTCCTCGGCCAGGTCCTCGGCGGTCAGCAGCCGGACGTTACCCGTCGAGTCGAGTGATCGCCACCTGGACTGAACTGGCCCCTGGCTGGAGTCCGCGGTCTTCCGTGAGTCAGCGGACGGGCCGGGGTCCTTGGCCCTTCCGTGCCGCTTTGTCAACGCGGAGCGGGTCGGCTTCATATGCCGGGAAGGTCTGCCTGTCCGCGCCCCGGCCGCGTCGCCTGCCTTGGCCGGCGCGCCCGAAGCGGCCGTCCCCGTTCCGGCGGTCCCGGCGGCAGCGGTTCCGGCCGCGGCGGTTCCAGCTGCGGTTCCGGTGGCGGCGGTTCCGGCCGCGGCGGTTCCGGCGGCGGCGTCAACTGGTGCCAAGGTCTGGGATGTCACGGCCGCGGTCTGGTCGGCGGCGTACCAGGGTTCTGACTTCGCCCGCGCCCGCGTCCGGAGCGGATCATGGTTCTCCTCGGCGGCCGAGTCCCCGTGGTCGGAGTCGCGTTCGTCGCGCCTCGTCTGATCGGCTGCGAGCAGAATCCGCCCAATTCCGGCGAACACGGTACGCAGTGCCCTTACCGGGAGATCCATCATTCGGTCCGTCAGATCCGGCAAGCGCATCTTTCCGCCTCCCTCAAATGGTCCAGGCAGCTCGCGGCGGTCTGGTTCATGACACCGTGATAGCACAGCGCCAGCGACTGTCCGCCCAGGCCAACACCCGTGGGTGATCGTGTCATTCGTCATGGTGCCGCATGAGCGCCCGCTCCGACAGGCGCAACGGCGCGCCGGATGCGAGGTCGCCGACCTACGGGTGGTTCGGGGGTCACCTACCATGGATGTCATGTCCGTGCCGACCAAGCGCGTCCTGCTTGCGAAACCCCGAGGTTACTGCGCCGGGGTTGATCGGGCTGTCCAGACTGTGGAGCAGGCGCTTGAGCGGTTTGGTGCGCCCGTCTACGTGCGCAAGCAGATCGTGCACAACACGCACGTGGTCCGCACCCTGGAACAGCGCGGTGCCATCTTCGTCGAGGAGACCGAGGAGGTGCCGGAGGGGGCCGTGGTTGTCTTCTCCGCGCATGGTGTCGCCCCGGACGTGTACGACGCCGCGAAGGCCCGCGGGCTGCGCACCATCGACGCGACCTGCCCGCTGGTCACCAAGGTGCACAACGAGGCGCGCCGGTTTGCCGCCCACGGATACGACATCCTGCTCATCGGCCATGAAGGCCACGAGGAAGTGATCGGGACGACCGGCGAGGCGCCGGCCAGCATCCGGCTGGTTGACGGCCCGGCCGACGCCGCGAATATCGAGGTCCGGGACCCGGCGAAGGTCGCCTGGCTGTCCCAGACGACGCTGTCGGTGGATGAGACCACGGAGACCGTGGGTGCCTTGCGCGAGCGGTTCCCGCTGCTGATCGATCCGCCTAGCGACGACATCTGCTACGCCACCCAGAACCGCCAGGCAGCGGTCAAGCAGATCGCCAAGGAGTCCGATGTCGTGATCGTCGTCGGCTCGCGGAATTCGTCCAACTCGGTCCGCCTGGTCGAGGTTGCCCGCGACGTCGGTGCTCGTGCGGCTCATCTGGTCGACGACGTCAGCGGGCTGGACCCGGCATGGCTGGAAGGTGCCAGCACGATCGGTGTGACCAGCGGCGCTTCGGTACCCGAGGAACTGGTCTCGCAGGTTATGGAGCGGCTTGCCGAGGCTGGCTTCTCGGTGGTGGAGGAGGTCGAGGCGGTGCGCGAGAGCCTGGTCTTCGCGCTGCCGCACGAACTCCGCCAGCGCCGCAAGTAGCCCGCAGCCAGCAGTGCGGTCGACCTCGTTCAGCCGGCGGCTCCCATCGGCCGCGATCCGCTGACCAGCGCGGGGCCGGATGGCGCTGGCCGCAGCTTGCCTCGCTCGTCCCGATCGAGCCGGTCAGATCCCCGGTCAGTGGCGACGGCGGTCAGCTCAGGTACGGACTCGGCCAGCAACTCCGGCGCTGACAACGCCCTGGCCGATACGTCGACCGGCTTCGGCATCTCAAGCTCAGCGTCGGTAATGCCAAGCTGGTTGAGCTTTCTGGCGGTGACCAGGACGCGGGTCTCCATGGAGCTGACCGTCTGGTTGTAGGCGGTGACCGCCCCGGTCAGCGACCTGCCGATCGTGTCGAAGTGCCTGCCGAGCCTGCCGAGCCGCTCGTAGAGCTCCCGGCCCAGGTCGAACACCGTGCGGGCGTTCTCCGACAGCGCCTCCTGCTGCCAGGCGTACTGCGCGGTGCGCAGCATGCTGACCAGCGTGGTGGGCGTGGCGATGTGCACCCTGCGGGCCATCGCGTCGTCTAGCAGCGCATGGTCGCGTTCAAGCGCGGGCGCGAGGAACGCCTCACCGGGGATGAACAGCACGACGAACTCCGGTGCCGGGCTGAGCGCCGACCAGTAGGCCTTGGCTGCCAGCCTGTCCACGTGGTCTCGCAGGTGCCTGGCGTGCGCGTCCAGCCTGGCCTCGCGCACATCCTCATCGGCGGACTCGGCGGCCTCCAGGTAGGCGGCCAGCGAGACCTTCGAGTCGACCACGATGTTCTTGCCCCCGGCCAGCCGGACCACCAGGTCAGGCCGCTGCGTGCCGCCCCGGTGCTCGTCGGCATTGGCATCGCCGATGGTGACCTGCTCGTCGAAGTCGCACCTGGCGCTCATCCCGGCCAGCTCGACCACCCGGCGCAGCTGCATCTCGCCCCACCGGCCGCGCGCCTCGGGACGGCGCAGCGCGGTCACCAGTGCCTGGGTCTGCACCCGCAGCTGGTCCGAGGTCTGGATCGCGAACCGCACCTGCTCGCTGAGGGCCGCGTGCGAGGTCTGCCTGGCGGACTCCGTCTCCCTTAGCTGCGCCTCGACCCGGCCAAGCGTTTCCTTCAGCGGGCCGACCAGCTGCTCGACCGCGGCCCGCCGCGAATCCAGGTCGCCAGCCGCCTGCAGGCCGGCTGCCCGCAGCCTGACCTCGGTCAGCTCCATCAGACGCTGCTGGCTGGCGTCAAGTGCCTGGGCCGACAGCGCCTCAAAACGCTCAGCCAGGTAGCCGTCGATGAGTGCAGCCCGCTCCTGCGCGGCGCGCTCGACCAGCGCGCCCCGCTCCTGAGCGGCCCTGGCTCGCTCGTCCGCGGCCCGGGCCTGCGCCGTCAGGTCGGCCGCAACGCTGGCCAGATGGTTCCGCGCGTACTGGTATCCGATCACCGCACCGAGGATCGCGCCGATCAGGAGCCCGGAAAGCAGCAAGATCGCGTTCATGTCTGGCAATGCTGGCAGCCGAGACCGACAGTTCAGCCCGCGACACGCCCGAATAGCGCAGGCCGCTTAGACTCGCCGGGGTGAGTCTTGAGATCGGCATCGTCGGCCTGCCCAACGTCGGCAAGTCCACTTTGTTCAACGCGCTGACCAGGGCCAGCGTGCTGGCCTCCAATTACCCGTTCGCAACCATCGAGCCGAATGTCGGTGTTGTCGGCATCCCGGACGCCAGGCTGGCCGCCCTCGCCGGGTTGTGCAACTCGGCCAGGATCGTGCCGGCCACCGTGCGCTTCGTGGACATCGCCGGCCTGGTCCGCGGTGCCTCGCAAGGTCAGGGGCTCGGCAACCAGTTCCTCGCGCACATCCGCGAGACCGACGCGATCTGCCAGGTCGTGAGGGTCTTCACTGACCCGGACGTCAGCCATGTCGACGGCGAGGTCTCGCCAGAACGCGACATCGAGACGATCGCGACCGAGCTGATCCTGGCGGACCTGCAGACGCTGGAGAAGGCCGTTCCGCGGCTCGCCAAGGAAACGAAATTCGCCAAAGATCCGGAACGGCTCGCAGTAGCCAGTGCGGCAGCCAAGGCCCAGCAGCTGCTGGATGGGGGGACCACGCTGTTCGCGGGTGCTGCCGGGGCAGGCATTGATCTGGCCCGGCTGCGTGAGCTGCAGCTGCTGACCGCCAAGCCGTTCCTGTACGTGTTCAATGTCGACGAAGCCGGGCTGGTGGATAGCGGGCTGTGCGACCGGCTGGCCAAGCTGGTTGCCCCCGCCGAGTCTGTGTTCCTTGACGCTAAAACCGAAGCCGAGCTTGTTGATCTGCCCGCGGCTGAAGCGGCCGAGCTGCTGGCCGAGCTCGGTCTCGGCGAGCCGGGCCTCGATCAGCTGGCCAGGGCCGGATTCGCCGCGCTCGGCCTGTCCACCTTCCTGACCGCGGGCCCGAAGGAGGCAAGGGCCTGGACGATCAAGGCCGGAGCCACGGCGCCGGAAGCAGCAGGCGTGATCCACACCGACTTCCAGCGCGGCTTCATCAAGGCCGAAATCGTCTCGTTCGACGACCTGATGACCGCCGGGTCGATCGCTGCCGCGCGCGCGGCCGGCAAGGCCAGGATCGAGGGCAAGGACTACGTGATGCGCGACGGCGACGTCGTCGAGTTCCGCTTCCAAACAACATCAGGCGGTAAGGCGACGCACTGAGTCAGGTCCCTCTGTAGGCGCGAAATTGGAGGCTGCTATGTCCGCCGCGGCAGTTACTACCGAGGTCGTGGCTGTCATTGGCGTCCTCGGCGTGGGATCAATCCTGGGTCAATACGTTGGCTCATCGAAGGACCGTCGAGAGGCGCGCGCAGGCGTGCTGAGCGCCCTCGCTGAGACGGAATCGGGTCGATGGGTGGGACCCGACTCGAAGACGACCTGGGCGAATTCCAGACGTCGATGCGCAAGCTTCAAACCGCTGCCCTCGTTGCTCGATTGCCACGAGACGCCGTGTGGGAGTATGCCGTGCTGGCGCAAGCTGCGCGCTGGTTGAGCGAAGAGGAGTGGGAACGAACGGGCGACCCCGAGACGGGTGGCGGGATCGATGGCTATCTGGCCGAGGCGGCGCGAGAGGCCGCAAGAGCAGTAGCCGCCATAGCCTGGTCGCCGGCGCCGATGCACACCTGGCGATGGCGTCGTGCGAAAAAACGGGTCGACGACTCCTCACTAAGTTGCAGTCCGCGCAGACGAAAAGCATGGCTCCCGTCGCATCGATCTGGGCCAGGGCGTCTGCGAACTGATCAGGCCGCTTCCAGCCGCTCGGCAAATCAGGTGAATCGCAGGCGGCCATTGCCTACGCTCGCGGGCAGCCAATCTGTTAGGCGGTGAGCTGCCGGTGTGGGAGTCGGACATAGGTGCCTTTCCGGTGTCGTGGGCCAGCCAGGGAGACGAGTGGGTCTTCCATCTCTCGAAGGCGTTGGTCGGCCACGAGCACATCCGGCTTGAGGGCCATTACGGCGAGAAGGTCGTGATCCTGGGACCGGCTGACGAGACGCTGCCGAGCACGCTGCGGCTGCGGCCGGACCCGGCCGGCATCAGGTGCACGGTCGTCGGTGACGGAGACGACGCCAGCGAGGATCAGGTCCGGCGCTGGTGCGAGGCCGCTGCCTCCGCCGCTGGCGAGCTGGGCAGCCACAACCAGGACTACCAGTGGCAGGCCGTCCTGGGACCCAACCCGCGCCGTCCAGATGTGCCTGTTCCTCCGCTGGCCGGCCCGGCGCGGTTCGGACCGGTCCTGCTCACCCCCGGCGGCATCCAGATGCGGGAGTGGGTTGGCTCCGGCCCGGCCGAGATCAGGCAGCGTCGGGCAGGCTATAGCTGGCCTGTGATCGCGTCCGGGATCGTGCCGACCTACGACGGCACCACTGCCGACTTGCTGGCCAAGTTCGTAGTGCAATGGACGTGCGCGCTGCTGACGCTGCTCTGGCGTCAGCACTGGCTGCCGCGAATCGGACCTCAGGTCATCGCACCAGGCTCGGGCGCTCCGCCGCTCCGGGTGCCTCAGTCCGTCGGGCGGTGGGATCACGTAGAGCCGGACAGCTCGCTCCCGCCGGATTTCAACACTTACGCCGGCACAGAGTCGCCTCTGGAGATCCCGGCCTGGGCGCAGGGCGCGTGGGACGTACTCGACAGCGACTCCACGCTGAGAACCGCCGTTGGCGCTCACTATGAGGCTCGGGGCATCGATTTCGACCACCCGTCCGCCGCGTTCCTCGGCTACGTCGCTGCCATCGAGGGCGTCGGGTCCAAGCTCGCTGACCTGACCGAATGTGAAATCTGCGGTTCTCACACGGGTGCTCGCAGGCGATTCCGCAAGGCGCTCAAGACCGCCTTGACGTCCAAGGAGGCCAGGGAACTGGAGTTTGCGTACGACCTGCGATCCGCGACCGGGCACGACGGCACGCTGTTCGGCACGGAGACGACCCTCGGCTACGGGCGGATTTCGGCGTTCGAGTACGACCTCCGCGACATGTTCGGCTTCACCATCCTCGGCGAGATCAGGAATGCCAGCAGGCTGGTGGTGACCAGGGCGCTGATGAGCGCGCTCGGTGTGGACGTCCCGATTGAGTAGCCGGACTAGCTCTCAGCGCTGCCGGCTCCTTTGACCTGGCTGCCGCTGCGCGGCGGTTGCCGCCGTCCTGCCATGCCGCCACGTAGCCCGAGCGTCTGCGGGGCTTGCGGTCGGTCGCGCCCTTCACCCGGCCGACCGGCTCGCCGGCCGCCCTGCGGCGCTCCAGCCCGGCCTTGATCCGCTCGCTGCGGCGGCGGGACTCCTGCATGGCCATGCTGCCGGCGAACGCCACGAGGATGTCCTGAACCTCGCCGCTGCCGTTGAGCCAGGACTCGTGCACGCTCACCAGGGCGCAGCCGCGCTCGCGTAGCTGGCGGATCAGGCGCAGCGCGCCCTCGGCTGGTTATCCGATTATTCCGATCACTCAGTCCGGAGTTTGCGATCGCGGCGGATCGGAGGCCGCGGAGCGGCCGACGCTGGGTGGCTGTCCCGCCTGCTCACCTCCTTCGGGGTATCTGGTCGTAGTGTGCCATCGGGACGGCTGGATACAGCGGATGTCTGCCGGGAACAGTTCCTGAATTGCCACGGGCTCGTCGCAGCATGGGCACAGACCGCCGGGGCCGATGGCGGGCATGAAGGTGCCGCAGTCGGGGCAGCGCTGGTTTCCGATTTTCAGCAGTCCCTGGACTGTTGCCGTGTGTCCCTGCTGGGACCGTGTGGTGCGTGCGGGAGACAGGCGGACGCCATACTGTCTCCCACGTGCGCGACTGTTCGGCGGTCTCGGGTCCGGCGGAGCTGCGGCTTGCCTGCCGGGCGTTCAGGATCGTCCTGCCTGATGGCCGGGCGTACTGGACGGTGGTCGACGACCAGTACGTGAAGGTGGTGGTGGCCGATCGCTTCTTGTTTGATCTGCGCTTTGGCTGTGACCGTGCGGAGTCGACCACGCGGTTGTATGCGGGGGAACTGGCGAGGTTCCTGGCCTGGTGTGCCCAGACGGGCAGGAGCCTGGAGGACGGTGCTGATCATCTGAGCCGCTTCGTGCTGTTGCTGCGCACGACGCCGACTGCTCGTCCGGGATCTGGCCAGGGCCGGCCACCGGGGGCTGCCCGGGTGAACCATGTGCTGGCAGTGGTCCGGGAGTTCTTCAAGCATGCCGTTGCGAGCAGGGCGGTGGACGGCCGGGTGCTGGCTGCTCTTTACGAGGTGGCCGACGGTCGCCACCTGCCGGCCGAGCTGCGTCCCGAGGGCGGCGGGCTGCGCTACCGGGCCCGGCCCCGGCACAGGGTCCGGGCCGAGCGGACAGGGCGGCCTGATGCGGCGGCTCAGGCTGAGTGGGAAGCCCTGCTGGAGGCAGCCTCGTCCTGGAGGGACCGGTTCTTGCTGGTGCTGATGTGGTTCGAAGGCCTGCGCATTGGCGAGGCGCTGGGCTTGCGACGATCGGACCTTCATTTCGCGGAGTCCTCAGCTCAGGCGGGCTGCCGCGTGCCCGGGCCGCACCTTCATGTTGTGCACCGGGACAACCCGAACGGGGCGTCGGCCAAGTCGCGTGATCCTCGCGTGCTGCCGGTGGGAGCCTGGGTGCTGGCATATTACGACCGCTACCTGCAGGAGCGACTGGCCTGCCCGGACGCCGACGGCTGTGACTTCGTGTTCGTGAACCTGTTCCACCGGCCGCTCGGGGCTCCGATGACTGCCTCCGCGGTCCGGCAGGCCTTCGCCGCCGGCAGCCGCCGGGCAGGACTGGCCCGGGCGGTTCATCCGCACATGCTGCGCCACTCGGCGGCCGGTGAGATGGTCGACGCCGGGACGGCTATCGACGTGGTGCAGGCGGTGCTCGGCCACCGCTCCATCACCTCCACCCAGGTCTACGCCCGCCCGGGCCAGGACCGGATGCGCGACGCTGTCCAGGCGGTGGAGGCGGTCAGCCGGCAGCGCCGGTCCAGCCGGGGAAGGGAGGGTTCATGAAAGCCAGAGCTGCGGCCAGGACGGTCCCCCTGACCGGGGCGGCCGGAGAAAGCGCGGTACTGGAAAGGCTTATTGACTGGCCGTTGCTGGCCCGGCTGGGCTGGGATCCCGGCCGGGGCGTATTCGCCCCCGCCTCCGGCGACGCGGTGTTCGGGTTCACTGAGTGCAGCAGGGGCGGCTGTGACCAGGTCGCCGCCACCAACCGCTTCGCATTGTGCTACCGGTGCGCGGGACAGTGGCGACGGTCCGCCGCGGGAACCAGCCTCGGGGAGTTCTGCCAGACAGCGCCAGAGCATGCCGGGAAGCTCGCGGACCGCCTGTGCCTGGTATGCCGGTCTCCGGGCCACCAGCGCCCGGCGCACTGGCAGGGCCTGTGCGGCGCTTGCGTTTCGTCGATGGGCCAGCGTGGCCAGAGCCTGGCTGAGTACATCAACGGCGATGACAGGTTCGGCCCCGCCGCTCCGCGGTCCAGCTTCGGGTGCTGCAAGGTGACCGCGTGCAGACGCTGGGCAGCCCACGGCAAGCCGGCGTTGTGTGCCTCGCACTACGTCCGGTGGACCAGGGAAGGCCGCTCGGGCGAAGACCCGCCCTAGTCGTGGTGCGCCCGGCAGCGCGACTACGACGCCGACAAGAGGGCGGCCGTGCTGGGCGACCTGACCGAGCGGGCCCGGCTGGAGGTGCTCTACGGCTTGCAGTGCCGGGCGCAGGCGGAGCGGCGGACCACGCTCCGGGTCGTGCAGATGGTGGCGAGCCTCCTGCGGGCCGGGCCGGCGCCAAGCGTGTTCGACGTGGCGACCGGCCACATCGATGATGAGCGCCGGCTGTTCGTGGCCTTCATCCGTGACCGGGTGACCCTGGCCCTGGCCACGCCCGAGACAGAGGCGGCTAAAGACGACTGGGACCTGCGGGTCTTCGGCCGCCGCGGCAAGGGCCTTCATTTCGGCCAGATCAGGCAGGCCTGGCTGAAGGAGGCGGCTAAGCGCTGGGCGGCGGAGCGCCTCCACACTGCGGAGGCGGCCGGGCATATCGAGCGGGTCGTCCAGAACGTGGGAGCGTTCTCGCAGTCCTTGTGCCGCCATCGCCCCGACCAGGGTGCCGAGCCCGCCGCGCTGTCCCGGACCGATGTGCTGGCCTTCCTCAACGACCTGGCCCACCTGGAAACCGCCGCCGGCTGTCACGTCACGGCCGGCGGTCGCTCCTGTGCGGGGTTGCGATGTTCCTGAGGGAGGCTCGCGCAATGGGCCTGGCCCGCCCCGGCGGCCCGCTGAGCGGCCTGCCAGACGACGTCGCCATCGCCCCCGGCGACCGGATCCGTGGCCAGGACGCCGATCCCGACGGGGAATCCAGGGCACTGCCCCAGGTCGTTGCCGACCAGCTCCTGGCACCCGCCGCCCTTGATCTGCTGGAGACCGGCCACGGCACCGACGTCCGGGCGATGGTCGAGCTGCAAGCCGAGGTGGGCCGGCGCACCGGCGAGCTGTGCGGCCTGCGATGGGACTGCCTGGCCTTCGACGAGGTCGCCGGCGAAACCGGCCAGATGCGCGCGGCGCCAGTGCTGGTCCATGACATGCCCAAGGTGGGCGTCCGCGGCTACCACCTGCCCATCGGCGCCGACGCCGCCGCGATCATCACCGCCCAGCAAGCGCGGGTGCGGGCACGATACCCAGACACTCCCACCACCGCCCTGGCATTATTCCCGGCCCCGGAGAAAAACCCGCGTGGCGTCAAGGCCACCAGCGGCGACCTGCTCAGCGGGCACTTCCGCATCTGGGTCGACAGCCTGCCCGACCTGGCAGGCCCCGGCGGCGAGCCCTACGACCGCTCCAGCACGACCATCTACTCGTGGCGGCACACCTACGCCCAGCGTCACGCGGACTCCGGCACCCCGGTGGAGGTGCTGGCCGCCTTGATGGGGCATACCCGGCTGACCACCACCCAGATCTACTACCGGGTCACCCACAAACGGAAACGCGCAGCAGTCGACGTGCTCGCCGCACTCCAGGTCGACCGCGGCGCCGATCGCACCCGCCCGGCCGTGGAGCGACTGCTCGATGCCGAACATGCCCGTGACGCAGTCGGGCAGGTCGCCGTCCCCTTCGGCACCTGCGCCGAGCCGACCAACGTCAAGGCCCGGGGCCAGGCCTGCCCCTTCCGCCACCAGTGCTTCGGCTGCACCCACTTTCACACCGACCCGTCTTTCCTGCCAGAGCTGCGGGCACACCTGGCCCGCCTGCTGGCCGACACCGAACGGCTCCGGGCCGCAGCCCCCGAACTGGAAGACTGGGCCCGCGACCAGGCCATCCCCTCCGCACTGAAGACCGCGGCCGTCCGCCGGATCATCGACCGCTGCCAGCAGCTTCTCGCCGGCCTTCCCGCCGCCGAGCGAGCCGAGGTCGACGAAGCCATCAAAGTGGCACGCCGCAGCCGGGCACAGCTCGACACCACCGTTCCCGTGCAGTTCCTGGGTGTCATCGGCCAGCCGGCACCCACGTTATTCCCCAACGTTCACCGCGAGCAAAGGCCAGCCGATGACACCTGACCGAAGCGAGCCGATGCGCCACGCCCGCCGGATAGCCAGCCAGCACAAGACCGCGCTCGTCCTGGCCGCCGCAGACGCCGCTGTCCAGCGAGGGACCACCCCCAGCATCGCCAGCATCGCCAGGGCCGCCGGCGTAGGCCGCAAGTTCATCTACGACCATCCCGACCTCAAAGCCGACATCGAACTCAAAATGGCCCAGGCAACCCACCGCCAGGCTGGCGACCTGATCTCAGCAGCACGGGTGACCGGTGCCTCACTGCGTGCCGAGCTGCAGAACAGCCGGGCACAGAACCACCGGCTCAGCACTCAGCTCCGCGCACTGGAGGGCCGCCTGTCGCAGATCGAAGGCACCCGCCTTGTCGCCGACGACCTCCTCCCTGACGCCATGATCGCCGAGCTAGCCGATCAGCAGCTGGCCAGGCGCAACGCCGAGATAGAGCAGCAGCTCTTCGAGGCCAGAGAACAACAGCGCCGCACGGCCGAGGAACTCGAAGCCGCCCGGGCCATCAACCGCGAGCTCATGCAACAGGCCAACCGGCCCCAGCCGGGGACCACGCAGCCGGCACCAGCAAAGCGGGAGCCGGCCTGAACAGCCGCCCCGGTGGTCTCACAAAGCCAGACGAGGGACACACCTGTATCCCGCCTCAAGCCGGGCAACCCCGGCTCCAAAAGCCTTACACCGCTTGCGCCCATCACACCGCCAGCCGGCCTCCAGCACCCAGGGACTGCT
>CAWKNA010000003.1:0-1003758 GCA_963850875.1 uncultured Actinomycetota bacterium
GCGCCCTGGATGGCGGCGATCCTGGCCACAGCGAGGGCGTCGCCCTTGGGCACGGTGCCGTCTCGCAGCGCGGCCACTGCCTGCGCGGAGAGCAGTACCCGGCCACTGGCCGTAGCGCTGCGCGCAGTCACCTCCTTGGCCGAGACATCGACCATCCTGGCCTGCCCGGCCGCATCCAGGTGGGTGAGTGCTGCCCCGGGCTCGGTCGGGGCCGCCTCGCTCCGGGCTGGGCCGAGCTTGGGCCGGCTGGTCGCGGCTGGCCTTGGTGCGGCCGGCGTTTCCTCGGCGCCATTGTCTCCTCCATGATCGTGGAGACTTGTATGCGAAATATGCATAGAACTCTCCACGATCATGGAATCGGGCCCTGGTTCGGCCGGGCCGGCCGCCGTCGGCTGGTTGGGGAGTGGTCCGGGCTCGATCCGGATGGCCGGGGCCGACTCGCTCCGGGCTGGGTCGGGCTGGGTGGCTCCGGGCTCGGTCCGGCTGGCCGGGGCTGGCTCGCTCCGGGCCGCAGCGAGCTCGGGCCGGTTGGTCGCGGCTGGGTCGAGCTGGGCTGCTCCGGGCCCGGTCCGGCTGGTCGCGGCCGACTGGTCAACGGTTGGGTCGGGCTCGGATTGGCTTCGCTCAACTGGTTCGGTCACGGGAGTTCCAGGACGTCGACCGTCTGGCCGGCCGGAAGGCTGGTCACCGACTCGGGCACGATGATCAGCGCGTTAGCCCTGGCCAGCGAGGCGATCTGGTGCGAGCTCTGCCCGGTCAGCGGGGTGACGGCACCGGCTCGTGAGTCCAGGATCCCGCGCAGGTACGACCTTCGACCGGCGGGCGAGCGGACCGGCTCGGACAGCCGGGCCTGGCGGTGCGCCTCCCGTTGCGCCGGAAGGTCTTGCAAGGCACCGACGGCTGGCAGGACGAACAGGCGAAACGACACGAACGCGCTCACCGGGTTTCCCGGCAGCGTGAAGATTGGGGTGTCCGAGGGGCCGAGCAGCCCGAACCCCTGGGGCATCCCCGGCTGCATCGCCACCTTGCGGAACGTGACCGTGCCCAGCTTGCTCAGTGCCGCCTTGACCACGTCATGCTCGCCGCCCATGCTCACCCCGCCGCTGGTGATCAGCAGGTCAGCGCCTGCCGCAGCGGTCTCGATCGCGGCCAGGACGGTCTCGGGGTCGTCGCGCAGCGTCGGGTGCCTGGTCGTATCGCAGCCCGCCTGCCGTGCGGCGGCCGCCAGCATGTAGCTGTTGGAGTCCCAGATCCGGCCGGGAACCAGCGGCTGGCCTGGCTCGGCCAGCTCGTTGCCGGTCGAGATGACGGTCACCCTCGGGCGGCGACGGGCCCGCACGGTGCCGTGGCCGGCCGCGGCCAGGACGCCGATCTGGGCCGGGCCGAGCCTGGTGCCGGCCGGCAGCAGCAGGTCGCCGGGGGCCGCGTCGTCACCGGTGCGACGCACCGCGTGGCCCACGTCGGCGGGCGCCGTGATCCGCACGGTGCTCGTGCCGCCGTCGGTCCACTCGACCGGGACCACGGCGTCGGCCCCGGCCGGCAGGAGCGCGCCGGTCATGATCTTGATGCAATGACCAGGCGCGATGGTGTGCGGGGTCGTGTCACCGGCCGCTACCTCGGCGTCGACCGGCAGGGTCACCGGGGACCCTGCGCTGGCTGCGGCGACATCCGCGGCGCGGACCGCATAGCCGTCCATCGATGAGTTGTCGAAGCCGGGCAGCGGCCAGGCCGCGGTCACGTCAGCGGCCAGGACGGTGCCTTGCGCGTCGGCCAGCGTCAGCTCGACGGACTGCAGCGGGCGGATCGCCCCGAGGATTTCGCTGAGGTAGCTCTCGACCGAGTCCATTACGGCCTGATCATGTGCGTCCGCCACGGCCTGATCCTGCCCGCCCCTCACTCCAGCGTGTCAAGGAACTCGCGAAGCCAGGGTATGAACTCTTTCGCCAGGTCGGGCCTGGCACAGGCGAACTCAACCGTGGTGCGCAGGAAGTCCTGCTTGTTGCCGGTGTCGAAGCGGCGGCCGCGGAACAGCACGCCGTGCACTCCGCCGCCGTCCGAGCTGACGTCCCGGTCGGCCACTGCCAGGGTCCGCAGGGCATCGGTGAGCTGGATCTCGCCGTTGCGGCCGGGCGGGGTCTCGCGCAGCACGGCGAACACGGCCGGGTCGCAGATGTAACGGCCGATCACGATCCAGTTCGACGGCGCCTCGCTCGGATCCGGCTTCTCGATCAGGTCGGTGACCGCGACGACGTCCCGCTCGTCGGTCGGCTTGAACGCCGCGCACCCGTAGGCGGAGACCTGGTCGGGGGGGACCTCCATCAGTGCGATGATGCTGCCGCCGAACCGCTTCCTGGCCGCGATCATCCTGGCCAGCAGGTCCTCGTTCATGCTGATCAGGTCGTCGCCGAGCAGCACGGCGAACGGCTCGTCGCCGACGTGCTCGGCGGCGCAGAGCACCGCGTGGCCCAGACCGAGCGGTGAGTCCTGCCGCACGTAGCTGACCGAGGCCAGCTCGGTCGGCGCGCGCACGTCGGCTAGCGCGCGGTGATTGCCGCGGGCGGCCAGTTGGGCCTCAAGCTCGTGCGCCCGGTCGAAGTGGTCCGAGATCGAGGCCTGGTTGTCGCCGGTGATCAGCAGCACGTCGGTCAGCCCGGCGCCTACCGCTTCCTCGACCACGTACTGGATCGCCGGCTTGTCCACAACGGGCAGCATGACCTTGGGCGTTGCCTTGGTTGCAGGCAGGAACCTGGTGCCCCGACCCGCGACCGGCACGACCGCTTTGGTGACTTCGGCTGAGTGAGCCATGCTGAGAACCCTAACCAGACCGCTGGAGGACTTCGTGCACGGCATGGCCGAAAGTGACCAGAGCCCGATTGCGGGCTTGGCCACGTCGAGCGACCAGGATGCGGCCGCGGCGCGGCTGGCCGAGCGCAAAGCGCTGCTGCGCAAGGATTTGATCGCGGCTCGGGCCAGGCTGAGCGAGGCGGACCGGGCCGCGGCCGGCCGGTCACTGCGGGACGCGATCCTGGAGCTACCGGAAGTCGGCATGGCAGGCACGATCGCGGGGTACCTGTCCGTCGGCACCGAGCCGGAGACCCGCGGACTGGTCTTCGCGCTATGGAAGCGCGGCAGCTATGTGCTGCTGCCCATGCTGCGCGACGACAATGACCTGGACTGGGCGTCTTATGAGGGACCGGAGTCGCTGGTGCCTGGCCCGCGCGGGCTGCTTCAGCCGTCCGAGCCTGCGCGCGGGCTGGCCGGCATCGCCAGCGCGGACGTGGTGATCGTCCCCGCCCTGGCGGTTGACCGCAGCGGGCACCGGCTTGGCCGCGGCGGCGGGTCTTATGACCGGGCACTGGCCAGGGTCGGTGCCGCCGTGCCGACGATCGCGCTGCTCTACGACTCCGAGTTGCTCGATGAGGTTCCGGCCGGTCCGCATGACCAGCGGGTACGAGCCGTTGCGCAACCAGGCGCAGGAATCACCAGGATCGCGTAGCCGTTGTAGCATTTAGCAGTTGACGGTGGCGAGTGCTAAGGCTTTCTTGGGAGGACACAGTGCCGACGTACCAGTACGCCTGCACCGAATGCGGAGACCGGGTTGAGGTCGTGCAGCGCTTCAGCGACGATGCGCTGACCGTCTGCGGACCGTGCGGCGGCAAGCTTCGGAAGGTGTTCTCGGCGGTAGGGATCGTCTTCAAGGGCTCGGGTTTCTACCGCAACGACAGCCGGCACGGGAGCGGCGCGGCCAACGGAACGAAGGACCGCGCGGGATCCGGCTCGGACGGGTCGTCGTCGTCTGATGGCGGGTCGGGCGGCAAGGCTGAGTCCGGCAGCAAGGCGGAGTCCGGCAGCAAGGCGGAGTCGGGCAGCACGTCCGGGTCGTCCGGCAGCGCGTCCGGGTCCGGGTCCGGGTCCGGCAAGTCCGGGTCCGGCGATGGATCGGCGGGTACCGGCAGCTCCGGCGCGGGGTCGAAGGGGAAAGGTTCGGCTGAGGCCGGCTCGAAGGTCGCCTGACCCGCGGTGACCGGCCAGGCAAGCATCGGCGTCATCGGCGGCTCGGGACTGTATGAGTTCCTCGACGACGCGAGGCAGGTCGAGGTGCAGACTCCGTTCGGCCCGCCGAGCGATCCGCTGACGATCGGCACTGTCGCCGGGCGCTCCGTCGCGTTCCTGCCGCGGCATGGGCGGGATCACAGGTTCCCGCCGCACGCCATCCCGTACCGGGCGAACCTGTGGGCACTGCGGTCGGTAGGCGTGCGCCAGGTGCTCGGGCCAAGTGCCGTCGGGGCGCTGACCTCCGCCTATGGCCACGGCGCGCTAATCATCCCCGACCAGCTCGTGGACCGCACGACCAGCCGGGTGCAGACCTATTACGACTCCGGCGGCGCGGTGCACATCCAGTACGCCGACCCCTATTGCCCGACCGGGCGCTCAGTCGCGATCGCGACGGCTGAATCGGCCGGCTGGGCGCCGGCCAGGTCGGGCACGTTGGTGGTGATCGAAGGCCCCCGGTTCTCGACGAGGGCCGAGTCCCGCTGGTACGCGGCGCAGGGCTGGACGCTGGTGGGGATGACCGGGCACCCTGAGGCGGTCCTCGCCCGCGAGCTGGCGCTCTGCTATACGGCGATCTCGCTGGTCACCGACACCGATGCCGGAGTCGAGGAGGGCCAGGGCGTGACCCACGAAGAGGTCCTGCGGGTGTTCGCGCAGAACCTGACCAGGCTGCGTGAGCTGCTGATGAAGATCATCGAGAACCTGCCGGAGGACCGGGTCTGCCCGTGCCCGCATGCGCTGGACGGCCTGAAGCTGCCGATCGAGCTACCGTGACCGGCAGCTGCGTCAGCCGGCCGGCAGTTGCGTCAGCCGGCCGGCAGTTGCGTCAGCCGGCCGGCAGTTGCGTCAGCCGGCCGGCATCGGCGTCTAGTGCTGCGTGATCGGGTCGGACGGTCGGCTTCTCTGTTCAGGTGCCCGGCGCATGTCGGCTGGCGAGCCCGACCAGATTGCCCTCGCTGTCCTTGATGATGGTCATCCATTCCTCCCAGCCAGGCTCACCGAACACGCCCTGGTCATCAACATGGATCCGGTGAGGTTCGCTCTCGATCGTGACGCCCGCCTCGCGCAGCCGGCCGGCGCTGCGCCTGGCGTCATCGACCCGCAGGTAGATCAGCGCGCTGGGTGCCGCCTTCTCGAGCATCAGGCGGGCCGGGCCGAGTCGCAGGAAGGCGAGTCCTGGCGGGTCATACCTGGCGATGAGCTCACCGTCGAGTTGGCCGGTATAGAAGGCAACTGCCCGGTCGATGTCGTCAGCGTGCTGCGCGATCTGATGGAGTTCCATGACGCTCCCGTCCGCTATTTGCATAGCAAACCTACGCATATTTGATAGGGATGCTATACATAGTTCATGACAGAGCGCAACCCTGATCTGGAGCGTGCGGCCGCGGCGCTCAATTCGGGAGCCATCCACCTGCTCCGTGGCCTGGCTGTGGTCGACAGGCTGGCTGGGCTGACCCCAGCCAGGCTCTCGGCGCTGTCGGTGCTGGTCTTCGGCGGGCCCCGAACGCTTGGCGAACTGGCCGCCGCAGAAGGAGTGGCAGGTCCCACGATGACTCGGATTGTCGACGGACTGGCTGAGGCAGGACTCGCGGAGCGCCGGGCGCACCCCCGTGATGGCCGAGCGGTCGAGATTGCGGCAACAAGTGCAGGCCAGAGCCTTATGCAGGCCGCGGCCAAGCGCCGCATCGATGCGATCGTCACTGGACTCGGCAGCCTGAACCCGGCCGAGCGCGGCCGCCTTACCTCGGCGGCAAGCCTGCTCGATCTGCTGGCCGCCGCAATCAGACAATCGAGCTGATCAGTACCGAGGATGCCGATTAGTACCGAAGATGCCGCTTACCATGTCGGGACTTCGGCGTGACGCTGCCGATCACGGCCTGATCTTGCCGACCTTGGGCCGCTGGTCGAGTAACCGGCCGGACTAGTGCGGCTGACGACGCCACTGACCGGCTAGGCTTGATGCGGTTTCCTGGCCCGACCAGGCCAGCCCCGATAGCTCAGTGGATAGAGCGACTGCCTCCTAAGCAGTAGGTCCCGCGTTCGAGTCGCGGTCGGGGCGCAGGTCAAGATACTTTTCCGATACTTACCTCGACGGCCGGGCGCCACACGGGGAGCCAAACATGACTCGCAATGAGGTACTGCTGTCAGGCAGTGCGTCATCGGGCAGGCTGTGGATCACTGGCTCGGGAAGCACCAGGCGCGAGAGGGAAGTGCCACCACTCTTGCTCGGCGTGGTCGCTGCTATCGGCACGTGCCCGGTCGTAGCAATCAACGTCGCACCGCGCCCGTCACGGATGGTAAGTGGAGTGCGATGCCGCCTCGCGACTTTTCCGCACATAACGCTTAATACACGGGTGATCCGTGTCGCTCCCGCGTCTTTCCAGGCCGGGCTGGGCTGGTGCTGAGATGAGCGGCTTCCCGTGTCTGGTGCGCAGCGTGTCGGGGTCTGGCTCAGCGGCCTTGCGGTGCCGTGTCGAGCGCAGATCATAAGATAGGCGCCTCCCGGCGGCCGGCAGGCGTCACGCAAGGCTGAGCGTCATCGGCCACGCCCAGGGCGGCAGGTGACAGCGCAGTCTCCGGGCAACCCGGCGTCCCCCGAAGACCGGCGGTCAGCTGCCGGCTCATGGCATTCGGATTGACTCAGCTGCGTTTAACCAGGCACTTGTCCGGCGTCACGGGGGGTTCGGGACGGGCACCAGGTTCCATCTCGTGCCATTCCACCGCTCGATCAGGAGCTTGCGCACATTGCGGGGGTAATCAGCCTGCCCGACCGCCCACGCGATGGACGGGGATACCGCGCTGACCCCTGCGAGAACGGCCGATATGGCGCCGGCCGGGCTTGGCGCTGGCACCAGCGCCCATTTCGTCCCGTTCCAATGGAGGACCAGGACCCGGCCAGCGACGTCGCCAACGGCCCAGGCGTTCGTCTTGGACGTGACCGCGACCGAGGCAAGCTGCGCCGAGATTCCGGTCGGCGGCCCGGGGCTGGGTACCTGCCGCCAGTAGCCGCCTTTCAGTTGCAGCACCAAGGGAGCGCCGCAGTAGCTGCCCACCGCCCACGTCCCTGCCCGCGAGGCGGCCACACCGAGCAGGCGGTCATTGGCGCAGCCCGCGCGGGACGGGTCGGGACTGCGAACCGTCGTCCATCTCGTGCCGTTCCAGTGCTCGATCAACGTGGTCCACCGCCGCGCCGGCGACCGCCCGGTGTTGGCCTCGCCGACTGCCCATGCGTCAGCCGGCGAAAGCGCGGCCACTCCTTGCAGCTGGCTCACGGCCGCGGTGCCATTGCCCCCTGGGCTGGGGCTCGGTACCTGGACCCACTCCCCGCCTTTCCAGCGCAGGATCAGGGTCTTCGTCCCCTCGAAGTCAGGGAAGTATTCACCAACTGCCCAGGCGTCCTTTCGCGAGGCGGCAGCCACGCCAGTGAGGCCCGCGGCACCGCCGTCTCCGCCGGGGGTCGGAGTGTAGTCCTGCGTCCAGCTGTGCCCGTCCCACTGGTCGACCAAGGGCCAGAAGTACTGGCTGCCCACCGCACCCGCCGTCCAGGCATTGGTCGCTGAGGTCGCGGCGACGCCTGTGAGGTAATCGACGTTCAGCCAATTGTTGAGGCCCGAGGGCATGGGCTTCCACATGTGGCCGTTCCAATGCTCGACCAGCGTGGCCGAGCCGCCCGCGTTCGCGAAAGCGCCGACCGCCCAGGCGTCAGTGCCCGACCTGGCGCTGACGCCGGACAGCCATGCAGCGGTCACCGGGCGCCGGGCTGATCCGTGTGCCGCCGGGCCGGCCGACCCGGCCACCCCTAACCCCGCCAGGCCGGCCAGCACGGCCGCGGCCAGCACCCTGCGGCCTGCCATCCGAATACTCGTACCCATCGGGCACCACATCCCGTCGTGCCGGGAGCCCGGCCGGCGTGCGGTAACCGCGCAACTGCTCCCAGCAATATGACGCCCAGCGAACCGGCCCGGTTTACCGCCACCGGACCCGCGCCACGTCCCCGCAGGCACACAGGTCCATGGCTGGCCCGACTGGCGATTCTGAAGGACATGGTTGCACTCAGGCAGTCAGATCTTCGAACCCCAGAAGGGCAGGCATTTGCAGCATTTTTCCACCAATCCCCGCCACAGAAGATCCATTCTGATGCGGTCTGACCAAACTAGATCACTTCCGGTCACGCGCCAGAACGAGCCGACTGTGTGTGCAAGGTGTCGACCGTGGTCGATCACGGAAAGTGAAGGCCGCCAGAAGCCGTATGCCGCCGCAGCCTGCGAGATCGCCGATTCCGTGCCGATGCTGAGCGTCGCAGTTCCGCTGTTGGCCGCGCTCGGATTGCCCGGTTCTGCGCACCGGCGGGTTAGTGAGCGGACAATCGGTTCGCGGCAGATGAGCATGCCGCACACCGGGGTTCGAGAGGGGCGACCGAACCTCAAAGAGCCGGCGAGCACTAACGTGGCCTGCCCACCGCAGGAGATGCCACCGCCACTTGTTCAGCCGGGCTTGCGGGCCATTACCACCTCGGTGTCGCCCGGCCAGTCCCAGAAAATGCCCTCGGCAGAACGGTTCGCGAGCAGCGCCCGTACTTCCCCGGCGAAGTCGTCAAGACGATCACCAAACAGGTGCGGCGCCGAGGATGAGAGGGAAAAGTAGCCGGACAGGACGCTCTCGCTATCTCGCAGCAAGTCGGGGATGCCGGGGACGAAGAACTGCTGCGGAACACCAAAGCGAGTCCGGGCCAGCACATCCTCGAAGCGGCGAGTTCGTTCTGGGGCGGTGCCTTGGCCGGCGCGCCGGGTAGATCCGAGACTTTTCTCCACCAGCGCCTTGATCTCATCATGAGGGATCGCAGGCACCCCGGGGTCTGGTGGCCGGGGCCGCCCCGTCACCGTGTGGACGATGAGTGCCAGCGCACCGCCGGGCTCCAGCATGTCGTAGACGGTCTCGGCCACTCGCTGCTCGTCGGTCCAGTGGAAGGACTGGCCGAAGGTCACCAGCCTGTACGGCCCTGGCGCGACCGCGGGCAGGTCCTCGGCCAGGCCCTGGACCCACCGGATGTTCATGACCCTCTTTTCCTCGGCTGCGCGACAACCCTCCGCAAGCATGCCGGCGTCAGGGTCCAGACCGAGCGCCTGCGCGAACAGATGAGCGAGGCGGACGGTAAGCACGCCAGGGCCGCAGCCGACATCCAGAAGCCGGCCGTTCCCATCGAGACCCGTCTCTTGCGTCAGGACGGCCTCGAGCTCCGGTGAGTACGCGGGGCGGCCGTAGCGATAGTGGGCAGCAGAGCCGAGGTAGATGGTCGGGTCATACGGCACCGCACCAGTGTCCCCCGGTCCACGACCACAGCGCGACCGTTGAGAGCCAAGGCAGCCATCGCTGCGATAGCTCCGGCCACCCGGTTCTGCGCTCCCGGACTCAACAACTATGGAGTTGCCGATCCGATACAGAACGGCGGCGATGCGTGCCTCATCCATATCGGAGGCTCACTACGCAGTGTCAGCCGGAGCGCTTGCCGGCGGCTTCCCGGCAAGTGCTGCTGCCACTCAGCGGATACGTGCTCGGGCACATGCTGCACCACAGCCCGGCGCTGTACAGCGTTGTTCGGGTCGTCCATCGGCAGCAGCGGGAAGCGGTGCGCCCGTGCCCGAGATGCGAGGGCCACTGCTGGCTGCCCGTGCTCTGGCTCAGGCGCCGCAACGGCAGGCGCTGCGCCGGCACCGGGCATGTCTTCCGGCTGTCCTCGCGGATCTGGTGACGGCTCACGACCCGGAAATAGGTCATTACCGGCACATCAGTGCCGGCACGTACTCCGGTACCACCGCCTGCACGTCATACAAGGGCCCCGCCGGTCGCGCACCTGCAACGCCAGGCCGGCGGGGCCACGCATCCCTTTGGAGAATCCATGTTCCAGCGCAGAACGGTCACGCCCTCCGCAGGCGGCGTGCTCGACCTGCCGACCCCGCTGGCCCGCCTGTACGGCACAGCAATGGTGGCCGGCATCGCTGTGATCGACATCCCCGGCGCAGATGCCGGGGATCTGCCGGAGGACACCGCCGCCGTCGTCGGCTGCGGCCCGGTCATCGCCATGCGCCCGGACCTTGACGACGACGAGCGGCGCGCCGACGTGCTGGCCATGGCCCTGTCCGTCGCGTCGGGCATGCACCACCGCGACAGCGGCCACCCCGGCGACATCACGGCGCCGGACGGCCTCGTCGTCATCACCCTGGACCGGCTGATCCCCGAGCCGGCGACCGGGCCGGGCAGGATCGCGACCCAGATCGCCCGGCAGTGCGGCCGGGACACGGCCTCAGCCGCGTTCGAGTACTACGTGCCCGAACCCGGCGGCGCGGACGACACCCCCGGCGGCAGGCAGTGACCGGCTCCGGCAACCTGAGGACCGCGCCATGGCACCCAGCCCGATCATGCCAGAGCCCGAGCCGGCCACCATCATCGGCCGTGATCTTGCCGGGCGGTTCGGCGGCCGCTGGCAGATCGGGCAGGAGCACCCCGGCGTCTGGTCGGCCGAGCGGCGCAGCGCAGCGCCGACGGCCGCCACATCCGCGTGATCATCGGGCCGTCCGCAGCCGAGCTGGTCTGCAAGCTGGAGGCCGCCGAGGTATGCGAACTATGACCGCGGGTAAGCCGTGGCGGCTGCTGATCCTCGATCGCGACCCCGAAGACCCGAGATGGCTCCTTGCGACCGTGACGCTGGCGTCGGACGTTCGCCCGGCCGACCTGGACGCCGCAGGCCGCTACCGGGGCTGGGCGCAGGCCGCAGCCTGGGTGACGTCCGCGACCGGCGGCCCCGTCTCCCTCGTGCCGGTGCACGGTGCCCTGGCCTGGAGTGTGGACGAGGGCGCCGCGCCGCGGGACTGAAGGGACACGGTCGGCGCCCTCAGTGCGCCAGCGCCACCTGCCCTGCGGTGGCGACTCGCTGCGGGAGCTCGTAGTTGGCTGCCTGGCCAGGGAACCCGGGGAGCGTCCGTCGCTGGAGCGGTTGGCTGTTGCCATCATTGCCGGGTCGGCGTCCTACCCGGCTGCCTCGCCGGCGACTTTCTGGCCAGAGCCGGTGGCCGGGCTCGTCAGCTCCCGCCAGGACAGCCTCCGCGCCCAGGTGCCTCCCGGTGCCGACCCGGAGCCTGCGCACGCAGCGGCACAGTCACCTCGCCACGACCCTACCGAGCGGGCAACGTCAGTACCTGGCCAGCATGGCGCGGACGTTGCCCGCACGGCTCCATGCGCTGGGGTGCAAGTATCTGCCGCGCGGGTCATGGCCGGCCGATCGTCCTCAGCGGAGGCGGGTCAGCTGACCCGGGATGGCACGGGTGCTGCTCAAGGTGGTCGAGCAGGGTGGCCAGGCTGGCCTCAGCCACGCACACGACGCTGTCGGCGGCTCCGTAATACAGGTGCAGGGTGTCGCCGTCGTCGCGGAGGATCCATCCGCACGGGAACACGACCTCGGGCACGTCACCGGTGCGCTCGTAGGTTTCGTGTGGCGCGAACACCCACTCGTTCCCCCGGGCGAGGACCTTGGCCGGGTCGTCCCGGTCCAGCAGTGCCAGCCCGAGCCGGTAGACGGAGCCTGACGCCGTGACCCGCACCCCGTGGTAGCAGAGCAGCCACCCGTCCGTGGTGAGCAGCGGCGGGGGCCCGAGCCCGACCTTGTTGGCGTCCCACCAGCCGCCGCGCCGGGCAGCCAGCAAGATGCGTGAGTCCCCCCAGTGGCGCAGGTCGGGGCTGAACGAGAGCCAGATGTGCGCGCCGAGCCCCGGCACTGCGGGGGATGGCCGGTGGATGAGCGCCCAGCGACCGCCGAAAGTGGACGGGAATAGGGCAGCGTCCTTGTCATCGGGAGTCATCAGAACGCCGTGGCGTTCCCAGTGGAGGAAGTCCCGGGTAGTGGCCAGGCACACCAGCGGGCCGCTCACCGAGTAGCCGACGTAGACGACGAAGTACTGGTCGCCGATCTGGGTGATCCGGGGGTCCTCGACGCCCCAGTGCTCCTCGACGCCGTCTAGCTGCGGCTGCAGCCCGCGCACCGGCTCGATCTCCCAGCCGCTGAACCCGTCCTCGCTGGTCGCCGCCACGAGTGAGGACAGGCCGGTGCGGTACTCGACCCGCAGGAGCAGCAGAGTGCGGCCGTCGACGACGGCGGCACCGGGGTTGAACACGGCGTTTGCCATCTTCGGGAAGTCCGCGGGGCCCAGGATCGGGTTTCCGGCGAACCGGCGGAAGATCTCCCGGGAGTCAGTGCCGCTCATCGGCACTCCTCAGCCAGCGTCACATGTGGTTTCATGGTAGCGACAGCACTCCTTGGTTCGCTTCTTGCCTGGCGGGGGGTTCGGTGTCGGCACGCCGGGGTGCAGCTGCAGGGAAGTCGCGGGTCCGGCGCTTGGGTGAGCGGCCGATCGTCGAGGCCGGCGCCATTCCTGGGTACGGGCCGGTGTTCAACGCGGGAGTCCTTCGTCACGAGGGGATCTACCACCTCTTCGCGCGGGCTGTTCGTTCCGGCTACCGGCCCGGCGACGGGTCTGGTGCGCGTTTCCTCGACTATGTCTCCGACATCGTGATCTTCACCTCCGAAGACGGCCACATCTACGATTTCGCTTACGTGCTGGCCCGGTCGGGCGGCGGCGGAACGCACAGCCTCGAGGATCCCCGCGTGCAATGGGTCAGCAGCGCGGGCAGCCAGCACCTGGTCATGACCTACACCGACCTGCCGGCGCCGGAGAGCGGCCTGCCCTGGCGCATCGGGGCCCGCCGCCTCTGCTGGGACGGCCAGCGCTTCAGTCCCGAATCGTCCACCCCGCTGCTGCTCGGGCCGAGCGGCGTGCAGAACAAAGATGCGGTCGTGTTCACGCTGGCCGACGGCCGGGTGGCGCTCATACACCGGATCCACCCCAACATGCAGCTCGCCGTATTCGACGACCTGGACCATCTGTGGCACGCCACGGGCAGCTACTGGAGCGCTCACTTGCGCGATCTCGACAGGCACACACTCCTGCGGCCAGCACCCGGAGCGCTCGGGGTCGGGGCCGGGGCGCCGCCAGTGCTGACCGAGGCGGGGTTCCTGCTGTTCTTTCATGAGCGCCGGGCGGACGGCTCCTACACCATGAACCTGGCCCTGCTGGACCAGACGACAGGACGGGCGCTCAGCCGGCTGCCCGAGCCCCTGCTTGAGCCGGAGCTTAGCTGGGAGCGACATGGCGACGTAAACGAGGTCGTGTTCGTCCAGGGCGCCCATCTCGATGGTGACGAGGTGTACCTCACCTACGGCGCCGCAGACCGGTGCGTCGGGGCGGCAGTCGCGTCGGTGAGTCATCTTCTCGACGCCCTGACGACCACGCGACCCCCGTCGCGCGCCGCCTGACCGTGCAAGACCGGAGCGCGCCCGAGCTTGTGCATCTGCGCCATCGCTGCGACGAACGCCAGGGTCGACTCCGCCCCCTGGTTGCCGTTCACGCCGTCCGGCCCGAGGCCGTCGAACCCGCCACCCGTGTCAGGATCGAACATAGCGGCGCCGACATCGTTATGGCCGAGGAACCAGCTCGCAGCCCTGCTGGCGGCCTCGGCCCAGGCGGCTGCGCCGGTGTACCGGAACGCGCGGGCACATGCGCTTACCATCGACGCCGCCTCGATCGGCTGCTGGTCGAACGCGGGCTTCGGCCCGCCGGGCCCGCGGCCACCGACCGGGGTGAAGCTGAACCAGTCTGCGCAGGTCTCCTCCGCTACCAGCCAGCCCAGCAGCGACAGGGCGCTGTCGGCATGATCTGGCCTGCCGGCTGCCGAGGCCGCGGCTAGACAGGCACCGGGAATAAGCGCATTGGCGTAAGTGAGGCGCGGCTCAGGCCATGGCCACCCGGGATCTCCTGCCGGGTGTGACAGCAAGTCCAGTGCGTCGGCGATAAGCCTGCGGGCGCCGACGTGCCCGCGGTGGGCTCGCGCAACCTCCGCGGCGCCCAGCACGGCGTACCCCAGAGCTCGAGGATGCCCCGACCGGAACGCCGCGGCCCGGCCGAACAGGTCGAGCGCCTCCGCCCGGATCTCGGGCCATGGAGCCTTCGCCGCGGCCGTGCCGAGGCCGAGTAGCGCTCGGCCGGCGGCGTCGTCGCTGGGCGGATCGTCGGTCCACCGGCCGCCGGGGCCGAGTCGCAGCCGGAACTGCCCGCGGCCGTCGTAGGCCCGGGCGAGGAACCTCACGGAGACGGCCGCCAGCCGGTGGGCATCGGGGTCCGACCCCAGGTCCGAGGCCACTGCCAGCCCCCGCCCTGCGTCGTCGGTGCAGTAGCCGAGATCGAGCCGAGGTATGCCGAGGCGGGCGTGCTCAACGATCCCGACCTCGTCCGTCATGCGGCCCAGATGTCGCAGCGACGGCGGCGGAAAGCCGGTCATGCCACCGCCCGGGTCGCGACCACGCGGTCGATGAGAGCGCGGTAGGAGCCTCCGACTGCCGGCCACAGCAACGGCGCGGCCGTACGCCGGGCGGCAGCCGCCATCCGTGCCGCCAGGCCAGGTTCATACAGCACCCGATCGAGCGCCGCCGCCATCGCGTCGACGTCCCCGTGGGCCACGACCAGGCCTGCCCCGCCAGCGAGCAACTCCTGCGCCTGCGGGAACCTGGTTGCCACCACCGGCTTGCCGGACGCCAGCGCCTCGACCAGCACACCTGAGCTCACCTGGTCGCGGGACTCGTAAGGCAGCAGCACCACGTCGGCGCTGCGCACCAGCGCTCGCAGGGAGTCCCAGTCACGGTACTTATCGTCGAAGCAGATGTGATCGGCGGCGCCCAGCGACCGGGCCAGCGCCTGCAGCCGCTCACGGTAGCGCTCACCTTCCACTGCCCGGACCTTGGGGTGGGTCTGCCCGGCCACGATGTACCATGCCGGCGAGCGCAGACGCAGCCGGGCGACGGCGGCGATCCCATGTTCGATGCCCTTGCCCGGGCTCAGCAGGCCCCAGGTCAACACGGCCGGGTGGGGGACGCATGCCAGAACAGGCCCGGTGAAGTTCCGCGCGGCGCCGTGCGGAACGGCCACCACGCCGCCGGGGGGCACGCCGTACACCGAGATGACCCGTTGTCGCGCCGCGCGGCTCTGCACCACGACCAGTGATGCGGCCGCCAGCACGCGATCGAGGATCTTCCTCTGGTGCGGGCTCGGCTCCCTAAGGACCGTGTGGAGCACGGCGATAAGCGGTACCTCAAGCCCATCCACCAGCCCCAGCACCTCCTCTCCGTCGCGACCACCGAACAGCCCGTACTCGTGCTGCAGCAGGACCACATCGAACGATGCCAGCGCGGCCAGCGATCGCCGCAGTGACGATGCATCACCAGTCACCCACTGACCGACCACTTCCTTGCCGGGTGCCGAATCCCGGCCGTCAACGACGCGCAGGACGCCGGTCAGCCAGCCGGACCCGGCCCCAGCGATCGCAGCCCGCAGGTTCCAGGTGAACGTCGCAAGCCCGCACACCGTCGGCGGATACGTGCCCACCAACGCCACAGACCTGGCGGCGCCTGGCCGGCCCGCCAGGACAGCTCCGCGAGGCTGCACGTGAACGACTCCCGCCCCGGTGCGTGGAACAGCCTGCGCTAGTTCCCTCCCCCCGGCCGGGGCGTACTCCGCTAATCCGCCCATGGCGCCCACTCCTTTGACGGACCCGATGCTCGCTGGCGCGCAACCGTCAGCGATAGGGTCCTTGGTCCCGCAGCACGGGTCGGCCGGACTTTCCGCCTCCGCACTGCGCGTCTGCATCTGCACGGATGCGCTGCGGGTCTCTGGTCCCGCATACGGCGTTTCGATCGCGGCCGGGATGGGGAGCATGGCGGCGCGCATCTGAAGTTGGCACTGCCGCCGGACAGGCGTGTGCCCGCGCGACCGTGGCCGGCGTGCTCGCGGCCGGGTGGCGCTGCACGAGGGTGCCCCTGCCCGGCCTCGCGCGCTACCCGACCGCGGGCATGACCGGCCGGAGCCGGGCCAGCTCCTGGCCTGGCCAGCTACGGACGAGGCGATCGCGCCCTAGTCCTCGCGACGCCCGTGATTTCTCGCTGAGCACCGTGGCCCAGTCCGATGGCGTAGGGGGAGCCCGCCGAGCAGCTGCTCTCCCATCTCGACCCGGCCCGTCGTCCGCCGGACGCCGTCGACACCGCGCGGGATCGCGGCAGCGAACTGCCTGGCAGCAGGCCCGCTGACACGGACCTGGGAAGACGAAGGTCACGCCCCAGGTGCCCACTAAGGCGTCTGGCTCCCCTCCTTGCTGCCGCCGGAGTGGTGCTCGACGACCGTGTCGGAGGAGGGAAAGAACACACTCTCGTGGCCATCACTCCAACGGACACGATATGGTGGCGCGCCTTCCCGGCCCTGCACCTCAATGATCACAGCCTTGCGGTCTGCATCGCCGACATGATGTCCCTTGATCACCAGCTCATCGCCAACATCTGCTTGCATATTTCCTCCTTAACCTCGAGATCATCAGCTTGCAGCCCACCAGCGGGAAACGAGCCGACGTGCCCACGACGCGCAGCCCCGCCGACGCATCAACTTCGCTGCGCGGTATCGGCGAGCCCGCCACACTGCGTTCGTGCTCACCCGCGCCGGTTCTGATCAGCGTCCCCAGCTCGTCATAGACAGCGGCACCGGCGGCCGTCACGGCGGCCCGGCACACGCCGTAGTGGTGGCCGCACAACAGCAGATCAACCGGGTGCGGGCGGGCAGACGTCGGCGGCATCACCACCGTGACCACCGGCTTGGCCGGACAGCAACAGGCACGCTCAGCACGTGCAAGCGGCTCAGGCCCGTCAGGTGAGCCGCCAGCGGGCTTCCTGGGAGGCACTGCGCTGCGGTGCCGGAACCAGGCCTTCATGCCGAAAGCATGACGCGCAGGCGATCCCATCGATAGGGACTTAATCCCCCACTGTGCATAGGCGAAGGACCTCGCCGCCGACGGCAACACCTCGTGCGGACAGCAGCGCGGCCAGATAGCCGTCCCAGGCCATGCCGCCACTTCTTACTGCGCATAAATAACCGCAGACTGTCACAGTCATCGCCGTGAATAACGACTGACCTCGGCCGGCGCCTACCGGAGCCCCGCGTCATTCTGTGGTGGCTGAACCTCGCGACTCTGCTCTGCTCGACTTCTGTCGTCGACCGTCGTCCTCTCGCTCGCCGGGCCATTCAGAAGCCCTCACCGGCGAGGGTTGCTCCGATAGCAGATACGCTCAAGCGGCTTCTGCGGCTCGCTCCGAGCTGCAGCGTCTGCCGGGCCAGGATGCATGTCAGCGGGCTCCGGTTCCCGGTTAGTTCATGAGCGCACAGAATGTTTCATTATGCGTCGTCATGACAGCCGAGAATTGCCTTCGAAAGCCGCCCAGATTAGGCGGTTCATGAACGCGCCTTGAGACCACGATGGGTGACCGCTGGCCGCAGGATGCATGTGCTGCCAAGCGCCGCGCCGGTCGCTGGTCGGTTCTCTTCCGCAACCAAGCCGCCGGCTGGCTCAGCGTCGAGCGGCCTCAGCATGACGCCTGGAGGATCTTGCTCGCTGTCCCTGGCGCGGTGGACTCCTCAAGGTACTGGTCGTCAGGTCCTGGCATGGACCTTCCCCATGGACCGCTTTCGGTGCTCCGTCAGTAGGGCGTGATCGCAATTGCAGTGGGGAGGCTGCCGACCTTGATCGGCGGGCCGGCCGTGTCGGTGGAGGTGTTGATCGGGGTGATGGCTCCTGCGGGGCCAGCGCCGTTGATTACGTATACAGTTTCGCCGTCCGGCGTGATCGCGATGTCGTACGCGCCGCTGACGATATAGATCGGCGGGCCTGGGGCATTGATCGCCGTGCTGATCGGGGTCACGGTGCTCGAGAACAAGTTGAGTGCCCAGGCGGTCTTGCCGTCTGGTGCGATCACGATGGCAACAGGATGGTCGCCGACATTGATCGCTGGCTCAGCCCTGTCAGTGGCCAGGTTAATCGGAGTGACCGTTCCCAGGGTGATTTCGTTGGTCACGTAGGCGGTCTTCCCATTCGGGGTGATGGCTATGGCGCTGGGGTTGGTGCCGACTGGTATGGCCGGTCCTGCCTTGTTGGTCGCTGTGCTGATAGGGGTCACGGTTTTCGAGCCGTAGTTGACGACGTAGACGGTTGTGCCATCCGGAGTGATCGCCAGGGCACTGGGGTTGGTGCCGACTGGTATGGCCGGTCCTGCCTTGTTGGTCGCTGTGTCGATCGGGGTCACGGTTCCTGGGGCGTTGCCGCTGGCGACGTAGACGGTTTTGCTGTCTGGCGTGATGGCGATGGCGTTGATGCCGCTGCTGATGTTGATTGCCGGTCCTGCTTTGTTGGTCCCGGTGCTGATCGGAGTGACGGTGCCTGCGTAGGTGCTGGCGGCGTACGCGGTCTTGCCGTCGGGGGTGATGGCGATGATTGTCGCGTAGGAGCCGGCGGGCAGGAGGATCGCAGGCTCGGCCTGGTTAGTGGCGATATTGATCGGTGTTACGGCCGGGCTCGGGGTGTAGTTACCTTCCCCGACGTACGCGGTCTTCCCGTCCGGGGTGATCGCGATCGAGTCTGGATCGGCGCCGACAGGTATCGCCGGTCCGGCCTTGCTGGCGCCGACACTCACCGGAGTTACGGTATTTGACTCAGAATTAGCAATGTACAGGGAGCGTACCGCTGACTGAGGTATGGCAGAAGGGAACCGCCCGCTCCACGCTGTCTGCGGGCCGGCAGGGTACTTCCTCTGGGCCCAGACCTGAATCGTAATCGGATCCTGCAGGTGCAGGACATTCGGCCCGAGCCCGAAAGTCCCCGTGAACCCGCTGATCTGGATCGTGCGATCCGTCCAGGACTTGAACTGCTCAGTCACGCCCGTGGTCCAGGTGCCTGACGAACTGGCCCCGTTAGGATCGGCGCGCCAATCGCTTATCACGAGATACTTGAGGTTGCCGGTGAAG
This sequence comes from uncultured Actinomycetota bacterium, assembly GCA_963850875.1. Taxonomy (GTDB): domain Bacteria; phylum Actinomycetota; class Actinomycetes; order Streptosporangiales; family Streptosporangiaceae; genus Chersky-822. Next base: position 18,993 of record CAWKNA010000003.1, read on the forward strand.
GGCATAGGGACAGGTGCAGGCCCGAATCCGGTGCCATGAATCGTGACTGCAGAGTTGGCCTTCGAGCCCGAGAAAGTGACTGTCTTGATCACCGGATACGATCCGGGAACCGGGGAGACGTTGCCGCCCCAGCTCGCACCGTCCCCTGTCCTGTTACTCCAGACCGCCAATGTTATCGCGTCGCCCGAGTTCGCCGCAACGCCGGTAATCACAATCTTAGTGTCATTCCAGAACTCATACGCTAGCGGGAACGAATCACCAGTGTATCCCATTTCTCCGTGACCGAAACGGGCGCTATCCGCGATCCTGAAGTTCGGTAGCAGCCCATAGTACGGAAGGCTCACGGTAGGTGATCCGAACCCGCGGCCGGCAATGGTGACAGTATAATTACCGGGGCTGCCCGAGAACCGAACTCCGGTGATTGCCGCCAGGCTATCGGAAGCACGCGATGTGGGCGTGGTTTTCGACGGGCGTCCTGCGCCAGGCGCCAGCACCGCGGTCAAGACCACCGCGACAACGGCCGCGGCGGCCATCGCAGCCGGCACGACAACGCGCCACCTCCGCCACAGCCACGCCGCAAGGCCATGGCGGCGACGCCACCCGCCTAACCGGCCTGACGGTTCGGCCCCGCCCTCCAGGATCCGCACGATGGCCGCGACCAGCCGCGCAGTATTGTCGCGGGCCTTGCTGCCGAACAGGTCGGCGCGCTGGATGGACGCGAGCGTCCGGCCACCGCCAAGGTCACGGTCGGGGATATCGCACTCATCGAACCGAACCGGGATGAGCCAGGGGTCATCCGGGCGGCGCAGCCGCAGCTGCTCGATAGCAAGAACCAGCTCCTCGTTCTGGTAACTCACCGCACGAGCGACGCTGTTGCGGGAGAAGCAGGCGATGAAAACCAGGGCATTGTCGGTGATCGCGCGCCGGATTATCGCGCGCCAGTCCTGACCCGGCCACAGGCTGGCTGTATCCCGCCAGACCGGGATCCCGGCCGCTTCGAGCGTCCGCTGCAACTGGTCGACGCGATGAGAGTCCTCGCGGACGTAGGAGATGAAGGCGTGCCCCGCGAGCTTGCCCTGTTCGCTCACAGTTCTAAGCCTATGGGAGCAACGTCAGGACCTGCTGCCTTAAGCACTGCTTCCCCGGACTGCTGACAAAAACGATAGAAACATGCTCAAATACGCCTGCAACTTGCGCCGAACGGCGGATACTTGCGCGTCTGTCTTTCTTGCGAAGGGTGACCGGACTTCTGGCGTGGAGGGCACCCACCGGGTGCTGCCGGGCACAGGGGAGCTTTCCCGCGTTTGGGTGTTCAGGTTCCTCTCGGACCCACAGACCGGTGAACTTCCGCACCGCATGAACAGGCGGCCGTGCGGCTCGACTGGGGCCGTTCGGTGCCTGGCGGCCTGCTGTCTCCGGGCCCGGGGGACGGCCGTGTCCGCCGCGATCATCGCTCCGGTCATCCCCTCGGGGCCAGCCCCGTGCGGCTGGTGCCAGAATAGGGAAGGGTGGACACTACTCAGTCCGAGAAGGTCAGGACCGGCCGCGGCTTCTTCGCTGCCCTTGACCAGAGCGGCGGCAGCACGCCCAAGGCGCTGGCCGGGTACGGCATCGGGCGGGACCGCTACAGCTCCGACGCCGAGATGTTCGACCTGGTCCACGCCATGCGGACCCGGGTGCTGACCAGCCCGGCGTTTGACGGCTCGCGCGTTCTCGCGGCGATCTTGTTCGAGCAGACCATGGAACGGGATGTGAACGGCGTCCCCGCGGCGCGGTATCTGCGGGACGAGAAGAACGTGGTGCCGTTCCTGAAAGTCGACAAGGGGCTTGCCGCCGGGCAGGACGGCGTGCAGCTCATGAAGCCCATCGACATCCTCGATGATCTGCTCGAGCGCGCGCAGCGGCACCAGATCTTCGGTACCAAGATGCGGTCGGTGATCAACGACGCCGACGAGGCCGGGATCTCGGCGATCGTGGACCAGCAGTTCGACTACGCGAGCCGGATCCTGGCCGCCGGCCTCGTGCCGATCATCGAGCCCGAAGTCAGCATCTCCAGCCCGCACAAGGAGCAGGCTGAGACGCTGCTGCGCGACGCAATCACCAGGCACGTCGAGGCGCTGCCTGAGGGCGCGACCGTGATGCTGAAGATCACCATCCCGACCCGGCCTGGCCTGTACGGTGACCTGGCGTCTGACCCGCGCGTCCTGCGAGTCATCGCCTTGTCGGGCGGCTACAGCCGTGACGAGGCCTGCGCTCGGCTCGCACGCGATCCCACCCTCATCGCCAGCTTCTCGCGCGCGCTTCTCGAAGGGCTGACGGAAAACCAGACCGGCGAGCAGTTCAACGCCCAGCTCGAGTCGTCGATCGAGCAGATCTACCAGGCGTCGGTACACAAGCAGCCGGCCAGCCCCTGAGCCCGCCAGGTCATGCCGGGCGCCCGAGATTGCCGCCGGGCTCGCCGGAGAACAGACTGCATCGCGGTAACGATCCGATCAGCAAGAGGATCTGACCCGCCCGCCAGCGTCGCCGGACCGGCTGCCACCATTTCGGCGCGGCGACACGTCACCCGACCAGCCGAGCCGTGGGCTGCATGAATATCCATCTAGGCCAGCAAATGTCCCTTCTTTAGCGCAGCCAGCCCACGTAGCCGATGCGGTTGGCCTGGATCTCCCCGGCGTCAATCGCAGCCTGTTCTGCCGCTTCGCTGATGTCGGCCAGGTCGGAGAAGAAATAGGGACCGTAAGCGAGCAGCTGGCGGTCGAACCGGGCGTCGAGCTCGCGCACGATGTCCTGGCCAGCGTGCAGGCCCTCGTTCTCCGCCCAGGCCCGGCAGTAACCATCCCAGGGCAGGCCCGAGGCGCGCCACTGGTCACGGCGCTGCTGCAGCCAGCCGGGATGGTTCGAGGGCTGAGGAAGCCGGTCAAAGCACCACCGGGCGTAGCCTCATCGAACCGCTCCCGCGCCCATTCCACGACCACCAGCGAACCGCCGGAAACCAGCGCAGTCCCGACCAGGTTCAGCACCTCACCAAGGTCAGCGACATGGTGCAGGGACGTGCAGGCCAGAACCGCCTCGGCAGGCTCGGCCATCTCATATCGCTCGAACTCGACCCGCTGGTACCACGGTCCTGCCGGCGCCTCCGGATCAACACCAGTGGCGGCGTAACCGACGGAGCGCAGCATCGGCACGAACCCGCCCAGCGGCCCGCACCCGATCTCCACCCGCAACCGGTCCTCTGCCATTCCAGATGTACTCGCGCCATCATGAACATGTGACCTACTGCGACCGATGTGAGATGGATCGCGACTCCTGCGAGCACGGACTAGCCGAGCGACGTCGAGCAGCGAGCGCAGACGCCTCCAGGCTGCTGATCTCACCTAATAACATGGCCCATTTCCCGGAGTGCCCGCATAAAGACGATTCTGACTACAGCCGCTGGGCGGAGCTCGACACGCCGCACGCCTGGGAGCGACTGGGTAGCGGCGAGCAACTGCCCGCCACGGGCGGCGCGCGCCCTGATCTGGTTGCTACGACCAGATGCCGGGACTGCGTCGATCACGGTCCGTGGCGAGGAACGGTCCTTGGCCGAACGAGCGGATCTGTCAGCACCACGGTGCCAAACGGCTCGCTGACCCCGGCAGGGCAGTCGATGCACCTATGTACCAGGTTGTAAAATCTGGCGTTGCAGGCGAAGGCATGATCGCCCTGAAGATCCTGCCAGGCTGGTCGGCAGGTGCCGCATCCTGGTGGAGCGCGCGGGCTGGCTTCCGGCCTCATGCGTTCGGCTGGATTGCGTGGTCGCTCACGACAGTTTGGCCGCCCGAGCCTACCGGGATTCGTGATTGTGTTCGATCTGGCGGATTTTCGGCATCGATGATGCCGGTCCGGGGAGCCAGACGGGGAGCCAGCAGTGGCAGGCTCGGGGCGACCCCGAGCCCCATCAGCCGATTGTCGTCGCAGGTCAGCGCCATGTCAGGCCATGCGGAGCCTCGCCGGGCGACGGCCTGGGACTGTCTCCTAAGCAGTAGGTCCCGCGTTCGAGCCGCGGTCGGGGCGCAGGTCAAGATACTTTTCCGATACTTACCTCGACGGCCGGGCGCCACACGGGGAGTCATCGGGCAGGCTGTGGATCACTGGCTCGGGAAGCACCAGGCGCGAGAGGGAAGTGCCACCACTCTTGCTCGGCGTGGTCGCTGCTATCGGCACGTGCCCGGTCGTAGCAATCAACGTCGCACCGCGCCCGTCACGGATGGTAAGTGGAGTGCGATGCCGCCTCGCGACTTTTCCGCACCTCCCTACCGACTCTGAGTGGGTGCTCAGCTGGCTGGTCAGTCGTGCTCCGGCGGCCGGATCTCCCGCTTATGCGTGCCTTCCGCAGTGCGATGCCATCGGCCGGCATGGCGTCGGCCGCTGGCGAGCACGGCTCGGCTGGCGCGGCTTGGGCGGCGGAAGGTGCACGACGACTGCCGGGCAGGCGCGGCAGCGGCGGTGACTCGCCTTGTCTGGTGATGGCCGGGCTAGAAATCGCTGATCAGACGCTCAGCCGCGGCTGGCTATGCTTCGTCGCGCATCCAGTCAGATACGTGCTCGCCGATCATGATGCAGGTGAGGTTGATGTTCGCGCGTGGGATGGCCGGCATGACCGACGCATCGGCCACGCGCAGGTTCGGGATAGGGCGGAGCCGGCAGTGCTGGTCGACCACTGCCATCGGATCGCCGGCCGGGCCCATCGGGGCTGTGCCGCAGGGATGGAACTGGGTCGATACGGTTGCGCGGACGTACGCCGCGAGCGCGTCGTCCGAGCCCATCGTTTCCTCCGATAGCAGGGCGACGTGGTTCGTGTGGCGGGCGATCTCCGGCTGGTGCGCGATCTGCCAGGCGAGGCGGACGCCCTCGATGAGTCGGCGCAGGTCCTGCGGGTCGGTGGCGAAGTCGAGCTGGATCAGTGGCTGGACCCGCGGGTCGGTGCTCGCAAGCTCCAGGCGGCCGCGCGCGTGCGGGCGTTCGAGCGCGACGGGCAGCCCGATCGCGAGCGCTGTGCCCACTGCATCCACCGCCTGCTGGCCGCCGATGCCAGCGACGTCGACGTGGCTGAACACGACTTGCTGCATGTCGTTGAACTCGCCGGAGCCGGGTGCGGTGTAGCGCAGGACGACCTGCGCGAGCGGGGTCTGCGGGTCGCAGCTGCCCGGCTTGGGGACGAGCAGCAGCCGGGTGACCGGGTGATCAGCCAGGGCCGCGCCGACGCCGGGAAGGTCCGCCACTGGCTCGATGCCCAGGCCGGCCAGCGCGGCCTTGGGGCCGATGCCCGAGCGGAGCAGGATCGCTGGCGAGCCGATGGCGCCGGCGGCCAGGGTGATGCGCCGCCCGCGGACCTGTTCGGGCTCGCCTTCGCCAGCGATGTCCACACCGACCGCCCGGTCGCCGGCGACCAGGACCCGGTTGACCAGGCAGCGCGGACGGATGGTGAGGTTGGGCCGGTGCCGGGCGGGCAGCAGGTAGGCGATCGCCGTCGACAGGCGCAGGCGGCCCCGCCGGTTTTGCGGGAACGGGCCCACTCCGGTCGCTGCCGGGTGGTTGTGGTCGGTGACTTCGGGGAAGCCGAGTCGGCGGCAGACCTCGAAGAAGGCGCGCTGGACCGGGATCAGCTCATCGGGCCGCCAGCGGCGGATCGCGACCGGGCCGCCGCGTCCATGCAGTTCGCCCGCGTCTTCGGGGTCGTCTTCGAGCCGGCGAAAGTGCGGCAGGACCTTCACCCAGCTCCACTCGTCGTTGCCCAGCGCCGCCCACTCGTCGTAATCGGCTGGCACGCCGCGCAGTGCGATTGCGGCATTGACAGCAGACGAGCCGCCGATCACCCGGCCACGCGGATAGGGAATGGCCCGGCCGGGCACGGCCTGCGCGGTCAGCGCCCAGTCGTGTTCCCGCAACGACACGCGCCAGCCGTCCCGCAGATCGGCGGGGGTCGACTCGAGCGTCGCATAGTCCGGGCCTGCCTCCAGCAGCAGGACGCGGCGGGCCGGTTCCTCCGACAGCCGGGCCGCCAGCACCGCACCAGCCGAACCGCCACCCACGATAATGTCGTCATATTCCATCCGCCCAGACCTCCTGCGAGCCGCAGCCCGGAAGGGTGATCAACGAATCCTAGATAGTTCCACCCGCAGCGCCCTGAACGGAAACCATGCTCCGTCATGCTCGCAGGCGGCTTGACGACGCCGGCCCGCTGCACGCCGTGGTCCCGCCGTGGCGGCCAGACGGGGTGGGGGTACCTCGCTGTGCCCGGGTTCCATCGCACCGCCAGAGATCTCCCTTCTAGAGATCTTCCTCGCGGAGCACGTCCAGGTTGCGGAACGTCAGCGTGCTGTCGCTGATCCCGGCCAGGAACGCGGCGAACTCTCCGGTCTCGGGCCGGCCGGAGTTCTCCATGGCCTGCTCGTAAGAGGCGAATTCCACCATGAGCAGGTAGCGGTCCCGGGCATCCCGGTCGCGGCGTAGCACTGCCCGGTGTGGTATCCGGTGACCTTCGGATCTGGCCATCCACTCGTCGAGGCCGGCGTTGAATTCGTCAATGCGCTCCGTGGTGAACTCGATGATCTGCGCGAATTTCATGATCCAAACCTCCGGGTACTGCCGCCCGCCGCGGCAGGGTCAGGCCTGTGCCTCAAGGACGATGTTGAACGGGGTCTCCGCCACCCGCCGGAGCGTGGCGAAGCCTGCGCTGGTGACGATCTCGCGCAGCCTGGCCTCACCGGCCTGTGCGCCGAGCGCGGTGCCGATCTCCTGCGACAGGGAACTCGGCGTGCAGAGCAGGGTCGAGAAGCCGTAGTAGGCGGCGCCGACCGGGTTGAGGTTGCCGGTGATGTCGTCGTCAGCGAATGGCTCGATGAGCATGAGCGTCCCGCCGGGCGCGAGCTGAGCGCGGGCGTGAGCGCATGCGCCGGCAGGATCGCCCATGTCATGCAGGCAGTCGAAGAAGCACACCAGGTCATAGCAGCCGCTGAAGGTGGTGGCCGACGCGACCTCGAAGCGTACCCGCTCGGCCAGCCCGGCATCGGCGGCGCGCTTGCGGGCGGCCTCGATGGAGCCGTCGTGCGCGTCGAAGCCGGTGATCGCCGAGGCGGGATAGGAATCGGCCAGCAACAGCGTGGACGCCCCGTGGCCGCAGCCGACGTCGGCGACTCGTGCCCCGGCGGCGAGCTTGGCCTCAACGCCGTCCAGGGCCGGGATCCACGCGCTGGCGAGGTTGTTCAGGTACCCCGGCCGGAAGAACCGCTCGCAGCCATGCAGGACATGCTCGTCATGCGCCCCCCACGCGAACCCGCCGCCGCTGCGGAACCGCTCGGCGATCTTGTCCGTGGCGTACACCGAGCCCAGCGCGATCTCGAACGCGCCGATCACGCACGCAGGGCTCGTCTCGTCGGTGAGCGGCACCGCATGCTCATCTGGCAGCGAGAACCGCCCGTCGCCGTCGTAGGTCACATACCCGCGCGCCGCCTGGGCGCTCAGCCATTCGCGGACGTAACGCTCCGCGGTGCCAGTGCGCGCGGCCAGCTCCCCGGACGTGATTGATCCGGTCCCGGCCATGGCCCGGTACAGGCCGAGCTTGTCGCCAAGGACGACCATGGCGCCGCCGAGCAGTGCCCCGACATCGGCGACGGCCCGGCCGACGAACTCCATCATCTGAGTCTCATCCACCTGAAATCCCTTCGTTCCGGCCCCGCGTGCGATGACCTCGCTGGTGCCGCCGGGAGGACGCCGACGCTGAACCCCAGGCCCCAGCGTCAGCGACCTTGAGCCAGACAAGCAGCGCCGGTACCCGGCGGGTAAAACTCCTGGCCAGAACGCTATGGACAGCGGGGGCCGGCAGCATCCGTACTTGTACCGAATCTGGAGGCCGGCCGGTCAGGGCGAGTCGGGAGCCAAGCCGAGCTGGGCTGCCCGCCGGGCCAGTTCGGGCTTGGAATGCACGCCGAGCTTGGCGTAGGCGCGCGCGAGATGGCTCTCCACGGTGCGCTCGCTGAGGAACAGCGCAGCCGCGATGGCCGGCGCACTCTCCCCGGCCACGGTCAGGGCGACGATCTCGCGTTCCCGCCGGCGCAGCGCTTCCGATCCCGTCGCGTATCGCCTGGTTCGCGGCCGGGCGGACCGACCGGTGAGGAAGGTCTCGATGGCGTCGAGGATCTCGTCAGCGTCACCCAGCCAGGGCCGGTGGTCCACGCCGGATGCCTCGATGAGCTGTGCGTCGGCTATGTGCGCTGCAAGGTAGCGGCTGTTGCCGACATCCACCCACTGCTCGTTCGTGCGGTGGATGACCAGGGTCGGGACAGCAACCTGAGCCAGCAGGTGGCGGATGTCGAGCTCGGCGTTCAGGCCAAGGGCCCCGCGCCCCATCGAGGGGCTGGCGGCGGCCCGCAGGTAACGTGCCCACCATGCCTGGTACCGCTCGTCGTCGGCCACGCTGGGATTGGCCGCGGCCCACCACTTCCCGCTGGCCCAGCCCTGATCCATCCCACGCAGGACTTCCGCCAGATGCCCGGCAGACCAGCCCCACGGATAGTCGGCGGTGCGGAGTCGGCGGGCGAACGACCCATAGGTGACCAGCGAAGCCGACCGGTCCGGATGGGCAACCGCGAACGCGATGCACAGGCACCCGCCGTCGGAAACACCGAACAAGGCAGCCCGCTGCGAGCCGGCCGCATCCATCACGGCCCGGATATCGTCCATCCGCTCAGCCAGGCCAGGCGGCCGCGAGACCGGATCCGACAGCCCCGTGCCCCGCTTGTCGAAGAAGATCACCCGGGTGAAAGCCGCAAGCCGCCGCAGAAACCGCGCCAGATACGGCTCTTCCCAGGCGAGCTCAATATGCGAGATGAAGCCGGGCACGAACACCAGATCAGCAGGGCCATCACCGAAAGCCTGATAGGCGATGTTCACCTCTCCGCTCCTGGCATAGCATGTGTCTGGCACCACATCAGTCTGCAGGCAGCCACACCCAGCGGTCCATCGACAGTGCCCGACGGTCTCCCAGGCCACGGCCAGCACGGGCGCAGAAGGTTCAGCTGATCGAGTTCCGCAAATTCGGCAGCGCCACCCGGGCAGTCCCGAATGTTCCATCTGCGTCCTCCCCCGAGGTTGGCACCTGGCCAACTGATCCGCGCAGAACAGCGGATGTGTGCACTGAGTCTAGAAATCGGGCACATCGCGGAGCGTGATGGGATCTCTGGCCCGGCCCGTGGCTGATCGACGGACGGGCTCTCCGGGCGGCAAGGACATGCCGCTCCGCCGGCTGGTTCGTCAGGAACGCGCCGGCAGCTAGCAACGTCCCTTCGCTCCAGCCCCATTACAGGACCTTCACCGCTACTACGGGCCGTCCCGCCCCTGTGCCCCGCATCGGTACTCTGCCGCTCGCGATGTCCGCCGCTTGCTGTCCTCCCTCTCGCGGCCATCCGGGCACCATCACCCATCTCTGGCCGGCAGTATCGGGACGACAGGTTCTCCTGTTCCATGCCAGCGCCCGCGAGCCTTACACCTTGTTCGCACGCCATAAAGAGCCGACTGGGCGTGGGGCGGGCAGATAGCGACGATCACGCAGAGCGACGGGTCTCCGTTTGAGGAAGCAAGACGGGGGCCTGGTATGGGTGCACGTCAATTTTGTAGGTAGTCAAGATCATTTTCGGGCCGGGGCTGGTCAGGCGGTGCGTGTCTGAGTGTGGGGCTTGTTGCTGATGGCTTCCCAGGTGCTGCTGGCTTCCTGGCAGCGGAGGGCGATGATGGCGTCGGCTCCGTCGACGGTCCAGTGCATGCCTGCCTGCTTGAGTCTTTGGCCGATGACGGATTTGCAGCTGGCCTCGACGACCCCGGAGCCGACGAAGAGGCCGCACTGGCGGAACCAGTGATAGCGCATGCGGGGGGCGTTGTTCTCGAAGTAGCCCAGGGCGGTGTCCAGCTGGTCCTTCTTGACTCCGGCGAGAGGGAACTTGCGGGCGGCCGCCACGATGCCGTCGATGTAGCCGTAGTCGAGGTCCTCCAGCCGGGCGGCGAGCCACTCGTCCTTGCGGTCCAGCAGCATGAACTCCAGGAGGCGGGCGAGGTCGTGGACGTGCTCGCGGGCGTGGTAGAGGTCCACGATCTGGGTGGCCTCGGGGAACTTGGCGGTGGCGATGCCCCAGATCCGGGCCGCGCCGTCGCCGATGATGGTGAGCTGCCGGACGTGGTCCGCGCCGCGGCGGATGCCCTCGGCCCTGACCAGGCCGGCGAACACGCTGGCGGGTTCGAAGGTGGCGATGACGCTGGTGGAGTCCCGGTCGCGGACCGGGTAGCCGTCCTCGTCGAGCTTGTCCTGGGTGAAGAAGACGGCGAGCTTGACCTCGCGGGTGCGGGCGCGCCCGTCTTCGCCTTTTCCCCTCCCGGCCGGCGGTCTCCTTCGAGGTCATGGGGACGCCGGTGCCGTCTATGACGGCGTAGAGCTTGTCCGGCAGCGGCGAGGGCGGGAGCGGCACCAGTTTCCGGGCCGCGATGAGCCGGGCGCGGTCCCGTCCGGCGCCGGCCAGGGCGGCGCCGCTGGACTCGGCGGCCCGCTCGACCCGCTTGGCGGTCAGCCGGACTCCGGCCAGGTCCCCCAGCAGGCTCGCGGCCCGGGCGAACGGCCCGGCCGCCGCGGCCCGGTCGTTCATCGCGGCCAGGCCCGGCGACATCGACGTGCCGGCGAGGCCGAGCTCGGCGTCCCGCGGCGCGAGGCCGTGCCCGCAGGCCGCGCAGTGATACCAGGCGCGCGTGAGGGTGACCAGGCCGAGCACCGTGCCGGAGGACTTGTCCCGGTACCCGGTGAACACGGCCTCGTGCCCCCGGCCGCAGGGGACGCGAGGACCACGGTGGCCGTGGTCGGCGGCCAGCAGCTGCTCCAGCATGCTCCCGCCCAGCCGCAGCAGCCCGGCCCGGATCACCGCCTCCGCGGCCTCCATCCCGGCGTCGCCGCAGCCCAGGACCCTGGCCGCCTCGGCGGCCAGCCGTCCTAGCCCGGCGGCCTTCTCCTGCGCGAGGGCCACCCGGAGCCCCCCTTTTCCCCTCCCGGCCCGGGAGGGGCATCACCGCCGGCATCGCCCGGCACCGCCGGGCGGGCCTGGCAGATCGCCTCGTTCACCTCCGTGACCTGCCCGACCAGGTCCCGGAACCTCGCATGCTCCGCGACCTCACGCCGCGCCTTCTCCAGCTCCGGCCCCGGCTTCAGGTGCACCGCCCGCGTCCGCCCTCCCACCGTCCGCGTCAGGTTCCACTGCGGCCCGTGCCCCGGATGACCCGGCGCGGCGCACGCGCAGTTCGGCTTGCCGCACTTGCGGCGCACCTCGTTCAGCGACCCCCGGCGGAAGTCCCCGACCTGGCCCAGCTCCCGGTACAGCTCCTCACGCCGGCGTTCGAGTTCCGCCAGCTCATCAGGTCCCTCCGGCATACCGCCTCCTAGCCTGAGTGTTTTACAACACTCAGGCTAGGCTTACAACCAGCCGCAACCAAGAACCCCTACGAATCTGACGTGCACCCGCCTGGTATACAGATTGTTATGGCCGTCGGTGCCGCGTGGCACACTCTCGCGCATGACAGGAACGGACCCCAAAGCTGACCTGCACCGCTACTTGCAGGCCGCCCGTGAATCCCTGCTGTGGAAGCTCGACGGGCTTTCCGAGTACGACATCCGCCGGCCGCTGACGCCGACCGGCACCAACCTGCTGGGACTGGTCAAGCACCTCGCCGGTGTCGAGCTGTGGTACTTCGGTGACGCGTTCGCGCGGCCGCCCGGCTGGCCGCGGCCCTGGTCTGAGGACGACGCCAGGAACAACGCTGACTTCTGGGCGACCGCCGATGAGCCGCGCGACACGATCGTCGGGATGTACCGGCGAGCCTGGGCGCACGCGGATGAGACGATCCGGACGCTGGGCCTGGACGCGGCCGGCCACGTGCCCTGGTGGCCCAGCGGCCAACATGAGGTGACGCTGCACCGGATCCTGGTGCACGTGGTCGCTGAGACTAACCGGCACGCCGGGCATGCCGATATCGTCCGTGAGCTCATCGACGGCGCCGCCGGGCTGCAGGCCGACAACGATAGCCTGCGGACGCGTGACCGCGCCTGGTGGGAGAACTACCGCAGTCAGCTTGAGCATGTCGCGCGGGAAGCCAGGCAGGGCTGAACGCCTGACGAGCTGACCGCTTCCTTATCAGGTCGTCCCGGTACTCGGCTGTTCGTGCATCAGTCCAGCCAGGCTGGTCTGAAGACCTCGGGCTGCGACAGCGCGAGCGATCTGCTGGAGGTCGCGGTCGGCGGCTGGCCGGCGTGCTTGTCGATCTTGCGCCCTTGGCCACCAGGCTGCCGAGTCATGACTGCCCCCGACGCGCTATATGCAGATGAGTGCGTTCGCGTGGCGGGCCGTTCGTCAGGTCCGCATCGATCAGGACGGCGCCTCGATGGGTGCGACAGTGACCAGATCCTTCACGGCGTGGGCGAGTTGCCGGTCGAGGGTGATCAGGGCGTCGGCCCGGAGCTGGGTCAGGGCGACGTACTCGGCGTCGAACGTGTCGGGCCACCCGAGCTGGTCGGCGACCCATGCGAGGTTCTGAAGGACGCGGTCTGCGAGCAGCCGGATCCGCAGCCCGCGCACGTAGCTGAGCCGTCGCCCGGCATCCTTCTTAGTTATCTCGCTGCGGTGTAGTGTCTCCGCAGGTCACAGCTTCGCAACCCCATCGCCCCGATCGATGAAGTTTTCGAAAAAGCGCCTCCAGCAGGATTCGAACCTGCGCACACGGCTCCGGAGTGCATTTCCCTGCACGCCTTCTACCTGCGGAAACGTCAATTCTGCAGCGCGCTGGGACGCGTATGGGAGGGTGGCGAATTATGGGCCGTTTGTGCGTTGCGCGTTCAGCTCCCGGCGATTCCGCGCGGCCCGCAATCAGGTTAGATGACCTGTGGGCCGTGCGCAGATCGTCGGGTTCTGGTTCGAGCCCGGGACGGTGTGTCTCCCTGCGGCATGTCAGTCGCGTGCGGCGGGGGCAGACTGTGCTGGGGCTGAACCTCGTCGGCTGGCACTTCTTCCCTATGGTCTCGGTTTGGGTCGGAATCCCGTGGGACCTTGATCCCGGTTCCGGCGCGAGGCAGACCCGTCGTTCGGCGGATCGTAGCTGCGCGCGCCGACCCGCCGGACGTCGGCCGGAGTCTGATCAAGACGCTGGCGGCTCATATTGGGGCGATCTGGCGCAACTGCATGTGCTCGCGTGGCTTTGTTGCCCAGTCAGCGGGCCAGTCGCCTGTTGATCCTTAGACTTGCGGTCGTGGGGGCGACCGTTGGCGTCGGGGGTGTCGTTGCGGCGCTGTCTGTGGCGAGCGACCTTACTCGCGGGCATCCGCCGGGGGAAGCGATGCGTGCGTGCTTGCTGGCCACGGAACTGGCGCGGCGTGCGGGGCTTGAGGGGCCCGGTCAGGGTGAGGTCTACTACGCGACGCTGATGCGCTTCGCGGGCTGCGCCGCGACGTCGCACGAGATCGCCGCCGCGTTCGGCGGCGATGACATCGTGGTGCGTGCACGGGGCGACCTGATCGACCCCGCCGAGGTTGAGGAGGCGCTGCAGTTCCTGGCGGGTCTGGGGGTGGGCGCAGGCCGCCTGCGGATCCTGGGCGGTCCCGCGGGTGTCGCGAGGCTCAAGGCCGAGGGGGCGCGGGCGGACTGCGAGGTGGGCGCTGACCTTACGGCTCGCCTGCGGTTGCCGGACGCGGTGAGGCGCGCGGTCCTGGACAGCTTTGAGCGTTTCGACGGCCGCGGTGTCCCGGCGGGCCGAGCTGGCGCGGAGGTCGCCGAGGCGTCTCGGTTCGCCGCCGTCGGCTATGCGGCTGTGATGTTCGACGCCGTCGGTGGCGGCGATGTCGCGGCCCAGACGGTCGCGCGCTGGTCGGGGCGTGCGCTCGATCCCGAGATCGTGGCGATCTTCCAGAACGCGCCGGTGGAGCTGTTGCGGATCTCGAGCCCGGATGACCTGTGGGCGGCAGTGGTCGACGCCGAGCCGGCGCCGCGGCGCGTGTTCCGCGATGAAGCGGCTTTCGAGGAGGCGCTCGCCGGGTTCGGTGACGCCGCCGATCTCAAGAGCCCATGGTTTACCGGCCATTCGGGTGGGGTTGCCCGGCTCGCGCGGGCCGCGGCTGAGCGGCTTTCGCCAGCTGCTGCGGCCGTCGTCTATCGCGCTGGGGTTCTGCACGACCTCGGCCGCGTGGCGATACCGGCCGGTATCTGGGAGCGGCCGGGGCCGCTGCGGCCGGAGGAATGGGAGCTTGTGCGCCTGCACCCCTACCACACGGGCCGTATCCTCGCGCGGTCGCCGGTGCTCGCGCCGCTGGGCCTGATCGCCAGCCGTCACCATGAACGCACGGACGGGTCTGGTTACCCGGCCGGGGTGCGGACGTCCGACCTAGACGCCGCTGCCTGCCTGCTCGCGGCAGCCGACGTGCTCCATGCGCTCAGCGAGCCGCGGCCGCATCGTCCCGCGCTCGATCCCGCCGCCGCGTCGCGGGTCCTGTCCGAGCTGCCGCTTGATCGTGACGCGATCCGTGCCGTGCTCGACGCGGCAGGCGCACCGCCGCCCGCGTTGCCGCCGTTGCCGGCCGAGCTGACCGAACGTGAGCTCGAAGTCCTCCGCCGGCTAGTGTCGGGCCGCACGAAACGGCAGATCGCTTCCGAGCTGGTGATCTCGCCATCGACCGTCCATACGCACACCGTCCACATCTACGGAAAGTGTGGCGTCTCGACGAGGGCGGGCCTTGCGATGTTCGCGATGCAGCACGGGCTCGCAGCCAGGACCGGGCCAGCCGCCGGCGCCAGAATCAACTGAACAGTCGATGGTCCGGGCGGCATCATCTCCCTACGGTTCCTTGTAAGCGATCTTATTAGGAGCCACTGTGACCATCGACTCGGCTACAGATACGCATTCAGAAGTAGACGTTGCCCGCGCCGTCTTCGAAGCGTTCGCGCACGCGGATCTTGCCGCGCTCGGCGAGCTGCTTCACGCCGACGCGACGTGGAATCACCGCAATGACGACCGCCTGGGCGGCGTCCACCGTGGGAGCGATGGGATCATGGCCTACCTGGCCGAGTCGGCGCAACTCACCGGCGGAACGCTGCGCGCTGTGCCACGATCCTTCATGGCGGACGCCGGGGGCTGCGTCTCGGTGCTCGCGCAGGTCAGCGGCACCCGCCCCGATGGCCGCTCGTTCGACAACCCGCAGATCGTGCTGTTCACGCTCGACGGCGGCCGGGTGCGCAGCATCGACCAGTTCGTCGGCGACCCGGTTGCCGTGGCCGCGTTCTGGGCGTAACCGTCCCTCTTGCCTGGCAGCGAGCAATCGCATCAAACACAGCGGTGCGAACACCAGCCGGGGTACCGCTCTCACGATCAGAAAAGGAGCACAGCATGAGCGCTGAGCAGAACATCCAGACGGCCAGGGAGATGTACGAGGCACTCGGCCGCGGAGACGTCGAGGCCATCCTCGAGCGGGTGACCGACGACGTCGACTGGTCAACTGACGCCGCGATCAATTCGGCCCCGTGGTACGGCCCCAGGCATGGGAAAGACGGGGTCCGCAGCTTCTTCGAGGCCATCGGCAAGACCGGCCCGATCACGGAGTTCACGCCACTGAGCTTCGCCAGCAACGACGACGGAGACGTCATGGTGGTGATCCGCTACGCGTTCACCGTCACTGCGACCGGCAAGGACGTCGCGATGAACATGCACCACTACTGGAGGTTCCGCGACGGGAAGGCGTGCTTCGTCCGCAGCTCCGAGGACACGGCGCAGGTCGCCGCGGCGCTGACGCCCTGACCCGCGCCCGCCCTGGTCAGCGTCCTGCGCGGCCGCTTCGCGACCCACTCCACGGCCCGCCGGAATGCCGGCGGGCCGTGGCCTGGGCAGCGGAAGCGACCGCCTTGACCATGCTCGCGGCAACGAGCATGATCACGAAGCCGCAGCCCGTAAGGGCGGCCCAGAACCCAGGTGAGTAGCCGGGGGGTGCGATTCCCCCCGGCTACTCACCTGGAACCGCACGTTCTGCTTGGCCGGATAGAGAATCGCCCGGACGGGAAGCGCCATCACAGTCGGGGCTCGTGCCAGGCTGACCTGGGCCGGCTTAGTCCTGCCGCACGCTGGCCGCCGCAGCCGGAACAATGCGTGCTGCCGCTTCGTGCCGGCCCGTACGGTGGGGGGTAACGGTGTCGGGGGCCAGCGGCAGCCGTATGACGAACTGGCAGCCGGGTCCTGCGTTGCGTACTCTGATCTGCCCTCGGTGTGCCTCGATGATGCCCCGCGCGATGCTGAGCCCGAGCCCGGCGCCCTCGCCGGTCACCGGCGTGCGGGCTGCCTCGCCACGGAATCCCACGTCGAACACCCTGGGCAGATGCTCGGCAGGGATCCCGCCGCAGGAGTCAGAGACGCTGACCGTGGCCATGCCGGACTCCTGGCCGGCGAGCACCTCGACCGCGCCGTCCGCGGCGGTGTGCCGGATCGCGTTAACGACCAGGTTGAGCAGCGCCCTCCCGACCTCGGCGGTGTCCACCTGCACAGGCAAGCCGGGAATGGCCGAGCCGTGCAGCCGCACGCCCTTCGCCCGTGCGAGCGGCTCGGCGCGGGTGAGCGCCTCGCCGATCAGATCACCGAGGCCGACGACCTGGCGAGACAGCCGCAGCGCGCCGGCGTGGATGCGGGATAGCTCGAACAGGTCATCGATCATGAGCGTCAGCCGGTCGGTCTCGGCGCGGATCTGCCTGTGATACCTGCTGATCGTCGGCCAGTCGGTGACGATGCCGTCTTCGAGCGCCTCGGCCATCGCCCGCAGCCCTGCCAGCGGCGTCCGCAGGTCATGGCTGACCCACGCAACGAGTTCCTGGCGGCTCGCCTCCAGAGCCCGCTCGCGATCACGGGCTGCGGCCAGCAGGCCATGGGCTGTCCGCAGCCCAGCGGACAGCCCCGCCAGCTCAGCCGGGAGGACGGCCGCTGGCGGGCAGTACCCGCCGCCCTTGCCCACCTCCTGGACCGCGCCAAGCAGCAGGCGGCTCGCCGCCGACACCCGCCGCCCGAAGAGCAGGGCGACGGCGAAGCCCGCGATCCCGGAGATCGCGACCACCGCGAGCACCACGTCGAGGTCCTTGCGGGCGATGAACATCTCCAGCGAGATCACTGCGACCCCGGCGAGCGTGGCGGCCACGGTCACTGCCGCGACCACTGTCACGCTGGTGGCGACCGAACGGGCAGCGAGCAGCCGGAGCACGATCATCCCGGCGGCGGCAGCCGCGGCGGTGATTCCCGCGACGGTGTAGCTGACCGTCCACAGCTCGGCCGCCGTAATCATGCTTCCTGCGGCTCGTACCGGTAGCCCACGCCCCAGACGGTGACGATGCGCCTCGGCAGCGTCGGATCGGTTTCCAGCTTCTCCCGCAGCCTGCGCACGTGCACGGTGACCGTCGAGGTATCGCCGAACGACCAGTTCCACACCTGATGGAGCAGCTGATCGCGGGTGAACGCCTGCCGCGGATGCCGCATCAGGAAGACCAGCAGGTCATACTCGCGCGACGTGAGCGCGAGCAGCTGGCTGCCAATGCTGGCCTCGTGCGCCCCCAGGTCTACCTGGAGGTCGCCGTCAGCCACCACGCCCTGAGACGGCGCGCCCTGCAGCCCGCCGCCGCGGGCACGTCGCAGGACTGACCTAACCCGCAGCGCCAGCTCCCGCGGGCTGAACGGCTTGGTCATGTAATCGTCCGCGCCGGCCTCGAAGCCGACGATCTTGTCGATCTCGTCGCCCAGCGCGGTGAGCATGACGACCGGGATGGGCCACCGCGATCGCAGCCGCCTGCACACCTCCAGCCCGCCAACGCTGGGCAGCATCAGGTCCAGCACCACCAGGTCCGGCGGCTCCGCCTCGATCCGGGCCAGCGCCGCCTGCCCGTCATGCACGCACTCGACCCGGTGGCCATCACGGATCAGGTACCGTCCGACGACGTCGGCCAGCGTCCGGTCGTCGTCTACGACCATGATCCGGCCGGGCGGATCCGGGTTGCTCAGCATTCGGGCCGCCGGCGTTCCGCTGCCAGCCGCCGCGGTCGTTCAGGGGTCACGGTTGACACGGTAGCCGGATATGCGCGGCACGGGTTACGGCGGACGATCCGTCACCGGTTCGTAAGAGATCTGGCACAGCGTCCGTGGCCACGGTGGTCTGCCGCGCGCCAGGCGCCCAGCGCGGGTTGGATGCGAGCAGCAGATGCCGCCGTTCGCTATCTGCTGACGGCCGGAATTCGCGGCGAGGGGGATGACGTGCCGGTCCACGAGCGCGTGCGCGTTCCCGGGCCAGTCCGGCTGGACCTGGCCCGGGAACGCTGGCCTGCGGCTGGCTGGTTCTAAGGGGGCTAACTGTCGATGACGGCGATGCCGACCGGGGAAGGAGCCGGCAACGACGTCGGCGAGCTGGGCAGTTCGGTGAGGGTTCCGCCGTTCACGGCGAACACGGACACGAAATGCATGCCCGAGCCGGTCACCGACAGTGTCCTGCCGTCCGGGGACAGGCGGGCGTCGGTGTCGGCGCCGCCGCCGCTGATGGGCGTGCTGCCGATCAGGGTCAGTGACCCATCCGGGTTGATCGAGTAGCTGGAGACGCTGACCGACCCGGTATTGACGGTGAACAGGTACCGGCCGTCGTGGCTGATCTCCACCCAGCACGGCGCGGTCTGCGAGTCGGCGTAAGGCGACGATCCGATCGATGAGAGCTGACCGAGGAAGCCGTCGCGGAACGCGGACACTGTGCCGAGTCCGGCGCCGTTGTGCGCGTTGCTGACGAACAGTTGCCAGCGGCTAACTGGACTGAACTCCGCGCCGATCTGGCCAAGGCCCTGCCCTGCGAACGGGGAGCCCGGCGCGGCGAGCAGCCGGCCGTCATCCCGCACCACGAAGCTGTCGATCTGCGAAGTGGCGCCACGGGTGCCGACCAGGCGGGTGCCGTTCGCGTTGAAGAACACGTCGCCCAGCCCGGAGCCGGCCGGGACCGCGAACGTCGAGCCGGGCACCGGCGTCAGCGTGCCGTCGTGGCGGAGCCGGAAACCCGTGTAGTTACTGCCGCCGGCGCCGGTGTTCGCAACGTAGACCAGATGCTGGAAGATCGCGATGCTGACCGGCTCCACGCCCCGCGAGGAAACCGGCCGGCCCACCAGCACCGGCACGCCGCCAGCGGTGACCCGCAGGACCGAGATCTGGTTGCTGCCCGCGTCGACGACGAGCAGGTACCTGCCGTGCCGTGATGCCTGGATCGCCCCCTGGGAGCCCAGACCCGATCCCAGGCCCGCGCCGCCAGCAGCGAACGGAGAACCAGGAAGGGGAGTGAGGGAACCATCCGCGTGCCGGGCGAAACCGGCGACGGTGTTGGCGATCGTGGTGTTGTCGTTGACATAGGTGTAGCCGACGACCGGCGACACTGTGCCGGCACTGGCGGAGCCTGCCGCGCCGAACAGGCCGATCGCCGCCGCCAGCAGGCCGCCGCCCGCTGCCAGGCAAACGCGCTTGCGCATGTTCTTCTCCTTGAGTCAGGGGGCGGATCTGCCGTGATCACTGGACCCCGGCTCCAGTGGACTCCCGATGCGCCAGCACGGACACAGTCATGCCGCTCGCGTCACAGAACCGTAAGGCGAGGTTACGAATCCCTTGCATCCGCCGATCCGGACGAACAGCGGCTCGTCGCCGGAGCCAGGCCGGTCCTCACCGCGACTGCGACAGCTCCTCACTCGCCGGTCTGACCGTCGATCGACTCCCGGATCAGGTCGGCGTGACCGTTGTGCCGGGCGTATTCCTCGATCATGTGCACGAGAACCCAGCGCAGCGAGACGCGTCCCTGGCCGCCCCACGCGGAATGAGCCTCGCCGAGGGCCTCAGCCTCCCCTCGCGCCAGCTGCGAGCCCGCGACGGCCCTGGACCGCCCGACCCGCCCGGCCCACAGCGCCCGCAGCTCATCGCCGGGATCGCCGGCCGCGCTGTGCCAGTCCCAGTCAGGGTCGGCCTCCCAGTCCTCGCGAGCCCACGGCTGTGTCGGCGGCTGCCCGGCGACCACCTGGGTGAACCAGTGATCCTCGACGTACGCCAGGTGCTTCAGCGGCCCGCCCAGCGTCATCGACCCTGGCGGCAGCGTCACCCGCAGCTGGTCGTTACTTCCCGTTCTGGGAGGGCTCGACCTGGGAGTGGGAGCTGGCCAGGGCCGCGCGGGCCGAGACCGGGACCGGCGTGCTGTTCCGGCACTCCGGTACTCCGGCCTCGCGGAGATTGACCTGGCTCACACCGCTCAGACCTGGGCGCAGATACTGCAACGCCTCGCCGGCTACCTTGCCAGCGGCAGCCCGCAGCCGTTCTTCACCGCCGCCGGAGCCCGACCCGGCCGGCGGCCACGTCGAGGGTCCCGGATAGGAGCCGCCGTCATGAATGTCGACGTGCAGACCGAGATCGACATCGATGCGCCACGGTCTGTAGTTGCCGCGTATGCGTCGGACCCGGACAACGCGACCCGCTGGTACCAGAACATCAAGTCTGTCGAGTGGGAGACACCGAAGCCGCTGATGATCGGTTCCCGGGTGGCGTTCGTGGCCCACTTCCTCGGCAGGCGCCTCGCGTACACGTACGAGGTGAAAGAGATTGTCCCTGGCGAGCGGCTCGTTCAGAGCACCACCGAAGGACCGTTTCCGATGGAGACGACCTACACCTGGACGGACAACCCGGCAGGCGGCACCAGGATGAAGCTGCGCAACCGCGGCAACCCGGCGGGCTTCTCGAAACTCGTCGCGCCGA
The DNA here is from genome assembly GCA_963850875.1 of uncultured Actinomycetota bacterium. Lineage (GTDB taxonomy): Bacteria > Actinomycetota > Actinomycetes > Streptosporangiales > Streptosporangiaceae > Chersky-822. The sequence continues at coordinate 39,831 of CAWKNA010000003.1, forward strand.
TGATGGCCCGCGCGATGCGACGAGCAAACCAGCAAGACCTGTCGCAGCTCAAGTCCATTCTGGAGAAGCCCTGAGATGCTGGAAGCGCGGCGCTCCCAGAGTGCCTGGCATGCCTCCAGACCACCCTCGCGGCGGGTTGCGCGCTCAGGGTCGGCTCGGCGAACCGGGTGGCGGCGCCGCGATGCCCTGTCAGGTGCCGGCCGTTTCGAAGTGGCTGAGAATCCGGTGCGCATAGTAGGACTCCCACGGCTCAGCGGGCTGCTCTGCCGTGTACTGCTTGTCGAGGCTGACCAGCAGGTAGATCAGCTCGCTGCGAACCGGCTTGACGGTCAGCAGCGCAAAAAGGGCACGTGGCGAAGCAAAAAGGGCACGTGGCGAAGATTTTTCGTTCTTAGTTTCCATGGTGTGATAACTGCTCGCGAGCAATCACTCATTCGCGAAGTCCGGCCGTGCGGGCCGAGATGGCCGACGAAGTTCTGTTTGGCTCTACGAGGCTCAGCGTCGTCGCTGAATGTGAACTGTTGTTCGCGTGCTCGTGTCCTTGGGAGCCAAGCGCTTTAGGAAACCTAACCAGAGCATGCGCTCTATCCGAGGAGGGTGGGGGTCAGGGCCCCGGCAAAGTTGTTGATCATGTGGTCATGAGTGTCTGAAGCTGTGATGAAGATCACTGGTCCGCTGACCTTCGTAGCAGTTGTGCTGAACAGCGTGCGTTCCATCACCCCGGCGGCAGCCCAGGGCATCACACCGAGGCGACAAGCCGCCGCTCATCGAACAGGTGATGAGCCAGCTCGTGCACCGTCAGGCGGGCGAGCCATTCCATGGTGCGGACCGCGCGCTCCGGCCAGTTGTAGATGCCGGTACGCACCCAGCCGACGTCATCGAGCCCTGCCAGCGTCTGGGTGAGCTGGCGTGCCGCCGTCGCGATCTCCGCGGAAACCTGTTCGGGATCTTGATCGTTATAGCGCTCCTCGACTGCCCGCTCGTCACGGCGCATCGATGCGAACTCTGGCGTATCGCCGGTCTGCGCGCGGGTGATCCGCTCGCGCTGGAACCTGAGCACATCGCGGATGTGGCAGCCATACTCAAGCGCCGACCAGCTAGCCGGGCGGGGGTGATCGCGTAGCCGCTCAGCCGGGACCGAGGCGAGCACGCGACAGTGCTCGCCCGCCAGTTCGGTGATCGCACGCCTGATCTCATTGCGGTCTAGCGAGTCGACGTCGTAGCCGCACTCCGCACATGGCGCCATTCGCGCGACACTAATGCGCCCGGCGTGACTGCGGCAACCGGCAACGCCAGGGCCCAGGCAAAGTCGTCGATCATGTGGTCATGAGTGTCTGAAGTGCCCGGCCGGGACGTCGGCTGTAGTAGCGCAGAGCGGCTGCGATGCTGGTGGCCCCGGCCAGGCGCAGGATGGTGATGGCCAGGTTGCGCAGGGCGGCCATGACGCGGGGGCCGTTGGCGGTGCGGACCTGGGAGAGGTCTTCGCCGTGGATCACGTCGCGGACCCAGTGCAGGCGGTCCTCGATGGCCCGGTGGCTGCGGACGGCGGCGGCCAGCTGCTTGGGGGCTGGCCTGGGGCCGGGGTGAGTGAGGTGATGGCGTACATGGCCTCGGTGGACCACTTCTTGCGTCTGATGGGCCTGCGGCGGCGCACGATCTGGATGGCCTGGGAAGCGTGGGGGAAGGCAAGCCCGGCGGCCACGGCGGTGACCTTCAGGGTGCGCCGCTCGTACCGCCCATGGCCGCGGCCGCGGGTATCGCTGGTGACCGGGACGTCGTGCCAGGGCAGCGCCTTGAACTGGGCGTGCAGGCTGGGCTGGTTGCCTTTGACGGTGAAGATGTAATGCGCGCCGCGCTGGGCCACCAGGTAGCGGGCGTGCTCGCGCTGGGCATAATGCGTCTGCGGTGACCACCGCCCGGACAGCTCGATCCCGTCCAGCAGCACGGGCAGCATCGGGATCTCGTCTGCCTGCACGGCATGCTCGATGTCATACAGAATGCCGCGGCCGGATCATACGGTTCGCCGCTTGCCTCAGACAGGTCGCCGCCTCGATGGAACGCGCCAGCCTGTCCGGGCTCGTCCGGATTGATGAGAACACGCCAATGGGCCCTACCTACGCTGGTACCTTTGCACCTCCGGAGGTACCATAATGCCATGGCGCTTAACATCAAGGATCCGGAGACCGAACGTTTGGCGGCCGAGGTCGCCGCGCTGACAGGCAAGACCAAGACGGGAGCAGTCCGGTACGCCTTGCGCCAAGTGCTCGAGTCGTTGTCCCGTCCGACTGTTAGGCAGCGGGAGGAACGCATCACCCGGTTTCTGGAGGAAGAGATCTGGCCGCTGATCCCGCCGGATCAGCTCGGCAAGCCGCTATCCAAGGCCGAACGCGAGCAGATCCTCGGTTTCGGTGAAGACGGCGCATGATCATCGACTCGTCCGCCGTACTCGCGGTTATCGGCAGAGAACCAGGCCACGAGCGCATCGTCCATGAACTCGCCGCCTCGCCGGGGATCCGGATCGGCGCGCCGACCCAGCTGGAGACGGGAATCGTGCTGATGGCGCGGCTCGGGCCGCGGGGGAAGACAGTATTGGCGCGTTTCCTGCAAGAGAACGCCATCCAGACCTTGGCGTTCGAGGCGGAACATGCCGCCGCGGCGCTCGACGCTTACTCACGCTTCGGCAAGGGCAGGCATCCGGCTGCCTTGAATTTCGGCGACTGCTGCACGTACGCGACCGCTTCCATCGCCGGCGAACAACTGCTCTGCGTCGGGGACGACTTCCGCCGGACCGACCTGCCCCTGATCAGCCTTAAAGACGGGGACGACCCCAGCCAAACGAATTGACTCGCGGAAGAAGGCCCAGCACGGAGTAATGCCGGTCCGGCTTGGCGGTCTGGACAGCAGTGAGATCGTTTCCTGGCGCATGGCTGCGATCCAGCACCCCTAGCCAGACGGCACGGCATGGCCTGACTCGGCCCGCCGCTTCACCCCGCGCAGAAAGTTCCGGGCCGTGATCTTCTCGCCCCAGACCAGGACGATCGGAACGACGTACACCCGGAACAGCCAGGGCCCGCACCTCAGCCGCATGCGGCGAACCACTCGTGTCGTCCCTGGTTCCGGCTCGGTCAGCAGGCAGCTGTGGCTGACCTCGCCGAAGATGCCAAGCCGGGAGCTGTCACGAAGGCGGGCCGGAACCAGATAACGCAGATGCGTGTCGGTGAACAGGACCCATGACTTGTCTGGTTCGGCCTGCCGCACAACGTAATAGGCTGTCCCAGGCGGCCCATCTGCGATGATGTCCCCCACGTGCGGATTCTGCCAGGCCGAGACGATCCGGTCCGAGGCGGCGACATGATAGCCGACCGCCTCCTTCCCTGGCTGCTTACGGGAAAGGCGGCGGTAATACCAGTCCACCGACCGGTCCCAGAACCGCGAGTCCGAGTAGAAGCCGGCACGCCCCTGGCCAGTCTGCACCAGCCATGGCCAGACCCGCTGCGGCGGTGCGTTGATTGTCACGGCGTGGGTGGCCTGCACCATCGGAGCTGGCACTAGATCGTCTCCCGGCAGCGCCATCGCCCTTTCCTCGGCGGTGGCGCCCCAGGGAATCCGCTGAGGCCGAGCCAGCCGTCGGCTGGTTTCACGTAGAGCGCTCATGGCAAAACGATGCACCCATCCCCACCGGTGCCGCCAGGGCCCGCAGGCCGAGCCGGGTGGGGACCGTCGTCATGACGGTGGGGACCTTCGTCATGAACAGCGAGCAGCAACGCGAGCAGTACCATGCTGGCAGCAGCCCGCGCTGGATGAGCACAGCACGGAAGTCGCTGGCAGGCACGCCGGGTCGCGCAGAACGAAGCAGGAGTGCTCAGATGCTCGCCAGAGCAAAGGAGGACGAGCATGGTCAGGAAACTAGTGCTGGCCTTCACCGGCCTGGGCGTGGCTGCGGCTGTCGCCATCTACCTGCTTACCATCCCACTGTTGCGTCGTCTTCCCAAGCCAAGCCGTGTGTCGGTGGACGGGATCACCACGATCGATGACGCAGTAGAAGCATGCAAACGAACGGAGTTGCACGGCTGGGACCTGGTAGCGTATGCGCAGAACCTCGCTGCCAGAAAATTCACCTATTCTCGGCTCAATACCTGGGATACACCTTCCAGGGCCTTCGAACGAGGTATGGGGTACTGCGAGCAGCAGGCGCTTGCGCTGAAACACATCTATGACCAACTGGGGATCGAAGCAAGGCCAGTGTTTGCCTTGCGTTGCACGTTTCTTGGCACGGTGGTTGATGGCGTGCTATCGCCTGAAGGAGTCTCGGGCCATGCCTGGCTGCGAGTCAGGATCGGAGACGAGGAACTCGATGTGTGTTCTGGCTCAGTCAACAACAAGCCTGGCGTGACGCATTTTGAGACCGTGTCGAAGGTGCATACTTGGCAGCCGTGGCTGCGTCCGTTCACGCACCTGGGATCATCCATTGAAAATATTAGGCGAGAGATGTTGGCGAGGCGCGGGCTCAGTTTCTCGAATGGTTAAGCCTGTAGTTCATCTTCATCGGTCCACCCCGCCTTCGGACCGACCCGCGAGAAGATCGGTCCGGTGTCAATTATGCGCATGGTCCGGTGCCCACGTCATTTGCCCGTCAGACCCCGGATCATCTTCCCCCGCCGCGCGTTGCGCCCACAAGCCAGGAGGTCTTCATCCCGGTTTCATTAGGCCCACAATTACCCGTGTCAAAAACCCCTGATAGCCGCGATGATCCCCAAGATGACCCCCACAAGGCCCAACAAGCCGTACCTGGCCATGAGCGCGCGCCACCGTCGCCTCAGCCAGGAACCTTCATCCTCATCAACGGCCTGGATTGCCAGGACCCCGATTGTGGACGATTCTCGGAGGCTGCCTCCCACACGCTGCCCAAGCAGGACCAGCATCTGGATTACAAAGAGCGTAAGCATCAGGAGGTACAGGGAGTGCTGCCAGGGCAGTCCCGAGCTGACTGAAGCGATCCCCAGCCAGATCACGAGGATGATGACGGCCTCCATGGCGGCATCAATAACCAATCTCCGCCTGACCGTTCGCCTGAGCTCTGTGACCGCCCCGTCCCATCCTGCCGCCCTCGCGACGAAGAGATCTCGGCCACGGAGGAAGGCCGCAATATTCGTCCGCGACAACTGATGGTTCGATCTCTTGAAGCTCAACCACAGCGCCAGACAGAGGAACCCAAGCACTCCTAGCAGGCCCGAACGCACTGCGCCGGTATGTGACACATCGGCCAAGACTGATACTTTGAGGCCTCGCACCGACTGTCCCAGGACCAGGACCAGCAAGAAAGCGGCGAGGAGATGATAGCTGCCAGGGAGCAGGCTGATCTGCGCCTTTGTCGCGACATTGGTCAGGCGCCCGGTCTTCAGATCGAACTTTCCCGTGTGAAGGAGCTCCACCGAGACTCGTGCCATCTTGATACGCAGCATGGTCAGCATGAACCCGCCCAGAAGGAGTCCGGCTGCCACCAGCCGACCCGGTCGCTCCAACTGTTGCTCCCACAACTGCCACGCCACGACGAGTGCGTTTCCAAACAGGACGAGCTCCAGCCCTGTGATGAAATCGACATACCGCACTGTCCAGATGAGCAGCGTCACGATGCAGCTCACCACGAACAGGGAAGAGACCGCCACTGCGAGCGCCGGCCAGTCCAACCCCTCCCCGGTCCGTGTGACGGCGAGCAGCCACGGCCCTGCCACGACCGACAGGACAAGAGCCAGCGGGACATAGAGCGCCGGCGACTCGCTCTGCCGGCCGAATCGAGCCAGCAGCAGTTCTGTGGATATTAATGGGACTGCGCCGATCATCCCCAATGTCACCGCTTGGACTGCTCCGGCAAGCACAAGCTGATCAATCAGCTGATAGGCCAAGGTTGGGGATGGGAAACTGACGACCGGCTCACCGTCCGGGAGTACTGACGGCACGCCGGGTACGGAAAGTCCCGAAAGCCACCGGTATGCAACGAAGACAACCACGACCCACGTCACCTGCAGCACCATCGAAGGGCGCATCAATGTCCTGATGGCGCCTATCGCATGGTCGAGAGCCAGACGCCCCGGTGACACCCTCGCTTGCGGAGCGAGCATGCCCTCCCTGCTCAGGTACTTGAGGAACTGGAGGATAATCCGCCGTCTGCCGTGTCGGCTCAGCGGTGCGTGCCCTCTGGCCTTTAGTTCCGCCAGATGCTCGTCCAGCGCAATCAGTGGCACTGTGAAGAGGCGGGAGTCGTTGTCGTCGGCACTAAGGAACTCGTCAACGACCTCCGCCAGCACACGCAGCCGACGCTGACTGATGCCTCCCTCCTTCATATACGCCGTGTATGCGTTTATCAGCTCGGAACGGCCTTGCCGCCGACGACCTAGCGGGCGGGCGGGTTGTGGTGGCGGCGTTCCTGAGGGCTCCTCGCCAGGAAATGCGGGCGTCATCAGGTAATCCGGAGGTGGGCCCAGTCCATCTTCCGGGTCGATGTCACTGGGTCCTCCGTAGACCAGCCCCAGTCCGCGCCAGAACTTAATGTCTTGCAGGGCGACCGGATTGTCGAGGCGCAGGAGGAACCGTAGTGTCGTCTCGTCGATCTCGGCATGGAGTCGGTCGGCGGCTCCGAGGAAGTGTCGGTGCAGCTCCTGCTGGAGTTCGATTCTGGAGCGGCCGCCGAAAACGGCCAGCAAGCTGTCGAAGTCCAGCGTTGTCTTGTCGAGGAAGAGCGACCAGCTGAAGTCGATGCTGCGCAGGAAGACCAGGTGTTCGCGCGCCACAGCATAGGGTTCCGCCCGGGTGCGCCGCTCCACGTAGGTATGCCGAATGGTCTTGGACAGTTCTTCCTTCCATGCGCCGCGTTCCCCGGCCGCATGCACTCCCAACGGCACATGCAAGGAGAGCAGGCGGCCGATGTCTGCCAGCTGGTCGTTGAGATCTTCAGGCTCTACGTGTCCCAGTCGATCCAGGTAGCGGACAATGAGGTTCTCGATCTCCTGGTCGTAGGACTCCATCTCTAGGAGAGTCGCGCGCCGACGAAAGACAGTCTCGCGGCTCGCGTTCAGGTACCGGTCGAACTGGAGTGCCGCCTGGCGCTGTGCGAACCTGTGCAGGACCAGCTGCCGCTGCGCGCGTCTGATAGCGCGGGTGACTACACGGCTCCTGATCTCTGCCGCTTCCTCCAGATTCCATCTGCTCGTGAGCTTTCTGGTCGCATCTCCACCGAGGCTGGCGAGCAGGTCGTCCTCTAGCGAGAGAATGAAGATGGACGAGCCCGGGTCACCCTGGCGGCCCGATCGTCCGATCAACTGCTCGTCCAACCTTCGGGCTTCACTCCGTCCGACCCCAATGACATGCAGCCCGCCGGCGAGTCGGGCGGGTTCGTCGAGTCGGATGTCAACTCCTCGGCCAGCCATCCGCGCCGCGATGGTCACACGCCTCGCCTGGCCCGCCTCCGCGATGACGACCGCTTCCGCGAAGTAGTTCTTTGCGCTCAGAACGCGGTTGTCGACCCCTTGTTGGGTGCACAACTCGCCGACCGCCTCGGCGTCTTGGATGTTCGTCGTGCCAACCAAGACAGGTCGGCCCGACTCCACCATCGCCTCGACATGGTTCACGACAGCACCGAGTTGAGCGGCCTTGGTTATGTAGAAGACGTCAACCCCGTCGACTCGGATACATCGCCGATTTGGGGGAATCGGGATGACATCGAGCCCGTAGATGTACTTGAACTCCAGCGCGTTCTGGATGGCGGACCCGGACATACCGGATAGCATCCGAAAACTTGAGAAAAAGCTCTGGAGCGTGATCTGGTTTAGGCTCGTATTAGGTAGGCTAAGCGAAATCCCCTCCTTCTGGTCAATCGCCTGCTGTACCCCGAACTCGAACTTGCTTCCATGCAGCGGTCGACCAGACTGATCATCCAGAGGCACCGCTTCGCCTGACTCCACAATGTAGTCGCGGTCTCTCTGGTAGAGGTGATGGGCTGCGAGAGCGGCCCTGATGTAGAACAACCCGTCCGCGGGTGACAGGCCCGCGCTGGCGCTGAGCTCGTCCGATTTCGCGAACCCGGCGTCCGTGAATTCCACCGTGCGCATCTTAGGTTTCGCCTCGAAATCCGTCACGACCGAGAAATGCTGGACGAACTGTTCGGCGACGGCGAAGGTATCCGGCCGGAAGTCTATGGGATTAGCAAGAGAGTACGACGAGACTGCCTGATCAAGGAGCACGGCGTCTATTTCGTCGATGATGACAGTCTCCCGAGATATCGGCAAAGATGACCAGGCCGTGAGAGAGTGTTGTGTTCTCAGCCAGTCGAATACAAGGGACGCCGTCGATACGTACACGACATCCGACCTATATCCCTCCTGTTTGTCCTCGTTGCTGTCGTCGGGCTGGATGGCGGACACGGAGATCCCGAACGCATCGTAAAGGGGTCTCATCCATTGGGCATCGCGAAAGGACAGATAATCGTTTGGCGCAACGATAGTTACCTGACGGTGGAAGACGGCCTCCATGATCGCGTGGAATGGGGCCACAAGCGTCTTCCCCTCGCCAGTCTCCATCTGGATGACTTTGCCCCTGCGGAGCATGAGAGCTGCAAGGAGCTGAACGTCGTAGGGACGCATGCCGAGCCTTCTATCGGCCTGCTCGCAGATCAACGCGAACAGGTCCAACTCGAGTTGCTCAGGTGTGGCTCCACGTTCGACCTGATCCTTGAGGCTCTGGCAATCGTCTGCGAGGTCGTCATCCGAGCGACCACGCAACCGCTCGGCAGACAAAGCGATCTTCCTGACTTTGCCCGACAACGATTTCAGAATGACACGATTCTTGAGCACCAGATACCAGCGCAGAAGAACCGGAACCGCGATTATCGTGCGCATGGCATCGGCCCGCTAGGAGATAACGGCGCTGCGGACGAAAGACAGCTAGACGCGTTCGTCGGGAAGCGCTCAGTGATCGATGTAGCCGCTCGCCTGCGCAAGCGGCTCTCCCGAACCTCCTCAGACTCACCCACCATGCTGGAAAGTATGCCAGAAGCCATGCTGGAACGTCTTCCCGGACTGGGCGACTGCGCCGCCCGAAAAGCGGAAGATTGGCGGGGTGGGACCGGTCCCTAAAGACCGATATCCAAGTGTGGTTGCTGATCACTGAAACGTGGGGAGCAGGTTTCGGCTTGGTTTCCTTGTGACCGTTCTAGGCCATGCGCGACCTCCCCTTCCGGGACGCGCTTGGCAGCTGGAATTCCAGGCCTGTCCGCGGATGCGTTTTCGGCTCGTGACGACGGCCACGAGAAACTGGCTCTAGCGGCGGCTGGCCGATACGGGGTCCGCTGGCCAGGCGGGCATGTCGCACCTGCTGGTCCGCCGGTTCTTCTGTGGCAGCGGCTCGTGCGGTCGGCGGACCTTCGCCGAGCAGGTAGCGGGCCAGGCCACCCGCCATGGCCGGCGAACCACTGGCCTGGGCACGATGCTGCGGCCGGTCGCGCTGGCGCTGGGCGGACGGGCAGGGTCCCGGCTGACGCCCCGGCTGGCTGCCGGGGTCAGCCGCTCCACCCTGCTGCGGCTGATTCGCGCGTCGCCTGACCCGCCCGCCGGTTCCGTATTGCGGAGGGTTGCCGTCGCGGCGTGGCGGCGCGGTCATCGCGGCGGTGGTCTTTGTTGTCCTCGTGGGGTGTGGAGGGCGGCCCGGAACAGGTCCAGTGCCCTGGCGTCGGCGTCGGCTGGGGGGCGCAGGTCATCGGGCCAGCGGGTGACCTCCGCGGCTGCCCAGGCGGCCCAGTCCTCGACGGCGGAGTAGAACTGCCACAAGAAGTTCCACATCAGGGCGCTGACCGCGAGGTGCTCGGGCAGGGGCACGAGCGCGTTCGCGTACTCATCGGCCCGGGTGCGGCCGGTGGCCAGGTGAGCGGCGGCGTGCCCGCCGATGGCAGCGAGGTGGCCGAGCAGGTCGGCCTTCGTGCCGTAGCCGGCGAAGGCGACTTTGAGCAGGGCTTCGTATTCCAGCACCGGTCCGGCTCCTGGCTCGGCAACCCAGCGCCGGAGCGCCCGCCGGCCCTGCGGCGTGATGGAGTACACGGTGCGCGGGCGCCGGCCGGTGTATTCGGGCCGGGCGGCGGCCAGGCCATGTTCGGACCTCATTGACCACAACCCCCCGCCGGGCCAGCCGCCCGGCAGAGCGGGCGAAGTCTGGACGGCGAAGATGATCCGCAGGGCCTTTCCCGACGCTGCCTTCGAGGCAGACGTGGTGATCTCCGATGGTGAGTACGTGATCGGCCGCTGGACCATGACCGCGACCAACACGGGACCCTTCGAGCTCTTCGGCCTGCCGCCGACCGGCCGGCCCGTGACCATGACCGGCCAGGAGATCTTCCGCGTCCGCGACGGCAGGTTCGCCGAGGTCTGGCACCAGGAGGATGTCGGCGGCATGCTGAGCGCCCTCGGGCTCGAACCGCCGCCGTTCATGATGCGCCTGGCCGCCAGGCGCAGCGCGCGCCAGTACCGGCGGCAAAAGGCCAGGTCACCGCAGGTCTAGCAGCATGCCGCCGGCGGTCTCTCGACGCGCAAGACACGGCACCGGGCGCCGGGGTCAGGTCAGGGGTGGTCCCTGGATGGTGGTGCCGTAGCGGGTGAACATCTGCAGAATAGCGGCCTCCTCTGGCGGGCCGTCGTGCGGGATGAGGCGGCCAAGGGCTTCGAGCATGCCCAGGGCTGAGCCGGGGGACAGCACTCCGATCCACCGGGCCCAGTCATCGCCGGCGTTGACGAAGGTGTGCGGGGCGCCATGGGGGACCAGCAGGAAGCTGCCCGCCCCGACGGTGCAGCGCACATCGCCGATGCGGACATCGAGGTGGCCGTCCAGCAGGTACCACGCTTCGTCGATGGCGTCATGGACGTGCAGCGGCGGCCCTGGGACGTGCGGGGCGGCCCGGTAGTCGATCAGCGCGAATCCGGCGCCGAGGACGTCAGAGACGCCCTTGACCATCACCTGGTCGGCGCCGATCGTGAACAGCCTGCCCTCATCCGGGGCCAGGATCGTGGTCATCGCCAGCTACCCCCTCTTCTCATCAGCCGCTCCACGCCGCGTCGACTGTGTCCGTCACTGCGGTCCCGGCCGGATCACCGGCATTCTGCGCCCGATGCCGCCGCATTCCCGGTCCTCGGGCGGCCCGCAGTCGGCCCACGTCCTCATTTCCGCCACGTCGCCGGATCCCGAAGCCACCCCGATCCGGCGGCAGCGAGCAGGCGCGACTGACGCTCCCCGGCCTGCCCTGGGCGGGCCGTCGTGCAGGTCTCCGGCGGTGCGTCCGGCAGTCGGCAGTGCGGTCAGCGATGTGTGCGACGTCCTCGCGTTCGCGGGCCATAGGCCGCACACCCCGAGCAGCTCCTGCGGGAGCTCATCTACGCCGACTCCGTAAACGCTTGTCAGCTCGTGTCTGAGACCGGCCAGAGCCAGCACCTGGTTCCTGATCCCGCTGACCATCCGCTCCGCCTGCCGGAGCGTCCCGCACGCGGTACACGACCCGACCTGGAACGCATAAGCCAGCTCGTGCCGATCAGATGGCGAGGCCTGGAGGCGCAGCGGGTGGGCGCTCGGCAGTTCGTCGTCATGTTCACTACCGCGCTCCCCGGACCTCCGGTTCGACACCGAGCTGCGCACCGAGCAGGAACGACATGCGCCGGGGCGGAACCTGATCCGGTCGCGGGTGCGGTGACGTACCCCTAGCGGATCCCTTGGCATGGAGGCAGGGTGTCGGCGACACTTGACCAGCTATGCCTGGACGGTCCGGTGCCGGGTTGGTCGGTGCGGGAGCGTTGCCCGCTGGCAGGGACCCGCGCTAGCGTCAGGGTCGTGGGGGGGACGGACGCGCTGCTGGCGGCGCGCCTGGCGGCCGGAGACCATCACGCTCTCGCTGAGGTCTTCGACTGTCTTGCGCCGGCCGTGTACGGTGCCGCGCTGCGTGTTCTGGGGCAGGGCGCCGCCGCGCAAGACGTTGTCCAGGACGTGTTCGTCGAGCTGTGGAGTCATCCCGGTCGGTACGACCCGGCTGCGGGGACGCTGCGCACGTTCCTGACGGTGCTGGCCCGGTACCGGGCGGTGGATGTGGTGCGCAGCGAGCTTCGCCGGATCGCGCGGCAGGAACGGCACCACCGGCTGACCCCCGTGGAACGGCAGCCGTCTCCCTGCGAAGAGGTGACCGCTGCGGAGGCCGCGAGCGCGGTGCGGGCTGCGGTCCGTCTGCTGCCCGATGTTCAGCGCCGAGTCGTCGAGCTCGCCTATTTCGAGGGGCTGACCTGCCGTGAGGTCGCGCTTGCGGTTGGCATCCCGGAGGGGACCGCCAAGTCGAGGCTCAGGCTTGCGCTGGCCAAGTTGGAAACCGTGCTGGACCGGCAGTTGCTGGAGACGTCATGACAGCTGAGGGGCGTGAACCGACAGTGCTTCCTGCCGGTTTGCGGGAACGTGTCCTGGAGGCCTCCCGGCAGGCGCGGGCAGCCGGTCGCTCCGTCCCGGAGGTCATCGAGATCTCGCCCGCCGATGCATTCAGCCGCGCGGCCGACGCTTTCTACGGGCTGCTGTGCGCGCTTGGCGACGACGACTGGCGGATGCCGGTCCTGCGTGACCTGGACGTGCAGTGCCTGGTTGGTCATCTGATCGGCGTCGAGGACGACATGCACCGCTGCCTGTCCGGCGACCCGCAGGTGGCTGAGGCGGACCACATCGACTCGACCCAGCCTGCGGCAGCACGCCAGGCCGGGCGCCCGGCTGCCCAGACCCGCGCTGAGTGGCGTGACGCGACCGACCGCACACTCAGCCTGGTGCACGGCTTCGGCGACCTTGACACCGAGGTCGCGGTGCACGGCATGCGGCTACCGCTGGGCGCGCTGCTCATTGTCCGGGCATTCGAGCTGTGGACACACGATAACGACATCCGCCGGGCGGCCGGGCTGCCCCCGTCAGTACCTGACCCATCAACCCTGGGCCTGATGACCGGGCTGGCAGCCCGGCTGCTACCGCACGCCGTGGCCCGGACAGGCCTGCGCGAACCTGTCAGCGTGCACTTGGTGCTCACTGGCCCGGGTGGCGGCACCTGGGATGTCGCGATCGGCGAGAGCCCGCCCGATCCTGCCTCCATCGGCATCGTCACCGACGCAGTCGGGTTCTGCCGCCTAGTCGCCAACCGGGTCACGGCCGCCGACCTCGACCTGTACGTCACCGGCGACCCCGGCCAGGTCGGCCGGGTACTGACCGCGGCATCGGCGCTGGCACTCGACTAGAGCGCTCCATGGCCGGGTGATCCGCGGCCGGTCCCGGCGACGTATCCCTTCCGGAAGCTGCGGGCCGCAGAACTCGGAGGTAGGAGGTCCAGGACTATGAGCGTGCTGGTCATCGGGAAGTTCCAAGGCGACACCGCGACGTTCCGCAAGGCTCTCACTGATCGGGCCGGCGAGTTCGCGAAGATCGCTGACATGGCCCGTTCGGCGGGCGGGATTCACCATCGTTTTGGGGTTGGCGACGGCTTCGTCGTGATCGTTGATGAGTGGGAGACCGCCGCGCAGTTCCAGCAGTTCTTTTCAGACCCCGACCTGCAGGCCTTCATCGGGTCGGTCGGCGCCGCTCCGGCTCCGCCAGAGATCACGGTCGCTGAGGCGGTCGCCTCAGCGGACCAGTACTAATCCCCCGTCCCTGTCGGTGCGTCGGCGCCCGCCCGCGTTGCCGCCAGGCCAACCACGCTCCGGCCGGGCACGCGCGCCTGCACGGATAGCGCCAGCATCCGGCAAGTGACCGGGCCTGGCGCCGGGGCGCGGCGAGATCGCGGGGCGTGACCGCAAGGCAGTCAGGTGCCCGGCGGGTCCGGGCAGGAGGGGAGTTTCCGCGATGAACGCTGACGTCAAGATCAAGACCATCGCGCAGGTTTATGAGGCATTCGGCCACGGCGACGTCGCCGCGATCCTCGACGCCGTGACCGACGATGTCGACTGGGCCGCGGAGACCACCTCGGCCGCTGCACCGTGGTACGGCGTGCGTCACGGCAAGGACGCCGTCGCGGCGTTCTTCACGGCGTTCGGCTCGGCCATGGAGATCGAGGAGTTCACGCCCGTCTCCTTCGCCGCCAACGACACCGAAGTCCTCACCGTGGTCCGGTGCCGGGCCAGATCGCGCAGCACAGGCAGATCCCTCGCCATGGACCTGCATCACCTCTTCCAGTTCCGGGACGGCAAGATCGCCCGGTACCGCGGCACCGAGGACACCGCCCAGACCGAGGCAGTCCTGCGGGACTGACCCGGCCGTCTGCGCCCTGCGTCCCCGGACGATCAGCATGCCGACGCCGCGACGGCCAGCGCACAAGGGAGGAGCAGCCATGCCTCGGGTGAGCCACTACTTCGTCACGGACCGTCCGCTTGAGGCGGTGTTCGACATCGTCACCACGGCCCGGTTCTGGACTGAGTGGCACCCCGCCACGCGCAGCGTGGAAGGGGACGTCGACCACCCGGCCCAGCTGGGTGACCAGATCACCGAGTACGTGAGGATCGCGGGGATCGAGGGCTCAGGCACGTGGACGGTGGTGGAGCACGACCGGCCGCACCGCCTGGCCCTGGAGACCGACCTCGGTCGGGGCGCAGTTCCGTATTGCGGAGGGTTGCCGTCGCGGCGTGGTCATCGCGGCGGTGGTCTTTGTTGTCCTCGTGGGGTGTGGAGGGCGGCCCGGAACAGGTCCAGTGCCCTGGCGTCGGCGTCGGCTGCGGGGCGCAGGTCATCGGGCCAGCGGGTGACCACGAACCGCAGCCCCCGTGCGACCTGCCTGGCGAGCTCGTAGGCCGTCTGCGGCCCGGCTGCCAGCAGGCCGAGAACTCCGCAACTGTGCGCTATCTACTTGCATCGGACCGTCGAGCTACTTGCATCGGACCGTCGAGACTGTCCGGCGGCTGGCATGATGGGCCACGATGAGTGAGCAGGACACCGGCAAGTGGATCCCTAGCGACGACCAGGTCGCGGTCGACCTGCTATTGGCGGTTCGTGCAGGTGATGTCGCGGCGATCCAGAGATTGCTGGGTAATGATCCCGCGCTGGCGTCGGTCAGATTCGTTGGTAAGGACGGCGGCGCCGCGACGCCATTGCATATGGTCACTGACTGGCCTGGCTACTTCCCCAATGGCCCAGAGATCGTCCGGCTCCTGATCGACGCTGGCGCCGATCCCAACGCCCTGACGAGCAGTCGAGGTTCACAGACCGGTCCGGGTGATGAGACGCCGTTGCATTATGCGGCCAGCAGCGACGACGTCGACGTGGCCGAAGCCCTGATCGAGGGAGGAGCGGATATCGAGACGCCTGATGGCTCGATCGGCACTCCGCTCGATAACGCCGTTGGCTACGGCTGCTGGCATGTCGCCCGTTTGCTGGTGGCGCGTGGCGCCAGGGTTGACAAGGCCTGGCATGCAGCCGCGTTGGGCATGCTTGGCCGTCTCGCGGCGCTGCTGGAAAGCGACCCGCCAGCGGAGGAGGTGTCGCAAGCGTTCTGGCATGCCTGCACCGGCGGCCAGCGCCGCGCCGCGGAGTATCTGCTGCCGCGCGGCGCGGATCTCAACTGGGAGCCGGACTACGCGCACGGCACACCGCTTGACGCCGCCAGCGGGCTGAGTACCAGGCAGGAGAACGTCATCTCCTGGCTGCGCGAGCTGGGAGCCCGTTCCTCCCGCTCCGATTGACTCGAAAGGGCCGGTACAGCCGGTTCGCCGGGCGGCAGTGACGCCGCTGAACCTCATTCTTGAAGCCCGCGCCTGAAAGCCGGGCACCTTACCAGTCTGGGCAGGGCCAAGGCCGCAACGGCGGCCTCCACAGCCCTGAACGTTCCCGTCACGTGCCTGATCGAGCGGCAAACCACGCGACTTAGCAGTCACTGACGGACCATTGATAGCCCCGGTGACCCTGTGTTTGACCTGGACGGAGACGCGGTAGTCGCAGCCTCCTAAGCAGTAGGTCCCGCGTTCGAGTCGCGGTCGGGGCGCAGGTCAAACCCATATTGATATCGTGATCATGGCAGTGGGGAGCCCAACGGGCAGCAAAGCCGGACGCGCCGGGCTGGCCACGTTGTGGCGCTGTGGCTTAGAACCATGATCCCGAAACGGTTGCCGCCTCGCGCGTCAGTCCGTTGTGCCCGGCGGACCTCAGCCTCGGAGCGCTACCACCTCGTCCAGTCCTGCCCGGAGGTCATCGGCGAGCCGGCCGGGATCGGCAATCGCGGACGTATCGGTGTTGACGCCGATGCAGCACTCCCCGGCGTGCGAGATAAGGGTGATCATCGCGGCACAGCCGGGCAGCGGGCCGAACGGGTACATGTGCGTGATCCGCGAACCGGCGATATACACCGGGTAAGGCACCCCCGGGATGCTGGAAACCTGGACATCATTTGTGCTGGTCAGCCGACCCGACACCATGGCGATGACCGGGGCCGGCAGCCAGCCGAGCGCCGGGGCCAGCGCCACTGGCACCGCGCCGGCCGTGGCGGCACTGGCCGCGCGGGCGTTCAGCACGAACTGCCTCACGGCAGCGATCCTGGCGGCCGGGTCGCGCTCGGCCATGGTCGCGGCGAACCTGGCGCCAGTGAAGCGGTTCCCGCCCTGCGGGTCATCCTGGGTGCGCAGGCTGATCGGGAACCCCACGGTGAGCCGGTCGACCGGGGCGCCTTGCCCCTCGTGGTACCGGCGGAACCCGCCGATCACCGCGGCCAGCAGCCCGTCGTTGAGGGAGCCGCCGGCCGCCCTCGCTCCGGCCCTGAGGTCAGCCAGCGGCACGTCGATGACGTCGAAGCGCCAGCTGCCGCCACGCCGGGCAAGCAGCGGCGAGCCTGCCGGGGCGGCGGCGGCTTGGCCTGCCCAGCGGGCGGCGTCAGCCACCCGCCCGGCCGTCCGCGAGGCAACCTCCCAGGGCCGGGGCAGCGCGCCTACGATCCCTATACCCTGGCGCAGCGCAGTCGTGGGTGCGGACCGGACCGCGCCGACGATCTGCCCGGCGAGCAGCCCTGCGCGGGATGCCTCGGCCGCCGCTGGGACCAGTGGTTCGGGCCGGTGTGGGTCATGCGCGGCAGTACGGCTGTGCAGCCGCATCATCAGCTGAACCGCTCCGAGCCCGTCGGTGACGCTGTGATGGCTCTTGACGGCGTACCCGGCCCGGCCGTCGGCCAGGCCCTCCACCAGCAGGGCTCGCCACAACGGCCGGTCGCGGTCGAAGGGTGCGGCGGCGAACTCCTGCACAACGTCGAGCAGTTGGCGCAGTGAGCCGGGGGCGGGCAGCTGGACCCGTTGGACGTGCTGAGACAGGTCCAGGTCGCTGACTGTTGCCCAGGTCGGTGTCCCGAGCGAGAACGCCGGCTCGACCACCCGCTGTCGCATCCGCGGCACCATGCGGGAAGCCCACTCGTGTGCGGCAAGCAGCCGGTCCCAGTCAGGGGCAGGGTCGAGCAGCTCAAGCAGGCTGACGTTAACGCGCAGGCGAGGATCGGCCGCTTCAGCGCGCCACATGGCCGTTTCGAGCGGGTTCATCTGGGCGGAGGCGCCCCAGTCCAGCGGCACCGCCGGGGGCGGGCCCGGGCGGGTCACCGCCGTAGCCTTCACCCGCCCGGAACCGGTGCCTGGCCAATTGGCGAGCGTCGTCAGGTACTGCCCGCGAACCTGGCGGACATGGGTGTCGAGCTCGTCGGCCACCCAGCCGGCTGTGGGGACCGGGGGAAGGACCGCGATCTGCACCGTGCCCGCGCGGATCGTCGTTGCTCCGCGCCACATCAGCTCACCGGCGTTGCGGATGACGATCGGCACGATCGGCACTCCCGCCTGCATCGCGACGTGGAAAGCGCCCTTCTTGAACGGCCCGAGCGCCGGAGTCGCCGACCTGGTGCCCTCCGGCGCGATGGCCAGCGAGATTCCGTCGCGCAGCTTCTGCACCGCCGGTTCGAGCGCCTTGCGCGCCTGGGCGGTGTCGTGGCGATCGACGAACGCTACGTCGGCGAGCCGGAACATCAGCCCGAATCCGGGGCTGTTGGCCAGCTCCTTCTTCGCCACGCCGGTGAACCCGCCACGCAGCAGCTTGGCCAGGATGAGCACGTCCAGCTGGCTCTGGTGGTTAAAAATGAAGACGGCTGGCCTGGTGGCGAGGTGCTCGGCGCCGCGGACGTCCAGCCGCACGCCGGCCAGTACACTCCCGAGCTCGCCTGCCAGGGTGGTGCCGAGGTCGACAGCTTCACGCCGGGATCCCGTCACCGCCCCAAGCGCCGCGCCCGTGGTGAATCCGCCGAACATGCCGGCCAGCCCAGCCACCGTGCGGGCGATGTCCCGCACCCCGGGCCGCCCGCGGGAGCTGAACCGGGCTACCGGCCACCCGTAATGCCGCGCCGCCGCTTCCAGATCACGGCCAGGATTGAGTGCCCTCGCCCGCCCGGAGGTCCGCAGGAACGGCACGTCCTCGTCGCCATTGGAGTAGGCGTAGCTCTCTGCCAAGTCGATGTCGTGCTCATCAGCGAACGCGCGGACCGCCGCGGCCTTGCCTGCTCGCCAGAGCAGCGGGCCGCCGGGGCGGCCGGTGCAGATGCCGTTCTCCATTTCCACCGGCGAAACCAGGATGTACTCCACGCCCATAGCCCTGGCCGCGGGCTCCACCTGGAAACGGGTGGCCGAGGAAGCCAGCACGACGGTGTGCCCGGCCGTTCGGTGGGCCTCGACCAGCCGCCATGCTTCCGGGTACAGCGAGCCGGAGATGGCCTGCACGAACAGCCGCTCCCCGAGTTCGGCGAGCTCGTCCTCGCTGCGCCCAGCCCAGGCGCGCATGCCGAGCACCGTGAACCGCTCGAAGTCCTCCTCGGTGGTGACGCCGCGAAGGCCGGTGAGGAGCATTCCCCCCAGGTCCGCCGGAGCTATCTGCAGCGACCTCAGATGATGACGGGCGAACGCCGACAGTGAGTACCCGTTGATCAGGGTGCCGTCGAAGTCGAAGAATGCCCCCACGCGCGGGCCCTCCGGCCCGGCCCCGGCGTCTGCGATCAGCTGCTCTGCTGACCACATCTGCCCAGTGGGCGGCTTAGGGTGCGACACCGACCGCCTCCCGTCGGCACACTGCATCGATCTCGTCAATCATGATCAGCCGTGCCACGACGCCGCGCAGCCGCGCGGCGAAGGCCTGCCTGCTCCGAGCCAGCTCCTCCCTGCCCGGATCGATCAAGTCCAGGTTCGCGGCGAGCTTCATGGCGCTGGAGAACAGCTCCCGCGACAGTGACTCCGGCCCGTGCAGGTGCCCCTGCAGCAGCATCTGCTGCCCGACACCGCCACACTCGTCGAGGAATTCCTTTTCCGCGATTGGATCGCGAGGGAGGTGCGCGGCAAGCCGCTCAGCGACGACAAGCTGCGCGTCGAGGAACGACCGCAGCACACGGTTTGCCACTAGGAGTTCCGAACGCTCCAGCACGGCGCGCCCGTCGACCACCGTCTCCCAGCCGGGATCCAGCCGCTCAAGTTCGGCGCTGAGCTCCGCACGATATGACGCCTTGTCCGGGAAGAAGAACTCGAACTTCAGCTGGTCACGCAGCCGCATAGCCTCGTCCCAGCGGTCAGCGGGCTCGCTGAGCATAACCAGCTCGGCCACCGCGCGATCGACGAAATGGTGAATAGCGCTGTTGCGGTAGAACGCTGCCACCAGGTGCTGGCCCCGTTCGATGGCGTAAACCGGCTCCTCCCCACCGGTGTAGACCTTGACCACATTCTGCTGAGCCAGCGCGGCGAGCACGCCGCGCACCCCGGTATTGGTCCGCAGCACATCACCCGAGTGCGGCAGCTCCCGCTCGGCTAGGTAGGCTCTCAGCGGCTCGAGCACCCCGCGTACCTGGCCTAGGGTCAGCGCGCGGTCGCGAACGCCCAGTAGCGCGAGCGTAACCAGCGCTGTTGCCGTCACCGGGGTGACCCGGTTGATCCGGACAGCCACCTCGAACGCTACCTTCTGCAGCGCGAGCCGCCACGCGTCCCGGACTCTCGTCACCGCCGGGCTCCAGGGCCTCCCGCAGCGAAAGCGGCTCCGCGAACCGCACGTGCACCGTGCCGACCCGGGTGAGCTGTCCCCGCGCGTAGGACGCCAGCCAGCCAAGCCCTTCCGCTTTTTTCGCCACCCCGCCTTGCTCGGCCGCCATTGCCGATACCTCGCGGAGCTGATCGTAGGTGATCGCCACCGGCACCAGATAGGCATCGTCGGCACGGCCGCGCGCGAGAGCCCCGGCGACGTATGCCAGCAGGCCGTACCGCGGCGGGCGTAGCTTGCCGGTCCGCGAGCGGCCGCCCTCCATGTACCACTCAAGGTTGAAGCGCTTGGCGAGCAGATAGCCCAGATACTCACGGAGCGCCAGCTTGTAGACCTCATCGTCGCCGATGCTGCGCCGGATGAATACGATGCCGGCGCGCCTGGCCAGCGGGCCGATTGGCCATAGGCGGAGGTTGTCTCCGCTGAGCACGTGGTTACGGGGGAAGTCATGCTCGGCGAGGACATCGGCGAGCAGGAGCGGGTCCGCGTACGAGCGGTGGCTGGGAAGGAAGACCAGGGCATGGCGGCGGTTCAGCTCGCGCAGCCGGTCAAGCCCGGCCGTGTCGGCCTGAACGTCCCACGCGCGGGCGTGCAGTGGGCGCAGCGCGCCGGAAAGCAGGTCGATCGCGATTGGGCTCATGGAGGCAACCAAGCCGTCCAGTGCCTCCCGTGCGCGTCCCGCCGCCTCCGGCTCGGTCAGCTCAAGCCGGGCGGCGAGCGTGGCGACCTCGGCGCGGAATTCCGGGCTGTCCTCGATCGCCTCGATGACGTCCTTGGGCACCTTGTAGCGGTACCCGAGCAGGCCCCGCTCGGAGCGGTCCAGCGCAAGCCTGGCCTGCCGGGACACGAAATGCGCGAACGGACCGGTGCCGCCCCAGCGCTCGCGGAGCGCTGCCACGGTGGCGGGCTCCGCCACCACTATCCGAGCCCGGTCGGGCTCGCGCTGCGCTATGCGGGTCTGCCAGAACACCGGCGGCCGGCGCGGGTTGACCTGCGATAGGACGTCCGACCAGTAGACCCGCCGCTCGCCGCGCTGTTCGCGTCGCGTGGCAGCCACGCGACGCGAACAGCGGTGATGACCGTGTCCGCCGGCGCCGCAGCCAGCGACCGGGCCAATTCCGGGCCATCCAGTGGCAGCACCGCGGCAGGCCGCACGTCTCCATCGCGCAGCCACCGTTTCACCAGCGCGCGCTCCACCTCACTCGGCGGCTCGGCAAGCAAGATCAGCGGTGCCTCGCCGCGTGCGGGACCGTCATCTGCCGCGGATTGCGCTGGCCACGCTTCGCCCATGCTCGATTCCTCCTTCACCCTCATCCTCGCCCATCGGAGTGATCGAGGTCACCCTGCCCGTGCCCGTCAGGAGTCTGTCAGCCAAGCCGGTTACAAACCGTTATGGCGTACCGGCAATAGTCACGCAGTTCGTCGTGCAGTGGGCCGGGGTGATCGCGATCCTGCTGGCCGGCCTGGGCGCGGCTCTGTGGGCAGCGGTCACCTACGCAGCCACCGAGACCGGCAAGCTGACGGCCGTCCTCGCGTCGCTGGCCGGCGCTCTGGGCCTGTCCTGGAAGGGCGTCGGCGGTACCCTCGGCAAGCTCTCGGCGTGGTGCAGCAGCCGCTCTGGGACGCCGGGGTCGACGCGGCACTCGCCCGGGCAGTAACCCGGCTCCCCAGCCCGCGCGACCCCTACACCATCCGCGCCGAGCCCGCAGACCCAGGCAGGCCGCACACCGCCTGAGCACCGCCACCACCGACTCATGGCGACGCCGCGGTGGCCACGGGCTCGCCGATCCTTACGCCACTCGGGCCGCCCGGCGAACCACGGGCGGAAGCTGCGGTTCAAATCCAGAGGACTCGTCGACTCCCCAGCGGTTTTCATCCCTGCGAGGAAATTGCCATGACCAGTGAAAACGCTCGGCACTTCGGCACTGCGGCCGGTTGGCCGCGAAGTCACCATGACCGGTGCTCAGAGCCTCGCCAGGTTAACCCGGAGGTTAACCCGCCGAGCTTGCTGGTGCCGGCCAGGTGCACGGGCCGACCGGGACTGCAAACGTCCTCCTGCTAGTCCGGCCCGGCGAGGTCCTGCTTCGACTGCAGGCACACGATTCCCGGGCATAGCGCGAATGCCCCAATGGCTAGCACAGATGGTGCTTGTGTGATAACCCAGAGTAGATCTGGCAGAGGGCAGGCTTGGGGCGTCAGTATGGCAGGAAGGAAGGGCGGGATCGGGATGCCGCATCGCATCCGCGCGTGGGTCTGGACCGGGCGGGCGGTCGCCGTGGCGGCGGTGGCCGGGCTGGCCGGGTACCTGTCCGCGGCGGGCCTGGATCAGGCAGGTAAGCTCGCCGCCCCGATCGGTGCGGCGATCGCCCTGGCTGGGCTGTTCGCTCCGTACCTGCCGCCGTCTATAAGTCGCCAGCGCCTCCAGCGCCTCCAGCGCCTCCAGCCCATCCGGCGCCGGCGGGTCCTGGCGGCGTCGCGATCATCGCCGGTCACGGCAGCGTGGCCGCGCAGCACATCGGCGAGATCACCATGAATGCTCCTCGCCCCAACCCCGGTGCGCCCGATGGCCAGGCGGGCCCGTGAGCCTTCCCCCGGACCCGGCCGGCCAGCCGGGGAGATCCGCCGCCAGGATGATCGCCGCCACGGGCGGTTCGGTGGCGGCGGAGCGGATCGATCACCTGGACTGTCATCAGGCGCCGCCGCTCGGGGTGTCGTGGCCGGTTCAGGTCGGGCAGATCCCGGCGCTGGCTTCGGCGTTCCAGGGCCGGTCCGCGCTGCGTGAGCAGGTCGACGCGGCGCGGTCATCGGGTGGCGGTGCGGTGCTGAGCCCGGTGCTGTCCGGTGGCGGGGGCGTGGGCAAGTCGCAGCTGGCCGCCCGGTACGCGCACGACGCGCTGGGCGCGGGCACCGATCTGGTGGTCTGGACCGACGCCTCCCAGGCCGGGGCTGTCGTGGAGGTGTTCGCCCGGGCGGCGGCCCGAGTCCAGGCCGCTGGCGCCGGCGGGGGTGATGCGGAGGCTGATGCGCGGGAGTTCCTGGCCTGGGCAGCGGCCACGTCGAGGTCGTGGCTCGTCGTCCTGGACGACATCGCCGACCCGGGCTTACTGGCCGGTTGGTGGCCGGCCAGCCAGACCGGCACCGGGTGGGTGCTGGCGACAACCCGGCGCCATGACGCGGTCCTGGCCGGGTCGGGCCAGGTCTTGATCGATGTCGACGTGTATACCCCGGCCGAGTCCCAGGCCTACCTGACCGACCGGCTGACCACCGCGGGGCGGGCGCGGCTGCTGGATGGCCGGGCCGGGGAGCTGGCCGGGGAGCTGGGGCATCTGCCGCTCGCGCTGTGCCACGCCGCCGCGTACCTGATCGACCAGCAGATCAGCTGCGCCACCTACCTGGACCGGTACGTCAGCGGCCGGGACCGCCTGGATGACCTGATGCCCGCCAGCGCGGACGCCGACGGGTACGGCCGCACCGTCGGGGCCACGCTGCTGCTGGCCCTGGACGCCGCCGACGCCCGCGAGCCAGCCGGGCTGGCCTGCCCGGCGATCCGCCTCGCCGGAGTGCTCGACCCGGCCGGGCACCCCGCAGCTCTCTGGACCACTGAGGCCGTTACCTCCTACCTCGCCCAGTACCGGACCGGACCGGACCGGCGAGCCGACCCGGAACCGTCCCCGGGGTCAGCGCCGGAAGCTGTCACGTCCGCCCAGGCCCGTGAGGCGCTCGTGCTGCTGCACCGCTACGGCCTGGCCACCTTCGACGAGGATGCCGAGTCCCGCGCCGTGCGCGTGCACGCCCTTACCGCCCGCGCCGCTCGCGAGACCGCCCCGGCAGGCCAGGTGCCCGCGATCGCGCAGGCCGCGGCCGATGCCCTGCTGGCTGTCTGGCCCGACCCGGACTACACCGACCCGGCGCTGGCTGATTCTCTGCGCGCCAGCACCACCGCCCTCGCCGCCTGCTCCGGCGACGCCCTGTGGCACCCCGACGGGCACCCCGTGCTCTACCGGGTCGGCAACAGCATGCTGGACGCGGGCCTGCACACCGAGGCCATCGCCCACTGGCAGCAGGTCGCCGCCGACTCGGTGCGGATCCTGGGTCCCGTGCACCCCGACACCCTGACCGCCCAGGCGAACCTGGCGTCCTCCTACTGGCAGGCCGGGCGCACCGCCCACGCGATCACCCTCGGGGAGCTGGTCGCCGCCGACATGGCGCGGATCCGGGGGCTTGAGCACCCCGACACCCTGACCGCCCAGGCGAACCTGGCCGCCTCCTACCAGGAGGCCGGGCGCACCGCCGACGCGATCACCCTCGGGGAGCTGGTCGCCGACGACATGGCGCGGATCCTTGGTCCCGAGCACCCCTCCACCCTCGCCGCCCAGGGCATCCTAGCGCTCTCTTACGAGCAGGCCAGGCGCACCGCCTACGCGATCACCATCGAGGAGCGAGTCGCCGCCGACCGGGCGCGGATCCTGGGTCCCGAGCACCCCCGCACCCTGACCGCCCAGGGCATCCTGGCCGCCACCTACTGTCAGGCTCGGCGCACCGCCGACGCGATCTCCCTCGGGGAGCGGGTCGCCGACGACATGGCGCGGATCCTTGGTCCCGAGCACCCCTCCACCCTCACCGCCGAGGGCATCCTGGCGTTCTCTTACGAGCAGGCCGGGCGCACCGCCGACGCGATCACCATCCTCGAGCGGGTCGCCGCCGACTCGGCGCGGATCCTGGGTTCGGAGCACCCCGACACCGTGGCTGCCGTCAATGTGCTGAGGGAATGGACACGTCGACCGTAGGGCCCCCCCGGGCGGACCGGCGCGAAAAATGACGAGCGGGCAGCGGCTTATCCTCGGTGGAGCGAGCCAAGGGTGCGGGATCCGAGCCACGACGTGGGCTCACGGCTCGGGGCAGCTTCTAAGACCTGCGGGGAAACAGCGCTGACCTGCGAAGACGCCCGGCGCTGCAGCAGCTGGCCGCGTAATTGCCGTGAACGTCAGCTCAGACCGTCAGCGGGCCCGCATGCCTCGGTTGCGTCTAGTCGGCCAAGCGCACGGACAGATTGGTATCGCCAATGTCTGCCGGCTGATCCAGTCGCACGAAGGTGCTCTCCACGAGGAGCACCGAGGTCACGCGGCCGTCGGCGCGACGCCGGAAGATCACCTCCTCTCCCGAGAAGTTGGATCCTGGCTGGGCGGTAAAGATGTCGGGATTGCTGGTCGGCTCTAGCGCGAGGGACCAGCCAGGCATCTCCGTGCTGACAAAGGCCAGCTTCCCGTCCCGCCACTCAAGGCGCAGCACCCAGCCGCCCAGCCCGGGCCGGGCGTAGATGCCGAGCAACAGCCGGTACGCGGGCGGCGTCGGCGCGAACGCGTCGATCGCTGGCGGCGCGGAGCGGGCCAGGTGCTGGGCGATCGACGCGAGGTCGAAGGCTAGTTCCGCGGAGCCACTGGTCCCGTTCACCAAGACGATCGCTCCGACCTGCTCCCTGGGATCGAAGCACACGGTGCTGGTGAACCCTGGGAGGCCGCCGGAGTGCTGGATCCAGATGACGTCATCGCGGCGATCCCCGCACCACGAGATGCCCCATGCCCTCCTCCAGTCGTCGTCGGCCAGGTAACGGGGTTTGTGCATCTCGCGCAGTGAGGCTGCCGCCAGGACCGGCGAGTCCGGCGGCGGCTCCTGGTAGGCGCGCAGCTGGAAGGAGATCCACCGGGCGAGATCCTCCACGCACGACCAGAGGCCGCCTTCGGCCCACACCGGTGACATCGCTGGCGCCCGGTCAAGCTCATCAGAGCACGCTCGCCAGTCGTATCCAGTCGAACGACGGACACCCAGCGGGCCCGCGAGCGGCTCAAAGCCGGTTGCTGACATGCCGAGCGGCTCGAGGATCGCGTCCCGCACATACCGGGGATATGCGGTACCGCTTACTCTGGTCACGACCTCGCCGAGCAGCTGGTAGGCAAGGTCGGAGTACTTGTGCTGCATGTTCGGCGGGACCTTCAGGACGATGCTGCCGGCCTGCGCGAGAGTCACCGCCGCTTCGCCCTGGTAGACCGGGACGGACCAGTCCGTTCCTGGCGGCTCGACCGGGAGCCCTGACTCGTGCGCGAGCATCCGGCGGATAGTCACGGCCTCGATCCCCGTGAACGGGCTGACGGCGCGACGCAACTCGGGAAGGTATGCGACCGCAGGATCATCCAGGTCCAGCCGGCCCGCATCGCGCAGTTGCATGATCGCCGTTCCCGTGAACGTTTTCGTGATCGATGCGATCCGGAACAGCGTCTCTGGCCGAGTCGGCCGCCGCGCAGCCACGTCAGCGAAACCGATGGTGCCCAGCCACGCAAGCTCGTCACCATGAACGACACCCGCTGCTGCGCCAGGCAACCGGTTCTCCTGCACGAACCCGTTCAGCTTCGCCTCCAGGGCGGAAGAGGCCCCCGCTACGAGTCCGGCCATCTCTCACCTCCCAGTGAACCCTCGCGATAATGGCAGAGTCCCGGCAAGGCCCACCATGTGATTCAAGCGACGGGCCCGCGCCTTTGACCGCCGCAATCGAGGCCTCCCGACTGTGCCCGAAGCGTGCCCGATGGGACTGCCCAGTGCTGGTCTGGCCGTGGGGAATCGGTTCCAATCGTCGGCCCGTATGGTGCCGCCCTGTGGCCGGGCCTGGGCCGCGCAACTCGATCTGTGCTGTGGGTGCCGCCCCGTGGTCGCGGCGGAGCCTGACCAGGTCGCGGACGGTCTCCAGACACGCAGGACGCAGCCCGCGCGCTCGCCGAAGCAGCCGAACTGGCCGAGCGCCTCGCCAGGCACCTCGGCGTGGTATCGGTGCGGGCACTGCGCAACGTCCCGGCCGGGACGCTGGTCGCCGGGCAGCTGGCCGCCGGGCCGCCCGCCGGGCTGCCGTTCATCCCGGTCATCGACGGGCACCTGCTGACCAGGCCGCCCGCCGCCCACCTCGCCCAAGGTGCCGCGGCCGGCATTACGGCATGGACCGGGTCCGGCCCGGACATCGACCACCTGACGACCTGGACGCAGCAGCGCTGGCTCGCCTTCGCAGGCACCGGGACGCCGGCCGGGCCAGACGTGGTCTGGCCGAACCACGACCCCGCCCGGCGACCCACCATGATCATCGGGCCGCAGCCCCACGTGGAAGAGGCTCCCTTCGACAACGAACGGACAGCTGTCAGCGACGCTCTCCCCGGCTGACGCTCGAACAGACAGCTCACGTTCAAACCCGCTTCATCTCCGCCGCGATGCGGGGCGAGTCACAGTGCCGCGTCAGGTTCGCATAGGCCGCCGCGTGCCGGTGTCCGATAAGTCAAGTTTCAGCAACTTTAGGAATAGGAAGTTAGAATGACGATCTCCGGCTTCAACTCGTCGCGGCGGGAAGGGCAGTCATTTGACCACCACCGACTGGATCGCGATCGCCAGCATCGCCACTGTGATCGTCTCGGCGTTCGCGATCGTGGCGGCGTTGAAGGGTGTTCGAGATCAGCTTCAGGTCACGGTCTTCCTGACCTACACAGACCGGTACGCGAAGGCCATGCATGACCTTCCGTTCGAGGCACGTCAGCCTGGCAGCGATTACCATCTCTCGTCACTCCCGGAAGGTGAGAGGTCCCGTGTCCTCAGCGCCTACCGTGAGTACTTCAACTTGTGCTCGGAAGAAATCTGGCTTCATCAGCGCCGCCGGATCGACCGTGCGACCTGGAATGTCTGGGAGAAGGGCATGCAGCAGGTGGCCCGGTTCCCATGCTTCAGGGAGGCCTGGGCAGGCCTCGCCTTTGAATACGACTACTTCGACACGTTCCGGGACTTTGTCCAGGAGAAACTGCTTCCGTGCGCGCCAGCATCCGACAGCGCCTCTGAAGGTAGCTCACAGGACGCCGACATCCCCGAAGCAGAGCAAGATCCCGCCGCTGTGACTGGGCGACAGCATGATTGATGCGGCGCTTGGCAACGCGCTTAACGTGACTTGGAGGCTCGCGCGGTCGAAGCAGCGCACGCTCGGTCGAAACTCAGGAAGCTGTGGATAGTGGGCGGCCTTGGTTGAGGTGCCGCCGGCGTCCCAGCAGGCGGTCTGGAACGCCAGGCTGGGAGCTTTGGCAGTTTCGGATCGGTAACGTCGCGCTTATGGCGCGATGGCCGCCGGGCGTGGGACACTCTTGGGGTCAACCTACTCGGGTCGGCCAGCGCAGGGAGGTGCAGTGGTTGCAACGGCCGGACCCTCGAGGGGCCTGGCCCAGAGCTTGACGGCGTCGTCGGCTGCGGGGAGCCCGACGGTGCTGCGGATCTTGCTCGGGGCGTATCTGCGGCGGTTGCGCGAGGCCAGGCGGATCTCGCTGGAGGAGGCGGGCGACGTCATCCGCGGTTCGTCCTCGAAGATCAGCAGGCTTGAGACCGGCCGCGTGGGGTTCAAGGACCGCGACATCGCGGACCTGCTCACGTTGTATGGCGTAACCGATGAGAAGGAGCGCCAGGCCCTGCGCGATCTTGCCATCCGGGCGAGTTCCCCTGGCTGGTGGCATGACTACGGTGATGTCCTGCCCAGCTGGTTCGATGCGTATGTAGGGCTTGAGGAAGCAGCCAGCGTGATCCGCGCGTACGAGGTGCAGTTCGTCCCGGGGCTGCTGCAGACCGAGGATTACGCCCGCGGCGTCATCATGCTCGGCTACTCGAACCCCAAGGGGATCAGCCGGCGGGTCGATCTGCGGATGGCCCGGCAGGCAGTCCTGGACAGGCCGGATCCGCCGAGTCTGAGGATGGTGCTCGATGAGGCACTGCTCAGGCGTCCGATCGGAGGCTCCCGCGTGATGCGGGCGCAGCTGGAGCACCTCGTCGAGATGTCGCAGCGCCCCAACGTGACCATCCAGGTCATCCCGTTCAAGGCTGGCGGCCATGCCGCGGCCGGCGGCGCCTTCAGCCTGTTGAGCTTTGCCGAGTACGACCTGTCCGACGTGGTCTACATCGAGCAGCTGACCAGCGCCCAGTACCTGGATAAGCCCGACATCGTCGACGGCTACCTGGCGGTGATGGACCAGCTATGCATCGACGCGCTGAACCCGGCCAGCAGCGCCAGGATCCTCAGATCGATGCTCCGCCAGGCCTGAACGATCACGGCACCGCCAGGTGTCCAGCACTAGCTGATATCGACCAGACCCGCGCCAGCGATTCCTCACGTTCGGATGCGGCCGGTGAGGTGTGCGGGTGGCATTTCCGCTGGGCGTGGAGAATGGTGACCCGAGACGCCTTCGCTGTTGACATGTGGCGGACGCGGCTTGCCCTGTGCTCAGTCGTCGATGTCTGGCAGGTCTGCCGGATAAGTGATCCGGATCTCGGTGACCGCCTCGGGGAAGTCACGCTGGTTGTTGGTATCCGTGGCCAAACTCATCCGCGGAATCGGCCGGGCTGAAGGTGGCGGTCGAAGAAGGAGACGATGCGCCGCCGGGCGTCCGTCGCCGACGGCTCGTGGTAGCCGGACGGGCCCCCGAACATCCCCATCACCACGAAGATGGCGGGGGTACGGTCGCCAGCGCCGTCATGGTCGTTGAGGAACGCGTGCCCGGCGTCCGGGTACTCCTTGACATCGTGGTCCACACCCACCGCCCCAAGGACTCGGCTGAGCCTGTCGGCCGTCCCCCGGTTGGCCCGGTCCCTGGCGCCATAGCTGCCCACGATCGGACAGGCGGCCGCCAGCACGCTCTCGGCGTAGGCGTCCTTCGGGACCCCCACGCCATAGTTCACGCTGGAGGCCGTGAACCCGTGGTCGAGAGCGAGCATCAGGGCGAACCCGCCGCCGATGCAGAAGCCAATGACCCCGACCTTGCCGGTACAGCCTTCCTGGCCGGCCAGCCAGGTGCGCACAGCTTCCACGTCCTCGAATGCCCTGCCCCGCCGCGCCTGCAAGTCGCGGCCGATGGCGAGCAGGCACCTCATCCGCCCGCCCCAGTAGAACAGGTCGGGCGCCACGGCCAGGTACCCCTCGCTGGCCAGCCAGTCGGCCTGGTTGCGCAGATCCTGGCTCATGCCCCCGGCATCGTGGATGACCACGATCCCGGGCCGCGGTTCCTTACCCGAGGGGGTCGCCAGATAGGCGGGCACCTGTCCGTGTGAACTCGCGATCGTCACCTCAGCCATCACGCCTCCTCAGCGTCCGACGCCCGCGGGCCGAGCATATGCCGATGCCGGCGGGCTGGCGGCACGCTCGATCCGATCTGAGCCAGCGCACAGGGGGCGACACCGCCGGCCTGGCTGTCATCCGCGCGGGTGCGGACGAGACAGGCCGGGCACCGGTTCCGCGAGAGCGGCGAGTTCCGCGAGAGCGGCGAGAGCGGCGGGAGCGGCGTGGGGCAGTGCTGCCGGATGTGGGGGACAGGATTTCGTTCCTGTGTCGAATGCGGCCTCTTGCCGGTGTCGTAATACTTGGGGGCATATGACGTAACGCGCCGACCGGGCATCTATGTTTTCTTCAGTTCCGGCTGAATGACTTCGCCTGGCAGCTTTTCTGAGTGTGCACTCAGCCGGTCCAATTATCATGTTATGTAACCAAAAAGCTACTTTGGACATACCACACCTGCAAGGCGCCTCATGCACGGCTAGAACGCGCCATACAGCGGTTAGGCACAGAAACGCCAGTGATCAGAATCGACCGGCGACGCGCGGCTCGCGAATCGGTCCGCCCGATGATTCCGGACGACCGCCCTGACGCCGTTCGGATCCGATAGGCATGTCCGTGGCGGGCCCGACCGCACGCTGGATGAGCGCCGCACCTCGGCAACTCAGGGACCTGCTTCGGCCGCATTCATCTGCATAGCCACAGGTCAGAGGGCTGCGCTCGGCAGGCGGGATGGACAGCCATCTCGTTGTCCGCTGTCGAGAATCCGTAAGCTTCCTTTGCCTGGCTAACAGATGGCGGCTTCGTCCACGATCTCCTAGGCATGGCTGACCCTTCGACGTGACTGTTTCTCGGTGTTTCGCAATCTCGCCGCCGGGTAATTCTTAGGCGTTTTCAGGGACAGCACCAGCCGACGCCGCTAGGGTGTCGGAATGTCAGGCGCAGTTCCGCCGCGACAGGCATGCCCGTCATCGCCGGTCCCCGCGGGTCTGCGCGCACTGCGCGTGATCGGACCCATTTGTCTCCACTGATACGCAAGGCAGCCAGCAACTTCGCAGCCGTGGCGATCCCGGTCGGGATAGCCGCGGTTGTCGCGTTCCAGGCCCCGGTCGCCAGCGCGGCACCAGCGGCCAGCGCGGCAACAGCGGCCAGCGCGGCAACAGCGGCCAGCGCGGCAACAGCGGCCAGCACGCATCCGGTAGCCGTGACGAGCTCCCTGAGCTCCCTCAGCTCTCTGAGCAGCACGCGGGCGCAAGCGCCGATGCTGCCCGCCACCAGCCACGCCAAGCACGCCAGGCATCGCAGGCACCGGGAACTGAGACGGCTGCGCGCCTACGCCTGGGCGCTGAGCCAGGCCGGCGCCCCGTACGCCTGGGGTGGCACCGGTCCGGATTATGACTGCTCGGGACTCGTCATGATGGCTTATCGCCACGCCGGGATTCGCCTGCCCAGGACCACGACGGAGATGCTCGCCAGCCCGCTGCTGGTCAGGGTCTGGCACCCGAAGATAGGCGACCTCGCCTTTTACGGATCCGGGCACGTGGAGCTGTTCCGCAAGTGGGGCTACACGTTCGGCGCCCACGATTACGGCTCAACGGTGGGCCTCATCCATTACGGGTGGGGCTGGAAGCCGACCGCCTACTACGCGGTGCTGTGAACCTGGGTCGCTGGCCAGGGCGAATCTGCGAGCCGCCAGAGATCGGCACAGTCGCCGCCGCAAGCCGAAGAGCGCCACTGCGTCCTCGATTCGGCTGTCAAACTACGGCTGTCGGTCGCGCCGGCGGGTGCGGGGGATCTTGTCGAACACGGCCGCAAGGCGGGCGGCCTGGTTGAAGAACGCGGCCGGACGTGATCGGTCGCCGTCGAGGTGGGCAAGGGTCTCCATGCCCAGGTAGAACGCCACGGCGGCGCTGGCCACCACCGGCACGCGCACCGACGTGGCGAGGGGTTTGCCGCGGAGCAGCGTGGTCAGCAGCTCCGCGGCCAGCTCCTCCCAGCGCCGGGTCTCGGCGGCCAGCTCGGCGGCCAGCCGTGATCCTGGCCGGGCGCCCGCATAGATCTCCTGGATGGCGGCGACGTGCCCGGTTTCGGTGTCCTCGTGGTAGAGCTCGCGGAGCAGTTTGACCGCTGGCGCGGCCCGGTCGATCCCGGCCAGCGTGGCTCGGTAGCGCTGGGCGCGGGCCTGGCTGGTGTGGGTCAGCGCGGCGACCAGCAGGTCATCCAGGTCGGTGAAGTGGTAGTAGATCACGCCGGGCGCGAAGCCGCCGATCTGCGCGATCGCCCGGGCGGTGGTGCCGCCGTAGCCATGGCAAACCAGGCAGGCGAGCGCGGCGTCCAGGACGCGGGTGCGGGTGTCAGACAACGCGCACCGGCCGCACGTCGTTGGCGGCGAAGTAGCCTTCGAGCCGGCGGGCGAGCTCCGGCAGCTGATGGCTGGGCACCTGCGGGTACAGGTGATGCTCGAGATGGTAGGTGAGCTCGAGGAAGATGGCCGGGATGACCCGGCCGCGCAGCGTACGGGTCTGGGTCAGCGGCGTCTGACCGTAGTCGTGATGCGGCAGGTAGACCGTCAGCAGCGGGTAGACCCAGCTGCCCGCGATCGCCAGCACCGCGTAGACCAGCACTCCCGGCGCATGAGGCCGAACCAGCAACCCGCCGGCCAGCGCGGCGATCGGCGCGGCCGCCTCGGCGAGCAGCCAGCTGCGGTCTTGTCCCCGCCGGTAGGACCACCACCACAGGCGTACCAGGAAGACGGGGCCATAGCAGATCGCGCCGATCATCGACAGGTTGGCCGGGTAACCCTCAGGGTCGTCGGGGTGCGGGAAGAGCCGGTGATGCTGGGTATGCGTGGCCCGATACGCGTGCCCGCTTTCCAGGAGTACCAGGCCCATCGCGAACAGCGCCCAGTTGGTGGCCCGCGCCGACAGTCCGATCGTGCGGTGCACCACGTCGTGGGTGACCGTGACGACGGCGACGAAGATCCCGAAGACGACCAACGGGGTCAGCCACCACCAGCGCAGCCACACCAGGACCGCGAAGGCCAGCACCCCGGCGCAGGGACGGGACAGCGCGATCAGCCGCTGCCGGCGCGTCGTCGTGAGCAGATCCGCGCCCAGTTCGGCCAGGGTGGGCTGGGTCATCTGCGCACCGCCTTCTCGCGCAGCATGCCTGCGGCGACGATCCGGCTGCCCAGCACGCAGGCGACCGTGCCCAGGCCCGGCCAGGTCGAGTCCCCGACCAGCCACAGACCGGGACCGCCGAGATCGTGCGGCACGGCATGCTGGTTGGTGTTGCGCGGGTGCTGGCGTAGACCGCCGACCGCGCCGGCCTGCCGGAAACCGAAACGTTCATAGCTGCGCGGCGTACCCGTCTGCGCGATCACCGCCCGCTCGCCGAGGTTCGGGTAGGCGCGCCTGGCGTAGCTGATGAGCCGCTCGCCGATCTCCTTCTTGCGCTGTTCGTAGCCGGTCTCGTCCAGCCCGCTCCAGTCGGCGAGGTCGGTGTGCGTGGAGATCATCACCGCCCGATGGCCGGGCGGGGCGCTGAGCGAGTCTGCATGCTCGGAGACGGAGACGAACATGTTGTTGCCATCACCGAGCGGCCGGTCGTAGGCCTGCAGCAACTGGTGGTGGGTCAGCTCCTGTCCGGCGACCTCGGACTCGGGCACGCCAAGGAAGACCACGCACGCACCGCCGAGCGCGTCCGCATCCCGCTCCAGATACGGGCGCAACCTGCTGGCGACGGGCAGCGCCGCACAGATCCTGGCTGTCGTCGTGGTCGGCACCGCGCAGACGACGCGCCGGGCGTGCAGAGTGCCGTGCCGGGTCGTCACCCGGTAAGCGCCTGGCTCGCCGTCCACCCGCGACACCTCGCAGCCGGCCCGCAGCACACCGCCGAGGCTCCGGTAGTGCGTCACAAGCACCCGCCAGAAGCCGTGCATGCCGCCGGTGTGCCTGGCCAGGCCAGCGCCCCGGATGGTGATGCCGAGTGCCCCGTTGATCAGCGGCGCGTCGTCGATGCTGGTGTGCACGGTGTCTTCGACCAGCATGCCGAGCAGCCCGGCCAGGGCGGAATCCTCGCGCAGCGCGCACTTGCGCAGCGCGTCGCCGAGCGTCCAGTTCAGGTAGCGCATCAGCGGCACGCCGGCCGGGCCTACCGCCCGCAGGTCGTGCAGCGCGGTGCCAGGACCGCGGACCGGCAGCCGGACACCCGACCGGCTGGCCCGCCAGAACGTATAGGCCAGCCGGTCAAGCAGCGCCCACAAGCGCCGGTGCCGGTCGGTGTCGCCGAACGCTCGCAGCCGCTCCGCATGCCACGCGACCGGATCGCGGTGCAGCACCAGCTCGCGATCGGGCAGGAAGGCTCGGTACCCCGGCAATTCCCTGGCGTCCAGCGGCGCGATACCGACGCTGTCCAGCAGCTCCGCGCCGACCCCGCCCGGCGCGAAGTCGACCAGCGTGGTCGCGCCGACATCGAACGAGAAGCCCCGCTTGCGGTAGTACCCGGCGCACCCGCCCGCATGGCCGTGCGCCTCGAGCACCACGGTAGATACGCCAGCGGCCTGCAGCCGCAGGGCCGTCGCCATGCCCGCCATGCCGCCGCCGATCACGGCCACGTCGGCGCACCCGTCCCGTGTCTGAACATCTGTTCTGAACATTTGTTCAGAATGGAGCTGCAAGCCCCGACCTGTCAATACCTCACAACTGACCAGCCCGAGGCCAGGTGATGAGGCACCGCGAACGGATCCCGCGCCGTCATCGCGGCCATCGCGACTACGCCGCGGCGGGTGATCGGGGCCGACCCGGCCTCCGGGCGGCTTGGCGATGACCTGGTCGCCCTGCGAGGCTGGCCGAAGTATCGTCAAGTGCAGACATCGGCGTGTTCAAGGCGGTGCGGGACATGGACGACGTCCTCAGCCAGGGCGGAGACCGGGAACCCAGCCGGTGGCCCCGCCGCCTGGCAGTGATCGCGGTCCTGGTCGTGCTGGCGGTCGTGATCGCCGGGCATCTCCCGCGCGGGCGGGCTGTCCCGGCGCATCGTCCTGCGGCAGCCGCGACGGGTCCGGTGCAGCTAGCCGGCCTCGGCTCCGGCGCGGCCGGCCTGCTGGACCAGGCCCACGGAATCAGCGGGCCGGCCTCGCCATGGATCGGCAAACTTCGGCTGCCTGCCACCGGAAGGCAGACCACCTGGTTCTGGACGGCCAATGGCCGGCTAGAGCGGACCGGCGGTCTGCCCCGGTGACAGTTCCGGGTGACTAGCGCCGCAGGTATCACGTCCGACGGTGGCCGATGATCTCCCGCGCGACCGCGCCTGATACGGCCATCGTCCGGGCTGACCCTCCCGCGCACATCGGCAGGAACACGTAATCCGCTGGCTGGACCGGCTACGTAGTCGTCGAGGCGGGTACCCGAGTCCGCGCCTCTGCACGGCCAGATCTTCGCCACAATAAGCCATCTAAACAGGACTTAATAGACTAATTATCCTGAAAGAGAAACTATACGCACAGACAACTGTGATTCGCATTGGTTATTCACCGGCGATCAGCCAGTCATCCGACGCAGCAAATTGACATGTATAGCCATAAATTTCCGCCAGGTTTGCGGGTCGGTGGCCCGGTAATCAGCCTTGCGCCATACTGTGGAACATGAGCGGGCAGACCGCCGCAGGCGGAAATGATGAAAGCGTCCCTGCAGTAGGCGATGTTCGTTTCGAACACGGGCTTATGCTGACTTTCGATGGCACTGCCTGGCTGCCGGTCGAGCGCATTGCCGACAATGGAGAGTTCCAGATTAACCGCATGATTTCTCCATCGGCTGATTCCCGGGCCGGCGCGGACCGTGGCGCGGCGGCAGCTGACCCGTCGGCTGATGCCGACACCTCGGCCGGCGAATGACCGATCCGGTCCTGGCCAGTGCGGCCAGCGGCCAGGACGGCTCGCCCGTGGGCCTGCCTTCGCCGCTTGACAGCATCGATGACATGCGGGCCAGCGCGAAATGGACGATCGGCGCGCTCGCCGCGGTCGGGGCGGCGCTGCTCGGCGGCGCCCCGCTGAGCGCGGTCGGGAAGCTCCACGGATTCGGACCGGCAGGCGCGGCGTTCGCCGGGCTGGTGATCGGGCTAGCCGGGATCGGCTGGGCGATCTGGCATACGGCGGATGCCCTGATGCCGATCGGGACCACCCTGGCGGCGATCGACCAGCCGGAGCTGGCCGGCTTGCGGGCGCAGATCCAGGCCGAGCCTGCCGCATTCTTCGGGCCATTCGGCAGCTCCGTGCAAGAGCTGCAGTCGAAATACGTCCTGTGGCAGACGGTGGCGGCGCGGGCTGCCGTGATGCTGGCCGGCGAGCCGGACGAGAGCCAGAAGAGCAAGCTGGCGCAGGGCATCGCGGACGCCCTCGCCAACGCGGCGCAGGCCGGAGCGCGGTTGCGCTGGCTCTTGGAACTGGCGCACGCCTGGCGGGTCCGCGATCAGCTGCGGCGCGCCCGACTGCACACCTTCGGCGGCGCGGCCGTCGCCGCGCTCGGGGCAATCCTCTTCGTCGTCGCGACGACCATGTCGGCACCGCCATGACTGCGCCAGGGGGGCTCTGATCGAGGTGACGGAACCGGGACCAGGCTCGCAGCAGGCCGCCGATAGCGCCGCACAGCTGCTCAAATACGGCATGGCGACCGGCGACCAGGCCGCTGTGGACCAGGCGATCACCGAGTTGCGCCAAGTCCTGGCGCACACTGCCGCCGACGACCCGGACCGGGCTGGACGGCTGTCGAATCTCGGTGCCGCCCTGCAGCTACGGTATCCGCGGTCGGCGAGCCCGTCCGACCTGGCCGAGGCCATAGCCTGCGCTCGGCAGGCGATCGAGGCCACTGCGCCGGGTGATCCTGACGGCCCGATGTACCTGATCAACCTGTTCAGCGTGCTCAGAACGGAAGCTGACCGCACTGGTGCGGCGGCGGGCCTTGACGAGGCGATCGCAGCCGGGCAGGCCGTGCTTGCCCAGGCTCCGCCCTGGTACCCCAACCGGGACCGGGTGCAGGCCAGCCTCGGGGCGGCGCTGCGGGCTCGGTCCGCGTTGGCTGGCCACGAGGCCGATGCGGATGCGGCGATCGATGTGCTGCGCGGTGCGATCGACGCAGCCGGGCCGTACGGCGCCGAGCTAGCCGGCTGCCAGCATGAGCTCAGGCTGGCGCTTCAGTCCAGGTACGAGCGGACCGGGAGCGTACCGGATCTGGATGAGCTGATTGCGGATCTGCGCGCTGGCCAGGCCGGGCAGCTGTCCGGGCGTGATCCAGCGGTCGAATCAGCGTTGCTGTGCGAGTCGTTCCGGCTGCGGGCTGAGCACACGGGGAGCCAGGCGGACGTGGCTGAGGCGGTCAGGAACGGGCGGCTGGCGGCGGCCGCCATCGCTCCTGACAACTCCAACCGAACGGGCGGCTTGCTGGCGCTGGCCCTCGCCCTGCGGCTGAGGTCCGAGCGAGTCCGCGAGCCAGCTGACCTTGACGATGCGATCGAGCTGCTGACGGAGGCCACGGCGATCACCGGGCCGGGTCAGCGGGGCCGCTCAGAGGTGCTCTCACAGCTCGGCGTCACGCTCGGCGCGAGGTTCCGGCTGACCGGGGACCTGGCCGACCTCGATGCGGCGGTATCGGCCGGGCGAGAGTCCGTCGCCGAAGCTACGGCAGGCGGGGGTAACGATGCGGTCCTGCTCGGCAACCTCAGCAGCGTCCTGCAGATCAGATTCCGGCAGACCGGCAATATCTCCGACCTCGACGAGGCCATCGATGCCGAGCGCAGCGCGCTCGGCGCGACTGCACCGGGTCGCTTCGACCATGCCGCCCACCTGTCTGGCCTGAGCAGCAAGCTGCGGGTCCGGTTCTGGCGGACTGGCAATGTGGCGGACCTGGACGAGGCGATCGACAGCGCGCAAACCGCCCTGGCCGCCACCGACCCGGAGGACTCAGGCCGTGCCGGATACCTGACCAACCTGGCCGGCGCCTTGCACGCGCGGTACTGGCGGACCGGCCAGCTGGCGGACCTGGACCAGGCGATCTCGGGTCTGCGTGACGCGCTCGCGGCCACTCCGGCCGGCTGGACGGAGTATCCCAGCCGTCGCGGAGACCTCGGTCAGGTGCTGCGGCTCAGGGCCAACCGCGCCGGCAGCAAGGCGGACCTAGACGAGGCCATCTCCGACCTGAGCGTGGCTGTCTCCGAGCTGCCCGTCGGCGACCGCCGCCGCGCCCTGTACCTGGCCGAGCTGGGTGCCGCGTTCTTGTCACGGTTCCTGCGGTCGGCAATAGCCGCGGACCTGGACCAGGCCACTGACCGGCTCAGCGAGGCGACCAGCGCAACTCCGCTCGGCCAGCCCGACCGTGGCGTCAGGCTCGGCAACCTCAGCAATGCGCAGCAGCTTCGGTACGACCAGACCCGCAACCCGGCGGATCTGGACGGGGCGATCCAGACCGCGCGCGACGCGCTCGCCTCCACCCCGGCTGAACATCCGAGCCGGGCGGTTGCCCTGACCGGC
The DNA here is from genome assembly GCA_963850875.1 of uncultured Actinomycetota bacterium. Taxonomy (GTDB): domain Bacteria; phylum Actinomycetota; class Actinomycetes; order Streptosporangiales; family Streptosporangiaceae; genus Chersky-822. The sequence continues at coordinate 78,521 of CAWKNA010000003.1, forward strand.
CTTAGCGCCAGGCTGCTGACCCGATTCGAGCTGACCGCAATCCCGGCCGACCTGGAGGAATCGATCGGCCTCGCTCGGGCCGCCGTGGCTGCCTGCCCGCCAGGCCATCCGCTGGCCGCCGACTGCCTGCGCACCCTAAGTGACTCGCTGTGGGCCAGGTTCAATGCGTTCGGCGACCATGCGGCGCGAGACGAGGCCTTCGCCAGCTGGCGTCAGGCACAGCAGGAGCGCGCCGCGCCCGCGTCATCGCGAATCATGGCGGCGGTGTCCTGGGGCGAGGCCGCGGCCGACGACGGCAATCCCGAGCTGGCTGCGGAGGGTTTCGGCGCCGCGGTCCGGCTGCTTCCGCTGCTGGCCTGGCGCGGCCTGGACCGCGGCAGCCAGGAATTGCTGCTGGCGGGGCGGCCAGGCATCGCCTCAGACGCTGCTGCGTGCGCCGTCGCTGCGGGCCATCCGGAACGCGCGGTCGAGCTGCTTGAGCACGGCCGCGCGGTGCTGTGGTCTCAGCTGCTGCAACTGCGCGGTGAGCTCGACGATCTGCGCCAGTCGGAACCGGCCATAGCTGATCGCCTCGCTGCGATCCGGGCAGCCCTCGACCAGCCAGACGACCAGCGTGATCTGAGCTCGAGCGCTGCCGACGCTGATCCCGCCGCCGCCCAGCCGGACCAGGCAGGGCTGGCTGATGCCCGGATGCGCTATGCCGCCGAATGGGATCAGCTGGTGGAGCAAGTCCGGCAGCGGCCCGGTTTCGAGAACTTCCTGGACGTTCCGCCGTACGCCGAGCTGGCCCGGGCGACCGCAGGCGGCACCGTGGTGATCATCAACGTCAGCAGGTACCGCTGTGATGCGCTCGCGGCGACTCCGACCGGGCTGACCGTCATCCCGCTGCCCGGCCTGACATCGGATCAGGTGCGTGACCGGGCCAACGCATTCCTGGCCGCGGTGTGGGCGCTCGCCGCCCCAGGCCAGCTCGCTGGCAGCCAGGCTGTGGCGGCGGACGGCGTCATCAGGGACGTGCTGGGCTGGCTATCAGATGCCGTCACCGACCCGATCCTGGCCGCCCTGCGGCTGGCCAGGCCGGCCGGGGTCACGTCCGGCGACGCGCTGCCCAGGATCTGGTGGTGCCCAACCGGCGCGATGACAGTCCTGCCGCTGCATGCGGCGGGTCAGCACCACGCTGGCTCGACCGGCGACTGCGTCCTGAACCACGTCGTCTCGTCCTACACCCCGACCCTCCGCGCGTTGTATGCGGCCCGGACCCGTCCGGTCCCTGCGGGCTCGGATAGTTCGCGAATGCTGCTGGTGACCATGCCGGTCACGCGGTATCTGGCCGGCGGCGCGCCGCTGCCCGGCGCCGCGGACGAGGCTGAGGTCGTCGCCAGACACTTCCTGCCGAATACCACGCACCTCACCGGCAACCTGGCGACCAGGACGCACGTCCTGACCGCCATGCAACGCGCCAGTTACGCTCATTTCGCCTGCCACGGCGGCATCCAGCCCGCCGACCCCTCAGCGGGTGGCCTGTACCTCGATGACGGTCCGCTGACCATCAGGCAGCTGTCCGAGTGCGACCTGCCGGCCGCCGAGCTGGCCTTCCTGTCCGCCTGCCAGTCAGCGACCGGAAGCCTGCGGCACCTGGACGAGGCGATCACCATGGCCGCGGCGACCCAGCTGGCTGGATTCCGCCATGTGATCGGCACGTTGTGGTACATCGCCGACACCGTCGCTCCCGACGTCGCGCGTGGCGTCTATGCCGCGCTCACCGGCGCCGGTGGCGGCCAGCCCGCGGTCATCGACAGTGCCCGAGCGCTGCATGACGCCACCAGCCAGCTGCGAGCTGCAGGTCACCCGCCCATCCAATGGGCGCCGTACGTGCACACCGGACCCTAGTCGGCGGCGCGCCGGGGCTAGCCCGGGCCGGCCGAATTAGTCAGCCACCCGGCTGCGGCATTCAAGCAGGCTCGCAGCGATGCGAGGAAGGTCCTGTTCAACGCCGGGTCGCCAATGATCCCAGGTCATTCACCTGGGTCATAACCCGCTCTTGCCGCTAACCGGGACCAAAGGTCCTTCGGCTCGGCAACTAACGACTCTATCGCTGCCTGACCGGCAGCCTGACTATCAAATCGAGAAGTTAGTTGCCACCCGGGTAGCGCGGTGGCCAGATAGAGGAGCAGACAAATGCCTGGAATCGTGGTGGGCATCGATGGCTCACCCAACTCAGAACGCGCGCTTAGCTGGGCAATGAAAGCGGCGGCTGCGCAGCATGCTCCGCTCACCGTGATAGCAGTGCACGAAGTCATGAAGAGTTACTGGACCGGCAACCCCGTCCCCATTGGCGGGGACAGCGCCAAGCTGGAGAAGACGCGGGAGGCTGCCGACGAGATGACTCAGAAGGTAGCCAGCCAACTCGGCGATGCCAAGCCAGCCGCAGTGACCTTGCACGTGGTGAACGGCTTCCCGGCGAAGGAACTCATCGACGCATCGCACGATGCCGACCTGGTGGTGGTCGGCTCGCGTGGTGGCGGCGGCTTTGCCCGGCTCATGTTGGGCTCGGTAAGCACTCAGGTCATGCATCACGCGGCATGCCCGGTTGTCGTCGTCCCGCACGAGAAGTAGGCGCACCTGCGCTAGGTACGGTCTCGGCCTGACGGTCGCCCCGGACCTCGGCGGCTTCCCGCACAAGGTTTAACGGCCGCCGGCTACAGCGGTGCAGCTGAGGCTGCCCCGAACCGGCTGCCCCCAATGGGCTGCCCGGAACCTGCGCTGGCTCGTAATCTGATGCTGTCCGAACCCGCTCAGCCGTCCGTTGCGGAGGCGCGCCGTCATGCAGCCACGAATGACGCTGACAGCCACAGTGCTTGACGCGCCAGACGCCAGCGAACTGGCAGCGTTCTATCGCCGCCTCCTTGGCTGGACGATCAGGACCGACGAGCCAGGCTGGGTAACGCTCCGCGCCCCCGACGGCGGGGCAGGCCTGTCCTTTCAGACCGAGACGGCCTACGTCAGGCCGACCTGGCCGGCCGGACCAGGCGATCAGCAGATGATGATGCACTTGGACATCGAGGTCGAGGATCTCGACGCCGCCGGAGCCCATGCCATCGCGGCTGGCGCGGTCCTCGCCGAGTACCAGCCCCAGGATGATGTCCGGGTCTATCTCGACCCGGCCGGCCACCCGTTCGACTTGTGGATACGTACCTGACACGTCTCACCGTGATAGGAGCCCGCCGGCGTAATCCAGTGGTGCGGATCGGACCTCGCATGCCACGATCCGGGTGCCAATCATCGGCAAGAGCTGGTGCGGAGGGTGAGCGGCATGGGTTGTCGTGGAAGGTGAACGGCATTGCGTTGTCGGTCCTGACGGTGTCAGCATCGGCATGCTGACGGCGGGGGCTGGCCGACCGCTGCTGCTCGTCCATGGCGGCATGGGCCGTCTTGAGCGCTGGGAGCCGATCTGGCGCCAGCTGGCCGATCGATGGTGGGTGACGGCAATGGACCGCCGGGGCAGAGGATCAAGCGGCGACGCTGAGCCCTACGCGCTCGGCCAGGAGTACGACGACGTGGTGGCAGTCGCCGCAGCTCTGGCCGACCTGGACGGGCCGGTGAACGTGTTCGCTCACAGTTACGGCGCGACCTGCACGCTTGGAGCCGCGGCTCAGGGGGCTCCCTTCCGACGCATCGCCCTGTATGAGCCGCCCGGTCCGCAGACCGTCCCGCAAGAGTGGGTCGAGCGCATGAGTGCCATGGTCGCCGACGGGCAGGCAGGTCGCGCGACGGTCAGCTTCCTGACCGAGATCATCGGCCTGACCGCTAGCCAGATCGATCAGCTCAGGGCCGCGCCAGGAGCGCAAGACGTGCTCCCGATCGTGTCGGCAACGCTGCCGCGCGAGGCCCACGCCCTCACGAACGTCGACCTCCCCAGCCTGGCCGCGAAGGTCGCCCAGCCGGCACTGTTGTTGCTCGGTGCCTTGAGTCCGGCATGGGCTGGCGACATCACCCGTGCTCTTGCGGCGGCGCTCCCCGGTGCCAGACTGGTGGACCTGCCCGGCTGCGGGCATGAGGCCGTCGACTCGGCACCGGACCTGGTCGTCAGCGAGCTGCAGCGGTTCTTCGACGAGGACGCGGTGCCATCCGCAGACAGCTAGCAGAGGTCTGGCCCGCTCGCTCAGGCCGTCGCGATGTCCTGGGCCGAAACGTCAGCGGTCAGCTCGACAAAACCGTTGCGCAGCAGCCGGTCGCGGCTCATGGCCAGGTAGTCGGGATGCAGTTCGATGCCGACAAACCGGCGTCCTAGCCGGCCGGCGGTCAGGCTGGTCGTGCCGGAGCCGACGAAGGGGTCGAGCACCAGCTCGCTGGGGCCGGAGGCGATCCGCACGCACGGCTCGACGAGCGCCGGAGGGAACGTGGCGAAGTGGCCGCTCGCATCGGGATAAGCCTGGGTTTTCAGGTCCCAGACGCTGCGCAAGCGACGGCCGTTCGGTCCCTGCACCTCTTGCACGTCATATTTGTAACGTTCATTTTTCGACAACAAAAATACATACTCATGAGAGCGCGTGGGACGGTCGGTCACGCTTTCAGGCTGGCAATTTGACTTATTCCAGATGATGTCCGAGCGCAGGTACCACCCCTTTTCCTGCAAGGCGAGAGCCAGCCGCCACGGCACACCGATGAGATCCTTGGGTTTGAGGCCCGGTGGGGTAAGCGGGCGCACCGGCATTGCCCTGGCACGGTTCTTCTTATCCGGGGCGCGCCAGGTCCGTCCGCCGGAGGTATACGAATCCCCGATGTTGAGCCACATCGTTCCGTCGTCCCGCAGCACCCGGCGAACCTGCTCGAACACGACTACCAGCGCATCGATGAAGTCGAAGACAGAGTCCTCAAGGCCGATCTGGCCGTCTATTCCGTAATCCCGCAGCGACCAGTACGGGGGCGAGGTGATCACGGTCTGCACGCAGCCGGCCGGCATGGCCGACAACACGGCGGCCGCGTCACCAAGGACGAGAGCCGACTGACCATCCGGCTCCGCGAGCCGGGCGTAGTCTCGCAGCGCGTCGTGCTTCCACACCACGAATCCGGGCGCGCTCGGCAGCGGAACCGGTCGGTAGGTCACTGCACGGAGTGTAGGGCAGGGCGCCTTATCTGGGCGCGGTCCGCTGATCCAGTGGCTGCTGCGAACCGACCGAGACCAAGGACGCGGGCAGATGCAACTCGAACACCGAGCCCTGGCCTACCGTGCTCTGGACGCTCACGGAGCCGTGGTGGGCCTCCGCGATCGCCTTCACTATGGCTAGGCCGAGGCCGAACCCGCCGGTCGTCCGGCTACGGCCAGCGTCGACCCGGGAGAACCGGCTGAAGATCCGCCCGACCTCGGCAGCCGGAATGCCGGAACCTGAGTCGGTCACGGTGAGGAGGACAGTCCCGCCATCGCGTCGGGCGCTGATCTCGATCTCGCCGCCCGGATCAGTGTGATCGACGGCGTTCTCGATCAGTGCATCCAGGGCCAGGGTCAGCCGGTCCCAGTCGCCAAGCACACCTGAGCCATCCAGGGCGCCGATCGACCACTGCCGGGGTACGTGGCTCCACCGGCGGAGGGTCTCGGCAATGAGGTCCGCGATGTCCACCGGAGCCAGGCGCAGGAAGTTCGGGCTGTCGGTGGCGGCCAGCAGCAGCAGCCGGTTAGTCAGTCGGCGCATCCGGAGCAGCTCCTGCACCGCCACGCGCGCGTCTGCCGCGATCTCCTGATCACGGGCAGCGTGTTCGATCAGCTCAGCGTGGCCAAGTGCGATAGCGATGGGCGTGCCCAGCTCGTGGGAGGCGTCCTGCAGGAACTGGCGCTGCTGGTCCAGCAGGACAAGGTTGTGCTCCGAGACCCGCCGCATCTCTTCCATGGCAGCGACTCGCCGTCGGGAATGCCAGACCATGATCACGAACATCATGGCCAGCAGCGGGACCTCCGCGAGGTAATCCCCGTCCTGTTTCCCGCGCAGGACCTGCCATCCGATCAAGCCGCCAGTGGCGAGGGTCACGGTCACGACTGTCAGCAGCGTGGATCCCAGGTGCCACAGGCGGAAGCCGTAGATCGCGGTCAGGCTGACCCAGATGATCAGGAAGGGGACGGTCTGCCAGGCGGGGATGAGCTGCATTGCCAGCAGATTCAGTCCGATGAAGATCACCCAGGCGATGTCCACCCGGTAGGCGCCAGCCCAACGAAGAATCCGGCTACTACGCATCGCGTCAGCACCCCTCGGCGTACGAGCTGGCGGTCGTTCTGCCTGCGGCGGAGATCTGGCTAGGCGAGGCCCAGTGTCGCATGTGCCATAGATTGCCACGTCCGACCGCCATTGGCCCAGTCCGACCGGGCATAGCTCTTGCGGATCCCTGCGGCGTACTGTGGCCGGGCCGGCTGCCTGGGGAAGGTTGCGGCGACGTCCCGGCCGGTCCACCACCTGGGTCAGACCGGGCCGTCGTCCGGTAGGCGGTTTCCGGCACGCCACCGACCTGAGTTGGCTCTTGTGGGCCGCCGCTCGGTGCGGCGGCACGGCCTGGGTCGGCCAACCCTATACTCGGGGTCGTGTCTAGAGCCGAGGCGGACCAGCGGCACGTGGGTTGCTCGGTCGGCCACCGTTCACGCGACACACGCCGAGGGCGTTGACATGGCCGGGCCAGGCGCACTTCATCATGTATGTTGCCGACCAGGTCGCCGCGACCACCTTCTGGACTGCGGTGCTTGGTTATTCCCCGTCGCTCGACGTCCCCGGAATGACCGAGTTCACGCTGACTCAGGGGGCAGTGCTTGGACTGATGCCGGAGGCCGGAATCAGGGCGCTGCTTGGGCCCGCACTGCCCGATCCCGGATCGGCGCGGGGAATACCGCGCTGCGAGTTGTACCTTGTCGTGGATGATCCGCGCGGTCATCATGCCCGAGCGCTGGCGGCTGGAGCACGCGAACTGTCGCCATTGCGGCAACGGACCTGGGGCGACAAGGCGGCCTATTCTCTCGACCGGGACGGGCACGTTATCGCATTCGCGAGCCGTCCGCGGAGTTCTCCGGGGGGTGCTTGATTCACGCAGGTCGTGCCTCCGAAGTCTGAGGCGAGCAGCCTGCGGCCCTGGGCTGTCCTGCATGAGGATCGCGGCCCGGTCTGTGCTGCATGCTTGGAAGATGGGCGATCAGGTGACATTGCGGCCAGTCGGCGAGGATGACCTGCCGGTGGTGGAGGCGCTGACCTGGGACGAGGAGACGGCAGGGGAGTTCGCCCGGTTCGGGTGGTTCGATCGTCAGCTATGGCGGCGAGGCTGGGCCGAGAACAGACTGCTCGGCGAGGACGGCGGAGTGCTTATGGTCGTCCGCGGTGAGGAGCGGCTTGGCTTCGTGAACTGGCGACGCCGGCCGACCACGCCGGCCGGATACTGCTGGATGCTGGGGATCGCGATGCTGCCCGAAGCCCGCGGTCACGGGTACGGCACCCAGGCACATCGGCTGCTGGCGCGTTACCTGTTCGCGCACACCACGGCGCACCGGATCGAGGCCGGGACCGAGGTGGATAACATCGCCGAGCAGCGAGCCCTGGAGAAGGCCGGATTCACTCGTGAGGGCGTGATGCGGGGGATCGGATGGCGGGGTGGAGCCTGGCGGGACGGCGTGACCTACAGCCTCCTGCGCACCGATCCGTCAGCGAGCGCGTGATCTCCGAGACAAGCACGCTGCAGCAGACTGTCGACGTCATCCTGGCCGAGTCGCAGCTGCTGCAGGCGATTGTCATCCGGGCCGAGCACGCTGACCTGGCCGACCTGCCGTCCTGGCTGGAACTGGTGGCTGAGGTGGAGCCGTTGTTCGGGCCAATGCCCGGCTTCGCGACACACGTCAGGCGAGGAATCAGCCGCGAAACCGCTCTGGTGGTGCGCGATCCCCGAGACGCCGAGCTCCCGGAGTCTGAACGTGACGGCGGATTCCCGCCAGCATCGCGACCTGCGGCTGCCTAGATTCGCTTGCGAAGCGGACCCGAGCAGACCTGGAGCGGAGCATGCAAGGTGGTCGGACGGTGCTTGTCACCGGCGTGAGCGGCCAGGTGGCCGGTCCGATGGCGAGGCGGCTGAGGGCAGGCGGCCTTCGGGTCCGCGCGCTGGTGCGTACCTCGGAGCAGGCGGCCGTAGCCGCCGAGCACGGGTGGGAATCAGCGCACGGCGAACTCGGCAGGCCCGAGTCACTGCGCTCCGCCGTGCGGGGTGTCGACGTCGTGGTCCATGCGGCGGCCTATCTCGGCCAGGACTGGGAGCTGGCCGAGACGGCCAACTCCGATGGCACCAGGTGGCTGGCGCAGGCGTCGCTGGATGCCGGAGTCAGCCGGTTCGTGCAGGTGTCGACCATGTCGGTGCACGGGGATCCGCAGCCAGATGGCCTGGATGAGGACAGCCCGCTGGCCTTGGCTGACACTCGCAGCGCCTATGTAGCGACCAAGGCCCGGGCCGAACTCGCGCTGGCCGAGGTGCGAGCGCGCGGCCTGGCGGCCGTTATTCTGCGGCCCGGCGCGATCTGCTCCGCCAGGAATTCCAAATGGGGCGACATTCTGATCACCAGGCTGCGCGATCCGGACTGGCGTGACAGGTGGCACCCGGACGACGTCATCCCGTGGGTCCATACCGACGACCTCGCGGAGATGACCTGGCTGGCGGCAACGCATCCGGCGGCGGTCGGCCAGACCTTTCTCGCCGTGGACGCGAACATCGCGATTCGCGACTATTTCATTCCGATCATGACGGCGATGCGCCTGCAGGGGATCACTCCGCCGGACCGGGCGCCATTCCTGAGCCGCTGCCGGATCGGGAAGATCCGCACCGTGCTCGGGTACCGTCCGCAGCGGACGTTCGAGCAGACCCTCGAAGAGCTGACCAAGCTGGCGGCCGCAGTGCCCGCCACTGCCCCGGCGCAGCGATGACCCAGGTGGCCGCCGGCGGCGCAGGTCCGGCGGCCCGCTGACCGCAGGCTGTGGCTGCACCTGGCGGTCGCCGCGCTGCTGATGAACACCGTGCCGTTCACGCTGCTCGCTTACGGCGAGCAGCGGATCAGCTCAGTGGACGCCGGCTTGTGGAACGCGGCGACACCGCTGCTGACCTGGCCGGCCACGATCTGGCTCGTCCCGGACCAGCGGCCGGACGGCCGCCGGATCGCCGGGCTTGCCGCGGGCTTCATCGGCGTGCTGATACTGCTCGGCGGCGCCCCGCAGCTTGGTGCCCGCACCCTGGCCGGCGACGCGCTGTGCTTCGCCGCCGCGTGCTCGTACGGCGCCGGGTTTCCGTACTCGCGCCGATTCCTCGCCTCGTCCGGACCCGCGCCGGTAACCCTCGCAGCTGGGCAGCTGTGCTGTGCGGTGGTCCAGCTGACAGCGATCGCCGTGCCGGTTACGTCCGCACCACGGCAGCTGCCGCCGGCCGCGGTTCTCAGCGTGGTAGCGCTCGGCGCCGCGGGCACGGGCGTGGCCTACATCCTGAACTTCACGATCGTGGCGAGCGCGGGCGCCACGGTCGCCTCAACTGTCACCTATCTGGTCCCGATCTGCGATGGTCCCGGCTAATGAGCTCTGGCCCGCAGCGAGCCTGCATGGTCGGGCACGTAGGTCTGCATGTCCCGCGGCATCCGGACGTACCCCTGAGCCGGCGGCCGTGGCGGCAAGGCGATGGGCATCCGCTGCACATCCTGATAGGGGATGGTCGAGAGCAGGTGGGCGATCATATTGATCCTGGCGCTGCGCTTGTCGTCGCTTTCGACGACGTGCCACGGCGCCTCCGGGATGTCGGTGTGCACGAACATCTCGTCCTTGCTACGGGAGTAGTCCTCCCACCGGGTGATCGACTCCAGGTCCATCGGGGACAGCTTCCACCGTCGCATCGGGTCCTCAAGCCGGGACCTGAACCGCCGCTCCTGCTCTTCATCGCTGACCGAGAACCAGTACTTCCGCAGCAGGACGCCGTCTTCGACCAGTAGCCGCTCGAAGATCGGGCACTGATGCAGGAAGCGTCCGTACTCCTCCTTCGTGCAGAACCCGAGCACATGCTCGACCCCGGCCCGGTTGTACCAGCTGCGGTCGAACAGCACGATCTGGCCGCCAGCGGGCAGATGGCTGATGTAGCGCTGGAAGTACCATTCGGTCTGTTCCCGCTCGGTCGGGGCCGGCAGTGCGACGATCTGGGCGACGCGGGGGTTCAGGTACTGGGTCACCCGCTTGATGGTGCTTCCCTTGCCGGCCGCGTCGCGGCCCTCGAAGATCACCACGATCCTGGTCCGCTCGGCGCGCACCCACTCCTGCAGCTTCACCAACTCTGCCTGCAGCCTGAACAGCTCGGTTTCGTACAGCGAGCGCTTCATCCGGTGCACGCCGCTGGCTGCTGGCGCTTTGTCCTTCGCGCTTCGGTCGGCGTCAGCAGCGGCCTTGCCGGTAGACCCGGCGGCTCTGCCGGGGTTCTTGGCTGTCTTGCCGGGCCTGCTGTCGCTGCCAGCCAATGCGGCACCTCCTGCTTACAACCGCGCGATAAGCCATCCCCGGCTGATTCGTACCCGATTCAGAGCATGCCGGACCTGGCGATGGCCGGGTTGCCAGAAAGGTCTCGATCGGGTCACTCATGATTGACCGACAGCCGCGAGGTTCGGCGGATGAGGGCTGGTCCGGCTCGACCAGACGGTCGGCTGGCGCCTATCCCGCGCTCCACGCCGATCCGCCGGTGTTCCACACCGGCTGGCCGAGGTAGCCGCGGGCGACCATGGTGACGTACTGGTAGACCGCGTCCTCAGCCGGTGAGAGCGGCCCGGGCACGGCGTGCGGCGAGGACAGCCCGCGCTGCACGGATTCGCATGCGGCCCAGTCCTGCCGGTTGGTCAGGTCCCAGAACTCAATGGCATAGCCAGGGTCAAAACCGGGCTGCTCAACCGCCTCGGGCGCGAACGCCCAGCTGCACTCGATCTTGGTACGGTCCGCCGCAAGCGGCAGCAGTCGGTGCACCATCACATAGTCCGGGTGCAGGCTGATCAGCACATTCGGGAACACGTTCAGGTAGATCACGGTGCGCAGGCCGGTGCCGTCCAGACCGCGCAGCGGGACGCCGTGGCTGACTCCGTCCAGAGACATCGTGGCCATCCCGTCCCGCAGGTCCATCCAGCCGCCGACCCAGGTGCCTGGCGCGTCGTAGTTCTCCCCGCTCTTCGGCGGGCTGACCTGGCACAGCTCCGGGTGGATCGCCGGGCAGTGATAGCACTCGTGATAGTTCTCGGTCAGAATCTTCCAGTTGGCTGCCGCGTCGTACTCATGCTGGCCGGCGACCACCAGACGCCCCATCTCGTACGGGGCGAGAATGTCATCCAGCGTGCGCAGCGCGTCTGCAAGCGGCGCTGCCCGGCCCGAGCCGTCGACGAAGACGAGTCCGTGCCATTCGACCAGCGGCAGCTCGATGAGTCCCCACTGGTCTGCGTTAAAGCCAGGTCGGTTCTTGAAGCTCGCGGCCGCGCGAAGATCCCCTTTGAGTGAGTACGTCCACGAGTGGTAAGGGCAGATAATGACGCCCTGGCTCGCGGTCGAGCCGCACGGGAGCAGCTCATGGCCGCGGTGGCGGCAGGTGTTAGCGAAGGCACGCAAGACGCCGCTTTCGTCCCTGGAGAGCAGGACGCCGCCGGCGCCGACCGGCTCGGCCCGCTGAGTGCCGGGGCTGGCAACCTGGTCGCTGCGGCCCACGCACAGCCAGCCGCCGCCGAAGAAGTTGCGCTGCTCCCAGTCGAAGACGGCCTGGTCGACGTAGGCGGCTCTGGGCAGCATCCGGCTCTGCCCGAACGGGCGCAGTGACTCGGCGAGTGCGGCGGCATCCAGTGGAGCGGGCGGCGAGATTAGCTGACTGACCATACAGTCAAGAATAGGTGGTGCTGACCAGGGTGTCCAGGGTGCGAGAGGTCCCGCAGCACGCTGTACGCAGCTGACCAGCGGTCAGTCCCGGTGCGAGGTCGGGTGGCGACACTCGGTAGCGTAAACGTTATGCCGACCAAGCTGACGATCGCTGCCGGGGTGCTGGTCCCAGCCGCCCCTGAGCGGGTCTGGGAAGCGGCTATCGACTGGCGCCGACAGCGAGAGTGGATCTGGGCCACCCGGGTGGATGGCGGGAACGGCGCCGGCGCCGCGGTGAGCGGGTGGACCGGCATCGGGCGGATCGGATTCACCGACACCATGGTGATCACCGAGTGGGACCCGCCAAGACGGTGCACGGTCACGCACACCGGAAAGGTCGTGCGCGGCTCAGGCGAGTTCGAGGTCCACCCGCGCGGCGACAGATCCGAGTTCCGCTGGATCGAGCGGATCGAGCTGCCGCTGCCACCAGCGCTCGGCAGGCTGGCAGCGGCCGTCATCGGGCCGGTCGCCAGGCTAGGTCTTGGCTCGTCGCTGCACCGTTTCGCCCGGTTGTTCCCGGCCCGGCGGTAGCATTCGGGTCGGCCCCGACCACCCGGTCACCCAGCAGGCAGCCCGAGCCTGGTGCGGGCCCAGGCCCGCAGGCCGGCCGGGGGTTCGAACGGGACTGCCTGCTGTGCCAGCGGCAGCACCTGATCAAGCACGCCAGCCAGGGCAGCTGCGGCTGTCGCCAGTGCCGCCGGGTCCAGGCCGGGAGCGGTGGACTCCATTCCAGGCGGAACGGCCTGCCCCGGAGTATCCAGCACCGAGGTCAGCCCGAACGCGGGGTAGATCGCGCCGATTGCCAGCGCCCACAGCCTCCAGGTCTGGCTCCTGGCCGCTTCGAGCTGGCTCCTGGCTTCCCAGGCCGATCCGCGATCGAGGTACTTCACCAGGTCACCGAGCGCGAGCCAGGCGAGGCTGGCCCACTCTCTCGCCGTCTGCACGGTGACCAGCGCGGCAGCTGGCGTCCAGGGCCGCGCCAGCTGGCCGTCGACGTCGTACAGCGCGACCGATAGCGGCGGCAGTCCGGCGCGCCATGAGGCCGGCTGGACGACGAGGCTCAGCTGCAGGCCGGAGGCGTACAAGGTGAACAGGTGCCGTGCGTTCTGCCCGGCTTCGCCGCCGAAGGGCTGCTCGAACTCGTCGGCGATGGGGCCGGCCGCACGGATGACCTCCTGCACCGCGGCAACAGTGTCCGGCCACTGTCCGTCGGCGATGCCGAGCCCGGCGTCGATGTCGGACAGCTCGTCGCCGGCACCCCTGGCGAGCGAGCCGGCGAGCTCTATCCAGCGGATCGCAGGGTCGGCCTCGGCAGCGTCGAGCAGGATGCCGAGCAGATCGCGCTGCGCACTGACCTCAGGCGGCAGCTGTGACAGCCATGATCGTCCGCCGGGTGTGCCAGTGCCGCCCAGGCCGCCCACCGACGAGGCCGCACTCAGACTGCGGCAGGCGCCGGGCCGGCCGACGCGCTGGCACTGGACCAGCAGCGCACGATATCGCGCATCGACAGCAGGCCTGCCACCCGGCCGTCCTTGATGACCACCAGATGCCTGAAGCCGCCAGCCACCATGGACTTGGCTGCTTGCTCCAAGGTCCAGTCCGGCGCGGCGAACACGATGTCAGCGGTCCGGTGGTCGGCGACCATCTCCGCATCCGGATCCTGGTCGGCCCCGATTGAATCCAGGATGTCGCGCTCGGTAAGGATGCCGATCCCGGAGTGCTCATGATCGATCACCACCGCGGCGCCGACGCGATGCGTCGACATCAGCCGAGCCGCCTCGCGCAGTGTGTGCGCGGGACCGAGGCTCAGAACTACCGTGCTCATGCCGTCCTGCACGTTCATGATCCGATCACTTCCCCCGCGAGATAACCGATGCAGTCAGCCCGCATCGGGTCGAGGCCCGTTGACGAGCACATTTGTGATCTTGTGATTTGTGCTGCCTCAAGCATCACGCATGAGGCTGCCCACGGCAAGCATGGCTAAGCGCGCACAGCCCGCAGGGACTGATCCCGGCCGGGCGGCTGATCCCAGCCGGTGGACGAACGGGTCAGCCGCGACGGCCGCCTGGTCATGCCAACGGCCAGGTCAGCCCCGGTGGGCCGCCCGGTCAGGCTTGCTTGCCAGCAGATCAAGTACCTCCGCGTGCAGCAGGCCATTGGTGCAGAGCGCGCTGCCGCCGTCTGGAGTGGCGGCGCCGGACAGATCGGTAAAGGCACCCCCGGCTTCCTGCACGATGATCTGCAGCGCAGCCAGGTCCCACAGCGAGACCTCTGACTCGGCCGAGATGTCCACTGCTCCCTCGGCTACCAGCACGTGCGACCAGAAATCGCCGTAGGCGCGGGTCCGCCAGACCGATCTGGTCAGGTCCAGGAACTGGTCAAGCTGCCCGGCTTTCTCCCAGCTGGCTAGGTCTGAGTACGACATCGAGGCGTCCTGCAGCCGGGAGACCTCGGAGACCCGGCACGCGGTGGCCTTGGTCAGGGAGCGTCCGGTCCAGGCGCCGCCGTCTCTGGCGCCCCACCAGCGCCGAGCCAGGGCCGGGGCGGAGACGACGCCCACCGTGACCTCGTTGCCGGCCATCAGCGCGATCAGGGTGGCCCAGACCGGTACGCCGCGGACGAAGTTCTGAGTCCCATCGATCGGATCGATCACCCAGCAGCGCTGACCTACCCCGGTCCGGCCGAACTCCTCGCCGAGCATCGCGTCGCGCGGCCTGGCCCGGCTGAGCACGTTCCGCAGCGATTCCTCGGTCGCCAGGTCGGCGTCGGTGACCGGGGTCATGTCGGCTTTAGCCTGAACGCTCAGGTCCAGGGCACGGAATCGGCGCATGGTGATGTCGTCCGCCGCGTCCGCAAGCACGTGGGCGAACCGCAGGTCGTCATCAAAACCCGCCATGCAGCGAAACGCTATCGCTAATGAGGGCAGTGGGACCACGCCCGGTCCGTCTTAGCCCGGTCTGAGCGCGGCTACGACTCGTCGGAGTCGCCGCCGTCCCGGCTCCGCAACAGCCGGCGGAGCGAGTCAAGGCGGGCCGCCAGCGAATCTCCGCCAGCAGCGGCTACCCAGCCGTCGAGAGCGCAGTCCGGCTGCAGGTGGCCGCAGCCCGGCGGGCAGCCGGTCGCCCCCTCGGCCAGATCGGGAAAGGCGCGGACAACCCGCTCGGGCGACATGTGGCCTAGCCCGAAGCTGCGCAGGCCCGGGGTATCGATCAGCCAGCCTCCCCCCGGCAGCGGCAGCGCGACCGCCGACGATGAGGTGTGCCGGCCGCGGCCGGTAACCGGGCTGACCAGGCCCACGGCCCGGTGCGCATCCGGGATCAGCATGTTGACCAGAGTCGACTTGCCGACTCCCGAATGCCCGACCAGGACGCTGATCTTCCCGGCGAGCAGGCCGCGTAGCTCGGCAAGCAGCTGGTCGGACACCGGTCGGCCGAGTACCAGGCAGCGGAACCCGAGCGGGGCGTAGACCGGCAAGATCGCTTCCGGACCGGCCAGGTCGGCCTTGGTCAGGCAGAGCACCGGCTCGAGCCCGGCGTCATAGGCGGCGGCCAGGAACCTGTCGATCAGCCGCAGCCGGGGAGGCGGGTCCGCGAGCGCGCACACGATCACCAGCTGGTCGGCATTGGCGACGATGTCCCGCTCCACCGGATCGGTGTCGTCGGCGGATCGGCGGAGCACGGACCGGCGCGGCGAGATCCTGACCACCCTCGCCAGCGTGCCGGGCGCCCCGGTGATGTCGCCGGCCAGGCTGACCGTGTCGCCGACGACGATGTTGCCCCGGCCCAGTTCGCGCGCCTTCATCGCGTTGACCGCCTGGTCGCCGATCAGGCAGCGGTACCTGCCGCGGTCGACAGCGAGCACGAAGGCCTCGACTGCGTCCTGATGAGCCGGCCGTCGCCGGGTACGCGGCCGGGAGCCGCGGCCGGCCCTGACCCGGATGTCGTCCTCGTCCATCCCGCTGTGCCGGGTTTGCCCGGTCACCGTGCCAGACCGCTCGTCATGGGCCCTCGCTCATCATCCGCCCTCCTGCGGCATCACCTGTATGTGGCACCGCTGCATGTAGCACAGCATCGCGCTGATGGCGGGGGATCACCCGGCTGGCGCCAGAATCTGCGCCCAGAGCCGGTCGAACCCGGGGAACGTCTTGCCGGCGGTGGCCGCGTTACGCACCCGCAGGCCGGCTGTCACCAGGCCGAGAACGGCAGCCGCCATCACCAGCCGGTGGTCGTCGTGACTGTCGAAGACCACGCCGTCGGCTCGCAGCGGCCGCGGGATGACCCGCAGCCCGTCGGGCAGCTCGGTGACGTCGCCGCCCAGCTTGCCGATCTCGCCGGCCAGCGCGGCGAGCCGATCGCTTTCATGGCGGCGCAGATGGCCGATGCCGGTGAACTCAGACGGCGAGTCGGCCAGCGCCGCAAGGGCGGTCAGTACTGGCGTCAGCTCGCCGACCTCGCTCAGGTCGGCGAAGACGCCGCGGATCTGGCCGGAGCCGCTGACCCGAAGTCCGGCCGGCGTGTGGGTCACGGTGCCGCCCATCGCGGCCAGCAGACCGAGGATCTGCCTGGCTGGCTGCAGGCTGTTCGCTGGCCAGTCAGCCACGGTCACCTCGCCGCCGGTAGCAAGTGCCGCGGCAAGGAAGGGGGTGGCATTAGACAGGTCCGGCTCGATGTCGATCCGCCCCGCTGAGATCGGACCAGGAGCTACTCGCCAGATATTCGAAACGGATCGTCCGGCGCCGGTGCTCACATCGACGCCGCAGGCACGCAGCATCCGGACGGTCATCTCGATGTGCGGTGCCGACGGCACCGGGTCGCCCCGGTGCCTGATCTCGGCGCCGTTGTCGAATCGGGCGGCGGCCAGCAGCAATCCGGAGACCAGCTGAGAGGAGGAGGAAGCGTCAACGGTCACGGTTCCGCCGCGCAGCGCGCCGCGGCCGTGCACCAGGAACGGGATGATCCCCGTTCCGCCGTCCTCGATCTGCGCGCCACATTCCCGCAGGGCCGCAAGGAGCGGCCCCACCGGTCGCTTAGACACCCTCGGGTCGCCGCGGAATGTCACATCGGCGCTGGTCAGCGCCGCGACCGGCGGAACGAAGCGGAGCACAGTGCCGGCGTTGCCGACGTCCACCTGCACGGCGGACCCGGCGCCTCCCAGCAGGCCTGGCTCGACCCGCCAGCAGCCCGCGTCGTTTGGCCCGGTAGCCCGGTCCGACCCGTCGGCCCGGTCTGGCCCGCTGGCCCGGTCTGGCCCACCTGCCTGGTCTGGGCCGCCTGCCTGGTCTGGTCGGTCGGCTCGGTCTGGCCTGGCTGGCCCGCTTGCCTGCTCGTGCCTGGCTGCCTGGTCAGGCCCGCCCAGGGCGCCCCCGGCGGTGGGGTCCTCGTCGATGCGGCAGCCGAGCGTCCGCAGTGCCGCGACCATCAGCGCGGTGTCCCTGGCGACCAGCGGACCGGTGATCAGAGTTGGGCGGTCGGAGAGGGCAGCGAGCACTAGCGCCCGGTTGGTCATCGACTTCGAGCCTGGCAGCCGCACCAGCGCCCGGACCGGACCGGTCGCCCGCGGCACCGCCCAGTCGGCGGCTTCGCTGCGCACCTGGCCGGCGCCGTGCGGCTGATCGGCGTTCATCCTGCGAGGCTACCGAGCCCGGCTGCCTGCAGTCTCGCTGGCCAGTGCACCGGCCCGGTGCCAGCCTGCCAATCCAGCGGATCGACGGCCCTGCCGACCGGACCGGCCTGCGCTCGCTGGCTAGTCGAGCGGGCGCGGAGATCAGCGTGGATATTTCTCGGGGACAGTTGCTGAAAATCTCCACGCTCGCGCGATCTAGCAGAACGTGGTGCCTTTGCGAATGTTTGGCAGGGCCCCGACCTGGCTATGAACAGCGACAATCATTGCCAGCCTGCGGGGCCGACCCCGGCGACCCCCGGTTTCCGGTCAGTCACTGCGACAGTGTCCTGCAGACACCATTTCTGACCCGAGAAACCGCCCCCGGTCTCCCGCGACGCACTACGAAGGTGAGCACATGTGTGGCCGGTATGCCTCAGCGCGCTCCCGCGTCGAGCTCCTCGAGGAGTTCGCCGTGCAGCGCGATCGTGTCGCTGAGTCGCTGCCGCCGGACTACAACGTGGCGCCCACCAAGCCGGTCTATGCCGTCATGACCAGGCAGGGGCGGGATGAGCCGCCGACGGCCGATGACCGAGCCAAGGCTGCCGCTGGTGCGCAGGCCAGCTCGGGTGCGGAGGACGCGACTGGAAGCCGGGGCGCGACTGGAAGCCGGGGCGCGACTGGAAGCCGGGGCGCGACCGGAAGCCGGGACGCGACCGGAAGCACCACCCGCGAGCTGAGGGTGGTTCGCTGGGGGCTGGTGCCCTCGTGGGCCAAAGACATCTCCATCGGCAGCAAGATGATCAATGCGCGAGCCGAGACAGTCAGCGAGAAGCCGGCCTTCAGGGCTGCCTTCGCCCGGCGCCGCTGCCTGCTTCCCGCGGACGGCTACTACGAATGGCAGCCGCCGCCGCCGGGGAGCAGCGGCCGGAAGCAGCCTTACTTCATCTGCCGTCCCGATCACGGCCCGCTCGCCTTTGCCGGTGTATACGAGTTGTGGCGCGATCGCGCGCTGCCCAGAGATCACCCCGGCGCCTGGCTCTGGACCGCGGCGATCATCACAACCACGGCGCCCGACGAACTTGGCGAGATCCATGACCGGATGCCCATGGTGATCGATCCGGCCAGCTGGGCAGACTGGCTTGACCCGGTCAGCACCGATCCAGGTGACGTCCGCGCGCTGCTTGTCCCGGCCGCGGCCAGCGGGCTGATGTCCTATCCGGTCTCGCTGGCGGTCAATTCGGTGCGTAACAACGGTCCTGAGCTGATCGACGCCGCCGACCCGGTCTGGCCGGCCGACGCAGACCAGGCCGGCGCCGGAGCATCAAGTGCCAGGTCAGCCAGGGCTGGCAGGCGGACTGACGGGCGTGAGACGTGAATGGCCCAGCGGGCGGACCGACGCCACGCGTCGGCTTGCTGGATCAATCGCGGACAGGAGGTGCAGGTCGGTTGGAAACCATGGCTGCTCGGAAGCGCCTTGAGGAAGTCAGGGACGAGTTGGACCGGTCGCTGGCGGTGCTGCACGGGTCTCATCAGCAGTACCCGCTGGTCGCGGACTATCCGCAGGATCCGGCGGACGCGGGCACCAATCTGGCCGAATCCGACCGCTCCGAGGCGATCCTCGCGGCGGCCAGGGCGCGCCGTGCGCTGGTGCTCGACGCGCTGCAGCGGCTGGACGACGGTACCTACGGAACGTGCGTGGACTGCGGCGATCCGGTGCCGGAGAGCAGGCTGGAGGCCAAGCCAGAGGCAGCGAGATGCCTGACATGCCAGGCAAAGCGGGATCGACTGCGCCGCTGAACGCTGACCTGGCCGGCCTGCCGGAATGAAGCCGGTGCCGGCCGTGTTGCAACGCCCGTGTCCATAGCTGCTGACTGCAGGTGCGAAATAGCGTCCGCGGATAAGGCCCGGTACCGATCCGGTGAAATTCGGGTAGCCACGCGACTGGCCCCGGTGCCCGGCACGGTATCCTCCGCCCGAGGTGGCTGGTTGCCCAGCCAGAGTCGGATGGGCATTGCGGAGGGGGTGGGTCCGGTACCTGAGACACTGCAGGGGCGCAATGAGCGCTTCGAGCGCGATGTCCTGCCGTACCTGGATCAGCTGTACGCGGCGGCGATGCGGATGACGCGGCATCCGGCGGACGCTGAGGACCTGGTACAGGAGACGTTCGCCAAGGCTTACGGATCGTTCCATCAGTACCAGGACGGCACGAACCTGAAGGCCTGGCTGTTCCGGATCCTGACCAACACGTTCATCAATACCTACCGGAAGCGCCAGCGGGAACCGCAGCGGTCGGGTACCGAGGACATCGAAGACTGGCAGCTGGCCCGCGCTGCTTCGCACACCTCGTCAGGTCTGAAGTCGGCGGAGGCTGAGGCACTGGAGGGACTGCCGGATTCCGACGTCAAAGAAGCGCTGCAGGCGCTCCCAGAGGAGTTCAGGATCGCGGTATACCTGGCCGACGTCGAGGGATTCGCCTACAAGGAGATCGCCGACATCATGGGAACCCCGATCGGGACCGTGATGTCCCGACTGCACCGGGGTCGCCGGCAGCTCCGGGAGATGCTGCAGGACTATGCGGCCGAACAGGGTCTGGCCAGGGCCGCCGCTCAGGCGTCGTCGTCCGCGCAGACGCCGGGGAGGGATCCGCGATGAGCTGCGGAAAGCCGCACGAAGTGCCGTGTACCGAGGTCCTCGATCTGGTCTATACCTACCTCGACGGCGAGATGGATCAGGTCTCCTACGCCCAGGTCAAGGTCCATCTGGAGGAGTGCGGCCCGTGCCTGCGCGAGTACGGCCTTGAAGAGGTGGTCAAGCGCCTGGTGCACCGGCACTGCGGCCATGATCCGGTTCCGGCGGATCTGCTGGAGAAGGTGCTGATCCGGATCGAGGCGGTCAGGGCGCAGATCGACGCTGGCTAGCTGGCCTGGAAGCGAGTTGTTTGTCGGCCGGTCCTGGCGCAATCCGGTGTCTCTTTGACGTCGATCTGCTGCCAATGTGCCGGACGCCTACGCGGATAGGCGTGATGGCGTTACTCTGAGTGGCGTCAGTGCAGGCGGCACGGCCGGCGAGGAGGACATGGGCAGGCTCTCCTGGATCACCTGGCTCTATATCGCGGCAGCTGTTACGGCGGCTGTCGCCATTCTTATCCATGAGCCGGGCGGTTCCGCGTCGATGAAGTGGTGGGGGGCTTACGCTGTCCTGGCGGCACTCTTCCTGATCTGCGACTCGACTCCCACTCCGCTCGCGCCTCGCCAGTCAGCGTGGTCGCCAAGCTCGGCTGCCACCCTGGCGGCCGTTGTGCTGCTCGGGCCGCAAGGTGCGGCCATGGTCGGGGCGGTGGCGGTGCTTAGCTTCAGGCCTAGAGGGCCGGTCGCCGAGCGGCTGTTCAACGGTGCCATGTACGCGCTTGCTGGTTATGCGGCCGGACGAACTTACGTGACCATCGCCGGACTTCCGAACATACCTGCGCCTGGCATGATCCCCACCCAGCCCAGTCATCCGGACGGCATCCACGTGTCCGGGATGTTCTCGACGCTGATCGTGCCATTCGCCGTCGCGGCAGCCGTGCACGTACTGGTCAATCACGGCATGCTCTGGGGGATGCTGCGGCTCGACCGCCGTAGCCGCGCGGCGCAGCAGGCCACGCCAGGGTCGAGCCTGCAACTGCTGCTGGTCTCCGACCTCGGCTTTGCTGGGCTCGGACTCGTTATCGCCGCGCTGTGGGACATCGTCCCGATGTTCGCCGCCGCCATCGTGCTCGTGCCGCTCTACGTCGCCAGGTGGGCCATGGGGCAGTTCGCCGAGCAGCAGCGGGCCTACGCGGCGACGATGGCGGCGCTCTGCCAGGCGGTGGAGACCAAGGACTTCTACACCCGCGGGCACAGCGACCGGGTGTCCCGCGGCTCGGGGATGATCGCCAGGCAGATTGGCATGCGAACCGACCGCGCCGAAGCGGTGACGTACGCCGGGATGCTGCATGACGTCGGGAAGCTTGGCGTCCCCACGAAGGTGCTGCAGAAGGATGGCCCGCTCACCGAGGAGGAGTTCGCGGCCATTCAGCTGCATCCGATGCGCGGACTTGAGATCGTCAGGCAGATCGGTTTCCTGAACGAGGCGCTGACCGGGATCATGCACCACCACGAACGGATGGATGGCTGCGGCTACCCGATGGGTTTCGCCGGCGCTGAGATCCCCGAGTTCGCCAGGATTATCGCGGTGGCCGATGCGTTCGACTCGATGACATCCACCCGCTCCTACCGGAAGGCACGCCGGATCGGCGAGGCAATCGCCGAACTGCGCAAGGGGGCCGGGTCGCAGTTCGATCCGAAGATCGTCGACGCGTTCGTCGCCGCGCTGAACCGGGAGGGCTGGCAATTGCCCGGGCCGCTGCAGCCGCGCGGTTACGAGATCATCACTTCTCAGGACCACGACGATCCGATCTCGCCATTGCGCGTGGTCGAGAGCCTATGACGGCGGCAGTGTGACGCCGTCCCGTTCGGCGGACCAGCGGTGGCAGGCCTGGCAGTCGGTGGACTCAGGTCGGCTGCTGCTGCTCGGCACCACCGCGGTCCTGGTAGTGGTGGCGCTAGTAAGAACTGCGGTCAGCATCAAGGTTCAGCAGCCACAGTTCGCGATCGCATTCGGCCTGTTCATCGCCTTCGGCGAGTTGCTCAGGCTGGCGCTGCCCGGCGGCAGGGAGGCCGCGCCGATCGCTATGACGGCGGCGCTTGCCTACGCGCTGGTACTGCGGATCGCGCCGCTGTCCGGCATTCTGCTGCGAGGGAATCCCCCGGCGCTTGTCCACATTCCGCCGTTGCAGGTGATCGCCGTTGCGGCGATCGGCATGTCGCTCGGCGCGTTGCCGCACATCGCGGCGGGCCGCCCGGCCAATGTCACCGGGATGTCGGCCCGGCTGGTCGCGGTGGCCCTGGTCGCCTTTGTCTTCCGCCCGATGGTCGGCAGGGGCATGTACCTGAGCTACCCGCAGCACCTGTGGGCTGCGATTGCCGTGATGGCCGTCGTGGCGGCGTTTGGCTGGCTGACTGAGATCGTGATCACCGCCGTGATCCGGGCGGACGATCTGCGGGCCAAGTACTCGGTCACGCTGTCGGACGAGATGGTGTTGCAGTGGCGGCTTGGCCTGGCGATCGGAGTCTCGGCGATCATCACCGTGCTCGGCGCGGAGGTGATGGGGATCGCCGAGCTGGCCGTCTTCGCCGGGCCGCTGCTGGTCATCCAGCTAGCGTTCCGCCGGTACGCCGGCATCCGGGCCACCTATTTGCAGACCGTGAGGGCGCTGGCACAGGTGACCGAGGTCGGCGGATACGTCGAGAGCGGGCACTCCCGCCGGGTCAGCAGGCTGGCGCTGGCCGTCGGCCGGGAGCTCGGCATGCCGGAACTCGACCTGCTGAACCTGGAATACGCGGCGCTGATGCACGACATCGGCCAGCTGTCCCTGCCTGACCCGATCCCTGGCGGGGCTACTGTGCTGGTCTCCGCCGCTGACCAGCAGCGGATTGCCGACTTCGGCGCGGAGGTCATCAAGCAGACTGGCGTGCTCGACACCGTGGCTGAGCTGGTCCGCTGTCAGTCCATGCCCAGCCGGGGCGGGGTCAATGACCCGCCGCTTGGCAGCCGGATCATTCGCGCGGTGAACGCCTTCGATGACCTGGTGGGCGGCTCGGCCGACCGGGACCGGATCGGCGCGGCGCTGGATCGGCTCCGGATGGACACCGATACCGAGTACGACCCCGGCGTGGTCTCGGCGCTGGCCATGGTGACCGGCCGACTGCCGGTCAGCCGGCTGTGACGGCTTGCCAGGTCTGCCGGGTCAGCGGGTCGACCGGCCCAGTGCCGGTCAGAGGTCTTGACGGGCTGGCAGGTCTGTCGGATCTGCGGGGCCCGGACGGGCTGACCAGATCTGCCGGGTCAGTCGATCGCGGCAGCCGGACCGGCGGCCGGTAGGCTGCCGGCGTGCTGCCTGAATCGGTATTGATCGCCAACCGTGGCGAGATCGCCCGCCGGATCGCTAGGACGGCGCGGCGGCTTGGCATCAGGGTCATCGCGGTGTACTCCGAGGCCGACGCCGGGCTGCCGTTCGTGGCCGAAGCGGACGAGGCGATACTGATCGGCCCGGCTCCGCCAGCGCTCAGCTACCTGAATGCCGGGGCCATCCTGGCCGCGGCCAGCCGGACCGGGGCCGCGGCTATCCACCCCGGCTACGGATTCCTGGCCGAGCACGCGGAATTCGCGCAGCAGGTCATCAACGCCGGCCTGACCTGGATAGGTCCGCCACCGGACGCGATCGCGCGGATGGGTGACAAGATCAGCGCCCGCAACCTGATGGCCGCTGCTGGCGTTCCGGTCGCGCCAGGCAGCACCGAGCCGGTGCCCGACGCCGATGCGGCGGCCGAGGTGGCCGCGCGGATCGGCTACCCAGTGATGATCAAGGCGGCGGCCGGTGGCGGCGGAATCGGGATGAGCGCAGCCGCCGACGTCGCAGCGCTGCGGACCGGATTCGAGACCGCCCGCACCCGGGCCGAGCGGTTCTTCGGCAGCCCGGCGATCCTGCTTGAGCGCTTCATCGCCCATGCCCGCCACGTCGAGGTGCAGATACTCGGCCTGGCCGACGGCCGGGTGGTCGCGCTCGGCGAACGGGACTGCTCGGCGCAGCGCCGCCACCAGAAAGTGGCCGAGGAGACCCCGTCTCCTGGCGTCGGCGCTGAGCTGCGGGAGCGGATGCTGACCGCCGCCATCCGGGCCGGCCTGGCGGTCGGCTACCGCGGGGCCGGGACCGTGGAGTGCCTGGTCGAGGAGTCGACGGGTGAGTTCGTCTTCCTTGAGATGAATACCAGGCTTCAGGTCGAGCATCCGGTCACCGAGATGGTCACCGGAATCGACCTGGTAGAGCAGCAACTGCTGATCGCCGGCGGTGCGGACTGCAGTTTCGACGTGGGGTCCGTTTCGCCTCATGGGCATGCGCTGGAGCTGAGGGTGTACGCCGAGGACCCGGTCAGGTTCCTGCCCAGCCCAGGGGTGATCACCGGGTGGCATGAGCCGGCCGGCGCCGGGGTGCGGGTCGATGCCGGTTATGCGGCCGGGAACACGGTGACGCCGCATTATGATCCGCTGCTCGCCAAGCTGATCGTGCACGGAGCCGATCGTGATCAGGCGCTGGAGCGGGCACGGGCGGCGGTCGGGTGCTTCCAGGTCACCGGACCGAAGACCAATCTGCCATTCCACGCCGAGCTGCTGGACAGCCCGGACTTCGCCAGCGGCGATTATGACACCGCCGTGGTGAGCAGACTCCGCCCTTGACAGCCAGGCGCGAGAAATGATGGTGTCCGAGGGCCGGGTGACACGCACCAGGCGGCCAGGTCGGGGCTTGAATCCAAGGAGGTGCGCGTGATCGAGATCCGCGCGGAGATGGTCGCCAACGTGTGGAAGGTCGTCGCGGTCGAAGGGGAGGCCGTCGCCGACGGCGACATCGTGGTGATCCTCGAGTCGATGAAGATGGAGATCCCGGTGCTCGTCGAGAGTTCAGGCCGGATCATCCGGCTGGCCGTAACCGAGGGCGACGTGATCCAGGAGGGCGACTTGATCGCCGTGATCGAATGACCGCCGATCAGGACGGTCTGACGGTCGGGCTGCGAGCGACGGTCAGTGCCGAGGTCACCGAGGCCGACACCGCCGCGGCCCTCGGCAGCGGCGACGTGCCGGTACTTGGCACGCCCCGGCTGCTCGCGCTGGCCGAGGCGGCGTCGGTGGCCGCGGTGGCACCGCAGCTCGCGCCGGGACAGACGACCGTAGGTACCGCGGCCTCGCTTGAGCACCGGCGGCCAAGCCCGGTCGGCACGCAGATCGAGGTCGAGTCCGAGCTGACCGAGATTGACGGGCGCCGGTGCGTGTTCATGTTCATCGCCTACGGGCCAGGCACCGGCGAGGACGCGGTGATCGGGGCCGGGACGGTGGAGCGGGTGCTACTCGACCGGGATCGGTTCCTGGCTCGGGCAGGTGCTGCCGGGTAGCCGGGCAGCCCGGGGTCAGATCCCGGTGGTGGACCGCGGGTAGGCGATCTGCGGGTCGGTGGCGATGTTGACCAGGTAGGGAACGCCAGAGTCGAAGGCGCGCCGCAGCGCCGGTCCGATCTGGTCCGGCCTGGTGATCAGCTCGCCGGCGCCGCCGAGCGCGGCGGCCACCTGGTCGTACCGGCACTGCGGCTGCAGCTCGGCGGCCACGTCATAGCCGTACAGCGCCCGCATCGGGTGCTTCTCCAGACCCCAGATCCCGTTGTTGCCGCAGATCATCACGACCGGGAGCCGGTGCCGGACCAGTGTGTCCACATCCATCAGCGAGAATCCCGCGGCGCCGTCCCCGAGCAGCAGCACGACCTGGGCGGATGGCCTGCAGACCCGCGCCGCGATCGCGTAGCCGAGCCCGGTGCCCAGGCATCCGAACGGGCCTGGGTCGAGCCAGCAGCCCGGCTGCCGCGGCTCGATGTACTTGCCTGCGTAGCTGACGAAATCGCCGCCGTCGCCGATCACCACCGCATCGGGATCGAGCAACTTGGCCAGCTCGCCGTAGATCCGCATCGGGTGAATCGGGTCCGCGTCGCTGGCGAGCAGGTCGGCGTCGGCGGCTTCCGCAGACCGGCGCGCGTCGGTCAGCCGTGGCAGCCAGTCTCGGGTCCACGGCCGGTTCAGGCCGATCTGGTCGGCGGCGCTGGTCAGGCCGTCGAAGCAGACCGACAGATCGCCAGCCGCGGCGGCGGCAAGCTCGCGGTGCGCGGCCAACTGGCTGGGGGCATCGGCGACGTGCACGACCTGGGCCGCAGGCGTGCCATTCTTGCCGCCGTACTCGCCGTAGCCGAGCCGGAAGTCGAGCGGGGTTCCGACCACGATCACCAGGTCAGCCTCGCCGAAGGCGACCGACCGCGCCCGGGTGACCAGCAGCGGGTGGCCGGCCGGCAAGATACCGCGGCCCTGGCCGTTGGTGATCACCGGCAACTGCAGCTCCTCGGCCGCCGCTCGCGCGGCGGTCTGCGCACCGTCCAGCCACACGTCCGATCCGAGCACGAGCACCGGCCGGGCAGACTGCGCCAGCAGCTGGGCGATCCGGGCGAGGCTGCCGGAGTCCGGATCGCCGCCGGCGGCGCTGTCAGCCGCCGGGCCGGCCTTATCGTGGAGAGTTTGCTGCGCCTGACGCATGGAACTCTCCACGATCATGGACGGCGGGACTCCGCCAGCCGCCGCTGAGCCGGACCGGGATGCCGGGGCATTGTCGGACCCTGGGTCAGGCGTCCCGAAGAGCGCCTCAAGGGCGACATCAAGGAAGACTGGTCCGCGATGGCGGGCGCAGGCCAGCCGGAAGGCCTCGCTGACCGCCGGGCCGACTCCGGCGGCGTGGTGCTCGGTCCAGGCCCGTTTGGTGATCGGGCCGAGCAGGCCGGGATGATCGAATTCCTGCAGGCTGCCCGATCCCCATCGGTAGTCCGGTGCCCGGCCGGCCAGCACCACCACGCTTGATCCGTTGAAATGAGCGGTCGTGATCGCGCTGACCCCGTTGGTCACGCCAGGTCCTGCGGTGAGCACGGCGAAGCCCGGTGACCTGGTCAGCCGGGCGGTGGCCTCGGCTGCGAAGACGGCGGTCTGCTCGTGCCTGACGTCCAGGATCGGCATCGGCGGGTCGGCCTTGACCGCTCCGTCATAAACCGGAAAGATGTGCCCGCCGGACAGGGTGAAGATCGTCCGCGCGCCGTGCGCCCGGGCGGCGGCGACCGCCTGCGCGCCGCCGTGATTGACTGCCTGGAGCTGCTTGTCCTGCGCCATGGCCGCGACGTTACCGGGTTTAGCGCGTCGCTGCAGGCTGCGATGGACGGCATCGTTGACGTGCGGCGGGGGACGGTGCACCGGCGGCCAGCCAGGCAATGCGATGATGGCGAGGTGCCGACGCTGAACGACCTGGCCCGCCGGGCCCAGATCGTTGCTACGGACGCCGAGTGGCTGCACGCGCTGGTCTCCGACTGGGAACTGCTCGCCGACCTGTCCTTCGCAGATCTGGTGCTCTGGGCTCCGCTCCCGGCCGAGCAGGCCTGGCTCGCGCTCGCGCAGGTCCGGCCGACCACCGGCCCGACGGCTTTCCCCGGTGATGTCGTCGGCTCGGTCCGGGCCGCGGGGGAGCAACCGCTGCTTGAGGCGGCCGTGACCCAGGGGCGCATTTGCCGCGAGGGTGACCCGGACTGGCGGCGCGGCGTGCCGGTCAGGCACGAGACGATTCCGGTCTGCCGCAGCGGACGGGTTGTTGCCGTGATCGAGCGGTCGACCAATCTTGACTCGGCGCGGACGCCCAGCCGGATGGATCTGGCCTTTCTCCGAGCCGCCGACGATCTGGCCCAGATGGTCGCCGCTGGGCTGTTCCCCTGCCCGGCCAGCTCGCCGACGCTGGTCAGGTCCCCGCGGGTGACCGACGGGATGGTGCGCCTCAGCCGGTCAGGCAAGGTCAGTTATGCCAGCCCCAACGCCCTGTCGGCATACCGAAGGCTCGGCCTGACCGCCGACCTGGCCGGACGGGAGCTCGGGCCGCTCACGGCGCGGCTGTGCGCGAGCAGCACGCCGCGAGATGACTCCTTGATGCTGGCGGCAGGCGGCAGGGCACATCTGGAGACCGAGATCGAGGCAAACGGGTCTGTGGTCCAGATGCGAGCCATCCCGCTCGTGGTCGACGGCGCGTCCGCCGGGGCGCTGATTCTGCTCAGGGACGTCACCGAGCTGCGGCACCGGGAACGCGAGCTGACCACCAAGGACGCGACCATCAGGGAGATCCACCACCGGGTAAAGAACAACCTGCAGACCGTCGCTGCGCTGCTCAGGCTGCAGGCCCGGCGGATGCGGGTGCCTGAGGCGGTCGCCGCGCTCGATGAGGCCGTTCGGCGGGTCGGCTCGATCGCGCTGGTGCATGAGACGCTGTCCCAGGCGACCGGCGAGGTGGTCGACTTCGATGACATCGCTCGCCAGATCGCCTTGATGGCTGGCGAGCTGTCGGCACCGGAGGCCAGGATCACGCCGGTGCTGATCGGCCGCTTCGGGATGCTCTCCGGCTCGGTGGCCACCCCGCTCGCTCTGGTGCTGACCGAGCTGATGCATAACGCCGTGCAGCACGGCCTGGCTTCCGCTGGGGGGCCGGCGACCGGAACTCTTGAGCTGACGGCTGACCGGCGGCAAGACCGGATTGCGGTGACCGTGGCCGACAACGGTGGCGGGTTCCCGCCGGGGTTCGATCTGGAGGCAACCAGCAGCCTGGGCCTGCAGATCGTGCGCACGCTTGTGGTGGGTGAACTTGGCGGCACGCTGGTGATCTCAGCTCGCGAAGGCGGCGGCACCAGCGTGCTGCTCGACCTGCCGCTGCCTAACCCGGATCTGGGATCACCGGACGAGGCGCGGCAGAACGGGGCCCAGCCGGGGCTAGACCCGGCCCAGGCACGGCAGAACAAAGCCCAAGCGGGGCTAGACGCCGCCCAGGCCACTCCAGACGCGGATCAGGCGCTGGCACCGACCCGTGCGCCCCGGCGCTTGAGCGCTCGCCGCTCGTCCTCGCTGAGCCCGCCCCAGACACCGGAGTCCTGACCGCTCTCCAGCGCCCACTGCAGGCACGCATCGGCGACCTTGCAGCGACCGCAGACCTGCTTAGCCTCATCGATTTGGAGCAGTGCGGGACCGGTGTTGCCAATCGGGAAGAACAGCTCCGGGTCTACGTCACGACATGCGGCGTAGTTACGCCAGTCCATGCGGTCCACTCCTCTGTGAGGACCCGCGGGCAGTTGCCGAGGCCCGCCGCCTCTGTCGTGCTTGTGAACGAATTCACGAGCTATGCCGTATGTCTTCGGGATTCGCTATGCGTCCCAAGCTAGTTAACTGCGCTCACGAAACTTATGTTCCGCTCTGGCTCCCAGTGAGACCGCCAGGCCACGCCCCCGTGGACACTGCCCGCGCAGACATCGCCCGCCTGGCGTAGGCGCGCGTGCTTGCCTCTCGCCAGGAGCGTTACAACCCTCCCAAGTTAATCGATCAAGCGCAAGACCCTTAGGCAAAGGTTAGGCCGGATTTCGGTGTCAGATCAGTCACATGGCGGGCATGGCCCGTGCGCCGGGAAGGGGTCCGGAGCGTCGACGAGTACCGGGATGGATAGGTTTAAGCTGATCGGTCCGATATGTACGGTCGTTGCGCCGTGACCTGGGTCAGACCACGACCCGCAGGGCGTCAGGGACGGATCTGAATGAGACGATCTCCCGCTCGCCCACATACTCTCCGTCGATCTGGAACGCAACTGGTCGCTCGGATCGCAGTGTTACGACCGCCTGATCATGAAACGTCAGAATGTGGCGGCCATGTGGTGGCCTGCCATTCTTCGTAAGCATCTGGCCGACGGCGTGGAAGGTGCGCAGCGAGGACAGCGAAGTCATCGCGAAGACGTCCAGGCCAGTGTCGAAGCCGGCCTGCGGGCTGGCCTGGACGGCGCGGCCGCCGAGGTAAGTCCACGGTGCCGTGTTCGACACGATGCCGAGAAACACCGGTCCTGCGCTTGGCTGGCCATCAAGCTCGATGGTCAGGTTTGGCCGTCGCCGATCGGTCTGCCGGTAGAACTGGCGAAGTGTCAGTCGCACGTACAGCGCGGGCGTGACCGGCCGACCGTGGGCGCGCAGTCCCTGCACCGCCCGGACCACTTCGGCGTCCAGGCCCAGGCCGGAATTGAAGGTGAAGTACCGTCCTTCGGCCAGCCCCAGACCGATGGTGCGCTCGCGGTGCTCAGCTAGTGCCTGCAGGATCTGCCCGGCGGCGTCCACCGGGTCGCGTCCCAGGCCCAGGGCTCCGGTGAAGACATTCGCGCTGCCACCGGGCATGGCAGCGAGCGCGGGCAACCGGTCCGCGGGCAGGCGGTCTTCGGACGGGCGGTCTTCGGACGGAAGGTCGGCGGCCGGGAGGTCGACGGGCAGATGGTCTTCGGACGGGAGGTCGGCGGGCTGGTGACCGGCCGATGGCTGGCCAGCGCCGCCGAGGATGCCGTTGACGGCTTCGTTAACCGTGCCGTCGCCGCCCAGCGTGAGCACCAGGCCATAGCCTTCAGACCGGGCTCTGGCCGCCAGCTTGGTGGCATGCCCCCGGTAGCGTGTCTCCACGACCTCAAGTTCGACAGCGGACGCAAGGGCCGACGCGATGACATCCCGGCGAAGCCGGGTCGTGGAGGTGGCACGTGGGTTCACGATCAGGAGCGCGCGCACGCGCTCAGGCTAACGGCTCGCCCGCGGCTCAGCATCAGCCGCGTCCGTTGACCGTGGCTGGCGCGGCCCTCGTGCAGGCGATACAGGCCGCCGCCGTCATGACCGCCGCCGTGCTGGCCGGCATCGCGACCGGCCAGGGTAGGTCCTACCAGAACGCCAGCGGCATCGCCATCACAGCCATCGGCGTCGGGACGGCAGTTGGGCTCGGCTTCGTGGCGGCGGGCCTGGCCAGGGCCAGGCGGTGGAGCCGGACGCCTGCGCTGCTGACCCAGCTCTTCTGCGGCATCGTCGGGATCTACCTGGTGCAAGGTCAGCGCTACTGGTGGGGCGTGCCGCTCCTAGTACTGTCTGTGGCTGGCTTCGTCCTGCTGCTTGTGCCGCCGAGCATCAGGGCGCTTGCCTATCAGTCGGCGGACCAGCCAACCCGCTAGGCCGGGTCAGTCGTCGCTGGTCAGCCCCTCCCTGAGCTGTGCGAGGGTACGGGCGAGCAACCTGGATACGTGCATCTGCGAGATGCCGAGTTCGGTCGCGATCTGGGACTGAGTCATGTTCCCGAAGAATCGCAGCAGCAGGATTCGCTTCTCCCTGGGCGGCAGCCGCTCGAGCAAGGGCTTCAGCGATTCCCGGTACTCCACGCCTTCAAGCGCATCGTCGAGCATGCCAAGCGACTCAGCAACCGCCGGTGCGTCCTCATCCCCCGAGTCGGGTGCATCGAGCGAGACTGTCGAGTAGGCGTTGGCGGATTCGAGTCCCTCAAGCACCTCCTCCTCGGTCATCTGCAGGTGCACGGCAAGCTCGGCAACGGTCGGCGCCCGGCCGAGCCGCTGCGCCAGATCGCCGATGGCCTTGGTCAGGGCCAGCTTCAGCTCCTGCAGCCGCCGAGGTACCCGGACGGCCCAGCCCTTGTCCCTGAAGTGCCGCTTGATCTCGCCGACTATGGTGGGCGTGGCATAGGTGGAGAACTCCACGCCGCGGGTGAGGTCGAATCTGTCGATGGACTTGATCAGGCCAATCGTCGCCACCTGAGTCAGGTCGTCGAGCCACTCGCCCCGGTTGCGGAATCGCCTGGCCAGGTACTCCACCAGCGGCAGGTGCAGCTCGACCAGCTCGCCCCGGATCCTGAGCCGCTCCGGATCACCCTCAGGCAGCACGGAGAGCCGTACGAACAGCGCTCTGGCGTGCCCGCGCTCGCGCACCGCGTGCTGGACCCGCACCGCACCGGAGAGCTGTTCGGCGACATCGTCGTCCAGCTCCTCGGCGATCAGTCCGGCAACGGCCAGGACCTCATCGGGACCGGCAAGAGGCTGCCCCCCGGCAGGCTCAGCCGTTACCGTCTCGAACTCCTCGGTCAAGGCGACCTCAGCTTCCCCCGTCACACCGACCTCGATGAATCACGGCTCTTGCGGAGCACGATCGTCAGCAGGTCGCCCGGCCCTACCTGGGCATCGACACTGCCAGCTAGCGCTGAGAGCACAGTCCACGCGAACGTATCGCCGGACGGTGCCCGTGGCGCTAGGCAGCGCACGGAGACCGAGACCGTCATCGTGTCCTGGCCGAGCCGGAAGCGGCACTCCAGCGTGCTGCCCGGGATCGCCTGGCTGAGCAGCATCGCGCACGCCTCATCCACGGCGATGCGCAGATCCTCGATCTCGTCCAGGGTGAAGTCCAGGCGCGCCGCCAGGCCGGCCGTCGCTGTCCGCAGGACCGACAGGTAAGCCCCGTCAGCCGGCAGCCGGATGGTGACTTCATCGCGGGCGTCGGCCTCGGCCGGCTCGGCCGGAGCCGGCTGAACCGCGGTGAGAAGTCGCCCAAGTTCCTGATTTTCGTCATGATCGTCATGCTCAGCGGCAATCGTCCGGCTCATCGCCGACGTTGTGCTTTCCTCGGTCACGTCTTGCCCCTCCAACAACGGCCGAATGTCGTCTCCTGCGCCGGGGCAGGGATCGACTTTCTTCCTGCAACCTATCTCGGGTCGCGCACTACACCGACGATTCGCTGACCTGGCGCGGCGCGACCGGCGGCGGCGGGGCCGCGGCTCGATGGCCGCGGGGCCCGCCATCCGCCGACCGTCAGCGTCGGCTGCGCGAATCTGGGCCGGCCTGATCTGGCAGCCCCCTGCCGATTCGGTTACCGGACCCTTCCTGCCTGGACTGACCGGGTTCAGCCCTGCTTGGTCTCCCAGAAGATAGTCGAGATTTCCTCGATCTTCGCGAGCAGCGCATCGGCCTTGGCCACGTCGGTGCTGCCCTTGGTGCCACCGGCTCCGGCCAGCTTGGTGGCTTCGTTGAACAACTGGCTGAGCTGCGGGTACTTCTCGAAGTGCGGCGGCTTGAAGTAGTCGGTCCACAGCACCCAGAGGTGGTGCTTGACTAGATCGGACCGCTCCTCCTTGATCTGCAGAGCTCTGGTCCGGAATTCGGAGTCGGAGTTCTGCTGGTATTTCTCGCAGATCGCCTTCACCGACTCGGCCTCGATCCTGGCCTGAGCCGGGTCGTAGACGCCACACGGCAGGTCACAGTGCGCGAACGCGGTGACCTTGGGCGCGAGGGCACGTGCGAGCAGCCTCATGATGTCCTTCTCTCGTGTCGGATCATTGGGTAACGGAATCTGACAGTACAACGTGGCGCCGATCGGCAGACGGGAGGGATGCGTGCGCTGGCCGATATGGCGGGTCGCGGTCGCCGAAAGGTCGATGGAGCCGGCCTTGCGGCCCGGCGACTGGCTGCTGGTCTGGCGCGGGTTGCGACCTGAGGGTCCGCCCCGCATCCGCCGCGGACAGATCGTCGTCGCGTGCCATCCCCAGCGACCTGGCATGTTGCTGGTCAAGCGAGTCGCCAGACGCGAGCCAAACGGGTGGTTCCTGATCTCGGACAACCCAGGCGCCGGTGCTGTGGACAGCGGTCACTTCGGTCCCGTGCCGCCCGCGCTGATCGAGGGCACGCTGCTGCTGCGCTATCGCCGCGGTCGGCCCGCGCCGCAGAGGCGGTGAGGCTCCGGCCCGCAAGGGCCGGAGCCTCGTACTCGCAGGGTGAAGATCAGGCCGGCGGGGTTTCCGTCTCGCCCCAGGACTCTGCCGTCTGCGCCTCCCAGTCCTCAGCGCCTCCTGACTGCGCCGCGATGGCTTCCTCCATCTCGGGGCGCGACAGGCAGGAGTACATGGCCCAGTAGTAGATCACCAGGCTGAACACGGCGACGAGCCCCATGTCCCACCAAAACGGAATGTGGCCTCGGTAGTTGCCGTTCGGCTTGAGCACTGCCGAACCGGGCAGCCCGAACTCGCCATACCACGAGATCACGCCCATGCCGATCAGGTAGACGGCGATCCACGTCGAGTTCTTCCAGTTGATCTTCGGTGCGTGCGGGTTGTCGGAGAAGTGCATCAGGATCAGCAGGTAGCCGAGGATGACGGCCACGCCCAGCTTCCAGAGCGTCTCGAAACCGGACCAGTAGATGATCAGGTTCGCGATGACGAACGCGATCGGCGCGACGGCCACCGCGCCCGGCATCTTGTAGGGCCGGGTCGCGTCGGGCAGGTTCTTGCGGAATGCGCCCAGGGCCAGCGGCGCTCCTGCGTACATCAGCACGCTCGCCGAGGTGACCAGGCTGACCAGCGAGTGCCAGCTCGGGAACGGCAGCAGGAAGACCAGGCCGAACAGGAACGCGACGACCAAGCCGACCCACGGCACGCCGTTCTTGTCGGTCTTGGTGAAGATCGACGGGTAGTACCTGTTCCTGGCCAGGCCGTAGCCAACTCGAGAGGTGGAGGTCACGTACATCTGGCCGGTGCCGTACGGGGAGATGAACGCGTCCGCCCGCAGGACGGCCGCGAGCCAGGCCAGACCGACCGCGCCGGCCAGGCCGGCGAACGGCCCGATCACGATCGGGTTGGACGACGCGATGCCCGCGAAGCCCAGGTGACCGCTGATCAGACTGGACGGGGTGGCGCCGATGAAGACTACCTGGAGCAGCACGTAGATCGCGGTGCCGATCAGGATCGCCCCGATGATCGCCCACGGCAGGTTCCGCTGCGGGTTCTTGACCTCACCGGCGAGCTGGTCGGCCTGCTCGAAGCCGAGGTAGGCGAAGACGATGCCGGCCGACGGGATCGCGTAGAACAGAGCGTGCCAGCCGACTCCGCCAATCCCTGGGGCGCCGAAGGCGTGGCCCGGGTTGAGCCCGCCCTGGACACTGAAGTTGTGCGAGTGGAACTTGAACAGCAAGATGATGATCGCCAGGACCGGGATCGCAACCTTCCACCAGGTGATGGCTGCGTTCACCTTGTTGAACAGGCGCATCGCGAAGAAGTTCACCGCAGTCATGATCGCCATCAGGACGATCGTGATCACGAAACCCCAGTGGGTAACGTTGCCGGTGGTCGAGTTATAGATCAGGAACGTCGGGTTTTTCGGATTTTTCCCGTTTAGCCAGTACTGACCGTACTGCAGCACGGCGAAGCATTCGATCGGCGCGACGGTCACCGCCTGAAGCCAGGAGAAGAACCCGAACGTGATCCCGGCGCCACTGCCGAAGGCGAGGTGCGGGAACCGCGCCGTGCCCCCCGCCACCGGGTACATCCCACCAAGCTCGGCGTGCACGAGCGCGAGGATGATGACCGCGACGCCGCCGATGACCCACGCCCAGATCGCCGCCGGCCCAATCGCGACCGCCGCGAAGTACGAGCCGAACAGCCAGCCTGAGCCGATGATCGAGGTCTCGGACGCCCACATGGCGCCGATCAACCCCATCTCTCGCTTGAGGCCTATGTCGACCGGCCGCGCCTCTATTGTCTCGATTGCCATGTCCAACCTTCTTTCGGTGCACGACTAGAACGTGACCCCCGCGAGTGAGGCTCATGTTAATGATCATTGCGGAGCCTGAGAAGAAGCCAGAAGGTGTCGTTTCGGTAACGCAAGTGATGCCGCGTGCGTTAGAGGGCGTTCTGCGGCCTAGCTTGCGGCCGATACCGTCGAAGGCGCTGGATCTGATGTAGCGCCGCGGCTCTGCCGCCTTAGCGAGGTCACGTTTCCCCTGGCGCCGTGATCCTTGCAGTAGCGCCTGGACTTATTGCTGCTGCCGTCGATGAATACCCGGTCACAGGAGGCAATGGCGCAGATGCCCAGCCGTTCCGTGCCGAGCTGGCTGACCAGCAGCGCCAGGCTGATCACCGCGGCGGCCGCATAGCGGTCGGTGACCGATCCCGACTCACTCAGGTGCAGATGCCAGCGCTCGCCGCCATGGCCGACGATCACCGGGTGGATCGGGTGAATCATCAGCAGCCCGTTCAGCCGCTCCACCGCGGCTGAACCTGAGCCGTCGACCGCCGCGGCGAAGACCGCGGTCAGCTCGGCGCGCAGCAGCTTCAGCCGGTCCAGATCGTGCGGCGTCACCGGGACAGCAAGAAATGGGCGGTCCGCGACCATCTCGCGGAACGCCTCGCGGGTGCTCAGCGGGTCAGCGTCGGCGTCACAGACACCAGAATTGACCAGGCGCACCGCTAGCTCGGCAAAGGACGCCAGATTCACTCCGGTCCCTACCGGCAGGGGGAATCAGGCCTGCCTAAGCGTCGAGTATCGCACAGCTCGTGCGCCACGGAAGTGCCTTCTGGACAGGCTTGCATCGGCTTCCGCGTGGATCGACCGGTCTGGCCGATGATCGGGTGGTCGCACGCATCGGCACCGGGGAGTTTGTTGCGCCAGATCGGCAGGTCGGCCCTGACCGGGACCGTCGCGGGCCGGGCGGCTAGGGTCCTGCTCATGTTCGCAGTCACCGCAGCCCGCTTCGACTCAGCTGACCCGCTGTCCGCCCTCGAACTCGGTGAGCGGCCTGAGCCGTCGCCGCCCGATGGCTGGACGACGATCACCGTCCGGGCGGCATCGCTGAACCACCATGATGTCTGGACGCTCCGCGGCGTGGGAATTTCCGCCGACCGGCTCCCGATGATCCTCGGCTGCGACGCCTCCGGGGTGGACGCCGATGGCAACGAGGTCGTCGTGCACGCGGTGGTGGGCGACCCGGGATCGGCAGGCGTGGCCGACGAGACGCTCGACCCGGCCAGGTCGCTGCTGTCCGAGCGGTACCAGGGCACCTTCGCCCAGCGGCTTGCCGTGCCCAGCCGGAACCTGGTGCCCAAGCCCGCGGCACTCTCCTTCGAGCAGGCCGCCTGTCTGCCGACGGCCTACCTGACCGCCTACCGGATGCTGTTCGGCAAGGTAGCGCTCGAGCCGGGGAGCACGATCCTGGTGCAGGGCGCCGGCGGCGGCGTGGCGACCGCGCTCATTCTGCTCGGCCGGGCCGCCGGTCACCGGATCTGGGTGACCAGCCGGGATGAGGCCAAGCGGGAGCGGGCGGTCACCATCGGCGCCGATCAGGCGTTCGCGACCGGAGCCAGGCTGCCCGAGCGGGTAGACGCGGTGATGGAAACGGTCGGCGAGGCGACCTGGTCACACTCGCTGAAGGCACTGCGGCCGGGCGGGACGATCGTGATCTCCGGTGCCACCAGCGGGTCGATGCCGCCTGCCGATCTGAGCCGGGTGTTCTTCCTGCAGCTGTCGGTGGTCGGCTCGACCATGGGCAGCCGGGATCAGCTTGCCCGGCTGCTGCGATTCTGCGCGCAGGCCGGCGTCCGGCCGGTGATCGACCGGACCATGCCGCTCGATCAGGCGCCGGCCGGATTCGAGGCGATGATCTCCGGCGACCTGTTCGGCAAGGTGGTGTTCACGCTGTAGGCGGGATGTCCCGCTGGTCTGGTCAGCTGGCTGTGCCCTGGTCGGCCGGGTCAGCCGCGTCGGCCGGGCCAGCCGCGTCCGCCGGGCCAGCCGTATCCGTAGCGTCAGTCGAGCCAGCAGGGTCTGTAGCGTCGGTCGGGCCAGCCGCATCGATCGGGCCAGCCGGGTCAGCCTGACCGGCAGGGCCAGCCTGCTCCGCCTGATCGGTCGGGACGACCGGGCCGAAGACCTCGGTCCTG
Organism: uncultured Actinomycetota bacterium; assembly: GCA_963850875.1. Lineage (GTDB taxonomy): Bacteria > Actinomycetota > Actinomycetes > Streptosporangiales > Streptosporangiaceae > Chersky-822. The sequence continues at coordinate 116,280 of CAWKNA010000003.1, forward strand.
ATCCGGGTCAGGGCGTCAGCAAGGATGCCGCGGAGATCTCGCAGGCCTCCTTCGTCCAGGCCGGAGCGGGCGCGGACGGCGGCCGACTGGATCTCCTTGGCGAAGTCCGTCGCGAGCCGCTCCAGATCAGGCCAGGAAGCGGGGGGCGGCCACGGGCCGCGACCTTTGGCCGAGCCGATATCAGGGCCGGCTCCGGCCAGCCGGGTCTGATCAGAAGTCAACCTGGTCGCGGCCGGATCGGTGAGCCGAGCCGCGCCGGGCTCACCGAACCACGACGGGCCGAGCCTGGTTCGGTCTGACCCATCGCTGGCCTGTGGTCTAGCGGCAGCGCCGGGCTCGTTGAATCCGCCCCTGGCCGCGGCCCGGCCGAGTTCCTCGCGCAGGCTTCTGACGGTGTCGCGGACGTCGCGGCCGATCTCCCTGGCAATGTCGCGGGCAGACGCGGTGAGCTCCTCCTCCAGTTCGGCAAGCTCATCGAACCTGTTCTCAAGCTCCTGGCGGCCCTTCTCGGTGATCCGGTAGACCTTCTTGCCGTCGACTTCGTCGTGGGTGACCAGGCCCTCATCCTCCAGCCTGGTCAGCCTCGGGTAGATCGTCCCCGGCGATGGCGAGTAGACGCCGAGGAAGCGATCCTGCAGCAGCCGGATCACCTCGTAGCCGTGCCGCGGCGCCTCTTCGAGCAGCTTGAGAAGATACAGCCGCAGCCTGCCGTGGCGGAACACCGGACTCACTGATCATCACCCTCCTGATACAGACGATATATCGTGTCAGCCGAAGGAGAGCCTGACCACGGCCGCAAGTTTCCGCTGTCGATCTTGGCTGCCCTGCCCGCGGCACTGGCGAGGGCAAGCCCGATATCCGGTCGGCTCAGTCCAGGTCGGGTTCGTCGTCGAGACGGGCCAGCCAGGTCGCCAGCTGTTCGATCGGCGCTTCGTATTCCGGATGAGCGTCCACGAACTCGGTGAGGCGGCCGGCCAGCCAGCCGATGGTGACCTGCTCATCGCCGCGCCGGTCCTGAAGTTCCTCGATGCCGCGGTCGGTGAAGTACATCGTCGGACCGTCTTAGCTCAGTGCGGCGGCGACCAGCGCAGCGTGCTCGGCCGCATGTGCCTTGGCTGATCCGGACGCCGGTGCCGAACTGGCCGGGAGCGAGAGCACGCCAAGCCGGCGGCCGAGCGGTCCGGGCAGGTGCATCGCCATGAACGGCCAGGCGCCCATGTTGGCCGGCTCCTCCTGCACCCAGCGGAGATCCTCGGCGTTCGGGTAGCTGGCCAGCTCGGTTGCGATCTCCTTCGTCGGCAGCGGGTAGAGCCGCTCCACCCGGACGATGGCGACGTCGGACCGGTGCTCCGCCCGCCGTTTCCCGGCGAGATCGTAGTAGATCTTGCCGGAGCAGAGCAGCACGCGGCGCACTGCGGCCGGATCGAAACCAGCGGCAGGGCCGGGTGCGGCTGCCTCAGGATCTGGCAGCACCGGCCGGAACGAGCCCGCGGTGAAGTCGGCGACCGCGGAGACTGCAGTCTTCAGCCGGAGCATGGATTTTGGCGTGAACACGATCAGCGGCTTGACCCGCTCCGAAAGCACCTGCCAGCGCAGCAGGTGGAAATAGCTGGCCGGGGTGCTCGGCATGGCCACCGTCATGTTGTCCTGTGCGCACAGCGACAGGAACCGCTCGACCCTGGCCGACGAGTGATCGGGGCCCTGACCCTCGTACCCGTGCGGCAGCAGCAGCACCACGTCGGACCGCTGCCCCCACTTCTGCTCACCGGATGAGATGAACTCGTCCAGGATCGTCTGCGCCCCGTTGACGAAGTCGCCGAACTGCGCCTCCCAGCAGACCAGCGCGTCCGGTCTGGCCACTGAGTAGCCGTACTCGAACCCGACGGCAGCGAACTCAGAGAGCAGCGAGTCGTAGACGTGGAATTTGGCCGTTCCGTTGTTGAACTGGCGCAGCGGGATGTACTCCGCGCCGGTGTGCCGGTCCACGACGACGGCGTGCCGCTGGCCGAACGTGCCGCGGCGGCTGTCCTGCCCGATCAGCCGGACCGCATTGCCGTCGATCAGCGTCGAGCCGAACGCCAGCAACTCGCCGGTGGCCCAGTCGATCTCGTCCTGCTCGACCACGACCGCGCGGCGGGCTATCTGTGGCTGAAGCCGCGGATGCGGGACGAAGCCCACAGGCAGGTTCAGCTGGGTGTCGATGATCCGCTTGATGGTCTCGGCGGTGATCGCCGTCGGGGTGCCCGCGTGATCGATCAGGGCCGGCTGCTGGGGCGGCACCGGTACCACCGCGCCGGGCTCGACCGGCCGGCCTGCTGCCTCGCGGGTCTCGGTGAAAGCCCGTTCAAGCTCCTGCTGATAGTCGCGCAGGGCCTGCTCGGCCTCCTCCAGGGTGATGTGACCGCGGCCGATCAGCGACTCCGTATAGAGCTTCCTGGTGGATCGCTTCGCGTCGATCAGGTCATACATCAGCGGCTGCGTGAAGGAGGGGTTGTCAGCCTCGTTATGCCCGCGGCGGCGGTAGCAGACCATGTCGATGACGACGTCCTTGCCGAACGCCTCCCGGTAGGCGAAGGCCAGCCGGCCGACCCGGACCACGGCCTCCGGATCATCGCCGTTGACGTGGAAGATCGGTGCCTGGATCGTGCGGGCCACATCGGTGGCGTACACGCTTGACCGGGAATACTTCGGGTCGGTCGTAAAGCCGACCTGGTTGTTCACCACGATGTGCACGGTGCCGCCGGTACGGTAGCCCCGCAGCTGGGACAGTTCGAGCGTCTCGGCGACCACGCCCTGGCCGGCGAACGCCGCATCGCCGTGGATCAGGACCGGCAGCACGGTGTAGCCGGGGTCGCCCATGTCAAGCAGGTCCTGCTTGGCCCGGACCACGCCTTCGAGCACCGGGTTGACGGCCTCAAGATGACTCGGGTTGGCGACCAGGGTGACCGGAATCGCCGTGCCGTCCGCCGCGGTGTAACTGCCCTCCGCGCCGAGGTGGTACTTGACGTCGCCGGAGCCGTGCGTGCTGCCTGGGTCCAGGTGGCCCTCGAACTCGTTGAAGATCTGCCCGTAAGACTTGCCGGCGATGTTCGCGAGCACGTTCAGCCTGCCGCGATGCGCCATGCCGATGACCGCTTCATGCAGCCGTCCCTTGGCTGCCTCGGTCAGCACGGCGTCGAGCAGCGGGATCAGTGACTCGGCGCCCTCAAGGGAGAATCTGCGCTGGCCGACGAACTTGGTCTGCAGGAACATCTCGAAGGCCTCGGCGACGTTCAGCCGGGACAGCACGCGCATCTGCTCGGCGTGGTCAGCATCGCGATGCGGCCGTTCCACCCGGTCCTGCAGCCAGGCACGCTCGGCCGGGTTCTGGATGTGCATGTACTCGAGCCCGACCGTGCGGCAGTAGGAATCCCGTAGCACGCCGAGGATCTCGCGCAGCAGCATCCGCGACTTGCCGCCGAAGCCGCCGGTGGCGAACTCCCGTTCCAGATCCCATAGCGTCAGGCCGTGCTGGTTGATGTCCAGATCGGGGTGCTTGCGCTGCTTGTACTCGAGCGGATCGGTGTCGGCCATCAGGTGGCCGCGGACCCGGTAGGCATGGATCAGCTCGTGTACCCGGGCGGCCTTGCTGATGTCGTCCTCGTGACCAGCCGGAATGTCACGCACCCAGCGGACTGGCTCATACGGGATCCGAAGCGAGCTGAAGATCTCGTCGTAGAAGCCCTGCTCGCCGAGCAGCAGGCCGCGGATGATCCGAAGGAACTCGCCGGACTGGGCGCCCTGGATGATCCGGTGATCATAGGTCGAGGTGAGGGTCACCGCCTGACTGAGCGCGAGCCTGGCCAGGGTCTCGGCCGAGGCGCCCTGGTAGGCAGCCGGGTACTCCATCGCGCCTACGCCGATGATGCAACCCTGGCCAGGCATCAGCCGGGGGACCGAATGCATGGTGCCGATGGTGCCCGGGTTGGTCAGGCTGATCGTGGTGCCGGCGAAGTCGGAGACCGCGAGCTTGCCACCCCTGGCCTTGCGCACAATCTCCTCGTAGGCCATCCAGAACTGGCGGAAGTCCATCTGCTCGGCTGACTTGATGCTCGGCACGAGCAGCTGGCGAGTGCCGTCCTCCTTCTGGATGTCGATCGCCAGTCCCAGGTTGACGTGCTCGGGCCGGACCAGCACCGGCTTGCCGTCGACCTCGGCGTAGGAGTCGTTCAGCTCAGGGGCAGCCGCGAGGGCGCGGACCACCGCGTATCCGATCAGGTGGGTGAAGGACACCTTGCCGCCGCGGCCGCGGGCCAGGTGATTGTTAATCACGATCCGGTTGTCGGTCAGCAGCTTGGCCGGGATGGAACGGACCGACGTCGCGGTCGGCACCTGAAGGCTCGCCACCATGTTGGCGACGGTGCGCGCGGCGGCGCCGCGCAGCCGCATTTCAGCCGGACTGCCGTTGCTGTCACCGCTCGGCGGTGTGGTTCCGCCGCTCGGCGCAGCCTGGCCGTCCGGAGCTGCTGACGCCGGAGACACCGGTGCGGCCGGTGCGGCCGGAGCGGCTGGCGCCACGGGCCCGGCGGCCGGAGGAGTGGCGACAGCAGTCGGACTCGCCGAGCCGACCGGAGTCGGGATCCAGGCATGGGCCGGTGCCGCTGGTGGCGCAGCCGATCCGGTCGGCTCGCTCGTCGGCGGTTCTGCCGTGGTCGGCGGTGGCCGGTAGTCGGCAAAGAAGTTCCACCATGCCTTATCCACCGAGCCTGGATCGGCCTGGTACCGCTGGTAGAGCTCGTCCACCAGCCACTCGTTCGGCCCGAAATCCGCATTCGCCAGGCGCGCTGCGGTACCGCTGGCAACGGCGGAGTCGTCAGCAGTCTCGCCGTGCGGCTGGCCGGTTTCGCCCGGCGGCCTGCCAGGCGCGGTGAGATTAACGGACGCACCCGAGAACTCGGCAGACACGGCCGACATCGCCTCTTCCGGAGCTTGATGACCTGTAGAACCCGCGTGCTAAGGCTACCCGCCGACCCGCAGCGGGCTGGGCCTGAAATCAGCTAGGCATCCCGCCGACCCGCAGCGGGCTGGGCCTGAAATCAGCTAGGCATCCTGGCTCTGCCGTGCGGCTCGTTCCAGCTGATCTGTGGTCCGATCGGGATGATGCCCCATTTACTGCGCCACCCGGTTGACCGGTAGTAATGCTGCTTGATCTGGCCCAGGTCGGTGGTCTCACCGAATCCCGGATGGGTGTAGAGGTCTCGGGCGTAGCCCCACAGATGCGGGTAGTCAGTTAGCCGCCGCAGATTGCAGTCGAACAGCTGGTAGTAGACGGTGTCGAACCTGGCCAGCGTCGGATAGAGCCTGACATCAACCTCGGTGAGCTGGTCGCCGAGCACGAACCGGCGCCGGGCCAGCCGCTCGTCCAGTGCGTCGAGCGTGGTGAATACGGCCTCGACGGCCTGGTCGTAACTAGCCTGCGTAGTAGCCAGGCCTGCCTTGTACACACCGGTGTTGACCGTGTGGTAAATCAACGTAGCGAGCGACTCGATCTCCCTGCGCCTGGCCGCGGGGTACAGGTCGGGCGCGCCAGGCCGGTGGAAGGCCCGGAACTCGGTCTCCAGCATGACGGTAATCTGCGCCACATCGTTGCTGACGATCCGGCGGGATCGCAGATCCCAGAGCAGCGGGACGGTGAACGGGCCCGGGTAACCTGCGTCGGTCGCCCGGTAGAGTTCGGCCAGGAAGCGAGCGCCGGTAAGCGGGTCGCTGCTGTCGTCGCTGAACCGCCAGCCGCGTTCATCGGCGACCGGATCGGTCAGGGTGAGCCCGATCACCCGGTCGAGACCGAGCAGTCGGCATGCGATCAGGGCGCGCTGCGACCAGGGACAGGCTAGTGATGCGTACAGCTGGTACCGGGCCGGTTCCGCCGCGAATCCGCTTGAGCCGTCCCTGGTCACCCGGCCGGTGAACGTACCCTGGCGGCGGATGAGACCGCCCGTGATCGCAGGGAGGCTGCCCGTGCTTGTGCCGGCCTCGCTGGGCGCGTGCGTGAACACGCCGATGGGTGCCGGGGGTACGGCGGCCGGCCAAGGCGGCTCACCAGCGGGGGGCCTGCTGGCGGGCCATGATGGCTGGTCGGTGTGTGGTGGGCCGGCGGGCCACGGGGGCTGGCTGGCGTGCGGCCGGGAATGGTCGTCGGCCGGTGGCCGGCCGGTGACCCACCAAGGCTCAGGTGCCGCGCCGGGTCTGCCTGCGGTGGCGAAGGACGGCCGGGGCGTGGCTGGCATCGGCGTCTCCTCCCCGAAACTGGGCACTAGGACGCATTATGTCCAACTAGACCACAGCCAGTGGGTGTATCGGGCAGCCAGGTCCGGCCGGGCGGCAGCGCGGGTCTGCGGGCCGCAATGAATGCTCTGGCCAGCATCGTAAGCAGCATGAACGCCGCGCTGAACCATCTCCACGGGTGGGTCGCCGTCGGCTTGATCGCGGCCCTCGTCTTCGGTGAAACGGCGATTTTCCTGGGTTTCGTGCTGCCTGGTGAGGCTGCCGTGGTCTTCGGCGGAGTCCTCGCCAGCCGAGGTCACCTGTCCCTCCCCGCTCTCGTCGGTGTGGTCGTGATCGCCGCGGTGACCGGCCCGCTGGTCGGTTATGAGATCGGCAAGCGGATGGGTGACCGTCTGTTCTCGTCGCGGATGCTGAACCGGGTGCCCGGTGGCGTCCACCGCGCCCGAACGGCGTTGCGGAACAAGGGCGGCATGGCCGTGCTCGGCGGCCGCTTCGTGGCCGTGGTGCGGGCACTGATGCCTGCGGCCGCCGGAGCGGCCCAGATGCCGTACCGGACCTTCGTCATTCACAACCTGATCGGCGGGGTCATCTGGGGAGTGGGCTACAGCCTGCTCGGATACCTGGCCGGCTCCGCCTATGGCGTGGTCGAGCGCAAGGTCGGCGCCGGGCTGGCGATCGCTCTAGCCGCGATCGTCATTGCCCTGGTGGCAGCCTGGGCCTGGCGCAGGCATCGAGCCGCGGCCGCGGCCGCCCGGCCAGACTGAACGGCGCCCGCTGAAACCATCGAGTCACCAGCCCGGTGGACTTCGACATGGCGGCCAAGTCACCAGCCCGTTGGACTTCGACATGGCATCGCCCGATCACAGTCAACAATGTGCCCGATCCGGGCGAATTGTGGCCGCGCAACCGATGCCATGTCGCTGGCCGTTAGTGCGCGGGAGGGCCGGGTCGACTCGCGACTATGTGCTACGGCGCAGCGGATGCTGGTCTCAGTGCCCTAGGTCGCTAGGTGCGATCATCACGTCTAACTCGCTGAGGCGAAGATGTCGGGACGGCGGTGCTGCAGGCAGGGCAGCGTGGCTCGGACCCGTGCGGTCAGGTTAGTGTCCACTACGCCGGAGGCGACCGCTGGGCCTGAGCCGAGGTCGAGCCGAACTGCGCCCATCGGGTCGACCAGCATGCTGCGGCCGACGCCGGTTGGTGCCGAGGTAGCTGGTTCGTCCGGGTCGGGTACCTGTCCGGCGGCTGCGACCCATACGGTGTTCTCGATCGCACGGGCGCGGACCAGCGTGGTCCAGTGTTCTTCCTTGAACAGGCCGGCGGCCCACGCCGACGGGATGACGATCAGCTCGGCGCCGCGTACGGCAAGTGCCCGCGCCAGCTCGGGGAAACGTACGTCGTAACAGGTGAGGAAGCCGACCTTGATCCCGGCGAGCTCGGTGATGATCAGCTCGGAGCCGGGTGCGACGGTCTCGGACTCGCGATGGCCGAGCGCGTCGAAGAGGTGGATCTTCCGGTAAGCCGCTGCGAGGTTGCCGTCGGCATCGAAGGCGACGGTCGTGTTGTATACCCGCTGATCTGGCGCCGGCTCGAAGACGCCGGCCACCAGGGCGACTCCGCTGGACTTGGCTGCCGCCGACAGTCCCGTGCAGAACGGGCCATCCAGTGGCTCAGCCACGGCCCGGAGGTCGGCCGAGAATCTGGCCTGCGTACCTTCCGGGAAGACGGCCAGGTCAGACCCCTGCTCCCTGGCGCTGATCAGCGAGGACTGAACCCGGCTGAGATTGACGGTCGGCTGCGTACTGGCCGAGATCTGACAGAGGGTGACGCGCATGATCGAAGCGTACTTCGAGGTTCGGCCTGAGCACTGGGCTGGCGGTGTGCCTGGCGGCTGGCCGGGCGATTGCGTCGGCTTGGAAGCCGAGCAGTCGGCGAGCGGCGCGCTCGGCGGAACCTGGGGCCTGACCGGTCAGGCTATGTGCTGACTCCTCGCGCCTGCTGGCGAGGCTGACCAGGACGACTGCCGCAAGCGGCACGGTGACGGTTGCGATGACGCCGATGGCGCCGATGACTATCCAGATGTCTTGCATGTACTCCTCCACTTAGGTTCGGACTTCGCCTTCTGGGGACCGCCGTCGCCCTTTCGCTCCTGTTCCTCTCGGCGCTGGGTGTTCCGTTGGCGGTCACTCCCGGTTAGCATCGATCCAATGTTTCTAGTCATCTAACTCATACCAAACAGCTGGCTGATTGAAACGATATGCAGGGGTAGAATCCACCTATCCGGATGGTGAGATTCGCGGGACTTCGAGGGAGGTCGAGCATGGCCCCGGCCAAGTACCAGGAGATCGCTGACCGGCTGCGCGACCAGATCGACAATGGCGCGTTCAACCCAGGCGAGCGGCTGCCGAGCGAGCCCGATCTGGTCCGGCAGTTCGATGCCTCACGCAACACCGTGCGGCTGGCGCTCGCGTTGCTCACCAATCAGGGCCTGGTCGTCACCCGGCAGGGCCTCGGTACGTTCGTTACCGAGCCGACCAGGCCGTTCACGGCCCTGTTGTCCCGGTTCAGCGTTCAGCCGGCCGGGCACAGCAGCTCGACGATCCTGCCCGAAGTAGGCAACACGGCTGGCGAGCCGGAGACGTCCAGGCAGGTAGTCGAGAAGGCGCCAGCCTCGCCGAGCGTCGCGGAGAAGCTGGAGATCGCACCGGGGGAGCTGGTGGTCGTCCGGCGCAGACACGGCTCGATCGGCACTGTTCCCTGGATGATGATGGCCTCGTACTTTCCGATGGACGTGGCGGTCGGCACGCAGCTTGAACAGGCCGGGGAGATCGCTCATGGCAGCATCCGGCTGTTGGCCGAGATGGGGTATCCGCAGGTCGGCTTCGTCGACGAGATTGGCGCCAGGATGCCGAGCGCGAGGGAGTTCTCGTTCTTCGGCCTGTCCACGGGGACGCCGGTGATCGTGGTCAACCGCACGGCCTACACGGAGGACCGCCCGATCCGGATGACCAGATACATCTACCGTGGCGACCGGGTCAGGTTGACCCACGAGGTCGGCACTATCCCGCCCAGGTTTCACACCGGCTAGCTGGGTCAATCGGCTGGCTAGATCAACGGCCCGCTGCGGTCGTTCGCTGGCTGGCTTGGTCGCGCGCTGGCTGGGCTGGCGGTCAGCTGGGTCGTCGGCGGGCTGGTCAGTAGCTGGCTGGGTTCCGCGCTGGCTGAGTTAGCGGGTCAGCTGGGTCGTCGGGGGGCTGGGTCAGGGCTGGCTAGGTCATCGGCTGGGTCGCACTCTGGCTGAGTTGGCGGGTCAGCTGGGTCGTCGGGGGGCTGGGTCAGGGCTGGCTAGGTCATCGGCTGGGTCGCACTCTGGCTGGTCGCCGGCCGGCTGGTCGCCGGCTGGCTGGGTCAGTGGTCAGCGGTGTCACCGATGGAAACCCCGTGGATCGTAGTCCAAAACTGACCGATCGGGCGCAGCGCGATCTTCGCTAACGTTCAACCATGCTTGCCCTGGTCCTGGTGGCCGTCTCAGTCGGGTTCTCGAACCTGGCAGCGTCCATCGGTGTCGGCGTCGGCGGCATCAACTGGGGCACCAGGCTGAGGGTCGTATTGATCTTCGGGACGCTTGAGGCGGGAATGCCGATCGTCGGGCTGCTGATCGGCCATGACCTGGCCAGCGCGGTCGGTCGGGAGGCTCGCTGGCTCGCTGCCGTGCTGCTGGTCGCGGTGGGCGGCTACGGCGTCATCAAGGCCCGGCGCCTGGGTAGCGATGCCGGGATTGTCCCGCCGGACCCTACGTCGCCCGATCTTGAAGCCTCCCAGAGTGGGCGAGACGCTGAGCCTGACGATCCTGGGCCGCCAGAGCCCAGGTCCGGCAGTCGGCCCGTACCGGACCGCCGCACGCTGCACCGCAACAGACGGCAGTCGATCCAATTGCTGGTCAGCGGGCTCGCCTTGAGCCTGGATAACCTGGTGGCCGGCTTCGCTCTTGGCGCCTACCAGGTCAACATCGCGACCGGGGCCGTCGTCTTCGGTGTGGTCAGCGTCGCGATGTCGCTTGTCGGGCTCGAGTTCGGTGCGCGGCTCGGCAGTCGAGCGGGTCAGCGAGGCGAACTGATCGGGAGCGTGATCTTGATCGGCGTGGGCGTGGCGATCGGGCTCGGGGTGATCGGCTGAGGTCAGGGTTGCGGGCCTGAGCGCGGGCCGACCTGCCTTACTCGTGCAGCGTGAGCGCAGCCTTGGGGCACGACCGGACCGCGATCCTGACGGCGTCGGCTAGCTCGCTGGGGATGTCATCGAGATGGATATGCAGCCGGTCTTCGTCGTCAACCTCGAAGACTTCGGGGACCAGCCCGGCGCAGACCGCATTGGCCTCGCAGGCGTCACGATCAACTGTCACTCTCACCGGCCGCCTCCGTACGTCCCAGCGCGCTGGTCGCCTGCTTGACCCTGACGAGCTGGCTACCATCTTGACCTGACGAGTAGAGCATGTCCTGGCACGGCACCGGCAGGCAAGGCGGCAAGGAGAGATCATGACCAAAGTCCTGGCTGACCGGTACCGGCTGGCTGCCGAGGCGGCGAGGGGGTTCATGCCGCCTGCCGAGGGCGAAGCTCTCTTCGAAGCCGCGGCGAGATACGCGCCGATCGGCCCGATCGCCGAGATCGGCACGTACTGCGGCAAGTCCACGATCTACCTGGCGGCGGCGGCGAGCCGGGCGGATCAGCTGGTCCTGACGGTGGATCATCATCGAGGCTCTGAGGAGAACCAGCCAGGCTGGGAGTATCACGACGCCGATCTGGTCGACCAGGCTGTCGGCAAGCTCGACACGCTGCCTAGTTTCCGCTCGACGCTGGCCGGGTCCGGACTCGAGGAGCACGTGATCGCGATCGTCGGCCGGTCCGCCGACGTGGCCAGGCTATGGCGCGCGCCGCTCGGCATGCTCTTCATCGACGGCGGGCACACCGACGCCGCGGCGACCGGCGACTATGAGGGCTGGGCACCGCGGATCGCCATCGGCGGCGCACTGGCAGTGCACGATGTTTTTCCCGACCCTGCTGACGGCGGCCAGGCCCCGTACCGGATCTACCTGCGCGCGATGGCGTCGGGCGCCTTCAAGGAGGTGCTGGTGCGCGGCTCGCTGCGGGTGCTCGAACGGATCGGGGAAGGCATCGGCTGAGTGCTCGGTCCATGATCGTGCGGTTCTTTCAGTTCCTACGACTGAAAGAACCGCGTAGTAATGAGGATCAAGCGGTTCGTGCAGGGGGTTGCTGGGACGGGACGTCCTGGTGCGTTGGTTCGGGCCTTGTGATCATGACGCCGGGTAGTGCCCGGATTGGCCGGACACTCCGTCGGCAATGCTGCTTTGCTCGCAGCCGCAGGTCGCATCGGTTGGCGGCATCATGACCGCCGGGTCGGCCGCCGCGTCGCGGAAGATCGACGAGGCGCTGGTCGCACCGCACAGCGTGTCGGCCGCCAGTACGATCGCGGCGGCGGTGTAGCTGCTCTGCTCGTTCGGATAGTGCCGCGAGTTGACGTACTGCCAGCCGGTCCAGTACGCGCCGCTCGGATCACGCAGCAGCTGGATCTGATCGAGCAATTCCAGCGCCCCCGCGCCGTCCCCGATCGCATCCAGGGAGATGGCGAGCTCAGCCGTCTCGGCGGCGGTGACCCATGGTTCATCACGCACGCAGCGGACGCCTAGGCCGGGTACGACGTAGGTGTTCCAGCCAGTGTCCAGTCGGTGCCTGGCAGCCTCGCCGCGCAGCGGCCCGCCGAGCACCGGGTAATACCAGTCCATCGAGAACCGGCTCTTGTCGGCGAATGCCTCGGGGTGGCGGGCGACTGCATGCGCGAGCTGGCCGGCAGCGAGTTCCCAGTCCGGCTGGGGCTCGGCTAGGTACTCAGCCAACATGATCGCGCAGCGCAGACTTGAGTACATGCTGGCGCTGCCGGCCAGCAGGGCATAGTTGTCGGGCGTGCCGTCGGCCCTACGCCGCCAGATGATCTCGCCGCGCGGCGTCTGCAGGCCAAGCACGAAGTCGATGGCGGCCCGCACGGTCGGCCACATCCGGTGCGCGAACCCCTCGTCCCGGCTGATCAGCAGCTCGTGCCAGACGCCCACTGCGCTGTAGGCGGCGTGATTGCTCTCAGTTGTGAGGTCCGTATCGTGCTCCGGCATCTGCTTATGCCAGGAACCGTCGGACCGCTGGGTCGCCCGAAGCCATTCATAAGCCCGCCGGGCCGCGTCGCGCAGGCCGCAGGTGCTCAGCGCCATCGCGCACTCGACATGATTCCACGCGTCAACATGGCCGTCCGGCCAGCCGATCGCGCCGTCGGGCTGCTGCACGGCTGCTATCGCGGCTCCGGTGGCGATGATCTCGTCGGCGTTCAGGATGCCGGCCACCTCAGGCACCCAGGCGGCGGGTCGGAACCGCTGCGAGCTCTCAGGCTGCCGCATGCTTGTCCGCGTAGACGACGAGGCTCTTGCCGATCAGCGGGTTCAGAGCCTGGTCGGCGAGCCTGGTAATGGCTGGCTTGCGCATGATGTCCCAGACCAGCACGCGGTGATAGCTGCTCGCGAGCGGGTGATCGTCGTTGTGCACGCCGACCGCGCACTTGAGCCACCAGTAGGGCGAGTGCAGCGCATGAGCGTGGTGATGACCGCCGACGGCGAGTCCGGCGCGGCTGATCTTGGTCGCCAGCTCGCGCCGGGTGAATATCCGCACGTGCCCGCCTTTGGTGTTGTGATAGTCGTCGGAGAGCCGCCAGCAGATCCGCTCGGGCAGCCAGGCAGGGACGGTAATGGCGGCAACGCCGCCAGGGCGCAGCACCCTGGCGATCTCGTTCATGGCGGCCTGGTCGGCCGGGATGTGCTCAAGTACTTCGGCGGCTATCACCTTGTCAAACGACCCATCAGGGAACGGCATGCGGGTCGCGTCACCGGTGACCGTCACCCCGCTGGCACCGTCCGGGATCTCTCCGCTCTCGCCCATGGCGGCGAACATTGCCGACACGGCTCGCAGTTCGGCGCCGTCGGTGTCCATCGCGACCACCCGAGCACCGTGGCGCAGCGCCTCGAAGGCATGCCGACCAGCCCCGCAGCCGAGGTCGAGCAGCCGGTCACCTGGCGCGATTCGCAGCCGACCGAAGTTAACGGTCAGCATCGGCAGCTCCCTGGGCGATGGTTAGGCCGGCGCCACCGCCTGGGTCAGAGCCGCGGCGAGCGGCCTCCGCGCTATGATCCAGCACCCGTTGGGTACCGTGGGCAGCGACCGGCGTCCGTCCGGCTGCACTGGCGATGGCGCGCCGGTACTCGTCGACCGTCGCGCGGGCCACGGCCGACCAGGCGAATCGCTCCTGCACCCGGCGCAGCGCGGCAGCCGATAGGAACTCGCGCTCGGCTGGCGAATCCTGCAGCCGCCGCAAAGTGGCTGCCAGCTCGTCCGCGTCGCCCGGTGTGACCAGGACTGCGGCGTCACCGGTGACCTCTGGAAGCGCCCCCGTTCTGCTGGCCACCAGCGGAGTGCCTGACGCCATGTGCTCGACGGCAGGAAGCGAGAAGCCCTCGTACAGTGACGGCACGACGGCGATTTCGGCGCTGGCCACCAGGTCGGCAAGGTCAGCGTCGCTGATGCCAGTCACGAACCGCACTTTGTCGCCCAGCGACAGCTCGCCGATCAGCTGCTCGGTCGGGCCGCCGGACATCGGCTTGCCCACGACAGTGAGCAGTGCGTCCCGTTCCGCAATGATCTTGGCGAACGCCTGCAGGAGCGTCGGGATGCCTTTCACGGGCGAGTCAGCGCTGGCGACGGCGATAATGCTGCCGGCAATCCTGGCGGCTGGCCGGGGATGAAACAGCCGGGTGTCCACCCCGAGCGGGATCACCCGGACGTTGTGCTCTAGCACCTTGAAATCGCGGATGATGTCCTCGCGGGAGGACTGCGAGCCGGTCATCACCGGCCCTACCCGGCGGGCAACCCGGGCCTGCATCCGGACGAAGGAATACCAGCGCCGCTTGGTCAGCCGCCCCAGCCCCCTGGCCTGAGCCAGCTCGATCCGCCGGTCCACGCTGATCGGATGGTGAATGCTGGTGACCAGCGGCAGGCCCAGCCGGGCGATGCCGAGCATGCCGTAGGCGAGCACCTGGTTGTCGTGCACGACGTCGAAGTCGCCCCGGCGGGCTCGCAGTTCGCGCAGTGCCCTGAGGCTGAACGTGAGCGGTTCTGGAAAGGCCGCGGTCCACATCATCGCGACCTCGAGCGCGTCGATCCAGTTGCGGAATTCACTTGGCCGCGGCGTCCGGAACGGGTCGTCGTCGCGGTACAGATCCAGGCTTGGCACGGTGCGCAGCAGCGGGCCTGGCTCAAGCTCTGGATAGGGCTGTCCGGAGAAGACCTCCACGTGATGCCCGAGGGCGGTCAGCTCGCGGGACACATGCCGCAGATAAATGCCTTGGCCACCGCAGTGCGGTTTGCTCCGGTAGGAGAGCAGCGCGATCCGCAGCGGCTGGTCGTCCGGCTGCGGTAGCTCCGGGAACGCGGTGAGCACGGGCCGCGCGGTCAGAAGTGGCCCGGCGGCTGCGGTCGGGCCGGTGGCCGTGGCTGGCCCGGCTGACGTGACGGGCCCAGTGGCCATGGTTGGCACTGTGGTCACGCAGGTCTGCCTCCTCGTGGCGGGCGCCGGTCGTGCGGTGCCGTTCGGGGCCGAGCCGCTGACCCTCCTGGCAGCGAACATTATCACTGGCCCCGTGAGCGCCCTCACGCCCCAGCAGGGCTGCGGACTGCGGTATCGGCTGCTCCCCGGAACAGTCGGCCAACTGGCAGGTGGCCAGTTCCGCCGTGGCCGGCCGCCGTGGCCGCCGCCGGACCCGCCCGGCAACCGCCCGGCAGCTGCTCAAGCAGCCGCCCGGCAGCTGCTCGGCAACCGCCCGGCAGTCGGCCGGTTTCCGCCGGTCCGCCGGGGATGTCACTGGCTTGCTGCCAGCTGCCGATATGCTGCCGCGACGTAGGCCGATGGGCTGGCCGCTGCCAGGTTGGCCCCGACATCTGGAGGCTGTCCTGTCACCACGAGCGCTGATCACAGGCATCACCGGTCAGGACGGGTCCTACCTGGCTGAGCACCTGGCCGCGCAGGGGTACGAGGTCTGGGGACTGGTCCGCGGCCAGCAGAACCCGCGGGTGCGCCAGCTCAGGCAGCTGCTCGGAGAGGTCCGGCTGGTCCGCGGTGACCTGCTCGACCAGGGCAGCCTGATCTCAGCGGTCGAGCGGGTCCAGCCCGACGAGGTGTACAACCTGGCGGCGATCTCATACGTGCCGATGTCCTGGCAGCAGGCGGAGCTGACCGGTGAGGTGACCGGGCTCGGCGTGCTGCGAGTGCTCGAGGCGATCAGGGTATGCAGCGGGATCAGCGCCTCCCGCAGCCCTGGCCGCGGGCAGATCAGGTTCTATCAGGCATCCTCGTCGGAGATGTTCGGCATGGTCAGGGAGTCTCCGCAGACCGAGCAGACCCCGTTCCATCCGCGCAGTCCCTACGGCGTGGCCAAGGTCTACGGTCATTTCCTGACTCAGAACTACCGAGAGTCCTATGGCATGTTCGCGGTCTCCGGGATCTTGTTCAACCACGAATCGCCCCGGCGCGGTGCCGAGTTCGTGACCCGCAAGATCTCGCTCGGCGTCGCCAAGATCAAGCTTGGGTACGAACGGCAGCTGCGACTGGGAAACCTGTCCGCGCGCCGGGACTGGGGCTTCGCCGGAGACTACGTCCAGGCGATGCAGCTGATGCTTGCGGCGGACGCACCGGCCGACTATGTGGTTGGCACCGGCGTCACGCACTCGGTGGAAGACCTGCTCGAGCAGGCCTTCAAGGTGGCCGACCTGGACTGGCGCGATCATGTGGTGACTGACGCGGCTTTCATCAGGCCGGCTGAGGTGGACAAGCTGTGCGCTGATGCGTCCCTGGCCAGGGAGCGGCTCGGCTGGGAGCCGAAGATCGGCTTCGAGGAACTAGTTTCCATGATGGTGGAGGCCGATCTTGAGCTGTTGTCGTCGGGCGGGCACGCCGAGGATTCCTTCGGCAGCGACAGCTGGTAGGACTAGCCCGCCGTAGCGCCGACCCCGACCGCCTTACCGATGGCATACGTGATCCCGGCGGCGACGGCGGCGAGCAGTAGCTGGCGCAGCGCGCCACGCAGGAACCGCCGCTCGGTGATCCGCGCCACGAAGCCGCCGCCAACGAATGCGGCGACCGCAGCCACCACTACCACGGCCAGCAGCGATGTGAAGCCGAACAGCAGCGGCAGCAGCGGGATCAGCGCACCAGCCGCGAACGTGATAAGCGACGCGCCCGCGGCCACATAGGGCGATGGCAGCTCGTGGTGATCCACCCCGAGTTCCTCGCGGACGTGCAGCCGAAGCGCCTGCTCGGGACGGACCGACACTTGCCGTGCTACCCGGTCAGCCAGGTCGGCGTCCACACCCTGGCCGCGGAAGACTGCCGCCAGCTCGCGGCGCTCGGCCTCGGGATTGTGTTCGAGCTCGTACTTCTCTTTCGAGACCTCGGCCCCGATCAGCTCATTCTGGGACGAGACCGAGACGAACTCGCCGGTAGCCATCGAGAACGCTCCGGCCGCCAGCCCGGCCAGGCCGGTCAGGATCAGCGTGTGCCGATTTGCCGCGCCGCCGCCCACGCCGCCGCCCACGCCGGCGATCAGCGAGACGTTCGTCACCAGTCCGTCCATCGCGCCGAAGACGGCCGGCCGAAGCCAGCCGCCGGCGACGTCCCGGTGCTGATGGCCGTGTGCCTCGCTCCTGCGTCCGGACCGGGCGGGTCTTGCTGCGTGGGCTTGCACCGGCCTGGGCGCTGCCGTGTCTTCCTTGCCAGGGGCAGCGCGGTCAGGAGCCCCGGCGGTGGGCTGGGCGGCGTCCGGTCCGGCGGTGGGCTCGGCGGCGGTCGGCTCGGCGGCGGCCGTTCCGGCCGGGTCGCCTGGCAGGTTCGCGCTCTGCCGGTCATCAGCGGACGTCATCGTCACCTGCCTGCGATCAGCCGTCCACACGGGAAGGCAGGCGCCTGGCCGGTGAGCTGCACCTGGCACCGTCGGTACTGGGAAAACACCAGCCTATTCGACTCGCAGCAGCCTCAGCTGACGCTGGTCGCCCACGATCGGATGGCCGCTGGCCGGCGCTTGCCGATCCGACGAAGCTAGAACTGCCCGGGTGCCGGAGCGGCATCCCTCCGGCACCCGGGCAGCGCGGCGCTAGCTCCCCGGGTCAGGTCTTGCTCGCGTTGTTCAGGAAGATGTGGCCGATGGCGGTGGGGTAGACACCGGTCACGTTCTTCGCCGAGGCGGTCAGGTAGTTGTAGAAGTAGGCGTAAATGATCGGGGTCTCGTTGAGCAGCAGGGTCTCGATCTGCCCGGCAGTGGTCCGCTGGCTGGACAGGTCGACCGCGGCGATGTAGTCGTTGGACAGCTTGTTGTAGGTCGCATTGTTGAAATGCGCGGCGTTCCACGGCCCGGTGCCCGTCTTGGCGCTGGTCGTCTGCAATGGAGCGGTCAGGAACACGTTCGGCACGCCGCGGTGGCCGTAGTCGACGAGGCTGATGGTGGCGTCGAGCCAGTCGGAAGTGCCGAAGAGGTAATTGCCGTAGTACGTCGGCTGCGCCTCGATATTCAGCTTCATGTCGATGTTGATGGCCTTGACCGACTGCTGCACGATCTGCGAGAACTGCGGGATCTCCTGGATGTTCTCCGTGGTCAGCGTGGTGGAGAACCCGTGCGGATGGCCGGCGGCCGACAGCAGCGCCTTCGCCTTGGCGATGTCCTGGGCGCGCTGCGTGACACTCGTGTTGGTCGAGGGGAACACCGGGGCGAACGGGCTGTCGTTGCCGAGATCGGAGTAACCCTTGAACAGGGCCGTTGCGATCGCCGGCCGGTCCAGCGAGAGGGCGACCGCCTGGCGGACCCTGGGGTCGGTGAACGGCGCCTGGTCGCAGCGCATGGACAGCTCGCGGTGCGCACTGGACTTGAGCTTGATGACGTTGTATCCGCCGGTCAGCAGCTGCTCGCCGCCGGTCACCGAGAACTGGCCGACCACGTCGATCGCACCGCTGGTCAGCGCCAGGATGGAGGGCGTCTGGGTGTCGTAGAAGGTGAACACGGTCTCCGCCGGGAGCGCCTTCTTGCCCCAGTACTGCTCGTTGCGGACGAACGAGGCGCCCACCTTCTTGGTGTAGGTCTTCATCACGAACGGCCCGGTGCCGATGAACGAGCTCTCCCAGCTGCCCGGGTCGTAGCCGTTCGGCAGGATGATCATGGTGTAGTTGTCGGACGAGGTGAGGTAAGGGAAGTTGCCGTTCGGCGCGATGAGGTGGAACGCGACCGTGAAATCGTCGACCTTCTGCACCCCGGACGGCACCAGCACGCCGCCGAAGGCCGACAGCGCGGAGGCCTTGCCGGTCGGATTGGTCTGCAGCTTGTAGGTGTAAACCACGTCGTCAGCGGTGAGCGGGTGGCCATCGTGGAACTTGACGCCCTGGCGGATCTTGAATGTCCATACATCTGCGATGGCGTTGGACGACCAGCTGGTCGCCAGCATCGGCTGCAGGGTCAGGGTCTGGTCGGACAGGCAGAGGTACTCACCGGTCTGGGCCAGCATGTCCAGGCCGCCCTGGTCGGACACGGTGATCGGGTCGATCGAACTGGCGGGTGTAACGATGCCGACTCTGATCGTCGCGCCGCTCTTGGCTGAGCCCGGCGGTGCCGAGGTGGACGGGCTGGACGAGCCGCAGGCGGCCAGGATCCCGCCGAGTGCGGACGCGGAGATCCCGGCTAGCGCGCCGCGCTGGAGGAAGCTCCTGCGGCTGAGCCGACCAGCGACGAACTCGTCGATAACGTGGTTCCCGATCTCTGTTTGCCCTGCTCGCAGCCGGTCAAGCCGGTCGCTTCTTGCGTTCACGGGTCCTCCTCGGAACCTTTACCGGACCCGCTTGAGCGTGGTCCGACGCAGTGGACAGCCAAACTATGCGCGAAGCGGGCCATTGTCACGGCATCCGCTTGTTGCTTTGCAGGTTTGTTAGCTGATCGATAGGGATGTGACAGCTCATCAAATGGCCGGGTTCGACCTCAGCCAGCGGCGGCTCTGTCGATTCACAGATCCCGGACGCTAGCCGCCTCGGGCAGCGGGTGTGGAAGACGCAGCCGGTCGGCGGGCTGGCCGCTGAAGGGATCTCGCCGGTCAGCCGGATCCGGTCGGTCCGCAGGCCGTCCAGGCTCGGCACGGCCGACAGCAGCGCTTCGGTATACGGATGGTGCGGCCCGCTGAATACCCGTTCCGCCGGGCCAAGCTCCATCACCCGGCCGAGGTAGAGCACCGCAATCCGGTCCGCCAGGTACCGCACCAGCCCCAGGTCGTGCGAGATGAACAGGTAGGTCACTTGCTCCTTGGCCTGCAAATCGGCAAGCAGGTTGAGAATCGCCGCCTGCACCGAGACGTCGAGCGCGGAGGTGGGCTCGTCGCAGACCACCAGGCGCGGCCCGCCGCCGAACGCGCGGGCAATGGCGACCCGCTGCTTAAGACCGCCGGACAGCTGTCGTGGCCGAAGCGGCAGATGCCTGGTCTCCATTCGAACTGATCTGACTAGATCCGTCAGCCGTTCGGCCAGCGCGGACCCAGTCAGGCCGGCCAGCTTGGTCAGCGGCCTGCTGATCAGTCGGCGCACGGTGTGCCTGCGGTTCAGCGCCGAGTCCGGGTTCTGGAAGACAATCTGCAGCGCCTTCAGCTGCGAACGGCGGCGCTGCCTGAGGTCAGCCCCGAGCGGCTCGCCGTCCAGTTCGATGATCGAGGAGTCATCGGGCGGGATGAGCCCGAGCAGCGTCCGCGCCAGCGTGGTCTTCCCGCTGCCGGACTCGCCCACCAGGCCGAGTGTCTCGCCCCGCTCGATATCCAGGTCCACTCGGGCCAGGGCCTGCACGGCCTCGCCATGAGCGGTGAAGGTCTTCGACAGGTTCCGGATGCTCACGATCGGCCGCGCCGCCTCGGCAAGGGATGGCAGCTGCACGTCGACCGGCGTATTCCTGGGCAGATCTGCGGTCGCCTCGTGCAGGTAGCACCTGGAGCTGCGGCCAGGGCCGACATCGAACGCAGGCGGCGCCGCGTCCCGGCAGCGCTGCTCGGCGATCGGGCAGCGTGGAGCGAAGATGCACCCGGCCTGCGTCTGCCCTGGTGGCGGCAGGAAACCGGGAATCGCATCCAGCCGGCCATGGTCCTTGCGCTGGCCCTGCCGCGGTATGCAGCGCAGCAGGCCCATCGTGTACGGATGCCGGGGCTGGTCGAATACCTGCCGGGCCGGGCCCTCCTCGATCAGCTCGCCCGCATACAGCACGCCGACCCGGTCGCACATCTTCGCGATCACTGCCAGGTTGTGGCTGATGAACAGCAGCGAGGTGTCAAATTCGTCGCGCAGCCCGGCCACCAGGTCGAGCACCTCAGCCTCGACCGTCGCGTCCAGGGCCGTCGTCGGCTCGTCGAGGATCAGCAGCGACGGCTCGGCGGCCAGCGCCATCGCGATCACCGCTCGCTGCGCCATGCCACCGGACAACTGGTGCGGGTACCGCTTCATCACCTGGCCGGGATCGGAGATCTGCACCTTGCTGAGCATGGCCGCGGACCGTTCCATCGCCTCGGCCCGACCCAGTCCGGCCAGTTCGTACACCTCGGCTACCTGGCGGCCAACCCGGATTCCCGGGTTCAGTGCCTTCCCCGGCTCCTGGTAAACCATCGACACCGAGCGGGCTCGTAGCTGCCGCAGCTCCGCCGCGTCCATGGCGAGCGGATCGCGCCCGGCGATCAGGATCGAGCCCGCACTGACCCGGCCGTTGCGTGGCAGGTACCTGGTCAGCGCTAGCGCTGCCGTCGACTTGCCCGAGCCGGACTCGCCAACCAGTCCGTAGGACTCGTTGCGCCCGATCGTGAACGAGACATCCCGCAGCGCCAGCCGGTCGTGCCCGCGGACCCGGTAGCTGACGTCGAGGTGCTCGACCTGCACGGCGGCCTGCGGCTCGGCCGCCGGGTCAGGTACCGCAGACGCTGCGGTTGCGCTCATCCGGCGAGCACCTGCTCGGTCGAGTCAGCCACCAGGTTGATCGCGATGATCAACGAGGCGATGGCCAGCGCAGGGAACAGCGTCTCCCACCAGTACCCGGCGCCAAGCAGCACGTAATTCGCGTTGATATCCGTGCCCCAGTTCGGCGTCGATAGCTGGACGCCGAACCCAAGGAAGGCCAGCGTCGCCACCGCGAAGATCGCATAGCCGAGCCGGACCGTGAACTCCACCAGGACCGTGGGGATGACGTTGGGCAGGATCTCGACGAACATCATCCGACCGGGCCGCTCGCCCAGCAGGCGCGCAGCCGGCACGTAGTCGAGCTGACCCTCCACCTGGACGGCGGACCTCACCGTCCTGGCGATCAGCGGCGTGAAGATGAAGCCGATCACCAGGATCTGCGTGATGGTCGAAACGCCGAGTGCCACCACGAACAGGAAGATGACCACGATGGCCGGGAGTGCGAGCACCGCCTCGACCAGCCGGCTGGCCAGCAGGTCGACGATGCCGCCCAGGTAGCCAAGCGCGAGCCCGAGGGCTGTGCCGAGCACGGTGCCAAGCACGGTCGCCAGCGGCGCGATGATCAGGATGCTCCTGGCGCCCACGATCACTCTGGAGAACACGTCGCGGCCGAGCTGGTCGGTGCCGAACCAGTGCGCGGCCGACGGCGGATGGTTCGTGGCGAGCAGCTGCTGGGCCAGCGGATTGTGCGGGGCGATCGCCGTCCCGAAGATCGCGCAGGCAATCCAGAACAGCAGCATCACAGCGCCGGTCACGAAGGTAGGCCGGGCAAGCAGCATTCGCCAGACCGGCTGATCGCGCCGTTCAGCCTGGCTGGCGACGATGCCGGGCGGCATCGCGACGATCTCGGTCACCTGATCGCTCCCGAGCGCAGCCGCGGATTCAGCAGGGTCGTCGCCACATCGGCGGCCAGCGTCGCCACCATGTAGATCACGCCGACGGTCAGCACCCCGGCCTCCAGCATCGGGAAGTCCTTGGAGTTCGCCGCGTGGTAGATCAGGTTCCCGATGCCCTGGTAGTTGAATAGCGTTTCTACCACGACAAGGCCGCCGATCAGGTAGCCGGTCTGGGTGGCAATCACCGTGATGGTCGGCAGCATCGAGTTCCGAAGCACGTGCCGCCAGATCACCACGCGGCGCTTCAGGCCCTTGAGCGTCGCCGTCCGTACGTAGTCGGACTCCAGCGCCTCGATGGTGCCGGCCCGGGCCATTCGGGCAATGTACCCGAACAAAACGAAGACCAGCGGGACTGCGGGCAGGATCAGATAGCGCAGCTGGGTGAGGAACGAGGACCCGGCGGGGGCCTCGGCGGAGGCCGGCAGGATCCTCAGCCCGACGCTGAAGATGACGATGACCACGATGCCGGACACGAATTCCGGAACGGTGGCGGCTGACAGTCCGGTCAGCGAGATGATCCGGTCAAGGGGCCGCCCGGCATTCAGCGAAGCGACCACTCCGCCGAGGATGCCGAGCGGAATGATCACGACAAGCGCGAGCGCAGCCAGCTTGGCCGAGTTCGTCAGGGCCGCCCGCAGCAGCGGCCCGACCGGCGACTGGTACTGGAAGGACTCGCCCATGTTGCCATGCAGCATCCCGGTGATCCAAGTCCAGTACTGCGTGGCCAGCGGCCGGTCGACGCCGAGCTGGTGGTCAAGCGCGCGGACGGCGCTCTGCGCGGCTAGCGGGCCAAGGATGGACCTGGCCGGGTTTCCTGGCAGCACCTGGCCGGCGAAGAACACGATGATGCTGAGCAGCCACAAGGTGACGACCGCGAGTCCGAGGCGCCGCAGGAGGTAGTACGCCATCCGGACCCTCCAGGCAACAGCCGACTCAACCGGTCAGAACGAATCGGACACCGGGCAACCTATTAAACCCGAGCGGCGCGCCGCAGTGCCACTGATGGGGAGCCGCGCTGGCGGAGATCCGCGCCCGTGGGCGCGGTTGACCAGCCTAAGCCGGTACGGAATATTGTCGGCGTCATCACCGTCAATTTGGTCACCCTTGGCGGTCGTCAGGCCGCCCGGCCTCGGCCGCCAAGGCCAGCGCGGCGCGGCAGGGACGGGCTGGCGGAGATGGCGAGGTGGCAGCGGTGCTGATCGGCGAGTGTTTCATCGGTGATGGTGCTGAGGCCGCCCATCTCAACACCGTCCTCGGCCCGCAGTCGGGCGACTGAGCCCGCAGTCGGGCGACTGAGCCCGCTGGCGGAACGGCGGCTGGGCAGGCCGAACGCAGGCTGATCGGGCAGACCGAACGGCAGGCTAAGCGGGCAGGCCGAGCGGCAGGCTAGGCGGGCAAGCCGAGCGGCAGCCGAATGGAGGCCTGACGTGAAGCGGCCTGCCACCCGTCTGCGCGGTCGGCTGGCAGGACGGTAGATGATGGTCAGGTCCGGCAGCATCGGCCGCCGGGCCTGACGAACTGACCCCGGCGAGGAACTGCGATGACCGCTACATCAGGCCAACAGCCAGTCGGCCCGCGACCGGTGCGCGCGCCCCGCGGGACCGAACTGAGCTGCAAGGGCTGGCCGCAGGAGGCGGCCATGCGGATGCTGATGAACAACCTCGACCCGGAGGTGGCCGAGCATCCTGATCAGCTGATCGTCTACGGCGGATCGGGCCGGGCGGCCCGCAGCTGGGAGGCGTTCGACGGGATCGTCGCGTCGCTGCGCGACCTGGGCGGCGACGAGACCCTGCTGGTGCAGTCCGGCAAGCCGGTCGGCATCTTCCGCACGCACAGCTGGGCGCCGAGGGTGCTGATCGCCAATTCCAACCTGGTGCCGCAGTGGGCCACCTGGGAGGAATTCCGCAGGCTGGAGGCGCTCGGGCTGACCATGTACGGCCAGATGACGGCCGGCTCGTGGATCTACATCGGCACCCAGGGCATCTTGCAGGGGACCTACGAGACGTTCGCCGCCATCGCCGCCAAACGGTTCGGCGGCACCCTGGCCGGCACGATCACGCTGACGGCCGGGCTCGGCGGGATGGGCGGCGCCCAGCCGCTTGCGGTCACCATGAACGGCGGGGTGGTGATCTGCATCGACTGCGACCCGGCGAGTATCAGCCGCCGGATCGAGCACGGCTACCTGGACGTCGAGGCCGACGATCTAGACGATGCGATCCGCCGCGCTGAGGCGGCGGCACAGGCCGGCCAGCCGCTCTCGATCGGGCTGCTTGGCAACGCCGCTGACCTGGTCCCGCGGCTACTCCGGATGGGCGCACCGGTCGATGTGGTCACCGACCAGACCTCGGCCCACGATCCGCTGTCGTACCTTCCGCTCGGCGTGGCCTTCGAGGACATGGCCGCGCTGCGCGCCGAGGACCCGGCCGGCTTCACCCGCCGGGCTCGGGAGTCGATGGCGACTCACGTCGAGGCGATGGTCGGCTTCATGGACGCCGGAGCCGAGGTGTTCGACTACGGCAACTCGATCCGCGGCGAGGCCGAATTGGCAGGCTACGACCGGGCGTTCGCCTTCCCCGGGTTCGTGCCCGCCTATATCCGCCCGCTGTTCTGCGAGGGCAAAGGCCCGTTCCGGTGGGCGGCACTGTCCGGTGACCCGGCCGACATCGCAGCGACCGACCGGGCCATCCTCGAGCTGTTCCCCGAGAACGAGGCGCTGGCCAGGTGGATCGAAATGGCCGAGCGCAAAGTGCACTTCCAGGGTCTGCCTGCCCGGATCTGCTGGCTCGGCTACGGCGAGCGGGACAAGGCCGGCCTGCGGTTCAACGACCTGGTGGCCAGCGGCGAGGTCAGCGCCCCGATCGTGCTCGGCCGGGACCATCTGGATTGCGGCTCGGTCGCCTCGCCGTACCGGGAGACCGAGGGCATGGCCGACGGTTCGGATGCGATCGCCGACTGGCCGCTGCTGAACGCGATGCTCAACACCGCCTCCGGAGCTTCCTGGGTGTCCATCCACCACGGCGGCGGGGTCGGCATCGGCCGCTCGATCCACGCCGGCCAGGTCTGCGTCGCCGACGGCACGGCGCTGGCCGGCCAGAAACTGGAGCGCGTCCTTACCAACGACCCGGGCACGGGCGTGATCAGGCATGTCGACGCCGGCTACGACCGGGCTCGCGAGGTCGCCACCGAGCGCGGCGTCCGGGTGCCGATGCAGGAGGCTGCGGGGTGACTCCCGCCCCGCCTCATGATCACGGAGGATCAGCTGCGCCAGGAGCCGCCAATCCGCCGCGATCATGGAGCCTGCCGTTGTGGCAGTCGCTGCAGTCGATCGGCCGTGACCCGCAAACCAGCGGATACCGGCGCTATTCGTTTACCGAAGCGGACTCCGCCTGCCGCGACTGGTTTTTCAAAGCAGCGGCCCAACGAAACCTCCGTGCTGACTGTGACCGCAACGGCAACCTGTGGGCCTGGTGGGATGTCTCGGACAATTCCAGGGCGATCGTGACCGGGAGCCATCTGGATTCGGTGCCTGATGGCGGGGGGTTTGACGGGCCGCTCGGCGTGGTCTGCGCATTCGCGGCGATCGACCTGCTCAAAGAGCGTGGCCTGATGCCGGTCCGGCCGCTCGGCGTGGTCGCGTTCATCGAGGAGGAGGGTGCCAGGTTCGGGGTGGCCTGCCTGGGCAGCCGCCTGCTGACCGGCGTGATCACCCCGGACGCGGCCCGGGCGCTGACCGACTCGGGCGGAGTCAGCCTGGCAGCGGCGATGGCGGCAGCCGGGCTCGACCCGCAGGCGATCGGCCCGGATCCCGAGCTGGTCGCGAGCATCGCCGGGTACGTCGAACTGCACATCGAGCAGGGCAGCGCGCTCGACGGGATGGGGGCAGCGGTGGGGGTCGCCGAGTCGATCTGGCCGCACGGCCGGTGGCGGCTGGACTTCACCGGCCGGGCCGACCACGCAGGCACCACCCGGCTGGCCGACCGCCGCGACCCGATGCTGCCGTACGCCGCGACCGTGCTCGCCGCTCGCGCGGCGGCGGCCGCCCACCAGTCGCTGGCCACGTTCGGTAAGGTCGTCGCCGAGCCGGGCGGCGCCAACGCGATCTGCGCCGCGGTCCACGCCTGGCTGGACGCGCGGGCCCCGGACGAGAGCAGCCTGAACCGGCTGGTCAGCCGGGTCATCGGAGCCGCTCAGGGGTCGGCGACCGAGCATGGCGTGCAGGTGAGTACCCGGCGCGAGTCGTTCACGCCGGTTGTGGATTTTGATCGTGATCTTCGCGACCGGGCGGTCGGCGCACTGGCCGCACGGGGGCTTGCCGCGCCCGTGCTGCCGACCGGAGCCGGGCATGACGCCGGGGTGCTCGCTGCCAGGCTGCCGACCGCGATGCTGTTCGTCCGTAACCCATCCGGGGTGTCACACTCGCCGGCCGAGCATGCCGAGCCAGCCGACTGCGAAGCCGGCCTGCAGGCGCTCGCCGCCGTCCTTGAGGAGCTGGCCTGCCGATGAATCCGGAGCCGAACGGTAGCGCCGAGCCTGGCCGGGTGCCTGGCGCGGTCACCGCAGAGGGCGGAGCGGAGCGGCCGGCGGCCGGTGCTGCGCTCCGGCGCTGGCACGCCGAGCTGGCCTGGCTGCCAGGGGTCGGAGTGTTGCCCGACGTGCTGATCGAGGCGGCCGGCGATCGTTTTACCAAGATCACGCCACGGATCGGCGTCGGTGCCCTGCCGCCTGGCACGAGTCGGCTGACCGGCCTGACGCTGCCCGGGCTGGCGAACGCGCATTCGCATGCGTTCCACCGTGCGCTTCGCGGTGTGACGCAGGCGGACGCGGGTACGTTCTGGACCTGGCGAGAGCGGATGTACCAGGTCGCGGCGGCCCTGGATCCGGACAGTTACCTAGCGCTGGCCCGCGCCGTCTACGCCGAGATGGCGCTGGCCGGGATCAGCTGCGTGGGGGAGTTCCACTACCTGCATCACGCGCCAGGCGGCGAGCGGTACGCCGATCCGAACCAGATGAGCCGGGCGCTGCTCGCCGCGGCGGCGCAGGCGGGCATCCGGATCACGCTGCTTGACACCTGCTACCTGTCCGGCGGGCTCGAAGCCTCGGGGGCATCGATCCCGCTGGCCGGCCCGCAGCTGCGATTCGGCGACCGCAGCGCCGAGGCATGGGCGGCGCGGGTCGCGTCGCTTGGCGCGGACGAGCACGGTCGGCTCAGCGACTCGGTACGGGTCGGCGCGGCGATTCACTCGGTCCGCGCCGTGCCGCCCGATCAGATGCACCCGGTGATCTCCTGGACCCGCCACGCTGGTGCGCCGCTGCATGTGCACCTGTCCGAGCAGACTGCCGAGAACGAGGGGTGCGTGGCCGCCTACCGGCGGACTCCGGCGGCTGTGCTCTACGATGCCGGCGCGCTCGGGCCGCGGACTTCCGTGGTGCACGCCACCCACCTCACCAGTGCCGACATCGCCCTGCTCGGCGGCAGTGAGACCTTCGCCTGCCTGTGTCCCACTACCGAAGCCGACCTGGCCGACGGGATCGGCCCGTTCGGCGCGCTGGCCGCGGCGGGCTGCCGGCTCACCGTCGGCACCGACAGCCAGGCCGTGGTGGATCTGTTCGAGGAGACCAGGCGGATCGAGTTGTATCAGCGGCTGGCCAGCCGTGAGCGCGGCCACTTCACCGCCGAGGCGCTCGGCACGGCTGCGACCTGGGACGGGCACGCCAGCCTTGGTTGGCCCGATGCGGGGGAGATCGCGCCGGGGTCGCTGGCCGACCTGGTGACGGTTTCGCTGGACTCGCCCCGGCTGGCCGGCGCGGCGCGGACGCACGGGACCGGCCCCGCGGCGACGATCGGCGATCCGGAGACCGGCCACGGACCCGGATTCGGACCCGGTCTTCCGGCTGCGGCCGGCCAAGTGCCCGGTCCAACCGTCCCGGACATGGCTGTGCTTGAGGCGGTCATCTTCGCTGCCACCGCCGCCGACGTGAGCCACGTCGTGATCGGCGGGCGCGACATCGTCGCCGACGGCCGGCATCTGCTGGTCGATGACGTTCCCGCCGCGCTGTCAGCTGCCATCCGAGACGTTCTGTCCTGACTCAGCTGCCGAGGCCGGTGTGTGGCCGGACTGGCGGTAGCCCTCCCAGAGTCGGCCGCCTGAACCGGCGAGCACCTCGTCCGCGACCTCGGTCAGCACCGCCTGGTCGGCCAGGCCGGTGAGCAGCCGGTCGGCGAGACCGGGATCGAGGTTTCTCAGTTCGCGCAGCAGCCACTTGCCGCCGCCAAGCCAGTGTCCGCCGAGCAGCAGCGCCAGTCTGGCGGTGGCCTCGAAGATCTGCCAGCTGATCACGAGCGACTCGCCGGGGTCCGTGCTGCCGGCCAGGTCGTCGAGCAGGTCGCACAGGCCGTACCGGCAGCCGTCCAGCTCGCCCTCGGGGACCGGCGGGGGGCCAGCGGCAAGCAGCGCCGCGGCGTCCGCTCTGACCTGGCCGGCCAGGCCGTCGCGATCGATCAGGACAGCTCCCTCGGCGCAAAGCCGCGGCATGATCGGCGTGCGCTCAGCGACATCCTTGGCGCAGTAGCACGCGACGCTCTGCTTGTCGTGGACGAACAGCTCGACCGGCCAGCCGCGGAACCTGAGCGACTCACGGTACGGCGCGGGCGGGCCATCAAGCAGCACGACGATGTCCAGGTCGGAGGTCGCCGTCCGCCGGGCGGAGAGCACGCCGCCGCCCAGGAATGCTGCCCGCGCAGCTGGGAACCGCTCGACAACCAGCGCACGCGCATCTTCGACCGGGTTCATCCCTGCATCCTGCCGACTCGGCCAGCGGCGCGCACCCGGATACCTGCGCCGCATCCCGGCCGCTGACAGGCAGGTGACAAGCGCCTGCGGCGCGCCGATCCGTTCCGTCCGGAGCTCACCGAGTTCGTTACCTACGACAAGGAGCTGGCCAGGGCCGCCGTTGAGCTCGGCTTCCCGGTCTCGGCGCCGGCCTGACTGGGTGTGGCAGCATACCCGGGTGAGCACCCTGATCACGAATATCGGTGAGCTGGTAACAAATGCGCCGGCCGAGGGCGGCAGTTCGGCCTCGGGTGGATCGTCCGGCGAGACCCGTCCGGCGGGCCCTGGCAGCTACCTGGCCATCGCCGATGCGGCACTGGTCATCGAGGGCGGCCGGGTGGCCTGGACCGGGCCCGCGTCGCAGGCGCCGGCCGCCGATCAGGTCGTCGACGCCGACGGCGCGGCGGTGCTGCCCGGATTCGTCGACTCGCATGCGCACCTGGTCTTCTGCGGGGAGCGCGGCGCGGAGTTCGAGGCCAGGATGGCCGGCCTGCCGTACAGCGCGGGCGGGATCCGCAGCACGGTCGCGGCCACCCGGTCGGCGACCGACGCGGAGCTGAGCGGCAACCTGCGCAAGCTCGCCGCCGAGATGCTGAGCCAGGGCATCACCACCTTCGAGTGCAAGTCCGGCTACGGGCTGACCGTTGTGGACGAGGCAAGGAGCGTGGCGCTGGCCGCGGAGGTCACGCCGGAGGTCACCTACCTCGGCGCGCATGTTGTCCCGCCGGAGTTCGGCCAGGACTCGGCCGGCTACGTGGACCTAGTTTGCGGCCCGATGCTGGCCGCGTGCGCGCCGCACGCCAGGTGGGTGGATGTGTTCTGCGAGCGAGGAGCGTTCGGCGCGGACGAGGCCCGTGCCGTGCTCGCAGCCGGCCGGGCGGCTGGCCTGCAGCCGCGGGTGCACGCGAACCAGCTCGGCCCTGGACCCGGCGTCCAGGTCGCGGTCGAGGCCGGGGCCGCGTCGGCTGACCACTGCACCTACCTCGCTGCCGCAGATATCGACGCGCTGGCGTCGTCGGCGACGGTGGCGACCCTGCTGCCCGGGGTGGAGTTCTCCACCCGGCAGCCTTATCCCGATGCCCGGCGGCTGCTGGACGCCGGCGTGACGGTCGCGATCGCTACAGATTGCAACCCGGGCTCCTGCTTCACCTCCAGCATGCCGTTTTGCATCGCGCTGGCAGTACGGGAGATGCGGATGACCACCCGGGAGGCGGTCTGGGCGGCGACCGCTGGCGGCGCGCGCGCGCTGCGCCGTGAAGACGTCGGGCATCTCGGCGTCGGAGCGCGAGCCGACCTGATCATGCTCAGCGCGCCGTCGCACGCCTACCTGGCCTACCGGCCAGGAGTCCCGCTCACCGCGGAAGTGTGGCAGGCAGGCCAGGTCGCGGCTCGCAGCTGACCGACGGGCTCGCGCACGGCGCGCTCCCAGCAGCCATCTGAGCAGGCAAGAGAAAGTCAAACGTCTACTCCGCATTGCCGCGTCGGGGACAGATCGCCTGGATGCTGCGGGATCGTGGTCCATGCCAGCCTGACCCGATTCTCGTCGTACAGCCCGACCATCCTGTGCGACCGGTGTCATGCTGGCCCGGGCACACTGAGCGGCTGGCCGAACCGGTGCTCTGCCATGGAGGAACCAGTGAGTAGTCCGCTACCGCGACCAGTGCTGACGTTCCTTGGCGGCGCAGGCACCGTGACGGGCAGCAAGTTCGCAGTGGATACCGGCCAGTCCAAGCTGCTGCTTGACTGCGGGCTATTCCAGGGCTCTAAGGACCTGCGGCGCCGCAACTGGGAGCCCTTCGGAGTCCCTCCGGGCGAGATCGACGCCGTGATCCTGACCCACGCTCATCTCGATCACTGCGGCTATCTGCCTGCCCTTGTCCACCAGGGTTTCACCGGCCAGGTGTTCACGACCGGCTACACGGCCGAGCTGACCGAGATCGTGCTGCGGGACAGCGCTCGACTGCTGGCCGAAGAGGCCGAGCACGCGAACGCCTACGGCTGGTCCAAGCACCACCCCGCCTTGCCGCTGTACACCGAGGATGACGTCGACCAGGTGATGCAGCGGATCAGCCGGATCGATCCCGGCCAGGCTGTCGCCATCGGACCTGATGCCGAACTGACGCTGCACCACGGCGGCCACATTCTGGGCTCCGCCTGGGCGGAACTGAGGCTAGCCGTCGGCGGGGAGCCGTGCGCGGTCGCCACCAGCGGTGATCTTGGCCGCCCAGGGCATCCGCTGCTCTGCCCGCCTGAGCCGTTCACCGGAGCTGATGTCCTGCTGGTCGAGGCGACCTACGGGAACAGGCTGCACGGCGACGTGGCCGCCCGTCAGGCATTCGCGGACGCGATCACCCGCACCCTGGAACGCGGCGGTTCGGTGATCATCCCGGCGTTCGCGGTGGACCGGACCGAGGTGATCCTGCGAACACTGCGGGAACTGCGCCTGGCCGGCGAGATCCCGTCGGCACCGGTGCTGATCGACAGTCCCATGGCCCTGGCGGCGCTGACCGTCTACCACAAGGCGATCAGCGCTGGCTCAAGCGAGCTGCGTCCCGAGATCATCGCGGACGGTTCGGCGGCGCTTGACCCTGGCATGCTGAAGGAACTGCACACGGCGCAGGAGTCCATGACCGCGAACCACCCGGCCGAGCCGTCGCTGATCGTGTCGGCCTCCGGGATGGCCACCGGCGGCCGGGTGCTGCACCACCTGCGGCATCTGCTCCCCGACTCGCGCAACACGGTGCTCATCGTTGGTTTCGCCGCGCAGGGAACCCGCGCGCGCGATCTGGTCAGCGGAGCCCACGCGATCAAGATTCACGGCGAGTACGTGCCAGTGCGCGCCGAGGTGATCGAGGTGGACGCGTTCTCTGCGCATGCTGACGCTGACGACATCATGGCCTGGCTCGCGGGTGCCCCAGAACCTGTCACAACCTATGTGGTGCACGGCGAGGAAGCGGCCGCCGCGGCACTGCGCGAGCGGATCGACCGTGAGCTGGGCTGGACGGCGGTCGTGCCGGTGATGAACGAGCGGGTCACCATCAGGGCGAGACGGCAGCCGGCCAGGTAGCGGTGTCGGCGGACTGGCTGGGCGCCTCGGCGGGCATAAGGTCACTGGGGTGAGCGAGACGCTGCCGTTGTTCCCGCTGGGCACGGTCCTTTACCCAGGGCTGGTGCTGCCCCTGCACATTTTCGAGGAGAGGTACCGGCAGCTTGTCCGCGACCTGCTGGACGGGCCGCGGCCTCGCCAGTTTGGTGTGATCGCCATCCGCAAGGGCGGCGAAACGGGGATAGCTGGCGTTTCCGCGTTGTATGAGATCGGCTGCGTCGCGACGCTGCGCCAGATCACTGAGCACGACGATGGCCGGTTCGACCTGATCACGGTCGGCGCTCAGCGATTCCGGCTGATCGAAGTCGACGACTCGCGGCCGTACCTGCAAGGAGTTGTGGAGCCGGTCGCTGAGGAGATCGGCGACGAAACGGCCGCCAGGCTGGCCGCACAGACGGTGCGGGCCGCGTTCCGCGGCTACCTTGACCTGCTGGCCGGACAGGGAGCAGCCGAGATCAGCGTCCCTGCGCTACCCGACGAGCCCATCCTGCTGTCCTATCTGGTCGCTGCCTCGATGATCATCGACATCCCGGACGGGCAGGCACTGCTCGCCGAACCTGACGCGGTCCGGCGGCTGACCGCGGAGCGCGCGCTGCTGTCCAGGGAAACCGCGATGCTGCGCTCGCTCAGTTCGACTCCAGCCCCCGATCTTCGATCCTCGCCCTACAACCCGAACTGATCCGCAAGCCGGCCGCGGACCGGCGGCACTGCCGCCGAGGAGACCTGCGCCTGGCCATCTGACGGTGTCCGGCGAGGAAAGCAGCCTCGTCATCGAGTCTGAGCGGCCGGAGCCTGAGCGACGTGGCGTGAGCTGACGGCGGCTGGGGCTGCGCGGGCTGGGGCTGCGCGGGCTGGGGTCGGTCGGGATCAGCCGACGTGCCCTGCGGCGGCGTTTGATCGCCTGGGGTCTGGCTAGCGTTCGCCATCGCTGCAGGCTAGCCAGAACACTTCGACTGTCTCCAGCGAATTTAAGGCGGGCCGATAGCTGGATAACGGCCGCGGAACCTGATCAGCGGGCTGCCCGACTCAGCGACCCCATCCACGGCGACCACGCGAGCGATCACCAGCAGGTGATCGCCGGCCGGGACGCGGTCGGTGACCTCGCACTCCAGGGCGGCCAGCCCGCCGTCGGCGATCAGGGCGCCCGACGCTGCGCCGCGATGGTGCGGCACGTCGTCGAGCAATAGCCGTGCTCCTGGCCGGCCGCTGACTGCGAACCGGCCGGCCAGCGCTCGCTGGCCGGCCGAGAGCACAGTTACCGCGAACCTGTCCAGCCTGCCGAGCAGCTCGGCGGGGTAGGACTCGGCGATCAGCGCCACCAGGATCAGCGGCGGTTCCAGCGATACCGGGCAGAACGCGCTCACGGTCAGTCCGACATCATCCCGCCCGTCGGCCACGGTGACCATGCAGACGCTGCTGGCAATCGCCCCGAGTGCGTCCATGAAAGCGGCGGGCGAGTCGGTGGCGCTGGTCCGTTTCGTCAATGGAATGTCCAGCTGCCGGGGAGCATCAGCGGCCCCTCCTGCGGGAGTCCGCACCTGGCTGCCAGCCGCCACGCCGGGCCCCAGCTCTCGGCGAGCAGATCGGCTCCGACCGCGCCTGCCACAGCGGCGAGACCCCCGGTCCCGGCCGCGCTGATGACGCCGGCCCAGGTCCCGCCCGCGAGCCTGGCGGCGGCGCGGCGATCCTCGCTGCTCGTGGTGGGCCGGAACCGCTCAAGCGGGCTCATTCTCGGAAACGGGACCAGCGGTGCGGTGGCGGGCAGTCCGGCCCGGCGGCGGGCGATCGCCGCCGCGGTTTCCAGCCCGCCGAGTTCGTCGACCAGGCCGTGCTCCAGCGCGTCGGAACCGGTCCAGACCCGGCCCCTGGCCAGTTCGTGCACCCGCTCGGCGGACAGCCTGCGGCCGGTGGCGACCTTTCCGGTGAAGTCGGCGTAGATGTGATCAAGCCAGCTGTTGACCAGCGCCCACTCCTCCTCGGTGAACGGATGCGAGGTGCTGAACATGGTCGCGTGCTGGCCCTGGATGATCGAGTCAGTCGATACGCCCGCCTTGCCGAGCAGCTCAGACAGCACCGGCTTGCCGACCACGACGCCGATCGATCCGGTCACCGTACCTGGCTGGGCGACGATCGTGTCGGCCGCCATCGAGATGAAGTAACCGCCGGACGCGGCGACATCGCTCATCGACACGACGACCGGTTTCCCGGCCGTCCGTGCCCTGACCACCTCACGCCAGATGGTGTCGGACGCCACGTACGAGCCGCCCGGGCTGTTCACCCTCAGCACGATCGCCCGGACGCCCGGATCGGCGGTGGCCGCGCGGATCGCGGCCGCAATGCTGTCCGAGCCCATCGCGCTCCCGGACATCGCGCTGCGTCCGCTCCGGCCGCGCCGGATCGGGCCGGTCGCGTGGATGAGTGCCACCACGGGGCCCCGTGGTGACGTCATCCGCCTGGCCCGCTGCGCCAGCTCCCTCGACCGCTGGTACCGGCCCAGGTAGACCAGCATCGCATCGCTGCCCGCCCGCTTGCGGACGGCTGCGTAGACCTCGTCCCGGTAGCCGAGCGCATCGACCAGCCCCGCCGCCAGGGCCTGTTCGGCGAGGTACGGGCCGTTGTTGATCAGCTGGTCGGCGTCATCGGCGGAGATCTGGCCGCGCTTAGCGACCGCCTCGGCGAGCTGCGCGGTGACCGACTTGGTCATCCGCTCGGTGGCCTCACGGGCCGGGCCGGAGAAACCGCGTTCGGTCAGCTGCTCGGCCGCGCTCTTGTACTCATGCCTGGCGCCGACCTCGAACGTCACGCCGAGCTTGTCAAGCGCGCCGCGCAGGAAGACCCGCTCGACCGCGAGTCCGGTCAGGCCGAGGTCGCCGGATGGCTGCAGGTAGATCGTCTCGAACGCGGTCGCCAGGTAGTAGGGCACATTGCCAGCCGAGAACTCGCCGAAGGTATCGGCCCAGGCGACCGTCACCTTACCGGCCGCGCGGAACTGCTCGACCGCGCCGCGCAGTTCCTGGACCATGCCGAGCCCGATCGGCCTGCCGCCGACCTTGACTATCAGCGCCTTAACCCGGTCGTCGGAGCGGGCCTGCTTCAGGCCGCTGACGATCTCGGCCAGGGAGTTCTGCCGCCTGGTCAGCACTGCCGACAGCAGCTCGGCTGGTCTGGCCTCGAGTAGCCCGTCGGTCAGGTCAAGTTCCAGGATCAGCGGCGCAGCGCGCATCTTGGCGAGTTTGGTGACAGTACCGGTCAGCGCTGATTCCATGGGTTCAGCCTAGGTCAGCTATCGTCGCAGGGATGACTGTGCGCGATGGGAATGGCTGGACCCGCTGCCGCCAGGGCCATCGGCACTGGGGCAGGCACGGGGCGGCCGGCCTGCTGGTGTCGGCGCCTGACCCGGCGGGCCGGACCACCGTGCTGCTGCAGCAGCGCAGCTTCTGGGGCAGTCACGGCGGGGCCTGGGGTCCGCCGGGCGGTGCCCGGGACAGCCATGAATCGGCGGTGCGTGCCGCCTTGCGCGAGGCGGCCGAGGAGTGCGCCATCGCTCCGGCCGCGGTCAGCGTGCACGGGCTGCTGCAGGACGATCATGGCGGCTGGACCTATCTGACCGTGCTGGCCAATGCCGCCGAACCCCTGGCTGTGACTGCCGCCAGCGACGAGACCAGGGACGTCGCCTGGGTGCCGGTTACCGACGTCGGCCAGCTCAGACTGCATCCTGGATTCGCCGAGCAATGGTCCGCCCTGCGGGACGTGCTGGCTCCGCTGACCATCATCGTGGACGCCGCCAATGTCATGGGTTCACGGCCGGACGGCTGGTGGCGAGACCGGGCCGGAGCTGCGCTGCGGCTGTGCGATGAGCTGGCGGCGGTGGCTTCGCGCGGCGTGACCGAGCTGCCTGAATCGGTCGGGGTGCCCGCGCTTGAGCGATGGTTCCCGCAGATCGTGGTGGTGCTTGAGGGCGCGGCGAAGGCGGCGGCCGACCGGGTGGTCGCGGCCGACGGCCGATTGCGAGTCGTCCGGGCTGCTGGCTCAGGCGACGACCAGATCGCTGCACTCGCGGCGTCGGTCGCAGGTCACCGGCTGGTGGTTACCGCCGACCGGGAGTTGCGCGCCCGATGTGAGGCCGCAGGTGCCGCCGTGACCGGCCCGCGCTGGCTGCTGGCCCTGCTATGACTGAGCTGGCGTGGCTGCGCCGTGCTGATCGATGTCTGGTCTAGGTCGAAATGGGTTCGTTGTCGAGCGCTCGTTCGTGGCTTGAGGCCAAGATGAGTTTCTGCAGGTCGAGTTCGGCCGACCGAGTCGCGACCACTTGAAGGAGTAACCGATGGCCACCGATATTTACCAGTACATCCCGCACCACCGGACGAAGAAGAAGCTCGAGGGGGCTGCCGAGGGACCGGTCAAGGTCGCCGACCAGTTGCCCACCGGCAATGCCGCCGCCCGGTTCAACACCTGGTTCGCAGTGAAGGTGACGACCGGGGTCGGCACCATGTGGTGCGCCTACGCTTTCGCCGCGTTGGCCCTGGTCAGCCTTCCGCCCGCGATCAAGTCAGGGAGCGCGGTCGTTCTGGTGTCCTGGATCTCCCAGACGTTCCTCCAGTTGGTGCTGCTGAGCGTCATCATCGTCGGCCAGAACGTGCTGGCCGCTGCGGCGGACAAGCGATCTGAGGCCACCTACAACGATGCCGACGCCGTGCTGCACGAGGCGGTGAAGATCCAAGAGCACCTGCAAGCCCAGGATCAGGTGCTGAGTGACATGGTCGACAAGCTGGCGGCGATGGAGGCGCGGTTTGGCACGTCCTGACGGGCTTAGGCCACTTGGAACGACCTTTTGGCGAGGCCGAGCCAGTAACCGGTGATGGTGGTGACCGGCGCCGGTGCGGCAGTGGCTCCGAGCGTCACGAAGAGCGGAGCGAAGTGCTCGGTGGTCGGGTGCGCGTACCTGGCACCGGGCGCGCGACGGAACGCCGCGAGCGCGTCCACGTCACCCCGGTCGAGCGCCTCAGCCGCCCAGTGGTCGAATTCGGTGGACCAGCCGGGCGGCGGCGCGTCGAACCTGAAGTCGCGCAGGAACGGCAGCCCGTGGGTAAGGAAGCCGCTGCCCATGATCAGCACGCCCTCATCCCGTAGCGGCGCGAGTGCCGCGCCGATCCGCAGCAGCCGGTCCGGATCCAGGGTGGGCATCGAGATCTGGAGCACCGGGATATCGGCGCCCGGGTACATCACGGTCAGCGGAACATAGGCGCCGTGGTCCAGGCCGCGGTCGGGCGCCTGCGCCACCGGCTCGGTGCCGGACAGCAGGGCCCGGACCTGACTGGCGAGGGTCGGCGCGCCAGGGGCCGGATAGGTCGCCTGGTAGTACCGCTGTGGGAATCCGTAGAAGTCATAGATCAGCGGCGCGGCGTCATCGGTAGCGCCGATGGTCAGCGGCGCCGATTCCCAGTGCGCCGACACAACCAGGATGGCCGACGGCCGTGGCAGAGCACCTGCCCAGGCAGCAAGCTGCGTCGTCCACAGCGGGTCGTCGACCAACGGCGGCGCGCCGTGCCCGAGGTACATCGCCGGCATCCGGCCGGTGCCGCTCGCGCCGCTCGCGCCGCCTTGGCCAGCGGCCAGCCCGGCCGCCACCCGCGCGGTGACCTGCGCTGCCGCATCGGCGGGCACCGGTTCATGCTCGGGCAAGTCCGAGTGAAGCTCTTCATCCAAGGCTGCTCTCCCGTTCCGGCGGCTGTCCCTTACCAGCGACGTTAACGCAGCCCACGGCGCCATGTTGGGACGGCAGCGAGTCAGCCTTCCGGCGGGGTCACGGGGGCCGCGCCGATCTGTGCTCTGCTGCCCGCACGGAACAGCTATGTCAGTAGTCAGCGCGATCCACGCCAGTTCGGCGCCGATGAAGACGCGCTCGTAGAGCCCGCCATTTGACCGTCATCGCGGGCGATTGTCAGTCGCTGTGCCTAACGACCGCGATCACGCTGAACCGGACGAGGCGGCATCCGTGGCGACGAGCCAGAGCACGGCGAGCGGCGGGAGGGTAAGCACCGCGGACGCGGGTCGGCCGTGCCAGGGTTCGAGCACGGCCTCGACCGACCCCAGGTTGCCGACCCCGCTACCGCCGTAGGCGTCGGCGTCGGTGTTGATCAGCTCGCGCCAGCGGCCGGCCGAAGGCAACCCGAGCCGGTACCGGTAGTGCGGATCCCCGGAGAAGTTCGCCACGCAGGCGACCGCCGGGTCATCGTCGGCGAACCGCAGGAATGAGATCGTGTTGCCGAACGCGTCATTGGCGTCGATCCAGCTGAATCCGGCCGGCGAGAAGTCCTCGCGCCAGAGCGCCGGCAGGCCGGTGTAGGCCTGGTTCAGCTCATCGACCAGCCGGCGCAACCCGGCGTGGGCCGGATCGCCAAGCGCCCCCCAGTCCAGGCCGTGCTGCTCCGACCACTCCGCCTGCTGGCCAAACTCCGATCCCATGAACAGCAGCTGCTTACCCGGATGGGCCCACATGTAGCCGAGCAGCGCCCGGAGCGCGGCGAACTGCTTCCACGCATCTCCCGGCATCTTGCGCAGCAGCGATCCCTTGCCGTGCACCACTTCGTCGTGCGAGAGCGGAAGCACGAAGTTCTCGCTGTAGGCGTACATCATCGAGAACGTCAGCTCGTTGTGGTGGTAGCGGCGGAACACCGGGTCGTGCGAGAGGTACGCCAGGGTGTCGTGCATCCAGCCGAGGTTCCATTTCAGGCCGAATCCGAGCCCGCCCAGGTGCACCGGCCTGGTGACGCCGGGCCAGGCAGTGGACTCCTCGGCGATCATCACGATGCCTGCTGATCGTTTGTAGCAGGTGGCGTTCACTTCCTGCAGGAACGAGACGGCGTCCAGGTTCTCCCGGCCGCCGAGCACATTCGGAGTCCACTGACCGGCGGCGCGCGAATAGTCCAGGTACAGCATCGAGGCGACGCCGTCCACCCGGAGGCCGTCGATATGGAACTCCTCGAACCAGTACACGGCGTTGGCGACCAGGAAGTTCCGCACCTCTTTCCGGCCGAAGTCGAAGATCAGAGTGCCCCAGTCGGGATGCTCGCCGCGCCGCGGATCGGCATGCTCGTAAAGCGGTGTGCCGTCGAATCGGCCAAGCGCCCATTCGTCGGTGGCGAAATGAGCAGGCACCCAGTCGACAAATACCCCTATTCCGGCCTGGTGCAGCCGGTCAACCAGGTAGCGGAATTCGTCCGGCGTGCCGAACCTGGCCGACGGCGCGTAGAAGGACGTCACCTGGTAACCCCAGGAGCCACCGAACGGGTGCTCGGCCACCGGCATGAACTCGACATGCGTGAACCTGCGGTCACTTAGATATTCAACGAGGTCGTCGGCGAGCTCTCGATACGAAAGCCCGGGTCGCCAGGAGCCGATGTGAACCTCGTAGATGCTCATCGGCTCGCGCAGCGGATCTCGCTTCGCCCTGGCCGCCATCCAGTCCTGGTCGGCCCACTGGTAGCCGGATTCGAAGACGACCGAGGCGGTGGCCGGCGGCTCCTCGGCGAAGGCGGCCATCGGGTCGGCCTTGCGGTGCCAGCGGCCGTCCCTGCCGCAGATGTCGAACTTGTACCTGGCGCCGGTGCCGACTCCTGGCAGGAACAGCTCCCAGACGCCCGATGAGCCGAGCGAGCGCATCGGATGTGCCCGGCCATCCCAGTGGTTGAAGTCACCGACCAGTCGGACACTCCTCGCGTTCGGCGCCCAGACCGCGAATGCCGTCCCTTCGGGCTGTGACCGTACTCGGGCGCCGAGTGTGCGCCACAATTCCTCGTGCCTGCCCTCGGCGATCAGGTGCAGATCCACCTCGCCGAGTGTGGGCAGGTGCCGGTACGGATCGTCCACCAGGAGCTCGGGCCCATCGGGGGAGTAGCTGACCGCTAGCCGGTAGTCACTGATCTCCCCGACCTGCAGCGTCACCGAGAAGACGCCCTCATGCAGGTGGTGCATCGGGTACCTGGTGCCGTCAGGCAGCACTACCGTGACCGCCAGGGCCAGTGGCCGTAGCGCTCTGACGATCAGTCCGCCAGGACCGGGGTGCATACCGAGCACCGAGTGCGGATCATGGTGGTGGCCCGTCAGGATGGCGTTGATCTCGTCGTGGCTGACCGGATCGGCCTCCAGCGCTTGTCCGGGTGCGGTGATCGGTCCGGGTGCGCCGGGCTGGCCGGCCGCATCGGCCGGACCTGGTGCACTTGGCTGTCCGGGTGCGCTGGGCTGGCCGGACTGGTCAGGCTGGCCGGCCGGCTTGCCCGTGGCTGTCATGAACCTGCCTCCGCGAGTGCTGAGAGTGGGATCGGCAGCCAGTCAGGCCGGTGCCTGACTTCGTAGACCGCCTCGTATACAGCCTTCTGGTAAGTCAGCGCGCGAAGCAACGGTCCGCTTTCGCGCGGATCGGCTCCGCTCGCCTCCGCGTACCCGGCGCAGAACGCAGCTGTGCAGCTCCGGGCCCAGTCAAGCGCCTGCTCAGGAAATCGCTGGTCCGACGGCCGGGCCAGGGACTGATGCCGGGCCGCGTAGTCAAACGAGCGGAGCATGCCCGCGACGTCTCGAAGGGCCAGTGCGTGGGCCCGGCGCTGCGCCAGCGGCACTGAAGGCTCACCCTCAAAGTCAAGTACCACCCAGCCGCCTTCGCTGCTGAGCACCTGGGCGAGGTGGAAGTCGCCGTGGATCCGCTGCGTGCGCGCCTGGCCCGTCAGTCCGGCGAGCTCGGCGTAACAGGCCCGCATGTTGTCTTGATGGAGGCGCAGTTCGGGCACCGCTTTGATGGCGAGGTCCAGCTCGGCGTTCATTGTTCCGGCTAGCCCGGCCAGCTCCTGACGGCTCAGCGGCACCGTGCCGAACGCGGTCGCGAGCTCGGCGTGCAGCCTGGCCGTGGCCTGCCCGAGCTGGCGAGACTCGCCGGTGAAGTCAGGTTCCGGTGCCTGCAGGCTGGCCGTGGCCAGTGACCAGCCGTCGCGGGCGCCTGCGAAGTACTGCGACAAGATGGCCAGCACGGTCGGTTCCGCGCCGTCGGCCTGCCTTGCTCCGGCTGCCTGGGCCGTACCTGCCGCCGTCTCGATCCAGCCAAGCGGCACGGCCACCAGGTGAGAGCCGTTTGCGGCCAGCGCTCTGGGCAGCTCCAGGTCGGGGTGCCGCCCCTCGAACGGTCGTCGCAGCACCTTCAAGATGGCCTGGTCACCGAAGACGATGCTGGTGTTGCTCTGTTCAGCCGGCAGGGTGCGGCCGGCCGCAGCGGGGTCGATCACGGCACCAGGTTCGGCGCCGAACCGGAGCGGGCCGGCGATCCGCTCCGCGGCGATGCCTCGCAGCAGGACGGAGGTCAGCTCGGGATCGCGGAGCGCGTCATACGCGATCTGGCCGGCTCCAGCCGACCCGATCACCGCATGGGCGAGCGCTGGCGGCAGATCCGACCTGAAGCCGACGAGTACCTGGTAGCTGACGACCTCGGCACCAGCGCCGACAGCGACGATCAGGTGCCGCAGCTCAGCATCTCCGGTGGCCAGCGTGGTGTCGGCCGTGATGGCGATGTCCCGGATCTCGGTCCCGTTGCCAGCGAACCACCGCTGCGCTGGAAGCCAGGCCGCCAGCAGATCGGCGAGGGCGCGACGGGTCATCACACGAGTCAAACAGTCGCCTAACAGGCGATCGGACCCGGGGTGCCGGTCGGCTCGACCCGACGTCGTGCGGGCGACGTTGGCCAGCGCCAATTCCCCGTTACCGGCGCATTCCCTGCAGCTCACGTCCGTCTGTAGCCGCCCGAGGCTGCCGTATTCCTTGATCACGCGGTTCTTTCAGCAGCTACGACTGAAAGAACCGCGTGATCATGATGTGTCGAGGGCTTAACCGGGCGGTTCGAGCACGAACCAGTAGAAGCCGTGGCCTGGCAGGGTCAGCAGGTAGCTCAGCTCGCCCACTGGCGGGAAAGCGACCCCGCCCATGCACTCCACCGGCGAGTACCCGTTGTACCTGCTGAGATCTAGCTCGACCGGCTGCGGGAACTTGGACAGGTTGTTCACGCACAGGATCGGATTCCCCGCTGGCTCGTTGGCGCCGGTTCCCGTGTATTCCCTGACGAAGGCGAGCACGCAGGGGTTCGAGCTGGTCAGCTCGGCGCAGCTGCCTAGTCCGAACACCGAGTGCCGCTTGCGAATCTCGATCATGCGGCGGGTCCAGTGCAGCAGCGAGCCGGTGTTGCGCTCCTGCGCCTCCACGTTGATCGCCTGGTACCCGTAGATCGGATCGTTGTTCGGCTGAAGGTAGAGCCGCTGGTGGTCGCTGAGCGAGAAGCCGCCGTTCCGGTCCGGCGTCCACTGCATGGGGGTCCGGACGCCGTCGCGGTCACCGAGCCAGATGTTGTCGCCCATGCCGATCTCGTCGCCGTAGTACATGACCGGCGAGCCGGGCAGCGACAGCAGCAGCGCGGTGAATAGCTCCAGCTGATTGCGGTCGTTGTCGA
This sequence comes from uncultured Actinomycetota bacterium, assembly GCA_963850875.1. Lineage (GTDB taxonomy): Bacteria > Actinomycetota > Actinomycetes > Streptosporangiales > Streptosporangiaceae > Chersky-822. Next base: position 158,977 of record CAWKNA010000003.1, read on the forward strand.
GCAGCGGGGCGAGCCGGCGCCTGATCCCGATGTTGGCCTTCATCTTCGGGTCCTTGGCGTACTCGCTCCACATGTAGTCCCGCTCCTCGTCGGTGACCATCTCCAGGGTCAGCTCGTCGTGGTTACGCAGGAAGATGCCCCACTGGCAGCCGGACGGGATCTCCGGCGTCTGGGCGAGAATCTCGGAGATCGGGTAGCGCTGTTCGCGCCGGACCGCCATGAAGATGCGCGGCATCAGCGGGAAGTGGAATGCCATGTGGCACTCATCACCGCCGACGCTTGGATCGCCGAAGTACTCGACCACGTCGGCCGGCCATTGGTTCGCCTCGGCAAGCAGGACCCGGTCCGGGTAGAGACGGTCGATCTCGGCTCGGATCCGTCGCAGGTACTCGTGCGTCTCTTTGAGGTTCTCGCAGTTGGTGCCTTCGCGCTCATAAAGGTAGGGGACCGCGTCGAGCCGGAATCCGTCGATTCCGAGGTCGAGCCAGAACCGCAGAACCTCCAGCATCGAGTCCTGCACCAGCGGGTTCTCGTAGTTCAGGTCGGGCTGGTGGGCGAAGAAGCGGTGCCAGTAGTACTGGCCGCGGACCGGGTCGTAGGTCCAGTTGGACTGCTCGGTGTCGACGAAGATGATCCGCGCCTCTGGGTACCGGTCGTCTGTGTCCGACCAGACGTAGAAGTCTCCGTACGGGCCGTTCGGGTCGGTGCGTGATGCCTGGAACCACGGATGCTGGTCGCTTGTGTGGTTCATCACCAGGTCGGCGATCACCCGGATACCGCGGGCGTGCGCAGCCTCCACCAGCTCGACGAAGTCACCGATCGTGCCGAACTCGGGCAGGATCTCCATGAAGTCGGCGATGTCATAGCCACCGTCTTTCAGCGGCGACTTGTAGATCGGCAGCAGCCAGACGCAGTCGATGCCGAGCCACTGCAGGTAATCGAGCCGGGAGATGAGGCCGCGCAGATCCCCGGTACCATCGCCGTTCGAGTCATGGAAGCCGCGGACCAGCACCTCGTAGAAGACGGCGTGCTTGAACCATTGCGGGTCGCGCGGTTTGTCGAAGGAGAACGAGTCGGGTACCGGCTCGGTGGGCGCTGCCGGACTGGGCCGGAACGGGCTCAGCGGTCCGGCGGTTCCAAGCGCTGGGTCCGGATGTATCGCCACTGCGGTCTCTCCCTCGCGTGCCGAAATTGTGGGGGTGCGGGGTGCGCTGCCTGGCCGCGCCCGAAGTTGCGCCAGGTCGCTCGCGGCGCCCGGCCGACTGCGGACCGGATGCTTGTCGTGCTCGCTGTGCTGCTTTCGCAGTATTGTGCCTTATGGCCGTTATCGTGCGGCGCTAGCCCGGCCGGCCACCGCCGCCTGGCTGGTCGGCGGTAACCCTAAAGATATGCGCGGGTGCGCTACCCGGATCCAGGCGAACGTAGTTGACTGCGCCCCACCGGTAAGACGCACCGGTCAGCTCGTCGGTTACCGTGAACCCGGCGCTGACATCAAATCCGAGCGCGGCTCCGTCCAGCCAGACGGTTGCCTCACGCGGCTGGTGTGGGTCGAGATTCACAACGACGAGAACCGTATCGCCGCCAGGAGCGCCGGTCCTCGGCGCACCCACACTCTTAGAAAAGCACAGAATCTCCGGCTGGTCCGGGAAATGGAAGCGGAGGTTCCGAATTTGCTGCAGAGCGGGATGTGATCGCCTGATTGCATTGAGTTGAGTAATGAAGGGCGTGATGCTCAGGTTCATTCTTCGGGCGCTCGCCCAGTCGCGGGGTCGGTACTGGTACTTCTCCGAGTCCAGGTACTCTTCGCTACCCGGCCGGAGCGGGGAATTCTCGCATAGTTCGTAGCCGGAGTAGACGCCCCACGACGGAGACAGCATCGCCGCGAGCACCGCTCTGACCTTGAACGCGGAGGACGCGGCGTGCTGCAGGTACTCGCCGAGGATGTCTGGAGTGTTAACGAAGAAATTCGGCCGCATGTAGGTGGCGGCAGGGCCGGATAGCTCGGTCAGGTACTCGGCCAGTTCGGCGGCGGAATTGCGCCACGTAAAGTACGTATACGACTGATGGAAGCCGATGATCGCAAGTGCATGCATCATCGCTGGCCTGGTGAATGCCTCGGCCAGGAAGAGCACGTCCGGGTCGCTGGCGGCCACTTCGGCGAGCAGTCGCTCCCAGAACGGCAGTGGCTTGGTGTGCGGGTTGTCCACTCGGAAGATCGTGACGCCATGACTGATCCAGTGCCGCACTATCCGGAGGACCTCGGTGTAGATCCCCTCGGGATCGTTATCGAAGTTCAGCGGGTAGATGTCCTGGTACTTCTTGGGCGGGTTCTCGGCGTGAGCGATCGTGCCGTCAGCGCGCGTCGTGAACCAGGCCGGGTGCTCGGTGACCCACGGATGGTCTGGTGAGGCCTGCAGGGCCAGGTCAAGCGCGACTTCGAGGCCGAGAGCAGCGGCCCGCGCCACGAATGCGTCGAAGTCGTCCAGGGTGCCGAGGACGGGATGGATGGCGTCGTGACCGCCCTCCGGCGAGCCGATCGCCCATGGTGAGCCTGGATCGTCAGGCCCGGCCGTGAGCGCGTTGTTCTTGCCCTTGCGCGCGGTCGTGCCGATCGGGTGCACCGGCGGAAGGTAGACGACGTCGAATCCCATCGCGGCGATGTCGTCCAGCCGCCGTGCTGCGGTCCGCAGCGTTCCTGAGATCGGCCGGCGGCCTCCCTTGGGGTCGATCTTCGCCCCCTCGGAGCGGGGAAAGAACTCGTACCACGATCCGAACAATGCGCGTTGCCGGTGCACGATCAGCGGACACCATGCCGAGTGACTGGTCAGGTCGCGGAGCGGGAACTTGGTCAGCGCCTCAGTGACCTCGGCCGTGTAAGCCGCGCCGAGCCGGTCGACTGGCCGGCCAGCCGTCTCGCGAAGCCTCGCAGCGACCATCTCAAACAGCTTCCTGGCCGCCTGGGCGGCAACCTGGTCAGCGACGGCCTGGTCCGCCGCGGCCTCGTCATCGGCGGCATGCTGGGCGGCGGCGTTCGGGTGGGCCGTGCTGAGGGTTGCTCGCTCGGCGCCCTTGCCCAGATTTCGACCGGAGGTCTCGGCCGTGCTGGCAATAGCCCGGGCTGCCCGCTCAGCGGCCGCGGCGTGGCGTGCGGCCCGGTCGAACAGCAGCGCACCCTCGGCAAGCATCAGCTCGATATCCTGGCCGATTGGTACCTTGATCGCCGCATCATGCCGCCAGTGGGCGATCGGATCGCCCCAGGCCTCGACCCTGAAATGCCACAAGCCTTCGCCGGACGGCGTCACGTCAGCGCCGTACCGGTCGGTTCCCTTGGCGAGCTCGCGCATACCGACCAGCGCCTGGCGCGTGCCCGACGGATCGCGCAGCACGACGCCCGCCCCGAGCATCTCGTGTCCCTCGCGAAACACGGTCGACGTGACCTGTACGGTCTCGCCGGTGACTGCCTTGGCCGGACGCCGCCCGCAGTCCACCATTGGCTGGATATCGAGGATGGGAATCCTGCCGATCACTGGAGAAAACTACCCAGCGCGGCGCGGTCGCATGCAACCGGGGCTGGTCCGGCGGCCGGAATTTCACGGTCGCGCGGGAGCCGGTTGACCGCCCGGCTCGGTCGCGTGCGAGGCGGGGTGACAGCGCGCCGGGCCGGGGTCGGTGGCGCCGGTAGCCCTAATCACGCATTAAGGTCACTCAGCGTGAGAGCAATCCGCCGGTTCACCATCCATCCCGCGTTGCCCGAGCCGCTCGCCCCGCTGCGCACCTTGATGCTCAATCTGCGCTGGTCGTGGCATGCCCCGACGCGCGAGCTGTTCGCTGAGATCGATCACGCGGCCTGGGACCGTTCGGGACACGATCCAGCCGCGCTGCTCGCATTGGTCTCGCAGCAGCGGCTGGCCAGCCTGGCTGCGGATCCTGATTTCCTGAGGCGGCTCAGCGACGCGGTCGATGAGCTCAGTGTGTACCTGACCGGTCCCCGCTGGTACCAGTCTTCTGGTCAGCTGACCGATGGTCCTGCGGCCATCGCCTACTTCTCGCCTGAGTACGGGATCACCGCTGCGTTGCCGCAGTACTCAGGCGGGCTGGGCATCCTGGCCGGGGATCACCTCAAGTCGGCAAGCGACCTGGGCGTCCCGCTGATCGGGGTCGGGCTCCTTTACCGGCATGGCTACTTCACCCAGACGCTGTCCGCTGAGGGCTGGCAGGCCGAGCGGTACCCGGCCACCGATCCGGCTGGCTTGCCGATCGCCCTGCTGCGGGACGAGGCTGGCGCGCCGGTGCGGGTGATGGTGGGCCTGCCGGAAGATGCCGAGCTGGGTGCGCACATCTGGGTCGCCAGCGTCGGACGGGTACCGCTGCTGCTGCTCGATTCCTACATCGAGGACAACGATCCGCGGCTGCGGGAGGTAACTGACCGGCTGTACGGCGGTGGCGGCGACCACCGGCTGCGCCAGGAGCTGCTGCTCGGCATCGGCGGCGTGCGTGCCGTCAGGCGCTATTGCGCGATCACCGGTCACCCCGCGCCGGAGGTCTTCCATACCAACGAGGGCCACGCCGGCTTCCTCGGCATCGAGCGGATCAGGGAGTACCTGGCCGCCGGGGCGTCATTCGCCGAGGCGATCGAGCTGACCAGGGCGGGTACCGTCTTCACCACCCACACTCCGGTCCCCGCCGGGATTGACCGGTTCGCCAAAGGACTGGTGGAGCAGCAGTTCGGCGCCGACGGCGGTGAGTCGGCCCTGCCGGCGGACCGGTTGCTCGCGCTCGGCGCTGAGACGTACCCGGGCGGCGACCCGGACGTCTTCAACATGGCCGTGATGGGCATGCGCCTGGCCCAGCGGGTCAACGGTGTCAGCAAGCTGCACAGCGAGGTGAGCCGGGAGATGTTCACCGGGCTGTGGCCTGGTTTCGATACCGCTGAGGTTCCCATCGGGTCGATCACCAACGGCGTGCACGGCCCGACCTGGGTGGCTACCGAGATCCTGAGCCTGGCCGAATCCGGTCACCAGGCCGGCGACGCCGACTGGCCCGCCGATGACAACGCGGCCTGGACCGCAGTCGCGGCCGATCCGGCCAGGATCTTCCAGATCCGCGCGCTGCTCCGCGGCCGCTTGGTGCACCAGGCGCGATCCCGGCTCCGGGCATCCTGGCGCCAGCGGGGCGCGTCCGACGCTGAGCTGGCCTGGATCGGCGGTGCGCTTGATGAGAAAATCCTGACCATCGGGTTCGCCCGGCGAGTCCCTTCCTACAAGCGCCTGACTCTGATGCTGCATGATCCGGAGCGGCTCAGGGCGCTGCTGCTCGACCCCGATCGGCCGGTGCAGATCGTGATCGCCGGCAAGGCGCATCCAGCCGACGACCCCGGCAAGGCGCTGATCCAGCAGATGATCCGGTTTGCCGATGACTCAGCGGTGCGGCACCGCATTGTCTTCCTGCCTGATTACGACATGGCGCTTGGCCGGACCCTGGTCCAGGGCTGTGATGTGTGGCTGAACAACCCGCTGCGGCCCCTTGAGGCGTGCGGGACGTCAGGGATGAAGGCGGCTCTGAACGGTGCGCTGAATCTCTCCGTGCTCGACGGTTGGTGGGATGAGTGGTTCGACGGGGAGAACGGCTGGGCGATCCCGTCGGCCGACTCGGTGATAGATCCGGAGCGCCGGGATGGAGTCGAGGCCGCGGCACTGTACGACCTGCTCAGCCTTTCGGTGGCACCGATGTTCTATGACCGGGGAAGTGACGGCCTGCCGCGCCGCTGGCTGGAGATGATCACCCACACGCTGCGGACGATGGGGCCCAAGGCGCAGGCCACCAGGATGGTGCGGCAGTACTCGACCGAGCTGTATCGGCCAGCCGCCCAGGCTTGCCGTGCGCTGGCTGTCGGCGCCGATGGCGCCTTCACCGGCGCGGCCGAGCTGGCCGCCTGGAAGCAGCGGGTCACCGCTGCCTGGCCAGGCGTTCAGGTTGGGCTGGTGGATACCGACGACGGCGAGTTGCGCCCCGGCTCGAGGCTGACCGTCCGAGTTGGGGTGGCGCTCGGCGAACTCTCGCCCGATGACGTGACCGTCGAGGTGGTCTACGGGCGGGCGGGCGACGACGACGAGATCGCCGATCCGGTCCGTGCCGAGCTGTCGCTCGAGACGCAGCCGGGTCCGGATTCGGTCGCCTGGTACTGCGGCGATGCGATCCTCGGCCAGCCGGGGCCGTTCGGCTATACGGTCCGGGTGCTGCCGCGCCATCCGCTGCTCTACGGCCCTGCCGAGATGGGCCTGATCTCAGCGCCGGTCGCGACGGCTGGAATGGTGAGCGGCGATCTGCGGTAAAAGCCCAGGTCGGTAGCCGTAACCGAGGTCGGATACTCGATGTGATTAAGAAGTTACGGTGCGCAGTAAACCGCATTGCTCCCTTTAACGTCATTCAAGCGAAGACATCAGGCGTGCCCGGCGAAATTTGTCGTCTTGCCGGTCAGAACGCCTGCAAAATCTAGGCTCATGTGACATCCTGTGATTCGACGGCTCCAATGAGTAGTGGCCAGAGTGGTCACTCTCAGTCACAACATCATCACCGCCGAAGTAAATGAGAGGAACCGCAGCCGTGAGAACCCAGATCAAGCCGGACAATCGCCTCCTAACGCCCGCCGAGGTTGCGGCCATGCTTCGGGTCGACCCGAAGACCGTGACCCGGTGGGCCAGAGGCGGCAAGCTCTCCTCGATCCGCACCCCGGGCGGCCACCGCCGGTACAGCGAGTCAGAGGTGCGAGGCTTCCTGAACAGCTGGCAGGGAGTGAGTCTGCCGCGTGCGGTCGGTGAGTAACCGAGCAGCCGATCCTGCGGCTCGGACGCAGGAGCCTGCCCGGTTAGTCACCGGGCAGGCTCCTGCAGCTACCGCTCTGCGGAGCGCAGTTGCGCAGCGATGGATCGATGCGCCTGCTGGCCGCATCACGGTATCGCTCCTGGCTTAGCCTGCCCGGGGAACCGGGGAATGCTCGGGTAAGAGCTGGACGGTCGCGGCTCGATCTGCGATGACCTTCTGCGTAAGATCACCGATGCGCGGGCAGGAGCCCGGGCGACTCCTGACTCTGGCGCGGCTGGGCAGCCGCACCGCGGACCGGCGGAGGTGCTCATGGGCGAGTTCGTGCGAGTGGAGACCGACCAGGCGATCGCAACGATCCGGCTGGACCGGCCGCCGATGAACGCACTGAATGCCCAGGTTCAGACTGAGATCGCGGCAGCTGCGGCCCAGGTCGGTGAGGACCAGCAGGTCCGCGCTGTCGTCATCTATGGTGGCGAGCGGGTGTTCGCCGCTGGTGCCGACATCAAGGAGATGGAGCACGCCAGCTACACCACGATGGCCGCCGACAGCAGGCGGCTGCAGGACTCCTTCACCGCTGTGGCCAGGATCGGGAAGCCGGTGGTCGCGGCGATCACCGGCTATGCGCTGGGCGGCGGCCTCGAGCTTGCCCTGTGCGCGGACTTCAGGGTCGCTGGCGAGAGCGCGAAGGTCGGTCAGCCCGAGATCCTGCTCGGCGTGATCCCCGGAGCCGGCGGCACGCAGCGGCTGCCGCGGCTGATCGGGCCAGCAAGAGCCAAGGACATCGTCTTCACCGGCCGGTTTGTCGGCGCGGCAGAGGCGCTGGCGATCGGGCTGGTCGACCAGGTCGTACCCGACGCCGAGGTGTATCAGGCAGCGCGGGAACTGGTCGCCAGATACGCGCATGGTCCCGCGGTGGCGCTCCGGGCCGCCAAGCAGGCGATCGACGAGGGCCTCGATGCCGATCTCGATACCGGGCTGGAGATCGAGCGGCTGCACTTCGCCGGCCTGTTCGCCACGGAGGACCAGCGCACGGGCATGCGCAGCTTCGTGGAGAATGGACCAGGGAAGGCTACGTTCGCCGGACGGTAGCCAGCGACCTGCCTGGTCCGGGTTGGCCGGGCTGGCCGGGCTCGGTGGCGGGCGGCAGATCGGTGCCGCCTCGCATCGGGTGCTGGCTAGCATCGATTGTGGCTGGTTGCTGGCATCGACTGTGGCTGGCGGGGACTGGGCAGAACGGAACGACAGATGACCGACGCGAATGACAGCGCGCGGGCCGATGATGGCCTGTCCCTGGAGATGGTGACTGCGGCGCTGCGGGCTGACAGCAGTGACATCGCCATCTACGCCAGGGTGCTGACCGAGTCTCTGGGCGAGTCCCTGCCGCCAGGCTGCGTCACCGTGGAGCGGGCCAGGACCATGTCGGACCGGGCGAAGAACCGCCCGGGAACCATCACCAAGATCGCGGTCCGGCTCGGCGAGAAGACGATGACCCTCGGCGTCCAGCGTGGTGCACCGGTCGCCGAGGTCTGCCATGAGGTCCGCGGCATCGTGCTGTCCAGGAACACCGTCCCGATCAGCGAGTGGGCGGCCGAGCTGGCCAGGGGGCTGGTCGCGCACGCCGAGCAGAACGCGGCCACCGCCACGGCGCTGCGCCGCCTGGTGGCCGGAAGCTAGGCGGGGTCGTGCACCAGGCCTACCGATCTGCCCTCATCACCGGAGCATCCAGCGGGATCGGCGAGCACATCGCCAGATTGGCAGCGGCAGACGGCATCGACCTGGTGATCGTGGCGCGCCGGACCGAGCGGCTGGACCGGCTTGCGGTGGCCATGCGCGTCGCCCACCAGGTGAACGTCGAGGTGCTGACCGCGGACCTGACCACCGAGACCGGGGTGGCGGCGGTTCAGAGCAGGCTGGCCGAGAAGGACAGGCCAATCGAGCTGCTGGTCAATAACGCAGGCTTCGGCGTGCCTGGTGAGTTCGCCGAACTCGGGCCCGATGCCGTCGTCGGCCAGGTCATGCTGAACGCGCTCGCCCCGGTGCGACTCACCCACGCGGCGCTGCCAGCCATGCTGGCCGCCGGGCATGGCGGGGTGCTCAACGTGTCCTCGGTCGCCGGGTTCCTCGCGCTGCCCAGATCGGCTGTGTACGGCGCGACCAAGGCGTTCGTGACCTCGTTCAGCGAGAGCCTGCACGCCGAGGTGATCGGCCGGGGGGTGCACGTCACAGCGCTGTGCCCGGGATTCACCAGGACCGAGTCCCAGGACACGCCGGACGAGCTAGCCGGGGTGCCGCGATTCGCCTGGCTGGACCCGGATCGGGTGGCCAGGGCCGGGCTGGCCGCGGTCGCCGCCGGACGACCGCTGTGCGTGCCGGGCACGCAGTACCAGGCGGTCACCGGCCTGTCGCGGATTGTCCCGCGCCAAGCGATTCGTTATGCCATAAAAGCGGCTTGGCGCCGGTAGCCGGCCCGCTTCCGTGGCCGCCGTCAGCCACCGGACGCGATCCGATCCGTAAGCTATTAGGTCATGAAGGTGCAGGACCGGACGCCGGAGCGGCTTGGGCCGTACCGCCTGCTGAGGCGGCTCGGCGAGGGCGGCATGGGGGTCGTGTACCTGGCCGCCGACGCGGCCGGCCAGCTGGTGGCGGTCAAGGCCCTGCATCCGGCCATGGCCGCGGAGGAGAACGCCAGGCGGCGGCTGGCCCGCGAGGTCGAGACGATGCGCCGGGTGCGCAGCCCGTACGTGGCCGAGGTCGTCGATGCCGACGTGGACGGCGATCCGCCCTACATCGTAACCAGATACGTCCCCGGGCTGACGCTGGATGCCATCGTCAGCCAGAGCGGCCCGCTGATGGGTACTGCGCTGGCCAGGCTGGCGTGCGGCCTGGCCGAGGCACTCGCGGCCGTGCATGCCGCCGGCGTGGTGCACCGCGATCTCAAGCCGGGCAACGTGATGATCGCCGACGGCGAGCCGGTGGTCATCGACTTCGGCATCGCCCAGCTGCCTGAGACGAGCCGGCTGACTATGACCGGCATGTTCATGGGCACACCCGGCTACCTGGCGCCCGAGGTCATCGAGGGCAAGGAAAGCGGCTGCGCCGCGGACGTGCACTCGCTCGGCGCCACGCTGGCGTTCGCCGCGATCGGCCGGCCGCCGTTCGGCACCGGGACATTCGAGACCATCTTCTACCGGATCGTGCACGGCCAGCCGGACCTGGACACCCTGCCGGTCCCGCTGCGCCCCCTGGTGCTCCGGTCGCTGTCCCGTGACCCCGCCGCCCGGCCGTCCGCGGCCGAGCTTAGCCAGTGGGCGGCGTCGCTGGACCCGGCTGCATTGGTGCCTGGCCCGGCGATGCTGGTGGCCGGCGATACCGTGACCGGCGGTCCCGCAGCCGCCGGTGCCGCTGCGGGGGGCGCCGTGGCCGGCGGTGCCGTAGCTGGCCGGCCAGCGGCGATGCTGGGCGGGCCCTCGGACACGATGGTTGATCAGCCTGGCGGCCTGGCCAGGCCGAATTCGACCCGGCCGCTGCCCGCGGCGAGGCCTGGCGACGTGCGCGACCTGCTGCCACCGGTGCACTACGGTCCGGTCGGCGGCGTGCCTGACGCCCCCGGTCTGCCAGCCGATCGCCGCACCGGGGCGCCAGGCGCGGGGTCCTGGGCGGGCGGACCGCCCTGGCCGGGTGGAGCAGGCCTGGCCGGCGGACCCGGGTTCGCTGGCGGTGCTGGGCTGGCTGGCGGACCCGGGTTCGCTGGCGGTGCTGGGCTGGCTGGCGGTGCCGGGTCAGCTGGTGCCGGGCCGGGCTGGGCGGAGCTGCCGGGACGAGTCGGCACCGGCGGGCCGGCCGGAGCTGCGCCGCTGGCGGCGGGCGCGAAGGCCGGGCGCGGGCAGGGGACCGCCGGCCCGGTGTCCGCGTGGAGCCCGCTGGTGATCGCGACGATCGCGGTGCTGGCCGCTGCCAGCGTGCTGGCCCCGATCATCGGCACCGGAATCGCGCTCGTCCTGCTCGTGGCTCTGCGCGCGGCCAGCATCACCAGCCGTCAGCTGGCCAAGCGGCGGTCGGCCGACGGCCGGCGGGCCGGTGATCGGGTGGTCGCCATCGCGTTCTACCCGCTGGCGGTGCTGCGCTCGCTGGTCAGCCTGCTGCTGCTGGCACCGATCACGCTGCTCGGCTTCTGCGTCGCCGCCGCGATCACGATCATCGCCGTGCCTGTCCACCCGCTGCCACTGGCGGTGGCATTCGGCGCCGGGACGCTGGTCGCCATGGTGGGTCTCGGCCCTGGCTCTGGGAGCAGCCGCAGGACGCTGGCCAGCCTGTTCGGCTCGGTCGCTCGGACGCCAAGCAGGTTGGCTGTCGCCTATGTCGGCGTGCTCGCGCTGGCAGCGTGGGCTGGTACCACCGCCGTCGCCCAGCCCGCCGCCTACTGGCCGGTAGGCACGCTGCACGCCGAGCTGGCTCAACTGTCCACGGTTCATTCCATGCTGAGCGACATCCGGCTGAGTCTGCTCAGGCTGGCCCGCCAGTTCGGTCTGTGAGCCCGGCGCGGCCGGCCCGATCAGGCACCGCCAGCCCAGGGCCGACCTGCCTGAGCGCGGCCGGCCTTGGCCCAGGCTGGCCGCGGGCCTGCTGCCTGGATGCCGCTGCGGGGGGTAACGCCTGCCTGGACGCGGCCCGGACCGGCTGCCCCTGCCGAGGAATCGGCGGCGCTGACGGAACCGGCGCTGGCGGTACTTGGGCGGCGTACCCGTCTTCCGGCAGCTGTGGCCGGGCCAGGCCGAGCGCCACCACCTCGTTTGCCAGCCGGATCCTGCGGTTCTGTCCCTCGGAGATCCTGAGCTTGGAGTACAGGCGAAGCAGATGCTGCTTAACGGCCGCCTCGGTGACTACCAGATCCGCCGCGATCTCCCGCGCCGTGGCCGGGGTGACGAACGCGTCGTCGGACATGGCCGGCCGGCAGAGCGAGGCGATGACGTCAAGCTCGCGGCGGGTCAGTTCGGGCGCTGATGACCTGGGCAGCTCGGTCTCGGCGAGCTCGTCGGCCGTGATCCCGCCGACCCGGCACCTGGCTGATCCGAATGCCAGGGCATCGCCCTCGGTCAGCACCCGCCTGGCGACGAGCCGACCGTTCACCCTGGTGCCGTTTCGCGATAAACCTAGGTCGCTCACATAGGTGTAAGGCCCGCGCCGGACGATCTCGGCGTGCAGCAGCGATACGCTCGGGTCGGCCAGCCGGACGTCCACATAGCTGCCGCGGCCGATCGTGGTGATCTCAGGAAGGAGCGGCACGACCGCTCCGGTGTCGGCGACCTGGATGTAGGGGCCTTCCATCACAGTGCCTCCCGCACGCCCGGAGCAGGCAGCTCCGCTTCACCTTCCAGCTACCCGCGACGGCGGAATCCAACCCGGGACGGCGTTCCGCCGCTGAGCGCGACTATCTTTGCCGGGCGCTGACCGGGACGTAATCCGGTCCGGATCGGGCTATCGCCGCAGCCAGGGAGCGAGCCGGCTGGGACCTGACTCCCCGACCCGGTATCGGACCCGAAGGGAAGTACACTTCCGAGCGGGTGGTCTGGAGGAACAGGCATGAGACACGCGGCACCGGCCTCGGGCCGGATACTGGTCGGCCGCCGCCAGGCCGGGAGGCGCCGGACCGCAGCCGGGCAGCTGAGGCCAGCGGGGCGGGTCGCCCAGGATCCGCAGTGGCCGTCGGCCAGCGAACGGCCCGCCGACCTGGATGAGTCGTCAGCTAGCAGCGCCGCGAACCGGACTGATGCGCAGCGCCGCGGCGTGGCTGATGACTCATCGTCTGTGCCGCTGCGCAGGTCGGGGCAGTTGCGCTTCGCGCAGCTCCCGTATCTGCTCGTGCTGGCCGGCACCGCAGCCGCGCTGCTGACCATCCGCCAGGGGATCCGGCAGGTGCGGGGCGGTACGTTGGTCTTTGCAGGCGTGCTGCTTGCTGCCGCGCTAGCCAGGCTGATCCTGCCCGAGCATCGGGCAGGCATGCTTTCGTCAAGACAGCGGCTGCTGGATGTCGCGATCCTCGCCGCGCTAGGTATCTGCCTGCTTATTGGCGCGCTGGTGTTGCCGGCACCTGGCTGAGCGGTTTCGGCAGGCGCCGTCAGGCAGCCAGGTTAAACGGTATTGCTAGCAGCTAGCGGAGATGAAGGGATGCGTCGGCATGTCCAAGATCAAGGTGGCCAACCCCGTCGTAGAGCTTGACGGGGATGAGATGACCCGGATTATCTGGCAGTTCATCAAGGACGAGCTGATCCTGCCGTACCTCGATATTGAGCTTCTTTACTACGACCTGTCGATTGAGAATCGCGATGCCACCGACGACCAGGTCACCATCGATTCGGCCAATGCGATCAAGCGTCATGGAGTCGGGGTCAAGTGCGCCACGATTACGCCGGACGAGGCTCGGGTGGACGAATTCGGGCTGAAGAAGATGTGGCGCTCGCCGAACGGGACGATCCGCAACATCCTCGGCGGCGTCGTATTCCGCGAGCCGATCGTGATCGAGAGCATCCCTCGCTTCGTTCCAGGCTGGACCAAGCCGATCGTGATCGGCCGCCACGCGCACGGTGATCAGTACCGCGCCAGCGACTTCGTGGTGCCAGGGCCCGGGGTGGTGACGATTTCGTATCGGCCGGCCGAAGGGTCCGGCGTGCAGCCGATCTCCATGGAGGTGGCGCAGTTCACCGGGGGTGGCATCGCGATGGGGATGTACAACTTCGATGACTCGATCGCGGACTTCGCCAGGGCCACGATGCGCTACGCGCTGGACCGGCATTTCCCGCTCTACCTGTCCACCAAGAACACGATCCTGAAGGCATACGACGGGCGGTTCAAGGACATCTTCGCCGAGGTATTCGAGACCGAGTTCAAGGCCGACTACGATGCGGCCAACCTGATCTACGAGCACCGGCTGATCGACGATATGGTGGCCCAGGTGATCAAGGGCGACGGCGGCATCGTCTGGGCGCTCAAGAACTATGACGGCGACGTCGAGTCCGACATCGTGGCCCAGGGGTTCGGCTCGCTCGGGCTGATGACCAGCGTGCTCATGACGCCGGACGGCTCGTGCATCGAGGCCGAAGCGGCGCACGGCACGGTGACCAGGCACTATCGGCAGCACCAGCAGGGCAGGCCGACGTCGACCAACCCGATCGCCTCGATCTTCGCCTGGACCAGGGGGCTGGCGTACCGCGGCAAGCTGGATGGCACGCCGGCTGTCTCGGCGTTCGCCGAGACCCTGGAGCGGGTGTGCGTCGACACAGTGGTCAGCGGCAAGATGACTAAGGACCTGGCGCTGCTGATCGGCCCGGACGCCCCGTATCTGACCACCGAGGAATTCCTGGGCGCGCTGCACCAGAACCTGCAGGCCGCGATGGAGTGACCGCGTGCGCAGGCACCGAGCGAGAAACGAAGGAGATCATGTCAATGGCCCGTTCAGGCAAGGTGACCGTCGTCGGCGCGGGGTTCTACGGCTCGACCACCGCTCAGCGGCTGGCCGAGTACGACATCTTCGATGAGGTGGTGCTGACCGACATCGTGGAGGGCAAGCCGGAGGGGCTGGCGCTGGACATGAACCAGTCGCGCCCGATCGAGGGCTTCGAGACCACGGTCACCGGCCAGACGACCGGCCCGGCCGGAGAGGGCTATGAGTCGGTCGCCGGATCGTCCATCGTGATCATCACCGCCGGACTGCCGCGCAAGCCAGGCATGAGCCGGATGGACCTGATCGGGGTCAACGCCAAGATCGTGCGCAGCGTGACCGAGCAGGTGGTCAAGCACGCACCTGACGCGGTCCTGGTCGTGGTCTCCAACCCGCTGGACGAGATGACCGCGCTGGCTGCGAAGGTGTCGCAGTTCCCGACGCATCGGGTCATCGGGCAAGCCGGAATGCTGGACACGGCCCGGTTCAGCTACTTCGTCGCCGAGCGTCTGCGTGTGCCGGTCGGCTCGGTGCGGACGCTGACCCTGGGCTCGCACGGCGACACGATGGTGCCGGTGCCGTCGGCGTGCGAGGTCAGCGGCAGAGCCCTGACCGACCTGCTCGGGGCGGATGAGATCGCCGCGCTGGTCGAGCGGACCAGGAACGGCGGTGCGGAGATCGTCGGGCTGCTGAAGACTGGTTCGGCCTACTACGCACCGTCCGCGGCTGCGGCCAGGATGGCCCGTGCCGTCGCCACCGATGCTGGTGACGTCATGCCGGTCTGTGCGTGGGTGGACGGCCAGTACGGTATCTCCGGCGTCTTCCTCGGTGTCGAGGCGGAGATCGGCGCGTCCGGCATCCGCCGGATCTGCGAGCGCGAGCTGACTGCCGACGAGCTGGCCGGCCTGCGGGCGGCCGCCGAGGCAGTCCGGGCCAAGCAGGCCGACGTAGCCAGCCTGTAACTCCGCCGACAGCGGCGGGCGATGGCCGCGCTGGCGGACGATGGTGGCGCGCGCTGGCAGGCGATCGCGCGCCGAAGCACCGGCGCCTACTGGCGGCCGACGGGGCGCGCGCTTGCGGGCGGCGGCGGGTTAGCCAGCGGCCAGCCTGCGCAGCGCCAGCTCGGCGTAGAGTGCGGTGCCGTCGGCCAGGATCCCGTCATCGAAAACGGCCTCAGCCGAGTGATTGTTCGGTGCGGTGGCCGGGTCGGCATCGGGTGCGCAGGCGCCGATCATGATGAAGGCGCCAGGAACCTGCTGCAGCACGTAGGAGAAGTCCTCCGAGCCGGTCAGCGGATTCGAAGCGGTCTCGAACCGCTGCTCGCTGAACAGGTCGGCGGTGGTCTGCCCGGCGAAGGCAACCTCGGCCGGATCGTTGACGGTCACCGGATAGCCGGTTACGAACTCGACGTCAGCCCCCAGCCCGTGGGCCGCGGTCACCTGCCGGACCAGGTGCAGGGCCGCGTCGCGGACCTTATCGCGGGTGGCTGGTGAGAAGGTGCGCACCGTCGCGATGAAACTGGCGTCGTCGGGAATCACGTTGTCGGCCGTTCCGGCATGGAAGGTGCCGACCGTGATCACCACCGGATCGAAGACGTCGAACCGGCGGGTCACCATCGCCTGCAATGCGGTCACCAGCTCGCAGGCGACCGGGATCGGATCGGCGGCGAGGTGCGGCTGGGAGCCGTGCCCGCCCCGGCCCCGCACGGTGACATGCAGGGTATCGGAGGCGGCCATGAAGGTGCCGGCCCGGCTTGAGGCGGTCCCGAGCGACAGCTTGTTGGAGGCGACGTGCAGCGCGTAGGCGGCGGCCGGGCGATCGCCTGCCGCGTCAAGGACG
The DNA here is from genome assembly GCA_963850875.1 of uncultured Actinomycetota bacterium. Classification (GTDB taxonomy): domain Bacteria; phylum Actinomycetota; class Actinomycetes; order Streptosporangiales; family Streptosporangiaceae; genus Chersky-822. Next base: position 175,073 of record CAWKNA010000003.1, read on the forward strand.
CCCTCGGAGATCATCAGTTTGGCGCCGCCGTGGCCCTCCTCGCCCGGCTGGAACATGAAGATCACGTTTCCGGCCAGATCCGCTCGCCGGGCGGCGAGGATCCTGGCCGCGCCAGCCAGCATGGCGGTGTGCAGGTCGTGGCCGCAGGCGTGCATCCGGCCAGGTACCGCTGATGCGTAAGGCAGACCGGTGCGCTCGGTCACCGGCAGCGCGTCCATGTCGCCGCGGAGCAGGACCGTGCTGCCCGGACGGCCGCCGCGCAGGACGGCGGTCACCGAGCTCAGCGCCTTGCCGCAGGTGATCTCCAGCGGCAGCCCGTCCAGTGCGGCCAGGACCTTGCGCTGCGTCTCCGGCAGGTGCAGCCCGATCTCGGGCTCGCGGTGAATCGCGTGCCGAAGCTCGGCTATCTCCGCGCTGATCGCGGCCGCATCGTCCTTGACCCCAGCCACCATGCACCTGCCTCCTCGCGAGTGGTTATCGCCTGATCTCTGCCTATCTGCTCAGCATCGCACAGCACGACAACCGGGGTCCGCGGACGGGGGCGGCGGCCAGGCTCGCTCGTCCGGCCGGGACTGCTTAGACTGTTCGGACACCGCGCGTCCGCGCGGTGCCGGTCATGGACGGTGGCTGCCAGCAACGCAGCCGTCGAGCCTGGCTGACTGCCGAGGTCAGGAATCAGACGTGAGTGGCGTCGGCTGGGACATCCTGCTTGTCCTTGCCATCGTTCTCATCGGCGGGTTTTTCGCTGCCGCTGAGATGGCCCTGGTGTCGCTGCGCGAGGGCCAGGTCAGGGCGCTGGCCAAACGCGGCAAGCGCGGGCTGCGAGCGGCGCGGCTGGCCCACGACCCGAACAGGTTCCTTTCCGCCGTTCAGATCGGTGTGACCGTCGCCACCCTGCTGTCCGGGGCCTTCGGCGCCGCGACGCTGGCGGCGGACCTCAAACGCCCGCTGGCCCGGCAGCTGCCCAGTCAGCTCGCCTCGGTGCTCGCTGTCTTGATCGTGACGCTGGGGATTGCCTTCTTCTCCCTGGTCTTCGGTGAGCTGGCGCCCAAGCGGATCGCGCTGCAGCGGCAGGAGCGGATCTCGCTGGCCGCCGCACCTGTGCTCGACCGGATCGCGACCCTCGCCCGGCCGCTGGTCTGGCTGCTGACCAAGTCGACGAATCTGGTCGTCCGGCTGCTCGGCGGGGACCCGAAGGCAGGCCGCGGCGTCATGAGCAGCGACGAGCTGCGCGACCTGGTCGCCGGGCATCAGAACCTGTCGGCTGACGAACGGCACATCGTCAGCGAGGTGTTCGACGCTGGAAAACGGCAGATCCGCGAGGTCCTGGTGCCAAGGACCGAGGTTGAGTTCCTGCCAGCGTCGATGCCGTTGACCCAGGCCACCGCCGTGGTGGCCGGGGCGACGCACTCGCGGTTCCCGGTCTTCCAGGAATCCTATGACGATGTGATCGGATTTGTGCACGCCCGCGATCTGCTCGATCCAGGCCGCAACGGATCCGCCCGGGTGGGCGAGATCAGCCGGTCAGTGAAGATGCTGCCGACCAGCAAGACGGTGATGTCAGCGCTGTCGGAGATGCGAAGGGACCGTGCCCACCTGGCGATCGTGGTGGATGAGTACGGCGGAACGGCCGGGATCGTGACGCTGGAGGACCTGGTCGAGGAACTGATCGGCGACATCCAGGACGAGTACGACGTCGAGGACAGACCATCACGACGGCTGCGAACCGGGGAGATCGATGTCGACGGCCTGATGAACCTGGACGACTTTGCCGAGCAGACCGGGATTGAGCTGCCTGATGGACCTTACGAGACGGTGGCCGGCTTCCTGCTCGCCGCGCTAGGCCATCTGCCGGTGCCTGGCGAGTCGGCCGAGGTCTCGGGAAGTCGGCTGACGGTGACCGAACTCGACGGTCGCCGGATCGCACGGGTGCAGGTCAGCGAGCTGCCCCCGGCCGCGGCACAGGTTGCCGCGCCGGCGGCCCGTCCGGCGGCGCATCCAGTGCGGCGCCCGGCAGCGGCTCTGGCGGCTCTGGCGACGCTCCCGGTCGCGGATCGCGCGGTGGCCCAGGTGGTGGGTCCGCGGAATCTGGTGACGCGCTCGCCAGCCCAGGATCGGCCCAGCCTGACACCGGAAACGCGCCGCCGGCTCAGCGACGGCCGGCAAAGTAAGCTAGCGCGGTGCATGCCTGCGGTGGCGGTGGGGGCCTTGGCTAGCCGGAGTGGTGGACCGGCTGTCGAGTCGGGTCCGGTTCTGGTGGTTGACTTCGGCGCTCAGTACGCGCAGCTGATCGCCCGCCGGGTGCGCGAGTGCCAGGTCTACTCCGAGATCGTGCCCGCGAGCATGTCGACCGCCGAGATGCTGGCACGCAAGCCTGCGGCGATCATCTTGTCCGGCGGGCCTGCCTCGGTCTACGCGCCGGGAGCGCCGCCCGCGCCTGCTGGACTGTTTGAAGCGAGCGTGCCGATTCTGGGGATCTGCTATGGCTTCCAGCTGATGGTGCGCGGGCTCGGCGGTGAGGTCACCAGGACTGGCGGTGGTGAGTACGGGGCCGCGACGCTGCAGCTGACCAGCGTGCCGCCGGACAGCCTGCCGCCGGACAGCGCGCTGCCGGACAGCGCGCTGCCGGACAGCCTGCCAGAGGTGGGCCGCAGCCAGGGCAACGTCCTGCTCGGCGGTCTGCCCGCTCGGCAGCAGGTCTGGATGTCGCACGGGGACACCTGCACCCAGGCGCCGGACGGATTCACTGTCACGGCAAGCACGGCAGGCACGCCGGTGGCCGCGGCCGAGGATCCGGTCCGCCGGCTGTACGGCATCCAGTTCCATCCCGAAGTCGCGCACACCGAGCACGGCATGCAGATCATCAGGCAGTTCCTGACCGCGGCCGGGTGCCGGACGGACTGGACGATGCGGAACATCATCGCCGAGCAGACCGAGCTGATCCGCGCTCAGGTCGGAACCGGTCACGCGATCTGCGGCCTGTCCGGCGGGGTCGACTCGGCGGTCGCCGCCGCGCTGGTGCAGCGGGCCATCGGCTCGCAGCTGACCTGTGTCTTCGTCGATCACGGCCTGCTTCGCAAGGGCGAGGCCGAGCAGGTGGAGCAGGATTTCGTGGCCGCGACCGGGGTGGACCTGGTGGTGGTGGAAGCCCGCGACCAGTTCGCCGCCGCGCTGGCCGGAGTCACCGATCCGGAGACCAAGCGCAAGATCATCGGAAGGGAGTTCATCCGCGCGTTCGAGCAGGCCGCGCGGCAGGTGGCCGGCCGGACCGAACCGGGGCCCGCCGCGGGGGCGCAGACGGCCAGCGAGGCGCGGACCGTTGGCCGCGAGGCCGAGTTCCTGGTGCAGGGAACGCTCTACCCGGACGTGGTGGAGTCAGGCGGCGGAACCGGAACGGCGAACATCAAGTCGCATCACAATGTCGGCGGGCTGCCAGCGGACCTCGGCTTTACGCTGATCGAGCCGCTGCGCACGCTGTTCAAGGACGAGGTCAGAGCGCTCGGCACCGAGCTTGGCCTGCCGTCGCGGATCATCTGGCGGCAGCCGTTCCCCGGGCCCGGCCTGGCGATCAGGATCGTCGGCGAGGTGACGCCGGACCGGCTCCGGATCGTCAGGGCGGCGGACGCGATCGCCCGCGAGGAACTCACCAGCGCTGGTCTGGACCGCCAGATCTGGCAATGCCCGGTGGTGCTGCTTGCCGACGTACGATCGGTGGGCGTCCAGGGGGATGGCCGCAGCTACGGGTACCCGGTAGTGCTGCGGCCGGTCACCAGCGAGGACGCGATGACCGCCGACTGGGCCCGGGTGCCTGATACCGTGCTTGCCGCGATCTCCACCAGGATCACCAACGAGGTTCCCGAGATCAACCGGGTGGTCCTCGATCTGACCAGCAAGCCGCCCGGCACCATCGAGTGGGAGTAACCGGACTGCCCAGGCCGCTGGCTGCCTGATTTCTTTCTTAACGCAAAGCCCTCAAGGACTCCAGTCAGCCCGGTCGGCCGCCGCCACCCGGACTGTCGGTACCCGGTGGCACGGTGGCGGTCATGGCAGACAGGAGGCACCATGGTTGCTATGACGATCGCCGACGCCTGGCCGACGACCAGCAGGGAATTCACGGTCGACGACCTGGACCGGACGCCCGAAGACGGCCGCAGGTATGAGCTGGTGGACGGGGTGCTCATCGTGAGCCCGGCGCCGAGCCTCCTGCACCAGGCGGTGCTCATGGAGCTAGGAGTGCTCCTACACAACGCCTGCCCTGGAGACTTGTACCTCATTCCGGGCCCAGGCGTGCGGATGTCGACGAGCAGCGAGCTGATCCCCGACCTCGCGGTGGCTCGGCTACGGGATTTCGCCGAGCGTCGGCTGACTGGCCCGCCGCTGCTAGCTGTGGAGGTTCGGTCGCCCAGCACGGCGCTGTTTGACTTGAATACCAAGAAGGCCGTGTACGAGCGGTTCGGCATTGAGTCGTACTGGATCGTGGTGCCGGACGCCGACCAGCCGGAGCTGATGGTTTTCGAGCTGCGGGCCGGCCGTTATCAGCAGATCGCGTACGTCACCGGGGACGAGCCGTTCCACGCCGAGCGGCCTTTCCCGGTCGAGGTGGTGCCATCCCGGCTGGTCCCCCGCTTCGTGCCGGACTGATCGACGGCCGGGTCAGGTGATCCGCGAGGGCTCTGCGGGCAGGCCGGCGTAGGACCTATCGGCGGCCAGCTGCCTGAGCCGGTCGAGCGCGTCCCAGACGTCAGTGAATCGCGTGCTGATCGGGGTCGGGCCGAGCCTGAGCCGGTCCGGCGTCCGATAGTCACCGATCACCCCCGCCGAGATCAGGGCCTGGCTGATCCGCCAGGCATCCTGATGGTGCAGGCACACGTGGGCACCCCGGCGAGCATCGGCCCGCGGTGAGGCGAGCGTGAAGCCGCGCGGTGCCAGCCATTCGTCCGCCAGCCGGATCAGGTAGCTGGTCAGGGCGATTCCCTTCTCCCGCAGTCGTTCCATGCCTGCCTCGGCGAGCAGCCTGGTGCCCTCCTGTACCGCGACGGTGCCGATGATCTGCGGCGTGCCGGTGGCGAACCGCTCGATGCCGGGCACCGGGTCGTACCGAGGTCCCATCTGGAACTGATCGCTCTGGCCGAACCAGCCCCACACCGGCTGCCGCAGCTGCTCCTGGAGCTCGCCGCGGACGTAGAGGAACGCCGGAGCACCAGGGCCGGCGTTGACGTATTTGTAGGTGCAGCCGATTGCCAGGTCGGCACCGCAGCTGTCAAGCTCGACCGGCACCGCGCCGACGGAGTGGCACAGGTCCCAGAGCATCAGCGCGCCCGCGTCGTGCACCAGTTGCGTGATCCGCGCCATATCGGCAAGGGCGCCGCTGCGGTAGGCCACGTGGGAGAGACTGACCAGCGCGACCTCGGGATCCAGCGCCGCCTGGAGCGTTTCCTCGCCCAGGCCCTGATCCATGTCGGTGTGGATCATCCGCAGCTCGCAGCCGTGCTGCGCGGCGATGCCCTGCAGCACGTACCGGTCGGTCGGGAAGTTATCGTCGTCGGTGACGATCACGCCCCGGCCGGGCTGAGCGTCCAGCGCGGCGCAGGCCAGCTTGTAGAGATTCACCGTGGCGGTGTCGCTGACCAGGACTTGCCCTGGTGCGGCGCCGATCAGGTGCGCACCGATCAGGTCACCGACCTGACGCGGTAGGTCGACCCACCGGCTCCAGGACCGGACCAGCCCGGCGCCCCACTCGGCCCCGACTACCTCGGCGATCCGGATCTGGGTGGCGCGCGGCAGCGGGCCGAGCGAGTTCCCGTCCAGGTAGATCAGCGACTCGTCGGCCCAGACAAACCGGTCCCTGAACGCCGCCAGCGGATCGACCGCGTCCATCCGCTCGGCGAAGACCCGCTCAGTGGAGAAGTTCGTCACAGCCATACCCTAAGTGAGCCCTTCTTGACGTCAGCGACTCTCCGCTCGGCGACCGCGAGCCGGTAAACGGCAATCTGGGCGGTCTGATCCGCGTCACCAAGCAGCCGGCGGCACCGGATTCAGCTGTACAGCAGGTCGAGATCGACCAGCAGGAGGTCGTCTCGGCTGGCGGCTGCGGCCCGCAGGTCAGTGTCAAAGCCAGCTCCGCTGTAGCAGGCCAGGACGGTGGCCGAGGTGTCCAGCTGGTGGCGGGCTAGCAGGTCCCGAGCGCGGGCCAGCCGGTTCAGGTGCCGCAGTCCCATCGGCTTGGCCCATTTGGCCTCGCCGAGTGAGAGCACCCGCGAGATCAGCGGCTCGGCGATCCGGTAGGCAGACCTGCCCCGGCGGAAAATGTCGGCGTCGCGGGTCACGAACCCGCAGTCTTCAAGCACGTTGAGTGGATGCGCGATCTCGGCGGAACTGCGCCCGACATAGCTGGCGATGCCGCCGTTGGTCGTGTTGCCGCCAGCGATCGCGCCCAGCACGGAGTGGTAGATGCCGGGCTCCCGCGCGGGGACGGCCTCGGCAAGCAGATATCTGGCCTCGCGGAAGAGCGGCACCCGCGGATTGAGTACCGTCCGGCACACCCAGCTGTCGAAATCCGACATCCCTTCCGGGATGTCATCGCGGACGAACTGGCGGCGGTACGCGGGCGTACCGCCCACGACAGCGTTGGCACAGGGTGATGCTAGTCGTGCCGGTGACGCCACCGGTAGCGCGCACGCATGGCTAGGAGGCCGACTGCGGCAAGTCCGGCCAGGACCGGGAGCGCACGCTTGAGAATCGGCAGTCCGGCGACCTTGAGCAGGTTAAGCGCGTCATCCTCCAGCTGGGCCGCGGCGGCACGGGCAGTTGTCGGATGATGCCCGGTCGGCCCGCCATTTTCGGCGGCGGCGCCAATTGCGGCATCGACACTAGCTGCGGCGGCGCCAGTTGCGGCAGCGGTGCCAGTTCCAGCGGCACCGGCGTCGGCGGAGCCCGACTCAGCGCCAGGGGATCCCGATGAGCCGTTGCTCGCCGCCAGCGGCGTTCCCGCTGCGCTGAGCGGTCGGCCGAGAGCCAGCCCCCGCTTTCCGAGCATTGTCCTGATGTCCTGGACCGACGCCGGCCCGATGCCATCGATCGCCAGCAGTTCGTCCTCGGTCCTGGCCGCCAGCTCGCCGAGGGTCTTGACACCAGCCCGCCGCAGGCTCGCCGCGGCCCGCGATGGCAGCCCGAGCTCGTCCACCGAGGTGCCATCGTCAGCGGCGGGCCCGGTGACCGCCGCCGCACCAGGCGTTCCAGCCGGTGCGGCGGTCGTCTCGGAGCCTGCCGCCCCGGCCGGGGGCGCTGCTATGCCCGCAGCCGACCCCGGTGTTCCGGCGATCTTGGGCCCCTCGGCGGCATCCGCTGCACCGCCTGGCTCGGCCAGCGCGGCGGCCAGGTTCGCCGCGAAGATGGTCAGCAACCTGCCGCCGACCTCGTTCATCACGCCGCGGCCGAACTGAGCTGGCTTGCCCGTGACGTTCAGCGTGGTCAGCACGGTCACGTGGGTCTCGTCGCCGCCATCGGTCAGCATCGATCTGACCGAGGCTGACGCGGTTCCGGCCCCTCTGGTCTCCTTGCCGGAAGCCTCAAGCCGGACCACCCCGGCCGCCTTGTCCTTCTCGACGAACCGGGCGGTGCCCGCGTAGGTCATGTTGATCGGCCCGACTTTGACCTTGATCCTGGCGTGAATCTCGTCGCCGTCGACCGAGTCGATGGTGGCGCCCGGCATGCAGGGCGCCACCCGCTCCACGTCGAGCAGCACATCCCATGCCCGGTCCTTGGGAACCGGGACAGTGAATGAGTGCTCTAGCTCCATCTCGTCAACTCCAATGCCGTTTGGTGCACAGCGTCAGGCGCCCGCCGCCGCTGCCAATGCCCGGCCGGTCAGCACCCGCGCCAGATGGCGCCGGTAGTCGGGCGCCCCGTGCAGGTCGGCCGGCGGTTGCGTTCCTTCGGCTGCGCTGGCCGCCGCCTCGTGCAGCGCCGCACGGCTGGCCGGGGCTCCGGCAGCTGCCGCCTCGGCAGCCGCCGCCCTGACCGGGACCGGGCCCATGTTGGTCAGGCCGATCCTGGCCTCGGCGACGTGTCCGTTGGAGCGCCGGACCAGCGCGGCTACGCCGACGATTGCCCAGGCCTGCGCAGTCCGGTGGAACTTCTCGTAACGATAGCCCCAGTCCCGGCCGAGCTTGGGCACCCGGACCCCGGTAAGGATCTCGCCAGGCGCCAGCGAGCTGGTCAGGTAGTCCACGAAGAACTCGGCGGCCGGGATCTCCCGCTCACCGCCGGGGCCGCGGGCGATCATCGTGGTCGCCAGGGCCAGCACCACCGCCGGGAGGTCACCGGCCGGATCGGCATGCGCGAGCGAGCCGCCGAGGGTGCCCCGGTGCCTGACCGCCGGATCGGCGACCGTGCCAGCGGCCTGGGCCAGCAGGCCGCAGTGCTCGGCGATCAGCGGGTCGTGCACCATCTGGTAGTGCGTTGTCCTGGCTCCGATCAGCAAGCTGTCACCGGCGTCGGTGACACCACGCAGCTCGTCGAGCCCGCCGACGTCGACCAGCAGGCTCGGATAGGACAGCCGCAGCCGCAGCAGCGGCAGCAGGCTCTGCCCGCCAGCGATCACCTTGGCGTCCTCGCCGCCATCAGCCAGGGCCCGGACCGCCTCGTCGACCGAGCCTGGCTTGACGTAGTCGAACTGTGCCGGGATCATGCCGTCCCTCCGTTGCTGTTTGCGGCGCCGCCGCGGGCTGCCTCGATCGCGCGCCAGACGCGCTCGGGCGAACACGGCATCGTGACATCTCTGACTCCGAGCGGGCGGAGCGCGTCTACGATCGCGTTCACCACCGCAGGGGTGGAGGCGATCGTGCCGGCCTCGCCGACGCCCTTGACGCCCAGCCGGTTGCCCGCCGGGCTCTCGGTCTTGTCGGTGACGAACGACGGCAGGTCGGCCGCCGACGGCACTAGGTAGTCAGCCAGCGTCGTGGTCAGCAGGTTGCCCGCGTCGTCGTAGACCGCCTCCTCGTACAGCGCCTGCCCGATGCCCTGGGCGATGCCGCCGTGCACCTGGCCATCCACGATCAGCGGGTTGACCACCTTGCCGACGTCATCGACCGCCACGTAGGACCGGATCTTGACCATGCCGGTCTCGGTGTCCACCTCGGCCGCGCACAGGTGGGTGCCGTGCGGGAACGAGAAGTTCTCCGGGTCGTAGGTGGCGTCGGAGTCGAGCGACGGCTCCACGCCGTCCGGCAGGTTGTGCGCGGCGAAGGTGGCAAGCGCGACCTCCTGGATGGCCACTTCCTTGCCGCCGCCGCCGGCCCGGAACACGCCATGGGCGAACTCCACCGACTCGGGCGGCGCCTCGAGCATCGCCGAGGCGATCACCTTGGCCTTCGCGATCACCTTGTCGCAGGCGCCGACCACGGCCATGCCGCCGACCACCAGCGACCGCGATCCGTAGGTGTCCATCCCCTTGGGGGATATCTGAGTGTCGCCGTGCAGCACCCGGATGTCCTCGAACGGCACGCCGAGCTGGTCGGCCACGATCTGGCTCCAGGCTGTCTCGTGACCCTGGCCGTGCGCACTCGACCCGGTGACCACCTCGACCTTGCCGGTCGGCAGCATCCGGATCGAGGCGTGCTCCCAGCCGCCCGCGCCGTAGGCGAGCGAGCCCAGGACCCGGGATGGCGCCAGACCGCACATCTCGGTAAAGGTGGAAACGCCGATGCCGAGCCGGACCGAGTCGCCCCGAGCGTTTCGTTCTGCCTGCTCGGCTCTGAGCGCGTCGTAGCCGAACAGTTCCTTGGCCCGGGCGGTCGCGGCCTCGTAGTTTCCTGAGTCGTAGACCAGGGTGGCGATCGTTGTGTACGGGAACTCCTCGTGCTTGATCCAGTTCCGCTCCCTGAGCTCCAGCGGGTCCATGCCGAGCTCAGCGGCGAGCTCGTCCATGATCCGCTCGATCGCGAAGGTCGCCTCCGGGCGCCCGGCACCGCGGTAGGCGTCGGTCGGCATCTTGGTCGTGAAGATGCCGGTGCACTTGAACGAGTAGGCGTCCATCTTGTAGATGGCCGGGTACATGAACGCGCCGAGCAGCGGGACGCCGGGAGTGACCAGCATCAGGTAGGCGCCCATGTCGGCGAGCAGGTCGACCTTGAGACCGCGGATCCGGCCGTCGCTGTCGGCGGCGATGCTGATCCGCTGCCACTGGTCGCGCCCGTGGTGCACGGTCATGTTGCCCTCGCTGCGCGACTCGGTCCACTTGACCGGCTTCCCCAGCCTGCGGGACACCAGAACCGCGAGCACTTCCTCGGCGGTGACCTGGAGCTTGGAGCCGAAGCCGCCGCCGACGTCCGGCGCGATCACCCGGATGGACTGCTCGGGGATGCCGAAGAAGGCGGCGAGCGCGAACCGGAGCACGTGCGGGATCTGGGTCGCCGACCAGAGCGTGACCTCGTCGCCGACCCAGGAGGCGACCACTGCCCGCGGTTCCATCGCGCACGCGATCAGCCGCTGCTGCCGGAAATCGCGCTCGATCACCACCGCCGCGCCCGCGAAGGCCGCATCGATGTCGCCGGCCGCGAACGGCCACTCGTAGCTCTTGTTGCCGGCTTCGTGCACCTTGGGCGAGCCCTCGTCAAGCGCGGTCCGCATGTCGAGCACCGGTTCAAGCGGGGTGTAGCTGACGTCGACCGAGCCGACCGCGTCCGCTGCCGCGTACCGGCTGCGGGCGATCACGACGGCGACGGCCTCGCCGACGTAGCGGACCTCGTCCACCGCCATCGGCGGGTGCGCCGGGATCAGGATGTCCGGGGTGACCGGCCAGGCGCACGGCAGGCTGGCCTGCTCGTCGGCGAAGTCGGCGCCGGAGAACGCGGCTACCACTCCTGGCATCTGCTTGGCAGCGCTGACGTCAACCGAGGTGATCTTGGCGTGCGCGAACGGGCTGCGGACGAACGCCATGTGCAGCATGCCAGGCAGCACCAGGTTGTCGGTCCAGGTCGTCTGGCCGGTGATCAGCCTGGCGTCTTCCTTGCGGCGGCGCGCCCTGCCGAGCTCGGGCTGGTGAGTTTCGGTCGTCGCGGTCATTGGCCGGCTCCTGCCTGCGCGGCGCGCCGGACGGCGCGGACGATGTTCTCGTAGCCGGTACAGCGGCAGAGGTTGCCCTCCAGTCCGTCGCGGATCTCGGCGTCGGTCGGGTTCGGGTTGTCTCTGAGCAGGTCGGCCGAGGCCAGGATCATGCCGGGAGTGCAGTAACCGCACTGCAGCGCATGCTCCTCGTGGAACGCCTTCTGCAGCGGGTGCCATTCGCCGTTGGCGAGGCCCTCGATCGTGGTGATCTCGGTGCCGTCCGCCTGGACGGCCAGAACCGAGCAGCTCTTGACCGAGACGCCGTCCATCAGCACGGTGCACGCACCGCAGTTGGACGTGTCGCAGCCGATCGGCGTGCCGGTCTTGCCGAGCACATCCCTGAGGTAGTGGACGAGCAAAAGTCTGGGTTCTACCTGGTCGACATAGCTCACGCCGTCGACAGTTACGTTGATCTGGGTCATGCGCTAGCTCCTCCGGAGACGGCTGGTGCGCCTGTTGCCAACTTAGAGCCGCCGAGCGCGGCGCACCAGTCCCCATTCCCCGTTTGCGGCGGCCGAATAGTCCGCTGTCGGCGCATGCTGCGCCGGGGCTGGGTGGCCTAGCCGAACCGGCCGTGCACGTAGTCAGCGGTCCGGGGATCCGCTGGAGCCTCGAACATCTGCTCGGTAAGGCCGGACTCGACGATGTGCCCGGGTGTCTGGTCAGTGGCCAGGAAGAAGGCGCAGTTCTGCGAGACCCGCGCGGCCTGCTGCATGTTGTGCGTCACGATCACGATCGTCACCTGGCCGCGCAGCTCCGCGATGGTGTCCTCGACCCGCCGGGTCGACGTTGGGTCAAGCGCCGAACATGGCTCGTCCATCAGCAGCACGTCTGGCTCGACGGCGAGTGCCCTCGCGATGCACAGCCGCTGCTGCTGGCCGCCGGAGAGCGAGCCGCCAGGAGCCCGCAGCCGCCGGTGCACCTCGTTCCACAGGCCGGCCCGGCGCAGGCTGGTCTGCACGACCTCGTCCTTGTCGGCCACCTTGATGCCGGCCAGCTTCAGGCCGCTGGCGACGTTGTCGTAGATCGACATCGCGGGGAACGGGTTGGGCTTCTGGAAGACCATGCCGATCCGGCGCCGGATGTCCGCCGGGCGCTGGCCGGGATCGTAGATGTCGGTGTCGCCGAGCAGCACCTGTCCGGCTAGGGCGGCGCTGGCCACCATTTCGTGCATCCGGTTCAGGATTCGCAAGAAGGTCGACTTGCCGCAGCCGGACGGCCCGATCAGCGCGGTGACCGTGCCTGGCTGCATGAACAGCGACACCTGCTCAAGGACCTTGTGGTTCCCGAACCAGGCGGAGATGCTGCGCGCGTTCAGGCCGACCAGTTCGCGCGGCGGTCGGGCAGGTACTCCCATCTCGGTGAAGTCCATGACGGCGGTCTGAGCCGGACCGAACCCAGGTATCAGCGGCGGAAGCTGCACCGGCGGCTCGGCCGGCGGGCCAGCACCGAAGTTGAGATCTGCCGGGTTCGGCGTCGTCGTCCCCGTGCTCATCGGCCCTGGGTCCACCGGCCCCGTGCTCGTCGGCCCCGTGCTCGCCGGCCCGGTGCTCGCCGGCCCCGTGCTCGTTGGCCCCGTGCTCGTAGGCCCTGTGTTCGCATGCCCCGGATTTATTGGCCCCGTGTTAGCTGGCACTGTGCTCCCTGCGGTCGGAGGCTCGGTCATCTGGTCACCGGCCGGTCAGTACACGTTCGGCAGCAGGGCTGCCAGGCTCTGATAGAGATTCCAAAGGACCGCAAGGGCGAGTGGTCCTGCCGCCAGGTAGGTCAGCCATGGCGACCAGCGTGCCGCGGCGACGGTCGCGGTGGCCGAGATGATCACCAGCGCCAGGCCCCAGATCAGGGTCAGTACCAGGGTTCCGCTGTCCCCGCTGAGCGGGATCTCTGCCGAGGTAATGCCGGGTCGGCCGCCCGGGTCCTGCGCAGCTGCGGTGTTGAGATCGGCGTCCAGATAGCAGTATGTGGTTGGCACGTACGCGGAGCACGCGGTGACCATGAGCAGCCGGTTGGGTGCCGGGTCCTCGACCAGGTGGCCGCTGTCGCCCCTGGCCATGACGGTATAGACCGACCTGCCCTGGCCGGTGAGGAATGTGATCTTGTCACCGGGCCGGAGCCGCATCAGACCGGCGAACGGGCCGCCGAAGGTGGCCCGACGCCCGAAGATCTCGGTCACGCCGCTCTGCCCGGGTAGCGGAGTGTCGCGTACGTGGCCGGGCCCCAGAGTCAGGTTCTCGGCCGAGGTGCCCTCGACGACGATCATGTTCCTGATGCCGATCCGGGGGATGTCCAGGATCGCGACCGGATTCCCCGGCGTGGTGGCGCCGAGCGGGGCGACCTGGTTACCCAGCTCGATCCGCAGGCCCGGATACATGGTCGTCTGCGCCCTGGCCTCCTGGATGGCGGAGAACCCGTAGAGGTAGGCAAGGAACCCGAGCAGGAACACGCCGAGGAGGGTCAGGCCGACGCCGACACCGTGCAGCATCGGCCTGGCGGCGGGCAGTGCGCCGGGACTGCAACCGGCGGTTGCGAAAGGTCCGCTATCCGCCGGCGCGGGCTGGAAAGTGCCGCCGAGACCGTAGGATCCGCTGGATTCAGCCGGTTGTCCGTTCTGTCGGGTGACGGCTGGTTGTGACGTTCCCGCGAGGGTATCCATGTCACCTCGCCGTCCGGTGCGCCGCCGGTCGGCAGCAAGTGCGTGACCTCACCGGGTGACCTGCCGCCGCCGACGGCGCAGCCAGCTGCCAAGCAGGGGCGGCGCGATGACCGCGATCACGATCGTGACCGCGGTGAGCACGCTCAGCAGCAGCTTGTTGGGTGAGTTCGCGGCTACCAGGACGACCTGGCCGGTTACCGGGGCCGGCGTGCCAGCTGCCGGTCCGGTCGCCGGAGCGGTGGGCCCGCCCGGCGCCGGGGCGGCGCTTGACGCATTCGGCGACGGCGAGCCGCTGCCGCCGGCACCTGGCTTGGTTGCCTTCCCGTTGACCACGACGCAGTTCAGCGGCTCGCCGAACTTGTCGCATGGCGAGGGCTGCGGTGCCGTAGTGAGCAGCGTGAGCACCCCGTTGGTGAAGGTCGGGTTGGGGCAGTTGCCGATGCTTGCGGAGATGTGCCCAGGGATCTTGTCGACTTGGAGCAGGCCGCCCTCGACCAGGTTCAGCGGCAGCGGCGAGTAACCAAGTGCGGCCACCTCTCGCTGGCCGGCGCAGAGCAGGTAATTAATGAACACGCTGAGCGTCTTGCCCTTGGCAGGGCTGAAGTTGGTGGGCTGCGAGGTGCCTTCGCGCGGCACGATGAGGTAGCTGTAGCTGGACAGCGGATAGGATCGCGGGTCGTTATAGGTATAGACCGAGTCCAGGTTCTGCTGCAGAAAATCCGGGCTGGCAGTGTCCTCGTTGATGACCGCCTGGGTCAGCGCCACGGCCACGTTAGATGCGGTCGGCAGCACGTAATATCCGGCCGGGTTGAGCAGCTTGACCACCGGGTAGTGCGCGTTGAGCGCGTAGGCGTACTCGTCGTAGCCGATCGCGCCGTTGCCGTAGCTCGCCGTAATGTACGTCGCCACGTTATCGGAGCCATTCTCGGACTTGGCGCCGGGGAACAGCGGGTAGAACTCGGTCTGGCCGCACGGCAGGGTCACGCTCGGGCGGACCCTCTTGCAGAACGCATTCCACTGCGCGGGGAAGACATGTGACATCCACCGGGTGAAGAAGAACGTGGCACCGGATCCATCCGACCGGATCACCGGCGTGATCGGCAGGTTCGGCAGCTGCTGGCCGGCGTCCTTGGTGATCGCCGGGTCGTCCCAGTTGGTGATCTGACCGGTGAAGATCTTCATGATCGTCAGGCCGGTGAGCCGAAGGTTCTCCAGCAGGTGGCCAGCCACTTCGATGTGGTACATGAACGCCGTGCCGCCCGCGGTGTCAGGGATGTAGGAGTAGCCCTGGGTCGGCCGCTCCGCGCCGGTGCCGCCGAGCTGGTCGTGGCCGTTGCGGAACGGCGGGTCCGAGGCCGCGAAGTCGTCCTGGTTGGCCATGTAGTCGGCGCGTCCGGCTGCCGATCCGTCCGGGTTGTAGTTGACCACGATCCCGCTTGGCCGCAGGTCCTGCTGCCATTGGTCCAGCGCGACCGCGCTCCAGGTGGACCCGGATCCGCTGATCGCCACATAGCTGGTGGCGTACGCGGGCTGGGTCGCCAGCCCGGCGGCGCACAGCGCGAGCGCCGCAAGCAGCGAGACGGTTGACGCCCTGCTGGCGATCCGCGGGAAACCGGGAGTCACTGTTTCCTCCTCACCTTCAGGCGCAGTCGGCGAACCCGCCGCAAGCTTGCGCCGATCGCTGGCCCTGCGGTGCTGACGAGCAGTGACGATGCTCCGGCTAGCGCGGCTAGGCCGCCGGCGATCAGGACTACCGGCAGGGCGTACCTGATCAGCCCGGCGTTCTGCGGCGCCCTGAGCGCGATGGTGACGATGTGCGGCGCGCTACTCGGCGCGGGTGTTTGTGCTTGAGTTGGGCTCGGGCTGGGACTAGGACTGGTCGCCGGGCTCGGCCTGGCCGACGGGTGGTTGCCCTGCTGGGCCAGCACCAGGTTCGCCGCGTGCAGGGTCTGCGCCCGGAGCGCCGCAGGCAGCGGCAGGTAGCCGGGTGGCAGCATGCCTGGCTGGACGCCCGGATTCTGGCCCGGCCCGGCGATGAAGGCCAGGAAGCGGGCGATGGCCGCGGCCTTCCTGGCGGAGATGCCGCTGGTCGGCACCATCGCGTAGATCACCACGGTCAGCGGGTATGCACCCGCCTGCTGCCTGCTGAAGTTGACGTCCGCAGTGACGTTCTGCGCCGTGCTGGTGTGGTACAGAGACGACAGTGCCGCAGCCATTGAACTCAGGCTCGGTGCCACATAGCGGCCCTTGGCGTTGAGTAGCTCAGCCGTCGGGAAGCGGTAGGCGGCCGCGTCGGCCTCATCGAGCACGGCGAACAGCGCCCGCTCGCCTGGCGGCTGGACCGGGTCCCTGGGGAAGTTCCCGAACTGGTCTTTCACCCAGGATGTGCCGGGATCCGCATCCTGCACCTGGTAGCCGGCCACCGAGTTGTAGCTGCCGCCCAGCGGGAACGTCGGGTCGTACCTGTGCGCGATGATCGGGAAATTGTCCTGGCCAGTGAATGAGTCGGTCGGGAAGCCGAGCCCGAGGTAGTTGGTGTTCACGTGCATGCCCCACGGGTCAAACTGGCCCTTCATGAACCCGTCGCCGGCCGGGTCGTGCGCGATCCAGCGGTTGACTTCCCAGGTCATGTCGCTATGGCCGGACATCACCGTGGGTACCTGGAACGCGGCGCCGAACCCGATCGGGCTCTGCACCCTGGGATTCAGCAGCCTGAACTCGGGATCGGCGAACAGGCTGGTCGGATTGCCGTCGACCGCGCCGTCGCAGCCGATCCCCTTGGGCGGCTTCGCATGCCCGCAGCCGTAGTTGTCGAAGTTGTAGGACTGGGTCAGCAGCTTGGCGAGCAGGCGCGGGTTGAGCTTCAGCGTCCTGACCGGCAGCCCGGTCACCGGGCTATCCACCCAGTAGGCGACCGCGACCGCTGAGATCGAGATCGGAGCGTAGGCGTACGTGTACTTTCCGCTCGTGACCGGCCCCGGCCGAGTGGTCAGCGCGACATCGCCAAGTCCGAGCGGGACATCGGCGATCGCCGAGGGCTCGGTGATCGAGGCGTTGTAGACGATGCTCAGCGAAGGCGATGCGGCGCAAAGATAAGAGCGCCATTGGGTCATCGCCCGGAGCATCATGGGCGAGCCAAGCACGGTAAAGGCCGTGTTCGTGATGCTGCAGTTGACGGGCAGCGGCGCGAATCGCAGCGGCACGATGATCCGGCTTTCCCACGAGCACTGACCGGTGCCGCTGACAAAGGCGAACTGGCCGAGGTCGCTGCCTCCGGTATCGAGGCTGTGGTCGGCGCAGTTGACCGGAGTCGTAAACGGGTTGCCACCCTGGGCCGGCACGATGACCAGCGAACACTCGTGGCCGGGGCTGCAGCCAAGAAACTGGTTCTCCTGCGAGGTCAGGATCTGGATATCGGCCTGGCCGGATCCGTCGGGCGCGCTCGTCGCGTAGGTCGTGTTCTCCGGCCCAAAGGGTCCGAAGGCACCCTGGACGCCGCCGTTGTTCGCGCCGTAACACTGGTCCCAGAATCTCGGCCGCGCCGTGTCGCATTCCGCGACCATCACCGGGTAATCGGTCGCCGTGGGGTCGTAGAAGGGGTTGCTGCTCGGAGTGAACCCGGTCCAGGACACATGCACGACCTCATTGACCAGGTTGGTGGTCTGGTTCACGGTGACCGTGCTCGAGTAGCTGAACTTGCGCTGCCGGGCAGGGTCCCACATCCGCGGCCCGCGCACCGTCGTCCCTGGCGGCTTCCTGTGCGGCCCCCTCGGGCGCTTACTCGGGCTCGGGCTCTTGCTGGGGCTCGGGCTCTTGCTGGGGCTCGGGCTCTTGCTGGGGCTTGGGCTGGCACTCGGGCTGTTGCTCGAGCTTGCTGACGGGGTTGGAGTCGCGGTCGAACCGACGGAGGCCGCGTGTGAGGCAGGAGCGGACGGCAGCAGCAGCACGCCGAACGCGACGGCGACCATGCCACCTAGCGCGCGCACCGGCCAGCCGGATCGCGCGGTGGTCATTCCTGCGCCCTTTCCCTGGCCAGCTGGCGGGCCTGTCGCTTGGTCAGCTCGCCCGGCGTCGAGCCGCCCAGCCGGCGCGCGACCGCGAACAGCGCGAGCACCACGACTACCAAGACAAAGCCGGCTCCGAAGCCGCGCTCGTCATACCGCGGCGTCGCGAAGACATGCACGGCATTGAAGATGAACAAGGGCAGGCTGGTCTGCGGCCCGCTGAAGGGGTTCAGCGCAAGCTCCTTGGTGTAGCCGGCCACGAGCAGCACCGGTGCTGTCTCGCCGATGCCTCGGGCCATCGCGAGCACGATCGCGGTCGCCAGGCCCGACCGTGCGGTGGGTAGCACGACGCCGAGAACGGTCCGCCACTGGCTGGACCCCAGCGCGTAGGACGCCTCCCGCAGCGTGCCCGGCACGATCCTGAGCACGACCTCGGAAGCCCGGGCGACGATGGGCATGATGGTGATGCCGATGGCGACCGCGGCACAGAATCCGCTCTTCTGCAGGCCGAAGGTGAGAATCAGGAGGGCGTAGACGAAGAGACCGGCGACGAGGTCGGGAAGTGCGGTCATCGCTTCCACGATCGTCTGCACGATCCGCGCCAGCCGTCCGCCCACCTCGGCGAGGTACAGCGCCGTCGCCACGCCAAGCGGAACGGCGAACAGCGTCGCCAGGAAGATCTGCTCAAGCGACCCGACGATGGCGTGCAGCACGCCGCCCACGGACATCGGGCTGTCCGGCCCGGCGAAGGCCAGCGACTGGGTCCAGAAATTGACGTGCGCGACCGCGCTCGAGCCCCGCAACAGGGTGTAGCCGACCTGCTCAGCGACGATGACGAAGGAGACGACACCGCCGGTGCCAAGGGCGACGGCCGTCAGCCGGTTCGTGGCTTCCAGCCGGTCCCACTGCATCCGGGCCATCACCAGGTACAGGATCAGGAAGACCAGGTACCAGCAGATCCAGAAGCCGAGCACGCCGGTGAACGGCAGCACGCGCTCGTAGAGCAGCCAGACCAAACCGAGCGCGCCGGTCGCCGCCCCGGTCACCGTGGCCATTCCCTCAGGAGTAGTCCGTCGGATGACTACCCGCGGGTCGCTGGATGGTGCCGTCGTCTGCGCCGCCATATCCGGGTCACCTCCTCGCCAGCTAGCTCGTCAGTCCGCTGTCGCGGCGCCGGACCGTGACCGGTTGATGACGATGGCCGCCAGGCTGTTGACGATGAGGGTCATCACGAAAAGCACCAGACCGCAGGCGAGCAGCGCCGAGATCCCTTTCGTGTCGTACTGGGTATAGAAGTTCGCGATCTCGGCGGTGATTGAATTCCCGCCCCCCTCAAGCACGCGGTAGTCGAACGTGTAGGTCAGCGGCGTCAGGATGAAGGTGACCGCGATCGTCTCGCCCAGTGCGCGGCCCAGGCCCAGCATGCTCGCGCCGATCACCCCGGCCCGGCCGAAGGGCAGCACCACGGCGCGGATCATGCCCCACCTGGTCGAGCCGAGTGCGTAGGCCGCCTCCCGCTCTCCCTGCGGCGCTTGGGAGAAGACCTGCCGGGACAGTGAGGTGATGATCGGGATCACCATCATCGAGACCACTATTCCGGCGATGAAGGGCGAGCCAACGTAATAGCTGACCACGTTCGGCTTGGTGAAATGAAAGACCGGAATGAAGCCCAGGTGCTGGGCTAGCCAGCTGGTCAGTCCGAGGATCCTCGGCATGAGGTAGAAGACCCCCCACAGGGCGAAGATGATGCTCGGGATCGCCGCCATCAGGTCGATCAGCGCGATCATGACCCGGCGCAGCGCGAGCGGCGCGTACTCGGAGATAAACAGCGCCGTCGCCACGCCGACGGGTACCGCGATGATCAGTGCGACCAGGGCGATCAGCACCGAGTCCGGCAGCAACGCGGCGACCCCGAACTGATTGCTGGTCTCGGGGAGGAAGTTCTGGATGGTGAAGAAGCCAAGACCAGCGCGCCTTAGTGCGCTGAGTGACCGCAGGATCAGGAAGAGCAGGATCATGCCGGTGATGGCCAGCACGGTGATGCCCGAGCCGCGCAAGATGCCGCGGAAGACCTTGTCGCCGCCGGAGACGGACGAGACGATGCCGCGCGGCACGTCGTCGCCAGCTAGTTCCGGCGAGAACGGCGGCAGCGGCGACGTCGTTGCGCCGGACATGCTGGCCCGCCCCCCTCTCTGCCCGGATCTGATCACCGCCGCGGCTCTTGCCCCCGGGCCGAACCATGCTCGCCGATATGTCTGACGACTTGCCGCTGCTGGGGTGAATGAACGATTAACAGCAGGCGGCATGGCGGTGAGTTCCGCCGATAGCTGAGCTAGCCGTCGCGTTTGAAGCGCCAAGAAGGCGCCGCTGACCGCAGATCAGGGCCGCGCGGCGCCTTCCTCGGGTACCACGTCAGGTGATGGTGACGGTGTAGGTGGTGGTAAAGCCGCCGAGGGCGGCGCCAGCCTTGAAGGCAGTGGTGCCGAGCTTGCTGTCGAGGTACTTGGCGGCCGCGCTGTCCAGGGTCAGCCCGTCACAGCTAAAGGTCTCGGTAGCTGGCGGCCCGGGAGAGGAGTCCGTGGACAGGTCGCCGCCGACATCAGCGAGTGCGACGCGGGCGGTGCCGCCGAGCGGCCTGGCGGAGATGATGCCCGTGTCGAAGCTGAAGGACAGACTGCTGAGGATGACGGCCTTGCCGTTCTTGGCATTGACGACGCGAAGATGGCCGCCCAGGTCGACGGAGCCGAAGAAGTTAGCTATCTCGCCGTTGCCACCGGTCACCGTCAGGTTGTAGGCGACGATGCCGCTGTTCCAGCTCTCGCTGGCGGTGCCCGAGGCGAATACGATGACGCCGGCCTTGGCCAGCGACAGCGAGTAAGAGCCGGCCATGCTGATGCTGGCGGTACCGCCGGTGTCGGCGGTGTCGGCGAGGGCGGAGCCCGTGGTGGTGGTGGCGATTGCGATCGCGCTCGCGACGCCGACGCCCAGTGCTGCCAGGCGGGACCAGCGGCCCATGGTAATGCGCATGTACTGCACTCCTTTGTGTCTGGTCGGGAATTGCTGGTAGTGATGTGGTGCCGAGCCAGGCCCGGCACCACATCACGGTCGTGCAGACGAACGCTGCCTAGGAGCCAGTGCCGCAGAACGGAGTGGGCAGGAATCCGTAGCTGATCAGATCCGCACGGGCGGTCTTGCTTCCGCAGATCCAGCCCTTGCGGCTGGCCGAACCGAAGAACCCATCGAGGTAGGCGGGGATGTGGTCCTTGGTGCTCGCCCACCTGACCACCGCATAGACGGTCCGGACGAAGTTAGCGCTGAAATGCGGGTTGATGACGGTCTTGCTGCCGGTTCCGGTGGTCGGCGCGGTGCCGTTGATCTCGCGCAGCAGCATGTTGCCGTGGGTGTCGCAGCCGAACCGGTTCTGGGTCTTGCTCGGGTGGCAGGTGACGCCCTTGACCGGGGTGCAGCCCTTGTTGAGGCACTTGGCCGAGTGGAACTTCTCGGCGATGTACTTGCCGATCGAGTAAGGGAAGATGACGTTCTTGGCGTTCGCCCCGGTGAACACCGGGTTCACTCCCTCGTTCTCCTCGGCGCTCTGGCCGACGCAGGCGCCGACGCTCGAGTCCGTGATGCCGATCGCGGTCTCGAAGAACGCACGGGTGCCTGAGCCGGACTGCGGAAGCTCGGGGACGATGGTGGCTGTGCTGGTGCCGCCGACCTGGTTCCACGTGGTCGCGGTGCAGGTGTAGATGGAGTGCAGCTGAGCCGTCGTCAGCTTGGTCGGCGCGTTGCTCCCGTTGTTGGTCGCGTAGGTGACGGCATCCTTGGCGAGTGCGACGAAGAGAACGCCGCCCGGGCCCTTGGACGGGTCGGTGGACTTCCGGCCGCGGGAAGAGCGGGCGAAGTCGATGCAGAAGTGGCTGCCGACCTTGGTGTTGGCTGTCAGGGCGGTGATTCCGGCCGACGAGCCGTTCGGGCGAAGAATGGCAGAGCATCCGCTCTTGGTCTTGATGTTGTCGTCCAGGCCGGTCTTCGGGTTCAGCGCGTCCCAGCTGTACAGCCGGGCGCCGGTCCGGTGCGAGGCGTTGTAGTCGATCGAGAACTGGTCGAACAGGTTCTGGATCGTGTCGGACCCAACGCCGACGACATCGGTCGACTTCGGCGTCACGGCCTTACCGCTGCCGGTGATCGGGTCGGCCAGGGCCGGGGCCATGGCCAGCGCCGCCGCGGACACCACCACAGCGGTGGCCGCGATCAGCTTGTTGAACGTGCGCATTCTTCTGCTCCTCCTGCGAACTAGATAAGCGCGCCTGCGGAATCTCTTCCCGGCCGGCCGGATAGCCGACGGCCCTAGCTTGCAGATGGCGGCGTTTTGCGACAAGGGAACGCCCATAGGCGAGTATGTGATTTCTTGCTTAACAAACCTCATCGCGTCGGTGAAGTCGCAGTTCAACGGTCCACTCCGGGGCGACCAGGTACCCGGTACCGACTGATGAGCGCAACAGAAGCGAACTGAATGTCGAGATTCATTCAGCCATCATTCATGAATCAGACACGGGACGTTAATACCGTTGATCTGACGTCTGCGAAGGCGCCATCCTGGCCCGTCGAGCGACCCAAAGAATCGTTTAGCTAATAGCAATATTCCGGTCGTCGGGAGTTAACGCATCAAGTCTGCGGAACAAGGTGACCCAGCCCATGCCGGGATTACCCCAGTGGCACCGGCGTGCTGAGACCGCCCAGGAAAGCGTGCTGAGACCACCCAGGAAAAGTGAGTCAGGGTGTGTCGAGGATCTGGAAGGCCTCGGCCAGCCGGCCTTCCGGCAGCCCAGCGAGCGCGGCTGACCGGCTGAGCCAGCCGCGCAGGAACTCCTCAAGGTTCGTCATGTGTCCGGTCTGGCTCTCGTGCGCGCGCAGCGCAGCCACCTTGCGCCCGAAGTTCTCGGTGATGTCGACGAAGTGGTGCGCCTGGGGGCTGGCGGAGAGCCACACCTCGCGGACCGTCCAGGGCTCTAGGCCCTCGTCGGAAAGCAGATCAGGGAAGGCGAACGGGTTGCGCGCGTCCGGGTAGACCGCGTCGAGCGCGGCGGACCCCACCGCCCGGTGGTCGGGGTGGCTAGCCTGGATCCTGGCGTAGTTGCGGTCCGGCGACTGGGTGACCACGCGATCCGGCCGGACCTGGCGGATCACCCGCGCGAGGTCCCTGCGCAGCCCGATGGTGGCCTCGACCTGGCCGTCGGGGTAGCCAAGGAATCGGACGTCATGCACGCCAACGTGTTTGGCTGCCGCCGTCTGCTCGGCCCGCCGCAGCGCGGTCATCTCGGTACGGGACACCGACAGGTCGTTGCCGCCCGCGTCGCCGTCGGTGACGATGCAGTAGATGACCTCGATGCCGTTGTCAGTCCAGCCCGCGATGGTCCCGGCCGCGCCGAAGTCCACGTCGTCCGGGTGCGCGGCAATGACCAGGATCCGGCCGACCTCGGTGTCGTCTAGCACGCTTCCGATCCTACGGTGCCCGGCCGAGCCCGAGATCGGCGCGGATAGTTCTCAGGACCTGTCCCTGAGCACTAGCCGCCTTAGTCATCGCTGCATCGAGATGCGATGATGGTACGATGTTGCGGTGCGAACAACGATTGATCTTCCCGAGGATCTGCACCGGCAGGCGCTGGCGATCGCGCGCGACACAGCGCGGACACTGAGCGAGACGGTCGCGATGCTGATCAGGCGTGGCCTGGGCGAGCCCCGTGCGGTCGGTCAGACTGAGATGTCTCGCAGCGCCCGCACCGGTCTGCCCGTGATCCGCCTCGGCACCACGATCACTAGCGAGGACGTCAGAGCGCTGGAGGACGATCAGTGACCGTGCTGCTCGACGCCAATCTGCTGATCGCCCTGCTGGTTGCTGATCATGTCCACCATGAGGCAGCGGAAGCGTGGCTGACCACCACCGCTGCCGGATTTGCGACGTGCCCGATCACCCAGGGCAGCCTGATCCGGCTGGTCATCCGCGAGGGCCTGCCGGCTGAGGCTGCGGCTGCACTGGTCAAAGCCACATCGGCCGATCCGCGGCACGAATTCTGGCCCGATGACCTTGGCTACGGGGATGTGCCGATGACTGGTGTTGTCGGCCACCGCCAGGTAACCGATGCCTACCTGGCGCAACTCGCCAGAGTTCGCGGTGGTCGGCTCGCAACCTTCGACCAGGGACTGGCCGCACTGCACCGGGACGTGGCTGACCTGGTCCAGACGAGCTGAGCGATTGATCTCAGGTCGCAAAATTCGCGCCGGAGACCTAGCGGCATGACTGCGGCCTAGTCTGGCTCGGCTCAGTCCGGTGCGGCTCAGTCCGGTGCGGCTCAGTCCGGTGCGGCTCAGTCCGGTGCGGCTCAGTCCGGTGCGGCTCAGCCCGGCTCAGGTTCAGTCCAGTGCGGACATGACGTGCTTGACCCTGGTGTAGTCCTCGAACCCGTACATGGACAGGTCCTTGCCGTAGCCGGAGCTCTTGAAGCCGCCGTGCGGCATCTCGGCGACCAGCGGGATATGCGTGTTGATCCAGACGCAGCCGAAGTCGAGTCGCCTGGCCATCCGCATCGCCCGGCCGTGGTCGGACGTCCAGACCGAGGAGGCAAGCCCATATTCGGTGCCGTTGGCCCAGGCGACCGCCTGGTCTTCGTCGCTGAACTGCTGCACGGTGATCACCGGGCCGAACACCTCCTGCTGCACGATCTCGTCGTCCTGATTCAGGCCGGCCACCACGCTTGGCTCGAAGAAGAAACCTCGCGACCCGGACTGATGGCCGCCGGTCAGCACCCGGGCGTGGTCTGGCAGCCGTCCGATGAACCCGGCGACCCGCTCCAGCTGAGTGGCGTTGTTCAGCGGGCCGTAGTCGGCTTCGGTGTCCGGACCACCCGTCTTCTGGCCCTTCGCCTGCTCGACCAGCGCCTCGACGAATTCGTCATGCACGCCAGGCCCGGCTAGCACCCGGGTAGCGGCGGTGCAGTCCTGCCCGGCGTTGAAGTAGCCGGCGATCGCGATCGCCTCGGCCGCCTTGGCCGGATCGGCGTCGTCGAAGATCACCACTGGGGCCTTTCCACCCAGTTCCAGGTGAACCCGCTTGAGCCCGGCAGCCGCTGCCGTGGCGACCTCCTTGCCGGCCCGGACGCTGCCGGTGATCGAGACCATCCGCGGCACCGGGTGGGCAACCAGCGCCCGGCCGGTGTCCCGGTCACCGCAGATCACGTTGAGCACGCCGGCCGGCGTGTGCTCGGCGATCAGCTCGGCCATCATCAGGGTGGTCACCGGAGTGGTGTCCGATGGCTTGAGCACCAGCGTGTTGCCCGCAGCGAGGGCCGGCGCCCACTTCCACACCGCCATCATCATCGGGTAGTTCCACGGCGTGACCGCGGCGCAGACGCCGACCGGCTCGCGCCGGATCATCGAGGTGAATCCGGCCATGTACTCACCGGCCGAGCGGCCCTCGAGCATCCGGGCGGCACCGGCGAAGAACCTGATCTGGTCGACCATCGGCGGGATCTCCTCCGACGCGGTCAGCCCGATCGGCTTGCCGGTGTTCTCCGACTCGGCGGCCACGAACTCATCCGCCCTGGCCTCGAGTGCGCCGGCGATCCGCAGCAGCGCCAGGCTCCGTTCCGACGGAGTGGCATCCCGCCAGGTCTCGAAAGCCCCGGCAGCCGCGGCGAAGGCGGCATCGACGTCGGCGGCGTCCGAAACCGGCGCCGTGGCGAAGGCCTCGCCAGTGCTCGGGTTGATCAGCTCCGCCTGCCGGCCTGACGCCGGATCGACCCACTGCCCGCTGACAAAGTTGCGCAGTTCTTTCACCTCAGGGCTCCGTTCTGGGTTGCCTAGATCCATGATCATTTCTGGCCTGGGCTGCGTTCCTCGCAGTCCCACGGCGAGCCGTAGTCGGTCAGCAGGTCCAGGAACGGCTGGGCCGGCAGCGCCTCGGGACCAAGAACTCCGGCGCCCGACCAGGCACCAGAATCGATCAGCTCCAAGGCCACCACCGGGTTCACCGCCGTCTGCCAGACGACGGCCTGCGATCCGTACTCGGCCATCGTCCAGGCATTGTCGACCGCGTGGTACAGGTAGACCTCGCGAGCAGTGCCGTCCTTGCCCTTCCCGGTCACCCAGGTGCCCGCGCAGGTCACGCCGGTCATCTTGTCGCCAAGTCCGGCCGGGTCGGGCAGGCAGGCGGCGACCAGGTCACGCGGTGACACCTGCGCGCCGCCGACGGTGACCGGATCCGTCGAGTCGAGTCCGAGCTTGTGCAGCGTCTGCAGCACGCCGATGAATTCGGCCCCGAGGCCGTACTTGAAAGTGACCCGCCGCGCGTCGATCCAGCGCGGCATCAGCAACACTTCCTCGTGCTCGACGTTCACGCACTCCACCGGGCCGATGCCAGCCGGGAAGGTGAAGGTCTCTGGCTCGCTGAACGGTGGTGTGGTGAACCAGCCGCGGTCGGCTTCCCAGATGACCGGCGGGTTCAGGCACTCCTCGATCGTGGTCCAGATCGAGAAGGTCGGGGCGAAGTCGTAGCCCTGCACGACCAGGTTCGCCCCGTCCCGCACGCCAAGCTCGTCGATCTCGCTGAACAGCGTGTCCGCTGCGTGCCTGGCGAAGACGTCGGACAGCCCTGGCTCAACTCCGATGCCGACCAGGGCCAGCTTGCCGCGCTGTTCCCACTCCGGCGCCATGGCGAATTGATCGTCACCCAGCTTGACACCCGTCTGGCTGTAGGGCGCATCCTGGTGTGGATGAGACAGCGACATAGCCATGTCCAAGTAATTCGCCCCAGTCTGGAGCGCGGCGCGGAACAGCGGCATGACGAATCTGGGGTCGGCAGCGTTCATCAGCGCGTCGCAGGAGTGTTTTGCGAGCAGACCGGCCACGCCGGCCGAGTCCCTGGCATCCAGCTGCACCGCCTGATAGCGATCGCTGGCCGCAGCGGCACGCTGCGCCCTGCTCAGGTCGTAATCGCCGATGACGAGCTCGGCGAACTGGCGGCGTGCGGCGATCCTGGCGAACGCGGTGCCGACGCCGCCCGCCCCGACAAGCAGAATTCGCATGTTGCTGATCCTAATCATCCGGCGAGTGAGCACCTACGGGACCAGTCGCGAGATTTCACAGTAACAACGAATATCGTTGCCAGAAGCTGCGTTTTGTGCTAGAACCGTCGCACCCCAGGTGCTGTGCACCGGGGGCTAACAGTGCCAGGATCTACGCATCCGTGTGCTGCCCCGCAGCCCTCAGCGTGCCACACCCGGCCCGGCCGGAAACCTTCAGGAGGGGTGAGCTATGAGCACTACCGAGTCAGCATTGCAGCCGGTCGAGCAGCCGCTCGATAAGGGCCTCAAGTCGGGTGCGCTCGGGCTGCTTTCCAGCGTGGTGATCGGTGTCGCGTCAACAGCTCCCGCCTACAGCCTGGCCGCCACCCTTGGTCTGGTCGTACTCGCGGTCGGCGTCCATTCGGCCGCTGTCGCCGTCCTCGCCTTCATTCCGATGCTGTTCACGTCCATCGGTTACAGCGAGCTCAATAAGGCCGACCCAGACTGTGGGACCACATTCACGTGGGCGGCCAGGGCGTTCGGACCGCGGACCGGCTGGGCGGGTGGCTGGGGGATCATCGCGGCCGACATACTGGTCATGGCCAGCCTGGCCCAGGTAGCTGGCCAGTATGTGTTCCTCCTGTTCGGCGCTAAGGGCATCGGCAGCAACCCGTCCAGCGGCTATGTACTGCTCGTCGGTGTCGCCTGGATCATCGCGATGGCGTACATCTGCTACCGCGGCATCGAGGTATCGGCGAACTTCCAGAAGGCGCTGCTCAGTATCGAGGTCGTCATGCTGCTCGTGCTGTCGGTGACCGCGCTGGTCAAGGTCGGCACCGGCCACGCCCCGGCCGGCCACCTGACCCCGAGCTTGTCGTGGTTCAACCCGTTCGCCACGAAGGTCGCCGGACTGGCCCACAGCCAGGCGACGTTCTCAGCCGTAGTAGGCGGGCTCGTGCTGATGCTCTTCATCTACTGGGGCTGGGACACCGCGGTCGCCGTCAACGAGGAGACCGCGGACAAGGCAAGGACCCCCGGCAAGGCCGGGATCATCTCCACCATGCTGCTGCTCGTGACCTACGCGCTGGTCATCATCTCCATGGTGTCGTTCGCGGGCGTCGGGACGACCGGCGGCGGCCTGCAGAACCCCAACAACGTCTTCGATGTGCTCTCCGTCCAGGGCAGCGCCATCTTCGGCACCAGCGGTTTCGGTACCTTCCTGAGCCGGCTTCTGATCCTCATGGTGCTGTCGTCGGCGGCGGCGTCGACCCAGACCACGATCCTGCCCACGGCGCGGACGACCCTGTCCATGGCCGCATACAAGGCCATTCCGTCGTGGTTCGCGAAGATACACCCCAAGTACCTCACGCCGACCATCTCCACGATCGTCATGGCCGTCGTGTCGATCGCGCTGTACGTGGTGATGAACTTCGTCGGGACCGGCAACACCGTGATTCTCGATGGATACTCGGCGATCGGGATATACATCGCGTTCTACTACGGACTTACCGGCTTTGCCTGTGCCTGGTACTACCGCAAGACGCTGACCAGGAATGCCCGCGACCTGTGGATGCAAGGCATCCTGCCGGTAGTCGGCGGCCTGCTGATGTACGTGCTGGGCGGCTGGGCCCTATGGGAGACCTACGACGTGGCCACGGCTTACAGCTACACGCACTGGACGATGCCGTTCCCGCCGCACTGGCAGATCGGCGGAGCGTTCGTGATCAGCACCCTGGCGGCTGTCGCCGGGCTACTGGCCGCCGTCACCTGGCGGATCAAGGCACCGGCGTACTTCAAGAAGCAGACCCTTACCAGGGCCACGCCGACGCTGGTGCCTGATCCCGACGCCTGACCGGACGCTGTCCTAAGCCGACGCCTGATGCCGCTGCATCGGCCCGGTTGTCGGCGGAACCGCCTACGCTGGCAGCGTGACCGCGACGGCCGTTGACGCTCTGCTTGAGGGGCTGAATCCGCAGCAGCGCGCTGCCGTACTGCACGAGGGCGGCCCGCTGCTGATCGTGGCCGGAGCAGGCTCGGGCAAGACCAGGGTGCTCACCCACCGGATCGCGTACCTGCTGGCCGAGCGTGAGGTGGCGCCGAGCGAGATCCTGGCGATCACCTTCACCAACAAGGCGGCCGGCGAGATGGCGTCCCGGGCCGAATTGCTGACCGGGGCCCGCGCCCGCGGCATGTGGCTGCTGACGTTCCACTCGGCGTGCGTCAGGATCCTGCGCCGCGAGGCAACTAAGTTCGGTTACCCATCCTCATTCACGATCTATGACCAGGCCGACTCGGAGCGGCTGATGGCCCTGGTCTGCCGCGAGCTTGAGCTCGACCCCAAGTACCACCCGCCGAGAGCGATGGTCAACCGGGTCTCCACCTTGAAGAACGAGCTCGCCGACTACGAGTCGGTGGCCGCCAGCGCGAGCGGTTACCGGGAGAAGGCGCTGGCGCAGGCCTACGGCGAGTACCAGCGGCGCCTGGTCGCGGCCGGCGCGATGGACTTCGACGACCTGATCATGGTCACGGTCCACCTGCTGCAGGCCTTTCCCGATGTGGCCGAGCGGTACCGGCGCAGGTTCAGGCATGTGCTGGTGGATGAGTACCAGGACACTAATCACGCCCAGTACATCCTGATCAGGGAGCTGGTCGGGTCCGCCGTTGACCAGCACGTGGAAGTCGGCGGCTGGCAGCCAGCGGTTCCCGGCGAGGAGGCCGGCGGCCCTGGCGGCGAGGTGGCGATGCCCGCGCTTGCCCCGGCCGAGTTGTGCGTGGTCGGTGACGCGGACCAGTCGATCTACGCGTTTCGCGGTGCGACGATCCGCAACATCACCGAATTCGAGCGCGATTTTCCCGGTGCCCGGGTGATCATGCTTGAGCAGAATTACCGCTCCACCCAGAACATTCTGGCCGCCGCCAACGCGGTGGTGTCCTGCAATACCGGCCGGATGCCGAAGAACCTTTGGTCGGACAGCGGCGACGGACCGCCGATCATCGGCTACGTGGCCGACAGCGAGCACGACGAGGCGGCCTTCGTAGCCGAGGAGGTGGACCGGCTCACCGACGCGGGGCAGGCCGTGCCGGGTGAGATGGCGGTGTTCTACCGGACGAACGCTCAATCGCGGGTCTTCGAAGAGGTCTTCATCCGGGCCGGGCTGCCGTACAAGGTGGTCGGCGGTGTCCGGTTCTACGAGCGCCGCGAGGTCCGCGACCTGCTCGCTTACCTCCGGCTGATCAGCAATCCCCGCGATGAGATGTCGCTGCGGCGGGTGCTGAACACTCCGAAGCGCGGAATCGGCGACCGGGCGCAGGAATACGTCGCCGGTCTGGCCAGCCGGGACAAGATCAGCTTCGCCGAGGCGCTGGCCAGGCCGCAGGACGTGCCCGGCCTGCCGGCCCGCTCGGCCCGCGCGATCGAGGCATTCAACGAGCTGATCGGCCAGTTCAGGGAATCCGCTGTCGCTGGCACCGAGGTCGGCGACCTGGCCGAGGCGGTACTCGACCGGACCGGCTACGTCGAGGAGCTGGAGGCATCGACCGATCTGCAGGATGCGGGCCGGATCGAGAACCTCAAGGAACTGGTCTCGGTGGCCAGGGAATTCGACGTGAAGCATCCGGGCGGCAGCCTGGCGGAGTTCCTCGAGCAGGTATCGCTGGTCGCCGACGCCGACGAGATCCCCGAGGGGCCGGACCACGGCGGGCTGGTCACGCTGATGACCTTGCACACCGCCAAGGGCCTGGAATTCCCTGTGGTGTTCCTGACCGGCATGGAGGAGAACGTCTTCCCGCACGAGCGGTCGATCAACGATGAGACCGAGCTTGAGGAGGAGCGCCGGCTTGCCTATGTCGGGATCACCAGGGCGCGCGAGCGGCTGTACCTGACCCGGGCCATCGCCAGGGCCTGGTGGGGTCGCCCGGCTTATCACAAGCAGTCCAGATTCCTCACCGAGATCCCTGGGCGGCTGATCGAGTGGCGCCGCGATCAGTCGGCCGCGGTCGCGCCTGCCTCAGAGCGCCTCGCCAGGCGGCCGGGCATGAATGTGCCAGGTAACCGCCCGGTGCCGGCCCTGGCCCCGGGCGACCTGGTCACCCATGACACCTACGGGCTGGGCCGGGTGCTGTCGGTGGAGGGCCGGGGCGACGACCCTGAGGCGAAGGTCGACTTCGGCGAGGACTACGGCATCAAGCACCTGCTGTTGCGTTATGCCCCGATCGAAAAGCTGTAGCCAGCTCGCTGCGGTCAGCTAGCCAGCCACGGGTCGATGATCTCAATCCCGGTCCCGAGGAAGTCCTTCACATTCCTGGTGGCAACGCCAGCGCCATGGACCGCGCAGATGGCTGCGATCTGCCCGTCGAACCCGTCGATCGGCAGGCCAGCCCGGTCACGGCCAGATGCGATCTGCGAGTACTGCTGCGCGGCCGCTGCATCGAAGGGCAGGATGCGACCGTCCAACGCCCCGATTGCCAGGACGCCGGCAGCTTGGATCTGATCCTTGCGCCTTCCATCTGGGAGCCGCTCGATGCCGTAGTAGATCTCGGCCAAGGTGACCGAGGTGGTCCACAGCTCGTCGCCCTGACGCGATTCGACCCAGTTCACAACCGCAGCATCTGGCGTCGGACGCATCAGCTCGGACAGGACATTCGTGTCCAGGATGATCAAGAAAACTCCGCCCATCGCGCGGGAGTAGAGCGGGGCGGCAGGTCTAGCTCTACCCCGCCGATCTCTTGGAATCGCTCCATGAAAGTCACGAACGGGTTGGTAGCATCGTCGTCAGGCTCGGCCACCGCCTCCGCCAGGATGGCGCGAATCTCTGACTCCATCGACCGGCCCTTCCGAGCCGCCCTGATCCTCAGCCGTCTCTTGACCTCGTCATCGAGGTTCCGGATGCTCAGCGCCGCCAAGTCGCCACCTCCCGCTAGTGCTATCAATGCTAGCACGCAGCTGGTTACGCCCGACCGAGGACGATGGTGCTCACCGCGCCCGAGAAAGCCGAGCTCTGGCCGGTGTTGGTCCTGTCAGGAACGCGGCGCTACGCTGCGGCTATACGACGTGGCTAGTCCAAGAAGAGGCGATTCGTGCGCAGCATCCGGGTCATCATTGCCAAGCCGGGCCTGGATGGTCACGATCGCGGCGCCAAGGTGGTGGCGCGGGCACTGCGCGATGCCGGGGTGGAGGTCATCTACACCGGACTGCACCAGACCCCCGAGCAGATCGTCGCCGCGGCGCTGCAGGAGGATGCCGACGCGATCGGGCTGTCTATCTTGTCCGGGGCGCACATGACCCAGTTCGGCCGGGTTCTTGAGCTGCTCACGGAGGCCGACGCCACCGACATCACGGTGTTCGGCGGCGGGATCATCCCGGACGCTGATATCGCCGACCTGGAGCGGATGGGCGTCGCGAAGATCTTCACGCCAGGTGCGACGATGCAGGAGATCGTCGACTGGGTGCACGCCGCGCTTGGCCCGAAGACGGAAACTCGGGCCAGCTGATCGGTCCGGGATCGGCAGCCCGCTAGGCTGCCTGGCGGACCTGCCGCCCAGGCGGCGGACGTTGAGGATCAGGGCGGAGCATCAGTCAGAACGGACCAGACGTGGACCTGTTCGAGTATCAGGCTAAAGAGCTGTTCGCCGAGTACGGCGTTCCGATTCAGCGGGGCAAGGTTGCCCAGACCGCGGCGCAGGCGCGAGCGATCGCTGACGAGTTCGCCGCGGCAGGGAAACCGGGCGTGGTGATCAAGGCGCAGGTCAAGACCGGCGGGCGCGGTAAGGCCGGCGGGGTGAAGCTGGCCAGCAGCCCGGACGAGACCGAGGCGAAGGCCCGGCAGATCCTGGGCATGGACATCAAGGGTCACACCGTGCATACCGTACTGATCGGCGAAGACATCGACATCGCGCAGGAGTACTACCTGTCCTTCCTGGTCGACCGCGCCGAGCGCAGCTTCCTCGCCATGTGCTCGGTGCAGGGCGGCATCGAGATCGAGGAAGTGGCGCGGACCAGCCCTGAGGCGCTCGCCAGGATCCCGATCGACCCGCTGGCCGGGGTCGACGCGGCCAAGGCCGCCGAGATCATCCGGGCGGGCAGGCTGCCGGAGGAGGCACAGGTCGGCGCCGCCGCGCTGGCCGAGCGGCTGTGGGCTGTCTTCACCGACGAGGACGCCACGCTGGTGGAGGTGAACCCGCTGGTGCTGACCGGTGGCGGCCAGGTGATCGCGCTGGACGCCAAGGTCACGCTCGACGACAACGCGGCGTTCCGGCAGGACTTCAGCAGGTTCGCTGATCCGAGTTCCGCTGATCCGCTGGAGGCTCGGGCCAAGGCCAAGCACCTCAACTATGTCAAGCTGGACGGCACCGTCGGCATCATCGGCAACGGGGCCGGCCTGGTCATGTCGACCCTGGACGTGGTCGCCTACGCGGGTGAGGAATTCGGCGGGGTGCGGCCGGCCAACTTCCTCGATATCGGGGGCGGCGCGTCGGCCGAGGTGATGGCGAACGGCCTCGAGATCGTGCTGTCCGACCCCGACGTGCGCGCCGTGCTGGTCAACGTGTTCGGCGGGATCACCTCGTGCGACGCGGTCGCCGAGGGGATCATCGCGGCGATCGGGATGCTGACCGAACGCGGCGAGCCGGTGCATCACCCGGTCGTGGTGCGGCTGGACGGCAACAACGCGGCGCAGGGCCGCCGGATCCTGGACGAGGCTGGCATCGCCGTGGTGGAGCAGGTAACGACCATGGACGAAGCGGCGCGTCGCGTCGCCCAGTTGGCCAGCCTGGCCGCGACGGGAGCATGAGATGGCGATCTTCCTGACCAGCGAGAGCCGGATCATCATCCAGGGCATCACCGGCTCGGAGGGCCGCAGGCACGGGGCGCGGATGATCGCGGCAGGGACGAAGGTCGTTGGCGGTACCAATCCCCGCAAGGCGGGCGAGTCGGTCGAGCTGAGCGGTGCGAGCGTGCCCGTCTTCGGGACCGTGGCCGAGGCGATGGCGGCGACCGGGGCCGACGTGTCCGTGGTCTTCGTGCCGGCCGGCGGCACCAAGGACGCCGTGATCGAGGCCGTCGACGCCAGGATCCCGCTGGTCATCGTGATCACTGAGGGCATCCCGGTGCACGACACCGCCGCGTTCTGGGCGTATGCGTGCGCGCACGGGAACGCCACCAGGATCGTCGGCCCGAACTGCCCGGGAGTCGCCTCGCCCGGGAAGTCCAACGCCGGCATCATCCCGGCGGACATCAGCTCCGAAGGCCGGATCGGCCTGGTCTCCAAGTCGGGCACGCTGACCTACCAGATGATGTACGAGCTACGTGACATCGGCTTCTCCACCGCGGTGGGAATCGGCGGCGATCCCATTGTCGGGACGACGCACATCGACTGCCTGCGAGCGTTCTCCGAAGATCCGGAGACTGACGCGATCGTGATGATCGGCGAGATCGGCGGAGACGCGGAGGAGCGGGCCGCCGCCTACATCGAAGCCAGCATGACCAAGCCCGTGGTCGCCTATGTGGCCGGTTTCACCGCGCCAGAGGGCAGGACCATGGGCCACGCGGGTGCCATCATCTCCGGTTCGGCCGGCACGGCGCAGGCTAAGAAGGAAGCACTGGAGAAGGTGGGTGTCAGAGTCGGCCGCACGCCGAGCGAGACGGCGCGACTGGTGCGCGGCCTGCTGCCGGGCAGCTGACGCCTGGCCGGTCGCATCGGCGCGCCTCCACCTGCTGCGCACGCGAAATTGCCAGGGTTGGGTCTTGTGACGACTTCCGCCCTTGGTGCCCGGCCAGCTAGTGCCGACGGTGGTGCCGACGGCGATCCATCGGCCCGCCGGACCAGGCCGCTGCTGGTCGATGGCGCGCTTGCGGCCGGCACGTCGGCCGGACTCGGCCTGACCCTGCTCACCATCCTGGTGCTGGTCGGCTGGATCGCCGCACCGCACTCCGGGCTCGGGCTGCCCGGCGTGCTGCGCACCGCCGCCGTCCTGTGGCTGGTTGGTCATCACGTCGGCGTTCAGGTGCACAGCGCAGGCAGGATCGGGATGCTGCCGCTCGGGCTGGTGCTGCTGCCCGGCGCGCTGCTCTGGCGGGCGGGGCGCTGGATGGTCCGCGATCATGCCGCTGCCAGGCCGGGCCGGGCGGTCACCTCCGCGCTCGCCGTCGCCGCGCCGTACGCGCTACTGGCCGGCCTGCTGGCGGCGGTCAGCGCAACGGCGCTTGCCGTCCCGTCGGTCGAGCAGGCGATCGTGGCCGGCTTCTTCGTCGCGCTGGTCGCCGCCGGTTTCGGCGCGAGTCGGGCGCTGGCGCCATGGGCGCAGCTAGCCGCGCTGGTCTCGGCCAGGACGCGGTCGGTGCTGGTCGGCACCGCCGGGTCGGTCGCCATGCTGGCCGCCGCGGGTTCGCTGCTGACGGCGATGGCACTGGCCAGCCACGTGCGGCAGTTCAGCGCGCTGAACGGGCTGCTGGCACCAGGCATCGTCGGAGCCGGGCTGCTTCTCCTGGCCGAGCTCGCCTACCTGCCGAACGCGATCATCTGGGCGGTCGCCTACCTGCTCGGCCCGGGTTTCGCGGTCGGAACCGGAACGATAGTCGCGCCGACCGGGTCGGCTCTCGGTCCGCTGCCGGCCTTCCCGATGCTGGCGGCGCTGCCGCTGGGCCCGCAGAACTCTGGGCCGGCCTGGCTGGCCGCTCTGGTGCTTGCCGCGCCCTATCTGGCAGGCGTGGTCGGCGGAGTGCTTGTCGTGCGGATCGCTCCGACGCCGACGCTTGAGGCCGCCCCGATTCGCGGCTTCTGCTGCGGTGCGCTGACCGGTGTAATGCTCGGAGTGCTCGCCGCTTTCGCCGGAGGTCCGCTTGGCGATGGCCGGATGGCCGCCGTCGGGCCGTCGGCCTGGCAGGTCGCCGTCGTTGCGGCACTTGAGGTGGGGATCGCCGCGGCAATCACCGCCGGGGCGGCTAACTGGCGGTACGCCCGCGCTCACTTGGCCGCCGGGGAGGTGGCGCAGGACAGCAATCCCGGGTTCCGGCCCGGCGGGCACGATCAGCGGCCGGGCACCGTGCCGCGGCAGCCGGATGGCGACGCCGACAGCCACCACGTCATCTATCTGGATCGATGGGCGGGCGATAAGGCGGCGAGCCAGCCACCGCGTCGCTCACGCGGACCCTCCGGACTGCCTTAACCACCTGGAGTCCTGCCCCGACCTGGGCTGCTAGCCAGACCCCGAGGTAGCTGGACGAATTGACTTGTACAGCTGGTTCAGGCAGGCCTGCTGATCGCTTGACGTCTGCGCCAGGCTCCGGCACTTCTCATACCTGTCGATCTGGGTCGGGAAAGCCAGGTAGATCGACAGTATCCAGACGGCGAGCAGGCCGGCCAGCGCGCCGAGGACGATGCCTCCGACCGAGCCGCGCGGCCGGTAGGTCCCGATCCTGCGGGCCTTGCGCACGGCGGTGATCCCGATGACGCACGCTGCCGTGCCCAAGAGTGCGCTGAAGCTCAGCAGGAGGATCCCGCGGTGCCGATCAGTGCTGCCGAGCCCGCCCAGGGCGACGAGGCTGAGCGCGCCGAAGATCAGCGCGGCGATCGCCCGCTGGCGTAGCTCACGATCCGGCGGCCGAGCCGGGCGCTGCCTGGTCGGCTGCGGCTGGGGTGCACGCTGCTCGGCCCGGCGCTGGAAGATACCGCCTGGCCGGTCCGGCGGGCCCGGCCGCTGGCCAGGTAGGCCGGGCTGGGCAGGCTGGCCGTAGGGCTGGCCGGGCGGCAGGTGCGGCTGATCCTGCGGCTCAGGGAAGTACAGCCGGGGCAGGCCGGGCAGCCTGCTACCAGACTCAGGCGCGCCCGGCTGGCCTGAGCTATCTCGCTCGTCTTGGCCGCCCGGCTCCTGCGGGGCGCCCGGGGTGGGCGGCGGGCTGATATCGGCGGGCAGTGCCGTTCCTCCGGTCGGTCTGGCTGAGCTTGGTGCGCTCGGAGTTCGATGCGTTCGGAGCTCGATGCGTTCGGAACTCGATTCCTGGCGCGTTCGGTCCTATTTCATCACCAGTTCGCTTGCCCTACTACCTGGCCAGAACCTGGCCCGTTCAGGTTACGCCCGGTAGCCGCCAGCCGGGTGGAGCCGAAGCCGGGCACCGCGGCTCATCGGTCCCACGACTAGGGTTGCGGCATGGTGCCATCACGCCTCGTGGTCCTTGTCTCGGGCGAGGGGACCCTGCTGCAGCACCTGATCGACGCCTGCACGGCTGGCTCGCTCGGGGCCCAGATCGTGGCGGTCGGGGCCGATCGGGACGGCACCCGGGCGATCAGCCGGGCTCAGACCGCCGGGATCGAGACGTTCGTCTGCCGGGTGGGTGATTACGCTGAGCGCGCGCAATGGGACCAGATGCTGACGCAGACCTGCGCCAGCTTCAGCCCTGACCTGGTGATCTCGGCCGGCTTCCTCAAGCTGTTCGGCCCTGCGTTCCTTGACGAGTTCGCCGAGCGCTGCATCAACTCCCATCCGGCGCTGCTGCCATCATTCCCCGGTCTGCACGGCGTCAGGGACGCGCTTGCCTATGGCGTCAAGGTGACCGGCTGCACGGTCTTCCTGGTCGATGCCGGGCTGGACAGCGGGCCGGTGATCGCCCAGGCGGCGGTCCCGGTGTCGGACGATGACGACGAGGAATCGCTGCGCGAGCGGGTCAAGAGCGCCGAGCGGACCCTGCTGGCCGACACCGTGAGCGCGATGATCGCCGGCGGCTGGTCGGTCAGCGGCCGCCGGGTACGGATCGGCCGGCCATCTGAGCTGGCGGAGACTGCCCGATGAGCCGGGTGGCCATCACCCGCGCGCTGGTCAGCGTGTCCGACAAGACCGGGCTTGACCGGCTGGCCGCGATGCTGCACGAGGCCGGGGTGCAGATCGTGTCGACCGGCAGCACAGCGGCGGCGATCGCCGCAGTCGGCC
Source organism: uncultured Actinomycetota bacterium (assembly GCA_963850875.1). Classification (GTDB taxonomy): domain Bacteria; phylum Actinomycetota; class Actinomycetes; order Streptosporangiales; family Streptosporangiaceae; genus Chersky-822. The sequence continues at coordinate 212,818 of CAWKNA010000003.1, forward strand.
TCCCGGTCACGCCGGTGCAGGAGATGACCGGATTTCCGGAGATCCTCGACGGCCGGGTCAAGACCCTGCATCCGGCGGTGCACGCTGGGCTGCTCGCCGACCCAAGCAATCCTGACCATCTGAGCGAGCTTGGCCGGCTTGACATCGCGCCGTTCCAGCTGCTGGTCTCCAACCTCTACCCGTTCACCCAGACTGTGGCCAGCGGAGCCCCGCCAGACCAATGCGTCGAGCAGATCGATATCGGCGGCCCGGCCATGGTCAGGGCCGCGGCCAAGAACCACGCCAGCGTCGCCGTCATCACCAGCCCCGATGCTTACGGCCAGGTCGAGGCAGCGCTCCTGGCCGGCGGGTTCACGCTGGAGCAGCGGCGTCGGCTGGCAGCTCAGGCCTACGCGCACACGGCCGCCTACGACGCGGCCGTCGCGTCCTGGTTCGCATCCGCTTATGCTCCCGACGAAGTCGCCGTCCAGTCCGGCTGGCCGGACCTGACCTGCGCCGTCTGGACCCGCCGTGACGTGCTCCGCTACGGCGAGAACCCGCATCAGCGGGCCGCGCTCTACCAGGATCTGGACACCGGTGGCCTCCAGGCCGGCGGGATAGCCACCGCGGACCAGTGGCACGGCAAGGCGATGTCGTACAACAACTACGTCGACGCCGACGCCGCGTGGCGGGCGGTGAACGAATTCGCCGGACCGTGTGTCTCGATCGTCAAGCATTCCAATCCGTGCGGCATCGCGCTCGGAGCCGACATCGCGCAGGCGCATCGCAAGGCGCACGACTGCGATCCGGTCTCCGCGTTCGGCGGCGTGATCGCGGCGAACCGGGTGATCACCGCCGACCTGGCAGGCCAGATCGCCGACGTGTTCACCGAGGTGATCATCGCCCCTGGCTTCGAGCCAGCCGCGCTGGAGATCTTGACCAGGAAGAAGAATCAGCGGCTGCTCAGCTGCCAGCCAGGCCAGGTGCCGGCTGGGCCCTCGGTCGAGTGGCGGCGGATCGGCGGCGGACTGCTGATGCAGCAGGCCGATACGGTCACCGAGCCTGGTGATGGCCCGCCGGGCTGGCGGTTGGTCGCCGGGCCGCAGGCTGACCAGGCTGCGCTGGCCGACTTGGAGTTCGCGTGGCGGGCCTGCCGCGGCGTGAAATCGAACGCGATCCTGATTGCCGCCGGGCAGGCCGCGGTGGGCATCGGAATGGGCCAGGTAAACCGGGTCGACGCGGCTAGGCTCGCGGTCGCCAGAGCGGGCCGCCGGGCCGCCGGGTCGGTCGCCGCCAGCGATGCCTACTTTCCCTTCGCCGACGGGCTCGAGGTGCTGATCGACGCCGGGGTTAAGGCAGTTGCCGAGCCGGGCGGCTCAGTCCGCGACGACCAGGTGATCGCGGCCGCGCGGACGGCCGGCGTCAGCCTCTACTTCACCGGCGTCCGGCATTTCTGGCACTGACGCGATCGGCCGGAATGTACCGGCCGACTGCGCCCGACCATAATGCGCCGGCCAGAATGAGGCCGTGAGCGCGATCATCCTGGACGGCAAGGCCACCGCGGCGGCCATTCGTACCGAACTCGCCAGCCGGGTGGCCGCTCTGGCCGACCGTGGCATCGTCCCGGGCCTTGGCACCGTGCTGGTTGGTGACGACCCGGGCAGCACGGTCTACGTGACGGCCAAGCACAAGGACTGCGCGCAGGTGGGGATCGCCAGCCTCCGGCACGACCTGCCGGCCACGGCCAGCCAGCAGCAGGTGCACGAAGTGGTCGCCGAGCTCAACGCGGACCCGGCGTGCACCGCGTTCATCGTGCAGCTGCCGCTCCCGGCCGGCTTGGCCAGCCAGCCGGTGCTTGAGCTGATGGATCCGGCCAAGGACGCCGACGGCCTGCACCCGATGAACCTCGGGCGGCTAGTGCTCGGCGTGCCGGCCCCGCTGCCCTGTACCCCGCTCGGGATCGTCGAGCTGCTTCGCCGGTACCAGGTCCCGATCGCCGGCGCGAACGTCACGGTGATCGGCCGTGGCATCACAGTGGGCAGGCCGCTCGGTTTGCTGCTGACCAGGCGCAGCGAGAACGCGACCGTCACCCTCTGCCACACGGGTACGGCCGATCTGGCCGGGCACACCCGCGGCGCCGACATCGTGGTGGCTGCCGCGGGCAAACCTGGCCTGGTCACGCCGGACATGATCAAGCCGGGTGCCGCGGTGCTCGACGTCGGGATCACCAGGACCGATGCCGGGCTGGCCGGTGACGTGCACCCGGCGGTTGCCGAGGTGGCCGGCTACCTGGCTCCGATGCCTGGCGGCGTCGGGCCCATGACCAGGGCCATGCTGCTGGCCAACGTGGTGACCGCCGCTGAGCGCCTGGCCTGATAGCCCAGAGCTACTAGCGAGTAACATAGCTCCGGGGATTACCTTGCGAGGACCCGGAGTCCGGGTGGCTGGCCTGGTTTGACAGGCTTGCCGTGGCAACTGCGCGAACCGTGGGAACGAGGAGGTCGGCCGCCGGCCATGAACATCGTCGTCTGCGTGAAGCAGGTACCCGACACGTATTCGGAACGCGCGCTCCGCGCCTCGGACTCCACGCTCGACCGTGACGCGGCCGATGCCGTGATCAACGAGGCCGACGAGTATGCGATCGAGGAGGGCCTGCGGCTGGCCGAGGCGCACGGTGGCGAGGTGACCATCTTGTCGATGGGCCCCGGGCGCGCGACCGAGGCGATCCGCAAGGCGCTGTCGATGGGCGCGGACAAGGCCGTGCACCTGATCGACGATGCCCTGGCCGGCTCCGATGCGCTCGGCACCTCGGCCGCGCTCGCCGCGGTATTGCAGCAGATCGGGTTCGACCTGGTCATTCTGGGCTTCGAGTCGTCCGACGCGCGAACCGGCGTGATGGCCGCGATGCTGGCCGAGCGGCTCGGCGTGCCGCAGCTTTCCTACGCGGCGAAGGTGGAGATTGACGGAACCGCCATCACCATCCACCGGCAGACCGATTACGGCTACGACCGGGTCGAGGCCACCGTGCCCGCCGTGCTTGGCGTGGTCGAGAAGATCAACGAGCCGCGTTACCCGTCGTTCAAGGGGATCATGGCGGCGAAGAAGAAGCCGGTGCAGACGCTGAGCGTGACCGACGTCGGCATCGACCCGGCGCTGGTGGGCCTTGGCGGTGCGGCGACCGAGGTGATCAGCTTCGCTAAGCGCCCGCCCAGGCAGGCGGGCACCATCGTGACCGACGACGGCGACGGCGGCAACAAGGCCGCGGAATTCCTCGCCGCACGGAAGTTCATCTGAGCCGCCGACCGCGGCCACGCCGACCACAGTGTTCCGACCACAGTGTTTCGACCACAGTGTTTTCGACCACAGGTGTTTCCGAATACGCCGGATCCGCGCGCTGATCCGAACGAGGACTGAGGGTGCCATCGATGGCTGAGATCCTGGTACTTGCCGATCATGACGGCGAGACCGTCAAGAAGGTCACCGTCGAGCTGGTGACGCTGGCCCGCAGGTTCGGCGAGCCTGCCGTGGTGTGGACCGGGCCCGGAGCGCAAGAGGCGCGGGCCCGGCTGGCCGAGTTCGGTGCGGCGAAGGTCTACGTGGCGCAAAGCGCTGAGTTCGACGACTACGTGGTCGCGCCCAAGGCCGAGCTGCTCGCCGAGCTGGCGCAGCAGAAGTCACCGGCCGCAGTGCTGTTGCCGAGCACCGCGGAGGGGCGTGAGGTCGGCGCCAGGCTGGCTGTCAAGACCGGCTGGGGCCTCCTGACCGACGTGGTCGGGCTCGGCGACGGTCTGACCGCGGAGCAGGTCATCTTCGGCGGCGCGGTCAACGTCAGCTCGCGGGTCAGGACCGGCACGCCGATCATCGCCATCCGCCCGAACGCGATCACCCCGGAGGCCGCCGACGGGCCCGCCGTCCTCGAGCCGGTCAGCTGCGCCGTCAGCGAGGCGGCGAAGCAGGCCAGGATCACCGAGCGGGTGGTCCAGCAGCGCGGTGCCAGGCCGGAGCTGACCGAGGCTTCGATCGTCGTCTCCGGCGGCCGCGGGGTCGGCTCGGGCGAGAACATGGGGCTGATCGAGAAGCTGGCCGACTCGCTTGGCGCGGCGGTGGGTGCGTCCCGCGCGGTAACCGACGCGGGCTGGTATCCGCACCAGTTCCAGGTCGGCCAGACCGGCAAGACGGTCTCGCCGCAGCTGTATGTCGCGGTTGGCATCTCAGGCGCCATCCAGCACCGGGCTGGCATGCAGACCTCGAAGACGATCATGGTAGTCAACAAGGATCCCGAAGCGCCCATTTTCGAACTGGCCGACTTCGGGGTAGTGGGAGACCTCTTCAAGGTGGTTCCGCAGCTGGTCGAGCAGATCGACCAGCGAGCCGGCTGACCGCCCTCGCCCGGCGACCCCGAGCACCACTCACCGCATGATCATGGGCCGAATCCCGCCGATCTGGCGGGGTTAGGCCCATGATCACGAAGGTGGCCGGCCGTTTCGCTGACCACCGACGCTGACCGGCTTGCGGCCTTGGGTTCCGCATTAGGCTGGGAGCACCATGGGGAACCTCGAAGCCGGTAGCGGCCGCCCGGACCCTGCGCGCCCGCCGCGACCTGACTCTGGCGCACTCGTCTACCTTGATCACGCCGCGACGACTCCGATGCTGCCCGAAGCGCTGGCCGCGATGGCGCAGGAACTAGCCCAGACCGGGAATCCGTCATCGCTGCACAGCGCGGGCCGCCGGGCTCGCCGGGTGGTGGAGGAATCGCGCGAGCAGATCGCGCAGGCCTTCGGCGCCCGCCCCAGCGAGGTCGTCTTCACCAGCGGCGGGACCGAGGCGAACAACCTGGCCGTGAAGGGGTTGTACTGGGCTCGGCACTCGCCGGGGGAGGCCGGATCCCCGGTCGGACGCGTTACCGTCGGCCAGCGCGGGACCGATGCTGCAGGCCATGGCAGGCCACGGGTGCTGGCTACCGCGATCGAGCACCATGCCGTGCTCGACTGCGTGCAATGGCTGGGCGACCACGAGAACGCCGACGTCGAGTGGCTGGGCGTTGACGACGAGGGCAGGCTCAGCCCGGCCGTGCTGCGCGCGGCGATCGAGCGCGACCCGGCCAGCGTGGCGCTGGTCAGCGTGATGTGGGCGAACAATGAGGTCGGCACGGTACAGCCGATCGCCGACCTGGCCGAGGTGGCACGCGAGTACGGCATTCCTTTCCACAGCGACGCCGTCCAGGCGGCCGGCCAGCTCCCGGTGGACCTGGCGGCCAGCGGCGCGACCGCGCTGACGATCACCGCGCACAAGATCGGCGGGCCAGTCGGGGTGGGCGCGCTGCTGCTGGCCAGAGGGGTGGACCCGGTACCCGTCATGCATGGCGGCGGTCAGGAGCGCGATGTCAGATCCGGCACTCTCGATACCGCGGCGATCAGGGCGTTCGCCGTCGCCGTCGAGCTGGCAGCGGGGCGCAGGACCGATCAGGCGGCGCGGATTGCCCGGCTGCGCGATGACCTGATCGCGCGGGTGCGGACGGCGGTGCCTGACGCCAGGTTGAACGGCCCGGACCCGGCACAGGGGCGGCTGCCTGGCAACGCGCACTTCTCGTTCCCAGGCTGCGAAGGAGATGCCCTGCTGATGCTGCTCGACGCCAAGGGCATCGCGTGCTCGACTGGGTCGGCATGCACGGCAGGCGTGGCCCAGCCCAGCCACGTGCTGCTGGCCATGGGTGCCGACCGGGCGCGAGCCCGCGGATCGCTCAGATTCTCGCTCGGCCGCACCAGCAGCACCGACGATGTCGCTGCACTCAGCGCGGTGCTCGGCGAGGTTGTCGAGCGGGCCCGGCGGGCCGGCTCGGTGATCAGGTCATGACCACGCTCCGGGTGCTCGCCGCCATGTCCGGCGGGGTCGATTCAGCGGTGGCCGCCGCCCGGGCGGCGGCTGCCGGGAACGAGGTGACTGGCGTGCACCTGGCCCTCGCCAGTAACCCGAAGTCCTACCGGACCGGCGCCCGCGGCTGCTGCACCCTGGAGGACGCGCGCGACGCGCGCCGGGCGGCCGACGTGATCGGCATCCCGTTCTACGTCTGGGATCTGGCCGAGCGGTTCGACGCCGAGGTGGTGCAGGACTTCGTCGCCGAATACGCACGCGGCAACACCCCGAATCCGTGCCTGCGGTGCAATGAGAAGATCAAGTTCGCAGCCGTGCTCGACCGGGCGGTCGCGCTCGGCTTCGACGCCGTCTGCACCGGTCATCACGCCCGGCTGATCCCAGGTTCCGGCTCGCCCCGGCTAGCCCGCAGCGTCGATCTCGCCAAGGACCAGTCCTATGTGCTTGCGGTGCTGACCAGCGCGCAGCTGAGCCGGGCGGTGTTCCCGCTCGGCGGCAGCACTAAGGCTCAGGTCAGGGCGGAGGCTGCCGACCGCGGGCTGGCCGTGGCCGACAAACCGGACAGCCATGATGTCTGCTTCATCGCCGACGGCGATACCAGGCGGTTCCTGCACGCCAGGCTTGGTGCGGCTCCCGGGCCGATCGTCGACGCCGATGGCCAGCTGATCGGCAGTCACCAGGGTAGTTACGGCTTCACGATCGGCCAGCGCCGCGGGCTGCGGCTGGACCGGCCAGCCCCGGACGGCAGGCCGAGGTACGTACTCGACATCGAGCCGGTCTCCGGGACCGTCCGGGTCGGCCCGGCCGAGCTGCTGGACACCGGCCTGATCAGCGCTGCCCGGCCGGTCTGGACCGGATGCGACCCGCCAGCTGAGCCGATCGACTGCCTGGTCCAGCTGCGTGCGCACGGTGAGCCCTACCCGGCCACCTGCTGGCTGGACGGCGAGTCGCTGCAGATCCGGCTGTACCGGCCGGCCAGGGGAGTAGCCAGAGGCCAGGCGGCCGTTCTTTACGACGGGGACGTAGTCCTCGCCAGCGCCACCATAACCGCGGTCGCTCCGGCGGCCAGCCTGGCGTCGTGATCCCCTGGCCGGACTCCCCGGTTGACCAGGATCCGCGCTCCGAGCCCAGCATCGAGGAGATGCGGTACTGACGCCGCAGCGCCCGGCCCGGCCGGCACTAAGCTCAGCAGGGTGCAGGACGCAGCAGCCGACACCGGGTTCCTGTGGCCGGCCGGGAGCGCTACCGGAATCGGCTCGATGCCAGGCACCGACCCGGCCGAGGCAATCGCGGTCGTCCTCGGCGAACTGCCGCACCTGCCGTTCCTGCCGGAACTCCCAGCCCGCGGGCCGGGCGCCGATCTAGTCGGGCGGACCGCGGCGCTGCTCGTCGACCTGCCGACCGAGACCACCGCAGGCGGCTGGCGGCTCGCCGCCCGTCCAGGTCGCGATCTGCGCCGCGCGACCGGAATGATGTCGGCCGATCTGGACGCGATGGAGGCGGCCGCGGCCGAGTACACCGGACCTTTCAAGATCGGTGTGTGCGGCCCGTGGACGATGGCCGCCACTCTTGAACTCAGCCGCAGTATCGAGCCCGCGCTGGCCGATCCAGGCGCGGTGGCCGACCTGGTCGGCTCGCTGGCTGAAGGAGTAGCCGCACACGTCGCGGCCGTGCGCCGCCGACTGCCCCGCGCGACGCTGCTGGTCCAGGTGGACGAGCCAGCCTTGCCGGGCGTGCTGGCCGGCTCGGTGCCGACGGCGAGCGGTCTGCGCCGGGTGTCCGCGGTAGACGCCGCGTTGGCCGTGGACCGGCTGCGCGAGGTCCTGAGCGCGGCACACGCGCCAACTCTGGTGCACTGCTGCGCCCCGGAAATACCATTCGCATGCATAACAAGATCAGGCGCCGGTGCCGTCGCCTTCGACCTCAGTCTGGTCCGACGCCAGGACGAGGACGCCGTCGGCGAGGTGGTCGAGGCCGGGCTGGGGATATTCGCCGGGGCGGTCCAGGTCGCGGCACCGGCCGCGGCCGCGGCAGCAGGGAACACGCCAGCAGGGAATCGCCCGGTCGGCGTCGGCCGGGTGACCGCGGCAGGCCGGCCCGGCGGTTCGGCGGGCGACCGGCCAGGAGGTGCGGGATCGGACAGCGCGCGGGCCGCGGCCGCCGCGCGGGAGACTGCGATGGCTGTGATCGATTTGTGGCGGCGGATCGGGCTGCCGGTCGGCCAGCTGCCCAGGCAGCTGGTCATTACCCCGGCATGCGGGCTGGCCGGCGCGTCGCCTGCCAGGGCGCGGGCGGTGCTTGCGCAGTGCCAGGCCGCCGCTTCGCTTGCGCCTGAGCTGATCGAGGAGGGCGTGCGGTGAGTGATCCGGTGGCGAGCGACCGTGAGCCGGCCGCGGCGTCGTTGACCGATCCGGTCGGGCTGACCCAGCCTGCCGGGCCGGCCGAGCCGCGGCCAGCCGACGATGCGGCCAGGCATCGGCACGCGGACCTCGCCGACCAGATCGCCGAGCACAACCACAGGTACTACGTGCTTGACGCTCCGGTGGTCTCCGATGCGGAGTACGACAAGCTGATGCGCGAGCTGCGCGAGCTTGAGGAGACCTATCCCGAGTTGCGCACGCCAGACTCGCCGACGCAGCGAGTCGGTGCCGTGGTCGCTACCGGCTTCGCGCCGGTGCGGCACCTGGAGCGGCTGCTCAGCCTGGACAATGCGTTCTCAGCCGAAGAACTCGACGGCTGGGCGGCCAGGGCGCAGCGGCTTGGCGGGGCCGGGCCGTTTCTCTGCGAGCTGAAGATCGACGGTCTCGCGGTCGATCTGGTCTACACCGGCGGCGTCCTGACCAGAGCAGCCACCCGTGGCGACGGAGTAACCGGTGAGGAAGTGACTGCCAATGTCGCCACCATCGCGTCGGCTCCGGCCCGGCTGGCCGGCGCGGGCTGGCCGGCCACGCTCGAGGTCAGGGGCGAGGTGTACCTGCCGGTCGCTGCGTTCCATCAGCTGAATGAGCGGCAGGCGCAGGCCGGGAAGCCGCCGTACGTGAACCCGCGCAATACCGCGGCCGGGTCGCTGCGGCAGAAGGATCCGGCCGTCACCGCGACCCGGCCGCTCGGCCTGATCCTGCACGGCGTCGGCGCGATCGACGGCGAGGTCAGCGGAGCGGGCCGCCCGGCCACCCAGTCCGGCTGGTACGACCAGCTGCGCGCCTGGGGCCTGCCGGTCAGCGACTTGTACCAGGTCGTTGATGACATCGCCGGAGTGCGGGAGTTCATCGACTACTACGCCGAGCACCGGCACGACCCGCCGTACGAGATTGACGGGGTCGTGGTCAAGCTCGACCAGATCGCCGTCCAGGAGGCGCTCGGCGCGACCAGCCGTGCGCCGCGCTGGGCGATCGCCTACAAGTACCCGCCCGAGGAGGTCACCACCCGACTGCTTGACATCCGGGTGAACGTCGGGCGGACCGGGCGGGTGACCCCGTACGCGGTGATGACGCCGATCAAGGTGAGTGGCTCCACGGTGGAGAACGCCACCTTGCACAATCAGGATGAGCTCGCCCGCAAGGGCGTGCTGATCGGTGACATGGTCGTGCTGCGCAAGGCCGGAGATGTGATCCCCGAGGTGGTGGGGCCGGTGACCGACCTGCGCACCGGGGAGGAACGCGCCTTCGAGTTCCCGGACAGCTGCCCGGCCTGCGGGACGCGGCTGGCCCGTGAGCCAGGGGAGGTCGACTGGCGGTGCCCCAACAGCAGGTCCTGTCCCGCCCAGCTGCGTGAGCGGCTGTTCCACCTGGCCAGCCGGGGCGCGCTGGACATCGAGGTGCTTGGTTACGAGGCGGCGGCGGCGCTGCTCGACGCAGGGCTGGTGACCGACGAGGGCGACCTGTTCTCGCTCACCGCCGACGAGCTAGCTCAGTGCCCGTTCTTCGTGACCATCGGCGGCGAGCTGACCGCGAACGCCGGGAAGCTGCTGCGCAACCTGGACGAGGCGCGCAACCGCCCGCTCTGGCGGATACTCGTGGCGCTGTCGATCAGGCATGTCGGCCCGACCGCGGCCAGGGCGCTGGCCGCCGCGTTCGGTTCGCTCGATGCGATCACCGCCGCCCCGGCATCGACCCTGATGCTGGTCGACGAGGTCGGTCCGACGATCGCCGGCTCGGTCATTAGCTGGTTTGGCGTGGACTGGCACCAGGCAATCGTGGCGAAATGGCGGGCCGCCGGAGTCAGACTGGCCGATCCGGAATTCTCCGGAAGCGGACCCGTCGCCGGTGGTCCGGCTGGCGGTGGCGGGCCGCTGGCCGGCCTGACCATCGTGCTCACCGGAACGCTGGCCGGACGTACCAGGGAAGAGGCAGCCGAGGGGATCCAGGCCCGCGGCGGCAAGGTCTCCGGCTCGGTCTCGAAGAAGACCAGCTTCGTGGTAGCTGGCGACAACCCGGGCAGCAAGCTGGACAAGGCCGCAGCGCTCGGGGTACCTGTGCTGAGCGAAACCGGCCTGGAGGTGCTGCTGAGCGAGGGCGCGGAAGCCGCGCTCGCGGTAGCCGAGTCCGGTTGACCTCTCGATCGGCCGCCCACGGCGTGATCAATTATCTACGACACGCCGTCTAGTAACAGATAGTGTGCGTTTGGCTGCGCCAAGTATGGTTTTGCAAGTACGCTGCATCAATAGTCAGTCACGTACCGGTCACCCCCTGATCCGGCTGGCCCGTGAGGACACCATGAAGGATCCGAACGACACGCGGAACATCGTGCCACGCCCAGGCTCTCCGCTGTGGATCGACATGACCGCCGTCACGGCCGTCGGTGCGGTCGTGCTCACGGTCGTCGTCCTGAAGCTGCCTGACCTGAGTGCCGTTGCGCAGCTTCCGCTGTTCTGGGTGATCGCGCTGATGATCCTGGCCGGCGAGATCTGGCGAATCGCCAGTCCCGGCAAGTCCGTGCCTGAGTCCCCGGCTGCGGCGGTCACGATCAGCTTCGCCACGATGCTGTACTGGGGATTCCCTATCGCAGTGCTGCTCAGGGCGGCGGCGATTATCATCGCCGGCCTGATTCAGCGACGTTCGCTGCACCGGACCGCGTTCAATGTCGCCCAGCTCAGCATCAGCCTGACCGCGGCCGGCCTGGCCCTGGCCGCGGCCGGGGTGAGCCCGTCGCCTGCCAAGACGTGGGTGCCCCACGGGGCGCAGCTTCCGGTTGTGGGGCTGGCCGCACTTGCCTACTTCGTGGTGAACTTCAGCCTGGTGGCGACAGCGATTTCGTTGTATTCGCGAACCTCGATCGTGGCCGTGGCCAAGGCGAAGCTGGGCTACCAGGCGTTCAGCCATCTGGTGCTGTTCGCCGCGGCGCCGCTGCTTACCGTGGCGATGGCGACCGGGTCTGCGCGGGTGATTGCGCTCCTGGCTCTGCCGCTGGTGGCCATTTACCGGAGCGCGGTGACGTCGGTGCAGCGCGAGCACCAGGCGAATCTCGACGAGCTGACCGGGCTGTGCAACCGCAAGCTACTGGCCACGCGGAGCACAGAAGCCCTGGCCAAGGCCGATACGGCCGGTAATAGGGCCGGGTTCTTGCTGCTCGACCTTGACCGGTCATCTGGGCTCAAGGAAGTCAACGACACCCTGGGCCACGCGGTCGGCGACCGGCTGCTGCAGATCGTGGCGCAGCGGCTGTCGCAGAGTGTCCGGCCAGGCGATGTCGTCGCCCGCCTCGGCGGCGACGAGTTCGCCGTGCTCCTGCCCGCGGTCAGGGAGGCCTCCGCGGCGCGCGAGGTCGCGTCGCGGCTGCGTGCCGCGCTATCCGAGCCGGTCCGGCTGGAAACCATGACGTTCGACCTTCAGGCCAGCGTCGGGATTGCGATCTATCCCGACGACGCCAGCGGCTTCGAGCAGCTGATGCAGCGTGCGGACGTCGCCATGTACCTGGCGAAGGAGCGGCGCAGCGGGATCGAGCGGTATGTAGCTGATGCCGACCGCAACTCAGCGGACCGGCTGGCGCTCGTCGGCGAGCTGCGCAGGGCGGTACATCGCCGCGAGATCGAGCTGTATTTCCAGCCGACGGTGCAGCTCGATGACGAGCGGGTGCTCGGAATGGAGGCACTCGCGCGGTGGCGGCATCCGCAGCGCGGGATGCTGACGGCGGCCGAATTCGTTGGCCTCGCCGAGCAGTCCTACCTGATGAGCGAGCTGACCGAGCAGGTGATCAGCAAGGCGCTTGGCCAGGCGGCTCAGTGGTGGGCGGACGGAATGCGCGTCGAGGTCTCGGTCAACCTGCCGGCCAGGGACTTGCTCAGCACGCGCTTGGTCGACCTGATCAGCCGTTCGCTGCAGCAGCACGGGCTGCCGCCGCGCGCGCTGCGTCTCGACATCAACGAGCTGGTGGTGGCTGGCAAGTCGGCGCAGGCGGCCGGCACGGTGAAGGAACTGGCGGACCTGGGCGTCGGAGTGAGCCTGGATGACTTCGGTACCGGATATTCATCCCTGGCACTGCTCACCCGGCTGGGAGTGAGCGAGGTCAAGATTGACCCGACGCTGGTAAGCGGGCTGTCGGACCGGTCGGAACACACCGTGACGGTCAGGTCTTTGGTGGGCCTAGCGAGCACGCTCGGCATCCGGTCGATCGGCGAGGGCGTCGAGACGCAAGCTGCTGCCGCCGCGCTGCGGGCGATCGGCTGTGATGGCGGGCAGGGCTGGCACTTCGCCAGGCCGATGAGTGCCGCGGCGGCGACCGCCTGGCTGGCCGATCACTGCACGCCGCACATGGTCGCGGCCACGGCATGGCTGGCCGAATCGGGCCTGCCGCGTTCGGCCGGATCGGCGGACTCAGCCGCAGCAGCGCTGGCTGCGGCGCCTGCCGGGCTTTCCGCCGCACCTGCCGGGCTTTCCGCCGCGCCTGCCGGGCTTTCCGCCGCGCCTGCCGGGCTTTCCGCCGCGCCTGCTGGGCTGGCTGCGGCGCCTGCCGGGCTGGCTGCCGGGCTTTCCGCCGCGCCTGCCGGGCTTTCCGCCGCGCCTGCTGGGCTGGCTGCGGCGCCTGCCGGGCTGGCTGCCGGGCTTTCCGCCGCGCCTGCCGGGCTTTCCGCCGCACCTGCCGGGCTAGCTCGGCGCCTGCCAAGCTGACTGCCCCGGCGGCCACGGCCTCTGCTCGACCAAGCGGGTACATCCTGAACAAGCTCGGGCTGGCCGACGGCATCCAGGTGGCGACCTGAGTACGCGATGAATCGCGTACCTGACCGAGTACCAGCTGAGCGCTATCCCCGATGTGCGGCGCGCGCAGTCGGCGAGCCTGGCCGCATGTCACGCGCACCAGTACGTCCTCCGAGCCGGCCAAGTCAGCCGAGCGACGCCGACTCCGGGCTGAACCGTCGGCCGATCCGGATGCGTACCCCTGCCCGACAGCGAACCCAGCCGTCCGGACGGCGCCCGACCCCGGGGGCCGCCGGTGGCCGGGCTGGTCACCGTGACATAAGGAGACCATGACATGAGCCGCATCCATGCCCGCACCCTCCGTTTCTCTACTGGCCTATGCCTGCGCATCCCCGCTGCGGTCGGCCAGGGCCGCGCCGTGTGCCCGCCGGCCGCACAGCGGTCAGCCCCCGTGGCCGTCGCTGGATCCGGACCGGCCCGTGGCCGCCGGCGCCACCGGCCGGTTAGCCGCCTGGTGTCGGCGATGGCCGGGGTGGTGGTGGCCGGCGGTCTCGCCATTCCGGCCGCGTCGGCCGCTCCGGGCGGGCTGGCGTTCGCCGGCTGCGTCGGGGACCTGGCCGGCTGCGCGGCGACCTCCCCGGCCAACGCCCTCGACGGATCTTCTGCAGTGACGGTAGTCGGCAACCAGGTCTATACCGCCTCCTCCTGGGAGGGCACGGTCAGCCATTTCACCATGGACCTGGCCGGGAACCTGACCTACGACGGCTGCCTCGGGAATCTGCCTGGCTGCACCGCGCTCAGTTCTGATCTGGCCATCTCGACGCCGACTGCCCTGGCTGCGGCCAACGGTCAGCTGTACGTCGCGTCGGCTGACTCACAGACCGTCAGCCACTTCACCATCGACCCAGCCGGAAACCTGACCTTCGCCGACTGTTACGGGAGCGGCGACGGCTGCACCCCGGTCACGCCCGCCGACGCGCTCAAGCTGGCCGACGGGCTGGCCATCACCCCGGACGGGCAGCAGCTCTACACCACCTCCTACACCGGCAGCGTGGTCAGCCACTTCACCATCGACGCGGCCGGGAACCTGGCCTTCGCTGGCTGCATCGGCGATCTGGCTGGCTGCACCTCGACCAGCCCGGCCGGCGCGTTGGACGGCGCGTGGGGCGTCGCGATCACGCCGGACGGTCAGCACCTGTACGCCGCCTCCCTCATGGGCAACGCGATCAGCCACTTCACCATCGACTCAGCAGGCAACCTGACCTTCGCCGGCTGCATCGGCAGCCTGACCGGCTGCGCCACCACCAGCCCGGCCGGCGCACTGAACGGCGCCGATGCCCTGGTCGTGACCCCGGACGGCCATCACCTGTACGCCGCAGCCACTACCGCGAACGCGGTCAGCCACTTCACCATGGACGCTGCCGGGAACCTGAACTACGCCGGCTGCATCGGGGATCACGCCGGCTGCGCCACCACCAGCCCAGCCGGCGCGCTCGTCGGCGTCAACGGCCTAGCCGTGACCGGTGATGGCGCCCACCTGTACGCCACCGCCTTCACCGGCAACGCCGTCAGCCACTTCGCCATCGCCGGGTTCACCACAGCCAACCCACCTGGCGGGCCCTACCGACGGATCTGTCACTTCAACTGCAACCCGCTGCCGGGAGGGCTGGTACCGGGCGGACTCCTGCCACGGACTTGCCTGTTCGGCTGCCATCCGCTGCCGAGCGGGATCTTGCTACGGACCTTGCCGTAGCTGGCCTCCATCAGGTGCCCGCCTGGCCATCCCGGCCGCGTCCGCCGCTCCCAGCGGGCTGGTGTTCGCTGGCTGCATCGGGGGACCTGTACGGCAACCTTCCCCGGCCGGTGCGCTGGACGGCGCGCAGGCCGTCACGGTGGCCGGCAACCAGGTCTACGCCAGCGCCTTCGGGTGGGGCGCAGGCGGGCTGGACGCCCTCAGCCACTTCACCATTGCCGGGTTCACCACCGGCAACCCGCCCGGCGGACCTGAGGCACGGCCCCGACCCTGCCTGTTCGTCTGCTCCTGAGGCCCGACAAGTCTCGGCCGGGAACTCCGCCTGGCGGTACTCAGATCGCTGTCGCGGCTCAGCTCTCGGTCGGTGCTGCCGGTGTTCGGCCGGATGGAACGCCAGGACCCGAGTTCGCCGCGACCGCCCCGGGTGTTAATCCGCTCGGCTCGGTCACCGGGCGGCCTCTAGGATGGCGGGATGTCCATTACCCGCGACGAGGTTGCCCACCTGGCCCACCTGTCTCGGCTGGCCCTGGCCGACGATGAGCTTGATCATCTCGCTGGGCAGCTCGACGTGATCATCAGCGCGGTGGCCCGGGTGCAGGAGGTGGCGGCGGCCGGGATCCCGCCGACGACGCACGCCGCAGACCTGGTCAACGTGTTCCGCGACGACGTCGTGGTCGCCCCGCTCGGCGCTGAGGCCGCACTTGCCCAGGCGCCCGCCGCCGAGCAGGGCCGGTTCCGGGTGCCTCGCATTCTGACCGAGGAATGACGATGGCCATCGAAGCTGAGCTGACCACGCTCACCGCGGCCCAGACGGCGAAGGCCATCGCGGTCGGCGACGTATCGGCCGTCGACGTGACCAGGGCACACCTGGACCGGATCGCCCAGACCGATGTGCATGTCCGCGCCTTCCTGCATGTGGCGGCCGATCAGGCCCTGGCGGCGGCCCGTGCGGTCGACGGCCGCCGGGCGGATGGGCAGCCGCTCGGCCCGCTGGCCGGCGTCCCGCTGGCACTCAAGGATGTTTTTACTACGGCCGATATGCCGACGACCTGCGGCTCGGCCATCCTGGCCGGCTGGCAACCGCCCTATGACGCCACCATAACCACCAGGCTGCGCCGGGCCGGTGTGGTGATTCTCGGCAAGACCAACATGGACGAGTTCGCGATGGGCTCTTCCACTGAGAACTCGGCCTTCGGGCCATCCCATAACCCCTGGGATCTGAGCCGGGTACCCGGCGGGTCGTCCGGCGGGTCGGCGGCCGCGGTCGCCGCTTACCAGGCCCCGCTGGGCATCGGCACCGATACCGGCGGCTCGATCCGGCAGCCCGCCGCGGTTTGCGGGCTGGTCGGGGTCAAGCCGACCTACGGCGGCTCGTCCAGGTACGGACTGGTCGCCTTCGCGTCGTCGCTGGACACTCCAGGGCCGCTGGCCAGGACCGTGCTCGACGCCGCGCTGCTGCACGAGGTGATGTCGGGACACGACCCGTGCGACTCGACCTCACTGGATTCGCCGGTGCCCCCAGTGGTCGCCGCCGCGACCCACGCCGACGTGGCTGGGCTGCGGATCGGCGTGGTGACCGAGCTCAGCGGCGACGGCTACTCCCCTGGCGTGCTCGCCAGGTTCGGCGAGGCGGTGGACCTGCTCGAATCGCTGGGCGCCAAGATCGCCGAGGTGTCCTGCCCGCATTTCGGCTACGCGCTGCCCGCCTACTACCTGATCGCGCCCAGTGAATGCTCGTCCAACCTGGCCAGGTTCGACGCGATGCGGTACGGGCTGCGGGTGGGTGATGACGGCAGCCACAGTGCCGAGGAGGTGATGAGCCTGACTCGCGAGGCAGGCTTCGGCGCTGAGGTCAAGCGCCGGATCATGCTCGGCACCTATGCCTTGTCGAGTGGTTATTACGACGCTTACTACGGCAAGGCGCAGCAGGTCCGCACGCTGATCATCCGCGACTTCGCGGCGGCCTTCGACCAGGTCGACGTGCTGATCTCGCCGACCACGCCGACCACGGCCTTCGGCATCGGCGAGCGGGCCGACGACCCGATGGCGATGTACCTCGCCGACCTGTGCACGATCCCGTGCAACCTAGCCGGGAACGCTGCGATCTCGGTGCCTTGCGGTCTCGCGCTCGAGGACGGGCTGCCGGTCGGCCTGCAGATCATGGCGCCGGTCCTAGCCGACGACCGGATGTACCGGGTCGGTGCCGCGGTGGAGGCGGCGCTCGACGCGCGGCGCGGGCATCCGCTGCTGACCGAGGCGAAAGGTCTGGCGCAGGCGGGCAATGCGGGCGGGGAGGCCGGGCGATGACTGGTACGACGACCGGATCGCCGGTCCCGTTCGAGGCGGCCGTCTCCAGATACGATCCCGTCATCGGCCTGGAAACGCACGTGGAGCTTAGTACGGCCGCCAAGATGTTCTGCGGCTGCCGGGTCGGCTTCGGCGCCGCGCCCAACTCGGGTGTCTGCCCGGTCTGCCTGGGCCTGCCCGGCTCGCTGCCGGTGATCAACAAGGCGGCGATCGAGTACACCATCCGGATCGGGCTGGCGCTGAACTGCACGATCGCTTCGTGGTGCCGGTTCGCCAGGAAGAACTACTTCTACCCGGACATGCCGAAGAACTTCCAGATCTCGCAGTACGACGAGCCGCTGTGCACCGATGGCTGGCTCGACGTCGAGATAGCCGGGCAGACCGTACGGGTCGGCATCGAGCGGGTCCACCTGGAGGAGGACACCGGGAAGTCGCTGCACGTCGGCGGTGCGACCGGCCGGATTCACGGCGCTGACTACTCCCTGGTGGACTACAACCGGGCCGGGATACCGCTGGTCGAGGTGGTCACCAAGCCCATCGGGGGCACTGGCGCCCTGGCGCCGGTCGTGGCCCGCAGCTACGTAACCGAACTGCGCGATTTGCTGCGCGCGCTCGGCGTATCCGACGTGCGGATGGAGCAGGGCTCGTTGCGCTGCGACGTCAACACCTCGCTGGCGCCGGCCGGGTCTGCGGAGTGGGGGACCAGGACCGAGACCAAGAACGTGAACTCGCTGCGCTCGGTGGAGCGGGCGGTGCGGTCCGAGATCGAGCGCCAGGCCGGCATCCTGGACGCCGGCGGCCGGGTCATCCTCGAGACTCGGCACTTCCATGAGGACTCGGGAACTACGACTCCCGGTCGGAGCAAGGAAGAGGCGCAGGACTACCGGTACTTCCCCGAGCCCGACCTGGTCCCGGTCGCCCCGTCAGCGGAATGGGTCGATCAGATCCGGGCCGCGCTGCCCGAACTGCCTGCCGCCCGCCGGGCGGAGCTGAAGCGGGCCAGCTCCCAGCTGCGGACCGAATGGAACGTGTCGGCAGCGGACATGGAGTCGATGGAGCACATCGGCGCGCTCGGCCTGGTCAAGCAGACCGTCGACCTGGTGACCGGCAGCGGCGACACGGCCCGGGCCGCGGCGTTCGCTCGCAAGTGGTGGCTCGGCGAGCTGGCGCGCAAGGCCAACGAGTCCGGCATCGAACTTGCCGAGCTGGCGATCTCACCTCGCGACGTGGCCCGGGTGATCGAGCTTGAAGTGTCCGGCGAGCTCAACGACAAGCTGGCCAGGCGGGTGCTTGACGGCGTAATGGCCGGCCAGGGCCCGCCGGACGAGGTGATAGCTGCCCGTGGCCTAGCCGTGGTCACCGACTCTGGGGTGCTCGCTGCCGCCGTCGACGAGGCGATCGCCGCCAATCCGGAGATCGCCGCCAAGATCCGCGGCGGCAAGACGGCAGCCGCCGGAGCGCTGGTCGGCGCGGTGATGCAGGCGACCGGAGGTCAGGCCGACGCCGCGGCCGTCCGCGACCTGATCCTGCAGCGCTGTACGGCGCAGTCATAGCCATTGATCACCGGGTTCAGCCGCCACGGAACTGAGGAAACGGCGCGATCATGGAATCGCGATCATGGAATACAGAGCGTTCTCTCAGCACTTTGTCGCCGCGCGTACGTCGTTCCTCAATCGAAGCGTGATCTCGGGCACGTACAGTCGGCTTCAGTTGCTCAGCGGCGAGCATTCGGCTCCGGCAGGTCGCCGTCCCATGTCCCGACGACGCGACATTGTTCGCGACGCGACCAGCTAGCTGAAGACTGACAATTGGCGTTGTATGCGGTCGGTCGGCCCGGTGCGGGCCGACCGGCAATTGGCGGGGGCGAGCGGAGGCATGGTGCGGGCGGAAGCATCCGGTGAGACGGCATGAGCCCGGCACAGCTGGCATGGACAGCGGTCGGCGCGGTCGCGGCTGCGGTGGCGATCGTCCGGCTGCTGCGTGCCTCGAATCAGCCCGAGCCGCCCGTTAAGAATGGCTATCGATGGCTTGCCGTGGCGGCCGGCTGCTGGGGGGCCGGCGGTATCGCGCAGCAATTGTTCGGGGGGCTGATCGGCGGCTCGGCACCGCTGCGGGTGGCCGACCTGGTCAGCCTGGTCGCATTGCCGTCCGTGCTGATCGGCCTGGCGACGCTCAGCACGGACGTCGCCGAGCCGGACGACGCGCCAGACGAGTCAAGCAGGCCGCGCCGGAAGCAGAACACCGCCGAAGCCGGATCAGCTGGCCAGATCGCAGTCGGCCAGGCGCTGGTCCGGCCGGTGCCCGGGATCGTGGTCGACAGCTGCCTGCTGGTCGCCTCGCTGTTCGTGATCGGCTGGGTAACCATTTTCGGACCGGACTACGCCGGCGCCGATGTCGGCGCGCCGGTCTTCATGCTTGACCTGATCCGGCCGATCACCGACCTGATCGCCCTGGGCCTGCTGGCGCCGTTCGCCGTGCGCAGCCTGCGCCTGACGCTGCTGCCGGCTCTGGCCCTGGCTGCCTGCACCGTCGGTGACTGTTTGGCCGTTGCGGTCCGGATCAGCGGCTCCGCCCTCGGCACTGGACCGAACCTGGCCTGGATCATCGGGCTCTGCCTGCTGGCAGCCACCCCGGCCCTGGCTGGCCAGGCGCTGGCTGCCCCGGCGCTGGCCGCCCCGCACCAGCCGGACCGCCACAGCCAACGGCCTGGCTGGCTGGGATCTTCCTGGTCCAGCCCGGCCACCTTGACCGCGCTCGGCGCGGCCGCGGCCGCGGCCCTGGTGGTGATCGGATACTCGGCGGGCGGCGGTCCGGTGGCATCTCCTGCCCTGGCGGTCGCCGGGTCCGGGGTCGTGCTTGTCCTGGTGCTGAGGCTGGCCGGGCTAGCCAGGCAGTCGGCGGTCGCAACGGCGACAGCACAGCGGTCTGACCGGATGTTCCGCGCGCTTGCCGAGACGACCAGTGACGCAGTCCTGGTCTGCGACCTTGCCGGGTCGATCGAGTACGCCAGCCCGGCCGTCGCCGACTACGGATACTCCCCGGCCAGGCTCGCCGGGACGCAGCTAGCCGACCTGATCCATCCGGAGGATCGGCTGGCCGGCATCAGAGCGGCGCTCGCCGGACTGCGGGTCCCGGCCAACCCGGACGGCAGGGACGGCGGGGGCGGCGGCGCAGGCAATGGCGACGGCGTCCGGCGGTCCGCCGCCTTCGTCGGCCGGGTCAGAAGCGCCGATGGCTCGTGGCGGCATGTCGAGTCGGCGCTTTCCCGCTACGGCCAGACCGGCGAGCCGGCCCTGCTGCTGATCACGGCCCGGGACGTCAGCGACCGGATCGCGCTTCGCCGCCAGCTTGCCCATCTCACCTTCCACGACGGTCTCACCGGCCTGCCGAACCGCGCGTTCGTCGAGGACCGGGTCAAGGATCTGCTCGACCAGGCCGGACCGGTTTCCGGCCCGGACTCCGGACCGGCAGTCATCGGCGCGATCCTCGTTGACCTGGACGGCTACACCGCCGTCAATGACCTGATCGGGCATGGCGGCGGCGATCTGCTGCTGGCCCAGGCCGGCGGCTGCGCGCCGCGACGCCGCCGCAGGCGATGGTGGCCCGATGGAGCGGCGACGAGTTCGCCATCCTGGTGGCCGATGCGCTGTGTGCCCAGGATGTGATCGACCTGGCCGAACGGCTGGCCGGCCGGATCGCCGCCGAGCCGTTCAGCGCGGCTGGCAAGGAAATCCCGCTGACCGTGAGCGTCGGCGTCGCGCTGGCCGACCCCGGTACAGCGGATCTGCTGAGCAATGCTGAAGTCGCTATGTCCAGGGCCAAAGAGGCCGGCGGCGGCCGGGTCGAGGTCTTCGCCGCGCAGATGCACGCCGACGTACTGCGCCGCCTTGAGCTGGCTACCGAGCTGCAGCGGGCGATCACCGGTCAGCAGCTGAGGGTCGAGTACCAGCCGGTGGTCGACCTGGCGACCTCGCGCGTGGTCGCCGTCGAGGCGCTGGTCCGCTGGTCTCGCGATGGCCAGCTGATCCCACCGTCGGAGTTCCTCAGCGTGGCCGAGGATTCCGGGCTGATCGTCCCGCTCGGTGACTGGGTGCTCAGGGAGGCGTGCCAGCAGGTGGCTGCCTGGCGCGGCACTGGCTGGGAGATCGGGCTGTCGGTCAACTTCTCGGTCCGGCAGGTCAGCGCGCCTGGCTTCGCCGCCTCGGTACTCGCCGGGCTGGCTGAGGCCCGGCTGGCGCCGGAGGCGCTGACCCTGGAGGTTACCGAGCGGGTGCTGGTCGACAGCACCGCGCTGATGGTTGCCGAGCTCACCGCTCTGCGCGGCAAGGGCGTCCGGCTCGCCATCGATGACTTCGGTACCGGCTATGCCTCGCTTGCCTTCCTGCGGCGGCTGGCCGTGGACCTCATCAAGATCGATCCGGAATTCGTGGCCGGCCTGGGCACCGACCCGACGCTGACCCTGCTCACCAGGACCATCATCGGGGTCGGACACGACCTTGGCATCGAGGTGATCGCCGAGGGAATTGAGCGGTCCGACCAGCTTGAGCAGCTGCGGGCGATGGGCTGCCATCTCGGCCAGGGTTTCCTGGTGGCCAGGCCGATGACCGCGCGGGCCGTGGCGGCGATGGCCGCTGACCTGGAATCGGCCGGGCCGCTCTCCGACGCGCAGGCCGGTGCGCAGGCCGGCACTCCGGCCTGCAGCCCGGCCAGCTGACCGCTAAGATCCGCGCATGGCGGGTAGTATGCGAATTGCGGTAATCGGCGGCGACGGAATCGGGCCCGAGGTGATCGCGGAGGCGATCAAGGTGCTCAAGGTAACCGTGGCCGACACCGCGATCGAGACGACCAGCTACGACCTCGGCGCGCAGCGCTGGGCCCGCACCGGAGAGATCCTGCCGGACTCGGTGCTCGGCGAACTGGCCGCCCACGACGCCATCCTGCTCGGGGCAGTAGGCGATCCGAGCGTCCCGAGTGGCATCGCCGAGCGCGGGCTGGTGCTGCGGCTGCGGTTCGAGTTCGATCAGTACGTCAACCTGCGGCCGGTCCGGCTCTTCCCCGGCGTCGACTCACCGCTGGCCGGGCTGCGGGCGTCGTCGCTCGACATCCTGGTGGTCCGGGAGGGAACCGAGGGGGCGTACATCGAGGCAGGCGGCATCGTACGCAAGGGGACGCCGGACGAGGTCGCCCTGCAGGAGAGCGTCAACACTGCCTTCGGCGTCGGCCGGGTCACCAGGTACGCGTTCGGCCGCGCCGCCGCCCGGCCGCGCCGCAAGGTGACCCTGGTGCACAAGACGAACGTGCTGGCCCACGCCGGTGACTTGTGGCGGCGTACCTTCGACGCCACAGCCGCCGAGTTCGACGGCGTCACCGCCGACTACTGCCATGTGGACGCTGCGCTGATGTACCTGGTGACGCGGCCCGAGCAGTTCGACGTGATCGTCACCGATAACCTGTTCGGCGACGTGCTGACCGCACTCGGCGCGGCCGTGGCCGGCGGCCTCGGCCTGGCCGCGAGTGCCAGCATCAACCCGGAGCGGACCTGCCCGAGCACTTTCGAGCCGGTGCACGGCAGCGCGCCGGACATCGCCGGCAAGCAGAAGGCCGATCCGACCGCGGCGATCTTGTCCGTCGCGATGCTGTGCGAGCATCTTGGCATGACTCATGAGGCCGCCAGGATCGAGCAGGCCGTCGCCGAGGACCTGCTGGAGCGGCAGGGTGAGTGGGCGGCCCGCAGCACGGCCGAGGTGGGGGACGACATAGCCGAGCGAGTAGCCGGCTAGGCTCCGCCGACCGGGATAGCCGGCCGGCGGCGTCACGCGGCTGGCCAGCCGGACCTGTCGACGGGTGGCCATCCGCGGCAGTAAGTGGCCAAGATGGTAGTGCGGGCCGTCGGCAGGGACGGGCCGCCGCGGACGGGCAACGGCGCCCAGGCCGCGCTGTGAGGAGGTTCTGCAATGAACACCAGCCTGACGCCCAAGATCACTTTCGACCTGCATCCACGTGCCGAGCGGGTGCCCGATGCCGTGCGAGCCAGAATGCTCGAGTCACCAGGTTTCGGTCAGGTATTTACCGATCACATGATCACCCTCCGCTGGTCAGCTGAGCGTGGCTGGCATGACGGCAAGCTGGAGCCGTACGGCCCGCTGGTGCTCGACCCGGCCACCGCGGTGCTGCACTACAGCCAGGAGATATTCGAGGGGCTCAAGGCCTACCGGCAGGAGTCAGGTCCGATCGTGACGTTCCGCCCGCAGGCGAACGCGGCCAGATTCCGCCGCTCGGCGGTCAGGATGGCGATGCCCGAGCTGCCGGAGGAGGCGTTTCTGCACGCGATCGAGCTGCTGGTGACCCAGGACCGGGACTGGGTGCCGGCCAGTACCGAACACAGCCTGTACCTGCGGCCGTTCATGATCGCGACGACACCCGCGCTCGGGGTGGGCAAGCCGGCCGACTCCTATTTGTTCCTGGTGATCGCATCACCATCGGGAGGGATCTTCTCCGGCGGCGGGATGCGCGCCGTGTCGGTCTGGCTGGCCGAGGGATACACCAGGGCCGCTCCCGGCGGCACCGGCACGGCTAAGACCGGCGGCAACTACGCTGCGTCCTTCGTCGGCCAGCAGCAGGCGCTCGATCACGGCTGCGACCAGGTCGTCTGGCTGGACGCGGTGGAGCACTGCTGGGTCGAGGAACTGGGCGGGATGAACGTGTTCTTCGTCTACGGCTCGGGCTCGGATGCCAGGGTGATGACGCCTGCTCTGACCGGCACGCTGCTTGCAGGCATCACCAGAGACTCCCTGCTTACGCTGGCGCCTGATCTGGGGATACCGGCCACCGAAGGCGCGATCTCGGTGGAGGAGTGGCGGGCAGGCTGCGAGTCGGGCGAGATCACCGAGGTGTTCGCCTGCGGCACCGCCGCGGTGATCTCGCCGGTCGGGGAGGTCAAGGGCGCCACCGGCGGCTGGACGATCGGCGACGGCAAGCCGGGGCCGGTCACCATGCGGTTGCGCGATGAGCTGCTGGGCATCCAGTTCGGCCGACTGCCCGACCCGCACGGCTGGATCCACAAGATCATGTGAGCCTTCCGGATGGGTGCTTCACCGACAGACGCTTTGTCGATCGCTGCGGCGGTCGGCTCTGGGGCCTATCGTCCCCGCATCGGTGACCTAAGTCCCTGCCGCTGTGAGCAGGGTAGGCCGAGCGTAGCTACCAGGGGTCTTCGCTCGCTGGACGAGCAGAACGGGTGGCAGTCATGACGGCCAAGCGCGTGCTGGTGATCGGCGGCAACTTCGGCGGCTTCACGGCGGCCCTGGAACTCAAGGCAGAGCTAGGTGCGGACGTCGACGTCCTCGTGGTGTCGGCGGCCGAGCACTTTCTGTTCAATCCGTCGCTGATCTGGCTGCCGTTCGGCAAGCGCCGAGCACGCGACATCACCTTCCCGCTCGAGCCGGTCTTCGATTCGCATG
The DNA here is from genome assembly GCA_963850875.1 of uncultured Actinomycetota bacterium. Taxonomy (GTDB): domain Bacteria; phylum Actinomycetota; class Actinomycetes; order Streptosporangiales; family Streptosporangiaceae; genus Chersky-822. The sequence continues at coordinate 237,321 of CAWKNA010000003.1, forward strand.
AGATCGGCTTCGTCCATGCCGAGGCGACGGCCATCGATCCTGCTGCTAGGAAAGTCGCTACCGCGAACGGCAGCTACGACTACGACTACCTCGTGGTCGCCACCGGCTACCGCAACAAGTTCGATATTGTCCCTGGCCTGGGTCCGGACGGATTCGCGCAGACGATCACGACCCTGGCTGACGCCGAGCGCGCAGGCGCCGCCTGGCGGAAGTTCCTTGACGACCCGGGTCCGGTGGTGATCGGCGCGACCCAAGGCGCGAGCTGCTTCGGCGCGGCGTACGAATTCCTGTTCAACACCTCCCACCAGCTGCGCAAGGCGAAGTTGCGCAGCAGGGTGCCACTGACCTTCGTCACCGCCGAGCCGTTCGTCGGGCACTTCGGCATCGGCGGCCTGCCGGGCGGGGAGAAGCTGCTCAAGATGTTCTTGAAGAAGGAGGGAATCACCGCGCTGGCCGGGGTCGCCTTCGAGGAGGTCACCGGTGACCAGATCAAGCTGACCGACGGCACCAGCGTTCCGTTCCGGTACGCCATGGTGGTGCCGCCATTCATCGGCCAGGAGGTGGTCCGGGCTACCCCGGGCCTGTCCGATGAAAAGGGATACATCCCGGTCCAGGACACCTACCAGTCGAAGGCCTACCCGGAGATCTATGCGGCCGGCATCGCCGCGCAGGTTCCGGTGCCGTGGCAGACGGCCGTGCCGATCGGGATTCCGAAGACCGGGTTCCCGACCGAGTCCATGGCCAAGGTCGCGGCCCACAACATCGCAGCGGCGATCAAGGGAGAGCCGCCAGCCAGGCACAAGGATTTCGGTGATATGGCCGCGGTATGCATGCTGGACGCCGGCAACAACGGCGTGATGATGCTGGCCGACCATATGCTCCCGCCGCGCAAGGCAGCCGTGATGATTCCAGGCCCGCAGGTGCATGCGATGAAGGTGGGGTTCGAGAAGTACTACCTCTGGAAGAGCAGGCACGGCTACGTCCGGCTGCCATAGTCGGTCAGCCGCGCTGGCCCTGGTCGGGGGATTAGGCCAGGCAGTCCGGTGGCAGCAGGAACCAGCGCAGTGCCTCGAAGTCGGCTGGCAGCCCGGTCGGCCCCGCGCCGATCTGGTCTGGATACGAGGCGAGCAGGGCCCGTGCCTCGCGCAGGTAACCTGCCAGCGCCGCTTCGCCTGCCTGCTCTGGCGCGCCTGGTGCGGTGAGCGTTCCGTCCAGGGCATAGCGCAGGTCGGTGAGCCGCAACGGGGGTTTCGGGCTCCCTGCGCGGTGCCGCCACAGCCCGGTACTCGGGTCGAAGCGGTAGTCGCGCAGCATCCGGTAGCCGCTCGACGCGATCAAGCCGACCGCCTCGATCAGGTAGTCGGCCACGGTGTCAGAGATGAAGTAGTTGAAGTTGATCCTGGTCCAGCCCGGCTTGATGCCCTCGCAGCCATGCCCGATCTCATTGCGGAACGCAACCGACCTGGCCTGGTCGATGGCCAGCAGTCGGTGTCCGTAGGGCCCGGCGCAGGAGCAGCCGCCGCGGGCCTGGATCCCGAACAGATCGTTGAGTACCGCGACAACGAAGTTGTGGTGCAGGTAGCGGTCATCCCGGCGGATCCGGAGCGAGACGATGGACAACCGGCGAGCGTCTGGGTTGCCGAGCACCTCGATCTGCGGGTGCTCTGACCATTTGCGCAATGCCCGCTTCCACAGCCGCTCTTCGCTGGCCTGGATCACCTCGGTGCCGACGGCCTCCTTGAGAGCGAAGACCAGCCCAGCGCGGATCGACTCGATGATGGCCGGCGTGCCGCCCTCCTCCCTGGCGACCGGGTCGTCGAGGTAGCGGTGGCCGACCGGGTCGACGAACGCGACCGTGCCGCCGCCTGGCACGGTGGGAACCCGGTTCCGCACCAGGTCGCGGCGGACCACCAGCACGCCCGGAGTCTGCGGACCGCCGATGAACTTGTGCGGGGAGATGAAGACGGCGTCCTTATGGTCGCCAGCGCCCGGTGCCGACTCGCGGACCCGGATCGGCACGTATGGTGCGGCGGCGGCGTAATCCCAGAACGACAGCGCGCCATGGGAGTGCAGCAGTGACGCGATGGCGTCGGCGTCGGTCAGAATGCCGGTGACGTTGGAGGCGGCCGAGAAGCTGCCGATCCGCAGCGGCCGCCCGGCGTTGCGCGTCAGCTGCGCGGCCAGGTCGGCGAGGTCAATGTGCCCGTCGGCGTCGGTCCCGATCTCCACCACGTCGGCGATCGACTCGCGCCAGGGCAGTTCGTTGGAATGGTGCTCGTAGGGACCGACGAAGACGACCGGCCGCTCGGCTGGCGGGATGGCGTCGAGCAGCCGGTAGCGCCTGGCCAGCCCGTCCGGCAGGCGCAGTTCCATGATGCCGACCAGCTTGTTGACCGCGGCGGTCGCGCCGGAGCCGGTGAAGATCACCAGATCCTGGTCGGTACCGCCGACCGCGTCGTGGATGATCTTCCTGGCATCCTCGCGGAGCCGGCTGGTAGCCAGGCCGGTGCCCGAACTCTCGGTGTGCGTGTTCGCGTACCTGGGCAGTACCTGCTCGCGGATGACGTCCTCAATGAAGTCGAGCGAGCGACCGGACGCGGTGTAGTCCGCATAGGTGATCCGCCGCCGCCCGTACGGACCGTCGAGCACCGCGCCGTCGCCAATGATGCCGGTCCGGATCCGGTGGATCAGGGCCGTGGCTAGGGGCCGGTCGACCGAGATGCGCACGTAGTCTCCCGTCTCCCATGGCGCGCTGGGCTGGCAGGGCAATCACACCAGATCGATAGCGACCGCCGGCGGTGAGGTGAGTGTGTTGTGCACGGTGCAATGCGAGATCACCGCGCTCAGGGCAGGCCTGCGGGCGGCCGGAAGATCGGCCGGGACCCGGACGGCCAGCCGGATATCACTCACCCGGGCAGGCCGGTCGGTGGCCATGTCGAAGCTCGCTGACACGGCCAGTCCGTCCCGACTATAGCCGTGCCTGGTGAGGTAGCGGCCCGCGTAGAAGGCGACGCAGGTGGCCAGCGACGCCACGAACAGCTCGGTAGGGGTCGGCGCGGCGTCCTCGCCGCCGGCCTCGACCGGCTGATCCACGAGCACCCGGTGCCCGCGCATGGCGACCTCGTAGGACTCGCCGGCCAGGAAGGTGATGTCCATCCGGTGGTCGTCGAGCGGTTCCAGGACCGCTGCTGCCTGAGTCTGAACCATGTCCATCTCTCCTCGCACCTGCTCGGAAGGTCACCACTATTAGCGAAGGTTATACCCGTGGGGGTATAGGTGACCACGTCCTGGAGTCCCGTCTAGCACGGACCTTGGTCCCGTGTGGCACCGGGGTGGCCGGGGGACTACCTCGCTCTGTCAGCTGGAGAGCTGGTCGAGTGCGGCGTGCAGCCGGCTCGCGGCATCGTCTGCGACAGCCTTGAGTTCCGGCTGGCTGGTGATCTGCAGCATCATCTGCGGGTCCAGCGCCTGAACCAGCGTGGCGTCAGGCCCGGCGGCACGGACGACGACATTGCACGGCAGAAGCAGGCCGATCTGCCGGTCGATGTCCAGCGCCTGCAGAGCCAGCGGCGGATTGCAGGCGCCCAGGATCAGGTAGTCCTCCATCTGCACGCCCAGTTTCGCCCGCAAGGTCGCCTGAACGTCGATCACGGTCAGAACTCCGAAGCCCTGTTCACCCAGTGCCGCGCGGACCCGGTCAACGACCTGAGCCGAGAACGGTTCTTGCAGCCTGACGGAGTATCCATAGGACATGTGGCCATCTCCTTGTGCTGGGCGGTCTTGTGCCGGGCGGTCTTGTGCCGGGCGGTCTCGTGCTGGGCGGTCTTGTGCTGGGCGGTCTTGTGCTGGGCGGTACAGAACCCGCAGGTGCTCGCGGTCGCGCAGCAGCGCCAGCCGCTGGCCGAGCACGGGATTGTGCAGCGACTGACTGCGATGGGCGGCGATGGCGCGATATTGGCGAGCACGGGAGACGCTCAACACGGCGTCGATCTCATCCGGCTTGCGCCCGACGAACGTGCCGCCGAACATGTTGTTCAGCTGGTTAGTCACGGCCGCGGGGAGTGCCCAGGCCAGCACGGTGCGACCGGCGGTGCGCGCTGCGGCTACTGCTGCGGCGGTGGCCTGCTGGTGATCGGGATGACCCGTGACACCGCCTGAGTCGAACACCAGCAGGTGGCTGGGGTTCTGCACGGCGATCAGCCGACCGATGTGACCGGCCAACTCGTCCAGTCCGAACTGGCCGAGGCGGCCATCTGGGTAGTCAAGCAGCTCCACCGAAGCAATGCCAAGCTCAGCTGCTGCGGCGCGCAGCTCGCCGCCTCGGATGGCTGCCAGCTCGTCTTCGTGGCTGGCGGTCAGTTCGCCGCAGCCGTCGTTCAGCGTCGAAGCCTCGCCGCGGGTAAAGCACAGCACGGAGGTGCTCACGCCACTGCTGGCAAGCCGGTCTAGCAGCGCGCCAAGCGCGAATGATTCATCATCCGGGTGCGCGACCACGGCTAGCACGCCGGATACATCCGCGGGAGGCCACGAATGCTGCTCGCGGTGACTGGTGTCCTGATTTCCAGCTGAACCGCTCATCCTTCCATAGTACCCCTGGGGGTATATGTGGACGACTCTGCGGTGCAGCAGACGAGGCCACGCATCCCGCTGCTGCGCTTAGTCAATGCGTTGCTTAGGCCGGTGCGGGTCTTGTTCCGGTGCCGGGTCTAGTCCGTGCCGGGTCTAGTCCGGTGCTGGGTTTAGTCCGGTGCCGGGCCTAGTCCTGTTCCTGGTCGGAGGCGGCCGTGATGACGTCGGCTACTTCGGCGGCACGGGCGGCCTCCTCGGCGGCAAAGCGCTCGGCGTCCAGCTTCTCGGCGATCTCCTCGTCGGCCTTCATCAGGGCCTCCAGATCGGCCCGAGCCGCGTCCAGTACGCCCATGTCGGCGTAGGCCTGCTGCAGCCGCTCGCTCCACAAGCCGACGTCGCGCACGCACGGGACGAGGCGGCTGAACAGGAGGGACCGGAACATCCTTGAGTACTCGGAGTTCTCGGTCAGCTCGCTGATCTCTTTGCGCGGGATGCCGAAGTTGTCCCAGATCTCGTCCCCGCGCAGCCGGTCCCGCATCAGGTAGCAGCCCTCGATCACGAAATCCTCGCGCTCGGCCAGCTCCTTGGCGCTGAGCTGCTGATAGTAGTCGCGCAGCGCCATTCGGCCGAAGGCCACGTGCCTGGCCTCGTCCTGCATCACGTAGGCGAGGATCTGCTTGGGCAGCGGCTTGTTCGTGATGTCTCGCAGCAGGCCGAACGCGGCCAGCGCGAGACCCTCGATCAGCACCTGCATGCCGAGGTAGGGCATGTCCCAGCGGGAGTCGTTGAGCGTGTCGTTCAGCAGCGCCTGCAGCTGGCTGTTGATCGGGTAGACCAGTCCGATCTTGGTGTGCAGGAACCTGGCGTACAACTCGGCATGCCTGGCCTCGTCCATCGTCTGGGTCGCGGCATAGAACTTGGCGTCCAGGTCGGGCACCGACTCCACGATCCGGGCCGCGCAGATCATGGCGCCCTGCTCGCCATGCAGGAACTGGGAGAACTGCCAGGATGCCGAATGCCGTCTCAGCTCCTTGATGTTCTCCGGGCCGAGCATGTCCCAGTATTTGGTCCCGTAGATGGCCAGCGCCTGGTCCGGCGCGCCGAGCACGTCGTGCGGGTCGACCTCAAGATCCCAGTCGATCCGCCGAGTGGCGTCCCACTGCTTGTCCTTGCCCTTGGCGTAGAGGGCCAGCAGCCTGGCCCTGCCCTCGTCGTACTCCCAGGTGAACCGGGAGCTGCCAGCCATCGGGACTTCCCAGCCTGGCTGATCGGGCGCGGTCGTGTAGAGCTCCTGGGTAGACAACGCAACCTCCAGCGCGGCGGGACACCCGTGACCTACCGAAGCACGTACGTTGTACGTCTGTCAACGGTGCGCGGCTGGCCTGCCCGGCGGGTTGCGGCTGGGAGTCGGCCGGAGTTCAGGAGCGCACGGCCTGGCGGGGTTGCGGCCGGAGTCAGGAGCGCACGGCCGGGGCGGGGTTGCGGCTAGGAGTCGGCCGGAGTCAGGAGTGCATGGCGGGGCGGAGCTCGGCGACCGCCCGGACCAGCAAGTCCAGGCCGAATTCGAAGTCGGCGTCGTGATCGCGCCGTCCGAGCTCGGCCGACAGGCTGGTGAGCAGCGGGAACTCGGCCGGGTCCGACTCCCCGCCGCGGCTGGCCACATCGTCAGGGTGCGCCAGCGACGGCGCGACCCCGACCTCGCGGAGCAGGCAGCCCATGACGTACCCGATGAACGCCCGCACGATCCGCACCGAGTCAGCCCCGCTGAACCCGGCGCCGGCCAGCGTGGCCAGCGCCCGCTCAAAAGGTCGCAGCGCGGCGGCGGAGTTGTTCGGCCGGCTGACCACCACCATCGTGCACCGCGGGTGCGCTCGTGCTATCTGGCGGAATGCCCGGGCCTGCGCCCGGACCTGGTCTTGCCAGTCGGCGTCGGGCTCGGTGCGGACCTCGATTCCGGACATCACGTACTCGGCCACGCCGTCGAGCAGCGCATCCTTGCTCGGCACGTGGTTGTAGAGCGACATCACCGCGCAGTCAAGCTGAGCGGCGATCCGGCGCATCGAGATCGCGGTCACGCCCTCGCGCTCGATCAGCTCCGCGGCGGCGGCGACGATCCGCTCTCGGGTCAGCCGCATACGGTCAACGTACACCGTACGCGGTGCCGCGCGGCCGGGGCCGCACGGCCGGGCCGTATCGTTGGGGCCATGGACGACAAGGAGATCCTCGGCCGCATTGACGAGCTGATCCGGACCGAGCATGACCTGCGGGTCAGCCTCGCCAGAGGGCAGCTCTCGGCCGACGAGGAGCATGCCGAGCTGAAGTCAGCCGAAGAGACGCTTGACCAGTGCTGGGACCTGCTGCGTCAGCGACGTGCGCTGCGGAACGTCGGCGGGGATCCCAGCGCAGCCGAGCCACGGCCGACGGCCGAGGTGGAGGGCTACCTGCAGTAGCGCTGACCTGACCGGCTGCTCGGTACGCTCGGATCATGCGGATCGCGAGGTTCTCGCATGGCGGCGAGGTCAGCTACGGACTTGTGCTGCCCGATGACAGGGTTGCCCAGGCTGGCGGGGCGGGTGCGATCAACGGCGGCAGCAGTATGGACGCCCTGGTCGGCCACGAGCTTGACGGGCTGAGCGTCGCACAGCTCGCCGGGCACCCGTTTGGCGGAAAAGAAGAAGACATCAAGCTGACTGGCGCTCGCTTCGCGCTGGGTGATGTGCGCCTGCTCGCGCCTATCCTGCCCAGCAAGGTGGTCTGCATCGGGAAGAACTACGCCGATGACGCACGCGAGATGGGCGGCGAGCCGCCTGCCGATCCGGTGATGTTCCTGAAGCCGTCGACCTCGGTCTGCGGGCCCGGCGACCCGATCCTCCGGCCGGTGCAGCTGTCTAAGCGAGTCGACTTCGAAGGTGAGCTGGCGATCGTCATCGGCAGGCTGTGCCGGGAGGTGCCCGCCGACCGGGTTGCCGAGGTGATCTTCGGCTATACCTGCGCCAATGACGTCACGGCCCGCGATGTGCAGGCGAGAGACGGGCATCTGACCAGAGCCAAGGGATTCGATACCTTCTGCCCGCTCGGGCCCTGGATTGAAACGAATGTCGACCCCGCCGACCTCGCCCTGACCACGCGTCTGAACGGCGAGGTCAGGCAGGACTCGCGCACGTCACTGCTGCGGCACGATGTGCCAGCACTGATCATGTTCGTCAGCCAGGTAATGACTCTGCTCCCTGGGGACGTACTGCTCACCGGCACTCCGGCGGGTACCGGGCCGATGGACAAAGGGGACGAAGTTTCGGTGACCGTGGAAGGGATCGGAACCCTGCGGAACCCGGTCGCCGACCGCGACTGACACCTGCATTGGCCGTCAGGCCCGGGCCGCTCGCAGCGATGGCTCTGGCACCGCACGCCCTGTCGATGCTGCTGCATCAAGCCACGCCGACACAGCGTCTTCCACCTCGGCGACAGCTTCATGCGGAGTGGGTCCGTGGGCGGTGCAGTAAGGGAGATCGGGGACGTCGGCTACCCACACGCCATCCTCGTCGCTCCAGTACACCTCGATCGGGTATCCGGTCACTGCCCTTGCCGCCGATCTGCTGGAAGCCCAGCCCTATCACGAGAGCGACTAAATCTGCGAAGTCGACATTAGTTACTAGTCCACAAGTCACTCGACTGAACAGTCGTGCGGGTCGCATGCCGTAAGACGGTAGCGATCTGGTACGACACTGCGGCTTGGAGGTCCCGGCTCCGGTCGGCTACACTGCTCAGGCGCGACCCAGCCGGAGCTGGGCTCGTTTCCCATGGGGTATGGGGTAATTGGCAGCCCGACGGGTTCTGGCCCCGTTAGTCTAGGTTCGAGTCCTGGTACCCCAGCGCCCGGGTCACCGGCGAAGCCACCGCCTCGCGGCGGGCGGAACCGTGGCGGTGACCCGTTTTGCTGTTCGTGAGCCGCCTGACTCAGATCCAGTGGCGGCGCCTTGACCGGCTCCGCCACCGGCCTCGCTCGGTGCCAGTCACCCGTATCAGCAGCAGTACCACGATGGCGCCGATCACCGAACCGACAATTCCGGCGGTGGCCAGGTGGTCTTCGATCTTGTGGTACTCGATTAACTGCTCGAGGAAGCCGCCGACGAAGGATCCGACGATCCCGAGCACGATCGTGCCAAAGATGCCGATCGGGTCGCGGCCAGGCACGAGCAGCCGGGCAATGAGACCGACGATGAGCCCGATGACGATCAGAAGGACAATGAGTGTCAGCATGCGGTGCAAGTACCAGGTTTCGCGGTGATCATGCAGGACTTGGCGTCCGACCCGCGTTCTGCCGGGCGCGGGAGCGGACGGTGACCGGCCTGCCCCCTGCGCGCGGTACTGTCACGCGCGGTGCTGTCAGCAGCCAGGTTTGGCGGGACTCGGCAAGGTGCGCTAACCTTAGTGCCCGCTGGGGCTGGCCGTTTTGCGCTCTGATCAGCGAGTTCGAAATTCTTACTCCAGCGGCTTTCCTGTCCATCAGCCGGATGTCAGCAGCGGATCGTCTGGCTGTGTCGAGTGCCTGGCCCCGTCGTCTAGTGGCCCAGGACGCCGCCCTCTCAAGGCGGTAGCGCCGGTTCAAATCCGGTCGGGGCTACGAAGGTAGTTGCAGGTCAAGGGCCTGATCGCCGGTAGCGGCGGTCGGGTCCTTGATCATTTGTCACTGGTCTGTCATTAGGCTCTGACGTCACCAGGTGGCAGGGAGCGCCAGCAGACGACGCTTCTCGGCATGGTTGCAGCGAATTTGGAGCCCGGCGATGAACGTCGCTATTGGCTCCGGCTGGCCTGTGCAGCCCACCGCTAGGCCGGAGCAGTTCACGCGGCATGCTCGCCGAACCGCTCGGATTCCAGCGGATCGTCGGCGGTCCGTTTGTGGTGGCCCGGGCGGCCAAGAGCGTCGTGAGCGCCGCGGGTGAGCTTGAGATGCTCGGCGCTGATGCGGTGATCTTCGATCCGCAGGACGAGCAGGCGCTGGTGGAGCTGATGAGCCAGGTTTGCGATGGCGTCGCGCCTAGGCGGGTCGGGGAGCGCCTGAAGGGTCAGGCTCTCCACGACCCGGGAGCCGATGGGCCGGGTGCGGGTGCCGGGCGGCAGATGCCGGGTGACCCGGGCGCCGCTGCGGGGGTCAGGTGGTGCGGGTGGAGCTGACCTCGGAGGCCGGTACCCATTCCTGGCGGTGGTTGAAGTTGATGGCGTACCAGGTCACGCCGGATACCGAGACGGACCACGGCGACAGGTACTGTGAGCCGCTTGGCGTGGCTCCGATGACATTGCCGCTGGTGCCGCCCGGCTGGCCGTACACGCTGGCGCTCTTGTTGTGCTTGGCGGTCAGCGTGAGGACCGTGCCGTAGCCCTGCTCGGCCGCGCCCGGCGGCGCGGCGATCCACGCCAGGGTGCCGGTCGCGGTCCAGCTAGACGACGACAGGGTGGCGCCATACCAGATCTCGTACATCGTGTCGCCGCTGCCCGCCTCGTCCGGCTGCTGGGCGAGGACGACGTAGCTGATCATCGTCTCGACGTTGTTGCTCTCGTCGGTGATGTCGCCGGGGCTGCCCTTGGAATGCAGCAGCGCCGACGCCGTCGATGGCTGGGTGTACAGGTAGAAGAAGTTGAAGTTGGAGGTTGTCTCGGTGCCGTTGGAGCCGTCCGGCTGCTGGCCGGAGGAGGGATTGAGCCTGATCACCCCGGACGGCGTCGGGCCGGTGGCGAACGGCACCCCCTGCTGGTTGACCAGGCCGAGGTAGTAATCCCACAGCCAGTACGGTCCCGGGTCCACGTGGTTGGGTGAGGTGCCAAGCGTCGGCGATGGGGTGGTGCCGTGTGACATCACGTGCTCGTGGTCGAGCGGGATGTTGTACTTGGTCAGCAGGTAGGCGGCGAGCTGCGCGGAGCCGAGGTACTCGGCGGCGTTGTACCACTGGTAGCCGGTCGCGTCCACGCCGACGTGCTCTATGCCGATCGTCCGCTGGTTGTACCAGAAATTGCCGTTCTGGAAGGCCACGTCCTTCTCGTGCAGGCACTGGTAGACCGAGCCATCGGTGTCCACCACGTAATGGATGCTGACCCCGTTGCTCTCGTTCCAGAACGTGGCGATCGTGTCAGCCAGCGTCTCCTCGGTGTCGTGCACGGTGACGCCGAGTACCGGCAGATCGGCCGGGCGGTTGGCGGTGTCGTAGGTGGTCCCGGCGTAGCTGGCGGGCACGATGCAGTTGAACGCGGTCGCGTAGTCGGTGCCGCCGGTGGTGCAGTTGGCCGGCAGGGTCGGCGTCACCCCGACGTTTCTGGCGGTCGAGACCTCCGGCGCGACCGTGGTCGGCGCGATCCGGACCGTCTCGCCGCTGGGCGCGGTAGCGGTCAGCCCGGTGCGCACGATCCGGTAGACCTCGTTGGCGTACATGATCGCCACCTGATGCGCGGCGCCGCTGTACTCCGCGATCGCGCCGTACCAGCCGCCGAGCGTGGCAGGCACCCGGTGCGCGCGGGACAGCGAGACAGCATCGGCGCGCAGTACCGCCGCTGCGCCCGCCATGTTCAGCGACAGGCTGCTCCGCACCGACAAGGCCGGCGCGGCCAGCAGCCCGGCAGCCTGGCCGAGCGTGTCCATATGGCGGTTTCGGGCCAGGTCCATGCACCCGTAGCCGCCGTCCGAGCTCGGCGCGCCGCCGTGGTCAGACAGATGCCCCTCCAGATAGCAGATCGCTTCCAGCAGCGAGGCCGGCACCCCGAAGCGGTGCTGTGCCGCGGCGGCCGCGGCCGCGATCGCACCCGGCCGGGTCCGAGCCGGAACCGGTGCCGCGCTGGCGCCGACAGCCGCGGTGAGCGTTCCGACGGCAACAGCGGCGAAGGTGGCGAGCAGCCGTAAAGAAGCGGAGGATCGTGGCATCGGTGACCTCACTCAAGAGGCGAGCGGCACTCCAGGGGCCGGAGAGGTCGGACGCCAGCATCGGCAGATGAGCGGAACGTACCATCTTTTCGTCGATGCCGGCAATAACGTCCTCGCAGCCGGGATCCCGCAATGAACAATACGCACGCTGAGCAGCGGGCCAATGACCGGAGATCTACGCGCCACGCCCTAGTGTATGACTTCCCTCTCTTTTTTCGAAGCAGGACGCGAGATAATGCGTAATGGCGCCGATACCGGAACCGGACGACCGGCAATTGCCCTTTTCTGTGTCAAGGAAGTTCGCGGCTCGGCTGGGTGCTGCGCCCAGTTCGCGCTCTTGAGACCCGGCCCGAGCGCACCAAAGCCCAGCTCCGGCACGCTCAGGACTGGCTCGGGAGCCAGGTGCGGCAGCTCATGATCGCCGTTGCTCTGATCCTGGGCGCTACGTGGCTGTCAGCCGCATGGTCCGCCTGATCTGACCTGCCGCCGATCCCCAGAGCCCCAGGTCTCGCACGTTCACCGTGCAGGGCGATGCCCACGGCTGAATGAGGAGCTTCCCTGTGACTGTCGTATCAGGCCTTCACTCCAGTGGGGGTAGCAGAGACCCGAGGTCACCGCTATGGCGGCTATTACCGGTCGGCAATGCCGGGCTTGCCGGTCACGCACTGCCGCCAAGACACCGGCATAATCGTGGCGGGTTACCACTACCGACTGGTCGGCCCACGTCGCAGACCACTGTCAATCGGCAATCATTGGCTATTCGGTCCCGATGCGGCTGCCATTTCATGCGATGTGACTGAGCTGCCCCGCTGGCAAAATTACCGATAACGCCCGCTCTGCCAGGAGCAGATCGACTGCCTGCGCAGCCAGGCCGAACGCGCCGAGCGGATGACTTGGTCTGCCGGGACCCCGTCTGGAAGGTGCACACACGCGGCGGACGCGACACGCGCCTCGTCCCCCCTTGTTGCGCTCGGCCTCATCAGCCGCATGGGCGAGGACCTCAAGGATCAGGTGCCGAACACCACCAGGAGCGAACCCGGCCGGGTTCTGGCGGATGCGTGCAAGGTGATCGAGGTCCACGACGCTCGCCCGTCGTGCGTCGTATCGCGCCAGGGAGTCCTTAGTTCGTTCACCAAAGAAAGTAATCGAACCAGATAGCCGAAGCACCGACGCCACCGCGACGCCGGGCGAGCGGCCTACGATCGCGCGCAGATCGCCCATATCTGCGTCCCACACTACGATGGCGTCAGGAGTCAGTCGGCCGGGCAGATCGGTGGCTTCGCCCCCGCAGGCCTCCAAGAGGCAAGCACGGAAAGTGGCGCCTATTCCTATAGCGAGCGGATCGCTGGCCTGCCGCGTCTCCCTGCTAAATATCTGCTTCGGCTGGGGCTCATCGTTCCCGTCTTTGCTGAAATGCGGATCGGCCGATTCGGTGCGGTTCCGGCTCCGCCATCTGGTGTCGTCTAGCTCCGGGGAACGAGGGAAGGACTTGTTGCCTGGCTCCTGCCGGGACTAGGAAGGGCCGGCGGTGCCGGGTTGCTGCTGCGGAAGGGGTTCTTGACATGAAATGGGTTTCCGCAGAGTGTGAGTAGTGCGTGTCTCTTTTCGATATCCGGAGGTGCTCGATGAGGACGCAAATTTCGGTTCGGCGGCTGGCCTGGTTACCGTTCCTCGGCTCATTCGCCGCGCTGGTACTGATCCTCGGGACCGGCCCTGCGCTGGCCAACGTCACCGTGACGCAGATCAGCTCCGACCCGTTCACCAACAGCTCGAGCCAGCACGCGACGGAGGTCGAGCCGGACATGCTGGCGGCCGGGAGCACCATCGTCGCCGCGGTGCAGCAGGGGCGTTTCTTCGACGGCGGTGCGTCCGATCTGGGGTTCGCCACCTCGACCGACGGCGGTGCGACCTGGACCAGCGGATCGCTGCCTGGCATCACCACCTTTGACGGCGGCGGACCGTACGCCGCAATCAGCGACCCCGCGGTCGCGTTCGACCCGAAGCACGGCGTATGGATGATCAGCGGCCTGGCCATCACCGACACTAGCGGCGTCGTCGGTGCGGCGATGACCGCGAGCCGGTCCACCGACGGCGGCCTGACCTGGGCCAACCCGGTGAACGTGGCGACCGCGTCGGGCAGTTCCAGCCTGGACAAGGACTGGATCGTCTGTGACACGCACCCGGCCAGCACGCACTACGGCAACTGCTATGGCGAGTACGACGACAACGGCGCGGGCAACCGCATCTACATGGCCACCTCCGCCGACGGCGGGCTGACCTGGCACATCGTGCGAACCGGCTCGACCGGGCTCGGCGGCCAGCCGCTCGTGCAGCCGGGCGGCACGGTCGTCGTGCCGTACCTGAGCAACACCGGGCAGATCCGCTCCTTCCGCTCCACCAACGGCGGGTCGAGCTGGTCATCCTCGACGCTGGTCGCGACGGTCCAGGCCCACACGGTCGCCGGGAACCTGCGGACCAGCCCGCTGCCATCAGCGGCGATCGACTCCGCGGGCACCATCTACGTCGCCTGGCAGGACTGCCGCTTCCAGTCCGGCTGCGCGGGCAACGACATCGTGATGAGCACGTCGGCCAACGGCACCTCCTGGAGCACCGTCAGCAGGATCACCAGCGACGGCGGCGACCACTTCATCCCGGGCATCGGCGTCGACGTCACGACCGCCGGCTCCACCGCGAAGATCGGCGTCACCTACTACCGGTACCCGGCGTCCAGCTGCACCGCGAGCACCTGCCAGCTGACCGTGGGCTACACCTCATCGACCAACGGCGGAACCAGCTGGAGCGCGCCCACCCAGCTGGCCGGGCCGATGAGCCTGTCCTGGCTCGCCAGCACCAACCAGGGCGTCATGGTCGGTGACTACATCGCCACCTCGATCACCGGCGGCCAGGCCTGGCCCGCGATCGTGATCGCCTCCGCCCCTACCGGCAGCACGTTCAACGAGGCGCTGTTCGTGCCCGTCGGCGGGCTGGCGATCACCGGCGGCGCGAGGCTGGCGGCTGCGACGCCGCTGGTGACCTCTGGCCACCAGCCCGCCCCGTCAGTCCCGCCGCGGTCCCGCTGATCCGCGGACGGAACCTGGCACCGGGCCCCGGTGCCAGGTTCCGTCTTGCTGTACATTCCCGGCTCTAGACGCACCGCTCCGGTGCGGTGTTTCTGATCAGAATGTAGTGACATCATCGTATTTAGTATAGGTCGGATTGCTGCGGCGGTTGTCGTCCCTGCTGGTCAGGGTGATGGTGTAGGAGTGTCCTGGCGTGATGGCGTGGGAGACCTGGACCCAGCCGGAGTTGGCGACGCAGGTTCTGGCCAGCACGGTGGTGGTCTTGCCGGTGGTGTTGTCCTTCAGTGTGGCGGTGGCCCAGTCGTGGCTGACTGTGTCGGGACAGGTCACGTCGTACCAGAAGGACAGGGTGCTGCTGCCGGTCAGCGCGGTGAAGGTCTGCGCGGTCGATGAGGCGCCGTTGGTCGGGCTGGTCGATCCGAGGATGGCGGCGTAGGTGCCGGTGTGCGGGCCGGAGGTGGTCACGCCGGTGGCCGGGCCGGTGGCCGTCCAGCCGGATAGGCTGCCGGTCTCGAAGCCTCCGTTGGTGATCGCGTTGGTGCCCGGGGCGGTGACGGTGAGCGTGTAGGTGGTGGTGTGGGTGCTGGCCGTCCCGGTCCCGGTGATGGTGATCGGGTAGGTTCCTGGCGGGGTGGCCGGGGTGGTGGACAGGGTGAGGACGGAGGAGCCGCCCGCGGTGACCGAGGGCGGGCTGAGCATCGCGGTTGCGCCGGCTGGCAGGCCGGAGGCGGCAAGGCTCACCGTCTCGGTGTCGCCGCCGGATGCGGTGGTGGCCACGGTCGGGGTAGCCGCGCTGCCCTGGACGACCGAGCCGGACGCCGGGGTAACCGAGATGGAGAAATCAGCGGCCGGTACGACGCTGGCGTAGATCTCCGAGGTCGGCCCGGTGCCGTTGGCGCTGCCCCAGCTGAGGGCGATCTGGTTGCCGGGCAGGGTAGCCAGGCCGAAGGTGTCACCCGGCCAGACCGAGGAGTTGCCGTAGGCGGCGGACACCATCGCAGGCGTGCCCACCAGGCCGGTGGTGGTGGAGAGGCTCTGCAGGTAGGTCGCGTACCCCTGGGAGGGCGCGCTGGTCTGCCAGGCGACGTAAGCCGTGCCCGCGGCGCCGCCCGCCACCTCGACGTCGTGCATCGCGCTGTCGGTGTCCGGGGTCACCCGCACCGGCGTGGTCCAGGTGGTCCCGCCGTCGCTGGAGTAGGACAGGTATCCGATGTCGCCGGCGGAGGTCTGGGTGTCCCAGGTGGCGTACAGGGTGCCGCCGGCGTCGATGGCCAGGTCCCCGTCGATCCACCACGTCGGCAGCGCGATCGAGCCGTCGGAGGGGAAGAGCTGCAGCGGCGAGGCGGGCCAGGTGGTCCCGCCGTCGGATGAGGAGGTGAAGTACTCATAGCCGGGCGACAGCGCGTAGGTGCTCGGGTCGGTCTGGTGGCCCCAGTACAGCGCGTCGACCCGGCCGGCCGGATCGACCAGGACCGGGGCGCTGTAGCCGCCGTTGATCGGGTAGCCCGGACCGATCGGGGTGATCGGCCCGAAGGTCCTGCCGCCGTCGGCGGACTTCTGCACCACGGCGTTCAGGTCCCCGTTTGAGTATGCGCAGGAGCCCGTCGGGCTGCACAGCAACTGCACCTTGGACGCGTCCGGGCCGTAGTCCCAGGTGACGTAGATCTCGCCGGACGGGCCGACCGCGATGAAATCCCGGTCACCCCAGTTACCGCTGGCCGCCGGGCGCAGCGCCGTGGTCTGGGTGAAACTCGCCCCCTGGTCGAAGGACGCCGACACCTGCGGGTAGTCGTAGCCGCCGGACGACAGCATGTAGGACACATACACGATGCCGGTCGGCCCGGCCGCGATCGCCGGGTCCCAGGCGCCGCCCGAACCCGGCATCTCCACCGCCGCGCTGTAGCTGGCACCGCCGTCGGCCGAACGGGAGTACCCGATCCCCCCGCACCCGATCCAGACCTGGTAGATGAAACCGGGCGCCGCGGTCGCCTCCTCCACCTCGGCGTTCTGGCCCGCGCAGTTCGCGCTGACGTCGATAGGGCCCGAAGAAGCGCCAGCCGCAGGAGCGAAGGCGACCTGCCCCACCAGGCCTAAGCCGAGCATGACCCCTGCGGTCACCATCAACCCGGCCCGGACGCCCAATAAGCGCATGGCATGCTCCTTTTAGTCAAGAAACCCTTTATGCAAGTGCCGCACGAAACGAACTATTTAAGAACAGCGACCAGCACGCATAAAGAAAATGCCGCCGGAACGACCAATCAGCGGCGGATCCGGGCGGATCCGGGTGCCAATGATTACGATCAGGGCCACCCCGGGGCCACCCCTGTACTACAGTCCGCCTGCTCGCCCAGCTGCGAGCATGACTTGCGGTCCCCGGGGGCCGTCAGCAGCGCCGTCACGTACGCGAACGCCGCGAAACGCGAGCTGGCCTGCGCGAACACCGGGGCGATCAGCGCGCACAGCTCCGCCGGCAGTTTCCCCAGCACGCCCGGTCTCCTAGTGTCCTGAGTTGTTGATTCGTTGGCAGTAGGCGGCGAGGGTGTCGAGGATCTCGTCGGCGGTCTTGGTCCAGACGAATGGCTTCGGGTTCTTGTTCCATTCGCTGGTCCATTTGCGCAGGTCGGCTTCGAGTTCGGTGACGCTGCGGTTAACGGGGACCAGGTTCATCCACGAGGAACTGGTGGGAGTGAAGTGCAGCTGGAACCGGGGGTGGTGCAGCAGCCACTTCTGCACTTCGGGTGTCTTGTGGGTGGCGTAGTTGTCGCAGATCAGGTGCAGGTCCAGGTCCCTGGGGACGGCGTCGTCGATCAGCTTGAGGGACCGCAGGAACTCCTGGTGCCGGTGCCGCCGGTACGGCTGGGCGATCACCGACCCGCTGCCGGTCTCGAAGGCAGCGAAGAGGCTGGTGGTGCCGTGGCGGACGTAGTCGTGCGTCATCCGCGCCGGGGTCGCGGGCAATATGGGCAGGCACGGCGCAGTCCTGTTCAAGGCCTGGATCTGGCTCTTCTCATCGACGCACAGCACCAGGGCCTTGGCCGGCCGGTCCAGGTACAGGCCCACGATGTCGCGGACCTTCTCGATGGCCTGCGGGTCGGTGCTCAGCTTCCAGGTATCCACCAGGTGCGGCCTGAGGCCGAACGCCCGCCAGATCCGGGAGACGGCAGTCTGGGACATCCCGGTCGCCGCAGCCATCGACCGGGTCGACCAGTGCGTGTCCTGCCCCGGCCCCCGTTCCTCCAGCGTCCTGGTGATCACCCGCTCGACCTGCTCGTCAGTGATCGTCCGCGCCGCCCCCGGCCGCGTGGATCACGATGGTGTCGCCCGGCTGGACCCGCGCGCAATGATGCAGCGCCGCATATGCGGTGCCGTAGTTCAGCGCGAGAGCGCCGGCCGCATCGTCGGTGATGCTGTCCGGGATGGGCAGCGCGTGGGTCGCGTCGACGACGAACTGCTCGGCGTAGGCACCCAGCCGGAACAGCGGGGCAGCGATGACCCGCTGGCCGGGATGGACGTCGATGACCCCGTCGCCGACGGCCACGACGGTGCCGACGGCTTCGACACCAGGAATGAGCGGCGCATCGCTCGGCAGCATCCGCGCGAACAGGTCGGTGAAGTTGACCCCGATCGTCGTCGTCTTGACGGCGACCTCCCCGGCCTTGGCGACGCGCCCAAGATCGAAACAGGCACCCGCGTCTGCGGAGCTTGCATTCGTCAAGCCGTCCTGTCAGATGCCGCACGCAGGATCAGCGTCGCTGCCCCCGTCCAAGCCCTGGTTCTGAGTAGTAACTAGGTCTGCAATCAGAACTGACCTTCGGCGGACTGGCAAGACGGCACTTTTGGGTGCCCGGGTGACTCGGAGGGAACCATGACCGCTGCGCCGGCAGATCTCGGGGCGAGTGCCGAGCAGCACGAGGGCTGCCTGGCCCGTGATGTCCTGGACCGGATCGGGGATAAGTGGTCGGCCTACGTCATCGGCCACCTGGGCGAGGGCACCAGGCGGTTCAGTGAGCTGCGCAGAGCGATCGATGGCATCAGCCAGCGGATGCTGACGGTCACGCTGCGTGCGCTTGAGCGCGACGGGTTGATCGCGCGGCAGGTGTATCCAGTCATCCCACCGCGAGTCGAGTACTCGCTCACCCCGCTCGGCCGCTCGCTGCTCACCATCGTCGACGCCCTGGTCGCCTGGAGTGGCGAACACATCAGCGATGTCGAACAGGCCAGGGTCCGCTACGACGCGACCCACCGATAGGGCAGCTATCACGCCCTTAGCCGATCCCGGCGAGTACCTTGATCCATTCGACTAGGCGATCGAGGAATTCCAGAATCGCAATCCGCCGGTCCGCAGCCAGGAATGGCAGCATAATCCAGGCCGGCGCTGACAGCAACACGACGACAGTTAGGGGAATAACCAGAACGGCGGTGATGACCACACGCTGCCATCGCGACGGCGGCACGAACACTGTTTCACCATCCATCCTGGTCAAGTCATGAAGGCACCGTACGAGCGGGTCGGAGCAGGACTCATGCCGTTGCCTGGCCTTTCGATGGCAACAATTCGTCGGCAAGCGCATCCGCAAGCTGGCGACTGACCACCAAGACGTTCACGAGGTACAGGGCTTCCAGGACAATGTCTTTCTTCTCCGGTTCTACTGCCAGAACCACGACGCCCGGACGATCTCGCTCCATGTCCGCAGTTCGCGAGCAGCGCTTAAAGTCGCTGTGCTGGGCCCCGAGCCACCGCGCGTTGACCTGCTCAACCTTGTCCTTCTCCTCCTCTGACACGCCACTTCGCGCAATCCACACGCCGCCGATGTTTCCTACTGCCAGCTCAAGCACACTGCGGTCCTCTGCGTCCTCCGTCTCGAGGTACCACGGGTCGGCCCGGCCAACGCCTGCGATGGGCCGCTCGCTGGTGTGGACGTCGCCGATGCCGGTCAGGATCATCGGCACCTGGCGGATGAGCGGGCGGTCCGAGGAGTCTGGTCGGCCGAAAATCTGCTGGTAGTTCGTCGAGTAGCCGACTAGCTCACGGGCAATGTGATCTTTATCACGGGCGTAGACGGACTTTGGGATCCGCGCTTGAACGCCTCGGAGAGATAGATCGTGCGAGCCGGGCCAGGCGTTGGCAAGAGTTCGGGCTGCGTCACTTGGACTTACGCCATTGGGTTCATGATTCGTGGGCTCGCCAGCGATTGGCATGAATAGCTTAGTCCACCCTGACGTGCTCTTGGGGCGTACGTGACGCACTGTCGCGTCGATTGTTCGGCCCCAGGCCACACAGCACATGTCGGCTTGATCTATGTAGCTGGCCACAATTTCGGCAGCACTAGCCCCGAAGGTCTGAAAGGCTTTTTCGCGCCCCGCCGAATCGTTCTCCTTCTCAAGGCCGGGTGCGGCCACAACATGCAGGCGTTTAAAGAAGGAGCCGCCATCTGATCGCGTGTCATTGAGATCGCGGGCTTTCTGCGCGAGAGCATTCTCAAGGGCTGAGTGCCGCTCAAAGAAGGAACTCTCGATCTGCTGACGGACTTCCTTGGACAGGCCAACGGGAAACTGGAAGACCTCTCGGAGAACCTCCTTGTCACGAGCCTCGGCCAGTAACCGCGAAACCTGCGCTTGCGTGCCCAGGTTGGCCTTCTCGCCGATCTCGCGCTGGGTCAGGGTGGGGTCGTGGACCCGGTAGTAGGCGGCGAGCAGAGCGTCATAGCTGGGCATTGAATTCATTCGGACCTCCAGCCGCGCCTAGGCGATGCCCTGAGGTTACCTCTGGAGTAACATGTTCGCAAGAGATAGGCTTGAATTTGAGTATTCATGCAAGCTGGTGTTGCATAGTCGAATGACATTGTCCATGCATGAACATGTTGGGCGAGGCGGTATATGTCATCTGCACGCGCCACGCATATTCGAAGTCAGCAGCTCTTGTCGATTCGAGCGTCGTCGATGATGACGGCGCTGATCAGCGGCCGAAGCTTGGCGGCTGGGTGGTCGTAGCTCGGCGGGTACATCCGAAGCCTTCTTGATCTAGCTGCGAAAGGCCCTGACAGGCGGGGTTGGCTTCATCTATCCGCTCGTCTTCAACGGCGCGGCCACGGGGGTACGAGAATCCAAAGTGGCGGGCGAAGGGCGATGACTGGCGTGGATCCTGGCTAGTTAGGTGAGCTAGGGCCGATCATCTGGCGAACTCGTGCGCGGCTCGGGCCGCCGCGCACGGTGCGCACAACGGCACCTGAACATCGCCAAGCAAATCCGAGCTGTACTGGCCCGTGATCACTGCGTCGAACATCTCGCAGATGCCTCGGTCAGCCGGATGAGCCCTCGGGCAGAAGCAAAGGCAGGGCCTGCGCCGGATGGCCTTCTCGGCACGCTCGATCACCGCTCGGACCTCAGGACGGCTGGCTACCTCAGCGATCGCATCGATGGCCGGCCGCATGCGCTCGAGCGCATCGGCCATGGCCTGCCCGACTCTCCGGCCGACCTCTGCCAGCGTGTCGGCGAGTTCGGTGTCCCTTTCTTCGCCCACGGTCGCATCATCTCACCGGCACCGACCCAGAGCCAGAGCACATTTGCCCAACTCATACCGTGTGCTGGCAGCTTGGACAAGCACAGACTCCCGAGACAGCCTCATCCACCAAGGCTGCCGCGATCGTCATCGGGCGCCTAGCGGCCGCGTTCCTATCCCGTATGGCTCCGCCGTTCCGTGCCGGGGATGTACTGGGTAGCCTCAGGATCATGACCGTCACCGTTGTCGATGCGGGACCGCGGAAGATCAGCCGCGCTGCGGAGGTGAACGCGCCGGCCGGCGAGATCTTCGAGATTGTTGCCGATCCGCGCCGGCACGGCGAGCTGGACGGCTCCGGCACGGTCATGGACACCGTAGCCGGGCCGCGACGGCTCAGTGACGGCGCCAGGTTCTCGGTGCGGATGAGGCAGTATGGCGTGCCGTACCGGATCACCAGCCAGGTCACGGACTTCGCCGAGGGGCGGGTGGTGGAGTGGCGCCACCCGCTTGGCCACCGCTGGCGGTGGGAGCTGGCACCGGTGTCCGATCGGGCCACTGTAGTGACCGAGACATTCGACTACAGCCAGGTCGGTGCCGCTAAGGCGAGCGGTCTGCGACTGTTCGGGAGCCTGAAGCAGAACGCGGCAGGCATCGAGGCCACGCTGCGCCCGCTGCAGGCACGGTATCCGGGCAGCTGAGCCTGCACGCTTCGCTGGCTCCCGGCCGGGAACGCTCGATCAGATCTGTAACCTTCGCGCGGCGCGTCAGCCACGCCGTCGCCAAGCCCGATGCTGCTGGGGGCGAACCTGCGCCGTCACCGGCATGAGGGACGGCAAGCGCATTCGTCGTGGCCGCCGCACTCCCGGGCCGCTTCCGGGGCTGTCATGTCCGGTGGAACCGTGGGCGCAAGGTGTCCGGGAGAAACACCGTGTCACTGGGCCCGGCGCGGCTATCGTGACTTGTGTCCGGCGAGCGGAAGGGAAGACGACATGACGTTCCGAGCCACCGCCCTGCCTGCAAGGACCTTGCTGACCGTGGTAACAGCTGCAGCCGCCGTCACCCTCACTGGGCCCGCGGCCGCCACCGCTTCGCCGGTCAGGGCTACCGCGTGCAGGCCATGGCAGGCCCTGCAGGTCACCGGAGCCGGCGGTCATCGGTACGTGATCAGGAACAAGCCCAGCATCAACCACAACGACCGGGGGATGTGCATCTCGGACCCGGGCCGCGGCGCGGCCTTCACCGTCACCCGCTCGCCCGGAACCGCGCCCTCAGCGAAGGTGCGGGCCTACCCGTACATTGGCACCGGCTGCTTCGAGGGAGCGTGCGCCGGGCGCGGCGAGGGCGTGATGCCACGGGCGGGATCGCTGGGGAACTACACCATTAGCTGGACGACCGTGACACCGCGGGCCAGCGGCGTATGGAACTCCTCCCTGGACCTGTGGCTCGGCCCCCGCCGCGGAGTCGGCGCATTCGAGGTGATGATCTGGCTCAAGTACAGCAAGCCGGCCTGGTGGGCGCGGCGGTACCCGACCGTGCAGGTCGACGGGGCGACGTGGTACCTGGTGCCGCACGCCACCGCTCCCGGCCGGCATTACCTCTCCTTCCGGCGAGCCACGCCCGTGGCCGCCGCAACGCTGCGGCTAGCGCCGTTCATGGCGGTAGCCGAGCGACTCGGCGCGGTCCGCGCGTCATCGCTGCTGTGGTGCGCCCAGGCTGGCTTCGAAATCTGGTCAGGCGGCAAAGGCCTGGCGATCACCAAGTTCTCCATCACCAGGTAGCATCCCGGCCGCAGGCCTCGGGTATGGCCGCCTGGTCCGGGTCCAATGGCATGCGAACGTCGGCCCGCTGGATTACGTCGCCACCCGGCTGGGACGGGCGGCAGTGGGGCGGGACTCGGTGCACCGCTTTCTGGCCGGAGGCAGCGGGAGGCGGAGGAGTACCACTCGCGCAGCGTGCTCATGTCCGGGAATTCCACGATGATCAGGCGGCGCTGTGGCGGCCATTCGCCCTCGATCGCCTCGGGCGTGCCACGGATAACGTAGCGTCCGTGGTACCGGGCGATCGACTCCTGAGCCAGCAGCCGATACCGGTCAGCGAGATCTTCATCGAGAATTTCTGCCGCAGAGATCGCGAAGGCGGTCATAGCTCGCACGATTTCATATTCTTTCAGCCGCTGATGGCCGTTCCGCTGCTGTTTTCCGGGCTAGGCGCAAGCTGGCCAAGGATCTAGCATGAACCTGGAATGCCGCTTTGCGCGCTGGCTCACGCACATTGACCGGTTCATGTAAAAACGGAGATAGGGGAGAAGCGCGGTGGAATGCGTCAGCTGGCTCGTGCCCATACTGCCGGGCAAGCTCGAGGCCTGGAAGGCGTTCGATGCCCAGATGAGGACGCGGCACGCGGAATTCGAGGCGTCGAGGCGGCGGATGGGGATCGTCCGGGAGGTCGCCAGCCTCGCTCAGACGCCGCAGGGCGATTTCCTCTGCCTCTTCCACGAGGGTGAGGACCTGGCCAGAGCATTCGGCATGCTTGCGACGTCCGATGAGCCATTCGATCGGTGGTTCCGCGACCAGGTCGCCGAACTGCACGGCCTGACGCCTCAGCTGCTCCTTGCTGAGCTCCCGGCCAAGCTGTACTTCGACTACCATCCCGCCGGGGGCTGACCAGGCACTCAGCCGAGCAGGCCCGCGCCTGCCATCAGTGTGCTGGAGATGCGGAATACTGCCCGGGTGAGCATTCCAGCAGTGCCCGCCGTGCCACTGGGCGGCAGCGGGCTGACGGTCAGCCGGCTAGCGCTCGGGTCCTGGCGGACCTACGAGCGGATCAGCCGGGAGCAGGGAGCCAGCGTCATGCGGGCGGCCCGCGAGGCGGGCATAACGTTCCTGGACGATGCCCGGTACAACGACGAGACCGGGCGGGCTCCGGTTCCGACCGGGTACTCCGAGATCGTGTTCGGCGAGCTGTTCCGTGCGGTCGGCTGGCACCGGGACGACGTGGTGGTGTCGAACAAGTTGTGGTGGGAGTTCTGGCCGGACCAGACGCCCGCCCAGGAACTGGGCGGCTCGCTCGGCCGGATGGGGCTCGACTACATCGACCTGATCTACTCCGAGGTGCCGCCGGCAGATCTGCCGCTCGAGGACGCGGTCGGCATGATCACCGGGCTGATCAGCGCGGGGATCGCGAGGTCCTGGGGAACGCTGAACTGGTCACCCGGGCTGATGGAGCGCGCGTGGCAGATCGCCGAGCGATCGGGCCTCCCCGGCCCGGTGGTGACGCAGCCGCCCTACAGCCTGGTGAGCCGGGCCGCCGTGGAAGACCCGGCGATGCGGCAGATCGCAGCCAAGCGGCAGATCGCGATCGTGGCCTCCTACCCACTGGCGGGCGGCGTGCTGACCGGAAAGTACGACCAGGACCCGCAGGCGGGCCGCGCTGCCGGAGCGCTCGATCAACCCCGGTATGTACCGGGCGTCGCGGCCGGCCGTCAGCTGGCCGTGCTGGCTCACCGGATCGGGCGAGACCCTGCGCAGCTGGCCATAGCGTTCGCGCTGCTGAACCAGTCAGTCACCACGGTGCTGTTCGGCGCCACCAGGCCGGAGCAGGTCCGGTCGAACCTGACCGCGCTCACGGTAGCGAGCGAGCTGACCGCAGCCGAGCGCGCCAAGCTGGCCGCCATCGGCGCGGAGACCTCCGTCCCGCAGCCGCCGCCCGGATAACCGCGCCGAACATGGTTGATCTGCGCGCGCCGCGTGGGGCTCAGCGACAGGCGGCCGACAGCGCCGTCCGCTAGCTGCCGGTCACGGCACGACCAGGCGCATGCCGGCGGCCGGCACCGCCGGCCCGGCGGCCTGGTCGACGAACGCGGCGACATCGGCCGGGAAGAAGCCGTGGTAGTTGGCTTCGGCAGTGGCTCGCAACATCGACGAAGGCGCGGAGTGGTTTTTGGTGGCCAGCTGGGCGAGCGTTGATTTGCCGTCCGCCGTGATGTATACGGGGCCGCCGCCGCCCGCCCGGATCTGCTTGGCAAGGCTGATGATCATGGGGCGCTGCGCCATGCGCACCGGGCCGGGACAGTCATGGCCGCCCCACGCCGCTCCGCCGTCAACATGGAAGATGAGGCCTCGGCCGTTGATGGGATCGTCGGTCGGTTCGAGCGGCCACGGGTTGCCGAGCGATCCGTCGAAGGTGCTCATTGCCTCGAATACCTGCGCGCTGGCGATCAGCTGCGCCTCGGGCATCGGCGTGGTCGGATGGCCCTTGTCCTCGTGTTCTACGCCGCGCCAGTTCGGGTTGCCGGCCACCTGGGTCCAAGCCAT
Source organism: uncultured Actinomycetota bacterium (assembly GCA_963850875.1). Lineage (GTDB taxonomy): Bacteria > Actinomycetota > Actinomycetes > Streptosporangiales > Streptosporangiaceae > Chersky-822. Next base: position 262,689 of record CAWKNA010000003.1, read on the forward strand.
CCAGTCCTTGCCGAGCGGCCCGTACTGGTGAATGTGGCCATCCATACCGATCGAGAAGAACGCCGACGCGTCGGCGGACGCTTGGTTGAACTCTGTGATCGTGCCCTGCTCGAAGCCGACCTCGGTGTGGATCACCCCGCCGTACGGCGTGCCGAACCCGCCAGGCGTGCCGTTCTGGGTTGGCCAGGGATCCTTCCACGGAAACTGGTCGTTCCAGGTGATCAGGGCTTGGCCACGAAGCCGACCATCGGGGCCGATCGTGAGCCTTTCTGGCACTGCCATGGTGGCTCCCTTCTGTCGCGCGCTCGTCTGCCAATTGGACGCCTTGCAGGTACTCGGCGGCAAGCAATCAGCGATCTTTTTTGCTGACTGATCGCAACGGGAGGGACGCTCCCAGTTTCGGCCGAGTCGTCGTGGCAGCAGCGCTGTCACGCGCTTGCGATCATGAAATGTCCTGCCTTTTTCTGGCGCCGTGTCGAATTTTGATCTCCGCTCAAAGCACCGAATCGCTGGTCAATGTGCCTACTCTGCGCTACTGCCGCCAGGTGGGTTGCAGTCGGTGCGCGGGCCGGCGGCTGACGGCCCGACCGAGCCATTTGGGCAGGCGCGGGAATCCGCCGCCATACTGGGCGGGTGGAGACTCCGGCATCGGATTTGGCGCAGTACTTCGACGGCTGGTACGCCGAGATAGCTCGATCACCGGTTAAGTTAAGGCTGAGATCCAGCAGCGTCATCTGGGCCTGCCGCCCGGCCTGCTATCCAGCAGCCTGCTCAGCTGGGAGGGGATCGCCGAGGTCACCATGGCTTCGGCGCCGGGCTGACGGCTGCGGGCTTCAGCAATGTTGAGGTGCGAGAACGCCCCAACTGGCGGGCCGCTGAACGGGCCATGCGGGAAGAGGCCATCGCACTCACCCCCGGCGATGACCCAGCGCTGCAATCATTCCATGACGAAGGTGTGCGCTCCCTGGACACGTTCACCCTGATACGCCGGGTCATGGCAGCTGCGACTGCACCCTGACCAACCGCGGCGCGGACTCAGCCGCCGGCCGGTGGTTGCCACAGCTCGAGCCGGTTCCCTTCGGGGTCGACCGCCCAGCCGAACCGGCCCAAGATGCCTGGAGTACGAGGTGCGCAGCGCTGGCGCGTCCTGACCGCGCATGAAGATGCCGCCGATGCCCGTGACCTGCTGCATGCCGGTCACGATAGGGCATACCCGGTAATCAGGTGTCCGTCGCGTCGAATGCGGCCTGGAAGAGATAGCTGGTTGCCAGGCTGCGGTAGGGCCGCCAGCGTTCGGCGAGTCCGAGCACTTCGTCCTGACTGGGCAGGTGACCCAGCTGGTAGGTGTCCTGGATGATCTTGCGCAAGGCGAGGTCGCCGGCCAGGACTACATCTTGCCGGTCCAACGCGATGATCAGGAATCCGTGCACGGTCCAGGGGCCGATGCCCGGAATGGCGGTCAGTCGCGTCTCGATTTCAGCATCGGACAGCCTGCCAAGCTGTTCGCCGCTGAGCCGGCCGTCGGCGAACCGCTGGGCCAGGTCACGCAACGTCGCGACCTTGCGCCGGGACAGCCCGATCTGGTGCAGGTCATCAGGGGCGACGGCGAGCAGCTCGCCGGGGGCCGGGAGCCGGCCGCCGAAGCGGTCCTGGATGCGGCGCAGGATGCCACGGGTCGCCTGAACCGAAAGCTGCTGGCCGATCACCTGGAAGATCAGGGCGCCGAAGGCGTCCATGGGCGGCAGATCAGCGAGCCACGCCCGCGAGTCGAAGCTGGGATGAGCGTCGATCAGCCTGGCCAGGACCGGATCGGCCATGCGGAGCTGGCGGAGCGCCGCACCAGGTTCGGTGGCTCCGCGCTCGCTCGGCACCTGGGGTTGCGTCACGAGCCTCCTGCTAGGTGCTGTTCGCTGCTCAACGATACGTAGGTGCTTCCCGCCAGCCTGCTGGCGGGCATCGTTGCGCAGCTCACGGCCTGGCTCACCAGCATCGCCTGCGGCTTGAAGAGTACCGCGCACGGTGACCGGACCATGCGTGGAGTGCGGCGAGGAACGGCGCCGGGAGGAGTTATTCGCCAGCCGGATGCTATGAGCCGCTGCCGTAAGCACGAGTGATGATCTCCATCAGATGACCGTCTGGGTCGGCGAAGTAGACGCCGCGGCCGTTGTCGTTGCGGTTGATTTCGCCAGGTCGCTTCTTGCCGGGATCGGCCCAGTGCGGGACTCGGCGCTCGGTGATCCGTCTGAAGATCACGTCGAAGTCCGCTTCGTCGACCAGAAAGGCGTAATGCTGGATCGTGACATCGCGGTCGGTTTCAGCGAAATCCAGCGAGACACCATTGTCCGTGCCGACGACCAGGAACCGCCCGAACCTGGTCGGCGCGGGCAGGCCGAGGATCTCGGTCAGGAACGCTGCCGATCGTTGCTGATCACGGCACGCGACGATGGTGTGGTTCAGCTGCACGCTCATATGCCGCTCCTGCCCGGGACTCCAGCGTTCCCGCTGACATTCTGAGCATGGCCGAGCCGTGCGTTCAACGCCGCATCGCCATCAGCGATGTTCCAGGGCTCTGCGGAATGCAGCAAAGCCTCTCGAGCTTGCCGGTCGCCGTGAGCGGCCAAGTGTCGGTGGTCATCGGTTGTAGATATGCGCAGGGGTAACCAGGACTGCTGCGCGGCGTTCCGCGGCCATCGCCCGGTCGTAGGCGTCGAAGTCGTCGTGCGTGCCGCCGGCCGCGGTGAAGGTCTCCCGCAGCAGCAGCCGCAGCCGCTCCGGGTCAACGCCGACCAGCGGATCGTCCGGGCCGGCCAGCTCGACCGGTCCCTCCCCCGCCGTCCACTGCCAGCCCGCTCGCATGACCACCGTGGCGCGAGAGTGCGTCCTGAGATGGGCGAGCTTGCGGGACCCGCCGCCGGCGACGATGCCAACTACCGGGACACCAGTGACCGGATGATCGAGGACGCCCGCGCTGGCGACGGAGGCATGGGCGGTTCCGTCAGGCAGCGCTGGCGCGACCACGGCCAGTCCGTGATCACGCTGCGAGAGTTCGGCGAACCGGGTGATGTCGATCATCTGGACGCTTCCTCCTTCGGCACGGTTGCGCCCTGGTCAGTGCTCGGCTGGCACGACGTGCAGGCGCATGAACTGCCGGATGCCGAGCATGCGGAAGCTGGCCCGCTCAACCGGGCTGAATGCGGACCGGACAAGCGGCCGCGCGTCCTGGGCGCTCAGGAACTCGGGCTGGGTGGCGTCGTAATCCTGACCGTTCAGCCGGATCGAGCAGCCTCCGGCCGCCCGCACGTTCTGCGACCAGTCGGACCTGTTCCCGAACGTGAGCGGGATCACGACAAAGTCGCCACTGCGCCGGGCGCCGCCGGGCGTCAGATACGGTCGGCCGGATCGCCGGCCAACGTGCCGGATCTGGGCGGCCATGCGGAAGTGCCGCCGGCCGGCCAGCTTGTCGATCAGCGGGTTAAGCAGCTTCGTCATCGGCCGCATCACGATCTTCACGACTGCCGACGGCGGAATCGGCTGGAGCGTGCCTGGAGCGGCCGATGACAGGCGGCCGGAAGGCATGTTCATTTCCTGCTTCCTCCTGCTCGCGCGGGCTCGGGCGGCTGCCCGTCTGCGATACGACCGCCCCGGTAGCGGCGGCACCGGTAAGGACGAGACGGATTCGCGAATAGTGACGCCCCGCAAGCTGGCGAGGCCCGCTCACGAAAGGCCGTTAGCTAGCCGGCGGCGGACAACTGCGAGCCGACGAAGCTCAGCTTGCTTGGGTCGCCGACGACGTGAACCGCCTGGATCAGCTCGCCGGTCATGGTGAACACCAGCACGCCGGCCAGGTCCCGGCCGTGGAAGCCAAGCAGCGCGGGCTGGCCGCCGACCGGCTGGGAGACCAGAGTGGCGCCTTCCCCCAGAAGTGCAGCAGGTTCTTGGCGACGCGTTCGGCCCCGACGACCACTCCAGGAGACCTGGTAGCCCCCGGTCCTAGGTCGATGTCGCCCCAGACATCCGGGGCGAGCACTTCGAGCAGCCCGCTGAGATCGCCGCTCGCACAGGCAGTGATGAACTTCTCGGTGACCAGGCGGTGCTCGGCAGCGGCCACGTCGAAGCGGGCTCCGTCTTGGCTCGCCGAGATCTTCTGCCTGGCGCGGACGGCAAGCTGGCGGACGACCCGCTCGGCTGGGCTGAGCCGCTGCAGCACGACCAGCAGCGCCAGCCTGACGCCGTCATCAAAGGTGACCCGGTCGGCAGGATCGGCGAGCGCGGGCTGGGCGGCCGGCGCGACGAACTCGATCTCGCTGGAGTCGTGGGTGCGTTCCCTGCGGGAGCGGGCAGACCGGATCTGATCCAGGCAGAGCCGGCTGGTCACCACGATCAACCAGCCGCGTTCGTCCTCGATCTCGCCGAACTCCGCGCGGATCAGCCGGGAGAACGCGTCCTGCACGATGTCCTGCGCTGCACCGATGTCGCCAAGCATCCGGAACGCGAGGTCGACGAGGTACGCGCGGTGATCGGAGTACGCCCGGCTGATCTTCGCGTCCTGATCCCTGTGCATTCGGATCCTCCCTGTGCCGGGCACTGCCTGGTGTCCCTGGCCGTAACCGGGCCGGACCGCCTTTGTCCTTTCTTACTGGACGACGCGGCCCGCCGGATTGTGACATAGCGCCGCCGCACGGGAGCCGGTGTCACATTCCCGTTCCGCGTGCCGTCCTTGCCGATGACGTGCCACCGCTACCTGGCGGGCACCCAGCCAGCTCAAGGGGGATCCATGGCCCGCATACCGAGCCACACCATCGAGGACGCACCGGCGGCCTCGCGGGCATTGCTCGAAGACATGCTCCAGTTCTCGCCGACGGGCCGGCTGCTCAACTTGCACGCGCAGATGGCCCATTCCCCGGCCGTTCTTGAGGCCTACGTGTCGATCAGGAGGGCAACGAGCCGGCCCGGGGCGCTGGACCTGCCGCTCCGGTCGGCACTCATGCTCGCGACGGCCGCTGTTGATGGCAGTGAGTACGCGCAGGCCATCATCTCCACGCTCGCGCTGCGGTCCGGATGGAGCCGGGACCAGGTGGACGCGCTGCTCGATGGCGAGGACTTGGGCGAGGAGAAGACCGACGTGCTGATCAGCCTGGTGCGGGAGGCCGCGGCGGACTCCGGGCACGTGAGCGACATTACCTGGGACCGGGCCACCAGCCGCGGCTGGGGCGACGAGCAACTCGCCGAGGTATTCGCCTACCTGGGCCTGACGGTTTTTACCTGCTACTTCCTCAACTACGCGGCAACCGAGCTGGACATCCCCGTAACCGTTCCGGTGCCCACTCCAGCCAAGGCGGGCTGATCAGCGTGGAACTGGTCCAGAGCCGCATCGTGACCGACGACGTCGAGGGGCTTGCCGCGTTCTACGCCAGGCTGGTGGGGACGTCGGTAACGCTGAACGAGTACTACGTCGAGGTGCAGGCCGGCGCCATGTCGGTCGGCTTCTCCAAACACCGCTTCACCGAGTACCGGGAGGAGCAGGCGGCGTGCCCAGGGCGGCTGGAACGCCGGGACGAGATCATCCTCGACTTCATGGTCGACGACGCCGACGCGGAGTACGAACGGATCGCCGCGCTAGGCGTCGACTGGGTCATGCGGCCCACCACCCAGCCCTGGGGGAACCGCGCCATGATCTTCAGAGACCCGGAGGGGAACCTCGTAAACGTGTTCTCGCGCGGCAGAGAAACGCCCGCCTAGCGGCCCGCGCCGCGCCGGGGTCGGCGCGGCCTCTCATCCGACCAGCACAAGTCCACCCGCGCCGTGAGCTGCTCAGCCATGGCGCCAGACCGTCACGCCCTGCACCAGCAAGGAAGACTCCGATGGCTGCAGATACTGTCAATATCGCGCCGGCTCACCCGCAGCCCGGCGCTGCCGACCAGGCAGGGAACTGTCGCCTGGGGCTCGCCCTGGTGGTGATCTCCATGGCCCAGCTGATGCTGGTGCTTGACGAGCTGATCGTGAACACGGCCCTGTCGTCAACGTGCCCATCGGCCCGCTGCTCGCGCTCGGCGCCCGCCGCGTGCTGCCTGAGTCGCGCCGCCATCCGCACCGCTGGGACCTGCCGGGCGCGGTCACCGGCACGGCCGGCTTCGCCCTGCTCATCTACGGCCTGACTTGCGGGGCCACCGGACCCGACGGCATCTCGCACTGGGCCGACGCGCCCACCATCCTGGCCCTCGGCGGGGCCGCCGCCGCGCTCATCGCGTTCGCGGTCGTCGAAGCCCGGACCGCCCAGCCGCTGCTGCCGCTCTGGATCTTCGCCGACCGGAATCGGGCTGGCGTGTACCTGATCCTGCTCTGCCTGGCCTCGACCTTCTTCGGCATGTTCTTCTTCCTCACCCTGTTCACCCAGGTCACCTGGGGTTACAGCGCCCTGGCCGGCGGGCTCGCCTACCTGCCGTTTGTCGGCGGCTTCATCGTCTTCGCGGGCCTCTGCTCCAAGCTGGTGCCGCGGGTCGGCGCACGGGTGCCGATGACTATCGGGGCCGTTCTCGCCCCGGCGGGGATGTTCTGGCTCGCCCAGGTCAATCCGCACAGCCACTACCTGACCGGCGTCTGCCTGCCGCTGCTGGTCTTCGCCGCGACCGCCGGGCTGATTTTCGTTCCCCTCACTATGATCCTGGTCGCCGGGATATCCGATCAGCACTCGGGCGTGGCATCCAGCATGTTCAACGCCGGTCAGCAGGTCGGCGGAGCGGTGGGTCTGGCAGTCATCGGCAGCGTCGCCTGGACGGTCGTCAACAACCACGTCAAAGACTCGCTCAGCCGGCTCCCGGTCGGCCGCACCGTCGCCGTCCGGCCAGGCAGCCCGATCTACGATCACGCTCTGTCGACCGGAGTGACGGCCGCCCTGACCATCGGGGCGGGCGCCACCGTGCTCGCCCTCCTCGTCACGCTGATCACCATCCGGGTACGCCGCGAAGCCCTGCCAGCCGGCCCACTGATCGGGTAGCCGGTCGCCACACTCGACGAGGAAGAACGGCATTCTGAACGTCAACTCTAGACAGCGAATGCTAGCCCGGAGCAGGAGAGAATCCTAGGGTGACCGAGTCCGGCTTCCCAGCTTCGCCTTTCTCATTGCGTACGGTCTGGGCGCGGAGCCGCGAGACGCCGCTTCGGCAGTTCCTGCGCACCGAGACCGGCAGCTCGGCAGTGCTGCTGGCCGCCACGCTCGGGGCGCTGGCCTGGGCGAACATGGACTCGTCCGGATACGCCGCGACCTGGCAGACCGAGCTGTCGATCCGGGTCGGCACGACGGGCCTGGCAGATAGCTTGCACGGCTGGGTGAACTCCGGCCTGATGACGTTCTTCTTCCTGGTGGTCGGCGTGGAGGCGCGCCGCGAATTCGACATGGGCGAACTGCGCGAGCGGCGCCGGCTGGCCCTGCCGTTGGTCGTCGGCCTGGGCGGGATGATCGCACCGATCGCGATCTACCTGGCCGTCAACACCGGACGCGCATCGGCGTATGGCTGGGGCACGGCCATGTCCACGGACACGGCGTTCGCACTCGGTCTGCTGGCCCTGGTCGGCCAGGGAGTACCCGACCGGGTACGCACCTATCTGCTGACGTTCGCGATCGTCGACGACGTTGCTGGGATTGTGGTCATCGCGCTGGTTTACAGCGGCCGCATCCGCCTGATGGCTCTGGGCGTCGGACTCGCCATCCTCGGGGTGGTGACCGTGGCGCGCGGCCGAGGGTTCCGCAACGGCCTGACTTACCTGCTGCTCGGTATGGCCGCCTGGATCGCGTTCTTCAAATCTGGCGTAGACCCTGTGGTAGTTGGCCTTGTGATGGGCATGCTCGCGCTCGCCTACCCCGCTTCGCGGGGCGACCTAGAGCAGGCGTCTGAATCGTTCCGGCTGTTCCGCGAGCAGCCAATGCCGGAGTTGGCGCGTAACGCGCGGGAGAGCGTGCGGACGGCCATTTCTCCGAACGATCGGTTGCAGCAGCTCTTCCATCCCTGGACGAGCTACCTGATCGTGCCGCTGTTCGCTTTGGCAAACGCGGGGATCCCGGTCAGCGGGAGCTTCCTGGCCCGCGCTTTCACCTCGCCGGTCACGCTCGGGATCCTGTTCGGCTATGTCGCCGGGAAGCCAGTCGGCACTGTCGGCGCCGCCTGGCTCCTCGCTCGGATCAGCCACGGCCGGATTCGCCCGCCGGTCGGCTGGGCCGCAGTAGCCGGCGCCGGGAGCATCGCGGGCATCGGCCTCATCGTGTCCCTGCTGATTGCCTCGCTCGCCTTCGACGGCACGCAGCTGGCCGAGGCCAAGCTGGGCGTCCTGGCCGCCGCCGTCTGCGCATCGGCCCTCACCTGGATCGTCTTCCGGGTTACCGCGATGCTGCCGAAACGGCTACGGCTCCGTGCGCTGCTCGGCACTGCCGAAACCATCGTTGACCTAGCGGTGCCGGTCGACCCGGAGCGCGACCATGTGCGCGGCCCGGACAAGGCACCGGTCACGCTGGTGGAGTACGCCGACTTCGAATGCCCCTACTGCGGCCAGGCCGAGGCGGTGATCAGGGAGCTACTCGCCGACTCCGGCGATCTCCGTTACGTCTGGCGGCACCTGCCGCTGACTGACGTGCACCCGCACGCGCTGCTCGCAGCCGAGGGTGCCGAGGCCGCCGCCAGGCAGGGCATGTTCTGGGAGATGCACGACCAGCTACTGAATCACCAGGGCGCGCTGACAGCCAGGAATCTTATTCAGTATGCCGGCGAGCTCGGCTTGGACGCCGAGCAATTCATCCGCGACCTGCGCAAGCGCGTCGGGGATGCCAGGATCGCCGCGGACGTGGACTCCGCCGACCTGAGCGGCGTCTCCGGCACGCCAACCTTCTTCATCAACGGCAAACGGCACCACGGTGCCTACGACATCAGCACGCTGTCCGAATCGGTGCGGGCGGCCAGAGCACGGGCCCTGATCGGCTCGCGCGCCCAGCCACGGCGCGCGTCCTGATCCAGCAGTGGATCAGGCCAGCTTCTTCCTGGAGTCGAGCAGCGCCTTGCGGACATCCTTGAAGGCATTCTCCAGGCCGGCCCGCACCGTGTCCGCGACGCTGGACGCCGTCGAGGTCGCGTCCTCGAACTGCCGCCTGGCGTCGGCCCACCTGCTGCGAAGCTGATCCATCAGCGCGGTCAGCTTGTCGTTGGTCTCCATCGCACCGAGGTGCATCTGGACCTCGAGATCCTCGATGCGCCCCTGCCACTGGTCGAGCTGGGCCTTGGCCAGCTGCTTGTGTAGCTCGGCCTGCTTGGTCTGGAGCTTGCCGATCTGAGCTTCCAACTTTGCGATGCGCTCTTCAGTCGTCATGCGTCGAATGTCTCTCCCGAACCCGGGCCGGGCCAGAGGCCAAAGTCCCGTTGTGTTCGCGAGCGTCCGGTTGTCATGGTGTCGAGGCCGGGCCCGGGGGCGGATGGGTCGGCAGGATGACCGGCGGCCGCGGCTTCTGGGCGAAGTCGAAGTCCGCGACCAGGTTGCCGAGGATGGCGACGTTCTCGCGAACGTCGGGGCGCGGGTCGGGGCGGCCGTCCGTCGTGGGGTCGAGCCGGGCCTCCGTTCAGGAAGTCGTCTTCGATGAACTTGTTGTAGGCGTCGAAGGAAAGCGTCTGATGGTCGATGTAGCCCTTCTTGGCGTACGGGCTGATAACGATCGCCGGAACCCGCAGGCCGTAGCCGTTCTGGTCGACCACGGGCGGGACCACGTTGTCGTAGAAGCCACCCCAGTCGTCCCAGGTGAGGAAGATGGCGGTGGAGTCCCAGTCGGGGCTGCGCATGATCGTGTTGATCAGGTTGGTGACGTAGGCCTGGCCGGTGGCCAGGTTGGCCGGGGGATGGTCACTGTTGGCCTGGGTAGGTGCGATCCAGGACACCGCGGGCAGGGTGCCGTGCTCGGCAGCGGTGTAGAAGTTCGACAGGTTCTGCACGTTGGCTAGCTGGCCGTCGGCTTTGACGTCGGTGAAGGACGGCAGCGGGTTCCAGATCGACGGGGTGCGCGCGCCCTGGGCGACCGGCGCGCAGCCCGCTGCGGTCTGATCTGGGTTGTCGTCACAGTCGGGCTGGATGCCGCGCTGCACGTAGTAGGCCCACGAGACGCCGTGCTTGTGCAGCAGGTAGGTCAGATCCGTCCAAGAGTAAAGGCCAAGCTGATCGTTCTCGCCGCCGCCGCGGACGGCAAGCAGAGCCTGCAGCTGGGCGGCGGTGAGGACCGAAAGGCAGGCGCCGATCGCCGCCTGCTGGGCTGGCGATCCGCGGCGTGCGTCCCGGCGGAGGCCGGCCAGCGGAATGCCGTGTGCCACCAGGCAGGAGAGGAAGGCCGGGGGGACGAGGCCTGCCCCACTCTGCGCCGGGTCGTTGCGGCAGCTGCGCGGGCTGTTCGTTGCGCAGTACGCCGACCAGCCACTGACCAGGTACAGGTGGGCGGGCAGGCTCCAGGAGTCCACCGGCTCGAACATATGGTCATCGAGGGTGAAGTCCTGCGCATAGCGCCAGTAGTTGGGGATCTCCCGAGCGTCGTGGTAACCCATCACGTCCGGCGCGCTGCTGGGCAGGCAAACCGGGGTCGGCGGGACGGTGGCGCTGCAGCCCTGGGTGGCGTCCTGCTCGGCGGACTTGACGAACCCGTCCATCTTGCCACCGTCGATGTCGGCGATCGCGTTGCTGCGCTGGTGCCCGGCGCCTCCGTTGACCAGGCTTGGGTCGTGGTAGGGCCGGTCGCAGCCGCCGCTGCGGGGGTCAGGTACGCACACCGTGAACTGGCCGTTCCTGGCCGGGATCCCGCCAGCGCCGGGGAAGGTGCCGAAGAACGAATCGAACGACCGGTTCTCTTGCATGATGATGACGACGTGGCGGATCTTGCTGATCCCGGTCCCTGCCGCCGGTGGCTGGCTCCGGCATCCCCCGAGGCTCAGTGCGCAGACAACGGTGACCAACCCCACGATGGTCAATGGCTGCCAGGCGCTCGGCCTGGAGATCACGCGCTTATCCACCACGGTCCTTCCGGTAGCTTCTCCCGGTTGCCCGCCGCGATTGTCTCCATGGTTGACAATCGAAACGCTAACGAAATGGACGTAGAATGTCAACATGGTTGTCAATTGCTGGTGTGCCTGGCCGTGACCGAGATGCGCTCCGGCTCAGCCGGAGGTGACGCCGAGGAGGAAGCCCGCCCTGCCGGGAGGGCGCGGCTGGGCGGCGCGTTGCTCGGCGCCTGGCTCGGTTACCGCCGCCGGATGGACGAAGAACTGGCGGCGGCCGGCTTCGCCGACCGCCGTTTCGCCGACGGGCCCGTGCTGCGGATGTGCTCAGATTCCGACGAAACGACGATCTCGCAGATCGGGCGCGGACTCGGGATCACCCGGCAAGGCGCGAGCAAGGTCGTCAGCGGTCTGCGTAGTCGTGGCTATGTCACCGTCACGGCTTCAGCGACCAGCGGCAGGGAGAAGGTCGTGCGGCTCACTCCACGCGCGGTCGACTATCTGGCTGCCCGGCGAGAGGCTGCCAGAACCATCGAGCGCCAGCTGCGCGCCGAGGTCGGATCCGACGGACTCCAAATGCTCTATAGTCTGCTCGACCATCTGGGCGGTGGGGAGCAGGCTCGACCGGGCGCTCGGATCAGAGAGCTCAGGGCCGGCGGCTTGCCGTGGCCAGAAACCGACTGATACCGCGACAGTGCGGCAAGGCAGGAATCCGCAGCACATTCACGCCATAGCGCCAGCATCCCAGATGATCGACCCGGGTTAGCCGTCAGCGTGACTGGCTAGGGCGGTGGACCCACTCGGCCCGATATACCCACACCTTGTCCGCCCGGTAGTCGAACCTGAAGCCGGTGGCCAGGAGGAATTGCCGCATGTGACGGTCTGCCGTCCAGAGCAGCACCCAGCCGACATCGATCTGCCGGGCGTTCTGCGCGGCCGCTGTCAGCTGCGCCGCTGAGAATTGGTAGCGGCCGATCTGGGCACTCATCAGGTCGTAGTAGAACGGCTGGCGGAAGATGCCAGTGACGGTGGCTGGCGGTACCCGGGCCAGATAGGCGTTCGCTAGCCGATGGCCGTCTGCGGTGGCGAGGACCTCAGTCTCCGGCGCGAACGGCGTGCCGACGATGCCGAGCCCGCCGCGGATGCCGAAGGGCACGTCCACCACGATCGACCCGGAGTGGTCGGCCGCGATCGGGCGGTCAAGCGCGGGCAGCGCGGTTGGCATGGTCGTTGCGCCCGGCGGAGTGGACAGGCCGGCCTCCATGAACGCGGCAACAAGGACGACGACCATCACCGGGGCCGCATGATTGCGGAGCCAGTGCACGGCATACCCGGCCAGCAATGCCGCCGGCACCAGGCCGAGTTCGGCGATCCTGGTCGGCTCCTTGAAGCCCACGAGCCCCGGTATCCGCACGAACCAGCTGTACGGCAGGACCGATGAGATCCGGATGCCATGCCACATCTGCGCGACCGGAACATAGGTGTGGCTGCCGACGTACAGGACCGGCCCGAGTGCCAGCGCCGCCGCGCCAAGCCACAGGAGCAACAGCAGCCACGCGTTGAGCCGCCGCCAGGCGAGCACCAGGCCGGCAATCGTCAGGGCGCTCAGGACGACTCCGAACGTGCTCACCGCGGTCGGGACGGGCAGCCCGAAGTCGCTGACCCGCGGCGAGGGCTCGAACATGTCAGGAAGCCTGATGCCGGCCAGGTAGTCCAACGTCGGAATCGCGGTAGGCCCGCCCGCTGCTCGTGCAGCGGCGATGAGCGCAGGGGTGGCCACCACCGCGGCGATCACCGCGGCCAGCCCGGCGGGCAGCAGCCGTGCCCATCTGGGCGCGCTGAGCACCCGTGCCGCGATCGAGGTGTCCGCAGGATCGGGCGGCGCCGGCAGGCTCAGCAGCCAGGGCAGCAGAGCCGCCACGACTAGCATGGTGGCCAGCACCGCCGATTCCTGATCGACCAGTACGCTCGCGCCCAGGACCACGCCAAGGATCGCCACCTGGCGAGGGCCAGGACGGCGGCGCAGCCGCACCGCGGCCTCGAGGGCCAATGGCAGGAACAATGCTCCAGCGGCCAGGTTCAGGTGAACCCAGGCCTGATAATCCAGCCTGGTGGAGAAGCCGAAGAAGGCGCCAGCCGCGATCGCTCCGATCTGCGACGGGATCCACAGCCGCGCCACCCGGTACATCGCGTAGCCGAGCAGCCCTGGCAGCGCGATCGACAGCAGGTTGTACGAAGCGCTGGGACCGAAGAGGACCGTGACCGGCAGCATCACGACGCCAGCCAGCGGCATCAGCGTATGCAGCCCGAGCTGGGTTCCCACCGGCGCCGCCAGATAAGTGGTGGACCATGGGTTGCTCAGGTGCTCCACCGAGCGCGCCATCCACCAGAACCCCCAGACATAACTGCCCGCATCCCTGGTCGCCGGGATCCGGCCAGCCAGGTAGCTGCCATGCGGCCAGTTGACCAGGACACCGGCGCCGACATAGCCGACTAGGAGGGCTAGGTGAAGCGTCACGGGGTGCCGGACAGCCGCACTGACCCACCGGCTCGCTGCCCGGTCTGCGGCTGAATCGGCTGCATCCCGGTCTCCGGCGGAACCGCCCCCGTCCCGGTATCCGTCCGGAGCGCTGGCCTGCACGTCGCTAACTACGGCGCTGGCTGCTGGCTCGTCGGCACTCTCCGGCGCTGACCCCAGGGCCAACCCGACCCCGGAATCGCCCGGCTGATCATGGTCTGCCACATTCATCGGGTCAGTTTGCCTACCACGGCTGGGCAAGCCTCCTCGCAATCGCTCTAACGCTGCGGGCTGGGTCTGAGTCCGCGACGAATCACGCTGCACGTGCCTGTTCCCTTCATGTGCCGGTTTATGTACCGACGGGTAGCGCGGAGCAACCAGCGCAACCCGCTGCACGAACGCCTACGACGGCACCGTCTGGCCTGCCAACCGCGCCCGGCGGCCGACACCCGCTGGAGGCCTTGCACCCGCCCCTGGAGACCCCTGACCAGCGGATTCCGATGCCACACGGCGCGGTAGCAGCTACGCCGCCGGCATCGAACAGGCCATATCCTAGCGACACGGGACGAGTGGGCCGGTTGTCCCCACTCTAGCCCCGATCCGCCGCGTGCCCGGCAGAACCAGACGGGATAAGGCGATTTCGGGCTTCAGCGGATCTTCGGATCCGCTCTGGCCGGGGTGATGCGGGTCGGCCATGGCCGGCGGGATCGGTAAATCTCTTGGGCGGCTCCAAGCTGGGGAGCGCAGGCAGTCGCCGACCGGGTGGAACCTGTCGAGAGCGGCTCCAATGGCGATGGCAGTGTGCAGGCGGTGCAGTTTGCCATCGTGGCGAGTTGAGAATAATGTGCCGAGGTACTCGCGCCTCCGCGCCGGTGCCGCGACTGGGCCGGGCCGAGCTTGTCCGACACCTCAGGGTTGTCCATTCCGCGAGCATGATCTTGTACGACTCGAGAGGTGGTCTGCTGTGACCCAATCACCAGATCATGGCGGCGTGGTGACCACCGCTGAGCCGGAACTCTCGAATGCCGACGGAGCCGAGGAAGCTGCCCAGCCGTCGGCCGCCGCTGAGCCGGACCTGCAGGGTGCCGATGGAGCCACCCATCCGCCTAAGCGCAGTGAATTCGCCTGGCTGGAGCGGCGATGGGTGGCGGCGGGCGTCTTCGCGGCGGCCGGGATCGTCTTGTTCGTCGCGTATCTGGCGCAGGCCCGGACGTTGCCCGTCCACCTGGATGCCCCGTCCGGCAGCGCGTGGCAGACCCTCCAGGCATGGGACATGCTGCACGGCAATGTGCTGCTGCGGGGCTGGTCGCTGGCGGATGTTTCGGTCTACACCACGGAACTGCCCGAGTACATGCTGGTGGAGCTGATTCGGGGACTGAACGGCGACGTGGTGCACGTGGCCGCGGCGCTGAGCTACACGCTGATCGTGGTGCTTGGCGCATTGCTCGCCAAGGGCCGGGCGACTGGCCGGGAAGGGCTGATCCGGCTGCTTGTCGCCGCCGGGATCATGCTGGCGCCATCCCTGCACTCCGGCACTGACGTGCTGCTGTCGGGTCCCGATCACACCGGGACGCAGGTGCCGTTGCTGGTGATCTGGCTGGTGCTTGATCGGGCGCGGGCGCGCTGGTGGGTGCCGGTCGTCGTCGCCGTGCTGCTGGCCTGGGCACAGGTCGGCGACGCGATCGTGCTGGTCGAGTGCGTACTGCCGCTGGTCGTCGTCTGCGCGGTCCGGATGTACCGCCTGCCCGGGCCGCTGGCCCAGCAGTGGTATGAGCTGTCGCTGGCCGGCGCAGCGCTGGTCTCGGTGGGTGTCGCCAAGCTGGTCCTCGCCGTGATCAAGCAGGCCGGCGGCTTCACTCTCAGGTCGCCAGTGATTGGCTTCTCGACCGCCGCGTCGATGTCCGCGCAGTTCTGGGTAAAGGTGCAGCGGGTGCTCGAGCTGTTCGGCGCCAGTTTCTTCGGGCTGACACTCGGGCATTCCGCGATCTCGATAGCGATCCACCTGATCGGGTTTGCCCTGGTCGTGTGGGCCGTGGCGGTGGGAGTGCGGCGGTTCTTCGGCGAGAGCGACCTGATCGTGCAGGTGCTCGTCGTCGCCTTCGTGCTGCTGCTGGCTGCGTACATGTTCGGAACCAAGCCAGATGCGAACGAGATGATCGGGCTGCTGCCGATCGGCGCGGTGCTGGCCGGCCGCTTGCTGCCGGGCCGGCTCAGCCGCGCTCGGCTGGCGCCGACCGTGGGGGTCGTGCTTGCCTGCTACGGCGTCATGCTGCTGGTCAACGCCGTTCATCCAGCGGCATCTGATCAGAGTCAGCCGAGTGCGAAGTGGTTTGAGGCCCATCACCTGACCTACGGTCTTGGGCAGGTCGCGGATTCGAGCAAGGTCACCGTCGACAGCGGCGCCCGGGTCCAGGTCAGACCGACACGCTTCTACAATCATCAGCTCGTGACCACCAGCTGGCAGACCGACGCGTCCTGGTATGACGCGAATCAGCACGATGCCAACTTCGTGGTCTGGAAAGTACCGAGTACCTGCGCAAACGCCTGCCAACCAGTAACCGATCTCCGCAATGAGTTCGGCCCGCCAGCGACCACCTACCAGGTGGGCAATTTCATCGTGCTGGTCTGGCACAAGAACCTGCTGGCCAACGTGCCCATGTTGTACTGGTGCGGAAATGTCTGGCCGTGGAACGCATCCGGCCCGCCGTCCGCGAAAGCGTGCTCGTAAGGACCGCGATCCCGGCAGGAAGTCCGGCCAGTCACAGGCACTCCCCCTCCCCGGCCAGGCCGTCTCCGGCTGGGCGCCCAGGTTGAAGCTATACGTCGGGCCAGGGCATCTGCTGCGCGCTGCCTGCTGCGGCTAAGACTCCAAGGGCTTTTCGAGTACGGCCCACTGAGACATGAAACCTTTGACGTTCTTTTCGACGAGCAGGAGGTGCGGGGCTCTTTCAAGGTAGATCAGATGGGTGTGCGGGCTTGAGCGTTTCTGGTTCAACTTCAGCGACTCGAGAATCTTGCACATCCAATCCATGTGCGGCACCGGAGTCGTGACATACGCTCGACCACCAGGCCTGAGCAGCGCGTGGAAAGCCGCGTAGAAGTCGCCATGCTCGACGACTTCGAAAGCGATTATCGCGTCCAGGCTATTTTCCTCGAGCCCAAGGGTTTTCCACTCATTGATATCGCCCACGATGTCTGCGTTGGCAGACGGCAGTATGTCGATGCCGACGAAGTTGTCCCAGCCATTGTCCTGGGCATACTTACCGACCCAGCCCTCGGCGCAGCCGACCTCAAGGATGCGCGCATCCTTGGGTATTCTACTGAAGAAATAGCTGAGCTTCTTTCTCCGCGCGTATTCGCTTAGAATCGCCAACTTGCCATCCTCCGTGGCTGGCTCGATGTTTGATCTTCCCGGTACTATACCCCAACTCAACACGCGGACGAGCCCTAGCAGCGGACCGGCGAACACCGTCGCGGGCAGGTCGGGAGGCGACCCGCCGTCATCGGTCGACTGAGACAGGCGGTCGGCAGCGAAAGGTTGGTCACTTTCTCTCTTCGTGATATTCCGGCTCGATGTTGACGCTCCAGATATTGTCCTTATCCGTGCGCCCGGCCGCGATATTCTCCACTGCCGTCATGGCCGTGAGCATCGAGTGATCCTGGTTGTTGTAACGGTGCATGCCGTTGCGGCCGACGAGAAACAGATTATCAATCTCATCGGTAAAACACCGGATCTCGTCGAAACGACCATACGTCCCGAAATAAGCGGGGTACGTCTTCTTCATGCGGATGACTGTGCTGTCGAGCACGTCCTCGGCTTCGATGATGCCGATTTTGGCGAGCTCCTCGACGCCGAGTTGAGCCATGGCGCTATCTGACATCTGCCATAGCTCGTCGCCTTCATTGGTAAAGTACTCCATCCCGACCCAGACCCGGTTCTGGTCGGTGATGAGATACGGACTCCAGTTGTTGAAGATCTGCAGTCGCCCGACTTTGACATCGGACTCCTGGATGTATATCCAGTTGTCCTGGATCAGATCGCCTGCCGTCTTTGCGTCGGCCTGGTTCTTGATCTTGAGCTTCGTCAAGAGCAGACCGACCGTAATGAAGTCTCGGTAGACCAGGCCGTCAGCGACCTCCTGGACGTTCTGCGGTACTGGTACGCCATCCAGCGCGGCAATCAGTTCCTTAACCGGCATGGTCGAGAAGAAGTAATCACTCTTCACCTCACGGGAACTGCCGGTCTGCAAGTCGGTCACTGTTACGCTGACGATCTTCTGGTCCGCGACATGCAGTTTCGTGACCGCTACATTGTTGTGGACCTCGCCGCCTCGTTTCTCAATGAGCGCGGCCACTTTCTCCCACATCTGCCCGGGCCCGTACTTGGGATAGAGAAAGTACTCGATCAGGCTCGTTTCGGTGTCCTTTTGCTGGATGCCTTTGCGGTGCGGCTTGACCGACTGCCGCAGAGCATGCGTCAGTGCCTTGGTGATCGACAGGCCCTTAACCCGCTGCGCGCCCCAGTCGGATGCGATTTCTGAGGCGGGCAGCCCCCACACTTTCTCGGTGTAGTCACGGAAGAAGGTGTTGTACAGCTCACGGCCGAAGCGGTTTACAAAGAACTCCTCAAGCGACTTTTCCTCAAGTGGCACAAGCCGTGCCTTCAGATAGCTAAAGCCGATCTTGGTCATTCGCCGGGCACCAAGATTCTTGATTGTTTGAGCCTCGAGCCTGACCGGGTAGTTGAATAGCTTCCGCATGTAGTAGATGCGGCTCGTACGCCTGCGGATGAGCATGACGTCGTCGGACTGGTCAGGGTCCGCTCCGGTCGTATTTCCTTCCAGGTCACGGGACCGGCCCTGGTATTTCAGGGTAAAATGACCTTGCGTCTTCTCGACCGGCAAAATTGTGCTCCACCAGTCCATGACGCGATCAGACTTGGAAAAGAAACGGTGTCCGCCTATATCTATCCGGTTGCCTTTGTAATTAATGGTCCTTGAAATACCACCGAGGTAGTCAGCAGCCTCAAAGATGATCGGTTGCACATCCGTCTTCTCAAGCAGCTCATAACCTGCCGTCAAGCCGGCCGGACCAGCTCCAATGATAACAGCGGTCCTTTTGTCGGTAGCGTTCTCGGACACGCTATGCGGCATCACGGGTATATCACCGTTCTCCTTATATTCAGATCCAGACTGGTCATGATAGCAGTTAATAGGACGGCTCTGGCGACTTCTGACCTCGCGTGACCAGGCGGTGTCTGGACGAATCTCAAGCTAGGCGGCAACGGGTCCGAACGCCGGGCCGCTGTCGAACTGTTGGGCGGTTCACACTGTAGCCGCAGCCGGGCATGCTCCCGGAGGCCGCCCGCGCTAGATCGGCTAGGAGCACACCGGGCTGATCGGACGGCGGTAGTGGGCTGGTCGTCTAGGCCTCCCCGTGGGCGGTGCTGTCGGGATGCTGGTCACCGATCCGTCGACAGCCCAGCTTAAGTCGTGGCCGCCGCTCCCGACACCGAGCATCCGGCCTGCCGCGAGGTCCGACAGCGCCCTAGCGGTAGGGACATGATACGGGCGCAGGTGGAGCACCAGCGCCCGACCTCCCAGCAGGGCGTTGATCTCCTCGCCGGGCGTCCGCTCAGCGGCGGATGTAAACGGGCGTCCCCGGAACGTTGACGAGGCCATGGAAGAACTGGGCGATGTCCATCGGGATCCGCACGCACCCATGCGAGACCGGCTGCAGCGGTACGTAGGTATCGCCGTGGATCGCGTAAGCGGTGCCGATGAAGAAGACCGGGTTGTACATCTCGCCGAGCGGCACGGTGACCCAGCCCGGCATGAAGGCGACAGTGCGGTAGTCGCCTGCCGGGGTGATCGCATAGCCGCAGCCACCGCCAGGCGAGCAGAAGTAATAGCCGCCTCCGGTGGAAACATGGCTGATCAGTGCGACCTCGTCAGCCCGGTAGAGGACAAGTACGTGATGGGAAAGGCTGATCTCGACCCGCAGGCTTCCGCCGTTCGGGACCAGCACGGCGGGGCTGCGCGGGTGGGCCAGCGCCCGCTGCATCGCCGGGGTCACCTCGCCGGATGGGGTAAGGCCCTGCACCTCCTGGAACGCCCATACCGCCTCTAGCGTGTCCGAGCCGAACTGCCCGTCGACCGTGCCCGGGTAGTACTTGAGCGCGGCCAGCTGCTGTTGCAGCCACCTCACATCCGCGCCGCTCATCCCAGGCATCAGGATCCGACCAGTCGGCGACGGAACTGGTCGCGCTGGCAGGGACGGGGCCGGGGAGCGGGCCTGCGAGGCGCGGGAGGAGGGGGCAGGCAGTCCCCGCTGGCTGGACGTGCCAGCCAGGCCGCAAGCCGCCACGGCTGGCACCATCGTGACGGCCATCACCAGCGGCAGGCATCTCAACAGGCGTCGCATGGTGACCTCCGCACGACCTGCAAGCCATCGGGCCAGGCTTTCAGCGGGCCGCCGTATTCAGGGTCGGCCGGCCGACGCGCCGTCCTGCAGAGCCGAAGGTCACCTGCCGCGCGCCAATGGACTCATCCGGCCAGGACCTGGCCGTCGCTCACCGGCCGACGGCGGCAGCGTCACGCCCTCGCCGCGCTCCCGGACGCGCGGTTCAGGAAGCGGCCCACGGGAAGCGTGGCTCAGCGGGCTGCGGCGCGTTCCTCAACGAGGCCGTACGCGATTGCCTCCTCGGCGGTGAGGAACCGGCCCCGGCTGGCGTCATCGCGGATGTCGTCCACCTCACCGCCGGTGGTCTCGGCGATTCGCAGCCACAGCGCATCGAGCATGGCCCGGACCTGCTCTTCCTGCGCCGCGATTGAGGTCACGGCGCCGTCGAAGCTCAGCTTCGGCTCGGACAGCGCGAATACGGCGTTCGGGTAGGCCCGCCGGTGGCTGCACGCGGCAAGCACGCCGAGCGCGGCCCCGCTGATCCGCCCCGCCGCGTAGGCCAGAACCGGGACGCGCAAGGTCTGCAGGACGCCGATGACCGTCAGGGCCGCAGGCAGCTCGGCGTCGAGCCCCTGCAGCTCCAGGCGGATCGGCTCGTCACCTTCGGCGTCCAAAGTGAGCAGCTGGGCGCACAACCGGCTGGCTGCCTCGTCGTCGAGATGACCGTGCGCCATCACGATCCGCTGCTCGAAGAGCCGCTCGTACACCCGTCCTGGCCACTGGCCGGGGTCGATCCATACCCGCACCGGCGTGACGTCTGGGCGCGGATACGGAGCGGGAGTCGGCCGCTCTGGCGGGTACGGTTCTCCGGGCGGGAAGGGCACCTCCGGCGGCAACGGCGACCTGGGTGGGAAGGATCCCAGCTGCGGTCTCACGCGGATCCCTCCGGTCGCCTCATCTGCGGTTGCCGTCCGCCCAGTTGCCAGCTGATCTCGCTGCCGATGGCGGCGGCATATCGTTCGAGCGTCGATGCGCGCACATCCGCCTCCGCCGACTCAAGCCGGGCGACTGCCGATTGCGAGGTGCCCATCCGCGCCGCGATCTCGGTCTGTGACAGTCCAGCCGTCTGGCGCTGTTCTGCCAGTTCGGCGACCAGGTCGCGGCGCTGCCGGTTCATCCGCCGCAATGCCATCTCGCGGAACCCGGGTAGCAGCGGCAGATCCGCGGGCTCGGCTTGCTCGTCATCCATATCCGGTACGGTATCTCAAAAACGAGATCTCGTCGGCGGGATATCGCTGTCGGCGAACGCTCGGCCGATTCCTGGCCGGCCCGTGCGGCGGTGGCCCGGGCGGTGGTGGCGGCGGTGGTCCAGGGCGGCGGTGGTCCAGGGCGGCGGTGGCCCGTGCGGCGGTGGTACGGCATTGAGGCCGTCCACGGCAGCGGTCAGGTTCTTGGAGCTCTACCCGCCGCCGAACAGCAGCACCTGGCAGGACGCGACGATCATGGCTGGCTGCCCTGGTCGAGTTCGGCGAAGCGCTCCCGTACCGTCGGCGCATCCACAGCCAGCGAGGCGAGGAGCTCGGCGGCCGGGTCCGGGCGGCGCAGGTCGAGCAGTGCGTAGAGCACCTTCCCGAGACCGGCTCTGCGGTCCTTGCGGGCATCGGGGATGCCCGTGAAGATCGCCTTGGCGGCGGGAGTTAGCCGTAGCCTGCCCTGCGTGCGTACCGCGACCGGCCCGGCCGTGATTCCTGGCTCGACGCCAATCGCCGACAGGGCCTGGCTGTCCAGCGCATCGAGCGCAGCACGTGCGGTGTCAAGGTCACATCCGATCGCTTTCGCTGCCGGAGATGCCGGGTCCACAAGCAGGGCCAGGACCAGGTGCTCGGTACCGATGGTGCGGTCGCCGCGCCGGCTGGCTTCGTCCCGGGCGTCGAAGTACGTGGCGCCGAAGTTGTACTCCGCGCCATAGCGCTGGTCTCTCGCCCTCGCCACGTGCTGATCCATCAGTCGCTTGATCATCACAGTGCCCTTCCGTACTTGGCATGGACAGACTGGCGGGTCATCCCGAGCCCGTCTGCGATCTGCTGCCACGACCACCCTTGATCGCGTGCCTGGGCCACTTGCTCGGCCTCGACGCGCTCAGCCAGCCGGCGCAGCGCCAGCACCGCGCGCAACCCCACGGACGGGTCGGT
Organism: uncultured Actinomycetota bacterium; assembly: GCA_963850875.1. Lineage (GTDB taxonomy): Bacteria > Actinomycetota > Actinomycetes > Streptosporangiales > Streptosporangiaceae > Chersky-822. Next base: position 284,813 of record CAWKNA010000003.1, read on the forward strand.
CGGTCGGCTCGCGCCCGCCGCTTCCTTTGTCGTCATGCTGTCAGTCTAGACTGACAGCATGGAGATGTCAAAAGAACTGACACCTTCTCGCGCGATGGCCACCCCGCGTGGCTGCCCCGATTGCGTGACCCTGCTATGCGGACTGGCCGAACGGGCTGGCGATCTGGGCATCGGGTCGGGACGGTCGCCAAGATGTCGCGGCGCGGTCGACGACCGGCTGGCCGGTCAGGCCAGACTGAGCGGCCAGAGTGACCTGATGCCTCAGGGCGGCGGGCAGACCGAACTCGGGAGTCGAGCGCGGGCAGGTAGAGCCCGGGTGTTGGGGCGCCAGAGGCGACCTGCACTCATAATGGCCACTCCGGACCGAACGTCAGTGCCGAGTCGGGGACCCACGGTGGGCTACGTGCTGACCTGCATGCCGGCTATGGCCGCGGCCCGCCGAGCAGATCGGTGCCTGGCTCATCCGACCTCGGCCCGCCGAGCAGATCGGTGCCTTCCTCATCCGGTTCCGGGCCGCCCATGGTCTCAGCCTGCTGGCCAGTGTCGTGCCCGCCTAGCAGATCTTCCTCGCTTGATTCCGGTCCGCCAAGCAGATCGGTGCCTTCCTCATCCGGCTCGGGCCCGCCCATCGTGTCGGAATATCCTGTCATCCTGACCTCCTCAGACTGCCCGGCAGATCCTCGAGCGGCGGCATCGGGCCACCCATCCCGCCAGTGTCCCACCGCCGGGCCGGGCGGCTCAATCAGCGAGCAGGCCGACTGCGGGCACCGTTCCGCAGACCTGGACGACCGCGCAGCTCAGCGTTCCGATCGCCAGGCCGGAGGTCTGGCTGGACCGCCGGGAACCCATGCCACCGGCCAGTCGGCCGGAGGTCTGGCTGGACCGCCGGGAACCCATGCCACCGGCCAGTCGGCCGGAGCCCTTGGCGGTGCCGGGGCCACCACTGAGTTCGTCGTGGCTGATCCTCGTGACCTCGGCACCGGCCAGGTGCACATCAGTCGCAGGCAGCGACCACGCGCTGCTAGCTGCCACCGGTGCCGTGCAGGGCGTTGATGTCCGCCCGCAGGGCCGCGATGTCGAGATTGGCAGCGGCGGCGTCTTCCTGCGTGATGATGACCCAGGCCTCGTCCAGGCACGTCGCGGTCCACGGGAGGGTGGACCTTTGCAGCGCTCCCCAGGTAACCCAGCTATCGAACTGACTGCCGTCGGCCGCGACCTTCACGATGCAGTGCCCCTCGTTCGGGTCGGGTTGCTGACCGCCAGCCGTGGTCCACGGCTGGCCTTGCCCAAAGAGGCTGTCGGCGTCGTCGGTGAGGTTAACCCCTACGTAAGCGCCGTGAAATGCTGCCATGGCAGCGTCCACCGCTGCGGGGATGGTGTGGTCGACCGGTGCGAAGGCCAGGATGGCGCCGGCCTTGTACCAGTACAGCAGCAGGTCTGCGATGTTGGCGCCCTGGTCCTGTCCCTTGTCATAGGTGAGGTACTCGGCGACGAGCTGGTCCGAGGATTCCCATTGCTCGGTCTCGCCGCCCGCGGCTGCCTTAGCCATCTTGTAGTGCTGTCGGCCGGCGAAGGTGCAGTCGCCCACTCCGTTCGGATGCGTCGTGCAGGTCTTGTCCGGGCCATTGCCGAGCATGCCCCAGTCGGTGATGCCGGCGCTGACGTCAACCGGATAGGCGGGTGCGGGGAGAGGTGCGCGCAGGTAGCTGGACAGGTATTGGATGGGAAACCGCTCGGCTGGCGGCTTGACCGGCCGGCGACCGCGGTGTCCGGCAATGCGCATCTCAGGCATGGTGATCCTCTCTGACTGTCCGTGCCGCTGCAGGCGTCATTTGTCCGCCGGGCAGGGCGCATCCTGGCAGCAGACGGGCGGCGGCGTCCATGTTGCCTGACCTATCCCGTCCGTTATATTTCCCAGCAACCTGACATAGCCGACGACAACCTGAAGGCGTTGCGCGTCAATATTAGCGCCCGCGCCCATCCGGCTGCGGCATGCCGCCCTAATAAAGTCGGCTGGAAAGTGAACGCCGTCCGAGAAACGAACATCCGGGCGCCCATGAATTGCAACGCCCGCCGGTCCGCCATTGCGCGAAAGAAATGTCCGCCTTTGGGCTGCTCGCCGACTTGATTGGCGGAGTCAGGCGCGGCACGCCTGACAGTGTCATGCTGCGGGCTGACAGTCACGGCTCCGGGCAGACAGTCAGGCGATCTTTTATGTTATCGCCGCTATTGAGAAGAGCCTGCCCGTCTCGCAGGGTGCGATGCCGGACTCCGCTGGCCCGAAATCTCAGGACCGCGACGCCGGGTGCCGTGGTCCCGTGATCGCCGGGTGACTGGTGGCGGGAACGAATCCGTGCTCGAGTACCGCCAGACCAGAGGGCAGGCTACGACTGCTCGTCCGCACGACAGCGTCATCGACTGGCTCAAATCCTGACCGGCCTGATCACATACGCGGCGTCCGGCGCCGAATCCGGCGTAGCCTGACCTGGCCTGACCTGGCCTGGCCTGGCCTGACTGGCGGAAATGTCGCGGTCAGTAGTGAATATGACTATTGTTGCGGTGTGACCTGTGATGACGCTGACGTGCTGGCGGCCATGCTGCCGCCGCGGGCTGAGCACTCGGTCGTCGCCGTGCCCGCCACGGGAGCCGGTGAGGGCATGTGGGCCGGTGCCCCGAGCGCTCTGCGCAGCGGCAATGAGATCCTGCTTGCCTACCGGCTGCGCGATCCGGCCCGCCGGGGTTACGCCGTTGCGGTCGCGCGGTCTGCCGACGGCGTGAACTTCCAGACGATCCTGTCGGTCAGCAAGGAGGAGATGGAGGCCGACTCGCTGGAGCGACCGGCCCTGGTGGTCACGCCGGACGGCACCTGGCGGCTGTACCTGAGCTGTGCCAGCTATGGCACCAGGCACTGGCGGGTGGAAGTCATCGAGGCCAGTGCTCCCGATGCCTTCGATCCGGTTCGGCGCCGGGTGCTGCTGCCCGGCGACGCGGCTACCGCGGTCAAGGACCCGGTCATCAGGCACGTTGACAACGGCTGGCATCTGTGGGCGTCGGTTCATCCCCTCGATGATCCCGAGCAGACCGACCGGATGGCCACCGACTACGCCAGCAGCGCTGACGGCCTGGACTGGACCTGGCGAGGTACCGCCCTGCACCCACGGCCCGGCGAGTGGGACGCGCGCGGCGCCCGGTTGACCGCGGTCCGGAGTGCGCCTGAAGGGCTGATCGCCTACTACGACGGCCGGGCCAGCGCGGCGCAGAACTGCGAGGAGCTGACCGGCATCGCCGCCGGAACCGAGCCAGGTTCGCTGACCGCGATTGGCTCCGAGCCGGTCGCGCAGTCGCCATGGCCGGGGCACGGGCTTCGCTATCTCGACATCGTCGATCTCGGCGATGGGCATGAACGCCTGTACTACGAGCTGACGAACGCCAGCGGCTCACACGATCTGGTGACCGAGCTGCGGCCACGTGGCCGCTGACGGCGCTCGGGGATTCAGCGCTCGGGGATTCAGCTAGAACTGGCGTGGCCGCCCGTTGCGCGCCTGCCGCTGGCCGCTCGGCCGGGCACCGACCAGTCCGCCTGAGTCACCGCGAGGCAGCAGCCAGTCGCTGAAGTCGGCGCCGGTCAAGGACTCAAGCAGCCGGATGTCGGGCTCGAAGCGCGGGATCAGCGCCCGCCGCTGCTCCCAGGTGAGCGGACGTCTCGGGGCCGCATCCTGCTGCAGCAGGTGCTCAAGCCGGTCGGTCAGACCAGCACCGGAATGATCTGGCAGCAACGCCGACACAGCCGCGCTGGTCCGCCTGGCGGTCGCCACCAGGCGGTGCCGCGCTGATGGGCGCGGATGCGCGGTGACGTTCTCGCGCGGCAGATCGGCCAGCAGGCCCGCCGGGGCGCCGAGGAAATCGCAGACCCGGTCAAGCGTGTCGGCCGGGTCGTCGACCAGCGCGCGGTACCTGAAGACCAGAACCTGCTCCCGCGAGAACCGGGAGTACAGCTGCTGCAGTTGCTCCCCGTACTTGCCCAGGGAGATGTAGTGCCAGAAGTCCGCCCAGCCGGCTGCGATCCGCCGGTTTTCCTGCTCGCATGCCTGAACGAAATCGCCGCACGGGTCCAGGCCCGCCGACCACAGATGGGTCCAGTTCGAGTGCGCGCGTTCCACCGGATCGCGGAGCACCACGATCAGCCTGGCATCGGGGACGAGCGCCTTGATCCGCTGCTGAGCCATCCGGCTGTAGAGGTAGAACGGGGTCGACTCGCCGCGCAGCGTGCCGGGCGGCGCCGCGTCGAACAGCGCCTCATAATCCGCCCGCCGCCAGATGTGCTCCCGGTAGGTCTTGGCGTCGCCAGGGCCGCCTTCAGCGGGCGGCGGGCCGTCGGTCAGGAAGAACTTGGGCTCCTTGACCGGCGACATGAAGAGCGCGGGATGCCGGGCAAGCGCCGCGTGCAGGGCCGTGGTCCCGGCCTTGGGCACGCCGGCGATGAAGAAGTCTGGCAGGGCCATAGCTGTCCTCCGGCAGTGCTCACTGGAAGGACGATTAACCGATCAGTTTACTAGGTTATAGCGGCAGGGTATTGAGCGACGTCCATACCCGGCGACGTCGCCGCTACACCCGGCGCAGGCGCGGCTGCACGGCTGCGCGGCGCGCGGCGCGGCGGCGGACCGCACCACGCGGCGCGGCGGCGGTACCAAACAGTCCTCCTGGCCACACTGCGCGTGGCAACCGTCAGGTCTTATGGCGCAACCGCGCGACATCGAGCGGCGGCGCGGTCAGCGGCTTCCCGGTGCAACCGGTTACTGGGCCGAACCTGCCCTCGTTCCAGTCGGCAACCGCCGCCGCGATCTCGTCGGGTGTCCTGGCGACGAAGTTCCACCACATCAGCAGTGGCTCGCCGAGCGGAACGCCGCCGAGCAGGAGCAGTTGCGAACCCGAGGCCGCAGCCAGCCGGATCTCCTCCCGGCCAGGTGCCAGGTACAGCATGCTGCCAGGCCGCAGTTCCGTCCCGGCTACCGACGCCGATCCCTGCGTCACGAGGATCACGTGCTCGAAGGACGGCGCCAGCGGAATCGGCGCCTCGGCGCTCCACCCTGCCAAGAGCTGGGCGCCAACGAGCTCCGAGAACGTCGTGGCCGGCGACCGCGCACCGGCCAGCGTCCCGAGGAATACCGTGATCTCGAGGTCTCCAGCCCTGGTTCGCGGCAGTTCGGCGTGATGCTCGAAGGCAGGCTCGGCCTGCCGGGACGCATCTGGCAGTGCCACCCAGAGCTGGACGCCGTGCAACTGCGGATCGTGCTCGGCCGGTGACTCCTCGGCGTGCGCGATCCCGCGCCCCGCCGTCATCAGGTTCAGCTGGCCGGGCCGGATCATCTGCTCGCTGCCCAGACTGTCCCGGTGCAGCACATTGCCGGACATCAACCAGGTGACGGTCTGCAGCCCGATGTGCGGGTGCGGCGGCACCGCCATCCCGGTCACACCGTCCACCGACAACGGCCCGTAGTGATCGATGAAGCACCACGCGCCGACGCTGCGCCGGAGCCGCAGCGGCAGTAGTCGCCGGACGGTCAGGTCCCCCACCGTGGCCGTCCGGGCACTGCTGACTTCAAGATCATTAGCCGTAACGGGATGCTCGGCCACATCAAGCTCGGTATCGGTGGTGCTCATCGGAGTAGCTTTCCCTTCGGGGCCAGTGCCGTCCCTGTTCGCTGCCTGCCTGGCTGGTGCTTGCGGGAGCAGATGCCGAACATATCTCCGGAGGAATGCCGATGCATACCGCCCACGAACTTCTCGATCAGCTCCAAGTGTCCGGCCGGGAACTCCGCGCGGCGATCCCGGACGTCTACTCCGGCTACGCCAGGATGTCGGCCGGCGTGATGGGCGACGGTGAGCTGCCGGCCAAGATGAAGGAGCTGATCGCGCTGGCGATCGCCGTGACCCGGGAATGCGACGGCTGCATCGCGGCTCATGCCCGCGGCGCGGCGCGCAAGGGTGCGGCCGCTCAGGAGGTGGCCGAGGCACTCGGAGTCGCGATCATGATGAACGGCGGCCCCGGCACCGTCTGGGCACCGCGGGCCTACGACGCGTTCAACGAGTTTGCCGCAGGGCAGGACTGACTGCTGCTGGCTGATGGAACCCGGCAGCGGGTCCCGGACATATAGAGGTGTGGAAATGGACTGGCGTTCGGTTAGCGACCAGGAACTGTGGTCGCAGGCTGCCAATGAGCATGCTGGCCAGGCCTTCGGCGAGCTCTTCGAGCGCCATGCTGACCGGGTCTACGCACACTGCTTCAGCCGGACTGGGTCTTGGTCGATGGCCGAGGACCTGACCTCGGCCGTGTTCCTTGAGGCGTGGCGGCGGCGTCTTGACGTGCGGTTCAGCGGTGACTCGGTGCTGCCTTGGCTGCTCGCGGTGGCGAACAATGCCACCCGCAACGCCGAGCGCACGCTGCGCCGTCATCAGCGCCTGCTGGCGAAGCTCCCGCCGCCGGGCGAGGAGCCCGATGTCGCGGTTGACGCCGACATGCGGATGGACCAGGAACGGCTGGCTCGGCATCTGCTGTGCGCCATGGGCGGCCTGCGCGACGTTGAGAAGGAAGTTCTGGCGTTGTGCGACTGGGCCGGGCTGAGCTACGCGGATGCCGCGGCGGCACTAGGTGTGCCGGAGGGCACGGTGCGATCGCGGCTATCCCGCGCTCGCGAGCACCTGAGGAATCTGGCGGGCGGCGGGAACGCGCCGACGCTGATGCCCGATCCGCAGCACGCTCTCTGACGAGGCTGGAGACCTAAGATGACTTATTTCAACCCAGAACGGATGCCGGTGCTGCCCGCCGCTCGGCGGGCGGCTGCCCGGCTCCAGCTAGAGGAGTTGGTCGCGCGGTCCGCGCGGTCACGCCACCGGAGCAGGTCGGCCGTCGTCGCGACCGCGGCCGCCGTGATCATACTGAGCACCGGTGCGGCGGCGTTCGCGGTCGCCGAGTTCCAGTCGGTCAGCAACAAGACGCAGGCCCGCTGCTACACGGTGGCTGACCTCTCGGGAACTCAGTACACCACGATCGCTGCCGCGGGCAGGCCCGGTAGCACCGCACAGGTACAGGATGCAGTCAGCGTCTGCGCCGCCTTGTTCAGGCAGGGGTTCCTGACCGTCGGCGGACCCGGCGTAGCAGGACGCACTGACGGTCGGCAGAACAATCCGGTGCCCAGACTGGTGGCCTGCACGATGAGCAATGGCACCGCCGCGGTGTTCCCCGGCGATGCGGCCACCTGCGCGAAACTCAACTTGCCAGCGGCGTCGAAACCGTAAAAGCTATCGCTTTACCGGCCACACGGGTACGTAGGACACCAAGTTTGCGAAGACGCCTGGTCGTTGAACTTTCCTAGAGCGGCAGCTGAGCCGTTTTTCGCTATCGCGTAGGTCGATCCTCCGAAGTTAATGTCCCAGAAGAGCGTGGTAGCGCAACCGCTAGAAGCGATTACCGACGATATCGTATCGTTCCATCCACTCGGCATGCTCGAAGCCTGGAAGCTACCGCACCGGGAGGTCTGGGTCCAGGTGAGGGTGTTTCCACCGAAATAATCGTTCTGGTAATCGATGCTAAGCACGTATACCGTATTCGGCACCACCGGCCCTGCGTTCAGCTCGTCAGGGGTTACCGACCCCGGCTCCGCCGAAGCCGGGAGGTCAACCCGCCCATCCGTCGCCGCCAGGATCGCGCGAGCGAATGTGGAGTAGCACGTGGCGTGAGCCGTCCGCGAGCTTCCGGCTGGAACTGCTTCGGCGACACAGTAGTGCCGGTGGGATGACGTAGACCTTGCGGTAGCCGCGCTGGCGGTACCGGCGCCGTAGAGAGCCAGGCCGACGATAGAAACGAGCAAAAGCAAACGTTGCCTCATGGCATTGTTTCCCCTCTTACTTTGATGATCTTTCTGTCTTCCCAGATGATCATAAGAGTCACGGAAGCTGCCGAACGGCGACGTATTGAGTAATCTGATCGCGGAGATGCAGCTGATGTCCCAGGGGTTCTTGGGTCGAACTCGTCTCGCCGACGAGTGATTCACAACGCTAGAATAAGTGGTGATATGCGTTTGTGTCAATCGTATTGCTGCTATAGCGTACGAAAATGATCATGCACCAATCGATCAAGGAAAGCATGCGCCAATCGATCATGGAAATTAGTCGGCGGGCCTCACGCCCCGGTCAGCGGCGGACGTTGGGCCACAGCGTCGATGCACCGAACCTGGCGGGGTCTCGGGGCCATGCCCGGCTCGGGTCCGGCATTCCCGGCATCTCGGCTCGGCCCGCATCGAGTCAGCCGCCGCCCTCATCCTCGGCACGCTTTGCTTCAGCCACCGCCTCGGAAAGCACGCGGTACTCGGCGTCAGTGATCGTGCCGTCTTGGTGGGCAGCGATGACGTCGTCGAACGATCCAGGAATGTATGGTGCCGGGTCCTGCTCGGCTAGGGCCGCAGTCTCGAGGTAAGTCCTGTGCGGCTGTCTCGGGCGGCGTGACCAGGATCGCTCGCGGAATCGCTGTGCCACCTGCTCCAACGTCATTGTGCCGTCGCGCAGGGCAATGATCATTTCGGTGACTTCGCTCGTCATGAGCCTCTCTCCCTGGGTATGCCGTCATGACTGATTCGCTCATTCTTCTCCGCCAGCACTGGGCCGCTGCCGTCGACTGAATTGTCGTAGCGCGACCAGCCGTCGAAGCGGTGCTTGATCGACTCGAAGGTTCGTCGGTTGTTACTGCTCCAGTCCGGATCGCCCTGTGCGCGGATTACCTCGGCTGGGACGTATCGGCCGCCTAGACCATGTCCCGCGAGGAATCTGTCGTGGCCTTCGCGATGTCGGGCCTCCGTGCGGCGGACGCTAGTCTCGATGGAGATGTCAACGAAGATGCCGTCGATCTCGGTATAGTCGGCCGTGCGAAGCTGGTCGATGCGCTTCTCGGTTGACTCCAGCGAGGACATGGTCACGTCCCAGATGATGTTCTTGCCATCGTTCAGAGCGCGACGACTGAGCTGTCTGGCAATCGCTGAGGACTCCTCGTGCACTAAGACTGATGCCTCCATGGGCGTGAGACCTTCTACCTCGGGCACTAGGCCGCGCAGCGCCAATTCATCCTTAATCTCGTCAGGATTGATAGTAAGATATTGGAATTTATCGATACTGGCATAATCTGCCAATATCGTGGATTTGCCAGCTCCGCTTAGGCCGCCAGCAACGACTGCCCGTCGGTCGCACGGCACATCCTCAGCGCGTGAGTAGAAATAAGCCACAAGATCACCGTGAATGCGGTCGCGCTCTGGGGTCCACTGCTCCTCGTCGCGATCGATCGTGTGGTGGACCTCGGTGGCTAGGCCGGCGGTGACGGCCTTGTCCAGGCGGCCACGGATGTCGGCGACGTGCTCGGCGTACTCCTGATCCGTGAGCGGCCGGATCTCGTCGGCTCGGCCATCGGCGGGCGAGTCGGTCAGGTCCGGGTCAGCCGGACTGGGGTCGGGCAGCTCAAGCTGGCGTAACGGAACAACCGGAGGCTTCGGCCTACCGTCCGCCTGTCTGGGTGAAGATGGATGGCCGTCAGCCAGCAGAGCCAGCCGCATTGGCAGGTCGTCGCGTCGGGCCGGGCGTAGTTGTTCCGGGGAGCGCCGCTCCAGGGCGCGCCGGTCGAGGGCGCGCAGGTCGAAGGCAGGCTGTTCGGGGGTGCGCTGGTCCGGAGTGCGGCCGACGGTAATCCATCGCCCCGGATCGCTCCGTACGGACCGATGTACCATCGACCGTTCCGGAACTTTCGCGGCGTCCGGTAAGTCCTGCGCCGCTAACCTGTCGCCGTCGCTATCCGGCGAGTGGCTTGACCTGTCGCGGTGACCGGGCACAGTCCCAGTCGCCGTCAGGCAACCAGGGTCTTGACCGCGGCGGTCAGCTCGGCCAGGCCCTTCTTGGCGTCGGCGAAGAACATGGCAGTCTTCGGATCTGTGTAGAGCTCGTTGTCGATACCTGCGTAACCATGGCCCATGGAACGCTTGATCACGATGATGGACTTCGCGTGGTCCACGTCCAGGATCGGCATCCCGGAGATCGCGGTGCCGGGTCTGCGGGCCGCCGGGTTGGTGACATCGTTCGCGCCGATCACCAAAGCCACGTCGGTTCGGGCGAACTCGGGGTTGATGTCGTCCATCTCCTTGAGCAGCGGGTACGGCACGTTAGCCTCGGCGAGCAGGACGTTCATGTGACCTGGCATCCGCCCCGCGACCGGGTGAATCGCATAGCTGACGTCCACGCCGCGTGATTCGAGCAGGTCGGCGAGAGCCGCCACCTCATGCTGGGCCTGGGCGGCTGCCAGGCCGTAACCGGGAACGATGATTACCTTGGACGCGTAGGCGAGCTGGATGGCCGCGTCGTCGGCGGCGATGGACTGGACCCCGGCACCGGCCACTCCAGCGGCGGCGACGATCGCGTCGCCCGAGCCGAAGCCGCCGAGCATGATGTTGGGGATCGAGCGGTTCATCGCGTCGGCCATCAGCTTGGTCAGGATGCCACCGGAGGCGCCGACGAGGGCCCCGGCGATGATCAGCGCGGTGTTGTTGATGACGAATCCGGCCATCGCGACGGCCGTGCCGGTGAACGCGTTCAGCAGCGAGATGACAACCGGCATGTCGGCACCGCCGATCGGCATGACCATCGAGACGCCGAAGATGAGAGCTGCGGCGATCACGACGCCGAGCTGGATCAGACTCGGTGCCGCGATCACGTACCCGCCGACGCCCACGGCCACCGCGATCAGCAGCAGGTTCACGATCCGGGCGCCTGGGAAGCTGACCGGTGCCGACGTGATGAGGCCCTGCAGCTTCCCAGCCGCGATGATCGAGCCGGAGAACGTGACCGAGCCGATGATCACGTCCAGCAGGGTCGGAACCGACGTCGAGGCGGCGACGCTGCCGCCCAGCGTCATGTAGTCGCGGATCGCCACCAGCGCGGCCGCGCCGCCGCCGACCGCGTTGAAGATGCTGACCAGCTGCGGCATCGCGGTCATCTTCACGGTCCTGGCCGTGTAGAGCCCCAGTCCGCCGCCGACCAGCACTCCAGCCGCGATCACGATCCAGCCGGTGACGCTGATCACTCCCAGGTGGATGATCAGGGCAGCTGTCGCCGCGACCGCCGCGATCATGCCGACTGCCGAGATCTGGTTGCCGCGGCGTGCCGTGGCCGGATTGTTCATCAGGTGCAAGCCGAGTATGAAACAAGACGCGGCAGCAACGTAGACCAGCTGGATGACGGTATTGAAGGTGCCGCTCATGCCGTGGCCTTGCCGTTCGGGCTCGGGACGGCCGCAGCCGGTCTGGCCGCACCGGCTGTACCGGCTGTACCGGCCGCGGCGGTCACGGCCGGGGGAGTAGCCCGGCGCCGGAACATCTTTAGCATCCGGCCGGTGACTACGTAGCCGCCGACCACGTTCATCGCGGCGAATGCGACGGCAACGAAAGCCAGGATGTACCCGACGACGTTGTGTGCCGTCGCGGCGATCACCATAGCGCCGGCCAGCACGATGCCGTGGATCGAGTTCGCGGCGGACATCAGCGGCGTATGCAAGGTCGCCGGCACCTTGCTGATGACCTCGAAGCCCACCCACAGGCTGAGCACGAAGATGATGAAGTCCGTAAGCAGCACAGGAGGTACCTCCAGGTCATTCGGCCGCAGGGGGCTGCGTCGGCTCGGCTTGCTGTGGCCCGGCCTCGGCTTGCTCCGGATCGGCATCATCGTGCGTTGGCCCGGCATCATCGTGCGTCGGCCCGGATTCGTCCTGCCGGGCGGCCGGGGTGGGCGCAGCCGGACCGGCGAGCGCCGGATGGACCACCTTGCCGTCATATGTGACGACGACACCGGCTGTGAGCTCGTCGCCCAGATCGACGCTGAGCACGCCGTCCTTGACCAGGTAGAGCAGCAGCGAGCTGATGTTACGTGCGTACATCGCCGACGCCGCAGCGGCCATTGTCGATGGCAGATTCTCGGCCCCGACGATGGTGACCCCGTGCTCGGTCACGATGGTCTGGCCAGCAGCCGAGCCTTCGACGTTGCCGCCGAGCGCGCTGGCGCCCATATCCACCACGATCGAGCCGGCCACCATCGACTTCAGCGCATCGGCTGTGACCAGGAGCGGCGGACGCCTGCCCGGCACCTGGGCGGTGGTGATGATGACGTCGTGCCTGGCGATGTGACCTGTCAGCTCGGCCTGCTGAGCCGCTCGCTCCTCGTCTGTCAGCGCCCGGGCGTAACCGCCGACGCCGGCCGCCGGGCCGACCGAGGTCAGCTCGATGAACGTGGCACCCAGTGACTCCACCTCGGTCTTGGTCTCGGGCCGGACGTCATACGCACTGACGACGGCGCCAAGCCGACGGGCGGTCCCGATAGCCTGCAGGCCAGCCACACCGGTGCCCAGGATAAGCACCTTGGCCGGCCGGGCCGTGCCTGCGGCCGTGATCAGCATCGGGAAGAACCGGCCGAACGCCGCCGCGGCGATCAGCGCTGCCTTGTAGCCGGCGATGTTGGCCTGGGAGGTCAGCGCGTCCATCGGCTGCGCCCGCGATAGCGTCCGAGGGATCAGGTCCAGGCTGACCGCCGTTGCCCCGGTCGCGGCCAGCTGCTCCGCCAGAGCGGGATCGGTGAGCAGCGCGAACAGGCCGAAGACTCCCTGTCCTTGGCGCAGCCTGCCGATCTGCTCAGCGTCAGGCCTGCCGACCATCAAGATGACGTCGGCGGTGCCGAGCTGGTCGGCGGAGACGATGGTCGCGCCAGCGCCGGAGTAAGACTCGTCGGGAAAGAAGGCGGCGTCTCCGGCTCCCGTTTCGACCAGAACCTCGTGGCCGGCCGTTCGCAGTTTCGTGACCGCATCGGGGACGAGCGCGACCCTGCGCTCGGCTGGCCAGGTCTCCTTGACCACGGCTACCTTCATGGGGGCGACCTCACTCGGGCGGGGTGCACACTGGGCGGCAGGCAGCGGCTAGATTCCGGCCCTGGCCAGCCGCGGTTCCCAAGTATGGACCCTACCGCCTGGCGAGCCGCGCGCGGTCGGCCGGCTCAAGTGCCGACCCTGGCATGGCGTTTGGGAGAGTAGATCGGGTGACGAAGTCCGAACCGGGTGAAGCGGCGCCGAGGGCAGGTGCCACCGCCCACACGCTGGCTGACCGACTGCTCGCCGCGCAGCGTGGCATCGCGACTCTGCACGTCGACTCCGATGTGCGAATGAGACTGCAACTTCGTCTTATGGCGATTTGCACCGCGCTGAAAGTTCCGGGCGCTAGCGTGGCCCGCGGTGCCCGGCGGCTGGACCGGCTTATCGCAGATACTGACCGGGCGCGGAGCGGCAATACGGGCCATGGTGATGACAGCTAGACAGGGAATCATGGATGCGGACCTGAATTTTCTTGAGTTCCGCTGCCGGCAGGCACCTTTTATTACTGAATTGCACGCAGTTCCGGTACCGACACGCACTCGTTTACTGCGGAGATGATTGTGCGAGGCTGCCGCATCGCCTAATTTCAAGCAGGTCAGAGGTCATAGAACCCGGCAGCGCCCGCTGTCCGGTCCGCGTGACCTCCCGCTGGGGAGCCGCAGGAGTGAGGAAATGAACAAGCGTGACCTGATCGATGCGATTTCGGGCCGGTTGGGGGACAAGAAGACCGCAACTGAGGCCGTAAACGCAGTTCTCGACACCATTCAGTCCACCGTGGCCAAGGGTGACAAGGTGGCAATTACCGGATTCGGTGTATTCGAAAAGGCCGACCGGCCGGCGCGTACCGCACGCAACCCGGCCACCGGCGCGTCCATCAAGGTTCCCAAGTCCTCGGTCCCCAAGTTCCGGGCCGGCGCCGACTTCAAGGCCCTTGTTAATGGCGAAAAGAAGAAGCTCGCTGCTGCGGGCAGGAAGTAAACAGCAACCAGAAGTAGCACAGCTCGGCGAATAGCGCCGCACGGCAGGTCGGTGCGGACAGCGCGGTGGGCGGCGCACAGCGCCGCCCGCCGCGCGTGCGAGCCGTTGGCTATGCTCGCCCGCCGTCCGCAAGCCGCCCCAGGTTGATCTATCTGGCGGGTGGGCTAGCGCAGGCCTTGGCGGCGGGTTAGCGCGGTCCGCAACAGCCGGTCGATCAGCTGCGGGAACGGCAATCCGGTCGCCTCCCACATCTTCTGGAAGTATGAGGTTGGCGACATGCCAGGGAAGGTGTTGATCTCGTTCACCAGGATCTGCCGATCCGGGGTATAGAAGAAGTCCACTCGCGCCAGCCCCTCGCCGGACACCGCCGTGAACGCTGTCGCTGCCATCTGACGGATCTGCTCGGCGTCCTGGGCTGGAATCGGTGCCGGGATCAGCATGTCACTGGCTTGATCCAGGTACTTAGCCTCGAAATCGTAGAACTCCTCGCCGCCTTCCAGGCGCAGTTCCCCGGGCAAGCTCGTGTCCGGCGGTGCGCCATCGACGCCCTGCAGCACGGCGACCTCGATCTCCCGGGCATCGATGGCGGCCTCGACTAGCACTTTGGGGTCAAAGTCGCGGGCCAGATCGATGGCGATGGCGAGCTCACCAGCATCGTGCGCCTTGGACGTGCCCAAGCTGGAGCCACCTCTAGCCGGCTTGACGAACAGCGGCCAGCCGAGCGCCGCTATTTCCGCCGCTATTCGTCGCTGGTTCTGGCTGGGCTCGGTACTGGCTGGCCACTCTTGCTCATGGACCACGACGTGCGGGCCAACCGGCAGCCCGCGAGCCCGGAAGATCAGCTTCATGAACTCCTTGTCCATGCAGACTGCGCTGGCCAGCACGCCCGCGCCAACGTAGCGGACCCCGGCCATCTCAAGCAGGCCCTGAATGGTTCCGTCCTCGCCGTACGGTCCGTGCAGCACCGGCAGCACTACGTCAACGTCGCCGAAGACGTGCGGAATGTGGCCAGGCGCGCTGGCCACCACCGCCATGTCGCCCTGATATGCCCAGGGGACCACGTGCGCGTCGGGCTTGGCGACCGATTCGACACTGGGCAGCTCACGGCCGGTGATGGCCAGCTTCATCGGATCGTCGCTGACCTCCAGCCAGCTCCCGTCACTGGTAATGCCGATTCCGACGACGTCGAACTTGTCCCGGTCGATGGCCCGAAGCACGTTACCGGCCCCCAGGCAGGAGATGGCATGTTCAGGCCCCCTGCCGCCGAACACCACCGCAACCCTGATCTTGCGTTCGCCGTCCACGATTCCTCCCGTATCACTGCCGCCGCTACCTTCCGCCCAGTGAGTCAAGCGCCGCTATGGCGTCTGCCAGCAGGTCCTCACCGTCCTCCAGCCCGATCGAGAACCGCACCGAGCCGGGGTCGATCCCTCCCGCGGCAAGCGCCGCCGCATCCATCTGCCGGTGCGTTGTCGACGCTACGTGGCTGACCTTGGTATGCGTGCCGCCGAGTGATGTGGCCAGCTGCGCGAGCCGCAGCCGGTCGGCGAACGCCATGCCTGCCTCATGCCCGCCGTATGGCGCCACGGTCATGACGGCACCGAACCTGGTCCCTTCCGGACCTGCGTCGAACTGGCGTCGAGCCAGCTCGTGGCCCAAATGCTGGGTCAGTCCTGGGTAGTAGACCATGCGAACTGCTGGGTGCCTGGCCAGGCTAGCGGCAAGGAGCTGAGCGGTCGCGCATTGTCGGCGAACCCGGAGCGGGAGCGTCTCCAGACCGCGGCGGAGCAGGTAGGCCTCGTCCGGAGCCAGCGAACCGCCGGTGTCGATCCGCAGCCGCCGGATCGCCTTGATCAGCTCCGGGCGACCGGTCACGACACCGCCGGTGACGTCGGAATGCCCGCCGAAGTACTTCGTGGCCGAATGTAGGACCAGGTCAGCCCCATGTTCCAGAGGTCGGCAGATGACCGGCGGCGCTAGCGTGGAATCGACCACCAGCAAGGCTCCGGCGTCGTGGGCCAGTCGCGCCAGCCCGCCTAGGTCGGCCACGGCCACGGTCGGGTTGGCCAGCGTCTCCGCATAGACGATCGAGGTTCCTGGCCGCAGCGCCGCGCTGACCTGGCTGAGATCGGTCATGTCGACGAAGTCGGTCTGAACGCCGAAATTCGATGCGACGTGCCGCAGGAAACTGTAGCTGCCGCCGTAAATCGCGGTTGGCGCGATTACATGCGCCCCCGCTCTGGTGAACGTCCAGAAGACAGTCGAAATCGCGGCCATGCCCGAGGAGAACGCCTGGGCGGCGAGCTGGTAGCTGAGATTGACGCCCTCCAGAGCGGCTACCGCCGAACTGAACGCCTCCACCGTCGGGTTGTCGATCCGGCTGTAGCTGTATCCGGGAGCGGCGTCGGCGAGGATCGCGGCGTACTCGGCACCGGAACTGAATGCGAAGGCCGCCGTCCGGTAGATCGGTGTAGCGAGCGGCTGCTGGGATGGCGTGGGCGGCACCGGCAAGTGCACTGACCTGGTGTTCTCGCCGGGCCGCCGGGAGTGATCGGGTAGCCGCCCCAATCCTGCAGGTTGCTCGGATCCGGCCATGGGCGAGGGTCCTGCCGGGCGGGATAGCTCGGCCGGATGCGGCGGCATTCCGAAGGGCAATGGGTAACCGGGACGTGGTGGACCGCCAGGACGTGGCGCCTCGATCGCCCTGGGCGGACCGGGCATGCGTCGCGGGTCGACCGGTCGTGGCAACCTCGCCAGTTCGCGGGGATCACCCCTGTGTCGGTCAGGGCCGAACCCGGGCTGCGCTTGAAGTCGTGGGTCGGGGGCTAGCCCGGCGTCGGCAGCCAATCGTGGGTCGGTAGCCAGTCGTGGGTCGGTAGCCAGTCGTGGGTCCGTGGCAAGCCTGGGGTCGGCACCCAGCCTGGGGTCGATAGCCAACCGGGGGTCGGCGGCGAGTCTGGGATCGGCGGCGAGTCGTGGATCGAGCCTGGGGTCGGTTGCCTGACGCGGGTCGGCTGGCTGGCCAGGGCCTGGACGGCCACGGTCGCCGAATCGCCTCGGATCAGTCGGCTTGGGCTGGCTGCCGGGCCGGGGCTGGCCAGGCGATCGCCGGGGATCGTCGGGATCGCGCGGCTCCCTTGGCGGACGCGGCCAGTTGTCAGACGCCATAGCGCTCCGGCTTCGCCGATCGGCTGGCGAGCATCAGTGCCGCTTGGCCGACATCCAGCCCGTCGTGCACCACTCCGACGACGACCTCCGTGATCGGCATCTCCACTCCGTGCTTGGCGGCTAGCTCAAGGACCGACTTCGAGGACTTGACGCCCTCAGCCACCTGGGTCGTGTCCGCGATGACCTCGGCGAGTGGAATGCCGAGACCGAGCCGCTCGCCGAAAGTCCGATTACGGGAGAGCGGGGAGTAGCAAGTGGCCACCAGATCGCCCATTCCCGCCAGGCCCGCGAAGGTGTACTGATCGGCACCGAGTGCCGCGCCGAGGCGCGTGATCTCGGCTAGGCCACGGGTGATCAGCATTGCCTTGGTGTTGTCGCCGAGGCCCATCCCGACGGCGATCCCGACCGCCACCGCGATGACGTTCTTCACCGCTCCGCCGAGCTCGCAGCCGATCACGTCAGGGTTGGTGTACGGGCGGAAGTAGCCGGTGTGGCATGCCTTCTGCAGTCGCTCGGCGGCGTGTTGGTCGGTGCAGGCAACCACGGTGGCCGCGTACTGGCGGTCGGCGATCTCACGAGCCAGATTCGGTCCGGTGATGACCGCGATCTGGTCAGCGGGCCAGGTGGCGACCTGCCCAATGACCTCGCTCATCCGCTTGCAGGTGCCTAGTTCGATGCCCTTCATCAGACTGACCAGCAGGGCATCGGGCGGAAACAGGCCAGCCCAGCTAGCCAGATTCTCGCGGAGCATCTGGGCCGGTACGGCGAGCACGACAACGTCAGCTCCGGCGAGTGCCTGCGCCGGGTCAGCCGTGGCCCGGAGCGGCCCTGGCAGGGTAACGCCAGGTAGATAATCCGGATTGCACCGGTCAGCCGTGATCGACTGAGCGACTTGCAGTCTTCGGCACCACAACACGGTCTCGGTACCGGCATCACATAGAACCTGGGCGAATGTGGTTCCCCAGGAACCGGCGCCCATTACCGCCGCTGTCACGGCCCGGGCACCTCGGTGACGTCTGCTGGGGCCGGGGTTTCGGCGCCGTCCGCAGACTCGGCTTGCACCCCGGATGTGCCACCAGTCTGCCCAGCTTGGTTGACCGGCTCGCCTAGATTGATCTGCTCGGCTTGGTTGGTCTGCTCGGCTTGGTTGGCCTGCTCGGCTTGGTTGGCCTGCTCGGCTAGCTGGCGGAGTTCCGCGCGTTGCTTGCGGCGGGCAATTGCCGGGTGGTACGGCTCGGGCGGGGGATCCTCGCCTCGCAGCTTGCCGACCAGGGCCGCGACCTCAGCCATGATCTTGTCGGTGGTAGCCCGCAGTGTCGGGGTGTCGAGCGGCCGACCGGCGAACTCCGACAGATCGACCGGCGGTCCGGCGATTATGTGTACGGTCTTGCGCGGCAGCAGGTGCGGCCGGAAGCTGCCGTACGGAAGGATGTCCTGTGCTCCCCAGTGCGCGACCGGGATCACCGGGGCGCCAGTCGCCAGGGCGAGCCTGGCGACGCCGGTCTTGGCCACCATCGGCCACAGGTCCGGGTCGCGGGTGACCGTTCCCTCGGGATAGAAGACCACGCAGGCGCCGTCCCTGATGCCCTGCTCGGCGTCCCTCAGCACAAGTGCCGCGTCGGCTTGCTCCCGGTGGACTGGCAACTCCCCAACCTTACGGATAATCGGTCCGATCACCTTGATCTTGAAGAGCGCCGCCTTGGCGAGGAAAACCGGATACCGTCCGGCCTGGTCGATGTAGAGGCACATGGCGAGTACGTCGGCATAAGAGAGATGGTTCACCGCGACGATCATTCCGCCGGTGGCCGGGAAAATGTCCTGACCGTGCCAGTCGTGCTTCATCAGGGCCCGGATGGTGGGTCGCAGGATGACCTTCGTGACGCCACGCCAAAAGTTGGAGTAGCTGCCGTCCGCGCGTTTGCTCATCTCTGCACTCTCCCGCACGTCATGGTGCCAGTCTTCCCGCTCGTGCAACACCATGTCGAGGCAGGATCGGATGCTATGGCACCCGAAAACCTGCTCAGCTGGTCGCTGGTGGTTCCCGTCAAGGTACTTGCCCGGGCGAAATCCCGGCTTGTGGGCCTAGCCGACGAGGACCGGACGGCGCTCGTGCTGGCCATGGCGGCGGATACCGTAGCTGCGGCGCTGGCCTGCCCGGCTGTCGGCGCAGTGATCGCCGTAAGCGACGACTCAGCCGTCCGGGACGAGCTTGGCAGGCTGGGTGCGTTCGTCATCTCCGATCAGCCTGCCGCCGGCCTCAATGCCGCTTTCGTCTTCGGTGCGCGACACGCGGCCGCGCGATGGCCTGGCCAGGGGCTGGCTGCGCTCACCGCCGACCTGCCAGCACTTGCCGTAGCCGAGCTGACCGCCGCCCTGAACGCGGCTTCAGCGGTAACGCAAGCCTTCGTGGCCGATGCCGCTGGCACCGGCACCACGCTCTACACAGCTGGCCAGGCCGCCGCCTTCTGCCCGCGCTTCGGCCCACGGTCAAGCGATCAGCACCGACGGGCCGGCGCCGTCGAGCTTGATCTGCCAGGGATAAGCGGCCTGCGGCGGGACGTGGACACGCTTGCTGATCTGCGAATCGCTGCCAGCATCGGGCTGGGTCCCAGGACCGCGCATATCCTCGCCCGCACCGGCTAGCCGACCGGCCGCGCTGACTAGCCGACCGGCTAGCCCACTGGGCTAAATGTGTACGATCGGGCAGGTCAGCGTCCGGGTGATGCCGGGAACGCCCTGAATCTGCGCCACAACCAGCCGGCCGAGGTCATCGACGTTCTCAGCCTCGGCCCGGACGATCACGTCGTAAGGGCCGGTCACATCGTCAGCCTGGGTCACGCCGGAGATCAGGGCGATCGCGGTCGCCACATCTGCGGCTTTCCCGACCTCAGTCTGGACGAGGATGTACGCCTGGACCATGTCGCCCTCCCGGCTCGTCATTTGTGTCCGCCACGCTACCGTAGGCAGCGTTCCGGAGCGTACCAGCCCGGCCGGCCGCGCAGACAAGACGGGAAAGCGTTGTCTGGACGCGAATTTCGACCGCGGTGATCAGCGCTGAGCGCAGCAGGATGGCGGCGCATGACCGGAAGATGTGCGGGAGGCGTCATTACCATCGCGGACCTCGGTGAATTCGGCCTGATCGCCGCCATCAGCGACCTGCTGCCGGACAGTACCGAGCTGATCGTGGGCATCGGCGATGACGCGGCGGTGATCCGCGCTCCCGACGGCCGAGTTGTGGCCACCACCGACCTGCTGATCGAGGGTCGGCACTTCCGCCGCGATTGGTCGGCTGCTTCGGACATCGGCCGTAAGGCGGCAGCCAGGAATCTGGCCGACGTGGCGGCCATGGGCGCCCGTCCGACCGCGCTGCTGATCGGTTTCGCCGCACCCGGCGATCTGGCCCTTGACTGGGTTCTGGAGTTGGTTCGCGGACTAGCACAGGAGTGCGCGGTGGCTGGAGCTAGCGTTGCGGGCGGCGACACCAGCAGCGCAGAAACGATCATGCTGGCAGTTACGGCGCTCGGTGATCTGGCCGGACGCGAGCCGGTCGTCAGGAGCGGGGCCAGGCCGGGTGACGTGGTTGCGCTCGCCGGGACGCTGGGCAGCGCGGCTGCCGGACTCGCACTGCTTGCGGCTGGTCTGAGGCCGGGCGAGGCAGGATCCGCCGGAGGCAATGCGGACCTGGCTGACCTGACGCTGGCGCACTTTCGGCCGCAACCACCCTACGACGCCGGGCCGCAGGCCGCGGCTATCGGCGCGACCTCGATGATCGATATCAGCGACGGGCTGATTGCCGATCTCGGCCATGTCGCGGAGTCCAGCGGAGTGCGGATCGAGCTGCGGTCAGGCTCGCTGGGTGCCGAGCCAGTTGCGCGGATCGATGCACTTCAGACGGCTGCGAGCCTGGTATCGGCGGACTGGGCGCAGTGGGTGCTGGCCGGCGGCGACGATCACGCGCTGGCAGCGACATTCCCCCCGCAGGTGGTGCTGCCGGAGCGCTGGACCATCGTCGGGAGGGTCGCACCGGGCCGCGGCGTGCTGGTCGACGGTCGACCCTGGAGCGGCTCTGGCGGCTGGGAGCACTTCCGCGACCAGGCGTAGTCACTCGGTGTATCCGATCAATTTCTCAAGGTGACTCGCCTGTTGAGCCATTGCTTGATATAACCGCACTGATGCCGCGTCAGCGTAGCCATCCTCGACACAGGGCGCAGCGACGGGGAACCTGGCCCCGCCGCGGGGTCCGAGTCGGTGCTGCGCGGGTCGACCCGCCCCGGCCGGCATTGGCGATCGGGCGGGCAATTGCCGCAGCGCTGCGGCTGGCCGGCCAGCCAGCGTCCAGGCGCATGATCCGCAGCCTCATGCTGACGCCGTGGTTCGCGTTCAGCGCCGGAATCGTGATCGCGGCATCGCTGACTCTGGTGTCGCCGCGGGCTGTGCTCAGCTTCCCGCCTGGTGCCGGCGGTAGCTGCCAGGGCACGGGCTGCGGGTCAACGGGTTATCCGCGGGCGAAAGGACCGCTGCCCGCCAGCAGGTGGGAAGTCAAGCTGCCGCAGGTCAAGACGGTGCCAGCGGGTCAGCATGGAGGCGGGGCCGCCGTACGCAAGGCGACACTCGAACAAACTGGACCAGTTCGGGTCTATTACGCGCTCCTGCCCGGCTACGGTGATCATTTCGTTGCCGTGATCGAGATTGTCGGTCACAAGGCGCTCGGTACCTGGACGCTGCGATTCTTCATTCCTGGCACCCAGATCAAGCTGATCATCTTCGCGAAGTGGACGCCTGAGGGGCCAGATGGCGGCGTCGCCAGCAGCTCCCCGTGGCTGTCGCGGCGGTCCGGACCTGACCAGGTCAGGATCGTCATCCTCGGTACCGGCACGCCGGCCTGGCCGCGCGGCTGCCGCTTTGACGGGAATCGATGCGTCTTCCACGCGCTGTCCGGCGACAGCCATCAGTCCGGCTGGCGATCTCATTCACCTGGCCAGCGGAGCTGGTAATCCCGCAACGTCAGCGCCCGCAGCGTCCGCACAGCCAGCGTCCGCACAGCCAGCGCCCGCAGCGTCCGCACAGCCAGCGCCCGCAGCGCGTGCTGGGCCCGCCGGGCCCGTCCTAGTCTGGACGCTATGAGGGCTACTCCGCCGTGCGTGCTCACGATCGCCGGCTCCGACTCAGGCGGCGGCGCTGGAATCCAGGCCGACCTGAAGACAATGCTCGCGCTCGGGGTCCACGGCATGAGCGTGATCTGCGCCGTCACCGCGCAGAACTCGGTAGGCGTGCAGGGGTACTGGGAACTGCCGGTCGAGGCTGTCCGGGCCCAGCTCGACTCGGTACTCACCGATATCGGGGCGCAGGCAATCAAGACCGGGATGCTCGCCTCGGCGCAGATCGTCCATACCGTCTGCGACTCGCTAGCGCAGGTCCAGGTTCCTATCGTGGTCGACCCGGTAGCGGTCTCCAAGCATGGCGACAGCCTGCTGTCGCCAGGAACGCTTGAGGCGGTCAAGGAGCGACTGCTGCCGCTGGCGGCCGTGGTGACCCCGAACCTGTCGGAGGCGGGGTTGCTGAGCGGACGCGCGATCACCGATGAGGCCGCGATGCTGGCGGCGGCGGCGGAAATCAGCTCGCTCGGCCCCCGCTGGGTCCTGGTCAAGGGCGGCCACCTGGCTGGCAGCCCGGTGGATCTGCTCTACGGCGACGGCCAGGTGATTCGCTATCCAGGCCCCCGGATCGCCAATCGCCATACTCACGGGACGGGCTGCACGCTGGCATCGGCCATCGCTTCGTACCTGGCGATGGGCGCTCAGATGACCGAAGCTGTGGAATCAGCGAAGGACTACATCACCGGCGCGATCGACAACGCGTTCCCGCTCGGCGCGGGGATTGGACCTGTCGATCACGCCTGGCGGCTGCGCCAGCGGGTCAGCGGGTGACCTTGCCTGCCTTGATGCAGGAGGTGCAGACGTTCAGCCGCCGCGGTGTCTTGCCGACCTTGGCGCGCACGCGCTGAATGTTGGGGTTCCAGCGGCGCGGGGTGCGGCGGTGCGAGTGCGACACGTTATTGCCGAAGCCCGGCCCCTTGCCGCACACATCGCAGACGGAAGCCACGGGATCGCTCCATTGGGTGGTAGTCAGATGGGTCATCAAGCCGGTCTGGTTGCCGACCCGGTCGTCGAAGGATATCTGACATGCGTGCCTGAGCGCGAGCTGACCCACAGTTACCCTGCCGGTATGGCGACGGTAGAGGTAGCGGTAGAGGTAATGGACGGTGAGATCGTCCGCCGCTGGTTCAGCCTCGCCGCCGACGCGCTCGGCCAAGCCAGATCGGCGATCGATGCGCTGAATGTCTTCCCAGTGCCAGACGCCGACACCGGCACGAACCTATACCGCACGATGGTCTGCGCGGCCGAAGCCATAGCCGAGCTGCCGCCGCAGGCCGAGCCGTCCGACGTCTGGCGAGCCGCGGTGAGCGGCGCGCTGCTCGGCGCCTGCGGCAACTCGGGAATCATCGTCAGCCAGCTGCTGCGCGGGCTCGCCGACACCTGCGCGCCCGCCTCGCCGTGCGACGGCCAGGTGGTCGCCATGGCGCTGATGAACGCGGCAGCGCTGGCCAGGGCCGCGGTGCACCGCCCAGCCGAGGGCACCCTGCTAACCGTCGCCGACGCGGCCGCACAGGCAACCCGAGGGGTGACCAGCCTGACCGAGGTCACCCGGGTGGCGGCAGTGGGTGCCCGGCTGGCGCTGACCAGGACCGAGCAGCAGCTTGAGGCGCTGGCGGCGAGCGGTGTGGTGGATGCGGGCGCGGCCGGGCTGTGCGTGGTATTCGATGCGCTGAGCGCCGCCATCAGCGGAACCGCGCCAGGCGGTTATGCCGTACCGGTACCTGCCGCCGGCCTAGGGGTGAACCCAGCCAAACTCGCGGCTGCCGCGCTCGCTGCCGCCGTGCCTAGCGCGCCGGCTTCGCCGTACGCCTATGAGGTCACGTTCCTGCTAGCAGCCACCGCGCCTCAGGTGGCTGAGCTACGGAACCGGCTCGATCAGCTGGGCGACTCGCTCGTCGTCTCCGGCGGTGACCCGCAGTGGCACGTGCACGTGCACGTTGCCGAAGCCGGGGCGGTGATCGAAGCAGGCCTGGCGGCTGGCCGACCGAGCCGGATCACGGTGACCTACCTGCACGGGCCGGGAGCGGGCCCGGCAGCGGCCGAGCCGCCCCCAGAACCGACCGAGCCGGCTTCCCGCGCGCACCGGGTCGTCGCGATTGCCGAAGGAGCGGGTCTGGCCCGGCTGCTCCGCAGTGCGGGCGCGATCGTGGTGGACGTCAAGGACGCCGCTTCCGCAGTCGCTTCCGGACTTTCCGACGTCACCAGGCTGACCGGACCGAAGATCACTATCGTGCCTAACAAATCGCTCAGGGCAGCCGTGACTTCCTCGGCAAATGCCGTCCAGGGCAAGCCTGATGCGCCGGTGCCCGCCGGTCGGCTCACCAGCGGGCTGGTCGAGGGGTCGGCAACTGGCGGGTCGGTGGTCGAGCGGGCGGCGGCTGAGGGGCCGCCGGCTGAGGGGCCGCCGGCTGAGGGGCCGCCGGCTGAGGGGCCGGCGGCTGAGGGGCCGGCGGTCGAGGGGCCGGTGGTCGAGATCGGCTGCCAGATCCAGATGCTGGCGGCACTCGCCGTTCATGATCCGGAGCGTGACCTGGCGGACGACGTGGCCGCGATGCGCCGTGCGGTGGCGGCGATGCGGTACGCCAGCGTCGGCCCGAGCGCGGCCGGTACGGGCACCGACCTGGTCGGCCGGATTGGCGACGAGGAGGTGCTTCGTGGTGGCGACCAGGTGGCCGTGGCGACAGCCGTCATCGACCGGCTGCTCGCTTCCAGTGCCGAACTGGTCACCCTGCTGTCCGGCCAGGCGGCCGAGCCAGGTCTGGCTGATCTGGCGGCCGCGCACGTCCGCAGGATCAGCCCGGCCGCCGAGGTGGTCTGCTATGACGGTGGCATGTCCGGTGCCGTCATGCTGATCGGGGCGGAGTAGCGGGATGGCGAAACTGACCGACCTGCTGCGCTCGGTCCTCGGCGACAAGGCGGCCAAGCGTCTTGGCACGCTGGAACTGCGGACTGTGGGCGACCTGATCGGCTACTACCCGCGCCGGTACGAGACTCGCGGTGACCTGACCGACCTCGCATCGCTGCGAGACGGCGAGCACGTCACCGTGCAGGCGATGATCGCGGCGGTGTCCACCAGGCCGATGCGGAACCGGCGCGGCACGATCTTCGAGGCGGTGGTCACCGACGGCCGGGGGCGGCTGACCCTCACCTTCTTCGGCAAGGGGACGCAGGCCTGGCGGGAGGAGGTGCTCCAGCCCGGTATGCACGGCCTGTTCTCAGGTCAGGTATCCAGCTTCAAGGGCAAGCGCCAGCTGTCGCATCCGGATTACGAGCTGCTGAGCTCCGGCGACGCCAGCGCCGCCAGGGCGGCGGAGTTCGCTACCGAGCTAATCCCGATCTACCCGGCTAGCAAGGACATCGCCTCCTGGCAGATCGCCAAATCGGTACGGATCGCGCTGGACACGCTTGATCTGGACGACGACCCGCTGCCACTGCGAGTCAGGCAGAAATACCGGCTGTACGGGTACGCCGACGCGCTGAGCGGGATTCACCGGCCGGCTGATGAGACGGACATGCGGCGGGCCAGGGAGCGGCTGAAGTGGGACGAGGCCTTCATGCTGCAGGTAGTGCTCGCCCAGCGGCGGCTGATGGCGACCGAGTACAGCGCGCTGTCCCGTCCGGCTGTAGAAGGCGGTCTGCTCACCGAGTTCGACCGTCGGCTGCCCTTTGAGCTGACCGCGGGTCAGCGGCTGGCTGGTGAGACGATCGCCAATGACCTGGCACAGGAGCATCCGATGCACCGACTGCTTCAGGGTGAGGTGGGTTCGGGCAAGACGGTGGTCGCGCTTCGGGCAATGCTCCAGGTGGTCGATGCGGCGGGCCAGGCGGCCCTGCTCGCCCCTACCGAGGTGCTGGCCCAGCAGCATCACCGGTCGATCAGCCAGATGCTCGGCCCGCTGGCGATGGCGGGCCAGCTCGGCGGGGCCGAGCAGGCGACTACGGTGACGCTGCTGACCGGCTCCCAGGGCAGCGCTGCTCGGCGCGCGGCGCTGCTCGACGCCGCATCCGGCAGCGCGGGGGTGGTGATTGGCACGCATGCGCTGCTTGAGGAGCATGTGCAGTTCGCTGACCTGGGACTGGTGGTGATCGACGAGCAGCACAGGTTCGGCGTGGAGCAGCGGGAGGCGCTTCGGGCGAAGGCCGCCGAGGGCAGGCCGCACGTGCTTGTGATGACCGCGACGCCGATTCCGCGGACCGTGGCGATGACGGTCTTTGGTGATCTTGAGGTCACCGAGCTGACCGAGCTTCCGGCTGGGCGCTCGCCGATCGCCACGCACGTGGTACCGGTGACCGAGAAGCCGCACTTCCTTGACCGTACCTGGCAGCGAATCAACGAGGAGGTGGCGAGCGGTCGGCAGGCTTACGTGGTCTGCCCCCGGATCGGCGACGAGACAAGTGCGGATAGCGGCGGTGCGGATGGCGGTCCGGCTGGGAGCGGCCGAGCGGGTGACGGCGGTGCTGACGACGGTATGGGTAACGGCAGTGCTAACGACGGCGGTGCGGGTGACGGCCGGGCGGGGACTGGCCGGGCGGGGACTGGCCGTTCGGGTGCTGGCCGTTCGGGTGCTGTCCGCGCGGGCACCAGCGGCAGGGCGGTTCGTCGGGCCGCTGCCGGCGACCGGGTGAGCGATTCGGTGGAAGACGCAGGCTGGGGCTACGAGTTCGATCTGCTCGAAGAGGACGCCGACCAGGTCGAGCGACGGCCGCCGATTGCGGTCGTCGACCTGGCGGCCGAGCTGGTCCAGGGTCCGCTCGCCGGGCTCCGGCTGGCCGTGCTGCACGGCAGGATGGCCGCGGAGGAGAAGGACAAGACCATGCTGGCGTTCGCTGATGGCCAGATCGACGTCCTGGTCACCACCACCGTGATCGAGGTCGGCGTGGATGTGCCGAACGCGACGGCGATGGTGGTCATGGATGCGGACAGGTTCGGCGTATCGCAGCTGCACCAGCTTCGCGGCCGGGTCGGCCGCGGCGATCACTCAGGTCTGTGCCTGCTGGTCACCGAAGCGCCAGGCCCGGCACGAGAGCGGCTTGACGCGGTCGCTGCGACCCAGGACGGTTTCACGCTGTCCCGCCTTGACCTGGAGCAGCGTCGGGAAGGGGACGTGCTCGGGGCCGCCCAGGCCGGCCGCAGGTCGAGCCTGAAGCTGCTAACGCTGCTAAAGGACGAGGATCTTATCCGCGACGCGCGGCAGGAGGCCGCCGCCTTGGTCGATGTCGACCCGGCGCTGGCCGACCAGCCCGCGCTGGCCCGGGCGATCGAGGCATTGCTCGACGTCGAGCGTGCCGAATTCCTGGAGAAGGCGTGACCAGGATCATCGCCGGCGCGGCTGGCGGACGTCGGATTGCCGTACCAGCCGGGCGTTCGACCAGGCCGACCAGTGACCGGGCTAGAGAAGGCCTGTTCGCCGCGGTGCTCGCGATGCTCGGCAGCCTGGCCGGCCTGGCCGTGCTTGACCTGTATGCCGGCTCAGGAGCGGTCGGGCTTGAGGCTCTCTCCCGTGGTGCTTCCGACGTTCTGCTAGTCGAGTCGGATGCCCAGGCGGCCCAAGTCATCAGGCAGAACATCGCCACGGTTGGGCTGCCGGGCGTTCAGCTGATCAACGGCCGGGTAGACCGAGTGCTGAGCCGCGGCCCCGGTACCGGTCCGCCGCGCGATCTGGTGTTCGCCGATCCGCCCTATGCGGCACCGCAAGACGAGCTCGAGCGGATGCTGATCGCGCTGGCCGGCCGGGGCTGGCTGGCCGCGGGGGCGCTGGTAATCCTGGAGCGTGCAGCCAGGTCGGAGCCGCCGCCGTGGCCGCTTGGATACGCACCTGACCGGTCCCGCCGCTATGGCGAGGCGACGCTCTGGTACGGTCGCGCGGCAGGCGATGCGTCTGCAGCCGCAATCTCAACGACGGGAGTGTGAGTCCGCGTGCTTCGCGTGGTCTGCCCTGGCTCATTCGACCCGGTCACGAACGGGCATCTGGACATCATCAGCCGCGCCGCCAAGCTACACGACGAGGTGATCGTGGCGGTGCTTCGCAACCTGAGCAAATCCGCCCTG
This sequence comes from uncultured Actinomycetota bacterium, assembly GCA_963850875.1. Taxonomy (GTDB): domain Bacteria; phylum Actinomycetota; class Actinomycetes; order Streptosporangiales; family Streptosporangiaceae; genus Chersky-822. Next base: position 313,107 of record CAWKNA010000003.1, read on the forward strand.
TTCACGGTCGAGGAGCGGATGGAGATGCTGCTCGAGGTCACCAAGGACCTGGCCAACGTCCGGGTGGAACGGTTCAACGGCCTGATCGTCGACTTCTGCCGGGCCAACGACGTGTCGGCGATCGTGAAGGGCCTTCGCGCGGTCAGCGACTTCGACTACGAGATGCAGATGGCCCAGATGAACTACAACCAGGCGGGGGTCGAGACGCTGTTCATGACCACTAATCCGCTCTATGCGTTCCTGTCATCGAGCCTGGTCAAGGAGTTCGCCAGGTACGGCGGGGACGTCGCTGGCCTGGTGCCGCCCGCGGTGCTGCGGATGCTTACCGAGCGACTGACGATCGAGTGACCGAGTCGTCCGGAGTCAGCCGGTCGGCTCCGCTGCTTGGTGGCTCGGCTCGTTGGCCAGCGAGCAGCCAAGTTGGGCTTTCCGCAGGCTGGCCGGTAAGCTGACCGCCCGGTACCTAACACCACCTGCGCGAGCCATGCCAAACGCGAATACCAAGAGAGCCAAGCGAGCAGATCCGCGCGCACCGCTTGTCTTCGACACCCGGACGCTCGGGTCCGCTTCGGCGCGTTCTGAGGCGCGCACCGTCCCGGCACCCGCTGATCTTGGCGCCGGGATGATCCACGTCCCTGCGGGCAGCGATCTTGAGCTGGACGTCCAGCTTGAGGAGGTCACTGGCGGGGTGCTGGTCACGGCGAGCGTGACGGCTCAGCTAGCTGGTGAGTGCGCGCGCTGCCTCGATGAGTTCACATCGGTGACGAAGGTGCGGTTCCGTGAGCTGTTCGCCGACGAGGTCGGTGGCTCCGGTGACGACGGGTATCTTCTGGACGGGGACCTGCTCGACCTTGAGCCGGCCCTGCGCGACGCGGTAGTTCTCGAACTGCCGCTTTCGCCGCTCTGCGCGGCCGATTGCCCGGGCCTGTGCAGTAAGTGCGGCGTGCGGCTCGCCGACGCTGAGCCCGGCCATGGCCATCCCGACGATGGCGGAGTATGGGCGGTACTGGCGGTACTGAAGGACTCCGTCCCTGGCCGGCTGGCTGAGGCAGGGACCGCAGGTGCCATGACGTCCGGAACCGAAACGTCCGGAACCGAAACTGCTCGGACCGGGACAGTAGGCCAGAACGGGCAGCAGGACGCAGCATCGTCGGACGGGGCCACTGGTCCGGTCGACACGCAGGAGCGCTGAGGTGGCAGCGCGTCAGGTAGCCATTTCTTCCTGAGGTGGTGGCCGGCGGGAACGCCCCGCGATCGCGGGAAGGAGGAGCGGTGAGCATCGAGCCGAGTGACGGCCGGGCTCCGCAGGCCGATACCGCTGTACTCCTGCGCATGCTTCAGGTGCAGGTCAGCGATGGCCTGCTGGACCGCGCCCTGACGCACAGGTCGTTCGCATACGAGAACGGCGGCCTGCCGACCAATGAGCGGCTGGAATTTCTCGGTGACTCGGTGCTCGGCCTGATCGTCACCGACACGCTGTTCGGCCAGTTTCCCGAGTTGCCAGAAGGCAACCTGGCGAAGCTGCGGGCCGCTGTGGTGAACATGCGTGCGCTGGCCGGCGTCGCTCGCGGACTGCGGCTCGGCAGCTACATCAGGCTGGGCAAGGGCGAGGAGGCCACCGGAGGCCGCGACAAGTCCTCGATCCTGGCGGACACCCTCGAAGCTGTCCTGGGCGCCGTCTACGTCGAATGCGGCATGACGGCAGCCACTGCGCTGGTCCACCGGCTGTTTGACCCGGTGATTGCCAGGTCAGCTCGCCTCGGGGCCGGCCTGGACTGGAAGACCTCGCTGCAGGAGCTCACGTCGTCGGAGATCCTCGGCGTACCCGAGTACCTGGTCGATGAGAGCGGGCCCGATCATCAGAAGTCGTTCCGTGCGGTGGCCAGGATCGGCGGCCGGGTCTACGGCGAGGGCGAGGGCCGGACCAAGAAGGAAGCCGAGCAGCAGGCCGCCGAGGCCGCGTGGACCGCGATCAGCGAGCGCCTCAGCGCCGGTGCCTTCCCTGGTCAGGACAGCGGCGAGGATGTCTTGTCCCGGCCAGCTGCGTCCGCCGACAACGGCGGACCGGTCCAGCACTAGCCAGAGTCGCAGGCGAGCCAGGTGCCCGAGCTGCCCGAGGTGGAGACCGTCAGGATCGGGCTGAAGCGGCATGTGAGCGGGCGCACCATCGGCTCGGTCGAATTGCTGCATCCGCGCGTGATCCGCCGCCATCTGGCCGGCCCGGATGACTTCGCCGCCGCCCTGGTCGGTGGCCAGGTCGGCGATGCGCGACGCCGGGGAAAGTACCTGTGGCTGCCGGTGGACGGCGATGCGCTGATCGCCCATCTCGGGATGAGCGGCCAGCTGCTGATCGGCGAGCCGGACCGGCCGCTTTCGCCGCATGTACGGGCCAGGTTCGCGTTCACCGACGGCGGCCCCGACCTGCGATTCGTGGACCAGCGCACCTTCGGGCAGCTGTCCTTCGCACCAGGCGGCGCTGAGCTTCCCGCCGCCATCTCGCACATCGCGCCCGATCCGCTTGAGCCAGCCTTCGACCAGGAGCGGTTCGCCGCGCGCCTGCTGCGCAGGCAGACCGGAATCAAGCGAGCGCTGCTTGACCAGTCGCTGATCAGCGGGGTCGGCAACATCTACGCCGACGAGTCACTGTGGCGAGCCAGGCTGCACTGGGCCCGCGGCACCGATGGTCTACGCCGCGCCGACGTCTTTCGCCTGCTCACGGCGGTCCGCACGGTTTTCGCCGAAGCGATTGACGCGGGCGGCACGTCATTCGACAGTCTGTATGTGCGCGTGAACGGTCAGAGCGGGTACTTTGAGCGCTCGCTCGCTGTCTACGGCCGGGCGGGCCAGCCATGCCCGCGCTGCGGCACGCCGGTGCGGCGGGATCGGTTCATGAACCGGTCTTCGTACAGCTGCCCGAAATGTCAGCCTCGCCCCAGACGGGGGCGCTGGTGAGCGAAACCGATGATGCGAGCGACGGCTGGGACGCCCCGTGGACCGACTCTGACGTGCTCCCCGACGCTGCGGGCGCAGCGGCGGTTACGGTCACCGACGAGGCCAGGCTCACCGCGTGGGTTCAGGGCCGGGTGCAGGGCGTGGGGTTCCGGTGGTGGGTGCGGAGCAACGGGCTTGAACTCGGCCTGGTGGGCATGGCCGAGAATCTTGTCGATGGCCGGGTGAAGGTCATCGCCGAAGGCAGCAGGGACAGCTGCGCGGCTCTGCTTGACCGGCTGGCAGGGGCCGACGCACCCGGCCGGGTGGCGCGGGTGACCTTCCGCTGGGATCAGGCCCGCGGCGGTCTCACCGGGTTCGCCGAGCGCTGACTGCTTGGCCGGCCTTTCCGCCTCCCGCGATCCGGCCAATGGGGCAGTGACCTGCCCGAACGCCAACTTGACCGGATCGGCATGTGGTGGGAACATGGATCTGTTACTTGCGCGCAACCTGCTGCGTTATTGCGTTTCTGCGTGCGCGCCCACTCTGGTCACTCAGTGTGGAGGACCTCAAGCAATGGCGAAGGCTCTGCTTGGCCATGTTGGCGGGCCAGATCCCCGCATGGTTTCTGAGATGCGCCGCCTTCAGCGACGTGTGCGCGACCTCGAGGCCGAGCTTGCTCGGCTGCAAGAGGTCAACGACGTGCTCGCCGCGGGAGTCGGTCATGAAATGCTGCTCGACGACCGCGAGCCCGTGCTGACCTGACCAGGCATCGGACGCCTGATCATCCTGCTCACCAGCGGCTCCTGTGGCATGCCCAGCCGGTGTTTGCCGCCTTTGCGGCGGCAGGCACTGCTGGCTACGATCAACGGTTGAATCGGTCAATTGCGGGGATTGCGGATTATTCTTCCGGTCCATTCGCGCCGTGCTGGCGGGACTTCACCGCAATCGCCGGGCGTTTCTGGCGCAGAGCGCTCATCGGTACGAATCGCCACTTACCCCAGCACTTCATCGCTGCTAGTCGGCTGAATACCCAGGCGGCGCCGCACTGCACGGTAAGGTGCGTGGGGACCTGACGCGAGCTGATGAGGAGAACAGGCGGGTGTACCTGAAGACCCTCACGTTGCGGGGATTCAAGTCCTTCGCCTCGGCTACCACGCTGCGCTTCGAGCCGGGTATCACCTGCGTCGTCGGACCGAACGGGTCGGGCAAGTCCAACGTGGTCGACGCGTTCTCCTGGGTCATGGGCCAGCAGGGGGTCAAGCCGCTGCGTGGCGGCAAGATGGAGGACGTCGTCTTCGCCGGGACGGCTGGCCGCCCGGCGCTAGGCCGGGCCGAGGTCACGCTGACGATCGACAACACCGATGGGGCGCTGCCGATCGACTACGCCGAAGTCACCATCAGCCGCCTGCTGTTCCGCACCGGGCAGAGCGAATACGCGATCAACGGCAGCCAGTGTCGGCTTCTTGACGTGCAGGAACTGCTGTCCGACACCGGCCTGGGCCGCGAGATGCACGTCATCGTCGGGCAGGGTCATCTCGACGACATCCTCAATGCCGGCCCGGAAGCGCGCCGGGCGCTGATCGAAGAGGCGGCCGGCGTACTCAAGCACCGCAGGCGCAAGGAGAAAGCGCTGCGCAAGCTTGAGGCGATGCAGGTCAACATGACCAGGCTGGTCGACCTGACCACCGAGCTTGGCCGCCAGCTCAAGCCGCTCGGCCGGCAGGCGCAGCTCGCGCGCAAGGCCGCCGTGATCCAGGCCGACCTGCGCGACGCCAGGCTCCGGCTGCTTGCCGATGACTACGTCACGCTCTCCGCCGAACTGGTGCGGGACGAAGCTGACGAGACCGCGGCGGCAGCCAGGCGGGCCGAGCTCGATACCCTGCTTGCCGCGGCTCGGCTAGCCGAGGCGGACCTGGAGGCAGCCGAGCAGCAGCACGCGCCCAGGCTCGCGGAAGCACAGCAGACCTACTTCGCGCTCGGCGGGCTGGCTGAGCGTTTGCGCGCGGTGGCCGATCTGGCGGCCGAACGGCATCGGCACCTGTCGGCACCGCCTGAGCCGGCTCGTCCGGGCCGGGATCCGGATGAGCTTGAACGGGAAGCGGCCGCGCTGCGCGAGCAGGAGACGGCGCTGAGTGACCGGCTGGATCTGGCGCGCAAGCACCTGGCGACGGCCGTCGCGGCGAGGACCGCGGCCGAGGCGGCGCTGGCCGAGGCCGAGCGCAAGCTGGCCGCCGACGCCAGGGCCGCCGCCGAGCGTGCCGAGCGGCTGGCCAGGCTGCGCGGCCAGGCCAGCGCGGCACGCAGCAGGCTGGCCGCGGCCCAGGAGGAGGCGGGCCGCCTTGCCGGTGCGCTGAAAGAGGCCAGGGCCCGCGCCGAGCAGGCCCAGCAGCAGTACGGGGACCTGCAGGATCACTTTGGCGGAAAGGATGAGGACCGGGCCGGCCTGGCCGCGGCGCATGAGCAGGCAACTGCGGCGCTGACGGCTGCGTCGGCCGAGGTGGCGCGGTTGCGTGACGCCGAGCATCAGGTCAGTGACTCGCGGGCCGGGTTGCGGGCCCGATCGAGCGCGCTTGAGGAGGCGGTGCGCCGCGGCGCCGACGCCTCGGCGGTACTGCTTGCCGAGAGCGAGGTCTTCCCCGGGGTGCTCGGGCCCATGGCCGAGCTGCTCGCCGTCGCCGACGGCGCGACCGAGGCGATCGCTGCCGCCCTGGGCGGGTCTGCCGGCGCGGTCGCCGTGCGCGATCTGGAAGCCGCGGCCGACATCCTCCGGGTGCTGCGCGATCGGCAGGCTGGCCGGGCCGATCTGGTGATCGCGGCTGGCGACGGCTGGTCAGACCGCGGTTCCGCCGCGAACGGCAGCGGTGGCGGCGGGGCGGATCGTGCTCGTCAGCCCGGTGCCGGGACCGGCGGCTTGCTGGGCGGCGGGGGCCTGGGTGGTTCCCGTCAGGCCGGTGCCGGGACCGGCGGCTTGCTGGGCGGCGGGGGCCTGGGCGGTACCCGTCAGGCCGGTGCCGGGACCGGCGGCGGCCCTGGCGATGACGGCGGGCGAGCCGTTATACCCGCGATTGAACTGGTAAAGGCGCCGGGCGAGCTGGCTGCCGCGGTCGAACGGCTGCTTGCCGGGGTTCTCGTCGTGCCTGACCTGGCCAGCGGTCTCGAGCTGATCCGCACCGACCCGTCCGTGGCCGTCGTGACTAGGGACGGTGATCTGCTCGGCACGCACTGGGCGCGTGGCGGTTCGGCGCAAGGGCAGAGTCCGCTCGGGCTGAGGGCGGCCGCGCAGCTAGCCGCCGCGCAGCTAGCCGACGCTGAGATCGCAGGTCAACGGGCAGAACGCGAGCTCGTCGAGGCGATCGAGGAGGAGGACTCGGCTAAGCAGGTCCTGGCTCGCGCGCTGGCCGCCGTTCAGGAGACCGACGCCGCGGCTGCCGAGATCTCCGGCAGGCTCGGCGCGCTGGCCGGCGCCGCCCGCGCCGCCCGCGACGAGGCTGGCCGGCTGGCTGCGGCAATTGCCGCTGCCGACCGTTCAGCGCAGAAGAGCCGCAGCCAGCTGGCCGACATCGAGGCCAAGCTCGCCGCTGAGTCCGGTGCCGCGGGCTCGGTCAGCGCCGACGCCCAGGACGGTCTAGCCGGGACGGCGACCCGCCAGCCCGACGAACCTGACGATTTCGCCCGGACAGCGGCCCGCCATGCCGATGAGCTGGCGGGCCTTACCGGGCCGGCCGTCCGCCAGGCCGATGAGCTGGCGGGCCTTACCGGGCCGGCCGTCCGCCAGGCCGATGAGCTGGACAGCCAGCCCGCGGACTGGACGTCCCCTCGCCCGGACCGCGCGATCGCACCGGGCACGGCCAAGCAGGCGCTCGCCGACAGCGCGTCGGCCGCCAGGGGCACGGAAATGGATGCCAGGCTCGAGGTCCGCACGGTGGAGGAGCGGCTGCGCGCGATTACCGGGCGGGCCGATGCGCTGGCATCGGCGGCTGCGGCGGAGCGCCAGGCAATCGCCCGAGCGGCCGGACGAGCCAGGCGGCGGGCCGCCGAGGCCACCGTAGCCAGCGCCGTGGCCAGCGGTGCCAGGCTGGCGCTGGCGGCGATCGAGCGGTCTGGTCGGCTGGCGGACGAGCAGCGGCAGCGAGCCGAGCTGGCGCGCTCCGGCCGCGACGACGAGCTGAAGACCGTCCGGGCACAGATCCGCGAGGTTTCCGCCGAGCTGGACAAGGTCATCGACACGGCGCACGGCACCGAGGTTGCCACGGCCGGGCGGCGGCTCCGGCTCGAGCAGGTCGCGGCCAAGGCCACCGATGAGTTCGGGGTCGAAGTCGCCGAGCTGATCGATGAATACGGCCCGGACGTGGAAGTGCCGGCCAGTGCGGAGGACCAGCCGCCGACCAGCTACGACCGGGTTGTGCAGCAGCGGCGTGCCGATACGGCGCAGCGCCAGCTCGACCAGCTCGGCAAGGTCAACCCGCTGGCGCTTGAGGAATTCGCCGCGCTAGAAGAACGGCACGCCTTCCTGGTCACCCAGCTTGACGACCTGCGCAAGACCCGCCGCGACCTGCTGACCGTGGTCAAGGAGGTCGATGACCGGGTGCAGCAGGTGTTCGCCGCGGCGTTCGCCGATACGGCGCGGGAATTCGAGCAGATCTTCGGCCGGTTGTTCCCCGGCGGCGAGGGCGCCCTGGTGCTGACCGAGCCAGATGACATGCTGGCCACCGGCATCGAATTCGAGGCCAGGCCGCCGGGCAAGCGGGTGAAGCGGCTGTCGCTGCTCTCCGGCGGAGAACGCTCGCTGACCGCCATCGCCTTCCTGCTGGCCATCTTCAAGGCCCGCCCGTCGCCGTTCTACGTGCTTGATGAGGTGGAGGCGGCGCTTGACGACACTAACGTCCAGCGGCTGCTCAACATCTTCGACGAGCTCAGGTCGAGCTCGCAGCTGATCATCATCACGCACCAGAAGCGGACGATGGAGATCGCCGACTCGCTGTACGGGATCAGCATGCGCAGCGACGGCGTCTCCGCGGTGATCAGCCAGCGGCTGCGCGAGCGCGAAACCGCCTGACCTTCCTGGTTGAGCCGCTGTTTCATGATCACGCGGGAATCTCAGTGACAGCTCCTGAATGGGCCGCGTGATCATGAATGCAGGCGTCCGAGCCGGGTCGAGCTCCTGCGCAGTGACCGGTTGTCCCGGCTGGTCGCCTGCTTCTGCCAGACTGGGGCCGTCATGGAACATGTGCTGATTATCGTCGGGATCGTCGTCGTGGTAGCTGGCGGCGCCGGTGCGCTTGTGGTTCCGCGCCTCCGCCGGGGCCGGCCGGGGCCAGGCACCGGCCGCGGGACGGAGCAGCCGGGCGGTACCGGCACCGCTGCCACCGGAACCGCCGCGCCCGCCGCGCCCGGCCGCGAGGCCGGCCCACCCGCGGCGGACATCACTGCGGCGCCGCCGGTCCCGGCCGGCCAGGCAGCCCCGGCCGCTGCGGCGATCGAGCATCCGCCGCCGTCGGCCGGCCGCCTGGTCAGGCTGCGCGGCAGGCTCGCCAGATCGCAGACCGCGTTCGGCTCGGCGCTGCTCGGATTGCTGTCGGGCGCCAGGCTGGACGAGGCGACCTGGGACGAGATCGAGGAGATCCTGATCACGGCGGACATGGGGGCAGCCCCGGCCAGGCAGCTGGTCGATCAGCTCCGTACCGAGGTCAAAGTGGCAGGCACCAGGGACCTGGCCGAGGTCAGGGCGCTGCTGCGGGCTGATCTGCTCCAGCAGGTCGATCCCAACCTGGACCGGACGCTGCACTCCGCACCGCACGGGGACCGGCCCGCGGTGCTGCTGATGGTCGGAGTCAACGGCACCGGCAAGACCACCACCTGCGGCAGGCTGGCCCGGGTGCTGATCGGCGACGGCCGGACCGTGCTGCTCGGCGCCGCAGACACCTTCCGCGCCGCAGCCGCCGATCAGCTTGAGACCTGGGCCGGCCGGGTCGGAGCCACCGTAGTGCGGGCCGACCGCGAGGGCGCTGACCCGGCCAGCGTCGCGTTCGAGGCGGTCAGCGCCGGGATCGACCGCGGTGTGGACGCCGTCATCGTGGACACGGCTGGTCGGCTGCACACCAAGACCGGCCTGATGGACGAGCTCGGCAAGATCAAGCGGGTGATCGAGAAGCACGCCACCGTTGACGAGGTGCTGCTTGTGCTTGACGCGACCACTGGTCAGAACGGGCTGCGCCAGGCCAGGGTCTTCGCCGAGGTGGTCGATGTCACCGGGATCGTCCTGACCAAGCTGGACGGCACGGCCAAAGGCGGCATCGTGATCGCGGTGCAACGCGAGCTCGGCGTGCCAGTGAAGCTGGTAGGCCTCGGCGAAGGTCCAGACGATCTCGCCCCATTCGAGCCAGCGGCGTTCGTCGACGCCCTGCTTGGCGGCTAGGCAGCGTGGACGAGTGGACATCGCGCCGCCCGGCGGGTAGACAGCACAGCGGATAGCCAGCACGAAGGAGCTCACCACAGGTGTTCGAGACACTCTCCGACCGGCTGACGCAGGTCTTCTCCTCGCTGCGCGGGCGTGGGCGGCTCTCACCGGCCGATATCGACGCGACCTGCCGCGAGATCAGGATTGCGCTGCTCGAGGCCGACGTAGCGCTGCCGGTGGTCCGCGACTTCATCGCCCGGGTGAAGGAACGCTCACTCGGCGCTGACGTAGCCCAGGCGCTGAACCCGGCGCAGCAAGTCATCAAGATCGTCAACGAAGAGCTGATCGAGATCCTGGGCGGTGAGGCCAGGCGGCTTCGGTTCGCCAAGGTCCCGCCGACCGTGATCATGCTGGCCGGCCTGCAGGGCTCAGGCAAGACCACGCTGGCGGCCAAGCTGGCCCTTTGGCTGCGCGGCCAGGGCAACACGCCGATGCTGGTCGCGGCCGACTTGCAGCGTCCCAATGCGGTGCAGCAGCTCGAGGTGCTCGGCCAGCAGGCAGGTGTTCCGGTCTACGCTCCTGAACCTGGCAACGGGGTCGGCGATCCGGTCCGGGTGGCCCGTGACTCGATCGAGCAGGCCAGGCACAAGCTGCACAACATCGTGATCATCGACACGGCCGGCCGACTGGGTATCGACGCGGAGCTGATGAACCAGGCCGCCGCGATCAGGGACGCCGTCGATCCGGACGAGATCCTGTACGTGGTCGACTCCATGATCGGTCAGGACGCGGTGACCACGGCGCAGGCCTTCCTCGACGGCGTCGGCTTCGACGGCGTCGTGCTCACCAAGCTGGACGGCGACGCGCGCGGCGGCGCGGCATTGTCCATCGCGCAGGTCACCGGCAGGCCGGTGATGTTCGCGTCGGCCGGGGAGAAGCTTGAGGACTTCGACCTGTTCCACCCGGACCGGATGGCCTCGCGGATCCTGGATCTGGGCGACATCCTCACCCTGATCGAGCAGGCTGAGCGGACCTTCGACCAGGACCAGGCGGCCGCCATGGCCGGCAAGCTGGCCTCGGCCGAAGGGTTCACGCTTGAGGACTTCGTCGAGCAGCTTGCGATGGTCCGCAAGCTGGGCCCGATCAGCAACCTGCTCGGAATGCTGCCTGGTGCGGCGCAGAACCGCGAGCTGCTCAGCCAGATCAGCGACAAGGACCTGGACCGGGCTGCCGCGATCGTCAACTCGATGACCGTCGAGGAGCGCAGAAACCCCAAGATTTTGAACGGGTCGCGCAGGCTGAGGATTGCCAGCGGTGCCGGCGTCAGCGTGGGTGAGGTCAACTCGCTCGTCGTCCGGTTCCTCGACGGACAGAAGATGATGCGGCAGATGATGGGCGGCATGCCGGGGATACCTGGTATGCCGGGCATGCGGCGCGGCGGGCAGAAGGCCAAGGGCAAGAAGAAGGGCAAGGGCGGCGGCCGGCCAGCCGGGGCTGGCGGGCGGTCAGGTGGCAGGCAGGACGCGCTGGGCGCCGGCGGACTGGGGGCCGGCGGTCTAGGCGCCGGTGGTCTGGGTGCAGGCGGACTAGGTGCTGGTGGTCTGGGCGCCGGTGGTCTGGGGGCAGGTGGTTTGGGTGCCGGCGGCTTCGGGGGCGGCCAGGGGACTGACGGGTCGCAAGCGGAAGGGCCCGGCGCGGGCGGGCTCAGGCTGCCGGCTGGCTTCGGCAAGGGGCTCGGCTCGGGCGGCCCGGTCCTGCCCGGCGGCCACGGACCCGGTCATGGCGGTCCGGCCAGTTCGGCAGGTCCGGCCGGTCAGCAGTTGCCGCCAGGGCTGCGCGGGCCCGGCGGACAGGCCGGAAGGCGCGGCCGATCGGGCAAGAAGGGCCGCTAGGCCGCTGCAGCCTCACGCGTCTGGCAGAATATGAGCGCAACCATCGGCTCCGCGAGACCCTCTCAAACTCGCCGCTGCCGTACCGAGTTGGATCGCACGTCCGGTTCCCCACTCCGAACGCTCGCTGTCCGCACACAATCCGCTGGGAGAAGACCACAGCCGTGGCTGTCAAGATCAAGCTAAAGCGCATGGGCAAGATCCGTGAGCCCTACTACCGGATCGTTGTCGCCGACGCCCGCACCAAGCGGGACGGCCGCGCCATCGAAGAGATCGGCAAGTACCACCCGAAGGCGGAGCCCTCGTTGATCGAGGTCAATTCGGATCGGGCGCAGCACTGGCTGTCCGTCGGCGCGCAGCCGACCGACCCGGTGCGCAAGCTGCTGGAGGTCACCGGCGACTGGCAGCGGTTCAAGGGCCTGCCGGGAGCCGAGGGGACGCTGAAGGTGGCGGCCCCTCGCAGCGACAAGAAGGAGATCTTCGCAGCCGCGCTGGCCGAGACGCTGGCGGACAGCGCATCGGCGCCGAAGGGGAGGGCGAAGACGGGCGCCCGGGCCGGTGAGGGCAAGGCCGGCGATGGCAAAGCCGGCGATGGCAAGGCCGAGAAGTCGGCCAAGCCCGCGAAGGCTGACACCGCGAAGGCTGACACCGCGAAGGCCGGCGCCGCCAAGGCGGGCGGCGCGAAGACCGAGGGCAAGGCGGCCGGGAGCAAGATCGAGGCGCAGGATGCGGAGGCTCCGGCCAAATCCGTGGCTGACCAGGCCGAGGCGGCTGACACCATCGAGGCAACTGGCACGGCCGATGCAACTGACACGGCTGCGGTGGCTGAGACGGCCGAGGCGACCGGCGCCGCCGATGCAACTGACACGGCTGCGGTGGCTGAGACGGTCGGCGCCGCCGATGCAACTGACACGGCTGCGGTGGCTGAGACGGCCGAGGCGACCGGCACCGCCGATGCAACTGACACGGCTGCGGTGACTGAGACGGCCGAGGCGATCGGCACCGCCGATGCAACCGGCACGGCCGAGGCTGACGCGGAAGCCAGGGCCGACGCTGACGCGGAGGCCGGGACTGAGACCACCGACGCGGCCGCGCAGGCTGCCGCTGAGGCCACGACTGCCGAGGGCGAGGCAGGGGCCGAGCCGGGGAGCGGAGATTGAGGTGCTGGAAGAGGCCCTTGAGCACCTGGTAAGGGGCATCGTGGACTTTCCAGACGATGTCCGGGTTTCCAGCCGCAACCTGCGCAGGGGCCGCGTGCTTCAGGTGCGCGTCCATCCCGATGATCTGGGCAAGGTCATCGGGAGGGGCGGGCGCACTGCCCGGGCGCTGCGGACGGTAATAGGCTCGCTGGCAGGCGATTCCTATGTGCGCGTGGACCTGCTGGACGCGGACGAGGCCCGCTAGCGAACATGCAGCTGGTGGTCGGCCGGATCGGACGGCCGCATGGGTTGCGCGGCGAGGTCACCGTGGAGGTGCGGACCGACGACCCGGACGCGCGGTTCGCGGTCGGCTCGGTCTTGGCGACCGATCCTGCGGAGCGCGGCCCGCTGCTGGTCTCTTCGGCGCGCTGGCACTCGGGTCGGCTGCTGGTCAGGTTCGGCGACTGCCAGGATCGGGATGCCGCCGAGGAACTGCGCGGCCTGGTGCTTGTGGTGGACTCGGCGGATCTGGCTCCGCTGCCAGATCCGCAGGAGTTCCACGACCATGAGCTGATCGGACTCCAGGTGGTGACGGTCTCCGGTGAGGTCGTGGGCTCGGTCGCCGACGTCTTGCATCACGGTCAGGACCTGCTGGTGATCGACGGCGCCGGATCGCGGTCCGACACCGAGATACTGGTCCCGTTCGTGGCGCCGCTGGTGCCCGAAGTCGATGTCGCCGCGGGCAGACTGGTGATCAGCCCGCCGCCCGGCTTGCTCGACCCAGAGGCCGCCGTCTAAGTTGCTCGACCCAAAGGTGCCGTCTAATTGGCATCCGAGGCCCACCGCATCGTAACCAGCCCCACCTGCATCGCAAACTGCGATGTCGGTGGCCTATCGCACCTAATGAAATGGCCCATCGCACCTACTGAAGTCGCGGGGGAGGAGTTGCTGCGTGCGTATCGATATCATCACGATCTTCCCTGACTACTTCGGCCCGCTCGGGGTTTCGCTGATCGGTAAGGCGGCCCAGCGAGGCGACATCATCTTCGGAGTCCACGACCTGCGGTCCTGGGCGCATGACCCGCACCGGACGGTGGACGACACACCGTTCGGCGGCGGCCCGGGGATGGTGATGAAACCGGAGCCGTGGGGCGAGGCGCTGGACGCGGTCACCGCCGCTGCCGGCAGCTCCTCAGCCACGGGCGCGGCGACCGGAGCTGCCCGCCTAGCGGCGGACGGCCGCGGCTCGGCGGCAGATCCTGACCTAGACCGGGAGCTCCAGCCTGGCCAGCAGCAAGACGACGGGCCCCAGCTGATCGTGCCTACGCCAGCCGGCGTCGTCTTCACCCAGGCAATGGCCGGCGAGCTGGCCAGGGCGAGCCACCTGATCTTTGCCTGCGGCCGGTACGAGGGCATCGACGCCCGGGTCGTCGATGAAGCACGGACCAGGATGCCCGTGCGTGAGATAACGATCGGCGATTACGTGCTGGCGGGCGGCGAACCGGCGGTGCTGGTGATGATCGAGGCGATCTGTCGCCTGATACCCGGCGTTCTCGGCAATGCTGAGTCTGCTACCGATGATTCATTCGGTGCCGGGGACGGCACGATGAGCGGGCTGGTCGAGGGACCCGCCTACACGCGGCCGAGAACCTGGCGCGGTCTGGATGTCCCGAAGGTGCTGCTTTCCGGCGATCACGCTGCCATCGCCCGCTGGCGCCGGGACCACGCGCTTCGTCGAACTGCCCAGAACCGGCCAGATCTGGCCGCTAGGCTGCCTCATGCGGCTTTGAGCACACGGGATCGTCAAGTGCTTTCCGAGGCTGGTTTCGCAGTCAGCGGGGAAGATGTGGCACACTGAAAGCCGTCGTCCCGCTGTCGGCCGCAGTCGCGCGGGACGCGGTTGCATGCCCCAGCGGCGGCCAGACCACCTCAGCGCATCAGCAGGCGTGCGCGTGATGACAACCGAGGACGAAGCGATGCACAGCGCGATTGCCGAACTTGAGCGCTCCCAGATCCGAACCGACATCCCGGTCTTCCGGCCTGGCGACACCCTGAAGGTGCATGTCCGGGTCACGGAGGGCAACCGCTCCAGGATCCAGGTGTTCCAGGGCATCGTCATCCGCCGCCAGGGCGGCGGCGCGCGGGAGACCTTTACCGTGCGGAAGGTCAGCTACGGGGTAGGCGTCGAGCGGACCTTCCCGGTGCACACCCCGGCCATCGACCTGATCGAGGTTGTGACTAGGGGCCGGGTGCGCCGCGCCAAGCTGTACTACCTGCGCTCCCTGCGCGGCAAGGCCGCCAGGATCAAGGAGCGCAGGTAGCCGGCGGCTGTTCGCACCGATCTGGCGGCTAAGACGCACTGCCTGCCTGGCAGCATCAGGATTGAGCCCAGCCTGGTGCTGCCTGTTCTGCTTTGGAGTTCCGGTGATCATCGGTCACCTGGCTGGCCGGCTTGCCACGGCCTGATCGGCTGCTCCTTAGGTCAGATCAGCGCCGTCCAGGCGATAGGCTGCCGTTCCGGCAGACGGAGTGCGCTCGGCGTTTCCGCTGCTGGTAATTTCCGGTTTCCGCTGCCGGCGCATATCCCGCCCGGCCGCTGCTAGGGCCGCTGGGCCGGCCGGGTGGCCGCTAGGCTGGATGGTGATGATGAGCGACGAGCAGCGCACGCACGATGACGTGCTGGCCGTGTCGGCCGACGCCACCGGGCCCGACGATGCCGGGACCGACGACGCCGGGAGTTCCGCCGCGATGGCATCGGAACTCCAGGAAGCTGACGACGACGTGGCTGGTAAGCAAAGCGCCGAGCCACGCGGCCGGGGGCGTTTCTCGTTCCTGACCGAAATGGTCGTGCTGTTCGCCGTCGCACTGACGATCGCGCTGCTGATCAAGACATTCGTGGTCCAGCCGTTCTTCATCCCGTCTAGCTCGATGGAGAACACGCTGCTGGAAGGCGACAAGGTCCTGGTGAACAAGCTCGTTTACCACCTGAGGCCGATCGGCCGGGGTGACATCGTGGTGTTCGACGGAAGCGGCTCGTGGTACACGGCCACCCCGGCGGCACCGGCGAGTCGCAATCCGGTGGCGCGAGTCTACGACGATACGCTCGGGGCGCTGTTCCGCTCGATCGCCGGGCTATTCGGGCAGATGCCAGGTCAGACCGATTACATCAAGCGGGTGATCGGGATCCCCGGTGATCGCGTGATCTGCTGCAATGCAGCAGGCCAGATCACGGTCAACGGGGTACCGCTGGACGAGCAGACCTACGTGCATCCAGGCGAGCAGCCGTCGCAGTACCACTTCAACGTCGTGGTACCGCCTGGCCGGCTGTGGGTGATGGGCGACAACAGGCTCGACTCAGCCGATTCCCGGCTGCACGATTGTGCGTACCCCGGCGCCGAATGCGCGCCGTACGACCGGGATGGCACGATCCCAGCGAACAAGGTCATCGGGCGGGCGTTCATGATCGTATGGCCGCCCAGCCGGATCAGGATCCTTTCTGTCCCCTCGATCTTCGGCCAGCCAGGCCTGCAGGGCTCGGCGGCGGCTGGGCCGTCCGGTCCGTTGACTGCCTCGTTGACGCGCGGGATGCGCCTGCAGCCGTCAGCGCCGTACCTGCCACTGGCTTCGGGTCTCGCCGCCGCGGTTCCGCTGACGTTCCTTGAGTGGCGGCTGCGCCTGCGGGCAGGCCGCAGGCTCAGGGAGCGTCGCAGGCTGCGGCGCTGGTGACGAGGTGCAGACCTCACCGCCGAGGTCGGCCGGGTCGAGCGCGGCAGGCGTGCGCCGGCCGGTCGGTTATACCCCGAGGCGCGATGGCGGGCTGACCAGCTATGAGCGGGTGCTCGCCCGGGCTGGGCTCGGGCCGGTGGCCGGGATCGATGAGGCCGGCCGGGGTGCCTGCGCCGGACCGCTGGTCGTCGCGGCTGTCGCGCTCGATGGCTGGCGCGGTGAGGGCATGGCCGAGATCGCCGATTCCAAGACGCTGACCGCGCGTGCCAGGGAGGCGGCCTACCGGCAGATCGTTCGGTCTGCGCTGGCCTGGCATGTTGTCGTGATCGGCCCAGCCGAGATCGACCGGCTTGGCCTGCACGTCTGCAATGTGGCCGGCATGCGACGCGCTCTGGCCGGTCTGACCGCAACTCCTGGCTATGCGCTGACCGACGGATTCGCGGTACCCGGACTCGCCGTGCCTGCCCTGGCGATGTGGAAGGGGGATCAGGTCGCCGCTTGCGTCGCCGCGGCATCCATCGTCGCCAAGGTGACCAGGGACCGGCTCATGCGTGCGCTGCACGCGCAGCACCCCGAGTATGGATTCGCCCGGCACAAGGGGTATTCCACGGCCAGCCACATGGCCGCTCTTGCCGCGTATGGACCTAGCCCGGTGCACCGGCGCTCGTTCGTGAACGTGTCGAGGCTGGGCGTCGAGCTGATCGCTGACGGCAGCGCAGTGCAGGCCTGCGACGGGGTGCCGGAACACGGTGCGGGGGTGCCCTGCGGCCCGCTGCCGGAGGGCCGCGTCAGATCGCGGCTCGGCACCGGGTCGGAAGCAAACGGGTTCACGGTTCTGGAGGACGGGCGCGATGGTCCTATCGTTGAGTTCATCGCGGGCTCGTCGGTCGCCGCGTCCGGCAGGGAAACCGGAGCGGAAGCAGAGGCGCCCGGTGGCTCATTGGAGGGGAGAACATGAGCGCGGAGGACCTCGAGAAGTACGAGACCGAGATGGAGCTGCAGCTCTACCGCGAGTATCGCGATGTCGTCGGGCTCTTCACCCATGTCGTCGAGACCGAGCGCAGGTTCTATCTCACCAACGACGTTGACCTGAATGTGCGCACGGCTGACAACGGTGAGGTGTTCTTCGAGGTCACCATGCACGACGCGTGGGTCTGGGACATGTACCGTCCGGCCCGGTTCGTGAAGAACGTCAGGGTGGTGACGTTCAAGGATGTCAACATCGAGGAACTCGCCAAGAGCGACCTCCAGCTTCCCGAGGAAACCCAGAGCTAGGCCCGAGCCAGATCGGCGGCCGGGCGGCTACCGACCTGGTCGGCCGGGCGGCTACCGACCTGGTCGGCCGGGCGGCTACCCACCTGGCCGGCTCGGTGGCCACCCACCTGGCCGGCTCGGTGGCCACCTACCTGGCCGGCTCGGTGGCCACCTACCTGGCCGGCTCGGTGGCCACCTACCTGGCCGGCTCGGTGGCCACCTACCTGGCCGGCTCGGTGGGCACTCACTGTGCGGCCCGGCATTCAACCACACTGGACCGACATCACTGGCGGAGGCCGCCCCCGCCACCCACAGGGACAGCCCGCCGGGAGCGCCTGATCCACAGGATGCCGCCGACCTGAGCGGCATCAGGCTGTCCTCCGGCACCGTCGGTTCCGGAGGTGGTGGGCGTGCATCCCAAGGATGTCCTGGGCAGGCAGGGCGAGCAGCTGGCGGTGGAATACCTGCAGCAGGCCGGATTCCGGATCCTGGACCGGAACTACCGATGCGCTGAGGGCGAGATCGACATTGTCGCTGCCGAGCGACGGACGCTGGTCGTCTGCGAGGTGAAGACCAGGTCCGGGGTGGGATTCGGCACACCGATCGAGGCGATCACCAGGCAGAAGCGGATCCGGCTCCGGCGGCTGGCCGTGCACTGGGTGATCGCGCACGGGGTGCTATTCGACCAGCTCCGGGTCGACGTGGTCGGCGTGCTGAAATCCCCGTCTGGTGACTTCGAGGTCGAGCACATCCGTGGCGTGGGCTAGATGACGCTCGCCCGGACGCATGCCATCGCCCTTGTCGGTGTGCAGGGTCACGTTGTGGAGATCGAGGCCGATATCGAGAACGGCCTCGTCGCCCTGCTTCTCGTCGGCTTGCCCGATGCCGCACTGCGAGAGGCACGGGACCGGATCAGGTCGGCGATCGTGAACAGCGGCGAGAGCTGGCCGCACCGAAGGATCACCGTCGGCCTGTCCCCGGCGAGCCTCCCCAAGCGCGGCAGTGGCTTCGACTTAGCCATGGCAGTGGCGATCCTGGCTGCGGCAGGCGCGGTGCCCGCTGCCCGGCTGCGCGGGCTGATGCTGCTCGGCGAGCTCGGCCTCGACGGCAGGGTACGTCCAGTCCCTGGCGTGCTGCCGGCCGCCGCGGCGGCTGCGGCGGCCGGGTTCGCGGCGGTCGCCGTCGCCGCGGAGAACTCTCCCGAGGCCGCACTGGTTCCCGAACTCCGGGTGATCTCCGCGCCTAGCCTGGCGGCGATGACCGCGTGGCTGCGAGACGGCCAGCGGGCCAAGGACGGCGCGGCGGTGACCGTCCTCGAGCCTGGCCGAGACGCTGCCGCGATGTTCGCCACCTGTCCGGGCGACGGTCAGCGGCCGGGTACGAGACCTGGCGCGGATACCGGGCCGGAGCTGGCACTAGCAGGTGGCAGATCGGTGCTTCCCGCGGGCTACGGCGCGGGCGGCGGCAAGGATCTGGCTGATCTTGTCGGGCAGCCTGTCGCCAGGCGGGCCGCCGAGATCTGCGCCGCTGGCGGCCACCACCTGATGCTGCTCGGACCGCCGGGGGTGGGCAAGACGATGCTGGCTGAGCGGATCCCGACTGTCCTGCCCAGGCTGGAGCCGGCCGCCGCGCTCGAGGTCAGCGCCATTCACTCGGTGGCCGGCACGCTGCCGTCTGGGCGGCCGCTGATCACCGAGCCGCCGTTCTGCGCTCCGCATCACACGGCTACCAGGGCGGCAATCGTGGGTGGCGGCAGCGGCATCATCCGGCCTGGTGCTGCCTCGCTCGCGCACCACGGCTGCCTGTTCCTCGATGAGGCTCCCGAGTTCTCGCGTGATGTCCTCGACGGGCTCCGGCAGCCGCTGGAGTCGGGTGAGGTGCTGGTCGCCCGGGCGGGCGTGACAGCCCGTTTCCCGGCCAGGTTCACGCTGATCCTGGCGGCGAACCCGTGTCCGTGCGCGGGCGCTGGGACCGTGGGCGCGTCCTGCGGCTGTACCCCGCTGACCCGCCGCCGGTATCTGGCGCGGCTGTCCGGGCCGCTGCTTGACCGGGTGGACGCCAAGATCGAGTTCTTGCCGGTCCGGCGTGCTGAGCTGCTCAGCGACCGGAATCTGACCGAGCCGAGCTCCGTCGTTGCCACCCGGGTCCGTGAGGCCAGGGAACGGGCCGGTGCCCGGCTGGCCGGGACGCCGTGGCGGCTCAACGCCCAGATTCCGGGCAGTGAGCTGCGACGAAGGTTCGCCCCGGAGGCCGGTGCGCTCGCACCGCTTGAGCGGGCGATGGACCTCGGCCAGATCAGCGCTCGGGGAGCCGACCGGGTGCTCCGGCTGTCCTGGACGCTCGCCGACCTCGCCGGCATCCCGCGCCCGCGTGCACCTGAGGTCGGGTACGCGCTCGGGCTGTGGCTAGGGACGTCCTGGTGAACGCCGGAAGCGGTAAGCGTGATCTGGCCGCGGCTGACCGACTGCCGCAGACCGGAGGATATGCACTCGGCCATGGCGCCGTCCGGGATCTGGAAAGACAGTTCTGCGATGAATCGTGTCGACTTCGGGGGCCAGGCGGTCGAGGCGTCGCGTCACCGTGGCCAGCGCATGATCGTCGTAAAGATGCCAGCTCCGGTGTCCAACGTGCTTGGTCGATGTCACGATCCAGACCATCGCCGTTTCGTCGGGTTCCAACGGCCCGTTGCACTTCCGTCGAGGATCGGATCGATGAACGGGCGTACGGTGGCAAGAGCTTCGTCGAGGGTATGGGCAATGTCGAGCAGGGAGCGTCGTGCCTCCGCTGCGTACCCCGTCGCCCAGAGAGCGCGATCCGGAACGTTGAAGCGCCCTGGCCGGCTGAGTACACGACGCCGGAACTCCGATGTCATCGCGGTCGTCTGTGCTTGCGCATCCACTGAAGCGCCCGTGATGATCGCCACCAGGTCGACAAGGTCGCGGTAACGCGTGGAGGGGATCCGCGTGTCCCCACGCCGCTCATATGTCGCTGCGACCTTGTCGGCGACGTGATCGGCCAGCGGATACGCCCGGTATCCCCGCTGCGCGACGTCGGGTATCACGCCGCGGGCGAGCGGCGGCACTCTTTCCGGCTGCCCCGTCATGCGCCGGTCACTGCCGACGAGATCGACATGGAATTTGACCCAGGTCGTCGCTCCGACGAGAGCGTTCACTGGCAGCCGAACGCCATCGTTTCCGATCACCGACCCTGCCCCGATCTCGAACCGGAACCAGTCCCCGAGATCGGACGTCGCCGCCTGCCGCAGCTCTGCTTCAGCGACCTCCCGTGCGGCCTCGCGGTAAAGGTCCACGTCCAGGCTGCCTCGCACGCCGAGGTCCCTGGCGAGAAGCGCCGTCGCTCCCTTGACGATCCAACCGTCGTCGACGATGTACAGCCGTTCGAGCAGCCGGTCGTAGGCGACCTGTCGCTGGAGCTGAGGGAGGTTCCAGCGAGTATCGCCCGCCATTTTCTTGAGCCGGTCTGTCAGGGCGCGGCGAAAGGCGGGCGGCGTCGTGTAACGTCCTGCCGCAGTCATGGTCCTGTCCCTACGCCCGACGCCGGCCGGGCCGACGTGCGGTCAATGTGCTCTCTGGCCTGCGTCATCCACCGATTTGTCGCGGGATCACCGACCAGTTCGAAGAACCAGCCCAGGAGGGCGATCCCGTCTGCGCGCCGCAGGCCGAACCGGGCTGCATGCGGTGCGAGGCTGTCAGCGAAGGTTCCGGGGTAGTCGAAGGCCCCCCGGATGGCATCCACCACAATTTGGGCTACCGCCTCGGGATCCTCCTGATCCCAGAGGAGGTCTGACGCGATTCGCGAAGGCCGAGTGAGCGGGAGGCCTTGAAGGGCGATCCACTCTCCGTCATCGACGTGGCGCACATGGATGCGGACATCCGGCCGGCGGGTCTGCCGACGCCGCGGCACAGTGAACTCGTGCCGATCGGCTGGGAGGTGTCCGATCCCGCAGATGGCCGCCGCCGATCGGTGGGAGACGACTCCCTCGTCTGCTCTTCGCTCCCACGCTGGGACACCTGGTGCCAGTTGAAGCCAGGCGGCGCGGAGTTCCAGATGGTCTGGGGCGGGTGTTCCCGCCAGGCGGTAGACGCCGTGCGCCACTCGCTCCAGGGAGGAGCCGGGTGCGGTCATTCGTTCAATGGTGGTCTGGGGGACTCCCGCTCGCTCCAGTTCGCTGCGGGTCACGAGTCCCCACTGTTCCTGGGCGATATCGGTGATCCGGGCAAGGGTCGACGAGCGAGTCACCACTGCATAATACCCCTAGTTCGGTGGGTATTGCAGATCTAACGCGACTGCCTTGCTGAGTTCTACCCCGCAATCGCAGGATTATGCAGTTTTGGCTACTGATTCAGACAGGGATCAAGTGCAGAGCGTGACTGGGGACGCTCCGATGGCCATGTCCGCAGACCTGAGTAACGCAACAGGGGCCTATGTCGCTCTAGTCGGTGTTTGCCAGCTGCCTCAGGTCTGAGGCCTGAACCGAAGGAGAGCAATGCGCGCATCCCTACTTGCCCGAGCAGGATCGCTTGCGGCCGCCGCTGCGATTGCCGTCACCGGGGCGACGGCGACCGCCGGTGCCGCGAGCGCCGCCACAACAAATGTGCCGCGACTGGCTACGCACCTGTCCATCGCGAAGGTGCCGGCGATCCTGCACCACAGGCACGTGGCGGTGATCGTCGGAGACCTGAGGTCGCACCGGGTCCCGCTTCGGGGCAAGGTCGTCTACTTGGACCGCAGGACGGCCGATAGCAAGTGGGTCGTCGTGGGCCGGGAAGTCACCCACCGGTTCGGTGGGGTGGCGTTCGTGGTCGACCCGAAGGTCAACGCACAGTACGTGCTGGTCTTCAGGGGCAGCCTGAACTTCAGTCCGAGTCACAGCCGAGTCGTGACCGTCAAGGCGAAGGCCTAGCGCAACGTGGGTCGCACGCCGGCGGGCAAGGTTAGACCGAATGCGAAGATTATGGTGATCGGCTCTGACCAGCCTGCCGGTGTGAGACCCTTGCTGACGCGATGGCGGTAGAGACTGGCGACTTGGACGGGGCGCTCGACCGGGCCCGATCAGGCGACGAGACCGGATTCGTTGAGCTCTGGCGAAGCCTGCAGCCGCGCCTGCTACGTTACCTGCGCGTCTTGCGCTGCGATGACCCTGATGACGTGGCGAGCGAGACGTGGCTGCAGGTGGTTCGCGACCTGCACACGTTCACGGGTGGTGAGGAGGGCTTCCGGCGCTGGCTGTTCAGCGTCGGGCGGCATCGCGCCATCGACGCCGCGCGGGCCAGGAAGCGGCGTCGGACCAGCCCGGTGGCCGATGGCCTCGACGGCCTGGCCGATGACCGGATGGTTGAGGACCAGGTGTTCGACGGCATTGCGGTCAAGAAGGCCATCGGGCTGCTCGACACGCTCTCGCGGGACCAGGCGGAAGCTGTGGCGCTGCGCGTGATCGCGGGCCTGGAGACGCCGGCTGTGGCTGACATCCTCGGCAAGTCTCCTGGCGCGGTGCGAGTGGCACTGCACCGCGGACTCCGGGCACTGGCCGCTGACCCTCGGGTCCAGGCGTTGGCCACCGACCCGGGCCTGGAACGGACGGCTCCTGATCTGCGCCTCCTGACGCCGAGGAGGTGGACTCAGTGAACGCCGACCTTCCGAATGACATCGTTCCTGGCGAGCCAGGCCTTGACCGGCTGGTCGATCTGCTGACCTGCAGTCCGACGCCCGATGAGCTCACCGGGGAGAGCGCTGCGCTAGCGATGTTCCGGGCACGCCGGGAGCTGCCAGCTACCGTGCTCAGGCGGCGCGGCTCCGGGCGTCAGGCAGGCCACTCACGCCGGCTGGCGGCCGCCGTGGCGGTCGCCCTGGTCGGCGTATTCGCCGCGGCGGCGTATACCGAAGCGCTGCCAGCGCCGGTGCAGCACGTGGCATACCGGGTGCTTGGTTTTGTCGGAGTCCCAGACGTCCACCACCCCGGGCCGGCATCGGGCCTTCGGCATCCTGCCGGGCCTGCTACCACCCATAGCACCTCGCCGTCGGCTGGCAGCTCAGGGAGGTCCACCGCGCACGCGTCGCCGCCTGCGTCGTCACCCGCGCCGCGGCCGAGCCCGTCCAGCTCCGCGGCCGCCCAAGTGCCACCGAGTCTGTCGGTCACCGTCGCGCGTGGCCGGATTCCTGCGGGCGCTGGCGGGGTGTTCACCGGCCACCTCACCGATCAGGGCCACGCCATTCAAGGCGCGAAGCTCAGCCTGCTCGAGCGCCCAGCCGGCCAGCCGGCCTGGCACCTGGCCGGGGATGCGACGACGGGGTCCGACGGCCGCGCCGTGCTAGCTGTCGAGGACCTGACCACGAATACCGTGTTCCGGCTCACCGGCCCGAATGGTGCGTGGAGCCAGCCGGTGCTGGTCATTGTCGTGCCGCCGGTGTCGATCAGTGTCGCCGCCGGCCCGCGCGGGCGCGCGGACGTGCTGACGGTCAGCTGTCCGCTCGCGGTTCCTGGTGACGTCGTCGTGCTGCAGGCCTGGTCGGGTGCAGGCTGGCTGACCGTGCGCGTGCACCGGCTGGACAGCGGCGACCAGGCTGCCTTCCTCGTGCGACCGCACCTGACCGGCCGGGTTTACCGGGCGGTCCTGCCTGCTACCGCGGCGCACGGCCGGTCGGTGAGCCATCCGGTGCGGGTTCGTTCGGGCTAGCCTGCCGTGACAGTCGGCGGCACCGGTGCGCCGAACCCGTTCGCGGGCCTGTTCGCGGTGAGCTGCACCGGGACCAGGTGGTGCGTGGCTGGCGGCACCTACAACGACACCTCGGAGTTCGGTCAGGCGATGATTGCCACCGACTCGCACGGTACGTGGGCCCGGGCGCGCGAGCTGCAGATGCCCTCGGACGCGTTCACGAACCCCAACGGCTCGGTCGACTCGCTGGCCTGCACCGGGCCAGGCTCGTGCGTGGCGGTAGGTTCCTACGAGCCGAGCCCTCCGGCCAGCGAGGAAGGCTTCGTCGCGACCGAGTCCGCAGGAACCTGGGGCCTAGCCATCAAGCCCCGCCTGCCGCTGAACACCGCGGTGAGCGGTTGAGATCGCCAACCCGCCGGGCGCGTCGGCGAACCCGGACGCCGGGATCTCCTCGGTTGCGTGCACGGCCAGCGGGTCCTGTGTCGCGTCGGGCTCCTACCGGTCCCGCTCGAACCACCAGGAAGCGATGATCGTCACTGAGTCGAGGGCCAGGTGGCAGCGAGCCGTTGAGATCACGGCGCCGGTCAATGCCGGGCCGAACCCCGGTGCCGGTCTCGGGTCGGTGGCCTGCATCAGAACCGGGTTCTGCGTCGCGGTCGGCGGCTATCTGACCGCGGCCAATCATGAGCTGGCGATGCGGGTAGCGGAGGTCAAAGGGCATTGGTCACGGGCGATCCAGGTAAAGCCGCCGTCAAACGCCGGCAGTGGTGTCAGCCAGAGCTCGTATCTCGGCTGGGTGACGTGCATAGCTGGCCATTCATGCGTGGCGGTTGGCGACTACGTCACCACCGTGGCCGACCGGGAGGCCATGGCCGTGGCGCTGCCGTTGCCATAAGGAGCACCCGAGCTCGCCAACGTCGCTCACCAGAGGATCCGTTCTAAGTTCGCAGAATCGGACCCCGCCAGCGCCGAGGCGTCCGGTGAGAGTAGATCAGGCAAGGACGGCGATTAGAGCACGCCGGGCTGACAGTTCGGCCGCCGGTATCCACACGTCGGGCCGTGCCTACCCGTTTCATCCACAGGGCTAGCCGCAGGCGAGCGCCGGCTGGGCGGTGGCGCCATCGTCGGTAGCAGGAGGTGGTGCGGGTGAACCCTGAGGACACGCAGGTTGGCCCTGCAGGCGAGACAGGTACCTGGGACGGGCCGGTGATCATGCTTGCGGTGGGTACGTGAGCGCGGTGTCCGGTCAGGAGCGGCTGGCTAGGGCGGCGCTCAGCTTCCTGGCTGAGCCCGGCGACCCGGTGCTTGGCGCGCTGCTGCGCTGCTGGGGCCCGGCGGAGATCGTTGCCGCGGTGTCGGCGAGCGGTGATGCGCGGGCGGCACCCCTTACGGCCGGGTGCGGCATCCCCGGTCTGGAACGTGCTCTCGAGCGGTGGCGGGCGCGGATTGGCCAGATCCCGACCCAGGCGCGGCTGACCGCCTGGGAGCGGGGCGGGTTGCGACTGGCGTGTCCGGGCGAGCCGGAGTGGCCCACCCAGCTCGACGACCTCGGTGCTGCCCGGCCGGTCGTGCTGTGGCTGCGCGGAGCGACGGACCTGCGCTACGCGTGCCTGCGCTCGGTATCGGTGATCGGATCGCGCGCGGCGACCGCGTACGGGTCGCATGTCTGCACCGAGCTGACCGCGGCACTGGCCGAACGGGCCTACACGGTCGTCTCGGGCGGGGCCTACGGCATCGACGCCTGCGCCCATCGCGGTGCGCTGGCCGCTCGCGGGTGCACTGTCGCAGTGCTGGCCAGCGGGCTCAGCTTCGGGTACCCGAAGGGCCACCACGACCTGTTCGGAGCAGTTGCCGAGAGCGGCGTGCTGGTCAGCGAGAGCCCGCCTGATCGGGCACCGACCCGGCCCGGCTTCTTGATCCGCAACCGGCTGATCGCGGCGCTGAGCCGGGGCACCGTGGTTGTCGAGGCGGCGCTGCGTAGCGGGGCGCTCAGCACAGCGCGGCACGCCCGCGAGATCAACCGGCCGGTGATGGCGGTCCCCGGTCCGGTCACCTCTGAGCAGTCGGCCGGCTGCCACGAGCTGATCAGAGAGTGGGGGGCTGCCTGCGTGACCGGAGCACAGGATGTGATCGAGATGATCGCACCGCTGGGTGAGGCGAACGGCGGGCCGGAACGCGAGCCTGCCGTCCCGGCCGACAGCCTCGATCCCGTGACGGCCGCTGTCCTTGGCGCCGTGCGGCCACGTGCCGGGCGCGGTCCGGCTACCATCGCGATGCTCGCAGGTGTGGATCTGGACACTGCACTGCGCTGCCTGGGTTTGCTGGCCGCCTCCGGTCACGTGGAACGCTGCGATCAGGGCTGGCGCAAACGGCGGGATCTTGGATCGGCGTGAGGCGGATCGCGAGTCGACGGACAGTGTGAACGGGGTGGCGAATCGGGGCTGCCCACACGGGGCCGGGCGAGCCAGGAATCGGGCGGCGCGAGCGACGGAGGCCAGCGCTCGGGCGGCGCGAGCGAAGGTAAGCCGGGATACGAGCGTGGCAGAGCGATCACGGCGTCGGTGCGGCGCACACTGAGGAGATGCGCGCGCAACCTGAACCTGACAACGCGTGGAGTTCGGTTGCTCGCGAGTCGGGCGGGGTGTCGGGCAGCCGGGCACCTCAGTCGAGTAGCCGTGCCCGCCAGCCCGGCGGGGCATCGGGCAGCCGTGCGCGCGAGTCGGCCAGGGTGTCGGGCGGCGATGCGCGCCAGTCGGGTAGCCGTGCCCGCCAGCCCGGCGGGTTGTCGGGCAGCGGTGCGCGCCAGTCGGGCCAGGCATCAGGAGGCGGGCCAGGCCATCTGGCCAGCGGATCTGGCGATGAGCCGCTGCCGTCCTCGCTAGCTGAGCCGCTGGTCGCATTCGAACGGCACCTGGCGGCCGAACGTGGCCTTTCGCCGCATACGGTCCGGGCATACGTCGGCGACATCCGGTCCATGCTCTGCCACGCCGCCTGGTGCGGAGTCGAGGCCGTAACCGAGCTGGACATCTCGGTAATCCGGGCCTGGCTTGCGACGCAGCACGCGGCCGGGCAGTCACGAGCGACGATTGCCCGGCGGGCTGCGGCAGCCAGGGCTTTTACCGCGTTCGCGCACCAGCGCGGGCTAATTGACCGCGACCCAGGTCCGCAGCTCGGCACGGCGAAAGCTGGCCGCCATCTCCCGCAGGTGCTCGCTATCGACCAGATGCGGGCTGTCCTTGAGACCTGCGCGGACCAGGCGCCTGCTGGCGGGCGGTCATCGGCTCCAGGTGCGGCGGCGGTGGTGCTGCGCGACACCGCGATC
Organism: uncultured Actinomycetota bacterium; assembly: GCA_963850875.1. Classification (GTDB taxonomy): domain Bacteria; phylum Actinomycetota; class Actinomycetes; order Streptosporangiales; family Streptosporangiaceae; genus Chersky-822. Next base: position 340,439 of record CAWKNA010000003.1, read on the forward strand.
ATGGAACTGCTATACGCCACGGGCATCCGGGTCAGTGAACTCTGCGGGCTGGACATCGATGACATCGATCCCGCCCGCCGGACCGTCCGGGTGCTTGGCAAGGGCAGCAAGGAGCGCGTCGTGCCGTTCGGGCAGCCGGCCGCCACTACTTTGGACCGCTGGCGCAGCGCCGGGCGGAGGCTGCTGGCCAGCGATGCCTCCGGACCGGCTCTCTTCCTTGGCGCACGCGGCAGTCGGATCGATCAGCGCACCGTCCGCCGGGTTGTGCACGCCAGGGTCGCCGCGGCCGGTTGGGTGCCCGACACTGGTCCGCACGGTCTGCGCCATACCGCGGCGACGCACATGCTTGAAGGCGGCGCAGACTTGCGCAGCGTGCAGGAGATTCTGGGCCACGCGTCGCTGGCGACCACCCAGATCTACACGCACGTGTCGATCGCGCGGCTGGTGTCGGCTTACCGGCAGGCACACCCTAGAGCCTGAACGGGCCGTCCCCCAGGCTGTCGCAGGTCCGGCTGGTGCCGGATCCGAGCAGGCGCCGGAGGGCTGGCTGGATGTAGACTGATCTGCGGCCCCGGTTAGTTTTGCGCGCCTGCGCGGTCCGGAGGCCAAATTCGCGCGTCCGCTTGCCGCCAGGAAGACGGTCCCATTTCCCGGCGGAACGCACCTCACCGGTCCGCGGGGGTACCCGCGGCGAGGGCGTACGGACGCCAGGAGCAACCGATCGCGCCAAGCCGGCAGGCGGGCGCACGACAGGAAAGGGGACACCGGCATGGCTCCGGTCGTCACCATGCGGCAGCTGCTGGAAAGCGGCGTCCATTTCGGGCACCAGACCCGACGCTGGAACCCGAAGATGAAGCGGTTTATCTTCACTGAGCGCAACGGCATCTACATCATCGACCTGCAGCAGTCGCTGCAGTTCATCGACCGCGCGTATGAGTTCATCAAGGAGACCGTCGCGCACGGCGGCTCGGTACTCTACGTCGGCACCAAGAAGCAGGCGCAGGAGGCGATCGCGGAGCAGGCGCGGCGGGTAGGCATGCCGTTTGTCAACCAGCGCTGGCTCGGCGGCATGCTGACGAACTTCTCCACGGTCTACAAGCGGCTGCAGCGGCTCAAGGAGCTCGAAGAGATCGACTTCGACGACGTCGCGGCATCCAACCTGACCAAGAAGGAACTGCTTCAGCTGCGGCGCGAGCGGGACAAGCTGGAGCGCTCCCTTGGCGGCATCAGGGACATGTCCAGGGTGCCGAGCGCGATCTGGGTGGTGGACACCAAGAAGGAGCACATCGCGATCAGCGAGGCTCGCAAGCTTGGCATCCCGGTCATCGCCATCCTCGACACCAACTGCGACCCCGACGAGGTCAACTATCCGATCCCCGGCAACGACGATGCGATCCGCAGCGTCGCGCTGCTGACCAGAGTGATTGCCGACGCTGTCGCTGACGGTCTGATCGCCCGCGCCGGCCGGGCAGCTGGTGAGGAGAAGCCGCAGGCCGCAGACGGTCAGCTGGGCGCGGCAGAGCCGCTGGCCGAGTGGGAGCGGGAACTGCTCGAGGGCAAGTCGATCGACGAGGCCATGGCTGCTGGTGGCGCTACTGAGCCTGCCGCCAGCGCACCGGCCGCTGCCGAGCCGGCCGCCGCCGAGCCGACCGCTGCCGAGCCGGCCGCCGCTGAGCCGGCATCCGGCGAGGAGACTGCCGCCGTGGGGACCGCTGCCGAGTCGGCGGGTGCCGCCGCGACCGAGACGGCCGCGACCGAGCCGGCCGTCGCGCACGATGCGACCGTGCAGGACGCTGCCACAGCAGCGGACACCGAGGCGGCAGGCGAGCCGGCCTGACCTGCCTGGCGACGAACCAGCAATCATCCGGTCGGCGACGAGGGCCGGCGCCCGGCCGACGGGCCCATCGCGGGCCACCATGACGAGACGCGAGAGATGAGGACATGGCGAACTACAGCGCCGCAGACGTAAAGCGGCTCCGCGACCTGACCGGAGCCGGCATGCTCGACTGCAAGAACGCCCTGGTGGATTCCGATGGTGACTTCGAGGCCGCAGTTGAGGCCCTGCGCATCAAGGGAGCCAAGGACGTGGGCAAGCGTGCCGGGCGGACAGCAGCCAACGGCCTGGTGACCGCCGCTCTGGACGGGACCAGCTGCGGTGTCCTGGTTGAACTCAACTGCGAGACCGACTTCGTGGCGAAGACCGACATGTTCCAGCAGGTCGCCGCGGACATCGCCAAGGCGGCTCTGGCCGCTGGCGCTACCGACCGGCTTGCTGTGCTTGCCCTGCTGGTTAGGGACGGGAAGAGCGCTACCAGTCTGATCGAGGAGGCCAGCGCTTCGCTCAAGGAGAAGCTCGAGCTTGGCCGGTTCGCCGCGCTGCGCGGTGGCTATATCGCTAGCTACCTGCACAAGTCCGACCCGGGACTGCCGCCTACGCTCGGTGTGCTTGTCGAGCTTGACGAGTCCGGGGCCAGTGTCGCCCTCGACGTAGCGCACCAGGTAGCCGCGATGCGGCCGCAATACGTCACCAGAGACGAGGTCCCGCAGGATGTCGTGGCCAACGAGCGTCGGATAGCCGAGCAGGTCACCCGTGACGAAGGGAAGCCCGAGCAGGCGATCGCAAAGATCGTCGAGGGTCGCCTGAACGCCTTCTTCAAGGACGTCGTGCTCGTCGAGCAGGCCTCGGTTCGCGACCCGAAGAAGACGGTCAGGCAACTGCTGGCCGAGTCAGGAACTGTCGTTCACGGATTCGCGCGGTTCCAGATCGGGCAGGCCAGTTGAGTTCATGCCCGGCGGCCGCAATGGCGAGGGGAGCCCGCGTTGTCGGATAGCACCAGTCGAAGAGTGCGATGACGAGCGCGGCCGGCCCGGTCGCCGGGCAGACGTTCAGCGATCTGGATGACGGGCGCCTGTACTGGCACCGCGTGGTTCTGAAGCTTTCCGGTGAGGCTTTCGCCGGAGGCGAGGGGGTAGGAATCTCCCCCGATGTGGTGTTGCACATCGCCCGCGAGATCAGGGACGCGACCCGGCTCGGGGTCCAGGTCGCGGTCGTGGTCGGCGGCGGAAACATGTTCCGTGGTGCATCGCTGTCCGAACGCGGCATCGACCGGGCGCGCGCCGACTATATGGGCATGCTCGGCACCGTGATCAACTGCCTGGCGCTGCAGGACGTGCTGGAGAAGCTGGGCGTCGAGACCCGGGTGCAGACGGCAATCACCATGGGTCAGGTGGCCGAGCCGTACATCCCCCGGCGGGCGATCAGGCATCTGGAGAAAGGCCGCGTCGTGATCTTCGGCGCTGGCCTCGGTGCGCCGTTCTTCTCGACCGACACCTGCGCGGCTCAGCGCGCGTTGGAGATCGGCGCTGAGGCAGTACTGAAGGGGACGCAGGTGGACGGCGTTTACGACGCTGATCCACGCCAAACGCCCGATGCGATCCTGATCCACCATCTTGACTACAGTGAAGTTCTGCGTCGTGGGCTGAAGTTCATGGACGCCACAGCCGTCAGTCTGTGCATGGACAATGACCTGCCGATCGTTGTCTTCGACCTGATGGGGAAGGGCAACGTAGTGCGGGCCGTGCGCGGCGAGCGGATCGGAACGCTAGTAGGCAGGAACGGGCGCTGAGGAGCCGCAATGATGGATGACACGCTGTTCGAGGCTGAGGAAAAGATGGAGAAGGCCGTCGCAGTTGCCAAGGAGGACTTCGCCACCATCCGCACGGGCCGCGCGCATCCCTCGATGTTCAGCAAGATCACGGCCGATTACTACGGGACGCAGACCCCGGTGAACCAGCTAGCCTCATTTCATATGCCCGAGCCAAGGATGGTCATCATCCAGCCATTCGACAAGGGATCGCTGGCGGCAATCGAAAAGGCGATCCGCAATAGCGATCTCGGCGTGAACCCCACGAATGACGGCTCGATCATCCGGGTGGTCCTTCCTGAGCTGTCCGAGGAACGGCGCAAGGAGTACATCAAGGTGGCCCGTCACAAGGCCGAGGACAGCAGGGTTTCCATCCGTAATATCCGCCGCCACGCCAAGGACGCGATCGACAAGCTGGTCAAGAGTGGGGAGGCTGGCGAGGATGACGGGCGTCGCGCCGAGGGCGAGCTCGACAAGCTCACGCATACCTACGTGGCTCAGGTCGATGAGCTGCTGAAGCACAAGGAAGCTGAGCTGCTCGAGGTGTAGCTTCGCCGCCTGGCGAGGTATAGCTTTGCGTCTCACACGGGTATATTTGGCGCCCCGGCGTCAGCAGGTCCGGAACGAGCCGGCTTGGCTGTTGCTGGCTGGCCTGTGTTGATCGTGGCGTCCAAGATCGTCCCGGCAGACTGCCAGCGCAGGGGAAGGCGGGGCCGGGTGAGCGAGCGCAAGACGATCAGTACGGGCCGTAATCTGCCGGTCGCGATCGCGGTCGGGCTGGTCCTCGGCGCTCTGGTGCTGGTTACCCTGCTGACCGTTAAGGTCAGCTTCCTCGCCCTGGTCGCACTGCTGGTCGGAGTGGCGCTATGGGAGCTGAGCCACGCGGTCAGTACCAAACAGATCCGGATTCCGGTCGTTCCGATCGCCGTCGGCGGCGCCGTGATGCTCGCCCTGGCATACTGGCGCGGCCCGCAGGCCGCGGTTGCCGCGCTGGCCGTGACCTTCATCGCCATCTTGGCCTGGCGGCTGCCCGGCGGCGCCGACGGCTACCTGCGCGATGTCATGGCTGGCGCATTCGCCCTGATCTACCTGCCGACGATGGCGATCTTCGTCGCGTTCATGCTGACCCAGCCAGACGGTCCGCATCGCGCGCTGCTCTTCGTGATCCTGGCCGTGTGCAGTGACGTCGGCGGTTACTTCTCCGGAATCATGGTCGGGCGCCATCCGATGGCACCGACCATTAGCCCGAAGAAGACTTGGGAGGGGCTGGCCGGATCGGCGGTGGCCTGTCTGGCGGGTGGCGCCATCGGCCTGACGTTGCTGCTGCATGGCAGGATCTGGCAGGGCCTGATTCTCGGAGCGGGCGCCGTCACGGCGGCGACGCTCGGTGACTTGGTTGAGTCGATGATCAAGCGAGATCTGGAGACCAAAGATATGTCCACGATCCTGCCAGGGCATGGCGGGGTTCTGGACCGCCTGGACTCGCTGCTGATCGTCGCGCCCGTCTCGTGGCTGCTGATGACGATCTTCCTCGCAGGTGGGCACTGAGACGACCCGTCGCCCTAGGTCGGGCCGCGTGGGGTACTGCCGCGTGCGCTCGGCCGGCGCAGCTGACCCTGCTAGCCGACGATCCCGCAGCTGGCCTGCTAGCTGACGATCCAGCTGCGGCTCTGCGACGCCATCTGGTTCACCAGATGGACGGCACCGCGGCCGTCGGCAAGCAGGCGCTCGCGGTTGGTAATCGGGATGAGCCAAAGCCACGTGACAGGCTCGCCAGCCACGGCAAAGCCAGACAAGTCGGGTACTTCCGGACCAAGCAATTTCGATGGGTCGTCGAGGAAGAGCACGGCCTCATTGCCGCCGTCCAACGGGAAGGTTGACGGCTCGTGATACCAGCGGATCGTCTGCCCTGAGCCAAGCCAGGAGACCTCGCGCCACGGGTACTGAGCCAGCCAGAGGAAGATGCGGGCGGCGGTGTTGCTGGGCAGATCCGTCGCGACGGCTAGCTCGATCCTGGCCCGGCGGCCCGCATCCGGGCCGGTCTGCTCGATCACCGGCATCCGCTGGCAGCTCATGCCGACCGTGGTCAGCACCGTATAAGTCCGGCGACCGGTCGGCGGACGCTCCGAGACGCCGACGACAGGCTGCTTGGCACCCGATACGTCCCAGTAACGGGCACCCGGGCCCAGCCGTGCCAGCAGGTGTCCGAGCAGGCCCTGCTGGAACTGCGCCCACGCGTCCGGGTCAAGCCGCCATCGCCAGAAGTCAGCCGCCTCCTCGGCCCGCGCGCCGAGGCCCTCCATGGCGTCCTCAAGCGACCAGCCGAACGGCGTCTGTCCGAGAACGTCCCTGCTGTAGCCGGGCATGCCCTTGGACATGTCGGACCAGCCAGGGATCACTGCGAGAAGCTCGCCAGCCTCAAGGATGGCGACTCCGTCGCCTTCCTCGAACCACACGGCACGCAGCGACTTGGGGTCCAGCGGTGGTCGACCCTCCGGATTCTTGGTGTGGGACTCCGGCATCTCGGGAGCTTGGCCGGACTCCAGCAGGGTCAGGTCGACGTCCGGTGGCGCCTTGCGGTGGTTGGCGAGCCAGGTGGCGGCGACCGGCGCATTCCGGTCGTGCAGGTAGGCAGCGGTGGTCCAGCCGTCGTATTCCACCACGACGCGCCTGCTGCCATAGGGACTGTCGCTGTCCAGCAGGGTGACTGGCCGCCCTGGCTTGGCGGATATCCTGGGCAGGCCAGTCTTGGCTCGCGTCTGCATGGTAAGAAAATCTACTTACTTTACGCAGATCACGTAGCAACAGCGCAGATATCGCGAGGAGTTTTGCTTGGAGGACCTCCAGGTCAGGGTACGCCGCCCGGGCCGCGATCGCCCGCCGCGTCATCTGGCCGATCTCGATGCCGCCGAGCGCCGCGCCGCGGTGCTTGACCTTGGTCAGCCGGCGTACCGAGCGGATCAGCTGTCCAGGCACTACTTCGGCCGGCTGACCGAGTCGCCGGCTGAGATGACCGACCTGCCCAGCGCCGTCAGACAGACGCTAGTCCAGGCACTGCTGCCACAGCTGCTGACCGCGGAGCGCGAGCTCACCTGTGACCAGGGCCTGACCCGCAAAACCGCGTGGCGGGCGGCGGACGGCTCCTATCTGGAGTCGGTCCTGATGCGATATCCGGGCCGCGTCACGATATGCGTGTCGTCGCAGGCAGGCTGCGGGATGGCATGCCCGTTTTGCGCCACTGGCCAGGCCGGCCTGACCCGCAGTCTCTCGACGGCGGAAATCGTGACGCAGGTGGTGGCCGGCGCCCGGGCATTGGCACAGGGTGCGGTGGTCGGCGGCCCAGGCCGGGTCTCCAACGTGGTGTTCATGGGCATGGGCGAGCCGCTGGCGAACTACGCGAGCGTGGTCGGCGCCGTGCGGCGGCTGACCGATCCGGTTCCCGACGGGCTGGGTATCTCCCAGCGTGCGTTGACAGTTTCTACGGTCGGGCTCGTTCCGGCGATCAAGAAGCTCGCTCGGGAGAAGCTGTCGGTGCGACTGGCAGTCTCACTGCACGCACCCGACGATGAGTTGCGCGATGAGCTGGTGCCGGTCAACCGGAGGTGGAAGGTCGCCGAGGTCCTAGACGCGGCCTGGGGCTATGCAGCGGCGACCGGTCGCCGAGTGTCGATCGAGTACGCCATGATCCGCGACGTGAACGACCAGTCCTGGCGGGCCGACGCGCTGGCCAGGCTGCTGGCAGGCCGGCTCGCCCACGTCAACTTGATCCCGCTGAACCCAACGCCCGGCTCGCGGTGGACGGCGTCGGAGCCGCAGGTCGCGGCCGAGTTCGAGGCGCGGCTGGCCGGTCGCGGGATCCCCGTGTCGGTCCGCGATACCCGCGGGAGCGAGATCGACGGAGCTTGCGGTCAGCTGGCGGCGGCTAGCCGAGCCGATAGCCGGCGACGCCGCGGTTCAGAACTCGACGGTAGCTCTCCGCGGGCGGCCAAGGTCGGCCTGCTGGGCGGCTGATACCAGCCGTCGGAGGCGCAGGCAGGGCATGGCCCGCCGTTCAGGCCGGGTCACCCGAGCAGTACCGCAGCAGCGCCGCTACGGTGGTCGGCGATGCCGGGAACGCAATCTCTATCCCGTTGGCGACGCGCGGCCGTCGCCAACGTGATTCATGCTGCCTGGCGTCGCGCACAGCAGGCCGGGATGATCACTGCCGAGACCACTGCAGGCCGGAGGTTCGGCGCGTTCGGCCCCGGCTCGCTGATGGCCTTCCCCGCCGGGACAGTCTTCGGTGAGCGCTGGATCGGCATCGGCGACGGGACCATGATCGCCGAGCAAGTCACCCTGAGCGCGGGCATGATGCCAGGTCACGATCTGGGTCCCGACCTGGTCCTGCGGGTCGGCGACCGATGCGTGATCGGGCGGGGGAGCCACATCGTGGCGCACTACTCGATCGATATCGGCGACGACGTTTACACCGGCCCGTATGTGTACATCACCGACCAGAACCACAGCTATGCCGACCCCGATTTGCCGATCGGGCGGCAATGGCCGGTCAACCTGCCGGTGTCGATCGGGGCCGGTACCTGGCTGGGAACCGGAGTGATCATCCTGCCTGGAGCAGTGATCGGCCGGAACGTCGTCGTGGCGGCCGGCTCGGTGGTACGCGGCAGCTTCCCTGACCACTGCGTGATCGCAGGTGCGCCAGCCCGCGTAGTCCGCGGCTACCGCCCGGAGTCCGGCTGGTCCCGGCTTCCGGTGGAGTTACCCGCCAGCCCGGGTTCCCCGGCGAGTTAGCCGGCTGGCCCCGGCTTTTCCCGCGAGTTAGCCGGCTGATCCCGGCTTCCGCGCGAGTTACCCGACCGGGCACCGCTGAGCGCAGGCACGAATACCTCGCCGCGCATCGCGCGCTCTACCAGGTCAGCCGACCGCGCGGCGGCGGCAAGTCGTTTGCCCTCGCTGCGGTAGGCCGTCAGCACCGCCTCGACTGCACCCGGCGGCAGGCTGGGGCCGAGTTCCGATCGCGCGGTTCGGTAGCCGCTCCTCGCTCCTTCGACGCAGGCGGTCAGGTGATGCCTGGCCAGCGCGGCGAGCGCGACCGGATGGCGCCTGAGTACACCGTGCAGCAGGTAGTCCGGCGGGACCACGTCGAGCAGCCAGGTCACCGCGGACTGCTCGAACTCGGGGCTTCCCGGCGGGTGAACGCCAGGTGGCCAGCCGGGTGGTACATATGGCGCCACGAGGCACAGTATAACTCGAAATCGAATATGTGTTCTAGTTGTTTCGATAGCTATCGTGGTCGTAGTCGGCGAGTGCTGCCCATTCGGAGAGCTCGGCGGTGATCTGGGCATCCAGCGCCACCTTGCCGGACCGGAGCGGCCGCCTGGCGCGGACATGCCGCCGCGGCCTGACGGCTCGGCTGGCCGCGGGACCAAGCCCGATCGTCACCGCACCTCCGCCGTGCGGCGAGCGGCCAAGGGTGAGCGATCCGCCTGAGCTCTCGGCGATCCGGCGTGCGATGTCCAGGCCAAGCCCGGTCGATCCGCCGCTGGACTCGCCTCGCCTGGCAGGGTCGGGGTGCGAGAAGCCCGGACCGCTGTCCGAGACGACGAGCCAAGCACCGCCGCCGGCCCGCTGGGAGACCCGGACGGAGAACGCGGTGCCTTCTGGCGTGTGCGCGAAGACGTTCTCCAGGAGGATGTCCACGCAGGCGGCCAGGTCCTGGGCGGGTACCAGGACCGGCAGGCTGTGCGCCGGGATCTCGACCGTCATCCAACGCTCCTGGTCCTGCGCCAGCGCTCGCCAGAACGCCGCGCGGTCCCGCACCACGGCGGCGGCGTCACAGGACCCGCCAGCGCTGTCCGCGGTCGGCCGCCTGGCCTCCGAGATGATCTCGTTCACGGTCCGGGTCAGCGCGTCCACGTCACCGATGACCCGGATCATGGTTTCCTCGTCGCCGCGCAGCGACTCGGCGTCGATCCGCAGCGCGGTCAATGGCGTGCGCAGCCGGTGCGACAGGTCGGCGAGCGTTTCTCGCTCATGCGTCAGCAGCTCGCCGATCCGCGCGGCGAGCCGGTTCAGGCCGTTGCTCACCTGCCGGATCTCCGGCGGGCCGTCGACCGGTGCACGGGCGGACAGGTCGCCCTGGGCGAGCTGTTCGGCGACCATCGCGACATTCCCGAGCGGTCGGACCAAGCTCTTGGTGAGCTGGACCGTCACGATGATCGCGAGCGCGAGCAGGCCGAGGGCGACGGCGCCGAGGATCAGCCAGGACTGCGTCACGCCATGGGTGAGCTGCGAGTCGGGGACGAAGGTCCTGATCACGATCGGACCCTGCGGCAGGCCAAGGACAGCGGCGAAGATGGCTACCCCGCCCGGTACCCGCTCGGTGAAGCTGCCGCCGCTGCGGGCGGTGAGCTCGACGCCGGATGACCGGGCCGCAGGGACGCCCAGCCGCTGGCCGTCGTTCAGGAAGATCGTGATGGACTGGCCCGGATTCTGCGCGTTCACCTGTTCCACGGTGGAACCTAGCGCCGCCGGGTTGGAGGTGGCGACCAGCGTCGCCATGTCCTGTGCCCGGATCTGCGCGGTGGACACCGCGTTATCGGCGGCGAAGCTGCGCAGCAGCAGCGCGAGCGGCAGCATGAACGAGACCAGGATCAGCGAACTGACCGCCAGCACGAGCAGGATCACCCGGATCTTCATGAGGATGCGGCCGGCCCAGTCATGATGGCGCGGTCAGCTTGATCCCGACGCCGCGGATAGTGTGCAGGTACCTGGGCTGCTGTGCGTTCTCACCGAGCTTGCGGCGCAGCCACGAGACATGCACGTCCACCGTCTTGTCGGCGCCGCCGTACGGCAGCCGCCACACGTGCGTCAGCAGTTCCCGCTTGGTGACTACATGGCCGGATCGCACGGCCAGGTAGTGCAGCAGATCGAACTCGCGCCTGGACAGGTCGAGCTGCACTCCGTCGAGCGTGGCCTCGTATCCCTCACCGTCCAGACGGAGTCCGCCGACCACGATCGGCCCGGCCTGCCGGTCCCCCTCGGCGCTCGCGCGCCTGAGCACCGCGCGGACCCGCGCCTCAATCTGGCCGACGCCGAACGGCTTGACCAGGTAGTCGTCGGCTCCGGCGTTCAGCACCCTGACGATGTCCGCCTCGTCGTCACGGGCCGTCGCCACGACCACGGGAACCTTGCTGATCGCGCGGAGCATGCGCAGTGCCTCGTAGCCGTCGAGGTCAGGCAGACCGAGGTCGAGGATGACCAGATCCGGCGGTGAGTCCAGGACTTGCTGCAGCGCCGCCATCGCGGTTGGCGTGCTTGAGACCGCGTGCCCGCGTTCGGTGAGCGCGCGGATCAGGGCGCCGCGGATGGCGGCATCATCTTCCACTAGCAGCAACTGCGCCACATATCGACGGTATAGGGTACGGCCCACTAGGTGCGGCATGATCAGCTAGCCGGATAGCAGATAAACCGGCAATTCGGCTCCGGCACCGCATTCCACGCCGAGGATTGAGGAATCCTTTGCGTTCTCTTAACCTCGTCAGGGCCAGCCTCGATGGCGTGCGATCCAGGGTGCTGATCGGTGCGGGTGCCTGGCTGCTCGGTGCTGTTGCCGCCACCGCAGGCAGTCTGTTCGCCGTTGAGCAGCTGGGCCAGGGCATTCTGGCGCAGCCGAGCACGCAGCTGACCGTCAGCAAGGTCAACGCCGAGCTCGCGATAGAGAACGCCGAGCGCCCCGCGCCGTCACCGTCAGCGTCGGCATCGCCGGGCCGGGCAGCCAAACCGGCCGCGCACCGGCAGCGGCCGGCCCCCAGCGCAGGTGCCGCTCAGCTGCTCGTCTCCCCGGACGGCACCGCCGTGGCCGTGTGCCAGGCCAGGGGTGCCTACCTAGTCAACTGGAGCCCCTATAACGGTTACGAGGCCGAGCATGTCGTCCGCGGTCCGCAGTCGGTGGCGAGCGTCACGTTCCGCGGCTCGAACGGCGGCATCGTGATGCGGGTGTCGTGCCAGGCGGGGAGCCCCGTCGCGCATCTGTCGCCGTTCCAGTCCGGCGACGACGGGGGCGGTCACGACAATTGACCACGCCCGGGCTTGACTCGGGTCAGTCTTGCCGTTAGCTGAGCGGGCGCGCCCGTCGCCGATCGGCAAGAGAGTCTGCCGTTGGCCAGGGCAGCTCGGTGCCGGCAAATCACTCTCGGCCGGTCGCGCCTGCCGGTCGCATCGGCCGGCCACTCCCGGCAGCTGACCCGCGGCGGCTCACCCTGCGCAGGTCCCACCGGGCAGTCGCGCGGCCAGGTCAATCCCGCCGCCGGTCGATCAGCAGGGCGAGCGTCGGGCACGCGGCAGCAGCTCGCCTGGCCAGGCCCTTCAGCTCATCAGGGACGGGTTCATCCGGCACGATCGGGTAACCCCACGGATCCAGGGTGATGAATTCGGGCAGCAGCTCGGCGCACATGCCATGGCCAGTGCACATGATCGGGTTGACCCGCAGATGCTGACTCACCAGTACTCAGCGTCCCCTGGAACCGGCAGCATCGGCGGGAAGCGCACGCCGTAGCACGGGCCCCGCTCGTCATGCCACTGCGCGTCCCGGCCGAACGCCGACAGCGCGCTGGCCGCCAGCTGAGTCGCCCCGTCTGGGTGACGGCAGGCGCCCCGGCCCTCGATCAGCGGGATCAGGCCGCCGATCCGGTCAGCCGCGTCACCGCGACAACCGTGATAGGCCAGGTCAGCCAGCGCGTCGGCGAGAGCAGGGAGGCCGAAGACGCACGGTCCGCATTGCCCGGCGGTCTCTCCGGCAAGGTATCTGATCACCCGCGCGGTCTCGGCCAGCCCGCACGACGACTCAGGCAGCACGAACAGGATTCCCGCGCCCATCGCGCCGCCGACCGAGCGGAGACCGGCATGTGACATCGGCACCGGCCAGGCGACCTCGGCGGGCAGCCAGGTGCCGAAGTATCCGCCGGTCAGGACGGCCTGCGGGCGCTCGACCGGTCCGCCGGCCAGCATCATGACCTCGCCGATGGTGGTGCCGAGCTCGATCTCGAAGACACCTGGTCTGGCAATGGCGCCGCTGACCGTGACCAGCGTGGTGCCCGGCGAAGATGGCTGGCCGACCTCGCGGAACCAGTTGTCTCCGTAGCGGGCGATCAAGGCCAGGTGGGCCAGCGTCTCGACGTTGTTGACCGCAGTCGGGCGGTTCGCCACCCCGCGCTCATGGGTGCGCCGCGGGGTGAAGGTCGGCAGGCCAGGTCCGCCGTTGATGTACTGCACGATGGCGGTCTGCTCACTGGCGACATACCGGCTGTCGGTCCCGACGATCTGGATCGGCACCTGGTCGATACCTGCGACGATCCTGGATTGCGCCGCTGCCTCCAGGCTGGCAAGCAGCCGATCATCCTCGTCATGCACGGCCAGGTACGCCTCGGTCGCACCGACCGCGAAGGCGGCGAGGGCGATGCCGTCCATCACCAGGTGCGGCATCCGGCTGAGCAGCAGGTGATCCTTTCGGCTGGCCGGCTCGCCCTCGGCTCCGTTGGCGACGACAACCGCGGGTCCGGGGCCGGCCGCGACCGAGCGGAGCTTGCGGCCGGTGGGGAAGCCGGCGCCGCCCCGGCCGGTCAGGCCAGACCGCTCCACGACGTCGATCAGCCGGGACGCCTTGGCTCGGACCGAGCGCGAGCGGCCTTCGCCGGCGGCCAGCGGCAGCTGGCCAAAGGCGCGCTCATGGGCGTTCAGCCCGACCGGCTGGCCGACCGTCAGACCGGCCAGCAGCCGAGGCAGCCGCTCGGCGTGACGGGCCAGGTAATCCGGCCGAATCCGGGTCGCGACGACCGTCATCGAACCAGCCTGCGGGCCGGAATCAGCTGAACCACCCGGTAGCTGGCGGCTACCACCACGGCGCCGATGCAGCTGAAGGTCAGAGCTTGTACCCAGGTCGTGGCGTGATCGGTGCCGATGCCCAGTCCGTGCGCGATCGCCACCGGCCAGCAGAGGTAGCCGGCCCAGTGGATGGCTCGCCACAGCCGGTGGCCCAGGCGCTGCCTGATCAGGCTGGAGAAGATCAGGGCGATCATCAGGTCGGAGGCGATAGCACCAAGTCCGAGCCACCACCGCTTGTAGGGCGACAGGAACGGCACGACCGCGTCCTGCAGGCCGATCGAGGTGTACGTGTCGATCACCGTGGTGCCCACGTGCAAGGCGAGGAAGACCAGCGCGAGCAGCGACAGGTTCCGGTGCATGCCCTGTACCAGAAAGCGGGGCCAGCGGTAGCTGGTGAACCGGCTGGCGTTCAGGATGCCAAGCACCAGGCTGAGTGTCAGCAGGACCAGAGTGATCAGGCCCGCAGCTCTGGTGACATACCAGAGCCCTGGGCCGTACAGGCTCAGGCTCATCGTGGCCAGCCCGCGGTGCTGAGTACCGTTCCGTCTGGCCTGGCGAGCCTGGCCGGCAGGCACAGTTCTTCGAGCCAGGCAGGAGCGGCTCGGCCGCGGATGATCGACGCGGTACTCGCGGTATTGGCGTCAACGCAACTCGCAGCCGCAACTGTGACCGCCGCCCAGTAGATCTCGGCCGGCTCTCCGGTACCTGGTACCAGGATGTGGTGCAGCGCGCGCGAGCCGCGCCGCCAGCCCCGAACCGACGGACTCGACGTGGCCAGGCCACCCGACTCGATCGCCACTACCGGGGCCTGCCCTGGCCTGCGGCCGGCCCCATCCCGGCCCCGGCGGCGGTCACCGGCGCCTGCACCGGCACCGGCACCGGCACCGGCACCGGCAGGATGGTCGACACCGGTACTGGCACCGGGATCGGCAGGACGGCCGGCGCCGGGACTGGTGCTGGCCCCGGCGCCGGCCACGCCGTCGTCGACGCCGACCCGCCAGCCCCCGTTTGGCGGCGGCCCGGCGACGGCGACGTCCCCGCCCAGATTCACCAGGACGCCGCAGCGGATCTGCCTGGCGATCCCGGCGGCGGCCCGATCGGCGGCCAGCGCCTTGGCGGTCGCGCCGAAGTCGAGCAGCACCCCGTCGGGCACCAGGACGGTGCCGCGATCGGCGTCGAATTCCACGCACTGCCAGCCGGCCGCCGGGGCGGGCGGCAGCGTCAGGTCCGACGTATCAGCGGCGAGTTCGGCGTAGTCCCGGTCGTAGCCAAGCCGGACCAGCGAGTGCCCGCAGGTGGGGTCTACGTCGCCGTCAGTGATCTCGGCGGCCCGCAGCGCGACGGCGAGTGCCTCGGCGAACAGCGGGCTGACGCCGAGGAGGCGGCCGCTGGCCCGGTTCACCGCGGCGAGCTCTGAGTCGGGCCGGAACCGCGAGCAAGCCAAATCGATCGCCGATAGCTCGGCGGACAGCAGGTCAGCGGCCGCGTCGAGCGCGTCCGGACGGGTCACCAGGATGGAGCAGAACGTGCCAAGTGCGGTGGAGGTCCGGCCGGCCACCGCGGGCACGGCCGGACGGCCGAGGGTGATGGAGCTGGTCCGACGTCGGGCGGTGTCGGCAGCGGAAGCGGAGGCCATCAGAGACATCAGCCCCCGGACTTTGAGCCGCTGGTTGTGGTCTGAGACGGTGACGGGGCTGGCGCCGGCGGAGTGGTGGGGGGCGCGAGCGTGGGCTTGGGCTTGGGGCTTTGCGACGAGGGCTGCGGCGCCGGAGCCGACGAGGATGCCGATGACGCTCCGGACGTCGGAGCGGGCCTGGCGGCCTTGGCCGAACGGTGCTTGGCCTTCGGCTCCGCGCTCGTGCTCGGGCTGGGGGTTCCCTTCGCGCTGGCGCTCGGACTGACGGACGGCGTCGTCTGGTGAGCCGATGTGGTGGTCGCCGTCGCGCTCCTGGAGAACAAGGTGGCGATACCGACTGCGGCCACCGCGCTCAGCTGCGCGGTCCGCCAGGTCAGCTTGGAGAGCCTGCGTAGGCCCGCGTCACGCTGAGCACGAAGGCGATGTAGGTGTCTCATAGACGATAAAGCAACTCCAGATTGCGTTAAGAGACCACCAAGAACGGCTCAAGGAAGCCTTTTCATTTCCGGCTCGGGCTGGGGCTCGGCCTGGGGTTGCCACAGTTACCCGCGACCGGCCGCTGACCGGCTGGCACCCGGGGCCAGCCCGAGTACCAGGTGCCGGTCATCGGATCTGGCACGGTCGCCGATCAGCCGCTGTGCGGCATTGCGCCGATGGGTTTTCGTTATGAAACAAGCTGCGAGTACACTGAACAGGCCGTCACTCTGGCGCTTCCCCACGTAAACCCTGGAGCCTTCCCGCATGCCCGCCCGCGCCGCCGATGTCGTCTCCGACGTCGCCACCCGCGACGATCTTCGCAACGTGGCGATCGTCGCGCATGTCGACCACGGCAAGACGACGCTGGTCGACGCCATGCTCTGGCAGTCCGGTGCGTTCCGGGCCAACGCGCATATCGCTGACCGGGTCATGGACTCCGGCGACCTGGAGCGGGAGAAGGGCATCACGATCCTGGCCAAGAACACCGCGGTGAGCCACGGCGGGCTGACGATCAACATCATCGACACCCCAGGTCATGCGGACTTCGGCGGGGAGGTGGAGCGCGGTCTGTCGATGGTCGACGGCGTGCTGCTGCTCGTCGACGCGAGCGAGGGACCGCTGCCGCAGACCAGGTTCGTGCTGCGCAAGGCGCTTGAGGGGAAGCTGCCGGTGATCCTGGTGATCAACAAGGTGGACCGGCCGGATGCCAGGATCGCCGAGGTGGTCGACGCCTGCTACGAACTGTTCCTCGACCTGGACGCGACCGAGGACCAGATCGAGTTCCCGATCGTGTACGCGTCGGCGCGGGCGGGCCGGGCTTCGCTCACCCGCCCCGCAGACGGCTCAATGCCGGCCGACGCTGACCTTGAGCCGCTGTTCACCGCGATCCGCGAGTTCGTGCCGGCGCCGTCGTTTGACCCGCGGGCGCCGCTGCGGGCGCACGTGACCAATCTCGATGCCTCGTCCTATCTGGGCAGGATCGCGCTCTGCCGGGTGATCTCAGGCGAGATCAGGCGGGGTCAGCAGGCGGCCTGGTGCCGCCGCGACGGGTCCATCGAGCGGGTAAAGATCTCTGAACTATTCAGAACGCAAGCCCTGGAGCGAGTGCCTGCGGCCAGCGCATGGGCTGGGGACATCATCGCCGTCGCCGGAATCAGCGAGATCATGATCGGCGAGACGCTGGCCGACCCGGAGGATCCGAGGCCGCTGCCGCTGATCACCGTCGACGAGCCGGCCATCTCGATGACGATCGGCGTGAACACCTCGCCGCTGGTCGGCAAGGGCGGTTTCACGGTCGGCGGGGGCGGCTCCGGTTCGGCGAAGCCGACCGGCAGGGGCACGACCAAGGTCACCGCCCGGATGGTGCGCGACCGGCTCGACTCCGAACTGGTCGGTAACGTGTCGATCAGGGTGCTGCCGACCGAGCGGCCTGACACCTGGGAGGTGCAGGGTCGCGGCGAGCTGGCGCTGGCCGTGCTGGTCGAGACGATGCGGCGGGAAGGGTTCGAGCTGACCGTCGGCCGGCCGACGGTGGTCACCCGCGAGGTAGAAGGCACGCTGCACGAGCCGGTGGAGCGGCTGACCATCGACGTGCCCGAGGAACACCTAGGCGCGGTCACCACGCTGCTCGCGGTCCGCAAGGGACGGCTCGAGCAGATGACCAACCACGGAACCGGCTGGATCAGGCTGGACTTCATCGTCCCGGCCCGGGGCCTGATCGGCTTCCGCACCCAGTTCCTCACCGAGACCCGTGGCACCGGGATCGCGCATCACGTGTTCGAACGGTATGAGCCGTGGGCCGGGCCGATGCGGATGCGGGCCTCGGGGTCGCTCGTGGCCGACCGGTCCGGGGTGGCGACCCCGTACGCGATGTTCTCCCTGCAGGAGCGCGGCACGCTCTTCGTCGAGCCGGGCACCGAGGTCTACGAAGGCATGATCGTCGGCGAGAACGCGCGCTCGGATGACATGGACGTCAACATCGCCAGGGAGCGCAAGCTCACCAACGTGCGCCAGTCCACCGGTGAAGAACTGGAACGGCTGGTTCCGCCCCGGCTGCTGAGCCTGGAGCAGGCGCTTGAGTTCTGCGCCGGCGATGAGTGCGTGGAGGTGACGCCGACCGTGGTCCGGCTGCGCAAGACCGTGCTCGACGCTAAGGAGCGTGGCCGGATGCGGGCACGGAGCGGCCGGGAGGGCGGACAGCCCTGATCGGCACCGGCTGGTTCCAGTCGGCCATGGGCTGGTTCCGGTCGGCGTGGCCCGATCCCGGGCGGCCTCCGGCTGGTTCGGTCGGCCTGGCCTGATCCGATCCCCGGGCATAGTTCAGTGACCAGCGGGAATGAAGGGTCCGCAGTGACAGAGCGCTCGGCGGTTGCTGTCTTACGGGGATGTGCCGGGTAAAGGGGGAGTCCATGCCGCATGCTCTTGCGGCGATCAACGTTAACTTCGGCCAGAGCATTCAGAATCTGCTGAACACGATCGCCCGCTCGATCCCGAAGATCCTGGTCTTCCTGCTGATCCTGGTGGTCGGCTGGATCATCGCCCGGGTTATCGGGAAGCTCATCGCCAAGGGCCTGGAAAAGATTGGCTTCAACCGGTTCGCCGAACGTGGCGCTGTTGGCCATGCGCTGTCCCGCGGCCCGTATCATGCCAGCGCTCTGATCGGCAAGATCGTCTACTACATGCTGCTGCTGTTCGTGCTGCAGATGGCATTCGGCGTGTTCGGGCCCAACCCGATCTCTACGCTGCTCGACGCGGTTGTCGCCTGGCTGCCGAAGGCGATCGTGGCGATCGCGATCATCATCGTCGCCTCGGCCATCGCCAAGGTGGTCAAGGACCTGATCGACGGCGCGATCGGCGGGCTGTCCTATGGCCCGTTCGTGGCCGGCGTCGCCTCGGTCCTGATCCTGGTCATCGGCGTGATCGCGGCACTGAACCAGGTTGGCATCGCTGCCTCGGTCACCGAGCCCGTGCTGGTCGCCGGCCTGGCCACCGTGGCGGCAATCCTCGCTATTGGCGTCGGCGGCGGAATGATCAAGCCGATGCAGGCGCGGTGGGAGCGAATGCTCGACGCGGCAGAACGGGAGACCAGCCATCACGTCGCGGCCTATCAGCAGGGCAGGAAGGACGCAGCGGCCGCTGGCGTCCGGACCGCGCCGGAGAGCGAACGGCTCGCGCCGTCCGCCGTCGGCTCTGGTTCCGGCCGCTCGACAGCCGTTGGCACCCCTGGCCCGGGCGGTGCCGGTCCTGGCGGTTCCGGTCCGGGCGGTGCCGGTCCTGGCGGTGCCGGTCCTGGCGGTTCCGGTCCTGGCGGTTCCGGTCCTGGCGGCTTCGGCCCAGGTAGCTCGGGTGCGGCTGGCTCCGGTCCGGCTAGCTCCGGTTCGCCAACGATCCCAGATCCTGGATATGGACCTGGACATTCAACCGGCCCGACTGACCCGGATCCGCGCGGGTCGTAGGCCAGCCGAAGTTGGAGTCGTGAGGGCCGGGTGCTCGGCACCCGGCCCACACCTGCGTCGCTTCGGCGATCGCTCGTCTACTGGATCATGAACTCGTCGACTGGCTCGGTCGCCTCGCTGACCATCAGGCAGACCGCGGCAAGCCGCATCGACTCCCAGTCCAGCGCCTGATCGGCAGCCGACGAGGGCCACCAGCCGCGTCCTGTGGCCGCGTCCACGAAACCGCTCGCATACCTGACCAGGGCGGAGATCCATTGGTCCCGCTCGTTGCGGCGGGGTCCGAGAGCCGTCTCGACAGCTTCCCTGACCGCGGCAACGTGCTGATCGAGCTCGGGGTGCGCGTTGGCGGCGAGCCGATCCAGACTCGCCTGGCCGATCTGGCCGGCCAGCCGAGACGACAGCTCGCTGGAATCTAGCGAACCGGCCGTCTCCGGAAGATCAATGTCAGGAATACCGTGCAGGTATCGATAGTCAGGAGAGTCGTGAGAGTCGGGGCTCTCGGGATGTTCGGGACGGTCGGGCTGCATCCGACAAGATTACTCAAGTCGGGCAAGTTGCCTGACCGAACCCTGCTACTTAACGGCCAGGTAGATGTAGCTGCCGAGGCCGAAGACCAGGCAATAGATGGCGAACGGTGTCAGCGTCCTGGTCTGGAAGTACTTCATCAGATAGCGGACAGACAGATATGCCGCCACTCCGGCCACCACACTGCCAGCCAGGATCTGCGGCTGGATGCCCCGCGCCAGCGTGGGTTTGAGCAAGTCTGGGACCTTGAGCACCCCGGCGGCCAGGATGACCGGCGTGGCCAGCAGGAAGGCGAACCTAGCCGCGTCCTCGCGGGACAGCCCGCGGAACATGCCGGCGACCATCGTCACGCCGTCCCGGCTGATGCCGGCCAGCAGCGCCAGGATCTGGGCCGAGCCGATGATCAGCGCCTCCCAGAAGCCGAACGTGGTAATCCGCTGGTCTGCCTGGACGGCGGCGGAGATCTGCTGCTGGCGCAGCGCGCGCTGGCCGGACGAGTGAGCCCCGGCAGCCCGGTCTGCCCCGGCAGCCCGGCCTGCCCCGGCAGCCCGGCCTGCCCCGGCAGCCCGGCCTGCCCCGACGAGCGTCAGTTCCCGTTCTTGCGCTGCCTGCTCGTCGGCCGCTCGCGACCGGCGGGTACGGAACCGCTCGCCCGCGAACAGGATGATCCCGTTGATGGTCAGGAAGATCGCCGCTCGGCTCGGCACACCAAAGATCACCCGGAATGTGTGCTCAAAGATCAGTCCGGTCAGGCCGACCGGGATGGTGGCGATGATGATCATCCAGGCCAGCTTCTGATCAGCGGTCTTGACATCCTGCTGCCTGATCGAGCTGAAGAAGCCGCCAATAATCCGGACCCAGTCACGCCAGAAGTACGTGGTGATCCCGATCGCCGTCGCCACATGCAGGCCCACCACGAACGCCAGATAGGGCGACTCCGACTTCGAGACGTTCAGGTCCTGCGCCCAGCTTCCCCCGACGATCGCCGGGATCAGCACATTGTGACCAAGGCTAGAGACCGGGAACAGCTCCGTGACGCCCTGCACCAGGCCGACCACGATGGCTTCGGCATAGGTCAAATGCGGTTGCGCCCCTGGAGGTGCCGCGGCGGCGAGGTGTGCCACGGCTGCAAGGTGTGACATGACAGCCTTTCGTTTGCGCGGCCTCTTCCGCGCTCGCGACAGTAAGAATATTCATGCCAAACGAGCAGCGCAGGCCAACTGAAACCACCGGGGGCCTAACAGGCGGCGCGCTAAGAGTACCGGCCGCTCCGGCCAAGCGGTGCCCCGCAAGGCTAGAGCGTCGTGGCGGAATGGCCGGGGAGTGAGCCACCCGCGGCACGCGCACAGTCCTTTGGACCGGGACCGCCTGATGGGGCAACCGCTCCAATGGTACTGTTGCTGACTCTTCAGGACTTATGATCCGAGGTCTGCTATGCGTGCACGATGGCTCAGGTCCACCCTGCTCGTAGTCCCGGCCGCTGCGCTAGCACTGGCGTCCGGGATCGTCCCCGCCCAGGCTGCGAATCCGACCCGCTGGCGGATCGTGGCCACCGTTCCTGCCTCGGATGGTGGGTCCGAACTGATCGGTGTCGCGGTAGCCGACCAGCGTCATGCCTGGGCGGTTGGCTTCGCCGTGAACACCAAGACCACGACCTTCGCGCCGGTGGTGATGAACTGGAATGGTTCGGCGTGGACGCAGGTCAGCCTGCCCGTCGGTGTCGTGAAGGAACTCGGCGGCGCGATCGGTCCGCTGCTTGTTACCGTGGGCGCATCCAGTCCAAGCAATATGTGGGCATTCACCGCGAGCGGCGGCTGGCTGCGCTGGAGCGGGACATGGGCCGCTGGACAGATCACGAAGGCCCTGGTCTTTATCGACGCTACCGCGGTCCTCGGCCCCGGCGACGTCTGGGCGTTCGGCGGGGCGATGTCCGGTGCGAAATCGTCGGCGCCATACGCGGCTCACTACAACGGTACGGGCTGGAAGCGGTATCCGGTGCCCGGCTCGAACGGGATCTCCGCAGCGAGCGCGGTGAGCAGTCGTGACATCTGGGCCACGCTCGGTCAGGCCGAACTCAGCCTCGGGAGCGGCGGCAAGGGTGGCGGACTCGTGCACTGGTACCGCGGCCGCTGGCACCCGGTGACCAACCTTCCCGCCGCGCTCCGCAATACCTTCCTCGGCAGCGTCCTGGCTCGCAGCGACAAGAACGTGTGGGTTGGCGGTGCGGTGAAGAACGGCAAGCACGGCACCACCGAGGCGATCGGTCACTGGAACGGACGTAAGTGGACGGTCACCATGCTCCCGGCGAGGGCGACAGCGAAGGACTACTCGGTGGCCAGCATGGCTACCGATGGCGCCGGCGGGATCTGGGCGCTCGGGATCTGCCTGACGTCGGCCTGCTCGGCCGGCAGTCCGTGGCGGCTCTGGCATGAGGCCGCCGGCCGGTGGTCCGGCCCGACCCAGCCGCGGCTGTCCAGGCGGGCCACGCTCCTGGCCAGTCTGGCGGCCGCGGGGCACTCCGTCTGGGCGGTCGGAGCGATCAAGGTGGGTTCAAGCGCGAACGGCATCATCGCCCTGTGGGGGAGAGTGCCCAGCTAGGCGATCAGCCCGTCGGGGCGACGAGGCCCGTCGGGGCGACGAGGAACCGGGCGCGAGCCTCAAGCAACACCCCGGCGTCGCGAGGCGTGACCAGCGCCCGGCGTCCCGTTATGCCTGAAGGTCTTTGGTCTTCGTGCCGGGGACCGCTGGGGTGTCGGTGCCGTGCTGGCGGCGGCTGATCTTGTTGCCGAGCCAGACCAGCGGGTCGTACTTGCGGCCGACCACGCGCTCCTTCAACGGGATCAGCGCGTTGTCGGTGATCTTGATGTGCTCGGGGCAGACCTCGGTGCAGCATTTGGTGATGTTGCAGTAGCCGAGGCCGAAGTCTTCCTGGGCGATCTCGCGGCGGTCGGCGGTGTCGGCGGGGTGCATCTCAAGCTCAGCGATCCGCATCAGGAACCGCGGTCCGGCGAAGACCTGCTCGTTCTCCGGGTGGTCTCTGATCACGTGGCAGGTGTTCTGGCACAGGTAGCACTCGATGCACTTGCGGAATTCCTGCGACCGTTCCACGTCGATCTGCTGCATCCGGAATTCACCGAGCCCGACCGAGGGGTCCGGGGTGAATGACGGGATCTGCCTGGCCTTGACGTAGTTGAACGAGACGTCGGTGACCAGGTCCCTGATCACCGGGAAGGTGCGCATCGGGGTGATCGTCAGGACCTCGTCCTGGGGGAAGATCGACATCCGGGTCATGCAGGCCAGCCGGGGCCGCCCGTTGATCTCCATCGAGCAGGAGCCGCACTTGCCGGCCTTGCAATTCCAGCGGATCGCCAGGTCGCCGGCCTGGGTGTGCTGCAGCCGGTGCAGCACGTCGAGCACGACCTCGCCTTCGTTCACCTCGACCGTGTAGTCGGTCAGCTCGCCCTGCCCGTAGTCGCCACGCCAGACCCGCAGCGCTGCCTGGTAGCTCATCAGTGCTCTTCCTCCTGCTCGGCGCCGGTGTCAGCCGGGGTGCCGGCTTGGGGCTCGGCCGGGGGGTCAGCCGGGGTGCCGGCTTGGGGGTCAACCGGGGGACCGACCGGGGGGTCGGCCGGCAGGCTGGCCAGTTCCGGTTCGGTCAGATACTTCTTCAGCTCCGAGCGGTCGAACAGAGCGAGCAGGTCCTCGCGCATCGGGATCAGCGGCTGGTGGGTCAGCTTGACCTGGTCGCCGTCGAGCGAGCAGATCAGGTTGACCTGGCGCCACTGCGGCGACATCTCCGGGTGGTCCTCGCGGGTGTGGCCGCCACGGGACTCCTCGCGCTCAAGCGCCGCCTTCGCGACGGCCTCGGCGACGATCAGCATGTTGCGCAGATCCAGGGCCAGATGCCAGCCCGGGTTGTAGGCCCGCCCGCCGGAGACGCTGACCTTGGCGGCCCTGGCGCGCAGCGTCTGGAGTTCCTCAAGCGCGGCGATGACTTCTGACTTCCGCCGGATGATGCCGACCAGGTCGTTCATGGTCTGCTGCAGCTCGGCGTGCACGTCGTAGGGGTTCTCACCGCCGCTGCGCTCCAGCGGAGCCAGCGCCTCGGCGACCGCGTCGCTGAGTTCGGCCTCGCTGGGGGTCGGCCGGGCCGTGGCCGCCATTCCGTCGACGTAGGCCGCAGCGTGCAGTCCGGCCCGGTGGCCGAACACCAGCAGGTCGGAGAGCGAGTTACCACCCAGCCGGTTCGATCCGTGCATGCCGCCGGATGCCTCGCCGACCGCGAACAGGCCGGGCACGACCGCTGCCTGGGTATCCGGGTCGACCTCGACGCCGCCCATCATGTAGTGGCAGGTCGGCCCGACCTCCATCGGTTCCTTCGTGATGTCCACGTCGGCAAGCTCGATGAACTGGTGGTGCATCGAAGGGAGCTTGCGCAGGATCTCGTCAGCGGGCCGCCGGGAGGCGATGTCCAGGAACACCCCGCCGTGCGGTGAGCCGCGACCGGCCTTGACCTCGGAGTTGATCGACCTGGCGACTTCGTCTCTGGGCAGCAGCTCAGGCGGCCTGCGGTTGTTCGCCTGGTCGTCGTACCAGCGATCGGCCTCCTCCTCGGTATCCGCGTACTGGGCGCGGAACACCTCGGGCACGTAGTCGAACATGAACCGCTTGCCTTCGGAGTTGCGCAGCACCCCGCCGTCGCCGCGGACCGACTCGGTGACCAGCAGGCCCTTCACCGACGGGGGCCAGACCATCCCGGTCGGGTGGAACTGGACGAACTCCATGTTCAGCGTGGTACCTCCGGCCAGCATCGCGAGCGCGTGACCGTCGCCGGTGTACTCCCAGGAGTTCGAGGTGACCTTGAACGTCTTGCCGATCCCGCCGGTGGCCAGGATCACCGCCGGGGCCTCGAACAGGATGAAGTTGCCGGTCTCCCGCACATAGCCGAACGCCCCGGCGATGTTGGCAGCGCCAGCCCGGCCCGAACCCGCAGAGCCACGGCCGTCGGTGATCAGCCGGGTGATCGTGGTCTCGGCGAAGACCCTGATCCGGGACTGCGGATCGCCGGAGCTGATCGCGTCCTCCTGCTGCAGCGCCACCACCTTCTGCTGCAGCGTGCGGATCATCTCCAGGCCGGTCCGGTCGCCCACATGGGCGAGCCTGGGATACTCGTGACCGCCGAAGTTGCGCTGGCTGATCTTGCCGTCCTTGGTGCGGTCGAAGACCGCGCCCCAGGCCTCAAGTTCCCAGATACGCTCCGGCGCCTCGTGCGCGTGCAGTTCGGCCATCCGCCAGTTGTTCAGAAACTTGCCGCCGCGCATGGTGTCGCGGAAATGCACCTGCCAGCTGTCGGCCGGGTTGACGTTGCCCATCGCCGCCGCGGCGCCGCCCTCGGCCATCACGGTGTGCGCCTTGCCGAACAGCGACTTGGAGATGATCGCCGTGCGCTTGCCGGCCAGCCGGGCCTCGATCGCGGCGCGCAGCCCGGAGCCGCCGGCGCCGATCACCACGACGTCGTAGGAATGCCGCTCAATCTCTGTCATGTGTCATTGCACCTTCGTGCCGGGATCGGGTCGCCGGGGATGATCAGAAGAATCTGGGGTCGGTGATCGCGCCGCTGGCCACCAGCCGGATGTACAGGTCGGTGAAAAGCACCCAGAAGAGCGAGACCCAGGCGTACTGCATGTGCCTGGTGTTCAGCTTCGACACCAGCGTCCAGGCCCGGTACCTGACCGGATGCTTGGAGAAATGCTTCAGCCGCCCGCCGGTGATGTGCCGGCAGGCGTGGCAGGACAGCGAGTAGATCCACAGCAGCGCCGCGTTGACGATCAGCACCAGGGTGCCCAGGCCCATGTGACCCCACTGACCCCGGTGGTTCTGGAACGCGAGCACGGCGTCGGCGGTCAGGATCACGTTGAAGGCCAGCGCGATGAAGAAGAAGTAGCGATGCACGTTCTGCAAGATCAGCGGCGCCCTGGTCTCGCCGGTGTACCTGGCGTGCGGCTCCCGCACCGCGCACGCCTCGGGGGCCCGCCAGAACGAGCGGTAGTAGGCCTTGCGGTAGTAGTAGCAGGTGAACCTGAAGCCCATCGGGCCGCCGATGATGATGATCGCCGGGGTCAGCCAGGCGACCCACGGAATCCAGTGCAGCCCGGCGCCCGGCGTGCAGGTGGTCGCCAGGCACGGGGAGTACAGCGGCGAGATGTACGGCTTCCAGAAGTAGTCGGCGTTCACCAGGGACGCCCAGGTCAGGTAGACAACGACGACGCCGAGGCCGATGGCGTTGATGGCGGGCTGCCGGCGCCAGTTATCCCGGCGCAGCGTCTTGGATTCGATCTGCGCCCTGGTCTTGGCCGGTGCCTGGGTAACCTGCGTCATGGACGTCTCCGCACTGGATCCGCACTGGAACTGAAGTGTTGGCTCCGGGCCGCCGCACGCGCCTGGCTGTGCTGAGGCTGCCGCGAGCCCGCGTTGCCCCCAGAACCCTATTCCTAGGGTTATCACGACGCAGCCCCTGGGTGGAGCCTTCCGCGCGAGAGCGCGGGAGAGTGCTCGCTACCCCAGGCCGAACGCGGTCCGCAGGAAATGGACTTGGAGCAGCAGCAGGTTCTCGGCGACCTCTTCCTGCGAGGCGAGGTGCGTGACTCCAGAGAGCGGCAGCACGTAATGCGGGCGGCCGGCGGCGAGTAGCGCCGAGGACAGCCGCAGCGTGTGGGCGACCACAACGTTGTCGTCGGCCAGGCCGTGGATGATCAGCAGCGGCCTGGTCAGCCGGTGCGCGTCGGCGAGCAGCGAGGTCGCCTCGTAGGCCGCCTGGTTCTCGTCCGGCTGGCCCAGGTACCGCTCGGTGTAGTGGGTGTCATACAGCCGCCAGTCGGTGACCGGCGCGCCGGCGATCGCGGCGTGGAACACGTCAGGCCGGCGCAGCACAGCGAGCGCGGACAGGTATCCGCCGAACGACCAGCCCCTGATCGCCACCTTGGTCAGGTCCAGGTCCGCGCACTGCCCAGCCACGGCGGCCAGCGCGTCCACCTGGTCGTCGAGAACCGGTCCGGCCAGGTCGCCGGCCACCGCGCGCTCCCACTGCGGCCCGCGGCCGGGAGTTCCCCGGCCGTCCGGCACGACCACGGCGAAGCCCTGGTCGGCGAACCACTGCGAGGTCAGGAACGAGTCGGCGGCGGCCAGCACCCGCTGGGAGTGCGGCCCGCCGTACGGATCCATCAGGACCGGCAGCTTCGCCGAGCCTGGTTCGTGCCAGGACGGCAGCAGCAGCGCGGTCCTGATTGCCCGCTGCCCGGCCCGCAGCAGGCTGACCCGCAGGCCGGGCAGCGCGGGCTGCTCGGCCAGCGAGGCGATCGTGGCGACGACCTCGGGCGTGGCGTCGTCTGGCCGGTCGCGCAGGACCTGGACCTGGAGCCCGTGCCTGACCATCGACCGGGTGGCGAGCACGGTCGTGGCGGCCGCCCTGTCCGCCCAGTGCACGCCGCTGGCCTCCGACGCAGCCCCGGCGCAGACCCGGTGCAGCCCGGCCGGGCCGTAGGTCCAGACGGTGATCTCCGTGGGCTCACCGTCCGAGCCGGAGAACAGCACGGTGTCGCCGTCGACCGACAAGATGCCGCGCACCTGCAGGGTCGGCGGCGTGACCGGCGCGGCGCTGCCGTCGGCCAGCGCGCCCGGATCAGCCACCAGCAGCCGCCGCGCGCCGTCGGCGTCCGTAGTCCAGACGATCCTGCCGTCCGCGGTCCTGGCCGGCACGCCAGGGACGATGTCCAGCCAGCGGGAGCCCGAGTCCTCCCGCAGCACCGATGTGGTGCCGGTGGCCGGGTCGATTGCCAGCAGCCGGATCAGGCGCTGGTCCCTGGACTGCACGACGATCAGCGGCTCGCCCGCCTCCCAGTCGGCCGTGACCAGGTACGGGCAGGTCGCCGCGTCCCAGTGCACCGGTACCGAGGTACCGTCCAGACCGACAATAAGCAGCGAAACGGATGCGTTCGGGGTTCCTGCCGCTGGGTACCGAACCTCGGCGGGCCGCCGGTCGGGGTTCGCTGGATCGGCGATATGCCAGCGGTTGACTTCGGTCTCATCCACCCGGGCGACCAGCAGTGCGGAACTGTCCGGCGCCCACCAGTACCCGCGCATCCGGCCCATCTCCTCGGCCGCGACGAACTCGGCCAGGCCGAAGGTGATGCCATCGGCGCCGTCCGGGCCGATCTGTTCGGTGTCCTCGCCGGAGTGCAGGTCGGTGATCCGCAGCGCGCCGTCGCAGACGTAGCCGATCCGCAGGCCAGCCGGATCGGGCCTGGGGTCGATCGCCGGGGACCTGGCGCCTACCCGAGCGCACCCGTGCCCGTCCGGCGTCAGGTCCGCGAGGTAGACCTGGCCGGTCACGGCGAAGGCCGCCATCGTGCAGGCCGCGTCGGTGGCGAACGCGACCACGCCGCCAGCCCGCTCCCTGGACCGCTCCCGGCGGGCCCGCTCCTGCTCGGGCTCGCCGGACCTGGCGCCGTCCATCGCGGCGGGATCCGCCACCAGACGCTCGGCCCCGCCGGGCAGGTCGAGCGCCCACAGGCAGGTCACCGGGTCGCTGCCACCCTGGCTGCGCAGGAACACGATCCTGCTGCCATCAGGAGAGATCTGGAAGGAGCGCGGGGCGCCGAGGCTGAAATTCCTGGTACGGGCCTGCTGGCGCGGGAAGCTGTCGGTCATGGAATGAGATCCTGCCAGTCCGCGCCGATACCGGCCCGCCGGGCGGCCGCTAGTTATCCTCACCGCATGGACAAGAGCATCGACGACCGGCGGCTGCTGTTCGTGCACGCCCACCCCGACGACGAGTCGATTGAGACCGGCGCCACGATGGCGAAGTACGCCGCGCATGGAGCACAGGTGACGCTGGTTACCTGCACGCTCGGCGAGCTCGGCGAGATCATCCCGACCGACCTGACCCATCTGGCCTGGAACCAGGAGAACCGGCTCGGCCAGCACCGGATCGGTGAGCTGGCCGCGGCCTGCGCCGCCCTCGGGGTCAACGATCACCGGTTTCTCGGCGGAGCGGGACGCTGGCACGACTCGGGGATGATGGGAACCCCGTCCAATGAATGGGACGGCTGCTTCTGGCTGGCCGATGTCGACGAGGCGGCCAGCGCGCTGCTTGAGATCATCCGCGAGGTCCGTCCCGCCGTGCTGGTCAGCTACGACGCCAACGGCTTCTACGGCCATCCCGATCACATCCAGGCGCACCGGGTGGCGTGGCGGGCCTTCGAGCTGGCCGACGGGCTGGTACGCAAGTTCTACGCGACCGCGGTGCCGAAGTCGGTGCTTGCCCACGCGATCAAGATCATGGGCGGTGCCGGGTCTGGTTTCATGGCCGTGGAATCGGTGGACGACCTGCCGTTCGGCGTGCCCGACGAGCAGGTGACGACCGAGATCGACGCCGCGGACTATCTCGACGCCAAGCTCGCCGCGATGCGGGCGCATGCCAGTCAGATCGCGGTGGACAGCCCGTTCTTCGCGCTGTCCGACATGGTCGGACGGCGCGCGCTCGGCCACGAGTTCTACACCTTGCTGGCCGGTCCGCGCGGTCCAGGCACCGGGCCAGCCGGCTGGGAGAGCGACCTATTGGCCGGCATTGACTAGCCTGCAACGGTGAGCAGCGAAACGCCGCGGGGTCGTGGCGATGACGGGTCGGCCGGCCGGGCTGGGCCGGCTTGCATCGGTTCCGGCACTGGCCTGGGCGGTCCGGCATGAGCGATCCTCGCCTTGGCGGTCCGGCCCGGAGTGGCATCGACCTAGCCGTGACGATCTGCGGCTACCTGATGTTGTTCCTGTTCGGCGCGTCGCAGGCCCTGCTCGGCGCTTTCTTCTACAGCTCAGGACCTGTGCCGCTGGCCGCAATCGCGTTCGACCTGGCCATTTTCGGCACCTGCGTGCTTGGCGGCTGGGGGATGCGCAGGCCGGCGGGCTGGCGCCGGCTGCTGGCTGGTTCCTCGCCGCGTTCGTGCTGGCCAGCGGTACTCCCGGTGGCAGCATCCTGATCACAGCGACGGCCGCTGGCAGCTGGTTCCTGTTCGGCGGCGCGGCCACCGCGGCCGCTGGCCTGGTCGTCGCGTTCACCGTCTGGTCAAGGGCCGGGCTGGGCCGCAGGAAGCCGGTTGGACGGGCAGATCACCAGCGTGCGGTCGGCCCGGGTCATCCGCTCTACGGCGTGGGCCGAGATCGGGAGACGCGGCGCCGGATCCATCCGTAAGCCCCGGCGAACCCGGGTAGCCATTGCCTGACGCGCAAGGTCACTGAATGACCGAGTTCGGCGCGCAATTGGACTGCTAGCCATACCTTTCTGGCAATTCCGCCGGGCAGGATCGCGTCCGAATGACCTGTTCATCCCGGGACGTTGGTCCTCGTCCTAACCCTCGCATTTTGACTACGATCTTCCCGTGCCCGATCACCTCAGATCCTTCGCCAGGCTGGTCCTCGTGACTGGCGCCGCCACTACTGCCTCAGTCGCCCTGGTCCTCGGTCCGGTCGGCGCTGGCTGGTCGGCCGGCGCGGCGGTGCGCACCGGTCACCTTCCGGCCCGACCGGACACTGGGCGGGCGGCAGCAGGCCAGGCGTGGTCTGTCGAGCAAACCCCGAACTACTCGCTGCCGCAGGGCAATCTCGCTGCTGTTTCCTGCGCGAGCCGTACCTCGTGTGTCGCCGTGGGGTACGCCATCGACAGCTCCGGCGCTGAGGTGACCCTCGCTGAGCATTGGAACGGCAGCACGTGGCGGGTCCAGGCCACGGCCAGCCCGCGCCGGGCTACCTCAAGCAGCCTGGACGGGGTGTCCTGCCGATCGGCCACGGCCTGCACCGCCGTCGGTTCTTATGTCAGTAGCTCAGGCAGTCAGCGGACGCTCGCCGAGGCGTGGAACGGCAGCACATGGCACATCCAGACCACGCCCAACCCGGCCGGTCCCACGTCCGGTGGCCTCAGCGGCGTGTCCTGCCCGTCGGCCACCGCCTGCATCGCCGTCGGGTTCTACTACGACTCCACCGCGCACGCCGATTTCACCCTGGCTGAGGCCTGGAACGGCAGCAAATGGAAGATCCAGACCACCGCACTCCCGGCCGGAGCCATCTCCAGCGGGCTGGACGGGGTGTCCTGCCGGTCGGCCACGGACTGCACCGCCGTGGGTTTCTACCAGACCGACCCGGCCACCCAGTCGACGCTGGCCGAGGCGTGGGACGGCACCAGCTGGCAGGTCCTGCTCACCCCCAACCCGGCCAGCGCCGATATCAGCGGCCTGAGCGGTGTGTCCTGCCGGTCCGCCACTGCCTGCACCGCCGTCGGGTCATACCACGACACCGTCGCGCACGCCGACTTCACGCTGGCTGAGGCCTGGAACGGGACTACCTGGCAGATCCGCGCCACCCCCGAACCCGCCGGGGCTACCTCCGGGTCGCTGGCAGGTGTGTCCTGCGGCTCGGCTACCGCCTGCACCGCAGTCGGGACCTACGGCACCACATCCGGTATAGGGCTGACGCTGGCCGAGGCGTGGAACGGTACCAGCTGGCACGTCGAGGCCACGCCCAGCCCGGCGAGCGCCAGCGTCAGCAGCCTGGTCGGCGTGTCGTGCCGATCGGCGACCGCGTGCACCTCGGTCGGGTCCGATCAGAACAGCTTGGATATCTCGCTGACTCTGGCGCAGGCGTGGAACGGAAGCAGCTGGAAGACCCAGCGCACTCCCAGCCCGGTCGGCGCGACCGAAAGCTACCTGGACAGCGTGTCGTGCCGATCCAGCACCGCATGCATCGCAGTCGGGGCCGGAAATGTCAGCATCGACGGGGTGAGCCTGGCCGCGGAGTGGAACGGCACCAGCTGGAAGCTCCAGCACACCCCCGGCCCGGCCGGCGCCACGTTCAGCTACCTCAGCAGCGTGTCGTGCCGCTCGGTCACCGGCTGTGTCGCGGTCGGCGACTACGGTCGCTCGGGCCAGGTGTTCTCGTTCGCCGAGGTGCGGAACGGCACCGGATGGAAGCTCAGGCACACACCGCTTCCGGCCGGCGCCGCCTCCAGCGGGCTGGACGGGGTGTCCTGCAGCTCGGCCACCGCCTGCACCGCGGTCGGCGACTATCACACCCGATCGGACGCCGATTACCCGCTGGCGCAGAGGTGGAACGGCAGCAGCTGGAAGATCCAGCACACCCCGCACCCGGCCGGTACCATCTCCGGTCTGGGCGGGGTGTCCTGCAGCTCGGCCACGGCCTGCATCGCCGTCGGGTCCTACCTCGACCCGGTCACACACGACGACCTGACCCTGGCTGAGGTGTGGAACGGCAGCAGCTGGAAGATCCAGCATCCCGCCAACCCGGCCGGAGCCACCGAAAGCGTACTGAGCGCGGTGTCCTGCCACTCGGCCACGGCCTGCATCGCCGTCGGGTCCTACCTCGACCCGGTCACACACGACGACCTGACCCTGGCTGAGGCGTGGAACGGCAGCACCTGGAAGATCCAGACCATGCCCGCGCTCAGCGCTGGCCTCAGCGCTACCCTGCGCGCCGTGTCGTGCCAGTCAGCCGTGGCCTGCACTGCCGTCGGGTCCTACTACGACCCAGCGCTGGACAACATCGTCATGCTGGCCGAGGCATGGAACGGGACCAGCTGGCAGATCACGACTCCGCGCCACCCCGGCCGGACCACCCCGAGCGAACTAAGCGGGGTGTCCTGCCCCGCTGCCGGCACCTGCACCGCTGTCGGCAACTACCAGAACAGTTCTGGCAATGAGGTCACCCTGGCCGAGGGCGAACACGGCTGAACCAGCCCGCCACTGGTCGCGAGTCGCCGTCGGCCCGCGCGAGTCGCCGCACCGGTCCGCCCGCGCGAGCCGCCGTCGGCCCGCGCGAACCGCCGTCGGCCCGCGCGAGCCGCCGCACCGGTAGGTCAGGCCCGCGGCAACAGCTCTTCGGGGATTTCGGCGACCGCGGCACGTAGTTCCTCGCCGAGCGCCTTGGCCTGCGGGTCGAGCCTGGTGCTCGCCGCGACGCCACGGCCGAGCAGTCCGATGACCACGAAGTTGAGCGCGAACAGGTTGGGCAGCCGGTACCGCTCGATCGGCAGGCCGGCGACCGACGGCACCAGGTCGGCCAGCCGCTCGGTGGTCAGGTAGTCATCGAGCCAGTCGAATTCCGCTGCGGTGCGGACCCAGACGCCGAGATTGGCGTTGCCGCCCTTGTCACCGGAGCGGGCGCCGGCGATCGCCCCGAGCGGCGCCCGCCGGGTCGGTCCGGCCGGGCCTGGGCCACCGCTGCCGGGGCTGGCGTCGTCGGGGCCGGTCGTGCCAGTAGTGTCGATGGCCCATTGCTGTCGCTGTTGCAGCAGCGTTGCGCCATCGACACTAATCCGGGCCGGCCCGGTCCACACCGGCTCGCCGTCGATCAGCACCCGGGTGCTCACCAGCACGGCGGGAACCGTCGTCGGCCAGTACACGCCATAAGCCGAGCCGTCCCCAGGCGGGGTCAATGCATAAAAGCCCGGATAGCTGGCCAGGGCCGTTTCGACCACGGCGGCGGAGAAGGCGCGGCCCACCTTCGCCTGGTCCGGATCGAGCACGGTGATCCGGAGCAGTGCTGGATCCGAGCCGACCAGGTCCACGTCGACGGCGTCGAACGAGTCCCGGCCACCGCTGATCCGGCCCCAGATCGTCTGGGTGGCAAGCTCGGCCTTGGCTGCCGGATCTAGTCCTTCGATGGCCAGGATCATCGAGTTCCTGAACCCGCCGGCGTAATTGAGCGCGACCTTCAGGTCGGCGGGCGGCGGCTCGCCCCGCACCCCGCTGACCCGCACCCGGTGCTCGCCGACCTGCTCTAGGGCGATCGTGTCGAAGCGCGCGGTGACATCAGGGTTGAGATAGCGCGGACCGCCGATCTCGTACAGCAGCTGCGCGGTCACCGTGCCGACCGAGACCAGCCCGCCGGTGCCCGGGTGCTTGGTGATCACGGCCGATCCGTCGGCGGCCAGCTCGGCCAGCGGGAACCCGGCATGGGCCAGGTCAGGTACTTCGCCGAAGAACGCGTAGTTGCCGCCGGTCGCCTGGCAGCCGCACTCGATCACGTGGCCGGCCACCACCGCGCCGGCCAACGCGTCCAGGTCGTCGCCGGTCCAGCCGAATCGCCACATGCCAGGCCCGACGACCAGCGCGGCGTCGGTCACCCGGCCGGTGACGACCACGTCGGCCCCGGCCGCCAGCGCCTGGGCGATCGGCAGGCCACCGAGGTAGGCATGCGCGGTCAGCGGCGTGACGCCGGCCTCCGCCAGCGGCTCGCCGGTGTCGGTGTTGGCCAGCGGATGACCGGCCTCAAGCAGGCCGGGCAGCCTGGCGAGCAGGTCGTCGCCTTCGACGTGCGCGACCACCGGCGCCAGTCCGGCCCGGCGGGCAAGCTCGGTGACCGCAGCCGCGCAACCCGCCGGGTCCAGGCCGCCAGCGTTAGCGACGATCTTGATGCCGCGGTCCAGGCAGGTCGGCAGCACCTGCTCAAGCTGGGTCAGGAAGGTCCTGGCGTATCCGGGCCTGCCGCGCATCATCGCCTTGCCGAGCAGCAGCATGGTCAGCTCGGCCAGCCAGTCACCGGTGAGCACGTCGATCGGCCCGCCGTCGACCATCTCCCGTGCCGCGGACAGCCGGTCGCCGTAGAACCCGCTGCAATTGGCGATCCGCAGCACCGGCGGCGTGGCCGATGCAGCCGAACCAGCGGGGGGGATCGACGCAGTGCGCCCGGCGGGCTGGGCGGGACCGGATGGCTCGGCGGGGCCAGCAGCGCCGGACGGCGTGGCGAGACCGCCGCTCGGGCGGGGCATGTCAGCCGTCCTGCCCGGGTGCCCAGGACGGCTCGCGCTTGGCGGCGAAGGCGGCCATCCCCTCCCGAGCCTCTGCCGCACCGAAGAATGTCCCGGACAGCTCCGCCATCCGGGTCAGCCCATCGGCCACGGGGGCTGACGGGATATCGCGGAGCACGGCCTTGGCCGCCGCGAGCGCTCCCGGCGCCCCGCGCAGCAGCATCGCGGCGTACCGGTCAGTTTCGGCGTCCAGGTCGGCGGCAGGCACGGCGCGGGTCAGCAGTCCGATCTCGGTGGCGCGGACGGCGTCGAAGACCTCGCCGGTCAGGAAGTACTCGGCGGCCGGCCGCGACGGCATCCGGCGCAGGCAGGGAACGGAGATCACGGCAGGAACGACACCGATCCGCACCTCGGAGAAGGCGAAGGTCGCCTGCGCCGGCGCGATGGCGATGTCGCAGGCGGCGACCAGGCCGATCCCGCCGGCTCGGGTGCTGCCGTTCACCCGGCAGATCACCGGCTTGGAGCTGTCCCAGAGCAGCCGCAGCACACCAGCCATCAGGCCGGTGGCACCGGCCGGATCGGTCAGCGCCTCCTTCAGGTCCGCACCGGCGCAGAACACCCGCCCGGCGCCGGTCAGCACGATCACCCGGACGCTGGGGTCGGCGAGCGCGCCCTCAAGCGCGGCCCGGAGCTGGGTCAGCAGTCCGGTGGACAGCGCGTTGGCATTGCTCGGCGAATCCAGGGTGATCGTCGTGATCGCACGGGTGGTCTCGGTACGGACGAGACTGGCCGAGCCGGCGCTATTCTGCACTGCCTGGTCGGCCGGCGTCCCGCCGACTCCGGTGGCGTCGGTCATTGCTCCCTCTCGGTCCGGTCGGATTCGTCTGGAGCGACGACGGCGAGCACGTCGCCAGCGTTCACCTGGGTACCCTGACCGACCCGCAGCTCCGCGATCAGCCCGGCTACCGGAGCGGTGATCTGGTGCTCCATCTTCATCGCCTCGAGTACCAGCACCAGCTGGCCGGCGGCGAGCCGGTCACCAGGTGCCGCCGCCAGCCGGATCACGTTGCCCGGCATCGGGGCTATCAGCGAGCCAGCGTCCGCGGCCAGGACCGGCGCGGGCAGCCGTTCGACCAGACTGAGCCGGACCGATCCGAACAGCGAGTCCACCCAGGCCTGGTGGCCAGCCCGGAGGACCTCGAACCGGTAGCGCACACCAGCCACCTCCAGCATCACCTGATCTGGCGCGAAGGTGACCACTTCGGGAGCCTGGTCCGCCTCGGCAATGGCGATTCCGGTCCTGGTCCACTGGTAGGCCACGTCGATCCGGCCGCGCGGGCCGTCGAAGGAGGTGCGCTGCGGCTGGGACACCACGTTGCGCCAGCCGCCGGGGATCGACCC
This sequence comes from uncultured Actinomycetota bacterium, assembly GCA_963850875.1. GTDB lineage: Bacteria > Actinomycetota > Actinomycetes > Streptosporangiales > Streptosporangiaceae > Chersky-822. The sequence continues at coordinate 376,265 of CAWKNA010000003.1, forward strand.
GGCCACGGGTGCCGCCTGCCGGTTCGCCGCGGCGACGGCGGCCGCGGCTGCCAGGGCGGACAGCTGGCAGGCCTGCTCGGTCGGTCCGAGACCGGCTAGATCGTATCCGTCGAGCAGCGAAGTGTCGGCGTCGCCGGCCAGGAAGATCGGGTTGCGGAGCACGCTGACCAGCAGGTCGCGGTTGGTTACCGGGCCGCAGATCCTGGCTCCGGCCAAACCGGCTGCCAGCCGGCGCGCGGCCGCGTCGCGGCTGGGCGCCCACGCGATCAGCTTGGCCAGCATCGCGTCGTAGTGCGTGGTGATGTGGTGGCCGGTTTCAATCCCTGAGTCGAGCCGCAGGATCGGCCGGGGCTGGCCGGCCTCGCGATCGCGCCCCGGCGAGGCGGAGTGATCGGCGGGCAGATCGAACTCGGCATCCGCGCCGGGCACAGCGAACAGGTGCACCGGTCCGTGGGACGGCCGGAAGCCATCGACCGGGTCCTCGGCGTACAGCCGTGCCTCGATCGCGTGGCCGAAGGCGGGCGGCGGCCGGTCAGGCAGCGTCATCCCCTGGGCGACATCGAGCTGCAGTGCCACCAGGTCGATGCCGTGCACGCACTCGGTAACCGGGTGCTCGACCTGGAGCCTGGTATTGAACTCAAGGAAGTAGAACTCATCGTGACCGGCCACCAGGAACTCCACCGTGCCGGCGCCCTGGTAGCCGACCGCACGGGCCAGCGCGGCCGCCGCGGCCGCCAGTCGCTCGCGCAGTGCCGGGCCAACCGCGGGGGATGGCGACTCCTCGATCACCTTGGCGTACCGGCGCTGGACGGAGCAGTCGCGTTCGGTCAGCGCCCAGACCGTGCCCGCCTGATCGGCTAGCACCTGCACTTCGACATGTCTGGCCCCGGTCAGCAGCGGCTCGCAGAAGACCGTCCCGTCGCCGAACGCCGCCTGTGCCTCGCGCTGCGCCGACTCGACAGCGGCGGCCACCTCAGCTGGCCCGAATACCGCGCGCATGCCCCGCCCGCCGCCGCCCGCCGAGGCCTTGACCAGCACGGGGAACTCGGTTACCGCCGCCGGATCCAGCTCGGGCAGGACGGGGACACCGACGCCGGACGCCTGGTTACGCGCCTGGATCTTGAATGCCATCGCCTCCATCGCGTCCGGCGGCGGACCGACCCAGGTCAGGCCGGCCGCAATCACCTGGCGGGCGAAGCCTGGATCCTCGGCGAGGAACCCGTAGCCGGGGTGTACCGCGTCGGCTGCTGCCGCCAGCGCCGCAGCGACGATCGCCTGGCCGTTCAGGTAGGTCTGCGCCGAGCTGGCGCCAGGCAGCCGGACAGCCAGATCCGCCTCGGCCACGTGCGGCGCCCCGGCGTCCGGATCGGAGAATACGGCCACCGTACCGATGCCGGATCTGCGGCAGGTCGCGAAGACCCGCCGGGCGATCTCGCCCCGGTTGGCGACGAGCAGCCTGCTGATCAATCCCGCGCCCCTTACATCCGAAAGACGCCATAACGGCTCGCACCGGGCAGTGCCGTCCCTGCGCCCGGTCCGGCCGCCGGCCAGCCTGGTCCGCCCGATCCGCTGGTCCAGCCGCCTGGTGCAGTGTGGATGGCGGACAGGCAGATGCCGAGCACCGTCCTGGTGTCGCGCGGATCGATCACGCCGTCGTCGTAGATCCGCCCGGACAGGAAGAACGCCTGCGACTCCGCTTCGATCTGCTCCTCGACGAGCTTGCGCATCGCCGCGTCGGCGTCCTCGTCGTATGACTCGCCGCGCGCCGCTGCCGCCTGGCGGCCGACGATCGAGAGCACGCCGGCTAGCTGGGCCGGGCCCATCACCGCCGACTTGGCGCTCGGCCAGCTGAACAGGAACCTCGGGTCATAGGCCCGGCCACACATGCCGTAGTTCCCCGCGCCGTATGAGGCGCCGAGCACGACGGTGAGGTGCGGCACCCGGCTGTTGGAGACCGCGTTGATCATCATGGCGCCGTGCTTGATCATGCCGGCCTGCTCGTAGCTGGCGCCGACCATGTAGCCGGTGGTGTTCTGCAGGAACAGCAGCGGCACCCCGATCTGGTTGGCCAGCTGAATGAACTGGGCGGCCTTCTGCGACTCCTCGCTGAACAGGATCCCGCGCGCGTTGGCCAGGATGCCGATCGGGTAGCCGTGCAGCGCTGCCCAGCCGGTGACCAGGCTGGCGCCGTAGAGCGGCTTGAACTCATCGAAGTCTGAGCCGTCGACGATCCTGGCGATCACCTCGCGCGGGTCGAACGGGATCTTGAGATCCTCGGGCACGACGCCGAGCAGTTCGTCGGGGTCATGCAGCGGATCAGCCGGCTGCGGCCCAGTCAGGTTCGGCCCGCGGCCAGCGTTGCGCCAGTTCAGCCTGGCCACGATCGACCGGCCGATCCGGAGCGCGTCGTGCTCGTCGGCGGCGAGGAAGTCGGCCAGGCCGGACTGGCGGGCATGCATGCCGGCCCCGCCGAGCGACTCGTCGTCGGACTCTTCGCCGGTGGCCATCTTGACCAGCGGCGGGCCGGCCAGGAACACCTTGGACCGGCCGTCGATCATGACCACGTAGTCGCTCATCCCTGGCACATACGCGCCGCCAGCGGTCGAGCTGCCGAACACCAGGGCGATGGTGGGGATCCCGGCCGCCGACATCGCCGTGAGGTCGCGGAAGATCTGGCCGCCCGGAATGAAGATCTCCTTCTGGGTCGGCAGATCGGCCCCGCCCGACTCGACCAGGTTGACCAGCGGCAGCCGGTTCTCGATCGCGATCCGCATCGACCGCATCGACTTGCGCAGCGACCAGGGATTGGTCGAGCCGCCGCGGACGGTGGGATCGCTCGCGCTGATCATGCACTGGGTGCCGGAGATGATGCCGATGCCGTTCACGCCGCTGCCGCCGACCGGGAAGCCGGTGCCGTAGCCGGCCAGCGGAGACAATTCGAGGAACGGGGAGTCCGGGTCGACCAGCAGCTCGACCCGCTCCCTGGCGAGCAGTTTGCCGCGAGCCCGGTGCCGGTCGGTGTACTTCGGCCCGCCGCCGGCCAGCGCCGTAGCGTGCTCCGCCGCCAGGTCGGCCAGCTTGGCCAGCATCGCCTCGCGCCGCGCCGCGTACTGGGCGCCGCCGGTGTCCAGCGAGCTGGCGAGAACAGTCACATGCCGAACGATATGCTCCCCGCCGGTCCCGCCCCCAGCCGCGGTACTGCCGCCGCGTGAGCGGCTATAGCCCGCGCCCGGCGGTCAGCCGCCGAGCCCGGAGCTGTCCCGACGGCCTGAACGGCTCGTCGGGCACCTCTAGGCCCAGCGGCGGATTAGGTCAGATTCGCTGGTGATCGAAGGCCGCTGCCGCTGCAATGGCTCAGATGCGGATAACCGCGATCCGCTCACGCTGGGAACGTTCCGGCTCCTCGGTGAGCCGGGCCATGTCCCCTATGTCGCTGGTCAGCAGGACCACAGGCCGTGGCTGGGCAAGCGCAACTGTTGCGACCAGCGCATCGAGGGCACATCGGTGCCCGGATAGCCCCGTCCGGCCGAGCAACTCGCCCGCCATGCGAGCCCGTTCCGCGTCGATCGTGATGACGGTTACCTTGCGGAGTATTCGAAAAATCGGCGCATCCCTCGGACCGCCGCGCAACACCTCGGTCAGAGTCGAGGCAGCAGTGACAACATGGCCACGCCGCCTGCGGATAGCTTCGAACGGGAGTGTGGCCCTCGGATCGCCAGTAGCCAGCTTGACAAGGCCTTCAGCGTCCAGGACCAGCGAGCCGTTTACGCTTCCTCCTCGTAATCAGGCCAAAGCTTCATTGCCTGCTTGACCTGATCCTCGTCAAATGGCCCGAACTCGGCCTGGAGTTCTGCCGACAGGTCATCGAGAAGGTCCAGCCTGACCTGTTCCTGAACCGCGTCGGTCACGTAGCGGCTGAAGCCGCCCGTGCCGGTGCGTGCGCGAACTGCTTCGGCCAGTTCCGCTGGCATGGACACGCTCACCTTCCTCACCTTTCCGGCATGCAGCTTGGCGCTCTCGTCGATGAAGACCGCGGCCGGCAGCACCGTGGCGATGCACTTCACCACCTGATCGCGAGGGGCCGACTCCAGTGCCTGCCTGAGCGCCTCTTCCAGCGCGCTGAGCGCCACCGCCGGGTCAGAGGTCTGCCCGGCCGGGGTCGGCCCGGCTGAGGCGCGCTCGGGGTTGCCCGGCTGGTCCTGATTGCCTGGCATAGCAGTCATAGCACTATGCTACCACCGGTAGCAACTTATGACCGAGGATAGCTACGGCCGATGCAAGGTGCCTGCCTGGTTGGCCAGCCGGTGCTAGCTGCCTGCCTGCCTGGTTGGCCGGCCGGCGCTAGGTGCCTGCCTGGTCGGCTGGCTGGCGCTCGGCAGCTGCCTGATCCGCTAGCTGGTACTCCCAGCCTTCCTGCCAGGCGAAGTCGGCGCTGGCCAGGTCTTCGAGCGGAACGCCACTGATCAGGTGATCGAGCCCCCACCTCGTCGCGACATGGCCGATCACCAGGACCCGCTGGCCGGACCAGCGCAGTGGCAGATCGTCAAGGAAACGGCCGACCCGGTGCACCGCCTGCCGCCAGCTCTCGCCACCCGGGTAGGGCTGATCGAGATGCGCGCTACGGCCAATGTGCAGCTGCGCCGCCGGCATGCCGTTGTGCTGGCCGTAGTCGCATTCCCGCAGCCGCCAGTCATGCAGGACCGGAATTGCGGTCCCGCCGAACGCGATCGACGCGGTCTCGACCGCCCTGGCGAGGTCTGAGCAGAAGACGGCGGCGATTCCGTCATCGCGCCGTCGACGGCCGAGGTCGTGGGCCAGGTCGCGGCCCGCCGGGGACAGGCGGCCTGGCAGCCAGCCGGTGGCGATACCTTGCTCGTTGTCCTCGGTGATCGAATGCGTCTCGAAGACCAGCTGGATTGGCACTGGACCAGGCTACGAAGGAGTGCTTGGCCGTCGCGGGGTCCCGTGCGCGGGGTCAGCTGGCGAAGTTGGCAGCGGCGTCAGCTGCCTCGATGTCCTTGAAGAAGCGGCGGTGGACGCGGAGGTTTTCGGCGTTGGCCGGGATCACGTGCCAGATGCCGGTCGCTGGGCCGAGGCGAGTCGACCGGGGCAGCTCAGTCACGACGCCGATCGCTTTCCGCATGCTCCATCTGCCGGAATCGAGTATCAGGATGCGCTCGTTAGTCACCGCGAAGATCCGGTACTTGTTGAGCAGGATGAAGAGGAGGCCGCCGGCCAGGTAAGCGGAGCGAGTCTGCGCGCCGAACACGGCCTGGACGGTCTCGCCAGGCCGCAGGTACGAGGCGGCGGAATCGCGCATCAAGTCACGAAGTGCCACGGGTCCTCCAGGATCAAGCCGAGAATAGTGGCGCCAAGTTACCGACTGTCGTCAAAGTAGGTCAACTGCTGAGTTCGGAATGCTTACCGGCAATTCAGCGGTAAATGAGCGCGGAAAATCTGGCGGACCGCGCTGCGGCACTCGGGGCAGTTGCCTACCGGCCGGAAACCGCTGTGCTCAGCGGATCACCATCTCCAGTTGATCGATCGCCCAGTCCAGATCCTCCTGGCTGACTACCAGCGGCGGTGCGAGCCTGACCGTGCTGCCGTGGGTGTCCTTGGCCAGCACGCCGGCTTGCATCAATCGCTCGGAGACCTCGCGGCCGTCCAGTTCGGCGAAGTCCACGCCTGCCCACAGGCCCCGGCCCCGCACCTCGCGGACGACGTGCGCAGGCAGCCCGGACAGCCGGTCATGCAGGTGCGTGCCCAGCTTGGCCGAGCGCTCCTGGAATTCGCCGGTGACCAGCATCGCGATGACCTCCCTGGCGATCGCGCAGCCGAGCGGGTTACCGCCGAACGTCGAGCCGTGCTGGCCGGGCTTGAAGACCCCGAGGACATCGGCGGATGACACCACGGCCGACACCGGCACGATTCCGCCGCCGAGTGCCTTGCCAAGCACGTACATATCGGGCACAACGTCCTCGTGCTCGCAGGCGAACGTCGTTCCGGCCCGGCCCAGGCCGGACTGGATCTCGTCGGCGATCATTAGGGCGCTCCACTGCGTACAGAGCTCTCGCACCCTGGTCAGGAAGCCGGCTGGCGGGACGATCACGCCTGCCTCGCCCTGGATCGGCTCGACAAGCACGCCGACTACCCGGTCGTCCATCGCAGCCGCGAGCGCGCTGGCATCCCCGTAAGGGATCACGCGGAAGCCTGGCGTGTACGGACCGTAAGACCCCCGAGCGTCCTGGTCGGTCGAAAAGCTGATGATCGTCGTGGTGCGGCCATGGAAGTTCCCCTCGAAGGCGATGATCACCGCCTCGCCATCGGGCACCCCCTTGACCTCATAACCCCACTTGCGCGCCGTCTTGATCGCGGTCTCGACCGCCTCGGCGCCGGTGTTCATCGGCAGCACCATCTCCATGCCGGCCAGCGCGGCAAGTTCGGCGCAGAACGGACCGAACTGGTCGTGCTCGAACGCCCGGCTGACCAGCGTGACTCGCTCAAGCTGCCGTTGGGCGGCCGCGATCAGGCGCGGGTGGCGGTGGCCGAAGTTAAGTGCCGAATAGGCGGCAAGCATGTCCAGGTACCGTCGTCCCCCGACATCGGTGACCCAGGCACCCTCAGCCGTACTGATCACGACCGGCAGCGGGTGGTAGTTGTGCGCACTGTGCACGGCCGCCTGAGCGCTGAGCTGCGCCGCCGTCAGATGGTTGGCTGGCACTGCTACCTCCCCGTTCACCTGAGTTCCAGCGTGCAGCATTTGGGTCCGCCGCCGGCCTTCTTGAACTCTGACATGTCGACCGGCACTACGTCGAAGCCAGCCGCCCTGATCTGGGCCACCAGGTTCACTGCCTGCGCGGGCAGCACGACGTGGTGCCCGTCGCTGAGGCCGTTCAGGCCGAGTACCTCCGCGTCCTCGTCCTTGGCCTCGATCAACTCGGGGAAGTGCGCCGCTAGCGCCGCCCGGCCCGCGTCATCGAAGGCCGCCGGGTAGTAAGCCGCGGTGTCGGGGTCGAGCACGATCAACGCGGTGTCGAGGTGGTAGAAGTGCGGGTTCACCAGCCGCACGCTGATCACGGGCAGGCCGAACAGTTCCTCGGCCTCGCCGCAGATCGCCTCGTCGCTGCGGAAGCCGTGTCCGGCGATGATCGCGCGGCCAGCGAACACGATGTCACCCTCGCCCTCGTTCATGTGCCGCGGCTCGACCACGGTCGAGTAGCCATGCTGGCGGAACCAGTTGAGGTAGGCGGGACCCTCGGCTGCCCGCTCGGCGTACCTGAACGCCGAGCCAAGTACCTTGCCGCCGATGACCGTGGCGCCGTTCGCGGCGAAGACCATGTCCGGCAGGCCAGGCTCCGGGTCGATGATGCGCACGGTGTGGCCCAGGCCAGCGTAGGTGGCCCGCAGCTGCTCCCATTGCTGCCTTGCCAGGGAGAGATCAACTGGATCGTCCGGGTTCATCCACGGGTTGATCATGTAGCTCACCGTGAAGTACTCCGGCGGGCACATCAGGTATGTCCTGGCGTGCGTCGACTCGCGGCGGGCGATGTTTTCCGTCGGTTTCGGTGCCATCCCGGGTCCTCCAGATGCTGGGTTGCGCCATAAGCCTAGAAGATCGCGGACACAATAGACTCTCGAGCCTCATGCGAATCAACGTCGATCCATTGCGCAGTCGGCGTCGCGTTGAGCGAATCATTGCGTCAGAGCCGCCTCCAGCCCACCGGGACTACATCGTCCGGCAGGCCGCCGCGCCCGGCAGCCCGGCTCGGTCCTGCCGACTAGGCCAGCGCAATCCTGGTGACGATGGGTGCAGAAGAGGTTAAGAATTATCGACATGACTGACCTTGACCCGGCGCTCATCATCGAGGCGGTGGCTCGCGATCAGCGGCTGCGGGTATTCCTGGGCAACGGCAGGATCGCGACCATGCCTGCCAGACAGTCGCGGCGGCTGTTGCTGCTGAACGAGATCGCCCAGGCGTTTGAGCCGGGGGTCCGGTATTCCGAACGTTGCGTCAGCCAGTTTCTCGGCTCCATCTACGCGGACTTCGCCGCGCTGCGCAGGTATCTCGTCGACGACGGATTCTTGTCCAGGGCCGACGGCGAGTACTGGCGAAGCGGCGGTTCGGTGCTCCCGTAGCGCCCTGCCGCTCCGGCGCATCCGCCGGCGGGTCAGGCCGCCAGTTCGGTAAGTCGGCTGACGGCGGCGCCGATCCGCTCGTCGGTGGCGGTGAGTGCCACCCGGATATGCCGGCCGCTGGCCGTCCCGTAGAACGAGCCTGGCGCGACCAGGATCCCCGTTTGAGCTAGCACCCGGACCGATTCCCAGCAGTCGTAATCCGGATGCGCTGCCCACAGGTAGAGCCCGGCCTCCGAGTGGCTGACGATCCATCCCGCCAGCTCAAGGGCAGGCCGCAGCCGGTCGCGTCGGTCGGCGTACCTGGCATGTTGCTGCTCGGCGTGGCTGTCCTCGCCGAGAGCGGCAGTCATCGCCGCCTGAACGGGAGCAGGCACGATCAGGCCGGCGTGCTTGCGGACCTCGAGCAGGCCGGCGATCAGGCTCGGATCACCGGTCACGAACCCGGCTCGGTACCCGGCCAGGTTGGACCGCTTAGACAGCGAGTAGGCGGCGAGCAGGCCGTCGTGCTGCTGACCGCAAATGCCTGGATGCAACACCGAGGTCGGCGATGCGTCGAAGCCGAGGTCGATATAGCACTCGTCCGAGGCGAGCACGGTGCCTACCTGCCTGGCCCAGCTCACCAGCGCCCGCAGCCGGGCCGCGGGCAGCACCCGGCCAGTCGGATTGGACGGCGAATTGATCCAGGTCAGCGCGATCTGCCCAGTACCTGGCCGGTCGGGCTCGTCGGTAGCGACCGGGTGCGCGCCGGCCAGCCGGGCGCCGACGTCGTAGGTCGGATAGGCCAGTTCGGGGTAACTGACGGCGTCCCCAGGACCGCACCCGAGCAGCGTCGGCAGCGAGGCGATCAGCTCCTTGGTGCCGATCACGGGCAGCACGGCGTCCGGGCTGACTCGTACGCCATGACACCGGGCCAGCCAGCTAGCTGCCGCGTGCCGCAGCTGATCGGTGCCCTTGGTGAGCGGATAGCCGGGAGCATCCGAAGCAGCCGCGAGCGCAGCACGCACTAGGTCCGGGACCGGGTCGACCGGGGTTCCGATGGACAGGTCGACGATTCCGCCCGGGTGAGCCCGCGCCATGGCCGCGGCGGGCGCCAGTGCGTCCCACGGGAACTGGGGGAGGCGCGCCGAGAGCATTCGCGCCTGGCTACTGGCGGTTCGGACTCCACCAGCCTCGTCCATCCTGTTATTGCCTGGTGTCAGTGCTCTGCCACCTGCGGCGGGAGCGCCGCGACTTCGGGGTGGTCCTTACCGATCTTGCCGGTCTTGGAGGCGCCGCCGGGTGAGCCGAGGTCCTCGAAGAAATCGACGTTGATCTTGTAATAATCCTTCCACTGCGAAGGGACGTCGTCCTCGTAGTAGATCGCCTCGACCGGGCAAACCGGCTCGCAGGCCCCGCAGTCGACGCACTCGTCGGGGTGGATATAGAGCATGCGCTCGCCCTCGTAGATGCAATCGACGGGGCATTCCTCGATGCATGCCCGGTCGAGCACGTCGACGCAGGGCAGGGCGATGATGTAGGTCACACCGAACTCCTCTTTCAACCGCGCCTGGGCGCCAGAGCTGCGCACCGGAATCAGTATCGCGGATCAGGCTAGTATCGCGAAGTCGGTCGGGTCCGGTCACGGCGGTCGGCCGAGCCCGCTAGGAAACGCAGGTTATCAGCCGAACGCTACGGTCCCGCTCGCTGTCGGCTCATGCCCGCGAGTCGGGTACCTGGTCCAGCCCTTGTCGCCGTCCGCGGCGGTCCACTGGTAGCCCAGATAGCGCACCTCGCGGATCCCGTAGCTGCTCGCATGGGTGACCAGCCAGGCCGCCACGGCCCAGCCGGCTGAAGGACCGCGGACTTGCACGGCCATCATCGGATCGGAGATGTGCCTGACCTGCATCGGTCCGAATGTCGTAGTCAGTTCCCGGCTGGCGGCGGCCAGCTGAGCCCGTCCGCTGACCCCGGTGCCATACCAGCACCAGACGGCGTGCGGCAGGGAACCGCTGAAGCCGGCGGCCATCGCCGCCCCCTGCGCCGCGTACTGGCTGTAGGCGTATCCGTCCGCGCTGCGCTGCACCGCTTGCGCCGCCTGATAGATGAGCAGGCGCTGGTAGTCAGCGATGCTGGCCAGAGCGGCGAAGAAGCGTGAGCTCGCATAGATCGGATCAAGCAGTTGCTGGCGGGTGCCCCAGCCCTGGGACGGGCGCTGCTGGAAGACCCCGACCGAATCACGGTCGCCGTAGCTGAGGTTTTCCAGATCCGACTCCTGCAGCGCCGCGGCGTACGCGATGGTGACCGCGCGCACCGGCATGGCTCGGTGCCGCGCCACGCCGGCGATGGTCGCCGCGATGCTGGCCTGGCCGGTGTCCAGCGTCACATCGAAGCTACCGCCGCGAACCAGGCAGCCGCTTCCGGTGGGCAGCGGCGCGAGCTGACGGACCGACCTGGCGATCGCCAGGGCAGCGATGATGAGGATGATGACGCCAACGGCTCCGGCTCCGGTTCGGATCGGTCGTGATGCGGCCACGCATCAGAAGTTACCTCGCGCCAGCGGCTAGGCTCGCTCGCCATGAGCCAGCGTTCTGACGAACAGCCCGGTTTCCTTGCCGCTGCGGCCACCGGACCGGCGGCTGCAGTCACGGGGCAGGCCGCTGCGGCCACCGAGTCGGCCGCTGCCCAGCCAGGCATCAAGCCCGCGTCCAGGCTGCCGGCCCAGATTGACGAGCTGTGGGCGGACCGGATGGCGCTGACGCCCGGTGATGCCGCCGCCAGGGAGGTGATCATCAGGGCCGTGGACCGGATCGATGCCGGCGACATCCGGGTCGCCTGGATAGACCCCGACAGCGACCAGATCGTGGTCGACGAGCGGGCCAAGCGAGCCATTCTGCTGGCATTTCGCGTGCTGCCAATGGTGCGGTCTCAGGTCGGTGACTTCCGCTACCACGATCGCGTGCCGCTGACCTCGCAGCTGGACGGGGTGCGGGTGGTGGCCGGCGCCATCGTCCGCTGGGGTGCTTACGTGGCCCCTGGCGCGGTGCTGATGCCCTCGTTCGTGAACATCGGCGCATACGTCGACTCGGGAACGATGGTCGACACCTGGGCCACCGTTGGTTCGTGCGCTCAGATTGGCAAAAATGTCCATTTGTCAGGCGGAGTGGGTATCGGTGGGGTGCTCGAGCCACCGAACGCCGTTCCGGTCGTGGTAGAGGACGAGGCGATGGTCGGGTCCCGGTGCATGGTGGTCGGCGGAGCCCGGGTCAGGACCGGTGCTGTGCTCGGGGCTGGCACGATTCTCACCCAGTCCACGCACGTCATCGACGTGAACACCGGCGAGGAACTGCCCCGCGGTGAGGCGCCAGCCTGGTCGGTCTGCGTGGGCGGCACCCGCAGCCGCGCGTTCGAAGGCGGGGAGTTCGGGATGCCGTGCGTACTGGTCCTGCGGCAGCTGGCCGAGGGCGACAGGATGGACAAGGCCGCGCTCAATGATGTGCTCCGCGACCACGGAGTCAATGCCTGAAGCGCTGGTCCGGCACCGGGCTTGCCACGGTAGACGTTCAGCCGAAACGGCTCGCGCCGCTGACTCGCCTGGCCGCAGCCGGTCCCGGTGGGTCCGACGGGCTGTGCGCGCCGCTGACTCGCCTGGCCGCACCCGGTCCCGGTGGGTCCGACGGGCTGTGCGCGCCGCTGACTCGCCTGGCCGCACCCGGTCCCGGTGGGTCCGAATGGCACGCCCGCCCCGCTGACTGGTCTGGTCGCAGCCGGTCTCGGCGGGTCCGACTGGCGTGTCCGCCCCGCTGACCAGCTCGGTCAGGCGAGGCCGCGGACGGTCCTGGCCGGTGGCCTGAGTCCTTGGATCGTTGCGGTCATGTCAAGCGCGCGCCGCATCGCGACCGGATACCTGGTTCGGATCAGTGCTGCGCCAAGCCAAGCGCTGAGCGCGGCGGCAGCCACGCACCCGGCCAGGAAGGCCGGATCGGGCTCAGGTAGCGTGCTCCGCCAGATGGTGTCCGGATCCGGCCGAGCCGCGCTCAGGCCGACCTGATCGACGTCGACTATGGCGGCGAATCCAGCCCGCGTGACGGCTGCGATCGCCCCTGGCGGCACCAGCACCACGAGACGGTCGGCCGATACCCCGCTAGCCAGCGCCTGGGCCGGGTCATCGCAGATCAGCAATGCGCCGGTGACGCGCGCGATGGCCGCCTGGCGGGTCAGGACAGCCCGGTGATCAGCGGCACAGAGCGCGACTCCTGGGTGCGTGGCCAGGAACGCCGCGACATCGAGACCGACGGCGTCCCCCACGTCGATGATGTCAGCACCTGCCGATACGGCCGCGTCGGCCGCGCCGAGACTGGCGGCGACCGCGACCAAGGCCGGCCTGATCAGCGGGCCATCGCCGGACGCGAGTGTCGGCACGGGCATTGTCATGGCACGATTCTGCTTATGTCGCTCGTGCTGCTCATCGCCGCGGCCGTGATCGTGGTCGGCGTGATAGCCGTCGCCATGGGCCATGGCGGGGAGATCATCCTGTCCGCGCGCGACACTCCCGAAGTCCAGTGGCACCCAAGGACGCCATTCGACGTTGCCACGCTGCGGCTCCCGACCGGCCTGTTCGGCTATCAGCAGCAAGCTACTGGCGACGCTTTGCGTGAGATAGCCGGCCTGCTCGCGTACCGGGACGCCGAGATTGCCCAGCTGCGGGACGAACTGCGCCAGGTCGGGACGCCGACGGTCGCTGGCGTCCCCGGCGGCGAGCCGGCCCAGGTGCGGCTGGACGGATCCGGCTACCAGCCGGCCTTCGACCAGGGCACATTCGACCAAGGCACAGCCGCCAACCCGCAGCTGGCAGCGCCAGACGTCGCCGACGCCGAGGCGTCGGACGAAGACAACGCCGACATCATGTCTGGTTCGCCTGGCACCTCGCCCGGCTCGGCATGGCCGCAGCAGTGACTGGCGTTGTGGGCGGTCCGGACGGGCAGCCCCGTTGCCCGTGGGGCCTGAGCAGCGATGACTACATCGCGTACCACGACCAGGAGTGGGGCCGCCCGGTCCGGGACGACGCTGGCATCTTCGAGCGGCTCAGTCTGGAAGCCTTCCAGTCCGGCCTGTCCTGGCTGACGATTCTGCGCAAGCGGGAGAACTTCCGCACCGCGTTCAGCGGGTTCGACATTGGCGCCGTCGCAGACTTCGGTCCCGATGACGTAGCCAGACTGCTCGCCGACTCAGGGATAGTCCGGAACCGAGCCAAAATCGAGGCGACGATCAGCAATGCCCGGGCTGCATGTGACCTGCCCGGCGGGCTGGCTGCTCTGGTCTGGAGCTATGCCGGAACCGGCCAGGACCCACCGCTGCTGCTGGCCGATGTCCCATCCTGGACGCCAGCTTCCAGGGAACTGTCCGGTCGGCTGCGGCGGCACGGGTTCCGCTTCACCGGGCCAGTCACCGCCTACGCCATGATGCAGGCGTGCGGCGTCGTCGATGATCATCTGGTCGGCTGCTTTCGCCGGGGTGCATACGCCTGAAGCCGGGGTGCATACGCCTGAAGCTCCGGCACCACGTCCCGGTGTGCCGTTGCGTGGGTAAAAGTCGGATTGGTCGGCAGGCCTGAGGGCCGGCCGTCTTGACTGGACCGATCAGCCGCTGACCGAGGCTGGGGCAACGCCGGAGGTAGCTCAGATGCGTCAGGTTCGGCCAGGCGACCAGGTACGGGGGGATCGGAGCGGAGTGCGGCCCAAGCCAACCTTCGCGCAACTCGGCGTCGACCTGGCGGCACAGGCCTGGCAGCGATCTGGGCCCGGTGACGGGTCGTTTGAGGTCGCGTTCGTCTGCGATGCCGTCAGCCCGGACCCGCGCGCCGACGCGGACTGGGTGCTGCTGCGGGTAGCCGGCGACCCAGCCGGTCGGGTGCTCGTCTACGACCGGACTGAGTGGGAGTGCTTCCTGGACGGCGTCGCCCGCGGTGAGTTCGACGATGGGGCGGAGTGATCCGGCCGGGCAGGCCTCAGGCGGCGCTTGAGGGCGGCGGCCGGCCGTAGGTACCCGCACGCGGTCCAGTCCTGCGGCCCCGGTGCGCCGCGCCGCCAGGCGTTGGCCCTCGATGCGCTGCGGCGGCGGTCAGCCGCTGGCCCAGGTCCGGCGTGCGGCGAAGCTCAGCCCCGGTCCGGAGCGGCGGAGGCGCTGCCCGCGATGCGCCGCAGCGGTGCGTCATTCTGGTGCATAACGATTAAGTACGGCAATTGTGAATCGCAAGTTAAGTCGCGCTAGGCTAGCCCGATCGTCCCCCCAGGAGCCCGGAGGAGGTCGTGGATGAGCGACGACGCCTATGGTGCGACCATCGCTAAGCTCCGGCTCGCTCGGCGGCTGACCGAGCTGCGGGTCGCTGCCGGTTACACGGCTAACCACGTCTGCGACATGCTGAACTGGGGGCGCGGCAAGGTCGGCAGGTTCGAGGCCAACCAGTGGAAGCGCCCGGAGATGAGCGACATCCGGGATCTGCTCAGGTTCTATCAGGCAGACGAGGCCTGCACCCGCGAGATCGAGGAGCTGGCGATCCAGGCCAGGGTGCGACCATGGTGGCGCGACTATCAGGACATTTTCGACAACGAGTTTCCTGGCTTCGAGTCGGACGCTGAGCGGATCCGGGTGTTTACGCCGCTGGTCGTGCCGGGTCTGCTGCAGACCGCCGATTACATCGATGCGCTGATGCGGTCGGGCGGGAAGCCGCCGGCCTGGCGGCGCCGGGCGGCTGAGGCCAGGTTGCGCCGCCAGCAGGTCCTGGACCGGGACAAGAGCACCGCGCCGCATCTGCAGGCGGTCATCGCCGAGGCCTCGCTGATGTACCGCTGGGGCAGCCGGGCGGAGCGGCGAGAGCAGCTCATTCATCTCGCCGAGCTTGGCCAGCGCCCGAATGTGCATCTGCATCTCCAGCGCTTCGCTGACGGGCCGCCGCCCGGCATGTTCTCGGCCGTCCAGATCTTCGACTATGGCGGCGGCGAGCCGAGCCTGGTGTTCACCGAGACCGACCATGGGATCCAGGAGGTCAGCGATGCCGAGTACGTAAACAGCTACCTTGAGGCGTTTGACCGAGCCGTCGATGTGGCACTTGAGCCCATTGACACGGCTATGTACCTGAAACAGCTCGCCGAACGACTGGAGTAGAGGAATGACTGACCTGTCTCGTGCCATCTGGCGGAAGGCCGAAGCAAGCTATGCGAACGCAGGCTGCGTGGAAGTGGCCGCCAATCTCGGCGATGTGATCGCGATCAGGGACAGCGCTCGTCCCGCTGATGGCGCGCACGTTGTCAAGCGCCCGGCATTCGCTGCGCTGCTCGCTGATCTTAAGCGCGGCCGCTACGACATCTAGGTCTGCTGGCGCTAGCGGCTTATCGCCGGACTCTGCGCGTCACGCGGGCCGGCCCATCAAGCGGAATCTCCCCGAGGAGGGAGCCTCGGGGGGATTCCTTGTGACTGCGCCTGTCTCAAGGCGTCTGGCGGACCGCCGCAGGGCGGACACCGCCAATGACAATGTACACTCCGTCGGCAACCTGCAAAGTAACCATAACTGGCCTGAATCGGACAGTTTGTAGCGGCGCCGGGAGCGGGCTGCCATAGTGGCAAGGCGGCTATTTGGCCGAGGTCATTGCGGAGGGTGCCAATTGACTCGTAATCTGTGCTTCACAGAAGCCGGACTCGGGAAGGCGGACACCGATGTTGCTGTCGCCCGCCGACAGGGGTCCGGCTGCCCCGAATGACGCAGGGCGTCGGAGTACGGGTGATGCCTGGCTGGCAGCGCCGCTGGCCGAGACGCCGGTCCCGCTCCCCCGAACAGCAGGCGGCCTGGCCCAGGCAGGCCTGCGGGCCATGAACATGACGCACGGCAGCGTAACCGAGGTCGGCCTGGCTACGGGCAGCATGCGGTCAGGCGGCTGCTTCGTGCGACCGCTGCCACTGGACGCCAGCTGCGCCAGCGCGGCCAGGAGCTTCTTCCGCGAGGCAGTAGCCGGCGCCGGCCTGCCCGATGACCTTATCCACGACGGCGTCACCATGGCCAGCGAACTGGCGGCGAACACGCTCAACGCGCATGGCAACATCGAGTTCGCCGGCAGCGGCCACCGGCCGGTCAGCGGTTTTCCCGAGTTCTGGATGTATCTGCGGACCCACGGCTCAGGCCGGGAGCTGGTCTGCAATATCTTCGACTCGGAGCCGGCCTGGGAGGCCTTCGAGCCCGCCGCCGAGGGGGCGCTGGAGAAGGCGAGTCCTGACTCGATTCGCGGTCGCGGGCTGCAACTCGTGGCAGGCCTGTCCGCGGGTCGCTGGGGGCATCACCCGTCCCGCAGCCGGCTGGGAGCCTGGAAAGTGCCTGGCAAGGCGGTCTGGTTCGCGCTGCGCGTACCGCCCGGCAGCGATCTGGCCCGGATCCGGTGGCCGGTGCCGCGCGGCCGGCAGGCCATCGAGGACCTTACGGCCGCGCTGAGCGACCGGGGCATCAGCGCTGGGCTGGTCCCGGCCGCCGAGGCGGGCGGTGATCTAGCCGTGCTCTCCGTCTGTCACCAGTTGACCGTCTGGTGCCATGGCGACCTGTTGTGGTGGAAGGCGGCAGACGGCGGCTATGACCGACTAACCGTGACCGACGTGGTTGAAGCGTTGGAGCGGATCGTCTGCGCGCACGAGGAACTCCACGAGGAACTCGTGACGGCCTGCGAGCCCAGTTAGGTAGCTAGCGGCCCTGGTACACGGGCTCGGCCTTGCTCAGGAACGCGGCCGTCGCGGCCCGGTGGTCGGCCGTCTGGCCGAGCCTGGCCTGCAGCTCGGCCTCTTTCTCGAGTGCCTCGGCGAGCCCGTGCCCGGCGGCGTACAGCAGGCTCTCCTTGATCGCACCATAGGCCGCCGTGGGACCGGCAGCCAGCCGCCCGGCCAGGTCCCGCACCGCCATGGCCAGATCGTCGTCGTCCACGACCGCCGTGAGCAACCCGAGCGTCAGCGCCCGGTCGGCGGAGATCGGCTCGGCCAGCATCAGCAGTTCGGCCGCCCGCGCGGTCCCGACCAGTCGCTGCAGGGTCCATGAAGCTCCGGAGTCGGCAGACAGGCCTACCCGGGCGAACGCCATCAGCAGGCTGGACCGCCGCGCAGCGATCCGGAAGTCACAGGCAAAAGCCATCGATGCGCCGGCCCCGGCCGCCACGCCAGGCAGGGCTGCGATGACCGGCCTTGGGATCGTCGTGATCAACGTGATGATCGGGTTGTAGTGCTGCCTGACGGTATCCAGCGGGGTGCCACCGCGGTCCATCTCCTCAGCATGCTCTCGCAGGTCCTGGCCCGCGCAGAACGCCTGGCCGGCGCCGGTCAGGACAACCGCCCGGATTCCCGGGTCCGAGCCGCACCGCTGCAGGGCATCGATGAGCCCGGCCTTCATCTGTGTGGTCAGTGCGTTTCTCGCCGCCGGGCGGTTCAATGTGATCGTGGCTACCGCGTCGTCGACGTTGAACAGGACGCTGTCGCTCACTGAGCTCTCCTAACCGTCTTAGCCGTCTCGGGACGGGCGACCTGAGCCTCCCGCACGCAGACAACAGTCCACGAAACGCGCGGCCGCGGGCAAGAGCCGCGCCGCCTCGGACTGGAACAATTCAGCGGCGACTGTCCCTGGCCACGGCGCCGGCACCAGGTCGGCGGGCAGGCCAGGATCGGTGAAAAGGAACTTGCGCCACTCATGCACCAGCGCGCTGCGGGCCGCGAACACCGCCTCGTCCGAGAGGTCAGGACCGGTCCGGGCAGTCAGCTCGCGAGCGACTTCCAGCCACCGCTGATAGGCATGCGCCAGGCCATCGATATCCCAGGTCCTGGCTGCCAGGCCGCGGGGATCGCCGTCATAACTGGCGTGGAAGCGCTCGGCCCTGACCCGCTCGGTCGCCAGCAGCGCCTCAAGCTCGACGGACGGGTGCGGGCTGATCCAGGTTGACCCGTCGAGGCAGCCGTAGCCCAGATAGCCGAGTGCCGATCGCAGCCGCGCCCGCCTGGCACGATCACCGATCCGCTCGACCACGACGACATGCCAGCGGCCGTCCCAGGTCGGTCCGTCAAGGCGGTAGATCCGATCGGCAGCCCGGGCAAGTCGGCGCGCAGCACGCGGCGTCAGCTGATAACCAGCGCCTTCGCGCAGCCGGACCGGGGCCAGCCAGCCCTGCCTGGCCATCCGGGACACCGCCGTACGAACCGCAGGAGCCGATATGCCGAGCGGAGCCAGCAACCTGACCAGCGCCGCCACCGGCGCCTGCTCGCCGCGGGAGAGCAGGTGATCGCCGTACAGGTCGAAGAGTGCCGATCTGGCGTTCACAGACCTAGTCTCGCCCGGCACGCGGGCTTGAAGCGGTGGAACGTTGATCGATGCCACCAAGCTCATGGAACTGACCGATAATAGAGGGACTGATTGAGGTCGATGTGGCTTGGCAGTTCTGGGAGCCGGCGGCTGGCAGCGGTGCCGCGGTCCCGAAGCAGGTCCCGCGGCACCGAGAGCAGGAAGGGGAGACGGATGGCGGCGATGAAGCCGCGGACGGGCGACGGTCCGCTGGAGGTCACCAAGGAGGGCCGCGGGATCGTGATGCGCGTGCCGCTGGAGGGCGGCGGCCGGCTGGTGGTCGAGCTGACACCAGATGAAGCCACGGCGCTGGGTGACGCCCTTAAAACGGCTGTCGGCTGAGCAGCCGCAAGGATGCCTATCACCACAACCGTCACGGCACTATCCCGCACTGGCCCGAGTACGGCCGGTGACTACCTCAGAGCTGTCGAGCGGGGTGCGGCGGAGCCGGCTGACCTGATGGTCGTGCCCGTTGGTGCTGGCGGTGAGGCCGCCGGCGACTCGGCACTTGACGCCGTGCTCGGCGTCCCCGCCAGCGAGGTTCTTGCCGCCTGCCAGCTAACCGGCAAGGCCGGTCAGACCGCACAGGTCGTCGCCCAGGTCGGCCAGGCGACGACACGGGTGGCTTTCCTGGGGACCGGCGACCGTTCCGCCCGAGCGCTGCGGCGGGCGGGCGGTGAGCTCGGCCGGATGCTGCGGCCTGGTGATCGCGCGGTGGCGGCTGTGGTCGCTGGCCAGCCCGACGATCAGGTCCTGGCCTTCGCCGAGGGGATCCTGCTCGGGTCCTACCGGTACTCGGAGAAGAGCTCGGCCGAGGTCAAGGACTACAAGACCGCACAGGTGCACCTGCTCGCCGCGGCACCGTCGCCAACCGAGGCCGGTGCGGTCGGCCGCCCTGACTTGAGTAGCGCGGCCGTGGCAACAGGCGGGCTCGTTGTACCAGGCGATGCGATCGGCGAAGCTGGGGCGATCGCCGCGGCTGTGGCTCTGGCCAGGGACCTCGCCAATACGCCGTCCATCCGCAAGAGCCCGCAATGGCTTGCGGAAGCGGCCGTGGCTGTCGCCGCGCAAGCCGGGCTGACTGCCCGGGTCTGGACCGAAACCGAACTTGGCGACGAAGGCTTCGGTGGCATCACGGCCGTAGGCTCAGGCTCGGCTCGCCCGCCCCGGCTGATTCAGCTGAGCTATCACCCGCCCGGTGCCAGCAGGCACCTGGTGCTGATCGGCAAGGGCATCACGTTCGATACCGGTGGTCTGTCGCTCAAGCCGAACGACGGCATGAAGGCGATGAAGACCGACATGGCCGGTGGCGGCGCGGTGATCGCCGTCATGTCGGCCGTGGCCAAGCTCGGCGTCGCGCACCAGGTCACCGGCCTGATCGCGGCGGCCGAGAACATGCCATCTGGTTCGGCATACCGGCCTGGCGACGTCATCACTCAGTTCGGCGGCCGCACGGTCGAGGTGCTCAACACCGACGCCGAGGGTCGGCTGGTGCTGGCCGACGCGCTGGCATATGCCGACGTCATGCTCGCGCCGGATGTCCTTGTCGATGTCGCCACCCTGACCGGGGCGGCCAGGATCGCACTGGGCAGCACGCATGCGGCGCTCTACTCGACCAGTGATCAGCTAGCGGCAGCGCTCGTGGCGGCTGGTGAGGCGAGCGGAGAGCGCCTCTGGCGGATGCCGCTCGTGCCGGAGTACCGGGAGGCGCTCGACTCGCCCGTCGCCGACCTCGCCAATATCACCAGGGCAGATGGCCAGGCTGGCTCGATCACGGCGGCGCTCTTCCTGCGCGAGTTCGCCGGAGCCCGCGCCTGGGCGCATCTGGACATCGCGGCGGCGGCCAGGTCCGGTTCGGATGACGGTGAACTGACGGCGGGAGCGACCGGCTTCGGGACGAGGCTGCTGCTCCGCTGGCTGCTTGACCAGCCTGCCTGAGGTCCTAGCCGGTCCGCTTCACCGCGGCGAGCAGACCGCCGCCGATCGGCAGCAGCAGCGGGACCAGGTCCTCGTCGGCGGAGATCTGCTCCCGAAGCTCGCCGATCGCGGCGGTATCTGGATCGCGATGCACGGGGTTAGCGCTCTCGTCTGCCCAGAGCGCATTGTCGAAGGCAACGATCCCCCCTGGCCTAAGCAGCCGTAGCGCAGCGGCCAGGTACTCGGGGTACTCGCGCTTGTCGGCGTCGCAGAAGACGAAATCGTAGGCGCCGTCGGCCAGCCGCGGCAGCACCTCAAGCGCACGGCCGGTGATCAGCCGGTACCGGCCGGACGGGAATCCGGCGGCGGTGAAGGCGGCCCGGGCGAGCCGGTGGTGCGAGGGCTCAACGTCGACGCTGGTGAGAACTGACCCGGCTCGCATGCCGCGGAGCAGCCAGATGCCGGAGGTGCCGCAGCCGGTACCGATCTCGACCACCGACCTGGCGCCGATCGCGGCGGCCAGGAAGCGCAGCGCCGCGCCGACCACCGGTGCCACCGGGACAGCGCCGCCCACCTGCTCGGCGTTCCTCCGGGCCGTCAGCAGAAATTCGTCCTCACCGAGAAACTCGTTCAGGATCGCGGGCGTGACGTCTGCGCTGGCGATGGTGACCTCCGGTACCGTGGGTGAACGTCCTCGGGCGGCAGCCTAGCGTCAGCCGCCCTGAGCCGGGAACAGGCCGGGCGTCCCGCACGTTTACGAGTTGCAGTCAGCTAGAGGCAAGCGGGACGCCGCAGGCGGCCTGCCTGCGCAGCAGTTTGCCAGGACGCGGCGCCAGCAGACTGCGGCAGCGGCAGGCGACGCGGCCCCAGGCGGAAGGTTGATCTGCGCCGCAACGGCGGCGGAGCTGCCGCGAGATAGCGATGGAGCTGGGAAGCCGATGCAGACCGAAGCGGCAGAGCAGGCCGCAGGCGAGGCGGCGCAGGGCGCCGACTGGACGCCGCCGAGCTGGGAGGACGTGGTCAGGGACCACTCGGCCCGGGTCTACCGGCTGGCCTACCGGCTGACCGGGAATAGCCACGATGCTGAGGATCTCACCCAGGAAGTCTTCGTCCGCGTGTTCAGGTCCCTGCCCAGCTACACGCCAGGGACATTCGAAGGCTGGCTGCACCGGATCACCACCAATCTGTTCCTGGACATCACGCGTCGGCGGCAGCGGATCAGGTTCGAGGGGCTGGGTGAGGAGACCGCGGCCAGACTTCGTGGCGTCGAGCCGACCCCATCGCAGGCGTTCGACGACCGTCATCTCGACTTCGACATCGCGGCGGCGCTCGCTGACCTGCCCCCCGAATACCGGGCCGCGGTCGTGCTGTGCGACATCGAGGGCCTGACTTACGAGGAAATAGCTGACGTGCTTGGCATCAAGCTCGGCACCGTCCGCAGCCGGATCCACCGTGGCCGCGCCCAGCTCCGCGCGGCCTTGGAACACCGCAGGCCTAGGCATCAGATCGGTCCAGCGGCAGCCGCGGCGGCCGGCTCCGCCGCCAGCGGCCGGCTGACCGCCAAGCCGGCGCTCCTGCCTCAGACCGCCGCTTCCGTCGTACTTGGCGAGGGGGGCTAGCAATGAGCCACCTTGGGCGCTGGCTGTCGGCTCTGGTCGACGGAGAGCTGGACGGGTCCGAGCGCGACCGGGTGCTGATTCATCTGGCTGGATGCGAGTCGTGTCGGCAGGAGGCCAACACGCTGCGGACGCTGAAGCGCCGGATGACCGCTCTCGGCGGCACGTCAGCTGACTCGTCCATCGCCAGCAGGCTGATCGAGCTCGCCCGCTCGGAGCCGGAACATCTCGCGGCTGCGGCGCAATCGCTGCCGCCGGCTCCCTGGGCCGCATGGCCGGCCGCCGGGCCGACCTTCGGAAGGCGTCAGATCCGGTCCGGCTGGATCCTGGCCGCCGGATCCGCTGGGATGGCACTGGCCGCGATCGGCGCGGCCGCGTTCATGCTCGGCGGAGCACAGCCTGCTCCAGCACCGCGGATCACGCCGGCCTTCGACACCTACTGGCCGCAGCACGACTACGACATGGGCCAGGCGCAAGCTACCCGGCTGGCACCTGCCAGGCAACCAGCCACCAGGCCAGTCGAGCGCAAGCACGCACCGTAACTGCCGTGATCTGGCTGTACTGGCATCGGTGGCGGCCTGCCGTCCTGGCGGTCGGTCTCAGCCTGGCCTCGATGGCGACGCTTGTCATTGTCGCCGGTTCGATAGTGGGGGCCGATCAGCCAGCGCCGGCCCGACGGGCTGCGGCCGGCCGGACCGGTGCGCAGCTGCGACGGCCAGCCCCGTCCGCAGCCGACCTCGCCCGGATCCACCAGGGCGTGCAGCTGATGAGCGCCGCCGCGGTGGCCTGCCAGACTGTCAGCTACCGCGGTGTGCAGATGGTGGTCTGGTGGGGACCCGGTGGTGCCAGCGCATACCTGATCGAGGTCTGGCACCGGCCCGGCGGGCCGGAACTGGCCGAGGGAGATCAGAGTTCCAGCGCCTCAGGGTTCGGCCGGCAGGAGGCAGTGGGCGGCGCCGCGGCCGAAGGCATGCTGAGCTTCTCGACCTCGATGCTGCGCCTGATGCGTGGCAACTACCTGATCGAGTACGCCGGGCCGGGATCATCCGGCGACCGGCCCGCCATCATTGTCGCGGTGCGGCGCGCGGACGGCACGCTGGCGGCCAAGTTCTGGCTGGACGCGGCGACTAGCCTGCCGCTTCGCCGGGAGACGTACGACTCCGGCGGGCGGCTGGTGAACGAGGCGGCCTTCATCGACCTGCAGATCGGCGATCGCGAGGTGGGCGACGTTCCCGCTGCCGGAGCCCTGCCCTGGAGTACCCAGCCTGCCGAGCACGGTCTGGCCAGCCTCCGTGCGCAGGGCTGGTCGCTGCCGGCCACCTTGGCCGGAGATATGACGCTGGTGGCGGTGACCAGCACGATGACCAGGTCAGGCTTCGTGGTCGACGCTTCCTACTCTGACGGCCTGTCTGTCGTTTCGGTGTTCATGCAGCGCGGCGAGCTGCCCCGCGTGCTGCCCGGCTGGCAGCCAGCCGCCGTCCGCGGTCAGCAGGTGTTCTCCGGCGAGCCGGATGAACGGACTCTCGCCTGGGCCGCAGGTGGCTTCGTGTATACCGTGCTCGCTGACGCCCCCCCGGCGACAGTCCAGCGGATGGTCGCTGAACTGCCGCACGACCGGCGGACCGGGTTCTGGCAGCGGGTTGCGCGTGGGCTGAAGCGGATGGGCTCATGGTTCGACCCGTTCAGCTGACCCGCCGGCGGCCGATTGCGGTTAATCTGGTAGCTGCGGACCGCATTGGCGGACGTGGTCACGACAGCAGAAGCGCGAGGCCAGCTTGTTCGATCTGTCGATCACCAAGATCCTGATCCTTGCGGTGCTTGGCCTGATCATCTTCGGTCCGGACCAGCTTCCGAAGATGGCCGCACAGGCCGGCCGGGCATTGCGAGACCTAAGGCGGCTTGCCGACAATGCGAAATCCGATCTGGCCGAGAGCCTCGGGCCCGAGTTCCGGGATTTCGACCTGAACGACCTGAACCCGCGCGCCTTCGTCCGCAAGCATCTGCTCGACGACCTGGCGAGTGACGACGGCTATCAGTGGGCGGGACCGATCGATCCGCGCCCCGCTGCTCCGCTATCCACCGCCGTGCTCCTTGACCCTGGCGAGATTCCGCCGTACGACGCCGAGGCGACCTAGCACTCTGCGGACCAGCTCAAACAGCTGGCCTGGACCTGTCCGCCGGGCGGGTCAGACCGGGGTCAGGCCGAGCTGGCGCCCGGCCAGGCTGCGCGACCGGCCGGCCAGCAGCTGCGCGATCCTGCTCAGCTCGCGCGCGCCTGGGGCCTGCGGGTCGGCGAGCACCAGCGGGACTCCGTCATCGGCTGCCTCCCGGAGCCGCAGATCGATCGGCACCTCGCCGAGCAGCGGTACCTCAGAGCCGCTCAGCCGGGTCAGCGTCTGCGCAACGGCCAGGCCGCCACCGCTGCCGAATACCTCTATCCGCTCGCCGCAGTGCGGGCACGGCAGGTAGGACATGTTCTCGATCACCCCGGCCACCCGCTGATGCAGCTGGCTGGCGAGCGATCCGGCCCGCTCGGCAACCTCGGCCGAAGCGAGCTGGGGCGTGGTCACCACGATCAGCTCAGCACCAGGCACCAGATGCGCGGCCGAGATCGCCACATCCCCGGTGCCCGGCGGCAGGTCGAGCAGCAGCACGTCGAGGTCACCCCAGTAGACGTCGGCGAGGAACTGCTGGAGCAGTCGGTGCAGGATCGGCCCGCGCAGCGGCAGCGGCTCGTTGCCCTTCTTCAGCATGCCGCTGGAGATCGCCTTCACGCCGTGCGCGGACGGCGGCATGATCATCTGTTCAACCTGGGTGGGGCGGCCGGTGACGCCAAGCATCCGCGGCACGGAATGCCCGTAGATATCGGCGTCGAGCAGGCCAACCTTCAGGCCAGCCGCCGCCAGGGCCGCGGCGAGATTGACGGTGACGGTCGACTTGCCCACGCCCCCCTTGCCGCTAGCCACCGCGTAAACCCTGGTCAGCGAGGCGGGACTGGCGAACGGGATCTCCCGCTCTGGCTTGCCGCCGCGAAGCTTGCCCTGCAGCTCACGGCGCTGCTCCTCGCTCATCACGTCAAGCTCGACCCGGACGCTGGATACGCCAGCCAGCTTGCCGACCGCCGCCTGCACGTCGCGGGTGATGGTGTCGCGCAGCGGACAGCCAGAAACCGTCAGCCAGACCTCGACGAGAACCGCTCCGTCGGGCGCTACATCGACGTTCTTGACCATCCCGAGCTCAGTGATCGGCCGGTGAATCTCCGGGTCCTGGACGTTTCCCAGGGCGCGCGTCACTAGCTCGACGGTAGGCGGCGGCTGGGTTGCACCGGACGGGGCTGAGGCTTCCGGACTGGCGTGCGGCGAGGTGGCGGCCATGCGCCCATGCTAGAAGGCCCTGCACACCCCGTCGAACGCCCGGCGTAGCATCATCGAGCCATGACCCGCGCTGATCGGCCCAGAAGGTCCTGCCTCACCGTGCCAGGCAGCAGCGAGCGATTCCTGGCCAGGGCTCAGGGGCTGGCTGCCGACGAGGTGATTCTTGACCTTGAGGACGCTGTCGCGCCGGCTGCGAAGGAGTCGGCCAGGGCAGCTGTCGCGCGGGCCGTCGGCGCGGGGGGCTGGGCTGGCCGGCTGCTGGCCGTCCGGATCAATGACGCGACCAGCCAGTGGGCCTACCGGGATGTGATCGAGGTTGTCGAGTGTGCCGGAGCGCGGCTGGACGTGATCGTGCTGCCCAAGGCGTCCGAGCCAGCCCACATCGTCTGGCTCGACTTGCTGCTCGGCCAGCTTGAGCAGGCGGCGGGCCTGCCGCAGGGCAAGATCATGATCGAGGCGCAGATCGAGGATGCGGCCGGCCTGGTCGCCGTGGATGCCATCGCGGCGGCATCTCGCCGGCTAGCGGCTCTGATCTTCGGCCCGGCCGATTTCATGGCCAGCGTCGGGATGCGGTCGCTGCGGATCGGCGGCCAGCCCACTGACTATGCGGGCGGCGACGCCTTCCACTATCCGCTGCTGCGGATCCTGGTCGCCGCGCGATCGGCCGGGCTGCAGGCGATTGACGGGCCCTATGCCGCGATTGGCGACGTGGCCGGCCTGAGCGCAGCGGCGGCCAGCGTCGCAGCCCTGGGCTACGACGGCAAGTGGGTCATTCATCCGGATCAGATCGAGCCGGTCAACTCGGCCTTCTCGCCGGACCAGGAGCAGTATGAGCGAGCTGAGCTGATCCTGGACGCATACGAGTACGCTGCCACCGTGCAGCGGCGCGGGGCGGTGCTGCTGGGCGATGAGATGATCGACGAGGCGTCGAGGAAGCTTGCGCTGGTGGCTGCCGCCCGCGGTCGGGCGGCCGGCCTGACCAGAAGCCAGCGCTTCGTCCGGCCGGACTGAGTGGCCGGTCAGAGCGGGCGCGGCCGTTTACGGCTGCCAGCGGCCGAGCATCGTAGCTGAGGTGAGCATGCGCCGATCGGCCGACGGACGGCGAACGCGATGGTGATGAGCCTGACCTGCCCGCGATGTGGCGGCGCCGTCCAGCCGCCAAGCGCGTGGTTCAGCGACTGGCGCTGCGGTCAGCACGGCAAGGTTTATCCACTCCGGCAGGTGCAGAGTCTGTCCCCGGAGGGCCTGGCCGGTCTGCTGCGAAACGCGGTCGTCCCGGTCATGCTGCCCTGGCCGCTGCCTGGCGGCTGGCTGGTGACCGGTTTCGCCGCCGCCGGAGACGAGCGCAGCGGAACCCGTGGTTGCGTGGTCGCGCTCTCCGGGCCTAACCCGGTCGGCGGGCCTGGCGAGATGCTGCTGGTCTCCGAGGAGATGGGCGTCGGTCTGGGTGCCTACTGCGCCGGTCTGGAGGGTTCTGATCCTGGCGATGGCTTCGCCGCCAGCCTGCCACATGCTCAGGTCCGGCTTGGCAATCACGAGTTCCCGCTCTGGCATGTCGACGCCCCTGGCTGTGCCGCTTTCGCCGGGGAGGTGCTTGGCAGCTGGCTGTGGATCTTGCTCTGGCCGGATACGGCCGGCACGCTGCTGGTCGAGCCGATGCCGCTGCGGGATCTGCGCGATGACGGCCAGGAGTTCGATCTGCCGTTCGGAGCTCGGTCGCCGCGGCTCCCCGGTTCGACCGGATAAAGTCGGCTGGTGCCCGCTGATCTGCCCGGCAGAGCCGACCTGGCCAGCCGGACCGATCGGCCCAGCGGAGCCGACCTGCCCCGCAGAGCCGACCTGCACTGTCACAGCTCAGCGTCCGACGGCACCCGCCCGCCAGCCGAGGTCATCCGCCGAGCGGCTGTGGCCGGCCTGGACCTGATCGCGCTCACCGATCACGACACCGTCGCTGGCCTGGCGCAGGCAAGGCAGGCGCTGCCGCCCGGGCTGACCTTGCTGCCCGGCATGGAGCTGTCCTGCCGCCGTGACGGCCGCAGCGTGCATCTGCTCGCTTACCTGTTCGATCCCGATCACCGTGACCTGAAGGCGCAGTGCCAGGCGATCAGGGACAGCCGGGTGGACCGGGCCAGGGCGATGGTGGCCAGGCTGGCCGAGCTTGGCGCCCCGGTGACCTGGGAGCAGGTGACCGCGATCGCTGGCGATGGCGTGGTGGGCCGGCCGCACGTCGCCAGGGCGCTGGTCGCGGCCGGCGTGGTCGGCTCGGTACCCGAGGCGTTCAGCGCGGCCTGGATCGGCTCGGGCGGCCGGGCGCACGTGTCGAGATACGCGCTCGACCCGGCCCAAGCGGTTGCCCTGGTGCGCGACGCCGGCGGAGTGACCGTGCTCGCCCATCCGCGCGCTTGCACCCGCGGCGGGCCGGTGCCTGACCAGCTGATCACCGAACTCGCCCGGGCTGGGCTGGCGGGCCTTGAGGTCGCTCATCCCGACCACGATCAGACGCAGCGGGAGCAGCTCAGCGCCCTGGTCAGCCAGCTTGACCTGGTAGCGACCGGTGGCAGCGATGATCACGGCCAGCTCACCGGCGACCGGATCGGCTGCGAGTCGACCGCGCCGCAGGACCTGGCGCGACTGCTGGCTGGCGGCCGCGGCGCAGTGCTCACATCCGGCTAAGTGGTCGGCCATCCGGTTGCCGGGTTCGGCACCACCGCAGCGGCCGCGCAGGTCGTTCACCCGCTGGTCACCGGGGCTAAATCCCGTTTTAAGGGACGGCTTGGCCCAACTCTCTGCGGCTTGCTGTAACCCGAAGTACGCTCGTAGCCGTCCTTTCTATGACGGTTCGGCTCTCTCAGCCGCGTATCACGCGGTTGAGAGGGCTGAGCGCATGTTGGACCCACCTGGTTCTGTTTAGTCGGGATCGCCGTTGCTCCCGCACATCACGGAAGGTTCGGGATGTACTCGGAGGTCGTCCACGCGATGGTTGCGTTGCCCAGGGTCAACTTGTCCTGGTGGCACCAGTTGCATCACTACGTCCCCATCGGCGTCGTGGGCGCGCTCTCGTGGTCGGTGTGGCTCAGCCGCTTCACCCTGTCCCGGATCTACCGGCCAGTGCCGCCGGGTTACACGGCGACCACGTCGGTGGTGGTGCCCTCCTTTCGTGAGGACCCGGACATCCTCGAGCGCTGCCTCGACTCGTGGCTGGCGGAGAACCCGTCCGAGGTGATTGTCGTCCCTGACCTGGCGGACGAGAGCGTGATCAGGCAATTGGAGGCGCGCGCAGCGGTCGAGCCGAGGCTGACGGTCATCCCCTTCGCGCACCAGGGCAAGCGTTCTGCCCTCGGAGTCGGCATCCGGGCCGCCCGCTCGGAGATCCTGGTGCTCTGCGACTCGGACACGATGTGGCTGCCCGGGCTGCTGGCGGCCGTCCTGGCGCCGTTCAGCGACCCCGAGGTCGGTGGCGTCGGCACCAGGCAGAACGTGTATCAGCCGCACGGCAGCGCCTGGCGGCGGGTGGCCGACTGGATGATCGACGTCCGGTATAAGGACTACGTCCGGGCGCAGGCTCGGGCCGGGGCCGTGGCCTGCCTGTCCGGACGGACGGCGGCCTACCGCCGCAGTGTGGTGATCCCCGTGCTTGAGCACCTGGAAGACGAGTTCTTCCTCGGCCGGCGGTGTGTCTCAGGCGACGACGGTCGGCTCACCTGGCTCGTGCTCGCCTCCGGTTACAAGACCGTCTACCAGTCGACCGCGCGGGCGCTGTCGATGTTCCCGGACACCTACCGCGCCTTCCTCAAGCAGCGGCTGCGCTGGAGCCGAAATTCCTACCGGACCTACCTGACGGCGATCTGGAAGGGCTGGCTCTGGCGTCAGCCCTTCATCTGCCAGCTCAGCGTGCTGCAGATCATGTTCACGCCGCTGACGATGGGCTTCGCGGTCACCTACCTGATCGCCTGGGTGCTGCATCCGACGCCCGTGATCGCGGCGCTCGCTGTGTCGTGGCTGGTCGCTGGCCGGGCCCTGCGTGGCATCTCGCACCTGCGTGAGCGACCCGGTGACATCTGGCTGCTCCCGTTGGTCGCCGGCATGACCATCGTCGTCGCGTTGCCGGTCAAGACCTACGCATTCCTGACCATGAACGTCCACGGCTGGCTCACCCGCAGCGCGGACCAGCTCAGTCTCGGTGGTGAGGCGCAGTCCGCCTCGTCGCTGAACTAGAGGAGGCCTACGTGTCCCGGAAGAACCGTCGGAAGCGATCGGTCGGCTCGCGCGGCCGTACCTTTCTCACCACGCTGTTCGCGCTGGGCGTCTTTGGCCTGCTCGGTACCTTGCCGCTGACCCTGAAGGCACTGAACCTGCACATCCAGCCGGTGGCGGCGACGTCAGGCTACGGAGTTAGGCTGCTCCCGGCTCCGAAGAATCCGCGTCCGGTGGCACTGCCTCCGGTGGCCGTGCCGATCGATCCGAACAAGCCGGCCGCGTCCCTTCCTGCCGTCGACTCCGCTCGGGAGGCGGCGCTGGTCAGCGCGGAAGATTCCCGGATCCGAATCTTGCTGCACGCTTCGGTCCGCGTCTATCAGCCGGAGGTCCTCCCGGTCAGGGCGTCGTTGCCGACCCTGGTCCTGACCGCGGGATCGCGGCCGTACACGGCGTCGGATCTGGCCAATTACGGCGCTCTTGTGTTTCTGCCGCATCATGCCGCCCTGCTGATCGACAACGTATTCGTCGCGGCCAACGCCAAGCTCGACCTCGGGTCGGCACGCATGCAGGCTCTGTATCTGGACAGCTCCACCGGCGGGTTCGCCTCGATCATCGCCTGGGGTGGTGACCTGTCGTTTCAGGGGACCGCCAGCCAGCCACTCACGATCATGGGCTGGGACCGGGTCGCCAAGGCTCCGGCCGCCGACCGGGGCTACGGCCGCTCCTACATCCGTGATGTGGGCGGCAAGATGACCCTCAGCTACGTCCGGGTCTCATCGCTCGGCTTCTGGAGCGGCCGGACCGGCGGGGTGGCCTGGACCGGCGTGAACGGACAGCCGAGTACCGGTGGCGCTGACAACACCACATTCACCAACGACACCTACGGCGCGTTCGTCTCCCGCGGCATGAACCTCAGGTTCTCATCTGACCTGTTCGAGTTCAACGCACTGGACGGGCTGCACATCCACCGTTACTCGATCGGCACCTCGGTGATTCTCAGCTCAGCCTCGCGCAACGGAGGCACCGGGTTCCTGATCGACCGGGCGACCCAGAACACGTACCTGCGTGACGACGTCTCGGAGAGCAACGAAGGCAACGGCTTCTTTATCGATGGGCGGCCGCTGGTCAACGGCGCCTCAGCGTCCGGCAGCGCGGTAGCACCGGGGTCGGGGGCGACGATCGCGCACAGCGAAGCGCTGTACAACGATCGCACCGGCATCCTGGTCGAGGGCGGCACGGGCACGGTGCTGCTCGGGGACCAGGTATGCGCGCAGATCACCGGCATCGCGGTCAGGTACAACGCGACGAACGCGGTCGTCACCGGGAACGATGTCCGCTGCAGTCCCCGCTCAGGCCTGTCCATCGGGCCCGGCGCTCCCGGCGCGATCATCTCAGGCAACACCGTCTCCGGTGCGCGGATCGCGGTGCTGGTCCGCAGTTCTGGGCGGATCGAGATAGACAACAGCCTGATCACTGGGGCCACCGTATTCGGGATCACAGCCCGCGGTGTGACCTCGCAGGTCAGGGGGGTCGGCAATGTGATTTCCGGCACCGGGTTCCGCTCGGTCGACGCCCGTGCGGACGCCAGCCAGCCGGCCCTTTCCGGTACCAACACGGCGGGCTGGCTGCATCACGTGAAGATCACGTTCTGGTCGTACCTGCTCTTCCACCCGCTGGCCGCACTGTGGCTGAGCATTCTGGCCCTGGTGATCGCCTGCTATCTGTGGTCGCGCCGCCGGCGCCTGCCACCGCACCCGTACCCAGCAAGTACTCGCTGGCGCCCGATGGCCGAGACCGCAGCTGCGAAGCCAGATCCCGACCTGGTCTACGCCCGACCTGAACTCGCGCTCGCCGGGGCTGTGGCGGCGCAAAACGGCCATGCCGCGACGGACCGGCCGCTGCGGACTCCGGCCGCGCAGCCGGAGCTCAAGCTGCCGGCCAGGGAAATCTCTCTGGCTGCTGCCGCGGCGCTGCGGGAGCCAGCGAGTTCCGCGGAAATCTCCCTGGCCGCCGCCGCGGCGCTGCGGGAGCCAGCGAGTTCCGCGGACATTCCCCCGGCCGCCGCCGCGCCGCGGGAGCCAGGCGATTCCGCTGGCACGGGTCCAGAGGTTGCCGAGCCGGACTGGATCAGGGTGCCGTCACCGGCCGGTTCGGTCTGGCACCGGGCGCCGTCCGCCCCCAGCGACGCAACTGCGCCAAGGAGCGTGTGGGAGCCCGTACCCCGCTCGGCCCCGGCACGGCACCGCGCTCCTGTTCCGGACTCCCATGAGCCGGCCGTGGCGGAATTCCCCGGCAGGCCCACGTCGCCGCATCGGCGAGTCCCGTCGGTGCCAGGTGCCCAGGAGCGTGAGCCATTCGCGGCTGACGCCGCGCTGGGCAACGCCGATGACGCCACGGACGCGACCCGGCCACTGCCGCAGGTTGTGGACTAGGGCATGCACCGGCGTCGCGGCGTCGTCGCGCCATTGATGCTGGTCCAGTTCCAAGTGCACCAGGTCTATCCAGGATGGGGAATCGGCAATGTCTTCCTTAACAACCAGCCGCAGGTGAACGACCCGGGCTACGGCAGCTACGGACCGAGTCTCCACCTGCGGACAGTCGTTGCCTGCAGCAACGTGGCCTCCGGAGCCACTCAGGGTCTGTCCGCTATTGCTTGCTCGAATGCGTGAGTAAACAGGAGACAAAGGAATGCAATCCGAGAATCTGCGCCTGACTGTGCTTGGGACCGGCTATCTCGGTCTCACCCACGCCGTCTGCATGGCGGATCTGGGACACGAGGTCATGGCGATCGACGTCGACGAGGAGAAGA
Organism: uncultured Actinomycetota bacterium; assembly: GCA_963850875.1. Lineage (GTDB taxonomy): Bacteria > Actinomycetota > Actinomycetes > Streptosporangiales > Streptosporangiaceae > Chersky-822. Next base: position 408,648 of record CAWKNA010000003.1, read on the forward strand.
TCTCGAAGGCGGCCCGCGGGGAGACGCCCTTCTTCGAGCCGGGCCTGGAACCCCTGCTGCGCAAGAACATTGAGGCCGGGCGGCTTCGTTTCACCACATCTTTCGAGGATGTAGCGGAGTTCGGAGACGTACATTTCCTGTGCGTCGGCACACCGCAGGGAGCCGACGGTGCTGCCGATCTCAGCTACGTGTTCGGCGCGGCGGACGCGCTCGCACCGCACCTTCGCCGCCGGTGCCTGATCGTCGGAAAGTCCACGGTCCCGCCGGGAACCGCACGGCAGGTCATGGCCCGGACCAGGGCGACTGCGCCGGCCGGGGACGAGGTGGATCTGGCCTGGAACCCGGAGTTCCTGCGGGAAGGTTTCGCCGTACAGGACAGCCTGAGTCCTGACCGCCTGGTCTTCGGGGTCACCTCGGAGTGGGCCGCCGATCTGCTGCGCCAGATCTATGCCCAGCCCCTTGCGGCCGGCGCGCCAGGACTCGCCATGGACCTTGAGACGGCCGAGTTGGTCAAAGTGTCGGCCAATGCCTTCCTGGCCACCAAGATCTCGTTCATCAACGCGATGGCTGAGGTCTGCGAGTCCGTGGGTGCCGATGTGGTGCGACTGGCTGAGGCGCTGGCGCACGACGAGCGGATCGGTCGCCGGTTCCTGTCGCCGGGCCTCGGCTTCGGCGGTGGCTGCCTGCCCAAAGACATCCGCGCCTTCCGGGCTACCGCTAGCAGCCTCGGAGTGACCTCGGTCGTGAACCTGCTTGGCAATGTGGACTCGATCAACCTGGGCCGGCGGAACCGGGTCGCCGAGCTAGCCCGCGAGGTCGTCGGGGGCGTGCTCGCCGGCAAGCGGGTGGCAGTGCTTGGCGTGGCGTTCAAGCCCAACAGTGACGACATCCGGGATTCGCCCAGCCTCGACGTATCCGCCCGGCTGATGCGGGAGGGTGCGATCGTGTCCGTGCATGACCCGGTCGCAATGCCCAACGCGGCGCTGATCTGGCCGGAGCTGCGCTGCGCCAGATCGGTCTCCGAGGCCGCCGAAGATGCCGACCTGGTGCTGCATCTGACCGAATGGTCCGACTACCAGGCGATCGACCCGGTCGCACTCGGTACCGTCGTCGCGCAACGGGCCATGATCGACGCCAGGTGCGCCCTCGACGCGGATCTGTGGCGTGCCGCGGGATGGGACTTCCGGGTCCTGGGGCGGCCATGACGAGACGTCACCTGAGCTGGCCGTTGGCGGTGCTCTGCGGTGCTCTCCTGATCACGGGATGCGGCTCGTCTGGGCACCCGACCGGGCCAGCGGCCGTTGCTCCGGCGGTGCCCGGCCAGGCCACCGGCGGCCCGGACCTGACCGGAGTCCAGCTACCCAACTTCATCATGCCGCTGATCAGCGGCGGGATATCCTTCCCCAAGCGGGCTTTGACGCCGGGCGCGGTGACCACCACCAGCGCGAACACGGTGTGCAATCTGCCCACCCGGGTGCCCACACCGCACATCCCAGTTCCGCTACAGACCGCGGTCTACCAGGCGTACGGTTACGGAGCGCCGGCTGTCCAGAAGAAGTACATCCTGAACCTCCTGGTCCCGGTCTCTCTCGGCGGCGCTGTGGTCCAGGCGAACATCTGGCCCGCGGCCATCCGGGGCACCGGCTTCTTCCAGAAGGTCCAGCTCGATCACATTCTGAAGGACATGGTGTGCCGACGGATGGTGACGCTGACCCAGGCGCAGCACGCGCTGGAGACCGACTGGTATGCGGCCTGGCTGAAATACGTGGTGGCCACGGGCCACTTCTGACGAATCCTGCCGTTAAGCCGCTTGCCGCCACCGGCTCGGTGCCAGGCGTCCTACCATGGAGCGCGATCCGACCATCGCTGCGAGTCAGCACGGAGATCAACGATTAGAGCCGGGTTTGACGCCGGGCAGGCAGTCACCGGGAGGGCAGGGCAGATGCAGGCGCGGATCGATCGAGTCACCGGAACCGTGAACACGTGGATCATCGGTGATGACGCGGAGGTGATCGTCGTCGATCCTGGCGAGGACGCGACCGCGGTGCTCGATGCCGTCTGGAGCCGAGAGATCCTCGCGGTCATCTGCACCCATGGCCACGCCCGCCATGTGGCGGCGGCCTTCGAGGTGGCCAAGCGCGACGACGCTCCGGTCGCGCTGCATCCGGCCGACGTACTGGCCTGGCGCGACGCGCATCCTGGTACCGAACCGGATATCGCCATGGAGGACGGCGGGATCTTCGAGGTAGCCGACGTCACCCTTGAGGTGATCCATGCGCCCGGGCACAGTCTGGGATCGGTGTGCCTATACAGCGAGGACCTCGGGGCAGTCTTCGTCGGGGATGTGGTCAGCGAACGCGGCCCGGTCCCGCACGAGGGCTACTTCGCGAACTTCCCGCATCAGCTGAGCTCGATCGGTGCCAGCCTGCTCACGCTGGATGGCGGCACCAGGATCCTGCCCGGGCACGGTGACGAGCTCACGGTCAGAGTCGCTGAGCGGCTGTTCGATTCCTGGGTGTCGGCAGGCCCAGAGGGGCTGGCCGAGAAGTCCGCAGACTAGCGAGCCCAATCTGGCGGCCCGGCGGGCGACCGGATCACTCGCCGAGGGCAGCGGGGCGGCTACTCCGCCGGTTCGCCGCAGTGGAGATGGTCACGAGCCGATATAACTAGTGCTTACCGCGAAATCGGCAAAATATGCATACTCGTCCTTGGACGGACCCCAGGACGGATCGTGACCGCCGAAGAAAGTAGAAAAGAACACACCAGAGAACGGGATTCCTGAAATACCGCCTACCGCGCCAGGCGCCGTGAGTACCCGGACGCCGTCGTACCAGACCGTGAGGCTTCCGGTGGCCCGATCTACTTCCTGCTCTATCATGTGCCAGCGACCGTCGGCCTGCCAGTTCCAGGCGCCGCCCACATTACCGCCGTAGCCGCTGCTCGACAGCGGCGAATAGGTATAGACCTCACTGCACGGGACAGCGGCAGAGCAGTCGTTCAGGCTCCCGGAGACTGGATGATTCCGCCACATGTACCTGGTGCTGAACGCCTGCCCATGATGACCGCCGCTCTCCTGCCCGACCTGTCCGCCATAGAGGCCGGGCAGTTTGCCGCCACGGCTGAAGTCGAATCCGTTCTGGAACTTCACGTAGTAGCGCAGGTACAGCACGTCGGCATTTGCCAGGTCGCTGCGGCCAAGCTGAATGAAGCTGGTATAGAACTGACCGCCGCCGGGACTAGGGCAGTCGGAGCAAGAGTTGGCTGAGGACCCCTGTCCGTATTTCACCCGAAGCACCGAGCCATTTCCGGGAGCGGATTGGTCGGTTAGCTCGGTGAGCTGAGCCTGCCCGTAGCTTCCCTGCGAGACGTAGCCCCAGGCATTCTGCCAGGACTGGTTGCCGAACCCAGTGAACTGGCCGGTCCAGGAATCGCCTGGCACCGACGAGCCACCCGGAAGTGCCCGCGGGTGGGTGCGGTGCGGATGCGGGTGATTCGTGCCAGAAGGCACCGGTGCGGTCTGCTGACTTGGTTGCGATGGCGACTGCGCCTGCCCAGAATCAGACGAGGCGGTGGAGCAGGCGCTCACCAGGCCGAGGAGTCCGCAAGCCAGCACGATCAAGAACACCCTTGTTTGTCGCATAGCAGCTATCTACCGTACCTAGATCCCTGCCGCAGCCGTACGGGTCACCGTTCTTGTTCCGCCTCCGCTGCGGCATGCGGCGGCGTACTGTCGGTGCTGTGCCCTGAATCGGGGCGAATGACCGCTAGGGTAGTACCTTCCCCCGGTGTCAGGGGTATTAGCTTGCGTATTTGCCATCGCTGGCTGCCCGGGCCGGGATCGTGCCCAGAGGTCTGCCCTCGGTTCGGTTAGACCGCTATCCTGCTGGCTCGTGGTTCGGCTAGCCGGCGATCGGCTGGCTCGCGGTTTCGGCTAGCCCGTGATCCGGCTGGCTCGCCCCCACAGTGCGGGAAGGACGGTCAAGTGAAAAGGATCCCCATCGTCCTGGGCGCCGGGTCTGGTGCCCTGGCGCTCATAGTGATGGCTTCCCTGCTCGGCCCGAAGCCCTCCGATCATCATGGACTGGCCACTCATGTCACGTCAGCCGGCCAGCAGCGAAGGCCGGCCAGCGCTCGCGATCGGCATTCCGCTGCGACCAGCCGGAGTGTCCTGGCCAGTCATAGTGTCATGGTCAGCCGGGGGGTTTCGGCCAGCGAGAGCCGCCGGGCGAGCCAGCAAACCCCGGCCAGCAAGGGCTACACGACCAGCAAGGGCTACGCCGGGTATGCGGTCAGAGAGCGTCGCGGGTCGTTCCAGTTCGTGCAGGCCACGTTCTTCGTCCCCTACCTCAACTGCGTCGTCAGCCCGGCTGCGTCGTCGAGTGCCTGGGTCGGCTTCGACTATCTGCTCGACGGCGCACGGGAAGCCGTGGGGGTGGAGGCGGACTGTTCCGCCGGGGCTCCGACGTACTTCAGCTGGTATCAGGCGGCAGCAAACGCAACGAGCCCGGTGCAGCGGGACTTCAAGGTCAACGCGGGCGACTCGATAACCGCGAGCGTCACCTTCAGCACCGACCACAGGTTCGTGCTGACGCTCACCGACAACACGACAGGGAAGTTCTCCACCAAGTACGCCAGCTGTTCGACGGCAAAGTGCGTGCGCTCGTCCGCCGAGGTGATCAGCGAGGCGACCCCGGTGTCAGGCGTGATTCAGCCGCTGGCCGACTATGGCGCCGAGAGCTTCACCGGCATCTCCGTCACGGACCTGCGCGGGAACAACGCCGGGTTCTACGCCCGCTGGTGGCGGGCCACCAAGATCATCCAGGTCGGGGCAGGTTCCAAGGTGATCGGGCAGCCAACCGGGCTACGTCTTGGAACGGCGTTCGACAATTACTGGCTAGGCGAGAGTTGAGCGCCGGGAAAGCCGTACCTGGGTTCCTCGGTCGACTCCTGCTGGCCAGGGCAGGAGTAAGCGCAGGATCCTGACCCTGGGAACGCCGTCCCGCACCAAACTGCCTCGGGCAGGACTGACTGCGGTGCCCGTGCACGGGCGCATGCTGCGGATGGTCGTTAGCACTGGCCGCGTGGTCGTCTGCGGGCCAGGATGGAGCAGTGGAACAGCTTGGCTTCGACGGGATGCCGCGCCGGCTTTACCCGTGCACGCCGAGCAGGCTCCGCGCCTGGCTAGATTGCCCCCGGCGATACCGGATGACCTATCTGGACCGCCCGCCGCCAGCCAAGGGGCCGCCGTGGGCTCACAACAGCCTCGGCGCCAGCGTGCACAACGCCCTGGCAGGCTGGTGGCGGCTGGCGCGCGCGGAGCGAACCGTTCCTGCCGCCGGGGAGCTGCTCGACCGCGGCTGGCTCGCGGACGGATATGCCGACGATGCCCAGTCAGCGCTGTACCTGCGACGGACCAGGAGCATGGTCGAGAGCTATGTAGCCGGACTTGACCCGGCGTCCGAGCCGGCCGGGGTCGAGCGGACCGTGGCGACGAAGACCGAGCTGATCGCGGTCTCCGGCCGGATCGACCGGCTAGATGACCGCCCGGCCCGCGACCCGGTACCAGGCTCGGCCACCGATCCAGGCTCGCCGGGCGCTGGCGGCCAGGGCCGCCGGCTGGTCGTGGTCGACTACAAGACCGGCCGTCATCTGCTGACCATCGATGACGTCCGGTCCTCGCTGGCGCTCGCGCTGTACGCGCTCGCCGCTGAGCGGGTACTTCGCCGGCCCTGCAGGCGGGTGGAATTGCACCATCTGCCGACCGGCCGGGTACTTGGCTGGGAGCACACCCCGGAGTCGCTGGATCGCCAGCTGCGCCGAGCCGAGGACATCGCGGGTGAATGCGCCGCCGCTGATGACCGCTATCGCGGTGACCCGGACTCCGGCCGCGGAGACGATGTCTTCCCGCCGCGGCCTAGCATCTGGTGTAGCTGGTGCGACTATCGTGCTCATTGCCCCGAAGGCCGAAATGCGGCTCCGCAGCGTCGTCCTTGGGACGGGTTGGCCGATGGCGAGGGCGAGCTGCCCGGATAAACAGGGCTACGGGGCGGCTCACCGCGGGGGCGGCTCACCATGGGGGCTCTGCGTGATTCCAGAACGTGGTCAGCATTGAGGCCGTTGTCTCAGGTGCCTCCACGGCGGGTGAATGCCCGGCTCCGGGGATGCAGATTCGCTCGGCACCGAGTTGCTTCGCCATCAGGTCCTGGGCGTCCGGCGGCCACGCATCATCGTTCTCGCCGTAGCTGACCAAGATCGGCAGCGGTCCGATCGCGGCCAACTCGCTCGTGCGATCAGGGAAGTCGAGCAGCTGCCTGGCCATCTCGGCCAGACCGACCGGGCAGCTACGGAGCGCGCGGTCGCGCAGGAAGTCGATGATGTGCTGCGGAGTGCCCTCAGCTTGCGCCTGCGGTCCAAGCTGGTTATCCCAGATCTGGATGATCCTGCCACGGAGCGCACCGACGTCGCCCTCGGCTGGCTGCAGGAACGCGAGCACATCACGTAGCGCCTGCGCTCTGCCGCCGCCGATCGTCCCTGGGCCCGACCCGAGCAAGGTCAGCGAACCGAAGGCGGCAGGTTCGGCCAGCACGGCCTGCCTGGCGATCAGACCGCCGAACGAGTGTCCGAGCAGATGCACCTGCCCGGCGTCGTCCGCTGTAATCGTGGCGGCGACCGCCACGAGGTCGCTGGCCAGCTGGTCGTGCCGGTAGCCGACGCTGCTGGCTGCGGCGGCCGACTGGTACTGACCTCGCATGTCAATGGCGGTCACCGTGCGGCCGGCAATTGCCAGTGACTCAAGCACCGGCAGAAAGTCCTCCTTGCTACCGGTATACCCGGGGACCAGCAGGGCCGGCTGCCGCTCGTTTACGCCGATGGCTGACTCGGCGGTGAGCGCCGCGAAGCTGCCGCGCGAGGTATTGATGACGGTCGGTCTAACTTGCGGCGGCAACCGCAGCGATCTGGGAGTGCTCATCGGGTGGCAGCCTACCCAGCCAAGTCGGTCAGGACCTAGCCCGCGTCGAAGTACCTCATAGACCGGATCCGTAGCTCAGTCGGCCTGCAGGTCCAACCGCTCGGCCTGACTGGCCGGCCGGGTGGAGCCATGCTGGCTCTCGGCGGAGCGGCCAGTGGCGGGGCGGTCCGCGGCAGTGCGGTCCGCGGCAGTGCGGTCCGCGGCGGGGCGGTCCGCGGCAGTGCGGTCCGCGGCGGGGCGGTCCGCGGCGGGGCGGTCCGCGGCAGTGCGGCTGCCGCGGCTGGACCGACGGCGCCTGCGCGGCTGGCCGTTGCCTTCTGAGTCCGTCGCCGACCCATGCTCGCCGCCCGGCACAGCCGCGGCGATCGGTGTGCCACCCCTGGTCCGCCGCCTGGCTGGCTTTGACCTTGTGGTGCCATCACGCTGACTGGTCTGCGCAGCATCCGCAGGTCTGCGGCCAGACTCGTGCTCGCCTGGCTGGCGTCGGCCGGTGGTCCCATGGTCGGCCTGCAGGCGACTTGTCTCGCGCCGACCGTATCTACCCGAGCCGCGATCATCTGGCTGGCCGTCGCGGGATCTGGGCCGACGACCGTTCTGGCCTGGTTGCGGGCGGGACCGACTGCGGCCGGTCTCGCCGATGTCCTCAAGGTCCTCGGCTTCGAGACCGGCCCGGTCACGCCGTGCCCTGGGCAGCGACCCGCGCACGTCGGCCGGAATATTCAGGGCGGTAAACAGGTGCTCGGAGGTTGAGTACGTCTCCAGCGGATCGGGGTGGCCGAGATTCAGGGCTTCATTGATCAGCTTCCACCGCGCAATGTCCTGCCAGTCGACGAAAGTCACCGCGATGCCGGTCCGGCCAGCCCGGCCGGTCCGGCCGATCCGGTGCAGGTAAGCCTTCTCATCCTCTGGGCACTCGTTGTTCACGACGTGGGTCACGTCATCGACATCCAGGCCGCGGGCAGCGACGTCGGTAGCGACCAGCACGTCGATCTTCCCGCTGCGGAAGGCGCGCAACGCCCGCTCGCGCTGGCTCTGGCCAAGATCGCCGTGCACGGCTGCGGCGGCGAAGCCGCGCTCGACCAGCGCGGCGGTGACCGTGTCGCAGGCCCGGCGGGTCCGGCAGAAGACGATGGTCAGTCCCCGGCCTTCGGCCTGCAGCACGCGAGCCAGCACCTCGATCTTGTCCAGGTGATGCGCCCGGAACACGTGCTGGTCGGTGGTCGGCACATGAGCAGGCTCGTCGTGCTGCTCGGCCCGGATATGGGTCGGCCGGTGCAGATGCCGCCTGGCTAGGGTCACGACCTCAGCGGGCATGGTCGCCGAGAACAGCATCGTCTGCCGGGCCGCAGGGGTGAGCCGCAGGATCGCCTCGACGTCGGGCAGGAACCCGAGGTCCAGCATCCGGTCCGCCTCATCGAGCACCAGGATGTCGACGCAGGATAGGTCAAGCTGACCCTGGCGGGTCAGGTCGAGCAGCCGACCTGGAGTTCCGACGACCACGTCCACGGTGGCCAGAGCCTCGATCTGCGGTTCGTAGGCGCGGCCGCCGTAGAGCGTGACCACGTTAATGTCACAGCGCGCGGCAGCCGTCCGCAGGTCATCGGCGACCTGGATGGCCAGCTCCCTGGTCGGAACCACGACCAGCCCGCGCGGGGCGGTTGGCTGGCGGCCGGAAGTGGCCGCGATGTGCTGCAGGATCGGGATTCCGAACGCGAGGGTCTTGCCGGTCCCGGTTCGTGCCTGGCCGATGACATCGTGCCCGTCGAGCGCGATCGGCAGGGTCAGGGCTTGGATCGGGAAGGCCGTCGTGATTCCGGCGGCCGCCAGGGCCGCGCAGATCGGATCGGCAACGCCGAATTCGCCGAACACCTTAGGTCTGGCGTCCGCCTGGTCTGCGTGCTGCGCGGTCGGCCGAATCTCGGCAATGGCGCCGACCGGCTCCTCCGGCAGGATCGCGGCAACGAGCGTCCCGGAATCGGTCGGCATGGCCACCGTCTCGAGAGGCACGTTCTGGGCTTGGGACGAGAGTTCTTGTGCGGTCAGTTCTTGCGTGGTCAGTTCTTGCGTAGTCAGGGCTTCCGCCTCCATCGGTGGCCTGCAGCCAGCCGGACGCTTGAGCGTCCAGTCGGTAGCCGCAGGCGGCAGCTGACTCATCCGGAGGACACAAGGCCAGCCGGCCCGCGCCAGCCAGGCCCCGTTAGCACTGGCCCAGGCAGTCGCCAGGAAGAGTCGGCGCAACGCTCGGAGCCAAGGTGGGTCTCGGCGACCGTCGCACCTAACGTTTCTAACGCGACCTTGGGGTGGTCGCATTCCAAAACGAAGTCGCTGCTCAGTGTAGCAATGTCAGCGGCTTGAACCGGCGGTGGCTACGCGGTGGCGCGATCCGCTGCTGATGACCGTATGGTCGACGGCTCGGACCGGCGGCGGTGCCGCTGCGGCGCGATACGCTGCCGGAGTGACCGAGCACGAGCATCCGGCCGACGGGGTCATCGACCTGCTCGGGTTGCTGGCTTACGCATCGCTGGTAGCTTTCTTCCGGCTTGCCGATGATGCCGCCCTGGCGGCGTCGTTGACGGACAAGGCGGATCTGGCCAGGATGGCCGTCGCGCAGTTCGGCCACTTCCAGCTGCTGAGCGAGCGGATCGTCGAACTCGGAGCCGACCCGCAGCTGGCCATGCAGCCGTTCGTCGAGCCGATCGACGCTTTCCACGCCAGAACCGCGCCAGCTGACTGGCTGGAGGGCCTGATCAAAGCGTACGTGGGCGATGGGATCGCCGCCGATTTCTACCGGGTGACCGCGCAGCTGCTCGATCACCCCACCCGCTCGTTGGTACTTGAGGTGCTGGCTGACTCCGGGCACGCCGAGTTCGCGATCAGGCGAGTTCGCGAGGCGATCGCGGTCGACCCGTCCGTGGCCGGTCGGCTGGCGCTTTGGGCCCGCCGACTTGTTGGTGAGGCGCTCAGCCAGGCGCAGCGGGTGGCTGCCGAGCGGGAACCACTCGCCCGGTTGCTGGCCGGGGGGTCCGAGGCACAGCTCGGCGATATCGGCCGGATGTTCGCCACTCTGACCGATGCGCATGCGAAACGGATGGCCGCGCTCGGTCTAGCCGAGTAACAGGTTTCTCCGGGTCCGGCTAGGGTCCGCCGAATCCGATCCGGCGCGGCTCCGTCCTGCCCAGTTCAACGAAGGCGATCTTGTCGGCGGGCACGAGGACCGAGCCGCCTTTGTCGTCCGCCAGTACGAGCAATCCGCCGCCCTCAAGCGCGGCAGTGAGAGCCTGCTCGACCTCCTTGGCCGATACCGCTGTCTCGACCACAAGCTCGCGCGGGGCCATCTGTATGCCGATCTTGACTTCCACGGCGATCCTCCGCTCCAGGGCTTGCTCGCACTTCCTGTCCCGAGGCTAACGCCAAGCACGGCGACCGGCGGCGCGGCGACGGCCGCAGGTGCTACGCCGGCAGCGAAAGCCGCGAGTCGAGCACCAGCCCGGTGCAGGCTCACCGTGGGCCCAGCCCAGCTAGCCCGAAGTTACGTCGCCGTAACTTCGGGCTAGCCCGTGGGCTTTCGCTACCGGTACGCCATCGCCGCGGCTTGCTGCTTGCGCCCCGAGCCGACCGCGGCGCCGACTCGGTCAGTCTTGCGGCGCTTCGGCCAGCGGCCAGCCGCTGATCCCTCGCCAGGCAAGCCTGGCGAGCAGGCTCTCGGCGTTCTCCTGCGGGATCGTTCGGTCGGAGTCGAGCCAGAACCGTGCGCTGACCTGGGCCATCCCGACCAGTGCTATGCCCAGCAGGTCGGCTTCGTCGTCGGAGACCCCAGCGTCCTCGCGGATGAACTCGCTCACCATCCCGGCGCACTCGAACATGGTGCGGTCCAGCCGCGCCCTGACCGCTGGCTCGTTGCTCAGATCGGACTCGAAGACCAGCCGGAACGCCTCTCCGGCACCGCTCACGTAGTCGAAGAAGGCACTGAAAGTGGCAGGCACCCGCTGCCGGTTGTCGGTAGTCGAGGCCAGCGCGCGGGACACGGCGGCGATCAGTTCAGCGGCGCTCTCGTCGAGCAGCGCGAGGTAGAGCTCGAGCTTGCCGGGAAAGTGCTGGTACAGCACTGGCTTGCTGACCCCGGCCCGCTCAGCGATCTCGTCCATGGCGGCGGCGTGGTAGCCCTGCGCGACGAAGACCTCGCGTGCGGCCCCGAGTAGCTGCCTGCGCCGCGCCGGGCGTGGTAGCCGCGTGCTGGCTGGTCTGGCCTGCGGCGTCGCGGTCACTGAAGGCTCCGAACTGTCCTAAAGGGGAAGGTCGGGCGACTGCCCGGCTGTCATCTTATGGCCGGGTGCCGCCCAGCGCTTCTGCTGGGCCAGGTTGGCGACCGGTCGCTGAGGAGTCAGCGGTAGTCCTCCTCGCCAAGCTCGAACTCGCGGGCCTGTTCGGCCGCATCGGCCTCATCGGCCTCCAGGGGCAGTTCCTCCGGCAGCTCGGTGTCGTCGTCCTCGTTGGCGCCTGGAACCGCCTCCTGGCCCTGCTCCACCACATCAGGTACTGGCTCGTCCAGTCCAGCGTCAGTCATATGCCGGCCCCCTCTGGTTGCGTCTGCCTGGTGCGGCAGGAACGAATTTGCAACATCGAACATATTGCCGAATAGCTACAGTGGGACAACGCTGTTTGTATCAGTACTCGATCCGCCGGGGTAGGGAGACATCATGCACAGCATGTGGAAAGGCGCGATCTCCTTCGGCCTGGTCATGATTCCGGTGCGACTCTACGCCGCGACCGAGCAAAAGGACATCTCGTTCCGCCAGGTGCACCGGACAGACGGCGGCCGGATCAAGTTCCGCCGGTTCTGCTCGGTGTGCGGCGAAGAGGTCCCCTACGAGGACGTGGCCAAGGGATATGAGCTGCCCACCGGCGAGATGGTGGTGCTTGGCGACGAGGATATGGCTGACCTGCCGCTGCCGACCACCAAGTCCATCGAGGTGCTGCATTTCGCGCCAGCCGAGCAACTTGACCCGATCTTGTTCAACCGGAGCTACTTCGTCGAGCCTGAGACGGCGGGGGCGCGGGCCTACGTGCTGCTCCGCAACGCACTTGAGCTGTCCGGCCGGGTGGCCGTCGCCCAGGTTGCGCTCCGCCAGCGCGAGTCACTGGCCACCCTGCGGTCGCGAGACGGGGTGCTGGTGCTTGAGACCCTGCTCTGGCCAGATGAGGTCAGGGCCGCATTGTTCCCGTTCCTTGACGAGGACATCGAGGTCCGGCCGCAGGAACTGACGATGGCGGCGTCGCTGATCGACTCGATGACCGCGGACTTCGACCCCGATGCTCACCGCGACGGGTACCGGGAGGCGCTGGCCGAGCTGGTCGAGGCCAAGGTGCAGGGCCGGGAGCTGCTGCAGCCGGGCACCCTGGAGATCGCGGCAGGCCCGGCGGTGAGCCTCGCCGATGCGCTCGCGGCCAGCCTGGCCGCGGCTCAGGGGAGTCCGGCGGCCGGCCAGAATGTAAGTAAGGGCAAGGCGGTAGGAACTGGGCGAGATTCGGCTAAGGCGATCGAGGCCGGATCCGCCAAGTCCTCAAGGTCCGCCACGGCTAAGCCCGGCCCGGCCAAGACGGGTCAGGCTAAGCCGGGATCCGCGCGGTCGGCCGAGCCAGAGCCGGTCGATTCGGGTCCGGCCGAGCCGGGCGCGGCGAATGGCGGCTCGCCGAAGTCCGGCGCGCCCAAGGGGAGCCGGACCGGCCGGAGGGCGGCCAGCTGACGCACCGTGCCCACGGCCCGCCGCGCCACCGAGGAAGACGGCGCCGGATGAGTTGTGAACGCGATGCGAGGTCGTTCGATGTTGCAGGTGAAGAGCCAGCCAGTTCCGCAGTGGCCGGGCCACTTTGTCGAAGTGCCTGCGGGGCGGCTCTTCGTCCGTACCGCGCCGGCCGCGGATGGCGCGGAGCCAGCGCTGTTTGTCCACGGACTCGGCGGGTCTTCGACGAACTGGACCGACCTGATGGATCTGCTGTCACGGCCATCGGATGCCCGTCCCGCGGCGCCTGCGCTCGCCTGCTCCGCCGTGGATCTGCCCGGCTTCGGCTGCTCTCCGCCGCCGACCGACGGCGACTACTCGATCAGCGCGCACGCCGCCACCGTGGCTGCTCTGATCGAGCAGCAAGGCACCTGGCCGGTGCACCTGGTCGGCAACTCGATGGGCGGCGCGGTCGCCACCAGGGTTGCGGCGCGGCGACCTGACCTGGTGCGCACCCTGACGCTGATCTCGCCGGCCCTGCCCGATCTGCGGCCGCGACCGCTGCCACTGCGGCTGGCGATGGCCGCCGCGCCAGGAGTCGGCCCGTTGCTGATGGACTGGCTACGCCGGGTGCCAGCCTCGGACCGAACTGACCGGTTCATCAGGGACGTGTACCGCGACCCTGGGGTGGTGCATCCGGTCCGGCGGAACGAGGAGATCGCCGAGGTAGGTCGGCGTGACGACCTTGCTTACGCGAACGAGGCGCTGGTCTTGTCCGCCCGCAGCCTGGTCGGCGAGTACTTCAGGCCTGGTGCCAAGTCGCTGTGGCGGGATGCGGCCAGGACCCACGCGCCGGCCCTGATCCTGCACGGCAGCCACGACCGGCTGGTCAACCCGGTGATGGCGGCCAGGGCAGCGCGCGCCTTCCGTGGTGCCCGGGTGCTGGTGCTGCCAGGGGTCGGTCATGTAGCGATGATGGAGCGGCCGGCCCTGGTAGCCGGCGAGATTCGTGCCTTCCTCGATCGAGTGCGCGGGTCAGGCAGGTGGAGCGAGCCCGGCCAGCGGACGACTGGCCTGCAAGCAGGTGACTGGATTCGCAGCTAGCCGATGCTGATCGCGGCCAGGAGGATAATTCCCGCGATCGCCGATACTCCTGTGCTGGCCCCTGGGTATCTGGTCTGCTCTGGCGGCGTGGTGACCTCGGTCGGATCTGGCCCGCCGCCTGGCCGTCCCGACCTTGACCTAGCCGATGGCGTGCTGCTACCCGGATTCGTGGATCTGCAGGTCAACGGCTACTTCGGGATCGAGCTCGGCAGCGCGGAAGCGGACGGCTGGGCGACCGTAGCCCGGCGGCTGCCGGAAACTGGCACGACCGCGTTCCTGCCAACGTTCATCACCAGCCCGATCGACCAGATGGTCGCCGCGCTGCGCCGCGCCGCCCAGATCGTTCCCGCGCTGGCGGTTGGGTCGGCAGCACCTGCTGGCGTGGGCGGGCCCGGCCGGCCGGGTTGGCTCGCCAGATCACCGGCGGCTGCGGGCGCGCGGGTACTCGGCGTGCACCTGGAGGGGCCGTTCATCTCCAAGCGCAGGTGCGGCGCGCATAACCCGGCCTGGACCGCCGAACCGGACCCGGCGACCATCGACACGCTGCTCGCCGCGGGATCGCAGCTGGTGCGGGTGGTGACCCTGGCACCCGAGCTAGGCGGCGCCATGGCGGCCATCAAGCAGTTGACTGGCGCGGGTGTGCTGGTCAGCATCGGGCACTCGGACGCGACGGCTCAGCAGGTCAGTGCCGCGGCCGGATGCGGCGCCAGGATGGTGACGCATCTGTTCAACGCACAACGCCCGCTGCATCACCGGGAACCAGGCGTCGTCGGGCAGGCGCTGTCCGACCGCCGTCTGACCAGCGGGTTGATCGCGGACCTGCACCATGTGACCGGTCAGGTCGCCGCGATCGCCTTCGCCGTGGCCCCGGGTCGGATCTGCCTGGTTACTGACGCCGCAGCGTGCGCCGGCATGCCGGCGGGACGGTACCTGCTCGGCGGCGAGCCGATCGACTTGCCAGCTGGTTTTGAGCCGCCGGTCCGGGCCGACGGGACGCTGGCCGGCTCGGTGCTGCGGATGGACGCCGCGGTAGCGAACATGGTCGCGGTCGGGGTCGGGCTGGTCGAGGCAGTGACAGCGGCCACCAGGATTCCCGCTGACCTGATTGGCCGCCGCGACCTGGGCCGGATCGCGGTGGGTGCGGTAGCCGACCTGACCTGGCTGAGCGACGACCTGCGGGCCAGAGCGACCTGGATCGCAGGCGAGCGGGTGCATGGATCGGGCCAGGGCTAGCGGGCGCACGGACCAACAAGTGACCAGCAGATGCCCGGGCCTGGCCCGAGCTAGGTTCGGGGTCCCAACCTCGCAGCCCGGATCTCTTGCCTGGCGGTTAACCTGTTGACTGTCGCAGAAGTCCCATACCTGGTTCAGCGGTGTAAAAGGACGGAGCTGGCAGTGGATTCGCCGACCAAGCCTCAGCCCCCACCGACGCACATGCGGACCGAGATCGGTGAGCAGCCCGCGGCATTGCGGGCGACGATCAGCGCGCTACTGCCGCGCACGGTCGAACTGGCCGCGCTGGCACAGCAGACCCGTCAGATACTCTTCTTCGCTCGCGGCACGTCCGACAACGCTGCCGTCTACGGCAGCTACCTGCTTGCGACCAGGACCGGCAGGCTGGCGAGCCTTGGCTCGCCATCGGTCGCGACCGCCTACCACAGCCGGATCGACCTATCCGGGGTGATGGCGGTCGGTTTGTCGCAGTCCGGCCGCACGCAGGAGATCGTGCAAACCCTGGACTGGGCGCGGGACTGCGGCGCGACGACGGTCGCGATCACCAACGACAGCGGGTCACCGCTGGCCGAGCTGGCCGACGTGGCGCTGATTACGCAGGCCGGCGCCGAGCAGGCGATTCCTGCCACCAAGACCTTCACCTGTCAGCTGGCCGCGCTCGCGATTCTGGCCATCGGCCTGGGCGCCGACCTCGACGTCGGCTTGCTGCGTCAGCTGCCCGCGGTGATCGAGGACCTGCTGACCACAGCGACCGGCCCGCAGGCGGGGATGGACCAGATCGTGGCCGAGCTGGCCGAGGTCAAGGGCCTGGTGGTGTCTGCTCGCGGCCTCGCCTACTCGGCCGCCCTCGAGCTGGCGCTCAAGATCAAGGAGGCGTGCTACCTGCACGCGATGGGGATCTCCTACGCCGACCTGCAGCATGGCCCGATCGCCGTGGTGGACTCCCGCACGCCAGCGATCATCATGGCCGCTGACTCGGGCCCGACCCTGGACGCGGCGGTCAGCCTCGCCACCCGGGTGACCAGCGCCGGTGCTCGGTGCTACGCCATCGGTGGCGGCGCGGCGCTGGCCGCGGTGAGCAGCCGGGCGCTGCCCGGCCCGCGGCTGCCGGAGTGGCTGGCGCCGATCGCCTTGATCGTTCCCGGCCAGTTGCTGACCGAGGCACTCTCCCGCCAGCTCGGCATTGATCCGGACAGTCCGCGCGGTCTGAGCAAGGTGACCCAGACGGCCTGAGCGGGGGCGACGGCCTTACCCGGGGTGCGGCACCGGCAGGGCGCGGGCGAGTGCCGATCCGCTGTTGCGTTATGCCTGCTGGGCATTCTCAGGCCTGGCGGTGCACCTTATGCTGGGCGGCCTGCGCGCGCGGTCGCAGCACCATCAGATCCACGTTCACGTGCGCTGGCCTGGTGACTGCCCAGCTCACCGCGTCGGCCACATCGTCCGCGGTCAGCGGTTCGGCTACCCCGGCGTAGACCGCGGCTGCTTTCGCGGCGTCGCCCCGATACCGGTTGAGCGCGAACTCAGCCGTCTTGACCATGCCAGGAGCTATCTCGATCACCCGCACCGGCTCACCGCACAGCTCCAGGCGAAGCGTCGTCGCGATGGCGTGGGTGCCGTGCTTAGCCGCGACATAGCCGCCGCCGCCCTCGTAGGTGCCCAGGCCGGCGGTGGATGACATGAGCACGATCGTGCCCTCGCCGCTGGCGATCAGGCTCGGCAGCAGCGCCTGCACGACGTGCAGGGTACCGAGCACATTGGCCTGGTACATGGTGAGCCAGTCGGCGGGGTCGGCGTCGGCCACCGGCTCGGTGCCGATCGCGCCGCCCGCGTTGCAGACCAGGACGTCGCACCGCGGCAGGGTGGCGGCCAGCGCGTCGACCTGCGGCCGGTCGGTCACGTCGAGCACGGACACCTGCGCCTGGCCGCCCGCTGCGGCGATCCTGGCCGCCACCTCCTCCAGCCGGTCAGACCGCCGGGCGGCGAGCACGACCCGGTATCCGTCGCTGGCCAGCCGCTCCGCCGTCGCGGCGCCGATGCCACTGCTCGCGCCAGTTATCACCGCCGTACGCTGCATGGCTGGCATTCTGCCAGCCAGGGCGGGCGGCCGACCTGCTCAGGTCACCTACTATCGGATTCGTGGCCAAACCATCCCCGGCGCTGCGCGGCGTCATTCTCGACTGGGGTGGCGTGCTGACCAGCCCGATCGCGGACACGGTGAACGCGTGGCTGGAAAGCGATCAGATCGACCGGGAGAGCTACGCCGCCGCGATGCGCCCGTGGGTGCGCCAGGCGTATGGCGCCGTCGACGAGGAGTCTCCGGTACACGCACTTGAGCGCGGCGAGGTGACCGACGCTGAGTTCGAGCAGATCCTGGCCGACCTGCTGGTCAGCATCGACGGCGGGCCGGTCCAGGCCGATGGGCTGCTACGCCGGATGTTCGCCGCGTCTGCGCTTGAAGATGACATGCTCGACCTGGTCAGGGAGCTGCGCCGGAGCGGGTTGCGGACCGGCCTGCTGTCCAATTCCTGGGGGGCGCGGGACGGGTACCCACGGCACCTGTTCGGCGAGTTGTTCGATCAGGTGGTGATCTCAGCTGAGGTCGGGATGCGCAAGCCGGAGGAGCGGATCTTCGCACTCGCCATCGACCGGATCGGGCTGTCGCCGCAGGAGTGCGTGTTCGTCGATGACATCGAGCGCAACGTCGTCGCGGCCCGGGAGCTTGGCTTCGTCACCGTGCACCATCGCGAGCCTGCGCTGACCCGGGCTGAGATTTCGCGGCTATTGGCCGGATCGCTGGCTACCCCGGGCCGGGCCGCAATAGCCTGAGCCGCTATGGCGGACAACCCCGAGCTGGGCGGTGCGGTCGCCGCAAGGTCGGCCGCGGATGATCCCGGGCCTGCCGACGTCGCCGGGTTTGCTGAGGCCGGGCTTGCCCAGGTTGGCGGGCCGTCTGAAGCCGGTCCGATCCGATCGCCGAAGGCCAACTATCCCAAGCCGTCGAGTGCCGGTCGCTCGGCCAACATGCGGGCCAATCGCCGCACCGACACCGGGCCTGAGCTGGCGTTGCGACGTGCCTTGCATGGGCAGGGCTATCGGTACCGCAAGGACCACCGGCTGGATCTGGCGGTCGGCGTCAGAGTCCGTCCGGACATCGTGTTCACCGCGCGCAAGGTCGCGGTCTTCGTGGACGGCTGCTTCTGGCACTGCTGTCCCGAGCACGGCACCCAGCCTTCGGCGAACTCCTGGTACTGGGAGCCCAAGCTGCGCAGGAACGTGGAGCGGGACCGCGCCGCCGACGCGGCGCTCAGCCAGGCAGGCTGGACCGTGATCAGGCTGTGGGAACACGAATCGGTTGACGCGGCGGTAGCGGCGGTGACCGAGGTCCTTGCCCGGGTCGGCCGACCCGGCGTCTCCATGACCCAGTAAGGCAGCGGCTGATCCGACCGTCTGCTTTGGGGTCGGCAGGCTCGGCCGGTTTCTTGCGATAGGCAGCGTCGGCCACCGGCCCCGGGCGGCAGCGAGGCCAGGTCCAGGACGGGGCGGCGTTGGCCTGGTCGCCGGATTCCCCGCCCGCGGCGACCATATCGCTGGCAGACTCAAGGGCACTCCCCGATGTGGCTGCTGAGCCTGCGGGGACGTCCCGTTACGCTCGCAGCGATCCTTCTGAGGACTTCATGCGCGTCTACCTGCCCAGCACGCTGGCGGCCCTGGCCCCGGTGCTGGCGGTCGGCCAGATCGGGTCGGCCCCGGTGCGCGGTTTCGCGGTCACTCCAGCGCTGCGCGAGTGGTACGCCAGCGGTGATCTGGAGGAGCTTGAATACGTGGCGATGACGCAGGCGGCCCGCGCCTCGCTGCGCCTGCTGCACGCCGATCCGGCCGCGCCACGCCGGCGGGTGGTGCTCGTGGCCGAGCTCTCCGATGACCTCGTCATGGTGCGCAACGGGCTGGACAAACCAGGCCAGGTTGAGGTCACAGTGCCGGTATTGCTGGCCGACGTCGTATCGGGCCACGTCGACGACCCGGTGGCGGCGGACGACATTGAGGCAGCCGCGGCGGCGCTGCCTGCGGCGGATGCTGGCGACAGCGACGCCCGGTTCGTCGTGGACGGTGCCGAGGGTCACGAGCTGCTCTGGTACGCCACTCAGGAACTGGCGTACCTGCTGGCCTGATCCCGCGGCTTGACTGCTCCTGCGGCTGATCAGTGATCACGCGGTTTTCTCAGCAGGCAGTTCTGAAATAACCGCGTGATCACCGATGACGAAGGCGGCCACGCCTGGCAAGCTCGCTATCGGCAGTGGGCCGGATTCGTGCGACGATGAGACCGCCGCGTTCGCGGTCGGTTGTGCATGTGCAAAGAGGCCATGGGAGCGATCAGTGTTCGATGCCGTCACCAGTGTCCCGGCTCCGTCGAATGAGCTGGTAAGGACCTACGCCCCGGGCAGCCCCGAGCGCGCAGCGCTGGAAACGAAGATCAAGGAGCTGGCCGGGGAGTCAGCGGAGTTGACGATGACCATCGGCGGTGTGCAGCGGATGGGTGCTGGCGACCGGATCGACATAGTACAGCCGCATAACCACGCGCATGTGCTCGGCCGGCTCGGCGTGGCTACCGAGCAGGACGTGACTGCCGCGATCGGGGCGGCCATGGCGGCCGCACCGCTCTGGCGCGAGCTGTCCTTCGACGATCGGGCCGCGATCTTCCTGCGCGCCGCCGACCTGCTCGCCGGGCCATGGCGGAACACGATCAACGGGTCGACCATGCTCGGCCAGTCCAAGTCGGTGCACCAGGCCGAGATCGACTCCGCCTGCGAATTGATCGACTTCTGGCGGTTCAACGTGCATTTCGCCAGGCGCCTGCTCGCCGAGCAGCCAGACTCTTCGCCCGGCGGGTGGAACCGGCTTGAGTACCGCCCGCTTGAGGGTTTCGTGCTGGCGATCACGCCGTTCAACTTCACCTCGATCGCCGGCAACCTGCCGACCGCGCCAGCGCTGCTCGGCAATGTGGTGATCTGGAAGCCGTCGCATACTCAGCAGTTCTCCGCGCACTTCATGATGCGCTTGTTCGAGGCGGCCGGTCTGCCGCCCGGCGTGATCAACATGGTGACCGGCGGCGGCCGGACGGTGTCCAAGGTCGCGGTGCCGCACCAGGACCTGGCTGGCATTCATTTCACCGGCTCGACCGGGGTGTTCCAGCAGCTGTGGCGGACCGTTGGAGAGAACATCGCCAGCTACCGCGGTTACCCGAGGCTGGTGGGCGAGACCGGCGGCAAGGACTTCGTGATCGCTCATCCCTCCGCGGATCCCGATGTGCTGCGCACGGCTCTGGTCCGCGGCGCGTTTGAGTACCAGGGGCAGAAATGCTCGGCGGCCTCCCGAGCGTACGTCCCGCGCAGCGTGTGGAACCGGATGAAGGATGACTTCGTCGCCACGGTCGAGTCGCTCACCATGGGCGATGTCTCCGCCGACCTGTCCACCTTCATGGGCGCGGTGATCGACGAGGCGGCCTTCACTACCCACGCCGATGCCATCGCCCGGGCTAGATCGAGGCCCGCGGTGACGGTACTGGCCGGCGGGACGACCGACGCCTCGCACGGCTACTTCGTCCGGCCGACGGTGCTTGAGTCCTCCGACCCGACCGACGAAGTGTTCACCACCGAGTACTTCGGTCCGATTCTCGGCCTGCATGTCTTCGACGACGCCGACTACGACGCGATCGTCAAGCAGGCAGCCGAGATCGCCCCTTACGCCCTGACCGGATCGATCATCGCCACCGACCGGGCGGCGATCGCGGCGGCTACCGCGGCGCTGCGGTTCTCGGCTGGCAACTTCTACATCAACGACAAGCCGACCGGCGCTGTCGTGGGTCAGCAGCCCTTCGGCGGGGCGCGGGCCAGCGGCACCAACGACAAGGCCGGCTCGATCCTCAACCTGATCCGCTGGGTCAATGCCCGCGCGATCAAGGAACTCTTCGTCCCGCCAGCCGACTACCGCTATCCGCACATGGGATAGCTGGCAGCACGCTGACCACGGTGTTCCATGATCAGGGAGCCTGACAGGGGAGCCTGCCGCCTCATGACGCGCCGCCGGCCTGGCCGAACACGCCATCCATGACGGTGGCCGCCGCGGAGATCCTGTCCGCGATCTGGTGCCGTAGACGGTCCTGGTCACGCCGCTGTTGACGTGGCCGACCGCATCGGCGATTACCTCGATGTCGGTCCCGGAGTCAGACAGGACCGAGCACTGTGGCAACGCGAAGATTCACCGTCTGCGGAAGGCGGATCAGCCGACCACGGGGACAGCAGGTGAGTGACCGTTGCAACATCCGACCCCTATAGGGTCGGTCGGATGGTTGCGACCAACCGACCAGGCTGGTTGCGAATGGTTGGTCGGATGGTCGGAAAGGAATGCTGGAAATCTAGAATCGGCATAAACCGGAACGGGCAGATCCTGCCGGAATCTGGTGGCGGCCTAGCTGAACAGGTGCCGGGCGCCTGATGACAAGCGGCCAGGCCCGGCACGCGCAGCGCAGCGCTGACCGGTGGCAACATTTCAACGATGGCTGACAAGTCAGGCAGCTAGCGGACGCTTCGGGCATGGCCGACACTGAGACACGTGAACATTGTCATCGTCGAGGTCAGGCGCGGTGCGGACTCGAAGTTGTACCGTGCTCATCCGCTAAGCAAGGCCGAGCGCAACCGGGCGCGCTGGCTCGCTCACAACCTGGTCTGCCGCGACGGCCTCAGCGTCCGCCAGGCGCAGCGGGCGATGGCGGAGCAGCACGGTGTGCGGCGGGCGGTCGGCACCATCGCGCGGGATCTGGCGCTGTTCACGTGCCCGTGGTGCGAAGGCCGTTAGCTGATCGCAGCCAGCCGTCACCTGCAGGTGATCAGCGGCGGCCGATTCTGGCTGAGCCGTTCAGTGCTCGCGGTACACCTTGCTCCGGTGCCGGACGTCAAGGACCAGCACGACAAGCCGCTCATCATCGATTTCGTAGAGGATGCGCCAGTCTCCCGGCCGCATGCGCCAGGTCTGGGGGTCACTCACGAGCTGCGTTGCCTGCCCCGGCCGCGGGTTCTCCGCAAGACGCTCGATGACGCGCTCTAGCCGACGCTGCACAGCGCGGTCTAACCGCTGGAATGTCTTCCGTGCATCATCGCGGAAGACGATTTCATAGGCCACGGCTCACAGGCCCGCGTCGGCCTTGACCTGCTCCCACGGAATCAGCGGCTCCCCCGCCTCGATGCTCGCTCGGGCGCCGCGGGCTGCGGCTGCATCGGCGAAATCCTCAAGCAGGTCCGCTAGCTCCTCCAGCGAGAACCGATCCAGCTCGGCGGCAAGCTCCGCCGGCACGATCGCGGCGAGACGTTCGCCGCCCTCGGTGATGTGGATTACCCGGCCGCGAGCAGCCTCGTGCACGGCATCCGACGCGGCGGGCACATCTTCGAGCGGAAGCTCGCTCATCGTGATCGTCTCCCTGGCGGCTGGCTGGCAGCCTGCTAGTTAGGGTACAGGCAGCCGCCTCGCGGGGCACCATTCCGCCTGACCGCTGATCAAGTGCGGCCCGCCACACCTGCGGGCCGCATCACCGCATGCCCCACCTGGCGCAGGTTATCGCGGCCCGCATAACGGCGCTGACCATGATGCACGCAGGCAGGGCCTCCGGCTCGCGGAGGTGATCCGGGCAAGTTGGCAGAGTTTCTGGCTGTTAGGGCTCAGCTGGCCTTCTTGCGGTCCTGCATAGCGGTAGTGATCGCCGCGCCGACCGTGCGCTGGCGCCACCACGGCAGATCCGTGGCAGCCTCATCCTCCTTCTCGTGCAGCTCCGCCTTCAGCAGCTTTGCTTCAGCCTTATCGCGCTTCTTGCTCGCGCGTGTGTGGATCAAGCCCATGTTCGTCACCTCCCTGCACTGTCCTAGACCCCTTAACTTCCCTCGCCTCCCAGTGGGGCGTCCGGCGAGTCGGGCCCCCGCCAGGGCCGTACGTCCTGCCGGACGTCCTCACTTTCTGGAGCTGACGGGCACCGCAGCGCGCTGCGCCGGCGCAATTGCGGCATGGCCTGCAAGGTCCACATCCCGCTCAGGCAGATCAGGACAGTCGAAGATCACCATGTGCCGGCGAGCCGGGCACGGGCGCTCCCGCCGGGCCGGGCAACGCCGGGACAGTCAGTCCGGGCACATCAGGCAAGTACGGGCTGCTGCCGGTGACGTTGCTCAGGGGCATGGTGATCTACGCCGACTCCAGCGCAGGCACGACCGGGCCTCAGTTGCTCTACGCCGCCATCGGGTCGGGCAACCTGCGCGCCTGGGTGCAGGGTCAGGACGACCGCGGCGGCGCAGCGCTGAGCAACTAGCCGCGAGCTACACGGGTGCGCCGCCCGCCGCGTCTTCGAGCAGTTCCGCCAGCCCGGCCGCGCTGCGCGCGTTCAGCACCCGGCCATGATCGAGCTTCAGCCGCGCGCACCACCACTTCGGGCCGTAGGCGGTGGGCACCAGCCAGAACTCCCAGAGCGGCCACTCGGCCTCCAGCCTGGCCACGGCCTTATCCGTGCTGTTCCGCTGCCCGCCGCTCATGACGGCCCGCCGATCCTGCGGATGAGGCCGGCCGACTCGGCGATGATCCCGATCCGCGCGCCGCTGTCCCAGCGGACGTGGATGGTTCCCAGCGAGTCCACTAGCTCAACCGTCCCGAGGTCACCGGCATTGAGCGTGAACCGCCGGTAGCCGTCCGGTACGGCGGACAGCTCCACCCGGTCGCCGCTGGCCAGCGGCTGCCCGCCGGTCATGACCGCGCCCCGGCCGGCTGCTGGCAGTCCTGCCCGGCGCCGAGCCGACGGGCAGCCGCCTCGTACTCGCCGATGAGATCAAGATCCCGTGCGTGGTCGTCGCACCGGCCGTCGGCCGTGGCGTCGCAGTCTGGGCACGGCTCGGCCGCGCGAGCGCGGCGGAACTTGATCGCGTCCTCAAGCGCCTGCAGCCGCTGGAACCGGCCGCCGTCGAGCGGCTCGCGGGCCTGCGTCCCGGTCCCGGCTTCGGCCTCGGCCTGCTCGATCTTGGCGGCCAGCTCGGCGGGGGTGCGCGCGCAGAGATACCGGATGTGCAGGCCATCGGGTGAGCGCCGCTCGGCCGTCAGGATGCCGATCGCCAGTTCCCGCCGGATGTCCCAGCGGTCGCCGAACCGCTCGTGAAGGTCGCGGCCAGTGATGGTGGCCGGCTCGGGCGCTGGCGTGATTGGGTTGGGTGCCATGGGATTGTCCTCTCCGTAGGACAGTTCCTAGGGACCGGCTGGCGTTGAGGCGCTGGCCGGTCCCGCTCTGTCAACAGCCCAGAGTACGACAGCCCTGACAGCGCGTACAGCCCTAACAGCGTTGACGGCACTGACAGCCCGGTAGCGGTCCATGATCACTGCCAGGGACGATGGGAGTGTGCCCAGGAAACCGCAGGTCCCGTACCTGGCAATCGCTGATGCGCTGCGGGAACGGCTGGACGAGGGCGAGTGGCTGCCGGGAGAGCAGATGCCCTCGGCCACGGCGCTGGCCGCCGAGTACGGCGTGAGCCGCACCACCGCTGCCCGCGCGGTGCGCGTGCTGGCCGACGAGGGCAGGGTGACGGTGGTCAGGAACTGGGGCGCGTTCGTAGCCGACAGCTAGGCAGCAGGTGGGCGCCCCGCCCCAGCGGGACGCCTCCACTGCTCTGCGGGAGGGTCAGCGCTCAGGTGCCTGCCAGCACTTCGAGATACGACCGCACCTCGCGTGCTCTGGGCTGGCCCAGGTGCATCTCGCGCTGCACCTGGCGAAGGCTCGGGACCTCGCCGCGCGATAGCCCGGCCGCGTACTTCTCGGCCGCCTTCCTCCCGCCCTCGGGCACGGTGTGCCCGTTGCCGAGCGCGAGCTGGCGCGGTGCATCCGCCTCTGGCACGGCGCGGGCGCGACGGACCATCGAGAGCACCATCTCGACCGAGCCGACGAACGCCACGGTCGGCCATCCGCTCAGCAGCTCGCCGGACAGGCCGTAGGGAGCGCCGTAACCGATGTTCGCGCCCAGCGTGGCCAGCACGCCGAGCGTGAGCATGCAGCGCGCCAGCCACGGCGTCGGCAGGCCACAGCGCGCGGCCCACAGCATCGACAGCGACGCAGCCGCGACCGTGCCATCGACGCTGACCGGCAGCAGCCACGCAGCTAGCTGAGTCTGCCCGTGCGTGACGGCCAGGTGCTCGATGTGGATGAAGCTGACCACGGCCGCGATCGCCGCGACAAGCAGCACCGCAGCAGCGGTCAGCCTGCGGATCGCGCCGTCGCCGGTCATGGCCGCTCACCTCGCAGCCGCTCCAGCAGCGCGTCTGTCCTGACAGCGGTCATCGGGTCGGCGGTCATCGCCCAGCTCCTGGCGTAGGCAGCCATGTCGGTGCCGCCCGAGCTGTAAAGGCCGTCCAGGAAGCGGGTCACGATCCGCCCGGCCTCGCGTGCCTCGGTCTTCCCGAATCCTGGGCAGAACTCCAGCAGCGCGGTGAACGCGGCACTGCGGTCAAGCGGGTGCCGGCCGGTCATCGCGGGAGCCAAAGTGCGGAGCCAACCGTGCGGACATGAGCGTGTACGGTGGGACACGCAGGGACACCGAATCCCAGGCCAGCGCGGCGTTGGCGCACGGTGGGATCTGCGCACATGGGATAGCTCCGGAGGCTCGTCATTCACCGCCTCATCTTGTGGAACATCGATCTCACCCTGGTGGATGTGGCCAGGGTTTCTCGCGACGCCTACGCAGAGGCGTTCCGCCGGGTGACCGGCCGGCCGCTGGTCGCGCTGCCGCAACTGGCGGGCGCCAGCGACTCGGAGATCTTCTTTGAGTCGCTGGCGCTGAACGAGGCGCTGCCCGGCGCTGACCAGACCGACTCCGATGACCTGCTGGCCCGCTATCACGCCGAGCTGGCGGCTGCGTTCGGCGCCAGGCGCGGGCTGCTGGCCAGCCATGGGCGGGTACTGCCGGGGGCTCGCGAGGCCCTGGCCGCCGTATCGCGGCTGCCTGGCGTGATCCAGACGGTGCTGACCGGCACGATCAAGGAGAACGCGGCAGAAAAATTGCGCGCCTTCGATCTTGATACGCACCTGGATCTGGGGATCGGCGGATTCGGATCCGATGTGTACCCCAAGGGAACGCAGATCCTGCGGTCGCTGGCCATGGCGACCGAGAAGTACGGGGTCCAGCTATCCGTCGGCAGCACCGTCTACCTGGCCGATTCGACCAGGGACGTGGCAGCGGCGAAGATCGTCGGCGCTCGCTGCATTGGCGTGGCGAGCGGCCGGTCGACCGCCAGCGAACTGCGCGACTGCGGCGCGGGCGAAGTGCTCGACGATCTGGCCTATACCGCCGCGGTAGTCGCGGCGATCGGCCGGTGAGCGATGGTGCGCTGACCGCCTACGGCGTGCTGGCGCTGACCTTCATGATGACCATGTATGCGCTTGAGGGCCGGCACCCGCGGTTCGTGCTCGCGTTCGCTGCGGGCTGCATGCTGGCAAGCAGTTACGGTTTCCTGTCCGGGACCTGGCCGTTCGGCGTGGTCGAAGCGATCTGGTCATTGGTGGCGCTGCGCCGCTTTCAGGGGGATGATCGGCGGGTCGGCTGAATCGCCGGCTGCCTGACCGGCGGTGTCCGGTGCTGGCTGACCGACTCGGCGTCAGCGAACCGCCGGAATTTTCATACTGGTATAAACGGTCCCGTCAACGATGACGGCTCGTGGAGTGGGGCGGAACAGGCGATGAATCGCATGGCCGGCGAGTCAGCGGATCGCTCGGACTTCCCGGGCGGGCGCGGATACGGCGCCACCTTGTCCGAACCCAGCCGCAGCGCGATCGAGCGAGCCAGGATCACCGACTACGCTCGCTGGCTCTCCGCTCACCGCGGGCTGCCGACGATGCGCGGCTATCAGCAGCTGTGGCAGTGGTCGGTCACCGAGATCCCCGAGTTCTGGTCGTCGATCTGGGATTACTTCGACGTGCTCGGCAGCCGGGGCGACGGACCGGTCCTGACTGGCTCGATGCCGGACGTCACCTGGTTCAGCGGAACTACGCTCAACTACGCGCGCAACGCGCTGCGGTCGGCAGCCACCGATCCTGACCGCACCGCCCTGATCTACCGGTCCGAAGCCGGACACCACGGCTCACTGAGCTACGGTCAGCTCGACCAGCAGGTCGCCGCGGTTCGCGCCGCGCTGGTCAGGCTGGGTGTCGGACGTGGTGACCGGGTCGCCGCCTATCTGCCCAACGCACCGCAGGCGCTGATCGGTCTGCTCGCTGCCGCCAGTCTCGGTGCCATCTGGACATCCTGCGCACCTGACTTCGGCGCGCGAGCCGTGATCGACCGGTTCGCTCAGGTGTCACCGAAGGTGCTGATCGCCGTCGACGGCTACGTCTACGGCGGAAAGACGTTCGACCGGAGGCACGAGCTAGCTGCGATCACCGCTGCGCTGCCGGGCCTGCAGGCGGTGATCATGGTCGATTACATCGGCGCGGCCGGCGGTCATCCGGCGCTGCCGGTTCCGACCACCGCCTGGGATCAGCTCGGCGACCCGGCCGCAGCCGAGCCTGCACCGGGCGGCTCTGCGCCGGACGGTTCCGGGTTGGCTGATTCCGCGCCGGGTGGTTCCGCACCGGGTGCTACTGCGCCGGGCGCTACCGCGCCGGGCGGTTCCGCGTCGGACGGGCGAGTGCGGCGGACCGAGTTCGATGAGGTGCCGTTCGACCACCCGCTCTGGGTGGTCTACTCCTCAGGCACCACCGGCCTGCCCAAGCCGATCGTGCACGGGCACGGCGGGATCACCCTGGAGCACCTCAAGGCGCTCTGCCTGCACCAGGACATCGGTCGCCATGACGTCTTCTTCTGGTACACCACCACTGGCTGGATGATGTGGAACTACCTGGCAGGCGGGCTGCTTGCCGGAGCGACGGTGGTGGCCTACGACGGTAGCGCGGTGTATCCGCGGGCCGATGCGCTGTGGCGGCTGGCGGCCGACACGGGCGTCACGTACTTCGGTTCCGGGGCCCCTTACTTCGTGACCTGCATGAAGGCAGGCCTACGGCCGGGAGCCGAGGTTGACCTTTCCCGGCTCCGCGGTGTGGGCTCGACCGGTTCGCCACTGCCACCCGAAGGCTTTGACTGGGTATATGCCGCCGTGGCTGGCTCAGGGCGGGGCGGGTCCGAGTCGGGCGGGTCGGAGCTGGGCGGGCCGGAGCTGGGTGGGCCGGAGCTGGGCGGGCCGGAGTCGGGCAAGTCGGGGTCGGGCAAGTCGGGGTCGGGCGGGGGGCACGGCACCGGCCAGCTGCCGGGTCGCGACTTCGTGCTTGGCTCGTTCTCCGGCGGGACCGACCTGTGCACCGGTTTCGTCGGCCCGTCCCCGCTGCTGCCGGTCCGCAGCGGCATCATCGCCGGACCGTGCCTAGGTGCCAGGGTCGAGGCCTTTGACGTGGCCGGCCACCCGATGATCGGCGAGGTCGGCGAGCTCGTGCTGACCGCGCCGATGCCGTCTATGCCGGTCGGGTTCTGGGGCGACGACACCGGCGAGCGGTACGCGGCAAGCTACTTCGACCACTATCCGGGCGTCTGGCGGCACGGTGACTGGATCATGATCTTGCCCGACGGTGGCTGCGTCATCTACGGCCGGTCGGACGCCACCTTGAACCGGGGTGGCGTGCGGATGGGGACCAGCGAGTTCTACCGCATCGTGGAGGAGCTTCCCGAGGTGGTGGACAGCCTGGTGATCGACACAGGGAAGCTCGGCACCGAGGGCCAGCTTGTGCTCTATCTGGTCTTGGCACCAGGGCTGTCGCTGGACGACGCCCTGGCTGACCGGATCCGCTCGCTCCTGCGGTCGGCTCTGTCGCCGAGGCATGTACCTGATGAGATGCATCAGGTACCCGGCGTTCCCAGGACGCTGTCGGGCAAGAAGCTTGAGGTGCCGGTACGCAAGATCCTGACCGGCACGCCGGTCAGCGAGGCGGCCGACCGTGATTCGCTGGCCAACCCGGAGGTTCTCGCTTACTACGTGCCGAGCGGCTTCGTGGCCGATAGCGGCCGGGCGGATGGAGCGTGATGGCTAGGCGAGTCCCCGACGCTGCGGGCGCTGGCCCTGACGCTGCGGGCGCAGGACCTGACGCTCCGGCTGCTGGCCCCGACGGGCGGCGCAACTTCGGCGAGGAAGGCGGTCGGCTGACCTACGGGCGGTATCTGCGGCTGCCCGAGCTGCTCGGCCAGCAGGTGCCGCTGGTCGACCCGCCTGCCCACGACGAGCTGCTATTCATCACCGTGCATCAGGTCTACGAGCTGTGGTTCAAGCAACTACTGCATGAGCTCGCCGGGTCGCGCGACGCGATGGATGCCGACGAGACCTGGCTGGCCAGGCACCTGCTGCAGCGAGCGCACGTGATTTCCCGGCTGCTTGTCAGCCAGATCGACGTGATCGAGACCATGACTCCGCAGGACTTCCTGCAGTTCAGGTTCGCGCTGGCCCCGGCAAGCGGGTTGCAGTCTGTGCAGTTCAGGGAGCTTGAGTTCCTGTCCGGCGCCAAGGACCACCGGTTTGTGAACAGATTCCGTTCGCTGACCGACGCGGAGCGGGAGGGGCTGTCCCGCCGCCTCGCCGAGCCGTCGCTCTGGGACTCCTATCTGAGCTTGCTCGGCCGGCGCGGGTTCGCGACCGGCGACGACGAGCAGATCCGTGATTCGCTCCTGATCATCGCCAGGGATCGGGCCAGTCACGATGACCTCTGGCAGCTTGCGGAGAGCCTGCTCAGCCACGACGAGGTGTCCGCGCTGTGGCGTGCCCGCCATGTGCAGATGGTCGAGCGGCAGATCGGAACGAAGTCAGGTACCGG
Source organism: uncultured Actinomycetota bacterium (assembly GCA_963850875.1). Lineage (GTDB taxonomy): Bacteria > Actinomycetota > Actinomycetes > Streptosporangiales > Streptosporangiaceae > Chersky-822. The sequence goes on from CAWKNA010000003.1 coordinate 438,532, forward strand.
CGGCTCGTCCGGCGCACCGTACCTGCACCGCCGGGTGCCGTTGCGTTATTACCCCTTGCTTTGGGAACTTCGGGACTGGCTCTAGGCCACAAGGGAGTGGGACAGATGTCGGAGCACCAGATGCAGGCCAGGCAGGAGCTGCTGGCGCACGCCGCAGACCGGATAGCGGCAGGCGCCAGCGTCGCCGACGCCGTCGGCTTCCTGCACGCCTACTACCGGCATGTCGACTCCGACGATCTGATCGAAGCCGGTCCGCAGCGGATCGGCGAGGCGGCAGCCGAGCACGCGAAGCTGGCCGCCCAGCGGCCGCAGGGCCGGGCCCTGGTCCGGGTGACATCCGGGGGCGAAGCCACCCTGCTGCCCGGACGGGACGTGATCGACGTCGTCACCGACGACATGCCCTTTCTCGTCGACACCATCACCATGACCCTCGCCAGGCATGAGCTGACCGCGGAACTCATCGTCCATCCGCAACTGCTGGTCCGCAGGGACGTCTCAGGCTTGCTGCGCGAGGTGCTTGGCCCGATCGAAGTGTCGCACTCGCTCGACCGGATGCATCAGATCGGCGCCGACTCCGCACCCGATGAGATCGCCGAGTCGTGGACGCACATCGAGGTCGCCACCCTCGCCGAGGGCAAGGGCAGCGCTCTGGCCGCCGACCTTGAGCGGGGCCTGGGCGATGTGCGGCTGGCGGTGGAGGACTACCCGAAGATGCGGCGGGCGGCGGCGCGGCTCGCTGACCGGCTCGCCGGATCGCTGGCCGACCAAGGACTGCCCGGCACAGCCGGGGTGCCCGCGGCGGACGCGCCGGCGTCGGCCAACCCGGCCGAGTCGACGGCTGAGATCGAGTTGCTGCTGCGCTGGCTCGTGGACGCTCATTTCACCTTCCTCGGTTACCGCGAGTATGACCTGGTGCACGAGCCGGACGGGATGGCGCTGCGCGGCGTCCCCGGTACCGGCCTGGGCATCCTGCGGCACGACAAGGCGGGCACGACCTCGTTCGCCGAGCTATCGCCGCGAGCTCGGGAGAACGCGCTTGACCCGAGTCAGCGGCTGATCCTGAGCAAGGCGAACTCGCGCGCCACCGTGCACCGGCCGAATTACCTGGACTATGTCGGCGTCAAGCGGCTGTCCGAAACCGGCGAGGTGGTCGGCGAGCACCGCTTCCTTGGCCTGTACACCCACGCGGCCTACTCCGAGAGCATCACCAGGATCCCGGTGCTGCGCCGCAAGCTGACCGAGGTCCTGGCCGCCACCGGCCTGCCCGCCGACAGTCACGACGGCCGGGACATCGCCGAGTTCATGGAGGTCTACCCGCGCGAAGAGCTGTTTCAGACGCCGGTCGAGGACCTGGCTGATGTCGCCACCGCCGTGCTTCGGCTGCGCGAGCGGATGCAAACCCGGCTCTTCCTGCGCAAGGACGTCTACGGCCGGTACGTCTCCTGCCTCGTCTACCTGTCCAGGGACAGGTACAACACGAAGGTCCGGCTGGGGGTGCAGGAGGTTCTGCGCCGGGCGCTGAACGCCGGGCAGCTCGACTACAGCGCGGTGGTCGATGAGACGCCGATAGCCAGGCTGCACATCGTGGCGCGGGCCGATCCCGGGCAGACGCTGGCCGACGCTGACGTCACCGGGCTTGAACAGGAGATCGACGCAGCCGTCCGGTCCTGGGATGACGACCTGGCACGGGAGGCCGTAGCCCAGCTCGGCGACGGACCTGGACGGGCGCTGCTCGCCGCGCTTGGCGATTGCATCTCGGAGACCTACAAGGCCGACGTGCCGGCCGCGGCGGCGATCTCGGACCTGGCCAAGGTCCAGCAGATGCTGGAGACGGGCCAGGACATCTCCTTCGAGTTCTGGGAGTCAGAAGGCTACGTCGGCGGAGTCCCGATCGAGCAAGAGACGTCCGCTGCCGCCGTGGACACCTCGACCTATGCGGTGCTCAGCCGGTCCGCGGCGGCTGGGGCCGCGGCAACGGCCGATCCGGCGGCTGCGTCGGCCGCAGCGGCCGATGGCGAGGCGGATCAGCCGCAGCGGGTCTGGCGGCTGACCATCCACCGGACTGGATCGCCGATCACGCTGACCGACGTGCTGCCCCGGCTGCAGCACATGGGCGTTGAGGTGGTCGACGAGCACCCATATCAGTTCCCGGCCGCACAGCCGTTCTGGATCTACGACTTCGGGCTGCGTCGGGAAGGCGGCACAGTCGGCGGCGCCGCCCGCGCCGGTCAGGCCCGCTCGATACCGCTTACGTCCATCGCCAGGCAGCTTGAAGGCGCGCTGGCCGCGCTATGGCGTGGCGAGATCGAGGACGACGGGTTCAATACGCTGGTCCTCGACGCGGGCCTGGCCTGGCGTCAGGTAGTGGTGCTGCGCGCTTATGCCAAGTACCTGCGGCAGGCAGGCACCACGTTCAGCCAGGACTACATCGCACATGTCCTGCGCGCCAACCCGGTGGTCACCAGACGGCTGATCCGGCTGTTCGAGTCCAGATTCGACCCAGACCGCCAGGGTGGCGAGGCCGAGCGGAGCGATGCACTGATCGAGGAGATCACGGGCGAGCTCGACAACGTGACCAGCCTCGATCAGGACCGGATCCTGCGCGCCTACCTTGGCCTGGTCACTGCTACCCAGCGGACCAATTACTTCCAGTCCAAGCCGGATTCCGATGACCGGGCACCGTACCTGGTATTCAAACTGGACGCGGCGCGGGTACCCGACCTCCCCGCCCCCCGGCCGAAGTTCGAGCTCTTCGTGTACTCGCCCAGGTTTGAGGGGGTGCATCTGCGGTTCGCCAACGTCGCCCGCGGCGGACTGCGCTGGTCTGACCGGCGCGAGGATTTCCGGACCGAGATCCTTGGCCTGGCGAAGGCCCAGGAGGTCAAGAATTCGGTGATCGTGCCGTCCGGTGCCAAGGGCGGTTTTGTCTGCAAGCAACTGCCGGATCCGGCCGACCGGGACGCTTATCAGGGCGAGGTGCTTGCCTGCTACCGGATGTTCATCAGCGCCATGCTTGACGTGACCGACAACCTGCATGGGGGCCTGCCGATCCCGCCCGAACGGGTCGTCAGGCACGACGGCGATGACCCGTATCTGGTGGTAGCCGCTGACAAGGGCACCGCCACTTTCTCCGATACGGCCAATGAGATCGCGCTCAGTCGAGGCTTCTGGCTCGGTGACGCATTCGCATCCGGCGGATCGGCCGGCTACGACCACAAGAGGATGGGTATCACCGCCCGCGGTGCCTGGGAGTCGGTCAGGTTCCATTTTCAGGCCCTGGGCATCGATGTCGATCATGCTGACTTCACCGTCGCCGGGATCGGCGACATGTCCGGTGACGTCTTCGGCAACGGGATGCTGCTATCGCGGCACATCAAGCTGGTGGCCGCGTTCGACCACCGGCATGTGTTCGTGGATCCGGACCCAGACCCGGCAGCCAGTTTCGCTGAGCGGCAGCGGCTCTTCGACCTGCCCAGGTCGTCTTGGGGGGACTACGACCCGACGCTGATCTCGGCCGGCGGCGGTGTCTGGCCCAGGTCGGCCAAGTCGGTGCCGGTTTCGCCGCAGGCCAGGCGTGCGCTTGGGCTCGACGATCAGGTCGCTTCGCTTTCGCCTGACCAGTTGATCTCGGCGATCCTGACCGCACCGGTAGACCTGCTCTGGAATGGCGGCATCGGCACCTACGTCAAGGCCAGCAGCCAGGTGCAGGCGGACGCTGGCGACCGGTCGAACGACGCGGTCCGGGTGGATGCCGCGCAGCTCAGAGCCAAGGTGATCGGCGAGGGCGGGAACCTCGGCCTCACTCAGGAGGCCAGGATCGAGTACGCGCTGGCCGGGGGGCTGGTCAACACCGATTTCATCGACAACTCCGCTGGCGTGGACACCTCGGACCATGAGGTCAACATCAAGATCCTGCTTGACGAGGTGGTGCGTGACGGGGAGCTGACCGCGGTCGGCCGGAACGCACTGCTGCAGACGATGACCGACAAGGTCGCCAGGCTGGTCCTGGCGCACAACTACCACCAGAACCGGGCCTTGGCGGCGGCTAGGGCGCAGGCCGCGCAGCTGCTGCATGTGCACGCCAGGTATATCCGCAAGCTCGAGCGCGACGGCCGGATCCGGCGCCGCCTCGACGTGCTGCCAGGCGACAAGGAGATCGCCGAGCGCCGCTCGGCGGGCACCGGGCTGACCCTGCCGGAGTTCTCGGTGTTGCTCGCGCACACCAAGATCGCCGCGGCGCAGGACGTGCTCGCTTCCGAGTTGCCCGATGACCCGTACTTGCGACGCGTGCTGACCAGCTACTTCCCCGCCGAGCTGCGGGAGCGCTACGCGGATCGGATGATGGCACACCGGCTGCACCGGGAGATCATTACCACCGTCGTGGTCAACGACATGGTGGACCGGTCCGGGACTACCTTCGCGTTCCGGGTGAACGAGGAGACCGGCGCCTCGGTGCCGGACATCACGGCCGGCTGGCTGATTGCCCGCGAGGTCTTCGACATGGCCGGATTCTGGCGGCAGCTGAAGGCCCTGGACGGCCGGGTCGATAGCTCCACCCAGATCCTCGCGCTGCTTGAGGGCCGTAAGCTCACCGAGCGGGCGGTGCGCTGGCTGATGCACTTCCGGCGACCGCCGTTCGACGTCCAGGCCACGATCGACTTCTTCGCCGCTGGCGTGCTGACCGTCGCGACCGGCCTGCCGAAGCTGCTGGCCGGGTTGGACCTGAGCAGCTTCGAGGAGCGTCGCGACTCGTTCATCAGCCGGGGCGTTCCAGACGACATGGCCGACCGGATCGCCGCCATGGTCCCCGCGTACTCGGCGTTCGACATCGTGGAGATCGCCTGGATCACCGGCCGGAGTGTGGAGGAGACAGCCGAGGTCTACTTCGACCTGGCCGAGCGGCTGCAGATCACCAGGCTGCGCGATCGGATCACCGCATTGGCCCGCGATGACCGGTGGAACACGATGGCCAGGAATGCGCTCCGCGATGACCTCTTCACGGCGCATGCCGCCCTCGCCAGGGACGTGCTGACCGTCTCAGAGGCCGGGACGCCTGAGCAGCGGCTGGCGACCTGGGCCGCGCGAAACGAGTCAGCGGTCGCTCGCGCGGGCCAGACCCTGGTCGAGATCTGGGAAAGCGACGCCTTCACCGTGGCCACCTTGTCGGTCGCGGTCCGGGCAATCAGGACGCTGGTCTCGGCGAGCACCCTGCCGGTCTGAGCATGGGCCGGTCTGAGCATGGGCCGGTCTGAGCATGGGCCGGTCTGAGCATGGGCCGGTCTGAGCATGGGCCGTCTTGATCGCCGGCCGGAGTCCGGTCGTCGGCGCTCTCGCGTAGGCTTCCGCCATGGCTGTCGACCGTTCGGGCGAAGTGGCGGAACTGGCGTCGACGCTCACCAGCATCGAGGCTGTCCTTGACCTTGGCGCAATGCGGAAGGAAGCCGACGAGCTGCGGGAGCGGTGGGCTGATCCCGCGCTCTGGGAAGATCAGGAAAACGCGCAGGCAGTAACCAGGCGGCTGTCGTTCCTTGACGCCGAGCTGGCCAGGCTGGAAGGACTGCGGCACCGGCTCGATGACCTCGCCGTCATGTTCGAGCTGGCCGACAGCGAGAACGACGAGCCGATGTTGCAGGATGCGCTGCGCGAGCTCGCCGCGATGCGGACGCAGATCGACCAGCTTGAGATCAGGACTCTGCTCTCTGGTGAGTATGACTCGCGTGAGGCGCTGATCTCGATCACCGCCCAGGCCGGCGGGGCGGACGCGGCCGACTGGGCCGAGGGCCTGCAGCGGATCTACCTGCGCTGGGCGGAACGGCACGGCTACCCGACCGAGATCTACGACACGTCCTACGCCGAGGAGGCCGGGATCAAGTCGACCACCTTCGCGGTGAAGGCGCCGTATGCCTACGGAACGCTCCGCGGTGAGCACGGCACCCACCGGATGGTCCGGATCTCCAAGTACGACAACCAGGGCCGCAGGCAGACCTCGTTCGCCGGAGTGGACGTCCTCCCCGTGGTCCAGCAGGCCGACCACATCGATATCGGAGACGATGAGCTGAGGGTGGACGTCTACCGGTCAAGCGGCCCAGGCGGTCAGGGAGTCAACACGACCGACTCGGCCGTCCGGATCACCCATCTGCCGAGCGGGATCGTGGTCTCATGCCAGAACGAGCGGAGCCAGATCCAGAACCGGGCGAGCGCGATGGCCGTGCTGCAGGCCAAGCTGCTTGAGCGCAAGCGCGAGGAGCAGGCGGCCAAGCTCAGCGAGTTGCATGGTGAATCGGGGCGGAGCTGGGGCACCCAGATCCGCAACTACGTGCTGCACCCGTATCAGAACATCAAGGACCTGCGGACCGGTTACGAGACCGGGAACACCGCGGCCGTAATGGACGGCGAGATCGACGGCTTCATCGAGGCAGAGATCCGCTGGCTGCGGACTCAGGGGCTGTAACCGGCTGTAACTCCGCAGCCGGCGGGCCAGCCGGCTGGTCAGTGCACCAGGTGCTGGATCGCCAGCACCAGCGCGACGGCCAGCAGCAGGAGCACCAGGGCGTAAGGCATGCTGGGACTGCGGACGCCGTGGTGCACATGACTCCTGGACGCGCGGCACACCGGGCACCGGCCCTCTGCGACCGGCCCGGCGCATTGCGCGCAGATCAGGTGTTCGCAGCTCATGTGGGTCCCTCCGGGGACGTGCCGTCCTCTTGATTCGACAATGTTGGACGTTCCAGGCTAGTTTCCCCCCTAGACTGGCCCGAGACCAAACCGGGGCCCCTCATGCTCCGGCCTATCGTCCTCATCGAGCATGTGATGGGCCCGTGATCCACTTCGATAGCGTCACTAAGACCTACCCGAATCAGAGCCGTCCAGCCCTGGAAAGCGTCAACCTGGACGTTGAGAAGGGCGAATTCGTCTTCCTGGTCGGGCCGTCCGGGTCCGGCAAGTCGACCTTCCTGCGGCTGGTGCTGCGGGAGGAGCGGCCATCCGAAGGCAGGATCTTCGTCGCCGGCCGGGACCTGGCCAGGCTCACCAACTGGAAGGTGCCGCAGCTACGGCGCAGGATCGGTTGCGTCTTCCAGGACTTCAGGCTACTGCCAGCCAAGAACGTGTACCAGAACATCGCGTTCGCGCTTGAGGTGATCGGCAAGCCGCGCCGGTTCATCCGCAAGGTGGTGCCCGAGGTGATCGACCTGGTCGGGCTTGAGGGCAAGGGCGAACGGATGCCCGATGAACTGTCCGGTGGTGAGCAGCAGCGAGTCGCGATGGCCAGGGCGTTCGTGAACCGGCCGATGATCCTGCTCGCCGACGAGCCGACCGGGAACATCGACCCGGCGACGTCCATCGGCATCATGAAGGTCCTGGACCGGATCAACCGGACCGGTACGACCGTGGTCATGGCGACGCACGACGCCGCCATCGTGGACTCCATGCGCAAGCGCGTCATCGAGCTCGAGTACGGCAAGGTGGTGCGCGACCAGTCGCGCGGGGTCTACGGTCAGGCGTACTAACCGGCGGTTACCTACCGGCCAGGCGAGGACTATCCGAGGGATCAGTTACATGCGTGCGCAGTTCGTGTTCGGCGAGGTGTGGATTGGCCTGCGGCGAAACCTGACCATGACGATCGCCCTGGTGGTGGTCGTCGCGATCAGCCTGTCCCTGCTGGGAACCGGCCTGCTCTTCGTCAAGCAGGCCGACCACACCAGGGCTTACTGGCAGACCCGGGTAGAGATCTCGGTGTACCTCTGCTCGGACGCGCCGCTGACTCCGCAGTGCATCAAGAACGGCCCGGTCACGCAGTCGCAGGAACAGCAGATCAGCCAGGCGCTGCATGCGCTGACTGAGGTCCGCAGCGTGACCTTCGTGTCGCAGACGGTGGCCTACGAGCAGTTCAAGCGGGATTTCGCCAATCAGCCGCTGCTCGTCCAGTCGACTCCGCCCGCCGCGATCCCCGCCTCATACGAGGTCAGGCTGAAGAATGCGGAAGCGGACGCCGGTCCGGTCACGGCCGCGGTCACCGGCATGCCCGGGGTCGACTCGGTCGGCGCCGACTCGATCCTGACCAAGGTCTACACGCTGCTGGACGGGACCAGGAACGCGGTCATCGTGATCGCGATCATCCTGGTCATCGCCGCGATCATGCTGGTCGCCAACACCATCCGGCTGTCGGCGTTCAACCGGCGCAGGGAGACCGCGATCATGCGGCTGGTCGGCGCGTCCAACTTCTACGTGCAGTTGCCGTTCCTGGTTGAGGGAATCATCGCCGGGCTGTTCGGCTGGCTGATCTCGACCGGCCTGCTGGTCGCGGTGAAATCCCTGTGGCTAGACGGACTGCAGCAGTACTTCTCGTTCATCGTGCCGCTGAACACCGCCGACCTGGTCGAAGTGATCATCGTGGCGATGCTGATCGGGCTAGCGCTGTGCGGCGCCACCTCGTTTCTCACGCTGAGGCGCTACCTGCGCGTCTGAGGGGTCAGACTTATACCGTGGCGGCGCAGCAGGGCAAGGCGGCCCAGCAGGGCAGAAAGATCGTGGCCAGCAACCGCCGGGCCAGGCATGATTACACGATCGAGGATGTCATCGAGGCCGGCCTGGTGCTGACCGGAACCGAAGTGAAATCGCTGCGGGCAGGCAGAGCCACGCTGACCGACGGATATGGCCTGATCACCGATGGCGAGGTGTGGCTGCATGGCGTCCATATCCCGCAGTACACGCTGGGGACCTGGACCAACCACGAGCCACGCAGAACTCGTAAGCTGCTGCTGCACCGCAAGGAGATAGACCGGCTGGCTCGATCCACGGCAGAGGGCGGACTGACGCTCATTCCGCTGTCGCTCTACTTCTCCGACGGAAAGGCCAAGATCGAGCTGGCCCTGGCCAGAGGCAAGCGGACCTATGACAAGCGGCACGAGCTGGCGCGGCGGGACGCTGCGCGCGAGGTCGATCGTGCCCTACGGCGCCGGAGATAGCACAATGGCGCCAGTGGACGGTCATGGCTAACCGCGGAGTCCGGACTGCGCGCCATCGGGCCGAGCGGCCCCGGCTCATGGTCGACCGCATTCCGACCGGGGCCGCAGGGCCCAACGGAAGCCAGGCCGGACCGCCACCGAAACGCGGTGGTCGCCTCAGGGCAAGGCCGATTCGGGCGATATCACTGCTGTGCGCAGCAGGCCTTGTGGTCATCATCGCCGTGACCGGCGTCGGCCCGGCTGGACCGACGGTGCCGGAGACCGTCAAGGCGTTCCTGGTTGACTGGGAGAGCGGTGACTACCGGGCTGCCGCCTTGCTGACCACCGGTAATCCCGATCTGGTCGCCCGGCGCCTGCAGGCCGTCTACCAGGAGGTCGGCGCGGCCGATCTGGCGCTCGGCATGGGCCCGATCTCGGTGCACGGAGACAGCGCTCAGGCGTCCTTCAGCGCATCGGTCAACCTGGGCAGGGACGGGCTGCCGTGGCAGTATCAGGGTCATTTCACGCTGCACCGGGCTGGCGCGGGCTGGCGGGTCGTGTGGTCTCCGGCGGTGATCGTGCCCGGGCTCGGCGCCGGTGACCGGCTGGCCGTGCTGACCGTCGTGCCCCGCAGGGCCGAACTGCTCGACTCCGCTGGGCGGCCGCTGCTCCGGCCTTCGCGCGCCTTCGTTCTCGGGGTGATGCCCGACGAGCTCACCAATTCTTGGCTGACCGCGAGGGATCTGGCCAGAGTGACTGACATTGGTGCGGATGCCGACGAGATGCTTGCCCAGATCCTGGCTGCGCCGTCGGAGTCCTTCCTTGAGCTGGTCACGCTCAGCCCGGCCGACTACCGGCGGCTGAGCGCGGGGCTTGCCAAGGTGCCTGGCCTTATCGTCAAGCGGATCACCACCCGCCTGTTCAAGAGCACCGTACCGACGATCACCGGTCAGATCGGCACCGAGACGGCCAGAGTGCTCGTCGAGGACGGCGAGCCTTACCAGCCAGGGACCACGGTTGGCCTGTCCGGCCTGCAGCAGGCGTACCAGGAGAAGCTGGCCGGTCTGGCGACCACCGAGATTGTCGTGCAGAACGCGGCCGGTCGGCAGGTAGCGGTGCTGCAGCGCTGGCGTGGTTACCCCGGAACCTCCGTCGGTACCACGATCGACGCCGGAGTTCAGGCGGCAGCGCAGCGTGCGGTGGCCGGGACCCACTTCTCGGCGGCCATCGTCGCCATCAGGGCCGGCGGCGGTCAGATCCTGGCCGTGGCTGACCATCAGGCGGCCGGGATGCCGGCGGTCAACCCGCTGGCCGGCCAGTACCAGCCCGGCCAGTCATTCATGATCGTCTCGACCGCCGCCCTGCTGACATCGAGCCCCGGGTTCAGCCTGAACACGCCCATCGGGTGCTTTCCGACGAACCTGAACTTCACGAACGTGCCGCGTGAGCCCTTCCTTGGCACGCAGCCGACGTTCAGCGTCGACTTCGCGCACGCATGCAGCACGGCATTCGTGGGGCTGTCGTTGCGGCTGAGTCCCGCAGACCTGCAACACGCGGCCGACGCCTTCGGCATCGGCGCCCCGTGGCGGCTGCCGCTGCAGGCCTTTGCCGGCCGCCTGCAGACGCCGGCCGGCTCGGGGCAGCAGGCAGCAGACGTGATCGGGGTCGGCACCGTACAGGTCAGCCCGCTGGCCATGGCACTGGCCGCCGGACTGGTCGAATCGGGTTCCTGGCATGCACCAACGCTGGTTCCCAGCACGGCGGCCCAGGCACCGGTGCCGCGAGCTCATTTGGACAGCCTTATCGTCAGCGAGCTCAGGCACCTGATGTCGCTGACGGTGAAATCCGGCGCCGGGCGGGCCGCTGACCTGCCAGGAGCAACGGTCTTCGGGGAAGTGGGGACCGCCCCGTTGGCTGGTCACCACGGCCTGCGGGCGATCTGGTTCGTTGGCTTCCACGGGAACGTGGCGTTCGCGGTCCTGGGCTTCTCGCGGTCGGCCGCGTTCGGCCCGGTGGCCCAGTTGGCCGGGCAGTTCGCCGCAGCGCTGGGTACAAGTTCCTGACCGGGCAGTTCCCCGGCTAGCTCCGGACCGGTAGCTGTGATCAGGCGCCGGGCCAGGCGGCTCAGCCCAGGCAGGCGGCCCTGACCTGCCAGGCAATTCTCATCGGCCTTGCGAGGCAGCTCGCCGGCGAGCCCGAACAGGCTCGCCGACGAGCTCTAACAGAATTGTTACGAGTTTTTGATCACACGGAGCAACCATCTGACTGCTCTACGTCGTCTTACCTGGTGAGGCTGGTCTGCCGCTTGGGGGGTTGCGGCCCAGCCGTCGTGATGAGAACCGGGCCTCATCTCGGGGGAGGCCCGGGCCATTAGGACCGGCCCCGACCCTGCCGGTCAAGCCCCCGCGGGCGCGTCTTCGGCCACCGCCAGCGCCTGCGGGGGTTTCTCATCGTCATCAGCCCTGGCCCGACGGCCCGCGTTCTGCGCACCTGATCGAGCTCTGTCAGAGGGTTATCTATCAGGTATTACAATGATTTAAGCCGTATTGCACTTTTCCATGGCGATTGCACTCTTCCGTGGCGGCGGGGGTCGCTGGTTGGCCAGGCATCCGCCGACCCGGTATCATGAGAGAAACTGCATAGGGGGTGACTGGCTTCGACTTCGGTAGTTGATCCAGGGGAAGCGGGCCGAGGGTTGCGGTGATGACCTCGCAAATCCTGTTACCGCAAACCATAAGTGCCAACACATCGCGCACTAGTCTCGCCCTCGCTGCCTAAGCGAGCTTAGAGACCGTCAGCCCGGGAGTTCCTCCGGCCCGGTGCCTGGCGTCAGCTAGGAGGATCAACCGTTTAGCCCGGTCGCGGGGCTAATCGGGACATCAAACAGCGACTGAGCCTGTTCGGCGGCTTGCCTGCATGACCGCCAGGGCTGAGAAAAGCAGAGCAGGCTGCGCCCGGAGAAGCCCTGGTGAGGTACGGAAGGACGCGGGTTCGATCCCCGCCACCTCCAAGAGTGCTCAAAAGTCATGCTTTGAGCATTGTTGGAGGTGTGCCCTGCCCCTCTGTGTTTAGCCGCTCTGTGTAGCGTTCAAGGATCTGGTGCGCCCAGTCGATGGCATCGCTGACGCGAATGCCGGTCGGCTGAGGGCGAGTCCACAACTCTAGGTTCGCTGGACGGTTGTCGTCTCGCACGCCGTTGCGGTGATGGACCGACTCTCCAGGCAACAGGTGTCGGCCAAGGATATCCTCCATCACAAGGATGTGCTCGAAGACGTAGCCGCCGCTAGCTCTCGGGTGGTCAGGAACCCGCACCATGATGTATCCCGCCTTGTGGCGAGTGCGTCCCCCCTTCCAGTGGCCATTCGACGCTCCGCCGACAGTCCTGCAGTCGCTGCAAGTTACCGATTTTCCCTGCTTTGCGGCTCCACATGAGCACAAGTTTCTCGACCGACATGCCGGACACCGGAGGTGGCCGCTTGACGGCTGATACGTCCGACCGCATTCAACGCACGTTCTAGAGCTCATCTAACAATAATATCGAATATACGTTCGCAAAGGTGTCGCACCGGATCGGCGTGTCCATCGCACGTCCGGGAGTCGCGAGATCAGCCAGAATGTCGGCCCGCCTCCTGCCGCTCAGTGAACGGACTGCGGTTCACCCCGTTGGGGCGATGCCAGAGTCTGCGCGCTGTGGTCTTCTGGCTTGGCAATCGATGGTACGGAGCGGTCGGCGTCGCTCAGGTCACCGGCTACGGTGCGTGGACCTAACGCTGGAGCGCGGGTGCCATCGCCAGGGCAGGCAGGTGTCCGGAGCCAAGGTGAGAGGGGGTGCCTCAGTGGGCGCTGACGTCAACATCGACACCATCGGAGGCGTATATGAGGCGTTTGGCCGTGGCGATGTCGCCGCGATTCTGGACGCCGTCACCGAGGACGTCGACTGGGGCACGGAAACCAGTTCGATCGTCGCGCCCTGGTATGGCGTGCGGCACGGCAAGGACGCCGTCGCAGAGTTCTTCGATGGTTTCGGCTCGACCATGGTGGACGTCCTCCAGGACTGAGCCGGGGTATTTCTGCCGTTCAGACTCCTTCTGACTACAGGTTTGCCGCACCGCAGATTCAGAACTTCGACGGAACGCGAATGATGCGTCGCGCAATGCCGTTTACGGCCGCACAACTGGCTTTCTTTAGCCTGTTATCAACCAATTATGGTAGGAGGCTCACGCCCAAAGCCACCCTAAATCGGCGTTAAGCGGCGGGTTACCACGCGTTCTGGTACCCTCCCAGCGATATGGAAGTCCAGACGACGCTGGAAGACACCTCGCCTGTTGGCCGACCGGGTGTCGGCCAGCGTGTGACCGGGTCCCGCAACGCCCACCTGGCCGGGGTGGGCCTGCTGACCGTTCTGATGGCCGCCGTCTCCGCGGTGTACGCACTGAACCGTTACTACACCTTTCGCAGCTCGTCGTACGACCTTGTGATCTTCGACCAGGCAGTGCGGTCGTATGCGCATTTCCGGCCCGGAATCTCGATCATCAAAGGCGTGCATAACGGGTTCGGCCCGAACTTCTCCGTGCTTGGTGATCACTTTTCGCCCATACTCGCGTCCCTGGCGCCGTTGTACTGGATCTTCGACGGCCCGCAGACGCTGCTCCTCGCGCAAGCCGTGCTCTTCGCGCTCGCGATCCCGCCACTGTGGGTGTTCGCCCGCCGGGTGTTCGGCGACCGGCCGAAGGCGACCGCAGCCGCGTATCTGGCCTGCGTGGCCTACGGGCTGAGCTGGCCACTGGCCGCGGCCACAGCCGCCGACTTTCATGAGGTGGCGTTCGCTCCGGTGCTCACCGCGGTGGCACTCGAGCGCTTCGGCGCGGGCCGACTGCGTTCCGCCCTGATCGCGCTCGCTGCCCTGCTGCTGGTCAAAGAAGATATGGGCCTGCTCGTGGCCGGAATCGGGTGCTACCTAGCCGTGTCGCGCCCGCGCACGGTACGCAGGCAATGGCTCGTCGGAATCGCCTGCGTCGTCCTGGGTGTCGCTTATACCGCGGTCGGTGTCTATGTCCTGATTCCCGCTTTCGGCGGCCGGGCCAACTACTACTGGGCGTATTCGAACCTCGGTGCCAACGTGCAGCAGGCCGCCTGGCATCTGATCATTCACCCAATCAGCTCACTGCAACTGCTGTTCACGCCCAGCGTCAAGTTGCACACCATGCTCTGGCTGTTCGGCGCGTTCTGCTTCCTCTCGCTGCTGTCACCGATCACGCTGGCTGCCGTTCCGCTCCTGCTCGAGCGGATGCTGAACTCCAAGTTCCCCAACTGGTGGGTTACCAGCTTCCAGTACAACGCCTACCTTGTGGTCGTCCTGGTGTGCGCGGCCGTGGACGGGGCGGCCAGGCTCGACCGGTGGACAACCCGAATCCGGCAGTACCTGGCCGGCCGGAGGCGGTCGCCAGCCAGGGTCGGATCCGAGTCGGCCGCGGGCGCGCTAGGCGCACGCGGCACCAGTGCGGTAGCGCTGGGCTGCACCGTCGCGATGGTCGTCGTCGCGCTGTACAGCGTTCCGCACTTCGGGCTCGGGGCCGTTCTGCACAGGTCTTTCTACGATCGGACAAAACGGATGCAGGCCGCCGCTGCCGCGATCGCCGCGGTGCCGCCCGGCGTCACTGTGGAAGCTGCGAACACTGTCGGTCCCCAGTTGTCAGCGCGAGACAGCGTCCTGCTCTGGGACGGGGACGGCTACACGCCGATAGGCGGGGCGCCGTGGGTGGTCGCGGACGTAAGAGGGCGCGAGTTCACGTTCCATGACGTGGGCGAGCAGATTCAGCGAGTCCGGCTGCTTGAACGCTACGGTTACCGGATCGTGTTCGAGCGTGCAGGATATGTCGTATTGTATGACGACAGCTGGCGGCCAGATCAGGCGAGGATGAAGGTGGCCCCCCGATGAGCGCCGATGCCCAGACCGCGAGCACGGGCGCTCTCGCAGCTGGAGCGGCAGAAGATGACCCGAGCGCCGACCGAGCAGACACCGCTGGTCGGCTGCTCAGGCGGCTGTCGCTGCTGCCGTCGCTGATCTTGATGGCGTGGCTGCTAGCCGGACTGCCGCTGCTGCTCGCTGGTCATTTCGCCCCGGTTCCCATGCTGGTCGTGTCGCTGCCGCTGGCAGTGGCGTTGGTCGTTTTCGGCCTGCGCTGGATACCCGATCGGAGCCCGGGCGTCTGGTTGGGGGATGCCTCGCGGCGGCCCGGCACGCCGTGGTGGGCCCTGGTCGCGCTGCTGGCCGTGGCAGCCGCGTTCGGCGTCGAGCAGTTCATCTATCACTCCGAGCAGATCATCGTGGTGCGCGATCCCGCGTCCTATATGCAGTTCGGGTACTGGATCGCGCACCACGGCTCGCTGCCGATACCGCAGAACCGGGTGGCGTTCGGCGGTATTTACCAGGGGCTCGAATTCGGCAGTCCCGCCTTCTATCAGGTCGGCCACAGCGTGGTGCCGCAGTTTATGGCCGGGCTGCCGATCGTTCTCGGGGCCGGTTACTGGATCGGCGGGGTAGGTGGGGCACTGCTTACCGCACCGCTGCTCGGAGCGTTCGGCGTGCTGACATTCGGCGGCCTAGTCGCCAGGCTGGTCGGGCCGCGGTGGGCGCCCGTGGCGGCACTGGTCCTCGCGCTCTCGCTTCCTGAGCTATTCACGAGCCGGTCGGCCTACAGTGAGCCGCTGACCCAGATCTTGTTCCTCGGCGGGCTGTGCTTTGTCATTGACTCGCTCGGCGCTGACGGGGTCGGGACCCGGATGATCGCGCTGCTCGGTGGTCTCGCCCTCGGCCTGACTGTGCTCGTCCGCATCGACGGAGCCAGCGACATCCTGCCTGCGATCCCGTACTGCGGGATGCTTGCCATCGCCCGCCGACGCCAGGCGATGCCGATGATCGGTGGCCTGGTGCTCGGCACCGCCTTCGGAATCCTCGACGGACTCCTGCTGTCCAGGCCCTACCTGGCCGAAATCAAGAGTTCGGTGGAACCGCTCGCATTTGTGATGCTCGCGGCGATCGTGCTGACCGAGGTCGCGGTGGCGCTGCTGATCCGCCGCGGCCTGCCACAGGTTCGCGGAAGGTGGCTCACCGTTGCGGCCTTGGTACCGGTCGCAATCACGCTGGCTTTCACCATCCGGCCGTACGTGCAGACGGTGCGAAACAACAGGAACCCGGTTGCCCAGGTCGCGCTGGCGAGACTCCAGCTAGCGAGTCATCTGCCGATCGACCCGATGCGCACATATGCGGAGATCAGCCTGCAGTGGGTGTTCTGGTACATCGGCATCCCGGCCGTCGTGCTGGCCACCCTGGGTGCCGCGCTGCTGGCGCGCAGGTGCTTGCTCGGTCGCGGGCTGGCTTGGACGCTGCCGCTGATGACATTCGGATGGGTCATCGTGACCTGCCTGTACCGGCCAGAGATCTCTCCCGATCAGCCCTGGGCAAGCCGCAGGCTCGTGCCTGCGGTGCTTCCCGGCTTCATCTTGCTGGCGGTCTGGGCAGTTAGCTGGATCGTCGGCTGGCTCCGTCAGCGCGGCTTCGGCCTGGTCGTCGGCGGTGGCGTCGCGTGCTTGTGTGCGCTGGCATTGCTGCTGCCGACCGCGACGACCAGCTTCGGCCTGCGAGTGAGCCGGGGCGGACCGGTCGGTGTCAGGCTCGTCGCGGACGGGCTGGCGGTCAAGACCACGTATCGGGGCGAGGTCAGGGCGGTGGACCAGCTATGCGCCGCGATCCCACCCCACTCTTCGGTCCTCATCCTCACGCCAAGGGTGGCCGGCGCTCTGTCCGAAGTCATCCGCGGGATGTGCGGCGCCCCAACCGCGCTCCTTGTTTCACGTGATCCCACCGCCCTGGAGGCAGTCGTGCGCGGTATAGAGCGGGCTGGTCGGCAACCGGTGCTCCTTGCGGGCTGGCCTAAAACCCTGAGCGGCTACGCCGCGACCCGGAGGGAAATCGTAATACTGCATACCATCGCGGACCCGAGCACCCTGGTAACTCCGCCGCTGGGGATCTCAGGGTTCGGGGAGCACATCTGGATGGCGGAGCCGCAGCCATGAGCGCCGCCCTTGACGGCTTCACCGGTGCGACGCACGAACTTGCTGCTGTTTCGGATCCGGTGAGCGAATCATCGCCGCCGAGTCCAACGGTCTCGATCATCCTGCCTTGCTATAACGAGCACGACCACATCGCGGCCGAGGTCGCGCGGATCTGCGAAGCCATGGATGCCAGCGGGTACGAGTACGAGTTGCTGGCTTTTGATGACGGCTCTACCGATGACACTCTTGGCCGCCTCTATGAAACCGCACCCAGATTCCCGCATTTGCAGATCCTGCAGTTCAACCGCAACGGCGGCGCGGGTACCGTGCGCCGGATCGGCACCCAGCGTGCCCGCGGCGACATCGTCGTGTGGACAGACGCTGACATGACCTATCCGAACGAGCGGATTCCCGAGTTCGTCCAGATGCTCGAGAAAAACCCGATGATCGACCAGGTCGTGGGAGCCAGAACCTGCGAGCAGGGCACGCATAAGATACTGCGAGTCCCGGCCAAGTGGTTCATCCGCAAGCTCGCTGAGCGCCTGACCGGATCGAAGATTCCTGATCTCAATTCGGGATTCAGGGCGTTCCGGCGCGAGGTTGCGCGGCCCTACCTGCGGCTGCTGCCGTCCGGGTTCTCCTGCGTCACCACGATCACCCTCGCTTTCCTGTCCAACCAGCACGATGTGCGGTACGTGCCGATCGATTACGCCAGACGGTCGGGCACGTCGAAGTTCCGTTATGTCACGGACGTTTACCGCTACATCCTTCAGGTGCTGCGGATGGTGATGTACTTCAATCCGCTGAACGTGCTGATGCCCCCCGCGCTCGTGCTGCTTGGCCTCGGCGTCGGCAAGGGCATCTACGACATGGCCGTGCACCCGTGGCGGTTCGCGGCCGACACCGTGCTGATCTTTCTGACCGGGCTGATCATCGCCTCGCTCGCCCTGCTCGCTGATCTGATCGTCAGGTCCAGAGGAGATACCTAACGCCTGCCGTCAGCGGGTGGCGGTGATCATCAGGTGCCAGCCGATGGCCCTGCCGAGCAGGCGCCGTACCGGTAGCGGCAGTTTCGTGGTGAGCGGCCCGAAGCCGTAGGTGAACGGATAGTCCGAGTGGACGTGCACCGCTGAGAAGTCACGGAACAGCCTGCGGACGCCACTCCGGCTGAAGGTGTAGACCACCGGGCAGTGGTCCTTCCGGTCGCGGGGCGATTCGTACGGCAGCCGAAGCGCCCAGTGCACGAGGTTGACCAGCGAATACCGGTGGTACAGCATCACGTACGCGGTCCCCCCTGGCCGCAGTACCCGGTGCACTTCCGCGACCGACCGCTCGATGTCCGGGGTGTGGTGCAGCACGCCGAACGAGTAGACGGCGTCGAAGCTCTGGTCAGGCAGGTCAAGCTCCTCGGCGTTTCCCAGCCGGAAATCGATCGTGACGCCACGGTGCGTGGCGAACTCTCTGGCCACCGCGAGCGCGTTCGGCGTCAGGTCGATCGCCGTCACGCTGAAGCCCCGCTGTGCCAGCGCGATGCTATCCACACCGATGCCGCAGCCGATCTCGAGCAATCTGCGATCCTGGCCGGTCATCGACTCGAAGAGCTCGGACAGGTGGTAATGCGCGCGATACCGGCGGTCGGTGATCTCGCGGAAGTACGACTCCGAGGCTCGCTCCGCCTCGGTGTAGTACTCGTTGTTGATGTGCGACTGCCAGAAGTCACGGACCACCTCAACGGTGCTGCCCGGTCGGGGTTTCATGGCGTCACGCTCCTTCGACGACGGGCCGGAGCGGCGGAGACTGGCTGGCCCTGAGCGAACGTCTCAAGCCAGGTCTCGACGCCGATCATCTGCCAGAGCAGGAAATAGTGCCAGCGGAGGCGCTGGTGTGGCGCTGCCCGCAGCACCGCCTTGACGAAATCAGGATTGAAGATGCCTGACCGTCGAAGCCGATCCGGTGAAAGCATCTCCCTGACCATGGGTCCGAGGTCCTTCTGGTACTGCTCGACCGGATCGAAGGTGAATCCCCATTTCGGCTTGCGCAGCACCCGGTCGGGAAGCACCCCGGTCAGCGCATCCTTCAGCAGCTCCTTGGGCCCGTCGGCGAAGCGGATGCGATCCGGGATGCGGGCGGCCAGCCTGACCAGCTCAAGGTCGAGCAGCGGCACCCTGGACTCCACCGAATGAGCCATCGACATGGTGTCCTCGTTATGCAGGAGATCACACACCATCTTGGTCGCGAACTCGGCCCGCAGCGCCTGGCTCTCCAGTGGCCGGTCATCTGTGAAGTAGTCGCTGTAGTACTCCCTGCTGGAAGCCTTGAGCTGGCCGAGGAAGTCAGCACTGTACACGCGTCGAAGCAGCCCGCTGTTGAAATCCCAGGCGTTGCGCAGCAGCAGGTAGTTGCGCGCTCCGTCGCCGGAAGCCGCCAGCCATTCCAGCTTGCGGGTGGCCAGGTCGAGCTCGGGTCGGCCCAATCCAGCGGCCTGGCGTGCCGCCCAGTGGGCGGCTGGGGCCAGGGCACGCACCATCGCACCGGCCGCGCCGCCGCGTAGTCTGCGGCCGCGGAACAGGTAGCGGTAGAAGTCGTAGCCGGCGAAAAGCTCGTCGCCGCCGAGGCCGGACAGCGCCACTGACACGTGCTCTCCGATGAACCGGTGCAGCAGGTACAGCTGCACCGAGTTGACCTTGGGCTCCTCGGTGTGCCAGATGGCGTCGGCCAGGTGATCCAGCGGTCGCTCGCGCAGCACGACCTCATGGTGGTCGGTATCGAAGGTGCGGGCCACGAACCTCGCGTCGGCGATCTCGTCGGTGGGCTCACCGAAGCCGAGGCTGAACGTCTTGATCGGCCCGCTTGTCGTGCGCCGCAGCATGGCCACGATCGAGCTGGAGTCGATGCCGCCGGAGAGCGAGACGCCGACCGGCACGTCCGAGATGAGCTGCCGCTTGACCGCTTCGGAGTATCCGGATCGGATCCGCTCGATCCAGTCGTCCCGCGTCAGGCTCTCATCCGGCGTCCAGTCAATGGCCGAGTAGGAGAAGAGCCTGGCCTGTCCTGCGGCGAACTCCAGCACGTGGCCAGGTGGCAGCCGGTCGATCTGCTGGAAGAAGGTGCGATTACCTGGGACGTAGCGGACGTTCATCGACAGATGCAGGCTCACCTCGTCGAGTTCGGCGTGGACGAGTCCGCTCGCGAGCACTGACTTGGCTTCTGACCCGAATGCCAGCATGCCGTCCCTGATCGAGTACACCAGCGGTTTCACCCCGAGCGGATCCCGGACCAGGAAGAGCTTGCGGCGCTGCAGGTCGAGCAGGGCGAAAGTGAAGATGCCGTTGAGGCGGGCGGCGAAGCCGATCCCTTCGTCCTCATACAGGTGCGGCAGGATCTCGGTATCGCAGTGGGTCATCAGCCGGTGACCGCGGGCCAGTGCCAGCTCCCGGAGCTGGGGGTAGTTGTAGATCTCGCCGTTGTAGACGACGACCACCGAACCATCTTCGTTGGCCATCGGCTGAGAACCGCCCGGCACGTCCTGAATCGCCAGTCGGCGGCTGCCGAGGTAGACGTCCTCCCAGCAGTAGAAGCCCTCGCCGTCGGGTCCGCGGTGCGCGACGGCGTCGGTCATCGTGCGGATCAGCTGTTCGTTGCCGAAGCCGGACGTGCCAGCTATCCCGCACACGACAGCCGCCTGTTCCCGCCGGGCATTATCGGGCGCTCGCGAACGAGGTCTCGAAGTAGTTGATCATCCATGCGGTGACATCGATCTTGTCGGCGAGCAGCCGCTGTCGCGCCTCGCGCCACGTGGTCTCGGGCTCGGCGAGTATCTGCTCGATAGCGGAAAGGGCCATGTCGTACTGGTCCTCGGTGAAGTGCCTGACCAGCCCGTAGCGGTGCTCTTGGTCGTCGGTGTAGCCCCGTCCCGTGGTCGCGATGAACACCGCGGGCACGCCGAGCACCGCTGCCTCGGAAGACATCGTGGCCGACTCTCCCACCATCAGGCTGGCGTAGGCGATCAGGTGGTGGACCCGATCCACGCGCCCGTGCAGAGCGAGGTCGGCGAGGTCTGCGGTGAGCGGCGCTTCGGAGGAGATGAGCACCCGTCCACGGCGTTGCAGCACCTCGATGAGGTGGCGCTTCTGCTTGGCCGACAGGCCAAGCTCCCGGCGGTCGTGGACGGCTTGCCAGGAGACGAACCGCACGATCGAGTAGGGCTCGCCCGGGCTGAGCCCGAACTCGGCCAGCACAGCGGGATCCGGCTGGAAGCGATTCGGGTGCAGGTAGGCGAGTTCGTGGTACCCGGCGTACTGCAAGTGGCGGCCGTTGACCTTGCCCTGGTAGCAGTCCGGCGTGCACACGCTGTGCGCCAGCGGGTACACGAACCGGTTGGTCTGCTCCGCGAACTCGGTGTCGTAGAACACCACAGCGGGGACTCTGCGCAGCGCACCAGCCGCCGCGATGGACGGGCCCATGATCCCGGTCAGCACGTCCGGCTTAAATGAATGCATGACCCGGATCAGGCGCGACGTGCGCGTGGCCATCTCGACGGCTAGGCCTGCGCCGCTCATCTGCCGGGAGATCACTTGATGGGGAAGGTCGAACGCGCGCAGCAACTCAACCGATCCGTCCTTGTCCCGTGCGGTGAAGTAGATCTCGTGTCCGCGGGCCCGCATCTCGCCATGGAAGTTGCGGAAGAAATGGACGTGCGCCGGGTGCAGGATGTCGATCAGGATGCGCATGCGATCAGGCGATCTTGTCGGATTCGGACGTGGTCAGCACCGGACGCCGCGCCACCGCGAGTACCCCGGCCCCCCAGCGCGGCCGGGAGAACTGCCCGAAGTAGGAGACCGCGAGCAGCACGGGGAACACCGCGGCGTATGCCAGCTTGCGGCGCTGATCGGCCCCGGTGATCAGGTAAGAGATGTTGTTGGTGAACGTCTCAACCGCTCCGTAGGTATATCGGCAGGTCATGACCTCGAATCCGGCCTCGGAGAGCTTGCCGACAAGCTGGTCGGCCCGGTAACCGGGCCGGACATGGCCAGGGACGTCGAAGTTGACCCGGCGGCCGAACAGGATCCACCGCCGCTCGTAGCCGGGGACGTGAGCCACGAGCCGTCCGCCCGGCCGTAGCGCGTGCAGCAGCGTGCGCATCGCCTCGATGTCGTCTTCGACGTGCTCGAAATTGTCGACGCTGACAACCAGGTCGAATTCGTCATCGAAATCCAGCTTCGTGACGTCGCCTTCGGTAAAGCTGCAGTTGGCCAGGTGAGCCCGGCTCGCGATCTGGTTGGCACGGGCAACCAGCTCGGGTTCGCTGTCGACACCCACAACCCGAGCCTCCGGATGTCGTTTGGCGAGCTCGAAGCTGAAGACCCCGGAGCCGCAGCCGGCGTCAAGGATCGCCCGGTATGAGCCACGGGTGGCCGGAAGCACCCGCCGCAACCGGATGCGCAGTCCGTTGGCTGGGGCGCCGAGCAGGTTCGCGTACAGCCGTTCGAACCGGCTGCGGCTGGGGTCGAGCGACAGCTCACGGCCGGGGAATCCTCTCACTCCTCGCCTCCGCAGTTCTCGAGGTAACTGGCCAGCGCCCATGACATCCATCCCTGGCACCAGCGCAGTTCCCTGATCCGGGTCCGGATCCATCGCCGCCGCTGGTAGTAGAACCAGCCGCTGGCCGGATCCCACATGTTGTCAAGCGTCCAGCGCAGCACCCGGCTGGCGTCCGCTGCCCCGGCACCGAGGTGCCGCTGCTGGAGCGAGAAGGTGATGATCCCCTGAGCGCAACCGTGGATGTCGATCGGATACAGCCGGTCATTCATGAACCTGGCCGCGCCGCTGGGCTCGAACAGCGCTCGGGCGTAGAACTCGATGCCGCGGCGATAGGCGGGCAGGAACTCCTCGCTGCCTGTGGTTAGCCCGTACTGGAGTATCGAGTCCAAGATGAAGCCGGTGTGGTAGTTGTCGTGGGTGATATGACTGGCGGACGGCGGATCCGCGTAGAACCAGGCGCCGTAGTCCGTCTGCTTCGAGACCACATAACGAACCAGGCGGCCGCCCTGGCGGATGAGCTCGGCGTCGTCGGTGACCGTGCCAAGCCGGGCAGCCAGCGCGCCGACCAGGGCCGAGACGTCCATAACGATCCAGTCGATGGCCGGATCGGGCACGTAGCTGAGGCACCAGCGCTCGTCATCCTCGTGCAGCGTCTTCGGGGCCTGGAGCAGGAACTGCACCGCGAGCCTGGCGGCATCGAGATATCGGCTGTCCCCCAGCGTCTGGAAGCCGTCAAGCAGCGCCTGCCCGACAAACGACGTGACTACCCGGTTGGGGAAGTCTCGCGGAGCGAAGAACCCGACGTCCTGCCATGGATAGGGGTAACCCCAGGACAACCCGTCGAATCCGCTGGCCGGATGGCCGATCAGCCAGTCGAGCAGCTCGCGCGCCTGCAGGGCATCGTCTTCCGATCCGGTCATCCGATGCCGGGCGAGCAGCGCACGGGCGAAGAGCGACAGCCCCTTCGCGTTCCTCGCCTTGCGGACACCGACCAGGCGCCGGACGTCGACCGGGCTGCGAGTCACCAGCTGAATCGCGCCGAGCCTGCGCAGCCGCGACCCGCCAGCCAGGCGCGCCAGGATGGCGGAGTTGAGGCCGTCGTGCTTGGAGTAGCCCTCGTAGCGGTCCGACCTGGCGACCTGCAGGACCTGGTCGAGCACCTGCTCATGGCTTGGGTGCCCGTGCCGGATCATGGCGGTATGCCGGTCTTCTGTCATCTCAGTGATAACCTCGGGTCTGCTGGCTCTCGGAGATCCTTGAGCCCGGCCAGCGGGTCCCTGGCCCGGCGATCACGCATGCTCATGGTCCGGGAACTTCGGAAGTAACGGTACAGGTTAGTAGCAAGCGCTCGCACCGTTTGCCTCGTAGCCATGTTGCCCGCGCCACCCCGAAACCTTGGCGAGTGCCATCGATGGGTGGTTCAGGCGCCGTGGTGCGCGTGCCATGCAGTCATGGCGACCGTCGGCATCCGGTGCACACCACCCGAAGGCAGGTTGAAGCCGGCATGAAGCAGGTGTTCCGCAGGGTCATCGATCGGCGTGGCCGGGTCCTGGTCGCCGACCTCCCGGTCCCGCACGTGGGTCCTGACCAGATCCTCGTGCAGAGCCACTATTCGCTGATCAGCTCGGGCACGGAGATGGGAACGCTCGCCAAGACGCCGGTCGAGCTGGTGCGCCAGACCATCTCGGATCCCTGGATGCGGCAGGTGGTCAAGCAGACGGTTCTGGCCACAGGTCCCAGCCAGACCGCACGGCGAGTCTGGCACGAGATGATCACGCCTCGGGAGATCGGCTACAGCGGCGCGGGAACCGTGCTGGCGCTGGGCGACAATGTGGAAGGGTTCGAGATCGGCCAGACGGTGGCGTACGCGGCCAGCGGTCATGCCGAGGTGGCCGCCCCGTACGTCAGCCACGTGGTTCCTGTCCCGGACGGGGTAGATCTGCGGCATGCGGCGTTCGTCACCGTCGGCGGCATCGCTATCCAGGCGCTGAGGCGCGCCGACCTGAAGTTCGGTGAGACGGTCGCCATCTACGGCCTCGGCCTTGTCGGCCAGCTGTGCGCCAGCATCGCGAAGGCGGCCGGATGCGTTGTGGTCGGAGTCGACATCAACTCCAAGGCGAACGAACTGGCCGCCACTACGGGTGCCGCGCTGGTGGCCAACCCGGCTGAGCCTGACTGGAAGCGGCGCATCCTTGATTTCACCGGCAAGAACGGTGTCGACGCCACGGTGATCTGCGCCAGCTCGGACTCGCCGGAGATCATCAACGCGGCCATGGAGATCACCCGGCGGCAGGGCCGGGTGGTGCTCGTCGGCTACGTCAAGCTTGACATCCACCCGAAGAACTTCCTGTACCGGGAGATCGACCTGCGGTACTCGCGCGCCTACGGGCCAGGAAGCTACGACACCGGCTACGAGAAGGGCCGCGTCGACTACCCGTTCGGGTACGTCCGCTGGACCGAGAAGCGCAACCTCGAGGAGTTCATCAGGCTGGTCAGCACCGGAGCGGTCAATCCTGAGCCGCTGATCGCGGCGATCTACCCGGTGGACCGCGTCCAGGAGCCCTTCGACGCGATCCGCGAACGGACACTGCCCGGCGTTGCCGCCCTCATCTCGTACCAAGCCGATCCTGACCGCAGTGCGACGATGCAGATCGACCCGCGCCGCAAGCGCGCTGGCAAGGTCGGGGTCTCGCTGATCGGGGTCGGCAACCACGCCCTGAGCACGCACCTTCCCAACCTCCGCTCGATGCACGATGTCGAGATCCGCGGCATCGCGTCGGCGACCGGCCGCAACGCGTCCGTTGTCGCCGAGGGCCTCGGCGCGACGATGATCACGACCGACATCGACGAGCTGCTCGCTGACGACGGCACCGACGCGGTGCTGATCTGTTCGACTCAGCCAGAGCACTACGGACACATCCGCGCGGCCGTCTGCGCCGGGAAGGCCGTGTTTGTCGAGAAGCCGATGGTCACCCGCCTCGATGACTTCAGCGAACTGCTCACTTTGATGGCGACCCAGCCGACCCTGGTCACGCTCGGGCTGAACCGCCGTTACTCGCCCCTAGTCGACAGTCTCCGCAAGTCGCTTGACGGCCCGGTCGACTTCGTCGAGTACGTGATCGCCCAGCAGTTCCTGCCCACCGAGCACTGGAGCCTGGACCCGGTTGACGGCGGCGGGCGGCTAATCAGCGAGGGTGAGCATTTCATTGACTTGTGCAACCTGCTCATCGGCAAGCGGCCGGTATCGGTGACCGCGCGCGCGCTCGGCAAGAAGCCTGACGACATCAGGACGCTCTGCAATTACGCGGTGACGCTGCACTATGACGGTGCTGCCGCCACGATCGTCTTCGATGAGTGCGGCGTGCCCGGCTTCCCCAGGGAGCGGCTGTCGGTGTTCGCTCGCGGTCAGGTGGCGATCCTGGATGACTTCGCCAAGCTCACCCAGTTCGGGCAGCGCAAGCGCAGCCAGGGCACCGGCCTGCACAAGTCCATGGGGCACGCCGAGGCGCTTGAGCAGTTCGTCCGCGCCGTGCAGGGCGCACCCAACCATCTGCTGTCCTGGCAGGACGCCTCGCTGGCGACCACGTGCATGTTCGCGGCCCAGGAGAGCATCAGGCTGGGCGCCGAGATCGACCTCGACCAGTTCCACCGGTCGCTGCTCGCTCCGTCCGACGCGGGAGACCCGGCCGACCCGGCCGGCGCAGCCCACCCGGCTGACCAGGAACTGCGGAACGGCCGATCCGGGCCTGCAACGCAAGGGGCGCCGGCGGACGCGCCCGCCGGGATCAGCTAGCCTGCGCACCGCTGCCCGGGCGGGGCCGCTGGGTCGCTGACTTCGGCTGGGTCGCTAACTTCCGGCGGGCGGAGGATCGGCGAGCCCGCGCACCGCCCGCAGCCGCCTGAGCCTGCGCCGACCGACGAGCGCCGACGCGGCGGCGCCGGTCATGGCATCGGCCACGACGGAAAGCGCTCTGCTGACCAGGGCCACGGTGAGGGCGGTCGCTGCCGTGGTTTGGGTGCTAAGCACCGCCACCATCACCGCCTCGCGGACTCCAGCCCCGGCAGGTGCGAACACTGCGACAAACCCGACGGCCCAGGAGAGCGAGTAGGCACCGATCGACAGCAGCAGCGTGCCCGAACGGTCGCCGTTCAGCTGTCGCATCAGCACGAAGATCATGGCCCCGTTGCACGACCAGCCAACCAGCGCCCACGCCAGGGTGCGGGCGAGGCCGCTGTAGCTGACGCCCTTGTGCAGCGTTGGCTGGCGGGACACTCGCAGCAGCAGGCGGAGCAGCGGGTTGAGGACTGGCGGAGACAGCACCGCGATGAGGACGGGAATCAGAAACAGGACCCAGAAGTACCGTGCCAGCGATCCGCCGTCGGCGAACGGCAGCGTGACCCCCGCCACCACGGCACCCGAGCAGGTCATCACCGCGTAGCCGAGGAACACCGACAGCGCGGATCTGCTCCGCGGGATACCGCGATCAGCCCCGAGTTCCGACTGGGCGATCACCGGCCAGATGCTGCCTGGCACGTATTTCGCCAGCTGGCCGATGAACATGATGCGCCAGGCCTCAGGAATCGACAACCGCGAGCCGAGATCCGCGAGCAGCTCCCGCCAGACCATCAGGCTGCCGATCAGCCCGGCCAGACTCAGGGCGAGGGCCAGAAACATGACGGGCGCGGACAGCTTCTGGACCTGATGCCAGAGCGTGCCAGCCTGATCGACGAGGGCGACGGCGAGCAAGCCGAGCACGACGGCCAGAAAGCCCACCCTGACCAGCTTCGATCTCATCAGGCGCAAGAGCCAGGTGAGCCAGCGGGGCAACGGGGTGGGGACGCCGCCGGGTGGCTCGATCGGGACCGGTAGCTGAACTGCCGCAGCCGAATCGGCGGCATCTGTTGGTGTCAGCGTCCGCGGGTCGTCCGGCGATTCCTGATCAGCCGCCGTGGGCCAGTCAGCCCGGCCGGCCCGGCGGGTTGCGCGAACAGGTCCCTGACCCGGCATTCCTATCGAATCGGCTTTTCGAATGCATACCCGACGCGCCGTCCGAGGTATCCGAACGTCCGGTGGACCCGGAACTCGAGCTTCGCGGTCCATCTGATCAAGGCCGGGTACCCAGGCAGCCAGACGTCATCTAGGGGGGCGATGCTGGAGGCGAACGAGACTGGCCGCAGACCGGCTTGCTCTCCCATCTTGCGGATCTCGATCGGGGAGAACAGATGCGCGTAGCCGTAGTGCAGCGTCTTCTCTCTGCTCATCTTCCAGATGCCGGCGGCGTAGGGCGGGTTCCACCAGTTGGGCACCGTGACGATCACGTGACCCCCCGGCTTGGTCACCCGGGCCATCTCTTCGACAGCCTTCTGCCGGGCCGGACCGGACGGGATGTGATCGATCGTCGACATGGAGACGGCCACATCGAACGTCCCGTCCTCGAACGGCAGGTCGCACGCATCCGCCACCTTGAAGGTGAACTTCGCCGCTAGGTCGGGATGTAGCTCCCGCCGCAGGATCTGCTCCGCGCCCTGGATGGACTGCGGGCTGAGATCGATCGCCGTCCAGCTGCCGATCTTGCGCGCGTAGTAGAGCTCGTCCACCGGAAACGAACAGCCGACGTTGAGCACCGACTTGTCCTGCATCCCGACAAACTCCATCAGGGTGTAGTCGCTGCGCAGCTTCGAGTACATATACGTGTACTGGTCGCGCGGATCGTGCTCTTCGAACCGCGCCCCGAGGTTCTCGTAGGAGGTCAGCGCAGCCTCGGAGCTGGACTCTAGCTTCGCAGTAGTTTCGGCCATTCGTCAGGGATCTCTCTCGGTAAGGCGCTCATCGACGGCAATCACCGTAGCAGAAGACGCTAGCAAGAATTCCGCCTCCGACACCCCGAATGCCACTTTCCGGTACCTACCGGCCCGGGACGGCGGGCTACCGCCCGGCGCGGGTTCGGGACGGCAGGTACAGCAGCACAGGGTCGTGGCCGACGTCGATGGTCGTCACCTGATCCCCGGCTAGATCACGGTGCCAGGCCCGGACCTCGACCGGGATCATGTGCGAGCGGACGATCCAGATCCGGCCATGGGCACCGCCACCTTCCGCGCCGATCTCGGCCCGCGCAGCCGCCAGCGCGTATGCGACGTCCACCGTCCGGCGCTGGTGCATGACCACGATCCACGCCGCGCTCGGGTAAGCCACGAGGTGGCCGTTGGGACCATCGCCGGCCGGGAACGATGGCTGCGCGAGCGGGTAGTAGTACGCGAACGCGTAGCTGGCTCCGTAGCTGACGATGATGACGTCCCCAGGCCTGAAGTGAGCGTCGACGTACCCGACCTCAGCATGGACGTTCTCGTCGGGTATCTGGTGCGATCTGATGTAGCCGTCCGTCGCCGGCACCCAGACGGCGAGCGCCACAGCGGCGGCGACCACTGGCGCCCAGCGACTGACCGCGGCCGCCCAGTAGCCAGCGGCGGCGACCGCCACGGCCATCAGAACCGGCACGGCCACGAGCCAGAACGTCGAGGTCCGAAGGTCACCGAACGGGTACTTGCGCGCCGCGCTCGCGGCGATCACGATCACCAGGGTCATCGGCAGCATCGCGGCCAGAGCGAAGCGACGGAGCAAGAGCAGCGCCACGACTCCGGCCAGTGCAAGCACCACATCCACGACCAGAGACCGGAAGCCCACGTACGGCGCGAGCTGGTGCAGTCGAAAGCCGATATAGCGGATAGCCGCTGACGGGCTGTGAGTCGGGACGTAATAGTTCACCCAGTAGGAGACCAGGTTGTGGGTGACCTGCCGGCGGTCGGCGGTCTGAAGGATCGCCAGGCTGGCGGCGAGCATCCCGGCCGAAGCGGCGGCGACTTCGATTAGCCGTCGGAAGCGCCGCATGAGCAGGCACTCAAGCGCCACGGAAGCCATCGCCGCCGCTCCGACGAAGATCGCGGTGTTGGCGAATAGCATGCCGACGGATGCCACTGCGGCGATAGCTACCAGGCGCCGCAGGCGCCATTCGTTCTCGATGCGCGCTACCAGAACCCATAGGACGAGGCAGCAGAATGCCTCGGCCGTGTACTGCTTGAGATCGTCTCTGACCAGCATCGCCGGCGACAGCAGAGCGGCAGCGCCGGTCAGGATCGGAGTAACGAAGCGGGTCAGCCGAAGTTCACGGCCGAAGAGGTACGCCGTGGCCGCCGTCAACATCGCGAACGCCAGCGGCACCAGTCGCAGCCGCTGGGGGCCGCCGAAGGGCACCAGCCGGAGCAGAACCGTCCACCCGACGGGGGTGCTCGATGTCAGCGAAGGTGTGAGCCCGAGTCTCGCCCTGACCGAGTCCGCCACCCACCCCTCGTCCACCCAGAAAGAGTGCTGCAGCAGGTACGGCACGTCATGTACGAGGAGCGCAGCCAGGCCGACGGCGATGACCAGGCACGCGTCGATCAGGTCAAGTTTGCCGAGCGACCTGTGAGGGACCGGCGCGGCAGGCTGGTGAGCGTCCTGGCCGGGTCGCCGCAAGAAGGCCGGAGCCTTCGCCCGGATCACCACACTGCCTCCAAGCAGCACATGCTGCCAGCCTGATGGCCGGCTCAGGCTGGACGGGGCGCGAACCGCTCCCTGGTCAGGATCCAGATCGCCTGTGCGCCGTCGCGCCAGGTCAGCTTCTTCCCGGCGGCGCGGCTGCGCGCCTTATAGCTGACCGGAATCTCGTAGGGCCTGATGCCGCGCCTGAGCAGCTTCCCGGTGATCTCGGCCTCCATGCCGAACCCGGCCTCGCGGACGCGCAGCTTGCGGTAGAGCGCGGCCGGGATCAGCTTGAAGCAGGTCTCCAGGTCGCTGATGTAGCAGTTGAAAAGCACGTTCGCGAAGGTCGTCACCGCCTTGTTGCCCAGCACGTAGACATAGGAGTAGGAGTTGTGACTGCTGAACCTCCTGGTGCCGTACACCACCTCGGCATCCCCGGCCAGCACCGGCGCGAGCAGCGAGGGGATCTCATCCGGCGAGTACTCAAGGTCGGCGTCGCAGATGATCACGTAGTCACCGGTGGCGCCTGCGGCCGCGGTGTGGATCGCGGCGCCCTTGCCCCGGTTGCGGTCGTGCAGGTGGACCTTCACGCGCGGATCTGAGGCCAAAGCCGGGTAGAGATCCCTGGTGCCGTCGGTGCTGCCGTCATCGACGATGACGAGCTCCATCTCGCAGGGGAAGTTGACGTTGAGGACCTCTTTGACGGCCGAGGTCAGGGTTGCGACCTCGTTGTAAACAGGCATGAGAACAGACAATTCCACGGATGCAGCCTAGGCGAGCCGTTATGTTAAGCGCGCGGTGAATCGGATAGATTGCGACGTCATGGGGCGCGACGCCGTGCATGACCTGGGCCGGAGGATCTGACGTGGCTTCGACGCGAGATCCTCGCGAGATGCCAGCCGCAGCGTCCCAGCGCATCCTGGTGACCGGCGGGTCGGGTTTCATCGGGTCGCATCTATGCCGGCGCCTGCTCGCGCTTGGGCACGAGGTGCTGGCGGTGGACAACTTCTACTCAAGCACCCGACGCAACATCTTTGACCTGCTCACCGAGCCGCGCTTCGAGCTGATGCGCCACGATGTGACCATTCCGCTCTACGTCGAGGTCGATCAGATCTATCACCTCGCCTGTCCGGCCTCGCCGGTCTTCTACCAGCGCGACCCGGTCCAGACGACGAAGACCTGTGTGCAGGGCTCGATCAACATGCTCGGGCTGGCCAAGCGGCTGGGCGCGCGGATCCTATTCAGCTCGACGTCTGAGGTCTATGGCGACCCGACCGTGCATCCTCAGCCGGAGTCCTACTGGGGCAACGTAAACCCCACCGGCATCAGGTCCTGCTACGACGAAGGCAAGCGCTGCGCGGAGACCTTGTTCCTCGACTACCACCGGCAGCACGCGCTGCAGATCAAGATCGCCCGGATCTTCAACACCTACGGTCCGAACATGCAGCCCACCGACGGCCGCGTGGTGTCCAGCTTCATCGTCCAGGCCCTGCGGGGCGAGCCGCTGACCCTATTCGGCGACGGCTCGCAAACCAGGTCGTTCTGCTATATCGACGACATGATCGACGGCCTGATCCGTCTGATGCGCTCGCCGCAGGATGTCACCGGCCCGATCAACCTCGGCAACCCGGTCGAGTTCACGATGCTCGAACTCGCCAGCAGGGTGCTGGACCTAACCGGCAGCAGGTCGGCGATCGAGCATTTCCCGCTTCCGGCGGACGATCCGGTGCGCCGGCTGCCGGACATCGCGTGCGCCAGAGAACTGCTCGGCTGGGAGCCGACCGTACCGCTGGCCGACGGGCTCAAGCGGACCGTCGAGTTCTTCCGCCACGCACTGGCCGACTGAACCCGGTTACCTGCCAGCGGCTGTTCCAGCTTGGTCCAAAAAAGGTCCTGCGGGTTGGAACGGGATTGAGTGGCCGGAGTGTCAGGACCAGCTTGCGGGTCGCCCGGAACCCGGCGAACCCACGGGCGCTGCCACCGCACGTAAGCGTCCAGCCGCTGGGTGAACGGTAACGACGTCAGGTCCGCTTGCGCCTTTATCCAACTGGATCATACTTGGCCGGGCGGCGGCAGCAATGACTTCGCGGAATACCGGGCGATGACGTGACAGTCAGTTCGTGATAGGGAAGTAACGGTCTACGAACTCGTTGCGGAACTTGCCAGCTGGGTCGCACTGAGCACGGAGCTTCCTGAAATCGGCTGACCGTTCGTATAGCTGACTGATCGTCTGCGCTGGTGTGCTGAAGAGCTTCCCCCAATGCGGTCTCGCGCTCAGCGGAGCGAGCTTTTCCTCGATCGCGGCGATTACTCCAGAGACGGCCCGCATGTCGTTGATCCAGGTGAAGTGCAGTCCAACACTGGGCCGCTGATAGCTTGGGCTCAACCACAGCACGTCGGGTGCGACGGTGCGGATCTCTGAGATCCGGAGGATCGGTCTCATAAGATTGTGCAGTTCGGCTATTGCTCCCAATGCTTCTGGCGCCAGATCGCGGGGGATGAGGTACTCGGACTGCAGTTCGTTGCCAACGCTGGGCGTGAAGTCGAGGCGGAAGTGCGGCAGCCGCTCAAACCACGGTCCAGGCACTCCCATCTGTTGTGTGCAGCTGGCTGCCGGAATGCCTCGGACCGGGTGCATGGGCACCTCAGCGAGCCTGGCACCCATCCAGCTCTGCGGCGGCCTCTTTCGGTCGTCCTGGTCAGTGCGGCATTTGAGCCATAGCTGATTGTGCAGCGAGCTTTGCCAGTCGGTGAAGACACTGACGCTATAGGCGCTGGAGAAGATTTCATCGAAGTGAGTCTTGAGAGCGTCTGCTGGTAGATCAAGGTAGACGTGTTGCCGGATGTCGAACGCCGGAATGACATCGAGGGTGAGTTTCGTAATAACGCCGAGCGCGCCCAGCCCAACCACCGCACCGCAGAACAGCTCAGAATCCGAGTTCCGGTCAAGGGCGCCGAGTTCGCCGTCCGCGCAGACCCTCTCTATCGCCGAGACTGCGGTGGCCAGGTTGCCGTTGGCGTCACCGGAGCCATGGGTAGCGGTCGCGCAGGCGCCGGCGACCGACACGTGCGGCAGTGACGCCAGGTTGGGCAACGCGAGGCCGGCCGCGTGTAGGTGCCTGGCCAGCTCGCCGTATCGGATCCCGGCGCTGACCGTGACGGTCGCGCGGTCCGGGCTGATGTTCATCACCGGCGGCATACCGGCCAGGGAGACCAGTGCACCGGGGGTGTCGGCGATCGGGCTGAACGAGTGTCCGGTGCCGATGGCGCGCGCATGTGTGTTCGCTGAGATCAGCTCCTGCAATTCCGCGACAGTCTGCGGCCGGTAAGTCTGGACGGCACTGAACTCAACGTTTCGAGCCCAGTTCGACGCTGGCCCAGCCATCTCATCACCGTCCGTCGTCGGATGTGCCACCTTGCGCCGCGGGTCACGGGCCTTCCCGCGACGGCGAGGCGAGATGACATGACGACCTTAACGCGCCGGTCTGGCTGCAGTATGTCCCCGGCGTCAGTGCGTCCCGGCCTGGCGCTCCATCTCCCGCTTGATCTCGTTCTCCGAAATCGGCTTGCGGCCGCCGTGGACGTACCAGCCACGCCCACCCAGAATCAACGCCCAACCGATGATCGGGTAGATGATCCAGAAGTTCCACACGTCGTGGATTCCGGAACTCTGACTGAATCCGGCCGTTGGCCATCCGCCCGCGTTGTGGTACTCAGTGGTGGCCCAGATGGCAACAAGCAGAATCATGCCGATGAGGGACACCATTGCCTCGACGCGGAAATGGCGCTTGCGTTCGATCTGTTTGATCGCCTGCTGACGGGTAACCTCTTCGCGGTCAGCGAGTTCCTTGCGGTCAATGAGTTCTCTGCTGTCATCGATGATGGTAGACATCTCAACCACTTCCTTTACGGTAAGGCGTTCAGCTGTTGATGGTTCAACACTTCAGCGCTGCTCTCGGGCCGGGGTGGCCCGCCCGTACGCAGCGAACGCATGCCACGCCTGGTGGTCTGCGCAAACATCACGACGAGGAGGACAAATGCCGCGCCGATCTCCAGATTGTCATGCCCCGAGAGCACGACCATCAGCGCAAGCGATAGCCCTGCAGCCACGGTCTGCCAGGTTGAGATTCGGTCCCGCCATATGATGAGCACCGCCGTGATCACTCCAGCCACGACGAGGCCGCCGTCGGCCACGACCCCCGTACCCAGGGCGCTCGGGGCGGCGGTCAGGGCCCAGGCCATCGGCGCAAGCAGCAGGTACTTCGGCACCGGCGGCCGTGCCAAGAGCAGAAGACCGAAGCAGAAAATGACCGTCGGGCAGGGCGCCAGCCCGAAAACCGGCAGCGTGCGCAGCGGGTGCCCGCCGAGCATGCCGATGGCTGGGTAGGCGACCAGCGCGTAGCCGACGAAGATCGCTCCGAGCGCGGATGCCAGGTTCCGGCGAAGCTCGATCACCAGGTCACGCCGGACGACACCGGCGACCAGGAGGAAGGCCGCCTGAAGGGTGAAGACGGCGGCCCACAACGACGAAAGATGCAGTGCTGGGTAAACCCAGGTGAAGTAGGCAATTCCGACCCACGCGACGTATACCGCAGCGAGCAGGCAGATCAGCTGCGACGAGCGACGAGCCGGGAACAGTGCAAGCCCGGCCATGGCAAGCGCGGCCGCGTACCACACGATCTGCATCGGCCAGACCTCGGCGTTGCCTCGATTGAAGGTGGCCAGGAATGGCTTGAGCGGCATGTGCGAGTACGGGCGCACGATGAAGAGCGCATAAATCACCACGGCGGCAACCACCGCGATCGCCAAGCCGATGCTTTCAGTCAAGCGCCTGGGAGTCTGGATGTCAGCGTCCGGGGAGGCTCCAGACTGGCGGCCAGCGCCTAGCCCGATCGAACGCTCCCTCTCCAGCGGGAAGCCGTGATGCCTGCTCAAGGTGATTGACATCCGATCGGACATTGCCCGTCCCCAGGCCACCCGACAACACTGGGCGAGCGACCACTGGGATCGGCCGGGGCAGGATCCAGACCGGACCGCAGGGCCGCTTGTCCTACCGGCTAACCAGCTACAGCGGAGGTTCGATCCGATGCCGAAATTCCTGGTGACATACCACGGCGGCGACATGCCCGAATCGGCGGAAGGGCGCGAGCAGGCAATTGCCGCGTTCGCCGCCGGGGCCGGCGCCACCGGTGAAGCCCTAGTCGATCCCGGCGCACCGCTTGGGCCGTCCAAGACCGTTACCATCGACTCGGTAGCCGACGACGTCGCCCAGGGCCCGCCAACCGGCTATTCCGTGCTCGATGCCGCAGATCTCGATAGCGCGGTGGATCTGGTCCGTAGCCACCCCTTCATCGGACGAGGCGGGTCGCTGCAGGTGAGCGAGGCAATGGCGCCCTGACACGCAACCGACCGAGGGCAGTGCCACCACCCACGGCAGGCCATCCTGGACAAGTCGGCTGCCCCGGACCGGGCAGACTGAGTGATCATGGCTGGTCAGCTAGCAGCTAGCTTCCCCACATACTCACCGAAGCGGTCGAGACTGGTCAGGAACCCGCGCTGTGCCTCAGGGCTGCGCAACTCCGCTGGCACGTTGGTCTGGTGCGTGATGACCTCTGTCCGGCCGTCGCCGAGCTCGACGAAGGTGATCGTCGTGGTCATTCCGCCCTCGAGGTCGGGTTCGGTCCACACCAGCTTGGCCGGCCGCTGCACCACGACGTAGACGGCACGCATCGTGTACCGGCTGCCGTCGGATTCGCTGACCATCACCGTTTCGAACATCCCGCCCGGCCGCAGGTCGACGGTGATGCCGTCGATCGAGGTCGTGGTCCCAGTCGGACCCCAGAAATGCGCCAGATGCTCGGGTTTGGTCATGCAGTCGAAGAGCAGTTCTGCTGAAGCTTGGTGGACGCGCCGGAAGGTCAGCTCGCCGCGTTCGGCCGTGTCGCTCATGTTGATCGCTCCTGTCGTCCTGGCGGCTGCCGCAGGGTAGCCAGATGTTCGTCGAGCCGGTCGTACCGTTCCTGCCACATGCGCCGGTGCCGGTCGATCCATTCGGCCGCGGCATCGAGGCGCTCGGGTTCGAGCTTGCATGGCCTGCGCTGGGCAGCGCAGGTGCGTGAGATGAGCCCGGCCCGTTCCAGCACCTTCAGGTGCTTGGAGATCGACTGCTGGGTCAGGGCGAACGGCTCGGCGAGCTGATTCACCGTCGCCTCACCCCCGGCCAGGCGAGCAAGAATAGCTCGCCTGGTCGGATCGGCGAGTGCCGCGAAGGTGAGATCCAGGTCGTCGTCGACGATCG
This sequence comes from uncultured Actinomycetota bacterium, assembly GCA_963850875.1. GTDB lineage: Bacteria > Actinomycetota > Actinomycetes > Streptosporangiales > Streptosporangiaceae > Chersky-822. The sequence continues at coordinate 474,887 of CAWKNA010000003.1, forward strand.
TCACCGGCCGACTACTCCCGCTGACAGGTGGGCGCCTTCGCCGCTGATGGCGCCCTCGGGGACGCGCCGCCCGGTGAGCAGCAGCGCCAGGTCCTGCGCTCGCCCGATCAGCGGCGCGCCGGTCCCGCAGGACCAGTCGAGGTCGACGGCCTGTAGCTGGACGCCGTCGACGTCCACGCCGAAATGCTGGCGGCTCTGCGGACCAGTGATCATGTCGAGCACCGCCCGCATGGCGTCCGGCGAGATGGCGCGCTCGATCCGCAGCGGATGGGTGATGTCCAGGCCGTGGATCACGTCATGGGTGAGCGCCCCTTCGTGGCCGCCGCTAGGCGGCTGCCACGGATGCTCCGCGTTGTCCCGCAGGGCCGCGATCAGCTGAGCTCGGGGCAGCGCGGCGTCCCGGTCGGCGATGCCGTCGGATAGGCGCTGGAAGCTGCCGCCAGCCTTCGCCAGCTCCATCATGAATCTGGGTGCGGCGTACCGGAACGGCATCGTGAGGTGAGCCACCACGTGCCGAGTTGTCCAGCCTTCGCACAGCGAAGGCGACTCCCATTGCTCTGCGCTGAGCCCATCCAGCATGTCCGCGATGTCCCGGCGCTCCGCAGCGATCCAGTCTGTGATCACGACCCCTCCTCACAACTAAAAATTTGTACAACTAGTAAGTTGTATACATGGGAAGAGCGCCAGCGTCAAGCGAACCGGGGGAGCGGGAATCTGGCAGGCGGAGGAGAGCCGAGGCAGAACGGGACGTTCAGCCGGCGCGGCGCTGATGCCAGAGCCGCGGCAGGACGGGAGAATGGCCGGCATGGCGCTGACGCTCGAGCCGCGGCTGCACCGGACTTCCGGTCGGCCCACCGCGGACGCCCCAGCCCCGAACCGCATGGCAGGTTCGGCTGACGTGGTGCCGATGCCCGAGCCGCGGCTGCACCGGACTTCCGGCCGGCCCACCGCGGACGCCCCAGCCCAGGGCCGCATGGCAGGTTTGGGCCCGCGCGGCGCTGATGCTCTGGCCGCGGCTGCACGGCAGGTTGGGCTGGCACATCGCTGATGCCCGCGCCGGGTCGCAACGCGGATCTGCGGTCGGCGATCAGGTGGCTAGCTCGCGCAGTCGATGACCAGCTTCATCGGCGGATCACTGAGCGTGTCGACGGCGTCGTCCTTGGTGACGACGGCCGAGGTGACGAGTGAGGGGTCGAACCCCGCAGCGACGAGGTCGAGAACGACCGGGATGGCAGGCCGGACGTGGGCCCGACCGGTGTGCAGCGTGCAGCACCGCGAGTACATGGCGAGCATCGGCAGCGCCGGGTCCTCAAGATAGACCGAAGGGCTGGTGCAGGTGCCGTCTGGCGCAGTGCTATTGAGTGCACAACGCAGCCCTGCTGGCGTGCCGCTGGCGTCGACGGTGATCGGGAACGAGCCGGCCTTCCGGCCCGGCGGAGCGTCGATGACCGCGGCACCCAGAGCAGCGGCGATGGACAGCCGGTCCGGATCCTGATCAAGGTAGCTGACCCGCGCCGCGCCCAGCGCGACGGCCAGGCCGACGGCATACAGCCCGATCGAGTGCGGCCCGGCGTCACCACCGACCACCAGTACCTCGGCAGCCGGCTCCGCGGCCAGCTGCGGGCCGACGGTGCGCCAGGCATCGGGGATGTTGTCGCTCGCGCTGGCCACCGCGATCGGGTTCACATCGAACGGCTGCCCCGTCGCGACGATCGCCCTAGAGACGGCGCACACCTCAGCGCGCCTGGCCGGCGCCTGCGCGACCGCCTTCGCTGGCTGGCAGAGCGCCATCGCCGACGCGATCCTCGCCCGCGGTCTGGCCGATGCCGATGCCGACCAGCTCGCCACCCTGGTGCTCGCGGCCATCGAAGGCGGCTTGCTGCTAGCTCGCGCCAACCGGGATGGCGCACCGCTGCGAACGGTTGGCCGTCAGCTCACCGCGCTGCTCCGGACCAGGGTGCCCTGACCGGACCCGGCAGGTGATGGCTGCCGCTTCCGGCCGAGGGCGCGACGGGCCGCTGATGACGGAGCCGCACCTCTGCGAACGCGGGCGGCTGCTGACCACTGGCCCGGGTACTAGGCCGGCTCCATGCCGAACCTGGCCATCAGCTCCCGCTCCTCGTCCGGCGTGGGCGCCTCACCGCGGTTCCATAGCTCGTGCAGGCCGGCGAAGTACGCATCCATCGCCGGAGCGTGGATAACCAGCAGCCGAGCTTCGTGCTGCGAGGCGTTGCCGAAGGTATGCGCGGTGCCGCGAGGCACCAGGACGAATCCGTCGGGACCAACGGTCAGCTCGCTGTCGTCCACGGTGACCGAGACCGTCCCGTCCAGGACGAAGTAACCCTCCGAGCAGTTGGCTCCTGCGCCGAACTGCTGCCCCGCACTGAATTGATTTCGCGCCCGCATCGCCAATCGGGAATGATGGCCGATTGTGCTGCTGACTATAACCACCACCGCAGAACCTGCGACGGACCTGGGTTTCCTGCTGCACAAGAACCCCGGCAGGCCGCAGGCGTTCGAGGTGTCGGTCGGCACGGCGCACGTGTTCTATCCGGAGGCGACGCGAGAGCGTTGCACCGCCGCACTGCTGCTTGAGGTCGATCCGGTCGGCCTGGTGCGCGGGCGGCAGGGGCCGGCCAGCGACGGCTTTAGTCTCGGCCAGTACGTGAACGACCGGCCGTATGCCGCGTCAAGCATGCTCGCGGTCGCGTTGTCCCGGGTGTTCAAGACCGCCATGACCGGCCGCTGCGCCGCCCGGCCGGAACTGGCCGCCGCCGCGCTACCGCTGACCGCGCATCTGCCGGTGCTGCCCTGCCGCGGCGGTGCCGAGCTGGCCGGACGGCTGTTCGGTCCACTCGGCTGGCAGGTGCACGCCACCCCGATCGCACTGGACGAGACCATTCCCGCGTGGGGCGATTCGCGCTACCTGGACCTGCGGCTGGACGGCGAGGTCCGGCTGGCCGACGCGCTGAACCATCTGTACGTGCTGCTGCCCGTGCTCGACGACGCCAAGCACTACTGGGTCAGCCCGGAGGAGGTCGACAAGCTGATCCGGGCTGGCGGCGGCTGGCTGGCCGCCCACCCGGAGAAGACGCTGATCACGCGCCGTTACCTGGCGCACCGCACCGGCCTGTACCGGTCCGCGCTGGCCAGGCTGGCCGAGGTCGATGACGCCGAGCCAGAGTCCTTCGACAACGCGGTCCCGGCCGAGCCGGATCTGACCGATGATCCAGACCCGCAGGTCCCGCTGGCCGAGCAGCGCCGTGGCGCCGTTCTCGCGGTGCTCCGGGCAGCTGGCGCGCACCGGGTCGCCGACCTGGGCTGCGGGGAGGGCGCGCTGACCGCGGCGCTGCTTGCCGATCCCTCGTTCACCGAGGTGGTGGCCGCTGATGTGTCATCGCGGGCGCTGGAGATCACCGGTCGGCGGCTCCGGCTGGACCGGATGCCCGAGCGGCAGCGGGACCGATTGCGGCTGATTCAGACGGCGCTGACCTATACCGATGACCGGCTGGCCGGACTGGACGCGCTGGTGCTGGTCGAGGTGATCGAGCACATCGACCCGCCGCGGCTCGGCGCGCTCGAGCGGACGGTCTTCACCGACGCGGCGCCGGCGCTGGTGGCGGTGACCACACCGAACTCCGAGCACAATGTTAAATACGAATTTCTGGCCCCCGGTGCGATGCGGCATCGCGATCACCGGTTTGAGTGGACCAGGGCCGAATTTGCCGGGTGGGCGCAGCGGGTGGCGGCCGAGCGCGGCTACCAGGTGCGGTTCCTGCCGGTAGGCACGGACGATCCGCAGGTCGGGCCGCCGACGCAGCTGGCCGTCTTCACCAGGAGCGAATCAGCGCGGGCGGTGGGAGCATGACCGCCGGGCTTCCGGACCGTGCCGCGGCGGAGGAGCCGGCGGTCGGGTCGGCAGTGGGGTCGGCAGCGGTTCCGCCACCTGAGGGTCACTACGGCCGGGTGATCGACGTGCCGCAGCTGAGCCTGGTGGTGCTGATCGGCGCCACCGGGTCGGGCAAGTCGACCTTCGCCCGAGCCCACTTCGCACCGACCGAGATAGTCTCCAGCGATTTCTGCCGCGGCCTGGTCGCGGACGACGAGAACGACCAGTCGGCCAGCGGTGACGCCTTCGACCTGCTGCATTTCATCACCGGCAAGCGGCTGGCCGCCGGACGCCTGACGGTGATCGACGCGACCAACGTGCAGCCCGAGTCCCGTAAGCAGCTGGTCGCTTTGGCCAGGGAGCACGACGTGCTGCCGGTGGCGATCGTGCTTGACCTGCCCGAGGGAGTCTGCGCCGATCGGAATTCGACGCGCCCCGACCGCCAGTTCGGGCCGCGGGTGATCCGCCGCCAGCGCGACCAGCTCCGCCGCGGCCTGCGCGGACTGCAGAAGGAGGGCTTCCGCCGGGTCCACGTGCTGCGCTCGGCGGCCGAGGTCGAGTCGGCAGCTGTGGTCAGGACCAGGCTGTTCAGCGACTTGCGGGATCAGACCGGCCCGTTCGACGTGATCGGCGATGTGCACGGCTGCCTGGCCGAGCTTGAGCTGCTGCTCACCGCCCTGGGCTACCAGCTGAGCCGGGATGGCCAGGACCAGGCCGTCGACGCGCGGCATCCGGCCGGCCGCCGGGCGGTCTTTGTCGGCGATCTCGTTGACCGCGGCCCGGGGACCCCAGGAGTGCTCCGGCTGGTGATGGGGATGGTCCGGACTGGGAACGCGCTGTGCGTGCCAGGGAACCATGAGAACAAGCTGCTGCGCGCCCTGCGCGGCCGGAACGTGCAGGTCAGCCACGGACTGGCTGAGTCCTTGGCGCAGCTGGCCGCGGAACCAGCGGAGTTCCTGGCCGAGCTTGAGTCGTTCCTGGACGGGCTGATCTCGCACTATGTGCTGGACGGCGGGAAGCTGGTGGTCGCGCACGCCGGCCTGATCGAGCGATTCCAGGGCCGGGCGTCGGGGCGGGTAAGGGAGTTCTGCCTGTACGGGCAGACCACCGGCGAGACCGACGAGTTCGGCCTGCCGGTCCGCTACCCGTGGGCCAACGACTACCGGGGCGCCGCGATGGTGCTGTACGGGCACACTCCGGTGCCCGACCCGGAATGGGTGAACGGGACCCTGTGCCTGGACACCGGCTGCGTGTTCGGCGGGCGGCTCACGGCGCTGCGGTATCCGGAGCGCGAGATCGTGGCAGTACCGGCGGCCCGGGTCTACTACACGCCGGCCAGGCCGTTCCCGGTCAATGCCGGCGCCGCGCTGAGCGAGGCCGCCCCGGCGCGGTTGGCTGGATCGGAGCTGGCTGGATCCGGGCTGGCTGGATCGGGGCTGGCTGGAGGCGGGCTGGTCGCCAGGCGCGACCCGGATGTGCTCAACCTGACCGACGTCACCGGCCGGCGCGTGGTCGAGACCGCCAGGCTCGGCCGGGTCAGCGTCCGGGAGGAGAACGCGGCGGCGGCACTTGAGGTGATGAGCCGGTTCGCGCTCGATCCACGCTGGCTGGCCTACCTGCCGCCGACGATGTCCCCGGTCGCCACCTCGACGAGGGACGACCTGCTTGAGCATCCGGACCAGGCGTTCGACGCGTTCCGCGCCGAGGGCGTCGGCGCCGTGGTGTGCGAGGAGAAGCACATGGGCTCGCGCGCGGTCGCTCTGATCTGCCTGGATCTGGACGCGGCACGGGCCAGGTTCGGCGCGCCGGGCGAGGCGACCGGCGCGGTCTGGACGCGCACCGGCCGGCCGTTCTTCGGCCCCGAGCTTACCGAGGCGCTGCTGGCCAGGCTGCGAACCGCGGCACAGGCGGCCGGCCTGTTCGACGAACTCGGCACGGAGTGGCTGTTGCTCGACGCCGAGCTGATGCCATGGAGCGCGAAGGCATCCGATCTCCTCCGGCATCAGTACGCCGCGGTCGGAGCGGCGGCCCGGGCTGTGCTTCCGGCCGCGGTGGGCGTGCTGCAGCAGGCGGCCGCTGCGGGGCTGGACGTCGCGGCGCTGCTCGACCGCACCAGGGCCAGGGCGGCCAACGCGACGGCGTTCACCGCCGCCTACCGGCGGTACTGCTGGCCCACTGACGGGCTCAACGGGTTGCGATTCGCACCGTTCCAGCTGCTTGCCACGGTCGGCTCGACGTACTCAGACCGGCCGCACGCCTGGCATCTCGAGGTGGCCGACCGGCTGGTCGCGGCCGACCCGGAGCTGATCGCGCCGACCGGCCGGGTCTTCGCTGACACCACGGATCCGGCATCGGCGGCCGCGGCCACCACCTGGTGGGAGGAGCTGACCGCGTCCGGCGGCGAGGGCATGGTAGTCAAGCCGGCCGCCAATCTGGTGCGCGGTCGCCGTGGACCGGTTCAGCCAGGGCTGAAGGTGCGCGGCCGGGAGTACCTGCGGATCATCTACGGGCCGGACTACACCGAGCCAGCTAACCTGAGCCGGCGACGGCGCCGGGGCCTGGGGCACAAGCGGTCACTGGCCGCCCGCGAGTACGCGCTCGGACTTGAGGGCCTGGACCGGCTCGCGCGCGGCGAGCCGCTCTGGCGGCTGCACGAGTGCGTCTTCGCGGTTCTCGCCCTGGAATCCGAGCCGGTCGACCCGCGGCTATGAGCCAGGTTCACATTGAACCCGAGATCGTCCGGCGGCTTCGGACGGCAGTATGCGGAGCCGGTTTCGTTCCGGCTTGATATGTTCCAACGGGAGATGAGCAGTCCGTACCGAATGGAGACCGGCATGCCCGATGACCAGCCAGTGCGGGAAGGCTACCTGTCCTTTGCCGGCTACCGGACCTGGTACCGAGTGGTCGGTGAGACCGAGGACGCCGGCAAGTTCCCACTGCTCTGCCTGCACGGTGGCCCCGGTGCTACCTGGCAACACATGGAGCCCTACCAAGAGCTGGCGCAGGGCCGCCGGGTCGTCTGCTACGACCAGCTCGGGTGCGGCAACTCGGCGATCGGCGAGCCGCATGATCCGGCGATGTGGACCACCGAGCTCTACCTGGCCGAGGTCGCCGCGGTGCGCGAGCAGCTCGGCCTGGACCGGTGCCATGTAATCGGCCACTCCTGGGGCGGCATGCTCGGCATGGCTTATGCGATCTCCCGGCCCGCCGGCCTGGTCAGTCTGATCGTGGAGTCATCTCCGGCCAGCGTGCCCTTCTGGCTCACCGAGATTGCCAAGCTGCGGGCCGACCTCCCCGCCGAGGTCGAGGCGATACTCAGGCGGCACGAGGCGGCGGGCACAACTGACAGCGACGAGTATCAGAGCACCATGATGGCTTTCTACGACCGCCATGTCTGCCGGGTGCGGCCGTGGCCGGACTGGCTGCAGCGCACCTTTGACGGCCTCGACGCGAACCCCGAGGTCTATCACGCGATGAACGGACCGAGCGAGTTCCATGTGATCGGACCGCTGAAGGATTTCGACGTGACTGGCGAACTGGGCCAGATCGAGGTGCCCGTGCTGCTGTTCTGCGGCGAATTCGATGAGGTGACCCCGGCAACCGTCCGCCAGGCGCACGAAGCGATTCCCGGATCGCAGTTCGTGGTGCTGCCTGGCTGCTCGCATATGGGACAGGCAGAGCGGCCGGACCTGACGCTCGGGCTGGTCCGCGGCTGGCTTGCTGGTGTCGAGGCCGCCGATCGCGACCGGGGCATAACAAGGCCGATCGCGCTGTTATGGGGCACGAATAGATGAGCTTGGCGGCCGCCAGACCGCGGTCGGCAGCTCGGCTGGAGGTGGCGGGTGGCGGCCGGGCGGAACCTAGGCAGTCGGCCTGCGGCGGCCTAGCGGGCTGGACTCAGATAACCCTCAGCGGAGGATCAGCGACGTGACTGTGCATGACATCGATGTTCAGACTCTGGCCGGGGAACCGGCCACGCTTGGCGAGTTCGCCGGCTCAACGGTGCTTGTGGTGAACGTCGCGTCGAAATGCGGCCTGACACCGCAGTACGAGGGCCTGCAGCGGCTGTATGACCGGTTCTCCGGTCAGGGTTTCACGGTGGCCGGCTTCCCGTGCAACCAGTTCGGCGGTCAGGAGCCGGGCACGCCCGATGAGATCAGCGAGTTCTGCTCGGTGAACTACGGGGTGACCTTCCCGATGTTCGCCAAGATCGACGTCAACGGGCCAGACCGGCATCCGCTGTATGCCGAGCTGACCGCGACGCCCGATGCCGCCGGGGAAGCCGGCGATATCCAGTGGAACTTCGAGAAGTTTCTGGTCGGCCCGGACGGGAAGGTCATCGCCAGGTTCCGGCCGCTGACCGATCCGGAGGCGCCGGAGTTGGTAGCGGCGATCGAGGCGAACCTGTAGGTGGTGCTCAAGCAGGTCCAGGCTGCGCTTGGCCAGGTCAGCTGCACCGATCCAACTTCGGCGCGCCTCCGCGTAGATCCGGAGACCACGCTCGCCCGGCGAGGGCCGGCGGAGCTCGACTGGCGGAAGCTGCAATCTGGCTGCAAGCCCGCGCGTGCACGATTGCCATCGACCTGACCATAGGAGGCAACGATGGCAAGCTCACCGGTGATCGACAAGTTTCTGCACGCGATCGAGAGCGCGACGATCCCTGGCTGCGATGTGTGGAGCGCGGACGCCACGCTTGACGCGACCGTGCCAAACTGGCGGTTCAAGGTGACCGGCCCTGACGCGATCCGTGCCGAGTATGCGAGGTGGTTCGCCGACCCAGGTCACTTCGCCGAACTGCGCCGTTACCAAGCCGACGGCGGCACCGAAGTGGTCGAGTACACGCTCAACTGGTCCGAGAACGGCGTGCCGCACGCGGCTCATCATGTCCACCTGCTAACGGTGCGCGATGACCTCATCGTCGCCGACACTGTCTTGTGCGGAGGTCGCTGGTCCGCCGCGCTGCTAGCCGAGATGGAGGATGCCAGTGCGTGATCCCCGGTCAGCTGGAGCGCAGCCGGTCTTCCGGGACCTGGCTGATCTGCTGGCCGGCGCCACCGAGCGGACCGTGCTTGCCGAAGTGCCCGGCAAGTCCGGGGCCTGGCTGGAGCTGGTGGTCATCGACGGACAGCGCTACGTGCTCAAGCATCTCGATCTGGCCGACGACTGGACCATGCGTGCGTCCGGCTGCCTGCGAGGTGCCCCGCTCGTGCTCTGGGAGCGGGGCATCCTCGCCCGCCTGCCGGACTGCATCAACCAGCCGATCGTCGGGGCCGTACGCGAGCAGCCCGGAGACACGGCCCCTTCTGGCGGCTGCGCCCTGCTGATGCACGACGTGACGCCCTGGCTGGTGCCGGCCACCGACGCGCCGATCGACCTGGACCAGCATTCGCGCTTCCTGCAGCACATGGCTGCGTTGCACGCCACGTTCTGGGGCTGCGGCAGCGAGTTCGACGTCATCCCGGTGATGCATCGCTATCTGGAGCTCTCGCCGTGGATGGCGCAGGCCGAGGAGACGATCGGCTCCGCGCACCTGGTGCCGCGGCTGGTCGCCAAGGGCTGGCCCTTGCTGGCCGAAGTGGCCCCGGTGGCCGCGGCGGTGGTAACCCCGCTGGCCCACGACCCCGGGCCCCTGGTGGAGGCCCTGGCTGGCACTCCGCAGACATTCGTGCACAGCAACTGGAAGCTGGACAACCTCGGCACTGACGACGCGGGCCGGACGGTCGTGCTCGACTGGGAGCAGCCGGGCCGTGGCGCGGCGCTCAGCGACCTGGCCTGGTATCTCGCGATCAACTGCCGTCGCCTGCCGCAGTCCAAGGAGACCTCGATCGGCGCCTACCGGGATGCGCTTGAGGCAGCCGGAATCGACACCGAACCGTGGTGGGAGCGCCAGCTGGCGCTGTGCCTGCTCGGCGCGCTGGTCCAGTTTGGCTGGGAGAAAGCGTTCAGCGGTTACGACGAAGAGCTGGCCTGGTGGGAGACCCACGCGGTGCGGGCGGCAGCTCTGCTTGGCTGACGCAAACCCGCGTCCGGGACGTTTCGTATGGTGGCAGCGGATCCGGTCAGTCGACCGCTGCCTGCCAGCCGTGCAGGCGCCGGTTCATCGCCTGCCGTAGGCCATCCGCATGGTCGCCCGCGTTGCGCGCCAGCCGGTCGGCTCGCTCCGATGCACGGTCCAGCCACGCGCGGATGCCGAAGTCAGCGGCTACGTCGCCGGTCCACCACCACGCCTCGATGGCCACCGAGCCGTCAAGCAAGTCCAGATCCGCGGCGACGGTACCGGTGTCCACCGGCCTGCCGAGCGCCCGGTCGGCCCGGTGCCGGAGCAAGCGGGCCACGCTTATATACCGCGGGACGCCAAGCGCCGTCGCCCGTGCCTCAAGTTCGGTGGCGGTAGCCAGGGCCTGCTCGAAGTCGCCGCGCAGCAGCGCTAGGCGCCCGGTGAGCAGCCGATGCTTCAGGTCCAGCCGCCAGCCGAAAACCAGGTCGCCCCGCAGCAGTGCCAGGGCCTGCGTCAGCCGGGATGTGGCGTCCGCCGCGTCGCCGACGTCCAGGCTCTGGTCAGCCAGGTCCTCAAGCGCGGCGATGGTGACTTCCACGGTTCCGTGGCGTTGCGCCACGTCTAGCGCCTCGTGGTGCCGGTCGAGTCCCTCCTGGGTGGCACCTAGGTTACGCAGCACCCAGCCGGAGTAGTTCACCGCGCGGCCGCCGAACCGGGGCACCTGGCGGCGTTCCACCTCCATGGTGTAGCGGTCGAAGGCGGCAAGTGCGGCCGCCGGGCGGCCCGCCACCGCGTGCGCGTGCCCGGTGAACAGCAGCGAGTGCAAGGTGGCCGCGGTGTGCTCCACGCCCACTTGGCCGCGAGTCGCCGGGCGCAGCAGCGAAAGCGCCTCATCCGCCCTGCTCTGATGGGCCCTGAGCACGCCAAGCCAGGCGGCCGCGGTAACCCGGTCCGCGCCTTCGGCCAGCGAGAACGCTTCGCCAAGGAGCAACTCCGCCTGCGCCAGGTCGCCAGCGGCGTGGCGGGTGCGGCCACCTACCGCGAGGCAGCGCGCCCGAGTCGCCGCGTCCGCCGCGGCGAGCGCGCCGTCCTCGGCGAACTGGGCGGCCTGGGCGAAGTGGCGATCGAAGTAGGATGCCCAGGCACCTACCTCAAGGGCGGCCGGGCCGGCCGCTTCGGCACGCTCGACGTCCAGCAATGCCTCCTGGTAGCGCCCGCGGCGGGTCCGGACCCTGGCCCGGGCCAGCCAGCCCTGGGGATCGGGGTGCAAGCGCAGGGCATCGTCAAGCAGTGCCTCGGCGGCTGCGTGGTCGAACCGCTCGGCGGCCCGCGCCGCCGCGTCCCGCAGCGCCCGAGAGGCCAGCACCAGGTCGCCGCCCAGGCGGGCATGGTATGCGATCGTCACCGGGTCGGCGGCTGGCCGCCGGGCCAGCACGCGGCCAGCCTGCCGGTGCAGCAAGGCGGCCCGGCCTGCGGTCGCACTCGCGGCCAGCGCCTCCCGCACTAGCTCATGCCGGAAGCTGAAGGTCCCGTTCTCTTCGGCTAGCAGCTGCTTGACGGCGGCCCGCTCGGCTTCGTCGAGCAGGTCGACCACGGACCGGCCAAGCAGCGCAGCAAGCAGGTCGACATCCAGCTCCGGGCCAATTACGGCCGCGGTGCGCAGCAGCGTCCCGGCCGAGCCAAGCTCGTCACACCGCGCGGACACCGACTCGACCAGCGACGCGGGCAGCTCCGCTCCCCCCGGCTGCTGTGCCAGCTCGGCGAGGAACAATGGGTGTCCCTTGGATCGGGCGTAGAGCTCATCGACTCTGGCCGACCCCACCAGCTCGGCGGCCGCGTCCCGGCCGAGCACATCCAGATGGATGAACGAGGTGGCCGGCAGCGGATCACCCTCGCCCGGCCGGACAGCCGCCACGACCACAGCCGCCACCGCCTCGCGCCGCACGAAACGCACCCAGTCCCGCAGCGCCGGCCCGGCCAGGTGCGCGTCGTCAAGCACCACGACCAGCGGACCTCGTTCGGCGAGGCGGCCAAGTACCCGTACCAGGGCTGCGTAAAGCACGGCGGGGCCGAGCATGCTGTCGGCGAGCATCGGCAGCGGTCGCGGGCTTGACGCACCGCCAAGCAGCGGCGCGAGCATCGTCACATCGGCGTCAAGCAGGTCGGAGGCCGCCTCGGGACCGAGCCGCCGCAGCAGTGCGCCGAGCGCGGTGAGCAGCGCATCAAGCGGCATAGTCCGGTCAAGCTGCCCGCACGACGCCATCAGCACCGTATCCCCGGCAGCAGTGCGCCGAGCTACCCAAGACCGCAGCAGGCTCGTCTTGCCGATGCCGGCCTCCCCGTCGATGACCATAACCTCGACGGTGCCGTCGCGCGCACGCAGCGCGATCGTGTCCAGGTAGGCCAGTTCGTCGTCGCGGCCGAACAGGCTCATCGTGGTCGAGTCCGGGAGCGGTGCCGGCACGGCTAGCTCGCCCCGCAAGATCGCGGTATAGAGGTCGGCGGTTTCCGGCGACGGATCGGTTCCAAGTTCGTCGGCGAATCGCTCCCGTGCGCTGGCGTAGGTGGCAAGTGCCGCCGCCACCCGGCCGCCCGTCACATAGGCGCGGAGCAGGATCCGCAGCGCAGCTTCTTCGTAAGGATCACGTTCCAGGGTCGCGGTGGCGGCGTCAGCGGCGGCCATCCAGTCGCCGGCCTCGAGCAGCGCGGTAGCCGCGACCTGGCGGGCTCGGCTGGTCAGGCGCTCCAGGCCCGCCCACCGCAGCCGCGCCCATTCGCCGGGCGTGGGCAGTGGGTCGGCGTCGCGGACCAGCGACAGCGCGACCCGGCCCGCCGCGGCCGCACCCACCACGTTGCCCGCGCCGCGCCGCCGATCCACCTCGTCGGTGAGCTCGGCCAGTTCTGCTGCGTCGAGCCAGTCGTAACGCAGCAGGTAGCCGCCGTCACGATGCGCGATCCGCTCGCGGCCAAGCACCGAACGCAGCCGGCTCATCAGCACGGCAAGCTGATCATCGGGCCGGGCCGGCGGGGTTTCACCCCACAGGGTGTCGATTAGCACGTCGGAGGGTACGACCTGTCCCTGGGCCAGGGCTAGGAGCTGCAACGCCAGCCGTGCCTTCTTGCTGCCGAGCGCCTGCGGCTCGATGCCGTCCACCCCGAAGTCGCTGAGCACGCGCACGGCTAGCGACTTCATGGGTGTATCAAACCCTGGCCAGGTGCCCGGCCGCTAGCGCACCGCTGCAAGGTGGCTGCAACCACCGTCGGCCAGGCTCGGTGCTGGGTCCAGAAGGGCCCACTGGGATAAGGAGAGTTCCATGAGCGAGAACGCGGAGCAGAAGAGCTTCGAGAAGCCCGACGAGACCCGCTCCTTCGACCGCGGTGCCCTGCACCTGCTGAACATCGGCGGTGCGGAAATCGGCCGGCTCACCCTTCAGCCCGGGTGGCGCTGGTCGGAGCATGTGAAGCCGCTGGCCGGAACCGAGCTATGCGAAGCACCGCACTTCCAGTACCACGTGCAGGGAACGCTGCACGTCGTGATGGCCGACGGCACCGAGTTCGACGCCGTGCCCGGCGATGTCACCGCACTGCCCCAGGGTCATGACGCCTGGGTGGTGGGAGACGAACCGGTTGTCGTCGTGGACTGGTACGGCGCCAGCAACTACGCCCGCGCGTGACAGGTCCGGGTGCCGCACGTCCTGGGCCGAGTCGGCCAGCCGACCGGCCCGATGTCAAAGAGGTGGCCGGCCCCGAGGGTAGGGGCCGGCCCTGACGCCGTCAGCTATCTCCCCAGGTTCGCCGGGCCGCGTCGGCTCGGCCTGGTCGAGGACCTAGGCCAGGCGGCCCGGCCCGCGCTTGATCATCTGGTCGGCGATGATCGTGCGCTGGACCTCGCTGGTGCCCTCCCAGATCCGCTCCACCCGTAGCTCGCGGAAGAACCGCTCGGTCACGTTCTCCCGCATGTAACCGCGGCCGCCGAATACCTGGACCGCCCGGTCGGCCACCCGGCCGGCCATCTCCGAGGCATACAGCTTGGCCATCGAGCACTGGGCGTGCTGCACCTTGACGTCGATCCCGGCATCGATGCCGCGTGCCGTCTCATACGTCAGCGACCTGGCCGCGAACAGCTCGGTCAGGCTGTCCGCCAGCATCGCCTGCACGGCGCCGAACCCGGCAATCGGCTGGCCCTGAACCCGCCGCTCGGCGGCGAAGCCGGTCATCGCGGCGACCAGCCGCTCGGCCGCGCCGAGGCACCGAGCCGCGACCATCAGCCGTTCGAACCTGAACCACTCGTAGGCGAAGCTCATCCCGTCGCCCTCGGCGCCGACCAGCTGAGACGGCGGCACCCGGACGTCCTCGAACGCCACGATCGGGTGCTGGTGCTGGCTGCCGAAGGTGTGCGTGTAGGCGGGCGTGCGCACTACCCGGACGCCCGGGCTCGGCAGGTCGACCAGGAACATCGCGTGTTGGCCCGCGTTCTCGCCACCGACCAGCTTGGCCTGGAAGAACGCGTAGTCGGCCGAATTGAACGAGGTGACATGCCACTTGACGCCGTTGAGCAGGTAGTCGTCGCCGTCCCGGCTGGCGGTTGCCTGGATCGCGTCGACGTCCGAGCCGGCCCCCTCCTCGGTGATCGCGTAGCACTCCTCCCGCTCGCCCCGCGCTGACGGCCGGACATACCGCTCGATCTGGTCCGGTGTGGCGACCGAAGGCAGCCAGGACGGCGGCGTGGCGCACACCCAGGCGAGCGCGTTGGTGACCCGTCCGACCTGCTCCTGGATCAGGACCTGCTGCAACGCGGTGCAGCCGCCGCCGCCCACCTCGGTCGGCATGTTCGAGGCGAACAGGCCGAGCTCGATCGCGCGCGCCTTGTGCGCGGCCTCGTCGCCGGCCGGGACCTCGCCTCCGGCCAGCTCGGTAGCAAGCTCAAGCGGAATCAGCTCCTCGGTGAACTGGCGTGCCCGCGCCTGGATCTGGAGGTCCTGGTCCGACAGGCTGTACATTCGTCCCCTCCCAGGCCCGCGATTGCGTGCTCGATCGCCGGGTAAATCAAGCGTTGCCCCATCATCAGACACTCGCTTGACTGAACGTTCAGTCTATGTCAGCATCGGCGGCATGCCAATGGTGCCAGCGGCCAGCACAGGGTCGGCGGCCAGCACGCGATCAGCGGCTAGCCCGGTGTCTCCAGCTAGCACAGTGTCTCCAGCTAGCACAGGGTCACCAGCTAGCACGGTGTCTCCAGCTAGCACCGGGTCACCAGCTAGCAGCGGGGCGGCCGCAACCGCGGACGCTGTTGTCGTTGGCGGCGGAACGGTCGGCGCGTGGTGCGCCTACTTCCTGCGCACCACTGGCCTGGACCGGGTCATCCTCCTTGAGCAGAACACGCTCGGCCAGGGCGCGAGCAGCCGAGCCGCCGGCGTGGTCCGGACCCAGGGCGGCAGCCCGTGGGCGGTCCAGCTCGGCGAATGGTCACGCAGGTTCTACCTGCGGCAGCGCGACGAGCTCGGCATCGACTCGGGCTTCACGCCGCACGGCTACCTGCTGCCCTGCTTTAGCCAGGCCGAGGTCGCCGCCGCTCGCGAGCGGATGGCCATGCAGAACGCACTCGGCCTGGATGTCCGCTGGCTGGACTCCGCCGAGGTCGACCGGATGAACCCGGCCATGGCACCCGGTCTGACCCTGGGCGCGACCTACTGCGCGCAGGATGGCTACCTGCATCCGCCGCGCAATGTGACTGCCTACACCGTGGCGCTGGTCAGCAGCGGCGTGCAGGTCTGGGAGCGGACCAGCTTCACAGGTCTGATCACCACCCCCGGTGCGGCCGACGGCCAGGTCGGCGGCACAGTCACCGGCGTGACCACGAGCGCGGGGACGATCAGCACTCCGCTCGTGGTGCTCACCGGAGGCCCTGAACTGGCCGCAGTCGGCAGGCTGGCCGGGATACCGATCCCGGCCGGAGGGGTCAGGCACCAGGTAGCGGTCACCGAGCCGCACCCCGACCTTGCCCCGGACCGGCTGCCGATGGTCTTCGACCTATCCGTCGGCCTGTACTGGCGACCCGAGGATGGCGGCATGCTGTTCGGGATGTCCAACCCGGCCGAGCCGCCCGGCGTTGCCCGCGGGGTCGACGAAGATTACCTGCGGCTGATCAGAGAGCGGCTGCAGCGCCTGGTGCCGATCACCGCCGGACTCGAGCTGCGCCGCACCTGGGCGGCGACCATCGACTACACCCCGGACCATCTGCCGATCATCGGACCGGCGATCAACTCCAATCAGATCGTTAACGGGGTCACCGTGGCCAGTGCCGGCGGCGCCGGGATGATGTGGGGTCCGGGGGTAGCCCGCGCCGCGGCCGATGTGGCACTGACCGGCAGCTCGCCGGTGGTGGACACGACCGCGCTCGGCCTCGACCGGTTCGACGAGTCGGGCCACAGCCGGCTGGCGACCGACCCGGTCGCCCTGCCGTTCCCCGAGCACGCACCGCTGGCAGGGCCCGGTCAGGAGTCCCAGGCGCCTGGCAAGCTGACAATTACCTGACCGCCGGTCCGATGCTCGAGAGCTGCCGATAAACCAATCGCCGCAACCCTGACCCCTGACCTAGCTTCGCTGAGTTGACCAAAGACCAGCCGACCCGATGATCCGGCCGCAACGAAAGGAAGACCGCGATGACTGACGCCAACCCGGCGACCCCTTACCTGGCTGCCGCCGCCACCGCCGAGCTTGAGGACTGGGGTCCGCTGGCCGAGGCGACCGGCGAGGAGATGCTGACCAGCGGGCTGACCCTGTGGAAGGACGGTGACCAGGAGGTCGGCGTCTGGGAGTGCGCGCCAGGACCGTCGTACTGGACGCTGGAGACGCACGAGTTCGTGCAGATCCTGGCCGGCCGGATGACGGTGACCCCGGACGGCGGCGAGCCGACCGAGATCGGCGCCGGTGACACCGCGGTGTTCCCGCGCGGCTGGTCGGGCACCTGGCAGATCCACGAGACGATCCGCAAGGTGTACGTCATCTTCGAGTAAGCGGTCCCGGCCTGAGCCGAAGCGGTCCCGGCCTGAGCGCGGATAGCACGGCCTCACCGCCGCAGGGCGGCGTCGATGCCGGTCCTGACCGCGTTCGCGGTCACCGTGATGACCGTCGCGGCCCGCTCCGAGCTGGCGCCGTGCCACCACTGGGTGGCCAGACCCGAGGCACCGCAGCCGGCGCTGAACTGCACCTTGTACCGCCCGGGCAGCATCGACATCAGGGCGTAGCTCCCGTCCCGGCCGGTCAGCGCGATCTCGGGCTGCGGTGCGGCGCCGAACAGCAGGCCGGAGACAGCGTCGATCGGAACGGCGGTCACGCACTCGCCGCCGACCGGTGCGTTCGACGGGCCGGTGACCACACCGGAGATCCCGCCGTAGGGCAGCAGCGTGACCCCGATCCCGCCGGTCACCCGCCCCGCTGTGACGGTCACCGTGGTCGCGGTCGACTGGCTGGGCTGGTGGTCGTACCACTGCGGCGCGAAGTCGGCGCTGGCGTCCGGGCAGTACGGGTCGCCGACGTACACCTGGTACTTGCCGGGCGCCAGATTGGCTGCCAGGTAGGCCCCGTCCCGCGTCGTCATCAGGTACTGATAGGCGCCGCCCTGGCTGGCCGGGACGACCTCGACGCAGACATCGGCCTGCGGCTTCGGCGTGGGCGACCCGCCAAGTACCGTGCCCGAGATGGACCCGCCGACCGGCAGCCGCACGTTGATTCCCCTGGTCGCGTGCGGCGCGACCACCCGAACCAGGCCTGGGCTGGTCACCGAGCCGACATTCGGCTCTCCGGTGCCGCAGGCCGAGAACTCGACCGAGTATTTCCCGCTGGACAGACCCGTGATGGTGTAGTACCCGTTCGCGCCGCTCCAGCTGAAGGCGTACGAGTTGGTCGCGACGTCGGAGGCAGTGACGCAGACCCCGACCGGCCGACCCAGGTTGTCCACCACCCGGCCAGAGATCGACCCGCCCACGGCGAGTGCCGCGCCGATCCCGGTGGTGATGCGGCCAGACCGGACCCAGACTCCCGTCGCGGCCCGCTGGGTCGCCCGGCGGGCGTGCCACTGGCTGCCGTAAACGGAGTTGTAGCAGTCGAAGAACTCGATGTCGTAGCGTCCCTGGGCTAGCTGGCCGATCCGGTATCTTCCCCCGTTGTCGGTGTACGGGATCGAACCGGTGTAACCGGCGATGAGCCCGCTGCTGCGCTGGAAGGCCAGCACGCACATGTTGGCCAGCCGCTGGCCGGCCCGGTTGGTCACCATCCCGGAGATGAACCCGCCCGGGCGCATCACCGCGTTGATTCCAGCGGTGATGACACCGGGGTTCACCGACACCAGATCGGCGCCGCCCACTGTCTGCGTGGACTTGAACCACTGGCCGGCCAGGTAGCCGTTGGTGCAGCCGAAGCCGACCAGGTACAGACCTGGCGCCAGATTCCGCGCCTGATAGCTGCCATCGCGGGTGTACTCGATGTCGGAATACCCGCCGTCCGGGGTCTGCGCGGGCGCTACCGAGCCGACGCACACATGGCTGAGCCGGTGTCCGCGGCCATCCGTGACGACACCGGTGATCGTCCCGCCCGGCTGCATCGTCACATCGATCCCGGTGATCACCGTGCCGACCGTGAGCCTGACCGCATCGGCGGAGTCGCTGGTCGTCGCACCGTTGTAGTACTGCGGGGCATAGCTGGGCCGGTTTCCGCATCCGCCGGTGAACTGCACCGTGTAGGAGCCGGCGGTCATGCCTCCGATCGAGTAGGAGCCGTCCCGGCGCGTCTGGGCGTAGCCGAAGTCACCTTGACTGTCCTGGATCTGAACGCAGATGCCGACCACCGGTCGGCTGCGGGTGTCCGTCACCAGGCCTGAGATCCCGGCGCCGGGCTGGAGGAAGACGTCGAATCCCGATCTTGTCTGACCAGCCCTGATCGAGAACGAGCGTTGCGCGTCCAGGTAATTGCCGTTGTTGCCGCACCCGGGGTCGAACATCAGGGTGTAGCTGCCAGTGCCGAGGGCGTAGAGGCGGTAGGCGCCCTTCCTGTCAGTCACCGTCCTGCCCTGGGAAAAGTACGCTATGCCGTATTGTTCCTGCTCGATGACACAGATTCCGCTGAGCCGCTGGCCGGACGAGTTCCTGAATCTGACGACGCCGGAGACCACCGCACCGGGTCCCATCGCGGCATCGACATGCCTGACCACCCGCGCGCCGCTGATCTTGATCGACCGCGCTCGGCGGAACGTGGCCGCATGCGGCCACCACTGGGGCGCGTAGTTGCCATTGTTTCCGCACCCGATCATGAACTGGGCCAGATACCGGCCGGGGAACACGCCGTGCACAACGTACCGGCCGGTCCGCCCCGACTGGGTGGAGTAAGAAGCGCCATAGCCACCATCGCCGGTTGGGTCTACCTCGACGCAGATCCCGCCCAGTGACTTGCCTGGCCGGCTGGTCACCGTCCCGGTGATCTCGCCGCCGAGCGTCAGGCTGGCGTCGATGCCGCGGACTGCCTGGCCGGCCGGAACTCGGATCGTGGTGGCCTGTGGCGGCTGATACGGCGTGGTTAGGCCGCGGTACCACTGCGTCAGCCAGTTGCCGGTGCTGCGGCAGCCGGAGTCGGCGAACTCAACCTGATAGCGCCCTGGCCGCAGACCCCTGATCGTGTAACTGCCATGGCTCGATGTCTCAGCGCCAAGGACGGTGCTGCCTCGGAGCGGGTAGGCCTGCACGCAGATGTGCCGCAGCGGACGGCTCTTGCCGGTCACGAGTCCGGAGATGCGGCCGGTCCCGGCGAGGTCAGCGGGAGCGGCCGGCCGCGACGACGTGCCGGGCACTGGCACGGCGGCCGGGTTCGCCGGCTGGAGCGTGACCGGCGCCAGCCTCCGCACCTGGCCGGCGCCGACGGCTACCGTCGCGGCCCGGCCGGAACCGGCGGTCGCGGTCACAGCCTGCCCGGGGCCGACTCCCATCGTCGCAGCCTGGTCGGCGCCGACCTGCCGTGCCTCGGCTTGGCCGGGCGTGGTGACGCCACCTGACCACTGGTCGAGGTACCGCCCTGGTTGGGCACAATCCACGAAGTGCAGCAGGTACCGGCCTGGACGCAGGCCGGCCAGCACGTACCGGCCGTCCGGCTGGCTGACCGTGAGCACGCTGCCGGGCGCCGCGGTCGCATGGACGCAGACGCCGGCCAGCGGCCAGGCCGCCGGCGAGTACGCCGCCGACCGCAATCGCGATCATGGACCGGCGATGCACCGAATCACCTGCCCCGCTGTGTCAGCCGCGGGGCAGCGTGATGCTGATCCCGGTGCTGACCGTGCCCGCGCTGACCTGGACGACAGTTGCCTGACGACCGGTGCGGGCGTTCTTGTACCAGCGGGTCGCGTACCCGTTGGCTCCGCAGCCGGACTCGAACCTGACCTTGTAGCCACCGGGCACCAGGTCGATGACGTGGTAGCCGCCCGAGGCGGAGATCCCGATGATCCGGCCCGCGCCGCCACTGACCGGCACCACCTCGGCGCAGATCCCGGCGACGGGCCTGTTCCCTACCCCGCGTACCACGCCTGAGATGCCGCCATCGGGCTGCAGGATGGTGTTGATCCCGGTCGTGGTCTGCTGCGCCGCAACGGTCACCAGGGACGGGAAGAACTGCGGCGCCAGGGCCGGTGAGTCGCTTGAGCAGAATGGGTCGCCGAAGTAGACCACGTACTTGCCAGGCGCCAGGTTGGTCGCCTGGTAATTGCCGCCGGCCACCGAGATCGTGGCGCTGCCGAGGGCAGTTGCCGTGGTCGGCAGCACCTCAACGCAGGCGCCAACCGCGGGCACAAGCGGTCCGTGTACCGTCGGGGAGGCGGTCACCATCCCGGACACCGAGCCACCTACCTGGACGCGCGCGTTGATGCCGCGGACGGTCTGGCCCGCGACGACGTGCACCTGACCAGCCCGAATCTGCCCAGCCAGTGCGTTCCCTGGGCTGCATGGATCGAATTCCACCTGGTAGCGGTCGGTGTTCAGGCCGGTGATGGCATAGTCACCGCGCCGGTCGGTCACGCCGGTGCCGACCGTGCTGGAGCCGGCGGCGAAGGCGAAGACGCAGACGAAACTGACCGGCCGGTTGTGCGGACCGAAGACGACCTGGCCCTCGATCGTTCCGCCCGCGGTCAGCGCAGAGTTGATCCGGCGGGTGGTCTGCCCGGCTCGCACGATCACCGGGGTCGCCGAGGCCTCGCTGGTCCGGTCGCGGTACCACTGGCTGGCGTAATTCGAACCGGTGCCTGGGCCGAACACCGGGCCGCAGTTCACGAACTCGACCCGGTACCGGCCTGCCGGGATATCGGTGAGAACATACCTGCCGTTCAGGCCGGCCTGCGCCGATCCCGCTGCCTGGGTGCGCGGATCGATCGCGTTGACGCAGCCGCCGGGCACCGGTTGCCCGGCCCGGCTCAGGACATAGCCGCTGATGCTCCCGGCCGGAGCCAGGGTGGCGTTGACTCCGCCGGTGATGACTCCGCCGGCCACCGAGACCGAATCTGGCGTCGCTCCGCTGCCCCGCGCGTGGAAATCCTGATCGGCATAACGTCCCGAGACGACGCAGCCGTTGTTTGCGGTGAACACGCCGCCGAAGAAGACGGAGTACTGGCCGGGCGGAAGATTGGCCGCCTGGTAGGCCCCGTTCACGGTGATCACCTGATTGCCGAATCCGCCGTTGCCGCCCGCGCCGGTGACCGAACTGACGAACACGCAGATATTGCTCAGCGGTCGGCCGGACTGGTCCGTAACATGCCCGGTGACGGTGCCGCCAGGCAGCATGGTGACGTCGATCCCCGGCGTGGTCTGCCCGGCCGTGACTGGAACGGCGTCGGGGGCCAGGAAGGTCGGGTCGTCGCGGTACGCCACCGGAGCGATGCTCTCGCTGTTGCCGCAGCCGCCTTCGAATCCGACGTCGTAGCTGCCCGAGAACAGCTGCGTCAGCTGGTAGGAGCCGTCCCTGGCGGTGACGGCCTGGTTGCCATATGGGCTGCTTGAGATGATGCAGATGCCGGCCAGCGGATGGCCACGGGAGTCCCTGGCCACCCCGGAGATCACGCCGCCGGTGGGCAGCACCGCGTTGAGGCTGGTGGTCGTCCCGCTGCTCACCGTCGCTGACAGCGCCACTGGCAGGTAATTCCCGGTGCTGCCGCAGCTCGCGAAGACCCCGCCGGGGAGGAACTGCACCTGGTAGGTGCCGGGCGGCAGGTCTTTGGCCTGGTATGTTCCGTTGGCCGAGGTCGACACGAAATCGAGGCCCGGATTGTTAACGCCAACCGCTATCACGCAGATGCCGGGCAGCGGATTGCCGCCTGAGTTCTTGACGACGCCTGCGATCGTGCCGGTTAGCGGCATGACCGCATTCACGCCCGCCGTGGTCTTCCCGGCGGTCACGTGCACCAGGTTGGGCAGGGTCACCTGCGCGTAGGGGCCGTTGTTGCCGCAGCCGGTGTTGAACTGCATCTGGTACTGGCCGGTAGCGAGGCCAGGTATCTGGTAGCTCCCGTCCGGGCCGGTGGGCATCTCAAGTCCGAACCCGGATGCTGAGACGGCTGCGGCGCAGATGCCGCTCAGCGGATGGCCACCGGAGTCCTTCACCGTGCCGGTGATCGTTCCGCCGAGCTGCAGGTAGACGCTGATGCCGGTGGTGGTCTTGCCGTCGGTTACCGCGATCGGCTTGCGCAAAGTCACCGGCAGGTAGGAGGACGGCTGCCGGCTGCAGCCGCTGAAGAACTGCAGTTGGTACTTCCCGGTAGCCAGGTCCGGCAACCGGAACGTTCCCTCGGCCCGGGTAATGGCCAGGCCATAGAAGAGCCGCTGTCCGCCGAGGCCCTGCGCGAAGACGCAGATTCCGGCGAACGAGTTGTGCACGTGCGGCCCGGAGTGAACCCGCCCTGAGATCGACGCGCCGACGCCGAGTACTGCGTCGATGTGCCTGATCACTTGGTGCGGCCCGATCCGCAGGATGGTGGCTCTGGCGACCGATCCGGCTCCCTTCCACAGCTGCGGGGCGAAGTTCCCGCTGCTCGCGCAGGTAGGCAGGAAAACGATGCGGTAGCGGCCTGGCAGCGGAATCCCGAGGGTGTACCCGCCGGACTTCGTGGTCCTGGTAAAGAAGGACGGGCCGAATATGCCGCTCAGCGTGTCAGCGAAGACGCAGAT
Source organism: uncultured Actinomycetota bacterium (assembly GCA_963850875.1). Classification (GTDB taxonomy): domain Bacteria; phylum Actinomycetota; class Actinomycetes; order Streptosporangiales; family Streptosporangiaceae; genus Chersky-822. The sequence goes on from CAWKNA010000003.1 coordinate 497,967, forward strand.
TCCCCGGAGCGGACGACCGGCCCGGCTGGTCACCCCCCCGGAGATGCGGGCACTCCTGGCGCTGGGCACCGCATTGGCCGCGCCGGATCGCGCCTGGTCGATCAGCATGAGCAGCCGGATGCCGGGGTCTGCCAGCCGCAGCGCCGCGGCCGGCCGCGGCTCGAACCGCGGCGAGATCTTGCTCAGCGTGACCGGAGCGAGCTGGACCGGCCGTCCGGGCGTGACCAGCACCCGGGTCGCCGAGCTGCGGGTCAGCCCGCCGTACCACTGGCCGGTGAACCGGCCGAAGGGGGAGCAGCCCCGGTACTCGATCAGATAGGCGCCGAGCCGCAGACCGGAGATCAGGAACCGGCCGTCGGGCCTGCTGAACCCGATGCGGGTGCCGGTCGGCCCGCTCGCCGTGACGCACACGTTGGCCTGCGGGGCGCCGTTAACGCCGCGGACGAGTCCGGTGATGGCGCCTCGCTGGTCGATCAGCGCCCGGATTCGCTCGGCCTGGGCGAGCGCGCGCAGCTGTGCCGGCGTCGGCGCGGGGTGACCGGCCTGGCTGTGACCAGCTGCTGCGGCCTGCGTCTGGTCCGCCCCGGTGCTGGCCACTGTGGCGGCGGTGCCTGGCAGCGCGGGCAGGCTGAGGCCAAGGACGGCGCCTGCTGTGGCCAGAAACTGCCCGGTACGTCGCATTGACTGCTCCTGCTCTGCTGGCCGCTGCACTGCGCAGCTCAGCGAGAGCATAGACCGACCGACCCTCCCGATGTACCGCAGGATGTCTATATTTAGGATTTCGACCTCATACAGTGACACATGCGTGCCCGGCATGCTGTAGCGGCCGGTTCGTACCGCGCCGAAGGGTCCGGATGGACCATTTCTTATGGGCCATTACTTTCGGCCCGCACCCCTGAGGCCAGCGGGGGTTACGTCCGACGACGGCGCGGCGGTGGCTCTGGCGGGTCGGCAGATCAGCGCGTGATGACTAGGGCGTCGACTGCGATGGCGCCGTTCGGGCCGCAGATCAGCGGGTTGATATCGAGCGCGTCGATCCGGTCGGCGAGGTCGATGGCCAGATCGGACAGGCCGGTGATGGCGCGAACCACGGCGTCCAGATCGGCCGGTGCTGCGCCGCGGGCGCCGTCGAGGAGCTTGCGGACCCGCAGGCCGGCCAGCAGATCCCTGGCCTGATCGGGGCTGACCGGCGGGAGCGCGACGACGCGGTCGGCCAGCAGTTCGACGAGCACGCCGCCGGCCCCGACCACGAGCAGCGGGCCGAGCGCGTGGTCGCGGACGATCCCGAGTGCGAGTTCGACTCCGGCGGGGACGCTCTCGCAGATCAGGGCGGCTGGTCCGAGCCTGGCCGCCAGATCGGCGTAGGCATCGGCCAGCTGGTCGGGAGTCTGGATGCGCAGGATCACGCCGCCGGCGTCTGACTTGTGCGCGATGGTCGGCTCGTCGGTCTTCAGCACGACCGGATAGCCGATCTCGGCGGCGGCGGCCAGCGCCTCACCGGCGCCGGTGACCCGCTCCGCCCTAGCGGTCGCGATCCCGTACTCGTGCAGCAGCGCCAGCTGCGGCACTGCGCCGTGCAGCCCGGCCGCGAGCAGGTCACTGGCCCTGCTCCGCCGCCGGTCATTGGCCTGGTGTCGGCTGCTCACGGCGAGACCTCGGGGTTGGCCGGCCAGAAGCTGGCCGTTGTCGGCCCGGCCGGCCCGGTTGTCCGCAACGGGTGGGTTAGCCGCGCCCGTGGTCGCCGACCGGCGGCGTTCGGTGGCCTGGTGGTCGAGCAGATGGCGTAGCGCAAGCAGGCCGGTGCGGGTGCCTTCGAGCACCGGGATGCCGCTCCGGCGCAGCAGCGCGGCGACCTCCTGGTCGATCACGCTTGGCAGGTTGCCGATTACGGCGAGCGGCTTGTCGGTGCGTTCGGCCGCGTCGAGGACGGCGAGTTGGTAGGAGTCGTCGCCGTCGAGTTCGGTGACCAGGTCCACGGCCAGCGCCACCGCGTCCACGGCGTCGTCCTGCGCGAGGGCCAGCAGCGAGCCGGCGAATAGCTGCCGGGTGCTGGCGCCGGTTCCCCAGACGTCCAGCGGGTTCGTGGGCAGCAGCCCGGGATCGAGCAAGTCGGCCAGCCGGGCTTTGGTCGCGTCGCTGATCGCAGCGAACGGGACGCCGAGCTCGTCGGCTACGTCGGCGGCATGGGCACGTTCCAGCCCGGAGTCGTGCACCGTGGCGATCCCGCGAGTACTCCCAGGGCGGCGGGCTCGGTCATGATCGGCGCGGTGGCTGCGGCGGGTGCGCAGGGCGAAGAGCTCCAGAGTGTCGGCCATCTCGGCTAGGTCGGCGACCCGGTGGATGCCATAGGCGCGGGTCAGCGCCTCCCAGCCGCCGTCGGCCGCGGCCAGCGCGCCGGAGTGCGCGGCGACCATCGCCTTGCCGCTGGCCGAGGTGCCCGCGGTGAGCATGACGACGGGGAGATCGCGTTCGGCAGCCACGGCGAGCACGTACCTGAGCTTGTCTGGCTGCCTGATCGCCTCAAGCACCAGCGCGAGCACCTTCGTCTCCGGCTGCTGCAAGGCGTACTCAAGATAGGACCCCGCCGCCGTGACCAGCTCCTGACCCGAGGAGACCGCCAGGGTGAAGCCGATCGCGCGCCTGGTCCGCAGCAAGGCGGAGAACACCGATCCGGAGTGGGTCACCAGTGCGATCGGCCCGGCCGGCAGCGGGTCAGGCTCGATGTAACCCATCGCCCGCAGGCCGTACGCCACATTCGCGAAGCCCATGCAGCCGGCGCCGCACAACTCCATCCCGGCCGACTCCGCGATCGTGACTAGCCGCTGCCGCAGGCTGGGCATGAGAGCCTCGTGGGCGTTGCCGAAGATCACGGCGGACCGGTCGCCGCGGGCCGTGGCCAGTTCCAGCTGGTCCGCCAGCGCCGCGTCCGGGACACCGAGCAGGACCAGGTCGACCGGGTCGGGCAGATCGGCGAGCGACGGGTAGCACCGCCGCCCGCTGATCTCCGCATAGCGCGGGTTGACCAGGTACGTCGTCGGCCGCGCCGGGCTCTTGCCGACCTCGGCGACCATTCGCTCGCCGAAGCTGCCAGCACGGCTTGATGCGCCGACCAGGGCCACGGACTCGGCCTCGAGCATGGCGTGCAAGGCTGGCTTCCGGTTGCCTGGATGCGGCCGGGCGAGCCGTTTCGGCTGGATCTGGGCCGTCATGCCTGCCTGGCTGCTTTGCGGATCCGGGCCGCCACCAAAGCCCGGCCGGAGATCACGGCCCGGCGGTCGGCCATCGCGGCTCTGGCGGCCTGCCAGCCGGGAATGCCGCAGACCCCGCCGCCCGCGTGGGCGGCCGAGCTGCCGTTGTACAGGCCGGCGATCGGGGTGCGGTAGTCCGCGTAGCCGGGGGCCGGCCGCATGTGGAACAGCTGTTCAAGCGAGAGCTCGCCGTGGAAGATGTTGCCGCCGATCAGGCCGTACTCCTGCTCCATCTGATAAGGCCCGACGATGTCGCGGTGCAGGATCGATGCCTTGAAGTTGGGCGCCACCTCGTCGTAGAGCTCGATCATGCGGTCCGCGTAGGCCTCAAGCTCGGAGGTGTGCGGCTCGAGGCTCCAGTCGGACGGCACCCACTGGGTGAACAGCGACATGATGTGCGTGCCCTCGGGGCACAGGGTCTGGTCGAACGCGGTCGGGATCACGCCGTCGCTGAACGGGCGCAGGGCCGGCCTGCCTTCCCGTGCGTCCTGGAACGCGCGCTCGATGAACTCCATCGACGGGGCCATCTCCACCGACCCTGAGTGGTGGTCCTGCAGGTCGCTGCCAGGATCGGCGGTGAAGTTCGGCAGCTCGGACAGCGCCAGGTTGATCTTGACGACGCCGCTGCGGGTCTTCCAGATCCTGATGTCCCTGGTGAAGTCCGCTGGCAGGTTCTCCTCGCCGACCTGGTCAAGGAACGCGGTCCGCGGGTGCAGCGTGGTGACGATCGTGCTGGCTAGCAGCTCGTCGCCGTTCTCCAGCGCCACGCCGACCGCGCGGCCGTCCTGGGTCAGCACCCTGGCGACCGGCGAGTTGACCCTGACCTCGACCCCGAAGCCGCGGGCTGCTGCCTCGATAGCGTCTGATACGGCACCCATGCCGCCCTCCTGGAAGCCCCAGTTGCCCAGGTGGCCGTCACCGACGTCGCCGATCGAGTGGTGCGCCATCACGTACGCGGTGCCTGGCTCGTAGGGTCCGGCCCAGGTGCCGATCACGCCGTTGACCGCGAGCGCGCCCTTGACCTGCGAGGACTCGAACCAGTCGTCAAGCAGGTCGGCGATCGACATGGTCATCAGCCTGGTGACGTCGGCGATCGTGCGGACGTCGAGGCCACGGTTCCGCCAGGCGAGCTTGAGTGTTTCCTTCAGGTCGTGCGGCTTGCGCGAGCCGATGTTCGGCGGGACGGTCAGCAGCATCGGGCCGAGCACGTCGGCCAGGCCTGCCAGCCAGGCGTCCCAGCGCGGCATCGCGTCGGCATCCTTCTTGGACCACCGCGCGACCGATTCGTAGTTGCGCTGGGCGTCGTCCGCGTAAAGCTTGATCGAGCCGCCTTCGGGAAAAGCCTGGTAGTACGGGCCCATCGGGTAGACCTTGTAGCCGTGGCTGGCCAGCTTCAGGTCGTTGATGATGGTCGGCGGCATCAGGCTCATCACATAGGACAGCCGGGTTACCCTGAATTCAGGCGCGTCCGGCCACGGAGCTTCGGTGGTGGCCGCGCCGCCGGTCTTGAAGCGGCTTTCGAGTACGACCGTCTTGGCCCCCGCGCGAGCGAGATAGGCGGCGGCAACTAGACCGTTATGCCCTCCGCCGATGACGATGGCATCGTATGTTGCGGCCATGAGTCCGCCTTCCGTCCGGTGGCGGGCGAGCCCGCACGTTGGCCGACCCGGGCAAGCCCGCGCTGTGTCGGCCGATGCGGGCGAAGCCCGTGATGGTATTGACTGAATGTTCAGTCTAAAATTTTGCTAGGGTTACGACAAGTGCAGCGGAGGAATTACGCGATGACTGAGCACCCCGGACGCTCTGCCGCCGGGCTGGGTATCGCCGAGGCGCGGCGCGATCAGATGCTGCGTGCCGCTCTCGACGTCATCGCCGAGCGTGGCTTCGCTGATACCAGGATCGCCGACATCGCCGATCGGATCGGGATCAGCCCGGCCCTGGTCATCTACTACTTCAAGACCAAGGATCAGCTGCTGACCGAGGCGATCAGGTACTACGAGGACACCTGGTACGCCGACGGCAAACGCCGGATGGACGTGCTGCCGACCGCCGCCAGACGGCTCGAGGAGTTCGTGGCGATGAACCTGCTGCCCGACAGCGACCCGCCGGATCTGCAGAGCGACTGGAAGCTCTGGCTCGATTTCTGGGTGCAGGCGGCCAGGAACTCCGACGTGGCCAATGTGCGCCAGAAGTCGGACGAGCGCTGGCGCGAGGTGATCATCACGCTGGTCGTGGCCGGTCAGGAGGCCGGGGAATTCGCCGGCATCGACCCGGACTCGTTCGCGATCTTCCTGTCGGCGCTGCTCGACGGGCTCACCGTGCAGATCGCCCTCGATGACCCGGTCGTCGACCCGGTGAGTGCATTCGAGCTGTGCATGCGGTATATAGCGGATCATCTGGGTTTCGAGTGGGCGCCTGGCGGACGCGAGCACGGGTCCGTTCCCGCGGCCCGCGATGGGTCAGGGAGGTAACCGCGGATGGCTGGTGGGCAGATCGAGCTCGTTTCGCTCAGCAAGAGTTTTGACGACCTGGCGGTCGATGACGTGAATCTGGTGGTCCCCAGTGGCGAGTTCTTCTCGCTGCTCGGCCCGTCTGGCTGCGGCAAGACCACCACCCTGCGGCTGATCGCCGGATTCGAGCAGCCGACATCGGGTCGGGTACTGCTCGACGGGACGGACGTGACGAACGTGCCGCCGAACAAGCGCAACGTGAACACGGTGTTCCAGAGTTACGCGCTGTTCCCGTTCCTGAACGTGTTCGACAATGTGGCGTTCGGCCTGCGCAACCGGGGCGTCGGCAAGTCCGAGACGCGCAGCCGGGTGCTCGCGACCCTTGAGCTGGTTCACCTCACCGCGTTCGAGAAGCGCCGCCCGGCCCAGCTATCCGGCGGCCAGCAGCAGCGGGTGGCGCTGGCCAGGGCGCTGGTACTCGGCCCGGCCGTGCTGCTGCTCGACGAGCCGCTCGGCGCCCTGGACGCGAAGCTCCGCCGGTCGCTCAAGGTCGAGCTGAAGGCGCTGCAGGAACGGGTCGGGATCACCTTCCTCTACGTCACCCATGACCAGGAGGAGGCGCTGACCATGTCGGACCGGCTCGCCGTCATGCGGGCGGGCCGGATCGTGCAGCTGGGTGCGCCGCAGGAGATCTACGACGAGCCGGCCGACACCTACGTGGCCGACTTCCTCGGCGTCTCCAACCTGATGGAGGTCACCGTCATCGAGCGCGGACCTGGCGAGCAGTGCAGGGTCGAGCTCGGCGAGTCGGTGCTCTCGGCCGACTTCGGCGGTCAGGGCACGCCGAGCCGGGCGCACGCCGTGATCCGGCCGGAGCGGGTCAGGATCGAGGAGTTCGGGTCGACCGGGCCGAACCGGGTCCCGGCCATGGTGGAACGTCTCGTCTACCTTGGTTCGGCCACTCAGGTGATGCTGCGGCTGGCCGCCGGCGCGCAGGTGCAGGCGCTCGTGCAGAACGACGGCGGCCGGGCTGACCTGGCGCAGGGTACGCCGGTGCACGTGCACCTGGCCCCAGACGCGCTGCGGGTGCTGGCCGGCGAAGAGATCAGCGAGACCGGCGAAGACCTCGAGGTCGCCCAGGCCGGCTAAGGAACTCAAGATCAGTCAGGCTGGCCGAGGAGCTCGAGATCGCCGAAGGCCAGCCGAGGAACTTGAGATCGTCCTGGGCGAGCGGCCTGCTGACGGCCGTGGGCAGCGGCATCCCGAGCAGCCAGTTGTATAGTTGTAGTTATTATAACTGTACCTATACATCTGGAGATGATCATCGATAGACCCGCTGAGATGTTCGACCGGGAATTCGAGTGGAGCGAGCTAGTTCGGTTCGCCAGCTACGACCGGCCGGAGGCGACGCTCGGGATAGTGTCTGGCCGCCGTCGCCAGGGCAAGACGTACCTCCTTGACGCGCTCACTCGCGCCGCCGGCGGCATGATGTTCACTGCCACCGAAGCCACGGCACCTGAGTCGCTGCGCGAGTTCGGTGCGGCACTGGCGGGCTTTCGCGGCGAGCCAGTTCCTTACCGGTTCGCCAGCTGGGACGAGGCACTGTCACAGCTACTGCGTGGGTCGCCCCGCGACGCTCCAATGGTCGCCGTAATCGATGAGTTTCCATACCTGGTCAGGCAGGCTCCGGAGTTGCCGTCCCTGATCCAGCGCCAGCTAGACCCGAGGGATCGGCGATCCAGTGCTCGGGTCCGGCTGCTGCTCTGCGGCTCAGCCATGTCATTTATGGGCAGGCTGCTATCCGGCGGCGCGCCGCTGCGCGGCCGGGCGTCGCTTGAGCTGGTCGTTCCCACCTTCGACTTCCGGCAGGCAGCGAGATTCTGGGAGATACCGGACCCGCGAACGGCGATGCTGGCTAACGCCGTCGTCGGCGGCACGCCGGCGTACCGGCGGGAGTTTTCCCAAAACGACACCCCGGCTGGCCCGGGCGACTTCGACCCGTGGGTAGTGCGGACGGTGCTCAACCCCGCTCGGCCGCTTTTCCGGGAAGCGCGTTACCTGCTGGCCACCGAGCCCGACCTGCGCGACACATCTCTCTATCACTCCGTGCTCGCTGCGATCGCGGAGGGCAATGCGACGCGCGGCGGTATCGCTGGCTATCTGGCTCGTCCGTCGACGGACCTGGCGCATCCGCTCGGCGTTCTTGCGGACGCCGGGCTGATCTATAAGGAAGCAGATCTTTTCCGCGGCAATCGGTCGGCGTACCGCATTGCCGAGCCGATGGTGGCGTTCTATCACGCCGTGATGCGGCCGGCCTGGGGCGATCTGGAGCGGCCAGGCCGTGCTGCCGAGGTGTGGCGCCGGCTACGGCAGACCTTTGCCAGCAAGGTGGTGGGCCCGCACTTCGAGCGAGTCTGCCGGGACTGGGCTCGGTGGTATGCGGCGGCCGACACATTCGGCGGGTACCCGGCGACGATAGGCAGCGGCACCATCAACGACAGGTCGAGCCGGGCCGTCCATGAGATCGACGTCGTCGTGCTGGCTCAGGGCGAGGCCGGCCGGCCAGAGGTCCTCTGCCTGGGCGAGGCGAAGTGGAACACGGTGCTAACGCCCGGCCATGTGGAACGCCTGGCCAGAGCCCGTGACCTGCTCCGCGACCATCCGGCGGCGCGGGCGAGCGACCGGACCCGGCTTGCGCTCTGCTCCGGAGCGGGCTTCTCCGATGAGCTGCGTAACCTGGCGGCACGCTCCGCGGAGGTCGTCCTGGTCGATCTCGACCGGCTTTACCAAGGCGAATAGCGCCCCCATGTCAGCGCTCGTCGAGGATGCGCAGGCGCTGCGGGTCGTAGAAGGGGGCGACCTGCAGCCGGGCCGGCCAGTCGCCCGCGTGGGTCCGCACCCGGAAGTCGCCCGCCTTCAGCCACTGCGCCGTGACGCCGTCGGGGCACGAGACCTGGGCCAGCGCGACCGGGCCGCCGACGGTGTAGCCGTAGGCGGCGGCGCGGACGTAGCCTGCCCACTCGCCGCCGAGCAGCACAGGCTCGTTGCCGAACAGGTCGGCATCCGGATCCTCGACGATCAGGCCGACGACGCGGTGCCTCGGCGGGCCCTGTGCACGCGCCCTGAGCAGCGCTTCGCGGCCGATGAACCCGCCCGGCTTATCCCACGCGACGGCGAAGCCCAGGCCGGCCTCGATCGGGTTGTCGGTGTTGTCGATGTCGATGCCCATGTCGCGGTAGCCCTTCTCCAACCGCAGGCCCGACATCGCGGACAGCCCGACCGGGCGGATACCGAGATCGGCTCCGGCCGCCATCAGGTCGTCGTAGACGCCGGCCGCGTACTCGGCGGGCACATGCAGTTCCCAGCCGAGCTCGCCGACATAGGTGACCCTGGCCGCCAGCACCGGCGCGTAGCCGACATGCACCTGGCGGGCCGACAGATAGGGAAACGAATTGTTCGACAAATCCGCGTCAGTCAGCCGGGTGATCAGTTCCCGTGATGCCGGGCCCTGCACGGTGAGCAGGGTGGTGCCTGAGGTGACGTCAGTGACCGTGGCAACCTCGCCGGCGCTGGTGTCACGCCGGATCAGCGGCTCGATCCTGCGGTGGATGATGTCACTGGCGATCACCAGGAACTTCTCCTCCGCCAGGCGCGTCACGGTGACGTCGGCGACAATGCCGCCGGCCTGGTTGAGCCACTGGGTGTAGACCAGGCGGCCGACCTCGCGGCTGACGTCGTTGGCCGACAGCCGGCTGAGCACCGCGGCCGCGTCCGGTCCTTGCACGATCAGCTTGGCCATCAGGCTCATGTCGATCACGCCGACCGCCTCGCGGACCGCGAGGTGCTCCCGCTCGACGATCGGGTGGCTGGCCTGGCGCTGGTAGTCCAGCGTGGTGACCGGGTGCTCGCCGGGTTCGGCGAACCATTCGGCGAACTCCCAGCCCGCCGAGACGCCGAAGTGGGCGCCCGCCGCCGCCAGCCGGTCGTGCAGCACGGAGCGGCGCACGTTCCGCCCGGTGGTGGGCTTCCAGGTCGGCCAGACGGCGTCGCCGAACAGGACGCCGAGTTGCTCGACGGTGCGTTCGGCGCGGAACCGGCGCGAGGTCTCGTAGCTGGCCGTCCGGTCGATCGCGACCGGCGTGGCGTCGACCGGCGGTACCCCGTCGACGATCCAGTGCGCAATCATGTTGCCGACCCCGCCGCCGGACAGGATGCCGAGCGAGTTCAGGCCGGCCGCGACGAAGTACCCGTCAAGCTCAGGCGCGGGCCCGAGCAGCGGCCTGACGTCGGCGGTGAACGACTCGGGGCCGCAGAAGAACGTCCGCACCCCGGTATCGGCCAGCGACGGAATCCGCTCCATTGCCCTGGCTAGGTACGGCTCCATCCGATCCCAGTCGGGCGGCAGCTTGCCGAACGAGAAGTCGCGCGGCGCTCCGTCCAGCGACCAGGGTGCTCCCACCGGCTCGAACAGGCCGACCAGCATCCCGTCACCCTCTGGCCGGAAGTAGCCGTAGCTGTCCGGATCCTCGATCACCGGCAGGTCGGCGGCCATGCCAGGCACGGTGTCGGTGAGCAGGTAGTAGTGCTCGGCCGCCTGCAGCGGCACGTGCACCCCGGCCAGCGCGCCGAACTGGCGGGCCCACAGGCCGGCCGCGTTCACCACGACCTCGGTCTCGATCGGGCCAGCTTCGGTCAGCACCGCGGTGACCCGGCCGCGGCGGGTCTGCACTCCGGTGGCAGCCACGCCCTCAATGATCCGGGCGCCAAGCTGCCGTGCGCCCTTGGCCAGCGAGGTGGCCACGCCGACCGGATCGGCGCGGCCCTCGTCGGCCACGTAGAACGCGGAAATCACGTCGTGCGTTCTGGCCAGCGGCCACATCTGCGCCAGCTCGCGCGGTGAGATCTCGGTGTCTTCGACGCCGAAGCCGTGCATCCAGGCCGCCTCGCGCCGCAGTGCGGCCTGCCGCTGCGGAGTGGTGGCCAGCGAGATGTGGCCGACCGGCCGGAAGCCGGTGGAGTGGCCGGTCTCGGCTTCCAGCCGGGCGTACAGGTCGCGCGAGTACCGGCTGAAGAACAGCGCGGTCTCATCGGTCATGCCCGCCGAGGTGATCAGCCCGGCCGCGTGCCAGGTCGTGCCGGCGGTCAGCTCGTGCTGCTCAAGCAGCACCACGTCGGTCCAGCCCAGGTGCGCGAGGTGGTAGGCGATGCTGCAGCCGATCACCCCGCCGCCGACGATCACCACCTGCGCCCGGCTGGGTAGCTGCACCACGTCAGCTGCCGCCAGCGATAGTGGTGAGTGCCGCGGCGGTGGTGCCACGCTCGCCGCGGGTCATGACCCGGTAGCCGATGTAACCGATGATGGCGATGATGAACGACATCACCAGCATGATCGTGCCGAGGGCGTTCAGCGCGGGCCCGCCGTTGCCGCCGTGCTGCTGACTATAGATATAGACCGACATCGGGGTATTGGCGGCGTTGGTGCTGAGCAGGTCGACGATCACGAAGTCGTCGATGACGCTGGAGAAGACGAGCACAGCGCTGGCGAAGATGGCCGGCGCCAGCAGTGGCATCATCACCCGGCGCATGGTCTGGAACGGGGTGCAGCCGAGGTCGGCGGCGGCCTCGGAGTACTGGTTGCCGATGGTCGCGAGCCTGGCCTGCACGATGATGGCCGGCCAGCTGACGTTCCAGGTGACCAGCGCTAGCGTTTCCGCCATGGTGCCGAGGCCGAGCGGCCTGGAGCTGAACAGCGTGGTGAACACGAAGAACATGGCCACGCCGAAAATGAGCTCCGGGATCACGAACGACAGCAGCATGACGAAGTTGAACGTGGCTGAGGTCTTGCTTCGCCACCGGTGGATGCCCAGCGCGAACGTCACGCCGAGCGGAATCGCGATCAGCGTGGTGTAGGCGGACAGCTTGATGGTCTGCAGGATCGACAGTTGCAGGACCGAGTCGTGCGCGACCGAGTAGAGCGGGTCGGTGATGTACCAGCGCCAGGAGAAACCCTGCCAGACGCTCTGCGACTTGCCGTTGTTGAAGGAGAACAGCACGGCGAGCGCGATCGGCAGCAGCGACCAGATCAGGTAGAGCCAGGTGAAGCTCTCCAGGAACCACGGATGGCGCCACGGATTGCGCTTCGGCCAGGGCAGTCCGGTCCTGGCCTGGGTGGTGCCGGCCGCGGTGGCAGTGGTCGCCGGAGTAGTTGCCGTCGTCATGCAGCCTCCCGCGCGGACCGGGCCGTAGCCAGCACGTAGTAGACCATCGGCGCGACCAGGACGAGCAGCAGCAGTACCGAGAGCACGGCACCCTGTCCCTCGAAGCCGCTGGTGGAGAGCTGGTTGTCGATCACATTGCCGATCATCGCGGTACTCGGCGTACCGGAGAGTAGCTGGTTGGTGAAGTAGTCGCCGAGCATCGGCAGCACGGTGATCAGCAGCCCGGTCAGGATCGGCTGCCTGGACAGCGGCAGGGTCACCTTGACGAACGTCCTGGCCCGGCCCAGGCCAAGGTCGCGGCCGGCCTCGAGCAGCGAGCCGTCGATCCGGTCAAGGCCCGCGTAGAGCACCAGGATGAGGTAGGGGATGTACCCGTAGACCAGCCCGAACACAACGGTGTACCAGTGGCCGCCCAGCCAGTTCACCTGCCCGGGCAGGTGCAGGAAGCCGAGCACCTTGTTGACGTAGCCGTTAGTCTGCAGCAGGTCGATCCAGGCCAGCATCCGCATCATGTAGCTGATCCAGAACGGCGCGATCAGCAGCACGAGGAAGAACGCCTTGCGCCGACCGGCGAACCTGGCCACGAAATAGGCGGCCGGATAGCCGATCAGCAGGCACAGGGCCGCGGCTATGGCGGTGTACCAGAGCGTCCGCCAGATGATCGGCCACTCGAATGACGCGGCACCATAGATGTCGTGCCAGGTCGATGCCAGGTTCGCCGCTGACCACCGGAGCGGGTTGTAGACCGCGATCGGCTGCTCGGTGAGCAGGTTCAGGTGACCGCCTGCGATCGCGAGCACGTCATAGAACGGCACCAGAAACAGCAGCGTCAGCCAGATGATGCCAGGCGCGGCGAGTGCTACGAAGAAGATCCGGTGATGCTGGAGCTTGCCCGCGCGCTTGCGTTCGCTTCGCGGCCGCGGCCCGCCACGGCGCAGGGCGCTGGGGAACGTCATCGGCAGGCCCGCCTAGACGCCGTGGCTCACTGTCTGCCAGGCCTGCTGCCAGGCCAGGTCAGTCTGGACCGGCAGCTGCAGTTCCATCACGCCGCGGTCGAAGTAGCTCGGGAGTACCACGGTGGAGGTCAGGCTCTTCGGCAGGATTCCGTCGCTTACCAGCCGCTGCGGCGTGACGCCGGCGATCGGCTGCATGTAGCCGTTGTAGCTGATGTTGGTCAGCACGTTCGGCAGGTCGAGCAGGTAGTTGAGGAACAGGTGCGCGAGCACCGGGTTCTGCGCGCCGCGCAGCACCGTGTTGGTGTCGTTCGAGACCGGCCCCTTGCCATCCGGCGGGAACCAGTACCCGACCACGTCCACCGGCACGCCCTTGGGCATGTACTGCGCCGCGGCGGCCATGTCGCCGGACCAGGCGTGGTGAATCCAGATCTGGCCGGAGGGAACCTCGGTGTAGTCGTTGTTGTCGATGTGCATGTTGGTCAGCTTGGCGAGACTCTGCAGCTGCTGCTGCGAAGCGGTGATCTGCGCCTGATTGGTGGTGTTCAGGTCGAAGACGCCGTTCTTCATCAGACCGAGGCTGATCGACTCGCGGTAGTCGTCAAGGATCGCGACCTTGCCTGCGTACTTGGACTGCCAGGGGAAGGCCCAGCCGTTAGCCACCGAGTACGGATCCTCGGAGACATGGTCCTTCCGCCAGGCGATCCCGGTGGTGTAGATCGTGTAGGGGACGGTGTACTGCCAGTGCCGGTCATAGAACGGGTTCGTGAACTCGGCCCAGGCCTGGCTGATGTTCGGGATGTAGCTGTGGTTCAGCGGCTGGACGATCTGCTGTCCGATGACCTTGCCGATCACGTCCGGGGTGACGCCCATGAACACGTCGAAGTTGACCTGACCGCTGCCCAGCTTGGCCAGGGCCTCCGTCATCGTGTTGAACGTCGTGACCTCGACCTTGCAGCCGTACTTCTTGCCGAAGTCGTTCAGACACTGCTGGTTGACGTAGGCGACCCAGTTGTAGATCTTGAGCGTGGCATTGCGCTCGGGCAGCAGCCCGCTCTTGATCGGCTTGTTGCCGGCGTTTATCGGCCAGGTCACCGGGTTGTTCGGCCGCGGCAGGCCAGTCGCGGCGCCGGTCGGCGTGCTGCCGCCGGACGTTGAGCCACAGGCCGTAAGCAGCGAGCCGATACCTCCGGCGCCAAGCAGCAGGCCGGCGCCGGCTCCCTGGCGCAGGAAACCTCGGCGGGACAATCCTGGTATCGGCGGGGTTCCGTCGGCCCGCCAGCCTTCCTTCGGATGCATGGTGTGCCACCCCTTCGCTCAGTAAGTCCGGCTCTGAACAAGTCCGGCTCTGGCAAGTCCGGTTCTCAGCAAGCCCGGTTTCAGCCGATCTGAGGGTTTCCGGTTGCGTGACCGGCACCTGTGGCTGAACCGTCCGTCAACTACTCCTGATTACTACTACTGGTGCTCGGAAGACAAGGATTTCGAGATTACAGGAAGGTCAAGTTGGCCTCAAAGAGGTAAATCGTATAATCCATAAAATATCCTAATGCCGAGTCTTCCGTGCTTCCCCGCGCTTCGCGCGGTGGCTCGGTGTCCGCGGTGCTCAGCCACGCTGACTGACCCTCTGCCACGCATACTGCCACAGCTGGTCGGCCGCGACCGGGATGGCTAGTTCCTGCAGGCCGCGGTTGAAGTAGCTGGGCAGCACGGCGGTGGAGATCAGGCTCGCGGGCAGGATCCCCAGTTGCACCAGCCTGCTCGGGGTGATGCCCTGCAACGGCTGCAGATAGCCGTTGGCGCGGATGTTGGTCAGCGCGTTCCGCTCGTCGAGCAGGAAGTTGAGGAACAGGTGCGCGAGCACCGGGTTCTGCGCGCCGCGCAGCACGGTGTTGGTGTCGTTGGCCACCGGGCCCACGCCATCTGGCGGGAACCAGTAGCCGATCACCTCGACGGGCATGCCCTTGGGCAGGTACCTCGCCGCCGCCGCTATGTCCCCGGACCAGGCCTGGTGGATCCAGGCCTGGCCGGACGGAATCTCGGTGCGGCTGTTGTTGTCGATCCGCAGGCTGGTCAGTCTGGCAAGTTCCTGCAGTGCCTGCTGGGCGGTCAGGATCAGCCGAGGATCGGTGGTGTTGAGGTCGATGGTTCCGCTCTGCAGCAGTCCGAGGCTGATCCCTTCCCGATAGTCATCCAGGATCGCGACCTTGCCCCGGTACTTGCCTTGCCACGGGAAGGCCCACCCGTTCGCGGCAGCGTAGGGGTCCTGCGGCACCAGGTCCTTCCGCCACGCGATCCCGGTGGTGTAGATCGTGTAGGGGACGGTGTACTGCCAGTTCTCGTCGTAGAACGGGTTCGTGAACGGGGGCCAGGCCTGGCTGATGTTCGGCAGGTAGCTGTGGTTCAGCGGCATGAGCAGCTTGGCCACGATCAGCGTGCTGAGCGCGTCGGGGGTGACGCCCATCAGGACATCGAAGCTCGCCCGGCCGCTGGTGAGCTTGGCCAGGGCCTGCGTCATCGTGCTGAACGTGGTCAGCTCGACCCGGCAGCGGTACTTCTTGCCGAAGTCGTCCAGGCACTGCCGGTTGACGTGGCCCGCCCAGTTGTAGATCTTCAGCGTGGCGTCGCGTTCGGGCAGCAGCCCGCTCCTGATCGGCTGGTTCGTGGCATAAATCGGCCAGGCGACCGGTTCGTCCGGCCGGGGGGTCGGGATGTCCTCCGGGAGGGCGACGCCCGCCGTGGCCGCGCCGCAGGCTGCGAGCAGGCTGCTCAGGCCGCCGGCCGCGAGGCCGGCGCCGGCTGCCCTGGCAAGGAAGCCGCGCCTGCTCAGACCGGGCCTTGGCGCCGAGCTGCCGGGGCCGGTCGGGTCGGTCAGGCCGGCCAGCCGCCGGGCTGGCGTGGCGTCGGTCAGCCGCCGGGCTGGCGTGGCGTCGGTCAGCCGCCGGGCTGGCGTGGCGTCGGCGAGCCGGCGGGCTGGCGTGGCGTCGGCCAGTCGGCGGGCTGGCGTGGCATCGGCACGCCAGCCTTCGCGTGGGTGCATGGCTGTGACTGCCTTCCGCCAGTCAAGTCCTGGGGAGTCGGTCAGCTATCTCTGCCGCCGCCTGGACCGCGGCGAGCCATAGCTATCAGGCGACGGATCATTGTACTTACGGCTTATCCAGTTATCTGGCGGACCTGCCCGACACTGCTGACTCCGGCGACGCTTGCGGCGAACGTGGCCACGTTGCCGGTGAACCGGTCGATGTCGGCCTCATCGTGCTGCACTGAGATCAGCCACTGCTCGCTCTTCCCCCATGGCGGCAGGAAGACGCCGCCATTGTGCTGGAACAGCCAGTGCGCGTGACTGTAGGAGTCGTTGATCGCCAGGAAGTCCCTGAAGTCGCGGACCGGCTCGGTGGTGAAGACGATGCAGCCTTTGGCACCCACCGAGACTACCCGCGCGGCAAGGCCGGTCTTGGTGATCTCCCGCTCAACGCCAGTGACGGCGCGTCGGCGCAGCCGCTCTATCCGCTGGTAGGCCTCCGGCGTGACCACCTCCTCCAGCATTGCCCGGGTGGCCGCCATCGCCAGCGGATTGCCGTTGAAGGTGCCAACCATGTCATACGTGCCGTCGGCCACATGCCCCATCACCTGGTCGGTGCCGCCGACCGCGGCCACGGAGAGGCCGCCGCCGATGGCCTTCGCCAGGCAGATGATGTCCGGCGTCACGCCGGTCATGCCAGTGGCGCCGCCCGGCCCCGCGGTCAGCCCGGTCTTGACCTCGTCGTAGGTCAGCAGTGCCCCGTGGGCGTGCAGCAGTTCCTTCAGGTCGGCCAGGTAGCCGGGCTCGGGCAGGATGATGCCCGCGTTCATCATGATCGGCTCGAGGATCAAGCCGGCGATCTGCCCGTGATGCTCGCGCAGCAGCAGGTCCACGGCGGCTAGGTCGTTGAAGCCCACGATCAGGGTCAGGTCGGTGATGGCGCGCGGGATGCCGGTGCTGGACGGCACGCTGGCCGGCCGGTGGGCCGGTCCGATCTCATCGGCGTCGGGATAGACCGAGACCTGGACCGAGTCGTGGTGCCCGTGGTAGCAGCCCTCGATCTTGATGATCAGATCGCGGCCGGTGACCGCCCGCATCAGGTGCACGGCCTCCATGGTGGCCTCGGTGCCGGAGTTCACGAAGCGCCACTGCGGCAGCTCGAACCTGCGGGCGAGTTCGCGGGCGACGGCGAGCGCATCGCGGGTCGGCTGGGCGAAGTGAGTACCGCGGGCGACCTGGTGCTGCACCGCGGCGACGATCGCGGGATGGGCGTGTCCGGCCAGCGCGACGCCATATCCGCCGTGCATGTCGACGTACTCATGGCCGTCGACGTCGTAAAGCTTCGATCCGCGGCCGTGGCTCAGCCATACCGGCTGCGGGCGGGAGATTTGCCAGCTGGAGGTGACGCCTCCGGCCAGAGACTGAAGGGCCTGAGCGGCCAGCCGGGACGACTCGGGCTGACGGCGGATGAAGATCCGCTCCTGCTCGGCGATGATGTCGTCGAGGCTCGGCCCGGCCGACGGCCGGTCCGGGCGCGGTGTCCCTGGCCGACGAGGGGCCGGTGGGGTTCCCGGCCGGACTGGCGAGGCGGTCGCGGTGGCCGAGCTTGCGGGACTCGCGGTGTGTGCGGGACTCGCGGAGCTTGCGGGACTCGCGGAGCTTGCGGGACTCGCGGAGCTTGCGGGACTCGCAAGACTCGCCGAGCTGGCGAGACTCGCGGAGCTTGCCGGACTCGCGGAGCTCGCGGGACTGGCTGGACTCGCGGCGGTCTGATGGGTGGGTTTTCGATCGGTTGCGGCCCGATTGTCGGTCATGACGCACTCCAAAGATAATTGACTGAATGTTCAGTCTAAGTTGATCGACAGCAGACTGGCAAGGTGCTGGCCACCGTCAGAGCAGTGGATGGCGATCGATTTCCATGATCACGGAGACTTTTATGCGTATGCCGCATACAACTCTCCACGATCATGGAAGGCAGCGCGGGGGCGTTCATGGAGCCAGGTCGGGGGTGCTCATGGAGCCAGGTCGGGGCGCTCATGGAAGCCAGGCGGGGCGTTCATCGGCTGGCCGACTAAGCTCCGCGCATGCCCCGTCTGCTGCTCGTGCACCACACGCCGTCGCCGGCCATGCAGGCTATGCTGGAGGCCGCGGTGTCCGGGGCGCGCACCGACGAGATCGAGGGCATCGAGGTCGTGCTGGCGCCGGCGCTGACCGCAGGTGCCGCCGACGTGCTCGTCGCGGACGGTTACCTGCTCGGCACGCCGGCCAACATCGGCTACATGTCGGGGGCGCTCAAGCATTTCTTCGACGGCATCTACTATCCGTGCCTGGAGGCCACCAAGCGGCGCCCGTACGCGCTGTACGTGCACGGTGCCAGCGACACGACCGGCGCCGTCCGTGCGGTCGAGACGATCACGACCGGACTGAGCTGGCGGCAGATCAGGCCGCCGGTCTGCGTCACGGGCCAGCCATCCCGCGATGATCTGCAAGCCTGCTGGGAGCTGGGCGCGACCATAGCCGCCGAGCTGTCCGGCTGAGCTGTCCTTCGGCGCCAGGCTGCGCGTTCTTCGGCTGTCGGGCTGCGGTGTCCCTTCGGCTGTCGCGCTGCGGTGTCCCTTCGGCTGTCGCGCTGCGGTGTCCCTTCGGCTGTCTGGTGCTGCGTTCCTCAGCTCGGGTCGGGCTAACCTCGGCCGGACTACAGCCGCCGGTCCCTGATTGCCTCCTCGATCCACGGGATGACTTCATCGAGCATCTGGTCGAGCGTTGTGCTGGCCTCATAGCCCAGCACCCGCTTGGCCTTGCGGACGTCGGGGACCCGTTTGCGCACGTCGTGCTCGTACGGAGGATCGCTGACGAAGCGGATCGGCACGTCCGCGCCCCTGATCTTGCGCCAGATGAGCTCAGCGAGTTGGCGCACGCTGGTCGAGGTGGCGGTGGACAGGTTGAAGTCGTCGTTGACCGCGTCTGGGTGAAACAGCGTGGTCACGATCCCGCGAGCCAGATCACCGCCATAGGTGTAGTGCCGGATCTGATTGCCATCGCCGAGGATGTGCAGTGGATCCTGGCCCTTGACTACCTTCTGCACCAGATCGGGCACGACGTGAGACATGGCCAGCTTGACGTTGCCGGAGAGCACTTCGACCTGGCCAAGCGCTCGGCCCTCGCCGACACCGACGCAGTTGAAGGGACGCACGATGGTGTAGGGCAGCTGGTATTGATCCCAGGCGGCACGCGCGTAGTACTCGACGGCCAGCTTCTGGAAACCGTATGACGAGAGCGGCGGGGCGATCCGCCGCTCGTCGCCCTCGGCTGACGGCCAGCTGTCGGCGCTCTCGTACACCATCGACGAGCTGACATAGGTCATCTTCTGCAGCGTGCCCGACTTCCTGGCGTGTAGTGCCGCGTCGCAGCTGGCGGCCATGATCCGCTCGTTGGTCGCGAGCAGGTCGTAGGCGTATGCGTGGAAGTAGGAGATTCCGCCGATCATCGCCGCGCCGGCGATGAAGTGCTCACACCCGTCAAGCAGGCCGGTCATCAGGTCGACGTCGCGGGCGTCGCCCTCGACGAAGTGGTAACTCGGGTGGTCGTGGTAACTGTGCTTGACCGGACCGTACTTGGAGAAGTTGTCCACGCCCACCACGCTGTGGCCATGGTCTAGCAACTCCTGGACGACGTAGCCGCCGATGAAACCGGCAGCGCCGGTGACAAGAACCTTGGCCACGAACTCTCCTGCGAGTTGCTCGACCTGATGGTGACGCGCTATTGCACCGATGTCGAAACCTGAGAATCGCGAGTCCGGCGTGCGGTCATCTGGTCTACGGTCAGGCGGCGACCGAATGCGAAGCGATACCAGGCTAGGTAGCTTGGCAGCCAGCGGGCCAGGTCGAATCGGGACTCGCCGAGCGTGCGGTCCAGCCAGATGGTCGGGATCTCCGCGACAGGAAGCCGCAGCCTGGTCGCCTTGGCGGTGAGCTCGAGACCGATCTCGAATCCGGTTCGTGAGTCAATCCCAACCTGCCGCACGAAGTCGGTTGAGTATGCCTTGAAGCTGTTGGTCGCATCGCAGGTGCCGGTCCTGGCGAGCACTCGCAGCGACTTGCCGGCCGACTTGGACAGCGCGCGCTTGAGCCGCGGGCCGCCGACCTGCTGGCCGCCGGGCATGTACCGGGATGCGGCGGCGACGGCGACACCCCGTTCCACCAGGCGAGCCAGGTCGTCGATCTGGCGTGGATCGTCGCTGCCATCGGCCATGGTGACCACCGTCACCGGCGAGGACGCTTCGTCGAACCCGAATCGAATGGCGTTGGCTGGCCCGCGGCCATACGTGTTATGCAAGCCGCGCACCCGCGGGTCGGACTCGGCGACCTTCTCGATATAGGGGACCGTGGTGTCGTCAGGGGCGTCATATACGACGAGCACCTCGCAGGGCAAGGTCACCGATCGCAGGATCCGGTCCAGGCAGGGGAGAATCGCCTCGCCCTCGTTGTAGACCGGAATCACGACCGTGACATCTGGACTCATATTCGCATGCCTCGTCCCGTCACGCCCCAGATGTCCGCGACCGGCTTGTCGGTCACCAGCCCGGCGTACTCCTGATGCGGCGTGGCGATGACCAGCAAGTCTGCCCGCTCGAGCACCTCTTCGAGCGGGCAGAACCGCTCGTCCGCGATGTAGGGGTCGCTGCAGAGGGTCTCATTGGCCTTGAGGATGAGGATCTTGCGCAGCTTGTACGACAGGCTCTCCCTCGGATCGTCGCTGCCTGCCTTGAATCCCATCCCGAGTACGCCCACCGTCATCGACGCCAGGTCAAAGCGCGTCTCCAGCCGGGAGACCAGGTAGAGCGGGAGTCCCTCGTTGATCAGCATCGCGGAGTGGCCGAGCACGAAGTTGTTCTGGTTGAAGGCTGCGAGCTGCATCGTGTCCTTGAGCAGGCACGGACCGGCCGCGAAACCTGGCCCCGGCAGGTCAGCGGCTCGGGGGTAATTGTGCCGGATGGCGTCGCGAATCCGCTCGAAGTCAAGCCCGTAGTCGTTCGCCATCATCCAGAACTGGTTGGCGGTGGCGAACTTGATATACCGCCAGGTATTGGTGAAGAGCTTGGCGAGCTCGGCCTCCTCCGGCTCCAGCCGGACGATCTCCCCGGTCAGCGAGCGGAAGAACTTCTCCGCCCGGTCGCCAGCCCGGTCCGTGCGCGCAGCGACAATCTGCGGCAAGTCGAACAGCTCGACCATGGCATGCCCTTCGGCGATGCGCTCCGGGCAGAATGCCACGTCAACCTGCAGGCCCCGCTTGATCAGCATGCGCTCGGTCAGCGCGGTGACCGTCGGGTGGACGGTGCTGCGCAAGATGATGAGCTGCCCGTCGACCAGATACTCGGCGCAGCGTTCCAGGGCCTTCGGCACCGCGCCCAGATCCGGGTTGAGGTGCTCGTCGACCGGAGTCCCGACGACAATGACGAGGACCTCTGCGGTACTCACGACTGCCGGGTCGGTGGTTGCCTTGAGCCTGCCGTCCCGGATCGTGGCCCGCAGCGGCTGGTCCGCCCCTTGCTCGGTGAACGGCATGCGCCCGTCGTTGACCATGGCGACAGCGGCTGCGTTGAGGTCATAGAGCCGCACCGAAAGACCACGCGAGGCGAGAGCGATGCCGAGCGGGAGCCCGACCCGGCCGCAGCCGCCGATGATCACCGCGTCAGCGGAGAAGCTGAGCGAAGGCTGGTGACCGGTGGGCACGTGTTTCCTCGCCAGAAAATAGCTATCGCACGGATTCGCCGCGGGATGCGGCGAGCGCCCGGTGTGGTACCGGTCAGTGTTGGCCCAGGTCAGGCGTCGGACTCAGTGAAATTTACACCGCAGCCCGCGACGAAGGAGCAGTTGCGCCGTTACACCATCCGCTGGTCGAGCAGGCATTCAATCGCCGGTGCCGGGGAGGGATCTTGGGCGCGCGACGGTGGACCCGGCAAGCCTCGTTTACTGATCCAGTTGGCGCATACGGCATCGTGCGCGATGCTCTGATAGAGGTGCTCCGGAGTGCTCTGCTCGGCGAGGAAGAGCCTGAAGAGCCGTACGGATCTGCGCACTCTTTCGAATTCCCGGGCGCATCGTGGCGCCTCGCTGGCACACCTGGCTGGGAGCTTATGTGGTCAAAACCGTCGCTATAGTCGACTCTGGGTCGTTGTGCGCGACCGCGCCGGGCTGCGCGGTGAGCGCAGATCGAAACTCGCGCCTGCAGAGACGCACGCTGGTGTTATGGGGAGATTGAACGTACTTGCCGACTTAGCATTAGGCTCTGGGTCGATCGTGGCCGAAGGGATGGATAAGAGCAGTGACGCAGGTCGAGGACGTTCCGACTCATTCGACTGAGCTGGCACCCCGCGAGGCAATCGAATGGGTCCGAACCAACCAGATCACGCTGGTCGCGATCGCGCTGATCGTGGCTCAACTGTGGCTGAAGGGCGTCGTGCTTGGGCACGCCTATTTCCGCCAGGACGACTATCAGGTCTTCGACCGGGCGCTGGCCAGCCATCTCGACTGGCGCTACCTGATGACTGTGTACAACGGCCACATGACTCCTGGCGCAATGGCGGTCGCCTGGATGCTAGCCAGGTTGTCACTGTATGACTGGGTGCTGACATCGAGCGTCACCATCGTCTTCCTGGCCGCCTCCAGCGTGGCCTTGCTGCGCCTGCTCAGGACGCTCTTCGGCAACCGGCCAGCGATCCTGATCCCGTTTGTCGTGTATCTATTCACCCCGCTGATGCTGACCGGACTGACCTTCTGGACAAACACCTTGCTGTGGCTGCCTACCCAGCTGGTCATCTTCATGGCGCTGAACGCGCACATCGTCTACATCCGGGGCGGACAATTCTGGCATGCCATCGTGGCGACGGTCTGGCTCGCCGTGGGCATGCTCTTCGACGACGCCGGCGTCCTCGTCCCCCTGCTGATCTTCGCCCTGACGACGGCGTTCTTCTCGTCGGGACGCTGGCCGCAAGCCGCGCTCGCAGTTCTGCGCAAGTACTGGAGAGCCTGGGTGCTCTACGGCGCGCTGGCCGTCGGATACGCCGTGGTGTTCTTCCACCAGCTGCCGACCTCGAACCAGCAGCCGATCAAGCCGGGGCAGTTCTCGAATGTGCTGTCTTTTGTATCTGTGCTGACCCGGGTCAGCTTCATCCCGGGGGCGCTGGGTGGTCCGTGGCGATGGCTATCCCTCGGCGACCTCGCATTCGCCGCTGAGCTGCCTATTCTGACCTACTTGGCCTGGGTTGTCGCCGCTGTCATCGTCGGGGCCAGCCTGTGGTACCGGCGTCGTGCCGAGCGGGCCTGGGTGATCCTGGCCGCCTGGGTTTTCGTGACCGCGATCGCCCCCCTCGTCATTGGCCGGGTCGGTCTTGCCAGTGCCACGCTGCTCGGGGCCGACTTGCACTACCTGGCCGATTCCCTGCCGGTGCTCGCAATCTGCTTGGGCCTTGCGTTCTGGCCGGTCACGGAAGAGGAATCGGCGTATCGGAGTCACCCGCCAGCGCGGCCGCGGCGGCTCGGAACGGCTGCTGTGCTGGTCGTGTTCTCGGTCGGCTCACTCTGGTCCTATCACGCCTACGAGGCCGATACCAGCAGCGCGGCATCACGGTCGTACATCGCCACCGCACGGGCCGCGGTCGCGGTCGCGCCGCAGGGGGCCGTGATCTTCGACACCCCAACGCCGACAGATATTGAAGTAGCAGCGTTGTTCGGCCGTTATGCCTACACTTCCCAGGTCATCGGCCCGCTAGCCAACGCACTGCCGGTCAAGCATCTGCGCTGGACGTCAGCTCCGTCCGGCGCTATCGCGAACCTGATGATCTTCGACGACAACGGCAGGTTGTGGCGGGTGTTGCTACTCGGCCGGGCTGGTGCACCGCCTGCGGCCGACCACGGCTGCTGGCGTGTTGGTTATCGCCCGGTGCGCCTGCAGATTCCTGGTATCTCGCCGCTGTACGTCTGGCCGTGGACGCTCGACCTGACCTACTCCGGGCAGTCGGCCGCGCTGGCAGTGGAATTCGGCGGCCGGTGGCACGATGAGGCGTTGCCGGCCGGCCAGCATGATGTGTATGTGCCGGCTCTCGGTGGCGGCAGTTCGATCACGGTCCAGCTCATCGGCGGCGGCCCCTCGGTGTGCCTCACTCACCTGAGCATCGGAAATCCCGTGCCGTCCATTCTGAGCAAGCCGATTCCCGCGGTACCGGTACCTGGCTGAGCCGCTAACCCGCTGGTGACGAGCTGCCGCAGACGCTGATGAAATGGGCGGACATCAGCCAGTGACCTGGCAGCGGGCGCGGCACCGAGCCAACCAGCCTGGCGTCGAGCGGCTCGATCACGCGCCTGACCCGGCTATCCGGCACGGTGTGCATGCGCATCGCCGCCGGGAAGCCAAATATTGACCGCTGCAACCAGGCGACCAGTACGTGCGGAGCGTAGGCATAGACCAGTCCGCGCGGCGTGCGCAGGTGTCTTTGGGGCGCCACGATCGCGATGGAACCGCCCGGCCGGACCACCCGGACGAACTCCGCAAGGTAGGAATCGGACAGCGCGGGGGCCACATGCTGCAGAACCAGGCTCGAGTAGACCAGATCGAACGAGTCGTCGGGAAACATCGACAGATCGGGTCGGTCGTTGTATACGAAGCAGCACCGGGAGTTGCTCGCATGCAGTGCCCGTGCATGGCTGAGCATCGACGGCGAGATGTCGACGCCGGTAACAGTGCCGAAGTGCTCGGCGAGCGCGGCTGTCAGCCTTCCGACGCCGCAGCCGAAGTCAAGGGCGTCATGCCGGGGTCCATCCATTCCCAGTCTGTCCAGGTCAGCGAGCGTCTCGGCGATCTCGTCCCGGCCTGAGGCAAGAAACTCATCGACGTCCCATCGGCCGCCGCGTTTGGCCGGATCGACGCAGACGGCCCAGAACGGGTCGGCCTCGCCCAGCGCGGTCCAGTCCCGGCGCAGGTCAGCGAGGTCCCGACGTTCGGTCATGTCAGCAGCTTAAGAGCCATTGCCAGCCCACTCAGGCCTGCAGGGAACTCGGCATCACGGTCGTGACTGCGCTCTCCCTTGGCTCAAGTTTGCCCAGCGTGCTCGCAGTGGCGGGCTTTCGGCCTGAGGATCACCAGCAGGTTCCACGTCGCGATCTCTCGTAGGCCCGGAACCCGGAGCAGCGGCTTGCACCAGCGCGGGTAGTAGCGGGGCAGCGCATCAATCACCTCGATATCGTCGCGCGATCGCAGCATGCGCAATGTCGCGCCGATGTGTAGTGGGAAGAGGCTCGTGCCGCACCGGTTCTTCGGGAGGCGCTGGTGGTGCTTGACGTAGTGACGCTCGGCGATGCCTGCGCCCAGAAAGTGCCAGGGCGACATCTCGTGTCCGCCCCAAGGGGAGTACCAGTTCGTGAATGAGAGATAGATAAGGCCATCGGCCTTGGTAGACCGCACCATCTCGTCGATCAGGCCGACCGGATCGCGCACGTGCTCGAGGACATTGGAGGAGAAGCTGACGTCTGCCGCGCCATCGCGCACGGGCAGCCGGCAACCGTCCGCGATGACAGCGCCAAGCGGAGCTTCGCCCCGGCAGAGCATCTCATCCAGATCAGGCTCGAACAGATAGCATGCAGCTCCACGTGCCCGGAAGGCCGCGGTGAAGTGCCCGGGACCGCCACCGATGTCCAACACTGTGCGCCCGGCCAGGCTTGTGTACTCCTCGACCTGGCGTACCGAGTCGCGTGCCACGCCTTGGTAGAAGCGTTCGGGGTCTGCCTGCTCGCTAAGAAACAGGCGAAAGAGCCGCGCAGACCGAAGCAATCCGAAGTTTGCCCGGTCGCGTTCGGGGGTCTGGCTGCCGCGCATGGCGGGAGTTTATGCGCTTCCTTGCGGACGAAACCGCGCTTTCGCCCAGCCGTCCAACCGGCGACGGGAGTCAATGCAACGATCGGCCAGGCCGCGGATGCCGACTGCTAGCGATCGGATCGAGTCACCAACTGAGGTCGGCCGCAGTCATCGCGGGACTCAAATACGGATTACCGGGAAGATTTCATGTCGCTTCACCGGCGTGACACTAAACTCTGGTCGATCTGGCTGAAAGGTGGTCGGTGCGTGGCTGATCCCAGCGGTAGTGGTTCCTGAGTGAGCCGCGTCCGCCTCCACCAGGCACCGGAGCGCCAGGAGTCCCGTACCGTCACGGCGAACCTGCCCGATCCCAGCGGCACCGGTTCCTGGGTGAGCCGCATCCGCAGCACAGCGCCCGCCGGGATCGTCGGGCTGCTGCTCGGAATGCTCGCGCTCGGCCCCGGCCTTGCGCCGGGGTACCTGCTGAGCTACGACATGGTGTTCGTGCCCAGGCCACCGTTCAACGCTGCGATGTTCGGTCTCGGCGGAACCCTGCCCAGGGCGGTGCCGAGTGATGCCGTGGTCACCATGCTTGCCCATGTTCTTCCCGCGGACTTCGTGCAGAAGCTTCTGCTGCTGGCCATATTCGTGCTGGCCTGCTCCGGAGTGGCGGTGCTGCTGCGAGCCGAGCACTGGATGGCGCAGCTCGCCGCCGGCGTGTGCTACGCCTGGAATCCGTTCGTCGCCGAGCGCCTCATCCTCGGCCAGTGGGCTCTGCTGCTCGGTTACGCCGGGCTGCCTTGGGTGCTCCGCTCGTTGACATCCCCGGCGGCCACTCGGTGGCGCCAGGCAGGGCTCTTGGCTCTGGCGCTGGTCCCGGCGGCGATCGGCGGGTTCTCCGCCATGTGCGTGTCCGGGCTTGTTGTCCTTCCAGTCGCCGCCAGCGGGACCGGTCAGGCCATCAGAGAACGAGTCGCGGCGGTCGTGGCCGCGCTAGGAGTCCTCACGGTGCTCAGCTTGCCCTGGCTGGTGCCGGCCCTGACCCGAACCGTGCTCACCAGCCCAGCCGGAGCAGCGGCCTTCGCGGCGCGAGCTGACACTCCGTTCGGCTCTGCAGGCAGCCTGCTGATGCTGGGCGGTGTCTGGAACGCTCAGGTCGTCCCCGCGGGGTATGGCGGCACTGGATCGGCGCTCTGGCTGGTTCTGGTCCTAGCTGCGATCGGCAGCTTTGCCCTGCTCGGAAGGCACCGCTGGCCGGGCCTGGGCTTCGCCGCGGTCGCGGGTTTCGCGGTCGCCGCCGTCGGGGTGACCGGGGGCGGTCAGGGCGTGCTCCGATCGATGATCGCGTTCTGGCCAGGGTTCGCCGTCCTGCGCGATGGGCAGCAGTTCGTCGCGCCGCTTGCCCTTGCCGAAGCGGCAGGTGTGGGTCTCGGTGTGTCGTGGCTCATGCGGCGCCCGCGGCCGTTCGGCATGAAGGAAGGCAAGGCGCTGATCGGAATCGCTTTGCTCATCGCCCCGATCGTGCTGCTGCCCGGTCTCGCGTGGGGTGCCGGAAACCGGCTGCGCCCGGTGCAGTATCCGGCCGACTGGCTGGTGGCGCGCAATCTGATCGACAGCGACCGCGCGCGGGGGGATGTGCTGCTGTTGCCCTGGGCGGCCTACCGCCGATTCGGCTGGAACGGCGGCGAGGCAGTCCTGGATCCCTGGCCTAGGCTGGTGCGGCGCCAGGTGATCTGGAATGACGCAGTCCAGGTCGGCGCTGTCACCATTCCGGGGGAAGATCCTCGCGCCCGTGCGCTAGACGGGCTGATTGCGTCTGCCGGGCCGCTCACCCTGTCGCTTGAGAAGGCGGGCATCCGGTACGTCATCGTGGATGCAGGCTTCGCGCAGTCGCCGCCGGGGGTTCCGCAGAGGCGGGTGCCCGGGGCCGCGTCGCCGGGCAGCTACCCGTACCTGAGCCGTCTGCCCGGCTGTCAGATCGTGCTGGCCGGGCCCGGTCTCGTCCTGTACCGGCTGCCCGATTCCCAGCAGGCAAGATGAGGCAGAAACCCAGTATCGCTACTTTCGCGTTACTTCTTGCCACTCGTGCGGCTTGGCTCTAGGCTGTCGCAAAGTCGGCTGAAGGAGGAGTGTCATGGCTCGCTTGCTGATCGCCGTTGCGATCGGTGCCGTTCTTGCGGTTGGTGCCACGATCCTCACCGGCAGCATTCTGCTTGGGGTTGCCAACGGCAGCCCGGTCAACGCCCCGCTGTACAACTATGGTTCGCGCTGATCCAGGCTGAGCCGGATGGCGCATGTAATTCCGTCGCGGCCCGAGCCTGATCAAGTCTGGCTCGAAATCGTCATTCCGGCCAGGAATGAGGCCGCCAGGCTTCCTGCTGGGCTTGCTCTGCTATGTGAGAAAGCGGAAACACTCCCGTTTAATGTCGCCATCCTGGTAGTCGACAGCGCGAGCACCGACAGCACAGCGGAGATCGTCCGCCGGTGGCCCGATGGTCCGGTGCCGGTGCGACTCCTGCGCTGCGAGCGGGGCGGCAAGGGTGCGGCTGTCCGGACCGGGTTGCTGGCTACCCGCGCGCCGCTGGTCGGATTCTGCGATGCCGACATGGCCACCGATCTGTCGGCCCTGGACGTCGCCATCGGCCTGCTGACGGCCGGCCACTCCATGGTGATCGGATCGCGGGCGCACGCCGAGTCGGTGGTCGAAGTACGGCACAGTGCTGTCCGCAGATCTGGTGCGACTGTATTCCGGATGCTAGGCCGGACCATCGCCCCGGAGGTGGCCGATAGCCAGTGCGGCTTCAAGTTCTTCGCCGGGCCGCTGGCGCGATGCGCCGCCCTAGCTATGGCAGCGGTCGGCTTCGCGTTTGATCTTGAGCTCATCGCCAGGTGCCAGCGGCTGGGCGCCGATCCGATGGAGATCCCGGTTCGGTGGCGTGATGTGCCAGGATCCACGTTCTCCGTGACGCGGCACTCGCTTGGCATCTGTCTTGAGCTTGCGTCCATCTGGTTCATGCTCCGCGCCGTCGATCGCCAGAGCAGGTCAGTGCGAGCCGGAGCACCGTTCCCGCTTCCCGCCGCGGCGGCGGACCATGAGCCGGTCAGCTTCGCCGAACTCGGCGGGAACGAGTCGGTCGCGCTGCCGTGACCAAGGTTCACCGCGACCTGACCTCGTCCGTGGCGGGCCGGAGGATCGCGGTCATCAATTGGCGCGAT
The DNA here is from genome assembly GCA_963850875.1 of uncultured Actinomycetota bacterium. Lineage (GTDB taxonomy): Bacteria > Actinomycetota > Actinomycetes > Streptosporangiales > Streptosporangiaceae > Chersky-822. The sequence continues at coordinate 526,920 of CAWKNA010000003.1, forward strand.
CCCTGGCATCCTGAGGCGGGCGGTGCCGAGCGCTACGCGTGGGAGATGGCGCGCGGGCTGCTAGGCCGGGGCGCGGCAGTCCGCTTCATCACCGCGCGCGCTCCCGGGCAGACGGGACGCGATCGCCGCGACGGCATCGAGATCATCAGACTCGGCGGGCGCTTCACCGTCTATCCACGGGTGCTTGCCTGGCTGCTGCTGCGCCGCCGCTCCTTCGATGCCGTCATTGACTGCCAGAACGGCATCCCATTCTTCACCCCATGGGTCTTGCCGGGCGGAGTACCCGCGCTGTGCGTCATGCATCATGTCCACGACGCCCAGTTCGGGATACATTTCTCGCCCGTGGTCGCTGCCCTTGGTCGGCTACTCGAAGGGCCGGTGGCGCGCTGGTGCTACCGGCGGCAGGAGTGCGTCGCCGTCTCTGACTCGACCGCGGTGGCGATGCGGAGCAGACTGCGCTGGTCCGGACCGATCCACATCATTCCGAACGGGCTGTCGGCCGATTCCTTCGCCAGGCCAGTCCTGGCCGAGTCCAGGCCCGAATCGGCTGCCACGGGCCCAGGATCGCTGGTCTGGGTCGGTCGGCTGGTCGCGCACAAGCGCGCTGACCGGGTACTCGACATCGGCGACCGGCTCCGCGACACCGGCATCACCATCGACATGGTTGGCCGTGGTCCGGCGGCTGATTCGCTGGTGAGCGAGATCGCCTCGCGCGGTCTGGAGTCAGTGGTCCGGCTGCGCGGGTATCTGCCCGAGGATGAGAAGCGGGCGCTGGTCGCGAACGCCCTGCTGCACCTCAACACGTCCCGTGGCGAGGGCTGGGGCTTGTGCGTCCTTGAGGCGGCGGCCCTCGGCGTGCCGACGGTCGCCTATGACGTCGACGGTCTGCGCGACGCGGTGCGCGACGGTGAGACGGGCTGGCTGGTGCGGGACGGCGAGCTCATCGCGGACGTGACCGAGCGCGCGCTCAAGGAACTGGCCAACCCCTCCCGCCGCGCTGAGATGGCTGCCGCCTGCTGTACCTGGGCAAGTCGCTTCGACTGGGATCAGAGCGCTGCGGCGATGACCGCGCTGGTGGCGGACGTTCTGCGGCGTCGGGTCGGCGGCAGAGCCTGAAGTTCCTATAGCCACCTGTCCAGATTGCCGCTAACATGCTCCCTGTTCGGAATATGATCATCCGAAATATCATAATGGTAACGAAGATTCCGTCGCGGTGGTGACGGATGTGGAGGGGCGCATGCGCAGGGTCATCGGGCTCACTGCCAGCGGCCTGGGGACATTCTTTGTGGTGGTCGCCCTGCTGATGCACTTCTATGTGGTCGGTGTTGCGGTCAAGTTCCCGCTGAATGAGTATCTGGTCTCCACGCTGGTCGGCCACAACGTCTCCTACTTCAGCGTCGCCAAGCTCAACGAACTCAGCGGCGTCACCATGCAGGTCACTGCAACCGTCGAGGGCGACGTGGCAGCGGGCACCTCGACCCGCGCCGTCTGGACCGAGTTCAGCTATGCCTATGACCAGACCAACGGTTTGATATACCAGTACTCCATCCAGCGGCTGGCCTTCGATCGGCGCACCGGCGTGCTGATCGGCAACTGCTGCGGCGACTCCATCGGCACGGACACCGCTCTGCATCTGTCCGGTCAGGGCTACGTCTGGCCGTTCAATACGCAGAAGAGGACATACCAGGTCTTCGATACCACCCTGCTCAAGCCCGAGCCTGCGACCTACCAGGGCACTGCGACCATCGACGGTATAACGACCTACAAGTTCGTCGAGCAGGTGCCGCCGACGCAGTACACGACCCAGACGCTCCCGGGCTCGCTGGTTGGCGAGAGCCAGCCGTCGGTGACGCTGGGCCAGTACTACCAGGCCACGAACACCTCATGGGTGGACCCGGTGACCGGCGCCCCCGTTGAGACGGAGAAGAACCAGCAGGTCACCTTGCGCGATAGCACTGGGGCCGTGCGTCTGAACCTGTTCAGCGGCGACCTCAAGATGACGCCTGCCAGCATCGCCGCGTCGGCCAAGATGGTCAAGTCGGACGACACCAAGGCCAATCTGGTGATCACGACGGTTCCGCTGATCGCCGGGCTGCTCGGCATCGTGCTCCTTGCTTTCGGGCTTGTGCTTGTGCTCCGGCGCCGGCCTGAGTACGAGGAGGAAGGCCCGCTGGACGACGACGAGGAGGACATGTCGTCAGATGACGAGGCCACGCAGGCAGCCGACTAGCTCGGATGGTATAGGCCGATAGGCGAGTATATCTCCGATACCGGATAGTTGCTTGGTAGGGTTCGCGAGCGACTCTGCCGGGTTCTCTCGATAAGTAGCATGTGTCCCTACTGCGGTAAGAGTCCGCGCCGCTGGCGCTCAGCCGGTCGGCGGGGTCTGGTGCCGCATGCCAGCATGCTGAGGTGAGGGAGTCGGCGCATGTCGAGGTCGGTCCGACCGCTCGCGCTGGCTGACCGGCCGGATCTGGACCGTCCCGGGGCGGCCACGGATTCGGCGGGACATGACTCATCGGACCCGCGGCCACTCAGCGCCGCTCGCCTGACGCGCTGGGTCTGGCTAGCTGCCCTCGTCGTCCTGCTCGCCAACCATCCGGGCCTGATGTTCTTCGACACCAAGCTCGGTGTCGACATCGACCCGCTTGGCTTTTACGCCCGGCTCTGGCATCTGTGGAATCCGCTGGAGTGGTTCGGGTCACTGCAGAACCAGTACATCGGCTACGCCGTCCCGATGGCGCCGTTCTATCTGGCTGGCCAGCTGCTGAGGTTCCCGGTCTGGATCACCGAACGGCTCTGGCTCGCGCTGCTCATCGCGCTCGCTTACCGCGGCGTGGTGCAGCTAGCGGCCGCGCTGCGGATCGGCTCGGAACGGTCCAGGGCGATCGCCGGGCTAGCTTTCGCGCTGTGGCCGACCTTCACCATCGTGATCGGTTCGACCTCGGCCGGGATAATTCCGGGGATGCTCGCTCCGTGGGCGGTCCTGCCGCTCGTGTCAGCATCCCGCGGTGCGCCGCTGGTCAGAGCCGCGGCCAGATCAGGGGTTGCCGTCCTGTGCATGGGCGGAGTCAACGCGGCCGCCACCGTGAACGCTCTCGTTCTGCCCGCCGTGTTCATCCTCACCCAGACCAGCGGCCGGACTCGCCTGCGCCTCGGCGCATTCTGGTTGGCCGCGATAGTCCTCGCCACTAGCTGGTGGGTTGTTCCGCTACTGCTGCAGGGCAGGTACTCGTTTAACTTCCTGCCCTATACCGAGCAGGCCGCGACTACCACGGGAACCATGTCAGCAGCCGCGTTTCTGCGTGGCGCGGGTAACTGGACCGCGTACCTGAACCTCGGCAAGCCGTGGCTGAGCGCCGGATGGATGATGATCGCGAATCCCGTCGCCGTGCTGGCGGCCGCGAGCACATCGGCTCTGGGGCTCTTCGGGATGGCTAGGCGGGACATGCCGTATGGCCGCTGGCTGCGATGGTCACTGGGGCTGGCGGCATTGGTGGCGCTTGCTGGTTACCCAGGCCCACTTGGCGGTCCGTTTCACGGGCCGGTTGAGCAGTGGCTCAACACCTCGCTCGGTCCGTTCAGAAATGTGTACAAGCTTGAGCCGGTAGCCGCTGCCGTGCTGGCGCTGGGGATCGCCCATGCTCTGACGTCCAGGCGGGTCGACGCTATTCGGAATCCGGCCCATCGTGCGTTTCTCAGCCTGGTGACTGTCTCCGCAGCCCTGCTGGTGTCCGCCGGACTTGCGCTTCCCTACCTTTCCGGACAGGTTCTCAATCCGGGCTCGTATCCCGCCATCCCGAGCTACTGGTACCAGGTTGCTGATTTCCTGCACTCCAAGTCGCCCAATGCGCCCGCGTTGATCGTGCCCGCCGCAGCGCACGCCATGTTCTTGTGGGGTGAGCCGATCGATGAGCCGCTTGAGCCGCTCGCGAACTCGCCGTGGGCTACGCCGTCACTCGTTCCTTACGGTGGCGCCGGATCGCAGGTACTGCTCAATTCACTTGAGAGTGCCGTGGTGTCAGGCGAGCGGGTCGGTGGCCTGGCAACGCTGCTCGCCCGGTCCGGTATCCGATTCGTGGTGGTGCGCAACGACCTAGACCCCACCATGATCGACTACACGCCCCCCAAGCTCGTGCATGAAACGCTATTGGCTTCAGGTTTCCGTCGAATAGCTGCCTTCGGCCCGCTGATCACGGGCAAGCAGACCGACCCTGGTGCGCTGCCGCAGATTCAGCGGCTTGAACCGTCCTATCCGGCGGTGGAAGTATTCCAGGCCGACGCCGCACGAGGTCCAGTATCGGGGCCGGTCGCCGTGCTGCCGGTCAGCGACACCGTGCTGGTCAATGGCGGGCCCGATGCGCTGCTGCAGCTGATCGGCCAGCAAATCGTGTCCGCTCAGCCCGCGGTCATCGCGGGCGACCCGCTGGTCACGACACCTGCGCTCTGGGCAGTCACCGACAGTTTGCGCCGGGCGGACTACGGATTCGGGCTGGTCGATCCGGTGCCATCCTTCACCTACACAGCGACAGAGACCAACCCGGTGGACGATCCGCTTGGCGATGCCGGCGGCCCACCGCGGCAGCTTATGCCGGTGGTTGCCCGTGGTCACCAGACGGTAGCGGTGCTGTCTGGTGCCGCCTCGGTGACCGCGTCGTCCTCGGGATCCTGGCTTGCCAACAGCCCGCAGATCGATCCGGTGAACGTGTTTGACGACAATCCGCGCACCGCTTGGGTCGAAGCGAATCCGTATACCGCAGTCGGCCAGTGGATTCAGATCACCTTCAGCAACCCCGTCAATCTGCCAGACACGATCGGTATCATGCTCCTGGATGACGGTGCGGTGCGCCCGGTGGCTGACCGGTTGCGGGTCAGCACGGCGACGGGCACGATCACAAGCGCCGTGCAGACTACCCAGGCGGAGCAGCCGCTGCAGGTGCCGGCCGGTCCTACCAGGTGGATGCGGATCACCATCGCCGGAGCCCGCGGTGGCGTGCCCGGCGGCGCTGGTGCCGGAATTACGAATGTGGCGATTCCCGGTATCAAGGTCACCCGCTTCCTTGAGTCGCCGGAAGACAGGGCGGGCCAGGAAGCGCCAGCCGTCGCCTTCTCGTTCCAGCAGCAGGTACCGTCCCCGGCCAATCTCGTGGATGTGACCACCTACCCCCCGCTGGCTCGCACGTTCGTCACGTCTACCCAAGCGGCATTCCGGCTGAAGGCGATGGCGATGGCAGTGCCCAGCCGATCGCTAGCGGCCATACTCGGCAGCCTCACGCCGATCAGAAGGAACACAATTCAGGTCACGGCGAGTTCCACCTGGCACGACCTGCCAAGCCTGTCGCCGGCCTGCTCCAGCGGGTTAACCCGACTCCGTGGATAGCGGGCGGCCCGAACCCGGTCCTGAACATCGGCTGGCACGGCGACCGGCGGATCACCCAGATGGTCATCGCATCATTGCCTCTGTTTGGCACGGCGCCAGGGACGGTGCAGATCGCCAGCCCGGACGGTGACCGAGTGGCTGCCATTGGCTTCGACGGACTGGTCCAGATCGTGCCGCCGCTGACTACCGACCGGATGAGCCTCAGTTTCCCGTTCGCGTCGTCGGCGACGACGCTGCCGGTCGGGCTTAGCTTGCTTTCTATCCCAGCGCTCGCTGGGTTGCGTCCGGCCATACCCAGCCCAACCGCGAAGTTCCGGCTCGCCTGCGGCGAGGGCCCGCAGGTCACCATCGATGGCCGTCGCTACCAAACGCAAGTGATGGGGACAATCGGTGACCTGATTAGGTTTCTGCCAGTTCAGGTCCGGTTGTGCACGCCCGGATCCGTTGTGCAGCTCGGCCAGGGGCGGCACTGGCTGACCGCGGCCGTGCCGGGACCATTCACCATTACGGATGTCAGCCTGACCGGCGCTGATACGGCATCCAGCCTCGGCCCCGCGCCGACTGCTGCCAGCTCCGGAGCTGGCCTCGCCCGCGCGGTACATGTCTTGAACTGGCAGGCCGAGAGCGGGCTGGTGCGAGTCGGCCCTGGTGCCGCCTCCTACCTAGAAGTGCATCAGAACGCCAACGCCGGCTGGGTGGCGACTCTGAACGGGAAGCCGCTGACGCCGCTCCGGCTGGACGGCTGGCAGCAGGGATTTCTCCTGCCGGCGGGCGCCGGCGGAATCGTTCATCTGAGCTTTACGCCCGTTATCATCTACCACATCTGGATCATCCTGTCCGCTGTCCTCGCATTGGCCCTGATCGCCATCGCCGTCTTCTGGCGTGGGCACATTAGGATGCGCAGACACCCGGTTCCAGAGTCCCCAGAGCCTGCCGAGAGCACGGGTTCTCCGGTTGCTCCAGGCACCGACCCGACCGTTGGGTCTACCGGAATCGGAGTCTCGGATGAAATGGTCGGCACCACGGCGAAAGGCGATCGACCTGTTGCCGCCTGGCTCGGCCTGCTCGCGCTATCCGGACTCATCCTGGTGGTCGCCGGCCCGCTGGTGCTCGCAGTACCTGTCCTTGCCGTTATCGCTTATCGCTGGCCGACCTGGCTGGGCGGGATCGCAGGCGCCGCCATGATCGCCGCCGGAGTGCTGACCGCGCATGCTGCCAGTGGCCAGTACAGCGCTTTCGGGGCACCTGCCCAGGCCTGCGCCGTCATCGCGCTGGCCGCCGCGCTTACCCCGATCCTCCCCGCTCAGTTCGGCCGGTCTGGCTGGCGGCCGCAGGTCGGTCGGCTGGCTTGGCGGCCGCCGTTCGGCCGGTCTGGCTGGCGGCTGCGGGCCGACCAGTGATGAATGGACTCGCTAACCCGGGGTTGGCCGGGGCTCCCGACGGTCTCGCTGACCGGGAACTCAAGTGCTAACCGGCGGGGCGGGCCCCGCGGTCGCGGTAGCATTGCTGGCGACCAGCTCCTACCAGGGCGGGCTGATTCTGGAAAAGCGAGCGCTGAACCAGCTGCCTGCCATCGATGCCCGGCATGCGGTCACGCTGCTGCGTACCGTGCTTTCCTCGCCGGCCTGGCTGGCGGGCTTCGCCTTCATGCTTTGCGGGCTGGCGCTGCAGGTGGCGGCTCTGACGCTGGCCCCGGTCACCGTTGTCCAGCCGGTGCTGGCCTGCGGCGTGGTCATCTTGCTCGTGGCATCCCGGCTCGTGCTTGGGGAAAGACTGGGCCGGACCGAGCTCGCCTGCGTCCTGGTGATGGCTATATCTATCGTCATGATCGCGCTGTCCGCGGCCGGACCGGCTGGCCGGGCCGGCTACCACGTCAACGGCTTGTCGATGGCGCTGGTCGCCGCTCCGTCCTGCACGCTCGGCCTGCTGCTCGGCGCGGTTTCGCTGCGCCAGGTCATCGGCAGGCACCGGGCGCCCGCGATCGGGGTGTCCTTCGGCCTGGCCACCGGCCTGCTCTACGGTGTCTCGACTCTCGCAGTCAAGGCACTGTCCGCGGCCGTCATCAGTCATCACATCGGGATGGCACTCCTGGTCGCCGCTGTCGCGTCACCGTACCCGTACATGGTCCTCGGCTGCTCGGGTGCCGCGATGCTGCTGTTCCAGACCGCGCTCCAGCGCTGCCGGGTCTCCATCGTCGGGCCGGTCTCGAACATCACCGGCAGCGCCTATTTCATGATCGCCGGCACGTGGCTCTTCGGGGAGCGGCTGCCAGCCGACCCGGGTCGGCTCGCCTTGCGGCTGACCGGGATTGCCGTCGCCGGCGTCGTCGTTGTCGTGCTGTCCAGACGCTCACCCGCCGAGGCAGCGGTAGCGCGCGCCGAGGGCGGCACGGCACAGGCGGCTCGCGCCGTATGAGGCGGTGGCCTGCGCAGCTGCAACCGATGGGACCTCGCTGGGCTCTGGTGAGCGGGCGGCCGTTATTAGTATTGTGCGCAATATTGACATAGTCGCAGCTAGTCTGCCGGATCCGAGTTAGACCGGAAGGCCCGATCGGAGGAACGTGGTGGAGTCGCAGGGCTTCTGGGGTCGTGCTCAAGCCGATCCGGACTGGATCGCTGTGGTCGAGCCGGACGGGACCGAGCACACGGCAGGTGAACTGCTCGGCCGGGTTAATCAGATCACCCATGCGCTGCGGGCGAAGGGCCTGCGACCGGGCGACGGGATCGCCGCGCTGGTTCCGAACGGCGTTGCGCCGATTGAGCTGAGCATGGCCGCCTTGCAGGCCGGCTGGTACTACACCCCGATCAACTGGCATTTCACCGCCCCGGAGATCGCCTACATCGTGCGCGACTGCGAGGCGAAGGCGTTCTTCGTGCATGAGCGCTTCGGCGAGGCCGGCTTGGCCGCGGCCGATGAGGCCGGGGTGCCCGCGGACGCCAGATTCAGCTACGGCACGGTTCCCGGCTTTACCGAGATCGGTGAGCTCAGCGCCGGGCAGCCGACCACAATGCCGGAGGACCGGACCGCAGGCACGGCGATGCACTACACCTCGGGCACGACCGGCCGCCCGAAGGGCGTCCGGCGCGCGCTGACCGGACTGGACCCGGACGTGGCCGCCGACCTGCTGACCGGCCTGCTGCAGTTCTTCGGGATCACGCCGGGCCAGCCGAACGTGCATCTGATCACCTCGCCCAACTACCACACAGCGGTCACCATCTTCGGCGGCAGTGCCCTGCAGTTCGGGCACACCCTGGTCTGCATGGACTCCTGGGACGCCGAGCACGCGCTTGCGCTGGTCCAGCGGTACCGGGTGACCAACACCCACATGGTGCCGATCCAGTTCCGGCGGATGCTCGCGCTGCCGGAGGAGATCCGCCGCAAGTACGATGTGTCCTCGATGCGCTGGCTGATCCACGCAGCGGCACCGTGCCCGGTGCCGATCAAGCGGGCGATGCTGGAGTGGTGGGGGCCGTGCGTCTACGAGTACTACGCGGCGACCGAGGGCGGCGGGACCATTGTCACCCCGCAGGACTGGCTGGAGCGGCCGGGTACCGTCGGCAAGGCATGGCCGGTGAGCGAGATCATGATCGCCGACGACGAGGGGAACGCGTGCCCGGCAGGCGTTCCCGGCACCGTGTACATGAAGATGGGGATGGAGTTCGAGTACAAAGATGACCCGGCCAAGACGGCAGCCGGACGGCTGCGCGGGTTCTTCACCGTGGGCGACATCGGCTTCCTGGACTCCGACGGCTTCCTGTTCCTCTGCGACCGCAAGTCCGACATGATCATCTCTGGTGGCATGAACATCTACCCGGCCGAGATCGAGGCCGAGATCGTCACCCACCCGAAGGTCGCCGACGTCGCGGTGTTCGGCATTCCAGATGATGAGTGGGGCGAGCAAGTCAAGGCTGTGGTCCAGCCCGCGGAGGGCGTTCCGCCATCGGATGAACTGGCGGCCGAGATCCTCGCCTCGCTGGAGGGCAGACTGGCCAAGATGAAGTGGCCGAAGACGATCGACTTCGTCGCCGAGCTGCCTCGCGACCCAAGCGGCAAGCTGCTCAAGCGGCGGCTGCGTGATCCTTACTGGGCCGGGCGCTCGGTCGCGATCTAGCCCATGCGTGCAGTTCCCCCGCGCCCTCGCAGGCCCGCGCGGCCGCAGGCGCGCGCCGCCGGGCCAGCACGGGTCCTGGCCGCTGGCCGCACCGCCGGTCCGCCGCAATGCCGGATCGATTCAGCCTGAGCGCTGTGATCGCTGCCGGGGGGTGGCTTGGCCGGTGCTTGCGGACTGGACGAGCGCGTCGATCAGCCGCGCGCTGGCCGGCGGGTCCGGCGGCTCGCCGTAGGTCACCGCCAGCACCTGACGGCGCGCCCCGGGCAGGGCCTTCGCCGCGATCCCCGGATGACGTGCGGCGCTCAACGCCAGGCCGGGCAGGATCGTGACCCCGAGCCCGGCTGCTACTAGCGCCTGGCAAGCGACGCGGTCATCGGTGACGAATGCGATATTGGGAGTGAAGCCCGCCGCTGCGCACTGCTCGAACAGGAAATCGCGGCAGCCGTCCCCGGCGATCCAGCGGTGGCGGGCGTAGCGCGCCAGACCGGAGCGGCTCGCCCGGGTATCGGCGGAGCGAATTGGCCCATCCGGATCAGCCTCGGCGTCCGGGCCGGCCTGGCCGTCTGAGTCGGCCTCGGCGTCTGAGCCTGCCTGGGAGCCTGAGCCTGCCTCGGCGTCTGCGCCTGCCTCGGTGTCGCGGCCTGCCTCGGTGTCCGAGACGGCCGCCTCCGCCTTGCGGCCGGTGATCAGGTAGACGGGCTCGTCGAGGACCAGCCTGGCCCGGAGTCCATCGGCGTCGGGAATCAGCGAGCCAAGACCGAAATCGGCCAGCTCGGCGTCGGTCGGATCGGCGTCGGGCGGACTGGCGTCGGGCCGACTGGCGTCGGACGGACTGGCCGTTCCCGGCTCGACGCCAGTCCTCGGGCCCGAGTCCGGCCCGGCACCACCCAGGCCAGGCCGGGCATCACCCAGGTCCGGTCTGCGGAGCTCCGCATCGTCGTTCGTCTGGTAGTAGCGGAAGACCAGGGCCACGTCGGCGAGTCCGGCCCGCAGCATCCGCAGGGCCTCCGCCGGCGCCGCCTCCGTCAAGGTCAGGTTCAGCTCAGGTCTTTCGGCCTGCAACCGGGCAGCGGCCGCCGGCACGACGGTGCCGAGTGCCGACCCGAACGCGGCCAGCCGTACCCGGTCCTGGCGCAGCCCCACATGCGCGGCCAGCTCGGCCTCGGCCGCGTCGAGCCGGCCGAGGATCTCCTCGGCTCGCTCGGCTAGCAGCCGCCCGGCGTCGGTCAGCCGGATGCCACGGCCGGCCCGCTCCATCAGTTTGGCGCCGGTCTCGGCTTCCAGCCTGGCGATGTGGTGGCTAATCGAAGGCTGGGCGTAGTTCAGCGCCTGCGCCGCTGCGGTTACCGAGCCGTTCCTGGCGATCGCGACGAGCACCCGGAGCCTGGTCGCATCCAGCATGCCTCAACTATAGATCCGGCTGAACTTCCGCTACTCAGTCATCAATCGCGGCGTGACTTGCGCTCACCCCGGGCCGGTCGAGCCGTCACGGCCGTCACCGCGGTCACGGCCACCGCCGCCGCGGCCGTCGAGCAACGGTGCGGTCGGCGTGCGCGGCTCACGGCCAGCGGCTCGTTGCCGCCGCCAGGCGATCCCGGATAGCACCTCAAGCACGATCCGGTTGGCCAGGAACGCCGTGATCTCGGCGTGGTCGTACGGCGGCGCCACCTCGACGACGTCGACCCCGGCCACCGGGAGTTCCATCGCGATCCGCCGGACCGCGTCGAGCAACTGGCGGCCGGACAGGCCGCCTGGCTCTGGGGTTCCGGTCCCCGGCGCCATGCCGGGGTCGACCACGTCGACGTCGACCGACAGGAACACGCCGTCACAATCATCGACGGCGATGCCGAACGCCTCGGTCAGGCAGGCATCCAGGCCCCTCGCCACCACCTCGGTCATCTCATAGCTGCGCATTCGCTGATCGGCCATCCAGCCCAGGGTCTCCGGCTCCGGCCAGTAACCGCGCAGGCCGACCTGCAGGAACCGGTCACCGCGTACCGCGCCGGATTCGATCAGCCTGCGCATCGGAGTGCCGTGCCCGTAGAGCGAGCCGAACTGGGTGTTGCCGGTATCGGCATGCGCGTCAAAGTGGATCATCGACAGCCGGCCCCAGCCGACATGCCTGGCCACCCCGGTCGCGTCGGGGAAGGCGATCGTGTGGTCGCCGCCGAGAATGACCGGGATGGCGCCGGCCGCCGCGGCGACATGCACGGCATCCTCAAGCCGGCGCAGCGACAGCTCGGTGTTGCCGGATGGCATCTCGATGTCGCCCGCGTCAGCGACCTTGAGCTCGGTCAGCGGGTCCACCCCGAGCGCGAGGTGCGGCCTCGAGCCGTCGTGCGGCAGGTAGTCGGTGAAGCGGATGGCCTGCGGGCCGAACCGGGCACCAGGCCGGTGCGACGTGCCGCCGTCGAACGGCGCACCGATGATCATGATGTCGGTTCCGGCCCAGGATGACGGGTCGGAGAGGTCGGCGCTCGGCACGCCAAGGAACGTGGCATCCGGTCCGTACAAGTTGCCGATTCGCGTCACGTCAGCCTCCCGGACACTGACAATAGCGCGCCCGGCACCGCGGCTACAGGAGCAGCGGCGCCGGGCGCCTTGGCCGGCGAACCGGTCAGCGGGCAGCGGCAGGCGCGGTCTCGCCGCCCCGTACCGAGGGCTCGTTCCCGTCGACTGGGACGCCGGAGCCGGCCGGCAGGATCCGAGCTAGCGGAGCGGGCAGCCACCAGTTGGTCTTGCCGAGCAGTTCCATCACCGCGGGCACCAGCACCAGCCGGACCAGCGTCGCGTCGATCAGCACGGCCACGGCAAGGCCGAGACCGACCTGCTTGACCGAGACGTTGGCGCCGAGCACGAAGGACAGGAAGACCACCACCATGATCGCGGCGGCTGCCGAGATCACCCGCGCGGTGCTGGCCAAGCCGCGGGCGACCGAGGCCGAGTTGTCGCCGGTCGCGTCATAGTGCTCCCGGATCCGGGAGAGCAGGAACACCTCGTAGTCCATCGACAGCCCGAACAAGATCACGAACAGGAAGATCGGTACCCAGGTGGTCACCGGCATGGTCTCGGGGAATCCGAACAACTGGCGGAGCCACCCATCCTGAGTGACGAGGACCAGCACGCCGTAGGCGGCCGAGATCGACAGCAGGTTCATCACGGCGGCCTTGACCGCCACGGTCACCGAGCGGAACACCACCATCAGCAGCAGCATCGACAGCAGTACCACGATTGCCACCAGCGCGGGCAGGCGCTGGCCGGTCATGTTCGCGAATGCGACGTTCCCCGCGTTCGGCCCGGTGACATAGGCGTGGATGCCGGTGCCCCCGGTCGCCCGCGGCAGCACGTTCCCGCTGAGCCTGTTGACGATCGCATCGGTGGCCGGATTCTGCTCGCCCGTCGTCGGATAGGCGATCATCATCGCGGCCTTGCCGTCGGAACTCGCGACCACGGGGGTGACGCTGGCGATCCCCGGTGTGGCCCGGACCGCCGCGGCCAGCGCAGTCGTGCTCGCGTCCGGACTAGGCAGGCTGGCCACCACGATCAGCGGCGCGTCGAAGCCTGGCCCGAACCCGCTGGCCATCGTCGCGTAGCTGGCGTATCCCATGGTGCCGCGCGCCTGGGCAGATTCGTCCGGCATGCTCAGCTTCATGCCAAGGGCGGGAGCGGCAAGCACGAGGATGACGGCAGTCGAGGCGACGGCGGCCAGCACGGGCCGGCGCTGCACCACCGCAGCCCACCGTTCCGCTACAGATCGGGAGGCATAACGGGAGGCTCGGCGCTGGTCCCCGCCCGGCAGGGCCGGTGCCCGACGGGGCAGGTGCAGCCTGGACGGCTTCGCCAGCCGGAGCCCGGTGAAGCCGAGCATCGCCGGGAGCAGGGTCAGCGAGCCGAGCACGGTCATCGCCACCGTGGCGGCGGCCGCGATCGCGACTCCGTTCATCAGTTGCTGGCGCAGCACCAGCAGGCCGAGCATGCCGATCGCGACCGTGGTGCCGGCGGTCAACACCGACCGGCCTGCCGTGCTCATGGTGATCGCGACGGCGTCCTCACCCGTTGCACCCGCCCGCGGTGTTGCCTCGGGGGGGCGACCCGCCGCATCCCCCCGCAGGGTCTCGCGGAACCTGGTGACGATGAACAGCGCGTAGTCCACGCCGACGCCCAGTCCGATCATCGACGCGATGATCGGCGAGAACGACGGGGCCGGGAAGACGTGCCCGAGCAGCGCGATCAGGGACAGGCCTGCGCCGATTCCGAACACCGCTGTGATCACCGGCAGCGCCATGGCAAGCAGCGAGCCGAACGCGATCAGCAGCACGATGGCGGCGGCGGCGAGGCCGATGCCCTCGGTCGGTCCGCCATACGGCGTCTCGGCCAGGTCGACCACGTCGCCGCCCAGGCTGAAGGTCATGCCATGCCCGGACGCGGCGGTGGCATCGTGCATCAGTGCGAGGGCTTCAGCGCTGGAGATCTGCGTCGACGGGCGGCTGAACTGGACGATGGCGAACGCCACATGCCCATCGCGGGAGATCTGGCCGCTGCCCTGATAGGGGCTGGTCACCCCGCTCACACCGGGTGCCTGCTCGAACGGCACCAGTGCGCTGGTAATCCGCGCACGCACGGCGGGGGAGTCGATCCGCGCCGAGGACCTGATCGCCAGCGTCAGCGTGTCGCCGGACTGCCGGTGGAAGTGCGCGCTGATCAGTGCCTGACCGGGGTCATTGCCGCCGAAGCTGTCGTCGGACGGGGCGCCGAACCTGGTCCACAGCACGATCAGGCAGGCCACCCCGGCGATCCAGGCCAGCAGGGTGATCCAGCGGTGGCGGTAGCACGCCCGGCCGATCCTGCCAAGCGGTCCCGTCCGCGGGCCGGTCCGGCGGTCGGCCCGCTGGACCGGCCGCCGGCCAGGCCGTCGGGCGATGGTTGGGTGCGACATTGAGGTTCATCTCCTGCGAGCCACGGAAGTGTTGTCGTTCTCCATGCTCGCTAGTAGGCGTGGCCGGGACGTCGTACCGCCGGAGGCACTTTGCCAGCCCGCTACTCGCCGCGCAGTACTCCCGAGGGAGTACTGCGACGCCCGCGCGGCACTCGCGCCAACTGAGATCGGATCGTCAGAGCCGATGGTCGATTATTGTCGCGCGGTGCGCTGCGATCCCGGACCTTCGGCCGGCTGAAGGGCGGGCGGACCAGTCCGGTGTCGTAGGCGGAGATGACAAGCTGGGCGCGGTCGCGCACCGATCCGCCGCCTACGCCTGTCCTTACACACGGTGAGAGTCGGCACCGCATCACCCGCGGGCACCATGGGGGGTCTGGGTTCCACGGATTCCTTGAGGGCGGGATTGCTGCTCGCGGCTGCGGGCGCGCAATAGCGCGGCGGACCCGAAGTACTGGCCCGCCGCGCTGCTCGTACGTGACTCGCGTACCGAACTGCCCTACTTGGCCGGGACTGGGGCCGGGGTGAGCTGTACGGTCAGGTGCAGCACGTCCTCCGCGAACTTCCGCTCGCTAGCCATCAGCTGCTCGGCGAAGTCGTAGGCCAGCGGCGGGGTCACGGACGGAATCGCCGATGTCAACGGCTGGATCCCATCGGCCATGACCTTCAATGCCTGCAGTGCAACCGCATTGCTCTTGCCGACCATGTCCAGCATCCAATCTTCCATCTCCCGGGCAATGGTCATGGTGTCAGTCATCTCTCCTCCAGGTGTCCTTGTCCTATGCTCAGTATACCAAGCATTCGCTTGATATACAACGCGGTGCCGGTTCCTGGTGACCCGGGATCACTGCACCGGATCGAAAAGGGCAGGGCAACCGCCGCCTGCGGCTGCCCTGCTCGGGTGGGAAGGAATGACGGTGGCGGTAGCCACGGCAACGGCCCTGATCAGATCAGCACGGGCCTGACACCCTCGCCGGTCAGGCGCTGCCGTGCGCCACGCGAACTGATGTCATGGTCACCGGGGGAGCGCCTGCGAGATCGACGCGGGCCTGGACATCTGAGCCGCCGCTGGCCTTCAGGCCGGCCGGGTCAGCGGCTGATGCGCTCGCTGGCGGGCGGGCGGCGCGTCGAGGCCGGCGATGATCTCCCGCAGCGCGGCGATCTCGGCGTTCAGCGCGGCGCGGCCGGCCGGCGTTGCGCTCAGCCAGGTGCGGGACCTGCGGCCTTCGGCGACCTTCTCCATTCGCACATAGCCGGCGCTGACCAGCCGGCTGATATTGCGTGACAGGTTGCCGTCGGTGAGTTCGAGCGTCTTGCGGAGATAGGCGAAGTCAGCACGGCCGCCCTCGCAGAGCACCGTGAGGATGCCCAGCCGCGTGCGCTGGTGGACCGCGTCATCGAGGCGCCGGGTGGGATGGCTCACGGCCGTTCCCCTGCCGCGCGCAGGCCGGCGCCCGCCGCCACCATGGTGGCGCCGAAGGTCAGCTCGGCCATCCACGGCGCCAGGCCCGCCAGCATGAGTGCGACCGCGAGAACCGCTCCCGGGGTGACCGCCAGCGCCGCCGCCGAGTTGTGCTGCAGCAGGCCCGTGGCGTAGTAACCGGCCACGACGACGACGATTGATGCAAGCACGCCGCCGACCTTACCGCCCGCCAAGCTGCCAGCGATGCCGGCCATCAGGCAGACCGGGAAAAGCGCGGCTGCGAAGATCCACGCGCGCCGCCCGCGTCCTGTCACGCCATGCCGCCGGCCGCGCCGCCGGTAGTAGCGGCGAATCAGGAGCATTCCGGCAGCGCCTGCCACGAGCCACAGCGGTATCAGCGCGGCCGGGCCCGCACCGGCGATCAGCGGTGCGCACAGCATGGTTAGCACCCCGAAGCAGACCAGCGGGAACCACGGCACTCCCAGCGACCTGCGGGTGCGTCCGCGCAGCCTGGCGATCTCATCGAGCGCCTCAGCGGCCTGCCGTGCAGACGTGTCCATCGGATGGCCAAGCACCCTGGCTACTTTACACGGGAAAGTGCTTTGGATTAGGGTTCACGGCAAGTCACGACAAGTCACGGCGAAGGCCGGCTGCAGTCTGCTCAGGAGGTGCGCAATGCACGTCGAGGACAAGGATCTGGTCACGACCCTGTCGCAGCAGGTCGGCGGGCCGCCGCTGAGCGCCGCGATCTATGCCCGGGTCAGCACCGCGGTGAGCTTCACGCGCTGGCTCGGCCCGCTTGGGAACTACCTGGTCGCTCGTCCTGCGGCGCGCGCTGCCGCTCACCGCGACGAGGAGCGGACCGACATGCCGCTTGATGCCGCGGTCGTCCTGGGCCTCGATCCGCAAGCGCTGCACGTATGGACGGCCGATCCTATGCTCAGCCAGGTCCACGATCATCTGGGCACCGTGGACGTCACCAGGATCACAGCTATCCGCACCGAAATCGCCAAATCCTGGTGGCCGCTGACCATTACCTTCACGGGCGGTGAGTCGCTTGAGCTTGAGGCCCGCGGTGATGTCCACGGTTTCGTGGCCGCCTTCGAGCGGCACCGGAACGTAAGCCCCACCTAGCTGACCACGTGCTCAGACTCCGCGCCTGATGCGCTGCCTGACCGCCTCGGCCTGGCCCGGGGTGAAGATCTCGGTGGCGATCATCTGCTCGGCGTATCCAAGCGTGAGGGTGATGCGCCACTGGTCAGGCGGGGCGAGGGCGGCAGCGAGTCCGCCGAGCGCCTCGGCGATAACGTCGGCTACGGCGCGGGCGGTAGGTATGTGATCGCTGTCCAGCTGGGCTGGCATCGTGACCAGGTAGTAGTCGGGCAGGTCGAACCGCTTGTCCCGCCAAGCGGCCAGCGCGTCCGCGGCACGCTCCTCGAACCCCGCCGCTCCGCCCGGTCCGGCCGGCGGATCCCACATCGCCCGCCACCCGGCGGCAACGCCAGCCAGCGGGTCATCGGGC
Organism: uncultured Actinomycetota bacterium; assembly: GCA_963850875.1. Lineage (GTDB taxonomy): Bacteria > Actinomycetota > Actinomycetes > Streptosporangiales > Streptosporangiaceae > Chersky-822. Next base: position 544,289 of record CAWKNA010000003.1, read on the forward strand.
ACGATTACATACGTCGAAGTCCGCCGGACCGCTTCCCGCATAGCCAGCGCCCTGGCTCCCAGCCCGGTCGAACAGCGGTCGCCTGGCTAGCCTGCTCGGCATCCGCAGCAGGGGCACGAGTGACCGAGACGTTCGCATATCGGGCCAGCCCGGCAAGGAGGCCGTCGCCGACCTCGCCGACCAGGACCACGACAGTGGAAGACTCGCGCCGCATCGGCATGATCCTAAGACTCGCGCTGACCGTCGGCCGCTCCGGCCTGGCAGGCGACATCCGGGCCGGAACGTTCGGCGCATAAGCGCTGGGATCGGCGCGGTGAGTCGGCCCATCTGGCCGAAGTTGTGCCGCCTGGGTCAACCGGGTGCCGTCATAACGCAACAAAGAAGTGATGGACGACCTAGCAGGGAGAACGACACTAGATTAGAGGCTGAAATGGTTGTATGTTCTAGTTTCAGTCTTACCGCGCTCAGGGTAGGACTGAACGGTTTAAGCATCGCAGGCCGTGCAGCGGCGTCGCTTCGCACCGCAGGGATCCGGAATCATGGCAAGAAATCGCATATTGCGCCTAGTATTCTCGCTGGCGCTAATACCGACGGGCGCTGTCCTTGTGCTGATAGCTGGGCATGGCCGGGCAGGGCAGTTAGTTAACGGCCTCGGCCTGTCAATGATGGTTGCCGGCATCTTGAATGCATTCCGCGAGATCGCTGTCGTCCGCCTAGAATTAGAGGACCTTTCGGCGGAGATCACAAAGCAGGTTCAAGATGGCATGCTGCAAATCCTGCCTGCCGCCTCTCAGGGTATCCGGCTAGTTTCCCGGGTCCGGCGAGGTTACGATGAATACTACAAATGGGCTACCACAACCAGCTCGCGAGAACTGTTCTTTGCGGGGCGATCAGTGCTGCATCGGATTGATGCTGACTTTCGAAAGCGCGGTCTGCCAACATTGGAGCAGGTTCTACTCCGAAAACTAAATGAGGGATCGACGATACGCATCATGTTCCTGGACCCGCGGTCAGACCTGGTGAATCGAATTGCTGCCGAAGAGGGACAAACGGAACAGGAGATGCTGTCTGACATCACAACATCTCTCGGGATCTGTCAGCGACTTTACCACCTCACCAAGGGCGTAACTTTCCCGCCCTTGGCGCAACTAAGCATCAGGGCCTATGATGCGGTTCCTTACTTTTCCTACCATCGAGACGACCAGGATGTCATCATTGGCTTCTATTTCGCCGCCGCACTAGGCTCCCAGTCCGCTGCTTTTCTAGTACTCGATGAGGAGATTCGCAGCTTCTTTGAAGGACATTTCACGTCAATCTTCGACCGGTCTCCTGGAAGCGCAATCCTCGACATAGCACCCAACCGAGGCAGGCCAAACTTCAACAACCGTATTTACGACGAGATGAGCGCAATGCTTAACCACAAGCTTGGGCGAGAGGAGTGCGGCAAGCTTCTCCTCGGCGGCTAGCTCACGAAGGCATGGGCCACATACTGGATGCTCCACTTAATGGTTCGACAGAGGTGTTAGTAATGCTTTGTTGCGCTTCATCGCCCCACGCTTGTGCGGCGACCTTGTCCAGCGGCAGCAGCCGGCCATTCCGGCGTAGCGTCACAGCCCAGGGATGTGAGCCGCGCTCATCGCGCCGGCTCGGTGTCATCGGCAAACACGTGCAGCTGGCACAATTCGGATCCAGGGAAGGTTACCTCGATAAGCATGACTCGATGCGTGAATTCGTCCAGCCCAGGCCGAATCATCTACTAGTCAAGTCCGACCAGTGTTCCCGTCCACCCGGCGAGTCGGAATCATGATCCGAAAGGCCGTTATACCTGTTGCCGGATATGGCACGCGGCTGTTGCCGCTGACGAAAGTCCTTCCCAAGGAAATGCTACCGATCTTGGGGCGGCCAGTAATTCAGATACTGGTCGAGGAGCTGGCTGCGGCGGGGATCGAGGAGATAGTGATTGTCACCTCGACACGAAAGCATCTCATCCAGGAACATTTCGCGCCCGATCCGATGCTTGAGCAATACCTGCGAAACACCGGCAAAGACCGGGAGGCCGAAGAGGTGCGGAAGATAGGCGCCGATATGCGGATCTCTTTCACCTACCAGCACGGCCCATGGGGGAACGGCGGCGCGGTTCTTAATGCCGCCTCCATTATTGGCGACGAGCCATTTCTCGTAGTTTGGGGTGATGAGCTGTTCGTGTCTGAGGTGCCGCGGACCACCCAACTTATCGAAGCGTTCAGCGGCGATCCCGTCGTGGGCCTTACGCCGGTGGCGCCCATCGATGCGCCCAGATACGGTATTCCTGAACTCGGCGAGGGAAAGGCGGCGGGGGTCTGGGAGATCAAACGGATAATTGAAAAGCCAGCACCCACGGAGATTCTGTCGGGATTCGCCTGCGCGGGCGGCTATGTGGTTACACCAGAGATCGTCGAATTGCTTCGTAAGCTGGGATCTCACGCTGTGGGGGAGATCTACCTCACCCACGCGCTCGACGCCTACGCTCGCAAGAGTCTGCTCTGCGGGAAGATCCTGGAGGGGACCTGGCACGACATCGGCACGCTGCCCCTATATCTTCGTGCAGTGATACACATGGCCGCCCGGGACAACCTCATTACTCTTGAGGAGTATCCATAGTATGGGCTCATCCGCCGGTGAACGCGCGGCGGCCAATTCACTAGCGGACCGCGCGGCAGTGCGATCCGACGGCACCGCGTTATCCCACGGCTCGCTCAGCCGGTGATGTCGGGCGGTGGTAGCACGGCCTCGACGAAGAGGGCGGACACGGCCGCCGCCAGGCGCTGCGGGTCCTGTTCGGTGATCCGCTCGGACAGGCGGCCGCTGATCCACAGCGCTGAGAGGCCGTGCACGATCGACCATGCGCTGACCGCCACCACCTCGGGGGAGCGTCCGTGCAGGCGGCCGTCCAGCCGGCAGCGCTCAATCGTCGCCGTGAGCAGGCTGTAGGCGGCGTCGCTGGCGCGGATGAAATCCTCATTCTCCTGATCCAGCGCGTCCAGCCGGAACATGACCTCGAAATGCTCCGGATGGCTGACCGCGAATCTGACGTAACCGCGGCCAACCGCGGCCACCTGAGCCGCGCCGTCGCTGGCATCAGCTGCGGCCACCTCTGCGATGACCGACCCGGCGAGCAGCTGGTACCCGGCCGCCGCGAAAGCGGCCAGCAGCCCTGCCTTGCTGCGGAAATGGTGCGCAGGCGCGCTGTGCGATACGCCGGCGCGGCGCGCGACGTCACGCAGCGATACGCCGCTTACGCCGCATTCCGCGACGGCGCTGCGCACCGCGGCCAGCAGAGCGGCGGGCAGATCACCGTGATGGTAGGCCACGGTCCATCTTGACATCACCAGTCAATCTTGCCATTGTCCAGTTGTCCGTCCTGGGATCCCGGGGACGGGACGGGCCTTGGACATCGGAGAGGAGCAGCGCCGTGGGACGAGTGGTCCACTTCGAGTTGGAAGCCGCCGATCCGGCCCGCGCCCGCCGGTTCTACGCCGGAGCACTCGGCTGGAGCTTCCGGCAGGCAGGCGACGCCCCTTACTGGCTGATCAGCACCGGGGACAGCCAGCCGGGAATCGACGGCGGCATGGGTCTTCGCGAGGGCCCGCCGCCGGCCGATGAAGCACCGGCGAACGCCTTCACCTGCACCATGTCGGTGGAGGACCTAGACGCCACCGTGACAAAGGCAGTCGAGCTCGGGGCCGAGGTCATCTCGGCCCGGCACCCCATCGCGGGCGTGGGCTGGATCGCCTACCTGCGAGACACCGAGGGAAACTCGATCGGGCTGCTCCAGCGCGATCCAGGCGCAGCCTGACGGCGTCGCCACCGCAGGGACCGGCCCGCCCCGGCCGTACGGACCGGGCCGATTCGGTCAGATCAGTGAGGGAAGGCATGGGAACACAGCAGATCCAGATGGCGTACCTGCCGTTCGCGGAGACCCTCCGAAAAGGCGGGTTCAGTGAGCCGGACACTGGCTGGAACGCCAGCCAGATCGGCGCACACATCGCACTCAACAACGAGCTCCTCAGCGATCTCGCTGACCGGCTGCACCGCGGCGAGGACATCAGCTACGACAACTCGACCATCGCCGATGACGCCAGCCTGCTCGCCTACGCCCGCCACCTCGGCGATCTCGGTGATCTCGCCGATGCCGTGCAGACGTCAGCCAGCCGGCTCGCCGAGTCTTGCGACAGCCTCACCGAACAAGAGCGGGTGCGCCCCATCCCCGCCATGATCTGGCATGACGGGCAGATTGCGCGAGACAGCCCGATTCCGCTGGGCGAGCTGATCGTCGGCAACGGCGAGTTCCATCTCGCCATGCACCAGAAGCAGCTCCAAGCGTTACTGAAGCAGTGAGCGCGGTCGGCTACGAGGTCCGCCCTGTGCCTGCCGGCCTGGCCGCTGACGTCAACCTGGAAGATGCTGCCAGAATTGTCCGATGTCCAGAGATCTGTCCCGTCAAAAGCCAGTGCGTCAGCCTGACTGCCCGGCGCCAGGAAACTGGTCGTGATCGACAGGGCCGCGCGGCTGGGCGCTGACGACGATCGTGGCGCGGGAGTGCCGGACGGGCTGTTCCGCGCCGCCGTGCGCTGATTGCTTGGCGAAGGAGCCGACGGGCGCCCCGTCCCTACACCGGGCGCCAGCAGCAGGGTCAAGACCAACGCGACAACGGTCACCGCCGCAGTCGGGACGAGAACGCGCCACCTGCGCCCGAGCCATACCGCGAGGGCGTGGTGTCGGCCCGACCCATCTAACCGGCCAGGCTGTCCGGCCTCGCCCTCCAGGATCCCCTTGATGGCCGCGACTAGCCGTTCGGTGTCTTCGCGTTTCTTGCCGCCAAACAGGTCAGCGCGCTGGATGGACGCCAGCCTGCGACCGCCGCCGATTTCATGATCGGGGATGTCGCACTCATCGAACCGGACCGGGATGAGCCACGGGTCATCCGGGCGGCGCAGCCGCAGCTGCTCGATAGCAAGCACCAGTTCCTCGTTCTGATAGCTCAGCTTGCGAGCCAGACTGCTGCGAGAGAAGCAGGCGATGAAGACTAGGGCGTTATCAGTGATCGCGCGCCGGATAATCGCGCGCCAGTCCTCGCCCGGCCACAGGCTGGCTTTATCCCGCCAGATCGGGATCCCGGCCGCTTCAAGCGTCCGCTGCAGCTGGTCGACGCGACCGGAGTCCTCGCGGACGTAGGAGATGAAGGCGTGCCCCGCGACCTTGCCCGGTTCGCTCACAATTCCAAAGCCTATGGGAGCGGCGTACGGACCTGCCGCAGTAAGCACTGTTCATAGCCCGTCGGCAGGCGGCTCGGTGCCGGCGGGCTGTGAACGCACGTGGTGAGATGCGTGCGGCGCAAACTGGCTAGTCCAGATGCCGGATCCGCCGCGGGCTCAGTACCGGCCTTGCTGCTGCTCCCACAGGTGGTGCGCTTGCTGCTGGGCCTGCTGCCTGGCCTGCTCGCGGTCCAGGTGGCCGAAGCGGCCATTGTCGAAGTGCTTGTCTACCTCGGCTACGGCGAAGCCGGCCAGTAGTTCCTTGGCGAGCGCGTGGTGCTCGACGATGCCCTCCCGCTCGCGGTGGTGCTCGTACATACGCATCGCCTCGAAGCCAGCCGCGCCCGCCAGCAGTTCGTGCGTGACGTCGTGATGCGGCATCCCGCCGCCGTAGACCTGGTCGTAGGCGCCCTGGGCGCCAAACCTGTCAAAGAGTCCCATAGCCCGCAACCTAGCCGACCGAAACAGCCACCGGAAGTGGTTCACCGCTCCCGGCCACCCGCAGCACGCCGGCCAGCTGCCGCAGATGCCGGAAGAGTCACGTCTGCCCGGATCCGTCAGTGCCTGTCGCGCCGGATTTGCCTCATTGCGGGCCGACCGCCACCCCGCGCGGTCCGTTCTGGCCGGTAATGATGACCTGCGGGTTGCTGCCGTCCAGGTTGGCCTCCCAGATGATGCCGTTGCCAGGAATGTCCCCGGCGGCGTCCGACCAGTACAGGCGGCTGCTGTCCAGCGCCACCCCGGTCGGGTCGTCCTGGAGCGTGATAATGACATGCGGGTTGCTGCCGTCCAGATTGGCCTCCCAGATCGTGCCAGTGGCAGCGGTGGCACTGCCGGCGTCAGACCAGTACAGGTGGCTGCTGTCCACCGCCACCCCGCATGCGCCGATCTGGCCGGTGACGATCGGCAGCGGGTTGCTGCCGTCCAGGTTGGCCTGCATGATCGTGCCGGGGATGGTGTCGGCCCAGTACAGGTGGCTGCTGTCCACCGCCACCCCGAACGGGCTGTCCTGGCCCGTGACGATGGCGTGCGGGCTGGTGCCGTCCAGGCTGGCCTCATCGATCGAGCCATCCACGGTGGTGGGCCAGTACAGGTGGGCGGACACCCCGGTCCCGGTGAGCGCAGCCACGGCACTGGCGCCGGACTTGATCGCGGTCGCCCGCAGCGTGGCGGTGCTGGTGCCGACGCCTGCCGTGAACTGCACCATCACCGTGCAAGACTTACCCGGTCCCAGACTGGCCCCGGCACATGTGTCGGCGACAACGGTGAATGCCGCCGGGCCCGATAGCGTGATCGTTATCGCACCGGAAGCTGACCCGCCCGAGTTGGCCAGTGTGAGCGTCTGCGATGCCGTCTGCCCGGTCGTGACCAGCCCGAAGTCGTACGGCGATGGCGTGAAAGCCAGCACCGGATGCTTCGGCTTAGCCACCGCCGCCCCGGCGGCGGAAACCACCACCGCCGCGGCCAGCACGCACCCCACCCCGGCCGCCGCTGCCCGCCGCGACACCGCCGCAACAGCTCTGCGACGGCTGAGGGAGCTGGAATCTTTGAGCATGAGGGCTCGCTCCTTACTGTGATACAGGCTGATCGCTCGCAGCGCCGTGGTGCGCGCAGGCAAGCCAATCCAAGCGGGCGTCGGCAGGGCACTCCTGAGTAACGAGTACTCAAATCTGCGCTGGGAGGGGGCGGTCCCGCACGATGTGGCGCATGACGAGGGTCGAGTTGAATCGCCCGACGCCGGGGAGCCGGCCAAGCTGCTGATCCTGGAGGCGTTGGTAGTCGGCGATGTCTGCGCAGACGACTCGCAGCAGGAAGTCGGGGTCGCCGAAGAGGCGCTGGGCTTGGATGACGTTGGGGATCTCGGCAACGAGCCGCTCGAATTCAGCGACGGTGTCGCTGTCCTCGCGCCGCATGGTGACCAAGACCACGACCTCCAGGCCGAGGTCCACCGCCGCCGAGTTGATGATGGCGCGGTAGCCCTGGATCACGCCGTTGGTCTCGAGTTCGCGGAGGCGCCGATGGCATGGGGAGACGCTGAGCCCGACCTGGGCGGCGAGCTCGGTGATGGTCAGGCGCCCGTCCACCTGGAGGGCAGCAAGAATCTTCTTGTCGATCGCGTCCACGTAGAAGAATCTACCGATCAGACGCTAAGACTGGCCAAAAGAAGGAAACATTTTCGGGCTGGTCCGGCCTATCGTTTCCACTATGAGGTGGTCAAGAAGAAGAAGCGACACGTCAGCGCGCCGCGTTGACCCGGATGTCACTGCTGGCCGTCGGCAGCTGTGGCTCGACAGCGCAGGCCTCGCCGTATCGACCGGCGGGTTCGGGTTCGTGTACGGGATTGCCGCCCACAATGCCCATTTCTCGGTGGCCGAAGCGATGTCAATGAGCCTGCTGCCCTTCGCCGGCGCCTCGCAGCTCGCTGCGGTCGGTGACGTCGCTCAGCACCTGCCCTGGGCGACGATCGTCCTGTTCACCGCGCTCCTCAACGCCCGCCACCTGCTCTACAGCGCATCGCTGGCGCCTCGCCTGCGGCATGTGCCGCGACTCCGGCGGGCCTGCATGGCCCAGGTCCTCACCGACGAGGCGTTCGCCCTATCCTCCGGGCACTTCCGGCGGATCGGCCGGGTCGACGTTCCGGGGTACTGGGTGGCTGCCCTTGCCGCCGTGTTCATCCCGTTCAATCTCGCCACCCTGGCCGGTGCCCTAGCAGGCGGGGCGATCCCCGACCCGAACCGGTTCGGGCTCGACGTCATCTTTCCTGCCGCCATGGCCGGCCTCGCCGTAGGCCTGACCACCGCCAGACGCGACATCGTCGCCGCGGGAGCCGGCGGCGTCATCGGCGTAGTCTGCACGGTCACGCTCGGGGCCGGAGCGGGCATCGTGGCCGGTGGCCTGCTCGGGCCCGCTGTCGCGCTCGCCTTCCCCGACCGCCATCCACCAGCCGCATCGGACCCGGACCTTCCGGGCACGCGCGCCACCACCGGCACAGCCGCCGTAACCCCCGGCCGGACCCGCGACCTGAGGAGCATGCCGTGACCATCCGCCTCGTCGTCCTGGCCGTGCTCATGTGGGCCGTGACCTATCCGTGGCGGGCTGTGCCGCTGCTGACCCCCGGCATTGACCGCCTCCCGCCGTCAATGCTGGCCTACCTACGCCTGGTCGGACCAGCCGTGCTCAGCTCGGTCGCTGCAGCGAACGTACTCGTCGTCACCCATCCCGACGGGTCGCACCACCTCCACTTCGGCGTCGAAGCCGCCGCCGTGCTCGTCTGCGTCGCGGTCGTCGCCTGGCGGCGCCACGTACTCCCCGGACTCGTCGTGGCCGTGGCAATCGTCGCCGTGGCCCGGGCCGCAGGCCTGAGCTAACCGCTCAAGCACCACCTAGCTCTCATACGGTCGGAGGTCCGGCTCAGCCCGTGGCGCGTGTCCCTGGCGCAAACTGGCTGGCCCAGAAGTTCAGGTAGCTGCGGTGCAGCCAGTCATCGACCCAGGCCCGGTCGGGCTCGGCCGGGATGTCCGGGCTGTGGCGTAGCTCAGCGTGCCGTGCTTCGGTGCCGGAGACGACGTCGAGGACTTCCGCCAGCGGACGTTCACCGTGGCGGATCGAGCGCCGGGCTCGATCCCACTGACCCCGGACGGGCACCGGCAGGCCAGGCAGATCGCGCGAGCACTCGCCGATATTCCGGCGCTGATCGTGACGTCGCCTTATCTGCGGGCACGCCAGACCGCGCAACCGACGATCAGCCGGTTCCCCGCAGCCGCGTGCGAGGAGTGGCCCGTGCATGAGTTCACCTACCTCCCTCACCTACACGGGCGCACCAGGACCGCCCAGGAACGCCAGCCCTACGCTCGGGCGTACTGGGACCAGGCCAATCCCGATTACGCCAGCGACGGAGCCGAGTCATTCACCGGCCTGCTCAGCCGGACCACGGACTTCCTGAACCGGCTCAGTGCGCAGAGATCTGGACCGGTCGTGGTGTCTACCCACGGGCTGTTCATGCGAGCCGTCGCGTGGTCGCTGCTGACCGGCATCACCAGAGCGGACGAAAACCAGATGCGCAGCTTCCGCCGCTTCGCCAACCGCTACCTGATCCCCAATGCCGGCGTCATCGAACTGCGTAACACCGACGGCGACGCTCCCGCCCTCCTGGGTGGCTCGACGATTCACCTGCCCGCCGCCCTGGCGCGGCGGCCGCGATGACACGAGCAATCGTCATTGCGGCGCTGGGAGTTGCCGCATTTCGATGACGACCGGGTCACCAACCCGGATGAGGCCGGGCAGCACAGTGGTTCCGTAAACGCCGGCGCATGCCCCGCGGGTCGTGCCGATCACCTTGAGCAGGTGCGAATCGGGCAGGCCGCTGGCCGGATCCACGTTGACGATGATGCATCGCGAGTCTCTGCGGTCTATCCGCACGACGGCAGCCCCGATCCGGACGGCGGATCCGACCCACTCGTCCTCCTCGAACGGAGTACCCGAATCTAGCGTCACGACGACGTTCGGCCGGAACCGGAGCTCGTTGCCGGGCACGTGGGCGAGCGTGCACAAGGCTGACACCGTCGAGTCGCTGATGACCGAGACCGGCATCGCGTCGAACGCGCCGCGGTCGAGCCGCATGACCCTGAGCCCGGTGCCCAGCTCAGCGGCCAGCCGGGGATCGGTCACCTCGTACCGGGCGCCGTCCGGTGTCCGGACCAGGACCCGCGACCTGTCCGGACGGGCGGGCTCGCCCAGCAGCGCAACATAGGCAGACATCTGCGGGAACTCGCGGATCGTGTGCCACGGGAACCCGCTGCCCTGGGAGTCCTGGCGCACGAACGCCCACCGGCGATCCCCGGCCAGACCAGCCCAGGAAAGATCAGTGCTGGCGAGAGCCTCCCCCGCCATCGACTTCACCGGGTACCGCCAGAGCCCGCTGACGATACCCGCCCGCGCATGACCGCGGCCCGCCGGGCGTGCTTCCACCGTTCGCCTCCTCGGAGGCGCCCTTCGTGGAGACCGCGCCCGAGCGTGGCGGACACAGGTCCGTCGCAGCGCCTCTCGAGCGGCACCTCAAGAATAAGCGGCGCGGTCAGGAATATCTGCCGCGCGGCCCCGTCAGATAAGGCCGACGGCTCGCCGGTCTGGCGGCAGCCGAGCACCGGCGGTGGCACGGGTATCGATTCCGTATATCGCGGGTGGAGTGACGCGCATCACATTCGTCTGGCTGTCACACATTGCCGGGCCGTTGGGTCAGTGGGGTGTAGCCCGCAAGAACGGCAAGGAGATCACCATGGACGCCCGTCTCAACTACTACGGCAACACTGTTGCGGCGAAGTTCGCGAAGTACATCAACTCGGCGGGAGCAGTCGTGTCTAACTCGACCCTGCCCGCGGCCACGCAGGAGCTGGTGAAGATCCGGGCCAGCCAGATCAACGGCTGCGCCGCCTGCACCGACATGCACACCAAAGACGCCGGGCACGCTGGGGAAAGCTCGGTGCGGCTCAACCTGGTCGCAGTATGGCGGGAGGCGAAGGTCTTCACCGAGGCCGAGCGGGCCGCTCTGGAACTCACCGAGCAGGGCACCCGCATCGCCGATGCAGCCGGTGGTGTCACCGACGAGGCCTGGGCGGCTGCGGCCAAGCACTACGACGATGACCAGCTCGCGGCGCTGGTGTCTCTCATCGCCCTCATCAACACCTACAACCGCGTGAACGTCATCATCCAGCAGCCCGCCGGTGACTACCAGCCCGGCCAGTGGGGATAGCCACCGATCTGCGTCAGGCAGGGCGGGACGAACTCAGCAGTCCAGTCCCACCGCGACATGAGGTCGCGTATGAGTCTAGGCGGCGCTGGCTGCCGTGGTTCAGGCCCGGGCCGTGCTGGCGGTTGACCTCGACCGCCATGCCGCACCTTGACGGCCCTTCCCGGAGGCCAGCACGATGGTGTGACACGTTTGGCCTGAGGAGGATCAAGCATGGCGCATCCCAATGAGGACCTGATCCGGGAGGCCTTCGCGGCCTTCGGGCGCGGTGACATCGACGCGTTACAGCGCCAGTACTTCGCGCCGGACATCCGCTGGCATTTCCCCGGCCGCAGCCCGCTGGCCGGGGACCACGAGGGCGTGGGCTTGGTGGCGCAGATGCTGGGCCGGCCAGCGGAGCTGTCCGGGGGGACGCACAGGATCGAGCTGCACGATGTGATCGGCAATGACGAGCACGTTGTCGCGCTGCATACGACGCGCGCCGAGCGAGCGGGCCGGCAGCTTGCGGTCAATGCCGTCCACGTCTTCCACGTCCGAGACGGCAAGGTGACCGAGGCCTGGACGCATCATGCTGACCTGTATTCGGTGGATGAATTCTGGGCCTAGCACCGCGAGCATGCATGGGCCGCACGGCCTGCCCGACGAGGCTCTACGCGATGGCGTGAGTCCCGGCGGCCCGGTGCTGGCCAGGGTCGCTCGGACCACGGCCAGCCACCGGGCATCCAGGCCTCGGGCACGCGGAAGGGCCGCCCGTTTCCGGGCGGCCCTTCCGTTGTGCTGCTTGCTACTTGATGGTGTAGGCGTAGGGGATGGCGGCCAGTTCGTCACCGGCGATCTGGCCGTACGGGGGAACGCTGCTGACGAAATCGTCAACGAACAGGGTGCCGCTGACCTGGGTGCCCGACGTGCCGGATGGTGTGATGGTCACGTGGATAACCGCGGTCTGGCCTGGGTCGATGACGATCGGCGAGAACGTGGCTGCCGGGTTGGTCGCCGCCAGCCAGATGTCGCCGGTGTCCGAGGTCACCATCCCGTCGAACGCCCTGATGACAGCCGTGGCGTTCATCGTGGCGGTGCCAACGGGAGCGGGTCCCGGGTACGGCCCGCACTCGGACGGGAGCGCGGACCAGAGGCCCGAGATCACTTCGCCGCCGGACGGGGTGTAGCTGACCGATGGCGTAGTGCTGCACAGCGGTCCCGTGCCGGAGGAACTGCTGGCCAGGTCCGGGTCGCCGGGGAAGGGGCTGGTGTCGAACATGGTCGGCAGCGACGAGCTGTCGGTCACCGAGACGCTTGACGTGTCCGTCGGCACCAGCCAGATCGGGTTGCTAATCGCTGGCAGCGGCACCGTGTCGCTGGTCCCGAACTGCGTCGCCAGCGTGATGGTTGCCGAGGTGCTCAGCCTTGGGTCGACGAAGAAGTCCTCAGGCGCGACTCCGTTGTTGGTGATCGTCACCGGGAAGGTCACCGGAACCCCTGCCGCCAGCTTCTTGTCGAAGCGGTGCGGCAGACCGGCAGCGCTCGCGCTGACGTTGTTCAAGGCGATGTTTCCCGTGAACGGCTGTGACACCTCGTCGCCGACGATCGGCTCGGCGAACTCGACGATCAGCGTCCAAACGCCTTCCGCCGGATTGACCGTGTAGGCGGTCAGCGAGGTGCCGTTGCTGCCGTTCAGGCTGTTCTGGCCGTAGCCCAGGGCGTCGCCGTCCGGGCTGATCAGGTAGGCGCCAACCGGGTCGCCCGCATCGTTGGTCAGCGACACGTTGGCGGTGATGTTGTGCACGTGGTTGCCGACCTTGAACTCGTAGTAGTCCACCTGGCCTTCGCCGGGCGGCCTGCCGTTACCGCCGGTCAGCACGCCGCTGAACGAGCCGGAGCCGTGTACGTCCACCATCGAGCGCAGGGTCACCGGAATGGTGGTGACATCACCTGAGGAGGAGCTGAACACGATCGAGCCGGCCGCGTCGCCCGGGGAGGACGGCGTGGTCTCGTGCACCCTGACCGTGCGGCTCTGCCCAGGTGCCAGCGTCACCGACGACGGCGAGACGGAGCCGAACGAGGTGAACCGCTGGGTGGCCACCCGCCACGGGACTGTGCCATTGGTGCCGTGGGCCGCGGCCACATCGCCGAAGATCACTCCCGTCCAGATCCCCGCAGCAGGCTGGGTGACATCGACATTGCCGAAGTTGCCCACGCCCTGCGGCAGCGAGTGGGCGGCGAATCGGCCGAGCGGGTCGATCAGGATCAGCCTGACCCTCGCGTTGTTCCCGTTGGCCGGATTGGCCGGGTAGGCGATCGAGGCGTCCAGCCGGTTCCGGCCGGCCGGCACGTTGAAGGTGAAGGTGCCGTAATTGTTCGTCAGGCCCTGGTAGTTGGCGAACTGCGGGCTGGTGGCGTCGTTCAGCGTGACACTGCCGGTCTGCACATTCTGGTCCGGCCCGAAGGTCCGGCCGGCCATCGTCACGGTCTGCGACGTGGCGCCGGTGTTGGTGATGGTGACGTGGAACCGCGCGTCGTCGCCCGGCAGGCCGATCGCGTTGAGGTGGGTGGGCGACTTGAGCAGGGTGGCGCCGGTCGGGGTCGGGGAGCCGTCAGAGGTCGAGATCGACTGGGCGAGCTGGACGGCCCGGTAGCTGTTCAGCAGCCCGGCACCTTGCTCGCCCGCCGGGGCGCCGAGGTCGGTCGCGGTGCTGACCAGGATCTGCTTGACCAGGGCAGGCGTCGGGGTGGCGCCGCCGTGGGTCTGCCGGTAGGCCTGGATGACCAGCGCCGCGGCGCCGGCCACGAACGGCGACGATTCGCTGGTGCCACCGCTCTCCTCGACCGGCGAGGATTGGCCCTTGAAGTTGATGCAGTCGAAGAAATTCGGGTTGGCGTCGCAGGAGGCGAAGCTCAGGTCACCAGGCGCGACCAGGTCGACGGTCCCGCCGGTCTGGTTGAACCCGCCAGAGCTGAGCGAGCTGATGTTGTCGTTCAGCCAGCCGGTGGTCGCGAAGTAGCGCGCTGCGGCGTAGTTGGTCTGGGCGTAGAAGCGGAAGTCCGTCGACCCGCCGACCGAGATGAGGTTCGGGTCGGTGGACGGCGAGCCGATCGTGTTGGTCGAGCCGGCGTCGCCGGAGGAGACGGTGACCACCACGCCGGCCGCGACGGCCGCGTCATCGAACTGCTTGGTCGCGTCGAGCGCGGTGACGTCGGGGAACGGGTTGGAGCCGAACGACTCGTTGATCACGTTGACGTGGTCGACCTCGACCGCGTAGTTGATCGCCTCGAGGAAGTTCGACTCGGTGGTGAACTCGAAGGTGCCGAAGACGTCAAGGCCGACCAGGCTGGCACCGGGCGCGACGCCCTCGATCCTGATGTTGCACGCCGTCGGGTCGGACTGGGCCGCGAAATTGCTCACGTCGTAGACATGGATGCCCTGGCCGGCGATCGTGTTCGCGTCGAGGAACGCCTCGCCGCCAGTGGTGGGCTGGCCCGGACCGTCACCGGAGAAGTCCTGGTAGTCAACGAACGCCGAGGTGTTGTTCGGGCGGATGAAGTTGATGTTGTTCGGGTCGATTCCGTCGGCGATCCAGGCGACCTTGACGCCCGCGCCGGTAATGCCGAGCGACCGCGCCGTGTGCGCGGACGGGTTGTCGGAGTCGGTGTTCGTGAGCGAGAGCCCCTCCGGGTCAAGCTGGGGGGTCGTCGCGCTGCAGGCGCCGGGGATCACGTTCGCCGTCAGCGCGTCCGGATGCACCGAGTGCGACGACCTGGCCGCCTTCGGCGCAGCTGGCGCCTGAGGCTGCGACATCCGGATGGTCACATCAGGGATGACCTCGGCGACCGCCGGATTGGCCTTCAGCCTCGACACCTCACCCTTGGAGACGGTGGCGGCGAAGGAGTTGATCAGCTCGTAGGGCTTGATATGCGTGGCGTGTACCTGGCGCAGCTCGGTCATCAGCGGTCGCTGGCTCGCGAGGATCGCGTTGGAACGCACCTTCGAGGCGAGGCTGCCCACATGGGCCGCTGGAAGCTGGTTCTTCATGATCACGATGACGTGCTGGTTGACGTTCCTGGACAGCTGCTTCACCAGCGCCGGCGTCAGCGGCCCGTTCAGGGCGCGTGCGCTTGCGGTGGCAGGGTGGACTGGTGCCGCGTTGGCGGTGAGCGGCGTGCCGGCCACCAGCATCGGCACCGATGCCGCTACCGCCAGCAGGGAAGCTGTTTTGATCCGGGCATGCGCGCGCCGCGCGCCTACCTTCTGTTGTCCTCGCATGATCGCCCCACCCTCAAGAGGTAGCCGGTTTAGGTCTTTGCCGGGAATTAACGAAAAAACGTCACTTACTCAACTCGGGTCTCAGTTCGGTCAGCACCGGAAGCTAGCAGAACCGCAGTTCCGGCAAATGTTGTTGAGAGTAACTTTTCGATAACAACGACCCGGTATCGCCGGCTTGGTAGAGAGGACCCTGATGCGCACCGTCATCGTGTGGTGGGACCTGTCCGAATCCGCTGAAGCAGCAGCGCAGCCGCTGCCCAGCAGAGCTGCCGCGCTGATCGGCTACCCGCCGACCCAATCAGAAGTCTTCGACGTCGAAGCCACGGTCGAAGGACGCTATGAAGTCGCGCAACTGGCCTTTCGCGGTCTTGCGTTCTCGGCCGCACCAGGGACCTATGACCATCGGGAGGCTGCGGCACCGTTAGATAGCGCCATTTGAGCGGCATTCGGCCCGGTCGGTCGGCCGTCTCTCACCTGTGCACTGGCGCTGCGGTAGCGCGCAGGACCGCGGCTACCTTGGCTGCGGCAGCGGACACGTCATCGACGACGGCGAACTTTTCAGCCCAGGACCACCAGTACCAGCCGTTGTTGGCGTAAATGTGCTCGGATAACCGGCTAGCGTGCCGGCTGGTCACGGTCAGGTAGGGCATCCGGCCTTTCCCGGTGACCAGGGACGTACGGTAGTCGCTTGGGTTCAGCGCGGCGGCGAGTGCTTCCAGCGCGGCGCATGGATTGAGCCGAGGATCGTTGTCGGTGGTCACGGCGTCTTCCTTGGCGGTCGCGGGGCGGATCTTGCCTTCTGCCGGTGCATATCTGGTGGTTATCCTGCCCGTGCGCATTTAGGATCGCTAGCGACGACAGGCCGTCGTCAGAAGGCGTCCGCTTTGTTCAATCACGCGTCGGAAGTGGTCGGAACCGTGAGCTCGGCAAGATCGAGACCTGCGAGCGGGCGCCCGTTCCCAGTTTCGCGGCAGGCTGTGATCGCGTATTCCCGCAGCTAGACGGTCTCTTCACCCGGCTGCTTGAGCTTGCCCGCAGGTGGGACGGCCCTACCCGCAATGGTTCAGGGACTGGGTCGAGGCCGAGCGTGAGGCCCAGTCGCTGCGCACCTGGGAGCCGCTGCTGATACCCGGTCTGCTCCAGACCGCCGACTACGCACGAGCGATCCTCGCTGCTGGGCCGGACCCGGACGAGGAGCAACTAGAGCAGATGGTTGCCGCGCGGATCGAGCGGCCGCTTCGACACCGTGCGTGCTGTGGCGCTGCCCAGGGACGATTCTGCAGACCTGATCGTGAAAGTAGCTGAGGAACGATGGACAGCAACCTAGACGGCGCCGTCTGGCGCAAGAGCACCTTCAGCGGCGATAACGGCGGGGCTTGCGTAGAGGTCGCGCGTAAGCCCGGCGTGATCGCGGTGCGTGATTCCAAGGACCCGGACGGGCCGAAGCTGGCCTTCACGCCAGCGGAGTGGGCGGCGTTCACGGCCGGCGTCAAGGCTGGTGAGTTCGACCTGCCCTGAAGGTTCGCGTGGTCGGGCCCAGACTGAGATCTTGGCTCAGCACCACGGACTGCATCCGGTTACGGAGATCATGGAGTGGGCCGTTCGTGCCCCGCCTGGCCGGCTGGCGGGGCGATCCCGCTGGGGTCGGCCAGGCCGGTGGAGTAGGCGATCACAACCAGCTGGGCCCTATCCCGTGCGCCCAGCTTGATCATGGCCCGGCTGACGTGCGTCTTGGCGGTAAGCGGGCTGACGACCAGCCGGTCGGCGATCTCGTCGTTCGATAGCCCGGCAGCGACCAGTGCGACCACCTCGCGCTCGCGCGCGGTGAGCGAGGAAATCGCGGCGGCTGACTCTGGTCGGCTGACCGGCGCGGATGGCGCGGCCGCACTCGTGAAGGCGCCGATCAATGCCCTGGTGACGCTCGGCGCGAGCAGCGCGTCGCCGCGTGCCACCACCCGGACCGCCTGCAGCAGCTCATCTGGTTCAAGATCCTTGACCAGAAACCCGCTCGCTCCGGCCCGGAGCGCGGCGAAGACGCTCTCGTCGTCATCGAACGTGGTCAGCACCACCACCTTGACCGACGCAAGCCGTGGGTCGGCGCTGATCCGCCGGGTGGCGGTGAGCCCGTCCACCTCGGGCATCTTCAGGTCCATCAGCACCACGTCCGGATTCAGCTCGCGGGCCATGGCGACCGCGAGCCCGCCGTTGGAAGCCTCGCCGACGACGGTCACATCCGATGCCGACTCGAGCAGCAGCCGGAAGCCGGCCCGGAGCAGTGCCTGATCGTCAGCCAGCAGAACCCTGATCATCGCTGTCCGCCCGCCCCGGAGACCGGCAGCTTGGCAAGGACCTCGAACCCACCGCCGGGGCGTGGTCCCGCCGTGAGGTGGCCGCCCACCGCCGCCGCGCGCTCGCTCATCCCGAGCAGCCCATGCCCGCCGCGATACAGGTCACCGCCCTCCGGCGCTGGCCCGCCGTCCGCCAACGGCCCGCCGTCCGCCAACGGCCCGCCGTTCGAGACCGGCCTGGCGTCGGCTACCCGGATGGTGAGCGCGTCCTGGGCGTAACTCAGCCACACCGTCACTGTGGCGTCCTGACCGGCATGTCGCAGCACGTTTGTCAGCGACTCCTGCAGGATCCGGTAGGCGGCGTGATCGACGCTGGCAGGCACCGGCAGCCGCTCGCCGGAGATCACCAGGCGGACTGGAGCACCTGCTGCTCTGACCGCGTCGGCCAGCGCATCAAGCCGGTCCAGGCCAGCGGCCCTGGTCTCGGCGCCATCGACGTCACCGGCATCGCCGCGCAGCGAGCCGAGCGTCACCCGCATGTCCGCCAGCGCGGTCTTGCTGGTTTCCCTGATCGCTGCCAGCGCGTCGCGGACCTCTGGGTCGGCCGAGCTGGCACCGCTGGTCCGGTGCAGCGCGGAACCGGCCTGCACGGTTATCGTCGCCATCGCATGGGCCACCGTGTCATGCAGTTCACGGGCGATCCGCAGCCGCTCCTCGGCGACTCGGCGGCCAGCCTCGGCCTCGCGTTCCTCGTCAGCCAGCCTGAGCCGGTCGGCCGTTTCGGCGGCAAGCGCCCGCCTGCCGCGCACGTTGTCGCCCAGCATGACGGCCAGCGCAAGCAGCACGAGCGACGGCAGGAAGTCCGCCACGAGCGCGGCCAGCTGCTCGTGGGTCGACGAACCCACGAGTACCAAACCGATCGCCATGTAGACGGCGGGTATCACGATCGCCCAGGCCAGGTAGCCTGCCACGGCGGCGTCGTAGAGCGGGAACGCGAGCAGCGGGACTGGCGAGATGTCACGGCGGTCCGTGCTGTAGAAGATCAAGAGCAGCACGGAGCACGCGATCAGGACCTGGAACGGCCATCGCCTGCGCAGCAGGATCGGAACCGCGACCACGATGCCCAACGCATAGGCGCGGCCATCCAGCGGAGCCTGGCTCGGTCCGGTCGATACGATCACGTTAAGCTCCACAGCGGCGGCCACGCCAGCCGTGATCCCGACGTCGATCGGCCGGATCCCGAGCCCGCGGTGCAGCTTTGCCACGTCGTTAAGCTACGCGGTCGGCCCGGAGGATGGAATGGCGAGATCCGAACGGGAATGCCTGTGCAGCGGAGCTGCGAACGACATTCCCCGGCTGATCCGTGGCCTGGCCGCCGACGCTGGACGGCGCATTCCGCTGGCAGGAACGCTGAATTTCCGCGATGTCGGCGGGTATCCGACCGCGGATGGCGGCACCATCGGGTGGCGTCGGCTGCTGCGCTCCGACGCGCTGCACCGCCTCGACGGCGACGCCGCGGTCGTGCTCGCCAAGCTCGACTTGCGCACCGTGCTCGATCTGCGGACATCCGAGGAAGTTCGGATCGCGCCGAGCCCGCCCGACGGCCTGATCCCGCCTGGGGCCGTGACCACGCACATCTCGCTGGTCGGCGAGGACCTGACCGCGCTGCCTGCCGACCTCGACGGCATCTACCGGTTCATCGTCGATCGGCGGGGCGCGGCCATCGGGGCGGCCGTGCGGTTCCTGGCCAAGCCCGGCGGGCTGCCGGCGCTGGTGCACTGCTCGGCAGGCAAGGACAGGACGGGCATCGTGGTCGCCTTCGTGCTCGCCGCGGTCGGCGTCCCTGACCAGGTCATCGCTGCCGATTACGCGCTGAGCGGCCGGTACCTCGACCCCACGCAGACCCCGGCGATCGGCCGCGTCCGGGCGGACACCGGGATGGGCGACCGGCTGACCGAAGCGCTGATGGCCAGCCCGCCTGAGCTGATCGCCGGGATTCTGGCCAGGGTCAGGCAGCAGGCCGGAACCATCGAGGGTTACCTGACCAGTCATGGAGTAACGGCAGCCGAACTCGGCGCGCTGCGAACGGCCCTGGTCACCGGCGGACCGGGGCGGTGGCCGGGCGATGGCGACGACTGTGCGGCTGGCGGCCGAGGACGGGTTGGCGCCGGGCGAGCGGCAAGCGAGGGGAGCCGAGTGGCAAGCGAGGGGAGAAGGGACGACTGCCATGGTTCACGACGAGCTTGACCGGCGGATCCTGCTTGCGCTTGTGCAGGACGCCAGGGCCAGCTATGCGGAGATTGGCGCCCTGGTCGGGCTGTCGGCGCCCGCGGTCAAGCGGCGGGTTGACCGGCTGCGGTCGACCGGCGCGATCACCGGCTTTTCCGCCCGGCTCAGCCCGGCGGAGCTTGGCTGGACTACGGAGGCCTACGTCGAACTGTTCTGCCGCGGCCGGACCTCACCGGCAGACATCGCGGTGGCGGCAGGCAAGCACCCCGAGGTGATCAGCGCTTGCACGGTGACCGGCGACGCGGACGCTCTACTGCACATCAGAACCGCGGATGTCCGGCATTTCGAACGAGTGGTGGAGCGAATCGGCGCCGAGCCGTTCGTGGTACGGACGCGGAGCGTAATCGTGCTGTCCAGACTCGTCGACCGGCCGGACGCTCTGCCGGAGCTTGGCGACGATGGTGACCGGGGATCTGTGCAGACCAGGTGCTAGCGGTGCCGAGGTTCGACTACAGTCGGGGCCATGTCTGAGCGTGACGACCGGTATGCCAGCCCCGACCTGCCCAGCACCACGGCAGAGTTCCGCGCGGCCCCCGACATCTCCGCCAGCACGGCAGAGTTCAAGCGGTTCGCCGCCGCGCACGACAGCGATTCAGGGCAGCCTTGGACGGCCAAGTCCTGGCCGGATCAGCCGGCCTCCGGGATGCCAGCCCAGCGTGCCTCCAGGCGGACCGCGATCATTGTCGGTTCGGTCATCGCGGTCGCCGCGGTGATCATCATCGCGATAGTGGCCGGGCTCGGCGTCTGATTCGACGCGAGCGGTTCGCCCCGCGAGCAGGCCGACCCGCGGGCCGACTCGGCCTAGAAGCTGCCGCCCACCTCGGTCCAGCTCGACCAGCCGCCTGCCGCGTAGCTGGCGGTCGCGAGCCGCAGATTGCCGTCGAGCACCGCTATCTCCGGTGCTCCTGAGCTGTTGAGCCAGCCAGCCGGGCTGCCATGCATGCTGCCGCCTGGGACGCCGCCGATGGCAGACCAGCCGGTCCACTGAGCCGACCCGGACGTGCCCTGCTGGACGATGTAGCCTGGCTGCCCGCCGGCGAGCTGGGCGTAGACCGCGATCTGGCCGCCGGGCCAGGCGGCCGCTGCTGGCGAGCCCGCGATGGTCGTTCCGGTGCCGGTCCCGGCCAGCGGGTTGCCCCAGGTCCATGAGCCAGTGCCGCTCTGCCAGGCGTCGTCCAGGCCGCCCGCCGCAGTAGCGGCGACAAGCTCCGTCTGACCCGAGCCATTGACCGCAACCGCGGGAACCCCGGTGAGGTTCGTCGGGCTGCCGGCCAGCGTGCTCCAGCCGCTCCAGGAACTGCCGTTCCAGGTGTCGACCGCCACGGTGCCCGCGGTGGTGCGGCAGAAGACATCGACGTTGTGACTGGCGTCCGCAACCGGGACCGGCGAGCTCGCGCAGCTGCCCTTGATCCTGCCCCAGGAGGTCCAGCCGGTGTTGTCGTTCGGTTGGATCTGGCGGATGGTCGCGATGCCGCCGGATGTGGTGGTCTGGTAGACCTCGACGTCGCCGCTGGGCAGCTGGACAGCGGCCGGGTCGGTGCCGGTCAGCACCTGTCCCGGCGGGGCGGGCAGCGGCTTACCCCACTCCCAGTCGTTGGGGAACCCGGCCTGCTGCCAGGCATGCTGAACCTGACCCGACGTGTCGTCGGCGAATATGGTCAGACCGCCGTTCGCCTGCGCAATCACCGACGGATTGCCGGCCAACGACGTCGGCGAGACGCCAACAGTGTGCACCGCGGACCAGGTCAGGCTGCCGACGGGCTGCTGCCAGGAGTGTGCGAGCGCGCCGGACGCGGACCTGGCGAACCACTCGGCTGTCCGGTTGGCGTTGATCGCGACCGAGATCCGGAAGCCGGCGTGCCCGCCAGGTCCCGGGGGTCCTGGGTGCCCGCCCATGTTGACATCCAGTTCATCGCTGTCGATGTTCAGGCTGACGCCGCCGTAGGTTTCCACGTTATTGCCGAGGTACTGGTGCAGCCGCTGATGCGTGGTCCACATGTTGGCCGGCATGTAGGAACTCGTGGTGGTGGCGGCGCCATCCCAGTCCGCGTAGTCGATCACGTCCGGCTCGGTCATCGATCTGGCGGCGCTGACCAGCGCCCCGATGTTCGTGAACGACTCGTAAACGCCGGCGGAGTAACCGCGGGCATGCAGTTCGCTGTCCCAGGCGGACAGGAACGTGATCACCTGCGAGTTGCAGGCCGGCGAGTACGCCTCCATGTCATAGATCAGCGGCGTGCCTTTCGGGATGCCGAGGCTCTGCGCCTGTACCACCGCGTCGTCGGCTGCGGCGGCGCCCTCACCAGCGGCGTGCCCGCTGTCGATCGTCGCGTCGCCGGACGCCTGCACGCAGCTGGACTGCAGCCCGGGGTAGATCGGGAAGTAATGCCAGCCCTGGCTCTGGATCGCGGTCAGCCACGACGGGGTCAGGCTGGCCTGCGCGCAGGCCCGGTTCACTCCGCCGATGTAGACGCCGACGGACCGGTACTTGGAGGCGAGCCATTTCGTCATGGTCGAGGCGCTTGGTGCGGCGCAGCTGTCGAAGCCGGCGCCGGTGACGATGCCCTGCGGTGCCGCGGCCGGAACAGCGGCCTGCCTGGCCAGCCTGACCGGCCTGGCCGTCGGCCCGACCCTGATCGATGCCTGGATGGCCTGCGCCAGTGCCCGGTCGGTGCGGTAGGAGAGGATGATCTGGACGCCGGCGCCAGGCAGGATGTCGGTGATCGTGCGGGTCACCGCCCAGTCCGGGTTCGTCAGCATGGGCTGGCCGCCGGCCTGGCTCCGGTTCAGTGCCTCGCGGGCATCCGGCCCGCCCGGGTTGAGCGGCTCGATCAGCACGGCCTCGGTCTTGCCGAGCAGCCCCGCCGGGCAGACCGGGTCCGGCCCCGGCGTCCCCAGGTAGACGGCATGCACGTCAAGTCGCGGGCAGGCGGACGGGTTCTGGCCCAGGTTGACGACCGGCCACGAGGCCGGCACCTGAAGGCTGACCCCTCCGAAGGTAACGCGCTGCGATCGGTCAGCCGAGGCGGCAGACGCCACGCCGAACGGAGTGACTGCGCTGAACGTCGCAAGACCGGCCAGGAAAGCGGTACAACTTCGAAACCTCATGCAATCATGGTTGCGCTCTGACCGGGAAACGGTATGCAGTTTCCGATAACTGTGCGTAGTTAAGATCAAACCTTTGATGAGCAGAAACGGCTCGCTCGCCGTGCTCCGGCCCGCACTGCCATTGATGTCCGCTCTGACCGGGTCCTGGCCAGCCGGCCCGTCGCCCGGTCAGTCCCGGTCGGCGTCGGGCTGGAACCGGTAACCCATGCCAGGCTCGGTAAGCAGCCAGCGTGGTCGCGCCGGGTCGGGTTCCAGCTTGCGCCGCAGCTGCGCCATGTAGAGCCGCAGGTTGCCGGTGGAGTCGGCATAACCAGGTCCCCAGACCTCAATCAGCAGCTGCCGCTGACTGAGCAGCTTGCCTGGATGGCGGAGCAGGACTTCGAGCAGGTGCCATTCGGTTGGCGTGAGCCGGATGTCAGACGACGGGCCGCTCGCCCGTGGGCCCGCGAGCCGCGCGCTGGTTCCGGTGGCTTTCGCTGACCCGGCGGTCGCCGCAGTGCCTGCCGACGCGGCAGCCCGCGCGGCACCGGCAGTCCCCGGTTCCCTGATCACTCGCTTGGCGGCCAGGTCGACGACGAGATCGCCGAGCCGAACCTGTGGTTCGCTTGCCTCGCCGGTACTGCGCCGGGTGGCGGCACGCATCCTGGCCAGCAGCTCGTCCATTCCGAACGGCTTGGTGACGTAGTCATCGGCGCCGGCGTCGAGGGCCTCGACCTTGTCGGAGCTGTCGGTCCGGCCGGACAGCACGATGATCGGCGCATCGGTCCAGCCGCGCAGTCCGGCGATCACCTCGACACCGTCCAGGTCAGGCAGGCCGAGATCCAGGATGACCAGGTCGGGAGGATGGTGAGCGGCCTCCTGCAGAGCTTCGGTTCCGTTCTGCGCCGTGTACACCTCGTAATGTCGAGCCCGTAGGTTGATCCTGAGCGCACGCAGGATCTGCGGTTCGTCATCGACGACAAGAACCCGGGTCATCTGCGCACCTGTCCAGAGCCGCCAGCCTTGGGCTGCTCGACGTCGCTCCGTGGTCCATGCTCGTCAGCGTCCGACCGCTGCCCGTCGGCCTGCCGCCCGCGTTCGCCCGAGTCACGCGAGAATTGGCTGGCCTGCGCTCCGCGCCCGCCGGTGTCGGACGTCAGGTCACCGGCCCGCGGCCGCCCGCCGGTGTCGGACGTCAGGTCACCGGCCTGCGGCCGCCCGCCGGTGTCGGATGGCGGCTCGCCGGCCTGGTCCCCGCGCTCGCCCGAGTACGACCCGGTTTCGGCTGTCTCCGACTCGCCGATTGCTGGCCTGGCCTCGCCAGCATCCCTGCTCAGCTGGGCTGGAAGCGGCCGGGACGGGCCGGGGACGGCCGGCAGGGTCAGCAGCATGGTCAGCCCGCCGCCGGGAGTCTCCTCGGGTTCGAGCGTGCCGCCCATGGCCTCGGTCAGACCGCGGGACAGCGCCAGGCCAAGGCCGGCCCCGGTGGTGTTGTCGGTGTCTCCGAGCCGCTGGAACGGCACGAACATCCGGCTGGCCGCAGCGGCCGGGATCCCGGGTCCCCGGTCGATCACCCGCAGCTCGACCTCGCCGCCGAGCGAGCTCGCGGTCAGCACCGGCGGACTCCCCGGCGGGGAGTACCGAAGCGCGTTGGCTACCAGGTTCGCGATCACCCGCTCAAGCAGGCCAGGATCGACCGCGACCTCGGGCAGGTCAGCCGGGAACTCCACGATCACCGTCTTGCCGCCAGGCCCGAGGTCGTCAAGTGATCTGGCCACGATCTCGGCCAGGTCGGCGGGCCGGGGGAAGACCGCAACGGCACCGGCTTGCAGTCGGCTCATGTCAAGCAGGTTCTCCACCAGCCTGGTCAGCTTGTCCAGCGACTCGTCGGCGGTGGCCAGCAGTTCGTCGTAATCTTCTGCCGCCCATTGCACATCGTCCGACCGCAGGCTGGTGACTGC
This sequence comes from uncultured Actinomycetota bacterium, assembly GCA_963850875.1. Lineage (GTDB taxonomy): Bacteria > Actinomycetota > Actinomycetes > Streptosporangiales > Streptosporangiaceae > Chersky-822. The sequence continues at coordinate 569,212 of CAWKNA010000003.1, forward strand.
GGCTTTGGCCGAGGCTAGCGGGGTTCGCAGATCATGGCTGACCGCGGCCAGCAGAGCCGCTCGCATCCGGTCTGCCTCAGCGATCGGCCTGGCCGCCTCGGCCGCGGCGGTCAGCCGCTGCTGCTCCAGGGCGGTGGCGGCGTAGGCGGCGAAGGCGCCAAGCACCCTGCGGTCCGTGGCGGGCAAGGTGCGACCGCGGGCCGCCAGGCAGAGCCCCTCGGTGATGGGCATTTCGACGTCCGCGTCCTCTGGTCTTTCCACCGGGGCGCCGCCCGTCGTGGCCACCCAGTGCCAGCCGCCGTTCGGCAGCAAGGCGGCTTCCGGCCCGACCTCACGCTCAAGCAGGGTGACCGTCTCCATCCCAAACGCCTCCCGGACCCGGTCGACCACCGCCTGCAGCGGCTGCTCGCCGCGCATGATGCTGCCGGCCGTCGTCACCAGCAGGTCAGACTCGGCACCCGCGCGGGCCGCCTGCTTGGTCCGTTTCGCCGCATCGCCCACGACCGAGCTGACCGCCAGCGCCACCACGACGAAGACCGCCAGCGCGAGCGCGTTGTTGGCCCCGGCGATGGTGAACGTGTGGATCGGGGGAGTGAAGTAGTAGTTGAGCAGCGCCGAGCCGATCACGGCCGTCAAGACGGCAGGTATCAGGCCGCCGACCAGGGCTACCCCGATCACTCCAGCCAGGAAGACCAGCACGTCGCTGGTCAGGTTCAGCTGGTGCCGCAGGCTGGTCAGCGCGAGAGTGAGCAAGGGCGCGAGCAGCACGGCGAGTGCATAGCCGGCCAGTTTGCGGTGCGGCGGCAGGCCGCCGCGCTGAGTCGGCAGCAGGCGTCCGCGTCCCATCCGCGCGTGCGTCACGATGTGTACGTCGATATCACCGGACTCGCGGATGGTGCGCCAGCTCACCCCTGGCCCGGTCAGCAGCGTCGACAGCCAGCCCCTGCGGCTGGCGCCGAGCACCAGTTGGGTCGCGTTCTCGGCCCGCGCGAAGGCTAGCAGCGCCTCGGGCACGTTGTCGCCGACGACCTGGTGATAGCTACCGTTGAGCGATTCGGCCAGCCGTCGCTGCGTTGCCAGGGCCGCTGGGTCCGCGCCGGTCAGGCCATCCGATCTGGTCACGTATACCGCCAGCAGCTCGCCGCCGGCCGACCGTGCGGCAATCCGCGCGGCGCGCCGGATCAGCGTCTCGCCCTCAGGTCCGCCGGTCAGCGCAACCACGACCCGCTCCCTGGCTTCCCAAGTGGCGTGGATGTCATGCGCCTCGCGGTAGCGCTGGAGTCCCTCGTCGACCTTGTCGGCCAGCCAGAGCAGGGCCAGCTCACGCAGCGCGGCCAGGTTGCCTGCCCGGAAGTAGTGGTTGAGCGCGGCGTCGACCTTCTCGGCCGGGTAGATGTTCCCGTGCGCCATCCGCCGCCGCAGCGCCTCTGGTGTCATGTCGACCAGCTCGACCTGGTCGGCCGCGCGGACCACGGCATCGGGCACGGTCTCGCGCTGCGGCACGCCGGTGATCTTCATAACGACGTCATTCAGCGACTCCAGGTGCTGGATATTCACCGTGGTGATGACATCGATCCCGGCCCTGAGCAGCTCGTCGATGTCCTGCCAGCGCTTCTCGTGCCGCAACCCCGGGATGTTCGTGTGCGCCAGCTCGTCGACCAGCGCGATCTGCGGTTTGCGGGCCAGCACCGCGTCCAGATCCATCTCGTCGAAGATTGTGTCCCGGTAGCGGATCCTGGCGCGGGGAAGGACTTCGAGGCCGAGCATCTGCTCGGCGGTGCGCCGCCTGCCGTGCGTCTCGACGAAGGCCACCACCACGTCGGTACCGCGGGAGCGGCGGCGGTGGCCCTCGCCGAGCATCGCGAAGGTCTTGCCGACCCCCGCCGCCGCGCCCAGGTAGATCCTGAGCTGGCCGCGGCGTGCGGGGGCGGCAATGCCCTGGTGATCGGTATCGCTCTTCACCTGATCACGTTACGGGGTATTTCTGGTCGAGCGCGATGTTCAGCAGCAGCACGTTGACCACTGGCTCGCCGAGGATGCCCAGCACCCGGCCGGTGGTGTACTGCTTGACCAGCGCCATGATCGCCGCCGGGCTGACGTGCCTGGCCGCGGCCACCCGGTCCACCTGGATAGCGGCGTTCTGCGGAGATATGTCCGGGTCCAGGCCGGAGGCTGACGCGGTCACCGCGTCAGCCGGGATGGCCGAGATGGCGACGTGGTCGAAGGCCGCGATCTGCTGCTGGCGCTGCTTGATCAACTGCACCAGCGTGGGGTTGTCAGGACCCAGGTTTGTCGCCGCGGAATACAACGGGTTGCAGCCGTAGTCGGTCTTGACGCCGGCAGCCGATGCGGCCGACGGCCGCGGCTGGAAGTACTGCGGCAGCGGGTTGCCCTTGGCGTCCACGAACTCCTGGCAGAGCAGGCTGGAACCGACCACCCGGTGGTTGAAGCTGACAAGCGAGCCGTTGGCCTGCTTGTGGAACGCCACCTGGGCGATGCCGAACATGACCAGCGGGTAGATGATCCCGCAGATCACGGTGAAGATCAGCAGGCCGCGCAGGGCCGCGATGAGCTGGCGCACCGTAGATGGGAGACGGGACATGTCGATCAACCGCCAAATCCTGGGATGAACTGAATGATGAGGTCGATGGCCTTGATCCCGATGAACGGGATGATCAGCCCGCCGACCCCGTAGATCCACAGATTCCTGCGAAGCATCGCCGACGCCGACGACGGCCGGTAGCGGACACCGCGCAGCGCCAGCGGGATCAGCGCGACGATGATCAGCGCGTTGAAGATGATCGCCGAGGTGATCGCCGATTCCGGACTGTGCAGGTGCATGATGTTGAGCTTGGCCAGACCGGGAAAGACACCGGCGAACATCGCGGGAATGATCGCGAAGTACTTCGCCACGTCGTTGGCGATGGAGAAGGTGGTCAGCGCGCCGCGGGTGATCAGCAACTGCTTGCCGATCTGCACGATCTCGATCAGCTTGGTCGGGTTGGAGTCCAGGTCCACCATGTTCCCCGCCTCCTTGGCGGCGGAGGTTCCGGTGTTCATGGCCACGCCGACGTCGGCCTGAGCGAGCGCGGGGGCGTCGTTTGTACCGTCCCCGGTCATCGCGACCAGCTTGCCGCCCTCCTGCTCCTTCTTGATCAGCGCCATCTTGTCTTCTGGCGTCGCCTCGGCGAGGAAGTCGTCCACGCCGGACTCATCCGCGATGGCCTTGGCAGTCAGCGGGTTGTCACCGGTGATCATGACGGTGCGGATGCCCATCTTGCGCATCTCGGCGAACCGCTCGGCAATGCCCTCCTTGACGATGTCCTTGAGCAGGATCACGCCGAGTGCACGAGCGGTGCCGTTGGACCGCTCGGCCACCACCAGCGGAGTGCCGCCGGCCGAGGAGATGCCGTCCACCATCTGGCCAAGCTCGGCGGCTGGCGTGCCGCCGGACTGCCTGATCCACTCCCGGACCGCGCTGGACGCGCCCTTGCGGACCTGACGCCCGCCGTGCAGGTCGACGCCGCTCATCCGGGTCTGCGCGGTGAACTCGACGAACTCCGCGCCTGGCAGTTCGCCCTCGTGCCGCTCGCGCAGTCCGTACTGCTCCTTGGCGAGCACCACGATCGAGCGGCCTTCCGGCGTGTAGTCGGCCATGCTGGACAGCTGCGCGGCATCAGCGAGTTCCGCGGCGGTAACGCCGCCGACCGGAAGGAATTCGGTCGCCTGCCGGTTGCCGATGGTGATCGTGCCGGTCTTGTCGAGCAGCAGGGTGTTCACGTCGCCTGCCGCCTCGACCGCGCGGCCGGACATGGCCAGCACGTTGCGCTGGACCAGCCGATCCATGCCGGCGATGCCGATCGCCGACAGCAGTGCCCCGATGGTGGTCGGGATCAGCGCGACGAGCAGCGCTACCAGGATCACCAGACTCTGCGGCGCTCCGGAGTAGAAGGCCATCGGCTGCAGCGTGATCACCGCGAGCATGAAGATGATCGTCAGCGAGGCCAGCAGGATGTTCAGCGCGAGCTCGTTCGGCGTCTTCTGCCGCTGCGCGCCCTCGACCAGCGCGATCATCCGGTCGATGAACGTCTCGCCCGGCTTGGAGGTGATCTTCACCACGATCCGGTCGGACAGCACCTTGGTGCCGCCGGTGACCGCCGAGCGGTCGCCGCCGGACTCGCGGATGACCGGGGCGGACTCGCCGGTGATCGCCGACTCGTCCACCGACGCCACGCCCTCGACGACGTCTCCGTCGCCGGGGATGATCTCGCCAGCCTCGACCACCACGTGATCGCCGAGGGTGAGCTGGGTTCCGGGCACCGGCTCCTCGGTGATCTCCCGCTGCCCCGGCTGCCAGCCGACCAGGCGGCGGGCCACCGTCTCCTGCTTGGTCTTGCGCAGCGTGTCTGCCTGCGCCTTGCCTCGGCCCTCGGCCACGGCCTCGGCCAGGTTGGCGAAGACGACAGTTAGCCACAGCCAGACCACGATGGTCCAGTTGAAGACGGACGGCTTGGTGATCGCTGTGTAGGTGGTCAGCGCGGCGCCGACTTCGACGACGAACATGACCGGGTTCTTGAGCTGCACCCGCGGGTCCAGCTTCTTGAACGCGTCGGGGGTCGACTTCCACAGCATCTTCGGGTCGAGCAGCCCCCCGCCGATCTTCTGCTGGCCAGGTCGGGCCGGCGTGCGCCCCGTCTGCGGAGCCTCAGGTGTCGTTGTCACAGACATCAGTGCAGTCCTTCAGCGAACGGGCCCAGTGCCAGGGCCGGGAAGTAGGTCAGGCCGACCAGGATGAGGATGACGGCGACAAGCATGCCGACGAACAGCGGCTTGCGCGTGTCCAGCGTGCCCTCGCTGGCGGGTACCCGTGCCTGTCTAGCCAGTGACCCGGCCAGGCCGAGGGCGAAGATCTCCGGAGCGAACCTGCCGAGCAGCATCACGATGCCGCCGACCGTGTTGTACCAGATCGTGTTCGTCGTCAGGCCGGCGAAGGCTGAGCCATTGTTGTTCGCCATAGAAGCGAACGCATACATGATCTCGGTCAGGCCGTGCGGCCCAGGATTGAGAATCGATGACAGCGGTGATGTTTTCGGCGACGGCCAGTTCTTGAGTCCGAGGGACAGCCCGGCGGCGGTCAGGATGACGGTGGGCAGCGTGAGGAAGTAGAGCGCCGCGTATTTCATCTCGGTAGGCCGGATCTTCTTGCCCAGGTACTCCGGCGTCCGGCCGACCATCAGACCAGCAACGAACACCGTGACCATGGCCAGCACCAGGATGCCGTACAGCCCGGCGCCGACGCCGCCAGGAGCGATCTCGCCCAGGGCGATGTCGAACAGCGCGATGCCGCCACCGAACGGTGTCAGTGAGTCGTGGAAGCAGTTCACCGAGCCGGTAGAAGTCACCGTCGTAGACGCCGCGAACAATGAGCAGCCCGGCGTGCCGAACCTAGTTTCCACCCCCTCCATCGCGCCGTGCGCTAGGTGCGGGGCGGTCCCTGCGGCTTGCATCTCGAAGAAGCTGATGCCGCCGACAGCCGCCAGCCAGATGACCACCATGACCGCGAGCAGCGCGTAGCCCTGCCGGTTGTCCTTGACCATCTTGCCGAATGTGCGCGGCAGCGAGAACGCGGTCAGCAGCAGCAGGAAGATCTCGAACCAGTTCGTGAACGGGGTCGGGCTCTCGAACGGGTGCGAGGAGTTGGCATTGAAGAAGCCGCCGCCGTTATTCCCCGCGTCCTTGATGACCTCCTGCGAGGCCACAGGTCCGCCGACGATCGTCTGGTGTGCACCGGACAGGGTGGTCACCGTGTGATAGGCGGAGAGATTGTCGATCGCACCAGCGGCTACCAGGATTAGTCCGCCCACGACGGACAACGGAAGCAGGTACCTGATGGTGATCCTGGTCAGGTCGACCCAGAAGTTGCCGAGCTTGTCGGTCCTGGACCGGACGAAGCCGCGGACCATCGCGATCGCGACCACGATGCCAACACCGGCGGACAGGAAGTTCTGTACGGCGAGTCCGGCCATCTGCACCAGGTAGCCCATGGTGGACTCACCTGAGTAGTTCTGCCAGTTCGTGTTGGTAACGAACGACGCGGCAGTGTTCCAGGCCAGGGCGGGCGGGACGTTGGCCATCCCGATGCTGAGGAACAGGTAATGCTGCAGCCGCTCCATGCCGTACAGGAACAGCACGCTGACAACGGAGAACGCCAGCATGCTGCGCAGGTACGCCGACCACTTCTGGTCCGCGGCCGGGTCGACGCCGATCGTCTTGTAGATGGCGCGCTCGACTCGGGAGTGCTTGTCACCGGTGAAGATGCGGGCCATGTAGTTGCCGACCGGGATGTAGCACGCGGCCAGCGCAGCAACAAGCAGGCCGGCCTGCAGCCAGCCAGCGGTAGTGCTACTCATCAGAACCTCTCCGGCAGGACGAGGGCTAGGAACAGGTAGACGGTCAGGCCGAGGCCGGCGATGAGGCCGAGCCAGTTCTCAGCGCTCAAAGCGCTCGACCCCCCTCACCAGCAGGAAGAGCACGGCGAAGACCACGATCGTCAGCCCCACGTAGAGCACGTCGTTCATGGCAACCTCCTTAAGGCACGGTCCCGGAGGACCGGTACAGTTAACCGGCCCGATCGGGTGAAAAACCGCTCGCTTGCGCGACCCATGCGCGCCGACCATGATCCCTAACGAAGTTCATGCAAGGTGATTGCTGCCCAGGGATTGGTAGGGCCTTTGATCCCTAGCGGACCGGTTGAGCCCGGTCTGGCCGTGGCTGTGCGCCTCGGCGTCGCGGGCGGACCGGGCGGACCGGGCGGACCGGGCGGACCGGGCGGACCGGGAGCGTGATGACAGCCTCCAGGGTCGCCAGCCGGCGCAGGAAGGCGAACAGGAACCAGGTCGGCAGCCAGGGCAGCGACCGCCAGAACCGGTGCCGCACCGCGAACGGCAGGCTGATCAGCACCGGAATGGCACCGGCCGCCAGGTACACGACCGCCGCGGTCACCACGTTCTGCCGCACGGTAGGCCTGGTCAGCGCCAGTTCGGCCATGAAGATCGGCGCGATCATGCTGACCTGGAGCGAGAACCAGGCAAAGCCGCGCCGCAGCGTCCAGAACCAGACCCGCGGCCCGGCCAAACCGCTGCGCGCCGGGACGTGCCTGGCGTAGACATGGATCCCGGCCCTGGCCCAGCGGGTCCGCTGCTCGACGAACTCGCCAGGGGTGCGCGGGACGTCTTCGTAGCAGACGATCCTCGGATCGATCACGGCCCGGTAGCCGAGCCGCCCGAACTGCATGGTCAGGTCGGTATCCTCGCCGTTCATCCCGACCGGGAACCCGCCGGCCAGCATCGCCGGTGCCCGCCGGAACGCGGTGAAGGTGCCCGGGATCACGACCACGCCATCCACCAGGCTCTGCCCGATTCTGGCGAACCGGAACTGGTAGAGGGTCTCGAGCGCGCGCAACCGGTGAAACCAGGTCACCCGGTCGGACCGTGGTTCCTCCACGGCCCCGACCATGCCGATCGCGGGATCGGCGAACCAGGCGACCGCGTAGCTGAGCGCGTCCGGCCCCATCAGGCAGTCGGCGTCGATCCGCACCACGATCTCGGCGTCGGTGACCGCCAGCGCCCGGTTGAGCGCGGCTGACTGACCGCCGTTGGGGCCGGACAGCACCTGACCGCTGGCATGCCGGAATTCGCCGACCGATGTCGTCGCGATCTGCCTGGTGCGATCGACCGAGCCGTCGTCGAAGACGACGACCCGGACCGGTCCGCCGTACCGCTGCGCTGCCACGTCCACCGAGCTGAGCAGCTGGCCGATGTTCTCCGCCTCGTTGTAGGCCGGGACGATCACGTCGACCGGCGGTCGCTCGCCGCTCGGCTCAGGCAGCCTGCGAGTTACCCACCACAGCAGCCACAGCGGCGCGCAGACGATCGCGAACAGCAGGCTCACCGCATAAAGGGGGACGAATACCTGCCACTGGCTGGACAGATTCGGCCGTTCGGAGAGAAACGCATAAGTGGTGACGATGGCCGCTATGGCGACGATCAGTGCGCAGCAGGCAATAATGCTGTCCCAGATCCACCAGCGGCGCGTGCGCGGAACTGTGGTAGCCCGGGGCAAGGCAAATGTCGTGAATGTAAGCCGCATGACGACTAGTCCGCCGATCAGCAAATTAGCCAGGGTTGCTTCAATGCTAAATGGACCGACTAGCCAGCCGGTGGCAAGTCCGGCCGTAATCATCAGCGCCTGGGTCAGAATCGACATCGCGACATACATGACCGCGTGCCATGCCATCAGCAGCCGACGGCCGATAGTGGCCCTGACTACCAGGGAGAGCCCGACGAAGTAGGCGGCGCCGAGGAACACGGTGGCTGCGTTGAGCCGGGCGACGTAGCCGTTGACGCTGGCTGCATCTCCGGTGATGGCCACCGCGACAGCCCGGACCGCCGCGTCATAGGCGAGCGGCAGGGACGGCCGCTGCCAGTCCAGGAATACCAGGCCGGAGAAGGTGGTGAAAGCCAGGAACGCCCAGGTCCTTGGCCGATGCGACGGAGTAGGGACGTGCCGGGGTATGACCACAGATGCCCTGCCGTCGCCGCGGTCATCGGGGCTGTCGGCTCGCACCGGCAGCAGGCATGCGACCACGAGCGCCGCGAGCAGACCGGACGTGGCGAGCAGCATTGATGAATCCACGAGGTGCTTCCCCCTGCCGCGGTCCGATGCGACTGCCGATTATCCGGCCACTGGCTAGTGGATAGTACTGCGCCGGGTGAGCAAGAGCGGCGCGGAATAATTCTCCGCCGGGTTAGTGCCATACTGAGCCGGCGATCGCGGAGAATGCCGGAAGATGGACCAGAGGCTGATTCGGCGCTCCGGCATAGTTGCGGGGTTTCAGGACGGCCGATCTGCGGACGGTCGAAAGTGAGCATTGGTGAGCACTTCGCTATATCAACGGGACACAAAACTGTCCTTCCGCGGGCGGCGGCGGACGGACACGGATGAGGAGGTATCGCCCGACGAGCCGGCCGCGCGCGGTGGCCGGCTTGCCCCGACCGCGATCACCGGTCTGCAGCGCGCCGGTGCGCTGCTGCTCGCCGCGGCATGCGCATTCGGTGCCGCCTGGTACGTGCCCAGAGTGCTCGCGGCCGACGCCAGCAACCTGACCGGTACGGTGACGAGCAACGGGATCATCGCCCTGAACTTCGCCGGCACCGGTCAGGTCGGGCGGATCCTGGTCAATGTCGGGCAGCCGGTCCGCAAGGGCCAGGTGCTGGCCACCGAGGTGGCTCCGGCCGCGCTCGCCGTCGTCGCTGCGGACAGCGCGGCGATCGATGCCGACCGGGCTCGACTGGCTGCCCTGCGCGCGATACCCGCCGCTCCGGCCACGATCGCTGCCGCCAGGGCGCAGCTGGCCAAGGACGTCGCGCAGCGGGCGATCGGCCGGGCCGCGCTCGCCCAGTCCCGGATCATCGCGCCAGCCCCCGGCACCGTGGTGGCGCTCAACGCCCAGGCCGGTGAGATCGCCGGCTCGGCTGGCGTTCATGCCTACCCGGACCAGTCACAATCCGAGCCCGTCACGCAGCAGCCGCTGTTCTCCCTGCTGCCCGAGGGGCCGCAGGCGAGCTTCAAGGTCACCGGGCCGGCCTTCGACTCGGCGCTGCCGGTCATCGAGCTGCGGACCGCCGCCAGGTGGCAGGTCATCGTGCTGGTCAGCGAGCAGTCGGTCGGCGCCATCCGGCTGGGCGAGCACGTGCGGGTGAGCGTGCCCGCCGCTGGCATAACCGGCGAGCCCGGCCGGATCGCCGAGCTGCTGACCGCTCCGGTAGCCACCAGCCAGGGCTTCGCCTACCAGGCGATCGTCGACGTCACCGGCCGGTCGGGCACGCTGCCGCTCGACGGCATGACGGCGAACGTCCGGCTGAGCCCGTGATGCCGGGCCGGGCAGCGAGGCTGCGATGGCCGGCCACGGCCGTGGTGCTGACGGCGATAGTGCTGCCCGCGCTGCTGGCCAGTTGCTCGCCGGCCGGGGCTGGGCCGGTGCATGCCTTGCTGCCGCCGTTGCGGACGCGCTGGCTGCTTACCCAGTCGGCGCTCGCCGGGCTGCAGGCCGATCCGGTGGTGCGGGGCTTGTTGGGCCGGTCGCAGCTCGATGAGATCCTGCGGTCCGGTCAGCAGCCGGTCGCCGGGTTCAGCGCCATGCCGGTAGCGGCCTTCGCCTCGGCGGCCGCGCTGACGGCGGCCGTGACCAGCGGCCGGCTGCCGGCCGGCACCCGCGCGGTGCTGTACGACCCGGAAGCCTGGGCCAGCACGCCCGAGTCTGAGCAGCGCTCAGTCGTGCCAGCGGCGGCGCGGGCGGCGGCGCTGGCCCACGCGCACCGGCTGGTCTTCATCGTCGCTCCTGCCCTGGACCTGACCGCGGTGCTGCCGCCCGGCGGCGCGGGTCCGCGCTGGCAAAGGTTCCTGGCCCTGCGGCTGATCGCCGGACTGGCCGCCACCGCCGATATGATTGATCTGCAGGCCCAGAGCCTGGAGCGAGACGCTCGGGTGTACGCACGGTTCGTGCAGGCAGCCGCTGCCCAGGCCCGCGGTGCGAATCCGGCCGTCCAGGTGCTGGCCGGGTTGTCGACGAATCCACCGGGACCATCAGTGACGGCTGGCCAACTGGTCGCCGCCATAGCCGCCAGCCGCGCTGCGGTCGATGGCTACTGGCTGAACATCCCACAGTCCGGGCCGCGCTGTCCGAACTGCGGGCCCACCCGGCCGGACATCGGGATCAGTGTGCTGCGCGCAGTGTTGTGAGTCCTGCGTCTGGTGGGGAATAACGGATGAGCGTCCCACGGGACGCCTGAACAGCCGGGAGCCGGCCACCAGAACGGAAGGAATGTGCATCGACGATGCCGGAGATCGGGTCCTTTGTCGCCCTAGGCGACAGCTTCACTGAGGGCGTCGGCGATCCCGCCGCTGACGGCATCGGATGCCGCGGCTGGGCAGACCGGTTCGCCGAGCGGCTGGCCAGGCATCAGTCCGGCCTGCACTACGCCAACCTGGCGATCCGCGGGAAGCTCCTCGGCGAGGTGCTCGATGAGCAGGTGCCGGCCGCCATCGCGATGGCCCCGGATCTGGTCAGCCTGGCGGCTGGCGGCAATGACCTGCTATGGCCGCGGGCCGACCCTGATGCGCTGGCGACCACCTTCGAGTCTGCGGTCGCCAGCCTGACTGCCGCCGGCTGCACGGTGATGGCTTTCACCGCCTTCGACCCGCGGGCGTTCCCGGTGCTGCGGCTGATCAGAGGCAAGGCGGCGGTGCTGAGCATGCACGTGCGCGCGATCGCGAGTCGCTATGACTGCCTGCTCGCCGACCTGTGGCCGATGCGGATTCTCACCGACCGCAGGCTCTGGAATCCGGACCGCCTGCATCTGGCTCCCGACGGGCACCGCCGGGTGGCGCTGCTGGCCAGCGAGGTCGCTGGCGTGCCGGTCAGCGAGGACTGGCGGCTCCCGCTACATCCGCAGGCGGCTGCGGCCGGGTTTGCTGGAGCTGCCGCCGACTGGCTGGCCAGCCGCCGGGACGACACCCGATGGGCCAAAGAGCACGCGGCACCATGGCTGAGCCGCAGACTGCGCGGCGTGTCGAGCGGCGACGGCATGCTTCCCAAGCGCCCTGACCTGACCCCGCTGAACATCGGTCTGTCGGCAGCGACCGAGCTGACCGCGACTGCACACGCAGCCCAGACTGCCGAACGTGCCGCCGTCTGAGCGAAATCCCGCCGGGCTATGCTGCCGCCGTGGCACTTGACCTGTCCCTGCAAGCTGGGGAGCTGACGGCCCGGCTGGTCGACATCGAGTCCGTCAGCGGGGCCGAGGAGCCGCTGGCCGACGCGATCACCACGGCGCTGGAACCGCTGCCTCACCTCGCGGTGCATCGCGACGGCAATGCCGTCGTGGCCAGGACGGACCTCGGCCGGTCTGCGCGAGTGGTGCTGGCCGGCCACATTGACACTGTCCCGGTCGCCGGAAACCTGCCGTCCCGGGTGTCCGGCGGCCTGCTCTACGGCTGCGGCAGTACCGACATGAAGGCCGGAGTGGCCGTCCAGCTACTGCTGGCCGCGCAGGTCGCGGCTCCGGTGATGGACGTGACCTATGTGTTCTATGACTGCGAGGAAGTCGAGTCCGAGCGCAACGGGCTGCTCAGGCTGAGCCGGAGCAGCCCCGGGCTGCTCGCGGGCGACTTCGCTGTTCTGCTCGAGCCAACCGATGGCGTCGTGGAGGGCGGCTGCCAGGGCACGCTGCGGGCGCAGGTGCGGGCAACCGGCGAGCGGGCGCACAGCGCACGGTCATGGATGGGCCGGAACGCGATCCACGAGGCGGGCGGGATCCTGGCGGTGCTGAACGGTTACCAGCCGCGTCAGCCGACGGTCGATGGCCTCGCTTACCACGAGGGCCTGAACGCGGTCGGCATCACTGGCGGCGTGGCCGGCAATGTCATCCCGGACGAGTGCGTGGTCACCGTCAACTACCGATTCGCCCCCGACTGCTCGGCCGAGCAGGCAACTAAGCACGTGCGCGAGGTATTCGGCGACTGGGAGGTCACGGTGATTGACGTGATCGGCGGGGCCCGGCCTGGCCTGCAGCACCAGGCAGCGGCTTCGTTCGTGCAGGCGATGGGCGGAACGCCGCGGGCCAAGCTCGGCTGGACCGACGTTGCCAGGTTCGACGCGCTCGGCATACCCGCGGTCAACTATGGCCCAGGTAACCCGCTGCTGGCGCACTCCCGTGACGAGCATGTGGCCTTGGCGGCGGTCGCCGCTTGCGAGGCCAGGATGCGGGCCTGGCTGGCCGGCTGACCGCGTTCAGGATCGACGTCGGCCCCCGGAGAAATCTCCGGGGGCCGACGGTCGCTGGCCGCCAGATCGTCAGGCCGGCGGGTCCTGGGCCAGCACGAGCGTGCTGTGGTGGGTTTGGCCGTTGATGTCCATCCAGATGATCTGGACTGCTACGCCGGGCTTGAAGCCAAGCATCACGGTAGTCAGCTGGCTCGGCGAGGTCACCCGGTGGCTGCCCACCCCCGTGATGACGTCTCCGGCTACCAGTCCGGCCCGATCGGCCGGAGTTCCGCAGAGCCGGCCGATGATCAGCGCTCCGGTGCTGGCCGGGGCGACGTGGGCCGGAATGCCAGAGGACTGGTCATTGGCCAGGCAGGCGGGGCCAGCGTTCGGAACCGGGAAGGCCGATCCCGCCTGGTCCTGCTGGAGCTGAAGCCGACGCTGCTCCCGCGGGCTTGTGCTCAGGCTGGCCTGGTGGGCCGGCACGAGCACTCCCATGAAGCCGGTCGCGCCGATCCTGACGGTCGGGCTGGCCTGCCCCTTGATGATCTCCCTGGCGATCGTGAGTGCCCGGTTGATCGGGATCGCGAAGCCCACGCTCTGGCCGGGGTTATCGAAGCTGCCGGTCGCGGCCGCCGTGTTCATCCCGATGACGAGACCGGCCGTGGTAGCGAGCGCGCCGCCAGAGTCGCCAGGCACGATGCCGGCATTGGTCTGCAGCATCCCGTGCAATGTCTCGCTTGTTCCCGCACCACTGTCGCTGGCGGTGATGGTGCGGTTCAGCCCGGTGATCGATCCGGCGACGGCGGGAGCGCCGCCAGCGCCGTTGGCATTGCCGAGAGCGACGACGTTATCGCCGACCCGGACGGTGGCGGAATTACCGATCGGGATCGTTTTGAGCCCGGATGCGTTGATCAGCTGGATGACCGCGACATCTGCCGATGAGTCGTAGCCGAGCCACTTGGCCCGGAACCGCTGGCCGGTAGTGACGACGGTGGCGACCAGCCCGGTGGTGGCGGTGATCACGTGATTGTTGGTCAGCACGAGGCCGTTACTGCTGATCACCATGCCGGTGGCGGCGGCCGCGCCACCCTCATAGCCAAGCTCGCTGGAGATATCGACCAGACCAGGCTGGACCGCGTTGATCACCGCCCGCACGGATGTACTGCCGACGCCATGGCTGGTAGACCCGTGACTGGTCGTGTTGTTGGCAGCCGGGTTGTGACTCAGGGTGAGGACCGCTCCGGCGCCCGCCGCAGCCGCCACGGCCGCGACCGTGAGGTAGGTGATCAGGCTGCGTCTGCGGCGGCGGCGAGGGTCAGGTGGCGGATAGCCGCCCGGCTGACCCCAGGCGGGTGGCCCCGGCGGACCGAATCCGCCCGCGCCTGGCGGGCCGTAAGGGCCTGGGTAGCCGCCCGCGCCAGGCGGGCCATATCCTGGCTGGCCGTATCCGGGCTGGCCGTATCCGGGCTGGCCGTATCCTGGCTGGCCGGCTACGGGATAGCCGGCTCCGCCGGGCTGGCCGTACGGGCCTGGGTAGCCGCCCGCGCCAGGTGGGCCGTAACCGGACTGGCCGTATCCAGCCTGCCCGGCGCCGGGGTAGCTGGCTCCGCCGGGCTGGCCATAGGCACCCGGGTGGCCGGCCGTGTCCGGCTGGCCGTAACCGGGGTGGCCGGTCGCGCTGGGGTGATTGAGCCCGCTGGGCTGGCCGTATGGGCTTGGGTAGCCGCCCGCTCCTGGCTGGCTTGGTGCGCTGGGGTGATCAGGTGCGCCAAGTTGGCCGGAGGCGCTCGGGTAGCTGGCAGGGCTGGGCTGGCTGAAGCCGGGCTGGTTTGCTGTGCTCGGGTAACTTAGCCCGCTGGGCTGGCTGAAGCCGGGCTGGCCGAAGCTGGTGTCGCCGACCGGTCCCAGCTCGTGGTCACGCTGCCGCTGGTCCTGGTCGGCAGCAGGACCAGATTCCGATCCTGCGACCTCGGGCTGGCCCTCGCCGTTGCCCTGATCTTCCTGCATCTGCATCACCTTTACCCCGTGCCAGCGTACTTCGCGACCACCGCTGGACAGATTCTGGCTGCTGCATGGTCGCCCGGGGCTGGCGGGCAGCGGCTTTCCGACAGCCGGCGGGCGGCCTGCGTGCCGGTCGGTCGTTGTTGCGGCACATCATTAGTAAGCGTCAGCGGCCTGGAAGCTAGCTGAATGTGGGCTGAGGATCGTCTCAGGTGATGAATCTTGCGGTATTCAAGCGGTAATCAAAGGGACATTCGGACCAGGGCCGTAAATTCTGTCACGATCGGCTATGGCGTGATGGCGCTACGTTCACCATGATGCCCTACAGTGTCATCGCCGCAGTGTCATTTGTCGGCGGGTCGGGCTGGTAGTGCGCACAGAAGGGGAGCCCCGTTGGGCTGGTCACGTCGCCGGGCTTTGCTGGTTCCCGGTTCGATCAGCACGGGTCATCAGAGCGCGGCGATGGCTTGCGCGAGCACCCTTGAGGCACATGGCTGGAAGACTCACACGCTAGACGCGACGTGGCTGCTCGGTCAGGGCTGGGGTCCGGCCGCTGAGACTACGTTCCGCACCATGCTGGCCGTTCCCGGGCTGTACGACGCGTTTCATTTCGCGGCACTGCGCACCGGCAATCGGCTCGCACTTCAGGTGGATGCCGCCGCCCGGGTGAAGCTGGTGCCGCGGCTGCGTGACTACCTCGACCGGCATCCGGCCGAGCTGGTCATCTCGATCAGCCCAACCGCGGCATCCGCGGTCAGCACGCTGGCGAGCCGGTATCCGTCGACGCGGCACGTGGTGTTCTGCACCGACGTCGCACCGCACCGGTTGTGGATCCATCCGCGCGTTGACCTGTACCTGGTCACCTCGCTGGCGGCCGAGCCGTCGGTTCACCGGTTCCAGCCGGACGCACGGGTGCTTGCGATCCCCCCCGCGGTCCGACCAGCGTTCTACCGGCCGCCCACCCAGGCGGCGGCCAGGATCGGCCTGGGCGTAGGAATCCAGGACCGATGCGTGCTGCTGATCTCCGGCAGCCGGGGACTCGGTCCGCTGGCGGAGATCGCCGAGGCGCTAGCCGACGCTGGCCTGCACGTGCTTGCCGTCGCTGGTCACAACACCCGGCTAGAGCGCAAGCTGCACGCCGTCTCCGAGCGACGGCCCACGGTCCAGGCCTTCGGCTTCACCGATCGGATACCCGAGCTGATGGCCGCTGCCGATCTCGTGATCACGAGCCCTGGGGGCACCTGCATGGAGGCAAGGACGGTCGGCCGTCCGCTGCTGCTGCTTGACCTGGTCCAGGGTCACGGCCGGGACAACCTGCAGCACGAGCTTGAACTCGGCGACGCCGCTGTGACGTCCAAGCAGCCCGCGGCCGCGGTCAGGTCGGCGCTGTCCTGCCTGGAACGGATCAAGCCGGCCCCGGCCGGTCCGACCAGATCGCTGGCCGACTGGGAGGAGAAGTTCCAGGCCGCGCTGGCGACGGTAGGCCTCTGACCGGAGACCTTGAATGGCCAGGAACCCGGCCGGTGAGCTTGAAATTCCTTCCGTGCGCTGAGCCTGGGCCTTTCAGGCCAGGAGTTCTTTGAGGGCTGAGCGGATGTCGGTGGTGGGCAGGTCAGGGAACTCCCGTCGGGCTGGGGCCGGATCGAAGGTCATGTCGAGGGTGTCCATGACCAGGGCGGCGCGGGCCCGGCGGGCCAGCGCGGGCTTCGGCACGGCGCTCGCCATGGCCATCAACCTAAGGACCGGCCGGGGGATGTGCCGCACGGAGCCGCAGAGCCTGGTTTCCTCCTGCACGATGGCGGCGAGCTGGTTGAAGGTCAGGTCGTCCGGGCCACCTAGTTCCAGGACCCGGTCGCGAAGGCTGGCGCCGGTCGCTACGTGCGTGATCAGGGCCGCCACGTCGGTGGCTGAAACGAAGTTGACCGGGTTGTCTCCCCGCCCGAACACCAGGATCTTCCCGGAGATAACCATCCCGGCACCACTGAGCGCCTCGGTGACACCGCCCCGGTCGCGGACGTCACAACGAACCACCTCCACGCCGCCGCTCGCTAGGTGATGCGCTCGCGCCGGGTCTCGGGTCAGCACCCGCACCCGCAGCCCGTGTCCGGTCAGGCGAGGCACCAGCCGGGCGCCGGGCGTGCCGGTTGCCCCGGCGATGACGATCACCGCCGGGAGCCGGCGCTGGTCTGCGGCACAGACTCGGGGGCCGTCAACCCCAAACGGCGCTACGACTCGGCTGGCCGACGGGAACGGGCCCGCCAGACCCGCGACCAGATCACCGACGCCGCCCAGGACTTGTTCCTGTCCGGTGGCTACGCGGCCACGACCGTCGCGGCCATCGCAGCGGCGGCAAGGGTATCGGTCGAGACGATCTACAAGGGTTTCGGCGGCAAGCCCGGACTGGTGCGGGCTATCGTCGAGAAAGGCCTGGCCGGAGCGGGCCAGGTACCGGCCGAGCAGCGATCCGACACGATCCGCGACACCGAGCCCAACCCCCGTCGCATCCTCACCGCCTGGGGGGCCTTCATCACCGAGATCAGCCCACGGGTTGCCCCCATCCTCCTGCTGGCGCGGGACGCCGCCGCCACTGACCCCGAACTCGCCGCCCTCCTCAAGGAAGTGGACGCCGCCCGCCTCAAGCGGATGGCTCACAACGCTCGCCGCCTCCAGCAGGGCGGCCACCTCCGTCCGGAGATCACCGATGGCCAGGCCGCCGACATCCTCTGGGCCTGCAGCTCTCCCGAGCTCTACGACCTGCTCGTCCACCGCCGAGGCTGGCCAGCCGACGACTACGGTCGCTTCGCCGCGCAAGCCATGATCGGAGCGCTGCTCCCAGCGCAGCTCACCTGAGTAATGCGCACCTGGGGTTCTGGCGGCCGGGTCATAGTTAGGCCACGGAGGCAGCGCGCTGCCCGGTGGGCTACCTGCTAGATCACAGACCTTGGCCTTTCAAGGCCTGCTAGCGCCTTAAGGTAATGCTGGTGCTAGGTTCTCATGGTCGGAATAAAGGCAGCGGTCCGTTGATCGCAGCCCGCTCAGGCATTGTTGACCTATGGGCATAATGCACACCTTTTCCAGGCGGACGTTCCTCGGCAAGGCCGCTGCCGCGGCTGCTGCGGTACCGGTCGGCGGTGCCGTGGCTTCGACGCTGGCTGGTTGCGGCCCGTCCGGCAGCCAGGCGACCAGCCCGGGCACCCCGGGTGGTTCCTCGCACCGCGGTCCGGTGGCTGAGAACTCGCTGCCGGGCGATCCGCACTGGTCGATCAGGCACCCGGGCGCCCCTGACTCGATCATGGGTTACGCCGGCCAGGCCAGCGTGCTTCCCGGCGAGCCGATCCACCTCTACGTGTCCACGACCTCGCGCGAGTTCAAGGTGCTGGCGTTCCGCTTCGGCTGGTATGCCGGAGACCTGGCGCGCAAGGTGTGGGAATCCGGCCCGGTACGCGGCCACCGGCAGCGGGCCAGCGCCAGGACGGCGGATACCAACACGGTGCACACCGACTGGGGAGTGTCGCTGACCGTGCCGACCGCCGACTGGCCGGCCGGTTCTTACCTGCTCAGGCTCGACGCGGAATCGGGTGCGCAGCGCTACGTCCCGATCACCGTGCGGTCGGCGAGCACGGCGGGCAAGGTCGTGCTCAAGAACGGAGTGGCGACCTGGCAGGCCTACAACAAGTGGGGTGGTTACGACCTGTACGTCGGCCCGGGCGGCGGGTACGACAATCGGGCACTGGCGGTCAGCCTGGATCGGCCCTATGACCAGAGCGGCGCCTATCTGTTCGAGGTCTACGAGCGGAAGCTGATCAACCTGGCCGAGCGGATGGGCCTGCCGCTGGCCTACCTGACCAGCATGGACATCGCCAGGGATGCCCATGCACTGGACGGTGCGAGCGCGCTGATCTCACTCGGGCACGACGAGTACTGGTCCCCGCCTGAGCGCGAGCACGTCACGGCGGCCAGGGACGCCGGGGTCAACCTTGCGTTCCTCGGCGCCAACGCGATGTTCCGCCGGACCAGGCTGGAACCGACCAAGCTGGGCGAGGATCGCCTCGTCGTCTGCTACCGGACCAGCTACCAGCAGGATCCGATGTACGGCAAGGACAATGCGCTGGTGACCACCGACTGGCGGGAGCCGCCGCATCCGGATCCTGAGTCGTCGGTGATCGGCACCCTGTACGAGGGTTACCCGGCCGTCGCTGAGTTCGTGGTGGCCAGCCCGGACGCCTGGATGTTCAAGGGAACCGGCGTCAGGAAGGGGACCAGGTTCACCGCGCTGGTGGGCATCGAATACGACCGGGTGAACCCGGGATCGCCGCTGCAACGGCCCATCCAGGTGCTGTCCCACTCGCCGCTGACCTGCCATGGCGTCAACAGCTACGCCGACTCGGCCTACTACACCCACCGCAGTGGCGCCGGGGTGTTCAACGCGGGCACGATGCGCTGGGTGGAGTCATTCGGCCGGCCGCTCTACCACTGGGGAATCACCGAGCAATGCGGGCGCTTCACCCGGCGGGTCACCGCCAACGTGCTGCGGGCGTTCGCCGCCGGGCCGGCCGCCGCGAAATACCCGGCGCACGACAACCTGGACTCGATGCATGAATGGCCGGGCGACCCAATCGCCGCCGGGCACAATTTGTGGCCGCCGGTGGTGCTATGACCGCCCGGCCGTCTCCGCTGGTGGCATTCGGCCGAGGTACGACTGCGGGCTGACCGAGCTGAGCCCGAAGTCCTACCGCGGGCTGACGCTGACCGCTGCGTTGCCGCCGTATGCTGGCAGGCAGGTCAGCTTTGTGCTGGCCTGCTAGCAGGAGGTGACCACGATGGGTCAGCCGGGCCGCATTGGCCGTAGATCCTGGCGGATGACATCGGTCGGAGCACTGATCGCGGCCGGTGCCGTCCTGGCCGGGACATTGATCGCGAATGCCGCCGCGCCGGCCTTGCCGAAGCGGACCGCGGCCCAGTTGCTCGCCGACGCGATGCAGGCAACTGTTCCCTCAGCCCTGTCGGCGGTCGTGGTGGAGAGCGCCAACCTCGGCTTTCCGGCGATCCCCGACATCGCCGGCCTGTCGTCCTCCGCGCTGTCGGCGGCCTCGCTGATCACCGGCACGCACACGGTCGACATCTGGTACGCCGGCCCGCAGCAGGTCAGAATCGCACTGCCGGTCTCATTCGGCGAGACCGATCTGCGGGTCAACGGGAACCAGGTCTGGCTGTGGGATAGCCAAACGCAGACGGCCACCAGGTACATCATCCCCGCGGCGCTCTCGCTGCCTTCACGCCCGGCCAAGTCGGCGCCGGCCCCTGCGCCAGCCGTCTCCCCGGTGACACCGCTGCAGGTCGCCAAGATGCTGCTCGCCCGGATCGGGCCGACCACGTCAGTCACGGTCCAGGGCACCACGACGGTCGCTGACCATGCCGCCTATCAGCTCGCGATCGCGCCAAGGACCAGCAGTTCCCTGATCCGCCAGATCGTGATCGCGATCGATGCCAAGACCTACCTGCCGCTGCAGGTGCAGGTCTTCGCGCGCGGCATGTCTGGCCCGGCCTTCCAGATCGGCTTCACCTCCTTCACGCCGGGCCGTCCGGACATGTCTAACTTCGCGTTCAAGCCACCGCCTGGCGCGAAGGTGAAGACAGTCAAGCTCGCCGCCCTGCTGTCTGGCTTCCACGTCGGCTGGACCGGCCTGCCAGAGATCGGCACCGTGCTGCCTGGCGGCGTGGTTCGGCAGATTGGCATGCCGCCCCGTGTCCAGCTGCGCATCGTCAAGTTGCACGGTGTGGCGCGCGTCGAGGTGCGCATCGTCAAGCTGCACGGTGTCGCGCGCTTCGTTGTCCTGCCGCCCGGTGTCCCACTGCCCGTTGATGCGCTGCGGAGTATCGCCTTGCCGCGTGGCGTCCGGCTGCGCATCGCCGGGCTGCGCGGCCTCGTCGTGGCGCGCGGTGTCACGGTGGGCCAGGTGCCGCTGCTGCCGCCCCCGGCCGTGGCGGCCGTTGCGCCATCCGGTCCGCAGTTGCTCGGCAGCGGCTGGCTCACCGTCGCGGTGCTGCCCGCTGGCTTCGGGCCGACCGCGCTCGGTGCCGTAAGCGGTAATTCATCCTGGGTCTACTCGTCCGGCTCGGCACAGCCAGCTAAGACCGCTATGCCAAGCTCAGCGGTCCCGGCGGTGAATTCGCCGATGATGGGAATGGGCGGCTCAGCTGGCCAGCTGCTCGCGCTGCTGCACATTCTGCTGAACGCCACCACGCGGGTGCACGGCACGTGGGGCACCGGCAGGCTGCTGCAAACCAGCCTGTTCTCGGTCCTGATCACCAGCAAGGGCGAGGTGCTGATCGGCGCGGTCACCCCGTCCGTGCTCTACGCCGATGCGGCCAAGGTGAAGTGACCAGGCCGCACCCGCTCGCCTGGGCGGACGGACCAGCAGGCCAGCTGTCCGCGCAGCCAACCGAGGCTCAGTCGGTTCCGGCAGCCCAAGCCGACCAGGAGCCTGCCTCCCAGCCGAGCGGCCGCCAGGAGCCAGGCGAGACCGATCTCGCCATTGCCAGCCGCGCGCTGGTGATGCGGTTCCGCGGCGGCCAGGTCGCGGTCGATCACATCGACCTGTCCGTGCCTCGGGGCAGCGTGTACGGCTTCCTCGGGCCGAACGGATCGGGCAAGACCACCACGATCAGGCTGCTGCTCGGGCTTATGTATCCGACCTTCGGCAGCTTCCGGCTGCTCGGCGCGGAGCCCGGACCTGGGCTTGACGCGGTGCTGCCGAGGGTGGGCGCGCTGGTCGAGGGCCCCGCGTTCTACCCGTTCCTCTCCGGCCGGGCGAACCTGGCCAGGTGCGACGCGGCGGACCGGACCGCTGACATCGACACGGCGCCAGCCAGGATCGACCACGCGCTCGACCAGGTCGGGCTGCGTGCCGCGGCCGACAAGCGGTACCGCGCCTACTCGCTCGGCATGAAGCAGCGGCTTGGCATCGCGGCCGCGTTGCTGCGACCACGCGACCTGATGATCCTTGACGAGCCGACGAACGGGCTTGACCCGCAGGGCACCCGCGAGATCAGGTCGCTGATCAAGCAGATCGCGACCGACGGCACGACCGTCTTCGTCTCCTCGCACCTGCTCGCCGAGGTTGAGCAGATCTGCTCGCATGTCGGCGTGATGAGCACCGGCCGGCTGGTATTCCAGGGTCCGCTGACCGAACTTCGCAGCCGCGGCGAGCCGCGGATTCTGGTGCGGACGACCGAGCCTGCCCAGGCTACCGAGGTACTCGCCACACTCGGCCTTGCCGAGATTGCCACCGCGAACGCCGAGGTCACCGCCCGGCTCGGCGAGCACGCGCCGGAAAAGGTCAACGCCGAACTGGTCCATGCGGGAGTCCCGGTGGCCGGCCTGGAGACCATCAGGCCGAGCCTGGAGGACCTGTTCGTCGAGCTGACCGGCGAGGGATTCAATGTCAACGGATAGCGTCATCGCCCCGGCGCGGCCGACGGAACCGGCGGGACCGGCGGCGGCTGCCAGACCGGCGGCTCCGATCCGGCACTGGCTGCGGCTGTTCCGTTCCGAATTGAGAATTGTCTTCCTCAGGCCGCGCAACATCGCCCTGCTTTTGCTGCTGGCCGGAGCGCCGGTCTTCCTTGGTGTGGTACTCAAGATCAACACGCCGCCGCCCGGGTCCGGCGGTGGTCCCGGCGCCGGCGCCTTCATCGGGCAGATCGCCGACAACGGCGTGTTCCTCTCGCTGTTCGCGCTTTTCCTGCTGCTCACGGTCATGCTGCCGCTGGCCATCGCCGTGGTCGCCGGGGAGAGTGTCGCCGGCGAGTCCGGGCTCGGCACGCTGCGATTGCTGCTGACGGTGCCCGCGGGGCGGACCAGGCTGCTGCTGACCAAGTACCTGACGGTGCTGGTGTTCTGCCTGGCAGCGTGCCTGATTGTGGCTGGGGTCGGGCTGCTGATGGGGGCGCTGCTGTTCCCGATCGGGCCGGTCACGCTGCTGTCAGGCAACTCGGTCTCGCTCGCCGCCGGGTTGCTGCGGCTGCTGATGATCGTCGGCTACGTGGCCGCGGCGCTGGGCGCTCTCGGTGCCATCGGGATGGCGTACTCGACCTTCACCCAGCACGCCATCGCGGTGATGGCCGCGATCCTGGTCACCGTGATGATCAGCGAGATCGCCGACGCGGTCCAGCAGGTCGCGGTGATTCACCCGTACCTGCCGACCAACTACTGGTTCTCGTTTGATGCCCTGTTGCGGATGCCGATCGGGTGGCCGGAGGTGCTGCACGGGCTGGAATCGTTCGCGGCGTACACGATCATCTTCGGCTGGATCGCCTGGGTCCGGTTCAGCCGGGCCAACGTGACCACCTGACCAGGGCGACCTAGCTCAGTCAGCGGAACATGCCGGGCCGGGCGGGCGCTCACCGCGCGAACCGGGAAGGACCTGGCTGAGCTGTTCACGGACCTGCCGGCGGCCGTGGTGCAAACCGGATCAGAACCTGGTCAGCGTTCCGGCCGGGTGGTGCGCCTGCTGCCGGTCGCGGCAATCGTCGTGCTGGTGGCGGGGGTGCTGACCGCCGTGACAGTCGGCGCGCCGGCGCACCGGGATGGCGGCTGGGCGCCGTGGTGGCTCATCCCGGTCGCGTTCATCCTGCTGCGCCGAGTGGCGTGGAGCCGGCCAGGGCGCGCAAGCGACGCGACAGTGCGGCAAGTGCTGCCGGGTAACGGGCTGCCAGCGTTGTAGCGTCTTGGTTTGTGCCCCCCGCCCGCGCCAGGAACCGCGCACCCGACACAGTCGGCGGCGCGGGCGGCCCGGGCAGCGCCGACGGTGGGCCGGACGCTGACGGCCGTGGCGGGGCCGCTAGCCCGGACGGGTCAAGTGGGCTGGTCCTAGCCGGTCGGACCGGTGTCTCCGGCCTGCTTGCTATGGCGGTGGCCGGCATTGCCGGATCCGAGCGGCCCGGCCAGGTCACCATGGCGCAGGCGGTCCTGGCGGCGATCGAGACTGGCGAGCACCTGGCCGTCCAGGCCGGCACCGGGACCGGGAAATCGCTGGCGTACCTAGTGCCCGCGGTCCGGCACGCCGTCACAGAGCATGCCACCGTGCTGATCTCGACCGCGACGATCGCGCTGCAGCGGCAGCTGATCGACCGGGACCTGCCACGGCTGGCCGCGGCGGTCGAGCCCGCGCTTGGCCGGCCCCCGGTCTTCGCGATCCTGAAGGGCCGCCGCAACTACCTGTGCCTGCAGCGGCTCCGGATGGGCGCGCCGGAGGAAACGGGCGAGACGCTCTTCGACCCCGACGCGGTTTCGGCTACCGGCCGCCAGGTGCAGCGGCTGCACGAGTGGGCGGCGAGGACCAGCACCGGCGACCGTGACGAGCTAGTACCCGGAGTGGGGGATCTGGCCTGGCGCCAGGTCTCGGTCTCCGCCCGCGAGTGCCTGGGAGTGCAGCGCTGCCCGTTCGGCACCCAGTGCTTCGCCGAGCTTGCCCGCGACGAGGCAGGCCGGGCCGACATCGTGGTCACCAACCACGCCCTGCTCGCCATCGACCTGCTTGAGGACTTCGACGTCTTCCCCGAGCACGACGTGGTGATCATCGACGAGGCGCACGACCTGGTCGACCGGGTCACCTCGGTGGCCTCCGACGAGCTGTCCGCAGCCGCCGTCGAGATCGCCGCCCGGCGCTGCGGCCGCATGATCGGGGAGCAGGCGGTGCTGCGGCTCAGGGAGGCAGGGGAGGCCACCGAGCGGGTGCTCGCCGAGATCCCGGCCGGCCGGATCGACGTGCTGGCCGAATCGCTCGCGGCCGCATTGCGGTCGGTCATGGACGCCGCCGCCGGCTGCGCCGCCGAGTTCCGTACCAGCGCCAAGAACAACGAAGAAGAGCCGGAACGAATCGCTGCCCGCCGGTCGGCCCTCGCAGCCGTCGGTGAGGTGCACGACGCGGCCCAGCGGCTGCTCGCCGCGTTCGGCCCAGCCATCGCCGACCGCTCCGCAGTGGTCTGGTTGGACCGGCCTGCCGACGAGGCATCCAGGCTAGCGAGTCGGCAGGTCGCGACTCGGCAGGTTGCCACGCTGCGGGTGGCGCCGCTGCACGTCGGCGGGCTGCTCGCCAGTCGGCTGTTCAGCCGCCGCACGGTCGTGCTGACGTCGGCAACGCTGACACTGGGCGGCTCGTTCGAGCCGCTGGCCAGGCAATGGGGCCTGGCGCGATCCGAGCCGCGGTCGGCTCAGCCGGCGGCGTCCGGCGTGCCGGACGAGGCAGGGCCGCCGGCCACGGCCGAGTCTGAGAGGACGGCCAAGCCGGGGCCAGCAAAGCTGGGGCCAGCCAAGCCGGGCCCGGCGGCCAAGGCCGGGCCGGCCCATCGGCCGGGGCCGGACCAGGTTGGGCGGCCGGCGACCGACCGCAGCGCAGCGGACGATCCCGCCGCGGAGCACCAGCTGGCCTGGTCCGGGATCGACGTCGGCTCGCCGTTCGACCACCCGCGCAGCGGCATCCTGTACGTTGCCAGGCACCTGCCGCCGCCTGCCCGTGATGGCCTGGCCGAGTCCTACCTGAACGAGCTCGCCGAGCTGATCGCCGCGGCCGGCGGCCGCACGCTCGGCCTGTTCTCCTCGATGCGGGCCGCCCGCCAGGCCGCCGACGTGCTCCGGGATCGAATCGAGTTCCCGTTACTATGCCAGGGCGACGATCAGACGTCGCAGCTGGTCAGCCAGTTCGCCGCCGACGAAGCGACCTGCCTGTTCGGCACCTTGTCGCTGTGGCAGGGCGTCGACGTGCCCGGCTCGTCGCTGCAACTCGTCGTGATCGACCGGATCCCGTTTCCCCGACCGGACGATCCGCTCGCCTCGGCCAGACAGCGGTCGGTGGCAGCGCGCGGGGGAAACGGATTCATGACCGTGGCCGCGACCCAGGCCGCGCTGCTGCTCGCCCAGGGAACCGGACGGCTGCTCCGCACGATGACCGACCGAGGCGTGGTGGCGATCCTGGACCCGCGCCTGATGACGGCGCGGTACGGCACCTTCCTGCGAGCGTCGCTGCCGCCGTTCTGGACCACCACCGACCCCGAGGTGGTCCGGGGTGCACTCCGCCGCCTGGCGGAGCATAAGCAAGGATGAAAGCAATCAACTAGACCAATTCCCCATGGAGCGGACGTGCTCGCGCTGGCTGTCGTGCTGACGATCCTGCTGCTGTTTGAGACGCTGCCGTCAGCGGCCGTAGCGCTGGCTGCGGGGACCGCGGTCGGCAGCTTGGCGCTTACCTCCTTTTCGCCGCATTGGCACTCGCCGTGCTCGTGGTCGACGCGATTCGCTGACCAGGCCTGACCTTGAGGTCGGATTCCCGCCAGACCTGGCGACCGGCTTGCAGCAAGCTGGAGGCATGACGACGACCTCGGCGGCAACGCTGCGCTATCAGGTCCGGGCGATCGACCCGGACGTCCTTGCCCTGCTGCGGCTGAGCGACGACGCTGGTCACCCGCAACGGCCAATGATCGATGCGGGCGGCGGCAGCCCGCTCCGGTGCTGTCTGCGACCGAGCCAACCCGGCGAACAGGTAGCCCTGGTGTCATACGCGCCGCTGCGCCGCTGGGCGATGGAGGCGGGAGCCGACCCGGGTCCGTACGACGAGGTGGGCCCGGTCTTCATTCATCCCGCGCCGTGCTCGGGGCCTGACGGAACCGGGTACCCGGTGGCGTTCACGGGATCTCGCCGGGTGTTCCGCTGCTACTCGGCTGATGGCCGGATCCGCGCCGGCCGACTGGTCGAGCCCGATGAGGTTCGGGACGCAGCAGCAGCGGGTGCGGTCATTCAGGAGATCTTCGCCGACCCCGATGTCGCGGTGGTGCACGCCCGCGCGGTCGAGTTCGGCTGCTTCACCTTCGAGATCCGGCGCCACGAGTCCTGAAGACGGGCCTGCCGCCGCCGGTGCCGCAGTGTCAGGGCGATGATCTCGACGTTGTCTAGGTCGCGGTAGCTCGGCCGCGATGACGGCGGGGCGCTGAACGGGCGCTTCATTTGTCACAGCCGGTAGGACACGCATCTGGCCGCAGAGGTCATGCAGATGGCCGCTGTGCGGTGGCCGGGTCGAGGTGGCGGAGGCTGGCGCGGACCTCGTCGGCTTCGGGGGCACCGAGGCGGGTGTATAGGGTGAGGGCTTGCTGCCAGTGGCGACGGGCCTGGGCGAGGTCGCCGCCGGCGAGGCAGACGTGACCGAGACCATGGTGGGCGCGGGCCTGCTGGTCGTGGTCGCCGATCTGACTAGCCAGGGCGAGTGCGGAGGTGTGCTGGGTGCGGGCATCATCGGGCTGACTGCTGGCCATGAGCGCCTTGCCGAGGTCGTTGAGCACACGGGCTTCATCGGTGTGGTCGCCGGTCTGATGGAGCAAGCAGGGTCAGGGCCTGCTGGAGGCGGCGGACGGCCTGCGGGTAGCGGCCCTGCCGCCGGTCGATGTCACCGAGGCTGGCCAGGGCGTATGCCTCGTTTGCCCGTGCGCCGGTCTGACGGAATAAGGTAAGGGCCTGCTGGAGGCGGCTCGCGTCAGGGAGCCGCCCCCGGCTCGCTCAGCCAACGGGGGCGGCTCCTGAGCTCCGGTGCCCGAGGGAGGGAAACAGGGATGACCCGCGCGATCTGGCCGGCCCGCTCCGCGACTTCATGCTGACCGCCGACCCGCCCGTCGCCCACAGCGTGAGCGCGGTCCGCGACCGCGACGGCGGCTGCTGCACGGAGGTGATCATGGACGATGGCACGCCGCTGGAGGTCATCGTCCGCCCGGGCGCTCTGGGCCGCCTCAGGCCCGCCGCCGAGCTCACCGCGCCCCGCCCGGCTCCGCCGTTCTAGCGCGGGACCGGCGTCGCCCATCGAGCCGGGCACGACCCCGGCCACGGGTCAGGTCCGGAACGTTCCCCACTGCGGCACGACCTCGACCAGCCCGTCATCCGCCAGGCGCCGCAATGCCTTCGCCACGGTCGCGCGGCTGACCTCGTAGTGCGCCGCCAGCGACGCGATCGCCGGCAAGGCCGCACCGCTGGCCCATTCGCCCGCCTCGATCCGCTGGCGCAGGTCAGCCTCAACCCGTCGAGACGGCAGTTCCCGTGGTCGCGTCGGCACACGTTGATCATTCCCAACACTGGCTACGCTGCGCAGACAGTCTGTGCTCACTGCTCTCACTGCATTGACCATCACTGTCTACACTAACTAGTGTTGACAGGCCAAAGCGGGCCCGGCCAGCGATCACGCGCCAGCCGAGCCCTAGGCACAGTCCCCAGCTAGGGAGGACCGCACCATGTCCCAACCATCCCGCACCCAGACCCCGGCCGCCAGCGGCATCGCCGACCTGATGCAGCAGTTCGCCGACCGATGGCTCATCCGTTACGAGGCGACGCTCGGCGTCTGGTCCGCCGAGCGCCGCACCGACGAGGGCCGGCACATCCGGTTCATCGCCGCGCACGACCCGGCCACGCTGGCCGGCAAGATCGCGAGCGCCGAAGTAGCCGAGCCGTGACCGCCGCCGACACCGCCGCCCGCTGCCAGCACCTGCAGGCGCTGGAAGACGCCATCAGGTACCGCCGCGCCCGGGTCGCCGGGCCGTGCGGCGCCTGCGCCGCCGCGCCCGGCAGGCCGTGCGAGGACCACGGCCGCGACCTCGGCCTGATCGGCGAGTACGAGCGGACCGCCGGCCTGCCTGCGCGCCGCGCCGTACGCGCTCGGCAGCGACACCCGCGTCACCGCCGCCGCCGCTCTGCTGGCCGAGGATCACCAGCCATCCGCGCTCGCGACGGCCGACCTGCGGCGCCTGCCCGCCCGGTACAGCAAGCGGCTCGCCGAGGTGCTCGACGCGATCGCGGAGGCCGGCTCGTGAGCGCCCCCGAGATCACCGACCCCGGCCGGCTCCGCACGCCGCAGCACCCGGCCGCCGACCCGTGGTCCGTCGTTCACCTGATCGTGTCCGACCTCGCCGCCCACGGCGTCAAGACCCGGTTCGGTCCCGAGGCCGACTTCGGCGCGGCCGCTCAGGCGGCCGCCGAGATACTGATCGCGCTCGGGGTCCGCCCGGTCGTCCCCGACGACACGCCGCCGCCGCATCGCCCCGCCGGGAGCCGGCCGTGACGGGCCGCCGCCCGGCCCGGCCGGCAGGACCGGGCGCGACCGCCGGCCCGCCGCGCCGGCCCGCCGGTCGAGACCATCGGGCAGGCGCGGCGGCTGCCCGCCGTCCGCGCGGCAGCCGAGGCCGCCGCCAGTCCCGGCGGCGGCCGCCAGCCCGCGAATTACCAGCTGCTCGACGCGGCGTGCGCCGCCGCCGGCCTGGACCTCGGCGGGTTCGAGCATCACGTGCTGACCTGGCTGTCCCGCGCCGAGCCCGAGGACTGCGGGGTGATCGCGAACCTGATCACCCGCGCGCACGCCGCCGGCTCGGCCGCCGCCCCGGCCGGCGGGGGCGCGGTCATCGGCCGGGCCGACGTCGCGGCCATCCTCACCGCGCTCGACGACGCCGTGGCCTGGCGCCAGCACACCGGCCGCATCGGGCTGGTGATCCGGTACCGGGCGCTGCGCCGGGCGCTCGGCGGTGACCAGTTACCGGCGCCCGGGCCGGTGCCCGCCGCCGAGATCCGCGCGGGTGACGTGCTGCTGCTCGACGGGCGGCAGGTGACGGTGACCGCCACGTCCCCGTCGCGGCGGACCGACCTCGGGGTGCTGACCGAGTGCCTCGCGATCGAATGGTCGGCCGGCTCGGCGCGCGGCGTCCTGCGCCGCCGCGGCGCGGAGACCGTGGACCGGCTCAGGGGAAGGTGAGACCATGCTGGCGACGCCGCCGCGACCGAACCCGAACCCGCCCCGCAGCCGAAGCCGCAGCCCAAGCCCGGCCGGCTCTAGCCCCTGGCACCGTCCAAGGACCCGGCTCGCGCCCGCTGTCATGGCTGGCGGGCGCGGGTCGGGATCCGCGCCCGGGCCAAGTGGCTGCGCACCGTGGACGACCCCCGTCAAGCTCGCCCGCGCCGCCCTCGGATCATCGGGCACCGCGCTCGCCCGGCGGGCGACAGTTCAGGACCGCTCCGGGCCGACCGAGCGCGGCCAGGCGCAGCCTGGCCGCACTTCGCTGTCATGACTGGGGGGCGCGGCCAGGACGCCGGACAACTCTCATGTCGGCCGATTCAAGGTCCTCGCGGATCACCGCCTTAAGACCTGTCGCCGCCGTGTCGGCAATGCCCGTCAGTCGGCCGAGAGGGCCGGCGAGGACAATCTCCTTCTCCTTGCTTCCGATGATGCTCTGCCACACCGCTTTGTCTGCATTGGCCGCCCGCCTGAACGCGGCGACCGCCGAGCTGGATGCCAGCACGTCCGTACCAGCACCGAAGTTCTCAAATGCCGGGCTGATGTGGGCATCGAGGGTGGTAGCAATCTGATACGCCAGATCAGGTGTCACCGGGCCGTCCTTGATAAGGCGACTGCGGTTCATGGATGCATTAGTCACCCACTTGTACATCTCCACGTAGATGTCGCTGCGCTTGTCTCGAAGCCAGCGGGCGTGATCGGCAGCGAGCGCTAGCTCGGTCTGCTCCAAGCTGATCCGGCTCGCCCGCAATGCTGCCCATGTCGCGAGCGCGCCGCCGAGTAGCGCGGGAACGGCGCCGATCAGCGCGCCCTCAACGATCGGATCCATGGCCCGCAGCCTAATGGCGCCTCCCCGCAAGCATGTGTGTACTCCGCACCGGTTACCGTCTTGCCGACCCCCGCCGTCCCGCCGATCGCTGAGATCACCATCATTCCCGGCCGCTCCCGGGCCGCCTGACTCAGCAGCCTGGTCAGCATCGCCAGCTCCTCGGCCCGGCCAATGAAATGCCGCACTCCGCCCGGCAGCTGCTGCGGCACAACCTGCCGATCCGCGCTGCTGGCAGCAGCCGCAGCGCCAGGGAGCCCCGGCGGCCAGATCGCGGATTCCTCGGGCATGCGGACGAGCGCTCGAGCCGACTCTCCGGCCAGATCATTGCTGTGCAGGGCTCCGGTCAGCCGATCCGCCGTGCTGCGGTGCGGCACCGTACAGCCCCGTTCGATATCACTGATCGTCCGCACGCCCAGCCCTGACAACGCGGCCAGCTGCTCCTGGGTCAGCCCCGCCGCCAGCCGGTAGCCACGAACTAACTCCCCATAGCCCCTCGGCACAGCCGCAGCCTATACCGCGCGGCCAGGCCGGCGACCCGCACGCCCGCCCCGGGCATACCCACCCTGACCGTCCCTCCCGCCGCTGGCCATGACCGAACCGGCAGGTTCACCGGCAGGAATTCCGCCGGGCATCCCCCATGGACCGGGGCGCGGGCCCCGGTCAATCTGGCCATTGTCAAGGGCATGCATTGCCCGCCTGTGGCATCGGCTGAGATGCCAAGTAAAGGAGCCTTCCCATGTCAAGATTGAGGAGTTGGGGAATGATCAGGACTTCCCGCCGGAAGGTCGGGGTCGCAGGGTTCTTGACCCTGCTGGTCGCTCTGCTGCCCTTTGCGGCAGCCGGCACAGCGCAGGCGTTGCCGGCACTGACGCCGCATGGCCACGTCTACAACGGCGACAGCCCGCGCTGCCTGGACTCCGGAACGACGAAAGGAGCGCTGCTGTTCAACTGCTCGACCTCGATCTACCAGTATTGGGTCTACAACCGCAGCGACGAGATCGTCGGGAACTCGCCGACGGGATGCCTGGACGACGGCGCCGGCCTCAACGGGAGCCGGGTCTTCCTGACCGCGTGCACCGGCTCAGCCAGCCAGAAGTGGATCGGGGATGGTGACGGCGGGACATTCGTCAACGCGGCTAGCGGCAAGTGCCTGGGCGCCGATCTGGGTACCATCGGCGAACAGGGCACCATCGTCCAGGTCTGGAGTTGCGGCGGCGGGTCGAACCAGAACTGGACCTTCGAATTCCTGTCGTAGTCAAGGGGGCAGGGTCCGTTCCGGGCGGGTGACGACAGGCCGGTCGTCACCCGCTCCCGGCGATAACGTCTCGGCCAACCACCGGGCCGTCGCGGTGCCATAAATCGGCGCTGGGTTGACCGGCGGCGGACACCGTATGGTGGTCGCTTGGCCTATCCCGCGAGGTCGGCCCGCCGCGGACGATGGGACTACGCGGCGATCACTCGCTGCCGCCTCAGTTGTTCTGATCCGCGGAACCTCGCGGCACGATCCACTCGGCGGGCTGGCCTGTGACCTCGGCTATTCGGTCGTAATCACCGTCATAATGCAGCACGACCAATGAGTATCGTTCGGCGGTCGCTGCGACGATGAGGTCAGGTATCGAAACGGACCTATGCTGCGAGCGATGCGCAAGCAGGCCCTGGACCTGGATGGCCCGCTGAGCGATCTCGTCCGTCATCGGGAAGTACTCGAAGGCCTCACGCTGGACCCGAAAGTGATCATGCTCGATTCCCGTACGCGCGCTATAGAGGATCTCCAGGTCGATGATCGGGCAGGTCCCGACCAGACCGCGGTCGACACGAGGCGCGAAAGCCGAGCGTACGGCGGCTTGATTGAGCCGCGCCCAGACGCTCTTGTCTGCCAGGTAGCGTGCTACCGCCACGCCGCTTCCATGATCTGCGCATCCGCGAGGTCCGGAAGTGCACCACTGGCTAGCTCGTCGACATGCCGACGGCGGAGGTCTTCCTGCACCACACGGCGCAGGGCCTCATTGACAGTTGCCTTCTTCGTAGCTGTCCCAAGTATCCTCGCCGCCTGCTTGAGCAGGCCTTGGTCCAGATCTACTTGTGTTGTCGCCACGCGCGCCACCAGTCCATCCATCTAAGCCTGATTGCATTGTACATAGATCAACGGTAACTATGTATAGAACCTAACTTGTTCGTGCCACATCAGTGGGCGCGCGCGACTTCGGCGGTGCGCGAGGCTCACGCCCAGTGGGCGGACCCGCGCTCGCATGCGAGGCGCATCCGACTGGCTCGTTGATCGGCTGGCCTGCGGACTACGCAGCGGCCAGGGGATGGTGACCGCGTAGCACGCCAGCACCGTCATCGCGCAGTGGCGAGCGGCGGGGTGGCGCTACAGGACGTCGTGGCCTGGGCGCGGTTCCGCGGGGATCTCGGTCCGGTTGGCCGGGATGGTGCCGAGCCGGCCTGCCTGGTAGTCCTCGAACGCCCGCACTAGCTCAGCTCTCGTGTTCATCACGAAGGGCCCATACGCGGCGACTGGCTCGCGGATCGGCAGGCCGCCGAGCACGAGCACGTCCATGCCTTCGCTCGGACCGTCGGCACGTCGGTCCGAGCCGAACGTGATCAGGTCACCGGGGCCGAACACGGTCAGCTGGCCGGTGCGCACCGGCCGCCGGTCAGCGCCGACGGTGCCTGAGCCCGCCAGTACGTAGCCGAGCGCGTTGAAGTCGGTCCGCCACGGCAGCCGAAGCTGGGCGCCGGGCTGCAAGGTAGCGTGCAGCAGGGTGATCGGTGTCTGTGTCACCCCGGGACCCTGGTGTCCGGCCACGTCCCCGGCGATCACGCGGACCAGCGTGCCGCCGTCCGGTGAGCTCAGCAGCGCAACCTGACCTGCCCTGATGTCCTGGTAGCGCGGGGCGGTCATCTTCATGCTGGCCGGCAGGTTGACCCAGAGCTGGAAGCCGTGGAACAGGCCGCCGCTGATGACCAGCTCCTCGGGCGGCTCCTCAATGTGCAAGATGCCGCCGCCTGCGGTCATCCACTGCGTGTCGCCGTTGGTGATCAGCCCGCCGCCACCGTTGGAGTCCTGGTGCCGGAAGGCGCCGTCGATGATGTAGGTGACGGTCTCGAAGCCGCGGTGCGGGTGCCAGGAGGTGCCCTTGGGCTCGCCTGGCGCGTAGTCGACCTCACCCATCTCGTCCAGGTGGATGAACGGGTCAAGTGCTCGCAGGTCAACGCCGGCGAACGCGCGACGGACCGGGAAGCCCTCGCCCTCGAACGCCGATGGCGCCGTCGTCACCGCCAGGACCGGCCGGTCCTTGGCGACCGCCTGGTCCGGCTCCGAGATGCGCGGCAGCAGCAAGATGTCATCGACCGTGACGGCTGGCATAGCTTCATCCTCCTACCTGGCGGCTTTGATCCCTGCCTCGGGCAGTTCTCGCTGCCTGGTTGTGCTCACGAGAACATTAATTGAACTCGCAACATTCCCTGGACCACTGGCCCATGCCGTCGCCTGCCTAGAGAGCCGGGCTAGAGCGGGAGGCCGGCCTCCAGGTGGGCCAGCGCCGCGTCGATCCGGGTGAGCATGTCCTGGGTCGGCTGCTGTTCGGCCCAATCACTCCATGGCATGGTCGCCGCCATGATCACGCCGACGATCGCGCCGGCCAGGTTGCGCACGGCGAAGTCATCCGGATCATGCCCGGACCGCCTCGCTGCCGCAGCGGCGATCACCCCGATGGTCCGCGAGAGCTCATCCATAGCCCTGGCCCGCACTTCGGGAACCGAGAAAGTCAGCGCCGAGGTCTCCTGAAGCCTGGCCAGATCGTCCTCGCTGAGCGCCGCGAACGCCGTTGCCGCGGCAGCGCGGAACGCCGCTACCGGGGAGAGGCCGGACGGCTGCGCCTCGAATGCCCCGAGCGCCAGGACGTCGAGATCATCCTGCAGGACCACATCCTCCTTGCTAGGGAAGTAACGGAAGAACGTGCTCGGCGAGATATCGGCCGCCGCGGCAATCTGATCGACTGTTGTGGCGGAATAGCCCTGCTCACGGAATAGCCGGAGCGCGTGCTCCCTGATGGCAGCACGCGTCCTGGCTTTCTTCCGCTCCCGCAGCCCGGCCGCCGGAGGCGCATCGCTCATGCTCGCAATTCTCCCCTCGCTTGGCCTCCAGCGGCAGCGGGCTGAGCGGCTGTTTGCGCACCGGCTGTGTCGGCTGCGGCTGCCTTTCCGCCGGCTGCTTCCGCGCCGGGCTGCGGCTGGCCGTCCTGGTCTGCCTGGCCAGGCCCGCCTGCCCGGCTGGGCAGGAATGCCAGCCCAAGCAGAGCCGAGACGACAGCGATGCCCGCGCAGATCCACAGCATGACGTCCATGCCGTGCACATAGGCGGTCCGGACCGTCTCGAGCAGCGGACCGGAACCCGCCGCCCGCGCCACCGCGACACCGTCGGCCACGCTGCTGCGGACCGCGGCCGCCGCGGTCGCTGACAGCGCGGTCAGCTGCAGATGACTCCGGTATACCGAGGCCAGGACCGTGCCGAGCACCGCTACCCCTATCGTTCCGCCGACCTGACGCATCGCGGTGATCAGGGCCGATCCCGACCCGCTGCGCTCGGGTGAGAGCGCGCCAAGGGCAGCGTTCAAGGCTGTGGGCATCGCGAATCCCAGCCCAAGGCCGGTGAGGCTGAACCAGGCAGCGGCAAAGCCGGTACCGCTGCCGATGCTGGTGCGAGCGCCGACGGCCAGAGCAATAGCCATGATCGTGAATCCGCCCGAGGCCATGATCTTGGCGCTGACCCGTGGCGCCCCATCCTTCGAACGCACCCCGTTCCCGTCTGTCACCGCGCGCGGACTCAGCAGCCGCTGGCCGATGGCCAGGCCGACGGCGAGCCCGCCGATCATCGGCAGCAGCCGCAGGCCGGCCGCGAGTGAATTGAGGCCGCGGACGTCAAGGAAGTACTGCGGCGCCGCGAACACGAGGCCGAATAGCGCGAAGGACACCAAGGTGGACAGCACCGTGCCCCAGGTGAAGCCGGCTGAGGAGAAGAGCGCGAGATCGACAAGCGGCTGGCGCTGACTGACTCTGCGCTCCCAGGCCACGAAGGCGGCGAGCGCGGCAACGCCGGCCGACATGGTGGCGACGGCAGTAGGGTCGGACCATCCGTTCCCGCCTGCCTTGATGAGTCCGTAGGTGAGAGCGCACAGACCGGCGCTGGAGACCAGCACCCCGGTCAGGTCTATCCGGCTTGCTCGCTGCTCACTGCGCGACTCGGGCATCAAGGTGGTAACGGCGATCATGGCGATCACCACCACCGGGACGTTGATCAGGAACACCGATCCCCACCAGTAGTGGTCAAGGAGCCAGCCGCCGACTATCGGCCCAAGCGGGTAGCCGAGAAATGTCGCGCCGCCGACCGTTGCGATCGCCCGCGGTCGCTCCGCAGCGGTGAACAGCACGGGGATCACCGCGAGTGACAGCGGCAAGATGACCGCCGCGGCGAGCCCGAGCACGACGCGTGCGCTGATCAGTTCGCCGGACGAGGTGGAGTAAGCGCAGGCCAGCGACGCCAACCCGAACATGGCGAGCGCAATGGTCAGCAGGCGCTTCCGGCCGAGCCGGTCGCCAAGCAGGCCGGCCGGCAGCAGGGCCGCGGCTACCGCCAGGCTGTAGGCGTCGACGAACCACTGGAGGTCGCTGGATGAGGCATGCAGATCGGCGGAGATGGTCGGGAGCGCGAGGTTGAGCACGAACAGGTCGAGGCCGACGACCAGGACGCTGACTGCTAGCGCAGCCAGTGCCCACCAGCGGCGATTGTCAGCACGAGTCATGACTGTCACCTCCTTGCGATAGTTGATGTCAAATAGATGTTAAGCTAATTTGAAAGTGACCGTCAAGTAGTACTCGATCTCAGATTTCCGAGCGGTTGTCAGGACTGCGCCTGGATCATGTTGTGCCCCGCATGGAGGTCGCTAGGGCGGGTGCAGTCGGTCCGCAACCGAGGTTTACTTGAAGAACGAGAGCCCGTGCCTGGAAGGAGTGCGGCAGTGACCGGCGTTCGTCGGGTTGTCGCTGGTGTGAGCGGCTCGCCGGGCAGCCTTCAAGCGTTGCGCTACGCGGCCGATCTGGCCAGGGAGCACAATGCTGCCCTGATCGCTGTCCTTGCCTGGACCCCGCCTGGCGGTGACATGGCTGACCGGCGCTACCCATCGCCTCAGCTCCGCAAGGTCTGGGTGGAGGCCGCCTGGCGGCGGCTATGGGACGCCGTTGACGCGGCCCTTGGCGGCATTCCGACGGATGTGGCCTTCGAGACGCAGGTCCTGCGCGGGCAGCCGCGGGCCGTACTGGTGGGCTTCGCGCAGGAGAGCGACCTGCTCGTGATTGGCGCCGGGCGCCGGGGACAGCTAGGCCGGATGTTGCGGTGTCGCGTCAGCCCGTACTGCCTCGCGCACGCATCCTGCCCGGTGATCGCCGTGCCGCCGTCCGAGCTGGCATCGCTTGGCCATGGACTGCGCGGCTGGGCCTGGCGGCACCGCAGGCTGGCACTGACCGAGTTATGGTCGAAGTCCTGGCGAACCTAGCCGGACGCCGACAGCGCCCTGGCTGAGCGCCGGGCTTCGCATGCCGCTGGCATCCTGGGGGAGACTGGTCTCGTGCGGAAGGACAGCCGCGAGCAGCTGGCGGCTGGCCTGCCCGGGGCGATGACAGCGGAGCCAGCAGACAGCGGAGCCAGCAGATAGCGGATAGCG
Source organism: uncultured Actinomycetota bacterium (assembly GCA_963850875.1). Taxonomy (GTDB): domain Bacteria; phylum Actinomycetota; class Actinomycetes; order Streptosporangiales; family Streptosporangiaceae; genus Chersky-822. The sequence goes on from CAWKNA010000003.1 coordinate 606,406, forward strand.
GAGCCAGGAGACAGCGATGCCACAGCCAGAAGGCAAGGAACTTGAGCGGGTCAGGGCGCGCCGGGCAGAACTGCGCGAGAAGTACCTCAGGCCGACCGCGAGCCGGCCGCCGACGACCGTTCAGGGAGTGCACCACCTCGCGCTGATCTGCGCCGACGCCGAGGAGACCATCAAGTTCTACCAGGAGTTTCTGGGCTTTCCGCTGGTCGAACTGGTGGAGAACCGTGACTATGCGGGCTCCAATCACTTCTTCTTCGATATCGGGAACAACAACCTGCTCGGGTTCTTCGACTTCCCCGGCCACGAGCATCCGGCCTGGATGGAGACGATCGGCGGTGTGCAGCACCTGGCGATCTCGATCTCACCCGAGCAGTTCGACGCCGCCAAGAAGAAGCTGGACGAGGCCGGAGTCGACTACCTCGGGCCGGACCGGGGGGTGGAAGAGAGCATGTACTTCCGCGACCCCAATGGCGTCGGGCTCGAGCTGTACCGCGAGGAACTCGGCATCTTCAACGGGCACCGTATCCTGCACTGATCAGCCGATCCGGCGCGGGCTGTCGCCGCTCGCTGGCTGTCGGCCGGGAGGTGGCGCTTGGATGTCGGCAACATCGCCGAGCTGAATACATTCCTTGTGCTCGATGGTGTGCGCTCCCGCGGTCAGGCAACCCGGAGCCAGCTGGCCAGGGAACTCGGCCTGTCCGATGCCTCGGTGAGCCGGATCGTGAAGCGGCTGCTCGCCGCCGGGAGTATCGAGGAACTGCCCGGCGATCCTGCGGCGCGCGGCCGGACGCCGTCGATCCTGCGGTTCGTCAGCCCGGTTGGCGGTGTGCTTGCGGTGGACCTCGGCGGTACGCGCTGCCATGGCGCGCTGGCCGATCTGGCCGGAGGCACAGTCGCCGAGGACTTCCGCCCGGCCGGCGAGGGCAGGAACGCTGCGGGTGCCTTGCTGGCCTGCATCGCGGCACTCAAGTCGCGGGCCGGTCAGCTGGGGATGCCGGTGCGGGCGGTCGTCGTCGGCATCCCAGCGCTCATCGACCCGGTTACCGGGCTGGCGACGGCCGGGCCAAACGTGCACTGGCAGGGCTTTGACCTGATCGGGATCCTGACCGAGACGGTGCAGGAGCCTTTCGACGTCGATAACGATGTCAACCTCGGTGCCCTGGGCCAGGCGTGGCGGGGGGACGGCCGCGGGATCCGGTCGTTCGTCACCATGTCGCTCGGTACCGGCATCGGCGGTGCGGTCGTCATTGACGGGCATCTGATCAGAGGGCACCACAATGCCGCAGGCGAGCTGGCCTACTTTCCGGTCTGGCGCGGCAACTCGGAGTCAACCGGCTCGCGCTGCGGGTTCGAGGACGTCGCGTCCGGCCCCGCGTTGCGTGCGCGGGCCGCGGCACTCATCGGAGCGGGCGAGGTGACGTCGTTGCGGCCCGAAGCCTTCGATGTCGCCGACGTCTTCGCGGCTGCCAAGGCTGGTGACCGCGTCGGCCAGCGCGTGGTCGGCGAGCTTGTCTCGTACGTCGCGACGGCAGTCGCCGGCACCACGGCTCTCATCGATCCCGACCGGATCATCCTGGATGGCAGCATCGGGAGAGCGCTCGGGCCCTGGCTGCCCGAGCTGTGCGATCTCGTGGCGACGCAGGTGTTCCGGCCGCCGGACGTTGTCGTGTCGACGCTAGGTCCCAACGCGACAGTCATCGGAGCGATCGCGCGCGCTCTCGCGGTCGTCTCGGAGCTTGACGCTCCCGTCCAGCTGTCCCGGCGCACGCTGGGGCAACGCGAGCCTTCCCGCCAGGGACACGGGCGACGTAACTGACGACCGTGGCTAAGAGTCAGCAGCACCTTTGCCGGATTCCGTCGATCTCGACCAGTCTCACGCCCTTCGCAGGGTCTTGTACCCGAAGCGGGTGCTGGCTATAGTCAGGGCGAAGCCTTTACTTGCAGGCTGCAAAGAAGTCGGGTGGCTGATTTGAGTCGGCCTTTCCCGCCCGTGAGAGCCGGGTTGGCCGGATCGGATCGTTGCGCCGGTTCGCTGACCCTTGTGCTCGCGCCGCCGCGTGGCGCGGCCAGACACGGGAGGCTCGGATGCGAGCGAAACTACAGATCGGCGCCGCGTTCTGCCTCGTGGGCAGCTCCGTGTTCGCGATAGCCCCGGCTAACGCGGCCACCCGGGCCGCTGGCGCCGGGCCGCAGCGGGTAATCGCCCAGCCCGCAGCGGCCCAGGCTGCGCGCTACCGCGTGGCCGTCCGCACCGGCGCAGGACGCCGCTCTGGCCTGGTGACCGTAGGCCGCGGCGGCTGGCAGGTGCAGAGCAGCTCGGCGACGACCGACTGGACGACCGGCACCGGAGCGACGCAGAGCGGTAGCCAGATCTCCAGCCCGGGCTTCCCGGCCACCGGCTGGCTCCCGGTCACCGCAGACGACGCCGGTGCCGTCGGGACCGAGGTCGAGGCGCTCGTACAGAACGGGATCTGCCCGGATGATCCCGGCCTGCAGCCGATCAACCAGAGCACGGACAGCCCGAGCAGCATCTTCTTCGCTAACAACATGCAGCTGTGCTTCGGCCCGCCGCAGACGAATATCGGTGCCGACACCAACCCGCTCTTCGACGTGCCGTGGTGGTTCAGGACCGACTTCGCACCCGGCATGCAGCCAGGGCAGGACGCGAAGCTCGTGATCAACGGCGTCGTCGGGCAGGCCGATGTCTGGGTGAACGGCACGGAGGTCGCCACCGAGGCAACCGTCGAGGGTGACTACACCAGCTACGCCTTCGACATCACGAACCTGATCAGGCCAGGAACGAACTCGCTGGCGCTTGAGGTGTTCCCGAACAACCCGAATGCGATGTTCACGATCGACGACGTGGACTGGAATCAGATTCCGCCGGACAACAACACCGGTATCCAGTTCCCGATCAGACTGCACATCTCCGACGCGTTCGGGATCAGCAACACCTACGTGACCCAGAATGACGCTACCGACATGAGCAGCGCGGCGCTCACGGTGCACGCCGACATCACTAACAACACCGCTGTACCACAGACGGGGGAGGTCTTCGCGGTCATCAAGCCGCCGGGCGGCGGCGGTTTCCCCGTCCAGGTCGCCCAGCCGGTCGCCCTGGCCGTCGGCGCCTCCCAGACGGTGACCTTCCGGCCCGCCGACTTCCCGCAGCTCGTCATCCGCGACCCGCAGCTGTGGTGGCCGTATCAGATGGGCGGCCAGCCGCTGTACACGCTGTCCGCGTCGGTCTCGGCGGGCGGCGGAATCTCCGATGCGGCGCCGCCGCTGTCGTTCGGGATCCGCTCGGTCACCACCTATCTGACGCCGCCGTCGCCCCTGGCGCCCGACGGCGTCCGGGTTTTCGAGATCAACGGGATTCCCTTCGACTTCCGGGCGGGCGGCTGGTCGGAGAACCTGTTCCTGCGCTACTCGGCGTCTGACCTGGCTAACCAGATCTCGCTGATGAAGAGCATGGGCATCAACGGGATCAGGACCGAGGGCAAGGAGATGCCGCCGAACTTCTACGACCAGATGGACCGCGCGGGCATCCTGATCGACGCGGGATTCCAGTGCTGCGACAAGTGGCAGCCCTCATCCAGCGGCAGGGGGGTGACATCGCAGGAGTATCACGTCATGTACCTCTCGTCGCTCACCATCGGCGAGCGGCTGCGGGATCACCCGAGCGTGCTGAACTTCAGCTGGAGTGACAACAACCCGATCAACGAGCAGGAAGTCGCGTCACTCGAAGGTTTCGACCAGGCCGGCTTCCAGGACCCGATCATCTCATCGGCCGAGTACAACAGCAGCGGCATCCTCGGGCCGTCCGGCGAGAAGGAAGGGCCGTACGACTGGGTGCCGCCAAGCTACTGGTACGACACCGGGCATTCCAGCAACAACGCCAACGACAACGACAGCACGCTGACAAATGTCGGCGGCTCATGGGGCTTCGACAGCGAGCAGGGATCGGGCGACACCGTGCCGACGATGGACTCGATCCAGCGGTTCATGTCGCCAGCCGACCAGGCGGCACTTTGGCAGCAGCCTGACGCCCATCAGTACCACACCAACTACGAGTCCACCTCCGGTGAGCATTCCGGTTACTCCTTCGGAACCCTCGATAACCTCGATACCGCGATCCAGAACCGGTACGGCAGCTGGAGCAGCCTGTCGCGGTACGTGCTCCAGGCGCAGGTTCAGAACTACGAGGACGTGCGCGCGCAGTTCGAGGCCTACATCGACCACTGGAACAACTACCCGACGCCCGCCACCGGCACTGTCTACTGGCAGCTCAACAAGGGCTGGCCGACGCTGCTCTGGGATCTCTACAACTACGACTACGACCAGGCAGGCAGTTACTTCGGGGCCAAGAAAGCCAACGAGGATCTGCACGTCCTGTACGCCTACGACACCGGCTCGGTCACGATAGACAATCTCAGCGGCGTCACGCAGCCCGGCCTGACCGTGGAATCCAGGGTTTACAACGCCAGCGGTCAGGTGCTTGACGACCAGACGGCACACGGTCTGACGCTCGCCCCTCAGGCCGTGCGCAACGACGTGCTCACGCCCAACGGGCCGGCCGCAACGACACCGCCAACCCCGGCCAAGACCTACTTCGTGGAACTGATCCTGAGCCAGCACGGCGCCGTGGTGGACCGCAATGTGTACTGGCTCTCCACCCAGCAGGACGTCATCGACTGGACCTCCACCGAGGGAAACCCGCAGGCCAATAACGGTGACCCGCTAACCCAGTATGCCGACATGACCGCGCTGCAGAACCTGCCGTCGGAATCCGTCGGCGTGGCGGCTGCCACCGCGCCGGGCCAGGATGGCCACCTCGTCACCACCGTGACGATCACCAACCCGTCATCGAACTCCGCTGTCGCCTTCTTCCTCCGGGCCGACGTGCGGCGCGGAAGCGCTGACGGCACCGCCCAGCCGGGCGACAACCAGATCCTGCCGCTCACCTGGAGCGACAATGACATCACCTTGTGGCCTGGCGAGTCGGAGACCCTGACCGCGACCTACCGCGCGTCGCTGCTGGATGGCACCACGCCAGTAGTGAGCGTCTACGGCTGGAACGTTCCTGCCGTCGCCGTTGCCGCGGCGCAGACCCACGCCGCTCACGCGGCCGTGAGCGCGGCGGACCGCGCGCCACGGATCCAGCACTTCGGCACGGCAAACGGGGTGCCTGGCGTCGCCGGGAGCGCCAGCCCGGGCAGCGGCACCGCACCGTGGACGGCAGCGTCCCGCTACCGCACCACCGCGTCACCCCACGGCGGCAAGGGACCAGCGTGGACCATCACCTCGGTAGCGAACTCGGCTACGACGACGCCAGCGACCAGCTTCACCCAGGGCGACGCCGCCGACACATACACGCTGACGGTGACCAACTCGGGCCGTACCGCCACGGACGGATCAACCCCGGTCACGCTCACCGACATCGTCGATCCCAACATCAGCATGGTCTCGATCACCGGGTCAGGATGGACCTGCGACACCTCCAACGACCCGACCGAGGTCTGTGCCGAGACCGGCGGATCCGGCGGCGGGCCAGCGGTGCTCCAGCCTGGCCAGTCGTACCCGCCGATCAGGCTGACCGTGCAGATACCGCTGCAGGCCGGTTTCGGCACCCAGGAATCCACCGACGGACTGCACGTGACCAACGCCGTCTCGGTGGCCGGCGGGGCCGCCTCCGGCCCGTCCGCATCGATCGCCAGCGCCACCCCGATCGTCGGGGTGCCCGACCTTACCGCTGACAACGCCATCGATGGCGCCTTCCGCCAGGGTGACGCTGGCGACCAATATCAGATCACCGTGATCAATCAGGGCGGCGGCCCGACCAACGGCAGGGCAGGCGCGCCGATTACCGCGACCATCACGGCCCTGCCGACCGGCGTGCGGATCCAGGCGCTGTACGGCAGCGGCTGGACCTGCAACCAGAGCGCGATCACGACGCCATACACCGAGCCGCCCAACACCTGCTACCGGACCGATGCGCTGGCGGGCGAGAACGGCGAGGAACCGCCGATCACGGTCGTGGCCAGCGTTGCCAACAATGCGCCAGCGACCGGGAACGAAACGGTGCTGGTATCCGGCGGCGGCGATGCCGCCCCGGCCGCCTCAGTCAGCGCCGCGACGACAATCCAGCAGGCGGCCGATCTGAACATCGCGAGCACCCATTCGGGCAGTTTCACCCAGGGCGACAGCGCCGACACCTACGCCCTCACCGTCTCCAACGTGGCGGGCCCAAACTCAGCCGTCGGCGGTCCGGCACTCGGCCTGGTGTCCGTCGCCGACAGCCTGCCCTGGGGCCTGACCGCTGCCGCGATGTCCGGCTCCGGCTGGACCTGCAACGTCGTCGCCGTGACCTGCTACCGGAGCGACGCACTGGCAGTCGGTTCCGCGTACCCGCCAATCACGCTGACCGTCTCGGTGGCGGCCAACGCGCCAGCCACGGTGACCAACTCGGTAACCGTGTCCGGTGGCGGCATGACGTCCGGGCCAAACTCCTCGACCGCGGCCGGCGGCCAGACCGCCACCGATCCCACCACAATCGGTCAGACCGGCCCGGCGGGAACCCCGCCGCCGCCGCCCGCACCGCCCGTCCTGGCCGTGGCGAGCAGCCACTCTGGGAGCTTCGCACAAGGCGACGCGTCCGACTCCTTCCTGCTGACCGTGTCCAACGCGGCCACTGCGGGCCAGACATCGGGCATGGTGACCGTGACCGACTCGCTGCCCGCAGGCCTTACGCCGGTCGAGATGTCGGGCGCCGGCTGGTCATGCTCACTGGCGCCGCCCGCGCTGCCGCCGACGACGGCAGCGCGCCGCAGCAGCGTGCTGAACACCTATGAGCCGCAGCCGACCTGTTACCGGTTCGACTCGCTGGCTGCGGGCGCCTCCTACCCGCCCATCACACTGACCGTCGCGGCTGCGGACGATGCCCTGCCGTCGGTCAGTAACGCCGTGTCGGTGGCGGGAGGCGGCAACGTCGGCGTTGCCACCGGGACCGACGCCACCACGGTCAGACAGCTGGCAGAGCTGGCCGTCACCAGCTTCGACTCGGCGGCGGGCGTGCCCTACGCACCGTTCATCGCCGGCGACGGCCTGGTGGCAGGCGACGCCTACCACATCACGGTCGCCAACGTCGGCTTCGCGGCCACCAGCGGCACCGTCACGTTCACCGCTGACCTGCCCGCAGGCCTGACCGCGCTGGCCATGTCCGGCACCGGCTGGTCATGTCGGGTCACGACGGCCACCTGCACGACTGGCCACGGAGTCACACTCGGTGCTGGCGCCCAATCGCAGATCACGCTCCGCGTCGCCGTGTCTGCCCAAGCCCCGCCGAGCATGCAGACGTTCCTGCAGGCCACCGGCGGCGGAGCCGTTCCTGCTGCGGGTCTCGATGAAGCCAACCAGTACAACGTCGTCAGCAACGGTGGCTGGTACGTCGATCCGACATACATCACGCCGAGGTGGTAGGCAAAGCTTCCGGGACTGAGGAATGCCCGGCACCACGCCCTGGCTGGGTGTCCGCGAACGGTGCCTACCTGAGTTCGCGGCGGATCACCAGGCGCAACCCTGACCAGGTCTGGTCGATGGCGCAGACCTTGTTATCGACCAGACCGGTGGGCAGCGCGATCTCGCGGATCACGTTCTCGGTCATGTCGGTAGGTACCTTGGCGGCCCGCTTCGGCCACGCGATCCACAGCCCGCAGGCCGGCGCCATCCGCGCGCGCAACAGGTCAAGGCTGCTCTCCAGGTCGACCTGCCAGGTGATGAAGGCCACGATGACGTCGAACAGCGGAGCCTGCGTCAGGTCGGTGTGGATCACGGCCTGGCCGAGCAGCTCCGCTGCCAGCCGGTCGGCGAACCCGTTAGGCGCGCCGATCACCGCCACCTCGTCGTCCTCGCCGATGCCAAGCTTGCGCGGCAGCGGGGTGCCGGAGTAGCCAGCCTGCTCGGTCATCGGCTCAGAACCTGGAACGGAACGTCTCGAGCCCGTCGCCGGAAAGGTCGTCAAGCGCCACACCGCGGCCGGTCATCGCGAGCGCGAGTGACAGCACGGGTCCGGTCACCTCAGGGCCGGTGCCGGTGGTCCAGGTGGCGTCGGTGGCGCGGAGGCTCAGCCCGGCGATCCGGTTCTTAGCGCCGATCAGCAGGTTCGAGCCCTTGAAGAAGTCAGCGACCCGGATGACGGCTTCAGCTGGGTACTCCCGTTTGATGCCGAGCGGCCGGCGAATGTCCTCGCTGTGCAGGATGGCCTCGCCCAGCATCGCCTCGACCGGGCCCGGCGGGTGCGTCGTCGCGGGGGTGATTCTGCGGAATTCGGCCAGGCAAGCGGCCGGCCCGCCGGCGGTCTCCGTGGCGATGTCCTTGGCGGTCAGTGCATTGAACCGGAACCCTGAGGCGGCCAGTTTCGCGAAGAACTTGGGCGGCGTCATCTTCGCGGCGGCTGTCATGTGGCCGAGAACGTCAAGCACTGACCACTGGCTGCACAATGACTGAGTTGCCCAACCGGCGTCATCGAGCGATGCCAGGTCGTCGGCCAGTGCCTTGCGCTCGGCGTGGATCAGCGGCCACGGACTCGAGTTAGCCATCGCGTACCTCCTATAGATGCTGTGTCGTTCGTGGTGTTTTCCTTGATCACGCGGTTCTTTCAGTCGCATGCACCGAAAGAACCGCGTGATCAAGCTGGGCCGTGCGAGCAGGCGCGTTAGTCGAAGCTGAATCCGCCTGGGCGGCCGTTCCGGTCGGCGATCAGCCCGGCCAGCGTCGAGATGGCGATCTCAGGCGGCGTCTTGGAGCCGATGTTCAGGCCGATCGGCCGATGCACCCGGCTGATCTCATCGGGCGCGACGCCGAGCATCGCCAGCGCCTGCAGATGCGGTGCCTCGTGGCGCGGGCTGCCCATGATCCCGACCCAGCGGGCGGGGGTGGCCAGCGCATCGCGGAGCATCACGCCAAGCTCTTCCCGGTGATGGTCGGTGACGACCACGTCGGTACCGGCGTCCGGGCAAGACCCGATCGCCACGCGCACCTCGATGCCCGCCTCGCCGATGCCGCTGGCGAGATCCGGATCAGGTTCAACAAGCACCGGGCGGTACCCGGCGTCAGCGGCGTAGCTGAGCAAGAATCGCGCGACCGGATTGGCGAAGACGGCAACCAGTACCCGGTCCTGTGCAGCTGGAGCGGTGCCGTGCGCGACGTCACAAGCCACGCCGTCGTGAGAATGCTGATGCGAATGATCGTGCGGATGACTCATGACACCGAGCTTGCCACGGCGCGCCCGCAGACGCGACCGCCGCCCTCCTGGGCAGGGCCCGCGGACGCGACCGCCGCCCTCCTGGGCAGGGTCCGCCGGGGCGGCAGCCTTCCTAGGCCGGTCCGCCGCCGCGGCCGCCGCCCTCCTGGGCCTGGCCGGTTCTGCTCAGCTGTCCAGCAGCAGTTCGCGCACCGCCTCGCGGAGCGGCTGCATCCTGGCGCCCGCCGCGCGCCTGGCCTCGTCCAGCCTGCCGTAGCTGACCGGCTCCACCACCTCCAGATACGCCTTGATCTTGGGCTCGGTGCCGCTCGGCCTGATCACCACCCGAGCGCCGCGAAGCCAGTATCTGAGCACATCGGCCGAGGGCAGGTCCGCGGTTCCGCCGGTCAGGTCGGATGACTTGATGACCGGCTGCCCGGCCAATTCCTGCGGCGCCGCGGCCCGGAGCCTGGACATCACATGGACCGGTGCCGTGGTCGGAATGGTCAGCTGCTCGGTCAGGTGCACACCGTGCGCGACTTCCAGCGCGTCGTAGGCCTCAAGCAGCGATTCACCACCCGATCGGGTTCGCGCGGCCAGGCAGAGCACGGCGAGCGCAGCCCCGATTCCGTCCTTGTCCCGTACCGTGCGGCCGATCGTGTAGCCGAGCGCCTCCTCATAGCCGAAGATGAACCGGCTCTCAGGGCGCAGCTCACCGGCACGGGCGATCCACTTGAATCCGGTCAGCGTCTCCGCGTACTGGGCGCCGGCCGCGGCCGCGATGCTGGCGAGCATGGTGGCTGAGACGATCGTGGTGACTACCAGCGGCCGCTGGCTGACCAAGTCGGCTGGCCCATCGTGCCCGCCGAACGCGCCGGACTCGTGCCCGCTGAACGCGCCGGACTCGTGCTTCCCGGACTCGTGCCTCCCGCCGGACCCGTGCGCTCCGCCGGACCCGGCGTACTGCCCGAGCAGATAGGCGCCGAGCAGCGCGCCGACCTGGTCGCCGGAGAGCGTCCGCCACCCGCCGGGCACGTCATCGTCGGGTACTGCCACGGCCAGCCGGTCGCCGTCCGGGTCGTTGGCGATCACCAGATCGGCACCGGACCGGCGGGCCATTGCCAGCGCGAGGTCGAGCGCGCCAGGCTCCTCTGGATTTGGGAAGGCCACCGTGCGGAAGTCGGGGTCGGGCTCGGCCTGCGCCTCGACGACGTCAGGTGGCGGGAATCCCGCCTGCTCAAACGCCCGCAGGGCCAGGTCACCGGCGACGCCGTGCAACGGCGTGTAGATGAAGCGCAGCCAGGCCGATCCCTTCGGAGCGGGGGAAACCGCGCAGATCGCGTCCAGGTAAGCCGATGCGATCTGATCACCGTGCTGGATGATCAGCGGGCTGTCCGCAGCTGCAACTGGCACCTGGGACAGCGGGCCGAGTGACCTGATCGCCGCCTCGATCTCCAGGTCAGCGGGCGGCACGATCTGCGCGCCGTCGCTGAGGTAGAGCTTGTAGCCGTTGTCGGTCGGCGGATTGTGGCTGGCCGTGATCATGATTCCGGCGGCCGCACGGAGGTATCCGACCGCGAACGCAAGCAATGGTGTCGGCTCCTGCGGTGGCAGCAGGTGTACCACGATGCCGGCACCGGCCAGCACGCGGGCCGCCTCCTGAGCGAACTGATCGGACCGGTGCCTGGCGTCGCACCCGATCGCGACCCCGGCTTGGGCGGCGGCGGGATCGATGTAGAGCAGCCAGCGGGCCAGGGCGGCCGTCGTGCCGCGGACCACGGCCCGGTTCATCCGGTTCGGCCCGGCACCGATGGCGCCGCGCAGGCCGGCGGTGCCGAACTCCAGCCGCGAAGCGAACCGGTCAGCTAGCTCAGCCGCTGCCTTCTCGGCCTGGTCGCCGGTACCGGATTCGGACGCGGCCAGCAGCAGTTGAGCTAGCTCGGCCCGGTCTGCCTCGTCCGGATCGTTGGCGATCCAGGCGGTGACCTGAGCGTAGAGTTCGTCATCGATCACGTCAGCCAGCCCGCAACTCGTGGCCGTCGCTGGCCGCGCCGCTCAGGCCGGTCGGCGGGTGGCCGGGCTGAGCCGGATCGCGGGACGCCGCTTCGCTGGCCGCGCCGCTCAGGCCGGTCGGCGGGTGGCCGGGCTGAGCCGGATCGCGGGACGCCGCTTCGCTGGCCGCGCCGCTCAGGCCGGTCGGCGGGTGGCCGGGCTGAGCCGGATCGCGGGACGCCGCTTCGCTGGCCGCGCCGCTCAGGCCGGTCGGCGGGTGGCCGGGCTGAGCCGGATCGCGGGACGCCGCTTCGCTGGCCGCGCCGCTCAGGCCGGTCGGCGGGTGGCCGGGCTGAGCCGGATCGCGGGACGCCGCTTCGCGGGACGCCGCTTCGCTGGCCGGGAGCACCCGCGGCAGGATCTGGCCGAGCAATCCACCAAGCCGGGCAGCCGCGTTTCTCCCCGCTTCGACCACTTCGGCGTGGTTCAGCCCGGTGTGGTCCAGCCCGGCGGCCAGATTCGTGACCAGCGAGATCGCCAGTACCTCCGCACCGAGGTGCCGCGCGGCGATCGCCTCGAGCGCGGTGGACATGCCGACGAGGTCGGCACCGGCGGCGCGCAGCATCCGGATCTCGGCCGGCGTCTCGTAATGCGGGCCTGGCAGTGCCGCGTAGACACCCTCGTCGAGGCTGGGATCGGCCTGCCTGGCCAGGGCGCGCAGCCGGGGCGAGTACAGCTCAGAAAGGTCGGTGAACCGCGATCCGTAGCCGGGCGGAGGCTCGGGTCCGGTCAGCGGGGACCGGCCGGTGAGGTTCAGGTGGTCGCTGATCAGCACGGGCTGACCGACCGAGAGACCGGCCTTGATGCCGCCGGCAGCGTTGGTCAGCACGATGACCCGGCAGCCGGCCGCGACCGCGGTCCGCATCCCGTGCACCACGGCGTCGACCGGGTGCCCCTCGTACAGGTGCGTCCGGCCGAGGAAGATCACTACCCGGGTCTGGCCGATCAGCAGCGATCTGGCCATGGCCGAGTGGCCGGGCACGGTCGGCTGCGCGAAGCCGCCGAGTTCGAGCAGCGAGAACTCGGCCGTCGGCGTGCCCAGGGCGTCAGCGGCGGCTGCCCAGCCGGAGCCGAGTACCACGGCCGCGTCGTGCGCTGGCTGGCCGGACAGCAGAGCCAGGTTCGCCGCGCTGGCCTGTGCGGCTGAGTAAGCGTCCGAGGTCATTGTGTGATCACCGCAGCAGCCTAACGGGCACTGCCGACGCTCATGACTTGATATAGGGCTGACCGTCGGCGGCCGGTGCTCGGACCTTGCCGACTAGGCCGGCCACGGCGATGATCGTGGCAACATAGGGCGCCGTGTTCATGATGGGCGGCGGCAGCAACGGGTTGACCGTGGGCAGGACGAGCGCTAGTTCCAGGCAGAAGCCGAAGAGCAGCGCGGCGGCGAGCGAGCCGAGCGGGGTCCAGCGACCGAAGATCAACGCCGCGAGGGCGATGAAGCCGAAGCCGGAGCTGATATCCGGGTTGAAGCTGCCGACCGACCCGATGGTCAGGAAGGCCCCGCCGATGCCAGCGCTCAGGCCACCCATGATCACGTTGCGATATCGGGTCCACAGCACCCTGATGCCAACCGTGTCGGCGGCGGTCGGATGCTCGCCGACCGCCCTGACCCGCAGTCCCCACCGGGTATAGAACAGACCGATCTGGACGGCGATGATCATAAAGTAGGTGATGTACAGGAAGACGTTCGAATCGAACAAGATCGGGCCGATGACCGGAATATCGCCAAGTCCAGGGATCTTGATCGAGTTGAAGGTGATTCCCGTGTTGTAGTTGGGATTCTGCGCCATCAGCCGGTCATACAGGTAGTCGGTCAGTCCGAGCGCCAGCACATTGAGCACCACGCCGAGGATGATCTGGTCCATCAGGAACGTGATCGCGAAAACCGCGAGCGCGAGGCCGACCAGCCCGCCGGCTAGCGATCCGGCGATCAGCCCGACCCACAGGCCGCCGAATGCGCTGGCCACGATCGCGGCCGTGAACGCGCCAAACAGCAGCTGCCCCTCGATGGCGATATTGATCACGCCGGAGCGCTCGCATAGGCAGCCTGCGAGCGCGCCGAGCACCAGCGGAATCGACGAGATCAGGGTGCCCTGCATCAAGTTGATGATGTTCAGCGGGATCGCGCCGGCGTCGGCCCAGCAGAGCAGGGATACCAGGAAGCACAGCAGAACCACGGCGATGCTGACCCGCTTGCCCCGGCGATTCAGGTCAACCGTCGCGCGCAGCGCACCGAGCCCGATCGAGACAGCGCCGAGCGCGTAGCAAACGGGCGCGGCGGGCACCCGGATCGCCGGGATCTGGATGCCGGAACCGGACTGTGACAGGTTGAATCCGGCATCGCCGGCATGCGCGAATAGCCCGAACACCAAGATGTCGAGCAGTCCGAGAGCGCTGAACGTGACCGCGGCGAGATACCTGCGGTTGGCTGTGAGCGGCGCGCGTACTGCCGTGGCGATGGCCGTCACCCGTTCCACCCCTTCGCAACCGCTTCCATTCCGGTGCCGCTGGTGGCGCGCAGCCTGAATACCGCGCGGATCAGCGCCGGCGCGGCGACGAATAGCACGATCAGCCCTTCGAGCACCTGGACGATGTTGGCCGGAACCTGGCCGAGGGTGGCTCCCTCCGCGTACGTGCCGCCCACATGCAGAGCGCCGAACAGCAGCCCGGCGAGCACCGCTCCTAGCGGCTTGGCCCGGCCGAGCAGCGCCACGGTAATGCCATCGAATCCGTACGTGCCGTAGCTATTGAAGGTCAGCTGGGTGTTCGTCCCCTGGATGACCGTAGCCGCCGACAGGCCAGCCAGGCCGCCCGCCAGCAGCATCACCAGGACCCAGGACCGCTCGACGTTGATGCCGGAGCTGCGGGCCGCGCTCGGGCTGGCGCCGACGGTGCGGAACTGGAATCCGATGGTGCTGCGGGACAGCAGCCAGGCACATGCGAAGGCAGCCGCGACCGCGATCAGGAAGCCGATCCCGACCTGCGGTGGTGGCCCGCCGACGTGCGCCAGGTTCGCGTCGTTGGCGATGAAGGGCGCGATCTGGTTCGTCTGCTTTGGCTGCTGGAGCATGGCCGGATGGGACAGCAGATACGAGAGCAGGTCGTACATCACGTAGTTGAGCATGATCGTGACGATGACCTCGTGCGCGCCGGTACGGGCCTTGAGCACGCCGACGAACCAGCCGAGGACGGCACCACCGACGAACGCGCCGATCAGGCAGACCACGACGTGGATGAAGGGCGGCAGGCTGACCCCGAAGCCCAGCCAGGTCGCCACGATCGCGCCGCCCACCCACTGGCCGGAGGCGCCGATGTTGAACAGGCCGGCCCGGAACGCGATCGCCACCGACAAGCCGGTGAGGATCAGCGGCGTCGCCTGGGCGGCGGTCGACGACAGCGGATAGAAGATCGCAGCGATCGATCCGCCGTGGAACGCGGCGCTGACGGTCGACGGATTGAGGATCGCGCCCTCGAACATCTGGGAGTAGGCAAAGGACACCGAGTCCCAGGTCTGCGCCAGCGCATATCCCGGTGCGCTGAAGAACTGGCTCCAGGCATGCGTCACCACGGGATCGCTGAAGACGATCAGGACGCCGCCGACGACGAGCGCGAGAAAGATCGCGAGGATGGTGATAACAGTCGAGCTGCCCTGCGTGATCGCCTGGATGATGACGTTCGCGGTCAGCCTGAGCCGCGACCTGCCAGGGCCGGCCTGGCCGTCCTGCTCCGGCTGGTCGGGGCCGACGGCGATCGCGGCCTGGGCCGGTTCGGGTTCGGCTGCGGTCGGCGGGTCACTCATGGCTCAGGCTCCTGCGCTTGCGGCTCGGCGGCCGGGGGTTTGGTGTCCAGTGCACCGGGCAGCTCAAGCGCCTCATCCAGGTCCGGATTGTGCGTCGCCTGGCTACCGTCGGTCTGCCCGGCGGCGTGCGCGGCCTTGCCAGCAGTCGCGCCGGCCATCATCAGGCCGAGTTCCGCTTCGGGAATGTCGGGCTGGCAGTACCCGACGATCCTGCCCTCGTACATCACGGCGATCCGGTCCGACAGCGCGTAGATCTCGTCAAGTTCGGATGAGACGATCACGACCGCCAAGCCGCGATCACGTTGCGCCACGATCTGCTTGTGCACGAACTCGATAGAGCCGACGTCCAGGCCGCGGGTGGGCTGGCTGGCGAGCAGCAGCTTGTTGTCGCGGCTGAGCTCACGGGCGACGATGACCTTCTGCTGGTTTCCGCCCGACAGAGTTCCCACCGTGGTGAGCACCGATGTGGTCCGCACGTCGTAGTCGGACACCAGGCGGTCCGCTGCGGCTCTGATCGCGCCGAGGTTGAGCGCGATGCCTGCGGCGTACGGAGGCCGGTCATACACGTCGAGCACCAGGTTGTCGGCGACCGAGAAGGCGCCGACCAGGCCGTCTTCCTGCCGGTCCTCGGGGATGTACCCGATGCCGGCCCGCAGCCGGTCGCGAGTGCTTGCGTCACCGATGTCGTGACCTTCGAGCAGCACCGACCCGGTCGAGGGCCGCAGGCCCATCAGCGCTTCGCACAGTTCGGTCTGCCCGTTGCCCTGGACGCCGGCGATGCCGAGGATCTCGCCGCCGCGGACCTGGAAAGACACCCCGGAAACGGCCATCCCGCCGCGGTCGTCGTGGACGGTGAGATCGCGGACCTCCAGCCGGACCTGGGCGGGCCTGGCTTCGTCCTTGCTGACCCGCAGCTGTACGGACCGGCCGACCATCAGCGCGGCTAGCTCGGAGCCGGTAGTGCTGGGAGGGCGCTCGCCGACCACCTTGCCGCGCCGGATGATCGTGATGTTGTCGGCGATCGTCTGGACCTCTTTGAGCTTGTGCGAGATGAAGATGATGGACCGGCCGCCATCCCGAAGCTCCCGCATGATCCGGAACAGGTCCAGCGACTCATTCGGGGTGAGCACCGCGGTCGGCTCGTCGAGCACCAGGACGCTGGCGTCGCGGAGCAGCGCCTTGATGATCTCCACCCGCTGCTGCACGCCGACCGGCAGGTCCTCGATGTAGGCGTCAGGATCTACCTGGAGTCCGAACCGCTCGGACAGCTCATGCACGTCGCGGCGGGTCCGCCGTCGGTCGAGCAATCCGAGGCCGCGGACGCGCTCCACCCCGAGCGTGACGTTCTCGGCGACCGTGAACACCGGGACCAGCATGAAGTGCTGGTGCACCATGCCGATCCCGGCGCTGATCGCATCCTTCGGGGACCGGATATGTACCGGCTTGTCATCGAGCAGGATCTCGCCCTGATCCGGCTGCATCAGGCCGTAGAGCACGTTCATCAGGGTGGTCTTGCCAGCGCCATTCTCGCCGAGCAGTGCCCTGATCTCGCCGGGCTGGACCACAAGGTCGATCTGGTCGTTCGCTACGAGTCCGCCGAAGCGCTTGGTGATGCCGCGTAGCTCAAGCTTCACTGGCGGGCTCCTTCCACTGGCTCCGGTCAGCTGCCCCGGACCGAATCCGGGGCAGCTGACCGGTTAGACACTACTTCTAGTGGAAGGACGGGTTTACACCGGAGCCTTGGTGGCCGGCACGATCTTGCCGCTCTCGATTTCCGACTTGAGCGTGTTGAGCTCGGCTTGCAGCGCGGCCGGAACCTTGGTGGTCCACGGCGGGTGGAACGGCGAGAGGGCCGCGCCGCCGTTGGCCAGCGTGCCGACGTAGGTACCGCCGGCGAAGGTGCCGTTGGCCGCTGCGAGCACCGCGGTCTTGACCGCCTCGGTGATGCCCTTCGTCACCGAGGTGAGGAAGTACTTGCAGTACTGCGCTGCGCTGATGCAGCCGTCGGTGTCCACCCACTCGATGCTGACGTTCTTGCCGCCGTTGTCCGCGGTCTGGACGGCCTTCGCGGTTCCGAGGCCGATCCCGCCGGCGACCGGGAAGATGACGTCGGCGCCGTCGCCGATGAAGGTGTTGGTGAGGGCCTGGCCGGCGCCGAGGTTGGTGAAGTTGCCGATGAAGTTGCCCTTCTGGGTCTTCTCGTTCCAGCCGAGCACCTTGACGTTGGCGTGGTGCTGGGCGTTGTAGTACTGGACGCCGTCCCAGAAACCGTCCATGTAGATGGTGACGGTGCCGAAGTTCTCGCCGCCGTAGGTCGCCACGATGTGGCTCTTGCTCGTGGCGGCCGCCAGGTAGCCGCCGAGGAAGCTGTCCTGCACGGTGTTGAACACGAGCTGGTCGATGTTGGGCTCCTTCGCGCCGGTCAGGCAGAAGGAGGCATAGGAGCAGTCCACGATCGCGAACTTCTGGGTCGGGTTGGACTTGGCTGCCGTCTCGGTCGCGCCTGCCATCAGGAAGCCGACCGTCACAATGATCCCGCACTTCTGCGCGATGAACGTGCTGATGTTCGAGGCGTAGTCGGCCGTGGTGGTCGAGGGCAGATAAGTGATCTGGATGCCGGGCTGAGCCGCCTTAGCCGCCTGCATGCCCTGCCAGGACGACTGGTTGAACGACTTGTCGTCGATGCCGCCGGTGTCGGTGACCATGCACGCCTTGAAACTGGCGGTGGTGGTGCTGCTTGACGAGCCGCCGGTCGGAGTAGTTGAGCTACTGCTACTGCTGCATGCGGCGGTAATCATCGCCAGAACACTCAGAGCAGCGACAGTCTTGGCTGTCCCTCTCACGGATACCTCCTCTAGGGCGGCGTGGTGCCGCCGAACGTCACCGGCCTGAAACCCGGCCCGGCCGGTCAGGGCATGGAGAACCCCCGGAGTCCCCCCGGGATGGTGAGGAATCTATTACTGCCGGGTCTGTTGCGGAAGCGGGTAGTGACTGCAAGGTCGGTGCTGTTGTGAAATCGAGACCCTTACAATCACCTGACCGACAGTCCCCATCCACCGGAGCCGCCCGATGTCCATCGACTGGCCCGCGCTGCGGGCGGCGGCCGTCGCTGCCGCAGGCAACGCGTACGCGCCCTACTCGCGGCTTCGGGTCGGCGCCGCCGGGCAAGCGGCCAACGGCGCCGTGGTGACCGGCTGCAACGTGGAGAACGCATCATTCGGGCTGACCCTGTGCGCCGAGTGCGGACTGGTGTCGGCGCTGCACGCGGCCGGGGCCGGGCGGCTGGTCGCGGTCAGCGTGGTCGCCGCCGACGGCAAGCCGCTGGTGCCGTGCGGCCGCTGCAGGCAATTGCTGCTCGAGGCGGGCGGCACCGGCTTGCTGCTCGATTCCGACGCCGGGCCGCGCAAGCTCGGCGCACTGCTGCCTGACGCGTTCACCGGCACGGACCTGGCCGAGCGCCGTGACGCTCGTGCCTGAGCCCGCCGCGGCCGCCCCTGACGCCGTCGATCTGATCAGGGCCAAGCGGGACGGCCGGGTGCTTACCGACGGTGACATCCGCTGGCTGATCGACGCCTACACCGGCGGCCGGGTCGCCGACGAGCAGATGTCGGCGATGACCATGGCGATCTTCTTCCGCGGCCTGCAGCCAGCCGAGCTGCGGACCTGGACCGATGCCATGATCGCCTCAGGCCAGCGGCTCGACCTGAGTTCGGTGCCCGCCCCGACCGTCGACAAGCACTCGACCGGCGGGGTGGGGGACAAGGTTTCGCTGATACTCGCGCCGCTGGTGGCGAGCTGCGGCGCGGCGGTGCCTCAGCTGTCCGGCCGGGGGCTCGGCCATACCGGCGGCACGCTGGACAAGCTGGAGGCGATACCAGGCTGGCGGGCCGGACTGTCCGCGCGCGAATTTGTTCACCTGCTGTCGACTGTCGGCTGTGTCATCTGCGCGGCCGGTGCCGACCTCGCGCCAGCCGACCGCAAGCTTTATGCCCTTCGCGACGTCACGGGGACGGTCGAGTCGATTCCGCTGATCGCCAGCTCGATCATGTCCAAGAAGATCGCGGAGGGAACGCAATCCCTGGTGCTTGATGTGAAGGTCGGCAGCGGGGCGTTCATGCGCGAACTCGACCGGGCGCGCGAGCTGGCGCGGACCATGGTCCGGCTCGGCACTGAGTCAGGGGTGCGCACGACCGCGCTGCTGACGTCGATGGACACCCCGCTCGGCCGCGCGGTGGGGAACGCGGTCGAAGTGGCCGAGGCCGTCGGAGTGCTGAGCGGCACCGGCCCCGCTGACCTGGTCACCGTGACGCTTGAGCTGGCGCGGGAGATGCTCTCGCTCGCGGGCATCGAGGCGGACCCGGCGGTCGCGCTCGCCGACGGCAGCGCGCTCGCCAAGTGGCGGGAGATGATCGCCGGGCAGGACGGCGATCCTGATGCCGCGTTGCCGGCCGCGGCGCACAGTCTGCTGGTGCGAGCGCCGGAATCTGGCTGGCTGCGCCGCCTCGACGCGCTCGCGGTCGGGACGGCCGCCTGGCGGCTGGGGGCCGGACGGGCCCGCAAGGAGGACCCGGTCAGCGCCGCCGCCGGGGTGATCTGCCTGGCCAAGCCAGGGGAGCGGGTGCAGGACGGACAGCCGCTGCTTGAGCTGCGCGCCGACGACGCGGCGCGGTTCGGCCGGGCGGTGCAGGCGCTCGACGGCGGCATCGAGATCGGGGAGCAGCAGCCAGTGCTCGGCCCGGCAGTGATCGAGCGCATCGCCTGAGTCAGAATGGACCGCGTGTCCATCACGCTTGAGCAGATCCGCCGGGTACCCAAGGTGCTGCTGCACGACCATCTCGACGGCGGCCTGCGCCCGGCCACGATCGTCGAGCTCGCCGAGCAGACCGGTTACCGTGACCTGCCGACCAGCGAGCCGATCGAGCTCGGCGCCTGGATGAACACCGCCGCCGAACGGGGTCAGCTCGAGCTCTACCTGGAGGCGTTCAAGCACACGGTCGGCGTGATGCAGACCCGCGACGCGCTGGTCCGGGTGGCTGCCGAGTGCGCGCAGGACCTAGCGGCCGACGGGGTGGTGTACGCCGAGGTGAGGTTCGCCCCCGAGCTGCATGTCAGCGCCGGGCTGAACCTGGATCAGGTGGTCGAGGCGGTGCTCGAAGGGTTCGCGATCGGCAGCGCGGGTCGCGGGATCCGGGTGTACGCGCTGCTGACCGCGATGCGGACCGCGGCGCGGTCGCTGGAGATCGCCGAGCTCGCGGTGCGGCACCGAAACGAGGGCGTGGTCGGGTTCGACATCGCCGGCGCGGAGGCGGGCAGTCCGCCCAGCCGGCACCTGGACGCCTTCCAGTACGTGGCGCGGGAGAACTTCCACATCACCATCCACGCGGGCGAGGGGTTCGGGCTGCCGTCGATCTGGGAGGCCGTGCAGTGGTGCGGCGCCGAGCGGCTCGGCCACGGCGTCCGGATCATCGACGACATCGTGGTGGAGCCCGATGGCAGCGCCAGGCTTGGCCTGCTCGCCAGCTACGTCAGGGACCGGCGGATCCCGCTGGAGATGTGCCCGACCTCCAATGTGCACACCGGGGCGGCCAGATCGATCGCGGAGCACCCGATCGGGCTGCTGCGGCGGCTGTCGTTCCGGGTCACGGTGAACACCGACAATCGGCTGATGAGCGGGGTGACGCTGTCGTCGGAGTTCGCCGCGCTGCGGGATGCGTTCGGCTACGGCTGGTCGGACATTCAGTGGCTCACCATCAATGCGATGAAGAGCGCGTTCGCGCCGTTCGACGAGCGGCTTGAGCTGATCAACACGGTGATCAAGCCAGGTTTCGCCGTGGCGATGGCACCGGCCGTGGTCGGGCCGGTCCGGCACGGGGCCGGGCTCTAGCGCCGGTCAGTGCTGGCTCACGGTCGGGGGCCGGCTCGCGGTTCGAGCCTGGCCGGTCACCAGCTCGGTGCGGCCGGATCCGACTATCCCGGCCAGCCGGGGCCGGGGTAGCGTCTAAGTCGTGAGTGTCGAATCCGGCGGCCTGACCGGCCAGGCGGTCGCTGACCGCAGGTCGGCCGAGCGGCAGTGGCTGAGCGGTGTCGCCACCTCCGACGCGGCGCTGCGCCAGGTTCTGCACGGCCTGCCTGGTGTCGATCAGGTGGGCGCCGAAGCCAGGGCGGCCAGCCTGGCCACCAGGTCGATCAAGAAGGACGCGAAACTGACGGCGCTGGACACCGCAGTCCGGATGGTGGACCTCACGACGCTTGAGGGTGCCGATACCCCGGGCAAGGTGCGCGGCCTGTGCGCGAAGGCGGTCCGGCCAGATCCCAGCGACCCAGCGGTTCCGTCGGTCGCCGCCGTCTGCGTCTACCCGGACCTGGCCAGCCTGGCCAGGTCCGAACTGGTGGGCAGCGGCGTGGCCGTCGCCTCGGTGGCCACCGCCTTCCCGTCCGGCCGCGCGTCGCTCTCGGTCAAGCTCGCCGACGTGGCCGAGGCGGTGAACGCGGGCGCAGACGAGATCGACATGGTGATCGACCGCGGCGCCTTCCTGGCTGGCAGGTACGGCCAGGTCTACGAGGAGATCCGGGCGGTGCGGGAGGCCTGCGGGTCGGCCCACCTGAAGGTGATCCTGGAGACCGGCGAGCTTGCCACGCTGGACAATGTCTCCCGCGCGTCCTGGCTGGCCATGCTGGCCGGCGCCGACTTCATCAAGACGTCGACCGGCAAGGTGACTCCGGCTGCCACGCCACCGGTCGCGCTGGTCATGCTGGCCGCCGTCCGCGACTACGAACAGGCGGCGGGTCGGCGGGTGGGGGTCAAGGTGGCCGGCGGCGTCCGCACCGCCAAGGACGCGATCAGGTACCTGGTGCTGGTCAACGAGACCGCCGGGCCGGCCTGGCTGACCCCGGCGCTGTTCAGGATCGGTGCCTCCAGCCTGCTCAACGACCTGCTGATGCAGCGCAGGAAGCAGCTGACCGGGTTCTACTCAGGACCCGACTACTTCACCGTCGACTGAAGGCGGCGAAGGCGGTAGAGCGCGGCTAGCTATCGTCCATGCGGCCGCAAGCGACCGCGCCAATCACGAATTAGTAGTGCGCTGCCTCTGATTATGGTCGGTGATCGGCACATTTCACGCATGCTGACCTAATTCGATGGCATTGGCCTTTGGTGTGGCCGAGCGGCCACTGAACGAGCGGACCTGGTCTTGCTCACTGAGAGCGACGCGCAATCGTAACGAGTAAGGTACGGACGGCCAGCCTTTGCGTGCATGAGAAATGCACCTTCAGACGAAACCGGCAGACCTTAGGAGTGTCTTGAGCGGCGTAATGGCCAGGGACGATGCGAAATGCACGGGAGTAATTCCGATCCGCATGCACCGGCGTACGCATTACCGGACGCTCGAGGCGGGCTGTGATGCGGGCTTGTGGCTTTTCGGATTGACGGCGGCTGCGTGGGTAACGCACGACCTGGCCAGTTCGTACTCGGGCATCCGCCTGGCGGGCGCGGCAGTCGCCGTTAGCGTGCTCTCGGCCGGAGCGGGTCTGCTCGCTGGGCTTTACCGCGGCCGCTACCAGCGGGGCAGCCTGGACGAGGTGATCAGCGTCGGCCGGGCGGGATGCGGGACCGCCCTGGTGCTCGCGGTGCTCGGCGGTGCGCTGCTGCCCGGTCAGCGGGCACCGCTGGCTACCGCGGTCGGCGGGGCGACCTTCGCGCTGCTCGCCATGATCGGCGCGCGGTATATGGTCGTCGCCGTCCGGCAGTCGCCCAGACCGCGAAGGTCCTCCGGGGTGAAGATCATCATCTTCGGCGCGGGCAATGCGGGTACGGCGCTCGTGCACAGCCTGGCGCACCAGCCAGGTCTGCGCTACCAGCCGGTCGCGTTCCTTGATGATGACCCGGCGAAGCGCCGCCTGCGGATCGGCGGCATCCCTGTACTTGGCGACCGGACGCAGATAGCGCAGGTCGCGGCGCAGACCGGCGCGACGGTGCTGGTCATCGCCATCGCCCGGGCGAGTGGCAGCGCGATCCGCGACCTGACCAATGAGGCGGACCGGTGCGGGCTCGTCCCCAAGGTGATTCCGTCGATAACCGAAATGCTCAGCGGCGGGGCGCGGATCGAGGGCGTGCGCGACCCCAGGATCACCGACCTGCTCGGCCGCAGGCCGGTGGCGACAGATCTGGCCCGGGTGGCTGGTCATTTCGCCGGCAAGCGGATCCTGGTGACCGGGGCCGGCGGGTCCATCGGCTCCGAGCTCTGCCGCCAGCTGCATCGGTTCCGCCCGGCCGAGCTGATCCTGCTCGACCGTGACGAATCGGCTCTGCACGCGATCCAGCTTGAGCTGTACGGCCGTGCGCTGCTCGACTCGGACCAGGCGGCGCTGGCCGACATCCGCGACCCGACACGCGTCCGGGAGGTGTTCGAGCGATTCCAGCCGCAGATCGTCTTCCACGCTGCCGCGCTGAAGCACCTGCCGCTGCTTGAGCGCTATCCCGCTGAGGCGCTGAAAAGCAATGTGTGGGGCACTTTGACCGTGCTCGAGGCCTCGGCAGCATGCGGCGTCGAGTCGTTCGTCAACATTTCGACGGACAAGGCCGCCGATCCGATGAGCGTCCTGGGATACTCCAAGCGGATCGCCGAGCGGCTCACCGCCGAAATGGCTGAGCGGACGGCGGCTAACTATCTGAGCGTCAGGTTTGGCAACGTGCTCGGTAGCCGCGGGTCGGTGCTGACCGCGCTCAGCGCCCAGGTGGCGGCAGGCGGGCCGCTGACCGTCACCCATCCCGAGGTCAGCAGGTACTTCATGACCGCCGACGAGGCGGTGCAGCTTGTGCTCCAGGCGGCGGCGATCGGGCGAGCCGGGGAGGTGCTGGTGCTCGACATGGGAGAGCAGGTCCGGATCGTCGATATCGCGCGCAGGCTGGCCGCCGCGGCCGCGGATCAGATCGAGATCGTCTTCACCGGACTGCGTCCTGGCGAGAAGCTCTCCGAGAACCTGCTCGGCGCCGGAGAGGTGGATGAGCGGCCGCATCATCCGCTGATCCGGCATGTGCCCGTGGCCGCCCTGCACCCAGAACAGGTGGCTCGCCTGGACCCCCGACTCCCTGGCGACAAGCTGCGGGCGGCGCTCGCCAGCTGCGCCGGGTTGCCGTGCGCCCCGGCGGCATCGTCGGATCTCAGCGGAATCCTGCCTGAGGTTATTCGCAGCCCCAGGCCAGCTCTGCGAGTTGTCCAAGCAGATGGTCGAGCTGCAGCGCCGTAGCGAGGTAAGCCTCGGGCGGCCCGCCGATCGGGTCGGCTATATCGTCAGCAGGGCAGTCACCGAGCAGGTCTGAGCGATGTCGGTCGGCGTGCGCCATCGCGAGCCAGTCGGCGAGCGGCTGGCTGGGTGGTCGGGGACCTGTCAGCTGGCCGCGCCGGATGAGTTCCTTGAGGGTAAACGCGCGAGGCCACACCTGCGGCGCGGTGACTACGGCGTAGCGCAGCTGTTCACGGGCCATCGCGAGTACGAGGTCAGCCCCGGCAAGGTCGTTCTCGCTGGTCCGGCGACTGCGGTGCGCGCCAACATCGAGGCCCCAGGCGGCCAGCGCGCGGATGACCTCGGGCGCTGGCAGCTCGCCCGCGTCCAGCATCCCGGCCGAGCGAACCGACGCGCTCGCGTCAGCGGCGCCGAGCCGGTAAGCGAGCAGTGCTTCCGCCATGACCGACCGGCACACATTGGCGGTGCAGAGCACCAGAACATCGGTCATGAGCTGGGCGACATCTCCATTATTCGGCTCGCCTTAAGAGGGTCATCACGCAGAGTATTCAAGTGTACACTCAACGTTCGTGCATATCCGGGCGGTAGGCAGCCCCCTTGTGAGCCAGACGTCCGTGTTCGACGAGCGCCATGGTCGGCTAGGGCGTCACCAGCGCGGCCGGGCTTACCGCTGCGCTGCGGTGCTCGGGCAACGTGATAGGCGGGTCACCGCCATCGGCCAACCGGAGGAAGCGGATGACGACTGAGCACGGCACCAATCCGAGTCTTCGCATGTATCTAACGGTCATGCGCAAGCGGAGATGGTGGATAGCTTGTGCCGCGGTGCTTGGGCTGACGGTGAGTCTCGGGTTCGCTCTCGCCGCGCCAGATCAGTACTCAGCCACGGCTCAGCTTCTGGTGCAGTCCTCCGGCGCGAATACGGCGCTCGGCGTCGCTCCGGACCAGGTCACGCCCACCGTCGTGCAGACTGATGCCCAGCTGGTGACAAGCGCCCCGGTACAGCAGAGGGTCAGCGAGCTGCTTGGCGAAAGGCCGTCGGTAACGGCCGCCGAGGTCGCCCAGACGGACGTGATCGCCATCACGGCGATCAGCTCGGCTCCCGCGCGTGCCGCGCGGATCGCCAATGCCTACGCCGAGGCATTCGTCAGCTACCAGCAGAAGGTCGCCCTGGACGCGCTAGATGCCGCAGAGACGCAACTGAGGAAGCAGATCCGTGCACTCCAGGGGCAGGTACTGACTCTGCAGCAGGGCAAGGGTACGACCACGCAGCTGACGGCCTTGCAGAACGAAGAAGCGGTGCAGAAGCAGCAACTCGCTCAGATGCAGGTCGACGGCGCTACCGGCACCATGGGCGGGCTGGCATTCGTCACGCCCGCGCAGCCGCCAGCGGGGCCAAGCTCCCCTAAGCCCGCTCAGGACGCTGTGCTTGGCCTGGCGGCTGGCCTGATCCTCGGTCTGGCTGTTGCGTTCCTGCTGGAGAACTTCGACGACGCTCTTACTTCGAAGGAGGTGGCCGAGCAGCTTGGCGGTGCTCCGGTGCTCGCGATGGTCCCGATGGTCCCGTCCTGGAAACGCCGGGAGCAGACCCTGGTCGTGTCGATCTCACAGCCGCTGTCGCCAGCGGCCGAGGCGTACCGCTCGCTCCGAACGTCGCTCCAGTTCGTCAGGCAGGAGCGCGAACTGCGGACCCTGCTGGTGACTAGCCCGGCCGCTGCCGAGGGTAAGACATCCACCATTGCCAACCTTGGCGCTATGTTCGCTCAGGCGGGGGAGCGAGTGGTGCTCGTCTCTTGCGACCTGCGACGACCCAGGCTGGGGCAGTTCTTCGGGCTTAATGAGCGCGCCGGTCTCTCCTCGGTGCTGCGCGGCGAACAGCCCCTAGCGGCCGTCGTGCAGCGGGTGAACGGCTACGAGACGCTGTGGCTGCTCGGTGCCGGGCGCGTTCCGCCCAACCCAGCTGAGCTGCTGACCGGGCAGGACGCCGTGCGGCTCTTCGCGGCGCTGCGTGCGGATTTCGACCTGGTGCTGATCGACAGCCCGCCGGTGCTTCCGGTGACCGACGCTGCGGTCCTGTCCAGGTACGCCGATGGAACCCTGATCGTGATCGCGTCCGGCCAGACCAAGCGGATGGAACTGCAGCGGGCGGCGGAGAAGCTCGGCCAGGTCAACTCGGCCGTGGTGGGAATGGTCCTGAACGAGGTGACCCGGCAGGCTGGCTACGGCTACGGCTACGGCTACGGGTACGGGTACGGATACGAGCCGCTGGACGACGGCGTGCCGCTCGCAGCGCTTCCGGCGTCAGCCAACGGTTCCGGTGCGGCGAACGGTTCCGGTATTGCGCACGGTTCCGGTGCGGCCAACGCCGCCGACCGCGGGAGGCATAGCCGACTGCGGCCATGGCTCGGTGACTCACATGGTGCCCGGCACGGCGGGCCCGACTAGTCCAGACGCGCAGCCAGTATCCCTGTGTCGGCGACGACAGGCACCGGTTCGTTGCCGAACACGGCAACGGCAGCACCATGCTAACGCGGCAACTGGTAACTGATAGTAAGTAATGAAATACAGAACGTGATGAAGTCCGTTAGGATCCGAGGATGCCCGCAGACCTGGCGATCGTGAACGCCGCGGTGTGCTGACGTGCGCACCGTTATCGTTAGCCACTTCTTTCCGCCCGAGATAGGTGCTCCGCAAGTCCGACTGTCGACGCTGGCGAAGACGTGGGCTGCTGACGGGGACCAGGTGACGGTTCTCACCGGCATGCCGAACTACCCGACCGGCGTGGTGCCGTCGGAGTACCGGCGCGCAGTCCGGCGCCGAGAGTGCGTAGACGGCTATGAGGTCGTGCGCACCTGGCTGTACGCCACGCCCAACACGGGTGTGGCACGCCGGACCGCCGGACATCTGAGCTTCATGATCAGCAGTGTGCTGCTCGGCGGCCGCGCGTGCGGACCGACCGACCTGGTGCTGGTCTCCTCGCCGACGCTCTTCTCGGTCGGCGGAGCATGGTTGCTCGCCCGGCTGAAGCGGGCCAGGTTCGTGGTCGAGATCCGCGACCTATGGCCTGCGATATTTGTCGATCTCGGGGTGCTCACCAACCGCAAGCTGATCGGACTGCTCGAACGATTCGAGCTTGCCATTTACGCCGCCGCCGACGAAGTCGTGGTCGTCACCGACGGGTTTCGGGACAATCTGATTGAACGGGGAGTGCCGGCGGGCAAGATCCACACAATCCGCAATGGCGTGAATCTCGACATCTTCGACTGCGCCGGGGCCTCCGACCCGGTAGTGCGGGCCTATCTCGGTGCACGGGCAGGCGATTGCTTGGTTCTTTACGCCGGAACGCACGGCATCTCGCAGGGCTTGTCGGCGGTCGTCGATGCTGCAGCGCTCCTGGCGGGGGATTCAGTTCACTTCGCGTTCGTCGGAGAGGGAGCGGACAAGGAACGCTTGCAGCACCAAGTGGCCGAGCTTGGCCTGCGGAACGTCACCTTTCTTCCCGGCGTACCGCACCAGGACGTGCCCGCCCTAGTGGCAGCGGCCGACATCTGCCTGGTCCCGCTCCGCAACGTGCCGTTGTTCTCAGCGTTCATCCCGTCGAAAATGTTCGAGTACCTCGCTGCCCGCAAGGCTGTTGTGGCCTCAGTGGTCGGCGAGGCGGCTCAGATCCTGCGCGAGGCTGGCGCGGTCGTGGTGCCGCCGGAGGACAGCGCGGCGCTGGCGGCAGCGATTACCTCGCTAGCCGCCGATCCGCAGCGGCGGATGGACATGGGGCTTGCCGGGCGGTCCCATGTCGAGCACTTCTTCGACCGAGTCGAGCTCGCACGGCAGTACCGCAAGATCCTTGGTCAGCATGACTCGCGGCGATGAGGCTGGCGGCTTGACCGGCTCCGGCATGGCACCGCTGGCCAGGATGGCCATCCATGTGCAGCCAGGACAGATCATGCGCAGGGCCAGGCTGCATGCGCAGCGCAACGCGCTGCGCCGCTGGCCGGAGGTCGGGCGTCGGCTGTGCGCTGGGCCGGACCCGGCAGCGGCGGTCGGCTGGCCTGCTGACTTCCGTCCGGTCGACGCCCAGACACCAGGCCGGTGGCCGACATTGCCAGCACTGTGCGTCGGCCGGATCGGGCTGCTCGGAAGCAATGAACATCTTGGCAATCCACCCGACTGGTCGCACGCCGACGCACCATTGCTGTGGCGTTTTCACCTGCACTACTGGGACTGGGCGTGGGGACTGGCAGCGGATCCGGATCGGGATGGCGCGCGGACGACCTTCGCCAGGCTCTGGCAATCGTGGCGGGAAGCAAGCACCTTCGGCAGTGGCGAGGGCTGGCATCCATACCCGGCAGCGTTGCGCGCATGGTCATGGTGTGGACTGCACCGTGATTTGGTTGCTGGCAGCGGCATCGAGCGGAGCTATGTCGGCGAACTGGCCGTTCATACCGGATTCCTCCGCAGGCACCTCGAGACAGACCTCCGCGGCAATCACCTGATCAAAGATCTGAAGGCATTGGTCGGCCTAGCTGTGTTCTTCGCTGACGAGCGCTTGCTGCGGCAAGCGCTGCGTCGATTGATCGGGCAGCTGGCGCAGCAGATCCTGGCTGATGGCGGCCATTACGAGCGGTCACCTGCCTACCACTGCCAGGTGCTTGCCGACCTGATCGACGTGGCTGGCCTCATTGCGGCCAGCGGCCGTGCGGATGTGAGCAAGATCGTGGAGACCATTGCTCGAATGCGGCTCTGGCTCGGCAACGTGCTCGGCCCGGGTGGGACGCTGCCGATGCTAAACGACGGTTACCCGCTAGCGGACGGGCTGCTGGCCGTGCTCCGGCCCGAGGTACGGCAGGACACGCGGCTGCACCTGATGGCCGGTACCGGACTTGTCCGGGTGAGCGTCGGGAGATGGCGGCTGCTCGCCGATGTCGGAGCGCCTTGCCCGGACGGGCTGCCTGGGCACGCTCACGCTGACACGCTCAGCTGCCTGCTGTACGCGGATGGCGCGCCAGTACTTGTCGATACTGGCACGTCGACGTATGAGCCCGGAGCGGTACGTGACTACGAGCGATCGACCGCCGCCCACAATACTGTCGGATTGGACGGCGCCAACTCCACGGAGGTCTGGGGGGCGTTCCGGACTGGACGGCGAGCCCGGGTGCATGACGTCGTGGCCCGCAGCGACCTGGACGGAGTCACCGTGCAGGCCGCTCACGACGGGTTCCGCGGGCTTCCCGGTAGTCCGCGCCATCACCGCAGCTGGCGGCTCACCGAGGCTGAACTGCAGGTGGACGATCTCATTACCGGAAGTGGCCGACACGTGGTCGCTATTGCCTGGCACCTGCCGCCCGGCTCATCGGTACGGCTTGCAAGCGGAAGCGCCATCGCCACCACGCCATCCGCCGTCTTTATGGTCACGGTTACCTCGTCGGCTCAGATGACCATGACCGTCGAGTCAAGGCCGGTGGCTACCGGATATCTGAGTACCGCTGGCGCAGCAGTGCTGACCTGCCGCACGGACACTGCCCTGCCGGTTGCGGTCACGACCAGCTGGCATCTTTCCGGCGACTCCGTCCGGGTCGCGCTCGACGAGGGGGTCGCGTGAAAAGTGTTGTCCAGCCGGTGGCCGGTGGGCCCGTGCAGGTGCTCGACGTGCCCCGTCCGACTGCGGATTCGACCGAGGTGCTGGTCCGCACCGTCGCGTCGGTAATCTCTCCGGGAACGGAGCAGGCGATGACCGCCCTCGCGCAGTCGAGCCTCCTCGCCAAAGCGCGAGCCCGGCCTGACCTGGTCCGCCAGGCAGTGCGCAAGGCTCGGGTCGATGGGATCGCCGCCACTGCGCAGATCGTTCGGAGCAGGCTTGCCGAGGACCTGGCGCTGGGCTACTCCGCAGCCGGCGTCGTGGTGGCAGTAGGCAGCGCGGTCAGCGGTCTGGCGATCGGCCAGCTGGTAGCAACCGGCGGGGCGGGCAAGGCCAGCCACGCGGAATTCCAGGCGGTACCTGGCCTGCTGTGCGCCACCGTCCCACCGAGCGTGCCAGCCGAGGACGCCGCCTTTACTACCGTTGCTTCCATCGCGCTGCATGGCCTGCGGCAAGCCGAGGTCGGTCCTGGCTCCAAGGTGATCGTGATCGGCCTGGGACTTATCGGCCAGCTGGCGGCGCGGCTGGCGCGGGCGGCTGGTTGCGATGTGGCCGGCATCGACCCAGCGGAGTACCCGCGCACGACAGCGATCGGTTCCGGCATCCTGGCCCTGGACGAACGCGGCACTGAGACAACCGGCGAACTGCTCTCCTGGTCACGCGGCCGGGGCGCGGACGCGGTGTTGATCTGCGCCGCCAGCCGGTCGTCGGATCCGGTGCTGCGGGCCACGGCGCTCTGCCGGGACCGCGCGCCGATCGTCGTCGTGGGTGACGTCGGTCTGCAACTGCGGCGTGCGCCGTTCTACGAGCGGGAGATCTCGCTGCGCTTCGCCCGGTCTTACGGTCCCGGCCGGTATGAGCGGTCGTATGAGACCTGGGGAGTCGACTATCCGGCCGGGATGGTCCGCTGGACCGAGGGCCGCAACTTCGAGGCAGTGCTCGACCTGCTCGCCGCCGGGCGGCTTCAGGTGTCCGATCTGGCCACGCACACCTACCCGGTCAGCGAGGCGACCTCGGCTTACCGGCTGATTGAGGAGCGGTCCGAGCGATTCCTCGCGATCAGGCTGAGCTACCCAGCAGCACCCGCAGCGCAGGAGCCGCCGATAAGGATGCGGCCACGTCCGGCCTCCCGCTCATCGGTCGGAGTGGGCTGGATCGGGGCCGGCTCGTTCTCCACCAGTACGCTGCTGTCGGCTTTCCGGGCAGCCGGGTTTACCAACCTGGTAGCGGTGACCTCCGCGAGTGGCATCTCGGCCGTGCGGGTCGCCGAGCGGAACGACTTCGAGAAGGCGGTCTCCGGCGCTGAGACGGTGATCGAAGATCCGGACGTCAACGTGGTGGTGATCGCCACCCCGCATGACAGCCATGAGGATCTTGTGCTGCGGGCGCTGACAGCCGGACGGCACGTGTGGTGCGAGAAGCCGCTGGCACTGACCGGCGACGGCCTCGACCGGATCGAGAGTGCCTGGCGCGCATCGGGGTGCCAGCTCATGGTCGGCTTCAACCGGCGCTGGGCTCCGGCCGTGCTGGCGGCGCGGCGAGTGCTCGCCGAGGTGGCGTCGCCCAAGCTGCTGATCTACCGGATCGCTGCCGGGCAGGTATCCGATAAGCACTGGTACCGCGACCGGCGCCAGGGCGGGCGGCTGCTCGGTGAGATCTGCCACTTCGTCGACACCGCTCAGGCGCTGATCGGCGCCGGAATCGAGAACGCCGTGGCCATGCGAGGCGGTGGCGGAGCCGGGGTACTTCCCGGCGAGGATGCCCTGGTCTCGCTGCGCTTCACCGACGGGTCGCTGGCCGCCATCGGGTACGGCAGCGCGGCTCCGACATCAGGCAAGGAGTGGATCGAAGTCTCGGCCGGATCGCACCGGATTGTCATCGACGACTTCCGGTCGGCCCACGCAGACGGCCGTTCGATGTGGAAGGGCCGACAGGACAAGGGTCATCGCGCGCAAGCTGCGGCCTTCATGGCTGCAGTCCAGGGCGGGCAGTCCGCGCCGACCGATGTGATGTTGCGGACGATGCGCGCCACGATCGGAGCGGCAGACCGTGGCTGAGTCAATGCCCAGCCAGCCCGACCAGGTCAGACGACTGTTCGACGCCAAGGCGCCGACCTGGTCGGCGAAATTTGCGCGCGGCGGCAGCTTCGTGGATCGACTGGCCCTCTTCGGGACCGCGCTCGACGGTCACATGTCTGCGGGAAGCCGCCTATTGGACCTCGGCTGCGGTACCGGCGAGCTGGCCCGTTGCCAGGC
The DNA here is from genome assembly GCA_963850875.1 of uncultured Actinomycetota bacterium. Classification (GTDB taxonomy): domain Bacteria; phylum Actinomycetota; class Actinomycetes; order Streptosporangiales; family Streptosporangiaceae; genus Chersky-822. Next base: position 638,631 of record CAWKNA010000003.1, read on the forward strand.
AGCCGCCGATTTGCTGGTGACGGCGTGCGATATCTCGGCTGAGATGCTGCGCCGCGCGGCAGAACATGATCTTGACGGCGCGGTTGAATGGGTGCAGCTATGCCCGAGCTGGCGCACGCTGCCGTTCGAAACCGCCACCTTCGATGCCGTCACCGCGGCCAGTGTCCTTGAGTACGTCGCCGACCCAGGCGCTGTTCTTGACGAGTGCTGTCGTGTGCTGCGGCCCGGCGGCATCGTGCTGTGCACGGTCCCGGATCTCCGCCACCCGGTTCGGTGGCTGGAGTGGCTGGTCAGCGTGGGTGCAGGTGCGTCGCTGGCCGCCGCGTCAGCTCGCTGCTGGCCGCGGCTCGACGAGCACCTGTGCTACATCCGACTCTCGCGGCAGCGACGCTCGGCCAGTTGGTGGTGCAGCGTTGCGGCGCAGGCCGGACTGTCTCCTGTTCCGCATCCAGCAGGTCCGCAGGAACGCTCGCCCCTCAGATTGTTCACCTTTCAGCGACCCGAAGATCCGAGGCAGGACTGATGACTGCAGCCGTCACCGTGGACGTGGCCGGTGGCCCGATGGGAGGTGCCGCCCGGTTCCGGGACGAGTTCTACCGATACCTGGGACGGTGCGGGCGCAATGACGTGAAGGTCATCGGCGCTAACCGTCGTCTCGCCCCGGGCTGGCTCATCCGCCGCGAGGTAACTGGCTCGGCACGGGTCCGGCAGGTCGCCGTCAACAATGTCGGCTTCGTCACGCCTGGCGGTGAGCGGTGGACGTTGCTCGGCAACGCACTGCACTTTCTCACCGATGCTGAGGAAGCGGCGCTGGATCCGTCCAGTCGGGCTGTCGCCCGGCGGCAGTCGCCAGTAGTTCGATTGGCAGCCCGGAGATCAGACGTGCTGATCGTGCCATGCTCAGACATGGCGGAACGCGTGGTCCGGACGCTGCCTTGCGTTGGAAGCCGAGTGGCCGTTCGCATGCATCCGGTCTCTGCTGACTCGATTCCGACGATGCTGCGTGAGCCCACCATCTTGTGCCCGGTATTGTTTATGCCTTACAAGCACATGGTGGCCAGGCTCATGGAATGGCTCGTGGCCGTCGATCGTCACATCGACCCATCCATCCGCATGCTTGTGACGGCAAGCCCCAGAGAGGTTCCTGCCTCGCTTGCCGTTCATTCACGGATTAAGCTGGTGGGCACGCTTACCCACGCCGATCTGTGCTCTTACTGGGCGCGCAGTAAGGCCATCTACTTTCCGCCTGGCCTCGAATCATTCGGTTACCCGCTGGCCGAAGCCAGGGTCAGCGGTCAGCCTGTCATTGCCCGCGACACGGCGCAGAACCGAGAGATCGCCGGACCTGCACTATGCGGCTTCACGCCTGGCGATGAGGGGTCACTGCGAGAAGCCACCATGCTGGCACTTGCCACCGAGGTCGCGCCGGATCCGGCGCCTTTCGATCCCGATTCTTATTTCAACTGGTTGCTTGGGCCAGCCCGATGAGCCAGCTCAGCCTGTGGCGGGCGGCTCGCCGATCGCCCGTCCCCAACCCGGGGAGTGGGGCGGGCATGGTCGTACCCCGTCCCAGACTTGGCGTGCTGGCTCACGGGCCTATCCAGTACCACGCTCCGCTCTACCAGTTGCTGGCCAGCCGCCGGAACGTGGAACTCGATGTCCTCTATCTCGCTGACCGAGGTCACCATCCCTTGGTTGATCCTGGTTTCGGCGTTCCGGTGGCCTGGGATATCGATTTGCTGAGTGGATATCGGCACCGTTTCCTGACTACGACCGAGCGTCCGGTGAGCACTGGTCGGCAAATGTCTACGCTGCTCCGGTGGCTGCCGTCTCATGACACTGTCGTGATCAATGGCTACACCAGCCCCTGGATGCTGCTGGCCATGACCGTGTGCCGGTCCCGCCATATCCCGTACCTGCTGCGTGGATCCTCGCATCCGCAGAGCCAGTCCACCGGGATCCGTCGTCAGCTACGGAATGCCGGAACACGTCTGGTGGTCTCGGGCAGCGCCGCGGGTCTTGCCATGGGCATGCTAAATCAAGAATTCTACGAGAAAAATGGGGCCAGGCTGATCACCTTCGCTCCGAACTCAGTCGACATGCAGCGGTTCGCCTGTCCGCCTCTGATCGGCCGTTCTGAGCTGCTTGCGCGCTGGGGACTCAGCAATGGCAGGCCAGTAGTCATATTCTGCGGCAAGCTCGTCTCCCATAAGCGGCCGCTTGATCTTGTCACAGCCATCGGTCGTCTTCCGGCTGAGGTGAACACCCTATTCGTCGGTGACGGTGCGCTGGCAGAATCTGTCCGGGCCTCGCTGGAGCCCAGTAGCGGAGTGGTCACTGGCTTCGTCAACCAGTCAGAGCTTCCAGCCTACTATCATGCGGCGGACATCCTGGTACTGCCGAGCGAATCCGAGCCATGGGGCCTGGTCGTGAACGAAGCCATGGCCGCAGGTGTTCTGCCCGTCGTCTCTGACCGGGTTGGCGCGGCTCCCGATCTGGTCCGCGGCCTCGGGGAGATCTACCCGTGCGGCGATATCGCAAGCCTCGCCAGTGCACTCAGTCGGGCTCTTGCCGCGGCTGCCCGTCCCGGTACCCGCGATCGGGTGCGGCGGCAGGTCGCACGGTACAGCCTCGACCGCACGGCGGCTGGATTTGAACAGGCAGCAGTGGCCGTCGCTGGTTTGAGAGATCCTGTCGTCAGAGCAGCGTCGCGATGACGCGGGACGCATAGCGGTCTGGTGCGTAACTCACTCGCGCCCACTCCGCTGCGCGCCTGCCCATGTCGGCTAGCTGCCTGGGATCTTGCAGGATCTGGTCGAGCACCCGCGTCAGCGACTCGGCAGTCTCGTCGGCAGGCGTGACGCCAGTGACCCCGTCGACGTAGGCGTCATGCGAGCCTCCATACGCGGGTCCCACCACTGGCGTACCGGCTACCTGCGCTTCGGCCAGGACTAGCCCGAAACCCTCGCCGGAGGCGAGCTTGCCGGCCCTGGTGCGGGTGGCGAGGACAAAGAGATCCGCGTCGACGAACTGGCGGGCGAGCTCGCGGTCGGTCAATCCGGTTCGAAGAGTGCAGTAGTGACGACGCTCGCGAATCAGCCGCAGCAAATCGGCCGACGGTTCACCGCTGCCGCAGACCGTCACCTGAACATCCGGCCGGTTCAGGGCCGCCACTGCGTCGACAATCTGCGGCAGTCCTTTATCGCGCCAGTCATCAAGGCGGAACGCGGTCAGGAGGCGGGCTCCTGGTTTCCGGTCTTGGGTGCTGGCCGACGTCTCGATGAGCATGTCGAACCAGGTCATCGACAGACCCGGCGGCAGGATCGCCGCCGTGCAGTTCTCGGCCAGGGCGCCGGCCGTGAAGCTGCTCACGGCGACGACGCGCACGCCGGACCGGCGCATGAGGTAGGTCTCAATTCCTCGGCGTGCGCGGTGGGTGGCGCACCACACGTCGCTGCCGTGGCAAACGACCGAGATCCCGCAGGCGAGACGTTCACGGGACAGTAGCGCTGCCGCCGGAAGCAGCGTGCGGTGAGCGAGAACAAGGCGAGTGGGGTCTGTGCTTGATCGCAGCTGCTTGCGGGCCTCGATAAGCATCCGGGCGTGGCCAGCGGCACCTGCGCGGCGCAGGTCCACGCGGCGGCACTGCACGCCCTTTGCCGCAAAGGCCCATTCCAGGGTTTCCGCATAGCGTTCTATGCCACCACCGAGGCCGCAGGACGGGGTGAGCAGGAGTACGTGCTCGCTCACGTTGAGGTCCGGTGCCGGAAGGTGAGGGCAACGGCGAGCAGCCAGATGCAGATCGTGCCTGGGATAGCGGCCAGGAGGTCGACCCAGCCCTGCTCACCTTTCACGATGTCCGGGAACATCAGCAGTACCAGAAAGATCGAGTGCGTGTTAGTGCGCACGTCGAGGACCTCGTCAAGGAGCCGCACTCCGCAGCCGAGCAGGAACATGCCGCCGATCACGGGAATCCAGCCGCCATACTGATACAGGCCGCCGATCGGCGTAGTCGCGGCCGACGTGTACAGCGTGGGCGGCAGGCCGTAGTACTGCTGATTGAAGCTGTAGCCGGTTGCTACGATTGGCTTGCCGGGCCAGATGGCGCGCGGTACGAGTTCGGTCAGCGGCGCTTCCACAAGCTGGGCTGGGCTGAGAAAGTGAATCTGCTGCGGGGTACGTTGCACGATGATGGCCGGGCTGTCGATCTCCCTGATCCGCTGCAGCAGGTAATCGCTTGACGTTGACAGGACCGTAAACACGTTCTGACCAGTTACGGTCTGTAGGAGGATCTCCGGTGCGGCATGAATCGCCTGGCTAGCGGTGAGGGTGGCGGTGCCTCCTCGAGCGGTGTTTCGGTACGTGCCAGTGAACGGGACGATGATTAGCAAGAACAACAGGATTGCCAGGGCCAGCATTACCTTCGGCAGCCGTCGCCGGGCCGCGCTGTAAGGGATGATGACGGCGAGCGCGACGATGATGAAGTTCTGCTTGTTGCCCGCAGCAAGGCCAACGGTCAGCTCGATGAGAAACAGCACGGTCAGGGTGAGCCGCGCGCCGGACATCTGCTCCCGGAAGACCTGCAGTGCGGAAGCGGCGACCGCGAGCGGTGCGCAGAGACTGAGCAGAGTCAGAATCTGCCCGTAGCCGGCTACGGTGGTCACTGCGGAGGATGCGTCGCCCACGTAACCGAAGATGCCACTGGTAAGCGTGCTTGCGATTCGCGCGGCGGAGCCGATCGCGTACAGGACCCATGGCGCGGCGGGGCCGCGCACCTCGGCAGTGAACCGTCGGCCAAGAGCTTCGATCCCGCGAACTGCTACGGTTCGCATCGGCCGTCCTGGCCCGACGAAATAGCCGACCACCCAGACAGTAGTGCCCACTCCGACGAGCCAGAGTGCGCGCAGCACGCTGGACAGGGCGATCTGAGATGCTATTCCGGTCTGTGGCTGGCTGAAGGTAATGCTAGCGAGTCCAAAGGCCGCGCCGTACCAGAGCAAGGTCCACGGCCCGAAACGCCATTGGGCCAGGCCGAGACGGTTACCCTGCGCGGCACCCGCAAGGCACATGAGACCGAAGGCCCACGCGGCCAGCGCCAGGGACGCCCATACCACCGCACGGGTCGGTTGATCTGAGCTGCCAAGCGCCTCAATAGCCAGAACAGTGCCGACGGCCGCCAGAACTAGTCCGACGACTGCCGATCGCGGGGCGAGCGGGGCGTCGGGCCGTGCCTCGGCCGGCGTGGCGGTCACGTCAGCTTCTTGAGGATCTCGGTGACGCGCAGATCATAGGTGTGGTCGCGGTGGGTGCGGTGCGCAGCGGCGTCGCCGATTCGCGCGCTCAGTCCGCGCTCATTGAGCAGGTCGGTAGCCTGGCTGACAAGTTCGTCGAAGTCACGGAAAGCTAGTATTTCCTCACCAACAGCGAACAAGTCAGGTACCGTCGGCCGGAACTCAGTGAGCACCGCTGCCCCGGATCCCGCGGCCTCAAAGAGCCTTGAGTTGACGCCGGCTATCTCGGCCGGGTGCATGGTGTTGAGCACGCCGGCTGCGGAGCGGAATACTCGCGCCTTCTCCTCGCCGACGATGGTGTGGCCGGTGTGCGCCGCCTGGATCGGCGTCGGCCCGAGCCAGCGGGGAAAGTCGGCGCCGTACAGCCTGAGCGGGAGTCCCTTGGCCATCAGCCTTTCGAGCAGCCGCACCCGGCTGGGGTACATATTGCCGGCAATGACGATGTAGGGCTCCGTGCCGGCTGGCACGAACGGCTGGTGCCACCGCGGGTTGCAGGCCTGCGGCAGGTAGTAGACAGGCAGGTCGAGCGTTGCCCGGAGCCGCTCTACGAGCCGCGGCTCCTTGAAGAAAACCGCATCGTAGGGCGCGAGCAGCATGAGCTGCCTGCCCAGGTTCGCGACGTGATCGGGAAACCAGAACGCTACCCGCGCTCCGCCGCGACTGATCCTGCTCACCGCATCGGGCATGAGGTAAGCGTCTACGTTGATGACGGCTTCACATTCAGCGTCGAGGGCGGTCCGGACGATTCGACGTTGCGCCCGCTCGTCGAGCTGGGGAAGGGCCTGCCGGGCCAGCATTGCGGCACTGGTGGTGAGCCGACCGCGGTAACGCGGCCGGGCCGGGCCGAGTTGGGTCACGACGTGCCCGATCCGACTGAGCGCATCGCCGATGTTCGCTGCGAAGCGGTCGGGACCTGACGGCCCGATGACACCAACCCGCATCCAGGTGCTCCTTGATGGTCTCTATAGCCTTTGCTAGCTCGGCGGTGGTCAGGTCGGTGACGAAGAACGGCGTACCCGTCGATAGCGCTGCATAGCAATGCACGTTTGCAGCTGCGACAGGTCAGCGCCGTTGGAGGTCAGGGGTTGAGGAGTCCCGACGCAGACAAAGCCGGTACCGAAGACGGTGAGCCTAGGACAAGACGGCACTATCTGCGCGAGCTTGCCAGTCACCGCTTTGTCCCCCTGCCGCCCAGGACCACCCCGACTGTCCGGATCAGGATCAACAGGTCCCAGAGCGTCGTACGGTTGGCCACGTACTCAAGCTCCAATTCGATCTTCTCCGGTATGGAGAGATCATCCCTGCCGTTGACTTGCGCCCAGCCGGTCATGCCCGGACGGACCTGGAGCACGTCGCGCTGCCGCTTCGTGTATGTCGAGACGATTGTGACCAGCTCGGGACGAGGGCCGACCAGGCTCATCTGCCCTGCGAGCACATTCAGCAGTTGCGGCAGCTCATCGACGCTCCAGCGGCGGAGCACCGAGCCCGCCCGGGTGATGCGGGGATCGGCATGCTGGGTCAACTCCGGACCGCGCAGGTGGGAGTCGGCCACCATGGTCCGCAGTTTGATGATCCTGAAGGGTCGGCCGACTTGGCCGCTTCGCCATTGCAGATAGAAACACAAGCCGGGCGAGTCGAGCATGATCGCGAGGCAGGCGATCAGCAGCAGCGGCAATGTGACGGCGAGGAGCGCAGTGGCCACCGCGACATCAATGCCGCGTTTGATGACCCGCGACGCGACGCCGTTTGTGCCCAGGCGCTCCGCGGCGTAGCTAGTGAGCATAGCCAGGGACCAGTTCGGTCACCGCTGCGGCGACGTGATCGACATCGTCGTCCGACATCGCCGCGTAGAGCGGCAGCGAGAGGACGCGGGAGTAGACGTCCTCGCAGACAGGGAACTCGCCGCCGCCGAAGCCATAGCGCTCCCGTGCGTAGGTTCTCAGGTGCAGCGGTATGAAGTGGACGCTGGTGCCGATGCCTCGCAGCTCAAGATCCGCTATGAGCTGATTGCGACCGTGCCGAGCGGCACCTGCCAGGCGGAGCGGGTACAAGTGCCAGGCGGAACGCATTCCCTCTTCGACCGTCGGCAATTCCACGAGATCGCCGAGTGCCGCGAATGCCTGCGAGTAGTGCGCGGCGATAGTGGCCCGGCGCGCTCTTATCGTGGGCTCCCTGCGCAGTTGGCTCAAGCCGAGCGCTGCTTGGATGTCGGTCAGGTTGGCCTTGAAGCCAGGCTCCGTGACGTCATACTGCCAACTTCCGCCGCGGGCATATCGGCGCCAGGCATCACGATCGATGCCGTGCAGCCGCAGCCGCTCGACGCGATCCATGAGCAGGGCGTCTTCGCAGGTGAGCATCCCACCCTCACCGGTGGTGATGTTCTTGGTCGCATAGAAGGAGAACGCCGTCACGTCAGCGATGGAACCTACCGGCCGATCCCCGACCCACGCGCCAAGAGAGTGCGCCGCGTCCTCGATCACGGCGATTCCGGCCGCCCGGCCGAGCTTGACGATCTCGTTGATGCGGCAAGGATGACCGCCGTAGTCGACCGCGATGATGGCCTTGGTCCGCGGCGTGATCACCTGCTCGACCTGTGCCACGTCAATCTGCATGGTCACCGGGTCAATGTCGGCGAAGACGGGAGTAGCGCCGACATGCTCGATGACGTGCGCACACGCGCAGAAGGTCAGTGGCGTGGTGATCACCTCGCTCCCCTGGCCGACGTCTAGCGCCACTAGCGCTAGATGCAGCGCGGCGGTTCCGGAGGACAGTGCCGCGGCCCGGCCTGCCCCCACATGCGCGGCGAACACCTGCTCGAATTCCCGGCATAGCGGACCGTGGGTGAGCCAACCGGACTGAAGGGCTTGCTGGACGGCGGCGAGGTCGCTGCCGTCAATTGACGGACGATGAAACGGAATGTATTCCCTAGTGCCGGTGTCTGCGGCGACTACAGGGGGAATATCAGTCTTTAGTTCACCGTCGGCAACATCGTGATCCCGGTCGGTCAGATTGCCCGTCAGCGGCTTCTCGGGATATGCCACTATTTCAGTAGCGGGAGCCGTTGTCACTGCTATTTCCCCCTTGATTAGCGCTTGTCCTGCCTCCAGCGCTCCTCGTCTGATAACGCCAGTCCACGGTCGGTATCAAGACAATACAGAATGTGGGAGGCGCCCTGCTCTACGTTACAACAGGCAAGAGGCCGGCGGCCAAGGGTCTGATCGGATTGCCTAAGTTACTTATTTCCACCATGCAATAGAGGGCAGCCGCTCGGCCATATCGGGGGCACAAGCGACGTAGTTGCCTTCTACGAACGTTTCCAGTTCTGGATCCCAGCCAGGATAGAATTCCACTCCATACGGAGTAAGCTTGCCCAGGCGATAGCGAAACGGGGCGAGCAGCTCGAATGCATCGCGCAGAAACGAACGCGCGGCGATCCACCGATGGTTGTACTCGAATTGAGCGATGGAGACGCGCTGATCGGCGAGGAGTTTCCGCGCTCCGCGAAGAACGGCCAGGTCGTGACCTTCCGTGTCGATCTTGATCAGTGCAACATGACCCAGCCTGGTGTGGTCCGCGTATGAGTCCAGTGTGACAGTCGTTACTGTCTCCGTCGTGGTGCCGACCGGCGGCCGAGTCAGCTGATGGAGCGAGTTGACTCCGGCGCCTGGCCGCATCACGTGCAGCTCAGCGGATCCACGCTGATCGCTCAGGGCGGTCCGCAGCAGCGTCACCGGCTGCCCGTCGAGTGTTCGCGACAGCAGCGCGAAGGTATATGCGGACGGCTCGAATGCATGCAGATCGAGATCGGCCAGTCGGCGCGCCTGCCGGGCCGCCGTCAGCATGGCGCCGGACCAGCAGCCGACATTGGCGCCCACGTCGATAACGTTGACCTTCTTGCCTGCTGGTATCAGATCGAGAATCCAGCGCTGCAGGTAGGTTTCGCCGTTGGTGTGAAGATCGTTGGGAACGTCCAGTCGGGCTCGATAGAGCACGAACCGGGCAGCACGCACGACGTGTCGGCGGCTGACAGCGCGGCACGCGAGATCGGTACTGGTGCCGACGGCTCGGCGTAGTGCGGACATCCATTCTCCTAGGGTTCAGCGACGAGGATCTCGGGCTGCTCCGCTTCCCAGTCGCGGGTACGCACGTGCCTGGGCAGCCGTGCGAGCGACCTGAGCATGACGGTAAGTGCGACACCGTAAGAGATCGTGGAGGCGATGGCGGCGCCCGCTACGCCGGCTAGCGGTAGCAGCAGCAGAAGGAGCACCACGGTGAAGACAGCCGCGACTCCCTGCGCCCAGGCGACCACGGCCGGATGATTCCGGCCCCGCAGCAGGTCGCCTACGACCTGCCCGCAGGCGAGGAACACGGCGCCGGGGGTCAGGATCCACAGCAGCGGGACGGCGGCCCGGTAGGCCGTCCCGAAGACGAAGGGGATCATCCAGTAGGCGGTCGCTGCGAGCGGTACCAGCATGGCCGTGGCCAGGCCAACGCTACCTAGGACAGCATGCAGCTGCATCTTGCGGGTCGCCTCCGTGACCTGGCGTCGCGCCGCCAGCCGCGGGAAAGCGACGTTGCCGATCGCGGCGACGAGCGGGATTGGCAGCGACGTGAGCGATACCGCGATCGCGTATCGGCCCAGGTCAGCTGGTGCGACAGTTTGCGAGAGCAACAGCTGATCCAGCTGGGCGTTCAGCGCCGCGGGCGTCACGGCGGCGATCTGCGCCATGCCGTACGCCGACAGCGGGCGGATCAGCCTCACGCGCGAACGCCCGGGTGTCAGCCCGGTCACTCGGCAGCAGCGATAAGCCCAGCCGAGCTGCAGCATCATCGTGGCGGTCAGGACGAACAGCGCGCTATGGAGGTTGAGCAGCCTGAGCGCCCAGAGGACGCCAATGGCGAGGAGGCTGAGCACGGGCTGGACTGTCCGAACTATGTTCCATTGGCGCAGATCTCGTGCTTGCAGCGAGAAGGTATAGCTGGCTCCGACAAAAGCAACGATCGAGGTTCCGAAGGCGATTCGGTAGCCAACGGTTACATAGACGTTGCCGCGGGCAAGGATAGGCGCTAGCAGCATCCCCGCCGTGAGCGCTATCGAACCAGTGGCGAGCATCATCGCTCGTGACGTGGCCACGTACTGGCGCGCGCGGATTGGATCGCGCGCAACATAAAAGCAGAGCGCCGCTGGCTGACCCATCCCGCCAACCATCAGCGCGATGCCAAACCAGGCAGTGATCGCGGCGTAGTCGCCGCGCACTACCGGCCCCATCGTTCGCGCTAGGACGATACCTCCCAGCCCCGACGCGAGGACTGAGACCATGTTGAATCCCGCGGTCCTGGCTACCATCCGTCCGGAACCGGACCAGTGCAGTCTTGCGGCGAGATCTCTGACCCGCCGAGGTACGGCGTGCGAACTCACAAGATCGCGACGTTCGCATCCGGCCAGCCGGCGCTCTGGCAAGTCGATGGCAGCCCGCACCGCAGCGCGTCCATGGTCATTTCCCCTCGATCAAGGCTTGCGCGCAACGAAGGTCAGGTTCTGGGTGACGATATGACCGCGGAGCTGTCCGGTCTCGGCGGCGAGCGCGAGCTTGAACAGCCCGCTGAAGGCCTTCCAGACCGGCACTCTTGTTGCGCTCATCAGGCCATGCACAACTGGCGGGCACGGCCGCACGTGCACATCGCTAAAGCCCGACGTGGCGGCGAGCTGTCTGATGCTTCGAGCGGTGAATGACGATTCGTGGGTGAAGTCGCCGTACCGTATATTTCCGCAGAGCGGGCTGACCGAGTTCGGTACTCGCGCGACAAACACGCCGCCTGGAACCAGCGCCTGGCTGACGCAGTCGAAGGTCTCGACCACCTCGTTCTTGGTGAGATGCTCAAGCAGGTCCGTGGCGGTGACAGCGCCGAGCTGGCCTTGGCGCTCGGCGAGCAGGTCGCGGTAGTCGCCGCGACGTATCTGGTTCAGGCCGGCCGCCTGGGCCAGGCGCACTTGCTCCGGGCTGACGTCGATGCCGTAGGCGTCATAGCCGTCGGCGAGGAGCAGCTGTACCAGCGCACCCTGGCCGCACCCGATATCGGCCACCGCCCCGGCGGTTGGATGAGGCAGGAAGGGACGGATGTCCCGGCGAAAGATCGACTTTGCCGCGCCGTTGCCCGCGCAGCCAGCGTGCTGGGACGCGTATGCCCGATACAGCCGGTCCCGCACCGCCGCACGGTCTGTCGTTGTGGTCACAGAACGATCATATAGAGTTACCCATCGTAACTAATGAACTTCCAGAAGAGTCGCCGGCAGTTGCTAAGGAGACAGATCGGCAACCTGGTTAGGCGAAGATTTCAGGACCGACTTCGGGCTCGAAAGCAGGTTGAGAACACTGCGGCTTATAACCTGGATATACGGCAGTCATGCGCTTCGTGGCCTTCGGCTAGAGATCTGCGATCTGCCCAGCCGGTGGTCGTTGAGATTTCGCTCCATTCGGGCTGGATTAGCTCTGGCTCGCCCCCATTCCTGCTGCTTTCGAAGAGTGGGCGGATCAGCGAGGATTGCCGAAACTGTGCGCCTACCTTCAAGCCGCGGGATGAGCGATCGGACGTACTGGGCTGACACGCTGGCCCGCGGCCCGGACTTCCGCTAGATTACTCCCCGTAATTTGAAGTGTGCGATGAGTAATTTAGGGAAATCAAACCGCCAGAAAGAGCGCGGTCGAGCCGGTACTCGGAGGGGGCATTAGCGCATGTCCGACACATTCATGCAGGAAATCATCGCCCAGCAGTCGGACGCGGGTCGCAGGTCAGGCACCAGCCGCCAGCGTGGGCGGAAGAGGCATCGGCGGCTTAGGCGCGTCATCGTCGCCGTAGCTGTCTCGATGGTGGTCGTGGTCGGCGGGATAGCCGGGGTCGGCTACCTATTTGTCAACCACCTGCTCAGCGGGATCCACCGGATTCCGAACATCGCCGCGTTGGACGCGGCCCATCAGCCGGTGATGCCGGCCGCAACCCGCCGCAGCATGACGACCCTGCTCGTCGGCTCGGCGGTACTGCCTGCCGTCAGGCACGGCCAAGGTCCGCTTGGATCATCGCAGGCGCCCGAGGACATGAGCGGACTGATCGCGCTCGTCCATCTGAACGCTAACAAGCATGGCGGCGCTGTGGTATCCATCCCGCCGGACGCCGTCGTGCAGGTGCCGGGCTTCGGGCAGCTGGAGCTCTGGCAGACGCTGAAGCTGGGCGGGCCTTCGCTGCTGATCCGGACCGTCGAGAAACTCACGAACGTCCGCATCGACCACTACTCGGTGCTTGACTTCGCGGGCGTGGACAACGTCATCGGCGCCATGAACGGCGTTAATGTCGACGTGCCGTATACGGTCTCCAGCGATGGATACTCGTTCCCGGCCGGAGTCGATCACCTCAACAGCGCCGATGTGCTGCCGTATGTCCGCCAGCCAGCCGTCAGCGAGATCGGCCGTGAACTGCTCGAGCAGAACCTGATCCGTGCCATGCTGGACAAGATCGCGAGCCAGCATCTGATCACGACGGACTACCGGGTCGTTCGGGCGCTGGATGGCGCGCTGAGTGTGGACAGTAACTTCAGCAACTCGCAGCTGGGATCGCTAGCTTTGCGGCTGCAGGATTTGCGGGGCAGGGACGGCGTCTTCGTGACCGCGCCGACGATCAATGGTTCGCCGGTATCGGGTGGCACTGGCCCGGTCTATCTGAACGAACGGATCAGTGCCAAGCTCTGGCAGGCGATCCGGCATGACGCCGTGGCGGCCTTCGCCCGGCGGTACCCGTTCACCGTGACGCCAGGCGATCCGGGCTGACCCGAGCACCGACGCCGGCCCGGCGACCTCCGGCCGGACCGCGCGTCAGTGCGGGTCCAGGTAGCGGACTGGGCAGCGCGGGCCTGCGGCGTTGGCCAGGCGTTTATCCGCAGTGACCAGTTCGGTGTCCAGCCACTCCGCCAACGCGATGTACCAGGCATCGTAGACCGTGACATTCTCCCGCAGTTCCCACGTGCGCCTCGCGAACGGCTCGAACGGATACTGGATCGTTCTGATCGACAGGACCTGGCGCAGCGCGGTGACGGCCCGGCCCGGGCTGAGTGCCTGGGCGTGCACCAGCCCGCGCAGCGCTGACGTGACTTCGGCCGTGAAGATAGCTGGCACCTGAAGCTCGGCGAGAGTGCGCAGCTCGGCTCGGCTTCGTTCGCCTGCCTTGCCGACGGTGACGAGCGCGTCCACTACGACCGATGCGTCGAGAACTGCCATCGCCGCGGCCTCAGTGCGATTGACGGTCGGCAGCGATGATGTCCGCGGCCGATAGGCGGCTCAGGCCCTCGTCGCCTTCAGAATGCAGCCGGCCCTCGACCTCAATGATCACTTCCGCTGGGGTGCGCAGGTTTGCGCCGCGGACGATCTCCGCCAGTAGGTACTCCTGCAGGCTCATACCCGCGGCTGCTGCTCGCGCCTGGTAGGTGCGGTGAACCGGCTCGGGCACGTTCCGGATCTGGATCGTCGCCATAGCGCTACTTTAGCGCTCGAAGCGTCAGATTAGTAGCTCAGACCCTGCGTCATGGAGCCACGGCAGCCGCGCGGGCCGCCTGCCGGGATGCGACAATAAGGCCCCAGGCACCAGGCGAGCGGCGGGAGCGAGGGCCGATGCGGCCAGGAAGAGACGCGATCGGTGGCGGCGGCTCGTCGTCGGCCGCAGCGGACCTGCGGATCGACTGGGAGTATGCGCCAGCGCCTGAGTCGCGGGAGATCGTCTCGATCGCGCCGGACTACGGACTTTTCATTAACGGGGAGTTCGGGCCGGCTGCCGACGGCGGTGCTTTCCCGACGATCAACCCGGCCACCGAAGAACCGCTGGCCCAGGTCGCGGCCGCAGGCGCGGCCGACGTGGACCAGGCGGTGGCCGCTGCGCGGACCGCCTACCAGCAGGTCTGGGGTCCGATGCCCGGTGCCGAGCGGGCCAAGTACCTGTACCGGATCGCCAGGATCCTGCAGGAGCGGTCCCGTGAGTTCGCCGTGCTCGAGAGCATCGACAACGGCAAGCCGATCAGGGAGACCAGGGACGTCGACATCCCGCTGGCCGCCGCGCACTTCTTCTACTACGCGGGCTGGGCTGACAAGCTGGAGCACGCCGGCTTCGGCACCGATCCGCGGCCGATCGGCGTGGCCGGCCAGGTCATCCCGTGGAACTTCCCGCTGCTGATGGCCGCCTGGAAGCTGGCTCCGGCGCTGGCCGCCGGCAATACCTGTGTGCTCAAGCCGGCCGAGACGACTCCGCTGACCGCGCTGCTGCTCGCCGAGGTCTGCCAGCAGGCTGAGCTGCCGCCTGGCGTGGTGAACGTGCTGACCGGCGCCGGCGACACCGGCGCGGCGCTGGTCGCCCACCCCGGAATCGACAAGGTCGCCTTCACCGGCTCGACCGAGGTTGGCATCGCGATCAGCCAGGCGATCGCGGGCAGCGGCAAGCGGCTGACCCTGGAACTCGGCGGCAAGGCCGCCAACGTGGTGTTCGACGACGCGCCGATCGACCAGGCGATCGAGGGCATCGTGAACGGCATCTTCTTCAACCAGGGCCACGTCTGCTGCGCTGGCTCGCGGCTGCTGGTGCAGGAGTCGGTGGCCGAGGCGGTGGTGGACCGGCTGCGGCGGCGGCTGATCACGCTGCGGCTTGGCGACCCGCTGGACAAGAACACCGACATCGGCGCGATCAACTCGCGCCAGCAGCTTGACAAGATCCGCGACCTGACCGCCGCCGGGGAGGCCGAGGGGGCGCGGCGCTGGTCACCGCCGTGCGTGCTGCCCAGCCGCGGCTTCTGGTTCGCCCCGACGGTGTTCACCGGCGTCAGTTCCTCGCACCGGATCGCCCGCGAGGAGATCTTCGGGCCGGTGCTCTCGGTGCTGACCTTCCGCACTCCGGACGAGGCAGTGACCAAGGCGAACAATACCCCGTACGGGCTGTCGGCCGGCATCTGGACCGAGAAGGGCAGCCGGATCCTGTGGATGGCGCAGCGGATGCGGGCCGGCGTGGTCTGGGCCAACACGTACAACCGGTTCGACCCGGCGAGCCCGTTCGGCGGGTACCGGGAGTCGGGTTTCGGGCGGGAGGGCGGCAGGCACGGCCTGGCCGCGTATCTCGACGCCTGACCGGGTCGACGCCTGACCGGTTCGACGCCTGACCGGTTCGACGCCTGACCGGTTCGACGCCTGACCGGTTCGACGCCTGACCGGTTCGATGGCTGAGCGGCTTGCCGCCTGACGCCGACCCATATGTGGTCGGCTTGGTTACTCCGCTATCGACGGACTTCGGCGGTCAACGGCACTCCTAATTGTCGGATCGCGGTCAGCTCGATCCTAATTCGGCTGGATAATTCTAGCGCGACCGGCCTTATGCTATTGCTTTCCTGGCACCATTGCGTCTAACCGGACCAAAGCATTTAACCAAACCTTCCCGGCCAAATGAAGCTTCCAAAAAATTCTGCTGTGGCTGTGAACCGAAGTTCTTGCCTTCGCGTCTTAGCTGATGTAAAACATCGACGAGGAAACACGCGAGTATCGGAGGGCGCGCGGAATAGAGATCCTGGGCGGGCGGCATCTGAAGCCGTCGTTCCGGACCTTAATCACGTCATTAAATGATCTCGGGCCGAGCATCCGATACGGACAGCGAATTGTGGGACAAGCCTTGCGCCAGCAGCCGTGCTTTTGTATCTGACTGTGCGTCGTGAACAACAAAAGGAGTACACGTGCGGAAGCTATTCTCAACGAAACGGCGGATCGCGATCGCCGGCGCCACAACTGTTCTCGCGCTAGCGGGCGGCGGCGCCGCATTCGCCTACTTCACCTCAACCGGATCCGGCACCGGCTCCGCCTCGGTGGGAACGGCCACGAACTGGACCGTCACGGCCGTCAACGACGTGACCCACGACATCCTTCCTGGCTCAGGAAGCGGGACGATCACCTACACCGTCACTAACAAGGGCGCGGGCGCCCAGGCATACAACTCGGCGACCCCGACCTTCGTTACCGACGGCTCCGGCGACGTCAAGGAAGGTGGCGTTCCCGTAGTGGGTTGCCTGGCGACCTGGTTCACCGCGACGGCTAACGCTCCGACGCCTGGCTATGGCACCCCCATCGCTCACCTCGGCACCGCAACACAGACGGTCACGGTGACAATGACCGACTCGGGGACGAACCAGGACCCCTGCCAGGGCATCACCGGTCCGGACGTGACCCTCACTGTCAACGCGGGCCCGTGACGGATCTGCACGCCAGCGGATTGTGAGTCCAATTCCTCACGTCTCCGCCAGGCGGCTCGGCTGGCGGGTCGGGTCGCGGGCGTTCAGCCCGCGACCCCGGCCCGCCACCGAGCGGTCGTCAGATAGCAACAGGAAATGTCAGCGGCGGTTACCTAAGCCGCTCGGTGCACTCTTTCAACTCAGTGCGCCATGCAAGCCAGTGCACCATTTAACTCAAGGTGGGGCCATGGACAGCGGTAAGGGGCAGAACGGCGTGACCAGGTTCCGGCAATTGACCCGACGACGGAAAACAGGTGTAGCCGCCGCGCTGCTCGCCGCAATTGTCACGGCTGGCTATGCGGTGGTCACCGCGCTGGCGGCGCCCGCGATTCCGGCTCCGGTCACCGTGACGTTTCCCGCCAACGGCGGCGTTTACAACGCGGCCGCCTGGTCGGCTGGCTGTCACCCGACCGGCATTTGCGGCAGTGCCGTTTACCTCCCGGAACTGCGCGGCGTGGAGGTCGGCATCTACCAGCAGTCCAGTCACCGGTACTGGGACGGCTCGTCGTTTTCCTCAGCACTCCCGGCGTTCAACGCCGCCATCGGGACTACCACATGGAACTACGCCTTCACCCCGCCGCAGGACGGCGCCTACACCGTGTTCGCCCGGGCGTTCTACACCCTGGGCCATTCGAACACGCTCGCCATCGCGAACTTCACTTATGAGAATGTCTCCCTTCCGGCGCCGCAGATCACCTCGGGTCCGACCAACCCGTCAACGGACACCAGCCCGGAGTTCGTCTTTACCGACGGTGCCTTTCCTGACGTCGCTTTCTCCTGCTCGCTGGACTCCGGCGCCACCCAGCCGTGCACCGGGGACACCGACCACGACGGGAACTCCGACGTCGAGGGGGAGCTACAGCTCACCGGTCTGGCCGTCGGCCCGCACTGCTTCTCCGTCTTCGCCACTGACGAAGCCCAGGTAGGGCCGAAGACCACGTTCTGCTGGACCATCTCGGCCAGCAGTGGCTCCTTCACTGTCGGCGGGAACCT
This sequence comes from uncultured Actinomycetota bacterium, assembly GCA_963850875.1. Lineage (GTDB taxonomy): Bacteria > Actinomycetota > Actinomycetes > Streptosporangiales > Streptosporangiaceae > Chersky-822. The sequence continues at coordinate 656,217 of CAWKNA010000003.1, forward strand.
CGGGTCGCTCCTGTACCCCGGCATCGGCCGCCAGCTTGACCTGACCTTCACCAACCCGCACGCCTCGGCCATCACCATCGCCGCCGGGGCCATCACCAGGGGCAACATCACCATCACCAGCGATACGCCCGGGTGTGCGGCGTCGAACTTCGAGGTGGAGCACGGGTTGAAGCTCGCGGTCACCATTCCGGCTAATCGATTCTCGCCCGTGTCGCTGGCCACTCTTGGGGTGCCGCGGCCGGACTGGCCGGTGATCAAGATGATCGATACGCATACGAACCAGGACGCCTGTGAGGGCGCGAGGCTGACCCTCACCTACTCAAGGATCGGGGCCTCCTGATGAAGCGCCACATCATGCTGCTGGCGATCACCGCTCTGCTCGTCGGCCTTAGTGCGGGCACGGCCCACGCCTACTTCGCTGCCACTGGCTCAGGCACCGGTTCGGCCAGCACGGCCACCATGCAGACGGTCACGGTGGCCGCCACCGCGGGCAGCCCGACCACGCCGCTGCTGCCCGGCGGCGCCGGTGATGTGGCTCTGAAAGTGACCAATCCCAACAGCTTCGCGGTGACCCTGGTGAGCGTGACCGGCTCGGGGACGATCACCGCTGACGGCGGGCACGCCGGCTGCACCACGACCGGGGTCACCTTCACCGACCAGACCGGCCTGACCATCAACATCCCGGCCAGCGGGACTACCCAGGTTGACCTTCCCAGCGCCGCCGCGATGAGCACCGCGTCATCGACCGACTGCCAGAGTGCCACCTTCTCGATTCCAGTGACGATTGTGGTGCACACGTGATGCGATTCCAGATTCCGATCCGCCGCCCGGCTGCCGCCCGCACCAGCGCCAGCCTCGGCCCGCTCCGGGTTGGCCGCAGGCACGGCGCGCATGCGATCGGCCGCACGGCCCGCAGTCGCCGCACCGTCCGGGGCGGCCGCAGGCTGCTCGGTCTGCTCGGAACTGCCATCAGCGTGACCTTTCTCAGTGCCGGATCGGCGCTCGCCTACTGGGCGAGCACCGACAGCTCCCATCCGGCGGCGGCCGCGGCCGCTACCTTGTCGGCTCCGACCGGCGGTGCGCAGACCGGAACGGGGACGCCGAGCTCGATCGCCATCAGCTGGACCGCGCCAAGCGGTTATACCCCGACCAGCTACACGGTCGACCGGTGCACCGGATCGTCCTGCACCCCGGTCACGGCGATCGCGAGCGGCGGCTGCAGCGGCACGGTCAGCGGCACCAGCTGCACGGACAATGACCCGGCCCTGGCCCCTGGCACGACCTACAGCTACGCGGTCACCGCATCGCTGCACAACTGGGCGAGCCCGGCCAGCACCACCTTCCACGGATCGACCACCGGCGCCTCGAACCTCGTATTCACAACTCAGCCCAGCACGGGAGCGAACATCCAGGCCACCGGCACCGGCAGCTTCGCCGTGTCCGTGGCTGTCCAGGATTCCCAGGGCAACACCGTGACCAGCGACAATACCGACACGGTGACGCTGGCGATCAACAACAACCCGAGCAGCGGAGTCCTGACCTGCACCAATGTCGGCGGCCTCACGGTCACGGTGTCGGCGGGCGTGGCTGACTTCACCGGCTGCGCGATTACCAAGGTGGGCACGGGTTACACGCTGACGGCGTCGAGCTCCACCAGTCCGTCGCTGGCGGCGCCGGGCAACGCCCACGCCTTCAACATCACGGCCGGGACCGCGAGCCAGCTCGTCTTCACCACCACAGCCGTCGTTGGTACAGCGTCGTCGAGCGCGACTCTTGGCCCGATCACGGTGCAGCAGCAGGACGCCGACGGCAATCCGGTGGACGCCGGGGTCGGCGGCGTAGCGGTCGGCCTGGCGTCGAACTCGACCGGAGTCCACGAGTTCTCGGGCTCGTCCGGTGGTTCCTCGGTAACCTCCGTGACCATCTCGCCAGGCTCGTCGACCGCGAACTTCTTCTATGGCGACGAACTTGCCGGAAGGCCGACGATCACCGTATCGGCGGCGGGTGTCACATCGGGCACCCAGCTGGAGACGATCAATGCCGGACCTGCGGCGGGCATGAGCTTCAGCAACGTGTCCACCACCAACGGGGCCAGCACGGCCACCTGTGCGGGCACCGTCGGCACAGCATCCTTCGTCTGCACGGTCGCGCCGCAATCTGGCTTCATCTCGATGAGCGCGGACGTCACCCTCATCGATCAGTTCCAGAACGTGGTGACGAATTCGGGGTCCGCGATAACGGTCAGTCTCTCGCAAAGCGGTGGTGTCGCGGTTCTGCCGGCCACGCTGACGATTCCGAATGGCTCCTCGACGTCGTCGGGCAGCTTCACCGAGACGCTCGTCTCCATCCTCACTCCGGCCACGGTCACGGCCACCGCTACGGTGAACTCGGCCAGCGTCGAGGCGAAGCTCACGTCCTGAGGCTGACGGGCGGGTCGGCCGGTGCGAGAATGCTTCGGTGACCGCCAAGCAGACATCCAAGAAGGCGACAGCTCGCCGGGGGGCGCTGACAGACGCCGACTCGCCGACTGCGGCTGAACGCGCCGCCGACGAGCCGTCATCCGCCAGCGCTGGTGTGGCTCGGGTCGGGGTGCGGAAGACGTACAAGCTGTATGTGGGCGGGGCGTTCCCGCGGTCGGAGTCGGGGCGGTCGTACCCGGTGCACGGGGCCGACGGGGAACTGCTGGCGTACGCCGCGCTGGCGTCGCGTAAGGACGCCCGGGATGCCGTGGTGGCGGCCAGGGCCGCGGTGGGCAAGTGGTCGGGGGCGACGGCGTATAACCGGGGCCAGGTTCTTTACCGGGTCGCCGAACTGATCGAGGGCCGGGCCGGGCAGTTCGCCGATGAAATTGTTAATGCTGAAGGAGTTTCTCCGGCAGTAGCCGAGCGGACAGTTGCCGCCGTGATTGATCGCTGGGTCTGGTACGCCGGCTGGCCGGACAAGGTCGCGCAGGTCGCCGGCGGGGCCAACGCCGTGGCCGGACCTTACTTCAATTTCAGCGTGCCCGAGCCGACCGGTGTGGTCGCCGTGGTCGCGCCCGCGGATTCCAGCCTGCTCGGGCTGGTCAGCGTGGTCGCGCCGGTGATCGCCGCCGGGAACACCGCCGTGGTGGTCGCCAGCGAGGACCGTCCGCTGCCGGCCATCACGCTGTCCGAGGTGCTGGCCACGTCCGACGTGCCAGGCGGCGTGGTCAACATCCTGACCGGCCGGACCGGCGAGCTTGCCCCGGTACTGGCCGGGCACTTCGATGTCAACGCCATCGACCTGACCGGCGTCGAGGCGGGCGCGCGGGCCGACCTTGAGCGGCTGGCGGCGGGCAGCGTGAAACGGGTGTTCTGCGCCGAGGAGGACTGGGCGGGGGTGCCGACGCCGCGGCGGATGCTGGCGTTCCTGGAGACCAAGACGGTCTGGCATCCGGTCGGGATCTAGCCCGCGCTACTGGCTTTTCTTGCGGTGGCGGCTCCGCAGGGATCGTCGGTGGGGTGTGCCTGGCCACTGGCGAAGCAGTAGACAGTGCCGTTTGTCGTGGCGATGTCCTTGCCTTCGGGAGCAAAGATGTGCAGTTGCGGGTCGGTCGGGCCGGATGGCTCCACTCGGCCGCCGTCGGAGCGCAGCACTAACCTGCGGGTCCTGACGAGTACGGAGTCAAGTCCCTGAGCGGCGAGGGCATTCTGCAATTCGGTGAGTAAAGCCACCCTGCGCGTGACCTGAGCATCCGGCAGAATCGGAGGGCGGGGTGACGGCGTGCACAGGGTGCTCTGCGGCACCGGACGATTTCCTGTCACGGCATGGTTCCTGTCTGTGCTGATCTTCCGGGCCGGGCCAGGCTTCCACGCCGCGTCCAGCGATTAAAGAAACGACTGCGGACAAACAGAAACAAGTGAGCGGGCAAAGGCGAGCACTATGGTTTGCGGTCAATGGGGAAGTGGGACACTGAATCCGCTCGGCCATTGCCGGTGGCCTCAGCCCGGCTGGCGACGACTTAGAGCACCAGTAAGGACTCCAGATGCCTGAGACTTCCGGCGAGTGGTTACGCCAGCAGCGGCTGTCGCGCGGCTGGCCGGTTCCCGAGATGGGCCGCCGCCTGCGTGAGGCGGCCCGGGCGGTTGGCGACCCGCTGCCGGAAAACCAGGCGCTGTATGCCATGATCCGGCGCTGGGAACGCGGCACCGGCGTCTCGGAGCGGTACCGGCTGCACTACTGCCGGGCGTTCGGCATCGCCCTCGATCAGTACGCGTCCGACCAGGCGGGGCCGGCCCAGCTGGTCTCGGACGGAACAGGAGCCAGTGCGCTCACGGCGGGTCGGCCGGGAGGAACGCCGCTGCCCGCCGCGATCTCGTCGGCTGGCCCGGAGATGGCGTCGGCACCTGACGTCGCTTACGGTGGGAGCCAGGCGCCCCTTTCGGGCGGTTCCTGGATCCAGCAAGAGGTGCTGATGGCGGCACATGAGGGCGGTGAGCGCGCCGAGCGGGCCGAGTACCGCGAGATCGGCGAGGCGACGCTGGAGCAGCTGCGCGCCGACGTGATCCGGCTGTCCCGTGACTATATGACCGGCCCGCCGCTGCCGTTGTTCTTTGAGATGCGCCGGGTGCGGTCCCGGATGCACGCCGCGCTGGACCGGCGGCTGTGGCCGCGTGATCAGGTCGAGCTGTACTTCCTGCTGGCTTGCCTCAATGGTCTGATGGCTATCGCGGCCGATGATCTCGGCAGTCCGGTGGGCGCGGAGGAACTGGTCCGCGCGGGCTGGGCATACGCGGTGGCGATTGATCACCGGCCGCTGATGGCGCGGCTGCGCGAAGAACAAGCTAGCTTTGCCGACTGGGGTGACCTGCCACGGGAGGCGCGAGAGCTGGCCGACAGCGGTCTCCAGTATCTGCCGGATGGGCCGACGGCGGCGCTCCTGCACTTGAGGTCCGGCCGGATGGCCGCGCGGCTGGGTGAGCCAGACGTTGCGCGCGGTGCGGTGGCCGCCGCGCATGCGGCGCATGAGAGCGACTACCACGACGATCTGACGGAGATCGGCGGTGAGTTCGGGCTGTCCAGGGCGACGAGGCATTTTCTGGCGGGCTCGGTGCTGATCGAGATACCCGGCGCGGAGAGCGAGGCTGCCGCTGAGCTGGACCGCGCGGCCGAGTTGTACGCGGCCGGACCCGGCCCGGGTGAGCAGCACGGGTACACCATGGAAGCACAGGCCAAGATCAACTTGGCGACTACCAGGCTCCGCGCTGGGGCGCTCGATGCGGCTGTGGCCGCGTCCGAGCCGGTGCTGTCCCTGCCGCAAGCCAAGCGCGTGGCTACCTTGGCACAGTGCTTCGGCCGGGTGCGCCGTGAGCTTGCCCAGCCGATCTACCTGGGCTCGGTCCAGGCCCGCGAGCTGGACGAGCGGATCGAGGACTTCTGCCGCGAGACCGTCGTGGCGGAGCTGCGCAGCCTGCCCGGTTCGGTATGACGGGACGGCAGAAGCAGCCTGGCACGGAAGCCGCTGTCGAAGCCGTGTCGTGCGCTGCGCCTGGCAATTGCGCGGCCGGCGGCTACTACGCGGACAAGGCCAGCCAGGTTCATGGGTTCGTTGACGTCGAGGTGAACGGCACCTGGCGAGTGGCGCGGCAGATTCCCGGGCTAGCGGCTTTCGGCAAAGGCAGCTCGGAGGTCACTGCGATATCGTGCGGCGGGCAACGCGACTGCGTGGCGGTGGGCTGGACTTACACGCGCACTGCGCACTATCCGTCGGCGGCATTCGCGGTGAGCTACATCAATGGCAGATGGCATAACGCCGTCGAGATCCAGGCCGCGACCACGGGAGGCTTGTCGATTTCGTGCCCGTCCGCCGGAAACTGCGCGGTCGGCGGATCTTACGTTGACAGCTCACGCCATGCTGAGGCATTCGTCGTGCGCGAGGTCCAGGGAACCTGGCGCAAGGCGGTCGAGGTCCCGGGCACCGCAAGCCTGAACAAGGGTGGGTACGCCCAGGTGAACTCGGTATCCTGCACCTTCCCCGGCAACTGCGCGGTGGTCGGCTTTTACCTTGACGGTGCCCGCGTTGACCGGGCGTTCGTGGATGATCTTGTACGGGGGTCGTGGCGGCGCGCGCGCCAGGTTGCGGGAACCAAGGCGAGCCGCCTCGGGGCGGACCTCATGGCCGTTTCGTGCGCCTCGCGCGGGAACTGCTCCGCCGGAGGCGACATCGGCTCGACTTACCGGGGCCCAGCCCAGGCTCTTGTCGTCAGCGAGGTCAACGGGGCGTGGCAGCCAGCGATCGTCGTCCCGGGCACCGTCGCCCTCAACCGCCTACGGATCGCCTCGGTCGTGACGGTGTCGTGCGCCTCGCCGGGCAACTGCTCCGCCGGCGGTAGCTACTTCACCAGGCCGGACACCTTCTACGCTTTCATTGTGAACGAGGTCAAGGGAGTCTGGCGGACGGCGATCGAGGTTCCCGGCACGGGCGCGCTCAACGTAGCTGGCGGCGACGCCACCGTCGCCTCGGTCTCGTGCGCATCGGCGGGCAACTGCTCGGCTGGCGGCGACTACCAGAACCCGTCAGGCGACAACCAGGCGTACGTCGTCAGCGAGGTAAACGGGGTTTGGGGAAATGCCATCGAAGTCCCCGGAGTCGCCGCCCTTGGCACCCAAGCCGACATCCTGTCAGTGTCATGCCCGGAGCCCGGCCGGTGCGCCGCTGCCGGTGATTTCTCCAAGGCCGTCGTCGGCGAACAGGCCATGGTCGTAGGCGAGCACTGACGTTTCCGGGGGGCGCCTGCTTTCAGGGCGTATGCGGCCGGGGCCATCTTGACCGTATACCCGTGCGGGCGCGCCACTCCGCAGCGCTGTGGGCCTGGGACTAGTGCGCAACTTCACCGGCGGGGAGCCGCGAACCTGCAGGCCAGCGCATCGGATAGGCCTTCAAGCCCAAAACGTGGCCTAAGTCGGGTGAAACGAGTGTTCTGCGCCGAGGAGGACTGGGCGGCGGTGCCGACACCGCGGCGGATGCTGGCGTTCCTGGAGACCAAGACGGGCTGCCATCCGGTCGGGATCTAGCCGCGGGCTGCTGGCTTTCTTGATCACGGAGATTTTTCCGCAGCATGGCTGGCGGCGATGAACCATCCCGGCGGCAGCCACTCGTTGCAGGACCGGTGCTGGCGGGCGATGGATGCGGCGGGTCCCGCAGGTACAAGGTGGAGGTCCGGCCCAAGACGCGACCGGTACCGGCTCGGGGATGCCGCCGGTCCGATGTTCTGGCGGGTATGGCGCCGTGCCCATGTCAGTAGCTCGCTGATGCGCTGTGCGGCGTGCCGGGGGTTCGCGCGGGCGGTGTCCGGGCTTAGGGCTCGGTCGGCGTGGCGCCGCTGCCGAGCGATAGTCTTGCTGTTAGCAGCTGCCGGTGCTGGTCGTCGCGCTCGTGGCGCTCGAGCTGCATACCTAGGGCGGGCAGGGCGTGTCAAGTTCTGGAGACTCTGCCTATTGACCTTGCTTTGTCGTTAAGTGGCGCAGTAGTAATACACGGGACCGGCAGTGGCGTAGGTGGAAGCATAATTACCTCCCGGGGTTTCGATCTGCAATGTCCCTCCCGTCTCGAATGCGGCACTACCTGGGCTGGCCTGGCATTTCCATGCCTTTGTATTTAGCGTAAGCTTCTTACAGGACACCCATCCGGTCGTGTTTTGCGCCAGCACGAGATCCTGGTGGTTAATTCTCGGTCATGCGGCGAGGGCGAGTTCCAGGCGTGCCAGGTGGCTGGTCCGGCGCCGGTCCAGCGGGGTGCCGGTCCAGTAGGCGTGCAGCCGGAGGAGGTTGAGCGCGCAGGCCATGTACACGTGGTCGAGGCGAGTTTTCGGCAGGCCGCGGTAGCGGGCGCGCCGCGCGCCGTGGCTGGCGGCCTGGTGCATGGTGCCCTCAACTCCGGCGCGGCGGGCGTAGCCGGCGCGGAAGCCGGTCGTCTTTTCCGCGGCGCGGGCGGCGGCCTGGGCTTCGGCCAGGTCGCGGGGCGGTACGGTGAGCTGACGCCGGTTCTTGCTGCTGGTGGTGCACAGGCTGCGCGCCGGGCAGGGGCCGCAGTCGGCGGCGGAGAAGGTCGCCACGATCGCGTCGTTGCCGCGCTGGGTGCACGGCGACCAGGACGCTGACGTCTTGCCCTGCGGGCAGGTGACGGTCTTGCTGTCGTAGCCGGCGGCGAAGTCGGCGCGGGCGTAGCCGGCCCCGGCGCGGGCCTGCGCGGAGGTGTCTGCGAGCAGCGGCCCGATCAGCGCGATGCCGTGCCGGGCGGCCTCGGAGACCGCCAGGGCGGCGCTGAGGTATCCCGAATCGAGGTAGTGCCGTCCCGGGGCCAGGGTCTTTCCCGCCAGCTCATCGTGGATGACGCTGGTCATCTGGTTGTCAGTCACCGTGGCATCGGTGGTGGCCACGTGCGTGATCAGATTCGGGAACGCCGGGGCCGCGCAGTCCTGGTCATGGCCGCGGCGGCCGGTCCCGCCGTCGCCGGGGCAGCCGCACCGCGGCTCGTCATCGCAGGTCTCGGTGACGTGCAGCTTGTATCCCGGCCAGAAGGTGTCCCTCTTGACGCCCCACCGGGCATCGAGATCATACGGCGAGGCGATCCGGGCATGGCCAGGCGGGAGACCGTCACCTTCCGGTTCCTTCTCCCGCCGCTTGATCACCTCCCGCCCGTTCCCGGTGATGGTGCGGGTGTAGTTCTGCACCAGCACCCGGCGCAGCACCTCGACGGCGGGCAGTTCCCGCAGCCACGCCGGGGAGGACTCGTCGCAGGCCGCTTCCAGCAGCGCGTACCCGTCCCGCGCATAGGCGATGGCCGGCTCGTCCTGCTTCGCCTGCGACGCCGGGGGCCGCCAGGCGGTCATCGGCGTGCCGTAGCGGCGGGCCCAGTCCGGCACGCAGATCCGCTGCTCCAGCCAGGCCGGATGCGCCGCGGCCAGCGCCTCCACCGCGGCCCGCACGCTCTCTCCGGCCAGCTCCAGCCGGTTCAGCGCCGCCACCGCCGCGACCACATGCGTGGAATCGGTGCGCTGCTTCCCGCCCGCCTTGACCAGGCCCGCAGATACCAGGCGTTCCAGCAGCGCGTCCAGCGCCACCTGCTCCAGCCCCGCCTCCGCCACCTTGCCCCGGAACTCCGCCAGCACCGTATGGTCGAACCCCGGGTCGTCAAGGGAAAGCCCCAGCAGGTACTTCCAGTCCAGCCGGGCCCGCACCGCCTCGGCCGCCAGCCGGTCGGTCAGCTTCTCCGCCCGCTGCAAGACGGTCACCAGCGCCAGCCGCGACGGCGGCCAGCCCGGCCGGCCCCGGATCCCGAACGCGGCCGCGAAATCCTCATCGGCCAGCCACTGGCCCAGCCGATCCCGGATCTCCACCGCCAGCGGCCGCTCCGTCTTCCGGGAACCGTACATGGCCTCGATCGCCGCCGCGATCTGCGGATCTGGCTCTGGCCAGGCGGCAGGCTGCATGGACATGGCATACCCATTCTGCGGCCGGGACGAGGGGGAAGGAACGGCCGCGAGAAGGATCACGGGCGATCAGCACAGCCCGGATCGAGCACCTCGCCCGGCGCGTCGCGAATAAGCCACCAGGATCGCACGAACAGGTAAGGAGCGTATGAGATATCCACGGTTAGCTTGCATGCGGCAGGGGGCGGTATGCTGCAAGCTGTTATGCTCGCGCTGCCATACATGCTCGGGCTGCGCTTGTTAGCTGCACCACAGCTATCCAGACAAATATTACATTCATCGCACAGGGATCTTCTATGGATTATGACACGCGTAGCGGGCTACGGGAACTGGCCGAGGCTCAAGGGGTTGGCTTGCAGATGCTTAGTTCCGGCCAGTACTGGCTTAGCAATCGCAAGTTTGCAGCGCGAAAAATGTCGGTCGTGGCAATGGACATTGCCGATGCGGACCGAATAGCGGCGATATGGATAGCAAGGCATTCTTGCCGACATCAACAAAGGACGTTCGTCTGCACATACGCTAAGGACAACGACGAATGGCAACCGATTGCGGCAAATAGCGTACCTGTTGAAGCCGGATTCCTGCAGGACCGAGGCGTGAGGGCCATTTCTGGACCTGCGTCACTCCTCGTGCTGGAGGGATCGGGCGGTTCACTTACGGGGCACTCGGAGATTGATCCGGCGTGGGTCGGTTATCAGCTAATTCACGCTGCCTCGGAAGTCTCGTGCCTTCGGATTGGGCAGAGGGTGATAGATGTGCCTGACCACGGACATGTCATTGTGGTCTGGAAGACAGCTGCGGGCCGAGGCCGGCCTTATGGTCGACCGCAGATCGCGGCGCATGCCTCCGACGGCGCTCAACTTACTTCGCTCGACACCGATGGCTTCATTGACAGTGCGGTATGGGATGCGTCGCTGTGATGCATTCTGTCGTTTTCTTGGACCGGTGGGTACGCGATACATACGGCTTCCATGTCGCCCAGGTCAGGCGGGGCTCACAGGCGTGACCACACCAGTGGGCCTATGTACGTAAGTACGTGTCCGAGGAGCAAGTCGCCGCATACGTACGTGCCCGCGATAACAGGTTATTTCGTCCTTGAGGGGCGCGGTGAACGGACATCATGGCCGGCGTGTTCCGGGCGGAGCCGACGAGACGTGACGCCAGGCGTACACCGATGCGGTTCAAGGGAGATGAGCCGCCGCTCAAACGATTGCGGAGTGATGGGCCGGGCAAACCTGGCGCGGGGTGCCGACGCCGCGGCGGATGCTCGCGTTCCTGGAGACCAAGACGGTCTGGCACCCGGTCGGGATCTAGTACTGGCGGGCGGGTCCGCGGGCCAGACCGGAGCTCATCTGGCCAGGGCAACGTGATCCGGCGCGGTCCGATCGACGGCTGACTGCACGCTGATCTGACCGCGATCCAGATGCAAGGCGCGATCGGCGCGATCGGCAAGGGCCGACCTGTGGGTAACCAGAATCAGCGTCTTGCCGCGGCTGGCGGCCAGCAGGTCAATGACGAGCCGCGACTCCGTGGCGGCGTCAAGCCCGGAAGTGGGCTCATCCAGCAGCAGCACGGGAGTGTCACGGATCAGCGCCCTGGCCACCGCGATGCGCCGCTGCTCCCCGCCGGACAGCTGTCCGCCGCCGTGACCGACCAGCGTGTCGTAGCCGGCCGGCCGGTTGCGGGCGAACGAGTCGACGCCCGCACTAGCGGCAGCGGCCAGAACTTGTCGGCGAGTGGCTCCGGGGAGGCCGTAGGCGATGTTGTCGGCGATCGAGCCACAATGCAGCCATGGTTCTTGCGGAACCAGTGCGACCAGCTGCCGAAGAACACCGAGCGGCAGCTGGGCGATGTCGTGGCCGTCGATGACGATCCGCCCGGCGTCGGGCTCGGCCAGCCGTACCAGCAGGGACAGCAGCGTGGACTTCCCCGCTCCGGACGGACCCGTGAGGCTCACGAACTCGCCGGCCCGGACGTACAGGCTGGCGGAAGCGAGCACGGGCCGACCCGGCCGATGCGCGTACGTCACGTTCTCTACCAGCACGGAGCATCCGGCGGCTCGCCGGGTTCCCGCGCCTGACCTGCTGCCTCTTCGCGGACCCTCCGGCACCGCCGAAGCAGCAGCAGTCGTAACGCCTGGCACCGACCGCAGAACGGGAATACTGAGTAGCTCGGCGATCCGCTCCCTGCTGACGGCGCCGCGGGCGATCGAGCCGCTGAGACCTGCTAGGGACCGCACCGGCCCGGTCAGGCTGGCTAGATAGGCCAGGAACACCAGCAGGCTGCCGATGCTGAGCCGACCGGACGTCACCTCGATCGTGCCGGTGACCAGGGCGGCCGCGAGGCCGAGGCCTGGCAGCGTGTCGGTGACTGGCGCAAAGCGGGCACCGGCGTCCAGGGCGCTGAGCGCCGAGCCCGCGACCTCGCTGCTGGCGCGATCGTAGCGGTCGACCTCAGTCTCGGCACGGTCGAACACGTGCACGGCCGGAATCCGGCCGAGCACGTCAGTAGTCAGCGCGGCGAGTTCGCCCGAGCGGGCGCGCGCCAGTCGCTGCGCCGGGCGGATCGCACGGTTGCGGCGCATAGACGTAACCGCGAAGAGCGGGATGATCGCGAGAGTCACGAGGGTCAGCCGCCAGTCGATGATGCTGGTGATGATGATCATCCCGATCAGCACGGCGGCATCGGGGATAAGCACCTCCACGCCGCCGACGAGACTGTCGGCGACCCGGCCAGTGTCGGCGCTGATCCGGTTGGCCAGTTCACCGACCGGATACTCGGCGGCGCGGCGGGGCGGGATGCGCAGCACATGGCTGATCGTCATGATCCGCAGTCGCGACGCTATCCGCTCGCTGAGCGCGCCGGCCAGGAAGGTCACCAGGTAACCGACCAGTGCGGCGCTGGCGAGCAGCAGCATCCCGGCGCCGGCCGCGACGAAGGAAAGCGGCACCGCCTTCAGGTGGCCGAGCCCGCCGAGCCAGGCAGGCATCGGGCGGTGGCTGAGTGCGTAGTCCACCACGAGCGCCAGTGGCCACGGCGCGGCCAATGACAGGGCGGCCTCGACCAGCATGAGCCAAATGACCAGGCCGACAACCGCTGCCTGCGGTCGCAGCGTGGCTTTCCTGATGGCCGCCCAGGTGGATGGGGCGGCGGCCCCGACCCAGGCCGGGCTCGCGGGAGCACGGGCCAGGCGCGACCGCGCCGCGAGCCCGACGGCAACGGACGCTGCCAGGGTTCCCGCCGAGAGCGCCATCAAGAACAGCTGCATCGTCTCCACCTCGTCAGGGGGGTGACCGGCCTGGTATGGCCGTCAGGTATTGACTCTGCTCTTGCCGGGTGAGAAGGGCGTGAGATGGCGATGAGGGCTGCCTCATTGGGGGGCGAGATGTGAGAGCTCTCATAATTTCTTCACCGGATCCTCATAATCAGCCGGCGATAGTGAATGCGTGATCACCAGCTCCAGGTTCGCCGGTTCAGCGCGACTGCGCATCCTGGGCTGGTCGATTGCGTTGCTCGTGACCGCACTGGCCGCGACCGCTGCGGTCACGCATGTCCTGCTGGCTCAGCAACTGCAGCGGACGGTCGCCGCGGACCTCGCCAACGAGATCAACGAGTTTCGTGCCCTGGCTCTCGCCCACCAGATCTCGCCGGCCCGTGCGCCCGGTCAGGTGCGCTCGCTGCTGACGGCGGGTGCCAGCCGCACGCTGTCACAATCGGGCACGGTTCTGGTCGGGCTGACCGGTAACCGCATCGTCGCGAGTAGCAGTACATCTTCCGCCGCGCTGATGAGTCGTGACCGTGCGCTGCTAGCCAGCTGGGCGGCGATCAGGCGTCCGGTGAGCGGTTCAGCGCAGCTAGCCGTCGGGCAGATCCACTACACGGCGATACCGGTTCGCGTCGCTGGCGACCCGACTCATGGGGTTTTCGTAGCCATAGTGCTCACATCCCAGCCGCAGGCGACCGTCGACCAGGCCACCCGGCTCCAGCTGGAAGTCGGGGCCGTCGCGCTGGCCATGGCGTCCGTACTCGCGTGGATCGTGTCTGGTCGGGTGCTGAGCCCGATCAGGGACACCACCGAGCTCGCCCAGCGGATCACCGAAACGGACTTGTCCGGCCGCATTCCGATCCGCGGCCGGGGCGAGATCAGCGAGCTTTCGCTCACCATCAACGGCATGCTGGACCGGCTTGAGGCGACGTTCACCGCGCAGCGCCGGTTCCTGGCCGATGCTGGCCACGAACTCCGTACGCCGATCGCGATCATCCAGGGCAACCTCGACACCATCCAGACTGCCGATCCCGAGGACGCGGAGACTCTCGCGATCGCCGCGGATGAGCTCACCAGGATGAGCCGGCTTGTCGGCGACCTGCTCTTGCTGGCCGGCAGCGAGCGCCCCGGATTCCTGTGCCTCGAACCAGTCGATCTGGAGGTGCTGACTACCACACTGGCAGCAAAGGCTCGCGTGCTCGATGACCGTCCTTTCGTGCTGACCGGCACCGCGCAAGGCAAGGCGGTGCTCGACGCCCAGCGGATCACCCAAGCGGTGATGCAGCTGGCAGCCAACGCAGCCGCGCACACGCCGGCTGGGACAGCGGTCGAGCTCGCGTCGGCCGTCCAGGGAAGCGATCTCGTCTTCAGCGTCACTGACCACGGATCCGGCGTTCCGGTCGCCCACCGCCAGCGGATCTTCGACCGATTCGCCCGGCTCGATACCCGGCGAACGGACGGCGGTGGCCTCGGGCTGTCGATTGTCGCCGCCATCGTCAGCGCGCATGGCGGGACGGTGGGCGTGAGCGATGCCCCTGGCGGCGGTGCGTCGTTCCGTATCGTCATCCCACATCGCGACCAGGGCACCGTCCCAGGGTCGGTCGGGCAGCTAGTTCCCGGAGGGCAGGCATGAAACGCATCCTGATCGCCGAAGACGAGCCGCGCATTGTCCGGTTCCTGGTCAAGGGCCTGACAGCGCAGGGCTATGTCACATCATCGGTTGACGATGGCGACCTGGCCCTGCAGCTCGCGCAGACCGGCGAGTTCGACCTGATGCTGCTGGACCTCGGCCTGCCCGGACGCGACGGCTTCAGCGTCCTGACGGAGTTGCGCCGCTGCCGCAGCACCCTGCCGGTCATCGTCCTCACCGCCCGCAACGCGCCAGACGATATCGTGGCCGGGTTGGACGGCGGCGCCGACGACTACATGAGCAAGCCGTTCCGCCTGGCCGAGCTGCTGGCCAGGGTCAGGCTCCGGTTGCGGTCCGAGCATGCGCGCGAAGTCTTCGTGCTGCGTCATAGTGATCTCAGCCTGGACCTGCGCACCAGGCAGGCACATGTTGACGGCAAGATCGTTGACCTGTCTGCCCGCGAGTTCGCCCTGGCCGAGATGTTCCTGCGGCATCCCGGCCACGTGCTCAGCCGCGAGCAACTGCTCAGTCATGTCTGGGGATATGACTACGACCCCTCGTCCAACGTCGTCGATGTCTATGTCCGTTACCTGCGTCACAAGATCGGATTCGATCGCATCGTCACCGTGCGCGGAGCCGGCTACCGGCTGACCTAATGCCGCTTCGCGTTCTCGCCGCTATCGCCGGGACGCTGGCCGCTGTCACCGGGACGTTTCGCCGCTGCCGCCCGGACGTTCGCTTGTCGGCCGGACGTTTCGCGCTGCCGGCCGGACGTTCGCCGCTGTTGCCGGGACGTTCGTGGCCGCGACGTTCGCGCACCGTGGTGCTGCGGGGTGATGGCCTGGTCGTCATGCCGGACACGGAATCCGGGCCTGACGGAAAAGTCTTTCCGGTCAGGCCCGGGCTCCCGGCGCAGGTCACGCGTCCTTCTTGTCGCTGCCGCTGTCCTCGTACTTGTCGCGGCCGCGGTCGCGGCCCGCTGGGTCGTGCTTGGCGTCGACGCTGGCGCGCTCCCGCGCGAAGCCGAGGCTCGTGTGCTGGACGAGAGCCATGATGCTCACCTCCCTCCGGATCGTTGCTCTGTGGAGCGGTCTTCCTTTCACTACTTACTCTTGCCGCTCTGCCTGGCATGACGATGAAGCGTGGATGAGAGAACTCTCCTGCGGCGAGCCCGGCCGTTAGCCCGGCCAGCGGCGAGCGCGGCGGATGCTGGCGTTCCTGGAGACCAAGGCGGTCTGGCACCCGGTCGGGATCTAGCCCGGGCTGCTGGCTTTTCTTGATCACGGAGTTTCTCCGCAGCATTCGCTGAATAATCTCTGTGACAAAGGAAGCGGCACAGCGGGGGACCTGGCCGGCCTTTTGCGGGCAAGAACAGGCGTCACCGCAACGACGTCGAAGGGTCACCCGCATGCATCAGGCACTGCCGGAGATCGCCGTGCCGCCGGCTCGGACGGCGGCTGGGCCGCCGGACGCGGAGGTCATCAGGCGATCGCGATCTGAGCCGGAACGGTTCGCGCTGCTGTTCGAGCGGCACGCGCCAGGCCTGGACCGCTATGTCACCAGGCGGCTCGGCCCGGATCTGGCCGAGGACATCGTCGCCGAGACGTTCCTCGCGGCGTTCCGGCAGCGCGACCGTTACGACCTGACCAGGCCGAGCGCCGTGCCCTGGCTGCACGGGATCGCGACCAACCTGATCCGGCGGCACTACCGGGATGAGGAGCGCAAGCTCCGCGCCCTAGCGCGGACGGGCATCGACCCGGCAGCGAAGTCCGCGGCCGACCACGTCGAGGCGAGGCTGGCCGCAGACGCCACCAGCCGATCGGTCGCCGCGGCGATCGCCTCGCTCCCCGCCGAGCAGCGCGATGTGGTGCTCCTCGTCACCTGGGCCGCGCTGACCTATGACCAGGTGGCCGAGGCACTTGGCATTCCGGAGGGGACCGTCAGATCCCGGATGAACCGGGCTCGCGCCCGGCTGCGCGCCGCCCTCGGTGACGTCAACCCGGCAAGCGCTTTCGATGGGCAGGAGTAACGAGATGAATGACATCGATGAACTGACCCTCGTCGCCCGGCTACGCCAGGACGTCCGCTCGGGAGCCGGGCTGGCCGGTGCGCATCGCAGACTGGCGGCCGAGATCTCTGCTGCGACCAAGGTCTCGGCTGGGGCGCCTAGGCACCGGACGGTGCGCGGGCGCGGTGCGGCGCGGGGGCGTGGTGGGCTCGTGATCGCGGGCGCCGTGGCAGCGGCGATCGCCGTCACCGTGGCGGTCGGCTACGGGCTTCTGCCCGGCCGTCCGGCGTCGACCGCGACAATCCCGGCCCGGCCAGGCCGGACGACCGCGCCGGCCACCGGACCGGCACGTACCGGACCGGTCCGGACCGAGGCGGAGCTGGTCGACTACGCCACCCGGGCCGCTTCGGCGGCACCGGCCTTCAACCCGGGGCCGGATGAGTGGATCTACGCGAAGATCGAGACGGCGGCGTCATCCGCCGGCACTGGCGGGTTCCTGTTCGGCCCGCCGAACAAGCGAGTCACGTCGTCGAACTGGACCAGAGTCGACCTCAGCCGGGTCGCGTCGCTGCAGCACGGCAGGATCGTGTTCACCCCGATGCTGGCTGGCACGCTCGCTGGCTGGCCGAACATCAGCTACCGGTATCTCGAATCGCTGCCGACCGACCCGGCGAAGCTGGAAGCGGTCATCGCCGCCAACGTGCGGCATCAGAGCCCAACCGGCCCAGGACCAGTCGGGATCTTCAGCGCGATCGACTATCTCATGTCGAGCCAGCTGAGAGCGGTGCTGCCGCCCAGGCTGTACGCGGGTCTGTACGGAGTCCTGGCCAGGCTTCCCCAGGTGCGGTTCGACCGGGTCACCGATCTCGCTGGCCGGCCTGGAGTTGGCCTGTCCATCGTGGAAGAGGGATACATCAAGGCCGAGATCGTGATCAATCCGGTGACCTATGCCTACATGGGCGATCTGTTTGTCGCGATCAAGGCGCATACCGCCGTTGGCTTGGACGGGACCTGGAAGATCAAGAAGGGTCAGGTGCTCGGCTGGTCTGCCTTGCTTCGATCGGGCATCGTGCACCGGGCAGGCCAGCTGCCGTAACCGCGTGGCGCTCCTTCGCCGCTCGTGCTCCGGGCGGCGAAGAAGCGCGCCTGAGCGCCTGGCCTCGCGCCTGCCGTCGCGCCTGGCCTCGCGCCTGGCTTCGCGCCGCGAATCCCGCCTGAACTAAGGTGGCACCGGCCGCGGCCATGTCGCGCTGCGGTTTCCGGCAGCGCGGACCGACTGGAGATGATCGCAATGGTGGCACCCGACGTCGCAGACCTGGACCTCCGGGCGGTGCGCGCCAGCGTCGAGATCGTGTCCGGGGTGACGATCAACGACCTCAACCGGGCCACGCCGTGCACGGACTGGACGCTTGGCGAGCTGCTCGCCCACATGACCGTGCAGCATGATGGCTTCGCCGCGGCCGCGGCGGGCCGCGGTGCGGACCCGGCCGTGTGGACGGTCCAGCCGCTGGGGGACGACCCAGTCGCGGAATACGCGGCGGCGGCCGAACGGGTCCTGGCTGCGTTCGCCGAGCCGGGGGTCCTGGAGCGGGAGTTCTCGCTGCCCGAGATCAGCCCGGCGCTGAGATTCCCTGGAGCTCAGGCGATCGGCTTCCACTTCATCGACTATGTGGTGCATGGCTGGGACGTCGCCCGGGCCCTGCGGATCCGTTACGAACTGAGCCCCGACCTGACGCAGGCCGCACTACCGATCGCCCAGGCAGTGCCAGATGGCAAGCGGCGGTTGCAGCCCGGCTCCGCGTTCCGGCCCGGACTGCCTGCGCCACCGGATGCATCGACGCTTGACCAGATCTTGTCAGCGCTGGGTCGTTCGCCAGGCTGGCGTGCTGACGGCGGCTGATCCGAAGATCCGGCCGGAGGATACCTGCCGCGCCCAGGTCAGATCTGACCGTAGAGGCGGTCACCTGCGTCGCCGAGACCGGGCATGATGTAGCCCCGTTCGTTCAGTCGCTCGTCCAGGCCGGCGGTGACCACCTTGACCGGGATCGGGAAGTCATCGGGGAAGGACGCCGCCATCCGGGCCACCCCCTCAGGCGCGGCCAGCAGGCAGATCCCGGTGATGGACGCCGCGCCGCGGGAGGCCAGCATCTGGAAGACCGTCTCCAGCGTGCCGCCGGTCGCCAGCATCGGGTCGAGCACGAATGTGTCCCGGTCAGTCAGGTCGGCGGGCAGCCTGGTGGCGTAGGTCGACGCGACCAGGGTCTCCTCGTCCCTGGCCAGGCCGACGAAGCCGACATCGGCCTTGGGCAGCAACCGGGCCATGCCCTCCAGCATCCCGATCCCGGCCCGCAGCACCGGGACCACCAGCGGGATCGGCCTGGCCAGCTTGACGCCAGCAGCGGTGGTGAGCGGCGTCTGCACCGAGACGTGTTCGACCCGGACGTCTCGGGTCGCCTCGTAGGCGAGCAGCGTGACCAGCTCGTCAGTCAGGTGGCGGAACACCGGCGTTTCGGTGTGGACATCGCGGAGCGCGGTGAGCTTGTGCGCGATCAGCGGATGATCGGCGACCAGCGTTTGCATGGTCGGTAGTCTGACAGGCCGGCCGCCGTGCTGGCACGGTGACCTGCCCGGCCGGTTTGGTCGGCCGGTCCGGTTTCAGGCCGGGCCGGTTTTGGTCGGGCGGAGCCGGCTTGGTCGGGCGGGGCCGGTTTGGTCGGGCGGGGCCGGTTCGGACCGGTTCGGAGGTCACCAGTCCGCGGCCTGGGCGTCTGGGTCATCGCCTGACCGCGAGTCCTGGGCCTGCCCGGCAGGCGGCCAGCCGTGTGGAGGTCGGTACCAGGCCACAGTGCACCCCACAGTGCCGCAGCGGACGTACTGATGGCCCTTGCCCGGATGGCTCAGCGCGCCCGGGCAGTCACACGGTGACCACCCGACGATGACGCGACCAGGCCCCCATGGATGACCGGCTGTGCACACCTGCGGGTACGGCCACCAGCCAGGACGCGTTCCCTTGCTCATACCATCTAGTGGAACACGCATTCGATTCAACTGTTAGTCCAGGTCGAATTGTCCAGCCAGCGGGCAACGCGGCAAGCTCTCCTTAGTACCAGGAAGTCGAGCATGAAATATGGGGGTATAGTTAATAGAAATGTAGTCCCATAACTTGGCAGTGCATCGTGGAGAAACCGGCTGGCGTGTTCGACCGGGACCATGAGTGGGCTGCCCTGACCAGGTTCATCGAAGATCCTGCGCCGGGTGCAACTCTGGGCGTCGTGAGGGGTCGCCGTCGGCAGGGCAAGACCTTTCTGCTGGATGCCGCGTGCACTGCGACCGGAGGGTTCTACTTCGGCGCGACCGAGGCGACCAATGCTGAGTCGCTGCGGCGGATCAGTTCCGCGCTAACCGCCTATGACCGGCCGCCCAGCCCGTACCACTTCGCGGATTGGTCCGAGGTGACCGATGCGCTGCTGGCGCTCGGCCGAGCGCGGCCGCTTCCCGTGGTCATAGACGAGTTCCCGTACCTGGCGAAGGCGAACCCGGAACTGCCGTCGGTGATCCAGCAGGCTTACCGAACATCGCGGGAGGAGCGGGCCGATTCACGGACCCGCCTGCTGCTTTGCGGTTCTGCGATGTCGTTCATGGGCAGTCTGCTGTCCGGGAGCGCTCCGCTGCGCGGCCGCGCTGGCCTGGAACTGGTAGTGCGAGCCCTCGACCACCGCCTGGCCGCGCAGTTCTGGGACCTTACCGATCCCCACCTGGCCATGCAGGTCAACGCTATTGTCGGTGGCACTCCGGCTTACCGGAGAGAATTCGCTAGAGGAGACTCCCCGAGCGGTCCCGAAGACTTCGACGACTGGGTGATCCGTACCGTCCTGAGCCCGGAATCCCCGCTGTTCCGTGAACCGCGTTACCTGCTCGCCGAGGAACCGGATCTGAGGGACACGGCGCTGTACCACTCGATGCTCGCGGCTGTGGCGGACGGTAACGCTACCCGGAGCGGCATAGCGAGCTACCTGGAGCGTAAGGCTGCCGACATCGCCCACCCCATCACGGTGCTTGAAGACGCGGGCCTGCTGCACCGCGATCGAGACGTATTCAGGGACAACCGTCCGGCCTACCTGATCACAGAGCCTTTGATCAGCTTCTATCACGCCATCATGCGGCCGGTATGGGACCAGCTGGAGCGTCCCGGCATGGCAGCACGGGTTTGGCAGGCTAGTCGTCGGCGGTTCACCAGCAACGTCCTCGGGCCGCACTTCGAGCAGGTCTGCCGCGATTGGGTGCTGTACTACGCGCCGCCTGAGCTGCTGGGTGGTGGCCTGCCCGCGCGAGTCGGTCATGGCGTGGTCAACGACGCCGCACGCCGAACGGCCCACGAGGTTGACGTCGCGGTGGTGGGTATCGCCGACGGCGCGAAAGCTCCCTTGCTGGCGATCGGCGAGGCGAAGTGGAACGACGTCATGGGACTGGGACATCTCGACCGCCTGCGTCACATCCGAGACCTGATCACCGTTGCTGGCCGCTACGACACCAGGCATACCCAGCTGATCTGCTTCAGCGGAGCCGGGTTCACCAGCGAACTGAGTAGCATCGCCGCCGACGTCGATGACATCGGACTGGTCAGCCTCGCCCGGCTGTACTCCGACTAACGCTCTGCCAACGCAACGACAGGCCGTGCTAGCCGGGTGCGGCCGGCTGCGCACTGGCCGATCGGGCTCGTTCGGCGGAGAGCTCCCGCTCCCTGGCGTTGCGGGTCAGGCTGCTGGCGCGCTGGAACTCTGCCTGTGCCTCGGCCAGCCGGCCGAGCTTCATCAGCAGGTCGCCGCGCACGCTGGGCAGCAGGTGATAGTCCTGCAGCGACGGCTCGGCGGCGAGCTGGTCGACTAGGTCCAGGCCCGCCTGCGGTCCGAACGCCATCGAAATCGCGACTGCGCGGTTCAGTTCGACGATGGGTGAGGGCATCACGTCGGCGAGAACGGAGTACAGCGCGGTGATGCGCGGCCAGTCGGTCTCTTCCGGCCGGAACGCCCGTGCGTGGCAGGCGGCGATCGCGGCCTGCAGGCCATAGGGTCCCCTGGTCCCGCCAAGTTCCTCCGCCCGCGCCAGAGCCGCCAGTCCCCGGTTGATCAGCAGCTGGTCCCATCTGGCCCGGTCCTGATCGAGCAGCAGGATCGGTTCCCCGGATGGCCCGGTCCTGGCCTGGATCCTGGACGCCTGGATCTCCATCAGCGCCACCAGGCCGTGAACCTCGGGATCATCCGGCGCGAGCTGGGCCAGGACGCGGCCAAGTCGCACGGCTTCCTGGCACAGCGCCGGTCGCATCCAGTCGTCGCCGGCGGTAGCCGCGTAGCCCTCGTTGAAGATGAGGTAGATGACCTCAAGGACGGAGGAGAGCCTGGCCGGGCGTTCCTGACTGTCCGGTGTCTCGAACGGAACCCGGGCGCTGGCCAGCGTCTTCTTGGCCCGGACGATGCGCTGCGCGATGGTCGGCTCGGGTACCACGTAGGCGCGGGCGATCTCGGCCGTGGTCAGGCCGCCGACCATGCGCAGGGTCAGGGCCACCCGGGCCTGCACCGACAGGACCGGATGACAGGCGGTGAAGATCAGCCGCAGCAGGTCGTCATCGATGTCGTCGGCGACGGCGCGGTCGAACGCCGCCGTGCCGTCATCTTCCTCGGCCTCCAGCGCCCGGCCGATCTCGGCGTACTTGCGCTCCAGCTCCCGGTTGCGGCGGAACTGATCGACGGCCCGCCGCTTGGCAACGGTCATCAGCCAGGCACCGGGGTTCCTCGGCACCCCTTCCGCAGGCCACTGCTCCAGCGCGGCCACCACCGCATCCTGGGCCAACTCCTCGGCCAGGCCGATGTCGCCGGCGTAGCGGGCTAGCCCGGCGATGAGGCGGGCCGACTCCAGCCGGATGACCGCCTCGATCGCGGCATGCGTCTGGGAGCCCGTCACGAGAACCGATCACACCACCGGTCCGAGCACTCATGCAAGTTTCCGGCGGGGCCCTATGGACCCCGCCGGAAACGGTGATCACGGTCAGTAGACCTGCCGGATCGTCGACTCGCCCTCGCCGGCGATGGTCAGGAACCGCTTGGTCCACTCGATCGCCTCGGCCTTGTCACGGCACTCCATCAGGGCCCAGCCGCCGATGAGTTCCTTCGCCTCGGAGAATGGCCCGTCCAGGACGGTGAACTGCCCGTCGGTGTACCGCACTCTGGTGGCCTCTTCAGGTGGCGTGAGACCACCGGTGGCCAGCAGGATCCCGGCCTTGGTGGCCTCCTCGACGAAGGCGCCCATCTTGGCGAACATCTCCGGGTCCGGCGGCGGGATCGGGGTTGACGGGTCGGCCAGGGTGTATCCCAGGAATCGCATTGCTCTGCTCCCTTGCGTCTGCGGTGACCGGTTGATCTGCCGGCCCCGGTGGCATCGAGTGGCGGTCTCGGACCGCCGCTTTTTCTGTCTTGCACCCACGCGTCGAATGCCGAGGCGTCAGATCGACATGGGCCGCGAAGATTTTTTTCCCGCCCTGCGGACTTCTGCGCGCGTCGCCGCCCGAATCTAACCGGCAGCACCATGGCCAGCTTGACCTGCCTGGATGAGCCGATCTTTAGGCGCGGGAGGTGGCGAACCTGGTCGGATCGGACTCGAACCGTTCGCAACAGCGGTCCGAGCAGAACCAGAACGCGCGGCCGTCGGCCGTCGCCCTCGCCGGGGCGGTTGCCTGCTCCACCTGCATCCCGCAGACCGGGTCGATCGCGTAGCCGGTCCCGCCGCCGAGTGATTCCCGGTGCCGGTACAGCCAGTACAGCAGCGCGAAGATCAGCAGGAAGACGATGTTCAGGATGGACGTGTAATTCAGGGTGAGCCGGTCAGGGACGATCTGGACCGGCCGGTGGGTCGGAATCAGGCCGAGTGCCGAGAAGATCAGCTGGGTCGCCAGCCCGGCGGCTGCCATCACCGCCCAGAAGACGGCGAGCATCCGGATCGCCAGCGCGCCGCCGTAGAACTTGCGGTAGATCAGCACCAGCGGCAGGGCGATCAGGTCGGCAAAGATGAAGCTGATCACTCCGCCGAAGCTGATCCCGCCTTTCCACAGGGCCGCGGCCAGCGGGACGTTTCCGATCGAGCAGACGAAGCTGATCAGGGCGATGAACGGGCCAACGAGCGCGTTCTCGATGCTGGTCCAGATGCCGTGGCCCTGGATGAAGAACGCGTGCCAGAACGCGGCGGGCACCAGGACCGCGAGGAACCCGGCGCCGACGAACCCGATGACCATCTCCTTGCGGAGCATGGTCAGGTCGGCGATGGTGTAGCCGGCCGCGTCGGCCCAGCCGGCTCTGGTGCGGATCCGGGCGCGCCAAGGTTGTGCCGCGGGATCTGAGCCGGCGTGGTCGATCTGCTGGTGATCTGTGTTCTGCTCGCGACTTGCTCCGTGCTCGTGGCCTGTTCCGTGTTCCTGACGTGCGCCGTGCTGGTGGCCTGCTCCGTGTTCCTGGCCCGCGCCCTGCTCGGGCCCGCCGCCGACCTGGCTTGCGGCGAGCCTCGTCCTGGCGGCCTCGACCCGCCGCCCGGCCAGGAACATGCCGCCGAGCAGGGCCAGCAGGATGATCATGATCGTGCCGCCGACATACTCAGCGACGGCGAACTGCCAGCCGATCAGGACGATCAGCACGATGCCGAGTTCGACCACCAGGTTCGTGGAAGCGAACATGAAGATCATCGACGTCACGAAGTCGGCGCCCTTGGCGAAGAGCGACTTCGCCATCGCCGAGGCGGCGTACGAGCAGGATGAGGAGAGCGTGCCGAACACCGACGCCCGCGCGACCGCCGCCGGCCGGTGATCACCGAGCTTCGCCCTGAGCGACTTGCGGGGAGCGAACGCCTGCACCGCCCCGGACAGGCTGAAGCCGAGGATCAGCGCCCACAGCGTGTCCCAGAACATGAAGAACGACTCGCGGAACGACTCGCCGAGATTGTGCAGCACCGTTCCCGCGGTCAGCACCGTTCCCGCGGTCAGCGCCGCAGCGGGCTGAGCGGCAAGAACGCCGGTGAGGCCGGTGACGCCGGACGCTCCGGCGGCGACAGCGGCGGCAATCACGACCGGACCAGCCGGGCGATCGCGTCGGCAGCCTCACGGACCTTGGCATCGGCTTCCGGGCCGCCGGCCCTGGCGGCCTCGACCACGCAGCCGGCCATGTGGTCCTCGATCAGGCCGAGTGATACCGACTGCAGCGCCCTGGTCACGGCCGAAACCTGAGTCAGGATGTCGATGCAGTACTTGTCGTCCTCGATCATCCGCTGCAGGCCCCGGACCTGGCCCTCGATCCGGCGCAGTCGGAGAAGATAGTCGGCCTTCGTAGCACTGTAACCGGCCATCGAGCACCTCCCGATGTACGCCCGCGACGCATGCCGCCGGGCGGACGAGGTAACTATACCCCCCATAGGTATAACGGATTCCGTGTGCCGGTCGTGCAGGGCAGGATGGGTGCGGCGGGAACAGCATGCAAGGCGGCGACATCGTTTTGCCATGAGACCTGGGCGCCGGGGCTCATTCGGTTCCTCTGGATCCCCGAAGGGCGGGCGCCGGGCATAACATGTGTTGCCAGCGCGTTCCAGCTAACGTACAATTTCCTGTACGTCAAGAGGAGGCGTGTGGTTGAAGACCATAACCTACAGCGAGTCTCGGGCGCGATACGCCGAGACGCTGAACTCAGTCGTCGAGGACCGCGAGGAGGTCATCGTGACCCGCGCCGGGCACGACCCGGTCGTGATCGTCGCGCTGGACGACTATCAGTCTCTGCGGGAGACCGCCTACCTGCTCAGGAGCCCGCCCAACGCCCGCAGGCTGCTGGCGTCGATCGACCGGCTGGAGAACGGGGGCGGGGCGGAGCACGAGCTGGCCGACCCGTGAAGCTCGTCTGGGACGAATCTGCCTGGGACGACTACACGTGGTGGCAGGTCCAGGACCGCAAGGTTCTCAAGCGCATCAACACTCTGATCAAAGACATCGCGCGCAATGCCAACGAGGGACTCGGCAAGCCCGAACCGCTGAAGTACGGCTTCCAGGGTTACTGGTCACGCCGGATCACCGACGAGCACCGGCTGATCTACAAGGTAGTCGAGGACGAGATCCGCATCGCCCAGTGCCGCTACCACTATGAGGACTAGGCCTGCCGGAACTCCCCGGACCCACAGCAGGCTGCTGGCGGGTGGGCCGAACGTACCGTCATGCGAACCGCCCCATCCTCATCGAAGGCGACCCGCTCCCCGTACGTCTGCGCAGGTCACGGGCCGTCAAGGCCGCGAAGTGAACGGCCGCGCTGTCACCTGCCTTGCCGTCGCGGCGCCTCGGAATCAGCCCGGTGGACCGTTGGATCAGCCAGGCCGGCTGGCATGCCCAGGCGTTCCCGCTGTCAGGGCGATCGTCGGCCGGCGGTCGAGCCCGACGCCGCCTGCGGGGTCGCGCTGGTGACAAGCGGGCGGAGCATCGCACCACCGGGGTGACGCAGCTCGTCGATCCGGACGAGCGCGATGCCGCCCACGACGAGCAGCGCCCCGACGCCTTGGACGGCGTTCAGCCGCTGGCCGAGCAGGAGCCAGGCGAAGGCGACGGCGAACAGCACCTCGGTCAGCCCTACGAACGAGGCCACCTTCGCACCGAGCAGCCGCGCCGCGGCGATGCCGGATCCGTAAGCGACAACGGCGGCGACCAGTGCCATGCCGAGCACGGGCACGACCCAGGACACGTGCCGCTGCATCAGTGTGACGTCGGTGGCGACGGCGTGCGCGGGCAGCGCGCCCGCGCCGACGGCGAGGCCGAGCACCGCGGCGGCGACGGCGAGGCCGCCCCACGCGACGACGAGCGGCGGCAGCGCGTCGTCGCTCCGCGACGAGATGACGAAGTAGACCGCCAGGCCCACGGCGGCTCCGGTCCCCCACAGCACGCCGGTGCCGTCGACGTGGTGCGACCCGACAAGGTCGAGCACGAAGATGAGGCCGATGAGCGCTGCAGCCGAGCCGGCGACCGTGAGCCGGCGCGGGCGGTGGCCGTGCCGCGCCCACATCCAGGCGATGACCAGGAGGATGCCCGAGTACTCGATCAGCATCGCGACCGCGACCGGGAGGTGCTCGACGGCGTTGAAGTAGCACAGCTGCGCGCCGGCGACCGCGACGACGCCGTAGAAGACAACGCTGCGGGCGCCCCGCGCGGTCACCCGGTGCGCCCGCATCTGCAGCAGCGCCGGGATGGTCAGCACGACGGCGGCGACGAGCACGCGCGCCGCGACGGCAGCACCCGGCGTCCACCCGACGGCGATGAGGCTGGCGGCGAATGACCCCGAGATGCCGAACGTCGCGCCGGACAGGAGCGCGAGCCCCAGCCCCGCGTTGCCCAGCGACCGGTTCGCCACGATGCCTCCACGATCCGCAAGACGTAATGAGTATTCCGAGCTACACTGGTTACAGGCTAGGCGCGGCAGCGAAATGAGTCAACATGGTTTTTGCCCATGACACCGAAGTCGCGTTGCATGCGGCCGCCGCGCTGGTGAACACCCAGGACCGCGACAGCGACGCGCTCACGGACGTCGCCGCACTCGACAGGTTCGTGCGCGAATGGGGCTGGACCGGCGCCCAACGACGGACCCTCGCCGAGCTCGACGAGGTGCGCGCGCTGCGACCACGGCTGCGGCGGCTGTGGGGCCTCGACGAGGACGGCATCGTCACGCAGGTCAACGCGATGCTGCGGGACGCGAAAGCGCTTCCGCAGCTCGTCCGGCACGACGAGTGGCGCTATCACATGCACGCGACGCCACCGGACGCGCCGCTGGCCGACCGGATGGCCGTCGAGGCGGCGATGGCGTTCATCGACGTCGTGAGCGAGCAGGAACTCGACCGGCTGGGCGCCTGCGGTGCCTCCGGCTGCGACGCCGTACTCGTCGACCTGTCGAAGAACCGGTCGCGACGCTACTGCACCTCGGCCTGCCTCAGCCGCGTCAACGTCGCGGCGTTCCGCGCGCGACACCGCTAGCCGCCGGGGCGACGCCCCAAGGAGGGCCGGCCGGGAAGGACCTCGCACGGCGACGTGAGATCGACCGGTATCAGATAGTTGCCCTCCCGGCGGGACACAGTGAAGCTAAGCCGGCCGAACAGTTCCAGCGCCTGGCCATCCGCTTCCTCGATCGTCGTGAACAGGTCACTTGCCGTATTCCCGGCAACGGCGACAAGCAGCGGCCGGCAACTGTCATCCCGGCTGGCCGCGTCGAAATGCACGAGCCACCGATCATCCGGCCGCAAGAAAGCGGTGACAGCGCCGACCACCTGATCCCCCTCAGTGGCACGCCAGACCGGGCCGCACAACACGGAGCGCAGAGGCTGTCACGGAGCCGAGCGGTACCGTCGAGCCCAGCACCCGAACCACTCGCCAAAGACCCGCGCACCCGCATCGTGCACTCAGAAGGCAGCCGAAACTCGGCCGTCTGCGCGGTTCGCATGATGACCCATCAGCACGGCATACATACAGGTCACAGCCACAGTGGGCCGAACGTCCCGCCATGCGAACCGCCCCATCCTCGTCGAAGGCGACCCGCTGCCCGTACGTCTGAGCAGGTCACGCACCATTAAGGCCGCGAAGTGAACCGCCGCGACGACGCCCGCGGCGTGACCGCGGGATCCCGAATCACCCAGGCTGACCGGTGGATCAGCCGCAGGCCGTGGCGACCGTCGCCGGGCTGGCCGGGATCGCCGGGGCACATCAGCTAGAGCCACATGCGCGAACTCGCCGCCGCGCACCGCGATGCCGGCTGGCACGCCCACGCTTTCCCGCTCTCGGTCGACGGCGTCGAGCGAGACCGAGGGCCGCGCCGGCAAAGCCGAAGACGGGAAGCCGGGACTAGGGAGGTCAAGCTGGTCAGCCTGTTCACCCAGTCCGCGCTTGACGGCAAGGGCAGGCCGGTGATGGACCGGGCTCGCCCAGCTACGCCTTCACCTTCGACGGCAAGGACACCTTCCCGCCGTGGGAGCCGCCCGGCGGCCGGAGCAGTTCCGCCGCCCGCATGACCTGCTGCGGTTGTGGCGGCTGCGCGCGATCGCCTACCGCCGCGACGCGAGGCTGGTGATCAACGTAGCGATCGATGCATCGCGTGGTGTATCATCCGGGAAATGGGCGAGAATGAGGCCACGAGCGCCCTGGGCTTCACCTGGGATGTTTCCGCCGTACCGGAACTGCCGACGCACGGCATCAGGAGGGCTCTATGGCGGTTCATGCGCATGCTCCCCGAGTATGTGTGGGACGCGGCAGTGCTGGAAGGCAACCCGTTCACCTATCCCGAGGTGCAGACTCTTCTGGAGGGCGTCACAGTCGGCGGCCGGCGCCTCAGCGATGAGCGGCAGATCCTCAGCCTGTCGGAGTCAGCGACCCACCTGCAGGATCTAGTGGAATCAGGCCGGTTCGCTCTCAGCAAGAAGACATCTGACTACCTCAACCACCTGATAGCCCGCTATGAGGCCCTGGAGGCGGGGCACTTCCGGGGTGAGGGGCACCAGTTGGCGAACGTCAGCGTCTCCCTCGGCGAGTACGGCACGCACCACCCCCCGCCAACCGAGCCCGGCGGGGAGAACCTGCGCCGCATCTACGACCGCGGTACCGCGTTCATCACGGGCGCGGTCCCTGGCGTGTTCGAGCAGGCCGGCGCTTACTTTCTGTTCGGCGCATTCATGCAGTTCTACTTCGACGGGAACAAACGGACCGCCCGGTACATGATGAACGGCTGGCTGATGTCCCACGGCATCGACGCGATCAGTGTCCCGGCCGCGCGAAAGCAGGAGTTCAACGAGAAGATGATCGACTTCTACCGGAGCAGAGACGGGACCGGGATGCTCAGGTTCCTGGCGTCCTGCCACGCGGAGGCGGAGTAGGTGTGGCGGAGACCGAGAACCGCGAGGCGCTGCGGGAAGAACTCCGGTCATGGGGCGAGACTCAGCGCGCCCAGGCAGCCAACCGCGATCGCCTCGTACTGGCCTGCCTGGAGAGCGGCTTGTTCACGAAGGAGGAAATCCATGCGCTCACGGGGCTAGGACGCACAACCATCGACCGGATCGAAAAGTCGAAGCACCGGGACGCCGACCGTTAGCCCTGCTGATTCCGCCTTCGCTTCAGGTCCGCGGTTGCTCGCTGCTGGACTACGAGTTCCCTCGTCAGCTACTGAGCCTGCCCAGTGCTATCCACCGCGTGCCGTTGGTTGTCCGCAGCAAGCGCTCGCCCTGCAGTAGCAGCCAGCCGTTCCGCCACCCGAGGACGCTGAACACGGCGCCGAACGCGCTATTGCCAGGAACGCCAGGGGGCACGACTGATCGCCACCGCACGCCGCCATCGGTGCTGGTCTTCACCTCGGCTGAAGTCGCGAGGTAGCAGACCGACCTGGCCGGACAGGCGACGCCCATTGGGCCACCAAACGGCATTCCGAACGGGTCTGGCTGGAACGCGACCTCAGCGCTGCGCAGCCGCCAGGTCCGCCCGCCGTCGCGCGACACCAAGAACGATTGGGTGGCGTGCATCATCCCGACGCCATGGCCGCATACCGTGCCGAGGCCGCCGCCCGGGTCCGCGACGAGCACCTGGAATCCCGACAGCGGATCGTTCGGGAGCCGCGCCTGATGGCACGGCTCGGTCCGGGAGACCCAGCCCCGATCGGCCGGGCCGATGGCGGTCAGCCGGTCCATGGACGTGCCAGGCACGTCGAGCACAAGCCGGCCGGATGGCGTCATGACGACAAAGGACTGGACGGCTAGGGAAGCGGCAGGTGTCAGGGTCCCGGTCCCAGGCCCAGGCCCGGCGGCAGCGGCCAATGCCGCGAACTGCCCGGCGCGAGCCGCCATGCCAGCAGCGCACTGTCGTGCCGCGCCACCAGGACGGCCACGTAAGAGCCGCCCGACACCAGCTCCGCGAACGCCGTCACAACGGGACCGTCGTCAGCCGGCGCCGGTGCTCCCGGTCACGTCGAAGCGGGTGGCGAATAGCCAGACCTGGCCGGCTTTGCGTTTCAGCCGCCGGGCCAGGATCAGTCCGGGGTGGTTTCCCTTGTGCCAGGGCCGGGACAAGCTGACCGAGACCCCGAAGGCGACGGCCTGGTCGTAGCTGTGGCGCAGCCGGGCCAGGAGGGCGGGGTCCAGGCTGGCCTGGCGGGCGCCGCGGGCGGTCCTGGCGGCGGCGGCGGCCTCGCGGAGGGCGTCGCCGGCCTGCCGGGTCCAGACCTGGGATTCGGGGCCGGTCGCGTAGGCGTCGTCGAGGTACCTGTACAGGTGAGCGACGCACTGCTGCACTCCGGCGAGCCCGGCGTCGTAGCTGAGGTAGCCGCCGTAGTCGTCGCGGACCAGGACCCCGGCGAAACCGTCCAGGATCCCAAAGCCGGTGATCGACGCCTTGGTGCGATTCCCGGCCGCGCCGTACCAGATGAGGTCCGGCCCGCCGCCGGTATAGGCGCGCATGGTCCGCACCGTGCAGACGTGCGGGTTCCCGCAGCCTTCGGCGCTGGCCGCCGCGGTGGTGAGCGGGGCGGGGATCTCGTCGGTACCGAGCACGTCCGCCGCCCTCAGCGCGTCTTTCAGCGCGTCCTCGAATCCAGCGGTGATTAACGCCGCGTCGAGGCGGACCAGGCACCGCGACACGAACCCCGTGGAGACCGGTGCCTTGAGCAGCGCACCCATCAAATCCGCGGCCCGCTCGACCCCGATCACGTCCGTGCTCGCCAGCAGCGTTGCCGCATCGGTCACGTTCGGCCCGTAGCAGACCGGGCCCCCGGTTACCCCCGGCGGGGCCGGCGCGGTCGTGACCTGCCCGCACCCGCAGGTGCGGCTCATCATCCGGTACTCGGTCACCGTCAGCGCGGCTGGCGGGATATCGAGCACCTGCACGGCAGAAGCGACCCGGCCCGCGGCGCCGGCCAGGTCCGCGCCGCACCCGCCGCAAGTGCCCGGCTCGATGACCAGGGTCTCATCCGGCCGGGCGGCCCACGCCAGGCTCGCACCCGGATGGCCTTTCTGCCCGCCCTGCGGCCTGGCCGGCCGTGCTCGCCGCGCTGCCCGCTTAGCCGCCTTCGCCTCAGCCGCCGGGCCGTCCTGGCTCGGGGGCTGCGATGAGTTCGAGGAATCCCGGCCCGCCTGCCGGCGCAGCGCCGCGACCTCGGTCCGCAGCGTCTCGATCAGCGCGGCCTGCTCCGCCACCACCGCCAGGAGTTCCGAGACCCGCGCCGTCAGTTCCGCGTGCCGGGCAGCCAGCTCCTCATACGACGGCTGCTCTGCATGCGGCATCCCCGAACCAAACCATGATCACAAAGCGGACGCCAGCACCGACACACCACAGATCAACAGGAGGCGTGACTGGTTACGTCAGAAGTGGTCAGCCGGACCTGCGCAGTGTCTCGGGATTGACCCTGCGCAGCCCGGCGTGCTGCAGTAGCTCTCGCGGCGGCGCGTGGCCGACGTCGGCTTTTGGGCATGGCGGAACGATAGACCGATGGGCCGACAGATCGTTGGCAATTCGCCGGCATGCCAGGCGGGGGCGTCCGGGGCTCGAACCCGGAACCACGGATGGCACGTCGGCGATAAGCGGGGAACAGCTCCGGCCCGCTCTGCCCTGTTGTTGGGCTGCGCAGATACCGGCGCAGATTACCGAGCCAGGATCGGGCCGCTCGCAACTTGGCCGCCAGCCGCCCAGCCGCCGAGGACGTGCAGGATCATGTAGCCGGCTAGCCGGAGCGAGATCATCGCCGGGTGGTCGTATGCCGGGATGAGCTCGACGATGTCGAGCACCGCTGGTCGTCGTGCCCCGATCATCTCGCAAGCCCTCAGCATCTCGGTCGACAGCAGGCCGCCTGGTTCCGGCGCATCCGTGCCTGGCATCGCCGAAGCGTCGACGACGTCGCTGTCCAGACTGCAGTAGAAGGCGTCGGTGCCGTCGGTGACGATGTCCAGCGCCTCGCGTACCACCGCCTCGATGCCGCGTTGGCTGACCTCGCGCATCCGGAAGACGCGGATTCCGTGCCGCTCGACGAAGTCCCACTGCTCGGGAGGGTTGAGCGCGCCGCGCGCGCCGATGATCGCGACGTTGTGCGGGTCGACGTTCGGCAATTCGATCATGCGGGCTACGTGTGACCAGTTCGTGAAGTCCTGGCCAGCGAAGTTCGGCTGGCAGTCGATGTGCGCGTCGAAGTGCACATAGCCGAGTCGCCCCGTGATCGTCTCGGAGAGCGCGCGGCCGATCGGAATGGGGATGGAGTGGTCGCCGCCGATGCAGATAGGCAGGGCGCCGGCGGTCAGTATCTCGCCGACGTACCGCTCGATATAGCTGCGGGAACGCGCGGCGTCGGCCGGGATCATCGGAACGTCGCCGACATCAACCAGGTGGAACTCGTCGAAGACGTTGATATCGAAGTCCCCGAGGTACGGCAGGAACATCTCGGATACGTAGCGGAGAGCGCGCGGCGCTGAGCTTGAGCCCGACCGGTAAACCGTCGCCTGGTCGAACGGTACGCCGAGGAACGCCGCTTTTGCCCCGAAGTCCCTCAGCGCGTCGGCCTTGCATTCCATCCAGGGTGACGCCATGAAGCTGGCCCGGGCCGATTGGGGCAGTCCCGGTCCTTCCCAGCCCTCCGGTCCCAGTGCGTATGGCTTGCGGTCAGTGGCCATGCTCTCCTCCTCGCTGATCTGGCTGTCGGTCCTGGCCATGCATCATGCAGGTGTCGCCCGCAGGTCAAGCGGTCTGCCCAGCAGCCCGCGGAGCCACGTGCGCGCGTTCTCGCCGAGCTTGGGAACGAAATAGCCGCCCTCCTGCAGCACCAGGCTCGGCAGGCCGAGCCTGGCCGTGCGGCTGCCGACCTGGTGGTAAACATCAGTGGTCAGGGCGAAGTCGCCGATTGGGTCCTGGCCGTAGGTGTCGAAGCCGAGCGCGACCACCAGGGCTGCCGCACGGAAATCAGTGATCCGGCCGAGTGCGGTCTCCAGTGCCGCGAGGTATCGGTCATTCGTGCAGCCGGCTGGGAGTGGCAGGTTGAGGTTGCAGCCTTCGCCCTGGCCGGCGCCGGTCTCGTCGGCCCAGCCGATGAAGTAGG
This sequence comes from uncultured Actinomycetota bacterium, assembly GCA_963850875.1. Taxonomy (GTDB): domain Bacteria; phylum Actinomycetota; class Actinomycetes; order Streptosporangiales; family Streptosporangiaceae; genus Chersky-822. The sequence continues at coordinate 689,680 of CAWKNA010000003.1, forward strand.
GGAAGGCACGGTCCGGATCGGCGTGCAGCGATACGTACAGCACGTCGGCGCGCTGGTAGAAGATCTGCTGGATGCCGTTGCCGTGGTGGTAGTCAAGGTCGAGCACTGCCACCTTGCCTAGCCGCTCTGCCAGGTAGGCGATGGCAGCCGCGGAGTAGTTGAACAGGCCGTAGCCGCCGAATGCGGACCTCGGGCAGTGGTGGCCCGGCGGGCGCGCCAGACCGTAGACGGCATGATCGCCTGCCAGCAGCAGGTCGGCTGCGGTAAGGGCGACATCGACTGCGGCGCACGCGGCCTGGTAGCTACCGGGAACGAGCGGCGTCATGGTCTCCCAGCACCAGTAGCCGATCCGCCCGATCGGGCCCGACGGCTCGGGAGCCGGACCCATTCCCTCCCGCAAAGCCGGATGCAGGATGGTGTCCGGCATGAACTGCGGTGCCATCGAGGCGCCTCCGCCGCCATGTTCCCGCCACCGGCTCCACGCCTCGGCCAAGAACCGGACCAGGCCCTCATGGTGCACGGCAAGGACAGGCGCCAGGCCGTGCTCGGTGGGCTCTGCGAAGAGGAATTCGTCGTCCCGCAGCAGAGCGGAGCGGATCGACTCGGCCCTGGCGGGAACTTCGTAGATCGGCATCGGTACGCCGAACTGCACCTCGGTCGCCGGGTCGTGCAATACGTGGCTTGGATCGTAGACGACGCGCATGCCAGACCTCTCAGGCCGCGACGAACTGATGGCCAACGACCTTGTCCGCCGTGAGTGTGACGATGACCCCGCGAAGCACGCCCGCGTTGTACTCACTGCCGGGATTGATAGCTGTCGTCCGGCCGAGCCTGGCCACGCCTCTGGACTCGTGGATGTGCCCGTGCAGCGACAGGATCGGCTGGTGCGTCTCGATCGCGGCGCGCACCGCGTGGCTGCCCACGGGCACCATCCGGGCGCTGGCCCCGCCGACCAGCCGGAGGTTGTCGGCCAACTCAGGCGCGTCATCGATCCGGGTGTCGTACGGCGGCACGTGCAGGTTGAAGACCGCGGGTTTGGCCGGGTCGAGCTGACTCACCAGCCGCTCGATGCGCTTGCTCAGCTCATCCTCGCTGAGCTCGCGGTCGGTGTGCCAGGGCGTGACATTCGAGTAGCCAAGCGAGACGAACTGGAATCCCTTGACCTCGATCAGGCGGTTCTCCGCGTTGCCGGTCGGCGCCGCTGCCGCCAGCACGTCCGCGATGTACTCGCCGTCGTCATTGCCCGGCATGATCAGGCAGGTGGTCGGCGATTCGTGCAGCCGATCCGCCGCCAGCTCCATCCACCGCGTCACGTCCTCCCGCATGACCTGCTCGAACCGCGCCTGCCTGGCGGCCGGGTCATCCTGGAGCCGCTGGAGTTCGTCGGGGTCGCAGCGGTAGGGGTAGAAACCGTTGAATCGGATCTGTGCCTCAAGTGCAGCGAGTTCGTCGTCGTCGGTGGCCTCAGCGACCCGGCCGAGGAATTGCGCCCGCCACAGTCCTGACGCGCCGCGCACCACGGCCACCATCGCCTTGCCGGTGAGGTCACCGCCGAGGACCATGACGTCGACGCCGTAGAACTGACCGGTCTTGAGGAACTTGCGCCAGCAGGTATCTGAGCCATGAATGTCTGCTGCATAGAAGATCTTCAGCGCGTCCTCGTGCCGGTTGCGGTGCAGCAGACCCATGCGCTCTCCAGCTTCTGCCTGGCGGCCGGTACGGCTATTCGGGCGGGATCACGGTGTAGGCGAGGTCAACGTTGATGCCGCGGGTTCGCTGTATCGCCCTGATTACGTAGAAGATCGGCAGCGCGACGATGAAAATCGCCGCGACCAGCACGACGCGGTCCGTATTCAGGTGCCAGTTCGTGCCGGAGTTCGGGTCGAGCAGCAGGTTCGTCATGGCAGCGCCCATCAGGACGAAGCTGGCCGCGGCCACGATAGTCAGCACGGGTACCCTGCCGATCCTGCGGTTGTACGGCGAAGCCTCGAACAACTCAGGCTTACGGTACGGCAGCAGCATCCCGGCGACGGACACGATGAGGTAGGTCAGGCACAGGCCGACCAGGCCAACCAGGAAGGTGAGCTGAGGGTTCAGGGACACGATGACCACGCTGATCAGGCTGACCACGGTGATGGCGGCGATCGACGTGACCGGCGCGTGGGTTCGCTCGCTCACCTCGGCGACCTTATCGGGCAGCAGGTGATCGAAGCTCCAGGCGAATATGTTGCGCGACAGCTGCAGCATCGTCTGAGTCACGAAGATCACGAGCATCGAGGTGAAGCCAAGGATGATGATCGTTCCCACCACGATGTTGCCGGAGGCCACGGCCGCGATCTCGGTATAGAGCGGCGTGAAACCGAACTTGTAGGCGCCAGGTGCGGTCAGGGCGAGCCCGGCCAGGAAGCCGTGACCGGCGCCGGCCAGGAACGCGACGGTGGCGAGCAGGATCAGGACCGTCGCGAGCACGTGGGCGCCGGGGATGGACAGGATGCTGCTGCGCTTGGCGCGCTTGATCTCGCCGCCGAAGTAGACGGACTGGAAGATGAACGCCAGCGCATAGAACGGCTGGGTGAGCATGAGCAGGGACTGATGCAGGCTGAACGGCGCGCTCGCGGCTGCTCCGTTCTTGAGTATCAGTGCACTCGCGTGATGCGGACCACCGAGCGCGGAAACATAACTGTCGAAGCGCGCGAAGACGGAGACCTTGCTGGTCACCAGCAGCACGATGATCGGAATCAGCATCGCGCCGACGAACCACAGCACGAAGGTCCAGCGCTGGATGCGCAGGAAAGTGCGCAGCCCGCGGCCGAAGGAGAGCAGCAGGGCGGACAGCAGCACCACGATCAGGCCGACGATCAGGGTGCCGCTGCGCGTATCCAGGTAGTTCGCAGTGCTGAGCAGGCCCGATGACCCGGTGCGCGCCGCCCATAGCCGCAGTAGCGGCGACAGTCCGTACGCGGTCGTGTACGCCGCGTACAGCCCGACGAAGAAGGTGATCCAGAAGTTCCAGGAGAGGTTGCTCATGAACCCTAGCGGCGGGCTCAGGATCCGGGAGATCCAGGTGTAGTCACCACCAGACCTCGGGATGATCGCGGTGAGCATCGCATAGAGGAAGCCGGTCGCCACGGTGACCAGAAAGGCGAACAGGCAGGCCAGGTACAGGTTCCCGCCGGGGTAGAACGCGGTCCCGAACAACAGCAGGAAAGCGATCGCGAGCGGGACCGAGGCCCAGATCATGTTGTACATGGCCGCGTCCAGCCAGGACACTTCCCGTACCAGGCCGGTCGCGTTGCGCACGAAGAACCCCGTGCTGACGGCTTCGTCCCCGATTCGAGCTTGGCTATCCGTCATGTCCCTACCTCCTCGTGCTCCGCCGGGGTGCTGCCTGGCTGCCCGGCATGGCATAGCGCCTGGTAAATCGACGGGCGCCGATGCGCCATATAGCCGAGCGCTGGATCTGCGGAGCTGGCGGTGGCGTCCACCTCAGCGAGCAGCAGTTCCTCGCCGGCCCCGGCCTGCGCCACCACGTTGCCGCGCGGATCGGCGATCAGGCTGCGCCCGAAGTAGCGCCAATCACCCTCGGTGCCGACTCTGTTGCAGACCGCCACGACACATTCATTCTCCAGAGCTCTCGCCGCGAAAATGAGGTCCTGATCCCGCTCGTAGGGGGTCATATTGGTGGTCGCGACGGCTAGCACTCGCGCGCCTGCTAGCCGCAGTAGCCGGGGTACCTCGCAGAACTCGCCGTCGTAACAGATGAGCGGGCCGATCACGGTGCCCGCGGCGGCCACTACCTCGACCTGCTGGCCGGGTACCCACCACTGCGCCTCAGGGCCGAAGAGGTGGAGCTTGCGATGTACCGCGCGGTGTCCGTCCGGGGCGAGCGCTATCGCGCAGTTGCTGATCCCGATGCCGGAAGCGACCGGGAGCGGCCCTCCGGCGACGACCGTGATTCCGTTGCCCCTGGCCGCGTCCGCCAGTGCCGGTACCGCCACGGCCGCCGTCTGGGCGGCCAGCCGAACCCGCAGTCGGTCGTCCGGCAGCGTCCAGCCGGTGAGGCACATCTCCGGTGCGATGAGCAGCCCGGCGCCCGCCGCCGCTGCCGCGCGCACGCCGTCCAGAACCCGCCGCAGGTTGGGTGTGAGCTCACCCAGCACGGGCGCGAACTGCAGCAGGGCCAGTCTCATCCGGGCTCCGGCATTCGGCTCGCTACCAGCCCCAGCGGACTGGCAGGTCGGCGGTCAAGATGGTGGTCGTGCCGTCGGTATCGATCAGCACCATGTCCTCGAAGCCGGCCGCGTGCCCGTTCCGGCCAACCTGGATCTCGATCGACCAGACGGTGCTGTCCGTGATCACCACGCCCTCGTCTGGCGTGTTGCGGGCCAGCCAAGGATCGTCGAAGGCGTGGCCGTCCTGGTGGCCAAAGCATGGGAAGCTTGAGTTGAACGCGACCTCGTCCGTGAATCCGTTGTCGACCAGATAGGCCTTGCCGACGTCGAATAGCTCGCCTGCCGTGATCCCTGGCTTCAGATGACTGATCACGGCCCGCACGCAGCCGGCTGCGCCGTCGATGATCTCTTTCTGCCAGTCGGCGGGGCGATCGCCCACCACCCTGGTGCGGACGATGTCGTAGATGTAACCGTTGACGTAGCCGTAGTTGTCCGGATGGACCAGGTCGCCCACCTGGTACGGGCGCACCGCGTCGTGCTGGGGAAGGCGGGGCCACTGGAAATGCCCGGAGCATGGCCCGGAAGCGTATGGAATGTCCCACTGGGCAACGTTCGGTATCAGGGCGCCATAGGCGAGCCCGGCCGCCGCGCCATCGCCATCGGTCGCGTTCTCGACCGCCCGCTCCATCAGGACCGCCGAGATTTCCGCGCCGATCTTCGCGGAGTATTTGAGCATCTCCAGCTCGGCGGGACTCTTGCGCATCCGCAGCTGCATGACGAGATCGTCGGCGTCCACGAGTCTGGCCGCGGGCAGCTCGGCAGCCAGAAACCGGTGAGCCGAGGCCGGCATGGCCTCAAGTCCGACAATGCCAACCTCGCCCTCCGCAAGACCGTGACGCCTAACGACGTCCGCGACGCCCCGGTAGAGGTTCCGGTCGGAGTGCACCTTGTCTATCCGAACCAGGTCGTCACGCCAGTCTGGGATGTCCACGCAGAGCTCGGCGTCTCCGTCTGCCGTGAGGACGACCGCCGACTGACCGCGTCCGCTCCACAGCGGCGGCTTGTCGTTGATCCACGGAAACGGCCCGTAATGGTTCGTCAGGTACAGGACATCCCCGAAGTTGTCGTAGCTGGCGCCACCCCGAGACCAGACGATGAGGCCGCGCAGGCCCAGGTCGCGCGCCACGGCGGCGGCTCTCGCCCGCCGCTCGGCGTACTCGCCGTCAGGGATGGAAGGCTGCTCCTGCGCCGTGTGTGTCGGCCGGTTGAGCTCGAAGTCGGCCATCGCAGCCTCCCGAAACAAGAAGTTCGTAAGCAATGTGTAGCCCTGTTCAGAAGGAGATGTCAACAGTTGCTTGCTGATTCACGAAGGTTTAACTACGTTGCTTTACCGGATCCGCAATCAGCGGGAAGGCTATCCGCGAGGAGGTGGAGATGACCAGCGAGGCCAGGACGCTCAACGATCTCGACGCGACTGACGTCGCCATCTTGCGGCTGCTCGAGGCGGATGGCAGGACGCCGACGGCACAGATCGCCAGGGCGCTGGGGATCTCCGAGCCGACGGTCCGCAAGCGGATGGACCGGTTGTTCGAGGAGGACATCATCAAGGTGGTGGCCGTCTTCAACCCGCGCAAGACCGGTTACGCGACCGACGTCCTCATCATGATCCGGGTCGCGCCCGGGAAGCTACAGGCGGTCGGCCAAGCGCTTGCGGTCCTTGACCGGGTGGTATACCTCGGCTACACCACCGGGCGGCACGACATCGTGGTCGAGGCACTCTTCCCCGACGACCAGGCTCTGTTCAAGTTCCTGGAAGAGGAGTTGCCGGCCCTCGACGGCATCGTGGCCACCGAAACAGCTCACGTGCTGCGAGCTGACAAGATCAACTACGACTGGAAGCTGCCCGCTGACTTCGGCCCCGCCGACCGGCACAGTCTCTCGGTGCCGGTCCAGCGATAGGTTGCCGTATCTCTCGCTAAGAGCCGGATGCTCGGGGCCCCGGCCACGAATATCAGCGCCCACAGCGTGTCGCAGTCCCAGCCGACTGTCAGCCCGGCGGGAATGGCGCCACCGGACCGGGCCTATCCTGCACGGGTCGAGGTGAATCGGAGCGGGAGGTAGGCGGGTGGCCGCGGCTCAGCAGGCTGACTGGGTGGCCGCCGTGGCCGATCAGGTCAGCACCGAGGGCGAGAACCGCGCTCCCAGTGGTCCGCTGACCTGCGCGTCGGGGATCAGCCCGTCTGGCCCGATCCACCTGGGGAACCTGCGCGAGATCATGGTTCCGCACTTGGTCGCCGCCGAGCTTCGTGACCGGGGGCTGCCTGGCCGCCACATCCTCTCCTGGGATGACTACGACCGGCTACGCAAGGTGCCCGCCGGGGTACCTGACTCCTTCGCCGAGCACATCGGCCGCCCGCTGACCGCCGTCCCTGACCCCTGCGGTCAGCACGAAAGCTGGGCAGAGCACTTCAAGGCGCCGTTTCGCGCGGCTCTTGACCGGCTCGGCGTAGAGGTGACCGAGATCAGCCAGACGCAGATGTACGCCGCGGGCGCCTACCGCGCTCAGGTGCTGCACGCCATGCGCACCCGGGACATGATCGGCGCCATCCTGGGCGCCTACCGGACGCCGAAGAACGGCGATGAGGATGACCGGGAGGCCGTGGCCGGTGACTACTATCCGTACCGGCCGTACTGCCAGGTCTGCGGCCGGGACAGTACGGCCGTGGTCTCCTTCGACGACGACACGACCGGGCTGCGCTACCGGTGCGCCTGCGGGCACCACGGCGAGTTCGTGCTCGGCGAGGTCAATCACGGCAAGCTCGCGTGGAAGATCGACTGGCCGATGCGCTGGGCGTTCGAGCGGGTGACCTTCGAGGCCGCGGGTGTGGACCACTCGTCTCCTGGTTCCAGTTTCACAGTGGGCTCCCGGCTGGTCACGGAGATCTTCGGCGGCCTGCCGCCCGTCTATCTCGCCTATTCGTTCGTCGGCACCAGCGGCGCGGCGAAGATGAGCAGTTCGGCTGGTGCCGCGCCGACGCCAGCAGACGCGCTTGGCATCTTCGAAGCGCCGCTGCTGCGCTGGCTGTACGCTCGCCGCAAGCCAAGCCAGTCGATCACGCTCTCGTTCGGTCCCGAGGTTGGCCGGGTCTACGACGAGTGGGACGCACTCGACCGGCGGGTGGCCACCGGCCAGGCCGACGGCTGGGAGCGTGCCAACTTCAGGCGGGCGGTCGGCCGCGGGCTGCCGATCACCCCCAGGCCGGTTCCCTTCCGCACGCTCGCCTCGCTGGTAGACATCACCGCCGGTGACGACGTGCAGATACTGCGCATCCTGCGTGATCTTGACCCCGGCAGCCCGGTCGCCAGCCTCGACGAGGTCCGTCCCCGGCTGGACTGCGCCCGGACCTGGGTGCGGGAGTACGTGCCCGAGGAGGATCGCACCCGGGTGCGCACCGAGCCCGATCGCGACCGGCTCGCACGGCTGGCCCCGGCCCAGAAACAGGCCATCGACCTGCTGCTCGACAGCCTGGAAGCCGACTGGTCCCTGGACGGCCTGACCTCGCTGGTTTATGGCGTGCCCAAGCTGCAGGTCGGCCTGACGGCCGACGCTGAGGCGACTCCGGAGCTCAAGGCCGCCCAGCGGGCCCTGTTCACGCTGCTGTACGAACTGCTGGTCGGCCGGGACACCGGTCCCCGGCTGCCGACGCTGATGCTGTCGCTAGGTCCCGACCGGATCAGATCCCTGCTAACCGCGGACTGATCACGAGCCTGAGCTGACGGAACGTCGAGCGCGCCGCTGCTCGGCTTCGTCGCCATGGGATTCACCGCGTTCAACATCATGCCGGTCGGGGCCGATCCCGACGGCCAGCTTCGCCGGCTGGCTGCCGAGGTCATCCCCGCAGTCCGCGCCAGCGGCTAGCTCCGCTCGTCCCGGCTGGCCAGCACGGCGCCGAAGATCTGCGCCAGCTCGGCCGCGTCGTCGGCAGCGTTATGAGTATGGGCGAGGTTGGCTAGGCCAAGCGCGCCCTTGATCATTCCTTTCCGGGTCTCGGCCCATTCGCAGCCGGTCATTCCCATCCAGTAGCTGCGCAGGTCGATGCCCGAGCCGGTGGCGCCGAACGGGCTGCTTCCGGTGAACTGCCTGAAGTACCAGTGCACGAACATTCCGTCGTATACGGCCGGGGCAGCCAGGAAGACCGGACGGCCGACCTGGCGAAGTCCGTTGATCCAGCGTGCCGCGGAGCGCATGGCGTCCTCAGCGGCCGGTGCCTCAAGCAGCAGCCGGTCTCGGTCCAGACCGGACACGGCCAGCGCCTCGGGAACGAACTGGTCCGAGATCGGCCGCAGCTCCGTGTAGAACGTCAGATCGGCGTGCCCGACTACCGCCATGCCGAGCGAGAGCATGCTGTACGGGCCAGGCACCGGCCCGTCCGCTTCAACGTCCACGGCGACATACAGCTCAGGCAGCGTGGGCATGGCCGCGAGCGTAGAGCGGCCGTCGGCCGGGGCGCAACCGAGATCGGCGTGGCTCACTCACCGATCGTCATGATCATCATGTCGACCCAGGCCTGCACGAAGGCTTGATCGTCGACGGTCACCGAGGTCATGGCCAGCGCGGCGAGGACGCGCGAGGACAGCAGCGCGCCGAGTCCGACCGCTGCCACCGCGGCGGCCCGGTCCGCTGGTACCCGGCCGCCGGTCCGGTCGGTTACCCAGCTGGCGAACTCGGCGTAGCTGGCGTCGATCAGCTGCTCCACCGCGGCCCGGACCAGCTCGGGCCTGGCCCGCGCCTCGGTGGCCAGGATCTGCAGCAGCTCGGCTTCCCGGTCCAGCTCAGCGAGCGTGTAGCGGGCCGTGATGGTGAGCTCGCTGCGCATGTCGTCCAGGCCGGTGAGCAGCCTGCGCAGGTCGCGCAGCGCGCTTAGCCTGGCCAGGTGCCGGTCGATACCCGCGGTCAGCAACTCCTCCTTGCTGCGGAAGTAGTGGTAGATCCCGCCCGCGCCGGAGGACAGCCCGGCCGCGTCCTCGATCTGCACGACACTGGTGCCGTGGAACCCCCGCTCGCTGAAGAGCCCCATGGCCGCGTCGATGATCCGGTCCCTGGTCGGAGTTGACACTGTCATGAGCCAAGTAAATACTTAACACAAGAAAGTGGCAAGTTCAGGCCTGGAGCTGATAGTGCAGATCCGCCCATGATCGACCCGCCAGTGCCCGATTCGCCGGATCAGGTCGCCCCCGGCTACCACCTGCCGCGCGGTCGGCTGGCGCGCGCGCTGCCCCTGGTCGGCCTGACCCTTCGGCACGTCGGCGGCACGGGCATCTCGGCCCTGCGCCGGGACCAGGCCGACGTCGCAGCCAGGCACGGCCGGGCCGCCGAACGGTACGCGGACCTGCTCGGCCACTCCCGCGGCGTGCTGATGAAGGCCGGCCAATTGCTGTCGCTAGCCGCCCTGAGCCCGGCGATCCCCGCTGAGCACCAGGACGTCTACCAGGCGGCGCTCGCCCGGCTGCAGGACGACGCCCCGCCGATGCCGGGCGGCCTGGCCGTCGACCTGGCTGAGTCGGAGTTCGGCTGTCCGCTGCGTGAACTCTTCTCCGATTTCGACCCGCACCCGATCGCGGCGGCCTCGATCGGGCAGGTGCACGCCGCTCGCCTTCAGGACGGCCGCGAGGTCGCGGTCAAGATCCAGTACCCCGGTGTCGCCCAGGCGATCCGAGCAGACCTGCGCAATGGTGAGCTGCTTGCCTCATTCCTGCAGTTCGGCTCCGGCCTGACCAGCGTGCGCGCCGATCTGCCTGCGCTCGCCCGCGAGCTGACGGCCAGGATCGCCGACGAGATCGACTACCGGGCCGAGGCGGCCAGCCAGGCCGCCTTTGCCGCCGCCTACCGCGGGCACCCCTTCATCCGGATCCCGGAGATCGTGCCAGAGCTGTGCACCGGCCGCGTGCTCACCATGGAGCTGATCGACGGCCTGCGCTGGCCACGCGCTCGGACAGCCGGGCAGGCGCTGCGCGACCGATGGGGCGACGTGCTCTTCAGGTTCGCCGTCGGCAGCCTGATCCGGCTGGGCATGCTCAACGCCGATCCGCACCCTGGCAACTATCTCTTCCACGCCGACGGCGGCGTGACCTTCCTCGACTTCGGCTGCGTCCGCCGTTACACCGCGGGTCAGGTCGCCACCATGCAGTCGGCGGCGCAGGCAGTCGTCGATTGTGATGAAACGAAACTCCACCGGGTGCTCGCCGAGGCGGGCTACCTCGATCAGACCGACCCGCCCAGGCCACCGGCGCTGATGTGCTGGCTGCGGGAGGCGCTGCAGCCGATCGTGGCACCGCAGCCGTTCAGCTACACGCCGGAATTCGCTACCGAGCTCATCCGGCCCGATCTGTCCAGGTCCGGCCGTCACGCTGCAGTGATCAGCCGGCTGGCGATCCCCGCCGACCTGCTGTCGGTCGCCCGCGTCAACCTGGGTCTCACCGCCGTCCTTGGCGAGCTGCGGGCGACCGCCGACTGGGACGCCATCCGCCGCGAGTACTCCGGTGCGGGGACGGTGGGGTGAGTGGTCAGCGCACCCGGGATTCAGGCCGTGCGCGCCCGCGGCAGGCCGGTGACTGAGCGCCAGCTGCTGAGCCGGATCCGGTTCTGGCTTGTCCTGTTCGTCTGCGGGCTCGTGCTGGCCGGCCTGACCGCATTTCCGCTGGCGGGCGAGACTGCGCTGCTGGTCGGCTGGCTGCATGGCCATGGTGCGTGGCTGGCGAGGAGCCTGCCAGCCGTTGCCGCCTGGCTGGAACGGGCGCACCGCGGCATAGCGGGCAGCTATGCCCGCTATCCGTTCCTCGCCTATGGCACTGACTGGCTTGGCTTCGCCCACCTCACGATCGCGGTGGCGTTCGTCGGGCCTATTCGTGATCCGGTCCGCAACAAGTGGGTGGTGCAGTTCGGCATGATCGCCTGCCTGCTGGTCCTTCCGTTCGCGCTGGTCGCAGGCCCGCTGCGCGGCATACCGGTGTTCTGGACGCCGGTCGACATGACTTTCGGCGTGGTCGGGATACTGCCGCTGCTGCTCGCCTACCGGCATATCCGCGCACTGGAGTCAGCGGGTAACGGCGCGTCGTCAGGCCGCGGCTAGCGGCGCAGGGCACCGCGGCACCGAGCAATCGACCGGGCAGCGGTCGGTGCCAGCTGGTACGAAGGAACCCATGACTGGCGACACCGGACCCGCCGACGCCATGCGCGCCGAGGCCGAACGCATCCTGCGCGCCCTGGCAGGCCCAGAAGCGCGGCTGCGGGATGACCAGTGGACGGCGATCCGAGCCCTGGTCGCCGACCGCCAGCGTGCCCTGGTCGTCCAGCGGACCGGCTGGGGCAAGTCGGCCGTGTACTTCACCGCGACCGCGCTGCTGCGGGCTCGGGGCGCCGGGCCTTCGGTTATCGTCTCCCCGCTGCTCGCCCTGATGCGCAATCAGATCGAGGCGGCGGACCGGGCAGGCATCCACGCGCGCACGGTGAACTCAGCCAACGCCGAGCAGTGGGACGAGGTCTACGCGGAAATCGCAGCTGGCGCGGTCGACGTACTCCTGGTCAGTCCGGAGCGGCTGAACAATCCGGGCTTCCGCGACCTGGTGCTGCCCAAGCTGATCGCGGCGACCGGCCTGCTCGTGGTGGACGAGGCGCACTGCATCTCCGACTGGGGACATGACTTCCGGCCCGACTACCGCAGGCTGCGCACCCTGCTTGCGGACCTGCCGCCAGGTGTGCCGGTCCTGGCGACCACGGCGACCGCGAATGCCAGAGTCTCCCGCGACGTGGCCGAGCAGCTCGGCGCGGGCCTGGCCGACCCGACGCTGGTGCTGCGCGGCCCGCTGGACCGCAGCAGCCTGCGGCTGGCCGTGGTCGCCCTGCCAGGACCGCAGCAGCGCCTCGCCTGGCTCGCCGAGCACCTGGGCGAGCTGCCAGGCTCAGGCATCATCTACACCCTGACGGTGGCCGCCGCCCAGGAGACCGCAGCCTTCCTGCGCGAGCGCGGCCATCAGGTGGCCGCCTACACCGGTAAAGACGACCATACGGAACGCAAAGCCGCCGAGGACTCCCTGCTCGCGAACGAGCTCAAGGCCCTGGTGGCGACGAGCGCCCTCGGCATGGGGTTTGACAAGCCCGACCTGGGATTCGTCGTGCATCTGGGGGTACCGCAGTCGCCGGTCGCTTACTACCAGCAGGTCGGCCGGGCAGGCCGCGGGGTGGACCGGGCCGAGGTCATCGCGCTGCCCGGTCGCGAGGACGCCGACATCTGGGCCTACTTCGCCTCGCTGGCGTTCCCGGCTGAAGCGCTGGTCCGGGCTGCCCTCGCCGCGCTCGCGCAGGCAGGCCGGCCTCTGTCGACCGCGGCGCTGGAATGCCGGGTGGACCTGTCTCGCAGCCGGCTGGAGATGATGCTCAAGGTCCTCGATGTCGACGGTGCGGTCCGCCGGGTCAGCGGCGGCTGGCTGGCAACAGGCCAGCCGTGGACCTACGACGCGGACCGCTACGCACGGGTGGCGGCCGAGCGGGAGCGGGAACGCCAGGCGATGCTCGGTTATCTGGCCACGGCCGGGTGCCGGATGGAGTATCTACGCCGCGAGCTCGATGATCTTGATGCGGCTCCCTGCGGGCGGTGCGACAACTGCACCGGCAGGCGCTGGCCGGCCTCGGTCACGGCGTCCGGCGCCGCCGCGGCCCGCGAGCAGTTGCTCCGGCCTGGGATCGAGGTGGAGCCGAGGAAGATGTGGCCGGCCGGGATGCGGGATCTGGGCGTCGATGTGGTCGGCAAGATCAGCCAGGACGTGTCGGCAGAGGTCGGCCGGGCGCTCGGGCGGCTCACCGACCTGGGCTGGGGGCCGCGGTTGCGCGCCCTGCTGACCGACATCCAGGCAGAACCCGAGCAAGACGGTGCCGGCGCCGACGGCACTCCAGGCACGAGGGCATGCGCCACAGAGCCCGCGGCGGGCGGAGCCGGCGCCGACGGTACCCCCGGACCCGGCGAGAACGCCGTGCCCGTGGCCACCGACAGCCCCGGCGGCGATGTCGGCCATGACGACTGGTCGGACGACTCGGTGCCCGACGATCTTGTCGCGGCGGTGGTCAAGGTGCTGGCGGCGTGGGGCTGGGCGGAGCGGCCGGTGGCAGTTGTTTCGGTGCCGTCGCGGACGCGGCCAGAACTCGTGCAGAGCCTTGGGCGGCGGATTGCCGAGATCGGGCGGATGCCGTACCTGGGCGGGCTCGGTTACGCGGAGGATCCTCAGTCCGGCTCTGTCGCTGCTGTCGGTCGTCATAACAACAGCGCGCAGCGGTTGCGGGGGATCTGGGGCGAGTTGGTGGTTCCTGATGATCTTCGGGATGCGGTCGGGCGGGTGGACGGGCCGGTGCTGCTGGTGGACGACCGGATCGATTCGGGCTGGACGATGACCGTCGCGGCGATGTTGCTCAGACAGGCTGGTGCGCCGGCTGTGCTCCCGCTCGCCCTGGCGGTCACCGCCTGATGGCCGTTGCAAACCAGCCCGAGTAGGACACCAGACTGGCGGACATAGACTCTGCGGATGGACGAGAACCGGGCCCGACGGGTCACCGATGCTCTCAGGGAGCGAGGAATAGACGCGCACCTGCAGAACGCGGGGGTCGATATCTACGGGGTGCGGGTGGTGATCGGCGACCGGCGCGAGGCGATCTGGGGCAACGAAGGCACGAAGTCCCTGGAAGCTGAGATCATGCTGGACGGGGATCTAGTCGGCTTCGTCCCGAAGATCCCTGGCTCGGATCAGTTTGATGAGGCCCAGATCGTGGACGCCATCGCGCGGGCTGACTATGACGAGCCGATCGGGCGCGAGCGCGCTGAGGCACCGCCGCCTGCGGCACCCCTGACGCCCGAGGGAGGCGTGTTCCGCCGCTTCCTCGGCGGCTTCAGGTACGACTCCGAGTAGCGAGCCACCTCGCGAGGCCGGGAGTCATTTCCTGTCGGCTAGGGCTGCGAAACGGCTGACGCCTGCTCGGCGGGTGACCTAGCAGAGGTGGGGACAACAGGTGCGCGTGTGCACCGCTTAGCCGGTGACGGTCACCTCGTGCCAGAATCCGCCGTTCAGGTTGATGCCGTTGCCGCGGGCCTGGCCGGGAGCGTTGTCGCCGATGTACGTGTACAGCGGATGCCCGTTGTAGGTGGCCTGCAGCGAGCCGTCTGACCTCTTGATCGTGGCGAAGGTGCCGCTGACCCCGGATCCGGCGGTATGCGCCCCGATCACCGGCGGCCAGTAGGCGGCGCACGACCCGTTGCAGTTCGACCTGGCCGGAGTGTCCGCGGCGAACCAGTAAAGAGTGAAGCCCTTGGCATTGGTAAGCACCGTGACGCCGCCGATGCTCGCTGTCTTCAGCCCGCCGGCCGCGGTCGGCGCCGAGCCGCCCGACCCGGCCGCGGCGACGCCGAGCAGCGCCAAGGCGACCACCGACACCCCGCCTATGGCCGGCACAAGGCCAGGAACGCCTGCTTGCAGCCTGGCCAGAACCGGGCGGCGCGCGGCGGCCGATCCCTCGCGCGCCGGGGCAGGCGGGGACGTTACAACAAACACGGCCAGCACCGCGAACGCGGCTATCTCAATCACCCCGGCCGTGATCCCCGCCGTGGTGCGGACCTCCTTGAACCCGAACAGGCCGATCCACACCGACAGGAGATAGCCGCCGAAGGTGGACAGGGCAAACCCCGCACCCGCGGCGGCGGCGAGTTGGCTGCTGGTCACCAGCACGGCCGCGGCGAGGCCGAAGGCCGCGATGACCTGAAGCAGGAACAGCGGGCCGATGGTCGGGATCGACCGGTAGCCGGTCAGGTACAAGTCAAGGTGCATCGCCGCGGTCGCGGCCAGCAGCGCGGCCCCCACCAGGCGCAATCCAATTTGCTGCGGTCGGCTCAGTCCCGGCTGACGCATGTTCGCCATGATTGTCTATACGGCCACAATCCGGCTGAAGGTTCAAGTGCCATGGTGCGGGTCAGCCTGGCGACGAGGCCGGATCGCAGCTGATCGCTGGCGCTGCCGAGTTATTCGAAGCGCGCACTTCCTGGCGCGGTGATCCGGCCGAGCAGCGGCAGCGTCATCAGGATGACTGCTAGCGAGATCGCCAGGCCTGCTCCCATGGTCAGGTAGTAGACGTGGCCGAGAACCGGCGTGGGCGTGCCCGCTGGCGCCATCGGCTTGACGGTCAGCACGCAGATGCCGTAGGCCGTGCCTGCTGCCACGAGCGTCGCCGCGACCAGGGGAGAAGCCGCTTCCAGGAGCACCACCCTGGAGAGCGTGGCGGTGGGCGCACCGCTCAGCCGCAGCAGCGTGAAGGGCCGTTTGCGCTCTACCAGACCACCGCCGACCACGACGGCAAGGCTGCAGCCGGCCACCAGCAGCGTCAGGGCAACCGCGATAGACACCAGCCGCTGCACGGCAGTGCCGACAGTGACTCTTGCCTGCACGGCCTCGCCGAAGGTTCTCGGCGCGGTGCCGGACGCGGACAGCGCCGTATGGGTGACCAGGAACGTGCGGACTCTTTCGAGTGTCGCCGGACTATTGACCCTTACCAGCACGGCTTGCAGGTACAGACCGGTGAGGTTGGCCGAGGCCGCCGGGCTGCCCAGGTTAACGATGGGCTGGCTGGTGAGCGCGGGATTATGGCCGTACAAGCTGTTGGTGTTCGCTTCGACCGCTTTCAGGCCCGGAGCACATTCGCCGAGCGCCGGGCCTTAGCCAGCGGTCGCCATAAATTCGGCGCCGAACCCAGTTACTGCTTGGTGCTGGTGCTGGTGCTGACTGAATCGTTCGGATCCGGTGCCTGCTCGCGATGTTCGCCGGTGCGCCTGCCAGCGACCCGCATCAAGGTGGCGACGGGCGCCGAGCCGCGGCTGGCGGTGCGACCCGCGGGCTCGGCTGCGAACACTGCGGCCCGGTCGGCACGGGAAGCCGCGGCTGCGGCTGCGGTGGCGGACGCGGCCCGGTCGGCCTTGGACACCGCGGCCTGGTCGGGCGTGGCAGCCGCCCGCTCGGCGCTCTTCAGATCCCTGACGGTGAGCACGGAGAGCCGTCCGAGTGCGATCGACGCGACGCACACGGCGACCACGCCAAGCCCGGTAAAGAATCCGATCTGCTCCACTGCCTGGGCCACCGGCCCGCCGGTCGGCTTCCCCTGAGCCGGCAGGTTGCTGGTCCACAGCGGAGCCAGCGCGCTGCCGACCGCGAACCAGCAGCCGCTGAGCGCGGCCAGCGACGCACCGAGCAAGGCGGCGGGCCGCAGCCTGCTGAGCAGAACGATCAGGCCGCCTAGCACCAAGCCAACGGCGGGCAGGATTTCCAGCCAGAACCGACCCGAGTTATAGGTCCAGGCACGATCCGGGGTGTAGGCGTAGTGGACATAGGGGCCGACGAACGGGATCAGCCCGCCCCAGATCCCAAGCAAGACCAGCAGGACGCCGCTGAGGGCGCCACGGCTCCGGGGAACCCGCAGCATGCCAGCCATACCGATCACTCCCTCTGCTGGCGGGGAGATTGGACGCCAGCAGATGCCGGCTACCCGATCGGCCCACCATTATGCATAACGAACTCCTTTTCGCTAGTGCCGTCCCGGCCGTGCGACACCCGCGCGGTGCGTGAGACGCTGCCTGGTGGAGGTGTTCACGTGAGGATCGGACTGCAGATTCCCGATTTCAGCTCGCCAGGCGGTCCCGCCCGGCTTGGTGCGGATCTGGCCACGGTGGCGCGCACCGCCGACGACGTCGGCTTCTCCCACATCGCCGTGATGGATCATTTCTTCCAGATCGGCCTGATCGGCCCGCCAGACCGCGAGATGCTCGAGGCCTACACCACCCTCGGCTATCTGGCCGCCTGCACCTCCCGTGCCAGTTTGGTCACGCTGGTGACCGGCACGGTCTACCGGCACCCCGGCGTGCTCGCCAAGATCGTCACGACGCTTGATGTGCTGTCCGGCGGGCGGGGCTGGCTCGGCATCGGCGCGGCGTGGAATGCGGAGGAAGCCGCCGGACTCGGAATCCCGTTCCCGCCGGTAGCAGAGCGGTTCGAACGGCTTGAGGAGACGCTGCAGATCTGCCTGCAGATGTGGCGCGGCGGCGAATCGCCGTATCAGGGCACGCATTACGAGCTGGAACGGCCGCTGAACTACCCGAAGGCCCTCTCGGTGCCGCATCCGCCGATCCTGATCGGCGGTGGCGGCGAGCAGAAGACGCTGCGGTTCGTGGCCAGGTACGCCCAGGCATGCAACCTGTTCCCCGGACCCGACCTGGCCAGGAAGCTCGATGTGCTGCGGGCTCACTGCGACGCCGAGGGCCGGGTCTATGACGAGATCATCAAGACCTGCTACCACATCTTCGACGTGGGGCCGCATGGCGAGAAGGCAGCCGAGGTGGTGGATCAGCTGGGAAAGCTCGCCGAAATGGGGTTCGACGCCGCGATCGGCGCCGTTGCCAACGTCTGGGATGTCACCCCGCTGGAGATCATCGGCAGCCAGGTGATCCCGGCCGTCGCTGATCTGTGAGGGCGGCGCCGGTGCGCGAGGGGCGAAGGTCCCGGCCGATGCGGGCCGGACCGCCCTAGGAATGGGCCAGGTCTCAGGAGAGCCTGGCGAATGGCGCGGCGAGCCATTTCGCCGTGTCCGGCTTGGGCCGGCCACCGGCGGCCACGCTGCTCCTTCGACCCCGATGATGGCAGGCGAGCATGGTAGCCAGCACGACCAGGGCGCAGACCGATCGAATGTCGGGAGACTGGAGTTTCCGGGCTGAGGGCGTCACCAAGATCTACGGCGGGACGCTGCGAGCGAACGACGCGATCACGCTCAACGTACAGCCGGGGGAGGTCTACGGCCTGCTCGGGCCCAACGGGGCGGGAAAGTCCACGCTGGTCAAGCAGGTAATCGGCCTGCTGAAGCCGACCGAGGGTCGGATCACGCTCGGACCATTCGATCTCGTCGCTGACCCGGGAGCAGCCCGCCAGCTCTGCTCGTACCTACCCCAGGCCCCGATGCCGATCGACTCGTTCCGGGTGCGCGAAGTGATCGAGCTGACCGGCCGGATCCGTGGCGGGGACCGGGCTGCCGTGCGCAGGCGAGCGGGGCAGCTGATCGAGGCGCTCGACATTGGCGAGTGGGCGACCACCATGGGCCAGCGGCTGTCCGGCGGGGTTAAGAGGCTGGTCGGGTTCTCGATGGTGACCGTGTGGCCAGGACGGGTGGTGATCCTGGACGAGCCGACGAACGACGTCGACCCGCTGCGCAGAAGGCTGCTCTGGGATCAGATCCGGCTCTTGGGTCGGCAAGGATGCTCGGTCTTCCTGGTGACCCACAACGTCATGGAAGCGGAGAAGTCAGTGGACCGGCTCGCGATCATCGCGAACGGGCGCCTGATCGCCGAGGGCACGCCCTCATCGCTGAAAGCCGACGATCGGGGTCATCTGCGCCTGCAGATCATGCTGGTGCCTGGAGCCAGAACTCCTGAACTGCCGCACTGGGTCAGCCACCACGTGCGGGTCGGGCACAACCTCATCGCCGCGATCAACGAGGTCGATGCCGCGCATAGCATCGGCTGGGCCGCCGAGCTTATCGGCGACGGCATAGCCGAGGAGTACGCACTCGGAGCCACCACGCTCGAGGACGTCTACATCCGGCTGACCGGTCATGTCTCGGCTGACGACGGGCAGCAGGACTGAGATGGCCGAGCTCGCCTGGACGCCGCCGCCCGCGATCGCGCCATCTTCGACCATATTGCGCAGCGGCGTGCCTTACTGGCTGCATAGCTACCGGGCGTTGATCCGCTGGCACCTGGCCGGCCTGCGGATGTGGCTGTCGTTACTCGCTTCGATCCAGATCCTGGCTGGGGCAGGGTTCGTCCTGGGGATCGGCCTGTTCTTCCGCCACATCCCGGCCACTGCCGCGCTGTTCGTCTCCACCGGGGTTCCGGTGATCAACCTGGTCATGATCGGTCTCATCCTGGGACCTCAGCTGGTCGCCGATCAGAAGCTCCAGCAGAGCTATGACTTCGTGCGCGCGCTGCCGGTGCCGGAAACCGCGGCGGCAGGTGCCTGGTACACGGTCTGCCTGCTGGCCGGAATCCCCGCGGTCGTGGTGTCCCTGGTCATCGCCGAGGCCAGGTACGGGATCTCCTTCACGCTCTCCCCGGCGATCCTGCCGGCGGTACTGCTCACCGCGTTCACCGGCACGATGATCGGGTACGGACTGGGGCACGCGGTGCCCAACCCCACGGTGACCAGGCTCGTTACCCAGCTGTTCATCTTCGCGATCTTCGGTTTCACGCCGATCCTGTTTCCCGCTCGGCAGCTGCCAGGCTGGCTCGCGGCCGTGAACTGGTGGTTCCCCTTCGGGCACATGGCCGTCATCGTCCGGGCCGGGCTTACCTCCGGCTTGGTGCACGGCGTCGGGACCTCCTACGCGGTCGTGGCGGTGTGGGGGGTCATCGGTGTGGTCGCGTCGGCCTGGGCTCTGGGGAGGCGGGGATGAGCACCGCTCAGGACGCCGTTGTCCGCCCGCCGTCGCTGCCGGTCGCGGCGCGATCAGGGCCCGGTTACTGGCTTGGCAGCCTCGGCTCGATGATGCGGTTCGACCTGGGACAGGCCAGGCAATGGGCGGCCATCATGGTGGTCATCCAGGTCATGATGGGTGCCGGGATGGCTCTCATGTACGGGTTCTTCTACCCGCGGATCACTCCCACGATCGCGCTCTACATCAGCACGGGCACCCCCAGCCTGGCGCTGATACCCCTCGGCTTCGTGATGGTCCCAGGGAACGTCGGCCAGCGGAAGCTGGAGGGGACATTCGATTTCATCTGGTCGATGCCGGTCCCGCGCAGCGTTCAGGCGACCTCGACATTTCTGCTGTACACGCTGCTTTCCCTGCCGGGGACGGTGCTGGCCCTGGTGGTGGCCACCTGGCGATACGGCATCCACCTCAGCATCTCGCCGCAGATCGTGCCGGGCATGGCACTGTGCGCGCTGATGGCGGTCTCGGTCGGTTTCGGCATGGCGCTCGCGATCCGCAATCCGCTGGTGACCAACCTGATCGCGAACGCGCTCATCTTCGTGGTGCTGCTCTTCTCCCCGATCGTCTTCCCGCCGAGCAACCTGCCGGCCTGGCTGTCCGCGGTCGACCGGGCGCTGCCGTTCTACAGCATGGCCGAGGTCATCCGGGCGGGTCTGACCTCGGGGATCGTCACCGACCTGACCCGGTCCTACCTGGTCCTGCTCGGCTGGACCGCAGTCGGCTGGGCCATGACGGCCTGGGTAGTAGGACGGCGGCGCTAGCCGGCCCGGCGCGAGTCAGGACGCGGCCCAGCCGGTCACGTGATCCACCTCGATGGCGATGACTGGCCCGCCGGGCGGTTGGTCCTGGTACTGCGGGTATCGCCCGGCGAGCAGGCGGATCGGCGCTTCCATGGCGCGGGGATCATCGATGACTGATGCCGTGCCGTCGGCGCGCACCCACCAGAGCGAGGACCAGTCATCGTCATAGTGGTCGGCGAGCACCGCAACGCGGGGGTTCTTCCTGACGTTCCTGAGACGCTGGAGGTCACGGGTCGTCTTCGGCTTGGCGTCCACGGCGGTGAAAATGCGGTCGGCGTCCACCACGAAGGTGATCGGGACGACTTGCGGCCGCCCGGACGACGTTGCCGTGGCGAGCCGGGCAACGCGCGAGTCGCCGAGCCGCCGCCAGGCGTCCTGTGCCATCATCCGCATCGCTGGGTTACCTGGCGATGAGATGCCGGTCGGCTGGCTCGCCGATCAGCGCGTGCGACAACCGGTCCAGCATCGCGACCAGATCGGCGTGCTGTTCCGGTGACCAGTCAGAGAGAAGTTGTTCAAGCCCTTCTCTGGTGGCGGCGCAGAAGCGGTCAGCTGCGGCGCTGCCCGCAGGGGTCAGCTGGAGCAGTTCGCCGTCCCGCTCGCAGTAACCCGCCGATACCAGGGCGTCCACGTAGGGCCTGCCGCGCTCTATGCTGACTCCGGCCTCCCTGGCCAGATCGGCGCCGACCACCTGGCCGTGCTTGGCGAGCCGGGCGAGCACCCAGCAGCTGCCGCCGGGCAGGCCGAGGCCGGACAGCTCGGCCATCTTCGCGTAACCGCGCCTGCGCAGGTCGCCGTCGGCCAGCCGGAGCAGTGCCCGTTCGATCTCGGCGACCGAGGACCGTTCCGCCGACACCGCACCGAGCGCCTCGCCGATGTCAGCGGCGCCGGCGGTGCGCCGCAGCGGCACCTCGCGCAGGAACCAGGACGCCGCGAAGCCGATCAGGGCTACCGGCACCGCGAGCAGGAAGACCCGGTCGATCGCCAGGGCGTAGCCGTGCAGGACGTCGGCATGCAGCGTGGCGGGCAGCCGGGCGAGCAGCTTCGGGTTGGACTGGGCGGTAGCGATGCTGAAGCCGGCCGGGACGCGGACCCCGGCAAGCGCGCGAGCAAGCTCGCTGGCCAGTCGGCTGGAGAAGATGGTGCCGAAGATGGCGACCCCGAACGATCCGCCGATGGACCGGAAGAAGGTTACTCCGGACGTGGCGGCTCCCAGGTCCGCGTAGTCGGCCGAGTTCTGCACGGCGATGACGAGCACCTGCAAGACCAGGCCGAGACTGAGCCCGAGCAGGAAGAAGTAGCCATCCATCACCAGGGACGAAGTGAACGCCGACAGGTGGGACAGCAGGAACAGCGCGACGGACAGCAATGCGGTGCCCACGATCGGATAGACCCGGTACCGGCCGAGCCTGGCGATCAGCTGACCGCTGCCGATCGACGTGATCAGCAGGCCAAGCACCATCGGGAGCAGGTACACGCCCGAGATGGTCGGCGAGACGCCGCGGACCACCTGCAAGAACAGCGGCAAGAACGCGAGCGCGCCGAACATCGCGAAGCCGGCCGTGAAGGCGATCCCGGAGCTGACCGAGAACACCCGGTTTCTGAACAGCCGGAGCGGGAGTATCGGCTCGGCGGCGCGGCGGGCGGACAGCCACCAGCCGATGCCGAGCGCCACGGCCAGCACGCCAAGGCCGAAGATCTGGGGCGAGGCCCACCGGTACTGGGTGCCGCCCCATGAGGTCGCAAGCACGAGGCAGGTCGCGGTCGCGGCAAGCAGCACCGCGCCGGCGTAGTCGATCCGGTGCTTCTGCTTGGTTGCGGTGGCCGGCAGCACCACGGCGATGACAACCAGTGCGACCAGGCCGATCGGGAGGTTGATGTAGAAGACCCAGCGCCAGCTGAGATTGTCCACGAAGAATCCGCCGAGCAGCGGCCCGGCTACGCTGGCCACTCCGAAGACCGCCCCGAACGCACCCTGGTACTTGCCTCGCTCGCGGGCCGGGACGATATCGCCGATGATGGCCTGAGCCAGCACCATCAGGCCGCCGCCGCCCAGGCCCTGCAGTGCCCGGAAGGCGATCAGCTCGATCATGCTGTGCGCCTGGCCGCAGAGGGCCGAGCCGACCAGGAAGATCACAATCGATGCCTGGAACAGGTTCTTGCGGCCGTACTGGTCGCCGAGCTTGCCCCACAGCGGGGTGGATGCCGTGCTCGCCAGCAGATAGGCGGTGACCACCCAGGACAGGTGACTCAGGCCGCCGAGGTCGCCGACGATCGTGGGCAGCGCCGTAGCCACGATCGTCTGGTCAAGCGCCGCGAGCAAGACGGCCAGCATGAGCGCGGAGTAGATGAGCGCGAGCCCGCCACGCGGCCGGACGGCGGCCTGGGCTTCGGAGGCCGCCGGAGTCTGATGCATGAGGCGGACCATACCCGTTGAGCGGCCTGGTTCCCCCGCGGCCACGGCCGGCCGGGCTAGCGCGGCCCGGGAAGTACTGGCGCGGCCGGGACGGGCAAACGCGGCACGGAGAGGGCTATCCGGGTCGGATGTTCCGCCAGCGTGCCTCGCAGAAGCAGTAGATGCCGAAAATCATCAGCCCGAGCGCGACAGCAACCAGCAGGGCCGGGCCGAGCGGCGTCGTGGTCAGCTTGAGCAGCGAGCCGTCGATACCCTGAGCCTGCCGCGGATTGAAGCTGACGGCCGCATCGACAAGGAACGCTCCCGCGACGCAGAAGACCACGCCGCGCGCCAGGTTCCCGACCCGACCGAGGGTGATGACCACCCTGGCGGTGTCGCGGCTCATCTGTGCCATGCGCATGTTCTTGGTGAACTTCTTGCGAATGCCGTACCAGGCGACGGCCACTCCGGCCACGGCGATAGCGATGCCGATCACCCCCACCAGCCACCGGCCGCCGCTATGGCTCATGACTTGCGCGGTCAGGTCCTTGGACTGGGTGTTGCCTGAGGTCTTGCCGCCGATGCCGAGAATGAAGCTGACCACACTGCCGCAGACAAGACCGTAGAAGACACCGAGTGCCAGCGAAGCGAGCCGCTTTCGCGTGGTGTGGCCACCCGGCCCGGCCTGCCCGTAGGCAGCTTCGGCGAGCCGCCAGATGGCCAACCCGGCGAAGCCCACCGCGAGCAGCCATAGCACCACGATCCCGCCAGGTTGGCGCGCGATGGCGTGCAGGGCACCGGAGGTATCGGCCTGCTTGCCCTTGACGCCAAACGCGATCTGCACCGCCAGCAACCCGATGAGCAGGTAGTTCACGCCCCGCGCCAAGAGCCCGCCACGCGCCAGCCAGCGCAGCCAACTGCTTGACGC
Organism: uncultured Actinomycetota bacterium; assembly: GCA_963850875.1. GTDB lineage: Bacteria > Actinomycetota > Actinomycetes > Streptosporangiales > Streptosporangiaceae > Chersky-822. The sequence continues at coordinate 713,537 of CAWKNA010000003.1, forward strand.
CGCGTTACGGCCGGTCGACTTCGCGGTACGACGCGTGCGCGTCGCTGTCATGCCAGCCTGCGCCCCGTACCGGCCGGACCGCTGCAGCGCAAACAGCGGCACGCTTCGGGGTGAGCAGGAAAGCGGGATCGCTGCCGGACAGGTGCTGTCATTCTGCTACCTCGGTCTGGGCGCGCAGGCCTACCGCCGCCGAAGTCCTGAGCAGCCCCGGAGTCGCGTTTTCCTGATTCGCGCGAACTGACACGATCCTCCGCATTGTGACGTTACGCCTACCAAGCCGGAGCGGCAAGACCGCCCAGGTGACCAGCTCCGCATCCGGTCCCCGTCATCACGAACTCGCGCCACTGCGCATCGCTCATCGAAGTCATGGGCACCCGCCACGGTGCGATACAGCGCGGTGATCAGGTCAGTGCCCGGACTCGCCGCAGTACCTCATCCCTGCCGAGCACGCGCGCCACGCTGGCCAGGTCCGGGCTCCGATCCGAACCGGTCAGCGCGACCCTGATCAGCTTCGAGGCCTCCGCGATGGATCCCGGATAGGCGTCAGGATCCTGCTTGTAGAGCTTGGCGCTCGGGGCGAAGCCGTGCTTGGCCGCCAGGTCCCTGACCTGGCCGAACCATTCCTGCCGGCCGGCCAGGTCCTGGTAGCTAGCGGCGAAGTCGGCGGCGAATCCGCGGACCAGGCCGGCGGGCAACCGGTCGAGTCGCTCGTCGTCCGGACCCACCAGGGTGAAGAGCTCGGCAAAGAAGAACCCGTACGCGGCCCGGAAATCCGACCACTTGCGCAGGTCCTTGCGCGGGTTATCGACACCGTCTCGTTCCACCGCCAGGGCGGCCAGAGCCAGATCGGGCTCGGCGGCGAGGACGTCGGCCAGCTCGGGGTCATACTCGGCGGCCCAGATCCGCATCGCGGCCAGGATCTGCGCACCGCTCAGGGTCGCGATGTGATCGGCGCTGATGTCCTCCAGTTTCACCTGGTCGACCAGTGGGCCGGCGGTGCCGCACTCCTCCAGCTTGATCGGTTCCGCCAGCGCCTGCGCGAGCGGAAGCTCGGCCAGGCGGCCGTTGGCCAGGCCGCGCAGGTAATAGAGCACCGCCTGCGCCGGATACCCCGCGCTGATGTAGAAGTCGACGCTGGCTTCCGGGTCCTTGCGCTTGGACAGCTTCCGCTTCCCGCCCGTGATCTGCTTCATCAGCGGCGCGACGTGGGCATAGGCAGGCGGCTCGAAGCCGAGAGCGTCGAACAGCTGCAGATGCAGCGGCACCGACGGCAGCCACTCCTCGGCCCGGATCACCAGGTTGACCCGCATCAGGTGCTCGTCGACAGCATGCGCGAAGTGGTAGGTGGGCAGCTGCACGGCCTGAGCCGACGACTTCAGGATGACCACGTCATTGAAGTTGTCCTCAGCGGATAGCTGGCCGCGGATGACGTCGGTGAAGTTGGCTCGTGCGCCAGTTCTGCCCGGCGACCGGAAGCGGACCACGTACGGCACGCCCTGGTCAAGTTTTGCCTGGACATCGGCGTCGCTCGCGTCCCGCCATACCGCCCAGGTGCCGTAGTACCCGGTCGGCGTCTTGGCCTCCTGCTGGCGGTGCCTGATGTCGGCCAGCTCGTCCGCCGTGGCGAAGCACAGGTACGCCTTGCCCGCGTGCAGCAGTTCCCGCGCATAGCTAAGGTAGATGGCTTCCCGCGCCGACTGATGGTAAGGGCCGTAGTCGCCGTCGTTGTCATCCTCGTCAGGCAAGGTGCCGAAGTAGCTGAAGGCGGCGGTGAACTGGTCGAGCGCGCCCTCGACCAGGCGGGCCTGATCGGTGTCCTCGACCCGGAGGAGATAACGGCCGCCAGTGCGGTGGGCCACATTGCTGTCGATCATCGCGACGTAGATCGTGCCGATATGCATGAAGCCAGTCGGGGACGGAGCGATCCTGGTCACCTTCGCACCGACGGGCAGCTGACGCGGCGGATAGCGCTGCTCCCAGTGCTGTGTGCCGGGCAGGTCAGCCGGGAACTGCGCGTCGATCACGGCGCGGTCAGGCATCAGGTCGGAGCCTCCGTAGCTCGGTGCCTGCCTCGGGGCAGGAAACATGCCAACGCTACAACAGCCCGGCCCGAACAACCGGGCGTGAAGGCTGCCTAGGAGGGTCCGGCGTTACGAACGGCGAAACTCGCCGCAGCCGGGTTCCTGATCACGGTAGACACCCTATCTAGCTGGGATTTTGCCGCCAGGCCGGTCCTACGACGCCCAGATCGCCCGGAAAGTGCCCGTCAGGGCCGGATTTCGTTGTCCGGGCATGCCGAAGTGCCCGCCTGTGGCGGGTGCCGGAAGCGGGTAGTCCTACGTTCGCGTGGCGAGGAGCGCGGTGGCGAGCTTGGCCAGGATCGTCAGGTCAACATGCAGCCGGACGCGCGGGAGACGGCGCACCCGCAGCGGCAGCATTCCCCACTGGTGCTTCAGAACACCGAACTCGCGCTCGACCGCCCCGCGCTGGTGGTACAGGTGCTTGAACCGCACGGTCTCGCGCGGGATCAGCGGGTGCAGCCGGCCTGCCTTGACCCACACGGACGCGGGAGCGCACTCACCAGTAGGGCAGCGCCACTTGCTCGCGCCGCGCTTGGCGTCCGAGCCGGCGAACGTCCACTCGCCGTGGTCGCACGTCGGCGGCTTGTGCTTGCCGGCCTTGACGGCGGGCGTCGTGGCGGCCCGGCCGAACTGGCTGACCTGCGATATCACTGGGGTGCCGCATACGTGATCACGCAGGCGGATGGCACGTTCCGGGCCTGCCGGCGCGATGACGGCACGGCCCTGACCGCCGATGCCGCGCGGAACCTGTTCGCCAAGATCCGCGCCGATTACCTGGCACGGCCGGTGCCGCGCGGGACGCAACCGGATCACCCGTTACCCGGCGGGAAACTCGCCGCGCTGGCCGGGGACTTCGCGGCGTGGGAGATCGACCGTTTCTGGACGAGGCCGCCCACATGGGTCGCGGTCACCCGCCGTGGCACGTTCACGCACGTACTCGCCGCTCACGACCTTGACGGTCTCCGAGCGAAGCTGGAGCAGGCAACAGCAGTAGAGGATGGCTGAAACCGTCACCCGGCTACGCTGACTTGACGAGCGTTCGCGGACCCTGGATAACCCCGGCGGCCGGGCAGGCAGTCAGCGAATCTCAAGCCCTGCGACGAGCGCTCTTGATATCTCGTGCATTCGCTGGGGACTGAGGGTGATCTTGAATTCCCCCCGCTCAAGAACGCGCTTCGGCAAGGTGAAGGGCCAGCGGCAGTCGACGATGGTGTCGTGATCTACGCCGTCTTGCCGGTCAAGCAGCACCTCAAAGGGTCGCGCCCCTCCCGTTCCCCGATGATCTGAGGAGGAGATGACAACCGCAACATCGGTGACAGCCTCAAAGAGCACGCCGCCCTGAAGCACGACGGCGAGTTTCCGGCGAGGCTGCGGCTGCGTGCGCCCTTGCCTGTTCGGCAAGGGAATATCGGCCATGTAGACATCGCCGCGCTCCACGGTTCAGCGCTGCTCAGTCGTCGTCGCCACGCGTCATGATGGCAGCCTGCTCATCAAAGAGCGCCTCGGTTATCTCGGCCCGGTCGGCTGCCTGCTCGGGCGTGTCTGGCTCCCACTGGACAGCCCGCGAAGCGTTCTCGGCAACCAAGGAGGCAAGGATGGCCTCATAGTCAGCGACGGGCAACCATCGAACGGCACCTTCGCGGCTAACGATGCCGGGCATGACGAAAGCGTTGAGATACTCGACGCGTGCGGCGAGCCAGTATTCCGGAACCGTGGCCACGCTGCTGCGCCCAGGCAGGATATCCACGCTCATGACGTTGCCTCTTCCCCTGCATCTTTCTGCCGGAGCGTCTGGACCGCTGCGTCGTACTGCTCGATGCTAAACCGCAGCACGTTGATCGTCTGTTCGGCCATTTCCCGACTCATATGGAACCGGCCGCCCGGAACGGCGCGCAACCCCGTGGTCTTCAACGTCGCCAAGAAGGCGGCTTGGTCCTCCAGGGAGGCGATCGGGGGCGGGGAGATGCTCGCCAGCGTCAGATAGATCCCATCGGGAACGCCGGCCATGGCCGTGCCGATCTGGCCCATCACGTGGTTGACGTGCTGCACCGGAGCTGCCGCCACGTCGGTCCAGTCAACCTTCAGGTTGACTGGCGCTTCCTCCCGCTCGTGATCAGTCACAGCACCAGTGTCGCATCCAGGTCAAGGTGCTGGGGTAACGATCATGGGAACCTGGGATGGGGCAAGATCATTCACCGCGCGTTGTAGCAGGTCAGACGAGTTTCGCTGGCCTCTCCTAGTGCACTGCGGCTCTGTCTCGGCGCGGCGAGAAGCCGACGTTATGGCTCAGACAGACTGGGCGGGCCGCGAAGCCCGCCCAGTTTGCGGCCCGCTCTTGCTACTTGAGGTGCTTGACCAGCCCGGTCTTCGCGACTTCCAGCATGAACGATGAGTGCTCCAACTCGAGGAACCGCAGGACGTCCGCACCTGTCATGTGGTCGGTCACGAAGATGTAACTGCTGATCCACAGGTCACCATCCTTGTCGAGATAGAAGGTGTCCAGGAACGATTCGCGATTGGCCTGTTCTACTTCGTGCTCGAACTCTTTCTTGGAGCCGAATCCGCCCGGCTTCGCACCGTATATCGACCGGAACGAGATGATCCCCGTTGGAAGGATATTCACGATGCGGTTCGGCATTGTCGGATGCTTTGCCCCAAAAGCCTCCCCGGGCATCCCGGGCAGCTCCGAGATCTCGTAGCCCGCCTGCCTAAAGATCGCCTCCAGCCACTGCTTGTTGACGGATTCACGCGCCACAGACTCCGTTGTCGTAGTCATGATTCCCCACCTCCTGGTGTTGCCTTGCTGCTGCCAGCCAACCCCAGTCACGAGCACGGCCCCAGAGGCAAAAGTCCTGCCGAGCCGGGGAATAGTCCCAATAGCCGCTGGTTAATGTACGGGACCTGCACATTTACTGACGTTTGTCGGCCAGCGGAGCCCGGGAACGGCTGCCAGCGGCGAAGCGCCAGCGCCCGCACTCCGCTTCCTTGAACGGGTCGCCGCGGCTCACGGTGCTGGGCCGGGAGGTTCGGCTCGGCGGTGGCTACGTCGGCCTGCTGGCCGTGGAATCGTCCGGCCGCCTGGTGATCATCGAGGCTACGCCATAACCCGGCCAAGGCGTGCCGCAGTCGTGTTGCGCGATGCGCTACACCAGGGCCCGGCTGATCGCTCCACCATGGCCGGCCAGGAGGCGCCCTGCCGTGGTTAGGACGATGACCAGGTGGCTAGCTGGAAGTGCAGCCGGCAGATCACGACGTTGACCGTGCCCTTCTGGATCGCCCGGTCGAGCACGAAGCCGCGCTGGTTGTGCAGGATCCGCTGCCAAGGTCTGGCCGGCTGTACCTCGGGGATGAGCACCACGATCCGGTGATAGCGGTCCTCCATTTCCAGCGTGCGCAGGTATTCGACGATCGGGGGAGCCAGTGACCGGTGCGTGGTCCAGAGGGTCACCAGCGGCACGTCCGGATGCCAGTCATCCCACTGGGCGCGGAACCTGGCGTCTGTCTCCGCGTCGTCTGGGTCGGAATAGCAGACGGTCACCGCGACCACTTCATCGCCGAGCGATAGCGCCGCCGAGATGCCTTCCTGGGTCAGCCGAGACATCCCTCCCACCGGGACCACGACAAGCGAGCTGAGCCGCACTGGCGGCGGCGGCAGCTGGCCAAGTTCCAGCAGCGTGCCGATCCGCGAATAGGTGCGGTGCACTCGGGCGAACAGCAGCACGAGCAGCGGGACGACTAGGACGACTAGCCAGGCACCCTCGGTGAACTTGCTGATCAGCTCGACCGCGAGTGCGGCCAGGGTCATCACGGCGCCAAGGCCGTTGATGAATGCCCGGCCAGCCCAGCCAGGCTCACGCGCGGCACGCCAGTGCCGGACCATTCCCGCCTGGGAGAGCGTGAACCCGACGAAGACCCCGATGGCGAACAGCGGGACGAGCGCCTGGGTGTTGCCCTTCGCAAGGACAAGCAGCGCCGCCGCGGCGATCGCGAGGACCACCACGCCGTAACGGTGCACCTGCCGGTCCGCCCTCAGGAAAAACAAGTGCGGCAGGAAGTTGTCCCTGGCCAGCAAGGATGCGAGCACCGGCAGGCCGCCGAATGACGTGTTCGCGGCGAGCGCCAGCAGCAGCGTGGTGATCAGCTGGATGCCGTAGAAGACGATTCCCTTGCCGACGCTCGCCGCGGCTAGCTGGGCCAGGACCGTCTCGGTCGGCGCGGGTGTGACGCTGAACTTCTTGATCAGGATCGCCAGGCCAATCAGCATGGTGCCGAGAATGATGCCGAGCCACATTTCGGTGTGCTGCGCGCGGCGGGCGCGCGGCTTGCGGAACGCGGGGACGGCGTTGGCGATCGCCTCCACGCCGGTGAGCGCGGAGCACCCAGAAGCGAAGGCCTTCAGCAGCAGCAAGACGCCCACCGACTCGGCGACCTGCGGCAGATGCGGGACTGGTGCGACCACGGGCTGGGAACGGACCAGGCCGCCGACGATCACTGCCGCGATGGCGGCGATGAACAGCAGAGTGGGCACGATGAACAGCCGCGCGGACTCCGCGACGCCCCACAGGTTAGCCGCGGTGATCAGGGCTAGCACGATCAGGCAGATCAGCACGGTGCTGCCATACAGCCTGGGGAAGGCCGACGTCAGCGCGGCCACCCCGGCCGAGACGCCGACGGCCGCGTTCAGCACGTAGTCGACGATCAGCGAGGCCGCCGCGACCAGGCTCGGAGTGCGGCCCAGGTGGGTGCTGGCGACCGCGTAGGCGCCGCCGCCGCCAGGGAATGCCGCGATCACCTGACGGTAGGAGATCACCAAGACGGCAAGCAGGATCACGATCGCGAGCGTGACCGGCAGGGTGTAGGCCAGGCCGGCCGTCCCGGCCGCGACCAGCACGACGACGATTGCCTCAGGTCCGTAGGCGACCGACGAGAGCGCGTCAAGCGACAGCGCGGCCAGCCCGGACAGGGCCGACAGCCGATGCCGCTCCTCTTCGTCCGCATGCTCCTGCGGCTGGGCCGAGTCGCTGTCGAGCGCCGTCACGAGCGCTTATCCAAGCACACCGGCACCTGGAATAACTGTCCGGCACCAGCGAGGTCATTCGCGGGATCGCTGCTCACCTGACTATCGGCCATCGAACGACGGCGAGATCGGGCGCCGAATCATGCTGCTGGTCGCGATCCTCGCCAGCGACAAGCGGCTGGCCGACCGCAAGCTGCTCAGGAAGGATCGTCAATGTGAGGTTGACGCAGAATCGACGTCAACCTACAGTTGACGTATGAGCAATGATTCGATCCGGCTCGATGACCTCATCAGCTACGTGAACTCACAGCATCCCGGTGATGATCCGCTGGTCCGGCTAAGTGACGCCGTGCTCGCATCCCAGCGGCTAGGCGAGCTGGCCGACCAGCTGATCGGCCACTTCGTCGATCAGGCCCGCCGATCCGGCGCCTCGTGGAGCGCCATTGGCGAGGCCATGGGCGTCACCAAGCAGGCTGCCCAGAAGCGCTTCGTGCCGAGCCTGCCCGGCCTTGACCTGCGCGACCAGCCACTGAACAGATTCACCCCCCGTGCGCGGCATGCGATCGCAGCAGCCAGAAGGGAGGCACTGGCCATGAACCGCAAAGCGGTCCGCGCCGAAGATCTCCTGCTCGGACTGCTCAGCGAGCCCGATGGGCTAGCGGCTAGGGCCATCGTGGACCTAGGCGTCACCCCAGACCAGATCAGAGTGCAGGTCGGCGCTGGCCCGGTCCCTGACCCGGCGGCGGAGCCGGAGCGGATCCCGCTGAACGGCCCGGCCGGAAAGGTGATCGGGCTGAGCCTGCAGGAGGCGAGCGGGCTTGGCCACAACTACATCGGCACCGAGCACCTGTTGCTCGGCATTTTGGCGGAAGGGAAGAACAAGGGCGCCAAGATCCTCACCGGGCTTGGCATCACGGAACAACGGACGAAGGACTGGGTCCGCGAGACGCTCGGCCAGATCGCGGCCGAACGGCGGCCGACCAGCTAACCGTTCACGCCGGTCACGCGGAGCCGTCAGGTCGGCCCGGCTAGAGTCTGCCTGGCTACGTTGTCCGGCCTGAAAGGTTCCGCCGTGCTCACTCTGGTCCTGCCCAAAGGCTCGCTGGAGCGTGCCACCCTTGAGCTATTCGACGCGGCGGACCTGACGGTCCTGCGCAACTCAGAACGCGACTATCACGCCTCGATCGATGATCCGCGGATCGAGCGGGTGAGGTTCCTGCGGCCGCAGGAGATCCCCTCCTACATCGAGCGCGGGCTCTTCGATTTCGGCATCACCGGCCGCGACTGGATCACCGAGACCGGCGCTGACGTCGCCTCGCTCGGCGAGCTCCAGTACTCCAAGGCGACCGCGGACCCGGTCCGCGTGGTCCTGGCGGTACCGGCCAGTTCGGGCTGGCAGTCGATCTCCGATCTTCCTGACGGGATCAGGATCTCGACTGAGTTCCCGGCGCTGACCCGGCAGTTCCTGCAGGACAGCGGTGTCAACGCCGAAGTGATCCCGTCCTACGGCGCGACCGAGGCGAAGGTGCCTGACATCGTTGACGCGATCGTGGATCTCACCGAGACCGGCTCGTCGCTGCGCCGGAATGGCCTGCGGATCCTGCACACGCTGCTGACCAGCTATACCGAGCTGATCGCGAACCAGGACTCGTACGCGGACCCAGGCAAGCTGGCCGCGATGGAGGACGTGGCGCTGCTGCTGCGCGGAGCGATCAGGGCCCGCGGCAACGTTCTGCTGAAGCTGAACGTGGCCGCGGCACAGCTTGCCGCGGTTGCGCAGATGCTGCCTGCGATGTCCTCGCCCACGATCACGTCGCTCGCCCGCGGCGACATGAACGCGGTCGAGGCCGTCGTGCCCAAGCGCGGCGTCAACACGCTGATCCCGGCACTGCGGGCGGCTGGCGCACGGGACATCCTGGAGATCCCGATCTCCAAGATCGTCGAGTAGCCGCAGCGCCGGCGCGCGCGTTTTAGCTGGCTGCGGAAGCAGCCTGCAGGCGGTTAACCGAGACGATACCGGCCAACGTCTCCGATCTGAACTTTCAGCGGCTGATTTCTGAATGATTCGTTTTTGGCCGAGAAGTGCCGGGTAAGCCGATCAAGACCGGCTTCCCCGCGCCAGGTCGCTTCCGCTGCCAGGCGTGCCGAACATCGACACAGCGCCGGAGGGAAGATGACACATGCTGGCCGCCATCAGCCGAGCGCATCAACGGCCTCCCGTTCGCTGGCAGGAACCTCGACGAGACGTAAGGCGGCGCTGCTGGCCGGCCTCGTTCTTACGGCGTCCGCGCTGACCGCGTGCGGCAGCAGCGCTGCGGGCACCGGTCCGGTGACGCTGAACTACTACCTCTATCCGGACACCTCGGGAGCCACCACGCAGGCGGTAGCCGCCTGCAGCGCCCAGAGCCACGGCAAGTACACGATCTCCTATCAGCAGCTGCCCACCGGATCGGACGGGCAGCGGCAGCAACTCGTCCGGCGGCTGGCCGCGCACGACAGCTCGATCGACATCATGGGCCTGGACGTGACCTGGGAGGCCGAGTTCGCCAACGCCGGCTGGATCCTGCCGTGGACCGGCGCCAATAAGCAGCAGGCCGAGACGGGCACGCTGCAGCCGATGCTGGAGACAGCCACCTGGAAGGGCAAGCTTTACGCGGTGCCCGACAACACCAACACCCAGCTGCTGTGGTACCGCTCCGACCTGGTGCCTAACCCGCCGACTACCTGGGCGCAGATGATCGCTGACGCGCAGCAGCTGGCGAAAGAGGGCAAGCCGCACCTGATCGAGATCCAGGGCGCGCAGTACGAGGGCGCGACCGTCTGGTTCAACACCATGCTGGCCAGCGCCGGTGGCAGCGTCCTGACGCCGGACGCCAGCCATGTCGCGCTTGGCCAGCCAGCCAAGACCGCGCTGAGCATCATGAAGCAGCTCGCGTCCTCGGTCGCCGCCGACCCGTCGCTCGATGTGCAGATGGAGAACCAGAACCGGCTCGCCATGGAGGCCGGTACGGCTGCCTTCGAGCTGAACTACCCATTCGTCTATCCGTCGATGAAGTCGGACAACCCCAAGCTCTTCAAGGTCTTCAAGTGGGCGCCGTACCCGGGCATCTCGGCCAGCCAACCGGCCCACGTCACGATCGGCGGCATCGACCTCGCGGTCAGCGCGTACTCGCCGCACCCCCAGCTCGCCTTCCAGGCGGCGCTGTGCCTGCGGGACAAGGCCAACCAGCTGATCGGCGCCACGGTCGGCGGTGTCCCGCCGACCATCATCAGCCTCTACAGCGACCCGCAACTGTTCCCCGCCTACCCCTTCCACGCCGACATCCTCAAGGCGCTTGAGACCGCCAGCGTGCGGCCGAAGTCGCCGGTCTACCAGGTCCTGTCCATCGACATCTCGCACCTGATCTCACCGCCGGGCACGATCAGCCCGCCGGGCACCGAGCAGCAGATGGCCAGCCAGCTGACCAACGCCCTGCTGTCGAAGGGGCTGATCCCGTGAACCGCCGCGCAGCGGGCGGCAGCCCGGCCGCGAGGAAAGGAAGGGGCCGATGAGTACGCAAACCCAAGTAGTCGCCGGGACGGCGGCCCAGGCGCCTGCGCGGGGACGGCGGCAGCTGTCGGAAGGCGCACGGGCCGAGCGCAGGCTCGGCTGGCTACTCTGCGCCCCGGCAGTGATCGTGATGATCGCCGTCACCGCCTACCCGGTCGGCTATGCCATCTACCTGTCGCTTGAGCGCTACAACCTGGAGCTACCGAACGCGGTCAAGTTCATCGGGCTGAGCAACTACGCCGCGGTGCTCACCTCCCCGTACTGGTGGCACGCGCTGTCGGTGACGCTGATCATCACGGTGGTCTCGGTCGCGATCGAACTCGTACTCGGCATGCTGCTCGCGCTGCTCATGCACCGGACGCTGTTCGGCCGCGGGACGGTTCGCACCGCCGCCCTGATCCCGTACGGGATCGTGACCGTCGCCGCCGCCTACAGCTGGCAGTTCGCCTGGACGCCGAGCACCGGTTACCTGTCCGCGTTGTTTAACAACAGCGCACCGCTGAGCCACACCGGCACGGCGCTGGCCGCCATCATCTTGGCCGAGGTCTGGAAGACCACGCCGTTCATGGCGCTGCTGCTGCTGGCCGGGCTCGCGCTGGTGCCCGAAGACCTGCAGAAGGCGGCCAAGGTGGACGGGGCCACCGCCTGGCAGCGCTTCGTCAGGATCACGCTGCCGCTGATGAAGCCGGCCATCCTGGTGGCGCTGCTGTTCAGGACCCTGGACGCGTTCCGGGTCTTCGACAACATCTACATCATGACCGGCGGCGGCAATGGCACCGGCGCGGTGTCACAGCTCGGCTACGACAACCTCTTCAACGCGCTGAACCTGGGCATCGGGTCGGCGATCTCGATCCTGATCTTCATCTGCGTGGCGATCATCGCCTTCCTGTTCATCAAGGGATTCGGCGCGGCCGCACCCGGCTCGGACCTGGGAAGAAGGTGAACTTCTGATGGCTGCAGCTGCCACCACGGGCAAGCAGAAGTGGGGCTGGGGGACAGCCAACACGGTCGCGGTGGCCCTGACTCTGATCCCGCTGCTGTGGATCGTCTCGCTGTCCTTCAAGTCACCGGCCGCGATCACCGATGCCAACCCCTGGCCCAAGTACTGGACCTGGTCGAACTACAGCGGGATCCTGAAGACCTCGCAGTTCATCCGGCCGCTGATCAACTCGATCGGGATCGGCATCATCGCCACCATCATCGCGGTGCTGCTGGCCTCGATGGCCGCCTACGCGGTCGCCAGGCTGGACTTCCCAGGCAAGCGGCTGCTGATCGGGATGGCGCTGCTGATCGCGATGTTCCCGCAGATCTCGCTGGTCACCCCGATGTTCAGCATCGAGCGCTCGCTCGGCCTGTTCAACACCTGGCCAGGGCTGATCATCCCGTACATCGCGTTCGGGCTGCCGCTTGGCATCTATATCCTGTCGGCCTTCTTCCGGGAGATCCCGTGGGAGCTGGAGAAGGCGGCGAAGATGGACGGCGCAACCCCGCTGCAGGCGTTCATCAGAGTCATCGCCCCGCTGGCGGCACCGGGCATGGTCACGACAGCAATCCTGGTGTTCCTGTTCTGCTGGAACGAATTTCTGTTCGCGATCTCGTTTACCTCGACCCTGACCTCCCGCACCGCACCGGCCGCGTTGGCGTTCTTCAGCGGAAGCTCGCAGTTCACCTCGCCGACCGGGCCGATATCGGCGGCGGCCGTCGTCATCACCATTCCGATCATCATCTTCGTGCTGTTCTTCCAGCGCCGGATCGTCGCTGGACTCACATCAGGCGCGGTCAAGGGCTAAGGAGTCGAAAGTGGCTGACATCGTTCTGGACCAGGTCACCAAGCGCTTCCCGGACGGCGCGCTCGCGGTCGACAGGTTCAGCCTGGAGATCGCCGACGGCGAGTTCGTCATCCTGGTCGGCCCGTCGGGCTGCGGCAAGTCGACGACGCTGAACATGATCGCAGGCCTGGAGGACATCACCGAGGGCGAGCTGCGGATCGGCGGCAAGGTGGTCAACAACGCGGCACCGAAGGACCGCGACATCGCGATGGTCTTCCAGAGCTACGCGCTCTACCCGCACATGACCGTCAGGGAGAACATGGGCTTCGCGCTCAAGCTGGCCAAGGTCCCGCAGGCCACCATCGACGAGAAGGTCAACGAGGCGGCCAGGGTCCTTGACCTGACCCAGCACCTGGACCGCAAGCCGGCCAACTTGTCCGGCGGCCAGCGGCAGCGGGTCGCGATGGGGCGGGCGATCGTCCGCGACCCGTCCGCGTTCCTGATGGATGAGCCGCTGTCGAACCTCGATGCCAAGCTCCGGGTGCAGATGCGGACCGAGGTATCGCGTTTGCAGCGGCGGCTCGGCACCACCACGGTTTACGTCACGCACGACCAGACCGAGGCCATGACGCTGGGCGACCGGGTGGCCGTCATGCGCGGCGGCGTGCTCCAGCAGGTCGGCTCGCCGCAGGAGCTCTACGACCGGCCGGACAACCTGTTCGTGGCCGGCTTCATCGGCTCGCCGGCCATGAACTTCATGCCCGCGACGCTGGAAGAGGGCAGCCTCAGCACACCGCTCGGCGCGATCCCGCTCACGCCGCGGCAGCGCCAGGCCCTCGAGCGGGCGAATGTCGGGCGGCAGGTGATCGCCGGTGTCCGGCCGGAGAACTTCGAGGACGCGGCACTTGTCGCAGCGGACGCGCGCCAGCACGGAATCACCTTCCGTACCACGATCGACGTGCTCGAGTCGATGGGCTCGGACGTGTTCGTGTACTTCGCGCAGGAGCGCAACCAGGCACTGGACGTCGCCCAGCTCGCGGAACTGGCTCAAGACTCGGGCCGCGCGGACACCGGCGCCAGTGGCGAAACCATGGTCGCGAGGCTGGACACCGCCACCAGGGTGCGAGAGGGCCAGGAAGCCGAGCTGTGGGCGGACACCCGGTCGATGCACATCTTCGACCCGGACACGGGCACCAACTTGACCACCGGTGCCGAGCCCGCGGTCGCGGCAGGAGCGGCCACCTGAGCGCGGTTACCTGATCTCGCGGCGAAGCCGCTCGATCACCTCATCGTTCCAGTCGTGCGTGCGCATCAGGCGGTACCGCTCACGTGCCACCCGCTGGTAGGCCTCCGCTTCGGTACCGGCGCCGATCAGGTCCGCGGCCCTGAGCATGCGCAGGACCGGGGTGAACTCCTCGGTGAACCAGCGCCTGGTCGCAGTCGGCTCCATTGGCAGCGGCATTCAGCGGACGGCCGTTTCCCGCACGTCAAGGCCGCGCTCCCGGAGCGCCGCCTCGGCACGGTAGATGTCGGCAAGCCTAGCCCGCTCACCGCCAGGTGGCGGTGGCACGTCGAGCCGCCGGCATGCGGCGGCCAGCACGTCGGCATAGGCACCGCGCAGGGCGGCGACGCGGTGGTTCTTCGCGATGACGCCGGGTCTGGCCTCGGTCAGCTCCAGTTCAGCCCGCAGCCGCCGCAGGCTCGCCGTCAGCCGCTCGATCGACTCGGCCGGGGCGGCGGCCTGCTGCCGGGTCGCCCGGATCCGCCGGTAGCCGCGGATCGCACCGAGAATGGCGTAACCAGCCGCGGTCGGAAGCAGCAAGGCGATGGCCAGTTCAGCGAGCGGGCTCACGTCTTCCATCCTCCGCCGCCTGGCGAGCAGAAGGCAAGGCGCTCGGTGGGCGCCGCTTCCCGCTGTCGCCATCGAGCGCGTAGCTTTCCTGTGTGCCACGGCGCCAGGCGCCAGTGCGGATCTGGCCCCCCGACGAGCAAGGAGACCGATGGAAGACACAGCGGCACGCAGCCCGTGGTGGCACGGTGCCGTCCTCTATCAGATTTACGTCCGGTCCTGGCAGGACACCAATGGCGACGGGTACGGCGACCTGCACGGCATCATCGAGCGGCTCGATCATCTTTCCTGGCTCGGGGTGGATGGCATCTGGCTGTCGCCCACCATGCCGTCACCGGACGAGGACTGGGGCTACGACGTCAGCGACTACACCGGCGTCCATCCCGACTACGGCACGCTCGACGACCTGGACCGCCTGATCGCCACGGCTCGCAGCCGGAACATGCGGGTGCTGCTCGACCTGGTGCCCAATCACACCAGCTCAGCCCATCCCTGGTTCGTGGACGCATCGTCCGGGCTGGACTCCGCCCACCGCGGCTATTACGTGTGGGCCGATCCCGCGCCAGGCGGCGGTCCGCCGAATAACTGGCTGGACGCGACCGGGCAGTCCGCCTGGCAGTGGGACGACCGGACCGGGCAGTACTACCTGCACAACTATCTGGACAGCCAGCCGGATCTGAACTGGTGGCAGGCAGCTGTGCACGAGGAGTTCCGGCAGATCCTGGCGTTCTGGTTCGCGCGGGGAGTGGCCGGCTTCCGGATCGACGTCGCCCATGGCCTGTACAAGGACGCCCTGCTGCGCGACAACCCGGTGGCCGCGAAGGAGAACCCGCTGGACGGCCGGTTCGGCTTCCGCCCGGTCTACAGCGCGAATCGGCCGGAGACCCATGCCGTATTCCGTGAGTGGCGCCAGGTCGCTGACCGCTCCGTGCCGCCCAGGCTGCTGCTCGGCGAGACCTGGACCGGTGACTTCGGCAAGCTGGCACAGTTCTACGGCGACAACGACGAGCTGCAGCTGGCGTTCAACTTCCCGTTCGTCTACGCCGATTTCACCGCGCCGCAGCTATCCGGCGTCGTGGCGGAGACGCTCGCGCACCTGCCCGGCGGCGTGTGCCCGGTCTGGGTGGCGTCCAACCACGATGTCGGCCGCTTCGCCACCCGCTGGTGCGCGGACGACCAGCGCAAGACGCGGCTGGCCCTGCTCATTCTGGCCACCCTGCCAGGCACCACCGTGCTGTACTACGGCGACGAGATCGGAATGGCCGACGTCGCGGTACCGCCCGAGCTGCAGCGGGACCGGATGACCAGAACCGATCCGAACGGCAGCCGGGACCGGGCCAGGACGCCGATGCAATGGGACGCCTCGGCGGCTGGTGGGTTCACCCCCGCTGGCGTGCCGCCGTGGCTCCCGACCGGCGACACGGCCGCCTGCAATGTCGCTGACCAGGCCAGGGACCCGGCCTCCACGTTGTCGTTCTGCCGTAGCCTGATCGCGTTGCGCCGGGTCGAGCTCGGTGGCCGGGTCGCGAGCTATGAACTGCTGCCGTCCGCTCCTGGACAGTGGACCTATCGGGTCGGCGGCCTGCTGGTAGCCACCAACTTCGCTGATCAGCGGGCCACGGTGGCCGACCCGGTGGGCGAGATCCTGCTCGCCAGTGCCGGAGCGGTGCCGTCAGCCGATGGCGGCGTCGTGCTGCGGCCATGGGAAGGCATCATCGCCAGGCTTCCGGCGGCTTGACCGGGTGACCCGGTTACCCTTGGGCGGGTGCTGTCTCGGATAGATCTTCGCGGAACGCCTGCGGCCGGCCTGGACCGGCGGCTGGCCGGCCTGCTGCCGCGCGCCGAGCTTGACGTGGCGGCGGCGCTGGCCGCGGTCGAGCCGATCTGCGCGGACGTGCGCCGCCGGGGTGCGCAGGCGGTCAGGGAGCACACCGCTCGGTTCGATGGCGTCGACCTGCCGAGCACGATGGTGCCGCAGCAGGCCCTTGCTGACGCGCTCGACCGACTCGATCCGGCCGTCAGGACGGCCCTGCAGGAAGCGGCTCGCCGGGCCCGGCTGGTGCACGCGGCGCAGCTACCGGGGCAGAGCGTCACCGAGGTGGCGGCCGGCGCCTCGGTGACCGAACGGTATGTCCCGGTCTGCAGGGCGGGCGTCTATGTCCCTGGCGGGCTCGTCGCCTACCCTTCCTCGGTCGTGATGAACGTGATCCCGGCCCAGGTGGCTGGCGTCGGCCAGATCGCGGTCGCATCGCCGCCGCAGGCCGAGCATGGCGGCCTGCCGCATCCCGCGGTGCTGGCGGCCTGCGCGCTGCTCGGGATCACCGAGGTGCACGCGGCTGGCGGTGCGCAGGCGATCGCGATGCTCGGCTACGGAACGCGGGATTGCGCTCAGGCAGACGTGGTCACCGGTCCTGGCAATGTCTACGTGGCCGCGGCCAAACGGGTGCTGCGCGGAACGGTAGGCACCGACGCAGAGGCCGGTCCGACCGAGATCGCGATCGTGGCCGACCACACGGCGGACCCGGTGCTGGTCGCGGCCGACCTGATCGCCCAGGCGGAGCATGACCCGCTCGCCGCCTGCCTGCTGATCACCACGGACCCTGAGCTTGCCGACCGCGCCGAGGCGGAAGTAATCAGGCAGGCAGCGCAAGCGCGGCACCGCGATCGGATCCTGGCGGCACTGGCGGGCCAATCTGGCTGCGTTCTGGTGGATGACCTGGACGCAGCGCTTGCGGTCACGGACGTGTGGGCACCCGAGCACCTGGAAATCCAGACCGAGCGGGCTGCCGAACTGGCCGGCCGGGTGCGCAACGCCGGGGCGATCTTCGTGGGCGCCTACGCGCCGGTCTCGCTCGGTGACTACCTGGCCGGCTCGAACCACGTGCTGCCGACCGGCGGAACCGCCAGGTATACCGGGGGGCTGTCGGTGCTCACCTTCCTGCGCGGCATCCACGTCGTCAACTGCGGTGCCGCCGCGCTCGCCGAAGCCGCACCGCATATCGATGCCCTCGGCGGCGCCGAGGACCTGGCCGCACACGTGAACGCGGTCCGGGTGCGCATCCCGGCTGGCGGCAGGTAGCAGAGGTTGACGCTACCCGCGTCGTCCGGCTCCGCTGGTCAGCCGGTCGGAGGCCGATGACTCGCTGGCCATGCCGCTGACGGGGTGTCCTCCCGAGAAACCCCAGATCAGCCGGGCTACCACGGCGGTTGCCACGGCGGCGGCAGAGCCCAACTCGATCAGGTCGACCCACCAGATTCTCAGGTCGTTGCCCGCGGTCAGCGTATGCACGAACGCCACTGGCCACGCCAGGTAAGCCAGCCAGTGCACCGTCCGCCAGGTGCGGAGACCGATCCTGCCCCTGGCCAGGCTGGTGATCACCACGGCGCAGCCGAGGTCAACCGCCAGGGTGCCGAGCCCGATCGCCAGGGTCCGGTAGCTGGAAGTGAAGGGCAGTACCGTGGCCGCCCAGCCAATGGAGACGAACGGATCCAGGATCGCGGTCACGACATGCAGGAGAAGGAAGGCAACGCAAAACAACGCGAGGGTCCGGTGCAGCTCGGAGAACACGAAGCGCGGCCAGTGCCGCGGCGCTGAACTCATCCGGGCGGCCACGCCGAGGACCGTCACGGTGCTCAGCAGGACAAGCAGGACGAGCCCGCTGCCTCTGGAGACAAACCACAGGCCCTGCGATCCCGCTGCAGCGGCGGCTACGTTCAATGCACCTCCCGCTCGCACCGCAGTCAGACTGGCCACCTGCCCCTTGGTCAGTTGTCGTGGTAGGCGGCGACATGCCGGACCTGTGTCACGACGGTCTTGCCGTTTACCACGTGGGTGGTGGTGGTTACGGTTACGCCCGAGCCACCGGAGGTGGCGACCGGTCCGCCCACCTGCGGCGCGCTTGTCCCGTGCGCTCCGGTTGCGGTGACTACCCCGGTGCCGGTGGTCGAGCTTGCGGTCGAGGTACCGACGGGGAAGGCGTTGTGCGCTAGTGCCACCGCCGTGGCGCCGGTGCCGACAAGCAGGGCGGCCGCTGTCCAGTTGGACATCCGCCTGACTCGCCTGACGCCGTCATTGCGGGTCCGTGCGGCCCGGCTTGCCGGGTCGGCATCATGTGTCTGAGCGGCCCGGTCGGCCGGGCCTGCCGCACCGAATCCAGGCAGGCGAACCTGCCCCTGGTGGGAGTCGTGGTCCCTGTCCATGTTGATTCCTCCGTTAGGTTCGCGGGTATCGCGGCCGGTCTGTCCGGTACACCCATCGTGCGCCAGCATCGATGAACCCTCCGTGAGAAGACGATGTGATAGTTCACATCTATGCGCTGGTAGTTGCCACCGCGGCAGTGCAGCCGGCCGCCGCTGAGGCGGCTGCGGCTTGGTCGCACCAGCTGGGCTACCCGATGCCGCGCCAGTTGGGCGGAGCGAACCGCCGCCAGAGGGTCAGCGCGGTGATCGCTAGCACGACGACGCCGGTCACCTCAAGGATGACCGTCAGCGGCGGGAGCGGGAGCGCGAAGATCCGGCGGGTGAAGGGCCAGCTGAAAAGCAGGCCAAATCCGGCCGCCATCCCGGCGATCAGGATGGTCCGGGCCGCGTTCAGCGGGCGGGCGATCAGGGCGAGTACCCACAGGCTGACCGCGAACAGCGCAAGCAGCGTGGCCGTCCGCGACTGCTCGGCGGTCGCGCTGGCTGCGGCTCTGGCGAGCGCGTAGCTGACGGCGGCCGCCGCTGCCGCGGCCAGGCCGGCCGGGACCGTGAACGCCATCACCCTGCGGGTGAAGCCGGAATGGGCGCGCGGGGCGCCGACGGCCAGGGCGAGGAAGAAACCGGGGATCCCGATGGCCAGGGTGCTCACGATCGTGAGGTGCCTGGGGAAGAAGGGGAACGGAATTCCGCTGAGCCCGACGATGATCGCGAGCCCGGCCGCGTACACGGTCTTGGTGACGAACAGGTTAGCGACCCGTTCGATGTTGGCGATGACCCGTCGGCCCTCGGCGAGCACCTGCGGGATGGCGGCGAACGTGCTGTCGAGCAGCACCACCCGGGCGACCGACCGGCTGGACTGGCTGCCCGACCCGACCGCTATCCCGAGGTCGGCCTGCTTGAGTGCCTGGACGTCGTTGATCCCGTCGCCGATCATGGCCACGACGTGGCCTTCCGCCTGCAGCGCCCGGACGGCAGCCAGTTTCTGGCCGGGTCGTACCCGGCCCAGAACGTTGCTGGTCCGCAGCGCGTCACCGACCGCCGTTTCGTCGTCGCCGACGTCTGATGCGTCGCACAGGGCGCCAGCTGCCGGGATGCCGACTCGTCCGGCTATGGCCGACACGGTCCGCGGTGCGTCGCCGGACAGCACCTTGATGGTGATTCCCTGGTCGAGCAGATAGCGCACGGTCGCCGCAGCGTCCTCCCGCAGCCGCTCGGCGAGCACGAGCAGCGCGACTGGCATGAGGTCGCTTGCCGGTACCGCGGCATCGACAGGTCCCGCGGTGCTGCCGAGCAGCAGCACCCGGCGGCCGGCCGCTTCGTGGCTGGCGACGGCGGCTGCGATGTCGCGCGGTAGGCCGCGGCCGACGATGCCCGGTGCGCCGATGACCCAGGAGCCCCGACCGGCGAAGGATACGGCGCTCCACTTGCGCTCCGAGGAGAACGGCACCTGGGTGCTGACGGTCCAGCCTTCGGGAGCCGGGCAGCGTGCCGCTATTGCCGTCATGGTGGCGTTCGGTGCCGGATCGGCGGCGGCGAACGCGCCGATGACATCCTCGATCTCGCCGACCGCCAGGCCGGACCTGGGCTCGATCCGCTCCAGCACCATGCCGGGTGCGGTGAGCGTGCCGGTCTTGTCGATGCACAGCACATCGACCCTCGCCAGTCCCTCGATGGCCGCCAGTTCCTGGACGAGCACCCGCCGCCGAGCCAGCCGGATGGCGCCGACGGCGAACGCGATCGAGGTCAGCAGCACCAGGCCTTCGGGTACCATCGCTCCGACTCCAGCGACCGAGCCGCGCAGGGCGTTGTCCAGCGGCTCGTGGCTGCGGAACAGCTGGCTGAGCACGAGCAGGAGGCCTGCGGGCACCATGACCCAGGTCACCAGCCGCAAGATCCAGTTTGTCCCCTGCTGGAGCTCAGAACGGATCAGGCTGAAGCGGCGGGCCTCCGCCTGCAGGCGCGCGGCGTAAGCTGCGTCGCCGACACCCGTCGCCCTGATCCGGCCGGTGCCGGCTACCACGAAGCTGCCTGACAGCACCTGGTCGCCGCGCGTTTTGCGGACTGGCTCCGCCTCACCGGTGAGCAGCGCCTCATCTAGCTCCAGTCCCTCCGAGCTGAACACCACGGCGTCAACGGCAGCCTGGTCGCCCGGACGCACCTCGATGATGTCGTCGATGACGATCGCTTCGACCGGCAGGTCGGCCACCGCCCCGCCGCGCACGACTCGTGCGCGGGCAGCAGTCAGGATGGCCAGCCGGTCCAGCGTCCGCTTGGCCCGCAATTCTTGAGCGATGCCGATGGTGGTGTTGGCAGCCAGCACGATGCCGAACAGGGCGTCCTGCAGCGGCCCGATCACCAAAGCCACCACGAACAGCGCACCAAGGATGGCATTGAACCTGGTGCAGATGTTCGCGCGGAGGATCTGGCCGACTGTCCGTCCTGGCGCTCGCGGCACGGTATTCAGCTGGCCAGCAGCTACCCGGACCCGGACTTGGTCCTGGCTGAGACCAGTCGCCGCGTCAACGCGCGAGTCCGGTTCCGGTCGGGTTGCCAGCTGCCCCACCAGGTGATTCTTGGCGACCTCGGGATCGGATGCTAGGGCCGAAAGCCCCGGCTCCGGCGGACCTGCGGCTCTGCGCAGACGACTGGCGGCGGCGGATGGTAGGCAGCGTGGCACTCATGCGCCAGCACGCCGCGCGGCTGTGGCTAGCCAGGCACGTCGCCCTGCTGTTGCTCGTCCTGACCGTGACCGGTCTGGCCGTTGGTGGTGTGCTTAGCCTCGCCGGAGCGGGCCGCGCCGGTGACGTGGCCTGGGTGGCTGCCGGGGCCTGCGGCGTGGTGTATTCCCTGTGGTCCATGGCTGACAGCCTGCGTCGCGGGCGGATCGGCGTGGATGTGATCGCGTTGCTCGCGCTGATCGGCGCGATCGCCGTCGGCGAGTACCTGGCCGCCGCTGTGATCAGCGTGATGGTTGCGAGCGGGCGCGCACTCGAAGCGTGGGCCGCGGGCCGTGCCCGCCGCGATCTGCACGCCTTGCTTGAACGGGCGCCAAGGACGGCACGCCGCTACAGCGGTGCGGTGATCGAGGTCGTACCGCTAGAGGTGGTTATGCCGGGCGACAGACTGCTGGTGGCACCGGGCGAGCTTGTGCCGGTGGACGGCACCGTATGCGACGCCTTGGCGATCCTGGATGAGTCAGCGCTGACCGGCGAGCCGCTGCCGGTCGAGCGGGTCACTGGCGAACCGGTCAGCAGCGGCGTGGTGAATGCTGGTGGGCCGTTTGACGTGCTAGCGACGGCTAAGGCGGCCGACAGCACCTATGCGGGGATCGTCCGGCTTGTGTCAGCGGCGGAGCGCTCGCAGGCCCCGTTCGTCCGGCTGGCCGACCGTTATGCGCTGTGGTTCCTGCTGCTGAGCGTCGTCGCAGCCGGAGCGGCCTGGGCCGCAGTGGGGCCGGTCCGAGCGGTTGCTGTCCTGGTCGTAGCCACCCCGTGCCCGCTCATTCTCGCCGCACCTGTTGCGCTGGTGTCTGGGCTGTCTGTCGCCGCGCGCCGAGGTGTGCTGGTCAAGAGCGGCGGTGTGCTCGAGCGCCTGGCAACGTGCACCACGCTGCTGCTGGACAAGACGGGAACGCTGACCAGCGGCCGTCCGGCGCTGGCCGCGATCGTTCCGGCCGGGTGGCTCCCCGCCGACGAGGTCCTCCGCATGGCCGCGTCCCTCGACCAGGTTTCGCAGCATGTACTGGCCAGTGCGGTGGTGCATGCCGCCGAGCGCCGGTGCGAGCTTGTCCTGCCCGAGCAGGTCGATGAGGTAGCAGGCCAGGGGATCAGGGGAGTCGTCGCAGGTCATCGGGTTGCCGTTGGGAAAGCGGGCTGGGCCGGAGTGAGCGGTGCGCCGACGTGGGCGAAGGCCGCCAGGCGGCAGGCACAGCTTGACGGAGCGCTGACGGTCTTCGTCTCGGTCGACGGCAGGCCGGCCGGCGTGCTGGTGCTTGACGATCCCGTGCGGCCCGACGCGGGGCGGACCATTCGCTCGCTGCGCCGGGGCGGCATCAAGCGGATCGTCATGGTCACCGGTGACCGGGCCGAGGTAGCCGGAGCAGTTGGCGCGGTGATCGGTGTGGACGAAGTGCTCGCCGAGCGGACGCCAGCGGAGAAACTCGACGCGGTCCGACTGGAGCGCCGCCGGGCCCCCACCATCATGGTCGGCGACGGCATCAACGACGCGCCTGCGCTGGCCCTGGCGGACGTAGGGGTGGCGATGGGCGCGCGCGGTGCTACCGCGTCCTCCGAAGCCGCCGACGCCGTGCTGACCGTCGATCGCCTTGAGCGCGTCGGCGAGGTGACGGCGCTCGCCCGCCGCACTCACCGGATCGCCGTGCAGAGCGTGCTCGCCGGGATGGCCATGTCCCTCGCCGCGATGGGCGTCGCGGCTGTCGGCCTGCTCCCCGCGGTATGGGGTGCGCTGCTCCAGGAGGGCATTGACCTGGTGGTCATACTCAACGCCCTGCGCGCCTTGCGGCCCCCAGCCAGCCATGCCCGGCTGGCCGCTGAGGACGCGGCGCTCACCAGGCGCTTCAGGGGCGAGCACGAGGCGATCAGAGCCGCCATCGATCAGCTGCGGGTCGCCGCGGACGCACTTGGACTAAGCTCGCCCGCCGAGGCGATGGGGCAAGTCCGGCGGGTGCGCCAGGTGCTCGTAGAGCAGATCGAGCCACACGAGAGGGCCGAGGAGCGCGAACTGTACCCGGCCCTTGACCGGTTGCTTGGTGGCAGCGACCCCACCGCGATCATGAGCCGCGCGCACGCCGAGATCGCGCATCAGATCAGGCGCTTCGGCCAACTGGTCGATGACATCGGCCTAGCGGAGCCCGACGATGCCGACCTCGCTGATCTGCGTGGCCTGCTCTACGGGCTGCACGCGATCCTGCGGCTGCACACCGCCCAGGAAGACGAGAGCTACCTCTGGATAGGCGACGATCTCGACTCGGGAAGCCAGGCGCCGGTCCTGACAGCCGCTCGGATCTAAGCCGAGTCCGGTCCGGCGGGCAGTCAGGTCCGCGCCCGGCGCGGTAGCGCTGCGACGCGAGTCATGCCGAAAGGCCCCCTGGCTGGTGACTTACGGGACTGAACGATTTGTCGCCATTCGCTTAGCGTTCAATTCAGGAGGTGGCAACAATGTCTGCCGTTACATACCCGGAGGGTTATTCACGGAGCCCGGCACCTTTAGAATAATTGGCGATCTTACGGCGTGCCGCAATGAAAGGCGGCCCGTTTCTCGAAAGAATTGGGTTACCACACTCAATCCTAAGAAACGAGCCGCCAGGCATGTATCATACCACCGGATTCACCAAGGACGAGATCGTGGATCTGTGCGCCATGGTGAGCACGGCCGAACTGGAACCCGGGATTAATCACTGGCCGCCAGTTCTCGGGCTGTTCAAGTCCGTGGCAGTGACACTGACATACCTGCGCAGGAATCACGTTCAGGCAGAGCTCGCGGAATACTTCGGCGTCTCCCAGCCCACGATCAGCAGGGCCATCACGGGACTGACGCCGATCGTCGCGCGGATGCTTGCCGGATACGTGCCCGTGGCGGAAGATCTCGATCGCGGCACGCAGTACATAGTCGACGGCACGCTGCTCCGCTGCTGGTCATGGCGCGATCATCCCGGACTCTACTCTGGCAAGCACAAGACGACGGGACTGAACGTTCAGGTCGCCTGCGACCTTTACGGAAAGCTGAGATGGGTATCAGACCCGGTTAGCGGGAATCGCCATGACTCGGCCGCGCTCGAAATCTCCGGCGTACTGGACGGGCTCGACCCGGCCGACTGGATCGGTGACAAGGGCTACATCGGAAACGGCATGCTGACGCCGATCAGGAAGCCGCAGTTCCGTGACCTTCTCGACTGGGAAAAGGAATTCAACAAGCAGGTGGGCAAGATCCGCTACCGGATCGAGCAGGCCATCGCCAATCTGAAAACCTGGCGAATCCTCCACATCGACTACCGCCGCCCGCTCGCAAGCCTCGCTGAGACGATCTCCGCCGTCATTGCACTGGAGTTCTACAGGATCGACTGTGAATAACCCTCCCGGTCAGGGTCGATGCTTCGCTTGACCGGGACCTGTCTCGCTGGCTGTGGCTAGTGAAATGGATTCTGGCCATCCCGCACTACTTCATCCTGAGCTTCCTGTGGGTCGCTTTCGTCGTGATGAGCGCCGTCGCGTTCTTCGCGATCTTGTTCACCGGCCGCTATCCGCAGTCGATCTTCGAGTTCAACGTCGGCGTGCTCCGCTGGACCTGGCGCGTGCAGTACTACGCTTACGGCGCGCTCGGCACCGACCGGTACCCGCCGTTCTGCCTGCGTGACGTTCCCGACTACCCGGCCCACCTGGAGATCATGTACCCGGAGCGGCTGTCCCGCGGTCTGGTCCTGGTGAAGTGGTGGCTGCTGGCCATCCCGCAGTACATCATCGTCGCCGTGTTCGCCGGCGGCGGGACATTCGCGGCCTGGCGGATCGGGAACCTGTTCAGCTGGGCCAACCTGAACCTCAACTGGTCCGGCGGTGGCCTGATCGGCATCCTGGTCCTGATCGCCGCGATCGTGCTGGCGTTCACCGGCCGCTATCCGGTCGCCATCTTCGACTTCGTCCTCGGTATGAACCGGTGGGTGCTGCGGGTCGCCGCCTACGCCGGGCTGATGACCGACAAGTACCCGCCGTTCCGGCTCGACAACGGTGGTCACGAGCCCGGCGGAACGCTGACCTTCCAGCCGGCTCCGGTAACCCTTGGCGTGACGGACGCCCCCGTGACAGACGCTGCCTTGCCAGATACCGCCGTGGCAGATACCGGCGTGACAGATACCGGCGTGACGGGCCTGCCGGGCAGCCAGTACGGGACTCAGGCGCCGGAGCCGGGTACGCCAGAACCTGGTGTGCCGGAACGTGGCAGGCAGGCCGGCCGCGGCTGGACCGCTGGCCGCGTCATCTCAGCGGTGATCGGCTCGGTGCTCATCCTGATCTCGGTCGGCCTGCTGTCCGGCGGGGTCGGCCTGCTGTGGGCGGGTCAGGCCCGCCGCGTTAACGGGTATGTGACGTCGGACACCACGACCTATGGCACCGGCGGCTACGCGCTCGCCACCGACACGATCCAGCTCCCGGCTGGGGTTTGGGACTGGTTCGGCAAGGGACTTGTCGGCAAGGTGCGGATCCGGGTCACCTCGTCCGATCCGGCAAAGCCGACATTCGTCGGCATCGCGCCAGCGACGGCCGTCTCCGGCTATCTGTCGGGTGTCCGGTACACGACGCTGACCAGCCTGGGCGGTCGCAATACGCCGATCAGCCACCGGGGGCGCGCAGTTCCCGCGTTGCCTGCCAGCGCAACCATCTGGACCGTGCACGCTGTCGGCACCGGCACCCAGACACTGGTCTGGACACCACCGGTCGGCAACTGGGTCATCGTCGCGATGAACGCCGACACCTCGCCTGGGCTTACCGTGCGCGCCGATGCCGGAGCGACCGTGCCCGACCTGGGCTGGATCACGGGCGGCTTGATCGCAGTAGGTCTGCTGATCGCGGTCGGCGGCGTCGTGCTGCTCGCGATCCCGATTCGCCGCGCCTCGTGACGCATAGCCAGCCGGGCGGCCCCGGCCACAGGCCCGGGCCGCCCGCTGGCCAAGCACGGCGCGACGTGAGACGTCCTCGCAAGCCGTTCGGCCCGGGCGAATCGGGCCTTTCGGCCCTCCTGTAGCCGAGCGTGCGGCCATAGCTTCACAGCCAAGCACGCCGCTGCCCAGATGGCGTCGAGGAGGCGGTTCAGGTGACCATTCTCGCGGAGAGTCCAGGACGTCATTTCGGCAGGCGTCTGCGCCGCCTGCTTGGCATCGTGTCGTTAGCTGCGAGCCTCGCCGCGCCGTTGATGCTGCTGACTCCGCAGGCGGCGTCCGGCGCTATTCAGCGGCACCACGGCGGCTGCGCCTGGGCGATTGTTCCCAGCCCGAGTCCGGGTACGGTGCAGAACATCCTGCTTGGCGCAGGAAACGAACCGGGCGGTGGCGCCTGGGCCGTCGGCTACCGGGTTTCTCCACAGAGTGCGCAGTTTGAGGCGCCGATCGCTGAGCACTGGAATGGCTCGGCCTGGACAGCCAAGACCATTCGCGGCGATCAGTCCGTTCTGGTCGGCGTCTACGCCCCTATCCAGACCAGCGTCTGGGCGGTCGGCCTGTTCAACATTTCGCCGACCGAGATGTTCCCGGTGATCGATCATTTCAACGGAAGCCGGTGGGCGGCGGTCCGTAATCCCCGACTGCCGTTCAGCGTGCTGACCGGCGTCGCCGGAGCCTCGCGCACCGACATCTGGGCGGTGGGAAGGCAGTTCTTCCGCAATGCGGCCCTGACCATCATCGAGCACTATGACGGGCATTCCTGGACCCGGGTGCCGAGTCCTTCACCCAAAGGTGACTACCTCGACCTCGGCGGGATCACGGTCATCTCCCCGCGCGACATCTGGGCGGTCGGTGACTACAAGAATCCGAGCGGTGTCTTCCGTACCCTGATCGAGCACTACGACGGGCACCGCTGGACCATAGTCCGCAGCCCGAATGTCGGCACCGGCGACAATTACCTCACCTCAGTCGCGGTGCTAGGCCCGCACCGAGTCTGGGCCGTGGGCCGGGCGTTCGACGGTTCCCGGTTCCGGCCGCTCGCGTTGTCGTGGAACGGTTCAGCGTGGCAGGCTCGCCTGCTCCCCGTTGTGCAATCGGGTGACTATGCGCTGAACGGCCTGACAGCCGGTCCAGGTCACAGCCTGCTGGCGGTCGGGAGTCGCACCGATTCGAGCGGTGTCCAGCGCACCATGATCGAGGTATTCAGGCACGGGCAATGGCGAGCGGAGCCGAGCCCGAACGCCAGCGCCATGGACAACGTCCTGTACGGGGTGACTGTCACCCAGCGGGACCGGATCTGGGCCGTAGGCAACTGGACGTCGAGCACCAACCGGCACACCCTGACAATGCTCTGCAAGCATCGCTGAGGATCAGCCCGGCTCAAGACGATCCGCTGGCGACGCGCTCGCCTGGCCATGGTCCGCTGCCCGATACCCTGCATGGATGACAACTGGGGAGGCGTTGCCGCTGCGAGCTGATCTGGCTGGCCGGGAACCGTACGGCGCGCCGCAGCTCGACGTCCCGGTCCAGCTCAACACCAACGAGAATCCGTACCCGCCACCGCCCGGCCTGGTCCAGCAGATAACGCAGGCGGCAGCTGCCGCGGCGATCGGGCTGAACAGGTATCCGGATCGCGACGCGGTGGCGCTCAGAGACGATCTAGCCGCCTACCTCGGGCATGGCCTGACCAGGGATCGAGTGTGGGCGGCCAACGGGTCCAACGAGATCATCCAGCAGCTGCTGCAGGCCTTCGGCGGCCCAGGGCGCAGCGCGCTCGGCTTCGAGCCGTCCTACTCGATGCACCCGATCATCAGCCAGACCGCGAGCACCCGCTGGGTGCCAGCGGCCAGGGACCACGATTTCGGCGTTGACGCCGACCGGGCCACAGCGGCGGTGCAAGAGTTTCAGCCGGACCTGGTCTTCCTCACGTCGCCGAACAACCCGACAGGAACAGCGTTGCCGCTGGCCGTGGTCGAGTCGGTGTGCGCGGTAGCGCCGGGCATGGTGGTGGTCGACGAGGCCTACGCGGAGTTCGCCCGTGACCGGCACGGCAGCGCGCTCAGCCTGCTTCCCCGGTTTCCGCGGCTGGTTGTGGTTCGCACCATGTCCAAGGCGTTCGCGCTGGCCGGGGCGCGGGTTGGTTATCTCGCCGCCGATCCAGCCGTGGTCCGGGCCCTGCTTGTCGTCCGGCTGCCCTACCACCTGTCCGCGATGACCCAGGCCGTCGCCCGGGCCGCCCTGGCGCACACCGGTGAGCTGCTGGCCAGGGTGTCGGACATCCGGGCCGAGCGGGATGACCTGGTGGCGTGGCTGCGCGGACGCGGGCTGGCCGCCGCGGACTCAGATGCCAACTTCGTGCTGTTCGGTACCTTCGGCGACCGGCGGGCGGTTTGGCAGCAACTGCTCGACCGGGGCGTGCTGATCAGGGAGGTGGGCCCGCCGCAGTGGCTGCGGGTGACCATCGGCACACCGCAGGAGATGGCGGCGTTCCGGGCAGCGCTCGACGATGTGATCGGGGCGAGCTTATGGACGGCCGGACCGGCCGGGTGCAGCGGGCCACCAAGGAGACACAGGTGCTGGTCGAGGTCAACCTCGACGGCACCGGGGTGACGCAGGCAGATACTGGCGTGCCGTTCTTCAACCACATGCTGGCCCAGCTCGGCAAGCATGGCTGCCTGGATCTGACGGTGCGGGCGCGCGGCGACGTGGAGGTCGATGCGCACCACACGGTGGAGGACACCGCGATCACGCTCGGCGAAGCGGTGCGCCAGGCGCTCGGTGACAAGGCGGGCATCTGCCGGTTCGGCGACGCGCTGGTCCCGCTGGACGAGACGCTGGTCCGGGCCGCGGTCGACCTGGCCGGACGACCCTACGTCGTGCATTCCGAGCCGGATGGCATGGCCCCGCTGATCGGCAGCTACGACACGACCCTGACCAGGCACTTCTTCGAAACCCTCGGCACGTCGGCGGCCATCTGCCTGCACCTGACCGTGCTCGCCGGGCGTAACCCGCACCATATCGTCGAGGCGCAGTTCAAAGCGTTCGCGCGGGCCCTGCGCGCCGCCGCGGCGCCGGACCCGCGGGTCGGCGGTATCCCCAGCACGAAGGGCGTCCTGTGACCCCGGACCGGCGTCGGCGCAGCGAACTACGCCGCGATCATCGGGCCGAGCCGTGAGCGGGCCGGTCCGGCCTCGGGTCGTCGTGCTTGACTACGGTTCGGGCAATCTGCGGTCGGCGCAGCGGGCGCTGCAGCGGGCCGGCGCCCAGGCCGAGGTGACCGCGGACAGCCGGGCTGCGCTGAACGCGGACGGGCTGGTAGTACCTGGCGTCGGGGCCTTCGCTGCCTGCATGGCCGGGTTGCTCGGCGTGCGCGGAGATGTGATCATCGCCAAGCGGCTGGCCGAATCCCGGCCGGTGCTTGGCATCTGCGTCGGCATGCAGGTGCTGTTCACCGAGGGGGCCGAGCATGGCAAGCTGACGGCGGGCTGCGGCGCGTGGCCCGGTGTGGTGCAGCGGCTGGCGGCTCCGGTGCTGCCGCACATGGGCTGGAACACGGTCTGCCCGCCGGCTGGGAGCCGCCTGCTGACCGGTATCGGGCCGGACGAGCGGTTCTACTTCGTGCATTCCTATGCGGTCCTCGCATGGCCAGTGCCGGCCGGTGCCGACTCGACCGCGCCGATGCTGACCTGGGCCGAGCATGGCCAGCCGTTTCTGGCCGCGGTAGAGGACGGGCCGTTGTGCGCCACCCAGTTCCACCCGGAGAAGTCCGGTGACGCCGGGGCAGCGCTGCTTTCGAACTGGCTGGAGCTGATCCGGTGATGCCGAGCCTGACCCTGCTCCCCGCCGTCGACGTGGCAGGCGGCCAGGCGGTCCGGCTGGTCCAGGGCGCGGCCGGCACCGAGACCTCGTACGGGGATCCGCTGGACGCGGCCGTTGCCTGGCAGCGGGCCGGCGCGGAGTGGATCCACCTGGTCGACCTGGACGCGGCATTCGGCCGGGGATCCAACGCGGAGCTGCTGGCCGCGGTCGTCAGGCGGCTGGACGTGGCCGTCGAGCTATCCGGCGGCATCCGCGACGACGCCTCGCTCGCTGCCGCGCTGGCGACCGGATGCGAGCGGGTCATCATCGGGACCGCGGCGCTTGAGAACCCGCACTGGGTGCGCGGGATCATCGCCGAACATGGCGAGCGGATCGCCGTGGGCCTCGACGTCCGCGGCACGCGGCTGGCTGCCAGGGGCTGGACCGCCGAGGGCGGCGAACTGCTCGACGTGCTTGACCGGCTGGAGGCCGATGGCTGCCCCCGGTATGTGGTGACCGACGTGACCAGGGACGGCACGCTGACCGGGCCCAATCTCGACCTGCTCCGCCTAGTGTGCGGCAGGACGGCGCGACCGGTGATTGCCAGCGGAGGGGTGTCCACGCTGGATGACCTGCGGGCGATCGCGACGCTGCTCGACGTCGGCGTCACTGGCGCGATCGTCGGGAAGGCACTTTACGCGCGCGTGTTCACCCTCTCCGATGCCCTGCGCGTCGTCCGTGAGGTGCGGACATGACAGCGGCCTCCATGGCGGCCACGACGGCAGCGAGGCAGGCGTGACGGTCGCGGTCCGGGTGATCCCGTGCCTGGATGTGGACGCCGGCCGAGTGGTCAAAGGAGTCAACTTCGCCCGCTTGCGCGACGCGGGTGACCCGGTCGAGCTGGCCGCGGCCTACGATGCCGACGGCGCCGACGAGCTTGTATTCCTCGATATCACCGCGTCGAGCGACTACCGGGAGACCATGTACGAGGTGGTGGCCAGAACCGCCGACCAGGTGTTCATTCCGCTGACCGTCGGCGGGGGGGTGCGCAGCGCTGACGATGTCGACCGGCTGCTGCGGGCCGGGGCGGACAAAGTCTGCATGAACACCGCGGCGATCGCCAGGCCGGCGCTGCTCACCGAGGTGGCGGACAGGTTCGGCTCGCAGTGCGTCGTGGTCTCGGTGGACGCCAGGCGCGGCACCGCCAGCCACGGAACCTTCGAGGTCACGACCCACGGCGGGCGGCAAGGTACCGGCCTGGACGCGGTGCGGTGGGCGGCCCGCGCGGCCGAGCTCGGCGCCGGCGAGATCTTGCTCAACTCGATGGACGCCGATGGCACCCAGGCCGGGTTCGACCTGCCGCTGATCCAGGCGGTACGCGCCGCGGTCAGTGTGCCGGTGATTGCCAGCGGCGGGGCCGGCCAGGAGTCCGATTTCGGGCTGGCCGTGCGGGCCGGCGCCGATGCTGTCCTGGCGGCGAGCCTGTTCCACTTCGGCAGGCTGCGGATCGCCGAGGTAAAGGAGTCACTGCGGGCGGCCGGATACCCAGTCCGGCTGCCCGCGACGGGTCGCCGGGAGGCGGTGGATCAATGAGCGTGGAACCAGGCGACGGGCTCGACCCGCGGATCGCGGCCCGGCTGAAGCGGGATGCCGCCGGCCTGTTCCCAGCCATCGCGCAGCAATATGACACCGGCGAGGTGCTGATGCTCGGCTGGATGGATGATGAGGCGCTGAACCGCACGCTGACCACCGGCCGCTGCACCTACTGGTCGCGCAGCAGGCAGGAATACTGGGTGAAGGGTGACACCTCCGGCCACGTGCAGCGGGTGAAGTCGGTCGCACTCGACTGCGACGGCGACACCGTGCTGGTCAGAGTCGACCAGGCGGGCGGCGCGTGCCACACCGGCGACCGGACCTGCTTCGACGCCGACGTGCTGCTGGCCAGCGGGCCGGACGATACCGGGCCGTCGGCCCCGCAGTGATCAGGTGGTCGGCAAGGGCTTGGTCTGCCTGATCGTGGTGTGCCTGATGGTGAAGCCGGCTCGCTGATATAGATCCAGGGCACCGGTGGGCGAGTCGGCGTCGACCTCAAGCGAGGAGGCGGTGAATCCGGCGGCCTTGGCCGCGCCGAGTGTCCGGGCCATCAGCGCGGAAGCAATCCCACGCCCCCGGCCTGGTCGGCGCGTACCGATCAGAGCGATGTAGAGATCACGTATGCCGCTGACTGCGGTGTACGCGTCGTACTCGTGGCCGATGATCAGGCCGAGCGGCTCGGAATCGGCATAGGCAAGGAAGCTGACAGCGGGTCGGAAAGCGCTATATCCGAGAAAGCGCATCCATTGCTCGCTGGTGAACTCGCTAGAGCCCCAGTGGTCGCGGAAGGCCTCGTTGTACACCAGCATGGCGTCCGGTGCGCGGTCAGGCGTGAAACCGACGATCCGCACGCCATCCGGCGTGCAGACCTCAGGCGGTGCCGCCGAGAGGTCCCGTTCCATCGCGTGGAACCAGCGGGCCGGGTGATAGCCATGCGCTTCGTACAGCGCGACGGCCCCAGCGTTATGCGAGAGGCACGATCCGGACAGTGTTAGCGGCCGACCTGGATGGCGCTCCAGGTGCAGCGGCACAGCGGTTCGCTGCGCCCAGTCAAGCAGCCGGCCGCCGAGCCCGCGCTGCCGGTATGCCGGGTGCACGCCGCCCTGCTGCCGCATATCGTGGACCGGATCGGCCGTGCGCGTGGAGATGAGGGCACAGTAGCCCACCATGACGTTCCCGTCGTATGCGGCGACAGAGCCGCGCGCGAAGTCGCGGTACGGATCGCTGAATTCTTCAAGCAGATCCTGCTCGCTGTAGTACTCCCAGTCCCGGTCCGCTTCGGCGGCGGCGGCGATTAAGGCCGCCCAGTCACCCGCGTCTTGCGGTGCGATCGACCGCCAGTCGAACTCCGCGTCGCTCATAGCGGATTGTGCGCAGAACAGGTGACAGACGGCAACGGATTAACGGACGGCGACAAACTATGCCCGCCGCCCACGCACCCCAGGCTCTGGAAATGCCGGATCCTAGGCGGGCAGAGCATCTCCGCTCTGGTCCGCCTGCTGATCCGCCCCGTGCTCGTCCGCCCCGTGCTGCTCCGCGCCGCGGAGCCCGGCGCCGCGGAGTCCTGCGCTGCGGAGTCCTGCATCGCCCTGGTCCGCCTGACTCTCGATTTGCGGCCCGAGGATCTCTGCGTCGCCGGATGACGCGGCCATGTCACTCTTGTCGTAGCTGCCGATCTCCGCTGGGATCGCCATCCGCCTGTCTGTCACGTGATCCCACAGTTCCAGCCGCGCGCTCACCGGCTCAGCGATCTTGTTCGCGTAATAGCCGGGCATCTCGTAGACCAGGTGCCCGCTGACCGTGCCTCCTGGCGTCAGCGCGACGGGCATGCTGATCGGGCTCAGGCTCAGCGACGACAGGTCCCATGCCACCGGCGGGCAGGTAGCCTCGCCAACGCGCCCCCAGGAGCCAGGGATCAGCTTGACATAGAGCAGCACGGTGAGGTTCGCGTTCCGCTCGGTCTCAAGATTGGTAATGCGCGCGCTGATCGACCGCACGCGTGCAGGTACGGCGAGGCCACTGCCGCTGTCTCGTTCGGTTTCGATGGAACCGGTGCCAGAAATCTCCACCCTGATATTGGGGAAACCTGGCCTGGCCGACAGCGGGACAGACGGGACGGACCAGTTCTGGATAGCTCCGAAGAAGCACGTGAACGCAGCCAAGAACGATATGACCGCAGCTAGCATCCACCAGTTCAGCAGGAGACTGTAATGCGTCTCCTTCTCGAAATATGCAATCGAAAAGCCGGTCAAGAATAGCGTGAGCGTCAGGAGGAGCCCGCCAAGCCATAGCCAGAGCGCACGGTGAGGTCGCACCTTCGAATTCTACTGTACGCAGTCGTTACTTCCGATTAGATGTCGGACATCTGTGGCGCGGCGGCCAGGGCAAGGATCGGATGTCTCGCGATTTGCCCGGGCCAAGGCCAGTCACCGGCCGGTCGCCCGGGCGGCGAAGGGCGGGCGCCGGGCCGTCGGCGGGATCGACGGAGACCGTGGCGGAAGGCTCGTCGCTGGGTCAGCATTGCATTACGGATCGTCAACGTCGCGGACTCTCGACGGGCTGGCCAGGGCGCAGGATCCGAGCCGGCGGCGGCGCGGCAGGCCCGTAGTCCGCGGAGGGTGGCGCTAGCCCGAGAAGCGATATATCTTGAATTTAGGATCGTCGCATCTACGGGAGTCGTCATGTCGGCACCACCTCGCAAGGACGAGCCGGGCCTGACCCGGCGGGATGAGCTGGCCGTCTCCGGCGCCGCGCTGTCCGACGTGCCCTGGACCGCCGCTGGCGCGGCCGGCGCCGTGGTGGCCGGCGCGGATCTAGTGCTGCATCTCACCGGCGGGCACCTCGGCCTGAGCAGCTCGCTGTCGGCAGGAACCGTGGCGCTCTTCGCCGTAGCCGGGGGAGGCGCGGTCGTCAGGAACCGAACCAGCCGTGCCGTTCGGTGGGCGCGCCGTAACCCGTGGCGCTTCGCCGTGTTGCCCGGCGTCGCGACGGCGATCGTCGTCTTCGTGCTGTCCGTCCTAGTCGGCAGCAGCGGCCTGCTTGGCGGCGGATTCACCGCCGTCTGGCACGGCGCCATCGCCTATGGCGTGACCGGTGCCGCAGCTGCCATCGCCGGCAGCCGTAACCGCCGGCAGCCGTAACCGCCGGTCTGGCTAACGTCTGGTGGCGAGGAAGACGGGAATCAGCCGTTCCGTCCTTTCCTGATACTCGGCGTACGGCGGGTAGGCCTGGACGGCTCGCTGCCACCAGGTAGCCCGCTCCTCGCCGGTCAGCTCGCGCACGCTGACGTCGAACGGTTCTGGACCATCCTGGATCCGGACCGCCTCCGGGTCAGCCTTGAGGTTGTAGTACCAGACCGGATGGGTAGGCGCTCCGCCCAAGGACGCGACGAGAGCGTACTGACCATCGTGCTCGACCCGCATCAGCGGCGTCTTGCGCACCTTCCCGCTCTTGTTGCCCTGGCTGGTGATGATGATCACCGGCAGTCCGGTATCGCCCAGGGTGTTCGCCCGCTGACCGCCGGACGCTTCATAGGCCTCGACCTGATCACGTGCCCATTGGCTGGCGCTCGGGGCGTACTCGCCGTCAAGACTCATGGGCAGAACCTTACGCCAGCCGGGCCGGCTCGGGCGCCGGCAGGCTGGGCTGGCCGCCCGGCCGGTGACCGACCACGGCCACGCCCGGTCCGAGTTGACACGTAAGATTTTGCTTACCTATAGTTGGTCTCGTGACGAGAGCTGGCGCGCCCGCGGTCGACGACGCGTTCGGCGTGATAGCCAACCGGCTGCGGCGCGAGCTGCTTGAGCGGCTAGCCGCTGGAGAATGCCGGGTCACCGAGCTCGCGACCGGCCTGCCGGTTAGCCGGCCAGCGGTATCCCAGCATCTGCGGCTGATGCTCGATGTCGGCGTAGTGACCGAGCGCCGGGTCGGCCGCGAGCGCTACTACTCGCTCTCCCGCAGCCAGCTGGGCGATGTCGACCGGTGGCTGGCCAGACTCGACGACTTCTGGGCGAGCGGGCTGCGCCGGCTTGGCGAGCACCTGGACCGGCAGCCGTGATCGACGGTGACCGGGTCGTGCATGAGGTCCGCTACGCCCATCCGGTGCGGGCCGTCTGGCGTGCGCTGACCGATCCGGCGGAGTTGGCCGCCTGGCTCATGCCCAACGACTTCGCGCCGACCGTCGGGCACCGGTTCCGACTCGACGCCCAGATCTGGACCCGAGCTAACATCGGCGTCCCGACTCTGAGGCACCGAAGTGATCGACCGGACAGGAGGCTAACAGTGAAAACGATCCACCATGTGGTGGACATCGACGCGGGCACCGAGTCGGTCTGGTCCGCGCTGACCGAGCCCGACCAGATGGCAGGATGGTGGTCGACCAAGCTGCGGACTCCGCCAGCGGCGGTCGGAGCCCAGGTCGAGTGGACCTTCGCCGGTGACTTCAACCCGGTCATGGAGATCATCACGCTCGATCAGGGCCGGGAGCTTGGCTGGCGATGCGTCAGCGGCCACGATCCCTGGCAGGACAGCATCTTCAGGTTCGAGCTGGCCGCGCTCGACGACCGCCGGACCAAGCTCTGCTTCTGGCAGGACTACGCCGTCGAACTCGCCGACGACTACTACGGCGTCTACAACTTCAACTGGGGCTACTACCTGGAGAGCCTGCGCCTGCTGTGTGCCACCGGGACGGGGAAGCCGTTCCCGGCCCAGAGCTAGCGAGGAGGAGAACACCGTGCATCAGACCAGGCTCACCGAATCCGCCGAGTACATCGCCCGCCGGGAGGAACTCAGGCAGGCGGAGATCAAGCTCATGCGGCACCGCGAGGAAGTCGCCGAACTGCGTCGGCAGTTGCCGGCCGGTGCCGTGGTCGATGACTACGTCTTCGCTGAGGGGCCGGCTCGGCTCGACGACGCCGACGCGCCGGTCGCGCCGGTCCGCCTTAGCGAGCTGTTCTCGTCGGCCGCGCGGCCGCTGGTGATCTACCACTTCATGTACGGCAAGGCCCAGACGTCGCCCTGCCCGATGTGCACGATGTGGATCGACGGCTTCAACGGGGTAGCTCAGCACCTCGCGCAGAACATCGACTTCGCCATCATCGCTGCGGCGGGCATCCCGTCGCTGCGGGCGTACGCCCGCGCCCGCGGCTGGGACCGGCTTCGGTTGCTCAGCTCCGCCGAGAGCACCTTCAAGTACGACCTCGGCAGCGAGGATGCCGACGGCAACCAGGATTCCACCGTGTCGGTGTTCACGCTGGACCCGGGCGGGTCGCCGCGGCACCGTTACACCGCACATCCGAGGATGGCCGACGACATCGATCAGCGCGGGATCGACCTGCTCAGCCCGGTCTGGCAGCTCCTTGACCTCACCCCGCAGGGCAGAGACGACTGGTACGCACAGCTCGACTACGGCCCGGCCCGGTCCTGACGAGGCTCAAGCAGGGCGCCCGGCTGGCGGCATTGCCAGCCGGGCACGACCTGCTGCCGCGGCCTGACTCAGCTGAGCAGGCGGAGTGTGTTGGCCGCGTCGTCCACGTAGTACACACCCTCGCCATGCGGCGCTACCGCCAGCCCGAAGAGGGCGCCGTTGCCCGGCGGGCTGCCCGAGCGGTCCAGGTAGCGCATGGCGACCTGGACGCCGCTCGGCGTGGTCTCCACGATCCGCCCATCGCCGCCATTGACGGTGAGCACGTCGCCGTTCGGCGCGATCGCCAGGCCGAGCGGGGAGTTGAGCCAGCCGCCTGAGGTGACGACCTTACCGGTTCCCGCGCTTGAGTCCCGGTCCAGCGCGTCCGGGATCGCGGTGATCCGGTTCGGGCCGGTGTCGGCGACGTAGAGCACGCCGTCCCAGCCAAGCCCGACTCCGGTCGGCCCGACCACGAAGGTGGTTGCGTTCGTCTGCTCGAAGAAGCCAGAGCCGATCTTCGTGACGCTGCGCAGCTCGGGCACGTGGTGCCGGTGGAACCTGAGCACCAGCCGCAGAATGGTGCCGTGGTGCACGATCCCGCCCTTGGCCGCGACCGTGCCGTTCAGCACGTTGGTGACAAACAGCGTGGCGGACCGGCCATGGCTGACGGCAGTCATGTCCCAGGGCCCGTTAATGCCATGCCCGCTGATGGTTGCCCGGACCCTACCCCAGCTGTCGAGGACCAGCAGGCAGCCGGCCGATGAGGTCGCGGCGAGCCCGTTGATGGAGGGCAGGCTGCCGACGATGACCCAGCCGTGCACCACGACCAGCGCCGTGGTCAGCCCGATGCCGCCCGGGCATGCCCCAGGCAGGCCGGAGGCGGAGATCTGGGCGAATTGGGTCACCTTGCCGCCCGGGCTGACCTCGACGATCGTAGTTCCAGTGCCCTGCAGGTTGCCCTTGTCGTTGAAGTTGCTGATCAGGACGTCGCCGCGGTGCAGGCGGCCCCTGCTGTGCCGGACCACAGCCACGCCATACGGATTGATGTCGCCGTTGCCCGGTATGGTCGACGCGACTTGCCTGGTGTGGTGGAAGCTTCCGATGAACGTCGGGTCCGCGTGCTGAGGCCGCGCCCACGACGCAGGCGCCGCTGTGAGACCAGCTCCCGCGATGGCGACGACGCTGGCGGCTGCCAGGGCGACCCCGCGAAGTACTCGCATGAGCGTGCTCCTTCCGTTTGATGCCGACCGTCATTGAGGCGCGAGCGTGCGGGCACGTCGACAAGGCCGCGTGGACCTATCGCGTCCCGCGCGCTGCACCCGCTACACGTACGAGCGGCGGTCTCGGTTCAATCGCGAAGGCAAAAATTAGGCAAACGGCTCGCTCGGCGTCATCGCCCGGGCGAGAGCATCATCGTCCGGGCGAGAACATCCTCGCCCGGGCGCGCCAGTCCGTCGCTGCTGGCCGCTCTGGCGATGCCGAATCCGCCTGGGCTGAACTGGGCCGACCGGGCGGGATCGGCCTGCCGTCCAGCGCGAGCGGGGCCTGACGAATTCGAGCTTATTTCTTTCCGTCCAGCGGTCGATTGATTCCGCCTAAAGCTTTCAAATAAGCACGTCGCGACTTGCGCATAACATGTCTATACGGCGGACTTCAGGGCAGCTGGACCTATTGCAATTCTATCCAATGGGCAGATCAATTTCTGCAGAGTTTGTCCGGCGGGACCGAGCACATGCTATATGTCGTGGCATCTCGGCAGCCGAGCTTGCCAGGAGGAAGCATGGTGGCTGTGCAGGCGATATTCCCGTGAATCTATCAATAGCACCCGACTTTGCGCTGCTTAGCTCCGCGGACGGGGCATTGTTACCCGACTTGCTCAGCGGTTTGCGTCCAGCGGCCGTGGCCCTGCTGACTGCGGCATCGGTCTACCGAGGGCCGGTTCCTTATGACGCGTTGCTCAGCGCCGGCCAGGCCAGGCTTGACCTGCGAACGCACGGGCTCGGCGACCTGATCGGGGAGTGTGCCGCCGCTGGACTGATGGTCCTGGATCTGGCGAGTCAGCCGCCAACCGTGCAGGTCGCCCCCGAGATCGCGACCTGGTTGCTTGGTCACCTGGCGGAGACCGGCCACGGTGAGGCAGTCGCCGGGGCGCACCGTTGTGCTGCGAACTACTGGCAGTGGCGGATCACAGCTCGCCAGCAGAACTGGCAGGACGACATGCACGACCTGCTTGAGGCTCGGCACCACCTGATCGAGGCCGAAGATCTGTCCCCGGCCGAGAAGATCACCGAGGGTATCTGCTCGCGGCTGCACGGCCTCGGCAGGTTCGCTGAGGAGGGCGAGCTGATCACCGACACGCTAGCGTGGCTCCCGCCCGGGTCACGGGCAGCGTGGACCTACCGGCTCGGCAACGTATGCCAGCTGCAGTCCGACTACGAGGCGGCCGAATGCTGGTTCCTGCAGGCGCTGAGCGGGTTCAGCGGACTCGCCGACAGCCACGGCATGGCCAGCTGCTATGGCAATCTGGGCGCACTCGCGCACGCTCGCGGCGACTATGCCGAAGCCGAGCGCTGCTACCTGAAATCGCTGGCGCTTGAGCAGGCCAAGCCGGCCGACCACGATGCACGGGAGGCCGCCCGGACCAGAGTCGGCCAGCCTGGGCCGGTCAGCAAGGCCGCCGCGGTCAAGCGCAAGCACGCCAGCGGAAGGTCGCCGGCCGGTGACTTCAGGACTCGCCGCGGACTGGCTGGACGGCCGTCCGCCGACGATGCGGGGACGCACCACGGACTGGCTAGCCGGACCGCGACCGGCTCCAGGCGACGGCGCGCCCTCATGGTGTTGCCGGTCATCGCGGCGGCCATCGCGGCTGGCGTCGCGCTGGCGACGGTTCGCGGGCCCGATCGTGGTGCAGCCCGGCCATTTGGGGCGCTGAGCCTGGCCGCGACAACTCGTGACCAGGCGGCAGCCTGGATCGTGAGGTGGGTTGCCGACGACGCGATCGTGGCCTGCGATCCGCTGATGTGCTCGGCGCTGCAGGCGGATGGGGTGCCCGCGGCGCGGATCCTGGAGATCACGTCCAGCGCCACCGATCCGCTCGGCTCCGATGTCGTGGTGGCGACGACCGCCATCCGGAGCCGATTCGGCAGCGAGCTCAGTGCCGTATTCGCGCCGGCCGTGATCGCCAGCTTCGGTTCGGGGAGCACCGGGATCGAGGTCAGAGTGGTGGCCGCGGACGGTGCCGCCGCCTATCGCAGCGCGCTGCGAGCCGATCTGACGGCCAGGCGGCTAGCTGGGGCCGCGTTGCTCGGCAGCCCGCGGATTTCGACGTCAGCGCTGGCCGCGAGGCAGCTCGCGGCAGGCCAGGTGGACTCTCGCCTGCTTATTACCCTGGCGGCCGTCGCCGCGTCGGGTCCGGTGACCGTCGTCGCGTTCGGCGGTGCCGGGCCGGGAGCAAGTTCGGGCTTGCCGCTGATATCGGCCGACATTGCAGCTGGGACGGTCAGGGCCGGGCGCAGTCCGACTTCGGCTCAAGCGCGAGCCGCGGCGGCCAGGTCGCTGGCCGGGCTGGTGGCGTTCCTGCGCGCGCAGCGCACGCCGTTGCTGGCCGCCAGCGTCAGCGAGCTGACCCTGCCGACGGGCCTGATGATCGTGCGGATTGACTTCGCCGCGCCGAGCCCGCTCGGGCTGCTTAACAGCGTTCCGGCCAGCGCCAAGCCGGCCGGTCCAGGCGGTCCAGGGTCGTGATGACCGGCGGCGCTGGCCGTCGGCAGATCAGAGAAGAGGAAATCATGACGTTATTAGCGACAATGCCCGGCCTCCGGCGGATGCTGGCCGCCAGCGCCCTTTCGGTCAGCATGCTCGCCATCGCCGCTCCGGCAGCGTCGGCCGCTCCGCCATTGTCGGCCGGGCCGGGCACCGGCTGGCTCAGGCTGGCCCATCTATCCCCGAATACGCCGGCGGTAGATGTGTACCTCTATTCCTTCGCCAATCCGGCTGCCCGGGTGGTGCTGCGGCACGTGAGCTACGGCACTGTGTCGCCGTATCTGCCGGTCACGGCGGGCCAGTACACGGTGGCCATGCGGGCGGCAGGCGCTGCGGCCACCTCGGCGCCGGTGCTGTCCACGGCGGTCCGGGTCCGGGCTGGCTACGCCTACACCGTGGCGGGCATGGGACCGCGGGCCGGACTGCGGCTCCAGGTATTCAGCGACCTGCTGACCGCTCCGCCCGGCCGGGTCATGATCCGGGTGATCCAAGCGTCGATGCGGCAGCACCTGGTGACCGTGCGGGCAGGCACCCGCGTGCTCGCACCTGATCTGGCGTTCGGGTCGGTCACCTCGTACCAGGCGGTGGACCCGGGCACCTTGACGGTGCGGGCAATCGGCGCCGCTGAGCGGACCTTGCTCACGGCGACCTGGCCAGCCGGCAGCATCCACACGCTGGTGGTGCTTGACGACCCCGGTCATCTGACGATCGTGAATCTGGTCGACGCCGCGGGCAGCCAGGTCACGCCGGCCGGCGGACCGGCGACTGGGCTCGGCGGCACCGCGCCGCGGCCTGGCACGTCCACCGTGCCCTGGCTGGTAACGGCGGCCGCTGGAGTGCTGCTGACGCTGGCCGGCCTGGCCAGATCCCGTCGCGCCGGTCGTGCCGCCCATGGCACGCAGTGACCTGCCGGTAGCTTCCTGGCGACCCGCGCGCCAGCCGCTTGGACCTGCCGCAGTCCGTCTGATCAGCCGGTGGCGGTGCCGTCGGCCCCGCCACCGGCAGTTGGCCCGGCGATGTCGCCGCTTAGGCTGCTGTGGTCAGCGGTGTCGGGGAGAATCCGGGTCATGACCAATCCTCTGTTTGACTTGTCAGGAAAGGCCGCTGTGGTGACCGGGGGTACCCGCGGCATCGGGCTCATGATCGCGCGAGGCTTGCTGCAGGCGGGCGCCCGGGTCTACGTCAGCTCGCGTAAGGCCGACGGATGCGCGGCCGCCGAGCTTGAGCTCAAGCAGTTCGGGACGGTCGCGGCCATCCCGGCCGATCTGTCGACCGAGCAGGAGTGCATCCGGCTGGCGCGGGAGATCGGTGATCGCGAGCAGGCCGTGCACGTCCTGGTCAACAACGCCGGCGCCACCTGGGGCGCGCCCTTCGAGGAATTCCCCGCCGCCGCCTGGGACAAGGTGGTGGACCTGAACTTGAAGTCACCGTTCTTCCTCACCCGGGCGTTCCTGTCGCTGCTTGAGGCCGCCGGAACGAGCGACGACCCGGCGCGGGTGATCAACATCGGCAGCATCGACGGACTCCGGGTTCCGTCGCTGCCCACCTATGCCTACTCGGCGAGCAAGGCCGGCCTGCACCATCTGACCCGAGTGCTCGCCAGGGAACTCGGGCCGCGATGCATCACGGTCAACGCCGTGGCCCCTGGGCCGTTCGAGTCCAAGATGATGGCGGCGACGCTCGCGGCGCACGGGGCCGCGATCGCCGCGGCGGCGCCGCTGCGGCGGATCGGCAGGCCGGATGACATGGCCGGGGTCGCCGTCTACCTGGCTTCGCGCGCGGGCGCTTACGTCACCGGCGCGGTCATCCCCGTTGACGGCGGCCTGGCAACCACCGTCTGACCGGTTGGAGGACTAGCCCCTGAGCCGATTACCGCTTAATCACGGTGCGGCAACGTCTGGGGAAGAACGGCGCGGCTGCCCCGAAAGTGCATTCGGTGCTCATGCCAGACTGTGGCATAACAGCGCATGGAGGACCTGATGACGCAGCCCGAGCCTGCCCCCGCAGGCCTGGACCTGACCAGGCCGAGCCCGGCCCGGATGTATGACTACATGCTTGGCGGAACGCACAACTTCCAGGTGGACCGGGATTGAACCATCCCGGGCAGCTACCTGGCACTTTCGCACATCACCGGCGACAAGCTGCCAGTCCGGTCCGTGCAGACCGGCGTCGAGATATACGGCCGGGCGACGGAGAGCGCGCACCCGAGAACCAGGGCCGAGATCGGGCGGTTCTTCGACGGGCTGGAGCTGGTGCCGCCGTACGACGGGGGCGGAGCCGATGATCACCAACGTCGGAATGTGGGGCGCCGAGGACCCCGCAGCCGCCGACAGCGACGGGTCTCGGGTGTTGTACTGCGGGGTCGCCAGGCGCCCGTGATGGCGAGCAGTGCTGCCGTGACCATGCCGATGACGGCGCTGGCCCCCGGCGGTCCGGTGGTTTCGCGGATCGGCCTGGGCTTGGCCGCGCTCGGTCGGCCTGCCTACATCACCAGCGGCCGATCCGATGACCTGCCCGATGGGGCTACCGCTATACCGGCGACTGGCGGCTTGATGCCGACACCCAGGAGGTCAAGGAACACTCACTGGAAATGTTCAGCACCCAGCTTGTTCAGACCCGGACGCTGCTCGGTGACCGGCTCGCGCTCTATCA
Source organism: uncultured Actinomycetota bacterium (assembly GCA_963850875.1). Lineage (GTDB taxonomy): Bacteria > Actinomycetota > Actinomycetes > Streptosporangiales > Streptosporangiaceae > Chersky-822. Next base: position 756,878 of record CAWKNA010000003.1, read on the forward strand.
GGTGCACTCGCTGACCGCAGAATCCGGGCTGCTCGACGACGGTGCGCTGGTCGCGGCGCTTGGCCGGCTGGACCATCCTGATCAAGGAGGCGCTGGCCAACGGACGACTGGCGCCCGGCGGCGATCCGGCCGGACCGCCTGTTCCCGGCAGCGTCGCAGCCGGCCGCAATGGTGGTCGGAAAAGGCCGGATCAGAATGCGAGCATCACTTCGGCGAAAGTCACCCGCCTTAGGGCCATGGGACCCTACCAGGCCAAACGGGACCAGAGTCAGGCTGAAAGCGCCTGGGCCAGCTCCGTGGCCTGGGCACGGGTAAGGCAAGCTCGCTGCACGTTGCGAAATGGAGCGTTCGCCATGAAAGTTTTGATCATTGTCCTGATCGCGGTGCTGCTGCTGATCCTGCTGGCGCTGAAGCTGGCTGTGCGGATCGTCAAGCAGTATGAGCAGGGCGTTCTGTTCCGGCTTGGCCGGCTCCGCGGCTCGCTGAACCCAGGATTCCGGCTGATCATCCCGTATATCGACGTCATGCATCGGGTGTCGCTCCGGGTCGTCACCATGCCGATCCAGTCTCAGGGCATCATTACCAGGGACAACGTCAGCGTGGATGTGTCCGCGGTTGCCTACTACAAGGTGGTCGACGCGGTGAAGTCGGTCGTCGCGATCGAGAACGTCCGTTCTGCCATCGACCAGATCGCGCAGACCACCCTGCGAAAGGTCGTCGGCCAGCACACTCTCGATCAGACGCTGTCCGAGACCGACCAGATCAACCTGGACATCCGCAAGATTCTCGACGTCACCACGGTCGACTGGGGCGTGGAGGTGACCCTGGTGGAGCTGAAGGACATTCAGCTGCCCGAGACCATGAAGCGCGCGATGGCCAAGCAGGCCGAGGCCGAGCGGGAGAAGCGAGCCAAGATCATCAACGCCGAGGGGGAGTCGCTCGCCGCGACAGCGCTGGGGGACGCCTCGGACATCATGATGGCGCACCCGCTGGCGCTGCAGCTGCGCAACCTGCAGAGCCTGGTCGAGATTGGGGTGGATAAGAACAGCACTGTGGTGTTCCCCGCCCCGCTGATGACCACCATTTCCGAGCTTGGTGCTTTCCTCGCTCGCGAGACTGCCGCCGCCGCGCCAGCCGCAGCATCGGCCGACTCGTCCTCCGCAACTCCTGCAGCGGCGCTGCCTTCTAGCGCCGGACTGACCCCGATCGTGACGGCCAACGGAGGCCCCGAGTCCAGGTAGCCCAACAAGGTTCCGCGTCGCGTGGTCCCGGCCGGCCGGCGAGACTGTCTCGCACCGGACCGGCCGGACGTTTTCGCAGGAAGAGGGGACGATGGCGAAGGCGCGAGTCCGCACCAGACAACACGGCGGCCGCCGATGAACGGGGTCGGCCATCCCCTCGATCGGCGGCTCCGTACCTGGCCAGCGGCCGTGACGCTGTTCTTCCTCGCTGCGCTGATTCCGGAAACCGTAGCCACCTATAACTCGCCGCCGCTGCTGCTCATTACCAAACCGTGGGTCTTGCTGTTCATCAGCGCTTTCTACGGCTCCGTCGCGCTGCTTGTGCGCGAATTCAGGCGGAGCCGTCCAGCGCGCTGGGCGAGCATCCTGCTTCTTGGGATGGCAGCCGGCTGCATCAACGAAGGAATCATCGCCGGGACCTGGTACAAGAACCAGTACAAGGGATACACGCTGATCGGTGGCGTGGATCCGGCAGTCGCGGTCGGCCTGACGGCCTTTCACACGCTGTTCAGCACTGTGCTGCCGATCCTGCTTGCCGAGCTGATGTTTCCGCGCGTCGCCCGCGATCGCTGGCTGGGCAAGCCCGGGATCGTAGCCTGCTCGGTGCTGCTCACCCTGGTCACAGCCACCGGATTCGCGCCCGCCGCTGACCGTCGGATGAAGGTCGTCGTCTTGCTCGGCGTGGCGGGCCTGGTGCTCACCGCATTGGCTCTGCCTGGCGCGGCGGGCCGTCCGATCTCGGCTGGGCGAGTGCCAGGGCTTGGCCGGCTGCGGGTAGCTGGCGTGCTCGGCACGGTCGCGTTCTTCGTGGTCTTCGCGATCGTTCCCGGCATCATCGGATCCCGCGTTCCGGCCACTGAGCTGGCAGGCTGGCAGGTCCTCTTGGTGGTCCTGATGAGCGTCTTCTTCGGCTCGGTGATCGCGATCGCGCGGAACTGGAGCGCGCGGACGGACTGGGGCGGTCGGCAGACACTCGCGGTGATCACCGGCGCGCTGCTTCCCGCGATCACCCTGTCGCTGCTGCTCCCGGTGGCGTGGCGGGAGCTTGAGCCGCTGGTGACTGTGCCGATGCTCGCCCTGCTGGTCTGGCTGGCCCGGCGCGATCGCCATGATCGCGCCCCGGCCACCGCCTGACGCAGCCTCCGCTCGGACGGCGTCAGCTTCCGGCCAGCGCCTCGCGGGCCTTCCTGATCGATGAACGCTGCGCGGAGTCGAGGTACTCCTCGATCCTGGTCACGTGCCCGTCCTTGACCTGCAGGTACATGGCCGCGTGCAGGGCAACCTCCTGGCCGCCGGGTAGTGCGCCCCTGAGTACGTGCTGCTGGATCACCCCGTCAGGCAGCACGGCCCGGCGCACGATGTCGTAGCGCAGGCCGGCGACGGCCCGGTGCAGTCCTTGCAGTATGCGCAGGTTGTCTTCCACCGACTGGTCAACCAGGTCGTCGTTGTGCCAGATGAGGGCGTCCGGTGCGTAGATCTCGCGCACCGTTGCTATGTCACCGGCCTCGATGGCGGCAAAGAAGCGATCGATGATGTCCTGCGGTCCCCGGCATTTCCGCGCCGGTGACCGTGCCCGGCCTCGGCGAGTGGAAGAGGACGGTCGGCTCGATGAACCACGTGGCCTTCAACGTGCCGGAAGAGAGATTTCTTGAGTACCGCGCCAAGCTGAAGGCCAAGGGCGTCGCAGTCAGCCCGATCATCGATCATGACGACAGTCCGGCAGGGGTCGCCAGAGATCTGCGCCCCGGCGTCTTCGTGCGGTCCTTCTACTTCCAGGATCCAGACGGGATCGTGCTTGAGTCCGCCTGCTGGCGCCGGGTGCTCGGCCAGCCGTCCGACATCTCGCACCAGCCGAAGACTGCCGCCGATCGCGCCGTTCGGGTCTGAGGGCTCTGCTGACCTGGTTCGCGCCGTCACTGCTCGGCGATGGAATCAGAACGATCAAGTAGGTGTTCTTCGTGGTGTAGTTGTTACCGACGGTAGCGAGTCGGTCACAAACCCCCTGAGGTGAGGCACCAGTCTACCGGGCCCTGGCCCTGCCGAGCTGGCGAGTTGATCCCCCTACGTCAGCTTTGGGCCCCGAGTGATGCTATCTGCCTCCTCGTGTCGAATGGAGACTATGATGCGCTTTCAGCGTAATAGCCTCGAACCCGAGTCATCGCAGCACCGATCCGCCAGGCGCCGCACCCGCGGGACCGGCCTGCACCGCTGGGCCGCGGTGGTTGGCGTAGCAGTCGCCCTAGTGCTGTCGCTGGTCGGCGTCGCGGTGGCCAGCGTTCTCGGCGGTTCGGGAACCGCGACTCGCGCCGCTGGCCCGCATTCTGGTGGCCTGGCCGCTGCTGCGGCGCACCGGTCAGCAGCAGGAAGATCTGGCCGATCAGGAGCCCGGGCGGCCTCGCCGGCCACCGGCGCGCCGAGCCGCACGCGGAGCACGGCCGGGGTCCGCGCCAGGGCACTGCGCACGTCCTGCCGGTCAGTCGCGCACGTCGGTGACTCAACCTCGGTGGACCTGATCTCGTCCGCTTACCTGCCCGATCCGGCGCAGCAACTCGGCGCCAGGTACGCCGACGTCGGCGTGAAGCACTTCCTGGTGGACGCCTCAGGCGGCCGGTCGATCGTGGAGGCAATGCCAGGCCAGGTCAACGGCTACAACGTGGCCAGCGGGTGGTGGGCTCAAGGTTACCGAGGCTGCTGGGTGTTCGCGCTCGGCACCAACGACACGGCCAACGTGTCCGTTGGCTCCGCCGTCGGGCTGATGGCCAGGGTCGATCGGATGATGTCGGCGGCGCACGGCGAGCCGGTGATGTGGGTCAACACGCGGACCCTGCTGTCCGGCGGTCCGTGGGCGGAGGCCAACCAGCAGGCGTGGGATAACACCCTGCGGCAGGCACTGGCCAGATACCCGAACATGCGGATCTTCAACTGGGCGGCCGTTGCCCAGCCCGGCTGGTTCCTCTCCGACGGGATTCACTACAACTCAGTCGGCTGCGCGGCCCGCGCGAGGGCCATCGCCAACGCCCTGGCCAGGGCGTTCCCCCGGCACGGCCACAGTCACGGTCAGATTGTGCGCTAACGGCCGCCAGTGCTCTTGATCATGGCTGAAACCGCCAAATAGGGCGAGTTGACCGCCAAATCCGAAAAACTCACCACCCCTGACGCCGGCCGGCGCCTGGTCATCGAATGGACAACCGAGATCCAGGTAGGCCGCCACCCATCCATCAGAGCATAACCGAGCCGACCAGGACCAGCCGCGCGGGCAAACCAACGAAGGCGCGCCCGCGCGGCCACCAGCCCTGGAACCACTCCACCAACGAAGGTGGCAACGCCCACCCGCCCCCAGGAAGCTACGCTGGCTCGGTACAGACTCCAGGGACGGCGATTCCCCGACGCTCTACGACACCGACGAAGATCAGTACGTCATCCAGGGATTCACCGTCACCGACCCCGAGACGCGGGCGCAACTCAACATTCCCGACGGCGAGGAAGTCATCCGCGTTCCGAAGGCACTAATGAACTACCTTCCGAAAGGCGCGCATGAGGCTGTGGACGGCTGAGCAACGTGACACGCTGTTCGACACATTCGAGCGGGATGCCTTCCACCTCGAACTCCGCGACGCGTATCACATCGACAGCGAGGACGAGTCGTACCGGAGGTGGAAACGCGGTGAAGCTCCCGGTCCGTCGGATTACGACCGACCCTGGCTCCGCCGAATTAAGATGCTCGCCAATTCCGGCAGAACCGTCCGCCGCGTCAGAGTCGTGTCCGAGCCCGTCTCCGAATACATACGCTACGAGTTCGCAGGCACCCCGCAGAACCTTGCCGCCGGGGAAGACATCCGGTGGCTACCGCGCCACCTCGTCCCCGCCGACCTCGTGTTCCCGGTGGAAGGCCGGGACTGGTGGCTATTCGATGATCACATTCTCGCCATCGGCCATCTTGACGCGCACGGCGTCCCCCAGGGATCAGAGATCAGCACTGATCCGGCAATCGCGCACCAGTGCGCCAGGCTGCGCGACCGGCTATGGGCCATCGCCACCCCACACCACGAGTACACGCCACGCTGAGCGGCTCCCTTGTCCAGCACAATCCACCAGGCCAGGGAAGTCCTCGGCAACAGGCTACGTGACCTGCGCCGGGACGCCGGCCTTACCGGCCGCGATCTCGCCGCTCTCGCAGGCTGGCACTCTTCAAAAGTCAGCCGCATAGAGTACGGCAAGCAAAACCCGTCCGAGGACGACATCCGCGTCTGGTGCCACCATACAAATGCTGAGCACCAGATCGCGGATCTCATCGCATCCCTGCGCGGCATCGAAGAACTATGGATCGAGTGGCGCAAGCAGCTCGGCATCGGAACCAAGAGACGCCAGAAAGCATCAGTCACCCTCGCGCAGGAAACCAGGTCATTCCGCGTCTACGACCCGACAGTCATCTACGGCATGTTCCAGACAGCGGAATACGCCGCAGAAATCATGAGATACGGCATCAGATTCCACCAGATAACCGACGACCTCGACGAAGGCGTCGCAGCACGCATGGAACGCCAGCAATACCTCTACCGAGGCGGCCGGACCTATCACGTCATACTCGGCGAGCAAGCCCTCAGGACCAACATCGGGGGCACCGACACGATGATCGGCCAACTCGACCGTCTGCTCGCCGTCTCCGGACTCCCCAACGTATCCCTGGGAATCGTACCGGCACGAGCACAGATGTCACTAGCCCCATCGAACGCCTTCATCATCTTCGATGAACGGCTCGTAATGATCGAAACCTACTCCGCAGAACTCAGGATCACCCAGCCCCGCGAGATCGCCGTCTACGCCAAAGCGTTCTCCTGGCTCTCCGAATCAGCCGTCATCGGTCGGCACGCACGTGCCCTTATCAGCCAGGCGCTCGATGAGCTAACCAGTTGACGCAAACTACTGCAAACTGCTTGAGTCCCTGAACCTGACCGCCCTACGGTCACCTCATGAACCACGCCGACCAGGCAACCCGCACAACAGCCGACCGCAGCCCAGCACCTGAGGGCGCTCACAGCGACCCATCGGCGTTCCGCCCGCTGATTCTTACCGAGGCTGTGGCTACCCGCCGTATGCTGCTGCTCGCCGAGCTGCAGGCTGCGCTAGCAGTAGTAGGCGTCCGCTGCGTGCTGGCCAGGAATCAGCGGCTCGTCCTGCAATACAACGTCAGCCCGTGCGAGCCATCCGGCCTGACGGACCCGAAGCTGCACATATTCACCCCGGATGGCACCGACACCGCCACCACGGACGGCACCGCCTACCGGCTGGCCACTGGCCCGGAATACCTCACGGCGGACCCGGCCGCAGCAGCTGCCGCCATCCGGCGCGGCCACCGCGCCGGCCAGCAACCCTGACCGCCACAGCCCAGCCCCACGCATGCCGGTCCGCGTCCGCCCCCTCACCCGCACACAGCGGACGCGGGCCGGGCCAGCCAGCCGAAGGTATGGGTCAACGCAAGAGCAAGTCCGAAGCAAAGGTCAATGGCGGGGCCGCGCGGAGCGGCCCGGCAACGATGGGAGTACAGATGACGAGTCAGTCCGCTGCGGCGGTCGCCGGTTCCGTGCCGGTTCCTGCGGCCAGGCTGGAACCCGACGCGATCGGGGTGGCCCAGGACACGGTCATCGGCATGGCCTCCTCCGCGCCGGGCGTCTCGGTCGGTCTGACCCTGGCCGCATTAGCCGCCGCGACCGCGTACGCAGGCGGGCCGGTCATCATCTTGACCGCGATCCCGATGCTGATCATCGCGAACGCCTACCGTCGGCTCAACATGTGGACCGCGAACTGCGGCGCCTCCTTTGAATGGGTCGGCCGGTCGATCAGCCCGTACCTGGGGTTCCTCACCGGGTGGCTGATGATCGCCGCCTACATCACCGGAGCCGTCAGCGGCGTCGAGGTGATCGGCCCCAACGTCCTCGCCGTCGCCAGCCCTCATCATGGCGGCACGTGGGCAGACATCGGCATCGCCACCATCATCACCCTGGCCATGCTCGTGATCGCCGTAGCGGGCATCCGGCTCACCGCCCGCACCCAGGTCGCGATGGCCGTGATCGAGTACGCGATCCTGGCCGGCTTCGCCGTCGCCGGGCTGCTGCTGGTCCTGCGCCACCAGCCCGGCACGTTCCCCATCACGGCACGCTGGTTCACCCTGTCCGGGATCGGCGGGCACGGCAGCCTCGCGGCCGGGCTGCTGATCGCCGTGTACATCTACAGCGGGTGGGACGGCACCTTGTACGTGAACGAGGAGGTCAAGCATCGTCGCCTGAACCCCGGCCGGGCCGCCATCCTCGCCGTCATCATCCTGACCGTGATCTACGTCCTGGTGATCACCGGCCTGCAAGGCGCAGTGTCACCGGCCCGGCTCCAGGCCCATTCCAGCGACGCGCTCGTCTACACCGCCCAGGCCGTCGGCGGCACCGGGTGGGCGCGGGTGATGGCCTTCGCGCTCGCCCTGTCCGTCATCGCCGCCACCGGGACGTCCATCGTGCTCACGGCCAGAATCATCTACGGCATGGCCTCCTACCGCGCCCTGCCCGGACGGCTGGCCAACGTCTCGGCCCGGTTCGCCACCCCGGTCAACGCCAGCGTTCTCACCGGCCTGCTGATCATCACCCTGACCTGGGTGTATCTGCTGGCCACCTCCATCAAGGGCGCGTTCACCGCCGTGGTCAACATCAGCGGCCTGTTGTTCGGAGTGTTCTACATCCTGACCGCCATGGCCACCGTCACCTACTACCGCAGGCGCATCCTGGCCCGCCCGGCCGACGCCCTGACCCTGGGCATCCTGCCCCTCGCCGCCGCCGCGTTCCTCACCTGGGTACTGGTGAAGTCGATCCAGACCGCGCCCGCGTCCCAGAACTGGTCACTGCTCGGCGTCCTCTTAACCGGCCTCATACTGCTGGTCTTCGCCCGGTACGGGCTGCGGTCACGATTCTTCGCCATCGCCCGCGAAAGCGACCCCCGGCCATGAACCAGCCACGCACCGCCCCCGCCGCCCCGACCCTGCTGACGCTCGCCTGCCCCGCGTTCCGGCTCGCCCACCTCACCCGCGCCTGCCACCCCCGCCGGCTCGCCGTCCGCAAGAACACCGCCGACCCCGGCGTGCACACGGTCCTCACCGATGACCTGGACGAACTGCAAGCCGCGCTCGGCCCCGTCACGCTGCCGCCCCGGCCAGCCCCGCACGGCCAGCCAGGAGCCCGGCCATGACGGCAGCACCCGGGACGACACGGCCGCCGGCCCGGTGCCCGGCCCAGCACGGCAGGGGAGCGGACCTGCGCCTCGCCGTGTTCACCTTCGCCGCCGAGAACCACGGCCACGGGACGATCACCGCGATCTGGGGCTACTTCCGCCAGCCCGGCGAAGACCACGAAGACGACCTGCTGGAAACCGGGTGCCTGGAAGTCCCGGCCCGGTCGCCCATCGCCCGGATGGCCCGCCAGATAGCCGCCGACCCCGACGCCGCCAGCGACGTCGAGGCCATCCTCCGCGCCAGCATCACCGCCTGCCCGTGCACCCCGGCCGCCGAATGCCCGGCCGTGGACGAGGTCAGGCTCCTGGGGGCGATGGAGCACGCCACCGGCACCCGCCCCGGCAGGCACGCACCCGCACCCCCGGCCCCCGGCCCGCCGCCTGAAAGCTGACCGCGCCATGAAACTGATCAACCCGCCCCTAGTCCCGGCCCCGGCCCCGGCGGTGCCGCGATGGGAGATCCAGGCCCGCGATGACGGTCGGCTGACCGCCAGGCTCACCGGCTCTGATCCCCCGATCGCCGTATCCGGCGGCACGCCTGCCAGCCTCCGGGAGCAGATCAGGGACACGATGCTGCGCGCCCTGCTGTGACGCCTCATCACACCAATACCCGGCTAGCCGCCGGACGGGCCATCAGCCCCAGACGGTACCCGGCCCCGCGAACGACACGGTGGCATCAATGCCTGACCACTACAGCCCGCACGATGGGCCACCCGTCAGGGACCGGGGAGAGCAGATCACGACGGCCATTCCGCTGCTCGCACGGTCCCGGTCCCTGCGCCCGGCATCGTTACCGCCCGCCGGGCGCACAGACGCCGGCCCGCGCCCTCGCCCCCCTTGCCGGGCGCGGGCCGGCTCCCGCCGCGATCCATCCGCCCTGCCCTGCCGCGCGCCGGGCTCTCCGCACATCCCCAGCTACGACACCTCAGAGCAGCAGCATGAGAAGGGAAACCAGCATGACAACTCAGGGAGCGAGGACAATGATCTCTACCAGCGCAGCGTCAGTCGCGACACCAGCCGACGACCTCCGGCTCCAGCGCATCTGGGCAGAGCTGACCGGCAACTGCCAGTTAGCCTGCATTCACTGCTACGCGGACTCCGGGCCGTCCGGTAGCCACGGGAAGATGACCGCGAAGGACTGGATGAACGTCGTTGATGACGCGAAGAGCCTGGGTGCGTCCATGGTGCAGTTCATCGGCGGCGAGCCCACCATGCACCCGCAGTTCCCGGCGATCCTGCGCCACGCGATCCGCACCGGAATAGAGGTCGAGGTTTACACCAACCTCGTGCACGTCACCGACGAAGTGTGGGAACTGCTTACCGCGCCGGAAGTGTCGCTCGCGTTCTCGTACTACTCTCAGGATGCGGCGCGGCACAACGCGGTCACCTTGCGCGGCAGCCACTCGGCGACACGCCGCAACGCGGCCAAGGCGGTCTCGCTGCGTATCCCCATACGAGGTGGCGTCATCGACACCGGCGCGGGACAAGCGGACGGAGCCAAAGACGATCTCCGGGCGATGGGTATCACCAGGATCGGCGTTGACCGGATCAGGGCGGTTGGCCGGGGCGGCGGTAATGACATCTCGGAGCTATGCGGGCGCTGCGGGAAAGGCGTTGCGGCAGTCAGCCCCGACGGCGAGGTATGGCCGTGCGTGTTCTCCCGCTGGATGCCGGTCGGCAACGTGCTGACTAGCTCGCTCGCCGACATCCTGGCCGGCCGCGCGATGGCCGATGCCGTCGCGTCGATCCCGAACGGCAGGCGCGCTCCTTGCGACCCCGACGCTCAGTGCTCACCCGGCTCGCCACCTTCCTCATGCGGGCCGAGGACCTGACGGTATGGCAAAACCAGACCCGGGCAGCGACTTCTGGACGCTGATCGCGCCGTATACCGGTGCGATCAGCGCCGTCCGCCACACCGAGCGCGGCTACAGCTCAGACGTCACGGCGATCGTGGAGTGCGCAGCCGGGCCAGTGTTCCTCAAGGCAGTCCGCGAGCCAAGCCCGCACTCTTCATCGTTCGCCCGAGAGGCACAGATCAACCAGTACGTAACGTCGGTGTCGCCCGCGCTGCGGTGGCGTCTTCACGACCACGGCTGGATCGTCCTGGCCTTTGACGTCGTCTCGGGGAATTACGCCGACTTCACGCCGGGCTCGCCCGACCTGCCCGCCGTCGCGGGCGCCGTGAACGCGATCGGCGCGATTGACTGTCCCGGCCTGGCCCGCGACTGGCGCGAAACGCGCTGGGACAGGTTCACTGACCAGGCGTCGCTGCTTGCCGGCGACGCGCTGCTCTACACCGACATCAACCCGGACAACCTGATCATCACTGGTGGCGGCGCATTAGTAGTGGACTGGTCATGGCCGACACGCGGCGCAGGTTTCATCGACCCGGCTTGCCTGGTCGTGCAGCTCATAGCAGCCGGGCACACCGCCGCCGGGGCGGAACAATGGGCACAACACTGCACGGCATGGCGATCCGCTGACCCCGAAGCAATCAGCGTCTTCGCGACAGCCACCGTCCGCATGTACCAGCACTTCGAGACCCGCGACCCCGCACCATGGCGCAACGCAATGACCCAGGCCGCCGCCATGTGGGCCGCTCACCGGAGCCTGCAAGCCTGATGACCATGACCTGAACGTGACAACTGAACGCACGGCGGCGCACAGCCCGATAACCCCGCATCCCATCCGCTATTTCAGCCTGGGCGCACTGACCGGTGCCCTGAACCTGCTGCTGGTCCCCGATCTAACGGGCTTCAGCCCATGATCATGCGTGCTGCAGCGGGCACGGGCGCGGGCGGGCGCTGCGGCACCACCGCTACCTTGGACCCATTCTTGCCGACCACTATAAGTAGTCATTAGAAAGCGCTGGGTAGTCCCCCCTTTGGCCGCGGAACGGATCCGCCGGACAGAATGCCGGCCGGATCGGATCGCGGCAAAGGGGGGGAAATGCCGAAGCCGATACATTCCGGTCAACGTTACATGCCCGGCCTCGACGGGCTGCGCGCCCTGGCTGTGCTCGCCGTGGTGGCCTACCACGAGCAACTCGGATGGGCGCCTGGCGGCCTGCTTGGGGTCGGGGTGTTCTTCACGCTGAGCGGCTATCTCATTACCGACCTGCTGCTCGCGCAATGGAACGACCGTGGGCGGCTGGATCTGCGCGATTTCTGGCTGCGCCGCGCACGCCGGCTGCTGCCTGCCTTGTTCGTGATGCTGGCGGTGGTGACGGCCTGGGTCACGATCGCGGATCGGGTCCGGCTCGCTGGCCTGCGGGGCGCCGTGGCAGCGGCCGCAAGTTACTCGAGCAACTGGTTCCTGATCGCGTCAAGCGGCTCTTACTTCGCCAGGTTCGCGCCGCCCGCCCCGCTAGATCACCTCTGGTCGCTGGCGGTGGAGGAGCAGTTCTACCTGATCTGGCCCTGGCTGCTGCTGCTCGGCCTAGCCTGTCTGCGGACCCGGCGGGCGAGCGCGGTACGGATGCTGGCGCTGCCCGCCCTCGCGCTGGCCGGCGTATCGGCCGTGGTCATGCTGTTGCTCTACCACCCGGGGATGGATCCGACCAGGGTCTACGAGGGCACCGACACCCGCGCCTGCGGCCTGCTGATCGGCGCGGCGCTGGCCATGGTCTGGCCGAGCAGCCGTCCGGCAGGATCGTCCAGGCCCGGCCGGGTGCTGCTGGACGGCACCGGACTGATCGGCGTGGCGGTGATCGCGCTGATGATCTGGCGAGTCGGCCAGTACTCGCCGTTCGCCTACCGGGGCGGGCTGATTCTGCTCTCGCTGGCCACCGCCGCGGTTCTGGCTGCCGTCGCACTGCCGGGAAGCCTGGTGGGCTCGATGCTCGGGTGGCGGCCGTTGCGCTGGATCGGGGTCAGGTCTTATGGCATCTACCTCTGGCACTATCCGGTGATCGTGCTGACCTCGCCGCCGAACAGCGGGGAGGACCTGACCCGGGCTGGCCTGCAGCTTGCGGCCAGCATCGCTCTGGCCGCCCTATCCTGGCGGTTCGTGGAGGAACCGGTGCGCCACGGCGCACTCGGCCGCGGCTTGGCTCGGCTGCGGACAGCTGGCTGGCGAGTCCGGGTTGCGGGCAGCCAGGCCGGGTTTGGGCGGGTGGCCGGATACGGCCGGGTGGTGGCGGTCGCCGGCGGGACCGGAGTGCTGGTACTGGCCGGCGCTGGCCTCGCCGGTGCGTTCCCAGCTCCGGCCGGTGGCGTGGGCGGCGTGGTGTCCTTGGCCGCTGGCGCGGGGCAGTCGTCAGCGATCAAATCGGTCTCGCACGCACCCAAACGGCGCATGCCGGTCAGTATCCCGGTGGTCAAAGCCAGCCTCTATCACGGACTGCTGCGAACATCCTGTCAGGCGGTCGCGCACATCGGCGACTCGACCTCGGAGGGCATGGTGTCGGCTGACTACCTGCCCAACCCGGCCCGGCGACTGCCGCAGCAGTACGAGGACGTCGGGGCGCAGACCGTCCGCACCGACATCTCGGGAGCGCGGTCGGTGGTCGAGGTGCTGCCTGGCCAGGTCAACGGATACGACGCTGCCCGCGCAATGGTGCGTGCCGGGTTCGGCGGCTGCTGGGTGATCGCGCTGGGCACGAACGACACCGCGGATGTGGCTGCCGGTTCTGGGGTCGGGCTGGTGACCAGGATCCGGCGGATGATGTCGGTGGCGAACGGCGAGCCGGTCATGTGGGTCGATGTCAAGTCCCTGCTCGTCAGCGGTCCCTATGCCGAGCCCAACATGGCGAAGTGGAACGCCACGCTGCGTCAGGCCTGCGCCAGGTACCCGAACATGCGGATCTTCGACTGGGCCTCGGTGGTGCGGACCCGCTGGTTCATCTCCGACGGAATTCACTACACCTCAGCCGGGTACGCGGCCCGCTCCAGGATGATCGCCCGCGCCCTGGCCATGGCATTCCCGTTCGGTGGTCAGAGCAGCGGCTGCGTCGTGCCGTAGCCGGCCACTGGCGGACTCGCGGCGGTCCGGCCGGCAGGCGGTCGGGCCGGCAGGCGGTCGGGCTGGCAGGCGGTCGGGCCGGCAGGCGGTCCGGCCGGACCTTGAGCCGGATCTCGGCGGCACTTCAGCTGGCCCTAAGGTCTGCGCGCCAGGCTGCCCAGGGCACCGGCGCAGAGTGCGCCTGGAAGGAGTCGAGCCTGATGTCGGCAGAATTTCCAGGAAGCGATGAACCATGGGCTGACCAGCCCGCCGATCCAGCAGGTCCGCCTGGGCTGCCCGGCGCCCAAGGCGACACCATCACCTTCGGCCCGGCGGGACCGCCGACGAGATCTCGCCGCCCGTTCATCGTCGTGGGCGTGGCGGTCGCTGCGCTGCTTGCCGGTGCCGGGGTGGCATATGCCGCGAGCAGTGCGGGGCCGAGCGGCACGACCGCCACGAGCGCGTCCGCGCCGTCGCCATCACCGTCGCCCAGCCTTCCCGGCTTCCGGCACTTCCGCGCCTTCGGCGCCGTGCCCGGCTTCGGCGGACCGCCGGGCTTGGGTTTCGGCCGGTTCGGCGGCGTGTTCGGTGCGGTGCACGGCCAGCTGGTGGTGCCCAAGCCCGGTGGCGGCTACCAGACCGTCGACGTCCAGACCGGAACCGTGACCGCGGTGAGCACCGGCTCCATCACGCTCAAGAGCGCCGATGGCTTCATCCAGAGCTACGCCATCACCAGCTCGACGATCGTGGACGCGCAACGCGACGGCATCGGGTCGGTCAAGGTCGGCAATCAGGTCGCGCTACTCGCCATCGTGAGCGGATCCCATGCCGACGCGGCCAGCATCACGGACCTGACGCTGCTCAGGCAGGGTCGCCAGGTATTCGGCTTCGGCGGGGGAGCCTTCGGCCTGCCCGGCTGACAGCGAAACTGACCGGACCGTCCGGGACCGACGCCAGCCACCGCGGCTGATCGCCGCGGTGGCGGTCGCGATTCATCCTCCGAAAGAGAATTTCCGCCCGGCTGTCGATCTGGGCTTGGCGCGTTCGTGTGGACAGTGAGAAGCCGGCTCGGTGCCGGCGCTGACCCACAGGAGGAGACATGAGGAAGATCGTCGTGACCGAGTTCGCGTCCGTGGACGGCGTGATGGAGGAGCCGCGCTGGACGTTCCAGTTCGACCGCGGTCCCGATGGCGACAGGTTCAAGTACGAGGAGCTGTTCGCCGCCGACGCACTGCTGCTCGGCCGGGTCACCTACCAGGGCTTCGCGCAGGCCTGGCCGTCCATGGGCAACGATGCCTTCGGCGAGCGGATGAACAACATCCCCAAGTACGTCGTCTCGACCACGCTCACCGACGCCGAGGCCAGCTGGGGCAGCACGACGGTGATCAGGGGAGACATCGCGGCCGAGATCGCCAGCCTGAAGACTCAGCCAGGCGGCGACCTCCTAGTCGAGGGCAGCAGCCAGCTGGTCCATACCCTGGTCGATCACGGCCTGGTCGACGAGTACCGGCTGATGATCTTCCCGATCGTGCTCGGCGGCGGCAAGCGCCTGTTCCCCGATGCGCTGACCGAGTCGGCCACGCTGACGCTCACCAGTTCCAGGACGTCCGGCGACGGTATCCTGCTGCTCACCTATCAGGCAGCCCCGGTGCATCCGTCCGCCGACGGCCAGCCGGTCACCGCCGCAACGCCGGCCTGACGGCTGCCTGCAGCGACGGAGAACATCCGTGCCGAACGTGCGGACCGGTCCGGAGCGGCTCCGGCAAGAAGGAGAACCCTGATGAAGCAGTATCTGCTGAGCGTGCACTCTGTCGAGGGCAGCGACCTCCCTTCGCCCGAGGCGATGCAGCAGGCGTTCGCGGACGTCGCCGTCTTCAACGCCGAGCTGCAGGCCGCCGGGGCCTGGGTGTTCGCCGGCGGACTGCACCCGCCGAGCACAGCCACCGTGGTCCGGATCTCCGGCGGCGAGGTGCTGACCACGGACGGCCCGTTCGTCGAGGGCAAGGAGCACGTCGGCGGGTTCTGGGTGATCAAGGCCGCAGATCTCGATGCCGCGCTCGGGTGGGCCGCCAAGGCCACCCGAGCGTGCGCCAACCCGGTCGAGGTCCGTCCGTTCCAAGAGCAGCCCGAGGACTAGCCCGGCCGTGCCGGCCGTCGACGCGACCGCGATCGAGGCAGTCTTCCGTAACGAATACGGCCGCGCGGTGGCGGTCCTGGTCCGCGTGTTCGGAGACATCGATCTGGCGGAGGAATCGGTCTCCGAAGCCTTCGCCGTGGCCGTGCAGCGGTGGCCATCGGCCGGAATGCCGCCAAGCCCGGCCGGCTGGATCATCACCACGGCCAGGAATCGGGCGATCGACCGGCTCCGCCGGGAGGCCTCCCGCAACGACCGGCATGCTCAGGCTGCCCTGCTGCACGCTCACTCCGATCCCCCGCAGGAGGAAGCCGTGCCCGACGACCGGCTCCGCCTGATCTTCACCTGCTGCCACCCGGCACTCGCGCCGAGCGCGCAGGTAGCGCTGACCCTGCGGCTGCTTGGCGGGCTGAGCACTGCGGAGATCGCCCGCGCCTTCCTGGTGCCTGAGCCGACGATGGCCCAGCGACTCGTCCGGGCCAAAGGCAAGATCCGGGCCGCCGGGATTCCCTACCGGATCCCTGCGCAGGCCGAGCTTCCTGACCGGCTGCGCGGCGTGCTTGCCGTGATCTATCTCGTCTTTAACGAGGGGTACACGGCAAGCTCTGGCGACCAGCTTGTCCGCGAGGACCTCTGCGCCGAGGCCATCCGGCTGGCCCGGCTGCTGGCCGAGCTGATGCCCGACGAACCTGAGGTCATGGGCCTTCTCGCCCTGGTGCTGCTGATCCAGTCCCGCAGGGCTGCCCGCACCACCTCCGACGGGGCGCTGGTCGTGCTGAACGACCAGGACCGCGTGCGGTGGGACCGCGACCTCATCCGCGAGGGCCAGCTGATCGTCCGGGCGTGCCTGCGGCGTAATCAGCCAGGGCCCTACCAGATCCAGGCCGCCGTCAACGCCGTGCACAGCGACGCGGCCACCGCCGCCGACACCGACTGGGGTCAGATCCTGCAGCTTTACGACCAGCTCATGACGATCGCCCCGAGCCCGGTCGTTGCGCTGAACCGCGCCGTCGCCGTGGCTGAGGTGCAGGGGCCCGAGCCCGCGCTCAACCTGGTTGATGAGCTCCACCTGGAGGGCTATCACCTGTTCCACGCCATCCGGGCTGATCTGCTGCGACAGCTCGGCCGCGACCCGGAGGCTGCCGTCGCCTACACCGCAGCTATCGCGCTGACCTCGAATGACGCCGAGCGGGCGTTCCTTGAGCGGCGCCGGCGGGCAGTCGCACCCGGGTGAGGGACTCGGCCGAGGCTACCGGTCGAGTTCGACGATCACCGGGGCGTGGTCGCTTGGCCCCTTGCCCTTGCGGGCTTCCCGGTCTACCCAGGCGTCCGACACCGAACCGGCCAGGGCCGCGTTGGCGTAGACGAGGTCGATGCGCATGCCCATGCCCTTGTGGAAGGCTCCGGCCCGGTAGTCCCAGTAGGTGAACGGGTGCGGGCCCTTGGCGATGCGGGGGACGACGTCGGTCAGCCCTGTCTCGCGCAGGGCGGTCAGTGCCGCGCGCTCGGCCGGCGTCACGTGGGTGGAGCCGACGAACGCCGCCGGGTCCCAGACGTCAGCGTCCGCCGGTGCGACGTTGAAGTCGCCCATCACGGCGAACGGCTGGTCGCCAGCGGCATCGGTGGCGACCGCCGCCTGCAGGGCGGCAAGCCAGCGCAGCTTATAGGCGTAGTGCGGGTCGTCGGGGGAGCGGCCGTTGGGCACGTAGACCGACCGTACCCGAACTGGTCCGCAGGTGGCCGCGATGGTGCGCGCCTCGGGCGTGTGCTCGTCCGGGAAGCCGGGGTCGGCTGGCAGGCCGCAGGCGACGTCGGTCAGTCCCAGCCTGGACAGCACGGCGACGCCGTTCCAGCGCCCCTCGCCGAGCTGGGCGACCGCGTAGCCGAGCGGCGCGACGGCGTCCACCGGGAAGGCGTCAGCGTCGACCTTCGTCTCTTGCAGGCAGGCCACGTCCGGGCCGGTCTGCGCCAGCCATTCAACCAGCCTGGGCAGCCGGGCCAGTACCGAGTTCACATTCCAGGTCGCGATTCGCACGCCGCTATCCAACCAGTCAGCATTGGGGCGCCGCGCCGCACAAGGCGGAAACGGTCGGGGTCGGGGATGCCGGGTCAGATCACGGGCTCGCTACCCACTGCACCGTAAAGTTCGTGTTGACCGGCGCGCCGACGTTGTTGAAGCAAAAGACCTGGGTGAATGGCGAGGCCGGCTGGTCGGACCAGAACACTAGGCAGTGCCGATCCGAACCGGAGACCGGGGTTAGCTGGACGTCACCTTCGCCGCCGTTCTTGTTGCCCGAGCTAGGCGAGCCCGAGAAGAAGACGTAGTAGAAGCCGGTCGCGAGCCGGACGACGGTGACCGCGGCGCCGCGCCGGCTGTCGTACTGCGGACTCGGCTGGTAGCTCAGAGCGGTGCGGCTGGCAAACGCATTGGCGTCGTTCTGGCCGTTCTGGCCCATCAGGTTGTTGCGGCTGGCGTAGACGATGCTGAACTCGCGGTTCTGCGGCGTCCCGGCGGCTGAGTAGCAGTCCACCGAGAACTGCTGGCCGCGGCGCGAGGCTGCCCACCTGGCCAGGTCGCAGTCCCCGGCGGTGGTGCCGACCGGGGTCACCTTGACCGTGCCGGTACTCGCCGATCTCGGGCCGGGCATCGTGACCAGGTAACGGCCGGTGCCCAGGTGGCTGACCGAGTTCGTCTTGCGGGAGGAGTTGTACTGATCCGACCCCTTCAGCGCGTACGTGCTGTTGTCCTTGGCGACCCAGGCGAAGTCGAGCACCCCGTTCGGCACGGACTTCGGCCGGGTGACCTCGACAGTGAAGACCGCGCTGGCGGCGGGCGTGCCGTTGTAGTTGAAGCAGAAGACCTCTACGGACAGGTTGGAGATCACGGCGAACACGTGCGTGATCGTGCAGGTGACCTCGGAGTCGACCGGAGTGACCTGGACGTTGCCGTTCGGCGTCCCGGCCGGGCCGGCCAGGCTGGCCAGCCCGCCGAACTCGGCGACGAACTGACCGGTGAGTTCGGTCTCCATTCCGCCGGTCTGGCCGGTGGAGTCGTAGGTGCTGGTCGCCGTACCGCCGCCGATTTCGGCGAAGCCTGCCAGGGCCGCCGACGCCAGGGCGGGATGGCCGACGGCTGAGCGGGTCAGCAGCGCCGCGCCGGGTGGGCTGACCCGGAGGTCAGCGGCACCCGCGGCGGGTACGGCGATACAGATCGCGCATAGCGGGATGGCTAGCAGCGGGATGAGTCTGACCATGACTGGACGGACGGGCACGCCTGGCTCCTTAGCTGACGCCGGGTATGCGCCGCCGCACTGCTGTCGAAGCCCAAGGGCTCGTCGAAGCTGAGGGGCTCGTCGAAGCTCAGGGCTCGATGCAGGCCGTACCCGGCCGATATTTCGGGTTAAGAGAGTGTAGAAAGGCTCCTGTCCGGCGGCAACCGGGTTCGGGTGAACCGTGCTGCGCCGCGGGCAGCGGCAGGTAGTGGTCTCGATGGCGATTTCGCACCCCTGCGCACGCTGCGACCAGCAATCCGGCAGGATGGGAGCCGTGGCGGGACCAACGGACGACCAGGTCGCGGTCTTCATCGACCTGGAGAACCTCGCGCTCGGCGCCGGGGAGAGCATGCCAGGACAGGCAAATCCCATCCCGTACAAGGCACTTGAGCTGCTGTGCCGCGACTACGGCAACGCCACGATCCGCCGGGCGTACGCGGACTGGTCACGGCCAGAGTTCGGCAAGCATCAGCAGAATCTCGCGCAGAACGGAATCACGCTGATCCAGGTCACCAGGTTCGGCGCCCAGCAGAAGAATGCCGCGGACATCCTGATGGCGGTCGACGCCATGGAGGTCCTGATCACCCATCCGGATGTCGGGACGTTCATGCTGGTCGCCGGTGACGGCGACTACTCGCCGCTGGTCCAGCGGCTGCGCGAGTTCGGCAAGCGCGTCGTCGGAGTGGGAACGAAGGCATCGGCCAGCTCCCGGCTGGTGGCGGTGTGCTCTGAGTACAAGTACTGGGGAACCATCGTCGCTGCGGTCAATCCGGAGGTACGCGCCGCGGTTGGGGCCAACTTCGACATCGCCGACGTGCAGCGATTGGTGGTCGAGGCGATGGAGGAGTCCCCGGACGCGTCGGCATCCGGATCGTGGCTGAAGAGCAAGATGCTGGCCCTCGATCCGTCTTTCGACGAGCGCAACTACGGGTCGAGGAGCTTCCGGGCGCTGCTCAGCAAGCTGCCTGACCTGGTCGAGGTCAAGCGCGACCGGTCGTCGCCTGACATGCGGGTCAGCCTGATCACGCCCCGGCCGGGGAAGACCGCGGCCGCCGCGGAGAACACGACCGCCGCGTCCAGGCGGCGCCCGCGTGCCGCCGCCCGGCCAGCAGGGGTATTAAGAAACTCGGGTGTTGGCGCCGCTCCCTAAGCCACATTGCGCCTAGTCTTTGACTGAAAGGTCTGAAAGATTCCGCCGACCCCTACAGCGAGTAACGTTGCGGCGCCACAGGAAAGAGGTTGCATTAGTGACCGCCACCGGAGCTCGGGTCCGGCCCGGGCCACTGCGGTCCGGGCGTCTTCCGTTGGTGCTCCCGAGGCGGCCGGCCCCGGCACAGCCACGGACGGCTGGGCTGGTGCCCGGCCCACGCGCACTGGCGGTCTGGTATGCGTTGTTTACGGTCTATGCAGGAATAGTGGCGATAGTCAGCAGTGCCAGTTATGAGCGGATCTGGGGTAACTGGGCGGTGGGTTCATACGCCGCCGCCGGTGCCCTCGCCTTCTGGTGGCGCTCGCACGGCAGGGATGCCGCGCTCCTGGTGAGCCTGGCTGGCGCCCTGGTTGCCCCGCTGTGCTGGCTGTCGGTGCGATCCGCGCCGACGCCGGATGCCCTGGTCGTCTCGCGGTCCGCGGTGCTGCTGCTCCGGCACGGAACCCCCTATCTGTCCCCGGCGCAACTCGCGCACCTGCCCGGGCATCTCGGCTATAACCCGTACCTGCCGGCCATGGCCCTCTTCGGCATGCCCAAGGCGCTTGGCATCACCGGCCTGGCCGCTGACCCGAGGCCATGGCTCGCCGCCACGACGCTGATACTGCTGGTCCTGGCGTTCCGGATTGCCGGGCAGCCCAACGCGCTGCGCTGCAGCGTGCTCGGGATCGCCACACCGATAGTGGCGTTCCCGCTGGCACTCGCCATCACCGACCCCCCGATGCTGGCGCTGGTCTGCCTGGCTCTGGCCCTGCTCAGCGGAGCTCCGCGGACCGCGTGGGCCTGGATAGCGGCGATCGCCATCGGGGTGGCGTGTGCCATGAAGTACACGGCCTGGCCCGCGCTGCCAGTACTCGCCGCTCTGGTGGCGGTCCGTGACGGTGCTCGCGCCGCCGTCAGGTTCGCCGTTGCCGCGGCCGGGACCACACTGGTACTCGTAGCGGCGTTCGCCCCGGCTGCACTCGGGACCCCAGGCACGCTGTTCCAGAACACGGTGCTCTACCCGCTCGCCCTGACCCATGCTCAGACGCCTGCGGCGAGTCCGCTGCCCGGGCATCTGCTGGCGACGACCGGACATGCGGGCCATCTGGCCGCGGTTGGCCTGATGCTCGCGGCCGGCCTTGCGGTCGCGGTTTCGCTGGTGGTGCGGCCGCCTGCGGACAGCCGAGCGGCCGCCTGGCGGCTGGCCATCGGGCTCACCGCGCTGTTCGCGCTTTCCCCCGCCGCCCGATTCGGGTACTTCGCCTATCCGCTCGGCCTGTGGGGCTGGCTGGCCCTGACCAGCGGCGCTTCCCGAGCGGGCCGCGAGCCGATGCCGGATTCCGGCCCACCGCCAGGCGAACCCGCTGGCCAGGCGGCGACCGCTGCGCCGTCCGATGACTCGGCGGGCGGCTGGCTGCGGAGGATAACCCGCCCGCAGGCCTCGCTGTGGCCGCGTCGCCGCGGGTCGGCTTAGCCGCCTGGAGTTGGCTGAGCCAGGCGGACCCGGATGGCGCGGCCCAAGTCGTCCAGCTGATCGGACAGGAGCCGGCTCAGGGCGGGATGCAGCCGGTGGGCCTTCAGACAGCGCTCACCCGACCGTAGGATCGCGTCGTCGACCGCGTAGTCAGGAAAGCCGTGCATAATCAGCACTCTGGCAACTGCCGGCCCGCGGCGGGCGGCAGTCTGCGCGACGGCTGGGAAGTAGCCGGGCAGATACCCGGCGAGCAAGGTCGCCTGGTCGGCCTGCCAGAACCCCTGGGCGGTCGCTGCCAGCAGGTGGCTGGATGAAGCGTCAGCGCCGGTTCCACCCGGGTCGAACATCGCCGACCAGGCGGCACGCTTCGCGGGCGGCGCTGCGGTCGCCGCGCGGCAGCGCGCCGCGTGCTCCCGCCCAGCGGCGCCGGCGTCGCGCTTAGCCTGTTGCTCGATCTCGGCCAGGCCGGCGGCTCCGAGCACGGTCAGCCGCAGCAGGATCTGCCAGCGCAGGCCGTGATCGATCTCGGGGCCGCCCGGCAGTCGGCCGGCGGTGAGCCAGCCACGCAGCCTGGCAACGTCGTCGGGGCTGGACGCGCTGTCGATCAGACCGCGCACGGCCGCAAGCCGCAGCCCGTCCGCATCGTCGCCGGCTGTCCGGTCCAGCAGGTCCTGGCATAGCCCGGCCAGCTGCTCCAGACCGGCCGCCCGGAGTCCACGGGGCAGGTAGCGGTCGGTGACCGGCCCGCGGGCGAAAGCCAGCACCTGCTCGATAATCGAGGTGTCGGTCTCCGCCGGCAGCTGGCTGGCCGCAAGATCGAGGTAATCCTGCGCGGGAAGCTCCCCGTCGCGGACGAGATCACGGGCGGCATTCCAGACCACTGCCCGGCTGAGCGGGTCGGTGATGTCGCCGAGCGAGGAGGTCACGGTGGCCCAGGATCGCGGGTCGCGCCTGATCTTGCAGTAGCCCAGATCGCCGTCGTTCGGCAGGACCAGAGCGGGCCGGGGATGGACGGCCTCCGGCGGGAGTGCCGCTTCGCCAGCCTCCGCCTCAACGCTGACCTCGAAGCTGGCCCGGAGCGTCAGCCGGCCCTGGTCGGCTGGTTCGCGGTCGTAGACCCCGAACCGGACCCGGTGCGGCCGAGTGCCGAGGTGACGCACCGAGGTGGCGCGGTCGCCAGCGCCGTCCACGTTCACCGCGAGGGTGTCCACGCCGGTGCTGCGCAGCCAGCGCTCGGCCCAGCTGTGCACGTCACGGCCGGACGCTGCGGCCAGGGAGTCCAGCAGGTCGGTCAGGGTGGCGTTGCCGAAGCGATGCCTGCCGAAGTAGTCGTTGAGGCCCGCCAGGAACGCTGGCCAGCCGATCCAGGCCACGAGCTGGCGCAGCGCGGAGGCGCCCTTGGCGTATGAGATGTCGTCATAGTTGGACAGTGCGACATCGGTGTCGGGCACGTCCGCAGGCCGCGGTGCGACCGGATGCGTTGATGCCCGCTGGTCGGCGTCGTAGCCGCGGGGCTTGCGGGAGAGGGCGAAATCGGTCCACGCTCCGGTGCAGGCGGCGGCCTCGGACAGCACCTGGAAGCCCAGATACTCGGCAAACGACTCGCTCAGCCACAGATCGTCCCACCAGCGCATGGTGACCAGGCCGCCGAACCACATGTGGGCCATCTCGTGGGCGATCACCATCCCGCGCCGCTGCCGCTCCGCGCGGGTGACGGCTGACCGGAACAGGAACTCGTCGCGGAACGTGACGCAGCCTGGGTTCTCCATCGCGCCGGCGTTCAGTTCGGGGACGAAGGCCTGGTCGTAGGAGTCAAAGGGGTAAGGCTCGTCGAAGATCTCCAGGTACCGGTCCAGGCAGGCCTGCGTGATGGCGAAGATCTCGTCGGCGTCCCGGTCGAGCTGGCTGGCGAGCGAGCGGCGGCAGTGCAGGCCGAGCGGGATGCCCCGATGCTCGGCGCGGATGCTGTGATACGGGCCAGCCACCAGGGTGAACAGATAGCTGGAGATCCGCGGGGTGGCTGCGAGCTGCCACCGCCCCGGCGCCGAGGCGGCCCGCCGGGCGATGCCGTTGCCGATCACGGTCCAGTGCGCGGGCGCGGCCACGGTGACGTCGAAAACCGCCTTCAGGTCGGGCTGGTCGAAGGCGGCGAAGACAAGCTGCGCGTTGTCCACACCGCCCTGCACGACGAGATACGTCGCACCGTCGTCAGCGTCGGTGCAGCGGTGCATGCCCTCGCCGGTGTGCGAGTACGCCATGTCGGCTTCGACCCGCAGCTCGTTGTCCGCTTGCAGGCCGGTCAGCGGCAGCCGGTTCGCTGCCAGGGTGGACGGATCCAGGTCCGTCCCGTTGAGCACCGCCCGGCGCAGCACCGTCGGCTTGAGCTCGACGAAGGTGGCAGCGCCAGGCCGCAGGCAGGAGAACCTGATGACGGTCGTGGAGCCGAGCGTCCGCGGGTCGGTGACGTCGAGGTGAATCCGATAGTCAAGGATGTCGATCAGCCGGGCGCGCTCCTGCGCCTGAGCAGATGTCAGTGCGGTCACCTCGCCCAGGCTAACCCGCGCGGCCCGCGCGCTAGCTCCGTACCTGGTGCGGCGGGGCTACCAGCCCGGATGGCAGTTTCTGGTTTGATTCGGGGTGGATGCACTGGGGTAGATGCACAGGCGGATGGCCTGCGGCAGCACCGTAAGGCCGGGGGTGCAAGCCAGTCTTCGCTGGCTGGGCAATGACTCAAGGAGGCCCGCGGGGTGCTCGCGAGACGACCAGGGATCGGGCCGGTGGCCAGGATCGGCACGTTGACCGTGCTCGGACCCAACCCGGCTGCATGGTGCAATGGCTGTACTAGACTCCGGCACGTGACAAACGCTCCTGACTGCCCCAATGGTCCGGCGTTGCTGGAGTCAGCTGGCCTGCGCGGGGTCCGGGTGCTCGCCGCAGCTCCGCTGGCCGGACTGCGGACCGACGTAGGCGCCCGGCTTACGCCGGAGACGGCTCGACCGCGCTTGGCCGGCCTGACTCGGACAGCGGTCCACGGCAGCGGCCCGATCAAATCCGGGCGATCGCAGGTATCGCGATGCGTCACGTCGGCCAGGAGCATAGCGCTGTGAGTGCCAACAGCCCGGGTTATCCGCGGATCGGTATTTTGGTGGTTGCTTATAATGCGGCGTCGACGTTGCGTGCGACGCTGGATCGGGTTCCGGTTGGTTTCCGGGATCGGATCGCTGAGGTGCTGGTGCTGGATGATGCCAGTGGTGATGATACGTTCGCGCAGGGTCTGGCGTGGGCGGAGCGGGCGGATACGCCGAGCACGCTGGTGGTGCGGCATGCGCGGAATCTGGGGTATGGGGGGAATCAGAAGGCGGGGTATCGGCTGGCGGTGGAGCGAGGGCTGGATATTGTCGTGCTTTTGCACGGGGATGGGCAGTATGCGCCGGAGTTGCTGCCGGAGATGGTGGCGCCGCTGGTGGCGGGTGAGTGTGATGCGGTGATGGGGTCGCGGATGATGGTGCGGGGGGCGGCGCGGCGGGGCGGGATGCCGTTGTACAAGCTGGTGGGTAACCGGGTGCTGACCTGGGTGGAGAATGTGCTGCTGGGGGTGCGGCTGTCGGAGTTTCATTCGGGGTACCGGGCGTACCGGGTGGGTGCGCTGGCGGAGGTGCCGTTTGAGCGGAGCTCGGATGGTTTTGATTTTGATACGCAGATTATTGTGCAGTTGCTGCATGCGGGGAAGCGGATTGTGGAGATCCCGATCCCGACGTTTTATGGTGATGAGATTTGTTATGTGAATGGTTTGCGGTATGCCAGGGATGTGGTGCGGGATGTGGTGGCTTACCGGCTGGCGATGAGGGGGTTCGGGTCGGTGGACTGGGTGGCCGGGCCTGGCCGGTCAGCCGGCCGCAGCAGGCGACGCCGCGCGGGGCGGCACCGAGGAAACGACGCACGCCGAGGAAGCAGCGCATGCTGAAATCACCTGACGCGGACAGACCGCTCCGGCCGGACACGCGCCCGGCAGTGCTGCCGTCGGAACAGCTCCCGCGGCCGCCGGAACACCAGGAGAAGGTGCGTCCCGGCCAGGAGGAAACGCCAAGGAGGCATCACTTGACCGTTGGAAGCATTGCGGTGCTGCTGTTCGCCGTGGCCACCGCGGCCGTCGGGCAGGTCATGCTCAAACGCGGCATGCAGCTCGCGTCGGCTCGCTCGGCCAGTTCCGGCACCTCCCTGGTCTTCAGTGCGGCCACGTCACCGTGGGTACTGGTCGGGCTGGTGATTTTCGGCTTGTCCGCGGTTGCCTGGCTCGCCACGCTGTCCCGGGTGCCGCTGAGCATCGCCTATCCGTTCAACGCGCTGGGCTATCTCGGCATCCTGACCGCAAGCATCTTCGTCCTGCATGAACGCGCCAACGTGTTGACCTGGGCAGGAACGCTCCTAGTCGTCACGGGGCTGATCATCGTGGTGGTCGCCCGGCCGTAGCGTGACGCGGCCGGCCGCGAGCCGGCGTCCCCAATTCGCACCCGCAGCCGCGGCCGCGGCCGATTACTGGCAGGGTGGCAGGCGTGGACTCGATGGGGATTGATGGTGCCTGGACCTTCACGCCGCGGATTTACCCAGACAATCGCGGTAGCTTCCACGAGTGGTTCCGCGCAGCCGAGTTCGCCGCTGATCTTGGCTACCGTTTCGAGCTCGCTCAGGCGAACTGCTCGCTATCGCAGCGTGGCGTGATCCGCGGCATTCACTACACGGAAGTACCACCTGGCCAGGCAAAATACGTCGTGTGCCCGAGCGGGGCGATACTCGACGTGGTCATCGACCTCAGGCTCGGATCTCCGACCTACGGCCGCTGGGAGGCGGTGCGACTCGACGACCAAACCCGGCGTGCGGTGTTCATCTCCGAGGGTCTTGGACATGCCTTCGCCGCGCTCAGCCCCCAGGCCACGGTGATGTACCTGTGCTCAACCCCCTACGCTCCCGGGGTGGAGCACGGCGTCCATCCACTCGATCCCGCGCTAGCCATCGCCTGGCCGCAGGCGGTCGAGCCGATCCTCTCGGAGAAGGATGCCGCCGCGCCGTCGCTTGACGAGGCGCGGCGTGCCGGGCTGCTCCCGCGCTACCGGTCCGCGGCGTCTCCCGACGCGGCCGCCACCGGCACGGAGCCGGATTCGGCCGCCACCAGCGAGGGAAACGCCCGGCTGAGCGACAGCTGCCAGCCCGGCAGCGGAGCGAGGCCGGCCAGCGCCCAGCGGTCGTGACCGAGCACACTGTAGCCGGGCCGGACGGCCGGACGGTCAAGCGCGCTGCTGGCAATGGCCCTGACCCTGCCCGGGTCCGCCCCGAGCAGCCGGAAGACCTCGCGAGCCAGGCCGCACCAGGTGGTCTGCCCGGAACTCGTCGCGTGGTACACGCCAGCAGCGGCTCCTGACCCGATCAGCGCGACGATCTGGCCGGCCACATCGACCGTCCAGGTCGGCTGGCCGTGCTGGTCGTCAACCACGTCGACTTCCCGCCGCAGCCGTTCGAGCCTGATCATCGTGCGGACGAAGTTAGGCCTGGATGCGCCGTACAGCCAGGCGGTCCGCAGCACGTACCCGGAGTCGCGAAGCTGTTCGAGCACGGCCGCTTCCCCGGCCAGCTTGGTCCGACCGTAGGCCGTCCTCGGCGCGCGGGCGGCGTCCTCGGCGTACGGGCGCTGCGCCATTCCGTCGAAGACGTAGTCGGTCGAGATCTGGACCAGGCGGGTGCCGCAGGACGCGGATGCGGCGGCGAGGTTGGCAGCGCCGCCGCCATTCACCGCGAGCGCCTCGCTCTCATGAGCCTGCGCAGCGTCCACTGCGGTCCACGCGGCGCAGTTGACGACCACGTCTGGCCGAACCTGCCGGAACACGTCGCGGACGGCGGCGGCGTCGGTCACATCGAGCTCGCCCCGAGCCAGGCCGGTGACCTGTCCGCCGTCGCGCCTGAGCCGGGAAACTAGGTCCTGCCCGAGCATGCCGCCGGCTCCGGTGATCAGCCATCGGCTCAAGGCGCTGGCCTGGTCCGCGTCCGAACGGCGCCGGGCAAGGTCGGCTGGCCCGCTGGGTCATCCGATCCTTGCGGCGCTGTTCCTTGGTGCGCTGTTCCTTGGTGCGCTGTTCCTTGCGGCGCTGTTCCTTGGTGCGCTGTTCCTTGCGGCGCTGCCTTGAGCGGTTCCCACCAGCTGCGGTGCTCCTGATACCAGCGGACGGTCGCCTTGAGCCCGTCCGGGAACGAAATGGCCGGCCGGTAACCCATGCCACGAAGCGCTGAGTCATCGAGGCAGTAGCGTCGGTCGTGCCCCTTCCGGTCCGGCACGTAGCAGACCATGTCCAAGCCGCTGCCGCAGGCCTGCAGCAGCGCCTCGGTCAGCTCGCGATTGGTCAGCTCGGCGTCGCCGTTGATGTGATAGACCGCCCCGGCCCGGCCGCGTTCGGCCACCAACTGCACGCCGCGGCAGTGATCGTCGACGTGCACCCAGCCCCTGACGTTCTCGCCGTCGCCGTAGAGCGGGACCCGCAGGCCATCGAGCAGGTTGGTGACGAACAGCGGGATCACCTTCTCCGGGTACTGGTACGGACCGTAGTTGTTGCAGCAGCGGGTGACGCTCACATTCAGGCCGTGAGTCCTGGCGTAGGCGAGCGCGATCAGGTCGCCACCTGCTTTCGCGGCTGAATACGGCGAGTTGGGCGACAGCGGCGCGTGCTCCGCCCACGATCCGCTCGCAATGCTTCCGTAGACCTCGTCCGTCGAGACCTGGATCACTCGCGGCGTCTTGGCATCCAGGCAGGCCTGCATCAGAGCCTGGGTGCCAGCGACGTTGGTCATCACAAAAGCGGTCGGGGCGGTGATCGACCTGTCGACATGACTCTCGGCCGCGAAGTTGATCACCAGGTCATGCCCGGGGACCACGGTCTCCAGAAGTGCCTGATCGCAGATGTCACCGTGGGTGAACTCCAATCGAGGGCTGTCCGAGACCGGCTCGAGGTTCGCCAGGTTGCCCGCGTAGGTCAGCTTGTCCAGAACGGTCACCCGGGCATCCTCGAAGCCGGGATAGCCGCCGGTCAGCATCGTGCGGACGTAGTGTGAGCCGATAAATCCGGCACCGCCGGTTACTAGGATCCTCATCGCAGTGCCGCCTGGCCCCCAAGTACCTCGGAAATGTGCCTTCCCTCTCTGCTGCGCCCCGGCGTCAGGAGCTGATCTGGACCTTGCTGTGATCGCCGAGGACCAGGCGGTGGGCCTTCGGAACCTTAGGCGCCGTGGTGACCTCCACGTCGTGGCCGATCAGTGATGCCTCGATCCGCCGCACTCCGCGAATGGACGCCCCGCGCAGCACGATGGAGTACTCAATCTCACTGTCGACGATCGAGCAGGCCCGGGCGACGGAGGTGAACGGGCCGATATAGGAGTCGATCACCATGCTTTCCGCGCCAATGATGACCGGTCCCACGATGCGCGAACCAGTGACATTCGCGCCGTCTTCGATCACGACCCGACCGATGATCTCGCTGGTCTCGTCGACCGTGCCATGGCTGGCCGACTCCACGCTCTCCAGCACCAGGCGGTTGACCTCCAGCATATCTGTGACGTTGCCGGTGTCCTTCCAGTACCCGGTGATGATCGTGGAACGCACCGGATGGCCGGTGTCGATCAGCCACTGGATTGCCTCGGTGATCTCCAGTTCGCCCCGCCACGACGGCTTGAGGTGCCGGACCGCCTCGTGCACCGCGGGCGTGAACATGTAAACCCCGACCAGCGCCAGGTCGCTTTTCGGCTGCTCGGGCTTTTCCGCGAGGCCGATGACCTGCCCGGCGCTGTCCAGCTCAGCGACACCGAACTGGCGCGGATCGGGTACCCGGGTCAGCATGATCTGCGCGTCGGGCCGGGCGGACCTGAACTCCTCGACCAGGGCTGTGATGCCGCCCACAATGAAGTTGTCGCCCAGGTACATGACGAAGTCATCGTCGCCGAGGAACGAGCGGGCCATCAGCACCGCGTGGGCCAGGCCGAGCGGGGCATCCTGGCCGATGTAGGTGACATCGAGGCCGAACGCCGAGCCATCGCCCACGGCCGACTCGATCGCCCCGGCGGTGTCCCCGACTACCAGGCCGACGTCGCTGATGCCGGCATCCCTGATGGCCTCAAGGCCGTAGAACAGGACGGGCTTGTTGGCCACGGGGATGAGCTGTTTGGCGGAGGTGTAGGTGAGCGGCCGAAGCCGGGTACCGGTACCCCCCGCCAGCACCAGGGCCTTCATAGGGCGAGACTAGCGCGTCCGCGCCGCTGCTGGGCTGTCGGTCGCGGCAGGTGGCACTGTTTGCCATCGAGGCGAGATGAGAATAATGTGCCGGGGTACTCGCGCATCCGTGCCGGGCCATGACTGGCCGAACCGAGACCTCATCTGCTCTCCGGGCCGCGAGCGGGGATCTCGTGCCAATCTCGGAAGGCGGTTCGCTGTGACCACAACACCAGGTCACAGCGGCGCGCTGGGCACGGCGGTGCCGGGTGAGCCGACCGCCACAGTGCCGGATGAGCCGACCGCCACAGTGCCGGATGAGCCGACCGCCACAGTGCCGGATGAGCCCGCCACCGCAGTGTCGGATGGGCCGGGCACGGCTGAGCTGGAACCGCTGGGCGCGGCTGCGGCTCGCCGGTCGCGTCTGCTCAGCCGCCTCGGGTGGCCAGACCGGCGGTGGGTGGCGGCGGCCGTCTGCGCCGCGGCTGGGGTCATCCTCTTCGCTGCCTATCTGAGGCAGGCCCGGACGATGGGCATCCATATTGACGCCGCGTCCGCGAGCGCGCCGCAGACCCTCCAGGCCTGGGACATGCTGCACGGCAATCCGCTGCTGCGCGGCTGGGAACTGGCGGATGTGCCGTTCTATCCGATCGATCTGCCCGTGTACATGCTGGTGGAGCTGGTTCGGGGGGTAAGCGGCGACACGGCGCACGTGGCCGCGGCATTGATCTACACGCTGATTGTGCTGCTGGCCGGATTGCTCGCGAAAGGCCGGGCGACTGGCCGGGAAGGACTGATCCGGCTGCTTGTCGCCGTCGGGATCATGCTGGCGCCTTCGCTGGTCGCTGGCACCAGCGTGCTGCTCTCGGGCCCCGACCATACCGGCACGCAGCTGGCGCTGCTGGCGATCTGGCTGGCGCTTGACCGGGCGCCAACCCGATGGTGGCTGCCAGTGCTGGTCACCGTGCTGCTGGTCTGGGCTCTGGTCGCCGACACGATCGTGCTGGTGGAGGGGGTACTGCCGCTGGTCGTCGTCTGCGCGATCCGGATGTACCGGCGGCGCGGGCCGCTAGCCGGGCACTGGTATGACCTGTCGCTGGCCGGCGGAGCGCTGATCTCGGTGGCTGCTGCCAAGGTTGTCCTGGCCGTGATCCGGCATGCCGGGGGCTTCTACGTCAGGACGCCGGTGGCCAGTTTCGCCACCGCCGCCAGCTTGTCCACGCAGTTCTGGCTCAAAGTGCAGCGCGTTCTCGAGCTGTTCGGCGCCGGTTTCTTTGGCCAGCCACTCAGGTCGTCGACGATCATTGCGCTGGTCCACCTGGTCGGGGTCGCCCTGGTCGGATGGGCCGTGGCGGTGGGAGTGCGGCGGTTTTTCGGCTACGACAACCTGGTCGTGCAGGTGCTGATCGTCGCCTTCATCGCCTTGGCGGCCGCGTATCTGTTCGGAACCAAGCCTGATCCGAATGAAATGGTCGGGCTGCTGCCGATCGGCGCGGTGCTGGCCGGCCGCCTGCTGGCCGGCTGGCTGAGCGATGCCAGGTTGATGCCGGCCTTGGCTGCCGTGCTTGCCTGCTACGCCGGCATACTGGTCGGGCACGCGGTTCCGCCGGCGGCATCTGATCGCAGTCAGCCTGCCGCGTCCTGGTTTACGGCCCATCACCTGACCTACGGCCTAGGGCAATTCGGGGAAGCTGGCATCGTCACCGTTGACAGCGGCAACCGCGTTCAGGTCAGGCCGGTGCGGTTGTACAACCACCGACTGGTTACCACTCCATGGGAGAACGAGGCGTCCTGGTACGACGCGAATCACCATGATGCCACCTTCGTCATCTGGCAACCGCCAACCGGCTGCGGGAATCACTGCCCGGCCATAGCCGACATTCGCCAGACCTTCGGCCCGCCGACGTCGACCTACCGGCTGGACGGTTTCGTGGTGCTGGTCTGGCGCCAGAATCTGCTAGCTAACCTGCCGACGTTGAACTGGTGCGGAGCTGCCTGGCCATGGAACGCGACCGGCCATCCATCCCTGACGCCATGTCACTAAGAGACTCAAGCCGATGGAGCGGCGGCTCAGCCCCGGGCCGCTGGCTCTGGTGGGCAGTGGTGAGTACCTGCCCGTTATGGCCGGCGTCGAGGGCATGCTGCTCCGCGGGCGGGCACCCCGCTACGTGCAGCTCCCGACGGCAGCGGCACCCGAGGGGGAGCGGAGCCTGCGGCGCTGGCTCGACCTCGGCGCCGCGCAGGCGGAACGCCTCGGCGTGGAGCAGATCCCGGTCCTGGTCAGGGACCGCGACGAAGCGGACACGCCGGATCTGGCCGCCTTGGTTGAGGGCGCCGGGCTGGTGTATCTATCCGGCGGCAATCCGACGTATCTGGCGCAGACCCTCCGCGGCACCCGAGTGTGGCAGGCCATCCTGGCCGCGTGGCAGTCGGGGTCGGCACTGGCCGGCTGCTCGGCCGGAGCCATCGCACTGACCGGATGGGTCCCGTCCATGCGAGCTCCGCATCGCGAACCCGACCCCGGGCTCGGGGTCCTGCCGCACCTGCGGGTGCTCCCGCATTTCGACCGGATGCTGGGATGGGTGCCCGACCTGCTTACCCGCGCGGTACTGCACCCGCCGGCCGGCATCACGGTGATCGGGATCGACGAGGACACCGCGGCCGTGGATCTGACCGGTGCCGGGCACACCTGGCAGGTGCACGGTCGGCAGCAGGTGTGGACGCTGGCCGACGCACCGCGCCGCGGTTACCCGGCTGGAACGACGCTGATCACCCCGGAGCGCTCCAGCCCGTCTGATTGAGCGCAGGCGATCAAATCCGGGTCGCCTAGCAGGGTAACCACCGGCGCGCGATGTGCTGGGTTGTCGCCCAGTCGTGCCGGTGCCCCTGGAAGTCGAAGAACGCCGATAGCGTCACGGGGAGCTGCCAAGCATGAGTGTCGAATCCAAGCGCAGCCGCTTGGTCGATGGCCGCAAGCAGGACCTGGCGCTCTGCCTGGCACCAGGCCAGGGCTTGCTCATTGTCAGCAAGCGGCTCCGGCGACGTTCCCTTGATCGGCGGTTTAAGGGTGATCGGCTCCCTGGCGGGATACAGCAGCAGTGCCGCGGCGCGGGCGGTGTGCAGGTAGTGGTCTAGGGACCGGCTGATCGCAAGATGCCGGTCGGCTGCACTGTCCCTGATCCGGGCTTGTTCGGCGGCAAAGGCGCGCAGCAGGTCGTGGCAGGCGAATCGGCCAGGACTGTGTTCGGCGAGGAGACAGGAACGGGTCAGCTCGCCGAGCAGCCTGCGCACCTGGCGGCGAGAGAGCCCGGCCAGACTCGCGCTGGCGTGGCTGGTGATATCCGGCCCGCAGTGCACGCCAAGTAATCGGAATAGCCGCGCCGCCGGCGGACTGAGCTGCTGGTTGGACCAGGAAAATACGGCCCTGACGTTCGAAGCGGGGTCGCCGGTCTCCAGCGCGTCGAGCGGGTTCCTGGCACCGCGAAGCTCAGCGGCCAGCGACGCCAGTGGCAGCCACGGTCGGGCGGAGGATCGGGCGGCAACGACGCTCAGCGCGAGTGGCAAGCGCGCACAAAGCTCGATCAGCTCCGCGACCGCGGTCGGCTCGCGCTCCAGCCGGTCGGCTCCGAGCCGCACGGCCAGAAGCTGGTGTGCGTCAGCCGCGGACAGCAGGTCGACGACGAGCGGGCGGGCTCCTTCCGTCGTCACCAGTCCGGTCAGCTCGCTGCGGCTGGTCACCACGACCAGGCAGCCAGCCGAGCCGGGCAGCAAGGGCCGTACCTGCTCCGCGTCGCGGGCGTTGTCAAGCAGGATCAGCATGCGCCGGTCGGCCAGCAGACTGCGGTACAGCGCCGCCTGCGCATCCAGGCCTGCGGGGATGCGCTGCGATGGCACCTGCAGCCCATCCAGCAGCCATCCGATCGCCTTGGTCGGCGGTACGCAGAGGCGATGCGGTCCGAAGCCGCGCAGGTTGACATACAGCTGTCCATCGGGGAACCGCTCGGATACCTGATGTGCCCAATGAATGGCCAGAGCGGATTTGCCAACCCCTGGGGTCCCCCAGATGGCCGCGATCACAGCGGCCTTTCGCGCCGGGCCGCAGTGATCAGGCAGTTCCGATAGCTCACTCAGTTCTTTCGCCCGGCAGGCGAAATGCGGCGTCGGCGCGGGTAACTGACGCGGTACCGGTGGCGCTGGGCCGCCGATGGCCGGCTGGCCATCCTGCTGCGGCCCGAGCGCCGGATCGGCGGTCAGGATCTGTCTTTGCAGTCGGCGTAATGCGAGGCCAGGCTCGATGCCTAGCTCGTCGTTGAGCAGGCGGCGGGCACGCTGATAAGCGGCCAGCGCGTCACCTTGGCGGCCGCATCGATACAGGGCAAGCAGCAACAGCCCGTGGAAGCGCTCCCGCAGTGGGTGAGCTGCGATGACCTTGTGCAGTTCGGCGATGACATCGCCGTCGCGGCCGAGATGAAGGTCGGCTTCGATCCGTTCCTCCAGCGCCTGCAGCCGCATCTCCTGCAGGCGCGGAGCTTCGCAAGCGGCCAGCGGATCCGATCGGACGTCCATCAGCGGTTCGCCGCGCCACAGCCGCAGCGCCGCGCGGAACTGGTGGGCGGCCCGATGCCACGAGCCTGCCCGCGCGGCGGCCCGTGCCTCGTCCCGCAGGTTCTCGAATCTCGTTAGATCAAGCTCGCCAGGCTCAACCTGGATCAGGTAACCCCGCGGTTGCGTCCTGATCCGCAGGTGACCGGCATCGTCAAGGGCGTGCCTTAACCGCTTGACGTAATTCTGCAAGGTCGCGCGGGCCGAGGGCGGCGGTCCGACTGGCCAGATGATCTCAGTGAGCGCGTCCGCGGAGACTGCCTGGTTGGCGTTCAGTAATAGCGCGGCAAGCAGCACGCGCTGATTGCCCGGCGGGATAGGCACGGCCGTTTCCCCGCTGCGGACCACCAGGGACCCTAGCAGGCAGAACTCCATGCGGGCACTCCCAGCCGACCATGCGTAATCCCGCTAGCGCCGCGCTACCCAGACGCTAGCACGCTCGGCCAGAGTCGAGCTAGCTGCGCGATGGGCTGGCGGTTGGCGGAAGCCATCCGGCCGGACGGCCCGCTGGCCGGAACCTCATCGTCGGTAATCGATTCCGCAAGGAGGACGCGATGGCCAAGACACTCATGCACGCAGGCGACTGGCTCCTTGGGCTGATTCTGCCAAGAGAGGATGCGGGCGCCTGCGTCCCAGAGAACGGACAGGACTGCTGGTGCGACTGCCAGAGCCACTACCTCTACCGGTACAGCTGCCACGGGTCGTGCTACCACAACGGTTCCTGTAACTGCTAGGCCGGCCAGCCATAGCTACCAGGTCCGACCGGGGTGACCGCGCGCGGCGGTCACCCCGTGGCCCGACTAATGCCGGGCGGAATAACGCACAGGCCCTACCAGAAGGTCCGTGATGATTCAGATTCTCTTGGGTGCCGTCATCGTGCTTGGGCTGATGGCCTCGGCCAACCTGCTGGTAACGTTCGCCGTGATCCGGCGGATAGCTGCCATCGAAGGCGCGAACGGTGCGCCCAGGCCCGGCGTCCCGCTGGTGCCCGACGTGGGACGTGAGGTGGCCGACTTCGCCGCGGCGCTGTTGTCCGGCGGCGAGATCAGCCGCCGGGAGCTGGTCGGCCGCTCCGTGATCGCCATCTTCGTGTCGCCTGGCTGTTCGCCCTGCCGGGAGCTGATCGCATTGCTGAAATCAGGCCGCGGGCCGGTGGACGCTCCGCTGCTGATCTTCATCGCCGGGTCCGCTGACGACACCGTGGTGCTGGATACCGCGGCGGAACTGAGCTTCAGCACCTGGATTGGCGCCGCCGACCCAGCCGGTCCAGTGACGAAGGCCTTCGGCGTCCTGGGGTATCCGACGGTGCTGCGGGTCGACGACGGCGTCGTCACCGCGGCGGGCACCCGCCTGGACGCTGTCGAGAACCGGCAGACCGCCACAGCGGCCAGATGACAGCCCGCTCGCCGATGACCTCGAGCCGGCCGGTCTGCGCTGCGGTTGCCATCGGCTGGCAGGCGGCGGGACCTGCGTGGGCCGCGTCGCTTGGCCTGGCCGCGCTCGGCGGCGTGATGGCTCCGCTGTCAGCCTGGACTTCCATGCTGATCGTCGACTCGCTGAGCAAGCGGCCGGTGCAAGTAGCGACCGTGGTCATGCTCGCCGTGCTGGCGTCCTGCGCCGGTGCGGCCTCGATGGTGCTGGGATACCTGTCCTCGCTGGCCGGCGTAGCCGCGAACCGTAAGATCGAACTGGCAGTCACCGACCGGGTCTACGCCGCGGTCAACGGATTCAGCGGACTTGAGCGCGTCGAGAACCCCCGGTTTCATGATCGGCTGCTCAGGGCGGAGCAGGCGGCTCAGGAGGGCCCGCAGGGCTTGTCGTCGGTGATGCTGATCGTGGTGCGCGCGGTAGCGACCATCGCGGGATACGCTGGGGCGCTGATCTCGGTATGGCCGCCGATGATTCTGCTCTTGATCGGCGCCACCGTGCCGATGGTGCTCGCGCAGCGGGCGGCGGCTGCAGAGCAGGCGGCTGTGGCCGAGAGCACGACCCGGCTGTACCGGCATCGCATGATCTTCCGGGGCGTGTTGACCGACGCGCGCTCGGCTCAGGAAGTTCGCCTGCTCGGCCTGGGTGACTTGTTTCGGACCCGCATGATCGCCGCCATTCGCGAGGCAAGCGGGGCTGAGTACGCCTCGGTGCGCCGCACCGCCGTTTCGCAGAGCTGGCTGGCCGGGCTCAGCGGGCTTACCGTAGCCGCTGGCATGGCCGTTGTTGGCTATGAAACGGCTCGCGGGCGCGTTATGTTGGGCGATTTCGTGCTGTTCTTCGCGGCCATCCTTGGCGTTCAGGGCGTGATCAGCAGCCTCATGGTGCAGCTCACCAGGCTCGGCAGGTCCCTGCGCCTATTCCGGCACTATCTCGATCTGATGGACGAGCGCGATGAGATCGGCACAGGGACGCTCCCCGTCCCGCCGTTGCGAACCGGCATCGAACTGTGTGATGTGTGGTTTCGCTACGACGCCGATGGCGAGTGGGTGCTTCGCGGCGTGAGCCTGCAGATCGCGGCTGGCCAGGCAGTCGGGCTGGTCGGTCTGAACGGCGCGGGCAAGACGACGCTGGTCAAGTTGCTGTGCCGGTTCTACGACCCCGATCGCGGCCACATCCGCTGGGATGGCGTTGACATCCGCCGGTTCGACGTTGCCGAGTTGCGCCGCCGGATCGCGGTGACCTTTCAGGACTTCATGATCTACGATCTCTCCGCCGCGGAGAACATCGGCCTGGGCGAGCTTTCCCGGCTGGACGATCGGGATGCGATCAGGCGATCCGCCGACCTCGCGGGTATCGGCGGGACGCTGAGTGCCCTGCCCCGCGGCTACGACACGCTGCTCAGCCGGACCCTGTTCGACGGGGGCGGTGACCAGGTCGGCGCCAGGCTCTCCGGCGGCCAGAGCCAGCGACTGGCCCTGGCCCGCGCGCTGATGCGCGAAGACGCCGATCTGATGATTCTCGACGAGCCAAGTTCGGGACTGGACGCCGAGGCCGAGTACGAGATCCACCGCAGCCTCCAGGCGCGTCGGGGGAGGCGTACCTGCCTGCTGGTGTCTCATCGGCTCAGCGCGGTCCGGCAGGCGGACGTGATCGCCGTGCTCGGCGACGGACGGATTGCCGAACTGGGCACGCACGACGATCTGATGCTGGCCGGTGACGGCTATTCCAGGCTGTTCACGCTGCAGGCGAGCGGCTATCAAGATGACCGAGTCGCCGGCGGCCTGGTAGCTCCGTACCGATAGGAGGATCGACATGCCGTACGCGCAGGTCGCCGCGCGGGTCCTGCTTGGCGCCGTCTTCATCGTCGCCTTCGCCGGAAAGGCCGGCAGCTATTCGGCTTTCACCGCATTCGCGGATTCCCTGCCTGACCTGGGCTGGCTCACCCGCAGCGGCAGGAGAGCCCTGGCTGTTGCCATCCCGGCAAGCGAAGCTGCCGTGGTCGGCCTGCTGGCGGTGCCGGCCACCATAGCGTGGGGATTCACTGCCGGGCTGGTCTTGCTCTGCGGACTCACCTTCGGGGCAAGCATCGCGATCATGAGCGGCCGGCGAGTTGAATGCCGGTGCTTCGGTTCGACGGCCAGGCCGATAGGTCCAGCCGAGCTGGGCAGGAACGCGATCCTGATCGTCATCGCGCTGGCTGGCCTGATGGCTCGGATCGGCTCCTGGCATGGCAGCGTCAGCGCGACCGGAATGACGCTTGCCTTCGGTCTCGGCTGGCTCGGCGCGCTGGTGATCGTCGGCTGGGACGAACTTGGCTACCTGATCGGCGCAACCCGGCCTGCGGCGGGCAGACCGTGACCGGCCCGTGGGCGGCGCTCGGCCTGACCCTCCTGGCGGTGGCGGTGCTATGGCCGGTGCGCACCTTGGTGACGCGTCGGTTTGTGCTGGTCACCGTGCGCGGAACGAGCATGGCTCCGACCTACGCAGATGGCGAGCGGGTCCTGGTCAGCCGGGGCAAGCCGTGCCGCGACGGGGACGTGGCCGTCTTCGGCATGCCCGAGGGCCAGCCCACCGACGAGCTGCGCTGGCTGGTGAAAAGGGTGGCCAGTGTGGCTGGTGATTGGGTACCGGCCGAATTGCGGGCAGCGGTAGGTAACGAGAGAGTTCCGCCGGGATTCCTGGTGGTTCGCGGCGACGCAGTCCGCAGCCTGGACTCCCGCCAGCTCGGATTCATCCCCCAGGCCAGCGTGCTCGGGGTCGTCATCTACCCGGTCCGGTCGGCGCCCATGACCCGTGCCTGCCGTGCCCGCTGACCGAATCCGGCGCGTGGCTGCTTGCCCCTGAACGCCTCAGATCGCGCGTGTTGGTGCTGCGTCACTCGCGGCAACCGGGCCGGCCTGCTTGACTTGGCAAGATCAGCTGCCCGCGGCGCAGGTGCGCGCCGGAGCGACTGGACACCGCGGCGGCAGCGCAGTGTGACCGGCTGCGCAGACTGGGAGGCGGCTTGGAGATCTGGCCGGGCCGGCCGTTCCCGCTCGGCGCCACCCCAAGCGGGACGGGAACCAACTTCGCCGTCGCGTCGGAGGCCGCCGATCAGGTGCTGCTGTGCTTGTTCGACGCCGATGGCGTCGAAACCCGTCTCGCGCTGCCGGACTCCGACGACGGCATCTGGCACGGGTTCGTGCCGGGGATCGGGGTCGGCCAGCGCTATGGCTACCGGGTCACCGGACCCTACAATCCTGCGCTGGGGCTGTGGTGCAATCCGGCCAAGCTGCTGCTCGACCCGTACGCCAGGGCCACATCCGGCCCGCTGGTGTGGGGCGAGAACCTGCTCGGCTACCTGCCTGGTGACCTGGACCGGCGCAGCGACCTTGACTCCGCGCCGTCCGTGCCGCGCTCACTGGTGGTCGATTCGTCGTTCGCTTGGGGTGATCAGCCCAGGCCGCAGACGCCCTACCGGGACACCATCATCTACGAACTGCACGTCAAGGGCTTCACCCAGGCTCGCAGCGACGTGCCCGCGGCCCTGCGCGGAACCTATGCCGGGCTGGCCCACCCGCCGGTCGTCGAGTACCTGGCCGGCCTCGGGGTCACCGCTGTCGAGCTGCTGCCGGTGCACCAGTTCCTCACCATTGGCGATCTGGCCGGCAGCGGGCTGAGCAACTACTGGGGTTACAACACGATCGGCTTCTTCGCTCCGCACGACGGCTACTCCGCAGCGGTCCGAGCCGGTCACCCGGGTGGCCAGGTGTGGGAGTTCCAGGCGATGGTCCAGGCGCTGCACCGGGCCGGGCTCGAGGTACTGGTCGACGTGGTGTTCAACCACACGGCGGAGGGTGACCAGTTCGGCCCCACGCTGTGCTTCCGTGGCCTGGACAACCCGGCGTACTACCGGCTCAGGCCGGATGATCCGCGCCGCTATGTGGACACCACCGGCACCGGCAACTCGGTCAACGCCGCCGATGTCACCTGCCTGCGCCTGATCATGGACTCGCTCCGCTACTGGGTGACCGAGATGCACGTGGATGGCTTCCGGTTCGACCTGGCCACGACGTTGGCACGGGAGCGGGGTGGCTTTGACCGGCTGGCCGCGTTCTTCGACATCGTCGCCCAGGATCCGGTCATCTCCCAGATCAAGCTCATCGCCGAGCCCTGGGACGTCGGACAGCCGGACAGCTACAGCGTGGGCCGCTTCCCCGCGCTGTGGAGCGAGTGGAATGGCCGCTACCGCGACACCGTCCGCGATTTCTGGCGCGGCCAGGCGATGACACTCCCTGATTTCGCCACTCGGATCGCCGGATCGGCTGACCTATACGGCACGGCCCGGCGCCGGCCCAGCGCCTCGATCAACTTCGTCACCGCCCACGACGGGTTCACGCTGCGCGATCTGGTCAGCTACAGCCGCAAGCACAACGAGGCCAACGGCGAGGACAACAGGGACGGGACTGACGACAACCGCTCATGGAACTGCGGTGCCGAGGGCCCGACCGACGATCCGGACATAGTCGCCCTGAGGGCCCGGCAGTCGCGTGCCCTGCTTGCCACGCTGCTGCTGTCCCGCGGAGTGCCCATGCTCCTGGGCGGCGACGAGCTCGGCCGCACGCAGGGGGGCAACAACAACGCCTACTGCCAGGACAATCCGACCTCGTGGGTCGACTGGGACAATGCCGATGCCGGCCTGACCGCGTTCACCCGCCGGATCATCGAGTTCCGCCGCGCGCACCCGGCGCTGCGGCGCGGCCGGTATCTCAGCGATCCCGGCTACGTCGTCTGGTTCACCCCCGAAGGACGCCCGATGACCCAGGCGGACTGGCAGTCACCTGGCTTGAAGTCGGTCGCGGTCTTCGTCGACGGGACCGTGGCGCCCGATCACGACGCACGCGGTCGGCCCATGCTCGACGACGACGTGCTCGTCCTGGTCAACGGATCGGCGCAGCCCGTCACCTTCACGATCCCCGACGCCGGGAAGGGGCGATCCTGGCGGGTCGAGATCGACAGCTTCGATCTCGGCGCCGACGTAAGCGCGCCCACTGACCCGGTCGACCAGGGCGACCTGAGCTGCCTGGTCGACGGGAGCGATCCGATCGCCGTGGGCCCACGCGCATTCGTCCTGCTGCTGGCCCTGCCCGGCGCGGCCAGCTGACTGCTGGCTGCTCAGAACGGGATGAAGGGCAAGCCGACGCTGGCTGGCTCGGTATGCACGGACGCGTTGGCCGGGGCCTCCTGCTCGACCGTCCTGGCCAGATCGCTCGCGTCGTCCTCGTTGTTGGCCCCGACGACCAGGAACCGCCAGCGACGGGTCACCGGGAGTCCCTGCCTGAGCAGGCGCTTGGCCAGTTGCACCGCGTCGCGATGCGACGCGAGCTCGACCCGAACCTGCCACTGGGCGAGTCCGGTGGCCAGTGCCTCACGAGTCTCCTCATCCTCAAGCCGGCGATGCTCTTCCTGCTGCTGCTCAGCCGTCTGCGGCAGGGCGACGCTGGCGTCCTCCCACTCCTCCTCAACCGGATGCCATCGGTGCAGTGCGTAGTCGGCACTGAGCTGATGCTGCGCCATGACCTCGCGCACCACCCGTTCTGCCTGCCTGGCGGCATCCTCCGCACCGGTGTACAAGAAGATCGTGGGTCCGTCCGCGCTCACCGTGACATGCTGACCGAGCTGACGGCGTACGTCTGCTTCCACCTGATGCTCGCGCAGCGAGTCAACCGCCCGACCTGCGTCCTGTTGATCGTGAAACGTAACCGTCACTCGCCAGTCGTCGTCTGCCACGGCGCGACTCTACCGGCCCGCTGGTGCGCCGCGTGCAGCGCCTGGTCCGCAGTCGGTTCGGCGTCCCCTGTGGATCAGCCGGGCAGCTTGCGGACCGCGTCCCCTGGCCGGACGGTTCCGGAGCTGACGATCCGGGCGTTCAGGCCACGAAGTCGCAGTTCGCGGCCGGCCCGGGAGTTGACGAACCGCAGCGCGTCCGCGCCGAATCGGTCAGCGAACTTGGCGCAGCCGAGGTGCGGCTGGTCGGTGACCTCGATGACCGCCGAACCCACCGCCAGCTTGGTGCCTGGTGGCAGGTTAGCGGGGCTCAGATCGAGATCGACGTAGAGCTGATCGCCGGCCAGCATCCGCCGATCAAGGTCCTGGGCGACGAGCAGGGCGGCGCGGGAGTTCATCACGGTCAGCTGCCGGTCGCGATGTGCCGACCCGTCGGCAGTGCTGGTGCTGCCGCGCACTAGCCAGTTGTCGCCGACCAGGCCCGCATCGACATCGAGCCGGCCCGCTGCGAGCACCTCACGCTCGCCGACCGCCTGCAGGCGCACGATCAGCTCGACCTGGCCTGATTCGGACGGCGAGTCGCGGACGACGCTGAGGCCGGCTTCCAGCGCGGCGGTGCTGAGATGCTCCATGCTGAGATGATGTCGCCGCCGACACCCAGACGCGAGTCGTTTCTGCGGCTCTGGGCGAGCCCACCGACGCTGCACCAGCCGCTGGTGCTGCTTGGCCACAGCATGGGCTCCTTCGCAGTTCAGCAGTACCTCCTGCAGCACGGCGAGGAGGTGAGCGCTGCAGTGCTTACCGGCACGGGTTCGAGTGGAAGCATGGGTACTTACCTCAGTCGTTGTTGACGACAGGAGCGCGCATGGCTGCCCGGAGTTCACCTACGACCTTCCGAACACTCGACGGTCTCCACCTCGTCGGTACGTTGGTCGACCCG
The DNA here is from genome assembly GCA_963850875.1 of uncultured Actinomycetota bacterium. Taxonomy (GTDB): domain Bacteria; phylum Actinomycetota; class Actinomycetes; order Streptosporangiales; family Streptosporangiaceae; genus Chersky-822. The sequence goes on from CAWKNA010000003.1 coordinate 799,382, forward strand.
GACGGCCCGTCCGACCCGGCCATGGTCCTAGTCCACGGCGGCGGGGTTACTCGTGAGGAAGGCGGATTCTTCACAAGGCTGGCCGATGGGCTGGGCGAGGCCGGGGTCGCCAGCTTGCGCTACGACCTCCGCGGCCACGGGGAGAGCGAAGGCCGACAGGAAGAGAGCGTGCTGACTGCGCACCTCAATGACATCCGGGTTGCGTTGGCTCATCTCCGTCAGGCGACTGGAGCAACGCGGGTCAGCCTGCTCGGGGCCAGCTTCGGTGGCGGCCTCACTGCGTACTACGCGGCCAGGCGACCCGCCGAATTGGCGCGGCTGGTACTGCTCAACCCGCAGCTCAACTACAAGGCCCGGTATATAGACCAGAAACCGTACTGGTCGAACGATTACCTGGATGACGACGCTGCGCGCCGGCTGAGCGAAGACGGCTACATCAGCCACTCACCGACCGTCAAGCACGGCCGGGCCATGCTGAACGAGGTGTTCTGGATCAAGCCCTGGCAGGTGATCGAAGAGGTTGCCGCCCCGACGCTCATCGTCCATGGCACCAGAGACACGTTTGTTTCCATTGAGGGCTCACGTGAGGCGGCAGCGCGGTTCCGGGTCGAGCACAAGTTGGTGGAAATCGACGGCTCCCAGCACGGGTTCGCCGTCCACGACGACCCGCAGTACCTGAATCCGCAGACACAGGAATGGCAAGCCTTCGTTATCCGCACAGTGGTGGCCTGGATCACCGATGGCGTCGCGGGAGACTGAGGCCTAACCGCGGAGTGCGTCGTGTAGCTCACGTGGTCCAGGACGGCTGCGCCAAGGAGTCAGCACTTTCACAGTTCGAGCCAGCTCGCGCGTGGTGCGCTGTGAGTTGGTCGCGGTAGCAATGCGCCACGCCGTAAGTCCCTCCTGCGCAGCGTCGTCCGGTTCGCCGCTCAGTGCGCAAGCAAAAGCCCGCCTTGCTCGGAAGTAGCCCTCATCACGCCGGGAGAGTCCGCCGCGTGCAATCGCATCGTCGAAGAGGACGGCAGCCCGCCTGGCTTTCCGGCCTCGATGTAGCAGCTTGCCGACCGCAGCAGCAGGGCGCCCGTGTTGAAATATGTACCGAACTGCGGCCGGTCGTCACCGTCGCCGCTGGCGAACAGCCGCTGCGCCTCGTCTAGTTTCCGCTCGATCACGTCTATAGACGCACCGAGCATGGCCAGGCCCCGCGCCTCTTGCTGGGTAACTTCAACTCGGACCTTGGCCGGAAGCTGCCACGGACCACATTGAGCTGCTTCGGCAAGCGTCGCCACCCGTTGCGCATCCCGTTCTTCGTAGGCCATCTGGGACTTCTTGAGCAGTACGTAGCCCTGCATGGCGGTGTCGTTGGCCGCCTGTGCCCATTCCATTGACCGCTCATACCAATAGGCGGCCGAGGATGAGTGGCGCAAGTCACGGTAGAGCCAGCGGCGAATTCGGCGCCGTCCGCGCACACTGCCGGCAGTGGCTGCGGACACAGGCTTGACATCGCCAATGTGCTGTTGGATCGCTCCCAAGATGACCAGCACCAGGGGCAGGGCTTTAGCCGGCCCGAGCTTACCGTCGTCGGTCTTGCAGCGGCTGAGCTGACGAGCGAAGTAGCCAACCACCGAGCCGTCCAGGACCGGCGGGCATCAATGAGCGCCGCGGCGACGTCATCCAGCTCGTCCAGGCCGAGCGAAGTCAACGCATTCGGCGTGCGCAAGTTCAGCCGGTATGCGGTGCCGTTCCCGGCCTCGCCTGACTGGCAGCTCGCGCCTATCTCGCTGAGCAGGTCATCAAGGCCGTGGGCTCGCGCGGTTGCCGCATCGATCGGCAGCAGCACCGGATGGCCGTTACGATGGGCGAGAACGTCAATGTTGGAGCTAGGTCAGGCTGAGCTGCAGCAGAGGCGTGCGGCTGAACTGGCAGCGCGAACCAGAGCAAGTGGCTGGGGATGCAGAGAATCTGGGAGAAGAGGATGAGCTTGGTGAGTTCTTCGGGTGCCCGGCCGTTCTCGATCCGGCTCAGCTGTGCCTGGGTCAGCCCAGCCAGCTGCTCGACCTGCTCTTGCGCAGCGGCGTCCCGTGGTACGGGTGGACGCGCTAGGCATAGATCACGCGGCCTATGTGCCAGGTGGCGACCGCGCGCGAATCTGGTCGGTGTCCCAGAACTCACCAGGCATGGCTGGCGAGCTTAAGAGCGCAGTCCGGTAGCCGCGTGGCCCAGGCGGTGAACGCGCGCGACATGGTGGTCTACGCCCAGCGATCACCGCACGGGCGCAGACGCGGGTGCGACGGCGAAGTCAGTGGCGAGCTCGGGCAGATCGGCGAGGGCGCGCCCGCCCTTCTGCCTGGAGTCTAACGACGCTACTGCCCCAGCGTAACGGCCCGTATACATCTCATGCATGGTGCGTATGCGTGCCCGCTGTGGTCTTTGGCGCTGCCTCCCATTGAGTCTGGATCAGGCACCTTTACGCCAGTCGAGATCAAAGGAGGGATCGACATGAGCGCGCTGCATGATGACCGCGTCCCAGCCGAACCGTGGCGACTCTTGGCGACTGCTCGTGCGGCGCTCGACCTGCACACCAACAACAACGGCGAGTGCGCTGTCCGCCATACGGACTTTCCCTGTGAGCGTGCCTCCCGAGCCGACCTCGCGCTCAGCGCCTTCTAAAGGTGAACCCCGATGAGCGGCAGCACGAACGCACTCACGCTGGGGCTTTCCGTCGGCACTGCTCGCACTGCTGGCTGTGGAACCCGCACGGCTGTGAGACGAGGTGTCCGCCAACATTCCCAAGCTATTGCCCCGATGCTGGCGCTGCCTTCCTATCGCCGAGAAACAGATATGGCAGATAACTGGCCGCTGCACAGCTACCTGGAACTCGGCGCCTTCCCCGGTGCGGTGCCGTGTGCCCGGCTGCATTCACGTCAATTGCTCTGGGAGTGGGGACTGACAGACTTTAGCGACACCATCGAACTGCTTGTTTCGGAGCTGGTCACCATGCGGTCGCCGCATCTCAGGCCATGAAGCCATAGCTCCGGTGCGGATGTGGCTGCTATCCGACAAAGCACGGGTCGTAATCCTCGTGTGGGATACCAATCCCCACCCGCCGGTCCGCAGAGAAGTCACCGAAGAGGCCGAAAGGGGGCGGGGCCTGCTCTTGGTCGAGGCACTAAGCGACAAGTGGAGCTGGTATGTCCCTGAGGGACTCGGCGGGAAACTCGTCTGGTGCGAGATTCCCGCCGCCGCACAGAAATGCATCGTTATGAGGGAAGCCGTTAGATGAACGGAGCGCATGTTGGACGACGCCATCGGGGTCATCGGCCACGGGCCGAAGGCAAGAAGTCAGTGACCTGCTGCTCGGGCAATTGCCTGGGAGGCAGGTATTTCGTCTGCGGGAGTACGTACCGGAAACGATCCTGGCCGCGACCGCCACGAGCGGCGAGCAACTGGGTTGGATCGATGTCTCACGGTGACGATGGCGCTCCGTGCCTATCTCGATTCTGTCGTTACCGATTGCACCGTGCACACGGTGCTCCTCGATAACTTCCCTGGGTCCGCTCAGCAGGTCCGGCTTTTCCTCTCGATCATACGCAAGCTGGCTCCGACGTGCGCCATACATCCGGTGGAACTTGTCGCGATCCGGCCACGCTTAATCGCCGGACACGTGAGCGGCGCGTCTGCCACCAGTGCGAGCGCGACCCGATTCACGACCCACGCCTGCCGGCCGTGGCGAATCCGGCCAATCGGCAGCGATGTGCTCGCTGCAATAACGTCCTTCACCCCCGGCGCGGCGACGCTCCCCGGATTTTCGCCGCGCGGATGGAGCGGTACAGGCAATCCGCGGACGGCATCGGGAAGCATCGCAAGCGCTGGAGTTCCTGTCCTGCAACTGGAGAGCAGCGGCCCGCCTGAACAGATTGCCAATGAACTCATTACCCTACTAAAACAATAGGAGCACACCAGTATGACCACTGTCCGCCACGCGGCAGGGGGAAGTGATGGCCAGGGCCCCCAGGAGCACCCGGATGTCCCGCTGGTGCTGCTTGGCCACAGCATGGGCTCCTTCGCAGTTCAGCAGTACCTCTTCAGCACAACCGCAGCTCGCTGCGAGCACTGCTACATGGGTGAACGCTTGGATAGGGCACTCAAGATGCCATTGCCGCGCATCATCGAGACGCTGGCCACCTGGCGGCGATTGGGCGGCAGCAAGCTCACCATCCTCGGCGGCGAGCCGAGCTTGCACCGGACTATTGCGCGGCGATCCGGGCGGCCGGTCAACTCGGCTACGAGCACGTCATCACTACCACCAACGCTCAAGCGCGGGCGCTGCGCAAATTCCGTACCCTCGAACCTTCTGATTTCGCGTATGTACAGGTCAGCCTGGACGGCGGCAGCGTGGCCTCACATGACGCCATCCGGGGCGCAGGAACCTTCGATATGACGCTCGCGAGGACGGATGAGCTGCCGCAGCGCGGATGCGACACCCGGATCATCTGCACGGCTACTCAAGCCAGCAAGAGCGACGTGCTGAACCTGCTGGACAGCACTGACGAGCTGGACGTTTCGCTCGTCAAGTTCCACGTCTTCTCGACGATAGGCGTCGGCCACGGCAACCTCGACCTGACGATGTACACCTCCCGAATGGGTCGAGTTCTGCGATCACCTGAACCAGGTCGCACCGAAGTACCAGACGCACGTCTGGTACCAGCCGACGTACGCCCGCCGAGACCAGATGGAGCGCTACCAGGCTGAGGGCTACCAAGGCTGGATCGGACGCGCCGCTCGACCGCATGACGATGTTTCCGGACGGGCGATGCTACGTCTGTTCCTACCTCTTCGACACCGAGCTGTACTTCGCCCACATGGACGGCGACCAGGTGCGGCTCAACCACGGAGAAAACGAGTTCGACCTGTTTACCCGTCCCCTCGTCAAGAGCGCCTGCGGTGGGTGCAAAGCGTCCGCCTGCCTCGGCGGCTGCCCGGCCGAGGAAATCGTGATGGGCGGAAGCTCGTGCGCGGCCTACGACGACATCGTGCCCGTCTGCCGGCTCTGGAAGTCCAGCGCCAAGCCCGAAGAGTAAGGAAAGCCAGTGGAAGCAATTATCGAGCCGCTTCGCTCACTCGACTGGGACGACATCGACGCCGTAGAGCATGCCTCCCGGAAGGCTCTGAACGCCATCCTGGAAGATCCGCGAGCCATCCGGAAAACACTGCTCGCACTTCCCGAGCGGCCTGGGCTGCTACGACTGTGCGAGCACTACGACATCCTCGACAAGATCGTCTTGCACAATGACGAGTCAGGCCTTCGCCTGCGGCTGCATATCAACCTGCCCGGTATTCAGCCCGCCCGCACGACTACGACTGGCTAGCAGCCGCGATCTTGCGAGGTGAATACCGGCACTACCTGTTCGGTGATGCCGAGCTGGACACCGAGGTTGATCCGGCGTCGCTCCGGGTGCTTCAAGTGCGCCAGGAACACCTCGGCAACGCCTATGCCCTGCATCACGCGATGGTCCACGCCGTGGTGGCCGAGCCCCTGACGGTCTCGCTGGTACTCCGCGGCCCGGCCGTCAAAGACCGCTTCCTGGTCATGGATCGCAAGACCGGCCAGAGCTGGTGGCAGTACGGCGCCGCTCAAGAAAGCACCGATAGCGCCGCCGCGAAGCACATGAGCCTCGAACGCCTCGCGGAGCTGACGAGCTGGCTGCGGGACTGGGACCTGTTCTAAATAAACCATGGGATGGCAGCCCACCACTCGTAAAAGGAACTAGAGAAAGGACCTCCCGCCGGTTGCCGTCCGATATCCGCACCTGATTTCTTCACCAAATTCAGTGTCGTGCGCAGCTCTGTCACGCCCTGATTCTACTCAACTCCATACCTCTTCGACTCATCGATAAACCTATCTATAGGAGAACAAGCATGACGAACGCGCCCACCGCGCACACGGCGCCTAGTGTGCCGGCCCCCGCTGCCCGGCTCGAACCAGGTGCGATAAGTTGACGTCAACGACCCGCGATGCGGCTTCGGATCGACCCGGCCGCGGCCAGGGCGATGTTCGCTCGCTGCCCGCCAGCTCGCCGACGGAGCTGGGCCGATCATCATCCTGACGGCTATTCCGATGCTGATCATTGCCAATGCCTATCGGCGGCTCAATATGTGGAATGCCAACTGCGGGGCATCCTTCGAATGGGTCGGCAGAGCCATCAATCCGTACTTGGGCTTCCTGACCGGCTGGCTGATGGTCGCCGGTTATGTCATCGGCACTGTGGCCGAGGTGGTCGTACTCGGACCTTCTGCTCGCGGTCTATGGCGCTCAGACTTACCGATCCGTCGGGGTCGGAGAGCTCGACCCAGGCGGGCGTGGACATGCTCGTCAATGCGCTGGTTGACCGCTACACCGCTCGGACGCAGATCAGCATGGCCCTAATCGAGTACGTAATCCTGATCGGCTTCTCGATCGTCGGACTACTGGCGGTCCTTGGGCACCATCCCGGCACGTTCCATATCTCCAGCAGGTGGTGGAGTCTGACCGGGATCGGCGGCAATGGCAGCGTCGTAGGCGGGTTGCTCATTGCGGTATATGTGTATAGCGCCTGGGATGGCACGGTCTATGTCAATGAGGAAGTCAAGCATCGGCGGATTAATCCTGGTAGAGCGGCTATTTGGGCAGTCGCTCTATTGACTATCCTGTACACCCTAGCCCAAGTCGGCTTGCAGGGAGTTGTCTCACCAGCTCGGCTGCAAGCCAATGCTTCTACAGCCTTGGTGTATGTCGCTCAGGCTTTGGGCGGCAGCGGTTGGGCCAAGGTGATGGCTCTTTCTGTCGCTCTGTCCGTGATTGCCGCTACCGGCACCGGCATCGTCTTGACTGCCAGGATTGTGAGGCCGGGCATCACCGAACGTCACTTTGCGGGTTTATCCGCAGGCCCGCCATGAGATCCAACGAGACCCCGCGACGAGGTCGTCGATGACCTGCTCACCTGGCTGGACGACAGGCTTGGCCGCTGAGTCGTGCCGTCGCGGGGTTGTTGTTTGCGGCTTTCTACATCATGACGGCACTAGCCACGGTGGTGTACTACCGACGTCGGATCTTCGCCAGCTTGGGACCTGCTAGGCCACGCCAGCCGCTGGGTGCAGCCGCCTTCCTGGGCTGGATTCTGGTGCAGTCACTTGAGACCGCACCTCCAGGTCAGATCTGGTCGGTGGTAGCCATCGTCGTGGTCGGGCTGGTCATGATGGTGGTGGCGCGGCTCTGGCTTAGATCGGCGTTCTTTCAGATTCCGAGGGAGAAGTGGACGGCCAAGCATTAAGCGGAACCTCGGCCGCATGGAGTTTATATCACCCCGGTTGGCTACTCATTGCGATCTGCGCTAAGCCGGCGGAACGCTGATCCGCCGGCGTGAGCCGATGAACGCACGCAGCTGACCCAAGCCAGGCATCAGCTCGTGGTGAGCCCGCTCGCAGCGCAGGCACGATGGCGACCGACGCTGAGATCGGCCTTGGCGACGAACGTGCGGCCGTCGAGCCGTCCGCCGAACGCGGCTGCGGCGCACTTGAGGTGAGGACGATCGCTCGAAAGGCAGGGACACATAGATGCTGTGTCTCGCTGAGCGCGGTGACGCCAGATGCGCCTGCTGTGACTACCGCCCACTGGGCATTGGTGGCGGATCGCAGTGTCGCGGCGAGCTGTCGGGCGTCTCGGTGAGCATCGTCATCGACATTAGTCTGTACCACTAGCCTCGGGTGGCCGCATACCTCAGCGGCCACCGTATCCGAGAACGCTGAGCCGCCCAAGTTGAGCAACAGCGGGACACCGGCTGCCCGCGCCGCCTGAACTGCACGGATAGCCGGTGTCTCGATGAGCTGGTAGCAGTCGATGTAGACGAACGAGGCACACCCGATCGATGAGAGATCGAGCGAGGCCAGGGAATCGGCTACACCAGGCAAAAACGGGAACCACGTGCGGCTGCCTTCGTTGTCGGCCACAACCACGATCTGCGGTGTAACCGCCTTGGCCGTCGCCTTCGCCGTGGTCGTGATGCCGTGGCGCTGCAACCAGGCATGGACTTCGGCACCGCTAGTGTCATCGCCGACATCATTGGCCAGCAGCACCGCGGGCACGTCGAGCGCCACTAACACCGCCGCGGTCATGGGAGCGTCGGCGGCGATCGAGTTCTCGATGGTGAGCACCTCAGCGCCATGGTTGGCCTGCGGAAAGCGAGGCACTTTCCAGAGCGCTGCATGAGCCAGGTAGCTGACGCAGACGACCGGATTGGGCTGGGCGGACATCTACCAGCCGTAGAGGGAGAGTGGCTGGCCAGCAGCGATGTGTCTCAGAGCCACGCGGCAGTAGGCGATTAGATGGTTCGGAAGGGCGCCAAGCGGGAACCAGCGGAGTTCGCTGCACTTCTCGGGTTCGCGGTTATAGGGCGGCCCGTCCCACTGGCGCACGGCGAAGAAGAAGGCCACCCGGCCGCCGTTGGATGAGTTGTGCATGACGTGCATGAACTCAATGTGCTCTGGTGCGATGGTGACCCCGACTTCCTCCTTGGCCTCGCGGATGAGAGCTTGGACTACGGACTCACCTGCTTCCAGATGGCCGGCCGGCAGGTGGTAGGCGCCGTCCTCGAATCCGGTGTTCTGGCGACGGCCAAAGAGGACCTGGTTGTCAGCGTCGATGAGCAGCAGATGCACGTCGCCAGTGACCTTGTGACGCCGGGCATCTGAGCCGTGGGTAGTAGTTGATATTCCTGCCATGAATAATCGGATCCCTTGATTGATTTCGATAAAGGGCGGTTTCCGGGCGCCGGGCGGTCGCCATTGTTAGTATAGCGCTATTAGCGACTAGGCGATATACATGAGATGTATGACCGCTCGAAGGGGCATCCGTTGGGCACCGTGAGCCTGCTCGTTGTACCTCACCACGCATCGTCAGCGCCATAATAGTACGCAATATCCACTTCATAGTCTGCCCGTTCGTCAAGCATAACGTGCAGGCCGGTGCCGACAGTGTCAAGGACGCGAGCAACGCTTTCCATCACTTCGTGGAAACGGCGTATGTGTATACGTCCAGTTTGGCGAGGGTATCGGACCCGTCTTTCAGAATTGGATAGCGAAAGTGCTCAGAAGTCGGATGTCGCCTGACGCGGACTGCGGACCGGTGCGGCTCGCTCACCGCCCCAGATAAGCGCGCTTCAGATCGTCGCTGCGCAGCAGCTCAGCCGCGGGTCCTTCGAGCACGATCTCCCCGGTCGACAGGACATAGCCGCGGTCGGCGATCGACAGCGCCATCGTCGCGTTCTGCTCGACCATCAGCACCGCGACGCCGGAGGTATGGATGTCCTTGATGATCCGGAAGTTCTGCTGCACCAGGGCCGGCGAAAGACCCATCGACGGCTCGTCCATCAGCAGCAGGCGCGGGTGCGACATGAGTGCGCGGCCCATCGCGACCATCTGCTGCTCGCCGCCGGACAGCGTTCCCGCTAGCTGGTTGCGGCGCTCATACAGCCGCGGGAACAGCGTGTGGACCCGTTCGAAGTCCTCGGCGAGCGTTTCGCCGCCGCGCAGCACGGCGCCAAGTTCGAGGTTCTCCCGGACCGTCATCTGCCCGAACAGCCTGCGGTTCTCCGGCACGATGGCGATCCCGGCCCCGATCCGGCGCGGCACCGACCAGTTCGTCACATCCTCGCCGAACAGCAGCACCCGTCCCTTGCGCGGCCGCACGATGCCAAGGATCGTCTTCAGCGTCGTCGATTTGCCAGACGCGTTGCCGCCGAGCAGGCAGACGAGTTCGCCATCGCTGACCTGCAGCGAGATCCCTTCGAGGATCCGCATCTGGCCGTAATAGGTGGTGACGTCGTCGAGGTTCAGCAGCGTGGTGCTCACTCTGCCTCCGCCAGTGCCTCGGGATCGCGTCCCATGTAGGACTCGACGACGGCCGGATGACTAGCCACCGCATCGAAGCCGCCTTCGGCGATCTTCACGCCGTGGTCCAGCGCGATCACGCGGTCCGAGCAGCCGGCGACCACGTGCATGTCGTGCTCGATCACCAGGATCGCGAGGTCCCGCTCGTCGCGCAGCCGCCCGATCAGCTCGGTGATCTCGTGCGTCTCGACCGGATTCATCCCGGCTGCTGGCTCGTCGAGCAGCAGCAGCCTGGGCCTGGTGGCGAGGGCGCGGGCGATCTCCAGCCGCCGGCGGTTCGCGTACGACAGCGAGTAGGCGGGCTCATCCCAGCGGTATCCAGCCAGCCGCTGGCCGAAGAACGACAGCACTTCCTCGGCTAGTGCTCGCACCTCGCGCTCCTCGCGCCGGGCTCTCGGCAGGCGGAGGATCGACTCCCATGGTGCTGCCTTGGTGCTGCCGTAGGTCGCGGCCATCACGTTCTCAATGACCGACATGTTCAGGAACAACCGCAGGCTCTGGAACGTGCGGGCGATGCCCAACCTGGTGATGCTGTGCGGCGGCTTACCGGCGATCGAGCGGCCAGCGAACCGGACATCCCCCGAACTCGGCTGGTAGACGCCGGTGATCACGTTGAAGACAGTCGTCTTGCCCGCGCCGTTGGGTCCGATCAGGCTGACGATCTCGCTGTCGTCGACCTGCAGATCCAGGTCGGCGAGCGCCCGCAGACCGCCGAATGACAAGGACAGACGATCAAGATTCAGAACCGGCTCGCCCGGCGGGCCGTCGGCACCGCGGCTGGGCGACCCTGGGCTAGCTGGCCCGGGTTCGGCTGGCCCGGGTTCGGCTGGCCCGGGTTCGGCTGACCCGCTTTGAGGTGGCACGGCCGGAACGTTCATATCGCGGCCTCGACCCGGCGCACCCCGAGCAGCCCCTGCGGCCTGGCGTTCATCATCACGATCAGGATCGCGCCGATCATCAGCTGCCGGGTGACCGAGTACTCGACAATCAGCCTGGCCTCCCAGACACACGCCGCGAGATAGATTGTCGGCACCAGCAGGATTGTCCGCCAGTGGCCCTTGACCTGTACGATCGCGATCAGCAGGCACACCAGCAGCACGAACCCGAAGTTCCCTGGAACTTGCGGATTGGCCGGGACGATCACCCAGTCCCGCAAGGCGGCCGCGATCCAGCCGGCCGACTGCGGCCCGCCAGCCACGGCGGCCGGTGATAGCGCCCGGGTCACCGCATGCGCGGCGAAGCCGAGCACAGCAGTTGCCGCGAGAACCAGGCCAAGTCTGCGCCACGGGCGCAGCTTGACCACCAGGGTCAGCAGGATCAGGCCGTAGAAGAGGTAGCCGGACTCGGCCGGGCTACGCAGCAGGCCGTCGTAGATGACCATGACAATCAGGGCGCCGGTGGCCGCGCCGGCGATGTTGCCCGCGCCGCCGAGGATCAGCCCGGCGTAGATCAGAATCAGGATCGGCGTGTCGAAGTCGGTCGGGAACACGCTGATCTGCTGCGCGGCGAAGATGGTGCCGGCCAGCGCGGCGACCATGGCGCCGAACGCGAACGCCATCAGCTTCACCCGGTTGACCGGGATGGTCATCGATGCCGCCGCCAACGGGTCCTCCCGGACGGCCCGCCAGGCTCGCCCGGTCCGCGAGGTATCCAGCAGCCGCAGCACGGCCATCACCGCCACCAGCAAGAACACGAGGAGGTAGTAGTAACTCTCGTTGCTGTTGAACTGAATGTTCCCGAAAATGCGGATCGGGTCGATGCTGATGATCCCGTTCGGGCCGCCAAGCGAGCCGGGTGCCACGTTGTTGGTGAACTCAACGAATGCCTCGCCGAAGAACAGCGTGACGATCGCCAGATAGTCGCCGATCAGCCGCCGGGACGGCAGGCCGACCAGCAGCCCGAGAATCGCGGCGCCAATCATCACGATCGGCAGCGAAAGCAGGGCAGGCAGGTGGATGCCGTGCGAGCCGAGCTGGCTGGAGGAAAGCAGCGCGAATCCGTAGGCGCCGAAGCCGAAGAAGGCGATGTAGCCCAGGTCGAGCAGCCCGGCCCAGCCCACCACGATGTTCAGCCCGACCGCCAGCAGCGCGATCACCAGTGCGTCGATCCCGACCTGCAGCTGGAAGCCGCCGAGGCCGAGCAGCGGCAGGGCGGCGCCGGCCACACCAGCGATCGCGAGCCTGGGCCACCAGCCGATTCGCTGGCTCGCTCGCTGCGCGGTGCCCACCCAGCCAGGTGCGTACTCGCGCCGATGGGCCTGCCTAGCGACCCACTCGTCGGAGCCGACCTGCGGACCGACCGCCGGAGGCTGCGCGTCGAGGCTCACGATGGTTTCACACCTTCTGCAGCTGCGCCTGGCCGAGCAGCCCGCTTGGCCGCACCAGCATCACTGCGATCAGCAGCGCGAACACGAACAGGTTGGTGTAGGTGGATGAGACATAGCCGGTGATGAAGGACTCGGCTATGCCGATCAGCAAGCCGCCGAGCATCGCGCCTGGCAGCGAGCCAATGCCGCCGACCACGGCCGCAGTGAATGCCTTCAGACCAGCCAGAAAGCCGATCGTGCTCGTCACCTGATTGAAGAGCAGTCCGGACATCACCCCGGCCACGCCGGCGAAGGCCGAACCGAGGAAGAACGTCGCGGCGATCGTGAAGTTCACGTTGATCCCCAGCATCTCGGCGGCCTCACGGTCGGCGGCCACCGCCCGCATCTGCTTGCCAAGCCTGGTCTTGATGACCAGCTGCCGCAGCCCGACCATCATGGCCAGGCCAAGCGCCAGGACCATGATCTGCACCGCGTCGATGCTGACCGACCCGATCTGGACCCCAGCGGAGAACGGGATGAAATCTGAGGTGTTGTAGACCCGGAACTGCGCGCCGAAGAGCAGCAGGGCCGAGTTCTCCAGGAAGAAGGAGATGCCGATCGCCGTGATCAGCGGCGCGATCCGCGGCGCGTCACGCAGCGGCCGGTAGGCGAATCGCTCGATCGCGACGCCGAGGCCGCCGACCAGCACCGCCGCAAGCACGAACATGATCAGCAGCAGCAGCGGCACCGGGATCGTCAGCGCGGACGGGCCGCCGAACCACTGGATCACGAAGTATCCGATGAAGGCCCCGACCATGTACAGATCACCGTGCGCGAAGTTGAGCAGCTTCAGCACGCCGTACACCATCGAGAAGCCCAGCGCGATCAGCGAATAGAGCGCGCCCGTGGTGACGCCGTTCACTAGTTCCTGGAAGAAGAAGCCCATCCGGTGTGAGTCCCGCCCATCGCCTGTGCTGCCCGGCAGCGCACCCGCCACTGGCAGGCGCGCTGCCGGGAGCAGCTATCTGGAGTTCAGCCGATCAGGAACTCGGGATCAGCGTGTAGTTGCCCTTCGAGTCGATCTTGAAGAGGAAGAACTTGCCGTTGACCAGGTCCCCGTGTGGGCCGAAGCTGATCGGCTGCCCGAGGATCGAGGTTGGCTCGTTGGTCTGCCTGATCGCGGCCATCACGTTGGCGCGCGTCGGCGTCTGGCCGGCCTGGCAGACCGAGGCGATGGCCTCGTCGATCACATGCGTGGCCGCGAAGATCGGCGGGCCGAACGTGCCGAAGGATCCGTACTTGGCCTTGGCCGCCGCGACGATCGACGCGTCGGCCGGGATCGCGGTGATGTCCGGGCCGAAGGAGGACACGTACGAGCCTGAGATCGTGAAGGTGCCTGGCGAGAACAGCCCGTCGGTGCCGAAGATCACGGCCTTCTTGTGCTGCTGGGCGAGGTCGCGGCCGAACTGCTGAGCATTGCTTGCCACCTGCCAGGGCAGCACCACCACCGAGGTGGCCGGCGTGACCTTGGCCACCAGCGAGGAGAAGTCGGTCACCTTCTGCGAGACCGACTCGTGGTCGACTTTGATCCCGGCCGCCTTGAAGATCGGGATCATCTCGGCGACCAGACCGGTTGAGTAGACCTCCTGGTCATCCACGATCATCACGGCCTTTGGGTGCAGGTTCTTGATGATGTAGTTGGCGTCCTGCGGCCCCTGGACGCCGTCATTGGACACGACACGGAAGAACGTGGGGTACTTGCCTGAGGTTAGTGTCGTGTTGGTGGCGGATCCGGACATGAACGCCATCCCCGCCCTGGCCATTGACGGACCGATCGCCTCGACCTCCTGGCTGCCGGCCGGGCCGACCACGGCGACGATCGAAGAGTTCGAGGTGAACTGCTGGGTCACCGTGATGGCCTGAGCGGGATTCAGCTGGGTATCGCCCTGGACCAGGGTGATCTTCGTCTTGTTGGCCGCGTTGTCCATCGACAGCGCGAGATCTGCGAAGTGCAGCTGCTCCGCGCCGAGAACGGCCACCGGTCCGGTGATCGGGCCCTCGAATCCGATCTGGGTGGTGCACGACTTGGTGCCTCCGCCCGCGGCCGTGGTGCTGCTAGAACTGCCGCAACCCGCCACGACCAGCGCGCCGAGCGCCATCGTGACGGTGATCACGCGTCCCTTCATAGGTACGCCTCCATCTCCTGAGATACTTCGTTGCCAGTGCTGTCAGGTGGTCTTAACCCGGGCCGCGCCGCGCGGGCCGGGGTCCGGGCCTGGCAGTAAGACCTGGTCGGTCAGCCAGCTGCAAGGCTCGCCTCGAGCGTGATCTCGGTGCCGGTCAGGGCACGCGAGACGGTACAGTCCTTCGCCCGCCGGGCCAGGTCGGTGAAATGAGCGAGGTCAACCCCGGGAACGTCGCCGATGGTGCGCAGCTCAATCCGGGTGATGTTGAAGCCGGCCTCGGACTGAGCGAGCGTTACCCGCGCGGTGGTGCGGAGGTCGCGGGCCGGATGACCAGCCTCGCCAAGCAGGTTCGCGAGGGACATGGTGAAGCAGCCGGCTTCGGCGGCGCCGAGCAATTCCTCCGGGTTGGTAGCCTGCTCGCCCGCTTCGACGCGGGAGCGCAGCGAGTACGGCCCGTCGAAGGCTCCGCTGCCGAGCGTAATTCGACCGCTACCCTCCGGGACTGTGCCCTGCCAGCTGGCCACGGCGCCGCGGACGATGCGGAAGCTCACACGCCCTCCCCCCACCGATCGAATTTGTACGCTGAATCAAACCATTGCGCTGCACAGGAGTGCAAGAGGTGTAATTTGGGGATTCGGTTAGCAGTTGTGATGTTGACCGCGGATCGGGCCGGCGTCCGCCGCCGCCCGGCGGGGGAGGGCGTTTCCGATGACCGAGATGCTCAGCACCAGCCTTGACGTGCCTACCATCCGAGCTCGCTTCGCATCGCTAGGGCAAGGCTTCGCGTTCTTCGATGCTCCTGGCGGCTCACAGGTGCCGGACGAGGTCGGCGACGCGATCTCGCTCGCGCTGCGCGAGGCAAGCGCCAACCTCGGCGCGGTCTACCCGACGAGCCTGCGGGTCAGGGAGATCCTGGACGAGGCTGAGGTCAAGGCGGCTCGGTTCCTTGGCTGCGAGCCGGATGAGGTGATCTTCGGACCGAACATGACCTCGCTGAATTTCATGCTGTCGCGTACGGCCGGGCGCGGGTTCGCCCCCGGTGATGAGATCCTCGTCTCCTGCCTGGATCACGACGGCGGCGTCGCGCCGTGGCTGGAACTGGCGCACGACGCCGGCCTGGTCGTCCGGCACATCGAGCTGCACGATGACACGACACTGGACTTCGGGGATCTGGAGGCAAAGCTCGGGCCGCGCACCAAGGTGATCGCGTTCGCGTGGGCATCGAACGCGATCGGCACGATCGTTGACGCCCGGCGGGTGTGCAAGCTCGCGCACGACGTCGGCGCGCTGGCGTGGATTGACGCCGTTCACTATGCGGCGCACGAGCCGATCAACGTCAGCGAGGTCGGCGCCGACGTGCTGATCTGCTCGCCGTACAAGTTCTGCGGTCCGCATCTCGGCGTGGCCTACGGGCGGGCTGAGGTGATCGAGCGCTGGCGACCCTACAAGGCGCGCCCCGCACCGACGCTGCCGCTCGGGCGGCGGTTCGAGACCGGCACCCTTCCTTACGAGCTGCTTGCGGGATTCAACGCGACGATCGACTACCTGGAGTCAATCGGCGGCTTCGCCGCGATCGTCCCCTACGAGCGCTCGCTTGGCCAGCGGTTCCTTGACGGCATCGGTGATTCGATCACCGTGTACGGGCTGCCAGGGATGGCCGGCCGGGTGCCCACCTTCCTGGTCAACGTGCCGGACGTGGCGGCTGCGGACGTGGCTCAGAGCCTGGCCGCCGCTCAGATCGGGGTCTGGGCGCACGACTCGTGGTACTCCCTCGGCCTGTACCAGCGCCTCGGCTACGCCGACAAGTCCATCAGGATCGGCTTCATCCACTACAACACGCCTGGAGAAGTCGACCGCCTCCTTGACGCGCTAGCCGGGGTCCGCAGGTAGCCAGGCTACCCCGGAGCTCCGCCGAGGATTTCCGCCAGCTTGCTCAGGTTGATGTTGCCGCCCGAGACGACGCAGACCACCTTCCCGGTCCCGGCCAGGCCGGACAGTGCCGCGGCTGGCGCGAGCGCGCCCGCACCCTCGGCGATCACCCGGACCCGCTCGGCGAGCGTGCGCACGGCGGCGGCGACGGCGTCGATCGGGATCGCCAGGGCGCGGTCGACGAGCGGCGCGACGAGCGGCCACATGCTGTCCAGCACCCGGCGGCTGCCGGATCCGTCGACGAACGAAGCGCGGTAGTCGACGTCGGCGGGCTGCCCGGCCTCGATGGCGGCGACCAGCGCGGCGCCGGTCTCTGGCTCGGCGGTGAAGATCTTCGTCTCCGGCCGCAGCGCCCTGATCGCACTGGCGATGCCGACGGTCAGGCCGCCGCCGCCGTACGGGATGACGACCACGTCGGGGTCGGGCAGATCCTCCAGGATCTCCAGGCCGATCGTCCCGTTACCCGCCATCACCCCAGGATCCTGGACCGGATGCACGAACAGCCCGTCGACCCCGTCCACCTCGCTGGTGACGATCACGTTCCACCAGTCGTCGTAGGGCAGCTTAAGCACCCGGCCGCCCAGCCGCTTGATCGCCGCCAGCTTCGCCTGCGGCGCGTGCTCGGGCACGACGATCGTGGCTGGAATGCCGAGCGCGCGCGCCGCCCACGCCACTCCCTGGGCCATGTTCCCGGCACTGGCGGTGACCAGGCCCTTCGCCCGCTCGCTCGCCGGGGCAAGCATGATCGCATTGGTCGCACCGCGGATCTTGAACGAGTTGATCGGCTGCAGGTTCTCCAGCTTCAGATAGATCTCAGCCGGGGAATCCTCGACGGCCAGCCGCACCAGCGGCGTCCGGATCGCGGTACCGGCGATCCGCGTGCGCGCCGCTTCGATCGCCGCCAGCTCGATCACAGCTCCACCTCGGTCCCCAGGCCGTGCGCGATTGCCGCAGCTACCGCAGTCTGCGCCGCGGCCTGGTCCTCGATCGCCAGGCCAAGCGAGCGGAACATGGTCAGCTCCGCCGCGTCGCGGCGCCCTGACGCGGTCCCGGCGAGCACCTCACCGAGTTCGGCGCGGACGTGTTCCTCGCCAGTGATCAGGCCTTCCGCGATCGCGAGCTGGAACTCGCCGGCCTCGTTGCGCAGCGACTCGCGGCTGTCGCAGAAGAGCGCGCTCGCGGCCACCGTGGCGGTGTCGATCTCGCGGGCCCGCGGGGTGCTTGCGCCGACCGCGTTGAGATGCGCCCCTGGTTTCAGCCAGTCATGGCTGAGCACTGGCTCGCGCGAGCTAGTCGCGGTGACCACGACGTCTGCATCGCGCACGGCTTCCTGCGCGCTGGCGGTGACCAGCAACTCCGCACCCGGATCGGCGGCCTGCTCGACCAGCCTGCGGGCGTGCGTCTGGGTGGGCGAGTAAATCCGCACCTGCTCGAACTCGCCCGCCTGCAGGAGTGCCTGAAGGTGGGATCGTGCCTGCGTCCCTGCCCCGAGGATCGCGAGCGTCCGCGCATCCGGCCTGGCCAGCACGCGGGTGGCGACCGCGGTGACCGCGGCGGTGCGGATCTCGGTGATCGCCGAGGCGTTCAGGATCGCGGTCGGCATGCCGTTCTCGCCATCGAACAGCGTGACGATCCCTTGATGTGCGTCCAGGCCGCGCGCTGGATTGCCCGGCATGACGCAGACGGCCTTGAGCGCGAACGCCGCGGGCCTGCGGTCGGCCTGCTCGCGCCAGCCGGGCATCAGCCCAAAGAATCCTGCGGCGGCCGGTGGCATCATCACCGACCGCAGCGGCAGGTACGTCCCGCCGCTGGCGTGCTCAGCGAGCACGGCGGCCATGGCATCGGCGCAGGCCTGCGGCGTCAGCGCGGCCAGCACGTCGCGATGGCTGAGAACGAGAACGCGCATCAGCCGAGCACGCTTTCGACCGCGACCCGCTCATCGTCGGTGAGCGGATGCTCAAGCGCCTCGCCGACCGGCGCCAGGTGCTCCGGGCGGCCGGGACCGATCACGATCTGGGTCACCCGCTGGCCGGCCAGCAGCCAGGCCAGCGCCAGGCCGGCCATCGAGGTGCCGCGCCGCGCCGCGATCGCCTCGATCCGGTCGATTGCGTCGAAGATCTGGTCGGCGAGGAAGTCCTGATACGACTCAGGACGCTGGGTCATCCGCGAGCCGGGCGGGAACGGCTCGCCGCGGCGGTACTTGCCGGTCAGCCAGCCGCCGGCCAGCGGGCTGAATGCCAGGTAGGCGACGTTCCGCTCCGCGCACAGTGGCAACAGCTCCTTCTCGTCCTGGCGGGCGAGCAATGAGTAGCAGTTCTGGATTGCCTGCGGTGCGCCTGCGGCCAGCGCCGCAGCCAGCTGCGCGGCATCGAAGTTGCTGACCCCGTAGGCGCTGATCAGCCCTTCGGCCTCGGCGGCGGCGAAGGCTCCGAACGACTCCGACAACGGCACGTCAGGGTCGAAGTCGTGGGCTAGGTACAGGTCGACGTGTTCGACCCCGAGCCGTTCGAGGCTCTCGTGCAGCTGGCGGGCGATCCGTTCGGGCTTCAGCCCGCTGTCCGCTCCGGTCTGCATCGGGTTGTACGTCTTGGTCGTCAGCCGCGGATGAACTCCGCGCGAGGCGATCCAGCGGCCGATCGCCAGCTCACTGCGCCCGCCGCCGTACGCGTCGGCGGTGTCGAAATGGGTGATGCCGAGCTCCCAGGCCGCATCCATCAGCTTGAGCGCCTGGTCCTCGCCCAGCCCCTGGCCGAAGAACTCCGGCGCGGAGCCGACGCCGCCGAAGTTACCGCAGCCGAGCGCGATCCGCGGGATCGCGAGACCTGAGTGACCCACTGGCCGCTTCATCGCGAAGGCTGCGGTCATCGGCCAGGGCTGCCAGCAGTAGTCATTTGTGCGATTAAACCAAACGCGGAATAACCGGGCAACAAGACGCCGGCGGCACAGGTCACCCAGTGCCAGCGGTTCGCTAACCGGCTCCGATCTGCGTCAACCGCGGTATCAGAGCGCGTCCAGGTGGGCCGTGTCGTTGAAGCCGCGCACGAACCACTGTCCGCCGGAGATGACCAGCCGGGAGATGGAAGCGTTGTCCGCGCCGATGAAAGCGAACGGCCGGGACTCGCTGGCGAGCGCGAGCGCCTGGCCGATGACGCCACCGTGAGTGAAGGCCGCGACTCGCTCGCCCGGATGACCGGCCGCCAGCTGCTCGATGGCGGACCGAACCCGGGCGGCGAATGCGACAGCGGGCTCGGCCCCTGGAATCACATCCCAGCGCTCCTGCGCCAGCATCTGCTGTGCGGTCGGGTGGTTGTCCGCGACCATCTTGCGGTAGATGCCGCCCTCCCACTCGCCCAGGTAAACCTCGCGGAGGTCCGCTTCCACCCGCGGGTCGAGCCCGAGCCGCTCAGCCAGCGGCGCCGCGGTCTGCGTGGTGCGGCGCAGCGTGGTCACGTAGATCGCGTCGATGCCAGCGGCACCAAGCCGCGAGCAGACCAGCTCCGCCTGCTGGCGCCCTGCCGCTGACAGCGGCGGATCGCCGTGCCCGCCGACCAGCGGGAACAGCGTGCCGTCCAGGTAGGCTTCCGACTCACCGTGCCGGATCAGGATGAGCTCCATCGCATCTGGCTGCGGCCGGAACCTGGCCTGCCGGAAGGTGGCCGACTTCGGCCGCGGATCCTGCGGTGCTGTCACAAGCTCCGTAGCGTACCGGCCGTGCCGCCAGGCCAAGGAGGCCGAGCCTGGGCTGGCGCCGCACTCGAGAGCGGGATCAAGGTGACCGCGGTGCCGCTGTCGTGGTGTGCTTGCGGATCTGGTCGGCGAGGAGCATGACGATGACGGCCAGGACCGCGAGCCCCCACGCCCGGCCGCCGAGGCCGAATCCCAGGGCCGTCAGTGGCGCCCCGGCGAGGGCGAAGACGGCCATCCGCGGCAGCCGGTACGCGTAATCACCGCCGGGGTCGCACAGCCCCACGAACAGCGTCCCGAACGACACGCTGAGCCAGTACCTCTCCCGGTGGAGCGCGCCCAGGACGATCAGCGGCACCAGCATGACCGTCACAACCGCGGCGCCTGCGCGCAAATTCAGTCCTTGCCGCTTGAGCGCGAACACTTCCGCCAGCTTGGTCATCAGGGCGAGAGTCCGCGTTGGCCGGGACGGCCGGACATCACCCATCACGGTGAAGGCGGCGAGTGGTGGAGTCTGGGTGTCCGCGGCGATCGCCTTCGCGTTCGGGGTATACGGTCCGGGTGCAGGCGGGAAGGACACTAATCGTGATGTGGGCGGGGGAACGATGAGCGGTCTGACGGGGGACCTGACCGAGACCGGCGGTCCGGTGCTGACGATGCCCGGTGCTCCGGTGGCGTTCCATGTGATGGCAAAGCCGACCGGCGCGGTGTGCAATCTGGATTGCGAGTACTGCTTTTTCCTGTCGAAGGAGATGCTGTACCCGGGCAGCCGGTTCCGGATGGCGGCAGAGTTGCAGGAGATGTACATCCGCCAGCTGCTGCAGGCGCACGGGCGGGCTGGCGAGGTGGTGGTCTCCTGGCAGGGCGGCGAGCCGACGATGATGGGCCTGGATTTCTTCCGCCGGTCGGTCGAGCTTGAGCGCCGGTACGCCAGGCCTGGCCAGCGGATCCTGAACACGATCCAGACCAACGGCACCCTGCTCGACGATGAGTGGGGTGCGTTCCTGAAGGAGAACGGCTTCCTGGTCGGGATCTCGATCGACGGCCCGGCGGCGATGCACGATGCCTACCGGGTCGACAAGGGCGGCAAGCCGACCTTCCACCGGGTGCGCAACGGCCTGGACGTGCTCAAGCGGCACGGCGTGGAGTGGAACGTGCTGACCACCATCCACGCGGTGAACGGGGATCACGGCCGGGAGGTGTACGCGTTCCTGCGGGACGACCTGGACGCGAGGTTCATCCAGTTCATCCCGATCATCGAGCGCGCGACCGAGCAGACCCTGCCGATCGCCGATGCCGGCTGGGGCGATGGGGTCAAGGGCCGCCCGCTCTACATCCAGCAGGGGAATCTGGTCACCCACCGCTCGGTCGGCCCGGCCCAGTACGGCCGGTTCCTGATCGAGGTATTCGAGGACTGGGTGCGCCGCGACATCGGCACCGTCTACGTCCAGATGTTCGACACCGCGCTGGCGAACTTCCACGGCGAGCCCGGCGGCATGTGCGTGCACGCGGAGACCTGCGGCCAGCAGCTCGCCCTGGAGCACACCGGTGACCTGTACTCCTGCGACCATTACGTCGAGCCCGGTTACCTGCTCGGCAACATCAGCGACAAGCCCCTGCTTGAGCTGATCGTCCTGCCCGCGCAGCAGCAGTTCGGGCAGGCCAAGAAGGACACCCTGACCAGGTTCTGCCTGGACTGCGACGTCCGGTTCGCGTGCAACGGCGGCTGCCCGAAGGACCGGTTCGCCACCTCGCCCTACGGCGAGCCAGGCCAGCACTACCTCTGCCCCGGGTACAAGGACTTCTTCCACCACGTGCGCGAGCCGATGCGGCAGATGTCCGCGCTGCTGCGCGCGGGCAAGGCACCGGCGGACCTGATGTCCGGCTACGCCGCAAGCGATTCCAGGCGCGGCCGCAACGATCCGTGCCCGTGCAGCAGCGGCCGCAAATGGAAACGCTGCCACGGCACCGAACCGGCCCGGTGAAAGAGACGAGGACACCCGTGCATGCACAGTGCATGCGGACAGGTTATCCTTGGGCCATGAGTACCACGGTGGTTCAGGTCCGCGATCTTCCTGCCGAGGTTGTCGCTACGCTCAAGGCACGAGCGGAGTCGCGCGGCCAGTCTCTCGCCGCGTACTTGCGCGATCTGCTAACGCAGGAGGCTGCGATGCCGCCCATCGAGGGCGTGATGGCCGGAATCGCGGCCCGCCAGCCGGTGGATTACTCAATCGACGATCTGCGGTCGTTCGCTCAGGATGGTCGCCGATGACGGTGGTCGTTGACTGCTCGATCATCATCCGGCTGCTTTCCAGCCAGCGTGGCGACAATCTACTCCGGCAGCGCCTAGCGCGGGTCGTCCACGCTCCGTCCCTGATCGACGCGGAGGTGTCCAGCGTCGTCCGCGGCCTGGCAATCACGGCTAAGCCCAACGTCCGCATTACTCCCGTGCGGGCGGAGCAGATGCTCGCCGACTATGCCGGGCTGCGGATCGTCCGCCACCCGATGCAGCCGCTTCAGACCCGCGTTTTCGAACTGAGGGACAACTTCACAGCCTACGACGCCATGTACGTCGCTCTGGCCGAGCGGATTGGTATGCCGCTACTGACCAATGACGCCAAGCTGGCCGGCGCGGCGGGGCATCACGCCCAGATCCAGCACTACCCGGGCTGATCGGTGTTTCGCGGTTCGTCCGGACTGTCGGCAGCCGATCGATGGGCGAGACAGCCGCATACCCTGACCGGTCACCCCGCCCTAGGTGTCGCCGTGCTCGATATAGAGTGTCATTCAAATCAGGTCACGTTCCGGTACTGAGCCCGCGTCTGCCGGGCCTGCCGTCGGGGGATCACCGCAGCGTGCCGGAGGGCCATGTACATCACTGCGACGGAGGAAGACAGGCTCAGGACCTTCCTGGCGGCCGAACTTGCCCGGAGATCACGCTCTGACGGTCTCAAGCTCAATGCCCCGGAAGCCACCGCTCTCATCTGCGATGAGATGCACCGCGCGGCTCGTGCCGGAGCATCGCGGCAACACGTACTCGCAGCGGGGCGGGCGGCCGTTGACCCCGCCGAACTGATGGACGGCGTTGCCGCGCTGCTACCTGAGATCCGGCTGGAGGTGCTGCTAGGGGACGGCTCGCGGCTGGTCGTGCTGCGTGATCTCTGGGGGAAAATCGAGACCGGCGACGATCCTGCCGCTGGTCCGGGCGAAGTCCGCAGTCCCGACCGCGACATCGTGCTTAGTGCCGGCAGGCGCAGGCTCAGCCTGCACGTGACGAACCGGTCGGTCCGGCCGGTCAGGGTGTCATCTCATTATCCCTTCTGGCGGGTCAACCCGCGACTTGAGTTCGATCGCGCCGCAGCGCACGGGTACCGGCTTGACCTCCCTGCGGGCTCGTCGATCCGCTGGGCGCCTGGTGAGTCCCGCGAGGTTGACCTCGTGATGTGCCTGGTCCGGAACTCCGGTGAGACCTGATGGGCAGGCCCGGGCTGAGCCAGTCCGAGTACAGCAGCCGATTCGGCCCGACGGCAGGTGATCGGGTCCGGCTGGCTGACACCAGCCTTTGGCTGCGCGTTGAGGACGACCACATCGGCTACGGTGATGAGCCGCTCTGGGGTTATGGCAAGAACATCCGGTCCAGGATGACGCAAGACGACCGCGCCACCATGGCGAGCGAGCTTGACGTTCTGGTAGCAGGCGTGCTCGTCGTCGATCCGCTGATCGGAGTTGTCAAGACCAACATCGGGATCAAGGACGGCCGCATCGTGGGCATCGGGCGGGCGGGCAACCCCGACATCACGGCCGGGGTGGATCTGACGATCGGGCCGAACACGCTGCCGATCATGGGATATGGGCTCATCGCGACCGCGGGTGCGATCGACTCCCACGTCCATCTCATCACCCCTCGCCTGGTCCCGGTTGCTCTCTCGGCAGGCGTCACCACCTTGATCACCGCCGGGTTCGAGGAGCCGCCGTCCGCCATGGCGGCCACCCTCGGGGCCTTCGAACAGCTGCCGCTGAACCTCGGCCTGCAGGCCAGCGCCAGGACCGATGTCAGGTCGCCGATCGAGCGGGTGATCGAGGCGGGCGCGATCGGCCTGAAGATCCACGAGGACTGGGGAGCCTATCCCGAGATCATCGATGCGACGCTCGGGCTCGCCGAGCAGTACGACGTCGCAGTCGCGCTGCACACCGACGGGCTCAACGAGTCATGCGAGCTAGAAGACACCGTTGCGGCGATCGACGGACGTGCCGTGCACGCGTATCACGTCGAAGGCTCAGGCGGAGGTCACATCCCTGACCTGATCGGGCTGGTGCGCGAGCCCAACATCATCTGCTCCTCGACCACCCCGACGATTCCCTTCGGTATCAATGCCGCCGGTGAGCATCCGGAGATGATCCTCCTCGTGCATGGTGGCTCGGCCGGCCATCCTGATGATCTCGAGCTCGCCTCGGAACGGGTGCACCCTGCCACGATGGCAGCCGAGGGGCCGCTGCATGAGCTCGGCGGGATCAGCATTATCAACAGCGATTCTCAGGGAATGGGCCGGATCGGGGAAACCGTCCGCCGGACCTGGCAGCTCGCCCACGCGATGAAGGCCTGGCGGTCAGCGGAGGCCGGCCATGACTGGTCGCAGGCCCCCGCAGTCCGACGTCTCATCCCGCGGCCGGACGGCTCGTTCACGGACGACGGCCTGGGACCCGACGACAATGAGCGCGCGCTCCGATACCTCGCGAAATACACGGTCGATCCGGCGCTCACCCATGGAATCTTCGCGGAAGTCGGGACGCTGGCCCCCGGTCGGATCGCCGACGTTGTGCTGTGGAAGCCTGCGTACTTCGGCGTCCGGCCAGAGCTGATCCTGAAAGCGGGACATTTCGCCTGGGGGCCACTCGGTGCGGGCAACGCCAGCGTGGAAGGTGCCGAACCGCGGCGCTACTCCGCGCACTGGGGTGGCTATGGCCTGACGCCTGCCTCGCTGTCGGTGACGTTCGTCTCGACGCTCGCCTACGAGGCCGGAATGGCGCGGCAACTCGGAAGTCGGCGCCGTTTCGCTGCGATTTCCGGCACCCGCTCCGTGCGTCGTTCCAGCCTCGTCGCCGGACGCGCCTGCCCGCAGATAGCCGTCGACCCCGCCGATGGCACAGTCCACCTCGGCGGCCGGGTGCTTGCCGCGGCACCTGTCGCTGAGATCCCGCTCTCCCGCCGCTACCTGCTCGCCTGATCTGCCGCAAGGGAATGCTATGACTACGCCGCGCTCGCCCTCCGGTCGCTCTGATTTCCCGACGAAGGCTGCGGCGCTGACCAGCGTGATCAAGGAGGGCCAGGAGGCGGGAGAGTCGCCAGGTGAAGGGACAATGATCGTGACCGATGCGGATACGCCGAGGGCCGATGGCTTCCACATGCCCGCAGAGTGGGCGCCGCATCAGTGCTGCCTGATGGCATGGCCGACCCGTCGCAGTCTCTGGGCCGGGTTGTACGAGCAAGCGAAGCTTGACTATGCCGAGGTTGCCCGGAGCATCGCCGGATTCGAGCAGGTCGTCATGATCTGCCGGCCCGGCGTTTCCAGCGAGGTACGCAACCTGTGTGGCTCAGACATCGAGGCTATCGAGATCGAGATCGACGACTCGTGGACCAGAGACAACGGACCGATCTTCGTTACCGATGACCGTAGCAGCCTCGCTGTCGTGGACTTCGGCTTCAACGCCTGGGGAGGCAAGTACCACCCCTATGACCGTGATGCCGCCCTGGCCGCCGTGCTGGCCGATTTGCTGGGAGCCAAGCGCTACCAAGCGCCGATCGTCCTCGAGGGCGGGGCGTTCTTCGTCGACGGCGAGGGAACGCTCGTGACCACCGAGGGACCGCTGCTCGACCCGAACCGGAACCCGCACGCTACAAAGCCACGGATCGAACAGGTCCTGGGTGACTATCTCGGCGTCGAGCAGGTCCTCTGGCTGGTGGCCGCGCCAGACCGGGACACCGATGGTCACATCGACGGGATCGCGCAGTATGTTCGCCCTGGAGTGCTGCTGCTGTTGGTCCCAGGCGACCGCGGCGATGACAACTTCGCGTTCGCGCGGGAGAACCTGCGCCGACTGGGCGCGGCCAGCGACGCGCGCGGCCGGCCTTTCGAGGTCATTCCCTTCGACGTCACGGCGACGGCGATGGCCGGGCCGCACCGCGTCGAGGTGCCCTACCTCAACTGCTATCTCGCCAACGCCGCCGTGATCGTTCCGCTCGCGGGGACCGCAGCCGATCAGCTCGCGCTGACGCAACTGAAGGCCGTATTCCCCGATCGTTCGGTGATAGGTGTTCCCGGCGCCACGCTGTCTTACGGTGGCGGCGGCCCGCACTGCATCACCCAGCAGATGCCGATCGGAAGGCCGGTGCCGACATGAGGGCGCAGAACCCAGAAGATCAGCAACCCGGGCCTCGTCAGGCGTCGCGGCGAGGCCGCAGTCTGATTCTGGCTGCTGAGGCCCACTGCAGCTGCGGCACAGTGCGCAACTGGAAGCGCCGCCACGGCGTGCCCCGATGGCGGGCCGCCGTTGCGCTGGTCGCCGATGGCCGGAGCGCGCGGAGTTGACGGCGGCCTGCTAGAGCGTCTTCTTCATCTGCTGGGTCATCACCTCGTAGCCCATGCTCGCGTACAGCGACCGCGCTGCCACGTTGCTGCCGTGCACGTTCAGGCCCAGGGAGCGCATGCCATGGGAACGCGCCTCTGCTTCGGCGAGCAGCATCGCCCCGCGCCCGTAGCCCCGGCCGCGGAGCGCCTCGTCCACCTCCACCAGGTAAACCCAGGCCATTTCCGGGTCCCCGCCAGTGCCTGTGTCACCGCCGGTGCCGGTGTCCCCGTCCGTGCCCGGGTCGCTGCCGGTGCCCGGGTCGCTGCCGGTGCCCGGGTCGCCGGTCAGGCCGGGAATGGCAAGCCACAGCCAGCCCACCGGCTGATCGTCGGCGATCACTCTGAAGATCAGCTGGCCTGGGGTGCCGAGCCCGGCTGGGAGTGCCCGCTCGTGGTCGCGCCGTGCTTTCTCCTGTGCTGCTTGCGCCGGGAGGGCACCCGACGCGACGATCTCGGCGGCGTAGCCGGCGACAACCATCGACATCCAGGTCTCGTACTCGGCGGCGGTCAGCCGCCTCAGCGTCATCGCCACAGGCTCATGCTCGCAGACTTGCCCGGCCTTTTCAGGCCCGATTAGCCGCCGGCTCCTCCGAGGGCCACGGGTCATCGCCCTCAGCCAGGAAGCCCGCCGGTCTCGGCGCGCTCGAGGGAACCGCGATCGGTGGCCGGGCGTCCAATGCCCGGAAGTGCAAGCGGCCCGAATCGGAAATGGCGCGAGGTGGAGTCCGATGCGTGGTATCAGCCGGGCTCGGCTGTCAATGGGGATCCTCGGCATCGTCGTGCTGGTAGCTAGCACAGTGGCTGTGACCCTCGCGGTGTCCGCACCGTCGTCCCCGGCGGCCGGGTCACCGGCGCTGGCCGCTTACTCCGGCTCCGGCGGTTATCTGGTGGCGGGCACGGCGAGCGCTGGCGGCGTCGCGGGTCGCGGGGCCGGCCCGATGAGTGTGGGCAGCAGTTCGCCGGCGGTGTCCTATCCGGTGTGGTGCTGCTCGGGCGCGAGTCCGCTCGGCCTGACCGCCACCGGCCAGGCGACGGTTTCCGGTGCCGGAGCGGCGGCACGGGCGTTGGCCATCGCCAAAGCGGTAGCCGATGCGGAAAGCCAGGCCAGGGCGGTCGCCACGGCGGCCGGGTTCTCGCTGGGAAGAGTCATCAACGTGCAGGTGTCCGTTCCTTATTATCAGTATCCGTATCCGCTTCCGATGGGCGCCGCGGCCAAGCCAGGCAGCCCGAGCGGAGCGCCGGTCGCACCGGGTGTGAGCGGTGCGCCGGGCGTGAGCGGTGCGGCGGGCTCGGGCAGGGCCACGTCGGCCTGCCCGGTCGGATGGGATTGCCCCTATCCCGGCGTCAGCACCTACGCGACCGTCACCATGACCTGGGCCGTCGGCTAACCGGTAGTCCGCGGCGCGGTCACCAGACCCTGCGGGCCGTCGGCTAACCGGTAGTCCGCGGCGCGGTCACCAGACCCTGCGGGCCGTCAGCCTCGTCGACCGGGCCCGCGACGCCTGCGGCACCCCGCCAAGCGCCTTCCGCTCAATGCTCACACATCTGCGAACGTTAGCAGTTTTGAGAGTAATCGGATACGGTTCTCGGTATGGCGAGCGCCGATCTGCTGCTGCACCCGGTGCGACTTCGCATCGTCCAGGCGTTCCTCGGCGACCGGGCGCTCACCACCACCCAGCTGGCGGCCGAGCTCGACGATGTGCCGGCCGGGAGCCTGTACCGGCACGTCGCCCTCCTGACGAAGGAGGGTGTGCTGCAGGTGGTCGCCGAGCGCCGGGTCCGTGGCGCCGTGGAGCGCACCTATACACTCCGGCTGCTCGCCGCGCAGATCGGACTTGGCGAGGCGGCGGCCATGACCCCGGCTGAGCACTCGCACGCCTTCATGGCCTACGCCGCTGGGCTCATCGCCGATTTCGACCGGTACCTCGCAGCTGGCGTTCCCGATGTCCGGGACGGGGTCAGGTACAACATGGCCGCCATGTGGCTCACCGACGCCGAGTATGCGGATTTCCTTGGCGACCTCGTCACTGTGTTCCAGCCCAGGCTCGCCAACGCTCCGGGCAAGGGGCGCCGGCGACGGATGGTGTATCTCGTCCTGCTGCCGGGGAAGCGGGCCGGCGACCAAGGCGCCAGGCAGCAGGCTCGACGGCCGCGAAATCGAAAGGAAGAGGTCTCATGATGCCGAACGGGCCGACGCAGACGGGCCTGGCTGTCCTGGAGATGGCGCGGGCGGGACGCTTCGCTGAGATCCGCGATTTGTTCGCGCCGCAGCTGCGGCAGCTGGTGACGGCGCAGGTACTCCAGGCTGCCTGGGCGGCTGAGCTCCGCCAACGCGGCCCGGTCACCTCGGTCGGCGTGCCGGTCGGCGAGCCCGGCGGGGCTGGGATGACCGTGGTGAAGGTTCCCGTCACCTGCGAGCGCGGGAAGCTGACCGTGGTCATGTCGGTCGGCGACGCGGGCTGGCTCACCGGTATCCAGCTGGCGCCTGCCAGCGCGGCCGAGCCGGTCCGGCCGTGGGAGCCGCCAGCCTACGCAGACCCAGCGGAGTTCGAAGAGCAGGACGTGACGGTCGGCTCTGGCCCGCTCGCCGTGCCAGGCACGCTGAGCCTGCCGCACCAGACGGGCCCGCGGCCCGCGGTCGTGCTGCTCGCCGGGTCCGGACCGCTGGACCGCGACTCGACCATCGGGCGGAACAAGCCGTTCAAGGACCTCGCCTGGGGGCTGGCCAGCCACGGTGTGGCGATATTGCGCTTCGACAAGGTCACGTACGCCCACCCGAGCCAGGTCATGGTGGTGCAAGATTTCACCCTGGCCGATGAGTACCTGCCGTCAGCGGCCGCGGCCATCGAGCTGCTCAGGCAGCACCCAGCCGTGGACGCCGGACGGGTTTTCGTGCTCGGCCACAGCCTGGGCGGAACCGTCGCCCCGCGCGTCGCGGGGACCGAGCCGTCCGCTGCCGGGCTGGTCATCCTGGCCGGCGGGACGCAGCCGCTGCACTGGGCCATCGTCCGGCAGATCCGCTACCTCGCTGAACTTGACCCCGAGACGGCCGTCGCATCCAAGCCCGCGATCGAGGCGGTGACCGCGCAGGCCAGGCTGGTCGACAGCACCGCCCTGTCCGCGTCGACGCCGGCCAGCGACCTGCCGCTCGGCGTGCCTGGTCCGTACTGGCTGGACCTGCGCGGCTACGACCCGGTCGTGGTCGCGGCGGCGCTGGCCAGGCCGATGCTCATCCTGCAGGGCGGTCGTGACTACCAGGCCACCGTCGCCGACGACCTCGCCCGCTGGCGGGCCGGCCTGGCCGATCGCCCGGACGTGACCATTCGGGTCTACGACCAGGACAATCACCTGTTCTTCCCAGGAAGCGGCCCGTCCGCGCCAGCGGAATACGAGCCGGCCCAGCATGTAGACCCGGCGGTCGTCGCCGACATCGCTAGCTGGCTGGCAGCTGCCAACCCAGTGCCAGCGGCACCCAGCGAGCCGGACAGGGCGAATCTGTAGCACAGGCTGCAGAGGCTAAAGGCATTCACCAAGGACCGGTGGGCGCCGATCGCGCGGGCACACTGGCGGTGGATGTTCGCGGGCTGATGAAGTCCTACTCGGGCACGCGGGCTGTCAGCGGGGATCGACCTGGCGATCCGCCAGGGCGAGGTTTTCGCGCTGCTCGGCCCGAACGGGGCGGGCAAGACCACCACGGTCGAGATTCTCGAGGGCTACCGCACCCGTGACAGCGGCGAGGTCAGCGTTCTTGGCCTGGACCCCGGCCGACAGCGCGCGAAACTGAAGAGCCGGGTCGGGATCGTGCTGCAGTCCACCAGCATCGACCGGTACCTCACCGTGCGCGAGACCATTGCCATGTACGCCACCTACTAGCCTCGCCCGCGGCCGGTCGATGAGGTCATCCGCCTGGTCGGCCTCGAGGAGAAGCGCAATGCCCGGGTGCTCAAGCTGTCCGGGGGCCAGCAGCGGCGGCTGGACGTCGCGATTGCCCTGGTCGGCAATCCGGAACTGCTGTTCCTCGACGAGCCGACACCGGGTGGGCCATCGATCACCGGGTCGGTCTCGACGGGCTGCAGGTGACCAGGCCGTCGCTCGAGGACATCTATCTCTCGCTGGCCGGCGCGCCATCTCCAGACGGCAACGGACCGCCGTCTGCCGGGAAGCGGAAGGGACGCAGGGCATGAACGCGGCGGCGCTTACCCTCTCCCAGACGCGCTACGTGAATAAGGCCTACTGGCGGAATCCGGCTTCGGCGCGCCGATGGTCAACGCCGTCATCCTGCCGCTGCTTTTCGTGTCCGGGATCTTTATCCCGCTCGGTAACAACCCGCCCGGGTGGATGCTCTGGGTCGGCCGGATCTTCCCGCTCAGGCATTTCCTGGCCGCCATGCAGGCCGGGTTCCTCGGTTCCGCGTTCAACTGGACCGATGTCCTGGTGGTGGCAGCCTGGGGGCTGGGAGGGCTGCTCTTCGCAATCCGCTTCTTCCGCTGGGAGCCCCGAACCGGCTGACGTCTGAGTCCGGCAGTCTCGGTCCGAAAGCCATCGATCCGTCGCCTGCATTCGTGACCCGGCCGGGAGGGATACTGGCTTGATGGGCTGCGAGGTGTCCTGGTTCGCCGCGCTGTGCGACGACGACTACGAATTTCTCGGGCTGCCGGACGGCCTGCTGCTGTCCAGCTGGGAGCATTGCCGTGGCATTGCCTTGGCCGCGGAGGAAGCGGGTTACGACAATCTGCTGCTGCCGTCGGGTTATGCGATGGGAATCGACTCGGTGGCGTTCGCGGCCGGGATCGCTCCGCTGCTGAAGCGGATGCAGTTGCTGGTGGCGGTGCGGATGGGCGAGATGTGGCCGCCGCAGCTGGCCAGGCAGCTCGCCACCATTGATCAGATGCTCGGCGGGCGGCTCACGATCAACATCATCTCCTCCGATCTGCCCGGTCAGACGCTGGAGTCCGCGCCGAGGTACCGCCGCACCCTGGAGATCATGCGGGTGCTGCGCGACCTGCTGGATGGCAGCAGCGTGGCGGTCGCTGGCGAGTTCGTCAATCTTGCCCTCGGCCCGCCTCGGCTGCGTCCGGCCCGGGGCGGCTGCCCGCCGTTCTACTTCGGTGGCCTGTCCGAGGCCGCGCGCGAGGTCGCCGCCCAGGCCGCGGACGTGTATCTGATGTGGCCCGACACCATGAGCGGAGTCGAGGCGGTCCTCGGTGACATGCGGGTGCGCGCCGCGCGCTACGGCCGCGAGCTTCGGTTCGGCTATCGGGTGCATGTCATCGTCCGCGCCACCGAGCAGGAAGCGCGGGCCGCCGCCCGGCGGCTGGTATCCCGGCTGGATGACGACACCGGGGAGCAGATCCGCCGCCGTTCGCTGGATACCAGGTCCGCCGGAACCTTGCGGCAGAACGAGCTGCGCGATATGGCCGATGCGGACGGCTTTGTCGAGCCGCAGCTGTGGACGGGCATCGGCCGCGCTCGCTCAGGCGCAGGCGCGGCGATCGTCGGCGACCCTGACCAGGTGCTGGCCAAGCTGCGCGGTTATGCCGACCTCGGCATTGAGGCGTTCATCTTGTCCGGATACCCGCACGCGGCGGAAGGCGACCTGCTCGCCAGGCACGTGCTGCCCTTCCTCGACCACGGCCCGCTGCTGCCGCGCTGACCCTGGCCGGCCGATCGGCACTGCTATCTGGCCGCTTTGGAGACGATCTCGCGGAACCCGACCCGGCGGCCGGTGCGAAGAATGGCTCGCCGGTAGATGCCCGTAGCGAGCTTCGCGACGCCGACGGTGCACAGAACGCTGAGCGCCGCCGAGGCGGTGAACTCCCACCAGGTGACCGCTCCGAGGCCCACCAGGACCGGCATGGCGAACGGCGCAGTCGGTGGCAGGTAGGCGAGTACCTTGAAGAAGGCGGACGGGCTGCCGGAGCTGATCGTCGTCAGCGCGATGACGTAACCGAAGACGATGGGCAGGCTGAGCGGGAAGGCCAGGGTCTGCACCTGGTCCTGGCGTTCGGCCATGGAGCCAGCGGCCGCGTAGACCCAGCAGTAGAAGGCATAGCCGAGCACCAGCCAGGCCAGCGTGCTGACGAGCACCATGGGTGCGGTGCCGTGCAGGAGATCGGAGCCGACGGCTTTGGCGAGAATGAGAGCGAACGCCACGACCAGGGCGGCCTGAGCAAAGGCCACCAGCCCGATCCCGAGCACCTTGCCCCCGAGGAGCTGGACCGGCCGGACCGCGGCTAGGAGCACCTCGACGACCCGGCTGGATTTCTCTTCCATCACCCCGATCAGGGTCCAGGCGTTGTACTGCGTGAGCATCACGAACACCAGGATCAGGCCGACGACCGACGTGGTGTGCGTGGTCCCGCTGGGTCGTCCCGGCTGGAGGCTCGCTACCGGAAGCGGCTTGGCGCCGGCCAGCTGCGCGACCTGAGCGGCCGACAGGCCGGCTGACTGGAACGCCTCGTCCACTCCGAGAGTCCTGGAAACGTCGCGGACCAGCAGCGCGGTCGTCGAGGTGTCGGCGGTGCTGATCGCCTTGTTCACCAGAATTAGTCGGGCGTCCACGATAGCGAGCTCGATCCGGCCCGAGCGCAGATCAGTGCGGGCGGCCGCCGGGTTGGCCTCGGGGACGAGGCGCACGGTGGTTCCGATGCTCTGGCCGAAGGCGACGACAGCCGCGCGCAGCGGGGCGGAGAGAGCGCCGGCCACTCCGACCTGCTGAGGGTGTGGCTTTCCCCGGTTCAGTACCGGGATCACGATGGCCGCAGCGACCACCGCCAGGATCAGCAGCGTCCCGATCCGGAAGATCCGGCCGCGGATCCGCTGGAGTATTTCCCGCGCAGCCACCAACCCCGTGTACCCCGTGAACCGCGCTAGGGCTGCTTGCCGGGCGGGCCGTGCCAGCTGGGCGGGCCGTGCCTGCCGGGCGGTCCGTCCTGCTCGGCGGCGCCACAGCCAGACCCTCAGCGTCAACCCCACGGCCAGGACCACCGCCAGCAGGATCAGCTGGATTGGATGCTTCACGCCAGTGCCTCCCTGAACACTTCCGACAGACGGCGGCGCTCGACAACGAACTCCGTGACCCGTCCGGCACTCATAGCCGCCTTCAGCACCGATTCGCTGTCGGTCGACTCATCAAGTACCAGCCGCACCGCGCCCCGATCGACCTCGGACACCGAGACCCCGGTGAGCTGGCGGGCCCAGGCCGCGTCTCGGTCCCCCTCCACCCGAACCACCAGCCGGCGCGGACCGCTCGTCGCGAGATCATCGACCGTTCCGGTCACGACGAGACGGCCATGGTCAATGATCGTGACCGTTTCGCAGAGGTCCTCGACCAGGTCGAGCTGATGGCTGGAGAACAGCACGCAGCAGCCTGACCGGGCCTGCCCGGCGAGCACGTCGCCGATGGCGTCGATTCCCACCGGGTCCAGCCCCGTCAGGGGCTCGTCCAGGACGAGCAGCTCAGGGTCATGCACCAGCGCCGCCGCGAGCTGCACCCGCTGCTGGTTGCCATGCGACAGCGTCTCGACCTTGCTGTTCGCCCGGTCAGCGACCCCGAGCCGCTCCAGCCATTCGTGCGTCGCGGCGGCCGCGTCTGCCGCACTCATCCCGTGCAGTCTTCCGAGGTACACCAGTTGCTCGCCGACCAGCATGCCGGGATACAGACCGCGTTCCTCGGGCATGTAGCCGAACCGGCGGCGCTCCTGCGGTCCGACCGTGGTGCCGTGCCATCTGACAGTTCCGGCGTCCAGATCAGTCAGGCCGAAGATGGCACGCATGGTGGTTGTCTTGCCGGCCCCATTGGGCCCAAGGAAGCCAACCACCTGACCGGCGGGAACGGAGAAGGAAAGATCATCGAGCGCAGTGACCGGCCCGAAACGGCGGGTCAGCCCATCCAGCTCCAAGAGGCCAGCCATCGCATCAGATTACGTGCCATCCCAGGGCAAGGGGCACGCAATGGCGGGTCAGCAGGGGGTGAGTGGGTCGCGTTACCGCGGTGACCGCGCGCCTGGTGTCCGGACCACCGCGGTGCCGAGTTCCGCCAGGCGCAGGTCGCCGATCGGCGTGCCGCCACCGCGGTTGCACACCATCGCCAGCGCCAGGTCACGCTGCGGGTCAGCCCACCCGCCCGAGCCGCCGAACCCGAAGTGGCCGAACCCGCCGCGCACCGTGCCTCGCGTCGTGAACGCGCTGTGATAGCCGAGCCGCCACCCCATCGGCAGGACCAGGACGAGGTCGGGCCCGCGGGAGTGCACCACCGCAATTCGTTTCACGGTCTGGGGCGAGAGCAGCCGCACCCCGTCGACCTCCCCGCCACCGGCCAGCATCGCGTAGAGCTTCGCCAGCGACCTGGCTGTGAAGAACCCGTTCACCGCCGGGATCTCGGCGTCCATCATCTCGGCACCCCACACCACGTCCTCGATGCCGCGCGGCAACAGCGCGTTGACGAACCGGCGCGGGTTGACCGGCAGCCCAAGCAGCGCAGGAATCCGGCCGACCGGGCCACCCATCACCGCGCCCGGCTGCAGGCCCAGCATGCGGCCGAGCGGGGCGGCCATCGGGGTGAGCGGGGCGATCCGGCCGCGATGCTCGGGCGGGCACCCGACGAACAGCCCGTCGAGGTCGAGCGGGCAAGCGAGCTCCGCATCGACGAACTGCGCGATCGGCAGGCCCGACACCCGGCGGATCAGCTCCCCGACCAGCCAGCCGTAGGTCAGCGCGTGGTAGCCGTGCCGGCTGCCCGGCTCGTACGCGGGCTCGGCGCGCTCGAGCGCCGCCACCATGTACTCCCAGTCGAGCATCCGGTGCGCGCCGTCGACGAGCGTCCGCATCCGGTGCAGCCCAGCGGAGTGCGTGAGCACGTGGCGCACGGTGACGCGCTCCTTGCCGGCCTGCGCGAACTGCGGCCAGTACGCCGCTACCGGCGCGTCGTAATCGATGTGCCCCCGGTCGGCTAGCAGGTGCAGCGCGGCTGAGGCGACTCCCTTCGTCGTGCTGAAGCACATCGCGAGCGTGTCGCGCTGCCACGGCTCGTCCTCGGTACGCCGTCCGCCCCAAAGGTCGACCACGAGCTCGCCGCGGAAGTAGACCGCGACGGCTGCGCCGCCCGTCGTACGCCGCAGCTGTCGCCGGAACACGCGCGCGACGTCCTCGAAGTCGGCGCGCACCCAACCGTCCATGCGACCACCTCTGCTGACGACCGGCAGCGAGCGGACACCGCAATCTAAAGCGGCCAATCTACATATTATCGCCCTTCGGCCGCGCAGTCGTGACCTGGCCACTCGGAATGCGTGCCGAGCCAGGGGCTGGGCTCAGCCGCGACGCCACGACGCGATCGGCACGATGTCGACGCCTGGCTCCCGGAGGTTCAGCGCAGCGAAGTCAAATTCCTCCGGTCGGCGCTCGGGCTCGGACGTGCCAAGGACATTCTTCTCATCCGGTTTGGATTTCCAATGAGCAGATCTGGTCAGCGAAAGCCTCGACCTTCTGCTGCCATCCTTCTTCCAAAGGTCCCTTCAGGCCAGTCACCTGGACCGTTCCCTCGGCGACCTCCTTCAGTCCCTTGGCCTGCAGCAGCTCATTCATGATCGGAATGATCCGCTCCCATCGAGCCAATTCTTCCTCGGTCGGCATCTTGCCGGTCTTCTTGTTCGGCTTAGGGGCGGCCTGAGTTGTCAGAATGGCATATTTGGTTTCCGGCTGCAGCCTGACCTTGCTCAGGAACCTACGAGCGCTCCCGATGGGCTTTCCCATACGACCCGGCGAGCTGAAAACATAGAGGTCTGCCTGAGGCAGCTCCGTTGGTTTCGCATCCCGGACATGGTGGACGTCGACCGCTATTCCCTTGGCCGCCATGATCCTCTTGAATTCCGCCGCGACCATAGCGCCGTTGCCGTATTTCGAAGCATGATAGTAAGCGACGTTCATGACTACTCCCATGAAGTTATGCCACGGCCTCCGGGTACGGCCAGTACCCGGTGCAGGTTTACCAGCACGCTGCCATGGCCTCTCGATTCCAACGCTGCACCTGCGACGGCGGCGACGCCAGAGGCCAACGTCCTGAAGTCGGAACGAGTTAGAGCCTGGCGGCAGCGAATACACAGGGCAGCGTTCAGCGGGCGCTGCGTTCTACCCGGCCAAGCATCCGGCGGTCGGCTACGAGTCCAGGGTGTAGGGGAGCTGACCGCAGCGGCGCCGTAGGGCGAGGAGGGGAGGTGGGGCTCTTGCCAAGAAAAATAGATATCAGTATGCTAAGCATGTGTAATCAAGCTCGTCAACTGAAGGAGGCGCTGGATGGCTACCCAGGATGCAGCGGCCGCAGGCCGAGAATTGGTTACTCACGATGCAGCGGCCGCAGGCCCGGAACTGCCTAGCCGGCTGGTGACCGAGCGGGTGGCCCGGTTCCTGCCCGGCCTGCGGATGCTGGTGCTGGGGATTGTCATCCTGATCGTCGGGGTGACGCTGGTCTGGCTGGCCGGCCATTTCAGCGGCGACGGTGCGACAGCGCTGATCTGGCTTGGCGCCCTTGTCCTTGTCGCCGGCGCCCTGGTGCTGAGGGGGCTCACCGCTGTCGTGCCTGGCCGCGCGCACGTTGTCCAGCTGTTTGGCAAGTACCGCGGCACCATCCGCGAGCCTGGCTTGCAGTGGGTCAATCCGTTCACCAACCGCATCGCGGTCTCGACCCGGATCCGGAACCAGGAGTCAGCGCAGGCCAAGGTCAACGACGCCGACGGCAACCCGATCGAGATCGCCGCAGTGGTCGTCTGGCAGGTGCACGACACCGCCAGCG
The DNA here is from genome assembly GCA_963850875.1 of uncultured Actinomycetota bacterium. Taxonomy (GTDB): domain Bacteria; phylum Actinomycetota; class Actinomycetes; order Streptosporangiales; family Streptosporangiaceae; genus Chersky-822. The sequence goes on from CAWKNA010000003.1 coordinate 836,822, forward strand.
CCATCTACTCGGTCGACGAATTCACGCAGTTCGTTACCATCCAGACCGAGACTGCCGTCCGGCACATCGCCTCCAGCTACCCCTATGACAGCCGGGGCAGCGGCGCGCTCTCGCTGCGCGACAACGCCGATGAGATCACCCAGCGGCTGTCGGCCGAGCTCACCAATCGGGTCAGGCCAGCCGGAGTGGAGGTCATCGAGACGCGGCTGACCAGGCTCTCCTATGCGCCGGAGATCGCCCAGGCCATGCTGCGCCAGCAGCAGGCAAGCGCCGTGGTCGGCGCCCGGCAGACGATCGTGCAGGGTGCCGTGGGTATGGTCAAGCTGGCCCTGGAGCGGCTGAAGGAGGAGGGCGTGGTCGATCTGGACGAGGAGCGGAAGGCCGCGATGGTCTCGAACCTGCTCGTGGTCCTGTGCAGCGAGCAGGCCACCCAGCAGGTCGTCAACACCGGCTCCCTGTACCAGTGACGGCAGCCACGGAACCGCGGTGAGCGAGCGCAAGGGCGTCTTGCTCCGGCTCGACCCCGCCGTCCACGACGCCCTGGCCAGATGGGCCGCCGACGAGCTGCGCAGCACCAACGCCCAGATCGAGTTCCTGCTGCGCCGCGCGCTCGCCGACGTCGGCCGACTGCCTCGCCACGCCGGACCGATGCGCCCGCGCGGCCGGCCACCCGCCGGCGATCCGGCCGAAACCAGCCCGCTAGCACAGCGGTAAAACCGGTCCGCCTACGCCGCCACGGCAGGGCTGGAGCAGGCAGCCCCGGTCATCACCGCCCCCAGCGCGGGCTGCGCGGTGCGGGGTCAGCTGGTCAGCTGGTCAGCAAGCTTCCAGGCAGACGCGGTGCAGGACGAGGCCGGTAGAGGTTACGACGCCGACGCCGCGGAGATCTTGCACCGCGGCCTCCAGATCGGTGAGGCTCCGGCAGGACAGCCGTACCTCGAAGTCGCAGTCTCCGGCCAGCCGCCATGCCTCCGCGACCCAAGCCCTGGCGCGCAGTTGCTTCCCGAAGCCGTCCACCTCGGCGCTGGATCTCAGCTGCACCCGCACCAGAGCATGCAGCTCGCCCGGATCACTCGGCTGCGCATCACCCTCACGCTGCCCGCATTAAGCCGGCCTGTCCCCGCCGAGCCGCCCGCAGTCGGCGCCACATCCAGCCCACGCGCCCTTCCCGCGCTGCCCTAACCGCGCCGCCTGGTTCGAAAGCCGCGCAGGGCCCCAGGCAGGCAGCAGAGCTATCGCCTGGTCATGGTGGCTGCGATGGGGTCAGACCGAGGATGCGGGCGGCGTTGTCGTGCAGCACAGTGTGCAGGACGTCAGCTGGCAGGCCAAGGCCGGTGAGTTCGGCGAGACAGCGTTCGGGGGTGAAGAACGGGAAGTCGCTGCCCCACAGGAATTGCCCGGACAGCCGCCCGCGCAGCTCGCCAATCACCTCCGGGGGGATCCGCCGCGGTGACCAGCCGGAGACATCGATGTAGACATTGGTCTTGTGCAGCGCGACGGCGATCAGGTCCAGCTGCCAGGGCCAGCCGAAATGCGCGGCGACCACGGTCAGCCCGGGATGGGCCGCGGCGACCGGATCAAGCCGGAGCGGGTGGGCATAGTCGATCCTGATGCCCTGGCCGCCAGGCTGGCGGGCACCGATCCCGCTGGTCCCGGTGTGGAACAGGGCGAGCAGGCCGTGCTGCTCGCAGGCCGCGTAGATCGGCCAGTAGGCCGGGTCATCGGGGCAGAACGCCTGCAGCGACGGGTGGAATTTCACGCCCCGCAGCCCGAGCGCGGCGATGTTCGCCACCTCGGCGACGGCGGCCTGGCCCTTGTGCGGGTCGACCGAGCCCAGGCCGGTGAACACATCCGGATGGTCGCGGCAGGCCGCGGCCACGGTCTCATTCGGCACCCGGGGCCGTCCCGTCGCCGTCTCGGCATCCCAGGCCAGCAGCACCGCCCGCACGTCTAGCTGGCGGTACCGGGTCGCCAGTTCCGCTAGCGACTGCCGCTGCACCGGCGAGCGGAAGTAGGCCTCGGCCGCCTCGACATAGCCGGCCATGCTGCCGTCCAGCCAGTCCGGGGTGGGCAAGTGCACATGGAAATCAATGGCTCGCAGCGACACCGGCCCATCGTAAGGCAGCGACTTACATGGTGATGACGATCTTCCCCCGGGCGTGACCTCCGGTCATGGCACACTCGGGGCATTGTTATGCAAAGAGCGTGCCGAGGTGAGACCTGTGGTTCCTGCGGACTTCACCGTATATTTTGCTGCCGCAGCGGGCCGGGCCGGAGTCCTGATCGGGCTGCTGTTCGTCGCCATCTCGCTGCGGCCGGAGTCCGTTTTCGGAGACAGCGCTCCGCCTGCGGGCAGAGCAGCGGCCGGCTCGGCATGAGCGTCTCCCTCGTCATCACCACACATAATGATATTTACGTCTATAACCTGGCGTACCTGCTGATCGCGTCCCTGGCGGTGGTCTGCAGCCGGGCCTGGGCGCTGCTGCAGGGCAAGCACGCCACATCGCCGCAGGCAGCCTCCTAATGGCCGGGAGCCGTCCCCGTGCTGCCGGGGAAGACCTTGCGGCCGGCCGTGAGGATATCGACGCTCAAGGCCAGGATCCATGCCGGGAACAGCAACTCCACCCAGGCTGAGATGCCGACGCCGACCAGCAGTATGAGCGCGACAGCGATCCCGGCAACGGTGAGCCACCTGGCCACGATCTTGGTGCGGCGGGCAATGGTCACCGTGGTGAGCGTGAACACCGCCGCCATCCGCATCGCGTAGATGTTCACTAGGATCCCGTTGACGTTGCGGGACAGCGCCACGGTGTCCGCACCCGGTGGGCCGGACGGCTGTGACGCCTCCGCGATGAGCCCGCCGGCGACCGCCGCGGCCACAAAGAGCATGCAGACGAACAGCAGGCCGCTGCCCAGGAACACGGTCGCGAAGAAGCGGTCCTCGCGCTCGCCGATCCGGTCCCTGAGCACCCCGATGAACCACAAGAAGGCGATGCCGGCGAACGGGACGAGGTTCAGCGCGATCGCTATCGCCGCCCGTCGCTCTGGATCGGTCAGCCACACGCCGGCCACCACGGGATAGGCCGGGACAGAGAGCCTGAGCAGCACGAGCGCTGCGATCAGGAGCACAGAAAAGACTATTCCGGCAACAGCCGCCGCACGGGGCGTTCTCAGCGGGCTCCCGGCCTGCAGGGGACCCTGGCCCGCTGGTCCGTCGGTCATCGGCATCCTCCCGCGGTGGTCGCTCATTGGCATCCTCCTACCCGAACAGGCCAGCGGCAGTCAGGCACGACCTGGCCGGCCGAAAGGCGGCCACGCCGTACCTGCTGGAGACGAGCCTGCCCGGGGTGTTCGTGCCGGAGACGTGCGCAGGCGGCTCGGTCAGGTCCACGAGGTGCCGGTCAGCGTGCTAGTCCGTCAATCCGCACCTGGTCAGCGACGGGCAAGGCCAAGCGCATGCGCAACTTCCCGCAGGTGTGGATCGCACCCTGCGCCAGCCGCGGAAAGCCAACCGGTCCCCAGCGGCAGGCGATCGCACGGCAACTCGCCGGGCCGGAAGCCGCCGTGGCGGCCAGAGCGCTTGCCACGAAATACCCGATGCTGCAGGGCATCCTGGTTCCGGCCTTCCACCGGCTCACGAAGAAGACCACCGTCCATTACGAGCTGCTGCCACCAGATGCCGCGTGAACCCGACGCGACTCGGTGTGCTTGGGCTCTGGACTTAGTTCCTTCCGATGACATACCCGGGTCGGCCTAGCGGCGGTACCTCCTCGTGCGCGCGGTAGATGATTCGTACCAGTTCGTCCTGCAGTGATGAGTCGTCGCGCCGAGAAGGAGGCCAGTGCAGGAAATATGCTGATTTTATGGAGGTCGGCATTCCATCGGCGACGTTCTCAGTGACCACGACAGGTACAAATTTGTCTGGATTGGCAGCCTGCGTCTGCGACAGGTCACCCTGGATTACCCTGATTTCCCAGCCCACACCGCCATGCCGCCCGTCCGCCTTCTTCGCGTACAAGTCATCGCATATGAGCAGAACGCGGTCTGCCATATCAAGCTCGTTGCACATCCACTGCGCAACATCCATCCCTGGCCTTAAATGCCAGATGTCGAGTCGAGCATCAACACCAGCGGACCGGAGATAGGTCGCCACCGTCCTAACCCAATCCTCATGCTGATCAGAAGACTTTGTGTAGCTGATAAATACGCGCAGCGGGCGATCGGCGACAGTGATGGTACCGAGTTGACCCGGTGTCTTTCGATCCAGTTCCGACTCCAGCAGAGATCGGATCCGGCTGAAGACGGCGTCTTCCAGCGCGAATAGTCGCAGGAGTGCCCACTCAGGAGCCGTGGCGAAGAAACCAGCGGCGAGGGCGCTTGCCGCCTCGGTGGGTTCCAGCATTCCTGCGCCAGTGCCGAGAAGCGGGCAGGAGATCTGGCTGAGCCACGGATTATCGGCCGCATAAGCGCCGAGCTTCCGGCCGATCTGTTCTATCGCGTCGGACGAGCTTCCGCGTTCACCGCGGACCGAGGCCGCATACGCTGCGACCTGGGCAATATTGCTTGCTCGCCGGAGGTCGATGAAGATGACGTCCCCTGGTTCCATCTTGACCTGCGGACCAGGGATCCCGAAAGACCGGAGATGCTCCATTACGAACCAAGTTATCGATGGCGCGGTAGAGCATGGTATTACGATCAGGTCGGACGGCCCGTCGAACATGTCCCCTCTGACAAGCTCGATCTGAGCACCGGTCTTTCCTCGTTTTCCCCGGGCGGCCGCCTCGAACGCGGCTCGAGCCGGGCCGGTCAGATCCAGGGCATCCGCGAGCAGCCTGGCCGTCTCCCGGCGGGCCGTCAGATTAATCCCCCGTTCTAGATCACTGACCGACCGTGTGCTCAGTCGCGCCGCTTCCGCCAGTGCCTCCTGGGTCAGCCCGGCATCTGTGCGCAGCTGCCGCAGTAACCTGGCGAAGGGCACTGAAGGCTCCGCGACCACCGCCACCCTCCTCACGAGACCTCCGCTACGGACCAGCGGTCGCTGCACAGCCAGTCCAGGCGCGGAGAAATCTCTAAGGCAAGGCTATAAGCAGACAGGCCCGCAGGCGATCCGCGGCTGGCGGCATCCGGGCCTGAACGGCTGGTCGGCGCTGGCATTGCGCCGAAGCGACCGAGGAAACGTCATGCGTGGCATCAACTGCGGAGAGTCCGCAATCCCGTGGCGTGCTGATTAGACGACGAACACGATGTCCTTGCAGTTGCGGGTCGAGGCGCTAGGTGCGCTCGGCGGCCTGGCCGGTCGGCCGATTTGGTGGTCCAGACGCCGTCGCAGCGCGGAAACTCCGCGCCGGAAAGGCGCCTGGACCGTGCGGACGAAGAAGTCGGATCGGGAGGCGTCGTACCGGAGGTGGCTGACGTACTCGTGCTCAGCAGGGGAGATAGCGCGTGCCACGGCGCGACCCTGACGCTGCGCGGCAATGCCGTGACCATTCGCATCACCGAAGCGAACCTAGCGGCGTTGCTGCGGCGGGCGAGTTGCGAGGCAGGTACTCTCTCGAGATCGTCGGCGCAGATCCGGCAGCGCGTAATGTGCGTGGCCGTCGCCCGAATTGCGCCACAAGTGGTGGAGCCTCGGCCTCGGCCTCGTCCTCCCAAGGCTCAAGAGCTGCGTCCCACCCAGGCGCGTGCACACCAGACCGGACCGGCCCGCGCCCCTTCGGCCGTGGCAAAACGCCCTCGGAGTGGAAGTCCACGATCCGCCTCGCGACTGCCTGGACCAGGCCTGGTGCGGGTCCGCCCAGCGTCCAGTCCGCGTCCTCGCGCCTGCTGGCCACGCCGACCAGCACGGCAGCGACGATCGGTGCGCTCGTCGCGACGGCGATGACAAACAGCGCGATGACTATCATGTCTACCTCCAAGTCATGCCCTGGCGGCTTAGCCGCCCTCCCTGCCACCCATCCGGTAGGGATAGTCATGACGCTAGGCAGGCCCGCGCGGTACCACCACGAAGGAAACCCACAGGATCAGCCACAGTTTGCGGCGCCGAGTCGCTGCCAGCAGCGAGTACCGCGGGCGACCCTGAGCTAGCTCGTGTTTGCCGGCTGGTGACTAGCCGACCACGAGCAGCGCGAGCACGATGTCCCTGACGAGGTGAGCGGGGCCCATCGGCCGCGTGGAGACGCCGAAGCACCGGCACGGGGCGGTAATGCCGCGGCGGGAGATCAGCGCCATCGAGGCCGCGAACACCGCCACCACGGCCGCTGTGGCGGCCAGCCCGGCCGCCGCAGTGCCCGGGAATGCGAGCAGCGCGGCCGCCGTGGCCTCCGCTGCTGCCATCGTGACCGCGGCCGGTCTGACCAGGTGGCGCGGGACCACCGCCAGCTGGTCGAGCCAGCTAGTGAAGTCCGCGAACTCCCGGCGCCCGCGTAGCTTCGCAATCACCGAGACGAGCAGGACGATTCCCAGCATGACCCGTGTGCTCCAGATGAGGTAGCCGCCCATAAGCCGCCTTCGCTCTGATGAGATCCCTGAGAGCGAGTTGACCGCGGCCGAGCCAGGCGCGCCAGGTCGCATTCCACACCTGGAAAGTGCAGTTGCTCGCTACCGCGGCCGCATGCAGACCACGCCGGCGGGCGCGGCCAAGTTGTTCCGCTGGCAGTAAATTCAAGGCGGAGGGCAACTGAGCATCATGCCGCCCTCTCCCCGCCCCCCGCCCGGATGTGCGGGAGCGGCGAAAGTATCCGACGGTGGGGTCTCGCCGCCGAGCGAGCCGACGGCCCGCTCCTGGCCGGAGGCCCCGGAGCCACGATGGCCTCCACCGGGCACCGTAACGGTCCTGCCGTACGTGATTCTGTCGTTATGCGTCCTGCTGACGCTGATACTCCAGAGCTCGTGGCCCTGTGCGCGCTGGCCGCGGCGTGGATGCTGTGGATGTTCACGCTGCATCCCACCTGGCGGGAGCGCCGGCAGCCCGCCATGGCATCCATCCGGGACGGCCGGGTGAAAGCCGACCGCCACGCGGGTGCCGGCCGAAGTGGGCGCTTGGCGCCATGCTGGTCTAAACGCTGGCCGTAACTGGCGGATGACCGCCTGGTCCTTTACGACGGTCAGCGCGGCTGCGGTGGCCGCGATGCCGGCAGCAGCGATAATGCCCTGGTGGCCAGGGCAGCTGCCGACGCGGTGCGACGGATCGGCATTAAGCTGTCTGCGCTGGCGCAGGATGGGCTGGCAGACGCCGCTGATGACTACGACGTGGACCGCTATCAGCAAGTGGGCCTGCTGGCAGCCGAGCTGCTCGCAGTGCTGAGCGGCCGGCCCGCTGACGAACTCGCTGTCGAGCTTGGCCGTGATTCCGGCTACGCCACGCCGAAGATCGACGTCCGCGGTGTGATCTTCGACGACCGCGAACGCGTGCTGCTGATGCGTGAGAAGACGGACGGCCGATGGTCGCTGCCGGGAGGCTGGGCCGACCCTGGGGACGCGCCGTCAGCTGCTGTTACCCGGGAGATTCTCGAGGAAACCGGGTACCACAGCTCAGCGGTGAAGCTGATCGCCTGCTGGGACCGTGAGCTGCAGGCCAATCCGCCGCCGCTGCCGGTGCACGTCTACAAGCTGTTCTTCCTCTGCCGCCGCGACGGCGCCGTACAGCCACCAGCGGCACTGGAGACTCTCGAGATCGGGTGGTTCGACGTCCATGCGCCGCCGCCGCTGTCACTCGGACGGGTGAATCACCGCCAGCTCGAACGGGCACTGGCACACCATCGTGACCCTTCCCTGCCCAGCGAGTTCGACTAGCGCAGCTGCCGCCGGGCGCTGCTGGCCTCGGATTCAGGGCGGTTCGCGGTTCAGTTGGTGCTAGTTTCACGAGCGCGGGGCAGTGATTCGGTCGGGGCGCGGGGGGCGTGATGTCGGCATTCAGAGTTTCCGGAATCGGTCGGCTCGTTTCGATAATGACGGTAGCGGGAGTGCTGGCGGCGTTGTGCGGTCTGGCTCTCACCACGGGCCGTCCGGCTGAGCCGGCCGGAGGCATCGTGGCCGCGGCGGGGCCGGCTTTCGCTGGTGAGGCTTCGTTGTCCCGCGCTGCGATCTGGCCGGCGCACGGGGGTGCCGCTGGTGTTGCCGGCCCGGGCAGCCCGCTCCGAGGGGTGCTGGCCTACCTCCGGGGGCGGGATGGGGTGGCGCAGGTCGCGGTTTTCGACGCGGTCACGGGCCGGACGTACCTGCTGTCGGACGGGCCGGACACGCAGTACACCGCCAGCACCGTCAAGGCCGACATCCTGGCGCTGTGGCTCCGCCGCTACCAGCGGAAACCGGGGACGATACCGGCCAGCATCCCGTACTCGATCCGGTATCTCATGACGAGCATGATCACGGCGAGCGACAACGTGGCGGCGACGTCGCTGTTCTACTTCGGCGGCGGCTGCGCCGCGCTCACCCGGTTCAACACGCTGATTCCGACCCGTGACACCACGGTCGGCTGCCAGACGCCGACCTACTACGGCTGGGGCAATACCACGACCAGCGCCGCCGACCAGGTGGCCATCGTCCGCGCGATCGCCTACCCCGGTCAGGTCCTGAACGCTGACGCCAGACACTATGCCCTCCAGCTCATGCAGGGCATCATCCCGGCCCAGCGCTGGGGCGTCACCTGCGGGCCGTGGGGAGCCACGTGCGATCCGCCCGGCTACGCCCAGCCAGTCCCTGGTGTCACGGTCGCGCTCAAGAACGGCTGGAAATTCCTGCCGACCTGCGCCGCCCAGGACGACTCGTGTCCCTGGCAGGTCAACAGCATCGGCTGGGTACATGGCCAGGGCCGCAACTACGTTCTCGCCGTCCTGACAACCAAGGACCCGCCCGGCAAGGACACCTACGGGCTCAACTACGGAATCACCACCATCCAGGGCGTGTCCCAGCGGATCTGGGCCAACCTCGCACCCTGACCGGTGCACAAGGCAAGCCGCAGAGTCCCCGCCCGCCGGCGGTACGGCCACAACGCCCGCGCCAGCCGACTAAAACGGAGGTGCCCGCTTGGCGGCTCCGGCGCGCTGGGGTAGCCATCCCACCGCCTGGGCAGCGACGCCGGGCAGGCTGGCCCCCGATGCCGGAGGCCGGGGCCCCGCGTTACTCGCCGGGATGTGCGCTGAGCCAGGCCGCGGCTCTGCTGGGCGATGCCTGAGTGAGCCAGGCGTCCTGGACTATCTCAGTCAGTTCCTGCAAGGTGAGCTCGCCGATCCGGCTGCCCCGCACCAGCACCGATGGGTGGCCATCGAAGTGTGACGTCGTGAAGAACGGCGACGCCTGCCCTTGAACCAGTGCTTGCTTGTCAGCCTCCGACGGCACCCAGAACACGATCACGTCCGCGTAGCGTTCGCCAGTGCCGGGATCGACAGCGTCGGGACGGGGGTTACGGAAGAACACAAAGGATTTGCCGCCAACCTGGTAGACGGGGTTGCCGTGCGGCCCGTGCCCGGCATCGACGTGCGGCATGGCCATGGCCAGCTCGTGTACGTCCTCGACCCGCGCCCGGCGCGACACCACCGCCATGACAGCAGCGTAGGCCCGCAGCCAGGATGTCCCGTGCTCTGGCGAACCGAAGACGAGCAAGCGCGCCGTTAGTCGGTGTCCGGCTTGACGTAGCCGAAGAATGCGCGGCGCTTGATAAGTTCGGCGACCTCAGTGGGGACCATGCGGTGCTCGAGACGACGAGCTGTTCGGCGATCTCGGCGCTGGGCAGGCCGCGGGCGATGAGTCCGAGGATCTCTGGCTCGCGCGGGGTCAGCTCCTTCAGGCCTGGCGGCGCTTGCGGGGCGCGCGGGTGGTCGTGCACGAAGGATTCGGTCAGCCGCCGGGTCACGGATGTGGAGAGCCGTGAGTCACCTGGGCAATGATGCGTCTTCCGGCCAGCAGCTGCTCGGGCGCGACATCCTTGAGGAGGAAGCCGCTCGCGCCGGCGACGAGGGCGTCGACGATGTACTCGTCGCGGTCGTAAGTGGTGAGAATCAGGACGCGGGGGGATGCTTGGCGGCTACGATCTGGCGGGTCGCTTCCAGGCCGTCAATGACGGGCATGCGGATGTCCATCAGGACGATGTCGGGCTGGGTCCGGCGAGCGTCCTCGACAGCCTGCGCTCCGTTTTGTTGGCCCCGGCGACTACGAAAGGGCTCACGAGCGCCATGAAGGATCGGAATAAAAGCCTCGCAGTCTTTCGAATCAGCCTCGTCCCTGGAATGGTTCGATGAGCTGCCCGGCGAGAAGCAGCAGGCCCGGTCCCGCTGGGTCGTCCTGCTCGACCGGGATCGGGCGGCTGTCGAGGCCGGTACGCCCCGCGCTATCGCCGCGGCAGGGGAACCTGGCGTAGCCGGCCAGGACATCCCAGATCGTCAGCACGACGCCGAGGTTGACGCGCTGAGCGTCCGGCGCGTGGTGCAGCCGGTGGTAGGCAGGGCTCACGAGCACCCGGCCGGCCGGGCCGAAGGTCCACCGGAGGTTGGCGTGCTGGAGAGTGCCGATGCAGACGTAGATCGTGATCAGCACCGGGGCTATCGGACGGGCCGGCATCAGGGCAACGACCGGGACGGTCGCCAGAAGAAACCCCGTGGTGTGCATGAGCGGGTGCGCACGGAATGACGTCAGGACACTCAGCTCCTCCTGGCTGTGATGAAGGGCATGAAAGCGCCACAGGGCACCGAGCCGGTGATCGGCATAGTGGGCCAGCCAGTTGGCTCCATCCATGGCCGCGACGGTGAGCGGGATGAGCAGCCAGCCGGGCCAGTGCTCCGCCGGCCGCAGCTCGATCCAGCGCGCGTAACTGCCGATCAGCGCCGCCGCCCCGACACTGAGCAACGTCATCAGCGGGATCACGATGATGGCGTGCAGGGCCACGAAGCACGCATCCTGAACGTGGCCGCGTGCCAGGACCGGACGACGCTCCGCTGGCCAGATCCGCTCGCAGATCCCGGCCGCGACAACGAGCGCCACAAGAAGCGGAGCGGCGAGCTCTGCCCGCCCGGCTGAGAGCACAGTTTCGAGGCGGCCTTGCCTGAGCAGCCCGGCGACAGCGACCCAGAGGACTAGGACCGTTATTCCGGCCAGGACAAACGAGGAGGGGCATAGACGTCGCCACCACGCGAGCCGAGCTCCTGCCCGCACGGGCACAGCGGCCCGGCCCTGGCGCGCAGCGAGCAGCGGCAAACGATCGTCGGTCTCTCCTGCTCCCACCCGGATCTGCGAAGCGGACACTGGAGCTCCTCGACTCATGCCGGGCCGGCGCGTCTCCCGGCGCGTCTTCGGTTGAAGATTACGACAGTGGCATCAGAGATCGACCGGCAAGCACACATTGCACTACGGTCGTTGTCGCCCGCACCAGCAGCCGTCTCGGTGGCACGAGCGGGAGCGGCACCGCCTGACGGAAGTCGGGTGGGACCTCCTCTCCGGGTACTACGGCGACCCTCTTGACCAGGAGAGGGGACGTCGCCACCTGGAACTGACCGGCTGGATGCTGCTGCTTGCGCGTTCCCCGGCGTCCAAGGACGCCGAGCTGCTGGTGCTCCGCCAGGAGATCACGGTGCTGCGGCGGCAGAACCCCAAGCCCTAGCGAGACTGGGCCGACCGCGCGATGCGGCATGACGAGAGCGTCATCTGGGCGAACGGGATACGAGGCCAAGCCGCGTCAGTGGCCTCGACTCCGACACCCGACCCATCGAGAATCGCGTCAACAACCTCGTCCACGTGCCGCGAGTCATCTTAGGTATCGGGTCTGCTGCTCAACCGGGAGAGTCGACAGTCCGCGGAGGACGCCGTGGGACTAATGCAACGATTCGACGGGAGCTGCGAGTGTGAGTGCGGGGAATCGGCGGAACAGTGCCTCGAACGCGATGGAGGTCTCGAGTCTGGCGAGCGACGCGCCGAGGCAGTAGTGCGGGCCGTGGCCGAAGGCGAGATGCCGCGCCTCGTCTCGGCGGATGTCGAACACGTCGGGGTGAGTGAACGCGACCTCGTCGCGGTTGGCGGCGCCGAGGGACACGAGGACTTGCGCGCCCTTCGGGATGGTCACGCCGCTGATGTCGACGTCTTCGGTTGCGAACCGGAAGGTTGCATGCGGTGCAGGCGGGTCGAAGCGCAAGAGCTCTTCTATCACGTCGGGTAACCGGGAGGAATCGACCATTAGCGCCGTCAGCTCGTCGGGATGGGTGAGCAGTGCGAGGGCTCCGTTGCCGATCGTGCTGCTCACCGTGTCGTGCCCGGCGACGATGAGCTGGAAGATCGTCGAGAGCAGCTCTTGCTGATCGAGGTGGCAGTCGCCGTCGCGCGCATCGATCAGTGCACTGATCAGCGCACCGTCCCGTTGTGCCTGCTTGTCCGCGACGAGCGTCTCGAGCATGGCGATGACATGGTCGGAGCATTGCTTCGCCGCTGCCCACTGGTGGTCGCTGGTGATGGGCGACAGCAGCCCGACGAAACTCTCGCCGAGTGCAGGTCGGACGTCGTCTGGCAAGCCGAGCAGCTCGCAGATGACGGTGAACGGCAACGGGAACGCGAGAGCCTCGATGAGATCGACCGGTGCGTGGGGGTCGCGCACGTCGATGCAGTCCAGCAGCTCACCGACGATCCCGCGGGTCCATGAGCGCAGACTTCGCTTCGCGGTAGCCCACGATGAGCCAGGCCTTGTGGCCGTCGACGAGAGTGACTTCGTGGACCGGTCCCCGTTCGCGGGCCGCGGCGAACACGGGGAACGGGTTGTCGTTGTCGTACCCACCCCAGGATGCGAGTGCGGCGGCGAGCGCCTCATCGGACGCGACGTGGCGTCGGATATGGTCGCGCGTCACGAGGGCACGGCGATCGGGCTGGGCACGAACGGCGAGCTGTGGTGAGGATGGGCTTTCGCCAGTCGGGTCAGGTTGGTCATCGATTCCCCCATGTTCTCGAGCAATCGTGTGATCGCTGATTGCATGCGCGGGTCCGCACCGTAGTCGTGCATTCCTCTTGCCGCATTGAGCCGCGAACGAGCCTTCCACTCCTCGATGTCGGGGACCGAGAGCCACGACGCCTCGGCGGCCTGCGCGATGAGTTGGACCGTGATCCAGTCGGTCGCGGTGCTCGGATATGGGTTGGGCGGGCACAGGGCGTTCTTCGTGTCGTCGTTGTCGCGGGTCGCTTCGACGTAGGCGATGAGCGCCGTGTTGAACATCGGCTGGCACATGCGCATGCACTGCACCGTGATCCGGTCCGGCTCGAACATGGGACGCGGTGGCGGAGCCGGAAGGCCGGTTGCCGTGCAATCGACGTGCACTTGGCGCGGATCAGTCTTGATCGATCCCTCGTCGAGCGTGATCTGCGATGTGCCGATGTGGGTGACGTGACCCAGTCGAACGACGTTCTCGATGGCGCGCAACGCATCGAGCTCGGCGGTGCTGATCGTCGCACACCGGTACATGGTCGGTTCGACGGATGGGTCGATGCGAAGGAGCTGGCTGCTGTCTTCGAGGCGCCGGAACAAGTCTTGGAGGCTGTCGGCTTCGGCTGCGGCAGCCTGTTGGAGCGAAACGCCCTCGATCAGCCACGGCACGAGGCTGATCGGCTGCTGGTACTTGCGGTTAAGAAGCCACGAGTCGCGGGGTCGGATCCAACGGATCGCGTCCGCCGGGAGGCCGATGTCGAGCAACCACGAGCAAGCGTCCATGGCGGTCTTGCCCGCACCAATGATCGTGTATCCGGATGCAGCGTCGCTCAGCTCGGTCAACCCGTTAACAGGGATGAGCCGAGCATCGGGATCGACCTGGAACGACGGTCGGTGACGCGATGGCACCGACGCTTCGAGGAACGTCGCGTCGACGAGCTTCTTCCGGATCTTCACCGTGCACTGCTCGCCGGTCACGATCGATTCGACCCGGTGGTCGGCGCCGTGGCGACCGAGGTAGTCGGTCATCGCCAAGAAGCGCACCCGGCCCGACGGCACGAACCGATCGTTCATCACGCGATCGAAGTAGGCGACGATCTCGGGGCCGGTCGCCCGCTCGTACATCCCGGCGTTGATGCCGAATGTGTCGATCCTGTCCTCGCCGAGCGTGACCGAGTTGACGCCGTAATAGGCCGACGGTTGGTGCAGCCGAACGAACGGGTAGGCGTCGTTCCAGTGCCCGCCCGGACGATGCCGACGGTCCACGATCACGATGTCTGCATCCGAGTCGGTCAGCAGGGAGTCGGTGAAGGCCATCCCCGCGGCCCCCGCCCCGACCACGAGGTAGTCGGTCTCGATGAGGTTGTCGGTCATGGGTACCTCCGCTCGGGGCGCGTTCGTCCGGCTTGGCGGTTCGTGGGTTCACCGTGTCAGCCCGGGGCGCACAAGTCGTCAAGGCGACCTGAAGGTTGTCTGCAGAGTTCGTGTAGATCGATGTTCTGATACCATTCAAGGCGGTGAAGCAGTCGATCTCGCAGGTGTCGACCGCCACGGGCGAGCGGATCGCCTATGCAGAGGTCGGCGACGGCCCGCCGCTCGTGCTAGCGGCGTGGTGGACGAGCCATCTGGAACGCGATTGGGACGATCCCGAATTCCGTTCCTTCATCGAGTCGCTCGCCGCCAGGCACCGGGTCGTGCGCTACGACCGAGTCGGCGTAGGGCTGAGTAGTCGCACTCGACGACCGCTCGATCTCGAGACCGAGGTCGGATTCCTGTCGACGGTGATCGGCACGATCGCTGACGACCCGATCGACCTCGTCGGCATCTCCTGCGGGGCACCCACCTCGATCCGCTACACGGCCGCCTTCCCAGCACGAGTGCGCAAGCTCGTGCTGATCGCCAGCTACCTCGACGGCGCGGACATCACCGACGAAGCGACTCGTCACGCCATCATCGAGCTCGTTCGCGCGAACTGGGGCCTCGGATCGCGCACACTGACCAGCGTCTTCAGACCCGGCGCGTCAGCCGCCGCCGCGCGGTACTACACCGAGTCCCAACGGCACACGGCGACCGCCGACACCGCCGCCGATCTGCTCGGGCTCACCTTCGATTTGGACGCCACCCCGTATGTCGATGATCTCGACCTCCCCGTGCTGGTCGTGCACCGCCGGGGCGACCACGTCGTCGAGACCCACCTCGGAGAAGAGGTGGCCCGCAGGGTCAAAGGAGCCGAATTCCACCGGCTCGACGGCGACGCGCACATCCCCTGGGGCGAGGACTCCGGCTCGATGCTGAAGCTCATCAACCGGTTCCTCGACGGTGGCCCCACAACCGTCGAGGCACAACGGCACCTCGCAGCAATCAGCTGGCTGACCTTCGACGGAACCCGAACAAGCGGTGGCGGTGACAGCTCCGCCCACCGAGCCCTCAAAGAAGTGACGGCCGCGATACGCCACGAAGTCGACAGCGAGGGCGGCAAGCTGATCGAGGTCGACGATCGCCAGCTCATTGCCTGCTTCGGCTTGCCGGGGCCCGCGCTTGAGGTAGCGATCCACGCCCGGCGGCTCGCAACCCAAGCAGGGCTCACTCCACGATGCGGGATCCACGTCGGCGAGATCGAGCTGTCCGGGGTCGGGATCTCCGGACCGGCCGTAGCCGTAGCCGCCGCCGTGGCGACCGCAGCGGCCCCGAGCCAGATCATCGTCACGAGCACAGTCGCCGACCTCGGGCCGCGCAACGAAGCCCGCTTCGTCCCGATCGGCAACTGCAACGTGGCTGCGCTCGGCGAAACCTGGTCGATATCGAAGGTGTCAACTCAACGCGAACCGACCGCATCTGACGTCCACACGATCGTTGCCGAGACCCCGAACAGACCGCGGTACGCCTTTGCCGACATCGTGCTCGACGCCGACGCGTTCGAGCTACGCCGCGGTGACCAGCTCGTCTCAATCGAGCCGCAAGTGTTCGACGTACTCAAGCTTCTCGTCTCTGAGTGCGGGCGGCTCGTCACCAAACAACGGCTGCTTGACGAGATCTGGGGCAGCCGTTACGTCAGCGAATCCGTACTCAGCAGCCGCATCCGATCCGCACGAGCGGCGATTGGCGACGACGGTCGCCGCCAGGAGATGATCCAGACCGTCCACGGCCGCGGCTACCGCTTCATCGCAAAACTGTTCTAACCCAACGATCGACGATGACTCGCGTTCGCGCGCCGCATCGATAGCGTCGGCCTCGTGCCAGGACAGCTGCAGCTCGCTTCCAGCGCCGAGGCCGCGTTTGACCAGGAACACCCACATGCCCTTGCCTTCGATCAAAGATCGCCATTCGTCCTCCTCGCTCTCGACGTGGGCACTGTCCGCTGGACCTTCGATAGAGATCGCCGGCTCGACGTACGCCCGATCAGCGGTCTCTCAGAGTTGCTCGGGCTGGAGGCGCACCAGCCGATATCGTGGGCGTTCGGGGTTCGTCAGGTCACTAATGCCGGGGTGCGACGTGTTGGCACCGCCGGCATTGGTTGTTCGCACGCCTAAGCCTGCCTGGGTCTCCTGATTCGTGCGGTTTCTTCAGGTGCGGGTGAGTGCGCTGTGGCGGTCGGGGTAGCCTCGGATGTCGACGATTTGCGCGCCGTCGACGGTGAAGACCTGGTAGAGCTGCTGTGGTGGCGCGGGTCGGGCGCCTTCGGCTTGGCGGGTGAGGGTGAGCCGGAGCACCACGGCGTCGCGGTCGACTTCTACGCTTTGCACGGTGGGCATGGTTCCGTCGGCGAGGACGCCGCGATACCAGTCGATGACCTGCGCGCTGTTGCTGCAGACTCCAGTCCAGCGGACCTGGGGGTGCAGGAGCGACCCGATCAGGTCGAGGTCGCGATAGGCGGTTTCGAGGTGTCGGGCGATGTCGGCCATGACACCGGTGCCGACCGCGCCGGGCAGCTCGGTCTGGTCGTCTGGTTGTTGCTCGGCTGGTTCGTCGGGGTTGATGCCGTAGCGCTGTAGGAGGTCTATGACCTCCTCGCTGGGTGGTTTCTCTGAGATCCACACATCCTGTCGGGAGGCGCCGGCGTCTATGAGCAGTCTCACGGTCTCGATCCAGTCGCCCGGTGTGCCGGCCCGCTCGCCACTGCCGACGGTAGCGAAGGCCAACGGGGTGCCGTCGAACCTGGCGTCGCGGGCGTCGACGTCGGCCCCGGCGTCGAGTAGCAGCCGGACCACCGCTGCGTTCCCGTGGTAGGCGGCGGTGTGCAGGGGCTGCTCGCCGGAGCCGTCGCGAGCATGGGGGGAGAAGCCGAATTCGAGCATGAGGGCGACCGTCTCGGCCGGGCGGGAGGCGGCGGCGTCGAAGATCACGGCCCGGTCCTGATCGGTCAGCCGGTCTTGCAGGTCAGGGTGGTCGGCGAGAAGCTGCTCGGCCGCATGGCGGCCGGCGTTGAGGCAGGCGCCGACGAACCGATCGACGTCGGTGCCGTCATCGGCGGCGCCGAGGGCTTTCAACCGTGCCGCGGTGTCGTCCTTTCCGGCCCGGACTGCGTGGCGTAGCGCCGAGACGCCGTCTGAGTCCGTGGCCTGCGGGTCCGCTCCGGCGTCGAGGAGGGCGACGACGACGGGCAGAGAGGCGTCGGCGGCGGCGTCCGGCAACGCTTCGGTCGCTTTGTCCGCCGCCCCGCCCCCGCCCGCTTCGAGGGCGTCGAGGAGCATCGACATCGCAACGGGATCGTCGGCGTAGATGGCGGCGCCGATGGCCCAGGTTCCGGCCACCCGTGCGCCGTGGGCGAGCAGCAGCTGGAGGCATCGGAGGTCGCGATGTCCGGCGGCCTCAGCGATGGGCTGGCCAGGGTCGGGGTTGGCGCCGGCGTCGAGCAGCACCCGGGTGATGTCGGGATTGTTGACTTCCACCGATCCCCTCAGGGCCGACCGGTACCGGGGGCGGCCGCCGTCGTTGGTGTTCGGGCTGGCACTGGCGTCGAGCAGGATGCGGGCCACCTCGGCCATCCCGGGCGCCCGGTTGGGGTCGATCTGATGCCACCGGGAGTAGCAGGCGTACAGCAGCGGCGGCCAGCCGCGCTCGTCGTCGATGGCCACCGCGGCAGCGGGGTCGGCGGCGAGCATCTCACGTACCGCCTCGGCGTCGCCGAGCACCGCCGCGGTGAGCAGGCTGCGGCTCGCGATGCTCGGATCGGCACGGAAGATGTCGCTGGCCCGCCGCAAACGGCCCTCTACCGAGGCGGTCACGAACGCGGACACCTCTCGGCGGGAGACCGCGCCGGCGTCGATGGCGGCTTTGAGCCTGGGCCAGCTCGAGAAGCCAAGCTCGCGAGCGATGACCAGCTGGGCGGCAGCCAAACTGACCGCGTCTTGGCGTGCCGATGGATGATGGCGGGCGAACCGCTCCCAAGCTGCGGCATCCCCCCGTCGGGCTGCGTCGCGCAGTTCCTTGGCCCGGCGGCGCAGCTGGTCGAGATCAGGGCGCCCAGGAAGTGAATCGGACATGGCGTCTCCCTCCTTCGCCTGCGGTCCGCTGCTCAGGCCGAGGAAGGGGCCACAGCCACACGTGCATGCTCATTCGGAGGTGGACTTAGTCCTTCCCGCGGACCCGGCGGCATCCTCCCGGCGCCACCTGCGATCCCACCGCAGCGCCCAGAACCTTGGACATGGCAATTGAAGGAACGTTTTCGTGGTGCCGGAGAGCTTCTACCGTCGTCTGGGGCCACCAAGTTCAGGAACTCGTCAAATTCACGCACGGGCTGAGGTATCTCATCCGAGCCTTGGCCGCTAACTGCCCCCCGCCGGCCTCCGACCATAACAGAATGCCTCAATATAGCCCGGTGCAAGTTGATAATACATCGCAACTAGCACTAACAGCCAGAGTGGGTAATCCACCGGCAATTGCGTACTATCGGACGCGCCCCGCATGAGATGCGCCTCCTGATGCCAGCCCGCCAATGACCCTGGCTGCCGTTAGCCGCGCAGCGGGATGAGCTCGGCTGAGAAGTTGATGTCCTGGCCGCTGCCGGTGAAGCGGAACGGCCGGGTCGTGAGGGTGGCGGCGGTAACCAGGTAGTCGCGGCTGGCCTGGACGATAAGCCAGGTGCCGTGGGGCAGCCATCGCACCCAGGCGGCGTCCTCGCCGACTGTCATGCGAACCGTGGGGACGAGGCGGGCCGTACCGGTGGCCGTGCTGACGATAGCCAGTTCCGCTGTCTGGCCGCCCGGCTGCGGACTGATGCTGGCAAAGACGGCAAGCTGGCGGCCGCCCGGCGAGAACGCGCCGCCGAGCACGAAGCCGTACCCCAATGGGCTGCGCAGCGTGCGGCTAGACAGCGTGGCGGTGTTGGTGATCGTGATGGGGCAGGACGGGAACCGGCAGCTGGCCGGGATCCAGGCCAGGAGGCTGTAGCCCGCTCGCGGCGGCGTATAGGCACCGATGAGGTTGCCGACGGCGTTGCCGACGGCGCGGCCGATCACCGTCAGGGCCCCGGTCTGCGGGTTCCACACGGCCAGGTCCGCCGGGTGCGTGAGCGCCCGGGTGTCGTTGGACTGCACCACGATCCCGTTCGCCACCGCGACGCTGAACCCGCCGGGCAGGTACCAGCCTGCCGGCAAGGCCAGCTGGGTCGGCTGGCCCAGGGCGCCCGCTGGCAACTCTGCCAGCGTGGTGTCGGTCTGCGAGAGGTACAGGCGCCGCCCGTCGGCAGACGGGAAGATGAACTCGCCGGGGCCGATGTCGGTGCTCTTGCCCGTCGCAGGATTCAGTTCCTCGATCGTCCGCGGCCAGAACGCCCCGTCCACCTGGCCTCCGCTTTGCTTGACCCAGTAAATATGCCCGCCGAACGGGACGAGTGGCGCGGAAGGGTCGGCGTCGGCCTCGGCCACCACACGCTTGGTGGATGTGGCCAGGTTCCCCAGGACCACGCGGCCGCTGGCGTCCACCCAGACCAGCAGCGGCAGCCCGGTGGCGTGCGCCGTGCCGGAGCTGCCCGCAGGCGCGGCGGCGCCGTCGCGGCTGTGCGGGAGCGGCGGCCATGCCAGGCCAAGCGCCACCGCAACGACGGCCACCGCGACAACGGCGACGCCGGCCGCCAGCCTGATCCGCAGCCGCCTGCGCCTGGCCTCGGCGAAGAGCACCCGGACCTGACCGTCATCAGCCGCCGAGGGCCCTGACCGGCTGGCCGCACGGGCGACTCCGCCGCTGCCTACGGGAGGGGCCAGCCTGCGGCCAGTGTCATGGCTGGGCGGGGCGATCACCGGACTCACCTCCAGGTCCGAAGGCGGCGCGGCCCTTGGGCCCCGCGCACCACGATAGAACTACTATGACTAGGACCATGTCCGATGTCAAACTCGACCGCGCCGCCACGGCGGCATGCACGATCGGCGGCCATCTCGCGTTCGACCGCGAACGCGCGGGTCTGGTCCGGGTGGATCCGGTCGGGGAAGCCTCCCGGGTGCCGGTGACTGCGTGGCCATGCCCGCCTCCAGCTGACTCACTCCGGGTTCTCCAACCAGGCAGACGCTGACCGGCATCTGCGCGCCTGGCGGTCAGCGAATGGTCCTCGCCGATCTTGTGTACGCGGAGACGTTTCGGCCATGGTGCCTCGCCGCGGTGTGCCCCGGCTGCCAGCGCTGGGATCAGGTGAGTGCGGACGGCGTCGACGAACATCTTGCGGTGTTCTCGGGGGAGCTTGGCTAGTGCGGTGTCGAATCCTGCGGTGGTCTGGCACCTCACCCGTCTGGCTCATTGTCGAGGGCTTCCAGGTGCCCGAGGAACTCGTCGTCGTCGGCGAACCGTACGCCGACGGCCGCCAGCATCCCGACCGCCAGCGGAGGTGTCCAGGCGGATGACCTCCCCGGTGCGATGCTCAGCGAACCGATCGCCCGCAAGCCTCGTTCCGGCCCACGGCTCGATGGCGTGGCATCGCTGTGCTGGCCGTCGGGGTGCTGTCTGGCAGTTGTGTGCGGATGTGCTTTCCCGCGATGGTGATGAGGGGCATCGTTGCTATCACGGGTTCCGGGCGGCGGGGGCAGTCCCAATGGTCTCTGATGCGGCGGTCGGAGGGGCCCGGGGAGTTGCGGTCGAGCGTGTCCGGGGAGCCGGCGTTGTGTTGCTGGCCGGGAATGCGGGAGTGCTCGCCTGGCCGCGCACAGGCAGGCGATGGTGGGCCAGTGGCAGCGACTCGCAGGGCTATCGCTGTCCGTGATCGGCTCTTGACGTTGTCGCTGCGGTGTTCGCGACGCACGGGATGTGCGAGCAACGGGCCTGGGTCATCTGGGGGGTGGAGATGGGTGTCAACCTGGACTCCCACCCGTGGGCTGACGCTGGGGATGGGTGGTGGGCGGCACTGTGACGGCATGAGCATAAACATGTATGTGATCAACGCAATCCTCGTCCTGATGGTCGTCCGCCAGATCCGTGAGCACCAGCTGGATCTGCGTGCCCTGGCTGTCCCGGTGCTGGCCGTGGCCGCGGCGGCTGTGTTCTTCCTGCACTCGGTGCCTGGCGGCGGCAACGACATCGCGCTTGAGCTGGCCGGGGTGTCGGCTGGCGCTGCGATGGGCGCGGTAGGCGGCCTGGCGACCCATGTGCGCCGCGGTGCTGATGGCCGGGCGCTGGGCCGCGCGGGCGCCGTGGCGGCCGGCATGTGGATCGGCGGCGTGGGTGCCCGGATGGCGTTTGCGTTCGCGGCCACCCACGGCGCCGGGCCGGCGATTGGGCGGTTCAGCGTCGCGCACCAGATCACCGGCTCCGATGCCTGGGTGGCGGCGCTGGTGATGATGGCGCTGGCCGACGTGCTCACCCGGCTGGCCGTGGTCTACCTGCGCGGCCGCCGGCTGGCCGCAGCCCCGGCTGCTGCCCGGGCGCCCGTCCCGGCGCGCGCTCGTGCCTGAACTTCCGTCCCGGCCCGCCGCGAGCCAGACTGTGTCCATGAGGACACGGCTGGGCGCGGCGGGCCTTGTTCCTGCCGCGCCGCGGCCCGCGCCGCCTGCTCCTGCTGCCGGGGGTGGCGGGCCTGCGTCGGAACGGGTGGCCCGGGCGCGATCTGACGCCCGCGAGCGCGGTGACCGCCAGCGGCAGGCGCTGCGGCCGCTGGGCTGGGTATTCATCGCGATCGTGGTGACGGGGAGCGCGCAGGCCAATCCCGCGCCGGGCCTGGCCGGTGCCCGGTTGGGCGTCTCACTCGCCCTGGCGGTCTACGCCGCGGCGGTCGCGACTGCGATCACTGTCCGCTGGGCGCGGCGCGGCCTGGCCGCGCAGGCCGTCGTGATCGGGCTGATCGGCGGGGCCGGGGTAGCGCTGGCCGTGTTGCAGCCGCATGGGCCGGTTGACCTGGCGGCGCCGATGGGAGTCTGGATCGCCGCGGTCCGACTACCACCCGCCCAGGCTGCCACCACCGCGGGAGCGATCACTGCCGCCCTCGCCGTGACGACCGGCCTGACCGAGCACCCCGCGGCCCAGTCGGCCATCACCGCGATACTCGTGTGCCTGCTGCTCGCGGTCACCGGCCAGTTCATCCGCCGCGGCCGGGAGGACCAGGACCGCACCGAGATGCTCCTGGCCCAGCTCCAGGACGCCCGCGACGCGCAGGCGGCGGCGGCCGCTCTCGCCGAACGCAGCCGCATCGCCGGCGAGCTGCATGACGTGCTGGCCCACTCGCTGTCCGCACTGGCGATCCAGCTTCAGGGCGCGCGCAAGCTCGCCGGGCGAGAACCGGTCAACGCTGACCTGCGCGCCGTGATCGAGCGGTCAGCCGAACTGGCCAGAGCCGGGCTCGCTGACGCACGGCAAGCCGTCGGGGCGCTACGCGGTGACCGGCTGCCCACCCTGGACCAGCTGGACGCTCTGGTCGAGGATTTCCGCCGCGATACCGGGACCGGCGCGACCCTGCGGATCGACGGCACGCGCCGGCCGCTGCCCGCCGACGCGAGCCTGGCGCTGTTCCGCGGCGCCCAGGAAGCGCTGACCAATATCGCCCGTTACGCGCCCGGTGCGGCCACCGCCGTCACTGTCAGCTACCAGGCGCACCGCATCCTGCTCACCGTCGAAGACCACGCCTGCCGCCCCGGGGCCGGTACCAGCCCGGCCGCTGCGCCCCGGCCCGCCGTGCTCGCCGATGCCGGCGGCGGGCACGGCCTGGCGGCGATGCGCGAGCGAGCCGAGCGGGCCGGCGGCACCGCGCGGGCCGGGCCGACCGTCGGCGGGTGGCTGGTCGAGCTGGAGGTGCCTGCATGACAGCCCCACCGAGGCCGGGCCCGATCCGGGTCCTGATCGCCGACGACCAGCGGGTCGTCCGCGACGGGCTGAGCCTACTGGCCGGGCTCATCGACGGCGTCAACGTCGTCGGCACCGCCTGCGACGGAGCCGAGGCCGTGCGGCTGGCCCAGGCTCACCACCCCGACGTGATCCTGATGGACCTGCGGATGCCGGGCACCGACGGCATCGCCGCGACCGCCGAACTAAGCCGCACGCTGCCTGCCGCCCGGGTGCTGGTACTGACCACCTACGCCGAAGAGGACGCGATAATCCCCGCGCTGCGGGCAGGCGCACGGGGCTACCTCACCAAGGACGCCAGCGCCGAGCAGATCGAGACCGCGATCCGCGCGGTCCACGCCGGCCAGACCCATCTCGACCCCGCCGTCCAGGAACGGCTCGTGGCCGCGGTCATCAGCCAGCCCGCCACCGCAGACCCAGCCGGCCCAGGCCGCACACCGCCCGACGGGCTCACCGCGCGCGAAGCCGAAGTGCTCACCCTCCTGGCCTCCGGCCTGAGCAACACCGACATCGCCCAGCGCCTCTACCTCAGCCACGCCACCGTCAAAACCCATATCAACCGGATCTTCGCCAAAACCGGCGCCCGCGACCGCGCCCAGGCCGTCCGCTACGCCTACCAGCACAACCTGGCAACCCCCACCCAGTAACCGCCGGGCTGCCACCCGGCACCGCAGCAGGCAACCCCGCGATGTCCTCACACTCGATGCCCAACACCCGACCCGGCCAGGAGCACCCCCGCCGACATCAATCCCGAACGGGACAACCCAGAGCGGATCCCGGCTCACGAGCAGCTCGTCGCGGCTGGTGAGCGGGTGGTGGACATCCAGCCCAAGCTCGGCGCCCGGGCGCGGCTGCTGGCGACCGGGGCGAGTAACAAGAATGACCCGAAGGATGCCCTGTCAGTGGCGGTCGCGGCGCTGCGCTCGCCGGCCCGCCGCCCGGTGAGCGCTGATGACCACGCAGCGGTGCTGCGGGTGTGGTCCCGGCGGCACCGGGATCTGGGCCGGGCCAAGAACCAGATCGGGTGCCGGCTCGACGCGGTGCTGTGCGAGCTGGTCCCTGGCGGCGTGCCTGAGGAGATTACCTTGCCCTGATCCGCTCTCTGCCGCAGGTCAACGCCCAAATGGTGCCTGCCGCACTAGGAGCCTCTTTCGCCTGCCGATTCGGCGCGGTGTATTGCCCGCATGGCACCCAGGAACAGCCGCTGCTGACTAAACGCCAGGCGCGCGGCCCGAAGCCCAGCGGTCGCCGCCATGTCGCTCAGCGGACCGCTCGGCCTGCCATACATCTGCCGCGCCCAGCGCGGCAGGGTTGAGAACGCCAGGGCGCTAACCGGCGGCAGCCCTAGCTTCAGCACGCGGTTGCCGTCGGGCACCGGAGGATGGAAGGTCAGCCGGAGCGCTTGTCTCGCCTCGTCGCACGCGTACAACCTCGGCCTGATCTCCTCGTAGTAGGCGGCGAGCTCGGCCATGGAAGCGGGCGCCGCCGCGCGGTCGACGCCTATCAGCTCCGCGCTTGCGCGCTGCTCGTCCACGAAGGCATCGAGATCCGCGGCGGAGAACGGCAGTCGGCTGCGCCGGGCAACGTCGGCGCAGGAGGCGACCTCGCCGCAATGCACCCACAGCAGCAACTCGGGCTCGTCCACCCGGTACCGTGTGCCGTCGGGGTCGGTTCCGGTGAGCGACTCGTGAATCTTGCGCACGCGGCGTCCCGCACGTTCTGCCTCGGCCATCGTCCCGAAAGTGCGCGTTTCGATGAACTTCCTGGTCCGCCTCAGCCTGGCCCAGGCGTCCACTGGCTGTGTGATGGTGGCGGCGTTCTGCAACGTGCCGCGTATCACCCGCGGATGTAATGCCTGCAGGTACAGTGCGCGGACAATCGCAACCCACATGATCCGGCTGTTCATAACACGCCAGGTCACCGACCCGGGGCCGAACAAGCCCTCATCTTCCCTGGCGGGATCATCCGGACTCGTATAGGTGTAGGGCGTGTAGGGCATCGTGTTCCCCTGCGTCAGTCCGGACAGCCGCAATCAGAGTTCAAGCGCGCCTATCACCCGCGCCAGCATATCGCGCACGTCCTGCCCGCCCGGCCACGCCTGCCAGTGGCTGGACTAGCACCGCCGCCACCAGGCCCGCCCACACTGGTACCACGAGCGCACACGGCTGGCCAGAGACGCCGAGATCACCCTGGTCAGCTCGCGAATGGCAGCCCGTACCGGCACTCCGCACGCTGCCCGTTGCCGGCGAGGTCAGGGCGTTTGCTCATGCGTCAGGAGACCACTTTGCGCATCACGCACTGGCTCTTGCCCTTGGGCCGCACGTAGCTGAATCCTGCCTGCTCGAAAAGGCTCCGGGTGCCGTTGTAGAGGGACGATGCCGATATCTTCTGGCCGCCGGCTCGTGAGGATGACGAGCCGCTGGGTCGCCCGGGTCATGGCGACGTAGCGGTCGACCGTTCCTTCGGTGCCCGTGCCGAATGCCTCTGGGTCGATGAGGACGACCAGGTCGAACTCGAGTCCCTTCGACAGTTCCGGGGTCAGCGACCGGACGCGGGACGTCGCCCGGAATGCGGGGTCGCCGATGACGCAGGCGATCCCGTCGGCATGCGTGGCGAGCCAGGTGTCGAGGATCGAGCCTAGATCCGAGGCAGATCCGTGGACGACGGGGACGCCGCTGCTGCGGATGGAGGTCGGCACGTTGGCGTCCGGGAGCACGGCCCGGATGACGGGCTCGGCTTCGGTCATGACCTCTTCCGGTGTCCGGTAGTTGATGCTCAGGGATGCCAGGCTGATCTGGTCGAGCCCGATCCGCTCGAGCCGTTCCTGCCACGACTCCGTGAACCCGTGCCTGGCCTGGGTCCGGTCCCCGACGATGGTGAAGCTCCGGGACGGGCAGCGGAGCAGCAGCATCTGCCATTCTGCGTCGGTCAGTTCCTGAGCCTCGTCCACGACGATGTGCGCGAACGGGCCGGCGAGCAGGTCCGGGTCGGTGCTGGGCATTGCGGCCTCATTGACCAGAGCGTCCTGGAAGTCCTCGCCGCGCAGCATCGTCACCAGACCTACGCCGTATTCGTCGTCCGCGGCCTCGAGCAGGTCGTCGACGACCCTGGCCATGTGCTCGCGTTCGATGGCGACAGCCGCGTTATGCCGACGCTTACGTCGTGACGCCTCCGGGTCGCCGAGCCGCTGCCGTGCTGCGTCCAGGAGCGGCAGATCGGACACCGTCCAGGCCTGGGCGTTCTCGCGCTGCAGCTGCTGAACGTCATCGGGGTTGAGCCACGGAGCGCACAACCGCAGGTAGGCGGGTACCGACCACAGGTCTCCGACGAGGTCAGCCGCCCAGAGCAGCGGCCACGCCCGGTTAAGGGCCGTGATCAGCTCCCTGTTCTGCTGCAGCGACCGGCGGAGCAGGTGCGCCGGGACGTCGCTGTCGTGCTTGTCCGTCAGGATCGTGAGCAGCTCCTCCCAGATCTGGTCGCGCGCCTCGTTGTGCGGAGTACCGGGTTCTGGTGCTTCGTACGCCTCGGCCCAGTCGGCGGCGCTGAGCCAGATGTCGGACCAGGGGGTCTCGACCGTCATCCCCGTGGCGGGCGGCTTCTCGTAGAACCTCACGGCCGTCTCGATCGCCTTCACCAGGTCCGCGGACGACTTCAGGCGGGCCACGTCCGGGTCGGCCTCGATCGCTGCCGTGGCGCCCTCAGCGACGAGATCCCGCAGCGTGCAGGTCTGCACGCCCTCCTCGCCGAGGTTGGGGAGCACGTCGGCGACGTAGGCCAGGTAGGGCTGGTGCGGACCGACGAACAGCACGCCGCCCCGGCGGTGACCGACCCGGGGGTCGGCGTAGAGGAGGTAGGCGGAGCGGTGCAGAGCGACGACGGTCTTCCCCGTACCCGGACCGCCGTCGACGACGAGAGCGCCGCGGGATCCCGCGCGGATGATGGCGTCCTGGTCGGCCTGGATGGTGCCGAGCACGTCTCGCATCCGTGCCGACCGGCTGCCGCCCAGGCTGGCGATGAAGGCGGACTGGTCGTCGAGCGCGGCGTGCCCTTCCAACCCGTCGGCGGTGAACACCTCGTCCCAGTAATCGCTGATCCGGCCGCGGGTCCAGCGATACCTGCGGCGGCTGGCCAGACCCATCGGATTGGCGTGGGTCGCTCCGAAGAACGGCTCAGCCGCGGGGGAACGCCAGTCGAGCAGCAGCCGGCGACCCGCGCTGTCGGTGAGGCCCAGCCGTCCGACGTACACGGGCTCGGGGTTGTCTGCGCTGACCATGTGTCCGAGGCACAGGTCCAGACCGAAGCGGCGCAGGGCGCGCAGGCGAGCGGTCAGCCGGTGGATCTCCATGTCCCGGTCCATCGCTTCCTGGCCTATGCCGCCTGGTGCCTTGCGCTCGGCATCGAGGCGGTCGGACAGGTCGGCGATCGACTGCTCGAGGCTCTCCGCGATGGCCGCGAAGTGCTGCTCGTCGCCGGCGGTCAGCGCCGGGTCGGCCTTGGCGGCGAGGTGGTCGGGAAGGTCAAACGCGCTGGCAGTCAGAGAATTCACGTCATCAGCTCCGATCGGAGGCGGGCTTGCAACCGCTGCGCGCAGCAGGGCGCCTGGACCGGCGTGACGAACCTGGTGGCCATGACGAGCAACACTGCGCCTGACGTGCCCCCCGTGGCCGTTGCCGGTTCAGGTCGTCCAGGTCTGCAGGTTCTCGTGCTCTCGGTCCTGGCCCGGCGATCACGCGTGGTTCACGCGGGCACTGGCGGCCTTTCCCGGCTGACCGCGCCGGCCAGCAGCGTCCGCGGCGACCGTGTCGAACTGCGCGGCGGCCAACTCGGCCGCGCGCCGGGGCAGGCCCGCCGCCGCCCGCCGCGTCGCCCCCGTCACCACCGCGCGCACCGGCACCGCCGCACCTCCGCGCCGAGTGCCGCAACCGCACGGCGAGTCCGACCAGCGGTTCAACGTGCCCGCGTGATCCGTACGTCGACAACAACACACGCATTCGCGTCCCCCTTCTCCGTAGGTTCCGGGCCCGGCCAGCGATTATGCGGCACGACCCGGGTCTTGCGGCAAGCCCCCCGCTGCGCTGTATGCTGAAAATGGAAAGGAGTGGGTACTCTCCTTCCTCTTGATCGTCCGCCCGGACGGACAACCTCCCTCGCGAAGCGGCGCCGCGCATGGCGGCACCTTCGGCCCAGGAGGATCTCCCACCGGCCCACGGCTGCAGCCACGGAACGAGAAGCTCTCACCCTAATCAGCAAGGCCGGCTCGAACGCCGTCGAGAGCGCCGCCATTCTCGTCGAGTTCGTCACCGCGCCGCACGAGCGCTGGGCGGAGCTTGCTAAACGCATGCACGAGCGAGTGCTGACTACCCAGTGTGATCAGGCGAGCTAGCTGCATGTGCATTGAGTGCACTATGTGTAGCGAAGCAGCGGATCGACTCGTTCCACGCCATGGCCGCCGGAACCACTCCCGGGCTGAGAAAGGCCAGGTCAGGACGGGTGCGCCGCCAGGGACTTGAACCCCGAACCCGCGGATTAAGAGAGGACCGTCCGGCCGCCCCGGGCGCACTGCCTGCACAGATGCCGCCGCGCGGACGCCCGGAACGCACCCAGTGCAGCGTGATCCCGCGACGCTCGTTCCACGACTCGTTCCACGGCAGTCGTGCGGCGCCCGGATAAGTCGGTCACTGAGCGTAGTACAAGTCGGCTTGGCGGGTCGCGGCCGGCAGGCCGGCCGACGCTCGCCGGGGCGGCAAGTCGCCGTCCCGGCGAATGTCAGGGCCCTGGGGGCGGGGTGAACATGGAGTGGTTCCGATCGGCCGCCAGATGACGTGGGCTTTCCCGGCGATGCGTTCCTCGCCGTAGCTGAAGGTCGCACGGCCGTCAGGCGCCCAGGTCATCTCGGATACGCCCGGGTGCGCGGTGACGCCTGTGATTCGCAGGCCAGGCCGGAACGGCTGATCCGGGGTGTCCAGGTCGGGGATGAAAGCCTCCCGGACCGTCTTACGGAAGGCATTCCCTTGCTGCGCCGTGAGCTTGCGCCAGTCCCGCTCGAATCTGGGTGTCAGCTCGAAGGCGGGCATCAGGCTTCGTCTTCGCCGCCGGCCAGGGCGTCCAGGTGCGCGAGCATCTCATCGGCCGAGTGGAAGACCTGCCCGCCGCCGGACGCGATCTGCTCGTCGGCTTCCCGCTCGCCCGCGAGCCAGTCGGGGGTGAAGAACCATGCCTGGTCGGTGGGGACGGAGATGAATCCGCGTACGGTGACGGTGCCGTCGTCATGCACGGCGAACTCGGCCTCGTCGCCCTCGCCGATGCGGAGCGCCCGCCGGATTTCCTCGGGAAGAGTGAGCTGCGCCCTGGGCCGCACCTTGACGCGAGCGGTTACCTGCGGCTCCGGCTCCAGCTTGGCGGCGAGAGTCATCACACCTCCGCACGTTACGACTTTCCCGCTCTCCCGCTGTGGCACCGCCGGGGTGCGCTGCATGCCATCCGCATCCCGGCCAGACCGCCTGCCGGCAGCACCCGGCATCAGCCACCGCCCAGCGCCGGCAGACCTGGCAACCCCGCCAGCCGCAGGGAACCCCCCGCCCGCCGCCCGCTCCGGCCCGGCCCGCGTGTCGGCGAAGCCCTCCACGCGTCGAGCCGGCGGCCAGGCCAGGCTGGCTGACGAACACCACCCGGGGAAAATGCCCTTCACCGGCAGCAGACGTCCTTCATTTGCCATATCCAAAGGACCGGCATCGACCGACACTGGGCGGTTACCGTGCGGCCCTGCGGAACACCACGAGGCGCACAGATTGTTCGGCTATGATCTTGTTAAGGACCATCGCTGGCGCAGCGAATTGCCAGCCACTGTTTGCTGGCGATAAGGGGAATAGTCCGATCTCCTCAGCGAATGGAGAGTCACAATCTCGGGTCACGGGAACTCGGCTCGCTGGGAGTCCGAGTTAGTCGGCCGGAGTGGTCTCGCATCCAGCCGTTGGGGACTCGGGTCTCGTCGGGGAAATATGCGTCTTGGAGGTTCGCGTCAGCAAGGTTCGCCCGGGTGAGGTTCGCGCGGGTGAGGTTGGCCCCACTGAGGTCGGCGCCGCCGAGATACGACTCGCCGAGGCTGGCGCCGACCAGGCTGGCGCGCACGAGTTTCGCGTGTCCAAGGAACACCCCGCCCAGGCTCGCGCTGATCAGGGTTGCGTTCGCGAGATTCGCCGCCATGAGGTTCGCGCCTGTCAGGTTCGCGCGGCTGAGGTCCGCGCCCTGGAGGTTCGCGCGGGTGAGGTCCGCGCCGTCTAGATTGGCGCCAGTCATGAGAGCGCCGGTCAGGTTCGCGCCGGTCAGGTTCGCGCTCGTGAGGTCCACGTTGCTGAGATCCGCGCGGGCGAAGTCCGCGCTGCCGCCGCGGCCGGAGAGGTTAGCGCCGGCAAGGTATGCGCCGGCGAAGTCGATCCGCCCCCTGTCGTATGAGGAGTTGCGGCGCCCGATCACCGTCAGGGCGGCTTGGATGTCTGGGCGTATCACGGGTTCAGCCGCAGGCCCGCGACTAGCTTGAGCGCCGGGTGCGAGCTGGGCTTGCGGTTCGCGGGCGCGTTCGCGTACGAAGGCCGTCAGGACCTCCATCACGATCGGGTGATCTCTTGCGGAGTCGAGAGCGAGGCGTTCTAGGGCATAGATACCGCCGATCCGGACGTCGACCTTGTCACTGCCGAGCTGGTCAATCGCCTTGGTGTACCGGTCGGTGATCTGTGCCTGCCGGTCTGTCTCTTGCCGTTCGCGGTCAATCTGCTGGCGGTCACGGTCGATCTGCTGACCGGCCAGGGTCGACTTCGCTGCCCGCCACGTGTATCGGGCTGTAATCGCCGCTGCAGCCACGACCGCCAGTGCGGCTAGTACCGATGTCCGCGCGTCGTTTTCAGCCTTCAGCCGGGCCGCGGGAGTAAGTCCTGCGGATGGATGACGCGTCAGCAGCAGCGGGAGTAGCCAGATGGCGAAGGCTATAATCGCAAGCGATAATGCGCCCGCTAGCGTCCACAGCAGCACTACGCGGCGACGGCCATCCGGCTGGCTCCGCTGACTGGACTGCACGGCCACGACTCTAGATGTGCGGGCATTAGCACGACGGCATTTCACCGAATACCGCGTGCACAGTGAAGTGAACCGGGCAGCTTCCATTCGCAGGCCTCCAACAGCATCGGTCCGGCCGTTCAAGCGCCGCGCGGCTTACGGTCAAGCCAGCGGTGTCCGGAGCGCTCATATTGATCGCCAATCTCAGACCTGGGCCGGCGGCGATGCGCCGAGCCCTTCGAGAAGCCTGCCGATCCGGGAGGCTCACAACAGCGACGGCGGACCACCCAAACCCGGGCCCGAGATCGACGGCCTGTTCATGGCGGCACGATGACGAGAGTCCTGCCTGCAGGATCGGCCTGGGAGAGATGCGGTCGGTCAAGGGCTATCGCTCGGCTTGCGAGCTGATGGGCCGGATCTGGTGTGGGAAGGCGCCGGGCAGCCAGGCGGACTGATCCGTTCGGCAGCCGGGTCAGCCGCGTTCCCAGCTCCTCCCTGAACATGTCCGCCAGCGCGCCCTGGACGAGCCCGGCCGCGACCACGACGGCCGCGAGACCGCCGATGCCCACCGCTTCTACGCCAGGCCCGCTCCGGCCGCGCGGGCCTGCGGGCTGGTCGTGCAGGCCGCGCGGATTCTTCACCGGCATCGAGCAGGTGCACCTCGTGCTGATCAGTTACGCGAAAGGCGAGCCTGTCGAGTCCAGGGGCGACATCAGCACCGGCATGCCGGCCAGCACGCTGGTCTGGGTCGTCGAGGTCTATGCCAGGGCGGTCCACGCGGGCTACAGCGGGCCGGCCGGATCCCAGCTGCCCGCGGCTCACGACACCGACTTCTCGGCCGTGATGAACGCCCGGACGGGCTTGGTCACCGACAGCGGCGTATGCGACTGCTGGCCACTGCCGTTGCAGCAACTCGGCGCCGTCGTGAGCCTGCCGCCCGATTGCTGAGCACCGGCTCCGGCAGGCAGCCGCTGACCGCTGCCCGTTAGCATCGCCCCACGGGGCTCCCACCGCGACCAAG
Source organism: uncultured Actinomycetota bacterium (assembly GCA_963850875.1). Classification (GTDB taxonomy): domain Bacteria; phylum Actinomycetota; class Actinomycetes; order Streptosporangiales; family Streptosporangiaceae; genus Chersky-822. The sequence goes on from CAWKNA010000003.1 coordinate 869,041, forward strand.
GGGCTGATCGAATGCCGGCACAGATACCAGCCACGGCGCTGCAACTGCAGTCGCTGGTCAGGGCTGATCAGGTCGTTGAGCTGTTCCTGGCGACCGTCGAGGTACCCGAGCCCGGCCCGGACGAGGTGATCATCAGGGTCGGGGCAGCGCCGATCAACCCGTCAGACCTCGGTCTGCTGCTGGCGGGCGCCGACCTGGACGCGGCGGTCTTTGCCGGTTCTGCCGACCGGCCCGTGGTCACGGCGCCGCTGCCGGAAGCGGCGATGCGGGCCATGAAGGGACGAGTAGGCGTGCCGATGCCGGTCGGCAACGAGGGCGCGGGGACAGTCGTGGCGGCTGGCTCCGCTGCCGCCGCAAGCGCCCTGCTCGGCAAGACGGTGGCGGCGGCCGGGGGCGGCATGTACTCCGAATACCGCTGCGTGCCTGCGTCGCTGTGCCTGGAACTACCCGACGGCACCTCGGAGTTCGACGGGGCCTCATCGTTCGTGAACCCGTTGACGGCGCTTGGCATGGTGGAGACCATGCGGCTGGAAAGGCACGTGGCCCTGGTGCATACGGCCGCCGCGTCCAACCTGGGCCAGATGCTGAACCGGCTGTGCATCGCCGAGCAGGTCCCGCTGGTCAACATCGTCCGCAGGCAGGAGCAGGACGAGCTGCTCAGATCGGCAGGTGCCAGCTACGTCTGCAACTCGACGTCCGCGGCCTTCATGGACGAGCTGACCGACGCCCTGACCGCGACATCGGCCACGCTCGCCTTCGACGCCACCGGCGGTGGCAGGCTCGCCAGCCAGATCCTGACCTGTATGGAGGCTGCGGCCACCGCGGCCGCAGGCAGCTACAGCAGGTACGGATCCGCGGTACACAAGCAGGTCTACATCTACGGCTCGCTCGACCGCGGGCCGACCGAGTTGACCCGCAACTTCGGCATGGCCTGGGGCGTGGGCGGCTGGCTGCTCACGCCGTTCCTGCAGCGGATCGGCCCCGACGGTATCGAGCGGCTGCGCCGCCGGGTGGCCGCCGAGCTGACGACCACCTTCGCGAGCAGCTACACCGACCAGGTATCGCTGGCAGGCGCGCTCCAGCCAGGCGCCGTCGCCGGCTACGCCAGGCAGGCCACCGGCTCGAAATACCTCATCGTTCCCAGCGGCTAGGAACGACGGATCAGATCGGCTGCCTTTTCCGCGATCATGATGGTCGGCGCGTTGGTATTTCCCCTGACCACCGTCGGCATGACCGAGGCGTCCACCACCCGCAGCGCCTCCAGGCCGAGTACTCGCAGCTTCGGGTCGACCACCGAGCCGATCGCGCAGGTGCTGGTCGGGTGGTACAGCGTCTGGCACTCGCGCTTGATGTACTCCCAGACGTCGGCGTCGCTGTCCGACTCAGGGACGCGCATGTCTGCCCGGCGGTGCGGTGCCAGCGCGGGCTGGGCGCCGATCTCGGCCAGGATCCGCAGCGCCCGGATCATCGCGGCCCGGTCGGCCGGGTCGGTGAAGTAGCCGTGCACGATGTGCGGCTTGGCACTGGGTAGCAGCGACCGCAAGAACACCTTGCCCCGGCTGGCCGGGGTGAGCAGCGCGGCGCCGAAGCCGAAACCGTGGTCGGTCGGCAGCCCGAGGCCTTCGTCGACGAACATGACAGGCGCGGCGTGGATCTGGAAGTCAGGCGCGGCCAGCTGACCGGTGCTGCGGAAGAAACCGCCAGCCTCGCCGATGTTGGAGGTCAGCGGACCGCGGCCGGGACTTTGCAGCAGCGCGATGTTCGCCTCGTTCTCGGCGGTCAGCAGCGTCTCGGTATCGGTCAGATAGCCGATCGCGACATGGACGTGATCTTGCAGGTTCTCGCCGACCGGCAGGTCAGCTCGTGGTTCGATGCCGTAGGCCTGCAGCTCGGCCGCGATTCCGATGCCGGACAGCATCAGCAACTGCGGCGAGTTGTAAGCGCCGGCGCAGAGGATCACCTCCCGGTCGGCGGTCAGCCGGGAGAGTTCGTTACCCTTCTCAAATTCGATCCCGATCGCGCGGCTGCCCTCGAACAAGATCTGAGTGCACAACGCGTCGGTGATCACCTCAAGGTTGGCGAACGCGACGACCGCCCCCTCATCGGTGCCGACCCCGAACAGCCGGCCCACGGCCAGCTCGCACGCGGCCTCGGCAACCGCAGGCTCGTCCTCATTCCAGCCAGGCTTTCCGCCGTTCAGCCGCTTGCTGAGCCGCATCCGGGAATCACGATCACCGAACACCCCCGCACGCAGCCACAAGCCCGCGGTGGTGCGCGGCTGCCTCCACGATGAAGCTCGTCCGCGCCGATCCTGCATCGCGCCCTCCCGAGTGCGTGCACCCTGGCACGACAGCCTCGGCTTCCCCGCCCCCCGGCGCCTCACACCGACATTGAGTGCCGCAGTCTGATCGAGGCGAGCAGCCATGATCGATTCCAAGGCACACGGAAGAGAAAACCCGGCTCCACTAGGGAAACCGGGTGGTATATGCCGCGATCTCGCACATTTCGGCTAGGTACTCGGCGCGGACCTGGGGCTTTCGTCTCTGGCGCGGCTTCACCTCGGTCGTAGCTCTTTCAAGTTATGCAGCCGGAGCTTGGCGGTCCGCTGTTCAGAGAACGGACGCCGGGACAGGAACTGGAACGACAGTAACGACCGATTCGAGCCCGCGGAAATCCGCGGGATTGGTGGTGAACAGAGGAAGCTTGTTCGCTGCCGCGATGCTCGCGATCATCAGGTCAGCAACGCGGCCGCGGGGCCTGCGGCCCATGGCGATCACCTCGGCGGCGATAATCCCGTACTGCCGGGCGGCCTCAACATCGAATGGCAGCGGGCTGAAGGTCGCCTCCACTCGCTGCACACGAAGGACCCGCCGGGCGCGTTCACTGGCATCCACGGCCGAATGCACCCCTGCCGACAGCTCGGCGAGGCTGACCGTGCTGGTGAGGAGCTCGGCGGGCAGCTGATCGACCGCCAGCCGTTCCAGGTAGATCAGGATATTCGTGTCGCCGAGCCCGCGCAGGTAGCGGGAGGTCACTCGCCGTCCTCAGGCTCGTGGATGCGTTCGTAGGCGTCGAAGTATGCCTCAGCGTCGGCGTAGCGATCCTGACCGGCGCGGAACGCCTCCGCGCTCATCGGAGGCAGGTCCTGGAACACCGTCATGAGCTCCGTGACCGGAACCGACTGGCGGCGCGCGGGGGTTGCCTGGTGAACGTAGGCATCGATGGCGGCCAGCGCGACATGCTGCATGGAACGATGTTCGGCCTCCGCCTTCCGTCGGAGCGCCTCCGTCTGTTCATCGCTGAGCCTGAGCGTCATAGCCATAGCCATATGATACCGCGTGGTATCAGCAATGCCCGGCGCTGGCCCCGGGCCTTTCCCGCACCGGCCCGGCCGCGGCCCGTGGCGCCACCCCGCCGGGGCGGTGGCGTTGATCCGGATACGTCGAACCCGGAGCGTACGCGCTCTGCCTGTAACCCGGTAACCCCCGCCCGCCGATCAAGCACCGGGATTCCATTCTGCCGCTAGCCACTCCAGATCCGCTTGGTCCCTGGCCCGCGCCTCTTGCTCGCGGGCGAATAACGTGTCGGTCTTCTTCAGGGCGAGCGCATAGGGGCGGCCTTGCCGCCTGGTCACGTGGCTGACCGGCAGTTCGGCGGCGTCAATCCGGGAGTGGACGTGCTGCCTGCGTTGCTGGGCGAGCGGCCACTCGAATGCGCGCCGGTTCGGGTCTTCCAGGAACATGCGGAGGGTGTCGCACAGGTCGCATGTGCAGCCGCCTGCGGGCAGTTCGATCGACCAGTCGCCGGACGCGCGCCGCGGGCGGGCGAGCCGGGCGCGGAGTCGTGCCGCGCAGTCGGCGGCCAGTTCGCCGAAGCCAGCGTCGTCGCGTGTGCCGTCCCGGGGCAGCTCCGCGGCGGCCCGCAGCGCGGACATCTCCAGCGCGGTCACCGCATCCTCCTGCTGCCGGATATATCGGGATACTATATCCCGTGTGCTAGCTGCTCCAATCGCGGCGGTGGCCGTCAGCACCGAGGCGAGCGGTTTACCCAGGTCGCTGAGTTTCTTGTCGCGGTAGCTGGGCGACGACGACGCGAGTCCCGTGCCGATGTCCTTGCCGGTCCACTCCCATGCCAGGTCAAGCAGCTGCTGCGCGGCCACCGTGCCGGCGCCGTGCGCAGCGTCTAGCCCCGCGCACAGGCCGGGAAGCCAGTCCGCCACCCACTGCGGCCGTTCCTGTCCGCCGCCGTATGCCCACGTCGGCTCCCCACCGAACCACGTCCGCAGTAGTTCCGCCGTCCACTGCTGGCCGTAGCTGCTGACGACCTTTCCGAACGAGTCGACGTAGGCACCTGTCAGGTTCTCAACGCGGAACGGACGCAGCAGCGTCGCTGCGGTCGCCGCGTCAGTCACGGCGTTCGCCGCCCGCAGCGCTTTGCCGAACAGCCCGGAGATCCTGCCCCTATCCTCCGGCGTCCGTGCGTGCAGAGCGCTGTCCCAGAACGGCGCGAGAGTCGCTGTGGCGGCCCGGGCGCCCGGCACGTCGCCTGATGACGCCATCGCGGCGAGCTCATCAAGAGCCCAGGCTGGCGAGGTTTCGGCACGATTCGCGAAGGCCTGCTCGCGGGGCCACACGACGACCGCCGTCCGGCGGTACCAGCGGTCCAGCGTGTTGCCCCAGTTGCCCATGTAGCCCTCGTACTCTGAGGAGTAGGGCTTGAGGTCGCCAGCCTCGGTGGACGCGCACACCTCATCACCGTCCACGGACAGCGAGGTCTCTTCGAGCCGGGTGCCCTCCGGTCCAGTCCAGTGCGTGAGCGTGATGTCGGAGTCGATCAGCTCCTGAATGTCGTACTCGCGTTCGCTGCCGCTGGAGCCGCCGGAGTACTCGTCATCGTCGTACCAGTCCCGGCGTCGTCGGTATCCGTAGCCTTCATCTGCCGGAAACGCGCTGTGCGTCGTCTTGATATCGGCGAGCGCGAGGACGGCTTCGCACCCTACCCGCTCGGCCGCGATCCGCAACAGGGACACGCGGCTGGCGTCGGCGCCCTTCAGCCGGGTCCAGCTCAGCGCACGCGGGGTGTACTCGTGGTCGAGGAGGTAGACGAGCCTGTTCGGCGGGTCGGTCGCAGGTCCGCCGTAATAGCTGGACCCCGGCGTGCTGAAGTGCTCACGGAGGAGGCCCGCCAGTTCGGTGACAGTTCCCTCATCGCCCTCCGGACGGCTGGTGTCCCCATGCAGCAGCAGGTTATAAGTAAGCGTGATCCGGTACCCCGACTGCACCTTGAGAACCTCGTGCCGACAGTCAGCGTAGAAGGCAACCAGCGACAGCGCCGTCTTCGACCCCTGGTAGGCCTTCCACTCCTCGTTATGCCCCACCATCAGCTCGCCGCCGGTGTAACTGGACGGCAGCGTCACCACCAAGGTGCCGATCATCGAGTCGTCTTTCTCGGAGTCTTGGTGGGCGAGGAAGAACTGGTTCGGCTCGTAGACCAGGAGGGAATGAAGGTCGGCCGTTAGTTCGGCAGCGTTCGGTAGTCCTAGCTCTTCTTTTACCGTCGCGAGGATGACCTCCAGCATGCCGTCGTTCCACTCGGCGCGGACGAGGTGTTTCGGGATCTCCCACGTGTCGCGGACGTCCGGGTCGGTCAGCGTCTCCTCGCCGCGGCCGAACCTGGCCGGCAGGCCGAGGCCGAGGAGCTTGCGGGCCCGCGCGGGCGTCACCGGGAACTTGACGGGTCCGAAGCCCTCGACCTCCAGGCTCAGGTCGTCCGTCCTCGCCGCCAGCTCCATGCTGAACGCGGTCTGCGTGTCGCCGCGCAACGTCCGGGCCAGCCGGTCACGCGCCGCAGTCGTCATGGCCTGTGCCTCTCGTATCCCTGGATGACTGGGAACGCAGTACTTCTAAGCGCGACTTTATAGAGCCGTCGTAAACCACGAGACATGCTTCTGCGGAAACAGCGGCCATGGCGTGTCACGGGTTCCTGATGTGGTCGAATTCCGCCGTGACGCAAGCACACCGAGGACTAGGACGCCGAGCTCGGCGGCGGGGGTGCATTGGAAGACGGGGATCTCGTCTGGTGCGGGCGGGCGCGTTCTGGTCACCCTGTCTGGCTGCGGGACAGCGACGCCCGGCAGGGAGCGGCGGCAACGGCTCCCAGGTCAGTTACGGTGCTGCTGGTCTCGACGATGTGGACCGGCTGAATAGCCGCGTACGTTGCCAGTACCACCGCCAGTTTCGGCTCAGTACCGGCGCTATGAGTGCGGGTCCGCGAAGTGGACGAAGTCAGCGGTGAGGCGGGCGCGTCCTTGCAGCAGCAGAAGGTTGCCGCGGCCGTGACGTCGTTCCAGTTCGCGGGCCGTCGCGCGTCTGCACCATGTTGGCATGTACCGGCCTCTACATTGCGGGTATGGGCGACGATGTGCCGGTGAGCGAGCAGGCGGCCGGGCGAGACGATGCTCTGGCCCTGCCCGAGCATCTGTCAGCGCTGGTCGGCGCCTGCATGGCCCGGCTGACCTTGGCCGTAACCACGACAAGTACCTGACCTATCCCGATCGCGACGACGCTGCCGGGGCCGCGTCAGCATGATCTTGTGCGACACCGGGCCGCTGGTCGCGGCGTTCAATGCCGCTGACCGTGACCACGTCCGCTGTGCCGCGTTCTTGGCGGAGCATTGGTCCCGCCTGGTCGTTCCGTCACTTACGGTCACCGAGATCTGCCATCTGCTGGCTGACCCGCAGCGCCAGGGCCGGCCTGAGCTGGCGGCCGAGTTCTGTGCCGCGATCGCCGCCGATGAGCCGCGGGTCATCGAGGCCACCCCGCATGACTACCGGCGGAAGGCTGAGCTGCTGGCTACCTACGCGTCCCTGCGCCTGCAGGTCGTGGATGCCTGCATAGTCGCGCTGGCCGAGCGCCTCGACCAGCGCGAGGTCGCGGCCCTTGACCGGCGGGACCTTCTTGTGGTCGCCCCCCGGCACCTGCCGAAAGGTGAGCGGCTGACCTTGCTCCCCGCCGACTGAGCCAGCCACGGCTCGCACCAGACTTCAGTCACCGCTTGCAGCGCAACGGCGGAGCTGACAGCAGGCTTGACGTGCGGATAGCAGTGTCCAGTACGCGGCGAACGCCATGTCGCGCGGATAGCGTGCCTGAGCACCTCTCGCGGCAGGCGTCGATATCAGCGAGCAGGTCTGAGTCCGGCGCGGGTTGCCCGGTAAGAGCGCAGCGATGCAGCCGCGGCAGTGACGGGGCCCGGGCTGCCGTCGTGCCGCCTGAGAATCAGGCCAGCTCAACCTCGCGCTGGTCAACGTGCCGCTGAAAGTGAATGCCTGCTCGGTCCCTGCTGATCGCTCGTCTCTGACTTCCAGCCTGCTGCCTGCCTCCTCGGTCAGGGCCCTGACGGTGCCGATCAGACCGCGGGGGAGGGTCAGGCCGCCGTCGATGGTCTCATCGAAGCTGTGCAGGAACCGGGGGATGTCCCAGGTGGAGGCTCGGATGCGCTGCCGCTCGTAGAACAGCGGATTGCGCATCGAGGCCGCGTGCCGCAGCGTCGCGCAAAGGCCGGGCGTCAGTTCCGCCTGCTCCACCCGGATCCCGGCCCCGAGCCGGGCGTGGATGACCGGCGCGACGGCTGGCCGCGTCGCCGAGGACACCGCCGTGCCCAGCCGCTTCACCTCTGACCCGACCAGTACCCGGCCTGCCTTCTCGGCGGCCCGCGTGACCTCCCGCGGGGTCATCCGCCCCAGCGTCGACAGGCAGGCCCACTGGTCCTTGTGCTTCTCCATCGTCCCCGGGTCCAGGAAGACGGTTCTGCCGTTGTCCCGGTCCGGCTTGAACAGGGGTGCGGCGATCAGGTTGCCGACGCCTCCGGCCGGGAGGAGATCCTGGGATGGGAACAGCCGGTCGTAACTGGCCAGGTTCATCCGCCCGCGAAGCGCCATCGCCTCGCGCAGCAGCCCGGTACCCAGGCGCCGGGCTGTCTCTGCCGGGACTGGGGCGGTGAAGAACACCCACGCGTGGGCGCCCACGCCGGATCGAGATACCTCCAGCGCCGCGGGAACCTGGAGTGCCCTGGCAGCCTTCAGGTACATCAGCCCGTCGAACATCGCTTCCGGCCCGTCGAAGTCGGCGGCTAGCCACCAGCACCGGTCGCCGTCCAGCAGCGGATACAAGCCGACGTGCATCTTGCCGGACAGGTGCGCGGCCAGCACGTCGGCCGTCAGCGGCAGGTAATCCCGCTCCGCGTACGGGACGCCCTTGCGCCATCCGCCGCGTACCGCCGGCACCCACCCTGCTTTGCCGGTGCGGCGGTTGTCGTAGCGGACCGCGTAGATGTCGGTGCGCGCCGCGAAGAGCGCGCCGAAGAACGCCACCTTCTCTCCTGGCGGCGAGTCGGCGTGCACCGGGCCTGGCGGTGCCTCGAAGAACCCGGCCTGGGCCGGTCCTGGCGGTGCGGCCTCCCCGGGAGCCAGCTTGAGCAGGCGCAGCAACCGGGCGTTCTCGGCCCGCAGCCGCCTGAGTTCGGCAGCCACCGGCACCGGCAGCTCAGCCTGGAAGCGGCGGAGAATCTCGGTCACGCTGACCACGGTACGTGTCCGCAACGGCTAGCCGTGGCTGGCGGTTCCGAATCGACGCGTGTATCAGCCGCGATAAGGGAGCGCGGTGCCGCTGAGTCGATCGCGCAGGTTTACAGGCCGTGGATGGAGGAGGTCCTGGTGACGGAATCGCCGGGATTGCCGCCGAGGCCGCTGTGGCAGATCATCACCTTTCTGGCCGGGGTAGAACATGACCAGTTTGCCGCGCTGTGGTGGCTGGTCTCGCCGTGGGCCTGCGCCGGTGAGCTTGCCGGCCTGAACCGGCGCGCCCTGGACCAGGCGGGCACCCGTCGGCCGGTGCGGCCGGTCATCCAGCAGAACGTCGACCTGGCCGCGCCCCCGATGCCCGGATTCGACATTCTGTACATTCTTATGGGCGGGTGATCCGCAGAACTGGACTCTGGTCGTGCCGTGCGGCAGCAGGCGACTCGGTTGCCTTGCGCCCTTCTGCCGAAGCCAGCGGTCTGGCACAGCCGGGCTTTGGGATGAGGTCGGCCCGGGAGATATGTAATCAGCGCGGCATGATGAATATCATGAGGGTTATTCACGGAGCCCGGCACCTTTAGAATAATTGGCGATCTTACGGCGTGCCGCAATGAAAGGCGGCCCGTTTCTCGAAGGAATTGGGTTACCACACTCTGGTCCGAGTGGCCGCTCTGGCGACCCGGCGGTGTTCTGGCTGCGCGCGGGCGGCAGTGCCGGTCGCGGGGCAGCACGGTGATCGCAAGCCTGATGACTCGCCGTCTCGCCCTGGCCAAGGGATTGTGTCGGCAGGACAACCACCGAGCGCTCGCCCAGCGTCACCATGGCGGGCCCGTCCAGGGCCGTGCACAAGGCCGTGTAGGAAGGCCGTCGTGGAACGAGCAGTCGTTCCACGACTTTGCTGTATGGAGACGGCATTTCAGCAGCTCAGGACGGGTTGACCGTCAGGTTCACGATCTCGCCGTAGATGTCGACGCCGACCAGCTCGGCGCCCCGCATCACGACCCCGCTCAGGTCAACGCCGCGGAACCGGGCGCCGCTCAGGTTGACGGCGCGGAACTGAGCGCCGCCGAGGTCAGCGCGCTCGAACCGGGAGCCCCGCAGATCGGCATGGATGAAATCAGCCATCCGACCACATTAACCTCACCTGCTGACGATGCGCCCGCACGTGCTGACGGCCCGGCGCATGGTCAGGCCGAGGCGACCAAGAATGACCACTCGGGCGGATGCACGGCACATCATTCGTCGTCTGCTATGCCGCCCAGAACGAGCCATATCCCGCGGCTCGGCGATCGTTCTCCCTGACGCCGTCCGTCACATAGCGTGATGCTGGCAACCGACGTAGCCGAGACCAGCCTCGGCCGCCAGCGCGAGCGACCCGTTGGAGGCGGCGGTCGCCCAGTAGTGCAGCGTTCTGGCTCCGCGGCTGGCAAGGCGGCATCGTGCTTGACCAGGCGCGCGCTGTATGCGGTATGAGCGGACGGTGCGAGGAGGGTCAGGGCCAGGCTTCGATGCCTGGGGAGGGCATGGCCGGGGCGCCTGCGGACGGCCCGCCAGCGGTCTTGCGCCGGCTCGATGAGCTTGAACGCGATGGCCGGGCCCGCCGCCCGCGAGCCGGGGCCGTGGGAGGACATCAGTCGATGATGGCTCCGCAGCTGAGGTTGATGACCGCGCCGGTCATGGCACCGGCCGCTGCCGATGCCAGGTACACGGCGGTGCCGGCCACCTCGGCCAGCCGGGGCAGGCGTCCGAGCAGTGTGTCCTTCACCAGGGACGACACGTCCTCATCGGAGACGCCGGGATAGGTCTCGGGGGTGAAGTTCGGCCGGAGCCCCACGACCCGTACGCCCTGGCGGCCGACCTCGCCGGCCAGGCTGCGGGTCAGGGCCTCGATGCCCGCGCACGCCAGGCTGAAGCCGCCCATCTGATGGCGGGACTCCTGCGCAGACGTCGCCGACAACAGTACGATCACGCCCGAGCCCTGCGCGGTCATGTGCCGCGCAGCGGTGGTGGCGGTCACGAAGTGGGTGCGGCATGCGTCGGTGACCGGGGCCATGAAGTCCTCGAGCGGCATGTCGACCAGGGGTATGCCCTGCACGGCTCTGATGCTGATCGCGTTGAAGGAAATGTCGATGCTCCCGGCCGTTGTGGCCACCTGGTCCGCGTGCGATCCGACCGCGAGCTGATCCATCGCGTCGACCTGCGCCGTCTCGGCCGCACCCCCGCTGGAGCGGATCTCGCCGGCCACCTCGTCCAGTCTGGCGAGGGTACGGCCGGCCAGGAACACGCGTGCGCCTTCCCGCGCGAACGCGCGGGCTACCGCACCGCCCATTGAGCCTGCCGCTCCGTACACAATGGCATTCTTATTCTCGAGCTGCACGTGCATCCCCTTCTGTCTTGCGCCGGCGTTTTTGTAAGACTCACTTACTGTCGTGCAATCCAATGGTGCCAGGTGGCTCGGCGCTGGGTAGCAGACACTGCCTGGGCTCGGCATTCCCGCCAGGCCGCGACGGTCACAGATCATCAGTCGCGCGATCCGCGGCAGAACAGTACACCCGGCGGCCGCTCAGGCTCATGTCACCGGCGTCAGAGGCGATCGGGGCTTCAGCGGCCGGCCCGGGGCTGCCGCTGGCGGTAGTCATGTTGGCCGCTCACCTGGTATGTGCCTACCGTGGCCATCATGAAGGACGCCGCTCGCTGGGGGGCTTGTCGATCTCGACCGCGCACGACGGGCCGCTACGTGAGCCTGACCGGGCGCGCGCCATGCGGCATGAGCGGAAAAGCTGTCGAGCTTCGAGGTTGGCTCGGCTAACGTTGCGATAGCTGGTCGACCTGGCGGTAAGGGCCAGAGTCCGGTTGTCCCCGCGAGGGGTTCAAGAAGCGTCAGGAAGTAGACCCGGCCTGGCCACCAGTGCAGCTATTGCCCGCCCTATCCGCGGCAAAATGAGGCCGATCCCGAGGGCAACGAATTCTGCCTGTGCCGACCCTGACATCGCATCCAAGGCCGCCGCCCGCAGCCCGCCTGCAGCTGCGGTCGGCGGGCGCCCGACCGGGTCCGCAGATCGGGCTGGCCGGGCTGCCGCCGGAGGTGGTCGAGCGGGCGCGGTGGTGGGAAGACCACATCATCGAGGTCGTGGACGGCACCCGCCCTGACATGCCCGCCGGGACCCCGCCGCGACCGGAATATGACGTGGAGCGCACCAGCCTGCGCGAGCGCGAGCAGGCCAAGGCCGCCGAGCTGTCCGCGTCGGGCAGGCCGGTTTCAGCCTCCACGGTCAAGCACCGGCGCCAGCGGTGGCAGGCTGAGGGCCTGCCCGGGCTGGTGGACCGGCGGGTGACGCAGCGCCGCAGCCCGGCCGGCCGGGCCGATCCAGCAGTCGCCGGGGCGATGGAGCAGGCGATCGCCGAGGCGACCGACGATTCGTCGCGGACGGCGACGTTCATCGTCTGGCGCACCCGGCAGATCCTGGCCGAGCGGGGCCAGGCCGGCACGGAGCCGTCGCGGGCCACCATGTTCCGGCTATTCTCCCGGCTGTCGGCGGGCCGCCACACGACCGGGTCCGCAGTCACCCGCCGGGGCCTGGCAGGACGGCCGCAGCGGATGTTCTCCCAAGCTCACCCGGCCGCGCCGGGCGAGCTGATGGAGATCGACTCCACGCCACTGGACATCATGGTGCTGCTGGACGACGGCGTTCCGGGGCGGGTGCAGCTGACCGGGATTATCGACGTGGCCACGCGGACGGCGTCCGCGGCGGTGCTGCGGCCCTCGACCCGGTCGGTGGACGCCAGCGCGCTGCTGGCCCGCGCGCTCACGCCCGAGCCGATGCGGCCCGGGTGGCCGGAGAGCCTGACGATGGCGCACTCGGCCCTGCCCTACGACCGCCTGCTGAGCATCGACGAGCGGCTGAGGCACGCCGCGGCCCGGCCGGTGATCGTGCCGGACACCATCGTCATCGACCACGGGGCGGTGTTCGTCTCGGACAACTTCCGCTCCTCCTGCCGGCACCTGGGCATCAGCATCCAGCCGGCGCACCTGGCAACCGGGTCGGACAAGCCGCACATCGAGAAGATGTTCTCCACGCTGGGTACGCAGTTCTGCCAGTTCGCCGCCCGGCGGGGCCGCCGCGTCGAGGGGCAGCCGCTGTGGTCCCTGATGCAGATGCAGGATCTCCTGGACGAATGGCTCATCTCGGCAGAACAGGGCGCACGACGGGCTGCGGGACCCGCTGCACCCGCAGCGGACGTTCTCGCCGAACCAGAAGTACGCCGCGCTGATCGAGACGGCCGGGTACGTGCCGGTCCCGCTCAGCGGCGAGGACCATATCGAGCTGCTGCCCGCGGTCTGGCGGGCCGTCAACGCCTACGGCATCAAGATCAGCCACCGGACCTACGACGTTGCAGAGCTGAACCCGATCAGGCAGCAGAAGTCCGGCGTCACTGCCCGGAAGGGACTGTGGGAGGTCCGCCACGACCCGTATGACGTGTCCAGGGTGTTCGTCCGCGGGCCCGGCGGCTGGATCACCTGCCCGTGGAAGTACCTGGGGAAAGTCCCGTTCCCGTTCGGGGAACTGGCCTGGGACCACGTCTCAGGGCGGCTGGCCGAACAGGGGCGAGGCGATGCCAGCGAGCTGGAACGCGCGCAGGCCGTCGACGACCTGCTGCGCCGCGCCTACCACGGCCCGCCAGGCGACCTCGGGACAGACGGCGCGGGCACGGCCCGGCCACGGCGGCGGCCTTCAGCCCGTGACCGGCGGGCCGCCGCCCGCACGCGCGCCGTCACGGCAGCAGTCAGCAGAACGCCCGCCGGCCCCGTGCCCCCCGCCGCCGCCGGGGACGCCCCGGAAACACCGCAGCAAGACGGCGGCGGGCCAGTTGCAAAGGTGATCCCGCTGGGAATCTTCAATGCCCACGAGGAAGCGAAGAAGCGCTGGTGAGCGTGCCCGCCGTCAGTGCCGCGCCCGCTGGCGGCACCGACGATGAGTCGCGGCACCGGCAGCTCACCGTCCTGGCCGGCTGGCGGCGGTTCGTCGACGAGGAGCCGGCCCCGCCGGAGCTGCTGCCCGACCGGCAGTGGCGGCGGCTCGGCGATGCCAGCCGGCTGGCCTATGACGAGGCCAGGCTCAACCACCACTCCCGGCTGCTGGTCGTCGCGACCCTGGTCATCCGCAAGGTCATCACCGAGGGACGCCGGCTGTCCTACCTCAACCGCAACGCCGACTCCGGCCGGTGCGGCCTGATCCTGTCCGGCCCGGCCCGCACCGGCAAGACCACCGCGATCACCCAGCTCGGCAAGACCCTCGAAGTCATCCACCGCCAGCGCCATCCCCGCTCCGGCGGCGACATCCCGGTCATCTACATCACCGTCCCGCCGGCCGCGACCGCGAAGATGATCGCCGTCGAGTTCGCCCGGTTCCTCGGCCTGCCGGTCATCCGCCGGGCGAACCTGACCGACATCGTCGAGGCCGTCTGCGGGGTCTGCACTGACACCCGCGCCGGCTTGGTCGCGGTCGACGAGATCGATAACGTCAGCCTCGCCACTCGCCCCGGCGCCGAGGCATCGGACATGCTCAAGTACTTCTCTGAGCGGATCCCCGCCACCTTCGATTTCTCTAAACTAAAGATAATCATGAATATCTGCTGTTCAGAACAATTCTCGGATGCTCGGCGGATGACTGTGGTCAGGAGCTGGATGTTGGTGTTGTCTTCTCTGGACTTAGAGGTTGGCCCATTTGGGCTGTGGAGTAGCCTGCGGTCGTGGAAATGGGACCGAGCACTGACGGCTGGCTGGACGATGCGCGGGCGTCTTACGACGCCGTCGCTGACAGCTATGCGGACCTGACTCGTCACCTGCTGGATGAAACGCCCGAGGAGCGCGCGGTCCTGGCGATGTTCGCGGACATGGTGCGCGCCCAGGGCGGAGGGACCGTCGCGGACGTGGGATGCGGGCCGGGGAGGATCACGGCCCACCTGCGCCAGCTGGGCGTGGACGCGTTCGGGATCGACCTGTCATCCGGGATGATCGAAGTGGCACGACGCGACCACCCCGGTATCCGGTTCGCTCTCGGCTCCATGACGGACCTAGCCCTTGCCGATGCCTCGATGACCGGCCTGGTCGCCTGGTACTCGCTGATCCACGTCCCCGACGACGAGATCAGCCCGGTCCTCGCGCACTTCCGGCGGGTACTTCGCCCCGGCGGGCCGCTGCTGCTCAGCTTCCACGTCGGTGATGAGTCGCAGCTGAAGACCCAGGGCTATGGCGGGCACCCAATGAAGGTCTATGTCCATCGTCGGCGGCACGACCAGATGACTGCGTGGCTCAACGACGCTGGCTTCGCCGTCGAGACATGCAGGACTCTCACCTCAGCCGAGAGCAGGCTGGGGGGAATCATCCTCGCGCGCCGCCAGGTTGCCGGCCCGGCCCGTTGAGTCTTCACTGAACCAAAACGATCATGAGTATTACCTGCTCATGATGATTTTCCGGATGCGCGGCGGATGGCGGGTGCAGCTTCGAGACAGTACAGACCCTGAGCGTGGGCGCGCAGTCCGGCGGCGAGCGTGGCGGGCGAGGTCATTCCGTCTCCTTGGCGGGGGCTGCGGTGCGGCCGGCGATGTCGGGGAAAGAGGGCATGCCCAGGCTGACCGCATCGCGTCGGCGGGCGATGAGCCCGTCGACCTGGGTGAGCCTGGCTTCTGCGGCCGCGAGGCTGACTTTGAGGCCCTCGGCTTCGCCGAGCCGGCCTTCCCGCCGGGCTTCGGCGATGCGGGCGGTCAGGTTGCCGCAGATGTCCGCGAGCCGCTGCCGCTGACCCGGCTCGACCCGCAGGAGTGGGCACCGAATGCTCATGGATGGCCGCCATGGCGGCCTCGAGGCGTTCCCCGGATGCCCTGCGCTGCGCGTCGGCCGAGGCGACGAGGGCGGGAAGGACCGGGAGCCGTTCCCGGGTCCGCTGGTCCATCCTCGCCTTGCGGCGGGACAGTTCCTTCCGGCGGGACGGCTCATCGCCGCGGACGGGGCAGGGAGCGGCCCACGGTCCCCATCGTGCTGGATCCTCCAGCGCCCATTCGGCGATGTCGAGGTAGAAGGCCCGCACGACCGTCAGCACTTCCAGCCCGGTGGCCCGCATCTGCGTCTTGCCCGCGACGGTGGTCGTCAGCGACCGCTGTTTCCACTCGGCGGCGACATCCGGGGGAAGGTGCAACGAGTCGATGCCGGGGTGGTGGAGCTCCAGGTCCCGCCAGAACACCGATCCGAGCCGTTGCGCGAGGTTCCGCAGGGTGTCGTAGTCGACGGACGGCTGGCGTTCCCTCAGGTAGTCCACCAGCAGGTCGCGGACCGGGCGGCAGGCGATGTCGTACCGGTCGATCATCTGCCCGGGCGCGAGCTGCCCGCGGGCCAGGGACGTGCGCACGCTCGCCGGGGCATCGGCGGGGAAGACTCCGGTGGCATGCATCAGCTGGTAGAAGTACGCGTTCCTGTCGGCGCCTCGGTCGAACATCCCGTTCATCAGGTACAGGGCCTGCAGACAGTCGCCGGCGGTGATGTCGGCGACCAGGCCGCCCTTGGCGGCCATGATCGCGGTGATCCGGCGGAACGCCCGGGTCGCCACGGGGCTGTCCGGAACCGTCTCGCACAGGTCTTCCAGCCTGGCGCTATGGGCCACCGTGGCCGCCGCATAAGTCCGGCCCGGCGACGGCTTGCCCGTCACCGGGTTCGGCGCACCCGGAGATCCCCCGCCGCCGGCCGACGCCGATACCGGGCGGCGTTTCCGGGTGGCCTGGATCCAGCAGCTGAAGTCACGGGCCTCCACCCGGGTGGCCTGCGACCACGGCACGTCGACCGCCCAGGTGAACCTGAACCAACGCAAGAGGTCCATGCCATACGACCGCAATGTCGCCGTCGACCTCCCGGACGCCTGAAGGTCGCGGAAATACGACGCGACCGGGTCCACCACGACGCCATCAGCGTCGAGCAGACGGTATGGCTCCCACGGATCCGCCGTCGCGGCAAGCGAGCCCACTGCAGGGACAACCAGCCGGGCCAGATTCCGGGACGAACCATCCTGTTCAGTCATGAGCCGGGACAGTAACCACCGGCCGATCGTCACGTCATCTGAACTGGGAAAATGACTCCGGTAGTTCAGTCAACAGGATTACGCCGGCATCGACGTCGAGCGCAACGGGCTGCTGTCCGGCACCCGCGGCGAGCAGATCGCCGGGCGCTTCGGCATGGTCAGGACCAGCGCGTTTCCCCGCGGCGAGTACTGGACCGGGCTGATCTCCGCCCTGGAAGACAGCCTCCGCCTGCACCGCCACCAGCCCGGCGTCCTGGCCGGGCTTGAGGAGTACCTGCACCGCCGCACCGGCGGCATGATCGGCAGCCTGCTCCGCCTGATCCGCGGCGCCGCGATTCAGTCCGTTCTCGACGGCACCGAGAAGATCACCCGCGCCGCCCTCGACTCCATCGGCGTCGACATCGCATCCGAGACCGCCGACACTGGCCGACGCCGCCCCGGGGCACTCCGTGGTGACACCTGACGACGGGCCGCTCCCGCCGCCGCTGCCCATCCGCGTCCGCCCCGCCGCCGGGGAAACCATCGAGTCCTATATCCGGCGCCTGGCCCAGGCCAACCACCTCCGCCCGAGCCTGCTGCAGGTCTACGTCCGCAACCCCGACGTCCCCACCGCGGCGACGCCGCCCGCGGCATGTCCATCCGGCAGATCGCCGGCCACCACCACGTTCACCGCCGCATGGTCCGCCAGGCACTCGCCGAGCCTGCCGGGCCGCCGCCGCGCAAACGGGGAACCCGGCCAGCACCAGCTATCAGCCCCGTCCAGGAGGTCCTGGACAAACTCGCCGGCGAACCCCTCACCGTCTGGGAGATCTGGACCACCGTGACCGACCAGTACGACTCCGACGCCTCATACGCGGCGATCAGGGACTACATCCGGAGCCGCCGTCTTGCAGGGCAGTCTGTTATGCGCCGTTGGCCATGAGCGCCTGACGACACTCGCGATGAGCGGCCGCCGTTGCTGGCGCCTGTTCGCTGGGCGCCCCCGCCGTGCTCACGCTGGCGCCGGGATTCTCGCCGTCGCGGCTCCCGGTCTGCGCATTGCTACCTGGCTCGCGTCACGGATAGTGGCGGCCGGCCCGAAATGCGGCGCGCGAGATCCGCCGTTCTGTCCGTTCTTTCGCCCCTACCCGCGCTTCCGCTGTCGGGACGCGAGCTCTGCGGTGACGTGCGCCTTCACCTGCTCCAGCAGAACCTCTCGTTGCTCCGGCGTTGATCCGGTGACCGGCTCGAAGTCCCCGCCGAACCGGACGTCGGCGTAGGTCCGGTCGGGACCGTTGTGGAAGTGCAGGAACGGCTTCGATCTGAAGTGGAAGTTCGGTGGGTGCTTTCCCTTGTCGCGCTGGCCGTCGATCTGACGACGTGACGCGACAAGCTCGTCGAAAGTCATGCCTTGACTCACAGGCGCAGCGTTGCCGATTGACGCATCTCGTCGCCGGGACCGCTACCGACGCCAGCAGCGTGCTAAGCCGTCCGGGACCGGTAGGCGCATGCTCGAGTCCCGGCCACAAGCCCGGATGAGGGCCATACGCACTGCTGGTCCTCAGCTGAGGTGCATCTTCGACTCGAGCCGTGCGCCGGGTTCCGATGTCGCCGACCGGCTGCCCGGGATCTTCGAGGACCATGACCTCGCCGGTCCGGAAGACGACGCGCTTCAGGAGATGGCCCGCTCGATGCGGCAGAACGGCACTCGTGGCCGTCGGGCTCGTGCAGCCTCACAGCCGGGATCTCAGCACGTCGACCTCGCAGCCTGGCGAGGACGGGTCGAAGCCGTGCTCGACCAGCCAGCGGACGGCCCGCAGGCTTCGCAACGACCACCACGCGCGGATCACGTCGAGGTCGACGTCGGTGCCGTAGCCGGCGACGACGTCGCCAAGGTGCTCCTCGTGCCCGAGCGTCAAGCTGGCGAGGTCGTACAGGGCATCGCCCTGGCCCGCCTCGGACCAGTCGACCACGCCGCTGATCTCGTCACCGTCGACGAACACGTGGGCGACCTGCAGGTCGCCGTGCGTGAACACCGGTGTCCACGGCCGGAGCGCAGCCTCGGCAACCCGGCGGTTGCGCGTGACCACGTCGGCGGGAAGGACGCCGTTCGTGACGAGCCACTCGCATTCGCCGTCGAGCTGCGATGCGATCTCGTCGAGGCTCCGGCCGGGCCATGGCGGCAGCGGCGCGTCGTGCAGCATCCGTGCGGCGGCACCCGCCGCGGCCCACGCCGCCGACGGCGCGGTCGACGGCTCGCCGAGGCGGCCGAGTGCCGTCCCCGGGAGGGCGGCGAGCGCGAGCACGGGCGGCTTCCGCCACAGGACCTCCGGAGTCGGGATCGGCGCCATAGCCATCGCCTCGACCTCGACGTCGGTGCGCGTCTGATCAGCGTCGATCTTCAGGAACACGTCGCCGACGCGCAGGGTCGCGCGCTCGTGATGGGCGACGACGACCTCGACCTCCTCCACGTCGGCCATTATCGCGGGATGACCACCGACGTCGCCACGGGGTTTATCGCGTGCGACTGCGCGGCTGACCGCGTCCCGCTGCCCGGCGGCCTCGTGCACGACACCGGCCGCTGACGGGTCGAGCACTGCCTCGGCCCGCCGGGCCTCGGCACGTGGATCGTGAAGTCCAAGCGGCATGTCATCGCGGTCGGTGACCTCGACGCGACCGAGACTGCCGGTCCGATGACGTCGAGCGAGCGCTGTCGCGCATGACCCGGCCGTGCTCAAGTCGTCCGGTTGCAAGTCGAACACACTTGGCCGATGCCTCGGCGCGCCCGAATCGGGCTGGCTCGCCCTGACCGTAGCATTCCGGCGCGGTCACTGACCGTGGCGATGGTCGACCGATCATGGGGCCACGGCAACGGCTTCGCCAAAACACACGCTGACGGTGACATCGCTGGCGCGCGGAAGGGCACGCCGCGATCGTCCTCCCGATCGGTGGCGCGAGATGCTCACGGCGAGCGACGCGTTAAAGGCAGTCCGGATCACTTCTCCAAGGCGACCAGACCGCAGCAGCGGGCCGACTTAACTGAGATCCGAGCCCTAATGGGCCGATTTAAGTGAGACAGGGCCGACATAGCTGAGACGGGACAGCACATATCCTGGGAGCGGCATGCCGTCCGGATGGTGACAAGATGTGGTACCGCGTTGCCGCTGATCTCGTGGTTGCCGTCCATCTGCTGTTCATCGGCTTCGTGGTGGGCGGAGTCTTTCTCGCCTGGCGCTGGCCGCGGATCATCTGGGCGCACCTCCCGGCGCTCGTGTACGGAGCCTTGGTCGAATTCACCGGCTTCACCTGCCCGCTCACCCCGCTGGAGAAGTACCTGCGTCACCGCGCCGGTGAGGCTGGCTACCGCGGCGGGTTCATCGCGCATTACCTGGTCGCCGCGATCTATCCGCCGGGGCTGACCCGCGGGATGCAAATCGGGCTGGGCGTGCTGGTCCTGCTGATTGCCACCGCCGGGTACCGGGGCTACTGGCGGCGGCATGCGCGACGCCGGGAATCGGCCAGCCGGGGCCCGGCGGCTCATCACGGCTAGCCCGGTGGGCCCCGGCCGGCAAGGCAAGCGGCCGGCGCACGACGGCCAGGCATCACGGTCTGGACCGACAGCGGCATGAGCACGGATGCCGGTCCGGGCATCGCAGCGACACCGATGCTCCCATCGGGCAGGCCTGCCTCACGATCGTGGCCGCTCTTTGATCCCCGCCGCGAGCAGGCCGACTACCTCAGCGATGCGGGCCGCGCGGACGTCCGGCCGGCGGGTGGTCGCATCGATCCAGCGGAGGCATGCCGTGCGGCAGAACTGCGCCAGCGTATCGAAGAAGGCGCCCGCCGCCGGGCTGGCCGCGAGCGCCACGGCGATATCGTCGGCAAGATCACCGCGTTGCGGACCCTCCGGGGCCAGCTCAACGGTCACGTCATCGCCGATCGCGACGCCCATGCCGCGCAGGCGCTTCGGAGCCAGGGTCAGCACCCATCCGCTGCCGGCCGGCAAGAGCCTTGCGCGGATCCGCCAGCCGTCGATCATGCCGCCGACGGGATGGTCGGCCTTAGCACCCCACGCCTCATCCGGGTCGAACGGCATCGTGATGACCGCGCTGTCCCCAGGACTGGCGCCGATGACGGCGCGCGGAAACGCTGTGAGCCCATGACCCCTATCGTGGCACCACGGGCCGCGATGGCGGGAGGCCAGACCCGGGCGGGCTACTCCTGCGACGCTGGCGTGCAGCGCCGCAGCCAGTCGCCTGCACGAGGCGCGGAATCAGACGATCTGCCTGCAGCACCCGCACGCCAGGAATGACTGTCAGGTGCGCGAAATCCGTGATCTGCGTGCCTCAGCTGATGAGCGCTCAGCGATCGTCGGCCGCGCAGAACGGCGGAACTGTGTGCGCCGTCAGCTTGAGCGCTGACTACCCAGTGTGATCAGACGAGCTAGCTGCATGTGCAGTGAGTGCACTGTGTGCAGCGAAGCAGCGGATCGACTCGTTCCACGCCGACGGCCATCAGAGCACCGAGAGGCTAGAAACCCCAGCTCAGGACGGGTGCGCCGCCAGGGACTTGAACCCCGAACCCGCGGATTAAGAGAAGACCGCTGAACCGCCCTGAGCGCACAAGCTGCACAGATGTCCCGCGAGAAGGCACTGAAAGCACACACTGCACAGGATGTTCGCCGGCACTCGTTCCACGAGCCGTTCCACGAAATCCATGGGAGGCCAGGCGGAATCCGTCACTGGGCGTAGCTGATTCGCCGGGGCTGTCGGGTGAGAGCGAGCACGGGGAGCCGCCCCGTGGGCTGATTCTTGCTACGGTGCGAGGTTGTGCCGTACGAGATCGAGTTCTACGAGGACGACTCCGGCAGCAAGCCGTGCCTGGAGTGGGTCAGGGGCCTCGATGTCCGCAAGCGGCGGGTGCTCGGCACGGCGCTGCGCGAGATCCTGCAGCAGCAGGGGATCAGCGTCTGCGGCTCGCCGTTCGGCAAGCAGCTCGGCGGGGGGCTGTTCGAGTTCCGACTGCGCGAGGAGAACGTGCCGCCACCTTGATCCACACCCCCTGGTGTCAGCCCCATCACCGCGACCGGCTTCAGCGGACTTCGGTACCAATACTCCGCACAGTCCCGGATCGCCGACTCTTTGCGAGGATGCCAGCGATTCGTAATCAGGGTGGTACAGATGGTTCGGTTCAGTGCTTACGCAACGGACGCTAACGCCGCGCGGTGACGCTCGCCCGTAACCGCAGCGCCGGAAGGACTTTCGGCCCTATCTGACCAGGCGTTGTCCCCTGCCGGGAACGCGTCCATGCTGCCTAGCCTTGAACGGGTGCGCGGAGGGCCGTCCGAAGCGGCCGGTCTCAGCCGCCCTCGTCGTGGGGACCAGGGCCATGACCGTGGGAGCAGCGGGCAACCTCCGTGTCCTGCCCGCGACCGGGAGAGGAGGCCGACGTGGCGTTGTTCGGACCTCCGAAGGTAGACGCTCTAGCTGCCAGGAAAGACGTGAAGGGGCTGATCAAAGCACTGGCCTACCAGCAGGACGCATCCGTGCGCACCGCCGCGGCGCAGGCCATCGGTTCACTGGGCGATGCCCGCGCAGTTGACCCGCTGATGAGCGTGCTCGGCGATCAAGACTGGCATGTACGTGAGGCGGCGGTAGCGGCCCTCAGCCGCATCGATGACACCCGGGCCGCGGAAGCGCTGATGGCCCTGCTCAGGGACTGGCGGCTAAGAGACCGGGTCGGGGAGAGGCAGACCGTGGATGCCCTGGTCACGGCCCGGGCGCCGATCACCGGGCCCCTGATCGGAGCGCTCAGCGACGGCGACGAGCTGGGGTGCGTGATCGCGGCATATGTCCTCGCCGGGCGGGGTGCTCCGCAGGCTCTGCCGGCTCTTCTTGGCGCCCTCGATCGCGGCGGGGCGGGCTATGGCGGGTACCGGTACGCGGCGCAGGGCCTGGGCCTGCTGCGGTCCTCCGAGGCGGTGCCATCGCTGGTGCGCCTGCTAGCAACGCTGGATGTCACAGCGTCACCGCCGATTGGCGTCAACACATGGCTCGAGGTCGTCGGGGCACTGCGAGCGATCGGGGATCCGCGGGCAGTGGACGCGCTGCTCGATTGGGAGAAAAACCCGAACATATGGAATAAGAGGCATTTTTATGATCTATGTCATCGAGGAACCATAAGACTTGACAACATCGAAGCGGGCGTCGTAGCGGCCCTGGCGGCATGCGCACGTCCGGAGCCACAGACGCTGGTGTCGACGATGGTGAACACCCGCAACCGCTTCGCTGCCCTCGCACTCGCCGAACTGGGCTGGGCACCTGACACAGAAGAGGAGCGCCTGGCCTATGCTCTCGCGCGGGAAGAATGGGGTGAGGCCGGCGAGATCGGGGTGCGGGCCGTGGAGCCGCTGCTGCGCGAACTTGGGTGCGAACCGGAGGACGGGCGGTGGGAATGGGCAGAACGGAGCCGGAACTCCGCGCGCAAGCTGGCCGCGATTGCCGGGGCGCTTGGCGCTGCCGGGGATGCCCGCGCCGTCTATCCTCTTGTGCAGCTCGTCTCGGACAGCAGCATCTATGACAGCACTTTCCCCACGTACCGGGACGAGGCGGCCTACGCGTTGCAGCGCATCGGAGCGTCGGCGGTACAGCCGCTCGCCGAGTTGATCGGCACGCCAAAGGTGCTGGACGCCGAGTGCGAGCAACGGGCAGCACGAGCCCTGGCGATGTGCGGGCCCGAGGGGCTTGAAGCGCTTGGGCAGAACCTGCGCAGGTACTCCGAGGCGCATCGAAGGCAGGTGCAGCTCGATCGTTCAGAGCCCGGAAGTTCCCATTACGGTGCTTACTATGACAGATATCGCAGGTGGGAGGCGATCGCCCAGGCACTGGTCACAGCGCGGGAGAGCGCCTCGCCGGTGCTGCAGGCGATGCTCAGCGATGAGGACGAGAGCGTGCGGGCCGACGCCGCGGACATCATCACCAGGATTGGCCCGGAACATGCCCGAGCGTGCGGGCCCCTCACCGCCGTACTCGGCGACCAGGATGCGGGCATGCGGCAGGCAGCCGCGACCGCGCTCACCGAACTTGGGTGGCAGCCCGAGAATCAGCAGGAGCCGGCCAGGCGAGCGCAGATGGATCCCAGGCCCGCTCAGGCTGCACCGTCGGCCGAGTCGCCGACAGTGCAGGCGGAGATGCCTGCTGCGGTGGCAGGCACGTCGAGCGGCCAGGTTGCAGGCGGGGAGCAGCCCGCGCCCGCGAGTTCCCTCGACTCCTCGCTCACCGCTCTGATAGGCGAGGACCACGAGGCACGCAAGGCGGCGATCGCCCGACTGGTGGCGTACGGCTATCAGGACCAGGACGAACCGCGTACGCTCCAGGACCTGCCTGACCCGATGAACTGGGACCAGGAGGCGCTGGAGCGCGACCTGCGCGAGCACCCCGACTTCGACGTCGGCCGCCTACCCGACGATGCGCGGCGAGGACCACGCGCACGCCAACGCGGCGCTCCTTCGCGACGGCGTCGTCAGGTGCCGGCGCAAGGCTTACCTGCTGGCTAGGCTTTGTTCCTGTTGCACATGGCAGGAGAACTGGCTTGCGGCACTCGATTACGCGGTGGCGGCAGTCGTGATCGGCGACCCGTCGCAAGGTCCCGGTGACATGGTGCAGGTCATGGAACTCCTCGCCGCCACATTTAAGAGGGCGGAACTGCTCTCCGAAGCTGTGGCAGTGGACTGGATAAAGGCCCGCTACGTCCTCGGCGACGTCGAGGCCGCGGCGGTGCAGACGGCCGCGAGATGGCTGGCGGGTCAGCACGCCGAGGAAGTCATCTGGGCGGCGGACACGGTGCGCGAGAAGTTGTCGGACCAAAAGGCGCGAGCAGTGTCTGAGAAAATGCACCAGTTCTGAGCCGCGCAGAAGCGTCGTTGCCGCTCACACCATCGACATGGCTTAGCAAGATCAGGCAGCGGCTGACTGCCGCGGCCTTGCCCCTGGCGGACCACGTCCGGGTACGCGCGAGCTTTATGGCATTCCTGGCGCGCTGTCACGGTGTGTCGGGATGCGCGCGGGCGTGGCTGTTCACAGGATCGTGTCCATGGCCAAGAAGGCATCCGTCGTCATCACCGATGACCTGGATGGCTCACCGGGCGCGGAGACGATCGCGTTCGGGGGCAGCAACATAACGCATACGGTCCTGACCTGAAATCATGGAGATCAACACGGGAGTCGGTTATCGGCAGGAAGTGGCTTTGCTCGGAGCGGCTCGGCTTCGGTGGGTCGGCCGTGCCAGATTACTGGCAGGCGGCTGGTGCAGCAGAGGCGCGGTCGACGCCGTGGCGCCAGCGCCTCACTCTTGAGTCCGCGCATGAAGTGCAGGCATCGCCACGCGCCCGGTCGACGGCCAGGAACCGACGTCGGCCCGCCCGCTCCGTACGGTATCCACCGACAGGGCGGCCTTCTTGAGCACGATCAACTCGACCTTGTTCATAGGCGCGGATGCTCGCGATCAGCGTCTGCGTCCTGGCGCTATAGGTGCTGGACGTCCCGATCAAAGGTGGCAATTTCACTGCGGTCGCGGCGCAATTTGGCTGACAAGTAGGGATACTGGGGGCGTATCCGGGGATCGGGTGGAGGCCAATGTGAACGCGACCGGGCCGTGATCGTCGTAGCGATCGTGAGCTGAGGCCCGCGTGTTCGAGCTGAGGGACAACTTCACGGCGTACGACGCCATGTATGTGGTGCTTGCTGAGCGCCTCGCGCTGCCGTTGCTGACCGATGACGCCAAGCTTGCCGGCGCGCCGGGGCATCACGCGCAGATCCAGCAGTACCCAGGCTGATCTCAGGTTCGCGGTTCCCGGCCGCCACTGCTGACCTGATCAGAGCCATGGAACGTCATCACGACCCCGGCCGTCGGCGCGAGGAAGCGCGCTCGCGGCTAGTGGGGCGCCGTGCAATGAGCGCGGTGAGGTGCGCTGCCGGCGGGTGGTGCACCAGCGTCAGCAAGCGATGGGCAGAGCTGAGCCGATACAGGTGAGCGGCGATGAGGAGTTGCGTCACCGGCATTTCCCCGTATGCGCAGGCGAAGCAGGTGCGGGGCGGTCAGCCGGTCCTCGGGGTGCGCGACTCTCCGGTCAGTGCGGCGTGACGGGTCGGCCGGGCGCCCTGGCAGACGCTAGCGGAGCAGGCCGGATTGACCCGTGATGTCCTTATGGCAATGCCCAGCGGGCGTCCACCGCTGCCACTACGCTTTCGGCTGTGGTGGAGCTGAGCCAGGCGGATCTGGACGAGCTGGTCGAAGTGGCCATCGTGGACGCCAATGGCGAAGAGGAGCAGCTGGCCGGCTTCTGCACGATGATCGAGAACGACCTGGCTCTCCCGTTCACGACAACGGTCTTGGGTGTCGAGGTGACCGTGGAGGGCATTGACCTCACGGATTGCGGAATCGCCGCCATCTGCGTTCACGGGGCGCACCGGCAGTTGATCGCGATCCTCGAACTCCCGCTGCCGACCCCCGCTCCGCCGGGCTCGGAGTGGATCGCCGCCTACGGGCGCTGGGCGCGTCGGCGATGAGTGAGTACCAGTACTACGAATTCCTGGCGGTGGACCGTCCGCTGACCGCCGTCGAGCAGGCTGAGGTCCGCCAGCTTTCTACCCGGGCCAGGATCACCGCCACCAGCTTCACGAATGAGTACCACTGGGGGAATTTCAGGGGCAGCCCAGAGCAGATGATGCGGCGTTATTACGACGCGCATCTGTACCTGGCGAACTGGGGCACTCATCGGATCATGCTCCGGCTGCCGCGTGCGCTCCTCAACCCTAAGATCGCCGGGCAGTACTGCGCCGACGGCCAGGTGAGCATATCGACCGCCCGTGAATCCGTGATCCTGGATCTGACCAGCGAGGACGAAGCGGGTGAGTGGGTGGAAGGCGCCGAGGACTCGCTGTCTGCCATCGTCGGCGTCCGCTCCGAACTGGCCGCCGGAGACCTGCGGCCTCTGTATCTGGCATGGCTGTCGGCTTATGGTGCGTGGGAACGCGATGAGGACGCCTTCGCCGATGAGTCCGAGGATGATATGGAGCCGCCGGTCCCGGCGGGTCTGGTGTCACTGACCGCTCCGCAACGCGCTCTTGCCGACTTCCTGCGCCTCGACTCCGTCCTGCTCGAGGTGGCTGCGGAGGCCAGTCCGGCGCTGCCCGAGGCCAGGGACGATGCGCGCGCGCTGACCGCGCACATCGCGGAGCTCCCCGTCAGTGACAAGGACAGGCTTCTTCTGCTGGTCGCGCGGGACCAGGCGGCAAGGGCCCGGATGGAGCTGCTGCGTGGCCTTTGCGGCGCGCCAGATGACCAGCGCGGCTCCCGTCCCCGGCGGACCGTCGCCGAACTCCTGGACACCGCAGCGGCACGCCGCCAGCAGCACGAACAGCGAGTCGCGGCCATGGCCGCCGACCAGCAGGCCCTCCGGGAACAAGAACGTGCGGCGGCCCGGCAGAAGCGCCTGGACGACCTGGCCCGGGACCCGGACACGGCCTGGGCCGCCGCCGAAAGGCTGATCGACACCAAGCTGCAAGCTCAGTACGACACGGCCGTCACCCTGCTCAAGGACCTGTGCGAGCTCGCACAACGCGAGGACCAGGCCCAGGCGTTCGCCCGGCGCTTCACGGCGCTGCGCGAAGCGCACCTCCGCAAGCCCAGCCTCATCGCCAGGTTCGACCGGGCCGGGCTCACGGTTTGATGCGTACCCGCTGAAGAATAGATTCCGGCCCGGAACGCATAGTTTCATAATCAGATTCTGGGCCTCGGTCCGACACGGGACCCGCCGCGGCCCAACGCCTGGCGGGGAATCGCCTGGCAGCAACCGGCTGTATGACGCGGCAGCTGTCAGCGACACGCGGCCGTTAAAACTTCGGAGCGGCCAGGATACAGATCGAATATTTGCGGCTGTGTGTTGTCGCGCTGATCGGGGCTTAAGAATGCATAACAACCGAATCTGCCTCGGTCGCGTGCGGCATGTGCTGGGTCGCCTTGAGGCGGCCGACGGCATCTTGGGCCAATCTCCGTAGCCGGATGTCAGTGGAGGCCTCTATGTAGGTGCGCGGGGGCGGCGGTAACTGCGCAGCTCAGCGATGCGACTGAGGATTCGGGTGGCCGCAGGATCACGAGGTTGCGGACTGCGGCTGCCGTGGACGGTCGTCCAGGACGCCGTCGGCTGGTGTGATCCTGTTTGCGCGGCTCTGCTGGCGGTGTTAGCGCGCAGCGCCGCCGGGTTCATGGCGAGCACTTTACCCCAGCGATGCCGGGGATCCAGGCGGTCGCTCGCCTGGGGACACCGCGACGATGCAGAAAGGGCAATCCGCGGGGCCCGGCTCTGCGATCCCTGTACCGATGTCCGCGAAGGTCAGCACCCGAATTGTGGCTGCCGTATGAGGCGGCCGGAGGAGCGGCATCGACGAAGAAGGATCCTGCTCGGGGGAAGCATACGATCTGTGCGTATCCAGGCCTGTCCGTGCCCAGTGATCGAGGGGGTGGCTGATGACCAGCAAGCGGATCACGACGGTGCTCGGGCAGCTGGGGCTGACTCAGGTCCGGTACGTGTCACCGGTTCGCCGCAGCGCGGCGCAGGGCCTGGTCGGCCGCGTCTACGAACAGGTCGAGCGGGAGTTCGGCGTGCTGGCGCCATCATTGGTCCTCTTCTCCCCGGCACCGCAGGTGCTCGCTGCGAGCTGGCTGATGCTGCGTGAGACCCTGCTTGTGGCCCGCAAGGTGGCGAGGGTTGCTAAGGAGGCCGTCGCCACGACGGTCTCGCTCGGAAATGCCTGTCCTTGGTGCGTCACTGTGCACAGCACCATGCTCTCCGGACTGGCAGGGGGACTGGTACTCGCGGACTATCCAGCCGAGCCGGTCGCCGACCCCCGGCTGCGGGCGGTCACGACGTGGGCGCGGGACTGCAGGACCGAGGAAGGCGCCCTGCTGCATGAACCGGCATGCCCCGCCGAGGAGGCGCCGGAGCTGATCGGGACCGCGGTCCTGTTCCATTACTACAACCGCATGGTAAATGTGTTCCTCACCGAGGTCCCGCTACCACCGGGAGCTCCGAGGATGGTACTGGGCCCGGTCATGCGGATCCTCGACCGCAGGATGCGGCCTGCAGCCGGGCGCTGGTACCAGCCTGGCACGTCGCTGGAACTCCTGCCAGCGGCGTCGGTACCCCGCGGCCTCTCCTGGGCGAGCGGCGATCCTGTGACCGAAGATGCTTTCGCCCGCGGCTGTGCCGCCGTTGACGCTGCTGGCGCCCGGTCCGTACCACCATCGGTCCGCGACCTGGTCTTGACGGAGCTGGAAGACTGGCACGGCGAGCTGCGCGGCCCGAGCCGCGCCTGGGCCGACAGTGCCGTGTCCGCCCTGCCGCAAGCGGACCGGCCTGCTGGCCGCCTGGCGTTGCTCACCGCGCTCGCCTCCTCCCAGGTCGACCGTTCCGTCGTCCAGATGTTCCGGGCCAGCCGGCCCGGCGACTCCACGCTGGTCGAATTGACCGCGTGGGCCAGCCTTGCGGCAGCGCGACGAGTCGGCACCTGGATTCCCCGCGGGCAGCGAGCGTCTGGATGACAGCGGACTTTCCCGTCCCGACATGCCGGTCAGCAGTGCCCGCCTCATAGCCGCGAGGACACACGGCCAGGCCTGGCTACGCAGAGCGGCCAACGCAAACCGGCCAACTTACCGTACCGAGTGATATACACGTGATAATATCTGCATATCGGATCGAACAAATTAGCGATTATCGCCCTTATATCTAGCGTTATATGGTCCGCAGGGCTTGGTGATCTTCGATCACCCATATCACCCTGCCGATTACGCGCGATCCAAATTCGTGGCAGTGCGGCGTTGGCGAGTTCGCAGATCTGCCTGTTATCCGCGGCCGGGTCGGGCACGCATTGGGAGAGTCTGAGAGACATGGTTAGGAATTTTTCGCCAGCCAGGTGCCGTCCGGGGAATCGCGATACACGTCACCCATCCTGATGGCTGGTGTGGGCGGCGCCATGGCCAGCACCTCAGGGCGGCAAGCGGCCAGTGTGCCCAGCGACGGGCGGCCGATCCGGCCCGAGTACCTCACCCACCGGTTCCGCGAGCTGGTCAAGGAACTGGACCTGCCGCCGATTCGGCTGCACGACCTGCGACACGGCGCGGCCAGTTTGGCCTCGCACACAGACCTGAAGGTGATCCAGCAGATGCTCGGCCACTCCAGCATCGTCACCACCGCCGACACCTACACAAGCGTCCTGCCCGAGACCGCCCACCACGCCGCCCAGGCCACCGCGGACATGATCATCAAGGCCGCCCGCAGCGTCCCAGGGGCCAGGCTCGGTGGGGCGACTGTGACCCATGTCCCGGCCGCCGCCGCTGCCTCCGGCTACTACCAGACATGAGTTCCCGCAGTTCAACAGGCTGCACCATAGGGGTTTGCGGACTTCGCGCGGGCGCGCGGCCAGCATCCGGGGCACCCGCGCGTGACCCAGGAATGCCCCATCCATGCCCCACGATGACTAAAATCGTCTAGCTTATAAACTATATGGCCAGGTCAGGACGGGTGCGCCGCCAGGGACTTGAACCCCGAACCTGCGGATATAGTCCGGCTCTTTGATTGCAACACTTTGTGTGGCACTATGTATGACATGGCTACGCGACTGAATGAGCCGACTGAGCGTCGGACCCCTCTCCCCTTGACCGCGCGCGACCTAGCGGACCTGGGGAAACTCAGGGAACCTGGGCCCGAGAGGCGGGCATTGAGTGCTCTGGCCGCCGCTCTGCCCGAGGGCGACGTCAGTGAGGCGCTTTTGGTGCATGCGGTGTTCGTGGCCGGCCTGCGTGCGGTGCGCGAGGCCGCTGAGGCATCTTCTTATGAGGCGGATGCTGCTGACCGGCAGGCAAGCGCAGACGCGGACCGCGCTGCGGCCCGGCGGCGGCGGCCGTCCTGGGCCGATGAGGACTAGCCGGTGCCCGGTACGGATCTAGTTCGCGGTCGGGTGTACGGGGCCAAGATGGAGCACGTCGACGACGGGCGGGAGAAGTACTATCTCGTGGTCTCCAATAACCGGCGTAACGGTGCCTTCCCGCAGGTTCTCGCGGTCCGCCTTACGACAACCCCGGTCAGGAGCCCGCGCCCTGCGCTCGTCGAGCTGGACCACCGCGAGGTCTTCAGCGGGCGCGCAGCGTGCGATGACATCGTGGAGCTCTATCCCGACGAAGTAACTCGCGACCTGGGCGCGCTCACGCCAAACGCGATGGCACGGATCGAGGACGGCCTTCGCGCTGCCCTGGGCTTCTCCTCGTAAAGAGCAGCCTCAATCACATGCGGCGTATGAAGCCAGCCATCATGCTGCGTGCAGCATCCAGCCGCACCTGGCAGGTATCTCAGCGAGCCCGAATAACCGTCCGACCGGCTCGTCTCCACCGCCCACGAGCTCATCGTCGAAGGAGAGTCCTGTCGGCGCCGCCAGAAACCATCCATCAGGCCCGGCACAAGCCAGCCCGTTGACGCGTCCCGGATGGCCTCGAACTCGGCCGTGGTGACCGTGAAGTCCCAGTCCGATGGCCCCGCTTCTGGCGTCGGGGGTGCGCGGGAAGCAGGGGCGATCAGCCAGACGGGACGAGCAGGCGGTAAAGCTGGAAGGCTTGAGTCCTGCTGAGCAGGGTGATCTGTTCCGCCCGGAGTGCGATGAATCTGCGGCGTGGTTGCGGGGCCTGCCAGAGCTTGCCGGCGACGCTCATGCCGACGGCATCGCCAGAGTCATAGGCCTGCCGGATGAGCGCTGTCAGCGCCGCCACATCGGCGGTGGGAAAGGCGACCACGAATCCGTAAAAGGCGGGCCCCGGTTGGTGCCGGTAGGTGGTGACCGAGGAGACGGCAGCGGAAGTGATCGTTACCGGAGTTCCGACCGGAAGGTAGCATGCTACGCCCGCCGGCGGCGCGGGAGGCGCGGTCGGCGTGGCCGTGGGGGTAGGGGTGGCCGTGCTCCCGGTGCCTGCCGGCACGGGGCGTGACGAAGCTACCGCGACCCGCGGCACGTTGGGCTCCAACCCGAAGAGATCGACGGAGCCGGCCGGGCACTCGCCGGTTGCCGCGGGGGGCTGGCTGCGCATGGCTTGCACGATGATCGGTGACCCCAGATCGCGTGCCGGCGGCAGGCTCGCTGGCGCCGGGTCCGGCCCTAGGGGAGTGATGTGGCTGCAGCCGGCTACGGCGAGCATGAGGCCGGCGGCGGCCAGCGTACTGGCCAGGACGGACAGCGGGCGGGGCGGGGGCTGGAACGGCATGTCCGTGTCCTTCCTAGGCGGCCATGGCGCGGGAATATGGGGGCGGTGCGGGCGTTGCGGTCTGGGCGCGGGCGGCGTCGGGGGCGACCAGCGCGACGGCGGCCAGCACGATGAGCAGTTCGGCCAGGCTCACGGTGATCAGGTGCGGGTCGTTCAGGTAGCCAGTGAGCGAGGCGATCCGGTACGCCCCGGCGACGGCAGCCAGCAGGGCCAGGGTCAGCGACCACAGCCCCGTGGCGGCGGTCTGGCTGGACCAGGCCCTGGGTGCGTGCGCCAGGCAGGCAAGGCTGACCAGGATGCAGCACAGCCCGGAGAAGTCCGGCAGCCAGGCGGAGTTGCCGGTCGCCTGGAGCGCCAGCAGCGGCCCGTACACCACCAGGTAGCCGGCGGGCAGTGCCAGCAGCCAGCGCCGGGGCGCGGCCGGCGGGGCGTCCCGGCGGAATGTGGTCATGGCCAGGACCGGGGCAAGGTCGATCAGGACCCAGAACGCCCACGGCCCGAACGGCGCCGGCAGGAAGCCGGTGCGCTGGGCTTGCAGCAAGGCGACCAGGCCGGGGACGATGGCCAGCGCCGCGAGGACCCGGGCAGTGCGGTAATGGCCGAGGGCCAGCGTCACGAAAATCGCGATCCAGGCGATGCACACCAGGTAAAACATCCTGACCCAGACGCCGCCGGGCGCGATCACCAGGCTCGCCGGCGGCGGGGGCAGCCAGCCGATCAGACGGCGGCTCCGCACCAGGAACACCAGCACGTCAACGGCCAGCACCGCGTGCATCAGCACCACGACGAGCACCGCGCGCCGGGTGGCGTGGCCCCAGGCGTACCGGCGCGGAGTGCCCGGGCCGCCCAGGTGCAGCCGGACGGCCAGGCGGGCCACGCTGGCGACCTCCGCCCAGCCTGGCTTGCAGAACTCGATGATGGCCTCGTCATCCTCCGGGTCGCCGGTCAGCCAGCTGTCCAGGAAGGCGGCGACCATGTCCTGTTCCCACTGCTGCCGGTACCAGCCGGGCAGCAGCCGCAGCACCCGCCGGTAACGCCGCTCCAGGTCGCTGCTCATCCGGCTGCCTGCGTACCGGTCAGGCGCAGCCTCGCCCGCACCACACGAGCGGTGGCGGCGCGAAGCTCGGCCTCTTCAGCCAGCGCGCGCCGACCATCCTGCGTCAGCCGGTAGTAGCGGCGCAGCCGGCCGTCGTGCGCTTCGTCCCGGTCGGGCTCGATCAGCCTCTCGGCGGCCAGCCGTTCCAGCACCCCGTACAGGCTGCCGATCTTCAGCTTCACCCGGCCCTGCGACAGGTCGGCAACCTCACCCACGATGCCGTACCCGTGCCGCGGGCCATCGGCCAGCGCGGTGAGCACGAAGAACGCCTGTCCGGTCATGGGCTTGGCAGCCATGCCAGTCAATATACTGGAAAGCAAGATATTAGTCGAGGCGTTGTCAAGCAGGCATCGTCGACCGTCGTGGCGGCGCCCGAACGGCCTATATGGGTGGCGCCTGCGCGAGCACTGTCTGCAAGCCCTCAGGCACCGATTCGGCTGTTGCTATTTGGGGTTCTCGGGTGCTGCGGTGGCGGACACGCTGCGTGGCCGGCTGAAGGACGGTCGTGCGCGTCGCCGGGCATCAGCCGCATCCGTAGCCGCTGGCCACGCTGGCTTTGCTCACCAGGCCTCTCGCAACGTTCAGGTTCGCGTGCGACGAGCCGCCATATATTGCGACGAGCCGCCATATATGGAGTGCCCGGTTGCGGTGAACGGCCGTGCCGATGGGAGCGGAAATGCTCGCCTGGCTCTCGCGGCCGTCAGCCCGGATGCTGGATGACACAGATTACTTTGAGCGATCGGAGGTCGGTGGTCATGGCTGGTGAGGGGTGCGTTTACCGGCGGTGCGGGTGCGTCGATCCGGTGACCGGGCGCCAGCTGGGCGGGAGATGCCCGCGGCTGGCGGGAGGCCGTCACGGGAGCTGGTACGTGCGGCTGGAGCTGCCCGCCGCCCTGGATGGCCGCCGCCGGATCCGCCGCGGCGGCTATCCGTCGCGCAAGGCCGCCGCGGCGGTGCCGGCCAGGCTGCGGGCCCCGCAGGCTGGCGATGCCGGCGGCCGGATGCTGACGGTGGGGGACTGGCTGGCGCACTGGCTGGTGTCCCGGACCTCTCCGGCTGCCTCCACGGTCCGCGGGTACGCCGCGCACGTGCGGCTGTACCTGGCCCCGTGCCTGGGGCAGGTGCTGCTGGCGGATCTGTCCGCCGCGCACGTGCAGGCGATGTTCACCGCGATCACCCGCCAGCACCAGGAACTCGGGTCCCCGGTCTCGGCCGCGACGCTGAGCCGGATCCGGGCCACGCTCCGGGCGGCGCTGAACGCCGCGGTCCGCCGCGGGCTGATCACCGGCAACCCGGCCAGCCGGGCCGAGCTGCCGCGCGCCCGCCGGCCCCGGGCCGTGGTGTGGACGCCGGCCCGGGTCGAGCACTGGCAGCGCACCGGGGAACGCCCGGCTGTGGCAGTGTGGACCGCCGTCCAGACCGCGCAGTTCCTGCACGCGATCGCCGGTCACCGGCTGTATGCCGCCTTCCACCTGATCGCGCTGCGCGGCCTGCGGCGGGGCGAGGCCGCCGGGCTGCGCTGGTGCGACGTGGACCTGGACGGCAAGACGGCGGTGATCAGCCAGCAGCTGCAGCAATACGACGGGCGGCTGGAGGTCTGCCCGCCCAAGACCCCGCACAGCGTCCGGGTAGATCGCCCTGGACCACACCACGGTCGCGGCGCTGCGGGCGCACCGCGGCCGGCAGCGGGCCGAGGCCGCCAGCTTCGGGCCCGGTTACCGCCCCAGCGGGTACGTGCTCACCGGCCTGAACGGCGACCCGATGGCCCCGGACCGGCTGACCCGCATCTTCAAGACACTCGCGGCGGAGGCGGGCCTGCCGCCGGTGCGGCTTCATGACCTGCGGCACGGCGCTGCCACGCTGGCCCTGGCCGCGGGCGTGGACCTGCGCACCGTGCAGGAGATGCTCGGCCACTCCAGCATCGTGCTGACCGCCGACACCTGCATTATCGGTCCTGCCCGACGTCGCGTCCGCGGCCGCGGAGAAGGTTGCTGCGCTGATCGTCAGGGCCGGATGCCTGGTTCCCGGCACCCGGCGCCGCCGGCACCAGGCCAGGCGTGCGCAACGCCGGCGACGCGGGGAGCCTGTATCGGGGCGGCGGTCGCGGGCGCACCCGGCCCGGCAGATCGGCCGCCCGCGCCGCGGCAGCCGCGCCCGCCCTCGATAGCACCGGCAGGCGCATCCGCATAGCCACGCCCGGCAGGGCCCGCAGCCGTGACCGCCGATGCCGAAGGGGAGCTAACCGAAGACAGTTATTGCACTACGGGTCGGCGTGGTACGCCGGGCCGGGCTGAATGCTGCGCGCTTGGCCGATCAGGAAGGCGGACCCGGAATGCGCCGCGAGAACTGGTGGCAGCGGGCCCCGCGACGGGCCCCACGACGGCCTCAGTCTGGCCCCACGCAAGGTCAGCATCGGGAGGCGTCTCTGGTATAACTCCAGGTCAGGACGGGTGCGCCGCCAGGGACTTGAACCCCGAACCCGCGGATTAAGAGGCGCGTGCAAGACGCTCGGAAAGCACACGTTGCACCACGATCCCGCAGCGGTCGTTCCACGACTCGTTCCACGAGCCGTTCCACCGGATCCGTCTCAGGTCCTGCGAGTTCCGTCACCAAGCGTAACTGAACGCCTGGCCTGATCGCGCTATCTTGAGCTGCTCGTCGCCGAAGCCGGCGATGAGCTTGAGAGCGTCGCCGAGCGCGGTGATGAAGCGGTTCAGGACATCCTGAGCGGAGACATCGCCGCTTTCGATCAGGGGAGACCCAGGCGACTGAGACGCCCATCCGGGTGGCTACCTGTTCCTGGGTCATCCCGCGCCGCTTGGGCATCTCGGCCAGCCGACAGCCGCGGGCGTGGACGTCACCCGATCTTCGGCGGCCCGATTTACGGCGAGCCCCTCGTGTTCGCGGGGCGGGTCTGCGTGGCCACGGAGAATGACACGGTGTACGCGCTGTCGTCCGGCACAGGCGCGGTCGTCTGGTCCGCGCGTCCGGGAACGCACGTGCCCGCGGGATCGCTGCCCTGCGGCGACATCAACTGACGGCCGAGATCAACCTCGCCGCCGTAGCGGCCCGAGCAGGCCAGCCTGGAGATGATCGCCGAGAGGGACAGGGCCGGCGGCGTCATCGCACGGGCCGGGCAGGTGACCGCCGCCGTCCGCGAACAGATCCGCGCATGACCGCGATCAGGCCATCCGGCAGGTAACCCGCGGCCGGGGCGGGCAGCAGGAACTCCTGATTCCGGTTCCCTCCCGGCAGGCTGGGCTCCGGCCGGCGCCGGCCAAGGTTCTTCGCCCTTTCTTCCCTTTCGCCGCCAGTTTCCTGTGCCGCGCGCATGAGCCGATCTACGATTGCCGGATCACTTGACGTTTACTGAGATCGGCGGCTCGCCCAGGCTCGCCATCGACCCGGTCAGCACCACGCCGGCCAGATGGCGCGGGCGCGCACGAAGGGACACCTACCGTGAGCCAGCGTTCCCGTACTCAGCCGCAGCTGCCGACCGGCCCCGGATCGGCGCCGTACGGTACCGGGCTGCGCGCGGTCACTGCGGCCAGCCTGGTCTTCGCCTACCTGCTCGTGATCCTTGGCGACACGGTACGGGTCACCGAATCGGGAATGGGATGCAGCAGCTGGCCGCTCTGCAACGGGCACTTCGGCTTGTCCGGCTCCTACCATGCGCTGCTGGAGCAGTCGCACCGCTATCTCGCTGCGGTGGTGACCGTCTTCGCCGCCGCCACCTTCGCCGCGGCCTGGTACCGGGCCCGGCAGGACCGCCTCGTGTACCGGGGCGCTGCCGCCGCGCTCGCGCTGATCGGCGTGCAGATCGTGCTCGGCGCGATCACCGTGCTGACGCACAACGCGGGCTGGACGGTGGCCCTGCACTTGGCCGGCGCATGGCTGCTGGCCGGGGCAGTCACGGTCACCGCCCTGGGAGTGTGGCGCGCACCGGCGGTCCCGGACCCGGGCCGCCCGTCGACCAGGTCAGCCCCCGCCGGGCGCCTCGGCCTCGCCGCCGCGGTCGCGCTCTTCGCCCTGTCGGTGACGGGCATGCTCGTGCTCCACGACGGGGCAAGCAACGCCTGCCAGGGCTGGCCGGCCTGCGGGCGGGGAACCGGGCCCGCAGCTCTCGTGGTGCTGCAGTACCTGCACCGGTCCTTCGCGCTCCTTGCCACGGTGATCATCACGGCAGCAGCACTGCGGGCCATGCGGTCCGCCTCGGCGGGACTGGCCGACCGGATGCTCGCCGGCGGGGCCTTGGCGCTGCTCGCCGCAACCGCGGCGTTCGGCGCAATCGTCGCGACCACCGGCGCCCCGCCCGCCGAGCAAGACCTCCACCTGGCTGTGGCAAGCGCGCTGTGGATTACCGTCGTAGCGCTGGCTACGCCGGCTGCGGCCGACCCGGCCGCCATTCGGGATGCACCGGCTGATCTCGTCCCGCTCCAGTGAGCCTGTTTCACGTCCAGTGCGCAGATACACCTGCCGCCGTGAACGTGACTCTCTCCAAACCGGGGAGGCTACGCGGCACGCGCGGCGATCTGCCTGGCCCGCGGTGGTGGCCGCCGCAGGTGTGGCAGCTGGGCGGCAGGAACCTCGGCCAGTCGTACGGCGAGATGGTCGCGGGTTGCCGCCGGAGCGGCAGAGTCGTGGTGACAAGCCTTCAGGTCAGCGGCGATGCCGTGTCGGCGCTCGTCCTGGCGGATGAGACGACCGGGGCGGTGCAGAGCTGCTCGCTCAGCTACCTGGTCAGCGGCGGGTCATCGTATCGGGGCAATCGGCGCTGCTCGGGACTCGCTGACACGGTCTTGTCGGCCCGGTCAGGCAGCCGTCCCCCGGTCGGTGGTTTCGCGCAGGGCTGGCTGCGGGCAGCCGGCCTGGTGGCGGCGTCGCACGCCCAGCGCCCGCCCGCTGCGGGGATGCCGGGCCGGGCATCGTGACCGTCGCGAGGACGCTGTCCGGCTGGTTCGTCCCGGTCGGCGC
Organism: uncultured Actinomycetota bacterium; assembly: GCA_963850875.1. Classification (GTDB taxonomy): domain Bacteria; phylum Actinomycetota; class Actinomycetes; order Streptosporangiales; family Streptosporangiaceae; genus Chersky-822. The sequence goes on from CAWKNA010000003.1 coordinate 907,040, forward strand.
GCGACGCTTGCCGGTGGCTGGATCTTCGGGAAGGTGTGGTCCTCGATGGACCGGGTACTCGTGCACGACTCGGCCTTCGGCTCCATGGCGAGGTGGTCGCGGACCCAGCCGGAAACCCGGAGCGCGCATCGACGGCGGCGGCTGGTACCTGGACCGCAGCCGGCGGCCGGGAAGCGAAGTCAATGTGCCGGATGACAGGCGGAAGGTCTCGTGGATAAGGGCGTTCAGCTCTCTGGTGCGAGCGTGCGCCTGGCGTGAGACTGGGGTATTGACAACCTGGAGAGGAGGCTGTCATGGCCAGAGCGGTCCGCCGGCACCCGTCCGTCCGGTTCCCTGACCTGTTTGACTGGCGGGACTCGCCATGGGCGACGCTGCTGCCGCTCCATCCGGCCCAGACGTTCCGGGTCGAGGACTATGTCCAGGACGACCGCTACGTCGTCCGCGCCGAGCTGCCGGGCATAGATCCGGAGAAGGACATCGAGGTCACCGTCGAGGCGGGAACCCTGACGATCCACGCGGAACGGCAAGAGGAGCAGAAGGAATCTCACCGCTCGGAGTTCCGTTACGGCTCGCTCACCCGGTCAGTCACGCTGCCGCCTGGCGCGGATGCCGAGAAGGTCACGGCCAGCTACGACAAGGGGATCCTCGAAGTGAGCGTCCCCCTGTCGGAGGCCAGGCCGGGGGGCCGCCGTGTCGAGATCAAGAAGGCCGGCTGACCCCGGCGATAGTGCCGGGGTTGCTGCCGTGGGCGCGGCACAGCTGACTGGTCTGATGTGCCGGCGGACCGGACCAGCCCCCAGCCCTGGGCCGCCTCGGGATCCAGGACGGGTCTGAGCGCGGATTTCCGCACCGCGAGCTTTGCCTGTGCTCAGGCGAAGTAGAGGCGGCGGCAGTGAACTCACGTCCACCACGCAGCTCGACCGCGCTTTCGCCGCTTCAGTCGGAAGCCCGCCGCAGCCACCCGGTCATCCTGGTCATCCACGCCGCCTCCGTGCACCAGCGCGGGCACCAGTTCTACCGCGCAGCCCACGGCACCTGGCTCAGCCACGTCCCACCCTCACGGATCGGCCCGCACACCCCGGGACAGGCCGGCACATAACAAGCAGATCATCGGGCCCACATCCCGGCACCCAACCGCAAAACACTGCGGCACAAGCGGCCGGCTGCTGCGGATTTCCGAAATTCCCCGCCGCGGCGGGCGCGGCGGTCGGGAAGGCGAGCCGAATGACCTCGGCCAGCTGCTCCAGGTCCACGGCCGGCTCCAGCCCCTCGGCGCCCAGGAGCGCGGCCCGCTCGGTGAGCGCGGCCTGCACGGGCGGGCGGTTCGCCTTGCGGTCACACGGCCGGGCGGCCGAGAACTGGCTCAGGACGACTGCTTCGAGGGCGGCGCGGTGCGCGGGCGTGCTGACCGTCGACCCGGCGCCGGGCGGCCGCTGGGCGCACAGATCACCCGGATCTGCGTCCATCACTATCGTCGCCCTCACGCTCACGTAGCCGCACCGAACGGCGAGTAGGGCGCGTCAAGTCCATCGATCGTTTGTAACAGAGCGTGACAGTGTTGCGTGCTCGGGGAGCCGGGTGTACGGCGGCGGGGAAGTGTTCCGCCTGGCGGCTGCTGGTGCGCCGCGGAGCGGGGCTGGCGCAGGCGCGATTGTCGGGTCGGGTCGCTCGCGGCGCTGGGGTATCGGGTGCTGGGCACGCTTGCCGGGCAGGGTTGCGGGTGCGGTGCTGGCTGCGGCTCGTGTGCGGCTAGGTCTGGAGGGGGCAGGCGGGGTCCTCGCCGAGCGGGTCGCCGGTGGCGGCGTAGGCGCGGGCTCGTGACCCGCCGCAGAGGTCGGCGTGCTGGCAGCGGCCGCATCGGCCGGTGAACCGCGCGGCGCGGATGGCCTGGAGCAGCGGGTGGCTGCGGTAGATCTCGTGCAGCGGCTGGCTGGCGATGTTGCCGAGGCCGAGCGGCAGGAAGCCTGCCGGGTACACCTCGCCGTCGTGGGCCACGAACACGATGCCCTTGCCGTCGCGGGTCGGGGCGCTGTGCGCGCTCGGCGGCCTGGCCGGCGGGCCGAGCAGGTGGTCCAGGCGCCGGGCGAGACTGTCGTACAGCGCGGTTTGCGGTGGCGCGCTGCCCGCCCGGCGCGCCGCGGCGACGCGGCGGAAGAACGGCGCCTCGACGGTGCGCACGATGAAGCCGTGCCGGGAGGCGTCGTAGAGGAAGTGGCAGACGTCCTCGTGCTCGTCCGGGGAGACCGAGCTGGCCGCGATCCCGCGGCCGACGTGGACCAGGAAGAAGACCTCCCAGATCCGGGTCCTGGTCTGTGCCACCAGAGCGGCGATGTCGGCAAGCTCTGCCACGTTGGCGCGCATCACGGTGGTGTTGACCTGGACGGTGATCCCGGCGGCCACCAGCGAGTCAACGGCCTGCAGGGTGCTGTCGAAGTGGTCGGTGATGCCTCGCACCCGGTCGTGGGTGGCGGCAGTGGCACCGTCCAGGCTGATCGACACGGCCCGGACGCCGCTGCCGGCGATCCGGTCGATCATGCCCGCCGTGAGCAGCGGTGTCACGGACGGGGACAGGCACACCGGCACACCGAGCGACACCGCGTAGCCGACCAGGTCGAACAGGTCCGGCCGCAGCAGGCAGTCACCGCCGGTCAGCACGAGAATCGGGTATGGCCGGCCGAATCCGGTGATCTGCTCGATGAGGCGGCGGCCCGCTGCCCGGCTCAGTTCCCCCGGCGGCGCTGTCGTGGTAGCCGACGCGCGGCAGTGACGGCAGGCCAGCAGGCAGGCACGGGTGGTCTCCCAGAACACCAGCATCGGCCGCCGTTCGAAGTCCACCGCCGCCGGCGGCCTGAGCGTTCTGGTCAGCGGCGCGGGCGCAGTCATCAGCGGGTACCTCCGGGACAGGACAGGTCGGCAGGTGCCGGCCAGGCCAGCCTCGCCGGCCACGGGCACCAGGCACAGGGACCTTGGTCCCCGGTTCCAGGTAACGAGAGACCCCGCCGGGTCGCCATGGTCGGCCAAGCCGCCCGGACCCGGCTCAGACCCAACGCCGGCTGGCGGCAGACCCAGGCAATCTCGGTGACAGACCGGCAATTCGGCGCGGCACCAGCGACTGGCCAGCCAACTCGGAACCGCGCACGTAACGGTCGATGTGTGCATCGCCAACTTGAACAATGATTGCGTTCTCGGCCCGCAGCCGCCTGAGTTCGGCAGCCACCGGCACCGGCAGCTCAGCCTGGAAGCGGCGGAGAATCTCGGTCACGCTGACCACGGTACGTGTCCGCAACGGCTAGCCGTGGCTGGCGGTTCCGAATCGACGCTTGTATCAGCCGCGATAAGGGAGCGCGGTGCCGCTGAGTCGATCGCGCAGGTTTACAGGCCGTGGATGGAGGAGGTCCTGGTGACGGAATCGCCGGGATTGCCGCCGAGGCCGCTGTGGCAGATCATCGGGCAAGCTAGGATATTGGCGAACCCATCCTCGCACGACTTGAGAAAGTGGCCCAGATAACTTCCTTGAGCAGCTGGGACTCAAGATCCTCGAAGAGCTCGGCTCGTACCGGCTTCCCAAGTAGGACGTCATAAGAATGCCAACACCGATGTGTCAACAGCTACGGGACCACCAGACTCTCGCTAGGAGGCTCGGGTCTGAATGGCGACAGGTCGTTGTCCTGGAAAGGCTAGCAAGAGGTGCTGGCGCCGCGAGGTGGTTCTTCGTGACGAGCCGAGCGATGCTGGAGCGGGTATTCGATATGCTCCGGAGCGGTAGTAGTGTCTCCTTCTACTTCTCAGAGTACCTACACGTGGAGGCGGATACTGAAGCCACTCGACAAGAGATGTTCGACGAAGTCATCCAGCACGGCGAGCTTGTTCTAGGCTATCCATCACCAGACGATCCAGAGCTTGAGATGCCGATTATCAGCGGTCCGTCAGAGTTGACCGAGTGCCTGATGCTTCACGCGGAGGACTCTCTTGCGGTCTGGGGCCAGTGGCCTCCGAGAGAAGACAATGGCGAGAAGGCCATCACTGTCGATCTTGTTGATGCCGATGGTGTCCTAAGATCTCATCCGCATTAGAGCTTTGCCGCAGAAGGTTGCGGCGGTGCCTGAGCCGGATCTGGGTGAGGTGCGTGCCGAGGAGGTTTCGGCGCTGCGTGAGGCGCTGGGTCGGGCGGCACCGGCAACGACGTCTTCGTCGGGCGCTCCGGTCAGGTCACCGGAATGCCCGTCGTTGGCTGAGTGTTGCACAGGAGGTACAGTACATGTATCACCTGCGCAACACTCCGGAGAGGGTCATGGCCGATTCGACGATGCTCGACGTGAGCATGCATGAGCGCCGCCGGGCGCGCCGGATGGAGGACCCGGAGTACCGGCTGGCGTATGAGCGTACCGCGCGCGAGCTGGCCCAGACCGACGCGGTGATCCGCGACCTGGACTCGCTGAGGGTCGACCTGGGCATCTCCAAAGCCGAGCTTGCCCGGCGCGCCAGCCGCAACGCCTCCAGCGTCCGGCGCCTGTTCACGGCGAGCCAGGTGCGCCCGGAGTTCCCGCTGATCGCCGCGCTCGCCGACGCGCTGGGAGCCGACCTGCGCGTCGTCCGCCGGACGGGTACGCGGCCGGCGGTGCGTGACGGCAGCGCGAAGGCGCGCGCCGCGGCCATCTCCTAGGCTCCGGACGCTACGGTCAGTGCCATGCCTCCACGGCGCGCTGCCCGCGGCGCATCCAGCCCGGCTGATGGCGAGCAGCTGCCCTGGGCCGTCATCTACTACCAGGCACCGGACGGGACGGCGCCTGCTCTGGCGTTCCTGGACAGCTGCCCGGCAAGATCGACGCTGAGTTCACCGCGGTGCTGGACGCGGTTGCCGCGGCGCCGCCGCCCCGGTTCTCCGGAGGCGGCAAGTGGGAGGCCATGCACGGTGACATGGGCGGCCGCGGTGAGCACGGGCCCTGTCGCCGGCCGCCACGCGGGCTGGTAGCGTCCGCGGTGTGCCGTCGGCGTGGATCGGACTCGCGCTCGCGTTCGTCTCGGCGCTGGTGACCAACACGGCCTATTCGCTCGAACACGACGCGGCGGCGGCCCTGCCGCCGCTGTCGCCTCGCCGACCGTTCCGGTCGGCGAAGGTGCTGCTCCGCGACCGGCGCTGGGTGACCGCGTTCGCGGCCGAGAGCGCTGGCTGGCTGATGTACGTGGCGGCGCTGCGGCTCGCGCCGCTCGCGCTTGTGCAGGCGGTGACCGCGTCCGGGGTCGCGGTCCTCGCCTTCGCGACGGCTCGCGGGCACCCGTCCCGGCTCGCCTGGCGCGAGCGGTTCGCGGTCGTCCTCGCGCTCGCGGGGCTGACGCTGCTCTCCCTCTCCCTGGTCGGGGCTCAGGCGTCTGATCACCGTCCGGCAGTCGCCGGAGTCGTCATCTGGCTTGCGGCGTGCGGCGGTGGCGCGGTGCTCCTCATCGTTGTCCCGGCCCGCTTCGCCCGCGCGGCGACGCTCGGTCTGGCGACCGGCCTGCTGTTCGCCGACGGCGACATCTCCGCCAAGCTCGTGGGCTACGGCGGGCTGTGGCTCGTGGCGCTCGTCACGCTGATCGTCGCCTACGCCAGCGGGACCAGCGTGCTTCAGTCCGCGTACCAGCACGGCGACGCGCTGACCGCGGCCGGAACGGCGACCATGGTGACGAACGCGGTCCCGATCGTGGCCGGGTTCGTGCTCTTCGGCGAGACGCTGCCGCTCGGGACGCGGGCCGCACTCCAGATCGCGGCGTTCGCGTGCCTCGTCGTGAGCGCCGTCGCACTCGGTCACCCGCAGGGGCCACGCGACCGCCAGCCAGGATCGCGCTGACCCGGATCGGGACACGTCCGCCCAGCGCCCGGGCCGGTGTGCCCCCGGCGGGCTGACGCGAGCCAGGGGCGAAGGACCCGTGATTTTCGGTACCCGCCGCCGGCTGTCCAGGGTCTTTCGGCCATGTCCGGGCTGCGGCTCCGTTCCGAGCCTGGAGCGGTGACCGACGTGGCAATGGTGCAGACCACTGGACTAAGCAAGTCTTACGGGCGCGTGCCCGCGCTGTCGGATGTCAGCTTGTGTATCGGCGGCGGTGAGGTGTTCGGGTATCTCGGTCCTAATGGCGCGGGCAAGACAACGACACTGCGGCTGCTCATGGGCTTGATCCGGCCGACAGCGGGCAGCGCGGCCGTCCTCGGCTTCGACGCGTGGCATGACAGCGCCGAGATCCACCGCCGGGTGGGTTACCTGCAAGGTGAGGCCGCCCTCTACGACCGGCTGACCGGACGGCAGCACATCAGCTACTTCTGCCACTTGCGCGGCACCGGTGACCAGTCTGGCGCCATCAAGCTGGCCGACCGGCTCGACCTCGATCTGGACCAGGCCGCGCGGACGCTGTCCAAGGGCAACCGGCAGAAGGTGGCCGTCGTGCTCGCGCTCATGTCCGCACCTCAGCTGCTTATTCTCGACGAGCCGACCAGCGGCCTGGACCCGCTCGTCCAGCAGGAGTTCCTCACGATCCTGCGCGAGCACACCGCGCGCGGCGGAAGCGTGCTGCTCTCCTCCCATGTCCTTGCCGAGGTGCAGCGGATCGCCGACCGGATCGGAGTGCTCAGGGCCGGGCGGCTGATCGCGGTCGAGCGCCTGGAGGTCCTGCGGGCCAGGTCGCTGCACCACATCACCGCACGATTCACCGCGCCCGTCCCAGCCGATGCCTTGGCCGTCTGCCGGATGTCCGTGACCTGCGAGTCAGCGATCAGGTTCTGACCTGCACCGCGCCGCAGAGTGCGCTCGACGCGCTGCTGAAGGAAGTCGCCAGGCACGACATCGCCGATTTCGAGTGCGCGGAGGCCGAGCTGGAGGAAACCTTCCTCGCCTACTACGGAACCGGAGCCAGCGATGCTGCGTAGCGTGGGCCTGAAGACCCTCCACGACCAGCGCCGGGCGCTGATCGTGTGGAGCCTGAGCCTCGTCGTCCTGGTGGCGATGTATGCCGCCATCTGGCCCAGCATGCGCGACCAGCCCTCGATGAGCGAGTTCCTCAACCAGCTGCCCAAGGCGATGCGAGCGCTCTTCGCCGCGGCCAGGGCAGACCTGTCCACCCCCGTGGGTTACGTGCAGGTCGAACTGCTGTCCTTCATGGGCCCCCTGCTCCTGATCATCTACAGCGTCGCGGCTGGTGCCAGCGCCATCGCAGGCGAAGAGGACCGGCATACCCTCGACCTGCTCCTGGCCAGCCCGGTCAGCCGCACGCGCGTCCTCGCGGAGAAGCTCGCCGCCATGGCCGCCGGCGCGACGCTGCTCGGCGCGGTCACCGCCGCCGCGCTGCTCGGTGAAGGACGCCTGGCCGGCATGTCGCTGCCGGCCGGCGGTGTCACGGCGGCGATGGTCCACATGACGCTGCTCGCCCTCGTCTTCGGCACCCTCGCGCTGACGACCGGGGCCATCAACGGCCACCCGGCACTCAGCCGCGCCCTGCCCGCCGCCGCCGCGGTCGCCGCCTATATCGTCAACGGCCTGGCACCCGAGGTATCCTGGCTCAAGCCAGCGCAGCGGTTCTCGCCGTTCTACCAGTACGCCGGGCACGACCCCCTCAGGCACGGCTTCTCCTGGCCGGCCATCCTCGTCGCCGTCTCGACCATCCTGCTGCTGGCGGCGATAGCGGCGGCAGGCTTCAATCGCCGGGACCTCGCCGCGTGAACCCCGAAAGCCCCAGGCCGACATGACATAGGACGCCGCGACGCCGGACCCGCAGCAGGCCAGGGCAGATTCCAGCGGCACAGGCGCACATCCTGGTGAACCGCACACCGCCGGGATGGCCGGGCGCCTCAACTGGCTTCGCGCCGGGGTACTCGGGGCCAACGACGGCATTGTCTCAGTCGCCGGCCTGGTCATGGGTGTGGCCGGCGCCACCACCTCACGGGGCGCCATCTTCACCGCGGGTCTCGCCGGGCTCGTCGCCGGCGCGGTCTCGATGGCACTCGGCGAGTACGTGTCGGTCAGCAGCCAGCGAGACAGCGAAACCGCGCAGCTGCACAAGGAACGGCACGAGCTCAAGAACACCCCCGCGCAGGAGCTCGCCGAACTATCCGCGATCTACGAAGCCAAGGGGCTCTCGCCAGCTACCGCCCGGCAGGTAGCGACGGAACTCACCGCCCGTGACGCGCTGGCGGTGCACGCCGAGGCGGAGCTGCACGTCGATCCAGAAGACCTTGCCAACCCCGTGCACGCAGCCGCTGCCTCTGCGCTGTCGTTCCTCTTCGGCGCGCTGCTGCCGCTGCTCGCGATTCTGCTTTCCCCAGCACAATGGCGAATCGGCGTGACCGTCGTAGCAGTCCTGGCCTCACTCGCCGCCACCGGAGCGATCTGCGCCCGCATCGGCGGCAGCAATCCGCGACGCGCAGTGACTCGTGTCCTCATCGGCGGCGCGGCGGGTCTCGCACTTACCTACGGCATCGGCCACCTCTTCGGCACGGCAGTCGGCTAATCGCTCCCAGCGTGCCAGGACGCCACACACTCGCCCTGCCTCCGTTCCGTCCGAGCGTGCCGACTTGTTGATCCAGCGATCGCCAGCCGACGCCAGGCCACCGCCGCTAGACGTCGGACCCCGATCTTGCGAGGTCCTCCGTGGCCTTTCCCGGTGCAGGACTCGGTCGAGCCGCACAGCGGCGTACCCGAGAGTAGACAGTGCGCAGACGATCAGCAGATCGGTCAGGGACAGCGGCTGGGTTTTCAGCAGGTCGCGCAGGAAGGGCAGGTACAGACCAGCGAACTGGAGAAGCAAGGCCGCGCCGATAGCTACGAGCAAAGACGGGTTGTCCAGGGTACCCGAGCGGACCCGGGAGCCCGCCGCAACAGCAAGCTGGGTGGCGCCGAGTGCGAAGAAGGCCATGCTCTGCCATGGCCGCCCGGTGGCGTGGCCCCAGATGGCCACGCCCAGAGTCACCGCCGCGATCACCAAGCCGACCCGGATAACGCGCTGCCATAGCCCGGCCCCGAGCACGCTTTCGGCAGGGGGCCGGGGCGAGCGGCGCATCGCGGCCGCGTCTGCCCTGGCTACGCCGATGTCGGCCCGGCGCAGCGCCGGGCCGTCGTTGACCCCGTCGCCAGTCATCGCGACGACGTCGCCCGCGGCCTGCCGGGCCTGGATGATCGTGAGCTTCTGCTCTGGAGTGGCCCGCAAAGTTCCCGCCAGGTCTCGGGGCGGCCCGGGATGTCAGTGCGGATCGCCTGATCGGGAAGACCGAGCACGCGGCGGAGGATCGCCGCCGCGGTCGGCTCTGCCGCGCCACGACCGTCGAGGCCGCCGGTGTTGGTGAAGACGATGACCCCGATCCGGTCATCGGGAGCAACGACCATCGCGGAGAGGAAGCCGGACACGACGCCGGTCTTGCCGACCGTCTTGTGACCGCTCTCCTCGCCGGGCTCGAACCCGAGTCTCATGCCGGGCACCCTGGGATCGGGCCGGAACTGCGGCTGGAACATCGATGCCAGGGTGCCGGGCTCCAGCACCGAGCCGTGCTCGCCGGCCGTCATGCGCAGCAGAGCGGCGACGTAGCTGGCCATGTCCGCCGTGGTGGAGTACATCGCGCTCCCGCCGGGGGTCAGGACCTCGCGGTGGGCGACCGGCTTGAGGCCGCTGGAGCGCAGCACGTATCCGGTGGCTAGATGGTGGCGCACTCGCTCGGACCTGGTGAGGTCCGTGTGCTCCATTCCCAGTGGCTCGAAGATGTGATCGCGCAGATAGTGTTCGAGGGGCTGGCCGGTCACGTCCTCGATGATCTGGCCGAGGACTGCGAACCCGTGGTTGCTGTATACCCACTTGGTCCCCGGCTCGACCTCCACTGGCAGGCCCTTGCGGTAGTAGTCGGCCAGGGGCGGCGCGCCCGATCGTCCTGCCCGGTCGCCCGAGCCGACGCCGGACCGCAGCGGGTCGGGCAACCGCCGCCAGTAGCCGATCCCGGCCGTGTGGGTGAGGAGGTGCCGTATGGTGGCGGGCCGGAAGCTCGCCTTGGCCGGGATCAGCCGGAAGGAGCGCAGGTTGTCGTTCGCGGGAGCGTCGAGGTCCACCAGTCCCTGCTCCCATAGCTGCATGACGGCGATGGCGGTGAAGGTCTTGGTGATGGACCCGATCCGGAAGACCGTGTCCTGGGTGATCGGCTCTTTCGATTCGGCATCGGCGACCCCGTAGCCCCAGGAACCACTCCAGGGAGCCGTCGCGGACCACGCCGGCGGCCAGCCCGGCCGGGGGCGAGCGGTCCAGGACCGTGGCCACCGTGGCCCTTAGATCGTCGATGGTCACGGCAGACCACCACCCTGGCACATGAGATGTGACCTCATCTTCAGTCAAGAGCGCATGGCCAGTGGCGGACAGGGCTGAATAGTGTCCGTCAAGGTGACGTTCGGCTCTAGCCGCTGGGACTGACTTCACGTCATCCTGACCGCAGACTCGCGATCCGCAGCTCGGAACAACAGACACAGGCGGGGATCACCATGAAGATCGAGTACTTTCACGCCTCGAAGTACGGCAACGGGGCCATCGTCGCGGAGGAGTTCAAAGACCAGATGATCGCCATGGGCGTTACGGTCAACGTCCATCCCATCCGGGCGGCGAGGCCCGAACAGCTGCCGTCGGCCGACCTGTACCTGTTCAGCTCGCCCGGGCGCTTGGGAAAGCCCATCGGCGGCATGCGCCGCTTCCTGAGGAAGGTGGGACTGCCCGCGGGCACGAAGTACGCCATCTTGACCACTGAAATGGCACCACGACCGGACAAGGAGACCGGGCGAGTGCCCACCGAAGACGAGCTGGCCAAGTGGCAGCGGGTCCGCCCGATTATGAACGAGATCTTGCAAGGCAAAGGGCTTGTCGAGGTCGCCGAGGACAAGGTGCTGGTGACCGGGGTCAAGGGGCCGCTGGAGGAGGGCTGGCAGCAGAAGGTCCGGGCCTTCGCCGCCCGCATCCCCGTGCAGGCCTGACCGGCGCGATGCGCGGCACCTGTGAAGAAGCAAGTGCTCCTCGCCGCCGTAGGCGGCGGATCGGCAATAGCCGGTCGGCGCGTTGCCCGCCGCTACCGGCTCGACCTTGCGGCGGCCTACGCACGAGTGACCGCCGTCGATCGCGCTGCCGTGGTGACCGCGTTCGGCGCGGTCGAGTACGCTGAACGCGGCAACGGTGAGCCGCTGCTCGCGATTCACGGGTTCTTCGGCGGCTGCGACTCAGGGCTCCAGTCTCTGCGCGGCCTGGCCGATGACCGCCGGGCCATCGCCCCATCGCGTTTCGGCTACCTTGGCTCCAGCATGCCTCCGGGCGCCAGTGCGGCGGACCAGGCCGACGCGTTCGCCGCCCTCCTCGACGTCCTCGGAATTGGCCGGTCGGACGTGATCGCGTTCTCATCGGGGGCTACCTCGGCCCTCCAGTTCGCCCTGCGGCATCCAGATCGGGTCAAGCACCTCGCCGTGATCTCCGGCAACCTGCCTGGAAGCTCGACGGCTGCGGTCCCGCCACGAGCTGCCAGGCTGGCCTACCGGGATTTCCCGATGTGGACGCTCAAGGTCTTCGCCCGGCCGGTCCTGCTCCGGCAGATAGGAGTCCCGGCAGGGTTCCCGCTCGCGGCCGGGGACGCGCGGATCATTTCCGACCTCATCGACAGCATCTTCCCGGTCGCGCTCAGGGCCGAAGGCGCGACCTTCGACGCCTTCGTCTCCGACCCGGACGTGAACAGCTACCCACTAGAGGCGCTCATCGCACCGACCTTGATCGTTCACGCCAAAGATGACCCGCTTGTCGCCTACGACGCGGCCCGGCGGGCCGCGAGCCGCGTTCCGGGCGCCCGGCTCGCCAGCGTGGAGCGGGGCGGGCACCTCATCCTTGGCAACGGGCAGGCCGTCGGCCGCGAGGTCACCGCCTTTCTCGCCGGCTCGAGAGTGCCCTGACTCCGACCCATAGGGGGTTCAGACATGAGCGTCAAGGCCACCGAGCTATGGCAGATGAGTGCCGCGGACCTGGCCGATGCCATCAGATCCAGGCAGGCTTCCAGCCAGGAAGTCATCCAGGCGCACCTACGGCGGATTGAGGCGGTGAATCCCGCGGTGAACGCCGTCACGGTGGTGCTGGCCGAGCAGGCCCTCGATGCCGCGAAGGCGGCTGACCGCGCGGTCGCCGGTGGCGGGGATCTGCCGCCGCTGCACGGGGTCCCCTTCACCGTCAAGGAGAACATCGACCTGGCCGGGACGCCCACCACGCAGGGCGCGAGGGCGCTGGCGGGCGCGTATCCACGTCGCGACGCCCCCCACGTGGAGCGGCTCCGGGCGGCCGGTGCGATCCCGATCGGCCGCACCAACCTTCCCACCGGCGCGGTCCGCTGGCACACCGACAGCGAACTGCGGGGAGCGACGGTTAACCCGTGGGACCGGACCCGGACCCCTGGCGCCTCCAGCGGCGGCGAGGCCGCAGCGCTCGCCACCGGCATGAGCCCGCTGGGGCTCGGCAACGATACGCTCGGGTCGCTGCGCTGGCCGGCGCAATGCTGCGGGATCAGCGTCCTGAAGCCCACCTTGGGCCGCATCCCGCACGCGACCAGCGTTGAGCCAGCTGATCTCCCGCTCGGCACCCAGCTGATGATGGTCGAAGGCCCGATGGCGCGCCGGGTTGCCGACCTGCGGGCCGCCCTGGAGATCATGGCCGGACCCAGCTGGCGCGACCCGTGGACGGTGCCCGCGCCACTGCGCGGCCCCGCACCCGCCACGCCCATCCGCGTGGCCCTGGTCACCGACCCGGCCGGCCGGGGCACCGCCCAGCAGGTGCAAGAAGGGATCCAGAAGGCGGCCAGCGCTCTGAGCGACGCCGGCTACGCCGTCGAGGAAGCCGAGCCGCCGTCGATAGCCACGGCCGCCAGGACCGCGCTGGAAATGCTCAGCACCCCCGGCACGCGGGCGGGCTGGCAGCTGATGTCATCGCTGATGCCGGACGACACCAAGCAGTTCATGGCAGCGTTCTTCGAGGCGGCCGGCGACCCGGACCCGGTGACGGCCACGCTGAGCTTCATGACCCGGCAGTCACTGCTGCGGGCATGGGGCGAGTTCCAGGAAACACACCCGCTGATCGTCGCACCGATCTTCACCGAAATCCCCTTCGAAGCGGGCACGGACCTAGCCCCCGGCCACGTGGCCCACACCATCCACGGCATGCGCATGACCCTCGCAGTCAGCGCGCTCGGACTGCCCGCCGTCGCGCTTCCCGTCGGAATCGGGGAGAGCCTGCCCCAGTCGGTGCAGGTAATCGGCCCACGCTACCGGGAGGACTTGTGCCTGGACGCCGCAGCAGCGCTAGAGGACAGGCTCGGCATCATCACCCCCATCGATCCCAGATAACGCAACCAGCATGGTCGATCTGCTAGTCGATCTGGAACCGCCACCGGCTGGCGGCAAATCTCCTGCCTGACGCTGCAGAGGCGATAGCGTTCGGTGCCCAGATGGCGAACCTATTCGCGGCGACAGGCCAGGTTGTAGGCACGGCCAGCCGTTCAGGAGGAGCAGGTCGAAGTCAGGGTGAAGGCGTTGCCAGCGTGATTAAGGTTGCCTGTGTTGCAAGGGCGCCGCTATCGTCGCCAACGATTATAATCTGGCCGGAAAGTCTTAATGCCGCCGGCCCTGGTGCCGGAGGTGACATGCACGGCCGTCGGGCGCCAAGTGCCGAAGGGCGGCCAGGGCCATGTCACGCGAGCACCTCCGGGTGTTTCGGCGACCCATTCGGCGCTGGCGTTGGAGCAGCCGCGCCAGGCGGGCACTACTGGGTGGCGGCGAAGCTACTCGCTGGATGGGTGCTCTCGGCGGCGGCGAGCCTGTAGCGGTGGTGGGGAAAGCGCCGGGATAAACCGGCATGGAGGAGGAGATGAGAGAGCTCTACGTCGAAGGACTAGCGATCCACGACGGCCCCGAGTCATGCGTCGACGACCCGCGAGGGCGTGGCGAAGCGTTGGCAGGGGCACGTGCAGGCCGGGCTATCGAGCCGCGAAATCAGCTCTTCGGGGTGCTGACACTGTCCCACTTGTGGAAGGCAACACCGCTGCCGGCGCTATGCGCGAGCCGTCAGCGGGCCCCGCGCGGTCAAAGAACCAGGGCATGTGCGGAACCTTCATGCGCGAGAACCGGGAGATCCCGTGTCTTGCCCGCCTGGCTGATCACCGGGCGGGCCGCTCAGGGAACGCTGAGGCGGTAATCCTGAGATGCACGAGCGCGGGAAGTCGGACTCCTGGGTCACCCCGAGCCGCTTGGGCATCTCGGCCAGCCGCCGGACGGGGGCGTCATCCAGCATCGCGGCGACAGCAGCGTCGAACCTCTCCTGGCCGCCGGCGGTCTGCACCGCGCGCTCCAGGTGGCCAGAATCCCGCCACCGCGACACGTTACTCACAATCCCATCTCCGCCTCACGTTCGGCCACGTAGCCGGCGTACAGCTGCTCCGCCTGCGGGATCGCAGCACGGTACACGCCCGCTCCTGACCGAGCACTGCTGGCCACGATCGGTAACTGCCGCTGTGGACGCAGGACAGGCCGTGCGCGACATGCCGGCATGTTCACCGCTTAGCGTCAGGTGAGCTGGGAGAGGTCGAGTTCGGCTTCGTGCCCATCTGCGAACCGGACAATCACGCTGGCGTGCCCGCCCACGGCCTCAAGGTAGGCGTTGAGAGTGGACAGGAGCAGGTCGTGGGGCTGTTCCATGCGGCTGACCGCTGCCTGCGTGACGCCCATCCTCCTGGCCAGTTCGACTTGGGTTAGCTTGGCGGCTTGCCGTAGCGCGGCCAGGCCCATCGCGTAGGTGCGGTCGGCGTCCTCCATGTCCCGGCGGACCTGTGCGACGCCTTCGGCCAGGTCTGGCCGCTGGGTGAGTTCGCTGATGCGGTCGTTGCCGCGGATGAACCTAACGTCCTCGGTCATCGGAGTTTCCCTTCTGGCGCAGCCAGGCATCGACGAGCGCTTCCCCGCGTACTGTCGCGCTTGCGTAGAACACGTCCCCGAACGTCTTCTTGTCGAAGCCGATCAGCGCGATCACGGCCTCGTCGTCGGCGGGGAACCAGCAGATGATGCGGACGGCGACCTCGGGATCGAATGGGTGGGCGACCCGCCAGAGTTCGTGCCGGCGGGCTTGGCGGACTCGCTTGAAGGTCGCGGACTCTTCGGCCGGCTTCGCCGGCAGGTCGGTGAGGGCTTGCAGCAGCGCGACGGCGATGGTCAGGAGTCGGCCGCCCTGTGTTTCGGCGTGGTCGAGCCAGCGGTCGAACTCATCTGTCCAGTCGACGATCACGTCTCTAGTATGAGTTACAGTTAATATAACGTCAAGTTTGTATCCACTGGTAGGCGGTCGCCAGACTGGCGTTCCCGGTTGTTGACCCTGCACATCAACGGCGGCGGCATGGCTCCGTGACGCACGAGGTCAGGTTCGCCGTGAGCGTCGCGACGCTAGCGTTACGAGATCCATGCCGGGTCTGCTGTGTTGGCGCCTGGCGTGGGCGGCAAGCGCCTCGGGTCGGGGAAACCGAGACTGGTGTAGCCGGGCGCGCGTTTGGCCAGTGCCGCGGAGAGGACGCCGGTCATCTCGTCGTGGTAGTCGTGGACCTCGGCGGCGCTCTTGCCGTCGCGGGACCGGAGGATCCGCCCGGGTACTGCACCACGCGGCCCTTGTAGGAGACCGGCGCGGCGAGGAACAGCGTGTCCAGCGCCGGGCAGTCGAATCCTTCCCCTGCGTAGGGCCCGGTAGCGACGACGAGCAAGGGCGGGCCGCCGGGCTGGGGCTGCAGCCGCTCAAGTGCCGCGGCGCGGCTCTTCGCGCCCATGCCGCCGCGCAGCACAACCGGATCGTGGCCCATGTCCCGCAGCGAGTCGGCCAGTTTCTGCAGGTGCGCGGTCCAGTTAGTGAGAACCAGGCAGTTCCTGCCACGGGCCAGTGCGGCGGCCACGTCGGCGGTGACCTGCCTGGTCCGCTGGTCGTCGGCCGCCGGGTCGCGGTAGATCGCCGTGATCCCGCCGGGCACCGATGGGTCAGCGTCGCCGGTGTAGCAGTACGCAGTCTTGTGCACACACAGCACGGGAGCAGGCCGGTCGTAGGTCTGAGCGTCTTCTGGCAGCGCAAGCGTCGGCGGGCCAGCCTGGTTGAGATGAAACGTGATGGTGTGCCGGACCTGGCCGACCTGCATAGTGATCAGGCCGTCGAGCTTGTCACGGCGGAACGGGGTGGCGGTGAGGCCGAGCCAGCGACGCGCCGGGATCTGCTTTGACCGCGTGCTCGAACGCTGCTGCGGGGACGTGATGGCATTCATCAGCGACCACCAGGCCGTATCCGCCGGTCAGCGCGGCGGCGTCGTCCCGGCGGGCCAGCGTCTGCAAGGTGACGACGTCGATGGTTCCGCGGAGCCGGGCGCGGCCGCCACCGAACTGGCCCGGATTCACGCCGAGGAACTCACCGATCCGGGCCCGCCACTGACCGGCCAGCGCCTTGCGGTCAACCAGCACGAGGGTCGAGGTCGCATGTGCGGCGATCACTGCGCAGGCGATGACCGTTTTGCCAGATCCGGGCGGGGCGACCAGCACGCCCAGGTCGTGGCGGATCAGTTCTGCGGCAGCTTCCCGCTGGGCGGTGGTCAGGGTGGCGGTGCAGGTGAAATCCTGATCGCTTCCTGCCGAGCGCTCGTCGGTCACCTCCAGGCGGCTGCCTGCCTCCTCGGCGAGAGACGTCACCGCGCCGAGCATGCCGCGCGGCAGGATCAGGCCGCCGTCGATGGTCTCGTCGAAGCTGTACAGGAACCTCGGTATGCCGTACGTGGAGGCGCGCATGCGCTGCCGCTCGTAGAACACGGGGTTGTGCATCGAGGCCGCATGTCGCAGCGTCGCGGCCAGGCCCGGGGTCAGCTCGGCGTGCTCCACCCGGATCCCGGCGCCGAGCCGGGCGCGGATGACGGGAGCCGGCGCCGGCCGTGTCGCGGATGAGGTCGGCGAGGCGAGTCGCGTTACCTCCGCGCCGACAGCAACCCGGCAGGCACGGTCGGCTGCCCGGGTGAGCTCGCGCGGGGTCATGCGTCCCAGCGTGGACTGGTACGCTCACTGGTCCTTGTGCGGTTCGAGTGTCTCCATATTCAGGAACACGGTCGCGCCGTCGCGGCGGGCGGGCTTGAACAGCGGCGCGGCGATCAGGTTGCCGACCCCGCCTGCCGGGAGCAGGTCCTGGGACGGGAACAGACGGTCGTAGCTGGCCAGGTTCATCCGCCCGCGAAGTGCCATCGCCTCTCGCAGCAGGCCGCTGCCCAGCCGGCGTGCCGCCTCGGCCGGCACCGGGGCAGTGAAGAACACCGACGCGTGGGCTCCGACGCCCGACCGTGACACCTCCAGAGCCACCGGCACCTGCAGCGCCCGCCCGGCCTTGACATACATCAGAACGTCGAACATCGCTTCGGGCCCGCCGAAATCAGCGGCAAGCCAGCAGCAACGGTCACCATCTAGCAGCGGGTACAGCCCGACATGCGCCTGCCCTTTCAGGTGCGCGGCCAGGACGTCTGCGGTCATCGGCAGGTAATCACGGTCAGCATGCCGGACACCCTTCCGCCAACCGCCGCGGACCGCCGGGACCCACCCGGCCTTGCCGGTACGCCGGTTGTGGAACCGGACCGCGTAGACATCCGCGCGGGCAGCGAACAGCGCGCCAAGAACGCCACCTTCGCCTCCGGCGGCGAGCCATCATGCACCGGACCGGGCGGCGCCTCGAAATACCCCGCCCGTGCAGGCCCGGGCGGCGCCGCCTGCTGCGGACTGAGCCTCAGCAGCCTCAACAGGCGCTCATTCTCGGCCCTCAGCCGCGCAAGCCCGGCCGGGATCGTCGCGGGGATCTCGGTCACGCTCACAACTTACGCGCGCCAAGTGGCAGGCCGAGCCGTGTACATGAGCGCCGAGCGTAAGACCCGGGCATCCACGGCAAGATCGTCCTTGTTCCTTGAGTTCCCGGGTGCCGCAGGTCCGGGTCTTACCGATCAAGCGCCTGGAGATTCAGCGGGAGATGGCTGTCGATCGTGGGTGCTGATGTTCGCCGGGATTGCTGTCTTGTGTTCATATGCTTACCTTCAGCGGTGACGAGGGCATCGGTCGTGGCAGGCTGAGATGGTGAAGCGGGAACGGGCCATCGAGCTTGCCGAGCATGTCTTGCGGAATCTCCAGAACGGCCAGGAGGAGTGGCCGCTGAGCCTGGTGACCGAGGTGTACGTCTTCGGCTCGTTCGCGCGTGGCGCGTTATCTCCGCACGACCTCGACGTCGACATCGAGCATGAGCGTGATCGCCGGTGGGGTACGCACTTCGCGACTTCGCTGGCCTACGGCCGTGATCCGCATGCGGCCATGCGCCGGATGCTCACTACCGGGAAGCGCGGCTGCCAGTTCACATTTGACTTCCGGAGGGAAGCTGATTTCGACCTGACCCTGTTGTGGCGGAGGGGCGACAGCCTCGCCACTGCGCTGGAGCGCCTGCATGCGATCAAGGCTGACCCCATAGCGGGGCGCGCGCCACGGGACTCCATGCTGCCGGAGTTCGAAGGACTCGACGAGTGGGTGCCCCGCCCCTATCGGGAGGCCCTCTGCGCGGCTGTCAGCGGGAAAGTCATCAGGCTTGAACGCGTCCTGCTTCCGGACGGTCCAATAGCGAGCCAGATAGCGGCAGAACATCTTGCTGACCGGTGGAAGCCGTCGAGCCCGCTGTACCGGGCCGCCACTGCGGTTGTTCACTACTGGGAGAAGCGTGGTATCGATCCTGGCCGCTGTCATCTTCACGGGACTGACATTCGTGACCAGCAAACGCCGTATTTCGCGGGGTTCGGGTGGCGGTATTTCAGGTCGATCCCGGCGTGCCTGACAAGGTTTGGCGGCGTGGAATGGATCGAGGTCGTCCATCCCACGAGAACCCGGCCCCTGGATTGCCTCCGGATCGTTCCCCTGGACGGCGAAAAGCTTGATCAAGCTGCGTGGGACTGAGGTTTCGGCTGGCGTAAGGATTCACGGCGAGAGGCAGGTCATGAGCACCGATGAGTTGAACCCTGAGCCGGAAGAGCAGCTCATCGGCGAGATGCTCCGCGAGCGAGGCGGCATTGATCCGGGCAGGCTTGGGCCGGTTGCTGACCTGGCAGCGCTGGGCCTGGTGAACAGCGCATGGCGGAACACGTGCGTCGAGGACTGGCACGCCGAGGGCCGGGTGCATGACGGCGACATGATGCGGATCAACAGCCACATGACCTGGCGTGGCCGCCAGATCCTCCGCCGCTGGATGACCGACACCGGGCTCGTCGCCGATGGACCTCTGTCGGCTCTCGACGGTGTCCCGGCCGAGGAAGTTGATTGGCTCGCGATCCGGCTGTTCCGGTGGCTGGTGAACCCGGCCCGGAAGCTGGCTACCGGCGCGACGCTGGCTGAGCTTGCCGGTGACGACCTGGGGGAATACGAAGACGCCGCTGACCTGCGGCTAGGAGGATTTGCCAAGCAGGCCGCAGACCGGGGAGCCCGGTTCGGCCTGGCGCGGGCCGCTGCGCACGGCGCTGTTGCCTGCCCGCGCTGGTGGGGTCATCCTCGCTGGCCGGACCTGGTGGACAGGCTGCTGATTGCCCTCGACGATCCGGCCGATGATCACTGGGGACAGGACGGAGAGTTCAGGAAGCGCCTGCCGCCCGAGCCGTTCATGGTGGCGGATCGAAAGCTGCTTCGTCGGGTTCTCCGTTCGCGTCCGTGGGACCTCACCTCCGAGTCAGCGGTGTGGCTGGTCAGTGCTGGTATCGGCCATCCGCGCGACTGGGCATGATCACGCCGAAACTATGCAAGTCACGCCCCCGACCGGATTATCTGACGCCTTAGGCTCCGCGACGAGGTAGCACCGCCAGCAGGCCGAGCGGACCGCCGCGGGGTATCCGCTGGCGCGAGACCGGGCATCCGTTCACCACTGATACGCCGTCGGCGGGGAATCTGCCCCGGATGGACATCCGAACGGCAGGGCCCGCTGCGCTAGCGGGTACATAGCGGGGCAATAGCCGCCGCCCGGCGGAGCCGCCTGGTCAATCGGCTGCATGAGTCCTTGGCCGGGTTTGTGCTGGGTGGCGGAGGTCATGGCCTCAGGCAAAGATCTTCAACCTCGTCTGGAGGCCCATCATGAACAGCGATCGCGACATCGTGTTCAAGCGGTGCGGGTGCACCCGCGAAGACACCGGCCAGCAGCTCGCCGGGCACTGCCCGCGCCTGGCCGAGGCAGCACATGGCAGCTGGTATTACGCCGTGCAGGTGACCACGGTCGGCGGGCGCAAAGCCCGCTACCGCCGGGGAGGCTACCCGACCCGGGAGGCGGCGGTCGCTGCCCGCCGAGCGCTCCTGGACGCCCCGGCCGGCCAGGCCGCGGCCGGTGCATGGACGCTGGCACGGTGGCTGCGGTACTGGCTGACGCTGGCCGAGCCGAACCTGCGCCCGTCGACCGTCCATGGCTACCGTGATCACATCGACCGGTACCTCATCTCCAGCCTGGGCCGCATCACCCTGGCCGACCTCACCGCCAGGCGCCTGCAGGTCTCCTTCGACGTGCTTGCGCGCCAGCGCACCACGAAGGGCACGCCGATAGCGGCGTCGACCGTGGACCGGATCCGGGCGACGCTGCGCTCGGCGCTCAACGCGGCCGTTCGTGAGGGCCTGATAGCCGCCAACCCGCTCGCGCAGGTCCGGGTGGCTCGCCCGGTGCGGCCGCACCCGGTCATCTGGACCGACGATCGCGTCGCCGCCTGGCGGCGCGACGGTATCCGCCCGCCGGTTGCGGTGTGGACCCTGCGGCAGCTCATCAGCCTCGCCGACGATGGCTGAGTGCGCATCGCACAAATGAGGTGAGTCATCATCGGTCAAGCCAGCCCCCGACGGTTGCCCTGCGCGGTGGCGGGTTGCGAGGCGGGCTTCGGCGGCACGATCAGGACGGGGCGCTGCCCGTTCTGGAGAACGTGGATCGAGACACTGCCCAGGAACGGCGAGCCCGGCAAGCCCGCGCGTGCCCAAGACGATCACCCTGGGCGGCGTCCATGGCGATCGCGAGGGCCCGCCGAACCTCACGGCACGAAGCCCCTCCGCGATGGGCGGGTGCCAGACCGAAACGACCACGGAGCCGCCCGCCTGGCGCGTGAGCAAGCTTCCGGCCGCGCCGATCGCGGCGTCGGCGCTGTCGGCGCCGACGTAGGCGAAGAGGATGGGCATTCTCACTCTCGGGTGCGCTGAAGGGATGCTTGTTTGGCGTCACCGCCTGAATCGTGGGGTTTCCCGTTCACGGGAGGCGGCGTGCCTTCGGCGGCCAGGCCGGCGGCGGCACGCCGGACGGCGCGGGAGTCGAAGAGGTACGGAACCGCGTGGGCGAACTCCGTGCCGGGCCAGGGCGGCCTGTCGGGAGGAGCGGCTGCCGCGGCGATATGCCGCAGGGCCAGCTCGTGGGTGACGACGAGCGTGACCGGTCCGGCCCGGGCCAGCAGCCTGCGCAGCGCGCCTGCGTAACGTCGCAGCGCGTCGTCGAGGCTTTCGCCGTGGGGCATCCGGTCGCTGGCTGTGTGCTGCCCGAGCCAGTCCCAGTAGGCCTGGATCGGCTCGCCGTCGAGATTGCCGGCCCGGATCTCGTCGAGGCCCGGCTCGGTCAGGACAGGTACCGCCCGGCCGCCCAGCGCGATGCTGATCGTTTCCCGGGTGCGCAGCAGGCGTGAGCAGACGGCGAGATCGATCGGCAGGTTGGCGAGTTGCTTGCCCAGGCCGCGCGCCTGCGCTCGCCCCCGCTCGGTCAGCGCCACCGGGCGGGAGGGGTCGGTGTTCAGCACATGGTCGGCGTTCGCCGCCGACTCGGCGTGCCGGGCGAAGACGAAGAACCGGAGCGGCGAGGCGTCGGCGGTAATCACCTGGATGCCTGGGCTGGCTGTGGTTCCTGGCGGGCGGCTGGCACGTAGGGTGGCACGGTGCACGGGCCCGGCGGCAGATCGGCACTGGCCGGTGGCTGTGCTGGCTGCGGTGCGCCGGCGCGGGAACTGCCCTTGGACAAGAAGGTGCTCGCGGCGGCGGCAGCGAGCCCGGCGACGGCCGCTCAGTACACCAGCGCGGTGCCGTGCAGGCCAACACTTGACGCGACGATGCCGGCGATCAGGGCCGGCAGGCCCATCGAGAAGTAGCTGACGCTGAAGATGGCCGCGATCAGCCCGGCCCGGTCACCGGGAGCGGCCAGGGCCACGACGGTGCGGTAGGCACCCAGGAACGCCGGCCCGAACCCGAGCCCGGCTATCCCGGTACCCACCAGCAGCACGGCGCGATCCTCGTGCGCCCCGACCGGTTCATCGCCTGGCGGCACCTAACTGCAGACAACGACCCTCGCGCCGCGCTCGCTGGTGCGCTCGGCCAGATCGTCGCCCAGCCAGCTGCGTGGCGGCCGTGGCGGGCACCGTTCGAGAACCGCTCGCCTGACCCCCCTGACGCGCTGACGGGGGAGTATAAGCAGCCGGTGCAATCGCAGCCTTCCCGGCAGGAGCCGGATCAGTGCGGCGAGGACGGCGCGGCCGCCCCAGTCCGCGGGGTGGGGTTCAGGTGCCCATCTGGGCTTGCACGCGCCCGGAGGCAACCGCGTCAGCCAGTGCCGCGTAATCGCGTTCGGTCTGATCGGCATAGGTCTCGCCGAATTCGGCCACGGCCTGGTCGAACTTCTCTGAGTCGCCAAGGTAGGCGGCGATCGCGATCCGGTCCCCGGTGCGCGCGTGGGCGCGGGCGAGAGTCCAGCCGCACAGACGGCCATAGCCGGTCATCGCCGCGGCGTTCATGCCTTCGATCTCGGCAGTGAACTTCCAGTCACGCAGTTGGCGGAGGTAGTAATCGGCAGAGCTGTGGCCAGGAGGGGCGGCGCGCCGCCAGCCAAGGAAGATATCGCTAACGGCTTGCATGAGATGCTGACCGGCGACGACACGCTCGCCCTGGTTGTCGTATTCGCTCTCACCGGCGTAGTCGGCCAGCACCGAGCGCTGGGCCTGCTTGGCCTGCAAGAGCACCGGCTCGAAGCCGTCCTCGGGTTCCATCAGCAAGATCCACGCCTCGGTACCGACGCTGCCTACCCCGACGACCTTGCGGGCCACCCCGGCCAAGGTGAATCGCTCTACCAGCCAGCGCCGATAGGCCGGTAGGGTCTGCGTGTACCCGGTGCTGAGGCCGCGGATGAACCTGTAGACAGCATCGACGTCAAGGTCCCCGGCCAGCTCTTCAATCGGGACGATCAGTGGCGGGTCGCTGATGATCCGGCGCCGCCCGTCCTTAACGGTCGTCAGTTTCGCTAGCGCCTGCGTGCTGTCCCGCGTGCGAGCCTTCGTCATCTGAGCCTTGGTCTGGCGCACCGCCTTCTTCGGCAGATCAGATTTCAGCTGGGCGATGGCGTCTTCAACGTCGAAGCGGGCGTACCAGACGTTCAGGATCGACCTGGCGGCGAATTCCCCCATCGCGGTGCGGTAAGCCGCCGCAGTCGCCAGAGCAACCCCGCGCCGTTTCCTGGCCGCCAAGCCGTTGTCGCGGCCCGCCACGGCCAAGCTCGCTACCAGCCGCTTGACGTCCCACTCGAACGGACCAGGCAGCGTCTCGTCGAAATCGTTGAGATCGAAGACCAGCCGCCGTTCAGGTGAAGCGAAGGCGCCGAAGTTCAACAGGTGAGCATCACCGCACAACTGCACCCGCAACCCAGAGGACCTCAAACTGGCCAGGTCGGCAGCCATCGGCAGCGCAGCACCCCGGTAGTACGTGAACGGCGACACCAGCATCCGTCCGTGGCGCACCGGAACCAGCTCCGGTACGCGGGACTCGGCCTGGCCCAGGAGCAGCCCTATCGGGTCCCTGGATGCCGCAGGAGAGAAGTCCCGGTGGGATGCGAGCGGGGCTAGCTGGCGGGCCAACTTGCCTGCCTCGACGCTTTGCTCACGAGCCGGATGTGCGCCGAGGTCGGGTCTCTTGTAGCCGTCGGTCTCGGGTGGGGTGGGCTTTGTCCTTGCCGCCACGTTTCGGACATTAGCACTGGGTCGCCCGCTGGTGACGGTCAGCCGGTGACCTGGAGCTCGCGGTTCTTGGACGCGCCGAAGCAGATCGAGTCGTAGCCGTGAGCCGCCGCCGCGCCGCCTGTGCCAGGCCAGATCGCAACAGCTTTGGCTCGCCGTTCGGCTCCCCGCATGCCTGATCGCTTTAAGCCTCCCACCAGTCCGGACGGCGGGATTTGAACGCGCGACCCCTGACCCCCAGTCACGATCTTTGCATCGCTGGGCGTAGCGGGGCAACGCTCAGTAAGCCGATGAACTGCGCGAACGTAGCTCGGCGTCGCTGGGCGCGGTCCAGCATCTGCCGACGTTGGCTCCCCGTTTGGCTCCCCGAAATTCGGCGAATTCGGCCTTGCGAATCGCCGCGGAACCCCCGTTCGAACGACCCAACATGCCGCACCGGTTCCGCGCGCGCCGCCGCCTTGATATCAGCAAGGCTGAGTTCGCCTATAGGCGCAGCGGGTAGTACTCCAGCCGTAGATCCTGATCTTTGAGTACGGCGGCGGGTTGTCAGCGATCATGAAATTGAGCAGTGAGGGGCGTGCTGCGATCACGTAATTGACCACCCCGATCACGTTATTGACCATGGTCATGGCGTGCGTGTCGGGGTGGACCTGGTCATCGGGAAGTCAGGATCATGTCTCCTCGTCCTAGGGGCGGGGGGGTCCGATGGCGAGGAGGACGTTCGACGTGATCGATATCTGCGAGATTTTCGTGCACTGGCATGCGGGGCGGTCCAAGAGCGAGGTAGCGGGCAGCCTGGGGCTGTCGCGGAATACGGTCCGCAAGTACGTGGCCGCGGCGGAGGCCGCCGGGCTGCGGCCGGGCGGGCCGGAGGTGAGCGCGGAGCGGTGGGGGGAGCTGGCGCGGGAGTGGTTCCCGGAGCTGGCGGACGGCCGGGTGCGGCAGGTGACGTGGCCGGCGATCGGGGAGCACCGGGATTACATCGCGGAGCAGATGAAGGCCGGGGTGACCGTGTCCACGATTCATCAGCGGCTCCGCGATGAGCGGGGGCTGGCGGTGTCGGTGGCGTCGCTGCGCCGGTATGTGGCGGCGAATCTGCCCGAGGAGGTCCGCCGGGCGCGGGTGACGGTGCTGCGCCTGGTCCCGGCTGAGCCGGGGCTGGAGGCGCAGATCGATTACGGGCAGATGGGACGGTGGACCGACCCGCGAACCGGGCAGCGGCATACGGTGAACGTGTTCGCGATGGTGCTGTGCTGCTCCCGGCACCTGTTCGTCCGGCCGGTGCTGAAGATGGACCAGCGGGCGTGGACGGAATGCCACGCGGCGGCGTTCGGGTTCTTTGACGGGGTCCCGGCCCGGCTGGTGCCGGACAACCTGAAGACCGGGGTGGACCGGCCGGGCCTGTATGACCCGAAGATCAACCGGTCCTATGCGGAGCTGGCCGCTCATTACGGCTGCCTGGTAGACCCGGCACGATCGCGGAAACCCCGGGATAAGGCGCAGGTCGAAAGGCCGATGCCGTATATAAGGGACAGCTTCTGGCGGGGCCGGGAGTTCACGTCGCTGGCGCAGATGCAGGCCGAGGCGGTGCGCTGGTGCCTCGATGTCGCTGGGCAGCGGGCCTGCCGGCCGCTGGACGGGGCCGCCCCTGCCGCGGTGTTCGACGCGGTGGAGAAACCAGCGCTGGCAGCCCTGCCCCAGACGCCGTTCGTGCTCGCGGAATGGTCCCGCGGCAAGGTCGGCTCGGATATCCACGTCAAGGTCGGCCAGAGCCTGTACTCGGTGCCGTGGAAGCACATCGGCCAGACCCTGGACGCCCGCTCGACCGCCACGATGGTGCAGCTGTTCGCCGGCGGGGACCTGGTCAAGACCCATGTCCGCACGGCGCGGGGCAAGCAGACCGATCTGGGCGACTACCCGCCGGAGAAGATCGCGTTCCGGATGCGCACCCCGGCATGGTGCCGCCGGCGGGCTGCGGAGATCGGGCCGGCCTGCACGGCGCTGATCGCCGGGCTCCTGGCCGAGAACGCGCTGTACCGGCTCCGCGCCGCCCAGGGCGTCGTGGGCCTGGCGGACAAGCACCAGCCCGGCCGCCTCGAAGCCGCCTGCGCACGGGCTGCCGCCGCCGGCGACCCGTCCTACCGGACCGTCCGGGGCATCCTCGCCGCCGGGACCGAGGCCTCGCCCGTGCCCGCGCCCGCCGGGGACGGTGGCGCCGCGGCGTTCCTGCACGGCCCCGACGTGCTGTTCGGCGCCGCCGGGAACGTGGTCCCGCTGCGCCCCGGAACGCAGGCAGCGTCATGACCGGCTCCGCCGCGGCCGCGGTCCGCTGCCACTACGCCGGCGACCCGGCCCGCCGCCCGCACTGCACCCTGACCGCCGAGATCGCACTCGGCAACGTCATGCTGTGCGGCTCTTGCGCCCGGGCACGCTCCACCCTCGGCAAGGGCACCACTGCCCGGCCCCTGCCGCCCGGCCCGCCGCTGGACGTCCTGGACTGGGTCACCAGCGCTCACGCCGCCGCCGCCCAGGCCCGCCGCCACCTCGCCGTCGCCGTCACCCGGGCCAGATCCCAGGGGAGCTCCTGGACCCAGATCGCCGCCCGGCTCGGCATCACCCGCCAGGCCGCCCAGCAGCGCTTCGGGCATGACCCGTCAACCCGGGCCTGACACCAGACCCGCCATCACCGAGAAGCAAAGGACACCATCATGACCACCACGATCGAGACCAGCGCCCTGGACAAGGCGCTGCGCACGCTGAAGCTCTCGGGGATGCTCGCCACCATCGACGCCCGCCTCGCCCAGGCCCGCGCCGGGGACCTCGGCCACATCGACTTCCTCCAGGTCCTGTGCGAAGACGAGATCTCCCGCCGCGGCACCATGTCCATCACCCGCCGCCTGCGCAGGGCCCGGTTCGAGGAGCAGGTCACCCTGGAAGGCTTCGACTACGCCGCCTCCCCGAAGCTGCCCGCCGCCCAGATCCGCGACCTGGCCGCCCTGCGGTGGCTGCACGCCGCCGAGTCAGTGATCCTGTACGGCCCGGTCGGGGTAGGCAAGAGCCACGTCGCCCAGGCCCTCGGCCATCTCGCCGTCCGCCACGGCGCCGAGGCCCGGTTCCTCAAGACCAGCCGCGCGCTGGCCCACCTGGCCGGCGGCCACGCCGACCACACCTGGCACAAACGCCTAGCCGAGCTCGCCCGCCCGGCCGTCCTGATCCTCGACCTATCCGGGGTCCTCAGCCACCCGTCCGTAACGTCAGCCAGCGTGGCCTGAGCTGCTGTTTTCCACGTCGGCGTGTCGTTATCCAAGGTCCCACATCAACGTCGGTGTCGTCGGCATGATCACCGGGGCATGGGGGTGCAGCGTGTCATGCTCGACGGGCAGCGGACCTGGACGGTGACCGGGGAGGATCACCTTCCGGTCGGCCCGGTCGAGGAGTACCTGGAGTTCTTGCGGGTGGCCCAGCAGTCCTCGCCGAACACGGTCCGCTCGTATGCGACCTCGCTGGCCCGCTGGTGGGAGTACCTGACCACGGCGCGGATGGCGTGGGACGAGGTGAGCCTGCCGTTCTTCGTCTCGTTCGTGGCGTCGCTGCGGACCGGGCTGCCGGCCGGGGTGACCCGGCTCCCGGCCGCTGATGAGGGCGAGTGCCTGGCGGAATCGACGATCGCGGTCCGGGTCACAGCGGTGCTGTCGTTTTACCGCTACCACGCCGATGTTCACCAGGTGCCAGTTGCCGGGAGGCTTTACCGGATGAGCAGCCGCGGCGGCTGCTATGTCCCGGGGCTGGTGCACCTGCGGCGGGGCCAGGAGCGTCACGGCCCGGCGGTCCGGGTGCGCCGCACGACAGCCAGGCCGGTGCCGCTGCTGACTCCCGGGCAGGTGGAGGCCATCGTGGACAGCTGCGCGCGGTGGGATGCCGCATCCGGGCAGTGGCTGGGATCGGTTCGTGACCGGCTGCTGTTCGCCGCTCTCGCGGAGACCGGCATGAGGCTCGGCGAAGTGCTGTCGACCCGGCATTGTGACTGGCATGCCGGACGCGGTAAGACGCCGTTCATCGAGGTCGTCCCGCGCCAGGATCACCCTGCCGGGGTGCGTTGCAAGGGCAGCCGGTACCGGCGGATCTACATCAGCGACGAGCTGGAACGCCTGCACAGCGAGTATGTCTGGCAGCTGTGCGACGCCGGGGCGCATCAGGTGGTCGACCTGGCCGGTCATTTCGTGTTCGTCAACTTGCACCGCGGGCAGTGGCTGGCCCCGCTGCGCCCCGAAAGCGTCTATGACCAGGTCATCGCTCTGAAGCGCAAGCTCGGCGGCGCGGTCCCGGCCGGCTGGACGCCGCACTGGTTTCGTCACACGCACGCGTCAGCCTTGCTGCTATCCGGCGCCCGCGAGCACGTCGTGATGCGCAGGCTCGGGCACGCCGACATCCAGACCACGCTGAACCTCTACGGCTGGGTGACCGAGGATGCCGAGCTGCGGGCGCTGGCTGACTGGCGCGGCTTCTGCTCCGGGTGGCGCGGCTGGGAAGGCAGCGCCGGTGAGTAACCCGCCCCGTCACCTGCACGCAGCCGGAGCGGGGAAAGACCCGCTGGACGCGAGCGCCGCCCTGGTCGCCGGCCTCGCCGCGCCGTTCACCGGGACGGTCTTCGACCCGGCCGGCCCGGTGCTGGCCGAGATCTGCACCGTGCACTCGCCGGCGGTCCTGCGCACAGATGCGCTGCCGGTGCCGATGCAGCGCGAGATCTGCTGGTGGCTGGCCGTCTGTCACGACAGCGGGGAGCGGGTCGTGGACACCACGGACTGGCGGCGGTGGACGGCCACCGCGATCGAGGTCATCGCCGAGCACCCGCGGGTGCGCTCGTTCGCCGACCTGACCCTGGCCGAGTGGATGACCGCCTGGAGCAGGAAGTTCCACGCCGACCACGACCGCCTTCCCGCGCCCGGCAGCCGGTACCGGGCCGGGACCGCGCTGCGTGGCCTGCTGCCCCGGCTGACCATCCAGTACAGCGACGCTCCCTGGTGGAAACACGACGTGTGGTGCCTGCGGTTCGACCCGCGGATCCCGCGTCGTGAGCACGAGCCCCGCGGTGAGTCCTCGGTCCGGTGGGACGACATCCAGCCCCGCTGGCTGCGCGACGGTTACACCTTCTACCTCTACATGCTGCTGGAATCGGGGCAGCTGACCTGGTCCTCGGTCGCGCCCTGGCGCGTGTTCGCGGCCAGGTTCAGCGAGTTCCTCATCTCCCGCGGGATCGGTCATCCTGCGCTTGCCGCCGATCCGTCTGGCCTGCGGCCGCTGGTGCTGGACTTCCGGGTGTTCTTGCGTCAGTGGCGGCGCGGGACCACCGGCCAGAAGGAACGCGGCGGGCCGCTGGATGACCGGTCGGTGGCCTGCACCCAGCGGGTGATCGGGAACTTCTACCGGACCATGCACGACTACCGGGCCGACGTGGCAGCAGCGACCGGTGATGACCGGTGGCTGGAGCTGACCGACAGCCACGCCCGGCTCTACCGGGTCGAGGAATGCCGCACCGGGCGGGTCATCCGGCAAGCGGACGAGCGGAACTACATCAGCGACGCTGACCTGTCCCGCATGCTTGCCTGCATTGAGGTGCTCGGCCTGCCCCGCGACCAGTCCATGACGATCACCCGCGACGGCCAGGAAACCGAGGTCGCCGGCCTCGGCCAGCCCGCGACGATGCGAGCCTGGCTGATCCAGGCGCTCACCGGGCGGCGGGCCTCGGAGGTGCTCCTCATGGACTTCGAGCCGCTGACCCCGATCCCCGGTGTCGACCCGGCCGCCGTCCCCGAAGGCGGGATGGTCGCCCGGCTCCGCTACCAGCAGACCAAGGTCGACGGCGCGCCGATGACCATCCTGGTCGGCGCGGATGTCGTCCTGATCATCCGGGAGCAGCAAGAATGGGTCCGCCAGCGGTGGGGGCTCGGGCCTTGCGGGACGGCGCGTTACCTGTTCCCCCGGCTGACCGGGAACCGCAAGGCCACCCGCGCCTGGGAAACCGGCCACTACGACCTGATGCTCCGCCAGCTCAGCGACGCGACCGGGCTCCGCGACAGCTCCGGCCGGCCGCTGTCGTACTCTCACAGCCACCGGCTCCGGCATACCAAGGCCACCACCCTGCTCAACGCCGGCGCCCCGGTCCATGTCGTGCAGCGCTACCTCGGCCACCGGTCACCCGAGATGACCATGAGGTATGCGGCTACCCTGGCCAGCACCGCCGAACGCGAGTTCCTGGCCATGGTCAAGATCGGCCGGGACGGCCGCGAGATCGGCACGGACCGCCGTGACATGCTCGACCTGCTCCAGCTCGACCGTCGCACCGACCGGGTGCTGCCCAACGGGTACTGCCTGCTGCCCCCGGTCCGGTCCTGCGACAAGGGCAACGCCTGCCACGGATGCGACCACTTCGCCACCGACCGCAGCCACCTCCCGGAGATCCGCCGCCAGCTCGCCGCCACCGGGCATCTGATCGAACAGCGCAAAGCCCAGCACCTGGCCCGCTACGGCGAGCCGATGAGCGACACGAACATCTGGCTGGAACAGCGCCTCGCCGAAGTCCGCAGCATGCAGCTGGAAATCAGCGCGCTGGAAGCCCTCGACGATGACACCGCCGTCGTCCGCGGGCCGGGCGTCTGCGGCAGGGCCGGCTACCACGCCAGCGATCCCGTGCCCGTCACCATCACCAGCAAACCGGGAACGCCGTGACCAGCACGACCGCCACCGCCGGCGAGCGCCGGGCCGAGGCACTGCGCCAGGCCGCCCAGGCCAAGCGGCAGGCCGCCGTCACCCGCGCCGACACCGCGATCCGCAAGCTCATCAAGAACCAGCAGGAGATCAACTTCAGGTCAGTCGCACGGGCCGCCGGCGTGAGCCTCGACTTCCTCTACGGAAACGACGACCTGCGCCAGCGCATCGAGAAACTCCGCGCCCAGCAAAACCGCGGCCCGGCCCCGGGATCCAGGGCCGCAGACGCAGACGGCAGCGACATCGTCCACATCCTCACCGACAGACTCCGCCAGGAACGCGACGCACGCCGGACCGCGGTCAGCCAGCTCGAAGAACAGCTCGCCGCCGGACACGGTGAGCTCCTCCGGCTCCGCCGCCTGCTCCAGCAGCACGGCATCAGCACCGCCTGACCACGCTCCGGACGCGTCCGTAACGTCACCACCTGCGGAAACGCGTCAGAACTTTGTTCGAACGCCAGATAACTCGACGACTTCGCCATGCGCGAGCTCACCCCATCCCAGGCCGACGACCTGTACGAGCTCATCAGCGAGCGGACAGGAAAATCACTGATCCTGACCTCGAACCGCGCCCCGCAGGACTGGTACCCCCTGTTTCCCAACCCGGTCGTCGCCGAGTCCCTCCTCGACCGGGTCATCAACAGCAGTCACCAGGTCTTCATGAACGGCCCAAGCTACCGCCCGAACAAGCGGCCAGGGCGTGTCGCCACGACAGCAGACGCCACCACCGAGTAGAACAGAACAAGACCAGGACCTGGTCAATTACGTGAGCAACACCCCTGCTCAATAACGTGATCGCTCACACGGGTTCCGTGCCTGTGCTGAGGTGGCTTTGTGCGAGCCGGATATGAGCGCCTGGCCGGACTGGATGAGCTACTGCGCCGTCTGCGGGAGCTATCAGCGCGGACGGTCGTTTTCGACGTCGAGCCGCTGGTCGCGTTCTGGGACAGCGGCCAGGAGGCTCTCGACCGGGGAGTTGCACTGGTGGTCAGCCTGGCCGGGCTGGTGCCGGGCCTGCAGGTGCTGTGCTTTGCGACGAACTCGGCGCGCCAGCCGTCGGTTGTCCCCGGCGCCGAGGGCGTGCGGGTGATTTACCTGGCGTCGGCCGGCAAGCCGATGCGGATCGCGCCATACCGTGACTTTCCCCGACCTGGGGTGGTGATTGGCGATCAAGTGACTACGGATGGGATCCTGGCACGGCGCCTGGGTTACGCGTTCGTGCAGTACCGTCCGCCGCTAGAGGTCGTTCCGGCCGGGCCGCGGCTGATGGGCCGGCTGGGGTGGCTGGTCCGGCCGGTGATTTTCAGGCGTCCGGGCTGATCGCCCGTCGCGGCGCTGGTCACGAGTCGCTGGCTGCCTGCCGCCGGTAGTGGCAGGCACGGGCTCGGTACTGATGGCGGCGTCCCCAGGCTGACCAGCGCAGCCGGAGGGCCAGGTCGTGCCCGTGCTGGCTGGCCAGGATGGTGGTGAGGTGGGCGATCTGGTTGCGGGTGAGCGGGATGAGCCCGGCTGGCGAAGGCGGCCGGTCGTGCTCGGTCACCGAGATGATCGTGAGGAAGGCCAGCTCAGCCTGCCAGACCGCCCAGGAGGCGGAGTCCAGCGCATCGTCGGCGTCGTCCTCGGCGGCCTCGGCGTCATGTTCCGCTGCCTTGACGTCGAGCTCGTCGCGCTTGCGGTCGATGCGGTCATGGAGGTCCTGCATCTTCGCCGCAGCGTCGGCCCTGACCGACTGCCACTGGCTTAGGAAGCTTAAGCGACCAAAGTCGCCATGATCGAGTCAAGTTTTGGGTGTCGGATCGTTCTCCTGGCGGGTCGGTTTCAGGCGGCGAGGCCAGCGTCGCGGGCGAGGTCATCGATCGCGGCTTCGTAGGCGCGTGCGGCGGTGCGGAGCCTGGAGTCCGCGGGCGGGCTGGGGCCGGTGACCTGGGCCATGCCGGGGATGAGGAACCGCTGGTTCAGCCGGGTGAGGAAGAGGGCCTGGCGGATGCCGCCGGGGGTGATCTGGTACCGGTGGGTGCGCGGGATGCGCTCGATCATCCCGTGCGCGCGGAGGCGTCGCAGCTCGTAGGTGATCTGCCCGCTGGTCATCTCCGCGGGACGCCGGCCGAGCAGCGGCGCGAGGTGGTGCCGCAGGTCGCGGTTGGTGAAGCCGTTGGGCAGCAGCTTGAAGACGCAGACGGCGGCCAGCAGGGCCTGCACCCGCGGGTCGGTGATGCGCATCCCGGCGATGCGGGTACCAGTGGCGGTGATGACAGGGTTGCTGACCGCGGCGAGCGCGGCGGTGCCTTCGGCGGGGTCGTGGCTGATCCGCTGGACGCCCAGCAGGCGCCGGTTGGCCGTGAAGCCGACCTGCCGCAGCGCGGGCAGGTTAGTCAGCCGCTTCCCGAGACCGAAGTCGGCCGGGTTGTTGATGGTCGTCTCGGTCCGGAGGGCTCGTCCTTCCTTGTGGTATTGCTTCACGGTGGTGTTCTTGTAGTCGATGTGCACGCTGGGGATGACATCCTGGGAGATGATGCGGGTCCGGAACCGGCCCGGGGTGGGCTTCTTGCGGCCATGGTGGATCTGGCGGTCGAAGACCAGGCCGACCTTGTCCGGGCGGCCGATGTCGAGGTTGTCGCGGATCATCTGCTCGAAGAAGACCCGGCCCGATAGCGGCCGGTCCAGCATCTGGGTCAGGGAGAACTCGGCCTGCAGCACCGACACCTCATACCGGTAGTCCGCGGCGGTGTCCTCGGCGGTGAACGGGTACGGCAGCCGGGCCAGCCACTTGGCGGCCAGCGCCTCGATCTTCGAGGCGTCCAGGCCGTCGCAGATCGCCTGGACCGCGGCGACGTCGTCGACCGCGGCGAAGGCGTTATCCAGCGGGGTGAACCCGATCCCGGCCCTGGCGGCCTGGCGCTTGGCGTACTCGTTGCCGTTGCAGCACAACCGGGCCGTATAGGGGAAATAGCTGCAGAACTTCAGGAAGAACGGGCCGAAGTCATCGTCGAACCCGTAGAAGTAGAAGTGATTGACCAGGACCGACTCGCGGACCAGCCACGCGTAGCTGGCCCCGGTCACCGGGTTGCGGCGCTTCTGGGTGCCGAACACCAGTGCCTTCTCCTGGGCCCGGCCGACGAACAAGATCCCTTCCGGGACCGTCCCGTCAGCTCTGGCCGCCTCGGCCAGGTACCGCTGGGCGATGTCGTCTTTCCGCTCGCCCTTGCGGAAGTGAACCAGGTCCAGGCCATGGGCGGCGACGTAGTGGTGGATGTTCGCCACGAACGCATCGGTCACCGGCCGCATGAGGACCGAGGAGGCAAACTTGTGGCCGCGGTGGCCGACGAAGAATCCCTGCACCCCGCCGCCGTACTGCAGCCGGGGCTGGTAGACGTTGAGGTAGAGACGGTCGATGCTCTCGATCTCGAACACCACGTGATCGGACAGGACATCGGCGACAGTGCGAGGTAGCGTCATGGAAGGCTCCGGCCCGGCGACTCGGCCCGCCTGCGCGGGCCACCTTAACCGCTGCATGCGGTACATGAACGGGCACATCGTGGCACCGTTTCGTCGCCGGCCGGGGCTCCTTCGCCTACCTCAGCCAGCACCGGCACGTCTCGTCGGGCTGGGGCGAAGCCCCGATAGTGGTCTCGCCCGTAAGTTCGTCGGGTGTCAGGC
Source organism: uncultured Actinomycetota bacterium (assembly GCA_963850875.1). Lineage (GTDB taxonomy): Bacteria > Actinomycetota > Actinomycetes > Streptosporangiales > Streptosporangiaceae > Chersky-822. Next base: position 941,492 of record CAWKNA010000003.1, read on the forward strand.
CCATGCGGTGGGATCGTTGAGGTAGAGGCCGCAGGCGGTGTCCAGTGCGTCTTGGCAGGTGCCGACGGGCAGGCCGGTAGGGAAGATCGATTCGTCGTAGTCGTCGTGGCTGGCACGGTAGATCGCGAACTGCCAGTGGTGGGCGGAGCCGACGTAGCGCAGCCGGCACAGTTTGAGTTCGGTGGCGTCGGTCAGGGTCGCCTCGACATAGCTGAAGGCGCCGCGGTGGCGGACTTGCAGGCTGGTGATCTGGGGCCAGCGTTCGCGGGCCCTGGCGCGCAGGCGCTGCTCCAGGGACGCTTTCGTCGAGTCCGGGTACCTGGCCACGACAGTCATCTTGCCCGACGGCCGTCGGGATCACCGGCGTGTCGGGCCGCGGGTGCAGCGCGGGTGCGGCACAAAGATCAGATGCCTATGTCCAGCCCGTACGTGATTGTCTTGTCCGGCGAGGAAGAGGCCGTGCTGGCGGCTCGTGCCCGGTCGGTCCGCAGCCAGTATCGTGACCGGCTGCGGGCGGCGATCGTGCTCGCCGTGGCCGCCGGCGCGAGCAACGCCGCGATCGCCGCCCAGGTGGGGGTGTGCCCGGACACGGTCCGCAAGTGGCGCCGCCGGTTCGCTGCCGGCCGGCTGTCCGGGCTGAAGGATGCCCCGCGAAGCGGGCGGCCGCCGGTATTCACCGCCACCGACCGGGCCGAGGCCGTCGCGCTGGCGTGCGCGCTGCCGGCCGAGTCCGGCGTGCCGCTATCGAGGTGGAGCTGCCCGGAGCTGGCCCGTGAACTGGCCGCCCGCTGCCAGGTCGCGGCGTCGGCGTCCACGATCCGCCGGTGGCTGGCCGGCGATGCCCTCAAGCCCTGGCAGCACCGGTCCTGGATCTCCGTCCGCGACCCCGAGTTCTCGGTGAAAGCCGCCCGCGTGCTCGACCTGTACGCCGGGATCTGGGACGGCGCCCCGCTGGGCAGCAACGACTACGTGATCTGCGCAGATGAGAAGACCTCGATCCAGGCCCGCTGCCGCTGCCACCCCACCCTGCCCCCCGGCAAGGCCCGCGCGATGCGCGTCCAGCACGACTACAAACGCCGCGGCGCCCTGGCCTACCTGGCCGCCTGGGACGTCCACCACGGGCAGGTGACCGGCCGGTGCGAGCACACGACCGGGATCACGCCGTTCTCCCGGCTCGTCAGGCAGGTGATGACCGCCGAGCCGTATGCCAGTGCGGACCGGGTGTTCTGGATCGTGGACAACGGGTCCTCCCACCGCGGCGCCGCCTCGGTCAAACGGATGACCGAGGCCTGGCCGAACGCGCACCTGACCCACCTGCCCGTGCATGCCTCCTGGCTGGACCAGGCAGAAATCTACTTCTCCGTCATCCAGCGCAAAGTCATCAGCCCGAACGACTTCACCAGCCTGGACCAGATCCGCGACCGCCTCGCCGCATTCGAGATCCGCTACAACGCCATCGCCAGACCGTTCAACTGGAAGTTCACCCGCACCGACCTCGACGACCTGCTGCACCGCATCGACGCCCATGACAAGACCCAGTCCCACGCCCTGGCTGCCTGATCGCTACCCCCGACGAACTTACGGGCGAGACCACTTAGCACGCGCTCGGCGGCCTGCCAGGCCGTTTCGCCGGCCGACTCCCGGCTGGCAGCGATGTCTGCCTTGACCTGTTCGACGCGTGCCTTGCCCTGCTCGCTGGTTTCCTCGCGGGCCTGATCCGCGGAATTCTTCAGCTCTGTGACTTGCTGCTGCAAGGCGTCAACGTGCTCTCGCACACGGTCAGTCTCGCGAACGCTCATCTGTTTCCCCCCGGTTTGTTCCCCTTGCCTGGCTGCTCGCAGCACGCCAGGCTCCCACCCCCATCGTCACCGGGGCCATCTCAGGGCGAGCTAGGGCCGGAAGTCCCGACCTGTTCAGGGCGTACCTGGCCGTGTACCGTGCCGTGGCGCGGTGGTCCCGGGAGCCGGGAACCGCGCCGATGGCGAGGCGCCCGGATGCCGGGAAGAAATCCGCACCCGCAGCGCCGCCGGCCGGATAGCGAACCGCAGGGGCGGGCTCAGGTCGGCCGGCTCGCCGTCAACCCCAGCGTGCACCGGTGCCGGGGCGCTCACTTCCAGATGGGGCGCGGTCCAGGCTCGCCCCAGTGGCGGGCGATCGCCCGGCATGTCGAGAACGACGATTCCGAGCTGGCCGGTGGCGAGCGCCGGGCGGGTGCCGCGGGCCACGGGGTGATCCAGCGCGTAGGGGTTGTTCGACACGAGGACGACCGCGAGATGAGAGTGTTCACGCCCGGCATCGTCGATGACGCGCAGTGCGGGTGCCTGCCCGCTGGGGCCGAGCACCTCCTGCGCCGTTTCCAGGAGGGCGCGCACCTTGGCATCGCGGTAAGCCGGCCGCCGGACCGCGTCGCCGTAGACGCCGAGCGAGACGTTGTTGAGGAACAGCCGGCCGTTCACTTCCGCCACGTCGATCCGGCGCTCGGCCCCGTCAGTGAACGCCTCAAGCGCCCCAGCCACATCGTGCCGGTCCACCCCCACATCAAGCGCGAAGTGGTTGCGCGTCCCCGCGGGAACGCACACGAACGGCAGGTCGTGCGCGGCGGCTGCCGCGGCCACAACCGCCAGCGACCCGTCGCCGCCAGCCATGCCCAGCGCATCCGCGCCGTTCGCCACGGCTGCCTGGGCGAGCGCTGCCAGGCTCTGGCCTTCAGCCAGGATGACAGCCTCGATCCCCCGCTCGCGCGCCCGCTCGGCAACCCTCGCACGCGCAGCCGTGCCACCACCCGATTTGGGATTGACAAATAGCACCGGCCATCGCGGCGGGTCAGCAGGCCGCCAGCCACGACGCGACAGTTCCCGCCTGGATGGGCTCATCGCGGGCGTGGAGCGCGCGGGCGAACCATGATGCCGCCGCCGGCAGGCGCCAGCAGCATATCCCCGGGCGGGCGTCGTGGCCACCGCTCCCGGCGCCCAGGCTCGCCATGGGTGCCACGGCTGGCCCGCATCCGCACTGCCATCGCTTCTCCTTTTGCTGGCGTTGGTGATGTGATACCCGGTGACATCATCACCCGATCTCGGCCGCCACTGACGGCTGACCGGGTGGGCTCAGTCTGCTGTCCTCCCATGCCAGCGAGACGAGGGATGGCGCTGGCAGTCTTCGCGGCCGAGGAGGCGACCGCAAGCGGCCCGGAGCCAGCGTGCTACCGGAACGCAGGAACATCCAGGCCAGGTGAGATGTTCCGGTCAGAGCATCTTCGCCGGGGCGCTGTGTGACCTGCGCGGCCGAGGCTATCGCCTGCGGCGAAAGAAGCTGCCGACCCGGCCCGCTGCGGGTTAGAGCCTTAGGCACCCGGGCCGTGTCGGCGGTCGGCGAACGCCACGCTCGGCCGCCGTCCTGGCGGAGCAGTGATGGCAGAGGCAGCATCGGCAGCCGGCGCGCCGAAGGTGTCGCGGCTGGACCGGCGCAAGGCCCGGACCCGGCAGGCGCTCATCGACGCCGCGGCGCGGCTGATCGCCGAGGGCCGCGGGGACCGGGCGAGCATCCAGGAGATCACCGACGAGGCCGACATCGGCTTCGGGTCGTTCTACAACCATTTCGACAGCAAGGAGCATCTGTTCCAGACCGCCTCGGAGGAGGTGCTGGAACGCTGGGAGCAGCTGATCGACCGGGCCACCGCCGGAATCAGCGACCCGGCGGAGCTGTTCGCCGTGGGCACGCGGATCTCCGGGCGGCTCGGCTGGACCCACCCCGACATCGCCGGGTTCCTCACCGGCATGGGCCTGGACGCGCTGGACATCCCCGGCGGCTTGGCGCCGCGTGCCCTGCGCGACATCGAGGCGGGGCAGGCCACGGGCCGGTTCACCGTTCCCGATGCCGAGGTCGCCCTCAGCGCCGTGGCCGGCGGCCTGCTCGGGCTGTTGCGGATGTGCCAGCGGCACCCGGAGCGCGTCGACGAGACCGCCGTCGATCAGCTCGCCGAGGCCGAGCTGCGCCTGCTGGGCGTCCCCGCCGACGAAGCCGCCCGCCTCGTCGCCCTCCCAACTTCCTCCCATTGAAGCCTGGTAACAGCCGCGACGATGCCGTCGGCCGCCTGTCCATGTTTCCCGAACCGCGATGAACCAGCCCGCAAGACAGCTGTCACGTTATGGCTGGCGGCCCGCTGATCCGCCGCGCCGACCCGTGTTGTTCATCAACCCGAGGTCGGGTGACGGCAAAGCGGCGCGCGCCAGGCTGGCCGAGCGGGCGCGCGACACGGGGATCGAGGCCGTCATCCTGGACCCGGGCCAGGACCTGGCCGCGCTGGCCGGTGAAGCAGCGGCGGCCGGCGCGGACGTGCCCGGGATGGCCGGCGGCGGCGGGTCGCTGGCGGTCGTGGCCGCGGCGGCGGCGGCGGCGCACGGGATCCCGTTTCGTGTGCGTCCCGGCCGGGACGCGCAACCACTTCGCACTCGACGTGGGCGTGGACCGGCACGACCTGACCGGCGCGCTTGACGCGTTCACCGGCGGGGTCGAGCGCCGGATCGACGCGGCGGAGGTGAACGGCCGCATGTTCCTCAACAACGTCTCGCTCGGGATCTACGGTGATGCGGTCCGCAGCCCGGCCTATCGTGATGCCAAGGCGCGCACGCTGCTGGAGACCGCGGCTGAGGTGATGGGTCCTGGCGCGGGGGAGCTTGCGCTGGACCTGGTCCACGAACTGGGGCACGAGTACCGTCATCCCGCCATCGTGCTCGTGTCGAACAACCCCTACGCGCTTGATCGCCCGCTGGCCCGCGGCACCCGCCCGGCGCTGGACAGCGGCCAGCTCGGCATCGTCGTCCTCGACGCACCCGGCGACAGCCCGCACTCTCCAGGGCGAGCCTGGGCCGCGCCGCGGCTGGAGGTAAATGCCCCGGCACCGGTCCACGCCGGGGTTGACGGCGAGGCGGTGGACCTGGATCCGCCGCTGCGGTTCGCCAGCCGCCCGGCGTCGCTGCGGGTCCGGATCTCCCCGCGCCACCCGGGCGCCTCGCCATCAGCGCGTCTCCACCTCCCGGGCTACCCACCCGCGTGATGGCGCACTTCCTGGGAACCGTCCGTTCAAGTTTGTCTCGTGGCATCCGGGCAAGTCGCTCACCGTGACCCGGTACGCGGCCTACAAGGGATCGCGGCCGAACGCCGACGGCATCGTGTTCGACAGGGCGCACAACTCCAGGAGCTGATGCCATTCCCGGCCACTGCGCGCCAGCCGCGACATCTCGCTGCCCAGCTCGATCCCCACATGATCCGGCCCGACCTCCGACACCGGCGCGCTCATCTCGATCACCCCCCGCCCCTGCCGCCAGCCAGGGCCACCGGCGTCATCATCCGCTCGACCAGCAGGCCCAGCAGGCACGCCACCAGCGCCCGGGTCACTTCCGGAGACGCCTCCCAGCGCGGAACCCTGCCCAGCGGGGCCGCTATCGGGGGCACCGCTGCGTCTGACACTGGGGCCCACCTCCCTCATCCCTACCGGCCCGCGCCTCCCGCAACCGCCGGACATACGCGACCGCGGCCAACAAGCCGTCAATCCCTATCAGGGGGGCGTGCCCCGATTCGCCTATGTCTGCAGTCTGGCTTGCTCCTTGAGCACACTTTCCGGCTGTTCAAGCAGGTCCTCGGCTGGACCGCCGCCAAGATCCGCGACCCGGCCGCCGCGGACCGGTGGACCTGGCTGATCATCACCACCCACGCCAGCTCCGGCTCGCCCGCCCGCTGGCCGCCGACCTGCGCCTGCCCTGGGAACGCCCCGCCCTGCGGCGCACCGTGCTCGCCCACGCAACCTTGTCGTACCTGTTCGGCGTGGTCATCGTCGCAGGTTCGGTCAATCTCATCTCCCGACTGTTCCGCTAGTTCCCAGATCCCGGCCGCCCGGCGTCACGGCGGCCGACGCGCCGCCAACTCCCCCGCCAAGCCCATCAGATGGGAGTAGTTCGCAGCGTTCTATCTCGCCATTTTCGCGGGAACGGATCTGGCGGGCCGGGTGCGCGCGGGGTTAGCGTTGCGGTGCCGCCTGGTGGGCAATCACCGGCAGGCGAGTACGACCTCGGGCCGGTCGCTGGGCTGGTCCCGGCTTCGAAGGAGATGGCGGTATGCCTGAGTACGCAGTGGCGATGACGTTCCCGCAGAACAGCACCACGTATGAGGCGCTGAGCAAGTTGTCTGCCGCCCCGGGTGGGTTCGAGATCCGCTCGGCGGCCATCGTGGAGCGGGACAAGGACGGGCACCTCCACGTGCCAGAGGGTGGTGACACAACGGCCGGTGCCGGCATCGCCGGCGGCTCCCTGATCGGGATGCTCGTCGGGGTGCTCGGTGGTCCGGTGGGGATGCTGCTGGGCTGGAGCGTCGGCGCCGCCAGTGGGGCGCTGTATGACGCGGATCGGCTCGACAAAGGTGACGAGGCGATCGAACAGTTCGGCGCCCTGGTGCCCACGGGCGGGAACGCGCTCCTGGCCGAGACTGTGGAGTCCACGACCGAGCCGTTGGACACGTTCGTTTCCGAGATGGGCGGCACGATTGTGCGTCGTCCGATCGATGAGGTCGTCGCGGAACTGGAAGCGCAGCAGGCTGCCGCCGAGGAAGCCGAGAAGGCGGCGCGCAAGGCGATCCGCGAACAGAAGAGGCAGGAACTCAAGGAAACCCGTCAACAGCGCGTGGACGCGCTGAAGGCGAAGTTCCGCAAGCAATAGCACACTGGCCTCTCGCCTCCGCTGACGAGCCGGGAAATCCCGGATGTCACACCTGGCCCGCATGCTGGGCCCATAGGCAAGTCGAAGCGCCAGTCGGCAAATAGCCACGCGTAGCCGGTGAAGGTGAAACAGGCCGCTCACCCCGGTCAGGGCCGGATTGGTAACACTTCCGGAACGCACTGGGATACGCGTCCCGCAAGCCACTCAGCCTGTTCCGTAACAGGCTCAAAGACAGCCTCAACTTATGCCTCGTCCTGCATCGATGGGAGCAGACCCATGAACCTCACCGTCCTCGGCGCCGCCGGCGCCACCGGCACTCAGCTGGTCGAGCAGGCGCTCAGCGCCGGCCACCACGTCACGGCACTTGTCCGGTCGCCGGGGAAGCTCACCATTACCAACCCCAACCTCCACGTCGTCCAAGGCGACGCAACCGACCGCGCAGTGGTCTCCCACGCCATGAAGGGAGCCGACGCCGTCATCAGCACCCTCGGCGCCACAGGACCGGCGATCGCCGGGGCGACCCGCGCCATCGTGGCCGTGGCTAAGCAGGATGGTCCCCAGCGCATTGTCATGATGTCCTCTTTCGCCGTCGCGCGTGACCGGCTCACGCCCGCCAACAAGCTCCTGACCCGCATGGCCATGGGTGGCCAGATCAAAGACAAGACCACCGGTGAGGAAGCCCTCCGCGCCAGTGGCCTTGACTGGACCATCGTCTACGCCACCAAGCTGACCAACGGCCCCAAGACCGAGTCTAAGGTCATCCCCGAGATCACGAAGGTCGGCATATCGCACAAGATCTCACGCGCGGCCGCGGCCTCGTTCCTCCTGCTAGCGGCGACGGACGGCCTCTACGGCCGCCGCGCCGTCATCATCACCGGATGACCAGGACGGAGAGTAAGGCAGATCAGGATCAGCGATTACGCAGACATCCAGGGCTTGCCGTCCTTTCCGAACAGGCGCGCTGAGTACGCAGTGGCGATGACGTTCCCGCAGAACAGCACCACGTATGAGGCGCTGAGCAAGTTGTCTGCCGCCCCGGGTGGGTTCGAGATCCGCTCGGCGGCCATCGTGGAGCGGGACAAGGACGGGCACCTCCACGTGCCAGAGGGTGGTGACACAACGGCCGGTGCCGGTATCGCCGGCGGCTCCCTGATCGGGATGCTCGTCGGGGTGCTCGGTGGTCCGGTGGGGATGCTGCTGGGCTGGAGCGTCGGCGCCGCCAGTGGGGGCGCCTGATGCAATTCCCGAGAGTTGGTGTAGGTGTCGGCGGTCAGCACGATGCTGGAGTGGCCGAGCATCTCCTGCACGGTGCGCAGGTCCACGCCCGCGGCCAGGGCCAGCGTGGCAGCGCCGTGCCGCAGGTCATGCAGCCGCACCGGCGGCAGGCCCGCCTCCGCCGCGAGTGTCTTGAAGATGCGGGTCAGCCGGTCCGGGGCCATCGGGTCGCCGTTCAGGCCGGTGAGCACGTACCCGCTGGGGCGGTAACCGGGCCCGAAGCTGGCGGCCTCGGCCCGCTGCCGGCCGCGGTGCGCCCGCAGCGCCGCGACCGTGGTGTGGTCCAGGGCGATCTACCCGGACGCTGTGCGGGGTCTTGGGCGGGCAGACCTCCAGCCGCCCGTCGTATTGCTGCAGCTGCTGGCTGATCACCGCCCCTTCTGTCGGGACAGTCGGGGACGCCTACGATAACGCCCTGGCGGAAACCCTGATAGGGCTGTACAAATCGGAGGCCGTCCGGGACGGGTCGCCGTTCCGCGACGGCCCCATCGCGACCCTCGGCGACGTGGAGAAGATCACCGCCGCCTGGGTGGCCTGGTACAACGACGAGCGGCTCATGCGGCGGCTGGGGCTGCGGCCCCGGCCGAGGCCGACGCCGAGCACTGGGCCAGCCAGGCCTGACCCCGGACCCGCCCCGGCGCCGCCGGGCTTGACATGGGACCCTCGCGGGGGACCGCCACCGTGCCTGCGGCCAGGCACGAAAGAACCTGGCCCGGAGCCCGCCAAAGGCTACGGCCCCCCGCCCCATGTCAAGCCCGGCTCACCAAGGCCCGCGACCTCGCCCCGCCGGCCACCAACCCCGGGCAGGTAAAATCAGTACAGAGCAGGCATTGGCACCTGCTGGTCACACGAACCCAGGTGTGCACGCCAGTCGGGGACTTCCAGGTTGCCGTTCCGGGTGATCGGGGGCTGGGATGGGGCGGGCGGATCTGGCGGGCGCGGCGTGCCTGGAGTTGGTCTCCGGGGTGGTTCAGCTGCGGCCCGAGGATGCGATGTTCGAGGCGATGCTGTCGGGCTGGTGTGCGCAGCAGGTGGCCCGTGGGCTGAGGGAAGACACGGTCGTGCCGAGGGAGCGGCTGGTCCGCCGGTTCGCGGAGGTCACCAACGAGTACCCGTGGAACTGGGGCCCGTCGCACGTGGACGAGTGGACGCAGTCGCTGGTGGCTGAGCGGCACCTGGCGCCGTCGACGATCCGGGGTTATCAGATGGACCTGCGGCTGTTCAGCGAGTTTATCTGTGTGATGGCCGCTATGGGTGGGCCGCGGCCTGCGAGAAGGAGTTCGGTCCGGGTGCGCACCCGGTGCCGGTATGCCACGAGTGGAATACGGTCGCCCACCTCAACGGCTACGAGGGTGATCCTGAGGCGCGGCCGTTTACCCGCGAGGAGCTGCAGCGGTTCCTGGACTACGCCGATGACCAGGTCGACCGGGCCGTGCGGGTGAAGCGGAAGGGGGCGCTGGCCGCCTACCGGGACGCGACGATGTTCAAGGTGATCTACGGCTGGGGGCTCCGCAGGACGGAGACTTCGAAGCTCGACATCGCGGACTGGGGCCGCAACCCGGCCGCACCGGAGTTCGGCCGGCACGGGATGCTGCATGTCCGCTACGGGAAGGCGAAGCGCGGCCAGCCGCCGCGGCGCCGGAGCGTCGCCTCGGTGATGCCGTGGGCGGTGGACGCGGTGGCTGATTACGTCGGGAACGTCCGCCCGAAGTTCGGCTGTGCCGATCACCCGGCGCTGTGGGTGACCGAGCGCGGCGGGAGGGTCAAGCCGGCGGAGATCAACGTACCGGGACGCCCTTGGCCTGCCGGCGATCCTGACGCCTCATAGCCTGCGGCACTCGTATGTCACGCATCTGACCGAGGACGGGGCGGACCGCAGGTTCATTCAGGTTCAGGTCGGCCATGAGTGCGACAGTTCCACCGCTATCTACACCCATGTCAGTGACGACTTCATGAACACCGCGCTGCGCAAGGCGCTTGCTCCTGCGTTCGATGAGCCGCCGGGCACCGGAAGGAGCAGTGACGATGGCACGCCTGCTTGATTACCGGTGGAAGCTGCGGCAGGTGATGGCCGGCCGCGGCATGTTCGCCACCACGGACCTGATCGAGCCGCTGGCGCAGCGCGGGATCCGGCTGTCGGCCAGCCAGGTCTACCGGCTGGCCGCCGAGCGGCCCGAGCGGCTGAGCCTGAAGATCCTCATGGCGCTGCTGGACATCCTGGACTGCTCGATGAACGATCTCATCGAGCCGGTCGCGCTAGCCGGCGCGGCGGGCGCCCGGAAGAGGAAAGCCGCCGGCGCGGCGGGCGCCCGGAAGAGGAAAGCCGCCGGCGCGGAGGCCGGCGTCGGTGATCTGCGTCCCAGGCCGGCCCGCATTCACAATCCGGGACGAACGTGACCGGCGGCGGGCTCGGCGGCCGGGCGGTATCCGATCCGGTCGGGCTGGTGACCGACCTGGTGGCAGCAGCCGAACCGCGGCTGGCGGCTGAGCAGGTCCGGATGGTGGTGACCGCTGTCGCGGGCGGTCGCGCCAAGTCGCGCCGTCTCGCGTCTGCCCTGGCGGAGCGTCCCGCAGTGCTGGCGGACGGCAGGTCCCCGGCGCCCCGGGCGGTCGGCGACCTGCTCGTCGCGCTGCGGAAGGCCGGCGCTCAGGCGGTCTCGCCGCCGTGCTGCGCGCAGTGCGGCAAGCCGCTGCGGTCCTTCCAGCGCCGCGGGCAGGACTGGTTCTGCTCAGCCTGCGGGCAGCAGCGCGCCGCGAAATGCGCCGCGTGCGGGAGCACCCGGCCGGTCTCATCCCGGGACCGGGCCGGGCAGCCGCGATGCGCCAGGTGCCCGGACACCGACGGCCGGGACCCGGTCACCGTGATCCACGGCATCATCACCGGCCTGGACCCGGACGTCAGCCAGGACACCGTAGCCGCGGCTGTCCGCCGGGCGGCTCCCCGGCCCGCATACCAGCGGCAACTGGCCCGGGCGCTGGAAGAACGCCCTGCGCTGCTGACCGGGGAGGGCTATCTGGCGCCGCTGCGCGCGATCCCGCGGCTGATCGAGCTGCTGCATGCCGCCGGCGTCGCCGGGATCGTCCGCCCTGAGTGTCCCGGGTGTCACCGGGTCGTGCGGATCGACAAGCCGCTGGGAGGCGCAAGGGTCTGCCGCACCTGCATCGCGCGCTCGCGCATCGAGCAATGCGGGCGCTGCGGAGCCTGCCGTGAGCCGGTCACTCGCGATGACCAGGGCAGGCCGTTGTGCGCGAACTGCTTTATCACCGACCCGGCGAACCAGGAGACCTGCATCGGCTGCGGGCGGCGCCGCCGGGTCGAGCGGCGGACCGCCGACGGGCCGCTGTGTTCCCGGTGCCCCGCGCTCCCGGTCCTGACCTGCTCGACCTGCGGCGAAACCACGCCGTGCGGTATCTCCCGCATGACAGGGCTGCCGTGGTGCCCGGCCTGCCAGCACCGGCAGGCTGCCTGCTCGGCCTGCGGATGTCACGCCCCGGTCGCCTCGGGCACCCTGGCCGGCCCGCTGTGCGCCAGCTGCACCGCGCCCGCACCCTGGACCGATTGCCCCTCCTGCAGCGACCCTGGCCATCCCCGTCCCGGCCGGTGCGCTCGCTGCCTCGTCAGCAGGCGCCTCGACGAGCTCATGGGTCCTGCCAGCAGGGCACTTCCGCCCGGGCTGCGGGCACTCCGCCACCAGATCGCCGCTGCCGAGCACCCGGGCACGGCCATGCGCTGGCTGACCAAGCCGGTCATCGCTCCCGTGCTGTCCGACCTCGCCGCGGGCCGCATGCCGCTCACCCACCAGGCTTTCGACGAACTGCCCGGCACCCAGGCTCTCGCTCACCTGCGCCAGACGCTCGTCGCCGTCGGCGCGCTGCCCGAGCGCGACGAGGAAATGATCCGGCTCGAAGCCTTTCTCGCCGCCCTCCTGGACTCCCAGCAGGACACCGAGCGGCGACGGCTGCTGCACCGCTACCTGATCTGGCACCTGATCAGGCGCCTGCGCAGCCGGAACAACGGAAGTCCCGCTACCCGCCAGCAGTCCCTCATGATCCGGCGGCTGGCCCGCGGCGCCATCGCGTTCCTTGACTGGCTCGACGCGCACGACCTCACCCTGAGCAGCTGCCAGCAGGCCGACCTCGACCGGTGGCCCGCCGATGAGCGAGCCGTCTACCGCGAGGAAGCCGGCCGGTTCATCCGCTGGGCCCGCGGCAGCAAGCTCACCGCCGGCTACCTCGCTGCGGCCCCGCGATGGAACGGGCCGGCCCAGCTACTCGATCACCAGGACCGCTGGGACATCGCGAGGCGGCTCCTGCACGACGACAACCTCAAGCCTGAAGACCGGCTCGCCGGGCTTTTCGTCCTCCTCTACGCACAGGGAACGACAGCGATCAGCCGCATGACCATCAGCCAGATCCGGGTCAGCGAACACGACGTCCGGCTCCGCCTCGGCCGCGCCCCCATCCAGCTGCCCGAGCCGGTCACCGGCCTCGCCCGCGCCGTCCTGGCAAACCGCAAAGGCCACGCCACGATCGGAGCGGCGGAACCATCGCACTGGCTCTTCCCCGGCGGCCAGCCCGGACGGCCTGTCAGCACCGCGCGGCTAACCCAGCGGCTAGGCGACCTTGGCATCCGTCCCGGCCAGGCACGCAGCACCGCGCTCTTCCAGCTCGCCGCCGAGATCCCCGCCGCCATCCTCGCCCGCACCCTGGGCATCCACACCGACGTCGCCGTCACCTGGCAACGCCTGTCCGGAGGCGACTGGACCAACTACGCCGCCGACGTCAGCCGCCGGACGCCCCATCCAGCCAGGCATTCCGACAGTTCGAATATCTGACGTCGCCATTATCGGTCCTGCCCGAGGTCGCGTCCGCGGCCGCGGAGAAGGTCGCTGCGCTGATCGTCAGGGCCGGATGCCTGGTTCCCGGCACCCGGCGCCGCCGCCGGCACCAGGCCAGGCGTACGCAACGCCGGCGACGCGGGGAGCCTGTATCGGGGCGGCGGTCGCGGGCGCACCCGGCCCGGCAGATCGGCCGCCCGCGCCGCCGCAGCCGCGCCCGCCCTCGATAAACACCGGCAGGCGCATCCGCATAACCAGGCCCCGCAGGGCCCGCAGCCGTTGACCGCCGATGCCAGGGGAGCTAACCGAAAACATCTATCGCACGACCGGTCGGCGTGGTACGCCGGGCCGGTCTGAATGCTGCGCGCTTGCCGAGCAGGAAGGCGGACCCGGAATGCGCCCGCCAGAGCTGGTGGCAGCGGGCCCCGCGACGGGCCCCACGACGGCCCCAGTCTGGCCCCACGCACGATCAGCATCGGGAGGCGTCTCGGGTATAACTCCAGGTCAGGACGGGTGCGCCGCCAGGGACTTGAACCCCGAACCCGCGGATTAAGAGGCCGGCCGCACTGGACGCACTGCCTGCACAAACACCGCGGCGCGAACGTCCGGAACGCACACAATGCACCATGGTCCCGCGACGCTCGTTCCACGAATCGTTCCACGGCAACGACGTCATGCATCCGAGGTCCGTGACTGAATGTGATCGACTGCGGCTTTCATATCAACAACCTGTCGCGTGCAAAGCTCCTTCAGGATCACGGCTCGACCGCGTGGTGTCTCTGACATCGCCGTGCGTCTTCTTCGGCAGCATCACCCGTTCTTCGGCAGCGGCCATCTGCGGCTGCACGTTCCGATCCGTCAAGGACCTCATCACCGCGATCGAGACCTGTATGGGGCTGGAACGCCCGCTGCCAGTCCTGCACCTGGACCAAGACCGCCGACGAACTGCTCCCGCACTGCCGCCCCGGCAAAAGAACCTCGTTCACCGATATTAGTCAACCCTTCCCCTGCCTGCTACCTCGCGGGTGCGCTGATCGGCCCTGCGGTGGTAGTGCCCTGGTGGCGTCAGCGCCGATACGTGGACACGGATCGCCACCACGCTCGGGCCGTTGCCAGACGCCACAGTTGCTGGCCCCAGTCACGCCGGTATTCAAGGTGCTCGCGCCACAGCTCCTGCTCCCTTGTCACACTCCACAAGTCCGCGACGGACCAAGTCGCGGACGCTCGCAGCGTCCGGCAAAGTTCGGAGCGCAGCCATTGGCTCATCGGGCACGGGAAACGCTGTTTCCGGCGGACGGTGACATAGTCCGGCAAAATCTCGCGGAAGGCGTCTTTCAGGGCGACCTTCGTCACGTCGCCGGCAATCTTCCGGTGAGCGGGCAGCGAGAGCACGGTGCCGACGATTCTCGGGCGCAGGAAGGTCACCTCCATCTGGCTGCCCGGCCAGACCGGCAGCACCGCCTCGGCCGACGGCTCCGTCCGCGCCGTGCGGCCCGGGACCGTCCGGCTGCCTGTACGTCACCACCGAGCCGCAGATCCCCAACGAGACCGCCTATACCTACGACGGCGCCGGCCGGACAACCGAGGCCGACTTTGACTCCTACGGCAACCAGCAGTGGAAGACCACCTGGGCATACCCCGGAGCGGACGCGGTCACCGTGACCCCCGGCCGGCGGGACGATCACCACCACCTACACCGACGCCCGCGGCCGGACCACCGAGATCGACCAGTACCACTCCGCTACGTCCGCGTCCGGCGCCTACGACGCCACCGCCTACGCCTACGCCTACATCTCCGGAGGGTCCACCAGGACCGTCACCGACGCCGGCGGCAACACCTGGACGTGGACCTCCGACCTGCTCGGCCGGGTCGTGTCCGCGACCGACCCGGACACCGGCAGCACCGCCAGCACCTGGGACGACCTGGGCCAGCTCACCTCCGCAACGGACGCGGCCGGCAAGACGATCACCTGGGCCTACGCCGCCGCCGGGCGCAGGACCGCCGAGTACAACACCACCGGCGGGGCGGCCCCGTCGGGCAGCAACCAGCTCGCCGCCTGGACCTACGACACCGCGGCCCTGGACAACCCCGTCGTCGGCTCCAGCGCCAAGGCCATCGGCCAGCTCGCCGCCGCCGCCTCATACGCCGGCGGCTCCAGCGGCGAGGCGTACACGGTCAGCACCGGCAAGTACAGCTCGCTGTACCAGCCCGAGACCGCGTCACCTACCAGATCCCGGCCAACTCTGTCACCGGCGCCCTGGGCGGCAGCAGCGGCCAGTCCTACCAGTTCGCCTACGCCTATGACTCCGCTGGCCAGATGACCGGCCAGTCCTACCCCTCCGCCGGGGGCCTGCAGGCCGAGACCGTCAGCTACGGCCACGACAACTTCGGCTACCCAGCCTCGACCAGCGGCGCATTGTCGTCGTACGCGTCGTACTACGCGGTGGGCGCCTTCTACGACCTGGACGGCAGCCCGTCGAGATCGACGTGGCCACCGCACCCACCCACGTCCCCTGGTCCAAGATCCCCTACAGCTACGACCCGGCCACTCGCCGGCTTGCCACCTCCAGCGTCAGCAGCAGTAGGGAACCAGCAACACCTGGACGCCGATCACCAGCTACCCGCCGAGCTGACCAACGAGAGTCATGACTCCTGACCCACGATCCCTCTTTCCAGCCGAACCGGGGCCCTGGGGTCAGCAACGCGACAGGTCGCCCGCCGCATGAGGGTCAGCGGTAGATCTCACGCCGATGTCCTGCGTTGACGACTGGGACCACCAGGTCGCCGTCATCGAGCATGTACAAGATCCGGTAGGCGTCCGCGACCTGGACCCGGAACACTCCTTGCTCCCGGACAGGGGCTTGACCCCCGGCGGCCGGGGATCCTCGGCGAGCTGATCAACGACGACCGCGATGCGCTGGCGGACCGGCTTGTCCAGCGTCGGGAATGCCTTGCGGCGCGCAGGCGCCACTCGATCCGGTACGTCACGGGCAGCTACAGCGCGGCCTCGGCCCGGATCTGGCCCCACCGGATGTTGTCGCCGGCCTCGGCCAGCGACTCGCCGGGCAGCCTGCGCGTCGGCGAGATCCTCCAGAAGGTCAGCAGCGTAGTCCGCCGACACGATCGCGGCCAGCCGCTGCCCGCCCTCAGTGATGTAGACGACCTTGCCCCGGCTTCCTCGTGCGCCGCACCCGCGACGCCGGGAGCGTCCTCGACCAGCAGCTCGCTCACAAGAATCCGCCTCCGCCAGGCCCGACTGTTATCAGCCTACGCCAATAGAAGAACCGGGCTTGACGAAGACCGGGGCGGAGTTCCCGGCCGTGCTGCCCGCTGCTACCACCCGGCCGATATTGAGGTGAGGAGTACTACGACCTCCGAATTCTCACCCTTCGCGTTCGCCACCAATGTACGAGCCAATTGGCTGACGCAGAGTATGTCCTTGAGTTCCAAGCAACCCCTGGTTCCGGTGTCCTCAAGGGCTGTTCGGACATCTCTGGCCCACTCCGCGGGCGACCCCTGCTTCGGAACATCCCAGTCCCCTTACTGATCTGGTCCGCTAGTTCTGCGGTCCAGAGGTTTGCTTGCCAGTACGTTCTTGCAAGTATGTTGCCCGATGCAACAGGAGGGCTAGCATCTCAGGATACTCCGCGGGCGACCACGGCTTTGGAACATGCCAGTCCCCTACTGATCTGTTCCGCTAGTTCTGCGGTCCACAGGGCTTGCTTGTCAGTATGTTGCCCGATGCAACAGGAGGGCTACTGCCGATATTGGTGGCTTGCCCTTCGACCACGGCCTCGTAATCGTAATTGCCTTTCCCGTAATTGCATATTGTGGAGTAATACTCCGTCACGACCTGATTGGTAGTCGGCGTGCTCCAGTTACTCCAAAGCGAGTATCCTCGCCAGCCACTCCAGCTACTGCGCAACTCCTGGCTCCGTACGTTCTGGAGTCCGAAGGCACCGGAACAAACTTGCTCGCCTGACCAATAAAACTTGGCATCCAGGACGAGATCAGAGACATATACCGTGCACGCTGCCACGGCAGTTGCCGGTATTGCGACCTGTGGTCCCGTTGCGCCTTGGACGTACGAGTAGCCGAACCGCTGACCTGTCGAGGTCTTGCCATAGACCGCAGCGTGTGCGCCGACCGGGATCGTCACCTGACGTGCCTGTCCCGCGCCTTGCGGGGCTGTGGACATGTTAGGCGCGATGGCGGGGCCAGAACCTGGGATTGGCGACGCGGCAGCCGTGATGCTTGCAATAACAACGACAATCATGGGCAGCACGTCAAGGGCTCGTTGAGGCACCGGGACGAGTGGTACGGACAGCAGTGCGGCGCCTGCCAGCACTGGATGTCGCTAGCAGCGCCACTTGGCACGGACTGGGGAGCGAGCGCAAACCAGCAGAACATCACCGATCGCCACTGAAAGCCGCGCTGGCGTCGCCAGTGCGGCAAGGCGTCGCACGGCAGTCTCATTCGTCATCGCGGCGGCAGACACGGTGATGAACCGGCCCTCGGCTGACCTGCTCGCCGGGGTCTTCCCGGACGTGCCGCTCACGCGTGAGGTCGGGACGTTCGGCGCGCTGCTCGCCATCGACCGCGCCCGGCAGGTCCTCGGCTTTGAGCCCGAGCACTCCTGGCGGAACCACATCCAGGGCTGAGCCCACGGAAAACAGTCACGGCACTGACACGCTGGTCGCACCGCGGAACGCCACCCGGCGCCGTCGCCGCTACCCCGGCGGCCGATGCCCGGACGGCGCAGGGCTCTGGGACGCTCGGCCACTACCGAACTGGCCCCTATACGCCAACAGGCCGACGCGATCTGCGTTTAAAGACCTTGCGCCAGAATCGGCCGCTGCATGCGGCGATCAGATGGTTGATCTGGCCCGCAGCTTTCTCGGTGGCACCGGCCGCGCCACGACCTGGCAACGGTGCGCGCTCGTGGGCCCTGACCGCACCCGGGGAAGGTCGTGCGGGACCACATCAGAACCGGGCAGTTCTGCCGGTCAAAATGCCGGTTTAGCCGCATGGCCCGGCCGTCACGCTGAGCCGGATCCGGGCCACGCCCCGGGCGGCGCTGAACGCCGCGGCCCGCCGCGGGCTGATCGGCGGCAACCCGGCCAGCCAGGCCGAGCTGCCGCGCGCCCGCCGACCCCGGGCCGTGGTGTGGACGCCGGGCCGCGTTGAGCACTGGCAGCGCACCGGGGAACGCCCGGCTGTGGCAGTGTGGACCGCCGCTCAGACCGCGCAGTTCCTGCACGCCATCGCCGGTCACCGGCCGTATGCCGCCTTCCACCTGATCGCGCTGCGGGTCCTGCGGCGGGACGAGGCGGCCGGGCTGCGCTGGTTTAAGGTGCCGAGGTTCCGGCAGCTCATCGACGAGCTACCGCGCACCCAGACCGCCCGGCTCGCCGAGCACCGCTGCCCGAAGGGCACCAGCCGGGGGAGTACGACGCGCAAGCGCACCGAGGTGCAGGCGACCGCAGCGGACACTGCCGTCACCGCCGTTGCGACGGAGGGCGGCTCACGGCATGCCAGGGGCCGGGGCTGGCGGCTTGCTGTCGGCGGTGAGCTGGCCGTCGCGCAGTTCGATGACCCGATCACAGCGGGCGGCGACCGGGTCTTGGGTTGCGAGGACCAGCGTGAAGCCCCCGGTCGCTGCAACGCGAACAGCAAGTCAAGCACCTCACGACCAGTGGCCGAGTCGAGGTTGCCGGTCGGCTCGTCGGCCAGCGTCCCGGATCACCGATCAGGGCCCGGGCGATCGCGACTCGCTGCTGCGAGCAGGTCGCGCGCCCGCGCCTGCTTGTCGAAGCCGGTGCGGAACGGCAGCAAGGGGTGCGACGACGTTGCCGCAGGCGGTGAGCGCGGGCAGCAGGTGGAACGCTGGAAGACGAATCCGATATGGCGCCGGAAGTCGGCCGCTGGCTGCTGCTCAGCGCACCGAGGTCTGACTCCCCGACCGTGACGGTGCCGGCGTCGGCCTCGTCCACCGCGCCGGCCAGGTGCAGCAGCGTGGACTTCCCTGAGCCTGACGGTCCGGTCACCGCTACCAACTGGCCGGGCCCAGCGGTATGAGGTTGCTCGCTATTGGTAGATGTCGTGGTAGCCGATGGCGAGCCAGGTCAGGAGCGGCTCACCGTCGGTGTCCGGGCCGATGGTGAACAGCGCCCTGCCATCTGGGCTTGAGAAGCTCCAGGTCAGCGAATAGACCTCGCCGATCTTGTGTACGCGCAGACGTTTCGGCCACGGTGCCTCGCCGCGGTGTGCCCCGGCTGCCAGCCCTGGGATCAGGTGAGCGCGGACCGCGCCGACGAACATCCTGCGGTGCTCTCGGGGGAGCTTGGCTAATGCGGTGTCGAATCCCGCGGTGGTCTGGTACCTCACCCGCCTGCCTCATCGTCCAAGGCTTCCAGGTGCCCGAGGAACTCGTCGTCGTCGGCGAACCGTTGGATGCGCCCGGCGGCCAGGTCCGCCTCGGCATCGCGGAGCTTTTCCTGCCAGGCCGGGCTGTAGACCCAGGCGTCCTCCTCGGGAACGATGCGGGCGAGCCGCCGGCCGTCGCGGGTGAGCACAGTGGTGACATGACCGTAGGCGGCCATGTTGACCAGCTCCGGGAGGTGCTTGCGCGCCTCCGTCGTGGTCATCTCCTGGACCTCGTACGGCAACGGCACCGCGCTCTCGCTCATGCTCCTACTGTACGTCATGTACGTAGCGCTCACGGGCCCTTGGTGCGCCGCGGCCCGGGTCTGACATTCCGATGCGTCAGGGCAGCGCACGATGGCGGTCCTGGCGCGGTGCTCAGGAAGTCATGTACCTTGTCACCGGTGTCATTTCGGGCGGGCGCTGCGGTCACAGTCCGTGCACGGCGTGCGTGTGTTGTGAGCGTTGAGTGCGACGTGTGCAGCGAACCGCCGCGCCGGAAGGCCGTCGTGGAACGAGTCGTCGTTCCACGACTTTGCTGTATAGAGACAGTATTACAGCAGGTCAGGCGGGTGCGCCGCCAGGGACTTGAACCCCGAACCCGCGGATTAAGAGAAGACCGTCCGGCCGCCCCGAGCGCACTGCCTGCACAAACGCCGCGGCGGGAACGCCCCGAACGCACACAGTGCACCGCGATCCCGCACGCTCGTTCCACGAATCGTTCCACGCTGTTCGGGTCAGGTTCCGACAGTCCGTCACCGAACGTAGCCGAGGAGCGGGCTGGCTACGTCGCTGCAGCGAAGCCGTCGCCGTCGGCTCGGTCACGGTCCTTCGTCATGGTCCTTCGGTCGGCGGTGCGGGCGGCTGGGCGCGGAGGAGACGTCCGATCCCGTCGCACGCCAGACCGCATGCATGGTGCATGCAAGTGGGCTATCCTTGGGTTATGAGTTCCACTGTGATTCAGGTGCGCGATCTTCCTGAAGAGGTTGTCGCCGCGCTCAAGGCCCGGGCGGAGTCGCGCGGCCAGTCTCTCGCTGCGTACCTGCGTGATCTGCTGACGCAGGAGGCCGCGATGCCGCCAGTGCAGGATGTGATGGCCGGTATCGCGTCGCGCGAGCCGGTGAGCTACACGATTGATGATCTGCGGTCCTTTGCGCGGGATGGCCGCCGGTGACCATGGTCGTTGACTGCTCGATCATCGTCCGGCTGCTGTCCAACGTCAGTGGCGATGAACTGCTCCGCCAGCGGCTGGCGCGGACCGTCCACGCCCCGGCTCTGATTGACGCGGAGGTGTCCAGCGTCATCCGGGGCCTGGCGATCACCGCGAAGCCGAACGTCCGCATTACGGCCGGCCGGGCGGAGGTGATGCTCTCTGATTATGCCGGGCTGCGGATCGTCCGCCACCCGATGCGGCCGTTGCGGGCCCGCGTGTTCGAGCTGAGGGACAACTTCACGGCGTACGACGCCATGTGTGTGGCGCTGGCTGAGCGCCTCGCGCTGCCGCTGCTGACCGATGACGCCAGGCTTGCCGGCGCGCCGGGGCATCACGCGCAGATCCAGCAGATCCAGCAGTACCCAGGCTGATCTCAGGTTCGCGGTTCCCGGCCGCCACTGCGACCTGATCAGAGCCATGGAACGTCATCACGCCCCGGCCGCCGGCGCGAGGAACCGCTCACGGCTACGCGGGGCGCCGTGCAAGGAGCGGTGAGGTGGCGCTGACGGCGGGTGGTGCACCAGCGTCAGCAAGCGATGGGCAGAGCTGAGCCGACACCGGTGAGCGGCGATGAGGAGTTGCGTCACCGGCATTTCCCCGTATGCGCAGGCGAAGCAGATGCTCCGCGGGATCTACAACTGCACGGGAGGCCAGGGGTGCGCCGGCTGAGGTGGTTCGTCCTGGTGTTGCTGGTCTTGGCCGCCCTGGTGAGGAGCGTGTGGTCCAGCGGGCGCAACGCGAAGTCGATAAGGCCGAGGTGGTGGCTGGACCTGCCGAGCGCGGTCTCCGGCCTGGTGATGGTGGCAGCGCTCGTGACCGGATGCATCCGCCCTGGGCGTACACGCACTGCGGAGCCCCCAGCCAGGCGGAGACCACCCCCCGCTGCGGGACCGGGACCCGGTCCGGCACCGAGGCGGCAATTCCTGCCTGCATCGTGTTCAGCCCAGCCTGAGCCAGGCACCAGCCGACGATGGCCCAGCCGACCGTGTGCAGGCTGGTAAGCAGCGCAAGAGAGGCCGCGCTCGCCAGCGCACCGCACAGCACCCAGGGACGGCCGAACCTGCCCGCGGTGCGATCGGAGAATGCTCCAGCCAGCGGATTGACGACCGCCGCGACCAGGGCGCCGAGCCCGGTGACCCATCCGAACGCGACCACCTTGTGCACTGGCCCCACGATGTCCTGAACCTGGTTCGGCAGCAATACCGCAAGGGAACCGAAATAGGCCATGAACAAGCCCAGATTGGCCACTGAGATGGACGCGATCCAGCGATTAGACACCAGCTCCGCGGGTTCGGTCGCAGAGCGGACAGTGACGGCCATGACACTGGATTCTCCCGGGCCGCCGGGATTCCTGGGGCACCCGGCGGTTGCAGGACGGTTGCATGATGATGCAACCGCGGTTCTCGCGACACCGGTTGTCCAGATAGCCGGGCGCACAATTCCCGTTTCCGCGCCCGCGTCTCCGGAAACGAGAGGACGGATGAGGTACCGGGGCATTGCCGAGAAAACCTGTAGTAAATACGCTCGGCCCGGCCAGGTAGCAGACCTGCGCCTGAGCGTGGTCAGCTAGCCCAGTCGTTTGGGAGCACCTGACGGGACGAGCGGTATCTGGTCGGTTCTGCATTGCAGATCAGTGTTTCAGTAGGTCAGCGACCTATGGGGGTTGGCGGTTGCGGACGGTTCGGCGGATGGCTGCGGGAACCGTCTGGTCCTGCCGGTCCCAGCGCGATCCCCGCACCACGCGATTACGCTTTACGGGTTCTCTGTCAGCATTACGCAACGCACCCCGGTCAGCACGGGCGACATGACCCTCCGGGCCTCTTCCCAAAGCTTCCCCAGCAGTCGGCAGGCGCCCAGTGTCTGCGGGCCTCCGGTTCTTCTCCAAGTCTACGGCCCGCAATGGGCGAAAGTCGGACAGACGAGTATTATTATCACGGGCGGTGAAACGCAGGAATTTACCTATATAAGGTCACAGCGTTCGAATCTAGGGGTTGGTGTCGCTGTCAATGGCTGGTCTGAAAGTGGCACGTATAATATTAGCACAACGGATACCATCCCATACGGGGTGTTCGGTGATAACGCCACTAAACTGTACCAGACAAAGTTCCGCTACGCTCTGTACGGAGAGGCGAAGTGCCCTGAGTTCACACAGCCCTACGACTACTACGGTGGCGCGCAGATCCTCAATGTGACCCCAGTTGAGGCACAGCAGTGCGTACGCTATGCCGCTGGTACGTCGCCCATTTTCGACACCCAGACGGCGGCCACGTTCAGTGCCGGGATCCCTGTTCCCGCGATTCCCATCACTCTGACCGCGCAGACCGGCTGGTCTCAGGACGGTTCCATCACATACACCATGGGCCCCAACAGCCATGACATCTGCGGCGCGTCGGGGCCGCCCGGTGACAACCCTGGATGGCTAGTTGTCGGCCTCTCCTAGAATCGGCGGACTGGTTGCCAGCAGGATCGCCGCCCCGCTTGCGGCGGCACTGCTGGCAACCGCGTGCTCATCAGGCCCGGCCATCGATACCGGCCCTCTCGGCAACGGCGGCGACCCAGGCGGCCTCTGCTCGTTCCTTGCCCCCGGCGTGGTGCTGTCTTACGGGGCCACTCTCCTTGAAAACACCGGCCAGTCAGCCGTCGTGGTCCAGAAAGTTGACCTCGTCCAGCCCCGCCACCTTCAGCTTGTCGCCTCCTATGTCGTCCCGACCAGGGGCAACTTCGAGGTCGGTGTCTGGGATGGGTTTCCGCCAGGGCCGCAGCCGGGGGTTGAGTGGTCGCAGCGGATGCGCGCGGCAGGCGCGAGGATTCCGCCCGCTCATGGCACGCATCGCGCTGATCTGCTCACGGTGTTGAAGCCGACCGGGCCAGTGGCAGAGGCGCAGGCGATCGACGTGTTCTACCGGGAAGGCGGGCAGCAGTATCACATGCAGACCCATGTTCGTTTCGTGCTGCTCGTCGGCAGGCATTGCCCGGCTAATTGGCCGCTGAAGTACCCTGGGTGATGAACGGCTATTGATCGGATCATGATCAGGCCGATGTTCGGCTTGCTCAGGCACCTCACCCCCGACTGGGCGAAGAGTATTATGACACAGAGATCGTCATTCTCCTCCAAGGCGCGAATCTGCTTGGTGATCGTGTTTACAGCTACCTGCAGCTGACCGGCCGGGAACTCAAGCAGATGTTCTCAACGATGCAGGCTGGCCGGAACTTCAAGCCCGCCGACTTCGGAATCGTTCTCCTGGCCGGGAGGGGGAACCCACCTCCGCACGTCCGTGCAATGACGAAGGCACTTTATGACATGATCGACATTCCGACATTACCTGCCACTGGATGGCCGCCTTGATGTGGATGCCGAGGGTCTTGGCCAGGATCGCGGCCGGGACCTCGGCGGCCAGGGTGAACAGGGCGGTGCTGCGGCCTGCCGCGGGCTGATCCCGAGGGCCTGGAGCCGCGGCGGCGGCGTCACCGACACCTGCACGGCTGCCGCGACGGGGCGGGCGGTCACTGTCTGTGCACGGGACTGTGAGCGTTGTGCACGTTCAGCGCGATCAGCGCAACGAACCAGCGGACACGACTCGTTCCACGCCGTGGGCCGCCGGAACCACCTCCTGGCTGAGAAAGGCCAGGTCAGGACGGGTGCGCCGCCAGGGACTTGAACCCCGAACCCGCGGATTAAGAGAGGACCGTCCGGCCGCCCAGGACGCACTGCCTGCACAAACACCGCGCCGGGAACGCCCCGAACGCACACAATGCACCGTGATCCCGCGACGCTCGTTCCACGACTCGTTCCACGGCATCCCCGTCAGGCCCCTGAGGGCCAGTCACTGAATGTGACTGGCCGCAATGCGCGATGCTAAGCAAACCGGTCGCCCGCAAGGCGCGCGGCCCAACCGGCGCGAAGCTGACCTCGGAGCAGGCGCACCGTCCAGATCCCGTGCCCGGATCCTGGCCGTGGCTCACCGGGCAGACCACTGCAGAAGACATACACCTTGGGCGCGAGGGTGAGACCGAAGTCCAGTGGCCTGTCAACAGCAATGTCGAACAGAATGACGTTGGCGCTGGTCAGGCGCGATTGGCGAGGGGCCTGATGCAGAACCGCCGGTCCGACGTGTCGACTACCGGTGCGGGGATGGGATGGCTGCTACGCGCCCTGCTGCTCGACCCGCTGGGAGGCTCGTAAATCGAAAATATGTTCTACTGATTCCATGATTGCGGTTCCGTGGCCCGTCGAGTGTCGGCTCCACCACCCATGGCATCCGGACACAGTGACCGTCAGCTGGGAGTCGTGCGATTGCCCCCGGCCCGGGCTGCGCGCGGCGGCCACGTCACGGTCCGGTGCGATGCTCTGCACTGCCACGAGATCTGGCTCATGCCCCTCCACAGGCCCGAGCCCCTGCTCGTCCGCAGACGCGGCAATCAATACCGTTAGCGACGAACTCGGGCGCCCCTACAATGGACGGCCTGCGGCCGGGAGCCTTTCCGTGCGGTTCGCCGGGGCACGGGATGTGAACAGCGCCGCGGCGCCTGCCCGGCAAACGTCAATCGGTCCACACGCATTTGCTGCTCCTGCCATCCGCCGCCCCTCCGCGAGCAGCCGGTTCTCACCGAAAAATCACGGGGGTACTGTCGGTCCATCGGGCTAAGGTCTTTCCGTGACTCTGTGGATCCCGCACGGCCAGCTCCTGGTACCCGACACCCCGCCCGAAGCCGACTCCCGGATGGCCAACTTCCTATACCTCAACGGCGGCGGGCACACCGGCTACCACGAACTCCGCCGCCAAGCCGCAGCCTGGCCCATGACCACGGCCACGCCAGACGGCCCCGCCGCATGCTCAGCACCAGCCGCGACCTGTACGCCCACGGCTACTACGCCTACGCCCTCCTGGCAGTCGGCTGCACCTGGTCCGTCTTCGCTGTCGAGGCAGCGCTGCGGATCAAGCTCGGCGCTGAACGCAAGACCCAGTTCAGTGCCCTCGTCAGGCAAGCCGAACAGCAAGGCCTGCTCCCAGCGCCAGGATGGGACAACGGACGGCTCGACGCTGGCCGCGAGTTCCGCAATGGGGTAGTGCACGGCAACAACCACGGAGTACTCCCACCAGCCATGGCCAGGGACATCATCGGCGCTGGCCATGAGGCAGTCGCAGCGCTCTTCCCCGA
Source organism: uncultured Actinomycetota bacterium (assembly GCA_963850875.1). GTDB lineage: Bacteria > Actinomycetota > Actinomycetes > Streptosporangiales > Streptosporangiaceae > Chersky-822. The sequence continues at coordinate 967,109 of CAWKNA010000003.1, forward strand.
CCACGAAGAACCACAGGACACGAAGGGTTAGATACGCAGCCATGATCGATGAGACGGCCGTGATCTGGCTGCAGCTGCGCGAGCGCAGGGGCAGCATCCACGCCCGATCGGCGCTGTTGAAGGATTCCGCGCCCCGGCGGAAGACCTTCGCCGCCGCCATGCAGCAATTCGAAGAGCAGATGACCGCCGCCAAGGTCGTCACGCCAGCGACCAGCCCACTCAACCTGTATTACGGCCTCACCCAAGCCGGCATGGCGATAGCCGCCGCCTGCGCACCCGGCCAGTGGACCGTCAGCAACCACGGGCTGAAGCTAGAAGACTCGCAGCCAGATTTGCCAGACATGTGCGTCCAGCATAGTGGCACGGGAGCTTTCCAGGTCGTAGCATCTGCCACCAGCTCTCTCGCGATAGCTGGGCCAGTCAGCATAGGAAGTCTCTGGCAATCGCTACCTGATCTCAGCGAGAGCGTTCCATTGCCCGGCGCGCGATGCCCAGCCGCCCTGTCCGTCACTCCCGAAATCCCGCCGACCTTTGATGCAAGCGGTAGCGGAATCCCCACTCGAGTTCTCTTCTTCCAGCCGCCAGGCGCTACCGTTAACGTCCAAGCTGACTTGCCCGAACCCGCCGACCGCGATGCATGGTGCCGCGACCTATTGAAACAATATCCCACTGCCACAGGCTGGAATCCCGACGCACCTACGAAATGGTTCACGGACGAGACTGGCAACTCGACTATATCCTTGCGAGTTCCTGGGTCAGTAAAGAAGCACCCGCTGCCGCGCGCAGAGGCTGAACCACTCTACGACAAGCTCGCCCCTGAATACCGATACCGCCAGAACCGATACATGCGCCCAGCCATCCAAGACATCGGCGAGCCTCCGCCAACCCCTCTCATGACCTGGTGGCTGCTGCTATACAGCTTCTCCATGCTCGCTCGATACCAGCCCCGCAAATGGACCGACCTGCTCAACCTCGACAAGCCGGGATGCGCAACCCACCTTCAATACGCACTCGAAACCGCTTGCTCCGCGATCCCCCACCTGGTACTCGAAGCACTAGACGGCCATCCCATCCTGCTCTCAGAAACCCTGTCCTTCAGATACGAACGCCAAACCACCACCACCAGCCAACCCGCCCAGCAACGAACCAGCGGCTCCAACCGCCGTCCATACCAATAGTGCATTGCCAGCGCCTTCAATGAGCACTCCCCCTCGCCGACGTTAACCATGGCCGTGGCAGCCTTGAGAAGATCACGCTAGGCCTCGCCGCCAGCAGGCCACTTGCCCTGCGGTAGACTCCCGAACGAGGCCCGCCGCGCGGTGTACGCCTCATCTAGCCGTACGCGGCTAGCCCCACGGGGCAGCACTCCTAGGAGGAGAATATGATCACGCTCACGTCGGCCGAATATCACCTCAGGGCCTATCTCATCGAGCAGGCCCAAGCCAATGACCCAACCGACCGCCTCCGGCCCCACAGGCGAGTCGCCGAGGCCACTGATCCCGAACACAACCCCAATGACGAAAGCCACGACCGCCTGAAGCAACGCCTGTTCCACATTAGTGCCTACGAAGTGGAGCACGGACGCCCGATGCTGTCCGCACTCGTCGTCAATCGCCATGATTACCGGCCCGAAAGAGACCTGTACGACCTCGCCCGCCGACTCGGCCGCCTCAAGGACGACAAGAGCGAGCTGGAATGGTGGAACTCAGAACTGGAGCAGATCACCCGTTACTGGGCCACGCACTCAGATGACCCAGTGAAGGATGCCCAGTTCAACACGGTCATGACGGAGCTGGCCAGCATCAAGCGGATGCTGCGGACGCTAATGCACGCCTAGGAATCACGCCCAGAGGAGGCGCGGACACCGCCCGGACACACCTGCCGGCGCACGGCATAGCCCAACACCAGGGACTTTAGGTGTCTATGCCCGTGCGGGCTGTTGTGTTCTTGAGGTCCGGCATCGGTCTTGTTGCCGGGTTCAGTGGCGGGGTGTCCGGTGCGAGTGCATGACTGAAGCCCGCGTGACACCGCGGGCGGGCGTGCGGTTCCACGGGCCGCGGCCCCGCAGGGCGGGGCGCATCCTCCTTCCTTACGGATGTTCGGGCTGGTCAGCGGCTATCCCGTGCCGGGCTGGAAGCGGGTCACCTCCGGGACGCCCGTGACGGTTTTCTTGGTGGCCGCGGTGTGCGGGAAGCGGGGCCGGGCCTTCTGCGCTCGCGGGGAGTGACGCTGCCGGTTCACGGTGATCAGCGTGTGCAGCGTGGCGCGGCTGGTGGCGTCGGCGACGGCGGCGAGAGCGGCCAGGGACGTGGACGCGGTGACCTTGGCCTGGGTCATCGAGCGGATCGCGTTGTGCCGGGTGACGGTGAAGGAGACCTCGTCGGTGGTGACCGGCGCGGTTTCCTCGCGCCGCCGCAGGGCGCGGGCGGCTGCGGCGGAGCCGGCCAGGGATGCGGCGGCGCTGGCGCGGACCAGCTGGGTGCCGGTCATCCATGCCCAGAACTCCTGGATGACCAGGCGCGGGGTTCCGGACCGCAGCACTGGCCCGGAGGTGCGGTTCCCGGCGCCGGTGATAGTGGTCTTGTTCTCCCCGAAGGTGGTCTCCGAGGCTGGCCAGCGCATCAGGTAGGCCTCGCGGATCTGCCCGGCGCTGACGCTGGCGTGGTCTAGCAGCGTGGTGGCCAGCGTGTACGTCTCCGATACTTCCTCGCCGTCCCCGCATGGCAGGACCGCGTTGTGCTCGGCGACCCGGACCGGCAGCCGGTCGCTCTTCTTGCCGCCAGGCGCGTTCAGGTAGGTGATGCGGGACCCGTCGGGCAGCCACCCGTCCTCGGTGACCGGCAGGGAGATCCCGTCCTTGATCCGGGCCACGACATGCCCGCCGGCGTCCACGATCGCGGTGATGATCGCATGACCGGGGAAGTTACGGTCAAAGACGAGGACCCGGCCGGCGAACAGCTCCGGGCGCCGCCGGATCAGCCGGGCCAGCAGCGTCTGCTCCCCGGCCCGCGCTCGCCCCATGATCGCCCCCAGCACCGCCCGGCCCGTCCGCGCTGTCACGACCACCGCCTGGATCTGCGGGAACGGCCCGGCCCCTGTCCCTTCCTGGCCGCTGGTCCCGGTGCACCCGAACGCCCTGCGGCTGGCCGGCGTGTCAGCGACGTTCACCAGCATCCCGTCGACCGCGTCCACCGGGTACCCGCCCAGCAGCGCCGCCGGCGGCGCATCGTCGCTGACCAGCGGCCCGGCCGCGGACCAGAACAGGTCCTGCAGCACCGACGGCGGCACCTTGCGCCGCCAGTCCGTGATGACCCTGGTGACCGGGATGTGCCACTCCATGGCCCATGCCACGTCGGCCAGCAGCCCCGTCAGCTGCCGCAGCGCCTCGGCGTATCCCGCCTCCGGCATCAGCGTCATCGCCACGACCAGCCGGATCGTCAGCGGAAGCGACATGATCCGCCGCCGTTGCGGCGCCGGGATCCGCCCGTCAGCGACTGCCCTTCCCGCCAGCGCCTCGATCACCCCCTCGCCCGCGTGCCGTTCCAGCTCGCCCAGCCGCACGAAATCGGGCAGCCACCCGCCGGCCAGTACCGCGCCGCCCCGGATCACCGCGGGGGCGGTCACCACCGGATGACAGAACGTCAGCACCGTGCCCGCCGGCACCGTAGCCCCGGCCCGCCCCGCCGGGGCGGCCAGCACCGCCCCCGGCCGCCCCGCCGGCCGCCCGGGCGAACCTTAAGGTCAGCGGCCCGGACCGCGATCATCCCGGCCGGCAGCCCCGGGGCGCCCGTCCCCTCGCGCCCGGACAGCGGCGGACACAACCCGGGAACCGGCTCAGCAGCCTGCGGCAGCATGCGCGGCAAGACAGCGGCAGGGGTTGCAGAACCGGCGCAAGGCAGATAGGAAGACACGGGAGGCTCCAGGTTTCCAGAGACAGACGTCAGACATCTGATCTCTTACCAGGAGCCTCTTCACATGCCAGGCAACAACACGCCGGTCACGCCCGCTGACAACAAAACCCCAGGTCAGCCACTACTACCTTCTTAAGTCCGTGGTGTTGCGGCATAGCCGGGGGTCGAATCCGCTCTTCGCGGTGACCACGGCTCCCATTTCGCTCACCCTCCCGGGCACGCACACCCGCCAAGATCATTATTAATGTAAGGGTACATAACGTGTGGCTATGACCGTGAGAACGGGCACCACATGGTCGCGAGATTCGACTCCACCTCGCTCAGCGCGATGTCGATGTTCACGAGATGCGGCACCACCCGTCCACGCTCCGAGGAGGCCGTGCCCGTCTGCCTCCTCGTTGCCAGGACCTGACATGAGTGGTGCCCTACGTCATGATTAATCGCAATGGCCAAGATCAACAAGTGGAGCCCAAAGTCGCTACCAACTGGTGCCCAAACTCGCGGTCGAAGCCATAACGTGAATCGGTCAACAGAAGGTTAGGCAATAACAGTGACAACAAGCAAACGAACGGACTGAGATATGAGGCAGCGGAGATAGCAGAAAGACAGAAAGACAGCAATGCAGCAAAAGGAATAGCACCTACCGGTCGCCACGGCGGCGAAGGGTTGATGTTTCTCAGAGCCTGCGGATGAGTAGCTCTCACGCTCCAAGATCGCCACAGAAAACCCACAACTGCGCTCGGCCGCGGAACCGGACGCGGACCCGGACCCAGCGCGGACGGAGCAAGCGAAGTCGCAAGGCGCGCTCGAATTCGACCCGGCGGACCCGGTGCCGCTCGGCGGCCGCGGACTGGACATCATCCGCACGCTCGCGTCCGACTGGCCATCGACGGCGACCACACCAGCCGCGTCGTCTGGGTCAGCATCAACTGGCCCGAACGTGGCTAGCCGCCGCCAGCCCGCGATGCACGGAAACTGCCGACCAGCCCGCAAACATCAAGCCGCGCCGCCGCTTGCCGGTCGCTTGCCGGTCGCACATCCTCGTGAGGACTTTCCTTACGGCCAATCAAGGGCCTTCGGCGCGCCAGACTGACCGTCCAGCCCTGGGGCCGGACTCTGGGTATGGGCGCGTGGATCACCTAGAGGGATTACGTGAACGGTCGAGGGTGCCGCGCCACTGGCGGCCGGGGTGGCGGGGGAGTCTCACCGCTGTGTGGGCGGCAGCTTGGTCCGCTGCCTCTAGCGCGGCAGCGTCGCTCCCCGGCACCCGCCGCTCGGCGGTTCCCACCGTTACCCACCATGCTGACCGTGCCTGCAAGAGTGGCCGGACTGTCCTCCTCGCGCCGTGCATCGTGTCGCCGCGCAAAGAACCGACACCTATGAGGAGGACGCACCCTCAACGAGGTCTCTCAGCCCTCAAGCTTCAAGATGCACTCAGGACCGGACTCTTAGTCATAGAGTCATGATCCGTGAGTTCACGATTGATCATGGTCGGCCTCTCGGCATTGGCGGTTGCGTTCGTAGCCGTCGTAGTGGCTGGCTATATGGCAAACCCCCCAGGCTTCGACTGGTCTGTAGCGGCTGAGACCGGAACTACCGTAGGGACCACGCTGCTTGCCATAGCAACGGTCTGGCTGGCACTTGAAGCACGCGGCGAGCGGCAACACACGCGCCGATTGGTTGATCTGCAAGAACGGGATGAAGCCAGGAAAGACCAGGCTTGGATCTTTGTTCGCCGGGCGCTTGTGCACTTTCCGTATGGCCAATCGAATCCTAGGGACGCAATCGCAGAAGTGGAAATCGTCAATGCCGGGCAGGGACCTGCTATCGAAGTCTCAGCTGCGCTGGCCGTTTGGGGAGAACGTAGACAGGGCTCTGGTAAGGCGAACGTCGGAGTTAAGACGGTTCCACTTGTGATGCCTATGTCGACAGAAACCGTCCTGATCCCAGCTTTTCAGGGCTCACATCCTATATTCGACACCGATGTGAGCGAGTTGACATGCATAGATGTGCAATACCGCGACAAGCTGACAACTGCGGGGGCATTCCGGGAAGCCGAGCCGTTCTGGGAACTTACACCGGCCCATCCAGTCGACTATTACGGCATCACAAAGCTTCAGCCTGGACAAGCGGGCGGTGGGCAGAACTCTTGACGCTTAATACGGCAGCCGTACTTCGTTATCTGATCATGGGAAGGTCTCCAGGTCGCGGAGCCGGGTGCGGTGGTGATACCAGCGGGCGCGGACCTGGTGCCGACGTCGCCATCGGGACCAGCGCAGTCCGTCGGCGAGGCTGTGCAGGGCCTGGTGGGACAAGATGTACAGCCGTTTGATCTCGGGGACGGTGAACGGGGTCAGGCCGGGATCCTCGGGCGGCAGCTCGTCGGATCTGGCTGGCAGCGGCGGGGCGTGACTGGTGTCCCGCAGGTCAGCCGCGGAGATCGCCAGGGCGGCCATGACCAGTGTCAGGTGCCGCATGACCGGGCCGTAGAGGCGGACCTGGGCGTGGACGTAGCCGAACTGGTCCTTTCCCGGATTCGTGGTCTTCCCCGGCGGTCCGCCGGCGGCCGCAGACCTTTACCAGGACCGGCAGGCAGACCGGGCGGCCTTCGGGCACGAAGGGCAGGGTCAGGCGGAACGCGCAGGCCACCCCGAGGACATAGCCGACGCCGCGGTCCTTGCACAGTTCCCGCAGCCACGGATCCTGGCTGTCTCGTCAGCAGCTACCCAGGGCACCTGTATCCCGGCGTCCAGCGTCTCGGCCAGCATTTGCGCGCCGACCCCCCTCACTGCTCAATTCCGTGATCGCTGACAGCTGCGGCTTGGTCGCGGGCTGCAGGTGATCCGGGATGCCCTTCCGTGGCCGGGCAAGCTAACCCGGCGGTGACATCGCCGTTCCCCGACAAACAAGGCGGTCGTAGATAGAGAGTCGCGCCGTGTCCATACCACCGCCTGCTACGTCAGATCCGCCTGGTCGTTCGGCGAGCTCAACCACATCGGGTGCCCGCAAGGGCCGCCGAACTCGCATGCTTGACGATCACTCTTGTCGTGACTTTGACCTCCGTCTGGCCGCCTGCCTGCCTGGCTGTGCGCCACCGGAGCGGGGCAGTGCACAGTGTGGGATCGTTCGATGTCGTGGGCGGAGAATTGCATCCAGTTCTGACGACTGAGGATCGCAGTGGCGAAACCGGCTCGCGGGAGCGGGATCCGATGTTGCGACTCCTGGCTGACCGAGCCGTTGCGGCCGGCCTGGCCGCACGGTGGTGGCGGTTCAAGGACCCGAAGACTGGCGACCTTGAGGGTCCTCATAACCTGCGTATCGACCTGCCGTCTGGCCGTCGGACTCGGGACGTGAATATTGATGAAACAGGGCAAGCCGAAGCACTAGCGCGGTTCCCGTTTGAGCGGTGGATTGCGCTAGGGGACTATCAGGCGATTCTGGATCCTGACGCACGAGTGATCGTGGCAGAGGTGTATCTCAGTGGCCACGTATCGCTTCACAGGTTGCCCGGAGCGACAGTCGAGCCGCTGGAAGACGATGAGTCCGCAAGGAATCGCACTGCCGACTCCGTCCGTGCTGGGTTCACATCCGGGTCAGAGTGGCCAGATCGCTCATCGCGTCTTATCGTGCCAGCCCCCAGCGGCGAACTGTCGTTGGAGCTGTACACGCACCGCCCGCCTGAGATCTGCGCTCTGACTGGAAGACGGAGCATCGGTGGATATGGGCTGATCATCCGTGGGGTTACTGCGGCGCGCCATGATGAGGCACTGGAGCTGCTTCTCGACCTCTCCACTTCTTTCTTTCTCGATCTCGACGTTGGCTATGGACTGACAGGCAGGCTTGCCAAAGCTCCCGGTGCCAGCCTTGTGACCGAGGACGGCTACGACTTTGACAAGCCGAATACCGCCCCGCCGCGGTTCCCGAGCACACGCCACAACAAGGACGCAGCCTCCCTGTACCTCTACGCGCGCAGCCAGGCCCTAACGCCACTGCTGCAATATCTCGTGTACTACCAAGTAATCGAGTTCTACCTACCGACATACACCAGATCCGCAACAATGAATCGGCTCCGCAACATACTTAAGGATCCGCGTTTCAGCCATAGCGACGATGTTGCCCTCGGGCGCCTGCTAGATGCCGTCGCACCCAGCAGCAAAAGAAGCATGAGCGAACGAGAACAGGTCACCATCACCATCGCGCACTGCGTCGACGATATCGCGCTCACGACATTTCTCAGCGAACGACCAGCTGCATCGAAGGCACTCAGCGACAAGACACGAATCACTGGTGTGCGAGTGATCAACGTCCGCGATCAGCAAACATCATTGACGCAACAGGTCGCAGACCGTATCTATGACTTGCGGTGCCGAATCGTTCATAGCAAGGACAGCGCCGACGAGACAATGCGACCCCTCCGCCCGTTCGAACGCGAAAGTCGCCTAATGCGGCATGACCTTAGCCTTATCCGATTCATAGCCCAACATGTCCTGATCGCATCGAGCCGCCCGGCGTCCTGGACCTAAGCTTCGGGCTAATGCCCAACATCGACCTTGACCTTTGCTCTTGACCTTTGCCCTTGACCTACGGCGCCCCGTCAGGGGCGCACATGCCCTGCACGCAGGCTGACGGCGGTTGTGCGGTGAGTGTGCGGGTGCTGTGCTGGCCGCGGCCGGTAGCTGGCCGGCCAGCACAGCAGTGAGGGGCAGTCCCCTGGGCGGCTCATAGGCGCTGTACGCGCGGACCGCTTGGCGCAGATCAAGCAATTATGCGGGACCGTCATGTCTTGCCTGGCACTAATGCGAGCTGAGTGCTGGCCCGCACGGTCACGACGGCTGCCCCTGCATTGGCTGGCGGTCGGCTTGCAGCGAGGCCTGAAGCTGTCGGGACGCAGTAACTCATGGTGATGAGCTGGGCCTATGATCGAGGAGCGATTGTCGTTTGCGGTTGATCGGGAGCCTTTCGCCGGTGATGTGCGGCAATAATGCCGCCTGCGTACTGGGCCTCTGCCACCCATTTGCGTGCAGGAAAGAGTTCGTACACGCAGCCGACCGGAAACAGGTGCAGTAGCACCCGCCGGATATGAGTAGGCCTAGCGAGCGGCAGCGCCATGCGCACGAGCGATCCCGCCAAGGTCATCTCGGATGGGTGAATCAGTCCATCTCGGCGTGGGCCCGACACTGTGATGACGAGCCAGTCGACCCCCTTCTTATCGTGCTGATGAATTAGTCGGTTAACCTCGCTCACAATGCTGCTAGCTGTATGCAAGCTCTCGTAGCAGCATGCCAGTTCGAAGCCGGTACGGTTAAAGAACTCGGTTGCGGGAACTGCATCTTTCATCGGCAGAGCGTAGAAGAGGCAGCCAAAGCCCGAAGACACGACGCCCATTTTCTGTAGTGCTTTGCTGTAATCTGATGGCTGTCCCAAAGGTTCGCCCGGCGACCCCCCGGCGACCCTGGCTTGAGGCGGCCAAGTTGCTCGACCAATGCCTCTATCGCCTCGTCGTCCCTGCTTTTGTGCGGCAATTGATCAGGTAGCAGCTTGTCTTCTGCGACAAACCAGGCCACGATCAAGTGTCCCGTGATGCGGCTCCATTCGTGGATGGGCTCTTTAATAAGGCGTGAGCGAATACGGGAGAAGAGACCTTCTACGGCGCGCCGTCCAGAATCAGCCAGTACCGTACATTCTAGGCCTATGCGGCGACCGCTAGGAAGTTCGACCAAGAAATCAGGCGGCTCACCGCCGCGGCCGACAACCGCAAAGGATCGACCAGACGAGGCCAATCGGAGGTCGGTCCGGAGACGTGAGACGTGAATCAGCTCAAGTTCGTCTTTGTCCATGGCCTGATGCCCGGAAAAGTACGGAATAGGCCATTCGTAGCAAACAAGAATTTGCTCTCCGCCGTCCTCGCGCAATCCCGGGTGGCCCACAAATGCAACGACGGACGGGCTCATCCACGGCAGAATATCGATCACGGGATTGAGTTCGGTCATTCCGTCCGGAACCTTGAAACCCGGCAATGGAATTTCGTGTAGCGAGTCTTCCGTCTTAGCCTCCGGGCCGATTGTTAGTTGAGGCACGAACATAGTTGCCCCGGGTGGGCGCGGAATCGACATGCGCCGGATTATAGCAGTCTTATAGCATCTCCGCCAATTATTAATTGCATAGCGTTACTCAGTGCTCAATTTAGCCTTCGCCAGGAGGAGGATTCAGTGATATTCAATCAGCCGCTGATCCCTCATCGACGTGCTGAGGAATGTCAGGTTTGCGCCTGTTGGCTCTAACACTAGGCGCGTGGAGCCCGCACGGTCACAGGTGACTCGCTGGTTGTTGACCTTGACCTTGACCTTGGGTTTTGGTCGGCCAGACGGCGCCCCGTCAGGAGCGCACATCCACCCGCACGCAGGCTGACGGCGGTTGTGCGGTGAGTGTGCGGGTGCTGTGCTGGCCGGCGGTACTGATCGGCCAGCGCATGGTGCGGGGAGGGCCGGGCGCGGGCCGGGTCTGTTCGCTGGCTATGCGTGGTTGGGGGTGTGCTGTGCCCGGGTGAGGGCTCGGGTCAGCGTGGCGGCGATGCGGGCGGGGGTGATGGCGCCGGCCGGGTCGCGTGTGCTGCAATGCCAGTGCAGGTGGCCGTCGTCGGTGAGGTGGGCGGTTCCCCGGGCGGGACTGGCCGGGCTGGATGGCCTGACCCTGGAGCCGAGGCCGTGGACTGGCGGCGGTTCGCCTCCGCGCGGGCGTTCATGGGCTTCACCGGGCTGGCGCCCGCCGAGTACTCCAGCGGCGAGCACACCCGCCGCGGCTCGATCACCAAGGCCGGCTCCGAGCCGGTCCGCACCGCCCTGACCGAGGCCGCCTGGGCCTACCGGTTCAAGCCCGCGATCGGCGTGGTCCTGCGCCGGCGACAGCACGACGCCTGCCCGGACACCCTGGCCCGCTCGTGGCAGCGCAGCGCAGGCTGCATTCCAAGTACAAGGCGATGATCGGCCGCGGCAAGCCGCCCGCAACGGCGGTCACCGCGATGGCCCGCGAACTGGCCGGCTTCGTCTGGCCGAGATGACCAGCTAGCCGCCCCGGACGGCCGCTCGCACGACGATAGCGGCTATCAGCGCATCCGGGCTCACACAGGCATGCCCCGACAACCGCACCCAGCCCAGCACCAGAGACGGCGAAACCGGCAGAAGTCAGGACCGCGATCTGCAAACACTTGACCCCGCGCTTCATATGAGATCAAAGCGGCACCGCTGCGCGGCGCCGCTGGCCCGGCACCTGCGCCGGGCTCAGCCTCGACGGCCCGCCCGGCGCGCGCCGGGCCGCGCCGGCTGGCTTACTGACCAGAGGGTTCACTCGGAGCGCAGATCGTGGCTGCTTGCAGTCGGCTTGCTCGCTCCAATACCCGATCTTGGCCACCTCTGGGCCCAGACTCGGCACGAACTCGCATGTATGGCGCTACGACGGTGTCGCAGGAGCTGGTCCAGCCTGCTCTCCCGAATCCCTGGCCTGGCCGGGGGCTGCTTGTCAGCCATTGTCGCTATCTTGAGATCATGATCAGATTTCTCAGTCGCGTGCCGAGATGGTTGACAGTAGCCCTCGCACTTGTGGCCGCTGCAGTGCTTTTTGTCATCGCTCAGCTCTCCGGCAGTCTCCACGGCTGGCACCTCGCGCTGAAGCTCTTGCTCGGCGTCCTGTTCGCTGTGATCGCGGTCGGCCTGCCGCAGCTCGATCGGTGGCAGAATCAGCAGGCATCCCGGCTACAGGTTCGCCTGGAGCGACATGGGCTTCCAGAGCTGATCATCCCAGCCTATGCGGACGACGAGAAGGTCATCGAGTCCCTAATCGCGGCTGAAGAGGCTGCCTGCATGACCTCTGCGACTTTGCAGCGTCCTGCGCGCCGCCCTGGCGGTTTCAATGCTGCCGCAGTCGCCGAGGAGCAAGAGGCAGCCGACACGTACACCCCCACGCGCGGCAAGACGAACAGCATGACCCTCGCTGATTACCAACGACTCATCGTGAGGAAGGACGCCGGAGAAGAACTGACACCTGATGAGCAAAGGTCTATCGCGGACATCCAGAAGATCATGTCCTCAGCATTTTCAGCGCTATCAGTCGTGAACGCCAATGCGTTTAGTTATCCAGATAAGCGAACGGCGGAGGAGTATCGCGAGGAGGTACAACAGCATCTATCGGAATATCGTGACTTTCTCAGTCAGCGCCTTCAGTGGGAGTACGTCTCGCGTGGCAATGGCCGTCTTGAACTGACTCTCATCAACCCGACTGACCGGGTATTCGAGGGTGTTCAGGTTGAAATTTATCTACCCGGCCGTGTTAGAGCGCTGGATTCCCCTATCCTGCCGAAAGCGGCTAGGACAAAGCCAGTGCGACCTCGGCCATTCGGAGCGAGATCACCATTGATTGGATTGGGCCTGGACTCCACGATCGGTGGTAATTACGTAATCCCTAAGCCTAGCGGTGTTGCACGCTCGCCGCGTCCTAAGATCGATAACTCGGCATCAGCCAGAGTGACGTTCCCCCTGGTTAGCCTACGTCCGCGTGCACAGGTCCGCCTTGACGACATCGCCCTATTGGTCGAGGAGTCCCCTGGTTCGGTGATTTCCGGGATATGGAAAGCAACCGCAACCAATGCCGAGGGCCTCGTCAATGGCACCTTGCCGATCACGGTAGCAACAACGCCCCTGGCTGTCCGCGAACTGCTGGCTGATAGCTCCACAGTCGAGCGCCAGGGAGATTGACTAGGGAACGTTCTCACTCTGGCCATCTCTCTATGCAGCCGACCTCACGCATGGTCTCCATCCTGGCTCATACCAGCAGGAGATCGTGACCACGCACACTACACACGAGTTCGCTCTGGAGGGTGAGGCCGTGCCCGAGGCGTGCCCGACCGGAAGGGGGTGATCGGCGGTGAGTTTCGGTCGCTCATGGACACGCCACCTCGGCGTTCACCTGCGGCTGGCCAGGTCAGGCTGCCCCGTCCACGATCTTTGCAAGCAGGGGTTCGAGCCCCCAGGGATAGTAGGCTTGTGAGGTCAAGAGCACAAGCCAGCTCTATCAAGCAGGGGGCATACGATGTGTGATGCGGCATGTCTATACCTCCAGGAGGGTCTAGTAACCAAGCAAGCCTTTAAGGTCAAGCCTTTAAGGGCGAAGCCGCGTCACGCGAGTAGGCGCATTATCTATGGGAGACGTGAAATTCATGGTCGGGAGCGCTGGCGTGTCGACCGCGGATGTATTGGGCATCGCTGGGATCGCTGTGGCCATTGTCGGGATCGGCGTTGCTGTTTTCTACGGTAGACGCGCACTCAGGCCACCAAAGCGCCTAATACAATGGCACTATGAGGCTACTCCACTAATTTCAGGCGATCACGCGCAATACCACGACGCTATTGAAGTCCGAGTTCTTGGCCAGAGAGTCAGCGACCCCTATCTCGGCAAGCTTATTGTTGAAAATTCGGGACGCCATGACATTGATTCGAATTCATTTGACCAGGGCCGATCTATACGCTTTAATGTGCATCACGCGCGAAAGACAGGAACGTTCCTGGAGCTAGAACATAATCCGCCCGGGCTCCGAGTCGACGGGAATTCGATCATGATTGGACCGGAGCTACTGCCATCGAAATCCCGTTGGACAGTTTCATTCATCGCGGACGGTCGCCCATCTGTTAGACTGTCAGACTCCCATTTGATAAATGTAAAGATACAGGAGAAGTCGGCAGGTGGCGAACGCACAAGAATCAATGAAACTAACGTAGCTGCTCTCATAGCAGGTGGTGCAACGGTAGTGGCAGCCCTCGGCTCTGCCCTGGTCGTATTCTTTACTCACTAAGATATTGGCGGCGGACCTGCAGCCAGGCATCTTGACTTAGTCCGCCGAGTCAGGGCCAAGCCACCGCGCGGTCGCTTGACGAGCTTTGATACGTCGGCATCTGGTCAGGGGTTTAGGACGGCAGCTAGGACGAGACCGGGGAGGAGCAGGGCGCGAGCGATCGAGATCGACCCGGCCAGCAGAGATCACCGTGGTGAGGTAGACCCGCGGGCGCGTGCCGGTGTTGCCACCGGTCGTCTCCCGCGACCCCCCGTGCGACTCTCACCGCAACGGGCGCTCCGCGTATCTTTCCCGCTGGTCAGCTGCTGTTGGCGGCTGCTGACCAGCGGCACCTGTTGGAAGGACTAGGCAGAGCCAGGCGCGCCTCGGGACCCAAGAATGCGTCCTAGGATATGTTTCGTGAAGTCAGCCGTTCTCATAGCTCTCATCAGCGCCGTGACAGCTTCAACCGTAACTGCAACCCTTCAGAACCTCCGGGGCATCCGGGTATGGTTTCGCAAAGTCAGGTGGCAGGTCGAGCTACGCACAGGGCAGTGGTGGACCCGGAATGAGGGCTACGTCCCTCGGCCATCACGCCCTCGGGACTTTCGCGATGCTCCGTGGTACAAGACTGGCCCTTACTGGCTTAACTCGCCGCCGCCGGGTTACCCAGCGGACGGGCGCGGACCTAGAGACCTGCTCGGGCGACCTATGCGTCCAGATAAGGCAGGTATCGTGCCGTTTAGCAACTGAAGAAAGCAAGTACAGCAACCATGCGCGGTTACCGGCGCACCGCTCGCGCTGGACCCATGCTCTTGACACTTAAGCGTCAAGACCGCAGGCGCGGATCGTGTCAGATCCGTGCCAGATCCGATCGGCAACCGCAGGCCACCATGGACAGTGACGGTCTAACCCGACTTGGCTCACGATCATGCATTCTCGGCTCGCTCAACGCGCTGACCTGCAGTGTTGCCCGTCAAGACGACGAATTCTGTGCACTAATCCCTGGCTCCGAGACAGGCGGCGTCCTCGACCTGAACATGGCGACGATTGAGGCGAGCGTGAGAACGATGCAGGTCACGCGCTATGCCTGGTCGTAGGTGCCGGCCGCACAGCCGCGGCTGGCCCGTGGCACGCCGTCATCCCCGAGACTGGATGCACTAAATGAGCCAACTCGGGTATCGTGCCGTTTAGCAACTGAAGAAAGCAAGTACAGCAACCATGCGCGGTTACCGGCGCACCGCTCGCGCTGGACCCATGCTCTTGACACTTAAGCGTCAAGACCGCAGGCGCGGATCGTGTCAGATCCGTGCCAGATCCGATCGGCAACCGCAGGCCACCATGGACAGTGACGGTCTAACGAAACTGCCCACCCGCGACCTGCACCGAGGCAGGTAAGCCGAACAGCCGAGATGATCTGATAAGGAAGAGGTTGTCGGATCTCCATCGTCCCGTACGACGACGATTGGATCAGGTTGATTCTGGCGGTGACGATGATGGTCTTACGGTCACTGCGATGCGCGGCGAGACCAACAGCCCGTGCAGGTCGCTGAAGGGCCGGGCCTCCGACTGCAGGCTCACCTCGACTCCGTAGAACTCGATGCAGCCGACGAAGACCTCGTTGAGGCGTTGTAGTGCCCGTCGATGCTCGGGCCTGATCCCACCGGAAATGAACTGGCGCACGTCGGAGGCAACTAGCCAGATGATGACGTCTGCCTTGGACTCGCAGGCGTACAGGACGATTTGACCGAAGTGACCATGATCACTTGGTCCGAGCTGATTCTCGATGATCACTAATCGTCCCGAACCGTCCTTCGCGATGACGTCCGCTCTGAAAGTGCCGACGGGAACTTCCGTGCCGACCAGCTCAAGCTGCATCCCGAGCAGGGTGCCCAGGTCACTAAGGCCATTGATAACCCAGGGCGTTAGGTCACGGACTTCGTTTGGCCAGCGAACCCTTGCGGGGCTGATGGCTGTCGCCTGGAGGGACGCCCAGTCGATGGCTCTGGGCTTGGACTCTGACACAAATTGATGATGCCGGTCATGAGTGCGTCAATCGACACATGTCGACCCTTGAGCGTGCCAGTGGCGTGCCTGATTGGACGGTGACCAGCAGTGAATCACAGTCGCTCACGGACACGCCACGTATGCGCTCACCAGCGGCTCGCCAGGTCAGGCGGCCACGTCCACGATCTTTGCAAGGGGTCGGGCAGATCCTGCTAACGCGGATGCTAACAACAACGGCCCTGTACGATCTTGGATAGAGATGGATAGACCGGCTGAGGGATGACGTCCAGAGCAGCACAAGCTGACTACGAGGGACAGCCGTGGATAAACCCGACAATCTTGCTACCGATCAGAAGGTCAAGTGACCTAGGCCCCCGCATCCGCGAGGGTGCGAGTAACCAAGTGAGTAACCATCACTGTCGCTGACGGTAGAAGCCAGCGGACGCCCATGGACGGTCGTTCCCAGGTCAGGCATGCCGCACCACTGGCAGTCAGCAGCGCTACTTGGCTTCGGGACGAAGAGGCCAGACCACGAGGCCGATAGTTGACGCTTAAGTGTCAACGCCCGGCGCGGGCAGCACGAAGGTGCAGCAGCCAACGGAGCCGAGCTATCCTCAACGAAACGGGAGGCCAGATGGACGCCGCCGACAGAATCCACGCTGACCCTCGGGATCCCCACTGGGGTGACCTGGAGTGGTCAGAATGGTACTCCCTCGACAAGACCGGCAACGGCGAAGGCATAGTCCCCCGGAACAGAGGTATCTACCGCCTGCAATGAGTTGGTCACCCAGACTTGATCTACGTCGGCATCAGCGATCGGCTCCGCTCACGGATTAGCAGCCTGCGCAATGGAGTCGGACACTCTGCGGCCCACTGCGTGGCAGCCCATCTGAGTCGAGGCCAGGGTCATCGAGGTCTCATGGACAACCGTCAACCGGATGAGCACCCAACAGCGAGTCAGTCAGGAGCAGGAGCGGCGAGAGCTGCTGGGCCTGGAGGTGGACATCGTCGCGGCCTTCCGAAGACGTTTCGGGCATAGCCCAGCGTGCCAGTTTCACGGCAGCCCCTTGGAGTAGCAACGACCGGCCCCGCCGACCGCCACGCACCCATCTGCCCGCGATGAGAACCGGCACCGGGTGCCACTAGCGTGCCAGAACGCACCGGGCAACAAGGCGACATGGGGTCACCCAGGGACATCCAAACACCCGCCCGACCTGGGCATGCGCTGGTCCCTGACGTACCTGAAAGACCTGATAAGGAAGAGGTTCAGGCGATGGCCTGCCACCTGACTGTCAGCGTCAAGGCCGCGATGTGCGGCCGCCGGCTCCCCCAAACGAATGGCGGCAGTTTCGTGCGGACGGTTGGTCAGCTGAGTCGGTTCGCTCGCAGCAGTCCGCCTCGGAGCGGATAAGCGGGTTCGCGTGGTGTCGGTGTCCAATATGGGCTTGACGCTGGCTCCGGCGGGCCGCCACCTGGGCGGTGGTCGATGTGCTTTCTGAGGTTGTCCGGGCGGGCCTCCTGGTTGTGGTCAGCCTGCGCCGTGGTGTCGGTTCCCGCAACCGGCCTTTCGCTGCGCTCACCCCGGTCGTTCAGAGATCTTTTCCCTGACTGCGCGGGCGGTGCCCGCTGGGAAAACATCTTGCCCGCCCCGGGGCCGGCCGGTGGTGCGGGCTCTTTCCGCCGCGGCGCCTGCCGCCTGACCACCCGGGAGGCACCCGCCGCCCGGACGACCACAGTCAGCGCACGGAAGGACGGCACCCATGACCGACACCACTACCACTGACCCTGCAGCATCTGCGGGGGTCCGGAACGTGACACTCGGCGATCTCGCGGCGCTGCTGCGCGATCAGCAGGCCCGCAAGGTCGACATCGTGGCCGCGGCCGCCGCGATCCGGGCCCGGAACGGGCAGCTGATCATCGACGGCGCCGATCCGGTGCTCGGCCCGGACGGGGTGACGATGAGCGCCGGCACCTATACCCCGACCGAGGTGTGCGATCAGGGCCTGGCCGACAAGCTCGGCATCCCCGGCCCGTACCTGCGGCGGACCCGTGAGGTCAGGCCCGGCCTGTATGACGCGAACGTCAACGCCTGGCTGGACGGCGATGCCCGCAAGTTCCTGATCCGCTGCCTGCGGCCCGGCGCCGGGACTGGTGCGGGGGCGGCGCGGGCGTTCCTGTCGGATGGGTACAAGCGGATCGACAACCTGGACGTGCTGCTCGCCGCCCTGGACGGGGTCCGGGCCGCCGGGGTCCCGGTCGAGGTGGATGGGTGTGATCTGACCGAGCGGCGGATGTACGTGCGGGTGGTGTGCGAGCAGATCCGGGTTCTGGCTCCGGCGCTGCTGGCGGGGTACCGCAGCCCGTTCACCGGCGCGGCCGGGGCGGATAACCCGGTGGTGTTCGCCGGGTTCGTGATCTCCAACAGCGAGACCGGGTGCGGCGCGTTCACCCTGACCCCGCGGCTGGTCGTGCAGGTCTGCCGGAACGGCATGACCATCAGCAGGGACGCGATCCGGGCGGTGCACCTGGGGGAGCGGCTGGAGGAGGGCGTGGTCACCTGGTCGGGTAACACGATGGACAAGACCCTGGCCCTGATCACCGCCCGCACCAGCGACGCCGTCACCAGTTTCCTGGAGCCCGGATATCTGGTCCGGGTGGTCCGGGCGGTCGCGGCGCAGGCCGGGCACCCGCTGGCCGACCCGCAGGACGCGGTGCAGGTGGTCAGCCAGCGGCTGCGGTTCACCGACGGCCAGCAGGCGGAGATCATGGCGCATTTCATCCGCGGCGGCGACGTGACCGCGGGCGGGATCTTGCACGCGGTGACCAGCGTCGCGCAGACCCTCCCGGATGCGGACGCCGCTCATGAGATGGAGTCCCAGGCCCTGCGCGCCCTGGAGATCGCCGCCGCTCTCTAACCCCATCCGGCCATGGCCCGGCACCCACGCCCACCCGCGTGAGGTGCCGGGCCTGTTTCTCGCGCCCTTTTGAAAGGAGACCGCTATGCCTGATGGCACCGTCACCTGGCTCCGTCCGCGGACCCGGCCCGGTTACAGCGACACCGCTGCCCTGAATGACCTGCACGCCCTGCTGACCAGCAGCTCCGATGGCGAGCATGCGCTGCTGGGCGATGTGGCCCTGATCCTGGCCCGGACCGGGCGGGTCCTGGTCCGGGGCCGTGACATCGAGGTCAGCACCACCGAGACCACCCTGGGATGGCCGGTCGCCCGCGTCGGCTCCGGTGACACCACGGTGACCGTGCGGCAGGAACCGGCCGGACCCGGCCTGCTGATCGAGATCACCACCAGCACCCCCGCCGAGCGTGACGCCCTCGCGGTCACGCTCGACGGGCGCGCCCTGCACCCCGCCGGCCCGCCCGGCGGTCACTGCGCCTGAACCCCCGCGAAGCCAACCCAATGGCCGTCGGCGACCGCCGGCGGCCGGAACCCCACGATGGAAGGACACCCCTGCGATGCATGCCTACTCCGAACCCGCAACCATCTCCGATCCTGACAACCAGCCGGACATCGCCGTCAGCGGTCCTGACCACCAGCCCGCTGACAACCCGGCCGATGCCGGTGCCGCCGGGCGGCTGATGATCGCGGTCAGCGAGCTGACCGCCCATCCCGGCAACGTCCGCGAGGACCTGAACCTGACCCCCGAGCTCGTCGCGTCGATCGCCGCCGAGGGCGTCCGGATCCCGCTGCTGATCACCACCAGCCCCGGCGGCGGGTGGCTGGTCATCGAGGGGCACCGCCGCCTGGCCGCCGCCATCCGCGTGGGGATGGCCGAGGTGCCGTGTGACGTGGACCCGGGCCGGGCCGGTGACCAGGCCGGCCAGTACCTGGACATGCTGCTCGCCAACAGCGACGGCTACCGCGCCAACTACACCGTCCTGGAGGAGACCGCGGCGTTGTTCGCCGCGCATGAGGCGGGTGCCAGCAGGACCCGGATCCGCAAGGCCACCGGCCGGACCGCCACCCAGGTCAAGGCGGCCCTCGCCGCCGGCGGGCTGCCTGCCGAGACCCGGGCCCGGGCGGCCGGGCTGGGCCGGGAGCTGACCCTGGAGGACCTCGCGGTGCTCGCCGAGTTCGACGGCGGCGACGACGCCACCGGCACGCTGCTGGCCGCGCTGGAGCACGGCTACCCGGTCGAGCACACCGCGCAGCGGATCCGCCAGGACCGCGCCGAGGCCGCCGAGCACGCCAGCCTCCGCGCCAGCCTCGAAGCCGCCGCGGTGCCGGTCACCGACGGCCTGCCGCCGGACGCCGCGTGGCTGACCAGCCTGAGCCACGACGGTCAGGACCTCACCCCCGAGGCGCACGCCACATGTCCCGGCCACGGCGCGACGTTCCGCTCCTGGAACCTGCTGGCGCCCGCGTACTACTGCACCAGCCCGGCCAGGCACGGCCACACCAGCCGCTTCCTCCTCCCCGCCGCGCCCGGCACCGGCCACCACCGCGCCGACACCGACCCGGCGACCGCGGGACCGGACCCGGACCCGGCGCCAGACCCTGACCGGCGGCTGGTGATCGCGGGGAACAAGGCCTGGCAGGCCGCCGCCGACGTCCGGCACCGCTGGCTCGCCGCGAGCTTGTTCCCGCGGCGCGCGGTGCCGCGCGAGGCGCAGGCGTTCCTCGCCCGGCAGCTCATCGTCATGACCGATCCGCTGCGCTCCGGCCTGGCCACCGCCGCCCATAAGCCGCTGTTCGCCGCGCTCACCGGCCACGACGCCGCCGGCTGGGAACAGGCCTGCGGCACCGCCACCACCGGGCGGCTGATGGTGCTGATGCTCGCCCCGGTCATCACCGCCTACGAGCACGCCATGACCGACGCCGAAGGCCGCAACACCTGGCGGACCGACCGGTACAGTCCCTGTCCCCGCGCCGCCGCCAGCAGCTACCTCACCTTCCTCGCCGCCATCGGCTACCACCTCTCCGCCATCGAACGGGCAGTCGCCGAGGGCATCCCCTACACCGGCGACATCCCGGACGACGACGTCCTGAGCGCTGGTGACCAGTCAGCTGGCAGCACCGCCAGTGCCGACGACCCTGGCAGCGCGGAACACCCGGCTATCACGGCCGGCGACCGCGGTCGTGACGTTGACGACACGGCCGGTGACCGCATCCCAGACAGCCAGATCTCCGGCGGCGAGGCTGCGGACAGCGATGCTGCGGGCGACTTCCCCGGCGACGACAGCCGGCCCGTCGCCGGTGACCAGGACGGCCAGGACACCGATCGGATCGGGGAGGTCGCGGCCTGACCGCACTCTCAGCGGGTGCCGTCTCCGCTCGCCGGCGGCGCCCGCTGCTCCGCGTGATCGACGCTTTGCATCCATACCCGCTGAACCCGCTGGCCGTGCCTGGCTGGCGGGTCTCCGTGCGTTAGGAGGTTCGCCATGACCAGTTCGAGTCTGCCGCCCTGGGCTCCTGATCTCATGCACGCCTGCAGTCCAGCGATCACAGGCGCTCTTGGCTGCGCAGCAGATATCCGCGCTCGCGCCACGTCGGCGGTAACGCCCGGGCGCCTGTGCTGCGATCACCGGCCCCGGCTGGCTGCCCGGCTCGTCCCGCCTCTTCCGGCTACCGATGAGGCCCGTGATGGGCGGTGACGCGGGCCCGGCGGCGCTTGCCCTGGCCTACGCGGAGCGCGGCTGGCCGGTGTTCCCGTGCCAGCCCGGATCGAAGGAACCCGCTACCCCGCACGGTTTCAAGGACGCCACTGCCAATCCCGACCGGATCACGGCCTGGTGGAAAGCCGATGCTGACCGCAACGTGGCGATCGCCACGGGCGCGCCCGGGCCCGACGTGCTGGATGTCGACGTCCGGCCGCGCGGCAGCGGGTACCCGGCCTTCCGCCAGCTCAGGCAGGCGGGCCTGGCCGGCGGCTCGCTCGCGATTGTGATGACTCCCGGTGGCGGGCTGCACGCCTACCACCCCGGCACCGGGCAGCGCAGCGGCCGGCTGCCGGCTCATCACCTGGACTTCAAAGCCGCTGGCGGGTATGTCCTGGCCCCGCCCTCTCAGGTGGGCGGGCGGCGTTACCAGGTGGTCCAGTTTCGCGCGACGGGGACCTGCCTGGACTGGAATGCGGTCGCGCGCCTGCTGGACCCGGCCGGGCGCAGACCCGCGGCCGGGCGGCAGCGCCCGGGGTACTGCGATGCTGACCGGCTGACCGCATGGGTGGCTGCGCTTGAGGAGGGCAACAGGAACGCGGGCTTGTTCTGGGCCGCGTGCCGGCTCGTGGAAGCGGGCCGGGCGGATTCGCTGGCTGCGCTCGCTGAGGCGGCGCGAAGCTCGGGGCTACCCGACACAGAGATCTCGCGGACCATTGCGTCGGCGCGATGTACGGCGGCCAGTGGGCGCGCCGGCTGACGGTCTGTCCGCAGCACGCTGCTTCCTCCGGCACTCCAGATCCTCGCGGTGATCTTGCTACGCCGAGCTGCGTTCCGAGGCGCTGACGCTCGTTCCCGGTGCCGGGCCTGCGCGGCTGTCCTGGTTCAGGGGGCTTCTCCCGCTTGCGCTGGTCCTGGCGGTCCGCCGGCGGGGTCTGGACTGCGGGTCGCCCCTTTTCCCGGCCTGGTCAGCTTGCGCCGCGTCGCCGGTGCCCGCAAGCCGGGTTCTCGCTGCGCTCGCCCGGGCCGGTCCAGAGATCTTTTCCCCCAGGGCGCGGCTTCGCCGCGGGAAAACATCTTGGCCCGCCCGGGCCGCCCGGCTGGCGTTCCCCGCCGCGCGCGGCGCTGCCACCTGACCGCCGGGAAGGGCACCGCAGCCCAGGCCGCCAACCGAAGCGGCCGGCCCCTTCTGGCCAAGTGCACAGGGAGGTTTTCCGTGAACCCGATCCAGATCAGCGTCACCGGCCGCCTCGGCGATGACCCCCGCACCTTCCGCACCCGCGATGGCTCCGACGGCGTCGAGCTCCGCCTGGCCGTCGAGATCCCCGCCCGCGGGAACGGCGACAGCGTCACCCGCTGGGTCAAGATCACCGCGTACGGCCTGCTGGCCACCCGCACCGCTGAATCGGTCCGCAAGGGCGACCGGGTCACCGTCCTGGCCGACGACTTCATCGCCGAGGCGTGGACCGCCACCGCCAACGGCGAGCCCCGGGCCCGGATCACCCTGCGCGCCCGCGACATCGCGGCGTCGATGGCGTTCGACAGCCTGCGCACCGGCTACGCCGCCCGCAGAGCCGCCCGCGCGGCCGCCGCCAACGGCGAGCCCACCGACCTGCCCGCCCACGAGCAGGCCGAAGCCGAGGTCCTGGCCGGCCTGATCCCGGCCTCCTGACCCCCCGCACCCGCCGGCGCGGGCCACCCCGGGCCCGCGCCGGCCCTGCCGCACCCGTCACCCCGCTCCTACGGAAGGAACCTGCCATGAACTCCCCCACCCGGGTCCAGGTCCGCGACGCCGGCACGCTGCTCGCCGTCGTCCCGCACCTGCTGGGCTTCCACCCCGCCGACAGCCTCGTCGTCATCGCCATCGGCGGCCCGCACCACCGCGTCCGGCTGGCGTTCCGGTACGACCTGCCCGACCCACCCGACCGCCCCTTCGCCGCCGCGATCGCCGATCACACCGTCACGCTGCTGCACCGCCAGCAGCTGACCACCGCGGTTGTCATCGGGTACGGGCCCGGCACCCTGGTCACCCCGGTCGCCGACGTGCTCCGCGACGTCCTGCCCCCGGCCGGGATCGGGCTGCAGGACGTGCTGCGGGTGCAGGACGGCCGGTACTGGTCGTACCTGTGCGCCGAGCCGTCCTGCTGCCCCGCCGAGGGCCGGCCCGTCAGCCCGGCGCATCCCGCCGCCGCGGCCCTGGCACAGGCCGGCCTCCCCGCCGCCCCGAGCCGGGCCGCGCTCGCCGCCACCCTCGCGCCCCTGCACGGCCCCGCCGCCGCCGCGATGCGCCAGGCGACCGCACGGGCCGAGCGGGCCGCGGCACGGCAGCTCACCGGTCACGGCCCGGACGCTCTGGACGCTGCCGGGCTGGCCGCGGTGAAGGACGCGATCGCCTGTTACCGCGGCGGCGGCAGCCTGACCGACCCCGGCGAGTTCGCGCGGCTCGGACTGGTCCTGACCAGCCTGCGGGTCCGCGACGACGCGTGGGCCCGGATGGACCCGGCGCACCGGGACGCCCACATCCGGCTGTGGACCGACCTGACCCGCCGCGCCCGCCCCGGCTACATCCCCGCGCCCGCGTCGCTGCTCGCGTTCACCGCCTGGCAGGCCGGCGACGGCGCCCTGGCCAACCTCGCCCTGGACCGGGCACTGGCCGATGACCCGGGCTACTCGATGGCCCTGCTGCTGCGCGACGCCCTCGCCGCCGCCCTGCCCCCGTCCGCCGCCGTCCTGCCGATGACGCCCGAGGAGTGCGCCGCCAGCTACGACGCCCGCCGCCAGCAGCACCAGTAACCCGCCCTGTCCCGAGCGCGGGCCGGACCTTCCGGCCCGCGCTTTCCCCACCTTGAAAGGAACCCCTGACGTGACCAGTGACAACGCCCCGCTGGAGCGGATCCGCAAGCTGCTCGCCAAGGCCGAGGCACACGGGGTCACCCCCGCCGAGGCCGAGGCGCTGACCGGCAAGGCCGCGCAGCTGATGGCCCGTTACGGCATCGACCGGGCCCTGCTCGCCGCCACCCGGCCGCAGACCGACCAGCCCGCCAACCGGCTCATCGTCATCCCCAGCCCGTGGGCGGCGGTCCACGCCCATCTGCTGTGCGGGATCGCGTCGGCGATGCGGTGCCGGTGCATCCTGCTGAACGGCGCCGCATCCGGCACCTGTGTCCACATCTTCGGGTACCTCTGCGATATCGAGCGTGCCGAGGTCCTGTACACCTCGCTGCTCCTGCAGATGCACCACGCCCTCGCCGCCACGTCGGCACCGCAGGGGACTCGCGGCGTGCGGGCGTGGCGGCGCAGCTGGCTGCTCGGCTTCGCCACCGCCGTGACCGCCCGGATCCGCGCCGCCGAGCAGAACGCCGCCGGCCAGGCCGACGCCGGACCCGCCGGCACCGGAACCCAGACCGCTGCGGTGGTGCTGGCCAGCCGCGAGCAGGTCATCGCCCGCCGCGCGGAAACCGCTATCCCCTGACCCGCACGGCCCGCGTCACCTACTCCGGCACCGGGTACCGCGACGGCTACACCACCGGCACTCGCGCCGACATCGGAACCACCCGCCTGTCCCCCCGCCCCACGGCCAGCCTCCGCTGACCAGCAACCCCGGCCCCGTCCGCACCGCGCCCGCATCCCTGGCCGCTGCCGCGGTGCTCCCCGGCCGCGGGACCGGGGAGTCCCGGCTATGTCAGTCTCGCAGGCGCGGTCGGGAGCGCAACCAGCCTCTCGCTCCGCTCACGCCAGCCGTTCAAGATCTTTTCCCCCCAGGACGCGGGCTCCGCCCGCCGGGGAAAACATCTTGCCCGCCCGGCGCCGGCCGGCTGCCCTCCCGCCCTATGACGCCTGCGTGCCCTCCGCCGCCGGAACACCCCGGCACCCCCGCAGCCGGGGACCACCGCTCAGGAGGCACCAATGACCGCCACCACAAGCTCCGCAGACACCATCACCTGCGCCAGGCCCTCCTGCGGCAACCCAACCACCCCCGCCGACTCCGTCTACATCGACGGCTGCGGCCAGGTCTGCCCCGATTGCGCCGGCCCAGACCCCGAGTGGATCAACGACATCGAACTCCCGTACTGACCGAACCGCCACGGTGCTCACCAGGCCCGCCCGGTGAGCACCACCGCACCCGCCCGGCATCGCGGACGCTGGGGAAGAGCTGATCTGTCGCTAGCCGAGGGAAGCCGACGCCAGCACCAGCTTCCCGTTGCGATCCCGGGTGCCACGCAGATTGGGTTGCTTCTGCTGTCCGCTCGGTACGCGGCCCGTCAGCTGAGGCGGCCTTTTCCGGCGGGCTTGGCGCCGGTAGCCTGCTGATGCTCATCACCGCACCGGGAGGACGGCACTGGCATGTTAGTCGGTAACAAGATCCACGGAGACGCGTCCCAGCAGATCAAGAATCGGGCAATGGCCCTGGTCACCTCGACCGCCCAGCGCGATACCGCCGTGAACCACATGATGACCCGGCCAGATATCTTGCTGCTGATCTTAGTCACGCCGGGCGAGGGCGACCAGGACACCGTCGTCACGTGGCAGAACGCTAAGACCCGGATCACCATCAACCTCTACGTCCAGCAGAATGATCCGCCGCTCAAGCTCGAGGGAGACCTGCTGCACGAGCTGATCCTGCACGCCGCGCCGGCCACCGATAAGCACATGGCCGCCGTCACAACCGGAGGCACTCCGGTCTATCCAATCGACGATGACGAGATCGGCGTTCAGGAAGAGGCTGAGCACGCCGATGTCGATCGCTGGTACCAGACAGCCGCGATCGCCGCCGCGAACAGCCGGAACCTGCTGGAACGCGTCGTCGCCGACGCCGCCACCCACTCGACGGACACTGCCACTGCCCTGCTGCAACGGCTCGTGGGCGGCCAGCAGCTAACTGCCGACGAAGCCGCCGAACTCCAGCAGGGCGTCGTCGATGTCGACGTCAACGATGACGACGACGTCTAAGAGCCACGCGATCGTGCCAGGCCAGCCGCATTCGGTTCAGGTGCCAGCTGCCTGCTGTGCCATTCTGGCCAGCTCGGCCCGGTCGCAGGCGGATTCGGGATACGCCCGGACGAACGAGTCGAGCTTGGTAGCGTCCTCGCCGGCCAGGATCCGGCATGGTCCAGATCGCACCAGTCGGAGCGCCGACCCTGCTGATCCTCGGTGACCGCGACTCCTACCGTTGCCCGACGTGGCGGAGTAGCTCGAGATCCCGCCGAACGCGCAACTCGCAGTGCTCCCAGCGACGAACGTCGCCGCCGTGACGCGGCGGCCCGGCGAAAGTGCTCGCGCTGATTGTCCTGTCTCAATCGATCTGAGCCATGGTCAGGGCACTGTTCTGGGGTGGCTCAGGTATGTGAGACGGGTTGGCGGGCGGTTGTCTCATTGTTTGTGAGCCATCTCGTCATGCTCCGGGCTGGCGGGTTGGTGCCGGGTTCGGAGGATGCGCTCGGTGATCCAGATGACGTCGGGGTAGAGGGCGATCTCGATGGCCGGGTGAGGGGGTTGCTCGTCAGGTCGCCAGGGGCGGGGGGTGATGGCGGTGGCGAGGGCTTGCTGCCAGGTGCCGGGGGCGAGGTGGTGCAGGCGGCGCTGCTGGCCGGCGATCCGGGTGCCGTCGCGGATGGCCTGGTAGAGGGCGCTGGTGGCCTCGCTGACCGCGGTGTCGACGTGATGCCGCGGATAGCGGTGGATCAGGGCGAGGTGGCGGCGGTGGGCTCGGCCGATCTCGGGTAAGGGGCTGACGTCGAGCTGCTGGTCGTGGCTGCGGGCGGCGGGGCCGGTCCAGAGCTGGTGGCGGCGGCAGAGCACCTGGTGGGGCGGGAGGCGGCAGGGGACGGGTCCGGTGATGCCGTGGCGGGCGGCGCAGCGGCGGCAGGCCGGGCGCAGGGTCCGGTTGAATCCCTCGATATCTCGCAGCCAGGTGGCGGCGTCGGGCCAGCAGAGCCGGGTGATCCGGTCCAGCGGCTGGGACGCGGCGACGGCGAGGCGTTCCTGCTCGTGCTGCTTCCAGCGGAGGGGGCCGCAGACGGTGATCGCGGCG
Organism: uncultured Actinomycetota bacterium; assembly: GCA_963850875.1. Lineage (GTDB taxonomy): Bacteria > Actinomycetota > Actinomycetes > Streptosporangiales > Streptosporangiaceae > Chersky-822. The sequence goes on from CAWKNA010000003.1 coordinate 994,489, forward strand.
GTGTCGCGGAGCGCGCCGGCGAGCTCGCCGAACTTGAGGTGGTTGGCGTCGGCGAGCCGGCCGAGGTAACCGAGGTGGTACTCGCCGGCGATCGGGGTGACGGTGCGCGGCAGCGGGCGCGGCGGCAAGGTGGTGACCCAGCTGGTGAAGTGGGCCAGGCCGGCGGGGTTGAGGGTCACCGGGTGCTGCTGGCGCGGCGGGTCGCGGACTCGGCGGCGTGGTCGATGCGCACGGAGTCGAGCAGGGGGCGGGTGATGGCCTCGGTGCCGCCGAGGATGGCGCGGATCGCGGCGCCGCGGACCAGGTGGGTCAGGCTGCCGATCATGCCGCCGGTGCGCTGGTGCAGGTATCTGGCGTGGGCGGGCAGGGTGCCGGGCTCGTGGCGGTGCAGCCGCAGGGTGGCCTCGAGGGCGGCGATGAGCTGGGCCCACTCGTCGCGGTAGGGGAACGCGCCGGTGGAGATCAGGCCGCAGCGGCCGGCGAGCTGCCGGCCGCGGGTGCCGGTGAACACGCCGCACCGCTCGACGTCGATGCCGGCGTAGATGAACGTGGCGGGCAGGTGCTCGGTGAAGTACTTGAGGTGGTCGGACAGGTCCTCCCCGGCGGGGGTTCCGTGGTTGAGGTTGTGGATCTCGTCGACCAGGACCAGGTCGGTCCGGGCGTCGACGAGGACCTGGCAGACCGCGTCGGCGATGTCGGTGACGTTGGCCCGTGTGCGCAGCGGCAGGCCGAGGAACCGGGCGAACTCCATGGCCAGCTTGCGGGGCGAGCCCTTGGGCGGGCAGGTGACGTAGATGACCGGGATCCGGTCCCGTGCGGCCGGGAACCGGGCGCGGACCCGCAGCTCGTGGAGGCGGCCGAGCTGCTTGATGGCGGTGGTCTTGCCGGTGGCCGCGTCGCCGGACACGATCAGGCCGCGGCGGGCGCCGATCTCCCGCTGGTTCATCAGGACCAGCATCTGCCCCTCGCTGGTGATCTCGGTGATCGCGGACGTGGACACCACGACCAGCTCGGCGTGATGCGCGATCCGGGCCTCGTCGTAGTCCCGGCGGTCCCGCTCGCCCAGCCCCTCCCATTTATCACCGGGCAGCAGGGTGAGGTCGGACGGGTCGGAGGCGACGAAGCTGCGCCACCCCTCCAGCGTGGTCGTCGGGGCGCGGCGGTTCTCCAGCTGCCCGCTCTCGGCTACCACCATTTCTCGGCCTCCTTGCGCGCGTCGAACAACGGCAGCGGGATCACCTGCGCTGAGGTGGTCCCAGCTTCCTGCCCGTCCTGCTCCTCGTCCTGGCCGCCGGCGCTGTCCTGCCTGGCGGGGCGCTCGTCCTGGCTGCCGTCGCCGCCCGGCCCGGGTTCCGGGCGGGGCCACTGCGGGGCGGCGGTGGCTGCCGTCCGTCCCCGGACCCGCCGCGAGCGCGCCGACGGGGTCCCGCCCGCCGACTTGCGCTGCGGGGGCGGCGCGGGCTCGTCTTGCGGAGCGGGGCCCTTGCCGGCGCGGTCGAGCAGGTCCGCGGCGGCCGCGGCGATCTCGGCCTCGGTGACCGGGTCGGTGCCACGGGCAGCGACGACCTGGCGGGAGTGGGTCCAGATCAGCTCGCCGAACGGGACGGGGACGGTCCGCAGGTGGGTCCACGTGGCGGACAGCCAGCCGCCGTGGTGGTGGTTGCGGATCCAGACCCGGGAGATGTCGTAGGGATCGTGGCGGATCTCCCACCGGCCGTTCCTGGCCCTGACGCCGGAGTCCTGGCGCCGGTAGGGGTTGAGCTCGCGGCTGTCGTAGGTCCGCAGGCCGATCTTGATCCCGTAGGAGTTGATCACCCGCCAGGCGGCCGGCAGCAGCTCGATGTAGTCCTCGGGGCCGAGCGGGACCGGGACGTAGCCGGCGACCGCGACCAGGGCGGCGTAGCGCTCGTTGGGGGTCAGTGCCCGGCCCGGGGTCAGCGGGTCGCGCAGCCCGTCGTGCGGCCGGTTCTGCCAGACCGCGACGACCCACTCATCGAGAAGGGCCTGCAGCTCGGCCATCGGCCAGGCCGCGCCGGCCTCGGCGTCCTTCCCGCGGTGCTCGGTGCTGCGGCCGACGTATCCGGCGACGTACTGGGCGAACAGCGTCGCCACCGAGCCGAGGGTGCGCTCGATGACCGGCTTGTCGGTCGGGGTGCGAGGATGCGCCGGCGCGATGCTGATGCCCAGCGAGCGGCACGCCGACCGGAACGTGGCCGACAGGTAGGCCTTGCCGTGGTCGCACGCGATCGTCTCCGGCACGATCACCGGCCGTGCGGCGGCATGCTCGAGCCGGTCGTCGATCGCGGTCAGGCTCTGGTAAGGCAGCACCGAGCGGGTCAGCCGCAGCGCGTCGGGCCAGCCCGGGCGCATCGGCTCGGGCGTGAGCGCCCGCGCCAGCAGCAGCGACGCGTCGACCGCCTTGGTCGTGGGCCGCAGCACCGCCGCGGCGAGAGTGCGGGTGGCCAGGTCCACCAGGCCGGTCAGCTCGACCCGGTCCACGGTCCCGTCGTCGAGCACCACCCGCACGTCCAGCGGCGTCGAGTCGATCTCGGTCCACTCGCCCGGCCGGGACGCGGTGACGGCGCCGAACGGCCCGTCCGGCTGATTGGCCAGCGACTGCCGCGTGCGCGCCGAGCCGGTGGCATGCTTGCCTGCGGCCAGCGACGTGACCAGCCGGTAGAAGGTAGCGCGGGAAGGCATCGCCGGCGGGTCTGGCTCGCCGGCCAGCAGCTCCTCGGCCCGGCGGCGCAGCCGGGAGACGGTGCCCGTGGACAGGCCCGCCTGCTCGGCGATCGCCCGGCGGGTGGCCTCCACCACCCGCGGATCGGCGTGGCCGCCCGGAGGCCCGCCCCGGATCGCGCGGGCGTGCCGCTGGTCGACCAGGCCGGACAGGCCCTCGAGCTCGTAGCGGCGGCGCAGCCGCCTCAGCGTGCTCAGCCCGACCTTGTGCCCGGCAGCGGCCAGGGCGGCGTGCTTGGCCAGCTCCCGCTGCCGCAGCGAGCGGCACGCCGGGTCGTAGTCCGGATGCGGGACGCTGCCCGCCGGCGCGTCAGGCGGCAGCCCGGTCAGGACCTCGGCGATGTGGCGCTCCCACCACTGAGCGGCGGCGCGGATCTGGTCCGGGACCAGGCCGGCCAGGCCCGCCGCCGGCACCGCCCGGCCATGCCCGGCCAGCAGCTCGAAGCCCGGATCAGCCAGCAGGCGCCCGGTCAGCATCACCGTGGCCGCGCCGGTGACATCAGCCAGCCGCACCGACGTCCCGTCCAGGGCCACCACCTGGTAGGCATGGCCTCCCAGCCGGATCCCGTCACCAGGGGCCAGCACCGTCATGCCGCGGCCGGTCATCCCGCAGGCCTCGCAGCCAGGACCGCCCCGCCCGGCTGCCCGGCCGCCAGGGCATGACGGGCGCGGACCATAGTCCCCGGCGCCAGCCGCGCAGCGTCGAGGTCGGCGGCCAGCTCGCCCCGCCACAGCATCCCGAACAGCACCGGCAGCACGGCGACCGGATCACCCGCTGCGGCCGCCCCCGCCAGCAGCGGCGCCGGCCCGGCGAACACCGTCCGCAGCCGCGCCGCCAGCGCCGGCTGGGCATAGCGCGGGTGCCGGTAGCCGGCCAGCCACCGCAAGTTGGCGGCACGGACCGGGTCCAGCTCGCCGACCCGCCGGTACTCCCAGCCCACCTGCTCGCAGAACCGCGCCGTCGCGGCGAACGCCGCCGCGTCCCTGTCCCCGATCCGCTGATCGGGACGGACGTCGATCACCACCCCGGCGCCATCCGCCCGCCGGGCAAAGTAATCAGGGGCATGCCGCACCGCCCGCCCGGAACCGGTGTCGGTCCAGTGCAGCCACATCGGCTGCGAGGCCACCGCGACGACGCCCGGATCGGCGTCCAGCGCCATCAGGCAGTCCCGCTCCAGCCACGACTCATGGCCCACGTGCTCGCCCGTGGTCGCGAACCACCACAGGCCAGGCCGGTTCCGCTGCCCCCGGAACGACGGGAACCCCCGCACCGGGCGGACCCGCTCGAACGCCACGCTCCAGCAGCGGCCTAACGGCTCCCGCCGCACCACGCCATCAACGTCGACGAACTCCGCCTCCGCAACCGCGTCCAGCGCCCCGGCACCGGCCAGCGACAGGCCCGCGCTCCCGTCGCCACCACCGTCGCCTCGCATGGTGGCTCAACTTACTGAGACACACCAGCACAATGGCTCAGACACGCTGAGACTGGCTCACCTTTTCTGAGACAGGACACTGATCACGCAGTCCCTCATCGCTCTGCGCCACCCCGTTGATGATCTTGCAACCAGCACGATCTTGACTGGCCCTGCCATCCTGCCTCGTGACCGTTCTGACCTCGACACACCTATGCATCAAGATGATCAAGGTCGGTTCGGAGCAAGATCAAGAACGAGGCAGAGATCGCGGAGTGGGCGGCAGTGGCAGTCGTTGTGAGCATCGCGCGGGGACACGACGCGTCGTACCCGTTCCGGACGATCGGCGCGGCCGAGGCCGGCAGTTTCACGGGCGACCGGGGTGCGGGCTATTACTTATCGGCGGTGGAGAAGGGCGGCGAGCCGGCCGGGATCTGGATCGGGAACGGTGCCGCCGAGCTGGGCTTCGGGGACGGGGACACCGTGCGGCGGCAGGACTTCGAGCCGCTGTATGGCCAGTTCCTGGACCCGCGCGACCCGGCCGGCGGGACGTATCTGGGCAGCCCGCCGCGCATCAACGCCGACCTGCGGGCGATCTATCAGGCGAAGCTGGCGGGCCGGCCGGGTGCGACGGCGGATGAGCGGATGCGGCTGCTGACCGAGGCCCGGGCCGAGTACGAGGGGCCGGTCGGGGTGCAGTACTTCGATACCACGTTCTCGGTGGACAAGACGATCTCGCTGGCTCACGCGTCGGCGCTGGCGTCGGCCCGGGAGGCGCAGGAGGCGGGTGACCTGCGGCTGGCGGGGGAGTGGGAGGCGCGGGCGGCGGGGATCTGGGCGGAGATCGAGACGTCGGTCCGGCTGTTCGTCGGGCACATGCAGCGGGAGGCCAGGTTCGTCCGGACCGGGCATCACGGGCGGCGGATCGGCGGGGCGGAGGCGGGCCGGTTCGAGGACGCGGGCGAGATCCCGGTGGCGGTGTTTCCGCAGCACACCAGCCGGGACGGCGATCCGCAGCTGCACGTGCACGTGCTGTGGCTGAACAAGGCCAGGACGATCCGGGACGGCCAGTGGCGGGCGATCGATTCCCGCGGCTTGTACCGGGAGAAGGGAGGCGGGTCGGCGCTGGCCGCGTTCGCGCTGGAGACCGGGCTGACGCGGCGGTTCGGGTTCGAGTGGGTGTACCGGCCGGCGTCGAAGGGCCGGGTGATCGCCGGGGTGCCGGAGAAGGCGATCGCCCGGTTCTCCTCCCGCCGCGCGCAGATCACCAAGGCCACGCTCGCCCTGGCCGGGCAGTACGAGCAGGAACGCGGGCATGCGCCGGACCAGCGGGCGCTGTCGAGCATGCGCCAGTTCGCCAATGCCCGCACCCGCAAGCCCAAAGAGGCCGGCCCGGTCGATTTCGCCGCGCTGCTTCGCGCATGGGAGCAGGCCTCGCGTGACGCCGAGCTGGGAACGCTGCGCGACCTCGCGCGGACCATCTGGCAGTCAGCGCCACGCGCGGGCGCGGACACTGCGTCGCGCGCAGATGCGCGCACGGAAATGGAGCGGATGGCCGCGCGGCTCGCGTCACGCGGCGAGCTGACGCACGCGCAAGAACGCGCCGCGATGGCCGCCGGACTGGCGCAGGCGCAGGACGCACGCGCCGTGTGGACCCGCGCGGACCTTGTCCATGGCATCGGCCAGCAGCTGCCCGACCACGCGGCAGGCCGGGACCAGGAGCACGCCTGGCGGCTCCTGGCAGAACTCACCGACCGGGCGCTGGCCGGCCAGGCGGGCGAGGAGGTGCTGCGGCTGGACGCCCCGGAGTGGCCGCGGGTACCCGGCACGCTGCGCCGGGCGAACGGGGAGAGCATCTACCGGTCCCACGGCGGCGAGCTTTTCGCCACCCGGGCGCACCTGTCGATGGAGGCGCAGCTGCTCGCCGACGCGCACGCCAGCGGTGCGCCGCACCTGGCGCCTGATGCAGCCGCGCGGCTGCTCGGCGCCGATCTCGCGCAACTCGAAGCGCAGGTGCGCGCGGACGCGGCCGCGCCGGACGCCGGCACGTCGGGCGGGCTGCGGCTGGATCAGGCTGCGGCGGCGTTCCTGGCGCTGACCAGCCCGCGGCGTGCCGAGCTGATCGTCGGCCCGGCCGGGACCGGCAAGACCTACACCGCGGTGCGCATCGGCAGGGCCTGGCGCGGCGCGGGCATGGGCCGCGTGCTCGGGATCGCGACGACGTCGGCTGGGCGGAACGTGCTCCTCGAAGCGGGGATTCCGGTGGCGGAGAACATCGCCCAGTTCCTGGGCCACCTGCCCGGCCAGCGGGAAGCCCGCGGCGCCACGGCCCTGGGCCCGGACGCGCTGCTCATTCTCGATGAGGCGAGCACTACCTCGATGCCCGACCTGGCCGCCATCGTGCGGCACGCCGCCCGGTCCGGCGCCAAGCTGGTCATCACCGGCGACCATGCCCAGCTCGGCGCGGTCCAGGCCGGGGGCGGCATGGCGATGCTGGCCCGCAGGCTCGGCCACGCGCAGCTCACCGAGGCGGTCCGGTTCCGCGACGACTGGGAGGGCCGGGCCTCGCTGGCGATCCGCGCCGGTGAGGTGTCCGCGCTCGGTGCCTACGACGCCCGCGGCCGGCTGCACGGCGGGAGCTACGAGGAGATGGCTGAGCAGGCGGTCCGTGCCTACCTGGCCGAGTACCTCGCCGGGACCGATGTGGTCCTGACCGCGTTCGAGCGCCGCGAATGCGCTGACCTGTCCCGCCGCGTCCAGGGCTACCTGCTCGACTGGGGCCGGCTCCAGCCCGGCGCGACCGCCGGGCTCCGGGAGGCCGCCCGCGCATACGCCGGCGACCTGATCGTGGCCCGGCAGAACGACAACGGCCTGCGGGCCGGCGAGGCCGGGCGCACGCTGGCCAACGGTGACCTGCTGCGCGTCGATGCGGTCGGCGAGCAGGAGCTGACCGTCTCACGGCTGATCAGGCCCGGCAGAGGCGGGGGCGAGTGCACCTGGTCAGCGCCGTTCAGCATCACCAGGGTGTACGCGGCGGCCTATTGCGACCTTGGGTACGCCCGGACCTGGCACACGGTCGAAGGCCAGACCGTGTGGGTCGGCATCGCGGTGGCCAGCGACAAGCGCACCCGCCAGGGCCTGTACGTGGGCATGTCACGCGGCGCTCAGCGCAACGAGGTCTACGCCTACCCATCCGCGCAGGAGCCCGCCGAGAGCGTCATCGGACAGCCGCCCGCGCCTGATCCCGAAATCGCCCGGCAGCCCAGGCTCCAGGCCGAGCGTCAGAGCGCCGGATCCGCCGCCGCCGGGGAGAAGGACCCGATCGCGATCCTTGCCCCGGTCGTCCGCCGCGACGACGCCGAGCTGTCCGCGACCGAAACCCGTGAGCAGGCGCTATCCGACGCTGACCACCTCGGCGCGCTGCACGCGATCTGGATGGACCAATGCCGCTCCGAGGCGTACGCGCGCTACGCCCGGGCGGTCCGCGACCACGCCGAACCGCCTGACGCGATGGAGATCCTGAAGGACACCGACCGGCTGTGGCGTACCGTGCGCTCCGCCGAGATGGCCGGGCTGGATGGCGGCGAGGTCATCCGGGCCGCGGTCAGCGGCTGGCCGTTCACCGGTGCCCGGTCGCACGCGGCGGTCCTCGACGCCCGCATCCGGGCGAAGACCGGGCACCTGCCGCCACAGATCCGGGACTCCTGGGCAGAGAGCGTGCCCCGGTCCGCCGACTCCGATTTGGGCCGGTACCTGGCCGAGGTCGCCGCCGCGATGGATGACCGGCAGCGCCGGATCGGCGAGCACGCCGCCCGCGAGGCCCCGCTGTGGGCTACCCGGGCCCTCGGCCAGGTTCCCGGCGATCCGGCCGGGCGGGTCGAGTGGGAGCGCAAGGCCGCCAGGCTGGGCGGCTACCGGGAGATGTTCGGATGGGATCATCCCGGTGAGGCGATCGGCCCCGAACCCGCTCCCACGTTTCCCGAGGCCCGCGCCGCATGGCACGCCGCCTTCGCGGTCCTGGCCCGGGTCGAGGGCATCGATGTGCGCCACCTCGGCGACGGCCAGCTTTTCGCCCGCCGCCGGGCGTACGAGGCCGAGACCTCCTGGGCGCCCAAGCACGTCGCCGAAGAGCTGCGCGCCGCGTACCGGCAAGAGCAGCACAGCAAGGTCGAGGTCACCCGTCACTCCCACGAGGCCGCGGCCGCGGCCCGCCACGGCAGGCACGACCAGGCCGCACAGCACGAGCACGCCGCCCGCTCGTGGACCGCGCTCGGCAAGCGGGCCACCCTGGTCCGCGAGCAGCTCGCCGGGGCCCACGACACCCGCTGCCAGTGGGAGGTCATGACCGAGCCCACCCGGCGCCTCGCCCGCGCCGCCGACATGGAGCTGAAACGCCGCGGCGTTCTCGGCCCAGACGACCACCTCAGGTCGGCCGAGCCCGAGGGCTTCAGATACCACGAGCGGGACAAGGCCGCCGAGGTCTGGGTGCAGCCGCGCCTGGACGGCGGCGCCGAGCTGCCCCGCGAGACCGAACCGATCACCCCGGCCGAGCGCGAGGAACGCTCTCTGGAGATCCTCGGCCTCACCCTCGGCTACGACCAGCCCGAACTGCCGATGCAGCTCACCGAGATCACCGAGTACAACCGCAAGCGGCAAGCCGAGATCGACGAGCGCCGGTCCATGCGCATCCCCGCCGAGGAGCCCGACGAAATGGACCTGGGCGAAGCCTGGAACGTCCTGGCCGAACGGCGCCGCGACGCCGTCATCCAGCCACCCAAGCCGCCGATCCCGCCCGCCGACGCGATCCTGCAGCGCGCAGCCGAACGCGAGGCTGAAGCCTGACACCGCCATGGTGCATCCTGGTGGTGACGGAGCCGAGCGAGGTGACGACAATGACGGCGACCATCACCCCACCAGGCAAGGGCCGCATCATCCCCTGCCCCGACTGCAACGGCATTCCCGGCCGGGACTGCCTCGAATGCCGCGGCGAAGGCCGATACGTCAGGCGCGCCTGCCCGCTCTGCGGTGACCCCGGCTGGGACTACGTCAACGGCATGAACGACCGCGACGGCATGGCCTGCCGGATCAGCTGCGGCTACCGGTGGTCCGCCGATGACCC
>CAWKNA010000004.1:0-573161 GCA_963850875.1 uncultured Actinomycetota bacterium
AGCGAGGAGGATTCCCAGCTGGCCTCGACCTGGCCGCCGTAACGGGACCAGAACTCCTCGGCCTCGATCACGATCAGGCCCGCGAACTCGAAGTTCCCGCTGACCAGGTTCAGCCCGAACCCCGTGCACTCGATTCTCAGGTCACCGGAATCGTAGAGCAGCCAGCGCAGCGGCTCGGTCAGCCGCGCCGGGTGCATCGGGTCGGCAGTGTATGGTCCGGCGACCGTGTTGTCGGTGTCCTCGCGGCCGAACAGCTCCTCTTCCAGCTCCCGCAGCAGCGTGGCGCCGATCCGCGCGTCACCGCGGAAGTCCGTCATCGGCTGGTGGAAGCCCTTCGGGATCACTGCGAGCCGCCGCGCGGCGTTGACGACCTGCCCGGATCGTTCCTGCACCAGCAGCAGGTAATCCGCACCGCCGCGATACGCGCCGGCCGGGCGGGCGATCGCGCACAGGGCCAGGGCGCCGCCCGCGCACAGCCGGCTGCCGACGCCCAGGACGGACGAGACGTCGGGCAGGTAGCGGTCACGCAGCGGCAGGGAGCCCGCCCGCGCGTGCGTGCCTGCCGTCAGGGCGTCGATCAGCTCGCCTTCGAGAAGATCCATGGTCAGCGCGTAGCGCGCGAACTGCGTGATCCCCACCGATCCGCCGATGCTGCCGTGCGACACGTCGATGTCCAGCAGCCGGTACAGCGGCATGTCCACCAGCCGCACCCCCGCCGCGAGGGTCTCGGCCAGCCGCTGAGCCGCCGCGCCAGCCGCCGCCTCATCGAGCGACAGGTCGCCATCGGCCGCAGCGCCGGCGAGCCTGAGCCCGTCACGTTCGGTCAGCAGCGGGCAGTCCAGGTCCAGCCAGCCGGCCTGGGTCAGGACGCTGGTCATGACGTGGGCGTCCGGGCCGACGCGGGCGCCATAGCGGCCATGCCCGCCGCCCGGGCCGCTCTTGCTGCCGTAGTAGTCGCCGAGCGCCCCGGCGATCTGGTTCCGGTCAGCGCGCCTTCGCCGGCTGGCCCGGTCCAGCAGATCACGCATATCCAGCCGTGCCAGCCGCATGGCGACCTGACGTCGCGCGGTGCCCGGGTCCCAGGCCGCGTACTGGTCAAGGCCGTCAAGCGCCGCTGCGATATGCGGGTCAGTGCCGAGCCTTCGCTCGGCGTCGGCGGTCGTCTCGTCTTCCGGCGTGCTGGCTTCCGCGGCCGGCGGCCCATCGGCCCGGTCCCGGTCGCCCGCGAGCACAGCGAACCGGGCTTGCACCGCCGCCGGGGCCCGGTCCAGGGCTGTGTCGAGAATCTGCTGCATGTCGGGCCTGGGCCGCAGCGAGGGCTTCTGGTGCCAGGACGCGACCGTGCGCGCGCCGATGCCCAGCTGCTCGGCGAACGTCTCGTTGCTCAGCCGCAGCGCGGCCTGGAGCGCGCACGCGGTCCGGCCGGTCCATCCGGTTGCCGGGTCCATACCGTCACGGTTCCGTGGTCGCGTCATGCATCGCGGCGGCACTGCTCATGCACTGAATGCGCATCGGTAATGCATGGGAATTGAGTCGTGCTGCCGGTGGAATTAAAGGCATGGAAAGCAACTGGCCCGGAAACCGGCCGCGGCCTGATCTACCGGCTCTGGCGGACATGCTCTATCACCGTGGCAAGGTCGGATTTCACGTCGTAAAGAAGCTGAGTGATCTCGTTCAGCCGGTCTTCCATTGCGTCGAGGCGGGACGAGACCGCTGCGTCTTCACGGCTGACACGCTGGCCTTCGGTTCCCGGCGCATTGCCGGTGAGCACCGTGTTCAGGTGCTGGGAATGCCAGCCGAGGGTCACGGAAAGCGATTCCAGTGTTCGCGGGCTACGCCGGCGCTCGACAGTATGCCGCTGGATTTCCCGGACGATCGCCGGCGAGACATGCGATCGCTCGGCCAGTTCACGCTGGCGCCAGCCGAGCTCAGCCACCCGGTCGTTAATTGCCCTGGCGACTGCCGCCCAGTCCTCCGACACCATTCCTCCGCGCTCCGTCTCGGCGCAGAGATTAGCCCATGTCCCGCATTCCGTGCCGCAGCACGGGCGTCTTGTGACCTGCGAGCCGGCAACATTTTCCACCTGGCGCTGAAATCAGCGAGATAACGATGAAATCAGCGATGATTCTTCATTTCAAGGTTCTCTGCACCCCACAGAAAGCAAGTCCCATGAGCGTCGTCCTGCCCATTGTCATCATCGCCGTCATCAGCGCAGTTCTGATCGTCGCGCTGCTCGTCATCGTGATCGCAGGCATTCATGCGAGCGAGCGCCGGAAGAGTCTCAGCGGGCGCGGGCCGCGCGGCTGGCCGGAGACGGTCACCCGGCGGGTGCTGGGAGTTCCTTCTGAACTGCCCAGGAAGCCGGCGCCATCTTTGACCGGCTCTAAGACGGCAGCTAAATGATGAACCCGGCCAGCGAATGGGACCGCAATTCGCACGCGACCTGGCCGGCGCCGATCCCCGCAGCTCCATGCCGCGTCTATCGGCGGCTCTGTTGTGGCCGGACCGTTCTCATGCATCGCAACCGCACTGCAAATGCACTGCTGGTGCACCGTAGCCGCATTGAAGGACCCTGGCCCAGGCAGTTTCCTGAAAGCATGACGCGAAGCAATGTGCTTGAATTCGGCCCGCCTTCACATTACATGCGGTCACCAATACGTAAAGGCCCAGGCGGGAATGCGGCTGGCCGAGGCCCTGAGGATCAGATCGGACTGTCGATGCGTGATCAGCCCATGACGCTGCCCGGAGCCGGGGCGCCGCCCGCGCGGAGCCCGGGCCGCCATGCCAGCGAGCGGTTCGCGGATCGGCCCGCCAGCGGCAGCGGCAGCGGCAGCGGCTACTGGCTGAGCGCCGGTCACGCGGCCGGCCAGCCCGCCCGCTGGCTCGCGGTGTCCATGCTCGCCCTCGGTGTGCTCGCCGCCGCGTCGGCGACGGTGAGCTACGCCGCGCAGTACCAGATGGTGTTCGCCGCCAGGGCGGTAGCTTCGGTCGCCGCCCTGGAGGCCGCGATCCCGGACGTCGCCGCGCTGATCTTCGCGACCCTCGGGGTTGCCCTGGCCCTGCACGGCAGGCGGGCGATCCGGGCGCGGTTCCTGAACGTCGCCGCCGTGGCCACCTCGATCACGATGAACGTGCTCGCGGCCGGGCACGGCTGGCGGGACCTGGCCGTCTGGGCGATGCCGCCGGTGGCGTACGCCCTCGCGTCCGACACCGCGATCACCGTGGTGCGGGCCTGGGCGGTCGCCCGGCAGCTGACCATGAACGCGGCACTGGCTGACGATGAGGCCACGCCACTGGCGATCGCCGGTCGGCTGCTGCTGTGGCTGCTGCGCCTGGTTCTCGCACCCGGGTCCACTCTGGCCGGCTTCCGCGGCTGGGTTCTTGACGAATGCCCCGTCGCCCCTGGCCGCTCCGCCGCGCGGACACAGCGGGCAGCGATAACGCCAGCACCGCGGCGGGCGACCACCCCCCGCGCCGCGCCGCGGCAGCCACGCCAGGGCTCGCGCACCGGAACCAAGACGGCGAGGTTCCTGGCCCTGGTCGCCGGGCGATACGGACCGCTGGCCGCCTTCCCGCTCGCCCACGTCTCGCGCGTCTGCGCCGAGCTGGCTCCCGAGGCGGACCTCAACCCCGGCGCCGCGCGGACCGCGCTGCGCCGCCACGTCCAGTCCCTGCAGAACGGAAGCGCACCGTGAGGTACTTCATCCTGCTCATGACGAGCTTGCTGCTCCTTGCGGGGCTGCGCTGGTGCTTCCTGCCGCGCAACCGCGTGCCCCGGTTCCGGGTCCGGTACCTGCGCGCCCGCCTGCACCTGCGGCTGCACCCGGGCCGCGGCCACGCCACCGTCGCCGAGCTGTGGCTGCGCTGGGGCCGGCTCGCCGCGTTCCGCCGGTCACGCCGCTCGCGCCGGTCGCTGACCGCCTGGCAGCGACTGCGCCGCCCGGCACTGCACTCTCTGCTGCTGGGCCGGGCGCACTACTGGCACTGCCTGCGGATCCCGGTCGAGGAACACATGCTGGTCATGGCGCCACCCAGGACCGGCAAGACGGGACTGCTGGCCAGGATCGTCATGCACTACCCCGGCCCGGTCGTGAGCACCACGACCAAGCATGACGTGTTCGAGCTGACCAGCGGCATCCGCTCCCGGGTCGGCCCGGTGCATGTGTTCAACCCTCAGCGGATCGGAGGGGTGCCCTCCACGTTCCGCTGGAACCCCGTCGCCGGATGCGAGGACCCGGCCACCGCGATCCGCCGCGCCGACGGCTTCGCCAGCGCGGTCAGCATGTCCGGCACCGAGGATGGCTCGTTCTGGAGCAGCAAGGCCAGCAGCTACCTGCGTGCCCTGTTCCACGCCGCGGCCCTGGCCGGGGGCGACATGCGGCTGGTCGCCCAGTGGGCGCTGGGCAGCGCGGCGCCTGCGGAGGACAGCCTCGCCCGGGCCGGGGCCGGCCAGTGGGCGCTTGAGCTGGCCGAGCTGCGCGGTGAGGCGCAGCGGACGGCGCAGACCATCCGCATGGTGATCTCCCGGGCCCTGGCGTTCATGACCGACCCCGCGCTGGCCCAGTCCGTCCTGCCCGCCGGCGATTCCAGCGGCTTTGACGTCGAGGAGTTCCTGCGGCACCGCGGCACCTTGTACATGATCGCGGAGTCCGAGTACGACGACAGCCCGGTGGCGCCGCTGTTCGCCGCGATGGCGGGGGAGATCCATCACGTCGCCGCCCAGCTCGGCCAGTCCTCGCCCGGCCGCCGGCTGGACCCGCCCCTTTTGCTCGCATTAGACGAGATCGTGCAGGTCTGCCCGGTACCGCTGCCGGCCTGGCTGGCGGACTCAGGCGGCAAGGGCATCCAGCTCATCCCGGTCGCGCACGGCGAAGCCCAGCTCCGCACCCGCTGGGGCAAGGACGGCGCCCAGGTCGTGCTCGACACCTGCGGAGTCAAGGTGTTCCTGCCCGGCATCACCGACACCGCGACGCTGAAGATGGCCAGCGAGCTGTGCGGCCAGGCGTCGTTCAGGGAAAGCGGCCACGAACGTGGCCGGGACTACCGCGTCTGGCACGACGTGATGACGCCGGACATGATCCGCCAGCTCCCCGCCAGCTACGCGCTGGTCGTCCGCACAAGCCACGCGCCGGTCATCGCGCGGCTCTGCGCCGCGTGGAAGGACCGCGGGTACCGCGCCGCCCGGCGCATCGGCGCCGCCATCGCGGCGCTCACCCCGGCGGCCCCGCCCGCCGAGCTGGCCGGGCTGCCTCCGGCCGGACTGCCCCGCTGGCCGCGCCCGCGCCCGCCGGCCTGGCCCGGCCCCGGCTTCGAGGCAGCAGGTGACGACTTCGACGACGGCCCCGACCCCTACCCGTGGAGCTGATCACGATGACCGAACCAGAAGGGCTGACCGCGGCCCTGCTCCAGCTCGCCGGGCTGACCCAGCAGCTGTCCGGCCTGGACCACCGCGAAGCGGGTCACGCCCGTGAGATCCGCGAGCGGGTCACCGCCCTGGCCACGACAGTGAACGGCCTGAAAGGCGACCTGGCCGGCCAGGCCGAGGCCCTGGCCGCAGTCGACAGGCACGTGACGGAACTGGCTGCCGCCGTCGCGCGCCAGGCCGCCGCGGACGACGGCCCGGACGCCTACCAGCCGCCGGCTCCGCCCCGGTTCTGGAAGCTCGACGGCCGCGCACGCGACGACGCGATCACCCGGCTGCGGGCGTGGGTCGAGCAGGTCTACCGGCCCGGCTACGGCTACCTGTCGGCAAGCCTGGGCGACTGCTGGGACCAGCACCCGCTGTGCCTGTACGTCCTGGACTGGCTCAGCGAGCTCTGGTCAGTGCTGTACCTGCAGCCCGGGCGAACCGCCGGCACGCTGGCAGGCCAGGCCGAATGGCACACCCGGCTGCTGACCGCCGCCGCCGAGCAGCTCACCCAGGAAACCCGCCGCTGCGCCCACGCCACCACCAGGCGGATACCCGGCCGGACGGAGTTCGGGCCATGACCGCCGGCATGGTTGCGGAAGCGCTCGCCTGCGCCCGCCATGGCTGGCCCATCTTCCCCTGCCAGCCCGGCGGCAAGGAGCCCGCGACCAGGCACGGGTTCCGTGACGCCACCACCGACCCGGACCAGATCACCCGGTGGCGGCAGCCGGACGCGAACCTCGCCGTCGCCACAGGCGTGCCCGGGCCGGGCGTCCTGGACGCCGGCCAGCACGGCGCGGCCGGCAGCGGCTACGCGGCGCTCAGCCGGCTCCAGCGTCACGGGCTGATCGAGGCGGCCAGCAAGGTTGTCAGCACGCCCAGCGGCGGGCTGCACATCTACTTCACCGGCAGCGACCAGCCCAGCGGGCGCCTGCGGCGTCACCACCTGGACTTCCGCGCCCGCGGCGGATACGCGCTGGCCCCGCCGTCGCGAGTCGGCGGCAAGCCCTGCCGCGTCCAGCGGCACCTGCCCGGATCAGGCGGCCCGGACTGGGCCGCGGTCGCCGAGCTGCTGGAGCCCGGGCGCACGGCAGCCACCCGGCCGGCCACCCCGCCCGGAGGCGACCTGAGCGGTCTCGTCTCCTGGGTGGCGACCCTGCGGGCTGACGGCCACGACCGCAACGACGGCCTGTTCTGGGCCGCCTGCCGCCCGGCGGAGGCAGGTGACGAGGCGGTCCTGGCCGGGCTCGCCGAAGCTGCCAGGACCACCGGGCTCGCCGAACGCGAGATCCGCCGGACCATCGCCTCCGCCCGCCGCACCGCCGGGCTCTGCCCCTGTCCGCACGAGGAAACACGGCAGGCGGCGTCATGACGGCCTACATCAGCGCGGGCCGGACAGATAGCGCTCGTCCCCACTCGCACCCGACCGGCAGGACCGACGTGAGCCCGCGTGCCCACGACATCCGCCTAGACGCGAACGGCACAAAGTGGCGACTGCGGTCCCTGATCGCCATGGGCCACGACTCCGGCCGAATCGCCCGAGCGCTGCGCGTCTCGCCGTATGTCGTGCGGCGCATCGTCAGCGGCCAGAACCGGACCGTCACCACCGCGTTCCGCGCCAGCGCCTGCCAGCTCTGGGACGCCTGGTGGGACAAGACCCCGCCACGGCGGACCCCCGCCGAACGACGCGCTGCCGCACGGGCACTCAGCCAGGCCAAGGCCAGCAACTGGCCCGCCGCTGCGGCCCTCGACGAAGACCAGCTCGACGAGCCCCGCTACCGGCCCTACAGCCGGTACCGGCCCGCCCTCGGCACCGGCACCGCCCCCGACTTCACCCCGGCGCCGGCCGGCCAGCAGGACACCAGAGGATCGGGCGGCCGGCGCGGACGTGCTGCCAGCGAGCCAGAGGCGGACCACCCGCGACCCGGCAAACACACTGCCGGCTTGCCTCCGGCCACCCAGCGCGCCCGCCGGGCCGCAGCCCAAGCGTGACCAACCGCAGGCGAAGGAGACCCGACAATGCCCCGACCAGACAAGAACCCGGCCGACAGGACCACGGCAATCAGCGCAGCCCGCGCAGCGGCACACCGCGCCGCCGTCAACCTCGCCCGCGACGCCGGCGCGCCGCTCGTCACCCGCCCGATCTACCACGGTGCCGACACGACCGTCCGCGACATCGAGCCACTCGCCGGGATGCGCGCCGCCCGCGAGATCGAGCTCGGCGCCCGTCACACCGCCCGTGGCTACATCCGTACCGCCCGGGAGGCTGGGCAGAGCTGGCACGAGATCGGCACCGCGCTAGGCCTGGCCCCCGACGCAGACGCCGACCAGGCTGGCCAGACCGTCGGCGAAGCTGCCTACACCTACGCGGCCGGCCGCCCCGACACCGAGACGGCCGTGCGCTACGGCCGCTCATTCGTCTGGACCTGCCAGTCCTGCGACCGCGCGATCAGTGACCACGGGCTATGCAACGGCCCTGCCGATGACGAACGGGGCCACACGGACCGCTGCCCGCGTCTCGCAGCCACGTTGGCCAGGTCAGAAGCTGAATGGGAGGCCGGGCAGTGACCCCGCGCCAGCGGCCAGCGCGAACGCGGCAGGCGCAGCAGCCAGGCGAACCGACCGCAGACACGCAAGCCCGGCAAACCGCGCCGGCGGCAGGGCCTGGTCGTACCCGGCGCGACTTAGGCGGAGGGAGCCCGGACTACGTGGCCGACGTCTGGGTCAGCGACCAGCTCCGCGCAAAGCACGCCCGCACCGACGTCTCCCTCTGGCAGGCACTCGCCGTCGGCCGCCAGCCCGCACCCGGCGCGGAACAGTGGCCCGACCCTGAGCCGGAAGCCGAGCCATGACGCGCCCGCGCCGAGCCGGGCGCGACCAGCACCGGCAGCTGAGCCGGACAGCACAGAACGGAGAGGTGGCCATGACAGCTGGCCACTGGGCAGGCCACGACCCCCTTGGCCGAGACGATCGATGGCCGGCCCAGCCTCAGCCGGGCGAGCCGATCAAGCCGAGCCGGCCCGCCAGGACGGTGGTCCTGCCGCCCGGCGTGCTGGAGGCAGTGACCCGCGCGCTCGCCGACATCCTGGCCGCCGCCGTGGCCCCGACCGGTCCGGCGACCGGCTCGGCTGTGGATACCCCGTTGATCGACGTGGAGCAGACCGCAGAGTTGCTGCGGGTAAGCCGGATGACCGTCATCCGGATGGCAGACGCGGGCCAGCTGCCCGCGATTATCGTCCGTAGAGGAAAGGTTCAGAAGATCCGGCGAATCCCCAGAGCGTTCGTTGAGCGCATGATCGCCGACGCTGCCGCTGGCGCCCAGGTGGACATCGACACCTATGCCGCCACCTGGCTCGCCGAACACACGCGGAGCCCGGAACCACCCGAGGCAGTCGGCGGTGCGCGATGACAGCCATGGCATCAGCGAGACCGCAGAACCGGCCGACGGCGAGGTGCTCGCCCGACGCATAGGGCCCGCGGCCCGGCCAAATGGCGAACCTGGCGGCCGGCGTGTTCTGCCGCAATGCTGCAAGATCACCAACGAGCATGTGATCCTGTCCTGGATGACGTTCGGCGAGGACGCATTGCGGCACCTGTACGTACGCGAATCAGGTGGACCGGACTATGAACCCCATCGGCACATTCGAGAACGTCCCGCCGGCGACCTTGCTGCCAAGGGGGCCCTGCGAGCCGACAACAACGGCTGGATGAACGACATGGTGTTGGCAACCACGGCGCGCTCGATGTCCTTGGCCCACAACTGATCAAGGGCAAGAAGGTCAGAATCATCCAGACGAAGAAGGTGGCGCTGGCGGCATGGGCAATGAAGTACGTCCTGATGCACCAGCTGACTCACGAGCGCGACCGCCGCTCCGCGATCCCAGGGCGTGAGTACATCCGACTGTTTGACGAACGTACGCCGGGCAGCCTGATGCGCTATGGGCGGGGTATATGGAGCCGCCGGGGAAGCACGGCGGACCGGCGCTGGCGTTTGCCGACTACTCGCTAAACGAGCCTTACCACGATCCGCCGCTACTTGAGCGCGCCGGGCTCGGCGCTAAGCTGACGTCCAAGGACTACTGCACGGTGTTCCGGTTCGGTCACTGTGTCATCAGCCTGTACCGGACCAGCTCCGAGATCCTGAAAGTCGTCAGGCTCCTCAACCCTCGCGCGTCTACCGACTAGGTAAGCCACTAGTTCCAGGCGGATCGATTTCCATTCGAATCACCGGTACGGAGGAAACAGCCGCCCTCGACTTAACAACGAGTCTATTCCGTCTCAGTTGCTGTCTGATTTTGTTTTCATGCTTCTTGCGATCCGCGGGGTTTAGTGCCGGAACTCTCTGCGAATTATGACGGACTAGAAAGTCCAGCAGTAGATCGGAATCCTGGCTGAGATCTTCCTCGTAATACGCCTTCTCCGCAATGGGTACCAATAGGGCCCAAAGCGCCTTGATACGACCGTGCTTCGCTTGCACGTCGAGAAAGTACCTCGGCCAGCCTGGCTCGTGCAGATCGAAGGCCATAAACGACCCCATCACCATGCCACCTGGATCCGCGATAAAGTCCGTATCATCACCAAAGCATGAAGCGAGCGACAGCAACAACTTCCGCGACGACAACGTAGCCGAAACGCCAGTAAATCCCACCAGCAACGGCGCCATATCGCGGAATTCTTCAATGAATTTCGAGCGACGCCCTTCGGGGACTTCCAACAGTTCTGCAAACTCTTTAGCCACGTTATGCCAAAATTCCCTAAAATCGTCATTGACGTCAAGCAAGTCGACGAGCTTGCCCCATACTTCGAGCGCTCGACTAAGCACTCTCGTCTTAAGCCCGAGATCTTTTACCAATTCAGAATCGCGGAGAACATTCGATACTAGCGTAAGTGCAACAATTACCTGAACAATCGGCTCGGCATCCTCGATGTCGTAAAGAGGAAAAGGCTCGTGATCGGAGTCATCGTCATGGTCGAGCCATGTATCAAACGCATCGTCCCCAACCTCTCCTCTCGCGGTCCGACGCTGTTCTGCATCGCCGCTCAGCGAGAGTTGCCGCATGAGATCTTCGATAGAAGTCGTTACTATTCCATCACCATCGCGTACGTCACTGAAGCTACTCCCGCGGGGCGAAGAAAGACTCGACGAAGTAGGCGTTAGGAGTCGCTCCACTTCCTGCAACATTTCGACATCGTTACGAGTAAGAGCGGCGTAGTGGCGCAGAATCGGACTAAAATACAACGGTTCATCGCACAGCAATTTTCTAAAGGGGCGCCACTCGATAGCTCTCTTCGCTGCGAACAAGTGCAAATAGCTGCTCTGGGCGAACCGAACCTGTCCATTAGACACATTTAGCAAATACCGCTTTTTGAAGTTGTCGAGAACTTCGATTGGATCTTCCGTCCAGCCGACAGATACGAAGTAGTCTTCAAGACATCCGAGCGCCGTCGCCTCCGAGAACGAGCCCGTCCTGTCCTCAACAAATCTCTGAGCCATAAATGCTAGAATATTTCCCTTTTCAAGGGAGTCAAGCGCGAATCGGGCATCCTCATGTGGATCACCACGCCCAAGCAGGAGATTTACCCAGGCGTCAAGAAGCGCTGTCGGTGATGCTGCGGTAAGCATAGATGCATCACCGTGCAGCAACATGCATAGAAGCAAGCCTATAGTAAGCGGAGTACGCGGCAGATGCTCGCTCTTCGCAATTGCAATTGCCTTTGTCGCTATTTTGGCAGCACGGGCCGGCTCTATCAGCTCCGCCATCTTGGTCGCGTCTCGGCTATTAAGTCGCCCGACGTAACGCAATGTCGGGCTCGACGTCGACTCAAGATGCTCAACGATCGCAGCCTCGGAACCTTGTCGACAGCCCATGATTATAAATTCGTACTGGTCGCCCTTTAGCTCGTTCAGGCAGCGGCTAAAAATCTTCTCAGGACGCGGAGCGAGATTGTCTAGCGCTAGAGCAATCCTCGGCAGCGCCTCGTCAGGCTGCAGATCAACACCCGAAAGTCGCAGTGTCTTTCTGACCTGGCGTTCCAAAGGATTATGGCCGCTTCCGAGCTGGCGAAAGTCTACTGCCACGGGCGTGAGGCTGGGATCTATTCTGTTAGCCTCCAAAACCATCCATTGCAACGCTGACGTCAGACCAGAGAGCTCTTGAGCGGCAACAAGGATCAGTCGATTATCTCGAACGTCCGCTTCCGGGTCGCATCTCTTCGGCCGTAGCTCTTTTTCAATAGTTGCAGATTGCGCAAACTGGTCCGGCGTTACTGGTAGCAATACTGGCGGTATGAGAATGTCATTGAGGGCGCGGGCGTCGACATCTGGCATATATTCGGCCATGACAGAATCGGCTCTGACTCTGTCATTTATCGCGTCCGCAGCACGTTGCTGGATAGTCAAGCAAGAACGCGGCTCATGCACGGCAATTTGATTGGGAGGAGCAAGGGCGTGGAGGAATCCTGGTAGGGCATCATATGACGCGGCGTACGGCACGGGGATGATGCGGTCCGCTACGGACTCCCCCGTCAGTTGGCCGACCTCGCTTTCCACGCAGAGACGATAGTGGCGCAGCTCGGATGATGGGAACGTATTAGCCAGCCATTGCCGAAGTGACTCGAAGTTGGGATCCAATAGTCCGGTGCCGCAGCCAATGAACAGCAAGGAACGGCCTGCTGCAAGTACTTTCTGCAGCGCCATCGCTGGCGTGCTGCCGCTCAGTTGGCCATAAGAAAATGATCCGAATACTATAGACTCAGCTTGATCCCAAGCACCATGTAGATGAAGGATGTTGTCAATACTGCCTTGGATGACGAGTTGGGCAGAAGAAGAGTCGCGCCACGTCGTGGTTGACCGTTCGAGGCCAGCTTCAATCAACGTATCATAGTTAGTAGTAGTTATGGGGACATTTAGATTACCTATCGCCTTAATAAGACCCGCGCCACTTTGATTCAGTTTCAAGCTCCCTATGTCGTCGCGAAGCCACGACTTGAATTCACCGCCTGCGCTACTGCCAAGCGCATCTGTTATCTGCTGGGCGACAGACAGAACCCCGGGCAGATAAGCGTTATCTTTCGCATAGGATAGTTCGCTGATGCAATGTTGTTTCCAATCCTGAGGTAGTGCGCTACCGAAATTTGCTGCTCGTTCGATCCCAGACTCAAGGAGGCCGAACCAAGAAGCGGTCGGCAGTCCGCCGGAAGCTGCGACACTTACGCCAGTGCCTACTACTGCGACTACGGTTCCTGCGGAAATTTGATCGCGGAGAGCATCCGCTGGATTGCTTGCCATTAGCAGTTCCGTTCGGTTTCCGGCCCGGATACTCGACACACCGATTGCAATGCGAGATGTCGAACTGAACGAGCCGATGCTCGGTTAGTGAGCCCAGAGCCAGCAAGCTGCCAACCCTGGCAGTCGTCGGCGCTGGTTCCACATGTGAGCGTGACACGTTAGCATGGCGATCTTTGCCCCCCGGACATGCCAGTCGGGGCCTACGTACCGTTGGCATAGGCGTCTGGCAACGTTCAGCGTTCCACCAACTGCCCGTCTCACGGTCAGTCAGCCTACACTGCACCTCCGCCCGGAGCGAACAAGATCAGCCGTTGGCTCTCCGGCGGAGCGGTCAGAAAGTCGTGGCCGAGGGCGATGACGGAAGTGCTCGGTTGTCTTCATGCATCTTCAGGCTGCGTGGGGTGCGATCTGAACGATTAGGTCGGCGTCGAGGGCGGCGGCGATCCGTTCGAGCAGGGGGATGGTGGGGACGACGCCGCCGGCTTCCAGGCGGGACAGGGCTGGCTGGGTCATCCCGGCTCGGGTGG
This sequence comes from uncultured Actinomycetota bacterium, assembly GCA_963850875.1. Taxonomy (GTDB): domain Bacteria; phylum Actinomycetota; class Actinomycetes; order Streptosporangiales; family Streptosporangiaceae; genus Chersky-822. The sequence goes on from CAWKNA010000004.1 coordinate 13,223, forward strand.
CGAGTTCGACCTGGGACAGGCCGAGGGCCAGCCTCCTGTCGCGGACGGCCTGGCCGATGAGGAACGCGCGCTGCGCCTCGGCGTAGCCCTCGCGGTAGTCCGCGCTGTCGCGGCGGCTGCGGGCGAGTTCTTCGTAGCTGGTGTGGTCGTTGGTCATGTCAGCGCACCTCGCGGTCGAACGTGTCGTGGGCCAGTCCGTGGTTTGCTTCGCAAGCCTTCTGGGCTTGTAAGGCCCGCGTGACTTCGGCGATCTCGGCGTTGCGGGTCTTGCGGAAAACGGTGAGCAGTATCAGCCGTCGTCCGGGCGCGAGCCAGTAAGTGACGCGGGTCTGCTGGGCGAGGAGGTGGAAGCGCAGTTCGCGGACCTTGCCGCCCAGGTGCCGTGTGTAGGGTTCGCTGAGGTTCTCGGCTTGCTCGGCGAGCAGGCCGACCAGGAAGTCAGCGCGGCCGAAGTCGCGGTCGCTGAGCCTGGCGAGCCAGGATCTGACTTCGGGCTCGATCTCGACGTCATACAGCCCGGTCATGCATCACATGCTATATGCATCTGACGCTATATGAAAGGCGAGTCGCTCTTCAGGCCTGCTCTCCGGGCGGCGGTGGACCGGGTCATGGACCGGGCGCAGCGCTGACTGGGTGCATTCTGGGCTTCGTGAGCGTTCGGGCGGGCTATCGGTGCAGGCAGAGCGCTCGGGGCGGCGGGCCGTGCTTCTCGTAAAGAGCATGTCGTCGGTTCGATTCCGACAGGCGGCTGACGCGACAGGCGGCTCTAGACCAGCACTCTTTGGGACTCGCGCGAAGCCGACCGATCATTCGAAGGCCGGGCCGTGTTCCTGCGATGCCTTACCGGCAGCCCGCCGCTGACCTCCTGAAGCTCTTGGTGGTAAGTCAGTGCGTCTGCGCTTCTCATTGGAAGCGCAAGCGCACGGCGCGATTTCTTGATCACGCTAGGTCGGCGTGCCTCGGCTCGTATCCGAGGGTGCGGTCAGCTGGGCGAGGTAGGCGGCCGCCCGTCGGTCAACCTCGGATACCGGGTCGGCGTAGTGGCGCAATGTTGTTGCGCCGCCATCGCCGTGACCTAGTCGCGCGGCGGTGTTGCGCAGGTCGATGCCGCCGGCCAGGAGCTGGCTCGCGGTGTAGTGGCGCAGGGCTTTGACGTTGATGGTGACTCCGGCGGCCTTGGCGACCTCGGCTACCTTGTGGGTCACCCAGTCCGGGTTCCACGGCACGGCGCCGTAGACGTCGCTGCTGAAGATGTAGGCCGTCGGCGCGAGCTGTATGCCGACGTCGGCCAGAAGCGCCTGGATGCGCTGTCTATGCTCGGCCAGCACGGCGACGGTCACAGGGTCGATGGCCAGGTGCCGGTCCTGGTGGGTCTTGGTGTCCTTTCGCACTTTGTAGCCGGCCCGCACTAGGTAGCTGTACGCGATGTGCATGACGCCCGCGTCCAGGTCGATGTCGGCCCACTGCAGCCCGCACAGCTCGCCGCGGCGCGCGCCGGTGACGGCGGCCAGCCACAGATACAGGGCGAGCAGTTCGAGTTCGAGGTCCCGCGCGGCGGCGATGATCGCGGCGACCACCGCCGGAGTAGGCGACGTGGGCGGGCGGTGCCGGGCCTTGGGCAGCTTGGCCGTGCTGGCCGGGTTCCGCTCGATCCATTCCCAGCGGACCGCGGTGGCAAAGGCGCCGGACAGGATCGAGTGGATCTGCCGGATCGTCGTGGGCGACATCGGACGGCACCTGTGCTGCTGGCATCCGGCCCGCGAGCAGTCATGACCAGCATCACCCGGCCGCACGTGCCGCGACGGTACCCGGCCCGGCTCACCGCTGACCAGAGACCTACGGCCCTGCCGGACGATGATGAGTCCTTCACCGGCCAGCACGTCTAGAGCGCTCCGCAGTGTCGCCACCGGCACGGCGTGCCGGGCTGCCAGCTCCTGCACCGACGGGAGCAGCTCACCGGGCGTCAGCTGGCCCGAGCCGATCGCGTCCTTGATCGTGTCGGTCACCTGCTGCCAGCCGGGACGTGGATCGCCGGGCTCGACCACCAGGGCGGGGAAGCTGCGGTGCTCGGTGAACGGTCTTCCCTTGCAGGTCAGGTCACCGCACTTGCGCAGCCGGGCGTAGAAGGTGTCCAGTACCGGCCCGCGGACCTTGCGGAGTTCCATCGAACCGAGCGCGGGCATGATCGTGCGCCGGATATAGCCCTCGTAGGTCTCCCGGGTGGACGGCTCCAGCTCGGCGATGGCCAGATACTGGGTCAGGACCTCCGCGACCTTGACATCGGAACCTGGCCGCTGGCCGGTCGAGGCCTGTTCGAGCAGCCGTCCGAGCACGATCCGCGCCTGCTCTTCCGTCTTCGCCGTCCGCCGGTGCCGCAGCTGCCGGCCGGTCAGCGGGTCGATCCCCGAGTACACGCTCACGCGATAGGACCCGCTCGGCAGTTGCTCTAAGTGACCTAATCCCGCACGTGGCATGGCACAAGGATAGGCGGGAAACCGGCCGCTCGTTCCACGACTCGTTCCACGCTGACGGCCGCAGACACCAGCGAAAACTAAGAACGACCAGGTCAGGACGGGTGCGCCGCCAGGGACTTGAACCCCGAACCCGCGGATTAAGAGTCCGCTGCTCTGCCAATTGAGCTAGCGGCGCTAGAACCTGAGCGATGGTACCAGCAACTGACCGACCGGTGCCAACCCGACCGCGGACAGGTGTACGCCCGATATCGAGAGTTTTGTCCGCCGCGCGGTGAACCTGGTCAGGATCCGATGAAGTGGCTGAACGCGGTGGCGGCTCTCGACGGCCGACCGGTCCTGGCCTCGGCATGATCTGCCCAGGTCATCATGTGCAGCCCGGCGTTGACGCCGAGCCAGCGCAGCGGCTCTGGCTCCCACTCCGGCGACTTGTGGCCGACCCAGGGCAGTCTGGTGATCTCGGTGTCGGCACCGGTGATCAGGTCGGCCAGGGTCCGGCCGGCCAGGTTCGTCGTCGACAGCCCGTCTCCGACGTAACCGCCCCCCCAGCCGATCCCGCTCGATGAGTCGAGCCCGACCGAGGCGCACCAGTCCCTCGCGATTCCGATCGGCCCGCCCCAGGTGTGCGTGACGGCGACATCACTGAGCACGGGGAACAGCTCGATCAGCGTGCGCCGCAGCGCGGCGAACACCGAAGGCACCCGGTCGAAGGACGGCTGGACCGCCGAGCCGAAGTGGTAAGGCGCGCCGCGCCCGCCGAACACCAGCCGGCCGTCCGCGGTCCGCTGGCCGTAGATGATCAGGTGCCGCAGGTCGGCGAAGGTGGGTCGGGTGGCCAGGCCGATCTGCGCCCAGACCGACTCGGGCAGCGGCGCGGTCGCGATCACGAGCGAGTAGACAGGCACCACCGCGCGCTGATATCCGGGCAGCCGGGGCGTGTAACCCTCGGTGGCGCGGATGACGTGCCGCGCGCGGACGGTGCCGCCGGAGGTGATCAGTCGGCCTGGCTCGATCCGCCGCACCTCGGTCCGCTCGTAGATCACCGCGCCGCGGCGGCGCAGCACGTCGGCCAGGCCGCGGGCCAGCCGTGCGGGGTGGATCGCGGCGCAGTGCGGGGTGAAGACGCCGCCGAGCAGGCCGGTCACCTCGCCGACCTCGCGCGCCTCAGCGGCCGAGAGCAGCCGGATGTCGGCATCGTCGAAGCCGTAGAGCCTGGCCTCGCCGACCTCCTCCTTGGCCCGGTGCAACTGGCTGGGGGAGCGGGCGAACTGGATCGTGCCGCCCTTGCACCAGTGGCAGTCGATGCCTTCGGCGGCGGCAACCTTGCCGACCTCGTCCACGGTCTGCTGCATCGCCCGGTACATCGCGATCGCCGATTCCCGGCCGGCCATCCGCTCCAGCTTGGTCAGCGATGCGGGGAACAACGCCGAGCACCAGCCGCCGTTCCGCCCCGAGGCGCCGAAGCCGGCGATCTCGCGCTCGCAGAGCACGATCCGCAGTCCAGGATCGGCCTGGTTCAGGTAGTAGGCCGTCCACAGGCCGGTCAGCCCGGCACCGGCGATGGCGACGTCGGCCTCGGTATCGGACTGCAGGCTGGCTGCGGGTGCCAGTGGCCCGGGCACAGTGTCCAGCCAGAACGACAGCCGACGGTAATCCTCCTGCTGGCTGCTGGCATTCATGGCACTACGGTCCCACGTGGTCGCGGTGGCCAGGCGGCCGGCCATCCTTGTCTTATGCCCGCTGATCATCGCGCAGCGGTGCCGCTGCCGGCGCCGAGGGATTCGTCGCGACCCTACCGGATCTGCATGGTATGCCTCGGCAACATCTGCCGGTCGCCGATGGCCGAAGTCCTGGTCAGGGCCGAGCTCGCGAACGCCGGCCTGGCGGATCAGGTCCAGGTGGAGAGCGCGGGCACCGGCGACTGGCACGTCGGCGGTCCGATGGACCGCAGGGCTAGAGCCGAGCTGGCCAGCCGCGGCTACGACGGAAGCAGCCACCGGGCCAGGCAGATCACGCCGGACTGGCTGGACCGTTTCGACCTGCTGCTCGCCATGGACCTGAGCAACCTGCGGGCCCTGCAGCGGATGGCGGCGGGCCGGGACGGGGCCAGCGACCGGATCAGGCTGTTCCGATCGTTCGATCCCGCCGCGCCGGCCGGGGCGAAGGTGCCTGACCCGTACGGCAGCGGCCAGCGCGAGTTCGCCGCGGTATTCGAGTTGCTGCGGGCCGCGGCGCGCGGCCTGGCCGCCGCGCTGGCCGAGCTACTGGCCGAACGCGCTGGTGGCTGAGCATCCCGGTCGGGCAGGGCCGGCCAGCCTGGTGGCAGCCCGGCTGGAACGGCTCGCTGGTCAGCCGGTCAGCGAAATCCGCGCGATCGGCGGCGGCCACGGCGTGCGGCACTACCGCGCCCGCCTCGCCGACGGCAGGGAACTCTTCGTCAAGGCCGCCGCCGACATCGCGAGCAGGTCAGCGACGGCGGGGCCGACCGGGGCGGATCCGGCTGGCCGGCTCTCGGCAGTCGGCCAGGCCCTGGCAGCCGAGGCGATGGGCCTGCGCTGGCTCGGTGAAGCCGGGGCCGTCCCGGTGCCTGAGTTGATTTTCCGCGATAACGGGTTGCTGGCCCTCATCTGGCTTACGCAAGGCGCTGCCGACCGGGGTGCCGCAGAACGTTTCGGGCGTGATCTGGCCAGGCTGCACGCTGCCGGGTCGTCGCGATTCGGCGCACCGTGGACCGGGTTCATCGCCAGCCTGCCGCTGAGCAACGACCAGGCCGACTCCTGGCCGCAGTGGTACGCGGAGCACCGGCTGGCGCCATATGCCCGGCTGGCGCGCGACACAGGCACGTTCGGGCCGGCCGACGTGGCGCTGATCGAGACGGTGACCGGCCGGATCGGCGAGCTGGCCGGCCCGGCCGAGCCGCCCAGCCGGATCCACGGGGACTGCTGGTCGGGCAATGTGCTCTGGTCGGGAGGCCGCGGCGCCCTGATCGATCCGGCCGCGCACGGCGGCCACCGGGAAACCGACCTGGCCATGCTCGAGCTGTTCGGGGCGCCGTACCTTGACCGGATCCTGGGCGCCTACGCCGATGTCGCACCGCTGGCCGCTGGCTGGCGGGCCCGGGTGCCGTTGCATCAGCTGCACCCGCTGCTTGTGCATGCCTGCCTGTTCGGCGCTGGTTACCGGGCCGCAGCGCTCGCCGCCGCACGGGCTGCGCTGTCCGTCTGACGACTCCGATATTATATTATGCCGATCGGGAATATAGGATTATCGTCAGCGAGGACCGCGCGGGTACGCCTAACGTTGCCGGATGGCCTGGCAGGTGGACGGGGCGTGGACGGGTTGTGATGCCAGATGTCGTGCCGAGCAGGACCGATGTCTACAGCGGAACCGGCCAGAACGGATCCTGAGCATGGCTGGCGCGCCGGCAACGGCCGGAATCTGTACCGCCCGGCTGTAGCTGGCGAGCAGTAGGGCCCTGGTCCGCGAGGTTGATTAGCGCTGTTCGGCGCGGGGTCGTCCGGCTCTGGTTGCGGGCTGGTGGTCAGCGGGGCGCTGTTCGGCGCGGGGTCGTCCGGCTCTGGTTGCGGGCTGGTGGTCAGCGGGGCGCTGTTCAGCCTGGGGTCGTCCGACTCTGGCGGCCGACTGGGTGCTCGGGTGCCTGGACGGTCGGAGCCAGCGGCAGCCGGGATGGGGGCTTGACCTCCTCCAGCCGCAGGTAGGTGACGAGCCGCTGCCCGCCGCGGGTGGCCAGGGCGGCCAGCACTTGCTGAAGCTCGGTGACGTCCCTGGCCACGACGGTGAGCAGGTAGTCCACCTCGCCGGCCACGTTGTCGGCCGCGATGATCTGCGGCAGTGCCCGGACCTGGTCCTCGAAGACGCGGGTTGAGCGCGGGTCATGACGCCGCAGGGTGGCCGTCACATACATCTGCAGCGGAAAACCGGCGGCGGCCGGGTCGAGGCGGGCGCTGATGATGCGGATGACGCCGGAGTCCTTGAGCCGGCGAACCCGGTTCAGCGTTGCCGCCGGGGACAGTCCGACCAGGCGGGCGAGTTCGACGTTGGTGCGATCCGCGTCGGCCTGCAGCTCGGTGAGCAGCTGCACGTCAACTTCATCAAGTCTGACGGCCATGTTACGAAACATTATCTCGTCCTGACGCCTAACTGGCAAATTCTGCGAGACTGGCGGCGACCATAGCAGCATGAATGCAAACCGTCGTCTCGCCGTCGCTGCCCTCGTCGCAGCCGGGCTGCTGTGGGGAACGACAGTGCCGCTGTCGAAGGTGGCGCTGGAGTGGCTGCCGGCCGCCTGGCTCACCTTCGCGCGGTTCGCCCTGGCCGCCGCCGTGCTGCTGGTCGCGGGCCGCGCCAGGCTGCGCGCGGCGTTCACTCCGGCCGTGGCGGTCTGGGGCGCGGCCGGGTACGGTGGCTCGGTACTGCTGCAGAACGCCGGGATCGGGCGGACCAGCGTCAGCCACGCGGCTCTGCTGGTCGGTGCCACCCCGGTGCTGGTCGCGATCATCGCTGCGATCTGGCAGCGGAGCGTGGCGCGCCCGGTGGCCTGGGTCGGCTTCGCGGCGTCCCTGGCCGGTGTCGGGCTAGTGGCCGGCGGCCAGGCCGCAGGCGCGGCCGTCGGCGGTGACGGCCTGGTGCTGGCGTCGCTGCTGACGTCGGCCACATTCACGGTGGCGCAGACCCGGCTGCTGCGCGGCCGGGACCCGGTCGCGGTGACCGCGGTGCAGTTCCTGGCCGCCGCGCTCGCCGTCCTGCCAGTCGCCGCGGTCACCGAAGGCAGGCCTCCGTCCCCGAGCGGCCTGGGCATCGTCCTGGCCACCGCCGGGCTAGCGCTCGGCGGAACGCTGCTGCCCTTCACGCTCTTCGCCTACGGTCAGGTCCTGGTGTCCGCCGAGGTCGCCGGGGCCTTCGTCAACCTCGAGCCGCTCGTCGGCGCCGCGGCAGGCGTGGTGATCTTCGGCGACCCCCTCGGCCCGCAGCAGGTCGCCGGGACCGCCGCGATCCTGCTGGGGATCGCGCTCAGCAGCCTGCCGCTGCTCACCACCAGGCAGCGGCAACCTCAGCCTGGCCCGACGGGCTCAGGCACGGATTCTGGAGCCGGATGGGTCATACAGCGGTGCGCCGAGACGAATGGCCGGGTAGCTGTCGCCGGCCACCTCCACGATGAACTCGGTGTCGTCGGCCAGGGCGGCCGGCAGGTAGGCCGAGAAGATGGTCCTGCGGACCGTGTAGCCATATCCCGCGCTGCGCAGGCTGACCGCGAGGTCCTGGGTCGGACGGGTCAGCAGTTCCCCGCCGTGCATGACCACGTCTGCGTCGGCGGTGAACCAGCACAGCCGCTGCGACGGACCCTCGTCGCGGATCTTGCGCAGCGCGGGACCAGCGAGCAGTTCCGGCTTGTCGGCCTTGATCGCGTGGCCCAGGCCGGCCGCGTAGGGGTTGTCGCTGCTCCTGATGTCGGCAGCCCAGGCCAGGTACTGCTTCTCCAGGCGGAGCGAGTTGACCGCACGGTAGCCGACGTCGCGGATGCCGGATGGCACGGGCACGAGGGCGCCCGCCCGCATCAGCCGTTCGTACAGGTCCGGCAGGTACTCGGTCGGGACGTGGAACTCCCAGCCGAGCTCGCCGACATAGCCAGCCCGCAGCGCGAGTACCGGCGCGTGCCCGAGGTCGATCCGGCGGGCGGACATGTAGCCGAAGGACGCGTTGCTCAGGTCGCTGTCGCTGATCTGCTGCGCGATCTGCCGGGCCAGCGGGCCGCAGAGCGCCAGCACGCCGTACGCCGATGTGACATCCCGCACGGCCACCGAGCCGTCCTCTGGTGCGTGCCGAAGGACGAACGCGCTATCGTGCCGGCCGAAACCGGCGCCGGTGACCAGGTAGAACTCCGCCTCGCCGAGCCGGGTGACGGTGACGTCGGCCTCGATCCCGCCGCGCTCGTTGAGCAGCTGGGTGTAGACGATCTTGCCGATCCTTACGTCCAGGTCAGCTCCGGCCAGCTTCTGCAGCAGCGGCAGTGCACCGGTCCCGGTGATCTCGTACTTGGCGAACGAGCTCAGGTCGATCAGGCCGGCCCGCTCCCGCACGGCGTGGTGCTCAGCTTCGATCCGCGGCCAGGCGTTACTGCGGCCGAACGTGCGCTGCTCAGTAAGCCCGGGCTCGTCCGGCGCGAACCAATTGGCGCGCTCCCAGCCGAATTTCGCGCCGAATACGGCACCGCGCGACCGCAGCACATCGTGCAGCGGGCTGCGCCGCTGACCACGCGGCCCGGCGAGTTCGGCGTTGGGATAGGCCACCTGGTAGTAATGCGCGTAGGCATCAACGCAGCGCTTCCGCAGGTAGCCGGGCACGCTGTGCGGGCGGCCGAACCGCCGCACGTCGAACGGCCACAGATCGAGACCAGGATCGGAATCGATGATCCAGTTCGCCATGGCCTGGCCAGCACCGCCCGCGGCGGCGATACCGGCCGAGAAACCGCAGCAGTGGAACATGTTGTCCAGATCCTCGGTCACGCCCATCAGTGGCTCGGCATCTGGCGAGAACGGAATCGGCCCGTTAATCCAGGTCCGGATACCGGTATCGGCGGTGACCGGAATCCGGTCCGCGCAAGCCTGCGCGAGCGGTGCGAACCGATCATGGTCAGGCGGAAAAAGCTCGGGACCTAGATCACGGGGGATCGTCCGCCAGGGTGCCCGGCTGCCGTCCTCCCAGCCGCCGATGACCAGTCCGCCGGTCTCTGGTTTCAGATAGAACCTGGCATCGGGGTCACGGAAGGTTGGCAGGCGCTCCGGCAGCCCGTCGATCCGGTCGGTCACCACGTACTGATGCTCGACCGCGCCGACCGCGATGTCGGCACCGGCTAGGCGGGCCGTTTCCGCGCCCCACATGCCGGTCGCGTTCACGACGGTTTCGCACTCGATCCGACCGGCCGTAGTGACTACAGCCACCACCCGCCTTCCGTTTCGCTCAATGGTTGTGACCAGGCAATTCTCTATGATCCGCACGCCGAGGGCACGGGCGCCGGTGGCGAAGGCATGGGTCAGCTGGCTGGGATCGGCGTAGCCGTCCGATGGCACCCAGATCGCGCCGCGGATGCCGTCGAGGCTGACCAGCGGGAACAGCCCGGCCGTCTCGGCCGGCGAGATCAGGTGCGCCTCGAAGCCGAAGCTCTTGGCCGCCGTCACCAGACGGCGCAGCTCGTACCAGCGCTCGTCACTGGCCGCCACCCGGATGCTGCCCACCCGATGCCAGCCGGTCGCGTAGCCGGTCTGCTGTTCCAGGGCCTGATACGTCGCCACGCTGGATCGCATCAGCTCGGTCAGGCTGCTTGAGCTGCGGAGCTGTCCGACCAGGCCGGCCGCGTGCCAGGTGCTGCCCTCGGTCAGCCGGCGCCGTTCCAGGAGGGTCACGTCGGTCCGGCCGCGCCTGGCCAGCTGGTAGGCGATGCTGCAGCCGAGCACGCCGCCGCCGATGATCACGATCTCGCTGGGGTCGGGCAGGGTCATGCTCGTCCCTCCTGGCGCCGCCGGCCGCAGGCCGTGCCGATGCCGGTCAACGGAATGATGCGGTCCGCGCGCCTGCCGCGCCAGGGTTCCGGCCCGCCGTCACGCCGGTCCTGGCCTGGCCTCAGGTGCGAGCGGGAGCGCGAAGCCGAAGGTCGCCCCACTGCCCGGCTTCGAGTCGACCCAGACCCGGCCGTGGTGGGCACTGACCAGCGCGGCGACGATCGCCAGCCCGAGTCCGGTGCCGCCAGCGGTCCGGCTTCTGGCCCGGTCGGTCCGGTAGAACCGCTCGAAGACGTGCTCTGCCTGCTCGTCGCTGAGGCCGGGACCGGAGTCGGCGACCTCGAGGATCACCGCCGGTTCCGGCACCGGGCCTGGCGGCTGCGCTGCCGCCGGCTCGGCGCCGCCAGCGAGGTCTGGCGCCGTGGCCGCCGCTTGCCCGTTCTCCAGCGTGCCCGACCTGATCGTGATCTCGATTGGCGTGTCGTCCGGCGTGTGCGTCATGGCGTTGCTCATCAGATTGCCGACCACCTGGCGCAGCCGGACCTCATCGCCGAGGACAAGCGGTGCCTCTGGCGTGCCGACAGTCAGGTTGATGCTGCGTTGCGGCGCGATCACCCGGGCGTCGTGCAGGGCGTCGGCGGCGATGGCGAGCAAGTCGACCGTGCGGAACTCAAGCGGCCGCTGCTGGTCGAGCCTGGCGAGCAGCAGCATGTCGTCGACCAGCACGCCCATCCGCGCGGCCTCCCGCTCGACGCGCTGGATCAGCCGGTCCAGATCGGCCTGACTGAGCTGATCGGTGGCGCCGGAAGCCGCTATCTCGCCAGGCGCGCTCGGCGGCTGGCCGGCCGCCGCGGTGGCGCCGGCCACGCTGGCCACACCGCCGCGCTGGCGGTAATACTCGGCAAAGCCTCGGATCGCGGTCAGCGGCGTCCGCAATTCGTGGCTCGCATCGGCCACGAACTGTCGCATCCGCTCCTCCGACCTGCGCGCGGCGTACTCCGACGACGCGCGTGCGTCGAAGGCAGTCTCGATCTGGGTCAGCATGGCGTTGAGCGACCGGCCGAGCCTGCCGATCTCGGTGCGCGGATCCCGGTCGGGCACCCTCGCGGTGAGGTCGCCAGCCGCGATTCCCTCGGCCGTCCGCTCGATCTCGGTCAGCGGGCGCAGACTGGCCCGGACCACCGCGACCCCGACGACGGCGAGACCGAGCAGGACCAGGCCACCCACGATCAGGTCGATGGTGGTCAGCGTCCCGATCGAATTGCTGATGTCGCCAAGGTCGACCCCGACGATCAGGGTGCCTGACTGAATGCCGCTGAAGTCCTGGTAGGAGACTGGAACGGCGATGACGCGCCATTTGTCTTGGCTGCGCAAACCACCGACGGTCACCAGCTTGCCGGCGTTGGCGGTGAGCCAGGACCGGCTGGTCGGCACGTCAGGCAGCGGGATAGGTGCGGTGGAATCCGAGTGGCTGCCAGCCGCCGGGTTGAGCTGCTGGCCATCGGGTCGCAGCACGGCGACGAAAGGCCCGGTGATATAGGCGACCCCAGGGTGCATGTACTGCCCCGAGCCAGGTACGCCCGACGATCCCTCCAGGACCAGCTCGTATTCGTGGTAGAGGTTCCTGACCTGGTTATCCGCCCGAGTTGTCAGGTAGTCGCGGAACACGATCACGCCGGCCACGCTGATGATCGCGAGCGCCACCGCGACCAGCGCGAGCAATGCCGCGATCAGCTGGAGCCGCAGCGGGATCCGCTGCGCCAGGCCGCGAACCCGAGCCAGCAGATCGCCAGGTCCCGATCGCACCGATCCGGCCAACCTGACCCTGCCGCTACGACGAGGGGAGCCGCAGCACGTAGCCGACACCGCGCAGGGTGTGCAGCAAGTGCGGCTCCGTGGTGTCGATCTTGCGGCGCAGCACGGACACGTAGGACTCGACGATGCCGGTATCGCCGCGGAAGTCGTAATCCCAGACGTGGTCGAGGATCTGCATCTTGGAGAGCACCCGGCCCGAGTTGCGCATGAAGTACCGCAGCAGCTTGAACTCGGTGGGGGAGAGCTGGACCTGGGTCCCGTCGCGCCACACCTCGTGGCTGTCCTCGTCGAGCTCGAGGTCGGCGAAGGTCAGCCTCGGCGAAGCTTCGGCCGCGCCGCCGCGGGTCCGCCGGAGCACCGCCTGGATCCTGGCGATGACCTCCTCAAGGCTGAACGGCTTGGTTACGTAGTCGTCCCCGCCCAGGGTCAGGCCGCGGATCTTGTCCTCGGTGGAATCGCGGGCGGTGAGGAACACCACCGGGGTGCGCGTGCCGCCGCCGCGCAGCCGGTGCAGCACCTCGAAGCCGTCCATGTCCGGCAGCATGACGTCAAGCACGATCAGATCAGGCCGGTGCCGCTGCGCGGCCTGGACGGCTTCGGTGCCCGCGGCCGCGGTAACGACCTCGAATCCCGCGTAACGCAGGCTCGCCGCCAGCAGTTCCAGGATGTTCGGTTCATCCTCGACGACAAGCAGCCTGGCCGAGGGTTGCTGCCGTTCGCCAGCCCAAGTGGTCATCTGGCTATTGTCCGCCCGCAGCCTGAACGTTAGCTGAAGCGACGCTGAAATGGACCTGAGCTATCTCAGCCGGCGGGGTTAGATCCGGTGATCAGAGACTTGGGTATCCGCCGGTCGTTGTTCAGGTCGAAGACGAGTTGTTTCATCGCGGTGGTGTCAAGCAGCAGCGCGTCCCCGGCGTTCTGGGTGGGGTAGTTGGGGTTGGCAATCGGCATGGTCGTGGTGATCGGGTTGCGCAGCGCGAACGCCACCTCCACCAGCTGATACAGGCCGGTGCCGCTGTCCACGATCAGCGAGCCGGCCACGCCGGTCGCCGCCGGGATCGAGGCGAAGGGATCGAGCAGCACCCCGGCGCTGGTCAGCTTCTGCAGCAGCGCCCGCAGGAAGACCCGCTGATTCTGAATCCGCTGCAGATCCTGCGATGCGTACAGGTGCCGGGAGCGGACGTAGCCGAGCGCCTGCGCGCCGTTGAGCACCTGGCAGCCCGCGTGCAGGTGCAGGCCAGCGGCCGGGTCGACCAGTGGCGTCTTCAGGCAGATCCGGACTCCGCCGACCGCGTCGATCACCCGCACGAAGCCGCCGAATCCGATTCCCATGTAGTGATCGATCCGCAGGCCGGTGAGGTTCTGGACGGTCTTGGCCAGCAGCGGTGGGCCACCGAGCGTGAAGGCAGCGTTGATCTTGTTATCGCCGTAGCCGGGAATCGCCACGTATGAGTCGCGTGGGATGCTGATCAGTACCGGCGGGCCGCCGTTGCTCGGCAGGTGCAGCACCATGATCGTGTCGGATCGTGAGCCGCCGATGCCGTAGCCGGCGGCCAGCCGGCGCAGTTCCGCCCGGCTCAGACCCTGGCGGCTGTCCGATCCGGTGATCAGCCAGTTCTGCCCGGCGCCCTGGCCAGCCGGCTGGCATAGTCCAGCAGCACGTTCTGCCTGGTCAGCTTCGAGTCGAGGTAGAAGTAGGTGGCGACGGTGCCGATCAGGGCCAGCGACAGCAAGACGGCGAGCACGGCGGCGACCCGCCGCGGCCGCAGCCAGCGCCGCCAGCCGCCGGGACCTGGCATGCCTGGAAGGCCGATGCCAGCTCCCCTGGCCGGTCGCGGCGGTCTGGTGCTGACTCGGGTCGCAGGCTGAGCCGGCCAGCCGCCGGCCTGCCCACCCGCCTGCCAGGGTCCGCCCGGCTGGCGTAGCTGTCCTGGCTGGGTCAGGTCCTCTGGCTGGCCAGACCAGGCCGGCTGGTCCTGAGACAACGGCGCGGCCGGGCCCGCTGCCCCCGCTCGGCCGGGAAAGTCCACGGTGGCGTCCGCGCCGCCCGGCCCGGCTGCCCCGGCCGCGTTTCCCGGCGTCGCGCTGCCAGGCTGGCCCGCGGCCGCCGGCCGCGGGCTGTCGCGGAACCAGTCGTCCGGCCAATCGGTCATGGGTACTGCCTCACTGTCGCGCAGGATGTCACTACGTCTCTATAACCAAGACGTGCCAGCCGCCAAATCGGCCACGCCGGCCCGGGTGTTTTGCGACCGCACAGCTAGACCTGGGTGCCCGCCTCTGGGCCTGAGTGCCCTGTTCAGGCACGGGTGCTGCCGTCTAAACCTGGGCGGCGCCGTCCCACCAGATGGTCAGCACCTTCCGGCCCGAGGATCCGAGATCCACCGGATCAGCGGGATCAACGCCGAGCTCGATCAGGGCCGCTGCCACGTCCGCCGCTCGCTCTGGCGGCAGGCACAGCCGCCGCCGGGTGACGTCGGTGAGTTCGTCGAAGCTGGCATAGTCCGCGCCGGCGGGCCGCTCCCAGCTGCGCGGCGCGACCTTGATCCCCATGGCTGCGAGGATCGCCAGCACGTCAGCCGCGGTCGGCCGATCCGGCCGGGTCAGGCCGTGGAACTTCAGCCACAGCGGGCTGAGCGAGGTAAGCGGATGCCGCGTCGCGATCTCGACGACCACCCGCCGCCGTGCGTGCTCGGTCAGGGCAGTGATGAACGGCCCGATGTCAGGGACGTTGTAGAGCACGTGATGGCAGGTCACCACGTCGGCGGCGGTGACCTGCGGGCTGACCTGCGGCCAGCTACCCGGCACGCACCTGGCCTTGATGCCGCGGGCGGCCATTCGTTCAGCCAGCAGGTCAAGCATCTGCTCGTCGACGTCAACCGCGGTCACCGCGGTGCTGCGGGGAATCAGCGGCAGGCATGCGGTGCCCGGTCCTGAGCCGACATCGAGCACCGTGCCAGCCGGATCGAGCGCCTCCCAGGCGGCCTCAAACGAGGGCCCGGCGGGATCGGCCGCCAGCCGGTCGGCGCGCCGCGCGAAGACCTGCCTGGGCATTACCCAGGGCGACTCGGCAACCGCCGATGTGATGTGCTCAGGGATCGCCCAGGCGGCTAGGTCGTAGCACCACTGCTCGAGCAGGCCGGTCAGGTCAGCCACGGCAGCGAACCCGAACTGGGCGGGCGACGCGACTTGACCATCTGACAGCCAGGACCACAGCTGAGCTTAACAGCCGGGGACGCCGTAGCTTTGGGGTTCGCGCCTGCCGCGCCAGGGGTGATCGACGGGCGCGCCGTAGACTCGCCGTGATGCGGCTGACGGTGCTTGGCGGGTGCGGCGCATGGCCTGCGGCGGGCCAGGCGTGCAGCGGCTATCTGGTCGAGCACCGTGGTTTCCGGCTGCTTGTCGACGTTGGCTACGCGACAGTGCCCCGGCTGCTTGAGCTGGCGGCCGCTGACCAGGTCGATGCGGTGTTCATCACGCACGGACATCCGGACCATTGCGCCGACCTGAACCCGCTATTGCGGGCCCGGGCGCTGAGCGCTGACCCGCCGGCTCCGCTGCCGGTCTATGCGCTGCCCGGCGCTCTTGACGCGGTACTCGCGCTGGACCGCCCCGCGATGCTGGCGGACGCCTACCTGCTGCGCGAACTCAGTCCTGCTGACCGGCTGGACATCGGTCCGTTCGGTGCGCAGACTCGCCTGCTCCCGCATTGGCTGCCCAATGCTGGCTTGCGGCTCACCGCCGACGACCTGCTGCTCGCGTACACAGGTGATAGCGGGCCGAGCGCTGACGTGGTTGCCCTCGCGGAGGACTGCGATGTGTTCCTGGCCGAGGCGACCTATGTAGACCGGGTTCCTGCGGACTCGCGTGGCTACCTGTCGAGCGCGCGCCAGGCGGGTCGGCAGGCCGCCGAGGCTAGGGTCGGGCGCCTGGTCTTGACCCATCTGTGGCCGGGCACCGATCCTTCGTCCGCCCGGACTGTGGCCGCCGACGAGTACTCGGGGGAGGTCAGCGTCGCGACCGCTGGCCTGGTCATCGACCTCCCCTGAGGTGAGAGCTCGCAGGGAAGGCCCGCCGTGGCGGGGGCGCCTGGCAGCCAGGCGCCCCGCCACATCAGCGGATCAGAACTTCGAGAGCGCGGCGATGAATCTCGCGCCGACGGATCCGATTCCGGTGAGACCGTCGAAACCAGGAGCGGCCGTCAGGGTCACGTTGCGCGTGGCGCAGTTGCCCGTAGCGTCGCAGTAGGTTTCTGGTCCCGCATAGTTGATCGCCCTCATGCTGACGATGTACCCGCCAGCTGCGCTCACCGAGTTCGCGTAGTCGACCCGGATCACGGCGGTTTCGAGGGGGTTGGCCGGCGGCAGGACGTCATGGAACGCCGCCGGGGTTGCGGTCGCGACCTTGTAGAGCACTGGATTGAGGAAGCCGAGCGAGATGCCTGCCGCCTGGTCAGCGTCCGCGATCACGCCGGCCAGCAGTGGTGAGGCGAGGCTCGTTCCACCCTCCTTGAACTGGTCGTAGTAGACGCCATCGGGGAATGTCTGGGTCAGGCCGATCAGCATCCCGCTCTGAGCGTCAGCGTCCATGGACATATCAGGAACGACACGCAACGGCACCGGTCCGAAGAGCGCTTCGTTGCGCAGCGCGAGGGCGGCCGGCACGACTCCGGCCTGGTAGAAGGGCTGGGTGTAGAAGTAGCTGGTTCCGCCACCACCGCCGGACTGCCACTTGAGCGTGCCTGCCGGACTGGTCGCGGTGCCGCACGTCGTGGTCGCGGACGCGCAGAGCACCTGCTTGGCCGTGGACCAGCCGTACTCAGCCTTGCGGCCGTTGTCGGAGTTCACTTCGAGCGTGGTCCCTCCGACAGCAGTCACGAACGGACTGGTCGGCGGATAGTCCGGAACGGCTAGCCCGGAGATGCCGAAGTTGTCACCGAAGTCACCGCTGGAGAACAGCACGCTGACGCCAGTGGAGTCCGCCAGCATGAAGGTGTTGTCGAACGCGGTCTTGGTGGCAGCGTCCGTGAGGAGGTCGCCGAGCGTGTCACCCCACGAATCGCTCACCACGGAGGCCCCGCTCGTGATCGCCGTCTGCAGCGCCGAAAGCAGGCTTGTGTCCAGGCAGTCCTGTGCGCCGACGAAGAGGATGGCCGCTCCTGGCGCCATCGCGTGCGAGGACTCCACATCGAGCGCCTGCTCGGCGAGCCAGCCACTGCCGCCGCACAGAGCCTGGTCGTCGACTGTCGCGGGAGCTGCGTTGAAGAACTGGCCCGACGACAGCGGGTGCGAGGGGTCGTTCAGCGTGAAGTACTTCTGCGCGTCCGCGAGTATTGTCGGCGAGTCATATGCGTCGACGATCGCTATCCCCACGCCAGTGCCGTCATTGCCCTTGGCCACCGACTTGGCCAGTCCGTAAGCACCTCTGAGCTGCGCCGGCACATAGCCGCAGATGTCATAGCGCAACTTGGGGGTGTACGGCGCATAGAGCGAGCCCGAATCTGAGGTGTCGGTCTTCTGACCCCAGTACGCCGAGCACGGCTGGGGGTTCCGGAACCCAGCGGGTGGGGCCGGCTCCTGGTCAGGTCTGACCTTCTGGCCCGACGGAGCACCTCCCTGCTGGGCAAGGTAGTTCGTGGCCAGGAACTGGTTGACGCCGACCACGCCGGAGACGGTGCCTGCCAGCGACGACGGGATTGTCAACGTGCCGTTGGCCAGCCGGACCTTGTGACCGTTCACGATGTAGTAGCCAAGGGTCACGCCGAAGGCGCGCTCGACCTGGAGAGCCGATCCCCGTGCGGACACGAACAGCCGGTCTTTCGGGACGGACACCACGGTGAAGCCGGTCTTCCGAAGCCACGACTCAGCATTCACGAGCTCGGCCTTGGTCGGCCCGAACCGGGCTTGCCACTGCGCATCGGTCAGATAGTGGTGGAACAACGACGAGCCCGGGCTCGAGACCTCGCGGACGAAGGCCAGCGCACCCGAGGCATTGCGCAGCCGTAGCAGCAGGTCGAAGCTCACCGAGGTCTTTGCCGCGACGCTCCCGGCTGGGTGCGAACGCTCCGCCGCAGGTGTCAACGACCCGCGCAACGCGATACGGTGCGGACCCGGGCTCGCAGCCGCGGCAGTGGAACCCGCGACAGCCGCCACGCCGGATACGACCAGCCCAGCAGACCCCACAAGGGCCCACCATCGGGCAGCTTTCATTAAGCGCCTCCTTCGTGCATAATCGCGACGATGATCCGTCTGTCAGCGGATCTGTCCCGGACCCTAGCGACGGCCGCCCCCCGATGCAATGGGCAAATGGCCGACCAGCAGCCGAATGTCGGGGCTTTCCGCGTCAGCGTGCGGCTCGGGACCAGCGCGGTTGGCTGTGCGGTGCGATGACGAGCGGTGCTGACGAAGGGAAGAGCGGCAATGGCGGGCATGCGGTTGGCTGACAAGGTCCTCGTGCACCAGGTACATCCGGCCAAGATCGGCGCGGATGTCACGGCCTCGATGGTCTCGAACGTCTTGCTCTGGAAGGGACGGCCGAGGGCCGCCATCGCGGCGCGCATCCTGCTGTCGGTGGCCGGCTCTGCTGCGGTGCTCAGCCTGGCTGACCTCGATGCGCTCGCCGGAACCCGGCGGGGGCAGTATGTGCTCGACCATATGCCTCCGGCCGCTCAAGCGGTGCGACTGGCAGGCGATGCCCTGATGGGTTTCGGAGCCCGCCGCCGCAGTTCGGCTCTGCTCCTCGCCGGTGCGGCTGTCGTCTGGGCTGGCTGGTCGCAAGCGGTCTGGCCGGCCGGGTCCGACCGGCCGTGAGGACTCACCCCAGCTCGACGCCGTTGGCCAGCGACGGTCCGCAGGCGCGCTCGGCGTGGCGGATCGCTGGGCGGATCTGGCCGGCCAGCGGTATCAAGACGCTCCCGGCAATGGTCGATCGGGCCAGCGCAACGGGACGAAAGCCTCTGCCCTTCCGCACCAGGGTGCCGCTTACTGGACACAAGACAGCTAGGGAGGAGCCATGAGACAACGGGTTCCCAACCGAGCGTGGTATTCGCCTGCCGGAGCCGTTCATCGCCCTCGAGTGCTCATCGAGGATGATCATCCGGCTCTGGCCATTTCCGACTTCTCGGCGTTCCGGGATGCAGGCTTTGAGGTCGCCTTCTGCTCCGGACCGGGTCGGGAAACTCAGACCTGCCCGCTATTGCGTGGCCAGGAGTGCGACGTGCTGGCCCGCGCGGACGTTGTGCTGCACGGGCTCGACCGCAGGCTCGGCATCGCGGCTGCCATCAAGCGGCGGCACCCGGAGCTGGCCGTGGTGGTCGAGCAGCACAGCACCGTGGGCGGCGACCCGGAGCCGGTGCCCGACGGATGCCTGCCACTGGTCTTTCCGTGCTCGGTGCACGGTCAGGTGGAGGCCGTGCGACAGGCGCTGGTCAGACGGTCCCCTAACTCATGACCACTCTCAGGAACTCTTCGGTCAGCTCGTCAACGGTGCCGCAATTGTTAATCCAAGTCAGCGATACGCGCTTCAGGAACCTCTCGTAACGCATTAGCTCTCGGCTCCGATCGGCATCAGTCAGCAGGATCAATGATCCATTGAAGAATGCCTCGTTTCTTCGAAAGTAGCCAGAGTAGCCGCCCCGGCTAAGCAATTTAAGGACCTGGGCCGGCTGGTCGGGTGGTTCCCAGCCCGGCGTCTCCCTCACTAGCACGAAGATGTTGTCGATGACGATAGCATCCCTATTCCAGCTTGCTTTGTATACGTGTTCAGGAGCCACCAGCAGTCGAGCCGACGGGTCGGCATCGGAGAGGTCATGCGTATAGGCATCCGGCGCGGTGCACGCGAGAAAGTCGGGCCGCAGCGCCAAGATGCTCTGGGTCTTCATATGCAGATTAATCTCGCCAGTGCCGACCGCGGTTCCGGACTGAACAGATACCGCGCCCCAGTCGTCGGTCACCACCCGGACGGCACACTCTGGGTGTTCCAGGATTCGAGCCACCAGCGTCGTCTTCCCCGCTCCTGAGCTGCCCATAATAGCCACTCCGCGACTGCTATTCCGGTATTTAACGGACAGTACACAGCCATGTAGAAACAATAGATCATCTGCGCTCACGGCAGAACAAATGCCGCGGATGCTCGCCTTGACAAGGTGATAATCGCCGCCAAAGAGCACCATAGTCCGTGCTGACCGCGACCACCATCGAGCCTCAGCCCAGGTCCCGCCCAGTCCGTAACTGGGCGCCGGACGAGCGAGAACCTTCAGCGTGGCGTCCGGACGCCGATCCGATTCGGCCTGAGCCCAATTACCGGCGAACAAGCGGCTAAGGACCACGCTGTCGGTGAGAAAAGCCACAATCATGCTACCGGTCGGCGTAGCGATGGATGCGAGCTGCCGATACGGAAAGCGCAGTCCGGCCAGGAGCTCAAGCTGCGTATCGGAAAGCTCACGAACCGGCCGGGGCGACTCGCCGGACTCGGCCATTGCGTCACAACCTCCGCTGTATGCCTCAGGCATCCTATGCCCGCAGCGTCACATCCACGACGCGTGGTTCGTCTTCTGAGGTGGTCCGGCGGGCACCGCCGCTGGCATCCTGCTCGACGATCTCGCCTGGTGGGCGGCCGCGCTGCACCAGGCCCGCCCGGACAACCCGCTGCCGCCAGCTGCGCTGCTCAAGATGGCCGCAGCCGGGCCATCCCACGCCGCTGCCCGCAGCGATCAATAAGGTCGGCCCGCGCCTGTATGACTGCTTACTGGAAGATAGGAAACATGCAACCGGTCGGGGACATCAGGGGCGGACGGGCGTTCCGAGCTATGAGTACCCGAGCGTGGCCGCGCGGGCGGCGGCGATTGAGGACGGGGCGGGACGCCCGGCCGCGGTGCTGGTGGCCGATGTCCGCACCACGGCGGGTGCCTTCGCCGATGCGGCCGGGGCGATGCCGCCAGCCGCGTGGCATCACCTGGTGGCCATTTCTTTGCGCCCGGCGCCCATGACCTCCACCATCACGAAGCTCGCCGGAGACAACCGGAGGGACGACAGCGTGAGTGCTACCACCGTGGTGAACCTGAAGGGTCATCGCGATGACCCCGACTTCGCTGACGTGGTCTACGTCGGGCGGGCGATGCACCGCGGCGGCTGGCAGCTGCCGGCCTCCCCGCTGGCGAGCCCGTTCCGTCCCGGTGCCGACGGCAGCCGCGAGGACGTCGTCGCCAAGTACCGCGAGTATCTGCTGGGACGCGAGGATCTGCTGGCGCTGCTCCCAGAACTCCGCGGCCGCAGGCTCGGCTGCTGGTGTGCGCCCGAGGCGTGCCACGCGATGGTCATCGCCGAACTTGCGGACGCCGGACCCTGACCCGCAACGGCTCGCAGTGACGGTACCTGAGTTTGCGATCTCACCTGCGTCGTTGCTGCCGGTGGCGCGGAGTGATCCAGGGGTGGTCAGGCCAGGCAGGTGAGCGGGACGCCGCCGTTGTAGGCGACCATGTCTTGCAGCGCGGCGACGATGTCGATGGCTGCGCCGGGCCGGGCCCCGTCGAGTTCGGCATAAGCGCGGTGCAGGTTGCCGACGATCCGTTCGGCGTCGGCCCAGCTGGCGAACCGGCCCAGGTCGACGTCCCTTGCCGCCTGCAGCGGGGTCAGGCCTTTCCCCCGGCCGCGGGCTGCGACGTCGATAACGAACCTGAGGTAGTCGAGCGTGGCATCGATGGGTCCGGCATCTTCGAAGATCGGGCCGTGGCCGGGCACGATGGTCCGCGCGCCGAGGGGTCGCACGACCTGTTCCAGAACCTCGATTGCGCCGGCGACCGAGCCCATCAGCAGGAACGGCGTGCCGCCGTTGAAGATCAGGTCGCCGCAGAACAGCACCGAGCGCTCGGGGATCCAGACGATCGAATCGTTCGTGGTGTGTGCGGCGGTACCCACATGCCGGACCTGCGCTCGCAGGTCACCGACATGCACGGCTATCTCATCGGTGAAGGTGACGAACGGCGGGTCCAGGGTCAGATCACCCCAGTCGGGACCGTCCCAGAACGGCAGGTCCCGCGGCGGGCCGAAAGCGATCGCCTCGGCCCGCGCGCGCTCGTGAGCGATGATCGCCGCGCCGGGGAACATGCAGTTCCCAAAGGTGTGATCGCCGTGATGGTGCGTGTTGACTACCGTGCGCACCGGCGCCGGGGTGACCGCCGCGACGGCGTCCTGGTACGCCTGCGTCCTGCGCCGAGTCGAGCAGGAGTCGATACTGATGACGCCCTGCGGACCGACGAGGAAGCCCGTGTTGTTGATCCACCAGGTGCCGTCGGGCTGGATGTAGGCGTAGATCCCCGCGGACACCTCACGCACTTCAGGCCGGCCAGGAACATCGATGTCATGGCGCGCGCTGCTCATCTCATCGGGCCTACCTCTCATAGACGCGCAGGGGCGGCAGCGATGATCAACCCTACCTTCCCCGGCATCCGTCGGCGTGGCAGCTAGGCGTGGCGTGGATGGATGCGCAGTGGTGCGATGTGCGCTCTGCTGCGCCAGGATGAGCTGGGTGGAAAGCCTGAGAGTGGTCCGCGATCGAGGCGAGAGCGTAGACGATGATGTCTGGTTACATGCTCGGATCTGGCGAGGGCCAGGCCCACGTCTTTCACGGTGCCAGCATCGTGATCAAGGCGTCGGGCGACGACACGCTAGGCCAGCTTGCCGTGATGGAGTCCACCTACCCGCCAAGGCACGGCTTCACCGTCACCAGCACAGAGCCAGCCAGAGCACTCGTCATCACCGAGCCACCGCGGCTTGATCGCCAGATCGCAGCACATGGAGCACCCGACAGCAGCGTCTGAAGGCAGCGTCCGGGTCGGCCCCACGCGCACAACGCTTCGCGTCGGACGGCGGACGATCCAGGCTGCGGTCCCTGCCGCCCGCGTTTTCGGTTAGCGTGCTGATGTGCGGGTTATCGGGATCCCCTATCATCTTGACGAGCACCTGCCTGACCTGGACTTCCCGCTGCCACTCGACGATGCAGTCACCGCGGACCTGCCGTCCGGTGACGTGTGGCACCGGCTGGCCGTCTTGTACTCATTGGTCAGCCAGCAGGTTTGTGATGCGGCTGGACGCGGTCTCCTCCCGGTGGTGCTGTCGGGAGATTGCCCTACGGCGCTTGGGACGGTGGCCGGACTCCAGCAGGCCGGTGTCGATGCCGGAATTGTCTGGTTCGATGCGCACGGCGATGTGCAGACCTTGGTGACCACTGCGTCCGGCTACCTAGGTGAGGCCAGCGAAAAGTCGCTGACCTGCGGGAACGCCGGGATCGTGATCATGCCGAACCCCAGGTTCGCTTGATCGTTACCCCAAGGAAACGGCACGTCACGGCGGCCCGACGTAGATGAGCTGCGCGGAGGAGGGATACTCCTTCGCAAACCGCACAGTCACGATCAGGCCGGGCCTGACCAGGATGTGCCAGGTAAGCCCGTAGACGACATCTCGTAGCACTCGCACTCGCTTCGCCAGGTGCCGTCGACCACGCGAAGGAGCACCCCGCTGACGAGATCGAAATCGTCATCCGAGGCGTGCTCGGCCCACTTGCCGAGCCGCTCGGTGCTGGGCGAGGTGAACTTAACGTGCCTGTCCCTGCGCGGCTCGTCGCCGCTCATCGGCTGCCTCGATCATCGCCCTCACGTCGGTGCCCGGCTCGTCCCACGACTCGGCCTCCGCATCCCGCAGGGCTGCCTGGTACTGGGGGTTGACATTAAGCTTCGCGGTGATCTCGACGGACCGCATGAAGTCCACGACGGGCGCGATGTCCCTGGTGCGCTCGAATGTCACGATGGCCTGCATCAGCCGGGCGCGCACCTCCGCGCGCGTGCGCTCCGGCAGCGCCTGGAACGCGTCTTCGAGTAGGCGGACCGCGCCATCATCGCGCGGAACTACCGCTGGCCGCTTTCCGGCTGCGGGCGGGCGATGCAGCCAGCGGGCGATGCGCGGCCGGCGTTCCCGCCGCACCAGCGGCACGCCGGCGTAGATCAGATCATGCCTCAGCGCTGCAGGGCGTGACTTAACAGATGAAGCGGCGGCGTTCATAGAGCGTCTCGCTTTCCCGTCTGCGCTGGTGCAGAGTAACTCGTTCTAATGTCAGTGTGCATCAGAAGTCACGGCCTGTGATTAGCCGGGGGGGAATTACAGGCATGGAACTCCAGGTACGCGACGCGGGACGGTCACATGTCTGACCGCTTCGCTTCATCTTCTTCGGCAGTAGCCCTCTGCAGCTTGGCCCGCAGGTCGTCAAGGTCGTGAGCGGCGAGAACGTGCGTGAGCGTGCCACGGCGGATCACCGCGACCCAGGTCGGCGGCCTCATGCAGAAGCGGTCGATCTCCCACGCCGCAAAGTCCCTGGCCAGCGCCACCAGCCTCCCGCCCGCTAACGGGTGATCCGGGTGCCGGGCGTGGCAGTCCGCTGAGCTGGACATCGAGATAGCGCCGGCGGGCCCTGGGCAAGCGTAATGTGCGCGGACGGCATGGTGGTGTGGTTGGATCCGAGCCCACTGCCGCTGACCGTCGCGAGCACAGGCTCGCTAGCGAATCGTCGTGCAACTGCGGTGCGGTGGCGTCGCCGACAATGTCATCATGCCCAGTCATCAGCCGGGCCGGAAGGACCAGGACGGTAGCCAGTCTGGCCCGGTCGGCCGCGTCGAGCTGCTGCGCGACCTGGACCGGCCGCATGCCTGGATGCTGCTGCTTGGCGGCGTCCCGCAGTCGCATGTTGATCTTGATGACCCGCGGCACCTAGAGCTTGAGTACATGCGGCGGCTCGGGCACCTGATCGACCTGGCCGGGCCGGCCGGGATGCCGCTGCGCGTGCTGCATCTCGGCGGCGGCGGCCTTACCCTAGCCCGCTATGTGGCGGCGACTCGGCCAGGCTCGGTCCAGCTGGCGGTCGAGTCCGATCCGGAGGTAGCCAGTCTGGTCCGGCGGCGGCTGCCGCTCGATCAGCCCGGCCGGCCGCGGGCCGGGACAGGCCGGATCGACATCCGGGTGGCCGATGCCCGCGCTGTCCTTGAAGAGGTCCCGGCCGGGTCGTTTGACGTGCTGGTCACCGACGTCTTCGCTGGTGCTTCGACTCCGGCCCATCTGACGTCGGCGGAGTTCACGGCCGCCGCGGCCAGGGCGCTGGCGCCATCGGGCAGCTACGCGGTCAACATCGGCGACGGCCCGCCGCTGACGCATGCCCGCGGCCGGGTGGCTGCGGTGTGCTCGGTGTTCCGGCACGTATGCGTGATCGCGGAGGCTGGCGTGCTGCGCGGACGCAGGTTCGGCAACCTGGTGGTCGCCGCGTCCGATCACCAGCTTCCGGTCGCGGCACTGGTCAGACGGGCCGCGGCGGACCCATTCCCGGCGCGGGTGGTAACAGCCGCCGCGCTGGACCGGTTCGTCGCGGGATCCAGGCCGATCACCGACGCGCATGCCGAGCCTTCTCCGGACCCGCCGCCAAGCGTATTCGCTTGAGCGCCGGGTCCGCCTGACCTCGTGGACCCCGGGCACGCCCGGATACGCGAGTCCCTCGGCGCGGCGCCAATCCAGGTGCCGAATGACGTATCGGTGGTACTCACGGGGCTGTGCGCAGCAGGAAATGGCGGTAACCCCAGCCGTCTTCCGGCGAGAAGCCCTCGTCCAGGATCGTCAGACCCTCAGCGGCGAGCCATCCGAGCACCCGTTCACGGCCCGGGTAGTAGTGGTAGCCAGCGACGTCGCCTTCCACGATCTCGCCCGGCACGGCCGGCTGGCCCCGCTCGGACAGGCTCTGGTACGCCTGCTCGACCTGCAGCCGGTCCACCTCCTCGACCGTCAGGTAGATCAGGCCACCCGGCCGGACGGCCGCGCGCAAGTTGGCCAGCACCACGGGCCAGTCCTCGGGGGCAATGTTCTCCATCGCGGCGACCGTCATGACCGCGTCGAAGTCGTGGACATACGACAGATCCTGCAGAGCCTTCTGCTCCAGGGTGAAGGCGATGCCTCGCGTGCGAGCCATGGCCAGCATGCCCGCCGATTGATCAACGCCAGCGACCCGGAGGCCGGCCGCGGCGACCATGGGGAAGTACTTGCCCGTCCCGCATGGCGCGTCCAGCACCACGCCGCCGGGCGGCACCAGCTGCAGCAGCTGGGCGACCCATTCCCGCTGCCCATCCGAAGGATATTCGTGCTGGTCGCAGTCCTGAGCCTCGTGGTCATAGACCGCCACGACGGCCGCCTGCCGCTCAGCCAGCCACGCTCGCCTGTCCATTCCTGACCCTTCCCATTTTCAATCACGACGCCTCCAGGCCCAGGGTCAGCTGGCGGGCTTCTCCCAGATTGAGACATGCTGGCCGCTCTCGCTGGTGAAGGGTTCCCGCGTCCACCCCTCCCACCGATCGCGCAGCCGCAGCCCAGCGAGCTGGGCCATCAGGTCAAGCTCAGCCGGCCACACGTACCGGAAGGGGATCGAGGTGTACTCGCCACGGCCGTCGGCGACCTCGACGTAGTTCGAGCTCATCGCCTGCGTGGCGACGTCGTAGACGTCGAACGCCCACCGCGTCGGGCTGACGTGGAAGGGCACGACGTCCTGTCCTGGTGGGAGCCTGCGCAGATCGGGGATCGTGACCTCGATCACGAAGCAGCCGCCGGGTTCAAGGTGAGCAGCGACGTTGCGGAAGCAGGCGACCTGCGCCGCCTGCGTCGTCAGATTCATGATCGTGTTGAAGACCAGGTACGCGACGGAGAACGTCCCGTCCACCCGGGTCGTGGCGAAGTCGCCGATCGTCACGCCGATCGCATCGCCGCCCGGCTTGGCACGCAGCCGGGCGACCATCGCGCGGGACAAGTCGATGCCGTGCACCGGGACGCCGCGGCGCGTCAGCGGAAGTGCGATGCGGCCCGTTCCGATGCCCAGCTCCAGGGCCCGGCCGTCGGCGGCGAGGTCCGCGAGAACGTCGACTGCCGCGTCCACGACCCCAGGGGAGAACATGTCCGCCGACGACTCGTCGTACGTCGCCGCGACACTCGCTCCGAAGTAGCCATCCTCATCGTCCACCGCCGGACCGTACCGCGGCAGCCTGCCGCCGCGCCCGCCATTTTTCGCGCCCGTGACGCAGTATGGCCGTCGGCCTCAAGTTCCGATCAGCGGAGACTGGCGCAGCCAGGTCTGGCCGTTGAGCTGGCCGACCATGAACGCGGCGACATCGGCCCGGCTGATCGAGTTGCTGAGCCCGCGGCCGTCCAGGGATGCTCGGACGCCGCCCTTGGCCGGGCCGTTGGTGAGCCGCGCTGGCCGCACGTTGGTGTAGTCGAGCCCGCTCGCGACCAGCAGTGCGTCAGCCCTGTCCTTGTCGTCATACACGTTCTTGAGCAGCGAGTTTCTGATCAGCCGGAACGCTACTGGAATTAGCGGGTAGCTGTCCCCGACACCGAAGGCGGAAAGCGCGATCAGCCGTTGCGGCCCGCCCTGCTCCATGGCCTTGATGAGGTTGCGGTAGAAAGCCTCCTGGAGGTCATCCTTGCGGCGCGACCGCTGGCCGAACGCGGAGATCACGGCATCCTGGCCGGTGATGGTCTGCGCGACGGCCGAGCCGTCGCGGGCGTCCCCGGACACCGCAATGACCGGGGCACCGAGCGTTTCGGCCGCAGCCGCGTCGCGGGCCAGAACCCGGATGGAGTGACCTCCCTCGGCCAGCAGCCGCACTACCTGGCGGCCGGTGAGACCGGTGGCGCCGAAAACAGCGATCTTCATTGTCTCCTCCGCTTGATCCCCCACTCGGTGATAAGGAACGCATACGTACACTATTTGCGGAGGATACACTGGCGAAGTAAGTTACGCAAACGTTCCTTAAATGCCGGCTGGCAGAGGCCGGGGCAGACCGCAGAGGTTGGGGACCGCAGAGGTCGGGGGAGATCGCAGAGGTCGGGGGACCGCAGAGGTCGGGGAGGTCGGCGGATGTCAGCAGAGCCGGAAGATGCCGGGAGCGGCCGCTGGGTGGCCGGCTCGGCAGTGCGGAGTTCGACGGCGATGTCCTGCCCGCATGGACCGGGAACCCGGCGGCGCGGTCAGCAGCTTGAGAACGCGATCTTCGACGCGGTACTTGGCGAGCTCGCTGAGGTCGGGTATGGCCGTCTCACCATGGAAGGTGTCGCCGCCCGGGCGCGGACCGGCAAGGGCGCCCTGTACCGCCGCTGGCCTGCCAAGGAGGCGCTCGTGCTCGACGCGCTGCACGGCCGGCTGCCGTTGCTGGACGAGCAGGCCGATACCGGCACCGTGCGGGGCGACCTCGTCAGGCAGCTGGAGTGCATGGCGGACACGATGAGGACACCGGCCGGGATCGCGATGTGGGGCATCCTGCTCAATCCGCAGAGCAGCAGTGCGATCGTGCACGCCGTGCACACGGCCGTGATCGAGCCGCATCAGCAGGCAATGCTCACTATCCTCCGGCGGGGCGTCGAGCGCGGCGAGGTCCGCCCTGCCGCCGTGACCAGGCTTGTCGCCGAAGTGGGTCCGGTCCTGATCCGCCAGCACTATTTCGCCGCCGGCGCACCGACCAGGCAGGCCGTGCGGGCGATCGTCGACGAGGTGGTCATGCCGATCCTGCGGCCATGACCGAGACGCCAAATCCGACGCCGCTCGCGGTCCTTGGCCGCAACGGGACCTTGGACTCTGGCAGTCCGGGCCGGCCGCTGAGGAGACTTCTTAGTATGTCCGTGCAGAGCGATGAGCTGGCTGGCGCGGACAGGCCGGCCACCAGGTTGCTCGGTCCTGTCCCCGGTTAAGCACATCTTCCTGACGGGAGGAATCTCATGACAGTGCGATCGATCGCGGAATACCTGGGTGCCCACCCGTTCTTCGCAGGCCTGGATGCCCCTTCGGTCCAGCAGCTGGCCGGGTGCGCGCGCAACGAGCATGTCCGGGCTGGAGAGTATTTGTTCCGCGAAGGCGGAACCGCTGAGCATTTCTACGTGATCATGCACGGCCGGATCGCGCTTGAGCTATTCAGCCCGGGTACCGGGCCGCACGTCCTGGAATCGGCCAGTGATGGCGAGGTTCTTGACTGGCCATGGCTGATCCCGCCGCACCGGTGGCTGTTCGACGCCAGGGCGATGGAACCCACGAGCGTCGTCTCGCTTGACTCGGCTTGCCTGCGCGGAAAGTGCGAGACCGACCCGCGGCTGGGCTACGAGTTCGTGCAGCGCGTGGCACAGGTCATGTTCCACCGGCTACAGGCGGCCCGGGTGCGTCTGCTCGACCTCTATGGCGGTCCCCAGCCTGCGCCAGGCGACCGCGCCGATGACCGGGCCGGCCAGCGTCGCTCTTGAGCGACCGGAATCGGCGGTCTGGCTCTCAGCGGTCGGTCAGGTGCTTCTCGAACCAACGGTGGGCGTAGGGCTCGTCGTGAATCTGGGCCAGCAGGAGAAGACCGGTGGGTTCCACGAGGTCGGCGGCCGCCACCGGGGTGCTGGCCTCCGGATCGAACCCGGCGTCGAAGCGGGAGTCCAGCTCAGCGAAGTAGGAGCGCAGGCAGAACTGGGCGGCGCTGCTGGCAGGGTCCTGGACCCTGATCTCGACCAGACGGCATCACGCCCACCTCACGGGGTCACAGCTGCCGGCTTGGATCGAACTCCGGACGCCACTTGCGGGAGCCAATTAGCCTGCACCCATGGCGCGACGGACAGAACCGGGGTCTGCGGCTGTCACCACAAATGCCGGGCCCGAGCTGGCGACCTCGACCGACGGGCGAGGTACGCGCTCGGATCTCGAGCCGACGGACATTGCTCTCGCCCGGTCTCGCGCGCTCGATCCGCTGGTCCCAGTCCTTTTCATGGCATCGGGTGCGGCCGGCCTGATCTACCAGGTGGTCTGGACGCGCGACCTTGTTCTCGTATTCGGGAACACTACGCAGGCGATCGTCACGACAGTGACCGCCTTCCTCGCCGGTCTCGGGATCGGCTCCCTTCTCGGCGCAGCGATCGGAGTGAAGCTGCGGTGGCCGCTTGCCGTCTATGGGCTGCTGGAAACCGCCGTCGCCGTTCTCGCTCTGTTCGTGCCGCTGGCCTTCGACGCCATCGCGACGGTGTTCCGCAGCGCCTACCTCTCGCTCCCGGCAGGTGAGGTGGCGCTGATCCGGTTCGGCCTGGCCTTCTTCGCTTTGACACCGGTGACCCTGATCATGGGCTTGACCTTGCCCATCTTGACCCGGCATCTCGTGCGCGCCGACCCGGACGTGGGTGAGCGGATCGCCCGGCTCTACGGACTGAACACGCTGGGAGCCGTGCTAGGCACGGTGGTGAGCGGCTACGTCCTGATCGAGCTTCTCGGCCTTCGAGGCTCGACCTTCGTCGCGGTTGTCCTCAATCTCGGCGCCGGCGCCGGCGCCCTCCTCATCGCGCGAACAGTCCCGAAGACGCAGGAGGTTAGATCTCCGGCAGCAGGGCGCCGGCCACGGCTGCACGGCCGCCAGTGGCTGCTGCTCGGGGTCACCTTCGCCTCCGGACTGGTCAGCCTCGCTCTGGAGGTGCTCTGGACTCGCCTCCTGCAGCAGGGCACCGGTTCCTCGATCTACATCTTCGTCGCGGTCCTGGCCATATTCCTGTTCGGGATCGCCGGCGGGAGTCTGGCGTTCCAGCGTGGGAAGCACCGCCCGCCCCAGCTGGCAACCCTCGGTAGCTGCCTGGCCGGTGCGGCGGGCCTCTCGCTCCTGCCGGTGATCTTCAGCAACATCGAGGGCCCGGCTGGCTTGCCGTGGGTGGTCCCGCTCATCCTTCCGGTCACCGCGCTGCTCGGCTATGCCTTCCCGCTCACGGCCAGGCTCTTCGTCCACAGCGCCGCCGATGCGAGCCGAGGGGTCGGGCTCGTGTATGCCGCCAACACCGCCGGATGTGTCATCGGCACGGTGGCAGCCGGCCTGATCCTGATCCCGGCTCTGGGTGCCGCTACGTCCATCGTCACCCTGTGCATCATCGAGGCCGCGATCGGCTGCGGGCTGGCGATTGGGTTCGCCCCCAGCCAGCGGCCGCTCAGGGCCGGACTCGGGGCCTGCCTCACCGCCGTCCTGGTCACGATGCTGTTCGTTCCCGCCGCGAGGCTCACCTTCACCCAGCGCCGGATCGCAGTGACCCAGTTGCCGACGGCGCACTTCGAGGACAGCGTCGCCACGGTCGATGTCCTGGGCGGCCCGCCTGCGACCCGCGGTCTCCTGATCAATGGAAAGGGGATCACCAGCCTCACCATTGACACGAAGCTGCTGGCCTACATTCCGAAGGCGCTCAGGCCGGACGCGTCGACCATGCTCAACATCTGCTTCGGCATGGGCACGACGTATCGTTCCTCGATCATTCTCGGCCTGCGCACCGACGCCGTGGAACTGGACCCGACCGTGCCATCGGTGATGTCCTGGTTCTATTCGGATGCGAGCCGCTACTTGCATAGTCCGCTCGGCCACATCATCATCAGCGACGGTCGCAACTATGTCCGCCTCGCGAACAAGCATTACGACCTGGTCACCGTCGACGCCCCGCCGCCGCTCTGGGGCGCCGCGGCCGTCGTCCTATTGACGCACGAGTTCTATCAGGAAGTACGTCAGCGCCTGCGCCCCGGCGGGGTGCTGGCTTCCTTCATCCCCTACAGCGGCAGGCCGAGCCAGCAGATGTACCTGCGGACCTTCAGGGCAACGTTCCGCTACATGACGGTGATCCGCAGTCCTCGGTACCACGGCATGTACGTGCTCGGCTCACAAGCTCCGATGGTCTTTCGCGCCAGCGCGATCACGGCCGTGTTCGGTTCCCGTGCGGCCCGGGCAGACCTTGCCAGCGCGCCCGACTACGGCCCGGTCCCAACCACGTCGTGGCCAGGGATCATTCAACGGCTCGTGTGGCTCACGAACGGTCAGGTTGACACCTATTCCGGGCCAGGTCCGATGCTGACCGACGACCACCCGCTTTCTGAGTACTTCCTGATCCGTGACCTGGGTCCTGCGGCGGACCGCGGCTCGGGAAAGTTCGAGCGGCCAGCCCTCCAGCTGGCGCTCGTGGTGACAATCCTGCTCGGCCTCCTGGCCTGCGGCGTTGTCCTCGAGACGCTGTGGCGTCCGACCCGACGTGTTGGGACCTCCCAGCCGTGATCACCGCAGCCGAGCTGGCGTGGGCGACCGAGGTAGTCGGCAGGTGGGTGCCGCCGACTCCGCAGTACGTATGGCCGTTGCTCGCCCGCCAGGTTGGCACGCAGGTGTGGGTGAAGCACGAGAATCACACACCCACCGGAGCATTCAAGGTCCGCGGCGGCCTGGTCTACGCCGAGCGGATGCGCACCGAGCGGCCCGACGTCAAGGGAATAGTGTCCGCCACCCGCGGCAATCACGGCCAGAGCCTGGCTTTTGCCGGCCGCGCCACCGGCATTGACGTCACGATCGTTGTCCCGCACGGCAACAGCCCGGACAAGAACGCGGCCATGCAGGGTTTCGGTGCCGAGCTGATCGAACATGGCCACGACTTCCAGGCCGCGCGCGAGTACGCCAGCGCGATCGGCGCTGAGCGCGGGCTGGAGACGGTCCCCACCTACCACCCGGACCTCGTGCTCGGCGTGGCCACCTACGCTCACGAGCTGTTCAACGCCGCCGGGGAACTCGACGCCGTTTACGTGCCGATCGGGATGGGTTCTGGTCTTAGCGGCATTGTCGGCGTCCGAGACCTGCTCGGTCTGCGCACCGAAGTGATCGGGGTAGTGGCTGAGCAAGCTCCCGCGGTCGCGCTATCGGTGGCGGCCGGACGGCTGGTGAGCACCGACACAGCCAACACGTTCGTCGACGGAGTGGCGGTTCGCGTCCCCGACCCGGATGCCATCCCGATCATCGCGGCCGGGGCAGCTCGTATCCTGACCGTCAGCGAGCACGACGCGGCTGAGGCGATGCGGGTGCTTTTCGCTTGCACCCACAACGTCGCCGAGCCGGCAGGCGCACTTGCGCTCGCCGGGCTGCTGGCTGAGCGGTCTAGGGCCGCCGGGCAGCGGGTAGCAGTGATCCAGACCGGCGGCAACGCAGACGCCGCCCTCCTGCTCCAGGTCCTGGCCGGGCATACCCCGTCGGCGCAGCCGTTCCCTGGTCGCTGATCGGTATCCGCCAGCCCGATGCGTGTCCGCGGTCGGCTCAGTTCGACAGGTCCTGGGTCATCCACACCGTCCCGTTGCTGTCCCGGTAGATGACGATCCCGATGTGGGTGAAGGTCGAGCTCAGCAGGTTCAGCCGATGACCGTCATCAGGCGGTTTCTCGTTAAGCATGTCCTGGGTCAGCGCCACAGCTAGCTGGGTGATCGCGGCGGTCGTGTCGGCGACCGGGCCGCCTTCGCCGATGTTCTCGCCCGCTGCTGTCCAGTGCACGCCGGCCGCTGTCTCGCGGTCCCCGAGCGGTGGTTCGCCTGGGCACTGATGCGACAGGCCGCAGCCATCCGCCATCAGGTGGTTGTGCCGGCCGGCGCTGGTGACTAGTCCGCTGCTGACCGTATAGGCAGGCAGCCCGGCCTGGGCGCGCGCCTGATTAATCGTGGCGAGCACGCTGGCTGCGGCCCTGGCGTCCGCCGATCCCGGCGTCGCGGCTGGCGTCGGCGCGGCGGGGGAGTGCCCGGGCGCAAGCCTGTGCCGCCGTCTGGGCTTGCGATCAGGCGTGCCCGAGTGGCGGCGAGCGGACGGGCCATCAGTCCCGGCACGCGGTCGCGGTGATGGCCGTCCGCAGGTGGACGTGGCGGGCCCGGCGGATGAGCACGACCTAGGGCCTGATCCCGTGGCTGCGGTGCCTGACTCCGCGCCGTGGCCAACCAGGTAACCGCCGACTAGCACGGCAGCCAGTGCCGCCAAGCCGCTGGTCAGGACCATGCCACGTCGGCGCGCCCGTTCTCGTGGCGGCATCCGGTGTGACGGCACCAGCATGACTTTAGTCACCAATTGGGTGGCTCGCTCGCGAACGCCGGCCATGGCCTCGACCACCCGTCCGCCGCTTTTGGGGCCGGCGGCAAGCACCCCGCGAGCGCTCCTTCCGATAGTCTCAGGCCGCGGTATCACGCACTGTTGATGAGGGCGGAGTCCGATGGTTTTTGTCCTGGCCCTGGGCGCTTCGCTGGCCAACGCTCTGACGAGCGTCTTCCAGCGCATGGGGGTCGAGACCGCGCCCGCTGATGCCACACTGAAGCTCAGCCTGCTTGCCCATGCGCTGCGCCGGGGGATCTGGCTGCTCGGGTTCGCACTGATGATCGTCTCGTTCGTGTTCCAGGCCGTCGCCCTGCATTTTGGCGGGCTCTCCCAGGTTCAGCCGATCCTGACCACCGAGCTGGTGTTCCTCGTCATGGTCCTGGCCATCTGGTTCGGATTCACCATGGGACGGCGCGAATGGTTCGGCTCGATCGCCGTGGCCGGGGGTCTAGCCGGCTTCCTGTATTTCGCCCATCCAGCGTACGGAACGCTGTCACCGCCGTTGTGGGCGTGGGGCGTTACCGGCGGGGCATGCGCAGTCGCGATCGTGATCGCGGTTTTGCTGACCCGACGCGGGCCGCGCTGGTGGCGGGCCTCGATGTTCGGGACCGCGGCATCCATCTGCTTCGCCTTCACCGCGGCCTGCACCAAGGTGGTCTCCGGGTTCGCGGCCACGGACTGGGTCTTGCTGTACCGCCACTGGCAGACCTACGCCCTGGCCTTCTGCGGGGTACTTGCCATATTCCTGACCCAGAACGCCATTCACGCTGGACCGATCGTGGCCTCCCAGTCGACCCTGGTCCTGGTCGACCCGCTGGCCAGCATCCTGATCGGCATCGGACTCTTCGGTGACAATCTCCAGACGAGCGGCGCGGCGGGCCCGCTGGAAGCCCTGTCGCTGCTGGTCGCCTTCGCCGGCGCGTTCTCGCTCGCCCACTCGCCGCTGGTCAGCGGGATGAAAGGCGACGATAGGTACCACGAACTGCTGTCACAGCGGTCTCGTGCCGCGCTGCGGCCCGACACCACGCACCCCCACCCACTGCCGCCCTCGTGACCTTGGTGTTAATGCAGGGTACGCAGTCCTCAGCCGTCGTCACGGCGCCCGGGTGAGCTGGGTCCAGGCCTGGGCACTGAGCTGGACTGCTTCCCATGGGCTGCCAAGTGGCGGGGTGTAGGACAGATCGAGGTCGCTGACCTCGTCGATGCTCATGCCGTGGAAGATGGCGGCGGCGGCAATGTCGATCCGGCGACCCGGCCCTGCTTGTGGGCAGTGGTGCCGAGTGGCAAGTAGGTCTCACCTGCCAGCCGGTGGTGGGTGACGACGCAGTCCCCGGCAGCGAGCACGTCAGGAAGGTTGGTCCGCATGCCCCGGTCCACGGCGATCGCACTCCGGGCGCCGAGTCTCGCCCCTGCCGCCGCGGCCAGCCCGCTGTCGGGACAGACGCCCGATGATGACGACGCCAGCCGGTGAGGCATGCTCGAGGGTGCGCATGACAGCGAAGGTGTCGCCCATCGAGTGGAGCAGATGCACGCCTTCTTCCTTGCCGAGGGCGTCCAGGCCGCTGCAGGTCCGCGATCGTCCGATGGGCGAGGTTCCGCCAATGGGCTACCTCCCCGGAGATGTAGTAGGGGATGCCGCAGATCGGGAACCTGGGTCTACTACCGGCTCGTGCCGGCCGCGTTGGAGCGGATGGCTGCACTGCTCTCCGCTCCAGGCAGCTAGCCGGTCCGCAGACGGCGGCGTGCCGGGGAAGCGGAGCGGGTCGCCCGGCAGCTGCCCGGGATCCCGGCGCATGCCC
The DNA here is from genome assembly GCA_963850875.1 of uncultured Actinomycetota bacterium. Lineage (GTDB taxonomy): Bacteria > Actinomycetota > Actinomycetes > Streptosporangiales > Streptosporangiaceae > Chersky-822. The sequence continues at coordinate 48,765 of CAWKNA010000004.1, forward strand.
CGGAAGACCGGACCTGATCGGCCTGGTCAGGTCCATAGCGGCAGGCGGGCCTGGCTCGCGTGCTAGCAGCAGATGGCGTCCGCGGCCGGCTTCCTGATGTCGGAGCCCGGATTGGCGGCTTCCGCGCCTGGCTCCGTGGCGTTCTCGGCCTGGCGAGTGTCGCCGCCGCAGCACTGCGGGGCATCCTGGTCCCCGCCGAAGAACGTCTGGCTGTCGGCCAGCACCGTGTAGATCTCCCAGCGCTCGCCATCAGGCGCGCCCTGGACCCAGAACTTGTCCTGCTTTGCGTAGCAGCAGGTGGTCGCCCGCTCGTCGACCGAGGCCAGCCCGGCCGCGGCGAGCCGATTCTGCTCGGCGTCGACGGTGTCGGTATCCGGGACCTCCACACCGAGATGGTTGAGGGTGCCGCCGTGGCCGGGATTCTCGATCAGGATGAGCTTGAGCGGCGGCTCGGCGATGGCGAAGTTGGCGTAGCCGGGCCGGATCTTGGCGGGCTCGGCACCGAAGAGCTTGCGGTAGAAGGCGACGGCCTCATTGACATCGCTGACATTGAGTGCCAGTTGCACGCGGTGGGACATGTAGCTCTCCTGGCCTAGACTTCGATAGCTGTCTATATCTGCTTGCGCTCTGAGGTCTGCCATAAGCATCGACATCCGTCAATATAGATGTATGTCGAAGTCCGGTCATCCTGGTGCCAGTCTCGCGGCGCCGCAGCGAGCTGCGCTCTTCCTTCTTTCATCGTCTATCGTCGATGAACGATGAAAGAATTGACGCAGCCGCTCGACCGGGCCACCGCCGCCGAGTACGCCACCTGGTTCAAGGCCCTCGCTGACGCCACCCGGATCCAGATAGTCTCCCTGCTCGCCCGGCACCAGCGACCGATGAATGTCGGCCAGATCGTCGCCGCCGTCAACGTCGGCCAGTCGACCGTCTCCGCCCACCTCAAGGTGCTGGCTGACGTGCGCTTCGTCCTGTCCGAGCAGCGCGGCACCGCCAGCTACTACCGGATCAACGACGCGTGCGTGGAGTGCTTCCCCACCGCCGCTGACATCGTCATGGGCCGTCCCGTCCCCACCCAGTCAGCCCCTGTCCACGCAATACGCTAACGAGGAGGACGCCAGTGACCAACGATCACCCCGCGACCCTCAGGGACGCGGTCATCCACCGCTATTCCGACCTGGCGCACCGCCTTGGCCGGTGGCGCACCCGTCGACTGCGACCCTGATGCCTTCACCGGCGGGTGCTTCGGCGCTACCGCATACTCAGATACCGAAAGCATGCTCGAAGCGGCGCTGCGTGCCAGCCTCGGCTGCGGCAACCCCGTCGCGGTCGCGAGCCTGCAGCCGGGCGAGACCGTCCTGGACCTCGGCTCAGGCGGCGGACTCGACGTCCTGCTCTCGGCCCGCAGAGTCGGCCCGGCGGGCACCGCCTACGGACTGGACGCCAGTACCGAGATGCTGTCACTCGCCCGCGCCAACGCAGCCCAGGCCGGCGTCACCAACGCCCGCTTCCTGTACGGCCACATCGAGGACATCCCGCTGCCCGACGCACACGTTGATGTGATCATCTCCAACTGCGTCATCAACCTGTCCGCAGCCAAGGCACGCGTCCTCGCCGAGGCCTTCCGGGTCCTGCGGCCCGGCGGTCGGCTGGGCGTCTCCGACATGATCGCCGACGAAGGCATCGACCCGGCCCGGCTGGCCGAAGCCGAGCAGCGGGTCGGCTGCATCAGCGGCACCCTCACTCAGACGCGATACCGCGATCTGCTGACGGCAGCCGGGTTCACCGGCATCAGCATCACCTGCACGCATGACGCCGGGGCCGGCCTCCAATCCGCGATCATCCAGGCAGCCAGGCCAGCCGCGCGGCCGGCTGACTGTCCGCTGCCACGCATCCACGCAGGCGGACTGCGCCCGCCACTGCGTCCCAACCTGGGCAGAACAGACCTGGCAAGTAAGGTTGCGCTGTGGACGGCACGACACTTGTTGAACTGCTCGAGCCAGTGATCGGCAAGCACGGGCAGGCCAGGCTCCTGTTCCGGGCACTGGGCGCCCGATGGACCCTGAACGATGAGAAGCACCCGCTGCTCAGCGTGCGGCTCCGGCCTGACGGGCTCGTTGAGACCTCGCGCGATGACGGGTGGGACGTGGTGGACCCGGTGGACGTGCTAGGCGTCGAGTGGGTAGCCGGAGCCAGCGAAGGTGGCGGGCAGTACCTCTGATCACAGCGAAGAGGCCGTCTTGCAGCAGCGGCGTGCTGCCGCGGATCTGACCGCGTCGGCCCTGGTCCGCCATTGCACGCCGAACGCCCGGCCCCTGCGGTGGTGCAGCACTAGTTCAGGTGCAGTCGCCCCCCGGAGCGCTGGGCCAGGTCGTGCCGCAACGCGGCACGCGAGACGTACCCGACGATCGCCTGGACCTGCCCGGCCAGTCCCTGGTCTACCGCGGCCTGCTGGGTGGCTGGGCGCAGCGCGATCTGGACGCAGCCGCCGGGGAAGACGTCGTACCAGGTGGCTGAGAACCGGGCACCGCCCAGAGCACGCAGCTGACTGATCCCCGGCTCCGCTGACCCGGCCGCCGCGGCCCGGCCCACGATGCAGTGCGCGGTCAGAGTCAGCTGCAGCGTGCCGCCGGCCCGGTCGTTGTCCAGCGTGATGCCCGAGGCACCGCGGTGCGCCTGGACCCGGCTGAGAGTCCAGCCGACGGGCAGCGACCGGATGCACACCACCTCGGTGGCTGTCGGCACCGACTGGGCCTCGGCCAGCAGCGGTTCCAGAGCGTGGCAGTCCATCGTGGTGACATTCAGCACGGTCGCCGGGGTGGCGGTGTTGACCAGGACATTTGCCAGGGTGATGACCAGCAGGAGTACCGCCACGAGGACGACAGCGCAGGAGCCCACCCGGCGCGCGCTCCAGCGCTGAACCCGGACCGGCGCAGGCCGGCGCGGCAGCAACTGGAGGAACTCCTGGTGCAGTTCGCGGCCGCTGGCCCGGATCGCGTTGCGGAGCTGGGACGGCAGCGCGAGCCCGCGGGCGGCGGCGAACGCCTCCGAGATCTCCGCCACCGTGAAGAACTGCAGCGCGCGCTGGTAGACGCGCCCGGCGGTACTGCGCAGGGCCAGGCACAGCATCATGTTGGCCAGGTCGACCGCCTGCCGCCATGGCGTCGGGCGCACCTCAGCGAACGCCACGTCGATCAGCAGCAGGCGGCCGGCCCGGACCAGCAGGTTGGCCGGCTTGACATCGCGGTGGGCCAGGCCTGCGTCCCACATCTTCCTGACGATCAGCAGCCCGTCATCAATGACCTGGTCATCCACGGTGGCGTCGCCGAGTTCGGTCGAGCCGGCGAAGAACTCGGTGATCAGCAGGTACTCCCGGTCCGGTGTGAGCTCGACAAAGCCGTGTGGCTGCGGGCTCGGCAGCCCGGCGTCCCGGCAGAGCCGCAGCGCATAATCCTCCTGCTGCACGAGGCGGCGGACGCCCTTGAACGACCGCTCATCCTCCAGCTGGCCGTACCGCAGCTGCCGCCCGAGCTTGTACCAGCGATCCGCGCGGACGTGCGAGCGCGCATACAGCTTGCCGAACAGGTATCCGCCTGGTTCGTCTGCCCGCCGCAGCCGCATCGGGCTTGACCCGCCGGAACTGGCCAGGCCGAACGGTTCGATGCCGGACACCTCGATGCCCATCTGATCCTTCAGCGCGCGCCTTATCGCGTGACCGCGAGCGCCGCCGAGGTCAAGATGCGCACCGTGCGCGCCGCCGTAGACGACCGGGAACGACTCCTCTGGGGCGAACAGCCGCAGTCCCAGCAGCGGCACCGTAACGCCGAGGATCGCGCCGAGCAGCAGATCGGCAGGCGCGTCCACGCCCAGCCGCATCCGGGACAGGCCGATCACGACGACGATCGCGACCGCGGCCCTGCCGCCGCGGCGCCGCCACCGCCCGGCGGGCACCAGCGTGTACAGCGCGCCGGTCAGCACGGCGCACCCCTTCTCGATCTCGACCGACGGCATTGTGAAGCCAGCCCACCGGAATTGGATCGGCACGCCGAACGGCAACGGCCGGTGCACGACCAGCAGGATGATCGTCGTCAGCAGGGTGAGCACCTCGTAGCTGACGACCAGGACCAGCAGGTGCCGGAATCGGCGGAGCACGATCAGCGCCAGCAGGAGCAGATATCCCGCGACGACCGTCGCCGGTACTGCGCCCGCCTCAGCGATCACTCGGGCGACTGCCGTGAATCCCGGAATAGGCACGCCGGCCACTTGCCGGGTCAAGGCGTCGTCGATGACCGTGACATCGACCGCCCAGCGGCTCAGGCCGCCGGCGAACACCGCGATTGCCGCGCCGACGGCCATGATCGCGACCGCCAGCCAGATCAGCCCGCTGCGCTCGATGTGCCGCGGCAGCGGCGGCGGCGCGCCCGACGGGCGGCGCTGGCGACCGGCCGGCCAGGCCAGCACCCGGGCCGGAGCGCCCTGGGCCGGCGTCGGCGGACTCGCGCTCATACGTACCCACGGCGCTGCAGGGATCGCCAGCACAGCCAGCCCGGCAGCACGGGCAGCCAGTAGGTCGCCAGCCGGTACAGCAGCACGGCCGAGACGGCAGGTCCGGCCTGCATCCCCACGCCGGTCAGCCCGGCTATCAGCGCCGCCTCGATCGCGCCGAGACCGCCCGGCGTCGGCGCTGCCGCCGCAAGCGCTGCGGCACCCAGGTAAACGGCACCGATCAGAACCAGGCCAGGACCCGCGCCGAAGGCCTGGACCGAGGCGGCCAGTGCTCCGATGTAGGCGAGGGTGATCAGGGCCGAGCCGCCGAACAGCAGGCCCAGCTTCGCCGGGCTGGCGGCGGCCTGCCGCAGGCTGCCAGCCGCGGATCGGGCACCGGGGATCAGCTGCTTGCGCGTCCAGCGACGACCGGGCCGGGTCGCCAGCACCACCCCGACTAGCGCGATGATCACCGCCAGGATCAGCAGGATCTTGCTGCCCGACGGCAGCTTGAACGCCTTCGTCAGGTCGTGGCCGGCCAGCGCGAAGAAAACCACGATCATCACGACGTGCATGACGGCGCCAGCCAGGCTGTTCACCCCGACCGCCGCGACACTGGCCGGGGTGCTGGTTCCGTTCTTCTGCAGGAACCGGGCGTTCAGCGCCATCCCGCCGACGTTGGCCGGCGACACCCGGTTGATGAACGACGAACCGCCCTGCGCCAGCACGGCCGGGCCGAAGGGGACATGACCGGGCACCGAGCCGATCAGCGCTATCGCGCTGGCCACGTAGGTCAGCGCGGACAGCAGGATGATCGCGGGCAGCCAGGCCCAGTCGGCGCTTTGCAGCGCGTGCCAGCTGCTGCCCACCCGGGCGATCTGCGGCAGCACGAAGTAGAAGGCGCCGGCCAGCGCGGCAATCGCCAGCAGCGTGCGCGGCCGGACCCGCTGCAGCCGGGCGAGGTCCTGGTCCGCGTCGCCGCCGGAAGCCGCGATAGCGGCCGCCCGCGTCCTTTTCAGCAGCCCGTCCTGGCCCCTGATCGCGCGCCGGGTGCCGGCCGACAGGGCAAGCGGCTGCAGCAGCGGCACGGCGGCGGCGATGCCGTTGGCCCCGATCGCGGCCGTTGCGGTTGCGACCGCGCGGTCCGGGCCGATCCGGCCGGCCAGCGAGGTGAGCAGCTCAGCCACGTCGATCGCTCGCTGGCGGCTGGTCGCGGCGAGCTCGGCGAAGCTGAAGTCGACCAGCTTGGGAGACCCGTTATTGCTGATCATGATGTTGGCGTCATGCAGCGACCGGTGCGCGATCCTGGCCTGATGCAGCCGGCCTACCTCGCGCCACAGGTCACCGGCGAGCTGGTCGGTGATGCGATCGGCCGGGACGCCGTCCAGGGACTGGCCAGCTACCAGCTCCATGGTCAGCAGCACGGACCCGTCGTTTGCCCTGACGACCTGGCCGACATGCGGCACCGCGACGCCGGCCCGCTCGGCCATCACTGCCAGCAGCGCCTCATGCTCCACGGCCTTGAGCAGCGAGGCGGCTGGCCTGGTGTCGCCGACGCCGCGCAGCCGGATGCTACGGTACGCCCGGTACAGCAGGTCGGCGTCCCGCTGATCGGAGCCAAGCACCTTGACGAACAGCGCATGTCCGTCGTCGGTCACCGCCTCGAACGGCCGCGATCCCTTCGCGTTGCGCAGCGGCCCGGTCACCTGGCTGACCGGCACGCCACCCGCGCGGAGCGCCGCTGCCACTGCGGCGGGGCCCATCCGCCGGTCCGGCACTCCGAACACCACCAGCAGGCACGCTCCCACGGTTACCCCCGCGGCCAGCGCCAGCACCAGTTGCATCGGCAGCAGTCCGCCGGTGACCAGCCGCGCCGCGCCGATCAACAGCAGCGTGGTCCAGGCCGCCCGGCGGCACGGCCGGTTCAGCCACGGCGCCGCGGCCACCGCGACCGCGGCAAGTCCGGCGAGGACGGCCGGATCGGGGAAGCCTGCGCCGGTCAGCCAGGAACCCTGGCGCAACCCGGCGGGCAGCCCAGCGGAGCCGCCGAGCCCGGCCAGGTAGCTGATTCCGGCCATCAGGACCGCGGCCGCCGCTAATCCGCCTGCCACGGTGACCAGCACCCGGAACCGGCGGTACCGCAAGGCTGCTACCAGCAGCACCAGGGCTGCGGCCGCGATTGTCACCTGGACCAGGCCGGTCAGTACCTGTCCGGCCGCGGTCGCTGGCCCGACCGCGGTGATCGCGGCCGCGGCCGGCCGGAGCAGGGCAGGCAGCAGCGCGGCGATCACGGCCGCGACGGCCAGCGCCGAGGCCGCAGCGATCAGGCGGATCGCATCGCCCGGATGCCGGTACCGCGTCGGGGCCAGTACCTGGCCCCGCTGCCGCAGCTTCGGCTCGCCAACGGCCAGCTGTATGCTGTGCGAATCCGTCATGGGCAGTAACCGCACGTCGTGGCCGCCATTCCGATGAGCCAGCCGGGACCAGACACCGAGCTGACCCTGAGCCGAGCCGACGGCCGCAGTGGCCGACTCAGGCTGGCGGAGCCCGGCTGGGTGCTCGTCGGCCTGGTCTGCCTGACTCTGGGCACCGCATTGATTGCCGTCGCCGCGATCACGCCGTCGTCGGTGCAGCCAGCGGACAACCAGTGGCTCGGCTGGATGCTTGACGCCCGCGTGTCGCCCGGCGTCGTGGTCGCGAAAGTGCTCGACGTGGTCGGCGGCGGCGTGGTCATGTGGACTGTCCTGCTGGCCGTCGCGGCCGGGCTCGCGATCTGGGCGCGGTGGCGGGCGCTGGCGGTGTTCGGGCTGGCGGAGTTGTGCGCCCAGCTGTGCATCGGGCCGGTGAAGGCGCTGGTGGACCGGCCCCGCCCTGACGGTTCGTTGGTCGCCGTCACCGGCCAGTCCATGCCGTCCGGGCATGCCCTGACAGCGGCGGTGACGGCGGTCGCGCTGGCGCTCATCCTGACCCGTCCCGGCAGATCCCGGCTGCTGGCTCTTGCGGCCGCCGCGGCCTGGTCTGTTCTCGTTGCGCTGAGCCGCACCTACCTGAGCGCGCACTGGCTGACCGACGTTCTGGCCGGCCTGTTGGTCGGGTCAGGTTGGGCAGCATTGTGGTTTGGCATGCTGGCCGCCAGCCAGCGCACCATCCGCCCGCAGACCACCATCTCCACGACCCCTGACCCCTAATGGCCCAGTTCTCGACAACGGAAGGCCCGGTGCGCTTATGGTTCGCTGGGGCGCTCATCCGGTCATCCCTTTTGATTGCTGGTCTGGCTTCGGTAGCAGGCCGCGGTCGCGGCAATGGAGGCGGCGAGAGGGCCACAGTCGGGCCAAACGATCTGCCACCCAAGCTACGCTGGATCCACAAAACCAGCAACATATTTCAAGAAATATCAAGGACTATTCGGAATCCTGCGCAGGCCAGGTCTCGCTGCGATAAGTCCACCCTCGGCCTTGGCGCCGAGCGGCCCGTGACTCGAAAGCAAGCAACGTGTTTCCGGAAACGAGCTGTGCTAGCTTACCGAGCGTGCCCGAATGGAGTTTCCTGACCAACCACGCCAGGGTGCTGCTATGCATTGCCCACGATCCGGGCGCGAGGCTTCGCGACATCGCGGCCAGCCTGGGCATCACCGAGCGCAGCGCCCACGGCCTCGTCACCGACCTGACCAAGGCCGGATATGTGGTCAAGCACCGAGACGGCCGTCGCAATCGCTACCAGATCCAGGCGCATCTGCCGCTGCCGGAGCCCGCTAGCCAGGCGCCCGCCATCGGCGAGGTGCTGGCCCTGCTGCTGGGAAACAAGGACGGCCGGTCAGAAGCCCCCGGTTCGGCGCGGCCATAAACGTACTTCTTGCCCATCGCTGCCGTGCTCTATATGAGCGCCGAGGGACTGAACCCCAAGGGCACCGACCAGGTGATAATGACCATGGCCGTCGCGTTCAAGGTGCTGCCCATTGCGGCCGGGCACCCGACTCAGCTTTACCTCGCTGGCTCGCTCACGATTCTCGCGCTCGGGGCGCTGGCCGTCTCGTATGCGGCGATTGCCAGGCTGGTGACAGACCGCGGCTGGATCGTCGCTACCGTGGCTGCGCTGCTCGGAGGCCTCGGCGCCTTTTGCGGAGCCATCGTCAACGTGCTGGTTGGTGCCAACCTCGCCGCCGCGGCGACGGCACACGTGTCACCAGAAGCCGCCGCGCGGTTCCTGGTGACAACCTTCAGTTCCGAGTTCGGCCACGTGTTCGTTTACCTCTACTTCTTCAGCGAGTACGCCGCGCCGGTGCTCCTGGGGTTTGCCCTCTGGCGAAGCCGGAGCGTGCCGCGCTGGCTGGCGGTCCTGTTCACCCTCGGCCTGGAAGTCGCTGAAGCGCAGTCATCCTCCGGGATCGTCGCCGTCCTGTTCATGCTGCCATTCGCGGCCGCGATGGTCCTGCTGGCGGCGCGGATCTGGCAGGCGGCCGCAAGGCCGGCCAGCCCGAGCCTGCAGCCGACCCTGGTGCCGGTAGGCAGCAGCTAAAGCCGGCTGGCCGGAGTTGTCGTTCACGCGTCGCGGAGACGGAGCAGCAGGCCGCCGACCAGGAGTGCCGCGGCGGCCCAGGCGGCGAGCACGCCCAGTCCCGCCCATGGGCTGATCGGCAGGTTGCGCAGGCCGGTGCTGGCCTGGATCTCCAGCCCGGCGCTCATCGGCCCGAGTTGCTCCAGGTGACGCTGCCAGCCCGGGCTGCTGACCACCTGGCCGAGGATCGGGAACAGGTACAGCAGGCCGAGGACGACCCCGATGGCGGCAGCGGAATCCCGCACTGCGGTGGCTATGCCCAGGCTGAGCAGCGCGATCAAACCCAGGTAGAGCACCGACCCGACGGCGGCGCGCAGCACCGGCCCGTCGGTCAGGGACAGGGCCGGGTAGCCGTGCGCCGGGGTGAGCCCGTGGCCGGGCAGGATCAGCTGCCCGGCCAGCACGGATCCGAGCACGGCGACGGCGCCGGCGGCCAGCGTCAGGCCGAGGACGACCGCGGCCTTGGCGGCCAGCACGGCGGTCCGGCAGGGCATCGCGGCCAGGGTGGTGCGGATCATGCCGGTGCTGTACTCGCCGCTGACCGCCAGCACGGCCACGATGACCACGACCGCCTGGCCGAGGCCGATTCCGGTGAGGCTGAGCTTGGTGATGTCGGGATGGCAGCCGGCCGAGGAATGGCAGGTGCCGACGGCGGCCGCTGCGGCGCTCACGGCCACGGTAAGCGCGATCACGCCGAGCAGCAGCCAGCCGGTGCTGGCCAGGGTGCGCAGCTTGGTCCACTCCGCGTGCAGCGCGTCGCTCATGGGTCCCTCCGGCGAAGCAGGACGGTGGCCAAACCAAGGGCGAGCACGGCCCAGGCACAGAGCACGGCGAAGCCGGCCCACGGCCCAAGCGGGTAATAGCCGTACATGGGCGTGTAGGCGTTGCTCACCTGGGAGTACTGCGGGATGGTCTGCTGGATGGCGAACCCGGCGGCCGGGGTTACCCGCAGCAGCCAGTCCGCGGCGCCAGCGGGCAGAACGGCCAGCGGGCCCGTGAAGAAGTACGGCACGACGATCAGCGCGATGACCGCGGTGATCGGCCCGGCGCTGTGCCGCAGGATCGTGCCGAGGGCAAGGGCGAGTACGGCGGCCACGGCGAGCAGCGCCGCCGTGCCGGCCACCACCCGTACCTCGGTGAGGACGGTAATCGGGAACACGTAGTTGCCGTGGTCGCGCAGCAGGCGGTCGCCGAGCGGGATCAAGACGGCGGTGCCGGCCAGCCCGGCCACGAAGGTGACCGAGCCGATCACGATCGCCTTGGCCGCCAGGACCCGGCCGCGCTGCGGGCTCGCGGCGAGCGTGGTGCGGATCAGGCCCCGTCGGTACTCGGCGGTGATGAACATCGTCCCCAGCACGATCACCAGGATCAGCCCGGCGAACGCGCCGACGAGGCCGTGGTCAGCGGGCTTGCCGCCGCTTGGCCCGGGCACCGCGGGCGCGATGTCGCCGGACCCGCTCATCGTGAACCCGCTGCCAGCCTGGTGAAATCCGCCGGGCAGCGGCCCGTACTCGGCGTTGGCCCCAATCTCGCCGCCACTCCACGCGACGGAGGCCCGCGGGCCTGACAGGTGGACCTGATCGAAGACCGCGTGAGCCAGGGTCGGACTGTTGTTCTCGGCAGTCACATACTGCGGGGAGGTGACGAACAAGCCGACCTGCACCGCCGATGGCAGCCCGGCCAAGCTGGCGGTACCCACCCGGGTCCAGTGCGTGCCGTCGGCGGAGTCATATCCGGTGAGCGTGTCACCGGACCGGGTCAGCCGCAGCCACTGCGGGGAGGCAGCGGAGACGGCTCCATGCAGGCCCGCCGTGTCATGGGTGTAGTCGTACTGCATCCGCACCCCGTGACCGCCGGTGACCATCATCGCCGCGTACGCCGATCCGGGCCGGATGCCGTCCTTGATGATGATCCCGGCCTTGGCCCACGGCTGGAGGCCGGCCGTGATCTGCCCGCCCGGATTATCCGATGACGTCCCGCCGGTCAGCGAGGTTACCCGCACGGTGATGCTGCCGTTTCCGTGCAGCGGCTGGTGCACGAAGTAGAAGCTGTCGGTCACCGCTTCGCCGCCCGGCCCTACCGGGACGTAGGGATGACAGGCGACCGGAGTGCCGCCCTGGCCGCCCGGAGTGATGACCTGACCACAACCAGTCTGCGGACCGGCTGCGGCCCACAACCCGATCAGCGCGGTCAGCAGGGCGGCGATCACCATGCCGATCACCCAGCCGCGTACGGTCCGGAATTTGGTCCACTCGGCGTGCAGCAGCCGCGCGAAACCATCGCGTTCGGCCAGGGTGCCGGAGCGTTCCGGCGTGATCGTGGCGGTCATCGCGCCGCCTCCTGAGAACTCTGCGGGACAAGCCCACCCGCAGGCCCGGCGGCGCGATACTCGGCCGCGTCGCTGGTGAGTTCCAGGTAGGCCTCCTCCAGCGTCGCGTGGTGGGCCGATATCTCAGAGAACGGCACCGCGCTCTCACCCAGGACGCTCACCACCTGCCCGGCAGTCAGGCCGGACACCGTCAGCGTGCAGGTGTCGGTGGCGGCCACGGCGGCGGTGCTGGCCCCCGCGCGGGCCAGCACCGCCGCCGCCTCCGCCGGCGCGGTGGTGCGCAGCGTAACCCGGTCACCGGACGCGGCCGCCAGCAGGTCGCGGGTTCTGGTATCGGCGATCACCCTGCCGCGGCCGATGATCACCAGATGATCGGCGGCGTCCTGCAACTCGCTCATCAGGTGACTGGACACCAGCACCGCCCGGCCCTGGGCGGCCAGCGACCGCAGGAAACCGCGCATCCACACGATCCCCTCCGGATCCATGCCGTTGAACGGCTCGTCCAGCATCAGTATCGGCGGGTCACCGAGCAGCGCAGCGGCGATCCCCAGCCGCTGCCGCATGCCCAGCGAGTACCCGCCCGCCCGCCGCCGCGCCGCCCTCTGCAGGCCGGCCTGCTCGATCACCGCATCGACCCGCTGGGCGGTCAGGCCCTGGGAGTGGGCCAGCCAGAGCAGGTGGTTGCGAGCGGTCCGGCTGGGCTGCAGCGCGGACGCGTCAAGCAGCGACCCAAGCTCACGCAGCGGCCGGCGCAGGGTCCGGTACGGCCGCCCGCTGACCAGCGCGTGGCCTTCATCGGGCGCGTCCAGGCCCAGGATCACCCGCATCGTGGTGGACTTGCCCGCGCCGTTCGGGCCGACGAACCCGGTGACCTGCCCCGGCGCGACGGTGAACGACAGGCCGTCCAGGGCCAGCGTCGGTCCGAACCGCTTGTGCAGCCCGCTGACTTCGATGCTTGCGTCGCACATCTGATCGCCTTCTCGGTGGATGTTTCGCTTCGAGGTTGTCGAGCGGTCGGCCGCAGGCAGCGTGCAGCGTGCAGCGGTTGCGGCCGGGGGAGCTGCCTGAGTGCGGCAGCACGGGCTCCGACCCGGCAGGCAACGGGCATCTAGCCGTCCGGCGCAGCAAGCTTCCAGGCCCGCGTCATCGCCTCGCGGCCTTTGAGCTCTTCCGGATCAAAGCTCGCGTGGCGCCGCGGGCGTCATGCGGCGGCAGGCGACCGCGCAGCCCGGATCCCGCGCGCGCCGCTGACAATGGCGACGACGGCGGCCAGCAGGACGACCGGGAGGTATATCCACAGCGGCCAGCCCTGGTGGTAGCCGGCGTACTCGGGTGCCCACAGGTAGAGGCCGATCGCGGCGACAATGCTGGCGGCACCGGCGAGGCCCATGGTCGCCGCCGCGAGGCCTGCGGCCCTGGCGGCCCGGCCAACGGCCGGCTCGCTGGGGCGGAGCCTGCGCAGAGCCAGCCCGGGTCCCGCCGCGAACAGGCCGCCGGCGGCGAACCCGAGGACGATCAGCCCAAGGAACCACCAGGGCCCGACGCCGCCATTCGCCAGGTCGACTACCGAGTTCAGCCTCGGGTACACCGTCCCCGCGCCGGCGTGGCGGACGAGCTTGACAATAACGATCGCGGCGGTCAGGTACACGACGGGCACGACGATCGGCAATAGCAGGTAGGCCAGGTCGCGCGGGCGGTGCTCGCGGCGGGCGCCGCGCACCATCAGCCGCCACAGCGGAAGACCGCCGGCTACGACGGCCAGCACCGAAACGATGACGGCCCCGTCGAAGACCCAATACGACCAGCTGATGATCGGATGGCCTGGCACCGTGAAGCCCTGGGCCTGGGTGAGCTGCTCGAAGACAAGCGCCATGCCGGTCAGCGCCGTCCATGCCAGCAGGACCGTGGCGATACTGGCCCGCATCCGGGCCGGCCGGTCGTAGAGCTGCCTGGCCGGACGGATCCACGCCGGTATCGCCTGCCACGCCAGGCTGGCGATGGTGCGCAGGTCGGTGCCGGAGTCGTCAAGCAGGGCGCGAACCTCGTCACCGTAGCGGGCTCGCCAGGCGGCCGGGTACAGCGCCAGCGCGGCGCGGGCCGGCATGCTGGCGCTCGACGATCCGGCCGGCGGCCGCTGCGCGGTACTCACGCGCCGGCCCAGCCATACTCGGCGCGAAGCCGTTCCCGTGCGATGAAGGCGACCTTGTTCATCCGCTCGGTCTGCTCCGCGAGCGCCCGGGCCCCGGCCGCCGTAAGCCGGTACGGCCGGCGCCGGTCCTCGGAGTCAAGCGGCTCGATCAGGCCGCGAGACTCCAGTCTGGAGATCACCGCGTACAGGGTGCCGGCGCTGAGCCGGACGCCCATCGTGTCCGCCACGTCCTGGGTGATGGCGTATCCGTGCTTTGGCTGGTCGGCCAGGCTGGCCAGCACCAGCAACGGCGGATCGGCCCAGCGATCCAGTCGGTCCCGCATGGCACCCTCCTGATTGCAACCGCGCTCGCTCGTCCACGTTCCTACGGACCACGCTATACCGATCTGCGCTATACCGCAAGCCGCTATACCGCAAGCCGGTATAGCGCAAGCCGGTATAGCGCTTTGCGGACTAGCTGATCGATCCGCCAGAGCAGCCAGCCCGCCGCGGACCTGGCGGACTCAACTGACCTGCGGTCCGTTGCCAGGCGTAGCGTGCGGTGCAGGGTGGTGGTCGGGCAGACCTGCCGGACTCGTTGTCTGGCCCGCTAGCTGGCATGCTGTTGTGGTGCCTTACGAGGAGTTAAGCGACCCGTACCAGGAGGCGATCTGGCGCGGCTTCCAGCTCGCTCGTGAGCTGGGCTGCAGCTGCGGCCCGGTGCACGTCCTGGTCGGCATATCCGAAGGTCACGGGCCCGCTGCTGCGGCCCTCGACCCTGGTCAGGGGCATTCCCCTCGCGCGGTGGTCACGGCAGCTGCCGGGACTCCTGGTGACGGCAGCGGCTACCTGCACATGCAAGCGCAGGGCGCCGCGCAGTCGCTCGCGCAAGCCAGGCGCCAGGACCCGGGTGCCGAGCATCTTCTGGTCGCGCTGCTCGACCAGGGCACGCCCGAGGTTCTGGCGACGCTGAGCCGGTCGGGACTCCACCCGGCCGCGGTCCGCCGGGCAGCTCTTGCGGCCATCGGGGCGGCGGCCGACGAGCCTTTGATCACTCTTCCGCCGCTCACCCCGGCCGGCACGATGGACCGCCCGCCGCTCCCGGTCGCCGCCCTGAACGCCCGGGCGTGGACGGCGCTGCGGTGGCGGCAGGACCACCTACCGCTCGACCGGGTCCGCCGGGGCTCCGACCGGGACGCGCTGTCTAACCTGGAGCGCGACGCGGCATGGCGGCTCACTCAGCGGCTCGGCATCGATGACGACCAGCGTTACTCACTCAGCTGGCATCACGCCGACCAGGTCGAGCAGCGCCTAGCCCGAGCCAGGCCCGACCTAGGCAGGTCGCACCGCGCGCCGCGCCGCCCGGTGCCGCCGATGGTGATCTGGTTCGGGCATCGCCGACTACGGCTGCGTGCCCTCAACGTCACGGTTGGCTGGAGAATGTGGTTCCGTAACCGCCAGGTGGGTCTTCGCGACCGCTGGTTCCGGCTCCGGACCAGCAGCTACTACCGGGGGGCGCCGCAGCCGTAGCGAGCGACTCGCCCACCCGCCGGTCCGGTCGGGCTGGCAAGGTGGGCGCGATCGGGCTCCGACCCTGGTGAACGCGGGCACGGCGCTGCGGAAGGCCTGGGAGCGTGTCATGGACGAGATCGACGAGGCCGAGCTGATCGGCGCGTTCCGGCGCGGAGTCCTAGTCGACGCGGCGATCGATGGCGTGCCGCGTGCGGTCCAGGCTGATCTGCTGCGCAAGTGCTGTCATGAGCTCAAAGAGCAGATCGATCCTCGCGGGCTCCGGCTGAACAACGCGGTCGTTGTCGGCTGCCTGGACCTGGCCGGGCTGGCGGTGCCGTTCCCGCTCCGCTTCGACGGCTGCTCCTTCGACTCCGCGCCCGTCGTGGCGGGCGCAGAGCTCTTCGAGCTGTCACTGACCGGATGCCCGCACCTGCCTGGCCTGCTCGGCAACGGATTGCGGCTGCGCCGCGACCTCGACCTGTCGCGATCCCGGGTGGCCGGCGCGCACCTGACGAGCGCGAGCACGTCGAAGCGATCGGCGATCTGGTTGTGCGAAGCAGAGATCGGCGGACGCCTGCTCTGCGTCGATGCCACGATCGACGGCCAGGGCGGTCGCTCGATCCACGCTGACCGGATCCATGTGGGCGGCGCCGTCCGACTGATTCACGGGTTCACATCACTGGGAGAGGTCAGGATGATCGGGGCCCGGATAGACGGCTCGTTCGACCTGACCGGGGCACTGATCGAGTCATCGGGTGGGCCGGCCATCGATCTCGGGGACACGAGCATCGCGGGCAGTGTGTTCCTGATCGACGACGCCGCCGGGCGCAGGCCGGCCATCCGGGGACGCTTTGACCTGGGGAGCGCCCGGATCGGCGGACGGTTCCTGATCCGCAATGCGACCGTCGAAGCTGGCGACGAGGTGCCGAAGGGCAGCATCTACGCGAGGTCTGCTGCTGCCGGCACCGCGCTCAGCGCCGCCCGGTTGTCGGTCGGTGCCGAGGTCATGCTGGCCGGACGCTGTGCGGTGACGGGTCCCATCGACATGTCGATGGGCGACCTGAGCAGTTTGCTCATCAGCGGGCCATGCGTGCTGCGGGCACCCGGCCGCACGGCGCTGGACCTGACCAACGCCGAATTTCGCGCCGACCTCAGGCTCGACCGTGAGGTGAGGGTGACCGGCAGCATCAGGCTGTCGGGCGCGGTCATCCACGGCACTCTCGCGCTGCATTGTGCGCTGAGCGGCGCCGAGCGGCGGTCTATCGTCGGCGCGACCGCTCTTGTCGTCGACGGCGATGCCCACCTGGCCGATCTGCGGACGCAGGGCGGACGGGTCAACTTCCGCGGCGCCACGCTGGGCAGTCTCAGTGCCGACGGGGCGCGGCTGGATAATCCGGGCGGGTACTCGATCAGCCTCAATCAGGCCGTGGTCAAAGGATCTGTCAGGCTGGTCGACGGCTTCGCCTCGACCGGGCTGGTAGTTCTGGACCGATGCACCATCGAGGGCCGGATGCAGCTGACCGGCGGTGAGTTCACCTGCCCCGGTCCCGCGCCGCGGAACGAGCACGGTCACGCGATCCAGGCGGTGTCCGCGACCGTGTGCGGTGGCATCGACCTGGGCTGGAAGGCAGTCTCGCCGAGCGTTGACTTCACCGACGCGACCACCACGTTCCTCGCTGACGATCCGGCGGCCTGGCCGCAGCGCTTCACCATCGCCGGACTGACCTACGACCGGTTCGAGCAGCCTCAGGGCGCGCAGCCGAAGCGGATCTGGGATCAGACCGCGAGGTGCGCCTGGCTGAGCCGCCAGACGGTGTTTGACTCCGGCGCGTACGAGCAGGCAGCGCGGGTGTTCCGGCAGCACGGATACGTTCGCGAGGCCGAGCAGATCCTGATGGCTCAGCGCAGGCATGCCCGGCGGATCGGCCGGTCCACGGCGACGTGGCCGCGGCGCGCTGTAGACGCTGTCTACGCGACGGTCGGCTACGGGTACCGGCCGTCGCGCGTCCTGTGGATGCTGGCCGCGCTGCTCGTGCTCGTGGTCGCCTCGCTTGAGGTACCGGCAAGCCAGGCCACCCTGCGAGCGACGAACGGCAATGGAGACGTCTACGCCACGAGCGGTCTGCTGACCACGTCCGCCGGCCTCCCGGCCCTCGGCTCGAGAACCCGCGGCAGCCCGCCGCGCGCCGATTCATGCGGCGACGGTGAGGTGCGCTGCTTCAGCCCGGTGCTGTACGCGATCGACACCGTGGTCCCGCTAATCGCACTCGATCAGCGATCGACCTGGTACCCGGATCCGAACGTGCCTGGCGGCAAGCTCCTGCTGTGGTGGCTCAACCTCGCGACGCTGCTTGGCTGGCTATTGTCATCGATCTTCGTCCTGTCCCTCGCCAGGCTGTCCAGAAGCCCCTGACCGGTCAGGTTGCTCAGGTTCAATCCGCGTCCCCGCTAGCAATTCAGATATTACCTATTTAACTAGGCAGGCTTTACGTATCTGCCTAGGTATATTACTCTAGTATCCATGCTGGACTTCCGGATCGATACCACGAACGGCGTGGCGCCCTACGCTCAGCTCGTTCAGCAGGTCAAGCAGGCGCTGCGGCTGGGCTGGCTGCAGCCAGGCGACAAGCTGCCGACGGCGCACGAGGTCGCGGCGAGCGTGGCGATCAACCCGAACACGGTCCAGAAGGCCTACAAGGAGCTAGAGCACGACGGGCTGATCGCGGGCCGGCCTGGCCAGGGCACCTTCGTCCAGCGCAGCCTGAGCCAGTCGACGCCAGCGACGCTGTCGCTGCTGCAGCGTCGGCTGGAGCGCTGGATCGCTGCGGCTTGGGCGGCGGGCCTGGATGAGGACGGAATCATGGACGTGGTGCTGGCGACGATGCGGGATTTCAGGGCCGAGGCAAGCGCGTGAGCGCGGCGATCGAGACGACCGGCGCGGGCCGCCGCTACGGGGACCTGTGGGCGCTGCGGGAGTGCACTCTGTCGCTCCCGGCAGGGTCGATCACCGCCGTGGTCGGGCCGAACGGCGCGGGCAAGACCACCTTGCTGAGCATGCTCGTCGGCCTGCTGCCCGCCTCCGAGGGCCAGCTGCGCGTCATGGGCGCGCAGCCGAGCAGCGAGCCGGAATTCCTCGCCCAGCCCGGATTCCTCGCCCAGGACTGCCCGCTCTACCGCGAGTTCACCGTTGCCGACCTGCTCAGGTTCGGCCGGGCGATGAACCCGGGCTGGGACGACCAGCTGGCCCGTGACCGGCTCAGCGCGGCCGAGGTCCCGCTCAGCCGGCGGGCTGGGCGGCTGTCCGGCGGGCAGCGGGCCCAGGTGGCCCTCGCGCTGGCCGTCGCGAAACGGCCGCAGGTGCTGCTGCTGGACGAACCGCTGGCCGCGCTTGCCCGCTGGCCAGGCGGGAGGTCCTCAAGACCCTGATCGACAGCGCGACCACGACCGGCAGCACCGTCATGCTGTCCTCACACCTGGTGGGGGAGCTGGCCCGGGTTTGTGATCATCTGTTGGTGATTCGCGACGGCCGGGTCCGCCTGGCCGGCGACATCGACCAGCTGCTGAGCGAACACCACTGGGCGGCCGGTTCGCCGGACCAGACCGCCCGGATGCCCGCCGGGGTCGAGGTCCTCAGCCGATCCCGGCACGAACGGCACAACACCCTGCTCGTCCGCACCAGGCAGCCGCTGCTCAACCCGGCGCTGACCGTAACCCCGGTCGATCTGGAGGATCTCGTGCTGGCCTACCTTGAGCGCCCCGGCCCGACCGCGGACGCGCGGGCCTCGCGGCCCTTGCGGGAAGCGGGCCTGACATGATCTGGACGACCTGGCGTCAGCACCGCGCCGAGGCAGCCACGAGCGCCCTGATCCTCGCCGCGCTCGCCGCGCTCATGGTCGTCATCGGGTCCACGGCCAGAGACCGGGCCCGCGTTCTGGGACTGCCGGACTGCCTCAGGGCCAACCGCGGCGCCGGTTGTCCCGGCGCGCTCGGCGCGCTGCACAACGACTTCCGCCTCATCCCGTCGTTCACCGCCGCGCTCATCGTGGTCCCGCTGCTGGCAGGCATGTTCTTTGCGGCGCCGATGGTCTCGCGCGAATACGAGACGGGCACCCATCGCCTGGCCTGGACGCAGTCGGTCAGCCCGCAACGCTGGATCACGACCAAGATCGTCCTGATCTTCGGCGTCATCGCGGCAGCGGCGATCGCCCTCGCCCTGCTGGCCACCTGGGCACTCGACCCGCTCACCGCGGCGTTCGACGGCCGCTACAACAGCGTCTGGTACGACATCCAGGGCATCGTTCCGGTCGCCTGCATCCTGTTCGCGCTCGCTGCCGGCGTCGCGGCCAGTGCCCTGATCCGGCGGACCATCCCGGCGATGGCCGTGACCTTGGTCGCTTACGCTGCCACCCGCATCCCGATCGAAATCGCGAGGGCGCACTTCGCACCCGTCACGACCCGCAGCTACACCATCCCGCTCAGCGCACTCCTGCAGAACCCAAGCGGCGCTCCGCAGGAGATTACACCCGGAGGCCTGTCACCCAGCGACTGGGTGCAGAGCATCACGATCACCGACCCGTCTGGCCATCTCGTCCAATCCACCACAAGCAACCTGGACGTGCTTGGCCGCTACTGCCCGGACCTGCGGCCGACCGGGACGCCGCCCAGCGCGCCGGTGGGCAACAATCCGGCGCAGAGCGAGCCGCCCCCCAGCGCCGCGCACCTCGCCGCCTGCCAGCCCGTCGTCCGGAACCTCAGCCTGCACGAGAGGATCGCCTACCAGCCCGCATCACACTTCTGGCTGATCCAGACGGTCGAAAGTGCGATCTTCCTCACCGTCGCAGCCGTCCTCATCGCCGCGACAGTGTACGCCGTCACCCGCCGCCGCCCCACCTGACAGACCACTGATACCGACCGGGCTGGCGACCAGCCCGGCCCGGCGGACTCGGTTGCGGAACCGGTCACGACCGGGCCGCCTCCGGCGGGCGGTCCGGCAGGCTATAGGCCTGGGTGGATCATTGCCTCATGGCTCGACGTCTGCCGGAAACGCGCTACGCGCAGTCGAGCGGGGCGAAGATCGCCTATCAGGTATCCGGCGCCGGTCCGCCGGACCTGGTCATGGTGCCTGGCCTGGTCTCGCATCTGGACATCCAGTGGCAGCAGACCGGGTACCGCCGTTTCGTCCGGGCGCTGGAACGGGGCGGTCGCGTGATCCGCCTGGACAAGCGTGGTACCGGCCTGTCGGATCCGGTCGGCGACCTGCCGACCACCCAGGATCGGGTGGCGGATGTGGCCGCGGTCATGGCCGCCGCGAAGTCATCGCGGGCTGCGCTGTTCGGGATGTCGGACGGCGGGCGGGCCGCGATCGCTTTCGCTGCGGCCTATCCCGGCCGGACGCAGGGCCTGATCCTGTACGGCACGTCGTATCGGGGTCCTCGGGCCGCGCTCTTGCGGCAGTATCGATCGGTGGTACGCCACTGGGGCGAGGGGCGACTTGTCGATCTGGTGGCTCCCAGCCTGGCGGGTCCGCAGGCGCGTGAGGCGGCCGGGGCGTTCGAGCGGGCGGCGGCCAGCCCCGCCATGGCGGCGGCCTTGATCGACTCCCTTGGGCTGATCGACGTGCGCGACCTGATGAGCAACCTGGCGGTTCCGGCGCTGGTGCTGCACCGCGACGGGGACGTCGTGCCGGTCGCGGACGCTCGAATGGTGGCCGGGCAGATCCCTGGAGCGACCCTGAAGGTCTTGCGCGGGCAGGATCATCTGCCCTGGGCCGGGGACTGGTCGGTGGTGGTCGAGGAGATCCTCGCGTTCGTCGGCGAGGTCGCGCCCGCCAGGATGCAGCCGGATCTGCGCGGCCGATCCGGGTCAAGGCTCCCGCGGCCAGCAGTGGGCTGGTCCTCGCTGACCGAGGCGGAGCTGTCCGTGGTGCGCCTGGCAGCCGAAGGGCTCACCAATGCGGATGTTGCCGCCCGGCTGTTCCTGTCCCGGTACACGGTCGAGACTCACCTCAAGCACGTTTTCGTCAAGCTCGGGGTCCAGTCCCGGGCAGAGCTGGCCGCCCTCACGGCCAGCCGGGCGTCCTCCCCAGATACCTGATCTCAGGGATGCCCCGCTGCGGAGCACCGGTGATGCTGGGTGCCAAGGGCCTGATCGCCCTGTCGCCGCGGGTATCAGGAGGAGCGATGGCTGACACGCTGGCCGTGAACGCGGCCAAAGACGCACTGTGGAGCGCGGTCGAAGACCTTGTGCCGGACTTCCTGGCACGAGCGGGCGAGGGCGAGCGGCTTCGGACGATGCCTGCCGATCTGGTGGAGCGGGCGAAAGCGGCTGGCCTGTTCCGCCTCAACCTCCCCCAGTCTCTCGGCGGCATCGAACTCTACCCTGCCGCGACCGCGGCGATCTTCGAGGAGATCAGCCGCGCCGACGGCTCGGCAGGCTGGACCCTCGTGATCGGCAACAGCACGGCATTCTTCGCCTGGCTCGACCCCACGGTGGCCAAGAAGCTGATCGGAGATCACCCCGATTTCGTCTCCACCAGCATGTGGGCGCCGCTCGGACAGGCCACACCCGAGCAGCCCGGCCGCTTCACGGTATCGGGCCGCTGGCCGTTCAATAGCGGCTGCCCGCACGCCGCGTGGCTCCAGGTGGGCGTTCTTGTCACGGACTCCGGTGCTCCCCGGATGCTGGCATCCGGCGCACCGGACTGGCGGTTCGCCTTCATCCCCGCCCGATCCGCCGCCATCGAGGACACCTGGGACGCGATGGGACTTCGCGGGACGGGAAGCCACCACCTGGCCGTCTCCGCCGTGGATGTACCGGCCGCGCACCTCGCCGCCCCGTTCTTCGAGCCCGCCCGCCACGACGGTCCGCTGTGGAGGATCCCGCTCATCACCCAGGCCGCGATGTTCCTGGCGGCCGTGCCCCTTGGAATCGCCCGCAGAGCACTCGACGAGTTCGCAGCCATCGCCACGAAGAAGGTCCGCGGCCCGGCCACGCAGAGCATCGGTCACGACGCAGCTGTGCAGTGCCAGCTGACCCAGGCGCAGGGAGCGCTGGCCTCAGCCCGGTCATTCCTGTTCGACACAATCGGCCAGACCTGGGACGCCGCCTGCCGCGGAGACGAACCGGGCCTCGAGCAAAGGTCCCTGGTCTTGCTGGCCGCGAACCAGGCCATGCGGGCTGGCACGGAGGCCGTCGACCGGGTCTTCCACCTGGCCGGCGCCGAAGCCGTCTACGCTCACCATCCGCTGCAGCGGTGTTTCAGGGACGTCCACACAGCCGGTCAGCACATCCTCTTCAGCACCGGCCGAGACCAGGCCTTCGCTAAGGTCCGCCTCGGCATCGACCAGCCCACATACCTGATCTGAAAGCCAAGAGCCCCCGGCCGTGAACCAGGCCGGGGCTCCTGACCTGGGACTTCAGCGGGGTAGACGATGGGATGTCAGCCCGCGACAGCCAGGACCACAACCTGGCGCACCAGCCTAGATGGCCGCTGGTCCCTGACAGCACCGCGCTTCGGAGCGGCCAGCGCGGCCGCGATGCCGCGCTGGCCGCCGCGAGGAGCTTCCTACGGACCGGTTGCGAAGTACATCAGGTAATGACTCCGCCCGGCTTGCCGGGTGAACGTAACGAACCTGCCGTTCGATCCTGAGTTCCATGCACCGGGGAAGCCGACGAAATGCAGGTCGAGGATCACAAAGAGAGTGAAGTCATCCTGTGACACCCAGCGAAATGGCCGATAGGAGACCACTTTGCCGCTCCTCAGGAGGATCGGATCAGGTCCGCGCTCGGCCGGGACCATGAACTGCTGCGCAGCCTGGGCACCACCTTGCTGATGCCATGCCGCCAGATAGTCATTTACCGTGGCCATCGCCGCCGAATAGGCCTCGGCCTTGCCCTGCTTTACTGGTGACGACGCGGCAGGATGCGTCGGATGCGGATTTGTCTGCGAGCATGAACTGAGCGAGCCTGCCACTGCAGCAAGCGCTGCTGCCGTGGCAGCCGCTGCTTTACGGAAAGGCATAGTTGTCCTTACCGTTGGCTGTCTTGTCGGGAATGACTCATGACAATCCGTGGAAATTGATCGTGTCATGCATTCTGTCGAGGTAGTAGGTCGCGCCTGAGGCACCCAGGTTCCACAGGACGTGGTAGCTGTCGGTGTTGTGGGCATCGACCAGGGTTTCGCCATCGCTGAGGTATGCTACCGCGATAGCGGCATGGTTGGCGCCCGCCGAGTCACCGGACCAGTGGTAGAAGTGCAGGTCGCCGACGAGCATGTCGTTGATGTCGTAGCTCTTCACCGCGCTTTCACTGCCGGAAGCGCCATGCCAGCCGATGTCGTAGGCCGAGCCGTACGGGTTCTTGCCGACGTATGTATGGAGGTCATTCGCGTTGACCCAGTCGTTGCTCGGTTCAACGGTGCTTTCATAATAGTAGTACCAGTTCCAGAAGTCATTGTCTAGGCTCCCGGAGTTGTGACCGCTCCAGGTGTCGTTCAGGGACTGCGAGACGAAGTTGGTGCAGTCGCCGCCACTACTGTTGAAGTTCTCGTAGGCACTGTTATAGCTGTGCCAGTAATGGTCGGCGTATTGTGCTGCCCCTCCGGGCCAGTAGTCCTCCGTGATGTAGGCCGGGATCATGCTACGGGCTTGGCGTGACCGGCTGCGGGGACGGGCAGTGCCTGGCCTTCCGCGCGGGGCGAGGTGTGGTCCGGGGCCAGGCCCTGATCGAATGGGTCGACGTAGTAATCATACTGCAGCTTCCAGGCCCCGCCCTGCCGGATCAGCAGCATCCGGTGACTGGCCGCCACCATGGACGTGATGGTGGAACCGGGCCCGAAAACGCGCCCCTGCTTCGCCGCTGCCGCCATGGACGCCGCCTTGGCCCGCGTGAAGTGCGTCACCTTCGGGCCAGGACCCGGCGACCACCGCATGGTCGTCACGGCCTCCACGATGGCGACCGTGCGCTGCCCCGAAGCCGATACCGCCAGCGACTCGATCTTGACGCTGGTGCTAATCGACTTGTAGATGTCGCCACGCTCCCGCACCCACATGTGGAAGCCGTCCACCTTCCCGACCTCGTAAGCCAGCATCTGCTGCGACTGTGGTGTCCTTGGCGCCGCCGGGTAATAGCTCGAAAGGTAAAGGGCAGCCGGGCGGGCGGCCATTGCCGGTGGGTGTCCCGGCATCAGAGCGCGGTCCATCGCTTGGAAGTATCCGGTGATGAACGACGCCGCAGACTGGCTCGCCGAATGCGCATGACCAGCGGCGGCGGCCTGGCTTGCCGGAACGGCGCCGCTCATCAGCACCATGCCGGTCGCGACAGCCGTCACGGCTGCGAACCGTGCAGAACGCTTCCTGCAGCTCAGCTCGCTCGTAGAGACGCCCGCCCGCGATACCGTTAAATCGAAATCGAGTTCTTCCTGCTCCATCCGGTCGCCTTCGGGAGCTCCGGCGTCAGTCATGACGTACCTCCATTGGTGATCAAGAGCCAAGCGTCTACGGCTCGGTCGATATTTATATCTTAAATACGGTATTTCGCTCGCGCAGGTGGCCTTTAGTCCTGACGTAAGGGCCACTGGTCCCAATGGCCTTGCTTTTAGGTGTGCTGTAACGGATCGAGGAGATGGAGCTCGATTCGCCGGGTGACGTGAGTCACGCTCGGCTCGTGGTCCTTGCGCCTGGGGAAGTCGCCGGCCTTCTTCGTCCTGCGGGGGCTGGCCCGGCCGGGGCGGTCACGGACGAGGAACCGCGGGCCGAGGATCTTCAGCAGGAACGTGGCCAGGGCCAGGTCAAGCTGGTCAGGGGGAAAAGGCCGCCGTGATGGTACTGGCCGCGGCGGCGAGTGCATGCGGGAAGCTGATCTTGTCCGGCGGGATGCCGGCCGCATCGACGCCGGCGCCGATGAGCTGGCAGATGGCCTGGTAGACGGCGAACAGGGCCCACATCTCCTGGGCGACGCCCTCGGGGTCCTTGCTGCGCAGCACCGGCTGGCCCTCGCCCATATCGGTCTTGTGGTGGCCGATCACGGTCTCGCAGCCCCACCGCATCGGGTAGGCGCAGGCCAGGTCCAGCGCCGGGTACTCCTCCACGTCAAGCAGGTCGGTGACCAGGGCGAATACCTCCGAAGAGGATCCGGTCCCGCCGTGGCTGCCGGTCGTGGCGGTGTGCACGGTGTACTCGATGACCCGCACCGTGACCGGCGGGCCGTCGCTGGTGCGGGCCGGCCTGAGCTCCGCCAGGTACGTGCCGTCGGCCAGTACCCTGACCGGCCGCAGGGTGAAGCTCGCCGAGGCGCGCCACAGAATGTGCGCACCCGTGGCCAGGACGTCGCGGGCCAGGGTGTGCGACAGGAAGTTCCGGTCGGCCAGCACCAGCATGCCCGGCCCGAACGACGCCAGCAGGTCCAGGGCCAGGGTCTGCTCGCCGGTGGTGTACGGGCCGAACGCGGCACCGGTCAGCGCCCCGGTCCCGGACTCGGCCGCCGCGACCCACCGCACCTGCGGGAACGCCCCGTCCCTGGTGGCGTTCGAGGGCCGGTGAAAGTATGCGGCGTTCTCCGGCGTGTCCGGCAGGTCGGTGACCGACCCGTCTACCGAGATCACCCGCAGCCCGCAGCAGAACACCCCCGCCGCGCCGTCCGCGCCGGCCGGGCCCGCCACGTGCTCGAACAGCATGCGCAGCGGATCGGCGCCCAGCTTGCCGCGGGCCCGGGACAGCGAGGAGATGTTCGGCGGCCGCCACCGCCGGCCCGCCCCGGCATCCACCCAGCCGTCCGGGTCCAGCACCCCGGCCAGCAGGTCCTCGCCGCGACGCCGGTGATACAGCCCGTCCGCCAGCTTGATCATCACCTGCCCGTAGCCGCAGTTACGGCCCCGGAACAGCCACAGCGCCAGCACGAAATACACCACCAGCCGCGCCGGAAGCAGCCGGCGCCGCACCTCACGGGTATCCGTCGCCTCCACGACCTGATCGACCAGATCCGGCGGGAACGTCCTCGTCAGCGCGCCTACCGATATCCGGTCCGGCAGCCAGCCGTCCGGCGACAGTCCTTCAGTACCGTCATGAGCCACAAAGTGATCACATCATGAGATGATCACTTAAAGCAAGGCCATTGGCCACTGGTCCAGCCATGCAGATGTTTGTTCGCCCGGCTAAGTACGGCAGCCGTACTTCGTTATCTGATCATGGGAGGGTCTCCAGGTCGCGGAGCCGGGTTCGGTGGTGGTACCAGCGGGCGCGGGCCTGGTGCCGGCGTCGCCACCGGGACCAGCGCAGTCCGCGGGCGATGCTGTGCAGGACCTGGTGGAACAGCATGTGCAGCCGTTTGATCTCGGGGACGGTGAACGGGATCAGGCCGGGATCCTCGGGCGGCAGCTCGCCGGATCTGGCTGGCAGCGGCGGGGCGGGACTGGTTTCCCGCAGGCCGGCGGCGGTGACCGCGCAGATCGCCAGGGCGGCCATGACCGGGGTCAGGTGCCGCATGACCGGGCCGTGCAGGCGGACCTGGGCGTGGTCGTAGCCGAACTGGTCCTTCCCGAACTCGTGGTCTTCCTCGACCGTCCACCGGCGGCCGCAGACTGCGGTCAGGATCGGCAGGCAGACCGGGCGGCCCTCGGGCACGAAGCACCAGAAGTAATCGATGCGGGCGGGGTCGTGCAGGTTGCGGCGGATCAGCAGGTGGCGGCGGCGGTCCTGGGCGGCGATCCAGGCCCAGGCGTAACGGCGGTCGCCCTTGGACCCGGCCCCGCACGAGGTGATCGTCCAGGCCCGCACGGGAACCTTCTTCAGCATCTCGTCGGCGCGTATCTTCACGCCGGACGGCAGGGTCACGCGGAACGAGCAGGGCACCCCGAGCACATAACCGATGCCGCGTTCCTCGCACAGGTCCCGCAGCCCGGGGTCCTGGCCGTACACTTCATCGGTGGCCAGCCAGGGCACCTCGATGCCGGCGTCCAGCATCTCCTGGAGCATCTGGGTGCCGAGCTGTGGCTTGGTCGCGGGCCGCAGGTGAGCGGGGATGCCCATCAGGCCGCGGGCCGCGGGTCGGTCAGCTGTTCTTCGGGAACCCACAGCCGGGAGCCGGTCAGGGTGTGCCCGCGCGCGGTGGAGTAGGTGGCGTTCACGAAGTTGATCGCGTTGGCGACCCGGCCGGCGCAGCCGACGTACTGCGGCTTCACCCCGGCCGTGCACTCGCCCTGCTTGACCTGGCCGCTCTCATCGAGCACCAGCAACGTTAAACCCTCCGCAGCGGCCAGCCCGGCCACCACGAAGTCGCGGACCGTCCGCATCGCGGCCGGCTGGTCCCAGGCGGCTCGTTCCAGCAGGCGCTGCATCTTGTCCGGGGCCGCATCGCCCGCGTGCTGGGCCAGTGACCAGCAGTTCTTGTCCGGCAGATCGCTCATCAGGGCGTCGATGTACTTGCCGGCCTGCTGGACCGGCTCTCGCCGGGTGAAATGAGCCGCGAGCAGGCCCAGCAGCTCGTTTCGCTTCTCGCGCGCCAGCCCGGCGCCTACCATGGCCGCAGCCGCCCTCATCCGGTGATCAACACACCGCAATCTGCCCGATCCGCGCACATCAGGCCATCAGAGCCAGCCGACTGCAGCGGCAGATCACGAAGTACGGCTGCCGTATAAGGCGGTTAGCGGCCGGTCGTGGAGTCAGTTCAGTGTGCAGATGGCAGTAGAAAGAACCCCGGCACAGGCCATTGCCCGGCACCGTGCGCAGTGGCCGAGGCGCCCGGTCAGTGGGCGTTTGTCCCGCCCGTGAGTGGGGGCGCTAGTCTAAATGGCGGGGGGCCGGGAACTCCGAATGGTGCGATTGAGGAGGCGATCATGGCGGAGAGCGGTAGCTCCAACTCATGGATGCGAGCCGATCCGGACTGGATACCGCCTGAAATCGACACGAGCGTGGCGCATCCAGCGCGGGTCTATGACTACTGGCTGGGGGGCAAGGACAACTTCCCGGCTGACCGCGCGCTGGGTGATGCGATCATGGCCGCAGTGCCGACGATTCAGACAATGGCACGGGCAAATCGCGCCTTTCTGAGCCGCGCGGTCCGCTACCTGGCCGATGCGGCAGGCATCAGGCAGTTCCTTGATATCGGCACCGGCATTCCGACCGCGGGCAACACCCATGAGGTCGCCCAAGCGGCAGCTCCCGAGGCGCGGGTGGTCTATGTCGATAATGATCCGATTGTGCTGGCGCATGCGCGCGCCCTGATGACCAGCCATCACGCCGGAGCGACCGCATTCATCCAGGCCGACCTGCGCGAGCCGAAGGCGATCCTGGCGAGCCCGACGCTGACGGCGACGCTGGACCTTGGCCTGCCGGTGGCCCTGATGCTGGTGGCGGTCTTGATGTACTTCAGGGACGAAGACGATCCGCAGGCGATGGTGGCCACCCTGGTCGACGCGCTCCCGTCAGGCAGCTACCTCACGATCACGAATCCCACGGCGGACTTCAACGCCGAGGCCATGGCGGGCGCGGTGGCCGCTGCCGAGCATGGTGGCATCACGCTGGTGCCGCGCAGCCGCGCGGAGACGGAGGCGTTCTTCATCGGCTTGGACCTGGTCGAGCCCGGGGTGGTACCCGTCTTGGCCTGGCGGCCAGATGACGGCGTGCCGGTAGATCCGCATGCCGCCTATTACTACGCGGGTGTCGGCCGTAAACCATGAACGCGGCATCGCCACGCCATGAAGTCTGGCACAGAATAGGGCGACAGCCACGTCAGCGGCCCGCGGTGAGTTGCCGCGCGATCAGCGCGAAGGCCTCGTCCGCGGAGCTTATCAGCTGGTGCCCGGTCAGCTTGGACAGCCAGCTGCGCTGGCGCCGGGTATAGCGCCGGATATGGTCGATTACCAGGCCGCGCACGTCGGCAAGTTCCGGCTCCGTCAGCTGGCCCACCGGCTTGCCGTGCTCCAGGGCGACCTCGAAGTACTCCCGGTAGCCGTGCGTGTGCAGCACCTGGTTCGTGCTCGCGCGGCCGTGCATCCTGATGTCCCGGTCGAGGTCGTAACGGGCGTTCAGCGACTTGATCTCGTCGAAGAGGCCGTGCCTGACCTGATCGTCGTAGGTCCGGACGACGCGCTGATTGACGGCCCACAAGCCCGGGTCAAGGGCTAGCACGACCCGCGCCGGACCCCCCGGCGCCGGGTCGCCTGCAGGCCGGTCGGCGGCCATGATCGCGGCCAGCGTGTTCATGACCGCCTCGTAGTTGCGGGGATGTACCCGGTCCGCGGCGCCGCGGTCCAGCCGCCGCAGCATGGCGTACGCGTCGTCGGCCATCGAGGGGGGGAAATCCCGGCGCAGGGCGGTGCGGGCGGCGCCCGTGCTGTCCACCTCCCAGCCGTCGAGCAGCGCGCTGACGTAGACGCCGGTGCCGCCGACCACCAGCGGCACGGCACCGGCGGCGAACGTATCGTCGATGTGACCGCGGGCGAGGCGGACGTAGTCTTCTAGCTCGAACTTGCGGACCGGCTCGGCGACGTCCAGCATCTCGTGCTGGATGCCTTGCATCTGCGCTGCGGTCGTCTTGCTGGTGCCGATGTCCATATGCCGGTACACCTGGCGGGAGTCGGCGGAGACGATTACGACCTGTCGGCCAAGATCCTGCTCGATCCGGCGGGCCAGCTGCACCGACAGTGCTGTCTTGCCGGAGGACGTCGGGCCGTACAGCGCGGCGATTACGCGGGACCGGCCCTGGCCCGGTACCGCGGACCGGCCCTGGCCCGGCGCCGCGGACCGGCCATGGCCGGGCACCATCGCTACCTCCCCGCCCTCGCGCGCAACGTCAAGCCATTTATCTTATCCGCCGGCTGTCAGAACATCTCGAGCGTGGAAGGCTGGCAGTGCCAGCTGAACGCGTGGCTGGCGAGCTCGAGTGCGCCCGAGCGCAGCTCCGTCACCCGGCCGGCCGCGTGCAGCGTCCGCGAGGTGCCGCCAAGAAGGCGGCGGCCAGGTCACCGGCGGCCATGGCCAGGTCCGCCCGGGCCGTGGCTCGCTCGCAGCTGGCGCCCGCGGGAGCCCCGCACAGCCGCCATGTGCCCGAGCTACCGGGCAGCAGCCGATCGCTCACCTCGAGGACCACGTCGACCGGGACCAGGTACCGCCGGTCGGCCAATTGCCGGGTGACCGGATTGCCCGCCGCTGCCTCCCCGTGCCCCGCGGTGCCGTGTGGTGCGGCCGCACTCACCTACTGGGTCACAGCTGCCGCAGCGTCTCGGACAGCTCGCGGGTCAACTCGTCCCACGGCTTGCGCGCCTCCTGCAGCCACCGCAGGTTGCCGACGCGAACCGCGTGGCTGTCCGTCTTGGCCCAGCCGGGCCGCCACGCGCACGCTACGGCGGAGTCCAGCGCGGCCGTGAGCCGGCCAGCTGCGTCCGGGAATTCGTCGTATCCCTCATCCAGCTCGTCTGGCCACGTCTAGACGCCGAGGGAGTGCAGGTAGGCAAGGACGCCGCGGGGGCCGACCACCACCGCCGGCCCGCGCCCCAGCAGCGCCTTGAAGGTCTTCTCCGACACGAACAGGTGATCGGTGTGCTGTGTCTCTGTCACGATCTCCATCGCGCACTCCTGCAGCACGGCGCGGGGATGGAGTCCTACGTAGGAGCTGTTCTCGGAGAAGAAGCTCCCATCGTCGAACCGCTGTTCCCGGTCGACCGAAAGAGGAAGGAACTCGGCGAGCTGGCGAGCCGCCGCGGAGCTGCTGTCGATTCCCCGGTCTTCCATGTCCTCGTAGCTCGGTCGGGGGAAGCTGACCAGGCCGTCGCTCAGCAGACCTTCCTGCCAGATGCGGGTGAGCACCTGCCAGCGGTGCGCGCGCAGCATCCGGTTCAGGCAGGCATACCGGAACCGGGCAGGCTCCGCGGCCGGGCGTCCCGCCAGCCCGGTGAACTCATGCCGGAGCCAGCTCACCTGTGACGCCCGCCAGCCGATCCGGCTCGGCCCGCGCCGGGCGCACCAGGTGCGCACCGCCGGAGCCCGCCCGTACAGCAGGCTCTCCCGCGTGCAGGCCCCGATGAAGGCGGAGAACGGCTCACACACCCGCAAGGTGAACGGCGCCCCGGGTGGGATGGGCTGCACGGCGAGGTCCCGTGTCCCCTTTGCGGGTTTACGGGCCTTTTCCGTGCAGCCTTCCCCCGAACCCGGCGTGCGCCTTTCAGCGCACCGGGCTCTCCAGCGATTTATGCCGCGTGCGTGACAGGGTTCGCGTGGATGTAGTCATGGCACGGCGCGCAGACCACAAGGGTCTTGCGCCGCATTCTTGCCATGAGGGCCGCCCACGCTGGCTGGCCCGGTCCTTGTTTTCCGAGGTGGCTGAGCCCGGCGACCTGGTGGACTGCCACCGTGGTGCCGGTCTCGCACAGTTCGCACCGCCGTCTGCGGAGCCGGGAGATCAGCTCCTTGCGCTGGGCGGTGACCAGGACCGGTGCGGGGTCACGGATGACCGCGCGCCTTTCCTGCCGCAGGATGATCCCGCCGAATCGTGCTATCAGGTCCGGCTTGCCCTCGCGTTTCCGCGTGGCCTCGAAGCAGCTCCTGGGGCCGTCACTGGTGACGACCTTCGCCTGGTGGCGGGCGGCCATCTTCGTGACGGTGGAGTTGTGCTTAGCGGCCAGCGTCTTCAGCATCGACGTCACGGCGTTCCATTCCATGGTGCTGAACCGCCAGACGTCATGGGCGAGCAGGTAGTAGTTCACGACGCCCCGGTACTCGGCTCCGAAGACCCGCACGATGTCATAGTCGTCCAGGTTCTGGAGCCGGGACCGGTGCCACGGTTTGCCGTGCTCCCGGTAACGGGCGCACTGGGCCCTGACCACCTCCGGCGGCACCCGCAGCGCGATTTTCCCGTTGGCCGCACGGCGGCCGCCGGTGAGTTTCGTGTCGCAGTGCCAGACGGAGATGTCATAGCCGAGGAACCGCGCCCGCTGGGTGCGGGCGTGGGTGATCAGGGTCTTGTCCTGGTTCAGCTCCAGTCCGAGGGTTTCCCGGAGGAACGCCGCCAGCCTGGCCCTGATCTTCTCGGCTTCGGCCCTCGGCCCGATGAACCCGAGCAGGTGGTCGTCTGCGTACCTTATGTACCGCAGGCGCCGGTAGCCGGGGTCCATCGGGTCGCCGTAGGGGAGCGAGCGCAATTGCCTGGCCAGGTCCCGGGCAGCCGCCCGGTTCCCTTTCCGCCGTGCGTATCTCAGCCGGGCTGCCCTCCTGTGGTACTCAGGGTTGCTTTTCCGGCGGACTCCCCTCGTGTACTGCGGGATCAGTTCCTTCTCGACGAATTCGTCGAGCTTGTGCAGGTAAATGTTCGATAGGACCGGGGACACCACGCCGCCTTGCGGAACGCCGCTGAGCGTGTCATGGTATTCCCAGTCTTCCAGGTACCCGGCCTTGAGCATATGTCGGATCAGCCGCAGGAGCCGCTGGTCATGGATTTTCTCCGCCATTATTCCCAGAAGGATCTCGTGGTCGAATGACCCGAAGCAGTCGGAGATATCACCCTCGATGAACCACACGGTGCCGGTCCAGGTCTCCCGGATATCCCGCAAAGCGGTATGACATCCGCGGCCTTTCCGGAAACCGTGTGACCCGCTGGAAAGGCACGGCTCGTAGATCGCCTCCAGCAGGAGGCGGACCACTTCGCCGACCAGCTTATCTGACCACGAGGGCAGCCCGAGAGGGCGGAGCTTCCCGTTCTTCTTCGGGATATAGACGCGGCGGGCCGGGGAGAACCGGTACCGCTCGCGCCGCATCAGCCAGATAATCTGGTCGATCTTGCCCTCGGACATGCCATCGGCGGTTTCCGCGCTGGCGCCGGGCGTCATCGCTCCCTGGTTCGGGTAAATGTTCCCGTACGCCAGCAGGTACAATTCTCTGTTGAACATCTGCCGGTAAAGCTGCGTGAACGGCAGGCCCTTCCTGCCGCGCTCGCGGAGAACGCTCAGCACCACTGCGGATTCCTGCATTGCGCATCCCTCATGGTTCCGTGTCGTTCATCGCCTGTGCCCCTTCGCCCTGTGGTCCGGCTTTCCCGGTCTCCAGATTGGCCGGACGTTACCCCGGCGACTACTACGGGCACTCCGTCACCCTTCCGGGCTCGCGCCCGGAAGGGTGATCCCACGTTCGCAACTGCTGTACGTTCTAGCGCGACTTAGGCATCCCGTTCGCCTCCTTCAATGCCCATACCGGGCATCGCTCCTGCACCCCGGAGGATTACCGCAGGTACTTCCCTACCCTGCGGCAGGGGCCGGCGCCGGTTTCAGGCGTCTTTCCGGCGGGTGACCGCTTACACCTTCTGGAGACTGGGATTCAGGCAATTCAGCTTTTGCCGTATCGCGCGGGTCCCCCGGCACGCCACCCCGTACGCCTGGGCGCGGCTGCCGGTTTCCTGTCATGCTGCCGTCCCCTTCACCTCACGGATCCAGGTAAGCCATCAGACCCACAGACACCTCCTCCAGTCCGTGCCCGCTGCGCGGGCGATACACCAGTGCGCCTCGTGGCGCATGCAGGTTCCGGTCCTGGCACCAGGCCAGTACCTCGGCCGCCACGTCGAGGTTGCCTGACACGTACCAGAACTGATCAGCGGACAGCCCGTAGCACCGGGCGAAGGCGGCCAGCCGGTCGAGTAGCAAGCCAGAATGCGGCGAGCCAGGCGCATAGTGCAGCAGGCCCTCGTGCGCTGAGGACAGGACTACCAGGGCCCGACGCTCGGCGACCGCCTGCTGCACAGCAGGCGGCAGGACGGCCAACAGTTCGTCCGCAGCGGCATCCGCGCACCACTCGTACACCTCGTAGCGAAGTTCCACCGGGTAGACGAACCGCGCCCCGGCCAGCCCGGCGAGCGGCAGCGGCCGCATGGTTTCCGGTGACAGCCAGCAGAGCAGCGGGAACCAGTAAGACCAGACTGGGCAGTTGGCCAGGCCCGGCCAGACCGAGACCGACATGCGGCCGTCCCGGTCCAGCGAGACATGGTCGAAGCCGAGGGTGGCCTCGCACAGCGTGTCGGCCAGCA
This sequence comes from uncultured Actinomycetota bacterium, assembly GCA_963850875.1. Classification (GTDB taxonomy): domain Bacteria; phylum Actinomycetota; class Actinomycetes; order Streptosporangiales; family Streptosporangiaceae; genus Chersky-822. The sequence continues at coordinate 82,775 of CAWKNA010000004.1, forward strand.
CCGGTGAGGCGATCTGCGATGCGGGTAGGGCGCTGCCGCCGCCGCAAGACCTGTGATGATGAGCCTGCGCGGCCGCGACCTGTCCGCCGGCCTCGACGCCTATTCCTAGCAACAACCGCCTGTGACTCCTAGCTTCCGATAGGCCAGGCTGAGCGCCTCCTCCTAAAGGCCAGGCTGAGCCTGCGGCTACCCTGATCTGTCAGCTGCTCATCAATATCCGCGGCCATCGCGATCACTGTCGGGCTCGCGAACAGGGCGGTCAGCGGATGCTCCACGCAGAAGATGTCCCCCGCCCGGCAATCAGCTGAATGGCCAGCAGGGAGTGACCGCTCAGGGCGAAGAAGTCTTGCTCGACGCAGACCGCGTCGCGTTCTAGCTGCTGGGACCAGATCTCCGCCAGCGTCTACTCGGTGGGGGAGCGCAGCGATCGCCACCAGCCGGGTGCCGGCCAGGAGGTCTCCCGCTCCTTGGCCATGAGACCCCACGGGCGCGTGGCCGGTGAACTACCTACGCGGTGGACCGAGGCCCAGGTGCCAGTCCAGCCGGTTGTTCCTGCGGCGGTACCGGGGATGCCTGCGCCGTTACACACGGAGCGCTCGTCGGGGTTGCCGATGTTCACGGGGCCGGTGAGGTTGCTGGCGAGCATGCGCAAGACGTCGTCGACGGTGTCATCGAGGTAGCAAACCGAGCGCGTCTGCGATCCGTCACCGGCTACGGTGAGGGGTTCCCCGGCGAGAGCCTGGCGGATGAATGTCGGGATGGCCCGGCCATCACCAGGGCGCATCCGCGGGCCGTAGGTATTGAACATCCGCACGATTCGCGGTGTCGACACCCTGGCTAGTGCGATAGGCAGTGGTCATGGCCTCGGCGTAACGCTTGGCCTCGTCGTACACGCCGCGTGGGCCGACGGGGTTGACGTGGCCCCAGTAGTCCTCGGGCTGGGGGTGGACCTGCGGATCGCCGTAGATCTCCGACGTCGAGGCCAGCAGAAGCCGCGCTTGCTTCTCCTTGGCCAGTCCGAGGGCATGCCAGGTGCCGATGGCGCCAACCTTGAGCGTGTGAATCGACAACTGGAGGTAGTCAGCCGGGGAAGCGGGTGAGGCGAAATGGAGGATGGCGTCAACCCGGCCGGGGACGTGCACGAAGTCGGTGAGATCGGGCCGCAGGAGCCGGAAGTCATCGCGGCCGACTAGGTGCGCAACGTTGGCGGGCGTGCCGGTCAGGAAGTTGTCCAGGCAGACCACCTGCGCGCCTGCCACCAGGAGGACATCGCACAGGTGGCTCCCCAGGAACCCGGCACCGCCAGTCACAACCACCCGCGGCCCGTCGAACCGGGGAGCATCCCGCCTGCGAACGGCGCCGATCCGGACATCCTGCCGCACGCCTGCGCCAGGCGCCAGCCCGCCAATTTCGCGGCAGGGTTCCCGGCTAGCAACTGAGCGCGGCATAGCGGCTCCTTATCAGCTAGATCAGTGCCTGGCAGGCTTCGTTCTCGGCGCAGCAGTCACATCATGGCATCGCGTAAGAATTTGGTCATTTAGACCACGACCCGCAACGCCTCCCCGTCGCTGCGATCCCGGGCCTGGTATGACATCGCCTCGCGCGACTGCCACGCGCGCTGAGATCATCGCCTACCCTTCGAGCGTGCATACTGAGACACTCAGGCCCGCCCAGAGGCCTCCTCACGACGTCTGTGCGCGCGACTGGCGAATTGAGGCTAGGCGAGCGGGCCGTTCAGCGGACAGTCGGATGCCAACGAGTGATCGCACCCGGTCCCGGAAATCCGGGCCGTCGGTGCCACGTATCCACGGGCAGAACCGCGAGAAGGCTGCACGTGGTCCGGCCGCGGAGTCTCAGGAAAAGGTGCGTCCGGGAGTAACTTGCATGTTTGTGACTGTTGTACCGGGTATGGCGGGACTTATCAGCCGCATGATGGACCGTATTCCTGGGGTCCAGGTCACCGACGTCGGATTCGACGGGCGCTCCGACCTCATCCTTTTTGAAGTCGACCGCGGCTACCGAGAGGCTCTCTGGTCGCTGCGCACAATCGAGGATTTGTTTGTGGAGGTCGGCCGGACGATACGATCCAGCGGCGACAAGCCGCATTCCATCGCCAGGCGAATATGGCGCCCGGAGGGAGTCGAGAAGGCTTTGTCCGTCTGGGCGGCGGATCATCGCCCCCTGGCGGGAAGGATGACTTACCGTGTGATCGCCAGGGTGCTCCAGGAAAGTTCGTTCCTCCGGACAGACTTGCGAAAGGCGCTCACTCAATCGATTTCCGCCGAGAAGCCGAAGTGGAGATTCAGTGATCCAGCTCAGATCGAGGTCTGGGTGAGCGAATACCAGGCCGGTCGGCTCGTGGCCGGACTCAGGTTGTCGGATGCGTCGATGCGCCAGCATGATGGACGTGAGGTCGAACGATCAGGAGCATTGCGGCCCACGGTCGCGGCAGCAATGGTGAGCCTGGCCGGCGAACCCAGCGGCATCCTGCTTGATCCGTGCTGCGGCTCGGGCACTATCCTCAGCGAGGCTGTCGCAGCTGGCTGGGACGATGTCCGAGGCGGTGACATCGACCCGTGGGCGGTGGAAATAGCGAGAAGAAACGCGTCTGCGGCGAGCGTGAAGCAGTGGGACGTTCGCCAGCTTGAGCTGCCAGACTCCGCGGTCAGCGCGGTGGTCTCCAACCTCCCTTTCGGTCGGCAATTCAATGTTCAGGGTCCGATGTCTGCATGGCTTTCCGAGGGCCTGGGCGAGATGGTGCGCGTAACGCGGCCGGGCGGCTGCCTCGTCTTGCTCGCACCAGAGATTCCCCGTGGCGCTATCCCGGCTCAGCTGCGGATCCGCAGTAAGGACCCCTTGAGACTTCTCGGCACGAGTACCAGGTTGTGGGTCCTCGACAAGATCCGGGATGGATCGCCGCCCGGCTAGGAAGGCGTTGGCGCCCCGCCTGGTCACCGGCCCAGTGGTAGAAGTGCAGATCCCCGATGAGCATACTGCTAATGTCGTAGCTCTTCACCGCACTATAGCTGCCGGAAGCACCGTGCCAGCCGATGTCGTAGGCCGAGCTATGCGGATTGGAGCCGACGTATGTATGCAGGTCATTCGCGTTGACCCAGTCCAGGTTCGGGCTGACGTGATAACCGTTGCTGTAATAGTAGTAGTACCAGTTCCAGTAATCATTTTGCCGGCTCCCGGAGGTGTGACCGCTCCAGGTGTCGTTCAGGGACTGTCGGTGATCGAACCAGTACGCCGATCACCACAGGTCAGGAACCCGGGCCATGATTCCGGCACAGGTTCCTGACCTGCGGTTTTACTGGGGTGGACGATGGGACTTGAACCCACGACATCCAGGACCACAACCTGGCGCTCTGCCAACTGAGCTACGCCCACCATCGCCGCCGGGCCGAATCAGCAAGGCCTGCCCGTGCAGAGCAGGCCAGCGTGAGTTCGCCAGGCGGCATCAGGAAGCATACCGGGACTGGGTCACCGAACAGAACCGGATTCGTGGTCAACGCCGAGATCCTGGCCGACTCCAAGATCACCCCCGGCTCCGGCATCACCCCCGGCTCCGGCCGCCAGCTGGGCCGCGATCTGGCGCGCAGTCGCCGTGTCAGGTCCCGGCGGCGGCACGAAGACCGTCTCGCGGTAGTACCGCAGTTCGGCGATGCTCTCCCTGATGTCGGCCAGCGCCCGGTGCCCGCCGACCTTCACCGGGCTGGCGAAGTAAGCCCGCGGAAACCACCGCTTGGCGAGCTCCTTGACGCTGGAAACGTCGATCATCCGGTAATGCAAGTATCCGTCAAGCTCGGGCAGATCCCTGGCCAGGAAGGACCGGTCGGTCCCGATCGAGTTGCCGCACAGCGGAGCCCTGCCTGCCTCGGGAACATGCATGCGCACATAACTGAGCACCTGCTCCTGCGCCTCAGCCAGGGTGACCCCGGCGGCCAGCTCGGTCAGCAAGCCGGAGCTGGTATGCATCTGGCGCACCAGGTCGGGCATCTGGCCGAGTGCTTCGGCGGGCGGCTTGATCACGAGGTCGATGCCGTCGTCAAGCTCGGCCAGCTCACCATCGGTAATCACGCAGGCGATTTCGACCAGCGCGTCGCTGGCAAGATCAAGCCCGGTCATCTCACAGTCAATCCAGACCAGTCGGTCAGTCACCGCTCTAGCCTAGGCCAGGTCAGGCACCCGAGAGGCTGACCTGGGCTAGTCGGCCTGGCTCGCGCCCCGCGCCCGCCACTGCAGCCGCACGATGTGCTCGGGCATCTTGACGCCGTCGGCCAGCCTCGGATCGGGCAGGGCCGGGCCGAAGGTCAGTGCGGCTGGCAGTACCCCGGCCCAGACGTCCAGCTCGTAGTCCTCGTCGTCGTCCTTGGGCCAGCCGCTCCGCACCTTGACCGAGGCTTCGTCGAGTGGCAGCGCGATCACCGCGGTGGCGGCCAGCTCTTTGCGGGTTGGCTGCCGCGAGTGTTCCCACCGGCCAGGGATCAGCTGCTCGGAGACGGCACGGAGCGCGCTCAGCCGTTCCGCGTCGTCGGTGACCAGCCGCGCGGTGCCGTAGACCACGGCGCTGCGGTAGTTCATCGAATGATGGAAGACGGATCGGGCGCAGACCAGCCCGTCAATCAGCGTGACGGTGACACAGACGTCCTGGCCGGCCGCGAACTTGAAGGAGCGGTTGGCCGATGAACCGTGCAGGTACAGGGTTTCCCCGATCCGCCCGTACCCGGTTGGCAGCACGACCGGCGATCCGTCGATCACGACCCCGAGATGGCAGACCAGGCCGGCATCGAGAACGTCGTGCAGCGCCGCGCGGTCGGTCTGACCGCGCTCGCGCAGCCGGTGCAGCGTGGTGCGTTCGGTGCTGGAGAGGGCGCGAAAGGGGTTCATAATGCCCTACGGTAGCTGGGTGCACAGCGTCCCTGGAATTGCGGATCCAACCAGGCTTGCCGCCTGGATCAGCGCGAACGTGGCGTCCGGGACCGCTGGCGGGCCGTTGCGTGCGGTGCAGCTGATCTCAGGCGGCCGGTCGAACCTGACCTACCGACTGGATCTCGGCGACGGCATCCTGGTGCTCCGGCGGCCGCCGCTCGGTCACGTGCTGCCGACGGCGCATGACATGAGCCGGGAGTACCGGGTCCTGACCGCCTTGTCGGGCACCGCCATCCCGGTGCCAGCTCCAATCGCCTTCTGCGCCGACGTTGACGTGATCGGCTCGCCCTTCTACCTGATGCGGTACGTGGTCGGCGAAGTGCTGCGCACCACCGAGGACGGCGCTCACCTGACCCCCGGCCAGGCCGGGCAGCTCTCGGAGCGGCTGGTCGAGATGCTTGCCGCGATCCATGCGGTCGACTTCGAAGCCGTCGGGCTGACCGGATTCGGTCGGCCCGACGGTTACCTGGCCCGGCAGCTGGCTCGTTGGCAGCGCCAGTGGGAGCTGTCGGCCACCAGGGAGATGCCCGGCTACGACTCGCTGGTCCAGCGGCTCACGGCCGGCCTGCCGCAGTCCGAGGAGGGGACGCTGGTTCACGGCGACTTCCGGCTTGACAACATGCTCGTCACCCTGAAGCCCGAGCCAGCCGTCGCCGCGGTGGTCGACTGGGAGATGTCCACCCTCGGCGATCCGCTGGCCGATCTGGGACTGACCCTGATGTACTGGGCCGACCCCGACGACGATCCCTCGACGCAGATCAGTGTCGGCGCGACGGTGACCTCGATGCCTGGGTTCCTGCGCCGGGCCGAGGTCGCCGCCAGGTACGCGGAGCTGACCGGTCGTGACGTCTCCGGCATTGGTTACTACCTGGCGTTCGGCTGCTTCAAGCTGGCCGCCGTGCTTGAGGGCATCCACGCGAGATTCCTGCAGAACAAGACCGTCGGCGAAGGCTTCGAGCGGGAGGGGCCCGCCGTGCCCAAGCTGATCGCGCGGGCGCACCACCTGCTCGACGCTGACCCGTTCGGGCCGGGCTGACCCGGTCGTTCCAGCTACGGCGCGACGCAGCCTGGGTTGCACAGCCGGTGCGCGACGGCCTGGAAGAACACCTTGCCGACCTGGAGCGGGTTGGTGATCGGATAGGCCTGACCGCCGGTCGCCGCCGCGATCTGCTGTAGCACGCCGAAGTCGCCGCCGGTCCCGAACTCGATGATGATGACGGCAACCCGCCTGCTCGGCGTGTACAGCGCGGTCAGCTTCCTGATCAGCTGCCGGGCGGTGATATCGCCCGGCGCGTTCTCCACGCCCGAGGTCAGCACCAGCACCGAGTTGACGAACTTCGGCTGGTAGGTAGCCAGCATCTGCTGGTAGGCAGCCAGGATGGAGCCATAGAGCGCGACCTGCGGGCCGCCGGTCGGCGCCAGCCTGGCGTTGATGAGCGTCAACTCCTGCCGTCTGGTGATCTTGGCCGCGCCGATGCTGGCCGGCAGCGGACCGATCGGCACCAGCTGCCGGTACGGCAGGGCGCCGTCGAGATGGTCGGCGAATTCCCACAGCCCCAGCTGCGTCGTATCGGGGAAGAGCGCGAGCCCGAGAGTTGCCGTCTTGTCCAGCACCTGCTCGAAGGACGGGCCGCCTGGGCTGGCCGACTTGCCCATCGCTGCCGAGACGTCGATCAGGGCGAGATCCCTGGAGCCGAGCGCGAGCTTGCCCCAGACCTCCAGGGCGGTCAGCACCTCGGCGGCCGACGCGGAAGGCGCCAGCTGAAGCAGCTGATTGCCCAGGTTGAAGGACCCCGGGAACGCATCGGGCGCGTCGCTGGCCGAGCGGAAGCCGGCGAACCTGATCACGGTGGCCGCGTAGCTTCCGCGCAGCATCTGCCCGAATAGCCGCGCCGCGGCCAGCCGTGCGTGGTCGGCGGTGGTCAGCACGTACGGGTAGTCGAGCTCGGGACTCCCCAGTGCCGAGCTGGCGCCGGTCGGGTAGGTCGCCGCCAGCGGCTGACGCGGGTTCGCCTCGTCGTAGCCGACGACTGCCTGTTCAGAGGTGACCGTGACCGGGTAAGCGCCCACCGACGGTGCTGCCTGGCTGACGAAGGACGCCAGCGACGAAGGATCATCGAAATACGATGTTACCGCCGATGAGTACACGAATCTGGTGAAATTAACCCGACCCGCCGGGCCGGAACCGAGCAGCCTGCTGACCTCGATCAGGGCAGCGAGGCCCGCCGCGCTCTGGGACGGGTCAGGCAGATCCACTCGCAGACCCGAAGGCCGTCGCGGCCCGCCCGCTGACGCAGGCAACAGCAGCCGCCAGCCGTCCTTGCCGAACGCGGGCGTGCGGGCCGCCGCCGCGGTCGGCATGACGATCATGAGCGGGGAGCGCGCGACGCTGAACCCGGCCGGATTGACCGTCTGGGCGCCGATCGGCAGCGTGCGTGCCTCGGCCACCCAGAGGCTGGAATCCGGGATCCACGCGTCGATCGGCGGCTGTCCGACGGTCGGCTGCTGGCCGTCGATGATCGCGGCCTCGGCGGCGGAGGAATCAGAATTGACCTGAACGAGCACACAACGCCCGCCTGCCGCCTGATGCTGTCGGTTGAACAACTGGGCGATCGACTGAACGGCCGGCCCGATGTCGCTGCTGGCCGCGACGTTGATCAGCACCGAGTTGCCTGTGCAGGACACCCTGGACGCGATGGCCGCCGCGCCAAGGCCGACCATAAGCAGGGCGGAGGCGGCCACGGACAGGGCCACCAGGGTTCTGGTCTTGACCCGGCGTCGGCGGCGCCTGCCTGCCTTGCCACGGATCCGGCGCGGAGCGGTCACGGTGTCCTTCGATCGGGAGCCCGGCGCGATAGGGAGGTCCCTGGACAGCAGACTTTACCGAATCGGCTGCCGTCCCGCGGCCAGCCGCGGCTACCCGCAGCAGTCAGCCTGGGCGGTTGCCGTTGGCTGCTCAGCGAAGGTGTCGCGGAGCCGCTGTTTCGCGCTGACCTCGGCGTCGGCCAGGTCGAGCCCGAGCAGCACGGCTCCGGCGACCGGCGCCTCCCGTACCACGCGGACCGTGGCGGCCGGAGCCTCGGCCATGATCTGGCTGGTCACCCGTTCGATCAGCAGCGGGTGGCCGGCCGCGAGTACCCCGCCACCGAGTACCACCGGAACCGCTGTCCCGCCCAGTCCGAGCCGCCGGATCGCGCTCCTGGCCAGCAGGAAGATCTCGTCGGCCAGCCGCAGCACCAGGTTGCGAGCGACCTCGTCGCCCGAGTCGGCGGCCTTCATGATCAGCGGCGGCAGCCCGGCCAGCTGATCGTGGGAGATCTGGCCGAGGTGGATGGCCACGGCGACGTCGTTGGGCTCGTCCAGCCCGAAGTACGCGGGTACCGCCTGGCGCAGCACGGTCTCCGGGCCCCTCCCGTCCGCCGCCCGGACCGCCAACCATTGCGCCTCAAGGCCGAGGCCATACCCGCCGCCCCAGTCACCGGTGGTCTTCCCGAGCGCCAGGAATCTGGCAGTCTGCCCGTCCGGGGCCAGGCCGACGCAGTTGATCCCGGTGCCGCAGGTGACGCCGACACCCCAGTGCCGCCGGGCGCCCGCCACCGGAACGTCATCCAGGCCGGCCCGCAGCACCGCGTACGTGTCGTTGGCGACCAGCGTGGACCGGCTCCAGCCCTGCCCGACGAGCATCGCCTCCAGCTGCTGCTCCTCCACGGGCAGGTCGACATTGGCGACGCAGGCCACCAGGTGCGCGGCGACCGCCGTGCCAGGATCGGCCGGCAGGCCGGCCGTCTTGACCGCCGAGCCGACCAGCTCCCCGATCACCTGCACCGTCTGATCGGACAGCCGGATGGGCATCCCGGGGCCGCGCACCAGCGCGAGCAGCGTGCCGTCGGCGGCTACCAGGGCAAGGTCGGTTTTGCTGTTGCCCCCGTCGACCGCGACGACGGCAGCGAGTTCGTCGCTCACCGCCCCGCCGTCGGCTGGCCCAGGGCAGCTCCGCCAGAACTCTGGCCGGCTTGCCCGGCCGCCCAGGGCAGGAAGGCGGCATTCTCCGCGAGCAGCAGGTCGGCAAGCGCGGCCGCCTGGTCCCACTGACCGACCAGCGGGTGTGCGAGCAGCGCGTCGACGACTCGCTCCCGGCCGCCATGGCGGGCGGCCTGCACGGCCAGCTCCTCGTAGCAGGAGACATGAGCGACCAGGCCGCGCATCAGCGGGCTGAGCGGGGAGACCGGGAGCGGTGCGGCCCCGCTGGCGCCGATCACGGCAGGCACCTCGATCACCGCGTCATCGGGCAGGAACGGCAGCGTGCCGCCGTTGCGCACGTTGACCACCTGGGTGTCCCCGGTGTCGTTGACCAGCGACGCGAGCAGCGCGACCGCCGCCTCGGAGTAGAACGCCCCGCCGCGGTGGCTCAGCAGCTCCGGCTTGTGATCGAGGGCCGGGTCGGCGTACATCGCCAGCAGTTCGCGCTCGATCTTCATGACTTCCTCGGCCCGCGTCGGGCTGGTCCGCTGCTCGGCGACCACCTGGTCATGCGCATAGAAGTAACGCAGGTAGTACGAAGGAATCGCCTTTATTTCCTCGATAACGGATAGCGGGAGGTCGATCAGAGCAGCGAGTTCCTGACCGTGCGCGGCGATCAGGGCGGGCAGCCGGTCGGTGCCGTCGACCAGCACGGACCGTTCCCAGGTCAGGTGATTGAGCCCGACATGGTCCAGGCTGACCTGCTCGGGCTGGACGTCGAGCAGGCCGGCGAAGATCCGCTGGAAGCCGATCGCGACATTGCACAGGCCGATCGCCCGGTGGCCGGCGTCAAGCAGGGCCCTGGTGACGATTCCGACCGGATTGGTGAAGTCGATGATCCACGCATCGGCCGCCGCCCTGGCGCGGGCGCGCTCGGCGATCTCGGTGACCACTGGGACGGTGCGCAGCGCCTTCGCCAGCCCGCCGGCCCCGGTGGTTTCCTGGCCGATGCAGCCGCAGGACAGCGGCCAGGTCTCGTCGCGCTGCCTGGCCGCCTGGCCGCCGATCCGCAGCTGCAGCAGGACCGCCCCGGCGCCGTCGAGCCCGTCGTCGAGGTCGGTGGTCCAGCGCAGGTCGCCGGGGTGCCCGTAGGCCCGCATGATCCGGGCGGAGACCGGGCCGACGGCAGCCAGCCTGCCCTCGTCCGGATCGACCAGCACCAGCTCGTCGACATTGACCTGGCCGGTCAGCCTGGCGATCCCGTCGATCAGCTCAGGCGTATACGTCGACCCCCCGCCGATCACAGCGACCTTCATCAGAACGCCTTCACTTCTGCCCCGGACTGCGCGACATGGCAGGCGACCTCGTGGCCGGTGCCGATGGCCTGCAGCTGGGGCGTGACGGAGTGACAGACCTCGATCGCCAGCGGGCAGCGCTGCCGGAATCGGCAGCCAGGCGCCGGATCGATAACCTTCGGCGGCTCGCCGCGATCGGTCTCCGCGCTGACCCCGAGCGGGGCGCGCGGATCGGGGACCGCGGAGAGCAGCAGCTGCGTATACGGGTGCTTGGGGTTGGCCAGGACTTCCTCTACCGGCCCGGACTCGGCGATCATGGCCGCGTACATGATGATCAGGCGATCGGCGACGTACCGCGCGCTGGCCAGGTCATGGGTGATGTAGAGGATCGACACGCTCTCGGCGTCGCGCAGCTGCACCATCAGGTTGAGCAGGCCGATCCGGATGGACACGTCGAGCATCGAGACCGGTTCGTCGGCGAGGATCAGCTTCGGCCGCATGACCAGGGCCTGGGCGAAACCGACCCGCTGCCGCTGACCGCCGCTGAGCTCGTGCGGGTAACGCTGCAGCACGTCGACGGCCGGAGTCAGGCCGACCACCTCGAACATTCGCTGTGCTTCTGAGTACCTTTGCTCTCTCGACAGCTCCGGACGGTGCAGCTTCAGGCCGCGCATGACTCCGTGCGAGACCCGGAACACCGGGTTGATGGATGCGAACGGATCCTGGAACACCATCGGGACCAGGCCGCTGTACCTGAGCCGATCCGCCCGCGACCTGATCGCCGACAGCCGCCTGCCTTCGAAGTAGATCTCGCCGGCCGTGGGCTGGTAGATCCTGGCGAGCAGCCGGGCGATCGTGGACTTGCCGCTGCCGCTCTCGCCGGCCAGGGCGACGATCTGCCGCTCCCCGACCTGCAGGTTGACCTCATCAACGGCATGCAGGGTGCGCTGCGACAGCGCGTTGCCGATCTTGAAATGCTTGGTCAGGCCCTCGGTCCGCAGCAGCGGCTCGGTGCCCGATTCCGCTGCGAGGCCGCCAGGCGCTGCCGCGACGGCTGGCGCGGCGTCCGGCTGCGGTCCGCCGGGCTGGGCAGTCAGCTCGGTCATGGCTTGCTCCAGCGGTCCGCGCCGACGGCGCCCTCGTACAGGAAGCAGCGGACATCGATGCCGTCGACCTGGTATAGCCCGGGCGGGTCGGCCTGGCATCTGTCCATGACCTTCGGGCAGCGCGGCGCGAACCGGCAGCCCTGCGGCGGCCTGGCCAGATCCGGCGGGCTGCCTGGTATGCCGCTGAGCGGGCGCCGCGGTCCCCTGATCGAGGGAAAGGCGTCCATCAAGCCCACCGTGTATGGATGCGCAGGTGAGTCGAACAGCTGCCTGGTCGGCCCCAGCTCGGCGACCTGACCGGCATACATGACCATGAGGCGGTCGGAGAAATGGCTGACCAGGGACATGTCGTGGGTCACGAAGATGACCGCGAAGCCGAATCGCTCCTTCAGTTCGGCGATCTGGACCATCAGCGAGCGCTGCGCGACCACGTCGAGTGCTGACGTGGGCTCGTCCATGATCACCAGCTCCGGCGTGAACAGCAGCGCCATCGCGATCATCGAGCGCTGCCGCATTCCGCCGGACAGCTGATGCGGGTAGCTGTCCAGGTGGATGGGGTCGATGCCGACCATCCGGAGCACCTCGGCTGATCTGCTCGCGATCTCCTGCCTGGCGGTCACGCCGTGCGCCCGCATCACGTCCTTGAACTGGGCTCCGATCGACTTCACTGGGTTGAGCGCGTTCATCGCGCTCTGCATCACCACGGACAGGTCTTTCCACCGGATGGCGTTCAGCGCGGAGTCGGTGAGCTCCACCATGTTGCGGCCTGCGAAGGTCACGCTGCCGCCGATGATTTCCGCTGGCGGGGAGAGTAGCTGTGCGATAGCGAACAGCAGGGTCGACTTGCCGCAGCCTGACTCGCCGACGATCGCCACGAACTCCCCGGGCATCAGGGCAAAGCTCACCCGGTCGACCGCGACCACGGTCCCGGAGTCAAGCAGGTACTCCACGGACAGGTCGCGCACGTCGAGAATGGCGTCCGGATGCTCAGGCTGGTAAGTAGCCCCGGTGGTTGCCTGAAGCCCGGGCACCGCCTCGAGGCGCCTGCGGAATCGGCCGCGTCGGACGCCTGCGGCTGTATCGGCTATCGCAGGCACTGGCTCAGCCGCTCCGCTTGACACGGGCCCTCCTCAACGGCCGAAGCGCCGGGTTCCCGATCTCGTCGAATGCGTAATTGAGCAGGGCGAAGGCGGCGCCGAGTCCGACGATGCACAGGCCAGGGGCGATGATCCACAGGGCCTGGCCGGTTTGAAAGGCCTCGTTGTTCTCCGCCGAGCGCAGCATCGTTCCCCAGCTCACGACCGTCGGGTCACCCAGGCCGATGAACTGCAGGCTGGTGGAGAACAGCACCGCGTACAGCGCATTGGTCAGGAAGCTCGCCACGATCAGCGACGTCATCGTCGGGATGATCTCGACGACCACGATGTAGAGCCGCCGCTCGCCGCGCACCCTGGCCGCTTCGAGGAAGTCCCTGTTCCGCAGCGACAGCGCCTGCGACCTGAGCTGCCTGGCCGTATAGGACCAGCCGGTGAAGGTGATCACCGCGATCATGACGAGGGTGCCGGCGCTGTGCAGGTAGCCGGCGATGATGATCAGCAGCGGGAACAGCGGGATGACCAGCAGCACGTCGACCACCAGGTTCAGCACCGCGTCCCACCATCCGCCCAGGTAGGCCGCGGCGACCCCGATCAGCACGGCGATGCCGGTCGCCCCAAGCCCGACTCCGAAAGCGATCAGCAGTACCGGCCTGGCGCCCCAGATCAGCTGGGCGAACATGTCCTGCCCGAGTCCGGTCGTGCCGAGCAGATGGTGCGCGGACGGGCCGAGGCTGACCGGGTAGATCATGGCGCTCGGGTCGTCATGCGCGAGGACCCAAGGGAAGGCCGAGACCAGGCAGAAGAGGACCAGCAATACGAAGCCCCAGGTCGCCTTGCGGTTAGACCGGATCGCGGTCGTCATGCGCTGGAGGCCGCGCACGGCTGGATTCCTGCTGCGCGCCGACAACCGGCTCACCGGGACCGGGAGGTCCGGGCCCGGTGCAGATAGTGGGCGGATCATTGCCATGGCTATCCCGCGTCTCTGGTCCGTGGGTCGAGCACCGCGGTGGCGATGTCAGAGATCAAGATGGCAACAAGCACGGCTACCGTGATGAGCAGGAACAGCGCCTGCATGAGCGGGTAGTCCTCGTTGTCGACCGCGGCGAGCAGCCAGTAGCCGACGCCCTGATAGTTGAAGACGTATTCGATCAGGATCGCGCCGCCAAGCACGAATCCCAGCGACATGGCGAACCCGGTCAGATTAGGCAGGATCGCGTTCCGAGCGGCGTAATCCAGCATGATCCGCCGGCTGGGCAGACCCTTGGCCCTCGCCATCCTGACGTAGTCCTCGGCCAGCGTAGTGATCATGGTGTTCCGCATGGTCAGGATCCAGGTGCCGATCGTGGTGATCAGCAGCGTGACCGCGGGGAGAATGGCGTGCTCGATCACGTTCCCGATGAACGACAGCGAGAACGACGGCGTCAGGGTGTAGTCGTAGCTGAAGAAGTATGGCAGCCACTTGAGCTGCACGCCGAATATCAGGATCAGTACCAGCCCGAGCCAGAAGTACGGGATGACCGACGTGATCACGAACGTGGGGGGCATGATGCTGTCCAGCAGGCCGCCCCGCCGCCAGGCGCCGAGGATGCCGATCCCGGTGCCAAGCAAGAAGGCGAAGATCGTGGTGATCCCGACCAGGCCGAGGGTCCACGGGATCGCGTCCATGACGATGTGCCCGACCGAGGCCGGGTACTGGGACAGCGAGACGCCGAATTTGCCGGTCGCCATGTTGCCCACGTAGCTCCCGTACTGGCTGATCAGGCTCTGGTGCGTCTGCACGCCGAATTGCGTCTCAAGCGCCTTGAGCGCCTGCGGGGATACGCCGCCCTTGAACTTCGCGATCATCGCCACGGCCGGGTTTCCCGGCATCAGCCGGGGCAGGACGAAGTTGAGCGTGAGGGCTGCCCACAGGGTCAGCAAGAAGAAGCCGAGGCGGCGAAGCGCGAATCTCATGCCCTATCCTCCCCGTCTCATCATCGCGGCGCTGAGTTCATCCGGCTAGCCGGCCAGCGCTTGGTTCGCTGCCGGAGTCCTGAGGTGGGGCGCTGGACCCGCGGGGAGGCGAGGAGCCTCCCCGCGGGCTGGCTGTTACTTCTTGGGCACCAGGCGCAGCATGACCTGCGCCCAGTCCGGGTAGTTGTACGCGGCCGGCTGCGCGTACGGGTTGGCCGGCGTGGGCCAGCCGCTGAAGCTGCTGGTGTCGTACTGGAACCAGTCGACGGACTCGGTGACCGGGATGACCGGCACATCCTTCAGCATGATCAGCTCAAGTGAGCTCACGATCTGCTGCTGCGCCGCCGGGCTGGTGGTCGCCCCGAACGAGTTGATCAGCGCGTCAGTGGCCGGGTTGCTGTACCGCTCGAAGTTGGACCCGGCCGGCGTGCCGATCGGGGCCGAGTTAGCTGAGAACAGCCACTGGCGCAGCTCGAAGTACGGGGTCGGCCCGCCGGTCTCGCTGCCGTAGCCGAGCTGGTACTGGCCGGCATAGAGCTTCGCGGAGTAGGTGGTCGATGACAGATCCTGCGCCGTTGCCTGAATGCCGACCGCCTTGAGGTCAGCCACGATCACGGCTACCGCATTCACCCAGTCGGAGAACCCGCCGTTGTTGAGGATGGAGAAGGACAGCTTCTGCCCGCCCTTAGCGAAGATGCCGTCCGATCCTCGCTTGAAGCCGGCCGCGGTGAGGATCTGTATGGCCTTCGCCGGGTTGTAGGCGTAGTTGTTGCCGAACGTTGCCGCCTGTGCCGTGTCGAGCCAACTGGTGAACGTCGGCGTGACGATGCCGGTCTGGTTCGACGGTGGCTCTTCCCCGAACTCGCCAAGCTTTGACGCCTGCGCCCTGTTGATCGCGTAGGCCATCGCCTGGCGCACGGCCACGTTCTTCAGCAGCGGGTTGGTCAGGTTGATGAACAGGGTTACGTTGGCGACCGGCGGGAACCACCAGTGAATGCTCGGCCTGGCGGCCAGGAACTTGTTGATGTCAGGAATGAACTGGCTGCCCCACTGCGCCGAGCCGCTGGCCAGGAACGTGTTGGCCGTGTCGTTGGTGAGGAACGCCGGGTAGTTGACCGTCCCGACCTTCGGCTCGCCGGCCTGCCAGTAATGCGGATTGGCCTTGTAGGAGATGTTCTGCGGTGAGCAGCTCTTGGCGCTCACCAGGTAAGGCCCGGTGCCGATCGGGTTGGTGTCCGGGTATTTCCCCGGGTTGGAGATCTTCGACCAGATCTGCTGCGACACGATCCCGATCTGGTCGGCGATGTAGTAGAAGTACGGCACCGCCTGCGTCTTGAAGTTCATCACCACCTGGTTGGAGCCCTGCTGGGTGACGCTGGACAGCACCGACCAGACCGAGTTGATGTCCAGGACCTTGTTCGCCTTCAGCAGGTTGAAGGTGTAGACCACGTCGGCGGCCGTCAGCGGGGTGCCGTTGGTGAACGTCACGCCGTTGCGGATAGTGAACGTCAGGGTCTTGTTCCCGTTGCTCCAGACCCATTTGGTAGCCAGCCAGGGGGTTTCCTTGGCGTTCTGCAGCGTGTTGACGAATACCAGCGGCTCGTAGACCGTCCCCAGCGAGAACGAGATGTAGGACAGGTTGAACGGGCTGAAGTCGCACGTCCAGTTCCCGCCGCTCTCGTTGTCGATGGTCAGCACGCCGCTGGCGGTGGATGATGGCCCCGTGTTCGAGCTGGACGAGCAGGCTGCCGCCAGCAGACAGGATGTGACGACGACCCCAAGTATGGTAAGGCGTCTCATGGCTTTGGCCCTTCGGTGAATGCTCTGCGCATCTGCGTGAATGCTCGGTGCGGCGCGATCGGGATGCCCGCCTCGGCTCGCGCTTGCGCCGGACGGTGACCAGCCGGAGAGTTCTCCGGACTGCTGCTTGCGGCAGCGTCGCCGCGAGTGATTATGCCGGTGAATACGGTGATTCCGGTAATTCGGATAGCAGAAGCAACATCCTGAAGGCCCTGAACATCCCGAACGCCCTTGTCTTGGATGTTCTGACGCGGCTCGCGTGACTTGCACGATATACGTGCTGCGAGTCTGATGCCGGAATAGCGACCCAGATCGCAATCATGATCTGCGCTGAAGCCGCGTCTTGCGCGGGTCGCGACGCGAGCCCGGCTGCCGCCGGCGACGGGGGGGTATCCGTCCATGACCCTGCCAGTTCAGTAACAATGCCGCCAACAAGCTATCGTTCCAGATAGTTAGGACAGTATCCTAACTATCTGACCCGTAACAGAGCCCGTAGCCGAAACGTAATCTGGCGCAGCCGACGCTCCAGATACCGCGGCGGTCCAGACGTCGGCGCGCAGTTCGGGAGTGCCTGAAGTGGACATGATCTCGTTCGGATCGGTCTTCCTTGAGCTGGTCTTCGGGCACCTCAGAGAGCTGCCGCAGCCAGGCGAGGAAGTCTTCACCGACGAGTTCGCGATCTCGCTGGGCGGCGCGGTCACTAGCGCGACCTGCGCAGCCGCCGCCGGGGTGCAGGCCGGCCTGTGCACCGTCCTCGGCGATGACCTGGGCACCGAGGTGCTGGCCGAGCACTGCGGCACGGTCGGCGTCGACCTGTCCCCGTCCGCGCGAGTCGACCGGCCTTCCGTCGGGATCACCGTGGTGCTGAACTTCGGCGGTGACCGCGGCTTCGTGACGCACATTCCACCGCCCGCTGCCGGGGAGCGGCCGGAGGTCGAGCGCTGGCGGCGGGTACTGCGCAGCTACCGGCCGGCCTGGTGCTACCTGCACGCGGGCCGGGGGGTGCCTGCCTTCCTCCGCGACGCGCGCCGCCTCGGGGCCAAGATCGTGCTAGACATGTCGCTCGGTGACGAGCGCGCCGAGCGCGACATCATCATCGAGTGCGCCGCACTCGCCGACATCTTCGTGCCCAACGCTGACGAACTGCTCCGGCTGACCGGCACGGACGCGATCGGGCCGGCCATCGCTGCCGCCTCATCCTGGGGCGCCCAGCTGGTGGTTACTCGCGGCGCGGCCGGCGCCCTGGTGATCGGTCCGGACGGCTCGGTCACCGAAGTCAGCGACGGCGTCAGCCAGGTGACGGTCGCCGATCTCACCGGGGCCGGCGACAGCTTCGCCGGCGCGATGATCGCCGCGCTGCTCGGTGGGGCGTCCGTGGTCGAGGCAGCCGTCGCCGGTAACGCAGCCGGGTCGCAGGCGGTCGGTCGGCTCGGCGCCGTGGGCGAGGTCGGGGGGGCCGGGATTGGCGGGGGCTGGCCGTTGCGACCGGTGGTGGTCAAAGAGGTAGCCGCAGCGCTCGCCGCGCCGTGGCAGGGACGAGTCACGGAGCGCAGGCCATGAAGCTAGCGATTCTCGGCGGCGGCGGAGTGCGGATGCCCGCGTTCGTCCGCGCGGTGCTGACCAGCAGGCCAGGGGCATTCGACCAGATCTGCCTGTTCGAGCCCGACGACGTGCGGCGGGAGACCACCTGCAGGTTGGCTGCCGAGATTGCCGTGGTCCTTGGCCAGCCAGGGGTGGTGACCGTGACGGCAGACGCCGCTGAGGCGTTCACCGGCGCGGACTATGTGTTCTCCGCGATCCGGGTGGGTGGTGACCGCGGCCGGGTGATCGACGAGCAGGTGGCGCTCCGGCGGGGCATCGTCGGCCAGGAGACCACCGGCCCCGGCGGGTGCGCGATGGCGCTGCGAACCATCCCGGTGGTGCTCTCCTACTGCGAGCTGCTCAGCCGGTGCGCTCCGGCGGCCGTCCTGATCAACTTCACCAACCCGGCCGGCCTGATCACTCAGGCGATCAGCGCACAGGGAAAGGTGCAGGCGGTCGGGGTCTGCGACACCCCGTCGGGCACCATCGCGCAGCTGGCGGCGTTCCTGCGGGCTGGCGCCGCGCCAGGATCTGACGTCGGCCAGCCGAGGGTCGCGGCCCGCTACGCCGGGCTGAACCATCTGGGCTGGGTCAGCTCGTTCGCGGTAGACGACCAGGAGCGGATGCCCGAGCTGCTGGCCAGATTCGAGGAACTGCAGCGCTTCGATCATCACCTGGCGGCGTTCGACCCTGATCTGGTGCGCCGGGTCGGCGCGATCCCGACCGAGTACGTGTACTACTACTACGACGCCAGGCGGTACCTGGACGGGGTGGCCAGGGCCGGATCCAGTCGCGGCCAGGACGTGCAGCGCCTGAACGACGAACTGCTGACCGCGATTGGCCGGGCCTTCGCGGCCGGCGACACCCGCGCCGCCTGGTCCGCCTACGCCAACCTGCTCGGTGTCAGGCACGACACCTACATGCGGACCGACATCGAAGGTGACAGCGGGCAGGCGGCGGCGCGGGCGGCGCGCTCGGCTCGCGGCACGGCGCCGATCGAGGCCGATGAGATCGGCGGCTACGAGGGTCTGGCGCTGCGGGTGATCGACGGCCTGGCCGGGCGCGGCACGAGCGATGTGATCGTCAATGTCCGCAACGACAAGAGCCTGGACTTCCTCGACCCGGACGACGTCGTGGAGGTTCCCGCCCGGGTGGACACCGATGGCCTTTCGAAGCTGACCGCTGGTGATCTGCCCAGGTCGGCACGGGCACTGGTGATGGCCGTTAAGGAGTATGAGCGGGCCACGGTCGAGGCGGCCAGGTCGGGCGACGCCAGCCTGGCAGCCGTGGCGCTGGCTCAGCATCCGCTTGTGCCGGGGATCACGGCAGCCAGAGAATTGATCGCCGAGTACATCCAACTGCACGGCGAGCAGCTCGCCTACCTGCGCTAGATGAACCAGATGCCGCGGCACCTGACCGCCCAGGGCCAGCCTGTCCTTGGCCAGTCCGTCCTTGGCCAGCCCGGTCCTGGCCAGCCCGCGCTTGGCCAGCCCGACTCCGGACCCGTTGCTGCTGGCCAGTCCGGGGCTGGCCAGGCCGCCCGCCCGCAGCTGATCAGGGCGATGAACGAGCAGCTGCTGCTCAACCAGATCCGCCTGCTTGGCCTCTGCTCGCGGGCCGACCTGGCCCGGTTGTCCGGGCTGTCCAAGCCGACCGTCTCGCTGGCGCTGGCCAATGTCGAACGCTCCGGCCTGGTCCGGGCCGCCGGACAGCGCACCGGCGTGCCTGGGCGGTCGGCCGTGCTGTACGAGATCAGGCCAGAGGCAGGCTATGTGCTCGGGCTGGACCTTGGCCACGAGTACCTGCGCGGCGCGCTTGCCGACCTGACCGGCGAGATCCGGGCGAAGGCAGAGTCCCGGTCACCGGCGGCCAGCGTGACCAAGCGGGTCGGTGAGCTGATCCGGCTGGCCGACGGCATCTGCGCGGCAGCCGGGATTTCCAGGGCGCAAGTCACCCAGACGGTGCTCGGCTGTCCTGGGGTCTACGACCCAAGGCGTGATGCCATCGCGCTGTCCGGCGGTCTGCCCGGCCTGAACCGGCATGCGGTGCTGGCCGATTTGCGTGCGGCGTTCGGCCAGGATCTGGTGGTGGAGAACGACGTCGATGCAGCGGCACTCGCCGAGCGGGAGCACGGGCACGGCCGGGAGTTCCCGAGCTTCGCCTTCGTCTCGATCGGCACCGGAATCGGAATGGGCCTGGTGCTTGGCGGCCAGCTGCACCGGGGGGCGCACGGGGTGGCCGGCGAGATCGCGTTCCTGCCGATCGGGGGTAGCCAGGGTGCGGGTGCCCAGGGTGCGGGCGCCCAGGGTGCGGGCGCCCAGAGTGCGGGCGCTCGCGGTTCAGGGAACCGGGGCGCAGGCGCTCAGGAGGTACGCAAACGGGGGAGTCTGGAGGCGGCTAGCTCGGCGGCCGCGATCGTGCGCGCGGCGCGGCGAGCCGGCCTGCGGATGACCTCTGCCCGGCAAGTATTCGCCGCCGCGACGGCCGGGGACGAGCGGGCCGCGGCCGTCGTGACCGCCGAGGCTGGGCTGGTGGCCAAGGCGATTTGCGCGATCATCACCGTGGTTGATCCTGGCCTGGTGGTGCTTGGCGGCGGCATCGGGCAGGCACCCGGTTTCGCCGCCGCCGTGACCGTCGAACTCCGCCCGATGGCGCCGGTGCTCCCCGAGATGAGAGTGAGCGCACTCGGCACGAGTGCCGTGGTGGATGGCTGCCTCGCCTCAGGCGCCGACCTGGCCTGGCGCCGGCTGACCGCGGCGCTGCCCGCCATCCAGCCCGAGCCGCTGCCCGCATTACGGCCCGGACCGCTGTTCGGGTTGGTACAGCCAGACCTGATCGAGGGTGGAACAGCCGCTACTTGATGCCTGGATGCACACAGTATGGGTGCGCCGCAGGCCCACACTCTGCAGATACTGATCGACATTGTGGTATCGCTGGCCTGGGTGGTGACTGGTCCAGAAGTCCCGCCACTCTAGGACCCAGCCGACGTGCATCTTGCGCAGGTCGGCGCGTGCCGCCTGGCGCTGCGATCTGGAGAGGCTGGTGTACGGCGTCCCGTCTTCGACGTTAATCAACTGGGCGTAGAAGGGGTGCCGCTCGACCGCGATCTTCGTCGCGCCGGACACCCAGGCCGTGTACGAGATCGCCCGCGGATGCTGGTCATGCGTCGCGATCAGCAGCGCTTGCGGCGGGATCGGGGCCCCGACCAGCGGCACTCCGCCGCGCAGCCCGTAGGGGACGTCGACCACGATCGATGCGCTGCGATCCTTAGTCAGAATCTGATCAAGCTGCGGCATTGTGGTCCGCATTGTGCCGACGTCCCCGGGTCCGCCCGCGCCTGACCAGCCTGCTTCGAGCACGCCGAGTGCCACCACGACGGCGATCAGCGGCCTGGTCGCGGTGCGCCTGCTCAGCCACTGCACGGCGAGTCCGGCGAGCATGGCCGCGCCGATCAGGCCGACCAGGGCGAACCGGTCGGCCTCGCGCAGGCCGGACAGCAAGGGGATGCGGACCAGCCAGGTGTACGGCATCAGGTTCGACACCGCGATTGGGCTCCAGAACGGCGGACCATGCTGCGGCCTGACCAGCACCCAGTGCAGGTGCGTCAGCAGCGGCAGGTACTGGCGGCAGGAGCGTCCCCACTCGGTGCCTGGGTGGGCCGAGCTGACATTGCAGTTCGCGCCGAAGGTCAGGCTGGTCCCGAGCGCGAGCACGGTGCAGCCGAGCCACAGGGCCAGGAACCACCAGGTGCTGCGCCGCCGCCAGCCGGCCGCCACGCCGAGCAGCGCGATCCCGCTGAGCGCAGCGCCGTAGCTGGGCAGCGCCTCAAGTGGCTGGTTGAAGCTGTACGCCGAGGCCAGCCCGGCGAGACCGTAGCTGGCTAGCCGCGGCGAAGGAGCGAACAGCGAAGGCAGGGTGGCGCCGAATGTGGTGTAGTTCAGCGACAACTCACCAGGGGGCGGGTGCGCCCCGCCGGCCAGTATCTGCTGCAGCATGGCCAGCAGCTGCGGGCTTGCGACCACAAGCGCGATCAGCGCGCCGATGCCGAGCGGTCGCAGTATCGGGCGGATCGCGGCACGGTCCGTGATCAGCATCCCGGCCAGCCAGGGGATCAGGATCACCGCGGCCAGGATCACCGCGACGGCCGTGCTCTCCTGGCTGATCAGGATCGATGTGCCGAGAGCCAGACCGAGGGCGACGGCCGGCCTGGTTCCCGAGCTCCGGCGCAGCCGGACCGCGGCCTCCAGCGTGATCGGCAGGAAGATGGTGCCCATCGCGATGTTCACGTGGTACCAGTTCTGCCAGAGCAGCATCGAGGCCAGGCCGAAGAAGGCCCCGGCGACGAGTGCTCCTGGCACATTCAGCCAGAGCCGGGCAGCCCGGTACATGACATAGCAGAGCAACCCGGGCGTGATGATCGTCAGCACCGTGAACGTGGCGGACGGGCCGTACCACAAGGTGATCGGGGCCATCAGCCAGCCGGCCAGCGGCATCAGGGTGCTGAACGCGAGCTGGGTGCCAACCGGAGCGGCCATGTGTGTGGTGACGAAGGGGTTGCCCAGGTGCGCCAGCTGATGGGCCGTCCACCATAGATTCCACACAAAGCCAGAGACGTCCTGGGTGCTCGGCAGCTTGCCGTCGGCGAGGTAGGTGAATCGCGGCCAGGTGGCGGCGACCCCAAGGAGTTCGTAGATCAGCAGCAGGCCGAAGTGCCGGAACCACCTCTTGCCGGTCGCACGGCGGATTCTGGCCCAGGCGCCGCGGCGCAGGCGAGTGGTCGCGGTCGCCGGGCTGGTGGTGGCGGTGGCCGGGCTGGTGGCGGTGGCCGGGTCAGTGGTGGCGGGATCAGCCGTGGCCGGGCCAGCCGTGGCCGGGCCAGCCGTGGCCGGGCCAGCCGTGGCCGGGCCAGCCGTGGCGACGGACGTCGTCGCCGTGCCTGAGGACGCCGTGCCCGAGGACGCTGGGCCGGAGGACGCTGGGCCGGAGGACGACGCTGGGGTGCCTGAGGACGCCTCGGTGCCTGCGGGCTTCGGCCGGCCGTTTCCGTTACGGCCTGCACGGATCATCGGACCACCTTTGTCTCATTGCTCGTTCCGGCCGATCCAGCTCTACCGCCGTGGCGGCGGAGCATGCGCGAAGTCAGCCCGACGGTCTGTCTCCCGATGGCCGGCTGTCCGCGAGCGCCGGGGTGAATCTGGCGGCTCTGGCAGCGGCTGCGAGCTTCCGGCACCAGCTAGAGTCCATCAGGTGGCGCTCGGGGAAGAGACCAGCCTACGCCCGCCGCAGCCGCGGCTGCTGCGCTGGGAGATCTTTGCGGTCTTTGCTGTCTCGCTGGGAGCGAGCGCACTCAATGCGGTATTGCGCCTGGTCGGAGCGTTGCTCGCGCCGCAGCCGCTGGCCGGCCAGCATGCGCTTCTAGTCGGCTCACAGGCCGCCAACCACTGGCTGGATCTGGCTCTGCAGCTGGCTGGGACCGCCGAGACGCTGGCCCCGGTGCTGCTGGTGCTCTACCTGATGGCGCGCTCCGGCGAGCCGCCGTCGCTGATCGGTCTGGACGCCAGCCAGCCAGGAAGAGACGCGGCCCGTGGCGCGCTGGTCGCCGCCGTGATCGGCGGCGCTGGCCTGGGGTTGTACCTGGCCGCGTTTCATCTCGGCCTCAGTCTGAATGTCGTCCCTGAAGCACTGCCTGCGGTGTGGTGGCGGATTCCGGTGCTGCTGCTCAACGCCATCCAGAACGGCCTGCTCGAAGAGATCCTGGTGATCGGCTATCTGCTGCTCAGGCTCGACCAGCTCGGCTGGTCGCCGGTCAGGGCGATCGCGCTCAGCGCGCTACTGCGCGGCTCCTACCACCTGTACCAGGGTTACGGCGCGTTCATCGGGAACGCGACCATGGGCGTGATCTTCGCCCTGCTCTACCGCCGGTGGGGCCGGGTCATGCCGCTGATCGTGGCGCATTCGCTGATCGACGCTGGCGCCTTTATCGGCTACGCGCTGCTGCACGGGAAGGTGTCCTGGCTGCCCTAGCGCGCGAGGCCGTCGATGACCCGTGCCGCCGGCAGGTCGGCCAGCGACTTCCCGGCTAGGGCCAGCTTGGACCGGCGGATCCCGCTGCCGACCACCACCTGCGGCGTCATCGCGACGGCCGCGTCCACCAGGACCGGCCAGCCGGCCGGCAGCCCGATCGGGGTGATGCCGCCGTACTCCATCGTGGTCAGCTCGACCGCCGTCTGCATGGCCGCGAACGAGGCCTTGCGGACGTCGAGCACCCGCCTGGCCACGCCGTTGACGTCGGCCCTGGTGGTGGCGAGCACTACGCAGGCGGCGTATCTGACCTCGCCGTCACGTCGTCCGGCCACGACGACGCAGTTGGCTGACTCAGCCGGGGCAACTTGGTAGCGATCGCAGAATGCGGCGGTGTCGGCGAGTTCCGGGTCGATCTCAGCGACACCGACCGCGTCGGGCGGCAGCGGCCAGCCGGGGCCGGAGATAGCGGCGGCCACCGGCGGGGCGAGCAGCCCGGTATTGCTGATCGCAGGGGCGAACTCTAGGGTGCCGATCCTGAAGGTCATTCGCGCATTCTAGGAGAACGCAGGGGCTCAGCTGGTCAGCGATCCGAGGGTGATCTTGACCTGCATCGGCTTGCCGTTGCGCAGTATCTCCACCGTGACCGTGCCGCCCGGCCGTGCCGCGTCCACGGTTACGCCGTCCGGCTGGCCTGATGAGCTGCTGTGCGTGCTCGCGGTTATTTCCAGCGAGGCGCGGTCCGACTTGGTGACCTTGCCGCTGGAGATCAGCTGGGCGGCAATATCCCGCACGGTGTTCGCCGGTATCGCGAATCCGATACCAGGCGCCGCGCCGCCCAGCTCAGGATCGCGGGCCGACAGCGTCGGAATTCCGAGAACCTGGCCGGACAGCGTCACTAGCGCACCGCCGCTGTTCCCCGGGTTGATCGCCGCGCTGGTCTGGATGGCATCGGAGATCACCGACTCCGGCTTGCCCGACTCGACAGAGACCGCGACGTCGAATTCCTTCGCGAAATACCACTGTCGGCCTCGTCCGCGCCCGGTTTCGCCGCCCCCGCGCCGAATCCATGCCCGTACCCCCCGTAGCAGGAAAAGACCGCCCCTATTTAGTCTTCCACCATGTCGGATTCTGAATCTCTGAGCGAGACCATCGGCCGGACCGGCATCAGCGTGGGCAGTACTTCTGTCGCCGGGCTTCGCCAGGCCATGGCTTCCGGACAGCTCACTGCCGCCGAGCTGATGCGGTTCTACCTAGACCGGATCACGCGATTCAACGAGGCCCTCGGGGCGGTCATCTCCGTCAGCCCCGACGCCACCGAGCAGGCACACGCGATCGACCTGGCCAGGGCAAGCGGTGCCGAACTCGGCCCGCTGGCCGGCCTGCCGGTGCTGATCAAGGACAACATCGCGGTACAGGACCAGCCAGCGACGGCAGGCTCGCCCGCGCTGCTCGGCGCTGCCGCCTCGGACGCCTTCCTGATCACCAGGCTCCGCGACGCCGGGGCGGTTATCGCCGGGAAGGCCAATCTGTCCGAATGGGCGAACTTCCGGTCCAGCCATTCGAGCAGCGGCTGGTCCACCCTTGGCGGTCAGGCGGTGAACCCGTACGGAGCCGGCCGCAACCCGTCGGGCTCGAGCTCGGGATCGGCGGTTGCCATCGCGGCCGGCCTGGCGCCGCTCTCGGTCGGCACCGAGACCGACGGTTCGATCCTCTCCCCGGCGCACGCCTGCGGCATTGTCGGGCTGAAGCCGACGCTCGGCCTGATCAGTCGGACCGGGATCGTGCCCATCTCGCTGGCCCAGGACACCGCCGGGCCGATGGCCGGCTGCGTCGCCGATGCCGCCGTGCTGCTCGGCGCGCTGGCCGGGACCGATCCCGCCGATCCGGCGACGCAGCCGGCGTCCGGCCAGCGCGCCGACTACACCGAGTTCCTCGACCCGGCCGCGCTGGTCGGCGCCAGGATCGGGGTCTGGCGCGAAGGCTCGGCCAAGGCGATCCCGGCCGCGTGCGCCGTTCTCGACCGCGTGGTGAGCAAGCTCAGCGCGCACGGTGCCGAGATCATCGAGCCGGTCGAGCTGACCGGCGCCGACAGGATCGCAGAGCCGGAGTTCCTCGCGCTCAAGCACGAGTTCAAAGATGACCTGAACGCGTACCTGGCCGGACTCGGCGGCGAGCACCCGATGACACTCGGCGAGCTGATCGAATTCAATCGGCGTAACGCAAGCCACGTGCTGACTCATTTCGGTCAGGAAGTGTTCGAGGAGGCGGAGCAGACCACGGGCCGGTCCGGCAGCGACTATCAGCAGGCGCGGGCCGCTGCGGGCAGTTTCGCCCGCTCGGCGATCGACGGTGCGCTGACCGGGCACCGGCTAGACGCTGTGCTCGCGCTGACCGGCAACCCGGCCTGGCTGACCGACCACGTGCTCGGTGACAGCCATGAGTTCGGCACCTCGAATCCGGCAGCGGTGGCCGGCTACCCGTCGATCACCGTGCAGGCCGGCCAGGTCTGCGGGCTACCGGTTGGCATCTCATTCATCGGGCCCGCCTGGAGCGAGCCGCGGCTGCTCGCGCTGGCCTACTCATTCGAGCAGGCGGACGCGGCCGGCCGGACCGGACCCTGGCAGCGATAGCCTTACCGCCATGGACTGCTGGCCCGCCGCGAGCCTGCCCGGCCTGCCCGGACGGGCCCCCGAGGTGCTGATCTGGGACACGGCGAGCGGCGGGCTCGCCCCGGCGGCCCAGGGCCGGCCGGCAACGCTCTACGCGTGCGGGATCACGCCTTACGATGCGACCCACATCGGCCATGCCTCGACTTACATCGCCTGGGACCTGCTCGTGCGGGCGTTGCGTGATTCCGGGCGCGAGGTGCGTTATGCCCAGAATGTGACTGACGTCGACGACCCGCTGCTCGAGCGCGCGGCCAGGGACTCCCGCGAGTGGCGCGAACTTGCCGACCGCGAGATCGACCGGTACCGGATGGACATGACGGCGCTGCGGGTGTTGCCGCCGGACTACCTGATCGGGGCGGTCGAGGCGCTGGGCGTGATCGAGGAGTTCAGCGGCGCGCTTGCTGCCCATGGTGCGCTCTATGACCTGGACGGAGATGTCTACTTCAGCCGGGCGGCCGACCCGCGGTTCGGCTCGATCTCCAGGCTGGATCGCGACGCGATGGCGGCGCTGTCGGCGGAGCGCGGTGGCGATCCAGGCCGGGTGGGGAAGAAGGATCCGCTTGACCCGTTGGTCTGGCGGGCCGAGCGGCCTGGCGAGCCGGCCTGGGCATCGCGGTTCGGCCCGGGACGACCTGGCTGGCATGTGGAGTGCGCGGCGATTGCGACGCATTACCTGGGCGCAACGTTTGACGTCCAGGCCGGCGGCACCGACCTGATCTTCCCGCACCACGAGATGAGCGCTTCGCACGCCAGGGTGGCGCTGGCCGATCAGGGGGCAGACGTCTTCGCCCGCAGGTACGCCCATGCCGGGATGGTCAGACTGGACGGGGAGAAGATGTCCAAGTCACTGGGCAACCTGGTGTTCGTATCCCGGTTGCGAGTGGCTGGCACCGACCCGATGGCGATCCGGCTGGCGATCCTGACGCACCACTACCGGCAAGAGTGGGACTGGACCGACGACGGGCTCACCGCGGCCACGGCCCGGCTGGATCGATGGCGCATGGCGGTGGCTCTCGGGTCGGGCAGAGCGGCCGGGCTGGGCGAAGTGGTCCCGCCCGGCGCGCCGGTGCTCGCCGCGATCCGTGAGCGGCTAGCGGCCGACCTGGACGCCCCGGGCGCCGTTGCCGTCGTGGACGCGTGGGCGGATGCCGTGATCGTGGCTGGCACTCCCGGTTCAGCAGCCGGGACCAGCGGCTCCGGCGGTCCTGGCGGAGCCGCCGACGGTGACCCCGCCAGATCGATCGCGCTGGTCAGGGACGCGGTCGATGCGCTGCTCGGCGTTGCTTTGTAGCTGACGTGCCGAGTAGCTGTCGCGGGCGAGCTAGCTGTCGCGGGCGAGCTACCTGTCGCGAACCGCGGGCCAGGTTTGCTAACGATGTAAATAGGCTTCCAGGCGACTGTGGAAAACCGCTCTTGTGGTCAGCTGTTTTCAGCTGTTTTCAGCTGTTGTCAACGGGCCGCGAACCCGCGGGGAGGATTCAAGCGAAATCCTGTCGTACCTCCCGGCGAGCCTGGCCGCATGACAGACTCTCACTCCACTCCTCAGGGAGCTCCGCGCTGCCGGGTCCGGGTCGGCTCTGCTGACGGCATCCTGGCCGTCGTTCCGCACCTGCTCGGCTTCCATCCGACGAACAGCCTGGTTGTGCTGGGTGTCGGCGGGCCGCACGCACGGATCAGGCTCGCCTTCCGCTACGACCTTCCCGACCCGCCGGACGACAAGCTGGCAGCCGACATCGCGGCGCACGCGGCCGTCGTGCTCAGCCGCCAGCACCTGACCATGGCTGTCGTGATCGGATACGGTTCAGGCCCGGCGGTCACTCCGGTAGCTGACGTGGTGGCTCCGGCCCTGCGCTCGGCCCGGATCGCCGTCCGGGACATGCTTCGGGTGCAGGATGGCCGCTACTGGTCCTACCTGTGCAAAGACCCGAGCTGCTGCCCGCCGGCCGGGGTGCCGTTCGACCCGGCTGATCACCCGGCCGCGTCGGCGCTAACCGCCGCCGGTCTGACCGCGCTGACCGACCGTGCCGCGCTGGCGGCGACCCTCGCGCCGGCCGTCGAGTCCGCTGACCGGATCAGCCAGGCCATCGAGCGGGCACTGCGTCGGGCCGGCCAGCTGATCGACGATGCTCTCGGGACGCCGGGAGACGGCGACGTGCTGCGAGCGGTCGCCGATGCCGGCCGGCGGGCGGTCCGGAGCGCCATCGGCAAGTACCGGCGCGGCGGCAAGCTGGCTGGTTTCGATGAGATCGCCTGGCTCGGGCTGGCGCTGACCGATCTTCGGGTCAGGGACGACGCCTGGGCCAGGATGGACCCGGGATTCCGGGAAGCGCACCAGCGGCTGTGGACCGATCTGGTCAGGCAGTTGCCCGCCGAGTACGTGCCAGCGCCGGCCGCGCTGCTCGCCTTCACCGCCTGGCAGGCCGGTGACGGGGCGCTGGCCAGCATCGCGATCGAGCGGGCCTTGCAGGCTGACCCCGGTTACTCGATGGCCCTGCTGGTCGCCGAAGCCCTGCATGCCGGCCTGCCGCCATCGGCCGCCCGGCTGACGATGACTCCGAAGCAGGTCGCCGCGGCCTACGCCAGGCGGCGGGGTTAGCTACGCCGGAGTCCGGCGAGCGGACTAGACCGGGAGTCCGGCGGCTGGATCGTGACCGGCCGCGAGGTGGGCCAGGGCCCGGCCCTGCGGGTAGTGCAGTGCCGCGGGCGGCAGTTCGCCAGGACGGCCGCTGAGCAGCACCCGCAGGCTGCCCGCCCGGGCACCGTCGGTCGGCTCGGATGGGCCTGCGCCCTGCGCCCGGCGCAGCGCCTGCGCGGCCACCGCGGCAGCCGAGCCGAACAGCACGGCGCCAGGCACGGCTGGCTCGATCCGGTCCGCCGCCAGCTCGTACTCGGTGCAGCCAAGCACCACGGCACCGCAGCCGGTCGGCGTCCGGAGGGCCGCGTCGGCGACCGCCACTGCGACAGCCTCCTCGTCACCGGCGTCGATGGCGGCCGCGAGGTTGGGGCAGGCGACCGGAGTGACCGTCGCCGAACCGCCGAACTCGGCAATCAGCTTGCGCTGATATTCGCTGGCCGTGGTGCCGACGGTCGCCCAGATGGCGACCGAACTGAAGGCAGCAGCGGCGGGCTTGATCGCCGGCACCGTGCCGACGACCGGGATACGCGGCTCGAACTCGGCCCGCAGCGCGTCCAGCGCATGCACGGTTCCGGTGTTGCAGGCCATCACCAGCACGTCGGGCGCGTACTCGGCCGCCGTGCGTGCGATGGCGAGCGAGCGCTCGGCGATGTCTTGCGGTGTGCGCGGGCCCCAGGGCATCCCGTCCGGGTCCATAGCGACCACGAGGTCAGCGTCCGGGCGGAGCCGGTGCAGCTCACTGGCCGCGGCCATCAGCCCGAGCCCGGAGTTGAGCAGCGCGAATCGCATGCGCCAACTGTAAGAGATAGCAGGCTAAGCGGAGTGCGGGAAGGCCGTCGATGCTGACGGCGTTCCGCTCGTCGCGATAGGCCGAGAGCTCGTCCGAGGACTTGCGCTCGGCCCAGCGGGTCAGCAGGTCGCGCTCCTGAGTCAGTTCCATCTCCGGCACGGCATAGCCGCACGAGTCGGCAATCCGGTCCGCCTTGACCACGATGATGGCTCGTCGATCCGCTGCATCTGCTGACGTGCCCGCCCTGGCCCGAAGCGGTCAGGCATGGCGCCGTGGCAACGAAGAAGACCGGCTGGCTGGCGATGAACTCGATCAGCCGCTCATCCAGCTCGGGATAGACCGTGGCCTTGGCGCCCTGCTGGTGATCCGAAGCGTCAGATGCCTGATAAGCCCTGGATGAGAGTAAAGCCATGGGAGTGGCGCCGACGGAATCGGGGATCGGTACCTCATGACCCGTCTGTCACCCGGTGTGCTCGCTCCGCCACATGAAGTCCTCACGCCGCAGGAGTGGCACGCCGAGGGCCGAACCAGGCGAGCCAAGGTGCCCCGGCTGAGTCACGCGGCCTGGGTGTCACCGTCGGACCGGCCCGATCCGATCACCATTCTCGAGCAGCAGGCCGGGAAGCGGGTGCCCGACCTGGTGCCGATCCGCTACGGCCGGATGGCCGCTTCGCCGTTCGCTTATTTCCGCGGCGCCGCGGCGCCGATGACCTGGGACCTCGCGCACACCCCGACGACCGACATTCACGTGCAGTGCTGCGGTGACGCGCACTTGCTGAACTTCGGCATGTTCGCCGCGCCTGACCGGCGCCTGGTCTTCGACGTCAACGACTTCGACGAGACGCTTCCCGGCCCGTTCGAGTGGGACGTCAAGCGGCTGGCCGCCAGTTTCACCGTCGCGGCCAGGGATAACGGCTGCAAGGACCGGGCTGGCCGGGAGGCGGCCCGGCGTTGCGTGCACAGTTACCGCACGGAGATGGCGAAGTTCGCTGGGATGCGTTTCCTCGAGGTCTGGTATTCGAGGATCGACGTAGAGTACGTGGCCAGCGTGTTCGACACGCTGCAACCGAAGCGGGCCGTGCGCCGCCGCCGCCGGGACATCGATAAGGCATACCAGCGGACCGGCCGCAGGGCGCTGCTTAAGCTCTGCGATCAAGTCGACGGGGAGTACCGGATCAAGCCGGACTTCCCGGTGATCGTTCGCTATCCGGTGGAGCTTGACCCTGGCATCTTCAACGAGCTACGCAGCGCGGTCGGCGGGTACCAGAAGACCCTGCAGGCCGACGCGCGCGAGGTGTTGAGCCGCTACTACTTCGGCGACTTCGCGCGCAAGGTGGTGGGCGTCGGGTCGGTCGGCACCGAGGCGTTCGTCCTGCTGCTCATGGGCGACCGCGATGACGAGCCGCTCTTCCTCCAGCTCAAGGAGGCACAGGAGTCGGTGCTCGCGCCGTTCGCGGGCCCGAGCAGCTACAGACACCAGGGCGAGCGGGTGGTCAAGGGCCAGCGGCTGACCCAAGCGGCGTCCGACCCGTTCCTCGGCTGGACCCGCGGCATCCCGGCGGACGGAGTCGTCGCCAGGGACTACTACGTTCGGCAACTGCGTGACATGAAGGGGAGCATGGACGTCAGCGCGATGGACGCCGAGCAGCTTGCCTACTACGCCCGGCTGTGCGGGTGGGCGCTGGCCCGGGCGCACGCCAGGACTGGACGAGCATCCTTCATCTCGGGCTACCTCGGCGGTGGCGAGCGCTTCGATCATGCCATCGCCGATTTCGCCCTCGCCTACGCCGACCAGAACGAGCAGGATCACCAGCGGCTGCTAGCCGCCATCTCATCCGGGCGGGTACACGCCATGATGGACATCTAGCAGGCTCCCGCCCGGCCATCCGGATCTGCCTCAAGTCGTACGGCGCGGCGGAAGCCAGCGGCGCAGTAGGACCGGGAGAGTAAACGCGACCGTCCAGTCGCCAGGAGCGTCGAGCGGTCCTCCGTCAAGGCCGATCAGATAGCACCTGGCTGGAGGCGTCTGGGCTTTTGCCCAGGAGTCATATCGTGCGAACTGGTCACCATGCTGGGTCGCGCCTACCTTGATCTCCAGTAGCGCCACAGGTCCGCTCTCGTCCCTCACGATGAGGTCCGCGCGCCCGGTTCCGGGCCTTCGTCCACGCACTAACCGTAGTGTCCCGACCACCAGGTAGGGATGGCTCTCAATATGGTGGCGCTGCGTCTGTGGTCTTCGTCTCTACGCGACCTTGACCGTCCAGTCGCCCACGCGTGCCACGACATCGACTGTCCCGCCGAGGGCCTCGACGTACCCACGGATAGCGTCCACCTCGGTCACCTTGCCGTGCTCGATCTGCGAGACGCGGGCCTGCGAGACGCCCATCATGGCCGCGACCTGGGCCTGGGTGACCCCGGTGTTCTTGCGCAACTGCGCGAGCTGGTAGCCGCGCTGCTCGGCGCGCAGCGCGGCGCGGCTCCGCTCGCGCGCTGCCGTCCGTTCCGGGGTGTCCCAGTCCGGGTTCAGCTCGCGCACCTGGCGCTTGGTGTCCTCCCAGCGGACCGCCTTCATTCTTCCTCCCCGCCAACTTCCCGCCGGTAGGCGGCGTACCGTTCCTCAGCAAGCGGGATCGCCTCCGCATACCACGCGCTCCAGCGCCCCGCCTTGTTGCCGGAGACCAGCACTATCGCCTCCCGCTCCGGGTCGAACACGAAAAGCAGCCGCACCTCGGCGTTGCCAGGCACCCGGGGCCGGAGCTCCTTGAGATTATGGATCTTGCTGCCATGGATTCGGTCGACCAGCGGCCTGCCAAGCTGTGGGCCACAGGTCGCCAGCTCGTCGAGTGCCTCCTCAACTTTGTCCGCCGTGAGCGGGTTGTTTTTGCACAAAGCGAGAAACCAGTCGTTGACCGGCTCCAGGAGCAAGATCTCCCAGCGCACCTCCTCATTATAACGATTCCTTATGCCGATGTCATCCAGTGCGTCGTCGGGATCGACGTCGTCAAAAGTGACCGAGGCCGAGCAGGACGTGGTTGACCGCCTGCTGAGGGTACTCGGGCTGGAAACGCTCGACGAACAGCGCCAGGCCCTCGTCGGCCGTACGCCCGGTTCGCTGCTCGATAACCATCAGGTCGAAGTAGTCACGCAGCTCGCCGCGGTCGCCGACGACCTTGAGCTTCATCGCCAGCAGGTCGCTGAGCTGCGCAACACGCAGGCCATCGACCTCCTTGGGCGGCTCAGACCTGAGCCTCAGCAGGCGGGTTGGGAGGTGATGCTGTGGGCGTCTTGCCGGGATCAGGCCCGGTAAGCATCGCGGCGGTGGCGGATCGAGTGGATCTGTACCTGGTGCTTGGCTTCATCGATGCGGTAGATGATGCGGTACGTCCCCCGGCGTGCGGAGTGGTATCCGTCGAACGGGTCGTCCAGCGGTCTACCTGCCCGGTGCGGGTTCACGGCGATCGATCTCTCGGTCGTCTCCATCGCGGCGAAGGCCACCTCAAGCGGAAGGTTCTCGCGGATGTTGCGGCGGGCCTGCCCCGACATGATCACGCTGTACGACTCGTCTTCCCGCGGGTCGCCGGTCACTTCGGGCCTGAACGCCGGCGCTGCTCCAGTTCGGCGCGGACCTGCTCAGGGCTGTAGGTGTCTCCGTCCGCGAAGTCCTCCCGGGACTGGCGCAGGTCCGCGAGAGTCTCCTCGTCGCTGAGGATGTCAAGCGTCTCCTGCAGTGACTCGTACTCGGCCACTGAGATCAGCATGACGTCCGCGCGACCGTTACGGGTAATAGTGAAATGGTCGTGCTCACGCGCCACCCGCTCGGCGAGTTCAGCGATCCGCGCCTTCGCCTCAGTGATTGGTATGGTCTCCATAAAGACCAGTATACAGACCGGTCACTATTATGACCACACGAGGACCCAGGTCAGTCTCCCGTACCCCAGAGAGGTCCGCCAGCCAGACCGCATAGCTCATAATGCCGACATGATCCAGCGTGCAAGCGTTAATGACACAGGTGCGGCGGACTAGCGGAACGGATCGGTGACCCGGATTCCGGCGTAGTCCTGGCCGTCGGCCAGGTCTTCGGACAGGACTTCTGCGCAGCCCATCGCGCGGGATGCCTCTATGATCGCGGAGTCCCAGTACGAGAGTTGGAACCGCTGACGCGTGGCCAGGGCCGCCATCAGGATCGCGCTGGTAACGTCCTGGACGGGGAAGCGGCGGAATGACTCGATGAGCCGGACGGCCTGCTGGTGGGTGATGGGGTCCGGTCGGCTGGCGCGGGTTGCCTGCACGTAGAACTCCTGCAGCACCTGGACCGACAGTGCCAGGTCACGGTCGGCCAGGATGTCGTTGGCGCGCTTGGCCTTGTCCTGCTCCGCGGGGTCATGTGAGATCGCGTAGAGCAGGACGTTGGTGTCAATGAACCGCACGGTCGTGGACCTCGTCGCGGCCAAGCCGGTCGGCCGCGCGGAACTGGCCGATCTCGGCCTGCACCTCCTGCTGCAGCGCCTCCAGCCTCGCGAGCTCGTCCATCCGCCCGGACAGCCGTTCGAGATACGCGACGACCAGTGCGCTCAGCGAGGTATCGCGCTGCGCTGCGGCGACCCGGGCGTTGCGGTACACGTCATCGGGCACGGAGACCGTAATGTTCTTCACAGTTTCACAGTAACACGGTTTACGTGGCCTGCGCCCCGCGCCGCGCTGGCCCGGCATCGGTGATGCGGGCGATCCGGCCATCGTCGCTCCAAGCTCAGTGGAATGCGGGCCAGCGAATAATTTGAGGATGTCGGCATAGTCCGCAGTGCAAACGATAACGACACACGTCAAGTGTCCCCTCTGGTACGGGTCTCGTTTCATCCGTCGACCGCAGTTCCGGGCGTTGACCTGGCTGAACGCTGCGTGTGGGCGTGCCGGGTCAGGCAGTCCGGCGCAGTTCGTGCTCGACTGCCCGGCGGATCCACGCCGATAGCGACCGGTCGTCGGCATCGGCCGCGCGGCGGGCCTGCTCCAGCAGTTCCGGGGGGAACCGCACGGGCACGGGTGTGCCCAGCCGGGAGGCATGGCGTCGGCGGGCCGGTCCCTGCGGCTCCTGGTTTTCCGGCTGTGCGTAGAAATCGAATTCCTGGTCAGGTGTCATGGGCGTGTTCGTCATCGGTCTCTCCGGTACTGGGTGGCAAGCCTGTCCGCCGCCTCATAACAGCCGATCGGACGGCATCTGTGCGGGTCGCCGCTGCGCGCGGGAGCCATCGGGACCACGAGCACCCGGCCCCCGGACCTCGGCGCACATGAGCCAGTGCGCTGGAGGCTTGGCCGGATAGAACAGCGGGTCGCTGGCCCACACGTCATCAATGTCATCGATTCCGATGTGCGGATGCTTGAACAGGTGCGCGGCCTGGGTGTCGATCTCAAACGGGTCTTCCTCATCCAGCAGGTCTAGATCGAACCGCTCACCGCCGCCCACCTGATGATTGTACTACAAACGACTACCCCTAGCTAGCGGACCTGGGCGCGAGCAAGCTGATGCATGATTTGCAGTCATGAGGTACAAGCGCGCCGTCGAGAAGCTACGGATCCTCGCCGAGACGTGTGAGCGCGTGAAGACCTTCTGGTTCGACACGGAGCCGTTCCTGAAGGCCGTGTATGCCTTCGGCGAGGTGGTGGACGGAGCCGACCCGCTGGATGCCGTTCAGGTCGCGATCGCGATCAACCTGTCCCCGCACGAAGTCCCGTGGGAGTCCAGCCCCGAAGGCACCGA
Organism: uncultured Actinomycetota bacterium; assembly: GCA_963850875.1. Classification (GTDB taxonomy): domain Bacteria; phylum Actinomycetota; class Actinomycetes; order Streptosporangiales; family Streptosporangiaceae; genus Chersky-822. The sequence continues at coordinate 118,369 of CAWKNA010000004.1, forward strand.
CTGGCTGGCGAACGAGTTGCGGCTCAGCAAGGGTGGCTTCATGTACTTCTGGCGGTCGTACCTGGACCCGATCTGGAATCACTACATCCGCGGCCCGGTGCGCATCTGGTCTGTCGATGACGGTCCCGACGAGCGGGCGCTCACGGCGCTAGAAGCGAGAGACTTCGGGTCGCTGAAGCGGCTGATCCCGGAGTCGGCCGATGAGCGGCTGCAGCTCCGGGGAGACCTGGGCGCGGCGCTGACTCATCTGCGCGAGGTCCGCGACAGGTACTGGGATCACGGCTGGCGGCGCGAGCACCGTGGCTACGGCCGCTACCCGGAGAACGAACTGTGGGATGCGGTCGAAGGCTATCTCGAGCTGCTTGATGCCTCCCGGTCCGGCGATCGGGACGCCTGAGTTCTCGGTGACCGGTGGCCGCGGGCTGGGACAATTGGAGCATGCGGGATCGGGCATGGTCGCGTGCTATGGGGCGCCATTGAGGACCGCGCAGGCTGGCGGGCGTAAGCGACGTGGCAAGTGAGGTCTGGCTGGGGTGCCGCGCGCGGAGTACTTGGTGCAGCGGGTCATCAGTTGCCAAATAGCTTCACTGATGCTGATGATGACGACAATCACCGCCGTGCAAGCGATAACCATACAGGTAGGGCGGCCCTGCTTAGGGCGGCTGGCCGTAGAGCATGTCCAGGCCGACGAGGATGATCTTGCCCCGGCTGGCGGCGGCTTCGGCTGCTAGTTCATCGGTGAAGCCTGACGTGCTGAAAAGGCCAACCGCAGCGTCGGTGGCGTCGTGCCCGGCCGCGGTCAGCAGCTCGCGGAGGTGCTTAAGCCTGCGCAGCTCAGCCAGGCCTGGTCGGCGGTCGCGGTGCTTGGCCTCGCCGATGAACGCGACCGGCGCGCCCGGGGTCCGCGGGCGGCTGCCGCGCGCGAGCGCCAGGACGTCGATCTCGTGACCCGTCTGGTGCTCGCGGCAGGCGATGACGGTCTGCCCGACCGGGCCGACGGTGAGGCCTGCCTCTCCTGATGCGTGGTGGGCGACCCACTCGGCGGCGAGCGCTTCGAAGTGCGGCCCGAGGATCTTGGACTCGACGGTGTGCGCCGCCTCGGCCCAGACCTGACGCGCCCGCCCGGCCTCAAGATCGGCTAGGTACGGCTCGATGACAAGCTGGTGAAACCGCACCATCGGGTCGGCCACCGTGACCACGGGCCGCCGGTCAAGCAGCAGGTCGTGCCGGCGGTCGATGAACCCGGCAGCGGCCAGCGTGGCCAACTGGTGCGCGAGCGAGGTGGCCGGACGGCCGAGCAGGCCACCGATCTTCGTCGGCGACGACTCTCCCGCGGCCACGGCCGCGAGCACCGAACTGTAGGCGGCGGTGTCCCGGATGCGTGTGTCCTCGTGCACGACCCGGCGGGCCTCGTCGAACAGCGGCATGGACGGTCGCAGCACGTTCCGTGCCAGCCAGCCGCCAATCTGGTCGGGGTCACCGGGAACCCGCGGGTCCGGCACCAGTTCTCGGTAACCGGGCGTGCCGCCCACGATGGCGTTGTGCGCGAGGGCCGCGGCGAGGTTCTCGATCCCCCAGTATTCCCGCGCGTCCCGGTAGCCGAACGGCCGGACGCGCAGCTCGAGCGCGGCCCGGCCGCGTAGGGCCCTGGTCCCGGACAGCAGGTCGCCCATGACCGAGATCGCTGACCCGCAAAGGATCAGGCGCAGCGACATCGTCCCAGCCCCGGCGCCCGGCCCCAGGCCGTCGTACAGCGATTGGACGATGGACGGCAGCCCAGGTGTTTCCTGGGCCAGGTAGGGGAACTCATCGAGCACCAGCAGCCCCGGTGCCGCGTGGTCGGCCTGTGGCCGGGACGGCGCCGCTATCACCTCGGCGGCCGTCCGCAGCGCCTGCTCCCAGCCGCCGAACCCGAACGCGCCAGCCGACAGCCCGGCCCAGGCCGCGAGCGAGTCGCCGAACCGGCGCAGCGAGACCGGCTCGGCCTGCTCGGTGGCCAGGTGGTAGAGCCCGCCGACCGCATCGGCAAGACGGCGCAGCAGGTACGACTTCCCCTGCCTGCGCCTGCCGTAGACCACGGCGATCCGCAACCCCGGCAACGGCGAAAGCGCGAAGTCGGCCAGGTCCGCCCATTCCGCGTCACGGTCGAAGACGTCCGTCGGCTTGTCGAGGAACCCGCTATCCAGCCCGACCTCCATTAGCTCGACTACAGTTATGGTAAGCGTAGTCGAGCTAGGGTGCCACCGCCAGTCAAGGACGGGCGGCGCTAGCGGACAAGGCCACCTAAGGCCGCACGCGGGATACTGGAGCGGACAAGATCCGGTTCAGGGTGACCTGGCCCAGCCGGCTCATGACGGGGTTAGTATCCGCGTAGTACCAGACCAGGCCCATGGCCTGCTGGAAGGCCCACGCCTTGCCGCGCTCCCAGTCCAGATCGGTGCATGGAAGGGCGTCGCGGAGCACCTGGCGAGGTCCGGCCTCGATCAGGTTCCAGGCGCTGATCAGGTCCAGAGCGGGGTCCGCCGGGCCGAAGCTTCCGACGTCCAGGACGCCTGCCAGGCGCCCGTCAGCCACCAGCACGTTGCCGGGGGTCAGGTCACCATGACTCATTACGTCCGGGGCCTTGCGAGGCAGTTCCCGGAACCCAGCCCACAGACGGCGCAGGCGGGGAACGTCCAGGAGCCGCTCGCTTTCCCTGAAGCAGGTGCTCATCCACTCGTCGTGGTCCTGGAGGTCACCGCCCCGCCCTTGGCCGCTGAACGTCCGGCCGAGGGTGTCGATTGTCCGGACGCCGCCGATGAACTCGGCCAGGTCCCTGGCGAAGGGGACCGACCCGGCGGGGTTATCGTCGTCGCCCGTGACGCCAGGCAGCCATGTCTGCACCGACCACGGCAGCGGGTAGCCCGGCCCTGGCTCGCCGAGGGCGACCGGCTCGGGCACCGGGAACCGGGTAGCGCCGCCAAGTCCCCGGGCCGCCGCCGCCTCGGACTCCAGCCAGCGGCGGGCCTCGCCGGGGTCGGTGTCCTGCAGGGGGAACCGCGCCGTGAGCCCGTCACCAATGCGGAAGATGGCGTTGACCGTGCCCGGCGAAGCGACGCGGCTGACGGGCAGTCCCCGCCACCGCGGGAACTGCCCGTCGATTAGGTCCCGCACCACCGTGACAGAGATGGCCAACTGATCGGCGTGCATGGTCATGGCGGCTAGCTTCCCGACTCCCGATCCCTGGGCCGCAACCGCATTACGGCCCAGGATCGCCGACGCGATTACCTGTGCGCCAGCCGCCCCGCGGTAACCAGCCGCACGCACCTGGTCATCGGGTGTTCCGCCTGAATCTCAGTGGCAGAGCCTACAGTTGAGCGCGTCACCATGGTCCGCCGTGCAAGCTATAACCACACAGGTACTTCAGCTCAGCTGGTCGACCTGGACGGATGGATAACGGCCCTTCAGTTTGTTGTCGAGCGTCGCCAGTGAAGCGCCGCTGGCCTGGGCAAATGCTGCAAGGTAGTCATCGGTCCAGAGTTTGTGGCTGGTGTCGTTCTGGGCGGATATGGCGCGGAAGACGGCCTCCAGATGATCAGGTTCCTCGGCCCACAGGACGCGGTTATCTGACCAGAGCTGATCGATGATCCGCCAGGCTTCGCTTCGCGTGACGGCGTCTTCTCCCATGATGGCCGGGTTGGATACCAGGCGCAGCACGCTCATCTGGGTGACCCGGCACAAGATGAGGTCATCGGACTGCCCGTCGAACCACTGCCGGGCGATGCGGTGCCGGGCGTGCCTGCCCCAGATCGCGGCGAGCCAGACGCCGACGTCCACCAGGCTCACTGGCCGTACCGCTCGACGTCCTCTGCCTCGAACGAGGCTTCGATGTCGGCGTTGGTGACCTCAACCCGCGGCCCATCGTCCCGGCCGATCAGCGGGAAGGTAAGCCGGCCCGCCGGGCGGTCGCGCCCGGCATGGCTGACCTCATGCGCGATCGCGCGCGTGAAAAGGTCCTTCAGAGACTCGCCGCGTTGCGCGGCTCTCACCTTGGCCGCACGCATCAGGTCGGAGGGCAGGTCAAGCGTAGTGCGCATATTCGCATATTAGCATCATGACGGCTCCTGTTGTGGTGGAGACCAGGCTGCCGAGCGCCGGCTTACTACCCGGTCACTTCGGTCAGCAGCAGCCAAGCCCTGGTAACACCGCCACCGACTGCGACGAGCGCAGCGGCGACCAGGACATAGGGAACGGAACCGCATGGCAACCGTAACGACTCATGTTTCAGGGATTCTCTCGTTATCTCGTAAGCCGAGACCGTGCCGCTGGGTCACCAGTCGGTGGGCTCCCAGATAGCGTCGTGAACTGCCTTGGTGCTACGCCGAGGCTTGACGTGTGTGCCGTGCTTCATGTGGTAGACGTAGCCCGGCGAGTCATCGGGCAGTCGGCCGGACACCGTGTCCTCATAGGCGCACATCAGCTCTTGCCCGGCAAACCGGCTCGGCCTGTCGGCCGGGAGCTTCAGGTGGTAACCCTCCGCATAGCCGCCGCCGGGCAGGATCTCGTCGGGCTTGTACGGATGCCATTCCGCGGATTCGTCACGGAATGCGAAGATCAGGCCGGGCACGATACCATGGCGCAGGTCGTACTCCGCATGTACCCTGAACAGTGCCCCGCGCAATATCAAGTTGCTGAGCCATCTGCCCGTAGCTCATACCTCTGCGGCGCAGTTCGTCTACGGCGTTGCGGCGGATCACGCCCGCCTCCTCATCGCCGAGCGCAAGAAGCCCGAGGATCTTGGTAGCGGCACCGGCCCGGTCGATCGGCTCTGACTGGCCTGCGCCCCGCGCCGGGCGGCCCGGCATCGGTGATGCGGGCGATCCGGCCATCGTCGCTCCATGCTCAAAGAAATGCGGGCCAGCGACTTATCTGAGCATGTCGGCATAATCCATCATGCAAGCGATAACTACACAGGTTCGAGCCTGGTCCTCTATGCGCACTCACTGCCGGAAGAGCCTGCCGGTCACGACCGCGCTGGCTGTCACCTGGCGCCTGGCGTCAGCCGGGGTCGCACCACGGTAATGTCCGTGGCGGCGAAGTCGTCGCCGGTGCACAGCACGGGGTGCCCGGTCCGCTCGGCGAGCGCGTACGTGAAGCAGTCGCCGAAGTTGAGCCCGGCCGGATGCCGCCCCTTACCGTATCGCCGCCAGCCGCTCATCGCACGGGCGGCCAGATCCGCGTCGACGGGGACGATGTCGACCTTCGCGTCACGAAGGAACCGGTCGACAACGTCCTGCCCGGCAGGCCATAGCCGGGCCTCGATCACGATGCCAAGCTCAACGCGAATGGCGGCTGGCATCAGCCGGGCGAGCGCGCCCTCGAGGTGGCCCGCGAGTTCTTCGCTCCATGGTTCGCCGAGGATGACCGCTACTGCTGCTGACGTATCGACGACAAGGCTCCGCCGTATCGGTTCCGTCAACGCGGCAGGCCCGCGTCGTCGTAGCCGATGATCTCTTCCGGTGTTCTGCCGTCGGCGACCTGCAGTGCCCTGACGTCGGACGCCAGCCGCGCCAGCCGCGTTCTCATGCTGGCCGCGTGCCTGGCGTGCTCACGGTGGAGTCGCTCTCTGAGCGCGGTCTCGACGGCCTCGGTCAGCGTCTCACCCGTCTCGGCGGCCAGTTCCCTGGCTAGCCGGTCCGCCTCGTCACTCTTGATACTCAACGCCATGGAAGAAGTATAGACCCTATAGCAGACTTCTACCACGCCGCGCCGAACCGCAACGTATGAGCGCAGGCTCTAAGTCAGCCTGCGGGCAGAGTCCCCAGTACATGCGATAACTACGCAGGTTGAATCAGCTTCCGGTGAAGAGCCGCTGACAGGCGCTATCGGCGGAGCGAGTTTCAGCTTACCAAGTCTTACCAGAATTATGGTAAGCTTTCTTGGTAAGCTTGGCATGCTCAGGTTTCGGAGGCCCCTGTGGAGCTGGCGGAGATCGTGGCGAGGCTACGAAAGACCGGCGTGGAGTTCGAGGACGTAGAGGTAAGGAGGGCGGCTGGCGGTCTGCCGCAGAACGTTGCCGAGACCATGTCAGCGTTCGCTAACTCCAGGGGCGGGATCATAATCCTCGGGCTGGACGAAAGAGCTGGCTTCGCCTCCGTGGGGGTGAGTGACCCTGTAGCCCAGCGGGACGAGCTGGCGGGGGTCGCCCGCGCCAAGCTCACCCCCGCGCTTGCACCGGTCATTGACACCGTGCCATTCGAGGGCGTCATCCTTGTGCTAGCGGAGATCGAGGCGCTGCCGCCGGTGCAGCGCCCGTGCTACGTCACCGCCAGGGGACTCTACAACGGCGCGTTTGTGCGGGTGGGCGACGGGGATCAGCGCTTGACCCCATATGAGATCGACCGGCTACGGGAGAACTCCGGGCAGCCGCGATGGGATGAAGAGCCGGTCCCTCAGGCGACGGCGAAGAAGGACCTCGACGCGAGGGCAGTGACTCGTCTCATTGAGACGGCGAGCCGGAATTCGCCGAGATCGTTTTCCGGGCTGAGTGAGCCTGACGCGCTTGCTCGTCTCGGCGTTCTCGTACCGCACGATGGATCTCTGGTCCCGTCCCTGGCAGGACTGCTCAGCGTCGGCGCATACCCTCAGCAGTTCTTCCCGCAGCTGATGGTCTCACTGGCCGTGTACCCGCATGAGGACGCGGGGCAACCTGGGCCTGGCGGTATTCGTTTCCTGGACAGCGCCGCAGTCGGGGGCACGGTCCCCACCATGGTGACCGACACGATCCAAGCCGCGCAGCGCAGCCTCCGCAGGAGCAGCCGGGTCGTCGGTGCAGGCCGCGATGACTACTGGGAGATCGAGCCAGAGGTGATCCGCGAGGCCGTCGTCAACGCGCTCATGCACCGTGATTACAGCCCACAGGCGCGCGGCACCCAGATCCAGGTCGAGCTTTTCCCGGACCGGCTCACTGTCACCAGCCCCGGCGGGCTATTCGGCAACGTCCGTCTTGAGACGCTCGGCGAGAGCGGAACCTCATCATCCAGAAATGCCCGGCTATCCGCCTTGCTTCAGGAGGCAGGTGATCCGTTCACCGGACGACCGGTGGCCGAGAACCGCGGCTCCGGCATCAGTATGATGATCAGCCAGGTCCGGCGTGATACCGGGCTGGTGCCGTTGTTCACCGCCAACCTTGACGACTTCTGCGTGACAATCCCGCGGACGTCTTTTGTCACCCCAGAACTACGCACCTGGGCGAGAAGACTTAGCCGCGGTCAAGAGTTCTCGGAGGCACAGATCTCCGTCCTTGCCCTAGCCAGCGCTGGCTACGGTGTCGACATTGCGTTGCTACGCAGATTGGGCCCGGGCCCATCAGACGCGCGCCGCCAGCTCAGCGAACTGCGCGACCTCGGCCTACTCCAGCCACGCAGGGCCCGTGACGATGGTTCTTACCGGCTAGCCTCCGGCCTGTCCGAGATCGCGGCCAAGGACGAAGCCCGATCATTGCCTGGGAGTGGCCTGCCAGAACGCATCCTCGAAGCACTTGGCGAGACTGACTCCGCTAGCCGTGAAGAATTGCAGGAGGCAACGGGAGCCAGCAGGAGCAGCGTCATCAACGCGCTGGACGATCTCATCACCAGCGGGACAGTCGAAGCCACCGCCCCGTCCCGCAGCCCCAATAGGCGTTATCGGCGCAAACGGTCATAGCCAGCAGTCCGTACTCAAAATAGCTGACTGCGAGCGATCATTCCAGGTCACAGCCGCAACTGCACATGCAGTCACAGTCCGGCGAGGTTGCACTCGCAGGTTCGGCCACCCTGATCGAACGGCGTGGCGTGGTGTGGTCGTCGTCGCAGCGGCTGGCCGGGCGTCGGCAAGTGGGGAAGGCGAAGGTCCGCTGCCGGATCTTGATCAAGAGCGGTGATCCGCTTGTCGGCGGGCGCAGGCGGCGGTTCACTGGGCCGGTCGGTCACTGGCGGCTCCGGATCAGATGCTGGCCAACGAGTTGTTATCGCTAATAATATCGAATAACTACGACAGTCGCGAGTTTGTTCGATAACATGGTCGACTGAAGGATCGAACGGAAGCAGGTTCCTGGATCAGCCGGGCGGTGCATCCGCCGGGTCGGCGGGGCCCGTGCTGTGCCGGACATGCGTGGCGTTGACCTGGAACGTACTGCCGGCCAAGGGAAAGTCAGCTACCGGACGGTAGGATTGGGGAGTATTCGCTATTCCGGACGGACAGCAGCCGGCCAATGCCCGCTCGTGCCAGAGGCGGCCCGGGCGTGCCAGACGCGGCGGCAGAGGCATCCGCGGTTGACCCAAGGGGAGGCAGGGTGACTGAGCTCGCCGATCAAGGGCAGCGGGTCATGCCGCATCCGGCCGGCCTGGCCGCGGCGGCGACCCGGCTACGGGAGGCTTACGCCGCCATCCCGGCCGGCACTGGGGTCCGGCTGGCGAAATCCACCTCGAACCTGTTCCGGTTCTCCGGCGACGACAATCCGGGCGTGGCCACGCTCGACGTGTCCGCCTTCACCCGGGTCGTGCGCGTCGATCCGATGGCGCGGACGGCCATCGTCGGCGGGATGACCACATACGAGGATCTGGCCGACGCGACGTTGCGGCACGGGCTGATGCCGCTGGTCGTGCCGCAGCTGAAAACCATCACCCTCGGCGGGGCGGTGTCGGGCCTCGGGATCGAATCAACATCGCTGCGCAACGGCCTGCCGCACGAGTCCGTGCTCGAGCTGGACATCCTGACCGGCGACGGCCGGATCGTCACGGCCGCGCCTGACTCCGAGCATCAGGCGCTGTACTGGGGTTTCCCCAACTCTTACGGCACGCTCGGCTACGCACTCTGGCTCACGATCTCGCTTGAGCCGGTCGCTCCGTTCGTGCACCTTCGCCACTTCGGGTTCGCCAGCCCGCAGGACGCCATGGCGGCAGTCGCGCAGATCGCGCGGGACGGAAGTTATGCCGGTCACCAGGCCGACTTCGTCGACGGCACCGCGTTCAGCCCGAGCGAGCTGTACCTGACGGTCGGTGCGCACAGCGAGGTGGCGCCGTGGCTGAGCGACTACACCGGCCAGCGGATCTACTACCAGTCCATCCGCGGACCGCATGAAGACTTCCTGACCATCCGCGACTACCTATGGCGATGGGACACCGACTGGTTCTGGTGTTCGCGCCCGTTCGGCGTGCAGCGGCCGCTGATCCGCCGGGCCTGGCCGCGCCGGTACCGGCGATCCGATGTGTATCGCAAGCTGGTGGCCTTCGACCGCAAGCACGGCCTTACCCGCGCGATGGACTCCCGCCGCGGCGCACCGGCGCAGGAAGCCGTGGTCCAGGACGTGGAGATCAGTGTCGACCGCGCCGCTGAGTTCTATGACTTCTTCTCAGCCACCGTCGGCATGAGCCCGGTGTGGCTGTGCCCGCTGCGGCTGCGCAGCGACCGAACCTGGCCGCTGTATCCGCTGGCGCCTGGTCAGGTCTACGTGAACTTCGGCTTCTGGGGGAATGTCTCGCTGCCGCCGCAAGCGGCTGACGGGTACTTCAACAGGCAGATCGAGGACAAGGTCACCGAGCTTGGCGGGCACAAGGGCCTGTACTCCACCTCGTACTACTCGCCCGAGGAGTTCTGGCGGCTCTACAACGGCCCGGCGTACACGGAGCTGAAGCGGGAGTACGACCCCGGAGGCCGGCTGGCCAGCCTTTATGACAAGTGCGTCCGCGGAAGGTAAGGAAGGAGACCGCGCATGCCACTAGCCCAGGTGTTCGAGCGAGTCGCCGGATCCGACGCCGATGTCGAGTTCGCGGCATATGACGGCAGCACGGCAGGAAAGCCTGGCTCACCGCCGGTAACGATCACCGTCCGGAACCCGGTCGCCGTGTCGTACCTGGCCCAGGCGCCCGGGGGGCTCGGGCTGGCCCGCGCCTATGTTTCCGGCCATCTAGATGTCGACGGTGACATGTACACGGCACTGTCGCGGCTGGCCAGCGCGCAGCGGATGGATCTTGCCCTGGCCGAGCGGCTCGCCGTGCTGTCCGCGCTTGGCGGGCCTAAGCTGCTGCTCCGCCGGGTGCCGCCGCCGCCGCAGGAGGTACGGGTCAACCGTCAGTGGCTGTCCGGCCGGCTGCACTCCCGCAGCCGTGACGCGACCGCGATCGCCCATCATTACGACGTATCCAACACGTTCTACGAGTGGGTACTCGGGCCGTCGATGGCCTACACCTGCGCCTGCTACCCGAATCCTGATGCCACCCTTGAGCAGGCGCAGGAGCACAAGTTCGACCTGGTCGCCAGGAAGCTGGGACTGACAGCGGGAATGCGGCTGCTCGATGTCGGCTGCGGCTGGGGCGGCATGGTGATGCACGCGGCGCGCAGGTACGGTGTCCAGGCGCTTGGCGTCACCCTCTCCGAGCAGCAGGCGCTCTGGGCGCAGCGAGCGATCAAGGAGGCGGGGCTCGAGGACCTGGCCGAGGTGCGGCACCTGGACTACCGGGAGGTCACCGAGACCGGCTTCGACGCGGTCAGCTCGATCGGCCTGACCGAGCACATCGGCAAGGCCAATGTTCCCGGTTACTTCGCCTTCTTGTACGGCAAGCTCAAGCCGGGCGGTCGGTTGCTGAACCACTGCATCACCAGGCCGGACGACAACGGGCCAGGGATCGTCAGGGACGGATTCATCTACCGGTACGTGTTCCCTGACGGGGAGCTGGAAGGCCCCGGCTATCTGATCTCCGCGATGAACGACGCCGGCTTCGAGATCAGGCACGAGGAGAACCTGCGCGAGCACTACGCGCTGACCCTGGCGCAATGGTGCGCCAACCTGGACGCGCACTGGGACGAGGCGGTCGCCGAGGTAGGGGGGTCCACCGCGCGGGTCTGGCGGCTGTACATGGCTGGCTCCCGGCTCGGCTTCGAGCGGAACCAGATCCAGCTGCACCAGGTACTCGGCGTCAAGCTCGAAGCGGATGGCAGGTCAGGCATGCCGCTGCGGCCGGACTGGGAGCCCCCGGCCGGCTAGTCCGGGCTGGTCGGGCGGCGCTCAGGCGTCCGGGTGGGCGCTCAGGCGGCCGGGTCGCGGTAGCTGTCGGCGACGGTGAAAGCCAGGTCCAGGGCCTGGCTCCGGTTCAGTCTGGGGTCGCACGCGGTCTCGTAGCGCTGGTGCAGGTCACCGGCCGCGAGGTCGTGGCTGCCGCCGACGCACTCGGTCACGTTGTCACCGGTGAACTCGATGTGGATGCCGCCCGGGTGAGTGCCAAGGTCGCGGTGGACCTCGAAGAAGCCGTGCAGTTCGCCGAGCACGTCGTCGAAGTGCCTGGTCTTGTAGCCGTTCGGCGCCTCGTAGGTGTTGCCGTGCATCGGGTCGCACACCCAGGCGACCGGCGCGCAGTCGGCGGCGACCGCCCGCACCAGCGGCGGCAGCACCTCCCTGATCCGGTCGGCGCCCATCCTGGTGATCAGGGTTAGCCGGCCGGGCTCGCGGTCCGGATTAAGCGTGCCGATCAAGCCGAGCAGGTCCGCCGGGGTGGTGCCAGGGCCGATCTTGACACCGATCGGGTTGCCGATCGTCCGGGCGAACTCGACGTGCGCGCCGTCCGCCGCCCTGGTGCGCTCCCCGATCCACAGGAAATGGGCTGACGTGTCATAGGCCCGGCCGGTCCGCGAGTCGATTCTGGTCAGCGCGTCCTCATAATCGAGCAGCAATGCCTCGTGGCTGGAGTACAGCTCCACTGAGCGCAGTTCCTGCGGATCGGCACCGCAGGCCCGCATGAAGCTCAGCGCCCGGTCGATCTCACCGGCGAGCCGCTCATAGCGCTGGCCAGCCGGGCTGTCGGCGACGAAATCCTGGTTCCAGGCATGCACCTGGTGCAGATCCGCGTAGCCGCCGGTGGTGAAGGCCCGGCAGAGGTTGAGCGTGACGGCCGAGCAGTGATATGCGCGCAGCAGCCGGCCTGGATCGGGCTGCCTTGCCGCTGCCGAGAAGTCCAGGCCGTTCACCGCATCGCCGCGGTAGGCAGGCAGCTCGATCCGATCCCGGACCTCGGTCGCCCGGGATCGCGGCTTGGCGAACTGGCCGGCCATCCGGCCGATCTTCACCACCGGGACACTGGCTCCGTAGGTGAGCACAACCGCCATTTGCAGCAGGGTCTGCAGCTTGGCCCGCACCGATGCCGCGGTCGCCCCGGCGAACGTCTCCGCGCAGTCACCGCCCTGCAGCAGGAACGCCTCGCCTCTGGTAACTGCCGCGAGCCGCTCGGTGAGCAGGTCGCACTCGCCAGCGAAGACCAGCGGCGGCATCCCGGCGAGCTCAGCGGTGACCGCAGCCAGCTGGTCGCGGTCGGGCCAGTCGGGCTGCTGACCGGCTGGCCGGTCCCGCCAGCTGGCCCGGTCCGTACCTCCGGTCGGCTCGGGCTGCCCGGACCGCCCGGCCGCAGTGTGATCCAGTCTCGGGGTCTGATCGACCTGGCGCTTGAAGGACGCGGTAGCAGTCATGCTGGCCTGGTCAGGCGCCGGTAGCGGTCACAAGTCACGACCACTAGCTAAGCGCAGCCTGGGCGCGACCTCATCGCCAGGGTCTGACTCTGCCGGGGGTCCGGGAGGCAGCAGCCCCGGACGGCGGTGACAATGACGGCATGGAACCCGTGCCGTCCGGCCGCCGCCGTGATGTTGTCCTGCTCGGCTCGACCGGCTCGATCGGTACCCAGGCGGCCGATATCGTGCGGCGCAACCCGGACCGGTTCCGGCTGATCGCGCTCGCCGCTGGCGGGGGCAATCCCGAACTGCTGGCCAGCCAGGCACTCGAGTTCGGGGTCGAGGTGGTCGCCGTGGCCAGCGAGGCCGCCGCCCCGGCTGTGCGGGCCGCCTTGCGGGCGCTGGCGACCGCGGGCGGTGCCCGCGCCGCGGACAGTGCCCGCGCCGCCGACGGTCCCCGCGCCGCCGATGCCTGCGCCGCGGACACGGCCAAGGTGCTGCCCGAGGTCGTGGCCGGGGCCGCCGCGGTCGCGCAGATCGCGGCCTGGCCGGCCGACGTCGTGCTGAACGCGGTGACCGGCGCGGTCGGGCTCGCCGCCACGCTCGCCGCCCTGGACGCGGGCCGGGTACTTGCCCTGGCCAACAAGGAATCGCTGATCATGGGCGGTCGGCTGGTCACCGACCGGGCCGCGCCCGGCCAGATCGTGCCGGTCGACTCCGAGCATTCAGCCATCGCCCAGTGCCTGCGCAGCGGGCGGGCCAGTGAGGTTCGCAAGCTGGTGCTGACCGCGAGCGGCGGCCCGTTCCTGCACTGGGCGCCCGGGCAGGTCGCGGCAGCGACACCGGCCCAGGCGCTCGCTCACCCCACCTGGAACATGGGCCCGGTGATCACGATCAATTCAGCCACGCTGGTGAATAAGGGTCTGGAGGTGATTGAGGCGCACCTTTTGTTCAACGTCGATCTTGATGACATCGACGTGGTTGTGCACCGGCAATCGGTGATCCACTCGATGGTGGAATTCTCCGACGGATCGACCATTGCCCAGGCCAGCCCGCCGGACATGCGGATACCTATCGCCCTGGCCCTGGGCTGGCCTGACCGGGTCGCTGACGCCGCCCGCCCGGTGGACTGGACCGCATCGCAGTCTTGGACCTTCGAGCCGCTCGACGAGCGTGCCTTTCCCGCGGTGGGGCTGGCCAGGGCGGCGGGCAAGGCCGGGGGAACCGTCCCGGCGGTCTACAACGCGGCCAACGAAGAGTGCGTGGCGGCGTTCATCGCCGACCGCATCCCGTTCCCCGGGATCGTCGACACGGTCGCGCGGGTAGTCTCGGAGCATGACGGCTCCGGCCCCCGGGCCGCCGGACTGGATGACGTGCTTGCCGCCGACAGATGGGCGCGCGGACGGGCGCGCGAGCTTACCGGGATCGGGAAAGGGGAGACCGCGCAATGAGCGGGTTGGTCCGCGGGGTTCACGGGATGCGGAGGGCGCGGGTCTGGATCATCGTGCTGGCGATCCTGGCGCTGCTCGTTGAGTTCGTGCGGCGAAGCCCGGCATTCGGGGCCGGCATCCTGATCTTCGTGATCGCCCTACTGCTGTCCGTCATGCTGCACGAAGCTGGTCACTTTGTGACAGCCAAGGCGTTCCGCATGCAGGCCACCCAGTTCTTCGTGGGCTTCGGCTCGACCATCTGGTCGTTCCGGCGTGGTGAGACCGAGTACGGCGTCAAGGCCCTGCCGCTCGGCGGGTTCGTGAAGATCACCGGCATGACCACCATGGACGAGGTCGACCTGGCCGACGAGCCGCGATCGTTCCGCAGCAAGCCGGGCTGGCAGCGGGTGATCGTGCTGGCCGCTGGCTCGTTCATGCACTTCACCATTGCCCTGGTGCTGCTCTGGCTGCTCGCCTTCGGAATCGGGATAAACGGGCAGTTCAGCGAGAGTGCCACGTCCGCCACCATCTCCGTGCTGCCGTGTGTGCCGCCCAAGGCCACGAGCAGCTGCACAGCCAGCGATCCCAGGTCCCCGGCTGAGCTGGCCGGTCTGCGGGCCAGCGACAAGATCATCGCCATCGGGGGCACACCGGTGCACAACTGGACTCAGATGGCCGCGGCGATCAAGGCCCAGCCAGCCGGCCGGTGCCGTTCACGATCGTGCGGCACGGCAGGCAGCTCACCGCGCAGGTCACTCTCACCACGATCTCCTGGCATAACGGCCCGTATCTGGGCGTCCAGCCCGCCGTTCCGGTCGAGGTGTACCAGCAGCTCGGGGTCTTCGGCGCGATCTCCTACGCCGGGTCGGAGTTCGGCAGCATCACCGCGGGCTCGGTCCATGCCTTCGCCGACATACCGAGGGCGATTCCCTACCTGTTCTCGCCGAACCGGGCCAACACGCCTGGCGGCCAGGTGGGCAGCGTGGTCGGGGCGGCCGGCGTCACCGGCCAGGTGGTCGAGGCGGGGATCGGCTGGCAGCAGAAGATAGCCGATGTCCTGCTGATCATCATCTCGGTGAACATCTTCGTCGGCCTGTTCAACCTGCTGCCGCTGCTGCCGATGGATGGCGGGCACATCGCGACCGTGCTGTTCGAGCGGGCCAGGGCGCAGGTGGCCAGGATCCGGCACCGGCCAGACCCGGGCCCGGTGGACATCCGGCGGCTGATCCCGGTCAGCGTCGGGGTGTTCGGGTTGCTTGTCGCGTTCAGCCTGCTGCTGATCGCAGCCGACATATTCAATCCGGTGAACCTGCTCCAGTGAGCCCCTCTAGCTCGATGACTGTGAGGCGAGAAGTTCGATGACCGTCAACCTCGGCCTGCCCGAAGTGCCGCCCGCGCCGCTGGCGCCCCGCCGGGTGTCCAGGCAGATCATGGTCGGCAAGGGCAAGCACGCCGTCCCGGTGGGCGGCGGCGCCCCGGTGTCTGTGCAGTCGATGACCACCACGCTGACCGCCGACGTGAATGCCACGCTGCAGCAGATCGCCGAGCTGACCGCGGCCGGCTGCCAGATCGTCCGGGTGGCCGTGCCGTCTCAGGATGACGCCGACGCGCTGCCCGACATCGCCCGCAAGTCGCAGATCCCGGTGATCGCCGACATTCATTTCCAGCCCAAGTACGTCTTCGCGGCGATCGAGGCCGGCTGTGCCGCCGTCCGGGTCAACCCGGGCAACATCAAGGCCTTCGACGACAAGGTCGGCGAGATCGCCAGGGCGGCGGCTGCCGCGCAGGTGCCGATCAGGATCGGGGTCAACGCCGGCTCGCTGGACAAGCGGCTGCTGGCCAAGTACGGCAGGGCAACTCCGCAGGCCCTGACCGAGTCGGCGCTGTGGGAATGCTCGCTGTTCGAGGAGCACGGTTTCACCGACATCAAGATCTCGGTCAAGCATCATGACCCGGTGGTGATGATCCAGGCTTACCGGCTGCTCGCGGAGCGGTGCGACTACCCGCTGCATCTGGGCGTGACCGAGGCCGGACCCGCGTTCCAGGGCACGATCAAGTCCGCTGTCGCGTTCGGCGCGCTGCTCGCCGAGGGAATCGGCGACACCGTCCGGGTATCGCTGTCCGCCCCGCCGGTCGAGGAGGTCAAGGTCGGGACGGCGATCCTGGAGTCACTCGGGCTGCGCGAGCGCGGGCTTGAGATCGTCTCCTGCCCCTCCTGCGGTCGCGCCCAGGTCGATGTCTACAAGCTGGCTGACGAGGTGACCGCGGCGCTTGACGGACTGGACGTCCCGCTGCGGGTGGCGGTGATGGGCTGCGTGGTCAACGGCCCTGGCGAGGCCAGGGAAGCCGACCTCGGCGTCGCCTCAGGCAACGGCAAGGGTCAGATCTTCGTGCGCGGAGAGGTGATCGCCACGGTGCCCGAGTCGAAGATCGTCGAGACGCTGATCGAGGAAGCCATGAAGCTGGCCGCCGCGACGCCGCCATCGGCCGGCTGATCGGTGACAATGGCCGGATGAGAAAAGCCCTGCTTGGCGCCCTGGCGGCTGCCCTGCTCGCGGTAGTCGGCTGCACCTCGGGTTCGCCGGGACCGTCGTCGGACAGCCCGTCAGCAGGAGGCTCGGGTGCAGCGCCGCGAGCCACCCCAGCTGGCCTGGCGCCGTCGTCGGCGGTGCGCTGGCGGTCCTGTGCCGGCCCAGGCAATCCGAAGCTTCGGTGCGCAAGCATCCAGGTGCCGCTCGACTACAGCCATCGGGGCGGCACAGCGATTACGCTGGCGCTTTCCGAGGTGCCGGCGACCGCGCCCGCCGCTCAGCGACAGGGCATTTTGCTGGTCAACCCCGGTGGCCCGGGCGCCAGCATGACGTTTCCTGGCGGGCTCAACATGGCCAGCTTGGTGGCCGAAGGGCTGAGTCCATCGGTGGCCGCCGACTACGACATCATTGGCTTCGACACCAGGGGAGTCGGCTCGTCGGTGCCTGCGCTGCACTGCGAGCCCGGGTTTTACGCCAACGAACGGCCCGACTACATCCCGGCCAGTGCCGCGGCCGAGCAGGTCCTGATCGACCAGGCGAAGACGTACGCAGCCGATTGCGAGAAACGGTTCGGCTGGCTGCTGCCCTACCTGACGACGGAGAACATCGCCAGGGACATGGACCAGATCCGGGCGGCCCTGGGTGTCACGCAGCTCAACTACTTCGGCTACTCGTATGGCACCTACCTCGGCCAGGTGTACGCCACGCTCTTTCCGCAGCGGGTGCGGCGGATGGTGCTGGACAGCACGGTCGATCCCACCGGGGTCTGGTACGCGGACAACCTCGCGCAGGACTTCGCGTTCCAGTCCAGACAGCAGGCGTTCTACAGCTGGGTGGCGCGCTATCAGAGCCGCTACCAGCTGGGCTCGACCGTGGCTCAGGTGAGCAACTCCTGGTATGCCGCCAAGGCCAGGCTGGCAGCGCACCCGGTGACCGAGCAGCCTGGCCCGAGCATCGGGCCTGACGAGTTCGTCGACACGTTCCTGCCCGGCGGGTATAACAACGCGTACTGGCCAGGCTTGGCCGCGGCCCTGGCCAGCTACCTGCACGGCGGCTTTGCCGCGCCGCTGATCAGCCAGTTCAACGCCGAAGGCAGGCAGAACGAGAACGAGTTCGCCGTGTATAACGCGGTGGAGTGCGCCGACGTGGCCTGGCCGCGCAACTGGGCGAAGTGGAACGCCGACGCCAGGAAGGTATACCGCACCGCACCGTTCCTGGCCTGGGACAACGCCTGGTACAACGCGGCGTGTGCGTTCTGGCAGGTAACGGGCCCGGTCAGGCCGCTCCGGATCGGGGCAGCCGGGCTGCCCGGCATCTTGATGCTGCAGGGCACGCTTGACGCGGCAACCCCGTACGCGGGCGCTCAGGACGCGCACCGGCTGCTGCCTACCGCCCGGATGGTCGTGGTGCTCGGCGGCGGTAACCATGGCCAGTCGCTCGCATACCCGCCCAATCAGTGCGTCAACGGATACCTGGACAGATATCTGGCCACTGGGGCGCTGCCGACCGGGCCCGGCCTGGTCAATGCCACCTGCCCGGCACTGCCCGATCCGGTACCAGCTGGCTGAGCCGTCGGCCCTGGTCTGCCGGCCTCAGCCCGCTGAGTGCCGTTACCCTGGAAGGGTGCTGCGCACTCGGGCTGGGCGGTCATCCGCGCTGCGCCTGCTGACGGATCACGATCGCGATGAGGCGCTGGCCCTGTGCGACCGTGATCCGGTTACGAACGTCTTCGTCAGCGCGCGGATCCGGGCAAGCGCACTTGACCCGGTCAGGTTCGGTGCCCAGCTCTGGGGCTATCACGAAGCCGGGCGGCTGGTCTCGCTCTGCTATGCCGGCGCCAACATTGTCCCGGTGGAAGCCGTCCCCGCGGCTGTGGCCGCCTTCGCCGAGCGGGCCAGGCTGCAGGGCCGCCGCTGTTCGTCGATCGCCGGCCCGGCCGCGGCGGTCCGCGATCTGTGGCAGCAGCTTGCCCCTTACTGGGACCGGCCGCGCGAGATCAGGGATCGCCAGCCGCTGATGGCGATCAGCGGCGATCCGCTAGTCGCTGCTGACCCGCTGGTGCGACCGGTCAGGCCGGCCGAGATCGGAATCCTGCTCCCGGCCAGCATCGCGATGTTCACCGAGGAGGTCGGTATCTCCCCGCTCGGGGTTGACGGCGGCGCCGCCTACCGGGCGCGGGTGAGCGAACTGGTGGCCGACGGCCGGTCCTTCGCCAGAATCGATAACGGCCAGGTCGTTTTCAAGGCCGAGATCGGCGCGGTGACGCCCCAGGCATGCCAGGTCCAGGGCGTGTGGGTGCCGCCGTCGTTGCGCGGGCGTGGCCACGCCGCGCGCGGGATGGCCGCCATCGTCCTGGCGGCGCGCCGCTCGATCGCGCCGGTGGTGAGCCTGTACGTCAACGACTTCAACGCACCAGCGCGGGCCGCCTACCGGCGGGTCGGTTTCACCGAGGTCGGCACCTTCATGTCCGTGCTGTTCTGAGCTGCCGGTGCGCCGCAAGGAACCGGTCTTGGCCAGACGAGCAGCAGAAAATTGAGATGACCAGCGCGGCGGTGGTTGCTAGGCTCTTGTGCCCTTGTGCCGTCCTGCCACGTCATCAAGGAGTTCACGATGCCCCCGGCCAGTCCGGCGAATAGCAGTCCGGTGAGCAGCAGTCCGGTGAGCACCGGCCCGGCGAGCACTGGCCCGGCCGGTATCGGCACCGACCAGGTTCTCGCCGCTGAACGAGCACACCTGGCCAGCTCGCGAGAGTTCCTCCGGCTGATGCGCGACGACGTGCTCTCGCTGCCTGCACTGGCAGGCGACCGGGTATCGCAGGAGTACCTGAAGGCCGATCTGTACCGGCGGGCTGAGGCCCTGCGCGACCTGCCGGATACCCCGCTGTTCTTCGGCAGGCTGGATTACCGCGACCACGCGGACCTGGCCCAGGCCGCCGGTGGCCAGGACGCGGGGCAACTGGCCGCTGAGCTGTTTCATATCGGCCGGCGGCATGTGCACGATCCGGACGGCCATCCCGTCGTGATCGACTGGCGGGCGCCGGTATCTCGGCCGTTCTACCGGGCCAGCCAGGCGGAGTCGATGGGGCTGGCGAGGCGGCGCAGGTTCGGTTTCAACGGTGGCGAGCTGACCGCGTACGAGGACGAGTTGTTCATCGCCGGGCCGGCCGCTCCGAGATCCCCGGCGCCGCTCAGCCAGATCATGATCGAGGAGATCGAACGCCCCAGGTCGGGCTCGATGCGCGACATCGTGGCTACCATTCAGCCAGAGCAGGACGATATCGTCCGGGCCGACGTGACCGAGTCCGTTTGCGTGCAGGGTGCGCCAGGCACCGGGAAGACGGCGGTCGGTCTGCATCGGGTTGCCTATCTCCTGTACGCGCACCGGGAGCGGATGAACCGCGGCGGCGTACTCATCGTCGGGCCGAACCGGGCATTCCTGACCTACATCCGCAACGTGCTGCCCGCGCTCGGCGAGTTCGACGCAACCCAGACCTCGGTGACCGACCTGCTGGCGACCGTTCCCGTCCGCCGAACCGACCCCGAGGCAGCTGCCCGGATCAAGGGTGATGCCCGGATGGCCGAGGTGCTGCACCGGGCCTTGTGGGAACAGGTCAGGGAACCAGCGGACGGAATCATGCTCGTTCGCGGCTCCAGGCGCTGGCGGGTCCCCGCTGCCGAGCTGGCCCGGCTGGTCGACGGGCTACGCCAGCGCGGAGTCCGGTACGGAACCGGCCGGGACATGCTCTCGCATCGGATCGCGCACGTGATCCTTTCGCGGATGGAGGCGTCCGGCGAAACGTGCGACGACCGGACGCATGACGCAGTCCGCCGGACCAGCCAGGTTCGGACAGCGGTCGATTCGATCTGGCCGAAGGCCGACCCCGTCCGCCTGGTGTTCCGATTGTTGTCCGATCCTGAGCTGCTCAGCCGTGCCGGGGACGGCTTGCTCAGCCAGGCGGAGCAGGAGGCGATCCGCTGGCCAAGCCCGCCGCGCAGTCCCGGGTCAGCGCGCTGGTCGGCGGCTGATGCCGTGCTGATCGATGAGGCCAGGGATCTGATCGAGCGGACGGCCAGCCTTGCGCACGTGGTGGTGGACGAGGCGCAGGATCTGTCGCCGATGGCCTGCCGGGCAATCGGCCGCCGGTGCGCGACCGGATCAGCCACGGTGCTCGGGGACATCGCCCAGGGAACCACGCCCTGGGCGGCTCGCAGCTGGGAACAACTGCTCGGTCATCTTGGCAAACCGGAAGCGACGCTGGAGATCCTCGACACCGGATACCGAGTGCCACGCCAGATACTTGACTTCGCCAGCCGCCTGCTCCGCCAGATAGCCCCGGACCTGGGCCCGGCCAGGTCGGTCCGGCAGGACCCGGGCTCGCTAAACATCAACGGCGTGCCGGACGACGCGATGGCCGGGACGCTCCGCGCGGTTTGCGCCGAGGCGCTGACCCGCCCTGGCTCGGTCGCGGTGATCGCGGCCGACGATCATGTCGCCGGCGTTGCGGCCGTGCTGCGGAGCTCAGGACTGCCGCACGCCATCCTGGACAGTGACACCGACGGAAGTCAGCTGCTCGTTGTCCCGGTCGGACTGGCGAAGGGCCTGGAATTCGATCACGTCATCGTCGTCGAGCCGGCCAGGATCGCCGCGGCCGAGGCGCGCGGACTGCACCGCCTTTACGTCGCGCTCACCCGCGCGGTGTCCCGGCTCACCGTGCTGCACGCTGAGCCGCTGCCCGAGCCGTTGCGCTGATCCTCCGGCCTTTCTGCTGTCAGCAGTGGCAGTGCCAGCTGTGACAGTGCCAGCCGTGGTCGCCAGGCAATTGGCGAAACTTTGGCGATCCGACTTGCGGATCGCACCCGAGGATGGGCATCCTTAGAGCTTCTCATTACTCAGTGCAGTGCTCTGACTACTAAAGGTGACAACGTGACTATGGCGGCCGGCGATGCGGGAGACGACTGGGGCTCGGCGCCACCGCCGCCCTTCTTGGACCGGCTGGAAGGCCTGGCGGAGGAACTCGCCAGGCATGGGCTGAGCACCCGGCTGATGACCCCGGCTGGCCGGGTTCCCAGCCTGCACGTGGTGAACCCGTCGGCGTCGAGACTGGCCGAGGACGTCTACGTGGGCCGCAGTCAGGACGGCTTGTGCTGGTTCTGGTGGCCCTGGGCGGAGCGGATCGCCCCGGGCGACGACATGGCGAGTGCCGCCTCGCTGATCGCGCGGGTGCTCTCCGCCAAGGATTTAGCCGCGGACTAACCGCCAGAGTTACCCGTGACCAGGCTGCGGCGCGCTGGCTAGCCCGGGGAACGCCTGCGATCGGTCGCTCCAGCGGGTCGCCCGGATGGCTGCCGCCTGCATCTGGCCGGCAGCGTATAGCCGCAGTTGCGAATCAGGGAGCGCCACCATTCCCAGATAGGCGGCCGTGACCTGCTGTTCCAAGATGATCGCGAGTGAAATGGCGTGCGCCGCAGTGCGAACCGCGACCGGAAGCTGATAGGCCGCGGCGGCGGGAACGGCCTGGCCGCCGAAACCGGAGATCAGATTCTCCAGGTCGTCTCTGGCCCGCTGGTGCGCGATCCAGTCGCTGACCGCCTCGGTGTACCGTGCCCCGGTCAGGTGCGCACCGGCGACTCCGTATCCGTAGCTGGCGGCTTGCTCGGCCGCGAGCGCCGGTTGCAAGGCCGCCAGTGCGCGGGCGTCCGGACTGCCCAACCGCCCGACTGATCCGCGCATCAGTCCTGACCTGCGCATCAGCCTAGCCCGGCCTGGAGCAGGACCACCGGGTGCGCCGCTTCCGATGCGGCGATGCTGGCCATCAGCTGCGCCAGCGGCGGCGGCGCACCGAGAAGCTGCTGCGTCAGTCGCGTCGATGCGGCTCGCTCGGCCGCGGTGAGCTCGGCAATCACCTGGCTGTGCCCGGTCGGCACCGCCGGCGGTGACGGGCTTGGGCTCGGGCTGGCCGTCGCCATCCTCGGCGGCAGGATCAGCAGCGACCGCAGCCGGTCCAGGTGCGCCTGATGCTCGGCGAGCAGCGTTCCGATCACGGTCGTGATCTTCGCCTGGCCGGTCAGGGCGCCGAGCGCTGCCTGGTACCGCGCGACCATCAGCTCCTCGGCAGTGATCGCGTGATCAAGCGTCACCACGGCGGACGCAGGCTTAGGCAATGGGCCGAGCGCACCAACCCCCTTGCAGCCGGCCAGCAGCAGCGGGGCCGCTGCCGCCGCCGTCAGCACGACCCGGCGCGTTGGATCCGCCGCCACCTGACCTCCACCATCGCCTCGGTGCGGGCTCGCAGATCCCGCGCGGCACCCAGCATGCCATGCGCGGGACGCTGAGGCGTTCGATCGCCGGGCGTCAGGGACAGCGGCCAGGGGTGACTCGTCACTGTCCGCGAGCGAGTCCGGCCGACCGCAAGCTGGGCTAACAATGCTAGGTCAGAACCGCGACGCTCAGTCACGGCTAGGCTAGAGCCCGGCCAGACAACAGCAGAGTGCTCGGCGAGGAGGCGTGATGCGCGAGAACTCCCGTCGCGGCGCGCCGCGCACGGCGCGGGCCGCAGACCGGGTCGCCGCCGGCCGTGATCCGCGCGCCACCGGATCGAGCCGTGGCACCGGCCAGACCGGTCGCGGTCCGCGAACCGTTGGACGCGAGCCTGGGGCCGGCCGGATCGCGCCTGGTGCGGCCGACGTGGCGAGGCTGACTAGCCTGGTCGAGCCCGTGCTCGCGGCGATGGACATCGACCTGGAGGCGGTCAGGGTCAGCTCGGCCGGCCGGCGCCGAGTGCTCAGGATCATCGTGGACACCGACGGCGGCATCAGCCTGGACGACATCGCCGAGGTCAGCCGCGAGGTATCGGCCAGGCTGGACGCCGGAAACGCGATGGGCGACGCGCCGTACACGCTCGAGGTGTCATCGCCTGGAGTCGACCGGCCGCTGACCCAGCCCAGGCACTGGCGGCGCGCGGCCGGTCGGCTGGTCACCGTGCCGGTTGCTGCCGAAGATCACGATTCGAAACGGGATGCGCCCGCCGGTCCCGCTCTGCTAGCAGGCAGGGTGATCGACGCCGATCTCGCGGGCGTCACCCTGGAAGTGGATGGCTCGAGGCGCACCTTTGGCTATGCGGAGCTTGGACCAGGCCGGGTGCAGGTGGAGTTCGGCCGCCTGGACGAGGCCGGGGACGCTGGTGACGCGGACGAGGAGGAGCCAGGTGGATATTGATTTGGCGGTTCTGCGCAGCCTGGAGGCTGAGAAGGACATCTCGATGGACCTGGTGATCAGGGCCATCGAGGACGCGCTTCTGGTCGCGTACCACCGGTCCGAAGGCTCCGCACCGTCGGCGCGCGTTCAGGTGGACAGGAACACCGGTCACGTCACGGTGTGGGCGGCGCAGACCGACGAGAACGGCGCGGTCACCGCGGAGTACGACGATACGCCAGCCGGGTTCGGCCGGATCGCGGCGACCACGGCTGGCCAGGTGATCCTGCAGCGGCTGCGAGACGCCGAGGACGAGCTCACCTTCGGCGAGTTCGCCGGCCGCGAGGGAAACATCGTGGCTGGCGTGATCCAGCAGGGCAGGGACCCGAAGGCCGTGCTGGTCGACTTGGGCCGGATCGAGGCGATCCTGCCGCCGACCGAGCAGGTGCCAGGTGAGCGTTACGTACACGGGGAGCGGCTGAAGTGCTACGTGCTGCACGTCAGGAAGGGCTTTCGCGGCCCGTCGGTGACGCTGTCGCGTACCCACCCTGATCTGGTACGCAAGCTTTTCGAGCTCGAAGTGCCTGAGATCGCCTCTGGGGCGGTAGAGATCGCCGCGATCGCACGGGAGGCCGGGCACCGGTCCAAGATCGCGGTGATCGCCAGGGAGCCAGGCGTGAACGCCAAGGGCTCCTGCATCGGGCCGATGGGCAGCAGGGTGCGCAACGTGATGGCCGAGCTGCATGGCGAGAAGATCGACATCGTCGACTACTCAGATGACCCGGCCGAGTTCGTCGGGCACGCCCTGTCCCCGGCGCGAGTCTCGGAGGTGCGGGTGATTGACGCGGCGGCCAGGGTCGCTCAGGTGATCGTTCCCGATTACCAGCTTTCGCTGGCAATCGGGAAGGAAGGCCAGAATGTGCGGCTCGCCGCCCGCCTGACCCGCTGGCGGATCGACATTCAGCCCGACAACCAGTCCGGCGAGCCGGCCGCTGATGACGGTTCGCCGATGGGCGACCCGGTGCCAGGTGCTGCCGACGCGCCGGCCCTGTAAGCTGTTTGCAAGGCGGCCATGCGGTCCCCGTTTCCGGTCATGCCCGGATCAGTGATCCGGACGTGCGTCGGGTGCGGGGCTCGTGCCGCCAAGTCCGACTTGCTTCGCGTGGTGGCGGTGGGCGGTGAAGTCGTCGCCGACCCCGCCGCACGGATGCCGGGCCGGGGCGCATACCTGCACCCCAGCCAGGGCTGCTTGGAGCGAGCCAGGCGCCGCCGGGCGATTCCCCGAGCGCTACGCGCGAAGGGACCGCTCTGTGACGGCGGGCTCGCCAGCTACCTCGCCGAGTCCTGACCGGCTCGCGAGCGAGCAAGGGCGGCCGGTCGGGTGCGGCAGTTGGTGGCGGGTCAGCTACCGGCTAGGTGGGACTGGCACGGTAGGACTGGCATGTCATGAGCTGCCGTGGCGGCAGGACAGGCAATCGGCAGCAGGCTGGGCCGGAGAGACAGGCTGAGATTTGTGATGAGCGCTCGATGAGCAAGCGGCGATGAACAGCAGAAGCTGACGCCGGACGGAGCACGCGCTGCCCCGGACCGGCCGACAGGCCCGGTTCCCCGGGCCGAGTAGAGGGAGCGCAGTGGCGAAGGTCCGGGTATACGAGCTCGCTAAGGAGTTCGGGGTAGAGAGCAAGGCCGTGATGGCCAAGCTCCAGGAAATGGGTGAGTTCGTTCGTTCGGCGTCATCGACGATCGAGGCGCCAGTAGTCCGCAGGCTCAAGGAGGCGTTCGCCGATCAGGCGGCGGCCGTCAGGGCCGCGGCAGGATCAGCCTCCGCGGGCGGTAAGCGCGCAGCCAATGGCCATGCCGCTGGTCCGGCCGTGGCAGAGGCGGCCGCGCCGCCTGTTGCTCCGCTCGCCGCGGAGCCTGCCGACTCCCATCCGGCAGCGGCCGCACCGGCCGGGCCGGGCGGGTTCGTCGAGTCACCGCAAGCAGGCGATGGCGCCGTCGGTGCCGGGCCGACCACTTCCGGGGTGCCCCAGGTGCCGTTCTCCCAGCCCGAGCCGGGTTCCGGAGCCGGTCAGGTCAGCCCGGGTCCGGTGCCAGGATCCGCCAGGCGGGCCGCGCCGGCTGGTGGTGGCCCGGCCGTTCCGCGGCCGGGAGCGCCCCGCCCCGGGCCGCGCCCAGGCAACAACCCGTTCAGCTCACGGGCCACCGGCATGGGATCGGCACCGCCGGTCCGCCCCGGTCAGCCAGGCACCACCGGACCGGTGGGACCGGCCGGATCGGCCGGGACCACCGTGCCAGGCCAGGCGGTCGGTCGGCCGGGTGCGCCAGGCACGCCAGGCGGTCCGAGGCCACCGGGCCCGCGCCCGGTCGGACGGCCGGGACCAGGCGCCCCAGGTGACGCGGGACGTCCAGGCGGGCCGCGTCCAGGCGGGCCGCGACCGAGTCCGAGCAGCATGCCGCCACGGCCGTTCGGCGTCCGCGGCGGTCCGGCTGGCGGCTCCGGCGGACCCGGCGGTCCAGGCATCGGAACCCGGCCAGGCGGCCGGGGCGGCCCTGGCGCGGGCGGCCGGGGAGGTCCTGGCGGCGGCGCGACCGGCGCGCCACGCCCCGGCATGGCGCCGTCCAGGCCCGGCGCGGGCGGCCGCGGCCGGAGCGGAACTGCTGGCGCCTTCGGCAGGCCGGGCGGGCGACCGTCCCGCGGCCGGAAGTCGAAGAAGCAGCGGCGTCAAGAGTTCGACAACATGCAGGCGCCGTCGATCGGCGGCGTCGCGGTCCCGCGCGGGAACGGTCAGGTCATCCGGCTGTCGCGGGGCGCATCGCTGAGCGACTTCGCTGACAAGATCGGGGTCAACCCGGCCGCGCTCGTGCAGGTGCTCTTCCACCTGGGCGAGATGGTGACCGCGACTCAGTCGGTCAACGACGAGACTTTGCAGCTGCTCGGAGCCGAGCTCAACTTCAACGTCCAGGTCGTCTCCCCGGAGGAGGAGGACCGCGAGCTGCTCGAGACCTTCGACATCGAGTTCGGCGAGGACGAGGGCGACGACGCCGACCTGGTGCCCAGGCCGCCGGTGGTGACCGTCATGGGTCACGTCGACCACGGCAAGACCAAGCTGCTCGATGCGATCAGGCACACCAACATGGTCGCGCACGAGGCTGGCGGCATCACCCAGCACATCGGTGCCTACCAGGTCAACGCGGTGGTGGACGGGCATGAGCGGGCGATCACCTTCATCGACACCCCCGGTCACGAGGCCTTCACCGCGATGCGTGCCCGCGGCGCGGAGACCACCGACCTGGTCATCCTGGTCGTGGCCGCCGATGACGGCGTGAAGCCGCAGACCACTGAGGCGCTGAACCACGCTCAGGCGGCCGGCGTGCCGATCGTCGTAGCGGTCAACAAGATCGACAAGGAGGGCGCGGATCCGGCCAGAGTCCGGGCGCAGCTCACCGAGTACGGCCTGGTGGCCGAGGAGTTCGGCGGCCAGTCGCTGTTCGTCGACGTGTCCGCGCGGAACGGCACCGGTATCCCCGAACTGCTCGAGGCGGTCGTGCTCACCGCCGACGCCGAGCTGGACCTGCGGGCCAACCCGCATCAGCCGGCTCAGGGGGTGGCGATCGAGGCGCACCTGGACAAGGGCCGTGGCCCGGTCGCGACGGTACTGGTGCAGCGCGGAACGCTGCGGGTCGGCGAGTCGATCGTCTGCGGCGAGGCACACGGACGGGTCAGGGCCATGCTCGACGAGAACGGCGATCAGGTCAGCGAGGCGCCGCCATCCAGGCCGGTGCAGGTGCTCGGTCTGACCGCCGTTCCCGGGGCCGGCGACAGTTTCCTCGTCGTCGACGACGACCGGGTGGCCAGGCAGATCGCCGAGCGGCGCGAGGCGAGGGAGCGCAGCGCGCAGTTCGCCCAGCGCAGGCCACGAGTCACGCTCGAGGACCTGGAGTCGGCGCTCAAGTCGGGCGCCCGCGAGGAACTGCTGCTGATCATCAAGGGTGACGTCTCCGGCTCGGTCGAGGCGCTGGAGGATGCCCTGCTCAAGCTTGACGTGGGCGAGGACGTGGTGCTGCGGGTAATCGGTCGGGGTGTCGGCGCGATTACCCAGGACGACGTCAACCTGGCGATCGCGTCCGAAGCTGTGATCATCGGCTTCAACGTCCGGCCGGCCGGCCGGGCCGGCGAGCTGGCGCAGCGCGAGGGCGTGGACATCCGCTACTACTCGATCATCTACCAGGCGATCGAGGAGATCGAGGCCGCGCTCAAGGGCATGCTCAAGCCCGAGTTCGAAGAGGTCCAGCTCGGCACGGCCGAGGTCAGGGAGGTCTTCCGGGTGCCGAGGGTCGGCAACGTGGCTGGCTGCATCGTCCGGTCAGGGACCATCACCCGCCACGCCAAGGCGCGCCTGGTCAGGGACGGCGTCGTGGTGTCCGACAACCTCACCGTGGAGTCGCTGCGGCGGTTCAAGGACGATGCGACCGAGGTCCGGGAGGGCTTCGAGTGCGGCATCGGCATCGGCCACGGCGATGTCAGGATCGGCGACGTGATCGAGACCTTCGAGATGCGAGAGGTGCCGCGCGCCTGATGACTGTGCCGGTGCCGACCGCTGCGGTCGGCACCGGTGGCGGTCGCTAGCGAAGCGGGAGGGGCTGGCGTGTACGTGGGAGCGCTGACGTTGGACGTGCTGCTCGGCGATGTCAGGTCGCTGAAGCAGAAGCGGTCCGAAGTCAGGCCGCTGATCGCCGACGTGCACCGGCGGTTTCCCGGCCTTGCCGTCGCCGAGACCGGCCATCTGGACCTGCACCGCAGGACGGAGATCGGCGTTGCGGTAGTCACCTCGACGGCAGCCCGGGCCGTCGAGGTGCTCCAGGCGTGCGAGCGATTCGTGGCGGCGCGCCCGGGTATCGAGCTGTTGTCCGCCAGGCAGCGGTTGTTCAACGACGAGGGGGAGTGAACGGCGATGGATCCCGCCAGGGCGCGCAAACTGGGTGAGAGGATCATGCAGATCGTCGCCGCGATGCTGGAGCGGCGGATCAAGGATCCCCGCCTCGGGTTCGTCACGATCACCGATGCCCGGGTAACCGGCGACCTGCGCGAGGCGACGGTGTTCTACACGGTCTACGGGACGGTGGCGGAGAAGGCGGCGTCGGCTGCCGCGCTGACCAGCGCGACCGGAGTGATCCGGGCCGAGGTCGGCAGGCAGACCGGGCTCAAGCACACGCCGTCGATCACCTTCAAGGAAGACACCTTGCCCGAGGGGGCCAAGACGATCGAGGATCTGGTAGCCAGGGCGCGTGAGGCTGATGCGGCGCTGGCCGCGGCGCGATCCGATGCCGTGCACGCCGGTGACCCTGACCCGTACCGGACGCCGGGCCCGACGGACGACGCCGAGGGCTCGTGACCGATTCGGGGCTGGTGATCATCGACAAGCCTGCCGGGATGACGTCGCACGATGTGGTGGCAAGGATCCGGCGGCTGGCCGGGACGAAGCGGGTCGGACACGCCGGAACGCTGGATCCGATGGCTACCGGTGTTCTGGTCATCGGGATAGAGAAGGCCACCAGACTTCTCGGTCACCTGATGCTGACCGAGAAGGAGTATGCGGGCACGATCCGGCTCGGCCAGTCGACGACCACTGACGACGCCGACGGCGAGCCACCGCCGGCCGCCGAGGAAACGAGCCAGGCCGGCGGGGCTGACCATACTGGCGGGAGCGGGAGTGCTGCGCCGCACAGCGAGAAGGTCACCGCGGCGACCATCTCGCCGGCCACGCTGCGGTCTGCCCTGGCGGCGTTCACCGGCGAGATCTCCCAGGTGCCGCCGGGGATCAGCGCGATCAAGGTCAACGGCAAGCGTGCCTATCACCTGACCAGGTCAGGGGCGGCTCCCGAGCTCGCCGCCAGGACGGTGACGGTCCGGCGGCTGGAATTGCTGGCGATCAGGCCAGTCGGCGATCTGCTTGACATCGACGTCGAGGTGACCTGCTCAAGCGGCACCTACATCCGCGCCATCGCGCGTGATCTCGGCACGGCGCTTGGCACCGGCGGGCACCTGACGGCGCTGCGCAGGACCCGGGTCGGCCCGTACCTGATCGGTGCCGCCAGGACGCTGGATCAGCTCGCCGACTCGTTCGAGTTCATCCCGTTAGCGCAGGCCGCCGCGGCCTCGTTCGCGCGCCGGGATCTCACCACGCAGGAAGCTCGCCTGGTCTCGCACGGCGTTCGGGTGCCTGCCAGCGGCGATCTGGCGGCGCAGGCCGCCGATTCAGTGGTTGCCAGCCCCGGCGCGCCGGTTGCCGCGTTCGGCCCGGACGGCACCCTGATCGCCCTGCTCGTCGACGAGGAAGGCCAGGCACGTCCGCTCGCCGTGTTCGTTCCCTGAACCTGGGAGTCCGGCCAGGTACGTCCGCTTGCCGTGTTCGTTCCCTGAGCCTGGTTCCGGCTAGAGGCGGTCAGCCAGCCAGGAGTGCACGTCCCCGACGTGATGCTCAAGCAGCGTCAGATGCCCGTCGTTGTCGAGCAGGCGCGCCTCGACGCCTGGGATATGCGCGGCCAGCCACTGACCATGGCCGAGCGGCACGAACTGGTCCTGTGCGCCATGCAGCAACAGCACGGGGACCCGGATCTGGTCAAGCTCGAACCCCCACGGGCTGGCCTCCGCGCGGCTGTCGTCCCACCATCCCTGGCCTCCGGGCGTCAGACCCGCTTGCGTGGACGACGCGAGGTACTCGGCCAGCTCGCCGGTCAGGACCGCCGCGTCCACGGGCGAAAGCAGTGACTTCAGTCCGCTGGCCAGGTCGGCCGCCGACGCGGCCAGGAAGTCCTCCCGGTCTTTCTCCAGCTTGGCCCGTCCCGCGTCGGCATCGGCGAGCAGCAGGCTGAAGTCATCGACGTTGTCCTGGCCCATGCCGGCGAACCAGTCGAGCCCGGCTGCGCCGAAGGGCGCAGGCGACGCCAGGGACGCGGCGGCCGCGACCAGATCGGGCAGCAGCGCCGCGCACGCCAGCACATGCGGACCGCCGCCGGAGATGCCCCACATCGCCAGCCTGCCGATCCCAAGCGCCGCGCAGATTGCCCGCACATCGTCGGCGCAGTGGGCGATCGTCCGCCCGGGGCAGGGAGCCGAACCGCCATAGCCGGGCCGGTCATAGCTGATCAGCCGCAGACCCCGACCGGCCGCATCGGCCACATTGCGGCCATAAAGCTGCCGTGAGTTGGGGGTACCCATGTGGACGAGTACCGGGCGGCCAGCAAGATCACCGGACTCCTCGACCGCCAGGGTCCTACCATCTGCGGTTCGGACGACCCGCCCCATATCCGCCCTCCTCGGGTGGCAGCCGGTAAAGGCCCGGCCCGGTCTTCGTCCGGACCCGGTCAGAAAGGTTACCCGCCACGGGACTCGATCGCTGATCAGTGCCCTGGGCGTGGCAGGCTAAGGGCTGCTGGCCCGACTTGACTCGCAGCGCGTGCCGACGGACCGCCGCTGGTCCGTCCGGCCGCAGCCCTTTAATACCGGCTCGCGGCGGATCGCCTGCCGAGCCGGCGGCTAGGTTCTCGGTCGGGCGGGAATCGGCCGGCCGGGCGGACGGCGACGGCGCCGTGCGAGCCGTTTCGCGAAAGGAATGTGACGGGTGTACCGCTGGCAGGGCCTGGATGACGTGCCGGAGGCCTGGGGCCGTTGCGTTGTCACCATCGGGGTATTCGATGGCGTGCACCGCGGTCACCAGCGGATCGTGGCCAGGGCCGCGGAGATCAGCGTCGCGGCCGCGCTGCCGCTGGTCGTGGTCACGTTCGACCCGCATCCGGATGAGGTGGTCCGGCCGGGTTCGCACCCGCAGCTGCTCTGCACCCCGAGGTTCCGGACCGAGCTGCTCGGCAGGCTGGGCGCCGATGCGGTCTGCGTACTGCCGTTCACCCGCGAGTTCTCCCAGCTGGCAGCCGAGGATTTCGTGCAGTCCGTGCTGGTGGATGGCCTGCATGCGGCATCCGTCGTGATCGGCGAGAACTTCAGGTTCGGCCATCGCGCGGCCGGGAACGTGGCGCTGCTTACCGAGCTCGGCAGCAAGTACGAGTTCGTCGCTGAGGGCGTTCCGCTGCTGACCGACAATGGCGTCACGGTCTCCTCCAGCTGGATCAGGGATCTGCTCGCCGCCGGTGACGTGGCTGGCGCCGCGCACGACCTGGGCCGCCCGCACCGGGTTGAGGGGGTCGTGGTGCGCGGCCACCAGCGCGGCCGGGCGCTCGGGTTCCCGACCGCGAACGCCGAGCCGCCGCCCTTCACCGCGATTCCGGCTGACGGCGTCTATGCGGGCTGGCTGGCCAGCCTGGACCCCGATGACGGGCGCGAGCTTGAGCGCTGGCCGGCCGCGATCTCGGTCGGCACCAACCCGACCTTCGACGGCGTGGCGCGGATCGTCGAGGCGTACGCGCTGGACCGGGACGACCTCGACCTGTACGGGATGCACGTGGCGGTCGAGTTCGCCAGCCGGCTGCGCGGTCAGGTACGGTTCTCCAGCGTCGATGACCTGGTGACTCAGATGCGCCGCGACGTCGAAGCGGCCCGTGCGGTGGTCGGGCCGTGACCAGCTGCCCAGGCCGCCCAAGCCCGGCGGGCCGCCCAGCCGCCGGGCCGGCCCGTCGAGCATGATGTGCGCGGAATGCGGGCAGAAACGATGAATCGCCCCCGTAATGTGAGCGCCGGGCAGCTTTCGGCGGCCGACTGGAGAATCAACGAGGAGCCAGACATGCGGTTCATGAAGGCCACCGGGCGGATGCCGGTCGTCAGTGTGCTCGCGGTCGGCCTGATCCTGGCGGCGGCCGCGCCGGCGGTGGCGGTCGCCCCGACCGGACCGACGGTCGGGCCGGTCGTGCGGGTTAGCTACGGATCGGCCTGCATGGGCCAGAACGCTGAGATCGAGACGGCGATCGACCCGGCGACCGGCTTCCTGTACGAGGAGTGGATCGGCTGCGGCGGCATCGGCTTCGCCAAGTCGACAGACGGGGGCAGGACGTTCAGCCAGGGATTCGAGCTCCCTGGGTCGGGGGGTGGCTGGGATCCGGCGGTGGTCGTCGGGCCGACTGGCTCGGTGTATGCCGCCTTCATGGTCAGCCGTGGCACCAGCAGCAATCAGCGCAGCTATCCGGTCGTGGACATCTCCACCGACCACGGACGAACCTTCCCCACGGTCAGCCTGCTCGGCTCGCCGCGCAAGAACAACTGGGGCGATCGCGACTTCATCGCCGTCGGCCCGACCGGCACGATCTACGTGACCTGGGATTACGGGCCGCACAACCTGGCCCCGCAGGATTTCGTCTGCAGTCCGACCGGCAGTTGCTCGTTCGTGGCCGGCGACCTGAACGTGGTGCTGCAGAAATCGGTCAACGGCGGCAGGACCTGGAGCAAGATCATCCCGATCAGTCCAGGATTCCCGGCCAGCGGCGCCGACAGCGCGCCGATCCTGATCGAGCCGAGCGGTCGGCTCGACGTGCTGTACCAGGGCTACCAGGTGCTCAATCACCGGACGCTGAAGCTGGGTGTGGCGCATAGCTACTTCACTGCCTCCGCGGACGGCGGGTCGACCTGGTCCAGGCCGATTCGGGTCGGCCCGGCCAGGCTGTCGATGAACACGACCGAGTGGTGGATCGACGGCTCGCTCGGCCTCGACTCGGCCGGGAATCTGTACGCCACCTGGGACACCCAAAGCGGCGGGCATGACATCGGCTGGCTGGCCTACTCGACCACACACGGCAGGACCTGGTCGCCACTGCTGCGGGTGACTGGCGCCATCAACAACGTGACGCATATCGTCCAGGTGCTCGGCGGCGGCCCTGGCATCGCCTATGTTGCCTGGCTGACGGACAGTTCGCCGCGGGGGTACACGCAGTACCTGAAAGTGTTCTCGATCGGCAAGGGCTGGCTGTCCAGGACGATCCGGGTTTCGGCTGGGTACGGGAACCGGGCCGTCTGGCCGGGTGACACCATCGGGATGTCGCTGTATCCGGGCGGTGCGTACGGTTCCCACCAGCTGGCCATCAGCTGGGGCAGCGCGCTAGGTGGCCGGAAATCCGACTCGCAGATCTGGGCCGCGGTGCTGAGCCACCTGCCGTAAGCCGACCGGTGAATCGGCAGTCGGGCGCTCGGCTGGGCTCATTCGGCGGCCTGCACGCCGGTGGCCGGTCACCCGGTGGCCCGGTGCTCGTCGGTCGGGCACGCGGCGGCCGGCTGCCCGTGCACGACGAAATGCTTGCCATCGCCCGCTGCCAAGGAGAAGCCCTCAGCGAATCCCGCTTCGACGTCGAGCACCAGGGCAGGCTCGCCCCAGGCCAGGTACAGCCGTCCGTCGATGTAAAAAGGGCACCCGTCGATCTCGCCAAGCAGGACGTCAGCTCCGCCGGTGATGAACTCGCCAAGCCGGAAGCACATCGGCGCGGTGCCGCCGCAGCAGCCCCCGGACTGGACGAACATAACCGTGCCCCGGCGGCTCAGCTCGGCGATGGCCTGCCGTGCCGCCGGGGTGGCGACGACCCGCTCGGTCGTCTCCTGGTTGGTCACTTACGCTCCTTCGCAGTTAGGTTGCCCGCTGTGCCGTGACCGGCGCCGTGGTCAGAACAGACCCATCGGCTTGGGGTCGTAGCTGACGAGCAGGTTCTTTGTCTGGGTGTAGTGCTCGAGCATCATCTGGTGGGTTTCCCGCCCGAGGCCCGACATCTTGTAGCCGCCGAACGCCGCTCCCGCCGGGTACTGGTGGTAGCAGTTGGTCCAGACCCGGCCGGCCTTGATGGCCCGGCCCATCCGGTAGGCGCGGCTCCCGTCGCGGGTCCACACGCCGGCCCCGAGGCCGTAGAGGGTGTCGTTGGCGATCTCAAGCGCCTCCGCCTCGTTCTTGAACGTGGTCACCGCGAGGACCGGGCCGAAGATCTCCTCCTGGAAGACCCGCATCTTGTTGTCGCCCTTGAGCACGGTCGGCTCGTAGTAGTAGCCGTCGGCGAACTCGCCGTCCACCTTGGCCCGGTGGCCGCCGGCCAGCACCACGGCGCCCTCGGCGCGCCCGATGTCGACATAGGAACTGATCTTCGCCAGCTGCTGTGCGGAGACCTGCGGTCCGATCATGGTCTCGGTGTCCAGCGGGTCACCCTGGCGGATCTTCGCGATCCGGTCCAGGCACCTGGCCATGAACTCGTCGTAGATGCTCTCGTCGATCAGCGCGCGGGATGGGCAGGTGCAGACTTCGCCCTTGTTGAACGCGTAAAGCACCAGGCCTTCCACCGCCTTGTCGAGGAAGTCATCATGTGCCGCCATCACGTCGGCGAAGAAGATGTTCGGTGACTTGCCGCCGAGCTCCAGTGTCACCGGGATGATGTTCTGCGCGGCGTACTGCATGATCAGCCGCCCAGTCACGGTCTCGCCCGTGAAAGCGACCTTGGCGATCCGCGGGCTGGTTGCCAGCGCCTTGCCGATCTCGCCGCCTGGGCCGTTGACGATGTTCAGCACGCCAGGCGGCAGGATGTCGCCGACCACCTCGGCGAGCTTGAGTATCGACCACGGTGTCGGCGAGGCCGGCTTGAGCACCGAGCAGTTGCCGGCCGCTAGCGCCGGCGCCAGCTTCCAGGCGGCCATCAGCAGCGGGAAATTGAACGGGATGATCTGCCCGACAACGCCAAGCGGCTCGTGGAAGTGGTACGCGATTGTCTGGGAATCGATCTCGGTCGTAGAACTTTCCATCGACCGCGCCGCTGCCGCGAAGTAGCGGAAGTGATCAGCGGCCAGCGGGATGTCAGCCGCCAGCGTCTCCCGCACCGGCTTGCCGTTCTCCCAGCTCTCGGCGACCGCAAGGCTCTCACGGTGAGCGTCGATGGCGTCAGCGACGGCATTGAGCACCTCGGCCCGCTTGGCTGGGGATGCCTCGCCCCACTCGCGGGCAGCAGCATGCGCCGCATCAAGCGCGGTCTCGATGTCCGCCGGAGTGGACTCGGGCACCTCGCAGATGGCCTTGGCCGTCACCGGGGTCAGGTTGACCCGGTACTTGCCGTCGACCGGGGGCAGCCACTTGCCGCCAATGAAGTTCTCGTAGCGTGACTCGACCGTCACGACGCTTCCGGGCTTCCCCGGGGGTACGTATTTCATCACTGCCTCCTTCGCCGGTGCGGATGTCCGCATGCCGGTCAAGCCGAGGCGCGCTCGCGGCTGAGCGGTCATGCTCTGCCGGATTCGCTCCTCTTCCTAGAGGCTTGCACCGGTCGCCGGGTCGGCCCAGGGACCAAAGTTCCGCCGAACGTCACTTCCGCCCACCGCACGCCTGGCCCGCCTGGTCGAGTCGATCGCGATCCGCAGTGCGACCTTCCTGACCCAGGCCTCAGGAAGCTCATAGTTCCCCAGCCGCGGCCACCAGGTGAGAGCGCGGGCGAACGCTTCCTGGGCCACGTCCTGTGCCTCGTGCCTGTCGCCGAGCACGGCTGTCACCAGCGCGACGATCCGGCAGTAGCTGGCCTCGTAGACGTCCTGGAAGTCGGCGTCCTGGCGCACCGCTCACGCCCCGTCGTGGCCGCGCCGGGCCCTGGGTACGTACTCCGAAGCCAGAGAATGACCGATGCTGGTCGTCTCACCTCCTGGCCGGGAAATGTTCGGTAACGGCACAGCCGCGTTTGAGGTGGTCTAGACACGCACGGCCGCGCGGCGTTGGGACATAAGGTAACAATCAGGTAACATTGCGCCTGGCGACGACGACCGGTGCTCCGCCGCTGCTGCGTGGGAGTCGCAGCGACCGCTGCCGGGTGTCCGCGCAAGGCACTGGCTGGTCAGCTCCCGAGGTGCCGGTGGCCGCTCGCCGTGATAACGTAGCTGATGGCCGGAGTATCCGGCTCGGCTGGCTGCGCCCTCATGCGGCTGGCTGTCCTGGGTGCCAGGCGGCTCCGCCGGTACCCTCCCCACCGCCCGGCGCGGATCAAGGACACCTGCTGCCGGGCATCCATGCTGGCTCACGACCCCGAGGGAATACCGTGCCGCTCGACACCGCAGTGAAGAAGGAGATCATCGCCGCCAATGCGACCAGTGAGGGTGACACCGGCTCGCCGGAAGTCCAAGTCGCGCTGCTGACCCGGCGAATCAACGATCTCACCGAGCACCTGAAGGTGCACAAGCATGACCACCACAGCCGCCACGGGCTGCTGCTGCTCGTCGGCCGGCGCCGGCGCCTGATGCAGTACCTGCAGCGCGAGGACATCAACAGGTACCGGGCGCTCAGGGAGAAGCTGGGCCTGCGCCGGTAGGCGTAGCTGCGCCGCCTCGCGGGCGGCGTGCGCGATGCGCCGCTGATGGTCACTCGCTGCAGCTACATTGGTGGTGGCAGGGGCTCCGGCCCCTGCGCGTAACTGAATAGACCACGTACCAGACACACCACGTACAGCAACGTCCCGCGGCCCCGGCCCGGAGCGATCAGCGTGCCTGAGGGCCGGTCCTCGGTAGTGGTTCTCGGGTCGGCCGAGCACGCGATGATCGCGAGCCGGGCGGGCCGAGGACTTCGATCGAAGACCGGTCGGCAGCTACCTTCCAGGCACTGGAAGCCGACGCTCCAACTGGCGGCGGGCAGACGCGGGACCTCAGTCAAGGAGGTCTCACCCAATGGAGGGTGTGCATTCCGCCGAAGTCGTCATCGACAACGGCGCATTCGGCGTACAGAAACTCAGATTCGAGACTGGCCGGCTGGCCAAGCAAGCATCGGGTTCTGCCGTAGTTTTCCTGGACGACGAGACGATGGTCCTCTCGGCGACCACCGTGTCCAAGCATCCTAAGGACAACCTGGATTTCTTCCCGCTCACCGTCGACGTGGAGGAGCGGATGTATGCGGCGGGCCGGATCCCTGGTTCGTTCTTCCGCCGTGAGGGCCGTCCGTCCGAGGACGCCATTTTGACCTGCAGGCTGATCGACCGGCCGCTTCGGCCGACGTTCGTGAAGGGCTTGCGCAACGAGGTGCAGATCGTCGAGACGATCATGGCGCTGCATCCCGATCACTTGTATGACGTGGTGGCCATCAATGCCGCGTCGCTCTCCACCCAGCTCGCCGGACTTCCCTTTGCCGGGCCGGTCGGCGGGGCGCGGGTCGCGCTGATCAAGGGACAATGGGTCGGCTTCCCGACCTATCCGCAGCTGGAGGATGCCACCTTCGACATGGTCGTGGCCGGCCGGGTGCTTGAGGACGGCGATGTCGCGATCATGATGGTCGAGGCCGAGTCGACGCCGAGCACCTTGCGGCTGCTTGCCGACTCATCGAGCGGCGCGGTCGGCCCAACTGAGGACGTCGTGGCTCAGGGACTGGAGGCGGCGAAGCCGTTCATCAAGGCGCTCTGCGAGGCACAGCAGCGGGTGGCCGCCAATGCCGCCAAGGATACCGCTGAGTTCCCGATCTTCGCCGATTACGGCCAGGACCTCTACGAGGCCCTGGCCGCGGAGGCTTCCGCCGAGCTGGCCGCGGCGCTGACCATCGCCGGGAAGCAGGAGCGGGCGACCGAGACGGACCGGATCCAGGCCATGGCGACGGAGCGGCTTGCCGCGAAGTTCGAAGGCAGGGAGAAGGAGATCGGCGCCGCGTTCAGATCGCTGACCAAGAAGCTGGTCAGGGAGCGGATCACCCGCGACGGGGTGCGGATCGACGGGCGGGGTCTCGCCGATATCAGGCAGCTGTCCGCGGAG
The DNA here is from genome assembly GCA_963850875.1 of uncultured Actinomycetota bacterium. Taxonomy (GTDB): domain Bacteria; phylum Actinomycetota; class Actinomycetes; order Streptosporangiales; family Streptosporangiaceae; genus Chersky-822. The sequence goes on from CAWKNA010000004.1 coordinate 156,654, forward strand.
GCAGGCGTGCTGCCGAGGGTGCATGGCTCAGCGCTGTTCGAGCGGGGCGAGACTCAGGTGCTCGGCGTGACCACGCTGAACATGCTCCGGATGGAGCAGATGATCGACACGCTCAACCCGGAGCGCACCAAGCGCTACATGCACAACTACAACATGCCGCCGTATTCGACCGGGGAGACCGGCCGGGTCGGATCGCCCAAGCGCCGCGAGATCGGCCATGGCGCGCTCGCCGAGCGGGCGCTGGTCCCGGTGCTGCCGACTCGCGAGGAGTTTCCTTACGCGATCCGGCAGGTCTCCGAGGCGATCGGGTCGAACGGCTCCACCTCGATGGGCTCGGTCTGCGCGTCCACGATGGCGCTGCTCGATGCCGGGGTGCCGCTGAAGGACATGGTGGCCGGCGTCGCGATGGGCCTGATCCACGAGGGCGGCACGTATGTCACGCTGACCGACATCCTGGGCGCCGAGGACGCATTCGGCGACATGGACTTCAAGGTCGCGGGCACCAGGGACGTGATCACTGCGCTGCAGCTTGACACCAAGCTGGGCGGAATTCCGGCCTCCGTGCTCGGCGCCGCGCTGAAGCAGGCCCGCGACGCCCGGCTGACCATCCTCGATGTGATGCGCGAGGCGATCGACGCGCCCGGGCAGATGAGCGAGTTCGCGCCCCGGATCATCACGGTGAAGGTCCCGGTGGACAAGATCGGCGAGGTGATCGGCCCGAAGGGCAAGATGATCAACTCGATCCAGGAGGACACTGGCGCCGAGATCACCATCGAGGACGACGGCACGATCTACATCGGCGCTACCGACGGCACCTCGGCCGAGGCTGCCAGGGCAGCGATCAACGCGATCGCTAACCCGCACGTGCCCGAGGTTGGCGAGCGATTCCTCGGCACGGTGGTGAAGACCACCACCTTCGGCGCGTTCGTGTCGCTGCTGCCCGGCAAGGACGGCCTGCTGCACATTACCCAGATCCGCAAGCTGCACGGCGGGATGCGGATCGAGAACGTCGACGATGTGATCAAGGTCGGCGACAAGATCCAGGTAGAGATCCGCGAGGTGGACGATCGCGGCAAGCTGTCACTGGTTCCGGTCGAGGTAGTCGAGCGCGAAGCGGCCGGCGAGGACCTTGGCGGCGGCCGGGATGACAACCGGTCAGCGGATCGCGGGGACCGCGGGGACCGCGGCGATCGCGGGGACCGTGGCGATCGTGGGAGCCGCGGGGACCGCGGCGGTGACCGGGGTCGCGGAGGTGAACGCGGCGGAGAACGCAGCCGAGGCGGCGACCACTTCCGTACCCGGTATCGCGACCGCGAGTCCGGCAACTCATGACCGATGACGCGGCGCTGCCCGCAGGCACCGAACGGCTGGCGGAAGGCGACAGCGTCGTCTACCGCACCGTCCTCCTCGGTGGCCTGCGGGTCATCACCGAATCGCTGCCCGCCGTCCGGTCCGCGTCCTTCGGGATCTGGGCCGGCGTCGGGTCGCGTGACGAGGACGTCCCCCACGCGGGCGCGACGCACTACCTGGAGCACCTGCTGTTCAAAGGGACCGAGCGAAGGTCCGCGCTGGACATCTCCGCTGCGATCGACGCGGTCGGCGGTGAACTGAACGCCTTCACCGCCAAGGAGTACACCTGCTACTACGCGCGGGTGCTCGACGCCGACCTGCCGCTGGCGATCGACGTGCTCTCGGACATGATGATCGGCTCGCTGCTCGATCCCAAGGAGGTCGAGGCTGAGCGGGCGGTGATCCTCGAAGAGATCGCCATGAACGATGATGATCCGTCCGATACCGCGCACGAGGCCTTCGGTGCTCAGCTCTTCGGCGACACGCCACTCGGTCGGCCCATCCTCGGCACCTCGGACTCGATCAACGCGATCTCCCGCGACCAGATCGCCGAGCATTACGTGGCCAGGTATACCCCGGACAACCTGGTTGTCGCGGCAGCCGGGCGGGTCGATCACCAGCAGGTAGTCGAGATCACCCAGCAGTATTTCGCCCCCGTCCTGGCCCATGGTGCCCAGCCGGCGTCACGCCGACTGCCCGCACCCGCTGGGCCCGAGGTTGGCGCCGGAACCGGCGTGCGGCTGGTCTCCAGGCCGATCGAGCAGGCGAATCTGGTGCTCGGCTGCGCCGGGATCTCCAGGACCGATGAACGCAGGTTCGCGCTCGGCGTGCTGAACGCGGCACTCGGCGGCGGCATGTCGTCGAGGCTTTTTCAGGAGATCAGGGAGAAGCGCGGACTGGCGTACTCGGTCTACAGCTTCAGCTCGCAGCACGCCGACACCGGGCTGTGGGGCATCTACGCGGGCTGCCTGCCAGCCAAGTCCGACGACGTACTCGCCATCTGTGCGGACGAGATCGCCAAGGTCTGCTCCGGCGGCCTCACGGCCGAGGAGCTAGAACGAGGCAAAGGCCAGGTGCGCGGTTCCATCGTGCTCGGCCTAGAGGACCCATCGTCCCGGATGACCAGGCTCGGCAAGTCCGAGCTTGTCTATCCCCGGCTGGAGCCGGTCGATGAGGTCCTGGCCCGGATCGACGCGGTCACCGAGGACGACGTGCTCGAGGTGGCCAGGGCAATCCTGTCCCGGCCCAAGGCGCTGGCCGTGGTCGGGCCCTATGACGACGCAGACTCATTCGCGGCGGTCCTGGCCGTCTGACCGGGTAGGGAGCGTGATGATCAAGGTCGGAGTGCTGGGTTCCCAGGGCCGGATGGGGTCTGAAGTCTGCCGCGCCGTCGAGGCGGCCGACGATCTCCAGCTGGCTGCCGCACTCGACATCGGCGGCACGTTTGATGCTCTGGCTGGCTGTGACGTGGTGGTCGACTTCACCCACCCGGCGGCTGTGATGGAGAACCTGCGCTGGTGCGTGGCACACGGGCTGGACGTCGTCGTCGGCACCTCGGGGTTCGATCAGGCGCGGCTGGCCGAGGTGGCTGACTGGCTGCGGCCGGCCGGGGGGGCGCAGCAGTCGGCCGATGGCGGCGGGCAGACCGGGGGAGCTGGGTCGGCTGCCGACGGGATCAGAGTGCTGATCGTGCCTAATTTCTCGGTGGGCGCTGTGCTGATGATGCGGTTCGCCGAGCAGGCCGCCAGGTTCTTCGACTCGGCGGAGATCATCGAGCTGCATCATGCAGGTAAGGCCGACGCCCCGTCAGGCACCGCGACGCGGACGGCTGCGATGATCGAGGCGGCCAGGGCGGCGGCCGGACGCGGACCAGGACCCGACGCCACAGTGGCGGAAGTGGCGGGTGCGCGTGGGGCCGTGCTCGGCGGGGTACATGTCCATTCGGTGCGCCTGGCCGGCCTGGTGGCGCACCAGGAGGTTCTGCTCGGCGGGCCGGGGGAGACACTGACGATCAGGCACGACTCGCTGGACCGGGCATCGTTCATGCCTGGCGTGCTGACCGCGGTGCGCGGCCTGGCCACGCTTCCGGCCGGGCTGACTGTCGGGCTGGAGGGCCTACTGGGCCTCTGAGCGTTAGACCGGCCAGGAACGGCCAGGTCGCGCTGCCCGACCTGGGCACCTGCCCGGCCGGAGGCAGGCACGACAAAGGGGGCAGGCGTGCGACTGGTTCTGAACGTGATCTGGCTGGTGCTCTGCGGGTTCTGGATGGCGATCGCATATGTGCTGGCCGGCCTGGTCGCCTTCGTTCTGATCATCACCATCCCGTTCGGCATCGCCGCCTTCCGGATCGCCGGTTATGTGCTCTGGCCCTTCGGCCGGACGATCGCGCCGCGCGAGGGTGCCGGGGTCGCTTCGCTGATCGGCAACATCATCTGGATCATCCTGTTCGGCTGGTGGCTGGCGGTCGGCCATCTGCTGACCGGCATCGCGCTGTGCATCACGATCATCGGGATCCCGCTCGGCCTGGCCAACTTCAAGATGATCCCGATCTCGCTGCTGCCGCTCGGCGTGCGGATCGTTCCCGCCGACCACGCAGGCGCCTTCATGGCATAACGGCTCGCACCGGGCCGGTCGGCCCCGGCCTCAGCCAGACGCGGGGGGCGAGTGTGAGTGCGGCCGGGAAGACTCCATGATCGCGCGGTTCTTTCAGTCGCCCCTGCTGAAAGAACCGCGTGATCAAGGAACTCCTGCCCTGCCGCGCCGGCCTGACCTCCGTCGCAGGTGTCAGGGTCTGCGCATCGGAGCGTTCGGGGACCCGCTGGCTGAGTTCGGTCGCCATGGCGTCGAAATCGTGCTCGCTGATGCGGCGGAACGGGTCGTAGGCCCTGCGCATGACCTCGCGCGCGAACAGCCGCAGGAAGCGACGCCAGCCAGCCGATCCCAGTGGTTCCCGTTGACCGGGTTGAGCCGGGTCACCCGCCGCCACAGGGCGGCGGCCCCAGTCCACCGGGCCTTGCCGGTCATGGACTCGGCCCTGGCTAGGGTTCGCAGCTAATCGGCGACATCCATCGCGTGCTCCCTCGGTAATCTCTTGGCGCGGCGTTATGCGGCTGATTCTCAACCTGAATCTGGCTCGTGCCCTGGGGGAGTGCGCCCGTCGCCATCCGGCTTAGCGCACCTTCTCGACGGTCATCGACGACCCGGCGTACAGGGTGACCGGTGTGCGGCTGGCGGCACCTTGCGCCCACCGCAGCCCGAAGGTGCCGCCGTTCGCGCCGCAGGCCAGTATGCCGCGGACGACCGTGGCGGTGGGGTTGCCTGCCCCGGCCAGGCCGACGTTGCGCTGCGTGGCCGGGCTGGTCGCTGCCGCGAGTGTCAGGCTGCCGGCGACGGCGTTACCTGGCGTGGCCAGGCCCTCGACGGACCAGCTCATCGCCGCACCTGAGGGGCGGTGAAAGCCAGGCCGATGCTGGCGGCACTGTCGCCGTCCATGATCAGATGAGCTCGACGCGGTACGTCCGGCCGCGCAGGACCGTGGTGGTCAGCGCCTGTCCGGGCCGGGCGTACTGGCTGCCGTCGGCCTCGAGGGGCCGTCTGCGACGTGCGCGTCTCAGCGAAGGACTTGACCATCGTGTACCTGCTGGAACCTTGGGTGGGCGGGGCGGCGCCGGGCGCGACGTAGATGTCGGTGCCGTTCGTCTCCAGGTATTCCCCGACGATAACGGTCGGCCGGTTCATGGTGGCTCCCACGTCGAGATAAATGCCGGTGCCTGCGGCGTTCTCGATGTCGGGCTTGACGATCACCATCCCGTAGGCATTGACGCAGATGCCGATCTGGCTGGTGTCGGTGGTGGAAGGCAGAATGCGGCAGTTGGACTGGAAGTTGGAGTGGGCACCGCCCGAATAGCGGACGCCGGTCCCGCCGCGGCCGTCGCAGCGGATCACGGAATCGCTGAGTCCGTTGTAGTGGGTGACTGGGCTGTCATAATCGACGCCGACGCGAGGGAAGGCGCCGGTTCCGGTCTTGTCGATCACGACGCGGCTGATGTCGCTGAACTGCCAGCCGCTGGCCTGGATCGCGGTGCCCCGGGCCTGGGGTTCGCCTGGGACAGGCGGAGGTCCCGCACGCCGATGTATTGGCTGGGGCCGCTGTTCGCGGCCGCAAGCAGCGTGCCGTCGTCGGCGACGGCGTGGTCCCAGACGATCTGGGTGGCGAGCTTGCCTTGCCCGGCCAGGGTAGCGCCCGGGGTGCTGAACAGCCCGGCGCAGTAGAACCTGCCCGGACCAAGCAGACAGGTTACGGCCTGGCTGAGCAGAGCCTGAATCCGTGCGGTGTCGGTGATGTAGCTGGTGTCACCCGAGGGTAATAGCAGGCTCACCCGGTGGCTCCCTTCAGGACACGGGCTCTGCTACTAGTAGCTGCGCGTCGGCGGACAGGTGTGACCGTCGCCGACCGGCGTGGCCCGGCGGCCGCTACCAGCACGCTACAAGAATCAGCCCCCGAAGGCCGCCGGGCCGGATGATGATGGTCGGCATGACGACTGGCGTGGATCTGCTGCGGGATGCGTTCAATGCCTCATGCGATGCGCTGGGCCGGGTTCTGGCCGACATCTCCGATTCAGAGTTCTTCTGGGAGCCTGTCGCCGGCTGCTGGACGGTGCACCGCCGGACGGAGGTGCACCGTCCAGCGCTGATGGCAGCGGCGAGTGGGTGATCGACTATGAGGTGCCCAACCCCGATCCGGCGCCGGTGACCACGATCGCGTGGCGCACGGTGCACATCGCCATCGTGAACTATTTGTACTGGGATTACGCGTTCGGACCGGCCACGGCGTCGTTCGACCTGGTGTTGCCGGGGGATGCCGCAGCGGCTGTGCCGTGGCTGGCGGCAAGCCAGCAGCCGCTGAGCGCGGTGCTGGCCGGCCTGGGCGACGCTGACCTGGATACCGAGGTCCGGACCAACTGGGGCAAGCTGTGGCCCTGTCACCGGATCTTCAGCACCCTGATCAAGGAGCAGGTGCATCACGGTGCCGAGATCAGCCTGCTCCGCGATCTCTACCGTAACCGCCAGTCACTCGGCCAGGCACGGCGGTAGCAGGCTGGCCGGTGCTGCGGGCTGGCGCCAGGGACTTCGGCCGGCGTCAGGGGACTTTGGCTGGCGTCAGGGGACGTACGCTGTGTTGCCGCACTGTCCGCCGAATTGCGCGAATCCTGACGGCACTGCGATCCTGGTCGGGATGACTCCAGCGGACCCTGCGAACCAACGCCCTGGTGACCCCGCTTCCCGCCTCGGCGGCGAGACGGCGCCTGTCGACGTATCGACCGCGGCTGGCCTGGCTCGGGCACTGCAGGACCTGCTCCAGGTCAGCTTTCAGCTGGTCACGCGAGACCTCGCGCCCGCGGCGGCAAGGATCGGTGCGCACCTCGGCTGTGATCTGAAGGACATGGCGTTCGTCAGCGAGAGCTTCCCGATGTGGGAGCAGGTGAACCTCCAGCGCGGCGTTGACGCTTACCTGGCTGAGCATTCTCCCGGCGCGGAGTGGTTCGGCATCAGCGCGGTGGACAGGGACCACGACGATCTGGCCACCATGCTCACCAGGCCCGACCACGGCCAGGAGATCTCGGCCGTCACTCACGGCACGGCCGCCACAGGGCCGACCGAGGCGATGGAGGTGGTGCAGTTCGGCCTGGTGGAGTCAACCGCCCCCGACGGCGCCCCGGTGGTCATCGGGATGCGCGCGAAAGAGCGCTACGGCCCGCCCCAGTGCCGAATGGAGATCTTGGCGTCACGGAAGACCGCGGCGGTGGCGGTGCGTGACGACATCGAGCGGCTGATGCGCAGACACGATGTTTTCCGCGGTCAGGTGCTCAGCTTCGGCCTGTCCGAGTACCACAGCAACGGACTGCTCAGCTTCCTGCCGCGCCCCAACCTCACCGCCGAACAGGTCATCCTGCCGGCTGGGGTCCTCGATTCGATCGAGCGCCATGTCATCACCGTAACGAGCCAGGCCGCTCGGCTGACGGCAGCCGGGCAGCACCTGAAGCGCGGGCTGCTATTGCACGGTTACCCTGGCACGGGCAAGACCCACACCGTCCGCTATCTGATGAGCCGGATGAGCGACTGCACCGTCATCGTCATGACCGGGCAGGCGATGCAGTTCATCGAGCCAGCCGCAGCGCTGGCCCGGCGGCTGCAGCCATCGATGCTGGTCTTTGAGGACGTCGACCTGGTCGCCCAGGACAGGAGCTTCGGCCCGGAAAGCAACCCGTTGCTGTTCTCGCTGCTTGAGGCAATGGACGGGATCGGAGCGGACGCCGATGTGACGTTCGTGCTGACCACCAACCGGGCCGGGATGCTGGAGCGGGCGCTGGTCGACCGGCCAGGCCGCGTCGACCTGGCCGTGGAGATCCCCAAGCCGGACCGGCAGGCACGGGAGCGCCTGTTGCGGCTCTACGCGGGCGGTCTGGAACTGAAGGCAGATCTCACGCCGGTGATCGATGCGACCGAGGGCGTCACGGCATCCTTCATCAAGGAACTGCTCCGCCGTGCCGCGCTTACCGCGCTCCGCGCTTCGGACGACGTGCGCGCACTCACCGATGCCGACCTCGCAAGCGCCGCTGGCGAACTCGCAGCGGAACGGCAGGCGCTGACGCGCCGATTGCTAGGCCACGGCCGAGCGGGCGACGACGGCGATGACATGGACGGCCAGCCGTAGCCGCTCGGATCGGCCGGTCGTTAGCCTGCCGAGGGCCACTGGCCCGCGTGCGACCGCGGCTACAGGCTGCCGACGGCGGTAATCCAGATCACCGCCTCGCCGGCCTCATCCGATCCGGCCAGGTCGACCTCGGCGGAGAATCCCCAGTCGTGGTCACCGGCCGGATCATCGAAGATCTGCCGCACCCGCCAGAGGTCCGGGTCGGTCTCGACGATCAGCATCGCTGGTCCGCGTGCGTCAGGGCCGGTCCCGATCTCGCCATGCTCGGCGAAGTACGACTCAAGCGCCTGCGCCCAGGCGTCGGCGTCCCAGCCTGCTTCCGCGTCAAGCTCGCCGAGCTCGTCCCACCGCCGCAACGCCGCCAGTTCGACCCGGCGGAACAGCGCGTTGCGCACCAGCACCCGGAACGCGCGCACGTTGCCGGTTACCGCGGGCGGCCGCTCGTCAAGCTGCCCGGCCTCGACCGCTTCGGGGTTGACCAGCCGCTCCCACTCGTCAAGCAGGCTGGAGTCGACCTGGCGGACCATTTCGCCAAGCCACTCGATCAGGTCGGCGAGCTCCTCGGTCTTGGCCTCGTCCGGCACAGTCTGGCGCAGCGCCTTGTAGGCGTCCGCCAGGTAGCGCAGCAGCAGCCCCTCTGATCTGGCCAGCCCGCACCAGCTGATGTACTCGGTGAACGTCATCGCCCGCTCGTACATATCCCTGGCCACCGATTTGGGCGCGAGTTCGTAGTCGGCGACCCAGGGGTGACCGCGCTGATAGATGGCGTAGGCCGCGTCAAGCAACTCCGCCAGTGGCTTGGGGTAGCTGACCGAGTCCAGCAGCTCCATCCTGGCCTCGTACTCGACGCCCTCGGCCTTCATCTCGGCGACGGCCTCGCCGCGAGCCCGGAACAGCTGGGCGGCCAGCACGGGCCGCGGGTTGTCCAATGTGGCCTCGATCACCGACAGCACATCAAGCGGGTAATCCGGGGATGTGACGTCGAGCAGCTCGATCGTGGCCAGGGCGAGCGGGGAGAGCGGCTGGTTCAGCGCGAAGTCTTCTTGCAGGTCGACGGTGAGCCGGACCATCCGGCCCTCGGAGTCCGGCTCGTCGAGCCGTTCGACGACACCGCCGGCCAGCAGCGCGCGGTAGATCTCGATCGCCCGGTGGATGTGCTTGCGCTGGGCCGGGCGGTCCTCGTCGTTCTCGGTCAGCAGGTGCCGCATGGAGGCGAAGGCGTCGCCGGGGCGGCTGATCACGTTGAGCAGCATGGCGTGGCTGACCGCGAAACTGGATTTCAGCGGCTCAGGCTCGGCGGCGACCAGCCGGTCAAACGTCGGCCTGCCCCAGGAGACCAGGCCAGGCGGCGGCTTCTTGCGCACCACCTTGCGCCGCTTCTTCGGATCGTCGCCCGCCTTAGCCAGCGCTTTCTCGTTCGCGATGACATGCTCAGGCGCCTGCACCACCACGGTTCCCGTATCGTCGAATCCGGCGCGCCCGGCCCGGCCGGCGATCTGGTGGAATTCCCGCGCCTGCAGCAGCCGGGTAACGGTGCCGTCGTACTTGGACAGCGCCGTGAACAAGACGGTGCGGATAGGCACGTTGATGCCCACCCCGAGGGTGTCGGTGCCGCAGATCACCTTGAGCAGCCCGGCCTGGGCGAGAGTCTCGACCAGCCGCCGGTACCTGGGCAGCATCCCAGCGTGATGCACACCGATGCCATGCCTGACCAGCCGGGACAGTGTCTTGCCGAAACCGGCCGTGAACCTGAAGCGGCCGATCATCGACGCGATCTCGTCCTTCTCGGCCCGGCTGCAGACGTTGACGCTCATTAGCGCCTGGGCCTGCTCGACCGCGGCGGCCTGGGTGAAGTGCACCACGTAGATCGGCGCCTGCTTGGTGGCTAGCAGTTCCTCGATCGTCTCGTGCAACGGGTCGATGACGAATCTGAAAATGAGCGGTACCGGGCGCTCGGCGGAGCTGATCACGGCGGTAGGCCGGCCGGTGCGGCGGGTCAGGTCCTGCTCGAATCTGGTGACGTCGCCGAGGGTGGCCGACATCAGCAGGAACTGCGCGCGGGGCAGTTCGATCAGCGGCACCTGCCAGGCCCAGCCCCGGTCCGGGTCGGCGTAGTAATGGAACTCATCCATGATCACCAGGCCGGCATCGGCATCGGCACCGTGGCGCAGCGCGATGTTGGCGAGCACTTCGGCGGTGCAGCAGATGATCGGGGCACCGGCGTTGACGCTGCCGTCGCCGGTCATCATGCCGACGCTGGCCGGGGAGAAGATGTCGCAGAGGGCGAAGAACTTCTCCGAGACCAGTGCCTTGATCGGGGCGGTGTAGAAGCTGCGGATGCCGGTGGCCAGCGCCGCGAAATGCGCGGCGGTCGCGACGAGGCTCTTGCCTGAGCCGGTCGGCGTCGACAGGATCACGTTCGCCCCGGAGACGATCTCGATCAGCGCCTCATCCTGGTGCGGGTACAGCGTAAGTCCCTGATCGCCGGTCCAATCGGCGAACGCGGCATACAGGGAATCGGGGTCAGCGGATGGCGGTAGCCGGTCGGAAAGCGTCATGATCCACCCATAGTGCCAGTTCCTCGTCCCGTCCGGCACACGCGCTGGTTCGCCCTGGGCAGAGTTACCTAAGCTCGGTCGTTGTTAACCGCCTCGGGACGGCGGCTAGATAGCTATGAGTGACACCCGTAGTTGAGATGTAGATCCCCATCACATAGCTCAGGTACACGGCATTCCCGGTCACCTCTTTGCAGCCACCCGTACACAGCGGGCTAGTCGTGACGTGGACGGGATACCACGTCGCCGTGCCGAAGGATCTGCCGCGGGCTGTGACGGGAATGAAGGCCATCGACGCATCCTGAGCCGAGCTAATGGCCACCAGGTCGAACCCGCCCCGCACCGCGGTGATCCCGTCGAAGTGCGTGGCCAGGGCCGGGGCGTTGCCGTAACTGTAGTACTTCGGTCTTCCGAAGGCCCCCGTCCTCTCGTTGTAGTTCATCAGGAAGCCCTGCTGGGTGCCCCTGGCCGAGGAGCCGCCGACCAGGGTGTAGTGCGGGCTCCTGTCCCCGCCGTCCTGCCAGATGCCATAGAGCGAGGTCTTGCTCGACAAGCTTCCGCCGAGTTCGAGCAACGTCCACCAGTGCCTGGCCATGTTGTAGATGAAGGCATTGCCCGAGACCACGCCACCGCGCACGCTGGGGTTGAGGTCGTAGTTGCCCACAACCAGATCGCCCATGGTGCTGTGCGCGATGGTGTCCATCACGAAGCAGCGGACCCGGGTCTTGGGGCAGGCCCGCACGTGTCCGACCGTGTGGGCGCCATCAGCAGGCACGTCGATCGATGTCCATGATCCACCCGATCCGCTCACCGGCCCGAGGTAGATCATGCCCTGGTTATGGACACCGGCGGGTGCCGACGACGACTGGTAGCTGCCCACGGCGCGAACCTGGCCGCTACGGATGGTCGTCGGGTTGAAGGAGTGGGTGTCAGGACCATAGAACGCCGCCGACGTCACGCCGGGAAATGATGGCTTCAACACCGAGACTGCTGCTCCCGCAGCGCTCGTGATACGGCCCTGGTAGAGGAATGGAACGGCTTGGGTGCCATTTCCGGTAGCCGCCGAACCCGTCAGTATGACATTTCCATTCGTCGTTCCTCGAACACCGGTGACTATGTCGCCCGTTCTCAGAATCGAGGAGATAGAGCCGGCGCTGTTCGTGTTGTGCCGGCGGCCGGGCCGGCCATGGCCGGTACAGCGGCGATTATCGAGAGCGCTGTGGTCGCTCCACCGAGCAGCAGCGGAATAGATCTAGCAGTCTTCATATGTCCCCCGTATGGTCTTCGCCGGGCCGAACTGGCCCCATGCCGATCATTTCAACGCAGCCGAGCCGTTCGTCACTACGTCAAGGCCCGGACCCCGCTGCTGCGATTCAAGATCAGCGCTACCGGATGATCGCAGCGCAAAGTGGCAATGTCAATGAATGGCCAGCGATCATGATGCTGGCTTCGCGAGGACAGTCGCGAGAAGTTCATCGGCGAGGTCCCGGTAGCGGGCTGGGTACAGGTGAGCCATGGCCAGTGCCCAGACGGCGGCTTCAAGCTCCCTGGCCCTGGCGAACCGCGCCGGTACCTCGGGCTCGGGGACCGGCGTCCCCGCCTGCTCTGCGTAGGCGGCCAGTGCGACCGTGCCGTGGTCAGGCTGCGCGCTGGCCAGAACCGCCAGATCATACTCGCGCGGGCCGCGGCAGACCGCACCAGGACCACGCAGTAGGTTCGACGTATGTGCCGTAGCATCAAAACCCTGCGTGAACCGTTCGTCGAGCAGGTGACCAGCGACGACGTACGAGCAGCCGCGTTGCAGTATGTGCGCAAGATCAGCGGCTTCCGCCAGCCAGCCGCCCACAACGCCGAGGCCTTTGGCAGCGCGGTCGACGCCGTCGCCCGCGCGACGCAGGACCTGCTCGACCGGCTTGAGGTGCGTGCCGCGACCTCACGCGCTGCGGGCGCACGGCCGGGCAGCGCTAGCTGAGCCGGCGGACCAGGGCACCCGCTCAGCGCGGCTCAGCCCGGCGGGTCAGATCCCGTTGATTATCTGCTGCCGCTTCGCCTGGTATTCCGACTCGGTGAGAATGCCCTTGTCGTACAGCTGCTGCAGCTTCGCCATCCGGTCTTCCACGGTGCCCTGGCCGGCGCCGCCGCTGAACGGATCGAAGGCCGATGGCGCCCCGAAGGACGCTGGCGAATTCATCTGGCCGTACGGGTCCGGCGGGGTGGCCTGGCTGTACGAGCCTGGAGCGGCGGGCTGGCCGAAACTGTTCTGCACCGGATCGCCGAACGTCCCAGCCGTGCTGGCCGGACCGATCGGGTCGAACGTGGTCGGTGCGGCTGGCCCAGAGAACCCGACGTCGCCGGTACCGGTCTGGGCAGCTGCCTGCCCGGCCGCCTGAGCCTTGATCTGGCGCAGCCGCTCGATGGCAGCCTGGCGAGCGGCTGGATCGCCGGACAGCATCGCCTGCGCCAGCCCGCTGATCTCGGCGCCCTGTCCCGCGTCCAGGTGGATCTCCTGGCCCGACGCATTGACCACATGGACGCTTGACGTAATCTGGCCGCCCTGCGCGGCTCCCAGGGCACCGAGCAGTCCGGCCAGGCCGGCCGCTCCGCCGACCGTCCCACCTGCTGCCATTCCACCGGCTGTCATCCCGCCCGCGGCCATTCCGTCGGCGGCGCTGCGGATCTGGTCAGCCATGTTGACCGTCCCGCGAATCGAAACTGTCCTCGTGCTCGGATCCAGCCTGAACTCGTTGTTCTTGCTATGCACCTCGACGCGCACCTGCTGGCCGACCGCGTGCGCGAACATGCTCTTCTCGGTAACGGTGCCGCGGATCAACTCGCCGGTTGGCTTGCGGACCTCGATCACGTACGTGTGCTCGGGATGCAGAGCGGCGGTCATGCCATGCCCGTGTCCAGGCGAGGTCTGGACGTCGACGATCGTCCCCTCAAACGGCTCCCACTTGTGTCCCAGCATTCCGCCCCTCCTGTGCCGTGTCCCGAATGGACTATACCGGCGGGATGGACGAATGTAACGGCTGGTCACACCACGAGCAGCGGATCGCGATGGGTCGGCTCGCGGCGCTGCTGTCGGCGTTATGCCCGCGGCGGGCGTTTGCGCGATCAGGGCTGCCCCATGGTGGCGGCGTGCTGGATCAGCATCGAATCGGGCGGCACCAGATCGAGGCCGTCAGGGTCGTCAAGGTAACCCGGCGACCTTCCCGGCACACCGGTGTGACCGTATTGCCAGACGATCCGATTGCTAATCGGATTGATAACAATAATGCGGTCGTTGAAATCGTCGTTCAGGAGGACATCTCCGTTGGGCAGCGGCAGTGCCAGCGAGGGGTGGTTGAGATCGCCGAACCGCCAGAGCAGCCGACCGCCGGGACCGAATTCGACCACCTGGCCCGGATATGAATAGTCGACCGTCAGGTAGCGGCCCGGGCACACCTCGTTGGTGTCTGACGGGTACATGACGCCGGGCGGATGCACCGACCAGCGGACGTGCCCGCGCAGATCCACTTCACTTGCCCAGTCTCCGTTGATCTCGGTTACCAGATAGCTGCCATCGGTCAGCGGGAACGCGCCATTGGGGCTGCCGAAGTGGCGCGGTGGGTCGTGCACGCAGGAATGCGTGGTCTGCCCGATGATCCGCAGTGGCCGACGGGCCGGCGGAGCGATCACGATGATCCGGCAGTTCTTGATGTCGGCGGCCACGATGTCGCCGCCAGGTGTGAGCATGGCGTCATCCGGGTTGTCCAGGCGATCCGGGCCAGCTGCCGGGATCCCCGGCTTGCCGTACCGGTAGACAATCCGGTGCGCTGCCACGTTGATCACGCTGATGACCTGGTCATCCTCCTGCGTCACGATGATGTCCCTGCCGTCAGGCGAGAAGAAGGCGTCGTCGGGTACCCGGAACGTCTGGCCGGGCGCCAGGTCACCCGGTCTCGGAAAGACCCACCTGATCCGGCCCTGCGGGTCGATGATCACCAGCCGGTTGTTCAGGTGGTCGGCGACCAGCACGTCGGCCGGGAGCACCGCGGGATCCGATCCGGGAACGAGATGGCCTCGGCCGGTGGCTGAGGCAAGCCACGGAGCGCTTGGAACGGGTCGATGCCTGGCGGCCGCCGCCGCCGCCGCCGCCGCCGGCTCGCCCGGTCGCGGCGGTGGGCCGGTCGGCCGCGGTCCACGCAGTCGCATCGGCGGCCGGAACGAGCCTGAGGGTGGTGACCTGGGGCGTGACCTGCGAACCGTCGGTGCCACCGACGACAAAGGCGGTGCCGCCGACGAGCGCTACCGCCGCGTGAGCGATCGGCACCGGCAGTTGCCCGGCGACGGTCACCGCACCGCTGGCTGGCTGATAGCTGAACACCAGATTGCTCGTGGTCACCAGCGCGGCGCGGCTGGCCGATCCGGCCGGCCCGCCGGATCGCGGAATTTCGCCGCCCGCAAGGAAGATCTGCCCGCCCAGCGTGAAGGCGGTCTCGGCGGCAACGGGCCGCGGCAACTGGCCGACCACTCGCGCCCTGCCGGTGCGGAGGTCAACCTGCTGGATCGCGCTGGTGAGCCGGCCGGACAAAGTCACACCGCCGAAGATCCAGAGCCGCTGTCCGGCCGCGAGCGCCGCGGTGTCGCTGACGGGCACTGGCAGTCTCGCCAGGTCGGAGAAATGCGAGCCGTCGCTGGTCGCGAGCACGGTCGCCGGGTATCCGCCGCCGGATGCGCCGCTGGCTCTTCCGTCACCTGAGCCACCGACCAGGTAGGTCGTGGTCCCGGTCGTCACCGTGACGAGGCCAGATCTCGCGCCTGGCAGCTGGCCCGACACCCGTGCGGCGCCGTCAGCGCGCAGCGTCTGGACGCTGGCCACACTGCGGCTGGTCCGTCCGCCGAACACCGTCGGCTGGCCATTGAGCAGCGCGGCGGCGGCATCACTGGTCGGCCGCGCCAGAGCTCCGAGCGGGCGGGTTTGCCCGGTAACCGGGTTGAGCAGCAGCACCGTGCTGACCGGTAGCCGGTGGCTGTTGAGCCCGCCGGCGATCAGCAGCTGACCGCCGCTGGCGACGACGGCCGCATCGGAGATCGAAACCGGCAGCTGGTACCCGGCCGGTACTATCTGCAACACGGCAGCCTGCCGAGATCGGGCAGGCGGCCGAGGCGATATGTGACCGGGCGTCGGCCCGACGCCCGACTTGCCGCTGCATGCCGCGGCGAGCAGCGCCACGGCCAGCCAGGCAGCCGGACGTGCGCACCTAAGCCGTCGGCGCCGCAGCGACAGGCAGCCCTCAGCACTCATTCGGTCGACATAGCCCCGGGTCAGACAGCGAAATGTAATTGTTCTGATACGAACTGTAGTCGGCGATGTCCGGAGGGCTGGCAGCGGCCCGCTCAGGATCCGTCAGGCGGTCTTGGTCTGGCTCTCGGCCTGCAGTCCGAGTTCGCCGACTGACACCTCGCGCATCTTGAACTTCTGCACCTTGCCGGTGATTGTCATCGGGTACTCCTGGGTGAACCGGATGTAGCGCGGGATCTTGTAGTGCGCGATCCTGCCCTCGCAGTAGGCCCTGACCTCCTGCGCCGTGAGGTTCTGACCGGGCCGCAGCCTGATCCAGGCGCACAGCTCCTCGCCGTACTTCGCGTCCGGCACCCCGATCACCTGCACGTCCTCGATCGCGGCGTGCGCATACAGGAACTCCTCGATCTCGCGCGGGTAGATGTTCTCCCCGCCGCGGATCACCATGTCCTTGATCCGGCCGACGATGTTCAGGTACCCGGCCTGATCCATCACGGCCAGGTCGCCGGTGTGCATCCAGCGGGCCGAGTCGATCACCTCGGCTGTCTTGGCCGGCTCGTTCCAGTAGCCCAGCATCACCGAATAGCCGCGGGTGCACATCTCGCCCGGCGTGTCACGGGGCAGCACCCGGCCGGTCTCCGGATCGGTGATCTTGACCTCCACGTGCGGATGGACCCGGCCGACGGTTGAGACCCGGCGGTCCATGTCGTCATCGGCTGTGGTCTGCGCCGAGACCGGCGAGGTCTCGGTCATCCCGTAGCAGATCGTCACCTCGGTCATGTGCATCTCGGTGACGACCCGCTTCATCACCTCGACCGGGCACGGTGAGCCGGCCATGATTCCGGTTCGCAGCGTGGACAGGTCGTAGTCGGCGAAGTCGGGCAGCGCCAGCTCGGCGATGAACATGGTCGGCACCCCGTACAGCGAGGTGCACCGCTCAGCCTGCACCGCGCGCAGCGTCAGCGCAGGTTCGAAGGCGGGTGCCGGGATTACGATGCAGGCGCCGTGCGTGGTGCAGGCCAGGTTGCCGAGCACCATCCCGAAGCAGTGATAGAACGGCACCGGTATGCACACCCGGTCCCGCTCGCTGTAACCGCAGCCCTCGCCGATGAAGAGGCCGTTGTTCAGGATGTTGTGGTGCGAAAGCGTCGCTCCCTTCGGGAATCCGGTCGTGCCGCTGGTGTACTGGATGTTGATCGGGTCATCGAACGACAGGCTGGCCTCGCGGCTCGCCAGCGGGTCCTGCACCGTGCCTGGGTCACTGCCGATCGCGTCAGCGTTGTCGGTGCCAGCCGCCCCCGGAGCGGCGGCATGGCCAGCGGTGAAGAGCGCCGTCCAGTCCGCGGTCCCGAGGTAGATCACCCGCTCCAGGCCTGGCAGGTCGGCGCGCGCCGCTTCGATCATCGCGCGGTAGTCGCTGGTCTTGAAGCTCTCCGCGCTGACCAGCAGCCTGACCCCGGACTGGCGCAGCACGAATCCCAGTTCGTGACTGCGGTAGGCAGGATTGATATTGACCAGGATGATCCCGGCCCTTGCGGTCGCATACTGCAGCTGCACCCATTCGGCGCAGTTAGGCGCCCAGATGCCGACCCGGTCACCGACCCCGAGTCCGGCCGCGATCAGTCCGCGGGCCAGAACGTCGGTGTCGGCGTCGAGCTCGGCGTAGGTCCACCTGCGGCCGGTCGGCACGTCGACAAGCACCTCAGCCTGCGGGTAGCTGGCGGCCACCCGGCGCAGGTTCGCGCCGATTGTCTCGCCAAGCAACGCCGTTGCGCAGGAACCGTGGCTATAGGAAATCGCGGCGCTGCCCGGCTGGGCGGCACCGTGGCTAAATGCGCTCTGCTCGGACATGACCCACTCCTTCGGAACCTCGGATTCACCCCCATGCTCCCCGTTTCGAAGCCAGGAGTGAAGTTTCTCGCCAAAGCGGCCTAATCGGCGCTGCGGTACTGCGGCAGCGGGGTTACTGTCAAAGTACCCGGCAGTAATGTCCCGCACCTCACCGGAGCGGCAAAGTGGCGATCTGGATCTGGCTGATCGTGGCCGCAGCGCTCGGCGTCGCCGAGATCGTGACCACGACTCTGGCTTTCGGGCTGGTCGCCGTCGCGGCGCTGGTCGGTGCGGTCACAGCGGCGGCCGGGGGAAACGTGCCGATCCAGCTCGGCGCGTTTGTCCTGGCGTCGGCAGCAGGCCTCGGGGTCGTGCGGCCGATCGCCATCCGCCACATCAAGCAGCCGCCGCTGCTGCGAACCGGGACGGCGGCGCTCGTCGGCCGGACCGCGCTGGTCCTTGACGAGGTCAGCGCCCACAGCGGCCGGATCAGGATCGGTGGCGAGGAGTGGTCAGCGCGGCCGTACGACGAGACCCTCGTCCTCCCGGCCGGCTCGACCGTCGACGTCTTGAAGATCGAGGGCGCGACCGCTCTCGTCTATCCCAGGGAGTAGTCATGGAACAGGGCGTTCTGATCGCCTTGGGCTTCATCGTGCTGATGATGGTGCTGTTCACGGTCCGGGCGGTGCAGATCGTGCCGCAGGCCAGGGCCCGCAACGTCGAGCGCCTGGGCAGGTACCGCAAGACCCTGGAGCCGGGGATGAACTTCATCATCCCGATCGTCGACCGGGTCAAGCCGCTGATCGACCTGCGGGAGCAGGTCGTCTCGTTCCTCGGCGCGCCGGTGATCACCGAGGACAACCTGGTCGTGCTGATCGACACCGTGCTGTTCTTCCAGGTCACCGACCCGCGAGCGGCTGACTACGAGATCGTCAACTACATCCAGGCGATCGAGCAGCTCACCGCGACCATGCTGCGCAGCGTGATCGGGTCGATGGACCTGGAGCAGAGCCTCACCTCGCGGGACCGGATCAACACGATGCTGCGCGGGGTGCTCGATGACGCGTCGGGCAAGTGGGGGATCCGGGTCACCCGGGTCGAGATCAAGAAGATCGACCCGCCGGTGAGCGTCAAGGAGGCGATGGAGAAGCAGATGCGGGCAGAGCGGGAGAAGCGCGCCGCGATCCTGACCGCCGAGGGAGTCAGGCAGTCGCAGATCCTGACCGCCGACGGGGACAAGCAGGGGACGGTGCTGCGCGCCGAAGGGGACAAGCAGAGCGCGATCCTGCGGGCCGAAGGCCAGGCGCAGGCGATCGGCGTGGTATTCCAGTCCATCCACAACAACAACCCCGACCCCAAGCTGCTCGCCTACCAGTACATCCAGACGCTGCCCCAGATCGCGCAGGGCACGGGCAATTCCGTCTGGGTCATTCCAAGCGAGGTCACCGGAGCCCTGCGGATGCTTGGCTCGGCGTTCGGCGGGGATGGCGGCGGGGGACCCGAACCGGCCACCGGGAGTAACGCCGGCCCCACCGCGGCGCAAGCCGCGCCGCATCAGGCTCAGCTGCCTGCCCAGGCGCCGCCGTCGCTGCCCGCCCAGGCGCCGCCGTCCGATTTGGCCGAGCTGGCCCGCCCGGCGCAGGTACCGGCCCCGCAGGTACCGGCTCCGGCGCTGCCGTCCGACCCGGTCCGGCTGGCTAGCCACCCGGCTGAGTTGCCGGCCCTGGCGGTGCCGCCCGACGTGCATGACCTAGCCAGCCGCCCGGCGGAGGTACCCCCGCTGGCGGTGCCGACCGTCCTGCATGATCTGGCCAGCCGTCCGACTGAGGTTCCGGTGCTCGCGGTGCCGGTCGACCTGCAGCAGCTGGCTGAGCGGCCGACCGAGGTGCCGGGTCCGCCGTTTTCGGCCGAGCAGCAGCCCTAGCCCGCAGACGGCCGGGGTCTCAGTGTCGGCGCTGAGCTCAGATCCGGATGGCCAGTCCGGCGGTGAGCAGGGCGCCGAAAACCAGCTGTAGCCGCCCGGTCTGGCCAAGCGCGGCGATCAGCTCGCGGCCCGCTGTCCCGGCCCGCACCAGGCGTACCGGGGCGACGGCCAGCGTGATCGCGGCCAGCGTCATCGCCGCCAGCGGCCGGGCCGGCGTCAGGGCCACGGCCACGGCGAACGGCACCACTGCGCAGCCGGCGTAAAACAGCCGGGTCCGGCGGTCGCCAAGGACCACCGCCAGGGTTCGCTTGCCGGATTCCTGATCGGTCGGGATGTCGCGCAGGTTGTTGATGACGAGCAGCGCGCAGGCGAGCAGGCCGACTGGGACCGAAGCGGCGATCGCGAGCCAGCTCAGCCGTTCCATCTGCACATACGCGGTGCCGGTCACCGCAGCCAGGCCGAAGAAGACGAAGACCGAGAGTTCGCCGAGTGCACGGTAGCCGTACGGGCGGCTGCCACCGGTGTAGAACCAGGCTGCCCCGATCGCGGCGGCACCGAGCAGCAGCAGCCACCAGGAGACGAAGGCCGCGAGCACCAGCCCGGCCAGTCCAGCGACAGCGAAGCTGCCAAGTGCCGCGGCGAGCACGTGTCCTGGACTGGCCAGCCCGGAGCCGACCAGCCGGACTGGGCCGACCCGCTGTTCGTCGGTTCCCCGAACGCCGTCGCTGTAGTCGTTGGCGTAGTTGACCCCGACCTGAAGCGCTAGCGCGACGACGAGGGCGAGCACCGCCCGCCAGAGGGAGAACTGCCCGTAGCCGGCTGCCACGCCCGAACCCACCGCGACCGGGACCACCGCGGCCGGCAGCGTGCGCGGCCGTGCGCCTGCCACCCAGTCCCGTGCCGCCGTCACGACCTGTCCTCAGCTACTGCGTTGTGGAGGGTCACAGACTAGCGGGGCGGCTTCGCCCGGCCGATCCGGCCTCACTGCATGGGCGGGAGCGCCCGTGCGGCGGCGGCGAAGATGACGTTGATCTGCCTGGCGTCGAGATGGTGGTCGACAGTGGCCTTGGACTGGCGCCGGAAGTAGGTGCCGACCCGGCCGCCGTCGAACACGTCGACTCCCTGCAGCCGCATCACCACCCAGGAGAGCTTGGGCCCGTAGATGACCATGGCCGGGCGCACCCGGAGCGGATAGCCGAGTTCGGCAGCAAGGGCAGTCGCGGCCTGATGCGCTTCCCAGCGCGAGTGCCTCAGCCGTTTCTCCAGGTTGTCCGGGCCGTGGTAGAGCTTGCCGCCGACCGCGCGGACCGGGAGCCGACGGTCCAATCGTTCCGAATCGAGCACGAACACGCCGGCTGGTCCGACCACAAAGTGATCGATGATCGAACGGGTACCTGGCCTCTCGCCAGGAACGGTGCAGGTGTTCAGCGCGAGGTATCCGGCCGGCTTCAGCACCTTGAGGCGGCGCATGGTGCTCCGCTGTGCGGTGGTCACCCTGATGGCAGGCGGGATGACGGCGGTGGTCTTGGACCGGAAGACGGTGTCCAGGACCGCGAATACCACCGCGATCGTCAGGCCTATGCGCCAGCCGAGCCAGAGCATGAAGCCGAGGAAGCCGGCAACTGAGATCACGCTTCTGGTGACCCAGATCTTGAGCCGGGGGTCGGCCGCCAGGCGCGGGTTGAGCAGCGGTCGGCTGTACACCGTCTGGCCGGTGGACTGCGGCCTGGCTTGCGGTCTGCCCCGGCGTCGCGTGGTGGTCAGCGGCAGGCCGGCTGAGTCCGCGACCGCTCGGCCTGCCACCTCGCGGACTGCCTGGTCGGCGATCTGGCGGACTGCCGGTTCGAGGTCCGCCGGAGTCGGCGGCTGGCGGTCTGGCGGGGCGGCGACTGCCCGGCGGGCTGAGTGCGCGCCAACCCGGCGGAACGCCGATCGCCACCCCCGGTGCCCGTCCGTCGGCTCGGGCTCGCCGTCCGGCACGGCGGACATCGGTCGGGTGTCGGGCTCGTAAGCCGGTGCCTGATCGGCAAGGTCCGGGTCGGCCTGACCGTCGGCGTAGTCGTCAGCGGCCCCGGCCGTCTCGGACAGCGGGTAGGCCGGACCAGTCGCCATGCCGCCACCGGCACCGGCTGGCATAACAACGGGCCGACCCTGGTCCGCTGGTCCGCTGTCGGGGTGGGTTGGCACCTCCCAGTCCACATCCTGAGCGTAGCCGATTCTGTACCTTGCGAACATGCCAGCCGCGACCCGGAAGGCGGCAGGCGGTGGCCGGCCTGGACGCCCGCGACCAGCGCGTCTACTGTTCAGTAACGTGACGCAAATCCATGACATGACTGTTCTGGAGCTTGCCGCCGCCATCCGCGCTGGCCAGCTATCCCCGGTCGAGATCACCGACCACTACCTGGACCGGATCGGCCGCCTCAACGCGCAGACCGGCGCCTTTTACACGGTGACCGGTGACTTGGCGCGCGAGCAGGCAGCGGCCGCGGAGAAGCTGGCGGCGCAGAGCCGGCGCGGCGGTGACCGAAGTGACCCGCTGCCCCCGCTGACCGGTGTGCCGATCCCGATCAAGGACCTGAACATGGTCGCCGGGGTGCGGATGACCTTTGGCTCTTCGGTGTTCGCCGACTATGTCGCCACCGAGGATGACTATGTCGTGGCGGAACTGCGCAAGGCCGGGATCGTCATCACCGGCAAAACCTCGACCCCGGAGTTCGGCCTGCCGTGCTACACCGAGACCAAGATCGGCCCGCCGGCCCGGACGCCATGGGATCTGACCAGGTCGGCCGGCGGATCGAGCGGCGGCGCGGCCGCGGCGGTCGCCGCGGGCCTGGCTCCGGCGGCTCAGGGCAGCGACGGCGGCGGATCGATCCGGATCCCGTCCAGCGTATGCGGCCTGTTCGGGATCAAGCCGAGCCGCGGCCGGATCTCGCACGGCCCGCTGATGCCCGACCTGAGCGGCCTTTCCACCGACGGCCCGATCGCGCGCACCGTGGCCGACGCGGCCGCGCTGCTTGATGTGATGACGTGCAACTACCCGGGCGATATGTACACCCTGCCGCCGCTGCCTGCCGGGGAGAGCTTCGTCGGTCACGCCGGCCGCGAGCCAGGCAGGCTGCGGATCGGGCGTTCGACACGTAACGTCGTGCCCGGCGCCGACGTGCACCCGGACTGCGTGGCCGCGTACGAAGATGCCAGCAAGCTGCTCGCCGATCTCGGTCATGAGATCACCGACGTCGAGTTGCCGTTCGGGCCTGACGCGGTGCCGATGTTCGAGCTGCTCTGGTACTCGATGTCGCTGCTGGCCCCGATCGAGCCGGCCCAGGAGGAGGAGCTGCTCCCGCTTACCCGCTACCTGCGCAGCCGCGGGAGGCAAGTCTCGGCCGGTGAGCTGATCTTCGCGCAGGCGTACCTGCAGGGGATAATGCGGCCGGCGCTCACCATGCTGCAGGGCTACGACGCATTCCTCAGCCCGACGCTGGCCGCGCCGCCGCGACCGGTCGGCTATTTCGACGAGGTCGCCCCGGCCGAGAACTTCGAGCGGCAGAAGAGATTCGCCCCGTACGCCGCGTTGTATAACATCTCGGGCCAGCCCGCGGTGAACCTGCCGCTGTACTGGAATGCGGACGGCCTGCCGATCGGGGTGATGCTGGCCGGGCGGATCGGCGACGAGGCGACGCTGATCTCGCTGTCGGCGCAGATCGAGGCGGCGAGGCCGTGGCGGGACCGGCACCCGGCGATCTGGTAGCCGACCAGGATCGACGGCGCGCTCAGCCGGACCGCAGGCAGCCAAGTCAACTGGGCGCGGGTCGTCTACGGTGGGCAGCGTGCGGAGGGTGCCGTGGTGGGGAGTGCTCTCGTCGGCGGCAGCTCCCGCGCTGCTTGTGGGCGGCTGGACCATCGCGGCGGCGCTGCAGCCCGGGCATTTCGATTCGGTGACCAGCACGATCAGTGCTCTGGCCGGGTACGGTGCCACAGATCGGTGGGTCATGACGCTCGGGCTGGCTGGTCTTGGCAGCTGTCATGTCTGCACCGGCCTCGCGCTCCGGCCGGCCGCGCTGGCCGGAAGACTGCTGCTGATAACGGGGGGGCTAGCCGGTCTGGTGGTCGCGGCGAACCCGCTGCCCGCTGATGGCGGCCACTCGGCGCCGCACACCGTAGCCGCGGCGGTCAGCTTCACAGCATTGGCGATCTGGCCGGTCTGCTCCTGGCGACCGGGACCGCAGGGGTCGGCGGTACCGGTCATGCTGCGGCTGCCTTGCTCGGCAGCTGCCACGCTGGCATTGCTCGGCCTGCTCGGGTGGTTCGGAGCGGAACTGACAATTGGCGGCGGCCAGGTGGGCCTGTCGGAGCGTGCGCTGGCCGGCGCCGAGGCGGTCTGGCCGCTGATGGTCGTTCTCAGCGCCCGCCTGCAGTCGACTGGGGCGGCGACAGGTTAACTGGCCGGCCGACCGGTGCCGCTGGCTGGCTGGCGATGGCCGGCGTGACTACGGCCGGACCAAGCAGGTCCGGCTCAGACCGGGCCCGGCGGGTCGTGGCCAGACTCGCGGCGAGTGCCCCGGCGGTGGTCAGCGTCGCCCCGAGCACCTGCCATCCGGTGGGCACCTCAGCCAGGATGATGGCGGCAAGCGCCAGTGAGGCAGCAGGCTGCAGCAGCAGCATCAGCGAGGAGACGGCCGCGGGCAGCCGGGGCAGTGACGAGGTGATCAGTAGCCAGCCGAAGGTCTGGCTGGTCAGCGCGAGCAGCGCCAGCCAGCCGATGGCCGGCCAGATCGGATGCAAGGCCAGGCCGCCGAAGACCAGGCCGAAGAGCAGCGAGGCGATCGCCGAGCCCGCGGTGGCATCGGCGACCGGCCCGGCGACGTGCGCCGAGCCGGCCGAAGCTCGCCGCAGGATCAGCAGGAATCCGGCGTAGGAGATGGATGTGCCCACGCCATACCAGATCCCGGCCAGCGGATGCATGCCAGCGGCAGGTCTTCCGATCAGGCCGGAAACCAGCACCACGCCGAGCATGACGACCGGCAGCGCGAACGC
The DNA here is from genome assembly GCA_963850875.1 of uncultured Actinomycetota bacterium. GTDB lineage: Bacteria > Actinomycetota > Actinomycetes > Streptosporangiales > Streptosporangiaceae > Chersky-822. The sequence continues at coordinate 181,346 of CAWKNA010000004.1, forward strand.
GACCGCCCGGCTTGGCCGCTCATGCCAGACCAGCCAGGCGATGCCGGCCACAATCAGCACCTGAAGGTTGCCAAGCACGGTCGCGACCCCGGCCCCGACATCGGCGATTGCATGCGTCCACAGGATCAGATCGACGGCGAGGAACACCCCGGCGGCGCCGGCCCTGATCCGCTGGGCAAGCGGCCGAGCACCGTGCCGCCGTTGCTCGAGCACGGCCAGAATAGCCAGCAAGGGCAGCGCCAGCGCCGACCGGTAGAAGGCGGTCGCGGCCGGGCTTGCCGCGCTGAGCGAGACCAGAACGGCCGAGGCGGAGATCGCGGCGGCGCCCAGCCCGGCCATCAGCAATGGCGGGCCCGCAAGCAAGCCAACGGCACCGGATGTGCCGATGCCGTTGTTGTCTGTCATGACCGTAGTCGAGTACGGTGCTGTCACGTCCATCAGGATACGCGGTCGCCTGCGAGGAAATCAGCATGGGATTAGGGGCCGATCAGCGCGAGGCGCTGGCCGAATGCATCGACCTGATCAACTCAGGACGGTCCAGCTCGGGGGAGCTGATGGCAGGCCTCGCGGACATCGTCGCCTTCGGCCGCAGGTACCGGGTCGATAACCTCGGTGCCGCCAGGCCCGACGATGTGGCCAGGCTGCACTCGCTCAGGTCCAGGCTGGACTCGATCGCGGCCGCCTGCGAGGCGCGGAATCAGCCAGCGGCGATCAGCGGCCTGAACCGGCTGCTGGCGCAGACCGGCGCGGAGCCGCAGATCGTGACGCACGATGGCCGCGGCCCGCACGTCCACGTGTCCAGGGCATCGGCACCGCTGGCCGACCGGATCGCCGCGCACTGCGCGATGGGACTGGCCGAACTCATCGTGGCCAGCCAGGCCGGCCGGCTGCGCAGCTGCGCGTCGCCCGACTGCCGCAACGTCTTCGTCGACTTCTCGCGCAACCAGTCCCGGCGCTACTGTGACAGCCGCACGTGCGGCAACCGGCTGCATGTGGCTGCCTACCGGGCCCGCCGGTCGTCCGCTGCGCGGTCAGCGGCCCAGGCGTCCGATCCGGCCCGGCCCTGAGCGGGCTGATCACTCGCCGGCCGGACCGGCCGGACAACCATCGGGCTAAGCGGACACCAGCGTCGGCAGCTCAGGGCTCGGCGCAGCGGTATCGCGTCCTGCGTGGCTGAGCAGCCAGATCGAGGTGAAGACCGGTCCTGCTACGGCAACTGCCAGCACGGCGAGGGCGACCGCGATGGCCAGCCAGTTGGGTCCGCCCGTCGGGCAAGCGGCCGCGAGGTGAGGTGTCACACCACCGGATTGCTGGCCGGTGGTCGAGACGCCAGAGACGACCGGTGCCGACCGGCAGACCGTCGGCTGCCCGGCTACGGTCAATTCGAGCAGCAGCACAATGGCGGGCGCGAGCAGCCCGCCTGGCCAGATCAGCACGCCCAGCAGCTTGTCTGCCGGGCGCCACATTGGTGAGACGCAGAGCAGGACGACACCGATCAGCCAGCCGATGATCGCGGCGGCGCCAGCGAGCTGAATGCCGCCGATGAACCAGCCGATGATCGCGAGGAGGACCCCGCCGAGCAGCAGGAAAACGACGGCGAAGATCTCCAGTGTGCCCGCGCCCTGGCCCGGGCGCCCGGCCGGATAGCCGGATCCTGGCGCGGCGGCGGTCGGATCGGCGAACCCGGGCTCGGCGGCAGCACGGACGATGTCCGCTGGATCGCCCAGGCGGTCGAGGATCTCCCGCACGCTTGGCGGCGCCGCACCGAAGGTGGTCCGGCCGGGGGCGCGGGCCTCGGCGATATGGGCGGTGATCTCGTCGATCAGCTCGGTCCTGCTGTCTGGGGGCAGCATGCTAGCCGCGGCATTGAGCCGCTCCAGATAACGGGCCACCAGCTCGTCGTCGTTTGAGGTCACCGTCAGATCTCCTGTTCAGGTACGCGAGTTTGTGAGCGCGGGAGCCACCTGCGGGCGAGTGCTCTGGTCATCAGAACGGAGCCTCCCCGGAACTTGTCAGCAGGTCATCGACGCTGTCGCGAAGCTTGCGCCACGATCTGGTGAAGTCAGCCAGCGCCTCACGCCCGGCTGGGGCGAGGCGGTAATACCGGCGGGGCGGGCCCGAGGTGGACTCCTGCCAGGAGGTCTCCACCTGACCCTGCCTGCGCAGCCGGGCGAGCAGCGGGTAGATCGTCCCCTCGCCGGTCACCATGCCGTCGATGCCGCTGAGCGCCTGGACAAGCTCGAATCCGTACCGCTCCTTCTCCGCGAGCATGGCGAGCACGCAGTACGGGAGAACCCCGCGACGCATTTGCGCCACCAGGTTCCCTGCTTCGCCAGCTACCATGTACTACATAGTACCGGCGGCTCCGATATCGGTCAACGGCCGGGAGCGTCCGCTAACTTGAGGCTTGGTGCGGCGCGGGGTGGGGTGGCAGCGCGGAGCCAGCCGGCTGCCACGATCATTGTTGGATGACCGACAGCGACCTGATCCGGCGAGCGCAGGCGCTTGGCGTGTCGGCCAGCTATCTGGACTGGCGCAAGCGGCGGGTCCGGGTACCGCCCGAGACTCTGATCGCGATCATCGGCGCGCTTGGCGAGCAGGCGGACCTAGCCGTCGGCCCGGCTGAACCGAGCGCCGCGGCACCCGGCCGCTACGCCGCTCGGCCCGGTCCGCGGTCGGCCCGGCCGAGGATTCCCAGGCGCAGGTCCTGGGGGTTCACGGTCCAGCTGTACTCGGTGCGCTCCAGGCGCTCCTGGGGCCACGGCGACCTGCGAGATCTCGCTGACCTGGCGATCTGGAGCGCTCGTGAGCTGGGAGCCGGCTTCGTGCTGGTCAACCCGCTGCACGCGGCGGAACCCGGATTTCCGGTCAGTCCCTCCCCGTACCGACCGATGACCAGGCGCTTCATCAGCCCGCTGTACCTGCGGATCGAGGATATCCCTGAGTACGCCGAGCTGACCGCGGCGCAGCGCCGGGAGCTGCAGCAGCTCGCGGCCCCGCTGCGGGAGGCCAGCACCTCCTCGGAGCTGATCGACCGGGACGCCGTCTGGGCGGCGAAACTCCGCGCACTTGAGCTCATCCACTCCGTCCGCCGGCCCGACCACCGGGAGTCTGCGTACCGAGCGTTCACCGAGCGTGCTGGTGCCGAGCTTGCGCACTGGAGTACCTGGTGCGCCCTGGCGGAACGACACGGACCGGACTGGCGCCACTGGCCTGCCGAGTTCCGCAACCCCAGGCAGCTGGCCCGCCGTCCGGAGTCAGGCCTGACGGTCGACGACGCCAGGTCCGCCGACCTGCCCGGCCTCGCCGGGCGGGCCGAGTTCCACGCGTGGCTGCAGTGGCTGCTTGATGAGCAACTGGCCGCGGCGCAGGGCGCGGCGCTCGCGGCCGGGATGGACATCGGCGTGATCGGCGACCTGGCGGTGGGGGTGCACCCCGGCGGCGCCGACGCCTGGGCGCACCAGGACCTGCTGGTGCCAGGGATGAGCGTGGGCGCGCCGCCGGACGGATTCAATCAGCGCGGTCAGAACTGGGCGCAGCCGCCATGGCACCCGCAGCGGCTGGCCGCGACCGGGGGCCGGCCGCTCGCCGAGCTGTTCGCCGCCGCGTTCCGCCATGTGGGCGGGCTACGGATGGATCACGTGATGGGCCTGATGCGGCTGTGGTGGGTGCCGGACGGCATGCCGCCTGATCGCGGCGCATACGTGAGCTACAACCACCAGCTGACGGTTGCTGCGCTGGCCGGGGAGGCAGCCAGGGCCGGCGCGGTGGCCATCGGCGAGGATCTCGGCACGGTCGATCAGTGGATCCGCCGCTACCTGGCTGCGAGCGGCATCCTCGGAACGTCGCTGCTCTGGTTCGCCCGCGAGCCGGATGGCTCGCCGCTGCGCCCGGCACACTGGCGGCGCAGCTGCATGGCGACTGTGGGTACCCACGATGTACCGCCGGTATCCGGGTTCGTCACCGGTGATCAGGTGGCCGTCCGAGCCAGGCTGGGCCTGCTTAAAGACCCGCAGGCTGAACGAAAAAGCTCGGAGCTTGCCCTGCAGGCCTGGCAGGACGTTCTGACCGCGCAGCGGCTGCTCCCGCCCGGTCACCGGCCTTCCGCCGATGAGTTCACGGTGGCGCTGTATGGCTATCTGGCGCTGACCCCGGCCGCGCTGGTCGGTGTCTCGCTGGCCGACGCCGTGGGCGATCGCCGGACGCAGAACATCCCGGGCACCTCGGATGAGTACCCGAACTGGCGGATTCCGCTGTGCAACGGCAATGGCGAAGCGGTGCTGATCGAGGACCTGCCGTCGATCGACCTGGTCCGGGCGGTCGTCCGCGCGGCCGGTCGCTGATCAGGAAGCCGAGTTAGACCGGGCATCCGCCTGGCGGCAGCCCGCGGCACGGGCGACGTCATCGCGGCCCTCGGTGAGCAGCCGGCGCAACCCGGCCGGCAGCGCAGTCCTGGCGAGATAATCGTCCGCCGCCGCGATCGCGGCCGGAGTGATGACCATCCTCGGGTAACCGTGCTCGGCGAAGTACTGTGCCATGTCCGGTCCCCAGTCCTGCCACCCGTCGGCGACCACATCGAAGAATCTGGCCGCATAGGGGACGAGCAGCTCGTCCTGGTCGGGATCCTGGAACCCGGCCAGCGTGGCGCGGAACATGGCGTTCGGCAGCTCACCGGAGACGACCAGGGCCCAGGCGGCCTCCTTCGCCGCCGGATCGGCGATGGCCGCGGTGCAGGCGGCGGCCCGCCGCTGGCCGGCGTCGGTCTTGTCCCGGTCGTACTCGGCGTCGATCGCGTCCTGGCCGGCCATGCCCCGGCTGACCAGGCGATGCAGCAGCCGCCAGCGCAGATCGGTATCGACGGCCAGTCGGTCGATGGTCACCGAGCCGTCCAGCAGCCCGGCGAGCAGGCCCAGGTCGGCTGCGGAGGTCGCCACCGAGATGAAGAACTGGACATAGGCGAGCTGCTTGTCATCGCCCGGTTCGGCGCTGGTCATCAGCCGGCGGAGGGTGGCGGCCAGCTGGTCCATGGCCTGCTGGCGGTGGCTGGGATCGGTGAACCGCCGGGCAGCCGCGGTCGCCTGGCGCAGCACCGTCTGCAGGACAGTGATGTCGGCGACGGAGTCGACCCCGGCAAGCACCAGGTCGATGTACTCGCTGGCGGGCAACTCGGCGTCCCGGCACATGTCCCAGGCGGCGGCCCAGCAGAGGGCGGCCGGCAGCGAGTCGGCGAACTCACCGATGGATCTGACCAGCGTGCGCAGCGAGTGCTCATCCAGTCTGATCTTGGCGTAACTGAGGTCATCGTCGTTGACCAGAATCAGGTCGGGAAGCTTCTCGCCGATCAGCTCAGGTACCTCGGTGCGCTCACCGGCCACGTCGATCTCGATCCGGCGGCGACGGCTCAGCCCGCCCTCGCTCCGCTGGTACAGCCCGATCGCGATCCGGTGCGGCCGGAGCACCGGATGGGCGGCAGGCGCTTGCTGCAGCACGGCGAACTCGGTGATGGTGCCGTCGGCATCGGTCTGGTACTCCGGCCGCAGCGTGTTCACGCCCGCGCTCTCCAGCCATGCCTTGGACCAGGCCGACAGCTGCCGTCCGGACGCCTGCTCAAGCGCGTCGAGCAGGTCGGCGAGGGTGGCGTTGGCCCAGGCATGCCGGTCGAAGTAGGAGCGGATCCCGGTCAGGAAGTTCTCCCGGCCGACGTGGGCGACCAGTTGCTTGAGTACCGCCGCGCCCTTGGCATAGGTGATCCCGTCGAAGTTCGTCTCGACGGCCTCGATGTCGGCGATGTCGGCAGCGATCGGATGGCTGGACGGCAGCTGGTCCTGCCGGTATGCCCACGCCTTCTGGGTCAGCGTGAACGTGGTCCAGGCGCGGGTGAACCGAGTCGCCTGCGACTGCGCCAGCACGCTCGCCCAGCTGGCGAACGACTCGTTCAGCCAAAGATCGTCCCACCAGGCCATGGTGACCAGGTCACCGAACCACATGTGCGCCATCTCATGCAGGATGGTGTCGGCCCTGGCTTCCCGCATCGAGTCGGTCACCCGCGACCGGAAGATGAACTCCTCAAGGAAGGTCACGCATCCGGCGTTCTCCATCGCGCCTGACTTGAACTCCGGCACGAAGAGCTGGTCGTACTTGCCGAACGGGTAGCGTCTACCGAACATGGCGTGGAAGTAATCGAACCCTTGCCTGGTGACCTCGAAGATCTCCTCAGGGTCGAGGTAGCTGGCCAGCGACTGGCGGCAGAAGATCCCAAGCGGGATTCCGTCGTGCTCGCCGCGGACCACATGGTACGGCCCGGCGGCGACCGCGGTGATGTATGTCGGCAGCACCGGGGTGGGCGGGAACTGCCAGAATGCGGTCGCGGTGAGCGGTGCCCTCGCGATCGTCACCGGCGCCATGTTGGAGACCACCTCCCAGTCTGATGGCGCGGTGACCGAGAGCTCGAAGGTGGCCTTCAGGTCCGGCTGATCGAAGCAAGGGTAGATCCGGTGGGCGTCAAAGGTCTCCAGGTCGGAGTACATGTAGACACCCTTGTCGGCGGGATCGGTGAACCTGTGCAGACCCTCGCCGCTGCGCGAGTAGGCGCACCTCGCGCGCACCGTCAGCTCATTGGCGAGGGCCAGGCCGGGCAGGGTGATCCGGTCGCCGTCGAACGATTCCGGTGGCAGCGGTCGGCCGTTGAGCGTGATCTCGCTGACGGCCGGAGCGGTCAGGTCGATGAACGAGGTCGCGCCCGGGCTGCCACAGGCGAACCGCACAGTGGTGAGCGAGCCGAACGTGGTCCCGTCGCCGTCGAGCTCAAGATCGACCTGGTAGGACTCGACGCGGAGCAGCCTGGCCCGCTCGGCCGCTTCCTCGCGGTTCAGAGTGCTTGTCATTGTCGTTCCCTGTGCTCGGTGTTCCGGTCGGCCGTGCTGGAATGATTTCATGCCGCCCCGGCGGAATGCCGGGCCGGTCGGCTCAGTTGTCAGCAGCGACAGCCACCATGAGCCCGCGGCGGCGGCCCGCTACGGTCGACGCGTGTCCGGTCCGGACGGCGGGAGCGTGAACAGGAGGGCGCATGACTGAGCAGCCGCCGACGCCGGTCGATTTCTGGTTTGATCCGCTCTGCCCGTGGGCGTGGATTACCTCGCGCTGGATGCTGGAAGTTGAGCAGGTGCGCGCGGTGGCTGTGCGCTGGCACGTGATGAGCCTCGCGGTGCTGAATGAGGGCAGGGAAGACCTGTCCGAGCGCTACCAGGAGCTGATGAAGCGGGCCTGGGGCCCGGTGCGGTTGTGCGTCGCCGCGGAGCAGAAGTACGGCTCCGATGTGCTGCTGCCGCTTTATACGGCGATCGGCACCCGGCTGCATAACCTCAAGGAGGAGCGGGAGCGGGCCACGATCGAGGCCGCCGTGGCCGATGCCGGCCTGCCGGCCGACCTGATCGATGCGATGGAGTCGACCGAGTACGACGACGCCGTGCGGGCATCGCACAACGACGGCATCGAGCGGGTGGGGCAGGATGTCGGCACGCCGGTGATCTCGGTCAGTGGCGCGTCCATCTTCGGGCCGGTGGTGTCCCCGATTCCGCGTGGCGAGGCCGCGGGCAGGCTGTGGGATGGGGTGCTGCTTGTCACCGGGACCGATGGCTTCTTTGAGCTGAAGCGCAGCCGCACCAGGGCACCGATCTTCGACTGAGCCGTCGGCTGAAAAGGGCGCACGCTGGGTTCAGTGTCGGCCTGCCGCTGGTTTGGGCTCGACCACCCGCAGGTCCCAGGCACAGCCTGAGATGACCACCAGGGAATGTTGCCCGGCGCTGCGAATCCAGAAGAGGCCATGGCCTCCCTGGCCATTGGAGTAGACGTCCATGGCTTGGCCGAGCCCGGCATTGGTCTGGCCAAGGGCGAAACTGCCTGGTTGGCCCGCCTGGCAGCGGTACTGCCAGGCGATGCCCCAGACACCTGGCCTGGGGATCATGAACCTGCCGCGCTCGCCTGACCCGGCGCCGCGATAGCTCGCAAGCGTCCGGCCGAGAGGGTATTCAGGCGTCGGTCGGCTGGTGCGATGCGTACCGGCGCCGTGGCCTACCGGGCCGATCTTCCCTGGTGGCGCCTGACCGGTGGACGATGATCCGGGCGCTGGCTGTCGGTCGGCATGAGAACTCGCCGCGGTCGTCCCCTTGGCGGCGCCGGCCTCGGCCACCATGGCCACCATGCCGATGACGAGGCAGAGCCCGGCCGCGACCGTTCCGACGGCGATGATCAGCCGCAGCGTCCGGTGCAGGCGCAGTCGGCGCGGCCCGGCAGGCGGCAGCATCCGCAGCGCGGATACCTCCGATGGTGGCGGCCAGCCGCCGCGGTGGCGCGGAGTCATAGCGCCGGCCCGCCGCACCGCCGGACGGCGCGCGGCGCCGGCCGATGGCGCCGTGCTGCCCGGCATGCCGGTGCCCGGTGATCCGCAGAACTCACCGCAAGGTCTCCTATCGAGTCAGCCCGCAGGCTGAAATCGGATTCATTTTCCCGTTTTCTGGCTCGAACTCTGGTTTGCGTGGCTACCTGGTTCGCAAACTACGGAAAGTTACTGACCAGTCCATCACGCAACGAGAGCGTTGTATCACGAAATGAAGTGCCGTCCAAGCGTTACTAAGGTTTTGCCTGGCGAGCGGGTTGCGAAAATGGTGCTTCCTGGCGCTAAGCCGACCGCAACTGGTGCCGAGCTGCACGAGGTCACCGCGGCCGCTAATGCAGGCGAATAACGCGGATATACCAGTAAAGTGCTTACAGCCGGTAGCTAACGGTGCATCCGGTCCGAGCAGTCGGCATGGGTATCGCCTTAGGCCTGACCGATGCGGGACAATGCCTGCATGCGCAGCAACTACATCAACGGAAGCTGGACGCCGTCGGCCGGTGACGGCGGAATCGATGTCATCAACCCGGCAAGCGAGGCCGTCATCGACCGGGTGCCGGCCGGTCACGCCGCCGACGTGGATGCCGCGGTGCGGGCGGCGAGGGCGGCATTCGACGGCTGGTCGGTCACGCCCGCCGCCGAGCGTGCCCAGCGGCTCGATGCGGCCAGGAACCTGCTCGCCGACCGTGCGGATTCGGTCGCCGCTGCCATCAGCGCCGATATGGGATCTCCGCTGTCATTTGCCCGCAAGGTTCAGGTCGGCACCCCGCTTGCGGTCCTGGCCAGTTATGTCGATCTGCTGGCCGGATACGACTTCGGCGGTGAGCGGATTGGCAACGCCCTCGTGGTGCGCGAGCCGGCCGGGGTAGTCGGCGCGATCACGCCATGGAATTACCCGCTGCATCAGATCGTGGCAAAGGTCGCCGCGGCGCTGGCGGCCGGATGCACGGTGGTGCTCAAGCCAAGCGAGGTCGCGCCGCTCGCCGGGTATGAGCTTGCCGAGATCTTCCATCAGACCGGTCTGCCCGCCGGAGTCTTCAACCTGGTCAGCGGCACCGGCAAGGTCACCGGTGAAGCCATCGCAGCCCATCAGGACATCGACGTCGTTTCCTTTACCGGCTCGGTGCAGGCCGGTCGGCGGGTCGCCGAGGTCGCGGCGGCAACGGTCAAGCGGGTGACGCTGGAACTGGGCGGGAAGTCGGCCAACGTGATCTTGCCGGACGCCGACCTGGCGACCGCGGTGAAGGTCGGCGTCGCCAAGGCCTTCATCAATTCCGGTCAGACCTGTAACGCGCTGACCAGGATGCTCGTGGACGCCGACAGCTACGACGAGGCGATCGGCCTGGCTGTCAAGAACACGGAGCGATACACCGTCGGCGATCCGCTCGACGAAGGCACCCGGCTGGGCCCGCTGGTCTCGGCGGCGCAGCGGGACCGGGTGCTCGGCTTTATCGAGCGCGGCATCGCCGAGGGCGCGAGAGTGGTTGTCGGCGGTACCGACCCGCTGCCCGGCCTGGGTACCGGAAGCTATGTCCGGCCTACTGTCTTCGCCGACGTCCGGCCGGAGATGGAGATCGCTCGGGAGGAGATCTTCGGGCCGGTGCTCTGCGTGCTGGCGTATTCAACCGAGGAGGAGGCCGTGGCGATCGCCAACGGCCCCGCCTACGGCCTGGCCGCGGCAGTCTGGTCCGGCGATCAGGAGCACGCGGTCCAGATCGCCAGGAGGCTGCGGGCCGGACAGGTCGAGATCAATGGCGGGGCGTTCAACGTGGCGGCACCGTTCGGCGGATTCGGGCAATCGGGGTACGGCCGGGAACTCGGCGTGCACGGGCTTGAGGAGTTTCTCGAGGTCAAAGCGCTGCTGTTCTAGCCCGGTTCGGTCGGTCCGGGTCAGAACATCATGGGGGACCAGGGGAGCGGGTCCCAGGAGAGGGCGGCCGATACCGCGGCGAGCGCGCCCGGCCGGTGCTCGGCTACCAGGCCAGCGCCGGCCAGCGCGCCGAGCCTGGTCCCGCCGAGATAGGCCGCGCCGAGTTCGGCGATGCCGAGGGTGAGGTCTGCCTCGGCTGACGTGCGCTCGCAGGTTGGCGGCTCAGTCTCGGCCAGCCCCCCGGCCCGCAGCCGCCACCGGCCGGAGTTAGCCGGCAGCTGGTGGTCGGTGACCTCGATCACGGCATCGACCGGGCAGGCGTAGCGGCGGCCGGCCAGCGCTGCGGGCAGGTCGACGAGCCTGATCCACAATCCGTCGGAAGCCCGCGGCCTGGCGTCGCGGCGATCGGCAAGCAGGTACAGCAGCGGATCATCGACCGGCCGCATCCTGGCGTGAACCTCGCTGACCAGATCCCTGGTGAGCAGGTTGCGCCACAGGGCGGCGCAGGCCGCCGGGTCGACCGCGAAGAGCTCGCGGATGACCAGTTGGTGTGCCGGAATGGAGTCGTCGCCCCACTGCGGCTTGCCGGTGTAGAGCGCGTACCCACGGGCTCCGCTGGCGTCAGCGGCGACCACGCAGCGCTGCGGGGAGTAGCCGTCGCGGATGAAGCTGGGATCGGCCAGCAGGACTTCCCACCATTGTTCGGTCCTGGTCACCATGCCAGGCCGGGCAGCCCGAATGTTGTCGTAGACCGTCTTGAGGCCACCGCTGGCGGCCTGCGGCTCGGCCAGGCGGACCGTCAGGGCGTCCGCCTGCCCGGCGGCAGCGGCCTGGTCCGTATTAGAGCCGGCCAGCTGCCGCTGGCCGGCCCGGACGCAGAAGCTGTACTGCTCGGAGGCGACGCCGTATCCGTACCGCCGGTAGATGGCAGATTCCGAGGCGAACAGCGCGGCCACGGGTTCGCCACCGCTGCTGATGTCGTCCAGCTGGCGGCGCATCAGGGCGGAGAGGATGCCCCGGCGCCGATAGGTCGGCAGCACGCTGACCCAGCTGATCCCGGCGGCGGCCACCCCGCCGCCGGGAACGGTCAGCCCGAACGTGTATGCCAGCGCCGTGCCTACCAGCTGGTCCCCGTCGAACGCCGCGAGGCTGCGGGCCGGCTCGAACACCTTGGCCTCATGCGCGAGCGCTTCCTCGGTGGGCCAGGTCGAGTTGAACGCCTGCTCGCCGACCGCCCAGAAGGCCGGCAGCTCAGCCACGCTGACCGGCCGGATCGGATAGGGATAAGTGGTAGCCATGATCGCCTTCGTACCCGATGCCAAGCGAATTGGCGAGTTTATATCGGCGGCAGGCGGCCGGGCGCGGGCTTGACGCCAGGCCGGGATGCGGACAATGAGCTCGCAGCCTTGCGATGATTGGACCGGTCGCGTACATCGCCGGAACCGGTACAGTTTCGCCATCATGATTTCGAGTTCCGGACGCCGGTCCTGGCCGGCGGTGCAATCGGCTGCGCTACAGTTCCGCAGCCTGATCAGGCGCCAGTTCATCACCAGTAACCGCAGGCTCGCCTTCGTGCTCGCGATCGCGGTCGTCGGAATCGGGATCGCTGCCGTCCGGCTGCCGGCTTCCTGGTTCTCACCCGGCCTGATGATCCTGCCGATCCTGGCGGGCGGGCTGCTGCTCTGGCCGCGGGCGCTGCGGATCCTGTTCGTGATCGTCGCCATCATGCTTGGCTACGACTACGCCGAGGCCGAAAGCCGCACCGGTTTCGGGATCATCGCGACAATCGTCATCATCGCGGTCTTCGCCGACGTGCTGGCCAGGACCCGCGCCAGGCTCGGGCTGCAGGGGCTGCGCGGCGATCAGATGCTGGTGGAACTGCGGGACCGGATCAGGGTGCAGAGCGCGCTGCCGAAGATGCCGGAAGGCTGGGGTGCGCAGTCGGTGCTCAGGCCGGCCGGCGGTGCGTTGTTCGGCGGTGACTTCGTTGTTTCGGTCTGTGACGGCAAGACGCTCGAAGTCGCGGTCGTCGATGTGTCAGGTAAGGGCATTGACGCCGGAACCAGGGCACTGCTGCTGTCCGGAGCGTTCGGCGGGCTGCTCGGGTCGGTGCCGTCCTCGGAATTCCTCCCCGCGTGCAACGCCTACCTGCGTCGCAATGAGCCGACCGAGGGGTTTGTTACCGCCGTTCATCTCTCCATCGATCTGGCGACGGGGGGCTATGTGATCGCCTCAGCCGGTCACCCGCCAGCCGCTCATTACGAGGGCGGCAGCGGTTCGTGGCGGCTGACCCAGGCGCGCGGCATCGTCCTTGGGGTGGTCGCCGACCTGCGTGACACCGCCGAGCACGGCACCCTGCGGCCAGGGGACGCGCTGATGCTCTACACCGACGGGCTGGTTGAGGTCCCTGGGCGCGACATCGACGTCGGCATCGACCGGCTGCTCGGCGAGGCAGACCGGCTGGTGGCTGCTGGTGGGTTCGGGTCCGACGCGGAGAGCCTGGTCCGGACGATGCAAGATGGCGCGCGCACCACCGACGATTGCGGACTGGTGCTGATCTGGCGGATCTAACGGCCGCAGCCGGCGATCATCTGGCCGGCGTGACGTGCCTGCCGTTGCTGAGCCGGTTGACCGCGTGCTCGACCAGGGCAATGAGCACGTCGCGGCTGGATGTTCGCTGCCTCGCGTCACACAGCACCAACGGGACATCCGGGGTCAGGCTGAGCGCCGCCCGCATGGCCGGTTCTGGGTAGCGGCGCGCGTCATCGAAGCAGTTCACCGCGACGACGAACGGCATGCCGTTGCGCTCGAAGTAGTCAACGGAGGGAAAGCAGTCGGCCAGCCGCCTGGTGTCCGCGATGACGACCGCGCCAAGGGCGCCATGCGCGAGTTCGTCCCACATGAACCAGAACCGCTTCTGGCCAGGCGTGCCGAACAGGTAGACGACAAGCTCGTCACTGATGGTGATCCGCCCGAAGTCCATCGCTACGGTCGTCGTTGTCTTGCGTTCCACCCCGTCGAGCTGGTCGACTAGGGCGCTCGGCTCGCTCAGATCCTCCTCGGTACGCAGTGGCCTGACCTCGCTCACCGAGCCGACCAGCGTGGTCTTTCCCGCGCCGAAACCGCCGGCGATCAGGATCTTGATAGCCAGCGGGACCGGTGCCAGCTCGTCAGCCGGGTTAGAGCCTCCGTAGGGCATCGGCGACCTCCTTGAGGATGCGCAGGTCACTGAACCCGACCGGAGCGGGCTGATGAATGCCAACCAAGCCCTGGTCACGCAGGTCGGCGAGGAGGATGCGGACGACGCTGACCGGCAGGTCCAGGTCGGAAGCGAGCTCAGCGACAGACACCGGCAGGCGGCACAGCTTGAGCAGACGCAGGTGCTCGGGTTCGAGATCGATGTGCTTGCGCGCGGCACCGCGGACGGTAGTCACCAGCGCGATCAGGTCGATGGTGGCGCCGCTCGGCCGGGTTCGGCCGGCGGTGAGCGCGTAGGGTCGAACGATTGGACCGGCGCCCGGCCTAAGCCACTCCTCTCGCCGCGATTCCATCCCGGGTCACGTGGCCTGCGGGCTGGCCTGTGCTGGTCGTGGCCGCACACCGAGGTGCTGACCGACTCGCTTAACCAGGAGTGCCATCTCATAGGCGATCAGCCCGGCGTCGGCCTCGGTGCTGGCGAGGACCGCCAGGCAGCTGCCTTCGCCCGCGGCCGTGATGAACAGGAAGGCCGACTCCAGCTCGACGATCGTCTGTCGCGGGCTGCCAGCGCCGAAGTGCTGTCCGAATCCTCGCGCCAGGCTCTGGAACCCGGCGGCCACGGCGGACAGATGCTCCGCGTCTTCCCTGCTGAGTCCGGCTGACGCGCCGATCGCCAGGCCGTCCCTCGACAAGATCACGGACTTGGCGATCTGGGTGACCCTGGCGACCAGATCATCGAGTAGCCAGTTCAGGTTGCCACCGGCATCTAGCGGTGACCCTCCCGGCAGGCCGGCTTCTTGCGGCATCACGAGCTGTCCCCCCCTGTCTGCTGCGCTGGCGTCTGGGTGCTGCCGTCACTGGCTGACGGTTCGGCGCTCGGCTCGAGCCCCTCATCGGCCGGCCCCACCGGCACGGAGCGACCGCGCTCCCAACCATGCTGCAAGGCCGCCATGGTGCTCCTGGCAGCCTCCGGCGAGAACTCGGTCGCCGAATCGTCCGGATCGGACGGCGCGGGCTTGAACTGGTCGCGAAGCTGCGGCGCGAGGCTGGCCTGGCGGACTCGGACCGGCAGATCGCCGGGATCACCCTGGACCGGCGGCACGGCTGGCCCGGATACCGGAGGCAGGAAAGGCCCGCCATTGCCGCCCGTGACCGGCGTCTGTGCGGCTGGCCGCCTGGTGGGCAGCACCGGCCGGTCGCCGTCAGGCCAGGACCCGGCCCGCGGGCCTGGGCTGGGCCGCGCGGTGGACCAGGCGCTGACGTCTTCGAATGGCTGGGAGGTGCGCTCGGGGCCGGGCGGAGCGGTGGACCAGGCGCTGACGTCCTGGAATGGCTGCGCTGTGCCGGTCGGACTGGGCGAGCTAGGCGAGCTGGGCGGCGCGATGGACCACGCGCTGGTGTCCTGGAATGGCTGGGAGGTGCCGGTCGGGCTGGGCGGCGTGGTGGACCATGGGCTGGCGTCCTGGAATGGCTGGGAGGTGCCGGTCGGGCTGGGCGGCGTGGTGGACCATGGGCTGGCGTCCTGGAACGGCTGGGATGTGCCGGTCGGGCTGGGCGGCGTGGTGGACCATGGGCTGGCGTCCTGGAATGGCTGGGATGTGCCGGTCGGGCTGGGCGGCGTGGTGGACCATGGGCTGGCGTCCTGGAACGGCCGCGAGGTGGACCCGGAACTCGGCTGCACCGCAGTGACCGGGTTGGCGTCCTGAGCTGTCACCGAATTGACCAGGTCCATCACCCGAGCGGCGATGGACGGCTCAGGCGCTGACTGCAGACGGTGATTCCCGGTCTCGGCTCCGACGCTGGCGCTGCCCTGGACGATGCCGCCGTACTCGGTACCTGGCACGGCGGCAAGCAGCTGCGGAATCGGGCGGCCGCCCAGCTCCCGAACGCCGGCCGCGGCCAGCGCCTCGGCACCGCCCTCGGCATAGATCACCAGTGACCGGGGGATCAGGACCACGGCGGTCGTCCCGCCGAAAGCTGAACTACGCAAGGTGATCCTGATGTCGTGCCGCTTGGCGAGCTGGCCGGCGATGAACAATCCGAGCTGATCGCTACCTGACAGGTCGAACAGCGGTGGATCGGCGAGCTTGCGGTTGATCTCTTCGAGCTGGTCCTCGCCCATGCCGAGCCCGCGGTCCTCGATCTCCACCGCCAGGCCCCTTGCCACCATGTCGCCGTCGACCCGCACCGGGGTGTTCGCTGGCGAGAACATGGTGGCGTTCTCCAGCAGCTCGGCGAGCAGGTGGATGACGTCTGCGACGGCATGGCCGGCCAGCGCGGCACCGGACCTGGACATGACCCGGATCCTGGTGTAGTCCTCCACCTCAGCGATCGCCGCGCGCATGACGTCCACGATCGGCACCGGCTCGCGCCAGCTGCGGCCAGAGGAGTCGCCGGCCACGATCAGCAGGCCTTCGGCATGCCGCCGCATCCGGGTGGTCAGGTGGTCGATCCTGAAGAGGTCAGCGAGCTCCTCAGGCTCGTCGATCCGGCGCTCCATCGCGTCAAGGAGCTGCAACTGTCTGGTCAGCAGCGACTGGTTGCGCCTGGCCAGATTGCGGAACACGTCATTGACCCCGCGGCGGATCCTGTTCTCGTCAACGGCGGCGGCGATGGCGGTCCGCTGAACGGTGTTGAACGCCCGCCGGACCTGGCCGATCTCATCAGGGCCTGGTTCGAACTCAGGTACCTCGGCTTCGACGTCGATATCCTCGCCGGCCCGCAGCCGCTGGATCGTGCTCGGCAGTCGGTGACCGGACAGGTCGAGCGCGGACAGTCGAAGGTCATTCAGCTGGCGGACGAGGCCTCGGCTCACCACGATGCCGACGGCCACCGCGGCGAGAATCGCCAGCAGTCCGAGCCCGCCGGTCAGGATCAGCCGCAGGCCGTTGACACTCGCCTGGGACTCGGCGGTTGTCTGCAGCGTGGCGCCGGATTTCACCAGCGCGGCCTGCAGCCCGGCCGAGTAGGCACGTACCGTTGAGATCCAGGCTGGCAGGGACACCTTGGCTCGCGCACCGTTGATCACGACGTCGCTTTCCATAGCAGTCAGGCGAGATGCCGCCCGCGCCGGAATCAAGGTCCTGAAATAGGTCTGGTAGCTGGGATCGAGCGCGGGCAGGGTCTGGTTCCAGATCTCCTGATGCAGCGCCACCAGCTGGCCGAAAAGCTGTAGGTCCGCTGCCGAGAACGAGTGCGCGATCAGATCGGAACTGAGCAGGTCGCTTTCCTCGGCGATAGTCTGGGCGGCTCGTTCCATGTCAATGATGTCGTTCGCCTGGATCCCGACCGTACCCGTCACCAGCGGCAGAATCGCCTGATTCGTGACGGTATCACCATCGGAGATGGTGCTGCTATAGGCCTTGAGAGCGTTGAGTCTGCTGACGCTCAGATTGGCGACCGACGTGCGGAGCTGGTTCAGCGTCGCCATGTCGGCCCGCCAGACGCCGATCGCGTTCATCTCGGGTGTGTTGGCATTGCTGTCGGCCGCCGCCGCGGCAGTGAGGAAGGCCGCACGGACGAGGTCGGTGCGGTGCTCCTGATACTCAAGCAGCGTCAGTCGGCTTTGCTCGGGATAGGCCATGTATTGCATCGCGAGCGCTCGCTCGATGATGAGCTGGGCCTGCAGGTTCGACACCGGAGTGGTGATCTGCTTCTGGACGGTCGTGGCCTGCCTGAGCGTCAGGTAGCTGCCCAGGGTGAGGTTGAGCACGACGGCGTACAGGCCGATCAGTGCGACCACGGGGACGAGCACGAGGATGAGAATCCTCAGGCGGATGGACCGGCGACGCAGCATGGCTATGGTCCTCAGGGATCGAGACGGCCGGATAGTGCTGGCAATGTGTACCCGGGATCCGAGTAGAGATATGCGAGCTTACCTTCCTAATGGAAGGATTACCGGGTCATCCGGCATGCCTGGACCCGGAATCCGGTTTCCGGCCGCGAAATCATCAACCCTTTGTGTTCAGATGGTCACACCTGGTTAGCGGCTGCCATAATGAGCGCGACATGATCATGACAGCAGCACCTTCCGGCTCGGGGACGACGGCAGATCTGGCCCGCGCGGCGCTGGACCGGGCGGTGGATTTGCTGCTCAGCCGGCAGCAGCAGGACGGCCGGTGGCAAGACCAGCCGGAAGCCAGTGTGACAGCGGTCGCGGTGGGCCCGCTGCTGGTTGAGTTTCTCCGCGGCCACCGGCCGGGATCCGCTGACGCCGCCGCCCGATGGATCAGGTCCAGCCAGCGGCCGGATGGCGGCTGGGCCGAGTTTCCAGGCGGTACCGCCGATCCGGGTGCCACCGATCTGGCGGCCGCCACGGCCGCATATGTCGCGCTGCGCGCCGCGGGCGATCCGCCTGACGCATACCACATGGCACTGGCGGCCGGCTGGATCCGCGACGCCGGCGGGCTCGCCGCGGCCGGGCTGGTGACGCAGGCATGGCTCGCCGTACTCGGTCTTCGGCCCTGGGACGAACAGCTGCTTATCCCGCCGCAGATCGTCTTCCGGCTTGGCCGGATGCCGCTGGGCGGCCCCGGCAGCGAGTCCTGCGCCGACGGCCCGGTCACGCCGCTCGTGGCGATCCAGCTCGCGGTGATCAGCTCGCTCCGGCCGGCCAGCGTCGGCTCGTTCGACCTCAGCGAGCTAGAGCCTCCCGACGGCGGTGGCCGGCCGATCCTGGCGCGATCCGTGCTGGTCAATCCAGGTCGGCCGGGATTGACCAGCGCGAGCCGCCGCATGCTGACCGCCCGGCGGCGGAACAGGGCAGCCTCGGCGCCGGTTCTGGCGAGCCCCGCGGCCGCGCTGAGGGCGTGCTTCGGGCGGCGGAACGGGGCAGCCTCGGTCCCGGTTCTGGTGAGCCGAGCGGCGGCGCTGCGGGCGTGCGCCGGGTGGCTTCTGGCGCGTCAGGACGCGGACGGATCGTGGGATCAGCAGCTGATGCCTTCGGCGTTCGCCCTGGTCGCACTGCGCCAGCTCGGCTACCCGGCGGAGCACCCAGCACTGGCGCGCGGGATGAGCTGGCTGGATCGGTCGCTGGCCTGGACGCTGGCCCCGCCCGGCCCAGTGGCGGCGGACCGGGCCTGGGCGTGCGCGGTGCCGGACACGGCACTGGCAATGACTGCTCTGGCCGATGCGGGGCTGGCCGCCGACCATCCGGCGCTGACCAAGGCCGCATCCTGGCTGATCAGCCAGCAGATCAGGGGGCCAGGCGACCGGCCGGGCGGTGGCACCAGAACGGTCCAGGCCGGATGGGCTGGCCGGAGCGGCGGTGCCTGCCGGCCCGACGTTCCTGCTACCGCTGCGGCGCTGACCGCGCTGCGGCGGATCGGCAGACCGGTCCAGCTGCGAGCCAGCGGTTCAGCGCACACCGGTCGTCCGGCTGGCTGGGAACCGCTCGATGCCGTGGCGCGTGCCGGTACCTGGCTGTCCGCCGCGCAGTCCGGCGCTGGCGCGTGGAGCGCTGCCGAGACGGGCGGTCAGGGCTGGCTGGCTGGCCAGCTGCCGGTGGCGGTGGCAGCGTCGGCCGGACCGCCGTCGGCTGCGGCCACCGCTGCCGCGGTCGGCGCGCTGAGCGCGGCTGGCCCGGCCGGGAGCACGGCGGTCCGCCGCGGCGTTGTCTGGCTGCTGCAACGTCAGGCCAGCGACGGATCGTGGCCCGGCGGGCGTGGCCCGGGCTCGGCCGATGTCACGAGCGCCGTCGTCCAGGCGCTGATCGCCGCCGGAGTCGGGCCGGGAAAGCAGCCGGTCCGGCGGGCGGTCGGCTGGCTTGTGGCCGGCCAGAACGGCGACGGTGGCTGGTCAGATCGGCCAGGTCGGACCGGCACCGGCGGGACGGATCACGGATCGACTGCGGTCGCGACGGCAGGCGCGGTGCTTGCGCTGATCGCGGCCGGGGGCGCCGACGCGGCGCGCAGTACCGAACTGGGTGTGCTCTGGCTGATCCGCGGCCAGCACGCTGACGGCGATTGGGATGAATCGCGGCGGGCGGGGCCGGTGCCGGCCGAAGGTTCCCGGCCGCAGCTGTCCAGGCTGTGCTGCCCGGTGCGGGCTATCGGCCAGTACCTGAGCACCTCGGCGGAGCCGACCGCAGGCCGGTACCCGGGTGCCTCGGCCGAGCTGGCAGCTGGCCTAGCCAGCCTGGACTGACGAAATCCTGGCTACGATTGGGTCGCTGGTCGGCCGCTGGTCCGGCCGCTGCAGTCCGGCCGCAGTGCCGGGCCCGAACCTCTTTCGGAGGGCGAGAGCACCGATGACATCACCGAGTCGGTCCGCGGCCGCAGGTCAGGCCGCCGGTGACGGCACCGCCGGTCAGGCCGCAGATGGCGGGGCGGCGGTGGCCGGTCAGGTTGCCAGCGACGCCTCCTCGGCCGCAGGTCAGGGCGCCAGTGGCGGTACCGCCGGTCAGACGGCAGCTGGCGACGCGGCCGCCGGACACCCGGCCGGCGCTGCGCCGGAGCGCAGTTTTGACGCCGGGCCGCTCTGGGCGCGGCTGACCCCGCCGGTAGCAGCGCTTGCCCTGTCGCTGTGGGGCATCGCAACGCCGTCCTTCTGGCGGGACGAGGCCGCGACGATCGCCGCGGTCCGACGTCCGTTCGGTGACCTGATCACCATGCTTGGCCACGTCGACGCCGTGCACGCCGGGTACTACATGATGATGTGGCCGCTGGTCCGGCTGTTCGGATCTGGAGAGTTCGTGGTCCGGCTGCCGTCGGCGATCGCGATCGGCGTGGCGGCGGCCGCCGTGGCGGCGATTGGCAGGCGGCTGATCTCGCCGTGGGCCGGCCTGGCCGCGGGGCTGGTGTTCGCCGTGCTGCCCGGGGTCACCAGGTACGGCCAGGAGGCCCGGTCCTATGCCATGGTGATCGCGGTCGCCTCGATCGCCAGCTACCTGCTGGTCAGGATGCTCGGCGCCGCGCCCGAGCGGCGGCTGCGTTGGCTGGTGGGATACGGCGTCGGCCTGGCTGCTCTGGGCATAGCCAACATCTTCGCCCTGCTGATCATCCCGGCGCACGCAGTGACGGTGCTGCTGGACTACCGCCGGCACGCCGCTGACTCAGGATCCAGGCGGCTGGTCGCAGGCTGGCTGGCCGCGGCGGCAGCGAGCGTGGTGATAGCCAGCCCGCTGCTCGTGCTCGGCTGGAGAGAGCGCGGTCAGATCGGCTGGCTCGCCGTGAACAAGTCCTCATCGGGGCCGGGAACGCTGCTGACGCTGGATGGTTCGCTGCTGATGACGGTCGTCATGCTCGCAGTGATTGGCATCGGGCTCGCGGTGAGCCTGGCGGCCGGCCAGGACCGGCGCCGGGCGGCGTCACCGTGGCCGCTGGCCGAGCTGTCCGTGCCATGGCTGATCCTGCCGGCCGTGATCTTGCTGACCGGCTCGCTGATCACGCCGATGTACACCTCGCGCTACGTGCTGATGTGCCTCCCGGCGCTGGCCCTGCTCGGAGGCGCCGCGCTGGCCGCCCTGGGCCGGATCGCCGGGCCGGCCGCCCTCGTGGTGCTCCTGCTTGCCGGGCTGACGACTCAGTTGACGCAGCGCGAGCCGGCCGGTCACTACGACAACATCCGAGCGGTCGATCGGATCGTGGCCGCGAACGCACGGCCCGGTGACGTCGTGCTCTACACCAACCCGAACGCCGAGGCCTTCGGCGCGGCCTACCCCTACGGCCTGGGCACGCTGCGCAACATAGCCCTGAAGCAGGCAGCGATCCCGTCAGGAACGCTGGCTGGCACCACGGTGCCGCTGGCGGAGATCCGGCAGCGGCTAGAGCAGGTCGGCCGGGTCTGGGTGGTGGAGATCAACAAGCGCGTGCTGGTACCTCGGATGGAGAACCTGAGCGGCCTGCCGGTGTCGGGTCCCCCGGTGCTGCTCGGGCTGCCATTCCACCAGATTGGCCTGTGGCACGAACGCGGCGACTACTTGCTGCTCTTCGCCCGCGACTAGATCGCGGTTGCCGGTCGTGGTTGCCGGTCGCCGGGGCAGCCGGTGGCAGATCTTTGCCCGCGCCGCGTCCTGGCCAAGTTCCGGGATACTCCCGGAACCGTCGATCGCAACCATACGGTCACCGGTTGTAGCCGATAGCTGGCTATTTTGCCCGCACCAACATGGACCGCGACGGTGCTGTTACCCGCCGTGTTCAGATCACGGCGGGAACAGCCACGTCCAGTTGCAGCGGGCGCGGGCTAACGACTGTCGACGTCCGGACGGATCCGGCGCGTCGACGGCGCTCACGGCCGCGCGGAGCCGCTGATCTGGTCGAGCAATGCCCGGACCTCAGCCTCGGGATACCGGCGATGACCGCCGAGCGTCCGTACCGAGGTCAGCTTGCCATCCTTGGCCCAGCGGGTCACCGTCTTGGGATCCACCCGGAACATGGCCGCGACCTCCGCAGGCGTCAGCAACCTGGTGAACTCCGGCGTCTGTCGGTTACTACTCATATTGCCCGATTCCTCCCCACGATCGACCACGGACCAGGCTAGATCCAGCGAACGATCATAATCTCGGTTATTAAAGCATAAACCAGGCAGCTTTGAGAAGACCATATGACCACATGTCGTTTTGGAGCATCTGGAGGCCGAATCACGCCCCGCTGCGGCGGCCGCTCCTGCTGCCGGCGCCAGCGGGCTGGCCGTGATCGTTGCCGCGGCCGCCAGCGGCCTTGGCGGCAGGGCCGGCCTGGCCCGGGATGCCGCAGGAGGCGGTCGGCGGCAGCGCCAGCTCGCACCAGACGACCTTGCCCGACGAGGTGCGGCGGCTGCCCCAGCGCTGCGCGATCTGGCTGACGACCTGAAGGCCGCGCCCGCGTTCGTCGTCGTCGGCGGCATGCCGCAGCCTGGGCAGGGCCGCCGAGTCGTCAAGCACCTCGCAGAACAGGCCGCCCTCGAGTACCAGCCGCAAGCCGATCTTGTTCTGGGCATACCGCACGGCATTGGTGACCAATTCGGAGACCGCCAGCTCGGCGACCGGGATCAGGTCGACCAGACCCCATTGCCGCAATGGGCGGCGGATGAGCGACCTGGCCCGCCGCGCAGCCGTCAGCTTGGCGGCGAGATTCCAGCTGACGTGCCGGTCCGGGGCGATCCGGCGCAGCCTGGCGACCAGAATGGCGATGTCGTCGCGCTGATGGTCGTCGTAGACGCCGGCCAGCGAAGCCCGGCACAGGTCATCGAGCGACTGACCAGCGGACTGCGGTCCGAAGATCTTGCAGAGCCTGGCCAGGCCCTCGTCGATGTCCTCGGTCCGCTTCTCCACCAGCCCGTCGGTGTACAGGACCAGGATGCTGCCATCCTCGATCTGCAGTGTGCGGCTGATGATCGGGCTGGCGCCGATGCCCAGCGGCGGAGCGGGCGAGACGTCGAGCAATTCGTTGGCGCCGTCCGGACGGACCAGCAGCGGTGGCAGGTGGCCGGCCGACGCCACCTCGCAGGTCCCGTCGACCGAGTCATAGATGGCGTAGACGCAGGTCGCGAAGTGCGGCTCGTGCACGCCAAGTTCATGCATCAGGTCATCGAGCCGTTCGAGTGTCTCGGCGGGCGGCAGTTCGAGCATGCTCAGCGTTTTGATCGCGGTGCGCAGCCTGCCCATCGTGACCGCGGCGCGCACACCGTGCCCGGCCACGTCACCGACGACCAGCGCGACCCGGCCACCGGGAAGCGCGATCGACTCGTACCAGTCACCGCCGACCTCGATCAGCTTGCTGCCCGGCAGGTATCGGTGCCGGACCTCGACCGAGGACGGCGCCGAAAGCCCGGTCGGCAGCATGCTGCGCTGCAGCGTCAGCGCGGTAGCACGTTCTCGGCTGAACCGGCGCGCACTGTCCATGAAGAGCGCAGTCCGCCCGGCGAACTCCATCCCGATCTCGGCATCGTAGGCATCGAAGCGATGGAAGCCGGCCCGGCGCTGGCAGACGAAGAAGCCGAGCATGGTCTCGCCTGCCAGCAGGGGCAGCAGCAGCATGGCCGCACCGGAGAACAACCGCGCCACCGGCCTGCGCAGCCATGTCTGCGCAAGATCAACGGCGGCCTCGTCGTTCATCACCACGTTCACCGGCTTGCGGCTGTCCAGGCAGAGCGTGTACGGAGTGCCCGCCGGATAGCGCAGTATCTCGCCGGTCGGGAAGACCGCATCCCAGGCCGGATCGTCGTCGTCGTGGGCGACGGCCATCCGGCGCACCAGGTACGTTCCGTCGGGTACTCGCTCCGGCTGCTCGTCCTCGCCAACGAGGTTCTCGAGCACGAGCAGCCCGGCCGAGTTGCAGAAATGCGGGACCAGGATGTTCACCAGTTCCGGTGCCATCTGGTCGATGTCGAGTGCGCCGCCGATGCGCCGGACCGCGCCATCAAGCAGCGCGTGGCGCATCAGCGCCGGGTCGATGAACCGCTCCGCGGCTGGTGGCGGGATGCGCATGGTGACCTGGGCGATCAGCTCAGGATCGGTCGAGCGGATCGGTTCGATGGTGACGACCGCGTCGACTTCGGCGCGACTGGCCGTGCGGATGGCAAGTACCGCCGTGCACTCCCGGTCAGAGCGGACCGTGTCGAGCAGGCCGCGCACCGTGGTCGTGGCCTCACCCGGCCCGGCGATCAAGTCGCAGAGATCGAGTCCAAGCAGCGAGTCCGGCCGGTCGGTCAGGATGTCAGCGGAACTTCGGTCGTGCTGACGGATCCGGCCCTCGCCATCGATGCCGAGCGTCAGCGTCTGCACCGACGCACCGGATAGCAGAGCGGACATCTCGGCCGCCATTGCCGATGTCACCAGGCCGCTCCCCTCTGGCGCTCAGCATGAACCGTCGGGATCAGTATGAAACCCGGATCAGTATGAAACACAGTGCGCTTACATAATAAGGAAAGGCGGAACACCGCATGTCGGCTAGCGCACGAACTACTGCGACTGTGTCGGGATGGCGGGGATGAGCGTTATGCGGTCCTGGCGGGCTCGCCGTGGCCCGCATTGGCACGGCCGCGACCCCAGTACGCCTTCGGCGATATCTGATCCTGGCTCAGGCCGCGGCTGGCCAGCACCTCACGCAGCCCGGAGACGACCGTCGCCTCGCCCAGCAGGTAGGCGTGGCCATGACCGGGCGGCAGGTCGACCTCAGCAGCCTGTCTGACGAGCCGGTCGGGATCGCCAGCCGGTCCGCCAAGCCGGTGCAGCCAGCTGACCCTGGTCCTGGCCGGCTCGAGCGGCTGCTGCTCATCGGCTGGCGCCGGCACCTCGATCACCAGCGTCGCTTCAGCGTCGGCAGGAAGCGACTCGGTCATCGCGAGGATGGCAGGCATCGCCGATTCGTCACCTATGAACAGGTGCCAGTCGGCCGTCGCCGATGTGGTGATCTTCCCGCGCGGGCCGATGCCCTCGATCCGGTCGCCTGGATGAGCAGACCGCACCCAGCGCTCCCCAGGACCGTCGCCGTGCAGCACCACGTGCAGCGTCAGCGTCGGCCCGGCCGGATCCAGCGAGCGGATGGTGTACCGGCGCCGCACCGGCCGGACCCCGTCAGCGGCGACCAGCAGCATCACGTCCTGACCTGGGTCGTAGCTGAAGTCGGCCAGCTCGGGAGCGGTCAGGGTGATCCGCTGAACGTTCGGGCTGAGGCGGTCAGACTCGGCCACCTCGAATCGCAGCTTGCGGGTCCCGGCCAGCGGGCCGCTCAGCTCGGCGAACGGGTCGTCCAGGCTTGCCCGGACCGACTGCGGCAGCGCATCAGCCACGGCGGCCGACCCTCCTTCGGTGAGGTCTTTTTGGCCGCGGCGAGCGCCGCGCCGCAGCCTTAAGGTACGCGGTCGGCGGCGCTGGTCGGGAGTGGCTGAATCGGGTCCGGTCGCGGGACCACCCAGGCACCGGCAGGCCAGCGCCTGACGCGGCCCGATGCAGGCGGGCCGGCTGACGGCCGGGAGGCGCCGGGCTACGCAGTGATCTGCCGGACTAATGGCGGTTACGTTCCGCAATCACCCGCCTGCCTGAGTTGCGTAACGCTCGGCGCCCGGCAGCGACCTGACGACACCGACGACACCGTGTTGTTCCGACCGATTTGACTGATGGTTATTGGTTGATTGTCTGGTTCTGGACACACCGAGCGTCGCGAAAGAGAAATCAATGCCTGAGAAACACTTCGGCTTCTCGTTACACAGAGGCGTGTCATGATAACCTTCAGTCACTATCTGGCAAGGGCGGGACTACTGAGAGCAACCGTTGCCAGCACCTGTTCTTGGCTGCGACCCGGCCGGGCTTGACCGCCCAAGCCACCGGACGAAAGGCAGCGGCTGACCAACAAGGAGAGAAATGCGCAAGTACAGCAAGTACCTCATGGCGCTTGGCGCGGCGGCAAGCCTGCTGACGCTCGGCGCGGCGGGAGCCCAGGCGTCGATCGTGACACCGTCCGCCACCGCAGCCTGCGGCTTCAACTGCTTCAACCTGTCCAGCGTTCTGCTCGGGCACACCGACATCCAGAACGCCTACATTCCCGGCGGCAACGGCATCGCGATCCACGGAAGGGTCGGCAACCTGGTCAACCTCAAGCACGGCAACGACTCCTACACCCAGGAGGACTTCACGCAGGACTTCACCGGCCTTACGGTCAGCGACTTCTGCACCCCTGTTCCGACCGATTCGCAGGAGTTCCCGTCCAACAGCTACATCTGCCTGCACTACTTCACGGATCCGGTGTTCGAGGCCAACTGGAGCCCGAATGGCAACCAGACCGGGCTGTGTGTCGGGATCGCGGTGCCGAACCTGGACAACCAGAAGGTCACCCTGCAGACGTGCGGAGCGACCAACCGGACGATGTGGATCGCCGATCTTGGCAACGCACACCTGGGCGCCACGCCATGGATCAACGGGTCGGACACGAACTTCACCCACCCGCTGGTGCTGACCGTGGACGACGGGACCAGCAATCCGCAGAACCAGCTGTTCGTGCAGCGCCTGAACCTGCTGCACAGCGGATTCGTGGACAACAGCCAGGAGTTCCGGGTCCACTTCGGGCCATTCCTGTAAGCCGGTAACGACCGGCAACCGCTGGCCGAACCTGGCCGGGTCTTCACGACGAGGGCCCGGCCAGGCCCACATTCGGGCCCGGATGGCAGCGGTGACCCAGGCCAACGCTGATCAGCAGCACGTCCTGGACCAGCAGCCCGGTCGGACCGCCCAGGTGGGGACGCAGCTGACCGGTCCATGTCGCCACACAGACAGCTGCCCGACAGGAAGGGATGAGACGATGCGCAGGCGCTCCACTCGGTCGTGGTATGCCATGTCGGCCATCGCGGTGGCCGCCATCGGCTTCGGTCTGTGGACCGGTGGGGCGAGCGCGCGCACCAAGGAACCGGCGGTCGCCCGGCAGGGCAATGCCGCCGAAGGTCACCAGGCGATGACTGCCACCGGCTGCGCCGGCAGCTGCTTCAGCCTCTACAGCCGCCGGATCGGCACCGGCCAGTCGATGAATGCTTATATCCCAGGTGACACCGGGACGGGTGGCAGGGTCGGCAGGCTAGTCAACCTGAGCCCGGCCATGAACTTCCGCCCGAACAGCAACTTCACCCCTTCGGTGGTCGGCCAGGTCCGCCAGTTCTGCGGCGCGGAAGGGAACAAGTTCTTCTCGCCCACGTCGTATGTGTGCGTCAACTACCCGAACTCCTGGCTGTTCGAAGCGGACTGGTCGCCATCCGGCGACCAGTCCGATCTGTGCGCTGGAGTGGCCGTTGTCGGCCAGTCGGACGAGGCCGTCACGCTACAGCAATGCGGGGCCAGTGACCGCACCCTGTGGATCGGTGACCGCACCAACGGTCGCGGCGGCGACTGCCGATACCCGGGCGACTACTGCGCCTGGGTCAGCGCGAGCGACGCGCACTCCGGTCCGCCGCTGGTGCTCACCGTGGTCACCGGCAGCCGCGTGCTGCCGAATCAGCTGAGGATCGAGCCGTTGCTGCTGGCCGGCCGGTTCGCCAGCAACGTGCAGCAGTTCGCCTATTTCTGGGGCCCGGTCGTCTGACCTAGGCGGCTCGCACCGGCACGCCGGGGAGAGCGGCCGGTCAAGGACGCCACCCGGCGGCACTCGCCGGAATCGGCCATACTTAGCTGGAATCGATTCGTATGCGGGCTGAATTCGGCCAGTCGATGGTGGACTAGGTGACGGCTGGTGTCATGAATGGCGGGGGTAATGATCAGGGTCCTACCAGCTGGTTTGCTGGTGATCGCGGCTGCGGGAATCGTCATGCCGCAGGCGAATGCATCCATTTCAGCTGCGGCGACTCGGTCTCGAACAACGACCTTGTGCAGGTATGCGCAGCACATCACCGCTATTGGCCGGCTGGGCGCTCAGTTCATTGTCAGGAACGATAACTTCGGAGACCAGCGGGAGTGCCTGAGCAACCGCAACGACTGGTCGAATTTCACCGTCACCAAGTCGGCCGCTCACACCCGCGGCATCGAGCCGGTTGCGTATCCGAACATCTTTCTGGGCTGCAGCTGGGATATTTGCTCGCCGCGCAGCGGCCTGCCGTCGCAGGTCGGTCGGCTGCGTTCGCTGGTGACGTCGTGGTACACGGTGCAGCCGGCGGTCGGACGATGGTCGGTCAGCTACGACATCTGGTTCAATCGAACTGACCGCGTCTTCGGCCAGGATGACGGCGCGGAAATCATGATCTGGCTCAACGCCCGTAGGCTCGGGCCCGACCCGGGGCCAATCGTGGTGCTAGATCACGTGCGCTGGCACCTGACCCACTGGATCACCGGCCGCGATGGCACCAGATGGAATTACCTGCAGTTCCGGCGGGTCAGACCGACCGACGCGGTGCGGCAGCTCAGCGTGCAGCCTTTCATCCGGTTGGCTGAGCATGACCGGCTGCTCAGTAAACGGTGGTGGCTGACGGGCGTCGAGGCGGGCTTCGAGATCTGGAGCGGCGGTGTTGGCCTGGCAACCAAATCATTCTGGGCCCGCGCCTGGTCCGGCTGAGCCTGGCTGGCTTGGCTGAACCCGGAGCCTGATCACCGCGGCCGATAGGAGTCGCCGGGCCTCCCGTTTCGCATCAGAGAATTTGAACTCCGGCTGAGGTCCAGCAGTCCCCGGCGCCGCAGCCGCCAGCTCATCGACGCCGTATCGAGCACGGCGAAGTTATCCAGCCGCCCGTCGTCGCAGAGCCCGGTCACCTGGACAGGCCCGGCACCGAAGTCACAGCTGCTCTGGTAGGAGCGATGCAAGTGACCGTGCATGAGATGAGTCGGCCGCAGGGCGTCTACGATCAGCTGCAGCCGTTCCCGGTGCGCCTGGTTGCGCGCCAGATCGGCAGCCGCCCACCAGGACGGCGGGCGCCCGAACGTGTGGGCGACACCGGCCGGGCAGTCGTGACACACCATCACGTCGGCGTGGCCGCGATCGATGATCGCCGCCGCCTGCTCACAGGTGATCTCCTCCTCCGGCCACCAGTCCTGACCCTCGGTGCGCGCGGCCCTGTCGAGGCTGACGCCGCCGCCGCAGGCAAGCCACGTCCGGCCGTGCCAGATCCAGCGGTGTCCGCGCGGCAGATGGAAGATATGTGGCCGCACCAGCACGCGCTGGTTCGGTGGAGTGGAGCTGGCCAGTTCCGCGAGCTGTCCGAAATCTTCGTGGTTCCCGTCAATGAACCAGAGCTCAGCGTTCACCTGATCCAGCGCGGCGCTGACCATGCTGAGGTACCGCCGTCCCTCCGCTCCCGGCCAGATCCCGAAGTCGCCAAGGTGCAGGAGCACCCGGCGTGGTTCGCCGGAGAGAAGTTGCGGGACGCGCCGGATGACGTTCTGCGCCCAGTACTGATTGCCGTGCCAGTCCCCGGCTACCATGATCTGCCCTGGCGCCGGATCGAGAACGCCACCCGTGTCCGGCCCTGCGGTCATAGGTGTTGTATAGCCGATCGGCCCGACTCGCGCGGCGCGGTTCCCGCTGGCTCCCGGATGGGAGGCGCCACGTTCGCTTCGCTACTTGGGCAGGGTCCGCAAGTCGCACTCGGGTATCACTGGCGCTCATCACCTGGCCCCGGCAGGCTGGGCGAGTGCCCACCCAACCGGACTCGGTCAGCATCGCCTTCATCTGCGCCATGCCGATGGAACTGCGGCCGCTGGCACGCAGGCTGTCGCTGCGGGCGTCGCGCACCGGTGCCGGGAGCGTCTACACGGGGACGCTCGGCGGCCGCGCCGTCCTGGCCACCGTGACCGGGATGGGAACCTCGCTCGCCGCGGCCGGGACCAGGCGGCTGCTCGACGCCGT
The DNA here is from genome assembly GCA_963850875.1 of uncultured Actinomycetota bacterium. Taxonomy (GTDB): domain Bacteria; phylum Actinomycetota; class Actinomycetes; order Streptosporangiales; family Streptosporangiaceae; genus Chersky-822. The sequence continues at coordinate 211,041 of CAWKNA010000004.1, forward strand.
CGCGGTGGGCCACGTTGTCGTGGTCGGGATCACCGGCGCTGTCGATGACAGCACTCCGATCGGGACGGTGATCCGGCCGGAACTGGTCGTGGACGGTGCTACCGGTGCCGAGCACGTGCCAGCGCCGCTTGGCGAGGATGCCCGGCACGGGACGTTGTGGACCACCGACGAGCTGATCACTGACTCGGGCGTGCTGGCCGGACTGCGGGCCCGCGGCGTGGTCGCGCTGGACATGGAAACCGCGGCCGTGGCCGGGGTCTGCGAGTCGCTGGGGATCGGCTGGTCGGTGGTCCGCGTGATCAGCGACCGCGCCACTGATGGCACCGTGACCGAGGAGGTCTTCCGGCTCAGCAATCAGGACGGCACGCCAAATTTCGCGGCGGTCGCCAGGTACGTCCTGGCGCATCCTGGCCGGATTCGTCTGCTGGCCAGGCTGGCAAGCGGAGCGCGGCTGGCCACCCAGACCGCCGCCGAGGCTGCGATCAGCGCCTGCGCAGTGGAGAGGTCATGACCTGCCGCTAGTGCCACACGCAGGACAGCAAGATCGAAGCGGTACGCCCGGCACCGACGGTGACCGCCTCACTCGATTGGCAGATGGAGCGATCTGGGACCACCAGTTTCGCGCCGGGGAGCCAAAGCCCGACCCGGTACCGACCTGGCGGTACGGCAAGCTTGAAATGGCCACCGGGAACGACTCGGGCGACGGCGATCACCTTGCCGTTCCGGATCGCTCCGACGATCAGCGGACGCCCGCCGCCGGGTACTCGGCCGACCAGCTGAGGCCGGCCGGTCACCGCGCCCATGTCCGACACGGTGGGTGAGCCCGTGCAGCCGGCCAGCACGAGTCCGATCGGCACCACGGCCGCAATCACGGCCATCGGGCAATGCCGCACTGCTGCCGCCCCTTCGCTGGTTCTCTGATCGCAACGAGCATCGCCGCCCGGTGGTTGCGTTTTCAGCGCCCTTCCCGGCTTCCCTTCGTGCTGGCTGCGGTGACACGGCGCGTGCTCCGCCCATGTCCCGTGCCATCCCGGAGGGGTAGCAATCCGTTCGGGCGAGCGCCGCCGCGATCGTGCCGGATTGCGAGTTCCACAGATCGACCTGGGCCGTCTCCTCCATATCCGAGAACCTAGTCCATCTGATGTCGTAGGAAATCATGCCCAGCTTCGGGGGCTCACCGTGCTGACCGTCAAGCGGCCGCTGACCCGGGAATTGCAGCCACCACGGGTCACCGCTGTTGACCTCTGGTGAATCCTGGCCACCCGGCACAGCACAGCGATCTCGCCTGGCCAGTCGAGTCGTGACGCGGCGCGATCGTAGCTCGTCCAGGACGGTCGCTCGCACGAGGCTGCGTTGTTCCTGGCTAAGGGCTTCGATGGTGGGCCCGGATGGCGGGCTCGAACAGGTCCGGCCCCAGGTAGTGACCGCCAGCAGGCCGCCAGGCCGGACCAGCCGCCACATCTCCGCGACGAACGCCGCCATGTCCGAGGCGAAAAACACTCCGAACACGCACACGACCGCGTCAGAGCCGCCGTCCGGAAGTTCGGTGCGGGTCGCATCGCAAAAGCGGAACTCGATATTGGCCAGGCCGTCGTGCTTGGCACCGCGGCTGCCGGCCTGCCGACGGGCTCGCTTCCAGCTCCTCCTTGACAGTTGTCATGGGTTTGCTGCCGGTAGTGTCGGCTGCTATGCGGATCCTGGTCCTTGGCGGTACGTCGTTTGTGGGGCGTGCGATCGTGGAGGATGCGGTGCGCAGCGGGGCCGAGGTGACGTTGTTCGGCCGTGGGAAGACGGGGGCTGGGCTGTTTCCCGGGCTGGTCCGGCTCGTTGGCGACCGGGATACCGGGGATTACGGGGCACTGCGCGGCGGTAGCTGGGATGCGGCGGTGGATGTCAGTGGCTATGTTCCGCGTCATGTCGGGCAGGCGATGGATGCGCTGGGCGACGGGGTCGGCCGGTACCTGTTTGTCTCCAGCTGCGCGGTGTATCGGCATGCGGGACTGCGGCGGGGTTCCGCCGAGGACGCTCCTCGCCGTGCGCCGGTTCGGGACACCGAGGAGCTCGGCGACGGCACGTACGGTCCGCTCAAGGTCGCGTGCGAGGATGATGTGGCGGCCCGGTACGGCCAGCGGGCGACGATCGTGCGGCCGGGGAAGGTCGCCGGGCCGCATGACTGGCAGGACGGGCTGACGTACTGGGTGCGGCGTGCCGCGCGTGGCGGACCGGTTGCGGTGCCCGCTGACCCGCGGCAGCCGGTCCAGGTGATTGATTCGCGTGATCTGGCTCGGCTGGTGGTGCGGCTGGTCTCTGACGATCGCGCGGGCGCGTTCCATGCGGTCGGCCCAGCTGAGCCGGTCACCCTTGGCGGGCTTATCCAGACCTGTGCGCGGGTGGCGGGTAACCAGGTTGAGATTGTCCGGGTGTCGCCCGAGACGGCTCCGCAGCCGTTCCCGCTGGTTAAGGAAGACTGGCCGTCGCAGCAGCGCAGTCCGTCCCGAGCCCGGGCAGCGGGCCTGCCCGCGACTCCGCTGGCGGTAACGGCAGCTGACGTGCTGGCCTGGGACCGTGAGCGCGGTCAGCCACCGCTGACGCGCGGTTTCTCTCCCGAGCAGGAGCAGGCGCTGCTCGCGCAGCAGGACACCAGGCTCCTCAGCAACTGACCGGCACGCCTGAGACACCGGACATCGGGCAGGTGTGTGGCACGAACCAGCTTCCCAGCGCTGACGGGACCGATCGCTACGCCTGGGAAGCATGCCCTGACCTGGAGGCTTCCTGCCGGATTCATGGCTGGGAGCGTGACAATGTCAAGGCCGAGCCCTCAGGCGGGCACGGATAAGGTCATTCGTCGCGGCGTCGATCGCAGTCCAGCTCATCGCTGCCGCGCCGCGTAGCACCGCCGCATCTGCCGACGGCCCGACACAATACGCGGTGAAGTCGGCATCGTGGTTCACTGAGGTTCCGCTTTCGATCCCCACGCACGGGCTGATCGTTGGGACCACCAGCGAGACGTTGGCGAGGTCTGTCGAGTAGCGGACGTCATCGTCATGCGGACCGGGGGTCCGGCCCAGCGCCCGCAGATTTGCCGCGTAGCACGATTCCAGTTCCTCGTCGCTCGCGAAGTGCGAGTACGGTGGCTCCTCGCGCACCACTGATACGGAGTTCTGGGTGGCCGATGCCACCGCTTCCAGGCAGGTGCTGACGCGACGTTCCAGTTCCAGCAGACTGCCGAGCGTCATGGACTCGAGCGAGCATCGCGCTGTTGACCGGGAGGGCTCTTGCGCGACGGGAACGTAGCCGATCCGGTCGGCCGGGTCGAGATCCTCCAGCGCCATGATCGCTGACTCGGCAATCTTGTTAACTCTCCGCTGGCCATTCTCGCCGAGAAAGGTGACCATCAGCTCGGCGCACGCGACGGGCCGGCATGGCACATAGTCGCTGTCGAACGGACCCGGATGAATCGCCATGACGGCATGAACACCGTCGAAGGCGCCGCGCTCCAGCATCAGAATCTTGCCACCACCGCTCTCCTCGGCTGGGGTCCCGAGGATCTTCACGGTCACGCCGATGTCGTCGGCCACCCGCGCGAGCGCCAGTCCCGCGCCGACGGCTGCGGCCGCAATAATGTTGTGACCGCAAGCATGTCCGATCTCCGGCAGCGCGTCATACTCGGCGCAGACCGCGATCACGAGATCGCCGCTGCCAAATGTTGCGTCCACGGCCGTCGGCAACCCGTACCTGCCACGCCGCGCCGTGAACCCGTGTGAGGCCAGAGTCTCGGCCACCCGCCGCGCCGCCCGATACTCCTGGAACGCCACTTCCGGACACGCGTGAATGTCATGGCTGACGCTGATCAGCTCCCGGCTCCAGTCCTCGGCGCAGGTCTGGGCCAGTTCCTTATATCGGCGAACGGCACTCATCATGGCCAGTGGCTACGGTGCCTCGTATGCGACAGTTTCGGTGGTCATCCGGCAATGGTGCCTGCTGAGACCGCTAGTCGCAACCAGCACAGAGCCATGCCTAGCGCGTGTGGCACGAGCCCGCCGCGGTGTGGCTGCTCTGGCGCCCGGCCTCCAGCGCGTTCTTCAAGCCGCAAGGCTTCAACTTGGAAGGCTGCGGACCGCGGCATCCTGAACTGCTGCGGCTCAGGTCGGGGCCTGAATGACCGTCACCGTGAATGACCGTGAGGCACCCCAGTTGGTCGCCCTATCGCGCACGCAGCGGGCACGTCGTCCGGCCTGATCGCGCGGTGCTTGCTCTCCGTCTGGTGATCATTCACCTAGACTTGGTGTGCAGGCGCCGAACGATAGGAGCTGCCCTGAGCGTCGAAGCGTCCGAGATGGTCAGCGTCCCTCGTGCCGATCTGGATGCGCTGAAGGCCGAACTTAGGCGGTTGCGGCGTGAGGTCGGGCGAGGCGTGGCCAGGGTGCGTATCCGAAGTGATTCCGGTCCGGGCGACGACGCTGTCATCTTCACGCGGGAGCAGCTTGCTGAAGCGTGGGGAATTAGTGAGTGATCGCCTCGTCCGCTTCCCCAGAGCGTCCTGGCAGGAGATCGGCAGGCTCGCCCAGTGATCGTTTGCCTCCTACGGTGCTCGTCCTGATATCTGGCCCACGCAGGGGATAGTCATATTCATCTATCAGCTGAGGCGGCGGCGGTCGCACTTGCTAGCGCAGGCCGAGCACGGTCAGGAGGGCTTCGTCAACGCCCCATTGCTGTTCGGGGGTGACCCGGCCGACGAGATCGCCGAGGCGATTTGCGTCGACGGCGCCGACATGCTCGACCAGGATGCGGGTAGTTTCGCCGAGAAGATCTATCTCCGGACGAAACGATGCGGGCTTGGCGCTGCGAGATGTCGGTGCCACCAGCACGACGGACCTCGGTAGGAACTCGTTGGCCTGGACCACGACCCCGTATCGCCGCCCGCGCTGCTCGTGCCCTTGATTGCGAGGCATCCGGAGCTCATGGATATCACCCCGCAGCACGCATGCCCTCCATAAAAGCTGCTACCTCAAGCATTTCGTTGCGGTCGGCCTCGTCGGCTTCGAGCGCTGCGACTTCCTGGGCTAGTGCCTTGCGCCGCTGCAGCCGTGAGGCACTGTCGATGATTGCCCTTCGAATTGCCTCCGACCGGCTAAGTCCGGCAGCCTCAAGCTGGCTGAGCGCACGCTGGGTCTCGTCGTCTAGGCGCAAGCTGATGGCGATGGTCACAAGAGCAGTGTATCACAGTTCGTCATACATAAGGCGGCCCGGTCTGAACCGGCGGGCGGAGGAGCGGGACCGCGCGATCGCTGCGAGCCTAGCTGAGCCGCTCACCCAGGCCTGTTGGCGGGCCAACGCCGGATCTCCTCAGCCTGCACTATCAGCTTGGGAATTGGGCCGATCATGGCGGATATGCCCGCTGTGTCAGCCGTATTCGGACCCCGCAGTAGCTGTAGTTGACCGCTCATGACCCTGGCTAATTGCACGCCGACCTTCCGCTCTTCAGGCGTAGCAGATGTCCAGGACAGCTAGAAAGCCACATTCGGGGAGAGTCCGTGCGGGATCAGTGCGGCGGGTCGTGACGTGATGGCACGACCTCGGGTTCCAGGCGCTCAGCTGGGACGACGCAACACGCCCTCTGCCAGGAGAGCCTCATGCGCTGCCCGAAACGCCTGGTGCCCGGCTGGTGTGCCGCAGTACACGGTGGCGTGAATCAGTATCTCCTTGATTTCGTCGACCGATACGCCTGTAGCGAGCGCGCCCTTCACATGGATGCCCAACTCGTCGGGCCGCCCAAAGCGCCGTCAAGATCGCAAGATTCAGCATGCTCCGTGTCTTGCGATCGAGACCCGGCCTGCTCCAGGCGTACCCCCACGCCCACTCAGTCACGACGCGTTGAAAGGCCATCATGAACTCGTCGGTGTCAGCGAGGTTCGCGTCGACGTACTCAGCACCCAGGACATCCCGCCGCGATTGAAGGCCCCTCTCGAACAGTTCGCTCTCGGCCATGGCGGGCGACTCCTTTCCGAGTGCCGACCGGCACCGATGCGAGGCTACGGCTGGCGGAGACGGCGGGCCGATCATCGTTGATATCGAGGCAACTATCTGGCATCGCTCCTGGTGCTGTCCAACTTCCTGATAGCTACCCTGCCCCTTGCGAGCGGTTTGCCGGGACGCACCCTTGGCATCTACGCCATGCCCGGCCGCCGCGCCACCCTCACCGACCTCGCCGCGCAACTCCCCGCAGGAGTCCTCGCCGACCTGCTGCACCTCTCCACCGGCACCGCCGCCCGCTGGACACGCCAATCCGGAGGCGACTGGTCCCGCTACCCCGCCCAACTCGCCCGGCAGCACGTTCACCAGACCTGACGAATGCCTCCGCCAGCCGTTGCCGCAGAACACCACCCGACGCCATCGCAACACTGCCGGTTACCACTACAGGCCAGGGCGGGAGCCTGCGGGCGCTGATGGAGCGTATGGGCCATTCAAGCTCGCGGGCCGCGCTGATCTACCAGAACCACCTGGGAGCGGGACGAGGCGATCGCGGCGGGCATGGGTGGCTAGCAAGCTGCTCACCCAGGCGCGACGGCAGGCCCAGGCTGGCATGGCACTCACAGGCACGCAACACTTCGGGCACGCCGCAGCCAGAAAGCGTCCTGATAGCGGCATGCGAAAGAGTGATCATGGCCCTGACCTGGTCTGTTGCAGTGGAGCGGGCGAAGGGAATCGAAACCCTCATGACCAGCTTGGAAGATCGGTGGTGCGACATCGTACCTGGCCAGGGCCAATGTCCACCCTGGCCTTCGGGCTCCGAGTGCATGTAACGCACCGCCGCTGACCGCGAATGGCCGCGGCGTGTGGCCCGTCTGTGGCCCGCGTGTGACGGCCGGGCATGGCACGTTGTCGGCCTAGTGCGAGCTGGCAGGTCGGTCAGCTCGTGCTGCTATCGGCCCTTTGATGGAAGCCAATCTTCCCGTCGATCAGCTCGCGCATGATGTCGATGTGTCCTGCAGGCCGGGCGGTGTCCTCAAGCACGTGGATTAGCACCCAGCGCAGCGAGACCGTGTCTCCGAACATTTCGGTGCCGACCTCGTCTAACTCGACGTTCCTGATCACCTCGTCGGCGGGCCGAGTTCACCGAACCGTGTCGCACGCGGATGGCACGTCGGGCGACACTGGCCTTGCTTCTCGAATCATCCTGATACTGGACAAGTAGGCTGCCCGTCATCGTATGATCGTGTCGATACGTTGATACATTCGATCTGGGTGGCTGGGTGGCTGGGTGGAAGTGGCGACAGAGGCAGAGCGGGTCCTAGCCGAAGTGGGCCTTCCGGCCGAGCCCGGTCTTGTCCGGCGGGCCGGGGAATACCTCGACCGTACCCGGCGGGGTCGTCGGTACGGCTTCATCGCCGGGTTCGCCATGGGTGTGACTGCGAGCATTCTCGTGCCTTATACGGCAGGTCATTTCAGCTTCAAGGTTCCAATGCTGCTGGTGGGTTATGTCCTCGGAATCCTGATCACCGAGTTGCGGGTGCCAGTGCCCGCGCGGCGCGGCCGCCGGGCAGCGGATCTGACGGTCCGGAGTTCCGGCGGCCTTCTCCCACGCTTGGCTCGGGTGGCTATGTGGGCATCAGCGCTGCCCGTTGTGGCAGCTGCGATCCTGATACCTCCCGCCGCAGCGCTGGTCCACAGCGTCCGGGGCGCCGGGCTCACTCAGACCGCCAGCTTCGCGTGCTTTGGATCCCCAGTGTCTTGGCCGGGACGCGGGATCCTGGATATCGCGGGTTCCGTGGCGATCATCGGACTGCTGATCGCCGAGTACGGCCTGGCCGCACTGGCGCGTCGGCCGCGTCCAGCTGACGATGAAATGCAGGCCCGCCTTGACGATGCCCTGCGCGGATTGTCAGCCCGCGCAATCGCGGGTGGGGCGGCTGCGCTTGGCCTGGCGTTGGCGGCCATGACCTGTTATTCGGTCAGCGAGCTGGCCTCGGCGAATGTGTGTACGCCCGGTGCGGCTCACCCGGTTCCGCAATATCCCTGGCTGCACGCGTATCTGCACCCGTGGGCGGTACTCCTGGGATTGGCCTTCCTCATTGCCGCCGTCGTGACGGTGGTGATGTGCCGTCGCCGGCAGGACCCCCGGCTGGTCGTACATCAGGAGCCCGTGCGAGCCGCCGCTTGATCTTGTCAGTCGACCTTGAATCCACGGTGCCGCCGTTCGAGCAGGTCCGGTCGCAGATCGCAGCGATGGCGGCGAGCGGCGTCTTGCCCACGGGCACCAGGCTCCCGCCGATCCGCCAGCTCGCTGCCGACCTTGGGCTCGCTCCCGGGACCGTCAGCCGCGCATATCGCGAGCTAGAAGCCGCCGGGGTGCTTGTTGCCAACGGACGGCACGGTAGTCATATCGCGCAGCCACCGGTGATTAGCCAGGATGAACGCGAGAACCAGCTACGCCGGGCCGCGGCTGGTTATGCGCTGCAGGCCGCTCAACTGGGTGCCAGCAAGGATGACGCGATCGATATGGCGCGGACGGCAATTGAATCTCTCACCTAGCTATCCGCACAGATCCGATCAGGGTCCTGTTTCCCGCCGTCGGACTCGTAGCTGCCAGACCCGGGTTTCTCATACATGGCACGGCTCGGCCACTCCAGCGTCGGCGCCGCACTGATCTACCAGCACGCCACCAGGGACCGTGACCAGGCGATCGCTCAGGTATTCGGCACCTTCGTGCGGCAGGTCCGCCAGGACCGGAATGAACGCTCGGCCGAGGACCGGGAAGCCGGGACCTGATGTCGGCGAGTGTGGCCCACGCGGGCTTGCGAGGAACGGTCGTGAGGTCGTGCGAACAGGCCCTGACCTGCGCGTTTTCGGTCGGAGCGGGCGAAGGGAATCGAACCCTCATGACCAGCTTGGAAGACCGGTAGTACAGCATCCAGGGTGACCTGCGGGAACACCGATCCTGGTCACGGGCTCGGAGTGCCTGTGAGTTACCGTGACTCGCCCTGGATCGCCGTGGCGTGTGGCACGTATGTGGCACGCACAGGAGTGCATTGTGCGGCGCGTGCCGCCGTCTCGGAGTCGGAGGCCCGCGCGTGCGTCATGGCTTCTTGGTCCGGTTCGCTGCTGGTCCGATTGCGTCGCGGCGGCCTGTCGGCTTGCCAGGTCGATTTGCTCGCTCCTGGCCCCCAGCGTGGTTCGGCACCGGGGAGGGCCGGGCTACTGATGTCGCGACTAGCCCGCTAGGGGGACGGAGGCGTGAACCGACTCGCGGAAACTGCCTCGGGTTATCATGGCCTTCTCAGCCGAGGAGGGCAGCCAGCATGAGTAATACGCTTCGTCTCACCGCGCTTGTCTGGCAGGAAGGTGAGGAGTTCGTGTCGCTGTGCCCCGAGGCCGATGTTGCCAGCTTCGGAGCGACGATTGACGAGGCTCTGACCATGCTGCGCGAGGCGTTGGAGGTTCATTTCTCTGACACTGACGTTCCTGAGCTACCGGCTCATGGTGAGCCGATCATGACCACCATCAACGTTGAGGTGCCCGGGACCGCTGCGTGAGCCCGCGGATGCCTCAGCCCAGCGGCTTCCAGCTTGTTAAGGCGTTAGAAAAGATCGGATTCCACGATGTTCCGGGCGGGAAGGGAAGTCACCGCAAGCTCAGCAACGGCGTGCGAACTGTTATCGTCCCGACTCATCGTGGCGCTGTCCCGATCGGGACGCTGGCTTCGATTCTCCGCCAGGCTGGCATCACCGCCGACGACCTCCGTAAGCTTTTATAGGTCCAGAAGCGCGTTCTGACGATTGGCGGTGGAGCGGGCGACCGGCATCGAGCCGACACGGCACGGGTGCCGACCTGCTAACGAAGCTATCCTGCCGCCGTTCCTGTGCCACAAGACACGGCTGGGGTTCCGTCTGTTCCTAGGCAAAGATCAGCGAAGCCCCCTCCTGACCTGGGCTGATGCGGTGGAGCGGGCGAAGGGAATCGAACCCTCATGACCAGCTTGGAAGGCTGGGGCTCTGCCATTGAGCTACGCCCGCGCGACGGCTGTGCCGTCCAGTCGTAGCGTACCGGTTCAGGCCGGTGGGAGACGATCCGGCGCTCGAAGCGGCCACCGCAGACGCTCCCTGATGGCAGCAGGCTAGACGCGGTAGGCTTCGGGGGCTGACGGGATGTGGCGCAGCTTGGTTAGCGCGCCTGCTTTGGGAGCAGGAGGCCGCGGGTTCGAATCCCGCCATCCCGACCAGGAGTGCAGGTCATGGACTTGTTGCGGGTCAGCGGGATGGCTCTCAAGATCGTCTGACCTACGCCTTCCCGGCATGTTCCAGCCGCAGCAGCCACGGATTCGCGCCGTCCTGCAGCCCGGCGACATATCTCACCTGCGCGCCCGGCGCCACGGCCCGCGCTGCCCGCGACAGCACATCACCTGGAGGGACGGGTACGAGCCGAGCATAGTTCCGCGCCGCGACAGCACGGATCCTCGATCAGCCACCTGGCGGGCAGGACGGAACGGAACGTCCTCGCCGCCGGACTTCCGCCGCCACCTACGCGCGCCGGCGTCCACATCGACGCCGCAAGGCACCGCGCCTGCCCTGCGGACGCCGTGACCTCCGGCACCCGCGCGCAGAACGTCCAGTTCGGACGCGGCACCGACCATCAGCCTGCGGAATCAGACGCCGCATCGGCGGCTCGGCGTCTTTTATGACACCTAGGGCCGGTTAACGGAGCGCGTCGCGCTCCGTAACCTTAGCGGGGGGTATTGCCTGCTTAGCCCGGTCTTTGATCGCTGGATCACCGGGGCTGGCGTCGATGATGGGGACCGCAGGCGCCACCGCGGCGATTACGGCGGCAAGGCGCTCGCGGTTCAGCCGCCAGCCGGTGATCGGCCTGGTGATCTCGGCTGCTCCGCCCGGCACCGGATAACCAGGCGCCAGTTCGCCGCCCTGAGCCAGGACCAGCGCCCCCTCCCGGCGCTGAACGGCGACCCACCGGACCTGGGCACAACCGCCATGCCCCTCCGGGCGCAGGACGATCCGCTCGACATCGGCCCAGGGGACGAACACAGCCGAGCAGCGCAGGAACGTCATGTTGTCCGGCACGGCACCGAGCATGACGCCCGCATAATCAGCGCGAAAGGCGATCATGCGACGAGCAACGGCGATCACCCCCGGCATCGCGAGGACAACGGAGATCGCAGCGAAGATGACCGGCACCGCGAGGACTACCGCGGCTGCGGAGAGCAGCGGCGATTGCCACAGCACGCCGAGGCCGACCGAAAGAAGGCCAGCGACCAGGCCCACGGCGGCGCGGCCCGTCAGCCGGTACCGTTCCTCGTAGCAGCCCGGATCCTGCGCCACCTTTACCATGTTCCAGCAGAACGGCAGCAACCGCCAGCACCCAGGTCCGATGGCGCCTGCCGCCAGTGCCGTGGGTGAACCTGGCCAGCGGCAGACGTTCGCATCCAGGCGAGGCCGGCCACATGCATGGGCTCGCGCTCATCGGCAGAATCGGACCTTGATCGGCGGTGTCGGCCGCGGGCTCGGTCCGCGCGCAGATCGCCCCGATCTGTGCCACAACCGGCATCAGCGGATCGCCGCTTAGCGACGTCCAGATCGAGCCGGATGGGTGCGTCGATCGGCAGGGTGGTCCGATTGCGGCGGGCGCGATCGGGTCGCGGTGACCTGCCGCGGGCCGTGACTGGCCCGGCATGCCCGTCCTGCTGGTCGGTCCGGCTGGCCGGGGCTGAGCAGCGTGGCGGCGGTGCTGCTGGTGATCGGGCTGGCGTCGCTGTCGCCGGGCCGGGCGTCGCTGAGGTGGGAGAGGTGGTGCCGGAACTGCGGCTCATCGCAGTAGGGGTAGCCGGTGCCGGGCAGGATCTTGGCCGGCTCCGGAGATCCGGCGGGCGCTGGGCAGTGCCTCGGGTGACCCGGACACGGTGTCGTAGTAGGTGCCGCGCAGTCCCTCGGGGATCTCGCGGGCGCTCTTGCGGGTCACCCGCGCGGCCGGAGCGGGATGGTGCCGCCCGGGTGCGGGATGATGAGCCGGGGGCCGGGGTGCCGCGCGGGCACGCCGGCCAGGACCGGCCGCAGCGCCGCCGCGGTGTCTTCGCCGAGTGGCGCGCCGGGTGCAGGAACGCCACCGCCCGGCGCCGGTCGAGTTCGGCGAGCACCGGGTGGAGCACCGGGTCGTCGAGCTGGTGACCCGCCGCGCTGCGGCCGATGGTGGAACCGGCGGCCGTCGCGACGCCGGCGACCCTGGCGATCTCGGCAGGCGGCTGGCCGGGTGTGGCAGCGGGAGCGCGGCGAGGGCCAGGAACCGGCCCGGATGCTCCGCGCACGGCCCGGCGGACAGGTCGCTGCCCACCCGCGCCGCCTCGGCGGCGGCAGCCGGGTCGGGCAGGTACGGCTGGGCCGGGGACACCGGCAGCACCTGGGTATCGATGCCGGCCCGCTCGAGCAGGGCGGGGCGCTCGCCGATGCTCTGCCCGCCGGGCGGCGCCGCCATCACCGGAGGCAGGCCGGTCCGGCCGGTCAGCTCGAGGTACCGCGGCGGGTAGTAATGTGCGTGCCCGCCGGTGATCATTCAGCGCTTCCCTCCGTGGCGTCCCGGCGGGCGGCGGCTCGCTGCGGCTGGCTGGCCGGTATCTGGGACAGCTCGCTCCGCGTTAGCGTCGGTCCTCACCGCCTCCAGGATCAGCCGCCGTCCCCGGAGCCGGCGGTGAAAGTCGCAGCCGTCTCGCGAATGGCGGGATGAGGGGCCGAACCCGCGCTGACCCGCTGCGGTAGCAATGGCGGGCCGCCTCGTCACGTAGAGCGACCTAGGGTGCCGGGCAACAACGCGCACACCGCCGAATTTGTATTAATGGCTGTCGACGCCGTGAGCGCTATGCGGAGCGCATATTGCCCGTTTCGGGCGGTTCGCGCGGCGCTGCGAGTCCGGCTGGCGTTGGAGAATCTAGCTCACGTTGACTCTGTGGGCCGCTCCAGCGGTTTGCCGGGTAGCGGCCGCCACTTGAACCGAGCCGAGCGGACGCTGGCCGCATTTCGCCTGGCGAGGCCGGTGATGAGTCTCTTCAGTTGCTCATTGCCCGCGGGATGCTGGCTATCTCGGGATCGGCGGGTCATTGCGAAAGTGGTAGCAGGGGCTGCCCGGCGTGGGTGCGCGGCGGGCCTGGCTCAGGCCTGGGGGCGTGGCCGAGCGGGCTGGCTGGGCGGTGACACGGCGTGGCCGGGGGGCGGGTGGCGGTGGCGGCATGATGGCCTGGGCGAGCAGGTTCGTGACGGCGGCCGCGATGGCCTGCGGCCCGTGCTCGCCGGTGCGCTCGGCGATCCGCCGCTGGTCTGCAGGCCACCTCGGCCGCCGGTCAGCGGCGCCCAGCTGGCCATCTCGTCGCGGACGGTCTGGGCGAGCAGCCGGTACCCCTGGACCGCGGAGGCGGTGAGCAGCCCGGCCTTGCTGGACGAGGGCCTGCCCATACTCGAAGACGCCTTGAGCCAGATGTGGCCCGTGCCCGCTCTGCACGGGACCGGCTAGGTTCGGGCCGGCTGTTTAGCCTGCGCTGAAAGGCGTTGCGGCCCGCCCGAATGGCCGACGATCATGTGCGTACGGCAGCGTTTGTCACGCCGGATGAAATGCGGCCGGACGGCCGGTGAGGCGGAGCCCAGCGAGCTGAGGCACATGATGACTGCGAACATGCCTGTGACTAGCCTGCGGCGCCGCCTGGCGGCCGGTGAGGGCGGGGATGGTGAAGGTCACGGAAGGGGCCGCCGATGACGCCGGGGCTGCGGCACGGGCGCGGTGCCCGGCCGGCGGCCGCAGGCCGCACCACGGCGCCGTGGTCGCGCGGGAGGTCGCTCGGTGCCTGGTGTTCTTCGTCCAGCGGGCCGGCGGGCAGCGCCAGGTCAGCGCCCAGCTCGCGGCGCAGCGTCCGATCGCGCGGCGCCTCCGCGAGCTGGAGGCCTGGCGGGCAACCTCCACGAGAACCTCAGGGGCGCGGCGCTCGCCGCAAGGAGCTCGATGAGCCCGCGCCACTTCCAGCGGAGGGTTTCGGAGCGAGCTGGGCACGACCCCGGCAGCGTACGCCGGGGCGCTGCGCCTTGGGGCCGCCCGTCGCCTGCCCGAGACGACCGGCTCCGGTCTGGCGGAAATCGCTCCAGGGCCTGCGGGTACGGAACGGCCGAGACGCTCGAGCGCGGCTTGCGGCGCCATCTCGGTGTCAGCCCCGCGCACTGCGGTCGCCGGGTCCAGCGCAGCAGGGTTGCCGGCGACACGACCACAGGCAGCCACGGGACGGCTAACTGACCATCCCCTGACCTCAGGAGGTATTCATGACATCGGTCCACACGACGCCCAGGCGATCCCTGCGACGGGTCGCGGGCCTGCTCACGCTCGCGGGGTGCCTGATCGCCGCGGCGGCCGCGCCGGCAGCCGCGGTGACCGGCACGCACGCCGTCGGGTCTTCTTACGACAACTGCCGCTACAGCGGCTACACCACGATAGACCCGGGATGCGAGCTCCTGCCTAACCAGGCGCTCGACTACGGGACGCTCGCGCTGACGATGCAGGGCGACGGCAACCTCGTCCTGTCGGACCAGGGCCACCCGGTGTGGGCGAACGGCGAGCCCGGCCATCCGGACTCGTTTCTGGCCATGCAGGGCGACGGCAACCTGGTCGAGTACTCGTCCCAGGGTGTCGCCCTGTGGTGGACCGGCACCACGATATCCGGGGCCTTTGCGCAGCTCACGCCGTCCGGGGGCTTCGGGGTCTACGACCAGTGCTGCCGTCTGTGGGGGACGGCCCTTCCCAACACCACCTTCCGGGACACGACCAGCCCGATCGACGTGCTGTTCCCCGGCCAGGCGCTGGTGCCGGGCCAGGAGCTGCTCGACTACAGCGGCAACTACCGGGTCAGCATGCAAGGCGGCTATCTGACGATCACCTTCCTGCCGACCAACGACACCTACTGGCGGGTGGGCGTCCCGTGTAGCGGCAGCTCGGAAGCCGTCATGCAGACAACCGGCAACCTCGTGGTCTACTGCAACGGCGTCGCCGAATGGTACGGCGGCATCGGGGGATACCCGCCATCGGCGGGCTTGTACCTGCACATCCAGGACAACGGAGTGATGGCGATCTACAGCAACTACGGCAACATGATCTGGCACGTCTGACCGTTGAAGGCCGGCCGTGACGATCCTTCGAATCAAGTAGGACTCGGCCGCCAAAACCTACCTGTTACGTGCCGAAGCTTAGGACCAGCCCTGCGTGGGCACAGAATCACTGATCTGTGCTCTTTCTAACGCTGAAAACAGTATCTCGCGGGTCGCGCAGATCGAGCCTTCGGTGCGTAGGCAGTCAGGTGGCATCGGGCAATCGTCTGGGCGTCCGGGATGTCGCCTGAGTCCTGCGCTACCAGGGGAGGGTTTGACACCGTCGGCGGAACCCTGACCAGTACTGAGTTTCGGATTTCTTCTATGGGCGGCTATCCATGATCGCTTCCTTGCGGCCGCTGCCGGGGTTAGCGTGCCGGGCCGGCATAGGGCAAGACGTCGGAAGAGGATGGCCAGCGATAAAGGCAGGACCACCGGGACGGCGCGGCCGGGTGCCCCGGGCTGGTGCCCGCTGCGCACCCGGCTGTGGCTGTCCGCGCCGGTGCGGCTGGCTGTCTGGTCAGGACGCTAGCTTCCGTTGGAGGAGAAGTGCTGGTAGTCGGGCGAGCCTGACCAGTTCCCGCCCCAGCCCCAGCCGATCGCCGTGAACGCCTTCACCAGCACGCCGCCCGGGTAGGCCATCCCGCGGCGGATGTCGGACCGGTTCAGGTAGGCGGCGCCGGCCGGCGGCTGGACGCCGGCTCCCGCCTCGACGTACGGGTTCTGGACGGTGTTGACGTCGATGGCCAGCCCGTAGGCGTGCATCGACCACTGCGGCGGCCCCGGCGCGACGGCGCGGCGGCAGTTGAAGCCCGAGGTGTTGTCCGCCGCCATGGACTTCGGGTCGCTGCCGTGGTAGGCGTCGACCGGTTTCATCTGCCTGATCGGGAACCTGGCGCGGTAGAGCCGGGCGAAGACCTTGATCACTTTCTTGACGACGCTGGCGTTGACGATGAGCTCGCCCTGGTGCGCCGCGCGGTCGAAGCCGATGTAGGGCATGTAGATCGCGCGCAGCTCGCGCGGCGGCACCGGGCAGCCCGGGCGCCAGCTGTACGGCACGTCGTGCGCGGTGAGCGGCCCTGACACCTTGGCCGAGAACCGGGGGATGGGTGCCTTGCTGGGGGAAGGGGCTGGGGAGGCGCTCGGGGCAGGGCGGCCGGCCGCCGGCCGGGCGGCCGGCGCCTTGGCGACTGTTCTCGCCGTCGGCGGGCCGGCGTTCACGCTGGCGCAGCCGGCCGCGAGCAGCGCCGCCATCGCGGTGCCGGACACGATCGTGAACAGCCGGCTCATCACGATCACAGCGTACGGCGCGCCGGGGCGGCCGTTGCCGGATTCGTGTTGTCGCGGGGCGTCGCATCAGGTACGTTGCCAAGCGATCGGGTGGCAATGCTTGCACACGCAGAGGCGGCGATGCGCGGAGCGGTCCCGGCGCGGCTGAGTGCCGGCGGTGGCGCGGGCTGGCGCGGGGTGCTCGCGCTCGTCCCGATCACGCTCCTGGCCGGGTTCTGGCCGACCGGGTATTCCGGTGGCGCCTGGCCCAGGATCGAGGGCGCCGGGGCGGTGCGGCAGCTCATCACGGTGACGGCGGCATCGCACACGACGACCTACGCGACCTTGCGCGCGTACCGGGTGTCAGGCGGCAAGCGGGTCCTGGTGTTCGGGCCGTGGACCGCCCGGGTGGGTTACAACGGCGTGGCCCTGCCCGGCAGGAAGCGGGAAGGCGACGGCAAGACCCCGTCAGGCACCTTCGGGATCAGCTTCTTCTTCGGGGTGCAGCGCAAGCTGGACTTCTCGTTCCCGTTCCGGCACGCCTACAGCTACGACTACTGGGACGACGACCCGGCCAGCGCCCGTTACAACGAGTGGGTCAACGCGAACAGGCACGATCCCGGCGCCAGTCCCGAGCCGATGCACAACGTGCCCGCGTACGATTACGCGGCTGTGATCGCCTACAACACGGCCCGCACTCCCGGGCTGGGCAGCGCGATCTTCCTGCACGTCGGGTTCAGCTCGCCGACCATCGGCTGCGTCTCCCTGCCGCGGCCCAGGCTCATCAAGATCCTGCTCTGGCTCAACCCGCAGGACCATCCGAAGATCACCATTTCCGGCTGACTTCGCCCGCGGGCCCGGCGCATCCCGCCCCGGCGGCCTGCAGGCGGCCCGGCGCATCCCGCCCTGCTCGTCGCCGGCGATTTCAATCTGCCAGCGCTCGGCATGCAGTGCGGCGATCTCCGCGGCGGGGAAGGCGGCATGGTCGAGGAGAGTGGTCAGCACCCGGATGGCTGAGGTCTTCGTGCGGTCGCGGGCGGTGCGGGTCACGATGGTGAACTGGACCAGCCGGGCGATCGTGTCGGGCAGGCGCGGCGCAGTCTTGCCGGCGATGTCGCGGCGGCGCGTGCCGGGCATCCCGTTCGACTCGTGCAATATGACCAGCTCCGACCCGTCGGGCAGGGTCTTCAGCGTCTTGAACGGCACGGACTTGGCGCCGTTCTTCACCCGCCAGCACAGGTGCGCGCCGGTGGCGGAGAACCGGATCCACCGGTCCATGGAGAAAAAGCCCCGGTCGGCGAGGTTGAGCATGCCCGGTCGCAGCGTGGCGGCGAGCTCATCGACGAGGGCGTTCTCCCCGTCGTGGTAGCCGCCGGCCGCCGCCCCGATCCAGCGGCGCGACCCGGTCCGGACGTGGGCGACGATGCGGAGCCTGGGCTTGGTGCCCCCCGTGGGGATCCCGAACGCGCCGGCCAGCTCGTCGTTGCTGAACAGCTCCGCCGTCGTGCCGTCGAAGGCGGTGGTCTCCATGCCGTGCCAGGTGGACCCGATGCCCAGCTCAACGTCGGCGCGGACCGCGTCCGGCTCGAACACCCGCCGCATCACGTGCTCGCCCAGCAGCGCCCGGGCCTTTGACAGCGCCGGGCCGGCCGGGACCGTGGTGCCGGGCTTGAGACCCAGCCCGGGCAGGCCGAAGCTGATGCGCAGGGTCGTGTCGTAGCCCTCGCCGGGGAACAGGCACCCGGCCAGGACGCAGATCAAGGTCGTTTTCGCGTTCAGCGTCCGGTCCAGCTTGTGGCCGTGCGGCGCGGTGGCCACCGCCTGATCGATCACGCCGCCGGCGAGGAGGTCCTCGATCAGGCCGCGGCGGTCCAGTTCCTCCAGTCAGCCAGTCCGTCCACAGGCCCGGCCCGGACAGGACCCGGCTGGCCAGGTCCGCCCGCAGACGGTCCTCCTCAGGCTCCGTCTCGTCACACCCGGCGACCGGATGCAGCTGCGGGTACCGCTCGCTGTGGCCCGGGTCCGTTGCGGCCAGGTCGCCGGAAAGGAGGGCGGACCTCGCCGGCAAGGGCGGCACGAGCATGGCAAAATGGCGAGACAACGAAGCTCCTGCTTTGGACGTTGCGGCTTGAGCACCTCACGTCCTACCAGGGGCTTCGTTGCTTTCCGGGCACCGCCACGCCCCATCCCGCACCGTCATCAACGTGTGGCCGATTCGTGACCACCTACCCCGAGATCGGACACTAGGGCACGTAAGTCCCGGAAGTTAAGGGCAGTGCCCCACGTCCGATACCCTCCGATCTGCGCGGTTGCCGGGTGGTGTCGGTGAGGGTGCCAGGTTGCTCGCGATGGAACATTCTGTTGGCTCGCCGGGCGGTTGCCCGAGACGGCTGGTCTGGCTTTCTCAGACGGGGCCTACCAGCCGGGGATCAGTCCGGAATGAAGATCGCCGTGTCGCGGATCTGCTCGACCATGCCGGGCGGCAGGTCGAGCACCAGCCCGAGGTCCTCCACGGATGAGAAGCCGCCCGCCTGCGTGCGCCTGTCGGCGATCTGCCGCACCACCTCATCGGTGATGCCGGGCAGCTTGGCCAGCGCCGCTGCGGAGGCGTGGTTGACATCCACCAGGCCGTAGTCATCTGCCCCGGAAACGTCGGGCCGGCCCAGGCCGATCTCTTTGGCCAGCGCCGGCTGTCTGGCCAGAAGCCGCCGTCCTTCGGCCCGCCGCTCGATCCGGGTGCGGGCGGCGTCCAGGGCAGGATCGGTCCTGCCCTGGATCCGCCGGGCCGCGTCGTCGCTGACCGCGAAGGCGTGGATCCCGCCCCCGATCCAGGCCAGCAGGGCCAGCACCGCCGCGACTGCAGAAGCGGCGTTGCTTTGACCAGCCGTCGTGTCCAGCACCAGGTAGGCGGCGAGCAGGGCGGCGTAAACCGCCGCCCAGGCCAGCCACCGGGGCCGCCTCGCGCGGATCCCGATGTAGGCGAACGCCGCCCAGGTCGTCAACCCGAAGGGGACGACGGTCAGCAGCAGCCAGGCCTTGCCGCGGAACCGGGCTGGTGTCTGCCGGAGCGCGTCCGCCTGACTGACCCGGGCTGGCCGGGCCCTCCCGGGTTTGCCTGGGGAGCGTTTCGGGGACTGTGCCACCCCGTGACGGTACCAAACGGGCACACGACGCAAGGTGTCCTGCAAGCGGGTCGCCGCCAGGGAGAACCTTGAGGTCAGCTATCCGCCGACGGCGCAGTCACCCGCATGGACTGTGATCGGGAGGGATTCAGGTTCCGGGGTGAGGCTGGTGCTCAGCAGCGTCGGGACCGGCCGCAGGATCGGCGACGCTGTTATTCAGCCCGCGCATGGGGCTGGCCGGGATCCGGTGGACGTACGCGGTGGTCACGCCCTAGTCAATCGGGCAGGTCCGCCGGAAAGCAAAATAGCCCGGCCAAGCCGAGCCTACGTTACCCTCCGCCCTGGGCGGCTGTCTGGTGACTGGCCTTCAGCCGTCCGGGCGACGGGACACAGAACCTTCCCTTTCGGGGGCCGTTCTGCGCAGTTCAAATATTTACGCCCCCAGTCAGAGGGACTTATCTATGAAGCTTATTCAGGGAGGGGACAAACCGACTCGTCACAAGGGCGTGTCAATACTAAAAGACGGCCCGCTTTCCGGGAGAATTGAGTTACCACAACGCAATTCTCAAGAACGCAGGCCGTCACATGTATCATACCACTGGATTGTCCCGGGACGAGATCGCGGATCTCTGCGCCATCATCTGGCAGGCCGCAGCCGAAGAAGGAAAGGCGGCCTGGCCTCCCAGTCTCGGCCTTTACAAGTCCGTTGTCGTGACACTCTCCTACCTGCGCCGCAATCGCGTTCAAGCGGAGATCGCCGAATCCTTCGGCGTATCCCAGCCGACAATCAGCCGCGCGATCTCAGCTATCAGCCCGCTCCTGGAGAAAGCACTCGCAGGCATCGTGCCGACGGCTGATGAATTTGGCCCGCAATCCCAGCTCATCGTGGACGGAACCCTGCTGCCTTGCTGGTCCTGGGCTTCCGCTCCGGGCCTTTACTCCGGGAAGCACAAAACAACGGGAATGAATGTGCAGGTCGCCTGCTCTCTCGAAGGCGAGATCGCCTGGATTTCCGATCCGGTCAACGGGAGCCGCCACGACATGCATTGCATCAGCGAATCAGGCATTCTTTCCGGAGTGACTCCTGGCACCTGGATAGCCGACAAAGGCTACATCGGGTCCGGAATGATCACGCCTATCAGGAAGCCAGCCCACCGCGACCTGCTGGCATGGGAAAAGGAATTCAACACGGCCGTGAACAGAATCCGCTATGTCGTCGAGCGGGCCATAGCGAACTTCAAGACCTGGAGGATCATGCACACCGATTACCGAAGACCCCTGGGCACCTTCGCCCAGACGATCTCAGTCGTGGTCGGACTGTATTTCTACAGAATGCACGCTGAATAAGCCTCTATCTGTACATTTCTGAGACTATCACAGGCACGCGACTGCCTGGCCCTTACCGCCTCTGTACGTCGAACTCGTCGAGCCGCACGCCGACTGCGAAAGCCGCCCCAACCCCCCGGCAGTGAAGCTGTGAACCGCGCCGTGTCGGCGACATCTATCTCTGCCGGTCTGCTGCTGCCGCCTCGCTGAGGCTGGTATCTACCGGCTGCGCTGCCCCGGCGAGCCTGAGTTGATCTCCATCGGCGTCAGCCACATCCGCCCGCGATGCCTGGGCAGTCGGATACGCCGCCGGCGGCGGCGCGGGCGTGATCCTGCGCTGGAACGGCACCGCGTGGAAAATGGCGCTCTTGCCGGCGAGGACCGTCAGGGCCTGCGGCCCGCAGAATGACGTGGCGCGATGGCCTGCGTGCCTGCGTGGCTGGCAGCGTGCCCGCTCAGCCCGGATCGCAGGGAAAGGCCGCCGAACCCGCGCGCGGGCGGATCTCCTGCCGCGCATTCAGGCTTCCAGCCCCTCTGCGGTGGCTGCTTCCGGCGGTTCATCGTCGCCCGGTGCGGTCCAGATCACTCCACCCGGGCGATCAGCTCGCCTTGCCGGGCTGTCTGGTCTTCGGCGACCAGCAGGCGTACTCGCCCGGTCGCCGGGGCCAGCACCTCCCCCGAGACCTTCTCTACCATCACTTCGCCCAGCAGTTGCCCGCTCGCCACCTGGTCGCCGTCGGCGACGAACCAGGTGGCGAGCACGCCCTCGGCGTCGGGCTGCTCCTGGGAGAGCTGCGGGAACCTGACGTCGGTCACAGTCAGGCCCGGACCAGCTCCCGGGCTGCCGTCATAATCCGCTCGCGCGTCGGCAGCACTGCGGTTTCCAGCGAGCGGGCGTACGGGATCGGCACGTCAGGCACGGCGACCCGGCGCACTGGGGCTCGCAGCATGCCCGGGTCGGTTTCGGCGACGGTGGCGGCGATCTCGCCGGACAGGCCGAACGACTGGTAGTCCTCATCGACGACTAGCAGGCGGCCGGTCTTGGCGACCGATGCGAGGACCGCCTCGCGGTCCAGCGGCACCAGGCTGCGCAGGTCGATCACCTCGAGCTCGACGCCGTGCTCGGCGGACATCTGGTCGGCGACATCCAGGGCGTGGTGCACCGACAGGGACACGGTGACCACGGTCGCGTCGCTGCCCTCGCGGGCGATGGATGCCTTCCCGATCGGCGTCTCATACGGCTCCGGCGGCACGGGCGCGATCGAGCGGGCGTTCTTCGCCATCCACGGCAGGCCCATGATGCCCTTATGGAACATGTACACGACCGGGTTGTCGTCACGGATGGCCGAGATCATCAGCCCTTTGGCGTCGGCCGGGTTGCTCGGAACGACGACCTTCATGCCCGGCAGGTGCGCGAACGTGCCCCACAGGCATTGTGAGTGCTGCTCGGCGTCGGAGTAGCCGCCGCCGGTCGCGGTCATCAGGACCATCGGCACCCGGACGTTGCCGCCGGACTCGAAATGGATCTTCGCCATGTGGTTGTAGATCTGGTCCATGCACACGCCGAAGAAGTCCACGAACATCAGCTCGACGACGGGCCGCATCCCCTCGACCGCGGCGCCGATGCCAAGGCCGATGAAAGCGGTCTCCGAGATCGGCGTGTCGATCACCCGCTGGGGACCGAACTTGTCGAGCAGGCCGGCGGTGGAACTGAAGATGCCGCCGTATTTGGCGACGTCCTCGCCGAGCACGACGACACTCGCGTCGCGCTCCATCTCCTGCGCGATGCCCTCGACCATGGCCCGCGCCGTGGTCAGCCGCCGCACGGCCGGCTCTGCCGGGGCAGTGGCGGACTCGGTAACGCTCATCTGTGTGCTCCCTTCACGCGAACACGTACTCAAGCGCCGTCTCCGGCGCGGGCACTGGGCTGGACTTGGCGAAGTCGATGGCCTTCTCCACCCGGGCCACCGCCTCGTCCTTGATGCTGGTGACCAGGCCCGCGCTGAGGATCCCGGCATCGGTCAGCCGTGCCTCGTACGCCGGGATCGGATCGCGGCCCGGTACATCGGCCAGCTCGGGGCGGTATCCCTGCGCATCGCCCTCGAAGTGGCCCCACAGCCGCACGGTATGCACCTCAATCAGGGTCGGCCCCTCGCCGGCCCTGGCCCGCGCCACTGCGTCACCAGCCGCCGTGTACACCGCCTCGACATCGTTGTCCTCAATCCGCTGGCCGGGGATGCCGTAGGCGGCAGCCCGGTCCGCGTTCGAGCCGATCGCCGTGGACGCCCCCCGGGGCACCGAGATCGCCCACTCGTTGTCCTCGATCACGAAGACCACGGGCAGGTTCCACAGCGCCGCCAGGTTCAGTGACTCGTGGAATGCGCCCTGGTTCGCCGCCCCCTCGCCGGTGAACGCGACCGCCACCCGATCGCTCCCCTGCCGCTGGAACGCGAACGCCTGCCCGGTCGCGGGCGGCAGCCCCTCGGCGACAATGCCCGAGCACGAGAAATGGGTCTGCGGATCGAACAGGTGCATGTGCCCGCCCCGCCCCCGGCCCAGCCCGGTCTCACGACCGAAGATCTCGGCCGTCATCTTGTCCAGGTCCACGCCGTGCGCGATCGCGATGTGGTGGGGCCGGTGCGTCGCAGTGACCGCATCATCGCGCCGCAGGTGCGCGCAAACGCCCGCAGCAGTCGGCTCCTGCCCGGCCGACAGGTGCATCTCCCCCGGGACCAGCCCCGCCCCGATGTCGAACGCTGGCTTCTTGTCCGCATGGTACTCGCGGAGAATGGCTTCCTCATAAGTACGGCTGAGCACCATCACCCGGTAGAGCTCAAGACGGGTCTTGTCGTCCACGATGCCTCCTTCAGCAGGCCGCTTCGATGCCATGAGTCAAGTCGGTAGCGCTCGGCGAGCAGCCGCGCCTGCCACCGGAGCTCAGCCGGACGCGGGGCCCGCGGTGCCAGCCGCCCGTACCGCGATGCCGCCTCGGCCAGCACCGCCCGCCAGCATGCCGCAATGTCCAGCGCCGGGTCGTGAGCGCACAACGGCAGTGCCGGTGACCTGTGCGAATCCAGGGGGCGCCGGTCCGGCGATGCCGGTGCAAGATACGCCTGCACCCGCTCGGCTGGCGTGGTCACCAGCAGCGTGGCATGGGCCAGCGTGCCGCCCCGGGTCACCTGGCTGGCCAGGCCGGACACCTTAGCGGGGCCGACGAACACACCGCGCCCGCCGATCCGCGACCGCAGCCCCAGCCGCCCGATCACACCGCCCACCAGCGCCGCCAGCTCACCGGCCAGGCCCGGCTCCCACCCGGGCACCGCCAGGCTGATGTTCAGATTGCCCGCGTCGTGATAGACAGCTCCGCCGCCGCTCGCCCGCCGCAGCACAGGCACCCCGCCGGCAGCGCAGGCCGCCACATTCACCTCACGCAACACCCGCTGCCCCCGGCCGATGACAACACAGGCCCCGTTCTGCCATACCCGCAGCACCGGACGGCACGGCACCGCCCGGACCAGGGCCTCCTCCAGCGCCAGGTTCGCCTGCGCGTCACCCAGCCCGTCGTCGTCCTGGACGAGCACATCCACCCCGCCCACGAACTGCGCAGACACCAGTCGCCCAGGCACAACACCCCTGGCCTTCCGATTAAAGAGTTCTCCTCATCGAACACCCGTCGCCAGCCCGCTGGTAGGGACGAAAGTCACTCTGCAACGCGGGACCGGACCGGCCCGACAGCTGGCCGCTGGCCGACCGCAGCGCGGTGATCGACACGATCTTGTGGTGGCAGGATCGCTGCTGGCGCGGCATACAGGTCGGCACGGCAGCCGGCGATCCGGCCATGACCCGCCTGCACGCCACAGGTGCAGCCGAGCCGGTACGTCAGCAGCACCACTGGGTCGCCCGCCACCGCGCCGAACTCCAAGCCGCGCTGCGATAGCCAGCAGCTGATCCGGCACACGGCATGCGCGTGTGTTCGGGCCGGTGGTTGATCTGCCCGATGCTCTGGCCCGTGGTGCCGGCGCCCGGGCCGGTTCCGCAGGTGCCCAGGGCGGACGGCACGGGCAGGATCCGGTCCTGAGCTTGTGGCGCCCCGGGTGCGCCGTGGCATGGTGGGGGGATGCAGAGCGTGTGTGAGGCCGCGGGCGGCGGCGCGGGCATGCTGCGTCTGGCCGAGGCGTGGCACTGCCGGGTGATGGCCGACGAGATCGTCAGCCACGCGTTCAGCCACGGATTCCATCCGCGGCACAGCGAGCGGCTTGCCGCGTACTGGGCCGAGGCTGTCGGCGGCCCTGCCGCTTATTCCGGCAGCTATGGAGATGAGTCCTCGGTCGTGCGGATCCACAGCGGGAACGGCCAGCACGGCGAGATGGACCGCCGGGCGATCGCGTGTTTCGACCAGGCGATGCTCGACGTCGGGCTCGACCCGGCCGGCCCGCTGTGGCAGGTACTGCACGACTACTTCGCCTGGGCGACCACGACGACCATGTCGCGCTACCACGAGTCTGCTGACGAGGTTCCCGAGGGCCTGAGCATTCCGCGGTGGTCATGGGACGGGTTGCAGCGCTGAGCGCAGAGCGACGTACTCGGCAGGTGTCGGACCACCCGAGTTGGTCGGCGACCTTCCAAGCGACGTCCTGAAGGACGCGGTCTCCGAGCAGTCGAATCCACGGCCCGCGTACGTAGCTGCTGTCCGAACAACACCTCAGGGCGAATGCCAAGGAGATTGCCGGGCGGCGGGTGCCGGGTGCCGGGCCTGCGGTCTAGCTGATTGCGGAGTGGATCACGACTGGCTGGACGTCGTGACCGTTGACGCTATCGAAGATGCCGGGGGCGTTCTGGAATTGTCCGCTGGGGTTATGGTGCAAGGTGGAGTACTCGATTGTCAGGGTTCCGCCGCCGGCGTTGACGACGAAGAAGATGGCTCCGCCGCCTTCGCGGGCGCTGTTGTTGCGAATGACGGTGCCGTCGATGATCAGGTTGTAGTGGTCGCCGTCGGTGTAGATGGCGCCGCCGCTGCCGCCTCCTGGGGTGCCGGGGCTGGCGGGATTGGCGCCCCAGCCGATCGCCTTGTTGGATGTCATCAGGCTGTTGATGACGTCGAAGTTCGCGTACAGGCCGCTCAGCGCGGCGCCGTTGGAGCAGCTGTTGCCGTGGAAGGTATCGCTGGTGATGTAGACGGGGTTGGCCATGTACATGCCGTAGGCGCGGATCGCCGCGCCGCCGAGGTCGGGGCCGTCGCGGTAGCACCGGTTGCCGAAGAACCCGGAGTTAACCACCTTGAGCTGGCCGCCCTGATCGAAGATGGCGCCTCCGCCGTAGTTCGATGTGCTGGTCTGCCGGACGGGGGAGTAGGCGTCTTCGAAGGTGATGTTCTGCACGATGAGCTGCGGCCACTTCTGTTCCCAGCAGTCACTGGTGGTCAGCTTCTGCTTCGGGTCGCAGGTGTTCATGTACAGGATCCGGCGCTTGCCGCCGCCGCTGAGGGTGACCCTCCCACCGCCGTCCAGCACGATCCGGTGGCTGGTGTTCACGACCTTCGCCGTCGCGGTCATCGTGATCGTGACCGGCTTCGGACCGCAGTTGAAGGTGATAATGCCGCCCTGGGCGACGGCCCGGACCACGGCGCCGGAGGTGCAGCTGGCCGGGGTGCCGTGGCCGATGACATGGTCCGGATGGCTGGTGCTGACGGCGCGGCCGGCCGGGGGAACGTAGGCGTGCCCGTACGGATTGCCGAAGCCAGGCCGGACGCGCGGGTGCGCTGCCAGGGCAGGCCGTGCGTGCGGGTGCGTCGCACGGGCGGGCCGTGCGTGCAGGTGGGCTGTCAGGGCAGGTCGTGCGTGCGGGTGCGCTGTAAGGGCACGCGGCTTGTGCGGAACGGCCGTAGTGCCGGCCGCGGCGCCCACCGTGATCACCGCTGCCAGGCCGCCGGCAGCGGCAAGCCCGGCGAGGAAAACGCCGAAGCGGCGCCTGTGTCGCATGAGGCCACATGCTAGCCCGGCACGCATGATCAGGATCTGAGAACGCACCGGAACGCGAGCCCCACGGCGCCCGCTCGGCACGGACTGACCGGGCGAACGGCCGCCGGCCAGGAATGCCACGCTCCCCGATGAACCAGCATTTCTCGCCAGAGAAGATAATCGCCGCCGCTGCGCCGCATTCACCGGCGACATAGACCCGAACCGGACGCCATTTCAGCCGTGTAACTTCCGACAAATAAGGTGATACTGCTATGGACATGCCGGACGAGGCGATGTCAGTTGAAACAGACGCGGAACTGGACGGATTCGAGTTGTGGGACCCAGCGGTGGCTACCCGCAACGCTGAGCCGGTGGGCCCCAGCGTTGCTGCACGGGTTGATGCGGGCGCACCTGCCGTGGCCAGCAGGATGCGGAGCGGGAGCATGAACGCCCTAGGCTACGTGGTGCCAGTGGTGCTGCGCGGCGCTATGTTCGTGCCCAGGCAGGCACCTGATCGGCGTGAGCCGGCCAGGGTCACTTCAGGCGCGTTCAGGGCTGCGGGCCTGCCGGTGCCCGAGTACCCAGCGCAACGCAACGTTTACCAGCTCACTGGGCGGCGGGGCCTTCGCTGGACGCCCGGCATTGACGCTCATATCCGCCGCCGTGGTGGCGAACTGCTCTGCCATGGCGACCTGATCCTGGTCGACATCGATACCCCCGCGGCGGTGGACGGCACGCCGCTGGTCGACGCGTTGCGCTGGCTGAGCGACCGGGCGGTTGAGGCCGGCAGGTTGCTGGACCTGTCCGGCACCGTGTCGGTGCGCACGCCGGGTCACCCGGCCAGCGGACACCTTCCCGGGTGGCACTTGTGGTACCGGACCGATCCCGGTTACCCGGTGCGCATTGGCCCGCTGGTGCGCTGCCGTGCCGTCGAATTGCGGACGCGCGGCACCTGCCCGGGTTCGCCTGGGTATGTGGTTTGCTCGGAGCCGGCCGAGTTGCCGTTCATCCCCCGGTGGATCGCCGAACTGGCCGGGCCGCCCCTGGTACCGGCGCCCGGCGCCGTGACCGGCCATGGCGGCGCGGGCACGCGGGCCAGGCTCCACGGGATTATCGGGTACCTTCTCGCCGCGCAACGGGGTGAACGGAACCGGCTGCTGTTCTGGGCAAGCCTGCGGGTTGGCGAGCTGGTAGCCGACGGGGACCTTGATGCGGGCGCCGCCGGGCAGGCGCTGACGGACGCAGCCGCACAGATCGGGCTGGTGCAAGAGGACGGAGCACCGGCAGTCGCGGCCACGGTCAGGTCGGGATTTCAGCGCGTAGGAGTTGCTTACGAGCCGACACCCTGACCGCGCTGCCGACATCACCGCCGGACCGCCCCGCCCGGCCGACGCGGCTGCCCAAGCAGACCATTCGGTGCACTTCGCGGGGCCAAGCTAGCAGGGGACCGCGCATAGGGCCTAGGGATCTCGCAGCCGACGGGAGCGGCCTGCCGATGCTTTCAATGTCACAATGGCGTGTGGACCTTGAAGCGTTCGAGCTTGTGCTGTTGCGTAGGCCGGAGAACGCGCCGGCCTACGCCGACGATGGCCTGCAGCGGATCCAGGATGAGCACCTGGCTTATCACGCCAGGCTGCGCGAGACCGGCCAGATCGTGACCAACGGCCCGGTCAGCGACCAGCCCGACCCTTGCCTGCGCGGGCTGACGTTCTACCGGACCGGCTCCCTCGCCCAGTCGCGGCAGCTCGCCGAGGATGACCCGGCTGTCCGCGCCGGACGGCTCGTCGTCGAGATCATGACCTGGTACTGCCCGCCCGGCACGATGAGCCAGCCCGGCCGCCCCGTCTCGCTGCCGTGAATCGGCAATCCCAGCCGGTCAGCCTCCGCCGACCCGCAGGCGTCCGGCACAGGCGGGCTGGCGTCGGTTGTTCGCGAGCCGGGTCCAGTCGCCAGGCGCACTTGGCTGACCGGCTGGTAGTCGCCCCCTGCCTAACCTGGTGACTACGGCGAGGGAGGGACGAGACATGAGACTGACGAACGATACCTACCTGATCTCGATTAGCTCGGCCCAATCGGGCGCCACTGAGCGCTACTACCGCGATGAGGACGGCTGGCTCAAGGTGTCTATGCGCGGGAATAGGTTTCGGGCGACTGCCGAGCAGGTACTCAATCACGTCTTGCCTGCGATGGCTGGTGTCAATCCGCTCGCGATCATAACGGTGGAGCATCACGAGAACCTCCCGGACTTGGTCAAGGCCGGCGTTCCGCTGCCGCCTGCTAGCGAATGAGCGAGGTCGCACTGGAGCTGTCTGCGGAGCTGGTGGTAGACAGCGCCATTCCGCAAGATCCAGCCATCTCGCCGGATGGCCGCTGGGTCGCCTACGAAGTCACCACGGTCGGTGTCCGGGAGCGTCGGCTCAGCGCGCTGTGGGTTGCTCCCGCTGACGCGAGCTCGCCTCCGGCGAGGCTGACCGCCGGGATGGCGTGGGATCGCATGCCGCGGTGGGCTCCGGATTCGGCTTCGCTCTGCTACGCGTCGGACCAGGAACTGCACCGGATCCGCCCCGATGGCGGGGACGCCGTGGCGCTGATCAGCTGGCGAGCCGGGATCTTTGACCATCTCCCGCTCGCGGACGGTCGGCTGGTCGCCGTGTTCGACGTCACCGTAGCCGCGGCCGGTCCGGCGGGGGAGCACCGCAACCTGACCGCGGGCATGGCCGTCTGCCCGGCCGAACTGGTGCAGGTCGCCGACGGGCCGCCGCTGGCGCTGTTCGCCGACGGGCTGGACACCGTGCTGTACCGGCTCGACCCGGCCGCGCTGCGGTTCCGCCGCGTGTCCACCATGCAGGGCGGGGTCGATGCGCTCACCGCGAGCAGCTCCGGTGAGATGATCGCCGCGCGGGCGAGCACCGCCTACCAGCCGAAGGACATCCATGCCGGACCGCCGGGCGGTCAGCTCGCTCGGCTCAGCGACACCCGGCCGGAGCTGCGCCTGATCAGCTGGGGGACTCAGGAACGCCTGTCCTACACCGCTTCCGACGGGCTGGAACTCGACGGGATACTGATCCGGCCGGCGGGCATGAGCCGTCAGGACGGCCCGTTCCCGCTCATCACCTTGGTGCACGGCGGACCTTACGACCGGCACGCCGACGAGTTCATGCTCGGCTGGTGCCCTTCAGGGCAATGGCTCGCGACCGGAGGCTACGCCGTCTTTCTGCCCAACCCGCGCGGCAGCCGGGGACATGGTCACGAATTCGCGGCCATGGTGGCAGGCGCGGTCGGCACGGACGAGTGGACCGACATCCTCAGCGGAATCGACCTGCTGATCGCCGCCGGGGTCGCGGATCCGGAACGGCTCGGGATCGGCGGATGGAGCCACGGCGGCTTCATGGCCGCGTGGGCGGTGGGGCAGGCCGGCCGATTCAAAGCCGCGCTGATGGGCGCCGGGATCAGCGACTGGGGTATGCAGGTCGGCGTCGGCGAGCTGGGCACCCAGGAGGCGGGCCTCGGCGGCAGCTGCGGCTGGGAAAGCACCGGCCCGCACCGACACCACCAGCTCAGCCCGATCTCCCACGCTTCGCAGGTCCGTACCCCAGTCCTGATCCTGCACGGCCAGGACGACACCAACGTGCCAGTCGGCCAGTCAACCTACTTCCACCGCGCGCTGTGCCGGTACGAGGTCGAACACGAGCTCGTCGTGTACCCACGGGAAGGACACTCGATCATGGAGCGCAATCACCAGATTGACCTGCTCCGGCGCACCCGAGCGTGGTTCGACCGATGGCTCGGTCAGCCGGCATCGGACGAGTGAAACGTCAGCTTTCCAGGGCGTGGCGGTCCCTCGTGGTCAGAGTTTCTTCATGCATAACGCAGACGATGCGGGCCAGCCTGAGCAGGCCAGTTACTGATCCTGGCGCGGTCGCCCGGCTTCGGCTGGCAGCAACCAGGAGGTCAGTGCCTGAGGCGCCCCGGCGGGCTACGGCGTGGGCGAGGCTGTCGGCGTGGTGGTAAGTGTTGGCGTGGGGGTAGGCGTGGGCGTGGGCTTGTGTTTCTTCGGCGGTGGCGTGTAGATGAGCGGCAGGTCGAAGAACGGGTAGGCCGGCGGGTAGATGAACGACTTCGCCCGAAGGTGCAGGCTGAGGAACGTCAGCTGCCAGGTCGCGCCCGGGGCGTTGTCGCCGTACATCTGATCGGGTGTATTGAGCGAACCGTCTACCTCGCGGTAGTCGGCCCTGGGGTAGACCATCTTCCCGGTTCCGGTCGGGTGCAGCGGGTTGAAGACCGATACATAGGCGGCCAGGCGCGGGGTATAGCCGGCGAAGGCCGCGTAGTAACCGTCGTTGGCGGTGCCGGTCTTCGCCGCGGCTGGGATTCCGATGCCCCGGTTGTACGCAGTGCCGCCGTTGTCAATTACACCCTGCAGGACGAAATTGGCGGCGTCGGCAACACCGGAGGACATGACCCGGTGGCAGCGGGCCGACTCGACTGGGAGTTGCCTGCCGTTGCTGTCGGTGATGGCCGTGATCGCGGTCGGCTTGCAATAAGTCCCGCGCGCGGCCAGTGTCGCGTAAGCCGCGGCCATGCTCATCGGGGACACGTAGATCGAGCCGAGCGTGAAGGATGGGTAGTTGTCGACGGGCAGGTTGTTGTCGGCAGGCAGGTAAGGGTCGCGGCGCAGCAGCGAGGTGCCGTCGGCTCGGGTCATCCCTAGGCTG
This sequence comes from uncultured Actinomycetota bacterium, assembly GCA_963850875.1. Lineage (GTDB taxonomy): Bacteria > Actinomycetota > Actinomycetes > Streptosporangiales > Streptosporangiaceae > Chersky-822. The sequence continues at coordinate 242,549 of CAWKNA010000004.1, forward strand.
ACGGCGGTCCTGACCACATTGCAGAGCCCGACCCGCTGCTCAAGCGTGGCGTAGAACGCGTTGATCGAGCCCGTCGTCCCGTTGTAGATCGTGTAGGTCCGCGCCCCCTGAGGCCCCTCGGCGTTGATGACCGGGAAGGGCTTGACGTAGCCGCCTTGGCAGTTGAAGTAGGGGCCGACCACCGTCGGCGAGGTTACCCTCAGGTGATAGCCGAACGGCTTGCCCTGCTCAAGTGCGGTCACCAGGGTGAAGATCTTCGATGACGAGCCGGTCTGCACGCCGGCGCTTGCGCCGTACCTGGTGTTCACGGCGTAGTCGACGGTGGTCTGGCCGGCACTGTAGCCGTACGTCCGGTCGACCGCGATCGCCCGGATGTAGCCGGTGCCCGGCTGGATCAGCACCTCGGTGTCCACATTGTGACCAGGGTTGTAATAGTGAGACTTGGCCGGTACGACAAAGTTGACGGCCTGGTCGGCGGCGCGCTGGTCCTTGGCGTCCAACGTGGTGTAGATCGTCATGCCGCCGCTGAAGTTCATCGCCGACCAGACCTTGGCGTAAGCCGGATCCTGTCGCAGGACCGAGAGCACGTAGTCGCAGAAGAACGCTGCCTTTGCGACGGCCGGGCTGATGCAGCCGGTCTGCAGTGGGACGGATGAAATATGCAGCCCCATCGGCTCGTTCTCGGCCCGCGCTGCCTGCGTCGGGGTGATATATCCGAGTTGTGCCATCTTGGTCAGTACCACGTTGCGCCGGTTCAGCGATGTTTTCGGGTGCAGCAGCGGGTCGAACGCCACCGGGTTTTCCACTAGTCCGGCCAGTATGGCCGCCTGGGTCAGGGTCAGATTGCTGGCCGAGGTCGAGAAGTAGAACTGGGAAGCCACCTGAATGCCGTAAGTCTGGTTCTCGAAGTAGGCCGAATTCAAGTAGGCGGCAAGCAATTGATGCCTGTTCATCTCGTGCAAGACGTTGGCGGCGATCCGCAGTTCGCGCAGCTTTCTGGTTACGGTCGCGGCGGTGCAGGCGGCGGTCTGCTTAGGTGTGCTTGCCGTCAGGATGCACGCGTTCTTGACATACTGCTGTGCCAGGGTCGAGCCGCCCTGCACCTGGTGGCCCGACAACGTGCTGATCAGCGCGCGCGCAGTGCCGCGCAGGTCGAACGCGCCGTGCTGATAGAACCGCGAGTCCTCGATCGCGACCGTGGCGTTGCGCATCGTCGGCGCGATCTGGTCATAGGTAACCGGAACCCGGTAGATGTCGCGCGGGTAGAAGTAGGCGATCAGATGGCCGTTCGCGTCCACCAGTTCGGACCGCTCGGGCAGCTGCCCCAGACCGGCCACCGGCAGGTCGTCGAAGATCTTGGCGGCGTCGCGGTTGGCGATCCCCGCTACTCCGACGATCGGCAGCGCGGTGGCTGCGGCAAGCATGCCCGCACCCAGCGAGACGACGGTGAGCAAGCCAATGGCCTTGCCTATTCCGGGCACGGAATCAGGGTATACTGTCCGCCGTATTAAACATAAGATGATAAAACCTCTCAAAACGCCGCGTATCTGACCCGCATTCAACGCCGAGGTGTGCGTTGCCGCCTATCGCGGGGCGATCCGGGGCCGCCTGGGTGACGGCGCCGGATCGCAGCTGCCGCACCCACCATGGCCGCATTGATCGTCAGGCCGCGATGTCTGCCTTGGCCTGCCGCAGCTCGATGATCTTCTGCATGGTGGCGGCTGTCCCGGCGGCCCGGTTCACCGCAGGTCCTGGTCCGGCGAAGTAGTCCATGATCGCCCGCATCAGGCGGCCCGGCCGTCGTCGGCGACGGTAATGGCCAGGTTCACACCATCCGCGCTGCGAGCGTAACTAATCTGGGGACGGTCCGCCCAGATCGACCTTAGGCGCTCAGCGCTACCTTGGGTCCATTGACGTGACCGGGATAGGCGCGGCGGTGCCAGCCGGCCGCAGCGGCGAGGGGGGATCTGTCGTGGACAAGGACTTGGTGGACCAAATAGTGGATGTCGCTCAGCGGGTGGTCGCCAGCGGGGCGATCTCAGCGAACGGGCACGGCAACGTGAGCGTTCGCGTCCCAGCGGCAGCCGAGATGTACTTCACGGCTGGCCCGTCGCTGCGGAATCACCCGTCATCGGCTGTCGTCCGGGTCGGCTTGGACGGAACGCTTCTTGAGGGCGAGCTGCCGCCGATCCAGGGCGCCGTGGTCGCCATGCACACTGCCCTGTACGCCGATCACCCCGATGTCGGCTGCGTCCTGCATACGCACTCGCCGTATGCCACCGCCTACGCCGTTGCCCGCCGCCCGATCGGATGCTGGGTCGAGGCGCTGGCGATGTTCGGCCTCGCACCCGGGGTGCCAGTGGCCGCCTACGGACCGCGCGGGTCCGACCAGGCGGTGGCCAACATCCGGGCTGCGATCCTTCCGGGCGTTCCCGCGGTGCTGCTCGCGAACCACGGTGTGCTGGTGTTCCACCGCAACCCGGAGCTAGCCATCTTGGTTGGCGGAGTCGTGGAGGAGGCCGCGCAGGCGGGCATCAACGCTGCCGGGCTGGGCGGCCCGGTGGAGATCTCCGCGGAGCACCGGGCTGCGGCGCTGCAGCGCGCCATGACGTTCGAGAGCCAGGGCACGGCGCGCACCTAGCCCCGGCGTCTGATCGTGCTCCGGCTGCAGGCCGACCTTCGCTGGCTGGAGGCATGCGAGCGGCATTGGACCGGCCAGGGAGGCGCGATATGAGCGACACCGGCAGCGCCAGGGCATCGGTGCTGCGCGCCCGCGGGGTTGGGTTCGTGTTCCAGGCCTTCCACCTGATGGACGAGCTGACCGCGGCCGAGAACGTCGAGCTGCCCGCGCTGCTGGCCGGGACCTCGCCGCGGGCGGCCCGCCGCCGGGCCGCCGAGCTGCCGCCGCTACCACGCTCACCATGGGGCTCGTCCTGTACGGAGTGACCAGCCAGCCCCACCAGCAGACCCGAGCGTCAACGGCCGGGCCCGCCGTGGTGGCGAGCTTCCTGAACCTGCCGCCGCTGCCACCTCGATCTGGCCGGCGGCGCTAGCGTCAAGGCCGGAAGGTGCGACCACGCTGCCAACGGTCCGGTCTTGCCGCACGTTCATCATGGATCTACTATTGCTAGTACCATGTTAGATGTCAACATTGACCGGGCGGGTCCGCTGCCGCTGCATGATCAGGTGGCGGCGCAGATCCGCCGCGCCATCGCCGAGGGCGAGGCCGGCCCGGGTGAGCGGCTCCCCTTGGCCAAGGACCTAGCCGCCGTGCTCGGCGTGAACAAGAACACGGTGCTGCGTGCCCTGCACGTGCTTCGGGACGAAGGTTTGCTTGAATTTCGTCGTGGGCGTGGCATTACAGTGGCCGGCACGCCGCAGCGTGGCGCGGTCCTCAGCCAGGTCAGAAGCCTGATCCAGTTCGCCAGCCGGCAGGGCTACGGGCGGGACGAGGTCATACAGATGATCAGGGACCTGCCGCTGGACACCTGACACGGAGGTGAGTGAAGTTCCTGACTCGGAATGCGATCTGGTGGTCCGCGGCGGCACCGTGGTGACCGCGGGCAGCTCGGCCGACTGCGACCTGGGGATCAGCCAGGGCAGGATCAGCCAGATCGGCGGCTCGCTGCGCGGTCGGCGGGAGATCGACGCGACCGGCGCTCTGGTCCTGCCCGGCGGGCTGGACATGCACGTCCACCTGTCATCGGCGGAGCCGCCGCAGCCGGGTGGCCCCGACTGGGTGGACGACTTCTCCAGCGGCTCGGCTGCCGCCATCGCCGGCGGCGTCACCTCGATCGGCAACATGACATTTCCCGCGGGAGATCAGTCGCTCCGCGACGCCGTCGCCCGCGACTTGGCTGCCGCCAAGAACGCCGCTGCCGTTGACTATGTGCTGCATCCGGTCATGGCCGAACCGTCGTCCGGCGCCCTGGCCGAGCTGCCGCTGCTGGCGGCCGCCGGGCACACGAGCCTGAAGCTGTTCATGACCTCCAGTGAGTTCGAGACGCGCACCGCCGAGATGATCGAGGCCGTCAGGAGTGCCGGGCAGCTCGGGATGCTGACGCTGATCCACTGTGAGGACGGCGCGCTGGTCCGATTCGCTGGCGAGCAGCTGCTTGCGGCCGGGCGCGGCGGTCTGGCCGACTGGGCGGCCAGCCGGCCGGTGCTGGCCGAGCGGGCCGCCGTCGAGCGGGCAGTGGCGATCTGCGAGGCCACCGGGTCGCCGATCTATATCGTCCACCTGTCGTCCCGGTCCGCGCTCCAGGCAGCCCGCCGCGGGCGGGGGCGCGGCCTGCCGGTCTTCGTCGAGACCCGGCCGCTGTATCTGTACCTGACCAGCGAGGTGCTTGCCGAGCCGCAGGGCGGGAAGTACATCGGCTCGCCGCCGCTGCGAGAACCCGGCGACGTGGCGGCGATGTGGTCTGGTCTTGCCGATGGGTCCATCGATACCCTCGGCAGTGACCACGCGCCATGGTCGCTGCCCAACAAGATCGATGACCGGCTTGACGTGACCACGGCATGGGAGGGCGTCGCTGATCTAGAGACGATGCTGCCGATGCTGTTCTCGGCTGGTGTCCGGACCGGTCGCATCTCGCTGCCTCGGTTCGTCTCGCTGACGTCGGCGAACCCGGCGCGCCTGTTCGGCTTGTACCCGCGGAAGGGAACGATCGCGGTCGGCAGTGACGCCGATCTGGTCGTTCTCGACCCGCAGCTCCGCCGGACCATCGACGGCCGGTCGATGCAGTCCAAGGCTGGCTACTCCGCCTACGACGGCCGCGAGGTCTGCGGCTGGCCACGCTTCACAGTGAGCCGCGGCGACGTCGTGCTGGAAGACGGGCAGGTCATCGCCGCACCAGGTCGAGGGCATTGGCTACAACGCAACCCCACGGCCGCACTGTAGACCGCAGGTGACCCTGACTCGGTGGCTCGATCAGCGGGAGGTCAGGAACCGCCGGCCTTGCCCTCGGTTCCCCGGCCGGGAACCGCGTTCATCAGCCGCTCCTCGAGGTCGGCCCAGGTCCTGCTCCACTCCGCGAGCGGCTTGAGGATGCTCTCCAGCACGGCCAGCTGCTCGTCGAACGCTTCCAGCTGGGTCCTCAGCGCCTCGATGCTGCGTCGCTGTGCCGTGACGCTGGTGGCGATCGACCTCAGTTGTGCCGCCGAGAAGGCGCCGGGCGCCGGCCAGGTCCGCAGTCCCGGCAGCGAAGGCAGCGACGGAAGGGCCTGACCGAGCCCGGTCAGGTCCTCCAGCCGCTCGGCAACGCCGCGGATCTGAGCGATGAACTCCTGCATCACGCTGGGCGACGCGCCCGACGTGTCCTTCTGATCGTCCGCCATCGACTTCTCCTTTCCGCCAGGCCCATCATCACTGTCGCCAGGTCCAGGCTCGTCACAGCCACGCTACGGGGCCTGGCAATCTCCGCAGGTCGGTGACGGCGCCGCGAATGATCTAATCGCGTGCGGCAGCGGCCGCCAGCACCAGCCTGGGCGAGGACGGCCAGGTCAGGTGCCCCGGCGGGCGCAGGTTCTGGGGTTCGGGCCGCCGCCCGGGCGGGTGCAGGTTCCGGGGCACGGGCCGCCGCCCGGGCGGGTGCAGGTTCCGGGGCACGGGCCGCCGCCCTGGCGGGCAGGAACAGAGCTGCTGCCAGCGATCCGAGCGCAGCGGCGGCAGCGGCCGCCAGTAGGAGCTGCGCAGTTCCCAGGCCACCCAGGCGGCCAGGATCGTCGCACCGAGCGAGCCGGTGCCGAGCGTGACGGCGCTAAGCCATCCATTCGACGGGGCCTCGATGATGGCATAGACGAGGGCGACCAGACCTGCGATCGGGAGCAGGGCACCAATCGGATCGAGAGCCCGCGGGTGGCTATCCGCCGAGGGCGGCACGACCAGCCGGCCGCCCACCAGGGCCACGATCACGATCGGCAGGTTCACCATGAAGATCGAACCCCAGCCCGAAATGCTCGAGCAGCCAGCCGCCAAGCGTCGGGCCGATGGCGACCCCGAGGCCGGCCACAGCCGACCACAGGGCAATCGCGCGAGCTCGCTCTGGGTGGCTGATGAAGCCCTTGGTCAGGATCGACACAGTGGCGGGGATGATCGTGGCGGCGACGATGCCCATAGCACCCGGCAGGCGATGAGATTCCCCGCCAACCCGGAGGCGGCCGCGAGCGCCGACCCGAGCCCGAAGACCAGCAGGCCGCCCGCCAGGGTCCGGTGCCGTCCGATCCGGTCTCCGAGGCTGCCCATGGTAAGCAGCAGTCCGGCCATGGCCAGGGTGTAGGAGTCGACGACCCACTGCAAGGCGGTGGTTGATGCGTGCAGCTGGCGCACGAGGGTGGACAGCGCGACGTTAACGATGCTGTTGTCCACCACCACGACGACCAGGGACAGGCAGAGTACGGCGAGGGTTGCCCATCGCCTGGTGTGGATCTGTGCTGGGGTTGCACAGTCAGATCTATCCGGAGCTAGCCAAGCTGGCGGCTGAGGGGCTGATCGCGCAGACCGGCGACGGTCCCAGGGGCCGCAAGGTGTACGAGACAACGCCCGCCGGGATTGACGCGCTCCGGTCGTGGCTGCGTGACACCCAGCCGGACTACTCGGTCCGCTATGAGGCGGTGCTACGGGTGTTCTGCCTGTGGGTGCTGCCCGCTGATGAGGCACTGGCCTACCTCAGGCGGGACCGGGCCGAGTATGTCCGCCACCTCGGGTACGTCGACAAGATCATCGCGGAGAAGGACTGGGCCGCTAGCCCGGTCCAGAGTGCCAGTCGGCTGGCGATCGAGTTCGGCCGCCGCCTCTATGCCACCCTGATCGACTGGATCGACTGGGCTATCGAACAAATCACCGCAGGCACTCTGCAGCGCGGCGGCCCAGTGCCAGCCGCCGCTCATCCGTAGCCGACCTAATGCTTTGACCGGGAAGGTTCGCCGGATTGGTCGGCCCGCGCGAGCGGAGTCGATTGGAAGACTTGCAGTGCCGGTCCCGTTTGCCAGCCGGTCACAGAAGTGACAGGTCGCGTTGTTCGTGGTGTCTGTAATTGCCTTGCCGCTGGTGCCCCAGGCAGGGCAGGGTCTGGATCATGCTTGAACTGCGTACTTTGGAGTCAGACGACTGGCCGATCTGGCGGGAGCTGCGACTGGCGGCGCGTTCCGAGGCCCTTCGCGTTCGGATCGACGTTGGCAGAGTGGAAAGGAGCCGGTGATCGAGAGGAACGCTGGCGTGCTCGCCTGGAGATTCCTGGTGCGCGCGATGTCGTAGCGGTCCTCGACGGTCATCCGGTTGGGATGGCCAGCGGAGTACCGGCTGAGGAAGGCGCCAGTGTTGAGCTGATCTCGATGTGGGTTAGCCCCGTGGCGCGTGGCCAGGGAGTGGGAGACCTCTTGATCAGGGCGGTGGAAAGGTGGGCTGTGGAACGGCACGCCCAGACGTTGCGTCTGTCGGTGATGCCGGACAACGGCAAGGCGATCGCTCTCTACGAACGCCACGGTTTCGCAGACATTGGTGAGCTGGGCGATCTCCTGCCCGATGGCGTGCGCAGAGAACGGATCATGGCGAAGAGCCCGGGTACCGTTTGAACTCGTTGTTGCCGGCGGCCTCCCGCCCACCGAGGGTCCAGCGCGGCCATGCCGATCTCGTTGAAGCGGTGGATCACATCGCGCACCGTGTCCTCGTCCGCTTGCACGAGTTGGGCGCTGACCGGGACCCGGTTCCCGCCGGCCGAGGCCAGCAACATCATCGCCCACCGGTAGCGCACCGAACTCGTGCTGCCCGGCGCACGATCCGCTGTAACTTCTGGCCCTCTTGATCACTCAGCCTGCGGACTCTGACTGGTTCCGTCACCACGCCTCCACACATTGGATGGGATGTCAGACCCCATCCAACCGGCCCCAGCCCCGCCCCGGACGAGAACCGGTGAACCTATGCGGTCACGGCACCTAGTGTAGTGTCTCGTTTTTAAGTGGTGATTGATTCGAGGGTTGCCCGACCGCGCCGGACCTTATCCAGGATCTCCCCGGCGGTGGCGGTCCAGACGAAGGGCCTGGGATTGTCGTTGTTTGCCTGCAGGTATGCCTCGATCGCGGCGATCAGCTCGGGTACCGACCGGAAGACGCCGCGGCGGATGGCTTGCCCGGTGAGGTTGCGGAACCACCGCTCCACCAGGTTGAGCCAGGAACTCGACGCGGGCGTGAAATGCAGGTGGAAGCGGGGGTGCTTGTCCAGCCAGGCGATGACGTTGGGGTGCTTGTGGGTGCCGTAGTTGTCGAGGATCATGTGGATCTCCAGGCTCTTGGGCACCTGCCGGTCGATGGCGCGCAGGAACTTGAGGAACTCCCCGTTGCGGTGCCTGGGGTAGCACTGGCCGGTCACCGTTCCGGACAGCACGTCGAGGGCGGCGAACAGCGTGGTGGTGCCATTGCGCTTATAGTCATGGGTCATCGTCCCGGCCCTGCCCTTCTTCATCGGCAGCGTCGGCTGGGTCCGGTCCAGGGCCTGGATCTGGGACTTCTCGTCCATGCACAGCGCCACCGCCTTCTCAGGCGGGTTCAGGTACAGGCCCACCACGTCGACCAGCTTCTCCTCGAACCGCTTGTCGTTGCTCAGCTTGAACGTCTTCACCAGGTGCGGCTTCAGGCCGCGGGCTGACCAGATCCGCTGCACCGTCGCCGGGCTCACCCCCTGCGCCCTCGCCATGGTGCGGCACGACCAGTGCGTCACGCCCGGCGGCTTGTCGTGCAAGGTGGCATGCACGATCGCCGCCGCCTTCTCCGCGCTGATCGACGGCTTGCGGCCCCGCCCCTCGCGCACCTGGCCGAAGCCCTTCAGCCCCTCGGCCGCGAACCGCTCCCGCCACGCCGTCACGCTTGCCGGCGAGGCGCCCACCGCCTGCGCGATCGCGGTCGTCGCCACCCCGTCGCCGGCCAGCAGCACCGCCCGCGCCCGGGTCACCTTCCGGTGCGGGGCGGCGCGGGCGGTAGCCAGCCTCTCCAGGATCTCTCGCTGGCTATCAGTCAGGGGCAGGGCGGCGGTAGCTGGGCGCACGGCCCAGTCTACCACAATCATCAGTTATTTACGAGACACCACACTAGCTGTTCAGCCGCAAAGGAACCGCCGAGACCGGCATCCTGAACCTCCCCGAAGCGGAGCGGGCGCTGGCTGCTTGTTTCGTGTGCGGCGGGTCGTACCAGACGGACGTGCAGCCGGCGATGCAGCGGACCTGGTGGTGGCCGTACCCTGCCGGGTTGTCCTGGACGCCGGGGCAGTCGCACAGGACCCAGCCGAGGATCATGTTGCTACTGCCTGGCGCCCACGAGTGGCCGTGCTCGCATTGTGCAGGTCGTGAGCCGGATACGAACACGCTAGCGGCTCATACTCTGCCGATTAGAACACGTGTTCGTCCTCGGTCTGGGCCGGGTCCAGCTCACCGCGGCTTTAAGTCGTGCCTAGTCCGCTTGCTCGCGCATGGCGTGCCAGTCATTCCAGCCGGCCAGCCACTCTTCCTCAGCTTGGTCCATCCGTCCACGCAACGCCTGCCATTCCTCACCCGGAATGTTAAGCAATTCGAGCCCGAGGCCAACGAAGGAGGCACGAGCAGCCAAGTACCGCTCCCACGCCCGTTGAGCGGTCGCACTGCCGACTTCATGGTTGCCGCTGGCATACTCGACAGTGTCGGCAATCGTTGCGGCGGCATCGGAGCCCCACCACGGCGCAGAACGCGCCAGGCGGATCATCTGGTTCAGCATTGAGGTCACGGTGCGCTGAGCGGCTGCGTGGTCTTGCTGCGCAAGAGCAGCCTGCGCCTCCACCGCAGCCAGCCGGAGGCGTCTCGATGGGAACTTGACACGTTCGTCGGATGAGGGCTCGCGTCGGTGGAGCAGCGCCGAACTGTCGATCACTGCCAGAGTGTCCTGCACCAGTTCGGCGAAAGCAGCGTAGCGATCTGCCAACGTAGCGCGCTCCTGCCCGGATGCAACTGGCCGACTGAGCTTGGCTCAGCAGTTCAATGTCGCCGGCTGCGTTAGGCCGCTGATGGAGGGCATTCAGCCTCCAACAGCGGCGTAACGTACGATCACTCTAGCGGATTCGTTGTGAAGTGCGGGTTTTCGATTGAGCAGTCCCCGTCCGGTGTGATGATGAAGCCGGTCAGGAGGACTGTCACTTGGACCTCCAACGGTGCGGTGAAGCTCATCTGTGGGCTAATCCAGTTGCCGAGGGAGTTCTTTGGCTCCCAGCTCTTGCGGCCTCCCCCGCCGGGCCACGACCAGATGAATGTGACCGTTCCGCCAGTGATTGCCTCTCCATCCTCGGTGACCAGTTGCCCCTGAATGATCATCTTCCCGCCGCCGTCGTAGTCGCCGACGACCGTGGCGGTGCCGCAGTTGCCGCTTTCGAAGCCTTGATAATCCCAATTGTCTCCCGCAGCGGGTATGGCTATCCCGGAGGGGCTTGGATGGTGATGGGGCTTCTGCACGGCTGCCATTGCGGCTCCGGTCGTGGTGAACCCGACGAGGGTGAGCGCTGTTGCCAGAATGGCGATTCGGCCCAGCCAGCCAGCCCTTGCTAAACTGCGTGATGTTCTCACTTCGGGCTTCCCTTCTGTTGGACGGATGTGAGGACACCGGTCGCTGGGGCGTTCTCGCGCCCCAGCGGTCCCCTTTGGCGCACGGGTATGCCGATTTACGTGGTTCTGCACGCATCGAGATTGGTTTGGCCCGCAGGCTTGACACTGGACCTGACAGGAAGTCATGTCAAGGCCCGCCGGCATAGTCAGGGAGCGAGCCCAGTCAGCAGAAGACCCCCACCCCGAAGGGTGAGGGTTTTCCGCGGTTAACAAGGCCCTACTGTGGTGTCTCGTAAATAACTGATGATTGTGGTAGACTGGGCGGTGCGCCCAGCTACCGCCGCCCTGCCCCTGACTGATAGCCAGCGAGAGATCCTGGAGAGGCTGGCTACCGCCCGCGCCGCCCCGCACCGGGAGGTGACCGGGCCGGGGGGTGCTGCTGGTCGGCACGGGGTGGCGACGACCGCGATCGCGCAGGCGGTGGGCGCCTCGCCGGCAAGCGTGACGGCGTGGCGGGAGCGGTTCGCGGCCGAGGGGCTGAAGGGCTTCGGCCAGGTGCGCGAGGGGCGGGGCCGCAAGCCGTCGATCAGCGCGGAGAAGGCGGCGGCGATCGTGCATGCCACCTTGCACGACAAGCCGCCGGGCGTGACGCACTGGTCGTGCCGCACCATGGCGAGGGCGCAGGGGGTGAGCCCGGCGACGGTGCAGCGGATCTGGTCCCCGCGCGGGCTGCAGCCGCACCTGGTGAAGACGTTCAAGCTGAGCAACGACAAGCGGTTCGAGGAGAAGCTGACCGACGTGGTGGGCCTGTACCTGAACCCCCCGACCAGGCTGTCGTGCTGTGCATGGACGAGAAGTCCCAGATCCAGGCTTATCCGGGGGACGATCCCGCCGTCCGCCACGGAGGACAAGAGACCGATATGACTGGTTCCTGCTCTGTCGCGGACGAAATATCCAGGGTCAGTCCGCAACGGAGCCAGCGTCCGCGAACAGATGGCGATGGACGTCGTGATCTGGCGGCGTCTCCGGTCACGGAGCCCGGCCAGCGTCCTGGCCTGGTCGTCGCTGCTTCTGTAACGGACGCGTCCGCAACGGCTTCACCTGCGGAAACATGCTTGTCAGGCCACCGGACACCGGATAACCAGGCGCTGGACCGGACTCAGCCGACGCTGCCGATGAAGAAGGGCCGGGCCGGCACGATGACCCACGACTACAAGCGCAACGGCACCACCACGCTGTTCGCCGTGCTGAACGTGCTCACCGGCACGGTGATGGGCCAGTGCTACCCCAGGCACCGCAACGGCGAGTTCCTCAAGTTCCTGCGCGCCATCGACCGGCAGGTGCCCCGGGCCTTCAGATCCACATGATCCTAGACAACTACGGCACCCACAAGCACCCGAACGTCGCCGCGTGGCTGGACAAGCACCCCCGCTTCCACCTGCACTTCACGCCCACGTCGAGTTCCTGGCTCAACCTGGTGGAGCGGTGGTTCCGCGATCTCACCGACAAGACCATACGCCGGTCGCGCGTGCCCGCTTGGCGGCTCAGCTGTCGGCGTCGGCGGGCGCATCATTGCTTGCAGATTGCTGGGTCGGTGCCCGGAAAGCGGCGACCAGCCTGGCTACCAGGGTGGCCAGGAAGATCTGGCCGACCACCGCCTCAAGGACCGCGACCGCCCTGCCTGCGTTGGTTCCGGCCGTGAAGTCGCCGTAGCCCAGGGTGGTCAGCGTCGTGAAGCTGAAGTACTGGAAGATCGTGGTGTCCGGCGCCTGCCCGTGCGACAGGTCCCCAGGCGTGAAGAAGGCAGTGCCGCCTAGGTGCGACATCGCCGAGTAGAACGACGCGAACATCAGCCCGATGATCAGGTAGGCGCTCAGCGCACCATAGATACTCTGCAGGGTTACTACCGGCAACGACAGGATCTGCAGCACGATCAGCACGACGGTCAGCAGCAGCAGGATGGCGGTCCAGATGCTGGCTGTCCCGAGGCCGACCGAACTCCCGTGCAGCAATACCACCGTGAGCACGATCATGATCGCCGAGCCGATCACGCACCCAGCGACGATCAGGCCGACCGTGCGCCGCCCGAACGGCGAGTTGCGCAGTGCCAGCAATCCGGTCGTGGTGAACAGCACGAGCTGGGTGAAGCTAATCCAGCGGCTGGAGTAGGACGCCGACAGCAGATAGGTGACGATCAGGATAATGAGCAGCAGTCCGTACCGGTACCGGCGCTGCGGAGCCTGATGATCGAGGTCGCCATTGTCGGTGCCCGCAGCCTGCCGCCCAGCCGTCTTGGTCTCCTTATCAGCCGCGCCCGGCCGGGCGCGGGTAACGGCCTGGCTGCGGGGTAGGCGGCGAGCCCGGTATTGTCCTGGTCATTCTGCGGCGATCCGCTGCCCGGCCGCCTCATCCGCCGCGGGCGATCCTGCCGCCTGCGGTGGCCTCGCCTGCGGCAGGAACGAGCCCCGCCGCGATAGCTGATACCGCGGCGGGGCTTCCCGATATCCGCTAGTCGGCCTGGTACCGCCGGGTCGCGATCCGGCTAGAAGACCTCGGCCCCCCGCCTCGGGCTGAGCAGCGCCCAGATGACGAATGCGTCGAGTGCGATCACGACGATCGACCACACTGGCTGGTAAGGGATGAACATGAAGTTGGCGATCGCGCTCAGTACCGCTAGCACGGCGCCAAGGATCCGAGCCCAGGCCATGCCGAGGAAGATGCAGACACCTGCGGCGAAGATCACGATCCCCATGATCAGCTCGACCCAGCCCCAAGAGTGGATGTTGTACCGGAACGTGTAGTTCGGCGCCGCCACGAAGACCTTGCCGTGCGCCAGCGCTACCGTCCCGACGACGACGCTCCACAACCCGGCTAGCACCATGAACGTCCCGGCCAGTGCGGTGAAGCCGACGACCGCCCCGCGCTGCCCGCCGCCCTCGTGCCGGCCGCCAGCCGGATACCCAGCGCTGGGACCTTGGCTCGGCTCGTACGCCATCGTGGAGCTTGCCGTCCCGGCCTGGCGCTCCGGATAGTTGGCTCCGGGAGCCGGAGCCTGACCCGGCTCGTATCCAGTCGCTCCGGCTTGTCGCTCTGGTGAACTACTCATGTCAAGCCGCCCCCTCTCTCGCCAGCCACGAGCTGCATGCTCGCGATCTTGGCTCCCGCAGGCGCCGTTGCATCCCCGTGGCGGCCAGCGAGTCTTCTGATCGTCTGCGTCATACCCTGTCCCTGCCTGGTGGAACAAACACCCGCGACCTAGGTTGCGGCCAGCTGACCTGGGCCGGGCCCCGACACCGAGGATCCGGTGCGGCGGAGTCTGAAGGCCATGATCGACAGCAGGAGTCCGTAGACGATCAGCCAGATACCGATCACCGCCACCAGCACGACGATCGAGATGGTTGGCCAGAACAGCACGATGATGCCTGCGATCAGGCTGAACACCCCTGCGATCACGGTGAGTCCGCGGCCGGGAAACGGGCCAACGAACAAGCCGGCCGCGATGTCGGCTATCCCGTGGATCACCCAGAACAGCCCGACGATGATGGCCAGCACGGCGATGGTGATGTCATGGTGCCTGACGCAGTACAGGCCGACGATGATGGCCAGCAGGCCGATCACCACATTGGCCGCGCGCTTGCCTCCGCTGGCGTCGTGCGCCGTGAATCCGTCGATCAGACGTACCAGGCCAGCCACCACCAGCGACACGCCGATCAGGACTGCGGCGATGGTCAACGTTGCCTTGGGCCAGATGAGCAGCATCAGGCCGACGACCAGGCATCCCAGGCCGGCGGCCAGGAAGGCCGGCCACGCGCTCTGGGAGAAGTCGGGGCTTGGTGGCCCAGATCCTGGCGAACCGGCGCCTGGGTAGCCGGTTTCGACTGCCCGCTGCCAGTCAGAACCGGACTGCTCGGGGTCCGGAGTGCCGTGCTCCTGAGCCGCCCCGGCTCCCGGCTGGCCCGGCTGGCCTTGCTGGCCCGGCCGGGTCGAGTGGGGTGTGGTCATGTGTGACCTCCTTCAGCTTGACCCTCCGCCGCTTAGCAGCCGCGGTAACGGGTCGGCGCAGGCAAGTCCTGCGCTCAGCGCTGTGTCCTCATCGTGAGTCAGCGGGGAACGCCGATCACCACCCGTGGCGGGTGAATATGGCTCCTAGGCCCTAGACTTGGCCGCCGTAGCCGTGCGTGACCATCCATGCCGTGCAGCGGCAAGAACCCCCTGTCCGGCCGGGGAGCCAAGGAGTGACCACGTCGTGAAGACCGACGTCGAAGAACTGAGCCCAACCCGCGTGCGCCTCACGATCGAGGTCCCATTCGATGAGCTCAAACCAAACCTGGACCAGGCCTACCGCGAGGTCGGCCGCCAGGTCCGGATCCCCGGGTTCCGACCGGGTCATGTTCCGCGCCAGGTGCTTGACCAGCGAGTCGGCCGTAGCGTCGTGCTCGAGCAGGCGATCAACGAGGCCGTGCCCGAGCTGTACAGCAAGGCGGTACGCGAGGCTCAGGTATTCGCGCTCGGCCAGCCCGAGGTGGAAATCACCAGGCTTGACGACGGCGAGCAGATGGCGTTCACCGCCGAGGTCGATGTCCGGCCGAAGTTCGAGATCCCCGATCTAGACGGGCTGCAGGTCGTCGTCGACGATGCCGAGGTCGGTCCTGATCAGGTGGAGGAGTATCTCGGCGCGCTGCGCGAGCGGTTCGCCTCACTGCGGGCGGCGGACCGGCCAGCGGAGGCTGGCGACTACGTGTCGATCGACCTGGCAGCTGAGGTGGACGGCCAGCCAGTGGACGATGCGCAGGCGACCGGCATCTCCTACGAGGTGGGCAGCGGCTCGATTCTGGACGGGCTTGACGACGTCCTGGTCGGCATGGCCGCTGAGGAAACCAAGACCTTCCAGACCGAGCTGGCCGGCGGCGAGCATGCCGGAAGCCTGGCCGACGTCAAGGTGACCGTCCGCAGCGTCAAGGTCAAGGATCTGCCCGAGCTTGATGACGGCTTCGCGCAGTCGGCGAGTGAGTTCAACACCGTCGGCGAGCTGCGGGCGAATACCCGCAAGCAGATGGAGGTGATGCGCCGGGCGGGTCAGGTCGGCCAAGCCCGGGACCGCGGCATCGAGGCGCTGCTCGGGCAGATCGACATGCCGCTGCCAGAGTCGATCATCGAGCATGAGGTTGAGCACAGGCAGCAGTCGTTCGCCGCCGAACTGGACCAGGCGGGCCTGACGATCGAGACCTTCGCCGAGAGTCGCGGTGTCACCGCCGCCGACGTGGAGAAGGACATCTCCGATGACGTTCGGAGGTCGGTCAAGGTCCAGTTCATCCTGGACCAGATCGCCGAGCAGGAGAAGCTGAGCGTTGAGCAGGAGGATCTCGGCCAGTATGTGACACAGCTCGCATATCAGCAGGGAGTCTCCCCGGATGTGCTGGCCCGCCAGCTGACCAGCCAGGGCCAGCTCGGCGCGGTCGTCGGTGAGGTACTGCGATCCAAGGCAGCCGCGCTGATCGCCGAACGGGCGAAAGTGACAGATCAGTCGGGCCGCAAGGTCGTCATCGGGGCTCAGGAGCAAGACGAGTCCGGCGCGCCGTCAGCCGACCTCGATGTGGCCGACAGCACCGAATCCGTCGACGCACCCGAGGCCGCCGCGGACGCCTCCGCTGACGCTCCGGCGAAAGGCCGCGCCGCCAGGCGCGGCGCTGCGAAGGCAGCGGCCGGCCAGGGCGAAGAGAAGGGTGCTGCCAAGGGCAGGGGGCGCCGGGGTGCCGCCAAGGAGGCGAAGCCCCCCGCGGACGCGGACTGAGCGGAGCCGTCCCCGAGCTGGCACCGGGCGCGCTGATCGGCCAGGCCGAGCGGAGCCGTCCCTGGGTCGGCCAGCGGGGCTGACCGGTAGCCGTCCCTGAACCGGCCGACGGGCACTGACCGGGCCGGATCACGCGATCGTGCGGCAGCCGCGGTGCCTCAGTGGACCGTCGACCGGGGGCTGCCTGCGCCCATAGCGAACAGGCCGGAGCGGCGGACGTTGCCGCCCCGGCGCCGGGTTAGGGTCGCAGTCATAAGACTCAACGGTGCGGGAGGGCACGGCGCGCAGGCGCGCGGTGCCGGACGAGACATACAGGAGGGCATCGTGACCACGTCGCCCGAAGTTCAGCCGCCAGCCCGGATACTCGCCCGGGCGACGGAGGCTCCGATGCTGCCGATGAGCGACCAGCTCTTCCAGCGCTTGCTGCGGCACCGGATCATCTTCCTCGGCCAGCAGGTCGACGACGATATGGCCAACCGGATCTGCGCCGAGCTGATCCTGCTGGCCGCCGAGGACCCCAAGCGCGACATCAGCCTGTACATCAACTCGCCGGGCGGGTCGGTCAGCGCCGGCCTGGCCATCTATGACGTCATGCAGTTCGTGCCGAACGACATCGCCACCTATGCGATGGGGATGGCGGCGTCGATGGGCCAGTTCCTACTCTGCGCGGGTACGACAGGCAAGCGCTACGCCATGCCGCACGCGCAGATCATGCTGCACCAGCCGCACGGCGGGATCGGGGGCACGGCATCGGACATCAGGATTCAGGCGGAGCAGATCCTGTACCTGAAGCGGATCCTGGCCGAGCGCACCGCGATGCACACCGGTCAGACCGTGGAGCAGGTAGAGGCCGACTCTGACCGGGACCGCTGGTTCACGGCCGATCAGGCCAAGGACTACGGATTCGTCGACCACGTCGTGCGCAATGCTGTAGAGGTCCAGACCAACGGCGCGGTGTCATGAGCATCGAGCCGAGATCGAAGGAGCCCAACGTGGCGACAGGCTTGACCGGATCCGCTCGGCCGGGACTGGCCGAGGCCAGGTACGTCCTGCCGTCCTTCGTGGAGCGGACACCGTACGGGATCAAGGAGATGAACCCGTACAACAAGCTCTTCGAGGAGCGGATCATCTTCCTCGGGGTGCAGATCGATGACGCGTCGGCCAACGACGTGATGGCTCAGCTGATCACGCTCGAGTCACTGGATCCCGACCGCGACATCCTGATCTACATCAACTCCCCTGGCGGGTCGATGACGTCCATGATGGCGATCTACGACACCATGCAGTACGTCCAGCCGGAGATTCAGACGTTCTGCCTTGGCCAGGCGGCCTCAGCGGCCGCGGTGCTGCTGGCGGCCGGCACCAAGGGCAAGCGGATGGCGCTGCCTAACTCGCGGATCCTGATCCATCAGCCGGCCATCGAGAGCGGCTACGGCCAGTCCAGCGACCTGGAGATCCAGGCGAAGGAGATCCAGCGGATGCGCCAGGCCATGGAGCAGGTGCTGGCCAAGCACACCGGCCGGGATGAGGAGGTCATCCGCCACGACATCGAGCGGGACAAGTTCCTCACCGCCCATGAGGCGAAAGAATACGGGCTGGTGGATGATGTTCTGACGATGGTTAAGCGCAAGCCGGAGGTAGTGTCGTCCTAGGCGCAGGTTGCCGTCGGCGCGACGCGCCAAAGGTGACCGGAGCTTAGGCAGCGGCCACGGTGCAAGACGCGGTACCGTCTAATTCCGGCCCCGCGGCGGCAGCCGCGCCGCGGGGATGACCGCAGGTGGTTCGAGTCGCCCGGCAAGGGCGGCGCAGGATAAGGAGTAACTGGGTGGCACGCATCGGCGATGGCGGTGACCTGCTGAAGTGCTCGTTCTGCGGTAAGAGCCAGAAGCAGGTCAAAAAGCTGATCGCCGGCCCCGGGGTATACATCTGCGACGAGTGCATCGACCTGTGCAACGAGATCATCGAGGAGGAGCTCGCCGAGCCTTCCGAGATCAAGTGGGACAGCCTGCCGAAGCCACGCGAGATCTACGAGTTCCTCGACTCCTACGTGATCGGACAGGAGAAGGCCAAGAAAGGCCTTTCGGTCGCCGTCTACAACCACTACAAGCGGATCCAGTCGGGCGGCGAGCGAACCGCCGAGGACGGCGTCGAGCTCGCCAAATCCAATATCTTGCTGCTCGGGCCGACCGGGTCGGGCAAGACGCTGCTGGCGCAGACCCTGGCCCGGCTGCTGAACGTGCCGTTCGCCATCGCCGACGCCACCGCCCTGACCGAGGCGGGCTACGTGGGGGAGGATGTCGAGAACATCCTGCTCAAGCTGATCCAGGCGGCCGACTATGACGTCAAGAAGGCCGAGACCGGCATCATCTACATCGACGAGATCGACAAGATCGCCCGCAAGAGCGAGAACCCGTCGATCACCCGCGATGTCTCCGGTGAAGGCGTCCAGCAGGCACTGCTGAAGATCCTGGAAGGCACCACGGCCTCGGTACCCCCGCAGGGCGGCCGGAAGCACCCGCACCAGGAGTTCATCCAGATCGACACGACCAACGTGCTGTTTATCTGCGGCGGGGCATTCGCCGGACTCGAGCGGATCATCGAGCAGCGGGTCGGCCGCAGCGGCATGGGCTTCGGTGCGGTACTCCGGGTGAAGAGCGACCGGGTGCAGTCGGATCAGTTCGCCGCGGTCATGCCCGAGGACCTGCTCAAATTCGGCATGATCCCGGAGTTCGTCGGCCGGCTTCCGGTCATCACCAGCGTGCACAACCTGGACCGCGAGGCGCTGATCCGGATCCTGACCGAGCCAAGGAACGCGCTGGTGCGGCAGTACCGGCGGCTGTTCGAGCTGGATGGCGTGGACCTGGAGTTCACCGACGACGCCCTGGAGGCCGTCGCCGACCAGGCGATCCTGCGCGGTACCGGAGCCCGCGGACTGCGCGCCATCCTGGAGGAAGTGCTGCTGTCGGTGATGTACGAAGTGCCAAGCCGCAAGGACGTCGAGCGGGTCGTCATCACCGCGGCCGCTGTGCTTGAGAACGTCAATCCGACCATCGTGCCGCGCGAGGTGGCCAGGCGGACGCCGCGGGAGAAGTCCGCCTGAATCTGGTCCGCGTCAGCTGGCCTGCAGACTCGGCCGCATCAGGCTCAGCAGAGCCGCTAGCTCGCTGACTGCGGTATCGCGAGCCGGGGACATGATCGCGCCGATCGCGCCGGGCGTGGCCCAGCCGCAGACCGACATCTGGCTTCCGGCGATCACCGTGATGACGCATTGCGCCACGCCGCCGGCCGGACCGGCAGCGACCCGCCAGGGCCCGGCATCGGTGCCGGAGCCGGAGCCGGACAGGCTGGCCATCAGGCGGTTGACTGTGGCGGACAGCTTGCCCAGCCGCGAGGGGCTGTTGAAGCCGAGGTACAGCACCCAGGCAGAGCCTCCTGTGGTTGGGTCAGCGCGACCTGGCTCGGCATAGACCCCGGCTGGATAACTTGCGGTTGAGTCATCAAGCACGGCGGCGAAGCGCTGCCGGAATTGCGTCATCGCGGCCTGGACACCGGGCCGGAGCTCGGCGCTGTCCTGCCGCGGCAGGTTGCCAGCGACAGCGGGTGGCTGCTGGCGAAGCTGGCCAGCCTGGGTACCCGCGTTCCCGGCAGATCCCGCCGCGAGTCCGCTGACGATCAGGAAGGCCGTCGTGCCGGCCAGCGCGAGCGCCAGGATCGCCATGCCGATCGGCGCGAGGACGGCCTTCGTCCGGCTCAGCCTGGCGGCGGCGCGGGATGTCAGCGCCTTGCGCCGCACCCGGTTCAGGTCAGCCCCGAACTTCATCATCTCCCTGCCCCCGCAGCGAATCTCAGATCCGCGGCGGAGAGCCAACTATGCAGCATTGGCGCGGTGCCCTACCGCGGCCCGGTCTGATCAGGCGGGCTCGCGCCTTCGTCAGGCGAGAGCTGCCCGTTCCTGATGATGAGTACCCGGTCGGCGATGTCGATCAGCGCGCGGTCGTGGGTCGCCGCGATCGCGGTGATCCCTTCCGCGTGCACCACGCTCCGGATCAGGCCCATGATCTGGCGCGCGGTGTGCGAGTCCAGCTGGCCGGTGGGCTCGTCGGCGAGTAGCAGCCCGGCATTGTTAGCCAGCGCTCTGGCGATGCCAACCCGCTGCTGCTCACCGCCGGACAGCTCGTGCGGCCGCTGATGCCCGCGGCCCTCCAGGCCGACCAGTTCCAGCAGGTCGCCGACCCGTCGCTCCCTGGCGTCCGGGTCGAGGCGGGAAAGCCGCATCGGGACGCCGATGTTCTCGGCGGCGGACAGCATCGGCAGCAGGGCGAAGGACTGGAATACCAGGGCGACCTGCTCGCGGCGCATCCGCAGCTGCTCGTCCCGGCTCATCGCAGTCACCTCAAGTCCAGCCACCCACGCTCGACCCGACGTCGGCCGCTCCAAGCCGGCCAGAATGTTGAGCAAGGTGGTCTTGCCCGAGCCTGACCGGCCGCAGACGGTCACCAGCTCGCCCTGGCGCACGCTGAAGGAGATCCCGCGCAATGCCTGCACCGCGGCGGGCCCGCGGCCGAAGGTGCGGGTCAGCGCTTCGGTCCTGACTACCACCGCCGGGTCTATCGATCCCGCGGGTCCCGCCGCGTCCGCTCCGGCTGGGACCAGCGCCGGCTGCTGCCGCCTCCTCACCACTCCTCCTGCTGGCTGAACCGGTCGCGATCTGGCCACACGCCGACGTGGTCGGGCTCGAGCGCCAGGCGAACCCGGTCTTTCAGCGCCAGCGCCTCGATGAAGTCGGTGGGCAGCTGCAGCCGACCCGCCCGGTCGAGCACCGAGTATTCCCGCGCCTGGACGGCATGGCGGCCGCGCTCGCCGGTCGGAATCCGCAGCACCTCCGTGCTGATCCGGCCGTCCCTGATCGCGATGGTCCGGTTCACCTGCTCCGATACCGCCGCGTCGTGGGTGACGACGAGGACCGTCACGCCGGTCTCGGTGTTGGCCCGGCGCAGCGCGGCGAAGACCTCATCCGCGGTCTCGGTGTCGAGCTCGCCAGTGGGCTCATCGGCCAGCAGGACGCTCGGGGAGTTGGCGAGCGCTACCCCGATCGCGACCCGCTGCTGCTGCCCGCCGGAGAGCTGACCGATCAGCCGGTCCCGGCATTCGGCCACGCCAAGCAGGCGAAGGAGCTCGTCGGCGTGGCGCCTGCGCTCGCTGCGCTTGACCCGGGCCAGCTCCATCGGCAGTTCGACGTTCTCCACCGCGGTGAGCTGGGTCATCAGGTTCCTGCTTGTCTGCTGCCACAGGAACCCCACGGTCGAGCGCCGGTAGGCAAGCCGTTCCTTGGCCCCCATCGTGAGCAGGTCATGGCCGGCCACCGTGGCCTTGCCGCCGGTCGGCAGGTCGAGTGCGGCCAGGATGTTCAGCAGGGTTGACTTGCCGCTGCCGGACGCACCGACCAGCGCGGTCAGCTCACCGCGCTGCAGCACGAGATCAAGGCCCTGCAATGCCTGGGTCTCCACTCCGGCGACCGAGAAGATCCGGACCAGCCGGTCGCACACGATGGTGGCCGTCCTGGTCGGATCGCTCATCCGGTCCCGCGCCGCCGCGGCCGCATGTCGCTGCGCCCTGATGAGATCGTCGATGCTGGACATATCAGACAGTCTCCTCTTGACGCAGGGCGGTTCCGATCTCGCGCCGTCCGGACCGCATGCCGTCGATGGTGAGGAAGGACAGCGTGAGCACCGCTATCCCGGCGAGCGGAAGGATCAATTCCAGCCAGGCCGGCCGGAGCGGCACCGGCACCGATGATCCGGTGAACACGGCCAGGCCGAGAGCGGGCCCGACCACCTCGGCCAGCAGCCAGCTGGAGACCGCGGTGCCGATGGCAGCCACCGACAGCAGCGGGATCGCGTCGGTGAGGCCGAGGACGAGCGCCTGACGCCTGGCCATGCCGAGCGCGGCCAGCCGCGTCATCATCAATGACCGGCTGCGGGCGGACGCGGCCAGGGCGAACGCGGCGGCGAGCGCGCTGAGCGCGGCCGCGGCCAGTGCCCCGACGAGATAGAGCCCGTCCGACATGTGCAGCGCGGGGGAGGAGGCTAGCGCGCTGAGCACCTGGCGCCGGAAGGTCAGCTGGCTGCCTGGCAAGACCCGGGCGGCCGCGGCGCTCAGCTCAGGCGCGCTGATCGCTGACCCGGTCAGCAGCACGGTCGTGGCCGGCGGAATCGAGGGCAGCCGGCCCGCTGCCCAGCTGGGCAGGACCACGTAGCTGCCGCCGGCGGGCATCGCTGCGGTGTCGGTGATCGTGCCGACGATCCTGACCGGCAGGGCGAGGCCGCCGAACTCAAGTCGCGTTTGACCAGCGACCGTCCCGGCGGCGACCCCTGGGGTGGCGAGGATGGGAACCACCGCGGCCGACCCTGAGCGTGGCGGGGCCAGCGCACCGGCCGGGAATCCGGACCAGGGCGTGTCGGCGGAGAGGGCGGCATAAGGAATCGGGTCGACGACGGCCAGCCCGATCGGCGGACCAGCCGAGTTGCCGTTGGCCAGGACGACGGCCAGCACTCCCTGGCTCGGTGCGGTGTAGACGGCGGTCGCATGCCTGACTCCGGTCACCCGCTCCATAACGTGCAGCTCGGCGCTGGTGACCCCGGCAGAGCCGTTGACCGAGATGACCGCGTCGGCACCGACCTGCGCCCAGGACGCGGCTACCTGGCCGGCCGAGATCGAGGCAAGCACCATGGTGCCGAACGCGGCCAGCGTCAAGGTCAGGATCAGAGCCAGGGCCGGCAGCAGGGAGCCAGCCCGTGCCGTCGCCGCGCGGGCCATGCCGACCGCGCTGACCGGTCCGCGCCGGGTCAGGGCGACGGTGGCCAGTGCCCGGAGCGGACCGCGGTAGGCCCGGTTCACCGCCACGGCGACCACCGCGGCTACCAGGACAGCGCTGGCACTGAGGTAAGGAACGGTGGTGCCCGAGCCGGCGCCGCGGAGCCGCACATCGGCGACCGCCGCGCCGGCCACCAGGAGCACGATCAGCTCGGCGACCATCCGGCGCACCGATGGTCGGCCGATGATCAGGTCGGTGCGCCTGCCGGCGGCTGCGAATCGCAGCCGCCGGTGCGCCAGCACGCAGATCACCGGCGCGCCGGCGACCGCTGTCACGGCGGAGACGCCGCCGAGGATCCAGCTGGCCGGGCTACCGCCGCCGGGCAGCACGACGATCGCGAGGACGGCTCCGATGGCCAGGCCAGGCAGCGTGACGCAGCAGGAGCGGAGGAGCGTCCGGCGGGTCAGCTGGGCCAGGCTGCCGCCCCGGACCCGGAGCAGGACCAGTTCGGACCGGTATGCCTCGGCAGCCAGGCCGGCGCAGACCAGCAGCAGGATCAGGCCGGCCACGGTCAGGCCGACTATGAGCAGCGAGTCCGCTCCTTCGGTGCCATGCCACTGGGCGGTGAAGGCGGCCAGGCCGTCAGCCAGGCCGGTGGCGACCGCGGTATATTGCAGGGCGGCCGCGTTCAGTCCGACCTCGGTGTTGCGCGCCGTTGGCGCGGCTGCCAGCGCGGCCAGTTCGGATTCCAGCCGGGGAATCGCCGCGGCCGACAGCGCCGGGCTCAGCGGGAAGAACCAGTCGGCGATCTCGGCGTCGCGCGCGTACGCCACGCCGAGGCCGGGCAGGTCGGCTGAGCCGGTCAGCAAGCCGCCATACCAGTACGGCGCGCTCGGTCCGCCGTCGAGCTCAGGCGTGCCGAACACGGGGTCGAACTGCCAGAACGAGGAGGCTGCCGCGGTCGGCCGCACGATGCCGGTCACCAGCAGCCGGATCTGCGGGTCGCCAGACCGGGCCGTGCCGAGTTCCATCACGGAGCCAACCCGAAGGCTGAATCTCGCGGCGGTGGCCGTGGTCGCCGCTACGCCGAGGGTGACCGAGGCCGGTGCCCGGCCGGCGGCGGGCCGGATCTCCGCCGGACCGGTCGGCAGCGAGCCGGCCACGACCACGCAGTACCTGGCCAGCTCGGTGCGGTATCCGACCTCGGCCACCGGCGGGCCCTGGTCGACGGCGGACGGTGCCGCGTTCTGCACAACCAGCCTTGGCACGGTGAATCCGGCCCAGCGCTGCGCCGCCGGGAATTGCCGCCGCGAAGGGAGATCCGCGGCGAAGGCGCTGCCGAGCGCCTGGATCGTGCCGGCGCCGAGCACGGCGGCTCCCGGTCCGGCCTGCCAGTCGGCGCTGATCAGCGCGCCCCGGTCCACCGCGGGTGCCTGCGCGACCGCCTGGCTGGCCGCGCGATTGTCGGCAGAAACCAGGGCCCGCGGGCCCGCGATCGTGATGAAGGCAATCACCAGGGCCACCCCGGCGAGCACCAGGGCCGGCGCGGGTCCGGCCTCGCCGAACATGAGCCTGCGCAGCGCACCGGCACCGGCGCCCCGGCGGCCGCCGGTCGCGGTCCGGCGCGCCTGCGGGCTGGACGTTCATGTCTCATCCTCCAGCCGGATCCTGGCAGTTGCGCTGGTCCGGCGCGGCACGGCCAGCATGATCGCGAGCGTGGGTGCGCTCGCCATCGCCACCGCGACCACGGCGACAAGCAGCCACGGCACCTGCACCACCAGCTGCGGGATCGGCCGGACCGCCTGCGAGGTCAGGGCCACCGCCGGAATGATGAGCTCGCTCAGCGCGGCGCCGAACAGCAGTCCGATGGCGCAGGTGAAGCCAGCGGTCACGGCCTGTTCGAGGCTGAGCAGCCGGGCCACCTGGCCGGGCGGCATGCCGAGCGCGTCGAGCAGCGCCACGTCGCGGGCCCGCTCGGCCGCCGTGGCGACGCTGACCAGCAAGCCGATGACGGCCAGCAGCAGGACGGCGATCGCGATGGCAAGCAGGGCCTGCTGCGAGGCCAGGGAGAGCGGGTCGGCGAGCAGTACCCGGGCAAGCGGGTTCCGGCTGGCGATCGAGGTGCCGACCGGCAGGCCGGTCAGCACCGGGTGGCCGGTAGTGCGCAGCCACCACTCCGAGACGCTTTCCGGCGGCGCGCCTTCCGCCTCCAGGACATTGGCGAGGGCGCGCTGATCGACCAGCACGCTCGGGCTGCCGTCGCCGATGGTCGGCAGGTAGCTGACCGCCGCCCGCAAGGTGATCGAGACGGTAGTGCCGTCAATGCCTGCCTGCATGCGCTGGCCGAGTCGCAGCCCGGTCGCCGCCAGGAAACTGCTCGTGACGACTGCCGGGACCGGCTGGCCTGCGCCGGGATAGCTACCGGACAGCGAGATGCCTGCCGAGTCCCCGGGCGAGCCTGCCGAGCCAGGATTGAATACCGCGACAATGCCGCCGCCGGAGGTAATGTGCATGCCAGCCGGCGACGGGGCAGTGCTGCCTGGATTCGAGGTGGCGTTGAAGAGCAGCGGCCGGCCAGCTGCCGCGACTGGGAACGGCCGGCCGCTGGTGCTCCGCGCGGTTGCCAGCGCCAGGCCAGGCGAGATCGTCAGCGTCTCGGCCGAACGCCGGAATGGCATGGCGTACTGCAGCGAGAATCCGGTCAGCCGAAGCGGGTAATCGGTGTGCTGGCCGGCCGCGATGGCGACCGTCAGCGTGTGCTTTCTGCCGTCAGCGGGAAGGGTGCCGGCCGGCAGCAGGTAAGCGATTCCGGCCGCGTCCTCGACCTGGATGAACAGGGTGGGCTGCCCGACGGCGGTGCGACTCAGCCTGGCGATCAGCCGCAGCGCGGCCGGTCGGCCAGGTACCTGAACGCCCATCGGTGGCCCGGCCAGGGCACGCAACACCGCAGGCGCCGGTCCGGCGGCCTGTGCCGGGATGACTGCCGCCGCGGCCCGGGTGTCCAGCGCGAGCAGGGTGCCGAGGTTGCCGCCGGGCAGGCTGAACGGGGTGCGGACCGCAGGCGTGCTCGCGGTCACTCCCGGTGCCCTGGTGACCTCGGTGACCAGGTCCAACGGCAGTGGCGCGGCGGCCGGCATGGTGATCCGCAGGTCGGCGCCGACGTCGAAGCTCGCCTGGGCCTGCACCGACTGCTGCCAGCTGTCCCGTTGCGCGACTGCCATCATGGCCGCGGCGACGGCGAGCACGGCGACCAGGGTTGGCCCGGTCTGGCGCAGCGTCCGGCGGCTGATCTGCCAGGCCGCGCCGGCCACGATCAGGCCGCGACCGCGGGAGGCGACCCGATCGCCGACCCTGGCGGCGATCGGCAGCGCGCGGAGCGTCAGCAGCGCACCTGCCACCAGCGCGAGCACCGGGGCCAGGACCAGGATCGGGTCGGTGCTGAGGGTGCCGTCCAGGCCGGTCGAGACCGGGCCGGCCGAGTGGATCAGCTGCCAGGCCGCGCCGGCCGCCACGACCACAACCGCGAGGTCGGCCCTGGCGTAGACCGCGGCGGCGATCGTGCGCGAACGGCTGCGGTTGGCTCGCTGCTGCAGCGGAGAGGGCGGGCGGCGCAGCCAGGGCATCGCGACGATGGCGGCGCTGCCGGCCGCCACCGCCACCGTGGCCAGCCAGACCGCCGTGGTCGCCCGCGGCGCCAGTGCGGGCCCTGAGCCGGCCACCGCACTGGAGCGGACCAGCAGCCCAGCCAGTGCGGCGCCGAGCAGCGGTCCGGCGACGGCCGGCGGACCGGCCACCAGCGCGGCGTCGATCAGGCCGCGCCTGGCCAGCTGAATCCTGGATGCGCCGCGGGCGGCGAGCAGCGCAGCTTCGGCCTCGCGCCGCTGAGCCAGCAGCCGGACCGCGAGCGAGAGTGTCGCTCCGGCGACGACAAGCAGCGTGAGTATCGCCGAAAGAATCTCGGTGCGAGTTACCACCAGGGCCGTTGCCAGGGCGGTCAGCTGGGCAGGCAGGTCCGTGGTCACGACGGCGTCTGGCAGCGCGGCCGAGTTCGTCAGAGCGTTGATCCTGGTGGCTAGCTGGCTGCCGACGGTGGCCAGGCCGGTACCACCGAGCCGGCTGAAGTCCGGCAGTCCGAGCCAGACCGCTGACCCGAACGCGAAGTGCCCGCCGGCCGCGGCCCGCGGGCCGGTAATCAGCGGCCCGGCCTCGGTGAAGCTGCTGCCGCGCTGGATCGCTGAGCCCAGCTGGTTGAGCAGCCAGTACCGGCTGTCCGGGTGAATCGGACGGTAGATCCCGGTGATCAGCACTCGCGTCACCGCGCCGGTCACGGTGTCGCGGAACGTGACCAGGTCCCCTGGCTTCAGCCCGAGCACGGGCACCGCGCTCTGCGGTACGCAGGCGGGGATCGGATCGGTGCCGCTGGAATTGCAGTTCCCGCTGAGCACGGCGATCTGCCGGGCCGCGGCTGGCAGCGAGATCAGCTGCGTCTGCAGCCGGATAACCGCGCCCTTGCGCCGTGGCAGGTCCAGGATGCTGGACTGCAAGCTGACGTCGATGCTGGCCATCAGGCCTGGCCGCGGCCCGTGGATGAGGCTCCCGACCAGGACGTTCGCCTGCGGGAAGCTGTTCCGGGTGACCGAGGCCGTGACCACGATCGCCGATCCTGGTCGGCCGGTCAGCTCGCTGCGGGCGGCCACGGCCATGACCGCGCTGAGGAAGGACACCGCAGCGGCCGTGAACACCGCTGTGGTCATCGCGGTGAGGACTACCGCCGAGAACGCGACTCGATGCGTGACCACGTGCCTCAGCGCAGGCGGCGGCCGCCGCACTCCGCTGCCACCCGCCCGAGGCCGCCGCTCCGCGTGCCGCACGTGCATGGTCCATGCTCGGCAGGTCTGGATGACGAAAATGTAACGCTGCGAAAGGGATCACTTGAAAGATATCCAATCGTGATGCCAAAGTGATTCGCCGTCTGCCGAGGGCGATCTCTGGCCGGCCGCTGGCGTGCTGGGATTTGCGGACCTCAGTTCGCGGCCGGCCTGCCGACGTACCGAATGAGTCACGAACCAAGGCGGCATCGGCACGGGCCGCACCTGGTCGGGCCGCTTTTCGTAGACTCTGCTGACGTGACCGACGCAGACCGTAATGACCTGCCGCCGCAGTATGCGCCAGGCGAGGTCGAGAGCCGCCGCTACCAGGGCTGGGTGCAGGCTGGCTATTTCACGGCGGACGCGACGTCCGCTGCGCCCTCCTTCACGATCATGATCCCGCCGCCGAACGTTACCGGCTCGCTGCACATCGGTCACGCACTCGACCACACGCTGATCGATGCCCTGGTCCGGCGCCGCCGGATGCAGGGTTACAACACGCTGTGGCTGCCTGGCATGGACCACGCCGGCATCGCGACCCAGAACGTGGTCGAGCGCGAGCTGGCGAAGGAGGGGTTGAGCCGGCACGACCTCGGCCGGGAGGCTTTCGTCGAGCGGGTCTGGCAGTGGAAGGCCGCCTACGGCGGCCGGATCCTGGGCCAGATGCGCCGGCTTGGCGACAGCGTGGACTGGTCCCGCGAGCGGTTCACGATGGACGAAGGCCTGTCCCGCGCGGTGCAGACGATCTTCAAGCGGCTCTTCGACGACGGCCTGATCTACCGGGCACAGCGGATCATCAACTGGTGCCCGCGCTGCATGACCGCGCTCTCCGACATCGAGGTGGATCACACCGAGGATGACGGCGAGCTGGTCAGCATCAGATACGGCGACGGCGAAGGCTCGGTGGTGGTGGCCACCACCCGGGTCGAGACGATGCTTGGTGACACCGCGGTGGCGGTGCACCCGGACGATCAGCGGTACAGCCAGCTGGTCGGGACCACGGTCGAACTGCCGCTGACCGGCCGCCGGATCCCGATCGTGGCTGACCCGCACGTCGATCCCGAATTCGGCACCGGCGCGGTCAAGGTCACCCCGGCGCACGATCCCGATGATTTCGAGATCGGGCGCCGTCACGACCTGCCCAGCCTGACCATCATGGACGAACGGGGCGTGATCACGGCGAGTGGCCCGTTCGAGGCCCTGGACAGGTTCGAGGCCAGGCCCGCGGTGCTCGCCGCGCTCCGCCAGGAGGGCCGGGTGGTGGCCGAGCGGCGGCCCTACCTGCACGCGGTCGGGCATTGCGGCCGGTGCGGCACCACGGTCGAGCCGAGGCTGTCGCTGCAGTGGTTCGTCAAGGTCGGCCCGCTGGCTAAGGTGGCCGGCGACGCGGTCAGGGACGGCCGGGTCCGGATCTCCCCGCCGCAGCTGGCGGCACGCTACTTCGACTGGGTCGATGACATGCACGACTGGTGCATCAGCCGTCAGCTGTGGTGGGGGCACCGGATCCCGGTCTGGTACGGCCCCGACGGCGCGGTCCGCTGCGTCGGCCCGGACGAGCCGCCGCCGGCGGCAGCAGGCTGGGTGCAGGACCCTGACGTACTCGACACCTGGTTCTCCTCGGCGCTGTGGCCGTTCTCGACCCTGGGCTGGCCGCAGGACACCCCGGACCTCCGCGCGTTCTACCCGACGTCCGTGCTGGTCACCGGCTACGACATCCTGTTCTTCTGGGTCGCCAGGATGATGCTGTTCGGCCTGTACGCGATGGCCGACGCCGGTCCTGAGCGATCCGTGCCGTTCCGGCAGGTGGCGCTGCATGGCCTGGTCAGGGACGGCCACGGCAAGAAGATGTCGAAGTCCCGCGGCAACACGGTCGATCCGCTGGACTGGATCGACCGGTTCGGTGCCGATGCGACGCGATTCACCCTGGCCAGGGGCGCCAGCCCGGGCAGCGACGTCGCGATCAGCGAGGACTGGGTTGCCGGGGCGCGCAACTTCTGCAACAAGCTGTGGAATGCCACCAGGTTCGCGCTGCTCAACGGCGCCGTGGCCGGCCGCGAGCTGCCCGGCCGCGGCGAGCTCAGCGTCCCTGACCGGTGGATCCTGTCCCGGCTCGCTGCCGTGACCGCCGAGGTGGACGCGCTCTTCGAGGACTTCGAGTTCGCGAAGGTCTGCGACGCGCTCTACCACTTCGCCTGGGATGAGTTCTGCGACTGGTATCTGGAGCTGGCCAAGGCGGCGCTGAACGGCCAGGATGCGGCGGCCGCTGACCGGACCCGCGGCGTGCTTGGTCACGTGCTCGACCACCTGCTGCGGCTGATTCACCCGGTGATGCCGTTCGTCACCGACGAACTATGGACGGTGCTGACCGGCGGGGAGTCGGTGATGACCGCCCGCTGGCCAGGCGCCCCCGCGCCGACAACGAACGCGGTCGCCCATCCAGGCACGGTCGAGATCTCGGTCCAGGGTCCGGCCGCCGCCGTCGATGTGATCGCCCGCCCGGGCAGCGCGGAAGTCGAGGTACAAGGTCCGGTGGCATTCGTCGATCCGGTCGCCGAAACCGAGATCGAGGCGCTGATGCGCCTGGTCACCGAAGTCCGCAGGTTCCGGGCCGATCAGGGACTGCGGCCGTCGCAGCCGGTGCCAGCGACGCTCGGCGGAATCGGTGCCACCGCCCTGGCGCGGCATGAACCCTCGATCCGCGCGCTGCTCAGGCTCACCGAGCCGGCCGCCGGGTTCAGCCCGAACGCCTCAGTTCAGGCGGAAGGTGTCACGATCGAGCTGGACACGTCCGCCGGGATCGACATTGCCGCCGAGCGGCGGCGGCTGGACAAGGATCTGGCTGCTGCCACGGCCGATGCCGAGTTTGTTGAACGAAAGCTCGCCAGCCAGTCATTCATCGACCGCGCGCCCGCCGACGTGGTGGCCAAGAGCCGGGATCGGCTGGCTGCCGCCCGCGCCGAGATCATCCGCTTGCAGCAGCGCCTGGCTGAGCTGCCGTGACCGGCGGACCTGGAATGACCGGCCGATCCGGGGTGCCCGGCCGAGCTGCCGTGGTCGGCGGAGCTGGGGTGCCCGGCCGAGCTGCCGTGGTCGGCGGAGCTGGGGTGACCGGCGGGGCTGTCGTGACCGGCGGGGCTGTCGTGACCGGCGGGGCTGTCGTGACCGGCGGGGCTGTCGTGACCGGTCGATCCGGCGTCACTGGCCGATCCGCGTGACCGGCCGGTCCGGCATGACCGGCAAGGCCGCCGAGTTTCGCGAGATCGAGCAGCAGATTCTCGCCCGGCGGCCCGAGCACTCGATCGATCCCTCGCTGGACCGGATCAGGGCGCTGACCGAATTGCTCGGCGAGCCGCAAGGCGCTTACCCGGTGATTCACATCACCGGGACCAACGGCAAGACCTCGACGGCCCGGATGACCGAGACCCTGCTGCGCGGCCGCGGCCTGCGCACGGGCCTGTTCACCAGCCCGCACCTGATGTCCATGCGGGAACGGATCTGCGTGGACGGCGAGCCGGTCAGCACCGAGCGGTTCATCGAGCTGTACCGGGAGATCGAGCCTTACCTGCGGCTGGTCGACGATGCGGCGCCGGTCCGGCTGTCGTTCTTCGAGGTGCTGGTCGGGATGGCGTTCGCCGCGTTCGCCGATGCGCCGGTCGATGTCGCCGTGATCGAGGTCGGCATGGGCGGTACCTGGGACAACACCAACGTCGCCGACGGAGCCGTGGCGGTGATTACGCCGATCTCCATCGACCACGCGCAATACCTGGGCGACACCGTCGGCGAGATCGCGGCCGACAAGGCCGGGATCATCAAGCCGGGCGCGGTGGCCGTGCTCGCGCAGCAGCCGCTGGAGGCGGCCGAGCAGCTGTTGCGGCGGGCCGCGACGGTGGGCGCCTCCGTGGCCAGGGAGGGCATCGAGTTCGGAGTGCTCAGCCGGGAGCTGGCGGTCGGCGGCCAGCGGCTGGCCATCCGGGGCCTGCTCGGCGAGTACCACGATCTGTTCCTGCCGCTGTTCGGCGCTCATCAGGCCGGCAACGCCGCGTGCGCGCTTGCCGCGGTTGAGGCGTTCGCCGGGACGGCCGGGCCGGGCGAGACGCCGGCCGCGCTCGACCACGGGCTGGTCGGCGACGCGTTCGCGATGATGTCCTCGCCGGGCCGGCTGGAGATCATCAGGCGCAGCCCGGCGGTGCTGATCGACGCGGCGCACAATCCGGCCGGGATGGCGGCGACGGTCAGCGCGCTGACCGAGTCGTTCGGGCTCGGCGAGCTGATCGTGGTGCTCGCGGTGAGCGCGGACAAGGATGTGGCCGGCATTCTCGATGAGCTGGAGCCCGTCACCGCGGCCGTGGTGGTCACCGCCAACTCCTCGTCCCGGTCCATGGCGCCGGCCGCGCTGGCCGAGCTGGCCGGCCAGGTCTTCGGGCCGGACCGAGTGCACACCGCGGCGCGGCTGGACGACGCGATCGACCTGGCGGTAAGCCTGGCCGATGAGTCGGCCGCCGCTCTCGGCGGCCTGCTGGCCGGCGGTGCTGGGCCCGGGCTGGCCGCCGGTGCCGAGCCCGGACTGGCCGGCGGTGCCGGGTCGGCCGTGCTGATCACCGGGTCCGTGGTCACCGCTGGTGACGCCAGGCTGCTGCTGACCGGCGGAGGAGCGGCGTGAGGCGGCTCTGCGCCACCGTGCTGATCCTGGAGTCGATCGTGATCGCGCTGGCGATCGTGCCGGCCATCAAGCTTGAGCACACCTCGCCGCGCGCGGCCGGCCTGGCCGGCGGGCTTGCGGTCATCGCCGCCGTGGCACTGGCCGCGCTGGCCAGGCGGCACCTGCCATGGACCCTGACCGGCGGCAGCCTGCTTCAGGTGCTGATTATCGCGTCCGGCGGTGTAATACCCGTTATGTATATTCTCGGCGGAATTTTCGCACTGCTCTGGGTCATCGGTATCTGGCTTGGTCATCGAGTCGAAAACGCGTCGTAGCATTACGGCAAAGCCAGCACGTCACGGCAGCATTCGGCAATTCGTTATCTGATTCAGGCATGCCCCGTGCAGAACGCCGCTACCTATCCAGGTAGTCTCTTTCCTTGCGGATCGCTGATTCCTGCGCTCGGTCGAATGCGGACACTATGCGGCGATCCGTAGTACCCGGATTTACCAGAGGGAAGGTTCTCGTTCCAGATGAGCAACGCGCTGGCCTTTCTTGGCCGTGATATGGCCGTCGACCTGGGCACCGCCAACACACTGGTGTACGTCCGTGGCCGCGGGATCGTACTTAATGAGCCGTCCGTAGTCGCGCTCAACACGAATACCGGACAGATCGTCGCTGTCGGTCTTGAGGCTAAGCGGATGATCGGACGGACACCGGGAAATATCATCGCGGTCCGGCCGCTCAAGGACGGCGTTATCGCCGACTTCGACGTCACAGAGCGCATGCTGCGTTATTTCATCCAGAAAGTTCACCGGCGCGCCGGACTTGCCAAGCCGCGGCTAGTCATCGCCGTGCCCAGCGGTATTACCGGGGTCGAGCAGAGCGCCGTCAAGGAAGCCGGCCACCAGGCGGGTGCGCGGCGGGTCTACATCATCGAGGAGCCGATGGCCGCGGCGATCGGAGCCGGCTTGCCGGTCAATGAGCCGACCGGGAACATGGTGGTCGACATCGGCGGCGGCACCACCGAGGTCGCCGTGATCTCGCTCGGCGGCATCGTGACCGCGCAGTCGATCCGGGTCGGCGGCGACGAGATTGACCAGGCGATCATCACCTTCGGCAAGAAGGAGTACTCGCTGATGCTCGGCGAGCGGACCGCCGAGGAGATCAAGATGGCGCTCGGCTCCGCGTATCCCGCGGAGAACGAGCCGAGCGCGGAGATCCGCGGCCGCGATCTGGTGAGCGGGCTGCCGAAGACCGTCGTGATCTCCACCGAGCAGGTGCGCCGCGCCATCTGCGAGCCGCTGACCGTGATCATCGACGCGGTGCGCACCACCCTGGACAAGTGCCCGCCGGAGCTAGCCGGGGACGTGATGGACCGGGGTATCGCGCTGACCGGCGGCGGGGCGCTGCTCCGCGGCCTGGACTCCCGGCTGCGCGAGGAGACCGGGATGCCGATCCATCTCGCCGACAACCCGCTCGACTCGGTGGCAATGGGTACCGGCAAGTGCGTCGAGGACTTCGACACGCTGCGTCAGATCCTGGTCCCCGAGTCCCGCCGGTAGATCGGAGGTCGGCGTGCGCGATACGCGATCCAGCAGGCTGCTGCTGGCAGCCGCGCTGATCACCGCACTGGCGCTGATCGCGATCAGCTATCAGAACGCCTCGGCTCCGCTGCTCCGAGGGATCAGGAACGTGGCCGGCTCGGCGCTCGGCGGCGCGGAGCGGGCGATCAGCCCGGTCACCGCGCCGGTGGCCAGGTTCCTGCGGTCCGGTGTGGTCGCCGCGGGCAACGGACAGGTGACCGCGCTGCAGCGGCAGCTTACGACGCTGCGTGCGCAGGTGGGCGCAGCCCAGCTGACCAAGGCCGAATACCGCCAGCTTGATCAGCTGCTGCGAACCTCTGGAACCGGCGGCTACCGCGTGCTCGCCGCCTCGGTGATCGCGTTCGGCCAGGGCTTCCAGCAGACCGTGACGCTGAACGCGGGCACTGCGCAAGGGGTCAGGCCCGAGCAGACCGTGCTCGGGCCGGCTGGCCTGGCTGGCCGCGTCATCGCGGCGACCGGGCAGACCTGCACCGTGCTGCTGGCCAGCGACGCCGGCTCGGTGGTCGGGGTACGGCTTGAGCCGAGCGGACAGATCGGCTGGGTCACCGGCTACGGCCGGACCGCGGACCACGCAGGGTTGCTCAAGCTGCAGATCCTCGATCCCGCCACCGTGCTGACCCCTGGCGAGCAGCTGGTGACCGCCGCGTCCATGAATGATCGCCCATTCGTGCCAGGCATCCCGGTCGGCGTCATCGCGGCCGTGCTGAACCGGGCGGGCACGCTGACCGCGCAGGCACTGGTGCGCCCCTACGCCGACTTCACCGCGCTCGACGTGGTCGGGATCGTGATCGGGTCGGCCGGCCACAGCCCGAGTTTCGCCGTCCTGCCACCGCCGTCGAAGGCCAGGCACTGAGATGCGGCGGGTGGCAGTCGCTGTCGCCGCTCTGGCGGCGGCGCTGCTGATCCAGCTCACCATCGTGAACGGCCTGGTGCTGCCCGGCGGCGGGACCCCCGACCTAGTGTTGCTCTGCGTCATCGCGCTGGCCCTGGTCGGCGGTCGGCGGGGCGGCCTGATCGCCGGGTTCGGCGCGGGGCTGGCGATCGACCTGGCGCCCCCGGCCAGTCAGCTGCTCGGTCAGTATGCGCTGGTGTTCTGCCTGGTCGGTTACTGCTGCGGCAGGCTCAGATTCACCCTGCGGCGGTCGGCGGCGCTGGCGCTTGCGGTCGCCGGGATGGCGGCGGCGGTGGGCGAGGCGCTGGCCGCTGGCATCACCCTGGCGCTCGACTCACCGGACGTGACCTGGGCCACTGTGGTGCAGCTGCTGCCGTCGTCGGTGCTCTACGACGTGGTGCTCAGCCCGCTCGTGCTCTTCGTGGTGGTCCGGGTCGCACTCGCACTCGGCGCCGGAGTCGGCGAGCCTGCCGGCTCGCCCGCCCTTGAGCTCGGCGGCAGCGCCGGGCCGGCCGGAGCGGCGGGTGAGGGTGCAGCTCGGCGGGTCGGGCTGGCCGGGGCCGGCCGGGTGGGCCTGGCCGTCTGCGGCAGCCTGCGGCCGGCCGGCGACGTGGCAGCCGCCGGTGCGGTGGGCTGGCTGTCCGGCCCGGCCAAGTCCCGCCAGGCCCGTCGCGCGCAGGATCGGCGGATCGCGCTGCTGACCGGGGCAGCGCAGCGCAAGGGAGATGTCTGGGTGGGCAGCCGGCAGGCTGGCGTTCGCCCGGCCGATCCGGTGCCGGCCGGCCGGAAGACCGGGCCGGTTCGGCTGAATCCTGGTGCCGGGGTGGCAGGATCCGCCGCTGCGGTGAGCCGGCCAGCTGCCAGAGTCGTGCCGCAGCGCCCGGTGCGGCTGGGACTTGCCGACCAGCAGCGCCGGTCGCGCCGGGCCAGATCGGGGGGTCTGATCCGGTCCGGCGCGGGCCGGTCCGGCGCGGGCCGGCCCGACCGTGACGGCCACGGCGTCGACCGGCATGGCCTGTTCGGGTCTGGGGTGCGCAGGATCTCCTTCGGCAGCGGGAACCCGGTCGGCGCCGGCAGGCTGAGCCCGGGCCGGCTCAGCCCTGTTCGGCTCGGCCCTGGCTGGCTCGGCCCGGGCCGGCTCGGCCCTGGCTGGCTCGGCCCTGGTCGGCTCGGCCCTGGTCGGCTCGGCCCTGGTCGGCCTGGTGTGCCGAGGATCTCCTTCGCCGGCGGCAGCGAGCTAGTCGGGGCCGGCCGGGTCAGCCGCAGTCGGCCCGGCATTCCCAGCATCGCGTTTGGCGGGGGGAGCCTGCGCCGGGCCGGGCGGATGAGTCCGGGGCGGCCCGCGGCACCCAGATTCCGGTCCGAGTCGTCGAGCTCGGTCCGCAACCCGGCGGCGCGATCGCGTCCGCGCAAGACGGCTCGGTTCGGGATCGGCCGCAGCTCGGTGCTGCACCTGCCCGGACTGCGGCGAGCCGGCGGCCGGTCGACGGTCTGGCGGATCGGGAGCACGCGAACGAAGGGGTACTCATGATCCCGGCGTCACGGCCGCGCCTGGTCGCGCTGCACCTCGTGGTGGCGGCGCTGCTGATCGGGCTTGGCGTCCGAGTCTGGTACGTCCAGATCAGGACCGGTGCAGCCGATGTGGCGCTGGCCAACGCGGAACGGGTCAGGGTGGTGGTCCAGCCCTCGGTGCGCGGCCCGATCCTGGACGACATCGGCACGCCCCTGGTGGACAGCCACCCGGCCCTGGTGATCTCGGTGAACATGCCGACGCTGTGGCAGCAGAGCGACGGCGGAACTGCCGAGCTGCGCCGCCTCGCCGTACTGCTGCATGTCAGGCAGCGGACGATGCTGCGCGAGGTTCGGCTGTGCACTGTCGGCGTGTCCAAGCCGTGCTGGCCGGGCTCGCCCTACCAGCCGATTCCGGTCGCCGAGCGGGTACCTGCGCGGCTCGCGCTTCAGGTGCTTGAGGACCAGCGGCTGTACCCGGGTATCACCGCCGCGGTACAGCCCGTGACGCACTACGAGCAGCCCATCTCGACTGACCTGGCTCAGGTGCTCGGCTACCTGCAGCCGATCACGGCCAGCGAGCTGCAGACCGAAGGGCTCCCGGTCACCGGGTTCTCCGCGGTTGACCTGGTCGGTCAGGCAGGCCTTGAGCTGCAATACGACCGCCAGCTGCGCGGGGTGCCCGGCGAGGAGCGGCTCGCGGTGAACGCGGCCGGCCAGGTGACCGGGACGGACAGCCAGGTCAAGCCGCGAGCCGGCGACTATCTGGTCACCAGCATCAACGCGGCGGTGCAGCGGGACACCGAGGCTGCGCTTGCGGCCGCGATCCAGCGCAGCCAGTTCGCCGGCAACCCGGCCAGCTCGGGCGGCGCGGCGGTGGTGCTGAGCACCACCGGCCGGGTGATCGCCATGGCCAGCTACCCGACCTACAACCCGACTGTATGGACGGGCGGCATCTCTGAAGCTGAGTTCCGCCGGCTGTTCGGCACGGCTCACGGCGAGCCGATCCTGAACCGGGCCTCCCAGGGCGAATACGCGCCAGGATCGACCTGGAAGGTGACCTCGGTTGCCGCCGCCGTCGCCGCCGGATACTCGCTCTACGGAACCTACGACTGCCCGGCGGCGCTTAACATCGGCGGCCGGTCGTATGCCAACGACGGCAACCCATCGCTCGGGCCGATGAGCTTCTACACCGCTCTCGTGGCCTCCTGCGACACCGTCTTCTACGACCTCGCCTACGCCATCTGGCATCGGGACCACCCGGGCGCCAATGTGGTCACCTCGCCCCGCGCTCCGGTCCAGGAGATGCAGAAGATGGAGCTGGCCTGGGGCTTCGGCCGGGACACCGGGGTCGATCTGCCCGCCGAGAATCCCGGCGGGGTACCGACCCGCGAGTGGCTGTACTACCTATGGAAGGACAACGCCCACGTCGGCCAGGACTGGTGCAAGTATGGCCGGGCGAACGGCAGCTACGTGCAGCAGATCGAGTGGGATGACTGCCGCTACGGCAACATCTGGACGGCAGGCCAGGCGGTGATCGCCGCGATCGGCCAGGGTTATGTGACGGTGACACCGCTGCAGCTGGCGCGTGCCTACGTGGCGCTGGCCAATGGCGGCACGCTGTACAGCCCGCGGATCGGCGAGGCCCTGCTCAGCCCGGACGGCAAGCTGCTGCGGCGGATCACGCCGCCGGTCGTCGGGCACCTTCCGGTGGCGAAGTCCACCCTCGCCTACATCCGGCATGCGCTGGCCGGGGTGGTCACCAGCGGCACGGCCGCTGGCACGTTCGGCGGCTTCCCGCTCGGCCGGGTCTGCGTGGCGGGCAAGACCGGCACAGCCGAGGTAGCCGGCACCCAGGCGACCTCGGTGTTCGCCTCGTTCGCGCCCTGCGATCATCCCAGGTTCGTGGTCGTGATGATGATCCCCAACTCCGGTTACGGCGCCGATGTCTCCGGTCCAGCGGTGCGCCAGATCTGGGACGGGATCTTCGGCCTTGAGGGTCACCAGGCGGCCCTGCCCGGCGGCGTTCTGCCGGGCTTGCCGCACCTGAATCAGGCTGGCCAGGTGGTACCTCCGGCCGGCTTCGGGCCGCCAGCCAAGGCCGCCAGGCACCGAGGGCGGCACCGATGAGCTGGGTAAGCGGCCATCCGCGCGATCGGACGGCGGCGCCGTGGGCTGTGCTGCAGCGGGCCGCGGTGCGGGTGGTGGGCCGCGACTCGGCGCTACGCCAGGCCGACTGGATCCTGCTCGGCGCCGTGCTGGCGCTGAGCCTGCTCGGGACCGTGCTGGTCTGGGCATCGACCCAGCCGCTGCTGCTGCAGCAGGGCGTTAATCCGCACACCTACCTGCTGAAGCAGTTGCTCAACATCGCGCTCGGGCTGGTCCTGATGCTGATCGTGAGCTCGATGGGCAAGCGGCAGCTCAAGCTGTATGCGCCGATCGTGTACATCGCGAGCTGCCTCGGGCTGGTGGCCGTGCTCACTCCGCTCGGCAGCGCCGTCAACGGGTCCAGATCATGGATCTCGCTCGGCGCCGGGTTCCAGGTCGAGCCTTCTGAGTTCGCCAAGCTCTCCGTCATCGTGATCAGTGCCATGATCCTTTCTCAGTTCCGGCCGGGCCAGACGAGGCCAGGGATCAGGTCAGTCGGCCTGACACTCGGCCTGGCGGCAGTTCCGATCATGCTCGTGGTGGCCGAGCCCGATCTCGGCGTCACGATCGTGCTTGTGCTGCTTGTGGTCGGGCTGATCATGCTGGCCGGCCTGCGGCTGCGCTGGCTCGCCGCGATGATCGCGGTCAGCGTGCTATCGGCCACGGCCGTGATCAGGCTGCACCTGCTGCGGGCATACCAGGTCAGCAGGCTGACGTCCTTCCTCAGCCCGTCGGCGGATCCCCGCGGCACCGGTTACAACGCCGCCCAGGCCAAAATCGCCATCGGCTCGGGCGGCCTGCACGGCACCGGGCTGTTCCAGAGCCGGCTGATCGCCGGGGACTTCGTGCCCGAGCAGCACACCGACTTCATCTTCGCCGTGGTCGGCAACGAACTCGGCTTCATCGGCGCCGTGGCCGTCATCGGGCTGCTCGGGCTGATGCTGCTCCGAGCACTGCGGATCGCGGCAAAGGCCGATGACCAGTTCGGCATGCTGGTCGCCGCCGGGATAGCGATCTGGTTTGCCGCGCAGGCGTTCGTCAATATCGGGATGACGGTCGGGATCATGCCGGTGACCGGCCTGCCGCTGCCGTTCGTCTCCTACGGCGGGTCGGCAATGTTCGCCGACATGATCGCCATCGGCCTGCTGCAGGTGGTGCGCCGCCGCCGCTGCGTCTTCACCAGCTGACCGGCCGTGCCGCGGCGGCTGGGCGGCGGCCGCGGC
This sequence comes from uncultured Actinomycetota bacterium, assembly GCA_963850875.1. Taxonomy (GTDB): domain Bacteria; phylum Actinomycetota; class Actinomycetes; order Streptosporangiales; family Streptosporangiaceae; genus Chersky-822. The sequence goes on from CAWKNA010000004.1 coordinate 282,596, forward strand.
GCCGTGGTCTGCTTAGCTGGACCGCGAGGAGGCTGGTTCGGTGAAGACGGCGTTCGTGCTCGGCGGCGGAGGCATTCTCGGCGCTAACGAGGTCGGCATGCTCAGGGCGTTGTCTGGGGCTGGTGTCCGGCCTGATCTGGTGGTGGGCACATCGGTGGGCGCGATCAATGGCGCGTTCGTCGCCGCCGGGCCGGCCGCTGCGGCGGCGCGGCTCGAAGAGCTGTGGCAGGGCGACGCCTTGCAGCACGCGTTCAGCGAAGCGCTCTGGGGTCGGATGATCCGGCTGGCGCGGTCCGGCACCCACCTGCATTCGATCGAGCCGCTCCGACACCTGCTGACCGGCCGGCTCGGCGCGACCGAGTTCGCCGATCTCGAACTGCCTTTCCACTGCGTGGCTGCCAGCATCGAGCGGGCCCACGCGCACTGGTTCAGCACCGGGCCGATCGTTCCGGCGGTACTGGCCTCCTGCGCGGTGCCCGGGCTGCTGCCGCCGGTGGAGATCGATGGCGAGCACTATTTCGACGGCGGCCTGGTGGATTCGATTCCGGTCGGGCGAGCGGTTGCTCTGGGGGCGCGCATCGTCTATGTGCTGCACGCGGGCCGGATCGGGCGTCCGCTGACCGTTCCGCGCCGGCCGTGGGAGGTGGGCCTGGTCGCCTTCGAGATTGCGCGCCGGCATCGATTCCATGAGGAAATGTCGTCATTGCCCAGCGACGTGGAAGTACACGTTCTGCCCGCGGGCGAGGATCGCCGGCCGCCGGATCTGTCCCAGCTGCGATATCGCGACAAGACTAAGGTCGGTGCGAGTATCGAGCGTGCCTATGCGGCGTCCGCTAGCTATCTCGCCGAGTTGACCGGGCCCGGCTGATCGGGCCCGGCTGATCGGATAGTGACCGGTCACAAGGACGGAGGAGCCGCCATGCTCCCACCAAAGCCGATACGCAGGTTGGTACTGGCTCCGCTTGCTGTCGTCATCGCCATCGCGACCGCGGTGCTCTTCCCGCTGCTCGCGCTGCTCGCGGTGATCTTCGGCCTGGTCGGACGGTCGCGGCCGGGCCGGATGCGTGGTCTTCGGCTGCTCTTCTTCGCGCTGGTCTGGCTGCTGGCCGAGACTCTGGCGCTGGCTACCTGCCTGGGCCTGTGGGTGGCGAGCGGATTCGGCGGCCGGCTGCAGACCGAGCCTTATCAGAGCCGCCATTACGCGATCATGCGGCGGTTCCTTGACCGGGTCTATCGCGCTGGCACGAACACATTCGGAGTGAAGGTCGAGGTCGAGGAGCCGGAGCTGACCGAACAGGAGCAGGCGGCCAGGCTGGCCCGGCCGGTCATCGTGCTCAGCCGCCATGCCGGACCAGGTGACTCGTTCCTGCTCGTGCACCACCTGCTCAGCGTGTACGGGCGGCGGCCGCGGGTCGTCATGAAGGCAACGCTGCAGCTGGATCCCGGCCTGGACGTCGTGGCCAATCGGCTGCCCAATGTGTTCGTGCAGCATCGCCGGGCCGGTGAGAAGCTCTTCACCGAGCAGATCGAGCGGCTGGCCAGCGGCCTGGATCAGGCCGGCGCGCTGGTGATCTTCCCTGAGGGCGGCAACTGGACGCCGAGCCGGTGGCAGCGCGGTATCCGGCGGCTTGAGCAGCTGGGCCGGAGCGATCTCGCCGCCCGGGCGCGGGAGATGCCCAACGTTCTCGCGCCGCGGACCGGAGGCGCCTTCTCGGCCATCGCTGCCTGCCCGGAGGCTGACGTGATCTTCGTCGCCCATGCCGGACTGGACCGGCTGGTCAGCGTCGGTGACATCTGGCGCAGCCTGCCGATGGACCAGGTGATCCGGGCGAAATGGTGGCGGATACCGGTCGATGAGGTGCCGCGCGCCGCGGATCACGAGTCCCAGGTGCGCTGGCTCTACGACTGGTGGGAGCGGATCGACACGTGGATCTCGCAGAACCGGCCGGCCGACACCGGCGCCGCCGCCCTGTCGTAGGGCGTGCGCCTGCCGGGGCAGTAGCTTGGCCGCCGTCCGGACGGGCGTTGCCGCCCCTGGCTGACGCCGGCCGGGCGTTGACGTGCCTGACTGCCACCGGGCGGGCCGCGGCTTTGGCAGTCCCGTGCGCGCGCTACCGCCCGGCGGAGCCGTGGCCTAGCGGAGCCGTGGCCTAGCCGCGGCTTTGGCAGTCCCGTGCGCGCGCTACCGCCCGGCGGAGCCGTGGCCTAGCGGAGCCGTGGCCTAGCGGGGCCGTGGCCTAGCGGAGCCGTGGCCTAGCCGCCACGGGGCGGGTTAGCGTCTCCGGCGGCCGGCAACTGGCCAGCGTCGCTGGCGGCCTGCATGCCGGTGGAGGTCTGCCTGCTCCGGTTGGTGGTTGGCCCGCTGCCGTTGGTGGTTGGCCCGCTGCCGTTGGTGGTTGGCCCGCTGCCGTTGGCGCGCACGATCGTCTCGGCCTGCCCTGCTGCGATCGCGTCGGCGGCGCGCGGCGCGTGGCCATTGCGCCAGGGGCGGACTCGGATCAGCCAGTACACTGCGGCGGCCAGCGCGACCACGCACAGGATCCAGCCAAGCGCGGTGGTGCCGACCCCGACGTACTTCAGGCCGGACGCGAAGATCACGAATGTGATGATCGGCCGGATGTAGCGGTCCGGGGCACGGGATGACAGGAAAGCGCCGATCAGGACCGCCGGGACGCTGCCCAGCGCGATCGACGCGGTTACCCCGAATTCCACATGGCCGAAGATCAGCGCGCCAAGGGCGGCCGCTGCGGTCAGCGGAACGGCCTGGGTCAGGTCGGTCCCGACCAGCTGGCTGGCGCCGATCAGCGGATAGAGAAAGAGCAGCAGCACGATCATCAGCGAGCCTGAGCCGACCGACGTCATGCCGACGATCAGGCCGCCGATCGCGCCGATCACGACGGTTGGCACCGGCCGCACCCTGAGGTCGGAAACCGCGCCAAGCCGCTGGTGACCGGCCCGCCGGTCCAGGTAGTAGCGCAACACCATGGCTCCGGCGCCGATCAGCAGCGCGGCGCCAAGAGCGATCTCGACGTGCGTCTGCTCGGCAGAGCTGTTTCCGAGCTGACGCAGCAGGAAGGCGCCGACGAACGCCATCGGCACCGAGCCGACGACCATCCAGCCGACCAGCCGCAGGTTGACCGTGCCCTTGCGCAAGTGGACAGCGGCGCCGACCGGTCGCATCAGGACCGCGGCGACCAGGTCGCTGGAGATCGCCGACGACGGCTTCACGCCGAACAGCAGGATCAGCATCGGGGTCATCAGGGCGCCGCCCCCGGCACCGGTGAGACCCACCAGGAGTCCCACCACCGCGCTGCCCAGGACAATGTAGGGATTCAGGTGCATGGATATCCGTTCTGTGCGCCTCGCCGAACGACCGTGTCTGCATCCGCCGTGTCGGCGGCCGCTGTGTCGGCAGCCGGTCCGTGCTCCAACCATTTCCTATTATCCAGAGCTGGAACATAGCCCACAACCCGGGGTGGTGTGACCAAATCGGCGGATGGCGTGCCTTCCGGCCGCAGCGTCGCGTGATCATGCGGTTCTTTCAGGGACAGTTGCTGAAAGAACCGCGTGATCAAGGAACACGGCAGCCTCGGGCAGCTACGGACCCGGGTGATCAAGGAACACGGCAGCCTCGGGCAGCTACGGACCCGGGTGATCAAGGAACACGGCAGGCCTCGGGCAGCTACGGACCCGGGTGAGCTATCCTGCGCAGCCCCGCGGCCGCAGGTACCCGGCAATGATCGGTAGTCTGTAACGATGCCTGTCCAGTCGGTCTACCCCCAGCTCGAGCCGCTGCTCCCGCTGGTGCGCAAGCCGATCCAGTACGTCGGCGGCGAGCTGAACAGCGTCGTCAAGGACTGGGACAGCGCCGATGTCCGCTGGGCGCTGATGTACCCGGACGCCTACGAGGTAGGCGTGCCCAACCAGGGTATTCAGATTCTTTACGAGGTGCTTAACGAACGCGACGGCGTGCTTGCCGAGCGCAGCTACTCGGTCTGGCCGGACCTGGAGGCGCTGATGCGCGAGCATCAGGTGCCGCAGTTCACCGTGGAAGCGCACCGGCCGGTCCGGGCGTTCGACGTGCTCGGCGTCAGCTTCGCCACCGAGCTTGGCTACACGAACCTGCTCACCGCCCTGGACCTGGCGCAGATCCCGCTGGTCGCAGCCGACCGGGGCCAGGACGACCCGATCGTGCTGGCCGGCGGGCATGCCGCGTTCAACCCCGAGCCGATCGCCGACTTCATCGACGGCGCGGTACTCGGCGACGGCGAGCAGGCGGTGCTGACCATCACCGAGCTGATCCGGGCCTGGAAGCTGGCCGGGCGGCCGGACGGCAGGGATGGCCTGCTGCTCCGACTGGCCGTCGACGGCGGAGTGTACGTGCCGCGGTTCTACGACGTGACCTACCGGCCGGACCGGACCATCGCCAGGGTCGCGCCCAACCGGAAGGCAGTGCCGCGCGCGGTAGCCAAGCACACCGTCACGGACCTGGACTCGTGGCCATACCCGAGCAGACCGCTGGTTCCGATCGCAGAGTCGGTGCACGAGCGGTTCAGCGTGGAGATTTTCCGTGGCTGCACCCGTGGCTGCAGGTTCTGCCAGGCCGGCATGATCACCAGGCCGGTCCGTGAGAGGTCGATCACGACGATCGGCGAGATGGTCGAGACCGGCCTGGCCGCCAGCGGTTTCAGCGAGGTCGGGCTGCTCTCGCTGTCCAGCGCCGACCACAGCGAGATCAACCAGATCGCCACCGATCTCGCCGACCGGTACGAGGGGACCAACACCGGCTTGTCCCTGCCCTCGACCAGAGTCGACGCGTTCAACATCACCCTTGCCAACGAGCTCAGCAGGAACGGCCGCAGGTCCGGGCTGACGTTCGCCCCGGAAGGCGGCACCGACCGGATCCGCAAGGTGATCAACAAGATGGTCACCGAGGAGGATCTGATCCGGACCGTGTCCGCCGCGTACGCGAACGGCTGGCGCCAGGTCAAGCTGTACTTCATGTGCGGCCTGCCGACCGAGACCGACGAGGATGTGCTGGCCATCGCCCGGGTCGCGCACCGGGTGATCGAGGCAGGCCGGGCTGCCAGCGGCCGGCGCGACATCAGGTGCACGGTGTCGATCGGCGGGTTCGTGCCCAAGCCGCACACGCCGTTCCAGTGGGCGGCGCAGTGCGACCACGAGACGGTGGACGCGCGGCTGAAGGCGCTCGGTGCGGCGATGCGGGCCGACCGGGGCTACGGCAGCTCGATCGGGTTCCGCTACCACGACGGCAAGCCGTCCGTGGTCGAGGGACTGCTGTCCCGCGGCGACCGCCGGGTGGCCAAGGTGATCAGGGCTGCCTGGGAGGACGGCGCCAGGTTCGACGGCTGGAGCGAGTACTTCTCCTACCAGCGGTGGGAGGCCTGCGCGACCGCGGCTCTCGCCGACGACGGCATCGACCTGGACTGGTACACCACCAGGGAGCGGCCGTACGCCGAGATCCTGCCCTGGGATCACCTGGACGCCGGGCTGGACCGGGACTGGCTGTGGCAGGACTGGCAGGCTGCGATCGATCCGGCCGGGCCGGCCGAGGTAGCGGACTGCCGGTGGACACCCTGCTTCGAGTGCGGGGTCTGCCCGGCGATGGGCACCGAGATCGAGACCGGCCCGACCGGCGCCAGGCTGCTGCCGCTGACGGTGCTTGACACCAGGCCGCCATCTGACCCTGGCAGCGAGGCTGATACCGGGGCCGAGGCGGTCGCGGTCGGCGCCAGGCGGCGAGACTAGATGGCCAGGCCTGCGCCGACCGGACCGGCACCTGCGCCGATAGCTCAGCGGCTAGCGATCAGGTACGCTAAACGAGGCAGGATGCGCTTCGCGAGCCACCGGGATCTCGCACGCGCGATCGAGCGGGGAGTGCGCAAGGCTGGCTTGCCGGTTGCCTACTCCGCGGGGTTCTCGCCGCATCCGAAGATCTCATATCCGGGCGGGGCTCCCACGGGGTCCGCGAGCGAGGCAGAGTACCTGGAGCTCTCGCTGACCCGCGAGTGCGATCCGGCCGACGTCAGTCGGCGGCTAGACGCAGCCCTGCCGGACGGGATTGACGTGATTGAGGTCGTTGAGGCGGGCGCCGGGTCCGCCGCTATGCGGCTGGAAGCCTCCGACTGGGAGGTGATCCTGCCAGGCGTGGAGCCCGCCGCTGCGGCCGCGGCGGTTCAGGAGTTTCTCGCCGCGTCAAGCGTGGTTGTCGAGCGCGTGACGAGCAAGGGATTGCGGCGGCTCGATGCGCGAGCCGCTGTGCTGACGCTCCGCGTTGACCGGCGTGCCGGAGCAGGCGCGGGTGCCGGATGTGCGATACTTCGAATGATTGTTCGGCAGATGACACCTGCCGTCCGACCCGATGACATCCTGGCCGCGCTTGCTCAATCATCGGCCCTGGCGCCCGCGTCGCCTGAATTGGTGACCCGGCTGTGGCAGGGGCCGCTGGATAGCTTGGCTGCCGGCGAGACGGGGATGATCTTGGCCGCCGAGGCTGCCGAGCCGTCAGCGTTCGGTGAGCCGCCGGCAGCCGGTTCCCGGCCAGCCGGGCAGCACGCAGGACAGGGAATAGCCAAGGCACTGTGCCTGGAGGCGGGGAGCGCCGATTCGGCGACCGCCGGACAGGTGCGTGCGAATGAACAGCTTCCGCGCGGCGCGGGGGACCAGCTTGCTGGCCCGTGCGCCCGGGAGCCTAACGGAAGAGATTGCCCGGATGCTCGAAACCGAGCCACAGAACGTACAGCCCAATTCAGATGAGCCCGCAGCGGCGCCGCAGGCGTCCGATCAGGAGGGCAGTCCGCGGCGCGGTCTGCTGCGCAGGGCTCGCCGTGGTGTAACCAGGGCCGCCGGACCCCCTGCCTTCCGGTCGGGTGCCCCGACGGACAGCGAGCAGAGCGCGGCTCCGCCGTCAGGCGGCGCGGGCCGGCCAGTTCCTGCCGTCCCAGGCGTGCCAGCCGGCGCGCCCGAGCCACCGGGCGGCAATCGTCCGGACGGCGGTCAGCATCCAGTCCCCGCTGCCGCGTTTCAGCCGCCAGTAGTGATCTTTCAGCCTCCGGATCTGACCGAGACTCGGCCGCCTGCCGAATCGGGTCGCGGCGGGTCGGGCTCAGCTCAGGCCGGCGCCTGGCCTGGCCGGGTGCGAGGGGCCAGAGGCACTGGGTCGGCCACCGGGCCCGATGGCGACGCCGCAGCCGAAGCTCCCGACGAAGCAGCTGAGCTGCCAGGGACCGGCTCGCGCCGGCGGCGTCGCGGCGGCCGGGGACGCGGCAAGGGCGGCTCAGCCGACGGGGCCGGCGATGGCGGTACCGGCCAGGGTGCGGCGGGGGAGAGCGGCCAGGGTGCCGGGGCGGTCTCCGGCGACGGCGCCGATGGCGGCGGCCGGCCACGGACGACCGGCGACCGGCAGGAGGCCGGGAGATCGACCGCGTCCGCCGAGGGCACGGACGGCGCCGACCAGGCTGACGAGTACGAGGCTGACGACGGTGAGGTAACCGGCACCGGGACAGCCAGTCGGCGCAGGCGCCGGCGCCGGCAGCGCGGCGGAGCTGCCGCGGCCGGCACCGAGGAGCTGTCGCCGGATGATCCGTCCGACACCGTTGTGCACGTGCGGGCACCGCGTGCCGTGGCGGAGACCGATGACGTCCGGGCGGTTAAGGGATCCACCCGGCTCGAGGCCAAGCGGCAGCGGCGGCGGGAGGGGCGCGACTCCGGTCGGCGGCGCCCGCCGGTGATCAGCGAGTCTGAGTTCCTGGCCCGCCGCGAGGCGGTCGAGCGGGTGATGGTCGTCCGCCAGCAGGGAGACCGGACGCAGATCGCGGTTCTTGAGGACGGCGTGCTAGTCGAGCACTACGTCGACAAGGCGAGCCATCAGTCCTATGTGGGCAACGTCTATCTCGGCAAGGTGCAGAACGTGCTGCCCTCGATGGAGGCGGCTTTCGTCGACATCGGCAAGGGGCGCAACGCGGTCCTGTACGCCGGCGAGGTCAATTTCGATGCCAGCGGCCTGGAAGGCGTTGCCAAGCGGATTGAGTCCGCGCTCAAGTCCGGGCAGTCGATCATGGTGCAGGTCACTAAGGACCCGATCGGCCACAAGGGCGCCAGGCTGACCAGCCAGGTCAGCCTGCCTGGGCGGTATCTGGTCTACGTGCCTGGCGCGTCGATGACCGGGATCAGCCGCAAGCTGCCTGACACCGAGCGCACCAGGCTCAAGCAGATACTCAAGAAGGTCGCGCCGGAAGAGGGCGGGATCATCGTCAGGACCGCCGCCGAAGGAGCTTCCGAGGCCGAGCTCAGCCATGACGTGACCAGGCTGGTTGCGCAGTGGCAGGCGATCGAGCGGAAGGCGAAGTCAGCGACCGCGCCCGACCTGCTCTACAGCGAACCTGATCTCACCATCCGGGTGGTCAGGGACATCTTCAACGAGGACTTCACCAAGCTGGTCATCGCCAGCGACAGTGAGTGGGACCTGGTGGATGAGTACATCCGCTACGTCGCGCCGAACCTGGCCGAGCGGCTGGAGCGGTGGACCGACGACAAGGACCTGTTCGCCGCGTACCGGATTGACGAGCAGCTGGCCAAGGCCCTCGACCGCAAGGTGTGGCTGCCGAGCGGCGGTTCGCTGGTGGTCGATACCACCGAGGCCATGACGGTCATCGACGTCAACACCGGCAAGTTCACCGGCCAGGGCGGCAACCTGGAGCAGACGGTCACCAGGAACAACCTGGAGGCGGCCGAGGAGATCGTCAGGCAGCTCAGGCTGCGGGACATCGGCGGCATCATCGTGATCGACTTCATCGACATGGTGCTTGAGAGCAACCGCGAGCTGGTGCTGCGGCGGCTGATCGAGTGCCTGGCTCGGGACCGGACCAAGCACCAGGTCGCCGAGGTGACCTCGCTCGGGCTGGTGCAGATGACCAGGAAGCGGGTCGGCACAGGCTTGCTCGCGGCCTTCTCGGTGCCATGTGAGCAGTGCAACGGCCGCGGCGTGCTGGTTTCGGTGGACCTGACCGATCATCCGCAGCCGCCGAGCCGGGGCGGCCATGACCGGGCCGCAAACCAGGCAGGCGGGATACCGAAACCCGGTCCGGCGCGGTCCAGGTCGGCCAGGGGCAAGGCGGCGGCAGCTGGCGGCGTGGCCGCCGAGCCGGCTCTGGCTGACGGCGAGCCAGCCAGTTCCGGGCCGGCCGGTTCCGAGCCGGGGAATGGTGAGCTGGTCAAGGGTGAGCCGGTCAGTTCTGAGCTGGTCAAGGGCGAGCCGGTCAGTTCCGAGGTGGTCAAGGCAGAGCAGGCGAGCTCTGATCTGGTGCGGGCCGAGTCGCGCGAAGGGCAGCTGATCAAGGCCGAGTCGGCGAGTTCCGAGCTGGTCAGGGCTGAGCCGTCCGGAGCGAGTCTGGTCGGGGCTGCGTCAACCGGAGCCGGGCCGGTGATGGCGAGTACGGCACCGGCCGGTGTGGCCTCGGTCGTGGTACCAGGTGCCGACGGCGCGGACGGACTGCCGCAGGCCGGATCGGAGACGGCGGCGCCACGGCGGCGTGCTCGAAGGTCCGCTCAGCGGGAGGCAGGTCCGCCCAAGACCGTCACCGCGGATGGTCCTGCGCCCGGTGGGTCAACCCCGCCCGCCGGGTCCACTGCCGCTGGGTCCACTGCGCCCACTGGGTCCACCCCGCCCGCTGCGCCCGCTGGGTCAACCCCGCCCGCTGGGTCGGCCAAGGCCAGCGAGACTAGCGAGTCGACTCGGACACCTTGATCACGCGGGATTTTCAGGGCTATGCACTGAAAATCCCGCGTGATCATCGCCGGGTTCCCGACCCGGGTGACGGGCGTCTGGCGGGAGTTCAGTCTGATAGTCTTTGTCGTCGGCGTTTCTCGCTGCCCAGCGGCGGAGATCCGGCGGGCGAGCGGCGCGTAGAGCCGGCAAGCCCGGTCGCCTCGACGTCGAACGATTCCGCGAATCCCGCGGCGGGCTAGCACCAGGGAGAGAGAGTTCTTTCGTGTACGCGATCGTTCGTTGCGGCGGCAGGCAGGAGAAGGCATCGGTTGACGATGTCCTGACCGTCGACAAGCTGACCGGCGAGGTGGGTTCCACCGTGACGCTGCCGGCCGTGCTCATCGTGGATGACGGCGAGGTGATCAGTGACCGGGCCGAGCTCGGCGGCTACGAGATCACCGCCGAGATCGTGGGCCCGGCCAGCGGCCCCAAGATCCATATGCTCCACTACAAGAACAAGACCGGCCGCAGGCGGCGTCAGGGTCACCGGCAGAAGTACACCCAGGTGAAGATCACCGGCATCGGGGTCCCCTCGGCCCGCGCCACCGCCAGGTCCGAGAAGGCACAGAAGAAGGTCTGAGATGGCACACAAGAAGGGCGCCTCGTCAAGCCGGAACGGGCGCGACTCCAACGCCCAGCGGCTTGGCGTGAAGCGGTTCGGCGGACAGCTGGTCAACGCCGGCGAGATCATCGTCCGCCAGCGCGGTACTCACTTCCACCCAGGCAGTGGCGTCGGCCGTGGCCGCGACGACACGCTCTTCGCGCTGGTGCACGGTCACGTTGAGTTCGGCACGAAGCGCGGTCGCCGGGCGGTCAGCGTGATCCCGGTAGCGGCGGAAGACGCGCTCGCCAAGGTCAGTTAGGCGCGGCGGCAGCAGCGCGGTACAGGGCGGGCCGGCCTCCGGTCCGCCCTTGATTCTGCTGAGCGACCGGCCAGCTGATCAGCCGGGCAATCCTTCCCAAAGGGGGCTGGCGTGGCGGAATTCGCCGATCAGGCCGAGGTGCGAGTCCAGGCAGGCAACGGTGGCAACGGCTGCGCCTCGATTCATCGCGAGAAGTTCAGACCGCTCGGCGGTCCCGACGGCGGCAACGGGGGACGCGGCGGCGATGTGATCCTGCAGGTGGAACCCGGCACGGCGACCCTGCTTGATTTCCACCGCAGGCCGCTGCGCCGCGCCGGGGACGGCAAGCCGGGTTCTGGGTCCAACTGCAACGGCGCAGCGGGCGCCGATCTGATCGTGCCGGTCCCGGACGGCACCGTGGTCAAGACCGCCGACGGCGAGGTGCTTGCCGATCTGATCGGTGCGGGCACCCGGTTTGTCGCGGCGATGGGCGGACACGGCGGACTCGGCAACGCCGCGCTGGCGTCCACGAAGCGGAAGGCGCCGGGGTTCGCGCTGCGCGGCGAGCCCGGGCAGTACCGGCAGCTGCTGCTCGAGCTGAAGACGATCGCCGACGCCGGCCTGGTGGGTTTCCCGAACGCAGGCAAGTCCTCGCTGATCGCGTCGATGTCGGCGGCCCGACCCAAGATCGCCAACTACCCGTTCACCACCCTGATCCCGCATCTTGGCGTGGTCGAGGCCGGCCAGACCCAGTTCGTGGTGGCGGACGTACCAGGGCTGATCCCCGGCGCCAGTACCGGCAAGGGCCTGGGCCTCGACTTCCTGCGGCACGTCGAGCGGTGCACGGTGCTTGTGCATGTGGTGGACTGCGCGACGGAGGAACCAGGTCGGGACCCGATCACCGACCTGGACGTGATCGAGGCTGAACTGCGCGCCTACGACGCCGAGACCGGCGCGGACATGACTGACCGGCGCAGGATCGTCGCGCTCAACAAGATCGACGTACCTGAGGCCCGCGACCTCGCCGCACTGGTCACGCCGGACCTGGAGGCCAGGGGACTGACCGTCTGCCAGGTGTCGGCCGCTACCGGCGAGGGTCTTCGCGGGCTTGCCTTCGCGATGGCCGAGCTGATCTCGCAGGCACGTAAGGCGGCGCCTGAAGCACTGCCGACCCGGCTGGTAATCCGGCCCGAGCCGGTGGCCGGCCCGGACTTCGAGCTGGTCAGGACCGGAGCGAACAGTTTCCTGATTCGCGGCAGCAAGCCGCGCCGATGGATCATGCAGACCGACTTCAGCAACGACGAGGCGGTTGGCTACCTGGCCGACCGGCTGGCCAAGCTCGGCGTCGAGGCCGCGCTCGCCGAAGCGGGGGCCGAGCCGGGTGCGGAGGTGCTGATCGGCCAAGAGGACGACGCGGTCGTGTTCGACTGGGACCCGCAGCTGCCGGCCGGGCCGGCTTCGGCCCCCGCGGCACCGATCCTCGGCTGGAGCACGGCCGTCCGTCGCGGTAGGCCTCCCGCTCGCGACAGCACCAAGCCGAGATCGCCCTATGGCTGGTACAGGTCTGGCACCCGCCTGACCCGCGCTCTGGCGTGGTTGACGGCCACGCCGTGCTCCGCAAGGCGAGCCAGGATCTCCGCGCCCTGGCCGGTCCAGAAGACAACGGCATCAGGCATGGAGTCGACCCGAAGCCGCACCCCGTCCCGGCTCAGCGGTCCGCTAACCGGCTGCGCGCTCAGCTCCAGGTACCGGGCCTCCCAGGTCGGCACCGCCCACCGCCAGAGACGTGACCCGCGCAACCGGACTCCCCAGTCGAGCAACTCAAGTACGGCAAGGCCCGACGAGGTAGTTACTGCACGGCCGAAGAACCCGCCTGAATAGACGGCTGTCGGCTGGACGTCTGGGGCGTCGACCGTGCGGCCGGAAGCTGCGATTCGCCTGCTCCAGAAGTACAGCGAGATACCGGCGAACACCCAACCCACGCCGATCAGGAGCGGAGGCAACATGACATCTTCCAAGGCCGGGACTTGATACGTTACGGGGCCGCCAGCGACGGTGCCGCGGTGCGCGCCAGAGCGCGGCAGGACACTTGCGACTAAACTGTATCGGCGAATTTTTCACTAGCCGGAAGGACACGCGCTTGTCCATGCAGGACCATGCCGTGATCGAGCAGGACCGCGAGCAGGCGTACATCACTGTGCTTTATGACCGGCTTGACGAGCTCAGGGACCGGGCCGCTGGCCGGCTCGCCCGAGTACTCGGCCAGTCGGGCGGGACGCCGGCCGCCAGAACGGAGCGTGAGGCGCTGACGGTCATGTACCGGCAGCAGCTCGCGCAGTTCGACGCCGCGGAGAACGGGCTGTGCTTCGGCCGGCTGGAGTTCAACGACGGGGTTCGCAGTTACATCGGACGGCTCGGCATGCACGCCGACAACGACGACTACGACCAGCTGCTGATGGACTGGCGAGCCGAGGCTGCCCGCCCGTTCTACCTGGCGACCGCCGCCTCGCCTGGCGAGGTCAGGGTGCGCCGCCACATCAAGACCCGCGGCCGGACGGTAATGCGGCTGGACGACGAGGTGCTGGACCTGACGGTGGCCGACCCGACCAGGCACGAGGGCCTGACCGGGGAGTCGGCACTGCTTGCCGCGCTGAACGCCAGCCGGACCGGCCGGATGCGGGACATCGTCGAGACGATCCAGGCCGAGCAGGACCAGATCATCCGGTCTGGCCTGGCCGGCGTGCTCGTCGTGCAGGGCGGACCAGGTACCGGCAAGACCGCCGTCGCGCTGCACCGGGCCGCCTACCTGCTCTACACCTACCGGCGCCAGCTGGAGAAGCCCGGCGTGCTGGTGATCGGCCCGAACGCCACCTTCCTGCGCTACATCGGTCAGGTGCTCCCGTCGCTTGGCGAGACCAGCGTGCTGCTGTCCACCATCGGCGACTTGATGCCGGGGATGGTGGCGACCGGCACCGAGCCCGCCGAGGTAGCCCAGATCAAAGGCAGGCCGGCCATGGCCAAGGTCATCGCGGCGGCGGTGCGGGACCGGCAGCGCGTGCCTGATGAGGGGGCGGAGTTTCGTTTCGAAAAGAACTCCTACCGGCTTGGCAGGCGATCGCTTGCCCAGGCGAGGGAGCGGGCGCGCCGCTCCAGGCTCCGGCACAACCAGGCCTGGCCGCTGTTCGCCAGGGAGGTGCTCAGCGACCTGGCCAGGCTGGTAGCGAACCGGCTGGGCGCCGACCCGCTCGGCGGCGGAAACCTGATGGGCCGGGCCGACATCGATGACCTGCGGTCTGAACTGCGGGACGATCCCGACATCATGGCGGCCATCGCCAGGTTGTGGCCGATCCTGACGCCGCAGCAGCTGCTCACCGACCTGTTCGCCTCGCGCCGCCTGCTGGCGGCCGCTGCGCCGTCGCTCAGCCATTCCGAGAAGGAGTTGCTCTGGCGCTCACCCGGCACGCCATGGACGCCGGCCGACGTACCGCTGCTCGACGAGGCGGCAGAACTGCTCGGCGAGGACGACCGGGCGCAGCGGGCGCTGGCCAGGCGCCGGCGCGACGAGGAAGAGGCTTACGCCAGGGGCGTGCTCGAGATCATCGGACGCGACGACGAGCATGACCCGGAAATCCTGATGGGCGCCGACATGCTGGATGCCGCGGCCCTCGCGGCTCGGCACAGTCAGGACACCTTCCAGACCGCGGCAGAGCGGGCGGCAGCCGACCGGACCTGGGCGTTCGGCCACGTGATCGTGGACGAGGCGCAGGAACTCTCGCCGATGGCGTGGCGGATGGTGATGCGCCGCTGCCCGCTCAAATCGATGACGATCGTCGGGGACGTGGCCCAGACCGGGGACGTAGCCGGCGCCACGTCGTGGGCGGAGGTGCTCGGGCCATACGTCGGTGACCGGTGGCGGCTGGCGCCGCTGACCATCAATTACCGCACGCCGGCCGAGATCATGGCCGTCGCCGCCGATGTGCTGACCGAGATCGACCCGGCGGCCCGGCCGCCGCAGTCGGTACGCGAGTCAGGCGTCCGGCCGTGGCGGATGGCTGCGGAGCCGGCCGAACTCAGCCGGCTGCGTAGCGCAGGCCGCGGTTCGGCTGGCTGAGCAGACCGGGGATGGGACGCTAGCGGTGATCGGGCCGGCCGGTCGGCTGGCCGAGCTCGACGCCGCGGTTGCCGCCGTGCTGCCGGACGCGGCCGGGGTTCCGGCGGCCGCCGGGAATGGGCAGGCCGGGGATCGGGCGGCCGGGAATGGTACGGGGGAGCGGCAGCCGGACCTGGAACGGCCGGTGGTGGTGCTGACCGTCCGGCAGGCCAAGGGGCTGGAGTTCGACTCGGTGCTTGTCGTCGATCCCGGCCTGATCCTGGCCGAATCGCCGCGCGGCCTCGGCGACCTGTACGTCGCGCTGACCAGGGCAACTCAGCGGGCCGGACTGATCTATACCGGCGAGTTGCCGCCGGTGCTTGCCGGGCTGGCCGCGGCTGGGAGCCTGGACGGGATGGCCGCCCGCCAGGATTAATTCGGTGGCCAGCGTCGGCCGGGCTGGCTTACAGTGTCCGGGCAGCTGGACATCAGCGCCGAGCCGAGGAGTAAGACCATGTCGATGGTCATGTTCTTCCGTGCCAGGGCGGCCGCCATCGGCGCCGAACCCGGCCGGAGCGCACTTCCTGACTGACCGCGGGCTGATCGCGCAACTGGTCCGCGCCAGTGGCGCCGGCGCCGGGGATCTGGTCCTCGATCTGGGGGCCGGGTTCGGCGCCCTGACCGGCCCGCTCGCCCGCGCCGGTGCGCGCGTCATCGCCATCGAGCGGGATCCGGCACTGGCCGCCCGGCTCCGGCGCCGGTTCGCTGCCGAGCCGCTCGTTGGTGTCGTCGAGGCCGATCTGCGGCGCGTTCCGCTGCCACGGCGGCCATTCCACGTGGTCGCCAGCCCGCCATTCGCACTGACCACGTTGCTCTGCCGACGACTGCTTGGCGACTCGGAGATCCGGCTGACCGGCGCCGAGCTCATCCTGGAGTGGGGAGCGGCCAGATGGCTGGCGAGTGCCCGGCCGCGAGACGCTGAGGCGGCCCGATGGGCCACCAGGTACGAGATGCGGCTGGTGCGCAGGATTCCGGCGGCGAGCTTCTCCCCGCCGCCGGGCACCGATGTCGCTTACCTGACGATCAGGCCCAGGCGGTCAAGACGTTCCGATCATCGCGGACGCTAGTCGGTGCCGGCTCGCGGCGGCTGGGCATCGGCCGCGATCAATGCCCGGCGAACAACGGCCTCAAGCCGGCCGCTGTGCGCGCCGCGCCAGTAGAGGTGGCCGCAGTCGGAGCATCGCGAGAACGCCTGGTAGCTGCGCCGGGTGCCGGGCAGCAGCAGTTGCTCGATGTCGCGTTTGCGGACCGGGGACAGCGACCCGTTGCACGTGAGACACCTGGTCCAGGGCGCCAACGGCGGTGCGAACCGGTCGAGCACGTCGTCGAGCTGCTCGTCCGGGCGCGTTCCCCGGACATACCCGCCGCGTGAGAGTCTGCGCCGCCGCAGCAGCCCGCGGTCCTTGGTCAGCAGCACCCGCCGCTCGGCGTTCGCCTGCTCGATCAGCGCGTCATCGTCGCGGTCGTTGGAGTAGGCGACGTCGAGGCCGATCAGGCGCATCCGACGAGCCAGCGAGCCGAGATGGACGTCGAGGACGAAACGCGTGGCCGGTGGCCGCTGCGGCCGGGTCACGGCCGTCACCCGCACCAGATCGCCGCCGCCAGGCCGGTAGGACGGCGCGGCCGGCTGGCCGTTGACGATCAGGCTGCCGACCTCGGGCAGCGGGACCCCGAGCGACTCGACCAGATGACCAAGTGACGACACCCCGTCGCAGGCCGCCAGGACCGGCCCGGACCTATGTCGCGGCGCGAGGAACATGTCAAGCTCGGCTGCGAAGCTGAGTTCGGCCTCCGGTCTGTCCACGCTCCCCAGCATGCCGGTGCGCAGTCATCCGGCGGTCGTCCTTGCAGCAGTCGACTCAATGAGATATATCTTGGTTCGTGAGCAGCACGTCTTTAGACCCGGACGAGATCCGCGCAGCCGCCGAGGTGCACCGCGAGCTTGGCCCTGACTACCAGTCGGCGGTCATCGAGTCGTTCCTCGACAAGGTGGGCAAAGAGATCGACGCCAGGGTGGATGCGCGGATGGCGGAGGTCCAGCAGTTCAGGCGCGTTCGCGGGCAGTCGCCGATGACCCTGCCGATCGTCTCGCTGGTGTTCGGCATCCCGCTGACCGCGATCTCAGCCGCGCTCACCGGGCTGACCGGGCTCGTGGTGATCTGGGCCGCCATCGCGGTGATCAACGTGGCGTACGCGCTGCATGTCCGGCCGCCCGGCCGACGCTGACTAATCGCGCCAAGCGCCGGTGGACTCCCGGGTGCGGATCCGGGAGCTAGTCGTCTGAGCCTGAGTCGTCCCGGTCGTCCCGGCGCCCGCCGAACCGGTTCATCAGCCGCTCCCCGGCCCCGACCGCCGATCCGGCCACGCCGCGGACCGCGCCGATCAGCGGGTCGGCCGAGCGGTTCCAGGAGTCCTGGTACGACTTCGCGGCCGCCTTGAACTGGTCGCCGACCGAGGTGTCGGAGTCCTCGTCTCTGCGCGGGTACTGGCCGACCAGGATGTCGCGGTACTCGCCATCGGACGCCCAGCGGTCTAGTTCGGCGAACCGCACGACGGCGAACGGATGCGTGGTGCCCTGCAGTTGCAGCAGCTTGATCAGGCCTTCCCTGATGTCCGGCACGGCGTCGTACTCGCGGGCCTGCTCAAGGAATTCGTCCGCGCTCAGCTCGGCCAGCTGCGCGCCGCCGGCCATCTTCATCAGCGCCCGGCGCCCCGCCGGGACATCCTGGCCCGCCAGCAGGCCGGCTCGGTCGCAGGAGAGCTCGGACTTGCGGAACCATTCCTCCAGGCCCCAGATGACGGCCTTCAGGCCGATCCAGGCGAGCGGCACCAGCGCGAGCCGGGCGGCTAGGGCCATCAGGTAGAAGAGCATGGTCCGGTAGACCGTGTGGCCGGAGAGCACGTGGCCGAGCTCATGCCCGATAACCCAGCGGATCTCCTCGGCGTCCATCAGGTCAACCATGCCGGTCGTGATCACGATGAATGGCTTGTCCGTGCCGATCGCCATCGCGTTGACGGCCGGGTCCTGGAGGATATACAGCTCAGGAACCCGGGGCAGATCGAGCACGTAGGCGCCGTCCAGCAGTGACTGGTATAGGTCAGGGAACTGCCGCTCGGACGCGCGGACGGAACTGGACAGGAACAGCAGCCGCAGGCTGCGGTCGCTGAACAGCCCGGCCAGGTTCTTCAGAATCACGTCGAAGCCGGTCAGCTTGCGCAGCGCGACCAGAGCCGAGCGGTCGGCGGGGTGCTCGTAGGCACGAGAGCTGATTTCCGGCAGGCGGACGCGGGAGCGAGCGGGCACAGAGTTCATGCCGTCATGCTATGCGCCATAAGGAAGACTGGTCGTCATGCTGGCGAATGGTTTTGATGGGCGGTCGATCCCGGCGATGTTCGAGCCGCAGGCCGAGTCGATGCCGCCCGAGCTGCGGGCCGAGGTCCAGCAGGACCGGCTCCGCGGGATGATCGACCGGCTGCTGGCGGCCGGCGGCCTGCAGGCTCGCCGCCTGAACCAGGTCGGCGTGACCGGCGGCGGTGACGTCAGCCTCGATGACCTGGCCGCTCTGCCGGCCACGACCAAGCAGGACCTGTGGGACGCCTACCCGTTCGGGCTGCTCGCGGTTCCGCGCAGCGAGGTCGTCGCCGTGCACGGGTCGAGCGGGACCGGAGGTCGGCCGACCCTGGTGTCCTACTCCAGGGCCGACATCGCGCTCTGGGCCAGGATGTGCGCCCGGGCACTGGCCGCCGCCGGAGCCGGGCCGGGCAGCATCGTGCACAACGCTTACGGGTACGGCCTGTTCACCGGGGGGCTCGGCATTCATCAGGGCGCGATCGAGCTCGGTGCCACAGTGGTCCCGGTTTCCGGCGGGATGACGGCCAGGCAGGTGACCCTGATCGCCGACCTGCGGCCGGACATCCTGACCTGCACGCCGTCGTACGCCATCAGGATCGGCGAGGCGCTGGCCGAGGCTGGCCTGACCCCGGCGACAGGCCTGTCGCTGAAGGCAGGCATCTTCGGGGCCGAACCATGGTCGGACGAGATGCGGGCCAGGATCGGCGAGCTGCTCGGGGTGCGCGCCCTGGACATCTACGGGCTGTCCGAGGTGATCGGCCCAGGCGTCGCCTCGGAGTGCATTGTCGCCGCCGACGGCCTGCACGTGAACGAGGATCATTTCCTGGTCGAGGCGGTCGACCCGGTGACCGGCGAGCCGGTGCCGGACGGGACGCCCGGTGAGCTGGTCTTCAGCACGCTCACCAAGGAGGCGCTGCCACTGCTGCGGTACCGGACCGGCGACATCGCGGCGCTGCGCCGGGGCAGCTGCCCGTGCGGGCGCACCCTGGCGAAGATGTCCAAGGTCACCGGTCGCAAGGACGACATGCTGGTGATCAGGGGCGTCAACGTCTATCCCAGCGAGATCGAGCGGGTATTGCTTGCCGAGTCAGCGGTGGCCCCCGATTACGTGCTGGTGATCGACGAAAGGAACGGTCAGCGCGACTTGGTCGCCTGCTGTGAGCGCATAACGGCAGGCCCGGCGGGCTCGCCCACCGCACCGCGCGACGAGCACCGAGCCGGGCCAGGGCTCGTGCCAGGTGCCGGTGCCGAGTCGGACGAGGCACTCCGGGCCGGGCTCGAACGCAGCCTGCGCGAGACACTCGGCCTTCGGATCCGGGTCGCGATCCTGCCGCCTGGCTCGGTGCCGAGGACCGAGGTGGGCAAGGCAGTCCGGGTCCGCCGCTGGTCGGGCGGCGAGCCGCCGGTACCCGGCCTACCTGGTTAGCTGGGCCGCCGGCCTGGGCGCCGCGGGCTAGAGTCGGCAGATGGCCGGGGCAGCTACGGGTCCGACAGATGAGGCTCGTGAGGTAAGCGACAACCGTGTGGTGCAGGAGGCCACTGGTGGTGTCGGGGTGAGTGGCGCGGAGCCGGGCGGTGCCAGGGCGCGCGGTGCCGGGGTGAGTGGCGCGGAGCCGGGCGGTGCCCGGGCGGTCGGTGCCGGGGCGGGCGGTGCGGGACCAGGCGGTACCGGGACCTCGCCCACAGAGCGGATCGGGGTGATGGGCGGGACCTTCGATCCGATTCACAACGGGCATCTGGTGGCGGCAAGCGAGGTCGGGCACGTGTTCGGGCTCAACGAGGTCATCTTCGTGCCGACCGGCCAGCCCTGGCAGAAGGGCGACCGCGATGTATCGGCTGCCGAGGACAGGTACCTGATGACCGTGATCGCCACCGCGTCCAATCCGCGGTTCTCGGTCAGCCGGGTCGACATCGACCGGCCGGGCGAGACCTACACGATCGACACGCTCCGAGAACTGCGCGCCGAGCGCGGACCGGCCACGGAGTTCTTCTTCATCACCGGCTCCGATGCCCTGACTCGGTTGCTGACGTGGAAGGACGCCGACGAGTTGTTTCGCCTCGCGCATTTTGTCGGCTGTACCCGGCCGGGACATCACCTTACGGACGACGGGCTGCCCGACGGACGGGTTAGCCTGATCGAGATTCCCGCGCTGGCGATCTCATCGACCGCGTGCCGCGAGCGGGTCAGAGCCGGGGCGCCGATCTGGTACCTGGTCCCTGACGGCATCGTCCAGTACATTTCCAAGCGTCGGCTGTACTGCGGATAGTCAGCCCGCGGTGACGGCTGACTCAGGCTGGCGGCATGTTGGTTCGGCCCGGCGGCGCCGGCCGGAGGGGTCGGCCCGGCGACTGGCGCGCTGGCGAGAGGATGGCAGTGCGGCTGGAACGGGTCGGCAAACGGTACGGCTTTCGGCAGCCGTGGATCGTGCGCGATGTGAGCCTGGATATCCCGCCCGGTCGGCTGATCCGGCTGGACGGCGTGAACGGCAGCGGCAAGTCGACCCTGCTTCGCATCATTGCCGGCGTCTCGGTGCCGACCAGCGGAGCGGTGACCGGCAGGCCGGGCGCAGGATACGTGCCGGAGCGGTTCCCGCCCGCGCTGCCATTCTCGGCACGCGATTATCTGACTTATCTCGGCCGGGTGCACCGACTGGCCGGTCAGGAACTGACGGCCAGGATTGGCGAGTATCTGGACCGGCTGGGCGGCTCGGAGTTCGCCGAGATCCCGTTGCGCAGCATGTCAAAGGGAATGTGCCAGAAGGTGGCCGTGGCGCAGGCGCTGCTGCCGCGCCCCGGTCTGCTGGTCCTCGATGAGGCCTGGACCGGGCTGGACCAGGCGGCTCGCGCGGCGCTGGATGGCGTCGTGGCCGAGCGGCTCGCCGACGGCGGCGCGGTTGTCTTCGTCGACCACGACCAGCGGCGGCTGGCTGAGCTTGGCCCCGAGCGCTGGCAGGTCAAGAGCGGCCAGGTGCAGGTCGTCGCCGAGGCTGCGGCGCATGCGGGCGGGGGAGCCGCGGCCGGCCGCTCGGCGGCGGGGATGATCATGATTGAGCTCTCCGGGTACCCGCGGGAGTCTGCTTCGCCAGCCGGGCTGCCGGGCGTGCTGTCGGCGCGCTGGCACGGCGAGCGGATGGAGGTCCTGGCCGAACCGGCCGCGTCCGACTCCGTGCTCCGGGCCTTGCTGGCTGCCGGAGATCAGGTGCACGTCCGCGGCGTCCGGTCGGCGGGGGAGGGCACGCGGTGATCGCGCTCACCCGGTACCAGGTCGCCTTGCTGCTGCGTTCGCATCGGTGGATCCCCCCGCTCGTGCTGTACGGGCTCGGCGTGGTCGGCCTGGGCAGCGCAAACCCACCGTACGGTGCCGGACTGCGGGACGGGCTGAGCTGGAGCGCGCTGATGCTCGTTCCGGCCATCGCCTGGCTGACCCGGTCGATGCTGACGGCCGAGCCCGGAGCCGCTCGCGCCTGTATTGCCGCGGGCGGCGGGCCGCGTCGCGCGCAGCTTGCCGCGCTGGTCGCGTCCCTGTCGGCTGGCAGCATTCTGGCGATCGGCGGTTTTTGCTGGGCGCTGGCCAACTGCGGCGTCATAAGGCACCGGTTCACCAATACGATCGAGGTGGGCGCGACGATGTCGGTGCTGCTCGGCGGGCTGGTGGCTACCCTGATCTGCCTGCTGGTCGGCTCGGCGGTCGGTACGCTGTGCAATCCGCCGCTGATCCGGCGGCCGGCCGCCGCGATGCTCAGTGCCACCGGAGCCGTGGTGGCGGCGCTGGCCTGGAATGTGTCGCCGGCCAACGCTGCCGTGCGCAGCGCCGAATCGGCACCCACGGTGAGTCCCTGGCCGACCGGGCTGCCGGTGATCGCGGCGATCGTGCTGCTCGCAGCGGCCTGGACGGTGTCGGCGCTGGCCGCTGCGCACCGGACGGGTTAGTCGGCCAGTGACCGCGCCGGTGGACTGTTGGGTTCATGGCTGCTGCGCCGCGCGGGCCGCCCGGATAGTGGCCGCCGGATCGAATGGAGGCCGCGGGCCGCACGAATGGCGGCAGCGGCGGGGGACTTAGTTGTCGTTTAGCTAACAGGAGGAGTCCAGGTGCGCCCAGCCCGTGCTATCGCATGGACCATTGCCGGCTGCGTATTGAGTACCGGGCTCGCGGCCGTGCCGCTGGCTCAGGTGCCGCCGAGCTGGGGCGGCCCGAGTGGTGCGTGGTCCGGTATCGCGGTGGTTCAGAGCCGGGGCGGCCGGAGTGTTGCACCGTCCGGTATCGCGGTGGTGCCGCAGATTCACTATGTCAGGGCAGGCGGCGCGGCCAATCCGGGCGTGGGCTACACCCCGGCACAGATTCAGGCCGCGTACGGCCTCGGGCCGCTGCTGCGGGCCGGGATCGACGGCAAGGGCCAGTCGATCGTGATCGTGGACAGCTTCGGATCCCCGACCATCCGTCATGATCTCGGTGTCTTCGATCGCACATTCAGGCTCCCGGCCCCGCCGTCGCTGCTGATCATTCACCCGGCGGGACGGATCCCGGTGTACAACCCGGGTAACCGCTACATGGTCAACTGGGCGGGCGAGACGACCCTGGATGTCGAGTGGGCGCACGTCATGGCCCCGGCCGCGAGGATCGTGCTGGTCGAGACGCCGGTCTCGGAGAACGAGGGCACCAGCGGCTTCCCGCAGATCGTCACTGCCGAGAAGTACGTCATTGGGCACCGGCTCGGCGGCGTGATCAGCCAGAGCTTCACCGCGACCGAGCAGACCTTCCCGTCCTGGCGGGCGCTGCGCGCGCTGCGCGGTGCCTACGTGGAGGCCGCCCGGCGCAGGTATAACGTCACCGTCCTTGGTGCTTCGGGTGACCAGGGAGCCACGGATTTCCGGCTGGACGGGAGCCTGCTCTATACGTTCCCGGTCACCTCGTGGCCAGCCAGCGACCCGCTGGTGACCGCAGTCGGCGGCCTTGAGCTGCAGTTGGACAGCCACGGCCGCCGCGTCGCTGCCGACCGGGTGTGGAACGACGGCGGTGCGTCAGCCGGAGGTGGCGGTAAGTCGATCTTCTTCGGCAGACCCAGATTCCAGAACGTGGTTTCCGCGGTCGTCGGCAGCCACCGCGGCGTGCCCGACATTTCGATGAGCGCCGCCTGTGATGAGCCGGTGGCCACCTATCAGAGCTTCCCAGGCTCGCCACCGGGATGGCTCGGCGTCTGCGGCACCAGCGAGGCGACTCCGCTGTTCGCCGGCGTCATCGCACTTGCCGACCAGGTCGCCGGTCATCCGCTGGGCCCGATCAACGGCTATCTGTACCGGCTCGCGGCGGAGAAGGCGGCCGGGATCGTGGACATCGTGCGCGGCACCAACACGGTCACATTCGGACAGAACGGCAAGACGTACACGGTGCGCGGCTGGGCCGCGGTCCGGGGCTACGACCTGAGCTCGGGAGTCGGGACAATCGATGCCGCGCTGTTCGTCCGGGAACTCGTCGCGCTGGCGACCGGTCGGGCCTAGCGTCCGGCGTGCCGCCCGGTGCGCCGCCCGTATCGCAATGAAATGTCTGGGTATCGGATCGACTGCGGAGCGACTTCGGCTCGGCCGACGGTCGGCTTGGGCGGGTTGGCGGGATACGCTGAACGTGCCGCTGTGGCGTTCTGTAACGGGACGGCAGGTCCAGTGGTCGCAGCCGAAGTCTAAGGAGGACAAGCAGCACACGTGACTGCCACCGACCGGGCCGTCGAGCTCGTCGAAATCGCCGCTGCCGCGGCGGCCGACAAGCTCGCCACCGACATCATCGCTTACGACGTCAGCGAGCAGCTCGTGATCACCGACGCATTCCTGCTCTGTGCGGCCTCGAACGACCGTCAGGTCAGGTCGGTCGTCGAGGAGATCGAGGACGAGCTGCAGAAAGCCGGTGCCAGGCCCGCCCGGCGTGAGGGTGAGCGCGAGAATCGCTGGGTCCTGCTCGACTACATCGACATCGTGATCCACGTGCAGCACGCCGAGGAGCGGGTTTACTACGCGCTGGAGCGGCTGTGGAAGGACTGCCCGGTGATACCGCTGCCCGAGGCCGTCACCGCCGGCCGATCCAGTCGGGACCGGCGCTGAGCGCGGCGAAGGCGGGTCCTGGCGGGACAGCGCAGACGCCGCCGAATGAGCCAGGAAAAGAGCCAGCGAAAGAGTCGGCCGCGAGGCCAGCCGGGCCAGGCCTGCCGGCGACGGGGAGCGGGGCTCGCGATCGGGCGGCGACTGGTGCCGGTGCCGGTGCCGGGGCTGGTGCTAGTGCTTGGGGCGCCTCGGTCCGCGCCGGGAGCGGACACGAGCACCCGGACTTGTTGCGGCTGGTTCTCTGGCGGCACGGCCAGACCACATATAACGCTGAGCACCGGTTCCAGGGGCAGCGCGACGTCCCGCTGAACGCGCTCGGTCGGACGCAGGCCCAGCGCGCCGCCCGGCATCTGGCAAGGCTGAAGCCGACCGAGATCTGGTCATCTGATCTGGTGCGGGCCAGCGCCACGGCGGCATATCTGGCGCGGCTGACCGGGCTCGACATCCAGCACGATAAGGATCTGCGGGAGCGGCACGGCGGTGCCTGGGAAGGCCTGACCATCGATGAGATCAGGGAGAAGTATCCGGAGGACCACGCGTCGTGGGACCCGCCAGGCGGCGAGTCGATCGAGGCGGTAACTGACCGAAGCGCCGCTGCGCTCGGACGGGTCACCGACCAGGCAGGGACCGGATCGCTGGTAGTAGCCGTCGGTCATGGCGCGTCCCTCACCTGGGGCATGTCACGCCTGCTCGGGCTGGACGAACGGGTGACCGGTGGGCTCGGCAACTGCTGCTGGTGTCTGCTGTCGCGGCGCGGTGTCGGCCGGTGGCGGCTACTTGAGTACAACGTCGGGGCGCTGCCCGAGCCGGTGGAGGTTGCCGAACTCGGCGAGGACGACTGACTCCGAGACGCGGCCCCGCCTTGCTTTCTTGTACACTGGCGTGGCGCTGGAGGCGGCAGCCGAACGCGCACCGAGGGGCTATAGCTCAGTTGGTAGAGCGCTTGCATGGCATGCAAGAGGTCCGGAGTTCGAATCTCCGTAGCTCCACTAGGTCAGAGAGTTAATTCGATCATAGCTTCGGTGTCGTTTGAGCGAGTACAGCAGCAAAGTACAGCAACCGTGCACGCGCACCCCCGCCGTGCGAGCCCCGGTGGATGTTGGACCCTCGCACCCTCGCGAGGTGAGCACCCTCCAACGGCGTGGGCTGTTAACTCCAGCCTGGCCGACCAGCCGGCCATGATCATCAGATGGTGGATGGGTGTGAAGCGCAACTGATCATGAGCTAAGGGTGACAAAAGGGAGGTTCAAGATCAGAAACCAGAAACGGCGATAGCATGACAAAGGCGGCATCAAGTGAAGGGCAGGCGTGACTGGTAAGGGACATTCGACGCGGCGGCCAGGTGCCCACCGCCCGATCGCTCGCCCGCTGAACCCGCCGTCGGCTGCCTGGGTGTCCTGGGTCCAGACCTGCGGTGACCGCCGGATTCACAAGATCGTCTGCGTCCACGGCGGCAGGCTGCGCCCGCTCGAAACGCCTGACCCTGAACTGCCGCGCCGTGTTCTCGGCGACGACGGGCAGATCCGGCCGCTGCAGCCTCCCGCTTAGCTGACCGTTCAGGCGGCTGGCAGGATCGGACCTTGCGGTGGCCTGAAGGTGTCCTGCACAGTAGGTGCGCAGCACTGGGAGGAGCTGATGGCTGCTTCATCGCTTGAGCACGCCGCCGAGGCACGGGCCGCGCTGCGGGCCATCGCGTCCGACCCCGCGCACGGACCTGGCGCGCTCGACAGCCCGCAGATGACCGCGAACCTGCTGCAGGACTTCCTGCCCGATGCGCCCCCCGAGACGGGCCTGCTCGTCGCGGCTGCCAGTGCCGGCCTTCCGGCCGCCCTTCGCGGCTACCTGGCGCAGGGCATGGACCCTATGACCGCGATCCGGCTCGCCGCCGCATCACTCGCGGGCCGGACGGCGTTCACGTCCGAGACGTGCGAATGGGTCGCTGCCGAACTGGCGATCGCGGTCGGGCTGGCGAGCGCCGGCGAAGTCCTGGTCGCAGCACGACCGGCCAAGCCGACCGGACCGCCGCGGTACCGGCCAGGCCAGCGGCAGAGCACACCGCCGGCATCAGCCAGCCGATGTCAGGTCCGGACCGCGACGCCGCGGCTGCGCAGGCGCCCGCCGGCCCGCGGAACCGGAAACGGGTGACACTGGCTATCGCCGCGGCCGTGCTGGCGCTTGCGGTCGCCGCCGGGTTCGTCATCGGATTCGCGTACCACCACCAGCCCTCGTCCCCGGCCGCCAGCTCGCACCGGACGACCACGGCATGCACACACAAGGCGATCACCACGGCACTCATCGCCGCGAACCCGCAGCTGAACTCATTCAGCTGGACGCTCAAGTCCTACGCCTGCGGGAGCGGCTGGGCCATCGCCACCGTAGACGCGCCCTCTGTCGGAGGCGGCCTTGCCTTCCTCCGGCAGACGGCATCCGGATGGAGCGGCGACCCACTCAGCGAAGCGGTCTACAAGTGCTCGGATATACGGGGCTCTCTCGGTGCCGCCGTGCCCCCGCAGGCACTGGCGGTTGCCCTCCTCAACAAGGTCGGCATCTGCCGGACTTAGCCGCAACCAGCCATCAGATGCCAGCCGTCTCGATCAGGCGAGCGACGCTACGGCCTGTCCGCGCCACGGGCACTCTCGACGGCGAGCAGATTGGTTCTGATCTTGATCCCGCGCCAGAGCGGTAACCGTATCGACGCGTTAAGCCCGGCCATGGAAAATGCGCGGCTAGGCACCGGCCGTGCCGGGCGTCCGCGCACGTCAGAGCAGTTTCCGCGTCGGTCTTAGAAACCGCCACGGGTGAGCCTGATCGCGGACTCGCGGCTCGCGTCTTCAGTACCGCTCTGACCGGCGAAGATCAGCCACCGCCAGCGCTCATTGCTCACGTCGGCCCGCGCGGCGGCGGCGTCGCGGTCGGGGTTTCGACTCTCTGAGCGCATCGACAGCAGCCAGTGTGTCGGGGTGCTCCGGGCCCAGGATCCGCTCCGCGTCGGCGGCGACCCGCTCGAAGATGGCGATCGCGTCGGCGCTCCGCCCGGGCTGCGCCTGGGGTGGTTCGTGATGCCAGAACACCTGGCCGAGCCGATGGCCGCGGCCAAGATCGCCGCCGACCGCGGCTCGCCCGCGCACGAGCAGTTCGCCCTGGCCGACCTCATCACCTGCGGCGAGTTCGACCGGCACCTGCGGCGGATGCGCCCGATCTACCGGCGGCGCTGCGACGCACTCCTGACCGCGTCGGCCCAGCGGATGCCCCGGCTCCAGCCGGTCGGCATATCGGCCGGGCTGCACCTGGTCACCTGGCTGCCGCCGCACCTGGACGAGGCATCCTGGTCGAGGTGGCCTCGCGCGCCGGGGTGGGCATCGAGGGCGTGACGCCCTACCGGATCAGCCACCCCGGCCCCCGGCGGCCTCATCTTCGGCTACGCGACCGTCAACGAGCACGCCATCACCGAGGGCGTCGACATCCTCGCGCGCGTGATAGATGAGCTGTAACACACCCAGGTCCGTTCGGGTCTGTAAACAGGCCGACCCACGGCGAAATGGCTCAAACCTGCTGGCAGACAGACGCCCGCACCTGCACAAGGCCTTGCCACTCAAACCGAGCCACCCAGAACAACCGAGTCAAGCAATCTTCATTGACAGGGGACAAGCGATGAACGGCCTCACGCCCGATCGGTGCAATGGGCGCGCCAGTTCGTGCATGCCGACCCTTGGATTTAGCTCGCGTCGCGGCGCGGACACGACCAAACTGGTCGCGTGAAGCTGCTCGATTCGAGGATCTAGCCCGACGGGGTGCTTGCGCATCAGGTCAAGATGCTGCGGAGGGGGGTCCGGAGGCGATTTGCCCGCCGTGACATGTGCTGTATGGCTCGGCTGAGCCGCACGGGCAGTCCTGGTCGTCAGTGACGGCGCCGTCCGGGTGGAGCCAGCCGGCGGTGACGGAGCCACTTCCGTAGTCGACGCGGCGCTGCACCGGGAGCAGGTGAACCCAGCCCTGGTCATCCGGCTGGGTGAAGAACACGACGCGCTCGGCAAGGCTGCTGGCGTCCCCGAACCCGTACCGGTCGAGCATCGCGTGGTCCAAGAGGACACGCCGGGATCCGTTCCCGGGCATGCTGATGCGGAGTTCGAGTTGTGCTGGGCGGCAGGTGACCTTCTCCACGACGCCGCACATCCACCCAGGCTCGCCGGGTAGCGGGATCTCCCGCGCGTGACCCGGGTTGACGCAGGCAGCGTCGTCGCAGGCATAAGCCAGCTCAGCGCCCGCAGCCGGGGCGTGGATTAACGCGGTGTAGGCGATCCGGTGCACGTCGGCCAGGCTCGCGTTCTCGGGGAAGAAGAACACGAACGGGTTCGCCCATTCCTCCTGGACCCCGTCGGCAGCTGCCCGGCCGCTGGCCTTGTCGAGTATCGAGCGTGCCTGATCGGGGGACAGGTAGATCCCGAGATCCCGGGGCTCCACACATTCCCCTTCGGGAGCCGGCCGGCTGCCTGCTTTCCCCGCTTGATCGTCTTCTTCAGCAGGATCGTGATGGGTCGCCGCCGGGGCGGGCTCGGCGGGCGCCTCCCATCCGCAGGTCTCGCACACCTTGACCCAGCTGCCGTCTCCGGCATGTTCGGCCCGGAGCTGATAGGACGTGCAGACCGGGCATCGCTGGGGCGTGCCAAGCCGCTGCCGGTTCACCGCGACGATGAACGCCTCGATGGTCTGGCTGACCGCCGACAGGGCGATCCGGGCATCGGTCCGGCCGGCAGTGCGGGCGTGGGTCAGCCAGGCGGCATAGTTCCAGGTCTTCTCGCTGAGCGCCTTCAGCAGCGCGCGCAGGTACTGCGAGCTGCCGCCCGCAGCCACCGACTCGGCGCACACGCTCGCCCACGCCTTGAAGTTGCCCTTCTGCAGGTCGGCGGCCCCGGCATCTGTCTGGTATCCCAGGTCGGCGAGTCTGGCCGCCAGGGTGAGCAGCGTCTCCCGCAGCCGCATGCCGACGGCCTGGAAATCCTCCACTTCCCTGGCCCGGTCCAGGCTCTCGGCCGCCACGTCCAGCCGCCGGATGACCTCTAGCACCCAGGCGTCCTGGCGTCCGGCCCGGAGCGGCTCCCGGGCCATCATCCGGGTCATCAGGCCGATGTGGAAGGACAAGGCGATGTCCATGCTCTTGATCTGGTCCTGGCTGTACAGGTTCACCGGGTTGGTGATCACCCACCAGCGGCCGTCGCTGGTGTGGGCGTCCCAGACGTCATACTGATGACCGAGGACGTATTCGCTGGTGAGCTTTTCCACGTGCTCGATCGCGAAGTCGTCTCCGGACTGGGAGCGGAGATACTCCTCGATCTGCCGCCGTTCGTGCGCTGGCGTCTCCATGACGTCAAGCATGCCAGCAGCCGGCGACCGGCAGTGACCGCGCGGATCGCTTCCTCGCGTTTGTCGATGGCTGCCAGGTGGCGCGCTGGTTCGTTCGATAGATGGCGCCGAGACAGCCGCGACGATCAGGGCGAACCGCTCGGCCACCAGCGGCCCGGCTGCCGCTACGCGCATTCTGGGGCATTCCTCAGGCAGGATTTGGTGGAGTGGTTCCTGGCAGCAGGTTTGCAGCTACGCCGCACGGGTCGGCGACGTCCGCCCGCTCGCGCAGCTGGCTGATCAGCTCGGCGAGGACGTAGCCGGGCCGGGCAGCTACATGCTGGCCCACGTAGCTGGTCAGGCTGGCCAGGAAGTCGGCGGGCGCGGGCTGGGCTGCGTTATGGCAGCCAACGAGGGCCATCGCGGCGACCTGCTGGTAGCGCTGGGTGCGGTAGCCGGGTGTGACTGCCTGCAGGGCACCGGTGAGCGCGGCCATAGTGATCTGGGTGAGAGCGTGCGGTTGAGACGCAGCGGCCGCAGTCGCGATCTGGAGCCAGGCCGGGCCCCAGCTGTCCGCCTGGTAATCCCACCATCCAGGCCGTGCGATCGCCGTGTGAGCTGGCCCGTACTGCTGCCAGTAGCTGGCGACGGTGATGACGCTCGCCGCGGTGAGCGGCAGGTCAGTGATGTAGCTGCTGGCCATGGCCTCCCAAGCCCGTGGCCAGTGGCCGTCGGCCGCCCGGCCCTGGCTGATACCTGCTGGTGTGAGCGCTGTGAGCAGATCCACGGTGCTGAACGCCGCGAGCCTGGCGTTGCGTGCGCGCTGACGCAGCGCGTTGTCGTCGCACCACAGCGGCATGGACGCAGGAATGGCGGCGGCGATGAGCTGGTCGGCCTGCGTTTGGCCGGAGTCAACGACCGGAAGCTTGTCGGACCGCGCGATGTCGCTCTCGATGAGCTCGGCGAGGTGCTGCAGGCCGGCGTCAGGCCCGTAATCCGCGACGCCGTTCCCGGAGCCTGAGGCGGTGGCGGCGCTGCGGAGGTGGTCGCGGGTCATGGCGATGTCGCGCGCCATGACCGGGACGGTGGTCAGAGCCTGCAGGCGGGCCCGGATCTCGGCGCGGGCCTCCGCAGGAAGCTGGGCCAGAACGTAGAAGGCGGACATGTCGGCCGCGCAGGTGCCCAGGCTCAGCGCCGTCATCGCTGCGGCCTGACCAGCCTGGCGAAGCCCCGGTCGCAAGTCCGCGGTTGGCACGTACCCGGCCGACCGGGTGAGCAGTCATCGCGGACCCGGATGGCATCGTCCAGCAACAGCGACCACGTTGCGGCCTGCCGCCTTGTGCTGACTGCTGGGCCGATGTCGGCTGCCTTCAAGATTTTGCCCCCGGAGCTCGCCTTGGGCAGGAAGGCAAGGAAGTAGCCGTACGCGGCGTCGTCTCCGAGGGACTGCGCGGCGCTGCCAGCTCGCATGGCGACAGGCTGATCCGCCGACTCACGGTCCAGGGCGGCACCATCTCGGGATCCGGGCAGGGCGGCGTTGACGGCGCCACGAACGTCGCCCCTGGTGAGCAGGATGTCGAGCAGCCCGATCTGGATGCGCCGCACATACGACTGCTGAGGCTCATGCAGACCACCCCGGTCCGTCAGGCAGACCGGAGCCACGAGCAAGTCACATGGGAAGTCCGAAGCATCGCCGATGCTGATCCGGGATTGGCTGACGCCGCTGTCGCACTCCTGCGTGCACTGCAGCGTCACAACTTGGTGTTGGCTCGCAGCTGGATCTGAGCGACCAGGCGGCGAAGACACGCTTCAGTACAGCATCACGCCGTATGGAGACCTGTTTCTAACTAGGCTGGCGGACTCGGCTGATGCAGGAGATTAGAAAGTGATCACCTGCTCGCAAAGATCGTTCACCAGGCTCCCTGACCTGCCTCAGTGCTGGCTGAGGGCGATTGGCTGTGCTTGCGGGTGACCGCGACTTACCACCGATCACCTTTCGATCGGGCACGTAACGGGCACGCTCACGACGATGAGTCGCCTCTGCTCAGCTCCTCAGGGGTGGCGATGCGGATCTCGGCGGCCGCGACGAACATGAGGTTGGAGTCGATGGTGATCATCCATCCTTCGTCGGGGGTGCCGTCAGCGTTGATGCGAGCGGCCGAAGCGAACACCCTCGCGTGGGCTCCAGTGGCCTTGACGATGACCATGTCCCCGGTCGTGAAGTCGTTGGCGCTGGACCGCTGGTGCCACCGTGCGATGACGTCGTCGCTGGTCAACTCCAGATCGCCAATACGCTGTCCGCCGACTTGGTAATCCAGTCCGTAGTAGCCGTCCGTGTCCGTGCTCATGGACACGGCGAAGGGACGGTCCTTTTCATCCATCAGCTCCAAGTACCCGTCGGCCGGGCCACCCACGAAGTGCACCATTTGCTCGCTCATCGTCCAATTCCTCAGTCCCTCGCGGTTGCTGTCTTTCTTAAGCAGCAGGGTATTTGCTTGGGAGAAGTGCCGTTGACAGTTAAGCGTCAAGCTTAAGTGAAGCATTCGCCACTTTGCGGCCAAAGGATCTTGGAACCCTTGACATCCCGTGGAGGGCTGATACTCCCGCGCCGGGTGAAGGCCGCCTTCCGACCTGCGCCTCGGCGCTAATGGCGCAACAATCACACGATTACGTGCTGGTCCAGCTATGCTTAAATGTGGGTGCGATGGCACCCCATTGGGGAGGGATCACAACGTGAGTGATGGATTTATCGGTACAGATCGTCAACCGGTCCGCGGCCGGATGAAAGTGTCATGGTCCTGCGGATGAACGCTGATCCAAAGAAGCCGACCAGAATAAGGTCATGGCTTGATCGCATCTCTGCCCGGACTGACCTGCGTGGTCTTGGCGTGCGGGTTGCGGGTGGTCGGGTTTCTACGTTGCCCAGCACTATGAAGTCGCGTCATCTCGGCCCGCTTAAAGGCGCGTATGCTGAGGTGACGGCAGGTACTCGCCATCACCGCGTGGGCGCTGCGGTCATGACTGCCCCGCTGTTGGGAGCAGGGCTCCTCATTGGCCTCACCAAGAAAAGCAAGGCGGCTGCTTTCGTGGTTTTTCCGGACGGTACGGTACATGAGCGCAAGCTCAAGGGGGCAAGCGCGATCAATATCGCTCAGCGGGATGTGGTGAAGTTCAACGCGATGGCAGCTGCCGCCGTCGGCTGACATTACGCAGCTGGCCAGCGTTTCGTTTGAGCCGCCATGATGCGGCGATGCCCCCATTGCGCTTTGGCCCGGCGTGCGGCGGGCGGGCCACCAAGGCAGAGCGCGCCGCTGACACCGGGCCAGCGGCGCCGTGAGGCGCCGCCTTGATTCTCGACATGGCCTAGTTCGGCAACGCGAACCGAGATCGACGGTTCCGCTTGTCACAGCGGTGCCGGTCCTCCGTCGCCGGGTCGGCCCGAAGAGGCCGCACGCCCGGCGACGGCTGGTCTTCATGGTGCCACTGCCTGACCAGTCGCGGTGGACGCCCCTGATCTCTGTGCAGCGGGCGCCGCAGTCGCACCGGTGTCGATCGGCGAGGCCGCTGTACTTCGGACCGCGGTTCGGCCTGCGGGAAGGCATTGGCGACCCCCTGCTTGCAAAATCCGCACAGAGTGTCCTGCATAGTCCCTGGCCTGGGATGGCGGGTCTCGGGCCGTCCGTCGAAGTACGCTCACATGCGATGGCGTTGGTGTCAGCTTTGGGTGTCAGTGCCCGAAGACACAGCACGAGTGTGTGAGAAGGTCGCTCGGCTGCCGGGCCGAGGCTGGAGTAGTTACGATGGTGTAGGTCAAGCCGCATATACGATCTTGAGGCGGATGCAGGGATGCCATCAGTGGAGGTGATTATGGATCAGTTCGCGAGGCTTAACGGCGTGGGCTTCTCCGTGATGGCGCCGGTTGTGCAGGCGATGCGGCAGGTTGAGCTGGCTCAGGCGGCCAGGGTCGCCGAGGTCGCCGAGGTGGCCCGGTTGGCCAATGCCTCCATGATGGCGCCGGTTGTGCAGGCGATGCGGCAGGTTGAGCTGGCTCAGGCGGCCAGGGTCGCCGAGGTGGCCCGGTTGGCCAATGCCTCCATGATGGCGCCGGTTGTGCAGGCGATGCGGCAGGTTGAGCTGGCTCAGGCGGCCAGGGTCGCCGAGGTCGCCCGGTTGGCCAATGCCTCCATGATGGCGCCGGTTGTGCAGGCGATGCGGCAGGTTGAGCTGGCTCAGGCGGCCAGGGTCGCCCAGGTCGCCCAGTTGGCTTTGCGCTTCTATGGACTGGCTCAGCAGGTTCAGCTGGCTGCAGGCACTTTTACCGGCAGCAAGAGTAGTGATCTATCTCAGCGCCCGGTGTTTGTTATTCGGTCGTACAACGGCACGGTCACTAGTGCGCACCAGGTCAACGATGCTACCTGTGCTGCCGATGAGATCGCAAATGAGATTGAGCAGGCAGCACCCATGCTGCACACAATCGGCACTTGGTTGTGTAAGAATGATCAACGGATCGCCGCGTGGCTAGCAATAGTGGTCGCTATTCTGCTGTGGTTTCACCCACGCTCCAATGACTTGACTCCCGCTCAAATCGACAATTTGATCAAGCAGGCTGTACATGCGTGTTTCAGCGGTTCAGCTCATCACTAGCTATTTGTAGGTGCACGCCAGATCATTCCGTTCAGGCCGCGCAGTGACGGGTCGTAAGAAGCGTGAACGGGGTTTCGCCAGTCGTAGTCCATCCTCTCGATAGGCGCGATAGACCTCGGCACCCGACGGCCTGTTCCGAGTTCATGAGGGGCTCGGTCACGGCGAGCGATGCGGGGAGCCCGCGCGGCCCGGACTCGCATTGCATGCTCGGCGTAGGCCGCGGCACTGGCCGACAGCCGTTGAGGAAGCGCCATCGTGTCTCACGCCCGCTGACGCCGACCA
This sequence comes from uncultured Actinomycetota bacterium, assembly GCA_963850875.1. GTDB lineage: Bacteria > Actinomycetota > Actinomycetes > Streptosporangiales > Streptosporangiaceae > Chersky-822. The sequence continues at coordinate 317,083 of CAWKNA010000004.1, forward strand.
CGGTCGCGTCGGTTGCCACATCCTGCGTGGAACCCGTAGTGCTTCAAGCCAGCAAAGGCTCTTTGAGGGACTGCCTTAGGAACTGCGTCGTTTCGCCTGATGTCAGGGCCTGAGCGTCTAGGCGCTGCATGACTCTTAGGTATTCGTTGACAACCTCGGGATTGTCTAGGTATTGCGCGCTTGTGAGATGTTCGAGGTACACGACGTCGGGCAGGTCGGGCTCGGCGAACCGCAGGATGGTGAACGACTCTCCTGCGGAACGGCCGCTGCCCTGGAGGGGGAGTATCTGGATCGTCACGTTCGGCTGCTCTGCCATCTCCGTGAGGTGCTGGAGCTGGTCACGCATTACGGCCGGGCCTCCGACATGCCGCTGCAGTACCGCCTCGTCCAATACCACCCGCAGGTTGGGAGGATCGGGTCGGTCGAGCGCCGCCTGGCGCGCCATCCGCAGCCGGACCTTCCGCTCGATCTCCTTCGTTGAGACGCCGTCGTGGCCCGAGAGCGTGACGGCGCGCGCGTACTCCTGGGTTTGCAGCAGGCCAGGGACGTACTGGACTTCGTAGAGCCGGATCTGGGCGGCCGCATCTTCGAGCCCGATGTAAGCCTCAAACCAGCTCGGCAGGATGTCAGAGTAGTCATGCCACCAGCCAGGGGTGTTCGCCCGCTGGGCGAGCGCCCGCAGCGCCAGGCGCTTCTCGTCGTCCGTCACGCTATAGAGGGTGAGCAGGTCGGTGATATCGCGGTCCTTAAACCCCAGCCGGCCCGCCTCGAGCCTCCTGACCTTCGAATGCGATGCGCGGATGGCAAACCCTGCATCCTCCAAGGTGATCCGCTTAGCCTCGCGGAGTCGACGAAGCTGCGCGCCCAGCAGAATGCGAAGAACCGTGGGGCCCCCCGCAGTCGAGGCGATCGAAGTCTCCTTCGGTTCGAGCGCGTCCTGATCCGTCTTGCCGCCGCCTTCTGCGAGGCAAGAGTCCTCGCCGGACTCCCAGGTGATGAGCTTCTGCCTCTCGGCCAGCAGGGAGGCCAGGCGCCCTTCCAGTACTGCGGCCTCGGCGGCGGACGCCTGATGCGCGGCCTGCGCGTGATGCACCGCCACTTGTGCTGCTGCCAGCTGACGAAGAGCTTCGGCTGCCTGTGCCTGGACCATGTCCCGCCTTGCCGTAACCTCGCCGATCTCCTGATCGGTCTCCGGAAGTGAGCCAGTTGGCGGATAGACGAGGTCTTGCACCTCCGCGCCGTACAGCGCCGCGAAGTCTGCAAGTTCACGAACCCTTAGCGGACGTTGGGCTGCCTCGATTTTCGCGATCATGGTCTGGTGGAAGTCGTAGCCGTAGGCCGTCATGCGCACGGCAACTTCCTCTTGCGACCAATTCCGGGCCAGCCGCAACCGGCGCAGCGCCCGGCCAGCCTGCACCTCGGGGTCGGGTCGCCGGCGACTTGCTGCTACGCCGTCATTCTCCACACGGTTAATGATACATACGCGTCCGGCTTGCACCTACGGAACACGTCCGGTACAACTGCTAAGCGGAAGCCGGATGACCAGCCAACCTGCCCACGGTTGAGAGTGGATGACGGCCCCGTAACTGTGCGATCGGAGTGATCGTCGTGATCTTGCCATCAGCGCACTGGCAACGCGTCGTCATCACGGCTCTGCTCGTTGTTCCCCTGGTGCTGGTCGTCGGGCTGTCCGCTCCAACGTGGCTGGTCCTGCCATTCCTATCCGAGCCACGACGCAACGCAGTGCTCCAGTTTCTTGGCTGTCTCATCGACTGGATCAGGGCGATCGCCGGATCGACCTAGCGCAACCGATCAATGCACCATCAAGCGCTTGACCAGCGGCGCGCAAGCCTCCCAGTTCCCAGGCCCAGGCCGACACCACGCACCGGGGCAAGCACCCGCCAAGCGGCGTACTCGTGGCGCGCTCGATCGGACGGCGATCAGCCGCACTTCGCTGCGGGGCGGAAAACTCGCCAATAGTCGTTGCGGGTTCACAGTCCGCCGCTCGTCCCGTGCACATGATCCGGAACCGGCCCGGAATCATCGGCATCGCCTGGCCTCCGCCTGCGCGCCCTCATGCAGGTCACCGCGTGGTCATCGCCAGCAATGCCGCCAACCTCCGGAGCCGATTGCCCCGCTGCTGATAGGCGTGAGCGCCATCGGGCTGACGTGCTGGCGGACCCAGGCGATACTGCCGCTCGCGTCCGTGTTGGTCGGCGTGTCCCGCAGGATGGCCGACGCGATCGCGGCGCGGACGAAGCTTGCGAGCAGCTCGTGCTCCCAGGGCTCGGTGAGCGTAATGCCCAGCCGGACGCTGGAGATGTCCGCCGGAGCCGCACCGAGCCGACGCGATGCGGCGAAGCGCACCAGCGCCCGGTACGCATCCTGCGAGAAAGTCGCCGCCCGGTCGATCGCCACCGCGACGATCTGGAGGAGCCGGAGCATGTTCGTCTTCCCCCCGCCATTCGGCCCGACCACGACAAGGGTCTGCGGCAGGTCGCTGAGCTGCAACGTGTCTAACGACAGCAGATCCCGCGCCTCGACATCAGTCAGACGCATCGACTCCGATGCCACCCTTCCTTATGCACTTGGCCCCAGGCCGAAGATCCATCATCGCCGCTCGGCGAGTGCAACGCTGACGTGATGCACTCGTGACGGTGTGCGTCCTGAGCCATGAGCGGGATAGCAACGAACTATCCCTCAGCCGCAGCCTGCGGGCCCTGTTCAACAAGCTCCACGTCCACGCTTGTCCTTGTCCCAGCGTGCCATTGAAGGACAGTCCGTGGGGGAGTACCAGCGATCCGCGCTCAGGCGGCCTCCGGTGAGATCAACCATGTTCACTCCAGGCTGCGGACTGCCTCCGCTACCGTGCCGATGATCACCTTCCTGTGGCACCGGCTGCCGCCCGGTGGCGGCAGAACTCACGGACAGATGACGGACAAATGATCAAGGGCCTGACCGCCACGATCGGCGATCAGGCGCTTGACCTGGTACTTCACTCGTAACCCCGATCGATTTGAACCGGCGCTACCGCCTTGGGAGGACGGATCTGGCATTCATCGGTTCCGTCGCTCGGCGTCATGGGCAGAGCCCATGCCTCCCGTCGTGAGACAGTCAGACGCGCCCCTCCCTGGCTAGGCTTAGCGCCGCACACCAGCCCACTTGAGGACCCTGAATGCCTGGCTACATCGACAACATCACGATCCTGAAGGCCATCGACGGGCACCAGCAGCAGGCTGATGGCCGCCCGATATGGATGAGCGCCTACCAGTTGCTGAACGACATCAGCGGAACATTCGCTGCGCGTCCGCAGTTGATGCCGGGCTTCCTCCAGGAACTGTTTGTCGCGCGGGCAGCAGGGCACATCACCTGGCGCCTGACGGACCAAACCGCCCGTCCTGATGATGCGAGCTACTACTTGCAGCAGATCCAAGACCTAGCGCTGACCGCCGAAGGCCAGGACCGCGCTCGCGGCCGGATGATCGAGCGCCCAGCTCCGCTCCCGGGTGAGGACGATGGGCACGAGCTGAGCGACCTGGTCCTCCAGCAGGCCGCAGAAATCATCACGCGTGAGTACGCCGCTGATCAGCGGGTGACCTTCCTCGCAGAGGAAGGCATCCCACCCGAGTGGCTTCAGGTACCCGAAGAGGCTTCATCAAGTGATGTGCACGCTGTTTTGGCCGTGACCTGGCGGGCGGCATCGTTGGGACGCCAATTGGTTCGCGGTTTCCTCGGCCGGTGGCTGGACGAGCGGCTGCTCATCGGCCCGGATGCCGAGCAGCGAGCATCACTAATCGGACAGCTGATGCGCCAAGGCTGGCAGATCCGCGAGTCAGACTCCGTGCTCGTCGCCGCCGATCCAGTCCGCGGCACTCCAGTGGCGGCGCCCCCGCTCCACACCTGGCATCCGCACCCGCTGATCGAATCCGTGGCCCGGCCGCAGTTCCTCATCCGTCAGCCTGATCAGGGCGTATTCGCCGCCATGAAAGCGGTCGAGATCCGGGTCCGTGACCTCTCAGGGCTCGACGACCTGTACGGCGTCGAGCTCATGAACAGAGCCTTCGGCGCCGGCGGGCCGCTGGCTGAACCACCCCTGCCAAATGGTAGGCACAATGACGGTCCCAGGTCGATGTTCGCAGGCGCGTTCGCTATGTTCCGTAATCCGGCTGGTCATACCGCAGTTACGTACGACGACGAGGCGGAGGCTGTCGAGGCAATCGCCGTCGCAAGCGTGCTGATGCGTCATCTCGACCGAGTACAGGCTCGACTGGTCGCCGCCGGCCGCCCTGCTGCCACGCCGTCAGCTCCGTCATCGATCGCTCTCAAGTTCAGCCGCAGCAGTAGTGGACGCCTAGCAGGGCCCAGCGACTGATGAGGATGCCGACTGCGACTCGAACAAGAAAGGGATCCTGCTCCAGGTGGGTGAACCTAGTTGCTGGCAGGCGGCCTCGAGCGTCGTTCGCGGCCGCTGCTAAGTACCTCCCACACGAGATCAGCGACCTCCGGCGACATCTCGAACTCAACTTCGTTCTGGCTGCCGTCGTACTTCTCCACGACGAAGGTGAACCGCCTGGCTATTCCGCCAGAGACGCTGAACCCTCCCTTGACCTTGGCGTCCACAACGCGAGGCGGGAGGTCCCGGCCCATCAGAAGGCGCCCGCCGCTGGCCTCTTCCGGCAGATAGAGCCAGCGAGCGCCCTGGTCGATCTGAGACATGTGATCGGCGCAAACGGCCGACTCGATGAGCGGGTATCCGGGAGGGCTGACGATCAAAACGGACGCAGCGGGATCACTGCAGCGCAATACTTCGCAAATTGCCATCCCGCTGAAACTACCGCATGCAGAGGCGCCAGCAGTGAGTGTGGTCATTTGAACTGGCCCCCGGTTGGCCGGTTTTTCGTCGGGCGAATTTGGGCCCGCTTGGGTGGTGATACCGCTGGCGGTGGGGGCCGGCGTGTGGTCGCGAACTTTGGACCCCACCTTGAGTCGGACTTTGGCATCGGTGTCGTCGGCTCGGAGGTCCGGGAGTGGCACGGTCACGGGTGGAGCTGTTCGAGCAGATCAGGCGGGACCAGCGGGCAGAAGGCTCATCGATGCGCGAGCTGGCCGCGCGCGCAGCATGTGCACCGCCGGACGGTGCTGGCAGGCACTAGCCAGCGCGGTCCCGCCGGCGCGGAAGGAATACAGCGACGGCCCGGGCCCGCGATTGACCCGTACGCGGAGGTCATCGACGGGTAGCTGGTGGCCGACCGGGCGCTGCCGCGTAAGCAGCGGCATACGGCGCGGCGGATCTGACAGCGGCTGTCGCCGAGCACGGCGCCACGGTAGCCGAGTTGACGGTGTCGCGGTATGTCGCCTCTGGTCGTCGCAATAATCGATCGCGCCGCCGGATTAGAGTTCGGATGTGACCGCGACCACGAGGTCGACGACGCCGTGCGTGATATGCGGCGCGACGGGCGAGCCGAGCACTGAGCACGTGATCGCGAGGTGGATCCGCAAAGCCCTGATGATCGATGCGCCAGTCAGCGAATACAGGGAGAGCGAGCACGTCCGGACGGACGAGACCCTTGCGATCGTGCTGCATGGTGTGTGCGTGGCCTGCAACAAAGGCTGGCTGAACTACCTTGAGCAGCAGGTTCGACCCGTTCTTGAGCCGCTGATACTCAGGGCCGCGCCCGGCACATCGCGCATGCTAGATCCTGCCGATCAGGCCATCCTGGCCACATGGGCCGTCAAGACCTCGCTGCTGCTGACCCTCGGCAAGTTCCGGCAACGGGCTGGCGGCTGGATCCCGGCCGACAATCTGGAATGGCTGCGCCAGCACTACGGGTCAGGACTGCCGCCCCCTGGCGCGCATGTTTGGCTCGGCGGTCTCCGGCCCATTGACAAATCGGCGCATAGGACGCTGTCGGCGTCCACCCAGGCAATGTGCAGGCTCGATAGTGCCGGGCAGCCGATCGCACATATAGGCACCTTCACCGTTGGCTTCGTACTTCTGCAGGTGTACTGCTGCGAGTTGCGTAACGCTGCCCGTTCGCCGGGCGGCACATGGCTAGCGCCACGCGCGCCGTACCGATCGAGCCTGCTTCAGATCGCGCCTTCGACAAGCAGCATCTACTGGCCGCCCGATGCCGTGTTTACCGTCGACGCCATACCGATCGTAGGCAGGCGATTCGATCAAGATAACTAAACCTGATCAGCTACCTTGGGGCCGCAAGACGCTCGTTCGGGTTGCGAAGGGCGAGAGCGAAGCCGGTGGCAAGCTGTTGCCAGCCTCGCTGTTCGCTGGCAGGCCCGGCTTGGGCAGCAGGAACCCGACGGAGCTGATGGCCGCCTTGAAGACATTGACGCTGCCAGTTACGGAGGCCGGGACGGTGGCCCAGTTCCGCAACTTGTCTTCTACGAAGACGGCAGTCTCTCTGGCTACCTTTTCCCAGTCCTGCGCGTCTATCAGGTCACGCACGTGTTCCCAGAGTTCCGGATCGACCGTTGCGGCAGCGAAGGGAGCAGTTGCGCGAGCCTGGCGGTCTAGCTGCCAACGCAGGGCCTCAATGATTGAGCAGCGGACTGCTTGGCCTTCAGGAATATTGCCTGTTCGCTTGGGCCTGCCATCCCCGCCAGGCCGTTCCGATCGAGGCGCGATCGCGGCGAAGTTGAGTCAGGCTCCCAGCGCAGGCCGGTCAGCCTAATGGCTAGGGCGTCCTGTGGGTCCAGGATCTCGCCGATCAAGGCGTACAGCTTGTGCCGCCAGAGTTCCAGGCCAGGAGGATCTGGTGTTTGCCACTGCTCCAGCTGAGCCTGAAGCTCCTTGAGATCCGCGCGACAGCGCTGCACATCCAAGGCCATGCTTGCGCATGATAGTCCTGTCGGCACGCAGCAAATGCTTGACGCCGAGGTCCGCCTGCGGCACAGATTGTGTTGGCAGTCTGACAATTGTAATTTCTCGCACGACCTTAACATCTTGCCCTGGTCAACGACACTCGAAATCCGAGGAGAAGCTTCGGAGTACCCACTTGCTACTGCCCAGCGTGAGCTAAGACACCGCCAGTCGCCAAGCCACGGATACCCCCGACAAAACGTCTTGTCACTCGGAATCCAGCCAGCAGGCAGCCTATCCATGATCGCAGGCAAACCGAAGTCGCACAATGAAGGCGCGCCGAAGCCTTTTTCTTATTCCCTGACTAGCAAGATAGTCTCTACCGGCTCGACACAACCTGACAAACGCCACTCATAAACACACAAGCCCGCCAATATCTGCGAATAGATTTCTCCGAAACGTGTAAATTTAACAGCGCCACCATGTTTTGCGATCTTCAAATCACTTTTCAGCTGTCCGATAAGAGCTTGGCAGATCGCCGTCCGCACGCGAAGGTGCGCACCGACCAAACCCGACATACTCTCATCCTCCCGCGCCAATCGCTTGAATTGAATCGCAACAGCTGCGGCCATAGAAGCAAGGTGTTGACGCGTAGCGACGTCATAGTCCCCAATGTTGCTCCAATGTTCGTCTCTGCCAATCAGTAGCCAGCCATGCTCCGCCAGACGAGTTAGCTCATTTGGATCCACATGCGCTCTCATGGCAGTAACAACATCCTTAAGATCAAACTGTGCAGAATCAAACTCGCCTGTCAATAGCTGTCCTCCGAAGTATTGCCCGAAATCTGGCAAATCTATCGGCAGGGCACCGCTAAGCACATGCCGATAATCAAGGCTGATTTGATACACAATGCAATCCGCGAGACTCTGCTCATGGCTGGTCGTCATCCAACGAGCGAGAGATCGCCAAACCTCAAACATTTCAGACACAGGTGTCATAGTCGGATTGACCAACGCGATCAAGTTCGACAAAAGCTTGAATCGCTCATCCCCCAAGCGCCGCTCCAGAAAAAGTAGAAACCTCAACCTATTCTCCCGGTCGAGGGAAGTTATCAAAGTGATCAGGTTTACCAACTCGGCGAGTCCCTTATCGCCTCCCGAAGCCGTACTCGCAGAGCTCTCGCCCGCCCACCTGCCAGACCATCGCAACTGTAGCTCACGCATCGTGCGGATATCGATGCGAGCGAGGTTGTTCGAAACTGATCCCCAATCGAAGTTATCAATAATTCTCGACAAGACAGTTACGCCATCGACGCCGATCTTGGTAGCCTCTGGATTTATTGTGATCCTAGGAGCAACTCGATTAGAATCATCAGCAGTCCAGAAACCAAATTTCTTCAGATCCAGGACTTGCTGAAACACGGCATTTGCAGCTTCATCCGGTCTCGGGAGACGATATGACCACCCGTCAGAGACGAGTTCCGTAACCCATGATGTAAGGGCTGCAGCCTCTCCAGCATCTACGCCCCGAACAATAGTCGACCCCCCCGTCAGGGACTTCATTCGCCAGTGAGCAGCCCAATCACGATAGCCTCGCTCACCTAGATCTTCCACGAACGTCAAATACTCACTCCACGTAATAGGCGCATTTACCAGCTTAAAGTCATGATCCAACCGGACCACCTTGCGCAGCTTGCGCTCGAGCAGTGCGGCGGCTACGACACGCATGCCGCTGGGGTCGCCGGTTACCTGCTGGACTGACAACGCGCTCTCGACAGCCCGTCGTGCGCCAGCGTCAAGCTCACGTGCGATCTCTGCACAATCCGCTGCAAGTGCCAACGCCACGGGCGTTTTGCTTTCGAGACAGGACCAGATTATAAGTCCAGCATTCGCTTGAGCACAAAATAGCAGTATTGTCTCCCGCCACCAAATATCGTTTACGTTAGCTCGCAGGACGTCCAAATCGCGTTGTTCCTGTATCGCGCATGCCGCAAGATATTCCTGCAAAGTCTGGTGGACGAACGCCAATACGCCATTCTCACGCTCGATCAATATACCGCTACTCTGTTCAATCTCTCTTAGATAGCCCTCAGGCGACATCGTGGGCTTGACGCGGACTAGTGGCTCAACTATTGACGATTCAGCTTCACGCCTAGAAATGTCACGACGCCGCTGTTTCATCATTGTCACAGCCAAATGGCGCAACACGACTTCCTTCTGATCTGCTGTCAGCTCGCCAACACTGAGCCCCTTCGCCTCTTGCCGCTTTCCAAGAAGCACCTGGCATATTTCGCGATATAGCTGGAGACGGCTTCCCGGCAAGGAAGAATGATAGTTATGTAGATGCGCAATCATAGTGAGCAGCAATGGATTAGAGGCAAGATCTTGAATGGCTTCAGTCTCTTGCATGCGCCGTAGCAGGTCGTGAGCGTTTCGCATAGCTTGATGCTTTATAACTTCATTGTTCCGACCACTATGTCTAATCGCTGCCGCCAGTGACCAACGATGAACGAACTGCTCGATCTGAGACTGGCTCAACGCACGGACCTGAAGAACAGTCGCGGCATTAAAGGGTGTCTCCTGATACCCGTGCAGACGCGACGTAATAATAAACGAACACCTTGGGTAACTTGCTACCTGACTCTGCACCCATTGAACGAGCTTTATGCGCTTATCTTGCTCAGCTACCTCATCAAGGCCATCGAGCATGACAAGACAATTACCCGCCTCAAGTTGGGCGTCAAACCATTGCTGCGATGGCGCCCGGGAAACGTGACTGACAGATGTACTTACAAGTTCGGAGAGCTTTACCTGCGGAGTAGCACCTACAGTCTGCGCCTGTTCTCGCAGATAGAGCAATATAGGCAACGTCTTGGTATGCACCACCCGATCGTCGAGCGACCGTCTATGAGAGGCGAGCGTTAGTGCAACATGACGAAGCAATGTCGTCTTCCCACTGCCTGGGGCTCCGACGATTGCAATTAACGCCCGACCAGTAGCTGGAAGATAGTGCCAGATGGTTTCCCGCCGCAAACTGTCAGGCGCTCTGAGATTGTTACGTGCGTCGCTAGGCGTTACTATAACTGCGGAAAGTTTATGCAATGGGCGTGCAACTAGACTGAGATCAACATATATGTCGGCTAGAGATAGACTTAGAGGCCCACGTATTGGTATTCCCGTCAGATCATCATCGACATGCAGCTCTTTCAAATACTGAAGGTAGCGCGTGCGGTATCGCGAGAAGTGATGGACGAACATGCTGTCTATCGAACTTGCTATTCTTTGCGCCCACGTTACTTGGAGGTTGCTGTAGACGGCCGCGAGAAATGTTAGAAGTAGAAGCACAACTTCGTAGCAGGCGGTTAATAGAATAGCTTGCGGTATATGCGACGGTATCCAGAGGCGCACAGCCGGATCGACTAGCGCCGAGCCTGGCAATATGCCTAGGATCAGTGGTAGCCAGTTGAAACGCATTTGACTCGGCATCAGCCTCGATGTCCTGATAGATGGTAGTGGGTGAGTCTACCGCCAACGATCAGGAGCTATGACGTTCACTAGGCGCGAGTTGCATCGACAGTGTGCCTAGCCTCACTTGATGTGCGACGGAACGGCTCCGCTTGATGCGCGACGGACCCTAGGTTCTGTTCCCCGCAGATGGGGCTAGGTCATCTTGGCAGAAACGGGTTGGTGCTGAGCCGTGCGGCAGGAGACCATGCCGGGGTGGGCGACGAGGCCGAGGGTGAGCGGGGTGCGCTGGCGCCGCTGGCTGCCAGGTTTGTACTGCCCGGAATCGGGCCGGATCCCGATGCGGCGATCAGGCTCGCCTGCCCGTCGATCAGAATCAGCTCGCAATCCGCTGACAGGGCGGCATGGGCGACGATGAGCGCTCGCGGCCCAGCTCTGCATTGAGGCGGGGGCCGACACGGGCCAGATACCGCGCTGGCTTGAAGTCGGACGTCGGCGGGCGCGCGTTCTCGCGGAGATCCGCCAAACACCTATGCGGTCGTCGCCGCGAACTGACACGTAGGCGCTCTGCTCAGGCCAACGGGTATCACCACCCCCGCATCCGGATCTGATCCGGCCTCGAAGTCCCGCGACAGCCCTGAGCCGACCTCGGCGATGGCTGTGAATGAATCCGGCTTGGGCTCATCTGCCGATGGCGAGGGCGAGGAGGGTATTGACCGCAGTCTCGAACGGGCGGGTACTCCGTTGCACCTGGGAGAGCAGAAGCCCTCCCTCGAGCGTGGCGAGCAGAGTAATGGCGAGGTCGTCCGGGTCGATACCGGACGGGAGTTTCCCGTCGGCATGAAGGGATCTGAGTCCATCGGCGATGGCGGCAGCCCACTGATCGAACCCTGCCGCGATGAGCGCTCGGGCCTCGGGGTCACTCTCGGCGAGTTGACCACCGAGCGAGCCAAGTGCGCAGCCCCCCTTAGCCTTGGTGCGCTTCGCTGCGGTGAGCACCATGTTCCGCCAGGTCTCGACGCCGTTTGCGCTGCTGAGCGCGCGCCGATTGCGATTGACGATGGCGTCGGCTTGGTAGTCGATGACCGCCTGTACGAGTTCGTCCTTGTCGGGGAAGTAGTGGTACAGCTGCGAGCCGCTGACTTCCGCTGCCACCTTGACGTCTTCCAAGGTTGTGCCCGCCACCCCGCGCTCATGGATCAGGGCGGCTGCCTTCTCAACTATCCGTGCTCGGGTGCGTTCACCCTTGGGGGTGAGCCTCGGCCGGACGCTGGTGTCGTTGACCATGCCACCCATGCTAGCAACTTTTGAGTTTGACAGCCCAGTCCGGCTGGTGACATAGTGAGTTGCACAACCCACTTTTACAAGAGAGGGCAAGACGGCCAATGACTGACCTAAAGGACCGGACCGCGCTTGTCACCGGGTCAACGAGCGGGATCGGCAAGGCAACCGCGATCGCCTTGGCCGCCCGCGGCGCCCGCGTACTGGTAGTCGGGCGCAATGAGCAACGAGCCAAAGACGTGGTGGCCGAGATCGAAGGCAGCGGAGGCAGCGCAACGTACCGGCTCACTACGTTGAGCGACCTCGAATCGGGCCGGGAACTGGTCGAATGGGCCACCGAGGCAGGCGACGGTCACGTCGACATCCTCATCAACAACGCCCGGCGTCGCCGTGCTCGGGCCGAGCAGCGCCGCCACCGAGGCAGAGTTCGACGAGACCTTCGCGCTGAACGTCAAGGTTCCGTTCTTCCTCGTCGCGTCACTGGCGCCAGCCATGCCCGAACGCGGATGGGGTTCGATCGTGAACGTCAGCACGATGGTCGCGAGTTTCGGGCAGGCCGGCATGGCCACGTACGGCGCCAGCCGGGCCGCTCTGGAACTGCTGACGAAGGCCTGGGCCGCCGAATACGGCCCGAGTGGTGTCCGGGTCAACGCCGTTGCCCCCGGCCCGACGCGCACCGCGTTGATGGAAGCCGTCCCCGAGGAGATGGTGAACCAGCTCGCGGCGCTGGCACCGGCAGGCCGCGTGGCCCGGCCTGCGGAACTCGCCGCGGCGATCGTCTTCCTCGCCAGCGACGATGCCAGCTTCGTCCACGGCGTCACCCTCGCGGTCGACGGCGGCCGGGTCGCGACGTAACACCAGCCGCAGCGCGGCGGCGTTCACCGGAGCGGCCCTGCCGGCCGGCGGCGGGATGACCGCCGTACGGGCCGCCCGCGAGACGACGTCCTCTCGAAGTTCTCTGGCATGCAGGACTCACCTGATGGGAGAAGCGTATGAGCAAGTTCGACGCCCAGTTCGCCGGAAGGCTCGACGGTCAGACCGTCCTGGTCACCGGCACCAAGGGCGGTATCGGCCATGAGACAGCCCAAGGCGCCGGCAACAGCGGCGCGACCGTGCTGGTGCACGCACGAAGCGCTGACCAGGCCAGGCGAGCAGCGGACCTGCTGGCCGGCAACGGCAACGGCAAGGGCCGGTACCTGGCCGTGGCCGGGGACCTGGGCTCGCTCGCCGGCGTCCGCGAGCTAGTCGAGGCGGTGCGCCAGGCGAGCCCGAAGGGCTTGAACGCACTGGTCAACAACGCGGGCGCGGCCTTCGCCGCCAAGGCCCTGTCCCCGGACGGCTACGAGCGAACGATCGCGATCAACCACATCGCCGCCGCAGCGCTGACGGAGGGGCTGCTCGACCTTTTGCGCAAGGGAGCCGACGACTTCGCAGCGCCCTCCCGGGTGGTGATCATGACCGCCCTGATCGAGTCGCGGGGCAAGCCGATCACCGACTGGAGCTACCCGGGTAAGTACAAGCAGATCCAGGCCTACGCCGATGCCAAACTGCTGGCCCTGATGTACACCTACGCCCAAGCTCGCCGCCATGAGGGCGAGGGCCTGACGTTCAACGCAGTCAGCCCGGGCGCGGTCAAAACCAGTCTCGGCAGCAAGGCCGGCGGGCCGTTCAAAACGATTGAGGCGTTGACCAATCCGTTCGTCGGGCCTCCGGAGAAGGGGTCACGCGGCTGTGTCCGGCTGCTGGCGGATCCCGACCTCGCAACCGCCACCGGCGGCTACTACAGCTCGGCCAAGCTCAAAAAGTCATCCAAGAAGTCTCGTGACCATGACGCTCAGGACCGGGTATACGAGCAGACCGAACGCGAACTGCGCATCCACAAGTGAGGCGGCCCGAGCCGGCTACCGCCAGCACAGCCGGTGCGGCAACGCTCGCGCCACTAGGAGCTTGCATTTCTCCGATCGACAAAATGTTGTCTATGCGGCGACGGGCGTGATTCCGAGGTCGCGGAAGAGCGTCTGCATGCCGATGCGGAGGGTCTCGTAGTCGCGGTCGATGAGAGTCCAGTGCGCTGGCTTGCGGCCCATCCGCGGGCTGCGGACGCCGGCGAGGATGGGCGCGATGACCTGGTCGCGGAGGGCGAGCATGGCGGCGATGGTGCGGGCTGCCTGGGGCGGGATGTGGTAGCGGCGAGTCGTGGCGGGCTTGACGGCCAGGCCCTTGCCGCGGAGCTTGCGCAGGTCGTAAGCGCCCTGCCGGATCGTGTAGTCCGCCTGCCCGCTCATCTGCCGGACCCTGGCGGCGTGCTCGGCGACGGTGAAGCCATGTGGTGCGGCGGCCAGGGCCAGTGCTGCCGCGAGGGCGGCGCGGATCCGGGGCTTGTTCAGGTCGATGCCGCCGACCCTGGTGGCGCCGAGCCGGGACGGCAGCGGCAGCTCGTCCAGGGTGCCGTCGGCGAGGAAGCTGATGTCGGCGCAGTCCAGAGTGGTGGCGAACCGGTCGGCCATGCCGCCCAGCCGGGTGATGATCTCGGGAAAGTTGTCCAGGCCGCGGCGGCAGCGCAGCTCTTTGGTGTTGTGGACGGTGGCCTCCAGGCGCAGTACGTGTTCGCCCTTGGTGTAGGCCTTGAGTTGCAGGAGCCCGAAGCGGACCCTGAACCAGGTCAGGCCGTACTGGGAGTTCTCGATCACGATGTCCTGCGCGGGCGGGCCGCCGGCCCGGTTGCGGTGCGGCCGGTTCTTCAGGCCGAACAGAGTCCGTACCGTGGGGATGTCCAGCCGGGACCGGGTCCGGTCCAGCACCCGGTCGAACAGGTCCTCCATCTGAGCACCGGAGCGGAACAGCAGGTTACGGCTGTATTCGGCCTGGTAGACCGAGTAGGAGTAGCGGAACCAGCTGATGCCCTGCTCGGCCAGGTCCAGGCCGAAGCACAGGCAGGCCGAGTAGATCCAACGGTCGCAGACCTGGCCCAGGCGCCCTATAGCCGCATGCTGCGACAAGGCATCTGCGACCCGGGCCAGGCCCTGCGGATCCGCGATCCCAGTAAAGCAGTTGCCCTCCTTGACAAACCCGATCCCGGCCGCATGGGCGGCGGCCGCGACGTACTCGTGGCCGTTGAGGATGACCTGCGCCGGGAACGGCGGGTGCCCGGACATCTTGATCGTCAGATGCCCCCACTGCGGATCCATGATGTGGAAGCTGTAGTGGTTGACGTACGCGGTCTTCTTGGCGATGTTGCCGATCACGCCGGTGGAGGCCGAGCGGCGGACCTCCCACACCCTCGCCGGCGCCTTCGCAGCCAGCACCAGGAACACCCCGGTGCCCACCTCATGGGTGGCCAGGTACTCCTCGGCGATCAGGTGCTTGCGTTCCCCGGCCTTGCAGTAGATGACCGGGACGCCGTTCGCGCCCGCCCAGGCCTTCAGCCGGCGGGCGAACCGGCCAGCGAAACGCATCAGGTGAGTGTCGTCCAGCTGCTCGTCCGAGCCGTCATGCAGCCGCCGCCACCAGGTCCGGAACCCGCCCGGGTTATGCCCCAGCGGGAAGAAAGCGTTCAGCACGATCCGGTCCACGCAGTCATAGCTGCCGGTCAGCAGATCCCCGTACCGGGAAGCGAAGTCATCGGCCACCCGCCGACCGTACGGATCAGCCGCACCTCACGTCAGCCGGACTACTCACCTCAGCCGGACTGCCCCGAAGGGGCCACTCCTTCCGGGCGGAGTCCCGGACGGAGCGTAGCTAGCTTCTCGATGTCGTTACGGCTATAACTGCCTGACTGGTCGTCTTGGCGGAACCGCGCTCGGCCAATGTGTCGCGAAGCACACGAGATGACCGCGGAGGTTGCCGCCTTGGCTGCCGCAGTCGGACTCGCGTTCACTGCCACTCGTCGTCCCGGCCCACGCTGAAGGCAAAGCAGTAACGCCGCCAGAGCCGACCTGCTTAGCACCCGTTGACCATGGTTCCGGTGAGGACGATTCGATAAGGGGAGGAAAGCCACACGAGCATAGGCACGAGTTCGACGGCACAGACGGCTGCGGCGCAAACCTGCCGCGCAGCTCGGTGGCCATGGGCTCCTGATGCCGGGTAGTTCGATGCCTTGTGGCGTCTGATCTCGCGGCTGGTCTGGCGGGGTGCGGTCACGGGAGGACCGTCGTCCACAGTGACCCGGTATGTATCAGTCTCGACGATGACCGTGGCGGTTTTGCCGGCGTGCGGGAGGCCGACCTGGATGCGCTGCCCGCCGATCATGATGGTGCCGCGGCTGGATACGCGCCGCCGGACGGCCTGTGGTTCGGGCAGCTGGAGCGGGCCGGGCTGGCCTGGTCGTGCGCCGCGCAGGTGGTGACGGGCTTGCTCGGGTACCGGGCAGGCAACGGTGCGGGTCAGGATGCCGCCGGACAGGATGTGGGCGACGGGGCCGTCCAGGCGCAGGGTGATGCGCTGTCCGGTGAGGGGCATGCCGACGCTGAGTACCTGGCTGCCGAGGCTGACGTTGCCGGATGCGTTGACGGTGCGTTCCAGCTCGATCACCATTCTTGCTGCCAGTGTGGCTGGCTGCTGGCGGGCGGGTCTGGCGCCGGAGGCGAGCAGCCGGGCGATGTCGGTGCGGTCCAGCCTTGAGGGCAGGGTCTTGATCGGGTAGCTGTCCAGCAGGACGTGGACCTGGTGCAGTCCGGCGTGCACCTGGACGGTCCGGCCCGCCAGGGCGGGGCCGAGCCAGATCTGCTGCCCGGCGATCCACAGGTTCCCCGATGGCGGCACCACCCGGTCGGCTTCCGCGGCTCCTGCTGGCAGCGCAGTCTCATTGCCGGTGCCGGGGTCCGGGGTGTCGGCAGCGGGCGGCTGATCACTAGAGGCAGATACCGTCTGCCGCAGTTCGGCGGGGACGCGCAGCCCGAGCACGTCGGCTGGGCCTGGGGTGAACCGGGCGGCGGGGAATGCCATGTTCAGGGACTGGTGCGGACGGGTGGCGTTGTAGTCCTGCCGCCAGGCGTCGACGGCGGCCTGGGCGTCGGCGAGCGTGTCGAAGGGCGGGTGCACGGTCAGCAACTCCAGCTGGAGGGTCTGGTGCAGCCGCTCGATCTTCCCGGTCGTCGTCGGGGACCGGGGCTTGGTGAGCCGCTGGGTGATGCCGTTCTCGCGGCAGATCTTCTCGAACAGCACCTCGGCCGGGCGGGGCTTGCCGAACCGGCCGGTGAACTGCTTGCCGTTATCGGAGAGGACTTCCGCCGGAACCCCGTAGGCCTGCATGGCGGTGACGAACGCCCGGCACACGGCCCGGCCGGTGGCACGCAGTACGACAGTGGCGATGACGCAGAACCGGGAATGGTCATCGATCCCGGTGATGACCTTGCATTCGCGGCCATCGGCCAGGAACAAGCTCGCGGTCACGTCCAGCTGCCACAGCTGCATCGGGACCGGGCGTTCCCAGCGGGTGTACTGATCGCGGCGCCGACGTCGTGAGACTGGCTCAATGAGCTGGTAGCGGACCAGCACCCGGTAGACGGTGGACCGGGACACCGCCGGATACCCGCGCCGGTCCAGCTCGAACACCAGCCGCCGGGGACCCCACCGCCGGTGCGCGCGCCGCAGCTCGCAGATCACCGCCTCGACATCAGCGGCGATCCGCCACGGGTGGGCCTTCGGAGCGTGCGAACGGTCCGCCAGCCTGTCGATCCCGTCCGCCCGGTAGCGGGCAGTCCAGCGGTGCACGGTCTGGCGGGCCACACCATACCGCTCAGCAACCTCGATGACGGGGATGCCGGACAGGATCTCCAGCACGGCCCGGTATCTCTGCTCGACCACGTTCAGCTCCCGAAGCATGAGCGGGAGCGTCACAGCTCAAGTGGAGCCACCGTGTCGCACATCAAGCGGAGCCAGACATGCCTGGGTGCCTGGGTGCTGTGAGAACTTTCTCTACGGTTTCAAGGGCGCGCGGAGCGCGCCGGGGCCGGGCCGGGGCTGGCGACCGATCTTGGGAAGCGCCGCGCGCGCACGCTGCATGAGCTGACTGCAGGACAGCGCAAGCTCTGCCCGTAGCCAGGTCACCGTCACCGGGGGGACCGTGATGCGCCGGGCGCCGCCTGCCGACCTTAGGCCCTCCGGGCCACGTCGGCGTCGGCGCGCACTCCACCCCCGCGGCCGACCGTACGGGTGCCTCGCCATGACAGCTCAGCGGGACAAGAACGCGTCGATCTCGGGGCGCAATCAGAACCAGGCCGTAGATGAGCTCGGCCGTCGGTGGCGGTGTCGACATCTATCGGGCTCCGACAACAACTGCTGACAGTTAGCTAAATTGTTTCATCAGGCTATAAAGCGGCAACAGTGCTGGCTATGATGGCAGGGATTTTTTGGGCCGGTTTATGGGGGGGCGGGTGTGAAACTGCGCCATCGCACCATGATCAACGGCGCTTCCGCCTGTCGCATCTCCGCCGTTGGTGTAGTTGCTTGCCTCGTGGTGATAGGCGGCGTCGTTCGTCATCAGATTGGCGCTGCGGCATCCGAGCACGCCGAACGTCAGCGTCCGGAGTCGACTCCCGCTGACGGGTTAGAAGCACATACGACGCATCCAGTTGGCAGCTCAACGTCCAGAAGGGTTGAAGGCTGGTACGACATCCGTCGCGGAGCCGCTGGCTATGCGCCGATCATCGGTGCATTCGGTGCGCTAGCCGTCCCTGCGATCATTGTTCTCTTTACAGTCCCCCCCAAGCCATCAACATATCTAGCTCCGTTCATAACATTGGCTGCGGGCCTTCTCATAGTTGCTATGATTGGCAGCTTTACTGGCGCCATCGGAATGGCGGCGATTGGCGCTGAGCGAGATCCGACTGCGAACCTCGTGCCCGCAACCTTGCTTGTGGCTATCCCGGTTGTACTGTCGTTCGTTGCGGTACTAGGTGCCTTTGAAGTACTGGCTTCAGTCTATCTCCCAGCGTCGAAGTTGCTGTTTGCCCTGATCACAGCGGCGGGCGGGTTGTCAGGTGTATTCTTCATGTCCTTTGCTGTCGGTGACGCTTGGGCGTCCGGTCCAACTGATGTTGGAGAGAGGGAAGTCTGGCTTCCCACACAATGGCTGAGATCCCAGGATCAGTCATATCGACAGGCTAATTTTGTCGCCGCAACTAGCGTTGTCCCTGTGTTGACAGGCGTGATCGTCAGAGTGGTGGGCGTGAAAGTCGTGCCATCGACGCTCGGTGTCGACTGGCTACTAGGTGCGGCGCTCGCCTTGGCGCTCGTCGGCGGATTCTGGGGAATCTTTCGGACGCAGCACGCATCGGACGGGCTTCAAAAGGGACTGCGGCCATATGAGGCTTACACCTCGACATTGGCGGTCAGTCTTTACGTATTGACCCTGATGATATTTCTTCCTTAGGTCGCATAAGCCGACACCCGGCATGTACCGCGCTTGGCGCATGGGGCCTGCATGGGCGCTGTCGTCGTCCGGCCAGTAACTGGCGATGGCGCGGATGGAGTCGCTGATCTCGAAGAGCTCGTGGACAGCCGGTACGGAGCGCTAGCACAGATGCAGACGACCGTGCCGCGCAGGCGGCCGGCGAGGTTACGGTGCCCGGCGTTCCAGAGGTGTACCACCTCACGCTCAAGGTCTACGGTCAGCACAAGACGCTGCGGTGCCTTTCGACTATTGGTTTGGTCACAGCTGACTGATGATCTCCGTCCGCTTGGCCTGGTACTCCTCTTCTGTCAGCAGACCGTCCTCACGCAAGCTGGCTAGCTCAGCCAGCCGCTCGCGCGGCGTAGGTGATGTTGGCAGTGCGGATGTGGACGTTGACGCTGATCCCAGAAGAGCATTGAGCTTCACCGCATCCCGCTGCGCGGCGCGGATCGTAGCGGTGCCGTCGAGCTTCTTCTCGTGGAACCGACCATTTGCGCAAACGACGAATGCCACGGCCTTGCTCTTGCGGAGAAGGGCTGGGGCTAGAGCAATTGGGCCAAGCAATGAACCGAGAGCAACGCCTGACGCGAGGCCCGCTCCGACCATCTGTGCTTTAGTGGGGTCGGTAATCTCTGCGCGAGCGCCATCAGCGGGGCCTAGTGCGGGTTGGCCAAGAGTCGGATACGGATATATTTCACCATCGCGTACTCGGACGCCCAGGCCGGAGAAAACTATCCCTTTCGACATCATCCGTTTGCGCTCGGCTGCCTGGGTAATCTCGCTCACCCGTTCTCTACGTTCCTGTGGCCTTAGTGCCCGCCACTCTTGTCGGCGTTCCTTCTTTTCGTCGGGTGTGAGCGCTCTCCACGACTTCCTCTCATCAGCGGATCCTGCATCGCCATCGGATTCTCCTTGGGCCTGGGCGACAGGAACGTCGGCGTCCGGGTTGGGCTCACCCATCTCCACGCGGGGGCCGTCGTCAGCCATCATCAGCGTTCCCTTTCCGTAGGATCGCCCTGACCGGTTCGTAGTAGACGCGCTTCATGACTATTATGCACACTTCTGGCATGCCAGACGATGTGTATGGTCTGCATTAAAGTCAACACCCGCCTAACCCAGCGCTGCGGCGACATCGCCGTACGATGGCCAGGCGTCAGACACCACGCATTCAGATCGGCGCGGTGTGCGTCAGCAATCGCTAGCAGCCGACCTTGAGCCAGAACGAGTCGTCGTGGCGCGCCTCTCCGATTGATTGGCTGGTGGCGGTGGACGCCGACGCTGGCCGCCCTGTCGCTGCGCGGCGGCGGCGGCGTGACCGGTGCCAGCTGGCCGGGGGGCCGGGCCGGTGCGATGGTCGTGCTGCCTCAGGGCACCGGCCAGAACCTCGACCCGCAGAATCCGGCCCACCAGGAAGTCCTTTCGGCTGGTGGAGGCGGCTGGCGCGGACGTGCGCGGGCTGCGGACGGGCGATGAGGTGCTCGGCTTCTGCCGGGGCGCGTTCGCGGAGTTCGCGTGCGCCGCGGCGGGCCTGCTGGTGCCCAAGCCGGCGGGCCTGACCTTCGAGCAGGCGGCCGCGGTCCCGATCGCGGCGACGGCCCTGCGCGGGATCCGCGACGCGGGCGAGGTGAAGGCCGGTCAGCGGGTGCTCGTCAACGGGGCCGGCGGCGGGGTGGGCACCTACGCTGTCCAGATCGCGGCGGCGCTGGGCGCCGAGGTCACCGGGGTGTGCAGCACGGGCAGCGCCGAGCTGGTGCGCTCGATCGGCGCCGCGCACGTCATCGACTACACCAGGGAGGACTTCACCGGCGGGCGGACGCGGTACGACGTGATCCTGGACAACGTGAGCAGCCTCCCGCTTGCCCGGCTGCGCGCGGCGCTCACCCCGCAGGGGATCCTCGTGCTCAACGGCGGCGGCTCGCCCGGCCACGTGCTCGGGCCCGTCGCCGGCATCGTGCGGGCAGTGGTGGCCAGCGCGTTCGTCTCGCAGCGGCTGCGCCCGCTCCCGTCCCGGCAGAACCGGGAGGAGCTGCTCGCCGTGACCGGGCTGATCGAGGCCGGGAAGCTCACGCCGGTCGTCGGCCGGACCTACCCGCTGGCCGAGACGGCCGCGGGCCTGCGCCACGTGGAGCAGGGGCACGCGCGCGGCAAGGTCGTCGTCACCGTGAGGTGACATCGGCAGGCGCGTGAGGCTGCATCACCACGACCCGGCCGCGTTGAACCGGAACGTCCCACCCGGAAGATCCACGGCACGGGGAACGGCTGGGAGACCCTGACGGCTAGCGGTTACAGCGACTGGCCGGCCGGTGCGCCCCAGACAGGCAGCCCGTCCCGCCTCACTTCGGAATCTCGCTATGCGGGGCGCCCTTTCCCGGCAGATGGGTAAAATCCGTTGCGGGACAGCGATCTCAGCTGGCTGGCCGGCAGGGTCGCCGCATGCGGCGTCAGTGGTGTACAGCAGGAAAGTACTGCAACAGGCGTGGACGCTGGCGGACGCTCTGGGCAGTACAGCAGGAAAGTACAGCAACCGGTGCGGACCTGACCGCACGGGCATGCACTGCTCAGGACGGTGGCCTGCGGCGATGCACTCCGGTGGACGGGCTGCCTGCTGATGGCATGCAAGAGGTCCGGAGTTCGAATCTCCGTAGCTCCACGACGATCTGTTCTCGCAGGTCAGAGGCCATATACGAAGCTCCGTCCGTTGTCTTCGGCGAAGCGTGTGTGGCGTGCTGATGCCCGTGCCCGGATCCGCCGTGACACTGTTCCCGCAGGTCAGGCGCATGCCAGGGGCACCGAACCAGCGCTTGCGCGGCACGCAAGAGGTCACGATCCAGACCGCGGATCACCGCAGGTCAGCAGGCCAGCCGCCCGGGCTGGTTACCTAACTGGTTACCATCGGCCTGCGGAACCAGCGCAGCGTCGGGGCGGTCTCACGCACATGAACCGGACCACTGGCGTGCAGTTCGCGCACGCCTGAACTCGCGCGCCCGGACTGTGGCGCCGATCGAGATTGCCCGCCGCCCATGACTGGCCGCCCGGCGGTCAGCAGGAGCGACCTGCCAGTCCGGTGGCTTGCGACCTCAGCCGAGCGCGGGACCATCGCTGGCGGACCGGCGGCCTGGCGGAGCGCAGCGAGCCGGCGTGCGGTGCGCGGCCGCTGCTCGCCGGCTGGCCCCAGCCGCCTCGGAACACCAGCCCGGCATCCGGACGCGGCAGGCACCCGATCGCCAGGTGACCGAAAGACCTCGTGGCCACGCTCGCGCCGGCCCCGCGCCAGCCCGTGCCCACCTGCCGGGACGGTCACCGCCGCCGGCCCGGTCACTATCGGCACCGCAGGCAAAGGGCCGCGTCAGCGCCAGCATGCGCAGGCACCCCACGGCAGTCCCGGGCCCGCGCGGCTATCAGATACCGCGCTGCGTCCCGAACAGCGGACACAGATAGTGAGCAGGCGCCAAATGCGCAGCTTCACATAACCGCACATATCGCCGACTCGGTGCACAGGATTGCGTCCTTTGCCCACCAGGCTGCCGTGCGCAGATCACCGTGATCGGGGCGCTCGGCTGGCCGGTCGGCGTCAGGCTTATGCCAGCGGAAGCAATGCGCCGCGCACATGCCGGTTATGCACAATCCGCCCGACGGATCCAAGCGCAGTATTTAGGCCCCTCTGGAGGTGGCGAGCGAGCCAGGTGCAGTCGGCGGCGATCTCCCCGCACTCGCCGAATCGGTCGCCTGTGAGGTGTGGCGCGGGGGCCCAGGTCGACGGCTGATACACGAATTGGCCTTTGTGGTTCACGGAGTGACGCATGGTTAGGTACCTTGCGAAGTGACTACTAGGTGATCCCGCCGTGCTCGCCGGCGACCGTTGGCTGGAGTGCTCGTGAGCGACCAATATGGACCGGGCGAGCTGCCGATCGGCGAAAGCGCGGAGGTTAGGGTTGGCTCCAGAGTCGCCGGCTACCGCGTGGAGAGTCAGGTCGGCCGGGGCGGGATGGCGGTCGTGTTCCGGGGACGCGATGAGCGCCTGGGCAGGACTGTGGCGCTGAAGGTCCTAGCGCCAGCGCTGGCGGCCGATGAGGCTTTCCGGCAGCGGTTTATCCGGGAGTCGAGGGCCGCGGCGGCGGTAGACGACCCGCACATCATTCCCGTATACGAGGCCGGCGATGCAGACGGCGTCTTGTTCATCGCGATGCGGTTCGTTTCCGGCGGGGACCTGCGGACACTGGTTCGCGGCACCGGTCCGCTATCGGCCAGGCGGGCCACGGGCATCGCGTCGCCCGTGGCCTCAGCCTTGGACGCGGCTCATGAGGCGGGGCTAGTGCATCGGGATGTCAAGCCATCGAACATGCTGCTCGACACTCGGCCGGGCCGCCCCGATCACGTGTACTTGTCAGACTTCGGGCTCAGCAAGGGCGCGCTTTCATCGGTTGGGCTGACTGGCTCAGGCTTGTTCCTCGGCACGCCCGATTACATCTCGCCTGAGCAGATCGCTGGCCGGCCTGCGGACGGGCGGGCCGATCAGTACGCGCTGGCCTGCTCGGTGTTCGAGTTGCTGTGCGGAGAACCGCCTTTCTCACGCGATCACGGCATGGCGGTGATCTACGCCCACCTGAATGAGCCACCGCCGACGCTGACGTCGCGGCGCCCGGACCTGCCGGCAGCCGTGGACGAGGTTCTTGCCAGAGCCATGGCGAAGGAACCTGCTGATAGGTATCCCAGCTGCGGCGACTTCGCCGACGCCCTGCGCCTTGCCCTCGATATCCCGGCGTATGAGGGCGAGCCCAGGAGCGGTGAGGACCAGCGACCAGCCACCGTGATTGTGGCTGCGACGCCGACGGCCGAGGCCATTGACGATGCTCCCGCCGACCGAGCGGCCAGGTCGAACAGCGCGTCAACGCTCACTTCGCCAAGCCCAAGCCCGGCTGGAACGGCCGACATGAGCGGCGAGGACACCGCCGGCACCGACGCGGCTGACGGGACTCGTCAACCCATTCCGGCGGCTCCGCTCCCGCTTCCGAGCCGACGGTCGGCAGCGGGAGGGACGAGCCTTATCGGACCTGCGCCAGGCGCCGGGGCAGCCCGAACTCAAGAATCGCCGAAGCTGGCCGACCTGACAAGCGGCCGGACGAGCGGCGGCGGGCGGCGGGCCGCAATGGCGACCGTGGCTACCCTGGCACTGATCGCAGCCGCGGCAGGCATCCTCCTCCCGCGCCTTTCCCACGGCTCGGCGCCAACCCAGCATTCGGACACGCGCGGTCATGGCAAGAAGGTCAAGCCGCCGCCGATCATCTCGATCGCGGGACGGATCAACGCCGTGACCGCCGCGCCAGGCGGCACCGCATGGGCGGTCGGCCAGTCTTGCCCCTCATTCTGCGATTTCGCGCCGACCACCGCCAAGGCGATGATCCTGCGGTGGAATGGCACCAACTGGCTCCGCGTCCCGGCTCCGAGCCCCGGAATGGACGCCAACCTGACCGGGGTCAGCGCGGCGCCGGATGGCACGGCATGGGCGGTCGGCCAATACTGTGCCACGAGCTGCGCCAAATCAAACTCGTCAACGATCGGCACCGCATTCATCCTCCGCTGGGACGGTTCGGCGTGGTCCCGCGTGCCCAGCCCCGCCCCTGGATCCCAGTCCTACCTGAGCGACGTGAGCGTCGCTCCGGACGGCACCGCATGGGCGGTCGGCTCGTGCGAGTGCATTCCATCCCAGGTCTACAGCGGGATGATCCTGCGGTGGAACGGTTCCACCTGGCTCCGCGTCCCCAGCCCGAACCCCGGAACCTTTGATGGCCTAACCGCGGTAGGCCAGGCGCCGGACGGCACCGCCTGGGCAGTGGGCTCAACGTGCCCGCTAGGCAATTGCGCCAACAGATCAGGGCAGACTCTGGTAGTGCGCTGGGACGGCACCGCTTGGTCCCAGGTGCCAAGCCCCAGTCCGGGCGCCAACGCCTACCTGGGCGGGTTGGCCGTGAGCCAGGACGGCACCGCGTGGGCCATCGGTCAATCGTGCAAGTCATACTGCCTGCCACCTAAGGATCGGCCCATCATGCTGTTCCTGCACTGGAATGGCTCTGCCTGGATGCGCTCCCCAGTGCCCGTCACCGGGTACATATCCGGCGTGAGCGCCGGGTCAGGTGGCACCGCGTGGGCAGCCGGCCAGATGTGCATTGGGAATTGCTCGACGCTCACCTCCGTGATCCTGCGCTGGACAGGCGCCGCCTGGTCCCGTATCCCGATTCCCCGCCCTCCCCCGGATAACTGGCTTGACACGGTGCTGACCGCGAAGAACGGAACCGCCTGGGCGTTCGGTGAATTCTGTACCGCGCAATGCCAGACGCAATCGCAGACCAGCGACATACTGATCTTGCGTTGGAACGGCACCACCTGGTCGAGATGGTGAATGAGGTGATCACAACGAATTAGGAATGGCTGATCCGAGCAGATCGGTCGTTTCGGGATAGCGCTGCCTGGCTCGTTCCGCTGCCGCTGATGCTCCGTAGCTCCTGAGCATGGTCGGGCTGGACCATGCGTTCTGCAAGGCTCGCGATCCAACCTGCAGATCACCCAATTCGGTGCGCCCGAAAGGGCGAGGCGACCGGCCGAGACGAACGCCAGAACGGCGGATATCGCGTGCTCGCTCAAGAACCGTCCAAGACGCTCCGTGACGTATGAGTGAACGATCATCATCGCGGCAGGAGCAGCGCAGATACTGGCAGGAGATCGGAATTGGCGATTCAGGTGGTTCTATCGGGCGTGTCGGCGGCCGGGTCTTTCCAGTCGTCGGGTGGGATGATCTTGGCTTCGATGCCGGCGTGCTCGGCGAGCAGGTAGAGCAGGTTCGCTCCGTCGATCAGCTCGATCGGCTTGTTCTGGGCGAATTCGAAGCTGGCTTGTCCGTAGCCGGACGTGGTGACGAGGATCCCTTTGCTGGCGCCTTCGTTTTGCAGGGTCCCGAAGAGATCCCGGACGGCTGATACGCCGACCGTGTTCTTGTACCGTTTCGCCTGGATCACTACCTTGCCGCCGAAGATGGGCCGTGGGTCCCAGGCGACGCAGTCAACCCCTCCGTCGCGCGACGGGCGGGTCTGGCGGGATTCCAGGCCCATCTTGGTGAACAGATTCTGGATCAGTGCCTCGAATTCGGTGGGCGTCAGCTCCATGAGATTGGGTCGCTGGTCGAGTTCGGACAGCGCGTCGGTTTCCGCGACGAACCGCGGGTCGACCATGCTGAACTCAAGCACCGGCCGCACGGGCACGAGTTCGGCCGGGCTCTTCGACACCGCGGCCGACAGGTGCCTCAGGCATGCCAGAGGCTCCACGTGCGCCAGGTCCAGCTCGCCGAAGACGCCGCGCGTCGTACGCAGCGTGACCAGGCACGGGCGCACGCGGCGGCCGCTGCCAGGATCGGTCGTGTCCACCACGCCGTTGAAGACCACCGTGTCGACGTGCCCGCCGACATCGGCCTGCAAGAGCTCGTGCACCGTGCGGACCGTGACCTGCGCGACAGCTGAGGCATACAGCGCCTTAACCTGTGCCAGGGGCCGGGCCGTCTCGGAGACGGTGTCAGAGGCCTTGACGTACCGGTAGGCCCTGCCCGCCGGCACCACCGCGGTGGTCGGCAGCTCGTACTCGACGACCAGCTGCCGGGACTCCGGGACATACGCGAGCCTGAACTTCTGCGGGAACCCCTCCGGGTACCGGGAGGCCTCCAGCACCAGGGAGCAGTACGAAATGACCGCGTCGAGGTCGCCGCGGCGGTAGTCGGCCTCAAACGCGTCGATCTCCGCGTGCTGGTTCCTGGCCACGGCGTTCGCGTAGTCCGCGGCAGCCTGCCAGTCAGCGCGGGCCCGATCCAGAGCGGCGGCCCGGCACTCCTCACGCAGCCGGTGCGCCTCCACCGCCTGCGCGTACGCCGCCTGGCGGGCGGCGACGGCCTGTTCATGCTTGCCTGCGCCGAACATCTTCGACAAGCCAGTCGGCGGAGGCGGCAAGAACGCGTCAGGAACTGGCGGCGGCTCGGGCCGCTCCAGGTATGCGTGCTGCCATGCCGGGATCGCCGCGGCGTGCTTAAGCGAGGGAAAACTGATGCGGCAATCCCTGCCCAGACTGAGGGCCAGCAGTTCCTGCAGCGCCGCCACCTGGGCATCAAGGTCACCATTAGCCGCGGCAACGGACGCCGCCCGGCTCTCGGCATACAGACGCTTGCGTTCCTTCTCATCGGCAGCGCTGGCCCGCAGATATGCGACATGCGCCCGGTCCGCCTCCCGCCGCGCCGCAGCCTCAGCCCGAACCTGCGCCGCGCTGGCTCTCGCAGCTTCCCGCTGCATCTGCGCGAATGCAGATACCAGTGAACGGCGGCGCGCCACCTGCACCTCCTTCGCCACGGACCGTTAGCCAGGTGTACAGGACTGAGATTACTCCCGAACCAAATGCATGAATGGCCGAGAATGACGCATTGTCGGCGTATTCTCGTCCGTCGCCGTCGCGAAGCTGCACTGTCCAGGCCGACTGATGCCGCCCTCGATATCAGCAGTCAGAGCCTCTCCACTCAGCGAGCCACCAACTGGCCATCAGCCGCTGGTCGATGTACAGGGATCGTGGCCGTCTGGACATTCGATTACTAGCGACCTGACCAGGCCGCCGACTCACCAGACGCGGCAGAACGTTCTGTATCACGAAAACCACTAGCGGATCGCCGCGTCTGGGCTCCCAATCAGAGCCGTCGTTGTGCGACCCGAAGCCACGGTAGTTTTGCTGGCGGGCGAGATGGAACCTCTGTGGGCTGAGAAGTGCAGATAGTCCGCGCGGCGGCCAGGCTCGCAGAAGGGGCCTTGCTATGACTGAGCGCCCGAAGATGAACAAGGAGCCGGACTACTTGGCAGCTAAGCTGCGCCGGGTTCACGACCCGGACGTGCGGCCACTCAATGAGCTGGTCGAACGCTGGCGGCAGGAAGGTCGTCAGGTGCCTTATGCCGACCCGGACTCCTGCGGGGTGCGCAGCAGGGTCTTGTTCTTGCACGAATCGCCCGGCCCGCAGGCATCGGCGCACGGCAGCGGGCTGGTCAGTACGGACAACAACGATCCCAGCGCCGAGCGGTTCTGGCGGATGGCCAGCTTGGACGGCGGGTCCATGGCCCAGCTTGGGTTACCACGACGAGCCCACCGACCGCGATCAGCCCGGTCGCAACCGACGACATGCTGCTGCTCGGCTGGTACAAGTACGCCCGCTCATCGGCCACGCCCGCATCCGCCGGTCACGGTGGGGTGCCGCGGCGATCAATAGCAACGACGCCGACGCGGCGGCGGACGCTGAACTGCCAATCTCCGGGAACTGCGGTCTGTGCTCCACAGCACTAATGGGCATGTCGGATAGTGCATAAGTATGCACAGGGCTCAATGAAGACCATCAGCAATGTCGCCGGGACAGATGCAGCCGCTCGACCCTAGGCTGTGAGCGGGCCGCAGTCAGAGCGTGGCAAACCGCGACATCAAACCGTCCACCCCGAGCTGTAGGGCCCTGCCGGTCCAGCCCCGCCAGATGCGCTGATGTGCCGGAGATCAGGTGATGTGGTTGCGGTCGAGGCACCCGGCGCTGGTTAGTCTGAAGGAGTTCTTGGTCCGAGATGCCGCGCTGGCGGGCACAGAGATCCAGCGGGACTTGGTTGGGCAGGGCGCTGGCGTGCGGGTCATGGGCGAGGAGAATGACCTGCGGACAGCCGACAATATCGGCCGGTGCGGGAGGAATTTGCGGTTATGCGTGCGCGCGGCGGCCTGGCTGGGCATGCCTTCATTTCTTATGTTCGTGAGGACTCGCGCCGGGTCGATGAGTTGCAGCGGACGCTTGAGGCTGCTGGTGTGGCGGGATACGGCTGATCTGTGGCCGGGTGAAGACTGGCGCGCGAAGATCCGCAGCGCGATCACCGACAATGCCCTGGTATTCATCGCCGGCTTTTCCCAGGCGAGCCGTGCCCGTGGCAAGAGCTACCAGAATGAGGAGCTCACGCTGGCGATCGAGCAGCTGCGGCTGCGCCCGGCAGATGAGGTGTGGCTCATTCCGGTCCGGTTCGATGAGTGCGAGATCCCGGGCCGCGACATCGGGGCTGGCCGGACCCTGACGTCGATCCAGCGCGCTGACCTGTTCGGTGACCGTTCGGGCGAAGGCGCCGAACGTCTCGTCGCGGCTATCCTGCGGATCCTCGGGCGGCGCGCAGGGGCCGCGCCTCAGCCTGGGCGCCGCCCGGACCGTCGGCAATCGGGCGGGTACCTTCCGCGCGGGATGCGGATCAGTGGCAAGCGCGAGCTGGCAGTCGTGCTGGCCCGGTGGCTGGAGGAGTCCGGTGCTGCGACGATCGGGGACGTCGGCTCTTTCGGCCGTGCGGCGTGCCTGCTGATCGACGTGGGCGGGACTGAGGTCGTGCTCAACGCCGACACCAAGCGAGCCGCGGTGGAAGCCTACGTGCGGGCCAGCGCATCTGACCCGGATCGTCCCTGGCTGGTCGTCACGAGCCGGGGCGGTCACGCCACCAAGGTGCTGCCGAGCCCGGGCGGCGAGCCGGCGCCGGGCTGGTACGCGTACCTGAGGCAGCCGGGTAGGCCGGGAGACCTGATCTGATGCAGGGTGGCGCGATGTTCTTCGTCCAGTTCCCGCACCCCGGTGCCGAGCACAACCCCGCCGGCGCGGTGATGCCGTGGAACACCGGGGAGCACGCTCGGAAGTTCCTGGTGGCTGCGGGCCGGTACCTGGATCCAGCCGACGAGGTGCGGGATGGGGAGCTGGTGTTCTGGGGTGAGTGGGAACCGCCGTCGCAGGTCATCGCCCGCTGGCCGGCCAGCGGCCGGCTCCCGCGTGCCCTGCACCGCCCGTACTGGACCCGCCCGGTGGACGGCGGGTGGCGGCAGAACACCGATCCGTGGGTATGGGGCCCGCAGATGCTGTACAGCAACTGCAAGCAGACCATCCGCCCGGGCCACAGGCCCACCGCGATGCAGCGCCTCACCCCGGGATCGGTGATCTGCTTCGGCTCGGCGATCGGCGGCGAGTTCTGCGTCGACATCGTCCTGGTCGTTGCCGCCGCCGAGCCCTGGACGCCCGCCGATGAGACGATCGGCCAGCGAACCGGGGCAGCGTTCCGGGCCTGCACGGCTGAGTCGCTGGCATCCGGCGACGGCAGCTACGCCATGACCCGGCTCACCCTGTACCGCGGCGCGACCATCGATGATCCGGTCGAGGGGATGTACAGCTTCGTCCCGGCGATGACCACCGGAACACCGATCCCACGGTTCGCGCGGCCGCCTGTCCGGCTGCCCGGGCTGATCAACCCGGCGAGCACCCAGAGCGCCTACGGCTCCAGCCGGCCCCTGCCGGCCCACGTCGTCCGCGACGCCTGGGAGGCGATCCGGCACCAGATCCTCACCGCCGGGCTCGCGCTCGCCGTCCAGCTGGAAACCCCGCCCCAGCGCTCCGCAGGTGCTGACACGCAGGCCGCTGCCCGCAAGGGCCGCTAGATTAACAGGAGAGCCCTGCGAGCATGCCCGGTCGCCCCAACTACAGGTGCTCGCCGCGCTGGCACTCGCCGCCGCCGTGATCCTCTGAGGCCGATGACCTGGCCCGGCGCCTAGATTACAGCCACACTCAGGGAACAATTCCAGAGCCTGCGCGGCGCCACTGCGGACGGTGTCGACGGCCATCGGAATGTGCCCGCTGGCGGCCACGAAGAACTGCCCAGAGGCGGCCAGGTCGGTCACAGAGTGTGACGGCTGAGTGCGCTGAAGCCGCACCTGATCCGCCGTTATCTGTGCGTGCTTTCGCCCCTACCCGCGCTTCCGCTGTCGGGACGCGAGGGGAGATGGCCCCGCTCGATGCGGCAGAACAGCACTCATAGCCGTCGGGCTCGTGCAGCTTCACAGCTGGGATCGCAGCACGGCGACCTCGGGGAACTCCTCGGGCGAGCCGTAGCCGTGCTCGGCCAGCCAGCGGACGGCCCGCAGGCTTCGCAACGACCACCATGCGCGGATGAGGTCGCGGTCGACGTCGGTGCCGTAGCCGGCGACGACGTCGCCAAGGTGCTCCTTGTGCCCGAGCGTGAGGATGGCGACGTCGAAGAGCGCGTCGCCCTGGCCCGCCTCGGACCAGTCGACGACGCCGGTGACCTCGTCACCGTCGACGAAGACGTGGTCGACCTGCAGGTCGCCGTGGATGAACACCGGTGTCCACGGCCGGAGCGCAGTCTCGGCGAGCTGGCGGTTGCGCGTGACCAGGTCGGCGGGAAGGACGCCGTTGGCGACGAGCCACTCGCATTCGCCGTCGAGGTCTGATGCGATCTCGTCGAGGCCCGGACCGCGGTCGCCGAAACGACTGGGCCATGGCGGCAGCGGCGCGTCGTGCGGCGTCCGGGCGGCGGCACCCGCCGCGGCCCACGCGGCCGACGACGCGGTAGATGGCTCGCCGAGGTGGCCGAGTGCCGTCCCTGGGAGAGCTGCGAGCGCGAGCGCGGGCGGCTTCCGCCACAGGATCTCCGGGGTCGGGATCGGCGCCATAGCCATCGCCTCGACCTCGACGTCGGTGTTCCTCTGATCAGCGTCGATCTTCAGGAACACGTCGCCGACGCGCAGGGTCGCGCGCTCGTGATGGGCTACGACGATCTCGACCTCTTCCACGTCGGCCAGTATCGCCGGATGACCACCGAATGTCGCCGGGTTTATCGCGTGCGACTGCGCTGCTGACCGCGTCCCGCTGCCCGGCGGCCTAGTGCACGACACCGGCCGCTGACGGGGTCGAGCACTGCCTCGTCCCGCCAGGCCTCGCCACGTGGATCGTGAAGTCCAGGCGGCATGTCGCCGCGGTCGGTGACCGTGACACGACCGAGGCTGCCGGTCCGATGGCGTCGGGCGAGCGCTGCCGCGGATGACCCGGCTGTGCTCAAGTCGTCCGTTTGCACCCGAATCGGCATTAGGCATCTAACGACGCGAGACTGCAAACCTGATTACTCTCCGTGATACCTATGGCGCTAGCTTCGTGACCGCCATTGGGCAGATTCTGATGGCCGCCAACAGGACGGCGGTTGACTGCCGGTACGACAGTTCGCAGCACCGAGGCGGAAAGGAGCAGCTGCTGATCGCGCGGCAGCTTCTGAGTTCTGACGATCACGCTCCGAAAGCGACGAGTATGTACCCGCTTTCCCTGGTCATGGGATAGCGAAATGGCCAATCCAGCTGATGAGTGGACCGACACCGAGCTCTGCGCAACGGTCGATGACTATCTGGCAATGCTGACTGACGAGACTGCGGGCAGGCCATACTCCAAAACAGATCACCGAACCCTGCCAGTAAAACTGGGCACGGGCCGTATAGAGGGTGCCATCAGCGAGCCGAGCGTAAGTTGCACCCACACCGACCCGCCCTCGATCGATCACTACACAGATCGCACCGATCTGTGTACGTCGTTCGGTGCCGACCCGGTGCCCGTTGCCCGCACCGAACGGCGGCTCGGCGAGCGTTCTCCCAGACCGCCACCGTTACTCGGCGTGATACTGCTGACCGAGCTAGCCCGCGGCCGATTGCGGCACCTCCAGTACGAGCGATCTGCGGGAGGTCTCCGCCGGCCGAGGTTCCCGTCGATCTAGCGTTGCGGTCGGTTGGCGCCACATCATGACGGATCTGATGCACTACATGCGGCATGAGCGGGAAAGCCGTCGAGCCTGAGTAGACCCGGCCTCTCGACCAGCGCCGTTTCCTCCCCGTGCGCGCCTTGACAGCGCGCCCGGTCGGTGGAACACACGCCGATGCTGCGCCGTGGCGCATGCCACGATGGGTTCATGGACGCGGTCAACGTCGACACTGTGCTGGCGCGTTTCGCTGAGCACTGGTCGCCGAGAAAGATTGCCCAGATCAACGACTACGACGTCAGGATCGTGAAGGTTCAGGGCGAGTTCACCTGGCACCAGCACGCCGAGAGCTCACCATCCAGCTGCGCGATCGCGACGTCGTGCTCAGGCCGCGGGAACTCTTCGTAGTACCGCGCGGTGTCGAGCACCGTCCGCGCGCCGATACCGAAACGGCAGTCCTTCTTCTGGAGCCGGGCAGCGTTGTTAACACCGGTGATGCCGGCGGAGAGCTGACCGCCGAGGTCGAGAACCTGACCTGACACTGCCCGCAACGTCCGCAACCGATCTGCGGCATGACCGGACGTTCATCCCGAGGTGGGTGCTGCATAGACATGCAGTCGAGCCGATGGTGCATTGGCCATGACCGGGCCGCCAACGACGCGAGGCCCCGCTGGATAAACGCGCGCCGACCCGCCGTTCGGCGCTCATCCTCTGGCCTTCATGATGCCCTCGCGGAGTGTTCGAGATCGGACATTATGGGCGGGTGCTGCGCTGCGTACTGTTGCGCGACGCCCTTCGGAACCTCAGTCTTGAGCCCTCGGCAGGATGTCGTGCGGTGAATCATCTGGGCCTCACGGGATCGGATCCGCTGCAAGGATGACGGCCGTGCGCCGCTACGAGGCGAGTATGTACGACAGCAACCGCTGGGACGGCTTCGAGCTCCGCCCCGGCGACATCATCATCAGCACCCCGCCAAAGTGCGGGACGACGTGGACGCAGATGATCTGCGCCCTGCTCATACTGCAGGAACCGGAGCTCCCGCTCCCGCTGGACACGCTCTCGCCGTGGATCGACATGGTGACTCGCGCCCGCACAGACGTGTTCGCGGACCTGGAAGCCCAGACGCACCGCCGGTTCATCAAGACCCACACGCCGCTCGACGGGATACCCAGCGATCCGACGGTCACGTACATCTGCGTCGGGCGGGACCCGCGCGACGTGGGGCTGTCGATGGACCACCATATCGACAACACCGACATCGGCGCGTTCCTCAGCCAACGCGAACGGGCGGCCGCGATCGACGGTATCGAGCTCGGACCATTGCGGCCACCGCGGCCGCGCCCCGACGGCGAGCGGGACCGCTTCTGGCAGTGGGTCGACGACGAGACGCCGTCGACGCAGGTCGGGTCGTCGCTGCGGCGCACTGCAGAGCACCTGCAGACGTTCCGGGACGCCGCCGGCGATCTCGACGTCGTGTATTTGCACTACGACGACCTGAAGGCCGACCTGGAGGGGCAGATGCGGCAGATGGCCGCGCGCCTCGGCATCGACGTCGACGAGCACCGATGGCCCCGCCTGGTCCAGGCGGCGACGTTCGAGTCGATGCGCAGCAGGGCCGGCACGACCGTCCCCGGCGGCGGTCCGGAGCACTGGATCGATCCCGCCGCGTTCTTCAGCCGCGGCACGAGCGGCCAGTGGCGCGACCTCCTCGACGACGCCGGCCTCGCCCGGTACGCCGCGCGCGTGCGGGCGCTCGCGTCCGGCAACCTCGTCGAGTGGGTGCATCGCGAGCCGATCGACTGAGATCCCCGTCCGGCGGTATACCCGCACTGCCCAAGGCTGATCGTCAGCGCCGACCGCCGCCCATAACTGCCGATCCGCGCTCGGGACCAACATCAGGGGTCTGCGCCTCAACCGACGCCGGATTCGGCGATCTGGCCCACCCGAGGGTGGGGTACCAGCGCCCAGCCACGTACCTCTCACGGCATTGCTGATCACGAATGGAGATGCTGGCCTCTGCATAAGAATGCGATGCCGGAACTCGCTCACATCGGCAGATGAGGACGAGCCAGGGCTGATCGGGCCTTCTGCGTGGACCATCTGGCCATGGAGCCGTATCTCTGTGGATCGGAGCGCATCTGGCGCACCGGTGGGTAGCCGCGCTGACCGGTCAGAGCGGTGGCGGGGCGTGCGTTCTGATGCCGGCGCGCATCGG
This sequence comes from uncultured Actinomycetota bacterium, assembly GCA_963850875.1. Classification (GTDB taxonomy): domain Bacteria; phylum Actinomycetota; class Actinomycetes; order Streptosporangiales; family Streptosporangiaceae; genus Chersky-822. The sequence goes on from CAWKNA010000004.1 coordinate 351,854, forward strand.
CGCTGGAGTGGACCTGAGGTAACTGGTTCACACGGGGGTGCCTCGGCTGGCGGCTTCGTCAAGGAGTTGCTTGGCGCGCTGGAAAGTCACCCCGAGTGCTTTGCCGATGTCCCGCAGGGACATTCCGAGTTCGTCGCGCAGCCGGACCGCCACGTCGCGGGCGAGGCGCGCGGCCTCGGCCTGCGCCTGGGCTGCCTGCTCGCGGAGCGCGGCCGATCGCTGGAGCTCGCGGCGGACGTCGTCGGGGAGGGTGATCTTGACTTCGATATCGAACGAGTCCGGGGGGATGTCCTCCATGATGGCGACCAGGTCCCGGGCCATGGCCTCTGCCTCGTTCAGATTGCGGGCCTGGGTAGATCGCTCGACTTCGGGAACGCGGATGCTCCAGAACCGGCCGTCGCGGGTCAGGTTGGCGTGGTAAGACTTCATCGTCGCCACCAGCCTTTCCCCAGCTCCCCCTGGCACTCGTGCAGGATTTCTTCGCTCGTTCGCTTGCCTATTTCAGCGTGCCGGGGTATCGGGATCTTGGTTGTGCCTAGCATGAACAGCTCGTGTCGGCTGCCTAGTCCGGTGGACTTGAAGACGACTCCTTGCTGCTGCGCTGCGCGGCTGATCCGGCGGATCAGTTCAGCTCTGTTCACGAGTATAGTCTAGGACGCGATTGACGGGTGCGCGTCAAGGATGGCTAGACGAATCGGTGAAGACCGCTGCGCTGCGCATCCCGGCGTCCCGGATAGGTGTTCGCGGAGTGGGGAGCCGGGTCCTGACGCCCGGTCCGTGCTGGGCGAGGTGCCGTGGTCGCCGCCGCTCTCCGGGGCCGGTGACGATACCGTGGCGCATCTGCCGTGAAGGGAGCATGGCGGGAGGGGTTCTGGTGTGCGTGGGTCTTGTGGGCCTGATCGGTCGGGGGTGCCGGTTCGGCATCAGCACAGGGTTTCCTGGCAGCCGCGGCTGACTCGCCGTCCTCGTGCAGTTCCCGGGAGTCCCTGGAAGCCGCCGGCTGCCGCCCGCACCCGATCGTGTCTGGCCAGCCCGGCCCTCGCCGCGGCTCGCCGGCGTTCGGGCGTCGGACGGATTCGGCGCTTATCTCCGGATGCTGGCCGGCGTGGACGGCTCCGCCGAGTGGGTGATTCACCTGGAGGGGCCTGGGTCGTCTGGAGGCCGCCTTTAGGCGTGGCCCGCCGCGCCGCCGGGCGTCATGCCCGGTCCGTTTGCATCTGCGTCGCTGGCCGGCCAGGTGCTGACTGTGCGTGCCGAGAATTCCGTCCACGGCTCTGACCAGCAGAGTTGCTCGCCCAGCCGCCTGACCGTCACGATCACCGGTCATGTGCCTACGGTTCGCCTTCCTTCTCGTCACGCGGGTGACCACCTGGCTGCGGCTGTCCCAACGTGAGGAGGCATGGCAAACCGCAGAGATCTTGATCCTGCGCCACCAGCTCGCTGTCCTGCAACGGCCGCAACCGGACCGCCCGCACCTGACCTGGGCGGACCGGGCACTGCTCGCGGCCTTGCTCAGTGTGATACCGAAAGCGCGGCGGCAGGGACTGCGGCTGCTGGTTACCCCGGACACGATCCTGCGCTGGCACCGCGACATCGTCCGGCGCCGCTGGTCCGCCAGATCCAAGCGCGGCAGAACTGGCCGCCCGGCCACCCGCCGGAACATCAAGGCCCTGGTCCTCCGGCTAGCCAGAGAGAACCCCGAATGGGGATACCGCAGGATCCACGGCGAGCTGGCCGGCCTGGGAGTCAAGGTCGCGGCGTCGACCGTATGGGAGATCCTCAAGACCAGCGGCATCGCCCCCGCCCCGCTACGACGGACCGGGCCGACCTGGCAGCAGTTCCTGCGCTCCCAAGCCGAGGCGATCCTGGCCTGCGACTTCTTCACAGCCGACCTGCTTAACGGCACCCAGGCCTACATCCTGACCGTAATCGAGCACGCGACCCGGCGGATCCGCATCCTCGGAGTGACGTTGCATCCAACCGGAGGCTGGACGACGCAGCAGGCCCGCAACCTCCTCATGGACCTCGGCGATCAGGCGCACTGGGTCAAGTTCATGATCCGCGACCGTGGCTCGAACTTCACGGCCGCATTCGACGCGGTCCTCGCCGATGCCGGGATCCGGACCGTGCTGTGCAACGTGCAGACGCCCCGCATGAACGCGATTGCTGAACGATGGATCGGGGGATGCCGCCGCGAGCTCTTGGATCGCACCCTCATCTGGAACCAGAGCCATCTGCGGCGGATCTTGCACGAGTACGAGAACCACCACAACCAGCACCGGCCTCACCGCTCGCTGCACGCCGCGGCACCGCTGAAACCGCTACCCGAGCCGGTCGAACTTGATCAGTACCGCGTCCGAAGGCAGGCTCGCGTCGGTGGCATGATCGGCGAATACCGCCTGGTCGCGTGACGTGGATGAAGTTCTCGGCACTCACAGGCGATAGCGGACCGCCAAAGGACCGTGCTCGGTGCTGCCTTGGCCAGCGCGCGTATAGGCGAGTGCCCAAGGCTCTCGGCGGCAGTGCCGGACTCGCCGTCTATGATGAGCGCGCCCGACCAGCTTCTGGAGTAAGTAAGCGATTGTGACAGTATAAGCACTGTGCTTATACTGAGAACATGCTTATGGATGCCGTGCGGTGGTTGCAGGACTCCGGCCTTGCGGTCGAGCAGCAAGACGCTGCCCGGGTGCCAGATGCTCGGGCCGATCTCATCCTTGTCGTGGCCGGGGGTGGCCGTCGTGCCCGGTTCGCGGTTCAGCTGAAGCAGCGGGCACCGTACCCAAATGAGATGGCCGGCCTGAACAGGACGCGGGACGAGCTGTCGCAGCTCGGGGAGCCGCTGCTGGTGGTGCCCTTCGTGCCCGATTCAGTGGGGATTGGGCTGACGGCTCATGGCTGGTCATGGGCCGACGCGCACGGAAATTTCGACCTGCGCGCGCCGGGAGTGGTGTTCCGGCAGCGGCGTGTGATGACGGCACCCAGGCCGGCCCGGAAGACGCTGCCGCAGGGGTCGGGAAGCCTCGCCGTCATCCGAGCCCTGATCAGGTTCATTGATGGTGAGGGGGAAGGCGTTGGCGCGACGGCGCTAGCCGTCGAGGCTGGGGTGTCCCAGCCGCGGGCATCCCAGGTGCTCCGCCACCTGCAGAGCCGGGAACTCGCCGGCAAGGCGGCGGACGGCAGGTGGCGCCCTCGCCGGGACGAGCTGCTCGACCGGTTCCTGGCGGAGTACTCAGGCCCTGGGGGTTCGGAGCAGTCCTTCTACAGCCTGGACTCGCCCGCCGACGTCGCGGTCCGCGCTGCCCGCGAGATGACGGGCCAGGTCGTGGTCTCCGCTGATGTCGGGCCCGACCTCATCCGGCCGTGGCGCAGGCCGACCGAGGTGATCTTGTACGGCAGGGAACTCGTCGACGCCAGCCGCCTCGGGCTCGTCCGGGCGCAAGGCAGGCATGACGCCAACGTCATCGTCCGCATGCCAGCCGACCGGTCGGTTTTCCCCGTACCAGCTCTAACGGCTGAAATGCGCGGCGTTGAGGTCGAGCTGGCAGATCCATCCCAGATGATCTGGGATCTCCACGACCTCGGCGGGGCTGACCGCGCCGAGGCAGCAGGGGAGTTGCGGACATGGCTCCTGACACCCCGCTGAGCCACCTTGTGCTTTCAGCGTCCTCTGTGGCGGATGATCTCGGTTATGTCGCGCTCGCCGACCTCGCGAAGGCCATCGGGAACGACGCGTCTGACTACCGCATCATCGGCGGACATATGGTCACGGCGCTGGCAGTACGATGGATGCTCGGAGCGGACCTGTACCGCGAGACTGGTGACGCTGATCTCGGCGTGACTCCGGTTCTAGCGCGCAGCCTTCACCTACCCGACAAGCTGAGAACCCTCGGCTATGAGCAGGTAGCAGGCAACCGCTTCGCGCGCACCCTGCGAGACATCCCGGTCACGCTGGCGGGTGTGCGGGGAGGCCCCCATCAGGCGATCATCGACATCCTTGTCCCTGCCTACACCGGCCGTGCCCGGCAGAACGTCAAGATCAGCGACGATATCGTGACCACCGAGGTCCCCGGGCTCGCGGCCGCGCTGGGCCGCCCGGCGGTCACCATGACGCTGGACTTTCGGCGGCTTGGCGGCGAGACGCTTCACGCGGCCCTGCCATTCCCCGATGAGGTCAGCGCCCTTGTACTCAAGGGCCTGGCGACACGGGTCAGAGTCAAGGCCACCGACGTGACAGACATCTGGCGGTGCCTGGAAATCGCACTGGCCGCCGGGGTTATGCCGCAAGACTTCTCCCGCAGCGGCCGCGACGAAGCAGCGGGTGTCATCCGAGCCCTATTCGAGCGCCGGAACGGCGCGGGAATGACCGCGCTCGAACAAGAAGTCCGCCTGTCCAACCAGAGCGCGGACCAGCGGTTCACACGAATACGCGCCATCGTTGAACGAGTTATCGGACCCGGGTGAAGCCGGGGAGGGTGCCGACCGGTACGGCTGGAAAGCACCGACAGGTACAGCAGGGAAGTACAGCAACCACGGCGGACGTAGGCGGACTGGCGTGCATGGCCTGGGACGGTGACCTGCGGCTACGCACGCGCATGGATGTGCTGCCTGTAGATGGCATGCAAGAGGTCCGGAGTTCGAATCTCCGTAGCTCCACCCAGTTCAAGGAAATAATTCGAACAGTGTACCGGTGAGCGGCAGGCTTCTGAGGGGCAATCGAGGGGCAGGCCTGGCTTTCAACACCTCGCCGACCTGCGGGAACCTGTGAGCAGCCGCTTCCGCCGCGACGCGGTACTTAGTGATCTGCAAGAGGTCACTAGTCCGACGCATCGCGGGGCTTGGTTCGCCAGGCGACAGCATGCACGGCACAGTGCAGAGATCACCTGAGTACCGGGTCCTAACGGGGAAGCATCACGCTATCGGCGCGACGATGGCAGTCCCCACGATCTAGCAACGCGCTGGCCAACTCGCCCGGCCCGTAGCGAACAAGCTCACGAGACGCCGGGCATCAGTTACCGCTCATGCCGAATTGAGTGCGCTTCCTGTCGTGAATTCTTATGCTCTCAGCGGCATATCCACTCGTAGTCCTGGACTGGCGCGGCTCGGCGGAGATTGGCTGCCTGACGTCATCGCAGACGCCAACAGGCCAGCCAGATCGATGCTCTTTTGCGCTCTGACCGAAGACCAGCTCGTCACCATGATCGTCGCACCGATTGTCCAGTTCTGCGCCTTGTCAGTGCCGCAAGATCGAGCCGGATGAGCGCGGCCTGCGCGGGCAGACTCTCTCCACACTCGGTGTGCCACTGGAGGCCATTAAGCCGCTTCACGCAGCTGCCTATCGTGTTGACGCTCTTACCTGCTGGGGCTTCGCTTGCCGCCCGGCCTTCATGCTCGTGCCGCAGGAGCTGAGGATCGTCCCGGCCAGATAGTCCGGCCCAGTCACTCGCTCATGGCGCTGATGGCGGTTTCGGAAGTCGGTTGAGCGCTACGCCCACGAGGCGGGGGATCGCGTCTTCCAAATCGAACGCGATGGCCTCTGAGATGAACTTGTAGGGCAAGAGACCTGGCAGTCCTTGCGCCCACCCGTACAGTTCCAAGCCCGTTACCGTAGGCCAGACGCGCAGCACTGATTCAAAGGGAGAATCCTCCGCCTGCGTCGCATCGCGTGCTCCGAACGAATAATGATCCCCCAGCAGAGAGGCGCTCACCAGCCCCGGGATCGAGTGGTGCATGACTGCGTCTAGATCCAGGTCGCCGTCATGAGCCAGCGCCGTCGCGAACTCTGCCAGCTCGACGTCCATCATTGCGCAGTCGCGATCAGCACCCAGGTTAAGGCCGGGAACTCCGTGGAGGCGTGCCGCCCACTCCCGGTAAAGCAGGTAATGCGCTCTGATCTGCAGCGCGCTCAGGCCCGTGATGACGCGGGACCATGCAACCGCCCGGTCATCTCTGCCATTAGGAGTCCGGCTGCCAGCAAGTACGCCACCGAGATAATCGGCCATCAGCTCATCGTCGCAGTATGAGCCTTCGTCCAGAAGGACGTGAGCCACGCGCGGATTGACTATCCCCCGATCACCGCGACCGCCGGACTTGGCGTCCGCTCTCTCTACGATCTTGCCGACGTTGCGCATCCTGTAGGTCGTGTAGCGCCCGAGCGCCTCACCGATTGCATCGGCAGATGGGCCGAGTACGCGTACGAAAAGGCTGGTTGCCGTTTTCTCTGCCTCGGACCCGGCTGCGCCTACAGCCTTTGCTAGGACGGCTCCGACGACTGGATCAGGCACTCCCGGTCTCCTCAGATCCTGCAAGCTCCGGTCACGCTGATCGGATGTCTGCCTGAAGGGCCACTCTAGTGGGAGACGAGCTTGCCAGGCTGAGGAAGCACGTGACCTGCGGATTCCGCCATCCGGATTCAGTGTCTTGAACCGCGTCTTTGGCCTTGTTGAGCAGTGCAGCGACACGTCCTGGCGTGCGGACGATCTGAGCCAGCGCAGCCCGGGCCCGAAAGTACTTGGCCCGACGGCGTAGACCTCTTGAGACACGGCGCGGGAGGCTGAGCGCCGCCGTGATTTCCGTTCGGTAAGTTCGGACCAAGATCATTAGTGCATATCCCCTTGTTCTGTAAGGGGTCTACGACCTCGAAGCCGGGCCCGGCTCGCCGTCCAGAACGGCGGATAGCGCGCGTCAGGCACGCTGACGTTCGTGACGCACCGTGAAGCCACACCTAGTCGCTGCTGGGCGGTGTTGATGGCCGCGGCATCGGAAGAGGCGCGTTCGGCGGTGCCGACCGATGTTGTCGGCTCGGGTGCGCGTATCGTCCGGGTACGTCCTGCGACGGTGTGCCATCTGGGGTCAGTGCCAGCTGATATAGACGTGGACGTGAGATAGCACGCTGATGAGCAGCCAAACGATCAATCCCGCGATAACGGCGTACAGCACGGCTCCGGGCGGCGTGGTGGCCTCGGGCCACCGGGCTTTCGGCTTCCTGGGTCGGTCCGGCGTACGTGATCCAGATTCAGTGAGGGACGGGGTCACGATCCGGTCTCCTTCGTGACGGCGCCAGCCGTGCGCTTGCCGGGTGGCTTCTTGCGGGGCGCAGCATAGACGGAGGCGTGGAGCAGATCTTCGCTGAAGACGTCCTCCACGGTGTACTGGGCGAATGGCTCGTGCAGCAGGTGCTGGTAGACCCTGGTCTGCCCGGTCGGGCTCAGCGGGGATTTCTTCAGCCGCGCGGTGCGGGTCAGCAGGCCGAGGTGTTCCAGTGTTGCCAGGCCGCGCTCGGCGGTGTCGGCCGACCAGCCGTACCATTCCGGCACTCGCTCGGTCGGCAGTTCGAAGTTGAGCTTCTCGTGCAGCGCGACCAGCAGCATGGCCGTCGCCGGAAGGTCGAGTTTTGCATACCAGCCGTCGAGCCAGAAGCGGTGTGTCAGCCGGAGGAACCGGTCGGTGTTCCCCTTGCCAGGCCGGGTGTAGGGCTGGCCGGAGCCGTCCTCGCGCAGCAGTGTGACGCGGATCTTGCGTTCGCGTCCTCGCCGTTCGCGTTCGATCAGCCGGCGCTCCTCCAGCCGCGTGAGGACCTTCGACACGCCGGTGACCGCCGACGCCGGAGTGGCGTCGCGCGTGGTGTCGAAGGCCCGCGCCCATACCGGCACTGGCAGTGTCGTGCTCCAGCCGTCGGGGCCGTCACCGCTGCTGGTGATTCCCAGGATCAGCAATAGCGCCCGCAGGCCGCGCAGGTCGCGATTACGCACGAAGGTGGCCAGCGGCCCGTGGCGGCAAGGGCTCTTCTGGGGCGCTTGGACGAACAGCTTGTTGATCGGGGTGAACTCCCGCTTGGACTTCGCCAGGAGGGCTGCACGTGTCTCGTCCTCGGTGGCGGCAGGCTCGTCGCCATGGTTGGTCATTTCGCCAGTATGCGGCGGCGGGGATCCGCCGAGCCAACTCGTCGGCGGCGGCAGCGTAGACGCTACAGCGGGTGTCATGAGAAACCCGGTGTAATGTCTTCTGCGATGACGCGCTGAGATGACCGTGCTAGGCCGACGGTCGGCTGCCGGGGCGGCAGGCGCCAAGAGACCGAACACCTCCCCTATCACGACCATGAACGACCCCGGTGCTCAGCAATTCACTGGTTCAGTCGATTCGCCCTCGATCCGAGCTCTGGCGGGCAACGCCGACGACGCCCTCGTGGCTCCTCTGCACGGGCAACCAGCATGTGACGGCCTGCGAGTCTGTCACATTGATCAGCGGATCAGCGACCCCGCACTACCGGGCTGCCTCATCGCTCCGCATGCCGGGCTGAGGCGTTGTATCGACGCGCCGAAACCTGTCCGTAGCGGGTGGCGATGGCAGGCCTGCCTGGCACAGGAGCGACCGCGTTGAGAATCAGCCCGGACAGCGGGTATCATGGCTTGCAGGTTTACAGGCCCCGGCTTCCTCTAGAGGATGACCGGGGCTTTTTCGGTCCTAGTCTGCTTGAATGGCCCGATGCCTGATCCCGCGGTCGCCGCGCTCGCAGCGGACCCGGCGGCCAAGGTCCTGGTCTTTGTTGACGGCCAGAACCTGTACAAGACCTGCCGGTCGCTATTTGGTCACCCCCTCTGCCACCCGCATCTTCTCGCGCAGCACCTGGCGGGGAGTAGGAGGCACGTGGACTGCCGCTTCTACACCGGCCGCCCCAACCCGAACACCGACCCGAGAGGCGCACGGAACCTGGACCGGCGGCTCAGTCTCATGCGACGTGAGGGCGTCACCGTGGTGACCCGTCCGCTCCGCTATCACTGGGACTGGGGCCACGCCGGGCAGCGCATGCCCGCCCCCGGTCCTGGCGTCCCGCCTCAGCAGGTGACGCTCACGCCCTGGATGCGCCCGCAGGAGAAGGGAATCGATCTCGTCATCGGCCTGGACCCCGTGGAGTTCCTGATCACCGGGGTCTGCGACGTGGCGATCATCGTAAGCCTGGACCGCGACCTGTACGAGATCCCGCAAGCGATCCAGAACCTTGGCCGGCTCATCGCCCGGCCCATCCGGCTGGAGGCAGCAGTCCCGGTACCGGACGGCCAGAAGCAGCCGAAGATCCTCCCGAGATTCTCCTTCACGCACCAGATCACCCGGCAGGTGTTCCGGCGGGTCCGAGACGACATCGACTAGACGACATCGACTACACCGTTGCTAATGGCGCCTGGACCGCACCCGAGGTTCCGAGGACGATTCCCCCGTAGCACCGCGAGACATGGTGAGCCGCCGAAATTGACGCAGAATGCGGCCCTGACTTGCATACGGAGTATCCATGAATGAACAGTCGGCGTCGCACGACATAACAACCTGATATGCACATAGCGCTGGCCAAGTGCCAGAGCCCGCCTACCCGCCCAGATCGGCGGCTATTCGCGTGCGCAACTGCTGTTCCGGCTCCATCCGTCGACGCGTGCCAGGGGACCCGGTTGCATGATTATTCATGATCGCCGGGCCCACCGCGATGCTCGCTCATGCCGCATTGACGGCGCCGGTATACCGGCGAGGGTAGCGTCACCCGTTTGCTCCGTCCCGGGCCATGCCGGCTGAGATTGGCATACTGGCGGCTGTGGAGCCGATGCGTGTCCTGCTGTTCGATGTATTCGGAACGCTGGTGGACTGGCGATCGAGCCTGATCGAACTCGCCGAGGCGACCACGGTCGGCGCCGGCGTCCAGGCCGACTGGGCGGCCATCGTCGACGACTGGCGTCGCGCGTATCAGCCCGCGATGGACCTGGTCCGGGAGGGTGCCACCTGGCGTGACCTCGATTCTCTCCAGCGCGAAACGCTCAGCGGCGTACTCACCCGGCGCGGCATCTGGCTGCCAGCCGCCGACGCCGAATCGCTTGTCAGGGGCTGGCGGCAGTTGCGGCCCTGGCCGGACAGCCGGGACGGCCTCGATCGCTTGCGCCGCAAGTACGTCACTGCCACGCTGTCGAACGGCCATCTCGCGTTGCTCGCCGACCTGCTCAAGTTCGCTGATCTTCGCGTTGATGCCGTCTTGTCTGCGCAACTCGCCGCCGGCTACAAGCCCGATGCCAAGGTGTACCTCACCGCCCTTCGCCTGCTCGATTGCCCGCCCGAGAATGCCGGAATGGTTGCCGCGCACGCCTCCGACCTGCATGCCGCCGCCGCTGTGGGCATTCGCCCGATCTTCGTCCGCCGGCGGCTCGAGTGGGGACCCGGCACGCCTCCGGCAGACCCGCCCGCGCTCGATGGCCTGATCGAAACCGACGGACTCGACCATCTCGCTGAGGCCCTGGGCTGCTGACACGAGAACGGCGACCTGCCCTGCAGCGATCACGAAGCCACGCCCGTAGGCGCGGTCAAAGACCCCCGGAACATCCCGCTGCTACCGCTGCGGCGCCTGGCCGAAACACAGCGAGTGGTCAGAGGCTCACATCCTCTCGCCCTGGCCAGTCCTTTGCGGGAGTTGCGCGGCGGCGCCGACCGGCACATAGGGATCGTTCCGCTGGATCAGGGCGTTCAAGCGGTCCCGGTCCGGGGCGAGCAGTGCCCTGACGCCCTCCGCGCTCACGTCCGCGACGATGACGTCGCCAACCTCGTCGTGGACGTCGCTGAAGAGGCCGTGCGTGCTCATCTTCTGGGCCTGGTAACGATTGTCGTCGGTCGGGCTGACGTAGTGGACCGCCCAGATCCTGTAGCGGTGGATCAGGAACAGGTGGTTCAGCGTCATCAGGCGCTTCTTGCGCAGGGCGCTGTCGAAGGTGTTCTGGTCCCGAACCGAGAGGATGCTGCGCCCGCGGCGATCCACGATCACGTCGAAGATGACGTTGGCGACCTTTTCCCCGCTCGGCCTGGACAGGGTGAGCTCCAGCAATTCCGAGCCCGCGGTGTGCGGCCGCAGTCTGACGTGCAGCGGGCCCGGGACCTGGTGGTGATGCGTCCATATCGTGAGCCATTCCTCGAGCAGCTTGGTCGGCACCTCGGTCTGGACCAGGTGCTGGTGCTGAGTCGAGCCCTTGCCCATTGCTTTGGTGGCCGCCGTGCCGCCAGAGGAAGCCATGAGCGCCGCATCCAGCCGCGGCCCGCCCACGAGCGTCTGGGGAGTCCGGTAAGGCGATTCGACCAGACGGAACTTTCGCTGCAGCCGGGCCAGGGAGAGCATGCCGTCCTGCTTGAGCGCGGCGGCGAACTCCTCCGCCGCCAAGCCGTCGATCTGGTGTCCGCCGTAGGTAATGAAGTTGAAGACAAACCCGAGCTTGCCGAGTTCCTCAGGGAATCGCCTCATTTCCTCCTGACTCATCCCGGTCGTGTCCCAGTTGAACGATGGTGACAGGTTGTACGCGAGCATCTTGGAGGGGAACTCGGCGTGGATGGCCTCGGCAAAGCGCCGCGCGTCCGCCAGGTTGGCGGTCTTGGTCTCCATCCACAGCAGGTCGGCGAACGGGGCGACAGCCAGCGATCTGGCGACCGCGTACTCGATTCCGCCCTGCACCTGGTAGTAGCCCTCGGTGGTCTTGGAGACCTCGCAGTCCCAGTAGATGTCGATGCCCATCGATTTGGCCCTGGCCCGGGCGGCGTGGAACGACGTTTGGTTCGCGAAGGCCAGCCACTCGCCGGCGCTCATGTCGAAGCACTCACCCTCGCTGGCGCGGAATTCGATCACGTCCGCGACCGCCTGGGGATAGCTCTTAAGGTTGGCCTCGGCCAGCCAGGCCTCCAGGTACTGCGTCTCGATCATCTCGAGCAGTTCCTCGACCGACGACCCGTCGGGCTGCTGGAACGCTGTCGCGCTCTCTTCGAGCACGCGCATCACGCCCGTCCGCTCGAGCCAGGCGCTGGCCTCGTCGTACTCCGGGGCGGAGATCTTGAACAGCAGATGACCGCGCGCGTCGTCGACGCCCAGCTCGCGGAGCTTCCTCAAGATGGCGAGGTAGCCGACCTTGTAGGTCGGCAGCTCAACGCTGGTGGCGCCCAGGATGAACGGATGATCGCGCTCGTCCCCGCGGCCCTCCAGGAACGTGGCCGCTTCGGCGTCGGTCCGGGCCACGATGATGCCGGGCACCTTCATGACGTCGAGCTGGAAGCGCGCTGCGCTCAGCCGCTTGATCTGCTCGTCCACGCCGACGAGCACTTTGCCCCCCTGGTGCCCGCACTTCTTGGCGCCGGGCTTCTGGTCCTCGATGTGATAGCCCGGGACCCCGACCTCGACGAAACGACGGACCAGATTCCGGACGTGCGCATCGCCGCCGTGTCCCGTGTCGGCGTCGGCGATGATGAATGGCCGATAGTCGATCTCGGCGGAGGCAGCACGCTGCGCCTCGCTCATGCGCAAGCGGGCGAAGCGCTGGTTCCGGTCCGCCGTGAGCAGGGCGCGCACGATCGGCGCGGCCTCGTCCGGTACCTGGGAGAGCGGATAGCTGGCCAGGTCAGGTCCCGGGTCCTCCGTGACGGATCCTTTGGCCGACGTGGCCCAGCCGCCCAGGTAGATGCCCTCGATGCCCATCCGCTTCAGGGCCACCGCCTGACCAGGTGAATAGGGACCGAAGGTGGTGATCTGCTGTCGCTGGGCGAATAGTCGCCGGAGCCGATCATAGAACTGCTCGGCCGCCACTCTCGCGACGGTGTAGTCGGCAGGGATGGTGCCCCGCTGCTCCACCACCTGACGCGCAGCATACAAACGCGTGATGCCGTCGAATCGAGGACTGCCAAACCATCTTGCGGTCTCGCCGCTGTCCGACTCGACCGAGCTCACGGCCGACTTCTCGGCGACTTCCGAATCGAATGACTTCATGACTGGCTCCTGCCACTCCTACGCTGCGGTGGTTCCCGCGACCTCGAAATCCAGATTCTGTGTGATGCGGGTGCCGTCCCGGCTGAATGCACGTCGCCTAGAACGGAGCGGCGACGTAGGTCTCGACGATCTCTCGCGCGACGGGCAGCGTGATGTTCTTAGGGTCGTCGCGGACATCCCGGTTGCTTGCGGCTGCATCGTCGTGGTGGAGGCGAACAGCGTCGGCCTGTCACAGGCGGTGCACTCGATCAGCATCTCAGCCGGGCGCCCCATGGGCGCCACAGCCGAGCGGAACTGGGTCCCCTTCCCGGCAGACCCCGCGATGCTCTTCTCCGCCCGCATCATGCGCAGGTTGTGCAGCGGCTCGTTGCTTTGGTCAGGGACGTAGCCAGACACCACATCCACGTGGCGGCCGATGACGATCTCGCCTTCACTCCTGGACATGCCATCTCCTGCGCTCCGGATCTGTTCCCATCAGATCCGGCCATGGGCGCGACAGGTAGAGGCAAAGGTCCCAGGCCCACCGCGCCCAGACACGCCAGAGCCACCGGCGTTCAGGGCCGTGCGATAGCCGACAGGAACGCCCGTATCCAGCAGCCCAACGGCAAGCCCGTCGCCGATGCCAGACGGGATTGATGGCCTGGCGGGGCCACGGGCGGACAGAACCGGACGATCGTGCGCGCCTTCACGCGCATTGCCGGAAACCTGTCATCGGCCGCTCAGATTCGGCGCGATCTACTCGCGATCTCAAGATTGTGGATCATCACCGCTCTCACCGTGCGTAGCGGCATATTTAGCTGCGGACGGGCGGTGGTGGGGAGGGACTACGGGCGCCTGGCCGGGCAGTGACACGGGGACGATGGCTACGCTCGACACCGGGCTAGCTGGCCGGGCCTGCGAATGTAAGGCGGACTACAGTGAGACCGGCAGTTCGAGCAACCGCCGGGAGATCATTTCGAGGGGCAGTCTGAGGGGCAGACTGGCGCTAGCGAGGGCTTGTCTGAGCTAGTTCCAGCTTTCGTGGGCTAGCGTAATGGCCTGGTCAGGCATTATGTGGCCCGATCAGGGCGGACGCGAGTGATTCATGGCATGCAAGAAGTCCGGAGTTCGAATCTCCGTAGCTCCACAAGGTCAGAGATGTTTTTCGATCATCTGAGCGGGTCGCTTTCGCGGTGTACAGCAGCAAAGTACCGCAGCAGTGACTGCGCGGAAGCCGTCTCAATGGTCTAGCCGGGCCTCGCGGTCGCGTAGTTGCTGCTGGCACGGGCTCCGGCGAGAGCGCGGTACGGCTGGCTTTCAGCTCGCTGACCAGGCAGGATGCGCTGGATCACGCAGGTGTGACCACTTGGCTCTGGTAACGCGCACTGATGTGCGCCGAGGTTATCGGGTGGCTGACTCTTGCCGCCTGGGCAAGACGTCAAGGGCGGCCGGTCCGCTGGAGGTGTGCGCTGCGTCTGATCCGTGACGCCATCGGGCTCGGCCTGGCCAGCGGCGGCCCTGGCCGGGCGGGAATGGCGACTCCGCCCGGCCGCAGCCCGGGAGATGGCTCGGCAGGCTGCCCAGCATCGGCACGACCGCGGTCGCCATTCGGCCATACCGGCTGGCGGGAACGCGCATAACGATGAATCTGGCGCAAGTGCTCAGTCAGCGCTCGCCGAAGCTGATCCTGTACAGAACATCCTTTCGGCTGCGGCACTCTCCCTCCAGGGCTGTACACGCCGTGCCGACTGCTGAGTACCTTTCCGCATCCTGGCACCTCAAAAGTACCTTAACGCTACACGAGTAGCTTAGTTATCGGTTCTACGGGTTTTATGCGGGAGATTACTGTTTCATTGCCCGGTTGATGATTGCCCTGGTACGGTTATGGTCCTCGGCGGCCATTTCGACGGATGAATCGGGGCTTAGCTGAAAAGGGCTGGTAAGGAGCGTGAGCCATGCGGCTACCTGGAGCTTACGGCTGCCGGAGGTGGCTGGCCGCACTCGTCGCCGCGGCTAGCCTGACGCTGGCCGGATTGGCCTACGCGGCACCCGCAATGGCGGACGGCGATCCTGCGATCACCGGGATTGTGGAGGACACGTCGAGCACGCCGCAGGGGGGCGTGACGATCAACGTGATCAACCCCGCCACTGATGCGATGGTTCTGACCACCTTCACGCTCAACGACGGCAGCTTCAGTGCTTCGGTGGCCTCGGGCACGTACAACATCCAGTTCATCCCGCCATCGGCCACAGGCTTACAGAGCTACCTGGCCACCGGCGTCAGCACCGATTCAGCTCCCCTGACGGTCATACTGAAAACCGCCACGGTCGTGCAGGTGCAGGGCTCGGTCACTGACAACGCCGGGAATGCCTACCCCGGAGCGAGGATCACGTTCAACTCCCCGCTCAACCCCGGCAACCAGGTCCAAGCCGACAGCTCAGGCAACTACTCCGCCACGCTGCTCGCCGACCAGAACTTCACCGCCGACATCGTCACCAACGGCACGGCCTACAGCGACTTCTCCGGCCTGCCCATCGGCACCCTGGACCACAGCCAGACCTACAACATCGTCCTGCCCACCGCACAGCTCACCGTCTCGGTTCGCGACCAGAACGGCAACCCCATCACCGGCGGCACTTTCCAGTACAACGGCACCGAACTCAGCCCCCTGCCCGGCCTGCCCGGAGCCAGCGTCTACACCTACTCCACCCCAGGCGCACAACTCGACGCCAACGGCAACACCACCCTCGCCGTCCCCGCCGGCATCACCCTCAGCAACCCCCGCATCGTCCTCAGCAACGGCCTCGTCGTCCCGGCCACGGTGCCCGTCATGAACGGCGACCGATCCGTCACCGTCATCGTGCCGGCCTCGATCCAGGTGCAGGGCTCGGTCACTGACAACGCCGGGAATGCCTACCCCGGAGCGAGGATCACGTTCAACTCCCCGCTCAACCCCGGCAACCAGGTCCAAGCCGACAGCTCAGGCAACTACTCCGCCACGCTGCTCGCCGACCAGAACTTCACCGCCGACATCGTCACCAACGGCACGGCCTACAGCGACTTCTCCGGCCTGCCCATCGGCACCCTGGACCACAGCCAGACCTACAACATCGTCCTGCCCACCGCACAGCTCACCGTCTCGGTTCGCGACCAGAACGGCAACCCCATCACCGGCGGCACTTTCCAGTACAACGGCACCGAACTCAGCCCCCTGCCCGGCCTGCCCGGAGCCAGCGTCTACACCTACTCCACCCCAGGCGCACAACTCGACGCCAACGGCAACACCACCCTCGCCGTCCCCGCCGGCATCACCCTCAGCAACCCCCGCATCGTCCTCAGCAACGGCCTCGTCGTCCCGGCCACGGTGCCCGTCATGAACGGCGACCGATCCGTCACCGTCATCGTGCCGGCCTCGATCCAGGTGCAGGGCTCGGTCACTGACAACGCCGGGAATGCCTACCCCGGAGCGAGGATCACGTTCAACTCCCCGCTCAACCCCGGCAACCAGGTCCAAGCCGACAGCTCAGGCAACTACTCCGCCACGCTGCTCGCCGACCAGAACTTCACCGCCGACATCGTCACCAACGGCACGGCCTACAGCGACTTCTCCGGCCTGCCCATCGGCACCCTGGACCACAGCCAGACCTACAACATCGTCCTGCCCACCGCACAGCTCACCGTCTCGGTTCGCGACCAGAACGGCAACCCCATCACCGGCGGCACTTTCCAGTACAACGGCACCGAACTCAGCCCCCTGCCCGGCCTGCCCGGAGCCAGCGTCTACACCTACTCCACCCCAGGCGCACAACTCGACGCCAACGGCAACACCACCCTCGCCGTCCCCGCCGGCATCACCCTCAGCAACCCCCGCATCGTCCTCAGCAACGGCCTGGTCATCCCGTTTATGCTGCATCCGATCAGCGCGGACCGACACGCGTACATCATCTTCAACGCAACAACAGGCGCCGTGCTCGTCGATGACCAGCCGCCGGTCGTGACCGGATCGCCGGACCGTGCACCAAACAGGAACGGCTGGTACAAGGCGCCCGTCACCATCACCTGGGCCAGCGTGGATCCCGCGCCGTCGTCAGGGACCCCGACAACACCGTCGCCGACGACCTTGTCCACCGAGGGCGCGAGCCAGACGGTGACCTCGGGCAAATCCTGCGACCCGGCAGGGAACTGCGCTACCGGCTCCGTCACCGGCCTGAACCTGGACATGACCCCGCCGTCGGTGTCAGTCACCGGCGTGACCAGCGGAACCGCCTACACCGGAGGCGTGACCCTGTCCCCGGCGTGCTCTACGTCGGACTCGCTGTCCGGAGTGGCCGCAAACGCGACGCTGTCGGTGATCAACTCGGGGATCAACTACACAGCTACCTGCAGTGGCGCCACCGACAACGCGGGCAACACAGCCGCTCCGGTGAGCGTCCAGTACCAGGTGATCCCGGCGGGGTGGACCACGGCTTCGCTGTCTGACTCCGACGGCAACCCGATCTCCGGTGCGTCCGTGATCTTCCGCTCCGCAGGCGGCTCGGTCACCAGCGCCACCACGGGCTCCGACGGCACTGCGGGCGTCGCGCTGACACCGGGCAGCTACTCGGTGACCATGTACTACGCCACCGGCTACCAGACCAAGACCATCACGGTCGCCGCCGATGGCCCGAATTCGGTCAGCTTCGCCACCGTCGCGGTCACCGCGCAGATCAGCGACCCCAGCAGCACCGACCTGGCTAGCGCTTCGGTCTCGCACGCGGGCAACACCGGCAGCTACGGTTCGAAGACCGCCGTTGACGCCAACGGTGAGGTCACCTTCCAGGTCCTGCCCGGCACCAACACCTTCACCGCCTGGGACGCCAACTGCTACCAGACCCAGACCGCCACCGTGACCGGTTCGATGACCGTCACCTTCACGACCGTACCGGTCAAAGTCCAGATCACCGATCCCACCAGCACCGACCTGGCTAGCGCGTCGGTCTCGCACGCGGGCAACACCGGGACCTACGGCCCCAAGACCGCCGTCGACGCCAACGGTGACGTCACCTTCCAGGTCCTGCCCGGCACCAACACCTTCACCGCCTGGGACGCCAACGGCTACCAGACCCAGACCCTCACCATCGCCGGTCAGCAGACCGTCACATTCACCACCGACGCCGTGACGATCACCGTACTGAAGAACGGCAGCCCGCTCACCACCGCCACCGTCGCGCACGCCGGCAACACCGGCACCTACGGCCCCAAGGCCGCTGTCGACGCCAATGGCCAGGTCACCTTCCACGTCCTGCCCGGCACGAACATCTTCACCGCCTGGGACGGCACCGCCTACCAGACCGTCACGCTCACCGTCACCGGCACGACCAGCACCACCATCACCGTGCCCTGAACCCGGCGACTCGCCAGGAGCCCGATAGGCGGCAGGACACTCGCCCGCCGACATGTGAGACGAACGCGCCGCCAGGCTTGCTCGGCAGCTGGAACGCCTCCGGTAGCGTCGGCGCGCCGCTGACCGATCGATTGCCAGCAAGCCTGCTGACGATGTCGGACGCGCAGGTGAAATATGAGCAACGCGGCTCCGCGAGGGCGAGAAAGCCCAGGCTGATGCGTCGCAATGTTCCAGTCGGAACTCCCTCCAGCGAAACGCTGGCCTTGGAGGACGCGGGCAGCCGCTCCCGCCCAGAGCAAGAGAGGGAGAGAAGCATTGCGTCCGTGAATGGCCCGTTACTCATGAAGCGCGCCGAATCAGCGGGGTGGACTGGCCGAGCACGCGGTCAGCACGGCAAGGGCGACAAGGTGCGCGGCCGCCGGCGACGACCTGGATCCGCAGTGGCAATGTCGTCGTCACCGCTGGTGCCGCTGGACAAGCGGCGAACCCGCCAGCCCGCTATAGCTGCACGCTCTGAGCCAGGCGATGGCCGGGCGCGCGCTCTGATCGGCCATTACGGTACGGCCAAGCCGCTAGCGAACGTGATCCACCTGCCACGATGGCGCCATCGGCCGATGACCTGCCCGGCCGCAAGCCGCCCGCGCCGAAACCGGGACGGGTCCGGGGCCGCAAGCCGGGCGGTCAGCCAGGCCGGGACGGGGCGCACCTGGAATGGCGGGCCCACTTGCAAGTATTCGAAATCCTTGAGAATTGAGAACAGCTCCGCAGGCATGGTCACGTGTGCCGGACTGCGGCAGATGCCGGCCTGGCGGCAGACGGCCAGGACGATAACTTGCCGGTGTATGCCGATGACAGGCACGCGGTCGTGGTGACCCTTGACCGGGAGTTCACGCTGCGGCGCCGCAAGAACCCCATCGGCCGACATGTCCAGCTTCGGTGCGCCGAGCCTGAGGCCGCGGAGGTTCTGGAGACCTGGCTGCCAGAGGTGCTCGGGTATCTTGAGCGAGACCACGTGACGGTCATAGTCTCGATTCGTCAGGCCAGGCCGACAGCTCCTGGAGCTAGCCAGCGATTGCGCGGCTTGCCGCCTATGGCCAGATCAGCGCCGCAAAGCAACGATCGCTGTGCCGAAACGCCCGCCGCGCCGGGAAAGGAGCTGACGGCCGGCCTGAAAGGTACAGCAGAAAAGTACTGCAACGAGCGCGGATCTGCCCGGACTCGTGCGCACGCTCTGGGACGGTGACCTGCGCAGATGCACGGCTGTGGACGGGCTGCCTGCTGATGGCATGCAAGAGGTCCGGAGTTCGAATCTCCGTAGCTCCACGACGATCTGTTCTCGCAAGTCAGAGGCCATATTCGAAGCTCCATCCGTTGTCTTCGGCGAGGCGTGTGTGGCATGCTGATGCCCGTGCCCGGATCCGCCGTGACGCTGTTCCCGCAGGTCAGGCGCATGTCAGCGGCACGGAACCAGCGCTTGCGCGGCACGCAAGAGGTCACGATCCAGATCACCGATCGCCGCAGGTCAGCAGGCCAGTGGCCGTGGCTGGTTACCTAGCTGGTTACCGTCAGGCCGCGGAACTCGCACAGATTCACAGCGGCCCGCTGACGGACCAGAGCGGGAACGCCGGCCTGTCGTTCCGCCAGCCTGAGTTCGCGGTCAGGGGTCGTGGCCTCGATCGCAGATTGCCTGCCGTCACCACTGACAAGCCGGCGGCCAGCACCAGACCGGGTACACCACGCGCCGGTTCGTGACCTCCTGCCGGGCGCCGGACCGTGATTGCGGACTGCCCGGCGTGCCGGCCAGCGCCGCGGAGGCCAGCGAACCGGCCCGCGGCGCACGGCCCCAGCTCGCCGGCCGGGTCCCGGCGTCGCGGACCCGTGCGGCATCAGCGAGCCGCGGGCACCCGACCGGCAGGTGACCGAGGACATCGTCGCCGCGCTCGCGCAGGCCTGCGCCAGCCCGCGCCGCCGCCTACCGGGACATGGTTACCGCTACCGGGCCGGTCACTACCGGTGCCGCGGTCCCGCGTCATCGCCACCGTGCACACGCACCCCACGGCAGCCCAGGCCGGCGGCCATCACGCACCACCCAGCGTCCCCGGACCAGCTGTCACAGGCAGTGACCGGCCGTCAAGCGCTCCAGCATCACATAGCCGCCCATATCGATGCTCCTATGTCTGTCAAGGGTTCGGATGATGTTTTAGTTCTTAATTTTCTGGGGCTCAGGGAATGGTGGTCTGGCTGCTGCTGGGTGCGGACAAGACAGGGAGGGGCCACTCCGGGTGGAGGGCAAGCTCTTAGAAGGTCACGCGGGGCAGCGGGTCAAGTTGGACCGGGGGCGGCCGACAAATCGATAGAAGGCCAGCACGGATGCGGCAGCCGAATAGAGGGTCAGGCCGCCCCCGGAGTTCGGTGGAGGTCAGTCAGCGACGTGGCGGAGGTGGGGGTAGACCTCGCGGGCGACGTACCGTTTCAGGCAGCGCATGATCTCCTTTTTCGACAGGCCCTGGGCGGTGCGCCGTTCGACGTAGGCGCGGGTCGCCGGGTGGGAGCTCATCCGGGTGATCACGATCCGCCACAGGGCGTGATTGGCCTGCCGGTCCCCGGCGGGGTTGAGGCGGCGCCGGACGGTCTTGCCGGAGGAGGCGGGGATCGGGGCTACGGCGCACAGGTGCGCCCAGGCGGCCTCGGACCGCAGCCGCTCGGGGTGGTCCCCTGCGGCGACCAGGAGCAGCGCGGCGGTGTCGGGCCCGACGCCGTGCAGGGCGATCAGGCCCGGGGCGTGCCCGGTGACCAGGGGGCCGATGAGGTCGTCGAGGAGGCTGAGCTGGCTGTCGAGGAACTGCGCGCGGCGGCCGAGTTCGCGCAGCGCGATCCGGGTGTGGTAGCCGACGACCGCGCCGGGCCGTGGCCGCAGTGCCGCCAGCTCGGCGACCAGGTCAGCGGTAGCGTGCGCGGCGAACCGGGCGCGCAGGTCCTCGGGGCCGGTCACGACCAGGGCCCGGGCCTGGTTGATCGCCTGGGTCCGCTCGGAGCGGGCGCTGCGCTTGGCGACCATCAGCGCCCGGACCGCCTCGACCGCGCCGTCGCGTCCTTTCGGCGCGCCGCGGGCTTTGCCGGACTGGGCGGCCCGGGCGGCGCTGACCGCGTCGAGAGGGTCGGACTTGCCGGACCGGCGCCGGTCCTGCCGGTCGGAGCGGTCGACCTCGACGACCCGGACGCCAGCAGCGGACAGGTGGCGGGCCAGGCCGGCGCCGTAGCTGCCGGTGCCCTCGATCCCGACCAGGCACACCGTCCCGAACCCGCCCAGCCAGCCCAGCAGCCCGGCATACCCGGCCGCGGTCACCGGGAACTCCCGGACGCCGAGCAGCCCGCCGACCGGATCCAGGGCGGCTGCGACGTGAGTGTCGGCGTGGGTATCCACGCCGCCGGTAATTGCGCGTGTCTCTACGATGGTCACTGCCATCCCTTTTCTCTGCGTTGAGGGGTGGCACGCACCCGCTGGCCGTCGGACCTGTGAAACCCCGGCCTCTAGTCCAGGCCAGGCAGATCAGACCGGCACGCCGGTGGGTGCCTGAAAACCTGGGATCCCGGCCGACAGATCGATCGCAGGACAGCCCGAAACGGCGTCAGCCGAATAGGAGGTCAGACCGGGACCCAGGCTCCCGACCCTACGCGCGTACCACCTCAAAACGGGGGAGGCAGGGCCGGAAGCGCTTATCCACATCCTCCCTGCCGATTATCTGGAGTCGTTTGCGGGGTGGGCTGTGGGTGACCGCGTTTGCGATCGCGCTCAGATTGTCCAGTTCTTTGCGCATTTCCCCAGCGGGGTTCCGCGCTGTGACAGCAGTCCTGGCATTGCCGGTCACTGGCTCGCTGGTGTCCGACGGGCACCTGATAGCGGCGCTGGTCACGGTCAGCGGGCACGGGAACGGGCGGTCCGGCGGGGCGCGGCGGGTGTGACCCTCAGCGATAAGCGGCGTGGTTCTCACGGCGCGATCTGGCGCGCGCCGTTTCGGTCGAGGGATCCGGTGCGGGCCGAGGGTCGCCTTGACGGAGGAGGCGTTCAGTACTTGATGCGGAAGTTCCCGATGAGGGTGATCTTGTTGCCGTCGGGATCGGTGATGGCGGACAGCTGCACGTCCTTGTTCACTGTTTCGACCGGTCCTGGGGCTATGCCCCTCCCGGAGAGATCGGCGATGTGCTGATCCAAGTCGTCCACCGCGAAGTTCAACAGGGCCGAACCGGCGCGGCCGGCGTCGAAGGTGACCTGCACCCAGCCGCTGTCGGTCACCCGCCATTCGACGAGGTGGCCCTCCATCGGCAGGTTGTCGGCGGGACGGCCGAAGAAACGCTCGTACCAAGCGTGGGCGGCTTCGAAGTCGGCCACCGGGACGACGGCGAGAACATGATCGATGGACATGGCTTGGTTCCTCCGGGGTCGGGGATGGGTCGTTGTTGCCGGGCGGTCAGGCATCTGGCCGGTCCCTCAGCTCTGCGCCTGGGGCGTCGAGCCAGTCGCTGGTTCCCTGCTCCCGCCAGCGCCGGCTGCTCGTGGCCGTCGAGGAAGGCCCCGTGCTCGGTGAGGACCAGTCGGGTGCTGTCGCCGTCGGGAGTGAGCTCGACCGTCGTGAGTGACACGGTCACCACGTTCTCCCCTACGGAAAGGGTCGAGGTGTAGGCCATTCGCTGGTCGGCCAGCCACGACGAAGCCGGCGCTGGCCCACGCCTGCAGCAGCCGACTGTAGGGCGTCCCGCCCTGCCGGAAACCGGGCGCGAAGACGATGAGCGGGAACGGGCCGGCTGCCGGGCGTGAGTTGCCCGCCTGCAGGCGGCCTGCGGCCGGATACCAGGCCTGCGGCCGGATACCAGATCTGCGCTCGCAGCAGGCGCGGGCCGAGCGCCTGCTCTGCCGGGCCGCGATGGGCCGGCTCGGTGAGGCTGATGCGGAACTGCCCGGCCCAGTAGCTGCCCAGGGTGCCCGGCAGTGGACGCCGGCTGGCCGCTGCGGCGGGTCGCACGGCCTGCCGGTGCCCTGAGTGCTGGGGGCGGGGGCAGACTGCTGGGCGGCGGGCCGTCCCGGCCATGCCTGCGCTGCCGCGAGGCCGAGCGCGGCCAGCACCGACTCTGCCGCCGCGCTGAGAACGGCGAGCCTGGTCCGCCGGGCCCGTGATGCCACGGGCAGCACTGTATCGGCGCCGCGGAGCCGTCCGCCTGCCGTCTGGCGCGACCCTGGCCAGGTGCCGCGACCGGGAACCGCCCCAATCCGGCGCACGTTGAATACGGAGACGGCCGCGTACGGTAGCGGCTGGTGACAGCGGCCAGGGACGCTGACCTGAGAATGCCGGTGATCTGAGCAGATGAAACGAGGCCTTGCGCCACGAGGGTCCCGCCGCTGGCTCATGCTCGCGCTGGCCGCTGCTGCGTGCTCGCACCCGAACCCGGCTGCGGCGGGGGCCGGGCGGCACGGCCAAGGCGCACGGCCAGGCCGGGCAGCACCGGCTGCCGCCAGCAAAGGTCAAGCTCACCCGCGTGCGGCTGGCCGACGGGGCACTGGTCACGCTGGCAAAGTTCACCGGCGGGGTCCGGTACGTGCTGCACAGCGGTAGCGAGGATCCCGGCCGCCTGGCCCGCGGCCTAGTTCACGCTGGCCGGGCGGTTAGTCCGGCCGGGCGGCAGCGGCTCGTCGCTGCCTTCAACGGCGGCTTCAAGCTGTCGGCCGGCGTCGGTGGCTATGAGCAGGAGGGCCATGTCGTCAGCCCGCTGCGGCCCGGCATGGCCAGCCTGGTGCTGTACCGCTCGGGCGCCGTGGGCATTGGCGCCTGGGGGCAGTCGGTCCCGATACCCAGCCAGCCGGTCTACAGCGTCCGCCAGAACCAGTACCTGCTCGTCAGCGGCGGGCAGCCGACTCCGGCCGCCGCGAACTGGCGTGCCTGGGGCGCGACTCTCGGCGGAGGCGAGCTGGTGGCCCGCAGCGCTGTGGGCGTCAATGCCGCCGGCCAGCTCATTTACGCCGGAAGCATGTCGGCCAGCCAGGCTGACCTGGCCGCAGCACTGGTCCGGGCCGGAGCCACGGTCGGCATGCGGCTCGACATCAGCCCGGAGTGGGTGCAGCTGGCCTATGCGCACCGCCCCGGCGGCCGGCTGCACAAGGGGATCCCCGGTCAGGTGCGGCCGGCTGACCGGTACCTGCGGGGCTGGACCAGGGACTTCATAGCCGTGCTCGCGATCTCGGCACCACAGCAGCCGTGAACTGCCCGCAGCCGCCCGGCATAACGTGCAGCCCGGCGGGGCAGCAGATCCCGATGCAGGGCAGATCGGGGCAGTCGGTAGCCTCTGCGAAGAGCGCCGCGGCGTGCGCGCTTCGACACGGTCCCACGACGCTGACCCGAATGACACGCTCGCTCACGTATCGCGCGGCCGGCTTCCTGCTCGCGTCGGCCCTCATCGTCTCCTGTGCCGTCACCGGCCAGACAGACGCCGATGCCGACGCCAGGGTCCACACGCCGGCCGGCACTGCTGCCGCGCTGGATCATGATGACCCGGCGGCGGTCCGGACATCGGGCCGCCTCCCGGCGGTGCCGTCGCCCGCCCGGCCCGCATCGCCTGCCCGGCCTGCATCGCCTGCCCGGCCTGCATCGCCGGCCTTGCCGCCATCGCCCGCCCGGCCTGCGAGGGCAATCATCACGCGGTACCGGATGGCGGACGGCAGCATCATCACGATCGCCAGGTTCGCTGGCACGGTGCGCTTCGCCCTGCACACCGGCAGCGCCGACCCGGGTTACGCGCCTGGCCTGCATGCCGGGCCTGCCATCGGCCCGCATGACCGGCGGCTGCTCGTCGCCGCCTTCAACGGCGGCTTCAAGCTGTCGGCAGGCGCCGGCGGGTACGAGCAGGAAGGCCATGTTCTGAGCCCGCTCCGCCCTGGCCTGGCCAGCCTGGTGATCTACCGCTCCGGCGCGGCGGCGATCGGCGCCTGGGGCCGGTCGGTCCCGCAGCGGGGACAGCGGGTCTACAGCGTGCGGCAGAACCTGTACCTGCTGGTGAGCGGCGGGCGGCCGACGCCAGCAGCTGCGGACTGGACCGCCTGGGGCGCCACCATCGGCGGCGCGTACGTGGCCCGGAGCGCGCTGGGCGAGAACTCCGCGGGCCAGCTGATCTACGCCGGGAGCATGTCGGCCGTCCCGGCTGACCTGGCGGCGGCGCTGGTTCGGGCCGGTGCCACCGTCGGCATGCAGCTCGACATCAACCCGGAATGGGTCCAGCTCGCGTATGCAAGGCGGCCTGGCGGCCCGCTGACCGTCGGCGTCCCCGGCCAATTCCATCCAGCCGATCAGTACCTGATCGGCTGGACCAGGGATTTCATCACAGTTCTCGGCGCGCCCGTGCCCGCCCCGGTCATCCCGGCGATCCGCCTGCGGGTCAGGCCGTAGCTGCGCTGCCCGGGCAGGTTGCCGGTCCGGCCGGGCTGCGCGCAGCGCCCGGTCGGGTCAGCCTGGCGGGAGCCCGAAGCTGAGGAGCACCCGGTCGTCGAGGAAGCGGGTCAGCCCGCAGATCCGGTCGCCGTCGAGGGTGAGCACGTGCAAACCGGATGCTTCCGCGGCCTGGCCCTCGCCCTGGCTGAGACAGCAGCCGAACGCCGGCTGGGTGTTGGCCCGGGTGGCCACCAGCCGCAACCGGCGGCCGGCCCGCCAGCTGGCGCTGGCGTCGAGGAAGGCGGTGACCGCGGCCGGGCCGTGGTACTCGTGCGGCGCTGGCGGCATTGCCAGCCAGGCATCATCGGTCAGCAGCGCCACGACACCCGGTATGTCGTCGGCTTCGAAGGCTGCAGCGAGCCGGCGGGTGATCTCCCGCTCCCGGCGGGAGCGGGAGAGCGGCGTCTGGTCGCGGTCCGGCGGAGCCGGTCAAGATTCCGCCGCGCCCGCTGCAGGCTGCCTTTGACCGCTGCCGGGGAGCTGCCGAGCATGTCGGCCACCTCCGGTGTCCGGAAGCCGAGCACGTCCGCAAGCGCGAGCGCCGCGGCCTGCGCAGGCGGCAGCCGCTGCAGGCCGGCCACGAAGGCCAGCTCGATGGCCTCCCGCTCGCCGGAGTAGCCGAGCCGGGTGGTGCCGTCCTGCTCGGTCAGCGCGAACTCCTCGGCCGGGTACGGTACCGGGCCGCCGACCAACCGGAACGTGATCTTGTGCGGCCGGTCGAAGGTGACGGTCTCCAGCGTGTGCCATGGTGCACCGGGGTGTAATGCTCGGCCAGCACCATCCCGGTGCCGCGCTCGATGACCAGCAGCTTGCCGGCCATGGCGCGCGGCGTCCGGCCCAGGCAGGGCGCCGCGATCACGTCGAGCACGTTCGCCGCCGGCGCGGCGACGGTGATGCCGAAAGGGCCGAGCGGGCGGACCCGGCGGCCCCAGCCGGTGTCGACCGTCAGCTTGCCGCTGACCACCAGGTAATAACCCAGGCCAGCCAGCCGCCAGCGCCGCCCGCACCCCCGGCGCAGGCAGAACCGTCAACCTCGGCGGTCAGAGGCGGGGCCTCGCTGGGATCACGCAGTCAGGATACGGACGGCGCGATCAGCACAGGGCGCCCGCCCCCGACCCCAGCTCGGACGCGCAGAAAATCCCGATCTGCACAGCGCAATCAGCCACGCCGAGCAGCACCGACCTGCGCCAGAACGAAGGCTCGGTGAGCGATCTCTCTGGCTCCCCCCGTCACTCAGCGTAGTGCTGCAGATCGACGTAACCAGAGGGCCTACGTCGGACCGGACCGGCGCGAGCCATCTCCCGGAGGTCACAGCCGGTCGCCGGGCCAAAGTGCTTGTCGATGCAGCACCCGTGGCCAACACGTGGGTACACGGGCCTGACCTGGCGCGCGCTGTATGCGGCAGATGCGGAAGTTCAGGCAGAGGGCGGCGATGCATAAACATACAGCTCAGCCGACTACCAGCCGTGACAGCACTGCCCTAAAGTTTCCGGAGTTTTGAGGGTCAGTGTCCCGGTTTCTGAGGTCTGGTAACGGTCTGGCTGCATGTTGGTTGCGGTGCCGTGACGGGCGTGGCGGTCCCTGAAATGAAACAAAGCTCCTGGTAGGAACGGGGTTTCTCACGCCATCTCGTTCACCGGGAGCTTTGTTGCCTGCCCAGTTTGCCATGGTCATCGCGCCACCGTCCATTCCGCCCGCGCTGCCGGGAAACGGTGATGCCGGTGCCGTCCTGCGTGGGGACCTGGCCGCCCGGGTGGCCTCCGGGCCGGGATTCTGGACGGACTGGCTGGCGGAGCTGGACCGGCAGGGCCTGCTGGAAGATCTGCTGGCCGATGGCGTGATCGCGCAGGCGCTGCGGGAGGCGCCGGCCGGGCACCGCTATGATCGGGTGCTGACGGCGAAGATGACCGTGGTCTGCGTCCTGGTCGCCTGCCTGTTCCCCGGCGCAGGCTATGACACCGTGCTCGCGACGGCCTTCGGCCTGCCCGGCCTGCGGCTGAAGCCCGGCACGGGGACGCCTACCGGCAGCGCGTTCTCCGGGGCACGCAAGCTACTGGGCGAGCAGGCCATGAAGAAGATCTTCGAGCTGGACGCCGTCGTCAGCGACGCGGACCTCGGCACCGGCCTGCTGTGGAGGGGCCTGGAGGTCACCGCCATCGACGGCACCACGATGGAGCTGGCCAGGAACGACGTGCTGGCGGACGCGTTCGGGACGCCCGCGGAGGGCGCGCGGCCCATGCTGCGGATCACCGCGCACGTGCGCACCGGGACCTTCCGGTGGACCGGCGCAGCCATCGGCGGTTACCACGACGGCGAGAATGCCCTCGCCGACCAGCTCGAGGACAGTTTCCGGCCGGGCATGCTCAACCTCGCCGACCGCGGGTTCTTCTCCATGGACCGCTTCCTGCGGTTCTCCGCCCGGGGCGCGGAGCTGGCCTGGCGCGTCAAGAACAGCGCGAAGTCCGTCCCGCTCAAGATGATCAGGACACTGCCCGACGGCTCAGAACTGGTCATCCTGCACGAATCTGGCGGCATGCGCACCCGCCGGCGCCGCGAGACCGGGAACCCGAACGCCGGGCACCTCCCCGACACCATGGCCAGGCTCGTCACCTTCACCATCCTCACCGAAACCCGCAGCGGCCGCCGGAAGACCACCCAGGTCAAGATCCTGACCACTCTCCTGGACCACGAGGCCTTCCCCGCCCGCGAGATCGCCGCGCTCTACGCCGAAAGATGGCAGGTGGAAATAGCGTTCCTCCACCTGAAGAAAACCGTCCGCGGCCCCCGCCGCGCCCTCCGCGGCCAGTCCCCCGAACTCGCCCGCCAGGAAGCCTGGACGCTCCTGCTCATCCACAACATCACGGCCACCGCCGCCGCCCGCGCCGGAGCACTGGCGGGCATCGACCCCGGCCTCATCCCGTTCACCGCCGTCCTCGGCCTCGTCCGCTCCCACGTCGCGGCCGACACCTGCTGCCGGCACTGCGGAAACCGCTCCACCAGCCCAGATAACCCGACCGCAGGACTGCTCACGGCAATCCTCACGCTGCCCCGGCACCGCCCCGGACGCCAGCGGACATCCGGCAGAACCACAGCCGAACGCCGAACCAGGCACACCGAAGAAGTCACCTACACCATCGACATCACAAAGTCGAATCTCCCGAAATGGGACGGAACTCCGGAAACTTAAGGGCAGTGGCCGTGACAGTAAGCAGGATTGCAATGCAGATAGCGACGCGAAGAACTCTTGATATCCGCGCACCAACCGGCCTATATCAACGGAACTCAGGGAAAGATCTCTTGATATTACGGCCGCATATAATAACGACCTAGCCGCACAGGTCATCTTCTTCAGCTATATGGGTTTCGTCGCCGAGAAACGAACTAAATTCAGCCGGACCTGAAGGCTCAACGCTGCATTGGATAATACCGTCCGTCGGAGGGCTCAGGACAAGAGCCGGTCTGAGGCATGAGCATCAGGCTTATCGCATATTGCGGCCGATGATTTTCGTTCTGATCGGGCCCAGGTGAACAATAGAATCATCTCAGTGCATAGTCCTCCAGCGGCCAGGACAGTCCAGAGCGCTCCGACGACAGGCCCCGGCATGAGCAAAGAGGCCATAATCGAACCTGCGGCGAGCGCGAACGGCAAAAATTGCACCGCATCAAAGATCTGATCATACAGCTTGAATCTTAGCATCCTGTCGTGGCTGCGCATCGACCGCGCAGCTCGCAGTAGAGGAGCGGAGCGGTACCAGAAGAGCGCTGTGACAGTGATGACCGTGAATACGACCGCGGCCAGCAATCCGTACTGGCCTGCGGCCAACTGCCCAATGACGAGGCCCACTGTGACGAGCCAGGCAACTGTCCATACCGCGCCGTACCCTTGCAACTCGCCAGGCATGTGGCCGCTATACCGCGAAAGGAGGGAGGCGGCACATTTCAAGCGAGCGGTCCGCGTCAGATTCGCCGGCTGTACCAGTCCCCATCTTTCTTTCCAGTAGGCCGCCGCCAATATCAGCTCTTCGTCGACGATATAGCGCCCGATCACCGCATCGAGTACCTGACCCAGCAGTTGAGAATTGCCGAATTCACGCGAGATCTCGAGAGCCGTGTTGGCTGGGATGCCTTCAATAAGGCCAGTCTGAATATTGCTTCGAATAACAAATTCCTTGGTTTCCGGGTCGATCTCGCCAGCCTTTTCGCAGCACCAGGACGCAGCATTCTTCAGGGCCTTACCGCGCAGCAGCGAATCGCGGTCACGGCCAACCGACTCCCACGCCCCGACCTGGGCTTGAGTCTGGCTGAGCCAGCGCTGGAACTCAAGATCGGGCTCGGCCCATTCGCGCAGCCGCTCCCATCCCTCTATAAGAGCCTCATGGGCCACTCGGACGCGGCCGCCATCAAGTACAACGAGGCGCTTGTCGGCGAAGGCGCCCAAGATCACATCGACCTGGGCGCGATCCTTTCCCTGGTAGAGATCATCCCGGGTGACCTCGCGGCTGGTAAGTTTGCCGTTGCGACCTACGATGGTCATGCTTCTCAGCACCTGCTGCGCCAGGATCTGCTGCTCTGCTGGAAGGGAGTTGTAGACATCGTCGGCACTGGCCTGCACTGCCTGACCCACGCCGCCCGTCTTGTCATACCCACGGCTTGTGAGCCGGTCACCTTCGCGGTTCTGCCATGTAAGCAGCATTGCCTGCGACAGCAAAGGCAGCGCTCCTACCGGAGCGTCACCGCCGACAGTCCGCAAGTCGGCAAGGATAGTCTCGGTCAGACCTGCGTCGATGTGAAGCCCGGCGGTTTCCGCAGGACCGGTAATAGCTAGTCGTAGGCTAGTTTCGGTCATCGGCAGGACCGGGAATCGCCCGTTTTCCAACTCGCATGCAAGTTCCGGGCATGCCTCGCATTGGCCCCAGAAGTCCCCGCGTACCGCGATGATCACCAGCGCGGCGGCGTGGGCACCCGGCCCGGCAGGGGGGGTGGCTGCAGCGCACAATGCCGTGATGAAAGCGTGTCGCCTTGACTCGCCGCCTGGATCGGCGCCCAAGGTGAAGACCTCTTCAAACTGATCGACAATCAGCACCAGCCGGACAGTGTTTTCGATTGCTAGCTGTTTTGAATCGCCGCTTCGGGCGGCGTAGGAATGCAGAGCGTCCCAAACAAACTCCTGAGCTTGTTCAGGGAACCGGGCTAGCTGCTCACGGATGACAAAGGCGCCAGTGCCGGTGCCGCTCAGGACTGCCAAGCGCCTGGCCAACTCGGCCACTGGATCCTTGGTCGGCCTCATAACTATACGAGGCCATTGCGCCGATCCTTCAATTTGCCTTCCGTTGGCCAGAGCAGGGACCAGACCCGCGTGCAGCAATGACGACTTACCCACCCCTGACGCGCCAGTGACAACGACCAGGCCGCCTCGGTCCAGATGTCCCGACACCTTGCGTGCGAAATCGGCAGTCAGGGCGGTCCGCCCGTAGAAGACTGGAGCGTGCTCCTCACCGAACGGCACAAGCCCGCGGTAAGGGCTGCCATGCTCCCAGCGCGGCAAAGGCTCATTTCCCGCTATACTGGCCGCGCCGACGGGATAGCGTGTCGCAAACGCTGCGAAGTCTTCCCTGAGCAAGCGAATTTGAGTTCCGTGGTGAGCAAGCCTGTCGCTGTCCGCCCGTCTTTCCTCGGCAAGCGCATCTACGCTCTTTTGGATTTCCGCGGCTTTCCTATCTATCTCCGCCATCCCGAATCCCAGCTCGGCGAATCCAGCTCCGATCACCTCAATCACGGCCGCCACATCATGGCGAACCACTTCGTTGCCTGCCTCGAATCCGACTCGCAGCAGCGTCGCCTGCGCATCTATTTCGTGCAGTACAGCTGCGATCCCAGCCCGCAAAACTTGGGTGTTCGCGTCCCCGGCTCCCAGCGCCCGCTCAATCTGACGAGCGACCTCCGCCTCCAGGCTCGCCGTTTCCGGCTTGTCCGTGTCACCGGTCGGGCGCAGGCGCTCTATCGCGGAGAGAATGACTTCGGCCAAGACTCCGCCACCAACCGTGGACAGAACTCCCAGGCCGGCACTGGCCACACCGACGACCCCAGCGACCGGCACGATTAGCGGGCAGAATGCTGCCGCGCACAACAGTGACAACAGCATCGGCGGCGCAGTCTCCCGCAAACCACGTCCGGTGCCGCTTGAGCCTTTCAGCACCCATGCCTTTATCCCGGCCTGCATCCGCAGGACCTCACCACGCGCAATCCTCATATGCTGCCCTTGCTATGACCATGTCTTCCCCGTATACCGAGGCTGGCAACTCACTCGGGAAGACTGAACCTCATCAAGGAGGACCGATCCATACCAAGGCGAAGCGTAGCTTGCCAGTTGGTTTATCACCCAGCTGCAGGCTCGGCAATCTCAGCGGCTTCATCTGAAAACAGGACGATCTGAGTGTGGTGACCGCATCGATGGCGGCGATGGACGCCGCACCGAATCGGCAGGCGCGCCCGATACGAAGGGCAGACTCACTTGACGACCATCAACATCGTGTAATGATATGCAGTTTGATGCATATCAATGCGAACACGTATTGCCCTCATTTCGGCATGAGGGTAAGGTTCAGGCCGCCTCATCAGGAGGGGCTGTGCAGGTCGCGCGGAGGTGGGACTGTTTTCTTTGGCGGCGGCTGAGCGGCGTCAGCTGTTCGGTTAGGCGCTGGCCGGGGCTCGTGCATGAGCCGGTGGCGGATGCTGGCGCTGGTACGCTGCCCGATGTTGGCCGGGGTTGTCCTGTCCGGCTTGCCGGTCTGGGGTTGTCAGCTGGCGAGTGCCCGCTGGACGAGATCGCGGTAGTCGTCGACGAGGCCGGGCAGGAGCCTGAGGTGGACGATGGTGCCGTCGCCTGCCGGGGCGAGGTCGATGACCTGGCAGACGGCAGCGGCGTCCTGGTCGCCGGCGACGACGAGGGCTCCGGGGGTGATCTGGGCGGGGTCGCGGGCTTCGTCGAGGAAGGTCCACAGGTAGCCGGTGTCGTCTTCGTCGTTGAGGTCGGCGGTGATGTCGACGCGGTACATCGTTAGTCCTCCTTCCGCCAGATCGTGGTTCTAGCGTACTGCGGGTTCGGCTGCGCGGGGCCGAGCGCGGTGAGCAGCCCGGCGAGTTCGGTGTCGTCGGCGTGGTGCAGGCGGATGGTGTAGTGCGGGCGCTGGCCGGTGGGCAGCAGGGCCGGACCCGTGCTGGCGGAGGCGGGCGATGTCGGGCAGGTAGATGGTGGCGAAGGTGGCGAACCGGCGGCTGAGCAGCTCGCCGAGCGGGATGTCGAGGACGGCGAAGACGGAGATGCCCAGGAGCGGCTGGCCGTCGAGTGACCAGGCCCGCGCGGTCCGCTGTGCGTGGGTGCGGAGCTTGTCAGGGGTGTCGCGGCCGCCGCGGATGACCAGGGTGGTCTGGGCGGGCGGCTGTTCGGCGCGCAGCCGGGGCCGCTGCCCGGTCCGCTCGCCCGGCACTGGCCAGGCCTAGCCGGGACGGGTGGCTGGGCCGGGGGCTGGTATCACTTCTCGTCTGGTTCTGCTGGTGGCGCTGTCCGGCTGGGAACTGAGGCTGCGGGCGAGTGCGCCCAGGTCTGCGTTGGAGCCACGCAGGCCGGCTGTGCGCAGGGCGCGCCGGGAGACGTGCTGCCCGGTGGCGCGGAGCTGCGCGGCGGTGGCCTGGACCTCTGCCAGCCGGTCGGCCTGGACCGTGCCGGGAGCGTGGTCCCCGCTGTGGTCTGCGTGGTCCGCGGCCTGATCCAGGACGCCGGATCGTGCGGGTCCGGTCAGGCTCATGCTGCGGGAGTCAGCCTGCAGGAGGTGGGCGAGGGCGGTGCCCATGCCCAGGACCAGGACGGGCAGGCAGGACGGGCGGGGGAGTGGTCCTGGCTGCCGGTCCCGGTCCGGGGGATGGCCGCGGCCGGGGTGCGGGCTGGCGGGACCAGCCGGACGGTCGTGCCCGGGGTGAGCTCCTCCGGTTCGCTGGCCTGGACGGTGGTGCCCGGAGCCCGGGCGGCGCTGGTCACCGGCCCGCCTCCGCCGCAATCAGCAGGGGTGAGCCTGCGTCCCCGGCGGCTACGTCAGGCAGCGCCAGGCCTGCGAGCCCGGCGGCGGCGCGGTCGCGGCTCCTTCCCTGGCCCGGGCCGGGGGTACCCGGCTGGCCGTCACGTCCCGCGGCGGCGCCAGGTTCGGTGCGGTCGGCCCATGCGCTGGCTGTGCGGCACGGCCGTGGTGGCGTGCACTGCATCATAGCCAGGACGCGCTGTTCCCGGATCGCGCCGGGCGGTGGTTCGCCGGCCCCCGGGCCAGGCCGTGCGGGTACACCGGCCCCGGTCAGGGCGCTGGCAGCACGCCGGCGGGTGACACGCTCCGGCGTAGCCTGGATGGAGGCGCCACCTAGTCCGGCTGGCGGCCGGGATCCTGACGCGGTTCTGCGGGCTGGCGGTCGCACGGGGGTGGATGGTTACCAAACTGGTTACCGTCCGCCGTGAACTGTCCTGAACTGCGGCGGACTCCCGTGAACGAACCGGCAGGTCAGCGGTGTCTGCGGTGAACGCCGGCGGACTGTCATGAACTGCTTTCAGTTGCATGGCATGCAAGAGGTCCGGAGTTCGAATCTCCGTAGCTCCACGACGATCTGTTCTCGCAGGTCACAGGCCATATACGAAGCTCCGTCCGTTGTCTTCGGCGAGGCGTGTGTGGCGTGCCCGTGCCCGTGCCCGGATCCGGCGTGACGCTGTTCCCGCAGGTCAGGCGCATGCCAGGGTCACGGAATCAGCGCTTGCGCGGCACGCAAGAGGTCACGATCCAGATCACCGATCGCCGCAGGTCAGCAGGTCAATCGCCGTGGCTGGTTACCTAACTGGTTACCGTCAGGCCGCCGAACCAGCACAGACTCACAGCGACCCGCTGGCGGACAAGAACAGGAATGCTGACCCTGAGGTTCCGCAAGCCCGAGTCCGCGCACCCGGGCCGCGGTCTCGATACCACGCTGCTCGCGTCACCACCGCGAAGCCGGCGGTCGGGAGCAAGCCAGGAACCAAATGCGCGGCTCTGATCTCATGCCGGGCGCGGGACTATGGCCGCGGACTGGCCGACACGGCGGAGGGCAGCGAACCGGGTCACGGCACACGGCCTCTGCTCGCCGGCCGGCTCCCGGCCGTCACGGATCAGCGGGCGACGCGCACTCGATCGGCAGGTGACCGAACACACGGTCGCCGCGCTCGCGCAGGTCTCGCCGGCCGCGCCGCCAACCTACCTACCGGGACATCTCCGCCGCCGAGCCTGTCACTGTCGGCACCGCGGACACGGGCCGCGTCATCGCCACCATGCACAGGCACCACACGGACAGCCCAGGTCAGCGGCTAGATACCAATGTGCTTCACCTGTCAGCCGTCCTGGCGGCCAGGGCCGCCGGTGTGTGCGGCAGGCCGGGCCGGGAGACGCGGGGTCGTGCCGGATCGTGGCCTGGGGTGCGCTGCCGGCGGGCTTCTTGTCGTTTCGCGCACGTGGTCATGGTCCTGGCCGGGATGCTGGGCCGGCGGTACCATGCCTGCGCCCGCCTTATCCGGTCTGGCTCACGACGAACCCCTGGTAATGATCGCGGCGGTCCCGGTAGTCCCCGCCGGCCGCGCAGGTGCCCGCCGGGGCGCACGACACCGAGTAGACATCGGCGTCCCCGCTTGCGTTCAGGGCCCCCAGGCCGGGCACCTCGATCGCCGTGCCCCAGCGGCCGTCCCGCTCGACGGCCACGAACCCCTGGAGGTTAATGTGTCGGTCGACGTATTCCCCGCCGGCGGCGCAGTTGCCCGCCGAGGCGCACGACACCGACTCGACCCCGGCGCCGCCCTCGCCGGCGGTCAGGGCCCCCAGCCCGGGCAGCTCGATCGCCGTGCCCCAGCGGCCGTCCCGCTCGACGGCCACGAACCCATAGTCCCCATTAGTGGAATCGGTGTATTCCCCGCCGGCGGCGCAGTTGCCCGCCGAGGCGCACGACACCGTGGTGACCACGGCGTACCCGCCCGCGTTCAGGGCCCCCAGGCCGGGCAGCTCGATCGCCGTGCCCCAGCGGCCGTCCCGCTCGACGGCCACGAACCCCTGCAGGGCCTCACCGGTGAAATCGGCGTAATACCCGCCGGCCGCGCAGTTGCTCGCCGAGGCGCACGACACCGACAGCACCTGGGCGTTCCCGCCCTTGTTCAGGGCCCCCAGGCCGGGCACCTCGATCGCCGTGCCCCAGCGGCCGTGCCGCTGGCTGACCACGAACCCCTGCAGGAGACCGCGGCGGTCAAAGTAATACCCGCCGGCCGCGCAGTTGCCCGCCGAGCCGCACGACACCGGGGTGATCCCGGCGTACCCGCCCTTGTTCAGGGCCGCCAGGCCGGGCACCTCGATCGCCGTGCCCCAGCGGCCGTGCCGCTGGCTGACCACGAAAAACTGCGAGTGACCGTAGCTGTCCTCGTAGGACCCGTCGGCCGCGCAGTTGCCCGCCGAGGCGCACGACACCGACAACAGCCCGGCGCTCCCGACCTTGTTCAACGCCCCCAGGCCGGGCACCTCGATCGCCCGGCCCCAGACGCCGTGCCGCTCGCTGACCACGAACCCCTGGCCATGACCGTGGCTGTCCTGGTAGGACCCGCCGGCCGCGCAGTTGCCCGCCGAGCCGCACGACACCGACGACACCCCGGCGCCCCCGCCCTTGTTCAGGGCACCCAGGCCGGGCACCTCGATCGCCCGGCCCCAGACGCCGTTCCGCTCGCTGACCACGAACCCCTGCGAGTGACCGCGGCGGTCCTGGTAGGACCCGCCGGCCGCGCAGTTGCCCGCCGAGCCGCACGACACCGACGACACCCCGGCGATCCTGCCCTTGTTCAACGCCCCCAGGCCGGGCACCTCGATCGCCCGGCCCCACGAGCCAGCCGGCCGGGCCACCCCGATGGCTGAGGCGTCCCCGGCGCCCGGCGGCCTGACCCCCGTGGTCATCCCCTGAGCCGCCGGCCACGCCGGCGCCACAGCACCCGCCCAGGTGAAAGCGACCGCGACCGCGGATAACACGCAGGCAAGGACCCGCACCCGCTTGCCGTGCTGCACATTCATCCGCGCGTCCTCCCGCAGCGGGCCGCGCTCAACGGCGGCCATGATCCGATTGCCGGCGCTCAACAATCGCCGGTAATACCGTGAGCATCAGCCCGCACCCGGCAATCAGCCAATGGGCCAAAGTCCCGCCCCGGCAGGCCGCTGGTCCTCCTGCCGCCCACCGCCATGGGAGGGAATCGCCCGCGCCAGGCAATGCGGCCGCGAGCTGGCGTCACAAAAGCCCAGCGCACCAGCCTGGCCAGAGCGCAGAAGAACCATTATGAATCGGACACCAGGACCACAGCTCGCCCTAAAGCCTGCGCCAGAACGAGCCCTCGGCGTGTGCCCGAGGCTTTCGTGTCGGTCGCACAGCGCGACCTGACCCTCGTCGGTGAATCGCAGCTTTTATCAGGGTAATGCGCACCTCAGCTGACGTTGTTGATCTTGGCGGAGTTGGGCCAGGCTGGTGCCAGACGGGCAGAGGCAGGAGCTGGTGCCAGCGAGCCGATCGCCTGAACCAGGCGACCGCGAGCCTTTGAACGGTAGTGGCGATCTTTCCTTGTGCACGGCCTCTTCCAGGCGGCGTATCGCCTGGGGGAGTTCGGGGCGCGGTACGTCTGCCCGTGATCGGAGTGACGCGATCGCATCGATCTGCTCACGCAAGGGCTTCGAGGTCAGCCTGACGCTTGCGCTGGAGATGTGCATGGCTGGCCGCTGGGGAACCACCGGCTAGAGCATGAGCGCGCGGATCTGCCGCCCGGTTCCGGTCCATCTGGGATGCGGGGCTCGCGGCCCGGGAATGGCGTCGGGCCGGTCAGCGCGACCCGAGCCCGGTCTGGCCGTCGATCAGTTCCCTGGCGATGTCGAGGTGACCGGCATGCCGCGCGGTCTCCTCGATCATGTGCAGCACGACCCAGCGCACATCCGGCGGTTCGTCTCGTCCGGGGGCGCCGTGCCTGCCGCGCGGCGGCGCCGACAGCGGCGTCACGGCCAGCACCGCGTCCGAGCGCGCGCACTGGTCACGGTAGAAGCCGGTGATCTCCGCTGAGGGCTCGTCACTGACGAACGCTGGCGCTGTCTTCGGGTCGTACGGGGGCAGATCCTCCTCCCCGGGCGGCGGCCCGGGATCCGCGCCGGCCACGACCCCCTGGAACCAGTGCCACTCGGCGCCGCCCAGGTGCTCGACCAGCCCGGCCGGCGTCCAGCCCGACGGCACGACCGGGCGGTGCCACGCGTCCTCGTCCAGGCCCGCCACGATGGACAGCACCGCGTCACGCTGGGCGGCGAGGAAGGCCAGCAGAGCCTGGTCCTGCGTGTCCTCAATCCGATTGCCTGTCATGTCCATCCTCCGGGTACTTGCGGTGGTGGCGCCGCAGCTCCGTGCGTGCGGCTACCCACTCGGCGGCCGGGACGGCCAGCGGACTCAATGCAACCTCTCGCGGGGGCTCGCTGCGCCGCCGTCACGAGGCTGGACGGGCAAGGTCCCCGGAACTAATCGCCCGGCCGGGGCGAGGTTACACGGCGGCAGGGAAGCCCGCGATACGAGGGCGGCCGCCCAAGACCCTGGCTCGTGCGCAAGTCTCGTGCCGCACGAGCACGAACCTGCAGGTCAGCAGGCAACAGCTGGCGAACCTCCATGATCGTGATAAAAGCCGGGTCAGTAGAAGTGCGGGCGGTTTCGCTGGATCTGCGGAGCGTTCTGCCGCATGCGGACGCGGAAGCCGGATTCCGGAGCCGGCGGAACCCGGCACGATACGACAGTCATCCACGACAACACCGCATGACCGCCAGTTCCGCTGCGCCAGATCGGCCAGTCATGCGCGCCTGCTGACTGAATCGATGCCGAGTAGAAGGCACGCCAGACCGAGCCATATCGGCGGCTCGGTGAGTGTTCTCTCGGACCGCCCCCTCGCTCTGCGTCACGCTGCCTCGAATCGCGGTCCGAGCCCGGCCTCGGCCGTTCCGGCGCGAGCTATCTGCTGGCGGTCGCTGTCGGTCGTCAGCCGAGGCAATTGTCAGATCTGGGACGGCAGCTGGCCAGACGGCTACATGATGACTTACCCTGCGCGCCATGCGGCATGAGCGCGCTGCGGTCGGTGTGCAAGCACGTGCGGCTGTATGACTAATGTGGTATCATCGGAGTATGACAACTGCTATGACAGTTCGGCTGGACGAGGACACCGCCCGCGAACTGGCCGAGCTCGCGCAACGTCACCGGAGCCGGTCTGCGGCGGTCCAGGACGCCATCCACCGCGCCTGGCAGCAGCTGCAGGCCGACAAGCTGGACGCCGGATACGCCGCCGAGAACCCGCACTATCCCTACGAGTCGGCCGAGGAAGCCGCCGTGCTGCGCACGCGCCGCCGCTCCCGGCAAGAACGCGGCGCTCCCGCGTGAGCGCCACCCCCCAGCGCGGGCAGGTCTACCGCTGCGACCTGGGCTACGGCCTCAAGCCGTGGCTGGTAGTGTCCAACAACTCGCGCAACCGCCTGCTCTCCGACGTGATCGCGATCAGGCTGACCACCACCGCCCGCGACCTGCCGACCTGGGTGAAGCTCTCCGCGGCCGATCCGCTGACCGGGTACGCAAACGCGGACTGCATCGAGCAGCTCGGCAAGGACGAGCTCGGCGAATACCTCGGAGCCCTGTCACCTGCATCGATGCGCAGCATCAGCCAGGCACTAGCGATCGCGCTCGCCATCACCTGACGGCCACCGCATGCCCTCTCGCCGGTCGGCGCCATTCGCACGGTCCGCAGCCGAAATCAACGCGGCAAAGTAGTGCGTTCCCTGGCCTGGCTCACCGGCTGGCGGAGGCGCGGCACGTGCACCGGGCAAATGATCGCATGGCAGCAGGCCCGTGCGAGGATGCTGCCATGGCTACCGCGCTCCTTCTCGTTGACGTGCAGCGCAACATGCTCGAAGGAAGCACGCCGGTCCCTGCCGCCGGCCAGGTCCGGCCCGCGCTGCAGTCGCTGCTGACCCGTGCCCGCAGCGCCGGCGCGCTCGTTGTTCACATCCAGAACGACGGCCCGGAGGGCTCACCCGACGAGCCGGGCACCGAGGGCTGGGAACTGGTGTTTCCCCCGGTGCCCGGGGAACTGGCCGTCCGCAAGACCGAGCCGGACGTCTTCATCGCCGATGCCTGCCTGGCATCGGCACTGACCGCCCGCGGTGTCGACCGGGTCGTTGTCGCTGGCATGCAGAGTAACTAC
Source organism: uncultured Actinomycetota bacterium (assembly GCA_963850875.1). Lineage (GTDB taxonomy): Bacteria > Actinomycetota > Actinomycetes > Streptosporangiales > Streptosporangiaceae > Chersky-822. Next base: position 391,754 of record CAWKNA010000004.1, read on the forward strand.
TGCATCGCGCAGACCAGCCGCGGGGCGCTGCGGCACAGTTTCACCGTCCTGCTCGCTTCCGGCGCGCACGCCACCTACGACGAGCAGGACAGCGCCGCCATCATCTCCGCCAGCGTCGAGACCGCGCTTTCCCGAGATGGCGTAGATGTCGTGCCAGCCGCCAGCATCACCTTCTCCGGCTAAACCAGCCACCACCGCGATGCGCCGGCACCGGGCCATACCAGCTTCGAACTTCTCCTCCTCCTGCAACGCCGCAATTTTCGGCAAGGTCGCCCGATCAGCGGCAATAGCGGATGACTCCTGTGGCGGATGACTTCGCATAACTATGCGGGGCACCGCGACTCGCGCGCTGTGGCACAAGCGCTTTGCCTCCTATAGCGAGCCGTTAGCGAGGTTGGCGAACGCCACGCACGCGCACGCCGACCCGCCGACCTGCACGGCTAACTGGCGCGCGACGGCGCCGGTGTCATGCGCACAGACCTGGGGCATCAGCGCAGGCACGATGCAGGCCGCACCAGCAGGCATCGGCTGGTTGCCTAGCCACCTCAACTCAGGCCGGTTCGAGTCCTCCACCCTCTGTACCTGGTCCAAGGTCAATGCGCGCCAGCGCGATGAGGTTCATCCTGCTTGGCCGCAGGAACTCGGTGACGGACAGTTCTCCAGGTCCATGTCTGACGACTGTGTGAACCTGCCCGGCAAGAGCGCGCGCAGCATCGCTGACTTCGCTGGGGCAGAGCAGCTGTACAGCTCGCAGCCTTACCCAAAGCTGGTCGAGTACCGCGTCTGTGCGCTGGATCCAGGCATCGCCGCTGGCATTGTGCTGATGTAGGTTAATGGCCACGGTTCAGCTTCTTGGGCAGTCTCGATGAAAGCGATCAGTTTGATTAACCGTTCTTCTCTGCGCGCCTCAAGAATCGTGGCAGCGTGCCGACGAGACGCCGATCGTTCGACGGTGCGTTGAGAAATCAGAGATAGCATTCCCCCGATGAGCAGCCAGGAAACCACTCTGTGGTCGGCGCGGACGGCTGAGCCACGACATCGCCTCTTCAGCCAAGCCGCTCGCCGAAATGGCTATCACCTTATGGCCACGGAGTGAGCAGGGATGTCGGCGGCAGGAGACCGGGGACGGTCCGATCTGCTGCCCGATCTAACCGGAGAACGGCCGCGCCGTCGCCGCTCACTGCGCGATCACCGCTGGCCGGATCCTTGGTCGGCATGTCTGGGAAGGATCGCTGGACATCGGCACGGCTATGGCGGCGAACACCTGGGATTGTTACCCCTCGCTGGAATTTGGCCAGCCGCCAGGGAGCAGCTGTCATGATCCGGTGAGTCGGCTGACCGGAGGGACGCGTTGATCATTACCAGCGATCTGGGCGGAGCGGCCGGTGTCCCGGTCCGCCGGCCCGGCTGCCGCCTGGTCGCCTCGATTGACGTCGAATGGACCAAGAATTACAAGGTGAAGAACGGGAACGTGCCGTTTTGCTGGTCGGTCATCTGGCTTCAGGTCCGGGACGGCACGGCCATTCCCGTGCCGCGGGATTTCGCGTTCACCAGCGCGTATGTGACCGGCAGCAGTGAGACTCAGGAACTGATTTCCGGCGCGGATGCGCAGATCGGGTGCGTGCTGCGGCTTGCGGACATGATTGTCGGGCATCAGGTGTCCAGCGACCTGGCTGTCCTGCGCAACGCCAGCGTCGCGCCGTTGCCGGCGGTCGATGAGCTGCGCGCCCGGTGGCATGCCCGGCGCGGGCCGGGCGTCGGCCTGGCGGTGGTCGATTCCCGGTACGACGCGGGCGGCATTCTGCGCGGTGCGAGCCGCCGGCTGGTCGATGTGTGCACCGAGCTGGGCCTGGACGTCACCCAGCCCGAACTGGCCCGGACCTCGATGACCGCGCTGCACCGGCGCTGGCTGGACTGCGGTGACCTGTCGGCGCGGGAGCGGATCACGGTCCTGAACCTGCGGCACGGCCTGTCGGCCGGTTACGTCGCGCTCCGCAGCGCCGGCCTCGCCGGGTGGGGCGGGAACCTGAACGTGAACCGGGTCCTGGACCGCCAGCTCGGCGGCGCCTTCGCCTGGCTCGCCACGCCGGTCTTCCGCGCTCTGCTGTGAGGTGACGTGCCGATCCGTGACTGCACCGTCATTGCCGTCGAGGGCACGCACGCGTCGGGCAAGACCACCCTTGTCCACGCGCTGGTCAGCTACTACCGGGAACGAGGGATCCACGCCACCTGCGTGGACGAGCCGGCCAGGAGCAGCCCGTTCATGGAGGACATCGTGCTGCGCGGCCAGGGCACGTTCGATGTCATCGCCGAACTCGACACGTTCGCTGCCCAGCTCACCACCCAGCTCCGGGCGGCCCGCCACCACAGCGTCCTGGTCGCCGGCCAAGACGCCAGTCAACATCGTGGCCTACGCGCGGCCGCTGCTCCCCGCCCAGGACACCCCCGTCGTCGACGCGATGCTCGCGCTATGCGGAGCAACGGCGGGCCTGTACGACGCCGTCCTCTACGCCACCGACACCTTTTGACCCGCACCAGCCCGGAGATGACTTACGTGCAAAGGTCGCCGGTCAGCAGGCCGGCATCGACGTGGTGCTCCGGGAGACCGCCGCGCAGGCCGGGATCACCCTGATTGACATTCCCCGCGGCCTCGCCACGCCGGACAGGGTCCGCTGGGTTTCGGAGTATCTCGCCGAGTCGGGGGTGCTCCCGCACTAGGCTCACCCGGCTATGGACGCGGTTACCCTCGGACCACGAAGCCCCTACCGGTCGATCGTGGACGCCCTGATCATCCTGGTCCGCGGCGACCAGGTCCTGCTCGCTCAGCGGCAGGGGACCGGGTACGCCGACGGGGCCTGGAACCTTCCGTCCGGGAAGCTCGAAGACGGCGAGACGGTCTCGCAGGCGGCCGTCCGCGAAGGGCTGGAAGAGGTCGGCGTCCGGATCACCGAGGATGCGCTCCGGTTCGTGCACCTGATCCATTACCGCAACTCGCATGGCGACGCGAGAATCGGCGTGTTCTTCCAGGCACTGCACTGGGACGGCGAGCCATACAACGCCGAGCCGGACAAGTGCGCCCGCGTGCAGTGGTGGCCGCTCAGCCAGCCGCCAGCCGAGACATACCCCTACACGGCCGAGGGGATCAAGGCGTACCTGCGGGGCGAGTACTACTCAATAGCCGGATGGCCCGGCGTGCGCCGGCTATGACCTGCGGCCGGCAGGGCTGCTGGTGCGGACGGACGATGCGTCGGCACCGAGTTCCTGGCATGGCTGGCCTGCTGGCGCACGGCCGACCCGATCGCCCGCTCCGTGGCTGCGCGAGGGCAGAAGACAGGAACCGTGACCACGACCGACGAAGAGGGTACCGGGCGGCCGCCGAGCCTGATCCAGCGCCTGACCGAGGCTGCGACGACGATCGAGCAGATCCCTGTGACTTCGCCCGCCGGTCTTGCCGGTGCCGGCCGCGCCGAACAGGATCAGGCCGCGGCGGACGCCGACCGCGTGCCGGTTGAGCAGGGCCAGCCGCCGTCCGGCGGTGACGACCTGTGCAAGGTGCTGCTGGTCGCCGCGATGGTCATGTGGGTGTGGTAGTCCAGCCCGCTTTCCGGGCGGTGCCTCCCGGTTGTGGTCAGTCTGTGTCCGTTGACATCTAATCGTGTCGGTAGGCCGGCTCGTGACCTGCGCGGACATGGTTGAGTGTCGCTGCCATGGCGTTGTGACGGGCGATGCTGACCGGCGTGGCCGCGCCGTCCGGCGCGGGCTTGCCAGCTAATCGTGTCCGTGTGCTCTTCGTGACTGGGCGGGGCCCGCCGGGGCTGCCAGGGAGCGGCGGGGCCTGTGACGCTGGCGGGCGATGCGGGCGGTGATTATGACTGCGCGAAGTGACCACGGATGCCCGGGAGTCTGAGCCGCACTCGGGCGGCAGGATCATGATCAATGTCTGCGGGACGTGACCGTACTTCCCAGCCAGAGCGGACGATATCATCGTTTGGTGGCGATGATAAAAGCCGGAGCCGGGGAGGCCCGGGCGGGCCTGATGCCCGCGGCGGCGCTGTTCCGTTCGCTTGCCGACCCGGCGCGCCTGGCGATCATCGGGCACCTGGCCGCCGGGGATGCACGGGTGGTCGACCTGACCCGTGAACTGGTCCTGGCCCAGTCCACCGTCTCCGCGCACCTGGCATGCCTGCGGGAGTGCGGCCTGGTCGATGCCCGGCCGGCCGGCCGCGCGTCGGTGTACTCGCTGCGCCAGCCCGCCCTGCTCGGCCTGCTCACCGCGGCCGAGGCGGTACTGGAGGCGACCGGCAGCGCGGTCGCGCTGTGCCCGAACTACGGGCAGGCCCGGTGAGCGCGGCAGAAGCAGCAGGGCTGGCCCGGCTGCGGCGGCGGGGCTTCTGGCTGGAGTACGCCAGCATGGCCTGGATGACGGCCGAGGCTGCCGTCGCGGTCACCGCCGGGGTGCTGGCCTCCTCGATCGCACTTACCGGGTTCGGCCTGGACTCGGTCATCGAGTTCTTCGCCGCCGCGTTCGTGGTGTGGCAGCTGCGCGGCCAGGAAGAAGGAGAAGAACGCGAGACCCGCGCGGTCCGCCTCATCGGCGTGACCTTCTTCGCCCTGGGCCTCTACCTCGCGGTCGAGGGCATCCGCGACCTGGTCACCCACGCCCGCCCCGGCCAGTCCGCGGCGGGCCTGGCGGTGGCGGGCGCCGCCCTGATCGTCATGCCGGGCCTGGCGGTGGCCAAGCGCCGCACCGGGCGTGCGCTCGGCAACCGGACCCTGATCGCCGACTCCGCCGAGACCGCCTTCTGCGCGTTCACCTCCGCCGCCACCTTGCTGGGCGTCGGCCTGAACACGTGGCTGGGCTGGTGGTGGGCCGACCCCGCCGCCGCGCTCGTCATCGCCGCGCTGGCCGTCAGGGAAGGTCTCGAAGCCTGGGAACACGACGGCGGTGACTGAGCCCGCACTCTGGGCGCTTCCACTCTGCCGCCGGCCAGCTTTGGTGCTGGTTCCCGGGACGTTCTGGACTGCCCGCTGGGTTCACGGCCGCGACTGGCGGCGTGTGCCTGCTGGCAGTTCCCTGGGTGCGGGACGTGGGTCAGGTGCGGGGCTGGGCTTGCTGGCGTCGTTTTCTGTGGTACTGGGAGACGGTGTCGTAGGAGACCTTGAGGTCGGTGTGGTCGGTGACCTGCTCCCATAGCTGCCGGGAGGTCAGGCCGGGCGTCGCGTCCAGCAGCGCGTCGACGCGGGCGGCGTAGGCTGGCGGCTCTTTCTTGAACGGCCGTCTCTACGGGGGCGGCTCGGGTGCGGCCAGCGCCTTTGGGCTGCAGCCATTGGTGTGGGGAATCGAGACATCCATGACAGCCGAGGCATCGCCTTTCCGCACTCCCTTCGCTCGTCAGGACAGAGATGATGAGGTGGTTTTCACTTGGTCGACAGACGATCCGCCGCTGCACGCTCGGTATCGAGTCGAGTGGAGGTTCGGCAACCCCGACGAGGAGATGCCGCCGATGCAAGCACTCAGTCCAGCCGAGCAGATGCGCTCGCTGGACATCGTCCAAGAAGGCGAACCAATCCTGAGCGAGCTCGCGCGGCCGTTCGATCTGCCCGCGGAGGCCGAGGATGCCCGCCGCGTCGTCGGCCAGCTGGTGAGCGCTCTGGAGCGGGTCGGGCAGGTGCACAGCTTCGCCAAGGGCATGGGTCTGGCAGCTCCGCAGATCGGTATCGGTCGGGCGGCGGCTGTCATCCGGACGCCCGACGGCCGCAGCGTGACGCTGCTGAATCCGCAGATCTGCGACGAGTCGGCCGAGGTCGATGAGCAGTACGAGGGTTGCCTGAGTTTCTTCGATGTGCGCGGTAAGGTGCCGAGGCCGCTGAGTATCGAGGTCGAGCACCAGGACGTCGATGGGTCTGCCAGGATCACGACATTCGACCAGGGGATCGCTCGGCTGGTCTGCCATGAGGTTGACCACCTGTTCGGCAGGCTGTACCGGTCCCGGATGCGGCCGGGGGTCGAGCCGATCCCGGTGTCTGTCTATAAAGGCACGGGTCAGCAGTGGACGTATCAGTGACGTCCTTCGCGGGGCTGCGGTTTGCCGTTGTCGGGTCCTACGTCCTGGACTGTTTCGTCCGGACGCCGAAGCTGCCGGTGTGGGGGACCGAGTATGAGGTGCGCTCGGTCCGTACTTCACCTGGCGGTAAGGCGCTCAACCAGGCCGTTGCCTTAGCGCGCCTGGGCGCGCAGGTGACCGCGGTCGGCGTCGTCGGCGACGACGGCTGCGGTCACGAAATCCTGGCTGCGCTGTCGCGCGAGGGCGTCGATGTGGGTGGTATCTCGCGGCGCGAGAACGTTTCGACTGCCGTGTGCGTCTGCCTCGTCAGCGATGACGGCAGATCCTCGATCCTGTGGCACATCGATGACGACGCCGCGGTCTCGCCCGGCACGATCGATGCTGCTGCCCCGGCGATCGGGCAGGCGGACGCGGTTCTGCTGACATTCGAGATGCCGCCAGAGTTCCAGGGTTTCGATGCGCGTCGATCAGTTGTGGTGAGAGGAAGATGAATGGCCCGGCAGGATGAGTACCGGCGCTCGGGAGTCGATTATGGCGTGCTGGATGAGGTCAAGCGCGAAGCGATCGCTTTGGCCGCGGCGACAGCACCTCTTCTGGGGGCGGCTGGCGGGAGAGAATTTGTTCAATCCCGTGGATCTTCTGCGTATGTATTCGAGCTGAACGATGCCATCCTGGCGATGGTGGTGGAGGGCCTTGGCACTAAGTCGATCATCGCGTCGGAGTACCTCCAGGTGACCGGGGCCGCCAAGCCGCCGGCGTAACCGACTTCAACGAGCGGCTTCCCGAGATCCGGCAGATCGTAGACCGCCACAACCAGCTCATTCCCTGGCGGAAGGAAATGCTCGCCCGGTGGGCGCTCACCGACGACCCGGTCAGCGCGGCATTCGAGAAGCACTGGTCTCGGGACCGACGTCTCGATGCGTAGGCGAGACCTAGAACGTAGCCAATTGGATCCCGCCACCGTCCGGCGAGGACGGGTGCCGCTGCATTACGAGTTGCATCGCAGGCGGTGGCGCTCAGAACTCGACGAAGAACGCGACATGACTTCCAGGCGCAGGTCCAGTCGGATCGCTGAGGCCTGGAACTGGCGGCGCCGCTCCACTCAGGCACTGTCTCGTTCTAGTCAACGGTGTCTCCGACCCGGCCGGGACACACAGAGCTTGGTGTTCTGTGCCGCTTCAGTTGCAGCGGCCCGCCATCGACCGGCAGCGCCGATTCGGCGGTAGGAGCGACGAGAGCGCGGGAGCCGACGGCTCTGTTCGTAGTGAATTGGTGCCAGGTCGTAGCCGTCAGTTAGCCTGCCCGTATGCGCAGGGGTCTGCCCATGGACGATCTCGGGGACCTGGCAGAACTCCGCCTGCTGGCGGTTCTGGCCACCTACCGGCACGACGGCACCGTGCTGCTGTCTCCGGTCTGGCACGAATGGCGGGACGGCGGCTTCACTGTCGTCACCAGCAGCCGCGACGTGAAGGCCGCGCACCTGCGGAGAGATCCACGTGCCAGCATCGTGGTCTGCGAGCACTCCCCGCCCTACCGCGGGGTCGAGGTCCGCTGCCGCGCACAGCTCGTCACCACGGGAGCCGAAGAAGCAGTGCAGCGAATCGCGTCTCGCTACCTCGGCCGCGAGGCCGGTGCCGCCTATGCCGACAGCGCCACCGACGACCTCCTCATCCGCCTGGAGCCGGGTGAGCTGCGGGCCTGGGACTTCGCCGACCAGCTCTCCTGAGGCTGCCGCGCTGCCCCAGGCAACGGGCGGCTGAACCGCGGCGGCCAGCGGCAAGGTCCCGTCCCTGTCCCGCCGCAGCGGGCCCGGCCGAGGCGCGCAATGCCGCCGCGCCATCCGGGCGGGCAGCAGCAGCGCCCGGAGAGGCGGACAACGCTAAGCCTGCCGACCGGGTCTTGCTGGGTGACCTCCGGCCCTACGGCCTGCCTCACCGGTCGCTTTATCATTGCCATGCGAGTGACGCGCGCACACGAACGAACCGGATCATCATGAAATCACGCCCGGCGCGGCATGCGGCCGCACCGCCGGATAGCGCCGAGCCAGCCGGTCCGACGGCGCGAGCAGGCACGGTGGCGCCAGCCAGAGCCACGCCGAAAGCTGTATCCCCGAGCACCGGCCCGGCCGTCTTTCTCGCGGCCCACCCACTGGCCTACGGCCTGTCCCTGGCCGGCTCGGGCGCCGGTGCCGTCTACGGGCTCACCGCCGCGCGCCAGGACGCGAGGCACCGCGTGCTGTGGCTGGCACTCGGCGCCCACTGCACCGCGCAGTTCGCCGGCGTCGTCATCGCCACCGAGGCAGCACGCCGCCGTGCTCAGTCCGCCGACGGAGAATCCCATGCCACAGCTAGCCCCGGCCTCGAGAGCACTGACCGAAGCCACGGCCTGTGACCGGCGGAGTCGACATCAGCAACAACGACGGCTCGTTCGGTGCTCAGGAATGGCTTTCGATCTCAAACCGTGCGGGCGGCCAGAACAGGGCGCTATGTATCCGCCGTTCCGACGACCGGCAGGCACTAGGCCGAGGCCAGATTCGGCAGGAGACATCACGTACCCGGCTTGCGCGTCACGTGCCGTGGCCCGGGTCATGGCTGCCCCGGGCTAGCCCTCAGGTCTTCAGGTGCGCGTCGAAGAAGGTGATCATCCGGCGGCGGGCGTCGCGCGCGGATGCCTCGTGGTAGCCGGCGTGGGTGACCCGTGCCAGCATGCCCACGACTGGACGGGCTGACCGGCGGCCGGCAGCAGGGCGAACCCGCCGGTGGCGCAGAATCCGATCACGCCGGTCCGGCCGTCGCAGCCCGGCCAGCCAGGCTCGCGCCGCGTCGATCTGGCCGAACGTCTGGCCCGGCCCGCCCTCAGGTCACCGAACATCCGCAGCAGGCACGCGGCCGGGCGCCCGCAGAAACCCAGGTCAGCAGACAGCGCCAGGTACCCGGCACCGGCCAGCCAGTCCGCCTGCTGCCGCACCGCCTGATCGATCCCGAACCCGTCGTGCAGAACCGCGATCCCGGGGCACGGACCCCGGCCGTCCGGCCGGGACAGATAACCGGGCATCCCGCCCACCGACGTAGGGATCGTGGCATCGGCCACAGCCCGCTCTCCATCCGCCCGCAGCCTCCGCCAGGCTAGTCCTCCGGATAATCCGGCAGGCAGACCTGGCGAGCAGCATGGCTTCCCGCACCGGCATGACAAGGCGGCCGGTGCGGCGACTGCGACGGTAAGGTACTCGGCGGCACGCGCGCATACTCGGTGAGGAGCGTCGCCAGCCGGGGTGGTCACGGACGGCAATAGATCTGCTGGCGCTGCGCTTCGGCACCGGGTCTGGACGCGACGGTTGGATACACGGGCCCAGCCGTGTGACTTCCGGCCCTGCGGCCTGACCCGCCGGCCCCTCTATCCTTGCGGCCATGCGGATAACGCGCGCGCACGAACGCAGCCAGATCATGACCCCGCACCCAGAGCGGCACGGGGCCACCCGGCGCCCGACCGCACCGCCAGATGGCGCCGAGCCAGCGACGCCAGCGGCAGCGACGACGCCAGCCCTCGCCCCGCCGCGCGCAGCACCCCTGGGCACCGGCCCAGCCGCCTTCCTTGCGGCCCACCCATGGGCCTACGTCCTGTCCCTGGCCGGCTCAGGCGCCGCCGCCGTCTACGGGCTCACCGCCGCGCGCCAGGGCACCCGGCACCGCGTGCTGCGGCTGGCCGTCGGCGCCCACTGCGCTGCGCAGTCCGCAGGCATCGTGATCGCCACCGAGATAGCCCGCCGCCACGCTCAGCCCGCCGGCGGACCAGCGGACACAACCGAATCCCATTAAGCAGCAAGCCCCGGCCTCAAGAGCAGTGGCCAAGTAAGAAAAGTCCCGGGGGAAGGACAATCTTCTAGCAGAGACTGAGCATCGTGGACCTGGATATGGACTACGTGACCGCTCTGGTGGCTGCCGTGCTGCTCGGCATCGGCTTCGTTCTCCAGCAGTACTCCGCCGAGCAGGAGCCCGGGTCCCGCTTCCTCAGCTTGCGGATCTTCACCGACCTGCTGGGTAAGCCGAGGTGGCTGCTCGGCATCGCGTGCATGGTGGCCGGCTATCTGCTCGCGGCCTGGTCGATAGGCCACCTCGAGCTGACGCTCGTGGAACCCCTGCTGACCACCTACCTGGTCTGGGCCCTGGTGCTGGCCGTCCCGATGTCCCGGCAGGCCGTCAAGCTCGCCGAGGTGGCCGGCGCGCTCATCTTGATCGGCGGCGTGACCCTGCTGTCGGTGACCCGGTCGACCAGGCCCGTCGGCCTGTCGTTCGGCTCGTTCTCGCACTGGTACGCGGCGGCGATCATCGCGGGCATCGCGTTCGCCGCCGTGCGGGCCGGCCACCACAGGCGGGGACACGTGCGCGCCACCCTCACCGGCCTGGGGGCCGGCCTGGTCTTCGGCATTCAGGACGCGCTGACCAGGCAGACGCTGGAGATCCTGCAGGGAAAGTCGCACTCGTTCACGATGCTGTTCACCAGCTGGCCGGCCTACGCCCTGGCCGGCGCGGGCATCGTCGGCCTCTGGCTGATGCAGAACGCGTTCAGCGCCGCCCCGCTGCGTGCCTCGCTGCCCGCCATCGCCGCCGGCGAGCCTGTCGCCGGAATGGCACTGGGAATCGTCGTGTTCGGCGACCGGGTGCAGATCTCGGCCGGCACGCTCGCGATGGAGGCAGGCGGGATCGCCGCGCTGATCACCGGGGTCGTCGCGGTAGCGCGCTCGTCGGCCTTCAGCGGGCTGCGCAGGACAAGCCACGCCACCAGGCCAGGGCCGGATTCCGCCGGCCACAGGACCCAGCAGGATACACCGGACCTGAGGTCGCCGGACGGCTCAGCCGACCGGAGATACGCCGAGCCTCACCCGGCCCCAGGTCCGCGGATTGCTCGCCCGACGCGGCGCTCGCCGCCGGGGCGCCGGCCCGGAAGTCCTGCCGCCGGACAGTCAGCGGGGAAGTCCTCCTGCTCGGCGCACCGCGAGGATCCTCACAACAGCGCGTCCGGCGGCGACAGCCGCCGAGCCGGCCCGCCAGCACCGAACGGATAATCTGCGTGTGGCGTTCACCCAAGACTGCACCCGGTGAAGAAACGCGTATTCGGCGTTCGGCGGCTGATCCGCAGCGTAGTGTCCCGAGAAGCCGGTCGCTCGCTGCGATTGTCCACGGCGCCCTCCTCGTGGCCGCCAGCGGGATCCTGATAGCCGCTCACGCCGGACGCCGGGCGAGAACCGGCGCAAGATCGAGCAACTGGAGGAGAGGAAGATGCTCACGGAGCCTTGCCGAAGCGTCTTCATACAGTTCGGCCACTGGGTCGTCATATAGCGAGGTCGCTAACAGCGGGTACAGCAGGAAAGTACAGCAACCAGTGCGGACGACACCGGACTGCCTGACACAGCGAAGGACGGTGACCTGCGCGGACGCACGCCTGTGGACGGCCTGCCTGCTGATGGCATGCAAGAGGTCCGGAGTTCGAATCTCCGTAGCTCCACAGGTCAGACGAATAATTCGAATAGCTGAGCGCTGAATACAGCAGCAAAGTACCGCAGCGGTGACCACGTGGACTCCCGTTTTCAGGTTCTAGCTGGGCCTCGCGGCCGGGCAGCGGCTGCTGGCATGGGCGGCGGCCAGAGCATGATTCAGGCGGCTTCCAGCTCACTGACCAGGCAGGACGCCTCGGTTAATGCGGGTATGACCGCTTGGCTCTGGTAACTCACCGGGGTCTGCGCCGAGATCGTAGAATCCATGACTCTTGTCGCCTGGGCAAGATGTCAAGGGCGGCCGGTCCGCTGGAGGTGTGCGCTGCGTCTAAGCCGTGACGCCATCGGGCTCGGCCTGGCCAGCGCGCCTGCCGGCGGGGAGCAGTGCCAGCGTTGCGCCTCGGCGCAACCGGGCGCGAGTCTCGGCGCGGACTGGCGCGCGGCGGCGTGGGGGCGCGAACGGCGGCTCAGGCCGGCCGCGGCCGGCGTAATGGCTCGGCGGACTGCCCGGGATCGGCATGGCCGCGGTCGCCATTCAGAGGGCCAGGTTTATGATATTCGCGCGGCTACACGCGGCCGTACCGGCTGGCGGAACGCGCAAAACGATTCTTTGCGCGTTATCGCCCGACCGATTGCCGGGATCGCCAGCGCATATTGACCAGTTATGTACTGACCGAAAGGCGGGCAGGCGGGCCTGCTTTCCGACCCGGGTCGGCGGCACTGCCCTTAAGTTTCCGGAGTTCCGTCCCATTTCGGGAGATTCGACTTTGTGATGTCGATGGTGTAGGTGACTTCTTCGGTGTGCCTGGTTCGGCGTTCGGCTGTGGTTCTGCCGGATGTCCGCTGGCGTCCGGGGCGGTGCCGGGGCAGCGTGAGGATTGCCGTGAGCAGTCCTGCGGTCGGGTTATCTGGGCTGGTGGAGCGGTTTCCGCAGTGCCGGCAGCAGGTGTCGGCCGCGACGTGGGAGCGGACGAGGCCGAGGACGGCGGTGAACGGGATGAGGCCGGGGTCGATGCCCGCCAGTGCTCCGGCGCGGGCGGCGGCGGTGGCCGTGATGTTGTGGATGAGCAGGAGCGTCCAGGCTTCCTGGCGGGCGAGTTCGGGGGACTGGCCGCGGAGGGCGCGGCGGGGGCCGCGGACGGTTTTCTTCAGGTGGAGGAACGCTATTTCCACCTGCCATCTTTCGGCGTAGAGCGCGGCGATCTCGCGGGCGGGGAAGGCCTCGTGGTCCAGGAGAGTGGTCAGGATCTTGACCTGGGTGGTCTTCCGGCGGCCGCTGCGGGTTTCGGTGAGGATGGTGAAGGTGACGAGCCTGGCCATGGTGTCGGGGAGGTGCCCGGCGTTCGGGTTCCCGGTCTCGCGGCGCCGGCGGGTGCGCATGCCGCCAGATTCGTGCAGGATGACCAGTTCTGAGCCGTCGGGCAGTGTCCTGATCATCTTGAGCGGGACGGACTTCGCGCTGTTCTTGACGCGCCAGGCCAGCTCCGCGCCCCGGGCGGAGAACCGCAGGAAGCGGTCCATGGAGAAGAACCCGCGGTCGGCGAGGTTGAGCATGCCCGGCCGGAAACTGTCCTCGAGCTGGTCGGCGAGGGCATTCTCGCCGTCGTGGTAACCGCCGATGGCTGCGCCGGTCCACCGGAAGGTCCCGGTGCGCACGTGCGCGGTGATCCGCAGCATGGGCCGCGCGCCCTCCGCGGGCGTCCCGAACGCGTCCGCCAGCACGTCGTTCCTGGCCAGCTCCATCGTGGTGCCGTCGATGGCGGTGACCTCCAGGCCCCTCCACAGCAGGCCGGTGCCGAGGTCCGCGTCGCTGACGACGGCGTCCAGCTCGAAGATCTTCTTCATGGCCTGCTCGCCCAGTAGCTTGCGTGCCCCGGAGAACGCGCTGCCGGTAGGCGTCCCCGTGCCGGGCTTCAGCCGCAGGCCGGGCAGGCCGAAGGCCGTCGCGAGCACGGTGTCATAGCCTGCGCCGGGGAACAGGCAGGCGACCAGGACGCAGACCACGGTCATCTTCGCCGTCAGCACCCGATCATAGCGGTGCCCGGCCGGCGCCTCCCGCAGCGCCTGCGCGATCACGCCATCGGCCAGCAGATCTTCCAGCAGGCCCTGCCGGTCCAGCTCCGCCAGCCAGTCCGTCCAGAATCCCGGCCCGGAGGCCACCCGGGCGGCCAGGTCCCCACGCAGGACGGCACCGGCATCACCGTTTCCCGGCAGCGCGGGCGGAATGGACGGTGGCGCGATGACCATGGCAAACTGGGCAGGCAACAAAGCTCCCGGTGAACGAGATGGCGTGAGAAACCCCGTTCCTACCAGGAGCTTTGTTTCATTTCAGGGACCGCCACGCCCGTCACGGCACCGCAACCAACATGCAGCCAGACCGTTACCAGACCTCAGAAACCGGGACACTGACCCTCAAAACTCCGGAAACTTTAGGGCAGTGGGGTCGGCGGTGAGACGTGCGTCATGGTTTCCGCCGGTGGCGACGCCGGGTGGGGTGCCGGGTTCCTGGCTGCCCGGATGAGCTGGCAGCGGGTGTCTGGATCGCCCCGTCCGATGACGGCGGCGTCGTTGCCCGTGAGGCTGAGTGGTCAGCAGGATGGGGTCATGTCTGCTCAGGAAATCGATAAGTACCTCGAGGGTCTGGAGGAGCCGAAGCGCACGACGCTGGCCCGGCTGCGCCAGGTGATCCTCGATGTCCTGCCCGAAGCCGAGCAGGGGATCTGCTATGGCGTCCCGGCCTTCAAGGTCGGGGGGAAGACCATCGCCGGGTTCGCGGCGTTTACGAGCCACCTCAGCTACCTGCCTCACAGCGGCTCGGTCTTTCCCCAGCTCAGCGATGAGCTTCAGGGGTACTCGACCTCGTCGGGAGCGTTGCGTTTCGGTGTTGACGAGTCCCTTCCGGTGCCGCTGGTGAGGAAGCTGATCGCAGTGCGGCTCCGGCAGGCATTTCCTGCTGAGGGCCCGCACCCCGCGGGATAGCGGCGCCCGATCTGCCAGTTGGAGTCGCCGGTCAGCTTCCGTAGGTGAGGATCACGCCACGAAGATTGATGCCGATGGTGCCTTTGTTCGGCTCGGTCTCACCGGCTCCGACCGCCCGCGGCACGCCGGGGACAGCGGCCACGGCGGTCGCAGTTCCTGCGCTCCCAGGCCGAGGCGATCCTAGCGTGCGACTTCTTCACGGCCGACTTGCTCGACGGCACCCAGGCCTATGTGCTTGCCGTGACCGAGCAAGCGACGCGGCGGGTCCGCATCCTCGGCGTCACACTCCATCCCACCGGGGACCGCTCAGCAGGCCAGCAACTGATGATGGATCTCGGCGACCAGACAGACCGAGTCAGGTTCATGATCCGCGATCGCGACAGCAAATTCACGTGTGCGTTCGACGCGGTGCTCGCCGACGCCGGGATCCAGACCGCGCTCTGCAACATCCAGAAGCCGCGCATTGAACGCGATCGCCGAACGGTGGATCGGCGGATGCCGCCGCGAGCTCCTGGACCGCACCCTCGTATGGAACACAGCCCATCTGCGGCGGATCCTGCGCCATTACGAAACTCACCACGATCACCACCGGCCGCACTGCTCCCGGCGCGGCGCCGCGCCACTAACAGCGCTGACGGAGCGGACGCGGATGGGTAACGGGAGGTTCACGGGCCACCTGGCAGCTTGATTGCGATGATGGTTGAGCTGCCGAGAAGCGGATCGTCGGCGTAGGGGCGCTCGAAGAGCCACGCTGTCGTGCACAAAGCCGGTGTGAGCGGCGGGAGGTCACCGAACGGCAGTCCCGGGCTTTCGCCGGGGCGGCTCAACGGAGCCTGCGCGCAAAGGTGCTCCTGAACCGCGACGGTAGGGATTGCTGCAGAGTTTGAAAGGCCTGGGTTTACGGCGGCTCGGGTTCGAGGGCGAATCCGGCCCGGGCAGGTGCGCTCCGATTCTGAGTACCCATTGGGCCATTTACACATGGTCTATCCGTCGTTACTGTGAGCGGTGGAAGTGGATGGCTGGGGGACAGTCCAGCCACCGGGACGAAGGGCCGGGAGGTCATGCGCGTGCCCGAGGGCAGTCACCGCGCTGCCGGCGGTCGAGGGGCCTTAGCCCGCGGGCGGCGGGCCGCCGTGGCGGCGGTGCTGGCGATGATGCCGCCGGCGGCCGCCGGGATCGCCGCAGCGCCCGCCTCGGCGGCACCCGGCTGCAGCGGCTACAAGGTGACCAGCATTACCGTCGGCGGCAGCCCGGCCGGGGTGGCGGTCGATCCCGCGGCCCGCACCCTCTACGTAGCCAACTCCGGCGATGGCCCCCAGGGCACCGTGTCGGTGATCAGCGAGGCCACCGGCAAGGTGACCCGTACCATCCCCGTGGGCACCATCCCCGTGGGCGTGGCCGTGGACCACGCGACCCGCACCGTCTACGTGACCAACAACGACAGCAGCACGGTGTCGGTGATCAGGGAGGCCACGAACAAGGTCACTGCCACGATCACCGTCGGGCCTAGGTACACCTTGCCGTCCGGGGTGGCGGTGGATCCCGCGGCCCGCACCGTCTACGTGGCCAATGCCGGCAATGGCACGGTGTCGGTGATCAGCGCGGCCACCAGCAAGGTGACCGGCACCATCCCCGTGGGCAGCGGCCCCCTTGGAGTGGCCGTGGACCACGCGGCCCGCACCGTCTACGTGACCAATTCCAACAGCAACACGGTGTCGGTGATCAGCGAGACCACCAGTAAGGTGACCCGCACCATCCCCGTGGGCAGCGGCCCCCAGGGAGTGGCCGTGGACCACGCGGCCCGCACCGTCTACGTGACCAACGCAAATGACGGCACCGTGTCGGTGATCAGCGAGACCACCAGCAAGGTGACCCGCACCATCAGCCTGCACGGCTCCACCGCCGGGGTGGCGGTGGACCCCCGCACCCGCACCGTCTACGTAACCGACGGAACGGAAGGCAGGACCTGGGTGATCAGCGAGGCCACCAGCAAAGTGACCGCCGCGGTCACGGTCGGGGTCGGGGCCGAGTACACGGACGGGGTGGCAGCCGATCCCCGCACCGGCACCGTCTACGCCGCCACCGGCTACTACCCCGCCGCGAGCGGCTACGACCAGCCTGGCGTGCTGTCGGTCATCAGGCGGTGCTGCCGGTAACCAGCAAGTGCAGCTGATCGGCTGCACGGTCCCTGCGAGGACGCCCTGGTCACGGTCGACGAAGACGTCACCATCCGCCGCGACCTGGCCCGCGCCCTGCCCCGCCGTCTACATGGCCACGCTCCAATCGTCCTTGACGCTTCTGGCAGAAGCTCTCGCCGCCATGGGCAGGAAGTCCGAGGCTGACGCCGCGAGGGCCGAAGCTGCCCGGCTCAAGTGATACGGCCATCCTCTCGGCTGGCGAGTGACAGGCAGCCAGCCTGTCCGGTACGCCGAGGAAACGCACCGGCCATGGGCGGACCCGCGGCCAGCCATCCCGCGCACATTCCACCGCCAGCGGCAAGAGACCCCGACCCGCTGCAGTCAGCTGCTGCGACCGAAGCAGGCAAAGGACCCGGCGCACTTCCTGAGCTGGGATGTCTCCTGGTGGCAGGTGCTGGGTCGAACTAGCGCAGGCTGGGCCGACGGCTTTCAAGAACGCTCACCGGAGCCGTCTGACCAGCGGGACGCCACGGCCGTAGTGCACTCTCGGCACAGACTTGGCACGGTCGAGTTCCAATGGGCGCTGTGACGGAGAGTCATCGCGATCCAGTATCCCGTCCACTGCTGACGTGCAGATCGATTCGGCGCGCTACCGGCCGTGGCGCGGAACTATAGCTGTTCCGCTCATATTGACCAGCTCGGTGCTCATGGTGGTCCCGAGCGGTCGCCACTGAAGCTGGCGAAGGTGCCTCCTGGCGACAGGTCGGACTGGATTTAGTCGCTGGTGTCAATAGGATTAATGGAGGCGGCCTGAGGTGCATGAAAGATTCGCAATGCGTCTGCGTCGCCTTCAGGTCAGGTCTGGGACTTACGACTGTGACGCTTATATTTGCTTTGAAGCGGTAACCAGGTCTTCGTGGTCAGCCAGGTGCACGGCGTCTGGGGCAGCGCGATCCAGGTCCCGGGAACCGCCGCGCTCAACACGGGCCTGTCGGCTGGAGTCACCTCGATCTCCTGCCACGCACCAGGCAACTGCGGCGCGGGCGGCGTCTACAGCCTCAGCAACGGCGGCCAGGAGGCCTTCGTGGTCAGCCAGGTCCACGGCACCTGGGGCCGCGCCATCGAGGTTCCCGGCACGGCCAAGCTCAATATTGGCTTCGGCGCTGAAGTCAGCTCGATCTCCTGCCCGTCGGCCGGCAACTGCGGCGCCGCGGGGATCTACGCCGACACTGGGCTTTCCGGCACGTTCAGCAACGGCCAGCCGTTCGTGGTCAGCGAGGTCAACGGGACCTGGTATAAAGCGATGCCAGTGCCGGGCGTGCCGCGGCTCAACAAGGGCGACGACGCCTGGGTCGAGTCGATCTCATGTGCGACGGCGGGCAACTGCGGTGCGGGCGGGTACTACACAACGCCGGCGCTAACGACGGGCTGCGCTACGACAACGAGGCCTTCGTGGTCAGCGAAGTGCACGGGGTCTGGGGGAGAGCGCTGGAAGTGCCCGGTACCGGCGCTCAGAACACCGGGAAGCTAGCCAGCGTCACCGCCGTCTCCCGCGCCGCGCCGGGCAAGTGCAGCGCCGGCGGGTGGTTTCTCAACACGAAGACCGGTTACGAGACGTTCGTCGTGAGCAAGTCTTAGTTAGTGTGACCGAGCGTGTTTACGCGGATCGGCGGCATGAATCGTCGCGACTTAGCCGATCCAGGTGATGTCGAAGATACGCAGAGTCTCTGACCGGTCGTCTGCGTGGAAGCTGAGCAGGCCGTTCCCTGAGCCGAAGATGGTCATGCGGAAGGCGGGGTCGTTGCCGGGCGGGATGACGGCAGCGTCCCAGGGCTGATCGACTAACTCGACGACGCGCTGCACGAGCGCGTCGAACGTATCCGACGGCAGTCCGTTGAGCTGGATGAGCGCCGCGCCCTCGAAGCGGACACTGTAGCTCACCTTGGCCGAGGCCAGCCGGGTACGGCGTCCTGAATCGGGACAGAGCCGTCCAGGCTGCCGGTCCGCACCGCCTCCTGGACGGCTCTGAGGCGGTCGGCGTATCCGGGGTCGGACTGAGCGGCGGCGGTAAGCCGCCACAGCCGCAGCGTCTCGCGGAGCTGCCGGTAGCCGCCGACTTGCCGTGCCGCCGCAGCGGCAGCGCCGAAATACTCGCGCAGGAACTGCTCATGCAGCCGGGCGGGGAGGTCACGCAGGATCTGCACCGGGTCATCGGGGTCCAGCTCATGTACAGGCAGCGCACTCATATCATCGCAGGCTAGCAGCGAGGGGCGACAGTAGCGTCGGGCTGGCACTGGTACTCGGCAGGGTCGATACGATGACGACGGTGTCCATGAAGTCGCCGAGGGCCTTCCTGGCGTCCTCGTCTAGTCCGGCGCACTCGCAGTCTGCGGGTTCGTCCAGTTCCCACCGGAACACGGGGTCAGACGCCGTACCGTTCGCGGATCTGCGCACGGCTGACCCGCTGCGCCTGGGGTGGCGGTCCGTCGGCGAGGTAGTGGTCGACGCCGGCCAGGTACTCGCCGTGCGCGGCGGGGTCGCGCCAGGTGTCCGCCTCGTACCACCAGCGGCGGACAGTCTCAAGAGGGTCGGGTCGCCGCCGCGGCGGGCCTGCTCGAACGCGGCATCCAGGTCGGCGTCGTAGCGGCGGACCGTGTCGGCGTCGGAGTGGGCGGCCAGCACTGCCCGGATCGCGGCGGGGGTGCATGCGGGGCGTGGCAGTGCGGGTGGCTCGCCTGGGTGTGCCGCGGTCATCGTCACCTCCCGGCAGGTCCAGATAGGCTCACTCTAGCCGTGGCGGCGGACAGCCAACGGGACACGAAACTCCGGCGGTCGGGCCTGACAGCTTGCACGAAGTACAGCACGGAAGTACCGCAACCGGCGCGCACGGGAGCGGACTGCGGTATACGCACCAGGACGGTGACCTGCGCGGATGCACTTCCGTGGACGGGCTGCCTGCTGATGGCATGCAAGAGGTCCGGAGTTCGAATCTCCGTAGCTCCACAGGTCAGACAATTAATTCGAAAACCTGAACTTCGGGTACAGCGGGAAAGTACAGCAGCAGTGGCTGCGCGGAAGCGGCTTTCCGGCGCTAACTGGTCTTGATATCAGGTGGCGGCTGCTGCAGGAGCGTCGGCTTTGAGGGCGGCACAGTCGGCTTGCGGCTCGCTGACCAGGCACGATCCCTCGTTCCTGGCTCACGTGACCACTTGGCGCTGACGTGCCCGCCGGGGTCACTGAGAGGCTGACTCTTGCCGCCCGGGCAAGACGTCAAGGGCAGTCCGCCCGATAGGGCGTGCGCGCCAGCATGTCAGCCACGAGCGCAGCTCGGCGCGCCTGGCCTGCGCTGAGTCGGCCGGGAGTGGTGCCTGTCAGCGCTGAAGTGGTGTGCCTCGGCGCTGTGCGCCACCTGGCGCGAGTTGCCGGCGCACAGAGGCGTGCGGCAGCGTGGGCCAGGCACGGCCCGCATACGCATCAATCGCCGGACGGGGCCGCTGCGGATACGGACTGCGCGCGGTGGCGGCAGACCGCCGAATCCAGCGCCTGCCGCACCGTCCGCCAGCGCACCTGATGCCTATCGGCAAGCGCCCGGGTCGACGACCCCGCGGCCCGGCGGTCTTTCCTGATCTGCTCGAACAGCTCCACTCGTGACCGCGCCACTCCCGGACCTCCGCACCGGCAACACCAACGCCAAGATCCCAGCCCTGGGTGAGGCCAGATTTGGTGACTACGTCGCCCACCCACCCAGCGCGATCAGACCCGGGCGGGGCCGCAATTCGTAAAGAAAGATGTCCCAGCCGGGGCCAGTGCAGGTGACCACGCTCACGCGTCAGACGGTGTAGCCCTTCGGGATGATGAACTTGATCTTGCAGTCGTCCGCGAGGCTCTTGATGTCCTGCTCGATGGCCCCGGCCTCGGTCGGCCAGCCGGGCTACAGGCCGCCGGACTGGTCGTTCAGGAACGCCCCGGCATCGGTGTCGAAGGTGCCCATGTCTGCGGGCAGAGAGCTAGGCCGGGCGGGGCTAGCGACGGATGCGTCGGGAGTGAAGCCGCTGATGGCCGACTGCAAGTCCTGGCCCTGGCTGGTTGGAGCACCGCTGAGTACGCCCACCCAGTTCTCTTCCAGGTTCTTGTTCTGCGAGTTCTGGTCAGCCACAAGCGTGGATATCGTCTGCATGACTGTCTCGCCATTGCTCAGCACCGTGCTGCACTTCAGCGCGACAGGGGACGCTGTCGTGGTCTGAGCCGCAGAGCTGGCGGAGGGATGGGACGCTGGCGCAGCACCCGAACTGCATGCGGCCACCGCGAGGGCAGCGGACGCTGCCATGAGGATGACGCCGACCTGCACGCTGATATGACGCCCGGCTTGTTCGCCCGGTTATCTGTGAAATCGCCTTTAACCTCAAGCGCGCAACCATGACCGGGCGATCTACTCGTGGTGCGACCATTTTGCCTTCTGCACAATGCACCGCTCTTTCGTCGTCGTAATCGAGGAGAAGACCGCGGCGGGCATGCCTGTTTTCCGGAGCTGCTGGCGTCGCGCGTCTTTGAGCCACACCAAGGCGAGACCCGACAGGCTGGCACGTCGTTATAAAGCCAGACCCGCGAGCGGCTGGCAGGCGGTTCGGGAGCCAGCCCATCGGACCCCTGAACGCTACGACCAAAGCCGCAACGCCTGCATCGATTCTTCCAGCAGGCGGTTCTTGACAGACTGCGGCGCTGCTGGTGGGTCGGGCGTCCCCAGCGAGTCGCTGATCGTAAGGCTCGGCTGTGCGGTCGGCGGCAATGCCGAGCGCGACGATACCCGGAGCGCTGACTGCAGTATCGGGCTGCGGGCTGGCTCAGCTGCTCATGTCGCGCAGGTGCTGGGCCACCCTGGCGCACGCGGTCTTGGCGATGACGCTCCAGCCGATGACGGCTAGCAGCTGCTCGTCGGTGAGGCTGCTCGCGGCGATCCACGGCGAACCCTCGGTCTCGGCCACGCTCTTGGCAGCGTGATCCCTGATCGCCTTGATGATCGCCTCGTCCGAGGTTCCGTACTTGATCCGGTAGCCAGAGCAGCCCATCTTGGCGGGCCTCGCCGCCGGCGCAGGCGTGGGACTGACTGCCGGAGCTGCAGGCTTGGCGGCTGGCCGACGATCGCCGACTGCAGTGCGACCGCCACCGCTGACCTCGATCACGTTGGGCTCGGCTACAGCATCGCCGCGCGCTGGGCGTGACTGAAGGGCTGGCTTGGTCGGGGTCGGTGTCGGTGTCGGAATCTGGTTCCTCCCTGGGTGGTGTGACCCTCGACAAGGGCCTCAAGATTGATTATAGTCGGCGGGCTTCTCTGAAGCTACCCAAATCGGACATACAGTGCACCTTTTCTGTTCTGATTCTGCGCGATCGTCCGTAACCCCACGTGTCCGTCTCAGTCCCGGCCCCTTGCGCCATGCAGCGCGTCCGGCGAGAACGGCTGCCGCGTGCTCCGGCCGGCGGAATACTCCTTATGCAGCTCGTCCCTGAACCGGCGGAAGGCGCCCTTGCCCTGGATCGCCCGTGCCAGTCTCCGTCCTGCACGCTCGTTGCTGAGCTGGTCCGCGAAGTCAGCCATGTCCTGGTACCAGACGTAGGACGGCAGCGGATCGATGCAGACCAGGTCCAACTCGTCGAGGTCAACGGGTGCCTGGCCGTCGATCCCGCTGTCGGATGTCCAGAACACGATCTCGTCGGCATCCGGGTTGATCAGCCACCGGTGCTCATAGTCAGTCTGGTCCGCCAGGACGGTGGCGATCCCCTCGAGGTCAAGGCTGCTCAGATCCAGCATCCGGTCAGCGTAATCCCCCGCGCACAGCGCAATCGGCCGCGTGACCGGGTGGAGAGCTGGAGCCTTAGGTCAGCGATTCTCCTACTGTCAATGCGCGCAGAATTCCACGTTCTGGGCGACCCCGGTATTAATCGGCATCGGGTCCGTACTCGCAGCGATCGGCGGTTCTGCGGCGAGATGGTGACCTGCGGATCTGACCGGGACACGGTGCTCGCACCGAACGAGCTTGCGCGTGTCAGTCGCCAATCCACTGGATCTTGACTACAAGGACGAGATCGTCGGGCGGGTAGATGAGGAAGGTGACCAGTCCCTGGCTGTGCGAGCCGAATGGCAGGGTGCGCAGGGCTCCTGCTGGTTCGCTGGGGCGGCGCTGGTAGTCGGCTGGGTCGATGATGACCACGGCATCCATGAACCCGGCGAGGGCTTCCCTCGCGGCCTGGCTTAAGTCGGCGAACTCGTTTTCTGCAGGTTCGTCCAGTTCCCAGCGGAACACGGTGTCAGACGCCGTATCGTTCGCGGATCTGCGTGCGGCTGACACGCTGGGCTTGGGGCGGCGGGCCGTCGGCGAGGTAGCGGTTGACGCGTGCCTGGTACTCGCGGCGGGCGGCGGGATCGCGCCAGGTGTCTGCTTCGAACCACCAGCGGCGGACGGTGTCCAGGAGCGGAGTGAGGCTGCCGCCGGTGCGTGCCTGCTCGAATGCGGCGTCCAGGTCGGCGTCGTAACGGCGGAGCGTGTCAGGGTCAGCGTTGGCGGCCAGGACGGTCCTGATCGCGGCCGGGGTGCACGCGGGGCGTGCCAGCCCAGTCGGCTCGCCTGGGCGCGGCACCGTCATCGTCACCTCCCGCGCAGACCAGGAAGCCCCGACGCGATGGGCTAAGACCTCAGGCTCTAGCGGTCGGGCCGACGGCGGACTGATGCGACTGCCGGGTGACGGAGTCAGAGGTCAAAGTTACGCTCAACGTTAGTTCGATCTTCAGATCCGATGATCTTGTATGTGATCAAACTTACGATTAATGTAAGTTCCATGTCGGCACAAGCGTCCAGAGCCTTCTATGATCTGGCCACCATGCACGGTGGCTACTTCACGACGCGCGAGGCATCCGGTGCGGGCCTGAGCTACCGCCAGCTGTCCTACCACGCGGCGTCCGGCGACCTGGAGCGCGTCATGCACGGCGTGTACCGCCTCGTCAACTACCCTGCGCACCGCCACGGGGACATGATCGCAGCAACCTTGTGGGCCGGACCCGACAGCGCCATCAGCCATGAGAGCGCGCTGGCGGTCTACGAGCTCGCCGCGGCGATGCCGCCAGTCATCCATCTCACCGCGCCCAGGTCATTCACCGGAAGCCGCACGGGGATCCGGATCCATCACGACGACCTGACCCCCGGCGAACGGCGCATGTGGGATGACGTGCCCGTCACGACGGTCGAACGTACCCTGATTGATCTGACGCGCAGCAGCGACGCGTCGCTGGTCCGCGAGGCGGCCCGCCAGTCTGTTGAGCGGGGGCTCACGACACCCGCGCGGCTCGCCGGGGCCGTCGATCGCCGGGCGGACCGTACGCCGATACGCCGGGCGCTCGGCATCAGGCTGCCCGTGGCGCGGGAGCCCGCATGACAGGGCGGACCTACGCCAGCCCGGCGGCGATGCGGACCGCTCTGGAGCAGCGGCTGCGCACTCTGCACGCCTCTACCAGCCTGCCTCTGGACCGGCTGCGCAAGGAAGCCGCGCTGCAGCGACTGCTCGCGCGTATCGCCGCCGTGGCGCCGGCTGGCAGCTGGGCGCTCAAGGGCGGCATCGCGATGATCGCCAGGGTGGGCGATCGTGCCAGGGCGACTGCTGACGCCGACGCGACATGGCGCACAAGCCGAACCCAGCTCCGCGCCGTTCTGGACCGCGCGAGCGGGCTGGACCTCGGTGACTACTTCAAGTTCACGATCGGCCGCAGGAGACGAATTCAGGGTGAGGGCGCTGAAGGCGGCGTCCGGTTCCCGGTCACCGCGCGGCTAGCCAGCAAAGTGTTCGAGAACCTGCGCATCGACGTGAACATCGTCGTGGACGATCCGCGCCCGGTGGAGGAGATCACGCTGCGGAACCTGCTGGAATTCGCGAATGTCCCGCCGGTCGTCGTCCCGGCCATCAGCCCCGGGCAGCAGCTCGCCGAGAAACTGCACGCCTACACCCGCGACTACGGCCGCCAGGAGAACGGGCGGGCCAAGGATCTGTACGACATGCTGGTCATAGCCCAGGAACTGCCGCTGCCCTCCAGGGCCGTTCTCGCCGCCTCCTGCCGCCAGACCTTCCGCCTGCGCCAGACGCCGTGGCCCCCAGTGCTCCGGCCTCCTCCTCAGTCCTGGAACGGCGCATGGCGGGGATTCGTCGCCGACTACAGCATCCAGTTCATCACCCTGGACAGCGCGTACGACGCTCTCACCTAGTTCTGGCAGCCTGCCTTCGCCGAGACCGGATCAGGCACCGCCTGGAACGCCAGCAGCTGGACCTGGACCTAGCAGCCTCCCAGCCGCGGCAGTGCCCTTCGGCCCGGCTGCGCGAGCGCAGCTCGATCCGCCAAGACGCCCGGTCTATCGAACATTAGCGGCACTAACAAGATTCCTGGGAGCCAGGCTGGGAGCCAGCGGCGCGCGACGTCAGGCGACTCCGGGCCGCGTGCAGCGACAAGCATCGCAGGTAAACGGCCCGTGAGGCGATGTCCGGCGGCGTCCGGCGACGGCCGGAGTGTGCATGGCATGCAAGAGGTCCGGAGTTCGAATCTCCGTAGCTCCACGACGATCTGTTCTCGCAGGTCAGCAGTTCGGCGTTCCTTCGGAGCGCGCCATGGCGCGCGAAGATCCGGCGCTGTTCGCCGCTTGCGCTGGTGCTGTGGCCGGGACGCTGGCAGTGTTCGCCGCGGCAGAATCTCCGGAGCCTGTGTGGTGCCTATGAGCCCGCAGGTCGGCATGGTGGAGGAGGGCTTCCGCGGGAACCGTGGGCTGGTGCCCCGGGCCCGCGCGTCAGGCTCTGGCTTTCTGCTGCCCTCCCCGTGGCGGGCACGCCGGTTCAGTCACGGGAAGGGGCAGGGGATGGGCGTGGCGCGCGCCCGGTGCGCGGGGCTGGACATCTCGGAGAAGGACGCCAGGGTCTGCGTCCGGATCGCGGGCGCCGGGCGCCGTAAGGCGACCGGGACGGTGACGGCCTGGGGATCGATGACCGGCCAGATCCTGGCCCTGCGCGATCACCTGATCGCCCGGCAGGTGACATGGGTGGTGCCGGAGGCGGCGGGCGGTTACCGGAAGCCGTTCTGCTACCTGCTCGGGGACATCCCCGGAGCAGAGATCATGCTGGTCAGCGCCGGCACGTGAAGAACCTGCCCGGCCGCAAGACCGACCCGCCGGCTCCGCCTGGCTGGCGCAGCCCGGCGCCGGTGGCCTGGTGCGCGGCTCCTTCGTCCCGCCCGGGCCGGTCCGGCAGCCGAGGGACCTGACCCGGGCCCGCACCGCGATCACCCGGGAACGCTCACGTGAGGCCCGGCGGCTGGAGAAGCTGCTCGAAGCCGGCGTCAAGCTGTCCGCGGTCGCCCCGGGCATCCCCGGGGTATCAGGCCGCGCGATGCCGGAGGCGCTGATCGCCGGCGGCCGCGACCCGGCGCGGATGGCGGACCTGGCCAGGCGCAGGCTGCGCTCGAAGATCCCCGAGCTGACCGGGGCGCTGGCCGGCCGCTTCAGCGCCCGCCACGCCTTCCTCGCACGGGTGCACCCGGACCTCACCGGCCAGCACACCGCCGCGATCAGCCAGATCACCGAGCGGATCGAAGAAGCGATGGAGCCCTTCCGCGCCTTCCGCAAGCTCATCTGCCCGATCCCCGGCATCAGCACCCTGACCGCCGGCGTCATCGCCGCCGGAACCGGAGCTGACATGACCCGGTTCCCCGCCGCCGGCCACCTCGCCTCACGGGCCGGCACCACGCCCGGGAGCAGCGAGCCCGCCGGGAAGGCCAGACCGAGCCGCACCCGGCCCGGCAACCCCTGCCCGCACGGCGCCCTGGGCGCCGCCGCCATGGCCTGCGCCCACAACCCCGGCACCTGCCCCAGCGCGAAGTACCGCCGCATCGCCGCCCGCCGGGGACCGCAGAAGGCCAGCGTCGCCGTCCAGCACGCCATGCTCATCGCCACCTGGAACACGGGCACCAACGGCGCCTTCTGCGACGACCCCGGTGCCGGTCACCTCACCCGGCTCAACCCCGGCCGGGCACGCAACCGCGCCCTGCGCCAGCTCCACGCCATGGGCTGCCACGTCACCCTGGAAAGAGCATCATGACCACCAGCGGCTCAGGCTGACGCCAGACCCCGCCCCAGTGAATCTTCGCGTCAGAGGCCATATTCGAAGCTCCGTCCGTGTCTTCGGCGAGGCGTGTGTGGCATGCTGATGCCCGTGCCCGGATCCGCCGTGACGCTGTTCCCGCAGGTCAGGCGCATGCCAGCGGCACGGAACCAGCGCTTGCGCGGCACGCAAGAGGTCACGATCCAGATCACCGATCGCCGCAGGTCAGCAGGCCAGTGGCCGTGGCTGGTTACCTAGCTGGTTACCGTCAGGCCGCGGAACTCGCACAGATTCACAGCGGCCCGCTGACGGACCAGAGCGGGAACGCTGACCTGTCGTTCCGCCAGCCTGAGTTCGCGGTCAGGGGTCGTGGCCTCGATCGCAGATTGCCTGCCGTCACCACTGACAAGCCGGCGTCAGCAGCAGACCGGGTACGCCACGCGCGGTCTGTGATTCTCCTGCCGGGCGCGGGATCGTGATTGCGGACTGCCCGGCGTGCCGGCCAGCGCCGCGGAGGCCAGCGAACCGGCCCGCGGCGCACGGCCCCAGCTCGCCGGCCGGGTCCCGGCGTCGCGGACCCGTGCGGCATCAGCGAGCCGCGGGCACCCGACCGGCAGGTGACCGAGGACATCGTCGCCGCGCTCGCGCAGGCCTGCGCCAGCCCGCGCCGCCGCCTCCCGGGACATGGCTTCCGCTACCGGGCCGGTCACTACCGGTGCCGCGGTCCCGCGTCATCGCCACCGTGCACACGCACCCCACGGCAGCCCAGGCCGGCGGCCATACGCACCACCCAGCTTCCCCGGACCAGCTGTCACAGGCAGTGACCGGCCGTCAAGCGCTCCAGCATCACATAGCCGCCCATATCGATTTTGTGCGGCTCCAACTCGCTCAAGTAAGCCGAGTAGAAGTACGCACATCGCCAGTTCGGCGCGGTCGAGGATCAGCCGGGTACCTGCAGTCAGCGATAGCCGCAGGCAGGAGTTCTCTCTATGCCTGGCGGTCGATGTTGAGGCCTGCGGCACACGCTCCAGACCGCGGAGCTACGCGCGGCCATCGGGGCCAGGCGGGAGGAATTTCAGACCGCGCGCTACGACCGCCTATCGCCTAGGCTGAGCCGGCGCTGAAGCCGCTTTTCTGATCCTTGTACTGGCCTGGCCTGCGGCTGTCGCCGTTCCAGGTCAGCCTCTTGCCTGGCTGTGGCCGGCGCGTCGAGGGGGACCGCTGAGGAGGCGCGCGGTCGTGACGGGCTAGCCGATCCGGCTCTGGATACTCGTCGGCTGTCACCGCGCTGGGAAGGGTCCTTGCCGGGCCGTTCGGGGTGATCGGGTTGCCGGCCGTCCGCGGTGCCTGTACTGGGCGGCGGCGGCGGCTTGCGGCGGCGGCGCCCAGGAGGGCCAGGACGGCGAGGGCGAATAGTTCGGGGTAGCCTTCGAATCCTTGATAGCGGAACGTGATGTGGTGGGTGCCGGCCGGCACTGCGACGCCCGCGAGGGCGGGGGCTAGCATCTGGGTGGCCGCGCGGTGTCCGTCTATGGTGGCTGACCATCCTGGGTCGAAGGAGGCGCTGAGCACCACGACCGCTCGCCGCCGTAGCCGCACGGTCGCGGTGGCGGTGCCGTCGGCGAGGTCGGCGCGGGAGGTCAGGATGGTCCCGGCTGGCCGCGCGGGGCGGGCGCCGCGGGGCAGGGTGGGCGGGGCGGCGCGGGCGCCTGCGTAGGCGACGGTCAGGTACCTGCCCTCGCCGGGCAGGGCGGAGTGGAGGTAGGGCAGGGTCTGGGTGCCGAGGTCGGCGCGGTCGGCGGTGATGGTTCCGGTGGTGTCGGCGAGGAGGAAGCAGGAGCCGGCTGGCAGCTCGTAGAGCTGGAACAGGCGGTTCCGCAGGAGCAGGACCGCGCCGCGGGCGGGCGGGAACGACGACGCGGGCTGGGATGGGGGCAAGATCAGGTACCGGATGCCGAACATGGCGTAGTCGCCGGGGCTGGCGGGGTCGAGGTGGTATTCGGGCTGGGACATCAGCGACGCGGTGCGCAGCGTGTAGCCGATCTCGTCGATGTCCAGGCTGTCCAGGTACTGGTAGATGGGCACGAGCCCGGCCGTGAAATCCTGGCCCCAGTTCGACGGCGCGCCGGCGTAGGCCCGTCCGCTGCCTTGGCGGCGGATGGCGGCGGCCAGGGCGGCGAGTTCCGGTTCGTCCTGGCGCTGGGCCAGCCGCTGGGCGGCGATGCCGGCGGCGTTCGCCGCGTCATAGCCGTCGAGGTACTGCCACGCGGGAACCAGGCAGGTGACCGCGGCGGCCAGCAGGACGGCCGCTGGGGCCCAGCTCAGCGATGACAGCCGCCGGGCGGCCAGGAACGCGGCGCCGGAGGCGGCCAGCCGCTGCCCCCGCGCCGCGGCTTCGGCGGCGCCGAGGCCGGCCAGGTAGATCGCGGCGAGCTGGCTGCCCATCAGGAACCGGCGGAAGAACAGGTCGGCGTGGCCGGGGATGATGCCGGTCAGGGGGCCGAAGGCGGTGCGGCCGAAGGACAGCAGCAGGCACGCGCAGCCCATCGCGACCAGCGCGCGCTCTGGCCCGGCCCGCCGCCATCGCACCGCGGCCGCGGCCAGGCCCGCCGCGGCGAGCAGGCTGATGACCGGCAGGTGGCCGGCGTCGAGCAGCCGGCCGGTGACCAGCCAGCCCAGGGTCAGCCGAGCGCCGTAACCGCTCGCCGACGGCCCGGCCGCCAGCACCTGGTTGACGGCAGCCCAGCGGGAGTAGGCCAGCAGCGGCACGATCACCCACCCGCTCGCCGCCAGCGCGGTGATCAGCAGCGCGGCGGCCCGGGCCAGCCGGGCCCGCAGGCCGGGGGCCAGGAACGGCATGATCACGATCGCGCCGAACGCCAGGTACCCGGTCTCGTAATGGAAAGCGGCGGTGACCGCTGCTAGCCCGGCGGCCGGGGCGATGAACCGCCGGTCGGTCATGGCCCGCCAGGTCAGCGCCCACGCGAACGGCAGCGCCCAGGACCCCCACAGCTGCGTCCACACCCCGAAACCCGCCCACAGATAGGCGTGCTGCTCGTACCCGATGCCCGGCACGCTGTGCAGCAGCGGCGCGACCACGGCCGCGAGCGCCGCCGGGAGCTGGCGCAGCCCGAACACGCGGGCCGAGCAGTAGATGGCGGCCGGCCACAGGCACCACAGCAGGTACAGCGACCAGCGGAACGCGGTGTCCGGCCCGGCTACCAGGCCGGCCAGCCCGGTCAGGATCGCCGGGGTGCTCTGGTAATGCATGAACTGCGGCGACCCGAGCCCCAGATACGGAAACCATGATGTCAGCGGGTCATGCCCGGCCCGCAGCCGGGCCGCGGCGAACCGCACCATCTGCTCGTGCAGCGCGCTGTCATCGCCGTAGGCCACCGGCAGCAGCGTCGCGCGCACTTCCCACAGGCTCCACCCGACCGTCGCGGCGACCGCGCCAGGCGGCCACCACCGCCCGGCCGGGCCAGGGTCCCGCCGCGACTCGCCCGGCGGTGCCTCTCGCCCGGCCATCACGGCACTCATGGCACGATCTCGCCCTCTGCCTGGCCAGCTGAGCCCCGGCTCCGGCTGGCCGGCCCGGCGGCCGCCCGCGGCGTGATCCCGCCGGCGGCCGCGATTCCTCCGGCCGGGATAGCGGAGCTAGTCAGTCCCTCCAGGTGCTCCCGTTCCAGTTGGCGATCATGGTGGCGGCGTAGTCGGTCGTCCCTACCGCCCAGACGTCATCGCCGGAAATGGCGGCCACGCCGTGGAACGCGTTCAGGTAGGCGCTTGGCGGATCAGGCGTCGGTACCACCGTCCAGGCGCTGCCGTCCCAGTGCATGGCCACGGTCTGGCACTGCGGCCCTCCGTTACTGCACCGGGTCGCGTTGCTGTAGCCCACCGCCCAGACGTCATCCGCCGAGGCCGCCGCCACGCCCCGCAGGTTAGTGTCGCCGGTCGGGTCAGGGTTGGGTACCACGGTCCAGGTGCTGCCGTCCCAGTATTCGGTCAGCGCCTGCCAGGTGCCGTCATAGGCCGTCGTGAAGCCGACCGCCCAGGCGTCCTCGTTCGGGAGGATCGTCACGCCGCTCAGGCGGTTGGCCGAGCCCGGCGGGTCCGGGCTCGGCACCCGCGTCCAGGCGCTGCCGTCCCAGTGCTCGATCATGGTGGCCTGGCCGGTGCCCTCGCTCACGCCGCCGGTCGAGCCGACCGCCCACGCGTCATCGGCAGAAATCGCTGCCACGGCAGTGAACTGGCCGCCATCGGTAGGCACGGCGAAGGGCTGCGCGGACCAGGCGGTGCCGTCCCAGTGCTCGATCAGCGGCGAGGCGCTAGCCGGGACTCCCGGGCCGGGGCCGATGCCCCCGACCGCCCAGGCGTTCGTGGCGGACGTGGCAGCTACTGCGTTGAAGACGGCGCTTCCTCCCTGGATGGGCGTGGCGACCTGGGTCCAGGACGTGCCGTCCCAGTGCTCGGCCAGGGTCTGCGACGGATTCCACCACGAGGTGCCGCCGACCGCCCAGGCGTCGCTTGCCGAGACAGCGGACACGCCAAGGAAGTATCCGACCGGCTGGTCATACGACACTGCCCAGCTACTGCCGTTCCAGTGCATGATCAGCGACGAGGTCGGCGTCAGGCCGACGGCCCAGACGTCGCGGGCCGAGGTCCCGGCCACCCCGTATAAGCGGTCGGCCACGCACAGGTACGAAAGCGAAGAAGGGCAGTGCGGGGGCGGGCCGCTACCACTGCCCGAGCCGGCGGAGTCCGCCGATGACGCGCCGACCTTGGCAAAGATGGCCACAGCGAGAGCCACTGGTATGACTAACACTGCCAGTAATGGTCGTTTCATGGTCATTACCTCCCTGAACCTGGCCGCACATGGCTGAAAACTCAGCACCGGCGCACCGGGTGTCATATTGATGACGTGCGGCATGGCGCAAAAGGTTTACAGCTCGGGCTAGCGAATGCGCACCGAGCCGAAACAGCCATGTTTGAGGTGCTTTATTCCCTTCCACCGGAGCGGCGCGGCTGATGAAAGACCCTTTGCCTCTGCCGCCTTTGAGATCCAGGACCCTAGCGCCACAAGATGACAAGATCGTTCAGGTGGGCGTCCCCGGGCTCGCCGCGGCAGCATGGCGGCTGAGCCGGTCTATGCCTGTCAGGCGGCTTCCTGGCAAGACTTGGCGTTCGGTCCGCAAAGAGAGCAAATATCGGCAGACAATGCCGCGTCGGGCGCTTACCGACGGCTTCGACCTGGCCGTCGATGCGCTAAAGCTGAACGAGACCGGCACGATTGATGGTGTTGCCGGCATCCCGATCACATATCTGGCGAGGGTGGCGCAGGCCAAGGAAATCCGATACGTCAGGATGCGCCACGAGCAGACCGCGGGACATGCGGCCATCTGACCGGCCGGGGATAACATTGCCGGCCAGCTAATCCACCAACCCCGGCCGGGGCGCACAGCACACTCCCGTCCGCTATTCCGGCCGGACCGGCGAGATCCGTGCCGCCCGGCCGGAACTCAGCTCGTGGCACAACTGCATCTCCCGCCGCACCGGCCCCTCGCCCGACGTGCAGCCGCAGAGTCCTTCCAGACCAGCGTTCCGGCTGGCTGATGCCGCTATTCGGCTAACTGCCTGCTTACAGCAGCGACGATCCCGTCGGTCTAACGCGCAGAATGCCTATTCTGCGCGCTCAGAAACGTGTGACCCTGGCTCTGCCGACGAGCCATATCGGCGGATCTGTGGTGCGTCCGATTCCAATAACTGACTACTGAGCGCAATCACCTCGCTAGGCGGCGGACAATAGCGCCGAGCGCCGACGCAGCGCAGATGGCATGTGTGAACGCGCGCATCTCATTAGGCGCGCGGTCCGACGATGATTGGTTACGGTAGGTCACTGGCGAGGCAGTGGCGATGCCTGATTTCCGTGTGGGTCAGCGCAATGTCTGCGTGGCGCAGCAGTCTGGTGGGCCTGGCATCTGGCGGAGGATGACGAACGGCCTGCGGGCATAGGGCCTTGGCCTCTTCCTCGCGGCCGCGGCTGGCTGAAGGCTTGGCGGAGACCGGTGGTTGCGTTTGCGTCTCGGCCGGAGTCTTGGCTGGCCGCGTTTGAGAACCGCTTACGGCAGGAGGGGCCGGTCATGAACAGGTGCGCGACGTTAGCCGCGGCTAGGCCTGGGGCGGGGCGTCACTGTGCCGCGACGCGAGGCCTCGGGCCCGGCTGCAAGTCAGCGGACGGCTCTGCCGCTGCACGGGCGGAGGGCGTGACCTGATGAGAGTCCCGGGGACAGCTCTGTCAAGATCTTGAGTAAGGAGTCCTGGAATGTTTGCATCTATCACTCGCGCGGTGTGCGCCGTTACCGCGGTCGGCGCGCTGAGCGCGGTGGCTTTACCTGGTGCTCCCGGCGCGGCAGCCACGGCCACGCGGACGTGCGCTCCGGCGGGGGTGACCGCGTACGTCGGTTCGGGCGGCGGCTTCACCGCCCCGCAGACGCTGATCCCGATCAACAGCACCACTAACAAGGCTGGCAAGAAGATCAATCTCAACATCAGAGCTGAGACAGGCCCCATCGCGATCACCCCGGACGGCAAGACCATCTACGTGCTCAGCGCGTCCCCTGGCACGGTCACCCCGGTCAGCACCTGCACTCGCACCGCCCAGCGGCCCATCCACGTAGGGCACCAGCCCGACGCGATCGCGATCACCCCGGACGGCAGGACCGCCTACGTCACTCACCGCACGCCGAGCAGCGTCGTCACCCCGATCAGGATCGCCACCAATACCGCGCTGACGCCGATCGAGGTCGGTGAAAACGAGTCGATCACGATCACCCCGGACGGCAGGACCGCCTACGTCACCAGCTTCGGCGGGAGTTCCGTGACCCCGATCGACATCGCCACCAACACCGCGCTCGCCCCGATCCGCACCGGCAGCTTTGCGGTCGCCGTCGCGATCACCCCGGATGGCAAGACCGCCTACGTCGTCAGCTGGGGAGGCGTGACACCGATCCTGACCGCCACCAACACCAAGCTCAAGAACATCAACATCGGGGGCCCGCTCAGCTACATCGCGATCACCCCGCGCCCACGCGCCTGAAGCGCTCAGCACGCCGACCGCATCTGCCCAGCCAAGAAATCAATAGTCTCAGGCAGCACACAACGGTCAGGACCGGACCCGCACATTCCGGCCCTGACCGTCATCAAAACCGAGCGCGCGCGTTCCGGCCCGAACTATTACGATTAAGCTTAACAAAGGTGCATGAAGGAACCAGACGCATGGCCGAGCCAGCGCATCGCTGACGCCACCGGAGCAGTCCAACAATCGTAGTAGCGCCCAGCGCCGACTCTGTATTGTTTGGCAGTAATTGTGTCCTGAGCGTGTGGTCAGACAGATTTCCATGATCTGCGCGCCTCGAATGGTTGCCGGCTGCAGCATTTGGCTTCGCGGGTCAGAAATGGCCCCACCTACTGACGAGTTTTGGCCCCACATGTTGATCTTTGGGGCACGGACTGGTCGTGAGTGTCCTTTGCCGCGGAAGTCGAGGCGCTGTCATCGTGGACGAGGCATCAGCCGGAGCGCTGCCAGTAAGCTGAGGCACCCGGTGGTCGGCATCATCGCGACCCG
This sequence comes from uncultured Actinomycetota bacterium, assembly GCA_963850875.1. Lineage (GTDB taxonomy): Bacteria > Actinomycetota > Actinomycetes > Streptosporangiales > Streptosporangiaceae > Chersky-822. Next base: position 426,176 of record CAWKNA010000004.1, read on the forward strand.
GGCCGCCAGCCGGGGTCTCGAGTTCGCCCTGGGCATACCGGCAGGCGGAATACTGCATCTGGCAGGCTTCGTGGTTCGACGAGCTATGACGACCTCGCCCGAAGGAGATGGCTGATGACGGCCGGAGCTGCTCGCCCGGTGATCTCCGTGATGCTCGCCGTTCCCGATGCGGCGGCAGCCGCGCGGTGGTATGCGCAGGCACTCGGCGCGACCGAGCTATGGAACCTGGGCAGCGTGGTCGGGATGACCGTGTCCGGTGCACCGTTCTTTCTCGGCGAACCTGAGAACAATGGCTGGGACACCCCGGCTGCCCTGGGCTCGCGCACAGTCCGGGTCGAGCTGTTCGTCGATGACCCGGACAGCGTCATCGAGCGCGCAGTGGCGGCCGGGGCCGACGGCAGCATCGACCAGATCCGTAATCACGACGCGCCCTGGGGCGTGCACCGGCAGGGTGGCTTCATCGACCCGTTCGGCCACCTGTGGCTGGTCGGCGACCGGTCCCCGCTGCAGCGGTAACGCCGCAGCTAGCCCCGCCCGATGGCACGGGACACCAGCTCTGAGGATAGCTATGGGAACCTCTCGGAGCACCAGTTGCCTCAGGTCAGGTGGCAGTGACAGGACCGTGGCTCTGCCGCCTATCTAAGGCACCGCAGGTCACGCTGCCAGCCGCACCTCAAGTCTTGTGACGACGGACAGTGAGGCTTGGCCCCACCGGTTGCGCCTCGCAAGGCTCCAATCAGCACCGAGAGGGGAACCTCGGGGTGGGGCCAACTCTCATCGACCTAACGTCTGCCGATCACGGGGTGGGGCCACTGCTCGCTCGCAGGTGGGGCCGCAAGTCACCCACAGAGCCAAGCATTCTTCATCACAGCCAGTGGCGGCGCGGCCCGCCTCGTGGCCCTTCTGCGGCCAGGCCGGCGACCGTGACAGCGATCGGCCGTATCCAGACCGACATCAGGCAACACGTTCGAGAACCGATCAGCGGCCCAGTGCTTTGCCGCGGTACCAGCCTGTCGCGGCCAAACAGCGGCACCTGAGCTACGCCGCCTGATCTGGAGCATGCCTGCGGCGGCAGGTTACTGGTAGCCGTAATAGCCAGGCGATCTGCATTCCGAGCACCCGGTGCAGCGCCTGCCTAACTGTACATAGCCTTTCCCTTTGCACAACGAGCACCGTTTTTGATTCCCGAAGATGGTAAGCCCGTGAAATCCTTCACCATCACACTGCGAGCACCGTTCCTGGCGCGTTGGTATGATGTGCCCTGGTATGTCACCCATATGCATCTCCCGGCTGGGTCGCGGCAGGCACCAAAACAATAAGCATACTCGCCGGTAACAACATGTGGGCCAGGAGGCATACTAACCGGTTATGTGCGGCCCAGACCATTCACGATTCACAGCCGGAGGCCGCGCCGAACGGCGGGATTGCGCGCTCTGCCTAAGTCGGACGCCTGTCACCAAGCGTGAAACGGAGCGCTGATCCGCGTGATCCTGGCTGCCGATTCGGCACCCTGCGCAGGTTGCGCTTCAGCACCGCCTCCTGCACCGTTGAATGTGCGACGAGCCGGCCTGAAGAGGCGATTGCGCCGCAAGCCCACGGTGCGGCGGCCGCCATTCGTTAGCTGACCAGCGGTATCAGGGTGATCTTGGCGTCTGTTGCGGGGCGGGTTCTTTGATGGAACCATCGCGCGCGGGCTTGGTGGGCGGCGGGCTGGCGTGGGCCCCTCCAGCGACCTCGTTTTGCTGAGTTGCGCCATTGTGCAGCCTGAGCTGGCGGCTGAGCGCTTTGCCAGGCGGGCGGGACGGCGGTGGCGCGTCGCGGGGAGATGGCACCGCACTGGCCCCGGCAGTTACCCCGTGGTCCGCGGCGGCGGCTCATGCACGACGAAGAACGGAACCGCCGCCTGCGTGAATGTGATCAACCCAGCCGCCCGCCATGCCGGGGCTGTCTCATCTACGCTGGGGCGGAACGGCCATCGCGTGATCTATCAGGCTCTTCACGCCCAGATGATCACGAGGCGGCTGGTTCCGGTCCCGCCGCCGGGCCGGCCGTCATGAGGGCCGCCCGGCTCGCCACCGGCTGCCGCGACCAGATGCGCGTCCAGGCGAGATCCCGGATCGGCCAGGGCGCAAGCCGGAGGCATGACAGACAGCTTCGATCTGAGACCAGGAGACCAGATGACAGCAACGACAGCGCCTGAGCAGCAGCAGCACCGGGCCGGGAAGGATCCGATGCGATTTCACCTGCACTATCAGCACGGCAAGCGCGGGGGGTCCCCGTACGCCGGGGGAAGCAGCTTCATGGAGCGGGTCTCGGAGGCCGTGGCGAGCGGCATGGGGACCGTCGCGTTCCTCATCGTCAGCTCCGCGGTGATCCTCGCGTGGGTGCTCGCCAACCACGTCATCACGTTCCTGAGCGCCTCCTGGACGGGGCTGCTCGACGGGAAGGGTTTCGATCCAGCGCCGTTCATCCTGCTGAACCTCCTCTTCTCAGCGGTGGCGTTCTACACCGGCGCGCTGGTCATCATTGCCCAGAAGGCGCAGACCCGGACGGACCAGGCGAACGAAGAGGCGGCGGCGAAGCACCGGGAGGAACTCAGCCAGTATCAGACCGACTTGCTGCAGAGGAACACCGATCTGACCGAGCAGATCCACACCCTGGCCGAGCAGCTGAGCGCCCTGACCGAGCAAGTCCACGCGGCTACCTGCGGCCGCTGATCATCGCCTTGATGACCGGCGCGATGCAGGGGCCGTGCCCGCTGCACATCACCGCGCCAGGCCGGCCGCCCCCACGAAGCGCGGCTGCCCTGCTAACCCGAGGCAGCGCCGATTCCCCGTTATGCACGGCCCGAACTGCGGACAGCTCGCTTTCTGGAGCCATCCATATCGGCGGCTCGGTGAGCGTTCTCTCTGGCCGCCACCGTCACTCTGCGTAACGCTGAAATGCGCGCCCGAGCTGATGATTCCCGTCGAGCCATGGGCCGCGCCGAGCGGCGGATCAGGAGCAGCGGTAGCCGCGTGGGACGTCACATTCGATGATCGGCTGGCCGTCACAGGCCAGTTCCTCGTGGCAGCCAGTGGGCAGGTTTGATGTCCGCCAGCACCCGGTGCAGGCTGGAGGGCAGTTTGGCGGTTGCGGGCCGTTGTCCAGATCGAAGCTGGGCCACGTGAGGCCGAGGACTTCGCCTTGTGGCGTAGCGCGTTCGCCGGGCGGGCGACCTGGGAGCGGAATGCGCAGCGCAATCGGGGAGATGCGCCGCCTGAGACCAGGTGTCACTGTCGGGAAGGCGGATAGTGATGGCCGGCCGGAATTGCCGTGCCCGCCGGTGCCGCTGGACTGGCCCGTACGCCACATAGGAAGGAGGCGACGGGATGCATGACGAGCACGCAGAACGCGCAGTTGCGGTCGGCGGCGGCATGGTCGGCCCGGGCGACGCGTTCCACGTGGCCATCCCGTCGGCTCCCGGCTGCGGCCTCTCCGGCCCGGCCCACCCGCTCGGCTGGGACACCGGGCGAGTGGTGCAGGCCTGGACGAGGACTTCGCCGGCTGCTGGGGCGGGCAGTGGCCGCGTTAGCGACTTGCCACACGTGCAGTTGCCGGTAGCAGTGACTCGCGGAACGAGGTGGCCATGCCGAGGCTGAACCCTGGACACGCTCTGAGGTCCCTCGTTCCCCAGTCCCGCGACCAGCGGGTGTACCTGCTGGTGACGCTGATCAACGTGTACGGGACCGGGCTGATCGTCACCACCATGACGCTGTACGCGATCCGGGTGGTGCATCTCACGGCGGAGCGCTCTGGCCTGGCCTTGACGATCGCCGGGCTGGTGGGCCTGCTGGCCGCCATGCCGATGGGCCGCCTGGCCGACCGGCGCGGACCACGGGGTGTCCTCAGGCTGTCCCTGTTCTTGCTGGCCGCGGCGGCCGCAAGCTATGTATTCGTCGCGCACAGCTTCGTCAGCTACCTGATCGTCGCGATCGTGGACGGGTCCGCGCTGAGCTCCTCACTCACGGCCAACGTGGCGCTGCTGCGGCGGGTCGGCGGCGAGGACGCGACCACGTTCCGCTCACAGGCGAATGCGGTGGTCAACCTGGGCCTGTCGTTCGGCATAGCCACCTGCGGTATCGCGATACAGCTCAACACGGTGAGCGCGTACCGCGCGCTGTTCCTGGGTAACGCGCTGAGCTGCCTGATCGGCGTGGCGGGGCTGGGCCGGCTGCCCAGGTTCGAGCCGCTGGCAGGCGCGCACGAGGAGTCACCGCTTGCCGCGCTGAGGGACAGGCCGTTCGTCGGCTACACGGTGCTGTCCGGCGCGATGTACATGCAGAACTTCGTGCTCGGCCTGCTGCTGCCAGTGTGGGTCGTGTTCCACACGAACGCGCCGCGATGGAGCGTCTCGGCGTTCGTGATCATCAACACGGTGATGGTGGTGCTGTTCCAGGTGCGCGTCGGCAAGACCGTGCAGACCCTCAGGCAAGGCGGCGCCGCCATCCGCCGGGCCGGGATGATCTTCCTGGTCAGCTGCTCGGCGATGGGCCTGGCGGCCGGCCTTCCCGCCTGGGGCGCCCTGCTGCTGCTGGCCGGCGCTGTCGTGCTGCACACCTACGGCGAGCTGTGGCAGTCCTCCGCCACGTACGCCCTCGACTTCGGCCTGGCGCCCCCGCATGCGCAGGGCCAGTACCAGGGCCTGGTCGGCATGGGCAACTTCGCCGGGCAGGCGCTGTCCCCGTTGATCCTGGTCGGGTTCGTGCTGAGCGGCGGCCGGCTCGGCTTCGTGCTGCTCGGCGCGGGGTTCGCCCTGTTCGGCCTGACCGGCCCCGCCGTGGCCCGGTGGGGCGAGCGGACCCGCCCGGCCGCACCCGCACCCGCGCCCGCGGCCGGGCCCGTAGCCGTAGCCGTAGCCGAGGCCGGGCAGGCGGCCGTAGCCGACTGACAGCGCCGCTCCCGCGCTAACCCGCTCTTAGTCATAACGAGCAATGCGCTGTTGTCAGCACTACCGGGGCTGATCTGACGGCACCGGTGCTTTCAGCGTCTAGGGCGGAAGGGTTCGTGCGCAATGTCGAAGGTGCGGGTGTGCGGCTCGGTTTGCGAGGCTGCCGTTCGGGAGCCTCCTGTGAGGCGGCCGGCATGCGCGGACCTGTCGGGCAGCGTCCGCTGCGGATTGCCTCGGAAAGTCATGCGCCTGTGGCATGGCCCATCGGAATGAGGATCACTATGGCCACTCCTTTTCGACCAGCACCGTCCGGGGGGAGCGTGGCGCGAGCGCTGACGCCGGCGGAGCTGGGGCGCGTGCTGGCGGGGTGGAATGACACGGCGCGAGATGTGCCTCAGGTCACCTTGCCGGAGTTGTTCGAGGCGCAGGCGGCGCGGGCGCCGGGGGCGCTGGCGGTGGCATGTGGTGATGTGGCGCTGTCGTATGCGGAGCTGGATGAGCGGGCGGGGCGGCTGGCAGGGCACCTGACCTCGCTGGGCGCGGGTCCCGAGCGGCTGGTCGCGGTGGTGATGGAGAAGTCCGCTGAGGTGTTCGTGGCGTGGCTGGGGGTGGCCAAGTCGGGGGCGGCGTTCCTGCCCATCGACCCGGCATATCCGGCGGAGCGGATCGGGTTCATGCTGGCGGATGCGCGGCCGGACCTGGTGGTCACGACGATGGCTGCGGCACCGTCACTGCCCCCGGTGCCGGGCGGGGGGCCGTCGCGGGTGGTGCTGGATGATCCGGTACTGGCGGGGAAGCTGGCTCGGCAGGAGCCTGGTGATATCACTGCGCTGCGCCGGCCGGAGCTCGCGCATCCGGCGTACGTCATCTACACGTCGGGGTCGACGGGCAGGCCGAAGGGGACGGTGGTGACGCACCGGGGCCTGGCGAGCTTGGCCGCGTCGATGGCCAGCGCGTTCGGGATCGGCCCTGGGTCGCGGGTGCTGCAGCTCGCGTCGCTGAGCTTCGACGCGGCGGTGATGGAGATGCTGATGGCGTGGCCGGCCGGGGCGGCGCTGGTGGTTCCGGAGCCGGGGCCGCTGGCCGGGGAGATGCTGGCGGAAACGCTGAACGAGCTGCGGGTCAGCCATGCCCTGATCATCCCGACCACGCTGGCCAGCGTCCCGGTCGGGCGGGTGCGCGGGTTTGACTGCCTGATCGTGGGCGGTGAGGCGTGCTCGGACCTGCTGGCGGCCGAGTGGTCGCCGGGGCGGCGGATGTTCAATGCCTACGGGCCGACCGAGATAACGATTGCCGCGACGCTGTCGGGGCCGCTGTCGGGCTCGGTCGTTCCGCCGATCGGCCGGCCGGTCTGGAACACCCGGGTGTTCGTGCTGGATGAGGGGCTGGGTTTGGTGCCGCCGGGGGTGGCCGGGGAGTTGTATGTGGCGGGGGCCGGGCTGGCTCGGGGGTATCTGGGGCGGCCGGGCATGACGGCGGAGCGGTTCGTGGCGTGCCCGTTCGGGGCGCCGGGGGAGCGGATGTACCGGACCGGGGACCTGGCCCGGTGGAACAGCGACGGGGAGCTGGAGTACCTGGGCCGGGCCGATGACCAGGTGAAGGTCCGCGGGTTCCGCATCGAACTGGGCGAGATCGAAGCCGTGCTCGCCGGCTTGCCGGGAGTGGCGCAGGCCGCGGTGGCGGTCCGGGAGGACCAGCCAGGGGACAAGCGGCTGGCCGGATATGTCGTGCCGGCCTCCGGTGCCGAGCTGGATCCGGCGGTGCTGCGGGTGGCCGCGGCGCGGGTGCTGCCGGGGTATATGGTGCCATCGGCGGTGGTGGTGCTGGAGGCGCTGCCGCTGTCTCCGGCGGGGAAGCTGGACCGGCGGGCGCTGCCGGGCCCGGAGTATGCCGCGGGCGGGGGCCGGGCTCCGGCCACTCCCGGGGAGCAGGCGTTGTGTGAGGTGTTCGCGCAGGTACTGGGGTTGGAGCAGGTCGGGGTCGAGGATAGTTTCTTTGACCTGGGCGGGCATTCGCTGCTGGCGACGCGGCTGGTGTCGCGGATCCGCGTCGTGCTGGGGGTGGAGCTGCCGGTCCGGGCGGTGTTCGAGCACCCGACGGCGGCGTCGCTGGCCGGGGTGCTGGAGGGGGCGGAGGCAGCTAGGTCGCCGCTGGTCCCGGTGCCGCGGCCGGAGCGGCTGCCGCTCTCGTTCGCGCAGCAGCGGCTGTGGTTCCTCGAGCAGTTCCACGGGCCCGGCACCGCCTACAACCTGCCGTTCGCCTGGCGGCTGCGCGGGCAGGTGGATGCCGGGGCGCTGGCCGCGGCGCTTCGTGACGTCGTGGCCAGACACGAATCACTGCGAACCGTGTTCGCCATCGAAGACGGCGAGCCCTACCAGCACATCATCCCGGCGGGCGAGGCGGATGTCCCGGTCACGGTAGCGACCGCCTCTCATGCCGACCTTGGCGGGCTGATAGAGGCGGCGGCCCGGCACGAGTTCGACCTGGCCACGGAATTGCCGGTGCGGGCGTGGCTGTTCAGCCTCGCCGATGACGAGCACGTGCTGGTGCTGCTGTGCCACCACATCGCCAGCGACGGGTGGTCCATGCAGGTACTGATGGCCGACCTGGGGACGGCGTATGCCGCTCGCCGGGACGGCCGCCAGCCGGACTGGCCCGACCTGCCCGTCCAGTATGCCGACTACGCCTTGTGGCAGCGGGAACTGCTCGGCCGGGACGCGGCCGACGGCGGTGTGCTGGCCGGCCAGATCGAGTACTGGCGGCAGGCACTGGCCGGACTGCCCGACGAACTGGCGCTGCCGTTCGACCGGCCGCGGCCCGCCGAACAGTCCCAGCGTGGCGGTGTGGTCCGGTGGCAGCTGGCCGATGCGGGCCTGCACGCTGTGCTGGCTGAGCTGGCGCGTGAGCATCAGGCGACCATCTTCATGGTGCTGCACGCGGCGCTGGCCGCGCTGCTGTCCCGGATGGGCGCCGGGACCGACATCCCGCTAGGTGCCCCGGCGGCCGGGCGGACCGACGAAGTCATGCACGACCTGGTCGGGTTCTTCGTGAACACGCTGGTCCTGCGCGCTGACCTGTCCGGCGACCCGGGCTTCGGCGAGCTGCTCGATAGGGTCCGGGAAACGGTCCTGGCTGCCCAGGCCCGCCAGGACGTGCCGTTTGAGCACCTGGTCGAGGTGCTGAACCCGGTACGTTCGCCCAGCCGGCATCCGCTGTTCCAGGTGATGATCGCCGACGAGGATGTCGGCGCGGTGGACTGGCGGCTGCCCGGCCTGCGCATTGAGGCTGAGCCGGTCCCGGACGTGGCCGCCAAGTTCGACCTCACGCTGGGATTCCGGCAAGACCACGACGCCGACGGTGCCCCGGCCGGGATCAGTGCCTCCCTCGAGTATGCCGAGGACCTGTTCGATCGGGCCACCGTCCAGGCGCTGGTCGGCCGGCTGACCTGGCTGCTGCACCAGGCCGCGGACCACCCGCAAGACCCGGTGACCTCGCTGGAGATCCTCAGTCCCGGCGAGCGTGACCAGATCCTGGTCCAAGGGAACGGTGCCAGCAGAAACGTACCGCCGGCAGCGCTGCCGGAGCTGTTCCAGGAACAGGCCGCCCGCACCCCGGACGCCACCGCCGTGATCTATGACGGCACCCAGCTGACCTACACCGAGCTCAACGCCCGCGCCAACCAGCTCGCCCGGTACCTGATCTCGCTCGGCGCGGGTCCTGAGCGGCTGGTGGCGATCGCCATGCCGCGGTCCGCGGACATGATCGTCGCGGTACTGGCCGTACTGAAAGCCGGGGCGGCATATGTGCCAGTCGACCCGGCCTACCCGGCGGACCGGATCGCGTTCATGCTGGCCGACGCCGCCCCGGTCGCCGTGCTGACCACCACGGTGCTGGCGGGGCTGGACCTGCGCGGCGGCGTCCGCCGGATCGTCATCGACGATCCCGCCACCATGGCCGTGGTCGCGGGCCTAGACGGGGATGACCTGAGCACGCCGCTGACCATGACCAGCCCTGCCTATGTGATCTACACGTCTGGATCGACCGGTCGTCCCAAGGGCGTGATGATCGAGCACCGCAACATGGCCAGCCTGCTGTGCTGGGCGCGGGCTGAGTTCACGGCCGGTGAGCTGGCGAAGGTGCTGGTGTCGACGTCGCTGAGTTTCGATGTGTCGGTGTTCGAGATCTTCACTCCGCTGGTGTCGGGCGGGAGCATCGAGGTGGTCAAGGACCTGCTGGCATTGGCCGACAGCGGCGGGAGAGCCTGGGACGGGAGCCTGATCAGCGGCGTGCCGTCGGCGTTGTCGGAGGTGCTGTCCGTGCACGGCGCGAAGGCCAGTGCGCGGACGGTAGTGCTGGCCGGTGAGGCGCTCACCGCGCGCGCCGTCACGGCTATCGGTGCTGCATTGCCCGGCGCCGAAGTCCGCAACATCTACGGTCCGACCGAGGCGACCGTCTACGCCACCGCCTGGCGCGCGGGCAGGGCGGACGCGCCGCCCATGGGCGGGAACCCCCCGATCGGGCGGCCGGTGTGGAATACGCGGGCGTTGGTGCTTGACGCTGCGTTGCAGCTGGTGCCGGTAGGTGTGGCTGGGGAGCTGTATCTGGCGGGTGGGCAGCTGGCGCGGGGGTACCTGAACCGGCCGGGGCTGACGGGGGAGCGGTTCGTGGCGTGCCCGTTCGGGGCGCCGGGGGAGCGGATGTACCGGACCGGGGACCTGGCCCGGTGGAATGCGGACGGGCAGATCGAGTACCTGGGCCGGGTCGATGACCAGGTGAAGATCCGCGGGTTCCGGATCGAGCTCGGCGAGATCGAGGCCGTGCTCGCCGCCCAGCCCGGGGTGGCGCAGGCCGCGGTCACCGTCCGCCACGACTGGCCTGGTGACGGCACGCTGGTGGCCTATGCCGTGCCGGCGGCGGGCGGTCAGCTCGACCCTGGCGGGCTGCGTGCCGCGGCTGCCGCTGCCCTGCCCGGTTATATGGTGCCCGCCGCGATCGTCATCTTGGACCGGCTGCCGCTGAACGCGAACGGAAAGCTGGACCGCCGCGCACTCCCCGCCCCGGACTATGCCGCGGGTGAGGGCCGGGCTCCGGCCACTCCCGGGGAGCAGGCGTTGTGTGCGGTGTTCGCGCAGGTACTGGGGTTGGAGCAGGTCGGGGTCGAAGATAGTTTCTTCGACCTGGGCGGCCATTCGCTGCTGGCGACGCGGCTGGTGTCGCGGATCCGCACGGTGCTGGGCGCCGAACTGCCGGTCCGGGCGGTGTTCGAGCACCCGACGGCGGCGGCGCTGGCCGGAGTGCTGGAAGGGGCGGAGGCGGCTAGGTCGCCGCTGACCCGGGCGGCGGCGCGGCCGGAGCGGCTGCCGCTCTCGTTCGCGCAGCAGCGGCTGTGGTTCCTCGAGCAGTTCCACGGGCCCGGCACCGCCTACAACCTGCCGTTCGCCTGGCGGCTGACCGGCGAGCTCGATGCCGCGGCGCTGACCGCCGCGCTGAGCGACGTGGCAGGCCGGCACGAATCGCTGCGCACCACATTCACTGTCGACGGCGGCCAGCCATACCAGCACATCATCCCCGCGGGGGAAGCCGCCGTCCCGGTCACCATCACGACGGCCCGTTCTGACGAACTAGCCGGCCTGATCGATGCGGCGGCCCGGCACGAGTTCGACCTGGCCAGCGAGCTGCCTATCCGGGCATGGCTGTTCACCCTCGCGGAGCAGGAGCATGTGCTGCTCCTGCTGTGCCATCACATCGCCAGTGACGGCTGGTCCATGCAGGTGCTGATGTCGGACCTGGCCGCGGCGTACCAGGCACGCCGCGACGGCCGGGCACCAGACTGGGCGCCGCTGCCGGTGCAGTACGCGGACTACGCGCTGTGGCAGCGGGACCTGCTCGGCAGCGGCAGCGGCGCGGGCCAGGACACGGACGGCGGGGACGGCGGAGTGCTGGCCGGGCAGGTGCAGTACTGGCGGCAGGCGCTGGCCGGGCTGCCCGAGGAGCTGGCGCTGCCGTTCGACCGGCCGCGCCCGGCGCAGCCGTCTCAGGGCGGCGCGGAGGTCCGGTGGCAGCTGGCGGACGCGGGCCTGCACGCGGCGCTGGCCAGCCTGGCACGCCAGCACCAGGCCACCATCTTCATGACCCTGCACGCCGGCCTGGCCGTGCTGCTGTCGCGGATGGGCGCGGGGACCGACATCCCGCTGGGTGCCCCGGTGGCGGGGCGGACCGATGAGGCGGTGCACGACCTGGTCGGGTTCTTCGTCAACACACTGGTATTGCGGGCGGACCTGTCCGGCGATCCGAGCTTCGGCGAGGTGCTCGGCCGGGTCCGGGAGACGGTGCTGTCCGCCCAGGCCCGTCAGGACGTGCCGTTCGAGCGGCTGGTCGAGGTGCTGAACCCGGCCCGCTCGCCGGCCCGGCACCCGCTGTTCCAGGTCATGATCGGCGATGAGGACGTCGGCGCTGTCGACTGGCAGCTGCCCGGGCTGCGGATCACGGCGCAGCCGGTACCTGATGTGGCCGCCAAGTTCGACCTGACCCTGGGAGTCCGCCAGCAGCGCGGTGACGGCGGCGCCCCGGCCGGGATCCAGGCCTCCTTCGAGTACGCCACCGACCTGTTCGATCAGGCCACCGTGCAGGCGCTGGCCTGCGGCTGACCCGGCTGCTGCGCCAGGCCGCCGGCGATCCCGGCCGCCGGATCAGCCAGCTCGACCTGCTGACCGCCGCGGAACGGCGCAGGCTGCTGCGCGAGTGGAACGACACCGCGCGGCCGGTGCCGGCGGCCACGCTGCCGGAGCTGTTCGAGCAGCAGGCCGCCCGCACCCCGCACGCCCCCGCCGTCATCTCCGTCGGCGCCGAGCTGACCTACGCCGGCCTGAACGCGCGGGCCAACCGGCTGGCCCGGCACCTGATCACCCTGGGTGCGGGCCCTGAGCGCGTGGTCGCCATCGCCATGCCTCAGTCCCCCGACGTGATCGTCGCCATGCTGGCCGTGCTCAAGTCCGGCGCCGCCTACGTTCCCGTCGATCCCGGCTACCCGCCCGACCGCATCGCGTTCATGCTCGCCGACACCCAGGCGGCTATCGTGCTCACTACGAGCGGCCTGGCCGGATCCCTGCCAGCAGCGGCAGCCCCGCTCATCCTGGACGACCCCGCGCTTGAGGAAGTGATCTCGCGCTACCCTGCCGGCGACGTCTCCGGCACCGAGCGCGGCACGCCGCTGCGTCCAGCCCACCCGGCGTACGTCATCTACACCTCGGGGTCAACCGGCCTGCCCAAGGGCGTGATCATCAACCATGAGAGCCTGGTGAACTACCTGTCGCGGTGCTTGCAGGCCTACCCGCACCTGGCCGGCCGCACGCTGCTGATCTCGCCGGTATCGTTCGATCTGAGCGTCACCGGGCTTTACGGCTCCCTGCTTTCCGGCGGCCGGCTGTGCCTGGGCGCGCTGGATGAGGAACTGCCCGCGCTGGCCGCCAGGGGCGGTTTCACCTTCCTCAAGGCGACGCCCAGTCACCTCCCGCTGCTCGCCCGGCTGCCCGCGAGCTGCGTTCCCACCGGCCAGCTGATGCTCGGCGGGGAGGCGGTGCCGGCGGCGCTGCTGCGCGAATGGCGCCAGCGGCATCCCGGTCTCGCCCTGATCAACCACTACGGGCCGACCGAGGCCACGGTAGGCTGCCTCGACCACGTGATGAGCCCAGATGACCCGGTCCCGGACCTGGTCGTGCCGATCGGCCGTCCGATGTGGAACACCCGGGTGTTCGTGCTGGACGGTTCGCTGGGCCTGGTGCCGCCGGGGGTGGCAGGGGAGCTGTACGTGGCGGGGGCGGGCCTGGCGCGGGGGTACCTGGGGCGGCCGGGGCTGACCGCGGAGCGGTTCGTCGGGTGCCCGTTCGGGCCGCCGGGGGAGCGGATGTACCGGACCGGTGACCTGGCCCGGTGGAACCAGTCCGGCCAGATTGAGTACCTGGGCCGGGCCGATGACCAGGTGAAGATCCGCGGGTTCCGGATCGAGCTGGGCGAGGTCGAGGCCGTCCTCGCCGCCCAGGACGGCGTGCGCCAGGCCGCGGTGGCGGTGCGGGAGGACCAGCCCGGGGACAAGCGGCTAGTCGGGTATGTCGTGCCGGCCTCCGGTGCCGAGCTGGATCCGGCGGTGCTGCGGGAGGCGTGCGGGCGGGTGCTGCCCGGGTACATGGTGCCGGCCGTGATCATGATCCTCGAAGCGCTGCCGCTGAACGCGAACGGGAAGCTGGACCGGCGGGCGCTGCCGGCCCCGGAGTATGCCGCGGGCGGCGGCCGGGCCCCGGCCACTCCCGGGGAGCAGGCGCTGTGTGAGGTGTTCGCGCAGGTGCTGGGCCTGGAGCAGGTGGGGGTCGAGGACAGTTTCTTTGACCTGGGCGGGCATTCGCTGCTGGCGACGCGGCTGGTGTCGCGGATCCGGGTGGTGCTGGGGGTGGAGCTGCCGGTCCGGGCGGTGTTCGAGTGCCCGACGCCGGCGTTGCTGGCCGGGGTGCTGGAGGGGGCGGAGGCAGCGAGGTCGCCGCTGACCCGGGCGGTGGCGCGGCCGGAGCGGCTGCCGTTGTCGTTCGCGCAGCAGCGGCTGTGGTTCCTGGAGCAGTTCCACGGGCCGAGCACGGTGTATAACCTGCCGCTGGCGTGGCGGCTGACCGGGCGGCTGGACGCCGTCGCGCTGGCTGGCGCGCTGGGCGACGTGGTCGCCCGGCACGAGTCGCTGCGCACCATTTTCCCTGTCGAGGGCGGTCAGCCGTACCAGGACGTGATCCCGGCCGGGCAGGCCAGTGAGCAGGTCGCGGCGGGGTTCACGGTGACGGCGGCGGGGCCGGGTGAGCTGGCCGGGCTGGTCGCGGCGGCGGCAGGGTACGTGTTCGACCTGGCTGCGGAGCTGCCGGTGCGGGGGTGGCTGTTCGCCCTCGCGGATGAGGAGCATGTGCTGGTGCTGCTGTGCCATCACATCGTCGGCGACGGCTGGTCGTTGCAGGTGCTGATGGAGGACCTGGCCGCGGCGTACCAGGCACGCCGCGACGGCCGGCCACCAGACTGGGCGCCGCTGCCGGTCCAGTACGCGGACTACGCGCTGTGGCAGCGGGACCTGCTCGGCGGGGACGGCGACGGCGGGGACGGCGGGGTGCTGGCCGGGCAGATCGAGTACTGGCGGCAGGCGCTGGCCGGGCTGCCCGAGGAACTGGCGCTGCCGTTCGACCGGCCGCGCCCGGCGCTGCCGTCCCGGCGCGGCGGCTTCGTGCGGTGGCGGCTGGACGCCCGGTTGCACGCCGCGCTGGCGGACCTGGCCCGTGAGCATCAGGCCAGCGTGTTCATGGTGCTGCACGCCGGCCTGGCCGCGCTGCTCTCGCGGATGGGCGCGGGGACCGACATCCCGCTGGGTGCCCCGGTGGCGGGGCGGACCGACGAGGCGGTGCACGACCTGGTCGGGTTCTTCGTCAACACGATGGTGCTGCGGGCGGACCTGTCCGGCGATCCGAGCTTTGCCGAGTTGCTCGGCCGGGTCCGGGAGACCGGGCTGTCCGCCCAGGCCCGCCAGGACCTGCCGTTCGAGCGGCTGGTCGAGGTGATGAACCCCGCCAGGTCGCCGGCCCGGCACCCGCTGTTCCAGGTCATGATCGGAGACGAGGACGTCGGCGGCGTCGACTGGCAGCTGCCCGGGCTGCGGACCCGGGCCGAGCCGGTACCCGCCGTTAACGCCAAGTTCGACCTGACCCTGGGAGTCTGCCAGCACCGCGGTGACGGCGGCGCCCCGGCCGGGATCCAGGCCCACTTCGAGTACGCCACCGACCTGTTCGATCAGGCCACCGTGCGGGCGCTGGCCGCCCGGCTGACCCGGCTGCTGCGCCAGGCCGCCCGCGATCCCGGCCGCCGCATCAGCCAGCTCGCCGTGCTGACCGCCGCGGAACGGCGCAGGTTGCTGCGCGACTGGAACGACACCGCCCGGCCGGTGCCGGCGGCCACGCTGCCCGAGCTGTTCGAGCAGCAGGCCGCCCGCACCCCGTACGCACCCGCTGTCATCTCCGGCGACGCCGAGCTGACCTACGCCGACCTCAACCGGCGGGCCAACCGCCTGGCCCGGCACCTGATCGCCCTCGGCGCGGGTCCTGAGCGGCTGGTCGCGATCGCGATGCCCCGCTCCGCGGACCTGATCACCGCGGTCCTGGCCGTCCTGAAGTCCGGCGCGGCGTACGTGCCGGTGGACCCGGGCTACCCGGCGGAGCGGATCGCGTTCATGCTCGCTGAGTCTGCGCCGGCTGCCGTGCTGACCACGGCTGCAGTGGCCGCCGCGCTGCCGGGCGGGTTGCCGCTGCTGGTGCTGGACGACCCGGCGATGGCGGCGGGGCTGGCCGGGCTGGACGGGGAGAACGTGCCCGTGGCGGCGGGGCCGCGGAATGCGGCGTACGTGATCTATACGTCGGGGTCGACTGGCCGGCCCAAGGGAGTGATGGTCGAGCACGGGTGGGCGGCGTCGCTGGCGTGCTGGGTGGGGTCTGCGTTCTCGGCGGCGGAGCTGTCGCGGGTGCTGGCGTCGACGTCGCTGAGCTTCGACGTGTCGGTGTTCGAGATCTTCGGGACGCTGACGGCCGGGGGCAGCATCGAGATCGTGTCGAACCTGCTGGCGCTGACGTCCGGGCCGTGGCGCGGGAGCATGATCAGCGCGGTGCCGACGGCGCTGGTGCATGTGCTGACGTCGCCGGGGACGGCCGCCGGGGCCGCGGTGGTGGCACTGTGCGGGGAGGCGGTAACCGGGCAGGTCGTGGCGGTGATCAGGGCGACGGTGCCGGGGGCGCGGATCGTGAACATCTACGGCCCGACCGAGGGGACGGTGTTCGCCACGACATACACCATCGACGGCGTCGGCGAGGCGGCGGGTTCGCCGCCGATCGGGCGGCTGATCTGGAACAAGCGAGCGTTTGTGCTGGACGGGGCGCTGCGGCTGGTGCCGCCGGGGGTAGCCGGGGAGCTGTACCTGGCGGGCGGCCTGGCGCGGGGGTACCTGAACCGGCCGGGCCTGACCGCGGAGCGGTTCGTGGCGTGCCCGTTCGGGGCGGCGGGCGAGCGGATGTACCGGACCGGGGATCTGGCCCGGTGGAACACCGCCGGGGAGCTTGAGTACCTGGGCCGGGTTGATGACCAGGTGAAGATCCGCGGGTTCCGGGTCGAGCTGGGCGAGATCGAGGTCGTGCTGGCCGCCCAGCCGGGGGTGGCGGAGGTCCGGGTCGCGCTGCGCGAGGACCGGCCGGGTGACAAGCGGCTGGCCGGGTATGTGGTCCCGGCGGTCGGAGTCGCGCTGGACCCGGCCGTACTGCGAGACGCCGCAGCCCGGGTGCTGCCCGGCTACATGGTGCCCGCTGCGATCATGGTGCTCGGCAGGCTGCCGCTGAACGCGAACGGGAAGCTGGACCGGCGGGCGCTGCCGGCCCCGGAGTACGCCACGGGCGGCGGGGCTCCGGCCACTCCCCGGGAGCAGGCGCTGTGTGAGGTGTTCGCGCAGGTGCTGGGCCTGGAGCAGGTCGGGGTCGAGGACAATTTCTTTGACCTCGGCGGGCACTCCCTGCTCGCGGCAGTACTCGTCGCCCGGCTGGTGGAGCGGCTCGGCGTCAAGATCAGCCTGAGAACCTTCATGAGCAACTCGTCCGTCCGCGCCATCGACGGATATCTGGACCGTCAAGACACCTAGCGGGCAGCCGCAGACCGGATGCATGGCACGCGGCGTCATGCACCCGCGATGTGCCCGTCACGAGCCCCGTGGAGCGTCCATCGGCGGCGTTCCTGCAGCTCGGCGACGCCGATCCGGGCGGCGGTTAGCTAGCCCCAGATCGAGGAGCACCTCGGAAGTGAACACTACCCGATGGCCGCCGGGCCTGGAGGTGACGTGCGGCGGGACCGGTGCGGGGTCGCACGCCGTGCTGGTGCCTGCTGAGAGGGTGGCGAACCGGATCGGGCCGGGCTGGCTGCGGGCTTGCCGAGAGCCCGCCGGGCTGACGGCGGGCGCGTGCGGCTGACCGAGACTGACCTGCGGCTTCGTCCGGCCGTGCTGAGGCTGATCCAGCCGGAATCGCGGGGCGGCCCGGAATCGCCATGGTGATCCTCATTCCGATAGGTGTTGCCAACGACGCGTAACCCAGAGCGGCCGACCGCCAGGTCCAGCCGACCGCGCAGAAGAGCCCCGGGGCCCGCCACGTTGGCACGCCGGGGCCGCGCAACCGGGAAGGTGCGGTGGCCTTTGCGCCATGCGAGCGTGATGGCGCGGCCGGTAGTTAGCCGGTCGCTAATCTGCGCACACGCAGATGGAAGGTGAGCCGTTGATGACCCCTGAAAGCGTCGGTGAAGCCAGAGCAGCACTGGCGGCCTTTCCCGGGCTCGCCGACGTAGCGGTCGTCGAGCACGGCGCCGGCCAGGCCGACCAGTGCCTGATCGCCTACGTCGTGCCGTCCGGCCCCGGCCTGGATGTGCCCGAGCTGCATGCTCACGCCAGGAAGGCGCTGCCTAACGGCAGCATGCCCGCCGCGATCATGGTCGTCGACGAGATCCCCGTGACGGCGGCGGGAACGGTCAATGCCGCCGCGCTGCCGGACCCCGAACTGAGCGGCCTGCTGCCCTACCAGGCGCCGGCCACGCCCCGCCAGGAAATCCTGTGCGAACTGTTCGCCCAGGTACTGGGCGTGGCCCGGTGCGGCGTCGACAGCGACTTCTTCGACCTCGGCGGCCGCTCGGTGGAGGCAATGGTGCTGGCCGGGAGGATCAGCACCGCCCTCGGTGTCCGGGTATCGATGGCCGACTTGTTCAAGGCGCCCACGGTCGATGACATGTACCGCCGGCTCGACCTCACGGCCGGCGCGCGGAAGTAAGGAAAGGAATGGCGGCAATGACGGAATCCTCGCCAGTGGCGGACCAGCAAGGGCAGCGCTACCCGTTGTCTTTCACGCAGGAATGGTTCCTCACCCTGGACCAGGGTGAGGACGGCGGGACGTTCGGCTGCCGGTTCATACTGGTCTCCCCGATCCGCATCACCGGCCCGGTGGATCTCGCGGTGCTCCAGGACGCCCTCGACGACGTGGTCGCGCGCCATGAGCTGCTCCGCACCGTGGTGGTCAGGGACGCCGATCCGCCCTATCAGCAGGTGCTCCCGCCGTGCCCGGTACCGCTGGAGGTCAGGGACCTGCCACCGGTCACCGGCAAGTCCCGGGACATGGTCATCCAGGAACTCGTACACCAGACCTTCACGATCAGCGCGCGGGAAGTGCCGCTGCTGCGGGCCCGGCTGTGCAAGTTGGATGACCGCGATAGTGTCCTATTCCTGACGGTACACCACTCGGCATCCGATGCCTGGTCGCTCGAGGTGATCACGCGCGACCTCGGCGCGTTCTATGCCTCCCGGGCCGCGGGCACCCCCGCCGAACTCCCGCCAGTCCGGCAATACCGCGAGTACGCCGAATGGCAGCTAGCCAGTGCCACCAGCTCAGCTGAGGACGGCGCACCGGCATACTGGCAGGGTAAGCTCCGCGGCGCCCGTGAATTCACCATACCGAACGACCACGGCCACCCAGACAGCTACTCCAGGCCATACTCACTGCACACCCACGGCATCGAGAAGCCCGACGTCATAGCCAAGGCCTCCGCTCTTGCCGCAGCTTCTCGCACCACCCTGTTCTCGGTCCTGCTCTCAGCCTTCTACGTCCTGGCTCACGAAATCACCGGCGCGACCGACCTGACGATCCGGGCATTTACCGCCGGCCGCGACGTAGAGCAATTCCACAACACCATGGGATTGTTCCTCAACTGCGTGCCCTTCCGCACTGACATCGCTGACTGCGCGAGCTTCCGCGACATCGTCGCGCGCACCAAGGAAACTTTCATTGACGCCATCGCGCACGAACTCCCGGTCAACGTGATCGAGCAGACATTCCCTGACTTCATAAAGTCACGCGATGACCTGCGTACGTCCCAGTTCATCATCTCGTGCCACGAGTCGCAGCTCGACGACGATCTCATCATTCCCATCGCCGAGGGCGCCAGTGAGATAAAAGTGCGCTGGCTGGAGGAGGATGGGCAGCGCGATATCCCCAGCGGCATGGTGTGGAATCTGGACATACCGCCCTCTGGCACTCTATCCGGCAGCGTACTGTTCAACCTCGACGAATTCGACGAGAGCACCGTTGCGGGCTGGGCCGCAGACCTGCGGCGGATCCTGGCCAGCGCCGTCCGCGACCCCGACCAGGACTGGAGGACCCTATAACCTCGATCATTTCGCCAGCCGCCGCGGCCCATCTGGCAGGGCCGGGCTATGGTGAGCCGTGCTCAAGATCAAGGGGCAATCCTCGTAGGCGAGGTTACCCTCTCCGTATCTGTACCCCGAGATAGCCGGCCTGCGGAAGCCGCACTTCTTGGCCCACTGGTCTAGGTATCTGTCGATGGCCCGGACGGTCGGGTTGCCCATGAAGCCTTTGAGGCTGATCTTGATGCTCATCTGCTCCATGAGCCTGGCCACGAGCACGGCGGCGAGCAGGGAGTGGCCGCCCAGCTTGTCCAGCACCACGACCGCGGCGGGCACCATATAACTGGGCAGCATCCGTGCCGCTGCGTCTCGCAGCACGGCGGGGTCCAATACCGCCCCGGCCACGGCGACGACGTACCCGGCCAGTCGCTTGTCTCCCGGCTGGTCATCGCGTACTGCCACGGCAGCCTGCGCCACTCCCGGCTGGGCAGCCAGCACGGCCTCGATCTCGCCCAGCTCGACCCGGAACCCGCGGATCTTCACCTGGTCATCGACCCGGCCCAGGTACTCCAGCTCGCCGGCCGCGTTGACACGCGCGGACAGGCGGTCTCCCGGTATGCGCAATCGGCGAGATGGGCGCTGCGGTTCGTGGCTGGCACGCTGGGGATGGCTTTCGCTGTTTGAGTGGCGGCCGAGGGTTAGGGACGGGCAGGCAATGACGCAGGGTAAGGCGATTGAGGCAGGGATCTTCTGGCCAGCCGGGTGGGGTACACCCGGTCTTCAAGGGGGCCCGGCCGGACTCGGATACTCCCGGCATCCGCAGCGTCATGACATGGAGCATGAACCTGACCGCGTCGGGGACCCGGCCGGCCACGTCGTGTGCAGCCCCGGGCGGGTCCGGCGAGGCGGAGGTGGCCGGGTGAGTAGCGGGCTGCACCAGATCCTGTCCGGGCTGGCCAGCGGATCGGGCCGTGACTGGCGGCAGTTCGCCGGCGTCGCGTCGTGACGTCCTTCCCAGCGTCAGCGCCCGCAGCCTCGCCGGCGGCCGGAGCCTGGCACCGGGTCCCGCTTGAGGGGACGGCGTGGAGCGTGTGGCGGGACGTGGCCCTGCGCAGCGCTGGTTTCCCTGCGGACATGGTGCTGGCCATCTGCGATGAGCCGCTCGCGCGCAGTGCGGACCTAGCTGGGGCGGCCCCCGACGGGGCGGAGCTAGCTGAGCCCGGACCGGCCTATGACGCGGTTTACGCCGACGCCACCAGGCGGCTGTCCCGCGCCATCGCCGACACCCACGCCGACCCAGGCTTCCAGGAGGCGGTCACCTGGCAGAACCCTGGGCTGGCGCAGCGGCTGCAGGACGCTGGCGTGGGTGGGTCGCGGCGGTCTAAGGACCGCGGGCGGGAGCTGGTGATCGCGAGCTATCTTCAGCGGTACTGCCTGAAGAACGACACGATCGGCACATTCGGGCCGGTCGGCTGGGCGTCCGCCGGGCACGGCGCGGCTGGCCTGGTGGTGATGCCGGGGGAGCAGCTGATAGCCCGCAGGACTACCTATTTCGAGGTCTGGGCCATCGACAAGATCGCCGCCGAGATCGCCAGGCAAGGGCGGGCGCTCGGCTGGCTGCGGCCGCGGCGGCCCCGGTCGGTGTTCCTGGCCGGGAACGTGCTGCGCCGTCCGCACCGCCAGCCGGTCACCCTCACCGGCGCCGAGCTGCGGATCCTGCTGGCGTGTGATGGCAGCCGGACGATCAGCGACGTGCTGGACAGCGCCGGCGCACCCGATGCCCGCGCTCTGCTGGCCCGGCTTGCCGGGCTCGGCGCGCTGCGGCTGGACCTGGAGGGCCCGGCGGATGCCTGGCCGGAAAGGCTGCTCAGGGAGAAGCTTGAGCTGATCGCCGATCCGGCGGCCAGGGCCGCGGCGCTCGAGCCGGTGGACCAGATGATCAGGGCGCGGGACGCGGTGGCCGCTACGAACGGGGACCCGGCCGGGCTGCAGCGGGCGCTGGCGAGCCTAGCCGAAACGTTCGAGCGGGTCACCGGGTCGCCCGCTACCCGCAGGGCGGGCGCGAACTACGCCGGGCGGACCCTGGTCTACCAGGATGCCGTCCGGGACGTGCAGGTGGAGCTGGGCGCGGCGGTGACCCGGGCGCTGGCGGCGCCGCTCGGCCTGGTGCTGGACAGCGCCCGCTGGCTGGTCAACGAGATCACGGACAGGTACCGCGTGCTCTTCGCGGAGTTGCTCGACCGCGAGATCGCTCGGGCCGGCGGCGCGCCCGTGCCGCTCCCGCGGCTGCTCACCATGGCATCACCCTACCTGTACACCCACGCCGGCCGGGGGGTGGGCGAGCTCGCCACGGCGAGCGTGGCTGAGCTGCAGCGGCGCTGGGAGCAGGTGCTCGGGCCGCCGTCATCCGCACGCAGGCACCAGGTCAGCGCGGACGCAATCAGCGCGAGGGCCGCCGAGTGCTTTCCCGGGCGCCCGGTCGCCTGGAGCAGCGCCCGGCAGCACTCACCGGACATCATGATCGCGGCGGCCTCTCCCGGTGAGGTGGAGCGCGGCAACTTCCTGCTGGTCCTCGGCGAAATACACGTGGCGACTAACACCCTGGACCAGCGGCTCTTCGTCGAGCAGCACCCCGACCCGGCCAGGCTCATCGCCGCCGAGCAGGCCGACCGCGGCCCGCGGCGGATCGTCACCATCCAGGCGAAAGACCACCCGACCGTGAATTCCCGCACCAGCCCGCCTTCAGCCTTACTGGGGTCAGGCCAGCTCTACTGGTCCGCCGCCATCACCGACTCGCTCGACCCCCCCGAATCGGACACAGTCATGCCCGGCGCCGCGATGACCGTCGCACGCCGCGGCGAGGATCTGGTCGTCCATCTCATGCCCTCGGGCACCGAACTGGACTTCTTCGAGGTCATCGGGGACGCGCTGATCGGAGTCGTCGTCGATGCGTTCCAGCCGGCAGCTCCGGTCGCGCACCGGCCGCGGATCACGATCGACCGGTTCGTGCTGAGCCGGGAGCAGTGGACCTTCGGTGTCGCGGACTCAGCCTGGGCCTTCGCCAAGGACGAGCAGGAACGCTACTACCTCGCGCGGCGCTGGCGGCAGGACCACCAGCTGCCCGAGCGCGTGTTCTACCGCGTTCCCGTCGAGCTCAAGCCCACGGCCGCCGACTTCCGCAGCATCGTCCTGGTCAACCTGTTCGCCAAGCACATCCGCCAGACCGAAGCCGCCGGCCACACCCAGTACACCGTCACCGAGATGCTCCCCGACCTGGGCCAGCTCTGGCTCACTGACCGCGAGGGCCGGCGCTACAGCTCCGAGCTGAGGATCGTCGCCTACGACAGCATGACCGAGGATCACCCACCACGGGATGGGAGGGGATCCTGAATACAGGCGCCATGGTTCAACCGCAGGATTGCAAAGTGCGCTATAGAGGTTGAAGGGTTGAGGTCCTTATCTGCTTGATCACAGTCGGCGTGCCTGCGTGATTGGTGTTGAGCGCCGCTCCTTATGAGCGTGATCCTTGATCAAGCGTCGTCGGGCTAAGCGTGGTATCGGGCAACCGGAACTGGTTGTCCTTTTTCATGTCCGACGACAACGTGAGCATGTCCGGTCGAGGCGGGCCCTCCCGGTTGTCCTTTGGCTGAGCCGCAGGGAGGGCCTCTCTGGATGAGTAACCGGAATCCCTGGCTGCCTCCGGGAGCGATGTCACGAGGGTAGCGAATGACCGCCGCGCGGCACGATCTCCAGCCAGGCGGCACGTGACCGCTGCGGTTCGCGGCGCTGCCCCTCGTCGCCCCGTCACCGTGGTTGCCCACCGATCATCCAGGTCCGGGCCGGCATTGCTGACGGTCATCGGAGCAGAAGGGGGCAAAAAAAGAACCGCACTGCGATTCATCACGCTCGGGTGCGAGCGGCCCAGCAGGGTGAAAGTCCCGACAGCAGCTCAACATGGCGAACTGACCACACCGGCTCAGCGCGCGGGCGACCCAGGGGACGGCGCGGCTGCGGCCACGGCCTCCGCGCCATGCCCAGCGCCACGGATGGCGAGGCAGCCGATCCTGCAACGGGGCCGCCTGCGCTCCCCGGCTCATCAATCATGGCTACCCGATGGGCGGGTGCTCCTGAGGACCAGTACGTGTAGCCAGAGCCTGCCGCTACCAGCGGGCGCCGGGCCGAGGTCGGGCGCCCGCGAGCCCGCCCTGACGGAGTCCGCCCTGATCGAGCCCGCCCTGATCGAGCCCGCCTGATCGAGCAAGGTCAGAGAAGGAATGTTCCGCCGCGGCCCTCATTCTGAAGCTATTAACGGGCTCGAATGTGAGGCTTCGCATGGTCGATGTGATCCCGGCTGCCAGGGATCCGCGTGAGGCGAGTGTCTTCTGTGGCGCTACCCGCCTGATGGGTTAATCCTACCGACGACAAGTCAGGAGCTGGCTGTGAGCGAGATGGCGCCCAATTCCACTTCCCGCGTTTTCAGGATGGTGCCTGGCGTGGTGGCCATAGCTGTGATTCTGGCGTTGTTCAATGCGGCGCGACAGCCACCGAACTTCCACGGTGACATCAAGAAAGTGGCAGCATCTTATAAGTTCGTGCAAATGCCGATCGCGCTGCCGCCCGGCTACCAGCCCACCCAGACCATACGCCAGGTGAATCCGGCTTACTATCACGTGCGGTCGTGGATCTCGTCGGTCGGGGCCGGCATCGCGCTCGCCGACGTCACCGGTCATGGTCGCGACGACGGCATGTGCATCGTCGATCCGCGGACGGACGACGTGATCGTGACCTACACGCCGACGGCGCCGCCGCAGGACAGGTTCACGCCGTTCGTGCTGAACCCGGCGCCGCTGCCGATGACGAGGGCGATGGCCCCGATGGGCTGCGCGCCGGGGGACTTCAACGGCGACGGGCGGACCGACTTCCTCGTGTACTACTGGGGCCGTACCCCGATCATGTTCCTGGCGCGCTCGACCGCGACAACCCCGTCCCCTAGTGCCTACAAGCCGAACGAGCTTGTCCCTGAGCACGTGACCGGGGCGTACGGCGGGCCCGACTGGAACACGAACGCCGTGGCGATCGCCGACTTCGACGGCAGCGGTCATCCGGACGTCTTCGTCGGCAACTACTTCCCTGACTCGGCCGTCCTCGACCCGCACGGCCTGAACAACGTGGCGATGCCGACCTCGTTCTCGTTCGCCAAGAACGGCGGCGGTGACCATATGTACCTGTGGGCGGGCGCCACCTCGGGCCCGAACCCGACGGTCAGCTACGTCGAGCAGCCCAATGCGATCCCGTACACCGATGCCACCGGGTGGACGCTGGCGGCCGCCAGCGCCGACCTGACCGGCAATGGGCTGCCGGACCTGTACATCGCCAACGACTTCGGCGAGGGCCACCTGCTCTACAACCGGTCCACTCCGGGCCATCTGGAGTTCACTGAGGCGATCGGGGTGCGCACTCCGCTCACGCCCAAGTCGTTCGTGGTCGGCAAAGGCTCGTTCAAGGGAATGGGCGTCGATTTCGGCGACCTAAGCGACAACGGCAAGTTCGACTTCATGGTGAGCAACATCACCACCCCGTACGCGCTTGAGGAAAGCAACTTCGTGTTCATGAACCAGGCCGCCAATGACGCCACCATGAAGAAGGACCTGGCCACCGGCATGGCGCCGTTCACCCAGCAAGCCGAGCAAGTCGGCATGGCGTGGACCGGCTGGACCTGGGACGTCAAGTTCGGGGACTTCCTCAACAGCGGTCATCTGGACGTGGTCCAGGCCGATGGATTCATCAAGGGGACGATCAACCGGTGGCCGTGGCTGCAGGAAATGGCGATGACCAATGACGACCTGTTTTCCAACCCGGCCAACTGGCCGCTGGTGCAGCCGGGCGACGACCTCGCCGGCCACCAGTGCATCGCCTTCTACGCCTACTCGCCCAGCGGGCAGTACGCGAACGTCAGCCACCAGCTCGGGCTGTGCGTCCCGACCCCGACCCGGGGCATCGCGGTCGCCGACACCCGCGGCGACGGCAGGCTGGACTTCGCGGTAGCCCGCCAGTGGGGGCCGCCCGCCTTCTACGCGAACGAGTCACCACACGTCGGCAACTACCTCGGCCTGCACCTGTACCGGCCGGCGCCCGGCAGCACGCCAGGACAGGGGCTGACCGGCCCCGGCACTCCGGCCTACGGCGCGACCGTTCAGATCGACACGCCAGGGCACACCCAGATCTCCCAGCTCGACGGCGGAAGCGGCCACAGCGGCAAGTCAAGTCTCGAGGTCTACTTCGGCCTCGGCAGTTACGACGGCATGGTCACCGTGCACCTGCGCTGGCGCGAGCCGAGCGGCGCGCTGCACCGGCAGACCCTGCAGCTCACCCCCGGCAACCACGACATCTACCTCACCACCACCGCACAGGAGGTTCCGAGCCGATGACCGCGACCGTCAAGCCGGTGGCCAGCATTCCGGCACAACAGGCAGGGAAGGCGGCCCAGGCCGGCCAGGTTAACCCCTGGAAAGACCCGCGCTACCTGGCGCTGCGCAACTTCGCGATGTCGATCACCGTGTTCAACATCTTCGGGTACACCGTGCTCGGCTGGGAGCAACCGTGGCTGTGGCCGATATTCGCGGTCCTCACGGCCTACACGACCGAGGTCGTCCTCGAGACTCTCAGCGCCAGGATCAATCATCGTGCGCCCGAGTACGTCGGCCGCGGTCCCAAGGGCGTGATGGCGTACCTGCTGCCCGCCCACATCACCGGCCTGGCCGCCAACATGCTGCTCTACGCGAACAACCAGTGGTGGCCAGTCATGTTCTGCGTGGTGGTCGCGGTGGCCCAGAAGCACATACTCAGGGCGCCGATCAAGGGCCGGGTGCGGCACTTCATGAACCCGTCCAACCTCGGCATCACGGTCTCCTTGCTCGTGCTCGGCAACTGGGTCAGCATCTCGCCGCCCTACCAGTTCACCGAGTGGGCGAACTCGTACTTCCGGCTGATGATCCCGATGATCATCCTGACCGCTGGCACAGTGCTGAACGCGCTGCTCACCAAGAAGACCCCGCTCATCGTCGGCTGGATGGGCGCGTTCGCGATCCAGGCCTTCCTGCGGCACATCATCTTCGGCGTCCAGCTCAACACGGCGCTGGGCGTCATGACCGGAGTCGCGTTCGTGCTGTTCAGCAACTACATGATCACCGACCCGGCGACCACCCCATCCAAGCCGATGGCCATGTTCATGTTCGGCAGCGCCACCGCGTTTGTCTACGGGATCTTGATGGCGTTCAACATCGTGTACACGCTGTTCTACGCCCTGGCGATCGTCTGCGCCGTCCGCGGGCTCGGCTGGTGGGTCGCCAACTTCATCAGCAAGCGGCCGCAGCGGCAGGCGGCTACCGCGGTCGGCGCCATCGGCCGGGCCGAGGCCCGGGTCGGGGAGCAGGCGGTGGCCTCGTGACCGAGGCAATCGCCATCGTAGGAATGGCGTGCCGGTATCCCGACGCCGCTAATCCCGACGAGTTGTGGGTCAACGTGCTCACCGGGCGTCGCGCCTTCCGGCAGATACCCGACGAGCGCATGCGCCTGGCGGACTACTGGTCGCCTGACCCGGCCGCACCCGACCGGTTCTATAGCCGCAACGCCGCCGTGATCGAGGGCTTCGACTTCGACCGGGTGCATTTCAAGATCGCTGGAAGCACCTACCGAGCCACCGACCTGACCCACTGGCTGGCGCTCGACACCGCCGCCCGGGCGCTCATCGACGCCGGGTTCGCCGGTGGCGACGGGCTGCCAAGGCGGAGCACGGCCGTCATCATCGGCAACACCCTGACCGGGGAGTTCGCTCGAGCGAACCTGATGCGGCTGCGTTGGCCGTATGTCAGGCGCGTGGTCAGCGCCGCGCTGCGAGAGCACGGCTGGGGCGACGGCGATCTCGCGGAGTTCCTGCGTGACCTCGAAGGGCGGTACAAGAGCCCGTTCCCGCCGATCGACGAGGACAGCCTGGCCGGGGGTCTTTCCAACACGATCGCCGGCCGCATCACCAACCAGTTCGACTTCAAGGGCGGCTGCTTCACCGTGGACGGTGCGTGCTCGTCCTCGCTGCTCAGCGTCGCCGTGGCCTGCAACGCGCTCGTTTCCCATCAGATCGACGCGGTCGTCGCCGGTGGCGTGGACCTGAGCATCGACCCGTTCGAGGTGATCGGGTTCGCCAAGACCGGTGCCCTGGCGACCGGCGACATGCGGGTATACGACAAGCACTCCAACGGGTTCTGGCCGGGCGAGGGGTGCGGCATGCTCGTGCTGCTGCGCCAGGCGGACGCGGACGCCAAGGGTCTGCGCAGCTACGCGACGATCGCTGGGTGGGGCTACGCCTCGGACGGCCGGGGCGGGCTCACCAGGCCGGAAGCGGACGGGCACCGGCTCGCCGTCGAGCGGGCCTACCAGGTCGCTGGCTTCGACATCGGCACGGTCGGCTACCTGGAAGGGCACGGCACCGGCACCGCCGTCGGCGACGAGACCGAACTGCGCGCGCTGAGCCAGGCACGCAGGCAGGCCCGCCCGGAGGCCGGCCCGGCCGCCATCAGCACCATCAAGGGCAACATCGGTCACACCAAGGCGGCCGCCGGAGTCGCCGGGCTGATCAAGGCCACCTTGGCCGTGCACCACCAGGTGATTCCGCCAGCCACCGGCCACCACGACACCCACCCGGAACTGGCGGGCCCGCGGCCGGCCCTGCGGGTGCCGCTCACAGCCGAGCTGTGGCCAGCTGACCATCCGGTCAGGGCAGGCGTCTCGGCGATGGGCTTCGGCGGGATCGACACGCACGTAGTCCTGGAGAACAGGGACGGAACCCGCCGTACCAGCCTCGACCCGCGCACCGTGGCACTGCAGCGGTCGCGGCAGGACTGCGAGATCCTGCTGCTCGACGCCGACACGCCCGCCGACCTACGGGAACGGGCAGTCTCCCTGGCCACCCTGACCGCCAAGCTCGCATTCGCCGAGCTTGGCGACGTGGCCGCCACCCTCCAGCAGGATCTGGCCGGCCGGGACGTTCGCGCGGCGATCGTGGCCGCGTCGCCGCAGGACGCGACGCGACATCTCGCCGCGCTTGCCGCCATGCTGGCGCAGGACGTCGAGGCCGTCGTCGACCCGGCGGCCGGCGTGTTCCTTGGCCGGAGTGCCGCGCCACCCAGGATCGGTTACCTGTTCCCTGGCCAGGGATCGGGCAAGCGCAACGACGGCGGGGCGATCGCGCGCCGGTTCGATCCGGCGCGCGAGCTCTACCAGGCGCTCGCGCTGCCATCCGATGGCGACTTGGTCGCCACCGCCGTCGCGCAGCCGCGAATCGTCGCCTCATCGGTAGCCGGCCTGCGAGTGCTCGCACTGCTGGGGATCGAGGCCACTGCCGCGGCCGGCCACAGCCTCGGCGAGCTGACCAGCCTGCACTGGGCGGGCGGGATGAGCGAGTCCGCGCTGCTTGACCTCGCGGCGGCGCGCGGCCGGGTGATGGCGCACGCCAGTGCTGGCGACGGTGCCATGGCCAGCGTGCCGGCGGGTCCGGCAGATGTCGAGCCGATGCTGCGCGGCGAGCCCGTTGTCATCGCGGGCTACAACGGCCCGCACCAGACGGTCATTTCCGGCCCGGCCGATGCCGTCGACCGGGTATGCGGAGCGGCAGGCCGCCAGGGCATGGCCACGACCAGGATCAACGTGTCGCACGCGTTCCATTCCCCGTCGGTGGCGCCCGCGGCCGAAGGGCTCGGCGCCTACCTGGCTGACGTGACGTTCCAGCCGCTCGCGCGCCGGGTGCTGTCCACGGTCACCAGTGACGCCTTGCTGCCCGACGCTGACCTGCGCGACCTGCTCGTCCGGCAGGTGCTCGAGCCGGTCCACTTCCACGAGGCCGTGCACCTGATGGCAGCCGACGTCGACCTGCTGCTCGAGGTCGGGCCCGGGCGGGTGCTGTCTGGCCTGGCTGCTGACATCGCGCCGGGCACCCCGTGCGTCGCGCTCGATACGGACAGCGCGTCGCTCACGGGCCTGCTCTCCGCGGTCGCGGCGGCGTACGCGCTGGGCGCGCCGGTGCGGCACGACATGCTGTTCGGCGACCGGTTCACCAGGCCGCTGCCGCTTGACAAGGAATTCAGGTTCTTCGCCAGCCCGTGCGAGCTTGCGCCGGCCGGCGACGGTACTAGCCACCACGAGCCCAGCCAGCACACGCCCGGCCAGCGAGTCGACGGCGCGGCAGACGGCCAGCGAGCCGACGGCGCGGCGGACGGCGCGGCGGACGGCCAGCCGGCGGGCGGTCAGGCGGAGCCCAGCATCGACCTGCTGCGACGGCTCATGGCCGAGCGGGCCGAGCTGCCGATCGAGGCCGTGGGGGCCGATAGCCGACCGCTTGACGACCTGCACTTCAGCTCGATCACGGTCGGGCAGATCGTCAATCAGGCGACGCGCGAGCTCGGCGTGTCGGCGCCTGTGGCGACCGCGAGCTTCGCGACAGCCACCCTGGCGGACCTGGCCGAGATGCTCGACGACCTCGCCAGCACCGAGCTGCCCGGCGATGCCGAGGCCGGGCTGCCCGAGGGCGTCGGGCCCTGGGTGCGTGCCTTCGCCATCGAGCTTGTCGAGGAGGTAAGGCGACCCCGCGCCGTGGCGGCGACGCCAGGCGACTGGCACGTCTTCGCGACGCCAGGGCACCCGCTCGCCGGGCCGCTGGCGGACGCGCTGCGCGCGGCCGAGCTTGGCGACGGGGTGCTGCTTTGCCTGCCGAGTGACTGCGACGAGCGACACGTCGGGCTGATGCTGGACGCGGCGCACGCCGCGGTGGCGCAGGCCACACAGGCGCGGTTCGTCGTCGTCGGTGACCGGCGCGGTGCCGCGGGCCTGGCCAAGACCTTGCACCTAGAGGCGCCTGCGGTCGCGACGTGCGTCGTCACGATGCCGATCCTTGCCGCGATGCCGGCTGGGGCGGTCAAGGACGCCGCCGACCGGATCGCCGCCGACGTGGCCTGCACAACGGGCTTCAGCGAGGTCCACTATGACGAGGCAGGCACCCGCCGGGTGCCCGTGCTCCGGCCGGTCGCCAGGGCTGGTGCGCAGGGCACGCCGCCCCTTGGCGTCGGCGACGTCCTGCTGGTCACCGGCGGGGGCAAGGGCATCACCGCCGAGTGCGCCCTCGCCATCGCCGCCGAAACCGGCGCGGCGGTCGGCCTGCTCGGCCGGTCCGACCCGGCCGCCGACGCCGAGCTCGCCGCCAACCTGAGCCGGATGGACGCGGCCGGGGTCGCCTACAGCTACGCCCGGGCTGACGTAACCTCCCGGGCCGAGGTCAAGGCGGCGGTGGCGCAGATCACGGCCTTCCTAGGGCCGGTGACGGCCCTGCTGCACGGGGCGGGCCGCAACGAGCCCAAGCCAATCGCCCAGCTCGACGAGGCGGCGTTCGCGGCGACGCTGGCGCCCAAGATCGCCGGCCTTGACGCGGTGCTCGATGCAGTCAACCTCGACTCGCTGCGGCTGCTCGTTACCTTCGGCAGCATCATCGGGCGCGCCGGGCTGCGCGGGCAGGCGGACTACGCCACCGCCAACGACTGGCTGACGGAGCTGACCCGCCAGATCTCCGAAGCCCATCCGCAGTGCCGCTGCCTGGCACTCGAGTGGTCGGTCTGGGCCGGCGCCGGCATGGGCGAGCGGCTTGGGGTGCTCGAGTCGCTCACTCGCGAGGGCATCAGCCCGATCACGATCGACGACGGCATCGCCACCTTGCGCGAGCTGATCGCCACGCCGGATCTGCCCACCGCGCTGGTGGTCATGGGCCGGGCAGGGGGCCTGCCAACGATCGCCCTCGAGCCGCGCGAGCTGCCGCTGGCTCGGTTCCTTGACCGGCCACGCGTCTACTACCCGGGCATCGAGCTGGTCGCCGATGCCGAGCTGTCCACCGACAGCGACCTGTACCTGGCCGACCACGCGCTCGACGACGAGCTGTTGTTCCCCGCGGTGTTCGGAATCGAGGCGATGACGCAGGCGGCGTCGGTGCTGGCGACGCCGGGTGACTCGCCGGGGCTCACCGCGCGCAGGCCGGCTGGTGCTCGAGGACGTCGAGTTCCGTCGCCCGATCGTCGTCACGCCCGGCGGCTCGACCGGGATCAGGGTGGCGGCGCTCAACCGGGGCGGCAGCGTGGATGTGGTGATCCGCAGCAGTGACACCAGCTTCCAGGCCGATCACTTCAGCGCGACGCTGCGCTGGATCACCGAAGAGCAGTCCGATCCCGGGCTGACCTCCGCGGGGTCGGCGAGCACGGAGTCCGCGAGCACGGGT
The DNA here is from genome assembly GCA_963850875.1 of uncultured Actinomycetota bacterium. Taxonomy (GTDB): domain Bacteria; phylum Actinomycetota; class Actinomycetes; order Streptosporangiales; family Streptosporangiaceae; genus Chersky-822. Next base: position 457,646 of record CAWKNA010000004.1, read on the forward strand.
CCCAAGAGCGGCTCGCCGAGCGTGCCGATCGACCCGGGGCGTGACCTGTACGGCGGGATGCTGTTCCAGGGCAAGCGGTTCCAGCGGGTGCTCGGGTACCAGGCTATGGCGGCGACGTCATGCGTCGCGGAGATCTCGACGGTGCCCGCCGACAGCTGGTTCAGCGCGTTCTTCCCGGCTGGTCTCCTGCTGGGCGATCCAGGGGCGCGGGATGCGTTCATGCACGCGATCCAGTGCTGCGTGCCGAACGCGACGCTGCTGCCCGAGGGCGTCGCCAGGATCTACCCTGGCGTGCCGCGTGATGGCACCACGATGGTCATTCTCACCGCGCGGGAACGTCATCGGGAGGGCGACAGCTACACCTATGACCTGGACGTCCGCGACCCAAGCGGAACTCTCGTGGAGCGCTGGGAGGGCCTGCGGCTGCGCGCGGTGCGCAAGCAGGACGGCAGTGGTCCCTGGGTGCCCGCGCTGCTCGGCCCGTTCCTTGAGCGCCAGCTGGCGGAGCTTTACCCGCGCTCGCCTCGGGTCGTGGTCGAGCCTGACGGGCCGCAGCGCGCGCGAGGCCGCGACGGGCAACGCAAGCAGACGGCGATCGCGGTGAGCCGGATCCTTGGCCAGCCCGCCGTCGTCAGGTACCGCCGCGACGGCAAGCCAGAGGTAGACGCCGACGTCAGCGTCTCGGTCTCGCACAACGCGGGCCTGACCCTGGCGGTGGCGATGCCCGGCCAGGTCGGCTGCGACGCCGAGGTTGTCGCGAGCCGAACGGCCGACGAATGGCGGCTGCTGCTCGGCGCGGAGGAGTTCGCCCTCGCTGAGCTCGTGGCGCGGGAGCGCGGCGAGGATCTCGCGGTGTCCGCGACGCGCGTCTGGGGCGCCATGGAGTGCCTGCGTAAGGTCGGCCGGGCGCTGCCAGGCCCGGTCACGCTCGAAGAGTCGCCGCCCGGCGGATGGGTGCTGCTCAGGGCAGGAGCGGTGTCATCATCGCGCGCTTCCGGCACGACGAGTATCGCGACGTTCGTGACCCACGTCCGTGATGAAGCGGCGCCGGTCGTTTTCGCCATCCTCACAGAAGCGGAGAAATAAGATGAAGTCGTACTACGAGTATCGACACATCGTTAGCTTCGAGGAAACCAACCTCGTCGGCAACGTCTACTACGTCAACTATCTGCGCTGGCAGGGCCGTTGCCGGGAGATGTTCCTGCTGGAGCATGCTCCGGACGTGCTCACCGAGTTGCGTGACGACCTCAAGTTGTTCACCCTCAGCGCCGAGTGCGAGTACCTGGCCGAGATCTCGGCCTTCGACCAGCTGTCGATCAGGATGCGGCTGGAGGAGCTTACCCAGACCCAGATCGCGTTCGCGTTCGACTACGTCCACCTGCATGACGGCATGGAGGCGCTCGTCGCTCGCGGCAGGCAGCGGATCGCCTGCATGCGAGGCAAGGCCGGCGAGGTTACCCCAGCGCGCGTACCGGAATCGCTCAGGGCGGCGCTGGAAGGGTACGCGATCAAGGTGCCGCAGCCAGTCAGCCGGGCCGAGGGCTCGGCCCGCGTGCGCGTCGGGGGCAAGCCATGACGGTCAGGGGACTGCCGCGGCGCGGGCCAGGTCAGCACGCCCAGGGCGGCCGGGACGGCCCGGAGGGTCAAGCGCGCGGTCCGCTGCGCACGGTGCTCGGCCACTTCGCGACCGGCGTCACGGTGCTGGCCGCTGGGGCCGACGCGCCGCAGGGCATGACGGCGAACTCCTTCACGTCGGTGTCCTTGTCGCCCCCGCTGGTGCTGGTCTGCGTGAACCGGACAGCGGGCATCCACCAGACCGTGCTGGACAGCGGATCCTTCGCGGTCTCGGTGCTGGCCGGGCACCAGGAGCACGTGGCGCGCTACTTCGCCGACCACTCGCGGCCCAGGGGACGGCGCGAGTTTGACATCGTCGGCTGGTCGCCAGCGCCCAACACGGGGGCGCCGATCATTCATGGGGCCCTCGCCTGGATCGAGTGCGAGCTCGCCGCCACCTACGACGGCGGCGACCACTCGATCTTCCTCGGCGCCGTGCTCGCCAGCGGCCATGAGCCGACCCGCGATGCCCTGCTCTTCTATGGCGGCCGCTTCCATCGCCCGGCCCTGCACCGGGCTGGCAAGTGGGGCATAGCGGTCTACCAGGAGGTGTCATGACCGTCGACCAGCCCGCAGGCACGGCGCTGCGGCAGGCCCCGGGCGACGCCGGCCCCCGCCGCGCCATCCCGGTTACCCCGATGCGGGCGCTGCCGTCGCTGATGCGCAAGCTCTGGGGGGACAGGCTCAGCCTGATGTCCGACGCCGCCGGCGAGTTCGGTGACGCGGTGCGCTTCAGGATGGGCCTCAAGAGCCTGTACTTCTTCAACCACCCAGATCACGCCAAGCACGTGCTGGCTGACAACGCAGCCAACTACCACAAGGGCATGGGCCTGACCGAGGCCAAGCGGTTGCTGGGAGAGGGCCTGCTGACCAGCGAGGGCGAGCTCTGGCGCCGGCAGCGCCGCACCATCCAGCCGGCCTTTCGGCGTGACCGCCTTGGCGACTTCGCCGGGCTGATCGTCGACGAGGCCAGCGCGCTTGTGGGCAGGCTGGAATCCAAGATCGGCGAAGGACCCGTCGACGTCGTGGCGGAGATGACCCGGCTGACGCTCAGCGTGCTCGGCAAGGCGCTGCTCGACGCCGATCTCGCCCCGTTCTACAGCCTGGGCGAGGCGTTCGAGGAGGTCCAGGACCAGGCCATGTTCGAGATGGTGACGCTGCGCATGCTGCCGATCTGGCTCCCGATCCCTCGTCACCGCCGCTTCCACGCCGCGCTCCGCCAGCTCGAAGATGCCGCCAGGGCCCTCGTCGACGAGCGCGAGCGAAGCGCCAAGCCGGGCTCGGACGACGTCATCAGCCGGCTGCTCGATGCCTACCGCGACGAGCCCGACCCGAACGTGCGGCGGCGCCGGCTAAGAGACGAGCTGCTGACCATACTGCTGGCGGGCCACGAGACCACGGCGAGCACCTTGTCCTGGGCGTGGTACCTGATCGACCAGCATCCTGAGGTCGGCGAGCGGATGCGGGAAGAGGCGGCGGAGGTGCTCGGCGACCGGCTGCCCGTGCTCGATGACCTGCATCGGCTGCCGTACACGACGATGGTCATCCAGGAGACGATGCGCCTGTACCCGCCGGTGTGGGCACTCACCCGCCGCGCGGTCGCCGCCGACGAGGTCGGCGGGTACCGTGTCCCTGCCGGGGCGGACGTCATGATCTGCCCGTACACGCTGCACAGGCACCCAGGCTTCTGGCCCGATCCGCAGCGATTCGACCCGCTGCGGTTCGAGCAGGCCAACGCGGACCTCACGCACAGGTACGCCTACATCCCGTTCGGCGCTGGACCCAGGGTCTGCGTCGGCAGCCACCTCGGCATGATGGAGGCGACCTTCGTCGCGATCATGGTGGCGCGCAGGCTCCGGCTCGGGCTGGTGCCAGGCCGCGAGGTCAAGCCCGAGGCCATGCTGTCGCTGCGAGTGCAGGGTGGCTTGCCCATGCTGGTCCGCCCTGCGTGATCTGCCTGATGGAGGCTGGGTATGACCGGCCGCGGAAGGGACCCTGGGACCGGCTCAGCCAGCGGGCTGAGGCCGGTGGGAACGCGTCCGGCCAGCGGCCGGGCCGCCTGGGTTCGGGGCACTGGCCGCGTGCGCCTGCGCCTGCGCCCTGGTTGAGGCGAGCCCCGACACGCGGCCCGGGTCCGAGCGCGTCGGTCAAGGCAGCCAGCCGACGTCGTACGCCTTCCTGATCGCGTCAACCCGATTGCGCGCGTGCAGCTTGGCCACGATGGTCGTCAGGTAGTTGCGCACGGTCCCGATGGACAAGTGCAGGGCGACCGCGATCTCCGATGGCTCGGCGCCGTCCCCGGCCAAGCGCAGGACCGAGTGCTCGCGTGGCGACAGCGGCATGCCGTTCGAGCCCCACGTGGGCACAACGAAATCCGGGCTCACCGCTCGGCGCCCAGACGCGACGTTGCGGATGGCCGCAGCGAGCTGGCTAGGCGGGGCGTCCTTCAGGATGAACCCGCCCGCCGATGCGGAAAGCACTCCCCTGAGCAGCCCCGGGCGGCCCAGGCTGGTCAGGATCAGCGTCCGGCAGGACGGCAACCGCCCACGAAGCTGTGTTGCCGCCGTGAGCCCGTCGAACCCAGGCTGGTCGACGTCGATGATCGCCACGTCTGGCTGATAGAGCAGCGCCGTTGGCAAGATCTCGTCGTCCTTGTCGACTTCGGCCACGACTTTCAGGTCAGGCTCCAGCTCGATTAGCGCGACGAGCGCACCGCGGATCATGGCCGCCTCTTCGGCCACCAGGATCTTCAGCAAGTCGCGATTCCTTGGTGGAATCGGAGCCGTCGATGCTGGTCACGTCGCTGCGCTAAAAGCTGTGTCATCGGGCGGAACCTTCACCTTGACGGATACCTGAGGAGAGCAACGCTCTCCTCAGGTAGACAATTTCCGTATATCCGGTACATCGCTGTGAACAGCCAGGGGAAGGGCGGCCGACCGACGGCCGCGCGGCGACCTTCCGCTGGCTGGAGATATGCGTCCTCTTGTACCGCGTTTCGTAATGAAATGTCAATCTGCGCTGGTTTCCGGCGTGTCGCACCGCATCGGATACCTCGGGCCAGTATTCGCGTCCGTGGCCGGTGACGCCAGTCATGTGGCACCAGCCGGCGCTGAACGGCCGAGCACGACGTTCAGGCGGCGTCGATGGACGGGTCTCGGGACAGCATCGCTTGCTGCAGCCGTTGCAGTTGCGCCGAGGGCTCGATCCCGAGCTCGTCGACGAGCGAACTGCGCAGTCGGCGGAATTCCTGTAGCGCGCGTGCCGTGTGGCCAGTGCGGTAGAGCGCCGTTATCAGCTGCGCGGAGAAGTTCTCGTCGAGAGGGTGCCTGGCCGCCAGGGCCGTCAGCTCGCCGAGTATGTCTGCGTGCCGTCCCAGGGCGAGGTCCGCCTCGATGCGGCGGCTGAGTACCACGAGCCTGCTTTCTTCCAGCGCCATGGCCTCAAGCTCGAGTACCCTGCCCTTGCGCACGTCCACCAGCGCGGGTCCACGCCATAGCGCCAGGGCGCGGCCGAGCAACTCGGCCGCGCCGCGGTAGTTGGCGCCCTCCGCGGCCGTCCGGCCAGCCCCGGCGAGCCTGTCGAACTCGTCGATGTCGATCTGGCCGGATTGGGCATCGAGCAGGTAGCCGACGTGCGTGGTGCGCAGCACCCACTTCGGGTCCTTGCCAGGCCCCATTGCGGTCGCCAGGCGCTTTCGCAGGTCGAATATGTACGTCTGAAGGGTGGTGTGGGCGCTGGGCGGCGGCCGGTCCTCCCACAGCTCCTCGATCAGCGTCGACACCGTGACCACGCGCCCGGCGTTCAACGTGAGTAACGCCAGCACCTGACGTGGCTTGGCGGCCGCTGGCATGACCGGCACCTGATTCATGCGCACGGACAGCGGTCCGAGGAGTTCGATGTGCATTCCTCCAGATTCGGTGCTCATCTTCGTGCCCTCACATGTATCGTGTCGGCAAACCATGCGCGTCTCGAGCATCTGCCCGGCAGCCTCGGGCGTACAGTTAGCGCATCATGAATCGACTCATGACAAACTCACGTCGCCCGTGAGCCCAGCGGCCGCGCCGGTCCGATGTTTCATGATCACCTCCCGCTTGCGGCTCGCCGAATGCCATCAGATCACCACGAAGCACGCATCGGCAAATCTCTCGTTGCTCTATCCGCGCCCAAGCGTCAGTCGAGCGGAGCCAGCGAGGATGGCCTGGCGTCTACCACTTCGTGGCATGAGCCGGGACCGACCCGCCGTGCCACGACAGACGGGCGCAGGCCTTCCACCGGAACATGAGGAGCAGCAAGTGAAGCCGACGCTAATGGGTTCGCTGCGCAACCGGATCTTCGCACCGGATCCCCGAGATGTCACCTTCGAGAGGCGTGGATTTCACGCGCCAGGCGCTCAGCAGCAGGCCAACCTGGAAATGGTCGGCGGGATGTTCCTCACCGGCTTCGGGTACGGACTGACCGGTCGCAGCATTACCGACATGGAGTCGTCGCTCGAGGCTATTGAGAAGCCATTTCGCGGCTTTGCCTACGAGGGCTGCTCGATGGCGCTGGCAGTGCGGGACGCGCTCTTGCCTGCCCGGCGGCACTGGGTCAACGACTTCCTGGCCGGCCCGGCGAAGCCGCACGTCTACATGGCTCACATCGGAGTTGGCTGGGCGATGGCGCGGCTCCCCTCAGTTCGCTGGCGCGCGATCATGCCCGAGGACGAGGTGCTGTGCTGGCTGGCCCTTGACGGCTATGGCTTTCACCAGGCGTATTTCCGAACCAGCCAGTATGTTGACCGGCAGCACCAGGCGCGGGTTCCGCTATTCAAGCCGGCCGAATACGCCAACAGGGCGATTGACCAGGGCATCGGCCGGGCCTTGTGGTTCGTCAACGGATCTGACGTCCGCGGAGTGGCCGACGCGATCGGCAAGTTCGCCCCGCATCGCCGAGGCGATCTTTGGAGCGGAGCGGCGCTGGCTAGCGTCTACGCCGGCGGCGTGGACGCCGGGGAGCTGACGCTGATGCGCAAGCTCGCGGGTGAGCACGCGCCGGACGGGGCGCAGGGCGCGGCGTTCGCGGCGAAGGCGCGGCTGCTGGCCGGCCTCGAAACGCCGCATACCGACGCCGGAGCGCAGGCGTGGTGCGGGATGTCCGCCGAGGATGCGGCCGCGGTCACCGAGGAGGCGGTCGAGGTGCTGTTCGACACGGGCGGGCCGGAGCCTGGATACGAACGGTGGCGGCAGCGGATCCGCCAGCGGTTCGAGTGAGATCGCTCGCGACTGCGACGCGCGACCAGCCAGACGATCGCGCCACGGTTCGGGCAGCGGGATCAATCAGACAGGCGGCCGGGCCGCCGGCGGCGGGGGCCAGTAAAACCGTCGATCACGCGCTGCCCGCGTCCGGGCCTGCTCACGCGGCCTGCCGACGGCGGCGGCCAGGGACCGGACCTGCCAAGGACAAATACTGGGCAATCGTAGTCTTCCGCGGTGCCAGGTGGCCGGCCGCAGGAGGCGCTCACTGTTGCCGTCCGTGACGCCTGTGGAGGCCTCGCCCGCACAAGTAACCGCCGCTATGGGTGGCGCTCCACTGCGATGTCGTCACCGATGAAGGAGTGCGTATCCGGCTGATCGGCATTACGCCGAGGAGCCCATCTGACCGGAAACAACCACCGCACGGTGGGCAGCAGCCAGCCACCCCAGGCGGACTGGCCGCGGGGTAGCGCCTGACCAAGGGGAATACGGTGAGTGCTGGTGACGGCTCCGGCGAGTTCGGTAGGAAACGAATACGTCGTCACCGACGACTCGGCATCCCCAGCGAGGCCGGGTCAGCCGTCGATCGGGCGGCTCAGCGGTTGGTGACCTGAGCAACCACGAGATCGACGACCTCAGGCGTGACCGGGTTCTTGCCATCGATCTCGGGCAGCCGTTCGTGCTTGACCGCGCTTGGGCTCAGCCTGGGAACGGAGGCATCCGGCAGCTCGGTGAGCACGGTCACGGCGGCGCCGCCGGCGGACCACGCGGACCGCGGGTCGTTCCTGCACGCCAGCAGGAACGCCAGCCAGGACCGGTAGGTCATCAGCAGCTCGGCGAAGGTGTCTTCCGCGCCTTCGAGTCCCTGGCTGGCTGCCAGGGCCGCCATGTCGGCGCGCAGCACCTGCTCCATGCTGGTCACGCACTCGCCGGGGTCACCGTCCAGCACCGGGCTCGACCGACCGCTGGCCCTCACGTTGGCGACCAGCGTGGCGAACTGGGTCGTGATCATCTCCGTGTCCGGCCAGGACGGCCGCAGCAGCACGGCTACGGCCGGCCGAGATCGCGCCAGCAGCGTCGCTACATGCAGCGCCAGCGCGGCGGCACTGCAATAGCCGATGACGAAGGCCGGGCCGTCGGCCGGCGCAGAGCGACCGAACTCCTCGGCGGCCTCGGCCGCCATGTCGGCCAGCGACACGTAGGCCCGGTCAAAGGACAAGGCGTTGAGCGGATCGACCTGGTATACCGGCTGGCCCTGCGCCCGTGCGCTGATCAGGTGACTGAGCCGAGGGGCCGAGGAGAACGCTTGGAAGTCGGCCACCAGGACCGGCCTGGCGTCGCCAGCGGTGAGCTGCCGGAGAATCAGGTCGCTGCGAGCGGTGCCGTCATCGGTGAACGGATGTACCACGCTTCGTTAGCCTTCCAGCCGCGGCGCGGCCAGGCACCTCCGAACTTGCTGGCCGCCGTCCGGCTCGCGGGCCAGCTCACGGCGTGCGCAACCGGCGAGATGCTCGGCGCTGGCCATGGCGGCGACCCGGGGGATGGGCCTTCAGCTGAACTGACGGACCGCTTCCAGCAAGGGACACGTGGGCAATGACGCAGCTAGCCACCAGCCAGCCGGATCCCGCAGAGGGCCGGTGCGACCGGCGAGCTGGTCGGCAACCTCACGCACAACATCGACGAGTTCGACGAGCAGACGGTGACCGGCTGGACCGAGGAATTCAACCGGATCCTGGCCGCTCTGCTGAGCGAGCCAGACCGGCCGTGGCGCGAGGTCGTCAGCGTCGCGGCATAACGGCTCACCCGGTAGTCCGCTCCGACACGACGAGCCGAAGCTCAGATACGAACGAGTCGGCTGCGCGGGCCGGGTCACCAACGCGATCAAACTTCGTGAACGCCACTTACTCCACCGTGCGCGGGTACGCCCTGATCGGCGTCCCGGCTGGGTTCCGGGGTGAGGTCATCGCGCCGCAAGGCGGGCGCGAATGTTCTGTCGCCACACCTCGTAGGCAGGGACGTTGCTGCCGCTGCCGTTCGGGCTGGTGCGGTCGGCGAGCGCGACGGCCGCCTCGGCGGACAGGTCCGCCAGGGCCGAGCCGGCTAGCTCTGTGTGGGGCGGCAGGAAGTCGGCGTAGGTCCGCGCCTTGATCGCGAACACGACCCCCAGGGCGAGCTCGGTCCAGTACTCCCCGGACGCACGGCGAAGCGCGGCCAGGCCGCTGGCGTCGCTGCCGCCGGCGAACGCGGCGGCCAGTCCCACGCCGCTCCACAGGTCCGCATGCCGGTGGCTGGCGAACCGCCCAACCGCTGCAGCCACGTCAGTTACGTTCGCGCCGCAGATGAACCACAGCGCCCGGCCGATGCCCTGGTCCACGGCGCGCAGGAAGTAGCCGGGCGCGCCGTCCCACGGGTACGGCGACGGCGTGTACTGCGCGTCCACCCAGCGCTTGGTGTCGAAGTAAGCCCGGTCGAAGCCGTATCCGTCGACGACGAGCCAGCTCATGGTCGGGTGGAACTCGCATCCGGTCAGGTCGGGGAGCACCTTCTTCCATACTGGCCTGGGCAGCCGCGCCATAGCGAAGCCCATGCCGATGTAGGCCAGGAAGATATGCGGCCGTCCCGGCCCGAGCAGCAGGTCACGAGCGCGGTGGCCGCGGCCCATCGAATCGAGGATGGTGAAGGCCATCGTGGCGCCCTCGTACGCGAAGCCGCGCAGTTCAGGATCGACTATGTCCAGCCTGCGTTCCACCTCCCATTGGTTGCGCGCCCCGATGCCCCACTCGAAGCCGCAGATCACCGCCTGCGGAACCGCCTCGAGTTGCTCCGTCACCGCCGACGGCTCGGCAGGGAATCCGCGCTTCGCGAACGTCACGTCGACCAAGGCAGGTGACATAACGAGGTCGCGCAGAGCGCCGCGAATGGTTGTCATGCTGCTACTCCTTCGGCAGTTCATCGGCAAAGACTGGGGCGACCCTGGCACCTGCCAATGGCGGCGTCGCTGTAATCCTGGCGTCGGGTACGGGGCGGTGCACCTTCGGGGTTGCCGAGCGCCTAAGGGCAAGACCAAGGGCGAGTCCTTGGGCCCGGGGCCGCGATCATTGGTCGGCCTGTCCGTGTTCACCCGTCCACTGCGACGAGCCTGAGTTCTGAGCCATAGCGTCGGCCAGCGCTGCCAGGGAGCCAAAGCTGGCCTATGTCAGGAAGCATTTCGGTGACGGGTATAATCCGCGAAGCCAGCGTCGCTTGTCTGGCGCACGAGCTTGGCGAATAGATTGACTAGGGCTATGCTCCGGAAAGCCACGGCCATGGGCTTTGCCTCACTGGGCAAGGAAGAAAACGCGTTCGGGATGGCCGTATTCCGCCCGCCAGCGCCGCGCTTGGTAATATCGTCTCTGCTCATCCTTGATTAAGGCCCATTCACTCTCCGCAACCTCGATTACCCATTGCTCCCGGGTCGGGCAGCGCCCGGCCACCCACCGTCGCAGCCTGGGCAGGTCGGGGCACCTTCCTGATTGCGCAGCAGCGCAGCCGTCCAGTGCCCTGCGCGTCTGCCGAGCGGGAGTACCGGATCAGGGATAAGGCATTTTGGGAGAAAAAACTCTCCAGGATACAGCATCTTGAGAGAGGTACAAGAACCTCCGGACGACTACATTTTCATCGAGTCGGTGACCGAATTTTGTCCCTAGGCAAATCCGGGTCCTCCACGGGAAGTGAGAAAGAAGTATGACCACTCAAGCATCCGCGCCCGCAGGCAAGATGCCGGACGCGCTCATGGCGGAAATCGCCGCAGTGCCAGGCCGGCTGGTCTCGGCATGGGCCGCGCACGACGCCGAGGCTTTCTCCCAGCTGTTCACGCCGGATGGGACGCTCATCCTGCCGGGCGTGTACAAGAAGGGCCGCGACGAGATCCGGCAGTTCATGGAGGCTGGATACGCCAACCAGTACAAGGGAACCACCGTCACGGGCACGCCGCTTGACGTCAAGCCGCTCGGCTCCGGCGCGTTTGCCCTGCTGACCGTGGGCGGTGTGCTCGGCCCGGGTGAGAAGGAGGTGTCGAGCAAGGAGGCCATCCGCGCGGCCTGGATCCTGGTCAAGAGCGAAGGCCTGTGGCGGCTCGCCGTGTACCAGAACTGCCCGCGCGACCCGGCTAGCTGACGCGAGCAGGGTAGGTGGCGCGGGCCGACCCGGCGAGGCCGACCGGCAGCCGCTGACCGGGCCGAGCTTCATGCGCGGTAACGCGACAGGCTGGGATTTGGGATGCCCCTGCTGGTCGGCGGCCAGCCTGGCGTGCGTCATCGGCAAGAGCGGTGCCGTCGCCCCCACGGCCGGGATCGGACCGCGCCTGGACATACTGCCCGGCGGCCAGGCGCCGTGACAGCCGGCCGCGAACGTCAGGCCGCACACCAGCCGAACGCCGCACACGGCACACCGAAGAGGTCGACTACACCATCGAGATCCTAGATCGGCGGTCTGCCGGTCGGGCCACGCTCTCCTCGCAGAGGACGCGGCCCGTCGTGGCCATCACCGCGTCGGCCTCGGGATCCCACGGCGCCAAGTGCGGCTGACCGGCGAGCCGGATGTGATCAGCGCCGAGCCGTACCGCCAGGTAGTCGGCGCGCTCATCCGCGGTGGCTGCGCCCAGTGGCGCCGCAGCGTGCACGACGGCACCGCAGGCGCTGACCGGGAGGGTGGCAAGCTGTGGGGCATGACGCAAAGCCGGGTCGGACCGCGGCCATCCGAATTCTGGCGTCAGCTCCCGAGTCAGCGGAAGCTGACCGCCTCTAGCGACCCTTTGGTCGCTAGAGCTGCTCACTGACAGGCCGACGTTAGGCGTCTTGGCGCTGTGCCTCAACCAGCAGTGCCAGATAGCCGTCCGCGACGATCCGCTGCGCTCGCGCGGCATAGAGGCCGGGGTCGTCAGGGGCGATCGTGGCCAGACCATCGACGTAGCGGTTGAACATACAGAACGCGGCCGCGATCAGAACGGTGTCGTGGATCTCCGTATCCGTCGCGCCCTCCGCGCGGGCCGCAGCCACGTCTTGCCCGGTGACATTCAGGCCGCCTTGCTGTACTGCTGCGGCGATCCGAAGCAGGGTCTTCAGCTTGGCTGAGACCGGCGCGCTCCCTGCGTCGCCACGGACCTGATTCACCAGATCCATCCCTCCCGGCAACTGGACCGCGGCATAGGCGGAATGCGACGAGCAGCAGTACCGGCATTCGTTCAGCCCCGACACATAGGCCGCGATCAGCTCCCGCTCGCCTGGGGTCAGGGTACCCGGGCCGCGCAGCAGCACCTCAACCAGCTCGTTCAGCGGACGGGCAGTCTCTGGCCGGAACCGGAACAAACCACGGATTCCCGGTTCATCCGAATTCAGAGTGATGTGCGGCATGAGGATCCCTCACAATCTAGGAACAAGAGGCCAGTGTTTGATCGTATGAGACGCGATAGCGCTATGCGCCACGCTCGAGTGTGATCTTTCCCAGCAAGATCCGGTACTGCGGGCCTGATCCCAGACCTGCGGCGTGCTGACGCCTCGGCGCCGCATGGCGAATGCCGACTCGATCATCTTAACCAGATGGTGCTCCGGGCGCTAGGCGAGGAGACCGCCAGGAGGTGCCCGGGCGCTGCGGGCATGCAGTGCCCGCAGCATCGGCACCTCCCGCGGCTGATCGTGCCCCCTCGGCCTCGACGATCAGCTCCTGGGCGACCATGTCCCAGGATTTTGCCGGTCACCGGCGGCAGGTCCTGACCTCCAACGGCACCGAGCACGGCGGGCACACGAGTCCTTTGCTTGGCTACCTTCGCGCATCAGCCGTGAGGTCGAGTCTGCGGTCCATATCGGCAGCCGTGGACGCCTTGAACAGGTCGGCCATCGACATCCGGACGCCGAAGGCGACGCTGATACGGCCGGCCAGCATCATCGCCTCTACCGAGCGGCCGCCGAGGTCGAAGAAGTCGTTGTCCATTCCGCATCTGGCCACGCCGAGCACCTCGGCGAACAGATCGCACAAGATCCCTTGCCGGGCGGTGGCCGGCGCCCGGTAGGGCAGCAGGCCGTCGAGATCGGGTACCGGGAGCGCGGCTGTGTCGACGGCTCCCGCCGCGGTCACCGGGATCTCGTCGACCAGCACTATGGCCACTGGCGTCCTGCTGGCCGGAAGGATCTTCCTGGCGTGGGCACGCAGTTCGGCCATGTCCAGGCCGGGGCCGTCTGGCGCCACGTACGCGACGAGGTTTTGATCTGCGAGCCGGCTGTCATGCTCGGTTACCGCGACGCCGGCGACGCCGGGAAAGGCCGCCAAGGCGGACTCGACTTCGTCTCTAGCTGCAGAACCCATCAGCCGCTCACCGTCCATCTGCTGGTGCCGATCGTCTAGTGCGAATCCGCTGGCCGGCTAGCCGCGCGGACACTTCCACACGGTCGCAGGCTGGCCAGATCGCCGCACCTTCCCGATTGCGGATCACATGCCGGCTATCCGGCGGCGGGCCCGCGCGCAATGTCGAAGGTGCCGGCGCGCGGCCCGGTCTGCCAGGCTGCCGTTCGGAAGGCTCATCTGAGGTGGCCCGCTGCCGCGGATTTCCTGGGCGGCCGGCCGCTGCGGATTTCCTCGGAAGGTTACGCGCTTGCGGCATTGCCTAGTGGAATGAGGATCACCATGGCGAATCCCTTCGAAGACCCAGATGCTTCGTACCGGGTGCTCGTGAACCACGAGGGTCAGCACAGCCTGTGGCCGGCCGGCCAGCCGACCCCGAAGGGCTGGACCGTCGTTCACGACACGGACTCCCGTGTCAGCTGCCTTGAGTACATCGAGAAGAACTGGACGGACATGCGTCCCATGAGCCTGATCAACTCCCAGCGTGGCTGACGCGCGCAACCTCCGCCGAACCCTGCGGGCGCAAACGCGCGGCCGGCGTGGCGGATGCAGGTTCGCCAGGACTGCGCGGCCGATGTCGCCTGCCAGGTCGGCCGCGCCGGTGATTACGTTTCGGGCGCCAGTGACCATTGCCTGGGCGGTCTCGACAGCGACCTGGAAGCTGGCCCGGTCCGGGTCGGTGCCAGGGGCGGTCTGCACCGCGTCGGTGATGGCGATCCGCAGTGCCTGGTACAGGGCGAGCAGCGCGAGCGGTTCGTGGCGTGCCCGTTCGGTGCCGCGGGGGAGCCGATGTACCGGACCGGGGACCTGGCCGGTGGACGCCGGCGGGTGAGCCGGAGTACCTGGGACGGGTTGACGACCAGGTGAAGATCCGCGGGTTCCGGGTCGAGGTGGGCGAAATCGAGGCGGTGCTGGCCGCCCAGCCGTGGGGGCCAGGCCGCGGTGGCGGTGCGGGAAGACCGGCCGGGGGACAAGTGGCTGGCCGGGTACGTCGTCCCGGCGGCCAGGGCGGCGCTGGATGCGGCCGGGCTGCGGGACGCCGCCGGCCGGGCGCTGCCGGGCTATATGGTTCCCGCCGCGGTCAAGATCAGCCTGAAGACCTTCATGAACAACCCAACGGTCAGGTCAATCGACAGATACCTAGCTCACTAGCAGGCGAGCGCCATTAGCCAAATTGATCGGTGGTGAGATCATACGCAATCCACAAGATGCGGAGCGGGCCACCAAATGCGATCGTCGACAGTAAGTCTCAGTGGCGTATAACAGCGCACTTGCTCGGCTGATTCCTTAGGAGAATATGATGCGGAAGACCGACGTTCCGGCGCGAGAGCAGCTTGTTCAGCGCGCGTCCGAGCTTGTGCCGCTGCTGAAGAAGCACGCGGCCTGGTCGGAAGAGAATCGGCGTATTCATGAGGAGTCGATCGAGGCCCTGGCCGACGCCGGCATCTTCCGCATGCGGGCACCCGCGCGCTATGGCGGATACGAGTCCGACACGCGGACCCTGGTCGACGTAGCCGCCGAGCTCGGCCGTGGCGACGGTTCCACCGCGTGGGTCGCGTCGGTGTACTGGATTCCCGGGTGGATGACGTGCATGTTCCCTGACCAGGTCCAGGACGAGGTTTTCTCGACTCCGGATGTCCGAGTGTGCGGGACACTGAGCCCAAGCGCCATGGCCATCCAGACCGACGGCGGCGTCGTCGTCAACGGCAAGTGGGGATTCATCAGCGGGGCGCTGCACAGCCACTGGCAGGAGATCATCGCGATCCTTATCGGCGGCGAGGGCGAGCCGATGCCGGTCGTCGCGCTGGTGCCCACGTCGGACCTGCAGATCATCGATGACTGGTACACGTCAGGCTTCAAGGGCACCGGCAGCGTGAGCACGGTCGCGACGGACGTGTTCGTCCCGCAGGAGCGCGTGCTGCCGATTAGTGCGGTCCTGCAGGGTCAGTCCGCCTCGCCGCAAAGCGCCGCCAGCGCGATCTACCGGTCGCCCCTGCTGCCTGTCGCCTCCGCGTCCTCGGTGGGCTGCGTCGTCGGCATGGCGAATGCCGCGAAGGAAGCGTTCTTCGCGCGGCTGCCCGAGCGCAAGATCACCTATACGGGGTACGACAAGCAGGCCAAGGCGCCGCTGACCCATCTGCAGGTCGCCGATGCGGTCATGAAGATCGATGAGGCGGAGTTCCACGCCCACCGTCTGGCCGCGATGGTCGACACCAAGGGTGTGGAGAACGCCCCGTGGACCATTGAGGAGCGGGTCAGGGCACGCGCCGACCTCGGTGCGGTGTGCAGGCTCGGCAAGGAAGCCGTGGACATCCTGGCTTCGGCCAGCGGCGGTTCGTCCATCTATAGTGACCAGCCGATCCAGCGGATCGCGCGCGACATCAACGCGGTCACCATGCACGCCCTGATGCATCCGGACACCAACGCCGAACTCTACGGGCGGATACTGTGCGGGCTCGAGCCCGACTCCCTCTACATCTGACGAGCCGATTGATCTGATCGCCAGCGGTGTGATCGCCTGCCAGCGCGGGACTCGCAGGCATCGCACGAGACAGGATCTTGCCGGGCGTGCTATGCGCCGGCGCGGCCTGCGCATTGACCGCCGCGACCGTGCCGAATACCGCCAGCAAAGCCGCTGACGGCATATCGTCGCCACCCGCGAGCGGGAATGGCTTTCCGCAGCATCCGCGCTACACCTGCCATGCTCTGCTTCGATCCAAGCCACATGAAGAACCCCTCCGAATCACGCGGCGATACGGCTTCTTGCATAGTGGCAAGCTGCCCCGCGACCTGCGGCGCCGGGCCTCTGTGTGCTGATTTCACGCGTGACCTGCGAATGCCCCACCTGGTTGGCAAGCAGGTAGACCCTGCGCGGGCCAGGCTCGGGGATCAGCGACGTCAACGCGCTCGCTGGGTTCATTTTGGGCATCCCAACCGCACAGCTTGGCCACCGCCGCGGGCATTTGTCCCGCGGCATTCCCCGTGAGGATGTAGGAGCTGCCGGGCGCTGGCCGCGGCGCAGCCGGGTACGCCGGCCGGGCGCTTTCACGAGCGGCCGGCCGGCGTACTGGCGGTGGTCAGTGCAGTGACCTGGCGAACTTCCGGACATCGCCAACAAAGAGCTCGGGCTGCTCCAGAGCGGCGAAGTGGCCGCCCTGGTCGAACTCGGTCCAGTGGCTGAGCGTCGGCAGGACCATCTCCGCCCACGACCGGATCGGCCGCGCCGCGTCCTTGGGGAAGAACGCCACTCCGGCCGGCATCGTCAGCGGCCAGGGTCCGCCCCAGGTCCTGAAGAAGTCGGCGTCCATGTGCTCGGATTCGAAGTACAGCTGGGCGCTGGACCCGGCGGTCCCGGTGAACCAGTAGATCGAGGCGTTGGTCAGCAGGTGGCCACGGCTCACCGCGTCCTCGGGCCGGTCCTTCGAGTCCGTCCACTCCTTGAACTTCTCCACGATCCAGGCGAGCTGGCCGGCCTGCGAGTCGGTCAGCCCGTAGGAGAGCGTCTGCGGGCGGGTGGCCTGGATCTTCAGCCAGCCCATGCCGTCCTGCTGGAAGTGCATGGCGAACCCCGCCCGCTCCATCTCCTGCGGGGTCAGCTTGGCCATCACCGCGCCCATGGCCTCCTTGTCAGTCGGGTCAGCCGGTGGGAAGGTGACCAGCATGTTGACGTGCACGCCCGCGACATGCTCCGGGTCGGCGAGGCCGAGACGCAGCGAGATCGGCATGCCCCAGTCGCCGCCCTGTACCAGGTAGCGGTTGTAGCCGAGGCTGCGCATCAGCTCTTTCCACGCCTGCGCGACCCGCTCGGTATCCCAGCCGGCTTGCCCGGTCGGCCCGGAGAAGCCGTAGCCGGGGAGGGTGGGGATGACGACGTGGAACGCGTCGGCCGGGTCGCCGCCGTGTGCGGCCGGGTCGGCCAGCGGCCCGATCACGTCGATGAACTCGACGAAGGATCCTGGCCAGCCGTGGGTAAGGATCAGCGGCATCGCGCCCGGCTCGGACGAGCGGATGTGCAGGAAGTGCACCTGCGCGCCGTCGATCTCGGTGAGGAACTGGGGAAACTTGTTCAGATACCGCTCGGCGGAGCGCCAGTCATACCCCGTCTGCCAGTACTCGGCGAGTTCCTTGAGGTAGGCAACGGGCACGCCACGACTCCAGCCAGCGCCGGGCATCTCATCGGGCCAGCGGGTGGTCGCGAGTCTGCGCTTCAGGTCATCGAGCTGCGACTGCGGAATGTCGATCTTGAACGGACGCATCGGGTACCTTCCTTCAGTCTCTGGTGTGCTCAATCTCGGGCAATGCTCAGGCAGGAGCCGGCGTGCTGGCCGGCCGGCGCCCGAACTGCTGCAGTACCCGCCCGACCCGTCCTGCGATGGCCGGGCTCATCAGCGACATCGGATCCTCGACCAGCCCGGCGACCCGGAGGAAGGCGTCGGTGATAACCGGGTCCTGCGTCGCGGCGGCTAGCACCTTCGGTATGTACTGGTTGACCAGGTTGATTTGGTCGTTCCGCTGGCCCTCGACGCCCGGGTATCCGAGGTCGGCGATGGCGGAGAACTGCCACGGGGAGGCGATCTGGCCGGCTATCTCGCCGAAGAACTCGATCGCGTTCAGCGCCGCCGGGTTCTGCAGGTGCTTGCGCAGCGTCAGCGACTCCATCCCGGCGACCGTCATGCCCTGGGCGTAGACCGGGTTGAAGCTGCACACGGCGTCGCCCATCACCAGCAGCCCATCAGGGAAGCGGGTCAGCTGCTCGTAGTGGCGCCAGACGCTGGCAGGGAACTTGAAGCGCACCGGCTCGTCGACCGGCTCCGCGTCCTTGACGTACTCGTAGTGGAAGGGAAGAGGCAGCGACTTGATGTAGGCGAGGAAGCCCTCGTGGTCGGTTGGCGGATAGTCCCCGAGTACCCCGGTGAGCGACAGCTCGACGGTCTCGCCGTCAGGCAGCGGATAGCAGAACACGCCGCGGGGAGACGCTGGCGTGCCGGCCTGGTTGATCGCGATGCTCGTGCCGAACCGATCGCGCTTCAGCCGGTAGTGCCGCGTGGTGTAGGCAAGGTCGACCTTGATCTTGTCTTCCGGTGGCGCCTCGTAGCCTAGCTCGCGCAGCCAGGCCGGCATCCGCGAGCCGCGGCCCGTGATGTCGAGCACCAGGTCGGCGAGCAGCACCTCGGGCTGGCTGCCCTGCTCGCTGCGCTGGATCCGCACTCCGGTGACCCGCTTGTTGTCTGGAGTCGTCTCCAGGCTCACGATGTCGTGCAGATCGAGGAAGCGCACGTTGGGAATGGCCTGGACACGCTGGCGGACATGCTGCTCGAGTATCGGGCGGCCGGACGACACGCACGTCAGGCCCGAGTCGGACGCAGCTAGCCGGTGGCCGTTGAAGTTCCACTGGATCCCGCCGTTGAAATCGCCGAGCGTCACTCCGGCGTCGCTCATTCCCTGGGTGAGACCGGGGAACAGCTCCTCATAGATCTGGTGGCCCCTGGCCACCAGGCAGTGCGCGTGCCGACCGTGCGGCACGCCGCTGCGGGCGCCTGTCGCACCGGACAGGTCGTCGCGGTCCACGATGACGACGTCGGCATACGCGTCAGACAGGACGCGGGCGGCGAGCAGGCCGGCCATGCCGCCGCCGAGCACCACAGCCCGTTCTCCAGCTTGGTCAAGCATTGCGGTTCCCTCCTCCTTCATTGGTGAGCACCCGGTGCCTGCCGGTCATGTCGATTACGACGGGCTGTGCTTTTCCAAGGCCACGTCCTAGATGTCTGGTAGGCCGAATCTGGCGGTGCCTGGCGGGCGCAGCTTTTCGTCCCGGCTAACGCCAGTCCTGCATTCCCGACGGTGACACCCGGCCCCTGGCGGCGCATCTCGCTGATTGCGCCGTGACGGTGCTGAGCGCAAGCAGCGAGATGCGCCCAATAGCGGATCGCTGCGATCTTCGCTGTAGACGTAATGCGGTGCGGATTGGAGCGGGTCCGCGGTGCTAGCCCCGGGGCGACCCCCCAAGCCTGAGCTGCGCGGCGGCTGTCACGAATAGGCGGATCAGTAGACATGAAGGGTTCCAATTCCGTTCAGGAGCGCTTTGCTCACGTAGTGGCACGGACACCGGACGCGATCGCGGTGTCCTCCCCCGCCGAGGCTGTGACCTACGCCGAGCTCGATGAGCGGGCCAACCGGATTGCCCGCAGGCTGCTCGGCCTGGGCGTCAGGCCAGAAGACCCGGTCATGGTGCTGCAGGAGCGGTCCGTCGAGATGGTTGCCTCGATCCTGGCGATCGTGAAGGCCGGCGCCCTGTACCTGCCCCTGCACAGCGCGTATCCGCTGCAGCGCTTGCAGTGGATCGCAGACAGCGTGGGCAAGCCCGTGCTGCTTGCCGACGCCATCATGCGCGAGCGCGGCCTGCCCGAGGTTCCAACGGTTGTCTTCGTGGACTCCGACACCGAGCTGCACGCGCTGCCCGGCACCGACCCGAAGATCAAGGTCGGCCCCGATCACCTGGTGCACGTGCTGTACACCTCGGGCTCGACCGGCGACCCGATGGGGGTCGCCGTAACCCACCGCGGCGTCCTCGGGCTGGCGCTCGACTCGTGCTGGGATGGCGGCGGCCAGGAGCGGATCTTGATGCTGGCGCCTTACGCGTTCGGCGTGTCCACCTATGAGCTGTGGGTCCCGCTGCTGCGCGGCGGGCACCTGGTCCTCGCGCCGCCAGGCCGCCTCGATGTCGGCACCTTGCGGCGCCTGATCACCGAGCACCAGATCACCGCGGTGCACGTGACGGCCGGGCTGTTCCGGGTGGTGGCCGACGAGGCGCCTGAGTGCTTCGCTGGCGTGCGTGAGGTGCTGACGGGCGGGGACGTGATCTCGGCCAAGGCCGTGCAGCAGGTGCTCGAGGCGTGCCCTGACACGGTGGTGCGCGCGACCTACGGCGCGACCGAGATGTCGTCGTTCATCACCAACTCGCCGATGCGGGCGCCCTACTCGATGGGCCCGACCGTGCCGGTCGGTCGCGGTATGGACAGCACCCGGCTGCACGTGCTCGATGAGCAGCTCAGGCCGCTGCCGGCGGGCGAGGTCGGCGACCTGTACGTCGCAGGGGACCGCCTCGCGCGCGGCTATTACCGGCGGGCGGACGTCACGGCCGAGCGGTTCGTCGCCGATCCCTTCGCCGGGGTGGGCCAGCGCATGTACCGCACGGGGGACCAGGTGCGAATGCGGCAAGACGGCCTGATCGAATTCGTCGGGCGGTCAGGTGACCAGGTCAAGATCCGCGGCTACCGGGTCGAGCTGGCCGAGGTCGAGAGCGTGCTCGCGAGATACCGAGGGCTGGCGCACGCGTTCGTGGTCGCGCGCGAGGTCACCGGCGGCGAGAAGCGCCTGATCGCTTACGTCGTCGCTGAGGCTGGTCAGGTCGACGTCGACGGGCTGCGGGCGCACGCGACAGAGCTGCTGCCCGAGTACATGGTGCCGTCGGCGTTCGTCACGCTCGACTCGCTGCCGCTGACCCCGAACGGGAAGGTGGATCGCAAGGCGCTGCCCGAGCCTGTGGTTGAAGGCTTGTCGGCCTACCGGGCGCCGCAGACCGCGCGGCAGGAGGTCCTGTGCTCGTTGTTCGCCGAGGTGCTCGGGGTGCCTAGCGTCGGGGTCGATGACAGCTTCTTCGACCTGCACGGAGAGTCGCTCATGGCGATGCGGCTGATCAGCGCGATCCAGGCTTGTCTGGGTGTCGAGCTGCTGATCGCCGACATTTTCGACGCCCCCACCGTTGCCGAGCTTGACCAGCAGGTCGAGAAGGCCATGCAGCAAGCGCAGGCCTGAGGCCGGGAGACGGAACGAGATGACCGACAACCCGCCTGAGCTGTCGCTGAACCAAGACTTCTTGTGCTCCCTGGACCACGGCGAGACCGCAGGAGCGCTCAGCCAGTGGTACACGATCACCTACGGGCTGCGGCTGCGCGGCCGACTCGACGTCGGCGCGCTATCGGCCGCACTCGATGACGTCGTGGCCAGGCACGTGCTGCTCCGCACTTCCCTGCGCAGGGACGAAGGCGGGTGGCATCAGCACCTGAACTCGCCGTGCCCGGTGAGCTTGCGGCTGCAGGACGTGGGCTCGGCTGACTCAGCTGACCAGGCCGCGTACGACCTGCTCGATGACGTCGAGGCCGAGCCATTCAGCCACCATGAGGTGCCGCTGCTGCGAGCCGTGCTCGGCAGGCTCGGCGCGGACGACCACGTGCTCGCGCTGATGACGCATCACATCGCGTCCGACGCGTGGTCCATGCAGGTGATCATCACCGACCTC
The DNA here is from genome assembly GCA_963850875.1 of uncultured Actinomycetota bacterium. Taxonomy (GTDB): domain Bacteria; phylum Actinomycetota; class Actinomycetes; order Streptosporangiales; family Streptosporangiaceae; genus Chersky-822. The sequence continues at coordinate 479,165 of CAWKNA010000004.1, forward strand.
GCAGCCTGCTACGCCGCCAGGACCACCGGGCGCGCGCCCAGCCTTCCAGACGCGCGCCAGTACCGCGAGTTCGCCGCGTGGCAGCGGGCCAGGGAGGAGTCCTGGTCTGGCGTCGCTAGCGGGTACTGGCGGGAGCGCCTGCTCGGCGCTCGCGTGCACGCGCTTCCAGCCGACCGGATGCTGCCTGAAGGTGCCGCCGATCCGTACTCGGTGCACCGGTTCGTGATCGGCAGGGAACTGACGCAGGCGGCGGCCCTGGTGGCCAGGTCGAACCGCAGCTCGCTGTTCGTCGTGCTGCTCGCGGCCTATAACCTGCTGGCCAGCCAGCTGACCGGGGAATCTGACCTGGTGGTGCCGACATTCACGGCCGGGCGCAACGAGCCGAGCTTCGCCGGCGTAGTGGGACCGCTGTACAACTTCTTGCCGATCAGGACCGACCTGCGCGGCTGCGGCAGGTTCATCGACGTCATCGCGCGGACCAGAGCCAGCTGCCTGCAGGCATTCGCGAACGACATCCCGTTTCCGCTAATCCAAGCGCAAGCTGGTGACCTGCTAGGGCCGTGCGGCGACGATCACCTGGCGGTTTCCGCGTTCGAGATGCTCCCGCCGCCCGCTCTCGCGGGCATCGAGCGGGCCGGTGACATCAGGTACGCCGAGCTCCGCGGCAGGCGCACATCCAGGCCCATCGGGGCGGGCACGCCGAGAGGCATGCTGTGGGCGCTTGACCACCTCCGGTCAGGAGAGGTGGTCGGCGTTATCCGGTTCAGCCGTGACCGGTTCGACGAAAGCACGATCACCAGGATCGCAGCGCAGTACTGCCGGGTGCTCTCCGCCTCGGTAGCCGAACCGACAGCGCAGTTGGTCAGGTCGTGACCACCGCCCCGCAGGACGCCGGGCCAGGGCGGGAAGGAGGCTCAGCCGGTCGGGGAGCCGCCGCGAACATCTACAACTCGGCGGTCGCCGCGTGGGCCATCGCCGCGGCGTGGGAGATCGGCGCGCTGGACGAGCTGCGCAGGTCAAGGGTGCTGGACGCGGAATCGTTCGCTGCGCGCCGGGGCCTGGACCCGGCCTGCACGGTCGGGCTTTTCCGCGCGCTGGCCTCGGTCGGCGTGGTGCGGCGTGCAGGCCCGGTGGTCGTCATCGCTGGCGCCTTCGACGAGGTGTACCGGTACAAGTCGTTCTTCCACTGGCTGAGCCGCGGCAGCGCCGAGCTGTTCAGGCAGATGCCGTCGGTCCTGGTCAGCGAGAACCGGGTCGGCCAGTTCTACCAGCGGGACGCGGCCGCTATCGCGTACGCCTGCCGGGAGATCGACGAGCTTTGCTACGCCCGGACCTTCTGGGATGCGATGGGGCGCCTGGACTTCGACGTCAGCCACGTCGCCGACCTGGGCTGCGGCAGCGGCGGCCGGGTGCTCGACGTCCTGGCCAGGTACCCGCGCGCTCGCGGTGTCGGCATCGACATCGCGCGGCCCGCGCTCGACGCGGCGCGGGCTGGCTCGTCGGCCGCGGGCATGAGCGACCGGGTCACTTTCATCGAGGCGGACGTGCTCGACCTGCAGGAGCGTCCCGAGCTCGCCGACGTCGAGCTGATCACGTGCTTCATGATGGGGCACGACTTCTGGCCGCGCGAGAACTGTGTCGCCGCGTTCCGGCGGTTCCGCAAGGTCTTTCCCTCGGCCCGGCGGCTCCTGCTCGGCGACGCGACGCGGACGGCCGAGGCTTCAGACTCCGACCTGCCGGTGTTCAGGCTGGGCTTCGAGCTCGGCCATGACCTGATGGGCGTCTTCCTCCCCACCGTCGCCGACTGGGAGTCGGTGTTCGACGAGGCCGGCTGGACGCTCGTGCGGGTCAACAGGATCGACATGACCGTCGGCGAAGTCGTCTTCGAGCTGGAATGAGCTGGCTATGGCGAAGCTCGCGACCGCAGTGGGACAGGCTCTTGCCGACGAGGGCGTCAGGGCCGCCTTCGGCGTCGTGGGCAACGGGAACTTCCTCGCCGTGGCCGGGCTCATGGCCGGTGGCGTCAGGTACGTGGCCGCCAGGCATGAGGGCGGGGCCATCGCGATGGCGGACGCGTACTACCGGGCGACCGGGAACGTCGCGGTCTGCACGACCACGTACGGGCCCGGCCTGACCAACACCGCGACCGGGCTGGCCGAGGCGGTCAAGCATCGCAGCGGCGTGCTGCTGCTCAGCGGAGACCAGCCGACGGGCGGGCCGCGGCGGGTCGACATCGACCAGGGCGCGTTCGCCGCGGCGCTGGGCGCCAGGACCGTTCGCATCACCGACCCAGCGACCGCCCGCGGCACTGTCGCCTGCGCGCTCGAGCTCGCGCGCGGCGGCCCGTGCCCCGTCGTGCTTAGCCTGCCCGCCGACATGCTCGGCGCCACGGTGCCCGACTTGCGCGCCAGAGGCGCGGTACCCGACCAGACCGCGGTGCTGGCCCGGGCCGCGCGCCGGGCCGTCTTCCCCGTGCTCGTGGCTGCCGAGGTCGACGCGGCGCTTGACGCCCTCGCCAGCGCCCGCCGCCCGCTGCTGCTCGTCGGGCTTGGCGCGTACCGCTCCCGCGCCGCACGCCCGATCGCCGTGCTCGCTGACCGGCTCGGCGCGCTGCTCACGACCACCGTCATGGCCGACGGCCTGTACCGCGACAGCCCGTGGTCGCTCGGGATCTGCGGCGGCTTCGCCTCGCCACGGGCGGCCCGGATCATGGGCCAGGCCGACGTGGTCGTCGCGTTCGGGGCGAGCCTGAACGACTTCACGCTGCATGGCGGCACGTTGCTCGATCCCGGCGCCACACTGGTGCAGGTCGACCTGCACGCTGCCCCGACTGTGGGCCGGGTCGACCTGTGCGTCACGGGCGACGCGGCCCAGGTCGCCAGCGCCCTGCTGGACGGCGCGCAGGCCCGCGGCCTGGCGTCATCTGGCTGGCGCGCCGAGGTGGCAGCCGACATCAGGCGCATCAGCTGGGAACACGAGCCGTACGACGACGCGAGCACGGCCAGCCGGATCGACCCAAGGAGCTTGTCGCTGACGCTGGCCGGCCTGCTGCCGCGGGAGCGGACGCTGGTCATGGACGGCGGCCATTTCGTCGGATGGCCTGCCATGTACTGGCCCGCGGCTGACCCGTCCGCCCTCGTGTTCACCGGCGCGGCGTTCCAGACGATCGGGCTCGGGCTCGCCGGCGCCGTCGGCGCCGCCGTCGGCAGGACCGACCGGACAACGGTCGCGGCTCTCGGCGACGGCGGTGCGCTGATGGGGCTGCCAGAGCTCGAGACGCTGATCCGGGTGTCGGAATCGGCGCTCGTAGTGATCTTCAACGACGCGGCCTACGGCGCTGAGGTCCACATGTACCGCCCGCTCGTCACCGACATCAGCCCCGCCACCTTCGGCGATACCGACTTCGCCGCGGTGGCTCGCTCGCTCGGCGCTATCGCGGTCACGGTGCGAACCGCCGACGACCTCACCGCCGTGCGAGCCTGGCGTGACCGAGGCTGCCACGGGACGTTCGTGCTCGATTGCAAGGTGGTGCCCGACGTGGTCGCCAAGTACCTGTCGGACTTGAGCAGCCACATCCGCGCGGGCGGAGTGTGATCGATGATGACAAGCAACGCCGATCTCCCGCGAGGCGCCGCGGAGCGGGCTGGAAGAAGCGTGCCGCGGCGCAAGACCCGGCCCATGACCGGCGACGAGTACCTCGACAGCCTGCGCGACGGGCGGGAGATCTACCTCTACGGCGAGCGGGTCAAGGACGTCACCTCGCATCCGGCGTTCCGCAATCCCTCCAGGATGATCGCCAGGTTGTATGACGCCCTGCACGACCCCCAGCGCTCAGGCGTCCTGGTCGCGCCGACCGACACCGGCAGCGACGGCTACACCCACCGCTTCTTCACCACGCCGCACAGCGCCGAGGACCTCGTCGCCGATCAGGCCGCCATCGCGGAGTGGGCGCGCATGACCTACGGCTGGATGGGGCGCAGCCCAGACTACAAGGCGTCGTTCCTCGGCACGCTCGGCGCGAACGCGGAGTTCTACGAGCCGTTCGAGGCCAACGCGAGGCGCTGGTACGCGGAGTCGCAGGAGAAAGTCCTGTTCTGGAACCACGCGATCGTGCACCCACCGGTTGACAGGAACCGGTCGCCCGACGAGGTCGAGGACGTCTTCGTGCACGCCGAGCGCGAGACGGACGCCGGCCTGATCGTCAGCGGGGCCAAAGTTGTCGCCACCGGGTCGGCCCTCGCGCACTACAACTTCATCGCCCACTACGGCCTGCCGGTGCGCAAGCGGAAGTTCGCGCTCGTCGCCACCATCGCTATGGACGCACCAGGGGTCAAGCTGATTTGTCGGCCGTCTTACGCGGCCATGTCTGCGGTGATGGGCAGCCCATTCGATTACCCGCTGTCCTCGCGAATGGATGAGAACGACACCATTCTGGTGCTGGATAAGGCGCTCATCCCATGGGAGAACGTCTTCATTTATGGCAGCCTCAGCAAGGTGCAGCAGTTTAGTGAGCAATCCGGTTTTTTCGAGCGCTTTACCTTTCATGGTTGCGTACGCCTGGCAGTGAAGCTGGAATTCATCGCCGGGTTGCTTGCCAAGGCGATAGAAATCACCGGCACCAAGGACTTTCGCGGGGTTCAGGCCCGGCTCGGCGAGGTACTCGCCTGGCGCAATCTCTTCTGGGCGCTATCGGACGCCGCCGCGCGCAATCCGGTCCCGTGGAAGAACGGCGCCGTCCTGCCCAACCCCCAGTACGGCATGGCGTACCGCTGGTTCATGCAGGTCGGCTACCCGAGGATCAGGGAGATCGTTCTTCAGGACGTGGCCAGCGGGCTGATCTACGTCAACTCGAGCGCCGATGACTTCAAGAATCCTCAGATTCGTCCGTACCTGGACAAGTACCTGCGGGGCTCCAGTGGCCGCGACGCGGTCGAGCGGGTCAAGGTCATGAAGCTGCTGTGGGACGCCGTCGGCACCGAGTTCGCGGGCCGGCACGAGCTGTATGAGCGCAACTACGCGGGCAATCACGAGAACACGCGCGTCGAGCTGCTGTTCGCCCAGCAGGCGGGCGGCCTGATCGACCAGTACAAGGCGTTTGCCGATGCCTGCATGGCCGAGTACGACCTGGACGGCTGGACGGCACCCGACCTGTGCTCGTTCAAGCAGTTGCGCGAGGTCAGGGGTGAGGCGATGGACAGCTCGCAATCCCGTGGCGGGCATCCGCCGGCCACCAGTGCAGATCCGAGAGAAGGAGCGTGAACCATGACCACAACAAGCGGCGGGCGCCCGGCGGCTACCTCGGCCGAGAAGATCCCGCTGTCGCTGAACCAGGAGTTTGTCCTCCTGTTCGACCAGGGTGACGACGACGGGCCGTTCGGGCCGCACTACCACATCGTCGAGGCCTGGCGCGTGACCGGGAAGGTGAACGTGGCCGCGCTGCGCCGCGCGCTGCGCGACGTGGTGGAGCGGCATGAGGCGCTGCGCACCGTCATCGTGCGCGGCGAGGGGGACAAGTACCAGAAGATCTACCCGCCGACCGATCCCGAGCTGTCCGTGCGGGACCTTGCGGGCGCGGGGTCACGTGAGCAGCAGGCGGAGGACCTCATCAGGGAGCTTGAGAACAGCACGATCAGCGCGGAGCAGCCGCCCTTCATCAGGGCCGTACTTGCCAGGTTCGACGAGCAGGACTCGGTGCTCGCGATCCAGACGCACCACATCGCGACCGACGGCTGGTCGGTGCGGGTCATCATCCGTGACCTCGTCAACCGCTACGGGGTGCACACGGGGCTCAGCGTTCCCGAGCTGCCGAAGGCGCCGCAATACCGCGAGTTCGCGCTCTGGCAGCGGGAGTCGACAGACGCTCAGCCCGCGGCCGCGCTCGACTACTGGCGCAAGACCCTGGACGGCGCCCTGATCAGCGCGATCCCCACCGACTTCGCGCGCTCGGCGGGGATACCGCAGTCGGCGGGCGCGCACAGGTTCTCGATACCCGCCGACGTGGTCACGGCCGCGGCGCGGCTGGGCAGCTCGACCAAGAGCACGACGGTCATGGTCCTGCTCGCCGCGTACCAGCTCGTCGTCGGGCGAAAGACCGGATCCGATGACGTGATCGTCGCGACCTTCACCCCTGGCCGCGCCGGCCGCCTGTTCGAGGACGCCGTCGGGTCGTTCTTCAATTTCATCCCGCTGCGGACCGACCTGCGCGGCGCCGCGACATTCCGGCAGGTGCTCGAGCGGACCCGCAGGACCTGCCTGGATGCCTACTCCCGCGACATCCCGAGCATCCACATCTTCGGGCTGGCGCCCCAGCTGATGGCGCCCGCCATGACCGACAACGCGGCCGCCGCCGTATTCCAGGTGTTCCCTGACCCGGTGATGCTCGGCGAGAACGCCCCTGGCGACCTGAAGCTCGCCGAGATATCGAGGCAGCCACGGTCGCAGCAGCGCACCTCGGCCTTGCCTGATGGCGTGCTGTGGACGCTGAGCACCGCCCCGTCGGGCGACATGATCGTCGCGATAACGTTCAAGCGCAATATCTTCTCCGACGCCACGATCGGCGAGATGGCGGCCGAGTTCTCGCAGGTGCTGCGCGACGCGGTCGCCGCGCCCGACGCGCCGCTCAAGCTCACCTGAGCGACCACAGGACCCGGGCCGGCTCGCCAGTGCCGGCCCGGGCCCTGCTGTGCTGGCCCGGGGGGACGACCCCCGGATCCCCCGCGGTGTGGCCCCCGGGGTTAGTCGTCGATCGTCTGGTAGGCGAGCGTCCAGAAGTCGCGGTACAGGTTCGGCGGGTTGAGCGTGAACTTGGCGCAGCCGGTCATCAAGATCGTCACCATGTCCTCGCTCGGGTCGGCGTACCACACCGAGCCGAGCCCGCCGTTCCAGCCGAACCGCCCGACCGGCTCGCCGAGCCCGTCCCGCTCGGTGACCACGGACATGCCGAGCCCCCAACCGTGGTTGGCGAAATAGCCGGCGAACGGGCCAGACGCCTGCTTCTGCTCAGGCGTGAGCTGATCGGTGGTCATCACCTCCAGTGACGGCCTGGACAGCAACCGCCCGCCGTCGCACTTGCCCTGGCGCAGCATCATCTCGCCGAACGCCAGGTAGTCCTCCACAGTGGAGACCAGGCCGCCGGCCCCGGAAGGGAACGCCGGGGACTGTCGCCACTTGCTGTCGGCCACGGCGTCGTAGACGTCGACCCCGTTATCGTGGTAGCCGGTGGCCAGCCTGGCCAGGCTCGTCGGCGGCACGCTGAAGCTGGTGTCCGCCATCTTGAGCGGCTCGAATATCCGCTGGCGCAAGAACTCGTCGAACGGCTGGCCTGCGGCGCGCGCGATCAGCACTCCTAGCACGTCGGAGCCCGTGTTGTACATCCAGCCCTCGCCCGGCTGGTGCATCAGCGGGAGCGTTCCCAGGCGGCGGATCCACTCGTCGGGCTCCGGCGGCACCTGCGGGTCAGGCGCGCCCTGGCCTAGGCAGAGCTCGGTCATCGCGCGCTGGATCGGGTACCTGTCGGGTGGTGCGATGACCATGCCGAAGCCCCAGCGGAACGTGAGCAGGTCGCGCACGGTGACCGGCCAGCTGGCCGGCACTGTGTCGTCCAGCGGGCCGTCCAGGTTTCGCAGCACCACGCGGTCGGCCAGCTCAGGCAGCAGCCGGTCCACCGGCTCGTCCAGCCGCAGCGAGCACTCCTCCACGCACATCATCGTCGCCGCGGCCGTGATCGGCTTGGTCAGCGACGAGATGCGGAAGATCGTGTCGCTGCGGACAGGCGTGCCCTCCAGGTCGGTCGCGCCGATCGGCTCGATCACCGCCTCACCCCGTCGGCTCACCGCGAGCACCAGCCCGGGCACCTCGCCGCGCTCGACGTAGCCCGCCATCACATCGCGCATGCGGGCGAGCCGCGTTTTCGACAATCCGCCGCCGCTCATGTCCTGTTCCCTCCATTACAGTTCTAACAAGCCTTGGCAGTGACTCCAGCACAAGATTCCGGCTCCGCCAGCGAGATGGAAGCTGGCCTCGGGCAGGAGTTGTGCCCTTTCGCCGGCCGTCAATTCCCGACGGTGACACCCGGCCCCTGGCGGCGCATCTCCCTCATTGCGCCGCGGCGGTGCTGTACGCAATCCGGGAGATGCGCCTGATAGCGGATCGCGACTATCTTCGCCTCGACGTATGCGTTTGATCAAAGCCGATCAGGGCTGAAGGATTCCGGAAAGGATCTTGTCATGCGCTTTCGCTCTCGCTCTCGCTTTCGCCTGGCCACGCTTATCGCGGCAGCCGGGCTCATCCCCCTAGGCTTGGGCGGGACTGCCGCGGCCGCTCGCTCGCCGGCCCAGGTAGTCAAGACAGAACGGTCGGTCCTGACAGCGGCGCAAGTCCTCCAGCTGGCTGCTCACGCGACTGATCGTTCGATCATCATCTTCAAGAACCAGCTGTCGAACCTGCCGGCGCGGGGGGCCACCACGCGGCTGCGGATCGGCGCGGCCAACGCCTCCCAGGTACCGGTGCTCGCTGAGCTTGCCCAGCTGCACGCGACGCACGTGCAGAGCTTCCACATCATCAACGCGATCGCGGCGACGATCTCGCCGGCCGAGATCCAGCGGCTCAGGGCGAACCCGGCGATCCTGGCGGTCGTGCCTGACGCCCTCCGGCGCCTGGAGCCGATCGCCAACAGGCGAGGGGCGCTACTGCCGGCCGGGTTCGGCCATGGCCGTCACGGCACTGCCGGCGACCATGCTGCGCAGCAGATCTGCCCGAGCAACCCGGCCCAGCCGCTGATCGAGCCCGAGGCGCGGACCCTGATGAACGTGGATGCCGCTAACCAGATCGCGGACGGCACTGGCATCAAGGTCGGGATCATCGCCGACGGCATCGACCCGAACAACCCCGACCTAATCCGCCCGAACGGCCAGCACGTCATCTTCGACTACCAGGACTTCAGCGGGGACGGCCCCCTCTCGGTGACCGGCGGCCTGCTGGCCTTCCTCACCGCAAGCCTCGTCGCCTCGCAGGGCAATCAGGTCTACGACCTGTCGCAGTTCGTCAACCCGGCGCACCCGCTGCCGCCTGGCTGCAACATCAAGATCGAGGGCCTCGCCCCTGGCGCGAGCCTGGCGATGATCAACCCCTTTGGCAACGACACCGCAGTCTTCAATTCCTCGATCCTCCAGGCGGTCCAGTGGGCGGTCATGGTTGACCACGTCAACGTGCTGAATGAGTCCTTCGGCGGGAACCCGATCCCGAACACCCAGGACGACCCGGTGGGGCTGGCCGACCAGGCAGCGGTTGCCGCGGGCGTCGTGGTGGTCGCGTCCACAGGCGACAACGGCGCCGACGGCAGCATTGGCTCGCCGGCCGACATTCCCGGGGTGATCGGCGTGGGCGCGACGACCACCTTCCGTGCCTACCGCCAGACCGACCAGAACGGCCCGAACCTGGCGCCTGGCGGCTGGGAGAACAACAACATCAGCGCGCTGAGCTCGGGTGGCATCAACGAGTTCAACCCGCGCACGATGGACGTGGTCGCTCCCGGCGACAGCACCTGGTCGCTGTGCAGCACTGACACGTCGAGGTTCTTCGCCTGCTTTGACCCCAACAACGGATCCTCGCCGGGAATCGCTGATGTGCCCAGCACTTCCTCGTCGGCGGCGGAGGTGGCCGCGGTGGCGGCGCTTGTGCAGCAGGCGTACGCCAAGACGCATGGTGGCGCCCTGCCGCCGGCTCCGCTGGTCGAGCAGATCATCGTCAGCACCGCCACCGACCTGGGCGCGCCGGCCGATCACCAGGGCGCCGGGCTGGTCAACGCGCTCAAGGCCGTCCAGCTCGCCGAGTCCGTCAACAGCACGAGGCCGCGGGGCAGCACGCTGCTGGTGAGCAAGACGTCGCTGAACGCGACTGTCAACGCGGGCCAGGCCAAGACGTTCAGCATCGGAGTCACCAACGAGGGCGGTGCGCCCCAGACCGTCACCCCGTCGGTGTCCGGCCGCCCGACGATACTGTCCAGCGATACGGGCAGCGTCACGCTGACGTCCTCCTCGCCCACCTACGTCGACGGCGGCGGGAACACCGATACCTACGCGGTGCACACGTTCACGGTGCCGGCCGGGGCCGACAACCTGAACGGCGACATCACCTGGAACGGCCAGCAGGTCGGCGGGGCGGCATTCGAGGAGCTGTTCGACCCCCAGGGCAACCTCGCAGCGTACTCGAGCCTCGGAGCGTTCCAGAGCGGCTTCGGGCACGTGGAGGTGCGCCAGCCCATGGCGGGCACGTGGACCGCGGTGATCTACACCGTCAGCAACGCCCCCTATCTCAACAACCCGATCCAGTTCTCCTACAGCACCGAGCAGTTCCACGGCGCCGGGTCGGTCTCGCCCGCGTCGAAGACGCTCGCGCCCGGGCAGTCCGGTACCTTCCACGTGACCGTCACCGCCGGCCAGGCGGGCGACGAGGCGCTCAGCCTGCACCTGGGGACTGGCAGCGGCACCGACGGGGCCATCCCGATCGTGCTACGGGCACTCGTGCCGATCACCAGCAGCGGCGGATCCTTCGCCGGCACCCTGACCGGCGGCGGCAGCTACCTCGACTTCGGCCAGGAGTTCACTTACCAGTTCTACGTGCCGGCCGGTGAGCCAGCCGTGAACGTCGGCATCAAGCTGCCCGACTCCGACTACGTGCTCGAGGGAGTGCTCGTCGACCCCAACGGCGAGCCGCTTGACCTGCAGTCGACTGCCAACGACGTGTTCTTTGGCCCTGGTCCTTCCATGCAGTTCTTCCACCGCACGCCAGAGCCCGGCCTGTGGACCGTGACGCTGGTGACCTTCGCCCCGGTCGACGGGGCGCACCTGAGCGAGCCGTTCACCGGGTCGATCTCGTTCACCTCGCCAACGGTGGCCAGCAGCGGGCTACCCAGCTCACCAAGCACCGTGCTGCCCGCCGGGCAGCCGGTCACCGCGACCATCACCGTCACTAACACCGGCAACATCGCCAAGGACTACTTCGCCGACCCGCGGCTGAACGGCCGGGTTCCGCTGCAGGTGCTCGGCACCAACGTGGTCAACGGCACCAGCTACACGCAATCGCAGGTCACCACGCCGGAGCCGATGCCTGCGAGCGTCAACCCGCACTGGCTGGTCCCGACCGACACCAACCTGCTGGTCGGGATCTCCCAGGCAACAATGCCGGTTTTCTTTGACTTCAACTCCGACAACAACGATCCCGAGGCACTCGGCGTATCGTTCGGCGACAACTCGGTCGCGCACCTCGCAGACCCCGAAATCGCCCCCGGGCAGTTCTGGGCCGCTTCCGAGCCCACCGGGCCGTTCTCCGGCCCGGTAACCGGCTCGGCGAACCTGACCATGTTTGCCATCACCAACCCGTTCGATGCCGCCATCACCTCAAGTACCGGCGACATCTGGGCGCAGACCGTCAAGGCCAGCGCCCCCTACACGCCGATGACACTGGGCCCTGGCCAGTCCGGCACCATTACGCTCACCATCACTCCGAGCGCGCCCAAGGGCACGGTGGTCCGCGGCTTCATCGGCGTGGACACCTTCAACCAGGCAACCTCCAGCGGTGACGAGCTCATCAACATCCCCTACAGCTACACGGTCGGCTAGCCGTCGGCCCCCAGGGCGCGTTATGCGGGTTGACCGCGGCGTGTCGTCTTGATCATGAAGTTGCCGCTGCGGCGAGCAAGCGGTCGTCGAAGACCGCGCCGCAGCGGCGACTCTCATGCTGCAGAGCGAGGATTTGCTTCTCTCTGCCGCGAGGGACTCCGAGCTTTCGTTACTGAGCTGAATTCCTCGTGTTCCTTTCGGTTCGCGAAGCCAATGTGCTCCGGACCTTTCGCCGTAATGGAACGCGGGGGGACAGGCAATCTCGAAGATGTGCTGCACGGGGCGTCGTCGCAAGGTGAATGAGTGAGGGTACCGCCGGGCCTCACACCACCAGCGACGACTTTCGTCAAGGAGAATGCCGTGAGCGTCACCCAAGCTCCACCCAAGGGTGAACTCGTGCGCCGCGCTTCGCACCTTATTCCGCTCCTTCGCGAGAAGGCGCTGTGGATGGACGAGAACCGTTGCATGCATGAGGACGCGGTCGACGCCCTGGCCGAGGCCGGATTCTTGAAGATGCGGGTTCCGGTTCGATATGGCGGATTCGGCTCGGACATGCGAACCATCATTGACGTCATCTCTGAGATCGGGCGAGGTGACGGCTCTACGTCGTGGACCCTCGCGATGTGGGCGACCAGCGCCTGGACGGTCGGGTTGTTCCCAGACGCGGTTCAGGATGAGGTGTTCTCCACGCCAGACGTGCGCATCTGCGGGATCTTGTCTCCCGGTGCGATCGTGGTGCCGACCAACGGCGGATACATCGTCAACGGCAAATGGTCATTCAACACCGGGGCGCGGCAGAGCATGTGGAACACCAACGCGGCCGTGGTCCCGACCGCCGATGGCGGGCACGAGCCGGTCATGATCCTTACCCCGATCAGCGACCTGGAGATCATCGACGACTGGTACACCTCGGGCCTGCGCGGATCGGGCAGCGTCACCACGATCGCCAAGGACGTCTTCATCCCGGCCGAGCGCGTCCTGCCGATGGGGCCGGTGCTGGCGGGCCAGCACCTCTCCAAGCTGAACGCCGACACCGCGATCTTCAAGGCCCCGTTCATGCCGACAGCGTGCACGACCGTCAGCGCGGTGGCCCTGGGCCTGGCCAAGGCGGCCAAGGACGCGTTCTTCGAGCGGCTGCCCGGTCGGCGGATCACGTACACCAGCTACGACAGTCAGAGCGAGGCTCCGGTGACACACCTGGAGGTCGCGGAGGCGACCACGAAGATCGACGAGACCGGCTTCCACGCCTACCGGGCCGCCGACATGATCGACAACAAGGCCGAGTCGGATGAGCCCTGGACGCTCGAGGAGCGCGCACGGGTTCGGCTCGACCTAGGCGCGGCCTGCCAGCGCGCGAAGGAGGCCGTCGAGATACTCGACTCGGCAAGCGGCGGGTCGTCAATTTACCGGGACGTCCCGATCCAGCGCATCGAACGAGATATCAAGACGCTGAACCTGCACGCGATCTTGCATCCGGCCACCAATCTCGAGCTGTATGGGCGGATCATTTGCGGGCTCGAGCCTAATACCCCGTACCTCTGACATGAGCTCAAGCTGCGCGGCGACGGGATAACACCCGCGATCTGAAATGAGTTAAGGAGAGGGTTTGTGGAAGCCGTCAAAATACCATCACGAGCCGAGCTTGTTCAGCGCGTGGCGGACATAGTGCCCGTGCTGCGGGCGAATGCCCAGTGGGGAGATCAGCACCGGCGCCTGGCCGACGAGGTGGTCGAGGCGATGATCGACGCCGGCGTCTTGCGCATGCTGGTTCCCGCTCACTACGGCGGCTACGAGAGCGACATGCAGACCATCGTCGACGTGGGCATCCAGCTCGGCCGGGGAGACGGGTCGCCGGCCTTCTGCGCGACTGCCTGGTGGGCTCAGTGCTGGGCGGTCGCGCACTTCCCCGACTCGGTCCAAGACGAGGTCTTCGCCAGCCCGGACGTGCGGATCTGCGGGACCTTGGTGCCGAACGGCAAGGGCGAGATCACCAAGGACGGCGTCGTGGTGTCCGGCGAGTGGGGGTTCAACAGCGGCGCCTGGCACAGTCAGTGGAAGGTGCTCTCGACGCTGGCGATCAACCCGGCCGGCGAGATCGAGCCGATCGCGGCGGTCGTGCCCATGAGCGACTTGGAGATCGTCGACGACTGGGACGTCGCTGGCCTGCGCGGCACCGGCAGCATCACCTTGGTCGCCAGGGACGTGTTCATCCCGCGGGAGCGCTTCCAGTGGCTCAGCGAGGTCGCACGCCAGGAATACGGCTCCGAGCGCAACGCGGACTCGCCCTGCTACCGCGGCCCGATCGTCGGGGTGCTCTCTAACATCAACACCGGCAAGCAGGTCGGGCTCGCGCAGGCCGCCAGGGAGGCGTTCTTCGAGCGGATTCACCACCGCCCGATCCACCACACCAATTACGCAACGCAGGCCGAATGGCCGATCACCCACCTTCAGGTGGCCGAGGCCGACCTGAAGATCAACGAGGCTGAGTACCACGCTCGCACGCTCGCGGCTCTGGTGGATCACAAGAACTACAGCAACGAGCCGTACACGACGCGCGAGCGCGCGTACTGCCGAGTCGCAGTTGGCCGGGTGTCGCAGCTCTGCCATGAGGCCGTAAACATCTACAACATGGCCAGCGGCGCGGGTGGCATCTACAGTTCGATGCCGATCCAGCGGATACAGCGGGATATCCAGGCCATCAGCCTGCACGCGCTGAACATGCCGATCAAGAACCTTGAGCTCTACGGCAGGGTCCTGTGCGGCCTGGAGCCGAACACCTTCTTCATCTAGCCAGGCCGGCAGCGGCAGGCGGTAGTCCATAGCCCAAAGCTGATAAAACAGCATGTAGTAAGGGAAAGCCTGAAACTACGACAGGAGAGCATCAGTGCAATCGGGTACCTCTGGCGGTGATCAGCACCGCATGCAGACGCTCGAGGCGTGGGCCGACACTTTCGTGCCCGGCGCGAAGCGCCGGCCGGACGACCGGGCGATCGCGGGCGCGGCGGCCGGCCCTGGCGCAGTGGAGGCTGGCGCGGTGGAGTTGCTTGAGACACCGGCGACCGGCGTGTCGGATGGCCTGGACGGCCTGGCCAAGGCGCTGAACGAGCACGCGGAGGCCTGGGCGGCCAGCCACGGCGTCGCGATCGACGAGTCGGTCCCCGCGTTCGTGGCGCTGTCATACGCGGACCGGACCGCCGTGGTGCGGATGCTCATCGCGCCCGACCACCCGGAGAAGGACATCTGGATCCTGGTCGCCCTGTTCTGCTTCATGGCCTTCGACACGGCGGCGCACATGCACACCGTCGACGCGATCGCGACTGGTCACCCAGGGCTCACCGCGATGGGATTCGCCAAGCCAGACGCAGACGGGCTGTGGCGGTTCCCCGACTTTTCCTACGGCAGGCAACTGGCCAGCCTGCACCCAGGCACGACCCCGGCAGGAGACCCGGCATGACGACCACGGAGCGTACCGACATCGTTGTGATCGGCAGTGGCTTTGGCGGCGCGATCGCCGCCTACCACCTCGCCGCCGGAGGCGCCAAGGTGGTGGTGCTCGAGCGGGGGCCATGGCTGTCGAGCGAGGAGTTTGAGCACGACTTCATCCTGGGCTCGTCGTCCACCCGCATCTTCGAGTTCGTCGCCGGACGGGGCATGAGCGTGCTCGGCGGTAATTGTGTCGGAGGCGGCAGCGTGGTGTTCTTCGCCACGATGCCCCGAGCGCCGAGCTTCGTCTTCGAGCGGCAGGGCAGCATCGGCAGGCGGCTGTTTCCAGCGGCGATCACCCGCGAGACGCTCAACCCGTGGTACGACCGGGTCGTCGAGGCCCTGCCGGTCCACCGGCAGGAGTGGAGCGAGGTCACCTATCCGGGCGGGCTGTGGGCGGCTGCCTGCCGCCACGCCGGGCATACGGCGAACCCGGTGCCGGTGGCGATCGACACCGCCATGTGCACGAACTGTAACTGGATGATGGCCGGTTGCCGGTTCGACGCCAAACGGTCCCTGCTCATGAACTACCTGCCGGCGGCGATCTCGCACGGCGCCCAGATCAGGCCGTTGCACGAGGTGCAGCAGATTTCCAGGAACGACGACGGCAGCTACCGGGTGCACTACAGCGTCATCGACGACGAGGACTACCGGGTGCAGACGGGCAGCGGCACGATCGACGCGAAGATCATCGTGCTCGCGGCCAGCGCCGGCGCCACACCGGTGATCCTGCAGCGGTCCGAACCGGCGCTCGGCGCGATGCCATTCGCCGTCGGGCGGTATTTCTCCGGCAACGGCGAGCGGCTGAACACCGCCGTGCTCAACGAGGACAGGGTAAGGGACGTGCTCGGCCTTTCCCGCCCCGGCGGAAAGGCATACCAGGCCAACCAGATCGGCCGTGGCCCGAGCGTCGCGAGCTGGGATCGACTCGACCCTTCGCTGCCCGAGTTCTCGAGGTTCTCGCTCGAGCAGCTGTATTTCCCGCCCGGCCTCGGCACGATCCTGGCCCAGGCAGCCAGCCCGGACGGGCCGGCCTGGTTCGGTCCGGAGAAGAAGGAGATGCTGCGGCACTGGACCTCCTGGCTGACCATCTTCACGATGTCGGAGGACGACAATGAGGGCGTGTTCGGGCCGCCGCCGCCGACAGGCAATGCGGTACGCATCTCCCAGCAGATGCTCGGCCAGGGCGAGCTCGCGTATAACCCGACCAAGAACACGCTGCGTGGCTGGGCCGAGTCCGACGCGGCGGTGAAGGACATACTCGAGCGCGACGGCCTCGCGACGGTCCTGCCGTGGACGAACGAGGTCGTGGGCTCGTACACCGTGCACCCGCTGGCCTCGTGCCGGATCGGCGACGACCCGGCGACCTCGGCCCTGGACGACCGGCATGAGCTGCGCAACCACCCGGGCATCTTCGTCACCGACGGCTCGGCGGTGCCCTGCGGGCTCACCGTCAACCCGGCGCTGACCATCGCCGCGCTCGCCGAGCGCGCCATGCCGGCCATAGTGGCGGCGGCGAGCGAGCGGGGCGTGCGGGTCAAGTACGGGGCTCCGGCGCCCGGCGGCGTCGCGAGCGCCATCCGCGCGGTCGACAGGACGGCCGCATGATGTGCGGCCGCCGATGCGTCGTGCCGGAGGCGCGCAAATGAGTGTCGTGCCGGAGGCGCGCAAAATGAGTACCGGGCTGATGCGGCGTGCGCTACGCAGGTCGTCGGCGCAGATCCGGCACGTCCGCCCGGTACCGGCCGGCGCGGCCGCTGGCCCAGTCGCCGCCGTGTACGCCCAGGTCGAGCGGGACTTCGGGATGCTCGCGCCGCCGGTCGTGCTGCACTCGCCGGCGGCCGGCCCGCTGGCGGCCTGCTGGGTCATGCTGCGAGAGACGCTGCTGGCGCGGGGAGTGGCCGACCGGGCGGCGAAGGAGGTGGTGGCGGCCGGGGTGTCGCTCGGGAACGCTTGCCCGTACTGCGTCGATGTCCACAGCGCGGTCCTCCGCGGGCTGGCCCATGGCGCCGAAGCAGACGCGATCGGCGGCGACCGCGTTGACGCGATGGCCGACCCCGCATTGCGCGACCTGGCCGCCTGGGCCAGGTCCAGCGGGCGGCGGGAGTCGATCCTGCGCCGCGACCCGCCGTTCCCTATCGAGCAGCTCCCCGAGTTCGCCGGCGTGGTGGTGACCTTCCAGTACCTGAACCGGATGGTCACCGTGTTCTGCGAGGACAGCCCGCTCCCGGCAGTCCTGCCCGCCCCGCTCGCGGGCGGCATGATGCGCGTGCTCGGCAGGTTCCTACGGTCTACCGCCCGCGGCGCACTCGAGCCTGGCGCCTCGCTCGACCTGCTCCCCGAGGCGCCGGCGCCGGACGATCTGGGGTGGGCGGCCGGCCGTCAGGTGATCGCCGACGCGTTCGCGCGCGCCATCGCGGTCATCGAGGCAGCGGGTGCCCGCGCGGTGAACGATCGGGTGCGCGACCTTGTCACCAGTGAGCTGGCAGGCTGGTCCGGGCAGCCAGCCGGGCTCGGCCGCTCCTGGGTCGATGACGCGCTGTCAAGGCTGACCAAGGACGACCGGTCAGGGGGGCGCCTCGCGCTGCTCATCGCCTTCGCGCCGCACCAGGTCGGTCCGCAGGACATCGAAGAGTTCCGCCGCGGTCAGCGCTCCGACGAGGATCTGATCGGGCTCGCGGCGTGGGCTAGCCTGGCCGCGGCCCGCCGCGTTGGATCCTGGCTGGCGCCGACTCAGCAGGCTCGGGGCGGCTGATCTTCCAAGCGTCTACTCGCGGACTCGCTGACTTGCGCTGACTATCGGTTGCCGAGGACCGTGAGCTCAAGGAAGCTCTCCGCGCAGCTGAGCTGCTCGATGCCGCGACCGTAGGTCGAGTAGGTATGGAAGACGTCGCCGCCGTTGCTAAGGAAGCAGCTGATGCCGGGCACCTCGACCGGCTGCTCGGCGGTGATCAGGTCGTTCGCCGTGTCGGTCGCCAAGATCTCCGCCTTGGGCTGGTAGTTGTACACCACCGGGGCTACCTTCTCGTCCAGGGTCACGTGGAAGTCGTAGTTGAAGTCGCTGCCGAACGAGGAGTACCACGGGAAGGTCCAGCCGTTCCACGTCCGGTACGCCATGATCTTGGCAAAGGGCGCCAGCGACACCGCAGCGAACGCGGTGTCCCGGGCGCGCAGCCTGGCGAGCAAACCAGCGGACAGCTCGTCGGCCGCGGCCGAGCAGGTCGGGCATCCCGCGTCCCAGCTTGGGTCGAACATGAAGTGCTGGATGATCAGCTGGCGACAACCATCGAACAGCTCGGCCAGACCGACCTTGCCGCGCGCCCCCTCAAAGAGATAGTCCTTCTCGATCCGCACCATCGGCAGCCTGCGGCGATCGGAGTTCAGCGCGTCACGGCGGCTGGTGAGCTCCTTCTCCTTGGCGAGCAGCTGCCTGCGGACGGAGAGCCACTGCTCGCGCGACGCGACCTGAGGAAGGCTCATCTGGACCTCCATGGGCTCGTTTTCGTAGCTCGGCTGCGGCACGGGGCCATCCTTCGTGTGATTCAGGAATGCGGACTCACATGGTAAGCCTTCTGGGGCTGGTGCATCCAGATTTGCGACCTAAATGATATGGCATGATTGGTATGCTCGGCAGCGTGGTGTCTGCATCGGCCCAGCCGCGGAAGTGCTCCATCGCCCGCACGCTTGAGATCGTCGGACGCAGGGGGGCGCTGCTCGCCGTACGAGAGGTCTTTCTCGGCAACCGCAGGTTCGACGAGATGGTCAGGCGGACCGGAGTTCCCCGCGACACCCTGGCAGCGAGGCTGCGCGCGCTGGTCGGCGCGGGTGTTCTTGAGCGAGTGCCGTATTCCGACCATCCGGCCAGGTTCGAGTATCACCTGACGCAGGTGGGCCTCGACCTTTACCCCGTCATACTCGCCTTGATGTCATGGGGCGACAGGTACCTGGCCGGAGACGCCGGGCCGCCGCTGGTCCTTGAGCACAGTTGCGGCCATCGGCTGGGGGCCGAGGTGGTGTGCCAGGGGTGCGGCGAGCCAGTCACCGCGGGCAGGACGCGGCCGGCTGGTGCCGGCGCCCGTCCGCTGCGGGAGCCAGCAAGTTAGCGGGCTTGCGCTCCGGTAGCGGTGCGGAAACTCGCGTTAGCCATGGCCGCGTGATCGCGCGGGGGTTGCACCGGTAGCGGGGAACTGGCCAGCGGACCGGCCCTGGCCCGGTGATCCGCGGTAGCACTGGGCGATGTTCATCCAGTCATCGGCATCGGCGCCCTCGGCGACGAGCGCGAGGTCCGCGCGGTGCCTGCGCCGGGTGGCCAGCAGGCAGAAGTCGACAGCGGGCCCGGTCACTCGCTGTGCGCTGTCCTGCGGGCCGAACTCCCACAGCTCGCCGGACGGCGAGGTGAGCACGAACCTGAACTCTTGCTCCGGCGGCGTCAGGCCGCGCGCCAGGTAGCCGAAGTCCCAGGTGCGCACCGCGAATGCGGTGAGGTGCCAGATCCGGTCGGTGTACTCGCGGCGAACCCCGACGGTGTCGGCGATGTCCTGGCCGTGCGCGAACAGCTCCATGATCCCGGCGCTAGCGAGGATGCCGGCGGGCAGCGGCCTGGCCAGCCAGGGCACTATCTCGCCCGGCGGCAGCGCGGCGAGCGCCTCAGACGCTGCGGCGCGATCGGCGCGCCAGCGGGCGAGCAGCGTCCGTGGAGGGTAGGCCAGGTAGGGCTCGAGCAGCGCGTGAACAGCGGCGTCGAAGTCACCCGAGGCCCTGGCGGCTTGCTCCTTGAACGCGCTCGGAGCGGCCGCCGCCATCTGGGCAAGCCGCGCGACCGAGGCCAGATGCGCGACCTGATGCGCGATCGTCCATCCGGGAGCGGGAGTTTGCAGGCTCCACTGGGCCGGCTCAAGGCTGGCCACGACCTGATCGAGTGCGTTGCCCTCGGTGACCAGGTCGGCATATACATCTTGCGGAGTAGCCACGGAACTTCCTCTCACCAATGCGGTTGCGCGAGGTCCTACAGATGATCATGGGGCCGCGCCCGTGCCCGCGCATCTTCTAGGTTGCCGGCCGCCCGAGGCCGCCATGCAGCCCCGCCTGTCGGCCCAAGCGAGCCTCGACCGGAGCTGTACCGGCGTCATAACGGCGCTTGAGCGGCCCGGTGCACCGTGTGTCTGGGTGTTCATGCGGCCTGCGACGGAAGGAAATTGATGTTCAGCCCGGTCGAAAGCGCCATCGCTCGCATCTGGGAGAGCTACGGTGAGCCCCTGTCGCTGTCCGACATCGCCAAGAGCGCGATACTCAGCCGTTTTCATTTCTGCCGCGTGTTCACAGAAGCCACCGGCGTCTCGCCAGGCAGGTACCTTTCCGCCGTCCGCATTTACCAGGCGAAGCGACTGCTGGTCTCGACCTCGCTGAGCGTGACGGAGATCTCGCTGGCGATCGGGTACAACAGCCTGGGCTCCTTCACGAACAGGTTCACGGAGAGCGTGGGCGCATCGCCGACCCGATTCAGGCGCATGTGGGGTGAGGGCATTCACGCCGATCCCGACCCGGCGCCCGCCGAGCAGGCGGCGGGGTTAACGTCGCCGAACGGCACCGTGACCGGGCTGGTTGACCTGCCGCCCGACTACGCGGCTGCGCGGGTCTACCTGGGTGCCTTCGAGACCCCGATAATCCAGCGCAGGCCGCCGTCCTGGACGATCGTCGACACCAGGTCGGCTAGTCCAGCCTCGTACCGGCTCGCGAACATTCCGCCAGGAGGGTGGTTCATCAGGGCGGTGGCGGAGGCCGACAGCGCTGACTCTGAGCCGTGGACCCGCAGGTCCCTGCTCGTCGGCGGGCAGGGATCGGTCACGGTGACGGCCGGCGCAGTCAGCACGGTCAACATCACGCTGCGCGCGAGGCGCCCGACCGACCTGCCGATCCTCTTCGCCGTGCCTGACCTGGAACGTCGGGAATTCTGTCGCGCGGACGACTCGGCGCCCGTGGCGGGGCACGTGCCGCCACTGGCCACGGCCGTGCTCACCACGTCGGGCGGGCGCGCCGCATGAGCGCACGGCGCGCGAGCCGTGGCTGTCATCGGCAGCTGAGGAATCGGTGAATGTGACGAGCGTGCTACCTGACCAAGAAACGGTCATCGCTGAAGCGCGCGCGCCCGCGGCGGTGCTCGTGGACGCACCGCGACCTGTGCAGCGACCGGCGCAGCAGCCGCCGATGCGGCAGCTTCGAGCGCAGCGAGAGGCCTTGCAGAGCCAGATACTCGCAGGCCGCAACGAGGCCGTCGAGCGGCAGCACGCGCTCGGCAAGCGCACGGCCAGGGAGCGACTCGGGCTCTTGCTTGACGAGGGCTCGTTCATCGAGATCGACATGTACCGCCGGCATCGGGCGGCCCACGGCCTGAAGGCCAACGGAAGCCGGCCGCATACCGACGGCGTCGTCGCTGGCTCGGGCACTATCGAGGGTCGCCGGGTCTTTGTCTACGCCCAGGACTTCGCCATCTTCGGAGGATCTCTCGGCGAAGCGCACGCCGCGAAGATTCATAAGACGATGGATCTTGCCCTGGCAACCGGCTGCCCGCTCATCGGGCTGAATGACGGTGGCGGCGCGCGCATCCAGGAGGGCGTCGTCGCCCTGGACGCGTACGGTGGCATCTTCCGCCGCAACGTTCAGGCATCGGGCGTCATACCGCAGATCAGCGTCGTGCTCGGGCCGTGCGCGGGGGGAGCGGCTTATTCGCCGGCGCTCTGCGACTTCACGTTCATGGTCCGCCAGACCGCGCAGATGTACCTGACCGGGCCTGATGTCGTCGCGGCTGTGACTGGCGAGCAGGTGACCCATGAGGAACTCGGCGGCGCGGACGTCCACGCACAGCGATCGGGAGTGGCCACCTTCGTCTACGACGACGAGGAGAGCTGCCTGCAGGACGTGCGTTACCTGGTCGCGATGCTGCCGGGCAACAATCTCGATCCGCCACCGGCCGCGTCGGCTCGTGGCGCCACGGCCGATGAAAGGCCGCGCCTCGCCGAGATCGTCCCGCACGAGCCAAACAAGCCGTATGACATGCTTTGGGTCGTGGCCGAGTTGGTCGACGACGGTGAGTTCCTTGAGCTGCACGAGGACTGGGCGCAGAACGTGATCTGCGCGCTGGCCAGGATCGACGGTGAGGTGGTCGGCATCGTCGGGAACCAGCCGATCGTGCTCGCCGGGGCGCTCGACTCAGCCGCGTCGCAGAAGGCGGCTCGCTTCGTGCGGTTCTGCGACGCCTTCGGCATTCCGCTTGTGACGCTGGTGGACGTGCCCGGATTCCTGCCGGGTACCGATCAGGAATACGGCGGCATCATCCGGCATGGCGCCAAGTTGCTGTACGCCTACTGTGAGGCGACGGTGCCGCGCATTCAGGTCATCCTTCGCAAAGCCTATGGCGGAGCGTACATCGTGATGGACTCGCGTTCGATCGGTGCGGACCTGTCGCTCGCGTGGCCAACCAACGAGATAGCCGTGATGGGCGCGGAGGCCGCCGTCAACGTCATCTTCCGTAAGGAACTGGCCGCCACGGCGGACTCGGCACGGTTGCGATCCGAGTTGGTCTGCGAGTACGTGGAAAAGCTCGTGCATCCGTATTACGCCGCCGAGCTCGGGCTGGTGGACGACGTGATAGATCCGGTGGACACCCGATCGGCGGTCGCGTCAGGGCTGGCCATGCTGCGAGGCAAAAGGAAGGCGCCGCCGCAACGCAAACACGGCAATGTGCCCTTGTAAGGGGCGAGTACGATTAAGTCATCGGTGTCTGGAATCAAGGAGAACTAGTGCCCCACATCAGCCTAGGTAATGATCTTCCGGGAATCAGCGGCCTGTTGAATTACCGGCCCGAGACAGGGCGCCCGCTGAGCGAGCTTGCCGAGGTATTGCTCCGCGGGCCGAACACGCTCGCCAGGGGGGAGCGCGAGCTGATCGCGGCGTACGTGTCCAGGCTCAACGAGTGCGCGTTCTGCGCGTCCTCCCACTCGGCGTTCGCCGCCGCCCAGCTGCCCGAGGGCATGCCGCTGGTTGGCCAGGTATGCGCCGACCTGGAGCAAGCGCCGGTGTCGGCCAAGCTCAAGGCGCTCCTGCGAATGGCTGCCAAGGTGCAGCAGGGCGGCAAGGCGGTCACGGCGGCGGATGTGGCTGCCGCCCGCGAGGCGGGCAGCTCCGACGTGGAGATCCATGACGCCGTTCTCATCGCGGCGGCCTTTTGCATGTTCAACAGGTATGTTGACGGCCTCGCGACGATCGCGCCAGATGACCCGGCGGGTTACCAGCAGGCCGCCGAGCTGATCGTGACCAAGGGCTACCTGGCCGCCGCGCCATGACGGTGCCTTCCCTGCGTGCCTCCGGCACGGTGCCTTCCCTGCGTGCCTCCGGCACGGTGCCTTCCCTGCGTGCCTCCGGCACGGCCAGCCGAGCGTGGGCGGCAGCGGCTCTTCCCCTGCATGACCGAAACGGACATCACGCCACTATGCCGGGGCCCTGCCGCGGGACCCACTCTGGATCGACCAACTCGAACGACCGCCTCGGTCCCGCCGTCGCCACCGCCGCCCTCGGCGAGTTGAGGCTCGGCGTGCTGCAGGCCACCGATCCGGAGTCAGTCTCGCGGCGGCTGTCGACGTATCAGCTCGCCCAGCGGTTCGAGGCGTTGCCCGTGGATGAATCGGTTTCCGATGCCTGGGCGCTGCTAGTCTCGCGGCTGCGCGCTGAGGGCCGCAAGGCTCCCATCAATGACAGCTGGATCGCGGCCACAGCCATTGCCTACGGCATTCCCGTCGTGACCCAGGATGCCGACTACGATGCTATGCCTGACGTTCGGGTCATCAAGATCTGACAGCCACCAGATCGGAGCATCGCGGCGGGAGCAAGACAGTTGCTCTTGCGCAATCCCTCCTGCGCCATCTCGGTTGTCGAACGCTAGCTGCCGCGATCCGGCGCGGAGGGGAAGCTCGCAGCCAGACCGGTAGTCAGCCGTGAGGTCCCGGTCCCGGCGCGAGAACCGCGCCGAGGTGGTTAGCGGTGCGCGGTCGGCTAGTGCGCGAGCCAGGCGCGCAGGGCGTAGGCTTCGACGCCGATCGGCAGGCTGACCGCTGTGTCCAGGTGCAGGGAGTCCCAGATCCCGGGCAGAGGGCGGATCTGCCCGAATCCGGTCAGCTGCCCGATCCCGACCCACCCGGACCAGACCGCGACGGCGGCGGGCACGGCCAGGATCAGCAGCGGCCAGGACCGCGCCGTCGTGCCCTGTCCGGGACGGGCGGGGGAGTCGTCCCCGCTGCCGGTCCGGATCCGGGGGCTGGCTGCGGGCCGGTCCGGCCCGGCGGTCGTGTTCGGGGTGATCCCGTCTGGCTCGGCGACCTCGGTGCCCGTGCGCAGAACGTCGGTTGCGGCGCTCACCGGCCTGCCTCGATCCTGGCGGGCTGCGGCCTAGCCACCGCCGGCGCCCGCGCGGCACTGCGGGTCGGCCGCTGGCTCAGCCCGGCGCTGCCTGGTCTGCTGTCCTGAACCGCTACGGACCCCCACGGACGGAACGGCAGGTCACCGGTGTCTGCGGCGAACGCTGGTGAACTATTATGACGTCCGGGCCTCCGTTGACTACGTCCTGTTTCCGCAGGTCGGAAGCTTGCGGGCGAATTCGCGAACGTCATTCTGACCGCTTGCATTGCTAGCAAGCTGCCGGTTTCGGGTCTCAAGTCCGGGCCGCATTCTTGCAGGTCACGGCGGCTCTGGCGCTCTGGATCACAGTCGTGAGCGCTGCTGGGAGCCAAGCTGGGAGCCAAGATGATCCGGATCTGGCCTGCCTGGCGACCAGTAACCAGCGCCGAACACCTCTGGTGATCATGGAAGGGCGGCTGCGCTTCAGTCTGCCTGACGCAGCCGCCGGAGCCCTTCGGCACCGGTCCGTGTGCCGCGCCTGAATACCACCATTACTAGTCGGACAGCACTGTATTGATTCGCTACGTAAGGTGAGTACGCCGCCAATGCGCCAAGCACTCACACGCGACAGATCGAGTGATACACGGGTGATCATCTCCGCATATCAGATCGAAGAAGCTAGCGATGATCACCCGTGTATCTAGCGTTATACGGCCCGAAGGGTTTAGCGATCTTCGATCACCCGTCTCCCTGCCGATTACGATCCGACCGTCAGCGATCTCCCGGAGTCGCGGTACGCGGGCAGATCAACCACTCTTGCGTACCTCCGCTTCACTGGCCGTCTGTCTCTCGGTCGCGACGACCTCCAAACAGAGGCAGTAGGCTGGCGGTGGGTGCTTCGGAGCCCTGTCATCAATGGAGGGGCGCCCGGCATACCCTCGAAGCAGTGTGATGAGCCGAGGTTCCGGGCAGAGTTTCTCCGCCTGTGTCGAGAGGTGCGTGCAGATGCCGCCGGTTGACGCCGTGATCAGGAAGCAGTATGAGGCGGTCATCGCAATGACTGACATGAATGAGGCCAGCGAGGGACTCCGTCGTATTGCTGCTGCGCCTGGGGCTGGGCTTGGCGTGGCGATTCTCGTCGCGTGGCAGCATGGCCTGCGGATCCGGCACATTCCGCTGGAGCGTGATCGAGATGGGAAAGAGAAGGAAGCTCAAGCCCAGGTGATCCCAGCGGACGATGACTGCCCGTACGTGTTCGTTCATGTTCCGGTCCGCAAGTTCCGTGGCGATAAGCCCAAGCTGGTGGAACTGGGAATCATGAGCCGCGACGCCGACCCGGCTCTGTTCATCTATCACGAAGACGGGCTCATCGGCACCTTCAGCTTCGAGGATCTTGACTCGGCGGGCCTGACCGAGCCAGATCTCGAGGAGATCCTTGAGGTGCTGGCCCAGCAGGGCGTCCTGATTCGGGCCAACATCAACAACAGGCAGATTCAGTTCAAGGATCTGGTGGCCAAGAGGCGCATTGAGGAGTCCGGCAAGGACGTATATGTGCGGGTGGTAGATCGGCCCTTGGACGAGAGAGTGGCGCTGCCCGCGGAGCTGAGTCGCGAAGATGTGCGAGACTACGTCTTCGCAGCGCTGAAAGACAGGTCCGCATGCAACTACTGCTCGGTGCAGGCGCTCAACCCACGCGAGGTGACCATGCATTCCGCGCGCCTGTCACGACCCGGGCGCGGTGGCAACGAACTCGCGACGGTCCGCAACTATCAGCTGGGCTTCACCTTTGCCCCATTCGGTGATCCCCGGAAGATTTGTCATTTCCTGGCCTGGGATTTCCCGCATATCAACGACTTGGTCATGAACATGGAACCGCAGGCTTATTCCTTCAGCGATCTCATCCGGCTAGTGCGCGTGATCAACCGCGATATCGAGAACTTCTGCAGCGCCAACACGGAAGTCGACCCGATGCCCGAGCCCATTTCAGGGGTCTGCAATCACTGGGCAGGCAATAGCATCTATCACCAGCATTACCAGTTTCTCCGCGCCTCTGAGCTACCATTGGTGCGCGCCGCGAGAACCACCCGGGAACTGGTCGCTTATAAGGACATTGAAGTACGGAAGTTCGCAGGGTGGCCATCGCCGGCGTTCCTCATCACATCGGCGCAACCTGGCCGGGATGAGGAGGTGATGCGGGTCGCGGACCGCGTGGCCCGGGAATGGCATATGCTAAGCACCGGCGATGACCGGTCGTACGGCAACGGGATTGCTATTAAGAATCACACACAGAATATTTTCGTAACAACTGACGGGGGTCACGTCCATGCCATCTTTATTCCCCGTGACCGGCAGAAGCTCAAGACCTCCGATCCGGATAACCTGATTCAGAAGAAGAATGCCGCCGTGCTCGAGATGATGGGTTACTTCGTCATCGACGACGACGCTGATTTCGATAAGCTCGTGAGCGAGCCTCCGAGCGCTCTGAAGTCCCTCGGGGACTCCTGGCTGGCGGAGCTTTCGCCCGATGCCGAGTCCATCCGGGAGTTCGAGGCCAGCATCCGCGTCTGCCTCAGCGAGGTTGTTGGCCCTTACGAGAGCCGGATCGATGAGCTAGCCGGTGACCCGAGGGACGAAGCGTGGACGCTCGCGTCCAGTATCAGGCGCGACGCGAGCCTGGACCATCAAGAGCGCGAGCACCTTTACCGTGAACTCCTCGCGACGGTACTGGTGGCCAGCAGCGGAGATGCCTCTCAGCCGCGACGTCAGCAGTTCTGACGGTTTGCTCAGCGAGCGGCTTGTGGTCATGCGTGGTCGCCATCGGAATGGTTACCCCGGCCATTGCCGCTCGGGGCGTTCTGGCGCCTGGCGATGGACCAGATGGACAGGCCAGCGCCGGCATGAGCGATGGCCAGGATGCCATCGCCGGAGCGGGACTGCCCGGCCGCGAGGACTTGCGCCGAGCACGCGACCACGCTGAGAGCTGCCCGTTCGCCCACGCGCCACACCCGCACGCATTTGTCGGTTCCTCCGCTGATCACCCGTCCATCCGGCAGCGCGACCACTGAGGTCACCCAGCCGTCGTGACAGGTCAGCTCCCACTGGGCGAGCTGCGGCACGGCCGGATCCCACACCAGCAAACGGCCGTCCTTCCCGCCACTGACGACCCGTCCGTCCGGCAGAGCTGCAACCGAGGTCACCGCGCTGACCCCGTGGCTGCCCAGCTCGACCAGTCGGCGCCGCGGGTCGGCTGGATCTGCCACCAACACCCGGCCACCGTGTCCGCTGCTGGCCACCCTCCCGTCTCGCAGGACGGCTACGGCCGTCACGGCGCCATCATGACTGCACAGTTCAACAGGTGCCTGCGGCGCAGCCGGATCCCACATCAGCAGGCTGCCGTCATAGCCGCCGCTGACCACCCGTCCATCGGAAAGGGCCACCAGAGCCGCGCTAGCGTGACGGCCGAACTCCGCCGGTCCAGCTGGATTCC
Organism: uncultured Actinomycetota bacterium; assembly: GCA_963850875.1. GTDB lineage: Bacteria > Actinomycetota > Actinomycetes > Streptosporangiales > Streptosporangiaceae > Chersky-822. Next base: position 507,140 of record CAWKNA010000004.1, read on the forward strand.
ACACCAGCAGGCGTCTGTCCGTGCCGCAGCTGACCACTCGTCCGTCTGGAAGTACCGCCACCGCGCGCACGGCGCGCCCATGAGCACCGACCTCGGCCGATCCGGCCTGTGGCGCGGCCGGGTTCCACACCCGCACGCGCCCATCGCGCCCGCCGCTGACCACCCGTCCATCGGGTGCCACCGCCACTGCGCTCACCAGGCCGCTGCGGCTATGGTCACCTGGCGTCGCCGCAAGCGCGTCGGGATCCCACACCCGCAGCCGCCCCTCAGTGCCGCCGCTGGCCACCCGCCCGTTGCGGGTCACGGCGATCGCTGTCACCACGCCGTCGTGGCGGCCCAGCTCGGCTGGCCCGGCCTGCGGGTCGGCCGGATCCCAGAGCCGCAAGCGGCGGTCGTGCCCGCCGGAGACGAGCCGGCCGTCCGGCAGCACCGCCAGCGCGTGCACCGCCCCGGCATGGCGGCCCAGCTCGGCTGGCCCGGCCTGCGGGTCGGCCGGATCCCACAGGCGCACCCGGCCATCGTCACCGCCGCTGGCCACCCGCCCGTTGCGGGTCACGGCGATCGCTGTCACCACGCCGTCGTGGCGGCCCAGCTCGGCTGGCCCGGCCTGCGGGTCGGCCGGATCCCAGAGCCGCAAGCGGTGGTCGTGCCCGCCGGAGACGAGCCGGCCGTCCGGCAGCACCGCCAGCGCGTGCACCGCCCCGGCATGGCGGCCCAGCTCGGCTGGCCCGGCCTGCGGGTCGGCCGGATCCCACAGGCGCACCCGGCCATCGTCACCGCCGCTGGCCACCCGCCCGTTGCGGGTCACGGCGATCGCTGTCACCACGCCGTCGTGGCGGCCCAGCTCGGCTGGCCCGGCCTGCGGGTCGGCCGGATCCCAGAGCCGCAAGCGGTGGTCGTGCCCGCCGGAGACGAGCCGGCCGTCCGGCAGCACCGCCAGCGCGTGCACCGCCCCGGCATGGCGGCCCAGCTCGGCTGGCCCGGCCTGCGGGTCGGCCGGATCCCACAGGCGCACCCGGCCATCGTCACCGCCGCTCGCCACCCGCATGTCCGGCAGCGCGGCCACCGCCCGCACCCAGCCCCCACCGCCGTCAACTTCGGCGATGAGAGCCCGGCTGGCCCGTCGGCTGGTCCATCGCGGGACCAGGCCCGGGTCGGCCGAGGCGAGCAATCGCAGCCGGAGGGAATCTGCGAGCGCATCCTCGCCCAGTTCCGCTGCCTGCAGGCACAACTGGCGCAGCACGTAGTCCGGCCTGTCAACGGGCTGCGGCGCGCGCAAGTGCGTGGCCTGGCCCCGCGCGGCGTCCAGCACGGCCGCTACGGCCGGGTGGCTGGGCGCGGCGGCACGAGCAGTCCGCAGCTCGGCTAGCACGATGTCCACGCCCGTGGCCTGGATGGCCGCAGTAACCCATCCGATGTCGCTGACCAGGACCGCTAGCCGTCGTGGCTCGCCGTGCAAAGTACCCGGATAGGCGTCAAGGAGATACCGCGGGGTCGTGCCGTCCGCGCCAGCCGGGGTCGGCCAGCCAGCCTGCCGCCATAGGTCGGCCCAGGCGTGGATCCGCTCCCGGCACACCCCTACACGCAGGTCATGATGCTCCTGGCAGGTGCTCAGGAGAGCCTCATGGGCGAACTGGAAGCGCTGAGCGTCGCGCGGGCCGACCGACTGCACGATCCTGCTCGCCGCGTGGCCCAGGAAGCGACGCACCGAAGGCACCGATAGGCCAGGCAGAAGCGCGGCAAGGTCGTCAATTGCTAGCGGCCCGGCCGCAGCCGCCATGGTGCCGAAGACACCGTTGGCAAGCTCTGAGGCGCCCGTGAGCAGGTGCGCTATCTCATCCTCGGCGAGAAGCCGCTGTTCCTCGGCTGCCCTGCTGGCATGAAGCCTGACATACTGAGCGCGCCGCAGTGGATGGCCAGGATCGACGCCCTCAAGCACGTCCTCGCAAGGTCGGCTGGTCACAAGGACATGACCGCGCCCGCCTGCCATCGCTGGCAGCAGCACGGCGACGGTAGGGGAATTGGGCGGGCGCAGATCCTCATCCAGGCCGTCGACGACTAGGAGCAAGTGGCGGCCGCGAATACGGACGGCCTTCATGGCCTCTTCCCACAGCTGCAAGAACGCGTCCGGTTCTGCAGCCGGCGGAGCTTCGCCAAGCAGGTAGGCGAGCTGGGGGATGACCGTAGCGAGGAACTTGTTGCTATCCGCGTTACTCTTCTTGCGAGATAGGAAATATGCGACGACATCCACCTCGGGTGGCAATGAGGTGATCACTGCCGCGGCCGCAAGTGCCGTCTTCCCCGCCCAGGCCCCGCCGGTTATCCACAGGTAGTCGTCACCACTGGTGGCGAAGGCTGCTATCTGGGCCAGCTCGCGCTCGCGGTCGAGCAGATGCGGGGTCTGGCGCCAGATATCCCGGACAGTCGGCAGATATGGCGGTCCTCGCTTCTGCGGGACCGGCCGAGTTATCTTGCGCCATATCGGGGCCACGGCGCTTGCCATTGCCACGAGCGTGCCGAGCACTGTGGCCCAGGCGGCCGCGTTAACCGGGCCTTCGCCGACAAGAACAGCGACGAGGAACGCGCAACCAGCTATGCCAAGCACAGCCGCAACGCCCAGCAGGATCCTTCGCAAGCGGCTCACTGCATCATGATTACCCATACTTGGGCCGCTGCCGTAAAATTCCAGAACGTCGGCGGTTACGACCGAACAGGCTCTCGGCGTCTATCTTAGAGGATGACTCCCTGGCTGGGAGTAAGGCAGGGCTTGGCCGGTCCCGTCGTCTGGCCGCTGTACGGCCGCGGGGCCGAAGCACTTGATATTAGCGGTGCGTCCGACGGCTTCAGCTGGGGTGTTACTGTCGGTGGTCGGCACCGCGGCTAGTCTGCCGCGCCGGTCCCCCGGGAGCCCGCGTGAAGCGTGACGGTTTCCTCCAAATCCTGCCTGACTCCGTGCGCGCACAGATACCCCATTCGGGCACGGTCGTATCTGGCGATACTAACCAGCTGGAGCAGCGCCATATCGAGCCAAATGGCGCGGAACACTACAACGGCCTTGGGGTCCGAAGTGGCGTCCATTAGGCGGAGATGCGCGCTCCGTTGCCTGCCTGGGGCAGTCACGCTCGGTGAATGAATCTTGAGCCGCCAACTTGCGTGATCTCGATGCCGCGGCCAGGCATTAACGGTGGCTGGAGGTGCGTGTTATGCGCCGGGGCGGCGGGGGTCGGGCTCGCCGCGTCGGGTCTGGCTGGCGCCGGAGCCGCGGGCGCGGCCCGGTCCGGGTCTGCGGGCCCGGCGGCGTTAGCCGCCGTCCCGAGCTCGAGCTGGTTCGAGGGGGTGGCCGCCGCCTCCGCGCGCAGCGCCTGGGCGGTCGGTATCGTCGGCGGCGAGAAGACCCTGATCGTGCGGTGGAACGGCACCGGGTGGAAGCGGGTGCCCAGCCCGAGCCCGGTCGGCGGCAGCCAGCTCTACGGCGTGACCGCGATCTCCGCCCGCAGCGCGTAGATGGTCGGCTACACCGGCATCAAGACCCTGATCCTGCGCTGGAGCGGCACCGCCTGGAAGCTCGTGCCCAGCCCAGCCCTGCCCTGGCAGGCGGCGGCACCCTCTACGGCGTGACCGCCACCTGCGGCCGCAATGCCTGGGCCGTCGGTTTCGCCGGCAGCGGCAGGACCCTGATCAGCGCTGGAACGGCACCGCCTGGAAGCAGGTACCCAGCCCAGAAACCAGCGTCGCGCTAACTAAACGCCCAGCCGCGTCCACCGGGGCGCGGCAGCAGGCCATTCCGGCGCGCCAATTGGGTGCGCAGCCAGACAGCCGGTCGCCGTGCATATCGGCGGATACGGGTCGTGAGGCGGTAACCAGCGCTGACCACGGAGCGTCATCTAGCATGTGTCCCGCCCAGTGCCGGATCGCCGAATCTCGCGCCGTTCACGGGACCGCCCGTGGCGCTCGTCGCTGGCGCAGGATGGAACGTTCGGTATCCGGCGGAGGCGCTGGTCGCTATCTGCCGGTGCGCTCGCGGTGCCTGCACCCTGGCCAGCAGCAGGGCCGACGCTGGCCTTCCTCCAGCTCCTCCTGGGTCCGGCGGATGCGGCGTTCCCGGGTCATCTCCTGCTTGGCATCCTCGACCCAGCAGATGAACTCGTTGCGGGCCAGAGGCGTGATGTCCTTCCAGGCATCGAGTGCCGTCGGGTTGGCGATCAGCGCCTTGCGCAGGTCTGCGGGAAGCTTGTGCACCACCCCACCGGGTACTCGCTGGCTGCTCACAGGACCACGGTAGCGGTCCAGTGGCCAGCCTGGCCGAGGTCGATGCCGGTGAGGCTGAGTTGGTGGTGTCGGCGCTGCAGCCGACAGGCGGGCATGTCACCGCCGCGGCCGCCGCGGCGCTCAGCGCAACGGTAAGCGTGATGGCGGCGAGCAGCAGCCAGATCGTGCTCGCTACGGTCCGCAGCTTCGTCCGCTCCGCATGCAGCGCCGGCCTCACGCGTCCCTCCGGCGCAGCAGGACGACGGCCAGGCCCAGAGCGAGCACGGCGTACCCGCACAGCACGGCGAAGCCGACCCATGGTGGCAGCGGATAATAGCCGTTCGCCGGCGTATCGACGCTGCTGACCTGCGGGTACGGCACAAGGGTCTGCTGGGCGGCGAAGGCAGCGGCCGGGGTGACCCGCATCAGCCAGTCGGCCACGCCAGCGGGCAGGTACGGGAAGCTCACCAGGAGGTAGAGCAGCCGGCGGCGGGTGATGGCGTTGTTTCTGGCCAGGCCGGCCGGCCACGGCTGGCTGGCCCCGTCGGTGCCTACCGCAGACGCTGCAGGATGCTCTGGACCTCGCCGCGCTCCAGCGCGGCCCGGCCACGCCGGGTTGCTGCCCAGTCCAGGTAGCCCATCGCCGTGTGCATCTGACAGCGCACCAGTGATGCGTGCTCCAGCTCCTGCAGGCCTTCGGCTACCAGTTTCGCGATCCGGTCGCGAAGCTTGAAGTCCTCGGGCGGCGGAAGCGGGAACGTGAATCCCCTTTCCGGCGCGAACTTAAACGAGATCAGCTCGGCGGTCGGGCCGGCGCCGGCGTTCGCCTGCCCCAGCGTGATGGCCTCGTCGTCGGCGCCCGGACCTCCGGGACGAACCCCCTGATCATGACCTCGGCGGCCAGCTCGATCAGCGGCAGCGCGCTGAGGCGCTCAAACTCCGCCTGGATCGCGAGGCGCCACTGCTCGATCTTCTCCTGCTTGTCCTCGTCCGCGCGGCCGAATTTCGGTGACACCCAGCCCCCAGGCTCCCGGCGCAGCGGCAGCTGCCGCCGCGACCGATCCAAGGCAAGCAACGCAAGCACACCGACATCCGCGCTCACGTACGCCCGCTGCTCCAAGTATGGGAGAGCCGCAACCCGTCTGCCCGCTGATCAGCAAGATCGCCTTCGCCGGGCCGGACATGCCGGGCCGACACCGGGCGGCGCGTTTTGCCATCGCTCCGGTATGCCCGCCACGGTGACCGGCGTCGGCTACTTTCGGCTGAGTCCGAGTGCCTCGCCGACCGCAGCGATTCCCGCGGTGTCGGCGAACGCGAAGCTGAAGATCACTTCGTCGGCGCCGGCCTCGATGTGACCGGAGACCAGGCCGGGGATCTCATGCGGCTGGCCGACGGTGAATCCGGCGGTCTCCTCGGCAGGGCTGGCCGCCGTCAGCATCTCGCGCACCTCGGCCGTGTTCTGGTCGGACGTGGTCAAGATCAGCGGGGTCATCCATGTCACGCCGACCTCTGCCGGGTCATGGCAATGCCGAATGCAAGGGTAACTGCGCGCAGATTGTCCTTTCGGGGGCGATGCTCGCTCCTGGACACCAGATCACTGCGCGGTGACCTGCTCAGCCTGCTGCGCCCCTGGGCCCCGGCTCGCCAGCAGGCGGCCGTACGGCCGTACGGGCGTGCGATCGCGGCGCTGGTCACCGAAGCCCAGGCCGACCCCGCATTCGCGCGCGAATACCGCGCACGTTTCGCCGCGCCGCGCCGCGACCAGGCCCGCGCGATCTTCCGCCGCGCGATCGAACGCCGCGAGATCCCGGCGGACACCAATATCGAAACCGGGCTCGACCTCCTCTACGGCCCGGTCTGCCACCGCCTCCTCCACGGTCATGCCCCACTGAACGACCGGTTCGTCCGTGACGTCATCGACACCGCCCTGGGCGGCGTCGCGCCTGCAGCGGCTACCGCGCCGGCCGGGTGAACTCTTCCGCGGCCATCGATCTGCAGCAGGAGTTGGCGACGGCGAACGCGGCGAGCGGCACGAGCGCTCAGGTGCGGCGCGAGCATGCCTGGCCCGCCCGGCTGGTCCGCGATGAGCGCGAGGCCCGGCAGCGTCGACCAGCCCGCCAGCGCGGCGGTGATCCGCGCGGGCAGCACCAGGGATGCCAGCAGCGGACCGGCAGCTAGCCACGGGACCGGGATGAGACCGCTGCCCGCGCCGTGCTGCGCCACCGCCATGCCCGGGGGTAGCGTGGCCGAGGGCGAACCGGACCCGTTCCCGCCCATGCGCCATGACCGTTGAGGCATCAGCCGGCGACTCCCGGGCCAGCCTCTCGAGTGCTCGTCTCGGGGTGCGTCCGGCTGAGCTGCGGCACTCCCGCACGGGGCTGTGATAACTGCGCGGAGGGAGACTGAGATGGCTGCGACGGATAGCGGTGGCGAGAATGTGCGGGTGGCCGTGCTGGGGACCGGCATCATGGGCTCGGCGATAGCCCGCAATCTGGTCTCCGCCGGGCTGCGCACCGCGGTCTGGGATCGGTCGCCCGCGGCGGGCGCGTCGCTGTCCGATGCCGGGGCGCTGGTGGCAGCGTCGCCGGCGGAGGCGGCCCGTGATGCGCACGTCGTGATCACGATGCTGCCGACCGCCGGCGTGGTGAACTCGGTGATCTTCGCTGGCGGCGTGGCAGAGGCTATGGCTGGGGGCGCGGTGTGGGCGCAAATGGGGACGATTGGCCTTGCCGCAACGACTGAGATCGGCAGCCGACTCGGTCAGCTGCGGCCCGATGTCATGTTCGTGGACGCGCCGGTATCGGGCAGCAAGGGCCCCGCCGAGGCCGGCCAGCTGCTCATCCTGGCGTCCGGCCCGCCCGCAGCGGCAGCAGCCGTGCGCCCGGTGTTCTCGGTGATCGGCCGCAAGACGGTGTGGCTGGGCGAGGCCGGCCAGGGCAGCCGGATGAAGCTGGTCGTCAACGCCTACATGTCGATCTTGATCGAGGGCGTGGCTGAGGCCCTGGAACTGGCTGGTCGGCTGGACATCGATGACGCCCAGCTGGCCGAGGTTATCGAGGGCGGCCCGCTGGACGCGCCGATCGCGGACGCCAAGCTGCACAAGATGGAGCGAGGCGATTTCGCGCCCGAGTTCCCGCTGGAGTGGGCGCTCAAGGACGTGGACCTCGCGATCGCGGCAGCGGGCCATGGCGAGCTGCCGCTCCTGGCCGCGCTGTCCCGCCAGTGGCGCGCCGCCGTTGACGCCGGCCACGGCCGGGAAGATGTCAGCGCCGCCCGCCTGGCGCTCGGCGGTCCCTCGTAGCTGGCTCCGCGGCGTCACGGGCGGCGGTAGCGTCCCGGTTATGCGTGCAGTAGGCCTGGTTCTGCATCCGGAGCGTGATTCGGCGGCGGCGGTCGATACGGTGCTGGGCTGGGCCAGCCGCAGGCAGATCGCGGTCCTGGGCATCGAGGCGGAGATCAGCAGGCTGAACTGCGCCGCCATGCCGGTTACCGCGGAGGAACTCGGCCGCCGCTGCGACCTGGTCGTGAGCCTGGGCGGGGACGGGACGATGCTGCGGGCCATGCGGCTGGCCGACCGGCAGCGCGCACCGGTCCTGGGTGTGAACCTGGGCAAGCTCGGGTTCCTGGCGGAAGTGGACGTGCCGGGCCTGCCCGGTGCGCTGTCGGCCATCGACAGCAAGCAGTTCACGATCGAGCCGCGGCTGGCCATCGATGGCGTGCTCGGCGGCCAGGCCATCACCGCGTTCAACGACGTCGCCGTCGTCCGTGTCCCGGGGCAGGGGTCCGCCATCGTGGCGGTGCACGTCGACGGCCAGCCGTTTGTCAGCTACGCCGCCGACGCGGTGGTGGTCGCCACCCCGACCGGCTCAACCGCCTACAGCTTCTCGGCGGGCGGGCCGATCGTCAGCCCGACCGTAGAGGCCTTGCTGGTGACCCCTGCGGCTCCGCACTCGGCCTACAACCGTGGCGTGGTGATCTCCGCCCGTGAGTCGGTCATGCTGGAGATCCTGCCCGCCAGCGGCCGGCTGGCAGTCGAGGTGGACGGGGTGGTCGCCGGGTACACCAGCCCCGGCGAGCAGATCGGGATGCGGCCCCGCCCCGCTGCGGCGCGGGTGGTCCGGCTCGGCCACACCACGTTCTACCAGCGTGCCCGCCGCAAGCTGCGCCTCACCGACTCCGCCGAAATCCCGGCGGACTGGCCCGATCGCGCAGCAGAGGCCACGGCGGCCCATATACCCGAGCATTTCCCCCGGCCAGACGGCTGACGCCGGCGAGGACGCCGCAGCCGTGCCCAGAACGTCCCGTTACGCACGGCACGGACGGGCCAGCCCAAGGACGGCGGCACCGCGCATCTCGAGCCCAATGTGCGTCTCTCAGCTGGCGGATCCGCACTGATGGCTGCGCCACCCTCATTGTGACCCGCTTCCGTAATCCTCAGGCAGCCGCGCCCGTCGCCCCGGCCACTCACAGATCGCCCGCTCCGGTGCGGCTCGACGGCGCACCCGAGGCTGGGATCCGCATGCAGATCGGCGGGAGTGCGTGCTGGCCCCGCCGAAGGCTCGAACACGCCCGGTGACCAGCCGGGAACGATCGTCGTCGCGGCAGAGCGTGTGATGGTCGCACGTTACGGCGAGCTGCGCGGGATCGCTTGTGCCAGGCGGGCGCTTGGCTGCGGCTGAGCCTGCCGCGGCTACTGGCTGATGTGGTCGCGCCAGGAGTGGCTTGGCGCGAATCCCAGTTCCTGCCGGGCGCGGCCGATGGACAGCAAAGTGCCGGTGCCGCTGATCTCACCGGTGAGCGGCACGGCGGGGAAGACCTCGCGCATCAGCTCAGCTGAGGGGCGGACCATGACGGTGTCTGCCGCGGCGATGATGAAGCTGGCGCTGCCTTCCACGGGCGCGTCCAGGGCGAGCCGGCACGCTGCCGCGGCATCGCGCTCATCGACATAACCCCACAGGTTCCACTTCCGCAGCTGCGGATCCGGCCAGAATGAGGGAAATTCCGGGTAGTCAGCCGGCCCGAGAATGTTCGAGAAGCGGAGCGCGACGAACGGGATTCCCGACCAGTCCGCAATATGCCCGGCGATCGTCTCGCTCGCGACCTTGGACAGCGCGTAAGTCGTGGTGGGCACCGGATAGTGATCCTCATCCAACGGCGCGTACCGCGGCGGCACGTCGAAGGGCAGGCCCAGCGTCGTCTCGCTGGACGCCCACACCACCCGGCCCAGCCGCAGATGCGCGGCCGCCGTGAACACGTTGAAGTTCATGGTCACGTTCGCGTTGAACGTCACCGCCGGAGTGCGCAGATCCGGCGCCGGGATGTTGGCCAGGTGCACGACGGCGTCGGCGCCCTGCAGCGCTTCCACCGCCTGCCCGTAGTCGGTCAGGTCGGCGCGCAGCACCGGGATGCCCAGATCCTGCGCCGGGGCCACCAGGTCCGTAGCCACGACCCAGTCGCCACGCGCCATCAGCTCGGCCACCACGGCGCGGCCGGCCCGGCCGGCGGCCCCCGTCACGCAGACCCTGCCCATCAGCCACCTCTCGTTCACCTGACCCCGGCAGTCAGGCCCGCCGCGAACGGCCGCGCTGATCTCCTGCCGCAAACTGCCGCTTTCCGATCGCGGTCAGGATAGCGCGGCGCAGTTGCCGGAGCGGCCGGGCCGGACACGCCCAGGCGCGGGCAGACTCCGGCGCGGGTTGTGCCGCTCGAACCTACGGACGAGCAGGAACGCCCCAACGGACTGGTCGTATTGGCGGTGGGCGCCGCGCGCCACCGCGACGCCAGCTGCCATAGCGCTCGCCTTAACTGGAGGTGCCCACGTCAGGGCGCGGAGCCGCCCATATCAATCCGTCGGCACCGGTCCAGTCAGCCAGAGCGTCAGCCCCCTGCGCGCACCGATCGGCGGTTCGTGATTGCGCCCGGGGTTGACGGTCGGTGACTTCAGCCGGTGGCTTCGGGTATGGCCGGGCCATCCGGTCTTCCGCCGGGCTGGCTGGGGCTGGCCGCGAGCTGGCCGTTTATCCTTCGTAGCTGTCCTTCGCGGATGAGATCGTGCACGAGCGTGTCCGTCCAGTACCGCTGCCAGGAGAACCAGTGCCGCAGCTCAGGCTCGGGTGCCACGACCGCTGCGCGCATGCCGGCGGCGAGGAGATCCTTGAATGCGCGGCCAGGGTCAGCGTCTGCCTTGCCGGTGCCCGGATAGGCCTGATCCCAGCGGGTCAGCTCACTGGCATGCCGGTGTTCCGCACCGGCGGTGACCTGCGCCGAGCGGGAGATGATCGCGCCGCGCCGTTCCAGTGGTGACCGCAGCGCCTTCAGCTCCTGCCGCGTCAGCCCGAGTTCAGTGCGCAGGTCCTCGATGCTGGACGGGCCCGCGGCGGCGAGATGATCCAGCAGCCGGCGCCAGCCGCGGTCGGCAGCGCGCATCCGCTCGGTCTCGGCCCGGCAGATCGGGTCGAGCAGCCGCGCCACGTCGCCGGTCACGAGCAGGTTCTTGCCACGATGAACCGCGGTAACCAGGTAGCCGCGCCCGGCGAGCTCGCCGAACCACGGCCATTTCGTCGCCGGCCACGTCGCGAAGCCCGGGCCGCCGGGCTGATACGGATCCTCATGGCATGCCTCATACAAGCTCGGCAGCGCGCAGTCCGTCGTGCGCGTCAGCAGCCCGCGGTCACGCAGAAACGCATCCGCCTCCTCCAGCGAGCCCAGCGCCCGGTCAGGCACCAGACGGCAGCAGAACCTCCGCAGCTCCCGCAGCTCGGTCAGCGCCTCCACGGTGCCATCCTCCCCGGCCGGCACCGCGCGGTACAGCGATCGCTCCCCCGTCCGGTGGCCTCAAGCCGGGCCAGTTCCCCTGGCTACCGCCGCGACGATGCGGAACAGCTCTTCTGCGCCACACGCGCGGCAACGCCGAATGACCGCCGAACCGCACCGATCGAAGACGATGCGTGCGTTTCTTGTGTCGTGGACGGTCACATTTCGTGACACGATCTTGGTCGCGTTCCCCGGCGAGGATCTGGGCGCGTGTTCGGCATGATCAAGGAACCCACCGCTATCAGCCCGTCCGCCGCGATGGCGGTGCGACTCCTTCCACGCGGAGGTCGGCCTGGTTGAACCGCCGGTTACGGAAAGTAGACGGGGGGCCGCCGGCCCTCATTCGGCGCAGGCGTCTTGTCACTCGGTCGGCTTGGGGTGAGCGGCGGAAGCGTACGGGACCAGGTCCGTCCGCGGCAGGTTACCTCGATCTGCCACTGGACGCACCAGCGCCGCGACCTCGGAACTGGACCGCCACGGCACTTGGACCCAAGCCATGGTGGCTGCTACGACCTGGCCCGAGTTGACCGTATAGCTTGCCTGCCGCAGATTCCAGCATGTGGTCCCGGTGTCCCGGTGCAGGATGTGGACGGTATAGGTGCCGGGCACGAGATTCGCCAATGTCGTCGTGCCACCCATGAGCGACGAGCTTGGTACCGCAGTGCGGGTTGTGCTGCCATTCGTTCTCACCTCCTCAATGGATCGGCTCTCTCACCTGGGACGCCATCCCCAGCCGGTGACCGGGTCCCAGCCGGGCGCTGCTGGCGAGGAGCACAAGACCGATGCGCACACCGCATCGGCCCTTCCAGGCGGGCTATGACCTGAGGGCCGCGGTTCTCGCACACCCCGAACGGTTCCTGCAGGTAATCCTGCAGCTGCCAGGTCAGTTCCTCCAGCGCCACGCCGTCCAGCGGCCATTCCGGCGGTGGCTGCGTGACTTTTCTCATGTAGCCCGCCGCCCGGCGAGTTGCCGGCCGCCACCGGCCGCAGAACCCCCGCAGGCCGCCGCCGCTGGCATTCCCCGGCAGTGGCGGTCGCGCTAAAGTTGACCGAACCGGGAGGATGGTCATGGCCGAGGCGCAGTTCACGATCGGGGCCGACGTTAGCTGTACCGACGGGGTCTGCGGTGCGGTGCGCCGCGTGGTCGTTGACCCAGTCGCCCGTACGGTCACCCATCTGGTGGTCGCGCCGGAGCACCGGCCTGAATCCGGCCGGCTTGTTCCTCTCGATCTTGTCGACGACACGACGGGTGAGATCCGGCTCCGCTGCACCAGGGCCGAATTCGAGAAACTCGACCCCGCCGAAGAGACAGACTTCGTGGCCGGCACCGAGCACCCGGGTTACGAACCGGACCAGGTTCTCTCCTTGCCCTACTTCGGCCTTCGCGGTGGCCTGGGCGGGGGAACCGGCATGAGCGGGGTCTGGACCCAGGGCCAGGGATGGGACCCGGAGGGAAGCCACGGCCCCCGGCGGCGGACCATCACCTACGACTGCGTCCCCCAGGGCGAGGTGCAGATTCGCCGAAACGACCACGTCCACGCCACCGACGGCGAGATCGGACTCGTCGAAGGGCTTGTCCTCGACCCCGGCAACCACCAGGTAACCCATGTCCTCCTGCAGGAGGGACACCTGTGGGACCGCAAGGAAGTGGCCATCCCGATCGGCGCGGTAACCGGCATGGAAACCGGCGTCCAGCTCAATATCAGCAAGCAGCAGGTAGATGACCTGCCGCCGGTAGACATCGATCACCGCGGACGGTGACTCCGCGAGGAGGCGGATAACAGCAGCTGCCGCAGCACGCCGCCAAAGGACACGGCAGGTGATGCGACCACCGCGATCTCCCATCAAGCCTGCGCCGCGATGCCAGGCCGCCGCCGGCGCAGCCGGACTACGAGCGGGGAAAACCAGAAACGAAGCCTGAAACGGATTCCGGCACATTCACGATCGTCAGCACACGCCAGGCGCGGGGGAGCCTTCCTGAAGAGGGCCACGGCAGGCTGGGTTGCCGTAGTGCTCGAGCGGGCGGGAGTGCTCACGATCGACCGCTCCCGGCCGGCCCGCGTCAAGCTGCGTTCAGACTGGTAGGTCGATGCGGACCTGGACTACCGCGCAGCGGCATGTGCGGGCGTTCGCCGCCGGGACACGGGACGGACGGCGCGGCACCCGGCTGTGGCTGCTGTAACTGCGAATTGAAGCCTCGGAGATCATCGCGCGCGCAATCAGCAAGAGGTGCAGGCCGCGTTGATCTTGTCGTTGTGTGGGCGGGGCGACCGGGGCGCCGGTCCGGCGATGTGCGGGCCCGGGTCCGGCCGGTGACGCGGCCGGCGGGGTACGGCACCGGACCGCGCCGAACCCGGCCGGAGAAAGGTCCCGCCCTTTCGAGTCACAACTGCGCGCTCAGTTGACGGCAGCGCCGAACCACTTGGGCAGGTGGGTGAGTAGATCCTGCTGGTCTTCACCGACCCACGCCACGTGGCCGTCCGGCCGCAGCAGCGCCGCGGGCACGTCCAGTTCCTCGCTGACGTCCACGACGTGGTCGACCCGCTCTGCCCAGCCCGCCACCGAGAGCCGGCCGGTCTGGTCGAGCAGCAGCCCGCGGCCGCCGTGCATCAGCTCGTAGAGGCGCCCCCGCTTCAGCCCCACGTCCCGCAGCCGGCGGCCGACGAGTGGATGGCCGTCGCCGAAGTCGTAGCGGACGCCGATCGCGGTGATCTTCTCGATCAGGTACCGGTTCACGTTCTCGAAGTCCATCAGTTCCGACACCAGCCGGCGCACTGACCGGGGGCCCGGCTCGAGGGACAGCAGCTCCATCTGCGCGCGGGTGTTGTCCAGCACGTCGGCGGCCACCGGGTGCCGTTCGGTGTGGTAGCTGTCCAGCAGCCCCTCCGGTGCCCAGCCGCCGACCTCGGCGGCCAGTTTCCAGCCGAGGTTGAACGCGTCCTGGATGCCGAGGTTGAGGCCCTGCCCGCCGGTCGGCGGGTGGATGTGCGCCGCGTCGCCGGCCAGCAGCACCCGGCCGGTCCGGTAGCGCTCGGCCAGCCGGGTGGCGTCGCCGAAGCGGGAGAGCCAGCGCGGTGAGTGCACGCCGAAGTCGGTGCCCGCGAAGGCCCGCAGCTGCTGCTTGAACTCCTCGAGGGTCGGCGGGACCGTGCGGTCCTCGGCCACCCCGTCGGCGGGCGCGACGAGGCGGTACACGCCGTCCCCGAGGGGGATGGCGCCGAACCGCAGCTGGGTCTTGCGGACTTCCGCGACGATGGCGGCAACCGTCGCCGGATCCTCGGTCACCTCCATCTCGCCCAGCAGCGTCTCGACCCTGGCGGGCTCGCCGGGGAAGCCGACGCCGAGCAGCTTGCGCACCGTGCTGCGGCCGCCGTCGCAGCCGGCGAGGTAGCGCGAGCGCAGCCGCGTGCCGCCGGCCAGCTCGACGGTCACCCCGTCCTCGTCCTGGCTCAGCCCGACCAGTTCGCAGCCACGCCGGATCTCGGCGCCGACCTCGGTGGCGTGCTCGGTCAGCAGGCGCTCGGTGGTGGTCTGCGGGATGGCGAGGACGTACGGATGTGCGGTGTCCAGCCGGTCCGGCGACGGCTTGGTGATGCCGGCGAAGAAACCACCGACCGGGTACTGCTGGCCGAGCGCGAGGAAACGCTCCAGCAGACCGCGCTGGTCCATCACCTCGACGCTGCGCGCGTGCAGGCCGAGCGCGCGGACAATCCTGGTCGGCTCCGCCTCCTTCTCCAGCACGAGCGCGGGCACGCCGTGCAGCCGCAACTCGCTGGCCAGCATCAAGCCGGTCGGTCCGCCGCCGGCCACGATCACGTCAATCATGAAAACCCCCATTCAGCAAGGTTGCATTTCGGCCAGCTGCTCCGCGCCGTCCGGCGGCGCGCACCCCCGCACCTCCGCACCGAGTGCCCGCAACCGCACCACGAGTCCCACCGGCGGTTCGACGTCCCGCGAGACCCACACGCCGGCAACAGCACACGCACTTCGCGACTCCCTGATTTCCGCAGGTTCTGGCCTCGGCCGGCGACTCTACGGCACGACCCGGGTCTTGCCGCAAGCCCCCAGGTGCGCTATACATTGAAAGTGGCAAGGAGTGGGTAAACCTCCTTGCCTTTGCCTTGTGCCGTCCGCTGTGGACGGACAAGCTCCTCCCGAAGCAGTGACGCGCCGCGTACGGCGAAGGCGGTGGTCCAGGACGACCTCCCACGGACCTGCGGATGCAGCCGCAGAACGAGAGGTTCTTCGCCCTCTTCCAGCTTGCCGGCTCGAACGTCGTCGAGAGCGCCGCCATTCTCATGGAGTTCGCCGTCGCGCCTTACACCCCGAAGCATGGGCCTGGTAACACCCACCACAACACCGTGACCACACCCAACACCCCCAATTCGGCATGAGGGTGAGGTTCAGGCCGCATTGACCGCTGCGAGGATGCCGCGCTCGCCCAGCGAGCGGACGATCCATCCGATATGGCGCGCAGGGAGGAGTTCTTCCGAGGCTTCGATGATGAGTACGGCGCCGTCGAGGACACTCGGATCGAATGCGAATCGGCCGGCGGCGAGGATCCATTCGATGACCTCGACGCAGCCGCCCCAGGTCCGGCCGGTTACTGACCGGGCCGGACCGTGCCAGCTCCACGGTTCGGTCGGCTCGCGTTCACCGAAGCAGTTCATGGCGCGCGGGTCGCCCCAGTCGACTCCGACATACTCCGACTCGCCCGGCTCCGTGATCTCGAGCGTCTCACCGGTGACGAGAGCAGCTCGCAGCGATCGCCCGTGGACGTCGTCGATGCCAGGGCCGGGGCCCAGGTGCACCTGGGACGATCCGCCGTAGAAGCTGGCGATGCCGTTCGCCCACAGCCAGTGATGCGGGTTGGTGTTGTCGCTTGTCCCGAGGAAGGGCTTGGGGTCGCGCCGGGCGAGCCCGGCATCCAGGTGCGGGATGACGGCGACCCTTGCCGCGCGGGAGCTGACGCACCCCGCACCTAACTTCGCTGCGAAGCCGCCGCTCATCGCCACGCAGCGCTCATCGCCGCCTTATTGGGCCGGTTCCGGTTCGCTGGCATGGCCATCTTTGCCGCTCCCGAACGGGAGTTCTGTCGCTGCCGGATTGGGCGTGGTTCGTCGCAGCCGCGACTCGCAGAGGCCGCTGTCGGGCACATTGGTGCGAGGGGTCTGGGCTATGCGGTTCCCGGCAGTCTGGGCGGCCAGCTCGTTGCTGGCGAACCGATCAGCGCTGCGGCGGCCACCGCGATCAGGTCGACATGTGCCTGGGGATGCAGCAGGCGGGTCAGCGCGGAGGACTCGGCGATGGTCATCCAAAGGAGCCGGGTCTGATCTGCCCGATGTCCGCTGCGGCGGGAGTGGCCGCATTGCCTGCTCGGCATGATCGACAAGGGCAGGGGTCGGCGGTGCCCACTGGCCTCTTGGCCTGTAACCACGGTTGCGTTACCCGCCGAACGCGCTTACGGTGGCGGGATGGCTGGCTCGATGGAGTGGCTGCTGCTTGCCTACCGGATGCCGCGGGAGCCGTCCACGCCGCGGATCGCAGTGTGGCGCAAACTGGGCGGCCTCGGAGTGGCCAAGCTAGGTGACGGCCTGGTGGCCCTGCCTGCCGATGCCCGGTCCCAGGAGCGGCTGGAGTGGATCGCTGACGAAGTGACCGAGGCGGGCGGCGAGGCAACGTTGTGGAAAGCCACGCTGATGTCGGCGGCGGCGGAGCTCGCGCTGGCCCGGGCGATGGCGGCGGCGGTGGCGGCGGAGTACCGGGCGGTGACAGCTGCCGCCAGTGAGGCCATGGCGACCGGAAATGTCATGGCTCGGACCGTGGCGCCGCTGCGGAGGCAGCTGCGGCGGATCTCGCAGCGTGACTACTTCCCGCCGCCGGAGCGCGAGGAGGCACGCCGGGCTGTGGAGTCACTGATGGCTGAGGCAGTCGTGCGGTGAGGTGGGCGACGAGGGCCGGCTGCCATGTGGACAGGGCGGCGTGCGCGTGGCTGATCCGCCGGTTCACCGACCCGGACGCGGAGTTCGTGTTCGTCGACGACCCGGAGCAGGTCCCCGCCGACGCCACCCCGTTCGACATGCGCGGCGTCGAGCTGTCCCACCACGAGGGAGACTGCACATTCGAGACGATGCTCCGGGTGTTCGGGCTGGATGATCCGGTCCTGTGGGACATCGCCAGGATCGTGCACGAAGCGGACCTGGACGATGAGCGGTACGACGCACCGGAGGCGCCGGGTCTGGATGTGCTGTGCCGGGGACTATCGATGATCCTGGACGACCCCGCGATGCTGGCTCTCGCCGGCCGTATGTTCGATGGGCTGTATGAGTACCGCCGCCGGGCGCTGCTGCTGGGCCGCGAGCCGTCATGACAGCGCGGCTGGCGCCGGATGTCCGCCGGATCCTGGCCGCGCAGGCACTGCGGGCCTTCGGGTACGGCCTCGGCGCGGTGCTGCTGGGCGTCACGCTGCGTCAGCGGGGCTACTCGGCCGGCCTGGTGGGCCTGGTCCTGAGCGCGGTGGTAGCCGGCACGGTGGCGGCGTCGATGCTGCTGGCCCGGTACGCCGACCGGGCGGGGCGGCGCCGCTGTTACGTGGTGATGTACCTGCTGCTCGCCGTCGTGGGCGTGGTGTTCGCGTTCCCATCGCCGCTGTGGCTGCTGTTGCTAGCCAGCCTGACCGGGGCGCTGTCGACCGATGTGGTCGAGTCGGGACCGTTCACCTCGCTGGAGCAGCCGATGCTCGCCACAGGTCTTGCGGGCGGCAGGCAGATCGCCGGGTTCGGGCTGTACAACGCGGTGGCGACCGCTGCCGGGTCACTGGGGGCGCTGGCCGCCGGGCTGCCAGGCCTGCTGCACCGCTGGTGGCCGTCCTCGCCTTCTGATGAACGCTATTTCCTGGTGTTCGTGCCGGTGGCCTTGGCAGGCGCGCTGGTCGCAGCCCGGCTGTCCCACGGGGTCGAGACGCCGGGATCGCCGGAGCCTGCGATGCCACGGCGCAGCCCGGTGAACCGTTCCCGGCCAATCATCTACCGGCTATGCGGCTTGTTCGCGGTGGACTCGCTCGCCGGCGGGTTCGTGATCCAGGCATTTGTCGCCTACTGGCTATCGACCCGGTTCGGCGCGCCGGCCGGCGTCATCGGACTGGTGTTCTTCGCCTCCGGCCTGCTGCAAGCCGTGTCGTTCCTCGCCGCAGTCCGGCTGAGCGAGCGGTTCGGGCTGCTCCGCACGATGGTCTTCACCCATCTGCCGTCCAACCTGCTGCTGATCGCGGTGGCGTTCGCACCGTCGCTCGGGTGGGCTGCCGGGCTGTGGCTGGCCCGGGTGACGCTGTCGCAGATGGACGTCCCTGCCCGGCAGGCGTACGTGATGGCCCTGGTCGATCCGAGTGAGCAGACCGGGGCTGCGGCGTATACCAACACCGCCCGCTACATCATCCGCCCGCTCGGGCCGGTCGTGGCCGCAGTTAGCCAGTCGGTCGCCCTGGGACTGCCGTTCCTGCTCGCCGGGATCGTCAAATGCGGCTATGACATTGCCCTGTGGAGGTGGTTCCGGACGGTGCCGCTGCCCCGCTCCAGCGGCGCCGCCCGCGCCGCCAAGGTCCGGCCGGATCGTTTCTGTTCGCCGGTTCCATGATATGCAACCATGGTTACATTAATGATGGGCTGCTGACAGGGCCCTGGCCATGGCAGCAACCGGGACGGTGCCCGACCGCACACAGGCGGCGATGCGGGCGGTCATCCCGGCCGACTGCATCGGATGAGAGGACCTGCGCTCGTGAAATGGGTTACCAGGGAGAACGCTAACGTTGACCGGATCGCCTGCCCGTGGCTGATCCGGCGGTTCATTGACCCCGATGCCGAGTTCCTGTTCGTGGCCCGGGACCAGGTGCTCGAGACGGCGGAGCGGGAGGGCGCTCATTCCTACGACGCCCCCGGTGCCGAGTACACCCACCGGGGCGGCAAGTGCTCCTTCGATGTGCTGGTGGAGGAGTACAAGCTCGACGGTGACCATGCGCTGGTGCGGATGGCCGAGGTCGTGCACGCCGCCGACGTGTCCGAGGACCGGGACAGCTCGCCCGAGGGTCCGGGCCTGTACGCGATCGCGCGCGGGTTCGCCCTCCTGCACGGCACCGACGATCACGGAAAGATCGCCCTCGAGACGCCGATGTACGACGCCCTGTACGCGTGGTGCCAGAAGGAAACCTCGGGATGATCAGCCGGCCCTTGAACAGGCGGCCGGCCGTGCCGGTGCGGGGACTGTAAGTGGGGCTGGCCCGTACCGGGTTCATCCCGGTCCCGCCAGCAGCCCGGCCCGGATTCGACCACGCCGACGTCTACCGGGACGGCGCTGGAACCGTCCGCTTGTATGTGGCGCACACCGGGGCGGACCGGGTGGACGTGATCGACTGCGCGGCTAGCAGCTTCCTGCGGTCGCTTCCCGATCACCCGGGAGTGGCCGGCATCCTGATCGACGCCGGGCAGGACCTGCTGTTTACCTCCGACCGCGACGCCGCCCGGGTCAGCGTGTACCGGTGTTCCGATGAGGAGCTACTCGCCGAGGTCGCGGTCGGCGCGCGCCCGAACGGCCTGGCCTGCGATCCGGCCAGGAGGCTGCTGTTCTCCTTCAACCTCGGCGAGCCGCCGGGAGAGAACCGCACGGCCTCGGTGATCGACCTCGACACCTTCCGCGTGGTGTCGGCCATCGCGCTGCCGTCGTCCTCGACCGCGACAGCGGAACCGTGCAGGCGACCGTCCCCCTGCCAGGAGCTCCGGACGTGGTCATGCACGATCCGGCCCTGGAGCATCTGTACGTCGCGATCGGCGAGCCCGGCGTCATCTGCGTCATCGACACCGGCGCGCTCCAGCTTGTGGAAACAATCCCGACCGAACCCGGAGCCCACACCATCGCGGTCGATACCGAGCGCCATACCGTCTACGCGCTCCTGCCCCGCAGCCGCGGAGCCGCCGTGCACGCCG
The DNA here is from genome assembly GCA_963850875.1 of uncultured Actinomycetota bacterium. Classification (GTDB taxonomy): domain Bacteria; phylum Actinomycetota; class Actinomycetes; order Streptosporangiales; family Streptosporangiaceae; genus Chersky-822. Next base: position 527,176 of record CAWKNA010000004.1, read on the forward strand.
ACCACTAGCCGGGCACAAGGCACGCCAGCCGTCTAGCACCTCGCAAACGGCGATCGTCGGCTCGACACACGGCAATGGCAGTCGATACCGATCGCGACATCCGCCCATCGCCGAACAGACCGCCACACCCAGAACTGACGGATCTGACGCCTCGCGCACGACCAGCCAAGCCCAGTGGCCACACGCGCATAGTCGATCTGCTCGCGATCTCAAGGTCAGGGATAATTTTCGGCGCTCCCATGTGCGGGTCGTGAAACGTTCTACGGCAGCCCTGCCGACTCGGTGCGCTTCGGTCGCTGGCGCAGCCTTGAGGGTATGGCGCCCAGATCTGCCAGTTCGGGGCGCCGAATGGGCTGGTCATCTCGTCGTAAATGACAGGCGCCGAATCTGGCTGTTCGGTGAATTTCCGGTGGCAGGCCGGCGGTTTGGGCCGGTCCTGCGCCCTGGGGCTTCAGATCGCTCCAGGCACCCTGGAAGCTGGTACTCGCAGACCATGTTTGCCCTAGCCGTGCAGGCTCTGTGTCGCTGTGGCCGTTCTTCGGCGGCGTCGAGTGCCGGGGTGAGCGGTGCGAGCGAGGTCCGGAGCAGTTCGGGTAGCGATCCGGATGGGGACGAGTCCGCTTGCTGAGAGCGAGGCCGCGGGCCGCAGCCATCGTTCGAGGGCGACGCGTACCGCGGCGGCCACGCTGGCCGCGAGCAGAGCTTAGACCAGCGCCGCCCTGCCGAATCGGAATGCTCAGTGGTACGGACCAGGAACCAGTCCGGGCAGTCGGGGGATTAGCCGTTGAACCAGATCGAGGGTCTCGATACGCGCGGTCGCCGAACCCAGTCGCGGCGTTAGCGAGAGGCGCGCGAGGGTGTTCACGGGCGGCCGGGTATCACCTGCGGGGTCAGCTGGTCGATGTCATGGCGGGCGCGCAGCTCGGCGATCGCTGCATCAAGCGGGCCTGTCGTGCCGGCGACCAGCTCAGCGAGCTCTTTCTGGTAGTGCTCGTGGCCGGAGGGGGAAACCAGGAAGATCATGCGGGCCGGGCCGGGGCCCGGGTTGGCGAATGCGTGCGGGCAGCCGCGCGGGACATACATCATGCTCCCCGGCCCGCCGCAGGCCACCGTGGCCCCGGTGTGCGACTCCCAGCTCTGCCAGTTGCCCGGCGTCCGGACCCGCGGTTCGAAGGCGAGCAGGTCGAGCTGGCCCTCCAGAACATAGAACAGCTCTTCGGCGTTGCGGTGCAGGTGGGCGCCGACGTCAAATCCCGGCCCGATGTCCACGACCTCGAACATCGACCAGGCCGTCGAGTACTTGTCGCCCACCTTGAGCGTCATGGCGGGTGAGACCCGCTCGCCCTCGCCAGGGCCCATGACGAAGCCGTCTGTCATGAACCGCATCCTCCCACCCCGGCGGCCAGCGTCAAGCCGCAGCGGCAACTCGGTGATCTTCAGCACCAAAGGGCCGGCGCAGGCCAGCCACGCGGTGAGCGTAAGCCGCCCAGCATTGCTGAACACCAGCTCCACGAGAACGAGGCCCGGCAGACGTCGATGTGGATGCGGCCGCCACCGGGCACCTCCCGGCCCGGCCGGGACCCCAGACGGGCCGGCCCAGACTCCAGTGACGATGATTCACCCCCTGGTAAGCCCGTTGTGCCGATCACGCAAGGTCACAACCGTTAACGCCTTGAGCGCACCCGAGCGCCGACTCGGCGCGGCGCGAATACAACCCGGGCCTCGCACGACCGGCAGGTGGCGCTGGTCAGCGAGGAGTCCGGAAGGCTACGGGGATCGCCTGCGGCGCGCTACGGCGTGAGCCCGCAGGGGCCCGCGGGTACGTGCACCTGCTCGCGGTCGCGCCGTCGGCCCGCGGCGCTGGTGCCGGCGCGCGAGAAACAGCAGGGCGAGCGGGAGGATGACCGCGGCTGAGGCGGCTGCGGCGATCCATTTGAACACGGGCTGCTCCCTGAGTCACGCTCCGGGGAGAGCCACAATGCGCTGTCCTCACCCGGTGCGCAGCCCATGCAAACGGCACCCACGAACACCCGGTAGATGCCAGAAACCGTCTCTGGTGACTTGTTGCCAGACGCCGAGACGACAGGTGGCCCGCGCTGCTAACCCGAGCCGTCGTACGCAGATCGGACTAGCAGCCACCACGCGCGGGCGCGGGACCTGTCCGGCCTCCAAGCAATGAATGGCCAGAACTCGTCAGGTGATAGCAACTGACCATCGGAGGGCGGGCCCTGGTGATGGCCCGCTGGTGATTGCCTGGCCGAGAGCTGGGATCTCGCTCCTGGCCAGGCTCGGGCTGGGCCGCCAGGTCTGGCTGCGGGGTCAGAAGGCGATCTTGAGCCAGGTGCGGCCAGCGTCGGTTGTCCGGAGCAGGAAGTTTCCCTTGACCATGTCAGAGGCGCTGAGTACCACCCAGCCGGTCCAGGGGCTGACGTAGGCCAGGGAGTTCCAGGGGACGGCCGTGCCGGGGGTGGGAGTTGGCGATGCGGTGGCCGAGTGTGATGCAGAGCATGAACCCGGCGCAGCTGGCGAAGCGAACAGGAACCCGGGCAAGTGCACGGCGATGAGCGTGGAGACCCCGCCAGTGGCCAGTGCCAGGAGGTTTCTTGTCGTCCGCCACACACTTGCCGGGTTACCGGATGATGAGGACGCTGTCGCGGCGTGGGACCAGCTCCCCGATCACTGGCGCTCCCGGCAGCTCCCCGGCCACGAGCAGTCCGCCCGAGGTCTGCGCGTCCGCGAGCAGGAGCAGGTCTTCCTCGCTGACCGCGCCGGTGTCGGTGTGCGGGAGCACCCAGTCCAGGTTACGTCGGCTCCCGCCAGGCATGTGCCCAGCCTGCGCCGCCGTCCGGGTGCCCTCGATGAGCGGCACCGCCGCATGGTCGACGATCGCGGTGACCTCGCTCGCCCTGGCGAGCTTGAACAGGTGACCGAGCAAGCCGAATCCGGTCACATCGGTCGCGCACCTGATCCCGGCGGCGAGCGCCAGCTGGCTGGCGCCGGCGTTGAGCGTCGTCATCACCTCGACCGCGGCCGCGCTGATCTCGCCGGTTGCCTTGTGCCAGGCGTTGAGCACGCCCGTGCCGATCGGCTTGGTCAAGCTGAGCGGGAGGCCGGGCTGCCCGGTGTCGATCCGCAGCAGCGTGGCCGGGTCCGCGGTGCCGGTCACCGCCATGCCGTACTTCGGCTCGGGGTCGTCGATGCTGTGCCCGCCGGCGACATGGCAATGTGCCGCGTGGCCCACGTCCATGCCGCCGCGCAGCACTTCGGCGGCCAGTTCGGCCGGGAGCTTGTCGCGTGGCCAGCCGAGCAGGTTCAGCGCGACCAGCGGCTGTCCGCCCATGGCGTAGATGTCGGACAGGGCGTTGGTGGCGGCGATCAGGCCGAAGGTGTATGCGTCGTCCACGACGGGGGTGAAGAAGTCGGCGGTCACTACCACCGCCATGGCCGGGCTGATCCGCACCACGGCGCCGTCGTCACCGTGCTCCACGCCCACTATCAGGTCGGTGCCCGGGCCATCGGGCACGAGCCTGCCTATTGTTTCCTCCAGCTCGCCCGGCGGGATCTTGCAGGCGCAGCCGCCGCCACGCGCGTACTGGGTAAGGCGGAAAGCACCCGGATCGGCCACGCGGTCCAATGTAATGCCCGGCCCGAAACTCGCCGTTGGGCACGGGGGTGGGTGTGCTCCGCGGACTGGATGGCGGGCCTTGCGCGGGTGCGGGTAACGTCGGCTGCGGAGGCGTCGGGGTACCTGGTGGTCCCCCCGGTCTTCAAAACCGGTGGGCGGCGCTTCGCGTCGCCGGCGGGTTCGATTCCCGTCCGCCTCCGCGTGACTCGGCCCTGGGATGGCCGTCGGCCGCGGCGTAGGGTCGCGGTTGTGGATCCGCGCCGTCACGTGCCAAGAACGGACGTGGTGCTCGCCGACCCCCGCCTGGTCGCGGCGCGGGAGTCACTGGGCGTCGCGCTGGTCAAGGCGGCGGTCGCCCGCGCTCAGGAGCTGGCCCGCTCCGGGGCCATCAGCCCGGCGAGCGTCGCCGACACAGCGGCGGCCTCGCTTCCGCTGACCGCCGCCAGCCTGATGCCGGTGATCAACGCGACCGGCGTTCTCGTGCACACCAACCTCGGCCGCGCGCCGCTGTCGGCCGCCGCGCGTGACGCGGTGCAGGCCGCTGCCGGCTACACGGACGTGGAGTTCGACCTGGCATCGGGCAAGCGCGGCCGTCGCGGCGCAGCCGCGTTGGACGCCCTCGCCCGAGCGGTTCCGGCGGCCGGTGCGGTGCACGTAGTCAACAACAATGCCGCCGCGCTGGCCCTGGCGGCCACCGCACTGGCTGCTGGGCGGGAGATCGTCGTCAGCCGCGGCGAGCTGATCGAGATCGGCGACGGATTCCGGCTTCCTGATCTGCTGCAATCCACGGGTGCCAGAATCCGCGAGGTGGGTAGCACCAACCGGACCGCGCTCCATGACTACCGGCAGGCGATCTGTGCTGACACGGCATTCATCCTGAAGGTGCACCCATCGAATTACCTGATCGAGGGCTTCACGGCGTCGGTCAGCGTCGGCGAGCTGGCCGGGCTCGGGGTGCTGGTGGTCGGCGATATCGGTTCGGGCCTGCTCAGCCCGAGCCCGGTTCTCCCCGATGAGCCCGACGCCGACTCCTGGCTGCGGGCCGGCGCTGGGCTGGTCACCGCCAGCGGTGACAAGCTGCTCGGCGGGCCGCAGGCGGGCTTGGTGCTGGGTCGGCCGGAGACGGTCACCCGGCTGGCGCGCCATCCGCTGGCCCGTGCGCTGCGGGTGGACAAGCTGACCCTTGCCGCGCTCGAGGCGACCCTGGCCGGCCCGGCTGCGCCGGTCACCGAGGCGATGATGGCGGCCCTGGAATCGATCAGGGAGCGTGCCGAGGCTCAGGCCGGGCGACTAGTCAGCGCGGGGGTCGACTGCCGGGCGGTGCTGACCGACGCCGCGGTCGGCGGCGGTGGCGGCCCCGGCGTGAGGCTGCCGAGTGCTGCGCTGTCCCTTCCCGAGCAGCTGGCACCTGACCTGCGGTCGGGTGCGGCGGTGCGCCGCGGTGACGTGCCAGCGGTCGTCGGCCGGATCGAGGGCGGCCGGCTGCTGCTTGACCTGCGCGCCGTCGCGCCCGACGACGACGAGCGGCTCGCCGCGGCGGTGGTCGCGGCACGGGACAGCGCCCCATCGCCCGCGGTTCCGGCGCCCGCCGACGGCGTGGCCACCCCGGGCCGGGAGTAGCGCGTGCACGTCATCGCGACCGCCGGTCATGTGGATCACGGGAAGTCGATGCTGGTGCGCGCGCTCACCGGGATGGAGCCGGATCGCTGGGAAGCGGAGCAGCGCCGGGGCATGACCATCGACCTTGGCTTCGCGTGGATGACATTGCCGTCCGGTGAGCAGATCGCGTTCGTGGACGTGCCGGGGCACGAGCGGTTCATAACGAATATGCTCGCCGGCGCGGGCCCGGCGCCTGCTGTGATGTTCGTCGTGGCCGCCGATGAGGGCTGGATGCCCCAGTCTGCCGAACATCTCGCGGTGATCGACGCCCTCGGTGTCCGCGACGGGATCCTGGTGGTCACGCGGGCCGACCTGGCTGATCCGACGCCGGCGCTGCGGCAGGCCACCCTCAAGATCGCAAACACCAGTCTCGGCCGCGGCGGCCAGCCGATGGAAGCCGTCGCGGTCAGCGCACTCACCGGCCAGGGCCTCCCCGATCTGACCGCCGCACTCGGCAGGCTCGCGGCGCGGCTCCCCCAGCCTGACCCGCGTGACGGCGTCCGGCTGTGGTTGGACCGGGTGTTCGCCATCAAAGGCAGCGGGACCGTGGTCACCGGGACCTTGCAGGCCGGGACCGTGCACGCCGGGGACGAGCTGACGGCGACCCCCTCCATGCGCGCGGTGCGGGTCAGGGGCGTGCAGTCACTCGGCTCACCGGCCGCTCAGGTCAGCGGCGTCGCCCGGGTGGCGCTGAACCTGCGTGGGGTCAGCACCCGGGAGCTGGGCCGCGGCACGGCGCTCATTCACGCCAGCCAGTGGACGGTGGCCAGCGTGATCGACGTGCGGCTAATGCCGCACCGGCCGGCGGACCGGCAGCCGTCCGGCATCATGCGGCTGCCAGCCCAGCTCACGATGCACATCGGCGCGGCGCGCGCAGTGGCCCGGGTCCGGATGCTGGGCAGCCATGCCGCCAGGCTGAACCTGGACCACTCGCTGCCGCTGCACGTCGGCGACCGGGTGCTGCTCCGCGATCCCGGCGCGGCCGCCGACCACGCCCACGGCCGGCCGGTGTTCGGCGCGACCGTGCTCGACGTTTCGCCGCCGCGGCTGCGCGGCAACGGCGCCACAGCCGCCGCGGAGCGGGAGCTGGCATCGTGGCCCGAGCCGCCGACGGCGCCGGACCTGCTGCGTCGGCACCGGCTGCTGCGGGCCAGCACGGCGTCGGCGATGGGCCTGCGCGACCTGCCGCCGCCGGTCAGCGGGGAATGGCTGGCCGACCCGCTGCACTGGCAGCGGTTGCGTCAGCGCCTGGCCGCGGCGGTCGCCGCGCACGCGGAGCGCGATCCGCTTGCTCCCGGCCTTTCGGTCGATGCGGCCCGCGCCGAACTGGGCCTGCCCGACCGCGGCCTGGTCGAGGCACTCGCGGCCTGGCCCACGGGCGGTGGCGCTGACGAGCTGATCGTCGCGAGTGGCGGATACCTGCGCCTGGCCCACGGCAGCGGACGCGAGAAGCCCGATGATGCTGGCGGCGCCCCTGCGCCTGGGCAGCGCCCGGCCGGCGGCAGCACCGCTCAGGTCTCCCAGCCAGACCTTCCGCCTCGGGTGGCCGACGCGGTCCAGGCGGTGCTCACCGGCCTAGCGGACGCACCGTTCAGCGCACCTGACGCCGAGCGGCTGCGTGAGCTGGGGCTCGACGCGCGGGCGGCCGCGGCGGCGGAGCGCGCTGGCCTGCTGCTCCGCCTGCCCGGCAATGTGGTCCTGGCCGCCGACGCGGGCGGGCAGGCGGCGCGGATCCTGGCCGACCTGCCGCAGCCGTTCACGGCGGCGGAGGCGAGGCAGGCGCTGGAGACGACGCGGCGCGTGGTGATTCCGCTGCTTGAATGGCTGGACCGGAAGGGAATCACCCGGCGGCTGCCCGACGATCGCCGGACCATGCGCGAGCCGCCGGGCTCACCGATGCTGAACGGAGGACGATGAGCACGCTGGACGACTGGACTGAGGCGCTGTGCGCCGAGCTCGGTCTTGACCCGGAGGACGCGAGCCAGAAGACGGTGCTCAACCTGGCCAGGGTCGTGGCCCACACGGTGGACCGGCCGGCCGCGCCGCTGACCGCATACTTCCTGGGCGTTGCGGTTGGCCGCGGGGAACCGCTGGCGGAAACGGCTGCGAAGCTCCAGCAGCTCGCCCGCGGGTGGTCGGCTGACCGCTAGCCGCCCGCGGCTCCCGGCCCGCTGCTGACCGGTCATCGGGGTGCACCGGGTATCAGCTGGACGTCGATGTGCTCGCCGCGCGCGAATTTTCCCTGCCCGATGGGAATCGGGCACCAGGCATGGGCGCGCATGAGCCGGCTGATCGCCCCGGCGCCTCGCCTATCCGGCGTGGCCAGGGCGGCGCAACCGGCATCCGGGCCGGCCGAGGGCTGAGCTCAGGGACACCGGGACCCAGTCTTCGACGTCGAAGCGATGAGGTCCAGTCGCAGGCCAGCTGGACCCGTTGCCATACGCAATCCGGCGACTGCCCGCCCTGGAGCGCGGCGAGCAGAGGGACGGCGAACAGCTCGAAGATCACCGCGGCAGCGAGCGGGTAACCGGGGACCCCGATCACGGGGACAGTTATGGTCGGCTCCCGAGCTTGCACCCGGCCCTGCCTGGCATAGCCGAGCAGCACCGGGTGGCCCGGCCGGACCGCGACGCCCCGGACAGCCAGACCGCCGGCCTGGGCGAGAATGGCGACCGTGTGATCGCTGCGCCCGGCGCTTGAGCCAGCGACGACCAGCACGATGTCGGCAGCGAGCGCGGCATGCCCGGCCGCGGCGGCAGCGGCCAGGTCGGCCGGGCGCAGCCGGTGGCCCGCCGGGATGAGCAGCTGGCCGGCCTGGAAGTCCTCGCCCGTGGCGCGCACGTGCGGTCCGCGTGGCGCTGGGCCCGTGATCAGGGCGCTGCCGTCGGCGCTGAGCTGGACGCGCTCGCGCTCCACCACCGTATCCATGCCTGCCGGTAGCGGATCACCGGTATCGACCCAGGTGAATGCGGAGGCGGCCAGCCGCCACCGGCCGGCATCGTCGGCGGGGCAGGGGGTAGAACCGGCGCTGACGGCGATGCCGTCCATCGCGGCGCAGGTGGTACGCTCGCCAGGCCTGCAGCTGCCTGACTGTCGGTCTCATTGGTGAGCAGAGCCAGCAGCGGTTGACGGATTAGTGCCTCCTCCGCGGCTGTCGGGTTGAGGCGGCCAGCGCCGTCATGCGGACGGTTCAGCGGACCAGTTCTGACTCACTGGGGTTACCGCTGCCCATCCGGCGGTCCGCCGCATCGACCCGGCAGGACCGGGTGACCAGCGTTCGGCGAACCCCGCATCAGCCGTCAGCGACGCGCGACGTCCGCGCTGCTGGCTGTACTCATGTCACGCGGCAGGCTCTCACCGGGCTCTGGCCCGCACGGATGAACTCAGGTCCGGACGAGCGCGGTCCGCGGCATGAGCGAGCACCGCGGTGGGCCTGGCGATCATGAATAGTCATGCAACCGGTCCCTCTGGCACGCGTCGACAGATGGAGCTGGAACAGCAGTTGCGCGCGCGAATAGCCGCCTTATGGACGGCGGTGGTTGGCGCAGCGGTGGGCAGCAGTCACGTCCAGATCCGGATAATCTCCGCGCCTACCCTCGTGCAGTGTGCCGCTTCGGCGTCGCGGATACTTGTGCAGCCATGGCAGGCTCTTCCCGTCGTCCGGGCGTGTCTGACCTCGCTGCACGGAACCTTGGCAGGGTCGTATGCGGCGATGCCACGGGATAGCGAAGTATCCGTATTCTTGACCCGTTGTGCTGTATGTGGCGGGCGGAGCGGTGATGACTGGTGAGCCTGGCCTGGTTGGCCTGCTGCACCGCGCGGACTGGACGCGGCTGAGCATGTCGGCGCAGGTGAGCGACGGGTCGACGGTGCTGGTCGCGCCCGGCAGGCGCTACCGCCTGCAGGCCGGGGAGTACGTGACGGGATGCGACGGCGACCGCCCGTGGGAGCTGTACCGAGACGACGATGACGCGGACGGGTCGGTGCACTGGGTAAGCGGACCGGAGCCACCGCTGCGCAAGTTGCTGTGCCCGGCCTGGCTGCTGGAGAGCTCGCGGCTGGAGGTGCGGGAGCGGGTGCGCGCGTGCGGGCGCGACGCACTGGATGTCGTGGTGACGAGACGGCCGAGCATCCGGGGCAAGACCGTGTCGGCTGGTCTGTGGTCCGGGCCGGTGGAGGCGATCGTGGATGCCGAGCTCGGCGTCTTGCTCCGCGTCGCCGAGATAGCCGACGGCGCGGAGCCGGATGTGACCGAGCTGGTCAGCGTCGACTTCGACCCGATCATCGACCTGGCGCAGTTCACGCCGCCGCCGGGAAGCCTGATCGCGGAAAGCTTCGGCGAGGTCTTCGGCGCGGGCGGCCCGATCTGGTGGGCCGCCAAGACCGCGGCCGGGCTTGCGGCTGGCGGACTTGGCGCGTGGATCAGGTACTCGCCGTTTCGCCATGGCCAGCCCGAGGCGGCCGGCGCCATGGGCGTCGAGCCGGCGATCCCGGGCGAGGACCCAGCGCCGGAGCTGTCGCCGCAGGGCCTGCCGTCCGGGCCGCCGGTTAGAGATGAGGTGCTGCACCTGCTGTATCAGGGCGGCCTCGGCGCGTTCTCGGCGACACTGCACCAGTGGATCGACGTCGGCGCCATGGCCTCGCAGGTTCCAGCAGCGGCGCGCCGGACCGGCTTCGGCGGTCTCGGCCTGCTCCTGAATGCGGTCAGCGAACAGCCCGCCGCCGCCCACCTGATCTCCGCCCTCCGCATCGCCGGGCCCGGCAGGTACCAGATCGACCACGGCTACCAGCCGCGGCGCGGCCCGAAGACGATCGCCTGCGACGGGCAGCGCCGCTGGCAGGTCTACGGCGACAAGGTCACGACCGGCCCCGCCGCGCCGCCGCCCGGCGACATAGGCGACCTCGCTGACCCGTCCTGGCTGCTGCAATGCCGGCTGTCCGGCGGCGCGCAGGTCATGGCCGGCGACCGCCCGGCTTACCGGATCAACGTCGCTCGCGGGCATGCGGACTGGTCATTCTCGCTGATGTTCCCCGCCGCGGTGGCGGTCGTCGACGCCGAGCTGGGAATCGTGCTGCGCCTGACCTCCTACATCGGCGCCAAGCCGGTACGGCGGTACGAACTCCAGGACATCACCACAAGCGCCGGCGGCTTCCGGGTCCACATACCGGCTGACCTGCCGACCGTCGAGGAAACCGGACCCTTCGACGACGTCAGGCAAGCCCGCCCCCCGCATCCGGCCAGCATCCCGCTGAACGTCGCCAGCCTCCTCGCACGGCAGGCTGCAGCCGAAGCCGCAAAGGCCACCAGGAACCTCCTGCGGCGCGTAGACACTCGCGAACCACACGACCACGTCTAACGACTTGCCGGCGACAACGGAAGAGGCCACAGACCCGGCCGCCAGGCCCGCAAGGCAACCGCCGCGCAGCTGAGCAGCCGCCGCGCTGACGCTCGCTGGCTTCCGGTTCTGACCGGGCTGGGACCGACGTGGTCGGCTACCTGCGAGAACGGCATCTCGTGCAGCACCGGACCGTCAAATGCCATGGCGGCAGAAACCGGATTCTCGCACCACGCCATAACGGCGGCGCTGCGCCGGCACGGACTGTCCTACGTGGGCCACGTTGCGAAGCGCCACGCTGCCAGCCAGGGAGCGGACGAGATCGCAGCCGCCCTCGGCTACTCGAGCGTCGCCGAGTACGCCGCCCAGCGCAGGACGCAGGGCTGGACCTGGAAGGCCATCTCGACCACGGCCCCTCGGGGAAGGCAGGAGGACATGAGAATGGCTAGGTTCCTCTTCATTCTACGCCACAGGTGTTGCTCTAGAGGGCTCTGACCTGCGCCGACAGTGGATCGCTCAGGGCGGTCGGCCTCCGGTCGGGGCGACGGATAGGGTGGCAGAACTCTGGCCGGGCAGGACTCGTGCTTCTGCTAGGTCGCGGCGCGCGGCTACATCTCCACGGCCGTTCCCATCAGATGGACGGGCGTAGGACATCCATTGTGGCGTCGCCTTCCTTGATCCATCGGAGGATGCGCTCGTGGTGCTCGGCAGCGCCTAGGTAGCTGGCGGCGCGGGCGGCGATGCCGCCCGTATACGCTCTTCCAGTTCCCGTACTCCCCGGGCAGGTCAAGCCAGGGGCACCGGTCCGGGTCCGGAACAAGTTCCCGTCGATCACGTCGCGGTGGTCGTTCCACCGGTGTCCCTGCCGCGGATGGGCGGGCAGCAGCGGCACCAGCTGGCTCCATTCTTCATCGGTCAGATCATGACGATTCAGGCCATCATCCACTCGAACGATCTACACCAGCCCGGCCCCAAGATCTACGCGTCACGCCCTAGATGGCATGCGCCGGCCTTCCCAATCCGGCGCGCACGGTGACCAATCCCGTAATCACCCGAGAAATGGGCTATAGCCAAAGCTCTCTCGCGTCGTCATAATGAGGTGCAATCGCGCTTGGTAGTCCATAACCAATTCATGATGCCCAGGGGGAGCACCGCCTGGAGGTGACGTGAGGTCGGGCGACTGGGTGCTTGCGGCGGCCGCGGCGGCCGCTGCAGCCGTGCTCGTCAATGCCGGGGTCGCCAAGCTGGTCTCGCCTGGTCAGCTGCGGGGTGCTGCCGCCGAGGTGTCGCCGCTGGGAGGCCGGTTACTGACCGCTGCGCTCGTCCGCGGGCTCGGCATGGCCGAGATCGTGGCTGGCATGGGGCTGCTCATCTCCCAAGTCCGATTGCCCGCGGCCATCGCCGTGTCCGCGCTCGGCGCCTGCTTCTCGGCGCTCGGTGCCCTGGGCCTGGCGCGCGGCAGCAGCCTTCCCTGCGGTTGTTTCGGCGCGGTCGGCGCCCGCCCGCTGGGCTGGACCAATGTCTGGCTAGGCGCTGCGCTCGTCCTTGCTTGGCCGGTGATCGTGCTCGCGGGGCCGGTGCCAGCGCTCGGCTACTCGCAGGCCGCGGTGCTGCTCGCGTCGATCGCCGTGGTGCTGCTGTGCCTGTGGCTGAACAGGAGTCTGATCGCGGCGCTGCGCCGCGCGCCACGCGCGGAGACAGCCAGGAGTGGGGTGCGCTGATGCTCATCGTGCTTAGTTGCGCTGTGCTGGTGCTCGCGGCGGGCATGGTGGTGCTGTTCGCCATGTTCGGTGAGTTGTCCGCGCGGGTGGGCGAGTCGGGCATGGTCGAGCGGAGTACGGAGGTGCGACCGCTGGAGGGGGCGCGGCTCGGGCAGGTTCCTGACTCCTGGCCCCCGACGATCGGTGATCCGGGCACGGGGGAGTTCACCGTGCTGGTGCTCAGCAGCGTCTGCGCGTCGTGCGCGGACATCGCGGCGCAGCTCACGGAGAAGCCCGGGCACGCGGACTGGCAGACCATGGGCGTCGTGATCTCCACATCGCACCGCGACGTCGGCGAGAACTTCGTCACCCAGCATGGGCTTGGCGGGTTGCCGCATTACGTCGACGTTGGCGGCGAGTGGGTTTCCGGGGAGTTCGATGTGCGAATGAGCCCGAGCGCGCTGGTCTTCCGTGACGGCCGACTCGTGGGGGCTTACATATTCCACGACGTCGCGGCGCTGCGCGCGGCGGTGACAGGCACAATGGCGGCTGCCGACCAGGAGCCCGAGAAGGAGGAGGCATGGACGGAACGAAGAGGGTGACGGGCGGCAAGGGTGGCGTGCGGATTGGTCGGCGGCACTTCCTGGCCGGGGCCGGGGCGAGCGGGCTGGCCGCGGCGGGCGTGGTCTTCGGCTTCGCGAAGCCGGCGCTGGCGCTAGTCAATGCGGGTTGCTGCACGCTGTACTGCAACCCAAGCCACAACCTGAGTCAGTGCGAGACGGGAACCTATTACGTCTGGGAATGCACGGAAAGTAGCGGTTATCTTTACTGTAACTGCTGCGAGCACGGAAATCCCGGTTACCGTTGCAGCAAGACCCCGTGCCAGAACTGCAACAGCAGTAATTACTCGTCATATAGCTGCCAGTATCCGTAATATGGCCGCGCTGCGCGCGACAGCGGCACTGGCGTCGTCGGCCGCTCGGAGCCGGACAAGGGGTGGGTGGACGGAACGAACAACCTGACGGGCAAGGGCGGCTGTAACCGCGGCCAGACTCCGTGCCCGAACTGCAACAGCAGCAACTACTCGTCCTATGATGATCGCTGGTATTGATGGCAGTCTGGCTGGTGATCGCGGGGGTCGGCGCGATCTTGCAGTTGTTCAGCCCTTGAGCCCGCTCCATGGCCGGGGTCGCCGGACCTATGCTTCGCAATGACAGCCGTGGCGCTGGGGCGCGCTTGCTGGCTGGGCTGCTGGTAGGCGAGGTCGCTGCGGGCGTGCTGCTCGCGATCCCCGCGTTCCTGCTTGGCGAGGGGCTGCGCGCCGTGTTGCCGCAGTCGGCCAGGCTCTGGGCGCTGGCGGCGGTCTGCCTGCTGTTCGGGGCCGCCGATGTGATCAACCGCACGCCGCGGGTGCAGCGGCAGGTGCCCGAGATGCTGATCGGGCGGTTGCCCCCAGGAAAGCTGGGCGTGGCCTGGGGGTTTGATCTCGGGCTGCTGTTCACCACCCAGAAGGCCGTCTCCTTGATCTGGGTTGCCATCGCGGCTGCCGTCCTGCTCGACCCATCCGTGGCCGCGGGCATGCTCGTCGGGATCGCGGTGCTCGCTAGCATGACGGTGACCGTGCTCAGCATCTGGCGTCGGCCGGGCATCGACCGGCTGTCGCGGTGGTACCCTCGCCTGCGCCTAGCTAGGCACGGGTCGGGGGCGGTGCTCATTGGCCTCTTCCTACTGACGGCGGTGCAGGCATGGCGCGCATAGAGCCGGTCCTTGAGCTAACCCCAGAGGGCGGCCAGGTGGTGGTGACCAGGTTCGAATGTGGAAACCTGCCTGCGCTGATCGCCGTGCGGCTGCTGCACGCGCGGATGAAGCGCCATGTCCGGCGGGGGGCGAGCGGGTTCCTCGGCGTTAGGACGATCGTCTACTGGCGCGACCGGACGATGGTGACCGTCTCCTTGTGGCAGAGCCTGGAGAGCATCTACTCGCTAGGCAACGTTTCCCAGCACGTGTCGGCCACCAAGGTGCCAGCCTACCTTGGCGTGGAGACGACTTGCGGAATCTTCTACCTGGTTGGCGACTGGCGGCGAGTCATGTTCGGAGGCAGCGCCGTCACGCGCTCGCCGCTGCACCCGCTGACCCGTGACCCCGCCCCGTCGCCGTCAGCGGACATGCCCAGATGAGACGGCTCACGTCGTCGAAGGGTCATGGGCGGCGGCTACGCCCGGGTCGGCGTGGCCGCGCGAATCGATGATATCTGCGATCTCTTGACAGCGCTCGCGGTGGAAATAACGTGCGCAGTGGCCGAGGTGCCGCGTGGGTGGGGGGTTTGTCCCGTCCGGGAGCGGGGGCAGCGTTGCGGTCGGGGCGTATCACGCGGCTGCCCGGCCGGTGGTGGCGAGGCTGCCGGTGCGGCTGGCGCGGCGCCCGGACGTGCTGGCGGGCCGGGAGGGCCTGCTGGGCCGCCTGGACGCGTGCTGCCCGGGGCGGCGGGCCGCGGGTGGCGGTGCTGTGCGGGCTGGGCGGGGTGGGCAAGACCAGCGTGGCGGTGGAGTACGCGCACCGGCACCTGGCCGAGGTCGGTTGGCGTGGCAGGTCGCGGCGGAGGAGTCGGCGGTGCTGGCGGCGGGGCTGGCGGAGCTGGCCGCGCAGCTGGGTGACCGGGAGGTGCTCGATCCGCGTGATCCGGTCGCGTCGCTGCACGCGGTCCTGGCCGCCATGCCGGGGAGCTGGCTACTGGTGCTGGACAACGCGGCCGATGAGGCGTCTGTGCGCCGGTTCTTGTCCCCGGCCGGGGACGGCCGGGTCCTGGTCACCAGCCAGAGCCGGCACTGGCGGGCCGGGCAGGTCCCGGACGTTCCGGTCCTGGAGGAGCAGGTCGCGGCGGGGTTCCTGGTGAACCGGGCCGGCGGCGCCCGAGCCGGTCCCGGCCCGGATCGAGAAGACCATCGTTCCCTTTATGGAATTCAGGAAGCAGACTCTGCTGAGGCGTATGTTGCGGCTGCCATTCAGGGCGGCAGAAGGAGAGGTGCTGGTGCGGTTGTATTTGTCGTCGTTTCGTGTGGGCGACCATCCAGAGCAGCTTGCGGCTCTCGTCGGGGCCGGTAGCCGCCGCACGGTGGTGATCGCGAACGCGATGGACGATGCGCCGCAGGAAGCGCGCCGCAGTGGCGTCGGGCGTGAGCTGGTCGCGCTGACTGGGCTTGGATTCGATGCGGCAGAGCTGGATCTTCGCGACTATTTCGGCGATGAGCAGGGTCTTCGCCGTGATCTGGCCGGGATCGGCCTGGCCTGGCTGCGCGGGGGCAATGTGTTCATGCTCCGCTATGCGCTGCACCGCACGGATCATGACCGCGTGCCACCGTAGGTTGCGGGGGCGGCGACGGAGAGGGAAGGAGGCTTGTCCGGTGATCAAGTACGTGTACGAGATTGATTACCCGTTTGGCGAGAAGCGCAAGTACCTGGAGTGGGTCCGGTCGATCGCGGATGCTCTTCAGGCTCCCGGTGAGCTGAGGCGGCTGGCGTCATACGACAACGTGTTCTCGGCAACACCGCATCGCGTTGTCGAGTTCACCTTCGACTCGCTCGAGGACGCGGCCCGGTATTTCGGCCGGAAGGAGATCAGCCTGATCTTCCAGAGCGAGCTGCCGGCGCACGGCACCAACATCGGCGTCAAGGTTCTGGCGCTGCGCGGCGATTACAGCAACGACGCCGTGGCTGGGTAGACCACCGCCCGGCAGGATCAGTCCTCAGATCCCAGCTTGCTGCGCGAGGGCAAGAGGCGGCACGAGGCGACATGGCGGTGAAGCTGAACTCAGGCGAGAAGCGTGCGGGATAGGTGCCGCTTCACGACGTGCTCGCAGCGGCATGACAGGGCGCTCAGTCCGTCGACGTCTCGCCGATTGTGCTAGTCAGGCGACGGCCTGTGCGGCTTTCCCGTCGACGGCCTACGTACTGGATGCGGTTGGCCTGTATCTGGCCGGCGTCGATCGCTGCCTGCTCATCAACTTCGCTGACACCGGCCAGGTCAGCAAAGAAATAGGGTCCGTAAATGAGCGAGTGGCGGTGAAACCGGACGTCGAGCTCGCGCACGATGTCCTGGCCGGCATGCAGACCCTCCTGTTCCGCCCAGGACCGGCAGTATGAGGTCCACAACTGGCCCGATTCACGCCAGTGGTCACGGCGCTGCTGAAGCCACCCGGGATCACCCGACGGAAGGGGCAGCCGCTCGAAGCACCATCGGGCAGTCGCCTCATCGAACCGCTCCCTTGCCCACTCCACGACCACCAGCAAGCCGCCCGGAACCAGAGCGGCACCGACCAGATCCAGCACGTGGCCCAGGTCACCGACATGATGCAGCGACGTGCACGCCACCACGGCACCGGCGGGCTCAGACAGGGCATAATCCTCGAACTCGACCTGACCGAACCAGGGCCCGTCTGGCGCCTCGGGATCGACGCCAATCGCTGGGTAACCATCGCGGCGCAGAATAGGAACAAAGCCGCCGAACGGCCCGCAGCCGATCTCCACGACCGGAGCTGGCGGCGCCGGCAGCTGCGCGCGGACAAACGGCCACACCGCGGCGAGCCACTGCTCATCGGGCGTCACGCAGCCATAGCCTACGCCGCCCGGACCAACGCACCCGGCGCTGCGCAGATGGGCAGCCAGTGCGGCCCTGAGCGGAAACCGGCTCGACGTCTGCAGTCGGCGGCCCTACGGTTGGCTCACGGCTGGCCGGCCTGACGGTAAGGGCCAGAGTCCGGTCGTCCCCGCAAGGGGTTCAATAAAGCCAGGAAGTAGACCCGGCCTGGCCGCCAGTCCAACGTGCTCGGCGGCATGGAAAGCGGATGGGCGAAGTCCGTCAGCTAGGTTGACGGGATGACGGGCCGAGCACGTCGGGATGGTCGCTGCGGTAGTGCTCGGTCAGAACGCCACTCGGCTGGCCGGTCCGGGCAGCGGTGGTGCACACGGTGCGCGCCATCATCGATCGGCGCCGGGGCGGGCGAGGGTCTGCGCACAACGGGACGGGCGGGCGCGCATTCGCTGCAATCTGGGACTTACGCCTTGCGGGGCTGCCGGGCTGCTGGCCGCGCTGGCCGTTCGGCCCGTTCCGTCATGCGCTCCCAGCCTACCACTCTGCGTGTTACCAAGTACCTCGCGGCGTACGCCCAGCTCAGACGGCCTGTAGATGTCTCCGGCCGGTGATGATGCTGAAGCCTGATCACCAGTACACGGCCAGGCTGGACGAGCTGCCGTGCATTCTCTCCATGCCCGATCGGCGGCAGATGCGGACGTTTGCCGGGATCTGGACGAGGCGCTCTCGGCGTCTTCGATCCGGGAAACGCTCTCATGAGAGCAGGACCCTGCCCTCTGCTCCGGGCATGCGAACTCACGGACAGCCGGTGTGGTGACTGCCTCGACGCTCAGTTCCTGGCTGCCGCATGGTTCCTGGCTGCCGCATGCAGGACGTGGCAGCACCGGGTAATACCTGGTTATACTACAGGGCATGAAGACCGCGATCTCACTCCCGGACGACACCTTCGATCAGGCCACCAGGCGGGCCGCGGAACTCGGCATCAGCCGCTCGGAGTTCTTTGCCCGCGCCGCCCGGAGATACCTCGACGAACTCGCCTCGCAGTCGCTGACCGAGCAGGTCAACGAGGCGCTCCGGGTAGCCGGCGCCGACGAATCCGGACCTGCCGCGGTCGCGGCCGGGCGACGGCGCCTGGCCAGCGAGGATGACTGGTGATCCACCGCGGCAGCGTCTGCTGGGCCGACCTCGGGGAGGCCCGCGGCAGCAGGCCCGCCAAGCGGCGGCCCGTCCTGGTCATCCAGGCAGATCCCTACAACGCCAGCCGGCTCAATACCACCCTGGCCGCCGTGATCACGACGAACACCGGTCTCGCCGCTATGCCCGGCAACGTCTTCCTGCCCGCGGCTGCCTCCGGCCTGCCACGCGACTCCGTCGTCAACATCACCGCCCTGGTGACTCTTGACAAGGTCGACCTGGACCCCAAGGTCGGGAATCTTCCCGCAGCCCTCATGGACGACGTCGACCGTGGCCTCCGCCGTGTACTCGGGCTCTAGCGAAACACCCACCCAGCGGCATGAGCGAGCATCGCGGTGGGCCCGGCGATCATGAATAATCATGCAACCGGGTCCCCATGGCACGCGTCGACGGATGGAGCCGGAACAGCAGTTGCGCGCGCGAATAGCCGATATGGGCGGCGTCTGAGCGCAGCTTTCTGCTGTTCCAGCGACGCATAATTGATGTTCTGCGCGATCGAGACTGCGCTTCTGTGCCGCACCTCTCCCGCGTCCTGGATCACCCGATAACCGCTGCCGGGAACGCCATGGGTGATGGATGCGGTTCCGATACCTGCGCAGCTAGCTCTTCATGGTTATCGATACGCTCGCCTGGGACGTACACACTTCCGGCCACACTTCGCCAAGCTGCACTTGAACGTCGCTTGAGCCGAGGGGAATCTCCAGCCTGCTCACGTTCGCGATCGCTTGGCTGCACGGGCGCGACGCCGGGTCAGGATGCTGCGACAGGCGGGGAATGGGCCACCAAGCTCCGAGGACGATGGAGACCGTTGTGCCATGAGGGATGCGGTACGACGCCGCATGACCAGCGTTCAGTACCACTATCGCTTGGAACGGCCCCGTTGCGTTCGCCGCAACCACATTCTGGGGCAGGCTGAGCATGCAGGTCGGGCCGACATTGTGAAGAGGCTGCGTGACATATTCCGACTGGTCGCCCTCAGTGGCGAAACCGGGGGAATGTGTCGCCGCGTCCAAAATCAGCTGGCTGGCCGAGCAGGGAGTGGGGTGGGACGGGAGAACCGCGTCGGCCACGGGTCGAGCAGTCGCCCGAGTCCCCGGAGCACCTGCGTCAGGCTGGCCGGTGGTGTCCCGCGCCGAATTATGACCCAGGCCGTGAGCTACTCCCACCACCGCCAGCACAGCAGCGAGGAAGCTAATGCCAGCGACGATTCCGCCCAGGAACCTAGGCCGCATGCCGTTCGCCTCCTGCGTGATAGCGTACGCCCAGGTGAGGGTCAATGCGTCTATTTGGTCTGTGAGGGAAGCTGACTTGTCGGAGTCAGCCGCGGTGCGAGGCGCCGTTGTCCACTACCTACAACGCCGCCGCGGCTGACGCATACGGCTCGGCGGTCATGACCTGGCCGGCCAGGCGGGTGAACGGTGGATCGCTGCCACGTCAGCGTCCGCAAGAACTGGGACGAACTCCTGTGCCCGGCTAGTAGCAGTTTGACGCGCGCCAGTAATCTGTAAAGGTTTGCTTGTTCGCCCCAATGCCCTGTGGCGAAATGCAAAACCGCGATGAATCTAGGCCTTCTACCCATTCTGTCGTGCTCTGGCTTCCCATGGTCACCCACGAACTGGTGGAACCGACTTCAGTGTTCGCGTCGGTGAATCCTATAGATCCGAAGCTGGCTGCCACGCCCGTCGGCGCTTCGCCAACCCAGTCCGCGACGTTGCCGTCGAAGCGCCAGCCGCCGGGAGGAGACGATGAACAACTGTGAGCGACCCCGGTTGACTCATCCTCGATATAGAAGTACGCCCTGTTTGGACTAGCTTCAAAGCTCATGTTCTGGTAAAGGACATGGCCGGCAGGAAAGATCCAAGATGTGTATCCACAGAAGGCCACTGGGCTGGCATTGTTGGCGAATTCGGTGAATGGGCGGTACGCGCTACCCGAGCCAACATCCGGGTTGCCGCATTCCACGCCTTGCTGGACAAGATCGTTAGTAGCCGCCGTGCCCCCCAGGCCAATCCAGAAGCCCAGCGTGTTCGAGCCAGAGCACGATGCTGTGGATGGAACAGTAAGATCTGCCTTCACAGCTACGTAAGTATTGGTGAAGCCGCTGATATTACCTGCAGAGTAGCCAGACCAGTTCCCGTAGTAAGTGATAAAGGATTCCGTCGGCCGAACGTGGGTCGCGACTCGCAGAGGACCGACCGGCGGGGCGTCCGATCGGAAGGCAGCCATGGCAGTGGTCCAATCCTGGAGCGCAGATGGATCCCTTGGCCGCGACGGGAAACCATATTGCCGGAGTTCAGCCGCACGTGCAGTCAGCGGATTGAATCCTGCCGGCGGCGTCGTGGTCGTCAGTGTCTGGCCATCAGGTAGCTGGTACGTCGTTTCGACACCACCGTTTTGAAGTTGGGTCACCGTCGGCTGGACAACGATTAGGCCGCCGGTGGATGCGGCCGGCGAGTCACCAGCGGTGCTGAAGCCAACGACCCCGACGTGACTAGGCGCTAAACGAGCTGCCGTTGTCACTGGTCGAAGTGCACCGCTCTCCGGCCAGGAAGGAAAGGCGACCAGGGCGCCCGCAACTGCCAGCGCTGAGAAGGCACGTGGCATGCTCACTAGCTTCCGGGATTGGCCCCGGCCGGATTTCAGCACCCATCTCACCCCGTCTGCCCTGTGCTCGCGGGAGTACCGCAAAACGGTATGACAGGCGCAACATACAACGAGTCACCAACGCCTGTCCAGGGAGACTTCCGGGGCCTATCGCACAGTTCGCATGCGACACACGGCGCGCCGTGCCAGTTCCGTGCCAGAACGGGCAGGCACTAGCGGTGTCTGGCGGACATTGGCCGCGGGCCAGAACCCGGACGACCTCGACGGCGGCAAAGCTAGCCGCCAGCACGTCCGGCCGAGATCTTATTTTTTCGAACCAGACTAGAAATGAGACTAGGCCAGGCGCGGGCCGGGGCGCGGCAGGGTCGCGATGACTGCCATCTAACGAGGGTCCGGGGCGCTTCTGGGCGTGCACACGAACTGCGAAGCCGGAATGGCCATCATCGTGTGCCCCAAGTCCCATGGACGCTGATCAGCTGCTCGGCCCGGGTCGTCCAGAACCGGCCACTCTGTGCCCCTCCCTTGTGCCGAATGGCCCCACCGCGGGAAGCAAGTATTCGACGATCCGGCTGGCCCGTCGGCGTCTGCGATGACGTCAGGCAGCCAATCTCGACCGAGCCACTCCAGTCCAAGACTACGAGTGGATATGCCGCTGCGCGCATAAGAATGCACGACCGGAAGCACACTCAATTCGGCAGATCCGGATGTTGGGTATTTGGAGTGGATCGTCCAGATTGGTGCGGCGCAGGGCACGGCCGCGCTGACGCCGGTTGGCCATCGCGGCGGCGACCATGGTTGCGGCCGGTAGAGCGGGCGGGCGGGTGTTAGCGACCTCGCTATATGACGATCCTGCGGCCGGACTGTGTGGCGACGCTCCGGCAGGACTCGATGAGCATCCCGAGCACGGACTGTGAGTGCTGACGAGGCTCCGGGCGCGCGCGTACCCGCCGACGTGTAGCGGATCGGTAACTTCATATCCGGCAGCGACCCTAGACCTGGCTGGTTGCCGTGGTGCAGGCACACCCGGCCGCCATGCCGCCATGCCGTCTTGCGGCATGACGCGACGCGGCATATCGTGCCGATGTATCAACTCGATATATCGGGCAGACAGTTTGCAGTGGCCCGGCCGACGCGGGAGCTGCGATGAGGCGGATCGACTACGACACGGAGCAGTACCAGGACTACGCGCGTGGCCGTGCGCTCACCGAGCAGCAGCTGCAGGCATGGATCAGCGCCTTCGGAGCGGTGCTGCCCGAGCGGCGCCCGCTGGCGGGGCTGGACGTCGGCTCAGGGACGGGCAGGTTCACCCCCGCGCTGGCGCCAGCGTTCGGGCCAGTCACCGGCGTCGAGCCGTCGGTCCGCATGCGCGAGATAGCGCAGGCGCAGGCCCTGCATGCCGGTGTGCGGTATCTGGCAGGCTCCGCCGAGGACATGCCAGTGCCGTCCGGCAGCGCCGACTACGCTCTCATGTTCTTGTCCTGGCACCACGTCCAGGACAAGCCGCTGGCGGCCCGGGAGCTGGCCAGGGTGCTCAGGCCCGCCGGGCGGCTGCTGCTGCGCGCGAATTTCGGCGACCACCATCCGAGGCCGTGGTGGCAGGAGCACTTCCCCCGCGGCTTTGAGGCGGACGCCGCGCTGTTTCAGCCGCTGCACGAGGTCATCGCGACGTTCACGTCGGCCGGCTGGCGCGTTGCCAGCTTCGGCACAGTTACCGAGCCGTCCTCCGGCACCCGCGGTGACATGCTCGAACGGTTGCGCCTGCGCACCCTTTCGTTCTTCGCTCAGCTCAGTCCCGACGAGCTGGAGGCCGGCTTCCGCCGCCTGGAGCAGGCTGTTGCCGCAGATCCCGGCGCACCAGCGCCCGTGTTTTCTGAGCCGCTGCTCACGCTCGAACGGTCCGGAGCCTGAGGACGGGCGAGGTCGCAGCATCCTGCCCAGTCACAAATTAGCGTCGCCGTTGATCTTCGATCCATGACCAAATAGTCATGCCTATAACAGCGGGATCTGCCCGCGGCTGTGGCAGTGAGTGAGAGCTGCCGCTGGAGGAGCAGCCCGGCGCGCGCCTGAGGCTATGCATGATGTGTCTATGCGGCCTGGCTGGGCGGGGAGGGGGAGCGGCCAGCCGGTCGCGGTAATGCTCGCTGGGTTCGCCGCGCTGCGCTTGCGGGCAGGGTGCCGGGAGTTCCGGAGCTGATCGGGGGCTGGCTGACGCTGCTGAGCCAGCGACTGAGAAGTGACAACGCAGGCAGACTGCGTCAGCCTGACTCCGACGGTGCCGGACAGTTCTGGCCGCCTGACCTGCCGGTATCCGACGAAGCGCGACTGTGCCGGACGGAATCGTCAGGCATGGCATGCAAGAGGTCTGGGGTTCGAATCCCCATAGCTCCACGCGTTTTTCGTATCTGCGTTCGACAAAGTGACTAACGTTAGTCACTTGATCTCAGTAGTTCTCGAGGGTTACGCGCAATGTCGTGCGCGCAAGAGGTCGCGGATCCGAGGACAGCAGACCGCAACCTGCGGGGAGATCAGGAGACGGTCGTTGGCCTGCAGAAGGGACACCAGGTAGCCAGCGCCCGGCATCCGAGCGGATGTGGCTCTCACTGCCTGAGCCCAGCCGCCCTCATGCCGCTCAGGCAGCTACAGATTTCCGAATCTGGGCGGTTCCATTACAAGAAAACGATTGCGATCTCGGTGCACAGATTAACCAATTCTGTGTTATGAACTAAGCGCCCCGTGTGGTGTTCTGCGGTGAGGTCTTCAAGCCGAAGCGCACGGTCCCAGGTTAGTCACTGGGTTTCCGCAAGGTGGCTGATTCTTCGGTCAGGCTGACTTGGGGTTGTCGCTGACTGACCGCTTACCGGCCGCTGTCGCCGCCCTTCGTCTGGTTCCGGTCGTGACCGCCGGGCCGAGCGTGTCGTCCTGGTTATGGTCGGCCGACTCCGATGTTGCCGGGCGCGGCGCGATCCGGGTCCGGCGTGTCTGCGAACGGCCGAGGAGAGCCAGGTGGTGCCGACCGCTGGCCGCGTCGCCCAGGCCGCTGCGGCGCGCTGCTGGTGTTCTCGGCGGCACGCAGCGTCGTCGGCACGCTGATGGTGCCCCGGTCGGCGCGGGCTGGCTGAGACGGCTGGCCGATGGCCTGGCGAACGAGACGTTCCAACTGGCGACCGGGCCGATCGGGGACTACCGGCAGCGCGACCGCGTGGCAGCCGCCGGGCCTGAGCCTTGTCGCTCGCGCGGACGAACGGGTGGCCCTGGCCGGGCTGAGCCAGGCTCGCGATCGGGCGGGCGAGGCGATCGCCTCGTCAGGTCGGGAGTGCGAGATAAAGGCGCTCATGGGCGGCCAGGCGGGACCGGGCGGGCTCGCGGAGAGCGGCGAGGAAGTCCCCTGCCGTGTACAGGCGGCCGGGCTCGATGTAGTTGGGTGCTGGGCGCATCGGCCGCAGCCTCCGCCGCCAGCGCCTGGGCGGTTGGCGGCAGCAGCAGCGGGATCCTGATCCTGCGCTGGAACGGAACCGCGTGGAAACGCAGCGCCGCGCCCGCAGCCGTCGGCACCCTGGCGGGGCGAACTGGTGGGCGCCCAGTGCCCTTGCGGCGGCTGTACGCCCGGTGCGGCTTCGGCGCCCGCGCCGGTACCGTGGCCGTCCTGTGGTACTCCAGCCGGTGAGCGCATGGCGCATGAGCTGCTTCGGCGGCTCGCTTACCATTTGCACTAAATGGCGGCGGGCGCGTCGGGAGGCTCAGATGTTCGAGTCCTGGGGGCGTAAGGTCTACCGCAGACGGTGGCTGGTCCTGACCCTGGCCGGGTTTGCGATGGTGATTGCCGCATTCTGGGGGACCGGCGTGTTCGGGGTGCTGCAGGACTCGGGCGGATCGAACGCGCCGGGTAGTCAGAGCGATCGGGCGGCGATCCTGGCGACTGCCACATTCGGGCGGAACTCCGCCGACGTCATTGTGCTGTACTCCAGCCCGAAGCTGACCGTCGTGTCGCCGGCCTTCCGGTCGGCGGTCACGGGTACTCTCGCGTCGCTGCCGCACGGCTATGTGCAGTCGCTGGAGACCTACTGGTCAACCGGTTCGCCGACGTTGGTGAGTGTCAGCGGCAGGCAGACCTTCGCGGTCATCGAGCTGGTCGGCGGGGACTATCAGGCCCGTGTCGCCAGCTATAACGCGATCAAGGGCCGTCTGTCGGCACCTGGCCTGACCACCCAGGTCGGCGGCGACATCCCCGGCGGCCTTGCCATCAACAGCCGGGTGAACAGCGATATCCGCCGGGCCGAGGCCATTTCGCTGCCGATCCTGCTGATCATGCTGATGGTGATCTTCGGCAGCGTGGTTGCAGCGAGCTTGCCGGTGACGATCGGCGTCATCGCGATCCTCGGGTCGTTCTCAGCGCTGCGGCTGCTCGCGCAGGTCACGCCGGTGTCGAGCTACTCGGTCAATATCAGTACGTTCCTTGGTCTGGGGCTGGCCATCGACTACGGGCTCTTCATGGTCGGCCGGTTCCGCGAGGAGTCGCACCGGGCGGAGTCGGTCGAGGCTGCCCTGGCCGCGACGATGGCGACGGCGGGCAGGACGGTCGCGGTATCGGGCGTCACCGTGGCGCTGGCGCTGGCCAGCTTGATGTTCTTCCCCGCCGTCTTCCTGCGATCCATGGGATATGGCGGCGTGGCGACCGCGGCCGTCGACATGCTGGCGGCGCTGACCGTGCTGCCCGCGCTGCTCGCGGTTCTGGGGCCGAAGGTCAACGCGCTGCGCGTGCGTGGCGCGGTCGGCCGCCCTCCGGTGGCCGAGACCAGCGGTGGCTGGTACCGGCTGGCCACGGCCGTGATGCGCAGGCCGCTGGTGTTCGTTGCGGTCACCGTCGCGATCCTGCTGGTACTCGGCGCGCCGTTCCTGCACGTCGCCTGGGGCAAGAGCAGCCTGAAGGTCCTGCCGGCCGGCGCCGAGCCGCGAGTGGTGAGCGAGGCGCTGAGCCGCGACTTCCCAGGCCAGCAGGGCTCCCCGATCGAGGCGGTGGTCCAGTTTCCCGGCCAGGTTGCCGGCTCGGCTGACCGCGGTGCTCAGCTGGCGGCGTATGCGGGCCGGCTGGCGAAAGTCCCGGGCATCCAGGCCGCACAGCTGACCGATGTGCGGGGCAATGTCGCGCTGCTTGATTTGCGTTATGGCGCTGATCCGATGTCCCCTGAGGCGAGGCGGATCGTGCACCTGGTGCGGGCTATCGCCCCGCCCGCGGGTGCGCGTGCGTACATCGGAGGGCGTAGCGCGGAACTGGCGGACACGCTGACCGCTCTGGCTGCCGTGCTGCCATGGATGGCGCTGGCGATCGCGACGGCGACGTTCGTGCTGCTATTCCTGGCGTTCGGGTCGGTGGTGCTGCCGGTGAAGGCCATCACGATGAACGTGGTCTCGCTGTCGGCGGCATTCGGCGTGGTGACGTGGATCTTCCAGGACGGGCACCTATCCGGGCTGCTGGGATTCACCCCGCTCGGAACGATCGAGCCGACCACGCCGATCTTGATGTTCGCGATCATCTTCGGGCTCTCGATGGACTATGAGGTGTTCCTGCTGTCCCGGATCCGCGAACGGTACGACGTGACGCAGGACAACACCGCGGCGGTGGCCGGGGGCCTGCAGCGGACCGGCGGGGTGATCACGAGCGCGGCGCTATTGCTGATCATCGTGGTAGGCACGTTCTCCATCTCGGGCGTCACGACCATCAAGCTGCTTGGCGTGGGCATGATTGTCGCTCTGACCGTGGACGCCACGATCGTGCGGGTTTTGCTCGTTCCGGCCACTATGCGCCTGGTCGGCCAGGCGAACTGGTGGGCACCCAGGTTCTTGCGGCCGCTCTACGCCAGGTACGGCGTTCACGCGCACGGGTCGCCTGGGATGGGCAGATCGCGGGAGCCGGATTCACCGGGCGTCAGCGAAAATGCCGGGCTGGGGGCTTAGCACCTTTCCGAGATAATGCCAGAAATAGAAATTCGCCCCCGGTCGGAGGAACCCCTCCGGTGGCGAAGGTTCGACGTAGCCCAGCGCCATGCTCCAGAAGGCAGCCAGCGTCGCCGGGCGTTCACAGTCGAACGTCACAGTCGATCTGGTGCCCATCACGCCTCCCCACAAGCGACATGCAACCGACATCGAGCAGAACAGGCGCCCGGGTATCCGTCCGCTCAATCCGAGCGCCGGGCGCTGGATTCGGCCATGTGGTCCCAATGCGGCGGGGCGGGAAATCGGTGCGGGAAACGGCAACCGGATAGGTCGCTCAGGTCGTCCAAGCTGTCAGCTGGGGCAGCGGACACCGGCCAGTGGCTGGCTCAGCCTGGGTCCGGGCGGCGTCAGGATCGATCAGCCGGACCGGGCTGGCTGATGGCCCGCTGTCCGATGGAACCGGCGCTGGGGCCGCCTGGGCGCCCGTGCCGTATCGGCGCGCGCAGCTATTCGTCCCGGGATTGTGGCTGGTCGAGAGCCCGCAGCAGTTCTGGTGCGCGCCGTGGTCCCGCGGCATGATCTTCGTCGGCATCAGGCCCGGGATCCCGAAGGGGGCGGGCTGCGGCCTGACCGCCAGCCTGGCCTGGATTCTGCCTGCCGGGCGCATCCCGCCGGGAATCAGGCACCGCAGGCCCACCGCCGTGATCCACGGCATTCCCGTCTACCGGCTGCCCGGCGGCCCGAAGTCGGTGCTGTACCCGGTGCCAGATCTAGGAGTGCGAATCGGGGCCCGGGGACCGCTGGCCCGGCGCGTGCTGGCCACGCTGACCGGCTCGCCGCTGTCGGCCGTGCTCAGGTGCGGTCCGGCGGGCTTCGCCAGCCTGACGCTTTCACTCAATCCCGTCCACTGCACGCTGGCGTGCAAGGTACCCAGAATTCCGCTACCGCGCCTCGCCTGTCTCCGCCTCACTGTCACCCGGACCGCATATAGGGGACTGTGGTCCTGCCCGATTAGCGGCTGCGCCGCTTCTGAGTGAACCAGCCAGCTGAACGCGCGGCCGGTGGCAGAAAGCGCGTCTCAGCTGGGTGTCACCGCAACATTCCCTGATCCACGGCATGCAGGATCCGAGGCCTTCGGGCTTGGACCTGGCGGTGTCTGTGCCACGCCAGGCACAGACCTCTCCCTCTGCCCTGGCCCGTGTGGTCACGGTCCTGGTCGGCGAGTGCGGCGTCCGGCAGTTCCGGGACATCGGCACCGGGCTGACCAGGGCGAGCAACACCCACCAGGTCGCCCAGGCAGCCGCGCCGGGATTCCCCCAAGCAGGCCCGCCTGGTGCGGGTGCCGCTGGTGCCTATGGTCCTGGGCTTCCCCCTGGCGCTCCCGGCTCGGCCGGGGGCTGCCAGGGTGCAGCGGACGGGACCGGCCTTCCGGATGTCGGCGTGTCCTGACCATTGCCTTGCCTTTATCGCCTGACTGACCACTACTATGCGTGACATCCAATAGCTTTAAGTAACAGGAGGCTGGTGTGCTGGGGACGTCGGGCGGCCTCAATGGCTACGGCATCGCGGCGGACGCGGCCTTCGGCCAATCGGGTCGCGGCGGCAGCATGTCGGGCGGCGAGGGTGTGGGGAGGCGGTCATTCCTGCGCGCTGGAGCGCTGGGCGCCGGAATGACCGCAGTCGCGGCCGGGAGCGCGGCTGCCCCGGCGGCCGCGGCGGCCCAGGGCGGGGCGCGTTCAAGAAGAGTGCCGTCGTTCGCGCTGTTCGCGCAGCCCGACATGAATTTCGAGACGCTGTTCACGATCGGCGCCGCCGGATACGGCGCTGCCGAGGTCGGCGAGGTCGTCACCGCGGTGAATGAGACGAACGCGCGCGGCGCCTCCTACCAGACGCTCTTCGACACGTTCTGGCGCCTGGCCAACCAGGTCGCCGAACTCGCCGACGGCGACATCGCGGCTGGCCACCGGGTCAGTGCCCGTTCCGCCTACCTGCGCGCCGCGTCCTATTACGACCTGTGCCTGTTCTTCGTCCTCGGCACGAGAGCGCACGCCCGAGAGGCCGCGGTCTTCACCGCGATGCAGCGCTGCTGGCAGCGCGCGGCCGCACTCGCGGACACGCCCTATGAGTTCGTGCGCATCCCCTACGAGAACAGCTGGCTGCCGGGTTACTTCCTGCGGCCGGGCGCGTCCGGCCGCACCCGACCGACCGTGATCCTGAACACCGGCAGTGACGCCCAGAACATCGACATGTTCGTCCTGGGCGGTGCGGCGGCGCTGGAACGCGGCTACAACGCCCTGATCTTCGACGGTCCGGGCCAGGGCGCGATGCTGTTCGAACGGAAGGTTGGATTCCGCCCGGACTGGCAGCACGTGATCACGCCGGTCGTCGACTGGCTGCTCACCCGGCCGGAGGTCGACTCGCGGCGTATCGCGCTGACCGGGTGGAGCCTGTGCGGCGCCTCCGTCGTCCAGGCGGCGGCTTTCGAGCACCGGCTCGCTGCGGTCGTCGCGGCCCCCGGCGTGATGGACGCCTGGCTGATCTGGCCGGCTGAGCTGCGCAAGATCTTCGACGGCGGTGCGCCGAAGGACGTGGTCAACCGCATCTGGAATCACGATGTCGTGCCGCACCTGAACGCGCACGAGCGGTTCACGCTCGCCAAGCGCGCGGAACTGTATGGCAAGCAATATCTGCTGTCAGGCCGCGCCGGCCGAGTGTTCACCGACCTGTACGACCTGGGAAAGACGATCATGCGGGTCAATTGCGAGACGGCCGCCCAGGCAGTGACGTCGCCGACGCTGATCCTGAACTACGAGCTTGATTCGTTCGCCACTAATCAGGCGATCGAGGTCTACCGGGCGCTGCCGCACGGCATCGACAAGCGGTACTACACCTTCACGGTGGCGCAGGGAGCCCAGTTCCACGACGGCCCGATGGCACCGCAGACCCAGAACCAGGTGATCTTCGACTGGCTGGACGACACCATCGGCTGACCAAGCGAGCGGTTGTACCTAATCGGCCAGTGCCGGCACCAGAGTGTCACTGGGCGACGCCGCGACCGGCCCGCGCCGAGAACAGCTACACCGCGGCGCTCACGCTGTGGTAGCAGGTGCTTGCTGCCCAATCCTGGGCGGAAAGCAGCAGCGACCAACGCGTCCTGACCAGCACAGCACGTGCCCTATCCCGACGACCACGCCATCCAGGGCCTGAGGAATCCCGGCCACCCGGCCGGGCAGCCGGGCCACGGTCACGACCCCGTCATAAAATCAAGATCACGAAGGCTGCGAGCACCGCGCACGCTGTCCGGCGAGCAAGTCGGATGAAATGATCGTGGCCAGACTCCGGGATGCTAGCCTCGCGACCGAGAAACGTCGTTATCGGTGTTGGGCCTACTTCGCCCGGAGGCAGCACGTGAAGAAACACGCTATGGCGGCAGGTGTCGTGGCGGTCGGCATCGGGATCGCGGTTCCGATGATCGCGATCAGTCCGGCGCTGGCGGGACCGGTCAGTGTCAAGGGCATCACCACGCACACCGTCATCGCGACAGCGACGGCGCCTGCCGATGACACTGGCGAGGCCGACGCGACGTGTGGCGCCGGTGAGCTGCTCGTCGGCGGCGGCTACATCGTCAACAGCACGTCTACCGACTGGCGGATGTATGTCGACGCGCCGTTGAACGGCACGACGTGGCTCGTCGAGCCGGTCAACTTCAGTGCCCAGCCGTTGAGCTTCTCGGCGTATGCGATCTGCGCGATGTCGGTGCACGGGAAGAAGGGCGTCAGCGGATATACCACGCAGGTGGTGCAGGTGCAGGTTAACGTGCCGGCCAATCAGACCGGGGAGGCCGACGCCACCTGCGCAGCCGGTGAGCTGCGTACCGGCGGCGGCTACGTGGTGGAGAACGTCAGCGACAACTGGAGCGTCTACGTTAACGCGCCACTCAACAACGGCACCTGGGTCGTCGAGATCGACAACGAGGTCCCGGTCACGACGACGTTCGACTCGTACGCGGTGTGCTTGGCGAGGACGAACTCCAAGCCCATCAAGGGACTGACGGTCAGCACCGTCGACACGGCCGCAACGGCCCCGCCGAACTCGGTCCAGACCGCTGATGTGTCATGCGGCCCAAAGGAGCTGATGACCGGCGGCGGCCACGAGATCGCGAGCATCGGCTTCGACTGGAGCATCCAGGCCAGCGCACCGGTCACCGGCAACGACTGGCAGGTCAAAGTCGCCGACCTCGACAACTTCTCACGCAACTTCGACTCAATCGCGGTTTGCCTAGCAAAGGCGTAATCCGCAGCCCGACCATCCGACATCCAAGCGTGCCGTCAGGGTCACGAAGAACGGGGCAGGAGGCGAACCTCCTGCCCCGTTCTCACTGCGCTATCTACGCCGCAGGTTCCTCCAACTCGGGTCCGTTGTCCCGCTCCGTGACATCAGGCGTGTAGTCGGCGGGTCGTTCGCCACTCAGTTCCGCTGCGCGGCGAGCCCGCGTTTCCGGGTTCGGTGCGGCTGGTCTGCGCAGTTGACGGCGGTGAGCCTATGACTTGGCACGTCACGTGGCCGGGCATGCCGGAGCTGCTCGGTGATGACGGCCGTGCTGAACACGCACGATCTTGTGAACGTGCCGGATGCTGATCGTCCGGACCCACCGCACCCAGCCCCTACCATCAGCTGTCCCGCTCAGACGGCCGCAGCGATAACGTCCACGTCACGTTAAGCGAGCAGACCGGGGAGGCGATCCTGCAGGCCGCCCGCCGTGTAAAGCGCTGACCGGCCACGAATCAGCCACTCGGAATCTAGAGCCCGGCGATCCCCGACCTGGAGCGGCGAGGTCAGCCAGACCTGGCCCCAGCCTCAAGCGGCCGAACTTGCTGGCGCTCCCCTTCGATCAGCGGTCACATCGACCTATTCGGTGCTGGCCCTGTGGGTCTACATCCCACGGCGGACGGCCATGCAGGACGAGCCTTCGAGTTCTCTGGCCACAGGCATGACCATGAGGGGGAACGAGTGTTCCATGCCGGAGTGCGCCCAGAGACGGGCTGGCGCAGTACGGGCCCGATGCGGTGGCGTTCGCCGGACAGCACGGCGGTCACGGCGGTGGGACGCGATGGTGGGGCTGCGGGCTAGGTGCGTTCGTCCGGATACTGGATGCCGGGCTGGCCGTGGCTAGTCGCCGGTCGGCGGCGCGGGCTCGAAGGCCAGCGCGCACGAGTTGATGGCCGCGGCGCAGGACATCGTATTGCTCGCGGGTTAGCTCGCTGCGCCACTGCTCGTCCGGCTTCTGGATCTCTGCGGCAGCGGCCTGAACCATCCTGGTACGGCGCATGGCTACTCCCTGGTGCAGCTACGTGCTGTGATCGGCTGTTACCAGGGTGCCCGCCGCCGCTGCCGCGCGAACCGCATCGTACCGGCCGTCACGGCCAGGCGGAACGAACCGGTCAGCGGTGCAGGTTGCGGTCTGGCAACGGGACCTTCTGCCCTGTGCCGGGCAGAGGTGAGCTGTGAGTGTGGGGATCAGCACGTCTGGCTTGGAGGGGGTTCGGGAGATGTTGCTGTTCGGACGCCCAGACATCGGCACGCTCGCCGCCAGCAAGGATGCGAAGATGCTGATTAGGTTTCTTCGTCATTCGAAAGAGAGCCGGGTCCGGCAGGTTGCCGCTGGGGCGCTGGGCAGGCTCGGTGACACGCGGGCGGTGGGCCCGCTCACGGTCGCGCTTGGGGACGGCGACTGGGGCGTACGCGTGGACGCCGCCACCGCGCTCGGCCAGATCGGCGACACCCGGGCCGTCGGCCCTCTCCTGGCCGTTCTCAACGACGAGCAGACGCTGGTTCGCGAGCACGCCGCCACCGCGCTCGGCCA
This sequence comes from uncultured Actinomycetota bacterium, assembly GCA_963850875.1. GTDB lineage: Bacteria > Actinomycetota > Actinomycetes > Streptosporangiales > Streptosporangiaceae > Chersky-822. The sequence goes on from CAWKNA010000004.1 coordinate 559,676, forward strand.
GCTGGGCGATACCCGTGCCGTCGACGCCCTGCTCGCCGCCGTCAACGACCAGGAAAACTCCGTGCGCGAGCATGTCTTTGCAGCGCTTGGCCAGCTCGGCGACGGCCGGGCTGTTGCGCCCCTCGTCGCCGCACTCAGCCACGGAGACTGGCCCGTGCGTCGTCACGCCGCCGACGCGCTCGGTCGGCTCGGTGATGCCCGGGCGGTTGCTCCCCTCGTCACGGCTCTCAGCGAGCAGGAGTGGCTCGTGCGCAGCTCCGCCGCGCAGGCGCTGGACCGGCTTGGCTGGAGTCCTGACAACGGCGCGGCCGGAGCGGCCTACTGGATCGCCAGGCGCCAGTGGGGGAAGTGCGTCAAGATCGCCGCTATCGATCCTCTCATCGCCGCTACCAGGGATGAACGGGTCCGCGCCGACGCGACAAGGACTCTGGTCAAGATCGGTGCCCGGGCCGTCGATGCCCTGATCGGCGCTCTGAACGACGACGATGACGGCGAGGTGCGCCGCGCGGCCGCCGACGCGCTCGGCCAGATCGGCGACCCACGGGCGACGGGCCCGCTGCTCGCCGCACTCAACGACGACCATGACAACTATGTGCGCCGTGCCGCCGCTGGCGCGCTGGGCCAGATCGGCGACGCCGGGGCCGTCGACGCTCTCATCACCGCCCTCAGTGACCAGCACGGATTCGTGTCCGCCGCCGCCGCTGACGCGCTGGACCGGCTCGGCTGGAACCCGGATCCGGGCCCGGCCGGAGCGGCCTACTGGGTAGCCAAAGCCCAGTGGGACAAGTGCGTGCAGGCCGCCGCCGTCGAGCCTCTCATCATCGCGCTTCAGGACTATGACAGACGCGAGGCCGCGGCCAGGGTGCTCGGCCAGATCTGTGACACCCGTGCCGTCGACCCCCTCCTCGCCCTGCTCCACGACCGCTTCCCGGACATGGGCAGGGCGGCCGCGAGGGCGCTGGTAGCCATGTACAGCGCACGGAAGCTCGACGAAGGGCAGAAAGCCAGGCTGCTCGCGGAACGGGACTTCATCACCTACCAAGACCACGTACCCGAGCACGAGGGCGTGGACGCCTATGAAGACCGGAGCATAGGCGTCGCCTTCCCCCTCTGAAGTCGGCGACGAAGCACCCGCTCCCTCACCTGCAAAGGCCACCAGCCACGGCTGGAACCCTGGATCGGATCACGGTTCGTCTCAAGAACTCAGAACGAAGAAATCGACCCGGAGGTGCGGGTCGCATCGGTCGGTCGGGCAGGCCACAACGGAAAGGTGTGAGGCAGTGGTGGTCGTGGGGGTCACGGGGCACCGGGTCCTGGCCGAGGTCGACCGGCTGAAGGATGGTCTGGAGCAGGTCGTCCGGCGTGTGCAGGCAGCGTTCCCCGGCGATTGGACTGTGGCCTCGGCGCTCGCTGAGGGCGCCGACCGGATGGTGGTGCGCCGCTTGCTGGACCGCGACGGGACCCGGCTCCTTGCCGTCCTGCCACTGCCGCGTCACGGCTATGAAACCGGCTTCGCCGATGCGGTATCGACGGACGAGTTCGGCGACTTGCTCCGCCGTGCCGACGAGGTGGTGGAGGTGGCATCCCAGCCGGGCCACGACGGCGCCTATGAGGCCGCAGGCCTGGCGGTGCTGCAGCGTTCCGATGTGCTGATCGCAGTGTGGGACGGCCAGGCGGCACAAGGACGGGGAGGGACCGGCGGCATCTTGGCCGAGGCCCGCCGCCGTGGACTGCCGGTCGCCTGGGTCCACGCCGCCAACCGAAGGCCGGGGACGCTGGAACCGACCAGCTTGGGTGCCGAGCAAGGCAGTGTGACGTTCGAGCGGTTCCCCGGCGAGCCGAGACCGGCAGGTGAGAGCCCCGGCGGTGTGCGCGGCAGGTGACGCCGGCACCATCCTGTTGCCTTTTACCCGGATGGACTTTCGGCCCTGGCGCCGGCCGGAGCCGGGGTGATCTGATCGGGGAATGCAGCAGAAGGCTCCCAGCTCTGCGCTGTCGGCGCCTGTGGTGGTGGTCGACGGCGACGTGACAATCAACTGGAATCTGGCGCACGGAGCCCACGACGGCGGCGCGGCCGGCCTGGGCGGCGCACGGGCGAGCTGCCAAGCGGGGGGCGCGGTGCTGCTCGCCGGGCTGGTGGCGCAGGTGGCCGGCCGGTGCGGCCAGGTGATCGAGCTGGCCCGGCCGCCGGACCCGGACGGGGCGGTGCCCGGTGATCCGCGGTTCCATCACTCGTGGGCGCTGTGGTCGCCCAGCCCGCAGGGCGGTGCCTGGCGGGCGGAGCGCCTGCTGGGTGTGACGCGTGCGGCCGTCGATGCGCCCGCGGGACGGCTGGGAACCGGCACGGCCGGCCTGGTTGTGATCGATGACGCGGGACTTGGCTTCCGGGACCGGCCGGACTGCTGGCCTGCCGCCATCGCCGGGGAGGACCCGGGCCCGTGGGTGCTGGTGCAGATGAGCGCGCCGGTCGCCTCAGGCCCGCTGTGGGAGCACCTGCAGCGCTGGCACCGGGACCGGCTGGTGGTCGTGGTCCGGGCCGGGGATCTTCGCCGCAGCCAGGTCCAGATCAGCCGGGGCCTGTCCTGGGAGCGCACTGCCCAGGACCTGGCGTGGGAGCTGACCAACAACCCCGCCGTCCGCGGCCTGGCCGAGTGCGCTCACGTGGTTGTCTTGTTCGGCGCCGCCGGCGCGGTGGTCGTCTCACGCCAGGACACGGCGGCCGCCACTGGGGGACGCCCGGCGTTCTCGCTGATCTTCGACCCGAAGGTGATGGAAGGAGAGTGGGAGCGTGATCGTCCTGGCACGGTCGTCGGGTGCACCGCCACGGTGACGGCATTCGTGGCCGCCACGCTGATCGGTGACCGGGGCCACGACGAGCTGGCTGGCGGCGTGGCCGCAGGTCTGACGGCCTTGCGTGATCTGCATGAGGGAGGGTATGAGGCCGGTGACGGCGGCCAGCTCACGTTCCCTGCCGCACGGGTCGCCGCTGCGGGGGGCCGGCCAGGCGGGTCTTTTGACCGGGTCGCGGTCCGCGATCCCGCGCGGCTCCTGGCCCGCCCGGCGGCCGCGCCAGGGCAGCCGGCGCTGCGCGGCTTCTGGACGATCCTGGAGGAGGCCTACCCGCACGCTCTCGACGACATTGCCCGCCAGGTCGTGGTTCAGGGTCCCGGGGTGCTGCGCGGCGTGCCGCATGGCCGGTTCGGCAATCTCCTGACCGTCGACCGGCACGAGATCGAGGCGCTGCGGGCGATCCGGGGCCTGATGGAGCAGTACTGCGGCCTGGACCATGCCGGGCAGCCGCTGTCCATTGCCGTGTTCGGCCCGCCGGGATCGGGCAAGTCGTTCGGCGTCGCCCAGGTCGCCGCCAGCCTGCTGCCCGGCCGGATCGGCAAGCTCGAGTTCAACCTGTCCCAGCTCCGCTCGCCCGATGACCTGACCGACGCGTTGCACCAGGTCCGCGACACCTCCCTGGCTGGGAAGATCCCGCTGGTGTTCTGGGACGAGTTCGACACCCCGCTGGACGGCCAGCCGCTGGGCTGGCTGCGCTACTTCCTGGCGCCGATGCAGGACGGCGCGTTCCGGCAGGGACAGATCGTCCACCCGATCGGCCGGGCGGTGTTCGTGTTCGCCGGGGGCACCGCGGCTTCGATCAGCGAGTTCGGCCGTGACCTGACCGGCGAGCAGCTGCGCGCGGCGAAGCAGCCGGACTTCGTCAGCCGGCTCCGCGGCTACCTCGACGTCCTCGGACCCGACCCGCACCCCGCCGCCGGCGAGCCCGGGGACGACCGCTTCCACCGGCTGCGCCGCGCCATCTTGCTGCAGTCGATGCTGCGGCGGAAGGCACCCCAGCTGATCGGCCCGGCCGGCGGGCTGGACACCCTGAGCCTGGACCCGGGGGTGCTGCGGGCGTTCCTGGAGGTGCCTCGTTACCGGCATGGCGCCCGGTCGATGGAGGCGGTGATCGAGATGAGCCAGCTGACCGGGCGCAGCTCGTTCCAGCGCTCGAGCCTGCCCTCGCAGGCCCAGCTGGACCTGCACGTCGACGGCCGCAGGTTCCTGGCCCTAGTGCAGCGCCCCGACCTGTCCGGGCAGCTGCTGGAGCAGCTCGCGGAGGCCGCCCATGACGTCTTCCGGCAGGACCTGCTCCAGCGGGGCTACCAGCCCGGGCCGGCCCACGACGAAGACCGCAGGATCTCGCCCCGGCTGTGCCCGTTCGGCGAGCTGGCCGAGGAGGACAAGGAGCAGAGCCGGGCCACCGTGCGTGACATCCCCGGCAAGCTCGCCCGGGCCGGTTACCTGATGGCCCCGGCCAAGAGCGAGGAAGCCAGCACCGGCTTCCCGGGCGGCCTGCTCGACGAACTCGCCCGCGACGAGCACGACCGGTGGATGGCAGCCAAGACAGCCGCTGGCTGGGCCTACGGCCCCCACACCGACGAGCTGGCCAGGCGGCACGACGCCCTGCTGCCCTGGGACGATCTTCCCGAAAGCCAGAAAGACAAAGACCGCGCCCTCGTCATCGGCATCCCCGCCATCTTGAGCAGGTGCGGCTACGCCGTGATCCCCGTCCCCGAGTAACGTCCCCGGTGGCCTGCGGCAGCCAAGCTCGCGCCCGGCCGGACGCCGATGACGCGGCGGGGAACCGGCGCGCCAACAGTGAACGGGTGAGCCGGTGACGGGACCTACGGCCCTATGCAAGTGCGGGCCGGCGGCAGGACGCTGATTGCAGGTCCCGGCGGACGGGGACCGCTGGGGAGGAGCGATGAGCGCTGGCCCGCTGCCTGCCGACCGCCTGCTGACGCCAGCTGCTCCTGGTGCCGCCGGGGAGCGCGAGGATTCCGGGCCTCCGTCGGCGGCGCCGTCCGGCGGGGGCGCCCGGACGTTCCGGGTGTTCGTCAGCTCGACGTTCGATGACTTCGAGCATGAGCGCGACAAGCTGCGCGAGCTGGTGTGGCCCCGCCTGGAGCAGTTCTGCGAGCAACGGGGCGCCCGCTTCGAGGCCGTCGACCTGCGCTGGGGCGTGGGATCGGAGGCAGCCGCCGACCAGCAGACCATGAACATCTGCCTGGGTGAGATCGAGCGCTGCCACCGGGTAACGCCCCGGCCGAACTTCCTCATCCTCCTCGGCGAACACTACGGGTGGCGGCCGCTACCGCCGCAGATCCCGGCCAAAGAGTTCGACGCGCTGGCCGGGCGCATGCCTGCTGAGGATCGGGTCCTGGCCGATATGTGGTACGAGCATGACGACAACGCCCGGCCCGCCCAGCGACGGCTCCGGCCGCGCCGCGACGAGTACCAGCAAGACAAGGTGTGGGCCGAGGTGGAGGGCCGGCTGCATGCGGCCCTGCGGAAGGCGGCGGATGGGGCCGGGCTTGAGGAGCATCGCGCCCGTGTCTACCGGACCTCGGCGACCGAGCAGGAGATCGTCGCCGGCGCGCTGGAAGCCGGCGACCCTGAGCAGGTGGTGTGCGTCCTGCGCCATATCGACGTCGACGCCCGCCGGACCGCGGCCGGGACTCCCGCCGAGGCGGAGCGGCTCACCCGGTTCGTCGATCCGGACCCGGCGCCGGCCGAGGCCCTTCGCGCCGAACTGCGTACGCGGCTGGCGGCCCGGATCCTCACCCCGTCCGACGAATCGGAGCCGGGAACTGCGTTCACTATGCCGTGGGCCGATCCGGCCGCGGAGCTCGACTACCTCAACCTGTTCGCGGCGCGGGTGGCCGACAGGCTCGAGGCTTCGATCGCCGACGAGCTCCGTGAGCCCCGCCACCACGCTGGCCAGCTCGAGGCGCCGTCCCGGCCAATCCCTGCCGACGCCCTCCTCGACGCCGAGGGATGGGCGCATCACGACTTCGCGGAGGACCGCATAGGTTCGTTCGTCGGTCGGCAGGACGAACTGGCTCGCATCGACGGCTACGTGGACGGCGACGGGCCGCGACCCCTGGTGGTGACCGGTGGCGGCGGCACCGGCAAATCAGCCCTGATCGGCGAGGCGGTCCGGCGCACGCTGCAGCGACACCCCGACGCCGTGGTTGTCTACCGGTTCATCGGCGCGACGCCCGGGTCATCGGACGGCCGGACGCTGCTCGACGGCATCTGCCGGGAGCTGGCCCGCCGTTCCGGGCAGTCTGAAGCGGACGTACCGCCCGGCTTCGGGGACCTGATCGCTGACTTCCGGACACGGCTCGCACCGGTGGCCGGGCGACGGGTGAGCGTGTTCATCGACTCCCTCGACCAGCTGGGCACCGCCGAGGGAGCGCGTGGGCTGGCCTGGATCCCCGGCCAGCTCCCCTCCGGCGGCAGGCTCGTAGTCTCCACCCGGCCGGGTGAGACACTCGACCCGATCAGTGCACGAGCCGAGCCGGTCCCCGTGCCGCCACTGCCCGTCACCGACGGCCGCGCCGCGCTGGAGTCATGGCTGGACAACGCCCACCGGACCCTCCATGAGGCCCAGAGCCGTGAGGTGCTCGACGCGTTCGAGCGGTCCGAGGGCAACCCGCTCTACCTGCGCCTCGCGTTCGAAGAGGCCCGCCGCTGGCCCTTCCCCGAGCCTCCCGGCCGCGCCCACCCGCCGCTGGCCGTCGGTGCGGGCAGCGGCACGACCGTGGTCGAGCCGATCATCCGCGGCAACCTGCTCGCCAGGCTGGAAGCCGAGCACGGCACGGTGCTCGTTTCCCGCGCCCTCGGCTACCTCGCCGCTTCCAGGCACGGCCTGGCCGAGGCTGAGCTGACCGACTTGCTCTCCGCCGACCCCGACGTGTACCGCTGGTTTCTGCTCAGCAGCTACCACCTGCCCTCCGATCTGGTCGCCCTCGCCGCCAGGCACCCAGCGATCGGGGACACCCCAGCCACCCGGCACCCAGCCGCAGGAGACCCATCCGGCTCGCACGCCGGGGCACGGCAGTGGCTCACCGCAGCGATCGACGCGGCCCGTCGGGAAACTGACGCCGCCCGGCTCGACGGGTTCCTCGACGACGTGCTCGGGCGCCCGCACGGCCCGGAACTCCCGGTGGTGCTATGGTCGCGGCTGTTCTTCGACCTCAAGCCATACCTTGCCGAACGTCAGATCGAAGACGTCGCCGGGCTCGACTTCTACCACCGTGAGCTCCGCGACGTGGCCCGCGCCGAGTACGCCGCCGGCGAGCAGGGACGCGTCCTGCACGAACGCCTCGTCCGCTACTTCCGCACCCGGGCAGACCCCGGCGGCCAGGGCACCTGGCAGGGCGAGACGGGCCGCGCCGACCGGCGCGGACTGGCCGAGCTTCCCTACCATCTCACCTGCGCCCAGCAGTGGGACGACCTGTGCGAGACGCTGACCGACTTCCGCTTCCTTGAGCAGAAAGCAGCGAACGTGGGAATCACCCGCGCCGGGGTCGGCGGGGAGCCCGCGCTCTACACCGGTGTGTTCCAGCTGCAAGACGACTACGACACCGCCCTGCGCGTGCTTCCCGGCGCCGCGGGGCGCACCGCGAGCCGACCGCGCATCATCGTCACGGCCACCGACTACGGCGACGGGCTCGCCGTCCGGTGCCCGCACTGCAACACCGCGCACCCCTTCAGCCGCCAGTGCCCAGGCTGCAGGACGACCCATCACCTCGGCGACTGGAAGGGCAAGGACATCGACTGCCCGAACCAGGCCTGCCACGGGCCGCTGACAGTGAACGACTTCCTGGCCGACGGGGGGCGTCTCGATGCCGCGCCCGCAGACTGATCACATGCCGCGCGAGGTCTTGGAGGCGTACGCGCGGGCGCTGCGCCGGGAAGTGCACATCCTGGCCCGCGACCCAGAGCTGACCTGGCAGCAGCTGCACAACCGGCTCCAGTGGGAAGGCGGGGCGGCCGGGGCGAGCCTGGCCGCCGAGCGGGAGCGGCGCAGCCGCCCAGGGGCGGCGCCGTGGCTGCGGCTGGAAACCCCGCTGCGGGAATCAGAGATGTTGCTGCGTACCCTGGCCGGCCACACCGACAAAGTCTGCGGGTGCGCGTTCAGCCCGGATAGCCGCCTGATCGTGTCGGCCAGCGACGACGGCACGGTGAAGATCTGGGACGCCAGCAGCGGGACCGAGCTGCGCACCCTCGCCGGCCACACCAGCTCGGTCACCGGCTGTGCGTTTAGCCCGGACGGCCACCGGATCGTCTCCGCCAGCCGCGACCAGACGCTGAAGATCTGGGACGCCGGGACCGGCGCCGAGCTGCGCACCCTCACTGGCCACACCAGCTCGGTCACCGGCTGCGCATTCAGCCAGGACGGGCATCGGATCGTGTCCGCGGCCGGCGGCGACGACAACACCGCGAAGGTGTGGGACGCCGAATCCGGTGCCGTCCTGCGCACCCTGACCCTAACTGGAACTGGTCGAACGGTTCCGGAATGGGCCCCCTTTTACCGGCCCGGCGGCTTTTTCGCGTGCGCGTTCAGCCCGGACGGGCAGCGGATCGTCTCCGCGAGCTACGACTTCACCCTGAAAGTGTGGGACGCGGAATCCGGTGCCGTCCTGCGCACGCTGGCCGGCCACGGCGACCCGGTCAGCGCGTGCGCGTTCAGCCCGGACGGGCGGCGGATCGTGTCCGCCAGCATGGACAGCACGCTGAGGGTGTGGGACGCCGGCAGCGGCGCAGAGCTCCGCCGCCAGACTGGCTTCCCCTGGTTCAAGGCGTGCGCGTTGAGCCCGGATGGCCGAAGGATGGTGTCCGTCAATGTCAACGAACGGACGGTGAAGGTGTGGGACGCTGATAGCGGTGCCGAGCTGGGCACTCTCACCGGCCACGCGGACTCGGTGCAGGCGGTGGCGTACTCGCCGGACGGGCAGCGGATAGTGTCCGCCAGCGATGACGGCACGCTGAAGGTGTGGGACGCCGGAATGATCGGCATCGAGCCGGCCACCCAGACCGGCCACACCACATTCGTCCTCGCGTGCGCGTTCAGCCCGGACGGTCAGCGGATCGTGTCCGCCAGCGGCGACAACACGCTGAAGATCTGGGACACCGAAAGCGGCACCGAGCTGCGCACCCTGACAACCAGGACCGCCGGGATCCTGTCGTTCAACTGGGGCGCGTTCAGCCCCGACGGGCGGCGGATCGTATCCGCCGGGCTGCCAGCGCAGCGCAGCGCCCATTCGCGGACCTCCGCCGGTCTGCTCACCATGCCCGGAGTGGCTCCGGGCAACCCGCAGCTGACAGTGTGGGACGCCGAGTCCGGTGCCGTCTTGCGCTCCCTCACCGGGCACGCCAGACAAACGTACGCGTGCGCGTTCAGCCCGGACGGGCGGCGGATCGTGTCCGCTGGCGATGGTGGCCTGCTGACGGTGTGGGACGCCGAATCCGGTGCCGAGCTACGCACACTGCTGACCCGCCACCACGGGCCTGTCCACGGGTTGGCGTTCAGCCCAGACGGGCAGCGGATCCTGTCGAGGGGTACCGACGACCTGCTCAAGGTGTGGGACGCGGAGTCCGGTGCCGTCCTGCTCACGCTGACCGGCCACACCGGCGGATTCAGCCCTGACGGGAAACGGATCGTGTCCGCCTGCAAGGACGGCACGCTGAAGATCTGGGACGCCGGGACCGGCGCGGAGCTGCTGACCCTGGAGGCAGACACCGGATTGGTCACCGGGTGCGGGTTCAGTTCGGACGGCCAGTGGATCGTGGCCTCCGGCGACGGCGGCCCCAGGGTCTGGGACGCCGACAGCGGAGCCCTCGTCGCGCAATCGGCAGGGGTTGGAGTGGCTCTTTGCGCGGCGTGGCACCCCTGGCAGCCCCGCTTGACGTGCGGGGCTAATAGCGGGCTGGTCTACCGGATGGAGGTTGTGGGGATCGAGCTTGGCCCGGTCATCGTGACCGCGACCGAGGACGGGCCCGGGCTCGCGGTCCGCTGCCCGGCCTGCCAGGCCAGCCGTCCCCTCGACCGGGCCCGGCTGGGCGCCGACATCACCTGCCCAGACGGCGGATGCGGCCGCACCCTCCGGGTCAACACTTTCGTATTGAGCCCGCCAGTCGAACGGCCCTCCGACATGCTCGGCCCTCCGGACGAGCCGTCCTCGGACGTGTTCCGCCCTGGCCGTTCATCGGATCTCGTGGTGGCGCTGCTGGGACCCGCCGATCACCGCACCATCGCTGCCGCGATCAGCGCCGCGGAGCCCGGCGCGCGGATCGTGGTACGTCCGGGGATCTACCGTGAGGCGCTGCTGATCGACCGGCCGGTTGAGCTGTTGGCTGAGGGCCCCGCGGGCGATGTGGTGATCGAGGCGGCAGAGGGAAGCTGCGTCGTGACGCGGGCTGATCATGCGGTTGTCCGGGGGTTCACCCTGCGGGGGCGCGCCGCGGCAGGCAGCGCGTTCTATGGCGTGGACATCGCCGCCGGGGACGTGATCCTAGAGGGATGTGACATCAGCTCCGGGTCAAGCGCCTGCGTCGGGGTGCACGGGAAAGGGACATCGGCTACGGTGCGGGCTTGCCGAATCCATGACGGTGCGGCGTCGGGCATCTTCGTCTGTGAGCAGGGCGCCGGGTTGATCGAGGACTGCGAGATCTGGGGCAATGCCTACGCCGGCGTGGAGATTGCGACGGGCAGCACGTGGGTGGTGCGGGCCTGCCGGATCCGCGACGGCGCCGCGTCGGGCATCTACGTCCGTGAGCAGGGCGAGGGACTGATCGAGGACTGCGAGATCTGGGGAAACAAGATGGCCGGCGTGGACACAGCGACCCGCGGCAACCCCTGGATCCACAACTGCCGGATCCGCGACGGCGCCGCGTCGGGCGTCTTCGTCCATGACCAGGGCGCCGGGGTGATCGAGGACTGCGAGATACGGGGCAACGCCTATGCCGGCGTGGAGATCGCGACCGGCGGCCGCCCGGCGATCCGGGGCTGCCGGATCCGCGAAGGCGCCGCGTCGGGCGTCTTCGTCCATGACCAGGGCGCCGGGGTGATCGAGGACTGCGAGATCTGGGGGAACAAGCTGGCCGGCGTGGACATCAGGTCGGGCGGCAATCCGGTGGTGCGGGCGTGCCGGATCCGCGACGGCGCTGCATCAGGCATCTTCGTCGATCAGCAAGGCGCCGGGGTGATCGAGGACTGCGAGATCTGGGGAAACAAGGAGCATGCCGTACAGGCCGCAGATGGCAGTCAGGTCGTGGTGCGGCGGTGCAAGATCCCCGATGGCCGCGCAGCAGACCTGCCACGCGCCGCTGACGTTGAACGACTTCCTGGCCGGGAGGCCGTCGACGACGAACACGCAGGCTGAACACAAGCCGCCCGAGGTCGTCGAGGCGTATGAGCGGGCCTTGCGCCGTAAAGCGCACATCCTGGCCGCGAGCTGAACGCCTGAGTTCGCTGACCTCATTTGCTCTGATTGCCGTAAGGGATCACCCCGTATATCCCGTAGGTGTCAGCGGGTGCACGGAAGACGAAGCGGACGAAGCGGTTAGTGGGGTCGAACCAGAACAGCGAGCTCGGGCCTGACACACCGAGACTGGATTGCAGGAGCAGGCGTCCGGCTAGGTCCGTGACGATCCAGTCGCTATTGCCAGCTGGACCGGGGATGCCGCCATCTGGCGGGGCCAGGCGCAGCGGGCATGGCGCGGCCTGATCCACGCCTGGCACCAGGCATGCGAGCAGGGCCGAGATCCCCGCGCACGCGCGGGACCCGCTCAGCTCCGAGTTCCGGCACGCCGTCCTAGCCGGGCTACGACGACGCACAAGGCATGATCTGCCGTGCAGCCTGTGGCCACCGCTGGCCCGCCGACGACCCTGAATGGCTCGCCCAGGTTCTGCCCGTCGGACGCGCCCATAGGATCTGGCCAGCTCAAGGTGACGACATCGAGTGGACTCGCAACTCTATGGCACCCCACGACGAGGCGCCTACGGAGTTCGCCGCCTGCGCGATGACCCTCTGTTTGCAAAGTTCGCGCAAGGTAAGGCATACCGTGGCTGACCTGGTACTGCTTGATCCACAAGATCGACCGACCGGGCCGATTGCCGGAGTTGGCGTTATCAGTTCTGGTGCTCAGCATCTGGGCCTCTGGATCCTGCAGTACCGGCGTTGGCAGTTGTCGTCCCGCCTGGCCAGCCGCGCTGCAGTTGCAAGGCAACGGCGCGCCAGCAACGACGGCGGAATTCAACGGCCCCGGAGGGCTGGCCGTCGCCAGAAACGGCAGCATGCCTATCGTCGGCACCTTCAGCGAGCGAATCCGGATGATCACGGGCCTGCTGTTAACCGGCAGGTGGTTAGGCGCGTCTTAGCGATGGAGCCAGGACTGCGCCGCCACGGGTCCCAACTGACCCGGTCGCGCGCCTGAGAATGGACGTGATGAGCGCCATGCGTACTGTCCCATCTGCGTTGATCCGCCGGCCGCTCTTCGGCGCGGCGCTCACGATCATGGCGTTGCTGGCCGCAGGGCTGGCCACCGCGACCCCTGCCACGGGTGCCGTCCGTCCCGGGCGGGCGAGCTTCTCCGCGGTCTCCTGCAAGGGATCCTCCTGGTGCATGGCCGTGGGCAGCTACACCAGCCGATCAGGTCAGCATCACGCACTGGCCGAGGTCTGGAACGGCAAGACCTGGCGGGTCCTGAAAGACCCGCCGGGCCGCGCGCCGAATAGCCTGTCATGTTCGGCCGCCTGGTTCTGCATGGCCAACGGCGGGCCCACAGGCGCCCAGACGTGGAACGGCAAGACCTGGCGCGAGATGAAGAGCCCGCCCGGTGGCCTGAGCGGCATCTCCTGCGGGAGCCGCTCAACGTGCATGGTCATCTACCGTGGCGTCGTCCAGTCCTGGAACGGCAAGCGGTGGCGGATCTGGACCCAGGCCACCAGCGTCTGCGGTGGCCCGCCAGGGTACCCGTGCGGCCTGGCCAGCGTTTCCTGCGGGAGTGCGTCCAACTGTGTGGGAGTCGGTACCCAGACCATCTCCCAGGAGCCGGTCCAGGACACCGTCGGTGTCGCCTGGAACCGGACTAGCTGGACACATACGAGTCCTCCCGGCTACGGAAACCCGTCGGCCGCGAACGCCGTCTCGTGCGCGGGCAATTTCTGCATGGACGTCGGCGGCGGTTACGCCGATGTGGATGGCGGTAACGTCGCGAGCGCCGGCACCTGGAATGCCACGACGCAGACCTGGAAAGACGTCTCGCCGACTTTGCCAGTCTTCTGCAAGGGCGCGTTCAAGACCTGCTCCTGGGCCCACATCATCTCGTGCGGGAGCGCCGCGAACTGCATGACCTTCGGCATCGACGGGAATCTGGCCTGGAACGGCAGGACGTGGACGCCGGCCCCATCGGTATCAGCGGGCAAGGGATCCAATCTGCGAACTGTCTCCTGCGGCGGTGGTTCCTGCGTGGCCGTCGGCTACCAGACCGTGGCCAGCGCCCAGCAAACCCTCGCCGAGCTGTGGAACGGCAGGACGTGGCGGATACTCAAGACGCCCAGCCTGCCCTGAGTCGGCGCAGTTACTGTCAACGGAACCTCATTTGCTACGCCGTGGCGTCATAGGCCGGCTGCTCGGCG
>CAWKNA010000005.1:0-662770 GCA_963850875.1 uncultured Actinomycetota bacterium
GCAGGTAGAGACAGTTTTTCGAATCTACGGCCGATCCTATGGCACAGGATCGCCAACATTGACTACGCAACGTAAAAAGAGTGCGCTGACCAGGCACTCTGTGATCAACCCTGATGCCTGCACACTTGATCAGCAGCTGCTCAGAGGGCCTCAGGCCAGTTGTTCGCGATAGACCTGCGAGAGAGATGCGGTAGCCGCGATGGCACCGATCACGCTGCCCAGGTAGTGACAAGTTGCCGCCACGCAAGGCACACGGCAGATCAGACCGTGGCACTTCCGCGGATGGACGCATGAAACCCGTTTGCAGGCGGGTAGCCTCAGCCGGTGGCGCACAGGCACCAGCGCTGCTTGAACCAGCCCGTGACAAGCGGGAGCAGCGGGGGCGGCCGGAATGCTACGCATGCGGCGGCAGTGCGGTACTCATAGCTTCGATCACGGGCCGCGTCGGCCAGGTCTGCGTGCTACTTGAACGGGGCGACTCGCCTGGCGATCGGCAGTCCACGTGACATGCTCAGGCGCAACTGGAGCAGGTCACCTTCGATCAGGATCGGCTGGTGCGCCTGATGGTACATCTGGTCCACCGCTGAAGATGGGCTATGTGCCGTTGGCGCCGCCGCCTTGCCTGCGTGCGGGTCGGGGCAGGCGGGTACCTGGTAGGCGTCGTTGCTCAGAGAGTCGCGCGAGATCATTCCTCGCGCGACCGCGAGCGCAGTCCCGGCTGTTCCGCCGTTCTCCCAATCCAGCCCGAACACTAACCAGTAGGCGGGTTCTAGTAAGTCTCGGCTGGCCGAGCAGCTCCTGGACCGCAGGGAACTCGAGCGTGTCACCGGTGCCGCTGCAGACGGCCGGCCACTGCTCGCGCACGCGCGCAAGACCGCGGTCACAGCGACGTGATCCTCGTCCGGTGGCTGGCCGGCCGAGCAAGGCGTACGGGTAACTGTCTTGATGATGGGGCTTGCCGAGTGGGTAGAGGTCATCAGGGTGGAGGACATGCCGGAGACCGCGTACATTGCGGCCCGCGTGCCGCGACTACCGTTGTCTAACAATTGTTGTACAGTTGGGTTATGAGTGTTGGATTCCGCCCGACCGAAGAAGACCTCCGTGTAATCGAAGCGAACCGCCGCGACGATGAGAAGACCAGCGACGTCATCCGCCGCGCGCTGCGGCTGCTGGACCGCGAGGCATGGGAGGAGCGTGCCCGCGCCGATATGCAGCGGCTGCGGAGCGAGGATCTCTCCGCCGAAGTGGACGCGTGGGAGTACGACGCCGACGGCAACATCCGGATCGCCGGCACCAGCCTTACGGTTCCGGCGAAGCCGCAGGATCGTGCGTGATCCGCGGGGCGGTCTATCCCGTAGACCTCGGGGATGCCAAGCGTGGCCATGAGCAGCGCGGCCGGCGACTCGGGCTCGTCATCAGCATCGAGCAGGACGCCTGGTCCACAGTGACCATCATCCCGACCTCGACCGGAGCTCAAGTGTCCGTCTTCAGGCCGGAAGTTGTCGTCGCGGGGCGCGTTACAAAGATCCTGATCGATCAGGTCCGCACCATCGACATCTCCTATGTCGTCGGCGAACTCGTGGATTACCTCTCGCGGGACGACATGGCACAGGTTGAGCATAGTTTGTCGCGCTACTTCGGTCTCCTGCGCTGACGCAGGCCGGTGGACAGCGCGCTATGACGGCGCGCGACCCTGGCCCGCAGCAAGCGGCACACGGCCGCGCTTGGCTTCGACCAGCCACCAGTGGTTAGCGGTGGTGAGCGCATCTATCCGAGGGGACTTCCAGCGTGTCAGCCACTCGTCGTACTCGAAGCGTTGGACCAAGATCACCGGTTCCAAGCAGATGTCCCGGGTCCGCGGGGCAAGCGCCAAGACGACCTCGCCACCATCGAGCGAATGATGGCTGAGCCAGCCGCGCTGCGTCAGGATCTCGGTCTGCTCATCAGCGCACGACGGCTGCATGGCGATACCTGGGACCTGCGGCCTACCCCGCTGCATAGTCAAATATTGCTCGGCCCTACGGACATCCTGTGGGAGTAACGCCAGATCGTCAGGCATGCCCGTCGCGTGACCGATCGTGCGGTGATCAGCGGTGAGTCACGGTCGCTGACCGACCCACGGTGGCGCTCCCCAGCAGCAGTCGAGGTCAGGCCGCCCGCGTCGCAATCGCTGCGACCGCCATGAAGTGGCGGGGCCAGAATGGTGGGGGGCCTCTGTACCGTTATAGCGCGGCTGGCCTGGAGCCGGTCGACCGTACTAGCCTCGCGGCGGAGAAGATCCGCGAGCGCCAGGGTCTGCAGCATGCGCTCCAGCCGCGGATCGGTGTCTTGGCTGATGACCTGCTGGTCGTTGCCGAGGAATACGGGCTTGTCGGCGCGCGGCTGGCGGGTGCCACGTCATCGCGGTGCACGGGCCCGGGACAACTTTGCAGCGATATCCGTGCGGAGTTGTTGCCTTCCTAGGCTGACGGCGCCTTCGCCCCGTCGCCGGTGAGCAGCCCGGGAGCTCCGGAGGCTTTGTGCGAAGAGGCACCCGAGGATCCGGGCGAGCGGGTACCAGCCCTGGTGTTCTGGCGGACCAGGAACCCGCGGCGGGGTAAAGACCGGCTGCATATGGACTTGCGCGGGCGTGAGCCAGCCGCCGAGGCGGAGCGGCTCATCGCACTGGGCGCCTCGCACGCCGATGTTGGCCAGTCCGGTGACGCTGCCTGGGTCGTCCTTGCTGACCCTGAGGGCAACGAGCTGTGCATCCAGCCGCACGACTGAGCCTGCGCCGGCGTCCGCCCCGCGGCCGGCCGCTGTCCGCGGCTGGCCAAATGCAGACGCGCCGGTTTGCCGGTCGACCTGGCACTGCCAGGGGCGGCGGACGGCCGCCGCGGGCATCCGGGCCGCGAGCGCGAGCACTGCCTCGTCCGTGACTTGCCCCGGGCGGGTGGGGCGACCGTTGCAAGGAAGCTGCAACCTGGATCGGCCAGGCTTCCCAGAGAACACATTCCGGCGGGCGGTACCCGTCCGGCAGGAAGGAGGGGAAACATGGCACCACTGCGCTCCCGGATCGGCTCGGCGGCCAGGATCAGGCGTTGCCGGCTGGGCAGCCGCACCGCGGTTCTTGGAGCCGCGGGCGCCGTGGCGGGTGTGTTGTGCGGGCTCCTGGGGGTAGCCGGTGGGGTGATCATCGTCCCAGTACTGACCTCGCGGAGGGTCGGGATGGCTCGCGCCGAGGCAAGCGGAACCACGATCGCGGCAGTACTTCCGATCTCCGTAGTGGCGGCGGTGACGTACGCGGGGCTCCATAACGTTGACGGCCGGGCGGCATCCGCGATCGTTCCAGGGGCCGCCGCAGGCGTGATTACCGGGTCGTTGCTGGCGAGCCGGGTACGGGCGCCCGTGCTGCGCGGTCTGTTCAATCTGGTGTTGCTGGCGACCGCGGTCCGTCTGCTCGTCGCGCTGCCCACGGGAAGCGTCCGCCAGATCGCCGTGGAGGTGCCCGCGGCGGTAATGCTTTGTGCACTGGGAACGTTCGCGGGCCTGGCCAGCGGAATGCTGGGCAGCGGTGGCGGCACCTTCCTGGTTCCTGCGCTCGTCGTGGGATTCGGGCTCGTGCAGCAGGTTGCTCAGGGGACGGCGCTGCTCGCCTTGATCCCCGTCTGGGTCATCGGGGCGCTGACGCACCTCAGGATGCACACGCTCAGGCTGGGGGATGCGGCCGTTGTGGGTTCGTGCGGAGCGCTGACCGTGCCCGTGGGCGCCGAGATCGCAGCGCACGTCGGCGCCCTGCCCTTGCGCGTCATCTTCGCCGCCTTCCTGATCGCAACCGTGGGCCGGAGCCTGGTGCATGCGCCCCTGCGGAAACCAGCCGCAGCCGCCGGCAGTCGCCCAGAAACAGGGAGGCAGCCTAGAGCCAGGAACTCACGTCCAGGTCGTCCTGCACCGGTGCCGACACCCCGAGCGTGGGGACCGCAGGCGCCCACTTCGGCTTCTTTGTGCCCTCGTACCGGCGGGCAACCCGACCTTGAGCGCACTGACCCAGGAGTTCCTGAGACAGCGGCCCGGAACTCGAAGAAGGTCACTACCTCAAAGGCTGAACGGCCATTGGGATATGCCACTGCCGAGGCGGAGCAGACCCGCACGAACGAATAGTGCAGGCTTCGGCCCGCCGATAAGTCCGATCCCGGCCAGGAGCAACCAGTCACCGGACGCGAGCACCAAGTGCTGCTACCCGGCGTCCAGATCGGTCCAGTCAGGGCGAGACGGTGATGACCCGGGCGGAATCATCACTTGCCCCGAACGGCAGGCAGAAGACAGAGACTAGGCCATCGGTGCGCAGATTCAGAATAGAGGCCGCCCACGACCAGGCGCAGCATCGGCGATACGGCGTCCTGGTTCCCCAGACGGGAAGAGAGCATGGACATGTTCGCGGGCTCCTGCCCCAATACCTTCAACTTAAGGTTACACTGGTGTAAGATCGCCGTGTGGCCAGAGCTGGGCAGCAGGTGCTGCACGATCAGGGCAGGCTAGGAGACCGGATCTCGGTCGGGCTGCTTGCGAAGGCGTTCCCCCGCCAGGCGGTCGAGGAGGCAGTGGACGCGGCCGGGGCGCGGGAGCAGCGCAGCCGGCTGCTCCCGGCGTGGCTGACGGTGTACTTCACCCTGGCACTGGCGCTGTTCATGGATATGGGCGCGGGCCGGGTGATGCGCAAGCTGGCGGGGGTGCTGGCCTGGGCCGAGCGGGGGGTGACGGTGGTGGTGCCGTCGGAGGAGGCGCTGTCCAACGCCCGGACCCGGCTGGGGCCTGCGCCGCTGCGGCTGCTGTTCGAGAAGGCCGCCGGGGTGCTGGCGGGGCCGGGCACGCCGGGGGCGTTCTGGCGGGGACGGCGGCTGGTGTCGCTGGACGGGACCACGCTGGACGCGCAGGATACCGGGGCGAACTGGCAGCAGTTCGGCGGCCCGTCCACGAAGGGGCCCTCGGGTGCGAAGCTGCGCGGGGCGTTCCCGCAGGTGCGGCTGCTGGCGCTGGCCGAGTGCGGCACCCGGGCGCTGGTCGCGGCCTGCTGCGGCGGCTACCGGACCGGGGAGAAGACGCTGGCCCGCCGGCTGCTGGGCCGGCTGGGCACCGGGATGCTGTGCCTGGCGGATGCGAACTTCGCCTGCTACGAGCTGTGGGCCATCGCCGCGGGCACGGGCGCGGACCTGCTGTGGCGGGCAGGCGCGCAGCTCGGCCTGCCGGTGCTGCAGGTGCTGGACGACGGCACGTACCTGTCGCGGCTGAAAGCCCCCCGCCAGCTGCGCAGGCAGGGCGCGGAAGACATCACCGTGCGGGTCATCGAATACCACATCGAAGACGCCGCTGGCCAGGTCACCGAGACCTTCGCCCTGATCACCACGCTGCTCGATCCCGGAGCAGCGCCGGCCCGCGAGCTGGCGGAGCTGTACCACGCCCGCTGGGAGATCGAGACCGCGCTGGGCGCGTTCAAGACCGAGATGAAAGGCGCCGGGATCGTGCTGCGGTCCAAGACCCCGGACGGCGCCGAGCAAGAGATCTGGGCGCTGCTGTGCGCCTGCCACGCCATCCGCGAGCTGATCTGCGCCGCCGCCGCGCTGGCCCGCCAGGACCCGCTGCGGATCTCCTTCGTCAACGCCCTCGACGTGGTGCGCGGCCCGGTCGGCAACCCGGGCTCCTTTCCCCCTCGCCGGCCTGACCGGCTCGAACGGGCGGCGCTGCGCGTCATCGCAGCAGTCACCAGCCAGCACCGGCCGGGCCGGGACAACCCCAGGCACGCCAAGCGCAGCCACCGCTACCCCGCCAGGGCCGCTGATCCAGCGAAGCGCAGGAAACCCCGCGGGCCGTTCAACCTGGTCATGCTGCCTCTGCCCGTACCCGGACCCGTCCTGCACGGACCTTAAGTTGAAGGTATTGGCTCCTGCCCCCCATGCGCGCCCCAGAACGCGGCCAGGGACCCCCGGGATGACTTCGGCTCTCAGACACTGTGGGAGCGCGTGCGGGTCGTTCGCATCAATCTGATCTTATATTCCTATTGACAGGAAAAAGAGTAATAGTTAGTAATACATTATGGATGAGCATGACGAGCGCACAGACGTCGACCGGCAGGGCGCCGAGGGAAGCCCATCGACTCCGGATCTGAGCAGACGAAACGTGATCGGCAGCGGCTTAGCCACTGCCGCGTTAGCAGCTTCACCAGGCCTCTTCCCTGCGGCGGCTGAGTCAGCTGCGAGGGCCGTGGGGAGCGCCACGGCGGGGAGCGGCGGGGCTTTCTTTGTTTATGGGTCGCGCGTGCCGCCCGCCCGGCCCGCCAGCGTGATAGTGGGCGGGAGGACGTCGACAGCACGCATAGCCGTGCCAGCCAGACTGCGTCCGCTGGCGGCTGGGTACGCGGCACCCGGGTTTCCGGCTTTGTCGGCCGACAAGTCACTCCTGATCTTCACGGACGTCGGTGAGGCTGCGCGGGGACGGGTGAGCGTGGTCGCCGTTAGCACCAGCACGATGGGTGTTATCGGCGCGGGAACTCTTCGTTTGCCGGACATGCCGAGAGGATCGCTAATCATCGCGGAGCCCGTCATCGCCGGGGCATCCGGCACTGTCGCGGTGGTACTCGCTATGACAGTTCCATCCAACCCGCGCTCGGTAGAAAAGGTCAATCCTCGCACAGGACAGAAGATGCGGCTGGTCGCATCCACATGGACGTCGAGCCATGCCCTGGCCTATTTCAACGTACGAGCGGGCACACTGATTGGACCGCTGGAACTGCGCGATGCGCCGTCACTTGCGCTGTGCAGTGCCGTAGCTGACAATGACACCCTCTACCTGTGGACTGTCGCCGAGGCTGCGGCAATGCCCTCATGGAAAGGCCGGCCAGGCGGCGGCCCGGTGCCGCAGCTAGCGGCATACCCGCTCGGCTCGGCGGATCCGCGCTTCGCGGTCGATGTACCAGGGCAGTGGCCTGTCGGCTCCGAGCCGCTCCTTGCCCATCCGTCTGGGCACGTGCTGCGACTGCTAGCCGGCAGGCACATACAGGCATTTTCTTCCCGCAGCGGTCGGATGAGTCTCGTAAAGCCCGGGCAGCTAGCCGTCCCGAGCGCGAAGCTAGGCTCAGCCTCCATGGACCTGGCCGCTGACGGCCTTGTTGTGATCAATAATCCCGTCATCGGCGCCGCCGTGCTCGTTGATCCGGGCCGTAGCTTCCGCGTAGTCGCCGAAACGAGGTACCCGCCCCCGGCGGTACCCTTCGGCGGTCCGGCGGCTAAGGCCGCGCTGGGGCCTGACGGTCTGACGCTGTACGTTCTGGGCCCGGCTGCCAGCGGCGGTTTGAGCGCCTATGACCTGCGCACAGGTCGGCAGGTGGCATCTTTCAGCGACGGCCAGAATTTCGGCGGTGTGCGGGTGCTTACTGACGGCACCGTCGTCGCGGTCGGGCTATCGGGTCCGCAGCTCTTCTTCTTTACGCCGGAACTGAAGCTCGCGGCATCAGCCAATGCGGGCATAGTCGTGCGAGAAATATACTAACGCACCAAAGTATCATCTATGTGATCTCGGCGGAAAGGATGTTGCGCGATGGGCGGAATGGATACGTCGCAGCCTGTGCAAAACGTGTGGCCAACTCCCGGAGATCTTGGGTCGCCAGGTTACTGGCTGCGGTACTTCAGCCCATCGCCTGATGCGTTCGTCCTCGAAGACGATGCTGTGGCGGAGTGCCGTGCGATCTGGTCTAGCGGCGGGCACTACCTCGCACCGATCTCCGCGCCCACCCAGTCCCGGCTCGGCGACCAGACCCATGGCGTGGCATACGGGAACGCTGATGCCCAGGCTTTCGTCTCGGCCATGGTAGCTGCGTATTATGACGTCGGCCCATTGTTGCTGCCGTCAAATAATAAGCTCTACTGCTGGCTGGACCAGGAGTACGGCACTATTCTCTGCTCCGAGTACTGGAACGCATGGGCCGGATATATAGTGCTCACAGATTTCGACTCGTCAGGAGTCGCCCCGATGTACGCATGCTTGTACTGCTCGCCGCTGAATAACTCACATGATCATAACTGCAGTATCATAGATAGTGTGCATAACTTTGGCGCGGCCGGAGTCTGGACGCCCGAGCCTCAAAGGTGCGGCAATACTCTGGAGAACCCACCGGCCTGGGCACCTGCAACCTGCTCCTCGACCCCGACGATCTTGTGGCAATTCGCCCTGCAAGGCTGCGGCGCAGGCCGACAGGTCGACCTCGACCTGAGCAGCCTCAACTATCACGACTACTGTTTCGATCTCTCCGGCTCGCCATGACCGCACCGATAGTGCGGAGAAAGGGGCCAAATGCGTGCTGAGCCTAAGCGGGCGCATATCTTGCTAGCCACGTTCGGAAGCATCGTCGGTGCCGCAATGGCTGCCGGGTGCGGGGCGGCAGCCAGCCAGGCCGGGGCCAGCCCAAGCCCGGGCCCTAGCTCCCGGGCAGTCATCCCGCAGTCATCGGCAGCAACCAGCCCGGCCCCTGCCTGCGAATCCACGGTCCTGCGAGTCACCGCCGAAGGTGGCGGGCCGGCCGCAGGAAACGTGGGCCTGCGGATAGCTTTTACTAACGTCGGCAGCACGACGTGCAGTCTGAGCGGCTGGCCGGAAGTGAAGGCGATAACTGCGGCAGGGACGCAGGCCTCTCCGATACGGTCCCTGACGACGATGTTCGGCCCGGCCCGGCTGAAAGGTCCGCCGGTAGTGACGCTCCCACCTGGCGGCCGGGCACTGGCTGTACTCGCCGGGCAAGACGTGCCAGCTGGCGATACGAGCTGCCCCGCGCCTTACCAGAAGCTGGCGGTCACACCACCCGGCGGATCTACCGCGACGGTGATCTCGGCGTGGGTGCCCGACCTAGACGCATATATGCCGGCCTGCACTCGGCTGGTGATAAGCCCGGTCGTGCCGCCCGATGATGTGGCCGGAGGAGGCGGCTGAACCCGCCCGCTGATAGCGCGGCCGGAGAGCCAGAATTGGTTTATCCGCGCTCCGCGTCTACCTCGATCGCGAAAACACAATATCGGAACAGATTCGGCAGGGCGCACTTTATGAGGGGATCGTGCGGGTGATCGCGGTAGGCAACGTCCGCTTCTCGCTTTAGCCGTCGCTGGCCGCGCTGCGCCTGGTCTGACAGGGACGTCCTGTTCGGGCTGGGACGTCCTGGAGACGTGCCGTCTGGTAGATGAACGCACCACTCCTGCGCCCTGGCCGCGCGGTCGCCGATGTCGGCCTGGCCGCCGGCTCTGACCGCCGAGCCCGCAGGCCGCCGCAGGCCGAGGCGCTCACTGTTGCGACATGACCACCGGCCCCGACGGCCAGGGCCGTGACCGTCACCGACCGCCTGGCCGAGATCACCGCCCGGCCTCGGCCACCGCATTACCCGCGCCATCACCGCATCCGCGGCGGACATCGCAGCTGCGGCCAGCAGCGCCTTGGCCGACCAGAGCTGAGCGCAACCCTCGCGGGTCCGTCGATGGACCCGCCACCGCTGCCCGGCTCGACGCTCGCCAGCCAAGTTGCGGCACCCACAGCCGCAGTCGCACAGTCCATTAGCCTGAGCGGGCGAAGCACCACCCGGACAGCGAGGCTGACGGACCACGTGTGCGAATCGGCAACCGCCGCGCCCCATACGCGCCCCAAAACCCGGTCAGGATGACGTTTCCGCAGGCCAGGGGCATGCACGGCAACCCACTCCGGAGCCGAGCCGTGTGCGCAGGTTCGAATCCTGCTGGGGGCGCTGCTGCCGTGGTCGGCCAGGACCGCGTGGATCCGGTTGCGTAGCAGGGTCCGCAGCCGTACCAGCTGCGCCCGGTGCCTGCGTCTTTTCGTTGTACCTCAACGGGTTCGGCGAGCCCTGCCCATGATCATTACTGGCCTAGGCGTCCGTCGATCCGCTCGCGCAACAAGTCGACGTGACCCATGTGGCGGGCGTACTCCTCGATCATTCCGACCAGCACCTCGCGCAGCGACATCGGCCCTCCGCCGCTGCCATGCTGATTCAAGGGATCGTCGCCGGTGATGTCGAGACTGGGCGCCTCGGCCACGAACCGCGTGGCGAAGTCCACCTCCGCACGCCATGCGTCCCACGCCTCCGCAACCACCTGGGGGTCGGGAACTGCACCATCGAAATCACCGTCACGGTCGGTGCCGGAGCAGAACAGCCGGGGCACGTCCTGTCCCGACATCATCACCCGGAACGTCGCACGCTCCACCTCGGCCAGGTGTCGCACCAGCCCCAGGAGCGACATCGTCGACGGCTCGACGGAACGCCGCGCCATAGCCTCCGCATCAAGACCTGAGCACTTCATCTCCAATGTGAGGCGTTGACAGCGCAGGGATTCGACCAGCGTGACGCGCTCGTCGCCCAGCCTTGGTCCGTTCTCACGCGGGTCGTCGCCAGACGGCTTGCCGTCCGCGGTGAACATATCGGCTCGTCGGGTCGTGGCCATAGCCGCAATCATCGGCGATGCGCATGGCGGCCGACAAGGGATTAACGACACCTGCACTCATGGTCAACGGGTTCGGGCACGCCCTACTCATGATCACTCAGGGTGACCACCACCTTGCGCGGAAAGGCTCAGTGACGTGATCGAGCTACGTGCCGCTGGCAGCAAGGTCGTTGATCGCCTCAACGTAATGGGGCTTGACCGGGGCAAGATTCTTGCGGACCTCGACGCGATGCCCCAGAAAGAGGCCGGTGGTTGGCTCGATGCGGACTTCCTTGCCGAGTTCCCCGACTGCCGGGAGGAAGGTGAGCTACTGCGCAGTATGACCGGGCGGGACTGGGTTAGCCGGCTGGCCGCCTCATCGGACGACCAGGTCCTGGAGTTCGACAAGAACCTGGGTGGCCGCCATTGGCTCATGGAGCTGATTGCCGACTGGGACGATCGCCACCGTTTGCGAGCTGTGCTGCTCGCCTTCCCGGACGCCGAGGTCGCCCTGGACGTCTCATAGTGGGACGAGGAGGGCTGGATCGCCTGTGAGCCACGTTCCCTTGCGTCAACCTGCCGGCAGGCCGTGCGGCGGGCTGCGGCAACCCACGTCCCAATGGTCGTTCTAACAGAAGGCAAGACCGATGCTGAGTTCCTGGCTGCAGCCCTGCCGGTGCTGTATCCGCACCTGACGGACCTCGTTCGCTTCCTCGACTATGCCCGCAGACCTGAAGGCGGGGTTGGTGCCCTGCTTCACACTGTCCGGGCCTTTGCGGCGGCGGGCATCGCGAACCGTGTCGTGGCCTTATGGACAACGACACGGCTGCTGCTGACGGACTGCGCGGGCTGAATCAAGCCGAGTTGCCGACGAACATCCGGGTGAAGCGGTATTCAGATCTGGACCTCGCACGGGAATACCCGACGCTCGGACCTCCGACGGTAGAGGACGCAGCGGGATCAGTCGCCGTCGCAGACGTGAACGGACTGGCGGCGAGCATCGAGCTGTATCTGGGCCGGGACGTCCTAACTACCGAAGACGGGCACTTCAGGCCCGTCCAGTGGAAGGCTTACACCGCAGGCATGAGCCGCTACCAAGGTGAGGTCATGGACAAGGCCGCGATCCGCGACGCGTTCCGTGCCAAGTCGACGCTCGCGGTGACGAGGCCTGAGTCGGTCAAGGAACAGGACTGGGCTGATCTTCGCCTGATAATCGACGCCGCCTTGTCGGCATTCAGCTAACGTCGAGCCGCAAGGAGCACGTTAAGGTACGCACCTTCTCCCTGAGCCAGGCGAAGTTCCATTAGCTCACGCGGCACGTAGCGCCGAGCGATATAGCCGATTACACAGTTGCCAGAGCGATCGCCAGAGCCGGCAAATCTGTGCTAACGGGTAATACTAGGTTCGCTATCTAAGGTCGGCGCATATTCGGCAGGGAGTACGCGGTGAATGATCTCGTCGGTTTCGGGGGGGCGGTTGTGCATTGCCGGCAGGCGGACAGCGAGGAGATTCCCCTCCGTCCGTACGGTGGCGTGCGCTTCCGTACGGTTCGCGTGCTACGCTGGTGTCATGACCACGATCAGGGCCGAGGACGTGCGGATCCCCCGCCACGCCCGCGAGGCCGTCGCCCGCCACGAGCAGGTGACCGTCATGAACCGCGAACGGCCCGCCTTCGTCATCGTGCACCCCGACGACACCACCGCCGTCCCTTCCCCGGCCCGCCGCGGACGGCCGCTGCGGGAGGCACTCGGCATCCTTGCCAGCGCGGCGCCGCCCGATCCCGGCTTCGCCGACGACATGGAAGCCGTTCTCCGCGACGTCGGGCCGACACCGGACAATCCGTGGGCACGCTCCTAGACACCACGGTCTTCATCGAGCTCGAGCGCGCCGTGCGCCGCCTGAATCCTGCGAGCGCCATGACCGAGGTGAGCGCGCGCCTGGAAGAACAGGTCGGCCCGGCCGAGGAGGTCGGGATCGCTGCGATCACCGCATCCGAGCTGCTGCACGGCGTGCACCGGGCAACGCCCGGGCACCGCGCCCGCCGCGAGGCCTTCGTCGAGGCCGTGCTGGCCGCGTTCCCGCCAGTCCCCTTCGATCTGCTGGCCGCCCGTGCCCACGCCCGGCTGTGGGCAGAGCTAGCCTCCGCTGGGCTGGGCGTCGGAGCACACGACCGGCTCGTCGCGGCCACCGCCATAATCTCCGGATGGCGCGTCGGGACAGCGAACGTCCGCCACTTCGAGCGCATCACCGGCCTCGACGTGACGACCATCACCTTCACCAGCTGACACCAGCCCGCCGATAGCAGCCAGATCCGGGGCACCCGCCGGCTCACGGCCCATACGCGGCCCACCGGGCAGCAGAAATCACGTCTCCGCAGGTAAAAGGCGTGCACAGCAATGCACTCCGGAGCCGTGTGCGCAGGTTCGAATCCTGCTGGGGGCGCTAAATTCGAACATCTTGATAATCTTGCCGGGGTCGCAGGGCCGGGTAATTAGCGGCACCGGCAGCAACGGCTCATGGGGCCGCTGGCGCTGGGCGCCAGGCCACGCTCCAGAGTGGTCTGCCCTGCCAGAAGTTGCATTGCCCTTCCTCGCCAGATGGGGCCCCTGACCAGCGAGGAGGATGACGTGAGCGATGGCGTGATGATCGCGGTCGACCCGCACAAGCCAGCAATACCGCGGCCGTGCTGGACCCGGTGACCAAGACGGTGATCGAGACCGGCCGGTTCGCCGGCACCGCCGGCGGCGATGACCAGCTGACGGCCTTCGCCCGCCGGTGGCACTAGCAGCGTTGGCAGTGGAAGGATGCCACGGCGCCGGGCGGCCCCTAGCCCAGCGGCTCGTCGCTGACAGCGAGCCCGTCCTGGACGTGCCAGCGAAACTGGCCGCCCGCGTCCGGGTGTACTCCCGCGGACACGGCGGCAAGACCGACAAGGACGACGCAGTGTCCATGGGCCTGGCCGCCCTCGACGGGACCGGAGTCCTGCCGGTGACGCGCGACGACGCCACGGCGAGCTTGCGGCTGCGTGGTCGTTCGCCCGGCAGTCAGCCTCAGGCCGCTCGCCGAAGGACCCGGGTGATCAGGCCGGGGATGATCCCGAAGGTCCCAGTCCACACCCGGCCGGGTCTTCCGGGCGACCACCGCGGGAAGAGCGGGCGATGCGGCTCCCCGGACACGATCTTGTGCCGTCCCCGATGGCGCAGACGGTCGGAGGAGCGTCCGCGTTGGTCGCTGGCGGCTTGGCGTCTTCCAGTGGAGCTTGCGTCGCTTCCTCGACCGCCTGAGACCGGCCGGGGACCTTCGGCCCTGCAGCCATGGCGCGGTGACGCGCACGATGGAGTATCTCCTGCCCACGCAGAGGAGCGGGGACGACGATGAACCGGACCGCTGCTCCGCATGATTACGAAGTACTTGTGATCGGCTCGGGCTTCGGAGGCCGCGGCCGTCCTGCGGCTTACCGAGAAGGGCCGCCGGGCAGGCGCTCGACAGATCGCCCGGACCTCGACTCAGTCTCGATCAGAGTGCGGGGCCGTAGCGTGGCAGAACGAGCCGCAGCGGAGAGGATGCCCATGCACGAGATCGGGTACGCGGTACGGGGATTTCTCACAGTCCGCAAGGATTCCTTGCGCGTACCCTTGAGCGGGTCGCTTGCGGTCCACGCGGATCTGGAATCCGGTCTCTTCACCGGGGAACTCGTCCTCCACCAGTCCACTTTCAGCCGGACGGTTCTTGGTGTCAGCCTCTTCAGCGCTACCGTACAGATCATTGCCGAGTCCCCCGTCATCGGCAGAGTCGACCACGAAAGCCAATTGTTCGCGACGGTCACGGTGGACGCGGTCATAGCTGCCGTCCACGCTGCCGGGCGGACGCTGCTCAGCGATGGTTCATGCCGCACCGCCACGCAAGCCACTGTGCCGCTGCGCTCCAAGCCCGGCTTCGACCTGGAGCGGGGCGGCCGCCTGGTTGGCAGGTACTACCGGCCGCCCTTCACCGGGTGCGGATGGATCACTCCGATTGTCAACCTATTGGCCGCTGGCCCAGGGAACGCTGCCGTCATCGATCTCATCCCGCTCACGGACTGAGGAGCGACCATCACGGGCTGGTCGGGTCCGGCAGCAGTCCCCGCCGCAGCGTGTCACGCAATGCCTCGAGCGCGGTGAAGCGGGGTGACCAGCCTAGTTCCTGCCTCGCACGGCTCGTGTCCATGATCGCCGGATGGCTGGCCACCTCCACCCATTGCGCGACAGGCGGCAGGAATGGCAAGGCCGCAATCACCCGGGCCGTGACCTGCGCAGGGCCTGCGGGAAGGGGCACAGGCAGCAGGCCGAGTTCGCGGGCAATGTCAGTGGTGGTGACGATCCCTTCGGCGGCGATGTTGTAGGCACCAGGCGGCCCGGCGGCGACCACGCACTGCAGCAGCGCACGCCCCATGTCCTGCTCGTGCACGAACTGCAGCGGCAGCACCGGCACCAGCACCGGCAACGGCACCGGCACCGTGAGCCGGCCAACCCGTCCAGCCAGACGGCGGGCCAGCGGCGCCAGGGGCCCGGGCAGCAGGTCCTTCGCGCCCACCGCATGGGGGCCTAGGACGATCGATGGGCGCAGCAGGTACAGGGCGAGCCCAGCAGACCGGGGAGCCTCGGCTCGCAACAAGTGCTCCAGCTCAGCCTTCTCCCGGGCGTAGAACAGCCGTGCAGCGGGCCGCACGGGCCACTCTTCGGTCATCCCTATCGGGTTGTCGGGATGGAAGCCATAAGCCGCCACTGAGGAGGCGTAGACAAAGCGGCGGGCACCGGCCTGCGCCGCAGCGTGGAAGGCGTTCAGCGTGCCTTCGACGTTGACCGACCGGATCGCCTCACGTGACGCAGCACCAGTGACCAGGAACGCCAGATGCACCACCACGTCGGCGTGGCCGAACGCGTCACGCAGGGCTTGGGGGTCGCGGACATCGCCGCGACGATACTCCATCTTCGTCCAGCCGTAGGCGGCCGGGTCGAACGTGCGCCGGGCGATGCCCACGATCCGCGCGACCCGGTCGTCGGCCTGGAGCAGGGGGATCAGCCCGGACCCGAAAGTCCCGGTCGGTCCGGTCACCGCGACCGTCAGATCCTGCTCGCCGCCAGGCGCGGGGGCGGGCACTCCGGGCCCGGGCACGGCGGGATCTGTGGTCATGGGCCCACCCTGCCAGACACCGTGGCCGGGGCGCGAGTGCAGAGGTACGCGACGTCCAGGTGCCAAAGGTCCTGGCAGCCGGGACGACTGGCCCGCGCGATGCGGCGACCGCGCGACTTACGATCCGATTAAGGGTGATTCAGCGTTTGCCGGCGCGGAACGGCCGGATCAGTGCTGCTTTGGGCAGGAGGCGTCGTGGACAGGCTCAACCCATTGGACGCCGCGTTCGTCGATGCGGAGGATGAGGACCGGCACACGTCGATGGCGATCGCGTCGATCGCGGTATTCGAGGGGCCGGTGCCGTCTCATGAGGAGGTTCTCGCTTCCCTGGCCGGGCGTTTGCCGCTGGTGGCCCGCTACCGCCAGAAGCTCCGCACGGTGCCGCTTCGCCTGGGGAGGCCGGTCTGGGTTGAGGACCCCGCCTTCGACCTGCGTTACCACGTCCGCCGGACCGCGCTGGTGGCACCTGGCGGGGACGAGCAGCTCGCCCAGCTGATGGGGCGGGTGATGTCCCAGCGGCTCGACCGCGATCACCCGCTGTGGGAGTACTGGACGATCGAGGGGCTCGCCCAGGGCCGCTGGGCGCTGATCTCGAAGCTGCATCACTGCATGGTCGACGGAGTCTCAGGCACCGACCTGTACCGGGTGATCCTCGACTTCACGCCCGAACCTGCACCGCCCGCCGCCGATAACCGCGTCGTCGGCGCCGAGCCGTCGCCGCTCCAGCTGGCGGCCCAGGCCCTGCTGGACATGGCACTGCTGCCGTTGCGCGGAGCCGCCGCGCTGAGCGGTGCGGTCGCCGATCCTGGCCACTCCGCGCGGCAGGCAGCCGACACGATCCGGGCCGCCGCCAAGCTGGCCCCAGCCTTGTGGCCGGCTGCGGGGTCGTCCCTGAGCGGACCCATTGGCCAGCAGCGGCGCTACACCTGGGCCCGTGCATCGCTCGATGAGGTAAAGACGATCAAGCGGGAGCTTGGCGGCACCGTGAATGACGTCGTCCTCGCCGCGATCAGCAGCGCCTTCCGTGAGCTCCTGCTCGCGCGCGGCGAGGAACCTCAACCGCACAAGGTTCCGTCGCTGATTCCGGTTTCCACCCGGGCCCCCGGACAGGAGAACATCTACGAGAACCGGGTGTCAGCGCTGGTGGCCAATCTCCCGGTCCATGTGGCAGACCCGGTGGAACGGCTCGCGGCCGTGCGGGCTGAGCTGCAGGCGCTGAAGGCAAGCAAGGAAGCGATCCTCGGCGAGGAACTGGTCAGCTTCGGCCGCTACTCGCTGTTCCCGCTGATGTCGCGGGGCATCAGGCTCGCCTTCTCGCTGCCCCAGCGGGAGATCGTCACCGTCACCACCAATGTGCCTGGCCCGCGCCAGCCGCTGTACGGAATGGGCCGTCGTCTCCTGGAGATCATCCCCTACGTGCCGATCGCGACCACCGTCCGTACCGGGATCTCGATCTTCACCTACTGCGACAACGTCACCTTCGGGGTCACCGGTGACTTCGCGGCGAACCCGGACCTCGACGTGCTGGCACATGGCATCGAGCACGGCGTATCCGAGCTCCTGGAAGCCACCGGCCACCGCGCCCGGCCAGCGGCGACCAGCGATGGCCAGCCCTGACCCATCGG
Organism: uncultured Actinomycetota bacterium; assembly: GCA_963850875.1. Lineage (GTDB taxonomy): Bacteria > Actinomycetota > Actinomycetes > Streptosporangiales > Streptosporangiaceae > Chersky-822. The sequence goes on from CAWKNA010000005.1 coordinate 17,243, forward strand.
TCAAGGCCTTCGCCCGGTAGCTCGATCCCCTGCGCCGACTCCACATCGCCGCTCTGGTATCAGGCTCACGGCCGCCTATGCTTGCGCAGGTGGATGCGGCGGATGACGCGGCGCGCGGCCACGCGGACCCTGCTGCGGACGGCGCGGCGGCCGCGCGCGAGTACCGCATCGGCGAACTCGCCAGCGAGGCTGGGATCACGGTCCGCACACTGCGCTACTACCAGGAGCGAAAGCTCCTTCCGCCACCGAGGCGTGCGGGACGGATCGGCTGGTACTCCCGCGCCCACCTGTCCAGGCTGCGGGTCATCGGCCAGTTGCTTGACCGTGGCCACACCCTCGGCGGGATCGGCGAGCTGCTCTCGGCCTGGGAGCAGGGCTATGACCTAGCCGATCTTCTGGGTTTCGAACGGGCGATGACCGCCCCATGGTCGGACGACATCCCGGTGCCGGTGACCGTTACCGATCTCTCAGCGCTGCTCGAGGGGCAGCTCACCCCCGAGGTACTTGATGAAGCGGTCCGCCTCGGCTACATCGATGCCGATGGAGATCGCGTCATCCATGTCAGTCACAGGCTGCTCGAGGTCGCCACCGTCCTGGTGCACGAGGGCATTCCGCTGCCCGCGATCCTGGCCGCGGGCCGTGAGCTGCAGGCAGGTCTGGACAAGATGGCGTCGTTGTTCGTGGAGCTTGTCATCACCCACGTCCTCGAACCTCGCGGTGGCGCACCGCAACCGGATCAGGTCGCGCGGCTCGCCGAAACGATCGTGCGGCTGCGCCCGATTGCGCGGACCGTGCTCGACGCGGAGTTCGGCCGGGCCATGGACAGGCGCGCCCGCGTCACGTACGGCGAATTCATCCAGCTGCTCGCGGCGCGAGATCGCCGGGTCGGCTCCTGAGCGTCCAACGCATCAGCGGCACTGAAGCGTCGGCTTCAACCGGCGGGAGGTCACCGCCGAGTGATCACGTCCCGCTTCCGCGGGGAACCTGGGTCCGGGCCGTGTCACGGCGATCTTACCTAGGGACAGGCCTGGGTTATCCTCCAATGATGCCAGTAATTACTGGCAGTATCGTCGGTTCAGTGTTGAGAGCGGGCACCATGAAGGAGCGAGCCAAGGATTTGGCCGGTCAGGTTGTGGTGATCACTGGAGCGGCGCGGGGCATCGGAGCGCTCGTCGCGAGGCGCCTGACCGCCCGTGACGCGCGTGTGGCCCTGCTCGGTCTTAAACCGGGCGAGCTCGCCAGTGTGTCCGCCCGTTGCGGTCCACACTCCCGCTGGTGGGAAGTTGACGCGGATGAGAACGCGGCGCTGAGGGAAGTGAGTGCGGGGTTGCCTTTCCCAGTCGGACGCACCAGCTCCCTCGCGCCAGCGGTCGACGCCCTCGTGCACGGGATCGCAAGGCGCGCACCGCGCGTGTACGGGCAGCGCTGGCTGCCACCGATGCAGCTGACCAGGGGAATCGCACCGCTGATCGTCGCCAGGTTCGCCGCAGCCGCTACGCCGGAGATCGAGTCACGGTGGCTGGCGACAGGCGCCGGATCCTACCCTCTCGGCGCGGGTGGTGCCGCGGACACCAAGGCACGGGCCGCGCCCGTGGCGGCGAGCAAGGAGACACGAGCATGAGCCACGCGGGCAACGATCCGGCGATCGTCATCATCGGGTCCGGATTTGCCGGTCTGGCCATGGCGATCCGGCTGAAGCAGGCCGGCTTCCAGGACTTCGTGATCCTGGAGAAGAACGACAACCTCGGCGGGACATGGCGGGATAACACGTATCCCGGCTGCGCGTGTGACGTGCCGTCCCACATGTATTCGTTCTCGTTCGAGCTCAATCCCAATTGGTCCAGAATGTTCGCGCCGCAGCGTGAGATTTGGGAATACATGCGCCGGTGCGCGGCCAAGTACGGACTCGCCGCGCACATCCGATACCGATGCACGGTGGAGCGCATGGAATGGGATGACGCGATCGGCCGCTGGCGCATCGCGACGATAGCGGGCGAGGCGTACACGGCCCGGGCGATCGTGTCGGGGATCGGGGCGCTGCATGTGCCGTCGATCCCGGAGATTCCTGGCGCCGACCGGTTCGCGGGCGCAGCCTTCCATTCGGCGCAGTGGGCCCAGACCTGCGACCTTGCCGGCAAGCGGGTCGCGGTCATCGGGACCGGGGCATCGGCGATTCAGTTTATCCCTGAGATCGCCAAACATGCCGCGCGGGTCCATGTCTTCCAGCGGACGCCACCATGGATCCATCCGAGGCCTGACTTTGCGATCCCGCCTGCCGTCCGCGCTACCTTCGCCGCCGCCCCGCCGTTGATGCGGGCGTTCCGCGACGGGATCTACTGGCTGCTCGAGGCCCGCGCGGTCGGTTTCGCCGTGCACCCCAAGTTGATGGCACCGTTGCAGCGGGTGGCGCGGCACCATATCGAGCGCCAGATCGGCGACCCCGCCCTGCGCGCGAAGGTGACGCCGGACTACACGATCGGCTGCAAGCGGATCCTGCTGTCCTCCGACTACTATCCGGCCCTCACCAGGCCGAACGTCGACCTCATCACCGACCCCATCGCCCGCATAACCGAGACCGGCCTGGTCTGCGCGGACGGCCGCGCCTACGAGGTCGATGTGATCATCTACGGCACCGGCTTCAAGACCGTCGAGGCGGTCGCGGAACTCAACGTGGCCGGGCGCGATGGCGTCAAGCTACAGGACGTGTGGCGCGGCGGCATCGAGGCCTATCACGGCATCACCGTCGCCGGGTTCCCAAACTTCTTCTTGCTGCTAGGCCCGAACACGGGCCTTGGGCACAACTCCGTTGTCTTCATGATCGAAAGCCAGGTCCGGCATGTGATGAGCTGCTTGCGGCTGATCGCCAGGCAGAACGGGGAGACGATCGAGGTCAGGGCATCCGCGCTGCGCCGTTTCAACGACGGGATCCAGCGCCGCCTCCGCACCGCCGTGTGGAGTGAGGGCGGATGCAAGAGCTGGTACCTGGACGCCGACGGCGTCAACCGCGCCCTGTGGCCTGGATTCAGCTTCGAGTACTGGGCACGCACCAGGCGCGCGCGCCGCGCCGATTATGTGGTCCGCTGACGATCCGTGCTAGTCGCTAGAGCCGTGGCCTGTCCGATGCGCATCCCGCCTCACGAAGCTTCGCCGCGCGGCTCCTGCGGTTCGCGGTCCGCCCAGACGCGGTCGAGGAACTCGCTGATCTCGGCGGTCAGGCGGGCGGGCCGTACCCACAGCTCGGCGAAGGTGCGGGTCCGGATCAGCCTGGCGTCAGGGAGCTGCCGCGCGAGCCGCTGGGCGTCGGTGAATGAGTGGATCAAGTCGATCCCATGCCCCAGGACCAGCGCCGGGGCGGTGATGGCCCGGCGCTGTTCGACGGTCGGAGCGATAGGCCCCACAAGGACGCCATGCAGCACGGCGGCGATCTCGTCCGGGCCCGACGCGGCGGCGCTAATGAACGAGCCGAGCGGACCGAATCTGGACGGGGACAGGCGGGAGGCGGCCCAGGAGACCCATCGCAGCGGGGCCCGTGCGTAGTGCACTTCGAGCAGCAGCGGCAGGAACACCAGCGCCGCCGCCGGGACGGCCGACTCGAGCACCGGCATCTCCAGGATCAGGCCGCGGACGCGCTCAGGCGCTCGCACCGTGGCGAACAGGCTCACATTGGTACCCAGCGAGACGCCGCCGAGCACCGCCTGATCCACGCCGAGGTCGTCCAGAAGGTGCAGCACCTGCTCCGCGTAGAGATCCATCCGATGGACGCCAGCGTGGCGAGGCTTCTCGCTGCGGCCATGACCCAGCAGGTCGAGCAGCACCACGCGATTGCCCTGGGCGGCCAGCGTCCGGGCCAGGCCGCGGCTGAGGTTGGCGTCGAGCAGCAATCCATGCAGCCACACGAGCACCCTGTCGCCTGATCCGTAGACCTCGTAGGCCAGCCGGTACTGACCGTACGCCAGCGTGCCCTGATCACCTTCGGTGCTTGGCTTCGGGTCGTCCGGCACCACGCTCATACGGCGAGTGCGCCCTGCTCTGGCGAGCAGAGTAGAGCGGGTCAGTCTTTCCATGATCCCCCCGCCGACCTGCTGGCCTTTCGCAGGCAAACCTGCAGCCGATCGATCATCGGGCCGGATGGCCATACGCTGATGACGTTCGCCCCTACCGCCAGGCATCCAAAACCGGACATCCTTCATACATGAGCATAGCTCGATATGCGAAGCGCTACGGGCGCATGGAGGGGTCCGATGGTCGAAACCAGTAGCAAGCAGGCAAGTCACTGGTTGGCAATCGGGTCGCCCAGGCCCGAGGGCTCCTGGGGGTGCCGGATCGAGAGCGTGGGCGTGAAGCTGCCCGCTCAGAGGCTGACGACCAATGACCTGATGAACCGGACCAACCACCACACCCGCATCCAGCTGGAGCGACTGACCGGTATCCACGAACGTCACGTCGTCGGACCAGGCGAGAACTCCTTCACCCTGGCCACCGGGGCTGCCCGCGACTGCCTGGCTCATTCGCAGCATCAGGCGCCAGACATCGAGATGCTGATCAGCACCAGCATCACCCGGTCCAAGGGCCGGTCATCGCAGTCCTTCGAGCCCCCGCTCAGCCTGTACATCAAACAGGCGATCGGCGCCACGCAGGCGGTGAACTTCGACCTGTCAAACGCGTGCGCCGGCATGCTGACCGGGGTGTTCGTCCTTCAGAACCTCATCACCCGAGGTGAGATCAGCTGCGGCATGGTGGTTTCCGGTGAGTACATCTCCCACCTGAGCTGGAACGCGGCGCAACAGATCCGCTCGCTGTTCAGCAAGCAGCTCGCGTCGCTCACGCTCGGTGACGCGGGTGCCGCCGTGATCGTGGAACGGGCGCCCGACGGCACCCCTGGCATCGACGTCATCGGCTTCACCACCCTCGCCGAGCACAGCCGGCTGTGCCTGGCATTCCCGAGCACCGTAGGCCCGGGCGCTCAGATGTACACCAAATCCAGGAAGCTGCACAAAGTGGCGATCGAGGACATGGCGCCGCTGGTCGCCGAGGCGATCGGCGAAGCCGGAATCAGCCTGGCCGACATCGACTACTTGATCCCGCATCAGACCTCGGCGCGGGCCATTCGCAAGGGCACGCAGGAATTCGCCCGTCGCCTCGGCGCCGAACCGAAGCACGTGGTCGTCAACCTGGAGGAGTACGGCAACACGTCGTCGACAACGTTGTTCGTTGCACTCCACAAGTACCTCGAGGAGCAGCGGCTGCACAAGGGTGACCGGGTGATGCTGCTGGCACTCGCCTCCGGCATCGAGATCGGCGTCGCCATATTTACCATCGACAGCCAGGTGGAGCACTATGGGCACACGCATTGAAGCCGCCAGCGCGCTGACCAGCCACGGATTGCGAAAACTATCCGCGCGGCACCTCGCCGATGCCGCCGTCCGAACCTGCCTCGCGCACGCGGGAAGAGAACCCGGCGATGTCGACATGCTGATCAACGCCGGTATCTACCGGGATGACAACATGGGCGAGCCCGCGCTCGCTGCCCTCATACAGGAGGATATCGGCGCCAACCTGGGCCAGCCGCCTATCGGAGGGCACGGTACCTTCTCGTTCGACCTGGCCAACGGCACCTGCGGCGTGATCAACGCTATCCAGCTCGAGGCGGGCCTGCTACGTTCCGGCGTCATCCGGCTCGGCGCGATCGTGACAAGCGATGTTGATCCGAATCTCAAGGATCCCGGATCTGCCCCCTTCCGGCCGGCCGGCGGCGCGCTGCTCCTCGGCTGGGATGACAATATCTCCGGGTTCACCGACTTTGGCATGGAGACATTTTCCGAGTACGAAGATCTGTTCGTTAGCGGCTTGGTGTGGCAGCGCCGACGCGGGCTCCGCGTCCCACCCCGAGCAACCGGCCAAAGCCAAATGGTCATTGACTCCAAACCCGGTTACCAAGCCCGCCTTGTCGACTGCGCCGAGCATGCGACCCGCCGCTTCCTGGACCGCCTGGGGATGGGCATCGGCGAAATCGACCTGCTCGTGCCTGCTTCCTCTTCCCCGGACTTCCTCGACCCCTTGAGGCTAAGACTCGGCATTCCCGGCGACCGCGTCGCCTACACGGCCGAAGACCTCGCTGGCGCCTACACCACCGGGCCCATCGCCGCCCTGCAGGCAGCCATCAAGTCTGGCCGACTCGGTGACGCCCGAAACACCCTCCTGCTCGCGGCCGGCGCAGGCATCACTGTCGCCCTAGCCTTGTACCGCCAGACACCACCTTGAGCGGCGCCCGCTTTGTCCGGCCATGCCACCATGCAGTATCCGGCCGCCCCTTGAGCGGTGTCCCTGATGCTGACCTGCTCCATCGGTTACTGCACAGGGACATAGGGCGTCTTCCTGATTGAACAAGGCCGGCCAGCGGCAGATGACCGCGATCCCGATGACCTGGAAGGGCTGGCCGTCCAGGGTGACCCGCTCACCACGGCATCACCGGGCATCCCTACCACCGGCCGGGCGTGATCCGCCACTAATTTTCCGGTTACGTCACGCCGCGCCGTGATACTCCCCTGGCCTGTCTCGATCCGCGCATTCAGGCCTGGCGCCGGCTCGTCTCACTAGCTGCCGATCGAGCAGCCCGCAGCCGGTCACCTGACGCGCCCGTGGAGGCCGGCCTGCGAGTCCCGGACGGCAGCGGCTAGGTCATCATCGTGGTCCCAGGTTAGGGCTGCGACCGCTACGTAGAACCTAGTTGCGCGCGTCTGAACCATGCCGACCAGACTCGTTGCCACCATTCGCTGGTGATCGGCCTCACCCCGCCAGATGGCAAGCAGGCGCTCCAGCAGGGGAACGCCCTTGCGCCAGTTGAGCAGTGATCCAGAGGCAAGGGCTTCTTCGCTGGCATATGCTGCTCCGGCCGCGACCAATGCTGCCGCTACTAGCCGGATGTCGGAATTCGAGCGGCCATAGATACCCCGTGCTGTGTGGATGTTATTCATCAGGTCTTCGGTGGCCGCCAGCAACTCGGCTATCGCTTGGTCTCGTTGCCGCCGCGCAGCGCGGCGGTCCCTGATCCGGTCGAGCCAGCCATTGCCCCAGATGCCAAGTGCAACACCCCCAGCGCTGACAAGGCTGGGATCAATGCAAGTTCCAGATTCGTCACCGTGCCATCATGCCCGTGGGCGGACGTCGCTGGCCGGTGGGCGCAGCCGTTCAGATACCGCTAATCGGCTTAGGCGTGGCGGCCTGCCGCCAGATCAGGCTGATCTGCGCGTCGCGAGCATCCCGGCCAACCCAGAGACCGTACGGCGCAGACTCGGCGATCCGGCGCATTTGAGTGGTGCTGCTGTCCGGCGTGTTGCCGTTGCTGCGGCCCGGCGGTCAGATCCTCTGGGCGGTCTGGCAAAGGCAGGCTGGCCCGGGCCAGTTCGAGTCCTGGAATGTCATCAGTGTCGCGGGCTCGGCATGCGGGTAGTGATCGTCCGCTGGTCAGGGAGGCGCAGCGCCGGTCCTGGTTAGCTTTCGCTCGATCGCCGGCAGGTCGTAGGTGCCGGTGATGCGGGCCTGATCGAGGTGCCAGGCCAGCATGTCGACGCGGAAGGCGCGGTCGGCGGGCTCGATGGCTGCCTCCTCTAGGTCGCTGAGCGGCCAGCCCTGGCGGGCGAGTCCGGCGCGGTAGCCCTTGGTCACCCCGGGCGACCGGCGGGCGCGGGCGATGGCCAGCTCGTAAGGGCGGGAGTCCAGGTGAGTCAGGCCGAAGTCGATGACGCCGGCCAGGCGGCCGCGGGCATAGTGCACGTTCCACCACGCGAAGTCCCCGTGCACGACGGTCACCGGGAGCTCCCCGGCTCCTACGCCGGCGAGGGCATCACGGGCCTGCGCCACTGCGGCCCGCGCCCACGCTGCCAGCCGCGGACTGGCCTGCTCCAGGCCGCCGGCGCACGCCTCCCAGTCGATCCGGGCGTGCGCCGTGACACCGAGGTGACCGGCCCGCCAGCCCGGGCGCTGCCCGATCCGCTCGCCCAGGCCACGCAGCGCCACGTGCAGCCGGGCCAGGTCCCGGCCACGCCGGCGCTGCTGCGCCGGGGTTTGCGCGCCGACCGCCCGCCCGGGCACGTACCGGGTCAGGCAGTACCACAGACCCGCGTCCTGGACCAGAACGCCAGCCGGCTCGGGCACCACCCACCCAGCGGCCGCAAGATGACGCAGCACCGCATGCTCATAGCCAAGATCCTCCCGGGCGGCCCCGGCATGATAACGCCGCAGCACCAGCCGGCGTCCGTCGCGAGCCTCCACCAGCCAGCTCGCATTCTGGCCCGGCACGTCCTTGAAACAGGTGACCACCCGCGGCGGCAAGCCCAGCACCTCAAGCACCCGGCCGGGCGGTCCCGTGAGCATCAGCGCGAATCTACCCGCCCCGATCCGGCCCCGCCAGCCAGCCGGCCCCTCCGGGCAACCGCCGAACACCACCACTTTCCCGGCGCGGCCAGCGCAGCGGAGGAAGCCACGCCCCTCCCCGGCAACCAGATCAGCAGCACCGATCCCCATCCCGCCGCAAGAACACAGTCAGCCAACCGGGTCCAGCCGGCCACTGAGCAGAAATGCGTCCGAGCACAAAGTATCGGCGGCAGGGACCGTCCGAGCGCGCGATGGGCTGGGCTTTCCTCGGCTGCGGGGCGTTCTCACCTTGAGGTGGTCATTGGCAGCCGAGGCCACAGATACGTGCCTCGGCGCGAGACGGGAGGTACCCCGATGACCACCACCTCACCCGCCGCGCTGGTCCTAGCCGAGCCGGTATTCTCCCGACCAGGAACGGCTGGCGTCAGCCGGGTTCCTGGCCGGGTACAGCGGACTGACCCGCGAGGCCTACGCCCCGGACCTGCGCCCGTTCACCGCCTGGTGCCACCCACCGGCAGCTGCGCCTGCTCGCGGCCTGCCGCGCCGACATCGAGGCCCTGGGAACTGAGCGCGGGCACCGCACCCTGGCGATCACCCGCAAGGCGGCAAGAAGGCCGTCATCCCGCTCGCCCCGCGGACCGCCCGCGCCATCGACCTGGCGATCGGCGAACGCAGCGCGGAGCCGGCCTTCGTCACAGCGCCCGGGGGAACGGCTGCACCGGCACGGCGCCGGGCGGATAGCCCGCCGGGTCGCCCGCCGCGCCGGATTGGCCAAGAAGACCGGGCCGCACACGCTCCGGCACGCGTTCATCACCAGTTTCGACGCCGGTGTCCCGCTCACAGATGTGCAGGAAGCTGCCTCGCGCGCCGATCCGAGTACCACCATGCGGCATGACCGGGCCAGAGTGTCGCTGGACCGGCATGCCACCTATATCGTCGCCGCCTACACCGCCGGAGCCGCCCGGTACGCAAGCCGGCACCCCAGATCACCGCCTGGCCGGGCCCGGCCCGCCAGGCGGCCCACGACGCAGTCAACCGGATACCCGCAGAATCGTCACGATGAGTAACTTCAAACGCGCTACCGGCAGAACCGAGGGCTCTGATTGTGCGTCGTGCCGATCAGCACAGCCTTCCGTGTCGCACCGGAGGGAACGTTATGGTGCCGCGGCGTGATCACGGCTCGTACGCTGCCGGCGCTCTGTCCTGACTCGTCCGCACATAATGCCGCAGATAGGGCGGGCCGTTGTGGCACTGGTGGCCAGGCCGGGTCTACTTCCTGACGCTGCTTGAACCCCTCGCGGGGACAACCGGACTCTGGCCCTTACCGCCAGGTCGACCAGCTGTCGCCACGTTAGCGGAGCCAAGCTCGAAGCTCGATAGCTTTTCCGCTCATGCCGCATATCGCGCGCCAGGTCAGGCATGATGTAGCCGCCTGGCGGTCGCGGTGCTAGATCGACGAGCACCTAGCCCGACGACCGACTGTGACCTCCGGCAGATCAATCGCGCTGGACAGGTCCGCGGCCCGCCCTTGGCCTACGTCGGTCGACAGCATCACTCAGAGTGACGAGGAAAGGGTCAGGCGAACGCTCACCGAGCCGCCTGGTTGAACGCGCATCGAGTCGGAGCCGACGGCGCCGCTTGACGAGCAGAATCAGCTGATCTGCGCTCTCAGGTCAAAATCCAGCTTTGGTTCGACGCTTGCAAGTAGCCGCCATGATCGGTTGCGCCATTGATTCGCTCCTCTGGCCAGGTATTGCACCACATGCAGCACCAGTCGAGGTTATGGGGCTTGTTCGCGGCTGATGGCCACACAGGCTGGAGTCGTCCAGGTGCGAGCGGCCGAGCCGGTCGAGCCTGGCCCGGCGAGGGCGTTCGTTACCAATCAATGCGGGATGGACGGGTCGGCGGGCGGGTGCAAGGCGGTCTGTGTCCGGATCCGGGCGTAGAACCTGCGCTGGGCGGGCCACATGCCGACGGTCAGCGCAACGGCCACAGCTGCCGCGCCCGCGGCGCAGATCCACGGCGACGCGGGATGCACGATGAACGCTCCAAGTGGGAAGAATAGCGTCAGAAAAACCATGCAAAGAATGACGAAGGTCGCGGCTGGGTGCGTCATCTGCGCCGCTAGCACCCTGTTCCTATCTCGCACGAAGAGGAGCGGAATTATCCACGCCAGCACCGCGACGGCGCTGACTGCGGCCCAGCCAATGCCGTACCGGCTACCAGAAATGAGCGCTATGAACAGCGGAACCGTCGCCAGTACCAGGCGGACGCGCGCCGGGCTCGGCGCGGCCTTGGAGAACTCCCGGTAGGTACGCCAGCGCCCGTCCTGGTGCGCGGCGAAGCCGACCTGATGATCGGCAAGTTCCGTGCGGACTGCGGATTCGAACGCGCCTAGCCAGCCGGTGTGGCCGGTGTACACGATGAACAGCCACCCTTGGGAGTCCGCCTGGGTACCTGCCAGAACTCCGCGCTCGGAAACGAGGCCGGCGATGACAGTCCGCAACTCGGGCAGGCGTTCGGAGTCGCCAGAGATTGGGCTGCTGGCTCTGTCCAGATCGGTCAGTGCCACCGCGACTGTGATCCGGACCGGGTAGGCGGATCGGTCGGTGGCCTTCCTGAACGCGGCGTTGAAGCAGATCGTGGAGATGTCGCCGTTCAGCAGCGATCTGGTCGCTGAGACCCACACCGGACTCGACGCGGCCGCGAGCGTAGTCAGCTTGCCTTGGCCTCTCTGGGCTGACGCCGCCCGTTCCCGAGCGGCGTCGTTGCCCCGGCTGGCCAGGTCCGTCAGTTCGGAGCGCACGCTGGCGGTCGCTACCGGCGCGGCCGGCCGGCGGCGCCTCCACCGCACTGGGATGAGCCAGATCCAGGTGCCGAGCGCTATGACGGTGACGGCTAGCGTCGCGGCGTCGGAGACCCAGTGACCCGAGCCGTGCCGGGGAAACACGTAGGTGACGTCGCCGGTATCCAGCGCCGGAACGACCGCGCCTGGGCTGAGTCCGGAAGCTGATCCGGCGAAGCTGACGTTCTGCCGCGTGATCTTGCCATCCGGCAGCCGGAACTCCCCGCGGGCTCCCTGCACCGAGACGAAGTAGCCTGGTGTGCCATGGCCCTCCGCCGCTTGTGCAGCCCGCCAGGTCGCCAGCGACCCGGCGACTAGCACGGCGATGATTCCCGCTGGCAGCAGGACGACGATGACGCAACGCGCGACGAGCCGTCCCGGACGGATGTCCCGCCAGGTCGGTCGGCCGACGCCTGATTTATTAGCCAAAGTCCCGTTCCCGTATGACCCACTGCATTATGCCTGGCACGGCCGCGTCGGGGCCAGCATGACTCTTGGCTTTCTCCTTGCTGAAGCTCAAGAAGGATGAGGACGATCCACTAGGGGCTCGCGGGCTGGTGGAGCCCGAAACTGGGCATGGATCCGCTGCGGTCCGGGCCTACATCCGGTTCACCTTCAGCGGTGACTGGAACTTTAGCGACGACGAGCACGGCGGCGTACAACTTCAACTGGGCGACTACCTGGAGAGCCTCGGCCCCTGTGGACGACCAGCGCCGGCGAGCCGTTCCCGGGCTGATCACGGACGCGCACGGGATCGGCGGGTGCACCGGCGGTTACCGATGCATTCGGCGCCATCGCCCGCCCAGCCCGCCGACGGATCGTCGTCGAACTCGCCGCGGCCCCGAAGCCTGGGCGTGAGCTGGTACACGGGCTGCCGGTAAGCCGACCGGTGGCGTCGCACCAGCTGCGGCTGTAGCTGGACATTGGCATGGTGAAGCAGCAACGGTAGGTCGGAGGAACCGCTACCGGCTTCATCCAGAGCGTCTCGACGATGTCAGGGCACTGGATGGACCAGCTCGACGCCGCATGGCGATCGGCAGGTTCACCCGCCCCGTCCGGTGACCAGCCCACAGTGCAACCGCAGGCGCCTGATGCTCAAGCCAGCTCATAACCATCTGATCTGAGCGAGTACAGGCAACGGGGTCGGCAGGCGTCTCAGGGATGTCCCGCATAGGGCGCGCCTGCGGGAATCCTTACCGGGCGGGTCTTGCGGGCTGCTTCTGAGCAGTCACCCTTGTGATCTGCGGCGTTCCTGTAGGGCGTTCCCCAGCCGGGCACCTTGGCCGCCAGCGGACCGCACCTGGCTGGGCCGTGGAATGGTGAAGGCCTGGCGGCTGTGCAGGAGGAGCTCTCGGAGTGCGGGGCTCTTTGTCGTTGTCCAGATCAGGGCCAGCACCGCGGGGGTTTCGATGTCGTCGATGGTGACAGCCTTCAGCCGGCCGCCGTGGCTGGCGGCCATGGACTCGGAGAGGATGGCAATGCCGAGCCCGCGGATGGCGAGATCGGCGACGGCGCCTGGTGCGCTGGCTTGCAGCGCGATGTCCGGCTGTATGCCCTTGGCCGCGCAGGCTTGGTCGAACACGGTCCGGATCCCTGTCCCTTCGGGCATGCACACGATCGGGTACACGCTGATGTCAGCCAGAGTTGCCCGTGGCCGGCCGGCCAGGGGGTGGCCGGGCGGTACGGCCGCAACGAGTCGTTCGCTGACGATCGGCAGCGCGTCCAGCCCTTCGGGTGGCGTGCCGGACGCCCCGATGAGGGCCAGGTCTGCAGCCCCGGTGCGCACGCGTTCTATGAGCCGGTCGGAGTTGTCCTCGATCAGGGTGATCTCGACACCGGGGTGAGCGAGGTGGAACGCAGCGAGGGCGTCGAACAGCGGAGTGACGGTGCACGCGGTGACCATGCCGACCACGAGCCGGCCTCTGATCAGCCCGTTCACGTCGTCCACTGCCTGCCGCACGGCGTCCACGGATGCCAGTACGGCGCGAGCATGCTCAAGCGCCGCCGCTCCGGCAGCCGTCACGGTGGCCGTGCGGCCTGACCGGTCGATGAGGGTCGCGCCGAGATCGTGTTCGAGCTGCCGGATCTGGGCGCTGACTCCCGACTGGCTGATATGCACGCGTTCGGCCGCGCGGGTGAAGTTCGCTTCCTCCGCCACCGCGATGAAGTACTCCAGCTGCCTTAGCTCCATAACCACAGATTCTAGCTGCGAGTAACACGATCTGTTGGACTTCTCACGCGGTGCCAGGCAGGCTTGAAAGTGCTGAAACTCAGCCCTGAACGGAGGACCACTGTGCCGAACAACGAGAGAGCCCTCAAGCCGGAAGACCTCACCCGCTTGTTCGTCGAGCGCGCCAACGACGGCGATGCCGCCGGTATCGCGGCGCTCTACGAAGAACAGGCCGTCATGGCATACCCGCCGGGCAGCCAGACGGTCGGCCGCGACGCGATCCGTGCGTTGTGGGAGAAAGTGCTGGCGAACGCGCCACGCTTCGAGCAGGAGCCACCGCTGCCGACCCTGATCAGCGGCGACATCGCGCTCACCTCCACCCCGCCGAAAGATGGCGCGGGGGCGCGGGCGCAGGTGGCTCGCAGGCAACCCGACGGCACCTGGCTGCGTCTGCTCGACCAACCCGAGTTCGTCCAACCCGCCCGCTGACAAATACCCGAACATGACACGCGGCGCTCGACCCGCAAGGTCGTTCCGGGCCACGCTCCTGCCACGGTGGCAGCGCCACGTCCCGGCCTGCGGGACGAGCAGATCCCGGCCGGCACGACCGCGCCGGCATCCCCGAGCGGCGAGTGCCGCCAGGCTCAGCGCCGCGTGCGCAAAGCCGGATAATCTGCGTACGCTCACGGCAGTCATTGACACGCCGGCCCAGGCGCGGCGGGCCGTTCTGGGCCGCCGCCGACCGGGCCATGCACTCCCCGGCCTGGCGCTACCGGGAAATCCCCAGCAGCCACATGATCCCCAGCAACCGGCCCGAAGACCTAGCCCACCTCCTGCTTGAGCTAACCTGAGAAACCCGGACGGCGCTTCTATCGCATGGTGAGACGGACGGGATGCCGCTGAACGCGACCCGCTAGCTGCCTGACAGCGAAGCCGTCGCGTCGGCCGCGGCGAGGTTCGCCTCATCGTCAGCCGCGTCGCCAGCCGGGACCAGCACGCCTTGATCATCAGCAACGACGCCCGCAACGAATTAGCGCTGGCCGACTCGGTGATCAGCGCGCCGACCCGCACCACCAGGGCCTCCCGCGATCCTGGTCACCGTCCCCATCACCCAGCCCATCGCGGGGTCATCCGGCCCGACAACATCACCGCGCTCCGCACAGACCGGGCCGGCGTCAGCGCCACCGTGCTTCTGGTCGCTGGGTGCGGTACGGGGCACCGTCAGGCTGCCCGTGTCGTCCGGTCCCGTTCAAAACCGCCCAGTGCGTGCCCCTCGGTCACGGGCTTTGTGAAGCGGGCCGGCTTCCTGACCGGCGTGGCATGCGAGCCCTTCCCGGGAAAGCGAGCTCCGGGGCGTGTCGTGTAGGTCGCCGGCGGCGTGCACCGCAGCGGGTCAGCGGCGGCCGGCCGGTGGACGCTGGCCGAACGCTGGAACGGCCACCGGTGGGCAATCCAGCGCTTACCCACCCTGCCGGGAGCGCCGGGCGAACCCCATCGTCATCCTGGTCCGCGTCTCGTGCACCTCGGCGGCGGCCTGCATGACGGTGGGGACCACCGAGAACATGACGCTCGCCGAGCGCTGGAACGGCAGTGCTCGCGCACAGTGACCGCTGCGCCCAAGTAACAGCTAGCCTCACAGCCATGACACGTGATGAACGCAGCGTAACGCCGCAGAGCGAGGACTTCTCCGCTTGGTACAACGAATTGGTCTTCAGGGCCGAGCTCGTCGACCGCGGGCCGGTCCGCGGCACCATGGTGATCAGGCCGTACGGTTATCGGATCTGGGAACTGCTTCAGGCAGACCTGGACGCGCGGATCAAGGCCACAGGTCACCAGAACGCGTATTTCCCGCTGCTCATCCCGGAGAGCTACTTGCAGCGCGAGGCCGAGCACGTTGAGGGCTTCGCACCCGAACTTGCCGTGGTCTCCCACGCTGGCGGCAAGGATCTGGAAGAGCCGCTGATCATCAGGCCGACGTCGGAGACGGTGATCGGCGAGATGATGGCCAAGTGGATCAACTCGCATCGTGACCTGCCGTTGCTACTCAACCAGTGGGCGAACGTGGTGCGGTGGGAGATGCGGCCGCGGATGTTTCTGCGGACGACTGAGTTCCTCTGGCAGGAGGGCCACACCGCGCACACCGATGCCGCCGATGCGATGCGCGAAACCATGCTGGCGTTGGAGTTCTACCAGGATCTGGCGCTGCAGGCAGCGGCGATGCCGACGGTCCCCGGCGAGAAGACGCCGAGTGAGCGATTCGCCGGCGCCGAGCGCACGTTCACCATCGAGGGCATGATGCGCGACGGCCGGGCGCTGCAGTCGGGCACCTCGCACTTCATGGGCACCAACTTCGCCGCCGCATTCGGCGTTGACTACACCGCGGAGAGCGGGTCGCTGGAGCTGTGCCACACCACCTCATGGGGCATGAGCACGAGGATGATCGGCGGCGTGATCATGACGCACGGCGACGACAAGGGCCTAGTGCTGCCGCCCGCGCTAGCTCCCTACCAGGTCGTCATCGTGCCGATCGGCCGTGGCGAGCAGGCGCAGGAGGCCTTGCCGACCGCGCGCGAACTGGCCGGAACTTTGCAGCGGGCGGGCATCCGCACGCATGTCGACGACCGCTTCCAGCTCTCTCCGGGCTTCAAGTTCAACGACTGGGAGATGCGCGGCGTGCCGATCAGGCTGGAGCTCGGGCCGCGCGACCTGGCGGTCGGCACGGCGCTGATGGCCAGGCGGCTGAGCTACCCACCGCAGGGCGGTAAAGAGCAGGGCCGCGGCAAGCAGCCGGTACCGCTGTTTTCCGCGGCGGCCACGCTGTCGGCCGAGCTCGCTGCTTTCCAGGCCATGCTGCTGCAGCGCGCCACCGACTTCCGCGACCGGCACACGGTGATCGTGAACTCCTGGCCCGAATTCGCCGTAGCGGTGGCCAGCGGCTGGGCGCTTGCGCTGCACTGCGGTGATAAGTCCTGCGAGGACGAGATCAAGGCAGAGACCACGGCCACGCCGCGCTGCATTCCGCTGGACGGCGAGCCGGACTCGGGCAGCTGCGTGCGCTGCGGACAGCCCGCGAGCTACGGCAAACGCCTCATCTTCGGCCGCGCCTACTAGCGTGAGGTCCGCGGCCTGGAATTGGATTTGCGCACGTCGGTGTCTTGTGAGCGTTCGTCAGTGGTGCCGTATGAGCGCGACGCCACGGCAACGAGTCCACACCCAAGGAGAGCACGAACGCCAGCAAGCGGGGCATGCTGCCGACTAGGTCGCGCCAGGCCGGTAGTCCTCGACCTCCTCGGGCCTGATCAGCCCGTCCTCAACACAGCGGGCGAGCAACGCAAATTGGGATCTGCAAGGCCGTCCTGCGGCCGCGAACTTGGCCCTAGCTCGCTCGATGTAAGTCTTGACGGTGGTCATGCTGACCGGTTGGCCATCAGGCTTCCTGAGCCGGCGGGCGATCGAGGCCTGGTCCATTCCCTGGAACAGGTATTGGAGCGCCTGGCGCTCGCGCTCCGATAGCTGCACTCCCTGGAGCAGTCCTCCTGCCATCGACGGGGTGACATACGGCCAGTCCTGCGCGACGGCGACGATCGTGTCGACAAACTGCGCCCGTTCGGTTCGCTTGTCAAGGAACGCGCACGCCCCCGCGTTCATGACTGCCTGCACCACCAGGGGCTTGACGTGCACAGAGAACGCCACCACGCGATAGCCAAGGTCGCTGAGCTCGGCGACGCGGTCGGTGATCATGATTCCGTCGAGCTCGAGGTCGAGGACCACGACGTCGGCGGACTCACCGGGGCCGGCAAGTACGGCCTCGATCGAGTCGCCTGCCGCGATAATCGTCACCCGGCGCCGCGGGTCGGCGGCGAGCCAGGCCCGCACGCCCTCGACAACGACGTCGGTGTCCTCTACAAGGGCGATGCTGACGGGCCGATCCAGCGGGCTTGAAGCCAAAGCATCTCTCCCTCCGCGTCATGACTAGACTCCACGGCCTCGTGCAGACAAGGCGGCGGAGAGTCAAGCTGGGCATCAGCGAGGATGGCGACCGCCACCTCATCGGAGGAGGCGACCACCGTTATGCGCGCCCTGGCTGCCGTGGCGGCCAGGGCCGCGATGATCGGCTCGGTGAGCGCACGACGGACATCCGCAGGCAGCGGTGGTATCAAGCCGGACGGCGCGGCCAGATCAACAGCGATGCCCCGTCGCTCAGCTGCGTCCGCGCAAGCCTGAAGCTCGTGCCAGAGCTGATCAGGTACCTCATCGGACTCGACGAGGTACCGTCGCAGGCGGGTTATCGCCACAGCCACCTGCTGCCTGGCGGATCGATCGGTCAGGTCAAGCTGACCATTCGCCAGGCCGTCAAGCAGGTAAGCGACGGTCCCGTTGATCGTCTCGTACCTGATCCTCCTGGCCGCCTGTACGACCTCAGCGGCAATGTGCGCGGCTCGCGTCCTGGCCAGCTCATCCTCCGCTTCGGCCCCTCGCCGGGCCATCGCGGTCACCATCCTGCTGCCAGCGAACACAGTGATCTGCAAGGCGCTGATCCCGCAGCAGAGCGCGATGAACCTGGCCACGCTCACTCGACCGGCCTCGTCCATGGCGACCAGCATGGCGCCGCCGACCATCGTGTTGCCGGCATAGAAAACGATCAACTCGGCCAGCGGCCGACGCCACAGCGCGAGCACCGCGAACCAGCCGACCACAGTGAACGGCCAGTTGAAGTGACCGATCACTCCATCGGGTGCCACAAACGACCCGATAACCGAGCCTGCAAGCAGGATCGGGCAGATGGCGAGCGGCAACACCGGGCCGCGCCCACCACCACGCAGCACCGTCGTCGCCGCGGCGATCCCTAGCACCGCGAAGACGAGCCAGGTCACCGCGCCGGACGCGCCGAGGCCGTACCGCAGCCAGCTATCGAGCACTACAGGCGCGACACCGGCCACGTGCCACCCGAGCGTGACCACGATCGCGACCCACAGCCCGGCGCGGTCATAGCGCCGCTCAACGCTGGCCACTGACTCCCTGAGCACGGGCTGTTCAGCGACCGGTTTGCTCGACACCGCGGTGCTCAGAACCTGCTGGCTAACCACGGGCCCACTCCAGGTGAACCTCGGTCCCTGCGCCCGGCCTTGATCGCACAGCGGACGAGGCCCGAGCGGCGGCCATCCTGCCCGCCAGGTCTTCGCGCAACCCGAACCCCAGGCCAGAGACAAGGGCCGGCTCGAATCCACGGCCCTGGTCGGCCACGGTCACCCGCACGACGTCCTCCTGGTCGCGAAGCAGGACAGCGGCACGCTCGGTTCCGGCGTACCTCACGACGTTTTCCAGAGCCTCGGCCACGGCTCCGGCAAAGGCGTCGGCAATATCGGCAGGGACCAGGCAAGGCTGCAGGTCGACCGTCACCTCAAGCGCTTCGTACCAGGCAGTCACCGTGGCCAGCCGGTCGTCAAGCCGGATATCTCCCGCGCGCGTTCTGGCGGCCGCAGTCATGTCGCGCAGCGCGTCAAGCGCCTCGGCGGCTCGTTGTCGCACCATCGCGCTCGGCCGCTTGGCGCCGGCGTGGAACGCCATCGTGAGGATGGTCAGCGGGCCGTTATGCACCATCCGCAGCTGGGCGCGTTCGTCCTCTCTTCGCGCTGCGGCAAGCATCGCCTCGGTCTGCGTCTCCTCGAGATCGGCGAATGCCTTAACGGCCGAGCGCTCGGCGCGAAGCACGATGACCATCACGAGGGCGGTGAGCACTGACTGCGTGATCATCAGACCACCCGCGTACTCACCGCCGTCAGGGCCGTGCGCGAGCCGCGAGCCCACCACCATCGCGCCCGCCGCGACCAGGCAGCAGGGCAGCCAGAGAGTCGGCCTGCCGGCGAGCTGCGCGCTCACTACTGCCATCGCAGCGGTCAGGCTCACCCAACTGGTCGAGCCTGCCACAGCGATGTGGGGCACCAGGTGCCCGATCGCCAAGCACAACAGGGTCGTCAGCAGCAGGTCAGTCCCGACCAGCCAGTCCAGCAGTCCGCGGGTCCACGCCACGGTCACGTAGCACGACGTCCACCCGGCGACTACAGCAAGCGCGGGCGCGAGTATCCACCACGACAAGGGCGCTCCGCCGGCCAGCAGGCCGGACGTAACGGCAGCAACGCCGACGCCTGCTCGCAGCGCGGCTACCATCCTGGCGATTGCCGGGCGCATCAGCCTCAGCCTGGTCAGATGCCCCGCATCAGCAGGCGCGACAATTCGCATTGGCCGATCCCAGTCAGTTACTCCAGATATGACTGGTAATGCTATTCCGAGTTAACGGTCCGCAAGGCCCCATATCAGCCTGAAGATAAACGAGCCGCCATTGGGAGAGCGCCGACACCGGCGGCGGACCGCCCCCTCGAGGTCTCCCCAGCTCGCGGCGGTCCGCCGAACGGCGTCGCCCCCCACATCGGATCGCGACTCCGCGAGCCCATAAACCGGCTAGGCGAGCAGCAGCGAGTCCGCCATACCAGGATGCGCCTCCGCCTCGGAGATGGCATGTCCTCTGTGCGGAGGTCACGCAGAGCCGGTTAGGCAGACTGTCGATAGCCGGGTTCGGCTCTGACTGACATTACAGATCGGCTTGCGTCCGCGGCGTTCAGCTCAAGCAGCAGCCTGCCGATCCCTTCGCCGGTGGCGGTGTCCACCGCCCCGGTCGGCTCGTCCGCGAGCAGCACTACCGGGTCGTTGACCAGGGCGCGGGCGATCGCTACCCGCTGCCGTTCCCCGCCCGACAGCCGGCCCGGGTAGGTGTCCCGGTACTTCTCGATCCCCAGCTGGGCAAGCAATTCCGCGCACCTGGCGCGGGCCTTCCTGCGCGACGTCCCGGCGAGCTGGGCGGGCAGCAGCACATTGAGCATCGGGCCGACCTGGACCGATGGCGCCGTCGTTCATCGCTGTGGTCCTATAGGTCGCCGGGTTGACCCACAGCGAGACGAGGGCTTTGCCTCCGGTTAGCTTGACGGTGTCGATCCCGTCGACCCGCTGCCGTCCGTCCGTCCGGTACCCGCCGCAGCGCGACTCGTCACTGATGAAGACCGCCCAGCGGGAGATGATCGTGAGGCCGGGCGTCATGCCGGGTGCGCACGCGGGCGTCCGCCCCGCCGGCGACGCCGCCGTGACGCGCCACCAGGTCGCATTACGTTAGATCACCGCGACGGTCTCAGAACGACCAGCGGCCAGGGTGGTCCGTTCACTGAAGACGGGCCGCCCGGCGGTGGTGAAGGCCGACGTCTTCAGGATGTGCTGGTATGCCCAGGTGACCGTGGAGCCCACGCTCCACGGCGAGCCGGTGCCAGGCCCGGCACTCAGGCCGCCTGTCGGCCGCAGGACGGTGCCAGGCGGATAGACGGTGCGGGCATACCCGGCCAGGTCGCCTTGGCGGGGTGAGGTCAGAGCATGCTCAACACGGGTCACGTACGCCGTCGTCTGGATCTGCTGCCCGCCCGTGGAGACCAGCGAGGTCGGCAGCAGGACCGCCAGCAGGCCCCCGACAGCGGCGGCCACGGCGACCCCGGCTGTGATCGCCAGTAGACAGCGCCGGCGCCGGACCGGCCTCATGTGCCGGTGCCCGGCCGGTTCCTCTTCGGAGCGGGCAGCGGCGACCGCCGCCCGGGCGCGGACCCAGGCGCCGGTCGAGGGCCCCGGAGTCTCGTCGATGAAGCGCCGCAGCAGCTCGATTTCATCAGCCACGGTCCGGCCCTCCTCGTGCCGGGTCAGTTCCCGGCCGGTCGAACGCCCACAAGTCAAAGTCGAAACCACCGAGTTGCTCGCGCAGCAGCGCCCGGGCCCTCGACAGCCGCGACCAGGCCGTACCCGGAGCGATCTGAAGCGCCGCCGCGATCTCCTCGTGGCTGAGCCCGGCCCATGCATACAGCAGCACCACCTCCCGCTGGTCACGGGTGAGATGCGCGAGGGCCGCGGCAAGCCGCGGGGCCAGCAACGAGGCAGCCACGCGCCGGTCAGCGGCATCCGAGTCATCCGACAGGTCGATCTCGGGCACCAGCCGGGCATCGAGCGCCAGAAGATGCTGCTCGGCCCGCCAGTGGCTGCGCACCAGGTTGATCGCGATCCCGTACAACCAGGAACGCAACGAGCCCCGCCCAGCCTCGAAAGAGGCGCGACGGCGATAAGCCGTGGCGAACGTCTCGGCCGCCAGGTCTTCAGCGACGGCCGAACCGACCCGGCCCGCGATGAACCGGTAGACCGGCGGGAAGTGCAGCCGGAAGGCAGCCTCGAAGTCCACAGGGCTGACAATGCGCCCATCGCCCGCCGACGGCCGTTCCTCCATCGCCTGGGCCTCCGGCCGGGAAGCCGGGGTGCTGGTGGCAGCGTCATGGCTGCACGACATCGGGTACGCGCCAGCCCTCGCCGGTCCGGGCACCGGGTTCCATCCGCTGGACGGCGCCTATAAAGTAGCCGAGATGCGGCATCAATACGAACGACGACGGCTTGCTCTGCGCGGCCGTAAGCACGGCCTGCGGCCCGCCGAGGGGCACAGATAGAAGTTCTGCGCTGCGCTGCTGGCCGATAATGTCGCCAAGGATCAAAGCACGGACTGGCTAACATCACGCTGAGTAACAGAAAGATCAGACACAAAGGGACCCGGAAGGAACCGTTACTTGTGATGTTCAGCCCTTCCGGCTGTGAAGACCGCAGTCAAAGACTCGATAAGGCAGCGGAACCCGGTGCAGTCTGAGATCGGGCGGTATGTCTGGCTGCGCGCGCCGCGAAGCGTCGCCTTGTTCGCGTGCCTGATCATCATTATCTCCGGCACGATCACCACCACGGCGAACGACAGGCCGATCTGCTTGCTTGCCTTCACGTTCGCGCTGTGGCAGATCGGCCTAGCGTGGGCAACGCCTGGCTGGCGGAGGCACAAAGAGCCGGTCTGGGAGGCCGATGCATCACGACCGGCTCCTTCGCAAGACCGCCTTGGCAGGGCGGAGGCTCGGGCTGCTTCTGAGCGGAGAAGTTGATGGCAAAGCCCGTCATACTGCCGCCATTACCAGCCGAGACCGTCAGGACGAGACGCGAGTCCCGGTGAGGGGGCATAGCCCGCGGCTGGCTCCCTGGAAGCTGGCGGCAACCGTGGCTCTGCTCGCCATGACCGCGATCTGGGGGTCCACGTTCCTGGTCACCAGGCGGTCGCTGCCAGGGATCTCCCCGGCCTCGTTCTTGACTTGGAGGTTCGGGATCGCGGCCGCCATTCTGACCCTGGCCCGGCCAGGGCGGCTACGCGCCCTCACCGGAATAGAGCGTCGCCACGGCCTGATCCTGGGCTTGTTTCTGGGCACCGGGTTCCTCCTGCAGACCAGCGGGCTACGCCATACCACCGCGGGGGTCTCCGGGTTCCTGACCGGCACCATGGTGATCCTCACCCCGCTGTTCGCCGCGTGGTGGTTCCATGAACGCGTGGGCCGGGCCGGGTGGATCGCGGTCGGCGTCTCGGCCACGGGTCTCGCCCTACTCCTGGTCCGGAGCGCCACTTTGACGACCGGTGCCCTGCTGACCCTGGCCGGGGCGGCGTGTTTCGCCGGCCACATCACCGGGCTGAGCCGGTGGGCTACGGCACACAACGCCTACGGTCTGACCGCCTGGTCCGTCAGCGTCGCCGCCCTGATGAGCGCGGCGTTCGCAGGCGCGCAGCACAACCTCGCCCGCCCGCCGACCAGCAGCACCTGGTTGGCCGTGAGCTACGTCGCGCTGGCGGCGACCTGCATCGGCTTCGTCGTCCAAGCCTGGGCCCAGGCCGCGCTCAGTGCCGCCACGGCAGCGGTCATCATGACCATGGAACCCGTGTTCGCTGCCGTCATCGCCACGATGGTCGGCGGCGAGAGCATCGGCACCGCCGGCTGGATCGGCGGAGCACTCGTAGTGTCCGCCATGTTCTTGGCCGAACTCGGACCACGCGACTGCTGCGACGCACTAGCACCACGCATCGAATGTTGCTGACGTGCGACAGCATCTGATCGCACCTCCAGGTCTCCGGGCGTCGCGGACGCACCAGCCGATGTAGAAGATCCGGGGACACCGCCGATGTCGAAGATCACCGGCAGGCTGAAGAATGAGTCCTCGCCTGGAGACTGCTCGTCGTTACAGTCCCAGCAGAACGGCTGGCGCAGCACCTCGACCGAGCAAATCGCCCTGGGTGGTTCAGCGCACTCGTGCCAGGTACCGGTTCGTGACGAGCCACATGACGTCGAGCGGGGACGGGGCGCCCGGGACGAGGGTGGCATCGAGCTGGTACTGCAGGCCGCCGCCTGGCTGGGCGAACCACGGCGCGATCGGGCCCGCGTCGACCGTGAGCGGCCTGATCACCCGGTAGTCGTGGTAGTTGCGGGCGGCGGGCGGGGTGGTGTCAAGGTTCTGCGGGGGAATGGATCTGGTGGCATAGGACATGCCTGCCGGGCTGAGGAACGAGCCGTACTCGCTGCCGTACCGGTCGATGTACTCGCCACGATGCAGGCGCAGGCGGAACTCTTCCGGCCGGCCATCCGGCCTGATGACGTATCCGCTGTCCGGCGGGTAGACCCAGCCGCCCTTGCCGTTGCTCGCGGCCGGGTCATAGTAGGCGGCCAGGAACCGCGCCGGACTCAGCCGGGCCGGTCCTGCGGTACCCGGAAAGCACCGCGCCGACTAGGCCGAGGGCGGGCAGCCGGGCCGGGGAGACGTCACCACCGTCTCGAACACGACCCGCGGCCAGAACGCGCGGGCAGATCCGCAGCCCAGAGACCGGATGCACATTCCGCACCGTTTCCCATCGGCATCACCCCGCGCCTAGCGGACAATCACCCGCAAGTCACGCCGTTCAGGACAACGAAACTAAGACAATGGCGGAGACCACCAATCGGTCACGGCCAGTGAACCACCCAACCGTAATGGCACGCTTGTAGAAGCGCCGTTCTGTGTCCCGGGAAGACACGACTTCCGGAGGCCATTCATCGTCGGCCAATCCGGCAGCACTCTCGTCTTGTCGCGCCCAGGAACGATAACGGTCACGCCGCGGCGAGCTGGGCGGCGGGTGCCTGCTGCTGGTCCAGCAAAGTGGTGACCAGCCGGAACGGCTCGATTGTGATCGTGCCGTCAACGGCGCGGATCGTGACCGTGTATTGATGATCCGGACCAGACGCCCTTTGGGCAGCCCGGGCGGGATCCGGCCGCGCGGGCCTGGCCGAGCCGGATGTTCTCGGCCGGGGCGGGCGATCGTGAAGGCTCGCCGCCCTGCGGGCGGATGACGGCGTGTCCTCCGAGGAGACGAGCCCAGTCACACTGGCGCTGCCTACATACGCCATTTTGCGGGACTGCGGCGGCAAGGATCGGCTGGAATGCGACGACGCGCTCGCGGTACCCGGGTACTGGTCCGCGACCTCGCCGACGGCGAAGATTCCTCCCAGGTCCGCATCCGCGACGGTTGCGCGCCTGCGGGCTGAAACGCGAATGGGCAGAAGCCGCGGCTCCTCGGGCCGGAAGTTCTGGTTATTTGTCGCAGAACCACCAGTACCGCAGGGGTCAGCGATACCGGCGTGATGGTAGATGCCATTTGTGTTAAATAGATAATAGATCAACCGCCAGTCCGCGATCTTTCGGGCTTCCTCTCGCCCTGGCCAGCATCCCTGCCAGAACTCTGAACGCCAGCGGATATTCTGGGGATTCGGGCGTTTGTCTTTAAGGGATCTCGGCCCCTTTCCTTATCTATGGCTGCGTGCGACACTTGCGTGAGGTTTCCTGAGTGAAAAGGAGCATGCGATGCGGTTGGCGCGAGTCCGGGCCGGGGTTCTGCTGACCGCGGGCCTGGCGTTCGCCTTCAGCCTGCTGGGGCAGGTCGCGTTAGCCCCGGCGGCTGGCGCTTCTTCGGGCCCTATCGACGTCAGCGCGAACTGCGCGGGCCAGAACGCCGAGGTGGAGGAGGCGACCGCGGCGCCCGGTTTCATCTACCAGGTCTGGATCGGGTGCGGGGGGATCGGGTACTCCCGTTCGGCCGACGGCGGTGCCAGCTACAGCGCGGCGGTGGAGATGCCGGGTTCGGGCGGCGCCTGGGACCCGGCGATCGCGGCCGGGCCGACCGGCATCGTGTATGTGTCCTACATGCTGTCGTCCGGCGGCTACGACTACCCGCAGGTGTCGGCGTCCTTCGACCAGGGGGCGAGTTTCACCCAGACCACGGCGCTGCGCCCGGCGGCCAGCGGTAACTGGGGTGACCGGGATTTCATCGCGGTCGGCCCGTCCGGCGAGATCTACGTCACCTGGGACTACGGCCCGGACGCGTCCAAGGTGCAGTTGCTGTGCAGCCCGACGGGCTCCTGCGCATACTCAAACGGGGACCTGAACGCCGTGGTGCAGAAGTCCGCCGACGGCGGCAGGACCTTCGGGCCGATCACCCCGATCGGTCCGGGCTACCCGATCAACGGCGGCTACAGCGCCCCGGTCCTGGTCGATCCGGCCGGCCGGGTCGACGCGCTGTACTGGGGCCACCAGACCGACCCGAGCACCTACGCGCTGTCGCCCGGCTATGAGTACTTCACCTCCTCATCCGACGGCGGGACCACCTGGCCCGCCTCGCCGCTGCAGCTCTTCCCCTCCGACGGCTCGATCGCGCTGCCGACGTGGTGGATCGACGGGGACCTGGCCATCGACGCCGGCGGCACCCTGTACGCCACCTGGGACACCCAGACCTCCGCCGGCGACATCGGATACCTGTCCTACTCCAGCGACGGCGGGACCACCTGGACCACGCCGGTGCGGGTGACCCCGGACACCGACAGCGCGATGCACGACGTCGAGGTGGCGGGCGGCGCCGCGGGCACGGCTTACGTCGCCTGGCAGACCAGCGCGCCCTCCCAGGGGTACGCGACCTACCTGCAGAGCCTCTCCACCACCACCGGCCTGGTGGGCACGCCTGCGATGGTGTCCGCCGCCTACGGCAACTCCTCGGTCTGGCCGGGTGACACCTTCGGCCTGGCTACCCTGCCCGGCAACCAGATCGCCCTCAGCTGGGGCAGCGCCAACGGCACCGGGCCGACCTCGGAGATCTACGCCAGCGTCGTACCGGCCGCTGATTTCTCCATCTCGGTTACCCCGGCGTCCGGCTCGGTCGTCCAGGGCAGCGCGGCTACCCCGACCGTGGCCACCACCGCATCCGGCGGCGACACCGAGACGGTGAGCCTTGCCGCCTCCGGCCTGCCAGCCGGCGCAACCGCGATGCTCAGCCCGCCCTCGGTCACCGCGGGCGGCTCCTCCGTCCTCACCCTGTCCACCACCCCGGCCACCCCGCCAGGAACCTACCCGATCACCATCACCGGGACCGGGACGGCCAGCACCCACACCACCACCTACACGCTCACCGTCACCGCCCCGGGCACCAACGCGATCACCAACGGAGGCTTCGAGACCGGCAGCCTATCCGGCTGGACGGCCACCGGCCCGGCCACCGGCGTGACCACCTCCGGCCCGCACACCGGCACCTACGCCGCCATCCTCGGATCGACCAGCCCGACCAACGGCGCCTCATCGACCGCGCAGACCTTCACCGCGCTGACCGGCAGCAGCACCCTGTCCTTCTGGTACGACGTGACCTGTCCCGACACAGTCAGCCACGACTGGGCCACCGCCACACTGAAGGACAACACCACCGGCAAGACCACCACCGTGCTGGCCAGAACCTGCGTCGCCAACTCCGGCTGGGTCCAGGTCTCCCACGCCATCACGCCAGGACACTCCTACACCATCACCCTGACCAGCAGGGACGACAACCGCCGCAGCAATCCGACCTATACTAAATACGATGATATCATGACATTCTGATCAGCGGCAGCCACACCCGAGCCACTCCTGCACCATACGACCACGGGCAGGCCCGTCCCCGCGTGTCCCGGACCTCGCTCCCCCACCGCCACCCCGCCACCCAGTCAGATCCCAGGTCATCACCGAGCGTGGGCAACGGCCGAGAACATGAACCCGCACCTCACCGCCGTCCTGCGCGGTGCCTTGCTCCTGGTGCGGGTCGGTCCTGGGTACTCCGATCTGGCTGATCTGAGCTGGTGATGGCGTCAGCCGGGATGTGAGCCTGGTCACGGTCGGCGGGATCGGATTGTCTTTCCCGGCGTGATCGTGATGGGAGTGATCATGCAGATCCTGCGAGACTGGGATTGACTTGGTGCCGATAGGACTGCTCGCCTGACGCGGCTGCGGCTTTCCGTCCTGCGTCGCGGACTGACCGGGGGCTGCCAGATGGAACCTGCCGCGACGATGTCCGCCTCACCGGTATCCGGGCTCGGGCGCGAGCCGGCGGAATTGCGGGTGCGCCGCCTGGCCGCCGCGCGCCGGCGGGCTACCGCTCTCCTGGCAGGGGTGACGGTTGTGTTCGTCGCCGTGACTGTGGCCGGCGTCCACGGGATTCTGCCTGGCTACGTGCAGGCCGGCGCCGAGGCGGCCGTGATCGGAGGGGTTGCGGACTGGTTCGCGGTGACGGCTCTGTTCCGGCGTCCTCTTGGCCTGCCGATACCGCACACTGCGCTGATCGTCGAGCGCAAGGATCAGTTCGCCGCCACTCTCGGCCAGTTCGTGCAGGAGAACTTCCTCAACGCCGATGTTCTTGCCGAGCGGATCCGCTCCGCCCGGCTCGTTCCCCGCCTGGCCGCCTGGCTGGCCGACGAGGCCAACGCCGCCGGCTTCGCCGGCCGCGCCGCGGATCTGGTGGTCACGGTGGCCGAGGCTATCCGCGATGAGGATGTCCAGCGCGTGCTCACGGCCGAACTGACCCGGGCGGCAGACGCCGTCGAGGTGGCGCCGCTGGCTGGGCGCGCCTTGCGGGTCATCATCGCGGGAGGCCACCATGCCGGGCTGTTCAACGCGATCGTGTCCGGCGCCGATCGCTATCTCGCCGATCATTACACGGAGCTTCGTGAGCTGTTTGAGGCCGAGTCACCCCGCTGGATGCCCGACGCGGTTTACCGGCGGGTATTCGACCGTCTGCACACCCGCCTGCGCGACAGGCTGGTGGCGATGGCGGCCGATCCGGACGACGAAGCCCGGCATCAGTTCGAGGAATGGATCGTCCGGCTCCCCGACCGCCTTGAGACATCCCCCGAGCTGCGCGAGCGCGGGGAGCTCGTCAAGCGCGATGTTCTGGGTAGCGCCGCGCTGCGGGACTGGTCCTCTTCGCTGTGGAAGCAGGCCAAGGACACCCTCCGGACCCAGGCGGCCGACTCAGGATCTGAGCTGCGCCGCCGGCTGGCCGGTGCGCTGGCGGCGGCCGGCGGGCGCCTCGGATCAGACCGCCACCTCCAAGAGAGCCTCGAACGCGTGGTCGAGTCAGGAGCCAGGGCACTCGCCGATCAGTTCCACGACGACTTCGCTGGCCTTGTCACGGGAACTATCCAGCGGTGGGACGCCGCACAGACGTCGAGCCAGCTGGAGCTGCTACTAGGACGCGATCTGCAGTTCATCCGCATCAACGGCACAGTGGTGGGGGCTGGCGTGGGCTTGGCCTTGCACGCCATCGTGCTGGCTCTGGCCTAATCCACGCCCATCTTCAGGCGGGCCCGGTCCTGCCAGGCAGCGCGTGTTTCCCGGCGCGGCCGACACGGTTCCTCCCAGCCCGTGGCGGCGCCCGCGCCCTAGACGTCGAAGACCGCACCACCGTCACCGCGACGAGGCCACCGGCCGTCGTCACGCTCCCTAACCGATGATCTGCGCTGCTGCAGTGCCCGCAGCCGGCCAGGTCAGCGAAAGTAAGTATTCGGCGCTCGCGGAGACCAACCCCCCGGAGAGTGCCCGAGCGGTGCTGAACGCTTGGACACTCCCCTCATTCCAGGTTCGCACCAAACGCGCCCCGAAGCTCAGACCGCTCGTCGGAGTGGAACTCCCGCTCGATGATTGCATCAGCGACCTGATCGGGCCATTTCGCATCCAAGGTGCTGTCGACGACCACGTGATCGAGCCAGACCACTGCGTCGATCAGGCCGACGGCGTCGATGAGCGTCGGCGCGGTCAGCATCTCCCCGCGCAGCGCAAGAAGGCCGCCAAGAGCGAATGTCTTGTCGCACCAGACAGCCAGCCCCGGCGGCTCGAAGTCCTCCCAGGCAGGCATAGAGGCGATGATCCATCAATCCGGCCTCAGGCAGCAAGCACTCAAGACGAAGTATCCCGGCCCGGCGCCAGCCCCGCTCAACGGCACGGCGGGCTTCCTGGCCAAGGACCTCGATTCACGTCTCCACGGAGGCGAGAGCCGTCAGCAGCCGAGCTGCCATCAAGGCAGCGCCGGGGTCACCTGCTTCGAGTCGTGACGAGATGCCCCACACGATGCATTTGCGTGCCAGCCTCGTCCGGTCCGGGAACGTCCGTGATCGCCGCTGGATGCGGTCTGCTGGTGCCGACTGTCCGCCGTTTCACCGTCCAGCCCGTTAACGGCGCGGCACCGGCCGCTGGCCGCACTGCGCAAGCCGGTCGCCGCCGGCGGGCGGCGGGCTGGATGCTGGCCGGCCGCCGTGCAGCTGCCCGGTGGTCACGCCGGGCGAGGTGCCTTGGCGGGTGGGACCGATATCCGATTCGCGTCGGCGGTCCGGGATGGGACGCTGTCGGCATGCGCATGGAACCGGTCACTGCAGAGCAGTTACGGGCGATCGCCAGGGACGTCGGCGAGCTCAGCGGCTGGGACTTCTCGGGGGTGCGCGATGATCGCGATCCGGTGCCGTGGGATTACCAGGACGTCGTCCGGCGGTACCTGAGCACGGGGAGCCGTGTGCTCGACATCGGCACCGGCGGCGGTGAGCAGTTCCTGCCGCTCGTGCCCATGATCGGCGCGGGCGTCGGCGTCGACGCCAGTGCCGGCATGGCGGCCGCGGCCCGTGCCAGGACGCCGCCGGGGCTCGCCGGCCGGGTGTCCTTCGCGGTCATGGACGCCGAGCGGCTCGCACTGCCCGACGCGAGCTTCGATCTGGTCCTGAACCGGCACGCCCCCGTCTATGCCGCCGAGATCGCGCGGGTGCTGCGCCCCGGCGGGATCTTCATCACCCAACAGGTCGGCGGGCGGAACACTCAGTCGATCTTCACCGCGTTCGGATGGCCATCCAATGCCGCGCACTGGCAGGCCTACTATGCCGCTCCCGACACACCGGCCATGCCCGATAACGTGCACGGCCTGACAGACCTGGAGGCGGCACTGACCAGGCTCGGCTGCACAATCCGGGCACGGGCCGAATACGACGTGCGCTACTGGCTCAGTGACCTTGACTCCTTCGTCTTCTTCCTCAAAGCCATCCCGCTGCCCGAGCACTTCGACCCCGACCTGCACTGCGCCGCAGTCAACCGCGCGATCACGGCCTGCGGCTCCCCACGCGGCATCCAGACCAACGAACACCGCTACCTCCTCATCGCCCAGAGCCCTGCCACCTGACGCCAGCCACCGCACCCGGATCCCGCAGCCGCGCCGAACAACAGCCGGCGATCCCCAAGACCCGGGCCTGCACCAGACGCGCACCGCAGGGCCCCGCCCTCGCCAAGACATCTGCCAGTGCCGCATAACAGGTGGCATGACCCTGTGGCACATGCCGTTATCTGACGGGCTGGCCAGATAGCCGCAGGGCCTCATCACGAGCTGGCGCGGTCTGCTGCGCCACCTCGATCGCCACCGAGGAACCAAATCGCTCGTCATGTTCGGCGAAGCCAGCCACCAGCCGGAACCTGCGAACGGGACCGGCAGCGGCCGGACTGGCTGACGAGCCGGTGCGCTGGTGATACTCCCGCGATGTCTCGCGGCGGCTGGTGAACACGTAGCCGAGGAACTCATCGACAGTCTCGGCGTGCCCGGACGACAGCTGCCATGACCACCGGCCACCGGCGCACAGCCTCAGGTCCAGCAGCCCGGCGAAGAGCATCTCGCCGCCCGCGGCACTGTCCGCCTGGCCAGGATCGGCGAATCGCCTCCGCCCGGCGAAACAGAACATCACCCGGAGCCGCGCGGGCTCCTACCCCCACCTGGGATGGCTGTCAGCAGGCCTGTACGCCCAGGCCGCGCTCGGATCACCGCGATCACGCTGCTCATCCTGAGCCTGACCAGGGCCAGCGGCCGACGCTGGCGTTCGCCTGCCCCAGCGTGATGGCCTCGTCCTCGGCGCTCGGACATCCGGGGCCGAACCCCCTGATCATGACCTCGGTGCGCGTCCCGCAAGCCCTGTGCCAGGCCGATGGCCTAGACCTCCCCTGGCCAGGCTCCTGATCAAGACGGCGACCGAATAGAGGATGCCGATGCTTGCGCCGACGATCCCGATGACCAGGAATACGCGCACGATCACCGCCACGAACGCCACCGTCCCGTGGAAGGCGAACGGGAACACCTCCCAGATCCGTACCGTGGTCACCAGCGCGATGGTCAGGGTCGTCAGGTCACCGAGCGCCCGCAGCCACCGCGGATCCGCGATGAAGTACACGGCATTGGCGGCGATGCCGGCGCCGAGGGTGAGGTTGACCAGCCCGATGACCTGAGCGGTGGCGGGCGTGAGGAAGGACATCGAGCGCCAGCCCGGATGGGCATTGAGCAGGTAGAGCAGTACGGCGTTGATAATGATGGATACCAGGTTGCCGCCGCGCCGTGCGGCGCGCGACTGCTGCCGGTTCCGCGCCGGTACCGCCGTCATCGTTACCTCCGCTGCGCCGTTCCCGCTCCGCACAGTAGGCCCGTGAACAGGCCGGCGTCATGAGCCGAAGGTCCTCGAAACGGCCACCTTCGGCCCTCGGCGCCCTGGCCCGTCTCCGGCATGGGCGCCCGGTGTCTTGTCCAGCCGTTCTCGGCCGGCCAGGACCGGCAGCTGAGGTCACGGCGGAGCCCGGCCGGGCGGCCAGACACCCGACGTGCATCGGCGCAGCTCACTCACTCCGACAGGCACCTGAGCAGCCAATATCGCGCTCGGAGTAGCTCGTTTGGCTCTGCCCGCCACGAGCACCCAATAGGTAAGCGCGGTCGAGTTCACCTCGAACCGCCTTGGTTACGGCGCAATGCGCCTGACCGGTGCCGGGATGTGAGGAGAGTATCCGGACTGTGATGGCGGCATCGCGTTGCTCAGGCGCGTGGTGGAAGCTGGTGTCACGTTCATCGATGCGGCTGATGCTTACAAGCCGCACACGAACGAGATACTCATCCGCGACGCCCTGCATCCGTATCCCGGCAGGGCTGGTGTTCGCTACCAAGGGCGGGTTCATCAGGGGCGGACCGATTACGCGGATCAGACTTCGAGGCCGCAGTACTGGACAACGTGTCCTCCTAGGCCTGTGACGTGCGAATTGCACAGCCGGAGCCGGACACGGGAGAGCGCGGGCGGCGCCAGGCACCTGCCGCGACACCGCGCAAGCCAGCGAGCTGACCTGCAGCCTGGTCGCGCACCACTCCTGCACCCTGGCCGCCGCCGCTGGCCTGGGCCTGGCCGCTGCCCTGACCGCCGAGTTCCCGGTCCCGCCCGCTCCCATGGCCGACGCGCTCACCTACTGCGACATGACCACTGGCAGGGTTCCAGACGCAGAACGTCCGCAATCACGCCTACGGTAGCGCCATGACCAGCAGCGATTACTGGTGGGAACCGCCCCTGGCCGGCACCGAGGCCGAGCACCTCGTCGGAGCGCTCGACCGCCTGCGCGCAACCTTCCGCTGGAAGGCCGACGACCTCGACGCGGCCGGGCTGCAGACCCGGATCGGCGCCTCCTCACTGACGCTGGGCGGCCTGCTCAAGCACCTCGCGCGCGCCGAACAGCAGATGTTCAGCACCAAGCTCAGCGGCGCGCCGCCCGGTGCACCGTGGGACACCGCGGACTGGGACACCGACCCCGACTGGGACTTCACCTCGGCCGCCAGCGACACCCCCGAACAGCTCTACGCGCTCTGGGACAGCACGGTCGAACGGTCCCGCGCGAGGCTCGGCGCGGCCCTGGCCGACGGCGGACCCGGCCAGCTCGTCCACCTCTCCGCGCCCGGCGGGCGCCATCTCAGCCTGCGCCGGCTGCTCTGCGACCTGATCGAGGAGTATGGCCGGCACACGGGGCACGCCGACCTGCTCCGCGAGGCCGTCGACGGACTGGCCGGTGAAGACCCTCCGGCTGGATGGCACCCAGAATCCGGCCGACCACGCCTGAGCAGCTGACCGGCGTAGCCGCAAACGAGGCGTCGCAGGACGACCGAAGCTTGCCGACCCGCACACAAATACGCCCATATGCATGCTGCTGCCGCCGGGAGCGAACCCTTGCTCGTGGTTACGCCCCTCACCGCAGGGACTCAAGGCTGTGACCGGAGGCCGGCTGCG
Organism: uncultured Actinomycetota bacterium; assembly: GCA_963850875.1. Lineage (GTDB taxonomy): Bacteria > Actinomycetota > Actinomycetes > Streptosporangiales > Streptosporangiaceae > Chersky-822. Next base: position 50,937 of record CAWKNA010000005.1, read on the forward strand.
TCTCGGTGGGGTTGGCCGGCGTGTGCTCGAATACGTAGTAGGCGGCCACCAGCGCGCTGACCAGGAGCGATGCCGGTGCGCTGAGGAACGCGACCACGATTGCCACAAGGTATGCGACGTTGCCGGCGCTGAACCTGATGATCGCCCTACGGGCTGCGGCCGGGGGGATTCCGCGACTGCCCGCACCGGCACGGCGCGTAATGCTCCCGCGACGCGCCCTGGGCGCGCTCTGGTTCGCCGCCGCCGGCGTCGGTGAGCGCTACAGCGCCGGTGACGCGGTACGGGCCGTCCTTGGTGACCTCGATCGCCGGCCCGCGTGCGCCATTCCGGTCGACCTGCTCGCGCGCCTCTTTCCCGTCGAGCGCGAAGCTCAGCGCTCCAGACGGGCAGTCGCGGACAGCGCGGATGATCTCGTCCATCCGCCCGCCGCTCGGCGCCACGAACGGCTCAGCCTGGGTGCGGAACACCGCCGCGAGCCGGTCCGTGCACAATCCTGAGTGCTGGCAGATGCCACGGTTGTCGAAGATCGTGAGCTGCTGCCCCTGGTAGGTGTCTCGCCTGTCCGGCACCCGGTTAGGGTCTTTGGAGTCGGAAAAATTGCCCGCATGACTGCCGTCACACAAAGGTTTGATCGATGACCGGCCGCATCGGCACAGGGCCAGCGCCGGAGCCGGTTGAATCTCAGTTCCCAGGTAATCGATCAGCCTCGGGACGTTGGTGACCAGGTACGGGCCGTTGCGTTCCGCCTGAATCTCGGGAGACAGCCCGGACTGCAGTTCCCATAGCAGCTCACGCCGGCGCTCAGCCTCCGTCGCGGGTACCAGGAGGCAGGCCAGGTCCTGGAGCGCGGCGGTCGCCTCCGCGAGCCCGGCCGGGCACGCGCCGACCCGGCCCAGGCGGGCACGCTGGGCAGTGGCGGTCCGCGCTATATCCCAGACCCGCGCCGCCGCGTCAGCCTCCGCCTGCGTCGGCACGGCCTGCGTCGGCATGGCTTGCATGGGCACTGCCTGCGCGGGCACCGGGGCTGCCCGGCCCGCCAGGCAGCGCGGCGAGCGCTTCGGCAACCGGCCGCAGCACGCTGTTGACCAGCCTTGGGATGATCAGCGCCTGCTGCCCGAGGTCGCAGCCCTGACCAGTTGCCGCCGCCGCGACCACCGAGCGCACGTCGCCGAACAGGCCGGCCAGCGTCGTGAGCTGGGCGTCGGTCTCTTCGGTGTGCGCGAAGAACCGCGCCTCAACGGTGGCGCTCGACGTCATCTGGCGGCCGATCAGAGACGGCAAAGCCATCGCGGTAATGGCAGCAGCTACCGCCCGCACGGTGCGTGCCGACGGTATCGCCGTCGTGCCTGTCCAGCCGCCGCCGCAGTATGTACTTGCCCTGGCCTGGCGGCACGACGATCTGACGGCCGCGGGCAACCGGTGCCTGGCATACCTGCGGCGCTATCGCGACCTGCACTCATGGATCGCTGACGCCGACGCCGCGGAGCTGACCGACGATCATCGCCCCAAGCCGCTTGCCCCTCTACTGTCGGGACCCGGTCAATGACCGTAAGCGCTTCGCCGATGAATTGCGGACTGCGGCGGCGGTCAACGCTGCTCGACCAGCATGAGCGAATGGCCAGACGGGTCCCGCAACCAGAACATCGGCGGCACTGGGTCGCCCATCCGCGACACCTCGGCGTCCACGTCCACCCCGCTGGACCTCAAAGCGGCGTGGGCTTTTCAGTTCGCGGTCGAGCGGCACGCCGATCCCGCTGCCCATCGACACGCCCCAGAACCCCACCGGCCCGCCCGCGCCGACGCAGTCAACTTCCTGGAGGGCGTCCAGGGCGGCCTGCCATTCAGGAACTGCCCGCGCCGCCAGCGCTGCGTTGTAGCGGGCGATCTGCGGGCCGAGGGGCTCACCCGCCGCCACTCGCTTCCTGATGTCTGCCACGGACCACTCGTCCTGCTCGGTTCTGGGCCGGTCGCCATGCCCGGGCGCGTCGATGGCCGCCACCGCGAAGCCACATGCCGTTACGTAGCGGTGGGCGCGGGCCACCAGGCCCGGAGCCTTCTTGTGCTGGCCACCGCCATGGGCCGTCAGCCGGCCTCGGGGAGAGGTATCTGCCGCGTGCTCGGGCAGGCCTAGCACGTCACGGTAGAACTCGGTTGTCGGCGCCCGGGGTTAGTGTGGCGTGATGCTGGAGTTGTTCCATCCCGCCATCCGTGCCTGGTTCGGGCGGCGGTTCCCGGCCGGGCCGACGGCGCCGCAGGCTGACGGCTGGGCCGAGATCGCGGCTGGCCGGCACACGCTGATCGCCGCGCCGACCGGATCTGGTAAGACGCTGGCCGCGTTCCTGGTATGCATCGACCGGCTATACCGCGCGCACGAGGCAAATGCAGTTCTCGCCGAGCCCTCGGCAGCCGAGTCCGCTGGACCTCGCGTCGTGTACATTTCGCCGCTGAAGGCGCTAGCGGTCGACATCTGGCAGAACCTGGAGCGTCCGCTCGCCGAGATCGCGGACGTGGCGGCCGGACTGGGCCTGACCGCTCCCGCCATCCGGGTTGGGGTCCGTACCGGGGATACCGCGGCGGCCGAGCGGGCGGCGATGCTGAAGCGGCCGCCGGATATCCTGATCACCACGCCTGAGTCGCTGTTCCTGCTGGTCACGGCGGACAAGCCGCGGGCGATGCTGCGCGCTGTTGACACGGTGATCGTGGATGAGATTCATGCTGTCGCCGGCAGCAAGCGCGGGTCGCATCTGGCGTTGACGATGGAGCGGCTGGCGCATGTCGCGGAACAGCCGGTGCAGCGGATCGGGCTGTCCGCCACCCAGCGGCCGATCACGGCGGTGGCCAGGCTGCTGGTTGGCGCGGGCCCGGACCGGTCCGAGGACGACGGTTCACCGCGCTGCTCGATCGTCGACGCCGGCCATCAGCGCAAGCTCGAACTCGGGCTGGAACTGCCTGGCGACGAACTCGGCGCGGTCGCTACGACGGGCCAGATGGCGGAGATATACGACCTGATCGCCGGGCACGTGCGCGGGCACAGGACCACGCTGGTGTTCGTCAACACGCGGCGGATGGCCGAGCAGATCGCGCACCAGCTCGGCGAGCGCCTCGGCGACGGCCTGGTGGCGGCCCATCACGGCAGCCTGTCCAGGGACCGCAGGCAGCGGGTCGAGGCCCGGCTGCGCGGCGGGGATCTGCGCGCCCTGGTGGCGACCGCGTCGCTGGAACTGGGCATCGATATCGGGCCGGTGGAACTCGTCTGCCAGATCGGCTCACCGCGCAGCTTCGCGACCTTCCTGCAGCGGGTCGGAAGGTCCAATCACAGCTATAACGGGATCCCGTCCGGACTGCTGTTTCCCACGACGCGGGACGAGCTGGTGGAATGTGCCGCGCTCATGCGCGGCGCGCTGGCCGGGCGGCTCGACGCTGTGCTGATCCCGCCGTGCCCGCTGGACATCCTGGCCCAGCAGGTCGTCGCCGAGTGCGCGGCCGCGGAATGGAAGGAAGACGAGCTGCTGGCGCTGATCCGCGGCGCGGCGCCATTCTCGGCCGTGTCCGCTTCGGACTTTGATGACGTCGCCGAACTGGTGTCCGAAGGCATCCGCACCGGACGCGGCCGCCGCGCGGCGTACGTGCACCGAGATCAGGTCAGCGGCCTGCTGCGCGGCCGGCGCGGCGCCCGGATGGCGGCGCTCACCTCCGGCGGGGCGATTCCCGAGCTGGGCGACTACCGCGTGCTGGCGGAACCGGATGAGGCCGTGGTGGGCACGGTCAGCGAGCACTGGGCGATCGAGAGCGCACCGGGCGATGTGTTCCTGCTCGGCACGCACTCGTGGCGGATCCGCCGGATCGAACCGGGCGTCGTCCGGGTCGTCGACGCGGACGGCGCGCCGCCGTCGGTCCCGTTCTGGCTCGGTGAGGCACCCGGCCGGACCGTAGAACTGTCGCAGGAGGTCAGCGCGATCCGGTCCGGGGTTGGCGACCGGCTCGCGTCGGACGGTGGCCGTTCCGCGGCTGTCGGATGGCTGCGCGCCCAGTGCGGTCTGAGCGATGCGGCGGCGGAGATGCTGGCCGGCTACCTCGGCGCCGGGCTGGCGCAGCTCGGCGTGCTGCCGACGATGGACACGATCGTGCTTGAGCGGTTCTTCGACCCGGCGGGCGGGATGCAGCTAGTCGGGCATGCGCCGTTCGGCGCCAGGCTCAACCGGGCGCTCGGCCTGGCGCTACGCAAGCGGTTCTGCGTGAGTTTCGATTTCGAGCTGCAGGCGGCGGCCAGTGACGACGCGATCTTGCTGTCACTCGGCCCGCAGCACAGCTTCCCGCTTGAGCGGGTGCCGAAGTTCCTGGCATCCGGAACGGTCGAGGACGTGGTCCGCCAGGCGGTGCTGACCTCGCCGATGTTCGCCTCCCGCTGGCGGTGGAACCTGAACACGTCGCTGGCCGTGCTCCGGATGCGGAACGGCAAGAAGAATCCGCCCGCGATCCAGCGGATGGAAGCCGACGACCTGATGGCCGCCGTCTTCCCGACGCTCGCGGCCTGCCAGGAGAACGTGGCGCCGGGCCCGCTTCAGATCCCGGACCATCTGCTGGTACGGCAGACCCTGACGGACTGCTTGCGCGAGGCGATGGACATCGACGGCCTGAAGGAACTGATCGCCGGAATCGAGTCCGGGCGCGTCTGCGTGGTCGTCCGGGACACGACGGAGCCGTCCGTTCTGGCGCACGAGATCTTGAACGGCCGGCCGTTCACCTATCTGGACGACGCCGAGGACCGGCGCAGCCGGGCCGTGCCGGTCCGCCGCGGCCTGCCGGTGCAGCCGCATGAGCTGGGCAAGCTGGATCCGGCGGCGATCGCCCGCGTGGCTGATCAAGTGCGGCCGGCGCCCCGGGACGAGCACGAGCTGCACGACCAGTTGCTCAGTTTGACCGTGGTGCGGCCGGATCCGGACTGGCGGCACTGGTTCGACGCTCTGGTCCGGGGCCGCCGCGCTGTCGTGGTCTACTCGGGCGGCGACGCGCTCTGGGCAGCGGTCGAGCGGCTGCCCGCGATCGAGGTGCTGTACCCGATGGCGGTGGTCGAGCCGCCCTGGAGCTGCCCGGCCCCCGCGCCGCCGCCGGACGAGGAAGCCGCCGCGGCCGACCTGCTGCGCGGCCACCTGGAATGCCGGGGCCCGGCCACCGCTGCCGCGCTCGCCAGCGCGGCCGGTCTCGGGGAGGGCCTGATCACGCGCGCGCTCGCGGCGCTCGAAGCGGAAGGCTTCGCGCTCCGGGGCCACTTCACCGAACCCAGGGGAGCTGAAGAGTGGTGCTCCCGGCGCCTGCTGTCCCGGATCCATGTCTACACGCGAGACCGCCGCCGCCGCGAGATCGAGCCGGTCACAGCCCGGAACTTCATGCGGTTCCTGCTGCGCTGGCAGCACGTCGCGGACGGCACTAGGCGCGAGGGCCGGTTCGGAGTTCTGGCTGTCATCGAGCAGCTCCAGGGCTTCGAGGTCGCGACGGGCGCCTGGGAGCGATCAGTCCTCGCCGCCCGGGTCCAGGACTACCAGCAGGACTGGCTCGACGAGCTGTGCATGTCCGGCCAGGTCGCCTGGGGCCGCTTGTCGGTCCGCGACGCCGAACCAGACGCGACACCACGCCGCGGCGGCGCCCCGTCGAAGGCCACCCCGATCACCATGGCCATGCGGGACGACCTGCCCTGGCTGATCCGCGCGGCCCGCGGTGACCAGCGCCCCGCCGAACCAACGGTCGGCCGGACCGCCGATGTCATCGAAGCGCTCCGCAAGAACGGCGCCCTGTTCCGCGCCGACCTGGCCACGCTGACGGGCCGGCTGCCAGACGACATCGACGACGCGATCTGGGACGCGGTGGCTCGCGGACTGGTCACGGCCGACGGATTCCGCGCGGTGCGCTCGCTCCTGCGCCGCCGTATTGCGGACTCCCGCTTCGCCCCGACGCGCGGCCTGCGCCGCGGCCTGCGCGGCACCACCGGTTCAACAGGTCGCTGGTCCCTGCTGCCGGAACCGGCAGATGATGCCGACCGCGACGAGCTAGCCGAAGCCGTCGCCGAACAACTTGCAGCCCGCTGGGGCGTCGTCTTCCGCGACCTAGCCGCGCGGGAAACCCTCGCGGTTCCCTGGCGCGACGTTCTGTGGGCATTCCGCCGCATGGAAGCGCGCGGCACCATCCGCGGCGGCCGTTTCGTATCCGGCTTCAGCGGCGAGCAGTACGCCCACCCCGACGCGCTCGACGTCCTCCGCGCAGTCCGGAAACTGCATCATATTGGCGAGATAGTCACCATCTCCGCCGCCGACCCCCTGAACCTGACCGGCATCATCCTCCCCGGCACACGCATCCCCGGCATCGCCGCCAGCACCGTCACCTACACCGACGGCACTGCCGCGGACCCGGCTGCAACTGACACCGCGTGAGCGCGGAAGTCATCGTCAACGTGACCGGGGGGAACCTCCGAACTGGAAGGAAGCCATCAATGCCCTGACCATGTCGGCGGTACCCGCAACGGCCAGCAGGGCGCCAGCCTCGCGGCGTTGCCGCGATTCGCTATGCCCGGGGCAGGCCGTGCTGGGCGAGCCAGGCAGCGAACTGGCGCGGGGTGCGCACTCCGTCGTCGATCACGGCGGTGTAGATGTCCAGGCCGCCGACCTGATCGGGATAGTCCGGCCGGCGGTGCCACACATCTTGATGCGCAGTACCGCGTTGCGCTGCTCGGCGGTGATGCGCGTGCGCAGTTCTTCATGCCAGCGCGTGACGTTGAGGTGCGGGTCGTGCAGCCACAACGTCAGGTCGATCCGCCAGGGGTGTCCTGCGTGGCCCACGGTCATGGGTACGTGATAGCGCTCATCACGGACCTGGCCGGTCACACACCGATGACCCCGCTCGTCCCGGTACTCCAGGGCCGTGACCGCCGCTCGCCCGGCGATCCGCGCCAGCAGGCCCAGCGCGTCCGGCCGCGAGAAATCACTGCCGGCCAGCACCATGTTCGCGGCCGGTGCGAGCGGCATGGACAGGTAGAGTCTTGCTGGTGGACGGCATCCATGACCTGGGTGGCATGCAGGGTTTCGGGGCAGTTGCGCATTCACCGGAGGAGCCGGCCTTTGCCGGTCGGTGGGAGGCGGCGGCGCGGGCTCTGATGATGGTCGTAGCCGGAGCAGTCGATGCGAGCGGGGGGGAGTTCCGGCATGCTATCGAGCGGATGGAGCCGGGCCACTACCTGACGTCGGGTTACTACGAGCACTGGCTGACCGCGGCGGCCACACTGGCGGTCGAGCATGGGCTGGTGACTCACTCAGAGCTTGAGGCGCGAGCTGGTGGGCGGTTTCCGCTGAGCGGCCCGCTGCTCGCGCCGTCGGTCATGGACGGCGGTCCCGACGTCGAGGTGCCGCGATTCGGGGTTGGTGACCGGGTCCGGGCACGTGAGTGGCATCCGCCCGGCCACACGCGCTGCCCGCGTTACGTTAGGGGCAAGACCGGGACTGTGGTGCGGGTGGACGGTATCCATTCGGTGCCTGATGTCGAGGCTCATGGTGCCGTCCGCCGCTGCGAGCCGACCTATTCGGTTCGGTTTGACGCCGCCGGCCTGTGGCGGGACGGCCAGGGCGGCGTGTCGGTGCACGTCGGCCTGTGGGACAGCTACCTGGAGCGAGCATGAGCGAGCACGGTCATCACCCGGCTGCCCTGTCGCCGGTCGAGCGGCGGGTCGCAGCGCTTGAGGCGCTGCTGACCGAGCGAGGGCTGGTGCCCGAGGGCTTCATCGAGGAGATCACCCGCCGCTATGAGTCCGACATCGGCCCGATGAACGGGGCCAAGGTCGTGGCCCGGGCCTGGACGGACCCTGAGTACAAGAAGCGCCTGCTGGCGGACGGCACCGCCGCGATCGCCGAGCTCGGTTTCGGCGGGCCAGAAGGCGATCACATGGTGGTCGTGGAGAACACCTCCGGCGTCCACAATGTCATCGTGTGCACGCTGTGCTCGTGCTATCCGTGGCCGACCCTGGGGCTGCCGCCGGCGTGGTACAAGGACCCTCCGTACCGGGCACAGATGGTCCGGGAGCCCAGGGTACTGCTGGCCGAGATGGGCTGCCAGCTTCCCGGTGACATCCAGATCCGGGTGTGGGACTCCTCCGCCGAGGTTCGCTATCTCGTTCTGCCAGAGCGCCCGCCAGAGACCGAAGGCATGACGGAGGCCGAGCTGGCCGGGCTGGTGACCCGGGACTCGATGATCGGCGTGGCACGCCTGTGAACCGGATACTGAGCCTGTCGGAGCTGGATCTGCCCCGCCGGAACGGGGAACTGGCTTTCGATGCGCCCTGGCAGAGCACGGCATTCGCACTCGCCGCAGCGGTCGTCGAGCATGCGTTCGGCGGCGACCGGGAGCCGTTCCGGCGGCAGCTCATCAAGGCCATCGCCGCTGAACCCGACCGCCCCTACTGGGAGAGCTGGACCACCGCGCTCGAAGCACTGGTGGATACCCTGCCTTACCGGCCTCGCCGTGACGGAGCATGACTCCCGCCGCCGCGGCTCGGAATACCGGATCCGCCTGATGGCCACGGCGTCTCGTAATACGCCCGTCGCGCTCCCCGAAGACGTGGGCTGGCCAGCTCGGCTTGCGGACGTCATGCGAGCTGCCGCGGTGGCGGCGGCGAAAGGTAAGGCTGAGCGGCTGCCGAGCGTCTCGTTACGGGTGCAGGTACGCGGCGCCAAGTACCCGTTGGGATCGGGTCATCGGCCGGGTCGATCAGAGCCCATACCCATCACCGATCTCCGCCCCACGGCTCACGAACCCCGACTGGCCTACCACCGATCACCAGGATTAGCGACACGCCGTAACCGGAAGTTAATCTTTTCTGGCGTAAAATACTCATATGTAGTAGGCGGGGGCACACGGCGAGCAGGAGCAGGTTGCCATGACGAACGACGACGTCGAGATGCTTCTTTTTGCGGAGCGTGACAGTGGAACTTATCTCCTCAATCCGGCGTATGGCGCGCCGGGGGGTCGCAGTCGCCTGACCCGCTGGGCTCCAATGACCGCTGCAGCCGTCATTGCGGGCATAGCTATCGCAGTTACCGGCTTGGCTGCCTGCGCGAGAAACGCGCAGGGGCCAACGGCACCAGGGTCGTCTGCCAGTGTCAGCAACCCACCGGCCACGACTGCCTCCAGCGCACCAGCCAGAGTCGCTGCCTGCCTTGCGTCGCAGCTGACTGCCTCGATCGCCCGACGTGGGTCTACGGCTTCTGCGCCGTTCCTGATCGTGGCTCTGCGTAACACCGCCACAGAGCCGTGCACATTGTCCGGGTACCCCGGCATCGCCGTGTACGCGGCCGCATCGACGGCCCCCGTGCCCATCGCCATTCAGCACGGCACATACGAACAGGCCGACCCGGGCCCGCACCCGGTCCGGCTGCCCGCTGGCGGCCAGGCATCGTTCGCGCTCGGCACCAGCACCGCATATAGCGGCGGGACGAATGTGACGATCACGAAGATCACGATCAGGCTACCCGGCCGGCACACGACGGCCATCCGCCTAGATATCCCCGGCGGCCTCGGAGCAACCAGTAACCGGGGGGCACCGGTGCCGGTCGGCATCACCGCGTTCGCGGCCGCCACTCCTAACCGGTAAGTCCGCGACATCCTTCACATGGGTCAACTGCCGTTGCCCCGCTGAACACCCGATTGATCCCATCGTCCAGCGGGACGGCTCGCGGTGGATGAGGACCCGCGGCGAATCGCCGGTCGACGATCTAGTGTCTTTGATCTTGATGGGCTTCGCGGGGTTGATGACAGTCTAGTCAAATTAGTGCGAGATGTTACGCTCTGCGCTATGAGGCTATTAACGGTATATCAACAAAATCAACTGTTCCGGACAAGTGGCGTTCAGCGACGTCGGTGGTGCCGCGTCGTGCTCACCGTCGCCATAGCTGCCACGGCGACTGTCAGCCTGCAGATCAGTACCGCAGACTCCGCCGTGGCAGCGGGGGCCTACCAGTTGCTCGGCGAGGGCCTGGACTCGTGCGCTGCCCCAACGACGACCCAGATGGCGAACTTCTGGAACGGCACGCCGTACTACTACTGGGGCATCTACATCGGCGGTAACCAGCGCTCCTGCTCACAGCCGAACCTGACTGCAAGCTGGATCAAGACAGTGACGACCGGATCGGTGAACGGTGTCTCAATGGCTTGGAAGTTGCTGCCGTTCTGGGTGGGCCCGCAGGACCCGTGCGAGCGCGGCTTCGGCAGCTACATCAGCCTGAACACCGCTACGGCATTCGGCCAAGGCACGGACGAAGCCGCCAGTGCATATTCCGAGTGGGTAAACACCCTCGGCCAGAGTTCCGACACCCCACTCGACTACGACATGGAAGTCTCCACCGGCACCATCACGTCAAGCTGCCTGGCGGCGATTAAGTCGTTCATCAACGGCTGGGTAACGCAGCTACATCTCTATCCCCCGCAGAAGGCCGGCATTTACACGTCGAGTTGTGGCGGCGATCTCGACCAGTTCGCCCACATCCCGAATCCGCCAGACTTCATCGACGGCGCCAACTACAGCAGTGGCAAGTCGACATCCGATATGCCGTGTGTTTCGGCTACACATTGGACGCAGCAGCAGCGCCACAAGCAGTATCAGGGGCAACACAACGAGACCTGGAACGGGACAACTATTAGCGTCGACAGCCGATGCGCTAACTCGTGGGTGTATGCGACTTACACCGTGCAGAACACGACAGAAGGGTGTAGGTGATGAGGACGCCTAGCTCCGCTGACAACGCACGCATGACCTGCCCGCGCCCCGGCGTCGGGCGATCGGCCCTTAGCGCAGCCGCCGCGGTGGTTTCGGCAATCCTCCTCACAAGCTGTGCGACACATGACACGGGCCGCTTCACCCATGCGGCAGCGCACGGCAGCGGCGCGGGCGAGCGCGGCGGCGTGACCCTGGGGATCAACGGGCAGGCGTGGACACTCACCGCGAAGACCGTCTCGGTACGCAGCGGCGGCACGTGGCAGAGGATCAATCCGCCCGTGATGCCCGCGGCCGGTAACAGTGTCGTCGTACGCGGCAGACTGGTCCTAGTCGCGTCCGTCGCCGACACCACACTCACTCTCGCTGTCTCTCGCGATGGTGGAGGCACGTGGGCGATGAACAGAGTCCACCTTCGCACCCAAACGACGGATATCAACATCGCCTTGTCCCCGGACGCGAAGCGTTGGGTCGTGGGCCCCGCGAGTAACACGAGTGTTGGTAGTCCTAGCCAATACTCCGACGGGTTCGTGAACACGACCCGAGGGACGCTCACCGAGGTGTCACTGCCTGGTTCGGTGGCGAACCTGGCATGGAGCGGTTCAGCCCTGCTCGTACCTGGCGGGCCTGCCGACAGCCACCTGTACCTGAGCACGAATCTGGCGCAATCGTGGCAGGACGTGAGCCGTACTGTTCTCGGGTTCACACCGCCTGCCATGGACATACCAGCCACCGAGCCCGTGTTCGGGCCGGTGCTCGGGCTGTCAAGCGGCACCGCAGTTGTCACTGTCGAGCATGTGGGCGCCACGGGTCTGAATGTCGATCTGGAGGCGACTACGACGGGCACGTCGTATACGTCGGTCGGCTCAGTTACCGCGACTGGCGACTACGCAACAGGGCCGCTCACCATCGCGTCGAGCAGTTACGGTCCGGACGAGGTCGCATTGGTGCTTCCAGGCAGCACGGACCTCTACGTCGTAGCCAGCCAGGGGAAGCCCATAACTATTCACATGTCAGGCCTACCGGTCTCACCGGACTCGATCAGCTTCCAGGACACCGTCAACGGGATGGCGCAGACGACCGTGAGCTCGTGCGCGAGCGGCAAGAGCGACTGCACGGTCACTGTCTCGCAATCTGTGACTTCGGACGGCGGACGCACCTGGACACCCAGCTGATCCTGTTCCAAAGTCACAGATGCTTACTCGGTCGATGACGCGGGCAGGGGACTGTAATTTTCAACGTTCTGCGCCGCCATGCCAACCGTCACCTTGGCTGCGCAGGACCGGCGGCGCGGTCGCCACCACCCCCTTCCTCTACGGCGGCGTGGCCTATTCGCGGTCCGGTTGACATGGGCTCTGCCGAATGTTTCCGGGCCGATCGTGGCCACTGCGGCGCTTTGGTCTTCGGGGGTTGGCGCGGTTTCTTCCGATAGCGTGCTTGACCATGAAGGGGTTGCGGTCCGGGGTCGTCAGCGAGTCGGTGCGGGAAGGCCGGGCATGGCTCGATTTCGCACGGCAGGTCGAAGACGCTGGGATCGACGTGCTGTTGCTGCGGGACCATTTCTCCGCGGGCGCGTTCGGGCAGCAGCTGGCTTCGTTCACCGGGCTGGCCGCCGCTGCCGCGGTGACCACGCAGCTGCGGCTGGGCACGATGGTGCTGTCCAACGACTTCCGGCATCCCGCCGTCCTGGCGCATGAGGCGGCAAGCCTGCACCTGGTGTCGGGCGTTTCGACGCCAAGCTCGACGTGGTCCACGAGGCGGCCGGGGACCGGTTCGGGAACCTGGAGATTAATGCGTTCAGCACGTTCGTCGTCACCGCCAAGCGCCGCGCCGCGACGGAGGATCTGATCTCCCGGCGCGGCTGGACCGGGATCGACGTCGAAGAGGTGTGGCAGATGCCGACGATCTTCATCGGCAGCCTGGATCAGATCCGCGCCGACCTGCGGGCGCGGCGCGCCAGCGATTCGGCCTGTCGTACCTCGTCGTCGGCGAGGACAGGCTGCCCGCACTCGCCGAGATCATCAGCGGTCGGTAAGACTCCACATTGACACGACCCGCCAGGCTGTGGCCAGGGCCGCGCCGAGTGTGAGGTGCCGGGACATGCCTGGCTCCGCCCGGCCTCGAACCCGCCGGATAACACGGCTATTCGCCCTCGTTACGTCACGCCACAGACGGGCTGAATAGCTACACATGAACCGCCGATCTGGCGCCAGTCCCGACATGTCGGCATGGCCGTTCGCGCCGCACGCGAATGGACAATCTGTGTGCGAGGCGCCGACTGAAACAGCCAGCTAGCATGCTTCCGGACTGCGGAGCTCCGCACGTAGGAGAACACGCAGAATTCGTTCTCGGGGTGATCGAGCCCATCAACCAGAATCCCTGTTCTTGCGCTGCACCTGGTGCGACACATCCGGTTTCCGGAAACTTCTATCAAAGGTCACGGTGCCTTCGAATAGCTAGTTCGAGCGTCCGGAAATACAGGTTCGTCAATGCGTCTTACCTGCGGTGTGCTCGGCCTTCAGCTCGCCGATTCAGGTGCCTTCGGTCGCTATTCCGCCGACGGCCGTCGTCAAACCCGCATGTCCGTTCCGTGCCAGATCGGTTAGAATGCGGCCTGGGAGGGCGCCTTGAACCTGGCGGCGGCAGGAGATCTTGTCCTGGACGTCATCTTCGCCGGGCAGGGCCAGATCGCCCGGCTGGTGGTCGACGTCAACGGTGTACGCCGCCCGACGGGCAGCACCGCGACGACGATATTCAAGCCGCACGACTTCGTGCACCACCTCGGCCAGTTCGTGGTCCTGGAGCCCGGCGACCTGACCAATGCCGGCACCCCGCCGGGCGCCGGTCTGGGCCTGCGAACGCCTGTCTGCCTGCGACCGGGCGACGTCATGGAGCTGGGCATCGACGGGCTCGGTATGCAGCGCCAGGTCGATGTGGCGGCCCGGTAGTGCGCGCCTTTGTCATCACCGGACCCGGCAAGGCCGAGGTTCAGGACGTCACACCGCCCGAGCCGTGGCCCGGCGGGGTTGTCGTCGACGTGGAACGGGCCGGCGTCTGCGGCACCGACATCGAGTTCTTCACCGGCAAGATGTCGTACCTGCACACCGGTCAGGCGCAGTACCCCATCCGGATCGGGCATGAATGGGCCGGAACCGTCTCCGCCGTCGGTGACGGGGTCGACCCGTCCTGGATCGGGCGCCGGGTCACCGGCGACACCATGCTCGGCTGCGGCCACTGCGCCCGGTGCCTCAGCGGCCGACAGCACGTCTGCGCCGACCGGCATGAGATCGGCGTCCGCAACGGCTGGCCCGGCGCGCTCGCCGAGCAGCTCCCCGTGCCCGTGAAAGCCTTGCAGGCCCTGCCCGGCACCGTCGACGCGGCACTCGGCGCCCTCGTCGAACCCGGCGGCAACGCCCTGCGTTCGGTCCAGGCTGCCGGTCTGCAGCCCCAGGAGCGGCTGCTCGTGCTGGGGCCCGGCACCATCGGCCTGCTCGCCGCGATGATGGCCGCGGCACAGGGCGCTGAGGTGCACCTGCTCGGCCGGGGCACCGCATCGATGGGCTTCGCCGGATCGATTGGATTCGATCACGTCTGGACCCGCGAAACCCTGCCCGACCTGCCGTACGACGCGGTCATCGACGCCTCCAACGCCGCTGTCCTGCCCGCTCTCGCCGCTGACCTCGTCGAGCCGGGAGGCCGGGTCGTCTACGTCGGGCTCGCCGGCGAACCCAGCCTCCTCGACACCCGCGTTCTCGCGCTCAAGGACGTCACCGCCGTCGGCGTGCTCAGCGCCTCCGGCGCCATCGCCGGCACCGTTGAGCTTTACGCCTCCGGCGCCGTCGACCCACGCCCCCTTATCGCCGCCACCGTCGGACTGGACGACATCGCCGCGGCCTTGGCCGGCGAACATCGCCCCGAGTGGGGCGACGCCCCGAAAATCCAGGTGGATCCCCGTCGCTGACGGCCATCCCGACCCGACGGAGGAACCATGCGCGCGCTCGTTTTCCACGGACCGTGGGATATGACGGTCGAGGACCGCCCCGAGCCCGAGCCCGGCCCTGGCGACACCCTCCTGGCGATCATCGCCACCGGGATCTGTGGTTCTGACCTGCACGGCTACACCGGCGAGACCGGTCGCCGCCACCCCGGCCAGATCATGGGCCACGAAACTGTCGGCCGCGTCCTCGACGACCGGACCGGCGCGCATCGCCCCGGCGCACTGGTGACCGTCAATCCCGTCCTAGGGTGCGGACACTGTCCCGCCTGCGCCGCGGGCACACCACAACGCTGCCCCGACCGGCGCGTCATCGGCGTCCAAGCCGACATCAGCTCCGCCTTCGCTGAACGCATGGTGGCGCCGACCCACAACGTGGTACCGCTGCCGGACAGCACCCCACTCGACATCGGCAGCCTCGTCGAACCCCTCGCCGTCGGCTACCACGCCGTCCAACGCAGCGGTCTCACCGGCGACGACACCCTCTACATCCTCGGCGGCGGACCCATCGGACAGGCCGTCGCGATCGCCGCCCGCCGCCTCGGCGCCTCGGCCTGTGTGGTCGCGGAACTCGACCCCGCCCGCCGAAGCCTGCTCGGCCGGCTCGGCTTCACCACCGTTGACCCGACCACCCAGACCACCGACGACATCACCGCCCTCCTCGGCGGACCACCGACCGTGGTCGTCGACGCCGTGGGCGCCACCCGCACCCTGCAGAGCGCCCTCGACATTGCGGCACTTGGGGCCCGCGTCGTCCTCGTCGGCATGGCCACGCCCCGCGTCGACCTCGCCGCATACGCGCTGAGCACCGGCGAACGCTCCCTCCTCGGCAGCTTCTCCTATGACGAAGCCGCATTCCGCGACACCGCCACCTGGGCCAGCGCCCACGCCGCGGAACTGGAACCGCTGATCGAGGCCCGCGTCGACCTCGCTGACGCACCCGAGACCTTCCGTGCGCTCGCCGAAGGAACGCTGACCGCCAGCAAGGTCCTGGTCTACCCGTCCGGACAACAGGAGAACATGTCATGACCGGCTTCGACGGACTCACCGCTACCGTCACCGGCGGCGCGGGCGGCATCGGCGCCGACTGAACCGCTACAAGCTCGGGGTCTGCCACCCCGACGTGCGGAGAAGGCTCAAGGCGGGCGCGTGCTCCCTTGGCGTACGCCAGGTCATCAAGGGCCTGGCCGACGCGTCGCTGGACGGCCACACCGAACCGGTCCAGGGGCCCGGCTGACCGCAGCCCTGCAGCTACCCAGTGCGCGAGTGCCTGCTCTGCATCCTCAATGAGGAGTGGGAGCACCGGCTGTACGCCGAGCGAGACCTGGAAGCCCTGAAAGCGCGCAGTGCGTAGCGCGAGCACCGGGCGGCCTCCTCAGGTCCCCGCCTTTGTCAGCATCACCATGACGTCTGGCCCGTGCCTCCGTGTTCGTCGCTACGGCACCAGGTTCTTGTAGCTGCGCGGCGGGCGCAAGGGCAGCGTCGGGACCGTCGCCGCCGCGGTGCTCGAAGCGCCGGCGGGACCGGGCGGCGAGGTGCGGTGAAGTACCAGCGCGACGCCGATGCCCCCGGCCGCGATGATGACTGCGGCGACGATGACGGTGACCGGCCAGGTGTATCGGCTTCATTGATCCTCCCCGCGTCCACTATTAGATTGCCGGGCTGCTCGGCGGACTTATCCGGCAAAGCCCGCAGACCGCGGAAGTCATGCGCAAACGCGTGGGCAAGGCACAGGCCCGCGGTTGGGCAGGGCAGCTGAGCAGCCGTCGCCCGGGATTTGAGTAACCGCTACTCACGCGGTCACCGGGGCGGGTGACTTACAACGGTGCGTGAGCGGACCTGCGTGCGGTCCGCCAGCCGAGCCCATTGTCGCCTGGCCGTTGGCCGCACTGCACCGGGAGCCGAGATGGATGACCGTACCGAGCCAGAGATCGCCGCGCGCGTGGAGGGGACGTGGCGTTCCCGCTGACCTGGTCGCCATGGCCCGCCCTGCGTCGCGGGACATCAGGTCCCGCCAGTATCGGAAGGATCCTCATGCGAATCGAGATTCGACGCCTGCGATCAAGCGCGGCCGGGTCGGCGGTGGCCGGCCTGACCGCGCTGGCGGTGCTGCTGCCAGCCGGCCTGGCAGTCGCCGCCACGGCACAGCACGCTGCCGGGGCGCGCCAGTTACCCGCCGCGGCATTCGCCTGGCACAAGCTGACCCTGATCAACGGATGGAAGCCCTACGGCGCTCCGGATGCGATGCCCGCCTACGCGATCAGCAGCGGCGTGGTATACCTGACCGGGTCATTCGCCCAGCCTGTCCCTGGCAGCAGCGAATTCGCCGTCCTGCCCAGGGCCGCCCGGCCGTCCCGCTCGCTGTACCGCACGGTCTACACCTATGGCCTGACGACCGGCACCTTGCTGATCGAGCCAGACGGCGTTATGCAGGCCGCCGGCTCCCGAGCAGGCTTCTACACCTCGCTGTCGGCGGTCTCCTACCCGGTCGCCGGCTTCACCTGGCACCGGCTCACCCTTATCCACGGGTGGAAATCCGGCCAGAGCCCGTACGGCACCGGCAACCCCGCCTACGCGGTCAAGCGCGGCGTGGTGTACCTGTCGGGGTCCCTCAAGCAGACAAGCGGCAGCAACGACCTGTTCGCGGTCCTGCCGAAAGCGGCCAGGCCCGCTCACAAGATGTACCTGACGGTATACACCTACGCCTACAGCACCGGGTGGCTGATCGTCGGGTCAAACGGCGACATGTACGCCTCGTCATCGCCGCGGTCCAAGGCCCAGGGCTTCACCTCCCTCGCCGCGATCTCCTACCCGGCGCCCGGGACCACCTGGCACCGGCTCAGCCTGACCAACGGATGGAAGCCCGTCGAGACGCCGTTCGGGAGCCCCGCCTACGCCGTCATCGGCGGCGTGGTGTACCTGTCCGGGTCACTCTGGCAGCCAGCAGGCTCGGGCAACAACTTCGCGAACCTGCCAAGGGCAGCGCGGCCGGCCCATTTCCTCGCGATCGCCGTGTTCACCGCGGGCGGCACCTCAGGGACCGTTCAGATCGCGGCGAATGGCAGCAGCGAGGCCAACAGCAGTCCGTATGCCAACGCCCAGGGCTACACCTCGCTCTCCGCGATCGCCTACCCCCGATCGTCGTAGCCGCCACACGGGTCGCCCCCGCCCGCGCATCCACGGCGCCGGGCGGGGACCAACCCGGCAACCCCTCGCCGCCGCGGACTCATACCATGCGCATGCCGCTGCCGAAGACCTGCCCGGAAATCGGGGTGTAGCGGGCGGAGCACGATGCCGAGCAGCCGGTCGGCCGGGCAGTAGCCGAACTGCCGCGAGTCAAAGCTGTCGGCTGGGTTATCCCCCAGCACCACGAGCTTCGCGGGCGGGACGACAGTACCGGCCGCCAGCTTGGACAGGGGCGCTGGCGGTGGCAGGGACAGATCCGGCACCGTGTCGCCTGGCAGCGCGGCAACCCGCTTGATCATCCATTCGCGGGAGCTGCCCGGCCAGTGCGGCAGGGGCGTGACCCAGGCCCCCCCGACGGCAGGCCGCTCTATCACGGCGACCTGGCCGGGCCGAAGCTCACTGAGCCCGGCACGGCGCACGAGCACGCGGTCGCCGGTGTGATACGTCGGTTGCATGCTCTCACCGACTACCGTGACCACCGCTATCCGGCGCCTGACCACCCAGACGAGAGCCGCCAACGCCAGCACGAGCGCGGTCACACGGCTCATCACCCCCCGCATCAGCTGGCCGCCTTGTCCGGATGCCGCGGCCTGCCAAGCGGTGCAGGCGTCACAGCCTGGGCCGGTGTAACTGGCGCGAACAGGGAGACAAGATCGTCCCAGCGGGTGACCAGCAGCGCGACAACCAGGCCAGCCACCACCGCCAGGACAGATCCGGCCAGCCGGGGGCGGGTGTGCTGGAGCCCGCTCACGGCCAGGCCGGCTGCCAGCAGCGCCAGCAGGCAGGTGTTGCGGATTAGGTGCCGCGCGCCGAGCGGCCGCACCGAACTGCCGCCGAAGCAGCCGCAGGGCGCCCGCATGCCGCGGCTGACGACGACCGTCACCCCAGTGGCCAGCACTGCGGCCAGGGCGGTAGCGACCGCGAGGGCAAGCTCGGCCAGCGGATAGCCGCCCAGGGACCCGGCAGCAAGTAGGACTGCGGCCCCAGCCAGGCCGGCTGCGGTGGCTGCCTCGACGGCAACCAGAGTTACCGCGGTCCCGTTGAGCAGCCCTCCGGACACCAGCCTCGTCACGCGCAGCCCAGCGCGATAGTCGCGGTAGGCCTTCCGGCTGCGCAGCTTCGCGAACCCGGACGCGGTGAAAACTCCGGCGCCCATCCCCAGGATGCCCATGAGGAACTCAGCCATCGACACTTCCCGCAGACTCAGCCGACAGGTCAGCGTAGCCCTTGGCCTGCAGGGAGAAAAGCCGTGCGTACATGCCAGCCCGCGCCATCAAAGCGCCATGGCTGCCTTGCTCGCTGATGACACCGTCGGCCAGCACAATGATGTGGTCGGCGTCACGAACGGTGTTCAGCCGGTGCGAGATCAAGACCATGGCGTGGCTGCGCCGGTCCTCCTGCAGGCTGGCGTGGATCTGATGCTCCGCCTCCGCGTCCAGGCCTGAACTCGGCTCATCAAGGATGAGCAGGTCTCGGTCGGCGCGCAGCAGGGCGCGGGCCAGCCCGAGCCGCTGCCACTGCCCACCCGACAGCAGCACACCGGTCTCTGGGTTGTCCCGGTCGGCCAGGTCAAAATAGGTACGGGTCAGCAGCGTGTCGTATCCCTTCGGCAGCGTGGCGAGGACGTCGTGGACGCCGGCGCGCCGGGCGGCTGCCGTCAGGGACTGGCGGCTGCCCGCCCGGCCCAGATCGCCGACCGCGATATTCTCGGCCGCGCTGAGCTCATAGGCCATGAAGTCCTGGAACACGACGCTGATCCGGTGACGCAGGCCAGCGAGGTCGATGTCGCGTAGGTCGACGCCGTCCCACCGGATCTCGCCCCGGTCAGGGTCGTAGAAGCGGCACAGCAGCTTCACCAGCGTGCTCTTGCCGGCGCCGTTGTGCCCGACGAGCGCGACCGCCTGCCCATGCGGGATGAAAAGGGTCACGCCGCGCAGGACCCACGGCTGCTCCGGGCCGTATCGGAACCAGACGTCCTCCAGCTCGATGCCGTGACGCAACGCCCCCGCTGGCACCGGCCCGAGCGGCTGCGCCAGATCGGGTCCTTCGGCCACGACATCGGCATAGGACCGGAACATTAGCAGCGCCTGATGGATCATGGCCGCGTTGGTGATGATGACGCTCAAGGTGGATGAGACCGACATGAGCGCGGCAACCAAGATGGAGACGTCTCCCACGGTCAGCTGGCCGCGCGCCGCCGCGAAGACCGCCCACAACAGCCCGCCGGCCGCGATCAGCGCGCCGAGCAGCGCCAATCCGGTGTAGACCGCTAGCGCACGGCGATCGACGCGCTCGTTAGCCCGGTGGATGTCGCCCAGTTCGGCCAGCAGCCGGCGCCGGAAGAACCCGCCCAGGCCGAACAGGCGGATCTCCTTGGCCGCGGCGTAGTCCGTCAGCAGGTTCGCGTAGAAGACCTGGCGGCGCTGCGCATGGCTGAGCCCGGAGAACATGGCCACACGCCGCCGGCTGATGTCGAGTTCGCTGTAAAGCCCGGGAACCGCCGAGAGCAGCACGATAACGGCGATCACCGGGTTGAGCACCACTAGCGTGACTAGGAAGCCGACCAGGGTCAAGGCCGCCTGGGCGACGGCGACACCGCCGCCGAAGATCTGCCCGGGCGCGGAGCTGCCCGCCTGCTGCGCGATGTTAAGCCGGTCGTGGAAGCCGGGGTCCTCCAGCCTGCGCAGGCCCGCCTGCCGGTCCACGGCGGTGAACAGTCCAGTGGTGGTCCTCCGCTGGCTCGCCCGGCCCGCCTGCGCGGACAGGTACTGCCCAGCGCTCGGCAGCACGGCCTGCAAGCCGCCGACCGCGCCGAGCAAGATCACGCCGGTCAGCAGCCCGCTCCCCGGATGACCCTGCACCAGCAGGTCCAGGATGACCCGCAATAGCCAGGCTGCCGCTACCGGCGCCAGCCCGGCCAGCACGGTGACGGCTAGCTGCCCGGCGAACGCTCCGCGATGGGCGCGCCATACCAGGCCGAGCGCGGCGATCAGTGTTCGCGCCAGCCCGCCCGGCCCGCGGCGCGGGACGGCCTCGCGGCTCACCTGGCCGTCCCGGCTCAAACCACCGTGGCCGGCGCTGGCAGCCCCGCCGGGTCGTAACTGGCGGCTATCAGGGCACCATCGGCGTCCAGCAAGCAGAACGCGGGAAAGCCCGAGACCTTGAATGCCCTGACCACCTCGCTGTCATGCTGGACCACGCAGACCTGCCCAGCCTCGTTGAGGCGGTCCGCATAAGGCGGCGGGCCATCGTCCGGCGTTACCACGACCGACAGGACGCTTTCCCGCGCCACCCGGTGACCCGCGAGATATTCCGTGAACGGCCCGACCCGTTCCGGACACACCGAACACGCCGAGGAGAAGAAACCCGCCACCCGCAGTCCCGAGGCACCGGTCAGCGACTCGCCGCCGAGGGTGAGCGCGGAAAAGGCAGCCACCGGCTCTCCGGAGGCCAGGCCGATCACGGGCATGTCCTGGACCCCGGCCCTGCTGAGCATCTCGGCGTGCTCGCGCAGCCTGCGGATCACGCCAAAGGTCAGCAGCAGGTCAAGCAGGCACAGAGCGCCGACCAAGGCGACAGCGGCACCAAGAAAGACCACGTGAAACTCCATTGTAGTATCGGGCTCACTGCGCGGGTTGGTTGTTGTGGCCCGCCGCGGCGGGCCACAACAACCACTCGATCACGTCAGCACTTGGCCAGGTAATTTTGGCAGGGACTGCAATAATGACGGCCATTGATGAAGCAGCAATACTGCTGCAACATCTCATGGTTGGCACAGTAGCAGTTTATGAAATAGCAGTTTGTCTGGCTGGACGCGGCCGCGGTTACCCGTGGCGCGACCATTTCGAGCACCCGGTCGGCGAACATGCTAATGACCCGCACTTTTTCACCTCCTCTCATCGCCTTGGCGGACAGCGGTTTTGCGGGCACCAGCCTGGTAAAGGGGCCCAGCCTCGCGGCGCCCTGACCCACCTGGCCGGTGGTTGCGCTGATTATGGTGGCCCGGCCCCTCGTGATCGGACGAGATATCCGGTGGCGGCAGTCCGTTTGCGCTGGCCGGCAGGGACAGCGTCTCGCCGGTCGCGGCGGCGGAAAGGACCGCAGCCGCGGCGGCCGAGCCCGCGGATGGTCAACATGTGCCTCCCTTGTCCGGGTGATGTGACAGGGCGTTTCCGGGTTGAGTGCCCGGGCGGGCTGGCGGGTGGTGACCGGCTTGCCGGGTATTCGGAGTTTTGCCTGCGGCGTTAACATCCTGCTAACAGTCGATCATCACAGCCGGCAGGGAGGGATCGAGCGCCAGTGGCGAGCGTTCCTGCAGCGGCGGGTATGGAGTTCTGCCTGCTCGGGCCATTAGTGGTGCGGTCCGAGGGGGTGGTGGTGCCGGTCCCGGCCGGCAAGCAGCGGGCGGTGCTCGCGGCGCTGCTGCTGGACGCGGGTCGGGTGGTGGGGCTGGATGAGCTGGCCGAGGTGCTGTGGGGCGCCGGGCCGCCGCGCTCCGCCCGGGTGACCCTACAGAACCACGTGATGCGGCTGCGACAAGCGCTTGGAGAGGCCAGCAGGCACCGGATCGCTACCGAGCCGGGCGGGTACCGGATCCGGGTGGGCGCCGGGGAGCTGGATGTGTCCCGGTTCGAGGCGCTGCTGGCGGATGCGCAAGCGGCCGCCCGTGACGGCTTCTGGGAGGCCTCAGCCGGGCGGGCGCGGGCAGCTTTGGCGTTGTGGCGGGGGGAGCCGCTGGCGGATACGGGGTCGGAGGTGCTGGCGGAGCGGGAGGTACCGCGGCTGGCTGAACTGCGGTTGCAGGCGCTGGAGGCGCGGATCGAGGCCGACCTGCATCTCGGCCATCACGCCGGAGTGATTGGTGAGCTGCGGCAGCTAGCCGGCCTGCATCCACTGCGAGAGCACCTGCATGGCCTGCTGATGCTGGCCCTGTACCGTGATGGCCGCACAGGCGAGTCGCTGGCCGCCTACCGGCAAGCCCGCGCCGTACTGGTCGAGGAGCTTGGCATCGAGCCCGGTGCCGGGCTGCGCGAGCTGCAGCAGCAGATCCTGACCGCCGATGCCACCCTGGGCGCGCCGGGACCCGCCTGGCCGGCCGCGGACAGCGGGCTGGCGGTGCCGCGGCAGCTGCCGGGCACGGTACGGCACTTCACCGGCCGGTCCGGCGAGCTGGCCGCGCTAACCGAGCTGCTGGACCGGGCCACCGGCCCGGCGCCGCAGCCGGTGGTGATCTCGGCGATCGGCGGAACGGCGGGTGTCGGGAAGACCGCGCTGGCCGTGCACTGGGCCAACCAGGTTGCCGACCGGTTCCCGGACGGGCAGCTGTACGTGAACCTGCGCGGCTACGATCCCGCCCGGCCGATGCCGACAGCCGATGCGCTGGCCGGGTTCCTGCGCGCGCTCGGTGTACCCGGTCAGGACATCCCGGCGGAGACCGGCGAACGGGCTGCGCAGTACCGCAGCCTGCTGGCCGGGCGGCGGATGCTGGTGCTGCTGGATAACGCAGGTTCGGTCGAGCAGGTCCGGCCGCTGCTGCCCGGCAGCCCGGCGTGCGCGGCGGTGGTGACCAGCCGCGACTCGCTGGCTGGGCTGGTCGCCAGGGACGGCGCCGCACGGCTTGACCTGGACTTGCTGCCCGCCACGGAGGCGGCTGCCCTGCTGCGGGCGCTGATCGGCGCGCGGGCGGTCACCGACCCAGCCGCAACGGCGGCGCTGGCCGCGCAGTGCGCAAGGCTGCCGCTGGCGCTGCGCGTAGCGGCTGAGCTCGCCGCCGCACGGCCGGGCGCTCCACTGGCCGACCTGGTGAGCGAGTTGGCTGACCGGCAGCGGCGGCTGGACCTGCTGGACGCCGGCGGGGACCGGCAGACCGCGGTGCGGGCGGTGTTCTCCTGGTCCTACCGGCGGCTGGACCCGGATGCTGCCCGGGTGTTCCGGCTGGCCGGCCTGCACCCAGGTCCCGATCTAGACCGCTATGCCGCCGCCGCGCTCGCCGACAGCACACTCGAACAGGCCAGTCAGGTGCTTGACCTGCTGGCCCGCGCGCACCTGATCCAGCCTGCCGGGTCAGGCCGGCACGGCCTGCACGACCTGCTGCGCGACTACGCCCGCCAGCTATCCGCCGCCGAGGACGGCCCAGACGGGCAGCGGGCGGCGCTGACCCGCTTGCTCGACTACTACCTGCACACCGCCGCCGCCGCGATGGACGCCCTGGTGCCCGCCGAGCGGCATCGCCGGCCCAGGATCGCCCGGCCCGGCAGTCCCGCCCCGCCGGTGGCCGATCCTGCCGCGGCACGGGCCTGGCTCGATACGCAGCGGGCCGGCCTGGTCGCGGCCGCCGTGCACGCCGCCGACTGCGGCTGGCCCGGCCACGCCACTCGGCTGTCCGCCACCCTGTTCCGCTACCTCGACACCGGCGGGTACTACCCCGAGGCGATCGTCATCCACGCCTGCGCCCGCCGCGCCGCCCGCCGGGCCGGCGACAGGGGCGCCGAGGCGGCAGCACTGAATAGCCTCGGTCTCGTCGCTTCCCGGCAAGGGCGTTACCAGCAGGCCACCAGCCATCTCACGCAGGCACTGGCGCTGTTCAAGGAGACCGGCGACATCGCCGGTCAGGCCCGTGCGCTGGGCGGTCTCGGCTCATGGGGCTGGCGGCAGGGCCGCTACCGGCAGGCCACTGGTCATCTCCGGCAGGCCCTGGAACTGTACCGTCAGGTCGGCGACCGGAACGGTGAAGCCAGGACGCTGGGCAACCTGGGCGTCATCGAGCAGCGAGTGGGCCAGTACCAGCAGGCCACCAGCCACCTCACGCAGGCGCTGGCGCTGTGCCGCGAGACCGGTGACCGGACCGGCCAGGCCGCAGCCTTGGTCAATCTCGGCATCGCCGATCAGCGACAAGGCAAGCACGAGCAGGCCACCAGCCACCTCACACAGGCACTGGCGCTGTTCCGGGAGACCGGCGATCGGGCCGGTGAAGCGGGGTCGCTCAACAGCCTCGGTCAGGTGTCCCTGGCCACCGGCCAGCCCGGCCATGCCCGCAGCCAGCACGTCAGCGCACTCGACCTGGCCAGCCAGATCGGCGACAAGTACGAGCAAGCCCGCGCCCACCACGGACTCGGCTGCGCCTGCCACGCAGCCGACGACGCTAGCCAGGCCCGCCGCCACTGGCAGAAGGCCCTGGCCCTCTACACCCGCCTCAACGCGCCCGAAGCCGATGACGTGCGCGCCCAGCTCGCGGCAGCAGGCACCCAGGGCGCACGCGAGCCGTAGCCCCCCGCCTGGCCTTCCTGGTCGGGGTGGTCGGTCGTTGGGCTTGGCAGACGACGAGTGCTCGCTGGCGGTCAGGCGTTCCTTACGGGCGGCTAGGACCACAGGCGATGGCTCATCCAGGCAAGGGAACGCGAACCTGGCGCTTTCGGCGCCGAGCGCCGCGAGCCCGTGCGCTGCCGGTCGCTGATGGTGTGCAACTTATCGACGACAGTTTCCGTCATTGTTCCTGAGCGTCGCCGCGAGGGGAGACAGCGTGGACGGCAAGAGCGAGGCAGCGTTCGAGGAGTTCGTCCTCGGTCGGCAGGCCGCGCTGTTCCGCACCGCCTTCCTGCTAACCGCCGACCGCGGTCATGCGGAGGATCTGCTGCAGGGCGCGCTGGAGCGGACCTATCAGCACTGGCGGCGGGTAGCCGCTGCAGGCAATCCCGACGCGTACGTCCGGCGCATCATGGTCAACCTCGCCAATGACCGGTGGCGGTCCAGGCGGCATGTGGTGGAGCAGGGTCTTGATGCCGTTCTGGCCGCGTCATCGGAACGGGACCGCCTGGCCGAGCAGGTCGAATTACGTGACCTGGTGATGCGGGCGCTGCGTGCCGTGCCGACCGGAATGCGCACGGTGCTGGTGCTGCGCTACTTCGATGAACTGTCAGAGGCTGAGACCGCCGCGGTCATGGGCTGCTCGATCGGCACCGTGAAGAGCCAGGCGGCACGGGGCCTGGAGGGGCTGCGGGCGGCGATTAACCCCGAACCGGGGGGCGCCGAGATCAATAGAAGGAGCTTGCCGTGAGCCGGGGAATCGAGGAGGAGGCCAGAGCCGCGCTGCGTTGCGCGGTCGATCAGCTCGATCCGCCTCCGCTTGATTTTGATGCAATCCGCCGGGCTGGCAGACGCCGCAAGACACATGTTGTCGCCGCGGCGGCGGTCGCAGTGGTCGTCGTTGCTGGCGGCGTGGTCACCGGCGGGCTGCTTCTCGGCACGGCGCCTCGCCCGATCATCAGCACTGGTCCGGCAACGCCCACCGCGAGCCCCGGCCATCCGCAGCCGACGGTGAGCAGCGGGCCCGGGCCGGCCAAAGCGATCGCGAGTGTCCGGGCGTTCTACAGCGAGTACGGTGCGGCGGTCACGCAGGGCCGGGGTGCGATCGACGCGCTCTTCCGCGCCCACATGGCCAGCTGGTACGTGCCGATCCTGGAAATGCCTCCGATCGTCGGCGCCCCCACCCTGGACTGCGGCGCCGGGGCCGCAGCGAAAGACCTGCGCTATCAGCAGGCCGGAGTGGTGGGCGGCCAGGAGGTCGTGGTGGCGCGGTGGAGCACCAGCGCGCAGGTGCAATACATCGTGGTCACGGCACAGCCGGACACCGGGAAGATCACCGGAATCACGTGCGCTGCCGCCGGGAACAACGTGACTAGCGCAGGCGCCCAGGACGCAGCGGCATCGATCTTCCCGGCCTACCTGCAGGCGCGCCGGAACGGGACCTCGGCATACGACGCGCTGGCCAGGCTGATGCTCGGCGGTCCCAATGCGGCAAGCCTGTACCTGCGCCAGCTGCAGGAGGCGGCCTCCCGGCAGCTCAGCTACGACCCGGTGCTGTGCTCGTCGGCCCGCGTGCCGAGCGTGACGGTGGGAACGGCCACAGTTGTCGGCGGCGGCTCGGCCGGCCTGGTCGTCATTACCCCCGGCCATTCCCGGCCGATAGTGGCAGTCGTCGTGCTCGGCGCGAAGGGCTGGACCGTGGCCGATATCGCCTGCCAGCGGCCTTGACCGGCTCCGCCGCAAGCTCGAACTGGACTCCCGGGAGCTGGCTCGCGCCGGATGGGAGCTAATAGGGCGCAACTCGTACGTTATCCGCAAGGAAAGGAGCAGGACGGGTGAAAACTCGGTCAGGGAGTGGCTACGGTAAGGCCGTCGGGGCAGCAGCCCTGGCGGCAATCGCGGTGTGGAGTACTTCCTGCTCCACACCTCAGGTAGCGCCAGCGACGGTCAGTCACAGCGTCTCTTCATCGGTCAGTCACAGCGTCTCTTCATCGGCCAGTCACGGCGTCTCCTCATCGGTGCCAGTCCCGCCGGAAACCGCCACGCCGGTGGCCGTGTGTTTCGGCGTGATGCCCAGCTATTGGGCCCGGGCGCTGCACGCCCGCAGTGTCACAACTGCCAAGGGTGTCCGGTTCGGTCCTGGCGGGATCGCCGGTGGCGCCGCTATCGGCCAGTTCAACTCGGCCGCGGAAAGCGGCATCGGCCGGCTGGATTTCACGACTGGCAGGCTGACCACGATCTACAGGTTCCCCCCTGGGATAGGCGGCATGGGCGCGATGGCGGTCGATCCTCCCTGGGTGGTCTGGGAAGAGCTTGACTCGCAGTCCAACCTGAACGACTGGAGCATCCGGGTCTGGAACCTGACGTCGGGCGCTATCTCGGTGCTCGCGACCTCCCGGCTGAGCAACGGGCACTACGTTCCCGGTCAGCAGCCGTTGCCCGTCGTCAGCAATGGCTTCGCCGCGTGGGCGCAACCGGTACCAGGCTCGGGCGGCTATAACGTGGCGCAGGTCCGCGTGGTCGACCTGGCCACGGGAAAGGTGTCCACGCTCGACACGGGGCGGGTCAGCTCACCCGTCTACGCCGGGCACTACCTGGTCTGGGGAAAGATCGACAGCGCCGGACGCTACCTCCTCCGCGTCGTCGACGCGGCCAGTTTCAAGCCTGTCGTCACGCCGGGTCCGCTGCGCGACCCCGGGCCTATGCTCTACCTGGGGGGATCGCCGGAGTACCTGGCCTGGGGCTCCGGGGACCTCAATACCCTGACGGCCTGGCCGGTCGGAACGGCGCGGTTGCTCAAGTTCACCCAGTCCGACTCCGGGCACCCGTTCGAGTTCCTGCAACTGGCTGGCCACTTCGTCCTCTGGTACACCGGAAACGGATCGTCCGTGCTCGACCTGCGGACCGGCAACGCTTTCGATGTCGGCGGATCGGTGACCGCGTCGGCGGACGCGATCGCGATCGAAGAGCCCGTCGGGCAGCCGCCCACGAAGGGCGCCTTCGTGCCATCCCGGGTATCCATCCTGGCGACGGCGGCCATGCCCGGCATCCGCGGGTGCGCCAAGAAACACTGATCGCAGCGGGCGGCTAGCCGCCCGGGCCCTGGCCCCGGGCGGCATGAGGGATGGCGCTGGCCATGGCGTGATCGGGTCTGGGCGCGCTGTGCTGTTGCTCCTCCTCCTCACGCGGTAACGGATCAGATCGGGCCGTCGCAGCCTTGCTGGCCGCGGTGCCGAAATAGTCGCTGCCCTTGTGGCGTGGGTTATCGGTTCCCCAGTGCCGGACCCGCGACTGGGGAATCATCTTGGGAATGTGCTTGGAGCAGTGAATGTAAGCCTCGGTGACGTGCACGAGGACCCACTGCACCGGCTGGCGGCCCGAGTGCCCGGACTCCGGGATATCAAAATCAAATTCCCGCATGCGGGCGGGAGTGAGTATGTCCGCGTCGCCGTTTACATGCAGGCCGATGAGATCGTGTGTGAAGTCTGCGAGGAAGATACCGACATGCGGGTTCTGCAGCATGTTGCCCAGACTGGCCATCACGCCGTTGCCCCGGTACTCGGGGTAGGCGATCGTGTGGTCGTCTAGGACCCTGATGAAGCCGGCCGGACCAGCGCGGAAGCTGCAGTCGCACTCTCCCGAGCTGTCGCTGGTGGCGATGAACGCCATGTCCATCCGCTGGATGAACTGCCGCATGACCGGCGTGAGCTGGTCGGTGACCTGGTTCCGGTAGAACTGCTGAGCTCGCTGCATCGTGCCGTAACGTTCCTGGAGGATGCGCTCGCCCGCAGGTCCCGGCCGGCGCCGGTGGTCACTGCGCTTGCGCATCGGCGCGAAAGCCCGGGCCGCTAGAACTGACATTGTCATCTGCCCCGTCCTCCCTGCCCCGGCCGCTTCCTTGGCCGGAACCGCAGCACAAGCGTGCGCCGCCAAGCCGGACGCCCGGGTTGCACTCGCCTTGACGCTTACCTTGCACACCAGGTCACGGACGCCAGTCGGTGCGGCTCACGGCACGGCCGGGCCGACCGCTGCTCACCGCCGCACGCGCAGCGATCCGGCTCGCCGAACCTCCCAAGCGGAATCGCCGCGAGCATGCGCCGGGGTGTGCTCGGGCCCGAGATTTACAGCAGCCCACCATCGCCGATGTGCGACCTGAGGCGTAGCCGTTACCTCTCAGGTCGCGGCCGGCGGCGGCTGAAGAGGGTCCTTCCGGCAGACGCGGGCGAACCTGGCCGCTGCCTAACGTGAGGTCCGCAGGCATTTCTCCGCCTGGACCCATACCGAACCTGGAGCATTCAGTGAGCAGGAACCGCACACTCCCCGACTGCAGTGACGACAAGAGCGCCCGCGATGCCGCGCCGTTCACTGCGACTGGGCCCGGCCGCAGCCCGGCCCGCATGCCCGGCCACCCGGACGCCGACGGGCCGGCTGGCCGCGGTGGCCCGCAGTGGCGGCATCCGTCGCAGGGCTCGCCGTTGCGGCCGGCCTCATGCCGGTGACCGCCTCGGCCGCGGTTCCGCGGTCGGCCGGGCTGCCGGTTCCCGTGCTGCGCTGGCGCTCGTGCGACGGCGGCTTTCAGTGCGCTACCGCGCGGGTGCCGCTGGATTACCGGCACCCCCACGGCACGATGGTCAGCATTGCCGTGATCCGGCACCGTGCCACCGATCCAGCGCGGCGCCTGGGGTCGTTGTTCTTCAACAGCGGCGGCCCGGCCGAGCAGATCGGGCCGTTCCTGGCCTCCTATCCGCAGATTCCGGCCGTGTTGCAGGCGCGCTTTGACATCGTCAGCTTCGACCCGCGCGGCTTCGGCCTCAGCACAGAGATCCGCTGCTTCCCCACTCTCGCGGCGGAGCCCAGGTTCCTGGCCGGTCTGCCACTGTTCCCGGTAGGCCGCCGGCCGGACCTGGCCTGGGCACGGACCATCGCCGGGTTCGACGCGCGGTGCGCACGCCACGGCGGCAGCCTGCTCGCCCATGACAGCACCGCCGACGTCGCCAGGGACATGAATCTGCTGCGCCAGGCCATCGGCGACCGCGTGCTGAACTATCTGGGTCAGTCCTACGGCACCGGCCTCGGCGCGGTGTACGCCAACCTGTTCCCCGCCAGGGTCGGGCGCATGATCCTGGACGGCAACCTCGACCCGATCGCGTGGACCCATGGCGGCAACCTCCCCGCGCCGCTGCGGAACCGCAGCGACGTCGCGGACGCGCAGACCATGCGGGCCTTCCTGAGCCTCTGCGGCAAGGCCCCCGTCAGTGCCTGCGCCTTCTCGGCTGGCAGCCCGGCCGCGACCCGCGCCAAGTTCGCCACGCTGCTGCGCCGCCTGCTCCGCCATCCGATCACCACAACCACCCCGCCGGCCACCTGGACCTACGCCGACGTCATCATCCTGTTCCCGGAATACCAGGTGAGCGGATGGCCGACCGATGCCGCCCTGCTCCAGGAACTCTGGACAGCCCCAGCGCTGCCCAGTGGGGCCTCGCCGGTGCCTCAGATGGAGCACACCATGATCGAAGCGCACGGATTGACCAAACGGTACGGCAGCAAGATCGCCGTCAACAACCTCAGCTTCACCGTCAGGCCTGGAACGGTGACCGGCTTCCTCGGCCCTAACGGAGCCGGCAAGCCGAATATCGGAATTTGACATTCTTTACGGTCTCCAGGCCCTTGCCCTGGCCCCAGTGGTCGGGCCTGAGCACGAAACCGATCTGGGCGCTCTCGTACTCCCCGGTGGCCAGGCGCGCCGACCCGAGCAGCTCACCGTCCTTGTCGGCTACCGCCAGCATGTACTCCGTTCGCGGCTCGGTGGTTGCGGAAGCCATCGCGGCCTTGATGATGCCTTGGACCTGCTCGAAGGTCCTCGGCTCGAAACTCAGGTGACGGGTCGCTTCCTGGTCGCCGTACACCTTGTGCAGGGCGGCCACGTCCAAGCTGGTAAGTTCACACAGCCTCACCACGGAACCTGCGATTGCCACTGGATACATGACGGGCCGCTCTTGCATCAGTCGCGTTGAGCGCCGTCTGGCCAGATCACGCGCACCGGCCTGCCGCGCTCGCGGGCGTATACCACTACATCGGCGGTTCCGCCGTAGCCGCGTGCAGGCTGGCCGTCCCACACCGCGTACAACTCGTCGGCCTCGTCGATCATGAGCTTGCTGGCGGTCATGTGGGATTCGGCCGTCGACTCAGTGAACGGCAGATCGCGGACGGCGAGGGCTCGGCTCAGCAGACTGTCATACTCGGGACGCGCTTCCTGCGGAAGCCCCGCACGGTACTGCGTCGCGGGGATGACGACCTCGAGGTGGCCGCCGAGGTCGGTGACTGCGCGGGCGAAGATCTGGTCAGCGCCGTCCGCGAGGCAGGATATGCCGGTCACGGCCGGTGTGTGCTCGGCAAGGGCTGCCCGGATGGCCTTGTCAATCAGGCCCACCGTGGGTGCGGGCAGAGCGCGGTGCCCTGAGATGGCTATGCGATGCATGCTGCCCATCTCACAGCAAGGCTGAGCGGAGCTGGTCATCGAACTCCCGGATGTAGCTGGTGGCCGGGCCGGAGTAGTCACGGCGGAACCGCCGGGCTCGCTCGATGACGCGCTCGGATGAGTACGTGACACCCACCGCGAGGGCCTCGCAGGCGAGCCGGAACGCCTCATCGATCCTGTCGCTGTCGCGCCTGCCCACGCCGTCCTGGCGGGCTGCGGTGGCCACTTCGAGCATGACGACGGCACGCTGCTTGGGGGCAGGCTGCACGGCCGACAGGGACTCGGTGAACGCTGCAAGAGCGTCGGCGGGACGGGTGAGCCTGACGGCAACCAGTGCCCGGTATCCCGCAAGTTTGGCGTGATCGAACGGAAACACCCACGGCCAGGGCGGCGGCGCTGATCCCCGGTCCTGCTCGATGGTCTTCGCGGCCCGCGTCAGCGCACGGCCGGCGGCGTCACCGTCGTGACGCGCCGCAGCCAGGCTCAGGGCCTCGGTGGCATCGAGCCATGCGCGCGGCGCCGGATGGGGCGTGGCGCCTATCTGCTGCCGCGCGTCCGCGATGAGAGTGAGCCCGAGTCCGGGATCGCCGCCGTCAATCTCGAATGCGGCCAGGCTGCCGAGCATGTAGCCGGCGAGCAGGTCTTGCCCGGCACGGCGGGCACGGTCGATCGCCATTCGATAATAGGCCCGCGCGGTGCCGATGTCGTACATGTCAGCGTGCAGCCAGGCCGCAAACCCTGCCGCCTCGCTGGCCGCAGCGGCCATATCTCCGGCGAATGGCGTCTTGCCGGCACGCGCGAGCAGGCGGTTGGCCATCTCTACGTGCGCGACGACACCACGCGCCAGCTCACGGGCGGAGGTTGTGGCATCGAGACGGCGCTGCGCGCCCGTGATCGCCGTCAGGGCCGGGGCTGTCGTCTCGTCTACTACTGCCCGCGTGGGCAGGGGGACGAGTGCCAGCGCCATGGCCTTGCCGAAGTCCCGGCGCTTCGTCGGATCGTCACCTCCCGGATCGCCGAACCGGAGCAGGTGAACAGGTACCCCGATCCGGCGCGATATCTCCCGGACCTGGTCTACGGTAAGTGCCTGCTGTTTGCGCAGCACGTTCGACACCCAGCTCTGGGAGTACCCCACCGCCAGGGCAAGCTGCTTCTGCGTCCAGCCGTGCGCGCGCCGGATCTCTTCCAGGAGCGCGGCGAAGTCACAGCTCGCGAGCGCAGCGGCGACGGCAGGAGAGGACCAGAACTCTGGCGGGAGGCGTCTTTCTGCCTGGTCCATGAGCATAGGTTACGCCACGTCACCAGCGGCCATTGCTACCAGCAACCCTAATCACGTTTTGCCCCTTAGTAATCGCGCATTCCGGGTCGGCCCTGCCAGCCTGCACTATCGACACGTACGTGGCAAGTGATCAATGGAGGAGGCGCGCTACGCGGTGCGGAAGGCGGCTGGGCGAACGAAACCTCGAATTGATAGCGCTGCCAGCGACCTCATAACCGAGACGTTCGACGGTGAGCCTTCCCCCAGATGATCGCCAGATAGGAGAACCACGGTGCCCGACAAAGCAGAGCAGACACCCGGCGCTGACACGGCAATCCCGAATGTTGCAAGGATGTGGGACTACTATCTCGGCGGGAACGAAAATTCCGAAGCTGACCGGGAAGCGGCTCGCC
The DNA here is from genome assembly GCA_963850875.1 of uncultured Actinomycetota bacterium. Classification (GTDB taxonomy): domain Bacteria; phylum Actinomycetota; class Actinomycetes; order Streptosporangiales; family Streptosporangiaceae; genus Chersky-822. Next base: position 84,318 of record CAWKNA010000005.1, read on the forward strand.
TAGTTCTCGGAGCGGCCCCCGATGTGCCGCTGGCCGCGCTGGAAAACCGGGAGTTCCTCAAGCACGCAGTCCGCTTCCTCGCCGTGGAGTCTGGTATCTCGCAGTTTATCGATATCGGGCCTGGCCTGCCCACGAGAGGCAGCATTCATCAGCTTGCCCGGCAGTACAATCAGCACGCACGCGTGGCGCATATTGACAATGACCCGGTCGTGCTCGCACGTGGCCGTTCCTATGTTGACGATATACCTGACGTTACCCTCATCGCGGGGGATCTGCGGGACCCGGATGGCATCCTGGGCAATCCTGAGCTGCTGAGACTCATCGATTTCTCCCAGCCCGTAGCATTGTGCCTGACCCTGCTGCTTCATTTCATCCGTGACGAAGACGCGCCGTACGGAAGCGTAGCCAAGCTATGTGATGCGATGTGAGCCGCTATCCCCGGATAAGTACGCGGTCATTGGCGGCACGGAGAACATCATTACCGGGAAGGCTGAAGCTCATAAATATGACGCCCTTTCAGGGTGTCGCATGAACGGAAGGAGCTGTGACGTGAACCAGGCCAGCGCCAGCGTCGCTGACCGCGCATATAAGCCAGGTGAGCTGATGCGCCTGGTGGCTGATGGCCTGACCGGGAATGGCCTGCGCGTCCGGCTGCCCGAGTGCGAGGACGGGCGGCGTCTTGCCATCAGCTACCAGGGGGCGCGCTGCGACCTGGCGGTCAATGACTGCGGGTACGTCGAGTGGGATTACTTCCCGCGGGCCAGCGGCGAGGCGGACCCGAAGCAGACAGCCGACCTGGCCACCACCTTGCTCACCGGCCGCGCGGGAGACTACCCGCGCGTGGGGACGGGCTATGACCTGCCTGACATCACGTTCAAGGGCATCGTCGGCCTGGAGCTGAAGGCCAGGGGCCTGGACGTCGGTCTGGAAGTCTACGAGGACGAGGACTACTACGCCGCCGTGGCCGAGATCGTGGTGACCAGCCCGGAGTCTGAGGAGATCGCGCGGGTCCGGGTCACCGATGACGGCGGCGTGACGTGGGAACGCGACTACTGGCCCGAGGCTGCCGTCATCACCTGGGAGCCGGACTACTCCGGATGGATCGCTGATCCCGGCAGCGTCGCGGGCGCCATCGTCGCGACGATCACGCGGGCCATCTCGCTCGTCTCCCCGGTCAGCGCGTGATGGAGATGGCTCAGCAGGTGCCGGCGGCTGGCCAGGCAGTCGCGCGGGTGAACGGGACCACGCCGGATGTGCCGGTTGCGGCCGGCCGCACGGGGTTCAAGGCCGCGCTAGATGACATGCGCGAGCGCATGCGCCGGCTGGGCCTGGGATATGAGGAGATCGCGGCTGAGATCGCGCGCCGGTACCGGCTGCGTCCGAGCGAGGCGTACCGGCTCGCCTACGGCTGGACACTGGACCACGCCGCCGCCCGGTTCAACGCCCGTGCTGCCCGCAAGGATACTGACCCGCAGGCACGCGCCAGCCTGACCGGCAACCGGCTGTGCGAATACGAAAAGTGGCCAGCCAGCGGGCGCAAGCCTTCGGTGTACGTGCTGCTCATGCTGGCGCAGATGTACGAAACCGATGTGCTGTGCCTGCTCGACCTTGCCGACCACGAGAACCTCGCGCCACAGGACCGGCTGGTGCTGATCCGCCCATCACAGCCACGCGCGGAAACGCCATTCGGGAGAAAGCTCGTTGCCCTGATGGACGAGCGTGAGCTGGCGCTGCGGGAAGTGGCGCGACGTGTCCCGTGCAGCCCGGCGCACCTGTCCAACATCGCGCACGGCCGAAAGGGCGCGTCTGAGCAACTGGCGGGCCGGCTGGATCACGTGCTGCACGCCGGCGGGGAACTGGCGGCACTGGCTGAGATACCGGCAGGCGATGAGAGGCAGACGAGGAGCGGGAATCCCCGTAGCCATGCTCCCGGCCCGCCACTGGCCAATCCCCAGGGCCTATGGCTGTCGCTGCCGTATGTCCCCGGCCGCCTGGTAATCGAGGTGTCCGACCCGGCCTTGAACGCCGCACGGGCCGCGTCCAAGACGGATTACCCGGAATCGGTGAATGGGCAGCTAGCTCTGGTCCAGGATCTTCCGCATCAAGGTGAGCGGGACGGCTTGGGATGACCCGCGCGTCTGCGGCCATTGCCGATCATCCGTTGCGCCGGGTTCGCCGTAAGCGTGGTCTGACCCTGGTTGTGCTGGCTGACCTGTCGGGGCTGTCCGTGCCGTTCCTGTCAATGGTGGAGAACGGCCAGCGGTCACTCAGCAGGCGGGACCATATCAATGCTCTGGCGGCTGCGCTGCGAGTCGCGCCGGCTGAGATAGCGCCGAGCACGATTCCCGGATTTGACGAATGGGCACAGGTGCCCCGTGGCCACGTGACGGCAAGCCCAAGCCAGGGGGCAGCGGCATTAATGAACATGCAGGACTGGCGCAGCCCGAGAGGCTGGCCGACGACCGCCAGGAGACGCACGCGGACCCTGGTGGTCAAACTGAGATTGCTTGTTGCTTTATCCACGGGGAGGTAGCCGTGGAATTCTCCGCCTACCAGCGGGCCGCTCGCGAGACAAGCCAGCTCCGCCTCGGCGGCCCGCAGGGCGCCATCGCGCCGATGCTCGGCCTGGCCAGTGAGACCGGCTCGATCCTCAACGTCTACAAGAAGTACCTGCGGGACGGCATAGACCTGGCCGCGAACCGGGAGTTGCTGCGCGAGGAACTGGGCGACCTGCTGTGGTATGCGGCAGCAGTGGCGACGGCGTGCGACCTGGACCTAGAGGACATCGCGGCGGCCAACCTGCGCCGCACCCGCGACCGCTATCCCCGCCAGCACACCGAGTCTGAGTGCGGGGACCTGCCAGTATTCGACGCGGACTACCCGGCCCGTGAACGCTTCCCGCGCCGCCTGGTGATCGCCGTCGCGGAGCGGGTGCTGCCATCGGGCCGGCGCGCCTCGGCGCTGACGCTGGTCAGCGCCGAACCTGACGCCTTCCCAGACGGCCCGGTCACCATCGGGGGCCAGCTGGCCGGGTTCCAGGTCGGCGGGGTGCTGGGCGACCCGCTGACCGACAATTCACGGCGGGTGGATGCCTACCGGTTCCACGACGCGATCCACCTGGGGTTCATGGCCGTGCTCGGCTGGTCACCCACCATGCGGGCGCTGCTGCGGCTCAAGCGCAAGTCCAGCCCGGAGGCCGACGAATGCGAGGACGGGGCGCGGGCCATCTTCGCGGAGGAAGGACTGGCGGCCATGCTGTCCCGGCTGGCCAGGAGCCGCACCGGGTTCCTGAGCCAGACGAGCATCGACGGGGATGTGATCGAGGTCGCCAAGGCCGCGGCGGCGGACCTGGAAGCCGAGGCGGTGCCGGGGTGGCTGTGGCAGGCGGCGATTCACCAGGGGTTCCGTGCCATGTACCTGCTGGGCGAGAACGGCGGCGGGTACCTGGTCGCGGATCTGGACGCCCGCGAGCTGGCCTACCGGAAGGTGCTGGCGTCATGACACCCGCTGACGCCGAGTTCCGCGAAGCTGTCCGGCGGCTGCACCGGGCCAAGGACGCGGCCTACCGGGATGCGTGGAAGCGCCGGGGCGAGGTGATCTCCATATTGGCCAACATCGCGCGCAAGGTGGACCGGCTCGAATACGGCCTGGACGGTGCCCCCGCCACGGCGGACGAGTCCTGGCTCGATACCGCCGTTGACCTGCTGGTCTACTGCCTGAAATACCAGGCGTACCTGGCCGATGCGGACCCCGGCTTTGCCGGGCCGCTATTCGGAGGCAGCAGCGCCCGGCACCCGTACAGCGACGGCCCGGCCGGCTTCGAGGTGCTGCTGGCACGCGCAGACCTGGGCCTCATTGCCGGGGCCATGACGGTTGCTGAGGCTGGCGGGCGGGTCGTGGCCCGGTTCGGTGAGCTGGAAGCCTGCTTCCGGGACGTGACCGGTACCGAGCCGGCCGCCGTCCGGCTCGCCCGCGTCCAGGCGCTCGCTGACGCCGCGCTCGGACTTATCGGCGCGCTCAGACGCGAGCGCGCACATGTGTATGCCGGGTTCAGCGGCTCGTGCCTGGCGATGGGACAGGGAGGCGCGGCTGATGCGCGATGAGGACTACGCCAAGCTGCTGGAAGATACCGAACAGGAACTGCTGGCAGGCGCCGGCCCTGTAGGGGTGCTCGGCCTGACCCCGGTGACGCTGCGGCTGCTGGCATCGCTGGCACCCAGCGGCCTGGGTCGCGCCGTGGAGGCCGTGTACGCCCCGACGGCCCGATTTGCCTGCCCGCCGCTGTCAGTGCCTGTGCGGCCGTTTCAGGCGCTCGGTGGGGCGCGGCATGGCGTGCTGGTGGTCGCGGCCGACGTGGAGAAAGAAGACCTGCTATGCGCGGCGCTGCCGTTCATCACGGGGACGCCGAAGGTGATCGTGGCCGGGTACGGGCACCTGGGGTTCCGGGACGCCGTGTTCGACCAGGAGCTGGCGCAGCTCCTGGTGCCGTCGCTGGCCAACGGCTACCCGCACTCGCTGGTCCACCTGTACCAGTGCCTGGTCAACGCGGCCCGCCTGGGCCTTACGGGGGTGGTGGCCGAGTTCGGCATATTCAAAGGCGGCACCACCATGCTCCTGTCCCGGCTGATCGAACGGCTCGGCGCGAACTGGCCGGTGATCGGGTTCGACACCTTCGGCGGGTTCCCGCCCCGCCGGTCCCCGCTGGACATGTACGACCATCCCGGCTGCGTCTTCACCGACCTGGCGGCCGTCCGGCGCTATCTTGACGGGCGGGACATCGAGATCATGTCCGGGGACATCGCGGACACCTGCGGACGGCTGGAAGAGGAAGACCTGGTGCTCAGCTTCATCGACACCGACAACTACACCCCCGCCAGGGCGGCCCTGGAAGTGGCGCGGGAGCGCACCGTGCCAGGAGGCGCGATCGTCTTCGACCACCTCGCCGGCACCAGCCGGTTCCGCTACACCCTGGGCGAGCGGATCGCCGGACGTGTCCTGCTGGATGACCCCCGCTACTTCCACCTGCACGGCACCGGCGTGTTCTACCGGCAGCCGGCCATCGGGGAGGCGGGCCGGTGAAGCGCCCGCCCGTACCACGGCCGCGGATCTACGACCTGTACTGGTACTTCGCCTCCGAACGCCAGCAGATGTTCCAGCGGCGGGTCGCGGGCGAGCCAGGGCCGTGGACCGATGACCCGATCTTGCGGGAGTTCAAGTTCTGCAACGTGTTCCGCGCCGCCGACCGGGTCTCGCAGTACATGATCCGCGACGTGTGCTACCACGACGAGCCGTGCTCGCCGCATGACCGGCTGTTCCAGATCGTCGCGTTCCGGACCTTCAGCAAGACCGGCACCTGGCGCGCCGCCCGCGATGTCCTGGGCCGCTACCCGGTCCTGGATGACCTGGCGGACGGCTCGTTCACCAGCGCGCTTGACCCAGCCAGGCAAGACAATGGCGGGCTGTACACCGGGGCGTTCATCTTGTGTGCCACCGACGCCTACGGCCAGTCCGCCAAGCACCGCAACCACGTCGAGCTGTTCCGGCACATGTTCCTGCACGACCAGCTCGGCGCACGGCTCCTGGACGCCAGGTCGCTGCGGGAGGTCTACGAGCTGCTGCACGGCTACCCGCTGATGGGCGACTTCATGTCCTACCAGACCACTGTCGACCTGAACTACTCCGCGCTCATCAACTTCAGCGAGGACGAGTTCACCCAGGCCGGCCCCGGTGCGCTGCGCGGCATCAGGAAAGTCTTCGAGAACCTGGGCGACTACACGCCCGCCGAGGTCGTGCTGTGGATGACCGAGCGGCAAGACGAGGAGTTCGCCCGCCTCGGCCTGCCTTTCAGCGGGTTGTGGGGACGGCCGCTGCACGCGATCGACTGCCAGGGCCTGTTCTGCGAGACCGACAAGTATTGCCGCGAGGCGGCGCCCGAGCTGGCCAGCGCCCGCAAGCGGATCAAGGCCCGGTTCACCCCCACCCCCGAGCCAATCCGGCTGTTCTTCCCGCCGAAGTGGGGATTCAACGACAAGCTGCCCGGCGAGCCGGTGCTCAGTGCCAGTAAGCCGGCCGGGCATGCGCAGCCGACCTTGTTCTGACCCGTCCCACCACTTCTACGGACGCTGGTTTGTGGCCGGACCCCTTCCGTGAGCGGTCCGGCCTATCGCTTTATGCGGGGTTTGCGCAGGTAGACGCCAGATCAGACACGAGAAGCGCGGACATTATGCCGTCTGGCTACCGGCCTGTCCACTTACCTTATGGCTACATTCCCCTAACCAGGGGGTACCGATGCCTTGACAGGGCGCGGCCTGCCGAGCGTTCATGGATGATACGCGCGACGGCCACGCGGCACGGCACCGATTCTTGCCGGCCCGGCGGCGCGCGGCTGCGGCTGGCAACGCGGCCGCCGTCTACGACGGGAGGTACCTGTACGTAGCCGGCCCGCCGACGACGATCGGAGGGGTTAGCTACGCCGGCTCGATCCAGCGACTGGACCCCACCACCGGCACGCCGCTCTGGCAGACTGGCCTGCCGAACTGCGTCCTCGGCAACCCGACGATGAACGCCGGCGGCGTGATCGCGGTAGGCACCTTCGACAACACTGCGACGCCTAACGCCATCTATCTGATCAGCGCCGCCACCGGGCAGATCCTGCGGACCCTCTCTCAGGGCAGCCCAGACTTCGCGCAGAACGTCTTCGCGAACGGCTGGCTGTTCACGGCCGACTTCTCAGGCGTGTCAGCCTGGGGGTTCCCGAACGGCGCGCCGAAGACTGGCGCGACAAGCACCGCCTCGTCATCCCCGAGGGAGCGGGCCGACGGCAAGCGGGATGACCTGCGGGGTTGATCTTCGCCTCAGCGGCAAGCGGCAGTTGCCCAGCGACGACGCCTGCCTACCCTGGCCACTCAGTTCGTTGCCGGTCCCGCTCTGACATGGCAAGGACTAGCTGGGCCCGTGAATGCACGCCGAGCTTGCCGTAGACGCGGCTGAGGTTAGCTTCGACCGTTTTCGGGCTGATGAACGCCAGCGCCTCCCGCATGGCGGCGGCCGCGCCGTCGAGGTCGCCCTCGGCGGCGAGCAGGAGCCCGTGGCAGCGCGCGCCGGTCGCCAGGGTCCAGGGTCTGGGGAAGACGCGGGCGCGTTCGGTCAGCAGCACGAGCTGATCTTGAGCCCGGTCCAGCTGACCCAATCCGATGAGTGCCTCGATCAGGTCAGGGTGGAACCGGTACTGGGCGGGCTCGCGCTGGCCGAGCCGCCCTAGGATGTCGTCCGCGATGCTGAACTGATCAGCGGCGTCGGCTAGGTCCCGTGCCGACAACGCCACGAAGCCGAGTAGCTGCCGGGCCTCAGCCTGCCTTGACTCGTTGTCGGCAGCACTGCAGATCCGCGCGGGTGAACTCGTCCTTCAGCAACGGCCAGATGACCGGCACGGGACTCCGGTCCGTCAGGCCATCCCTGACGGCGCAGTCCTCGATCGCCTTGCCCGCTCCACCGCGGCGTCGTCCGCGCCGCCTCCGCTGATCAGCTGAAGGTAGGCGCGGTGCATGACCAGGCTTGAGTAGGTGCCGGGGTCGGTGGCTTGGTTGCGCGCACTGCGGCAGCAGTACAAGCTCACGCCGCTCAGCAAGTGGGGCAAGGGCGACACCAGGCTGTCACCTCAGGGCCGCTAAGGACCAGCACGCTCAGTAATTGTCGAGAATCATGCCTAGCACTAGCACACCGATCAGGCAGGCACCTACGCATTCAAGAATCCAGGCTTGGACGACAAGACCTGTGAGCAGGAGGCCCAGTCCGAGCAAGAACATTCGCGGTGCTACTTTCGGCGCTTTCTCGCTCAAGAAACCGTAGAGTCGGTCTCCAAGCACAGGAACCCAGAGCAGGCCAAGCAGAACCGCCACGCACACGAGGACCACAAGCATCTGGCGACCTGAAGAAGGAGCCGCCACGACGTGGCTAGCACGATGGCCGAGAATCCCCACCCGACTAGCAAGATATGCGGGCAATGATCCATCCTCGAAGCGCAGCCATAAGGAGCACCAGGCTGAATGTTCACGCCATGGCGCTCTTTCCTTTCGGCGCCCAGAGCGCGGCCCGACTTAGTGAGCCGACAAGCTGGTCATGACTACAGCAGACTCACCGCGTTCACGGGTGCCGAAACTCCGCGAAGTGCAAAGAATCGTCGCCAATGCCGCCCCGCCCAGCACCAACCGCGGCACGCCCGCTGCCCGGGTAGGGCTTCGGCCTGCCCTGTCACAGAACGTCGAGTGCCAGCAGGTCCGCTTCGGTCTCCCGGCGGATTACCGGCCGTGCCTGTCCGTTCCTGACCGCGATCACCGGCGGCCGTGGGACGTGGTTGTACTGGCTTGCCATGCTCCGGCAGTACGCCCCGGTGCCCGGCACCGCGAGAAGGTCGCCAGGTGCGAGATCGGATGGCAGGAATTCATCCTTGACCAGGATGTCGCCGCTCTCGCAGTGCTTGCCCACCACCCGGGTGAGCACTGGCCGGGCCACGGAAAGCCGCGAGGCGAGCGCGCAGGAGTAGTCGGCATCGTAGAGCGCGGTACGGATGTTGTCGCTCATGCCGCCGTCGACCGCGATATAACGCCGGGTCGCGCCGTGCTCCAGCACAACGTCCTTGATGGTCCCGGCCCGGTAGAGAGTAAAGGTGCTCGGGCCTGCGATCGCCCGCCCCGGCTCCACCGAGATCCGTGGCACGTCCACCCTCAGCGCCTCGCACTCCCGCCTGATGATCTCGGCGAGGGAATCGGCGAGGGCCTTCGCGGCCAGCGGGTCGTGCTGGCTGGTGTAGGCGATCCCGAATCCGCCGCCCAGGTCTAGCTCGGGCAGGCTGAGTCCGCTGTCGCGCGCGATCTGGGCGTGCAGGGCGAGCAGACGGTGAGCGGCGACCTCGAAGCCGCTGGTGTCGAAGATCTGCGAGCCGATATGCGAATGAAGCCCGCGCAGGTCAAGCTCCGGACGGGCCAGCACGCGCCGGGCCGCGTCCGCCGCCGCGCCGACGGCCAGGGAGATCCCGAATTTCTGGTCCTCGTGCGCCGTCGCGATGTACTCGTGGGTGTGAGCTTCGACCCCGATGGTTACCCGCAGCATGACCGGAGCGCGGACGCCGAGGTAGCTGGCCGCGTCGGCGATCCGGTCGATCTCGGGGACCGAGTCGATGACGATCCGGCCGATGCCCGCGCTGAGCGCCCGGTGCACCTCGGCGTCGGACTTGTTGTTGCCGTGCAAAGCAATGCGCTCGGGCGGGACGCCGCCGCGCAACGCGAGGGCCAGCTCACCTCCCGAGCAGGTATCCAGGCGCAACCCGTCGTCCGCTATCCACCGCGCCACCTCGGTGCACAGGAACGCCTTTCCGGCGTAGTAGACGTCAGCACCCCCGCCCAGGCGAGCGAATGCGTCCAGAAAAGCATCGCGGAACGCCACCGCCCTGGCCCGGAAGTCCATCTCATCAAGCACGTAGGCTGGCGTGCCGTGCTGCGCCGCCAGGTCCCGCACGTCGACTCCGCCGACCTCCAGCGCACCCGCGTCATTCCGCCGGACCGTGCCGGCCCACAGCTGCGGCAAAAGCTCATTAACGTCAGCCGGCGGGCGCAACCACGCCGGGACGATCGCAACGTCGCCATAGCCAGACGCGTGCATGACACCGGCTTCGTGCGCGGGCATCACAGCTCCGTTTCAGCCAGAGCGCCGGGCCTCCGACCACGCGCGCTTCAGTTACGACACGATCTTCGCCGCAGACTACCTGCCCATTACGGCACCGGCCTCCAGAGTGCCAGTCTGGACGGGTGATGCCGACGATCAGGTACTGCCGCACATCTGCGGGCCGCATCGCCTACTCGACGGTGGGCGCCGGTCCGCCGCTGTTGTGCGACTCGGGCTGGGTTACCCATCTGCGCGGGCAGCTTGAGCTGTTCTCTTTCGGCAGCTTCGTCGAGCGTCTGGCCGAGCGGTTTACCGTGATCCGCTATGACAAGCCCGGGTGCGGCCTGTCCGACCGGGACGGGATTGACCTGTCGTTCGACGGGCAGGTGGCTGCGGCGCTGGCGGTCGCCGATGCGGTGCGGGCCGACCGGTTCTGCTTGTTCGGCGCCTCGCAGGGCGGTCAGCTCGCGGCCGCGATAGCGGCGAAACATCCGGATCGGGTCCAGGCGCTGGTGCTGTACGGAATGTGCGCCAGCGGCGCCGATCTGGCGCCGCCGGAGGTCAGGAACTCGATCGTGGCACTGATGCGGGCCCACTGGGGACTTGGGTCGAAGGTGCTGACCGGCATCTTCGTCCCCGACCCACCGCCGAGGACCTCGAGGCGCTGTTGCGGTTTCAGCGAGCCAGCGCCTCGGCCGCCGTGGCCAGCCGGCTCCTCGAGGTCTACTACGACACCGACATCAGGGCGCTGCTCCCCGCGATCCGGGCGCGGACGGCGGTATTGCACCGTGAGGCGGACAGCGCCACACGTTTCGAGCTGGGGCGAGAGGTAGCCGCGCTTATCCCCGACGCGACGCTCATCCCGCTGCCGGGTTCTGGCCACCTCTTTTACCACGGCGACTGGGGCGCGGTTCTGGGAGCCGATGCTCGGCTTCCTCAGCGGGCCCGCGGGCTCAGGGCCGCAGCTGACCGCCCGTGAGCTTGAGGTGGCCGGGCTGGTCGCCGACGGACTGACCAACTATTCCATCGCCGTGCGCCTGTCCGTCGCGCCGCCTACGGCGGAAGCGCATGTCGAGAACATCCGGCGCAAGCTACAGGTGCATTCGCGTGCCCAGATCGCGACGTGGGTAACCGAGCATCGGCTGCACTCCTGAGGGCCTCGGTAATTCGCCCGATACCCACAACGGACAAGACCGTCCCAGCCGGGAAAGCACCTTCGGATTGCCGGAAGCTCGCGCTGCCGGCACCAGTTGCCGTGTGCGCGCCCACCCACAAGAACATCCCTTTCCCGACCTGCTTCGTGTGCGGGCCGGATCGCAGGCCCGGGGACGGGCTGCGCATCCTGGTCGGACCGGTCGCTGGCCGGGACCTGTCGGCTAATGTCTGGTATCCCGACGAGGCGCTCGCAGAGTCAGATGGCTTTGTCCGGCCTGAGTTCTTGTGGGCAGCGCTTGACTGCGCCGGAGGTATGGGTGCCCATGGAGACGCCGCCCTGGAAGGCCCGCCGTACCTGCTAGGCCGGCTCTCAGCCTGCCAGATCGGCCCAGTCAAGGCGAGCGAGCCGCACATCGTGGTCGGCTGGCGCCTAGCGGAAGAGGGCCGCAAATTGCTAGCTGGCTCTGCGCTGTTCACCGAAAACGGCCAGGCAGTTGGTGTCGCACGCGCCATCTGGATCCGGTGCCGGTGATCCGGTGCCGGTGATCCGGCGCCCGGACGCCTGGCGACGAGAGTCCTGCGACAGCCGTCTCGGGTAGACGCGAGCGGCTGTTTAGGGCAGGCGATCCTGGCGCCTCGCGCGGCGGTGGCGAATGGCGATCGCCGTGGTGGCGACACCAAGCGCGCCGGTGGCCCACAACCTCGGATTCTTCGCGGCGGCTTGCCGCTGGAGCGACATCGGGTACAGGTCGAGATGGACTGCGGTCGGGCCCGCTCCAGGTTCGCGGCTGAACAGCACACGACCTGTGCCCATGCCAAATTCGGAGAGGTCGATCCGGAACGCGTAGGGGTCGTTGACGTCATCAGGGTGCAGTGGAAAGCCCCGGTAGAGCGCGGGCATCGGGCTCAGACCTCGAAGCGTGAGCTGGCCACGCCGCACGAAGACCTCGGCTCCGGCGCCGAACGTCAGCCTTGCACGTGCATCGGTGAGCCGGGCAGACAGCTGGTACCAACCGCAGATATCGCCCCAGATCTCGGGATGCTGCGGAAGGTCGGTGCGGACCACCTCGGGTGGGGCGCCGAGCAGCTGGCTGAGCAGCCCGGCGATTTCACCAGGCAACCACAACATCGCCAACCGGGCGCCGTTGGTGAAGGCCAGCACCCCGGTTCCGCCGTCGGGAGCCGCGAAGATCTGGGAGTTGAACCCAGGCAGTATCCCTCCGTGCCCGACCACGAGATGCCCGCCGAGGTTGAACCGGTCGAACGCCAGGCCGATCCCAGGCACCCGGGGATCGGGCTGGTAGTGGGCTTCGAACATGCTCGCCAGCGTGGCCGGCTTGAGCACCGAGCCGTGCTCGTTGCCGCCGCCGCCGAGCAGGGCCGCGACGTAGCGAGCCATGTCAGCCGTGGTCGAGTAGGCGGCGCCGCCGCCCACCGTCACCACCTCATAGTCGGTGACCGCCTTAGCTCCGTGGGAGCCCAGGTTGTACCCCGTGGCGAGGTGCGACTGAACCAGTCCGGAGCGGACGAGGCTGGTGTCGGCCATGCCGAGGGGCTCGAAGATGTGCTCGCGAAAGTAGCCTTCCAGCGGCTGCCCGCTCACGTCCTCGACGATCTGGCCGAGCGTGGCGAACCCGTGGTCGGTGTAGGCGAACCTGGTGCCCGGCTCGGCCTGGACGCGCAGACGGCCCCGGTAGTACTCGGCGAGGGCGGGCACCGGTCGTCCCATCTTAACGGTCTCGCCGAAGACCGGCTTGAGCAGGCCGGAGGGGTGCAGGACTTCACGGATTCCTGAGGTGTGGGTCAGCAGATGTCGCACGGTCGCGGGCCGGAAGCTGGCCTGCGCTGGGATCAGCCGGTAGGCGCGCAGGTAGTCGTTGGCGGGGGCATCGAGGTCGACCAGCCCTTGCTCCCATAGTTGCATGACCGCGATTGCCGTGAAGGTCTTGGTGATGGAAGCGATCCGGAAGACCGTGTTCTCGGTGATCGGCGTGTTCGACGCGATGTCGGCCACCCCGTGTCCGCAGAAGAACTCGAGGCGTCCGTTGCGGACTACTCCCACTGCCAGACCGACGGCCGGCCAGCGGTTGAGGATCTCGCTGACCCTGGCCTTCATCTCGTGCTCGGCAATCTCGGGCAAGGCTCCCCCTTTCCGTCACCGGCTGACGAGACGGCTCGCGCCGACTCCTGACGGCGATGGGTCCTAACCCGACACTGCTCCGATCTCGGCCGGGCTACAGGAGGCGACCGGCCCGGGGCCGGCAGGTCGAACGTCCCCGACCGGTCAGCTACCCGTTCAGTCGGTCCTGGTGAAGTCGGCGGTCCAGTTGGTTTCCCAGGTCTGCCCGCCGTCGAGCGAGAAGGCTTGCTCCCACCGGGCCGTGGTCGCGGTGATGTCTGACCACTTGAAACGCACCGTGATGTCGCGGCCTTCGTACTGCTCCTCGTCGTAGAACAAGCCCACCCCATCGCTGAAGCTGCCGATCACCGGCGGCAGCACCAGCTCGCCGTTCCGGCTGTTCACCCAGTAGATCGACCAGTCCCCGGTGGCCGGATTGAGCAGCCGGACCGACAGGCCGCTGAATCCCCAGTCCGGAAAATGAACTTCGTCGACGTTCGCCGCGCCGCCGAACACTTGCCAGCACCGCGTTGTGGCGGAGGATTCAACCCATTCATCGCAACCGGCCAGCGGTTTCGTCAGCCGCCGCTGAGCGCTCTGCCAGGATCCGACAAAGAAGTCGAAGTCGCCGAGTCCGTTTCGGTAGCTCACGTTGCACCTCCGGTCCTGCCCTCGGGCAGCGTGTCGTTGATGTATCCGGTCAGGTCAGGCTGGTCTGGTTGGAGAATGTGCCGCACCCAGGACGAGCGCTCGTGGCCGAACGGCGCCAGTTCCCAGACGCAGCCGATCCACCTGCGGTCGAACACGCCGAAGTGCTCGGGATCGGTGTCCGGGCAGCCGAGGTACGGTTCCCCGGCCACCGCCGACCGCATCTCGACGACGTTGCCCCAGACCCAGCTGTAGACACAGAGGTAGGCCCCGTTGGCGCCCCTGTGCAGGACCAGCCAGCCGCCGGGCGGCGTCTCGTCATCGGGCTGGGGCACCAGCTGAGGCAGGATGTCGTAGGCGGCCTTGCAGATTCCGGGTTCGATCTCGGCGTCGAGCGCGGCGATGTGATACCACTTGAGCACGCGTCCGTCGACCTCGATCGGGCCGGGCGCGCGGAGGAATTTCTCGGTTATCGACATGCACCGACGCTAATCGCGCCTCCCTGACATCTAGTGTCAGTGATATGCGCGCGAGCCGGCTTGTCTCGATCATCTTGCTGCTGCAGGCCCGTGGCCGGATGACCGCCGAGCAGCTCGCCAGCGAGCTTGAGGTGTCGGTCCGGACGATCTACGGGATGTCGGCTCGCTGCACGCGGCCGGCATACCGCTCTACGGCCACGCCGGGCCGGCGGCGGTTACCAGCTCGTGGCGGGCTATCGGACCCGGCTGACCGGCATGACAGCGGCCGAGGCTGAGGCGCTCTCCCTGGCTGGAATGCCCGGCCCGGCCGCCGAGCTCGGTCTTGGTGGCGTGCTTGCCGCAGCCCAGCTCAAGCTCGACGCCGCGCTGCCTGCCGAGATGCGCGCCCGGGCGGCGTTAGTCCGCGAGCGGTTCCACCTGGACGCACCCGGGTGGTACTACGACGGTGACTCGGTGCCGCACCTGAGCACCGTCGCCGAAACGGTCTGGAAGCAGCAGCGGATCGAGATCCGGTACCGGCGGTGGCGGGCTCCTACCGACGTGATCAGGTGCCTGGACCCGCACGGGATCGTGCTGAAGGCCGGGAAGTGGTATCTCGTCGCTCGCGGTCACGGCGGAATGCGCACCTACCGGGTCAATCAGATCCTGGACCTGGCCGTGCTGGCCGAGCATTTCGAGCGGGCCGACGACTTCGATCTCGCCGGGTACTGGGCAGCCGGGATCACCGAATTCCGGGCTGGGCTGCAGCAGGAAGAAGCCACCATCCGGCTCTCCCCCGCTGGGCGGGATCGGGTCGCCGTGCTCTACAACGCCGATACCGTCCGCGCGGTCCGCGCCACGGCGAGCCCGCCGCACTCTGACGGCTGGGTCAGCGCGGTAGTGCCGATCGAGTCACTTGAGAATGCCCTGTCCGAGTTCCTCCGACTCGGCGCGGACATCGAGATCATCGAGCCCGCCGAACTGCGGGCCCGGCTAACGGCCGTCGCCCGCGGCCTGCAGGCGATCTACCTAGCCGACCGTTGAGTGGTGCACGGTGTACCCCACGCCGCTCCTCCAACGAACCCCCAGGGCTCCTCCAACGAACCCAGGCTAGGTATCAAGGAGATCTATTGTGGATATCTGTGATATCCTAGCCATCAAGATGTCACGGAGGCAGAGCTCATGGCCATGATCAAGACGCCGATCGAGATTGACCAGGAGGCCTTGACGGTCGCCGCTGAGGTTCTCGGGACCAAGACCAAGAAGGACACGGTGAACGCGGCCCTCCGCGAGGTGGGCGAGCGACTCGTTCGGCTGCGCGCCCTGGCCAGGCTAGGCGAGATGGCCGACCGCGGCGACTTCGATGAGTTTTTGAGCAACAAAACGGCATACCGCCAGTGACCCCGGCTCTGTACTTGATCGATACTTCGGGACTGTTCAGGATCTTGCAAGCTGAGCTGCGGAAGGCATGGTCCGACCAGCTCACCGCCGGTGTCATTGCGATTGGTCCGCTAGTTGAATTGGAGTTTCTGCACTCTGCCCGGTCGCTCGCCGATCGGCTGGAGAAGCAGCGGCTGTTGCACGACGTGTTCGGCTGGGTGTCGATGCATGACGGAGCATACGAGCGCGCCGCAGAAGTTCAGCAGCTGCTGACCGCAGCCGGAGCCCATCGCTCAGCAGGCCCGGTCGACCTGCTAATCGCCGCGACGGCGGAACGCGAACGGCTGATCATCCTGTGTGACGACCACGATTACCAGACCATCGCCACCGTAACCGGACAGCCAGTCAAGCTGGTTACCGAGATCTGAGCAAACCGCCGCCATCGCGTTCGCGCCGAAGCGCGGGCCGAGCGCCGGGCACCAGCTTACCGGGAAGCAGGCACCCGGCAAGGGCACCAATGCCGCGCTAAGGGTGCTCCGCGGGTCGTCGGCGGGGGTGTCATTGCGCCGGCCTTGCGTGCGGCCCTAGCCTCGGTTGTGGTTTTACGGCGAATGTCATGGCATGCCGATGTTGGTGCCGTTCACGTTGGGAGGCTCAGGTGAGGGTTCGCGCTGGCGCTGGCTACCTGACGTTAGCTGCCGTGGCGGTTCTGGGTGCTGGCCTGGCTACTGCGCCGATAGGCGGCCAGGTCGCGGTGGCGGCCGCGGCCGCCGCCGAGATGATCCCCCAGGGCTTCCGCGACACGCTGAGCAACTGGGGCACCTTCATCTGGTCCGCTCCCCCGCCCTGACCCGCTCGACTCGGCGGCAACCGCCGCGCCGCGTCCATCAAGTCGCTACTGGGGCAGCGCCCCGCCTTCGGCGGCCGTGCGCTCGGCTTTGTCCGGCAGTCCGCGGAGGGTCGTGATGATGATCACCGCGATGCAGGAGCCGATCACCGGGCCAGCGACGTACACCCACCAGCCGGAGAAGTCGGCTGCCACGATGTCCGGCCCGAGCGAGCGCGCCGGGTTCATCGACGCGCCGCTGATCGGGCTGGCGAAGAGCCCGAGCAGCGCCACCGTCGCGCCCACCGCGATGGCGGCGTTATGACCGATGCTCCGGCTGCCGGTGGCGGTATTCAGGATGATGCTGACCAAGATCAGCGTAAGCACGATCTCCATCACCAGCGACTTCCAGTTACCCCCTGGCGATGAG
Source organism: uncultured Actinomycetota bacterium (assembly GCA_963850875.1). Classification (GTDB taxonomy): domain Bacteria; phylum Actinomycetota; class Actinomycetes; order Streptosporangiales; family Streptosporangiaceae; genus Chersky-822. The sequence continues at coordinate 100,994 of CAWKNA010000005.1, forward strand.
ATCGGGTAGTTCCCGCCCGCGCTGACGTCCCCGAACATGCCCTGCAAGAACAGCGCGGCAGCGATCGCCCCGGCGAACTGAGCTACCCAGTACGGCAGCACCCAGCCCCGCGGGAACACGCCGCGGCAGGCGAACCCGAACGTCACGGCCGGATTGATGTGCAGCCCGGACAGCGGGCCCCAGGCGTAAATCATGGCCATGACGACCGCGCCGGGAGCGATCACCGCCGCGGCCCTGGTGACCGGCGTGCCGCCGACGTAGTGATTGATCACACCGGACCCAGCCGCCACCGTTACCAACACGAACGTGCCGAGGAACTCGACGATCACCCGGATCCAGAGCGGCCGCTCCCTGAGCGTGTCCTCCTCGAACTGGACCAGGTACCGGCGCCTGAGCGCGGCGGAATGGTCGTTGTCCATCCCGCGGCTGCCCGGGTCAGCCACGGGTCAGTTCCGAACCCACGACGAAGATCATCCGCCCAGCAAAGCCCGCCGGCCGGCACCCGGCATCATCCGCTGAGGATGAACCGGCCAGGTTAGGGCTGGCTGACCCCTATCGCGGGTTCCCGGTCCCGCCGCTGATCAGGGCCACTGCCAGTCCGGAATCAGCGGTTCCGGCGTGCCGGGGTTTCCTTCGACCCGGTTCAGCGGTCCCAGGTGGTGCCCAGTCTGGTGGACAAGCACAATTCGCTCGACTCGGTCAACGAATGCGGCGAACCTCTGATCGATGTCCCAGTCCGTGTACTCGCCGCGCCGCTCATACAACTGCCAGCCGGCATGTTCGAGTTCAGCTTCGAACTGGCTGTACAGACGCCAGCGCTGACCCGTCTGCACCTGCACGGCACTGGCAGCGATGGCGACCAGGAGGCTGAGCACAACGGCGGCGATCAGCGTGACCGTTGCGACCGTACCGTGCGCCCTGGCTCCCACAGCGACCAGCGTGGGGACGGTGGTGGCACCGACCACGACCAGCCAGCGGGCGAGGTAGAAGACCCGCTGCGCGCGGCGGGCCGCAGCGTGCGCGTACAGCATGCGCTCGCCCCACTGGTATCGCAGGTATTCCTGAGCTTCGGGATGATCGGACCACTGATCGACCAGTGCTGACGTCAGCCTGCCGATCCGGCGGTGCGCTGCGCTGCTGCGGATCAGCGGCCGACGGCCAGGGAATCCAGTACTCATGCGGATAAGCATGGCGCAACCCGGCCCAGCCGGCAGCGGCGACTGAGCACCGCTGCCCGGCATCGCGCCGCGAGCACGGATCAGCGGACGCCGGCTGGCCGGAACTGGATGCTGATCCGAGGTCCGGTCACCCGGGTGGACTTCGGTATGGCATGCTGCCAGCTGCGCTGGCAGGTGCCGCCCATAACGAGCAGGTCACCGTGGCCGATCAGATAACGCAGCGTTGGCCCGGCCCCATGGCGGGGGCGCAGCAGCAGCGCACGGGGACTTCCCAGCGAAACGATTGCCACGACGGTCCGGAGGACCTGGCGGCCTGAGGTGTCGCCGTGCCAGGCGACGCTGTCCTGGCCGTCCCGATACAAGCACAGCCCAGCGGTGCACAGCGACTCGCCGAGTTCCGGCCGATAGTAGGCGTCCAGCATGAGCCTGATCTCCTCAAGCGCGGGATCAGGCAGCGTCTGGCCCTTGCCGTAGTAGCTGAGCAACCGGGGAACAGCTACCACGCGGTCGTAAATCACCCGTCGCTCAGCACGCCAGGGCACAGCGCCGGCCAGCCGTTCGAACAAAGCGTCCGCGCCCCGGACCCAGCCCGGCAGCACGTCCAGCCACGCACCATGGGCCAGCGTCGTGCGCACCATCTGATCGATGTCGCCCAGCCCGAACCCGTGGTCGGCATCAAGAAGCGACGCCTGGAACACACTTGTCATGCACTCAGCATATCCTCGAATCAAACATGTGTTCGAAACACGGGATGACCCGACCAATCCGTGAATCAAGTGAGCTAGGTCCGGCAGGCGTCGTCCTACTCCTCCGCCGGCCCCGCCCGCTCTTCCCCGGGGCTCATCGGTGCCTGATGCACTTCAGGATCTTGGCCATCTGGAATGTCCGTTGCGGCATCGTCCACGGTAGCCACCGAGCGTTGAGCGGCGCTCCCGTCTGGTACCGGCCGGACACCCTCGGCGAGGACGGCCGCAGGCCGATGCCGCCTTGTCCCGTCGGAGAACTCTTGAATCAGAGCGATCAGGGCAGCGGCGGCCGCCGCCAGAGCCACACCGGCAAAGAACTCGTCACTCGCTCGCGTCTGTTCCCTATTCGGATCGCTCAGCGAGACGGTGGGCTCGATAAAGCCAGTGCCGGTCCACACGAAGTTGTCGTCCTCGAACGATCCTGGCCTCTTCCTGAGCCAGGACCACAACCCGCCGCGCCCGGTCGGTGAACCTCTCGAACATCTCGCCGCTCCTGCCAGCGCGGTCGTGGCTTTGCCTAAGATCCCGCGAGCCCGTGCTGGGAAGCCAGCACCCTCCAGCCCGACTTCCAGCCGGTACCTGATACCGCCCTCGACGCCGCACCCTGCATACGAGTATCGACGCTTTGCGCGGAATTGGCACCCGGTGCGGACAGGACTCTCCGCCAGCTGCTGACGGTGAGCCCGGTGCTGCGGCGATTGTCATGGATTCTGGCGCCGTGCCTTTTCTGCGGACGGCAGGTTGAGATGTACTGGCACCGTGATCCATTGGCGCGTTGAGCGGACGTCAACGGCTGGGCCGTTCTGGTGACTGGCGCGTACGACGAGCTTGTGTCGACCGGGCGGCTGGGACCGCGCTGTGCCCGGATGCTGTATCGCGCCGTGCAGACGGTGGCGATCGCCCGGAACTTTCCGCCGCCGGATGGCCATATCCGATGGGACCCGGACGCGGCGATGGACGTGGCGCACGACTTCCTGGACGGAGAGCGCGGCCGCAAGCGGATCGCAGACCTGGCGATCCGCGCGACGGACGACGGCAGTTTAGAGCGGCTGCTGTACGCCGCGGTGCTGAACTTCCACCGGGATCGCAGCCGCCGCACCGACATCGGCGCGCTGATCCGGCGAGTCGGTGACGTCCTGCACCGCAGTGACCTTTTTCAGGAGGCCGCGGCCAGCCCATCCCGATGGCACCTTCGCGGCGCCCCGGCCGCGCCGAGCACGGCCCGCCAGCACGCGCTTGCGAGAGCGGCCGCGCAAGAGCCCCAGCTGGCCGTACCCAGGTGGGAGAGCGAACGCCGCCGCGCGCCGCAGGCGGATTTCGACACCTTCGAGCGATTGATCCGCCGGGTCCTGAAGGCAGCTCACGGCTCCCTTACCGCAGCGCAGATTGCCCTGGCCCTGTCGGCCCGGCTTGACCCTCGCCGCCTTCCGCTGACCGTCGAGCTCGATGTGCTTGAGCGGCTGCCGGACCGCAGCGCGGATGCCCAGACCGAGGACCAAGTCCTGGGCCGGCTCCACAGCGCCGAGGTCTTTGATCGGCTCTCCGATCGCGAGCGGATCCTCATCGCGACCTGGGAGAAGCCCGTCCGGGACCTCGGTGCGGTACTCGGTGTCGGACACAGCCAGGCAGCCACCCTCAGGCAGAATCTCGCGGTGCGCCTGGCGGGCGAGCTAGCCGGCGATCGCGGGCCGGAAATCGTCGTGACCGAGCTTCGTGCGCTGGCTACCGAATGGATGCGCGAGCGGACAGCCGGGCACGGTACCGCGTTTACTGAACAGCGATGAGATACGGGATAGAGGTGCGTCGGATGAGACACCCCACCGAGTCGGCCCTGCTCTCATTCGTCCAGGGAGAGTACGACTCCCCGGGCGCAGCAAGCATCGCCGCGCACCTGCACAGCTGCCTCGCCTGCCGGGTGTGGGAGGCCAGGCTCCGGCACGCCACCATGGCGGAGGCCGACGCCGCAGTAACTGCCAGCCTGACCGCCGCTGCTCAGGCAATCCCCGAGCAGCTGCGTCATGCGCTCGCCGGGCCAGCCGGAACCCGCGTCCCGGCGGCCGGGGATGTCTGGCGGGTAGGCAGCGATGAAGCGCTGCTGGTCTGGGTACGCCACCTCTCTGGTGAGTCGGCCGTGGTGATCCCCGTCACCCTCGACGTAGAGCAGGCAGACGAGTACACACTCATCGTTCCGGCCAGCGAATCACCACTTGGCCTCGATCTCGCGTTGATGGCCACGGTCGAGCGACACGTGGATGTCGGAGCCTTTCTGCAGCGGGTCGCCTCCCTCCAGGTGGGTGACCAGATCACCCAGCTGCTGGCGGCACGCGGTGACGGCCGCCCGCCGCCTCCCGGCCTGCTGACCGGCTCGCCGGCCAGCGGAGACGACCAGCGGCTGGAATACCGGCAGCTGCTTGCCGATTTTCTGGCCGGCCTGTCCCCAGACGCCCTCCGGGACGCAAGCCTGCCGGGCTCCCGCGATGGCGTCGTCGATCTCGACCGGCTCGCCGATACGCTCAACGGGCTGACGTGGCATCGCCCCGGCCTTGAGATCAGTCCGCTCGATGGTCATCTGGCGGTCGGTCCTGCTCATGAGCTGCTCGTCACCGCCCTGGTAAGGGACCTTGATGCCACCATCCTCGTCGCCGTTCTCACCGGCCCTGAGCCGGGCAGCGCTCTGCGCGCACCGGAGCTTGCCCGCGCAGGCGGCGGGCTGCTGATGGCCTACCAGGACGCCGACGATGTCGCTGTCGCGATCCCGGACGAGGACTGGACTGCTGTGGTGATCACGCCCGAGTTCGGCGGCCGCGCCATCGAGACGCCCTCCGGACGGCTCGCCGAGCCACGCGTCGCCTTCCAGCCGCTGCCGCTCGCGGACGCGCTGCTCAAGCAGCTCGATTCGCGGGTAACCCGCTGGGAGCAGATAGATCGAGTGCAGTTCGAGCGCGAGGCGGTCGACCTAGCGGCACTGGCAGCGGCGGTCTCGCAGGCCGCCGTCGGCCGGGCGATCGCCGAGGGCCGACGAGCCAGGACACCTGCGAAGAAGGCTGCCTACACGGCAATGGACGACAGCGCCGTGGCCGGTATCCGCATCATGATCGAGTCGATCGCCGCTGGCATGTCTCCGTCAGACGGGGTAACCGCCTTGCTGACCGGGTCACGCCGATGATCCGGCGACTCGTCCTGACGAACTGGCGCGCGTATGAGCACGTGACGCTGGATCTTGAACCCGGCGTGACCTTCATCATCGCGCGCAACGGCATCGGGAAGTCGTCGCTGATCGAGGGCGCGACCTGGGCGCTGTACGGCGACGCTGGCGGCCGGCCGGTAGACGCCATCAGGCTGGGCACCGCGTCGGCGTCCGCATCCGTCGAGGTCGTCCTGCCTGACGGGCGGATACTGGCGATCACCCGCCAGCTGCCCAGGCGGCTCGGCAGGGCCGCCACGCCGCCGGTGTCCGCGGCTATCGACGGGCGTGCGATTCCCGGAACTCAGATCACGCCCGCGATCCGGGACGCGTTCGGGGCAGACCCGGCATTCCTCGCCAGGCTGACCATGCTCCGCGGCGGGGATCAACCAGACGCCGACTCGGCGGCGCTGAACCTGCGCGAGCACCTCTGCCGCCTGTTCGGCATCGACGGACTTCAGGAGGCCCTGGCCGAACTGCAGACCCAACAGCGGGTCACCGACCACCGAATCACCGAGATCAAACAGGTCTCCGGTGCCTCCGCGCGGGAGCTGTCACAGCTGCGCGCCCGGTACGACCAGGCGTCCCGGCTCGCCGAGGAAGCTGGGCAAGCGCACACAGCCAGCGTCGATGCCCTCCGTGTCGCCGCGCAGGCCAAGCGCGACGTTGAGGCTTTTGACCTCTGGCACAAGCGCGACCAGCTGCGGCTCGGGCAGCTCGCCTCCCTCAGCGATGAAATCTCCTCGCGGTTCGGCGGGCCGGCCAGCGCCGACGATGTGCCCAGCGTCCTTGACCGGATCGAGGCGACGACGACACAGCAGCTTGACGACATCCGGCGGCAGCGCGGGCTGCTCGAAGGCCGGGCCGCCGGTATCCGCGCCGCGCTTGAGGAACTCGGCACCTCGTCCGGCCAGTGCCCGGTCTGCCGAAGACCGCTGTCGCCGGACGAGAGGGCCGCGGCCCGCTCGGAGCACGACCGGGAGCTCGCCCAGCTGGACTCCCAGCTCGAACAGCTGGATGATACGGCGGCGGCCGCTGCCCTTACCGAAGTCCGTACCTTCCGCAGGCGTGCCGCAGCGCTGGTGGCTTCGTTGACGCCGCCGACCCGCCCGCCGGGCACCGCCAAGAACATAATCGCGCGGCACGCGGGACTGGCACGAGCCGCCGACGCGGCGATGACGCTGCTCATCGAGCGCAGATCCGAGGCCATCGCCGCCGCGGCGGCGATGCAGGACGCCGAATCCCGCCAGCAGGCGCGCGATGACCTGGTCGCGGAATACCGCCGCCAAGCGCTCGCCACCGCGGCCATCGACGCTCTTGAATCGGCGACCACGACGCTGCTGAACGGGACGATCGGACCACTGACGCGCGAGATCAGCAGCAGGTGGAAGCTACTGTTCGCCGACCGGGGCGTGATCACGCTCAGCGGCGATGGAGCGATATCACGAGACGTCAACGGGGAGACCCTCCCGCTCCGGTCGTTCAGCACGGGCGAAAAGATGAGCGCGCGGCTCTTGCTGCACCTTCTCGCGCTCGACGCGGCGACGCGGGCCGGATTCTGCTGGATCGACGAGCCGCTCGAGCACCTGGACCCGGACACGCGGCGCCAGGTCGCGTCGTTGCTGGCGATGACACCATCGACCAGCGGAGTCGGCCAGATCCTGGTCACCACCTACGAAGAGCCCCTCGTCCGCCGGATCACGCGAGCCATGCCCGAGCACGCACGGCTGGTCTACCTTCGAGCCGACTCATCCGGCTCATCCGGCTGATCCGCTGCAGCTACTCGGGCGCAGCGCTGCGGCCGGACGCGCAAAGACCGGCCGAGTCGGATCGCAGATGCCGGACAACCGCGTCAGGTTCGCCGTTGTATTCCAGTGAGGCAGGCCAAAGCCAGTCGGCTGCTAAGGCAGGCCAAAGCCAGTTGGCTGCGCGACCAGAGAGGGCGTCATGGATCCTTCGCATGACATCTCCCAGATGGGTACCCAGCCTGAGCTACCGCGCCGACTTGACCTGACCTATGACGTGATTACCGAGGGCGCCGCGCATAAATGGCACTCGCCCACGATCACCGTCGCGCAAATCCGCGCCCTGGCCGGCTGGGACGTGGGCCAGGCCGTGCTCGAGGTCGATCTTGACACCGGCACCGAGACCACGCCCGACCCAAGCATGCCCGTCAGCCTGAAGCCAGGCATCGGGTTCGCCCGCAAGATCCGCTTCACCCAAGGCATCGGGTGAACCCGCGCAGCGCGGCCGCCCTTTCCGGGTTGGATCCGAGCGAGCGGTACTCCCAGCAGATCACGTTGTTCGGTGCGGCAGGACAGCGGCGGCTCGCAGCCGCGAGCGTGATCCTGATCGAGCTTGGCGGACTCGGCTCTCACCTCGCACAGCAACTGGCGTACCTCGGCGTGCGGCGATTTACGCTAGTGGACGGCGACACGGTCGACAGCGGCAACCTGAACCGCTTGATCGGCGCAACCGCTGACGACATCGGCATCGCCAGAACCCAGGTCGCGGCACGACTCATCCGCAGCATCCAGCCGACCGCCGACGTGCGTGTCGTCGCCGAACGCGGGCCGCTTGCGCTACTCGGCACCGGGACGGGCGTCGATTCGGCGACCGCCGTCGTCGCCGGGCTGGGCAAGGACACCGACACCGTGCGATTCGTCCTGACCGAGCTGTGCTCGCTCGCGGGAGTGCCCTATATCGATGCGGCCAGCGGCGTCAGGCGCGTCGGCAACGACGTGGTGTACGGCGGGCGGGTCGTCGTCGCCGGGGCGGCAGCCGGCTGCCTGTTCTGCCGCGGTGAGCTCGACCGGCGCGACGACGCAGAACAGGGCGACAGCCCGCGCGAGCCGCACGCCGCAGCCCCGCCGCACGGCGGCGGCGAATCGGTCGTCACCATCGACGGTGTCGTCGCCTCGCTCGCAGCGACCGAGATCTCATGCCTGATCAGCGGGCTGCGGCCGCCCTGCGGGATGCTTACCTACCGGGCCCACCAGGGCGTCGTGACCCGCAGCGGCGACCTCCTGGCAAGACACTGCCCCTACTGCACCCGCTGGCAGCCGAGCAGGCGCCAACTCATCGGCGATGACGGGTAATCGAAGATGCCTGCCGAGCGGAACCAGAACGACGTCGGCGTACCGGTCTGAGGTACGGCGGGGAGGAGATGCGCGATGCGGAGCATATGGACTGGTGCGATCTGTTTAGGCATGGTCAGAATCCCGGTGAAGCTGCACGCCGCTACCGAGCAACATGAGATCGCGTTCCACCAGGTGCACAAGGAGGATGGCGGCCGGATCGCGCTGCGGCGGATCTGCTCCGCCTGCCGGGCAGAGGTACCCTTCGCGGACGTCGCCAGAGGTCATGAACTGCCAACGGGCGGCATGGTGGTGCTGACCGAACAGGACCTGGCCGACCTCCCGCTGGCCACCTCTCATCAGATCGAGATCCTGCAGTTCGCGCCGGCCCAGCAGGTGGATCCAGTCATCCGGGCCAGGAGCTATTACTTAGAGCCGGAGCCTGCGGGCGCGCGTTCCTATGTCCTGCTCCGCGAAGCAATGACCCGCTCCCGCAGCGCCGCCGTCGCGCAAATCGCGCTCCGGCGGCGGCAACGGCTCGCGGTGCTCCGCGCCTGGGACGGCGTCCTGGTGATAGAGACCCTGCTCTACCCGGATGAGGTGCGCGCACCCGAGTTCGCCTTCCTCAACGAGGACATCGACGTGCGGTCCAGTGAGCTCAAGATGACCGCATCCCTGATCGGCGCGATGACCGCGGACTTCAAGCCAGCCCACTACCGGGACGACTACTGCGATGCGCTTGAGGAGTTGGTCATGGCGAAGGCCGGTCGTCGTGAAGTCATCTGGCCGACCGGCGGGCAGGAAGTGGCAGGCCATCCCGCCGGGCTGGCGGAGGCGCTGCGCGCGAGTCTCGCGGCGGTGCGGGCCAGCCAGGCCGAGCAGGCCGAACGCGGCGCAGCCACGTGCTGAACGCCTGATCCGCCCTAACGGGTACAAGGCATGGCCGGAAGGGTTAAGTCGACGCATCCCGGCGCTACACTCGCTGGATCGCGCTCGCGATCTTGTGCGGCATGCCGGGAACATGCGGCGGGAGGGAGCCCCATGAACAGAGTGGTGACCGGCTACGACCAGAGCGGCAATCCCACGATCATTCGCCAGGGCGAGCCGCCGACCGTCATCCACGCCGGCCGGTACGTCACGACGGAACTGTGGGTCACTGACCGGACGCCGCCCACCGCAGCGGACTCAGACATGTCAACCCGCACCTGGGCACTCGAACCGCCGCCGGGCGGGACATGCTTCCGGATCGTGGAGATAGCCCCAGAAGGCACCGGCGGCGCGACTGACCGCAGCGGTGCACTCGATGCCGGGCATGAGAGCTTCCAGGAGGCGCACGCGACCGACACTCTCGACTACGTCACGGTGATCAGCGGGCAGGTCACGCTCGTGGTTGGCGGCGCAGAAGTGACCCTCGGGCCAGGAGACTCGGTCGTCCAGCAACCCGGAGTGCCGCACGACTGGCAGAACCGCTCCGCCGACCGGGCCGTGATGGTCGGCGTCCTGCTCAGCGCGCGCTAGCCGGGCACCGTCGCGCCCCAGCAATGTCAAGCTCAGCTGCTGGACAGGCCGGCCGCACCGCAGCGGCCCAGGTCTGACGCATTACCTCAACAAGGCCGATCCGAATCGCACAGCACGGGGGTCCTCCTTTGGTCCGTTTCTGGTCACTGCTCTGGCTTCCTGGATAGGGCGAACGAAGAGTGGAGGTTGCCGTCGCGCCAGCGGCGGTGCGTTCGCTCAGCCGCCGCGGCGCACGGTGGAACTGACGGCCGAGCGAACCTCACCGAAGCTTTCGGAGGTGAACCGTGCGAAGAAGACATCGACTGCACGCCAAGGACGGCCGCGCTCGGCATCGACCGGCCGGCCGCTGGTATCTGCCCGCGCTCAGCGGCAGGGCAGGCCGGCGCCTGCTCGCGCTGTCCGCGGTGGCCGCGCTGGTGCTGACCCCGCTGCTGCAGACAAGCCCGGCATCGGCCACCGGGCTGGCCGCTGGCTACCCAGGCAGCCACGCCGGATCCGCGCCGCGCACGGGCCAGCCGCTGACCGCAGCCGCGGTGATGCACGCCCAGATTCCACTGATCCGCGCGGCCGACCAGATCGTCAAGGCCGCGGCGGCCGGGGAATCCGGATACGCCAACATCGTTCTGTCCGTGGCGCGGCATCTCGTGCTGGTCTACTGGAAGGGAGCCGTTCCCGGCCCGATCGCTCGGCTGCTTGGCCGGTTGCGCTCATCCGCCGTCAGGATCGAGGTCAGGCCGGCGCCCTATACGACACGGCAGCTTGCCGCTGAGGTGCAGCGGCTGGAAGCCAGCCGGTCTGGCTACGCGGCACGCGGGGTGCTCCTCGACAGCATCGCGGTCCGGGTCGATGGAACCGGGATCGAGATCGGAACCGACATCAGGGCCGGGTTCCACCCCGTCATGCCGGGCGTGCTGGCCAGCTTGCAGGCCGGCACCCAGATCCCGCTGAGCATCCAGCCCGCCAGGAAGGTCAACCCGACTCACCGGCTGGAAGACCTGCCGCTGCACTGGGCCGGCTCACGCATCATCAACGTCCAGGGCACCGACTCGTGCACCACCGGTTTCCCGATGCAGCGCAGGTCGGACGGCCGCACCTTCATCACCACCGCGGACCACTGCGATTCCGACCTCGGCCACCCGGTGAACGAGCAGTGGTGGGACTGGTTCGGGACGCACGACATCAATCACCGGATGGGTGAAGCCTGGTATCACACGGCGTACCTGGACATCGCCTACATCCGGCCGCCGAACGGCTGGGTGCAGGGCGTCACCTACGACGGCGGCGTCGCCGAGAACCATGACTTCTCCAAGAACGTCGTGGGTGTCGCGAGCAACTACGACGGCGGCTACGTGTGCACCTCTGGTTCGTGGACCGGCGTGCACTGCAGCATCCAGACCCAGTACCAAGGGAGTTTCTGGATTTCGGAGGATAACTCTTACGTCTCGGAGTGGGTCGGGGACCAGACCGGCGGCGGCATCGCGGACGGCGAGGGCGATAGTGGCGGCCCGGTGTTCTCGCTCGGATCCCAGTCCGGCACGGTGATCGCCAAGGGTTCGCTGAGCCTCGGCTTCGGCAACGGGTTCAACTGCGTCAATGACAACGGCGAATCCACCGTCTGCTTCACCCAGATCGGATGGGTGGACGAGGAGTCAATCCTGACCGCACTCGGCGCCACCATCCTCACTACCTGACCAGCCAGTGCCAGGGGCCGGGGAAAGACCCCGTGCCCCTGGCACGTCAATCAGCCACCAGAAAGATGGGGCAGCTGCCCCATGCGCTGATCATCCGTCGCACGCCATCCTCAGATCTGAGGGCGGCCGCAGCGCCGCTCGCAGCAGATCAGCGAAAGCCAGCCCGGCGCGGTGCTGGGCGGGGCTGCTCGCCTACCAGGGCGCGGCCGACTGCGGCCTGCTGAAGGTCAGGGTCCGGCCGCTGATCAGGGTCGGCAACGAGCTGTCGATGGACCAGGCCATCTCGCTGATCCGCGGCCTGGGGGCACGCAGCGGGTTCGGCGACGACTGGCTCCGGCTGTGGGGCCTGAAGTTCGTGCTCGACGGCGGGGTCGAAGGTGGCGCGCTTGAGGAACCGTACGCCGACGACCCGGCCAATGCCGGTCACCTGAACTGGGACCCCGCCGTGATGACGCAGGTGTGCACCGAGGCGGTCCGGCGGGGATGGCGGATCGGCACGCACGCCGCCGGTGACCGTGCGGTGCGGACCCCGCTCGACGTGTACGAGGCGGTCGTGGCCGAGGTCGGCCGGCTGCCGCCGTGGACGCTGGTGATCGAGCATGCCCTGCTCAGCAGTCCGGCACAGCGAGAACGCGCCGTCCGGGGCGGGTTAATCACGGTCCAGCATCCGCTGCTGTGGAACATGCGCAGCGAGATGCTGACCACCTGGGGCGCCGAACGCACCCGCGACGTCAATCCGCTGGATGACTGGCTGGCCGCGGGAGCCAGCCTGGCCGCGGGCACCGACATCGCCCGGCCGTTCAACCCGATGACCAACGTCTGGGGAATGGCCACCAGGGGGACCAAGTCCGCTGGTGTCCAGCGCCGCGAGCATGCCATCACGGTGGCGGCCGCCGTGGCGCTCTACACCATGGGAAGCGCCGCGCTGAACGGCGAGGCCGACAAGGCAGGCAGCATCGCCCATGGCAAGCTCGCCGACCTCGTCGGCTACTCCATCGACCCGCTCGCCGCCGACCTTTACGATCTCGCCGACCTCACCCCCGCGTTCACCATCGTCGGCGGCACTGGAGTTCACGATCCCGGCCGCCGCCTGGGCGACCAGGTCCCGATGGCACATTAGACCTGGGCAGCGCCCGCCACGCGAGAAGCTTGACAGCATGGCCCTGCTCGGGGTCGCAGAAGAGTAGACGTCGCGGCTGCGGGCCTAGGGCAGCAAGCGGGACAGATCGGGAGGAGAAACATGAGCGCTGCCGACGAAATGACCCCGGCCGGAACGGCACCGACCTCCGGGATCGTGCACCGGGCTAGTCCGCTGCCGGTCGCCGATACCGTCAGCCGACTGGCCGAGGTCATTCACGCGGCGGGGGCCAAGCTGTTTGCCGTCGTCGACCACAGCGGCGAGGCAGCACGAGCCGGACTGTCGTTGCGCGACACCAAGCTGCTGATCTTCGGAAGCCCAGTCGCAGGCACCCCCATAATGGCGGCGTCGCCGCTCGCCGCCATCGACCTGCCGCTGAAGATCCTGGTCTGGGCCGATGACGACGGAGCGGTCTGGATGAGCTATTTCGACCCGGCGTGGCTAGTCGCCCGGCACGGACTGTCCGCGGAGCTCGCCGCTCCGCTGTCGGCAGCGGCCGGCTTGCTGCTCAGGTTGTCGGCTCAGCCTGAATCCGTAGCGCAGGCCACCCGATCGTGACATCGGCAACTTGCCCGGTTAACATGCCGTCACTAGCGATTGCGTTCCCGTCGTCCCGACACCCGGCCGACCGTCGGCATCTGCTCTCCGGTGCTGCGCAGTCGCTCGTCGCTGGATCAGCATGGTCGGTGCAGCCAGCAGCCGCGCCGGGAGGGATGGGAGCCAGATGACCGACATGTCATGGGAACACGCGGATGAGACCCGCGCTGCGCTGCTGGCCATCGTCTCCGATCCCGACTACGGCTCGGCTGCCCTGTCCAGCCCGCAGATCCTGTCCAATCTGCTCAAGGACTACTTACCTGAGGCGCCGCGGGAGAAGAGCGTTCTGATCGCAGCGGCGGAGGCTGGGCTAGCCGCACAACTGGGTGAGCATGTCTCCACTGGCATGGACCCAGCCACCGCGATCAGGCTCACCGCGTCATCGTTCGCCGCCAGCACCGTGTTCCAGTCCGACGCCTGCGAGTGGGTCACCCGTGAGCTAGCCGTCGCCCTAGGGCTGATTAGCGGAGATGCGGGCGACGCGCTCGGCGCCCCGCCAGCCCCCCAGGCTTCATCGGCGCCCACGCAGGTTGCGTCGCAGCCCACCCAGGTGTCACCGCCGCCCACCAAGGTATTCCGGCAGGCTCCGCTCGCGCCCGGCCAGGATTTCCCTCCGGCACCTGGCCCGAACGTCGCGCAGGCCCCCGCGCAGGGCTTCCCACAGGCCCCCACGCAGGGCTTCCCACAGGCAGCGCAACCAGGTACGCCCGGTCGGCGCAGGACCCGGCCTGCCATCCTGCTCAGCGTCATCGCGGCGGCAGTCGTGGTTGTGGTTGTGGTGATCTACTTTGCCACGTCATTGATTTCGGGCTCGTCAGTAGAGTCGCTGAATAAGATCGTCGCCCCTTTCACTTCGCAGTGTGGGCCTGCCAACCAGTCATTCACCTTGACCGGGACGACGAGCAGTTATCTGTGCACTCGCACGACCAGCACCGGAATCGATGTGCTGGCCTACCAATTCGACAACACCGCCGACTACCAGACCGGATTCGCCGCACTGAACTCCACCACCGGTTACGTGGCCGCAGGCGTAGCAAACACGTGTCCGCCGCCGAGCGGGAGCACAACCGGCGTGACTGGCTGGCACAGCATCAGCACCACGAAGTACCCGGCGCGCAGCGGCCAGCTTCTTGAGTGCTATACCGACGCCCACAATCACCTCCCGCTGCTGGTCTGGACCATGCCGACGCAGCGGGTCGTTCTGCTCGCCGATGATGCGGCGACGGGCGCCACCATCGGCCAGCTCTATAACTGGTGGACCACCCTCACCTTCGGCTGAGTCGCGGCCACTGCCCGACATTGGACGAGCCAAGACGCGCGTACGGGAGGGTGTCTACGTGCTGGTGGAGCAAGTCGCGGCTCCGACCGTGACGGTGACGGTGTCGCCGGGGTCGGCGTAGAGGTAGATGTCTGCGTAGCCGGTGCCGTCGGTGTAGTAGGTCTGCATGGCGCCGTTGCTGGCGGTGGCGGTGGCGGGCTGGTTGGGCTCGTTGGAGTAGACGTAGATGTCGTAGTCGTTGTAGGCCGAGTTGTAGGACGCGTTTGCGGTGCAGTGAGCGCCTGTGGGTGCCGGAGCATTGGTGGGAGATGGATGCGGTGCTGGCGGGCGGGGTCGCGGTGGGTGCTTGGGCAGGTACTGCCCGCACAGGTCGCGTTCGGCGGTGCTGACTGTTTGGCCCGGAGTCATTCCGGTCTCATTCCAGCTGTTCTCTTCAGCTGCGATCACGTCAGCCTGGGTTACTGCTCGTCGGCGTGCCTGGCATATTCTCACGGCCAGCTCGGCGATGTCCGCGGCGGAGGCTATCAGGACCAAGGGCTTGATGACGTAGCCGGATAGGTCTGGCTTGCCGGTGACGCGCAGCCCGCGAGAAGGACGACTAACATCGCCGCGCATGCACCGATGACCCTCATGGCGGTTGATTCTGCCATGGCATGCCTCAGAACCGGGAGCAACGCGTACGAGAGCCGACCTTCCTGAAGCGCCGCGGATCTTGCAGCCGAAGCAGCGATCTGGGCGAGCTGTGCCGTTAGTGTGGGGAGTGTACTCAAAGCCATTCATTTATGCATGAACTCGGTTCGTGACACGAGTCCCGACTGGGACCAGGTCCATTGGCGGCCGGGCTTGGTCACGAATCGAGCGTGCACCTGGACGGGCGGAAGTAGGCCCGCGCTGGCAGCGTTGGGTCGCTGGTCTGGATTCGAGGTCCGCCATATCATTTCGGCGATTACTAGGCCGGCCGGATGTGGTGGTTGTCGTGGGTTTCTTTTCCAGGCTGCTTGTCCTGCGGGCAGTGCGCCGTGCCGTGCACCCGGGTCGCGCCGTGAAGCGGACAGTAACGCCGAAGGTGGTGAAGAAGGCACGCCGAGCCATGCATCCAGTCGACAACGCCGTCTACTCGGCTGAGCGCTCGGTCGCGACGGTGCTGCGGTCGGGCAGGAGGCGTAAGACCACGAAGGTGTGGCGGACCGTCGGTGTCCCGCCGCAGGTTACCTGTGCGGTGTGAAGGATGTCGAGCAGCGTCCGTTGCGGTGGGGCCGCGAGACGTAAACATCAACGATGACCTTGTAGCCGGGCGTCGCACCGCTGATGTAGTACCAGACTGTCCTGCGTCCTTGGGCGTTCGCGATGCGGGACTTAGCGTGGTTGACGGTCCGGTAGTGCGCGACCGTTTTGATATGAGCAAATGGGACCGTGCGGACCTTGACGCCGGTGGAGGTGTAGTCGCCCGGGTGGCTGTTCGTCATCGAGGCGTGACAGGTCAGTCCGGTGGCCGACGACACGACGGATGGTGCCGGGCCAGCCAGGGCGGGGGCCACGGGCATTGCCAGGGTGAGCATGAGGGCAGTTACCGGAGCCGCCGCTATCGCGACCGTCCGCAGTATGTACCTGTTCACTGAGTCTCCAATCTTCGTGGGCAAACGGGTCATAATCCAGCCGCTCCCTGACCGCGAGTATAGTCCAGTGGTGAGGACAACCTATTGGCAAGGCTTGATCGCCTAGTGCCAAGGTCAATTGGTCACCGCTGCTTTGTGGCAAGTTATGTTCCGTCAACGACAATGCGATGACTCCCGCCCTGAGCGGCCATTTCTACCGCTTGCAGAGGAACGTGACCAGCCCGCCATTCCCAGGATCCGTGTTAGCGAGGGTTCTGGAGCGAGTATCACGAGCAGTATGAAATGGAGCGGGGGGATCAGGACGCGTGCCGGCGCGCTGAGGCTCAGCTCGAGCGTCAGCGGACGTTCATCCAGAACAGGTGTCACACCAGCTGCGAACCCCGATTACCGTCGCACTCGCACACGCCGAGCTGCTTCCGCAGGACGGCGCCGACCCGGCCGCCGCAAGCGACGCCGCGATTGTGGTAGACGAGCTGACCCGGCTGCGCGCGCTGGTCGACCAGTTGCTGTTGCTCGCCACAGCCGAGCAGGGCGACACGCCCCGGTCGGCGGCGGTCCCGACCGGGCTGGCGAGTCTGGTTGACGCTTCGGTAATGCGATGGAACCCGACTCCGCGAGAGTGGCTGATCGGCCAGTCGGATTACGCGACCGTGCTCGCCGACCCTGAGCGGCTTGTACTCGCCCTCGACGCCGTCATCGAGAACGCGGTCGAGTTCACCGGCGACGGCGAGGCCATCGAACTGTCAGTGCGCCGCGATGGTCGGCAGGCCGCCATCGTCGTTGCCGATTCCGGTCCTGGGATCCCGGAGAGCGAGGTCGGCTCGATGTTCGAGCGGGTCGCCCGATCCGAACCGCGAGAGCCGGGACCGCGCAACTTCGGCCTCGGCCTGTCCACCGTGCGCTCCATCACCGAGGCCCACGGCGGCCGGGCGACCGCCGAGCGGAGCCCGCTGGGCGGAGCCGCCGTGGCGCTGTGGCTGCCGCTGCAAAACCCGGCGACACCGACACGCCCGGTTAGCGAGGCTAGCGACAACCTGCGGCTTCAGCCCGAGGCAACGGTTGCCTGAAGACTGGTGAATGTCGGCGTCTCGGCTCCGTAAGGCCTGGTCGGCTCCTGCGCCAGATGAGGCCCGACGACCAGGACGGCGGGCAGGCACGGCTAGAGACACATACCGGGCGGCCTCCCGGCGCGTCCGAGGGCTTCCTCCGCCTCCGCAGCCAGGAGCGCGACGAGATCGGCCGCCGGCAGCACCGCGGTGATTAGGTCGATCGCCTCGCTGCCCTGGGCAACGATGGCATCGGCGCCGACGTCCAGGGCCCGTCTTGCCTCCCCAAGGTCGGTCACCTGAACCATCAGCGCCGCACCGGCCCTGAGAACTGGTGGGGCCAGCGAGGCCGGGTCGCCAAAGGACAGCATGACCGCCTTCGGCCCGTAGTCCAGCGCCCGCTTGATGGCGTCGGCCTCGATCGACCAGGCCAGAAAGCCGACGCCCCACGGCCTGTCGGTCCGGTTAGCGACAATGGCCAGCTCCCGGTCAAGCCAGTCCAGGTCGCCCCGGCCGCCACCCACCAGACCAAGGCCGCCGCCGTTCGACACCGCCGCGGCTAGAGCACCGCCCGCTGATCCGCCCATCGGCGCGAGCGCGATCGGATGCTGGATACCCAGGGACTCGGTGAACGGGGTCCACCGCGACATGCAGCCATCATCGCCCAGCCTGGATCCCTTGCCACCCGCAGGCGTGTACCATGTTATATCATGATAAAGATTATATTCATTGCTTAAGGCCTGAGTTCATGGTGATTGACAGATCGACATGAGGTATGTAGGTTGATGTTTCGGATATATATGCTAAATCAGCAATCAGGCAAGGGAGAGGTGGCAGAAGGTGTTAATCAAGGCCACGGCAGCAAGGCTCGGCCTGCCATTGCTCATCGGCAGTATGGTGGCTGCGTTGCCCGGGCTCGTCTCGGCGCATGCGGCTACTGCAGCAAGTACCTCACCAGCGCGATCGGTGACGTCGTTCCTAAGCGGTTACTTCCACGCCATGGACCGCGCCCTCATGCCCGGAAGCGCAGCCGCCGAACTCTCGGGCTACTACCCGACCGGACGGGCCGCGACTCAGGACTCACGGTCCCTTCTCGCGTACGAAGTACGGACAGCGGATGGCTTCCACAGCTGGGTGCAGGGGTACGGCGACATCTATAAGTCGATTGTCACCAGCGAGACCATCAAGTCCATGACAGTCTCGGCTTCGGGACAGCGGGCGAGCGCCGACGTTGCCACCACAACGACCATGCGATGGTCTCCGGGGACCGACGCCAAGGCAACGCGGTTCACTCCCGAGAAGGCAGCTTCCATGGCGGCGGCGGCGCGGAATGGGCGCGTGTTCGGCGTCCACGACACCGTCACGTCCATGGTCTCCACCAACCACCTGATGGTCCTGATTCGGCAAGGAGGCGCCTGGAAGGTCCAGTCGGACCTTTACTTCGACCCGTTCGATCAAGCCCTGGCTCCGGACCACACCACGTTGTTGGCCAACGTCGCCACGGGCTCGGTGGTACCTGCGGCGCATCCGTCGGCAGTCTGCCCTCCCAATCAGTGCCTTGAAGGTTACGAGGGCTCGGGTGCGGCGGCTTATGCCGATAGGTATGCGCTGCACTACAACACAGATTTCGTAAACTGCAATGTAAGCTGCGGCGGCGGCGGTGACTGCACTAACTTCGTCTCGCAATCGATTTCGTTCTATGGCAATACCGTCCAGGGTTACGGCGGTAAAGGCGGTGATCTTTCGATTGAACACCCGTATTGGCAATACTGGTGGAACGGCGTTCCGCAATATACCCTGGACTGGGATAATGCCGCTGATCTACACAGTTTTGTCACCAAGAATCCCTATGGCTCCGCGTACGACTTCGGCTGGCTCGGCGCCCACGGTGACTGGAGCCAGACGAACAGCTACGACAAGTCGTCGATGAGCATCGGGGATCTTCACTTCTACGACTGGAACAACGACGGTGGGATCGACCATAGCGCCATCGCGGTGGCCTACCTGGGCGACGGCACCACTTTGGTCGACGCCCACAACACCGATTCCTATCATGTCCGATACGATTTCGGGACCACCCACAACACCAGCACGCGCTACTACATGGATCGCATGCACTCGACCATCTCGTCTCCCTAGCCTGTCCCCCGCACCTGAGCAGCTTCCAGGAGTAGATCATGCGTCCTCGGGTAGCTGCAGCCGCTGCGGCAATAGCATTGGTGTCGGCTATTGCCGCAGCGTGCCTCAGCTCATGCACGCACGCGAATCCGGGTCCAGCCGTGTCGCCTTCGACGAACCAAGACAGGTCGAGCGCCTACTCCGCAGCGATTGGCGAGCTTCGCGATTACCTGACCGCCTGGCACGAGCAAGGGGAATCGGTGGCGTCAGAACGGTTCCTGGTCCCAAGCCAGCGCGGAGGGAGTGGTGTGATCCTGAAGACCGGCACGGTCATCTCTTATCAGCCCTACCACTGGGTGTCGAGCAGTCAGTTCACGCTGCTGGTGACGCTAGACCTGCACTTCACGGGATCCCCTGGCGCATGGAATGTAGGGAACAACGACAGGTTCATTACGTTCTTCCGGCCAGCTGGACAGGATCGCTATTTGCTGCAATTCGCTACCGGCCCATAGGAGATCCGCTGGTGTACGGCGGAGAGGTGCTGCACGCCGTCTGACCGGGCGTTTCAGGGCACTGTGGCGTTGGCGACTGTGGTCAGGGTCCGCTTTCTGACTTCCTCGGTAACGACCTTTCCTGGCCTGCGCGCTCCTGGCTTGTCCGGGGCCTCTGCGATCGCTGCCGCGACCAGGTCCGTATAGGCATCCTGCCGCAGCCGGGTCAGCAGGCCCTGGGCTGTGTTCTTGAGCCTGGCCTGAACGGTGGCGGCGGATAGGCCGACCGCCCCGAGCACACCGAAGAGGGCCTTGAGCAGTGCGCTGCCCGAGCCGTTGGCGCTGAGGGTGATCAGCGCGGTCACCAGGCCGAGGCTGACTCCCGCGGTGACGAGCTGGATCCATAGGGCTCGCACGGCGCGCAAGGATGTCTGCCAGTTCTTGACCACCTGGTAGGGCTTGATCAGCGTGGACGGGTCCTGGCCAAGGATCAGCAGTTCATACCAGCGCCGAAGCTGCTGGTAGAGGTGATCCTGGGCGTTCTTTCGCCAGTTCGCATCGCCGGCGACCGACTGCCACAGGCTTACCGTTCCGGCTACAGCGGGGGGACAGTAAGGGTTGAAGTAGGCGCTCAGGCGGCCTACCAGCCTGGTCAGCTCCTGGCAGCGATGCGCGCCGAGCAGAAACTCCCAGCAGTCCGGAGTCAGCGGGTCGCATGCTGCGCCGGGGTCCAAGGCCCAGTAGACCTCAGCCAGTCCGCGCCCGAGCTGGTAGGCAGCAGCTTGCATCTCGGACTGGGCGGCCAGGGTGTCCTGGGTGTGCGCATCGAGATCGTAAATGCTGGTGGCCAGAGCGTCCCAGGCCGTGGCCGCCGACGGAGTCTGCGGCGCGGCGGCGGCCAGCGCGTGGGCCCGCTGGTCGATGATCGCTGCCTGGCCTTGCTGCGGGTTGTCGACGGTGACCGGGGCAATGCCGAGATTTTCGGCCAGCATCTGGAGAACGACCTGGGCCTCGATCCGGAGTTCCGTAGCCGTCCGCTCGTCGCTCAGCGGCAGGACGTGATCTTGGCGATTCGGAAGCTGATCTCCCGGCGGCTGCGGGCCTCCGGGCCGATTCCGGCCCCGTACCTCAGCCACGTACCAGCCGAAACGTAAAGCGCCGAGTACCTCGGGTGCATCCTCAGGCGTCGGCACGACCCCTCCCTGGCGGCAGCGGAACGACCGCAGCCTGATCAGCAGAATAGCCCCCGCGCGTTCCGTGACAAGGGGACATTTCCGAACCACGCTGGCCCGGTCGGGGCGGCGCCCTAACCGAGTCTGCCTGCGTCGCAACGTAGGCAGTGACCACCTCGACCGCAGCCAGGCCAACCATTCTAGATAGCGTGACGCCGTGGCTGCCTCTATTGCGTTGCGGTCCGCCATGGTACGAGCGAACGATCTCGAGTTCGGGGTACTTGAGGCTGGATCGGGCCCGCTGGCGCTGTGCCTGCACGGGTTTCCTGACACTGCCCATACCTGGCGGCATCTACTGCCCGCCCTGGCCACGGCCGGGTTTCACGCCGTGGCCCCGTTCATGCGCGGTTACGCGCCCAGCGCGATCCCAGCCGACGGCGCCTATCAGATCGGCGCGCTGATCGCCGATGCCGTCGCGCTGCACCAGGCTCTGGGCGGCGACGGCGATGCCGTGCTGATCGGGCATGACTGGGGAGCCGAAGCCGCTTACGGCGCGGCCGCTGATGCCCCGGATCGCTGGCGGCGCCTGGTCACCCTCGCTGTCCCGCCCGCCGCCCTGGATCCGGTGCTGTTCAGCGACTACGAGCAACTCAAGCGGTTCTTCTACCTGTTCATGTTCAGAGACCCGCTCAGGTTCGCCGATGCGGTCGTCGCCAGCGACGGGATGTCGTTCCTCGACAAGCTCTGGCGCGACTGGTCACCGGGCTACCAGCCCGGTGCGGATCTGGCCCGGGTCAAGGAGTGCCTGCGCGAGCCCGCGAACCTCGCCGCCGCGATCGGCTACTACCAGGCAGCGGGAGCCACCGGCACAACCGACGGCTCAACCAGAACCGCCACCCGGTCTGCGGATGACGAACAGGCAGTCAGCCGACAGGCCCCGCAACCTACCCTCTACCTGCACGGAGCCGACGACGGCTGCATCAGGGCCGAGCTAGCCCGCGGCGCCGAGCGCCTCCTCGCCCCATCCTCACGCATGGTCGTAATCAACGACGCTGGCCATTTCCCGCACTTGGAGAAACCGGACGAGGTCAATGACCACATCCTCGCCTGGATCAGCTAGCGCTCCGCCGCCCCGAGCAGCGCGCTGACCGGCTCAGCTCCTGGCAGCGATGCTCGCCGAGCAGAAACTCCCAGCAGGCGCGGCGGCGGCCAGCGCCTGGCGGGCGACGCGGCGTGCGGGCTAAGCCCGGTCCGGCCCGGCACTGTCTGGTCGGGTGGGCGATTCGAGGCCGATGTCGGTTACGAAGGCGCTTGCGCTGCGAGTGTCTTCTGGTGCACGTGTCATCAGGGGTGCGAGGCTCAGGATGAGCCAGGCGTAAAGGTCAGGCGGGTAGAAACCGGGAGTAAGGGCTTCGCGGCTGGCCAGGCCTTGGGCGATCCCGGTGCAGATGGCCCCGATGGTTTCGACGGTGAAAGGCTCGCGCGGTTCCCGGCCGAGCAGCTGGATCAGGGCACTGAACACCTCGGTGGCGTCGGCATCCAGGCCGGGGTAGAGGCTGGCGAACTGGACGCGGAACGGCTCGTCGTGCAGTGAGCGGACCCAGGCCAGGAGTTCGACGATCGTCTGCGGGTCGCGGGTGGTGGTCTGGACGGTGTCGCCGCATGCGGCGACGAGTGCGGCGGTGAACGGAAGTCCTGCCGCAAGCTCAGCGGCGATGGCTGCCGAGGTGGACCGCAAGGCCACGCTGCGGTCGGGGTGCATCACGTAGGCCAGGAGGTCTTGGAGGTAGTCCTCGATGGTGGGCCACTGGTGGAAGAAGGCGCCGGTGGTCCGGCCGGCCGTGGTGGCCACCCGGTTGGCGGTCAGGTGGCTGAACGCGGTCGCGGCCGGTGCCTCTACCAGCAGGCGGTGGCCGGCGGCGAGCAGCTCATCCCGGGTTCGCTGAGAAGCGATTTCTGCGGCGGTCTTGACACGCTCAGTCATGACGGTTCATTATGCCACTATCAATAGTGCATAGTACGTACTACGTACAACGCAAATCTGGACAGGTGGCTAGGATGACAGGCAGCGGGTTCGCAGATCTTCACAATCATCAGTTCGCCCACCTCGCGTTCGGCGGAGTCGAGTTCTTCGGGGAACCCTCCGGCCCGATCCCGCAAGCGGTGCCTTGGTGCACGCCGGCCCACGGCCCCGGCGGGATCGGCGATGTCATTGGCACCGTGATCAAGTGGGCCTACAACTACCCGGGCGCCGGGCTTGGGCACCATGTCGGCGGCTACCCCGAGTTCGACGGGTGGCCGCGCTGGGACAGCGTGACCCATCAGACGGTGCACATCGACTGGCTCGAGCGCGCCTGGCAGGGCGGACTGCGCCTGATGGTGATGCTGGCGGTCAACAGCGAGTTCATGTGCAACCTGCCAGGGATGGCGCGAGCCCCCGGGCGTACCTGCGCGGACATGGAGGCCGTCGACCTGCAGCTTGACGCGGCCAAGGCCTTAGAAGCCGCCATAGACCAGGCGTCTGGCGGTCCCGGGAACGGCTGGTACCGGATCGTCACCTCAGCGCAGGAAGCCGCTGCGGCGATCGCCGCAGGGAAGCTGGCTGTCGTCCTCGGGATCGAAGTCGACTACCTCTTCGGCAGCTACCTCAGCGCAGCCCTCTCGGCCGACCAGGTCAGGGCGGCCGTCCAGGAGTACTACGACAAGGGTGTCCGGTATGTCTTCCCTATCCATTTCGCCGACAACGCCTTCGGCGGCACCGGCCTGCAGAACGCCCTTCAGGCCGCCGATGCACCGGTCGATCTCAACGCTCCGATCGCCGGCCTCGTGAGCCCGTACGTCCTGAAGACGCAGGACGGCCACTCCCTTGGTTACGAGCATGACGGCGGGAAACGAAACACGCGCGGCCTCACCGACCTGGGCCGGGTGCTCCTGCAGGAGCTCATGGCCCACGGCATGATCTTCGACGTCGACCACATGTCGTACAACACCAGGTCCGCCGCTCTCGACCTGGCCGAAGCCGCGAACTACCCGGTCGTTTCTGGCCACAGCGGGTTCATTGATGTCTGCCTGGGTGACAAGCGCCACGAAGGCCAGCAGACCGCGACCGAAGTGGAGCGCATCCGCAGCCTCGGCGGAATGGTCTCGCCGATCATCGCGCAAGGGACGATCGACACCATCGTCACCTGGATCCGGCCGGACGGAACGTCGATCCCGCACGTGTGCGGCGGCTCCATTAACAGCTACGCGCAGGCCTATCTGTACGCCGTCGAGAAAATGCAAGGCGGGGCCGTGGGCGTGGGTACCGACTTCAATGGCTTCGCTGGCGTGCCAGGACCGACATCGGGCCCGGACGCCTGCCCCGGCGGTGTCGGGGACCCCAGCGTCCATCTGTC
Organism: uncultured Actinomycetota bacterium; assembly: GCA_963850875.1. GTDB lineage: Bacteria > Actinomycetota > Actinomycetes > Streptosporangiales > Streptosporangiaceae > Chersky-822. Next base: position 125,240 of record CAWKNA010000005.1, read on the forward strand.
CGGCCTGAGCTATCCCTTCAAATCTGCCAGCGGCGTCGAAATGGACCGCAGCCAGATCGGCGACAAGACCTTCGACATCAACACTGACGGACTCGCGCATGTCGGCATGCTTCCCGACTTCGTCGCCTGCCTGAGCGCGCTTGGCGTCACCAATGCGGAACTTGAGCCCCTGCTCAACTCCGCCGAATCGTTCGTCGGCCTGTGGACCAAGGCGCAGCCCAGCCCGCAGGCCAACCCCTGCGCCCTGGCCACCGGGATAGGCAACGCAGGCAACCTCCAGGTGGTGACGCTGGGCACGAATCACGCCCCTTACCTCATCTGGCAGGACCACGGGACCGGAGCCTGGCACTGGGGCGGCCCGCTTCCCGCGGCGGCCGGGGTCGGGATCACCGCGGTGGCGACCGGGGTGGGCAACGGCGGAAACCTCCAGGTGGTCGCGCTCGGGACCGACGGCGCCCCCTACCTGATCTGGCAGGACAAGGGAACCGGGAACTGGAGCTGGTACGGGGCGCTGCCGCACCAGGCGGGAGTTACGTTCACCGCGCTGACAGCTGCCGTGGGCAACGGCGGCAACCTCCAGGTAGTCGCGCTCGGGACCGACGGCGCCCCCTACCTGATCTGGCAGGACCACGGCAACGGCAGCTGGCACTGGTACGGCGCTCTCCCGCACCAGGCGGGCACCGGCTTCTTCTCCGTGGTCGCCACGGCCGAAGTCGGCGGCAACCTCCAGGTGGTCTGCCTTGGCACCGCCGATCACGCTCCCTATCTGATCTGGCAGGACCAGGGCAACGGCAGCTGGCACTGGTACGGGGCAATGCCGCACCCGCAGGGACTCGGATTCCGCCAGGCGGCTACCGGCGTCGGCAACGGAGGCAATCTGCAGGTGGTATGCGTGGGAGCCAGCGATGGCCAGCTGTACCTGATCTGGCAGGACGCGCGATCGGGCAGCTGGTTCTGGGGCGGCACACTGCCCATCCAGCCGGGACTGAACGTCGCGACGCTGGCCACGGGTGTGGGCAACGGCGGCAATCTGCAGGTCGTCTGTGCCGCCGCCGAGTCCCTCTACCTGCTCTGGCAGGACCGGCCTAGCGGGCGATGGAGCTGGTACGGGCAGCTACCGGACGGAGTGCCAGGGGTAGCGCTGTTCCCCGTGGTCACCGGGATAGGTAACGGGCCGAACCTCCAGGTCATTGCCGCGGGCGGCGACGGCGTCAACTACCTGGTCTGGCAGGACGGCCCCACCGGCCGCTGGAACTGGTACGGGCAGCTGCCCGCGAGCTGACGCCGGCGTCTGGCGTCGCTCGCCGGGTTCTGGGAGCGACGCCGTGGCGCCCGATGTGGCGGGCGACCGCATACCCCATTATCAGCAAGCCGATGAGAAGGATCCGACATGACTGAAATCCCCGTCTCGCTTCCTGACTACGTATCACAGCTGCGCGCCAACTGGCACGTGCTGTCCGACCCCGCCTCGCTCAAGGCAGCCGGCCTCACAGTTCAGCCGGCCACGCCAGCGGTGCTCGCCAGGCTGCCGGCCGTCGCCACCGGCGTGGTGGCCGCCGCGACGGCGGCAGGCGCAAATCCGCTGCAGATCGTCAAGTACGCGGAGCTCGTCAACGGCAAGGTGGCCGCGATCGTCGATGACGGAAGCGCCATCGGCGACGTGACCCTGGCTCACTTCGTGGTCACTGTGATCACGGCGGGTGCCCTGCCTGCCGCCACCGTGACCTACCAACTCGCCGCCCGCTCCCAGGGCGCCGCCGCTTCGTCGGCGACCGGGTAACGGAAGGGATATGCCATGGCGATCACCCTGGCCACACTGACTGCCACGTGGACCGACAACAACAACATCAAGCACCAGGACACGGTGTCCGCGATCGGTCCGGCGGAAGTGCCGGATCCGGACGTCCCCGTGGTGATCCTGCTGCACGGCATGGGCGGCAGCAGCAACGACCTGAGCCAGCCCGGGCTCACCGGCTTCACGTACGACATGACGGCGCCCATCGTCAGCCCGCTCGACCTCGGCCTGCAGCCTAATCCCGGCGTCGGCTGCTACGGCTTCAGCACCGATAGCAAGCTCAACCCGGCTCCCGGCGGATGGCAGCCATTCTTGGTCGGCGCAGGCTACATCACGGTCAACTACAGCCAGATCGAGCCATGGGGCAGCCTGGCGCAGGTCAATGGCCAGCCGTCGGACCCGGTGCGGCAGCTGGACGCGATTATCAGCTGCATCATCACCACCTTCCCTGGGCGGCGGATTGCCTTTGTCACGCACAGCCGCGGCGGACTGCTGCTGCGCGCCTGGCTGGTGCAGCACGGTTCCGACCCGGCCGTGCGGCCGCGGCTCGGCACCGCGGTCCAGCTGGCGCCGCCCAACCACGGGAGCGAGCTAGCGAACATCGTGGGCGCACTCGAAGTCACAGTCGCGGCCGCAGCGGCGGAGCTACTGGGAGATCCAGCCGCGATGCCCTGGCTGTACCTGCTCCTGGCCGGCGCGATCGGCGACCCGGCGATTGGTGACATGACTGTAGGCAGCGGCTTCCTGACCTGGCTGGCTGGCAATGAGCCGGGCAATGAAGCCGGCGCCCTGCTGGAGCTGCATACGTTCGGGGGCACCAGTCCCACGTTGTTCCGGTGGCACCTGTACGTCTTCACGCCGCAGTCTGTCGTACCCATCATCACCTGGGACGGGTCCGGCTTTGTGGTGAGCTACCACTGGTCCGCCTGGGACGTGGGCTTCCCGGTCCGCAACTACGCGGGCGATGTCGGGGCTCTCCTGCAGGCTCCGCCGGAGATAGTGCCAGGATCTGGCGACATCCTGGTCACCGCAGCTTCCGCGGCTTTGCCCTGGCAGGCGGGATATCACGTGCACCCGCTCAACCACGGGCAGCCGCTCTGGGATCCGGGCGTGCAAGGTGAGGCACTGCCGGTGCTGCGGAATGCCTGGGGAAGCCCGCCGGTGCAGGTCGCGGCCAGCTGGGCGGTGTGGAGCCAGCCGGCCAGCGTCGGTGCGGGCACCTCGTTCAGCATCACGGTGACCGTCACCAATGTGGGCACCACCACGTGGCCCGCCGGGTGCGTGGCAGGTTCCGACAACGGTTTCGGCAAGCGGATCTGGGGCACCGCAACAGCGACCATGGCCTCCTCGGTGCCTCGCGGCGGCAGCGCGACGGTCACACTCAGCCTGACCGCGCCCTCGTCGCAAGGTAACCAGCCAGTGAGCGTCTTCGTCACTGCGCCCGGTGGACAGCAGCTTGAGCGCGGGCAGCCATTCCAGGCCATTTTGGTCGTGGGGTGGATGGCCGCTGACCTCACCTTGGACACCGGCAGCCCAGCCGCCGACACCGGCGGCTCGCTGACCAGCTGGGCCGACACCCGGTACCAGCACGTCATCTACCTGTCGGCCGACCAGCACGTGCACGAGCTGTACTACCCCCTGGCCGGCGGCTCGTGGGGCGGCGGCGACCTCACCGCCGACACCGGCAGCCCGGCGGCAGCGGGTGGCAGCGCGCTGACCAGCTGGGCCGACACCCGCTACCAGCACGTCATCTACCTGTCCCCCGACCAGCACGTGCACGAGCTGTACTACCCACTGGCCGGCGGCTCGTGGGCCGGCGGCGACCTCATCGCCGACACCGGCAGCCCGGCGGCAGCGGGTGGCAGCGCCCTGACCAGCTGGGCGGACACCCGCTACCAGCACGTCATCTACCTGTCCCCCGACCAGCACGTGCACGAGCTGTACTACCCCCTGGCCGGCGGCTCGTGGGGCGGCGGCGACCTCACCGCCGACACCGGCAGCCCGGCAGCAGCCCCCGGCAGCGCCCTGACCAGCTGGGCCGACACCCGGTACCAGCACGTCATCTACCTGTCCCCCGACCAGCACGTGCACGAGCTGTACTACCCCCTGGCCGGCGGCACCTGGGGCGGCGGCGACCTCACCGCCGACACCGGCAGCCCGGCGGCAGCGGGTGGCAGCGCGCTGACCAGCTGGGCCGACACCCGCTACCAGCACGTCATCTACCTGTCCCCCGACCAGCACGTGCACGAGCTGTACTACCCACTGGCCGGCGGCTCGTGGGCCGGCGGCGACCTCACCGCCGACACCGGCAGCCCGGCCGCAGCCCCCGGCAGCGCCCTGACCAGCTGGGCCGACACCTGGTACCAGCACGTCATCTACCTGTCCGCCGACCAGCACGTGCACGAGCTGTACTACCCCCTGGCCGGCGGCACCTGGGCCGGCGGCGACCTCACCGCCGACACCGGCAGCGCGCGAGCAGCAAGGGGAAGTGCGCTGACCAGCTGGGCCGACACCCGGTACCAGCACGTCATCTACCTATCGGCCGACCAGCACGTATACGAGCTGTACCGCTCAGTGGGGTGAGCACAGCGTTTCCGGCGGCGGCCGTGTGCTACAACGCGAGTGTGGCGACATTCCTTGTTGTGCTCAGCCGTTCCGGCCCTCGGTGGGCCCCGTCGCGGCCGTTGGAAGAGCAAGCCGACTGGCTCGCGCACGCGTCCTTCATGGACGAGCTCGTGGACGCCGGCTTCATAATTCTGGGCGGGCCGCTCGCCGACGAGCACAAGGTCGTGCTCGTCGTCGAGGCTGAGTCGCCGGACGCCGTTCTCGGCACGCTCGGCCGCGACCCGTGGAGCGGTTCGCATCTGGTGGTGGACACGATCGATTCGTGGACTATCCGGCTCGACGGACGGCGCGCCTAGCCCGATGCTGCCGCGATCCACCTTCGTCTGCTGCCACACCGTTGCTGTCATCCAACCGGAAAACCAGAACGTGTTCTTGTTTCGCGGGGGTTGGGGGCAATAGAGTCCTCAGACCAGTCGATCGGCCGCGTCCCGCGGTCATCTCCCGCCTTCGCTGCGAGGACCGAATGGATCAGAGCGCCGATTACGTCGTTGTCGGGGCCGGTAGCGCCGGATGCGTGCTGGCGAAGCGGCTGGCCGAGTCTGGTGCCAGCGTCATCCTGCTTGAGGCTGGCGGGCCGGACCGCTCCTATCTGATCCGCAAGCCAGGGATGATCGCCATCTTCCACAATGTCCCTGACCTCAAGAAGCGACTGGACTGGGGTTACTACAGCGCCCCGCAGCACCATGCGCTCGACCGCAAGATCCCGCAGGTCCGCGGCCGGGTGCTCGGCGGCTCTGGCTCGATCAACGGCATGCTCTTCGTCCGCGGCAATCGCAAGAACTATGACGACTGGGCCGCGGCGGGCTGCGCGGGCTGGAGCTTCTCCGACGTGCTGAGCAGCTTCAAGAAGATGGAGAACTGGGAGGACGGCGCGACCGATCTGCGCGGAGCGGGCGGGCCGATTCAGGTGACCAGAGCGAAGGACCTTACACCCGCCTCGCAGGCATTCATAGCGGCACTCGCCGACACCGCTGGCGTCGGCAGGATCGACGACTATAACGGTCCGTCCCAGGAAGGCGCCGCGATCTTCCAGCAGAGTGTCCACGACGGGTTGCGTTATAGCTCATCGATCGGTTACCTGGACGATCACAAGCTGCCGAATTTGACGGTCGAGACCGGTGCCGTCGTCGCCCGGATCGTGATCGGCAAGGACCGCGCCACCGGCGTCGAGGTGATCACGAAGGAGGGCCGCCGCACCATCGCGGCCTCCAGGGAGGTGGTCCTGGCCGCCGGGGTGTTCGGCTCGCCGCAGATCCTGATGCTGTCTGGCGTCGGCCCGGCGGCGCACCTTCGCCAGCACGGCATCGACGTGATCGCCGACCTCCCGGTCGGTGACAACCTGCACGATCACATGTTCGTGCCGATGACCTATGTCATGAAGTCGGCTCGCAACCGTGGCACCACGCCGTACTTTGCCAGCGGCCTGATCAAGGAGACGATCCGCGGCGACACCTGGATGGGCCGCAGCGTCTTCGAGGCAGTCGGCTTCGTCCGCAGCTCTCGGGCCGGCGACATCCCGGACATCCAGATCCATGCGCTGCCGTGGTCGTATCCGTTCCCCAACCAGGACGCGCCCACCAGGCACAAAGTCGATAAGCGCCCGGCCCTGACGATCATGCCCACGCTGATCTACCCGAAGAGCCGCGGCACCGTAAGGCTCAGCTCCGCTGACCCGACCGCCGCGCCCGTGATCGACCCGGCCTACCTCACCGATCCCGATGACAGCGAGCTGCTGCTTGAGGGGATGGACCTCATTCGCGAGGTGATGGCGAACAAGATCATCGCAGGCGACATCACGCTGGAGCTGTCGCCAGGATCCGACTACCCGGACCGGCCCGCGCTGGCGAAGGAGCTCCCGAACCGGGCGACGACGGTCTACCACCCGGTCGGCACCTGCCGAATGGGCACCGACGAGCAGGCCGTAGTCGACCCACTGCTGCACGTCAGGGGAATCGAAGGACTCCGAGTCGCCGACGCGTCGATCATGCCGACCATCACCGGCGGGAACACCAATGCCCCGGCGATGATGATCGGCGAGCACTGCGCGAGCCTCATGCTCGGCGGCTGACCGGCGCCCGCGGGGGTCGTGGGCCCGTGCCGCGGGCCGACTACAGCAGCTTCACCAGCCGTGCGTTCCGGCGGTGGCGACACCGGTCTCGTAGGCGATCACGACCAGCTGAGCGCGGTCGCGAGCGTTCAGCTTGGTCAGCAGCCTGCTGACATGAGTCTTGACGGTTGCGACGCTGAGGTGCAGGTTCGCCGCGGTCTCGGCGTTGGACAGACCGGCTGCCAGCTGCGCGAGCACCTCGCGTTCCCGGCCGGTGAGCTGCGCGAGTGCATCGTCGGCTGCTGGGAGGTCCGGTGGCCTGCGGGCGAACTCGGTGATCAGGCGGCGGGTGATGCTCGGGGTCAGCAGCGCGTCGCCGGCCGCGACCACCCTGATGGCGTCGAGCAACTGTTCCGGCGGGGTGTCTTTGAGCACGAACCCGCTGGCTCCGCTCCGGAGTGCCTCGAAGACATGCTCGTCTTCATCGAAGGTGGTCACGATCAGGATCCGGGTGACCGGGGCCTGGTCGCCGTCGAGGATGACCTTGGTGGCTTCCAGCCCGTGCATGAGCGGCATCCGGATGTCCATCAGCACGACGTCTGGCCGAAGTGCCCGCACCTGACGAACCGCCTGGACGCCATCGGCGGCCTCCCCCACGACCTGGAGATCGGAAGCAGAATCGACGAGCATCCTGAACCCGGCCCGGACCAGGGCTTCGTCGTCCGCGATCAGCACTGCGATCCGCCGGCCGGGACCCCTGCGCTGGCCACCCGGGTGGTCGCTGATGGCACTCACTGGCGGTTCTCCACCGGCAGCGTGGCCACGACGGCGAAGCCGCCGTCAGGCCGGTCTCCCGCGCTGAGCTGGCCATGGAGCATCGCGACTCGTTCCCGCATTCCGGCTATCCCGAGCCCCTGGGTTCCGGGAGCGGGGTGCCGCGCGCCAGGTCCGTCGTCGGTCACGGCGATGGTGAGCTCGGACGGGCCGTGAGTCACCTCAAGCCAGGCGCGGGCGGCAGGAGCGTGCTTAACGACATTGGTCAGCGCCTCCTGAGCGATGCGGTAGGCGGAGAGTTCCAGCCCCATGCCGTAGCGACCTGGCTGCCCGGTGCACTGGTAACTGAGGTTGAGGCCGCTCTCGCGCAGCCGGTCCACCAGCGCCGGAAGATCACCCAGAGCTGGCGTGGCGTCCTCGTGCTCGACCGCGGGATCTCGGATCTGCCGCAGCAGCCGCCGTAGCTCGTCCAGGGCAGACCGGCTGGCCGTCTCGATGGTGGCGAGCGCGACCCGGGCTTCCTCAGGCTGCTGATCGAGCAGCAGCCGCGCTACACCGGACCGGACGGCAATCATGGCGAGACTGTGCGACACCACGTCATGGACATCCCTGGACAGCGCAAGCCGTTCTTCGGCTCGCACCCGCCCTTCCTGTTCGGCGGCCTTGCGGCGAGTTTCCTGCTCCAGGCGCTGCCGGTAGGTCCGTCGGGCGCGCACCGCGTCGCCGAGCAGCCAGGCCGGGAGCGCCGCGACGGTCTGAACGGCGTCCTGGTCCTGGCCGGGATGAAGATGACCGCCGAGCGGGAGCACGGCCCAGAGGGCCAGGCCGGTAATGATCGTCGCGGTCAGCGATGACCGCCGGTCGCAGCGGTCAGCAGCGGTGAAGACTGCGATCGCGAAGTTGGGGCCGGCGTTGCTGACGAACGGCGTGAACCGCACGCCCGCAAGGGTCGCGGCCAGGTAGACGACGGCGATGGCGACGACCGCGGCGATTGGCCACCTGCGCCGAACGATCAGCGGCACGGCGGCGAGGATGCCGAACACCGTAACGGCCAGCGGCGACCCGATCCGGGGTACCGCGCCGGCCAGGACGGGCACCGTGCAGCCAACAAAGCAGCCTGCGGCGACCGCGTAGTCGATGGCATCAGGCACCGCCCGGCTGCTGAGCCAGCCGGGGAGCCTGGCAAACCACGGCGGGGAGGCCGCTTCGGCCGGCGGGGAGGCCGCTTTGGCCGACGGGCCGGTGACCCGGAGGATTGCCATGCTCTGACCGTAACGCGGCATCCCGGTTCCGGTGGTCAGCCGCCAGGTGGAATCAGGCATCATCCCCGGGATCGACGCGGCAAGGAATCCCTCCCGGCGGATGACGCCACATCCAGCCGGTGGGCCGACGACGCCGAGCCTGCCGCGCGGTCAGCGTGGAGTCATGAGAACCAAGATTCACCGCATCGTCCGGCAGCTGTCCGTAACCCTGACGTTCCTGTCCGCCGCATGCTTCACGGTAGGGGTGATCTCCGGCTGGTTCAGCTACCTTGGCCGGTCGCCGGTCCGGCAGAAATACGTGCCAGGCCTGTCAGCCTGGTGGCAGCAGCTCGCCGTGGCAGTCGTCGCCTGCGTGGCGTTCGGCTACGGCCGGTGGCGGCATCGGCGCAAGTTCGGCCGCGACTGCGATCGCCTGTGGCTGCTCGCTCCGCTCGGCGCAGCTGCCGCCCGGCGAGTCGCCAGGACCGGACTCGGATCGCTCCGCGGACCATCCGGGTTTGGCCGCGCGCTGCTCGCGCTGCCGCCCGCCATGCTCCTCCTATACGGGAGCTACCGAGCCGGTCGCCAGGTCACCGGCGGCCTGGATCCGAACTATACGGTCAACGCCTGGGGCGGTCCGACCTACCTCGGTGCCATGGCCTGCCACTACCTGGACCTAATCCTGCTGATGGTCGCCGCGGCATGGCTGCTTGACCGGATCCTGCTGCCAGCAGCCGAGATACCTCGCGGTCCGGCGGGCAGGCCAGATCACGACCGAGGCCCGACCGCCATTCGGTGAAGGCAAGGCCAAGCAGGCTGGGAACCAGGTCCGTGGACCGGCGCAGTACCCAAGCCGTGCCCTTGGTCGCCAGCCAGCTCAGTTCAGCCAGCCGAGTTGGCGGCAGGTTGGCTGGCTCGGGATCGGGCGGCGGCCCGACCTGGTGACCGGTCGCGGCCAGCATGCCGTGGAACCGGCGGGCGATATGCCGGTGGCCGCGCTCGCTGGGATGCAGCCGGTCCACGGCCCACATCCGGTGGTCATAGGTCTCGGCGTCCCCGGCTGCATCGAAGTGCACGGTTCCGAAGCGCTCGGCAACGGTGTCCATGACCTGGTTGATCTGGTGCGCTCGCCGGGCCAGCGGCCTGGCTAGCACGGCAGGTATGCCGAGCATCCGGCCCGGATCAGGCAGCCGCATGGTGAGCACCTCGGCGCCAGCAGCGCGCAGCGCGCCGACCGTGTTCGCCGCGGCCACCGCGATCCGGTCCGGATCGAAGTTCGACCGCAATGTGTCGTTGACCCCGACCACCACGCTGGCGATGTCCGGCCGCAATTCCAGGGCCTGCGGCAGCTGGTCGCGCTCCACGTCAGCGACACAAGCTCCGTTGACCGCCAGGATATGCAATCTCGGCTCGGGCAAGCATTCGGCGAGCAGCACGGCCCAGCCGCGCCAGCCACGGCGTTCCGACTGACCTGCCGGACGTGCCGGACCTGCTGCGTCCGCGGGATCTGCAGGTTCCACTCGGCCCGCAGGGCGGGCCGAGCCGACCGGGTCACCGACGCCGAGGGTAATCGAGTCGCCAAGCGCGACAAAGCGCGTCACGCCGGCACCTTCTTCCACGGCGCGTCCGCGGCATCGAGAATCGCCCGGTAGTGGCTGATCAGCTGGTCGCACAAGACCGGCCAGCTACGGCCGAGCACCAGCTGCCTGCCCGCCCGGCCCTGCGCAGCGCGCAGCGCCGGGTCGGCTGCCAGCCTGGCCACCGCTGCTGCCAGTGCCGATGGATCACTTGGAGTGACCAGGAATCCGGTGACGCCATCGCGCACAAGGTCGAGCGGCCCGCCTGCGGCGGGCGCGACCACCGGCAGGCCACTCGCGGCTGCCTCCTGCAAGGTGTGGCCGAACGTGTCATGCGGCCCGCTGTGCACGAACACATCGAGGCTGGCGTAGATCCTGGCCAGATCCTCTCCGCCACGCTGGCCAAGGAACAGCGCGGCGGGAACGGCCCGGCGCACCGCCAGCTCGGCCGGACCACTGCCGATGATCACCACGCGCACTCCAGGCAGCGCCGCCACCTGAGCTAGCAGGTCGACCCGCTTCTCCACGGCCAGCCGCCCGACATAGCCGACCAGCAGCTCGCCGCCGGGCGCCAACTCGGCGCGCAGCCCTGCGCTCCGCTTTGCCGGATCGAACCGGATGCTGTCGACGCCCCTGGCCCACAGCCAGACCCGTTCGACGCCATGCGCGTGCAGCTCGGCCGCCGTGGCCGTGCACGGGGCGAGTGTCCGGTCCGCCGCGTTGTGGATCCGGCGCAGTCGCCGCCAGGCGATCGCCTGACCGGCCACGCCCGCGCGGTAGGCGCGGGCGTACCCGGGCAGGTCCGTCGCGTACACAGCGATGATCGGCAGCCGCAGCCGTCGGGCGGCTGCGCAGCCGCCCGCGCCCAGGACGAACGGGCCGGCCAGATGCACCAGGTCGGCACGGTGGCCGGCCACCGCAGCGTGCAGACGCGGTCCGGGCAGGCCGACCCGGAATCCCGGGTAGGCGGGTACGGCGAGCGACGGCACCCGCACCACCGGGTAATCAAGCGTGCCGTCAGGCCGCGGCACCCCGCTGGCCGGCTCGGGTGCGATGACCAGCGGCTGGTGCCCGCGCTGGACCAGATGCTCAGCGACGCGTGCGGCGGTGTGTGCGACGCCGTTGACATCCGGCGGGAAGGACTCGGTGACGTACGCGATTCGCACGCTCTCACCATGCGGGACGCGCCTGCCAGGAAAGGGCCCTAGGCCGTGACGCCAGGTGGAACTGTGCGTGACATCTGGGTAGCTAAGCCGGGCTGGTCATACCGCGGAGCGGGAACCGGCCCAGAACGGGGCCCTCAGCTCTCTCTTGAGTACCTTGCCGGAGCCCGTTCTTGGCAGCTCGTCGATGAACGACACCGATCTGGGCCGCTTGTAGCCGGCCAGGTGCTCTTTGCCGAATGACATCACGTCCTGCGCCGACAACGACGCGCCGGGGCGACGCACAACGGTGGCGTGGACGGTCTCACCCCAGTCTTCCGACGGAATCCCGAACACCGCGGCCTCATAGACACCCGGGTGCTGCTCGAGCGCAGCCTCGATCTCGGCCGGGTACACGTTCATCCCGCCCGTGATGATCATGTCCGTCTTGCGGTCGCAGATGTAGATGTAGCCCTCCTCGTCGCGATAGGCGATGTCCCCGACCGTGTGGAAGTCACCGCGCCGGGCCGAGTCATAGCTCTGCTGCTGCTTGTAGTACTCGTCGAAGACCACTGTCGACCGCACGTAGAGCTCGCCGGGATGATCAGGGCCGGTGCCGGTCACCTCGTCGCCCGCCTCGTCGAGCAGCCGGATTTCAACCCCGGGAGCCGGCTTGCCGCACGAGCCTGGCTTGCGCAGCTGGTCCTTCGGTTCCAGGACGCAGTCCACTCCCAGTTCGGTCGAGCCGTAGACCTCCCACAGCGAATCGGCCGGGAAGACGGCCAGATACTGCTGCTTCAGCGCGAAGGTCCACGGCGCGGCATTGGCGATCATCCGCTTCATGCACGACCGGTCATAGCGTGCCTTCACCTCCGCCGGAAGGCCGCACACCATCCGAATCGGCGCTGGCGCGGAGAACGTGGAGCTGACCCGGTACGTGTGCACCAGGCGCAACCAATCCTCCGGGTCGAACTTACGCTGCAGCACGACCGTCTGCCCCAGGGCCAGGGCACCGGCCATGAAGCTGCCGGGGCCGCTGTGGTACAGCGGTCCTGACGTGATGTAGATGTCGTCCGGCGTATAGCCGATCAGCCCGAGCAGCGCGATGATCGAGGCATCGTTCGGGCGGCCGCGCCGGACCGCGCCCTTGGGCTTGCCCGTGGTCCCCGAGGTATAGATCATGGTGGCTCCCGGACCATCGCCAGTCTCGACCTCGGGCGGATTCGACGGCGCGCCAACCACGAAGTCCTCGCCGAGCATCCCGGCTGCCGCCGGGCCGCCGAAGACCACGATGTGCCGCAGTTTTGCCAGCCGGTCGCGCAGCGCGGCGAACATCGGAGCGTGCTCGGCGTCCACGTAGGCGATCGAGGCGTCCGAGTTGTCTATGACGTACAGCGCCTCCTCGGGGGTCAGCCGGTAGTTGAGCGGAACGGCGACGGTGCCGATCTTCCTCGCGGCGTTGACCAGGGCCACCACCGGCGCGGAGTTCGGACCGCACCAGATGACCTTCTCCCCCGGCGTGACATCCAGCGATAGCAGTGCATTGGCCAGGCGGTTGGCCTGTGCCTCAAGCTCGGCGTACGTCCAGCAGACCAGGTCGGCGCCGCTCCGGTCGTCGATGACGGCTTGCTTATTCGGCTGGATCTCGGCGTAGCTGGTCAGGAAGTCTGGCATTCGCACCTCACTCGCGTCGCGGCGCCGTTTCAGCACAGCAGGGCCCGGCCGCCGGCCGACTGCCGGTCGGCGAGCTGCCGGTCGGCGGGCAGCCGGCGATCCGCCTGCTGACAAGCTGAGCTTTCTACGGCACCCCGTCCTGTTTCAAGCCGTTGTGGTCAATGCCACGTTCCGGGCATCGGCCCGGCGGGGCAGCTCGGGACGGTCGGACCGGGCCGATCCGCTCGGCTGGCGGCGGCTGCCAAAGACCCCAGGCCCCGGTCAGGCAGAGCGCGACGGCGGCGATCACGGCCGCGAGCCGGGCCTCGGGGATCAGCAATCTGCCGATCTGCACCGCTACCGCGTGCGGCCAGGACGACGCCCGCGGATGCGCTCGCCCCGCGCCATGCAGTGCCGCGTGCGCTCGGTGCGCCGCCGGGCGCCAGGTGGCCGCCGTGATCATGTCCAGCGTGGCCGGGACCGACCGGGCAAGCAGCAGCCAGTCAAGCCGGGAGGCCGGAAACGCGGCAAGCAGGCAGAACGCCATGGCGTCGTACCAGGCCCGCTGCATCGGCCAGATCAGCAGCCAGGCTACGGAAACCGCGAGCGCGGGCCGGATCGCCGGCCGTCCCGCTGATCCAGGCGGCAGCCTCCAGGCCAGCAGCGCGGCCAGGAGAACCCAGGCCAGTGCGGCGGCCGGGATGACCCAGCCGGGCCGACTGCCGAAGCCGTAGAACACTCGCCACAGGCTGTCCAGGGCTACCCGGCTGCCGTCGGCCCGCAGGTCGCTGAGCGCGGCCGGCCCGGTGATCAGGTAGCCGACGACCAGGACCAAGCCCGCACCGGCTGCGGCGGCGACCAGCGCCGGGACCGAGCGCCGCGCCGCCCAGGCGAACCCGATTCCGAACAGCGCGAAGGGGAGCTTAACCGCGGCGGCCAGGCCGATCAGCAAGCCAGCGGCAAGCGCCCGGAGCGTTTTGAGCTGCTGCCGGGCGACGATCAGGCCGAGGAACCCGAGCCCGGCGGCCAGACCGTCCACGTGGGCTCCGGCCATGACCGCCCACAGCATCAGCGGATTGAGCGTCCACAGCAGGTGCGCGCGAGCCCTGGCAGCCGGCTCGGCCCGCAGCAGCCGGTCAAGCGCGACCGCCACGGCGCCAAACGCCAGCGCGAGCCAGACCTTGAGCCAGAAGATGATCAAGTCGATCGAGGTGCCGCCGAGCTTGGCGGCGACCCACTCGGTACCGGTCGCCAGCGGGCCGTAGAGCGACGGGCTGTCCTGCCAGTTGCGCGTGGTCTGCCTGCCGATCGCGTCACCGCTGGCCCGCAGCTGGGCTGGGGTCATCAGGTACGGACTGCGTCCGATGACGGCGATCCTGCCGTAGGCCGCGTAGCTCAGGCTGTCGCTTGACCCGGCCGGAGGCAGCACGGTGAAGACAGCGATCGCGGTGAGTCCGGCGGCCAGCAGCAGCCGGGCCGGCGGCCGGACACCGCGCCGGACCGCGACCAGCCCGCAGCCAACCCCGAGGGCGCCGAGGATGATCGCCGCGACGGTTGCCGCCTCGGCGGATCTGCTGGACAGGTGCAGCGGCAACCACCAGGGCGGCGCTGGCCAGGTCTGCGGCAGGGCGGGCACCACCGCGCTGGGCCCGGCAGCCGAGACGGCGAACATCAGCAAGATCGACGCGGCGATCGCCGCCGTCGCGCTCCAGCCGACAGCGCGGCCCGGCGGGTTCGGAACGGCCTGGCTGGCCAGGGGCAAGGTCACCGCGCCAGTGGTCGCTGTGCCTGAGCCTGGCTCCTCTGCCATCACCGTTCCGTCTCCGATCGCGTGCACGCGCCGCAACGAGCAGTCGCCGGGAGGCCCGGGCCGATGCTATCCGAGCGCCGCCGAGCCGAACGCTCCTGCGCCTGACCGGAGTCCGAAAGTAATGTGGGGCAGGTCGCCGCGATCACTCGCGTCCGTCACCCAGCGGGTCCCCAGTCACCACCCGAAGGGCCGCATCCCGGATATGGAGTCCAGCGCCACAGCACCGGCTTCGGCACCAGCGCCCGACCCGGCCGCCGGCCCGCCCGTCACGGCCGACCCGCGCGACCGGCAGATTGTGGCCTGGTATGCCGGGTTCGCGGCGTTCGCTGGACTGGTCTTCCTCGGCTCGGGCCAGCCGGTGCAGTGGACCTGGGCCGCCTTCGCCGCCGGCGGTTATTCGATCGCGGCGCTCACCGCGGGGTTGTGGCGGCGGCGCGGCCGCCAGGCGGCTCTGATCATCGCGCTCGCTGGCGCGGTGGCTGCTCCGCTGACCTGGCAGGTAACGTTCGGAAGCCGGATGTCCAAGGTCGGTGAGGGCCCGCTTCAGGTGGTGGCCAGGTCCGCGGTTCTGCTGCTGCGGCACGGCACCCCGTATCTGCCGACGGTGCAGGTATCGCACGTCCTCGCCTACGACCCGTATGAGCCGGCCATGGCGATCTTCGGCCTGCCGAGGGCCTGGGGGCTGGCCGGTGCAGCCGGCAACCCCAGGCTCTGGCTGAGCCTGACCGGCGTGGCGATACTCGCGGTGGCCTTTGCACTCGAACGCCCGGGCAGCGCACTGTCCTGCACCGTGTTCGCCGTCGGCTCGCCGGTCGTTGCGATGCCGCTGACGACCGGGCAGACCGATCTGCCGGTGCTGGCGCTGCTCTGCCTGACGCTCGCTTGCGCCGATCCTGGCCGACAGCTTCAGCGCGCCTGGCTGACCGCGGGCCTTGCACTTGGCGCGGCGTGCGCCATCAAGGCCATCGCCTGGCCCGCGCTCCCGGTCGTGGCCGCGATGCTGGCAGCGCGGGACGGGGTACGCACGGCCGGCCGGTTCGCGGTCACGACGGTCGGCACCACGGCTGCGCTGATTGTGGCTACCACGCCAGCCTCGGTGCTGGCACCGGCGGCGCTGTTCCAGAACACGGTGCTCTTCCCGCTCGGGCTGGCCAAGTATCAGACGCTGGCGGCCAGCCCGCTGCCCGGGCACCTGCTGGCCACCACCGGATCAGCCGGCCGCTGGGTCGCGATCGGCCTGCTGTGCGCGGCTGGCCTGGCGATAGCGGCATCACTGGTGATCCGGCCGCCAGCCGACCTGCGGGCCGCGGCCTGGCGGCTCGCGCTCGGGCTCGCCTTGCTGTTCACCCTGGCTCCCGGCAGCCGCTGGGGTTACTTCATCTACCCGGCCGCCCTGCTCGGCTTCGTGGCCATGACCAGCGCGCGTCCGACTCTTGCCGCGCGGCGATCCGCCACGCCGGACAGCGCAGCGCCGGACAGCGCAACGCCGGATAACGCCGTGCCGCGCCCCGCGTCCGCCAGCAGCCAGGTTGGTCGCGATGAGTGAGAGGACCATCAATCGTGTCGAATGATCTGCGGGAGAGCGCTGAGTACGCGTCGGTGGCCGAGCATCTGCGGCGACTGCACGAGCCGGCCTTCGGCCAGCCGCACGAGGCCGCTGAGCCGCACATCACCGCCGACGGAACCCGGGTGCTGGTCACCGGCTCAGTCTTCGACGACCTCGCGGGACTCCCGCGCACGTCGGTGTTCACGGTGCACGATGGCGCGCTGCGGTTCGTGACGGCGGGCCCGGGCTCGTCCAGGTCGGGACGGTTCTCCCCCGATGGCGAGCTGCTTGCCTTTCTGTCCGACCGCGCCGCTGCCGGTCAGTTCCAGCTCTATCTGCTGTCGGCCGGCCAGTTCGGCGAGGCGGCCGCCGCGCCGAAGGTGCCGGGAACGATCGAATACGCGCGCTGGTCACCGGATGGCAGCCAGATCCTGCTCGGCGTCGCCGGGCTGGGCGCTGATCTGGCCGGCGGGCAGGGGTCCGGGACAAGCACGACCGCGGCCGATGACCTGCCATCCTGGCACCCCCTGGTCGAAGCGGCCGTGTCGGACAGCACCTGGCGCAGCCTGTGGCTGCATGAGATCCGGACCGGTCAGCTGTCCCGCCTGTCGCCCGAGGGGCTGAACTGCTGGGAGGCCGACTGGTGCGGCCCTGGCCAGGTGGTGGCGGTCACCAGCGCCGGGCCCGGTGAGGACGACTGGTACACCGCGGTGCTCACCCTGCTGGACATCGACACCGGCCGCTGCCGTGAGCTGCTGCGCAGCGAGGTTCAGCTCGGCCTGCCTGGCGGATCACCGGACGGAGCCAGGGTCAGCGTCGTGCAGGCCATTTGCAGTGACCGCTGGATCGTGGCCGGTGACCTGATTCTGATCGAGCTGGCCTCAGGTACGCGCCGCACGATCGCGACTGCGGGCACCGACGTCACCTGCGTGCAGTGGATCGATGACGACCGGCTTGGCTACCTCGGGCAGCGTCACCTGGACTCGGTGGCCGGCCTGGTGGACGTGACCACCGGTGCGGTGACCGAGCTGTTCAGCACCGCGCTGTCCTGCGGCGGCCAGTATCCAGAGGGATCGTTCACCGCCGCCGGGCAGGTCGTGACCGCGCAGGACGGCTATCACCTGCCGCCGCAGGTGACCCTGACCGGCCCGGACTCCGAGCAGGTACTGGCGGCGCTGGCCCATGCCGGTACCGACTACCTGCGGTCGGTGGCCGGCACCGCCCGCGCCGTGTCCTGGTCGGCACCCGACGGTCTGCGGATCGAGGGCGTGCTCTGCACCCCGCCGGGCGAGGGGCCGTTCCCGCTGGTGGTCAGAATCCATGGCGGTCCGGTCGCGGCCTACCGCAGCAGATGGTCGATGCAGAATCCGGTAGTGCCGCTGCTGGTGTCGCGCGGCTACGCGGTGCTGCATCCCAACCCGCGGGGCAGCGGCGGGCGCGGCCAGGCCTTCGCTCGGCTAGTCGTCGGCGACATGGGCGGCGCGGACACCGCCGACTACCTGTCCGGCGTCGACTCGCTGGCCGACCTGGGCATCATCGACCCGGCCAGAGTCGGCCTGATCGGGGCCAGCTACGGCGGGTTCATGTCCTCCTGGCTGGTGACCCAGGATCAGCGGTTCGCCGCCGCCGTGCCGATCTCACCGGTCACCGACTGGTACAGCCAGGCGTTCACCTCCAACATCGGCGGCTGGGGCAACGCATTCCTTGAGGCAGACCCGGAACAGCCAGGCAGCAAGGTGCACACCAGGAGCCCAGTGCTGCGGGCCAGCAAGGTCCGCACACCGTGCCTGAATGTGGCCGGCGCGAAGGACCGGTGCACCCCGCCAGGTCAGGCACGCGAGTTTCACCAGGCGCTGTTGAGCCACGGGGTCGAGTCGGTCCTGGTGATCTATCCGCACGAGGGCCATGGCGTCCGCTCCTACCCGGCGATGACCGACTTCCTGACCAGGACGATCTGCTGGTTTGAACGCCACATGCCGCCCGGCCAAGTCAGCTCCTCGGCCCGCCGAGATACGCGCTCGACCCGACAAGACCTGAGGATCTGAAGGCCAACTTATGCTTGTCGTGTCAGTTCAGCGAAGGTCGCACTGCAGGTCACCCGGAGTGACGCGCAGTGACTAACCCTGACCGGGCGGCAGGTCATCTCGCAGCTGGATCACTCCGCCTGGTACTGGCACGCTCAAGTGAGCGAGAAGCACGGCTCCGCGCGGGTAAATCGTCAGGTGATCCTTGGCCGCACGTTCGCGCTGCCCGCCTCAGGCCTTCTGCGCTGTGCATGCTGGATGAGCTGGTCTGGGATTTCAAGGCTGTTCGCTACGCTGCGCGGTGGATGATGGGATGGTTGCAGAGGGGAGAGACAGCGGTGGAGCCATTCGACCCGTCCAAGCCGAACATCGCCAGGGTCTGGGACTACTGGCTGGGGGGAAGGAGAACTTCGCGGCTGACCGCGAGCTCGCGCAGACGATGCTGGCGGTTCACCCGGTCTCCGCGCAGATGGCCAGGGAGAACAGGAAGTTCCTCGGCCGTGCGGTCAGCTATGTGACGGCCCGCGGTGTGCGGCAGTTCATCGACATCGGCGCTGGCCTGCCGACCGCGGTGAACACGCATGACATCGCCCGGCACGTCGACCCGCAGGCGCTTGTGGCATACGTGGACAACGATCCGATCGTGATCTCACATGCCCGCAGCCTGCTCGCCACCAGCCCCGGGGTGATCGCGGTGCCCGGCGACATGCGCGACCCTGCGCGAATTCTTGCCGACGCTGAGCTGGTGGAGCTGATCGACATGGCCGCGCCCGTATGCGTGATCTTGTCCGCGGTCTTGCATTTCGCCGATGCCCCCACCGCCCGCAACATGGCCGCCGCATTCATCCAGGCGATCGTCCCCGGCAGCTACCTGATCATTTCCGTCGGCTCCGGCAGTTCTTCCGAGCAGGAGAACTTCACTTCCGCGTACACCGCCGCACCGCTCTACATCCACTCGCTGCAGGAGATCCTGAGTTTCTTCGACGGCCTTGACCTCGTGCCCCCAGGAGTGGTTCCGGTCCGGGGCTGGTACGGCGATCGCCCGGCACCGGACCTGACGCCGCGCACAGCTACCTTCCTCGGCGGCGTAGCCCGCAAGTCGTGAGGTACCGGCCGGACAAGGCGGCACCGACCGTGACGGGCTCGGAATGCTGCTTTTGTTCAGCACATGCAAATTGATAGTCCAAGGCGTAACCGCGCCATGCCGGCGGGCGGCTATGCGATCAGGCCGCCTGTGATGTCGCTGACGATCGTGGCTTGCCTGGTCGGATAGCTGACCTCGGCTCCGCTCAGCTGCCTGATCACGCCGTCGATGATGTCGAACGCCTCGGCATAGCCCTGCAGCGAGGGTGTCTGGTGCCAGCCGACGAGTGCTTGGTGGGCGGCACCGTCAGCCTCGACGGTGAGGTAGCGCACGGTGCCATCGGGGGCGACGACCGGCCTGGCCGGCCCGTTCGGGAAGCCGGCCTGATCGAGGGCGGCCCACAGCGCGTCGAGTGCCGCGACATCCACCTGACCGGTCCACGTTCCAGCGTTTTTGCGCCTGGAGAAGTGATGGTCGAGTCGCGCGCTGCCGTCGGCATGGATGACAAGTTCGCTGCGACCCCACGGATCGGCAGGATTATTCTCGTTGCCTACGGTGTAGCGGATGGTTCGTGCGGCCATGCGGGCATCGTAGGCCCGGGTCAGCTGGTTCACCAGATCGGCCGTGCGCAGGTCGCAGTCGCCGAAGTAGGCGGCGTCCGGCGCGAAATGCTGCCTCCTGATCATCCCGACTGCCCGGGCAGCGGGTTCAGGCGACACTAGGTGCGTCGCAGCAGGACAGCATGATCGTCGCCGTCCTCCAGGTGCCTTTGCATCCTCCAGCCAGTGCCCTCGACCAGAGCGGCCATCTGCGGAGCGGGAATGTTGTACTGCGGCCACCATGGCGTGACCAGGTCCTGGTAGCGGATCCGCAGGTCCACCTGCGGTGAGCCAGCCGGAGTAACAGAGTCGCCCACCAGGACCGCGCCCGGCGCGGCCAGCTCCGCCAGCCGTGCCAGCAACCGCCGGCTACCCTCCCACGAGCCACCCAGGCCAAGGTTCCCGCACAGCAGCAGCACCGCAGCCCAGGGCTGGTCAGCCGGCGGGTCGTTCACGTCACCGAGGCGGACGTCAGCCACGCCCCGGCGCCGACACACCTCGGCAGCACCAGGCGAGGCGTCCACGGCAGTCACCCGCAGGCCGCGCTCCTGCAGGTACAACGCCACCCGGCCCGCGCCCACCCCCAGATCCAGCACCGGGCCCCTGGCCCCCTGTCGACCAGCGGCACCAGCTCCCGATCCCACCACTCCCACCGCTCGAAGCCGCTCGAGGAACCACCTCACCCCGATACACGCAGCTAAGGCAGCGAGCCGGGTGCCCGGTGGCATGGCGGACGACATCCTCCGCCCGGCCGGATGCGGCGAGGTTGCCGGTTCGGCAGTTCGAGGACACGCAGGCCACGGCGGCTGACCAGGCGAGCACCGTGTAGAGCTGGCCGTGATACCGGTAGATGATGCGCAGGCCGGCGGTCATGTAGTCCTCGCCGGCCCGGGTGCCCGCGAAGCCGAAGATGACAGAGCTTTCGCCGTGGTGCACCCGTGCGCCGCGGAACGGCCCGGCCAAGAGGCCGGGTACCGGCCACCCACGCCCGACGGTCCCGTCCCCTCTGGCCGAAATTTGAGCAGAACAAGTCGGCCGGCCGGGTGTCCCTGGATCGCGATGAGTGAGGCGGACACCAAGGTCACCGGGTCCTGAGCGGAATTGACCAGGTAAGCCGTGGCTCTGCGGCCTGGCCCGACGAAGCGAGGACACTCTGGACTGAGAAGATGGGCTGACCCTTGCGATGACCGGTTCGCACAACGCAACGCCGTTCGCAGCGGGCGACTGCCCGGTCAGAGCAGGCTCTGGGCACCGAGGTAACCGGCCAGCATGGCCCTGGCTACCTGGCCGACCATGGCGTCGTCCGGCAGGAACGCCGGATGGTGCAGGCTGACCGGACCGCCGGTGCCAAGGAAGAGCATCAGGGTTGGGGCGATATCGGCGTAGTAGGAGAAGTCGTCGGCGCCGCAGGAACGGAACGACCTGTCGATCTCCAGACCGGCCTCGCGCAGCCAGGGCCAGCTCGCGGTAGTCAGCGCCTCGTCGTTGACCAGCGCTGGCTCCCCGTCGTGGATCGTCACCACGCCTTGGCAGCCATGCGCCTGGCAGGTATGCGTCACGATCTCGCGCAGCGCCTTGTGCAGTCCCGGCCGGTCGGCCTGGTCAAGCGCCCGGAGCGTGCCGCGGGCGATGGCGGCCGGATGGATCACATTCGGGGCCTGGCCAGCTTCAAGCGTGCCGACTGAGACCACCACGGCGTGGGTGGGATCGGTGCGCCGGCTGACGATCTGCTGCAGCGCGAGGACAGTCTGGCAGAGCGCGGGGACCGGGTCAGCGGTCAGGTGCGGATACCCGGCATGCCCGCCCGAGCCCTCCACCCTGATCTCGAATTCGTCGGACGACGCATTCACCGTGCCAACGCATGCGGCGATCATGCCAGCGGCGACCTGGTGCTGCAGGTGCACGGCGATGATGGCACTGGGCCGCTGCGCCTGCAGCGCGCCCGAGGTGACGATGTCCTTGGCTCCGGACGGGATGGTCTCCTCGCGCGGCTGGAGCACGGCGAGCAGCGCCGACGGCAGCGCGCCAGCCTGATCCGCGCTCCTGGCCGCTCGGCCGAGCGCGGCGAGCGCGGCCAGGTGCACGTCATGGCCGCAGGCGTGCATCGCGCCGGTCTGCGACGCCCACGGCGCGCCGGTCTGCTCCTGCACCGGCAGGGCGTCGAGCTCAGCCCTGATCGCGATGCACGGGCCATCAGCTGGGCCGATCCGCACGATCCGGCCGGTGCCTGCGATCGGCGGACTGTCATCTCCGCCGAGCGCGGCCGCCACTCGCGCTGCCGTGCGGTGCTCCGATCCGCCCAGCTCGGCGTCGGCGTGCAACTCGTGCCGCAGCGCGACCGCGGCAGCTAGCTCGCGATCGAGCAGAGCGCTCAACTCCGCGGCCAGGCCTGCGCTAGTCACGACTGCGCCAGCCGGTACACCCGAATGGCGTTGGCCGAGCCGATCAGCGCAGCGACCCGGCCGACGTCAGCAGCCGACCAGGCGCCGTCGGCGACAAACTCGCCGGTTACCCGGGCCAAGTCGCGGCGGAACCCGAGCGCGGCCAGGAAGTGCAGCTCTGGCAGGCCGAACGCGTCGGATGAGTACAGCATCTTGTGGAACGGGGTGAGTTCAAGCGCCTCGGCGAGCACGGCTGCCGAGCGTGCGCCGACATGGTTGAGTATCGCGCCGAGGTCCATATACACATGCGGGAAGACGTTGGCGAGGTAACCGGCTTGCCGGTGGTACGGGTAACAGTGCAGCAGCATGATCGGGGTGCCGATCGGCTCGGTGGCCAGCAGGAAATCATGCATCAGCGACGGATTGGCCCGGTGCAGGCGCACGTCAGGATCGCCGAAGCCGACGTGGAACTGCACCGGCAGGCCGGTGTCGACCGCCGTCCAGATCAGGTGCCTGAGCAGGACCTCATCATCAAGCCGCGCCGCCGGGTCGGCGGCGAAGCCGCGCAGCAGCCGCCCGGCCGCCGCCGTGACCTCGGCGGCGCTCGGCCGGGCAGGGTCGAAGTCAAGCCCCAGGCGGTACGCGACGATCGACTTGTATCCGACGGCACCCGCCGACGCGGTCGCCAGAGCCGCGGCGAACGACGCGGCGAAGTCGGCCGCGCTAGTGCCAGCCCTGGCGACCTGCTCGGCGACCAGCTCAAGCCGGACGATCTCATGCGCCGGCGTGCCGCTCGCCGCTGCGAGCTGCTCCCTGGTGGTGATCTGATCTGCCCGGTAGCCGGTGTCGACGAGCCAGGCCTGGACCTGCGCGGCTCGGAGCAAGCGACGGTTCACCTCGGCGCTGCCAAGCTGCGCGCGGCGCTCGATGTAATCCTCGGCCGGCGCAGACGGCGGCAAGTCGAGTACCGGCGAGCACCAGCGCCGTACCGCGAAGCCGAGTTGGCTGTCGAACCTGGAGGTACCTGGGCCCGGCGGTCCTTGCGCCTCGGTGAGCAGCGCCTCGAACCCTGAGCCGTCGAGCTCGGCGGTGACGACGCCATGGACATGATGGTCGATCAGCGCCGGCTGCTTAGCGCTCAGCGGCCCCGCGGTCAGTGGCCCCGCGGTCAGTTGCTCAGTGGTCGTCACAAATCCTCCCGTGGTCCGTCGACAGTCCCTGCGTACAGCGCGTCGTAGCGGGCCATCCGCGCTCTCGGCAGGTCACCCAGCCGGTCGATCACCGCCGCGATGATGGCCTCGACCAGCGCCACCGCCGGGGTGAGCGCGTCGAACGGAGACGGCGACTGCACGCTTGAGGTCAAAATGACGTCCGCGTATGCCGACAGCGGCGACAGGTAAGGGTCGGTGAAGGCGATCACCGTTGCCCCCTGCTCCCTGGCCGCCGCGGTCAGCCGCACGGTGTCGTGCTGGTAGCGGCGGTAGTCAAAGGCCACTAGGACGTCCTTGCGGCCCAGGTCCAGGATCGAGCTGATCCGGTCGGCCCCGGCCGCCGGGATCAGGTGCACCCGCGGCCGCAGGATCCGCAGGTGCGCGGCCAGGTACTCGGCCAGCATCGAGCTGAACCTGCCGCCGACCAGCGCCACGTTCCGGCGCGGCTCGGCGAGCAGCCGGACTGCCTGCTCGAACTCGGCCGGCGGCAGCCGGGCGAAGCTGGCCCGGATCCCGGCGGTGAGCAAGGCCTCGGTCCGGCTCAGCGCGTCCTCGCGGCCGGGATCCTGGCGGTCGGCGTGCATCTGCAGCGGCGAGGACAGCCTGGCGGAAACCTCCGATTTCAGCGACTGCTGGAAGTCGGCATAGCTGTCGAACGCCAGCTTGCTGACCAGCCGCACCACCGTGGGCGCGCTGACCCCGGAGGCTGCGGACAGCTTGGCGATTGGTACCAGGCCGCCGACCGGGTAGTCGGCCATCAGCGTGCGGGCGACCTTTCGCTCGGCCGGCGTGAGCATCCCGAGCTGCAGTTGCAGCCGCTCGGCGACGGTCACCGTCGGCTCGGGCCTGGGCACAGCCGTCACCAGCGCCAGCGGGTCCGCGCGACGACATCGTCCGCACTGACATCGGCGAACATCTCGACCTCGGCCCGGCGAACCGCCAGGAACGCCTCGAACAGCGGATCGCCCATCGCCTGGCGCAGCACAGCGCTGCGCTCAAGCTGGCCGGCCGATTCGGCCAGCGATTGCGGCAGCCGCCGGACGCCCCAGCTGGCCAGGTCTGCGGGCTCCTGGCCGGCCGGGTCACCTGAGATCTCCGGCGGGAGCACGGCACCGGTGCCGATCCCGGCCAGCCCGGCGGCGATCAGCGAGCCCACTACGAGGTAGGGGTTGGCGGCCAGGTCAAAACACTTGACCTCGAGATTGGCCCGGACGTCATGCTCGCCGGATGAGCCGGTGACCAGGCGGAGTGCCGCCTCCCTGTTCTCCCTCCCCCAGCACTGGTAGGCACCGGCCCAGTGCGAGGGAACCAGCCGCAGGTAGCTGGCGACGCTGGGCGCGCCCACTGCCGTGAGTTCAGGCAGCGCGGCCAGGATCCCGGCCGCGAACGCCTCGCCCTCGCTGCTGATGCCGTGCCTGCCGGGCCCGCCGGCCAGCAGGTTCTTCCCGTCGCGCCAGATGCTGAGGTGGACGTGCCCGCCGTTGCCGACGGACCCGGCGATCACCGAGGGGGCGAACGAGGCCTGGTAACCGAACCGCGCGGATACCGCCCGGATCGTCTGGCGAAGCAGCACGCTGTCGTCGGCCGCGCTGACCGGGTCGCTGGCCCCGACCGATATCTCAAGCTGGCCGGCCGCGTACTCCGGATGGAACTGCTCGACCACGATGCCCTGGCGCTCTACCGCCCCGACCAGCTCACGTGCGTAGTCGGACAGCTCGATCACCCTGGTCATGCCGTAGGCCGGTCCAGTGCACGCTGGTACGAACCGCTCGTCGTCGTCGGTGCCCAGTGCCCACTCCACCTCGAAGCTGACCCGGGCGGTCAGCCCCTGCTCCAGCGCCTTGCCGACCATGGCGCGGGCGAACGAGCGCTGGCATCCGGCGTAACGGCGCCCCTCCTGTGTGTAACGATCGACCGGTGCCCAGGCCCAGCCAGGCTGACCGTGCAGCGCGGTGACCCGTTCCAGTTCGGGCACCAGCCGCAGATCCCCGTCCGGGCCGCCGATGTACTTGCTCGTGGTGATGCTGTCATCGACCACGAACACGTCGAACACCGGCGACATGCCGATGCCCCAGCCCGCGGCCCGCTCCAGTCGGCCGAGCGGGACGGTCTTGACCCGGGTGATCCCCGCGTTGTCGACCCAGCACAGCGCCACCATGGTGACGCCCTGGGCAGCGAGCCGCTCGGTCACTGCGGCTGCCCGCCAGACCAGCTCGGCCCGCTGCTCCGCGCTCAGCACCACCGGGCCGATGGCAACTTCCCGGCCGACCTGACCCGAATCGCCGGAGTCCGAGAAGTCATCAGTCCGCGTCACCGAGCACCTCGTCACATGCCTCGCCGCACTGCCCGCGCGGAGTGTCCGAGAAATTACACCTGACGCGTCCTACCGTCAATAAGTAACAGACGTAACCAACGCGATGATCGTTAGCCGGTACGCCTGAGGTCCACGGTGCAGATGGTGTCGCCAAGGGCCGACAGGCAGCAACCAGCCCTCCTGCGGCCGACAGATCAAGCGGAACACGGCCTGACGAAGATCGACCAGAATCTGGCCTCAACGGCGACGGTAGGTGAAGAATACGGTCGATTTGCTCGGGCCTGATCCGGTGAGGTCGCTCTCGACCGTGGTGATGGTCACCTTTACCTTCGTGCCGACCTTGCCAGGTGGCTCGGTGGCGTACACGACGGTGGTCGATCCGCAGTCGAGGATCGCGGCTCCGTTGCTGATCTTCTTAGCGGCCTTCTTGCCGAAGAAGACGCCGGTCACGCAGCCGAGGTTCTGGCCGGTGATCGTGACCTTGTTGCCGCCGGCGGCCGGCCCGGAGGCCGGCCTTATCGTGGTGACCACCGGGTTGCCCGGCGGGAAGAGGAAGAACTCGTCGGCCGGCCGGTTCAGCGAGCAGGCCGTGGCGCTGCATACCTCGACATCGACTAGTGCCGGGTTCTGCTGCACGGTCTGCGCGCTGATGCTGCTGTCACTGTGGACGGTGTAGGTGAACTGGGTGCCGAGGGAGAACGGGGTAGTGTCGGCGAACTGGAGCGGTCCGACGGCTTGGTTGAACCCGTGGCCGGTGATCACGATCGGGGATCCTCCGGTGTCCGGACCGCCGTTCTTCTTGGTGACGGTATTCACCGCCTCGGTGACTGCGGGAATGCCGGCGAAGGTAACCGGGGATCTGTTGGACCGGCCGACCAGGGTGGTCACCGAGAACGGGACGCTGAGCGACTCGGTGGTGATCGGCTCGGACGGCGCGATGATCTGCATCTGGGTGCCGCTCAGGAAGATGAACGAGGCGTCCAGCGAGGACTCCAGGCCGGGGTTACCGAAGCTGCCCCAGTCCATTGTCAGGAAGTTGAACCCTCTGCCGTTGACCGTGATCACCGAGCCGCCGAACTCGCTGGCCAGCGAGCCTGGGTTGGCTGGCGAGGTCGAGACCGAGGTGACGGCCGGCGTCGGGACGTAGTCGAACTCGGTCGGCGCCGGCTCGACCTCGCAACCGCAGCCGGTCGGCGGGCCGAACACGGCCATCGGCGTGAGCGGCGGCAGCGAGCCCTCGAGCGGAGGCAGGATGGTCCCGGTCGCGCTGCTCCCCTTGGCGTTGGTGACCGTGACCTGGGCCTGGCATATGTCGGTCGTCGGGGTCTCGCCGGTCACGCTGGGCGCGCAGGTGACCGATCCCGAGTACGGGGTCGGCGTGGCGCGGATCTCGAACGGGCTGAGCACCTTGAAGCTCGCGGCCGCGACACCGCCGAACTTGACTGCCGTCGCGCCGGTGAATCCCGATCCGAGGATCGTCACCGGGCCAGGGGTGGTTTCGTCGCCGCCGTACGGGCTGACGCCGGTGACCGACGGGATGGGGTTGGTAGCCGACTCGTCCACGTATTCCATCGTGCTCGCCGGGTTCGGGATGCTGGACAGCCCGCTTTTCAGCGTCACGAACACGTTGGCCCGGCCCGCGCCGTCCAGCGCAGCCGGCGACCCGGGCGGCAGCGTGTTCTTCGCCGGCGGGAACATCACCGTGATCGACGTGTCGCTGTTGACCGTGAACTTGCTCGGCGGACCCGCCAGGTGCCGACCTGGATCCCGGCCACGGCTGCGGAACCGCCGGGCTTGAATCCGGTGCCGGTGATCGTGACCGTGCCGCCGGCGGCCGGGAGCAGCGCCGGGCTCAGCCCGGTTACGGTCGGACGGCTAGCCTGACCCGCCATGCTGCACAGGTAGAACGCGAGCCCGGCCTTGCCGCTCTTGCTTGTCAGCTGCGGCGACCCGAGTCCCGTGGACATGTCATAGCCGGTGGTCGCGGGGAACACCTGGCCGTTGTCCAGGCCGAAGATGCCGCAGCGGGTGTTGCCGGGCCGGTGCCGCGACACGATCGGGGTTGGCATACCGCGTCGAAGACCGGCCGCCCCTATCCAGCCGCATCACCCAGGCGCCGCCCATGTACCTGCGCAGCCGCGGACACGTGGCATTTCTCGCGCCTGCTCCTCTGCCGTCGTTTGGACTATTGATAGGTACCGCCAAGCATCAACGCCGATTTGGGCGGAATGTGGCCACGCAACCGATGCTAGGTGACTGCCTCGCGCGAGCGCCCTGGCCGGAAGTCAGTACATCCAAGGATGCGTCGGCAGGACATCGATCAGCCAGTGGCCGATCAGATAGGTCAGCTGGATTCCTATTGCTGCGCGTGCGATCGACGGGGCAGCAGCCTGCAGACTTCTTTCATGACGGCCCGTCCCGTTCCGCGTGTTCCGCTGCCCGCACCTGATCGATGTGCGTCACGAGCGCTTTAGCCGTCGGATATGGCCGGTCGCACGTCCCGCAGATGAAACGACCCTGGCCTGTCAGCGGCGGTCGCTTGACCGGCGTCACGATCAGCGGCGGTGCCGGTTCGCTCATGGCTCAACCGTCTGCGCCGTCTCAACCTTCGCGGCTAGCTCATCACCGGTCCTGGCGCAGATGTACCGGATCGACCGACCGTCCGCGCTGCGTCGCTCGGCTGACCAGTTGCCGAGAACGTGATGGTAGCTGATGGTCCAGCGGCGGCCGAAGCGCTGATCTATTGCCGTGATGGCGGCAAGGTCGTCCGTAGGATTCACTGACATGGGTCGCCTCCCTGTAGGCGGTTCCTAGGCTCCCGTCTGTGCTTCCTCGCAGGCGGGAGTCGCCTGCCCTGCATCATATGTGAACCTGTCGGCACCTAACTGCACCCGTATGCGAATGTAGTCAGGCAGTTACCTCTGTTTAGCCTGGTCAAGTGAAGATCAATCCTGACTCGGCGGTGCCGGTCTACAGGCAGCTTGCCGCGCTGATCAGGGAGCGCATCGAGTCCGGCGACCTCGGGCCTGGCGCTCCCGTACCGTCAGAATCCCAGCTGATGGGAGAGTTCGGCATCAGCCGCGACACCGTCCGCCGGGCCATGACCGTCCTGCGCGACGCGGGCCTGATCGTCACGACACCGGGGAAGGGCAGCTACGTGGCCGAACGCTGAACCAAGATCAAGTCAGGGAAAGGTCATGGCAGTGTCGGCGTTGCCCATGCGGACGTCAGCGGCAGGGATCGAAGTGCTTGAGTCCGTCG
This sequence comes from uncultured Actinomycetota bacterium, assembly GCA_963850875.1. Classification (GTDB taxonomy): domain Bacteria; phylum Actinomycetota; class Actinomycetes; order Streptosporangiales; family Streptosporangiaceae; genus Chersky-822. Next base: position 154,324 of record CAWKNA010000005.1, read on the forward strand.
GGCCGCTTGCTTGTCGCGATGAACTCGGCTAGCAATCGGCCGGTGGCCTGCCCGAGTGTCATCCCCCACATCCCGTGACCGCCTGCCGCGAAGAGACCCGGCTGCCTGGTGGCACCGACCAGTGGCAGGCCATCGGCGGTCACCGGGCGCGGGCCGACCCAGCAGTCGTCGAGCGTGGACCAGTCGACATCGTCTAGCTGGTTCCGCGCTGAGCGCACGATCGCGTCGATCCTGCGCCGGTCGACCAGCGCATCCGCGGACCGGAACTCCATCGTGCCGGCCACTCGCATCCCGCCGGGAATCGGCGTGCACGCGATTCGCAGGGCCGGGAGGTACAGCGGGGCTTCGAGCGGCCGGGCCGTCCGCACGGTAAAGGAGTAGCCGCGTCCGGCGGCGACCGGGACCCGGATGCCCGTTTTCTTGCCCAGCCCGCTCAGCCAGGCGCCATTCGCGAGCACGCCCACGTCAAAGCTGTCCGCCGGACCCGCCGGGCTGACTGTTCGGCTGGTCGGCCAGGAAGTCACTCCGTTCGCGCTGAACGTCCCGCCAGCCGGCGCGACGGCCCCGCCCGTCCGGGTGACTCGGACTCCGCCGCCAGGCAACGGATCGATCCGGCCGACCGCAGCTCCGAGCCGGATCTGGCCGCCCCGGTGCTGGACCGATCCGGCCAGACTCTGCACGTAGGCCAGCGGCTGCAGGTAGCGCTGTCCGTCGAGCCGCAGGCCGTAGCCGACCCGCGCCGACAGCAGCGGCTGCTGCGCCCGCAGTTCATCGCCGGTCAGCTCGGTCACCGGAAAGCGCTGCCCGGCACTGCCCAGAATCTCCAGCTCGCGCGCCAGCGGTGCCGCCTGATCGGCGTGCTCGAAGGCCATCAGCACCGGTGCCTCGGTGACCTTGCCGCTGACGCCGCCCTGGCTGAGCAGATCGTAGGACTCAAGTGCCATCGCGCTGATCTGCGCGTACTTCGTCACACCCAGCAGCCACCTGGGCTCGGTGCAGCAGCGGGCGAACGAGGCGAGGAACGTCGCGATTCCTGGCAACGCCGCCGGGGCGATCCGGAGCGGTGAGTCCCGCTGGACGACAGATCGCAATGCGTACCTGAGCACGCCGGGTTCGGGCAGCGGAGCTGTCATCCCGGGGCAGAGCCAGCCGGCATTCCCGGCTGAGGCACCGGCGGCGACCCCGGTCCGGTCGAAGACGGTGACGTCGAAACCTGCCTCCTGCAGGAACCACGCCACCGACAGGCCGACGATGCCGGCTCCGACAACAGCCGCCCGGCCAGATGCCGTCCCGGCCATGCTCTCTCCTCTCCTAGCCGACGCGCCCCCGGCGTGCCCACGCCAGCCAGCGCTCGCCCGCCCGGCACCCGCCGACACGTGCCTGCGCGGCGGCCGCGAGTGCCCTACCTGCAGCGGCCGCCGAAGCGCCCAAGCGCGGTCAGCGGCCCAGCCGTACCCTCGGGTCGAGAGTCGCGTAGAGCACATCGACGACGACGTTCGCGAGCGTGACGCCGATGGCCACGATCAGCGTGACCGCCAGGACAGAAGGCAGATCGCCGCTGAATACAGATTCCACCGCGAACTGACCCATTCCCTGGAGGTTGAAGACCTGCTCCACGATCACGGTTCCGCCGAGCAGACCAGCGAGATCCATCCCGAACATGGTGGCCAGCGGGGTAAGGCTCGCCCGCAACACATGCCGGACGACGACCCGCCATTCTGAGATGCCCTTGGCGCGCGCCGTTCTGATGAAGTCTTCGCGCAGCACGTCAAGTACAGACGCCCGGCTCATCCGGGAATACCATCCGGCATATAGCAGCGCCAGCACAATCCAGGGCATGATCAGGTGGCCCACCCAAGCGCCGAATCCGTACTGACTCGGCGGGTAGTAGCCGCTGCCAGGCGCCACGCCCAGCTTGTACCAGAACAGCCAGAGCGCCATCACGCCAAGCCAGAACACCGGGGCTGACACGAAGAACAGCGACAGCCCGAGGCTGAGCCGGTCGAAGAGACGGCCGCGCCGCAGCGCCGAAAGCACACCCATCGGGATGCCCAGGCACACCCATACCAGCGCCGCACCGCAGGCCAGCGTCGCGGTGATCACCAGCCGCCCGCCGATCAGGCTCTTCACCGATGAATGGGTGACATATGAGGAACCCAGGCCGGGCCAGCCCCACTGGTCACCGAAGACGAAGCGCTTGACGAACAGCAGATACTGGACCCAGATCGGATGATCGAGCCCCAGGTTCTGCTTCACCTGCTCGATCAGCTGCGGCGTCGGATGCTTGCCAGCGAACAGCACGGCCGGGCTGACCGGAGGGATGACGAAGTAGATGACAAAGGTGAGCGCGAGGATGAGCAGCACCACGATCACGAGCTGGAGCAGCCGCCCGGCGAGGTACCTGGCCATCGGCTACCCGCCGGCCACGGCGGCGCCGCTCAGCTTGTCGAACGCGTCCCTGACCCCGTCGCCGATCAGGTTGAACCCGAGCATCGTGAGGAACAGGAACAACCCGGGAAAGAGCATCATCCACCAGGCGTAGGTGAAGAGCGAGTTGTTCGTGGCATCAGCCAGCATCTGGCCCCAGCTCGGCGTCGACTCGGGGACACCTAGTCCGAAGTAGCTGAGCGCAGCCTCGAACAGGACATTGCTCGGCACGATCAGGGTCAGGTACACCAGCACCGGGCTGATCACGTTCGGCATGACCTCATGCCACATGATCCGGAAGTCCCCTGCGCCCAGACCCTCGGCCGCCTGAATGAACTCCCGCTCCCGGAGCGAGATGACCTGGCCGCGGACGATCCGGGCCAGGTACGGCCAGCTGAAGAAGGCGATCACCGAGGTGACCAGCCAGATCCCTGGCTTGAGCAGGCCGTCGAGGGCGCCGGCCGTGGTCACCGAGGCGACGGTCGAGATGCTGATCGCGAAGAGCAGGATCGGCAGCGCCAGGAAGACGTCGGTGATCCTGGACAAGATGACATCGACGAAGCCGCCGTAGTACCCGGCCACGATGCCGATCAGCAAGCCGAGAATCGTCGAGGTCACCGCCGCGACCAGGGCAACGGTCAGTGATGTCCGCGCTCCGTAGATGGTGCGGACGAAGACGTCCCTGCCGACCTGGTCACCGCCGAAGAGGAAGCTCGCGCTCGGGCCCCTGGGCAGCCCCTGGCCGGTCACCATGAAATCGAAGGTCTGGTTCGGCGGATGCCCGACAAGCTGCGCGAGCAGCGGGGCGAGCAGCGCCAGCACGCCGATCACGGCCACCAGGAACAGCCCGGTCATGGCGAACCGATCGTGGCGGAACAGCGACCAGGTCTCCCGCCAGGTGCCGCGCTGCGGCGTCAGGACGCCGCCGAATTCGTGCGCGCTGCCCCTCGGCGCCAGGACGCTCGTGATGCCAGCGCTCATGATGCGTTCCGCTCAGCACCGTCGGCGGCCCCGGCCCGGCCGTCGGGCGGATCGGGCTCGAGGACGGTCAGCACCAGCCTGGACGGATGCGGTCCGCCGTGGAACACGGTCTGCCTGACCACGACCGGCGGCTGTGCGCTGGCATACCCGAGACCGGTATTCGGGTTCGGATGGTAGTTCGGGGCAAGCGACGAGCTCACCACAATCCCGAGCGACTCGCCCGGGCTGAGCTGCAGGCTGATGTCGTTGACCTCGATGTCGAGCTCGTAGACCTGGCCAGGCTCCAGCAGGGCCGCGTCGCTCAGTGACGCACGCATCGCGGCTCGCAGGATCCCGTCGGCGATGATGGTGCCCGTGCCGTCGGCCTGGATGCAGACGAGCGAGACGACGAAGTCGGTATCGACTCCGGTCGTCGAGACGAACAGCGCGGCGCGGACCGGGCCGGCGATGGTCAGCGGGCTGGCGACCGGCGTCCCGGCGTACCTGAGCACATCGGCGCGCCGATCGACCAGCAGCGACGGCCGCGGTGCCCATTCGAGCCGGTCCCGGTTGTGCACCGCTAGCAGGCTCAGCACCGGATCGGCGGGGTCATAGAGATATGTCCTGGTACTTGGGTCGGCATCGGGCTCGGGGCCAGCAGTCCCGTCACCATGGAGGTACAGCACCAGTTCCCGGCTCTGCGGCGGCGGCCAGTCATCAGCGGTGAGCCACCCGTTATTGCCAAGGCAGAAATACCGGACGGCCGGATCATGCTCGCCGCCAGCCGTCCCCTTCAGCCACCTGGCGAACCAGCGCTCCCAGGCCAGCCTGATGTCGACCGTCCCCCGAGCGCCAATCGCCAGGTCGCCCTCGACTGCGGCTCCGGTGACCACCGCGCCGCCGTGGTCCCACGGCCCGATCACCAGCGACTGCCGGTCGGCCGCGGGCGAGCTCTGCCGCATCTGCCGGAAGTGGTGGTACTCCCCGGGCGCGCAGGCGTCGAACCAGCCGGTCAGGTGCAGGACGGGGATGTCCATCTGCTCGTAACCGGTGATCTCCAGGGAGCGCCAGTAGTCGTCGTAGCTGTCGTGGTCGAGCGCTGCCTGCCAGGAAGCGAGCGGGCGGCCGGTGTCGCTGTCCAGGCTGCGCAGGTCGGCGTGGCCGATCAGCCAGGACCAGCTCGGGAACGGGACCGGCTGGACGACGCGGCCCGCGGTCCGGTTCAGCCACTCCAGGTAGTCGGAGGCATAGAACGCACCGAACCGATACGGCCAGTCCCTGAACCAGCGCCCTGGGCTGCCGCTGGTCACCATGGCGGCCAGATGGGCGGGATGGCGGCTGGCGGCGGCCCACTGAACCCAGGCCTCGTAGGAGCCGCCGAGCATCCCGACCTTGCCGTTGCACCAGGGCTGAGCGGCGGTCCACTCGACCGCGTCGCGGCCGTCGCCGAACTCGTTGATCCACGGCTCCCAGTCGCCTTCGGAGTCACCGCGGCCGCGGACGTCCTGGGCCACCAAGGCATAGCCGTAGTCGGCGAAGAAGTCCGCCCAGGACAGGATGCGGTCGCTAACCTTCGAGTAGGGAGTGCGGATCAGCACCGCAGGCCAGGTCCCCGTCGAGCCAGGCAGCACGACGTCGGTGGACAGCCGGGTGCCATCGGCCATCGGCGCACCGAGATCGAAGAGCCGTCCTGGACTCACTCGCCCCACACCTCCCCGAACACCCGCAGGAAGTTGCCACGGGCGATCCGCTGGATCTGCTCCTCGCTGTAGCCGCGGCCGCGAAGCCGGTCGCCGACATTGGGTATGTCGGCGAATCCGGCGATGCCCGGCGGGTAGATCCACGGCGGCCGCGGATAGGTGTCCTCCTCATAGCCGAAGTAGTCGTAATCACCCGCGGTCTCCTGGCTGAAGTCCAGCCCGAGTCCCACGTGCTCGTCGCCGGCCAGTGCCACCAGGTAGTCGAGATGATCGAGCAGCTTGTCGAGGTCTGGCTCGGTGGCCGACACGAATCCGGGGAAAGCGCAGACGCCGATCACGCCGCCGCTCGCGGCGACCGCCAGGATCTGCTCATCGGTGAGATTGCGACGGCTCTGGTAGACGCCGCAGGCGTTGCCATGGCTCACGATGACCGGGGCCGAGCTCGCCTCGATCACGTCGAGGCTGGTGCGCTCGCCGACGTGAGCGACGTCGACGACGATCCGCAGCTCATTCATTCTCGCGACGGCCGCGCGGCCGAACTTGGACAGCCCGCTGTTGGCGCGCTCCAGGCAACCGTCACCGAGCCGGTTGCGCGCGTTGTAGGTCGGCTGCATGACGCGCACGCCGAGTGCGTGATAGGCGTCCAGCAGGTTGACGTCTGCCTCGATCGGATCACAACCCTGGAAATGCAGAACGATCGCGACCTCTCCGCTGGCGGCTGCGGCGTCGATGTCGCGGACGGTCCGCGCGATCAGGAACGACAGCGATCCCTCGCGCTCCATCGCCAGCCAGTGCGCAAGCACGCCGAACGCGTACCGCGAGTCCTCGATAGACGCGACGGTGGCGAGCACGGTGGCGACCTCTCCGGCCCGAAGCTCGGGCAGGTACGTGGCGAGGTCCCTGGGCTGGATCAGCGGTCCGGCGGCGTCCAGGTACCCGCCAGGCACGGACACCTTTGGCACCGAGCCGGGCTGCGCAGTCGGTGAACCCATCATTGGCCTCCCTCGTCGGCTGAGCTGATTGGCAGGTTCGGGCGGTCGGGTCCAGCCGACCCGGCAGCGTCGGCTCCGGCCCGGTGCTCCAGCGGCTCACCGGGCGCGAGCGGGAAGTGGCAGGCAACGAGGCCGCCCGCTCCGTCGTCGGTGAGCTGCGGCCGCTCCGTGGCGCAGCGCTCCGCTGCTCGCGGACAGCGCGGGTGAAACGAGCAGCCAGACGGCGGGCTGGCCGGACTTGGCGGGTCGCCTTGCAAGACCACGCGCCGGGAGTGCCTGGCAATCTCAGGGTCGGGAACTGGCGTGGCCGACAGCAGCGCTGCGGTGTACGGGTGGTGCGGCGAGCCGAAGATCTGCTGAGCAGGTGCCACCTCGACCAGGCGGCCGAGGTACATGACGGCGACCCGGTCGGCGATCTGCCGCACCACGGCGAGATCATGACTGATGAAGACGTAGCTGAGCCCGAGTTCCCTGCGCAGGTCCAGCAACAGGTTGAGGATCTGGGCCTGGATCGACACGTCAAGCGCGGACACCGGCTCATCGCAGACGAGCAGCTTGGGACGCACCGCGATCGCCCTGGCAATGCTGATCCGCTGCCGCTGGCCGCCGGAGAAATCCCTGGGATAACGGTCATAGCTCGCCGCGCTCAGGCCGACAAGCTCCATCAGCCGTTCGACGTTGGCCCGCCGTTCGGCCCGCGGCACCAGGCCGTGAATCCGGAAAGGCTCGGCGATGATCGCGCCGACGGTATGGCGGGGATTCAAGGACGAGAACGAGTCCTGGAAGATAAGTTGCATGTCCCGCCGCAGCGGCCGGAGCGCGCGGCGGTGCTCGTGGGTCACGTCCCGGCCGCCGATCAGAACCGAGCCGCTCGTCACTGGCGTCAGGCGGACCATCAGGCGGGCCAGGGTCGACTTGCCGCAGCCCGTCTCGCCGACCACGGCGAAGGTTTCGCCGCGGACGATGTCCAAGGTCACGCCGTCCACAGCGGTCAGCCAGCGGCTGCCTCGGCTGAGCCCGCGGCCGACCGCGAAGCGCTTGGAGACGTCGCGCAGCGCCAGCAGCGCTTGGCCATCACCAGCGGTCGTCATGCGGCCGGCGTCGTCAGCCATCGCCGCTCACCGTCGCCTCCAGCCTGGCTGCGGTCCGCCGCTCGGGCGGCAGATGGCAGGCGGCCCGGTGACCCGGCCGGTCAGCCGACTCCAGCTGCGGCACGTCGGTCCGGCAGACATCCATGACGAAGCCGCATCGGGGGTGAAACCGGCAGCCTGACGGCATCGCCGTCGGGTTCGGCGGCAGGCCGCGGATCGACCGCAGCCGCGCCTCGCCGTCCGATAGCAGCACCGGTCCGGTCAGGCTCGGGACACTGGACAGCAGGCCCCAGGTATAAGGGTGCGCCGATTCGCGGAAGATGTCCCAGATGGAACCGCTCTCCACAACCCGCCCGGCGTACATCACCATGACCCGATCGGCGATCTGGGCAACGATGCCGAGGTTGTGCGTGACCAGGATGACCGCGATGCCGAGCTCGTCCTGGAGCCTGGCGAGCAGTTCGAGAATCTGGGCCTGAACGCTGACATCAAGAGCCGTTGTGGGCTCGTCACCGATCAGCAGCGCCGGATGGTTCGCCAGTGCCATGGCGATCATGACCCGCTGCCGCATGCCGCCGGAGAACTGATGCGGCCAGTCGTCGAGCCGCTGCGCCGGATGCGGGATGCCGACCTGGCCGAGCAGTTCCAGGGCCCGGGCACGCGCGGCCCTCCGACTGGTCCGGCCGTGCGCCTGGATCGCCTCAACCAGCTGCCAGCCGATCCGGTGATACGGATTCAGGCTGGCCAGCGGATCCTGAAAGACCATGCCGATCGACGCGCCGCGAACCGCGCGCAGCCCGGCCCGGTCAAGGGCAAGCAGGTTCTCGCCGCGAAGCAAGATCTCCCCGGACACCTGGGCGTTTTCCAGCAGGCCGAGAATCGACAGGCAGGTAACGCTCTTGCCCGATCCTGACTCGCCGACGATCCCGAGCGTCTCGCCCTCGTCGATGCTGAAGTCCACGCCGTCGACGACGGTCACCGGGCCCGCCCCGGTCCTGAAGGCAATACGCAGGTCCTTCACCTGCAGCAGCGGCGTATTCACCATTGGCGGACGACCTTCACCCGGCGAAGTCGAATCGGCGGATCCCCGGAGCGGCAGTCGCCCGCGCCAGCAGCAGATCGAGCAGCGCGAGATCAGCAGCCGCCGACCCGACCGACTTGAACACCGTGATCCCGCCGGACCCGGCCGGGCGGACCTGACCCGGTCCGACCAGGGCGCCGAGATCGACGACCGACGCTGGATCGAGCGCCCCGGCGGCGATGGCTGCCATCAGGTCACCCGCCTCGTGCGTGGCGCCTTGCGGATCGTCCGCGCAGACCAGGCACGCCGCAGCGAATACCGAGACGCCGATCTCCTTCATGTCGGGGCGGTAGGCACCGACGGCGTTGACGTGCACGTCCCGGTTCAGGTCACGATCCTCGATCAGGGCGGATCCGGCCGTGGTCGCGAGACAGACAATGTCGGCGTCACGGACAGCGGTGGCAACGTCGTCGAAAACGACGACGCTGCGGTCCGGCAAGCTGTCCAGCAGCCGCTCGCGGAACTGCTCGGCCGTCTCCCGGTGCAGGCTCACCACCTGGACCTGCCGGATCGGCCGGACCGCAGCGACCGCCGCTACCTGGGACAGCGCCTGACCGCCCACACCGACCATGGTGAGCACCGCGGCGTCGGGCGGTGCCAGCGCCCGGGTCGCCACGCCGCTCAGCGCGCCGGTCCGCAGCGCCGTGACGGCAGTCGCGTCGGCCACCAGCAGCGGCTGCCTGGTGGTGTAGTCGAACCAGGAAGCCAGGCCCTGGATGGTGGCAAGCCCCGCGGCTCGGTTTCCCGGCGCGATCGAGACGATCTTCGCTGCCACGCCGCCGCGCTCGGCGGACTGAGCGGCCATCAGCAGCGTCCCCCCGCCGGGAAGACCGACCCGGGGAACCGCGGAAACCGGCCCGCTGACCCGCTCTATCGCCGCCTGCTCGACCGCCTCGATCACGTCACCGATCGACACCAGCGCTCGGACCTCGCTACCGCTGAGCAGCACCGTCCCTGACGCCGTCGGCGCCTGCGCGCCGCCAGCCGACGGAGCAGCGCTCATGGCGTGGCATGGTTGGAGACGGCTATCTGAGTTAGTGACACCGAGCCCGTCGCCTGGTCCACCACATAGCGCGTGACATCAGGAGCGGTGATGTTGACGTAGTTGCCCCACAGATAAGGCACCCAGGCGACGACATTCGTCATCATGTACTGGTCGAACGCCACCCAGCAGTCCACCCGCGGCGTGCCGGATAGCGCCTCGCACTGATTGATCCGCGAGTCGACCGACGGGACCCCGTTAGCCGGGAACGGAATTCCCAGGCTCTTAGCCTGCGTCTTCGTCAGCCCGACCCAGGAGTAATTGCAGCAGCCGGTGGCAGCGAGCGCCGTGCTGAGGAAGGACGACGCGGCGAACCCGTAGCCGTCGGCATAGTCGGCGTAACCGCCGCCGAGCGCGCTCATCGGAACCTTGTTCTTCACGGTCTCGATGGCGGTGAACGCCGCTCCGGTCTCCAGGTCCCTGGGCACGATCTGAATGCCGATCTTGGCCAGGTCCTCCTGGACAATCGGGTCGATGGCCGTGAACTGGCCCTGAGCGTCGATGAAGACGATGTTCTTGCACGCGGAGACGTCGCACATGCCGTCGTGCTTGGGATCGTAGGCAGACTGCTGCATCTGCGCCTTGGCTGCGGCGAGATCGCCGTGCTCGCCGGGCGACGGGTAGGGGTTGTAGCTCGCCGGGAGCTTGTTCTGCACCATCACCGGCGGGAAGATGTGCGTCGCGATCTGGACATCGGTCGACCCGCCCAGCGCGTTAATCAGGGCGGCGTGGTCCAGCACATAAGCGACGGCCTTACGGACGTGGACGTCATTGAACGGCGGGATGGCCAGATTCATCGTGATCGACTCGAGCCACAGAATCGGCGTCGAGTGCAGATAGCGGGTGAGCGAGGCGTTTGTCTCGTACTGGTGGACCACAACCGCAGGCGGCGCATTGAACATGGCGCCGTCCAGCGCACCGGCCTGCACCCGGTTGTAGATGTCGCTGATGTTGGAGTCGATATCGATGACGACGCCGTTCAGGTAATTGGCGCGCATCAGCGAGCTATCGGTCGCCGGGGCGTAGTTCGGATTGCGGACCAGGGCGATGTGGCTGGTCGGATCGAACCCCGATAGTGCCGTCATGGCCACGCAGGAGGAGATCTTGAGGTTCGGCGAGCCCTGGAACATGTAGGGCCCGGACGCGATGACGTCACGGCCGTAAGCGCCGGCCTTGGTGAAGCACTTGCCCACCTCCGGCGGGATCGGCGCGGTAGCCGGCAGGGCCAGGCGATACAGGAAGTCGCCGGTCGGCTGGGTCAGATGGAAGACGATCGTCGTGGCATTCGGTGTCTGGATGCCCGAGATGGGCGCCGTCATGCTGGTCGCCTTGCCGGTCATGCCCTGAATAACGCCGTCGTAGTAGAAGCCGTACTGCGCGGCAAGCGCGGCGTCGTTGATGCGCTGGAAGGCGAAGAGGATGTCACTAGAGGTGATCTCCCGATTCACCGGCGGCGCGAACCGGATACCGGACTTCAGGTGGAAGGTGTAGACGAGCCCGCCGTCGGACACCGTCGGCATCGAGGCAGCGAGGTCGGGATACAAGATGGTGCCCGCTGGACCGGCCACTCGGCGGTAGGAGACCAGCGTTCTGAGCGTCGCCGCGTACACCTCCCAGGCAAAGCCGCTCTGATACTCACCGGTCGGATCCATGTTGTCGGTGAGACCGTAGCTTGAGACTGCGGTTCGATAGGTTCCGCCGGAAGCGACCTTGGCCGGATTGGTCGAGGTAGTGCCCGAGCCGCCACATCCGGCGGCGACCAGGCCGCAGATTCCGATGGCCACGCCAAGCAGCGTCGATGTCCTTTTTCTCATTGTTCTCTTCGCTCCTCCTCCGACCGGCGAAGCCCGTGCGCCCGGCCCGTTCGTCCCGCAGCGGCGGGCGGTGAAATCGCGCCAGACGGACCGTATCCAGGGCAACTAGGATGTGATATATCACATGTGACACACGTCGAACAAGGATGTTTGGTCACGATCACGCCACCGTGTCTGGCTGTGCCTAACCTTGTCTTGCGCACGCCGACCCGACCGGGCAGCGCTGCCGACCGGGTGCTGCGACCGACCGGCCAGCGCTGCCCGCCGGACCTGAAGGAGCGAACGCATGACGACCAGCCCGGCTGAGAACGCTGCCGAGGACTCAGGACAGCGGCTCGAACGGGCGATGGACGGTCTGTCCCCGCTGACGCCGACGAGTCTGCGCGATGAGGCTCGCCGGGCAATCAGGGCCGGAATCATCGCCGGCAATATCGAGGCCGGGGAAGTCATCTCGGTTCGGGTACTTGCCGCCCGGCTTGGGGTATCTGCCACGCCGGTACGAGAGGCCGTGCTCAGCCTGGCCAAGGAAGGGCTCCTGATCCCGATCAGGAATAAGGGCTTCCAGGTACCAACGCTTTCGGACCAGGATCTGCAGGAGATTCTCGAGGTTCGCCTGCTCCTGGAAGTCCCGGCCATTGTTCAGGTGGCTGGCCGACTGCCCGCGGGCCGGCGCGCGCACTACCGGATGCTCGCGGCGACGATCAGCGAATGCGCGGCGGCCGGCGATGTCGTCGGCTTCCTTGAGGCTGATCGGGAGTTCCACCTCTCGCTGCTCGGCGAGCTCGGGAACCAGCGGCTGGTCGACATGGTGGCGCTGCTCAGGGATCAGGTCAGGCTGTACGGGCTCCCGCACCTAGCGCAGGAGCATCAGCTCACCGACTCAGCGCATGAGCACTCGCTCCTCCTGGACAGCATCGTCAGCGGCGATGCCAAGCTCACCGGGCAACTGATCCGACGTCACCTTGAGCACACGACGGGGATCTGGGCGGGGCGTGGCGTGGACCGACCAGGTCGCGGCACCTAATCACGCGGTCCCAGCTGGTCAAGGAGCTGCACGCACGCATGGATGGTCCGGACGTGCGGGACGTCGATGCCGAGGCGGTCAGCGAGCTCGACCACGGCCCCGGTCATGCAGCCGATTTCGAGCCGCTTGCCGGCCTGCAGATCCTGCAGCATCGAGGTCTTGTGGTCGCCAACGGCCAGTCCGGCCTCAAGCCGCCGGTCCAGCGAAACCGGGAAGCTGATCCCGAGCCGACCTGCCACGTTGGCGCATTCGGCGAAGATGGCCCGGAGCAGGTCGCGCATCTCGGGAACGGTGCCCAGCTCTCCCAGCGTCGCCCTGGTGAGCGCGGTGATGGGATTGAACGCCACATTGCCGACGAGTTTCAGCCAGATCTGATCGCGCAGCCGGATGTCGGCCGACGCCTTCAGTCCGCCGGCCGCGAATGCTTCCGAGATCAGCTGGCATCGCCTGGTTACCGAGCCGTCTGGCTCCCCGATCGTGAACCGGGTGCCCTCGATGTGCCGGATCACCCCTGGCTCGACGATCTCGGTCGAGCAGTACACGACGCAGCCGATGTTGTGCTCCGGGCGGATCGACGCGGCGATCAGGCCGCCTGGGTCCACGCTCTCCAGGCCGGCCCCGCCGGGCGGAGCAGGGATGGACTGGAAATACCACCACGGGATCCCGTTCTGCGCCCAGATCGCCGCGGCATCGGGCGCGAGCAGCGCGCCGAGTTGCGGGGCGATCTCGGGCAGGCTGTACGCCTTCAGCGCGACGAAGACCACGTCGGCGTCGGCGACTGCCGCCAGGTCATCGGTCGCGCTGGGATGGGCGGCGAAGTCCCCGCGCGGTGACAGCACGCGGACCCCGCGGGATCGCATCGCGGCCAGGTGGGGACCCCGCGCGATCAGCGTGACGTCGGCGCCGCCGCGTGCGAGCGCGGCTCCGACGTAACCGCCGATCGCCCCGGCACCGAGGACGGCGAACCTCACTGGCCAGCCTGCCGCTGCAGGACGTGCTCGGCCACCCGCCTGCGCTGCACCTTTCCGGTGGCGGTGCGCGGTATCTCCGGCACGATGAAGATCGTGGCCGGCACCTTGAACGGCGCGAGCTGCTCCCTGCAGTAGTCGATCAGTGCCCTGGCCTGCAGATCTTCGGTGAGGGTCACGGCCGCGGCCACCAGCTCGCCGTACTTGGAGTCAGCCTGGCCGAAGCAGACCGCGTCGGACACGGCCGGATGAGAGAGCAGGACCTGCTCAATCTCGGCCGGCGAGATGTTCTCGCCGCCGCGGATGATCATCTCCTTGAGCCGTCCCTCAAGAAACAGGTAGCCGTCCCGCAGCACGCCGCGGTCGCCGGTGCGGAACCAGTCACCGAAGAAGGCCTCAGCCGTGGCGGCCGGGTTGTGCACGTAACCGGACATCACGCCGGGGCCCCGGATCACCACCTCGCCCGGGCTCCCGGCTGGCAGGACCTGGCCGACGGCGTCGACCACGCCGATCTCGGTGCCGGTCGGCACGCCGACCGAGGCCGGCACGCGCCGGCCCGGCGGCAGTGGGTTCGAGGCCATCTGATGGCTCGCCTCGGTCATGCCGTACGCCTCAAGCATCGGCACCCCGTAGCTGCCCTCCGCTCGCTCAAGCAGCGCTGGCGACAGCGCGGAGCTACAGGAGCGGACGAATCGGAGGGATCGCGGCGGTCCGGCCTGATCGGCCTGGTCGAGGATCATCTGGTGCAGCGTCGGGCCGGCCGACAGCCAGGTGGTCCCGTGCTCACGGGCCTGCCGCCAGAACCGGTGCGGGGTGAACCGGAGCGGCACGATCACGGTGCCGCCGCTGCTCAGCGCCGCGAATGCGGATGCGACCAGGCCGTGCACGTGGAACAACGGCATCACGCAGAACGAGACATCCGATCGGCCAAGCCGGTAGTGCGCGGCGATCGTGCGGGTGGAGGCCATCAGGTTCCGCTGCCGCAGCGGAACCTGCTTCGGACGGCTGGTCGTTCCGCTGGTGTGCAGCACGACGGCGACGTCGTCGGGATCGCCCCGCTCGAAGGACGCCAAGGACCTGACCGCCGTCCCGCCGACGAGCAGCTCTGGCGGCCCGTCAGCGGCCGCCTCGACGGCCACCAGCTCAGTTGCCGTGGCGTCAGCTGCGGTGACGGCAGCGGCCGGCCGGCTGGCCGGGATCAGGAACTTCCTCGGCGCGATGTCCTGCAAGAAGAAGCCGAACTCGCTGGCGGTGTAGGCCGGATTGAGCGGAGCCGCCGCGGCGCCGAGAGCGGTGATCGCCAGCAGCAGCTGGACGAAGTCGGGGCCGTTGGGCAGCGCGAGCGCCACCCGGTCACCGCGCCGGACATCAGCGGCGGCGAGGCGCCCGGCCAGCGTCTCGATCCGGTCAGCCAGCTGCGCGTAGCTCAGTACCTGGCCGTTGTCGGGCACGATGAGCGCCGGGCTCGCTGCGTCGCCATGCGCTAGCAGCGCGCCCAGCGACTCACCGGCCGCCTGCGGTCGCTCTCCGGTCATCGCATGACCAGGCCGTGGGAGTGGCTTTTAGTTATCGGCCGGGCTGCCCACGATCACCTTGGGGAGCCGCGGCAGCCGTCCCGAGTTCCAGGCCATCCGAGATCCGGTCCACCGGTAGGTGTAGGTATCGGTGCCGGCATTGCCGTTCGCGTAGCAAGGCGTGTTCTTGTTCGCGCTCACCCAGTACACGACGGCGAACTTCGCGGTACCGTCCGAGCGCACCACCTTCACGCCGCCGATGCTGTACGGCCGGAGCTTGTGGGTGTTGACCAGGAACTTGGTTCCGTCAAAGAAGTACACCAGGCCGCGCTCGCAGGCGTCCATCGACCACCAGCGCAGGTTCACCGCGACCAGATGCCCGCTGGCACCATTCGACGTGGCAGCCGCCTGGAATGGGCAATGGCCGTGTACTGCGAAGCCCGCGCAATGATGCCATCTCGCGTCGACGAACGCCTCGTCGTGCTTGATGTCGCTGCTCACCGAGCTGGAGACTGCTGGCGTGGCCGGGTGCTGCCTGCCGATCGCGGCAGCTGCACCTGCCCCGAAGACGGTGGCCAGGACCAGGCCAATCAGGCCAGCGGCCAGTGGCAGGCGGCGTCCGTGGGCCAGGCGGCGGACACCGGAGCGCAACCGCAAGTTACCGATCATGTTCGACTCCTCAAGACTGAGCTGACTGACCTTCGCCCCGTAAAGACGCCGGAACCAGCTGGTCGGTTGGACACAGCTGTGGTACCGCCTGGAAAGATTACTTCGATCGCCGCGTGCTGGCCAGGTGCCTGGCCAGCCAGGCGGCCTCGGCCTGACCCATCGGAGTGGACGGCGGAGCCAGCACGAATGGCCAGATCTCTTCGGCGATGGCCCGCCAGTTGGCGGTTGCCGTCAGCTCGCCGAGTACTCCGAACATGCCCAGGTTGATCCGCTGCAGGATCACGTAGGACCTGGGGATGCTGGCGTACTCGGTGACCGGGCTGCGGACATCGAAGAACCTGCGCACCACTGCGGCCGAGTAGTCCGACGTCACGGTACGTCGTCCCGGCGTGCGGATCATGTCGTAGAACAAGGCCAGGTGCTCGACGACGACCTCGGTACTCAGCGGAGCGTTAGGCCGCAGGAAACCGGCCCTCTCCAGGCTGCCGCGGAATGCCTGCGGATCGTCATCGACGCACAGGTGGCGGACCATGTCCATCAGCGGCAGCAATTCGGCCGTGGTGAAATGCTTGACCAGCCCGAAGTCGAGGAAGGTGACCCGGCCGCCGCCGTGGAACAGGTAGTTGCCCGGGTGCGGATCTCCGTTGAACGCGTGAATGCCGTACAGGCTGCGGAAGACGAACCGGTAGATCGTCTCGCCGGCCAGATCGCGCTCTCGCTGTGACCAGGTGGCGAACTCGGCGAACCTGACTCCGTCGGCCAGGTCGCTCGTCACGATCCGCCGGGTCGACAGCTCACTGATGATCGCCGGGACGTTGATGGTCGGGTGGCCTGTGTAGTAGTCAGCGAGCAGCCGCTGGTTGTCGGCCTCGCGCCGGTAGTCCAGTTCCTCGAGGACCCGCTCGCGCAGTTCGGCGATCAGCGCCTCGACATCCTGGCTCGGCGCGGTGATCCGCAGCATCCGGCGCAGCAGCGCGACGTTGTCCAGGTCTGCCGCGATCATCTCCGCGATACCCGGATACTGCACCTTGACGGCGACCGCGCGGCCGTCATGGGTGATCGCCCGGTGCACCTGCCCGATCGACGCGGCCGCGATCGGCTCGGGATCCCAGCGCGCGAAGGCGCGTTCTGGGGGAAGGCCGAGCTCTTCGGCCACCACGGCAGCCGCCAGCTCCGCGCTCATCGGCGGGACGCTGTCCTGCAGCCTGCTGAGCGTGCGGCGGACGGCCGGCGAGAGCCCGTCATCGACGTAGCTGGCCATCTGGCCGATCTTCATCAGCACGCCCTTCATCGCTCCCAGGGTGACAGCGACATCCTCGGCGGTCTGCAGGGCAAGGTCCTGGCGCAGCTGCTGCCGGTGCTCGCCGGCCGCAGCGAACAGCGCCGGTGCGCTGCTCGCGTAGCGCACCCCGCCTCGGGCCACGAGCTGCAGCGCGGACCAGCCCCGCTCGATCCGGAGTTTCCCCAGCCGGCGGGCGAGCAGAGCCAGTGCCACGGCAGTGCCCCCGCCGATCGCCGCCGAGGCGAGCAGGCGCCGCCTCATCCGGCCCGGGCCGCCGCGCGCACCCGCAGCGTGATCCGCTGTCGCGCCTCAAGCACGCCAGGCTCGCCCAGGAACACGGCGTCGAGCACCCCGAGCGCCTGCCGGATCTGCGTCCGGCGCTGCGGGGTCAGCGGCTCCGGCTCGCGGTAGCCGTACATCTCCCGTGCCCAGGCCGGCAACGCGGCGACCGCGCCGTCCCTGACGTCCTGCCAGATCTCGGCGATATCCTCGTCCAGGCCAGGCGGTTCAAGCAGGTAGGCCATCGACTGGCTGGCAGCCGGTGTGCAGCTCAGCTCGGACCGGACTGATCCGAGGTAGCGGTCAAGCTCGGCCACGCTGGCAGGCACCAGGGCACGGGGCACGCCGACCAGCTCGGCAGCGACCACCATCTCCGCGACGTAGCGGTCACTGTCCTGCGGCGAGAGCGGCGTCCCGAACAGCCGCCTGGCCGCGAGCGCGGAATCGACCAGCGCGGCGTGCACCCAGAGCAGCAGCGCGGGATCGCCGGCCGCGTACGGGAGGCCCGTTATCTGGTCGACGCCTTGCACGTACTCGTGAATCCGGCGGACCCTCGCCGCAGCCTGCTCGGCCGTGGCCCGGTCGCCGAAGCTGATCGTGGTCACGTACGTCGAGGTGGCGGCGAGTCTGCCCACCGGATCCTGGCGCCAGTCGCTGTGCTGGTCGACACCCGCCATCGCCAGCGGATGCAGCGCCTGCATCAGCAGCGCCCGCAGGCCGCCGACCGGCGCGGCCAGGTCGGCGCCCATCCGCCAGGTGACGCTGCTTGGCCCGAAGAAGCCGTCGTCCGTTGGCTCCGTCGGCACTCCGGACACATAGGCTGCCGCCGACCGCGCGACCAGCCCGGCGGCTGCGGCGTACGGATCCGCCGTCACCTCGTCATCGCCTGCCTCGGCAGGCCGGTGGCCGGACGGCTGTGGATGCAGAAGGTCATGCCAGTCAAAGTACCCACTAGTCGGCTGGGCGATTGCGCCGGGCGATTGCGCCGGGCGATTGCGGGGGCTGCGGCGGGTGCCCGCCGGATGCCCCAGACAAATGCGCCGCGCTACCGCGTGAACTAGCGGCCGACCCGGTCCGTGATCCAGGGTGGTCAGTGGGCACTCCTGCTGACCGCATTCGGCGGTTGCCTGGCGGCACTCACGCTGCCCGGCCGACCGCTGATAACGACCCCACCGCCCTGCCCAGATTCGGACTGCCCATGTCGGTTGCCGCCCTGATCTCCTGGTTCGTTACCGCCCTCGGCGGGCTCTACCTGCTTGCCATCTGGCTGATCGAGTACGACCCCGAATTCCAGTCCGCCGCGGCCACCCGGCTGCCGGTGCCGGTGATCGCCAGCCATGTCCTGCTCGCCCTCAGCGGCCTCGTGGTGTGGGCCGTCTACGTGATCACCGACCAGGATCGGGCAGCCTGGACCGCGATGTTCATGCTGACCGCCATCGTGGCGCTCGGCCTCACCATGGCGGTGCGCTGGGTCGCGGTCTACCGGGTCCGGGCAGCGGCCGGGACCGCCGCAGCACCCGATGCCGGGGATGCGGCTGCCCAGCTAGCCCCGCCCGAGCGGCATTTCCCGCTCCCCGTCGTGATCGGTCACGGCATATTCGCCGGGGTCACCGTCGTGCTGGTCCTGCTCACCGTGCTGGGCGGCGGGAGCTGACTTAGTCCGCGTCCATTCCGGCCGCCTGAGCCGGTAGGCGACATGCGGGCGGAGCGGGTGGCCAGCCGGGATCCTCGGATGGTCGAAGTGGGTATCCAGCGTCATTCCCAGCCGCCGCATGACGCTCTGCGATGGCTGGTTCAGCACGGCCGTCATCGACCAGATCTGATCAAGCCCCGCCCCGCCGAGACCGACATCGACGGCGGCGACGGCTGCCTCGGTGGCATACCCGTGGTGCCAGGCGCGCCTGGCCAGCCGCCAGCCCACCTCGATGCCGCCGGCGCCTGGCACGCCGCCGGGCATCGGGTTCAGTCCGGTGAACCCGATGAACTCTCCGGTGCTGGCCACCTCAACCGCCCACAGGCCGAAACCCTGAGCGTCGAAGAACTCTTCGATGCGATCAACGCTGGCATCGCTGGCAGCCCGGTCCAACGGGGCCGGGAAGTAGCGCATCACCTCCGGGTCGGCGTTCATCGCCGCATACGGCTCCCGGTCCGCGTCGCGCCATCGGCGCATTACCAGCCGGGCGGTGCGGATGAAATCGAATCGGCGCGCCATCCCTGCAGCGTAGCCAGCGGACATCGGGGCCGGGCCGCGCTCACCCGGCACCGCCGGTGCGCGACCAGCCTTAGACCGCTCCCAGCGGTTGAGGTAACGATTTGGTCTCGGCACCATAATCACCCATCCGCCGATTCGCCCGATCCGAACTACGACCGTGATCTCACAGCCGCAAACAGGACATGGCCGCCGAGGGCACGCCCGCGGCTGCCCGAGTGTCAGGCACCGCCCGCACCGTGGCGACTACGGCGAAGTTCCGTGCGCGATTCCGCGGGATCGGCCGGGACCCTTGACATTGTGCTCCAGGGACTCTAATCACTTTCAGTAGCTGCTCAATGACACAACGTAACCATCGTGTCAACACCGTGAGGGGCGCACGGCTCAGCCGGCCCCGGAAGGGAAAGCAATGCCCAGTCGAGATGACAGTGGCTCTCTCGTGACCGACCCGATCGCCGACCAGGAGGAGGAGCTGCACCCGTCCCGGCGCTCCGTACTGCGGGGCGCTGCGGGCGCGGGTGCCGCCGGAATCGCCGCCGCCGCCCTCTCCAGCGTGGCGACACCGGCTCTCGCCGCCTCGATCCGGCCGGCCAGGTCGGCCGCTGGCGCGACGTCGGCCGACGCGGACACCGCGGACCAGCTCGTGGTGCATGTGCGAGATGCAAGATCCGGCCAGATCGACGTCTTCCGTGGCACGAGCCAGACCAGCGTGCGCGACCGGGACCTAGCCGCTCGCCTGGTGCGCGCCAGCCGCTCATGACCGTCCTTACCCGCAAACTTCCGTACCAGCCAGTGAGGTAACTGATGTCTTCTCATCGCGAAGCACCGGAGATTTCCAGGGACCCGGTCGCCGACAGCACCGATGTCTACGCATTTGTGAGCCCGGACCAGCCGAATACGGTCACCCTGATCGCCAACTACATCCCGCTCCAGGAACCGTCCGGCGGCCCGAACTTCTACGCGTTCGGCGACGAGGTGCTCTACGAGATACACGTCGACAATGACGGCGACGGTGAGCCGGATATCTCGTACCAGTTCCGCTTCGAGACGAGGCTGACCACGCCGACCAGTTTCCTGTACAACACGGGACCGATCGGATCGCTCAGCGACCCGAATTGGAACAGCAAGCAGTTCTACAAGGTCACCAGAGTCGACCGCTGGGGCTCCAAGGTCCTGGGCCGCGACCTGGCCTGCCCGCCGTGCAACGTCGGCGTGCTGTCCACGCCCAACTACGAGATCAACCTGGGGCGGCCGGCCGTTCACTCCCTCCACCACGGTGTCAAGGTCTTCGCCGGCCAGCGCGCGGAGGAGTTCTACGTCGACCTCGGCTCGATTTTCGACCTGGGTAACCTGCGCCCGCTGGAAGAGGCGAACGTCTTCGGCAAGGCGGCGGGTCTGAAGAGCAAGCCGGGCGTGAACGCCACGGACCGGCTCAACGTGCACTGCATCGCGATCCAGGTACCGATCTCGCAGCTGACGGTCGCCGGGCGCCCGACGATCGGCGTCTGGACAACGGCTAGCCGCCAGCGCGTGCGGGTGTCCTCGGAAGTTGGCGGCGACTCGGTGTGGAGCGGCCCGTTCACTCAGGTGTCCCGGCTGGGCAATCCGCTGATCAATGAGGTCGTCATCCCGCTGGGCAAGAAGGACTTCTGGAACAAGCAGCGACCGGATCACGACAAGCAGTTCGCATCGTATTACGCGCACCCGGAACTGGCCGGCCTGCTGCCAGTGCTGTACCCGGGTGCCTTCCCGCATCTCGCGGCGCTGGACGGGGCCAAGACCGCACGTGCCGACCTGGAAGCGATCCTGCTGACCGGCATCCCGTCCGGCCTGATCGCTGGCTTCACGAACTTCACCGGAGCGGTGCAGGCCGACATGCTGCGGCTCAACACATCGATTCCGCCGACTCCAACCAGCTCGCCGAAGTACAGCATCCTCGGCCTTATCGGCGGCGACCCGGCCGGCTTCCCGAATGGTCGCCGGGTGACCGATGACGTGGTCACGATCGAGCTGCGGGCCATCGCGGGCAAGGTCTTCCCGCTGATTGACCCGACCTATGTCGTCGATGCGGTCGTCGACTCCGTTACTGACGGGCTGACGAACGCGAACGTGACTAATCCGCCGGTGGCCGCCTTCCCGTACCTGGGCGTGCCATACGACGGCTACGACAACCCATCGTAGATGGGCGGAGGGGAGATACCGGGCGCCGGACGGCCAGCAATCGCTGCCGGACGGCGCCCGGTGCCCTTCTCATCTCTTCGATGGCCCGGCTGCGGCTTTCCGCAGCCCGTTCGCACCCGCAGTCAGCGGCAAGGAGGACAGCAAAGATGGCAGAGACGATCCCGGGCCCGTCCAGGGCCGGCAGCGTCGTCCTTGATCTCGGAGCCGGCGTGGGTGCCCTGGTGCTGCACACGCCGGAGAGCCTGAACGGTCGCGAGATCGAGATCAGCCAGCACGACATCCCGGCGGCCGGCCGCACCCACTCTCGGGTCAGGGAGCGCCGGGTTGGCCACTGCGTCCAGTATGCGGCCGTCTATCCCGGCCTCGCGGCCGGCCGCTATACCATCTGGCGCGATGCCACGACCTCGGCCGGAATCGTGACAGTCAGCGGCGGTGAGGTCACCAGCTGCCACTGGCCGCAGTTACCCGCGCTGCTGCAATGCTGAGTCCGGCGCCGGGCCGGCCGCAACCTTGCGGTGGGGCCGGCCCAGCGGGATTTGTTACCTACCGCTCTCAGATCGAGCGCTGGTAGCTGCCGAAGGCGCGGGTGGCCAGCCAAGCCATCGTCAGCGCGAGAGCCGTCAGGAAGCCCAGCCGCGGCCATACCGCTCCCCACTGCGTCCCGGCCGAGAGCGCCTGACGCGACGCAACCACGGCCCAGTCGACCGGGTTGTATCGAGCGACGTGCTGCACCCAGGCAGGCGACAGCCGGGTATCCATGATCGCTGACGACAGGAACACCAGCGGCAGGACGATGAACTGGCTGATGCCAATGAGCGCCTCCTGCTGACGGAGCAGCAGGGCCAGAGCGTTCGACAATGAGGCGAGGATCACCGCGATCAGCACGGCAGCGAGCACCGTGACGCCGATGCCCACCGCGCCGCCAGGAAAACGGGTGCCGGTGAGGAGAGCCAGCCCGAAGACGACCAGCGTCTGGAGCACGGTGGTGATCCCCTGGTAGGCAAGCGTGCCTGCCATCATCGCGCCGCGGCGCACCGGTGAGGCCAGCAGCCGGTCCATGACGCCGCGGTTCATGTCCTCGACATAGACAGTCCCGGCCCAGGTGCTTGAGAACAACGCGGTCATGACGATCACCCCGGGAGTGATGAACTCCAGGTAGCTGCCCGAACCCAGGCTGAACCCGGGGATGTGCACCACCGAGCGGAACAGCTGGCCGAACAGCAGCAGCCAGATGACCGGCTGGAACAGGGTGGCCGCCGCGTAAGCGGGCTGCCGCCAGAGCGTGCGCAGCGAGCGAGCCGTGAGGTAGGCCGAATGCTGGGCCAGCCGTCCGTGACCGCTCACCTGCGTAGCCGCGGACCTGGCCGGGGCGTGGGCGATCGCGCTCATGCTGCCACCTCGAAGCTCCGGCCCGCATAGCGCAGGTAGACGTCATCGAGCGAGGGCCTGGCCACCGTGACCGAGGCCACGCTGATACCGGCGTCCTCAAGCGCGGCGAGCAGCACCGGGACCGCACGGGCTCCGTTCTCGGCGCGGGCCCGCAGCCGCGGGCCATCGGCGGCAATGTCGCTCAGCCCGTCCAGCCGGGTCAGCCGCCCGACTGCCGCTGCGGCGGTGGCGGCCGACCGCAACTCGACGTTGACGGTATCGCCGCGCAGTTCGCTCTTGAGGTTCTCTGGCGTGCCTTCCACCACGATCCGTCCGTGATCGACGATCGCCAGCCGGTCGGCTAGCTGATCGGCCTCCTCAAGATAATGCGTGGTTACCAGGACCGTCATCCGCTCGCTTCCGGACAGCCGTCCGATCTCGGCCCAGAGGTCGGCGCGCGCCTCGGGGTCGAGGCCGGCCGTCGGCTCGTCAAGAAAGAGCACTCGCGGGCGGTGCATCAGCCCGATCGCGACGTCCAGCTTGCGGGCCATGCCGCCGGAATAGGTCTTGGCCAGCCGCTCGGCCACGTCGTCAAGGCCGAACACGGTCAGCAGCTCGGCTGCCCTGGCGCGGGCCGCCGAGCGGGACATGTCCTGGATCCGGCCGGCCAGCACCAGGTTCTCCCGCCCGGTGGCCATCGGATCGCTTGATGTCTTCTGCGACACCAGGCCGATCGCGTGCCGCACGGCGTCTGGGTCGCGCAGCACATCGATGCCCGCGACGGTTGCCCGCCCCGAGTCAGGGCGGGACAGAGTGGTAAGGATCTTGACGGTGGTGGACTTGCCTGCGCCGTTCGGGCCAAGCAGCGCGAACACGCTGCCGGGCTCGACGCCGATGGTCAGCCCGTCCAGGGCGCGGACCGGAGGCGCGCCGCGGCCGCCCCGGTAGGTCTTGACAAGGTCGACGGCCGACAAGGCGGTCGATTCGGATGTAATCATGGGACTCCTATCCCTTGAGTGGGGAGTCGAGCCCGCAGCGCCTATCGTGGAGGTGGGCCTCGGGACGGATCGCGGTTGCGGTCTCGACTCGGGTGTCAGGCCCCTGGTTGGTGTTACCGCACCGGCCAGGGGTCGCTGTTAGGTCTGCTGATGTGGCTGGAACGCCCGCGCCTCCTCCCCCAGATAGCCCACGAGATCCTGGCTGATCTGCTCCCAGGTGATGCCTTCGGCTCTTAGTTCGTGAATGCGCCGCCACTCCTTCGTGCCGACCAGCGCGCTGGAGCGGATGTTTGCCGCCAAGGCGGAGACGAAGTCGAGTTCGGCAGTCAGCATGCTGTGCCGGTAGAGGCTCTCGATCATGAACAGGTCGGGCAGCCCGGCTTCGCTTGCCACCGAATGGGAAGCGTCGATGGCCCGCAGCTCCATCCGCAGCCGCTCGGCGCGCTCGCCGAGCAGCCGGGCGACCTCATCTGGCGCGAGCACCGGCATCAGGGACAGGCCTGCCTCCAGCGAGGTGTAGTCGCGGACCGGGGTGGAGAGCAGCTCGGCTAGCCAGTCCTCGCACTCGGTCGCTCCCGCCTCGGTGATCTCGTAGACGGTCCGCTCCGGACGCCGACCCTCCCGGGTGGTCTCCCGGCTCGTGATCAGGCCGTGTTTCTGCAGCGCCTCCACCACGGCGTAGAGCGAGCCGTAGTTGAGCTTGATGCTGCTCTCCTTGCCGCGGCTGCGCAGCGTCGTCGAGATCTCGTACGGATGCATCGGCCGCTCGGTGAGACAGCTCAGCACGGCAAGTGCCAGCGGGTTGGACACCCGGCGACGGCTCAAGGTAACTCCACTTGTTCGGATACTCTAAATCGAGTATCCGAACGAGGGTAAGTCTTGTCAAGTAATTACGCGTAGGGGCAGAGAAGCTGGCACCTGCCGTCGAGGTCATCAAGGATGGCAGCCTCCCACCTGCTCACGTTCGGTCATCACGAAGAAGTGGTCGTCGGCATCATCCGGAGCCGGAGCGGCGCGTTGGCATGCGAGCGCCACGCTCACCACCCGCACCGCAGGCTCGTCAGGCAAACTTGCTTGGATTAGGTTCTTGCAGAAGTTGTGCAAGTTAACGAACTAGGCAAGTTTTCATAGAACGCAGGTCCACCGCAGGCACATGGAAAGTCCATTCCAGGACCACGGGAGGTCTATGGCCGGTGGTATGCGGATTCCTCGCGCAAGATGGAGTGGACCACTGAGTTCCGCCAGGCGCCGCGCGTGAACAGGTGGCCGCGTATGGTGCCTTCCTCGATAATCCCGGCCGCGAGCATGGTCCGGGCGGACGCCTGGTTCAGCGGGCTGCGCGCACCCCAGACCCTGTGCGGGCCAAGTTCGGAGAATCCGAGGTGCTGGAGGAGCCGGACGGTCTCCAGGCCCTTGCCCTGGCCCCAGTGGTCGGGCCCGAGCGCGAAGCCGATCTGGGCGCTTGCGTACTCCCCGGTGGCCAGCCGCGCCGACCCGATCAGCTCACCGTCCTTGTCGGCTACCGCCAGCATGTACTCCGTTCGCGGCTCGGTGGTGGCGGAAGCCATCGCGGCCTTGATCATGCCTTCGACCTGCTTGATGGTCCTCGGCTCGAAACTCAGGTGACGGGTGGCTTTCTCGTCGCCGTAGACCTTGTGCAGCGCGGCCACGTCAGACTCGGTAAGTTCACGCAGCGTCACCACAGAGCCAGGGACCTCTGCCGGATACAACGACCGGTCCACCATCTTGATCAGCGTGGCAGTGCCGCAGCGGACGTCCGGCAGTAGTCCTCGATCTCTTCCTGGATGTCTCGTGCGATGGGGGCCTCGGGGGCCATGGCTGTCAGGACTCGTGTGCACTTCGTCGGCTGGATAGGAGAGCAGATCAGCTCAGGAGAAGGAGTGCGTCCCAACGGGTGTGAACGTCGGGTGCGGGGATATGAGCGTGGTCGGCGAGCGCAAGCGCAATTCCTGCGGCCCCTGTGAGGAGGCCGGCATTGTCGGTCGGCTTCTGACCGTCTTGGTGTTGGAAGCCAAAGGCTGTCGCCGGGTCGTAAAAGGCGACTACCCCTGCGGCGGCACGGTCTGCCAACGGTGCGGCAACCGCTGCCTGGAGTACGCCCGCGTACCCGTGGCAGAGGGTAGGGCCTTCGACGTCCCATTGCTGTGGGGGCCTGGCGGCGTGCCGCTCCATGCACCGTCGGCCGGTGGCGAGCAGATAGGAGTCAGCAAGCGCGTGTCCGGCGTGGATGAGAGCGCTGGCGATGCCTGGGCTGCCGTAGCACCAGGCGTCGCGGCGTCCTGGTGCGGCAGTGAACTCGTCGCCGGGTCGTCCTGATCCCGTGACGGTGGGTGGCCAGGTTCCGTCGATCTGCCATTCTTGGAGCCATGCCGCGGCTCGGCGGATGGCGCGGGGCTGCCCGTTGACGGTGTGCCCGGTGGTGTGGGCGATGGCGAGGGGTCCGGCGATGCCGTGGGCCATGCCGGTGTTGGCTTCTCCGGTCGGGTGCCGGCTGGTGGCGGGTAGCCACCAGCCGGGTTGCTGCCCGTCGCGGTTGATCATCGTGGTGAGCGCGGTTAGCGCGGCGTGGAGGCCAGGTTCGGCCTTTGCGTGTCCGGCAGTGTGGGCGGCGAGGAGTACGCGGCCGATGCCGGCGAGGCCGTTGATGGTGTCGTAGCACGCCCAGGACGAGGGAGGCGCGCCGGCCAGCAGTCGGGCGGCGGCGTGCTGGGCGCGTGCGGACAGCCAGCGTGCGGCCCGCGCGGCGGCTGTGTGGCAGAGGCCGGGGTCGGGCAGGTAGGGCGCCGCGATGATGAGAGAGGCGGCCAGTCCGCCGGGCGTGCCGTAGACGCCCGAACCGCCTCGGCTGCTGGCGTGGCGGACGGCGGTGGTCCAGTGCCGGACGGCAGCGTCAGCGGAGGCGGGCTCGACTGCGGCGAGGCGGGCGTGGAGCAGGGCTGTTCCAGGGAGCCCGGAGGCCAGCGAAGCTGCGGCGCTCGTACTGGCGACGGCGGCGAGCACGGCGTCGGGGTCGAGGAGCCGTTCCGCGACGGTCAACGCCTGCGCGGCCGCGATGTCCCGGCAAGTCATGGCGCGGCGAGGAGGTCAGCAGCCAGCGCGCGGGCGAGGGGTTCGAGCGCGGTGTCGCCAAGGAGCCGGTTGGCGTGCATGTGGATCAGCGATGACGCGCACGCCGATGGCAGGTCCGGTGGGAGAAGGGCGCGATAGGCGGCCAGCGCGTCGTTCCAGTCGGCCGCTATGGCGTCATCGGTGTGCGGGATCTTGCGGGCGACGCGTGCTGGCGGCCGCAGCGTGGCGAGACGGCGCCGGGCGGCCCGGTCGACATGCCGTCCGGCGAGCGCGGCGATGTTACCACCCGCGACGGTTCGGGCGATGCGCGCGGCGGCGACCGCTGCGGCCAGGAGCCGCTGGTCAGGGTCGGCGGTGGCAGACAGGATCTGGAGAACGAGGGCGCTGTCGGCGGCGAAGACGCGCTCAGCGGCGGTGATGGCGCACGGGCCGCCATAGCGTTCGATTTCCTGATCGTAGGGTTCGACGCTGAGTCTGCCGCACAACCGCAGTGTGATCATCTCGGTGCAGCGGCGGGCGATCGCGGGCAGGACCCGTCCGCCGAGTGTCGCGGGGGCACCGTGGAAACGGACGCGCAGGTGCGGCCCGTGGGCGGGGGTGGTGTAGCGCAGCCAGAACCATCGGTCGACGCAGCAGGCGAGGTCGTCGGCGACGGCGGCGATCTCGGCGAGGACGTAATCTTGGCAGGGCGCGGGGGCGGGGATGACGAGGGACAGCCATGGCCCGCCGGGCAGGTGCAGCCCCGCGCCGCGGGACCTGGCCGGAACGGCTGACCGAGGAGGCTGGGGCATTGGCGCGCGTCGCCGGAGCGGGACGACAACCTCCAGGACATGGTGTCCGCCAGGCCCGGTCACGACGGCCTGGTCGGCGTCGCTTCCGCCGGGCTGCTCGGTGACGGCGCGAGCGCCGCGACGGACGTAGCGGCGCAGCAAGTCGCGGTCCTCGGGCCAGTCGAGGTCCAGCGGTAGCCTCCGGTCGGCGTCGTCGACGAGTACGATGCGGGGCGGCGCGGGGGTGGCGGCGGACCGCCAGGTCCGCAGCGCCTCATCCCACGCCGTTTGGTCACGGCTGGCGCGAGTGAGGTCGAGCGGCAGGACCCAGCGGGCTGGGGTGAGGATGGTGCGGTCATAGCGGATGCGTGGCTGGAACGGGCCGAGCCCGACCGGACCCCATGACCACGGCCGCAACGGTCGGCTTCCCGCGTGCCCGGCGAGCTGGAGAAACCGGGCCAGCGGCGGGAGCAGATGCGGCGCGACCCGCGAGTACAGCACCGGGATCACCGGGATGTCATGCCGAGCGGACCAGACGGCGAGCCGCTGTCCGTCAGATATCAGGTGGAGTTCCTCGGGGAGCAGGTCGCCGTCGCGGACGGGCACGCCGACGGGGATACGGTATCGGGCCTGGCCGGTCGGCGGCGCGAGCGCGGCCCCGGAGCCGCGGGCGGGCGCGGTGAGGAGTTCCGCGACCATCCACGGCTCGTCCGCGATGTCGACAGGTGCGGGCGGCAAGAGCCCGGTGAACCGTCCTCGCGTCGCTCCGGCGTCGGCGGCGGCCCCGCACACGGCGAGGAAATGCTGTCCGCCGACATCGGCCAGGACTCGGACGAAGATCTCCGCTGTGCGCGGCGGCAGCTCCCCGCCACGACCGTCCTCCAATTCCCGGACGCTGTCGGGATCGATGGTCACTTCAACGCGGCCGTTCGCGATCGCGTCGGCGACCAGCCGTGACAACGCGGCCAGCCAGGCCCGGCTCGGGCCGCTCGTCATCGACGGGAATGTCGGTGCCGAGGCCGATCACGGGATCGACGGCGTCTAGGAGCGGCACGGCACGGCCAGCCCCGTAGCGGTGCAGGAATTGCGCGTGCCACCTGGTGAGCGGGTCACGCGCGGCACCGATCGCCCAGAGCAGGGACGCGGCTCGTGCCGCCTGCTCAGCGAGCGCGACGGGAAGCGCTAAGAGGGCGTCGGCGCGAACGTCAGCGACCAGCGGTCGTTCCACCGGAACGATCCCGTCCGCGGTATCGCGGGCCGCCCGCAGTGCCGCGAGCCGGGCAGCGTCGCCGGGTGGTCGGCCGTCGGCCTCCGCCAGGAACCGCCGCAGCTCCCGCACTGCCTCCCGCATCGGGCTGTCGGCGGGCAGCCGGTCAAGGAGGTGCCTGAGCGGGTCCGCAGTGACGTCCTCGGGCAGCAGGTCGATGAGCAGGAACCCGTTGCGGACCAATTCCCGCAGCATGCTGTCGACCGCCTCCTGCGGGACTTCGAATCGAGCCGCCGTCTCGGCTGCGACCCGCTTGAGCGGCGCACGACTTGCGCACCGTCCCAGGACGTGGGCGACCGCTTTGGTCGCGCGGATGGTGACCCGCTCCATCCTGGCCGTGCCGGATCGTTCGACCTCATACCGGGATCCGCACCGCACAACCAGGCCGCTGGAGGTGGCTGTCAGCGACGCCCAGACACAGGGATCGTCCACGAGCCGCGTGGCGACCTCGGCCAGCCAGGCCCCGCTCGGATACGTGCGGGCCGCATGGCGATCAGCCAGCTGTAATGATGCGGGTTCGCGGGCGAAGCGGATGGCCGCCACGCCCGCGAACCCGCCGTGCGGCGTGGGCCTTGCCCGCGCCCGGACCTCATAGGCGCGCAGCGCCGCGAACCGCTCCGCCGGGCGGTCGGTGTCGAGCGCGGCCAGGTCGGCCTGCCGGGAGGCGAGGAATATCGCCTCGGCCAGCAGTTCGCGCTCCGCGCCATCGGATTCGGTCACCGGCAGCAACGGGAGACGAGCCAACCCCACCGAGGCCGCGACGCCGAATACCGACCTCATCGATCTAGCAGTCTCGGCAGGAGTCGGTGCATCCGTCGTTGGTGCAGTCGGCGCTGCCGTCCCGGCCAGCGCCGACGGCCACGGAGTCGCCGGCCCCCAGCCGCGACTCAACGCGCGCGTCCAGGTCGAACAGATCGGCGGTGAGTTCATCGAGTGTCATGATGTGCTTCCCTCTCGCGATGGGTCGTGACGGGTCTGGTCAGGTCGCCGGGGTCGCGTGGATCCGGAGCTGGGTGTGCTGCTTGTCGATGACCGCATGAGCCTGGCCGTCGTGCGGAGATCCAGCAGGGTGGGCGTCGATGCGCACGCCGGCGATAGCCGGCAAGCCGCGGTACCAGACCCGGATGCGCTCGGCGAGCCGTTGCGCGAGATCCATGCCGCGGGTCCCGTAGCCGGCGGCGCCGAGTTCCATGCCCGCCGCACCGTCGATGGGATCGCGGCGGACGATGTAGGCGAACGTGTCCTTCTCGAACAGGCCCATGCTGCCGTAGTTGTAGACGGACTCGGGCATCCCCTTGTCGCGGGCGTTCTGGCCGTGCAGGAGAACTCGGCAGATCCCGTCCAGGTCGGCTAGCCAGAAGTCCGCGTCCCGCAGGTCCGCCGCTGGCACCACGGCATCCGTCCAGACGGTTGTTGGCGGATGGGCGAGCGCGTGGTCGAGGAGGCCCGGGTCGGCGGGCTGCCCGTCGTCGATGCGCAGCGTGACAAGCGCCGTGCCGTCGTGGTCGTGCAGGGTGATGACCTGTTCGGGAACCGCGCCGGGCCCTCGCATCGGCATGAACCCGCACTCGAACATCCTCCCGCCCCGCCAGAAGCCGCCGTGCCCCCACGCGCCCGGGCTGACGTCGAAGGCGACGGCACGGGAGAATCCCCGCAGCCGCAGCGGCACGACGAGCCGGCCCCGGGCCGAATCTGGTCCCACCACGCCGGGGGAAGATCCCACGCCCCAGCGGTGACGATCATCTTGTCGTACGGCGCCTCGGCGGCCCACCCTGCCGCGCCGTCGCCTGCCTCCACGCGCACCCGCTCGAACCCCGCGACGGCTAGGTGCGCGCGGGCGGCGGCGGCGATGTCCTGGTCGAGATCCACGGTCGTGACCCGCCCGTCCGGGCCGGCCAGTTCGGCCAGAAGCGCCGCGTTGTAGCCCGTGCCCGCGCCGATCTCCAGCACCCGCTCCCTAGGCCGGACCTCCAGCAGTTCCAGCATCCCTGCCACGATTCCCGGCTGGGACGCGGAACTGATCGCAATCCCTGCGGTGTCGCGATGCGTGATGACCGAGTCGTTCGCGTACGCCTCCACCAAGGGCACGGCCGGCACGAATACGTGCCGTGGCACGGCCCGCATCGCCGCCTCTAGCGCCGGGGATTCGATGACGCCACGTCGTACCAGGCGGTCCACCATCGCCGCCCGCAGTTCCGCTGTTGCCGGCTCCTCGCCCACTCCCGCCTCACTCTCGACCTGTGCCCGACCGAGCCCGGCCCGGCGCAGCGACGCCGCCCGAGTGTCGACTAGTCGTGGCCGCTGCTCGTCGTGCCGGGTAAGGATGCAGGTCAACCTTCACCGAGCGGGTCTGGCGCGGTCCATGTTTTTGGCGAATTTTGGCGGCCCTCGCCATTCGCCGCGTCGCGCGGTCAGGTCGGCTGGTAGTCCGCGTGCGGGATGGCCCGCTCCCACACGGCCTCGAACGCTGCCACGCATCGGGCGACCGTATCGGGGTCGCTGGTGAACTCCTCTTCGCCGGTGTCGGCGCCGTCGCCGGCGTTGAAGTTGAACACCACGATCCGGGCATCGATGAGGAAGAAGTCCGCGCCGGGCAGCATCAGATCGAACGCGCGCCGCCGCGGCAGCCACCGCATCTCCTCGCCCGCCTGAACGTTGTGCGCGGTGAGCATGTACTCCCAGCGGATGTAGTCGCTGAGCGGCTCCGAGATCACCCTGGCCCGGCGCATCCGCGCGCCCCGCTTCACGTTGGCCGCAACCAGATCCAGCCAGTCACCCCAGTTGAAGCAATCCGCCCCCGACCGCCGCCATTCCGCGAACGCAGGGTCGGTCGCGTCGTAGCCGTCACGCATCTCCAGATGTACTACCGAGTGCCGCGCCGCCCGGATAAGGTCGATTCCCTGGACAGCGCCGTGCCCGATCAGCCCTCGCTCATAGGTTCCCGCTGCGGCTTCCACGATCACTGGGCGCAATGTGGCGGGAAGTCGGACGACCGCCTCATCGGCCCCCATCGGGCTGTGCTTCCCGATCTCCGCCAGCACAACCGGGTCGGCGACGGCCTTGCCCTGAAAATAGAAGTCGCCTGTCGCCGGATCGACGTACACAGCGGGGCACTTGTTTGCGGGCGAGTCCGGGTCCTGGCCGACGAAGTCCAGCATGATGCGCCTCCCGAGGGGGTCCTTCTGCCTGACCCCTACCCCAGGACCGCCCGAGAGTCAAGAGCCGCTAGCACCCGCCGGATGATCGCGGCGGCGGGCGGCCCATGCGCCGCGAGGCCAGACAGCCGCTCCCATGCCCGCTCATAGTCGGCGACCTCCAGCGACGCGGTGACCGACAGATATCCCGACACCAGCTCCACGTTCACCTCCGCCCCATCCACGATCGTGAACGTGTGCTCTGGCCACACTCCCACCCCCTGCCGGAACCGGATCGCCGACACCGGGATGATCCCCACCGACACAGTCGGCCACCGCATCACCTCCAGCAAATGCCGCAGTTGCCCCGCGTGTACCTCCCGGGGCACGCTCCGGTACCACAGCACCTGCTCTTCCATGACGAACACCCAGCGTTTCCCCGCCCGTCGCAGCACGCTCTGGCGGTCCATCCGCTCCTCGACTGCCGCCGCGACATCGTCCACCTCCACCTGCTGCTCCACCCGCACCGCAGCCAGCGCTGCCGCCGTGTATTCCTCGGTCTGCAACAACCCCGGAACTACATGCGCCAGATACACCCGCATCACCTGCGCCTGCTCGAACTGAGCCCGAACCGACTCCTGCGCCTTGCGCAGCCCGCCCCGATTCAACTGCCGGTATGTGACCCACATCCGCGCCATCGCCCGCTGATCGGCTAGCAGTTCCTCCTGCCGCTGCTCCGTCGCGCCGCAGATCCGACACCACAAGATCACATCGGCTTCTGAGGCTGGCCGCGCTCCCCTCTCGATCTTCGACGCCTTCGACGAATCCCGCCACCCCGCCAGCTCGGCGAACCGCATGCCCGAAATCCCTGCCGACACCCGAAGCTCCCGCAGCTCATCAGCAAGATGCTCCCGCGCCGCCCGTGCTGACGAAGACGACGATGAGAACGTCGAGGAAGATGACATCCGCCCCATCCAACACCCCTGCTGGGAGCAACCGGTCACCTGGCGCGACATGATCTGACCAGTGCGCCGAGCGCATCGGCGACATCTAGACCAGGCAGCTCGTGGCGCGGGGCTGAGAACGTTGGTGCCGGGTGTTCTCAACCAACCACCGACGGGCCACGACCCGCCAGCGCCGGCATGCCAGGCACGCCGTGTTGTCACCAGTGGCGTTCGTACCCGGCGCCAGCTACCGTCGATGGGAGATGCCATGGGCACGGCGGAAACTCGTGCTCGTTCGTGCTCGGGATTGCTCTATTTGCCTAGCGCCCAGTTGATGCCAGTGTGAAAGGCGATCCCTTGCCGCAACGAGTGGGAAGATATTCATGGAACCGGGTTTCGCCCCTTCGGAGATCGACACGAGCAAGCCGAATCCTGCTCGGCTCTATGACTTTTATCTCGGTGGCAAAGACAACTACGCGGTCGACCGGGAGGCTGCGGCCGAGGTGCTGCGGATAGCCCCGGAAGTCCGGGATATGGCACGCGCCAACCGTGCTTTCCTCCAGCGAGCGGTGCGGTTCCTGGCCGGCGAGGCCGGTATCCGGCAGTTCATAGACATCGGCACCGGCATACCGGCGGCCGGCAGCGTGCATGAGGTGGCCCAGGGGATCGAGCCGGGCATACGCGTTGTCTACGTGGACAATGACCAGATCGTCCACGTCCACGCCAACGCTTTGCTCACAGGTCACGGAAACACCAGCATCGTGCTAGCTGACCTGCGCGATCCCGGGGGGATCTTGAGCCATCCGAAGGTCCGGGAGCTGATCGATTTCGCGGAGCCAGTTGGCCTCCTGCTGATCGCCATCTTGCATTTCGTCACCGACGAAGAGGAACCCGGGCGGATCGTTGCGGCCTTGCGTGACGCTCTTCCCCCAGGCAGTTACCTGGCCCTGTCGCACGGTACCGCCGACTTTCACGATCAGGCCGTCGCCGATGCCGCAGCCGCTGTCTACAAGAAGGCTACCGCCCCGCTGATTCTTCGTGACTACGATCAGGTCGCGGCCTTGTTCGACGACTGGGACGTGACCGAGCCGGGTGTTGTGCAAGTGCCGTTGTGGCGGCCAGACGGCAAGCCGCCACGTTCCCGGGATCTGGCGAAGATCGGGATCTACGGCGGTGTCGGGCGCCTGAGGTGAATGGCAGCTGTAATTAACGCGGGCGCTCAGCCCTGGTGTACGCGTTACAGAGCCAGCCACGGCAGGTCTTTATCTCCGTTTCTCAGGCTGGTGACACGTCGGCCGAGTTCATCACGATAAGCATGATCGGAGGCGTTGCGCGCGTACGCCGCGAGTGCTTGCAGTTCCCTGAGTCGCTGGAGCAGGGATAGGCCAGGAAGGTCACCGGGATCGATGTCGTAGGCGGCGCAAAAGTCTTCCCACTCGGTTCGTGGCCGTCCGTAGCGGTACCACATGCTAGTGGGCACGAGATCCATTTCTCTGGGGCCATGGCTAACCGCGTCCCAGTCTCCGAGCATGACCGTGCCGGGGGCGTGCAGGAGGTTGCCACCGTGGGCGTCGCCGTGGATCAATCCTTTCCCGAGCATCCATTGGGTCCGCAGATATTGCTTTTCCAGCTCGTCAGCCGAGGCGAGCAACCATTCCCGGTCGGCGGGCGTGATGGCGTCGCTGTTGTGCAGGTCGGCACGCAGTGAGCCGAGCGGATTGGCTGGGGGCAGATTGATATCTGGCTCGGGAAGGGAATGCAGGCACCGGATCAGCTTTCCTAGCGTCGTAGTATCCCGTATGCCTTCATTGATGACTGTTACATATCGCCAGAAGGTTGCCAGGTGCCCATCCACCGCAATTGGCTGATCCAGATCGAGTGGTTCCGTAGCGGGATAACCCTGACGGCGCAGCCAGGATGCCGTCTGCAGCGCAGCTACGAGCTGCTCCCGGACCGGGCCGGGCTGCGCCGATGCGGAACGGAGCCGGACTACCGCGTCGCTGTGCGGCAGGTGGTAGACGGCATTCCCGCGGATATGGAGCAGCAGGGCATCACGATCGTCAAGCCTGGCCAGCGCACAGGCTTCCCGCAGCGCAGCCTGGTACCGCTGTGGTCCCGGCGTGGTCATGCCGCGCTCAGGGGGTGAGCTCGTGAAAAGTCGATTCCTGGCAGTAGGCCTCGATCTCCTCCTGAATCTGCTGAGCGATGGCGGCGTTGCTGAAGCTCGGCTCGGCTAGGCGCTGCCTGAGCTGCCCGAGATGCTGGGTGATGGGCTCATAGCGTCTTTCCGGGGACAACGCCAGCACCGGCTGCAATGCCGCCTTGGCACCGTCGAGATCGCTCAGCAGCAGGTGGGCTTGCGCTTGATCGATGCGGGCGTGTATCTCCGCGCCGTAGTTGTGCTGACGGGGCGTAGCCGCCTGGAATTGCTCCAGTGCCAGACTGGTTTCGGCGAGCACCTGGTGCGCGTCTTGCCGCCACGTCTGCACGCTGCCGGCGAGGGCATGAAATCGGGCTGGGCTCACGCTCCATAGCCCGCCCACGAGATCCGCGTCCGCTCGCTCGAACGCGTCCCGTGCCTGGCCCAGCGCCTGAACGGCGTCGTCAGGGTGTCCGATCCGGGCCAGTGTCCGGGCATGGAACAAGCCGAGCATGACCTGACCAGAGTCAGGACACTGATACCGGAGCCCGTCTTCGGCGAGCTGCGCTGACTCGATGAACCGGCCATCCCAATATGCGATCTTGCTTTGCGTGGCCCTGATCCAGGTGCGCGCGCCGTCGTGATCTGCGTGTTCGGCGCACACCCAGCCGGTCCAACCATGCGCGTCAGCGGCCCGGTAGAGGCTCAGGTCCGCTGACATCCAGGCCAGCAGCCCGCACACCTGAGCGGCGATCAGGTACAGCTCCCCGGTCTGGCCTGGTCGCTGATGTCCGCGCAGCTTGGCGAAAACCCGGTCACGCAGCCGCCTGGTTTCCACCAGCAACGGAAAGGGCGCCCCGTGCTGGTAGTCGTCCGCGAGCTGGCGCACGCGCGAGGCGTAAAGCTCCAGCGTCGCGTCTCCAATGTTCGACGTGTCGGCCCACTCCCCGAAGTCGAGCGACTCCTCCGCGATCACGGCCATCATGAGATCAGCCGAGGCC
Source organism: uncultured Actinomycetota bacterium (assembly GCA_963850875.1). Classification (GTDB taxonomy): domain Bacteria; phylum Actinomycetota; class Actinomycetes; order Streptosporangiales; family Streptosporangiaceae; genus Chersky-822. Next base: position 190,269 of record CAWKNA010000005.1, read on the forward strand.
CCGGCAGGTAGCAGCTCTGCCGGCTCCGCAGAGCTATATCCCCTTACAGCATCACCATATCCGCCCTGTGCGCCGGGCCATCCAGGCGGCTTGCGCGGTCGCGCAGCTGAGGCGGCGCGGAGGCCAGGTTCGGCTACTCCGCCGTTGTTCATGCCTGTCAGCGCGCCTCCGGGCATGAGCGCAGAGGAGCGCTGCGCGCCGAACTGGGCAGGTGAAAGCCTAAGGGCAGCGCAATAGTGCAACCGGTACCGTTCAGTGAGCCCGATCTTGCCGCCTTCCCAGCGGCGGACGTAGGAACTCAGGATCGCCGTCCGTGGCACGGTGTGGTCACCTGAGGCTTTGGCGGCATTGCAGAGCTGACGGCCCATCTCGGCCACGCTCCAGCCGCGTGCCAGCCGTTGTTCACGCAACCAAGCGTTGAGCGGATCTAACATGTCGCCCCTTACTGGTCCGTCCGCGTGCACGCCGGGGACGATCGCTTCTAGCGCTGGTGCTGCTGTGTCCTGAGGCCTCAGGTTCCGCGACGGGGAGCTTCATGTCAGGAGATAGTCGGCCAGGCCTGCCTTGGCGCCGACGATGAAGGCCCGGATCTCGTGTGCCTGCAGGATGAGCGCGGGTCCGGCGGGATCGGCGGACTGGCGGAGCGCGACCTGGCCGCCGGGCAGCTTCTTGGCTTCCAGGCAGGAGCCGCCGTTGGGACTGCTCCACGGCTTCGACCAGCCGACGATTCCCGGGCTGGCGGCAGGCGGGCCGTTTCGTATCTGCCACATAGTGGTGCTCCTTTGCTGGTCGTCCTTGTGCTTATTCATATTCATAGCCCGTGCGGAGCTGGCGGAGGATGCTGGCGGTCTTGTCTGCTGGAGAAGCCTGCGCGCAGAGGCGGTCGAGCGCTTCGGTGTAGGTGGCGACGTCGGCTGGTTTGTCGAGGTAGAAGGCGCTGGTCAGGTTCTCTCCGTAGATGACGTCGGGTAGCTCAGCCGTCGGGAAGCGCAGCAGGTGGAACATGCCGTACATGACCGGGTGGGCGCCTGCGGCGAAGGGCAGCACTTGGAGGGTGATGTTCGGCTGGGCGGCGGCGTCGATGATCCGGCCGAGCTGCGCGCGCATTACGGCGGGTCCGCCGACTGGCCGGCGCAGTACCGCTTCATCGAGCACCACCCACAGCGCGGGCGGGTCTGATCGGGTCAGGATCTGCTGGCGCATGATGCGCAGCGCGACCCGCCGGTCGATCTCTTCCCTCCTGGCGGCCGGGTAGCCGGCGAGGGTGAGGGAGCGGGCGTAGTCCTCGGTCTGGAGCAGGCCGGGGATGCAGTGGGGTTCGTAGCCGCGGATCAAGCTGGCGGCTTGCTCCAGTCCGGGGAACACGCGGAACCAGGCGGGAAGGACGTCGGCGTAGCTTTGCCACCAGCCCGGCTTGTTGGCCTCGCGGGCCAGGTGGAGGAAGCTGTCGATCTCGCGCACGTCGGTGATGCCGTAGGCCATGAGCAGGCTTTTGACGTAGTTGAGCTTGAGGCCGACCTCGGCCTTTTCCATTCTGCGCAGTGTCCAGGGGGAGGCGTAGATGGCGCCGGCGGCCTGGTCATAGGACATCCCGGCCTGCTCCCGTAGCGTCTGGAGCTGGCGGCCCAGGATGATCCGCAAGACGGTCGGGCTCGCCGAGGCCGGCTGAGGCATCTGTCCTCCCATAGAGGGTGCGCCTGCGGGACAGTGTGCCATTACGGCCTGCTATTCACCAGAGCGCACACTTCCATTTTGCTCATAACGCTCACGCTTGCTCGCTATTGCTAGCTTGAGTCTGCTATTTGCAGTCCGCGATTGTTGGATGCATGGTAACCGGAGCACTGCTACCTGACCCGCCGCATCCGCCGACACTGGTTACTGGCCTGCGATGGCGGCGGGCGTTTCTCGGCCGCGGACAGGAGCTTGCACAGGTGCGGCGGTGGCTATCGTGCCTTCTGCCGGAGTGCCCCGCCCGAGACGACGTGCTCAGCGTCGCTGTCGAGCTGGGCAGCAACGCACTGCAGCACACCAGGAGCGGGATGCCGGGCGGCTGGTTCGCCGTCGAGGTGACCTGGGACCAGTCCGTGGTGCAGCTGGCCGTGGCCGATGGCGGCGGCCCGGCCGAACCACGAGTGATCGATGACCGAGACGGGGAGCGCGGCCGCGGCCTGCTGCTGGTGCGCGGCCTGTCGGTGCGGACCGGATGGACAGGAGACGAGCGGAGCCGGCTGGTATGGGCGCAGATCGCCTGGCCGGACCACGGTCCTGGCGCCGCAGAGCCATCACGCAACGGCGATCAGACTGCGATCGGCGACTGTGACCAGGTGCTGGCACTGCGGCTCGCGGTCGCTGGTCACCTGCCAGCGCAGTGCGGCTGCCATGCGCTCACCCCTGCCTGCCCGGTCGACTGCCTCGCAGTAGTGCTGAGCACCGCCACTTTCCACGCTCTGACGCGGGCTGAGCACGGCCTGTTCGATCCGCCCGCCACGGTTGGCCAGGTGCTTGAGCTGTGGCGAGCCAAGCGGCTGGGCCTTGCCGCTGGGCTGGGGCGGCGGCGCCTGGGCGAGATCGAGGCCGCCTTGGTGATGGCTGGATTCCTCCTCGGCGACCCGGACCCGCCAGGTCGATCCCTGGTTCCGGGATCGGCTGGCCGGGACTTGCCAGGTGAGGGGCTAACCCACAGTCGCTAGCCACGGCCAGGGTCACCGCCCGGCGCCTGTTGCGGTCCTTCCTTTTCGCCCGGCTTAGATGCCGCGCCCATCTTGAGACGACTACATAAGGAGCAAGTATGGCTGACCGTTCCACGCCTGCGGTGGCTGGGAAGATTCTCGCGCCGCAGGCCCGGCTGGAGCCGGATGCGATCGGGGTGACGCAGGACACGGTGATCGGGATGGCCTCGTCTGCGCCGGCCGGGACGGTCGCTGCGACGCTGGCGTCGCTGGCGGCGGTGACCGCGTATGGGGGCGGGGTGGAGATCTTGCTGACCGCGGTGCCGATGCTGATCATCGCGAACGCGTACCGCAGGCTCAACATGTGGAACGCGAACTGCGGCGCCAAAAGAGTGGGTGGGCCGGTCGATCAGCCCGTACCTGGGGTTCTTGACCGGGTGGCTGATGATCGCCGGGTACCTGATCGGCACCGTCGCCGAAGTCGTCGTCCTCGGCCCGTCCGTGCTCGCCATCTTCAACGCTCATCCCGCCGGGCCATGGCCATCGGTCGAGATCGACACCGCGGTGTGCCTGGTGATGGGCGTGATCGCGGTCATCGGCATCCGGCTGACCGCGCGGACACAGATCGGCATGGCCGTAATCGAGTACGCGATCCTGGTCGGTTTCTCGGCGGCCGGGCTGGTCGCCGTGCTGAGCCACCAGCACGGTACGGTGCCGATGACGAGCAGCTGGTGGAGGCTGTCCGGGATTGGCGGGCGGGGCAACGAGGTCGCCGGATTGCTGATCGCGGTGTACGTGTACAGCGCGTGGGACGGCACCGTGTACGTCAACGAGGAAGTCAAGCATCGGAGGAACAACCCTGGCCGTGCCGCTGTCTGGGCGGTCGCCTTACTGACCCTACTGTACACGCTGGCCCAGATCGGGCTGCAAGGCGTCGTCTCGCCCGCGAGACTGCAAGCCCACGCCGCCACCGCGCTCGTCTATGTCGCGCAGGCGCTCGGCGGCACAGGCGGGGCCAGGGCCATGGCGCTGGCGATCGCGCTGTCGGTGATCGCCACCACCGGCACCGGGATCGTGCTGACCGCCCGCATCGTGCTCGGCATGGCGTCCTACCGGACCCTGCCGCCGTTCCTGGGCACCGTGTCGGCCAGGTTCTCTACACCGATGGCGGCGAGCGTAACGGCCGGGCTGCTGATCATCGCCCTGACGTGGGTGTACATGCTGGCCACCAGCGTGCAGAACGTGTTCGCTGACGTGGTGGCGGTGGCCGGGCTGCTGTTCAGCATGTTCTATATCCTGACCGCCGTCGCGACGATGGTGTATTACCGGCGGCGCATCTTCGCGGACGTGCTGGACTTCGTCATGCTCGGCGTGCTGCCGCTCGGCGCAGCCGTGACCTTGGCACTGGTCCTGATCCGCTCCCTGCAGATCGCCCCGGCTGGGCAGGACTGGTCCGTGATCGCGATCGTGGCCAGTGGCCTGGTCTTGATGCTGATAGCCCGGTTTGGGCTGCGGTCGCCATTCTTCCAGGTCAGGCGGGAGAGCTACGCGCCCCGCCACTAACCCGGCGCCCGCCTCAAGCTGGACCGGCCCGCAGAAAGAATCCGATGACTGAGCTATCACCCCCGGCGCATGCCAGTCCGCCAAGCACCGCAACCACGTCGAGCTGTTCCGGCACATGTTCCTGCACGACCAGCTCGGCAGCAAGCTCCTCGATGCGAAGTCGCTGCGGGAGGTCTACGAGCTGCTGCATGGCTACCCGCTGATCGGCGACTTCATGTCCTACCAGACCGCCATCGACCTGAACTACTCATCACTGCTTGGCTTCAGCGAGAACGACTTCACCCAGGCCGGGCCGGGCGCGTTGCGCGGCATCAAGAAGGTGTTCGTGGATCTGGGCGATTACGCCCCCGCCGAGATCGTCTTCGCCGCCACCCCGGAGCCGATCCGGCTCTTCTTCCGCCGAAATGGGGGATCAACGACAGCCTGCCGGGCCAGCCGGTGTTCAGCGCCCGCAACTCGGCGGAGCGCGTGCAGGCGGCCTTGTTCTGACCCATGCCCGCTGACTCGCCCCTGATCACCAGGCGCGATACGCAGATCCGCCGGCACTCCACCGAGCCAGTCAATCGGTCAAGGCGTCCCCTACCTCGGCCGGCAGGCTTTGATCAGTCCATGAGCTGGAACGAGGTGTCCGGGGTGAGTTCGGCGACGTCCATCTGGGCCTTCTGCAGCCTTCCCGAGTAGTCCCAGTTCATCGACTGCCAGCGAGTGAACTGGTCAAGTACCCAGCTGCCGGACAGCCGGGACCCGTTGCCTGACTTGCCGTTGCCGCCGAACGGCAGGTGTGCCTCAGCGCCGGAGGTGGAGTTGTTCACGCTCACCAGGCCGGCCGAGATACCACGCCGGAACGCGAACACCTCGGCTGGCTCGGTCGTGTAGATCGACGACGACAGGCCGTAGCCCGGGGCGTTGGCCAGCCCGATCGCCTCGTCCAGGTCGCGGTAGCTGGTCACGCCGACCAGCGGGCCGAACGTCTCGGCACGGAAGATCGCATCGTCGCGGCGCAGCCCGGCCACGATCGTGGGGTGGTAGAAGATCCCGGCGTCCGGGTCGCCGACGAATCCCTCGCGCGGGTTCGCCGCCGTGATCCGGCCGGTCGAGGTGGACCCGAGCACGCTGTGGTGCGGCTGGATCCAACCGAGGTGGTCCTCGAACCGCGCAGCGAACTTGTGATCGAGCATCGGCCCGAAGACCACATCGCTGAACGGGTCGCCCACAGGGGCATGCCGGACCGCGAGGTCGAGTCGTGCTACGAAATCGTCGTGGATGCTGTCGTGCACGATCACAGTGCCGAGCGACGTGCACCGCTGCCCGGCGGTGCCGAAACCGGAGAACAGCGCGGCCTGCACAGCGAGGTCCAGCTCCGCGCTTTGCGTTATGACCATCGGATTTTTCCCGCCGAGTTCCAGGCAGGCCGACTGCAGGTGGCGGCCGGTCAGCTCGCCGATCCTGGACCCGACTGCGCTGGAGCCGGTGAAGCCGACCTTGTCGACCAGCCCGCCGTCCAGTGCCTGCTCCAGCCCGGCGAAGGTCGTCTCGCCGTCCGCCAGCACCAGGTTCAGCACCCCGTCGGGCAGGGCGCCGCCGTGGACCAGCAGGTCAGACAGCGCCGCGCCGCAGGCCGGTGAGTAATCGGCCGGCTTCCACACCACCGCGTTGCCGCAGAGCAGGGCCGGGATGAGATACCAGGACGGCACCGCGACCGGGAAGTTGCCCGCGGTGATGACGCTGACGACGCCGACCGGGTTGCGGAACGTGAACAGCTGCTTGTCCGGCATCTCGCTCGGCACGGTCTGGCCGTAGAGCCGTCTGCCCTCGCCAAGGAAGAAGTCGCAGGTGTCGACGATCTCGCGGACTTCGCCGAGCGCTTCGGCGTAGGGCTTGCCGATCTCCCTGGTGACTAGTCTGGCGAGCGATGCGGCGTTGGCCTCGACTAGGCGGCCGATGTGGGCGATCGCGCGGCCTCGCACCGGGGCGGGCACGTCCGCCCAGGCCGGCTGTGCCGCGCGGGCCGCTCGCGCGGCAGTGACGAAGGTGCCCGCATCGCCGAGCGCGACGTCGGCAACGACCTCGCTGGTGCGAGCCGGGTTGGTTGATGAGATGCGGCCGCCTGGCGCGCCGGTGACTGGGGCGCCGGCCACGATCGAGCTGATGCTGCGGTTAGTCATGACCCCATTGTCGCGATCTCCTCGGGCCGGACGGAATCTCCAGCCCGGCCGGGCCAATCACGTCCGTGCGGCGGGGCTCAGGAAGCCGACACTAGGCCCTGGTCGTCCGGAGCCGGAGCCGCCGGGTGCTCCAGGCGGGGAATGTCCCGCATCCGGCGCAGCGGCGAGAACAGCACCCAGAACGCTGCCGCCCAGCTGCCGATCACTCCGACCCAGATCGTCGAGCGGACGCCAAGGACGGCAGCGGATCCAAGCACGCCGCCGAGCAGGCCGCCAAGCGGCAGCGTGCCCCAGACGATCCAGCGCATGGCAGCGTTCATCCGGCCGAGCAGCTCGGGCGGGCAGAGAAGCTGCCGGTAGCTGAGCTGTGCGACGTTGTAGACGACGGCCGTAAAGCTGAACCCGAGCAACGCCACGGGGAAGAACGCCAGCCGCGGGCCGGGCTCAGCCAGCGGCATCATGATCGGGATCGCCCCGAAGACCAGCATGGAGAACCAGATGATCCGGGCCGAGCCGATCCACCGGGACATCCGGCCGGACAGCACGCCGCCCAGGATCCCGCCCAGGCTGCCGACCGCTACCAGCAGGCCGGTGTCGGCCGGCGGGACGTGCAGCACGCGGACCAGGAAGATGATCTCCAGCGCGCCCGCCATGGACCCGAACAGATTCGCTGTCGCGGTGCATGCCGCGATCTTGCGCAGCACCGGATGCCTGAACACGAACGCCAGTCCAGCGAAAAGCTCAGCGCGCAGCCCGGCAGCGCCACGGCCCGCCGTCTGGCTGCGGACCGGCCTGGGCTCCCTGGCCCTGATCAGCAGCAGCGACAGCCAGGAGAAGGCATAAGAAATGGAGTTCACGGTCATCGACCCGGCACCGATCAGCCCGTACAGCCCGCCGCCTATTCCGGGTCCGGCTACCTGCGCGAACGCCTGGGTGGCACCGAGCTTGCCGTTGCCGTCATGCAGCTGCTCGTGGTCGATCAGCGATGGCACGTAACTCTGATAGGCGACGTCGAAGAAGACCGTCGCCAGGCCGGCCAGCAGCGCCACGGCGAAGAGCTGGGTCATCGTCAGCACATGGAGCGCGGCAGCGACCGGGATCGAGCCGATGATCAGCATCCGGGCCAGGTCGCAGCCGATCATCAGGCGCCGCTTGGCGATCCGGTCCACGACCAGCCCGGCCGGCAGGGCGACCAGCAGGAAGCAGATCGTGCTGGCTGCGGACAGCAGGCCCACCTGGAAGGTGGACGCGCTGAGCAGCACCACCGCGGTGAGCGGCAGCGCCACCGTGGTGACCGCGGAGCCGAGCTCGCTGATCGCCTGGCCGCCCCAGAGCGTCATGAAGTCCCGATGCCGCCACAAGCTCCGCGACTGCGACTGTGGCGGCGAGGCGGTGTCGGGCACGTACCGACTCTGGCCTCGTTACGTGGATTATGCCAGCCGATTACCCGGGCACGACGTCAGCGCCGGATGGTACGACCCGCCGCGACCTGGCATCGACTAGGTCCCGACATAACCAGCCAGACCAATCGCGAGCACGACTGTAATCGCTGCTATCTGGTCGAGCGATCAGATGAACAGCAGCTGGGCGCCCTCGGTCTTCTCGATGAAGTCAGCCGCGCTGATGATCCCTTCGACCGCGTCGTACAGGTCGGTCTCGTCCAGGTGCATCATGTCGGCGGACATCCGGCAGGCCCACAGGTGGCCGCCCGAGTCGACGATCTGCGCCAGGAACTCCGGCACATCCGGAACGCCGATGTCCTGGATCTGCTTGCGCATCTGGTGCGTCGCCATCGCCGTCATCCCGGGCAGGCCGCCGAGACCCTGGGGCATGTGGGTGGCCGTGTTGCCGAGCATGGTGAACTTCAGCTCGCCCATTCGGGACTTGGTGATCATGTCGAAGCCCCAGAAGGTGAAGAAGAGATCAACCTGCACGCCTTCGCCCAGGGCGGCGTTGGCCAGGATCAGGCCGGGGTAGGCCATGTCCAGGTTGCCCTTGGAGCAGATGATGGCCAGTTTGCGACCGGTTGGCGCGCTATCGCCGAAGTCGGGCACGATTGCCGGAGCGGGCTGGGTAGTGGTGGTAGTCATGGCGTACCTCATCTCATTCGCGGCGCGCTCGCGCGCGGCGCTGTCAGCTGCGGCTGGTTTACACGCAGCCGTGCGGCTTGGGCAGCCCGGCGATATAGGCCATCTTCTTGGCCGGTTTGCCGGGAAATAGGGTGAACAACTCCTTCACCGGAATGCCCGCCAGGGTGGAGACGCGGCGCAGGGTGGCCGTCTCCCCTTGTTCGGGATAGTCCTGGCGCAAGAACCTGATCGCCTTCCAGTGCGCGTCGGTCAGCTCGATGCCGATCTGCGCGGCTAGCTGCCTGCCGAGGTCTTCGCTCCATTCGTCGTATTCGGTGAGGAAGCCCTCGGTGTCGACGTGGATCTGGGCAGTGCCGATCGTGGTGACAGTCATGACTGCCCTGCCTTTCTTGACGTGCTCTCTGTTGTTTGCTGATCCGCTGTTTGCTGCACCGCGGGCTGGTGCTTGCCGGCCATCGACATGTGTGCCGGAAGCGGGATCGGGCGGCCGGGCAGCAGCATGTGCCAGTACATCCAGCGGAACGCGAGCTTGCCCCAGTGGTTGGCCGTGCTCTCCCGCAGCAGCCCGAACGGACCCAGCACCGGGATCGGGTAGCTGCCGGTCAGCGGCTCGGTGTCGTAGTTGAAGTCGATCAGCATGCCCTTGCCGTCGCCGGACTCGACGAAGCAGTTGGCGTGCCCGTCGAAGCTGCCGGTCATCGGCTGGCCGGCCACGTGCTGGCAGAAGTTGTCGGTGAACACATCGGTGCTGAAGTGAGCGACCGAGCCGGCCTTGGAGGTCGGGATGTTGTTCGCGTCACCGATCGCGAAGATGTTGCCGTGCGCCTTGGACAGCAGGGTGTGCTTGTCGACCGGCACGTAGTTCAGTTCGTCGCCGAGCCCGGAGCGGGCGACGTAGTCCGCGCCCATGTTCAGTGGCACCGTGACCAGCAGATCGAACGGGATCTCCCGCTCGTCGTAGGAGACCAGCACCTTGGTGTCGTCGTCGATCCGCTCGACCATGAAGTCGGACTCGACGGCGATCTTGCGCTCGTCGAGCATCGTGCCAAGCTGTGCCGACGCGATCGGCTTGGTGAACGCGCCGGACAGCGGGGTGGCGTAGACGATCTCGACCCGGTCCCGCATGCCGCGGTGCCGGAAATACGCCTCGGCCAGGAAGGTGAACTCCAGCGGCGCGACCGGGCACTTGACCGGCATGTCCACAATGTGCACCACGAGCCTGCCGCCGTCGAACGCGGCCAGCGCGCCGGCCAGCGCGGTCGCTCCGTCCAGGCTGTAGAAGTCGAAGATGGAATGCCGCCACAGCGGGCCGAGCATGCCCGGGGTCTGGTCCGGCCGCGGCGAGGTGCCGGTGGCGATGACCAGGTAGTCGTAGCCGAGCCGCTGCCCGTCGGCGAGCAGCACGACATTCGCCTCGGGATCGACCCGGTCGATCTCGCCGAGCACCAGATCGATGCCAGCTCCGATGAACTGCCGGCGCGGCTTGACGACCTGCTCAGGTGAGTACCCGCCAAACGGGATGAAGAGCAGACCCGGCTGGTACAGGTGCGCGTCGTTCTGATCGACCACCGTGATCTGCCACTGCGCCCGGTCCAGCCGACGCCGCAGCTTGTTGGCCACCATCGTGCCGGCCGTGCCGCCGCCGAGCACCAGCAATCGCCGCATAACACCCTCCCCACCGCGACGGCACTGCGGTGGCCGCCGGTCGGGGCCGGTGAGACCGTTCTCACCGGTCCCCGCGATTTCGACGCTATGCGGGTCCTGCCGCGAAGCTCAGAGTCGTAGGTCCCCGTTCAGCGGGACATCCGGCGTCCGCGCTGCTCCGGGCGTGACCCAGGCGTCCGCGCCGGACCGTGGCACGATTCGGTCTGTGCCGAACATCAGCGCCGGAGGGGTACGTCCGCGGTTGTGATATCACTAGATATCACAACGGAGGTGCGGATGACCGATGTCCTGATCCGTGACATGCCAGATGACGTGATCGCGGCGGTGGACGCGCACGCCGGGCGGCTCGGGCTGTCGCGCAGCGAGTACCTGCGCCGCCGCCTGGCGCAGGATGCGGCTGCCCCGTGGTCGGGGGTGAGCGCTGCGGATCTGGCCCGGTTCGCCCAGGTGTTCGGCAATCTGGCCGACCCGGACGTGATGTCGCGGGCGTGGCGGTGACGACCTGGCTGATCGACAAGTCGGCCCTGGCGCGGCTGTCTACAAGCCGGGATGCCGGTGTGTGGGCGCACGGATTGAGCGCGGGCTGATCCGGATCACGACAGTCACCCGGCAGGACGTCGGTTACTCGACGCGGTCAGGTGCGGACTTTGCGGGCTGACCTGCGACTGTCGGCGTCGATCAGACTGCCCTGTTGCTGCGAGGGGCGCTCAGCGCTTCGTTCGCGGCTTCGCTTCCTTCGGCCGCTTGGCCGGCAGCGCCGCGACATAGGCCAGCGACCGGTCAATCCAGGACTGTGCCTGGTCTGCTGGCCAGTCGGCGGGCAGCGTTACATAACCCGACATAGGTCGCTCCTGCGGCCCGAACGGCCCGGAGCCGCGAACCTCGAGCAGTTCCTGCCGGTCAGCATCGGGCAGCTTGATCCCGATGTCCACGCCGAACAGGCCCATGAACATGTTGCCGTGCACGAAGGCGCCGAGGTTGCCGAACATCGGCTTGACCTGGACATCCGGCGCAGCGGGCACCAGCCCGGTGAACCGCTCGCGGTCGGCCTCGGTTGGCTTGGGTATTTCCACTCACTCACCTCCGCGGACTGCCGCTGGCGCGGTCAGCTCGGCTGGCACCGTCGGCGCGGCTGGCGCGGCCGGCCAGGATCCGAGTCCGGATAGCACGTTACCCGGCCACGCAACGACGCCGCCGGAAGATCTTCGCCGGCCACGGTCGACGCCGCCGGTTAAGCTGCCCGACAGGTGCTAGAGCCTGTCCCGTATCACCAGAGAGGGCGGCATGGAGTACTTCATTTATTGTCGCGATAGGCCAGACTCCGGGGCGCTGCGTTCCGAACTGGCCGAAGCTCACTGGGCATTCGTGGACAGGTATGCCGACGCGATGATCGCGCGCGGCCCCACGTTGACCTCCGACGGCCTGGCAGCGACCGGCAGCGTGCATATCGTCGACTTGCCCGACGCGGAGGCCGCACACGTGTTCGCGTTCGACGAACCCAACTACAAGGCTGGTGTGTACGGTGAGGTGCTGGTGCGCCGCTGGAGCAACACGCTGGGGCGCACGATGTGGCAGTTTGCCGGGAGCATGGCCGGGTACCACCGTTTCCTGATCATCGCACACGGCCGGTCAGGGGTGACCGCAGCCCGCAATGCTCTGCACCGAGAGCACCACCACTATCTCGACCACGGTTACCGCGACTGCCTCATCGCGTGCGGACCGCTCCTGTCCGAAGATGGTGCCCAGTGGAGGGGAACCGCGATCCTGGTCGAGTTGCCGAACCGGAGCGCCGCCGACGCTTTGATCGCGCAGGAACCCTACGCCCAGGCCGGGCTGTACGAGGACATCGAGGTCCATGACTGGCGGTTTGGCGGGCGGTCCCAGACCTAGTCTGAAATGAGAATCCGCAGCACCGTCATCGCATCTGCCAGGCGCGCATGCCGATAAACGTCGGCAGCGCGGACCTGGTTCATGCCTAGCCCGCAGACGCGGCAGCGCCCGCCAGCATTCAGAGCTAGCGGGCGCCGTCGCCCGTCAGACGGTCAGGCCGCGCTCGCCAGCCATGAGCGCGGGCGCGGCGAAGGCCTGCGGGCGGACCTATGTTAAGAGATGCAATTCCGCACAGCCACAAATCCGCGTACCCAATTGGCGCTGTCGTGGTCACCCTCCGACCGGCAGCGCGGCGATGCCGGTCATTCCGGACTGACAGCGCAACCTCGGAGCGCCAGCGCGCAAGTATCCGCGGTTAGATTCCGCAGGTCCGTGGCTTAGCCGAGGTCGCCGGCGGTGAACGACATCGCCTAGGGGCCTGTCGATCCAGCCGATCTCGGGGCATGATGCCGATATGCCGATAACGACCCGGTCGCCGCTGGAGGGTTAATGGCCAATCTGAGTTCCGTACTCGAACGGGCGGCTGCCGAGCATCCGAGGCATCCGGCCATCCGGATGGACGACCTAGTGCTCGACTACTCCGAGCTGAGAGAGGCGGCCGGGAAGTTCACTTCACTGCTCTCGTCGCTCGGGATTGCCGCCGGGGACCGGGTCGGCATCATGCTGCCTAACGTGCCTGCCTTCGCCATGGCCTTTTACGGGACGCTGGGCGCCGGAGCCGTCGTGGTGCCGATGAACCCGCTGCTGAAAAGCCGCGAGATCGCCTTCTATCTCGGTGACTCAGGTGCGAAAGTCCTGCTGGCCTGGCATACGGCGGCGGCCGAGGCTGCCAAAGGAGCGGCCGGCTCGGGCAGCAAGGTTGTCGTGGTTGACGATCCGGACGCCAGATCACTGCTGGCTAACCTCTTTGCGCTGCACACCTGGGCTGACCGGGCCGACGACGATGACGCGGTGATCCTGTACACCTCAGGTACGACCGGCCAGCCCAAGGGCGCACAGCTCACCAACGCCAACCTGACCAGCAACGCTGAGCTCGCCGCGGCGACGTTGCTGAACGCCGGCCCAGACGACGTGGTCATGGGGTGCCTGCCGCTGTTCCACGTCTTCGGCCTCACCTGCGGCCTGAACGCGACCGTCATCAGCGGCGCCACGCTGACCCTGCTGCCCAGGTTCGCCCCTGACGATGCCCTGAAGATCATCTCCCGAGACCGGGTGACGATCTTTGAGGGGGTGCCGACGATGTACGCGGCGATGCTGCACCATCCGGACAGCACGGCCGTCGATGTCTCGTCGCTGCGCGCCGGGCGAGGTCGGCGAGATCGCGATCCGCGGACACAACGTGATGAAGGGCTACTGGGGCAAACCAGAGGCCACGGCCGAGGCGATCCCGGACGGCTGGTTCCGCACAGGTGATCTCGCCCGGGTAGACGAGGACGGCTACTACTTCATCGTGGACCGCAAGAAGGAGCTGATCATCAGGGGCGGGTACAACGTCTACCCGCGCGAGATCGAGGAGGTCCTGTACGAGCATCCCGCCGTCGCCGAGGCCGCGGTGGTGGGGATCCCGCATCCCGCGCTCGGTGAGGAGATCGGCGCCGCCGTCGCACTCAAGCCGGGAGCGACCGCAAGCCCGGACGAGCTGCAGGCATTCGTGAAGGAGCGGGTCGCCGCGTACAAGTACCCGCGTCAGGTCTGGCTGGAGGCCGAACTGCCCAAGGGGCCGACCGGCAAGATCCTCCGTCGCGCGGTACGGCGCCCTGGGCAGGACCCGCCTGAGCAAGCAGCGCCGACCGAGCGCACAGTGCCCGGGCCGGGCGAACCGTGACCGCGCAGTCCGGGGATTCCGGACTGCAGGCCGGCCTGTTCGAGGCCGCGGAGGCAGCCAGCGCGCTGGACATGCTGCTGTCCGACGCCGCGCTCGGCATAGCGCGCAGGTTCCGGCCCGACGCGGCGGCGCTGCGCTTCGCGATCGGCCTTGCCCGCAAGCCAGAAACGCTGGCCGGGCGGGTAGGGTCGCTGGCCGCCGAGCTGGGTAACGTGGCCGCTGGCCGGTCGGCCATCGCGCCGGACCGCCGCGACCGGCGATTCGCCGATCCGGCCTGGACCGGCAACCCGGTGCTGGCCAGGACCGTGCAGGCCTACCTCGCCGTGGCCGAAACCGTCGAGAATCTGCTTGCCGATGCCGAGCTTGACTGGCGTGACGCCGAGCGGATGCGGTTCGTGCTGAGCAACCTCATCGACGCCGCGGCGCCAAGCAACAACCCGCTGATCAGTCCCGCCGGGTGGAAGGCGGTCATCGACAGCGGCGGACTCAGCATGCTGCGCGGGCTGCGGGCGCTGGTGTCTGACCTGTCCGCGCCGCCCCGGGTGCCGGCCATGGTCCGGCCCGATGCATACGAGGTCGGCAAGGACCTGGCGGCCACTCCCGGCGCGGTGGTAGCCAGGTCGGAGGTATGCGAGCTCATTCAGTACGAGCCGGTGACCCCTGAGGTCTACCGGTTCCCGCTGCTCATCGTGCCGCCGATGATCAACAAGTTCTATATCACCGATCTCGCGCCAGGCCGCAGCATGATCGAGTACCTGGTCAGCCAGGGTCACCAGGTGTTCGCCATCGGACCGCCGACCTGGCGATAGCGGCGTCGCAGGCACGCGGCTACCTGGACGGCCGATCGCTCGCCGAGGTCTTCGCCTGGCTGCGGCCGAACGACCTGATCTGGAATTACTGGATCAATAACTACCTCCAAGGGCAGTCCCCGCCGCCGTTCGACATTCTGTACTGGAACGGCGATACGACCAGGCTTCCGGCCGCCGTGCACCGGGACTTCATCAAGCTCGCCCTGGCCAACGCGCTGACCAAGCCGGGTACGGCAACCATGCTCGGCTCGCTGGTCGACCTGTCCAAGGTCGACACCGACTCCTACGTGGTGGCCGGCATCGCCGACCATCTGTGCCCCTGGCAGTCGTGCTACCGCAGCACCGCGCTGCTCGGCGGCAGCACCCGGTTCGTGCTGTCGACCAGCGGTCACATCGCCTCCATGGTCAACCCGCCGAGTAACCCCAAGTCCACCTTCCAGACCGGACCTGACGACGACAATCCGGCCGGCAGCGGCATCTGAGGAGGTTTACATGACCAGCGGACCAGCAAGCGACTTCTATTCCCTGGAGCTGCTGCTCGACTCCACCGGGCAAGAGCTGCTGCACCGGGTCAGGGTGTTCATGGAGAAGGAGATCGAGCCGGTCATCAACAAGTACTGGACCCGCGAGGAGTTCCCGCACGAGCTCATCCCGGCTATCGGCCAGCTTGGCGTGGCTGGCCTCGGCTACACCGGATACGGCTGCGGCGGGCTGGCTCCCGGCGATGGCCAGGATGGAGAAGATCGGCGCCTTCGGGCTGACCGAGCCCGAGGTAGGTTCCGGGGCAGCCCGTGGGCTGACCACCACGGCACGCCGGGATGGCGATGAGTGGATCATCGACGGGCAGAAGAAATGGATCGGCAACGCGACGTTCGCCGACTACGTGATCATCTGGGCCAGGGACGTCGAGGACGACCAGGTCAAGGGCTTCGTCGTGGAGCGGGGGACGCCGGGATTCGGCACGACCAAGATGCGCGACAAGATCGCCCTGCGGGTGGCCCAGAACGCCTGCATCACGCTGGACGGCGCCCGCGTGCCTGAGGCCAACCGGCTGCGGAACGCGACCTCGTTCCGTGACACCGCGGCCGTACTCAGGCTGACCAGGGCCGGCGTCGCCTGGCAGGCGGCCAGCTGCGCACGCGGCGCCTACGAGCACGCGCTGGCATACGCCAAGCAGCGGCAGCAATTCGGCCGGCCTATCGCCGGCTTTCAGCTCGTGCAGGACCAGCTCGTCAAGATGCTGGCCAACGTGACCGCGTCGGCGTGCCTGTGCGTCCGGCTCTCCCAGCTGCAAGACGCCGGGCGTGCCGACGACGAGCACTCGGCACTGGCCAAGATGTTCTGCACGGCACGGATGCGGGAAACCGTCGGTCTCGCCCGCGAACTGCTCGGCGGAAACGGCATCCTGCTGGAGTACCACGTGGGCAGGTTCGTCGCCGACGCTGAGGCGATCTACTCATACGAGGGCACCAGGGAGATCAATACCCTGATCGTCGGCCGGGCTATTACCGGCACCGGCGCCTTCGTCTAATCCGCAGCCTGGGGGCCACCTGACCCCACCGCCGGGCCTGCTGCGGGGCATCATCTTTGATCAGCGGGCCACGGTGATCCGGACCTACGCGGCGTACCCCGTCGCCTTCTGCACATCCATCCGCACGACCACGCGGACCGCACCAGGCCGGTCCTCGCCGGGGTCCTTGCCGTCGTACTTCCAGGACAGCTGCGTATCGATCCGCCGCCCGACATCTGGCGTGATCGTCACCCGGCCACGCAGCTCGACGTAGTTCTCCGGGTCGGCGGAGTCGAGGATCGTGACGCTGACCCGCGGGTCGCGCATCATATTGCGGTGCTTCACGCGTCCCTGCACGGTGGAGAACAGCACGTCCTGACCGTCACGGCCGACCCAGATCGCGGATGTCTGCGGGCTGCCGTCAGAATTCACCGTGGCCAGGACTGCGTAGTTCGGCCCGTCGAGCAGCCGCAGCGTCGCGTCACTGAGCGAGATAGCCATGGCGGCAAGGTAGCAAGCGCAGTGCCTGACACGCTTAACGGGCATCGGCCAGCAGGAAAGCATGGGCTATTACCGCGTACCCGATTTGGTTGGCGTGTTCGTTCGGCCCGCGCGGGGGCGCCGCGCATTCCCAGGTCCACCGGCAGATTGCGGCGACGTTGCGCGGAAGCGTGCCGAGGCCAGGCAGGGTCAGCGGACCGGCGAAGTCCGCGGTGTGGAAGGCGCTGAACACGTCGGCGACCCGGACTCCAAACGCCTGGTAGACCTTGGTCAGCACGATGTTGAAGCCGACAGCGGCCAGTTCGCTGAGCCGCGCGATCACCTGGCCGATGAGGCCGTCCCGCCATTGCGCGAGCACAGGCAGGTAGTAGTTCATCGCGATGATGCGGACGCCCGCGGCGGCGAGGCGGAGCCCGGCCAGGATCTTCGCGAGGTTGATGGCAGTGTCAGGGACGGACTTGACGGCGCAGGAAGCGAGCTTGGACGCGGAAGGCTGGGTGATGCAGGAGTCGGGGTCATTCCCGCCGACGTCGATGGTGATCAGCACCACCCGGCCGCGGTGCGCGCGGAGGAAGCTGACGGCAGCCGCCAGCTGAGACCCACCGGGATATGCGCAGATCCCGCCATGGATCATGGTGGCGGTGGTTTCGCCAGGGCAGCCGAGCTTGACCAGGCGCAGCCCTGGGCGGCGGCTGCGCAGGGCCGCGTAGAGCTGGTCAGCGTAGCCGTCCGGGGTCCTGACACTGACTCCTGCGAAGTCCGGCTGGACGCCCTGGGACAAGGAGTCACCGAGCGACAGGTAGTAGCTGACCGGCCATCCGCCACGACGCCCGCTTGCCGAACTCGGGCGCGCCGACGAAGAACAGCCGGTGACCACAGCGGCTAGGGCGAGGACAGCCAGAATTCGGCGCATTGCTCACTCTTCTCGGCCGGAACCATCAGTCTACGGATCGGTCGTCGCTTCAGTCGTGGCGTAGTACGGTCACCCGAAGGTGTGCGACCTGGCTACCCGCTCGTCTAGGTTGGTGCCCACTCGACGATGGGCGCTGCGGCGGCCAGTAGCTGCGGTGGGTCGGGCGTTCGTTAGCGCGGGGAGAGCCATGGTCGTGCCACTGATCGGCCGCGTGATAGCGGCCGTGGTCGGCGGCCTCCTGGTGCTCACCGTGGCGGCGAGCGTCATCGGCACCATCATCGTGCCCAGACCGGTGGGAAGCTGGCTGAGCCGGCTGGTGGACCGGCTGGCAACCGGCGCATACCGGCTGGTGGTCGCCCCGATTGCCGACTACCAGCGGCGCGACCGGGTGCTGGCCGGCCAGGCCGCCGTTATCCTGCTGGCCCAGCTGATCGCCTGGCTGGGGATGTTCTTCATCGGCTACTCGCTGCTGCTGTGGCCTTTCCTGCGCGCAGGCATTACCTCCGCGTTCACCACGGCCGGGCCCGCGCTCTGGGAGATCGGATCCACATCGGCGCAGGGAGCCGCTGAGCACGCGATCCTGGACATCGCGTCATTGACCGGCATCGTGACGATCACATTGCAGATTGCCTACCTGCCGACCCTGTACTCGGCCTTCAACCGGCGCGAAACCGAGGTGGCACTGCTGAACGCGCGAGCCGGTGTCCCGTCCTGGGGTCCGGAACTGCTTGCGCGCACCCACTACGCGCTGGGAACTGGAGTCTCGACTGTCGACACGTTGCCCGACCTGTACGCGCAGTGGGAACGCTTCGCGGCGGATATCGCGGAGAGCCACACCACCTACCTGCCACTGGTACGGTTCCGCTCGCCGAGACCCAAGTCATCGTGGGTGATCGCGATCCTCGCGGTGCTTGACTCTGCCGCCCTGTACCTCGCGCTATCGCCCCAGTCCGCGCCGGTGGTCCCGGCGCGGCTTTGCCTGCGCGGAGGATTTCTCTGCTTCGAGCAAATCGCCCGTGCGATGGGCCTGAATGTCCCCGAGGCACCCGATCCGGGCGCGGGAATCAGCCTCAGCTACAACGAGTTCCTCGACGCCGTCGCGAGGATGCGAGAGGTGGACTTCCCGATCGAGCGCGATCCGGCCGAGGCATGGCCGGAGTTCGTCGGCTGGCGGGCCAACTACGAGCAGGCTGCGTACGCGATCGCGTACGCCGTCGACGCGGTGCCGGCTCTCTGGTCCGGGCCGCGGCGCCGCTCCCAGCCAGCCGTTGCCCCGATTCGCCCGTCCCCCGGCCGGCCGCCCAAGTAACCCAGCAGGGATGCACCCGCCGCACCGCCCGTCGGCCCGCGACTTGCCAAGCTCAGCTTGCGGAATGATCACCGAGTCGTAACCGCCCGGTGCCGGCGCGCAGCGTTGCCAGGGGCAGGATGGTCCGGTGGACGCTGAGCTTTTCCTGGCCGCGGCATGCGAACTGCTCGCTGTGCCTTCGACCGCCGACCGGCCAGATGACCTGCGTAGGGCGCTCGACCTTGTGCTTGATTTCGTCGGGCCAGGCTTCACGGTCGAGCGGTTCGAGTCCGGCGGGAAGCCGAGCGCGCTCCTTTACCGCGGTGCGCAGCGACCGCATTTCCGGATCATCCTCAATGCTCACCTCGATGTCGTTCCGGCTCCCGCCGAGCAGTTCCGGCCGCACCGAGCTGGTGCCCGCCTGTACGCGCGCGGTGCCGCGGACATGAAGGTGTCGGCGCTGGTGCAAGCACAGGTCTTCAGTGAGCTGGCCGGCATCGTGCCCTACCCGCTCGGACTGCAGTTGGTCACCGACGAGGAGGTGGGCGGGCGGCACGGCACGCTGCATCAGCTTGAGCAGGGCGTCAGCGGCGAGTTCGTCATCATCGGGGAGCAGAGCGGACTTCGGATCGTGACCGACTCCAAGGGGATGGTCACCGCGAACCTGCGGGCGGTCGGCCGGGCCGGGCACAGCGCATACCCGTGGCTTGGCGACAATGCTCTCGTCACTCTGGGCCGGAGCCTGGCCAGGATACTGGCCGCCTACCCGGTCGCCACCGAGGAGGCCTGGCGGACGACCGTCAACATCGCCAGGATCGAGACCCCCAACCAGACCCGCAACCAGATCCCGGCCCTGGCTGAGGCATGGCTCGACATCCGCTTCCCGCCCGAGGACGCGAACCTGAACGGCAAGACGGTCCAGGAGGTCACCGCCTATCTGGCTAGCTTCTGTGAACCTGGGGTCACCCCGGTGGTCGATCATGCCGACCCACCGCATCACGCCGACCGGGACCGCCCGGAAATCCGCAGGCTCCAGCAAGCCGCGGCGAACCAGGGTTACCGCGCCGGATTCCTGCGCAAGCACGGCGCCGCAGACGGGCGCTTCTACTACCAGCGCGGCGTCGACGCCGTCATCTTCGGAGTCGGCGGAGATGGCCTGCATAGCGCCGACGAGTACGCCGACACCACCACGATCACGCCGTATTACCAGGCGCTCAAGGAGTTCCTCGACGATCCTGTGCACCGCTAGCGGCCGACCGGCACGCCGAGTTCGCGGCAGCGAACGAGGAGCTGTGGCAGCCAGGCCCCGATGCGCGACAGAATCTGGCCGGACTCCGCCAGAATGTGGCCACCGGGATGAGCCTGACCGTCAAGTACCGGTTCTTCGGGCGCGAGATCCTCGCCCTGCTGCAGGCCGATCCGCAGCTGCGAGCCTCTTACCAGGACGTGTACGAGCGCAGGCTCGGGCAGTGGCTGGCGTTCGGCGACCAGCTCGTGGCCCAGGGCGCCGCCAGGGCGCCGCGGCCACCGCGGACCGTCAGGGACCTGGCCGTCGCGGTCTGGCTGATCAGCGAGAGCTGGCTGGCGTTCCTGGACGTCACCGGCGACCCGGCCGACCCAGCGCAGCTCGCCAGGGGCGCCGATCTGGTCCTGACGGTGCTCGAGCCCTATCTGACTGACGCCCCGCCGCCCGACGGCGGCCGGGCAGCACAACCGACTGACCCCCCGCCGCCCGACGGCGGCGGGGCAGCACGCGATGAAGGCGAGGAGCGATGAAACTGCACGTGGTAATCGGCGCGGGCCCGGTAGGTACCGCGACCGCGCTGCACCTGGCCGCGAGCGGGCAAGCCGTCCGGCTGGTCAGCCGCTCGGGCGGCGGACCGGCCGCGGACGGGGTCGAGCTAATCTCCGCCGACGCGTTGGACACCGAGCGGCTGGCTGCGACCGCGGCCGGAGCAGTGGCCATCTACAACTGCGCGAGCCCGCCTTACCATCGCTGGCCCGCCGAGAGTGCTTAACATGAACACAACCACGCTAGCGGCACCGACCCGCCCCACGCCCGCTGCTGACACAGCCCAGGCCAAGGCGGCATGGAAACGCCTCGTCGCCAGAAACGGCTCACTGTTCCAGCTTGCCTTCGCCGCACTGTGGCTCGCCCGCGGCTCCATCGCGACCGGATGGCCGCCGCGACTGGCGATCGCCGCCGTGCTGACGGCCGACGTGTGTGCCGTGGCCGGCTGGGGAGCGATCACCACCCGCGGACTGGCTTCCAGACCACGCGGGCCAGCGGCCAGGAAACTCGACCGCGCCATCACGATCGCGACCGTCGTCCAGCTCGCCGCCAGCTGCGCGCTGCCGTTACTCCTCGCGGCGCTGGGCCGACCCGACCTGACCGTCGCGGCAATCTCGGTGACCATCGGCTTGCTCCTGCTCTGGCTGCGGGCACAGCTCGGCACCACCGGCCACCTGGCCGCAGGCACCCTGCTGATCGCCGTTCCGATTGCCCTGGCCCTCGCCCTCACCGGAAGCGCGCTAACCGCAGCCACCGGGCTGGTAACCGGGGCCATCCTGGCCGGCAGCGCGATCGCGGGATTCCGCTGGCTGGCCCAGGCTCCAGCGCTAAACCAGCCCGGCACACCGCAGACGACCAGGAACGGCCGACCCGGAAAATCCGCGCCGGTTGCGCTCAGTCCCGGGCGCCCTAGCCGGGGTTTACATAGGTGAGGACGAAGGCCGGGCCGTAGGAGGCGCGTGTGGACTGGGCGGCATCGAAACGCGAGTTCGATAGCTTCGCGGCCGAGGCGGCCGACCCGCTGCTGCGCACCGGCTACCTGATGACCGGGGACGCCGGGGATGCCGAGGATCTCGTCCAGGAGACGTTCTTGCGGATAGCGCGACGGTGGAACCGGGTGCGGTCAATGGATCATTCAGCCGCCTATGCCCGCCGGATCCTGATCAACCTCGCGCTGGATGACGCTGGCCGCCGATCCCGGCAGAAAGTCGAACTCGGGCCGCAGGGCACCGGGATCGAAGCCGTCGACGAGCCCGCGGCGCGTGCGCTACGAGAGGTCGACGACCTCGCCGAGTTCGGCGAACGGCATGTAGTGGGCCAGGCCAGCGTTGTTGACGAACATCTCGACGGGCACGGCCTCGATTTCACCGCAGACCCGCAGCACCTCATCGGCGCTGGCCAAATCCGCCAGGATCGCCCGTAACGTCACCGCGTGGGCGGCTGTCAGGCGGGCCGCGAGTTCGCTGAGACGCTCTAGCCGCCGGGCGACGACAATCAGGTCCCACCCATCGGCCGCCAGCCGTTCGGCATATGCCTCGCCGATGCCTGACGAGGCACCGGTCACCACAGCCAGACCGGGCATCTGTCTTCCAAACTCCGCCGGGCCGCTGCCAGCCCACGCGAGTGCTAGAGCACGGACCTGCCGGGCGCACCGGAAGGGACCGGATGTTGGTCCGACGCCTCGCGCAGCGTCCACTGGCAGCAGCATCGGCTGGTAGCTGTGCGTGACAACGGAGCTAAGGTGCTAGCAGGTCGGCGAGCCATTGCGGGCAGCTGGCGACGGGCCATTCCGCCGACTGGGAGGCGAGACGGCATGTCGCAGGACACTCGGCTGAAGCAAATGCATGTCCAATCGCAAACGCGGCTGCAATTGCGTATTCATGTGCATTACACTCGCAGGCCAGGCGTAGCCTCGGTGTAGCACCGGAATGTGACTGCGAGGGGGGACCATGGACATAAGCGGCAAGCTAGTGGGCCATCTGGCAGCAGCGGCAACATCAGGGCGCGGCCGGGGACCGCGCGGCCAGCTGGCGGCGTTACAGTCACGGGTGAGCAGCTGCCCGATTCCAGGGTGCGGCGAGCAGATCGACCCGACCCGCCTGATGTGCCGCCGTGACTGGTACCGGGTGCCCAAGGAGCTGCGTGACCAGGTGTGGGCCACCTGGCGGTCCGGCCAGGGTGCGTTCACCCGCGAGCATCAGGCCGCAGTACTCCGCGCGATCAATTCCGTGCAGCGGCCGCTGCCGCAGTCTCAGGCAGCGCAGACGGCAGCAGACGGAACGCCGAGTCGTTGCTCGGGCGGACTGACATCGGTGCCATGAGGCTCAGCCCGAGGTAAGCGATGGAGTGAAGCTCCACCTGAAATGGTGAGCCGGGGTATTGCGACCTTCAACATGCCCGGGGTCGTCTCCGCGATGATCGGACGGCTGCGCCTGGATCGTTGTCTGGCCACTGGAGGCTGGCCCGGCGACGGTCAGATGCCGAAATGGGCGTAGCAGTCCGCGCGTTCGCGGTCGGTGACGTGCTCGATCGCTATGACGACCTCTTGCGCTTTCTGCGCGACCAGGGGGTCGGGGTCATCGAGCAGATGCGCGGCCAGGTCCGCGGCTACGGCGGCAGGCTTGACCGCGGCAACGTCGAGCAGCGCCTGGGCGACGGCGTGCCTGTCCTGCGGCTCGGCGCTGCCGCTCAGCGACTCGAAGATCACGTGAGCGGCAGGCCGGCTCAGGACCAGTTCCTTCGCTGCGGCCATGGCCGGGGCCCATACATACCAGTCCTCGCGGCTCGGCTGGGCCAGTCGTCCCAGCAGGGCAACCGGAACGTCCAGCGGGGCAACGACGGCCCGGCCCCTGAGCAGATTCGCGGCGCACGCGCGCGCCGGGTACTCCGCGCCGGCGGCGAGCATCTCGATCATCTTCACCGGGACCAGCGAGGCGTCCATCCCCGACACCGCCTCAAGCAGCGACGCCGCAGCGCACCAGCGTGCGTGATCACCGGCGTCCAGCAGCGCTTCGTGCAGCGCTCGGGCGATCGACCGCCGCCGCCCCTCGCTCCGGTCGCCGAGAAGCCGGTAGACCCGCCGCCTGGCCTCCTCGTGATCACCGGGCCGCAACCCGGCGAACAAAACCCCCAGATCACCAGCCGGACCAGTACCGCTGGCACCACTATGCGGCGACGGGCACGGCGGGCCTGGCGGCCTAGGAACGACTCCCCACTCCCGCAGCCGCTGCACGATCGCCTCAGCCGCGCAGGCCGGCTTGTCCACGTCGAGGCAGCCGCCGGCTGGACCGACATTGCTCGGCAGCAGCACCCCAGGCGACGTCAGGATCTGGCACCGATCCCGCAGATGCGGCCGCACCACGGCCCGGCTGATCTCCTCGATGATGCTCGCCCGCGGGAATCTGGTGCCATCGCTGATCAGGTGATCGGCTGTGCACAGTGCCGCGAAAGCCGACGACGCGTCTAGGTAAGACTCGACCTTGGCCCCGGCATCCCGGCCCGTGCCCGGCAGCCACGGCTCATCGCTGACGATGATGCCGTGCACGCCAAGCCCGGCCAGCGCGTCACGGACCGGCCACCCGACCGCCTCCCTGAACTTCTCCGAACACGACAAGAAAACCGCGACCTGTCCGCCCAGCATGCCTGATCACCCCGGAGCGACATTCTTCCAGCCCACCCCTGCCGCAGACCCGCAAACGCGGCCCGCCGTCCGAACGTCGCCGACCAGACCAGCGTCGGCTCAGACCAGTCCAAGCGGCAGGCCGACCTCGATCTGACCCGGTCCAACGGTGATCCCGGCGGAGTCACGGGTGGCGAGGTCGACCAGGACGACGCCGACCCCGCCCTCAAGTCGTATGGCCGCTATCCGGCCGGTAACGGTGGGCGTCTCGCCTGCCGTGTTGAAGCGACGCATCCGGAACCCCCTGATCGCCCGGATAGTGCCGGAGACGCCCATCCAGTCCCGGACCGCCCGCTCCCACATGCCGAGCAGGAAAAGCACGTTCGCGTACATTTCCGGGGCCCCGGTGGAACGGGCGTACTCGCTGTTGTGGTGGATGGAGTTGAAGTCGCGGTTCGCGCCGGCCGCCACGACGAGCCGGTACACGCTGAGCGGGAACGCTACCGCCGGGATGTCCTGGCCGGGTTCGACATCGGCGTAAGACAGCGGCCGGCTGGCCGACCGGGCGGTCACGACCGGAATAGCCGGGCCGGGTGAGCCGGGCGTACCGGCCGGAGCAAGCGGGCCGGGCGAGCCGACCGGGCCGGGCGCTGCTGGCGGGCGCCGAGCCTGCCCGCCGGTCCCCTTCGCTGCGGCCGGCCCTGGAGACCCGCCCGCCGACCCCGCGTGCGGATGGTAGGCATAGGCACCCATCCGCGTCCTGGCGACTACCTCGCCCGAGTCGGCGACGATGTCGTTCTCGAAGGTGGTGAACGCGCCGCGGCCGACAGATGTCTCCTTCACCTCGCACGACACCAGTCGCCTGCCACGGGCACCGAGCCGCTCGCCGGCCACGGCCGGCCGCAGGAAGTCCAGCTCCATGTCAGTGGCGAAGTACCCCTTCGTCCTGGGTGCCGGGCCTGGGTCTGGGTTGTTGATCGGACTACGGGCCGACTGTGCGTCGCGGGCCGGGTCAACGAACAGCGGCGGGTCCCCAGGAGCCCACATCGCCGGGATAGTCCAGGTAATGGCGCTGGTATAGGGCGCGGTGATGTCGGCAAAGCCATGGGCCCTCGCGACCGCCGGGTCATAGTGCAGGGCGCAGTCGAACTCGAGCGGCTCGAGGTAGCGGCGCACCGCGCCGCGCTCGATCGCATCGGCGCCCCAGCGTATTGTCCCGTCGCTGAAGTCCTTGCCCACGGCAGCGCGCATCGCGGCCCACTCTTGCTGCCAGTCCTGGTCGGCGGCGGTGCCGCGCGCGCTGCCATCTCTCGTGCTCATGCGTTGCTCCCTGATCAGCGCAGGATTCCGGCGGCTGCGAGCTCACTAACCCGGGCGCGGTCATAGCCGAGGATGGCGGTCAGGACGTGCTCGTTGTCCTGCCCGAGCCGCCAGCCTGGCGACCTGCCGCTGGCCCGCCGCCGAGTCCAGGTCGACCTCGATCCCTCGCTTGGCCGCGAACGCGTCCCTGTAATTAGGACCTGCACGGCCGGCCACCGCGTCCGGCCAAGTTGGTTGAGGCCTCGGCGAGCCCGCCAGTGACTGTGCCGTACGGCGGGCGATCACGCGCGGTCGATCCACCGACCGGCTCCACCTGGACCACATCGGCGCCCAGATCCGCGAGCATCCGTCCGGCGAGCAGTCCGCGCTCGTCGGTCAGGTCCAGGACCCGGTAGCCGTCCAGGAACGCCATTGCTACCTCCGGGGTGCATCGGCCAGCCGGAAGACCGGGACCGCCTCGTGCTCACCTGATCGGGCGAAGTCGATCAGCAACCGCTGACCCTCATGCATCGTGTCCGGATCAGCATCGGTCACCTGGGACCACCACCATGGACCCTCGTCAAGTTCGGCGATAGCCAGTACCGTCCTGACCGCCGGGCCGTCGGCGGGCCGGCCGTGCGCTACCGTCCACGAGACGACGCTGGCACCGCCCGAAGCCTCCTGCGGACGCAGGTCAGGCGAGCCGCAGGACGGGCAGGTCCGGGACTGCGGCTCGGTCGCGGTCCCGCACCGGCCGCACCGGCGGATCAGGAAGACTCCGCGGGCGGCGGCGTCGAAGAACTCGGCCGTCTCCGGATCCCGGCGGACCGGTCCTACCGTCATGTCAGCTCCTCGGCACAGCTATGTCAGCTCCGCGGCTGCGAGCTCAGGACCAAAGTGGAATGGTGGTCGAGTACTCCGCCGTTGCCGCTGACCAGGATCAGGTCGTGGTCCGGCACCTGACGGTCGCCGCCCTGGCCGCGAGCCTGAATGACCGCCTCGGACAATGGCGTCATTCCCCAGAGGTAGTACGAGGACAGCTGACCACCACCGGTGTTGACCTTCAGCTTGCCCTCGGGGCCGAGGATGCCGCTGGCGACGAACGGCCCGCCCTCCCCTTTGGCGCAGAATCCGTAGTCCTCCAGGGTGATCAGCACCGTGAAGGTGTAGCAGTCATAAAGCTCGGCCACGTCGACATCGGCGATCCGGATGCCGGCCATGGCCAGCGCGGCCGACCCCGAAATCGCGGCGCCGGTGGTCAGCCCAAAGTCGTCGCTGCGCCGGAACGCATGGCCGGGGTGGCCCTGGCCCCAGCCGACGACGTGCACCGGCGGCTGCGCGAGCGATGCGGCACGCTCCGCGGTGGTGACGATGACGGCGATTCCGCCATTGGAGACCAGGCAACAGTCCAGCAGCCGGAACGGCTCAGCGATCCAGCGCGACGCCAGATAGTCCTCGATCGTGATCTGCTCGCGCAGCTGGGCGACCGGGTTGAGCGCTGCCCAACCGCGCTGAGCGACCGCGATGGCACCCAGCTGCTCGCTGGTGGTGCCGTAGCGCAGCATGTGCCGCCGGGCCGCGAGCGCGTACATCGGGTTCGCGCCGACGATCCCGCTGGCTGGCACCAATCCGGCCCAGCCGACAGGCGCCCGGCTGCCGCCGTAGGCCTCACCCGCGCCCCGGTCCTGGCGCAGCGGAGCGTCGGCGAAGACGCAGGCGACCGCCTGTGCCATCCCGGCTTGGACCGCCATCGAGGCGAACTGCACCATCGACCCGGCCGTGGACCCGTAGGCGTTCATCTCGGAAAGCAGGCGCAGGTCGGCGAGGCCCAGGTCCCGCGCGAGTCCCAGGCCGACGCCCCGGCTGACTCCGGCGGAGGTCAGCAGCCCGTCCAGGTCAGCCAGATTCAGGCCGGCGTCGGCGACCGCCCGCCGGACGGCATCGGCGGCGAAGTCGGCCGCGCTGCGACCGTAGACCCGGCCGAGCTCGGTCATCCCGAGCCCGGCGATGACCGGCGCGCGGCGCCTGCGGGCGGAACCCCGGCCCACCCCGCTGGCCGACTGCCTGCCAACTGGCGCCATGTCCCGCTCCTCCGGCCCGGCCTGTGTCCCGCCCCGGCAAGGGAGCTGCCCGGCGCCGGCCTCAGATTACCTGAACGCTCTCAAGCGTCAGGTCAGCTCCCGGTGCGGCTGGCGAGCTGCGCACCGTGCCGGAGGATCTCCGCCAGCAGGACGTCGATGTCGGACCGGCGGGCGCCGGGGTTGACGAGGCATGCCCGCAGCACGGCCTGGCCCCGGACGGTGGTGCCGGCCAGGAAGGCACGGCCGGCTTGCTGAACGGCGCCGGCCAGGCGATGGTTCAGCTGGTCGAGTTGCTCCGGCGTTCCCATCCAGCCGGCTGGCCGGTAGCGAAGGCAGGTAATGCTGAGCCCGCCGGCGATGAGCTCGAGATCCGGCGCCGACCGGACCCTGGCGCGGAGATACTCGGCCAGCTCAAGATCGCGCCTGATGAGATCGCGGTAGCCATCCAGGCCAAGCTGCTGCATGGCCATCCAGATCTTGAGCGCCCGGAAGGGACGGGTCTGCTCGAAGCCGTATTCGCTGAACCAGGCCGTGTCCGCAGTCTGGTCGTCGGTGCGCAGGTAGGGCGGCACCAGGCTGAAGGCGTGTCGCGCGCGCTCTGGGTCGCGGAGCAGGATCAGGCCGGCATCCACCGGGATGTAGAGCCATTTGTGCGGGTCGATCGCGATGCTGTCGGCGCGGCCGAGCGCCTCCCTGCTGTCGTGGTACTCCGGCAGCAGCAGCAGCGGCGGCCCGCCGTAGGCAGCGTCGACGTGCAGCCACACCTCGTGCTCGTCGCAGATCGCGCAGATCTCGGCCATCGGGTCGATCGCACCGGTGTTGACGGTGCCCGCTGAGGCGATCACTGCGACCGGCAGGTCGCCACGGCCACGGTCGGCGGCCAGCGTGGCGGCGAGGTGGTCGGGGCGGATCTGCAGCAGGCTGTCGGTCTCGATATCGCGGATGTTGTCGCTGCCGATGCCGAGCAGCTCCGCGGCCTTGCGCACGCAGCCATGAGCTTCGGCACTGGCGTAGAGCAGCAGCCGCGGACCTGGCGCCTGCAGGCCGCGGGCGCGGACGTCGATGCCGACCCGGGACATGGCATGGTGGCGGGCCGTCGCCAGCGCCGTCAGGGTGGCCATCGATGCGCCGCTGACCAGCAGTCCCCCGGCACCGTCCGGCATGCAGGCAAGCTCAGCGAACCAGCGCACCACCTGGCGCTCCAGGTAATAAGCGGCGTGGTCACCACCGGCCACTGACGGATTCATCGCGGCCGCAAGCACCTGCGCATACACCGCGAGCACGGCCGGCGGCGAGTTCACCCAGCCGTAGAAGCGGGGATGGCCGTTTCCGAGCGGATACGGAGCGATCTGCTCCGTGAATCGGGCCAGGATCTCATCCGGTGCCGTGCCCGACCGAGGTGGCGCCTCGGCAGCCCACTCCCGTTTCAGGTGCTCGGGCACCGGCCGATGCACCGGACGACCAGCCAGCCCGCCGAGATAGTCGGCCAGAATGTCCGCGACAGCCATCCCGACCCGCCGGATCTGCTGCTCGTCCCACGCCCAGGCGGGGACATCAGCCGCGGGATTGGTCACCGGTGCGGCCGCCGGGCGTACACGGCTGAGCGGGCACTGGGGCTGACATCAGGACGTCCCATCTGACCAGCATGTCATCGAGCCGCCGGTCAGGCGTCGCGCAGCCGGAGCAGCAAGCCGCCCGCGAGCAGCGCGGCCGCGGCCCACGCGGCGAGGACGCCGAGCCCCGCCCATGGGCCGATCGGTAGCTTGGCCAGATCCTTGGTGAACTGGATGGCGAGCCCGGCGTTGGCCGGCGCGTACCGCTGGATGCGGCGCTCCCAGTGCGGGTCCAGGATCAGGTTGCCGATGATCGGGACGACGTAGAGCATGCCGAGCACGACCGTGATGGCCACCGCGGAATCCCGGACCGCGGTGGCCACGCCGAGGCTGAACAGGGCGATCAGGACGAGGTACAGCACTGAGCCTGCTCCTGCGCGCAGCGGGGAACCGCCGTGCAGGCCCAGCCACCACGCCAGACCGTGCCCGGCCGGGAAGGTGAAGCCGTTGCCCGGCAGGATGAACCAGGCGGCCAGCAGTGAGCCGAGCACAGCGATGATCCCGGTCACCAGCACCACGCCGGTGACGACGACTGCCTTGGCGGCCAGCATGGTGGATCGCCGCGGCACCGCCGCCAGGGTGATCCGGATCATGCCGGTGCTGTACTCGCTGCTGATCATCAGCACGGCCAGGACGGCGACGATAGCCTGGCCGAGCTCGATCCCAGTCAGGCTGACCCTGACAACGTCCGCGCCGCAGGAGGCCGGACATTTCACCACGTCGGCCGCCGTCGCGCTGCCGCCCACGGTCAGCGCGATGCAGGCAAGCAGCAGCCAGCCGGTGCTTGACACTGTGCTCAGCTTCGTCCACTCGGCGTGCAGTGCGTCGCTGATGCCGGTCCACGCCAGGTGCGGTGATTCCGACGTGCGGGTTTGTTCCCGATGCGATGTGGGCCGGATGCCGGTCGACTCCGCGGGCAGGGCCTGCCTCATGCGTCCCTCCTGCGCAGCAGATATGCGGCGAGGCCCAGCGCGACTACCGCCCAGGCGCACAGCACAGCGAAACCGGTCCACGGCGACAGCGGATAGCAGCCGTGGTATGGCGTGCAGACGTTGCTGACTTGTGCGTACCGCTGATTGCCTTGCTGGAGCGCGAACGCGGCGGCCGGGGTGAGCCGCTGCAGCCACTGCCCGATCCCGAGCGGCAGCAAGGTGGCCAGGATTAGCGGGACGATCAGCACCCCGATCACGGCGGCGATAGCCCCGGCACTGCGCCGGACCATGGTGCCGACGGCCAGGGCGAGGATGGCGGCGACGGCGAACAGCGCCCCGGTCCCCACCACGATCTGCAGCCCGGGTCCGCTGAACAGCGACCTGACCGGGTACAGCGACGTCAGCCAGCCCTGGGAACGCAGCTTGTCCTCGGCGATCGGGTACGCGATGGCCGCGCCGACCAGGCCGGCGATGAAGGCCACTGCGCCGATCACGATGGCCTTCGCCACCAGAACCCGGCTTCGCCGCGGACTCGCGGCGAGCGTCGTGCGGATCATGCTCCGCCGGTACTCAGCGGTGATGAAGATCGCTCCGAGGGCGATCACCGCGAGCAGCCCGATCAGCGAGCCCTTGAAGGTGACGCCGATGGGGTCGACGATGGGCACGTACGGCGCGATGTCGCCGGAGCCGGTCACGGTGAACGTCCCCGCAGACTCCCGCAGGCCCGGGCTGATGCACGATGACTTGCAGCGCGGGCTGGGGCCCGCGGGACTCGGGCCGAGCACGGGCTGAACCTGGTCACCAGCCCACGACGTGCCTGGCCGACCGCCCTGCAGCCCGACCTGGTTGAAGACGGCCGTCGCCTGGGTGGGGCTGACAATGCTACTGTCGCCGCCGCGCTGTGGACTCGCCTTCTGGTCCGGTGGCGAGGTCACGAACAGGCCGACTTGTACGGTCGACGGCAGCCCGGCCAGGCTCGCGGTGCCGACCTGCGTCCAGTGGGTGCCGTCGGCGGAGTCATAGCCGGTGATGATGTCGCCGGAGCGGGTCAGCCGCAGCCAGCGCGGCGAAGCGGCCGAAACGGCACCCGGGAGCCCGGCGGTGTCGTGGGTGAAGTCGTACTGCATCCGGACCCCGTGGCCGCCGGTGACCAGCATCGCCGCGTAGGCCGATCCAGCCCTGGTGCTGGCCTTGATGATGATCCCGGCCTTCGCCCAGGGCTGGACAACGTGCAGCAGGCCCCGTGACGACCCTGGCGACCCCTGCGGTCCTGTTGGCGGCGGCTGCTCGATGCCCGTCAGCGACGTCACCCGGACGGTGATGCTGCCGTTTCCGTCCAGCGGCTGGTGCACGAAGTAGAACGTGTCGGTCACCGCCTGGCCGCCAGGTCCGATGGCAGTCGTCGGGAGCGAGTTGGTCCCCGCCTTGGCGGTACCGGCCAGGGCCACGATGGCCAGTGCGGTCAGCAGCACCACCGCGAGCATGCCGATGACCCAGCCGCGCACCGTCCTGAACTTGGTCCACTCGGCCCACAGCAGCTGGCCGAAGCCGTCGCGGCCGGCCTGTTGGGCAGAGCGGTACGGCGTGTTCGTGCGGGTGGTGGTTATCATCTCGCAACCTCTCCGGCCGATTCGGCGCGGAATTCGACCGCGTCCCTGGTCAGCTCCATGTAGGCCTCCTCCAGCGTGGCGTGGTGCGCCGACACCTCGGAGAACGGCACCGCGTTCTCGCCGAGCAGCGCCACGATCCGAGCTGCGGTCAGCCCGGCGACCGTCAGCGTCTCCCGGTCGCTGGCAGCCACGGTGGCACCTGCGTGCACCAGCACCCTGGTGGCCTCGTCCCGCGCGGTAGTACGCAGCGCGACCCGGTCACCCGACGCGGCGGCGAGCAGATCGGCGACGCTGGTGTCGGCGATGACCTTGCCTCGGCCGATCACCACCAGATGATCGGCGGTGTCCTGCAGCTCCGCCATCAGATGGCTGGACACCAGCACGGCGCGGCCTTCGACAGCCAGTTCCGCCAGGAAGCCGCGCATCCACACGATCCCCTCCGGGTCCAGGCCGTTGAACGGCTCGTCCAGCATCAGCACCGGCGGGTCGCCGAGCAGTGCCGCTGCGATCCCGAGCCGCTGCCGCATCCCCAGCGAGTAGCCGCCCGCCCTCCGATGCACCGCCTTCTCCAGGCCGGCCTGGCTGATCACCTGATCGACCCGCTTGGCGCCCAGACCCTGCGAATGGGCCAGCCACAGCAGGTGATTGCGGCCGGTCCGGCTCGGCTGCAGCGCGGCGGCGTCCAGCAGCGATCCGACCTGGCTCAGCGGGTGCCGCAGGCTCCGGTACGGCCGGCCGCCGATCAGCGCACTGCCCGCATCGGCTGCGTCCAGGCCAAGGATCACCCGCATCGTGGTCGACTTGCCGGCCCCGTTCGGGCCGACGAAGCCGGTTACCTGCCCTGGCAGCACCGTGAACGACATGCCGTCCAGGGCCACGGTCGGCCCGAAGTGTTTGCGTAGCTCTCTGATCTCGATAGTCGCTTCCATACCAGGCAGGCTACGGAGCCAAGGCCGCCGCGGTCGTCACGCCGGGGAGCCGTCTTCGCAGTCGCTGGCCTAGGGGACTCCGAGGCCGCGCGTCCCTCGCATGGGGGATGGCCGGATTCCTGCCTGGGGTGACGCCTGGAGTCCAGGCAGCGACGACAATGACGTACGTGGGCCGAGTAAATGACTGGCGCAGCGCGTGCACCCAGACGGGACGGCGGATCGCCGCGGTCCCGCACGCGCCTGCCGTGGCCGGCGCCCTGCTCGGAGTGCTCGCCGCGGCCGAGGCACTCGCCCGGGCCGTGAACAACACCGCGACCAATAGCGGGATCTACAGCGGGGACGCCCAGGTCGCACTGGTGCTACTCAGCTTGTTGACCACGCTGCCGCTTGGTCTGCTCTGGGCGCAGCCAACCGCAGCGGCCCTGGCCGTCTCCGCGGCAAGCGTGCTGTCGCTCGCGCTGCTGAACACGCTGACCGGCGCCGGCCTGGTCGCGCAGCTGATCGTCCTATACCGGCTCGGCCGCCGCGGACCTGGTGGGCTGGCCGCCGGTCTGGCGATGCCATATCTCGTGCTGGCGCTTGCCGATCCCGGGCGCGGCGAGACGAGGATCCTGATTGCGCTGCTGGCTGCGCTGGCCCCGGTCGCGGCCTGGGCCGGGATCGCGCAGCGGGCTCGCAGCGAGGCCCTGGAACACAGCGCCGCCCGGCAGGTCATCGCCGGAACGCTGATGGAGCACTCGGCGCGGGAGGAACGGGCTCGCATCTCCCGCGAACTGCACGATGTCGTCGCCCACCACATCTCCATGATCGCCGTGCAGGCGGAGACGGCTCGGCTGACCACCCCAGGGATGCCAGCCGCCGGGGCGCAGCGGCTGTCGGCGATCGGCGACACCGCGCGGGCCGCGCTGACCGAGATGCGGCGGCTGCTGGGTGTGCTGCGCGAGGACACCAGCACCAGCGCCGAGGACCGGCGGCCCCAGCCCGGTCTGCGGCAGCTCAACACGTTGCTCGACGAGGCGAGAGACGCCTCTGAGGCGGGCGCTCGCCTGATCGTCCGCGGGCCGCTCGCTCCGCTCGACCCCGGGGTCGAGCTCGCCGCCTACCGCATCATCCAGGAGGCACTCACCAACGCCCGGCGGCACGCGCCAGGTGCCGCCGTCGATGTGGAGCTGCATTACAGCGCAGGCGATCTGCTGGTCCGCATCCGCGACAACGGACCTGGTCCGCCCCAGGCACCGCAGTCCGACAGCCACGGGTTGCTCGGCATGCGCGAACGTGCCGCCGCCGTCGGCGGCGACCTGCGCACCGGCACCGCGAACGGCGGCGGCTTTCTGGTCGAGGCAATCCTGCCAGCGGTCGAACCCGCTGTCCCAGCGAGCGCTGCCGCCACCGCCCAGGCGGGCCCCACCCCGGCCCCGGCCGCAGACGCCACGGTCCCGCCAGCAGACGCCCTGGCCCGGGCGGCCGGCGCCACGCGGCCCGCAGGTTCGAAGGCCGCCGGATGACCACCCAGCCACCGCCGATCCGGATCGTCGTCGCCGATGACCATCAGGTGGTCCGCACCGGGTTCGCGGCGTTGCTCGACACCCAGCCGGACTTCACGGTGATCGGCACGGCCTGGGACGGAGCCGAAGCCGTGCGGCTCTGCCGGGAACTGCGCTCCGACGTCGTCCTGATGGACGTCCGGATGCCTAACCTGGACGGCATCGAGGCCACCAGGCAGCTGGCCGGCTCGCTGCATGCAAGCCCGCGCATTCTCATCCTCACGACCTTCGACCTGGACGACTACGTTTACGACGCGCTGCGCGCCGGTGCCAGCGGCTTCCTGCTCAAGGACGTGACCGCGGAACGGCTCTTCGACGCGGTGCGGGTCATCGCGGCCGGCGAGGCGCTGCTCGCGCCGACCGTCACGCGGCGTCTGATCAGCGAGTTCGCGCTGCTCCGCCGCAAGCCGGATGCCCCGGCGGCGACCGCGCTCGCGACGCTGACGCCGCGCGAGACGCAAGTGCTCCGGCTGGTCGCCGAGGGCCTGTCCAATCCGGAGATAGCTGCCCGGCTGGTGGTCACCGAGGAGACGATCAAGACGCATGTCAGCCGGATGCTGAGCAAGCTGGGCCTGCGCGACCGCACCCAGGCGGTGGTCACCGCCTATGAGTCAGGATTGGTCGTGCCGCAGTCCCGCGGGCCTGGATAGGTCGGCGCGGCTTCGCCAGGGGAACGCCGTCGGTTGCCTGACCCAAGCATGAGAATCTATGTGGCGCCACAACGGGAGGTGTGCGATGACGACCGAGACCGATATCGACCCGACGGTACCGCCGAGCGGGCCTGGCTGCGCGGAGTGCCTGGAAGGCGGCGGCTGGTGGCTCCACCTGCGCCGCTGCGCCCGGTGCGGGCACATCGGCTGCTGTGACTCCTCGCCGTCACAGCACGCCAGCGTGCACGCGGCGGCCAGCGGGCACCCGGTCGTCCGCAGCTATGAGCCGGGTGAGGACTGGTTCTGGAGTTATGCCACGAATGAATTCCGTGACGGGCCGCCGCTGGCCGCGCCGCAGCATCATCCGCTCGATCAGCCCACGCCCGGACCAGCGGGACGGGTGCCGCCGGACTGGCAGCGCAAGCTGAACTAACCGCTACCGCACGTGCCGTAACCTTCGGCACGGACTGGGCGCACCGAACACTTAGCTGAGGGCGCCGAAGTGCTGACCACGTGCGACCGCTCGCAGACCGGGGATGGTGACTGTGCCTGACAGCATGATCGCGTCAAGGGCCGCGGTCCTGACCGCGCTCGGCGCCGACTGGGAGATTCATGACCTGACCGTGCACCGCCCGCGTGCGGGCGAGGTGCTCGTCCGGATGGCCTACGCCGGCCTGTGCTATTCCGACGAGCACCTGCGGTTCGGAAAGGTCGCACAGCTTCCGGTCGTGGGCGGGCACGAGGGATCGGGCGTCGTCGTGGCGACCGGGCCCGGAGTGACCGGCCTCGCCGAGGGTGACCACGTGGCGCTCACCTTCGTGGCGGTCTGCGGCCGCTGCTACTGGTGCGCCAGCGGGCGGGCCAACCTCTGTCAGAGCGCGGGCAGCGGCGGCGTGATGGCCGACGGCACCTTCCGTTTCCATGGTGCGGCTCCGGCCATTCCGGCCGAGGGTATCGGCGGCTTCTGCGGGCTTGGCACCTTCTCGCAGTACGCCGTCGTGTCGCAGAACTCGTGTGTCAAGGTAGACCCGGCCGTCCCGCTGCGCGCCGTGGCGCTGGTGAGCTGTGGTGTACTGACCGGCTGGGGTGCGGCGGTGCGCACGGCCGGAACCCGGGTTGGCGACACGGTGGTGGTGATCGGCGCGGGCGGCATCGGCCTCAACGCCGTGCAGGGGGCCAGGCAGGCCGGCGCGGCAGTCATTATCGCGGTCGATCCGGTATTGGCGAAACAAGAGCTAGCCCTGACTCTGGGCGCTACCCATGCGGTCGACACGGCGCGGGAGTCAGCGGCTATCGCCGCGGCGCATAACCCGGCAGTTCGCGGTGCCGACACCGTGATCGTGGCCGTCGGCAACCTGACCTCGGCAACCGTCACCGAGGCGTTCCGTGCGGCCGGCCGGGGCGGCACCGTGGTGATCGCCGGCCTCTCGCATGATCCGCTTGAGCTCAACGTCCAGATCCCTGGCACGGTCCTGGCCGCGACCGAACGCCGGCTGGTCGGCTGCTTCTTCGGCTCATGCAACCCGGTCAGGGACGTGCCGCTGCTGCTCGGGGAGTACCAGCGGGGTCAGTTGCAGCTCGACCAGCTGATCAGCAGGCATTACCAGCTCGACGAGATATCGGCCGGCTACGCCGATCTGGC
Source organism: uncultured Actinomycetota bacterium (assembly GCA_963850875.1). Classification (GTDB taxonomy): domain Bacteria; phylum Actinomycetota; class Actinomycetes; order Streptosporangiales; family Streptosporangiaceae; genus Chersky-822. Next base: position 226,868 of record CAWKNA010000005.1, read on the forward strand.
CAGCGGCCGGAACGTGCGCGGGCTGATCGAGTTCCCGGCCGATTGACTTCAGCGCACTCCCTGCGCTGGCCGGGAACGCTCGACGACCGCCGCTACCCAGCCTCCTCGCCAGACGGCAGGGCCTCCCTGCCATGCGGGCGATCCCAGTCAAGCAGCGGACCTTCGGGCACGATCCTGGTCGGGTTGAGATGCGGATGCGTCATGAAGTAGTGCCGCTTGATGTGGTCGAAGTTGGTCGTCTCCCGGAACGCCGGCCTGGCGTAGAGGTCGCGCGCGTACCCCCACAGGTTCGGGTAGTCGGACAGCCGCCGGATGCTGGTCTTGAAGTGCGAGTAATAGACCGAGTCGAACCTGGCCAGGGTCACCCACAGCCGCACGTCGGCCTCGGTCAGCTGGTCGCCAACCAGGTACCGCCTGGTCGCCAGCCGGTCCTCAAGCTGATCGAGTGTCGCGAACAACTCGGTGACCGCCTTGTGGTACTCCGCCTGAGACCTAGCGAAGCCTGACCGGTAGACCCCGTTATTGACGGTCGCGTAGACGACCTCGTTGATAGCGTCGATCTTCGGTCGCAGCGGCACCGGGTACAGCTGGACCGATGGATCGGCCCACTCGCCGAACGCGGTGTCCAGATCGATGGTGATGTCAGGGAAATTGTTGCTGACGATGCGGCCGGTCACCCTGTCCCAGAGCACCGGTACGGAGATATGCCCGGCATAGCCGGGCTCCGTCGCCTCGTACGCTTCGCGCAGGAAGGAGAAGCCGTTCACCGGGTCGAGGCCGTGCCCGGCTCCCGGCCGGAAGGCCCAGCCGCGGCCATCCCTGATCGGGTCCACGACCGACAGTGAGATGACCTCGTCAAGCCCGAGCAGCTTCCTGACGATCGCGGTCCGCTGCGCCCAGGGGCAAGCCCACGCGATGTACAGGTGATAGCGGCCAGGCTCGGCCGGGTAGCCACTTGAGCCGTCGGCCGTGATCCGCCCCCGGAACGGGTAGGGTGCCCGCACGAACTCCGCCCTGGGCTCGGCCCGGTCGCGATCTCCGCTCCGCCGGAAGTCGCCGTAGTCCCCGAACGCCTCGAAATCCACCGGGCCGGCCCCGCCCGCCCGCGCATCGACCGCCGTCATATGACCTCCCCCGCCAGGTTAAGCCGCGGCCAGGCGCGAGCGCCATCGGCACGTCGGGAAAGCGGAACAGCGGGTGGCCGGATCATCGAATTCACGCACAACTGCGTCTTAAAGAATTAGTTGTCCCATCTTGACAGGGCGAGTTATGACAACCAGGCTGAACCTGGCGCATATATCTACGACAGATCGTCGTGAGATATGCCGCCATGGCGGGACTACGTCGCGCCTCCGAGTGGCCTGGCGCTAGCCGGGCCGTTCGCGCGATTTCGGCCTGCCACAGTCAACGATGCCTGAGGAGGGGCTGCATGGGTTTGATCCACCGTCCGGTGCGCGCTAGCGGAATCGCCGTCCTGGGACTGGCGATCACCGCACTCACCGGTGCCTTTGCTTCATCTGGTGCCCTGGCGGCACCGGCGTCCGGCGGGCCGCGATTCGTCGCGCTCAGCAACAGCGTGCCGCGCACGACCGATGTGATTACCGGCAGCTACCACAGCTCGCGGATGTCGGTCGAGGTATCACTCGCACCGAGGGATCCGGCCGGCCTGAGCAGCATACTGAAGGCGCTGTACACCAAGAACAGCGGCAGCTACCACCACTGGCTGGCCACGGGCAGGTTCGACGCGCGGTTCGCGCCAACCGCCGCCACCCGGGCAGCGGTTGCTCGATACCTGTCGAGCCAGGGCCTGAAGATCCAGCGGTCCTCGTCGCCGTTCCTGGTGCGGGCCACCGGATCAAGCCAGCAGGTGTCGGCGGCCTTCCGCACCACGTTGAGCACCTACCGGAACCCCCGCGGCGTGCGGTACTTCTCCAACTCCACGGCGGTGCGGCTGCCGGCCGCGCTGGCCCGCAGCGTGTTCGGCGTGATCGGACTGTCGAATACGGTGCGCGAGCACGCCATGGTCATGCGGGCGCCGCGCACCAGCAGGCCGGCCGGAAAGTCATCCGGGTCGCCGACCAGCTGCGAAGCGCCGTATCCCACCACAGCGCAGCTCTTCAACGCAGTCAACAACGGCATCGGCTTCCCGTTCGGCTTCGGCGGCGGACCTGGCTGCAACGGCCTGACCCCGTCGCAGGACAACTCGATCTACGGCGCACCGCATGTGGGCCCAAGAGGCAAGGGCGCCGGAGTCAACATCGCAGTCTTCGAGCTCTCCGCCTACCAGCACTCCGACATCAACACCTGGACGCAGCAGTTCTACGGCCCGAGCTACCACGCGCCGCTAGTCGACGTGAACGTGGACGGCGGTCCGCTGAACCCGATCTGCCCGGCCGGAGACCTCTGCCCGCCGAACTTCAACGGCTACGCCGGTGACATTGAGGTAGATGCCGACATCGAGACGCAGCTCGCCATGTCTCCCGATGTCAGGAACCTGATTGTCTACAACGCGCCGAACGACTTCTCCGGGCAGACCGAACTCGACGAGTACACGGCCATCGCCAACGCCAACGCCGCCGCCGCGATCAGCTCAAGCTGGGCGGTCTGCGAGAACGACGTGAGCGCGGCCTACGTCCAGGCCGAGAACGTCGTCTTCGAGCAGATGGCCGCGCAGGGCCAGAGCCTGTTCGGGGCCGAGGGTGACACCGGTGCCTTCTCCTGCATTCGCTCCGACGGCACGACCATCCTCAACGTGCTCGACCCGCCGTCGCAGCCATGGATGACCAGCGTCGGCGGAACCTCGCTGGAGACCGCCAACCCAGGCACCAACCCGAACCCGGGCTATCCGGCGGGCGTCGAGACGGTCTGGAACGTCGACAGCCTGTGCAACACCAGCGCCAGCGAGGGCGGCCAGCCGGGCTTCTTCTGGTGCGCCGCGACCGGCGCGGGCGGCGGCGGATCCAGCCAGTGGTGGGGTCGGCCGTTCTACCAGTTCGGCCCTGGCGTGAACAACCCATTCACGACATTCGGCAACGGCACGACCCAGTGCGCGCTTGCCACCATCGGCAAGCCGTGCCGCGAAGACCCTGACATCTCGGCCAACGCGGATGAGTACACGCCGTACGCCGAGTACTGCACGGGCAACGCGAGCACGCCATTCAGCGTGTGCGGGACCTTCAGCGGCGGTCAGACTCCGCCCGGGTGGTTCGGCATCGGCGGGACCAGCCTGTCCTCGCCGTTGTGGTCGGGGATCATCGCCGACCGCGACAGCTTCCAGGGCTTCCGCAGCGGCAACATCAACCCCATTCTGTATCTACTGTTCAACATCGCGCCGCACTTCTACTTCCACGACATAACCGGAGTCGGCCAGACCACCACCAACAACGGCCTGTTCCCGGTCACCCCGGGATACGACGAGGCCACTGGGATCGGAACGCCAAGGATGGCGGCACTGATCACCGCATCCTTCTAACCGGGTCTTAACCGCGGCGCGGCAGGACGGGACTTCCCGTCCTGCCGCGCCGTCGCCGTACCCGGCCCGGTGTGCCGGACAATGGTCAGGTGAAGGACTGGGCGGCATGGCATACCGGGTACGACGACCCGGCATCGGACCTCAGCAGCCGGCTGGAACGAGTCCGCTTCCACCTGCGGCAGGCGATAGACAGCGCGCCCACCGGGCCGCTGCGGCTGGTGAGTCTGTGCGCCGGTCAAGGCCGTGACGTCATCGACGTGCTGCCCGATCACCCGCGCCGCGGCGATGTGTCCGGCGTCCTGGTTGAATCCGATCCGCGCCTTGCCGCGCAGGCCCGTTCGGATGCCGTGGCGGCAGGACTTCTTCAGCTGGAAGTCCGGCAGGCGGACGCGGCCCTGGCCGGCAGCTTCGCTGACGCGCTGCCCGCCGACATCCTGCTGCTGTGCGGCATCTTCGGCAACGTCAGTGCCGGCGACATCGAGCGGACCGTGGCCGCGGCACCCGCGCTGTGCGCGGCCGGCTGCACCGTTATCTGGACCCGACATCGCCGCCCTCCCGACCTGACTCCGCAGATCCGCTGCTGGTTCGCGGCGAACGGCTTCGACGAGGTCGCCTTCGACGCGCTCGATACCGCCACCCTGACCGGCGTCGGGGTCCACCGGCTCAGCCAGGTCCGCGCTGCTCCAATACCCGACGAGCCGCTCTTTACCTTCCGCGCAAGCTGACCGGAGCAGCACCCCGCCGCCGACCGCATGCGCGGCCGACCTATTACCATTATCGTCGTCATCGTCCTGCTCGCGGCGGCCGTGACCGCCGGCGTTATCACGCAGAGCCGCAGGCGCCGGCTACAGCACCGCTTTGGCGCCGAGTACGAACGCCTCGTTCAGGACCGCCAGAGTGCGGATATCCCACGACGCATCGCGAGCAGGTGATCTCTGACCTGTCCGTCGACCACGCGAGCACGCTCGATCACTTCCGGGCGGCATGCGACATCAGCGAGCGCACCGCCGCAGGCAACGCTTCGACCGAGGACATGCGCCAGGCACTGATCCACTATCGCTCACTGTTCATCGAGCTTCTCGGCCTGCCAGCTGAGCGCAACAGCGAGCCCGCGGCTGCTTCGTCGGCCGTTCCCAGACCGGGCTCAGCCCAAAGCTGAGCCCGGATCCGCTAGCTCGCTCAGGGCGCGGGCCAGCGCCTCACGGCCAGCCGGACTCATCGTCTGCAGCACCCCATCCAGCGCCGCCCGCCGCTGACTGCGCACCCACTCCGCCAGCCGCCGCCCGGGCTGAAATGCCGATCGGGGATCAGCCCGAAGCGGGCCTCCGTCGAGGCTAAAGGCATATTCGGAACCCGGCCCGGCCGGGTCAGCCCGGCGGGTCCACCAGCCCCCCGCGGCCCGCCGCATCGGCAGCCGCCGCCCGTTCAGCATGACGTCAACGCGCCGCGGTAATGGCGCCCAGACGCCGAACTCGTGCATCAGATCTCCCTGCGCAAGACCGCGACCGGGAACCGCCGCAGTAGCCACTCCACGCTGGCGTCGCCGCCGGCCACGGTATCGCCGCTGAGCACGCTGGTCCAGGTACCCGCAGGCAGCGCCACGGTGGTCATTGCCGCGCCCGCGAATCCGGGACCCGAGTCCCAGCTATCCGCCAGGCGCGCAGCCAAACATCGCCGCTGGTTCGAGGCTGAACGCCTTGGTAGCGCCCGATCGTGCGTATGGACGAACATTTGGGGCTGCGGACGCCATCAGCTGAGCGGCCGGGCTCAGCTGAGTACCCGGGCTCAGCCCACGGACCGCGCGCTGCCCGATGACTGATCGCCTAGGCCCCAGCTGACAATTCGCCGTGCGGCGATCCGGAACATCTCCGGTGCGAAGCCTGGTCCCAGTTCAGCGCCGCCCGTCTCCAGCACCGTCGCCTCACCGCGTACCTCGATACCGCGGACCCACCACGGGTTGACCGACGCGATGTCGTCGACGACGAAGGCAACTTGCGGATGCCGCTGCACGTCGCGGTACTTCTTGCGGGTCGCGAAGTCATGGCCGCCGATGTCGATGGTGTCGTGCTGCGCGTTGTAGCGGAAGCTGGTCGGCACCACATGCGGCATCCCGTCCGCGCCCACGGTCGCCAGCCGCCCGAGCATTGTGCTCTCCATGTACTCACGTTCGGCATCGGTGAAAACGCTCATTTTGCCTCCTGGTGATCTGGCCAGCGCTTGTCGCTGGGAGAACGTGCCAGCCCAGCATTGGGCTTCCTGGCGGGCCGGCAAATCTTGACGGCGGTTCAGGCGTTCTGCTCGTAGGCGATGCGCAGCAGCCGCCGTACCTCGTCGTCGACATCGTCGATGCTGCGCAGCGAGACCTTGTGGGTGGCCTGCCCGGGAGCGCTGGATGGCTGAAGTCGGCCCGCGTCTGGCGGGTCGGTGAAGCGCAGGCCCAGATCCACCCGATCCTTGGTAACCGGGGCGATGGCGCCGAACTGCCTGCCCCGCACGAACGGCGTGTAGGTGCCGCGTCCCTCGACGGTCACGTCGTCGCCCAGCTCGTCGATGATCGCGTCATGGATCGGTCGCAGCGCCGCCTTCGCCCCGCGGTACTGGCTGTCGATGTACTCGGCGACGCTTGGCCGCACCCAGCCTGCCGCCCGGGCCGCAGCGTCGGCGATCGCCCACTGGCTGTTCTGGGGTATGCCGTGCTCGGACCGCAGCCAGCCGCGCACGGCATGCTGGTGCAGCGGATCGATACCGCTCCGCTGCACCAGCGCGACCCACTCATCGAGCGTCCGGCCAGTGCGGGCCGCAAGCGACGCGCTCACCGCACTCATCATCTCGTCGGGCGTCTGCGCCATGCCGCAGAGTTTAGAACGCGGCGCAGCCGGTGCTGCAGGCCGTCCAGCTGGCGACTCGATCCGGACTTGGCTCCGATCTTCAGGTTCCGGCTTCCTGAACGTCCTGATATTAAGGCGGCATGACGGCCAGCTGGCTGACCAGGTACCGGCGGGTCAGGCCACCGGCTCTCCATACGCCGGTCGGCCGATCCGGCAGCGCTTGGATTTGATCGCGGGGTCATGAGCCCGTCGCGGCCAGGCTGGGACCGGCGGCGTGCTCGGTCAGGCCGAGCAGCCGGTCCCGCAGGTGACCCAGTGCATGGGCGAGCAGCCGCGACACGTGCATCTGCGAGATACCGAGTTGCTCGCCGATCTCCGCCTGGGTCATGTCGCCGTAGAACCGCATCAGCAGGATGCGCTGCTCGCGCCGCGGCAGCTCGTCCCAGTGTGTGGCGACCGACTGCATGTCGAGCGTGTGCTCCACGCCCGGGTCCTCTTCGCCGAGCACGTCGGCGAGCCGGGCGGCATCTGGCCGGTCGCCCAGCGGTGCGTCTAGCGAGCATGGCTGGAACACCAGCTCGGCCCGACGGGCCGCGCGGAGCTCTGCATCGCTGGTGCCGAGATGGCTCGCGAGTTCCGACTCCGCCGGAGCGTGACCCAGCTGCTGGGTCAGCCGGCTGGTCGCCTCCCTGACCTCCAGAACTCGCTCCTGCAGCGCGCGTTCGACGTGCACATGCCAGCGCTTGTCGCGGAAGTGCCGCTTGATCTCACCGGACACGCAGGGCTGGGCATACGCGGCAAGGCTGCCGCCCAGAGCCGGGTCGAAGTTGTTGATGGCCTTGAGCAGGCCGACGTAACCGACCTGCATCAGGTCCTCAGCGGGCTCGGGGCTGCGCCGGTAGCGCTGAACACAGGACCGCACGAGGTTGCGATGACGGCTGACCAGCAGCTCGCAGGCCAGGGAACGGCGGTCGCTGTCCCATGGCTGCGACCTCACGATGCCAAGCAGCTGGCCATCGTCGAGCGCGGCCATGTCCTCGATCATCCTGGCGACCGGGACCGGCGGCGTGCCGCCTGAATCTTCCCTAGATACTTTCTCCATAGAAAGTGTTTCCATGAGGAAAGACTCTCATGGATGTCGCAGTATCGCAACCCTGCAGGTCACGGCTCGGTTACGGCCGTACATCAGCGTGATCACGCCGATGTCTCGGCTAGATTACGACGCGGTCGCCGATTGGCCAGCGGAGCGGTGCTGCCCGTTGGTCGCTAGCTCGCTCAGGGCGCGGGCCAGCGCCTCACGGCCAGCCGGACTCATCGTCTGCAGCACCCCATCCAGCGCCGCCCGCCGCTGACTGCGCACCCACTCCGCCAGCCGCCGCCCCGACTCCGTCGGCACCAGCACAATCTCCCGACGGCTCAGCGCCGCCCGATCCCGAGTCAGCAGACCCCCCGCCTGCATCCGGTCAATCAGCCGGCTCGCCGCCGACGCCGACGCACCCAACGCCCGCGCCAGAGCGCTCAGATTCAAGCACCCCGCCCGATCCACAATCAGCAAAGCCCGCAACTGCGCAGGCGGCACCGCCGACCCGATCTCCTCCACCGCCCGCTCACACGCCTCAAGCAGCACCATCAGCCCAGACTCCGCCCAGCCCGGATCCACCCGGCCATTCCCCGGAACCTGAGCCATCTCACGCCCCATCAGGCACCATCACCGACCCGCCGAGATCTGACCCGGTTGCGCAGCCAGCTCCCGGGCCAATGGTGACTCCAGACCGGAGCCAGTTCCTCTCGCCTCCTGGCATTGCTACTGTCCGCTCGGCGGAGATCTATGCGGATCTGTAGCGAGTACTAACGCAGCGCGTCCGCGCCGACGACGAGACGCGAGCCGAACAGCACCGCCGGTCAATGTCTCCACGCACCTAGAATCGTGGCTGCATGAGCTAACCGACCAGACAACCCACCCTTGGCATAGCTCTGCGGCGTGCTGCCCGGCCGCCGCAAGTTACGCGCTGGTTAGCCTATCAGCGATCACCACGACTGCCTTCCCACCCGCCTGACCTGGCCTGTGACGGCCGCGCCGACCCGACGGCCTGGTCGGGAGCCAACGCAATGTGCAGCTCGCACAGTCGGGCGTCGGCCATCCAGCTGACCCCAGCGGCTGACCGCCGCGCGCCGGTCACGATGGCGACCTGCCCGCGCCAGCCCTCCAAGCCGGATGCGGGCCTGTCGTCCCTCGACGGCGACCCGGCTGACCGAGACGTGGACGGCCGATACTTGTCCGGACCGTCCGCTCTGACCCCGGTCCCGTCCGGCCAGTCTGGGCGAGATCTGTGAGAGAGCGGAGTTGTTGACCGAAGCCAGCCCTCGTCGTGCTGGCTGCTGCCGTTGCTGCTGTACCTGCACGGCCTGTCGTCCGGTGACTTCGGGCCGGCGCTGGGCCAGTTCCTGGGCTCGGCGGCTGGCCTGTCGGCACCGGTGATCAAGCCAGCCGAAGGACCCGGCCAGGAAACACCACCAGAGGCCGCCTAAAAGATCTTGATCCTCAGGTTCTGGACAATTGTTCTCCGCGAGCGCGGCGTCTCGGTGCCGCTCATTTCGTTTGCGTCAGTTTGCTCGGGGTAGCCCGGCAGCTTCCAAGGCAGTGACGGGAAGGCAGGACTTGGACGCCCCGACCTTCGAGCCGATGCTGACCGAGTTCATCGACGCGGCGCTTGAGCACATCGCTTTCGAGGAAGAGCAGGTATGACCGGTCCTGCGGCAGGCAATCAGCACAGCGGAAGCTCGCGACCTAGGCGACAAGATGGCAACTGCGGAACGGTCCGCGTCCGTCCATCCGCCGACTGTGGCCACCTCGGCCGCGCGTAGTGCCGCTGGACGACTGACGTTCGCCACCGAGAGTCCAGCCGCTGACCTAGGAGGTCGCGACGAAGTCGTGGCCGACGTGGCCAATGGCATGACGGCTTTCCAGCATCGGTGGCGGTCCATTCAGGCATCGTTCGTCGACGATCCGCGCGGATCCGTCGCCGCGGCAGCAGACCCGGCGACTGAGGCAATCGACGCGCTTACCGCAAGCAACAAGGAGCGAGAGCGCGCACTGCGCAGCGAGTGGGACCGCGATGGAGTGGACACCGAGGGTCTTCGCATCACCCTGCGGAGCTATCGCAGCCTGCTGAACCGCCTCCCGGCGGTCTAGCACCGTGCCTGAGGGCTGGCCGGTCACCCATCCGCCAGAGCCGACCGACCGACGCCCGGTGTTTACGTTCTCCGCTCCAGGGAAGCGATAGCCACTTGCCAGAGCCGCTACGCCGCCGGACGGGAACGAAGGCCGCGGGAAGGACCGAGGCCAACCAGCGGGACCGAAAGGCCGCAGCGGGACGAAGGGCCGCGCAGCGGGACCGAGGGGAGCCACGCGATGAAGATCGCCTTGATCGCCGAGCACATCAGCCAGCAGTCTGATCACGGCGCCGACGCTTATCCAGGCGACCCAGCCGCTCGCGTTCTCGCACTGGCCGCCGCGCTCACCGGACTCGGTCACCAGGTGACCGTCTACGCCAGGAAGGACTCTGCCTGGCCTTCCGACGCCATCGCCCGCACCGCTGGCCTGAACGTCGAGCTCATCCAGGCGGGCCCGCAGGACAAGGTTGCCGCTGACCGGTTGCTGCCGCACATCGGGGCTCTGGCCGGTCAGCTCGCGCAGCGCTGGCAGCAGCGCCCTCCTGACGTTGTGCATGCCGATGACTGGCTGGCCGGCCTGGCCGCGCTTGGCGGAGCGCGCCACCTCGGCATCCCGGTCGTGCAGACCTTCCGCTCGCTCGCGGCGACCGGGCGACGCGGTCACCGCCCGCAGCCCCGCGACCTAACCGACCGGGCCCGGCTTGAGGCGGGCATTGGTCGCAGCGCCACCGCCGTACTGACCGGAACTTCGGAGGTTCTCGCGGCGCTGGTCCGCTTGGGGCTACCGCAGACCGCTGTCAAGATCGCCCCGGACGGCGTGGACACGACCCGCTTCCGGCCGGCCGGGCCTGCCGCCAACCGGACCAGCCGGCCTCGGCTGCTGATGATCGCACCCCTGTCCCAGCGCCTGATCATGACCACCGCGCTGCATGCGCTCGCCCGGGTGCCCGAGGTCGAGCTGGTCATCGCAGGTGGCCCGGAACCGGCCCAGCTGGCCAGCGTTCCTGGCTACCGGGACGTCACTAGGCTCGCGCGCGAGCTGCGCCTGCAGGATCGGCTCACTCTCGCAGGGAAGATCAGCCAGGCCAAGGCGCCAGCGCTGCTCCGGTCCGCGGACATCCTGCTGAGCCTTAGCGCGTGCGAGCCGTTCGCGATGGTCCCGGTCGAGGCGATGGCGTGCGGCGTCCCGGTCATAGCGGCGGCGGCCGGAGCCCAGCGGGACGCGGTCATCCACGGGACTACCGGATTCCTGGTACCGCCCGACGAGCCAGAGGCGCTGGCCCGCCGGATCCGCCAGCTGCTTGCCGCTCCCATGCTCCGGGAGGGCTTCGGCATAGCGGCGGCGACCCGTGCTCGGGCCCGTTACTCCTGGGACCGGATCGGGCGTGAGCTGCTGGCGGTGTACACAGCGCTGCCGCAGCCCGTGCCGCAGGCCGCGTAGCCCGACCGGACACCCACGCCGGGACTCAGTCCGCTGGCAGCCGCCGCGCCACCTGCGCATAGAGTCGGCAGGCACGGCGGTCCTGCTCGGTCACCGGCGGGAGCAGCCTACGCGGCCACAGCCGCCACTTATACACGGTAGAGGCCCCGATCGCGTACAGGGTTATCAGGGCCTGCAGGTAGAGCCAGGCGAGCAGGCCAAGCACCACGCCGAACCCCCCGAACAACGCTGAGCTATGGTGCAGCAGGTGGTCGAGGACGTAGCCGCCGGAACGCCAGCCAGAACAGGCCCATGTTCAGCACGAGTGATAGCGCGGCCGCCCCTGCCTCGGGCGTGATCCGAGTGATCACGTGACCTACCCCGCCGGCGAGTCCGGACAAGATCCCGGTGATGATCTCACCGATTCCGACCGCCAGGATCAGGCTGATGCTGCGTAGGAGTGACCAGGGAAAGACTGGCCTGCGCTGATAGGGCACCTCCCATGCTGTGTTAAGTGCGTACTGCATGACTCTGGCCGCACCTCGCGCGCCTACGAACGTCACGATCAGGCCGATGACCAGGGCGATTCCAGTGCTGTTGAGCGAATGCACGTTGCCTAGCAGCTGCGAGCTGACTACCCACACTGACCAGCTGACGGCGAACTCCGCAGCGGACGCCGACAAGCCTGCAGGATGGGCGAACCTGAAATAATTCGTGGCAGGCGACAGCTTCAGACTCTGACCCCATTACACCCGCATCGAGTGAGGCGGCACTTATTTGGCTACCACGGACCGCAGCCAGGGCGGAGCACAGACAGCTGGGACCTCCTCCGATCGGGCCGGCGACGACAGGACCAAGCGGGGGCTGCGGGGAGGGCACTACAAGTGGGTAGCGCTGTCCAACACCACGCTGGGAATGCTCGCCGCCACGGTCAACGCCTCGATTGTGATCATCTCGCTGCCCGCCATCTTCCGCGGCATTCACCTGAACCCGCTGACTCCGGGCAACGTCAGCTACCTGCTCTGGATGCTGATGGGCTATCTGGTCGTCTCGGCCGTGCTGGTGGTCACCCTGGGGCGGCTTGGTGACATCTACGGCCGGGTCCGGATGTACAACGCCGGGTTCGCGATCTTCGGCCTCGGCGCGCTCGCGCTTCCGTTTGACCCGTTCACCGGGCCAGCCGGGGCGCTCTGGCTGATCGGCTGGCGAGTGCTGCAGGCGATCGGCGGCGCCATGCTGATGGCCAACTCCCCCGCCATCCTGACCGACGCCTTCCCGTTCAACCAGCGCGGCATGGCGATGGGCATCAACCAGGTGGCCGGCATCTCCGGGCAGTTCATCGGCCTGATCCTGGGCGGAGTGCTGGCTGCGGTTGACTGGCGGCTGGTCTTCATCGTCTCCGCGCCGATCGGCGTGGTCGGGACCATCTGGTCCTACCGCAGCCTGCGCGAGGTCGGGGCCAGGACCCCCGCCAGGATCGACTGGCTCGGCAACATCACCTTCGGGGTCGGCCTGATCGGGCTGTTGACCGGGATCACCTACGGCATCCAGCCCTACGGCGGCCACTCGATGGGCTGGACCAGCCCGGTGGTGCTCACCGGCCTGATCGGCGGGGTGGTCCTGCTCACCGCGTTCTGCGTGATCGAGCTGCGGATCGAATCTCCGATGTTCGACCTGAGACTGATGAAGATCAAGTCCTTCTCGGCCGGAGCGACCGCGGCGCTGCTCGCTTCGATCGCCCGCGGCGGGCTGCAGTTCATGCTGATCATCTGGCTGCAGGGCATCTGGCTGCTGCTGCACGGCTACGCGTTCACCGTCACGCCGCTCTGGTCCGGCATCTTCCTGCTCCCGCTGACCTGCGGTTTCCTGATCGCCGGACCATTGTCCGGCTGGCTGTCTGATCGATACGGCGCCCGTCTGTTCGCCTCAGGCGGGCTGCTGCTCTCGGCCGCGGCGTTCGGCGGGCTGCTGCTGGTGCCGGTCGACTTCCACTACCCGGCCTTTGCCGCGCTGATCTTCGCCTCCGGCATCGGAATGGGCCTGTTCTCCGCGCCCAATGCCGCCGCGGTGATGAACAGCGTCCCGCCCAGGCAGCGCGGCGCCGCTTCCGGCATGCTCGCGACGTTCACCAACTCCGGCTTCGTGCTCTCGATCGGCATCTTCTTCTCCCTGATGATCGCCGGACTTGCCTCGACTCTGCCGGCCACTCTCAGCCGCGGCCTAATTAGCCAGGGCGTCGCTGCCCCGGTGGCGCATCAGGTCGGTGCGCTGCCGCCGGTCGGCAGCCTGTTCGCCGCGTTCCTTGGCTACAACCCAGTGCGTCAGCTGCTCGCGCCGACCGGTGCACTCCAGCACCTGCCGGCCCACAATGTGGCCGTGCTGACCGGAAAGCGGTTCTTCCCGCAGCTCATCTCCGGTCCGTTCCACCACGGCCTGGTGATCGTGTTCAGCATGGCAATGATCGTGCTCGTTCTCGCCGCGCTCGCGGCACTGCGGCATGGCGGCCAGGAAGCCGTCAGAGAACGCGCCGCAGCCGAGTCGGCCAAGGTCGCGGAGACAGCCCAGGCCTAAATCAACTGGCCGGCGCCCAGATCTGGCGCAGGCCTGCTAGCCCAGCTACCGGAGCCCGCACCCCGCTGACCGGAGCAGAGCGCAACCGGCCAGCCTCGGGCTCGCCTGCCCAGGGCTGGCCAGCGCGCGGCCTTCCTTTCAGGGTCAGGAGTAAGGGCCGAGATACTGGGCGATCTTCTGGTTCGAGACCTGGGTGAATCCGGCTGGCGGGGTCAGGTTCAGCAGCGCCAGGTTGTGCTTGGTTGGCGGCAGCCAGGCCACGCTCGTCGTGGTCGCCGACCAGCCCACCACCGTGTAGCAGGCCCACACCACGCGTTGCTTTCCTGGCAGCAGGTGCATTACGGTCCTCGGCGTGATGGTCCCTTCCTGGACCTCCAGGTAGGTCGAGGCGTCGAGCCACACCTCGTTGACTGGTGGCGGCGGAAGCTTGCAGGTACTGGGGCGAGGTGGCATGGCCTGCGGCCGCGTGCACGGCCCGGCGTGCTGGGCCTGGCACATATGGAGCTTGCGCACGTAGTCGTGGCTGCGCCGGGCCGGGGTGGTGGGCAGGACCTTCAGCTTCTGGAAGTCGATCTGGATCAGGATCGTCTGACGACCGTTCAGGTTCCGGTAGCCGATTACCTTGATGATCCCCCGCCGGAGCGCGGCGGCATAGGCGGAGGCGGGATCCGACGCGGTCACGCCGGGCAGCCAGCTGCCGATCACGATGCCCTTCGCGCCCCAGGGACCGGCGTCCAGCGTGCTGGCCGAGTTCACGCTGTACGCCCGGTCCTTGTAGTCGACCAGGGTATTGGTATAGGTCGTGCCCGTGATGCTTTCCGCGCTCGCCAGCAGGGGCCAGCCGTGCGAGGTGCGCTGGGAGCTGACGAAGAGCGTCTGCTGGGTCGCGACGCTCAGGTAGCTGACGCCCGCGCGATCCCTGATGACCTGGATCATCCGGGCCGCGCGGGCTTCGGCGGCGGCCGCGTGCTGGACTATGTAGGCCGCGGTCTGCGCCCGCTGGGTGGTTGTCTTCGGCGCGGGCGCATGACGGCCACCGGCGATGGCCGGGCCGGGCGTAGCCCCGGTTACGACCGCGACCGCCGTCACGGCAGCGGCCAGGCCTGTCACACCAGTCAGGACCCCGGCCCGCAGGATCCGGCGGCGCGCGACCCGGCGCCGGACGCCGCGCAGTACCGTGTCACCGCCCGTGGCGGGCGGCTCCAGGCTCCTCAGTGCGGCCCGTAGGTCGTTCTCGGTCCTCACTAGTATCTCCTCTCATCTGCGGCCAGCCCGATGTGCTCGGCTTCTGGCCCGGGGGACATCTCGATGCGCAGCGCGGCAAGGGCACGCGAGGCGTAGCCGCGCACAGTGCCTGGCGCCAGGCCGAGCAGTTCCGCGATCCGCCCGTCGGAGAGCCCCTCGTAGTACCGCAGTACCAGCACGGCTCGCTGCTGGGCCGGTAGCTTGCCGAGCTCGGTCAGCAGGGCGTCGCGGTCGGCTTGGCTGGTCGCGTGATCTGGCGTGACCCGCTGATCGATATCGGTGCCGCTGCCGGCCGGGACGAGCCACCAGGTCCGGCGGCGCGAGGACAGGAACTCGTTCACGATCATCTTGCGAACGTAGAATTCCGGCCGGTCCATCGAGCCGATCCGCCGCCACCTGGCGTGCGCCCGGACCAGTACCTCCTGGACAAGGTCGTCGCCCCGGGTCTGATCTCCGATAAGCACCGCCGCAAACCGCCGCGCCGCGGCCAGGTGGCCCGCCGCGAACTCCTCAAATGTCACCGCACCTCCGCGTGGGTAGCTCATGCATCCCATACACGCCCCGAGCGGCCCGATCCGCTGTGCGAAAGCGCGGATCCGCTAAATTCCCAGCGGCCCGCTCCGGACGCCGACCGCCGGCAGCGCTGATGTCTGAGCCGGATGCGCCTGAGCCTGATGCTGTCGATGCCGGGCAGTGGGAGCCGGTGCGGCGGGCGATTGACGGCGAGCATCGTGAGCAGCCGGACGCGATGCCGACGCTGGCGGGCGTCAGGTCCGCGCTGGCCGGGGCGATGCCGCTGCTGGTGGATAGCAGGTTCGCGGAGATGGGCGCGGTACTGCCGGCCCTGCTGCGTGACGCGGATGCCCTGGTGTCGGCCTCGCCGGCCAGTGCGCGCATGGCAGCAAAGTCGCTGCGCGCGCAGGCTCGACGGCCGGCCGGGATCAGATGGCCGCGTGGGGCCGACTGCTGATGCGGGCCTCGGCTGCGGCGGTACGCGACAACCGCCCGGATGAAGCCCGCGACGCGCTGCGGCTGGTCCAGATGGCCGCTGCCTGCGCAGGACGCGACTTTGTGCTGTCGTACTCGCCGTGGCATGTGTTCGGTCCGGTCACCGCCTCCGTGACTGCTGCCGAGAACGCGGCGAAGGCCGGCCAGCCCGATGTCACTTTGGCCATCGCCCGGCAGCTTGAAGGCGGCAGCCTGCGCCGCGTGCACAGGTTCTCGCCCAGCCACCGGCTGGACGTGGCGCATGCGCATGCGACGCTGCGCCAGTATCCCGAAGCCATCAAGGTGCTTCAGGAACTTCGCCAGGCACGCCCGCAATGGCTGCCACAGCAGCGATATGCCCGAGACCCGCGATGCCAGGTGACGCCGGCCCGGCCCGGATGTTCCGCGAGCACGGCGAGCGCTGGGGGATAGCGCGGAAGACTTTCAGGGACAGTCGCTGAGAAATGTCCGCGCTCACCGCACGGCTTCAGCGCAGCCAGCCCGGCAGGTCGCCGAGTTTCGCGCCGCCCGCCGACGCCACCAGCTCTTGAAGATCGTCTTCAAGGGCTCGCACTCGGTCGGCACCAAGTCGGCTGACGAGGCGCTGCCGAAACTGGCTGAACACAGCCGCGCTGAGGCTCAGCATCTCGTCGCCGCGCTCGGTCCGGGTCAGCACCCACGCCCGCTTGTCGCTCGCATCCGGCACCCGAGCCGCATAGCCGAGTTGCTCAAGCGATGCGGCCGTCTTGGCCGCTGCCTGCTTGCTGACGCCGAGCCGACGGCCCAGTTCGCTGAGGCTGGCTCCCTGCGGCCCAAGCGCCTGCAGCCCGAAGCCGTGAATCGGCCGCACCCCGCTGTGGCCCCGGCGGGCTAGCTCGCTGTGCAGCTCGTCCACGAGGGCGCGGAACGCCGACGCGAGCAGCAGCGGTAGCTCGTAGCCCGATCGCTCGTTCGTCACCTGGACATCTTGCCGCCGGTGGCCAAAATCGACAACCTGGTGTACCTTATCGTCAACCTAGTTGTCCAGTTGCGGGCACCCCGCGAGGACATTACGAAGGCCCCCGCGAGGACATTGCCAGGACCGCGCGAGGACGGCGCGAGGACCCGCGACGACATTGCGAGGACCTAGTGAGGACCCCGCGAGGATACCCGAGAGGAACGCCATGCCAGTCGTCTATGTCCGAGAAGGTCAGGCCCGCCGGACCGAGACTCCCAATGCGGTGATGATCACTCTGGCATCGCCATCGCAGGGTCCGACCACGGAACTGAGCATGTGGCAGGTGCAGATGCGGGCCGGCCAACACGGCCCGGTCCATGTCTTCGACTCAGAACAGGTGTGGCATGTCCTCGATGGCCAAGCCGAGATCTCGGCCGATGGCCAGGTCATCAGCCTCGCCAGCGGCGACACCGGCGTCCTGGCGGCCGGGACGCAGCGGCAGGTTCGGGCCGTGACGGACGTCCGGCTGATGGCCTGCGGCTACGGCAATGCCGTGGTCTCGGTGCCCGGCGAGGACTCCTCGCGCGGCGTTCCTACCTGGATCAGCTGACTAGCGGCATCCGCGCCGGACCCCGAACCTGGGCCGTCTCGCCTCGCAACCCCGGCAGCGGGTGCCACGTGGTCTCGAGCCCGCGCATCAGGAAGGCGCTGTCGAGCGTGACGGTGCCCGGCGGAAATCGGGTGACGTCGTCGAAGAAGCTTGACGCCACCTCGCGCACCTGGCGCGGCTCAAGGTTCCAGCCGGAACAGCCGAGCTCTACGCCATCGAACCGGTCAGCAGCCGGCGTCGCGGAGTAGCCGATGGGAGCGCTCCTGAAGAACTGATCAGCCTCGGCGATGCTCTGGAAGACCGAGCCGGCCATGACCCGATCGGACCGGCACGCATCAACCCGGACTCGCACGCTCCCGTCCCTGCTCCGCAGCTGAACCAGGAACTGACTGCCGCTCTCGCTCACGCTGAACCTCGCCGGATGATGCCAGCCGGGGAACATCCGCCCCCCAACGAGGACGGTCAACCAGGACGAGGTGTCACGGCGCGGGATGTACACGCAAGTGGCCGGCCCGGCCGGGGTGTCCCGCTCAACGGCGATCCGGTGGGCGGCGTTCTCCGAGCTGAGCCAGGCAGCGGGGAATCCGGCCGGGCGAATCCGGCCCAGCCGGATCAGGCAGATGCCCGCAATCCCATGGCCGTCGATCAGGACCGGCCGGAACGGCGCAGGCACGACCGTCTCAAGCGCGTCGGGCTCGATCCGGTAGTTGACCAGGATTCGGCGTTCGAGCATGGCCCGGACTCGCGGCGGGCTCATAGCGCTCCCTCCGATGCCGGACCTGGCCTGCGGTGCCGCAGCACGATCTGGTCAGGACAGACGGCGGACAGAAACCCGCCCAGGCACAACGCGAGCCGGTCTTGCGCAAGGGAGTAGATGATCCGGTTCGCCTCGCGCCGCTCGGTGACCAAGCCGGCCGCTCGCAGGATCGCCAGGTGCCGGGAGACCGACGGTCCCTTGATCGGAAACCGGCTGGCGATCTCCCCGGCAGCCAGATCGCCGTCGCGCAGGTCCTGCAGGATCTGCCGCCGGGTCGGGTCAGCCAACGCCCGGAACACCGACTCCGACTGCTGATCAAACATGTAGCTATTTTGATAGATAGCTAATAAGAAGTCAATCCGGGCGGGTCAGGTCAGATATTGGCTGGCTGCCTGCTCAAGGATCGTGCACAGCGTCACCAGCTGGCCGATCGATACCCATTCGTCGGCGACCTGGCAGTTGCCGCCGGTCGCTCCAAGCAGCACGGTCGGGATTCCGGCCGCCTGCAGCACCGCCGCATCGGTCCATCCGTTCCGGCCGGTGATCTTGGGCGTCCGGCCGAGCACGCTGGTCATTGCCCTGGCCACGATTTCCTGAAGTGCCTCGTGTCCTTTAGCCACGAACGGCGCGCGGTCCAGCCGGACGACGATTTCACCGCGGAAGCCGGGCTCAGCCTGAGCGACCCGAGCGAAGATGGTCTCGATCTCGGCTACCCGGTCGGACAGCTTCTCCCCTGGCTGGGTACCGATCTCGATCCCCAGCCGTGCCTGGCCCGGATAGGTCGCGTGGTCGCTGCCGCCGGTGATCGTCCCTGTGTGGCAGACGGTACGGCCGTTCAGCAGCGACGGGTTGGCCTCGAAGACCGCCCGGTCCAGCTGGTGGATCCTGGTGATCACCTCGGCGAGATGCACGATGGCGTCTACCCCGGTGTCAGGTGCCGAGCCAGCGGCGGCCATCCCGTGGCAGATCACGTCGATCCAGCCGGAACCCTGATGCTCGACGACCAATTCATGGATCGGCTGCGGAACGATGACGACGCACGCGTCGATCCCGCCGAGGCTGGCCAGGTGCTGCGAGCCGATCGAGCCGCCCTTCGCGTCCGCCACGCAGGCGACCAGCAGGTCACCGCGGAGGCGGACCTGCGATTCGGCTAGCGATCGCAGCACCAGCATGGCCGCTGCGCAGCCTGCCTTGTCATCGGCGGCGCCGAGCCCGTACATCCGATCGCCGTCGATCCTGCACTCCAGCGCCCGGTCCGGCCAGCCTTGGTAGCCGGCCGTATCGCTGTGCGCGTTCAGGCACAGGGTTGGCCCGCCGCCGGTACCGCGGAGCCTGGCCAGCACGTTCGGCCTGCCCGGCTCGATCTCGATGAACTCGATCTCCGCGCCGCTGGCTGCCAGCCAGTCCGCGATGAACCTAGCGACGTCCCCCTCGCCCCGACCGGCCGGATTCAGCCGCGGCGCGACCGACTCGATCCGCACCAGTGTGCCGAGCAGGTCGATAACCTGCTCCCTCGTTACTGGCATGCGGTCTCCCGTTCGCGCGGCGGCAGGCCACCAGGTCCGAGACAGAGCGCGCTCTTGCCACCCCGCGAGCCGACCTTAACTGCATACAGAGTATGGACAGCATGCTGATCCGATTTCATCGGGTCAAGAAATAGATGAACCTCGATGTCTAATTTTCTTATCACTGGTATATTAAATAATACGAGCTGGCTTCGCTCCAGATCAGGACTCACCGACCTCGCGGGCCAGCAGGTCGTCGAAGGTCTCCCGGCGGACACCGACTCGGGCGGTACCGTTGTCGCAGTAGATGACCGGCGGCCGGAGCGCGGCGTTGTAGTTGTTGGCCATGGTGAAGCAGTACGCGCCGGTCACCGGGACCACCACCAGGTTGGATTGGCTGCCACCGGTCGCCAGCGCGGCATGGGTTGCCGACTCGACACCGGGAACAACCCGCAGCAGCACCGGGGTCCGCTCGTCCGCCAGCCTCGCGATCCGGTCGATGTCATCAAAACCATCGACAACGATGTAGCCGATCCGGGCGGCGATGGCGGACTCGATGTCCTCGTCGGACTTTGCATTTCCGTGCATAACGATATTCGCCGGGTCGGCGCCGGCCGCCAGCGCCAGCCTCAGCTCACCGGCACCCACGACGTCGCAGCCGAGACCCTCGCGCACCAGGACCCGGATCATCGACACCGACGGATATGCCTTGACAGCGAAACACACCCGGCCGCGCCGATGCCGGCTGGTCAGCGCGGTGAGGTACTCCCTGGCCCTGGCCCGGAGTGCGCCCTCATCGATCAGGTAGGCCGGCGTCCCGAACCGCTGCGCCAGGTCGGAGACGAGGCAGCCGCCGAGCCGCAGGTCCTCGCCCTCGATAGTGGCCGACGGAGGCAGCAAGGACAGGTCGGGCATCCGGGCTCTCCAGTCAGCTCACCTGGCCGCTCTCGTGGGTCAGCTCTCGGAAGCGGACGATCTTGGTGCCGCACCCGCTCTGCGACCCATGCGCAAGCTGGGCCGAGATCGTTGTCCAGAAGTCGCCACGATAGCGGATCCCTGCGTACCTCCCAGTCGCCCCGACCACCCAGACGGTCCCCCGCTGCCACTCACGGAACCAGCAGGTCTGCAGGTTCGGACCGGACACCTCGGTGCTGGCCACCCGGTGGCGGAACTCGATCGTGCCGTGCCGGAAGACGGCCGTCGTCACCCGGCCGCCATCGAGGTACCCGATGGCACGGAACGCGCCCTTCGCGATCACCTTCGGATGCTGGGACGTCACCCTCAGCCTGATGATGTTGAAGACCTCGCGACCAGAGAACGCGGACTGGGTGGTGGTGCTCGGCGCCGCGGCGGCTATGGTCGCCGCGGCCGGGCCGCTGATCGTGATCGCAGTCAGGCCGAGCACGAGCGCCGCGGACAGCGTTGCGCGCATGTGTCCTCCACGAATAGTCGGGTCAGGTGAAGTGGTGCACGGTCGCAGCCGCGGCCGCCGCTGCGATGACCAGCAGGATGCAGCCGTCCAGTCGCCGCCAGTAGACGGTCTTCAGCAGCAGATCCAGGTGTCCGATCGGATCGCCGGCCGACCCAGCGGGCAGCTCTCGCAGGTCGCGCAGCAGGGCCAGCGCTCGCGCCGAGCCGTGCGCCAGGCCGATCGCCGCTCCGACCATCAGGGCGGCCCGGACGCCGCTCATCGCGGCGACCAGCAGGGGCAGCAGCCCGAACCCGGCGTAGGGATTGCGGGTCGCGAAACCTGGCCCCAGAATCGCACCCCAGACAACTACGCGGCGGCCAGGGGAAGCGCTGATGACCATGGTCTGCGGCACCTGCCAGGTCCGGCCGGGCGGTGCCAGGCCGCGACGGCCGGTTACCTCGGTCAGTCCGTAGTAGCAGCCGTAGACCACCGCCACGGCAAGTGCGGCCCCGGCCAGCGGCAGCGCACCAAGGCACAGACCGAGCACGGCCCAGATCGCGGCGGCGGGGACCGCGTACGCGATGACGACCCAGAACTGCGTAGTCAGCCTCCCGACCGGAAGGCCAGCCGCCAGCGAGGCAGCCGAGTTCGCGCCTCAAGGCGAGTAGGCCTTCGAATAGCCGTTCACCACAGCCAGGACCAGGGCCGACCCGGCCAGCAGCAGCGTCACTGCACATCAGCAAGCTGGAGCCGGCGCTGCTCGGCCCGAACATCGGCCTGGCTGGCACAGTCGCAGCAGATGCACCCGCTCAGGCAGGTACACCAGTCCCGGCAGCCGGCTGCCCCGATGCAGTCGTAGCAGACCTTGTAACCCAGGCCCTTGCCCAGGTTCATGCACGCGATCCAGGTGCCCTGCGGCCACTCGCAGCGATAGCCCTGGTAGTTGAAGCAGTTGCCACCGTCGAAGGACGACTTGCACAGGTGCTGGCCGGCCGGACAACCCACCTCAGGGCAGCCCGAGCAGCGCCGGGTCGGGCCGCACACGCAGGCCGATGCCTGGGCCGGGCTCTCGCCGAGCGCCAGCGCGGCCAGGCCGGTCGTACCGCCGATCACTACCCGGCGCAGGGCGTCCCGGCGGCTCATCCGCCTGGCCACCCGCTCGGTCAGCGCGCCGATCCGGTCATCCAGGCTCGCACCTTGTCTTTTGCGGCTCCGCTCTCTGCGGCTCATGTCGAGGTCTCCCCCCTTGCAGCGGCCGCCGGAACGACGGCCAACGTTGTCTCCGGCTCCGGCAGCAGGCACGCCTGCGCGTAAGCGCGAACCTGGGCAGCCTGCCGCACCGGTCCGGCCGCCCTGACCAGGCCAGCGGCATCGATCGCCACCAGCAGCGGCGTGGCCGTCACGCGGTAGGAGCGCAGCCCGCCAGCCTGCGCAGGCCGGCCGATTTCCAGCCCGGTCGACCGGAACGGCGCAGAGATCTGCAGGTAGCTGACCGGGTCGGAGATCAGCAGCAGCGTCCGCAGGCCGGTCAGCTCACCCGCCCGCCCTGCCGCGTCGAGCACGCCGACCAGTTCCTCGCAGGACGGGCAGGTCGGGTCGACGAACGCCACCAGCGCGGGCTGCCCGTCACCTGGCGTCAGCCGCCGCACGGCATCTTCGCCTGGCCGGGAATAGGCCACCGGGGCGGCCAGGCTGCCGACCGCCGGACCGAGTTCGGCCGGCTGGCTGGCACCGGCCAGCAGGCGGCCAAGCTGGCGGAACATCACCACGACCAGCACGCCGAGAGCCGCGAGCAGCGCCCACTGTGCCACCGCCAGGTAGAGCGGGATCCGGATCACGACGCCCACCTCGGCGCGGCATCGCGGCCAGCGGCCACCGCCGCCGCCGCGCTGAAGGCAGCCCAGGCGACCAGCGCGGCGCCGGCCAGGAGTGACAGCCGTCCGGCCGGGCCAAGCTGGATCAGCGACGACCTGGCCGGGACCATGGCCATCGCGGCGCCGACCGCGATCACTACGGCCCGGCCGATCCCGGCCGCGCCGAAGGTGCGCGCCGAGAGCGCGCCGAAGCAGTGACAGGGCCGGTCTCGATGCCAGGCGTAACCGGCCACCGAGACGCCGACGAAACCGCAGCCGATGCCGAGGACGACCGGGTTCAGCCAGCCGATGCCTGGGCTGGACAGGCTGGCAGCCCCGGCCACGATCTCGCCGATGGCCACCCCGAGTGCGGTACCGCGGAGCACCTGCCGCGGAGTGCGGCGCGGCGCGAACAGCGCCACCGCCGCGGTGAATCCGGGCAGATCGGCCAGTTTGGCCCCGCCGGCCGCCAGCAGCAGCACGGCGATCAGTGCCTTGGCGCTGAGCGCGATCATGTTCACCGCTACGCCGCTCGCCCGGACAACCGGGGTGCCGATGGCGGCGCGGCTTTCCGCTGCCGGTCCAGCCCGGTCGCGCCGCGCAGCCTGGCCAGCGCGGATCCGCGTGGCCGCGCGGCTGCCTCTTCGGCGGCGTCCAGCGGAATCGCGGCAATCTCCCGCAGCTTGGCTAGCTGCCAGTCGTGGTTGACCAGGCTCGATGCCCGTACTCGCCCGGCGGAATCCACGAAGATCGCGAACGGGATCACTCTGACGTTGTAGTCGGCGTACCGCGCCGGGGATCCGGTCAGCACCGGAATGCCACCCAGGCCAAGCTGGCCGAGCACCGGCTCGGCGATCTGGCTGGGCCCGCGCAGCAGGACAACGATCTCCAGGTCGTCCGCGGCGAGCGCGCGCAGCCCGGCAGCCACCGAGGGAAACGACTTCAGCGAGTGGTCGGTGAACACGATCAGCTGCAGCGGCTTGGCCGGCGGTGACCGATGCAGGTTCCCGTCGGCATCGGCCAGCGACCACGCCGGGGCCAGCCGGCCTCTGGCCAGCCCGTCACGCTCGATCGCCGCAACCCCGGACAGCGCGAGCTGACCAACTCCGAGCAGGGCAAGGACCGCGGCGGCACACAAGATCACCGCAATACCTACAAAAAGGAAAGCCGAGGTCATCTGGGCACTCGGGTTGACCCGCGTTTCATGTGGTGAACCAAATCACCCACGCCCAGCCTTGGTCAAGCGGGACACGTAACGGCTACCGACCAGCCAGAGCCGGCGTCGGTGGGTCCGGCGATGTCCGCGGCCGCTGGCTCGCCGGCGGGTCCGACGAAACGGCCGTATCCGGCCAGGACTTACGGCCCTGGCCGGATGAGTGGGTACACAATTGGATGACTGTTGAGGGTGTTGCGGACCGCGTACCGGCGCGCTACCACGGCGCACAGAAGCGAGGCACAGGTTATGACCAGCGAAGGCAAGGCAGAGTGCGTTGTGGTCGGCGTCGATGGCTCGTCTGAGTCGGCCACGGCGATGGCCTGGGCGGCCCGCTATGCGAAGGCGATGGGCGCCACTATCAGGGCCGTGATGGCCTGGCACTACCCGGCCGCGGTCGGTCCAGCACCGGTCGGCGTCGCGCCGCCCAGCGTGCGCGCCGAGGTCGAGCAGGCCAAGCAGGCCGAACTGGAGCGCGCGGTGGCTGAGGCGTTCGGCGACTCCGGCCTCCAGGTCGAGTCGAAGATCGTCTATGGGCACGCGGCCCAGGTGCTGATCGACGAGTCCCAAGACGCCGACCTGCTGGTCGTGGGCAGCCGTGGTTACGGAGGGTTCAGCGGCATGCTGCTCGGCTCGGTCAGCACCCATTGCGTGACGCACGCCGCCTGCCCGGTCACCGTCGTCCGTGCCCGCTGAGACCGCTGAGCCCGCGCGCCGCGTCCTGCCCGGCGACCAGGCAAGAACGCTGAACGCCTACTGGCGGGCGGCCAACTACCTGGCCGCTGGTCAGATCTACCTGATGACCAATCCGCTGCTGAAGGAGCCGCTGCGACCTGAGCAGATCAAGCCCCGGCTGCTCGGTCACTGGGGAACCACGCCCGGCCTGAACTTCATCTGGGCGCACCTGAACCGCGCGATCAGCATGCAGGACCTGGACATGATGATCGTCATCGGGCCTGGCCACGGGGGTCCGGCGGCGCTGGCGAACAGCTGGCTCGAAGGCAGCTACTCCGAGATCTACCCGAGCGTGCCGCGGGACGGCACGGGCATGGCCGCCCTGATGCGCCAGTTCTCCTTCCCCGGCGGGGTGCCCAGTCATGTCGCTGCCGAGACGCCGGGATCGATCCACGAGGGCGGCGAGCTCGGCTACTCGCTCTCGCACGCGCACGGCGCCGCGTTCGACAACCCGGACCTGATCGTGGCCTGCGTCATCGGCGACGGCGAGGCGGAGACCGGCCCGCTGGCGACCGGCTGGCACTCGAACAAGTTCCTCGACCCGGCCCGGGACGGCGCGGTGCTGCCGATCCTGCACCTGAACGGCTACAAGATCGCCAACCCGGCCGTCCTGGCCAGGATCGGCGCCGGCGAGCTCGACTCCCTGCTCCGCGGTTACGGCTACCGGCCCTGGTACGTCACTGGCGACGATCCTGCCGTTATGCATGAGCAAATGGCCGCCGCTGTGGACGAGGTCACGGCCGCGATCCGGGCCATCTGGCGCGACGCCCGAGCAGAGAGCGGCGGCGGCGCCGACGGCCCGGCTGCGCCGGTCAGCTCCGACTTCGTCCCCGTCCTGCCCGGGCAGACGGCAGCCGGATCGGCCACGGCGCCCGAAATGCCCGCCGCGGCGCGCGGGCACCGGCAGCGGCCAGCCTGGCCGATGATCGTGCTGCGGACCCCGAAGGGCTGGACCGGACCGGCCATGGTGGACGGGCTGCCGGTGGCCGGGACCTGGCGCTCGCATCAGGTGCCGCTGGCCGAGGTCAGGACCAATCCGGAGCACCTGCGCCAGCTTGATGAGTGGCTGCGCTCCTACCGGCCGGATGAGCTGTTCGACGCCGCCGGACGGCCCAGGCCCGAGATCCTGACTCTGGCGCCAAGCGGCAACCGGCGGCTCGGGGCGAACCCGCATGCCAACGGCGGCCTGCTGCTGCGGGACCTGGACCTGCCCGGCGCCCGTGAGCACGCCGTCGGCGTCCGCGCCCCGGGCCAGACCACGTCAGAGCCCACCCGGGTGCTCGGCGGAATGCTCGCCGACGTCATGCGCAGGAATCTGGACCAGCGCAATTTCAGGATCGTCGGACCGGATGAGACCGAGTCCAACCGGCTGCACGCCGTCATCGAGGTCACCGGCAAGACCTGGGAGGCGGACATCCTGCCGGTCGATGAGAACCTGACGCCGGACGGCCGGGTGATGGAGATCTTGTCCGAGCACACCTGCCAGGGCTGGCTAGAGGGATACCTGCTGACCGGCAGGCACGGGTTCTTCTCGTGCTACGAGGCGTTCATTCACATCGTCGACTCGATGGTGAACCAGTACGTCAAGTGGCTGAAGGTGAGCCGTAGACTGCCCTGGCGCCGGCCGGTCGCCTCGCTGAACTACCTGCTCACCTCGCACGTCTGGCGACAGGACCACAACGGCTTCAGCCACCAGGACCCCGGCTTCATCGATCACGTGGTGAACAAGAAGGCCGAGGTGATCCGGGTCTACCTGCCGCCGGACGCCAACACGCTGCTCGCGGTCGCCGACCACTGCCTGCGCAGCAGGAATCTGGTCAACGTGATCGTGGCCGGGAAGACGCCATCCCCCGACTGGCTGGACATCGACGCCGCCCTGGTGCACTGCGCCCGCGGCGCGGGCATCTTCGAGTGGGCGAGCAACGACTCCGACGGGGTCGAGCCTGACGTGGTGCTGGCCTGTGCCGGCGACGTGCCCACCATCGAGGTGCTCGCGGCGACCGACATCCTGCACCAGCACCTGCCCGACCTTGCCGTCCGGGTGGTCAACGTGGTGGACCTGATGCGGCTGCAGCCGGTCTCCGAGCACCCGCACGGGATGAGCGACGCCGCCTACGACGCACTGTTCACCGCTGACCGGCCGGTGATCTTCGCCTATCACGGTTACCCCACGCTGATCCACCGGCTCACCTACCGGCGGGCCGGCCACGAGCACCTGCATGTCCGCGGCTACAAGGAGGAAGGCACCACCACCACGCCGTTCGACATGCTGGTCCTTAATGACATGGACCGGTTCCACCTGGTCATGGACGTGATCGACCGGGTGCCCGGGCTTGGCGCCCGCGCCGCCAGGCTGCGCCAGCTGATGACGGACAGCCGGGCCAGGCATACCGAGTGGATCAGAGCCCACGGCGAGGACATGCCGGAGATCACGAAGTGGAAGTGGCCGCTGGCCGTCGGCCGGTCGGCGGACGCTCCGCCGGGTGCCGCGCCAAGGGAGACCGGAGGCCGGGCGATCCACGTGCCCAGACTGCGATGACGGCGGTCCTGGTCGTCAACGCCGGATCATCCAGCCTCAAGCTGTCGGTCGTCGGCGACGACGATGCGGTGATCGCCCGGCGCGACGTCGACCGGTGGGACGGCACGGCGGACGCGCCCGAGTTGCGCGGGTTCCTTGACCAGCTCAGCGACGGCGGCCCGGGCAGCAGCGGCGGGCCGGGCAGCAGCGGTGTGAGTGGCGGTCCGGGCAGCCCGATTCCGGTCCACGCGATCGGCCACCGGGTGGTGCATGGCGGCAGCCGGTTCACCGCGGCCACGCTGATCGACGACGACGTGCTGGCCCAGGTCGCCGACCTGACCTCGCTCGCACCGCTGCACCAGCCGCGCGCACTGGCCGGCATCGCCGCCACGACCGCCGCCTTCCCCGGCGTTCCCAATGTCGCCTGCTTCGACACCGCCTTCCATGCCACCCTTCCGCCGCAAGCCGCTACCTACCCGCTGCCAGCCGCCTGGCGGAACCGGTTCGGCCTGCGCAAGTTCGGCTTCCACGGGCTCTCGCACGGTTACGCTGCCCGCCGGGCCGGGCAGCTGCTCGACAACCACGATGCGGAACAGCTTCGCCTCGTGACCTGTCATCTCGGCGCCGGGTCGTCGCTGGCGGCGGTGCAGGGCGGTCGCAGCGTGGAGACCACCATGGGATTCACGCCGATGGACGGGCTGGTGATGGCGACCAGGTGCGGCAGCATCGACCCCGGGCTGATCGTGTGGCTGGCCAGCGAGGACCGGGTATCGCTGGCTGAGCTCGCGAACCGGCTGGAGCACGGCTCCGGCCTGGCCGGGCTGGCCGAGCTGCCGGACTCCAGCGGTGACATCAGGGAGGTGATGGCGGCGGCGGAAAGGGGTGCGTCGGCCGCCGCGCTCGCGCTTCGCGTGCACGCGCACCGGCTGGTCGCCGGAATAGCTCAGATGGCGGCCGCGATGAACGGCCTGGACGCGCTGGTCTTCACCGGCGGCGTCGGCGAGCACCTGCCCGAGGTGCGGGCCGCCGCCACGGCGGGCCTTGGCTTCCTCGGGGTCGCGCTCGATCCGGAGCGCAACGCCGCAGCCAGGGCCGACGCTGAGATCACCGGGCCGGAGGCGACAACGCGAACCCTCGTCGTCACCGCGCGCGAAGACGCCGAGATAGCCCGCCAGGCCAAGGAGCTGCTGCGCGAGATCAGCGCAGCTTAGTCCAGCGCGGGCCGAATGCGGCCCACTCCATCGCCCAGTACGCCATCCGGCGTCGATTGAGCTGCCACCTGATCAGGCCGGAGACGAAAAGCAGCGCGGTCGCCAGCCCGCCAAGGGCCAGGATCTCGGCGAGAACCATCCGGATCACGACCACCCGCATGGTCATCGGCTGGCGCCCGGTCAGCTGGCCGGCTTGGTTGACCCAGATCCTGACCGAGGTGCCGGCCGGAGCGCCGGCCTGGGTAAGTACCTCGCCAACCTGCTGCTTGCCGGACGGTGCCTGCCATCGGGCCGCCACCCAGTAGCTAGCCGTGGACCCATAAGTGTCGAACGGCCGTGGCGCGGGCTGCAGCAGCACTGCGTTCACCTGCTGCCAGGACTGCTGCTGCCGCATCTCGTGCATGCCTGCCTGCTCCACCCAGCTGCCGGTCATGCTCGCCAGCAGCGGTCCGCTGGCCAGGAACACCAGCAGCAGGACCACTTTCACCGCGCTCTCCACCCGGTCCGTCCGGCGGCGCATTGGATTTCCGTCGGCCCCGAGCCAGCGGGCGAGTCGCCCGCTGAGCGGTATCATCGGCCGCATCACCAGCCTCCGAGATCCCATCCGTCGCACCCTGACAGCCTTCCCGCCCTGGTGACTTCCACGCTCGCTAGGAGCGGAGCCTGGTCCAAGGGGCATATCGACCTCTTTTCAGGGACCTTCTGCCCTACGCGGCCCGTTCCATCTGGCGCAACACTGAATCCGCAGGTGCTGGAGCATCTGACAGCAGGCGTTCGGGGGTACGCCTGCGGGAAAGCAGGCAGCTGGGGACGCCTGATGAGTAAGGAGGCCGCAGTGGACCGCAGCGGACAGCAGCCAGTCATCCTGGTGGGCGTCAGCGGCTCTGGGGCTTCACTGGCCGCCCTGACCTGGGCGGCACGGGAGGCGCAGCACCGGGATGCGACGCTCAGAGTAATTCAGGCCTGGCAGTCGCACCCGGCGCGCGCACCTTACGCGGTGAGCAACTGCATCGAGCCTGCGCCGGGATCGCCGACGAAGACCGCCGGGCGCCTAGCGGTGCAGGTCAAGGCAGCGCTCGGTGGTACGACGGCACCTGATCTGGTGATCGAGCTAATTGAGGGCGCGGCCGAGCGGATCCTGGCACAGGCATCGGCCACGGCCGATCTGCTCGTGCTCGGGTCGGCCACCCACTCGCAATTCGGACCGCCGGTCGATCGGGTGCTCCTGGACCGGCCGGTAGGCCCGGTCATCCGAGCTTGCCTCAGTCATTCCCGCTGCCCGGTGGTGGTCATCGGGCCGGCCATGGCAGCAGATCGGCGAGGCAACGGCGCCACGCTGGCCGGCCGAACCCGCTGACGCTGGCGGACCACGCCGGATCGTCCCGCTTCCATGATCACGGAGAGTTGTGTGCGTATTTTGCAGCTTTCTCTCCGTGATCATGGAATGTGCGGTGCCCGGTCCGGTCGACCGCGACTCCGCGATCCCGTTACGGCAGGTTCGGGCGGTCGGAGCGATGCCGCGGGTCAGGAAGTTCCAGTTGTGCCAGAACCGGTCGGCCAGACAGGACCAGTTGAGATGCCCGAACCCGGGGATCGGCCACCACGCTTAGCAAGTAGCACATTGTGATCGTCAGATTGCCGTATGCCACTATTGGGAAGATGCGGGGCTATCGGGGTGCAGTGGTGAGCGACGCTTTCGAGGCGGGCCGCGAGGCGCTGCGCTGGGTGACGGACGCGGCGGTGGCTGCTCGCGGTGGTGCGACCTGGCCGGAGACCAGGGCACCGGGAGCGCCGCGGTCCGATGATCTTTACGCCGGAGCGGCAGGAGTCCTGGTGGCGCTGGCCGAGGCTCACCTCAGCGGGATCGCGGACTTCGATGATCACGCCCGCGCCGCAGCCGGACGGCTGGGGAGCCTGACGTCGCCCGCGGCCTGGGCGGACTTCATTGCGGCACCCGGGGAGTCGGACGCGCTACCCGGCAGACCCGATCTGGGTCTCTATACCGGACTGAGCGGATGCGCGACGGCGCTGCGCATCTGGGCGTCGGTCAGCGGCGACCATGAGGCCGGCCAGGCAGCCCGTGCGCTCACGCGCAGCGTGACCGAGATCGCCGCGGCCGGGCAGCCGGTCAGCACCTGCCCCGATCTGCTGTCCGGCGAGGCCGGCATTCTGCTCGTGCTGATCCAGACCGGGGACGCCAGCGTTGCCAAGCCCGCTGTCTCGGCGATCGCCGACCGGCTGGTCGCCGGGGCAGCTTGGATCGATGGCGAGCCGGACTGGCTTCGGCATCGCGATGCTGCTGTGTTCACGCCGAACTTCTCCCACGGAGCGGCCGGCATCGGGTACGCGCTCGCGGCAGCCAGCACCACGCTCGACCGGCAGGATCTCCTCGATGTCGCGCTGTCGACCGGACACCGGCTGATCCGGCTTGGCAGCCGGGACGACGGCACCCTGGCGGTGCCGTACAGCGTCCCGCTGGCAGTGCCGCACAGCATTCCCCGGCCAGTGCAGCGCAGCATCCCGCTGACCAAACCGGGAGCGCCGGTCAGCTACGGCTGGTGTCACGGGCCCACCGGCACGCTGCGCCTGTTCCAGCTTCTCGACAACCTGCGGCCCGGTCAGGGCTGGGCCGACCGGGCCGACGCCTGCCGCCGGGCGATCCTGGCCAGCGGGCTGCCGGCCCGCCGTTACCCGGGCTTCTGGGACAACCTGGGCCAATGCTGCGGGACAGCGGGCGTGGGCGAGATGGCGCTCGATCGCTATCAGCAGACCGGGGACAGCCGGTGGCTGTCCTGGGCGGAGCACCTGGCCGACGACGTGCTGGAGCGGCGCATTGAGGATGCGGCAGGCATCCGCTGGTCGCACACGGAGCATCGGCTGACGCCGCCCGATCTGGAGCCAGGTCTGGGCTGGATGCAAGGGGCCGCGGGCATCGGCGCCTGGCTGCTGCGCCTGCATCGGGTCGAGCGGGATGTCTACGCACCGCGGATTCGCTGGCCGGACCAGTGCCCGATCAACTTAGGGATCGCCAGATCCACACCCAGGAGCGCTCACGTCACTGCTCGCCCGTCAGTCTCGCGGCGGCCGACGGGTTGTTGACCAATTTGTCCCTGTGCAGATCGACCGAACTGGTGCTAGTTACTCACCGTCGCACTAGTTAACTTTAAGTAAGCAGTAGGATCGCCTGGTGGGCGCTATGCAGTGTCGAGTGCTGGTTGGTCGCCAGAGCGAGCTTGGCGTCCTGACCGCTGCCCTGGACCGCCTAGCCGACCAAGCGGGCGGCGTGGTCGTTCTCACCGGCGAGCCAGGCGTCGGCAAGTCGAGGCTCGCCAGGGAAGCGGCGTCGCTCGCATCGTCGCGCGGCTTCCCCGTGCTCACCGGGCGCGCTGTGCAGGCGTCTTCGCCGGTCCCGCTGCGCCCGATCGTCGAGGCGCTGATGCGAGTCGCGCGCACGACCGAGATTCCGGATACGCCCGAGATCGCGGAGTACCGGCCGGCCCTTGCCTCGATCGTTCCCGAGTGGAGCAGGGCTGGCGAGCCCGGTGCCGAGATCTCACCCTTGATCCTCGGCGAGGCTGTTCTCCGGCTGCTCACGCTGCTGGATAACGCGGGCGTGCTGCTCGTCCTCGAGGATCTCCAGTGGGCCGATCCTGAGACACTCGCGATCGTCGAGTACCTGGCCGACAACCTGGAGGCCAGGCGAGTCCTGTGCGTCGCGACGCTGTGCGACAGCGAGCCATCCGCGGCGCTTGACGTCATCCTGCGGGTTCACGCCCGGCGGGCGGCGACCATCGTTGCGGTGCCCAGGCTGACCGAGCCCGAGGTCGAGCGGATGACCGCGGCCTGCCTGGCGCAGGAGGCCGCACCTCGCGCGGTCGTCCAGCGGCTGCTCAGAGATAGCGACGGCCTGCCGTTCGCGGTGGAGGAAATTCTCGCGGCCGCCGTCTCGTCCGGCGAACTCGTACCCCGGCAGGCAGGCTGGCAGCTGAACGAGGACATCACCACCGGTGTGCCCACCTCAATCGCCGAATCGGTGCGCCGACGGCTGGCCGGACTCGGCCAGCAGGTGAGCGACGTCATCGTGTCGGCTGCGGTGCTCGGCCGCCAGTTCGACTGGACCCTGCTGCCGGCCGTTGCCGGGGTGACCGAGGCCGAGACGTTCGCCGCATTGCAGCGGGCATGCGGGGTGCAGCTCATCGAGCCGCACAGTCCCAGCCAGGTGGCTTTCCGGTTCCGGCATTCCCTGACCAGGGACGCGATCGTCGCTGACCTGCTGCCGCCCGATCTGGCCAGACGCTCAGGCCGGGCCGCGGCCGCGATCGAAAGCGCCCATCCGGGCTTGCCCGGCGCCTGGTGCGAGCTGGCTGCCGAGCTGCACGAGGCAGCCGGTCAGCCGGTACAGGCCGCCACGCTGCTACTTGAGGCAGGCCGCCGAGCCCTGCGCCGGGGCACCCTGACCAGCGCCACCGACTCCCTGCGCCAGGCCCGCGCGGTGCTGGCCCGGACGCCGGCCGCGGCACCGCTCCTGCTCGTGGAAGTCGATGACGCGCTCACCAACGTTCTGATGCTTGCCGGAGACTGTGACCAGCTCATCGGAGTAGCCGAGCGGCTGCTCGCCGAGCTGGAGGCGACCGGAGCGGCTCCGGAGCGAAGGGCCTGCATCCGGCTCAAGTTCGCCCGATCACTCTCCGAGGGCGACCGGGTGGCCGCCGCCGAACGGCAGGTCGCGACGGCCCGCGCCCTGGCCGACGGCTCGGCCGATCCGACCCTCGGCGGCTGGGCCGATGCGGTGGCAGCCAGGTGCGCGATCGACGCCGGTGACCCCGACCGTGCCCTCGACCTGGCTCGCCGGTCGCTGGCTAGTGCCGAGGCGGCCGGGCTGTCCGGAACTGCTCCCGAGGCCGCATGTGAGGCGCTCGAAGTGATCGGACGCGGGGAACGAGTCCGCGACCTGGGCGCCGCCCGGAGCGCGTTCGAGCGGGGCTATCAGATCGCGTCCAGCCACGACCTGCCGGTCCGGCGGATCCGCGCCCTGCATGAGCTTGGCACGATCGACATGCTGGAAGGCCGCGGATCGAGCCGGTTGTCTGAGGCGAGGCGCCTGGCCCTGGACTCAGGCGCGATCTCCACCGCGGCGGTCCTTGACCTGCAGCTGGCCAATGCCTGGAGTCTGGGCAGTGACACCGATCGGGCGCTGACCGCAGCTCGTCAGTGCCAGCAGGCCGCTGGCCGTCTCAAGATGCGCCGGGTCGAGGCCATGGCGCTGAGCGTGCAGGCATGCCTGTTCGGCGTCAGGGGCGAGCGCGACCGCGCGGAGGCGACCGCTGAGCAGGCCGAGCGGGTCGCCGACGGAGATGCTGAGATCCTGACCACTGCCTGGGGCGAGGCACGGGTGACCGCGTCGATCTTCGTCGACGATCTGGCCGGTGCGCTCAAGGCGAGCACCAGGGCGATCTGCTACGCGCGACATGAGCCGCTGACAGCCCCGTCCCTGGCCTGGGGGTACTGGGCAGTGCTCAAGGCGATCTGCGGCGACGACGGGCATGACGCGCTGGCGCAGGCCCGGGCCGCGGGTGCCGAGGTGGCGCACTGGAACCGAGGATGCCTCGCGTATGCCGAGGCTGTACTCCAGGGCAGGGCCGGCTGCCCGGACCGAGCCGCGGAGCTCGCCGAGGAAGGCAGCGCCCACTTCCTCGGCTGCGCACCGTGGTGGAACCACGTGCTGCGGCGCCTGATCGCCCCGGCTGCTTTCGAGAATCACTGGGGCGAGCCGGCGGCCTGGCTGCGTGCCGCGATCGGTGACTTCGAGGCCTGCGGCCTCGACCGGCTGGCATCGGCGTGCCGCGGTATCCTGCGGCGGGCCGGCGAGCGAGTGCCACGCAGCGGCCGGGGTAACTCCGAGGTGCCGTCGTTCCTGCGGCAACTAGGTGTCACCAGCCGCGAGATGGACGTCTTCCTGCTCGTCGGGCAAGGCTGCTCGAACACTGAGATCGCCGACCGGCTGTTCATCTCGCCCAAGACCGTCGAGACCCACGTAGCCAGCCTGGTCGCCAAGATGGGCCGGCCAGGTCGGCGTGAGCTGGTCGCACTCGCCGCGCGTCTTGCGCACCAGGAAGGCCTGCCGCATCCCGCCGTGGCTTAACTCAGGGTGACCAGGCTGGTGTTTCAGGCTGAGCCTGATGCGGCTGGCCGGTCGGATGTCTGAGCATGAGCAGGAGACCCCCCAAGCGGCGGCTCGCGCGCCGCCCCCCAGCTCGGAGGCATCATGACAATCAGCGAAGCTGTGCGCTCCCCAGGCCGCGAAGCAGCGCAGACCCTGTGCCACCGGACGCGGTTCGAGGAAGACGCGATTCCCTATATGAACCGGCTGTACCCGGCCGCGTTCCGCCTGACCCGCAATCACAGCGATGCCGAGGACCTCATCCAGGAGACCTTCACCAGGGCATACTGCGCCTTTCATCAGTTCAGGCCGGGAACCAACCTGAAAGCGTGGCTGTACTGCGTCCTGACGACGACCTTCTACACCACGTACCGCAGAAAGCTGCGCGAACCCACCCAGGTCCCGGCTGGCGGCATCCCCAGCGTCCCGTTCCAGCTGCGCCCGATCGTCCAGCCGGTCAGGTCGGCCGAGGCAGAGGCACTGGACCGACTGGCTGACTCCGACATCATGCAGGCCCTGCGCGACCTGCCGGACTGCTTCAAGGCCGTGATCTACCTCGCCGACATCGAGGGCTACCGATACCGGGAGATCGCCGCGATGATGGGAATCCCGATCGGCACCGTGATGTCGCGAATCCACCGAGGCCGCTGCATGCTCAGGGCGCGGCTTCCCGCCATTTATGCCGCCGACCGGACCCGGCTGACGAACCGAACCGGGCTAACCGGGACCGAACCGGGCTAACCGGGACCGGACCAGGCTGGCCGGGACCGAACCGGGCTAGCCGGGACCGGACCAGGCTGGCCGGACCGAGCAGGGCTAACCGGACCAGCGGAGCCGGGAAGTCGACACGACTGCCCGGACGTCGCCGGATCAGGGCGTAGCGCTCTCGCGGACTTGGTAGCGTGCGCCAAGTGGACGGGGGGCGCGCCTTCCTGGTCGGAGTCGCCATCGGCGCGGTCATGATGTCAGCTATCGGCCTGGTGGCTTCTGGCTTGATCGAGTCGCCGCTTCAGGTTGCAGCGGAGACGGCACCGCCATCCCCTTCGGTCCTCACCGCGACCGCGCGCTGGCAGGTCCTGGAGAACACCATCATCCTGCGCGGAACCGTGACAGCGGCGCGGATCATCAACGTAATCGCCTCCGCGCCGTACAGCCAGATCATCGTTACCCGGATGCCGGTCAAGGCCGGCCAGCGGGTGCGGCCAGGACAGCTCGTCACCGAAATCGACGGGCGGCCGATCTTCCTGCTGGGCGGAAGGCTGCCCGCCTACCGCAGCCTGCACGAAGGTGACGCCGGCCCGGACGTCAGCCAGCTGCAGCATGCCCTGGAGCGCCTGGGCTACCTCGACTTCGACCAGCCCGGGCACTTCGGCGAGAGCACCGCGCTGGCGCTGCTGCTGTTCTACCGCCACCTCGGGTACGCCGCTCCGATCTACCACCCTGCGGTGACTGGTCCGTTGCTACCGCCGGTGGGGCCAACCTTCCCGGCGGCAAAGCCGACCCGCCCGGCGCACGCAGCCCGCCCGGCGGCGGCGCCGGTGATGGCGACGGCCGGAACCCAGCTGACCGCCACCGGGCTACGGATACCCGACGCATACCTCCCGATGAGCGAGGTCATCTTCATACCGGCGTCGTCAGCCCTGGTCGTGGCCGTTAACGCAAGGCTCGGGACGGCCGTCACCGCGGGACCGGTACTGCGGCTGGCCACCGGAGAACCCATCGTGACCGGGAAGCTCGGCCAGGCCCAGGCCCGGCTGGTGCGAGCCGGGATGTCGGCCCGAATAACGTCAGCCGGCCCACGCCTGTCAGCGCCCGGCATAGTCACCCAGATCGGGTCCTACCCGGTGGCAAACGGGCAGGTTGGCCAGGGCGCGGGGTATCCCCTGGCGGTGACCGGCTTGCGCCCGCTGCCGCAGTCCCTGATCGGCCACCGGGTGCGGCTGACGCTCTATCTCGCGGCCACCAGCGGACCCGTGCTCGCGGTGCCACTGGCTGCCGTCGTCACAGCCGACGGTAGAGCGGAGGTGATCAGGCTGACCGCGGGCCAACGGCGGGTGCGGGTCGTCGTCCGGACCGGGATCTCGGCCGGCGGCCTGGTGGCCGTGCAGCCAGTCTTGCCGGGAACGCTAGGACCTGGGGACCGCGTCGTACTCGGACTAGCCGGGTGACGAGCCAGTGAGCTGGCCGCCGAACGAGCCTGCCAGCGAGCCGGCCACCGAGCCAGTGACCCGCCCGCTGCCGCTGGGCATCGGCTGGCTCTTCCCGCCGCCTGCCGTGATCGACCTTCGCAGGATCGGCGTCAGCTACCCGGGGAAGCCGCCGGTCACCGCGCTGCACCCGGTTGATCTGACCGTCCAGCAAGGCGAGCTGATCACGGTGACCGGCCAGGCAAGGTCGGGTAAGTCGACGCTGCTGCAGGTGATCGGCCTCCTTGACCGGCCCACAACGGGCCGGTACCTGCTGAACGGGCTCGACACGGCCGGGCTTGGCGAGCGGGACAGAACCGCGCTGCGCGGACGGCAGATCGGGTTCGTGTTCCAGCGGCCCCATCTCCTGCCGTCCCGTTCGGCGCGGGACAACGTCGCGCTCGCGCTGCTCTATGCCGGCCTGCCTGGACGGCAGCGCCGGCTAGCCGCCTTGGACCTGCTTGACCGGGTCGGGCTGGCCGGACAGGCGAAGACGGCCGCCCGCCAGCTGACAGCCAGCGAACGGCAGCGCGTCGCGATCGCCCGGGCGCTGGCCGGTAACCCGAGCCTGCTGCTGTGCGACGAGCCGACCGCGAGCCTGGATGGCGGCGCGGCGGCACCGATCATCGACCTCATTTGCGCGCTGCACGGAGCCGGCCGCACCATCCTGATCGCCACCAGCGACCCCGCACTGATCGCGCAGGGCACCAGGTCGATCGGCCTGTTCGCTGGCAACGCGACGAGCCAGGTCCAGTGAGCCGACGAGCAGCCGAGCCGACCCGGCTGCGAACCCGGGACGCTCTCGGCGAGGCGGTCGCCTCGATGCTGGCCAGGCCGCTGCGGTCGCTGCTCACTGCGGCCGGAACGCTGCTCGTCGTGGCGAGCTTCGTGGCAGTGCTCGGGATCGCCTCGTCGGCGGCCGCGCAGGTCGCGTCGGCCTTTAACCAGCGGCTGCCGACCGAGGTGCGGATGGCGGCAGTGCAGACTGGCCGGTCCGCCGTGGCTGACCCGTTTCCCGCCGATGTCGAACGGCGACTCGATCGCCTGAACGGCGTGCTGGCCGCCGGCATGTACTGGCGGGTCCCGGTCGGTGCGGCCGACGTCAGTCCGATGGTGTTCGCGGCCTCGCCCGGCTTCCTGCAGGCGGCAGGCGCCCAGGTCGACCAGGGACGGCTGTTCGGCACCGGGGACCAGGCCCGCGCCGCCCCGGTCTGCCTGGTCGGTGCCCGGGCAGCCCGCGCGCTCGGGATATCCAGGCTCGATCATCAGCCGGCCATCATCATCAACGACCTGCCATGCACGGTCATCGGCCTGATCAGCCAGGTGCGCCACCAGCCTTGGATCATGCGGTCCGTGCTGATGCCGTCGACCACGGCAACCACGATCTGGGGCTCGCCAGGCGATGCCGCAGGCGCGCAGCCCGTGGTGCTGATCGAGACCCGGCCCGGCGCCGCTGCGCTGGTCGCCCGGCAGGCACCGCTCGCGGTCAGCGCCGACAATCCCGGTCAGTTCCTGGTGACGGTGCCGCCGAGCCCCTGGCACCTGCGCAGCCAGGTGAACACCACGCTCGGTGGCCTGTACGGCGCGCTGGCCGGAGTCTGCCTGCTCATCGGCGCGCTCGGCATCGGCAACATGACGCTCATCGCGGTGCGTGAGCGGACCGCGGAGGTCGGACTGCGCCGGGCACTCGGTGCCCGGCGCCGGCATATCGCCGTTCAGTTCCTGGCCGAGTCCGCACTGCTCGGCCTGCTCGGTGGTCTCGCCGGGACCAACCTTGGCGTCGGCGCCGTCCTGCTAGTCGCGATCGGGCGGGGGTGGACCCCGGTGATCGCCCCGCTGACCGTACTGCCTGCCCCGCTGATCGGCGCCGCAGCCGGGTTGCTTGCCGGGCTCTACCCGTCGTGGCGCGCATCGCACATCGAGCCTGCCCGCGCGCTCAGCGAATATCCGGCCGCCTGAAGGAGCGCCCGCAGCTTCGTTGGGCGACGGCCCGGCTGGGTGATGGCCTGGCTGGCCGACCGCCAGGCCGCACGATGGCCCTGCCGCCGGATTTTCGCTGCGCTTCGCCCGGCCGGCGACGC
The DNA here is from genome assembly GCA_963850875.1 of uncultured Actinomycetota bacterium. GTDB lineage: Bacteria > Actinomycetota > Actinomycetes > Streptosporangiales > Streptosporangiaceae > Chersky-822. The sequence goes on from CAWKNA010000005.1 coordinate 265,742, forward strand.
CCTATGCGCGAGGGTCAGGGACGGGTAACGTCAAAGGTGTTGCCCCGGACCCAGGTAGCCACACCCGCGATAGCAGAGGTTCCGCTGATAAGTCGATTGCCAGGGGACACCCCGGCGGGTGGCGCTGCACAGGGTTTGCAGAAGGAGCAACGTCATGGCAGAGCCTGCGGCACCAAGTCCAGCGGCACCTATCCAGGACAGCGCCAGCGCGCAGCCACCCGCCCCCGCCAGCGGACCGGCTCCTGCCTCCTACCCGCCGGCGCCGGCAGCGGGCAGCGGGCAGGCCGGCGAACCCGGATCAGCGCATTTCGCACCGGGCTGATCGCGGGCGTACTGATCCTGATCCTGCTAGTGATCTTCATCATCCAGAACACCGCCGCCGTGAAGGTCAGCTTCTTCGGCGCACACGCCCGGCTGCCCCTCGCCATCGCCTTGCTGATCGCAGCCATCGCCGGCGCGCTGCTGATGGCAGCCGCGGGGACCGCGCGGATCACCCAGCTGCGCCGCAACATCCGCAGCACCCGGCGCGCCAGAGCCAGCCAGCTAGCCTCGGCCACCGACACAACGCGCCCCGGATGACTGGGCAGCCCGAACCGCCCGTCGGACGCCGGGCCTGGCCAGCCGCCTGCGGCAGTCCGGATTCGCAGTTCCTGCTCTGCAGAATGGAAAGGATGCGGCAATGCTGGTTTCGTCGCAGCTGTCCTCTTCGCCATCGCGTTCCTGATCAACGCGACGTCCACCTCTACCAGCGCGGTCTTCTCCCCGACGAGCCTGATGCTGGTCGGCCTAACCCTTCTGGCCCTGCACCTAGCCGGCGTTGGCACGAAATGGTCCGTGCCCGGGCGCCGGAAGCGCCGGTGACGCTGATCAAAACGTAGTCGTCAGATACGCGCTCCAGCGGAAGCTAGGCGGCGCCGGTGCGCCGGGACCCTTGAAGCCCTCTGACGAGGGTGTCGAGGCTGGCGGAGAATCGTTCGTCGCGGTTAGCGGCCCAGACGTACTCGCCGAGGGCGGCCAGCGCGGGGAAGCGGTCGGCTGGCAGTGAGCGGAAGAACGCGTGCAGCTGGTGCCTGGTCGCGGTGTCCTGGACGCGCTGTTCGTTAACGGTGGTGCGATCGCTGAGCGCGAAGCCGAGGGTGTAGTCATAGATCAGGGAGAAGGCCAATGCGGTCTCCCGGCCGGACAGCCCGGCGGCCTGCAATGGCGCGAGGAACGCCTCGGCCAGGGCGAGGGAGTGCGGTCCGATCGGATCGCGAGTCTTCAGCAGTCCGGCGATGCCGGGATGGCCTTCCAGGACCGCCCGTAGCCGGTGCGCGAGCACGGTGACTTGCCCGGTCCAGCCGAGCGTGCGGTCGGTCTGGCAGTCGACCTCGGCCAGCACTCCGTCCACGACGAGGTCGCAGAGCTGCTCCTTGCCGCGCACGTGGCGGTACAGCGCGCCGGGAACCACGCCAAGGCGGGCAGCGAGAGCGCGCATGCTGAGGGCGTCCACGCCGTCGGAGCTGATGACCGTGAGAGCCTCGGCGACGACCCGCTCGCGGGTCAGCACGCGGCGGCGGGTCTCATCGTCCTCTGGGGTGATGAACCAGAGCGGGTGCTGGCCCGCGCTGGCGGCTGCCTGCGATCGATCTGCCATGTTCCCCCCGGCGTTGAGTTTGACCGTGAACGGTGTCCACGATATAGTGAACAATGTTACTCGGAAGCGAATGTCGTTCACTCGAACCGCATTTTTTTCTTGGGTCGCCGGGCCGTCGGCCGGGCGAGACGTGTGAGGGAGAACGACATGACAGTGATGACAAGCTGGGATCTGTTCGAGGATCTGCGCAACGCCCAGGATGAATTGCTGCGGATGAGCAGGACGCCTAGCTACCGGCTGAGCCTGCCCGGCCAGTTCGGTCAGCAGTACGACACGGCGGGCACCCAAGCGTGGGCGCCGGTCGTCGACATCTCCGAGCGCAAGGACGCTTACCTGGTCGCCGCAGAGCTGCCCGGGGTCGGGATCGAGGACCTGGAGATCACGTTCGAGGACGGTCTGCTGACCATCCAGGGTCAGCGGCACGCTGCGGAGCCGTCCGCCGACGTGAAGGTACACAGAGCCGAGCGCCGCTACGGCGCGTTCCGCCGGTCGATCACCCTTCCCAGCCACGTGCAGGCCGATGCGATCGAAGCCTCAGCCCAGGACGGCGTTCTGCTGATCCTGGTGCCTAAGGCGGAGGAAGTAATGGCCAAGCGCATCCAGGTGCACCGCGGAAAGGGCAAGACTGCGCTAACAGCGACGGCGGTCAAGAACGGCGCCTGACAGGACGTGCCAGGCGGGGGCACACCGCAAGTCCCCTGCCTGGCAAGGACGCCTCCTGCCGCACCGCTAGCGGTGCCGCAGGAGGCACCACCATGCCCGGCCAGGCATTCCAGCGGGCAGCCGCGCCTCGGGCATTCCAGCGGGGCGGCCACACCTCGGGATAGTCATTTGCTTGGCTGCGGCGTCTTGCAGGTGACCTTCGGGTTCACGCCGAAATAGTTGAGCGGACCCGCGGCAATTGTCAGGGCAGTCGTGCCTAGCTTGACGCAGCTGGTGGAAGAGCCGCTGTAGTAGTGGCGCTGCCCTGCGGCTATGGCGCCAATGATCAGCCACACGATGAGCAGAAGTGCTCCGATTCGCATTTTGCGACCTCCCGGATAGGTTGGCGAGCTGACGGTCGCCGGGGTCCGGGGACAACCGGTTTAGTCTAGCCCGTTTTTGGATGTTTCGGATATAGGTCGGATCAACGGCGATATCTCGATCGCGCTGCGTCGAGCGGCCGGGACGTTATGGCCGGGGTTGCTGATCGGCTGACGGGTCGCGAGGCACTGTGGCGAGCCGGGCGTGCAACCGGTCGCGGATCTCCTGCGGGGTATAGGAGCGGCGGCGGCGCTGCGCCCGGGCGATCAGCACTCCGGTGGCGGCGACGCCCGCGAAACCTGCCAGTCCCGCCACTTTCCACCAGCGCATGTGCATACGCCTACGCTAGCGAGCATGACCGCCGCGAGCATCACCATGGACGCAGCTCTCGATGCGACGCTCACGGGCGACCTATGGCTGTTCCGTGGGCGCAAGGTGGCCGACCGGGCCGTCCAGCTGGCGACCAATAGCCCGGTCAACCACGTCGGAATGTCGGTAGTCATCGACGACCTGCCGCCGCTGATGTGGCACGCCGAGCTCAGCCGGTCGCTGCCCGACCTGTGGTCGGGCACCAGCCACCGCGGGGTTCAGCTGCATGACCTGCGCGAAGCCGTGCTCATCTGGGTCACCAAGTACGATCAGCGGCCGTGGCTGCGCCAGCTGGATCCGGCGATCAGCCGCGAGATGGAGGATGCCGTTCTCCGCACCATCGCGCGGATGGACGGCACCCCGTTCCCCTCCGCCGCCCGGCTCGCGGGCCGGTGGCTGTCCGGGCGGGTACCGGCCGTCAGGCGCAGGAAGCAGCACTGCGACCTGGAGACCGCCTACTGCGCGGAGGTACTCGCCGTCACCTACCAGGCCATGGGACTCCTGCCCGGCAGGCGCCCAGCGAACTGGTATGACGCCGGCAGCTTCTGGAGCGGTGACGCCATCAGCCTGACCGCCGGGTTCGCACTCGGCGGCGAAATCGCCGTGCACACCCCGGCCGGGGCACCTGAGCCGACCCGGCCTCACGGCCGGTAGCGGTTACCCAGCAGAATATTCCCGCGGCCCCGATTGACCACCGGACGGCCCGTATTGCGCAGATAGTGCCCGGCCCGATCAAGGCCGATGTAGTTATTGATCACAAGGTTGCGACTGGTGCCGTGGCACAGCGTCACGCCATTACCCTTATTGCCGCTAATCAGATTGGCCGGCTTCAGGTTGGCCCGGCCGATGATATTACGGTAAGCCGATCCGCAGATCAGAACTCCGCCCCTGCCGTTGCCCAGCCTTGCCAGGCCGCCGATCTTCGTGCCGATGAAACTGCTGAAGACCCGATTGCCGTGCGCATCTCCGGCTATCGCCACGCCATAGCCCGCGTTCCCTGAGAACGTGTCCTGCGGGATCACCGAGCGCAGCGAGCCGCCGATCACATTGTCATGTGCGTTGCCGTCGATGAGCAGACCATCGCGGCCATTAGGCAGCGGGCTCTTGCCGTTGGTTGTCAGCCCGGCGATGTCGGGGTCGACGGTAACCCCGGAGGCGTGGCCGGCCAGCTCGATGCCGTTCCGCCTGTTGCCGGAGAACACATTGGTCCGAGCCAGGTTGTCACCCCCGATGGAGGTGATCAGCAGGCCGTCATCGCCGTTGGGTGCCGCGCCCTTGAAGGCGAGCAGGCCGCCGAAGGTATTGAAGGTGACGAATCCCCTGGCCCGGCCGGCCACCTCGATGCCGTTGCGGCCGTTGCCTGCTGACACGTTCCCGAGCGGAATCACGCCGCCCACCTGGGTGTCGGCCGAGGTCCCGTCGACCAGAATGCCATCCAGCCGGTTGCGCACCGCCCCGGTGTTGTCGGCGCGGACGCCGAAGAAGTTCCCCTGCACCAGGACGTTGTCGGAACTGGTGATCCGCAGCCCGTTCATGCCGTTGCCGCTGACCACGTTGTAGTAGACGAACGGGTTATTGACGAACTTGCAGCCCACCAGCGCATTGTCGTTCGCCCGGTCGATCCGTACTCCGTCACCGGCGTTGCCGAGCGGAGCGTCTCCGTCCGCCGTCGTGCCGATGAAGTTTCCGTTCAGCGTGTTCTTCCTGGATCCGGTGCCGATCAAGATGCCGTTCTTGCCGTTGCCGGAGATCAGATTGCCAAGCGGCGGCACCACGAAGACCGGAGTCACCGTACCCTTGCTTCCGGTCGGGTTATTCGCCTGGCCGGTCGCCAAGTCGATGAAGTCGGTGCCGCCGATCTCGTTGTAATCGGACCGATGGGTGATCGAGATGCCATTGCCCTTGTTCGGGATGGCCTTCGTACCAGCCGCGTTCGTCCCGATCCGATTGGCCACCACGACATCGTCTGACGAGCCGATCAGCGCGATACCGCTGCCGGCGTTGCCGGAGATCACGTTCCCGACCACGCCGGCCGCGCGCGACTTGTTCAGCCCGATCCGATTCCTCCACGAGCGTGCCGTGACGTACACGCCGTCGCCGTGATTGCCGAATGCGGTTCCGGCCAGGTCCAGGCCGATGTAGTCGCCATTGACCGTGACCGAGCTGGCGCTCAGGGTCACGCCGCTGCCTCTGGCGTCATCCACCGCGACCCCCAGGAGTTGCGAGCGAGCCGAGCCTGCCGCGAATAGCAGGCCAGCGTGCCGCTGGCAGTCGATTTCTACCACCGGCGGACCGCCTGCGACGTACCCGGGCGCGGATCGTCCGTCGATCGTCACCTCGCGGGTGATGGCGGGCAGCTGACTGGCAAGGGTGATACTCCCGCGGACCGCGAAGTCGATGACCGCGGCTCGTCCTGGCGGGCCGGCGTCGGCTCGCTCGATCGCTGCACGGAGTGAGCCGACCCCGGAGCTTCTCCGGTTCGTGACCACGATGGTTTTCGCTGCTGCAGCGGTGGCCGGCGGCGCCACGGCCGTCCGCGCCACGATGGCTTGCGGCACCCCGGCCGTCCGCGCCGCGATGGCTGGCCGCACACCGACCCCCTGCGCCCCGGCCGTGTGCGCCCCGACCGCCTGCGCCCCGACCGCGTGCGCCCCGGCCGCGTGCGCCGCGGCCGCACCCGCCGAAAGCACGATAAGCAGCGTCGCTGTCAGAGCCCGCCGCCGCCGCCAGATCTGAATTGTTTCGCTAAAATCCATTAGACCCATCCCCCAATCATCGTGCCCGTACCTGTCGTTCGATCTGTGTCTTCTTGACACAATCTGGACGGTGTCACGATCTCTGTGACTCAAGTTCTCTTCCGGCTCCGCCGGCCGCGCGGAAGTATGGAGCCTGCCGTGCATTGCCTCGGCCTATTATGGCGTCTGTTTCGGCTCGGGCTGGCACCGTTCTCATCATGTCCGTATTCGCTGCGGCTCCAGCTGCCATCTGGGGTTAATCAATGGAGCAGCCACCGATGGATCCGCGCACGACCTCAGCACCGCGGAGTGGCACGCCAGCACCGAGGGAGCGGGCCGTCAGCACTGCAGCGGCAGCTCCGCCTCGCCGGGGTAGCGATAATAGTCATCCTCACCGCTGGCCTGGGAATCGATATCCAGAGCACTCGACCGAGCTACGTCGAGAGCGCTACCTGTTCTTTAGGTTGCCAGCGTTCGAGGCGTCCGCTAATGCGTACTCCTGGCTTGCTCTGTCCCTGATCTCAGCCGGTCAGGCGATGAGCCAGATCGTAATGAACTCCCAGTCCCAGGGCCTGATTTACGCAGCTGGCGGAATCGGCCACTATGATCTGGAACTGATTAACTCTTACAATCAGGATTATCCCGATTATAACTACCCTTATGCCACGCTTACGGCGACGTCGCCAGACGCGGCAGAAACCCACTGGACCTTCGTTCTTGCGACCAGGATGATAAATCAGGTTCTCACCAGGCAGCAGGCTCAGGTTCCGCCAGGCAGTTAGATCGTGACCCAGATCATCGGTGACACCGGGCCACTCGTCCAGGCCGCGTCGCATAAGCGCGCCTTTGCCGGTCTCGCCATTCTGGCCGTGGTGGCCGGTACCTGGGCGTGGGGTTTCCCGGGTCGTTGGAATCCGGAAGGGAAGCCAAAAGCGAATCCCACGGCCGAGTATGCCGGTTAGACCCGCTTGCGTCCGATACCGGCAGGTCAAGGCGGCAGGAACGTCCGGCTCCGTCGGAGTTCACCCGTTCGCTACCCGGAGCCGTTACCAGACTGTTACGTTGCTGCGGTCGGGCGCTCCGGCAAGTCTGAACGGCCCGATGGGGCGCGAACTGCGGCATCGGAGCGGCATGACCTCACCTGGTAACCGAACGCGGCTGATGGCAGCAGCCGTCATCCTGGCGGCAGGATCAGCAGCAGCGTGCGGTTCCGGGGCGCCATCCAGTTCCGCGTCGGATGCCGCGAACCACCATCCGCAGTGCCGGCCCGGCTGCGCCAGTCCCGCTCCGAGCTGGCGGCACAGCTCACCGCCTCCGACACCGACCGCGGCCAGCTCAGCGACCCCGATCCGAACCCGGCCACCGTCTCGGACTCTGGCACCGTCCCCAGGCCCGACCGGGCCGTGGCCGGTCACAGCGCTGCATTACACGGCTAACGGGAACTTCGGGCCGTCCGGCGCTTACCTGCCCGGCACGGTCGGATTCAACCTGGCTGACGTCAGCGACAAGAGCACCCTGGATGCCCTGCCGACCGGGGTCCTTGGCCTGGTCTGGCTGGGTGCCTGCGGCGGCGCGACGGCAGCGTTCCGGACCCAGGCCGGCGCCTTCGCCGGTGACCCTAAGCTGTTCGGTTTCTACATCACCGACGAACCTGGCCCGTCCTCCTGCCCGGCCCCGGCGATCCAGGCTGAGGATGCCTGGATCCACGCCAACGTGCCCGGCGCGAGAACGTTCGCGATCCTGCAGAATCTCGGCCCGGACAGCTCGCCGGACTTCACCGCCTACACCCCGGCCGGCACCGGACTGGACCTGATCGGCCTTGACCCGTACCCGGTGACCTCCGCCGGGCCGCCGGACTACGGCGAGATCGCCGCGTACGCGGCCGCGGCGCGGGCCGCGGGCTGGCCGGCGAACCGGATCGTTCCCGTGTACCAGGCGTTCGGCGGCGGCAGCGAAGGCGACTGGGTACTGCCGACCCCGGCACAGGAACGCCTGATGCTAGCTGACTGGGCAGCCGTGACACCAGCGCCGGTATTCGACTACGCCTACTCGTGGGGGTCACAGGACGGCGACACCGCGCTGGCGCAGTCACCCGCCCTCCAGGCCGTCTTCGCGGCGAAGGACTGACGCTGCCATGATCGCCCTCGATGAGGCGATCACCAGCCGATGGGCGCTCGCGAGCCCGTCATCACCGCGCTGGCCGGCTGCTGGCTGTCTTGCTGCCGTGCCCAGGGTGTGCCCCCGGTGTCCCCCGATCCGATGAGTGCTATTTGGCCGGGTCCAGCAAGAGAGCAGAATGTATGTGCCGGGCAACGACAGATCAACCCGGCGCGTGATCGTGTGGGCGCCGCTATGACGCCCGGTATCGGTGCATCGGACCTGCGCGCCGGACGGGCAGTTGGGCCGGGGCAGCTCAGCGGGAGGCCGTGGGCGGTGAGAGTGAACTGCCGGACGCTGCTGGCGCTCGCGGTCATCAGCTTCCTGGTCGTTGCTTGCGACGGGCAGCCCGCAGCGGCGCCGACCCCGCGGCCCGGCACGCCAAGCCCTGCCATCCCGGCGTCGCGCACTCCGGCCGCTCCGAGCGCGGTCCGGGCGGCCGTCTACCAGGCCAGGACGTCGACCATCCCGACTGCGATGCGGCGGCGGATGATCGGGGCAATCCTGGCACCCGGGCTGCCCGCTCGGGCTGGACCAGTTGCGGCTGCTGACGCTCAGCTACTGGGGGGTTCGATCACGCGGTGCACCAGGGTCAACTGATCGTGAACGAGTCCGCGGCCAGGGCGCTGACCGGTGCTTTCCGGCTGCTGTTCGCGGCCAGGTACCCGATCCGGCAGATGCGGGTGGTCGATGTGTTCGGCGGCAGCGATGAGCGGTCCATGCTGGCCGACAACACCTCAGCATTCAACTGCCGCCGGGTCCGCGGGACAACATCGTGGTCCGAGCACTCCTACGGCCTGGCCGTCGACATCAACCCGTTCGAGAACCCCGAGGTCGTCAACGGCGCCATCGACCCGCCCGCCGCAGCCGCGTGGGCCGACCGGTCCCGGCACACCCCGGCGGTTATCAGGCACGGCGACGCGGTCTGGCGGGCCTTCATCTCGGTCGGCTGGAAATGGGGCGGTGACTGGACGTCCCCGAAGGACTACCAGCACTTTTCCGCCAACGGCAGGTGACGGCCAGCCCCACCGCGACATGCCGCTGATGCGACTGGCTGCGGTCACATTCCCTGGCCGCGTTGGGTCATACCGGTGAGAGGCCGGGCCGTCGGCCACAGAACCTGCGGCGAGGAGCTGGACAATGGCACCAATTGTGCTCACGATCGACATCGCCTGCCCGCCGGGCGATGTCTACGCTTACGCCACCGACCCCGCGCGGTTCGCAGAATGGCAGCATGACGTCACCAGCGTGCGGGTCACGGACGCAGCCCCCGGCGTGGGATCGACGTTCACCACGACCCGCCGTATCGGCCGTACCGAACGGACGATGACCCAGGAAATCACGCAGGCCAGTCCACCGGGCGCATGGGCCGTCCGCGGCGTCGACGGGCCGATCAGGCCGAACGTGAAAGTCACCGTCGAACCAGCCAGCCACGGGACAGGCTCGCGAGCCACCTTCACCTTCGACTACCAGGGCCACGGCATCGGCGCAATGCTCGTGCCCATGGTTCGCCGCATGACCGCGAAAGCAGCCCCGGCAAGCCTTCGGAACCTGAAGCAGCGGCTTGAAAGCGGAGACTACCGCCCAGCCCGCTGACCCCGCGCCGCCGCCGCGGCGCGGCCGGCAGCGGCGGCGCGTACTGCCTGCGGTCGCGACAATGACGGCCGGGATCCACCCCACCGACGCGATCGGCGCCCAGCTGCCCTGCCGGATAGCCAGCGCGACCGCACTGACCGCCACGAACGCCGCCACCAGTCCCGCTACCAGGTACAGCCACCTTGTCCACGGTCTCATAACGGGCCTCCTTCCTGTCAAGCATCCTTGTCATGACAAGTTAGCTTGACAGCCATGAGATTGTCAAGCTGGCTTGTCACCGGACGTCAGAGCCGGCCGGACGCCCCGAAGTGATCTCGCGACGCCCGGCAAGATCGTCAGCGCCTGTGCGCCGAACCGGATCGTGCAGCGGCGACACGCCGGGGCGAGACTGGGCTCACGCTAGCTGGCTGGTCGGCGCGCAAGAATGGCGACGTCGGCCTGGCCGGGTTGGGGGTGGCTTGGTTCGTGCTGCGCAGGACGGCACTGCGCAGATCGTGATCCGACGACGGGGGAGGTCATGGCGGAGCTGGAGCGTGCGCGGGTCAGCCGCAGGGGATTCATCGGGACGGCGTCACGCGCCGGGCTGGCTGCTGCCGCGATTGCCGGCGGCTCCTGGCCTGGCAGCGCGCTCGCGAGTGCGGCTGCGGCCGAGACCGTGCCGACCAGGCCCGAGGTGCCGGACCGGCCCCACGGGCGGACTCCGGGGCCGGATGAGGCGCTGAAGATACTGATGGCGGGGAACAGCCGGTGGATGCGGGGACAGGCCAGGCACCCGCGTCAGTCGCCGCGGTGGCGGCACTACCTGGCCGATCACCAGGACCCGTTCGCCACGGTCATCTCGTGCATCGACTCACGGGTCCCACCTGAGCTGGTCTTCGACTGCGGGCTAGGCGAGCTGCTGGTAATCAGGACCGGTGCGCAGACGCTGGATGATCAGGTAGTGCTCGGCAGCATCGAGTTCGGTCCGGCTAGCTTCGAGTCGGCCCGACTGATGGTGGTCCTCGGGCACGGCAGGTGCGGGGCGGTGAAGGCAGCGATCAGGTCTTTCCAGACCGGCGAGCCGGCCCCCGGCCATATCGGCGCCGTTGTCCGCGCCCTGCGGCCGGCTTACGAGGCGGCGATCAGGCAGAGCGGTGACCTGCTGGACAACACGATCCGGGCGCAGATCAAGCTGACCGTGCGGCAGCTGCGGCACGATCCGCTGCTCCACCCGATGGTCCGGAGCGGCCACCTGCAGGTCAGGGGCGGCCTGTACGACATGGTTAGCGGCGCTGTCGGCATTATCGCCTGAGCCGTGCAGCACGCGCCGCCACGCCAGCCCGCACAATGCCCTCACACCAACCGGGGTTCAGGTCCAGTGGGGCGGCTGTTCTAGCTCGTGAAGGCCGGCTGTCAGATCGCGTCCCCGATCGAAGCCCGTGCCGAGATCAGTCGGACTGCCTCGTGCGCGGCACGGTAGTCAGCGGGCGTCGCGACCGCGCGCAATGCGCGCAGATCGGCCAGGTCCTGCGGTCGTTCCTGGTCATCCCGGGCCAGCAGTTTGAGAGCGATCAGATGCCCGGTCGTGGCGATCGGGAGGCGCAGCCCAGGTACTACTTCCGTCATCTCGGCAGCTGCCACGATCTCCGGCTCGATCCCCGAACTCGCGAACAGCAAATCCACCACGACATCGTCTCCGCTCAGCGGAGAACTGAGGCGTACGGTGGCGAGCCGACCCGTTTCGTCCTGCTCCACCGACGCCAGAACCCGGTACCGGTCTGCCAGCAGCCGCCGCACCAGGCTCTCCCCATCGGCATCATCATCGACCACGACAGCGGCATCGATGTCACGGGTAAACCGGGGTTCGGCCCGCGCCGAGACCGCGAACCCGCCGACCAGGGCCCAGCGGCGGCCGTACCGCCCAAGATCAGCTGCGATCCGCCGCAGAGCGGCCTCAAGGATGTTCACCCGAACCTGCGGGACGGCCGCCCGGCAGCATCACCGCCCGGTGCTCCCGGCCTGGCCGTCCGCCACTCCCGGAGCATTTGCTCGATTTGCTCCTCGGTCGCGTCAGGGTGGCGGCGGCGCAGCCCTGAACGCGCCATCCGCTCACCGAACTCATACATGTCCAGAGCTACCCTGAACCGCTGCGCAACCCGACCATCGGCCACAACACAATTCTAGGCGCTCTCACCACGCCAGCTGGGATCGCGCGCAATCGGCAAGCCGTGGCGCCGACAATCACCCGCTCCCGCACTTTCACGCGCTACGGAGGCATTGCTGTAGGCCAGCTTGATATGCGGGGTCCACGGCGCGGTGTGCAGCTCACCCAAAGGCTCGCCCACTCTGGCAGTCCGGGGCAACCGGGCGCCAGCCTGTCGCCCCGGGCATCACGAGACTGCCGAAAGCTGCTGCGCCAGTGGGGCCATCGCGGCAGCAGGATGTACAGGCCAACCCCCGGACGGTGGGGTTTTCGCGTGGCTGTGGTCCTTACCCGTAGGTGGCAAGGAACAGGTCCACTGCCGAGTCTGCAATGCGGTTGAGCTTCCCAGCAGGACGGCGGGACGATCGGTACGGTCGGCAGCCCGTCGCTGGTTCGATCACTGATCGACCAGGGACTGCTCGACGAGTCACCCTGATGATCAGCCCGGTCCTCGCCGGCGGCGGTCGCAAGCGGCTGTTCGCCGACGACGCCGCGCTGACCAAGTTCGAACTGGTCGAAGGCCAGCCGACCAGCAGCGGCGGCCTGATCGCGACCTACCGGCCGATCCGATAGCCCATCACGATCAGGTACGCGTACGTGGCCCTACCCGCAGCCGCTAGCGGCGGTCAGCGCGGAGGCATGACCACGGTCACTCCCGCAGGCAGCGAGCTGGCAGTGGCTCCCCTGCCGACATCTGCTCTCGCCGGACGCGGTTGCAATATAGAAACTGATAGTCTAGTTTTGCTTAGAGAGGATGTGGTCGGCCGCTCAGGCGGGCGTCAGGGATCAACGGAGGAGTCATGTACAAGACGCAGCTCAAGACCAGCCAGCTGGGGGCCACCGGCCTGGAGATCACCCGGGTGGGGTTCGGCGCCTGGGCGATCGGCGGAGGCGGCTGGGAGTTCGGCTGGGGGCCGCAGCAAGACGCGGAGTCGATCGCGGCGATCCACCGGGCGGTTGATCTCGGGATCAACTGGATCGACACCGCCGCCGCCTACGGCTTCGGCCGCTCGGAGCGGGTGGTCGGCCGGGCGCTTGAGGGCCTGGCTGAGCGCCCGTACGTGTTCACCAAATGCTCGCTGCTGGACGACGGCACGGGCCACGTCCGCCACAGCCTCAAGCGGGACTCGGTCCTGCGGGAGGCGGAGGCCAGCCTGCGGCGGCTCGGCATCGAGGCGATCGACCTGTACCAGATCCACTGGCCGGTCCCCGGGCACGACATCGAAGAAGGCTGGTCGGCGCTGGCCGAGCTGAAGGAGCAGGGGCTGGTCCGGCATATCGGCGTCTCCAACTTCGATGCCTGGCAGCTGCGCCGGATCGGCTCGATCGCGCCGGTCGAGACGCTCCAGCCGCCGTACTCGCTGGTCGACCGCGCCGTAGCGGACGAGCTCCTGCCATTCGCCGAACGCGAGGGGATCGGGGTCATCGTCTACTCCCCCATGGGCTCCGGCCTGCTGACCGGGGCGATGACACGCGAGCGGATCGAGCAGATGCCGGCCGACGACTGGCGCGCCCGCGACCCGCGCTTCACCGAGCCGCAGCTGTCGGAGCACCTCGCGCTGGCCGCGCGGCTGCAGACGGTCGCCGAGCGGCACGACGTGACGCCGGGAGCCGTCGCGGTCGCGTGGGCACTGCGCAATCCCGCCGTGGACGGCGCGATCACCGGATTCCGCCGGCCCAGCCAGGTGGACCCGATCGTCGCCGCTGCGGACCTTGAGCTCACCGACGAGGACGTCAGCGAGATCGAGGCAGCGAGGAGGAGGTGACGACGATGACCGCGATCGGCTTTGTAGGTCTCGGTGCGATGGGCAGCCGGATCGCCGGCCGCCTGCTCGACGGCAACCAGCTGTACGGGACCAACCGCACCAGGTCCAGGGCCAGCGAGCTGACCCGGCAGGGCATGGTCTGGCGCGGCACGCCGCGCGAGGTTGCCGAGGCGGCGCCGGTGATCTTCAGCATGGTCACCGACGACACGGCCCTGGAGGCAATCACCGCCGGCCCGGACGGGATCCTGGCCGGGCTCACGCCAGGCAAGATCTATCTGGACATGAGCACGGTCAGCCCCCAGGCCAGCCGCGAGCTCGCCCAGCGGGTACGCGCCCTCGGCGCCAGTATGCTTGACGCCCCCGTCTCTGGCAGCGTCACTGCCGCCGAGGACGGCACTCTCGCGATCATGGCCGGCGGCCCGCAGGATGCCTTCCGTGCCGTCGAGCCGCTGCTGCGCCGGCTCGGCCATGTCACCCACGTCGGCGCGAACGGCCAGGCGCTGCTGCTGAAGCTGGCCATCAACATCAGCCTCGCCGCGCAGATGCTCGCGTTCAGCGAGGGCGTGCTGCTGGCCGAGCGCGGCGGGATCGACCCGGCGCTGGCGGCGCAGGTGATGACCGGCAGCGCGATCGGGTCGCCGATGCTCCAGGCGCGGGCTCCCCTCATGCTCAACCTGCCCGAGGAGGCGTGGTTCGACGTGCAGCTCATGCACAAAGACATCCGCCTCGTCCTGGGGACCGCCCGCCAGCTGGATGTTCCGGTTCCGTCGGCGGCGGTCGCCGATGGAATGCTGGCAAGGGCCGAAGACCTGGGCTATACGCGGCGTGACATCGCCGCCTTCTTCCAGGTTCTGGCGCGGACGGCCGGTGAGCCCGGCGCAGCAGCCGGGCCGGCCAGGTCCGGCATGCTGACCGCAGCCAGCGGCGGGAACACCCTATGACCGGCGCCGTGCCGACCGTCGCACCGCGGCGCGGGCGGCCCCGAAGCGAGAAGGCCCAGGGCGCCATCCTCGAAGCCGCAGCAGAACTCCTTCTGGAGAAAGGCCTGGCGGCCGTCAGCATGGACGCGGTCGCCACACGGGCGGGGGTCAGCAAGGCCACGATCTACCGCTGGTGGCCCACCAAGGAGACCCTCGCGCTGGACGCGCTGTATCACGAATGGGCCGGCGTCCCCCCGCCCCGCGACTCCGGATCACTGCGCGGCGACCTGCTCAGCCTGCTGCGCCCCTGGGCCCGGCTCGCCCGCAGGCGGCCCTACGGCCGCGTGATCGCCGGCCTGGTCACCGAAGCCCAGATGGACCCCGCGTTCGCCCGTCAATACCGCACCCGCTTCGTCCAGCCGCGCCGCGACCAGGCACGCGCGATCTTCCGCCGCGCGATCGAACGCGGTGAGATCCCAGCGGACACCAAGATCGAGGTCGCGCTCGACGTTCTATACGGCCCGATCTACCACCGGCTCCTGCACGGCCATGCGCCACTCAACGACCGGTTCGTCCGCGACGTCATCGACACCGCACTCGACGGCATCGCGCCACCAGCGCCTCCGGCGGCCACCGCGCCAACCAGGTGAACTCTTCCGCGGCCATCCGGCGACAGCGGCAAAGCCCGAAGGAATACACCATGACCACCGCCGTCAGCAGTTCTCCGCAGACAGCCCTGGCTATGCCGCTTGCCCGGCACATGCTCAGCGATCCCCGCCACGGCCCGCTGCCGCCGCTGCTGCTGGCCCTGACCGCGGTCACCGGCCTTGTCGATGCCGTCAGCATCTTGCGGCTGGGCCGGGTCTTCGTGGCCAACATGACCGGGAACGTCGTATTCACCGGCTTCGCGATCGTCGGCACGCCGGGCTTTTCGCTCAGCGCCTCGCTGTTCGCCCTGGCCGGGTTCCTCGCCGGGGCGGCTATAGGCGGCGTGCTGGCCAGCCGGGCAGGCCAGGACCGGGCGCTGCTCCTGCTCAGCGCCGCCGCCAGCGAACTGATCCTGGTAGCCGCCGCCCTCGCGGTGGCCGCCTCGGCTGTCGTCCTCAGCGACGTCCCCCGCGACATCCTCGCCGCACTGCTGGCTGTTGCCATGGGAATCCAGAACGCGGCCGCGCGCCGGCTCGCGGTGCCCGACCTGACCACCACCGTGCTCACCATGACCCTCACCGGCATCGCTGCCGACCTGCGCACCCGCAACCGCGGGCCTGCTCTGCTCAGGCGGCTACTCGCGGTGGCCACCATGCTCGGCGGCGCAGTTGCCGGCGCCTGGCTCGTCCTGCGGATCAGCCCGGCAGCCGCGCTCGGCCTGGCAGCCGGCCTGCTGGCAATGGTCACAACAGGCGCCACCGTCGCCGCCCGCCGGCCAGGGAAATGGCGGCAGAGCACGCCGTGAGCTTCACATTGCCTCAACGCCCGAGCGACACCAGCGCCTGCCCCGGCCGCGGGCTATCCAGCAGACTGGTAGGCCGTAGCCGGCCGCCGCAGCTGCCGTCGGCCAGGAGCGCTGCGGCTATCCGCTTTCCGGCCTGACCGTCCCACAGGGCTGGCCGCTGCGACACCGGCGGGTCAGCCAGCACCTGCCGCGCCGTGGCGACTATCCGCACCGGATCGCCGCCTACAAGCTGATTCGTTCCCTCGGTTAGCGTGATCGGGCGCTCGGTGTTGTCCCGCAGCGTCAGGCAGGGGACCCCGAGAGCGGTGGTCTCCTCCTGCACGCCGCCGGAGTCGGTGAGGACCAGGCGCGCCGATGCTTCGAGCGCGATGAAGTCGAGGTAGCCGGCCGGTGGGACGATCCTGATCTGGCCGGCCAGGTCCGCCAGGCCGACGCTGCCCAGGCTTGCGGCCACTCTGGGATGGGCCGGCCACACGAGCGGGCACAGCCGCGCGACCCGGTCGAGCGCGCAGAGCAGCGTGGCAAGGATCGCCGGGTCGTCCACATTGGCCGCGCGGTGCAGCGTCACCAGGCCGTACTCCCCCGGCGTGAGTCCGAGCCTGGACAGGGTGTCACCGTCGCGGGCGCGGTCCAGGTTCGCGAGCAGGGTGTCCACCATCACGTTCCCGGCCAGGTGGATCTGGTCCTCGCGGTACCCCTCGGCCCGCAGGTTCGCCACGGCGTCTTCCGACGGAGCGAACAGGTAGTCGCTCACCCGGTCGGTCACGACCCTGTTCACCTCCTCGGGCATCGACCAGTCCCTGCTGCGCAGGCCCGCCTCGACGTGCCCGAGCAGTGCCCCTGCCTTCGCGGTGACCAGCGCGCAGGCCATGGTGGAGTTCACGTCGCCGACCACCACGACCACGTCCGGACGCAGCCGCCTGACCAGCGGCTCGAAGGCGAGCATCACCCGGCTCGTCTGGGCGGCGTGACTGCCTGAGCCCACCCCGAGGAAGTGGTCGGGCTGCCGGATCCGCAGATCATTGAAGAAGACGTCGCTCATCGACGGGTCGTAGTGCTGGCCGGTGTGGACCAGGATGACCTCTGCCCCGCGCTCGGTCAGGGCGTCCATCACCGGTTTGACTTTCATGTAGTTCGGCCGCGCTCCGACCACGCAGAGGACTCGCATAGCCCGGCCGTTACAAAGCCTCGACCTGGTCGCCGGAGAGTACCCGGCGGCAGTCAAGGACGTAGCTCGCGTACTTGCCGATCTCGTCGAGATCGAACGCGTCGTGGTTGGTCACCAGGACCACCGCGTCGGCGCGGGAGATCTCGGCCGCTGTCAGCGTGACCCGCTCATCCACCACCGCGTCGATCGGCCCGAACTCCACGACATGAGGATCGGCGGCCATGACCTCCGCTCCCATGCCCTTGAGCAGCTGCGCGATCCGGACGGCCGGTGATTCCCGCGCATCGCCGGTGTTCTTCTTGTACGCCAGCCCGAGCAGCAGGATGCGGGACCCGCTGACTGGCCGGCCGCGTCCGTTCAGCGCCAGCATCAGGCGCCGGACCACATAGTCCGGCATATGCGAGTTGATGTCGTTGGCCAGCTCCACGAAGCGGAAGCTCTGGCCGAGCGCGCGCTCGACCCGCCAGGACAGGTAACACGGGTCGATCGGCAGGCAGTGGCCGCCTACGCCAGGCCCGGGCGTGAACGGCATGAACCCGAACGGCTTGGTCGATGCGGCGTCGATCGCCTCCCAGATGTCAATGCGCAGATCGTGGGCGAACATCGCGAGCTCGTTAATCAGGGCGATGTTGACATGCCTGAAGGTGTTCTCGATGATCTTGGCGAGCTCGGCGACGGACGGGGCGGATACCGGGACGCTCTGGTCGACGATTCCCGAGTAGAAGGCCTGCACGGCTGCGAGCGAGCCGGCATCGATTCCCGACACGATCTTCGGGGTCGAGGTGAGCGTCCAGGTGTCGTTCCCCGGGTCGATCCGCTCCGGACTGTAGCCGAGGTGGAAGTCGGTGCCAGCGATCAGCCCTGACCCGTCCTCCAGCCAGGGCAGCACCTGCTCCTGGGTGGTCCCTGGGTAGGACGTCGACTCCACGATCACGGTCGCGCCCGGCCGCAGGAACCTCGCCAGCATGCGAGCCGCCGCCTCGATGTGGGTCAGGTCGGGCAGGCCATCCCGCAGCGGCGTGGGCACCGTGATCACCGCCACGTCGAATCCGGCACAGGCCCTCGGCTCGGCAGATGGCCGGAAAGCCCCGCTGTCGACCATGGCGGCCAGCCTGCTGGCCGGAACGTCCTCGATATATGACTCGCCGGCGTCAAGCGCTTTCACCCGGACTGAATCGGTGTCGTACCCGACGACCCGGTGGCCGACCTCCGCGGCACGAATCGCGAGCGGCAGGCCCACGTATCCGAGGCCGACCACGACGACAGCACTCACGGTTGATCCTCTCGTTCGGCCGACCGCCAGCGACGCGTCATCGCCTGGCGGGCGACCATGGTCATGAATGACGTATTGGTGCTCAGGTAGCGGGAGGCCCAGCCTGACCGGTTCCTGCGATGCCCGGTACAGCCACTCCAGGCCGTGCCGCTGCCACCACAGCGGCGCCCGGCGGGTCAGCCCGGCCAGGATGTCGAAGGATCCGCCGACCCCGTGCACCACCCGGGCGCCGGTCTGCTCCCCCCACGCAGCGGTGAACAGCTCCTTGTGCGGTGAGGACATTCCGATGAACAGCAGGTCGGGCCGGCTCCGCCGGATCTCGGCGGCGACCTCGGGCTCTTGCGCGCCGGTGAAATAGCCATCACGGGCGCCGGCCACGATCAGGTCCGGATATCTGCGTTCCACCTCGGCGAGCATGCGACGCAGGGTGTCCGGCCTGGCCCCGAGGAAGTAGACCCGGTAGCCGCGGCGCGATGCCTCGCCGAGCAGCGCCAGGAACAGATCGATTCCGGCCACTCGCTCCGGCAGCGGCAGCCCAAGCAACTGGCTCGCCCAGACCACCGACTGGCCGTCAGCCAGCACCATGCCGCAGCCGGCTACGGCCCCGCGCAGTAAATCGTCCTCGCGCATCGCGACGATCTTGGCGGCGTTCACCATCCCGACCGACAGGTACCGCCCCTGGTCGACGGCGTCGGTGCACCGCCTCACCGCCTGGTTCATCACGAGCGCGTCGACGCTGACTCCGAGTAGCTGATGCCGGGCGACTCCGGCGGCCTCGCGGTTCATCGGTCCTCCGCCAGCCCGGGCAGCCACGCGTACAGCAGCCAGCCGAGCTCGTACGGCCGGCATTCGTGGTCCACGGTCCCCGGCCGGAACACCCGGCTCAGCGCCGGCAGGCGCAGCCCTGGGTTCAGCCGGGTGGCTGCGGCCCGCAGCCCGCGCACCGCCTTTCCCGGATCGCTGCGCGCCACTTTCCGCCAGATGACTGGCGGTTCGGCACTGACCAGGTCCTCGCTGGTTTCCGGCGGCCCGGCCAGCCAGCGCAGTCCCCGGCAGATCGCGTCGGCGTGGCAGTGGCCGCCCGCGTCGGCCAGGTCGAGCAGGGCCATCGGCGCCATCGCGTGCTGGTGAACGCTGTAGACCGGGTAGCCCTCGACAACGGCGCCGGTCCGCGAGTCGTAATGCCACCACCACTGACCGGCGACGCCCTGTGCCTCGCAGAGCGCCGCAGCCACGCGGTCGGCGACGGCGAGCGCTTCCGGGTCGTCGCCGCTGCGGTGCAGCCGGGCCAGCGCCTGCACCGGGTACACCTGGTCGGCGAAGCTCCCGACATGCGCGCGGTACCAGGGTGCAGCCCCGCCGATCAGGTGCGGGAAGAGGGCGTCGCGGGCGGCAAGCAGGCGGCCACGACCGAGCCTCAGATGCCGCTCGACATCGGCCATCCGGCGGGCTGCGACCAGCGCCGTCACCACCCAGGCCGCTGATACCACATCGACTCGGACGGCCCGTTGATCAAGATGCCAGAGTCGGTCGAGGGCATGGGGCAGCTCGCTATGATCAGCCTCGGCCGCCGCCCAGCACAGCAGCGCCACATCGCCGAGGTCGATCAGGTCGTCCAGCCGCTTGGCTAGGCGTCCGATCAGGTCAGCACAGTCATCCCCGCCGAGCGCCTCGCGCCTGCGCTGCTCGGGCAGGCGCAGCAGGCCCAGCCCGGCGATGACGCCATAGCGCAGGCTGGTCCCGGTCGGCTGAACCTGCCATTGCCTGTCCGGACCGCGCTCCCCGGCCAGCGTGAACGCGAAGTCTCCAGCCAACTGTGCCTGCGGCAGGATCCGGACCGCCAGCCGCAGCATGCGCCGCACCAGTGCGGCACTGCCCGGGTCGTGCTCGGCGACGAGACCCAGCCGTCCCCCTGCCACGTACCTCTCCCAAGGTCTGGATTCGGATCGGCGGTCACGCGCCGACCCGATCAGCGGCCAGCCAGCCGCACTCGTCGGCCCCACCAATTGACAACTACAAGTAGTCGCATAACTACATTCGGTGAGACTGTAGCGGGCCAACGCACCCTCGTCCTGCGGTTTCCTGATGCTGGCGCTCAATGTCGGCGGCGCATTGGGTCGTTACGCCGCGTACTTGTGCAGAGCGGCGAGCTGGCTTGCCTGAGTGGCTCGGCGGCGCCGTCTTCCGTGCCGGGGATCAGGATTTGCTCGGATGGGCTAAAATTAGCTCATGCAAGCAAAGATCCGAGCGACGGCGGAGCCGGGACGCACCTTCACCGAGACAGCACGACGTGCCCAGATCGTCAGGGCGGCAATCGCCACCATCGCCGAGCTCGGTTACCGCAACGCGTCGTTCGCCCAGATCGCGAAGCGGGCGGGGCTGTCAAGCACCGGGCTCATCTCCTACCACTTCGAAGGCCGCGAGGAGCTGATCCAGCAGGTGGTCGAGGAGGTCGTGGGCGCCATCGGCGCGCACATGGCGGCGGCCATGGCGGACTGCGGCAGCGCCACCGAGGCACTCCGGACGTACATCGTGGCCAATGTCGAGTTCATCGGCGCTCACCGGGAGGAGATGAAAGCTCTGCTTGAGATCTTCCTGAACGGCGGATTCGAGTACGACCCAGCCACCGAGCAGCAGGTGCTCTCGCACGTTCGGGACATCCTGCGCAGCGGCCAGGAGAGCGGCGAGTTCCGCCGGTTCGACCCAGTGGTGATGGCCACGCTGATCCAGCGGGCAGTGGACGGGCTTCCGTTCCTGCTCGCGGCCGACCCGCGGCTCGATGTCCGGTCGTATGGCACCGAGGTCGCCACGGTCTTTCAGCTGGCCACGAAGGCGGAGGCGGCGGGCTGAGCGGGTAGCGGGCTGAGCGGATCGCTTCGGATGCTGATGCCCGCGCCGCCGCGGTCCGGCGGATCGGCTGAGTCAGGCATCTGGCCGACCAGACACGCCGCAATCGGATGTCTGGATCAAGATAGCGTAAGCCGTGATTGGGGAGGGGTCGGCATGCGCATGGCTGGATACCGCCGGGCGGCATCGGGGACCGGTCTGATCGCGGTGCTGGCGACCGGATCGCTGCTGCTGCAGGGATGCAGCACTGGGCAGCCGCACGCGGCGGCACCGGCAGCGGTGATCGTCGGGGTCGCTCCCGGCCACTCATCCTCCTTGCGTCTGGCCGGAGGGCTGGAAGTCCGGGTGCCACCTGGCGCGGTCAGCGGGCCGGGCAGGTTGTCCGGCTCGGTTGCCAGCGCTCCTGCGGCGGCTCCGTCAGGAATGATGCTGGCCGGCCCGGTATACCGGCTGAGCGTGGCCGGCACCAGGCTCACCGGGCGGGTGCGGCTGACGGTACCCGTTCCGCCGCTCGGCGCGAGCGGTGCGGCAGCCGGGCCGGACGCGGCACTGCTTGTCTTCTATGACGCCGCGGCCGGGCGCTGGCAGCCGGTGCCTGCGACCTACAACCCGGCCGCGCGGACACTCACAACGACGACTCCGCACCTGTCGGTCTGGTCCGTGCTACGGCTGGACACCGGCAAGATACTCGCCGGGGCGACGGACCTGCTCAAGGGCTTCATCGGCGTGGCCGACACTACCGCTCAGCCGGCCTGCCCGGGGAGCAGCCAGCTGGCCGCCGACGGCATCAGGGTCGAGTCCGACCATGGCAGCCTGGTCAAGTGGTGCGCGGGGGTCAGCGGGACCGGGTCGCCGCTGCTTCAGGTGGCCGACAACCGCCGCTACGCCATGGAGTCCGACTTTCCCGCGGACTGGTCCGTGCACCCGGTGGGTGCACCGGACCCGGTGACCGAGCGGATCATCTCGGCCGTGACGCATGTGCTCAGCCCGGCGGCGGCCGGCGGCGCATCCGCCATCATCGCGGGCGGCCGCACCGTGCAGTTCACCGTGCCAGCCGGGTCCTCAGGCGAGGTGCAGACCCAGCCGAGCGCCGAGGGCTACCTGATCGACGCCTTCCTGTACGGCGCCGACACTCTCGCTATGACCTTCGGTGACATCCCCGGTGCGCCCAGGGCCGACCCGTCAAAGACCGCCAGGGCGATCAGCCTGGCGTTTGCCGCCAAGGACTGCCTGACCCAGATCGACGCCATCGCTCACAACGACCTGTCCAGCCCGCATGCTGTCGGTGAGCTGTTCCGCAGCGAGGTCGAACTCGCCGTGGGCTGCCTGGGCGACCAGTGGAAGGTCGCCTACGGCGTGACCGGGTTCATTGGCTCCTTCGTCACCAGCGTGCTGCTCTGGCTTGTCGACGGCATCAAACTGGTCCTCGACGGCCTGCACGCCGCAATCGATACCGGCATTTACTGGCACAACTACCGCATCGCCGTGGATCAGGCCGCCCCGGCCATCGACGCATTCCGCGGCTCCTGGTACGTCCACGACGGAAGTCTGTGTGTCGGTCAGAGTCTGTACCTGCCCACCGCCAACACCTTCCCAGGCTGCAGCGGTTCTGGCAGCTCGGGATGGATCAGGTGGTACGAGGGATGCGGGCCCTATCCGCCGGCCAGCGTGCCCGTCTGCAACGGGTGGGCCGAGGTGACCTTCGCTCCGGGACCAGCGGGCACCATCATCGGCACCGTCAGTCGGGTGCTCTACACGACGCTCAAGAACGCGGTTATCCCCGGGTTCGACCCGAAGGACTTCCTGCGGGCCACAGACACATTCGAGCTGCGCGTGATGGCCACTGGCCTGCTGAAGACCAGCTACCTGCACACGCATCTGTCGCAATATGATCTCAAGTACGGCAACCCGTACTGGTGCGGGCCAGGTATCAGCGCAGTCAACCAATTCAAGTGCGGGGCCTGAGCGGCACGGCTCGTACGCTGGTCTCACCGCGCCGGGAACGGCCACTCCTCGAAGCTGGCGCAGCGGCCGTCGGCCTCAAAGCGCAAGATCCACATGTCCCGGTAATCCGGAATGGCCGGGTCGGCGTAGTTCACCTGCACCCGCACGACCGCGATTTCACCATCCACCGCGATGATGTCGCTGGCCATCTGGAACACCTCGTCGGGGCCCGCGCGCTCGGCTTCCCACATCCGCGCAATAGCAGCCAGGCCGACGACCGGTTCCTCGTAGGGATCCTGCAGGTAGGTCGCCTGCGGTGTGAAGATCCGGGCGAGCGCGGCAGTCCCTGGCGCCCGCCAGGCCCGCTCATACTCCGCGATCCAGCGCGCGACGTGCTCTCTGTCCACCGGGTGCTCCTAAAGCTATTAGGGTGCTGGCGATCCATCATGTCAAGGACGCGACTAAGCCGTGCGCAGGTCATTCCACCTCCGGGGTCGCAAGTGCAGTGGCTCAAGCAGCACAAGAACCAGCCGAGTCGTCAGATGTAGCGGCGCGGACGCCAGCCGAGGTCGACGCTCG
Source organism: uncultured Actinomycetota bacterium (assembly GCA_963850875.1). Lineage (GTDB taxonomy): Bacteria > Actinomycetota > Actinomycetes > Streptosporangiales > Streptosporangiaceae > Chersky-822. The sequence continues at coordinate 289,390 of CAWKNA010000005.1, forward strand.
CCTCGCCATGAACTCACCGCCGATATAGCTGCCCAAGATCGACAAGGACGACGTCATCGGATCTAGCGGCGATCTCCAGAAGCGCGTCGGTAAATCCGGCTCCGCTGTAGCAGGCAAGCTTCGCCTGATCGGTGGCGCGTCTGCATCTCCGACGCTCAGCATCTCCGACGCTCAGCCGAGGCGGGACAGCTTGTCGGGGTTGGTGACGACGTATATGCCGCGCACCTGGTCGCTGTCGGGGATGAGGTCGAGGCACCAGCAGCGCAGCACGAAGGCGAGGAACGGGACATTCGCGGCGCTGGCGAGGGCAGCGGGGGTGGTGCGGCGCTGGGCCAGGGCACGGCCGCCGAGCACCGCCCCGCCGGCCAGCGCGGCCCACGCCGGGTTCACCCCGGCGGCGGAGGCAACGACCAGCCCGGCGAGAGTGGCGGCCACTACCGCCATGGCGAAGACCGGCACCTCGGGCGGCCCGCCGGCAGCCGAGGCCGGGGCGCCGGCGTCCAGATCGGTGGCGAAGAACCGCCGGAAGACGGCGTACTCGGCTCCGATGGCGACCAGCCACGGCAGCGCCATCAGCGCGGCGAAGCGGGTAAAGCTCAGTCCGCTGGCCGCGAACGCCAGCAGGTTAGTCAGGTTGGAGATGGGCAGCAGCACGGAGGCGGTATTCGACAGGTGGGTGCAGGCGTACACGTGCGGCCTGGGGCGTGCCCCCAGCCGGGCTGCGGTGGCGAACACCACCGGGGTGAGCAGCACCACCGCCGCGTCCAGGCTCAGCACCGCCGTGACCACCGAGGCCAGGACAAAGACCGCCACCAGCAGCCGCCGCGGCCGCCGCGCCGCCGTCCGGGCCATCCACGCCCCGCAGGCACGGAACAGCCCTCGCCATCACAGCACTGGGCGAGTACCAGCACCGCTGCCAGGAATCCGATCACCGGCCCCAGCAGCTCCGCCTCAGCGCGGGCCTGGTCCAGCGAGATCGCCCCGGCACCCAGCACCACGACCGCGGCGGCCAGCGACGCGACCGCCCACCGGCCAGCCCCACGGGCGGACCAGCGCGCAGGCCAGCACCACCACGAGCGGCGATCCAGCATCTTCCGCGGCCGTCCACCTGGCGATCCAGCCCTCGTCGTTCTCGCCGCGCGCATGCAGGCGGTGCTGGCGAAGCTCGCGAGGTGTATCGACGTAAATGGAGAAGTCCCAGTACGGGCGCAGCCACGGGCGAAGCAGGTAAACGCCCTCCACGACGACGATCCCCGGGGGCCGTATGCCGATCCATTCCCCCAGGGTGCCGGTGGGCCAGTCGTAACGCTGGAACCTGGCCCGCAGCCCAGCGCGCAGCGGCCGCAGCCGCCGGGCAGGGCCGGCGAACGAGTCACCCGGCAGGCCCCCGGAACATGGCACCAGCGAGCGCCCGGCGGAATGCTGACGGCCTGTCATCCGGGCAGCGGATCACCGAATGTCAGCCCTTCGACGTCAATAGCACAGACCTTCCCGATGTGCCTTGATACCGGCTAGTGTCGCAGCTGTGGCTAAAGTGGGCAGGTTCGCGATCCCGGGCTTCGTGGTTACCATGATCTGGATCGTCGTGATCATCCTTGTCATCATCTTGCTGGCCTGGATAGTGCACCTGAGCGGCGGGGGCCTGTTCGATCTCAGGCTCGGGCACTTCAGGCTGGAGATCGGGGTGACCTGACAGGCCACGGCTGACCCCTGGGGTACCGGCGATGGATCCCGACTGTGCCGGCGGCACGCCCCTAACGGCTCGGCGAGCGTTCCCCTTACTACTCCCGGTCACTTAGCGTGATGTTGTCACCGAAGTTTCGGTCGGCGGCTCATGCCAGGGCATCAGCCCGGGAACCCGCGGAACACCCCGGAGGTGTCCACCGCACCGGCGAAATCCTCCCAGCCCATGTTCGCGATGTTCAGGTTGTTCTCGATCCCCCAGAGTTCTGCGGGGATCGACCGGAACGGCGGCAGTACTTCGCCTTCGAATTCGAGGATGTCGACCACGAGAACCGGATGGTCAGCAGATGTGATCGTCGATTCGTCGACGACGCCTTCAGCCGCCAATGCCAGGCCGGTGAGTCTCGAGCGGGACGCGGTCAGGCGTTCGGCTCACAGCGGTGCAGCGGCGGTCAGTGCATCGCTCTGTTGTTCGAAGTCGATCCGCATGACCACCCGCCGGACAGTGGGGCGGCTGACCTCATCGAACCCGGCATCCTCGAAGACCTGACGGGCCCCCACGTGAACTTCGCCCCAGGTGATCTCCCTGCCCGGCTGGGTGACTATCCCGTAGGCCTCGAGCGCCCGAGCGCCGCGCGCGCGGGCGAAGTCGATCGTGGCGCGCGCGAGGGGATAGGTGAGGCCACGACCCCGATAGCCCTTCCTGACCACGAAGCAGGTCACCGCCCAGATGCCATCGTCGTCCTTGTCCTCGTTCCGGCCGGTCCACGGGACGCGCGAGGTGCGCAGCTTGGGGTACGCCGTCCGTGGCTCGACCGCGACCCAGCCGGCGGGCTCGCCGCCGACGTAGGCCACCAGCCCGCTGGTGGCCATGGCGTTCGGTTGGCCGCAGGCGGTCTGCGCCCGGAGCATTGCGGTCCGCTCCTCCTGCGTGGAGTCGCGCCAGATCCAGCCGACGACCTTGAACCGCTGGCACTGGCACCGGCCCGAGTAGTCGGCGGTGCCGAAGATCGCGGCGAGGTCGTCCCAGGACGCCTCGTTGGCGGGGACGATGGTCAGTTGCTCGGCGGGGATCGGCGCCTGCATAGCCGTCATCATCGCCGCGGCGGGTCCTCTCCCGTCAGGCCGTCGACGGCCTCGCGAAGGAGGTCCGCATGGCCGACGTGGCGCGCATATTCGTCGTGCAGATCGACCAGTACCCGCCGGAGGTTGGGCGACTCGCCGGAGCGGGTTTTGAACTTGGACGGCTGGTCGAGGCCGCCGTCGGCGAGCGCCCGCGCCATCGCGGCACCGAAGCGCTCCACAGCGCCGCGCCATAGCCCGTAGAGCTCCTCAGCTGAGTCGCCGACCGCTGTATGCCACTCCCAGTCGGGATCGGCGTCGAAGTCGACCGCATCCCACGGCGGTCCGATCGGCTGCCCGGTCAGGTCGACGGCGGTGTATCTGTCCTCGACGAGGGCGAGGTGCTTGAGCAGCCCGCCCAGGGTCATCGCCGACGGCGGGTGCGGCTTTGCGAGCCCGGCCGCGTCCAGGCCGCCGCACTTCCAGGCGAACTGCGCGCGGGAGCGGTCCAGCGCGAAGAGCAGCATGTCGATCTCGCCGGCGGTCATCGATGGTTGGTGAATCGTGATGTCCAGAACGGTGTCGTCGGTCATGCCCGCACGCTAGCCTGCATTCCGGACGTTCTGCTTCCGGATTGGCTGGATTCTGCTGTGAAGTCTGACGCGAGCCCCACGGCACGGGCGCTGCTGGCCCTCGAACTGGTCCAAGGCAGCCCGGGCATCACCGCGGACCGGCTCGCCGGCAAGCTCGGCGTCTCGGAGCGGGCCGCCCGCCGGTACATCGGCCTCCTCCGCGAGGCCGACATCCCCATCGAGTCAGTCCGAGGGCCCTACGGCGGCTACCACGTCGGCCGCGGTCTCCGGCTTCCGCCCCTGATGTTCAGCGCCACGGAGGCCCTCGGTCTGGTCATGGCCGTGCTCGACGGCCACCACAATGCGGGCGATCCCAACGACCCGGTCGGCAGCGCGCTCGGCAAGATCGTGCGGGCACTCCCGGAGGCAGTTGCCGCTCAGGCCGAGGCCGTCCGTCGGTCCACGGCACCGGCTCCGGACCGCGCCGCCGCCCGGCCCGACCCGGGGACCACAACCGCCCTCGTGCAGGCCTGCTCCAACCACCGACGGGTGCGGATCAGCTACCGTACTGAGGGCGGGTCGGAATGGCTCATCGAGGTCGAACCGTGGGCAGTGGTCGTACGCCACGGCCGGTGGTACCTATTGTGCCGGTCCCACACCGCGGACGCCTGCCGGGCGTACCGGATCGACCGGGTCCTCGGAGTGGAAGACCTCGAAGACACCTTCAGCCCACCCGCCGACCTCGACCCGGTCGCCATGCTCGAGGAGCATCTCGCCGTCGGATGGGAGTACGACGTCGAGGCCGTCATCGACGCGCCCGTCGAAACCGTGGCGCGTTGCCTCCCCCGCGCCCTCGGACGGCTCGAGCCGCTCGGTGCCGGGACCACCCGCCTAGTCGGCAGCACCAGCAACCCGGTGTGGTACGCCCAGCAGCTCGCGGCGATCCCGGTGCCCTACCGGATCCTCAGGTGCCCGGAGCTGCAAGACGCCGCGCGCGTCCTCGGGCTGCGGCTGCTGGCGGCGGCTGAGCGTCCACGTTTCTGAGCTTGTGCAGGCATTCGCCGGCGTGTCGCGGCGATTCTCAGGACTTCAGCATTGGGCCGCTGGACGGGTCACCGGCCCTGAAATGGCCTGATGGCTTCTAGGACAACGCCTCCAGGAGATCTCGGTAGGCCTGGTTCAGCTGGCCGCTTGCCGTGGGAACAACCTTCGCCTCGGGCCGGGCCGCGATGACCGTCATCAGGCGGTCATACATCACTGACAGCTCGGCGATACCGCCACGGTGACCTGCCATCTCGTGTGCCTGGGCCGCCGCGGTACCGGCACTCTGGAGGCCGCGTCCGGCGAAGCGGCGCAGCGCATCGTCCTTGCTGTCCATCAGGACGATGTGATCGAAAGCAGCGCCGGTCTCGCGGGCCAGGTCCTCGAGCTGGTCAAGGAACTCCGTCCGGCCGAGGAACTGAGGGATCACCACATCGTGTCCTGCGGTCAGGTGGGTCCGCGCCGCCGCCAGGGCGATAGCGCGGGCGAGCGGCCCGGCGGCCTGCGGATCGTCGCGCCACCGGCCGAGAGAGCTGCGCAGCCGGTCGATGTCCAGGTTCAGCGCGAGGAAGTGCTCGTCCGCGTACATCTGCGCCAGCGTTGACTTACCGCACCCCGGTGGCCCGTTGACCACGATCAGCCGCAGCATACCCGGAGTCTAGGAGCCTGCTCGGACTACCGCCGCGTCCGCTGCGCCAGGAGGCTCTGCGCGATGGGCGGGTCCTCGGTCGTCCTACAGCCTTGTTGTCGTCCGGCATATCGGAGACGGATTCGATTCCGACATGCTGCCGGTGGGCTGGATGGTCACCGACCCGGTCTGGGTCAGGGACAGGCCTGCTCCGATGCGCAGGAGTCCGGGGAATCCGAGGACGCCGGAGGCGCCGAGGCATGAGACATCGTTCTCGAGGTCTGTTGCCACGATGTTGCCGTTGACGGATACCTGGATCCCCTGGCTCGGGAAGTCCGTCGTGGTGTAAGTCAGCGTGAGGCTGCCGTCCGGCGCGAGCGTGCCGGTGATGGTTGCCCTTAGCTCGGGAGCGTAGGGCTGGGCCAGGGGGTTTGTCCCCCGGTAGCCCAGGGTGAATCTGGTTGCGGAGCTGAGTTGTGCCGTCTGAGTATTTGTGGTGTTCGCGGCCTGGGTACATGTTGCGAGCACGGTTCCGTTGTACGTGTACACCTTGTATCGGTGACTCGTGCCAAACGGCCGGACTGCGTCCTGAGTGAAGTTGGTAATACGGCCGGTGGCCGGGTTGAAATCGAAGGAGACCTCGGTCCGGATGCGGTAGCTTCCGCCGAAGCCCGGGTGATTATCTCCGCCGTAGGTGGAGCTGACAATCGTGCCTAGTTTCTCAAGCCAGGGCGCCCTTGCGGGCAGGGTGTAGCAGTTTGGGTCAAATCTGCGGTGGAGCGGGTTCTGGGTTAGCTCATATGGCGTTGGCAGCGGCATGTAGGGGTCGACGACCGCAGGGAATGGTATCCAGGCTTCGGTGTTGACGACGTAGTGCTCGGATCCGCTGGACACGCCGAACTCGCCGACTGCAAAACCATCTGGATCGCCGCTGGCCACGGTGATAGTGGTGAGAGAGGCTGAGGTTGTGGAGTAGAAGCCGAAATACTGCGCGCCGGCAAAGCCGGCCACCGGGATGGCGCCAGACGTCGCACCGCTGCTGGTGGTTGCCGTAATCGAGAAGGTCATGAACTCTTCCGGCTCGGCGTAGAAGTAGAACGCCTGCGTGCCGGGCGGGAGAGTAAGGGTGAGGCTTCCCGAGGTGGTCGCGTAGACGTCCCCCGCGTAGCTGTGGCTCCAGGTCTGCCAGCAACCGCCCGAATTAGGGGTGAGGCAGTGCTCCAGGCTGGGAGCGAACGCCAGGGTGCCAGTCGGGCCTGCGACGCTGCTGACCGACGCGCCCACGGCCTGGCTGTCTGCCGCGAAAGGCGTCATTGAGTACGGGCCGAGCGTCGCCGGAGGAGCAGACGTTCCTGGCGCTCCCGAGAAGACAATGGAACTGGGGGATGCGGCGTCCGCGACAGGGGCTACGGCGCTGGTGAGTGCACAGCCAAGTAAGGCGGCAACGACCGACAGTGCGACCATCGAATATCGGTGCATGTTAACCCTCCTGCATTTCGTGACGACGGGCATGGCCAGCGCGAAGTCCGCCATCCGGCACGCCAGCCGGAATTCAGCGCACGCCTGCGCTTTCCTGCCTGTGCCTGAACCAGGTCGGCGACGTCGAAGGGGCGCGCACAAATATTCGGTGCGAAGTGAATCAGACCTTCTCTGTTTCGGTCAAGCTAATCCAGGAAACGGACACGGCCCGGGGATTTCATTGCCTGTCATATGCCGTAGCCAGGCGATCTGGGTATTATCGCGCGAGATGATCTGTGTTTCAGCTATTTGCGGATCGGTATTCGGCTCTGGCTGGTATTACCCAGAGCCCAAGATCCTTTTAGTCTTCTGGGCTGTTCGTGACGGCAAGGTCGAAGGCGTGGTCGGCCAAGATTGCCGCTACGCGCCGTGCGTCGCTGGATCCGATCCTGCGATGGATCTCCAGGGCCTTGCGGAGTGATGCGGCGCCGCGACCTGGTCGCCCGGCTTGAAGGTGGCACAGGCCGATGCCTTCGCGTGCCCGTGCTTCCTCCCACTGGGCAGAGATCTCGGTGGCGATCGTGAGAGCCTGGTGATGATAGGCGCATGCATCAGCGGGGGTGGCGGAAGCTAGCGCCAGCTCCCCGAGGCTGTTGAGGACTCCCGCCTCGCCGCCGCGGCTGCCGTAGTCGCGGCAGATGTCCAGCGCCCGGTTCAAGCTGGCGGCGGCCAAGTCGTAGTCACCGGTCGCCCGCTGGAGCTGGCCTATCTGGTTCAGGACTCCGGATTCCCCGTGCCGGGCACCGACGTCCTGGTACAGCTTGAGGGCCTGGTTCAAGGTGATGGCCGCGGAGCCGTAGTCCCCGCTCTCGCGCTGAGCGGCGCCGATGAAGTACAGGGCATTGGCTTCCTCCGTCCGGTCACCGCCAGCACGGTAGAGGGCCAGTGCCTGATTCATGTTGGTGATGGCCAAGTCGTGGTCACCGGCCGCCAGCTGAACGGTACCCAGGTGGCTGAGCGCGCCAGCTTGCCCGGCTGGGTTGTCCAGTGCCCGGTACATCTCCAAGGCGGTTCCGTGGCTGGCGGCGGCCTCACGATAACGCCCGGTCAGGTATTGCACTACTCCCAGGCAGTGGATGGTGTTGGCGGTGCCGAGCTGGTCACCGACGTTGCGGTACAGGGTCTGCGCTGAGGTCATGCTGGCTGTGGCGGCCGGGTAGTCCCCGGTGGCCTGCTGCATGAGGCCCAGAGTCGCTAGGGCGTTGGCTTCACCGAGCTGGCTGCCGTCTCGGCGGTGCAGGTCCAGAGCGCGAGTGAGGCTGGCGGCGGTCGCTGCCAGGTTCCCGGTGACGTATTGCAGCTGGCCTAGGTCGGTCAGGGCACCGGCTGCGGCTGACTGGTCGCCCGCGTCTTCGGCCGCCGTCAGGGCGATGTGATGCAGATTGAGCGCTTCATTCCAATGACCGCGGATGCGCAGGTAGCCACTCATCGCGGCGGGGATCGCGATGGCGTGCCCGGGGTGGCCGTGGCCTGCGGCGTATCTGACAGCGGCGTGCAGGTTGTGGTGCTCGGCGTCCATCCAGGCGATCGCGTCCTCCCGCGCCGACAGGTTGGGAGCGGACCCGGGCGGGGTGGTGATCACCGCAGGTATCCCGGTCGGGGTGCGCCGGGCGAAATGGCGGTCGGCGGTGCGGGCCGTGCGCAGGTAGTAATCGAGAAGCCTGGTTACGGCGGCGTCATGGTCGGCTGCATGGTCAGCTGCGGCGAGCGTGTGTGCGTGTTCGCGGATTAGGTCATGCATCCGGTACCGGCCGCGGGCCGGCTCGGTCACGAGGTAATGGTCATACAGGTCATCCAGGCCGTGGCTGGCCGCTATCAGGCTGATGTTGGCCAGGGCGGCCGCTGCGTAGGCGTCGATGTCGGTGCCGGGGTGCAGGCCCAGGCAGCGGAAGAGCCGCTGTTGCCCGGCGGTGAGTTCAGCGTAGGACAGGTCGAACGCGGCGGCGACGGACAGGTTCTCGGCATACATCAGTTCCAGCCGGTCCCGGGCTGCTGCCAGCTCGGCGGCCAGGTCGGCCGGGTTCCAGGCCGGGTGGTGGTACAGCTGGCGGGCCAGTATCCCGACCGCGAGCGGCAGGTAACCGCACAGCCGGGCGATTTCGGTGACCGCCGGGTCCTCCGCATCGATGCCGGGCCGGGCCGACAGCTGGACCAGCAGGCCTGCCGCATCACCGGGCGGCAGCACGTCCAGGCTGACCGTGTCGGCATCATCCAGCGCCGTCAGGTGCCGGCGGCTGGTAATGAGCACCAGGCATCCCGGCGTACCGGGCAGCATCGGCATGACCTGCTCGCTGCCGACCGCATCGTCCAGCACCAGCAGCAGTCGCCGGCCGGCGAGCCGGTCCCGCCATAACCCCGTCCGTGCCTCCAGGTCCGGCGGGATCTGCCGAGCGTCGAACCCGGCCATCAGCAGCAAGCTGGCCAACGCGTCGGCCGGCTCAGCCGGCGGATGTCCCGGGGTGTGCCCGTACAACGGCAAGAACAGCTGTCCGTCAGGGAACCGGCCGGACAGCTGATGCGCCGCGCGCACCGCGAACGCAGTCTTGCCGATCCCGGCCATCCCGCCGACCGCGACAACGCTCACCACTCCCTCGGCTGACTTCAGCCGCGCGAGCTCAGCCTCCCGGCCAGTGAACGAGGCAATATCGCCAGGCAAGGTCCGCAACGCCGCCGCCCTACCACCCGCCGCTGCCCGGCCGCAGGCGGCGGCCTCAAAGCCGGTCCGCTCCTGGCCCGCCAGGCCAAGCGCATCAGCCAGCAGCCGCGCCGTGTCCTTGCGGGCCGTCTGGTTCACCCCCCGCTCCAGGTCACTTACCGTCCGCGAACTCAGCCCCGCAGCTTGCGCCAGTTCCTCCTGCGTCAGCCCGGCCGTGACCCTCCGTCGCCGAAGTAGTGGGCCGAACGACGCCCAAGGCTCACCCGCCACCGGCCTCGCCTCCCTGCCACAGGCTCTGAACCCGCCGAGCCGACCGGCGCGATCAGCGGACGGCCGTCATCAGCACCCATCAGGCTAGTCGGGTGAATCTATTTCATAGATTCGCCGCTTCAGCAATTCTGCGTCCGGCTTGCGTGGCATCCCGAAGTCAAGCCAGACGCGGTCCTGTCTTCGGCCGGGAGCGTCCAGCCCGGCCGCAACCAGGTGAACACCCCGGTCAGGATTTCCCGCCGCCCGGAGGGCGGGCGCACTGCGAGCGCAAACGGCACCGCCAGCGCGGCTCGCCGGGCGATCAGATGCCACGCTGAAAGCGCTCCACGGCGAGATCACCGCCGCCCGCCAGCCGACCGACGGGAAAACCCTGGCCTGACCCGCGTCATCCAGGCGCTGACGGAGGATCCCAATGAATGACCTGCTGAAGCTGGCCATCGTTGGCCATGGTTGCGCTCAGCGCTGGATGCAGATCTCCCGGTTCCGCGGCGCCGCGTGCCCGTTGTTTGGGTTACCGTGGGCCATTGCGTGGCAAAGACGCCGCTCAGAGCTGGGATGAACGGGAAGTGGCGGATCGTGGCTGAGGATCAGGCGGATAGCTGGCTCACTGCCGCTGGGGTGGACGGGGCGGTTGAGATCGACACCACGGTTGCCCATCCGGCCCGCGTCTACGACTACTGGCTGGGTGGCAAGAACAATTTCGCTGCTGATCGTGAAGCGGCCGAGCGGGTGCTCGCAGCCACTCCCGGCCTGCGGTCCCGGGTTCGGGCAACCGGGAGTTCCTGGCGCGGGCGGTGCGGTACCTGACCGTCGAGGCGGGCATCCGGCAGTTCCTCGATATCGGCACGGGGATACCCTCGGCGAACAACACCCACGAGGTCGCCCAGGCGGCCGCGCCGGACGCGCGGATCGTCTATGTGGACAACGACCCCATCGTGCTCACGCACGCGAGGGCGCTGCTGGCCGACGGCCCGGAGGGTTCGATCCAGTACATCGACGGCGACATACGTGATGCCGCGGCCATTTTGCGGGTGGCCGCGCGCACCCTGGACTTCGCCCGTCCGACTGCGCTGATGCTGCTGGGAATGCTGCACCTGATCCAGGATTCGCAGGCGCCGTACCAGATCGTCGCCGGGCTGATGGACGCGCTGCCGCCCGGCAGCTACCTTGCCATCTCGCATCCGGCCAGTGATATCCATCCCGGCCAGGCCGAAGCTCAGAAACGCTACAACGAGCGCGTATCCACCCCGCAGACGCTGCGTACCCGCGCCGAAGTGTCCCGGTTCTTCGACGGGCTGGACCTGGTCCCACCTGGCGTCGTCTACGTGCATACCTGGCGGCCCGACCCCGGAGATATCCTCCCGCCAGACGGGGTGTCGGCCTACGGCGGCGTTGCCCTTAAGCCCTGACGCCGCACGGCGAGCTGGTCGGGCTACGGGCGCGCCGATTTGCGGCTCTTGTGGTATTGATCGCGAGTAACTGCTTCCTTTCCGCGGCTGGTGGTGGCCCGCAAGCTCCGAAGCCTATGGCGGCGGGATCGAAGACGATGACGGCTGGCTGGATGACCGGGATGACCGAGGCAGTCCTTCCTGGTCGCCATCGGCGTGCGGTCGGCACAGACAGGGTCTCGGCGTCCGATCCAGGGTGGTCACAGCAACTCCCGTGCGATCGGAGGCCCGCCGGATAGAGAACTGGTCGAAGTTCGCAGACCTGGAGGCGGTTTCGCGCGCCCACTGCCACGCTGCTGACGTCCTAGTCTGGCTCCGAGATGGTCTGGTTGGACGAGATGTCGATGACCCGCTGGAAGGGGTATGAACCGGACCGCTGGCCGCTTCGCTGCGGCACTAGACTGCTCGCGCAGAGGTGGTCGATGCCGTGCGGATAGTTGAGCTGTCTAATCACCCTCGGGCAATGCTCCAGCAGACCAGGCAGCGCCGCGCGGCCGCCGACCGGCGGGCGCAATCGGAATACGAGAACGCGCTCGCGCGGCACCGCGCCCGGGTTCAGCGGGCGCGAAAAGCGCGGGATAAGGCTCGAGCTCAGCACCGTTGGCTGACGTGGCTACGATGCGCCCTTGCGGTCCGCCGCGAGCAGCGCCAAGCTCCGAGCCCGCCCGGGCCGGCCGACGGCGTATCCGACCAAGAGGAGATCCTGGCGGCCGGGATAACAGGCGAGCAGCTGATCGCGGCCGGATTTGGCCGCGTCCTCGGTGACGACTGGACCCTGCTGCGCGGCTACCGCAACAATCGCGGCGAGATCGACCACCTGCTTCTCGGTCCGCAAGGACTCATCGCCATCGAGGGGAAACACCTCAACGCCACCGTGCACTGCGTTGGCGATAACTGGCGCTTTGAGAAGTACGATCGCTACGGCAACCTCGTCGAGCAGGACGAGATCAGCGACAAGACGGGGCGCTCGCCGAGCGTGCAGCTCAACGAGCCTGCCGCCATGCTCGAGGACTTCCTGCGCTCACGCGGCCACCGGGTTCCGGTGCAGCGGGTGGTCCTGCTCACCCACCCCAGATCAAAGATCGGAAACCGCAGGAATCCGACCGTCCGCATCGCCACCTCCACGGACTATGTCGTCAGCCTGCTGAACAGCTCGCCACCGGCGCTGGGCGCAGCAGAGCTGACCCAGCTTGAGCAGTTGATCGTCCGCGACCACAGATTTCATGAATCCCGCCGCCGCGCTGCTCCGCCGCGCAACCGACGCTGACGCGCAACAGGCGTTGACGCCAACCGACGCTGACGCGCACGGACGTTGAAATGATCCCCGGTCGTTGAAGTTCTGGCTCTCGTTTCGGCAGGTGCCATTGCCGCAGCTGATCGCCAGTCCGCAGCCGTTTCCGTCCGTTCAGGCGAGCGGATAGGCGCGGCATGCTGGTGCACCGATCCGCGTGCCGAACGGTCTGATCGTATGGGCTGATTGTCCTGATCCGCAATGACTATGGTCCCTGATCACCGGGACGGTCCGCACTGCCGATAAAGCTGCCGGGGTGGTGTCATGCTTTACGTCGGTTCTTGATGCGCTTACTGAGACCTTGGTGAGCGCACTCGATCTCTGACCGCCGACCTGCTGGCCACCACTACCAGCCGGACGACCGTGCTGATCACGCATGATCCGGCCGGCCTGGAGCAAGGGGACGAGATCGTCGTGCTCGATCATGGGAAGGTAGCTGAGCGGGGGACGCACCAGCAGCTGATGACGGCCGACGGCAGCTATGCCCGGATGCGCACGATGGCGGGAAGGATGACCTGATGTCCTGCACCTTGCATGTGGCCTGGGACCATCGGCTGACCAGCTACGACTTCGGTCCCGGTCACCCGCTGGCGCCGGTCAGGGTGGAGCTGACCATCGAACTCGCACGCCAGCTTGGCGTGCTCGACGCACCGGGGGTCACCGTTGCCGCCCCGGAGCCGGCCACCGATGCGGAGCTTGAGCTCGTGCACGACTCCGGTTACATCGCCGCGGTCAAGCAGGCGGGTCAGGCGGACCCGCGCAGTGCGGCGTTCGGCCGGTTCGGCCTTGGCACCGAGGACGACCCGATCTTCGCGCAGATGCACGACGCGTCGGCCCTGGTGGCCGGGGCCACGCTGGCCGCAGCTCAGGCGGTCTGGTCGGGTGCGGCCCAGCATGGCGCGAGCATCGGCGGCGGGCTGCACCACGCGATGCGGGACCGCGCCAGCGGATTCTGCGTCTACAACGACCCGGCGATCGCGATCAGCTGGCTGCTCGGCCAGGGTGCCGAGCGGATCGCATACGTCGACATCGACGTGCACCACGGAGACGGCGTCCAGGCCGCCTTCTACAACGACCCGCGAGTGCTGACCATCAGCCTGCATGAGCATCCGGCCACGCTGTTTCCCGGCACGGGCCGCCCGTCGGAGACCGGCGGCCCGGACGCACCCGCCTCGGCGGTCAACGTGGCCCTGCCGGCCGGCACCAGGGACGCCGGCTGGCTGCGCGCGTTCGACGCGGTCGTCCCGCCGCTGCTGCGCGCCTTCCAGCCGCAGATCCTGGTCAGCCAGCACGGCTGCGACACGCACTGGATGGACCCGCTGGCGAACCTGGAGCTGACCGTCGACGCGCAGCGGGCGGCGCATGCCGCGCTGCACGGACTGGCGCACGAGACGGCCGGCGGCCGCTGGCTGCTCACCGGCGGCGGCGGCTACGAACTCGTCCAGGTGGTGCCGAGGACCTGGACCCATCTGATCGCCGAAGCCTCGGGCCGGCCGCTCGATCCCGGCATGGCGACCCCGCAAGCCTGGCGTGACTACGTCAAGCGGCGCACCGGTGCGACCGCGCCCGAGTTCATGACGGAGCAGGCATCAGCTAGGTTCCCCCGTTTCGAAAATGGTTATGATCCCGACGAGCCGATCGACCAGGCCATTATGGCTACCCGCAAAGCGGTCTTCCCCGCCCACGGCCTGCTGCCGTAACCGGCCGGAGGGACACCATGGTCTTCGCCGATCGGACGGCCGCCGGACGGCAACTGGCCGCGCGGCTGCATGAGCTTCCGGCCGGGCAGGTCGTCGTGCTCGGCCTGCCGCGGGGCGGCGTGCCGGTCGCCTACGAGATCGCCATTGCGATCGGCGCACCGCTCGACGTCATCGTGGTCCGCAAGCTCGGGGTGCCGTTTCAGCCCGAGCTTGGCATGGGTGCCATCGGCGAGGCGGGTGCCCGGGTGATCAGCAGCGAGGTGATCCGGTTGGCCGGGGTGACCGAGCGGGAGCTGGCTATCGTCGAGGCGCGGGAACGGGCCGAGCTCGACCGGCGCGCCAGGCGCTACCGTGGCAGCCGACCGCCGCTGCCACTCGACGGCAAGATCGCCGTGATCGTCGACGACGGCATCGCCACCGGGTCCACGGCCCGGGCTGCCTGTCAGATCGCCAGGGCGCGCGGTGCGGCCCGGGTGGTGCTCGCCGTCCCCGTCGCGCCGCCAGGATTCACCGAGCGGATCGGGACCGACGCCGACGACTTCGTCTGCCTCGAGACGCCGGAGCCGTTCTATTCGATCGGGCAGTTCTACGACGATTTCAGCCCCACTGGTGACGACGAGGTGGTTGCCTGCCTGAAACGTGCGAGCCGCAGTCAGCCTGACGACGCCGCAGCACAGCGGCCCGAGACGACCAGTTGACCGCTGACCGCGCAACCGTCCTCCATACCGACCATCTGGCCGACGTCGCCATCTCGCCGTGAATAGCTGAGGCTAGCTACTGCGGAAACTTCTGGTCTCGGTCAGCAGCATGCTTACCAGCCTCAGCGTGTGCATCCCGGCCGGCAGTCCCAGCGCTGCTGGATCGATTACATAACTGACCGCCCCCCGTGCGCTGGCATGCAGAACGATGATCTTGCGATTGCCGATGTACAGGGTCACCGGGTGCAGCGGCAGGAAGTCACCAGCGGTCAGGCGTGTCGTGCCACCGGTGCCGACAACGACCACGGACAGCCGGACCTGGTGCTCCAGCCGACGAAGTTCCGCGGCCGCCCGGCGTCGCACCGCACGATCCTGATGCGCCGCCCGAGTGGCCGCCACCAGGCTGGGGGACGAACCTGTTTGCCCTGATCGTGCCCCAGCCGCTGGCCACGTCAAAACCTCTGGTGGCGGTGAAGCCCCTGACGACTACCTTGCCGGGCAGTATCAGCGAGTTGTTCCCCTGGACGACGTCAGCTATCCCGGCCTTCATCCCCGAGAGGGCCGAGAACGCCGTAGAGCACGTTATTGATGGGCCCGACGTTCTCGCCGTGATTCAGCTGAGTCGCGAGAGCGAGCACGCCGGCCAGCAGCGGCGCCGCCTCCGAGGTTCCGTCCGCGGCATCCATCGTGAGGTCCGGCACCGAGCGCATGTCCGAGCGGAGGATGGACTTCACCCTGTCCTGGTAGCCCGGCCTGGTGTACACCGCTGAGTACCCGGCACCTTCGCCGAACGCAAAGCCGAACGGCGCGTAGTTCCAGAGCGGGTCGGGGCCGATTCGTCTGCCCGTGGCACTCAGATTGGTGGTGCTATCGCCCACAGCCGTGACCCATGGTGAGTCATCCCAGGCCGCTGTTGCCCGCGTCTTGGTCGTAGGCCGGGTCCGCAACTGCCAGGGCCGACCGCCAGGTGCTGGGCCGCGTCGCAGTCCCCGGTGCCGACCAGCACCGGGATGCCGGCCGCGGCGGCGCACAGCTCGCCCGGATCTTGCGCGCGGATTTCTTCGAACCCGTGACTGTAGGTGCTCTCACCGGTCCGGGCCAGGAACGTTCACCTGGAGCTTGCTGAAGTCCTTCTGCATCTTGTGCAGGACGGCCGTGAGTATCTTGATGCGCTCACGCTTCGATGGCGGTGAGCTAGTCGCGGGGGCCGCGCTGGCATGGCCGACTGGCACCATGAAGGACATCGTCAAGGCGATGGCCAGTGAGACCAGGAATTTCCTGCTAATCGTTCTGGTCATCACGTCCTCCGTCGTCGAGGACCGCAGGTGACTGGCGTCGCCTAATCCTCAGTCTCAGGCAGGGCAGTCGACGGCTTGTTACCACCGGGCAACGATCGGGACACGGCGAGCTTTCAGCCACAGGCTCCGGGCCAGTGCCGGGGTGTGCTGCCGGGCGGGACGGCTCACCTCGCGTCCTCCAGAGACCGTGACCTGGTCAGATGTCCGGGGATGGGGTGTCCCGTGGCCCTCGGTGGCAGGGCAGCAAGGTGAGGCGATCGCACAGGCGCCGAGACAGCGCGATCACGGAGCCGGGCCGACTTGCCGGGTCACCAGCAGCCAGTCCAGCGCGTTCCTGGCTTATGCGTCTCGGGTAGCCGTCTTCCACGCACCGATCACCGACCAGCCGACGATCCATCCGACGATCACGAGGATCATGGCCCAGGTAGGCATGGGCGGGATGGCCAGCACGCCGCGTCCGCCGGACAGCACCCCTGCTGGGCCGGGCCCTTGTGCATTGCCGGCGGCGAGGCCGGCTGGGCGAAGCTGGTCGAGCGCGAGGCCGACCACCAGGCGCTGCCCGTTCAGGAAGAACGGGATGACGTGCGTAGCGAGGACCGGGGTCACGATGATCTCAAGCACGATCATCAAAATGGTCGACACCGTTCGTTGTCCCATCAGGGACCCGAGACCCAGCCCAGCCGTGAGGCCGACAGCGGTCACGAGCTCCAGCCAGAGCCCGATCTTGACCATCTCATTCATGGCTGGATTGGAGTAAGCGACCTCCTTGGAGCTGTACTCGCTGTAGAGGGAGACGAGATCGCCGTTCGCCGCTGCGCGGACGCCGGCGACGCTCGGCGCGGGGCCGGACTGGAACGCGGTCGCGGCCTGCTGCGGATGCAGGTCGATCCAGGTGCGCAATTGCGTTTCCTGTAGCTGCATCGGGATCGAGACGCCGTTCACGTTGACCGAGGTCGGCTGGGGAGTCCCGTCGTAGCTCGTGACGAGGCAGAGCACCGTGAAGGCAACCGCGACGAGCGGGAGCACGATGGCGAGCCCGGCGGGAATCCGGGCGAGGTAGAGCGCTAGACGCGACCGGCCGGTGATCACGAGATGACGGAAGACGCCGTCGGTGAGGTCGGTCGTCCCCGCTGAGGTGCCGAGCGTGGCGGCGATGATGAAGCAGAATTCGGCCATCATGTTGACGAGGAAAGCGAAGACGCCCGGGCTGCCCGCTGGTCCGTAGGTCGAGGAGTTGATCGCCTGGAAGAGCATCCGGATGCCCAGGATGATGACCGGCGGGCCGAGCGTCAGCAGCAGCACGGCGATCATGAGGCCGCGTCGCTTGCGCAGCTCAAGGTGCTTCGTCGCGATAAGGCCCCAGGTCGGAACGAACGAACCGAGCTGCCGGAACGTCGCGAGACCGGCCGGGACCGGGGCCGATGGGCATCCTCCGGAGGGCCCGGACCCTGGTCCGACGCCAGTTGTCACGCTGCTCACGATCGCTCCCCCAATCTGCTCGTCACCGACAAGAACCAGTCCTCCAGCGTGGTGCGGACCTCGTGCAGGCCATAGACGGAGATGCCGCCCTCGACCAGCCTGCGGTTGACCTCGGCGATGCCCTCACGTGAGGCGCCGGAAGGAAGGGTCACGGTCAGTCCCGCCTCGACGAGCGTCGTTCCCGCGGCGATTCCGGATTCCTCGATGAGGCGCGATGCCGCTGCCGGGTCGACGCAGTCCACTGCGACCACCAAGGTGCCGGCGCCATGGACCAGGTCGTCGATCGGGCCCTGACGGATAACCCGACCATGGTCAACGATCGCGACCGCGTCGCAGGTCCGCTCAACCTCGTCCAGGAGGTGCGACGACAACAAGACCGTCCGTCCCTCGTCGACCAGGCTGTCGATCATCGCCCGCATCTCGTGCATCCCGGCTGGGTCAAGCCCGTTCATCGGCTCGTCCAAGATGAGCAGTTCCGGATTGCCGAGCAGACAGGACGCCACCCCGAGCCGCTGGCGCATGCCCATCGAGTACGAGCCGACCTTGTGGTCGGCGCGGTCGGCGAGACCCAGGCGGGTCAGCGACGGCGCGATCCTTGCCCCCGCTTCGCCTCCCCGCGCGGCGGCGAGCAGGCGAAGGTTCTCCCGCCCGGTGAGGTGGGCATGGAAGCGCGGTTCGTCGACGATGGCGCCGACGCGAGCGAGCGCCCGGCTGCGCTCGGATGGAACCGGAATCCCGAGTAGGGACATCGTGCCGCTATCGGCCTTCGTCAGTCCGAGAAGCGTCCGGATCAGCGTGGTCTTGCCGGCGCCGTTCGGCCCGAGGTAGCCGAACGCGCAGCCGCGCGGCACAAGCAGCTCGACATCATCGACCGCGACGTTCGAGCCGAACCGTTTCGTGAGGCCGTGCGTCTCGACCGCCCACCCGTCGATCGGCCCACCGTGCGAAGCCAAGGTGCGTGCCCGCCGCGAGGATCCCGCAGTACTGCCGACGCCACCGGGTGAATGTGGCACGTCAGGCAACGACGCGGGAGAGGAGTCCCGGCCGGCGGGCCGAGCCGAGAGCACGCGCGCGGCCGCCGCGGGAGCGCCCGTCCTTCCCGGACGCGGGGCGACGTCGCCTGCCGGTGCCCACTCGTCCGGATCTGTGCCCGTGCCTGTTCCGGTGTCAGCTGGGCCACGCTTGTTCATCAGGCGCAGCGCGCCGAAGCCCAGGCCGCCGAGGGCGAGGAGGATGAGGACGAAGAACCCTTTCACGACGCCTCGCAAGACCGTCGGCCTGAGCGCGGTCGGGCCCGATCGAAGAATGCCGTTTCGTTCATGGCTGCCATCGTGGACGATCGGCGGAGCTGCCGTCGTCGTGCGCAAGGATCGGATTCGCGTCATCCGCATGATGTACGCGCCCGCTGCTCCGGGCCGAGATCACCCGGCGTGGCCAGGATGGGCCCTCACGCCGGACTGACGAGCCCCGATTCGTAGGCGATGATGACGAGCTGCGTCCGGTCACGCGCACCGAGCTTGGCGAGGACCCTGCTCACATGCGTCTTCGCGGTGGGCACGCTGACGTGCAGGCTCTCGGCGAGCTCGACGTTCGAGAGTCCGCGCGCGACGAGCGAGAGCACTTCCCGCTCGCGCTCGGTGAGCTCGGCCAGGCCGCTGGGCACGCTCATTGGAGCGTTGGCGCGATCGGTGAAATGTGAGATGAGGCGTCGCGTGATGTTGGGGGCGAGCAGCGCCTCACCCGCGGCGATGACCCGGATCGCGCCGAGCAGCTCGTCGAGCGGCCGGCTCTTCAGCGCAAACCCGCTCGCCCCGGCCCGGAGCGCTTCGAAGACGTACTCGTCGAGGTCGAAGGTCGTCAGGATGAGGACCCGGGACCGGCCGTCTGTTGACGTGATCCGGCGCGTCGATTCAATCCCGTCCATGACCGGCATCCGGACGTCCATGACGACAACGTCCGGGCACAGACGCATCGCAAGATCGACCGCGTCACGCCCATCGACCGCTTCACCGACAACCCGCAAGTCGTCCTCCGCATCGATCAGCGACGAGAACGCGGTGCGGAGCAGCGCCTGGTCATCGACAACGAGAACGCTCGTGGTCACGGCGCGCCCTCGATCGGGATGCGGCCAAGCAAGCGGAAGCCGCCCCCGGCGAGCGGTCCGGCAGCGAGCGAGCCGCCGAACGCGCCGACCCGTTCGCGCATCCCGGCGAGCCCGTGGCCCGCACTCGGAGCACCCGCGCCGGTCTGCTGGCCCGGTGAGCGGCTGGCCGCCGGGCGGCCGTCATCGGTGACCTCTACCCGGACTGATCCGGCCGAGACCTCGACATCGACCATCGCCCGCGCTCCCGGCGCATGCTTGACCACGTTCGTGAGCGCCTCCTGGACGACCCGGTAGACCGAGAGCTCAAGCGCCGGCGAGAGCGGCCGGTCCGCACCCGACATTCGCAGCTCCACCCGGACACCCGAAGCCCGCACCGTCTCGGCGAGCTCCGTCAGATCGGCCAGCCGCGGAGCTGGAACCAGGGACGCCGGTTCGACGTCTTCGTCGCGCAGCAATCCGAGCACCACCCGCAGCTCATCCTGCGCGGTCCGGCCGATCGCCTCGATCGACTCCAGCGCACTGCGCGCCTCTTCCGGGCGCTTCGCCATCAATCGGCGGCCGACGCCCGCCTGGACCGTGATCACCGCAAGCGTGTGAGCGACGACATCGTGCAGCTCACGGGCAATGCGAACCCGCTCCTCCCGAACCTCATTGCGGGCGCGCTCAACCTCGGCCGCCCGCTCCCGCTCCGCCTGCTCCTCCAGTCCAGTGATGTACCGACGTCGCGCGGCCACGCTGTCCCCGATGAACCAAGCCGCGACCAGAGGCAGGAATCCTTCCGCCGCCTCGACCGCAAGTGGAGGGCCCTTGACCGCGACCGTCGCGTAGACCAGCGCGATGCCGAGGACTGCCGCCACAGCAACCCCGGCGCGAATCGACAGCCGCCTCGGCAGCCGGGACGCCGCGAAGTAAGTGGCCAGCCCGAGCATCGCACCGAGCGGGAGCGGAGCGTTGCCCCAGGCCATCTCGACACCGGTCACCGCCGTCGCGACGGCCAGGACCGGCAGTGGCCAGCGGCGCAGCACAACGAGCGGCGCACAGGCGATCAGCACGAGGAATGGCCCAGGACCCCGCCCGTAGCCGGGCCCCGGGCCCCGCGTGTCCAGAACGAGCGTGAGCGTCGCCAGGCCGACGAGGGCGACGAGGGCGGTGATGACCACCCACTGGCGCTCGCTGAGCGCCGCGGGAATCGGCCGCCGGAGCGGCCCCTCAGTCGAGGGGTCGGTCGACACACATACGACGGTAACGAGCGCATCCCCCGAACGCATCAGGCTCGAGGATGACGGCACCTACATCGCTCGTCGGATCGAATGCGGCGGCACCCAGCCGGAACGGCTTCGGCGCGGCTCGGGCCGGTGGCGCTGATCATGGATGCACGGCGGGCACGGCGCACACCATGCCGTCGCTGAATCCGGCCGAGCCGATGCCGAGTGCCAGGTTGAAGCGGCCGCGCATGTTCTCCAATGCGATGTGGTGCGTCAGTTCCACGATCTGGCCGTCGTCGAGATGCTGGCGAAGCTGGTCGAACAGTTCGCCGGGGACCGCGGCTGGGGTGCGGGTCATGCCGACGGCGTAGTCCATGACGAGCTTGTCGAGCTCGGAGAACAGCGGGCTGGTCTGATAGCTGGGGAGGGCCAGGATCTCCTCGTCGGTCAGACCCCACTGGCGGGAGATGGCAGAGCCCATATCGATGCAGTATTCGCAGTGGGTGAGGGTGGCCGCCTTCAGCTCGGCGAGGGCGTGCAGCCGGTTGCCGAGACCGTGCAGCTTGGCTGTTGCCTGCTCGAGCTTGGCGTAGCCCTTGAAAAGCACGGGCAGGTGGGCGTACATCTCAAGCGGCTCGATCATCCGCTCCGTCTCTCGACCGGTGAGCTTGGCGATGCTGCGCCGGGTGAAGTGGTAGGCGATCTTCAGCTGCAGCCCGGCTTGGACGGACGAGACTCCTTTGATGCGGGCCACGCGCATTCTCCTTTCTGAGAGACCGCCAGGATCACTGCGCGACATCTGCTCTGACCGGCCGGGGGCAGCCCAGGCCGCTGTCCGCAAGGTGTTCCACCTCTGGTTCGATCGGGATGCCGGGGTTTGCCCGGACGATCCAGCGGGGCAGCCACCAGTTGGCCGAGCCGAGGAGCTGCATGACAGCGGGCACGAGCACCATGCGGACCACCGTGGCGTCGATGAGCACGGCGACCGCCAGGCCGAGACCAAACACTCCGAGGATCCGCACCGGATCGCCTATCACGAACGAGCCGAATACGCAGACCATTATGGCGGCCGCAGCGGTGATCACCCGTACCGTGCTGGCGAGCCCGCTGGCCACGGCACGGGAGTTGTCGCCGCTGCGGAGCCATTCCTCGCGCATGCGGGAGAGGAGGAAGACCTCGTAGTCCATCGACAGGCCGAACACAACGGTGAACATCATGAGCGGGATCCAGGGGTCGATCGGCCCGGTGCGACTGACCCCGAAGATGCTGGCAAGCCAGCCCCACTGGTAGACGGCGACGATGACGCCGTAGGCCGCGCCCATCGAGAGCAGGTTCATCGCGGCCGCCTTGACCGGGATGGCGATGGATCGGAACAGCATCATGAGGAGTCCGAACGCCAGCAGGACCACCATGCCGATCACCCACGGCAGCCGACCGGACAGGTATGCCGAAGTGTCGGCTCCTGCGGCGGTCTCACCGCCGACGAAGGCAGTGACACCGCTGTCGGCGGTGACCTGCGGGATCACCTGATCGCGCAGCTGGCGGACGAGCGAAGCGGTCTGGGCGGACTGCGGCGCGGTGGTCGGATAGACGATGATGACCGCGGCGTCGCGGGCGGCGTTGATTGCCGGCGGGCTGACGGAGGCCACGCCCGGTACCTGGCTCAGGCGTCCGTTGAGCCTGGCGATGCCGGGCTGCGCGTGCGGGCCATGGAGGTCGGCGGCGAGACGAGGGGCCCGTTGAACCCTGGGCCGAAGCCCTCCGCCAGCAGGTCGTAGGCCTGCCGGGTGGTGAGCGAGGGCGGGTCGTTGCCGGCGTCGCTGAACGCCAGGCGCACCATCGGCGTATCTCCTGTCCAGGCACTCTCAATATTGAGAGTATCACTATCATTTTGATAGTAGTAGTCTCACAACTGTGTCGACCGATGTCAAGCGCCGCGGCTCGCACGACGGCAGGGGCGGCCAGGCGCGAACCCGCCTGGCTCGGGCCGTGGTCATCGAGGCCGCGCGGGCCCTTTTCCTCGACCGTGGCTACGCCGGAACGACGATCGAGAACATCAGCGACCGGTCGGATGTGCCGCCCGCGACGGTGTACCGGCTGTTCGCATCGAAGCTCGGGATACTCAAGGCCCTGATCGAGGTCTCAATTGCCGGTGACGACGAGGCCGTCGCGCTGGTGGACCGGCCACACATCCGTGCGCTTGTTGCGGACCCAGACCCCAGGAACCAGCTGGCCGGTCTGGCCGGCCTCATCCGCGGCATCATGTCGAGGGGCGAGCCTCTTCATCGGATCCTCGTGAGCGCAGCAGGCTCTGATCCCGATGCTGCGGCGCTGCTCGCCGAGCTGATGCGACAAAGGCAACACGGCCATGCGCGGATCGTAAGTTCCCTCGCTCGCTCCGGCGCCCTCCGGCCGGGGCTGCGCGAGCGCGACGCTGACGACATCATTCACGCCCTCACCTCCCCAGAGGTCTACGGGCTGCTCGTCCGTGACCGAGGCTGGCCGCCCGGGCGGTACGAGCAATGGCTAACGGACATCCTGGTCAACCAATTGCTTCCGCCGCCGACGACCGCGAACGCGCAGGCAAAGCTGTAGCGCCTGACGGTGGCCGGTCCGGCCCGGCGAGGGTCAGCTCAGGACTCAGCTGGGTCGCACCGCTGCGCGACCGGACGTCGGCCTGCCAACGTGCGGGCAGGCCGACCGAGATGAGCGGCGCGGCGGCGCTGGCCACTGCCGCCGCACCGAGGCCGATCCCCCAGCCGACCGGGCCGAGGGGCTGGCAACCGAAGAAGTGGCTGACTCCGGGAGTCTGGATCACCCCGGCGAGCGCGGCAGCCGAGCCCAGGCTGGCCGCTATCACGAGCGGGCTCCGCCAGCCGGCCACCAGCGTCTGGCCGAGCTGCGCGCCGACGATGCCGACCAGCGCCACGGTGCCTGCCCGGCCCGGCATGACGCCGGTCAGCCGCCCGCCCAGCCAGGCAGCCATTCCCGCGCCAGCGGTCAGCCCGCCGCGAAGGAGTATGTCGCGGGTGAGAGCGCTGCCGAGGGAGGCGTCCGGCCCCTCGCTGAGCAGCGCATCCGGGGTGGCGCTGGCCGGCGGCCGGACGGCCAGTGCCAGCGACGGGAGCATGTCGGTGAGCAGGTTGACCAGCAGCAGCTGGCGGGCGTTAAGCGCGGGCCCGCCGGGCAGCAGCAGGCCGGTCCCGACGGTGAAGGCGATCTCGCCGAGGTTCCCGCCGAGCAGCATGGCGATCGCGTCCCTGACGGACGCCCACATCGCGCGGCCCTCCACGATGGCATCGATGATCGTCTCAATCCGGTCGTCGGTGACGACGACGTCGGCGGCCTCCTTGGCCGCATTCGTGCCGCGCAGGCCGAGCGCGACGCCCACGTCGGCCAGCCGGATGGCCGGTGCGTCATTGGCGCCGTCACCGGTGACCGCGACCACCCGGCCGGTGCGCCGCAGCGCGGCGACGATCCGGACCTTGTGATCCGGGCTCACCCTGGCGAACACGCCAGCGTGCGCGAGCAGCTTGTCCAGCTGCGGGTCGGAGAGCAGGTCGAGTTCGGGACCGGTGACCACGCGGCGGCCCTCGATCAGGTCAAGATCGCCGGCGATGGCCTCAGCCGTGCTCGGATGATCGCCGGTGAGCATCAGCACGTCGATCCCCGCGGCCCGCAGCCCGCGAATGGCCGCTGCGGCACTGTCCCGAACCGGGTCGGCGAACGCGAGCAGCCCGACGAACCGCAGCCGCCCGATCCGGTCCTGATGCAGATCGCGACGTCCTGAGGCATCGCGCTCGGCGACGGCGAGCACGCGGTAACCGTGCCTGGCGAGCCGGTCGACCGCCGCATCGACGGCCCGCCTGGCGGCGTCATCGAGCGGGACGACCGCACCGTCCCGGTCCAGGTGCGAGCAGAGCGGCAGCACGGTTTCCGGCGCACCCTTGACCGCGAGCCGCTGGCCGGCCGGGGTCCGGCCGAGGACCGCGTGATAGCCGCGGGACGGCTCGAACGGCAGTTCGCCGGTCTGTCGCCAGCCGCCGGTGCCGAGCGCCGCGCCCAGGCCAGCGGTCAAGCCGCCGTCCACAATCGCCCGGTCGGTCGGGTGGGCAAGCGGCTCCCCGTTGTGATGTTCAGGTGTCGCTCGCAGGCCGACGGCAAGGACCTGGCGGCCGCAGGCGTTCAGCGACTCCACCGGCTGCTCGCTACCCGCGGCCCAGACTCGATGCAGCTTGATCCGGCCCTCGGTCAGGGTGCCCGTCTTGTCGAAGCACAGGACGTCAACCCGGCCGAGCGCCTCGATGGTGCCCGGGTTGCGGACCAGCGCGTTGCGCCTGGACAGCCGCCTGGCAGCGCTGTACTGGGCGGCCGTGGCGACGATCGGCAGTCCCTCGGGGACTGCGGCCACCGCGAGGCTTACGCCGGTGCCGAGAGTCTGCGAGAGGGGCCGACCGCGCAGCAGCCCGGCGCCGATCACCGCCGCGCCGGAGCCGAGCACGAGCGGCACGGTGGTCCTGGTGAGCTGCCGCAGCCTGGCCTGGACACCGCCGGGCCGGGGCTCGCCCGTCGCTACCTGGGCGCTGCGGCCTAGCTCGGTCGCCGGGCCGACCGCGACCACCACGGCCGTGGCCTGGCCGGCCGCGATCGACGTGCCGGCGTAGAGCATGCTGCGCCGCTCAGCCAAATTCACCGCACTTGTCGGGTCGGCGCTCTTGCGAACCAGCGCAGACTCGCCGGTCAGGCTCGACTCGTCGGCCTCCACGCCGCGGGCTTCGGTGATCCGGCAGTCGGCGGGCACGGCGTCACCGGCCGCCACCATGATCACGTCGCCTGCGACCAGCTGGTCAGCGGTTGAGAGCACTTCGCGGTCGCCTCGCCGTAGCCGGACCCGGACCGCCGAGGAGTCGATCAGCCGGCGCAGCGCGTGGCCGACGCTGACCCGCTGGATGCCGCTGGCGAGCGCGTTGGCCGACATGAACCCGCCGATCAGGAGGGCGTCGGTGATCGATCCGGTGGCCGCCGCGAGCCCGGCTCCGCTCGCCAGAGCTGGCGTCAGCGGATTCGCCATCTCCTCAAGCGACGCCCGGACCACGCCCGGTTCCTCGGCTGGCCGGTCGGCGGGCTGCGTCACCCGGCGGCGCTCGGCCTCGGCTTGGTCGAGTCCCCGGGTCGTGCTGGCAAGCTTCGCCAGCACAACGTCCGGGCGCAGGGCGTGCCAGTCGGACGTCGCGGCCGGCAGCGGCGGCGCCTGGCGGCCGAGTGTCACCGCGGACCAGGCGCCGCTGCCAAGGGACACGAGCGCGGCTCCGTTGACCGCGAGCAGCGATCGCGTCGAGGCTCCGGCCCGCGGGCCGGCCAGCGCCAGCAGCGCAGCCGCACCGGACCCGTACCCGGCGAACGCGACCGCTCGCCGGCTGGTGGCTCTGGCCGGCCGAACCGCCTGCAAGATCCGGCAGGCGTCAGCCAGGCCGGCGCCGGTGAGCAGATGAGCGCCCCACGGCGCACCCGGCCCGGCGGTCACCCCGATCCCGGCATCGGCGGCGGCCAGCGCCTGGTGCTGCCGAGCCGAGACCACCGCGACGACGCCGCCATCGGCCTGCAGCGAACGCACCGCGGCGGCCATCCCGCTGCCGCCGGCCACGATCCGGTTCGCGTGCAACCGCTTGCCCACGCTGCCCCGGCCGGCCACGATCACCTGGCCGATCGACCGGGCAGTCGCGACCAGCGGGCCGGCCAGCGGATCGAGCTCAGGCTCGCTGACCACCAGACCGATCAGGCGCCCATCCCGTTGCAGCGCCTGCACGCTGCCGCGTTCTCGCAGATCGCGAGCCGTCTTCTGGGCCGGGCCGGCCAGCTGGGCGGGCACCGGCCCGAGCGTCCAGCCGCCGCGCCCGGGCGTCAAGCCGCCCGGCCCGAGCGTCCGGCTGCCCGGCCCGTGCGATGCCTGGGAGACCGGGCTGAGCAGAGCGTGCGCTGCCAGCCTGGCCTGCTCTGCGTCCGCCTGATACTCCGGCGATACCCATACCGTGCCGAGCACGGTCCGCCCCGTGGACAGCACCTCGGCGTCGAGCACGACCGTGTCGATCCGGTCCAGCCTGCGCAGTACGTCGGCGTCCATGGTCAGCACCCCGGACCGGGCGAGGTCGCGGCCCAGCCGCGCGGCGAAGCCCTCGCGGCCGAGCCGGGCCGCCTTCGGCGTGGCGGCCACCGTGGCCGCCACCATCAGCCGTGCGTCGCGGGTGACCGCTGCGGTCGCGGCGGCTCCGGCCAGCGCCCCGACCGCGGCGGAGTTGCTGTAGGATTCCACCGGCCCGGCCGGAAGCGGCGCCGGCCGCTGGCCGTCGGCCGGCGACGGCAGTCCGCCGACCGCGCGCTGCTCGTGCAGCTCGGATTCGCGCTGCTGCCACAGTTCCCGGCGCGCTCGCATCTCGTCGAGCAGCAAACCGCGGTGAGCGATATCCACCATCAGCCCGACCGGCCCCTGAGCCAGCCCCTGGGCGACCGCGTTCCCGACCGCCAGGCCGAGATCGGTGGCCGCGTGACCGATCCTGCCCTCAAGCGACCGGCGCAGGATAGGGGTCGAATCGACCAGCGAGACCAGCGACGCGACCTCTCCCACCAGGGGGTTCGCCCGGATGATCCGGCCGACGTACCCGAGGCCGAGACCGCCCAGATCCGCGCCGATGGCATACAGCTGCCGCTGCAATGGCTCGATGTCAGCCGGATGCTCGGGGCGGTCGTGCGGGAACCGCTCGGCCGCGAGGCCGTGCGCCTCCTCGGCGCCCTCGATGACGTCGGTGAGGTCGTCTACGTCCAGCTGATCGTCGTCGAAGGCGACGATCACCCGCCCGAGAACGGCATTGACCTGAGCCCAGTCGACCCCGTCAAGCCGAGCGAGCTCACCTTCAAGCCGGGTGGCAAAAGCTTCGTTACCGGGGAGATGCGCGCCCTTGACCTCGATGTGCGCGCGGCCGTTCCCGGCCCACCGGCGTCGCTGCGCCCGGCCCGCCGACAGCGGGAGCCGGTCGGCGATCCTGGCCAGCACCGCGCCAGCCTGGGCGATCATGCGGATCCCTGGGCTAGCGGACCAGGCTCACCTTGCCGCGTCCTGGCTAGCGGCTGTCTTCAGCGCGCTTGAGCTGGTTCGCGTGCTGCTCGGCAACCCATGAACCGGCCGCCACCAGCGCCACAACTGGCCAGTCCACCACACCGAACGCCGCCACCGCCGCGAGCCCGCCCCACCACAGCACATTGCCCGCAGTCCCCGCCGGCATCCGAACCCGTGGCGGGTGCACGCCGGGCAGCTGCCGCTTGCGCCCAGCGGATGCGCCGCTCCGCTGGCTCGGTATGTCCGCCTTCTGCCCCGTTGAACCTTTGTGCGTCGTTGAACCCGTTGCCATCAGCTACCCCCCGGCCTTGGTGATACGATCCCCTCTACCCAGGCCGGGCGCGACTTACCCAGGGCCGGTCCGGCCGCGACCGGCTCTGGTCGCGTTGGCCGACACCCGATGCGGCAGGCCTCGCGCCGTGCC
This sequence comes from uncultured Actinomycetota bacterium, assembly GCA_963850875.1. Classification (GTDB taxonomy): domain Bacteria; phylum Actinomycetota; class Actinomycetes; order Streptosporangiales; family Streptosporangiaceae; genus Chersky-822. Next base: position 317,578 of record CAWKNA010000005.1, read on the forward strand.
CGCCTGCTGCGCGGGCAGCGTCAGGGCCGGGGTGCGGTGGGTCAGCCAGCCCCAGATCCCGGACCACGAGACGCTGAGCGGGCCGGCCGCAGCGGCGTTCGCCGGCGGGATGGCGCCGAATCCGACCACCGCCAGGACGACGGTGATCACCAGGCCGCGGCTGCGGAACGTGGCAGCCCGCCGCAGCCAGCGACGCTCCTGTGGACCCACCCTGCCAGTGCTCATGACGGGCACTCCATCTTCATTAACGGCGACAACGGCAAGCCGTGCTGACTGTCTGCTGGCCAGCGGCCGACGGCTGGCCGCCCTGACTGTCGGGAAGTCGCAGGTCCGGGTCGCTGCCGGTCATGACGGCGAGTCCTGCGCGACGGCCGCGCTGACGGCGGTCCGGACGGCCGCGGCGGACTGATCCGAGACCGGCGTTACGTTGGCCGCCGACGCCCGGCCCGCGACGACGAGAAACCGAATGCCGCCGAACCTGGCCGAACTGGCGGCGACGGCGCAGACCTGAGCCGATGGCCGCGCCCGAGTGCTGTCACGCCGTGGCTGGCCGAGCGGGTACCTCGCGCCATGAGGTCCTCCAGCGCAGATTCTGACGATCCACTTCTGCACGGCCAGAACCGAAGGCGCCCTTGCCTAGTCGAGCGTTTCCGGCCGGATTCTCCTGAGATTTCGCTCACGATGCAGGCCGGACCGGTTGACGATCAATCAGGAAGACCAAAACGCGACCAAACGCGGACCTAAGTCCGCTGGCGTCCGCCCGCCATTGCGCTGGGATCTGCCCGCCATAGCGAAAGCTCCGGCCGCCGACCATGCCTGGATACGGGCCGACCGCAAGTGCCGGCAACGGGCCAGGATCGTGATCTGATATGGAAGACGAAGTGACACCGGCGGCGATTGCGCCCAAGCCAGCCCAGTCGGGCCGAACCATGCAGGGGCAGTTCCCCTGGGAGGAATTCTGAAGCGGTCCAAGGCGACGGTGCGCGCTGATCCGGCCGCGGGCCAGGTAGATCGGTCGGCGGGGCTCCATCTGCTTGCCTGGAACGATCGGGCCGTGGTCGGCGCGGCCGTGGCCGCCTTCGCCGCGGGGTTCGGGCAGTTCGGCGTGGTCGCCGCCCTCGGTGAGGTGGCCAGTGGGTTCGGCCGGGTGACCCACGGCGCAACACTCGCCGATCAGGCCGGGCTGTCGGGTACCGCACTGGGAATCGGGCTTGCCATCATGCGCCTGGCGTCGCTGGGCGGCCTGCCCATCACCGGCCTGGCCGACCGCTTCGGCCGTCGGATGATGCTGCTCGTCACCGTCGGCGCGGGACTGGCTCTGACCGCGGTGGCGGCGGTCAGCCCCAGCTACTGGTGGTTCGTGGCCATCTTCGCCTGCGGGCGGCCCGTGCTGAGCGCCGCCAGCGGGCTCGCACAGGTCATCGCCGCGGAGCAGACCGCCGCGGCTGACCGGGCCAAGGCAGTAGCGCTCGTCGCCGCCGGGTACGGCATCGGCGCCGGGGTCATCGCCATCGTGGCCAGCCTGGCGTCACACACGCTCGGGTTCCGGGGCGTGTTCGTCCTGGCGCTGGTTCCCCTGGCGCTGCTCGCCCTGCTCCGGCGCTGGATCAGCGAGCCCGACCGGTTCACCGTGGCAGCGGCCGGATCCGCACATCCGATCCCTGTGCTCGGTGCCCTAGCCCGGCCGTACCGGCCCCGCCTGGCTGTCATCGTGGCGCTGGGCTTTGCGGTTTCGGTGATCACCGGACCGGCTAACAGCTTCATCTTCTTGTTCGCGCAGAACCTGCTCCGCCAGCGAGGCATCGTGACAGCGGGCATGGTGGTCGGGGCCGGCGTCGCCGGGCTGGCCGGGCTGCTGACCGGACGGTGGATGGCGGACCGGGTAGGCCGACGGCTGACCGGAGCGCTAGGCATGATCGCCGTGGCCCTGTTCGCCACCTTGGCCTACACCGGCTCCGCTCCGGCCCTGCTGACCGGATACATCCTCGGGATCTTCGCCAGCTCGGTCTTCGCCCCGGCCATAGGATCGCTGGTCAACGAGCTGTTCCCGACCTCAGTGCGGGCCTCGGTGGCAGGCTGGTCACTGGCCGCCGGTGTGCTGGGCGCGGTGACCGGCCTGGTCGTCTTCGGCGCGGTGGCCGACGTCGACAACCGGTTCGCCGTGGCCGGACTGGTCACCTTCTTGCCTGCGGCACTGGCCGCGGTGCTCTTCTGGCCCCTCCCCGAGACCTGCGGGCGTGAGCCGGAGGATCTGTGGCCCGACTCGTGACAACGAACCTCCCGCCCGGCCAGGCTGCCGCGGCACAGGTCAGACCGTGACGCGGCGCATGGTGGTGTAGCCGTCGGCTAGCAGCACGACCGCGAGGGCGGCGAGCAGGCCGGTCAGCCCGGCGGCGCTGAGGGTGGTGAGGAAGCGGCCGATGGCCGGCCAGGCGTGCGCGTGGCTGGTGATCACGGCGCCGACGCGCACGGTCCGGTGGTGGACGGCGTAGTCGGCGAGCAGCCGGTCGTAGAACAGCTGCCGGGCCACCGGGTCCGGTAGTTCACCCGATGTACACAACGGGAGCGGCACAGCGGCACGCGTCCCCTGGTCAATGCCCTTGGGCACGCCGAGGTCGGCCGTCTTCTTATATGAGCGGTGTGCCACCGCGCCTCGGCGAGCATCCGCCGGACACCCTGCCGCGCAAAATTTCCTCCTCATCCGGGCAACCGCGTGCACGTAGCCCGCACCGCCGGATGATCGGGCGCGTCGCCGGCGGTCGGCCCGGCGTCCGGAATCTGGATTCCGGATTGCTAGGGTCGCGTCGGGAGCATGGGTCGGCTTCGGGGAGGTTCTGGATGGCCGTGGGTGGGCGGCGGGCGCATCATCAGGTGACTTTCGCGGTGCTGTCGGCTGGCGTTGCGGCATTCGCGCTGTTGCAGTCGCTTGTGGTGCCGGTGCTGACGACGGTTCAGCATCAGCTGCATACCACGCAGAGCGCCGCGACGTGGGTTCTGACCGCGTATCTGCTGTCGGCGTCGATCATGACGCCGATCCTGGGGCGGATCGGCGACATGATGGGCAAGGAGCGAGTTTTCGTCGCCACGCTGGTCGCGCTGGCGGCGGGCTCGCTGCTTGCGGCGGTCGCGCCCTCGATCGGCGTCCTGATCGTGGCACGGGTGATCCAGGGGATCGGGGGCGGGATGGTGCCCGTCGCGTTCGGAATCATCCGCGATGAGTTCCCGGCCCGGCTGGTGGCCGGCGCGGTGGGGGCCCTGGCCTCGCTCACCGCGGTCGGGGCTGGCCTGGGCATTGTCCTGGCAGGCCCGATTGTTGATGTGCTGGGTTACCACTGGCTGTTCTGGCTGCCGATGATCCTTACGGTCATCGCCGCGGTGTCGGCGGTGCTTTTCGTCCCTGAGTCGCCTGTGCGCGCTCCCGGGCGGATTAGCTGGCTGCCGGCGGTGCTGCTGTCCGCGTGGCTGGTCGCGCTGCTAGTCGCGCTGAGTGAGGCACCGGACTGGGGCTGGGGCTCCGGCCGGGTGACCGGCCTGCTGGCAGGGGCAGTGGCACTAGCGGCGGCGTGGGTGCTTGCCGAGTTGCGCGCAGCCAGACCGCTGATTGACATGCAGATGATGCGGCAGACGGCGGTGTGGACGAACAACCTGGTCGCGTTGCTCATCGGCGTGGGCATGTACGCGTCGTTCGCCTTCCTGCCCGAGTTCGTGCAGACCCCCTCCGCCGCTGGGTACGGGTTCGGGGCGAGCATCACCCGTTCCGGATTGATGCTGCTGCCCTCAGCGATCACCATGTTCGGCGTGGGCATGTTGGCCGGCCGGCTCGGCCGCCGGCTCGGGGGCAAGGCTCTCGTGGTTGCCGGGTGCCTGATCGGGGCTGCGGCCATGGCGATCCTGGCGTTCGCGCACAGGCACGTGTGGGAGATCTACCTATCGAACGCCATCATGGGCGTCGGGTTCGGGCTCGCCTTTTCGGCGATGTCCGCGCTGGTTGTGGCCGCAGTGCCGTCCTCTCAGACCGGCGTCGCCAGCGGCATGAACGCCAACATCCGCACGATCGGCGGCAGCATCGGCGCGGCCGTGATGGCCAGCATCGTCACGTCGCAGCTCGGGCCGTCCGGGCTGCCGAAGGAGTCCGGCTACACGACCGGCTTCGCTGCTATGGCCGCCGGGCTGGTGCTGGCTGGACTCGCGGGCCTACTGATCCCGTCCCTGCGCGGCCAGCGGCGGATGGCCAGCGAGCCGGAGCACGCCGGGACGGCCATAGTCGTCGGCGCGGCGCTCGCCGCAGACACCAGCGAGTGACCAGATCCACGGCCGACAGCGGGCTCGCACCGGCAAGGAGCCAGGTGAGCAGGCAGCCGTCGCCGGACGCGCTCCGGGGCCGGCCCCTGCCCTCCGGCGCGACGCCGCACGGAACTATCACCGCATCCTCGCTGCGGCACGCGAGGTATTCGGCGAGTCTGGCGCCGACGCCAGCATGGAGGAGATCGCCGCCAGAGCCGGCGTGGGCGTCGGCACCGTCTACCGCCGGTTCGCCAGCAAGGACGCCCTGACCGATGAACTGCTGCATCTAGCCCTTGAGGACGTTCTCTCGGCTGCCGAACTGGCACTGGCACGCACCGACGGATACGGGCTCGAAGAGCTGCTGCGCGCCTTCGGCCAGTCATTCGCCGACCATGCGCGCAACGCGAGCCTGCTGCTCCAGCGTCCGGCCGACGCCACCGCCACCCGCCGGATACGAGCCGCGATGCTGATTCACCGCTGCACGCACTGCGGGCGGTTGCGGATGAATCGCACGGCCGCCGATGACAACGTGCTGTTGCTGGTGCAACTGGCCGCGCTGCCACTGGCCACCCCGCACTTTCCATACCTCAGCTCGGCCATGTCGCCTGGCCACGGTGTCCAGACCGCAGACCGGCCTGACTGATTTCGGGCTCGCATTTACCGGACGGCGCACCCGCCAGGAGTGCGCCGTTTCTTGCCCGCGGCCAGCTAGCGTCGCATTTCCAGCCTTACGCCGTAGTCCCGGCGTAACGCAGATGCAGGGCGGAAAAGAATGGCCCGCTCGACGCTCGTCAATATCTTTTATACGTCCGCTCTAATGGCTTAGAGTAGAGGGGCGTGCCGCCCCGGAGCGGACGTTTGTTATTCGGATAATTCGCTTGGGGGCCAAGATGCCTGGGCATTTCACGCACATTTACACACAGCGCCGGGTGGCCGCCTGGCTGGCTGAGCAGAACTCCTTCAACCCAGACGACGTCTTCGAGCGCGGCGAGCCTAGACCCCAGCCGCTGCTTGGCGGGTTCCTCGGCATCGATCCGAGGCGGGCCAGCGAGGTCATGACGGCCTGGCCCACGTTCGCCGCCGTGGGCGCGATCGGGCCCGACCTGTTCTTCTTCTGCCAGGACTACTCAAGCGGCCCGCTGGCCGAGTTCCAATTCCAGGACGACCTGCTGATGCTGGCGATGCGGGTGATCTACTGGATCGACGAGGCGCGCGACCAGGACTGGGAACCCATCCTGGTGCTGCTGGCCGAGATCAACCAGACGTTCGCCGACATCATTCGCCTGCTGCTCAAGCTGCAGAAGATCTGGCGGCAGTTCATGGACGTCTGGAACGCCACGGTCGGGCCGATCGTCAGCGCCGCCGAGACGGCGATCGACGACCTGACCGGCGGGCTCGTCTCCGCCTTCAGCTCGGCCATCTCCGAGCTGGTGGGCGGGCTCGAGCAGATCGTGATCGACGAGCTCGCGACCTTCACCGACGTCTTCTCCTGGTTCTCGCTGAAGATGCGGGTGGGCTGGGATGAGAAGGCATTCGTGTGGAGCGACATGCTGCATTACCGCAAGACCAACCAGATGGCCCGCGCCTTGCTCAAGGAGGCGCAGCGCCAATTCGACCTTGACGGCGACCAGACGAAGTTCGCCCAGTTCCAGGCCTTCGCGCTCGGCTGGGTCTGCCATATCGGCACCGATGTGATCGACCACTCGTTCGTGAACGAGCAGTGCGGCGGGCCGTTCCGCACGCACTGGCAGCGGCACCACCTGATCGAGAACCACATCGACGCCTGGAACTACCGCCAGGCGGGCACGGTCCAGGGCCAGCGGGGCACCTTGCCGACGGACGAAATCGGGGCCGAAGATAGCTATCCCGACCTCGGCGTTTCGGCGCTGCAGTTCGCGGTGGCACTAGACCCGGACCACTCACTGGCGCATAACACCGACAGCGGACACCAATACGGCTGGACGCAGACACCGGATGGCTGGGTGCGCCCGGCGACCGTGCCCGGCGACCCGAAGAAGGGCCTCGATATCGACGGCCAGATGCCGGACTGGCTGGCCGAGGGCATCGTCCGCGCCCTCGTCGCCACCTACCACGACGGCGGCCCTGAGCCGCAGAATCTCGGCGGCAGCGCATTCCAGGCCGGCTCGGCGGCGGTTCTCGGCCTGCTGGAAACCCTGCTGAACGCCGCAGGCATCAACATCAACACCCCGCTCGACGAGCTTGTCGCCCAGATAGCGCCTGCGCCCAAGTTCGACGTCCCGTCCGGTTATCCGCTGCCGTGGGAAGTCCAAGTCAGTTACCGCTTCATGATCACGTTCTACAAGCTCCAGTTCTGGACCAGCTTCGACCTCGACAAGCCGCGCAAGCCTGACGTGATCGACTGGCCGCCAGCGTCGGACTACACCAACCTGGCCAGTCCGCCCGACTTGTCCGGAGTGAACGGCTCAGACCCGGTCGAGGACGTCTGCGACGCCGTCCTGGCGATCGTCAAGTGGATCGGGCATGAGGCGGAGGCGATCGGCCAGCTGGCCGACGACGTCGTGAAGGCCCTGCTCAGTCCCGGCACCTATCCGCTGCGGTGGGCGCTATGGCAGCTGGCGATGTGGGCCTGGGACATCGTCAGCACGACCCACGACATCATGGCGCACACGGGCTTCATGTTGCCGCACGGTCAGCTCGACTACACCGATAACGGCGAGCTGCGCCTTGCCAACGAGATCGACAACGGGCTGATCTCGCTCGGCAACACACTCGACGGCTCCTTTGCCCAGGCGCTCGCCGACGCGATCGACCCGCTCGGCCACCTGGACAACGATCCGAGCCTGCTGATCCCGCCGCACAATCCAAGGGCAGAACCGTATCCGTTCCTGCCGGTCCGCACCGCGCAGCTGCCCTCCGGCGACGCGAACGAATACCGCCGCCCATGGGCCTACCCGAACAAGTCCAGGGACGCGTCGCACAATCTGTACGACACGCCAGGAGAGGTGAGCGACGTCCGTGCCGAGGTCGATTTCGTCGGCCGTGACACCGACCTGAACGCCATCCTCCAGGCCGGTGTGCAGGTCAACGCGGGTACCGTGAGCGGCCCATTCCCCCAGGGAGCGACCCCCGACCAGGTCTTCTTCCGTACCGGCAGGCCGGTGAGTCCCGCGCAACGCGCCGCATACGAACAGGCACCGTCCCCGGCGCACACCGACGCGATCAATGAGCGCCTGATCGGCCGGGATCCTGCCACCGACCACAGCCCACTGGGTGACCCGGTGCAGTTCTGCGGCTACCTGATGGGCCAGGTCCTCGCCACCGACCATCGGTACCTGGTCGACTTCAACCTCGATGCGGACCGAGGCTACGGGTACCGCTGCTGGGACTGGATCCGAGGGACGAAGACCGGCACAAACCAGCGAGGCCAAAGTTATCTGCTGCCGGTCGTACCGCCCGAGGGCGCGGAGGCCGATCCGCCCTGGTACCCGGCGCCGCCGGAGCAGTGGCCGGGCGCGTCCCCGCAGGCACCCCAAGCGCCGATCCAGCTTCGCTACCTATCGGACCAGGAGGGCTAGCGATGCACGAGCACGAGCATGAACACGACAACGGTTGCGACCGCGATCATGACCACCATGACCATGATCACCACACTCCGATCCACCACCGGCACGGCTGCGGTCACGAGCGTCGCGCGGCCGAACCACATGAGCACCATCGCTCCGCGTGCGGCTGCTGCTGCTGTGTCTGCTGCTGCTGCGATCACTGCCACCACGGCAGGGGTTCGGGCGGCAGGCCGGTACGCCAGCCTGGGACCAGCACCGGCCAGCTCACCGGCGGCCCGATCACGCCGGGCCAGGTCACGACGGTGGACCCGCCGCGGGTCTGGCCCGGACCGCGGCAGCAGATGTGGCTGCCCTACATCTTCATCCGTGCCTTCCCTGGCGACACTGGCGCGCGGCCGGTGCAGGGCGTGTTCTGGGAGAGCCCGGACGTCTACATCGCACCAGGCGTGGCGCCGTCCGTCGCGCCCGCTGTCCCGGCCCAGCTCGGCCAGGTAGCGCTCGCGGGCCAGGCCAACACCGTCTACGGCCACGTCTGGAACCTCGGCCGCGGGCCGGCCCGCGAGGTGGTGGTCGAGTTCTACTGGTGCAATCCGACCCTCGGTTTCAATCCGATCGGGGCGTCACTGATCGGCACGGCCTACACCACCCTCGGCGACCGGGGCAGCGGGTTCTGCCACGAGGTGGTGAAGTGCCCTACCTCGTGGGTGCCCACGTTCGTGAACGGCGGTCACGAGTGCCTGCTGGTCCGGGCCTGGGACGTGGCTGCCGATCCGATGTCCACACCCGAGTGGGACGCGTCGCAGAACCGTCACCTCGGGCAGCGCAACATCCACGTCGTTGCTCCAGGCGAGTCGATGCCGTCGCAGCTCACCCTGGCTGTCGGACCGCTATTCGGGCAGCCCGCTCAGGTCACGGTTACCCGGGATCAGCCGACCAACATGCCCTGGCTCCAGCTGCACGCCATGGCGCGCGGCGTCTTTCCGGCCGCCGCTCCGCCGACCGGTCTGGTTGCGCTGGGAACACCCGGTCGCCTGCTCGACCAGACCGGCGTCAACGTCACGGCCGACGGTCAGCAGATCGCGCTCGGCTCTTCTGACGGCCCGCCGGCCCCGGGAAGCGCCCATGTCTACCGGGTCACCGCCAGCCAGAATGGCCAGGTGTTCGGCGGCTACTCGGTGGTCGTACTCGGCTGACTAGCCCGCGGCCACCGCCGATCTCCAGACAGCGAATACCAGGAGCGAGGTTGAGTGACTTGATCCTGCGCACCGTGACAGGGTCGAGACGTTCCTCAAAAAGTTCCAGGCGACGACGCTCATCGGCGCCGGTGTGCGGAAACGCATAGCGCGCCGCAACGTCAGCCATCGACCCGCCTGATACCTCAGTCGCGGCCCATCCAGGTGGCCACATCGGCCTCGTTGCCCTCGGCATCGGCCAGCGTCCACCACGCGGGCGCGTGCTTGTCGCTGACCAGATGGCCGCCGGCCGCGATCGCCGCCGCGATCCGCGCCTCGGCCTGGTCGTGCGGTATGGAGATGTCGACGTGGATCCGGTTGCGCTGCGGGCGCGGCGCGTCCATCACCTGGAACCACAACGCCGGCCCGCGCCAGTAGGGGTCGAGCAGGTCTTCGTCACCAAACTGCTCGTACCCAAGCACGGCCCGCCAGAAGGGCATCACCTCGGGACCGACGACCGCGTCGATCGACACCTGAACGGTCTGCACGGCGGCCGGGTCGGCGGCAACGTTCAACTCGCGCGCGGCGGCCGAGATCTGCCGGGCCAGTTCGACATCACGTTCGCCCAGCCCGTCGATATCCCTGAGCCGCACGGTCACGCCTGCGGGCCGCAGGTCGACATCGGGATAATGGCTGGCGGCGCCGGCCAGCTTCCCGATCGCGTCGGCGAGCGCGATGCCCGTCGCGAACGACCCGGTGCGAAAATGGGCGCACACCCCGCCGAACAGCACCCGCCAGTCCCCGACACCGTCGGCCTCGTGGAACTGCCGCGGCGTGATCCGCTCAGTCACGCGCTTAACTGTAACGGGTATGCACCTGGCTGCCCGGCTGTGCGACGAAAGACCACCTCGGCCGCCATGCGACGGCATCGGCCTGCAGATCATCCCCGACGCTGGCCGGGTTAGGCCGTCCCGTCGGGAGCCGGTGACGCCCGTCTGGGGCGCGGACGTGCGCTGTTCTGTACTTGGCGGAGGAACTCAAGGTTCGATGAGGTCTCGCGGGTCTTGTCCAGAAGCAGTTCGAGGGCCTGCTGGGCATGGAGCCCGGCCGCCACTCCGCCGGCCAGTACGCGGCTGCTGGCCGGCGCGGCCAGGTTGTAGGCGCGGCCGAGCCGGGTGATTGAGTCCAGGAGCACGACCACGTCCTTGCCGAGCTCGACTAGGCGCTTGGCACGCTCGATCGCCAGCTCCGCGACCATGATGTGGTCGTCGGCGGATTGGTCGAAGGTGGAATAGATGACCTCGCCGCGAACCGATCGCTTCAGGTCGGTGGCCTCTTCTGGCCGCTCGCCGACAAGCACGACCATGAGGTGCACCTCGGGATGCCGGCCTTCGGCGCGGACACGATCAGGCCGCGCTGGCCCTTGCCGACCGGGCTCACCAGGTCGATGATCCGGGCCGTCGGTGACGCGGAACCGGACTCCAGACGAAGGCGCTCACGCGGGTACACAGGCGTCAGCTCGTCGAAGTCAGGGCGCGCCTTCGCCTGCCCGGGTGGCACGCCGTTGACCGAATCGACGCGCGCCAGCGCGCTGTACTTCTCCCGGTCCCTGCCCGGGCCGGACAGTCGGCCGTCCTTGCCGTGGCGACGAGGGAGGTGCTCCTTTCGAGCGGCAGCGTGAATCGGGACACGCGGGAGGAAGGCATGGCGGTCGCGGGACAAATGGGCGCCGCGCCGGTCTTGCGGAAGAACGACAACCGCCGGAAGGGCCGGCATCAAGGGAATTACGCTCTACGCCGCTGACCAGTCTCCCGGAAGTCAGGAGCGTTGAGCATCAGGGTCAGCACGTCGTCGTGACCGGGTCGGGAGAGCTGATCAATGCCGTGATCCTGGCGCTGGACCGGGCCGGGGTGATCGCGAGGGACGCCAGGACCGAATCAGCAACGCTCGAAGACGCCTTCGTGATGCTGACCGGGCGACATCTCCATAACGACGGGGCGGTGCAGCGCAAGTGAGTGGTCACTGGTCGCTGCTGCCGGCGAGCACGCCTCGTTCCGCGTTCGGCAAGATTGCACTCAACGAGACCCGGCTCGCCTGGAGACAGCCCATCGGGCTGGTTTTCGGCGTGGGAATGCCGCTGCTGCTGCTGGTGATCTTCGGCAGCCTCCCGGCATTCCATAAGCACCAGAACGCCCTGGGCGGGCTCACCTACTTCAACGTGTATATTCCGGTCCTGCTCGCGCTGGTCATCGCCATGCTCGCGCTCTTGAGCCTGCCAACTCCTCTGGCCAGCTACCGCGAGCAGGGCATCCTGCGGCGCTTGTCCACGACGCCGGCGCCCCCTGCCTGGGTACTCGCCGCGCAGCTCGTCATCAACCTTTGCCTGGCGGCGATGGCCATGCTCATCCTCGTGGCCCTGGGCATCGCCGGGTTCGGCGAAGACGCCGCGAAGAGCCCGGGCGGACTGGTCCTGGCGATCGCGGCATCGGTTGCTGCGCTGTTTTCGATCGGGTTGTGGATCGCAGCCATCGCGCGAACCGCCGCAGCCGCCGGAGGCCTCGGCTCAGTCATGCTCTTCCCGATGCTGTTCTTCGCCGGCCTGTGGGTACCGCGCGCAGACATGCCGAAGGTGCTGCTCGACATCAGTAACTACACCCCGCTCGGGGCGGCAGTGCAGGCGGCCCAGGCTGCACTGCAAAGCGGGTTCCCTCCGACCGCACCACTGCTCATCTTGCTGGCATACGCCGACCTCTTCGCAACACTGGCGGTCCGCTTCTTCCGATGGGAATGACCGGCCAGCGCCGGCTGGCCGTCAAGGCATCAGCCTGGCCTTGAGATCGGCCACTAGCCACGGCTCGCCGATGGCCTCGAACAGTTCGGCTGCGCGGTCGGCGCAACGGCGGGCATCGGCGGGCCGGGCGAGAGCCAGGTAGGTCTCGGCCAATTCCGTCAGGGTGCTGGCCTGCTCATGCTGATCCCCGAGGGCGGCGAAGTCGCGCTCGGCCGTTGTGATCAGCGGCACCGCCTCCTGCGGGCGTCCCAGCCGGGTCAGCGCGACCCCTCGGCCGCTCAGCGCCCGCGCCGCGCCACGTCGGTCACCGAGGGCACGGAACAGCTCGAGGGCCAGATTCTGCGAAGCGAGGGCACTGTCGTGCTGGCCTAGGTCAGCGTAGGCGTTACCGAGATTCGACAGGCAGAGCGCCTCGCCATAGCTGTCGTCAAGCTCGCGGAAGAGCGCCAGCGCAGCCAGCCCGGTCGTAACGCCATGATCATTCTGGCCGGCGTCATGGTAGGTGCCGGCCAGGTTTCCGAGCACTTTGGCCTCGCCCTGCCGCCAGCCAACCTCGCGGAAGAGTTCAAGCGCCCGGTGATAGTGGCTGACCGCCTCATCGAACCGCTGCATCGGCCGGTAGGCGCTGCCGAGATTGCACAGCACCTTGCCCTCGGCCTCACGGTCGCCTGCCAGCCGGGCGGATTCGGCCGCCGCCTGGTGGGTGGCTATCCAGTCGCCGTAGTGCTTGCAGCGGTCGAAGAACGCGAACAGCGCGGTCGGCAGCTTCCAGCCGATCTCGTACCAGCCATTGTCCCTGGCCGAGAGCGCCGCCGCGGTCAGGTTGGCGCGCTCGACGTCACACCAGGCCAGTGCCGCGGCCTCGTCGGCGAAGGACATCGGCGGCACCGCAAGCTCGGCGGCTGGCAGCGGCAGCGGCGGCAGATACGAATCCAGCGCGATCCTGGCCGCGGCGGCACTGCGCAGATACCACTGCGCGAGGCGCAAGGCCGCCTGGTCTCGGTCCGCGGCGCATTCCTCGGCCGCCGCGCATTCGGCTGCGAATAGCCGCAGCAGGTCGTGTACGCGGTACCGGCCAGGCGCCGACTCTTCGGCCAGGTACGCCTCGCAGAGCACACCGAGCAGGCCGGCGCATTCCGCCGCGCCCATCCCGGCGAGCGCGGCGCAAGCTGGCAGCGCGATGTCAGGACCTCCAGGCACGGAAAGGAGCCGGAACAGACGACGGGCGGGGGTGGGCAGGGCTTGATAGGACCAGGTGAAGACCGTCCGCACAGTACTCGCGTCGTCGTCAGGGACGGTCAGGATGCCGAGCCGGCTGGATGCCTCGGTCAGTTGCATGACCGCACGGGTGATGCTGATGTCGCCATCCGCTGCCAGGTGATCCGCGGCGATCCGCAACGCCAGCGGGTACAGTCCGCACAGCTGAGCCAGAGCGGCGATGCCGCCGGGCTGGGCGCCTGCCCTCGGCCCGATAGCGCGCCGCAGCAACTGAACCGCGTCGCGAAGCTCAAGCGTTTCGAGTGCGATCCGCTGTGCTCCTTCGCGCACCGCCAGGCCGGACAGCCGCGACCGGCTGGTGATCAGCACCCGGCAGGACGGTGCGGCCGGGAGCAGCGGCCGCACCTGCTCGGCGTCGCGAGCGTTGTCAAGCAGGAGCAGCATGCGCCGGTCGGTCATCAGGGTGCGAAACAGCGCTGACCGCTCGCCCAGTTCCACCGGTATCCGGTGATAAGGAACGCCGAGGGAGGTCAGAAACCGGCTGATCGCGTTTTCGGGGGTGACGGGTCTGCCTGAGGGATGGAAGCCCTGCAGGTCAAGGTAGAGCTCACCGTCAGGGAAATTGTCCCGCGCCTGATGCGCCCAGTGCACGGCAAGCGCGGTCTTGCCGATTCCCCCCATTCCGCTGACCGCGCTGATCACGACCGGGGTACTGGTCTCCCGATCCCGAAGCAGGCGGTCGATCTGCGCCAGCTCGGCCGTCCGCCCGGTGAAGTGAGCCGTGGTCGGGGGGAGCTGCCTGGGGACGGCGGATGACCCTATGCTCGTGGTCTCGCGGGTCGCCTGCAGCGAGTGGGCTTCCGCTGCCGCGCGGTCGGCCAGCGCCTGCTCACGCAAGCGCGTCAATGAGCCAGGAGCCAGCCCGAACAGCCGTTCGTAGCCGCTGATCACGGCGACCGGCGGAATGCGCCGACCCGCTTCATAGGCCACGATCGCACTGTGTGAGCCCAGGTGCAGCGGCTGCAGCAGATCCCGCTGAGCCAGTCCCCGGCTCCGGCGCAGTCTGCGTAAGGTGACACCGAGTTCCGGGCCCGGCGTCTGGGAGCTCTCCCTGCTCGCCATCATGGCGCGCTCATCACTTCTCCTCCGGCGAATGCCGCGCTCCATCGCAGTTACTACATCGCAGCAGAGTACTCAATATGGGGCTAGCAGGGGTTAAGTGCTGTTTTTGAGTGCCCGGAATCGCGAGCTGCTACTTGCCGGACGAGAGGGATCCAATCGCGTTTCTCGCGAGTCGGAGATTGCGTGGTGTGCGGACTGGCTACTGCCCGTATCCCCGCGTCCTTGCGGATCCCTCTCGCCACCTTCATCACATCGCGCTCACGCTCCACCGGCAAGTGTCCAACGACCGGCAATCACCGGGACCTTTGGCCATGACCTGCGACCTGCGATGCTCGCCTGTAGGGCTGATCCGGTCCCGGCTGGCTCGACCAGCTGAGCGATGTCAGCGGGCCGCATCGTGGCTCCGGGCCACCTCCGGTCTCGGACGTCTCGTCGACGGCGGGACTGACGCGGCAGCGGCGTGATCGCTGAGATGTGCTTCCATGCGCCGCAGCAGGTCTAGGTGCTGGCTAGCCCAGAGCACGAGCAGGGCGCGGCGCAGGGCCGGCTCGTCGCCAGTGGCGACGCATTCCCGCACGTACTGCAGTAGCTGCCTACGGCTCCCCGGGTCAGGCGGCTGCGACGGCGGGACTGACGTGCCGTGGGCCAGCGAATCACCGAGGGTGACATACCACGAGCGCACGGTCTGAATCTGTGCATCCATGCTGTCGCGGTACCACCCGAGGTCCGTGCCGTGCTCATCGCCCGCGCCAGGCCCACCGCCGGTGGTCATCGTGCTCAGAGCTGCCATCGAGTGCCCGGCGCGCAGCAGCCGTGCCGCCCCCGCGACCAGCGCCGCATCGCTTCCAGGATCGGTGCGCGCCGCGGACCGTTCGGTCAGGTATTGGCGGAACGCGTCGTCAAGCTGGTGGACGGCAGCCGTGGCGGCCTTCTCGGCCTGGCCAGGATCGCCGAAATCGCGGTCGCCGTTCAGCTGCCGCGCGGTGATGGCAACGTAGTCGGCCGCACGCGAGTAGGCGGCAGCCAGGTTCTCGCGCAAGACGCTCGCCGCGCCGCGTGGCCAGAACACCAGGCCGACCCCCAGGCTGACGGCGAAGCCGATGGCGACATCCTCGATCCGGATCAGTCCGACCTGCCAGCCCGCAGGCTGGATGATGTTGAAAAGCACCAGCAGGACAACGGTGAACGCGGCCTGACCCGCCGCGAACGAGACGACCCGGGGAGCGTAAGCGGCGACCAGGACCGCCACCGGCAAGACGGCCCACAGCACCGGGTCGTTGGTGCCGACAGCAAGCAGAATCGCCGCGCCGACCACGATCCCGGCGGCTGTCCCGGCCAGCGCGCCAAGGACGGACCGGCCGGTCCCGAGCGCGTTCGACCGCAGCACCGACAGCGTGCCGAGAACCACCCAGAAGGAGTGCTGAAGGCCCGATCGCTGCGCGATGAACACGGCTACAGCCAGTCCGGCGGCCCCCCGAACGGCGTTGCGGAATACCACCGATCGGGCGGTGGCATGCTCGGCGGCGAAGTTCCGGACCGCCCGGAGCACCGTCGGCCGCGGAGCTAGCCAGCTGGCCACGCCAGGCGGCCGCGATCCGGATGGGCGCTGAGCGGCCTGGCTCCCCCGCCCCAGCGAACCGTCAGCCGCCGCCCGCCCGGTGTCGCCGGCGGCGAGTGCGTATCCCGCGATCTGAAGCGTCGTGTACGAGATGGCGCGGGTCCGAAATGACTGCCCGAGCAGCGCGTCAAGCGACGCCTCGTCAGGAACGGGCGGTAGCTGCGAGATCCGCCGGGCAAGCGCACGGGCGACGGCATCCTCGGCCCGCTCCAGCCTGACGGTATCTGCCTGGCTCGGCCAGGCCTCAGCTGGCTGGTGATGTCCGGTCATTCCGGCCAGCAGCTCCCCGCTGAACCGCAGAACGGCGGCGGCTGCGGCCATCGCCTCGGTGTTCTCCGCCCAGCAGAGGCCCGCCATGGGTGCCGTGGCCACCGCCCGCAGCGAGACCAGCAGCCAGCCGAGCTCGTCGATGAGCGCGGCTAGTGCGGCCGCCTGGCCCGACGGCCCGGTCGGCCGGTGCGGCGTAGCCTGAAACCGGCCGCGCAGGCCGTTGATGCCCGCCGCAGCGGTGTCAACGCGGGCCGTGGCAACCTGCAGGTCCCCGGAGCCGACGGCTTCGGCCAGGTCGGCCAGCGCGAGACAGGCATGGGCAGCCTCCCCCCGCAGGGTCCTGTCCTGCCGGGGCGGCCACGCCAGCATGACCGCGCACAGGCCCACGCTGGCTGCCAGTCCCCATCCGGCCAGCCGCCACCCGATGGCCCCTGTCGTCGCCGGGATCGAGACCGGCAGGACGAAGGCGAGTATCGCCGCCGTCGCCCCGGCCGCGAAGTAGCCGTTGATCGCTCCGCACAGCAAGATCGTGAACCCGACGACCGCCATCGATGCGGCGGCCAACCAGGCGTTCCGCGAGCACAGCGTGCCGACCACGACGAGCACCGCCCCGGCGATCGCCAGGCTGGCATAGGCGGTGAAACGGCTCATCGGCGGTCCGCCGAAGTTGGCGAGGACCAGCATCGCGAAGGACCCGAAGGAAGCGAAGAGCGCGGTCTGCGGCTGCTGGATCAACTCATAGGCGACGGCGAAGACGGCCGGCATCACTATCGCCGCGCGCGTGGCGCTCTTCAGCGCGGACAGCCCCGGATCGGAGATCTCCGGCCACGGCACCTGCATGCAGCTTCCCTTCCCCGGTCAGGGATCGCGCACCGTCGGACAGCGCAACCGCAGCCGCCCACTGGCTACCTTGGTGCCACCAGCTAAGGCTGGCAATGGCATGCTGAGATCGGGCCAGGCGGAGTCTGCGCCACAATGCCGCCCGCGGCTTACACCCCCACGACTGCCCAAGGAGCGAGGAGAGATTATGCCAACCCGCAGCGCCCGCACCACCTGGACTGGCGGCCTGGAAGACGGAACCGGCGCAGTAGAGCTGGTCAGCTCGGGCATCGCCAGCTACGAGGTCTCCTTCCCCCGGAGAGCAGCCGATGAGGCCGAAGGTACGACCAGCCCCGAGGAACTCATCGCTGCCGCGCACACCTCGTGCTTCGCGATGCAGTTCTCGGCCCTGCTCGGCGCGGCAGGCGGCAGCAATCAGTCGCTGCAGGTCACCGCAGACGTCTCGCTCGGGGCGGATCCGGCAGGCGGATTCCGGATCAGCGGTATCAAGCTGACCGTACGCGGCTCAGCGGACGGCATCACCGCCGAGGAGTTCGCGAAGATCGGCCAGGACGCGAAGAATGGCTGCCCGGTAAGCAAGGCGCTCGCGGGAACGGACATCACCCTCGACGTCCTCTAGCCGGAGCGGGGCCGACCGCACCGGTTCGAGCCGATCCGCCAGCTAGCGAGATTTCAGGCGGTTGAGCGAGGCTGAGGAATCGCTCGTAGACTTCGGTGACCCCATCGCGGACTCCCCGGCCGCGCTCGCTGCGGCGGCCAGCGGGCGCGAGCCGTTAAATGTCGTAAGCGGTGGGGTGCTTCGGCTGATACAACCCTATTTCGCCGGCGCCGGGCACACGCAAGGTGGCCATTAGGCCGAAGCCCCGGTCGGCAATCGGCTCGGTGAACTCCACTCCTGCGCCACTCAGGTCGGCGACGGTGGCCTCGATGTCGTCGCACATCAGATAGAGCTCGTGCCTTCCGCTGGCCGCAGCGCCGCCCTCGGTGGGATGGATGCCCAGTTCGGCCGGTGGCAGCCGGAAGATCAGCCAGCCACCACCCGAGTCGACGAACGGCCAGTCGAGTACGTCGCGGAAGAACGCCCTCGCCCGTTCCGCATCCTGCGCATAAATGATGGCGTGCGTGCCGGTGATCATGCCCGGCAGCCTAGCGCCTGGCCGGTGCGCCGCTCTATCGCCGGCCCGCGGTTGCCGCGCACCGGCGATAGAGCGTGACGGTCGAGCCACGCAGCTGCCAGGTACGCGCCGCGCAGAACGGGAACGGGGGCCTGGCTGCACCATAAAACCTCGCCGGGTGCGGCGTCGGGAACTGAACCAGCCAGAACCTGCTCAGGCCGACTAGCCGATGGTCGAGCACGGCACGGCTGACGTTCTTGCCGTACAGGGTGTTGCGGAAGGCGGGGGATGTGTTCCGTCCGATATCGCGCAGTCGAGTAAACGCCGCCGGATAGGCGTCCATGATCAGCCGACGTCCGAGCTGTCGGAAGACGACCGCGTCGCCCGGCTGAGCCCGCTTACTAAGCAGCACGGCCACGGCCCGGAGATCGTCCGTCGCCACCGCCGGCCTGACCAGGGGCTGGGCCGCCAGCGTAGCGGCGAGGATAACGGCAAGCACCGCGGCGCAGTAGCGCAGTGGCAGCATCGATGCGGCCGCGACGACCAGCAGTGCCGCCGCGGGCAGGCAGAACAGCAGATAGCGCAGCTCCCACATCGGCGTGATCTGCGCCGCGACGGCGAGCACCGCGGGCGGCAGCAGCAGCCATGGCGCGGCCAGCGTGGTCAGGGCTGCCGGGCCCGTCCGGCGGTGCCCAGGCCTGGCGCGGACGAACACAGCGGCTCCGGCCATTACCAGCGCGATCAGGACACCGAGGGCGGCTGGGCCGGGCGGCCGCTCCCACGCCACCTGCCTGACCTGGCTCAGATCCAGCCAGATCAGCGGGGCAGTGGCCAGTCCGCCCGCGGCCACCGCGCCAAGGAAGCCGCGCAACCGCGGCCGCCAGGCAGGCGTGCACAGCAGCGTCACGGCGTTGGCTAGCACCACGAGCAGCGTCAGGATGTCGAACCAGCCGGCCGCTGCCAGCGCTACCGCGTACCACGTCGCGTCACGGCGCCTGCCCGTCTCAGCGAACCGGACAAAGCGGTAGCAGGTGATCAGGGTCAGCGCGGTGGCCAGCGCGAACGGCCGGGCGTTCTGGGCATCCGCCGCCACCGGCGGCGCAACGGCGAACAGCAGTCCGGCGGCGATGCCAGCCCGCTGGCCCGCCAGCCCGGTGCCGAGCGCGGCGAGCACAGCCGCGGCCACGGCCGTTGCCAGCACCGAAGGAAGGCGGACCGCTGTCTCAGCGGCGCCGCCGATCAGGATCACGAAGTGGCTCACGATGTAGTACGCGCCGTGAACGGCGTCGATGTGGGCCAGCATCCGCATCAGCGCGGAGAGCGGGCGCCTGGCTGCCGACAAGGTGGCGCCCTCGTCCTGGCTGAAGGATCTTTCCGCCAGCTGCCACTGGCCAAGCGCGAACGCCACGGCCGCCGGGATGCCGCAGACCACCACGCGTGCCACCCACGTCATCGGCCGGGCAGGCTCGCGGCCACCAACCGATTGGTCTGCGGCTGGAGGCGCCGCGTCGATCGGCGCGAGATCCGGCGATTCCTGCCTCGCGGTCACTCGCGCTCCTGTCCGTCCCGCCTCCGGGTTGGCGAGTCCGTGCGCCGGGCGCTCACGGGCGCCAGCGTTACGGCGGCTTATCTGGCCGGTACCGCCCTGAATCCTAGTCGGCTGGCTGGCTGGCTGGCGGCTACGCGGAGAGCAGCCCGCCGGGAAGATCCAGCTAGGAGCCGAGCGGCTATTTGAGGCAGAATGTTGCTATGCCGGATATCACACCCAACTCCCTCCGATCCGGGTCGCGAAGCACGCGCGAGCTTGCCGATACCTATGTGCTCGCCCGAGCTGACCTCGATCCGATTCTGGCCACTCAGCTCGGCCTGCACCCCGGCGAGTACCGCTTGCCCGACTACTCCCCGGCCGGCCAGGAAGCTCTGGATGAGCTTGCCCGCTCGACGCTTGCCGAGCTTGATTCGCTTGAGAGCGAGGCCAGCCTCGCCGATGGCGACGGTGACGAGCGCCGATGCGCACGGCTGCTGCGCGAGCGTCTAGAAAGCTGTCTCGAGGTGAGCGGACACGGGGAGCATCTCCGCGAAGTCTCGAACATCTTCGGGCCGCTGCACCGGGTCCGTGCCGTGTTCCTGGACATGCCGACAGCCACCGACGACGATTGGGCGGTCATCGCACGGAGGATGGCGCGGGTCGGGCAGGCGCTTTCCGGCTACCGCGCCAGCCTGGAGGAGGGCGCCAGCGCAGGACTGTTCGCGGCACCGCGGCTGGTTCGCACCGTCATCGGCCAGCTTGACGAATGGACGGCCGCGGCGGCCGGTCAAGGCTGGTTCGCTGAATTCGCGGCCGGCGTTACCGGGCCGGCCGCGTTGCGGACCGACCTGGACCGGGCGACCGCTGCCGCGATCTCCTCCGTCGCCGACGTGCGTCACTGGCTGGCCGCGGAGTATCTGCCCGGTGCGCAGGACGTGCCGGACGGGGTGGGCGCTGAACGTTACCTGGTGGGCGCCCGCCGCTGGACCGGAGCCAATCTGCAGCCCGAGGAAGCCTACGCATGGGGCTGGTCGGAGTACCAGGCGCTGCGCGCGGAGATGGACAGCGAAGCACAGCGGGTGCTTCCCGGAGCGTCGGCGCTGGCGGCGATGCGGCATCTGGACGCCAGCGGCGAGGCAGTCGAAGGCGTCGAGGAGATCCGGCTGCGCCTGCAGCAGATGATGGACGACGCGATCAGAGACCTCGACGGCACTGCGTTCGACATAGCGGACCGGATCAAGAAGGTCGAGGCGCGGATTGCGCCGCCGGGCAGCGCCGCCGCGCCGTACTACACCGCGCCGTCGCAGGACTTCAGCCGGCCTGGCCGGACCTGGCTGCCGACGCTCGGCCGGACCAGATTCCCGCTCTGGAACCTGGTGAGCGTGTGGTACCACGAAGGAGTGCCAGGCCACCACCTGCAGCTCGCGCAGTGGCGGAACCTGTCTGACCAGCTGTCGATGTACCAGACCACGATCGGCGGAGTGAGCGCGTGCAGCGAGGGCTGGGCGTTGTACGCCGAGCGGCTGATGGATGAGCTTGGCTATCTGTCCAGCCCTGGCGCGCGGCTCGGTTACCTTGACGCTCAGATGATGCGCGCCGTCCGGGTCGTCATCGACATCGGCATGCACCTGCGACTGAGAGTTCCTGACGACTCGCCGATCGGCGCGGGCGAAACCTGGACGCCGGAGCTAGCTCGGGAGTTCTTCGGCGCGCACACCGGCCGGCCTGGGCCCTTCATCGACAGCGAGATCGTGCGCTACCTCAGCGCTCCGGGCCAGGCGATCAGCTACAAGCTCGGCGAGCGTGCCTGGCTGGCCGGGCGCGACGCCGCCCGCGCGGCGCGGGACGGCACCTTCGACCTGAAGGCCTGGCACATGGCCGCGCTGTCGCTCGGCTCGCTCGGGCTCGATGACCTCACCGCCGAACTCGCATCCCTGTGACCTGGCGACGCCCATGCTTTGCCACGCCGGGGCTGACGCGGCTTCGCCTCAGGACTGGTTCACATGGGTAACCGGCCGAGGGCGGCGACGATCTCCCGTTGCCGGCGGGTCCAGTAGTCAACGATCTGGGCGCGCGGGACGGGCAGTGCGTCGTCGGGATCGACGTCGTCAAAGTAACCGAGGCCGAGCAGGACGTGGTTGACCGCCTGCTGGGGGTACTCGGGCTGGAAACGCTCGACGAACAGCGCCAGGCCCTCGTCGGCCGTACGCCCGGTTCGCTGCTCGATAACCATCAGGTCGAAGTAGTCACGCAGCTCGCCGCGGTCGCCGACGACCTTGAGCTTCATCGCCAGCAGGTCGCTGAGCTGCGCAACATGCAGGCCATCGACCTCCTTGGGCGGCTCAAGAAGGTGCTGCGGGCGGCCCTCGTCCGCGTGCAAGAACTGCACCCTGGTGGCAGAGAAAACGCCGTTGAGGGTCCCGGGCACGCGCTCGGTGACGGCGAACGGGCCCGCTGCGGACAGGCGCCGGGTCAGCTCGTCGAGATCGACGCTGCCGTGGTGGAAGAAGAAGTCCAGGTCCCGGCTGATCCGGTGCCCGAGGTGAACGGCGATGGCCGTCCCGCCTCCGAGGTACGCGTCCGGCGGTACGAGCGGGGCGATGGCGTCCCACGTTGCTGCCGTGTCCGGCGGGAGGAGTTTCCGGACGCGGTCAGACGGCATGGGGCGCGTGCCGGGCGAGGTTATGCGCGAGCGCTCGCCGGGCCGGCCAAGGCCGCGCGCCGCCGCCGCGTGCTCCCACGCGCTCGCGGGCAGGTTCACCGTTCCCCAGGCCAGGCCATCGGGATCGAAGGACGTGATGAGCCGCCGGGCGATGAACGGCCCCGAGTTCGCGACATCGAGCTGGGCAGGTGCCGCGTTCCAGAACAGGTGGAGCAGGTGCGGGGGAACCCGCTTGACGTGCGCTCCTTCGGGGCGGGCGGGCATGCGCACTCGGGCGATCACCGGGGCGAGCGCCAGCCATCGCGGCGACCCGAATCGGACCTGGTACACCGTCGCCTCGGCGGCGTGCCCACGGGCGATCATCATCGGTGTCTGCGAGATGAGGCCATCGGAGTTGAGCCGGGCGAGAGCGCGAGCGGTGGCAGTCGGCGAGACACCCGCCCGCCGTGCGGCCTCACGGACGGACGCCACGCCCCGCGGTGACCGCGACAGCGCCGCGAGCACCTGGACCTCCACCCGAGACAGGCCGGGCACCGGCGGCGTGACGCCCAGCTCGGCGGCGAGCTCGTCCACCTGGCGCGACGTCAGATGGACGACCCCCGAGGCGGCACGCTTGACGGGCATGCCAAGGCGATCCACGGCCCGTCGCACCCGCGGCGCCGAGGTCCCCAGAGCCCGAGCCGCAGCGGCAAGGCTATAGGTGTCCATATCGTTATGATAGCTGATCTCATACGCCGGAGCAGTGCTCAGGTCCAACCAAGCGGCATCAACTGCGAATGCGACCTGATCCCATTCGTTCACTTGTTCTTCCAGCTCAGCTAGCATATTTGCGGCTGGCACACTCCTGCGTGGTGTTGTTCATCCAGGCCGTAACGAGGCGGCCTCGCGCTCTTCCATCAGTTCGGCGATCGCATGCGCGCCGGGATCTGGCTCGGCGCGCAGACCCGCGATCACGCCGGCCCGGTCAGCCGGGTCACGGTTCTGGCTGAGCTTGTCTTTCGCCTCGATCTGGGTGACCAACAGCTCGACGCCCACGATGGCACGCAGCCGACCTTCGATGTATTTCGCCGGGGCGTCCTGCACCCACCAGCGGCCATGGCGGTCCTGCTCATGGCGTTCGGTCAGTTGCGTCACGATGGTCCGGAGCCAGGCGGCATCACGGTGGAAGCGGACCGGCCCGCTGAAGTGCACGGCGGTGTAGTTCCAGGTGGGTACCTGCCGGCCGTGCTCGGCCGTGCTCGGATACCACGACGGCGAGATGTACGCCTGCGGGCCATGCACGATGGCCAGCGCCGGCACCTCCGGAACTGCCATGCTCCACTGCGGGTTGGCCAGCGCCATATGGCCGAGCAGCCGACCGTGCTCGCCCGCTGACCGGTCCCAGATCATCGGCAGCAGACTGGCCACCAGCCGCGCGCCGTCGAATGTCACCAGGTCGGCCGCGCCAACCCGGTCGACGAAGGCCGCGATCTGGTCCGGGTCGTGGGCTGCGAAATGCGCCGGTACGTACATACCGCCAGGCTATCCGCCCTGCCAGGTCGGCCCAGGCCCGGGCCGAGCCGCGCGCCTGTGCAGAAGTCTGTCCCAGGAATAGACGAGAGGGACCTATCCGGCTTCTCGCGGATCCAAATTGCGTGGTGTACGGACTGGCTGCTGTCCGCATCCCCGCGTCCTGTGGGGTCCCTCTCGTCTCCTTCATAACACCATGCCCGCCCGACCCGCAGCAGGGCCTAACGACCTCTCCGGCCGGGACCTTCGGCCTGATCCGCCGACGCCGCCAGCTCCAGATACCCCTGCGGCTCGCCGCAGCCGCGCGCCGTCGGCTCGTTCCAGCTCGTCGATCGCCAGCGCGACCTCGGCGCGGGCTTGCTCTAGGCGCGGGATCAGCCGATCCCTGATCGCCCGCAGCCGGTACCTGGTCGTCATCGTCTCCGCCTCAACGATGCGCAGCGCCTGCGCGGACACGGCATGCCTGACCGCCGCCGCGAGAGCGTCCTGGTGCGCCCGCCTGGCCTGCTCAACCGTGGGATCGGCCCACGGACCCTCCGCAGCAGCCGGTGAGTAGCGGCCAGCCGCCGGATGGCGCACGCCGATGGTCACCGCGTAGCTGATCCGCACCTGCGCATAACCGGCACCGGTCGCCAGCCTGAGCGCGCGCTCGCCACCGAGCAGGGCCGCGAGCAGCAACGTCCGCTCTGCCTCGGCACTGCACCGGTGCCAGTCCTGCTCGGTCTGCGCGGCAGCCGCCCGGAGCCCGCCGAGTTCTGCCTGCAAGATCCTCAGCTTGCGGTCGAGCAGGTCAGCACCTCGGCGAGCAGCGCCAAGCCGCCGGTCCAGCCAGAGTCGACCGGCGCGGCCTGGCGGCACCGCGAGCCGCGTCCCGGTCATCGTGACCCTGGCCCTTCCGGCACCGGGTCAGCCGCCCGTGGGTAGTACTGGTCAAGCGCCTTGGCCGACAGCATCGCGAGGTCGCGGCGCGGCAGCACGCCAAGTACCCGCCAGGCTCGCCGCAGGGTCTCCTCCAGGCTGCGGCTCTCGGTCTGCCCCTGGCTGATCAGGTCGGCCTCGAAGGCCAGTTCCAGCTCCTGATACCGCCGGTCAGACTCGCTCAGCGCGGCCGTGCCGATCAGCTCGGACAGCTCGCGTGCTCGCCGGGCGGCGGCCAGCGCGGCCAGGGTCTGAGCCGCCACATCCAGGTGGTCCTCCCTGGTCCGGCCGGGACCAGCGCCGCTGCGCATCAGCCTGGAAAGCGAGGACAGCGCATCGACCGGCGGATAGATGCCGCGCGCATGCAGATCGGCGGACAGCACGATCTGGCCCTCGGTGATGTACCCGGTCAGGTCGGGAACCGGGTGCGTGATATCGCCGGCCGGCATGGTCAGCACCGGCACCAGCGTCAGCGAGCCCGGCATGCCGCGGATCCGCCCGCACCGCTCGTACAGCGAGGCCAGGTCGCTGTAGAGGTAGCCAGGATAGGCCCGGCGGGCGGGCAGTTCGCCGCGGGCGGCCGACACCTCGCGCAGCGCCTCGCAGTAACTGGTCATGTCTGCCATCACGACCAGCACATGCCGTCCGAGGCCGAACGCCAGGTGCTCGGCGACCGTGAGCGCCAGCCGCGGCGTCAGGATCCGCTCGATCACCGGCTCGTCGGCCAGGTTAAGCAGCAGCACGAGCTCCCCGGCGGCCGAGCGCTCCTCAAGCGTGTCCCTGATCGCGGCAGCATCGGCGTGGGTCAGCCCCATCGCGGCGAAGACCACGCTGAACGGCTCGCGACCCGCCGACGACTGCGCGGCGAGCTGGCCGGCCAGCTCCAGGTGCGGCAGCCCGGCCACCGAGAAGATCGGCAGCTTCTGGCCGCGGACCAGCGTCATCAGCTCATCGATCACCGACACGCCGGTCAGCACCGGCTCGGCGGGCGGCTGCCGGGCCACCGGGTTGATCGGGAGCCCGGTGACCGGCACGCTCAGCTCGCCGGTCACCGGCGGGCCGCCATCTCTCGGCTCGCCGCGTCCGTTGCATACCCGGCCAAGCCACTGCGTTCCGACCCCGAGCCGCAGCGGGCTGCCGGTGAACTCGACGCTGGTTTGCGCCGGATCCAGGCCGGCCGTGCCCTCGAGCACCTGGACTACGGCGAGATCGCCGTCGGTCTCGAGCACCAGGCCGTGCCTGACCTGACCACCGGAGAGCCTGATCGTGGCGAACTCATCCCAGCCCACTCCGGTCACCCCGCGGACGATCAGCAGCGGCCCGCGCAGCTCAGCGATCGCGGTGAATTCCGGTCGGGCCCACTGCGTCATGCCGACTCCCCCAGCCCGGCGTCACGCGGCGCGTCGTCGAGCGCGTTGAGCGTGGCCAGCATCGCCTCCGCGAGTTCCCGCACCTGCGCCGGCGTGCCAGCGTCCTCCTTGGCCCGCAGGATCGGGGAGAAGTCCTGATCCTCGATCAGCGCGGCGGCGACCCCGCGCTCGACCAGCTGCTGCAAGCACTGCGCGACCGAGAGCACCGCGCTGACCAGGGCCGCTGCCCTGGCCGGATCGCAGTAAGCGTCGGTCGCGCTCAGCGCGCTCTGCTGCAGCACGGCTTCCCTGGCTAGCCGCCCGGCCAGGATTGCCATCCGCTGCCTCGGCGGCAGCGCGGTGACTCCCATCAGCTCGGCCAGCGCGCCGATCCGGTCGGCCTCGACCAGCAGCTCAGCCAGCTGGGCCCGGCGCGCGGTCCACTCCGGATCACCGCGCCTGGCATGCCAGCCGCCGACGGCAGCTACGTCCCGCGAGAACGAGCCCGCCCACGAGATGGCCGGATAGTGCCTGGCGTAGGCCAGGTCGCGGTCCAGCGTCCACAGGCACCGGACGAACCGCTGGGTGTAGGAGGTCACCGGCTCGGTCATATCGCCGCCAGCGGGGGAAACCGCGCCGATGATCGTGATCGAGCCCTCCCAGCCGCCGGCCGTGCTCACCCGCCCGGCCCGCTCGTAGAACGCGGCGAGCGCGGACGAGAGTCCGGCCGGATAGCCCTCCTCGGCAGGCATCTCCCCGTTCCGCGAGGCGAACTCGCGTAGTGCCTCGGCCCACCGCGAGGTGGAGTCGGCGACCACCACCACGTGCAGGCCCATGTCCCTGAAGTGCTCAGCCACCGCGGCGCCGCTGTAGATGCTGGCCTCCCTGGCCATCATCGGCATGTTCGAGGTGTTGGCGATCACCACGGTGCGCTGCGCCAGCATGCCGCCGGTTCTCGGGTCGGTCAGCCCGGACAGCTCGGTCAGCATGTCGGCGAGCTCGTTGCCGCGCTCGCCGCAGCCGACGTAGACGATCACGTCAGCGTCGCACCACTTGGTGATCTGCTGTAGCAGCACCGTCTTGCCAGTGCCGAACCCGCCGGGCACCGCGCACGTGCCGCCGCGGCCGACCGGGAAGAGCACGTCGACCACCCGCTGGCCGGTCTGCAGCGGCGTGCCGCCGTCCAGCCGCGTGCGGTATGGCCTGGCCAGCCGGACCGGCCAGGATGTGGTCAGCGGCACGGCCGTGCCGTCGACCGTCGCGATCACCGCGTCCGCCGCCGCCGGACCAGCCTCGTGCAGCTGGCCGAGCACGCCGCCGACTCCCGGCGGCACCAGAACGCGGTAAGCCACCTGGCCCGCGTTCGCCACCGTGCCCAGGCACACCCCGGCCGCCACCACGTCGCCCTTGCGGGCTTGCGGCGTGAACAGCCACTCCTCCGGCTCGGCGCCCTGGCGCTGCCGGGAGGCTGCCGGGTCCAGCCACGGCCCGGCATCGGCGAGCGGTCGCAGCAGCCCGTCGAACACCCCACCAAGCAGATGCGGACCGAGCCTGGCCGACAGCGGCTCGCCCCGGCCGGCCGCCGGGTCGCCGGGCGCCAGGCCGCCGGTGTACTCATACGCCTGCACCGTGACGAGCTCGCCGCTGATCGCGACCACCTCGCCGGGCAACCGGTACTTGCCGAGCTCCACGATGTCGGACATGGCCACCTGCGCCATGCCGGTGACCTCGACCAGCGGCCCGTTCACCCGGCTGACCAGGCCGGCCCGGGTTCCCGCACCCTCGGTCCCGCCCCGCACGTGGCCGGCGGTCTGGCGAGCCCGATGATCCCCGTGGGCCCGTTCAGCCTGACGGTCTTCCGGCGGACTCATGAGCACAGCCTGCTGATCGAAGGACCGAGCAGCTCGATGACTCGGTCGGCCAGCCTGGGCAGTGAGCAATCCACCAACCGACCAGCCGCGCGTGCTGTCACGCCGCCATCGGCATGCTCGGTGACCACGGCATCAGGTCCGGCCGCGCGCAATGCCAGCTCGGTGAGCCGGTCCCGCAGCTCGGGATAGCCCGGCTCAGCACGCAGCCCGCAGACCGCCGATCTGATCTGCCCGGCCAGCTCGTCGTGCACCGCGCGCTCGGCAGCAAGCTCGCGGGACCGGATCTCCTCGCGGCTCCGGTGGCGTTCGGCTGTCGCCAAGGGCCCGGCCTGCGCCGCGCCGTCCGCCCTGGCCCGTGCCACGGCGGCCTCGGCGTCACGCCTGGCCCGGGCGACCAGCGCCTCGGACGCCCGGCTGGCCTGCGCCACGGTCTGCTCGGCCCGCTCGGCAGCGCGCCGCAGCATCTGCGCGCGGGCCGACGTCAATGCGGCGTCCTGCCTGGTCGCCAGCGTCATCCGGGCATCACCACCGGCAGCACCGCTGGCCGTTCCGGCAGCTCGGCGCTCAGCCAGCTGGCCGCGCTGGCGGTGAGCACCACGACGGCGACATCCCCCGGCAGGTCGCGCCAGGCGCTGAGCGCCTCGGCCTGGCTTGAGACCGGACAGAGCACGGCCCCGGCCAGCGCGTACCCGGCGATCCGCAGGTCCTCGCCGATCACAGCGGCGCGGGACACCCGGCTCAGCCCTTCCCGATCAGGATGATGGCGACGATCAGGCCGTAGATCGCGATCCCCTCGGCCAGGCCGACCAGCACCATGGCCCGGCCGAACAACTCGGGCCGCTCGCTCATCACGGCCAGCGCCGCCGCACCGACATAGGCGACCGCGATGCCTGCCCCGATTGTCGACCCGGCGACCGCGATCCCCGCCCCGATCAGCGCGCCCGAGCTGCCCGTTTTCGCCGCAGCCGCAGCGCTGGTCGCCGCCTTGGCTACCAGCACGCCGGTGGCGGCTCCGGCCGGCCCGGCAGTCACCGACAGCAGCACCACGGCTGCGGCCAGCACCAGCACGGTGACCCCGGCGAGCACCCAGCCGATCCGGCGGCCATACCGCGCAGCCAGCCACGCGGTGATGACGGCAACCGCGATCACCGGCAGCCCGATCAGCCAGGGAAACATCACGCAGCCTCCTGTCCGGGGGAATGATCCCCATCGATAACCAAGCGCTCGGCGCTGGTCTGCACCCGCAGCCGCCAGGGCCGGAACGGACGTCCCTGAGCCACGAACACCCGGGAGAACAACTCGTAATATTCCAGCCGGAGGGCCTGAACGGCCGCCACCAGTGCCTCTAGCGCGAAGGCGACCGAGCTACCCACGGCGAAGACCAGAATCGCCAGGGCGATCAGCGCGCCGCCGCGGTGCCAGAGCGCGGTGGTGCCCTGCCAGACCAGCAGCCCAAGCGCGGCGTGGGCCAGGCCGAACGCGGCCAGCCTGGTGAAGGAGGCGACATTGGAGCCGAGCCGGACCACCAGGTCGAAGATCTCCATCGACACCTGCATGGCGCCGAAGCCGCCGCCGCCAGCCTCCACCAAGAAGCCGGCCGCGGCGAGCGCCAGCGCCGCCGCGGCCAGCGCACCGCCGACGATCAGCAACGCGCCAAGGTGGAAGAACCAGCCAGCGGCCACGACTCCGATGCCGGCGAACAGCGCCGATCCGGCGACCCCGGACGGTGCGTACAAGGCCAGCGGCCAGCCGCCCTCACGCCACCGGTTGATGGTGCCAAGCGCGTAGGCTCCGGCCAGCAGCACCGCGCCGATGCCGACCGCGACAAGCAGCAGCGGGATCGGCTTGCTGAGCGGAGCGAGCCAGAGCACAGGCACCACGCCGGTCGGTCCGAAGAACTCACCGTAGGCCAGGCCGAAGAGTGTCGCGGCAACTCCCGCGCCGCCCACAAACGGCCAGGCAGTCCGGTACCTGCGGGCCCACGACGGCCAGCCGGCCCGCAGCGCCACCGCAGCCGCGATCACCAGCAGCCCGTCGCCGGCGTCACCGAACATCATCCCGAACATCAGCACGTAGCTGGCCCAGGCCAGCCAGCTCGGGTCGAAGTCCGCGTACGGGATGGTGCCGTAGGTCGTAACCAGCGGGGTGAGCGCGCGCCGCGCCTGGCTCCCGGCCACCAGCGTCGGTGCCTGTGCACCGCGCGGACGCCGCAGCGGGACCACCGAGCAGCCGGTCCCGGCCAGCCGGGCAGCCAGATCGCCGATGCGATCCGCCGGGATCCAGCCAGCCAGCGCTGCCGCCGCGTGCCCGCGCACCGCAGTCCCTGCGTACGCCTCAAGCTGCGCCTCGCCGGCCAGCAGGTCATACTGGCCGGTGCGATCCAGTTCTTCCAGGTCGGGGGGTTCGGCCGACAGGATCGGTGCGGCGGGCAGCTGATGGGATGACGGCGCCGCAGCATGCAGCCTGCGGGCTGCCTCGCCACCGGTGTCGGCATCGCCGATCGGCTGATCGAGCTCCACGGCCGCCGCTTCAGCCACGCTGACCAGCATGTCGCGCAGCGATTCGTCCGGCGCGACCAGGGCGATGCGCGTCATCCGGACCGGGAAGGCTGCGTCAAGCCACGGCATCGAAGACCTCAAGCTGCCCACCGCCGCGCGCGGCGATCTCGAGCGCCGCCCCGACCCGCCGGGCATCGGCGGCCAGGACAGCGGCGGCACCGAGCACCGGCTGAGCGTCGAACCCTGGCCCGCCGAGCAGGGCTAGCCCGTCGCGCTCAAGCCGCGCCCACCAGGCTGCCTCGGCCAGCCACAGGTCGGTATCTGACGAGACCGGCTCGAGCACCCAGGCCAGCCTGCCAGGCAGCCGAGCGGACAGCTCGTCAACGCTGGCCGCGTCGGCCGCGCCACGACCCAGCAGCCGAACCGCGGCGGACTGCAGCGCCGGCTCCGGCGAACGGCCTGCGGTAAACCGCTCCCCAGCAAGCAGCAGCGCCACGGCGGTGGCCGCCCAGGTTCTGGCAGGTTCGCCGAGCTCGGCGACCCGCTCGGCCCACCTCGCCCGAAGTCCCACCCGGAGCGATAGCTCAGATTCGCCGCCTGGATCCTTCCACGCCGATCCGACCAGTACTGCCCGCAGGTCAGCCCCGCTGCCAGCCAGGCGCAGCCGGGGCCACGCCGTAGCCAGCGCGCCAAGCCTGAAGAGATCACCGGTCGGGCGGCCGGCCAGCTCCTGCAACCGCTCTTCGACGTTCGCGATCTCGAACCAGCCCGCCAGCGCGCGCATCAGCTGCAACCCGCCGGGCGGCAGCCAGCCGGCCAGCACCCGCAGGTCCCACAGCACCGCCTCGGCGACCGCGTGCTCCACCCCGGCCAGGGCCTGCCCCAGGGCTGAACCTTCGGTAGCCGAGCCAGCGGCCAGCAGCGGGCCGGGCAGCACGCCACTGCCGTAGAACCGGTCGGCCGCCTGGCCGGCGCTCATTGCCTTGCCGTACGGGGAGGCGGCTAGCATCGCCGCGGCCTCAGGCAGCGATCCGCAGGCCGCCATCTGGCGGGCCTGGTCAGCTCCCATCCGGCGTCTAGCCAGGGCCCGCGCCCGCACGCTGCCTGCGACCCAGCCCGCGCTCATTCCAGCATCCCGCCGTCTCCTGCGTCCCCGGCGTCTTCGGCCGGCCCGGCGTGTCCCGACGCCCGTGCCCCGCCAATAGCCTGGTCGCCTCCTAGGGCCGCCTCCGCTGGCATCGCCGCGACGAGTTCGACGGCTGCCCGGATCAGCGCTCGGATCTCCGCATCGGCCGGGCCGGGCCGGACCAGGGCCCGCTGCGCGGCGACCGCCTCGGCCTGCGCTGCCTGCGCCCTGGCCGCGGCCAGGACCCCGGCCGCCGCATCGCTGCGGGCCGCCTCGGCCCGTGCCCTGCACTCGGTCGTGATCAGCTCCGCTCGTTGCCTGGCCTCGGCGGCGATCCGGTTGGCGTCCTGCTCCGCCTGGCTGACTATCCGCGCGCATTCGGCATCGGTGGCCGCCAGCAGCTCAAGCACAGGCGCAAGCTCGGCGGTAAGTTCAGCGCGCCGGTCGGCTGGCACTCCGGCCTGACTTGCCGCGCCGGGGCTGCCCGCTGGCCGGAACCGGCTGAGGAGGTCACCAACCTGTGGCAAGCCGACCTCCGCTCGGTGCCTGGCAAGCAAAGATGCCGTGGGTCAAAGTTGCCGTGGGTCAAAGTTTGTCGTCGGTCAGCACCCTAGTCGATGCCTCCCCGGCCTCCTCGGTGCCGGACCGGCCGTTGGCGATCCTCAAGTTCCGCCCTAGGTCCCGATCCGCGCCCGGTCCTGTCGGTTATGCCTGCGGTACAAGCTGGCCAAGGCCGCGCCGCATTCCGGACCTTCGACCCTGGTCCCAGCCGCTAGATGACGAGACCATGATTCCGGGCACGTCGCTGGAAGGACAGTGTCGAAGGGAGGACTGTGATGAGAGCAGCAGTGGGAGACGAACTGACTGTCAAGGGACGCCATCAGGGCGATGACGACCGGCACGGCGAGATCATCGAGGTCCATGGAACTGACGGCGCCCCGCCCTACCTGGTCAGGTGGCGGGACGGGCACGAGAGTGTGTTCTTCCCGACCTCCGGTACGCTCGCCGAGCATCACCCGGCCGGGCAAGCCAGATAGCGCCAGGCAAACCAAGAATCCGCGGCCGGCTGGCAGGCAGACCAGCCGGCCTGCGGTACCAGGCGCCGGAGCCAGCCCAGACCGCCTGCGGCAGCAGGGCAACGGATGGATCAGAGCTTGTAGCCGATATCGGATGGAT
Organism: uncultured Actinomycetota bacterium; assembly: GCA_963850875.1. Taxonomy (GTDB): domain Bacteria; phylum Actinomycetota; class Actinomycetes; order Streptosporangiales; family Streptosporangiaceae; genus Chersky-822. The sequence continues at coordinate 350,190 of CAWKNA010000005.1, forward strand.
CAGAGCTTGTAGCCGATATCGCGCAGCAACTGGTGCCGGGCGGTCGCGTCGGCGTCCGTCTCGATGCCGACCGGGGGCGACCCGTCGATCACGCCGACGATGCCGCGGCCTCGGTCGGTGACGGCGACCAGCAGGTCCACCTGATTAGCCGTTGCGCAGAAGATCGTGCAGACTTCCGGGACCGCCTTCACTGGGTTCAGGACGTTGACCGGGAACCCATCCCTGAGCATGATCACAAACGAGTGGCCAGCGCCAGCCGCCTGCACCGCAGCCACGGCCAGTTGCGTGAGTTCATCGTCATTTCCGGACCGACGGATCAGGCGGGCGCCGGACGCCTCGCAGAACGCGATTCCGAACTTCAGCTGCGGACTGACCCCGACCAGTGCCTCGTGCAGGTCCTCGACCGTCTTGATGAAGTGGGACTGACCGACGATGACATTCACGTCGTCGGGCTTAACTAGCGATACCACCTCAAGCCGGACCGCGGTATCAGTCATCGTGCTGTCTCCATCGGAGGCATAGTTCGTCCAGCTTCTGCAGGTGCAGTTTCCGCGCGTCCATTCTCTGCGACGCCTGCCGTCAACTCGCGCTCGGGTAGGAGCCGGAATCCGGTCACCACGTCCGCGCTGATCGCGACTACCGGCTCCGGGCCGGTCGTCGGGGAGAGCAGCTGGCGGTATCGGTAGGTGTCAGCGAGATCGGTGACCAGCCGGACCCGGCCAATGACGACGACGCTCCAGCCTGAGTTGCCGGTGGGGTCCAGCTGATCAGCCTCGTAGGCAACCACCGTGCCCTCGCTCGGACCCGGCGGTGCGGCGAAGACCAGATAGGGACTCGCTCCGATGATGATCTGATTGCTGGCCAGGATGTGCCGTACCGGGCGGATGGCGGGCAGCGCCTTACTCGTGAAGACCACCCGGCCGAACGGGACGCTGCCGAGCAAGCGCAGCGCCTCAGGCACCGTCAAATCCTCAACCTGCTGGTCCCTGGCCATGGAGCCCCCTAATGCGGTCCGTTCGTTTCAGCTTCGCCAGCCGACGATCGGCAGCACAGAGAATCCAGGCCCCGATCCGAGGGACCTTGGTCAGGGTCAGAGCGTGACATAGCCGGACTAGAGCGCTTATATCCTCGGAAAACCGATGATTGCGGAAGTTCGGCGGGGTCAAGTGGCGTGGGTCAGGTAAGGACGACCTCAATACTGCGCGGGATTCGCAATGCCGCGGAAGGCTCGTAGTCGACCCGCTCGCCTGGCCGGAAGGCGCAGCGTTCCCGCACCGCGTCGACCACGCCGCAAGCCAGCATCAGTGCCTGCGCCTGCCCAGGACACGGGCGGATCCCGTAACCGAAGGTGAGGCTTGGCCTTTCCGGCCGGGCCGGGTCGAAGACGTCCGGCCGGTCGAACGCGGCCGGGTCGCGATTCGCCCGCTCCACGCTGCAGATCACGGTCCCCCCGGCCGACACCCGGCCGTCGCCGATGTCGACCGGCGCGCGTGCGACCCGACGGCTGGCCCGGACCGGCGGGCTGTACCGCAAGACCTCGGTCAGAACCGCGTCAGTAGTCCATCCGGCAGCCGGCTCGGGGATGTCCTGCAGGATGTGCACTGCCGTGCCGATCAGGCCAGCGGTGGCATCGCAGCCCTGGACCATGAGCGTGATCCGGGCAACGGCCACGTCCGGATCCACCAGGCCGAGCAGGCTGATCAGCCGGGCGGTCGCCGGATCAGCCACCGGATCGGTCCGGTCAGATCCGGTGAAGTATGCGGCAGCGATCGCGGTCACGGCTTCGGCAGCCTGCTCGGGATCAGCGGCGCACAGCGCCGCCGCCATGGTGGCCATCGGTACCCGCCGGGCGAGTTGCGCCATGACGTCGACTCGGTCACCGCGGCGACCCGCCGCGTCAAGGACCGCATGCGACCGCTGGCAGGCGGCCAGGCGCAGCTCCGCCGGGTCTAGCCACTGCAACTGCTCCACCGCGCGCGCCCGGCGGCGTTCGTGCTCGATGCCGTTGGCGAACCGGGAGACCGAGGCCCGAAGCCACGCGATCGTACCGACAGCAGCCTCGGTCTGTTCCGCCGCCGGAACCTCGAAGCGGTCGTCGGCCAGTACCGCCCGAACGTCGGCGTAGCTGGTGACAGTCCATACGTCCGTCCCGGCCGAGCCGGAGAACGCCGCACCGGCTTGCGGCGTGATCACTCGCGGTGCGGCGGCACCGGCGTCAACCTCGCCATCAGTCATACCGCAACGGTAAGACGATCGAGGTTCGGCGGCGGCCGAAGCATCAGTTCTGCACCGCACCGAGATCGATCATCAGGCTGGTCTTCCTGATCGTCGGCGGTCCGGTGATCGCTGCGGCCGAGATGGATATTTGGAGCAGCTCGGCCAGCCCGTGCTGGCCTGCCTCGGTGAAGCGGACGGCCCGGCGCTGCTCCGTCCGGCGGAGCCAGCTACGTTCAAGCAGCTGACGGGTGATCTCGGCTGGCAGCGCGCCAGCCGCGTGATACCGGCGCTCCGTCCAGTCCAGGCAGGGCCGGACGATTGGGCGGGAGCGGTTCGATGGCGCGACTATGCCAAGCGGCGCTAGCCGGGACAGATCGCCAGGGCCGAAATCGGCCGTTATGATGCCCGCGCCAATCAGCGCATCCGTCAGCGCGACGCCGAGGCGCCCGGCTAGATGGTCGTAGCAGGTGCGTCCATCACGCAATGCTCGGGCGGCCGCATCCTGGCGCAGGGTGCGGACAGCCATGGCGGGCGACAGTAACGCCAGCGCCTCAAGCGCAGCCGCAACCTCCGGGCCAGCAAGCCGGAAATATCGGTGCCGACCCTGCCTGGTCACCTCGAGCATCCCGCCAGCGACCAACTGCGCCAGGTGTTCACTGGCTGTCGAGGCGGCCACTCCGGCACAACTGGCGAGTTCACCAGCGGTCCAGAACCGCCCGTCGAGCAGGGCGGTACAGAACGCCGCGCGGGTGTCGCCGGCGAGCAGTCTGGCCGCAATCGCGATGTGCGCGTCACCGCGCTCGCTGCCCATAGCGGGAATTATCGCAGGCCGAAAATTCGGTCGACGCCGAAGTGCACGGCACCGCGATCCGGCCGAACCCCGCAGCGCCACGGTAGGGCGCCCCAAAGGTCCCGGCAGGTCACGTCCTTCGACCCTGGGAGGACGGGACGGTCGGTGATGGACTGGCTATGTAAAGGGACTGCAACAGGCTACGGAAGGAGGTGTGCTCCATGAGCACGCTGACACGCAGGGAGAGCCGGCCGTTCCTCGACCTGTTCGACTGGATGGACTCACCATTGACGATGTTCCGGCCATTCACGACTCAGGGCATGCGGATGGAGGACTTCGTCACGGATGGTCACTACACCGTCCGGGCGGAGCTGCCAGGGATCGACCCCGAGCATGAGGTCGAAGTCTCGGTCAACGATGGCGTTCTCACCATCAAGGCAGACCGGCACGAGGAGCACGTCGACAAGACCCACTCGGAGTTCCGGTACGGCATCTTCACCCGCCGCGTGGTTTTGCCGGCCAGCGCCGACGAGGACCACATCCAGGCCAGCTACGACAAGGGGATCCTGGAGGTCGTCGTCGACCTGAAGGAGAAGGAGGCCATGAAGTCGGAACGGCATATCCCGATCAAGCTGGCGAAGCCAGTCAAGGCGGGCTGAGGCTCGCTGAGGGCCGAGGTCCGCCAGGGGCCGAGGCCGTGCCAGACCGGTTCCCGGCCGGGAGTCTCGGCCGGGAACCGGCCTATCCCTGCCGGAGTCCCGACCTAACTGTCTGGCGGGTAACTGAGGCGGTCCCTGACGTCGATCACGCCAGCTACGTCCCAGACCGCGTCAAGCAGGCTGAGTGCAATCGCTTGGCGCTCGACCTTGCCGGCCACGGTCACTACCCCTCCGCTGACAGCGACCTCAAACGTGCTCGGGTCAAGAGCGAAGTCACCAGCGATCACTTGCTCGGCAATCTCGATCCCGATCCCGGCGTCTGGCCGGTCGTAGACGCCAAGCAGGTCCACTCGGCTGACGATCCCGGTCAGCCTGCCCTCGTCGTCCACCACCGGGAGCCGCTTGATCCGGTGACCGTGCATCATCCTGGCCGCCTCGGTTACCGTTGCGTCAGCCGTGATCGTCACTGCCGGGCTGGTCATCAGCTCCGCGGCCGTCATTGCGTCTGCCTTGGGCGGGACCTGGCGGCGCTGCTCAAGCCGGGACGCGGCCGGGCGGGGCGGGTAAGCCTCCCGCATCAGCAGGTCCGCCTCGGACACCACGCCGATCACCCGGTCGCCGCCATCGAGTACCGGGAACGCGCTCACCCTGCGCCGATGCATAACCTCGACGATCTCCTTGAACTCGGCTTCCTTCCGCACGGCCACCACATTGTTTGTCATTACGTCCCTGACGAGACTCGTCATCATGGCCACCCCCTTAGTCGCGTGACCATCCGGTTTCAGGCTGGCACTCGATCCGCCAGCCAGCCAGGGCCGAAAGGCCCGTCGCGGTCGGGATTCCCGCAGGCCCAACAGCCGTAGGCGGGTGGTCAGGTCGCTGTTCGGCAGCCGGAACGGCAGCAGAAAGGACGAATGTCAGCCGGGCGGGCCGACGAACGGGGTCTTTGGTCCCTGCGCACCCGGGCGATTGGTCTCTGCCAGCCATCCGGCCGGGTCGCGGATGCTATCGGCATGAAAGCTATTGGCTACAGAACCGGCCGAGTCGAACCGGACAACCTGCGCACCACTGAGACTGGGATACCGGCAGCCCACGACCGGCCGGTTACCCACCGCATCGACTGGGAAGCTGCCAGGATGGCCCAGCGCAGCTGCTGCTGCGCCGCCAGGCCGGTGGTAGTCGCCGTCCTTCCGCCAGCGCCCGGGCGCGATCACCGGACCGAGTTGCTGCTCTGCATGCATCACTTCCGGGGCTGCAAGGACGCGCTGACTTCGACCGGAGCGGCTGCACTCGACCTGAACGGCAAGCTGATTGCCCCAGATGCCTCGGCCTACCTGCCGCAAGGCTAGCGGCGCAGTGCCGACCTACTCAGTCACCAGGCACAACGGCGACAGGGCCATGCGCGTGAGTGAGCACGGCATGGGTCACTGTGCCGAGCGAGCCGCTGTGCAAGCCGCTGCGGCTGCCGTGCCTGCCGAGTACGACCAGGTCAGCCCGGGCCGAGGCGGCCGCAAGGACCCGGCCTGGGTGCGCACGGAAGACGTCCACCCGGTACTGCACGTCCGGGAAGTCCAGCTGCCACCTGGCGAGATCGGCCTGGAGCTGAGCCTGCGTGGCCGTCAGGACATCGTCGTCCACGTCAGCCACCGCAGCCATCCCGCCCCGGATTGCCTCGACCGCCACCAGGCTCGCACCGCGCAGCTCAGCTTCCTCGAAGCTGAACCGCAGCGCAGCCTCCGATTGGCGCCGGCGATGGATCCCTACGACGATCTCATGGCCAGCGGCCACCGTCTTCTCGCGAGTGACGACCACGGGCATCGGTGCGTGCGTCGCCAGATAGCGGCTCATCGAGCCAAGTAGCAGACCAGAGAACCCACCGGAACCGCGGCATCCGACGACGAGCATCTGGGCATCGGCTGCACTGGCGATCAGCTGATCAGCCGCCGACCCTTCCGGACTTGAGGTCTCGATCACCAGGTCCGGCGCAAGGTCGGTCGCCCGCTGCGCAGCGACCTTGACGGCTTGCTCCGCGCCGGTGCGCTCGACCTTTGTGGCGGCCTTGGCGGCACCCACATCGGCCGCCTTCCCCGGCGGCTCAACATAAGGCCAGAGCTCGGGAACGCTGACGATCCGCAGCGGGACACCGCGCCGCCGCGCCTCCTGTGCTGCCCACTCCACGGCACGCAGCGACTCTTCAGAGCCGTCGGTACCGACCACGATGCCCGATCCAGACATCTCGATCGACCTCCATAAGGCCGTCAATGGCGCCCAAAGACCTCAGTACTCCATGACATCGCTTCCAGCGGCCGGCCGGAAGGGTCTGCAGGGAGCTTTTTCGCCCAGACCTTCGCTGCCCGCGACCGATCAGGCGAGCGCCAGGAAGAGCCGTTCAAGCTCCTCCGCGCTGATCGCTCCTTCACCAGACAGGCACTGCCGCATATTGCTCGCGACGATCTTGAACCCGGCCCGATCCAGCGCTCGCGACACCGCGGCGAGCTGAGTGACGACATCGCGGCAGTCCCGCCCGGCCTCGACCATCGCGATCACGCCGGCCAGCTGACCTTGGGCTCGTCTAAGCCGGTTCAATACAGCGGCACGAGCTTCCTCGTCAACTGTCATGCCGGCTGGTCCTGGGCCATCTCGGCCCGCACCTGATCCATGTCCACCTCGCGGGCCGTGGCGATCAGTTCCTCAAGTGCTCTTTCCGGCAGCGCGCCGGCCTGCGCGTACAGCACGACCGTGTCCTTGATCACCATCAGGGTCGGGATCGAGGTGATGCCGAAGGCCTGCGCCAGCTCCGGCTGGGCCTCGGTGTCGACCTTGCCGAAAGTCAGGTCAGTGTGCTTGACCGCCGCGCGCTCGAAGATCGGGCCGAACATCCGGCATGGCCCGCACCAGGACGCCCAGAAGTCCACCAGCGTGAGGTTATTGCCGACCGCCACGTCGAAGTTCTGTTCAGTCAGCTCTACCGTTGCCACTCGTCGCCTCCGTCATTAGGCGGGCATCGCGGCCCCTGGATACCCATCGGGGTATGGCAACAGCGCGCCGCCGCGGCGTATTCCCGCCATCCGGGCAGGCAAGCCGCACGCTTGGCGTTGCTTGTTCGTGGCCGACTTCCCGCTGTACCCCCATCGTTTGCGCGGTCCTCGTGCTATCTCGGCGAAGGCCAGCGCGAGGTCGCTCGCGCCACCGCTCACGAGTAGTCGCGGAAGGCGGGCCAGGCTCGCATCCAGGATGCCCGCAGGCCGGTCGCCAGGTAGATCGAGACACCCTGCTCGTCATCGCTGACACCGATCCCGTTGTCGAAGGTGGCCACCTGCCGCACATGATCGAACTCGCGGCGCAGCAACCCGGGGTCCATGTTGATGGCGATGACCGATGTGTCGGCCGGAGGGGGTGGCCCCCAGAGCCAGAAGTTGTTCGCACCGCTGTATGCCTGGGGAAGCCCGAAGCCGGGACCGTACCGGTCGATCGCGCCCGCCTCGCCGTAGTTCCCCGCGATGATCGCGGTCCGCTGCCGCAGCGCAGCGGGCAGGGCGTCGTACTCACGGGCCACCAGGGCGACCTGCTTCGGCCAGGCGATCATCTCGCCGAGGTCATAGTTAATCTTCTGGAGCGGAATCGTACGCAGCGCACTGGCTGGCAGGACCGGGAGCGCGACCGGCAGTGCGAGAAGCGCGGAACCAAGCATGACCGCACCCATCGCGGTGGCTGGCCGGATCCGGCCGACCATCGGCCTTCTGGTCATCAGCCAGCGCTCCAGCGGTACGCTGCCAGCCGCGAACAGGAACGTGAACACCGCGCCCGGATAGTAGGCCTTGCCGCCCGCCACGAAGAACCAGACGAGCACGGCGAGACAGGCAATGGCTATCGGGCGGAACGGGCGGGCTTCCCGGCTGCGCAGCGACCAGATCAGGCCGGCCACCCAGATTGGTGCGAGTACCAGCCCGGTATAGACAAGCTGGGCTTGCCAGTAGGTGGCCCGGTTATGGCCGGCCGCGGTCTGCAGGACATGGAAGACGGCGATGTTCGGCCAGCCATTCGCCGCCTGCCAGGCGATGTCGGGCGCCGCGAGCGCCGCCGCGCCGAGGACGGCCAGCACGAACCAGCGGCTGACCACCAGCCGCCTAGCCGGTGTGGCCGCGAATCCCAGTGCGAGACAGGCGACCAGGAAGCCGATGTTCCACTTAGCTTCGGCCCCGATTCCGACGCATCCGCCGATGGCCAGCCACCACCGGGGGTTCTGGCTGATCAGCAGCCGCTGCACGAGCAGCAGCGTGACGGCCCAGAACACGAAGTCAGGCGTGGTGGTAGTCAGCAAGTGCGTCGCACCGAGATACTCCGCGCAGGTCGCCGTGGCGAGCGCGGCGAAAAGCTGACCGGTTCGGCCGGCTCCGAGCAGGCGGCTCATGGCCGCGGTCAGCACCACCAGGGCAGCGAGGGCGAACGCGGGGATGACGCGGAACCCGAGCAGCGAGTCGCCGAAGACAATCGCAGACAGCTGCGCAAGCAGCGGCGTCAGTGGCGGCTGATCGACATACCCGAAGGCCGGATGCCGTCCGGCTGCGAGGAAGTAGAGCTCGTCCCGCTGATAGCCGTAGCGTGCACCAACCGCCATCTCGAGGGCGAACGCGGCAGCCGCGATCAGCGCGATGCCCCGCCATGGTGCGCCCGCCCGCGCCGCCGCGTCTGGTCTGGCTTCCCGGCCTTGAGCCGTCATCTGCAGTTTCATGCTGGCATCGTGCCGGCTTGCGCGCCCTGCTGACATCGCCCACGCTGCCGAGATCGGCGCTCACCACGGCTACCGAGGAAGGCACCGGGAACGAGGGTGCGCTCCGCCGCAGGTAGCAGCAGCAAGATCAGCCGCTCGGCCGATCCTGCGCCTCGAATCGGGAAATATGATCAGCCTGTGAAACACCTGTCAGCCACAATCGCGGCGCTGCCGCCGTGGCTGCAGGACCTGATCCTGGCGCTCGCGCTAGTAGCCGTCGACATCGCCACGCTGCTCCCGTACCGGACCGACCTGCATCCAGCGGGTGCGGCAATCGCGCTGGTCGTGGCGCAGAACCTGCCGCTGGCCTGGCGGCGGAAATGGCCGGTGCTTGCGCTGACCGTGATCGGCGCGGCGCGAGTCAGCTATGACCTGATCGGCCTGAGCTACGCCCCGCTGCCGCTGGGGCCGGCCATTGGCTACTACACCGTGATGAGCCAGTGCTCACTGCGGGTGCGGCAGGTGCTCAGTGTTGTGGTGCTGGCCGGGATCATCACCTCGCAGGCCACTCCTGGCCACAATGAGCCCTATGACTTCGCCATCGCGGCCCTGCTCTTCATCGCGGCAGGCACGGCCGGGGTGCTCAGCCGCGCTTACGTGCGCGCAGTGCAGGCGCGCGCGGCCTCGGCTGAATCGCAGCGCGACCTTGAGGTGGCGGCTGCCGCGGCACGGGAGCGCAGCAGAATCGCGCGAGAACTCCACGATGTGGTGGCACATCACGTCAGCCTGATGGCCGTGCAGGCCGAGGCTGCCGCGTCGCTGCTGCCAGATCATCCGGTCGCAGCGCGCCAGTCAGCGGACGTGATCGCGGATACCGCCCGGCAGGCGCTGTCCGAGCTGCGCAGGTTGCTCGGCGTGCTGCGCGGCCCGGATGAGCAGCTGCAGACGGCGCCATCGCCGTCGCTCGGGGACCTTGACTCCGTGCTCGATCAGGTTCGGCGCACCGGACTGAGCGTGGATCTGCATGTCGAAGGCACCCCGTGCGAGCTCGCCGCCGGAATCGACCTGACTGCGTACCGGATCATCCAGGAAGCTCTGACGAATACGATCCGTCACTCCCCCGCGGCCTGCGCGGACGTCACCTTGTCCTATCAGCCCGGCTACATCACGGTCTCGGTCGCTGACTCCGGCCAGCCCGCCGCCAGGCCGACCGCATCCTCCGCCGGTCTGGCGGCCGCTGCCACCGGCGACCGTCCCGGCGGGTTCGGCCTGGCCGGCATTGCCGAACGCGTCACCAGCTGCGGCGGCAATCTCTCGGTCGGCCCGACGGGCTCGGGCGGTTTTCTGGTCACCGCACGGCTGCCGGCTCAATGACCGCTAGCTCGCCTGATCCGATCCGGGTACTGGTCGTTGACGACCAGGAGCTCGTTCGCTCCGGATTCTGCGTCATCCTCGAAGCTGCCGACGGCATCACGGTGGTCGGCGAGGCCGCGAATGGCGTGCAGGCCGTGGCAGCGGCTCAGGCACTGGCTCCCGATGTCGTGCTGATGGACATCCGGATGCCGGAGATGGACGGGCTGGCGGCCACCCGGCTGATCACTGGCACGACGTCGGGGGAAGGTCCCCGCGTGGTCATGCTCACCACGTTCGACCTGGACGCCTATGTCTACGATGCCCTGCGGGCTGGCGCCAGCGGCTTCCTGCTCAAGGACTCGCCACGGCACGATCTCATCGCGGCTGTCCGCTGCGCCGCCGCAGGAGACGCGCTGCTTGCGCCGTCCGTGACCAGGCGGCTGATTGAGGCATTCGCACGCAGACCGCCGGAGACCTTGCCGGCTCCGTCGCTGCTGGCCGCGCTGACCAGCAGGGAGCGGGACATCCTGCTCCTGCTGGCGCGAGGCCGAAGCAACGCCGAGATCGCGGCGGATCTCTTTGTCAGCGAGGCAACGGTCAAAACGCATGTCGGGCACCTGCTGGCCAAGCTCCAGCTGCGGGACCGAGTACAAGCGGTCATCCTCGCCTACGAGACGGGAACGGTCGTACCAGGCACGCCAAACCCGGCCAGCCAGTCAGATGCCGGACCCGACCGGCGTCGCTAGCTGGCCGGATGCGGCACCCGCTCAGCGGTCAGCCGGTCAGAGACTGCCACCACGCCGTCCACGTCTGAAGCGAGCCGGACCGCCGCCTCAGTCAGGCTGGCCTCGGGCAGCTCGCCGGTGAGCGTGACCACGCCGTCAATGACCGTCACAGTTACCCGGCCGGGCTCGGTCAGCAGGATGCTGGCGAGCACTTCGGTGATCTCGGCTCCGATCTCTTCATCGGGCCGCAGGAACACGCTCAGCAGGTCCCGCCGGCTGACCATGCCAAGCAGCTGGCCGGCCGGATCGACTACCGGCAGCCGCCGGATGTGGTGCCCGTTCATCAGCCGGGCGGCCGCGCCGAGCGGCGCATCCGGATGGATCGTGATGGCCGGCGACGTCATCAGTCCGGCGGCAGTCAGCGCGTCAGCCTGCTCGCGCTCACGGTGGGTACGCCTGGGCAGCCCGACGGTCAGCCGGGCGAAGGAGCGTTCCTCCTTGCGCAGGACGTCGGCCTCCGACACCATGCCGAGCACTCGCCCGCCGCCTGAGACCACCGGCACTGCGGTCAGGTCGCTCGCCGCCAGCAGCTGCGCGACCTGCTTGTATGGCATGTTCTTGTCGACCGTCGCGGGGTTCGTGCTCATCACGTCGGCGACCCGCCACCGTCCCTGGTGCGGCCTGCCACTTGCCTGGCCGCCGATCGGCTTACCGGTCTGCGCCGTACCGCTTTCAGCGCTGCCACGCCGTGCCTGATGCGGCACAGCTTCATGCGCCCGCACGGTCTCGACGGCCCTGGCCACGTCATCCGCGCTCGCCTCGCCCTGCAAGGTCTGGTAGTAGACCGAGCCAAGGTCTCGCAGCATGGCCTCGAAGTACTCCTCTCGGCGGCTCATCGTGTCCTCCCGCTGAACCTCGAAGTACTGGGAACACCAGTTCCCATAACTGATCCGACCACGGCACCTGCCCAGCAGGCAGAGGCGAAGTGCTCAACGACCCGGGACGTGCGTCCTGACCTGGTAAGGGAGGACCAAGGACTCTGCGCCAGGCAACCAACGGCCCTGCCAACTACCGACCAGCCAGAGCAGAGTATGAGTCTGGGCGGTACGTAGCTGCTGCCCAGCGTGTGGCATCAGGAGGCGAAGAGCACATGTCGAAGCTCCTAGCGGACGACGCGGTCCTGCGACGGATTGTCGAGGCGGCAGCCGCGGCACCGTCGATTCACAACACCCAGCCATGGCGGCTCGCCGTCGGCGCGGACGATCTGCTCGAGCTTCGCGCCGATCCTGATCGCGCGCTCTGGGTGGCCGATCCGCAGGCCAGGGCCATGTACCTGAGCTGCGGAGCCGCCTTGTTCAACATCCGGCTGGCGATCCGGATGGCCAGCCACAACCCGCTGGTGTGGCCGCTTCCGCACCCCAAGTTCTCGCCGCTGATCCTCGCCGTAGTGCATGCGGAGCCGGCCCGACCTCCGGCGCTGGCTGAACGCGAGATGTTCGACGCGATCTGGCAGCGGCACACCAACCGCCTCCCGTTCGCTGACCGTGCACTTCCCGAGTCCGTTCAGGTCGCGCTTGAGCAGGCGGCCGGATTCGAGTTCGCCAGCGTGCGGATGCTTACCACCAGGGAGGCCGCGTCCGTCCTCGACCTCGCTGCCCGAGCCGACCGTGAACTGACTAAGGACTTCGATCACCAGGTCGAGCTTCAGGAGTGGGTAGCGACACAGAGCCAGCAGGACGGCATTCCCGAGTCGGCGCTGCCGCCCACGTCACGCCGCGACCCCTCGCCGATCAGGGACTTCGCCGCAGCCACCCCGGCCATCGAGCGGCCGACCGCTACCTTCGAGCAGGTCCCCCAGCTTGCCGTCCTGACAACCGCGCGCGACGAGCCCAGCGACTGGCTGCGGGCCGGACAGGCACTACAGCGGATCCTGCTGGCCGCCACGGTGCACGGCGTCTCGGCGTCGTTCCTCTACCAGCCAATCGAGCTAAGGGACATGCGCGGCGCGGCTGCCCTCTCCTGGCCGTGGCCGGAGAATCCTCAGATGATCATCAGGCTTGGTTACGGGAACTTGACTCCGAGCACGCCGCGGCGGCAGTTGGACGACGTACTGACCGGAACCGGCACCCCCGGCACCGGCTGACCGGGTCCATCCATTGGTCACCCGACCAGCCCGCTGGCGGCGATCTGCTGCCCGATCTGCGCAAGCAGATCGGGGGCCATGGCGATGCTGAGCGCCGGGTCCGGCTCGATCGCGGTGAGCGGGAATGCCGCAACGAATCCCGCCGCGGCCAGGTCGGCGTCGGTCAGCAGCACCCGGCCGGCGACCGCGGCGACCGGCACGCCGCGCCGCGCCGCCGCCCTGGCGACGCCCATCGGCGCCTTGCCGCTGAGGGTCTGGGCATCCAGGCTCCCCTCGCCGGTAATCACCAGGCCAGCCCCGGCCAGCGCGGCGTCGAACCCGATCAGGTCAAGCACGAGATCGATGCCGGGCACGAGTTCCGCCCCCAGGTAACAGAGCGCGGCGAAACCGGTCCCCCCGGCGGCGCCAGTACCTGGGACTGCCGCAAGGTCACAGCCGGTCGCGGCGCGGGTTAGCCCGGCCCAGCGGGTGAGGGCCTGGTCAAGCTGGGCCACCTGCGCCGGGCTGGCGCCCTTCTGCGGGCCAAACACGCTTGCGGCTCCGGATGGTCCGAGCAGCGGGTTGTCCACGTCGCTGGCGACCAGGAAACGGATCGAGGCGAGCCGCCGATCCAGTCCGGCCAGATCGATCGACGCCAGGTCACCAAGCGCTGCCCCGCCCCGCCCGATGGGGCGACCTCGCCGGTCGGCGAGCCGGACCCCGAGCGCCTGCACCAGGCCGGCCCCGCCATCGGTGCTCGCGCTGCCGCCAAGTCCGAGCACGATCGTGGTCGCGCCCAGGTCCAGCGCAGCCGCGATGAGCTGCCCGAGCCCGTAGGTCGACGCGGTCAGCGGAGCCAGCTTCCGACCGGGCAGCCGCCGCAGGCCCGCCACCTCGGCCAGCTCGATCACCGCGGTACCTTCGTGCAGCGCGAACATGGCCGGCCCCGGCTCACCAGTCGGGCCTTCGGCGGTAGCGGTCACCGCGGCGAAGCCAGCCGCGACCGCCGCATCCACCGTGCCGTCGCCGCCGTCCGCAACCGGCAGCTCGACAATCTCGAGATCCGGCCGCGCCGCCCGAAGACCCGCCGCGATAGCACCAGCCACCTCCGCCGCGGTGGCAGAGCCCTTGAACTTGTCCGGTGCCACCACGACCCGCATGGCTCAGCACCCCTACTCGCTGAGGCCGAGGATGGCGATCAGGCTCCGGGCGGCAGCGCCGCCGGCTTCCTCGGCGACCGCCAGCGCGGCTGCCACGTCAAGGTCGTCACAGAGCGCGGCGATGATGGCGACACCAGCGGCCTGCTGCGCGGCGCTGCCTGATCCGGCCGAACCACCAGAACCGCTGCCCCGGCCCGCGGCCTGGTACAGCCGCTCCAGCCGGGCCGTGGCCGCCTCCAGCGCCGCGACCGTGTAGTCCCAGTCCTGGGCCCACGGCCGGTCGAGCAGGCAGAGCCGCAGCGCGGCCGCCGGATGATCGGCGAGCACGTCGGTGACCAGCACCAGGTTGCCGGTCGACTTGGCCATCTTCGCCCCGCCCAGCCGGACTACTCCCACGCCGAACCGGGCTCGCGCGTACGGCTTAACGCCCGTGACGGCCTCGACCATGGCCGCCTGGTAGGCGTGGTGCGGGTAGCGCAGGTCGGCTCCGCCGCACTGGACGTCGACGGCCAGGCCGAGTACCGAAAGCGACATGGCCGCGCACTCGGCGTGCCAGCCGGGCCGACCGGTGCCCCATGGCGACGGCCAGCCAGGCTCACCGGGCAGCGACCTGCGCCAGACCGCAACGTCGAGCGGGTCGTCCTTGGCCGGGTCGCCCAGCCGGGCACCGTACTCCGCAGCCAGTGCGGTGGCCTGATCGCGGGTGATCCCGGAGCGCTCCGGGGTCGCCGAACCGCGGAAGTACACGCTGCCGTCCCGCAGGTAGGCGGCGTCCGAGCGGAGCAGCGCGGCCGCGAGCTTGATCACCTGGCTGATATGCCTGCGGGCGCGCGGTGCGAACTGCGGCGCCCGGACGCTGAGCGACGTCATGTCGTGGTCAAACCGGAACTGCTGCACGGAGGCGAACGAGTCGAACGCGGACCCCGAGCGCTCGGCGGCGGCGAAGAGCACATCGTCGACGTCGGTGACGTTCCGGCAGAGCGTTGCGTCCACGCCGATCGCGCCGAGCACCCGGCTCAGCGCGTCCACCCAGACGAATGTCGCCGCATGGCCGAGGTGCGTCACGTCATAGGGCGTGATTCCGCAGCAGTAGATCCGCGCCCGGTCGAGAAGCGGCAGGTGGCTGCCGGCCAGCCGCAGCTCGGGCGGCATCACGCTCTCAGTCATCCTGCAAGTATCGCTGCGGCGGCACCGCGCAGACGGCTCGGGCTCGGCGCGCTAGGGTCGCCATCGTGCGTACGCCCGCCCGCACCCGGTCGGAACCGGGGCGAGGGTGGTTGCGCAAGACGAGGGAGAGGACGACCGATGACGACCACACCGCTGCGAAGGCCGGCCTGGACAGCGCTGCGGGAACACTACGAGAAGGTCGGCGCGCTGCACCTGCGCGAGCTCTTCGCCGCCGATCCGGCTCGCGGCGAGCGCCTCACTGCCGAGGCGGCCGGCCTGTACCTGGACTACTCCAAGAACCGGATCACCGACGAGACTATCGCGCTGCTCGCCGAGCTGGCCAGCCAGTCGGGTCTGCCGGAGCGGATCGAGGCGATGTTCGCGGGAGAGCGGATCAACACCACCGAGAACAGGTCCGTCCTGCATGTCGCGCTCCGGATGCCGGAAGGCAGCACACTGATCGTGGACGGCACCGACGTGGTGGCTCAGGTGCACGAGGTGCTCGACGCGATGGCCGGGTTCGCGCGCCGGGTCAGGTCCGGGCAGTGGCTGGGGTTCACCGGCAAGCCGATCAGGAACGTCGTGAACATCGGTATCGGGGGCTCCGATCTCGGGCCCGTGATGGCCTACGAAGCGCTCAGGTACTACGCGGAACGCCGCCTGATTTTCCGTTTCGTATCCAATGTCGACTCCACCGACTTCGCCGAGGCGACCCGTGACCTGGACCCGGCGGAGACCCTGTTCATCATCTCGTCCAAGACCTTCACCACCCTGGAGACGCTGACCAACGCCACGTCGGCGCGGAACTGGGTGGTCGGCCAGCTCGGCGACGAATCGGCGGTCGCCAGGCATTTCGTCGCGGTCTCCACCAATGCCGGCCGGGTCGCTGCGTTCGGGATCGACACCGCGAACATGTTCGGCTTCTGGGACTGGGTCGGCGGCAGGTACTCGATGGACTCCGCCATCGGCCTGTCCACCATGCTGGCGATCGGCCCCGAGCAGTTCGCCGACCTGCTGGCCGGGTTCCACGAGATGGACGAGCACTTCCGCAGCGCGCCGGTCGAGCGCAACCTGCCCGCGCTGATGGGGCTGCTCACCGTCTGGTACACCGGCTTCTTCGGCGTCCGCAGCATCGGCGTGATGCCGTATGAGCAGTACCTCAAGCGGTTCCCCGCCTACCTGCAGCAGCTGACCATGGAGTCCAACGGCAAGCACGTCAGACTGGACGGCACCGCCGTCGACTACCCGACCGGCCCGGTCTTCTGGGGCGAACCTGGCACCAACGGCCAGCACAGCTTCTACCAGCTGCTGCATCAGGGCACCGAGCTGATCCCGGTCGACCTGATCGGTTTCGGCCGGAGCCTGCATCCGCTGCGCGATCACCACGACCTGCTGACCTCCAACGTCTTCGCCCAGGCCCAGGCGCTGGCGTTCGGCAAGACGCTGGAGCAGGTGCTGGCCGACGGGACCGACCCAGGCGTCGCGCCGCACCGGGTGATGGAGGGCAACCGGCCGAGTAACGTGCTGCTGGCGCCGGTCCTTACCCCGCGCCTGCTCGGCTCGCTGGTCGCGCTCTACGAGCACGCCACCTTCACGGCTGGCACGATCTGGTCGATCGACTCCTTCGACCAGTGGGGCGTCGAGCTCGGCAAGGTGCTCGCCGCCGCGATCATTCCCGAGCTGACCACCGGTTCCGAGCCCGAGCTTGACCACGATTCGTCCACGAACACGCTGATCCGCCGATATCGAATGATGAAAGAGGCATAACGATGACCACGGAGCACTCGATGCAGCTTGGCATGATCGGGCTCGGGCGGATGGGCGCGAACCTGGTCCGCAGGCTGATGCGGGACGGCCACCGCTGCGTGGTCTACGACGTGAACGCCGCCGCCATCGATGATCTGGTCGCCGAGGGCGCGACCGGTGCCAGCTCGATCGACGACTTCGTGGCCAAGCTGGAGCGGCCGAGGGCGGTCTGGCTGATGCTGCCTGCCGCGATCGTGGAGCGCACGCTGAACCATCTCGCCGGGCTGCTCGACCCCGGCGACATCGTGATCGACGGCGGCAACTCCTACTACCGGGACGACATCAGCCGGGCGAAGAGTCTCGTCCACCAGCAGATCCACTACGTGGACTGCGGCACGTCCGGCGGGGTTTGGGGGCTAGAACGCGGTTACTGCCTGATGATCGGCGGCGAGGCCGAGGTGGTCAAGCATCTCGACCCGATCTTCCGCACCATCGCGCCAGGCCGGGGCGACGTCGAGCCGACCGCGGGGCTCGACCCGGACGCCGGAACCGCGCAGCTTGGCTACCTGCACTGCGGTCCCAGCGGGGCCGGCCACTTCGTCAAGATGGTTCACAACGGCATCGAGTACGGCATGATGGCCGCGATCGCCGAGGGCCTGTCCATCATCAGGCACGCCAACGCCGGCAAGGAGGAGCAGGAGACCGATGCGGAGACGACGCCGCTGATCGACCCCGAGGCCTATCAGTACGACATCAGCGTCCCTGACGTAGCCGAGGTCTGGCGGCGTGGCTCGGTCGTGGGCTCGTGGCTGGTCGACCTCACGGCCGCGGCGCTGGCGAAGTCGCCGGAGCTCTCCGAGTTCGCCGGGCACGTGTCGGACTCCGGCGAGGGCCGCTGGACGGTGCTGGCCGCCGTCGAGGAAGGAGTCCCGGCGCCGGTTATCACCGCCTCGCTGTTCCAGCGGTTCGAGTCGCGCGGGCTCGGCCAGTTCACCGGGCGGCTGCTGTCGGCGATGCGCAGCGAGTTCGGCGGGCACGCGGAGAAGGCGCGCTAGGAGCGTGCTGATTTAGTCCCTATTCCGGCTCTTCGGCCCCACAAAGCCGCAGGTCAGCGGCCTGCTCTTTGAAGGAAGATCGGCTATTTCAGCAGCCTCCTAGGCCGGAATCTCCGACCGGATGCGCAGCGAGTTCGGCGGGCACGCGGAGAAGGCGCGCTAAGCCGGAATCTCCGACCGGTCTGCCGCCCAGAGCGTGTGGAAGGTGCCGCCGGCGTCCACCCGGTGGTATGTATGGGCGCCGAAGTTGTCGCGCAGGCCCTGGATGAGCGCCGCTGGCAGCCGGTCGCGGCGCAGCCCATCGTAGTAGGACAGCGATGAGCCGAACGCCGGAACCGGCAGGCCGGCGCGGGCCGCGTCGGCCACGACCCGGCGCCAGCTGTCGACGCCGTCAGCGATGGCCTTGGCGAAGTACGGCGCGACAAGCAGGCTGGGCAGTTCGGAGTCGGCTTCGTATGCCTCGCGGATGCGGTCGAGGAACTTGGCCCGGATGATGCACCCGCCCCGCCAGATCGTGGCGATCGCGCCGCGGTCGATCTGCCAGTCGTACTCCCGCGCCCCCGCCTGGATGTGGTCGAATCCCTGCGCGTAGGCAACGACCTTGGAGGCGTACAGCGCTCTGCGCACATCCTCGGTGAACTCGGCGCGGTCCGGCATCACCGGCACGTTGAGGTCGCTGCTGAACGCGCGGCGAGCCGCGGCACGCTGCTCGGCGTGACCGGACAGCGAACGGGCGAAAGTCGCCTCGGCGATTCCGGTGATCGGGATGCCCAGATCGAGCGCGCTCTGCACCGTCCACTGGCCGGTGCCCTTCTGTTCGGCCTGGTCCAGGACGATATCGATGAACGGGCGCCCGGTCGCCGCGTCGACGTGAGCGAGCACGTCCGCGGTGATCTCGATCAGGAAGGACTCGAGGTCACCGTCGTTCCAGGCGCGGAAGATGTCCGCGATCTGCGCCGGGGTGGCCTGCGCGTATGCCCGGAGCAGGTCGTAGGCCTCCGCGATCAGCTGCATGTCGGCATACTCGATGCCATTGTGGACCATTTTCGCGAAATGCCCGGCGCCGTCCGCGCCGACGTGTACACAGCACGGGGTGCCGTCGACCTGCGCGGCGATCGACTCGAAGATCGGGCCGAGCGTGCGGTAGGACTCAACCGAGCCTCCTGGCATGATGCTCGGCCCGTACAGCGCGCCTTCTTCCCCGCCCGACACGCCCGCGCCGACGAAGTGCAGCCCGTGCGCGCGCAACTCCTGCTCGCGGCGCCGGGTGTCGGCATAGTGGGCGTTCCCGCAGTCGATGACGATGTCGCCCTCGTCGAGCAGCGGGACGAGCTCGCTGATCACCGCGTCGGTGGCCTGGCCGGCCTTGACCATGATGATGATCGCGCGAGGCGGCTGCAGCGCCGCCACGAAGTCCTTGACCGACTCGGCCGGGATGAACGTCCCCTCGTCTCCGTGCTCAGCCACCAGGCTGCGGGTCCGCTCGGCGGTGCGATTATGCAGCGCGACTCGGTACCCGTGCTTGGCCAGATTGCGGGCGAGGTTGCGGCCCATCACGCCCAACCCGGTGACCCCGATCTGCGCGAGGCGGCGATCTTCGTGCACAGGCCCTCCATCCTCCGTCCGCGCCACGACGACCCGGTCGGTACGTGGCTGCCGGGAAGAACCAGCTCGACCAATCATCTACTCCCGGACCGGCGAAGCGCAGCCCGCCGCGAGGGTTGGGCGCGTGCTGCGCCGGGTGCGGATCCGGTCCGGACGGTGTCCCCGGGATCTGGCGCGGCCGTTTCACGTCCTTCTGCAGGCCGCCCCGCTCGGCTCAGAGCGCCTCAAGCAGTATGGACCGCAGCCGCTCGGCACTCAGGGCAACGGGATTGCCTTGCATGCTGCTCGATCTGAGGGCCTTGGCAGCGATGTCATCGGCGTGCTGCGGTCCGATGCCGAACGCGGCGAGCCCGGGTACCGCGAGCAGGGTGAGGGTCTCGCGGATCCAGCCGATGCCGTCCTCGATCGATGCCGTGAGTTTCCCGGTCAGCAGTTGAGCGACCTGGGTGTAGCGGTCAAGAGCGGGGTGGCCGGGCTGCCTGGACCGCAGCGCCTGCACGTTCGCCTCCATCACTGGTGCCAGCAGCGCGGCGCAGGCCATGCCGTGCGGCACGTCCGCCGTCCCGCCGATGACGCCAGCCAGGCCGTGGACGGCGCCCAGCTTCGCGTTGGCCAGGGCGATCCCGCCCAGCAGGCTGCAGCTGGCCATGTCGGTCCTGGCCTCGATGTCCGTGCCATCGGCATAGGCGGCGCGCAGGCCCGCCGCCGCGCGGCGCAGCCCTTCGCGGGCCAGGCCATCGGTGAGCGGGTTCGCCTGGACGCAGACGAACGGCTCCAGGCACTGGGTGAGCGCATCCAGGCCGCTGGCAGCGGTGACCGGCCGCGGGCAGGACACGGTGAGCTGCGGATCGACCAGCGCGACCCGGGGAATCATCAGCGCGCTGCGCAGGCTTGCCTTGACCTGGTGCGCCGGTGCGGCGAGGACGGCGTTGGCGGTTACCTCCGCGCCGGTGCCAGCGGTGGTGGGCACCGCGACGCAGGGCACGGCGGGCCGGGTGATCTTCCGGCCGGCCCCGACCACCTCCAGGTAGTCGAGCGGATCGCCGCCGTTTCCCAGCAGCATCGCGACGGCCTTGCCAGTGTCGATCACGCTGCCACCGCCGATCGCGGCGACGACGTCAGCGCCATGTTCGCGGGCCGCCGCGACGGCATCCCGGGCTAGCTCGATCGTGGGCTCGGCGGCCACCGTGACGACCGCCGCTGGCATTCCCAGCCCGGCCAGTAGCTCGGCGTGGCGGCTCGGGTTCGCGCCGGTGCACACCAGCACCCGGGATCCGAGTCCGGCCAGGATGTCCGGCAGCTCCGCCGCCCGCCCGGCACCGGCAATGATTCGGCCAGCGGTGGCGAACTCGAAGGTCATCGTCACGGCGAGCTGCTCACCCAGCCTGCGCTCTGCGCCGGGAACACCGCGGCGAATCTCGTCGAGTTCCGCGGCTGCGCCATCATCTCCGCGACGCAGTCCCGCCAAGTCGCGTAGTGCGGCGTCAGCTTGTGCGCAGCCGATGCATCATCGTCGCGGTAGATCTCCACCAGGACCACGTGTGCCGGATCGGCCCGATCCTGGATGACGTCGAAACGAAGAACGCCGGGCTCGGCCAGCGACGCCTGCGCATTCACCAGCGTCGCGGCCAGGAAATCCTCGACCCGTCCCGGCCGGACCCGGGCATGAACATGGACGATAAGCATCTGCTCATCCTGCTACACGATGCTCACTCCACGACGATCCCGGACCACCCGATCCCGGACCACCCGATCCCGGCCCGCCGACGGAGATCTTCTGGTCGGCTGGCGGTTCAGCGCACCACAAGGCAGAACGGATGGCTCGCGGGGTCCCGGTAGACCTGCCATGAGATCAGCTCGCCGTTGGGGCCGCGCCGGGGCGAGACGTGCTCACCCAGAAAGCGCCCGCCCGAGGCGATGACTCGCTCGTGCGCACCGGCGATGTCGCCGACCAGAACGTCGAAGTGGATGACCGGGTACCCGGCCGCAGAACCGTCAGGGACTGCGTCGGTGCGCTGGAACGACAGCCGCTGGCGCCGTCCTCGCTACCGATCACCAGTCCAGGATGACCGACGCCATCGGATCCTTCGGCAATCCTCGCATGCTGTGTCGTCAAGGATGCGCAGCGCTGATCTCGACGTTTCGTACGGTCAGCCCGAAGTGGTGCACCCCATTAATCACGGGTCAGTCTCGTGCGGTGCCCTGCTCATGCGCGCCTCGTCGTGGGCGATGATGGCCTGCGGCGGCGTTCAGATCAGCGATCAAGATCGATCCGGTCCGCTCTGGGCGCCGACGATGAGATCACCAGAAACTCCAGCGCGCCGGCGGAATCGTTACGCAGCTGGTGCGGTGTCGCCGGCGGGACTTCGACCGCATCGCCCGGGTGCAAGGTCTCCGCCCGATCATCGAATCGGACGGTGCCAACCCCGTCGAGGATGTAGTACAGCTGCCGAACGACATGGTGCAGATGCCAGCGCTCGGCGCTGCCCGGCGGCATCCGCTCCTGAATGACGTGCAGGTGAGTCTGATCGACCAGAGTCCAGCGACTGCAGGATTGTCCCCAGACGTCGTGCGGCGCGCTGGCCTTGTTGATCATCGCAAGCCTCCTCGGATGGATGACTTCATGGCACCGATCACTCCTTGCCACTCCGGGCCACGGACCTGCCGTGGCCCGGAGTGCTGGCCTGGTCACGTGCGCAGCTCGGCGCCGTCGACGAGGAGGCCAAGCGCCGTCGCGACAGGTGGTTCCCGCAACTTCCGGATCTGCTGGTACTCGTCGGAACTCCACCAAGAGTGCGCCTGGTCAACCGAGTCGAACTCAAGGACGACCAGCGTCGTCCCGGGCCCAGCTGCTGGTCCTGTCCCTCGACCACGTCGGTGACCGGTCCGCGCACCAGCATCCGTCCGCCGTAGCGCAGATATGTAGGCCGCGCCGTGCGGGCGTACGGGGAATACCCCTCTTCATCGTTGATGTCAATCAGTAGCATGAAGTATCCCGGCATAGCGGTCTCCTCGATCCGCAGTCAACAGTTGGCTTCGATCAGCTGGCCAGTCACACCACCCTCGGCCCGGCGCATGGGCGCGCGGGGCGACTTGACTCCGGGCTTTGACTATTTCCGAGCGAAATACTGACTCTGCCGCAAATCAGCCTACCGTGAGAGTCTCTGAGGTCTCACTACAAGCAGACCTAACTTACCTGAAAAAGGTTAAAACGTGCGACGATTACAGTTAAGCGCGGTGTTAGGGCTTGGGGCTTTAGCCGTAGCGACGGTGCTATTCTCGACGACCGCTGGCGCGTATTGCAGTCGTATTCCACGATTTCTGGCGTGACTCAGTCGTTCACCTACGGGTCTGGTCAGTCGTCCAGCCTCGGCGTGGGTGTCTCTTCGTCGGGCGGCAAGGGGTCGTTCTCGGCCTCCGGGACCACAAGCGTCTCCACAACAGACAGCCAGGGATTCACCCCGCAGCACGGAAGATCGTTTAATCAGTTCCAGACGTACTTCGAGCAGGGCAAATACAAGGTTTACAACAGCTGCCCGCAGCTAGACTATTACCTGACGATGCCCTACCAGTGGAACGGGGGGACAAACTACGTTCACCCGTCCGGAGCGCCAGGCGCGACGCAGTGCACGCCTGAGCACACCGGGGACACGTTTACAAAGAAGACCACGACCGCGTCGACCTTGAGCGCCGGCTTTACCGTCGCCGCACTGGCTTTCACCGGCAGCGCTCGGACGGGATATTCAAGCACAGCCTCGATCAAGTTCTCGTACTCTCAGAACGGGCAGTTGTGCGGCACGAACAACACCCCGCCGAATAGCCCAGGCGTCCTAGTTGCGTCATAGCGGCCTCATGTTGAGAGCACGAATGCTGCTGGGAGTGGTGCCGGCCGTGGCAGCGCTCTTGGCAGCGTGCTCCAGTACATCCAGTTCCGGCCCGCTCGGGAACGGGGGAACGGACGGGGTGCAGTGCATGACATATCGCGAAGGCCAGCCGGTCACCGCCGGAATCTACGACCTGCATAACACCGGCACATCCCCGGCCACCGTGCACCGCGTCGGCTTGCCTTCGGCGCACGGCCTGAGAATGACCGAGGTGTGGCTGGTGCCGATCCGCCACACGACCCTGATCGGCGCCGGCTGGCCCTACCCGCCGACGACGTCACCGGTCTGGGCACAGCGGCAGCCGGCCGCAGGCGCGGTCATACGGCCCGGCCAGGACCTCAACCTGGTGTTCGGCCTGACGAGGACATCGGCCCGCGACGGCCGGTCAGCTGGCCCCGTGATTGTCTACAGCGCGAGCGGGACGAGCTACACCATGCATGAGGCTGTCTCCCTGATCGTGTCGGGAAACTGCCTGGCAGAAGGCTAACGGGCAAAGCCAGAAAGTCCTCGGCGTGCCCTTAACACATTTATCGCATCGTACTGTTCAGCGCCAACTGGCCAGAGCAGTTCGGTTTCCCGGAGGTAGAACTGCCCGACGGCGGGCAGTTGCTGTCGGGCCATGGCGACGCTCATAGACCTGTCGGGACATCCCGTCGCCCGCACGGACCCGGACCTGGAGGTGAAGATTCGCAACGTCGTCAGGCTGTACTTGGACCCGCCCGGCAACGCGGTCGTCATTAGCGTCTACGAGAAAACCGATCCGGGCACTGGATCGAACCGCGCCGTTGCTGCCGCTGCGGCCGGGCCTGGCCGGCCGCCACACCCGGCGTCGAACTGCACGTCCTGCTCGACAACTACGGCACCCACAAGCACCCCGCCGTCTGAGCCCGGACGGCTCGCGACACTAGACATTGCCAAGCCGCTGCACCCGATTTCGACCCGCGACGAAGCGCTGACTAATCTCCGTAAGACTGTCCGGATGTCGATCCCGGTCACCTGCGAAGGTCTGACGCGGCGGCCATGATGCTGAACTTCGCGGAAGGCGCCCCAGGCTGCGTCGGGGTTGCCGGGCCGACGCGGACTGCACGGCCGCGCTCGACCGGATGCGGGCGGCGGAGCTGAGCTCGGCTATGCCTGCGTGATTCGGAATCGACCCTTGGCGGACCTCACGAAACCCTCGGCCACCCGACCTCCCAGGTGGCGCCGACGACCCGATCTCCCGAGCGGCCGGCGCGACCCTGGACGATGTCGTGTCGTGCCTCGTGCACCTCGCCGACCTTGCCGAGTTCGCCGAGTTCAACGCCGCCTACGAGAGACAGTTCACCGGGTGCAAGCCGGTCCGCACCACGGCAAGGGCCGACCTGGTCGCCGGCATGCGGGTCGAAGTCACCGTCATCGCCAGGAAGGCCCCGGCCCCGGTCGGGCCGGCCGGCAGCTCGGGTGCGGTGATCGAGAACGAGGGACAGGCCGCAGGCGGTGAGTTACACCCGGCCCTTGCTGGAGACCGCCACGCGAACCATGCCCACCCGATTGCCGGGCACGACCCGCACGTTCCTCGCCGGCAACACCGTGTCCATGCTCGGAACGGGTCTCGTGCTGCCCTTCACGCTGATCTGCATCAGGTTCGGAGTGCCGGTCGTCGGCGCCCTGCTGGCCGGTTCGGCGGCCGCCGCGTCATGCCTGATCTTCGCCGCTGTTCTTCCTTTCCTACCAAACTTGAGGCGAGCGCGGGCCCACGGTGAAGCCTCGGTGAGACGTTCATTGCACCGACCATGGGTCCCCTGGTCAACAGCCTGGCCGATGATCGGATCCGCGGCCGGGCCAACTCGATCTCGGGCTTCACCTCCTCGCTCGCCCTGATCGTGTCCCCGGCTATCGCCACGGGGCTGATCGCCGCCGGCGGCGCCACCGTGTGGATCGGCCTGCTCTGCCTCGGCTGCCTCGGCACCATCGCCATCGGCGCCCAGCTGCGGCACTACCTCACTCCCGAGCAGGAAGGTGTGCAAGCAGCCAGCGTTGCCGCCGCGCCCCAGCCGGCGCCGGCCGCTCAGCGACCAGACCCGGTCGTTGACCAGCCGCTGACACCATTCCTGGACGGCGCCAACTGCAGGTAGCAGCGGCGGTGCTCATCCTGCTACACCTCAGGACTCTCCCTTAGGCTGGCGAACATGGGTCGAGGTAGCGCGGCGACTGTGGCAGCGGCAGGCGGCCTGGTGGGCCTGGGTTACTACCTGGTGGTCACCGGCAAGCTGACGATCGACACTGGCTGGGGCCGCCGGGTCCGCCCACTCGGTCCGTTCGGCGTCCAGGTCGGCGCTCCAGCGGCAACCGTGTTCGATGTAATCGCCGCCCCTTACCTGGGCCGGACGCCGCGGGCCATGTCCGGCAAGCTTCAGGTGCTGCAGCGCGGCACTGACATGGTCCTGGCTGAGCACTACACGCCGGTACATCGGGGCAGGCTCACCGCGGCCACGCTTGAGACCGTCACGTTCGACCGGCCGCACCGGATCGGGTTCCGGCTGGTCCGCGGCCCCGTGCCGCAGATCACCGAGGAGTTCACCCTCACCGAGGAAGACGGCACGACCCGGCTGGACTACTCCGGCGAGCTAGGCACCGACTTCGGAACCGTAGGCCAGTGGTGGGCCGACCGGGTCGCTGCCGCCTGGGAGGCGGCGGTCCGCTCCTCCTTCACGAGCATCCGGACCGAAGCGGAACGCCGGGCTATGCCGGGCTCCTAGCGTTTGAGGTACTGGTCCGCGAGGTTCGGCGGCGCGTACACCAGCCAGCCGTCGGTGATCGCGTCTCGGAGCGCCTGGTCGGAGACTTTCGCCAACTGAATAAGGACAGCGGAGTATCCGTCGAAGTGCGGGATCGTAAAGAAGGCTTCCGGATGGGCGGCCAGCACGGCTTCCTTCTCGCCGAGATCCTCAACGCTAACAGCGAGGATCGGCCCATCTGGCGGGGTCTCGTCGCCGAACCGCGTCAGGTCCGCCTTACTGAATGGCCGTTCCCAGGCGAATGCCTTACCGGCGACGTACCAGGTCCGACTGCCGTGCCGTTCACCTTCGGTAACCTCAGGCAGCGCCAGGGCCATGAACGCCACGTCGTCGATGATCGCCACACTCGTACCGTACTGCCTTACCTCACCAGTTCAGATGGGGACGGTTGATGATGATAGATGGTCATACCGCGGTCGTGACTGGCGCGAATCACGGCATCGGCGCGGCGACGGCGGTCGAGTTGGGACGGCGCGGCTGCTCGGTGCTGTGTACCTTCTTGCGGGTTCACGATGAGGTCGACCCGGCGGTTCCGCAGGCGTACCGCGACCACCGCGCCGCCACCGCCGATGCGGTGACTGAGCAGATCCAGGCGGCCGGCGGCCGGGCCCTGGCAGTCGAGGCCGATCTGTCCGACCCGGCAACCCCGGCCGTCCTGTTCGACCTCGCCGAGCAGCACCTCGGACCGGTCGACGTCCTGGTCAACAACGCCACCGGCTGGGTTCCCGACACCTTCACCCCCGCCAGCGTGGACCGGCTCGGCCGTGCCCTGCACCGAGTGACCTCGGCTACCTGGACCCAGCAGTTCACGGTCGACGCCATGGCCCCGGCCCTGCTGATCGCCGAGTTCGCCAGCAGGCACGTCGCCCGAGGTGCCACCTGGGGCCGGATCATCGGGCTCACCTCCGGCGGCGACCTCGGGTTCCCCGAAGAGGTGTCCTACGGAGCGGCCAAGGCAGCACAGGTCAACTACACGATGGCCGCGGCCCTTGAGCTAGCCCAGTTCGGGATCACCGCCAACATCGTCTACCCGCCGGTTACCGACACCGGCTGGGTCACCGACAGCGTCCGCAAGGCCGTCGCCGACAGCCGGGCCCACATCCACATCGCCACTCCCGCCGACGTCGCCGAGGTGATCGCCTACCTCGCCTCCGACGCCGCCGCACTGATCACGGCCAATGTGATCACCCTGCGCTGAGCCAACGAGCCAACCAGATGAAACGAGCTCTTAGCGGTTACGAGGTCGCGTCGCCGTCAAGCCACTCTTTGCAGAGGTCGCATTCCTGGTTCGTCAACCGGTGGATTTCGTGGAGTCTGCGGATGGCCAAGTCCGACCAGAGCTCGTAGGCCTCCACGAGGTCTAGGACCCGCTGGTACAGCGTCAAGTCCTCCGAGCCGTCAACCTCAACCCGGTCGTCCAGAAGTGCTCCGATTTCAGCGATAACGGCCTCAGCGGAAGGAACTTCCATCAGTCCATCATCGCGGGCCGACTCCGCTTCCACCATCCTCGCCTGCTGCGTGCGTGTCGCTCGGGCAGGTCTTACGGAGTCGACTTGGCTATGGTCACCAAGGCCGGATGGCGGCCCGGGCTGGCCACCCTGCACAACCCTGGCCAGCGCCGCGGGTCAGCCAGCCTGGCGAGCGGCGATCGGACGGCGGAACTCGGCGCGCCAGCGGCGCGGCCACGGCATCTGCGGGTCGGTGATGTCCTCGATCCTGACCGGCTCCAAGCCGCCGCCGGCCAGTGCATCGATCTCCGCCCGGCTCAGCGCCCACGGCGGTCCCTGGACCGTCTGGTCCGGCTCGCGGGCCCGGGCGATGGCGATTAGCGTTCCGCGCGCCGCGACGAGGCCGCCGAGCCTGGCGATGGCATCGCGCCTGGGCGGATCGGGCAGAGCCTGCAGGGTCAGGCTCTCGACCACCAGGTCGAACGCCTGGTGCCACGCCGCCGGTGGGTCGAGCAGGTCTGCGGTTTGGTACCGCACGGCCGAGCCGGGAAACCGGCGGCGCGCGGTGGCGATCGCGGTGGGCGAGATGTCGAAGGCAACGGTCTGGAAGCCGAGACGGGCGACGAACTCCGCGTCGTCGCCGAGTCCGCAGCCGACGACCAGCGCGCGCTTGCCCGCGCCGACTAGGGCGCGGGCCGCTGCCCACTGGGTGAGATAACGGCTCGGCACACCCCGGTCCCACGGCACCGCAATCTCGCCAGCCTCGGCAGCCGCGTAAAGCCGCTCGAACCACCCGGTCGGATCGCCGGTCGCGATCGACTCTGCCGCCATCTGGCCGGCGATCTCCTCAGCGTCCCCAGGCCGCGTCACATCCTCGATGGTAAGCGCAGCGCGCTGCAGCGCGCCCGCGCCAACGCAGCAGGGCGACGGTGACCGCCGGCGGAGTCGTCTCAACGAGCGGTGCACCGCCATCGCCGAGCACTGGCGGGGACGACAATGGAGGGATGGACGAAGCAGTGCGGGGTTACATCGACGCCATCGCTCCCGAGTACCGCCCCCTGTTCGACCGGCTCCACCGGTTGATCCTCGCGGCGCACCCTGGCGCCGTCGTGGTCCTGTCGTACCAGATGCCCACCTACAAGGTCGGCAACCGCCGCCTTTACGTCGGCGCATGGAAGCACGGCGTGTCGCTCTACGGCTGGCAACAGGGACGCGACGCCGGCTTCACCGCCCGCCACCCCGCACTCAAGACGAGCAAGGGGACCATTCAGCTGCGGCCCGAGGACGCAGTCGGCATATCGGATGACGAACTGCTCGAGCTGGTGCGCGGCGCCCTGGAGAACTGATCAGAACCGGACCGCCACCCTGACGCCGGTACCCGTGCCGGGTGCTGCTGCCCGGGCTGGTGATGTTCTGGGCTGATGTGATCTGGTTCGTGGTTGCGGGCGGTTCCTGGCCGCGGCCGCACCAGAACCGCGAGATGATGCGGTGCAGGGTCGGCGCGGGATCGGAGAGCTGGGCGATGGTCTGGAGATCGAGGCTGGTCGCGGTGGCTGTTTGTGGTGGCTGCGCGGCAGCAACTGCCGCAGTAGCTCTCTGGCCATCGGCGGTGCCGCCCGCCGAGGTGTCCGGGCCGACCGCCGTGCTGGCCGCCGGCCGGACCGGGTCGGCTGCGCTGCTGCCTGTCCGCAGCCCGGCAGGTCATGAGCTGCCGTCTGCGGCCCGGCCCCGTGATGCGAAAAAGGGAGTGGCCGCGTGGGCCTTCGACGGGGCCGGTCGGGCCCTTGCCCTGTCCGGGGCGTCCTGGTATTACACCTGGGGACCTGATCATCACGGCATCGCCAGCCCGCGGGGGGTCGGGTTCGTGCCGATGATCTGGGGCGCGGGCAGCGTAACCGCGGCCACGTTGCAGGAGGTCCGCCACGAGGGCCGGTACCTGCTGGGATTCAACGAGCCGGACAATGCCGGCCAGGCGAACATGACCGTCGCGCAGGCGCTGCGGTTGTGGCCGCGGCTGATGGCAACCGGGATGCAGCTGGGCAGTCCGGCGGTCGCGACCGGGGCGGCGACGCCGGGCGGGTGGCTGGACCGGTTCATCCGCGGCGCGGCCGCCCGCCGTTACCGGGTCAGTTTCATCACCGTGCACTGGTACGGCGGCGACTTTGCCACCGGCCCGGCCGTTAGCCAGCTCAGGGGATACCTGGAGGCGATCCACGCCCGCTATCACCGGCCGCTATGGCTGACCGAATTCGCCCTGATCCGGTTCGGCACCCAGACCAGCTTCCCGTCACCGCGGCTCCAGGCCGCATTCGTGACCGCCGCTACCGCGATGCTGCAGCACCTGAGCTTCCTGCAGCGGTACGCCTGGTTCGCGCTGCCCGCCACCCCAGGCGATGGCACCGCCGGCCTCTTCCGCCCTGGCGCCATTGCCACCACCGCCGGCCGCGCCTTCGAGTCAGCCGGCCCCTGACCCCGCGGGTACAGTCCAGCGCGTTGCTGCCTGGACAGGAGCACCTCCTGCTGCCAGCGCAGGAATTCGCCACCCATCTGCGCGGGCATCACCACGGTTCACAGCGCTGATGATCTCGCTTAACCGACGCGACGCTAGCGTTTGGCACGATGTGGGGATGCGGATTGTCGAGCTTACCGAGGATGACGAGCAGCTCCTTGCCGCTGCGGTGCACTTTCACCGTTTCGGATAACGCTGCGGCCAAGGCGCTCTACCGGGCGATGGGCGGAGTTCCTGCGCCGGCCGATGACACCGGATTCTCCTGGTGGCGCGCAGGATCGGCGTCCGGGCCGACCGGCCCGCCCGCTGGTCGCTGGCGACGGGCTTGGCGAAGAAGCGTCCGCTACAGCGTTCGCTGCTCGACGGTCTCGCCGCGGCCGATCAGGACCACGGAAACTAGTTCTGGCGCGAACAGGCCGTGCCCGACCAGCCCGGGCGTCGCGGACAGCCAGGCGGCAAGGCTGGCCGGATCCTCGAACGGGCCGTGGTAGTCGGCGATCACGCCGCCGTCGGGGCTCTCCGGCACATCCCGCAGGGTGACCTGGCCGAGCCGACGCAGCGTGGCCGGCAGGCCGAACCGGAGCAGCTCAAGCGGCACCGGCGGGTGCAGCGCGGGGACCGGCTTGGACGAGTCAGCGATCACGATGAACTGGCTCGCCGCCGCGGCGACGACCTTCTCCCTGGTGTGCGCGGCCCCGCCGCCCTTGATCAGCCAGCCGTCCGGCGAGATCTGGTCGGCGCCGTCGATGTAGATGTCGAGCTGGTCCAGCGTGCTGACCGGCTCGACGACCAGGCCCAGCTCCGTCGCGACCTGCTCGGTACGCGGCGAGCTGGCCACGCATCGGATCGCCAGCTTGCGGCGGGCGAGCGCGGGCAGCAGATACGCCACCGTGGATCCGGTGCCCAGCCCCACCCGCATCCCGTCCTGGACGAACATCGCGGCAGCCTCGGCAGCCAGCCGCTTCTCACCTTCGGCAGTCACGGCTCATCAGTCTTCCCGACCGGTGCGCGCGCCGCAGCAGTGCCCCGAATCTTGCGGCCGGCCTGGCCTGAATCCTCGCCGACACGTGACACTATGTGGCATGCACTCCAGCAATCACAAGGCGGACCTCATCCCTGGCGACCACGTCATCGTGCTGTTCGGGGCTACCGGTGACCTGGCCAAGCGCAAGCTACTTCCCGGCCTGTTCCATCTCGCCAAGTCTGGCCTGCTGCCGCATGGCTACCGGATCATCGGCTCGGCGCCGGCCCAGTTCGCGATGACCGATGAGCAATTCCGTGCCCACGCTATGTCCGCAGTCGCCCAATTCGGCCTGGCCAAGCCGACCGGGGCGGCCTGGCATGACTTCGAGAGCAAGCTGCACTTCGGGGCGGCTGACCCGGACGACCCCAAGCCGCTGATCGAGGCGGTAAGGGAGGCCGAGGAGGAGATCGGCGGCCATCCAGGCCGGCTTTACCACCTGGCCGTGCCGCCTGCTGCCTTCGCGTCGGTGATCGGCATGCTCGGCCAGACGAGGCTGTGCGAGAACTCGCGGGTGATCATCGAAAAGCCGTTCGGCACGGACCTGGAGTCTGCCAGAGCGCTGACCAAGGTCGTGCATTCCGTTTTCGAGGAATCTCAGATCTTCCGGATCGACCACTTCCTCGGCAAGGAGTCAGTCGACAACATTCTGGCGCTGCGGTTTGCCAACGGCCTGTTCGAGCCGATCTGGAACCGCGACCACATCAGCCACGTGCAGATCGACGTGCCCGAGGCGATCAGCATCGAGGGACGGGCCGGCTTCTTCGAGGGAACCGGCACGTTCAGGGACATGATCGTCACGCACCTGTTCCAGGTCCTCGGGTTCGTGGCGATGGAGCCGCCGACCTCGTTGAGCGCCAAGTGCCTGCGCGACGAGAAGGCCAAGGTTTTCGAGTCGCTGCAGCCGATCGACCTGTCCCGGGTGGTGCGGGGGCAGTATGAGGGCTACCGGCATGAGCCAGGCGTCGCCGCTGACTCGCAGACCGAGACATTCGCCGCGCTCCGCGTCGAGGTCGACAACTGGCGCTGGGCGGGCGTGCCGTTCTACCTGCGTTCGGGCAAGTCGATGGCGCAGCGCCGTCAGGCGGTCATTCTCGGCCTCAAGGAGCCGACGCTGCGGATGTTCCCCGGCGGCGCGCACCTCAACACCACCCAGCGCTGCAACGCGGTGGTCATCGATTTCGACGATCCAGGCTGGATCGGGATCCACTTCCTGGCCAAGCAGCCTGGACCCGCGATGCGTCTCGGCGCAGCGGAGATGATTTTCAAATACTCCGACTCATTCCACAAGATGCACGAGCTCGAGGGGTACGAGCGGCTGATCCTTGAGGCCATGCTCGGCGACCAGTCCCTGTTCACCCGGTCGGACGAGATCGAGCGGCTGTGGGAGGTGGCGACCCCGCTGCTGAAGGATCCGCCGCCAGTCGAGCTGTATCCGCCCGGCTGCTGGGGACCGGATTCGGTCAAGCATCTGATCTCGCCGTACCGCTGGTACCTGCCGGACGGCAGGTAGCGACATGCCGTCCGACGTCGCCCGAGTCCAGCCAGGGAGCCGGGTAGTCATCACCGGTGCCTCAGGGTTCATCGGGTCCGCTGTCGTCCGCGCGGTGCGGTCGGCGGGTGCGCAGGTCGTCGCGGTGGTCGAACCTGGCGCCGACGATCGCAATCTCCACGGCATCGACGCGGAGCGGGTCGTGGTGGACATCCGCGACAGCGCCGCCGTCCGGGCCGCCTGCAAGGGCGCCAGCTTCGTCTTCCATCTGGCGGCCATCTACCGCTTCTGGTCGCGCGACCCGCGGATCTTCTACGACGTCAACGTCGGTGGCACGCTCAATGTGCTGGACGCCGTCCAGGCCGCGGGATGCGAGCGGCTGGTGTTCACCTCCACCGTCGGCGTGCTCGGACTGGACAAGACCAGGCAAGGCGAGCCGGCCGACGAGACGTCCTACGCCGACGTCGCGCATCTGTTCGGCCACTACAAGCGAAGCAAGTTCGTCGCCGAACACGAGGTGCTTCGGGCCGCGGCCGGGGGGCTGGACGTCTGCATCGTGCTGCCGACCTTTCCGCTGGGCCCAGGCGACCGGAGCCCCACGCCGACCGGAAAGCTCGTGGCGGACTTCCTCAACGGCAAGATGCCCGCATTCGTGGACACCGTCTTGAACGTCACCCACGTCGATGACCTCGCGCATGGCCACCTCGCCGCGCTCGAACGCGGTAGCCGGGGCCGGAGTTACATCCTGGGCGGCGAGAACCTGTCGATGCGAGCGATTCTGCGGAGCCTCGCCGAGTACGCTGGCCTGCCCATGCCGCGGCTGCAGATCCCGCGAGGGCTGGCGCTGACCGCGGGCGTCGCGTCAGATCTGATTGAAGGCCGGCTGCTCCGGCGGGAGCCCCGGGTACCGCTCGAAGCCGCGCGCATGTCCGCCACGAGAATGATCTTCAGCGACCAGCGGGCTCGCACGGAACTCGGCTATACCTCCCGGCCGGCCCGCGATGCGATCAAGGAGTCGGCTCGCTGGTTCGCCGACAACGGCTACGTGTCAGCCGACCGGCTGGCCGCGATCAGCTGGCAGCACTAGACCCGCCGGAGCCGCGCCAGTCACCTGGCCGACTCGCGGCCCGCTCCCGCCAGATCACTGGTGTCGCTCCGCACCCGGGTCACCATACTCACGCCGGGGCCAGAGGACCTGGCCGCGATGGGACTGAACCTGATGGACCCGCGACGTCGTGAACTGGAGCTCGACACCTCATTGCGCACGTCGGCGGTCGCCATGGCCGGCCTGGCGGACGGTCAGCCGCTGGTCGCCTGACCATCCCGCCCCCGGCGGGTGGGCGACGGGCGAGGCTCAATAGCCGGCCGCCTGGTGCGATCCGCTGCTCCAGGCAAACGACATTGCCAGGCAGCCTGGCTCGCGACATGCCTGCTCATGACCCGCCCAGATACCCCACCAGCGGGAATACCCGGCGGCACCAAGTCCCGCGCCATGGCTACTGCAAGTGACAGATGTCAGCATCGCCGCATGTCAAGGGCCTTGCGCCTGCGGTCTAGTCACGCCAGTCGGGCAGCGTGGGGGCGAGCGGGCCGGTAGCACCGTAGGCTGTCGCAGAGCAACATCCGTGCGTTTATTCTCCGGAGGCTCCGTGGCCGAAGCGCAGGCAGAGGTGCGCCCCGTGTTTGTGCTATGGGATGTAGACCATACGCTGATCGAGAACGGCGGGGTCAGCAAGGAGAACTATCAAAAGGCATTTGAGGTGCTGACAGGCCGTCGGCCTGAGCATCCTGTTGAGACCGATGGCCGCACTGATCCTGAGATAATACGGAACATGCTTGTCAGTCATGGCATAACGCCTGACGACGGGTATCTATCCCGTGTTGGCGAGGCGCTGGAAGGCGCGATGTCCGCTAATATGGCGCGGCTGCGCGAGCGGGGTTACGAGCTTCCGGGCGCCCGTGCGGCTCTTAATGCATTGCAGCAGACAGCCGGGGTTGTTCAATCGGTTCTCAGCGGGAATATCCGGGCCAATGCTTTCGCTAAGCTGTCAGCCTTCGGGCTTGACCCTTACATTGACTTCGAGGTGGGCGGGTATGGATCGGATGACAATGTAAGGGCTAATCTTGTCGGGGTGGCTCGTAGGCGTGCCCTGGCGAAGTACGGCATCGCGTTTGAACCCAGTTCAACCGTTTTGGTTGGCGATACCACGCGCGACGTTCGGGCAGGGCGTGATGGTGGCGCCTATGTCGTAGCGGTTGCGTCCGGAATTGACAACGTCGACCAGCTACGAGCGGAAGGCGCAGATGCCGTCTTCCCTGACCTCTGTGACACCAGGGCGCTTGTCGAGGTGGTCAGGCGGTTGCAGGGGAGGCAATCCCAGGATGCGACGTTGAATTGATTGCCGCTTCCCGCTGACGCCAGAAATGCGATTGCTCGATTGGTGAGCCAACTTCCCAGACCCGTTCAAAGCTCCTGACGTACATGCTGAAGAAGTCGCCCCCTTCGATACGCCTCAGTTGCAAGATGGGCGCCATGTACCCATACATTCCATAGACGTGCTGATTGATCAGCATTTCTTCGTCATAGACGAAGATGGAGTTGTACAGCGTCGCGCGTTGCAGCCGGAACTCAACTCCTGGCACTCCAACAAGCGGCGCGTAGTAAGCAAGGGCCATGCGGACCCTTGCGGGGATCGCATCGAATAGGCGCTCCTCAACTCCACGGAGAACGCACTCCGGGCTATCTGGGTCAGCCATAAGCACCCTGACCTCAACGCCGCTTTCCGCCTTGCGCTTGATGATGTCAATTGACTCGGGGTTGTCCTCGGGCAAGAAGAGGCTGGCATTCGCATATAGCCAAACCCGCTCCTGTGACGATGTCAGCAGGTCAAGCCATAGATGCTTCGGCACCTCGGAGCGATGCGGGTAGATGGTCACTACCTCGGCTCGCGATGCCGACTCCCGGTCAGGCTCTAAATCCGGCCATAGCCACGATGCGGGCACCCCAAGAAGCCTCGCGGCCCGTTGCGCTGTGGCCCGGCGTGGCGTGACATCCCTGGTGATCCATCGCTGCACGCTCTTGGGATCAAGGCCGATTTCGCGTGCTAGCGAATCCTCGTCGTATTCGCTCTCCGTGAATATCGACCGAAGTCGCTCGTTTGGCATGCCGTCCTCTCCGGGCAGTGCCATGTTGCCGTCCGGACGTTGGGGGACGTTCAGTCACCCATGTTACATCCTGCGACGCTCCGTTTACGTGGTATCGAGAGCCGGTTGCCGTGGGGTTATCTGCTGTCATGGCTTCACAGATCGACCGGAACACAGGCGCGGCACGCTCCGTCACGCTCGCGACTGCCCGCCCGCCCGATGGTGCCAAGGCGGCTGAGGGCAGGCTTGCCGCCGCTGCCTCAACACTCTCGCGCATCCCGCGCGTTGACGCCGACCAGCGGCTAAAAGAGCTTGGCGCACCCGGGTTGCATGCGCGCCGCATTATAACTACCGCCCCGGAGATCATGCCAATGAGCGGGGAAGCCTCATTGCCGGACATTGACGTCACCACTCCGTCGCCGGCGCGAATGTATGACTATTACCTGGGCGGCAAGGACAACTTTCCGGCTGACCGGAGGGCGGCAGAGAAGGCGCTCTCCGTTGTGCCGCAGGGCCGTGCGGTGGCACGGGCTAACCGCAGCTTTATGGTTCGTGCGGTCAGGTTCATGGCGCGCAACGGCGTCAGGCAGTTCATTGATCTGGGAACCGGGATACCTACGAGCCCAAACGTGCATGAGATAGCCCGCGGAATTACGCCTGATGCCAGGGTGGCCTACGTCGATAACGACCCGGTTGTCACGATGCATAATCGAACGCTGCTCGCCAACAACAATGATGGCATCGCGGCCATCTACGGTGACGTTCGCTACCCGCTGGACATAGTGACAAGCGGAGCCTTGCGTCAGATCATAGATTTTAGCCAGCCAGTAGCGGTGCTGTTCGTGGCCGTGCTTCATTTCTTGACCAACGGCGAAGATCCATACAACAGCGTGGGTGTCTTTCGGGACCACATGTCCTCAGGCGGCTATCTCGCCGTATCACACATCACAAGCGACGGAACCGACTCCGCTGTTATTACGGCCATCCGAGACGCTTACGCAAACGCAAGTGCTCCCGCTGTGTTCAGGACCAGGGAACAGATACGAGAGTTCTTTACCGGCTTTGACCTGGTCAAGCCAGGGCTCACCGAAATCAGCAGATGGCGCGGGAATAATCGGAAAACGGCCGAACTGCCAGCATTGCGCTTCCTCGGCGGAGTGGGGGTGAAGCGGTGAGACCAAGACAAGGGTCTATGAGCGGCGGCGCGAGTGTTCGCATGAAACGATCCCCCGCTGGTGTTACTCGTGCTGCTGAGGGCAGGGCCGGCGCCGGTGCCTGGAGCGGATTTTCGCCCATGTGGGCTCCGCGCGCGGCGCTAGTGCCGGCCCCGCCTTCCTATGGGCAGGAAACGAGCATGGTGCGTGAGTGGCCGTTGCGGAGCTTTCTGGAACTCGGCGCGTACCCCGGGGCGGTTCCGTGTGCCCGGCTGCATGCCAAGGCGATGATGTGGGAGTGGGGGCTCGGGCTTGGCGAAAGTGTTGAATTGGTGGTGTCTGAGATTCTCACCAATGCCGTTCAGGCATCGCGTTTGCTTGTCCCGCCTAATGCGGTGCGGCTCTGGCTATTGTCCGACAAGGACCGCGTGTTAATCCTGGTATGGGATGCCAACCCGCATCCCCCTTTGCCGGCAGATCAAGATTCGGGCGAAATTCGCGAGGGCGGCCGAGGGCTAATGCTGGTCGAAGCCATCAGCGATCAGTGGTCATGGTATTTCACTCACGAGACCGGCGGCAAAGTCGTGTGGGCCTTGTGTACTGACATGAGGGCGGGAACATGATATCTGACGCGAAGAACGGCACGGCGCCCCGGCATTCTCGGGTGAAAGTCAGCCTTCCGCCGTCGGGCGGGAAGGTCGTCTACTGCGTGGTCAGCACGGAATCACAGCCGATGCACCAGCCACAATGTCCAAGGGCACTAGCTGACGCCGGATCAGGTCACACCCCGGCCACGCAGCCGCAAACGGCTCACCCGCCGGCAGGGCCGGGTGGTTCACTTGCTCACTGACGAGCCGCCTACCCGAAGGAGTGTCCCGTGAACCGCATGCTCACGCGTTTGTGGCGTCTCATACGCGGTCCCCTGCAGTGGCGAGTCCTCTGGCTCGCCCACGCCAAGTTCATGATCGGCGTTACCGGCATCGTCCGCGACCACGACGGCCAGGTGCTCCTGCTGCGGCACCGCATGTGGCCCCCCAGCACGCCCTGGGGCCTGCCAACCGGATACGCCCGAGCCGGGGAGAAGTTCCAGGACACCATCATCCGCGAAGTCCACGAGGAGACCGGCCTCACAGTCACCATCGGCGAACTCGCCCGGCTCCGCAGCGGATACAAACTGCGGGTCGAGGTCGCCTACGAGGCCGTGCACACCGGCGGCGAACTCAGGCTGGATCCCCGGGAAATCCTCGACGCCCGGTGGTTCCCCCAGGACGCCCTGCCCGCCGGCGTCCTCGACGCCCACATGGCCATGATCGCACGAAAACCATCCGACTAACGGGAGCCAAGCCATGCCCCTGCAACTCGCACCCAACGAACGGCTCACCGGCACCCCTGAGCAGCGGCAGCAACTGAAGCAACAGCTCACGGCGATCCGAACCGCGCCAGCTCCGGCCGACGCACACCCGCAACTGTCCTGCATCCAGCTATCCACCCTGATTGGCGAGCAGACCGTCACACCCGGCATAGAGTTATTTCTCGCCGGAGCCAAAATCGCTCAGCGCAGGTATAAGCAGCTTGGCCTGACTCATCTGCTGCCACCTGAACGCGTCTGGATCGGCACAGCATCCCGCGATGCGAGCGCATTCGGCGGCTACCACTACCCCGGGCAGGGATACCGGCACTGGCAGATGGCTGCCATCATCACCCGATACGGCCAACTCAAGGACCGGCAGCCCTTCAGCTCACCACTTGCCGGCCTCGACCTCCTGCGCGCTTACGCACACGACTGCCTGCACTACGGCAGCTACCGCGTCTACCAGTGCCAGCCCGCCGTCGCGTGCCAGCCGCGCATCGCGCGCACCCGATACGGCATCAACTTCCGCACGCCAGACGGGCGCACATACTCCGCCCCCGACGAGCCCGGCTCAGCCACCACCCGCAACCTCGGCATCGTCATGGAAGGAGCGACCGACAAGGAAGCCCGCTCGATCACCAGCCAAACCGCCGAGCAAGCCGGAATGCTCGAGCCCTCACCTGGCCCCGACCGGTTCGAGTACCGCGACGCAACCGGCAGCCTCGCACCCGCCGATTGCCGGCTCCTCGAAGACCTATCAGGAAGCGGAACCTGCCCTGCTACCGCCGACTTAGCCGGCTTCCTAGCCCGGATGACCCGATACCAGCGTCATGTTGGATCCCGCTACGAAACGTTCCTGTCTGACTTCAGCCCAGGTGCGCCAGACGAATTCCACGCCCTCATCCTCACCGCGATGATCACGGGCTCATTGCGCCACCTCTGCCAATGGCTTAGCCACCACCACGGACCGGCAGCGTTCTCCCAAATCTTCAAGAACCCCTCCTTCAACCGTGCCGCCCGGAATTCACGGGCAGCAGAAACCCCTGAGACCGAGCCAGCGTTTGCGACACACGATGCGACACGGCTGCACAGTCCTCCGCAACCCGTATGCAAGGAACTGGAACCCTGACAAACAACGACTGGCGAACGACTTAGCATGAGAGGAAAGGAATACCTTGATGGCCGCGTCAGACGACGAGTACCCAGGCGAGCCCGACGAGCAGTGGTACAAGACACAGGCGACGCTGATGGACGCCACGATGCATGCCGGCGGAATCCCCTCCATCGCCCGTGAATGGTCCGACGCGACCAGGAAACGAGAAACCGTGCTCGCCGCCGCCCGGCAATTCCTCGCCGAAACCGCTGACGCCATTACCCCCGGCACCGCCCAAGCCGAACTCCTCGACTGCCTGACCCGCTACCGCGCGCACCTTGCAGCCCTCGTCATGACCACCAGCCTCCGCGCGCCGTTCGTGCGGACCGTGGAAGACACCGCCGCCGCGCTCGCCGTCAGCCCTCACCGTCTACCAGATGGTCAGCCGTGGCGAGCTGTTCACCTACCGCATCGCGAAACGATGCATCCGCATCGACGAGCTAGCTCTGCGCGATTACCTGGGGGACCGGCAGGTCAGGCGATTCGGGCCGCACATGCTGACCGGCTATGACATCCCGCGCCGACACCTGCCAGAGCAACTGCAATGACCGTGCCATTGACCGCAGTCCGGCCGGGCGACACAGCTCCGGTCCGCGCTCGCCCCTCCCCCCTGCCGGGCGCGGACCGGACCCGGCAAGCCCGAATGCCGCCGACACGCCGTACGGCTACCGTCCGGACCGGATCCGGTCCGGACGGCCTTTCATGATTGACCCGGTCGGACAGGGGAAGGGTGTCAAGTTGGCACACTCGCGGAGGTGTGAAATGTCCCGCAAGAAGAGATTCCCGAAGGCCGACAACGCGGCAAGCAGCGCGCTGGACCTGGCGCACCAGGCGGCAGCACAGCTGAAGCCAGTCGCTTCCCAGGTGAAGCCGCTGGCCAAGAGCACCGGAGCAGCCGCCAGGCGGCAGGTGCGCAGAACACGCGCCTGGGCGGCGCCGCAGGTCGAGCGGACCGGGCAGGTCCTGCAGGACAGCGTGGCACCCAAGATCTCTGCGCTGCTGTCATCGGCTGCGCAGCGGCTCGAGCCCGCCAAGCCGCGCCGACGCTGGCCTAAGCCGGTCGGCATCGCCACAGTCACCGCGGCAGGCAGCGCGGTAGCGGCTTTCGTTCGCAACCGCAGGAAGCCGGGCGGCACGAGTTCGGCGACCCGGGCGGAGACGAAGGAAACGGCGTCCGCAGCGGAGATGCCGGACGGGCACGTACGGCCCAGCAGCGAGGCGCACGCTGACACCGACGGGCAGGACCGCTCCTCCTGACCGGCGCCGGCTGGCAGCAGCCTCAGCGGACCTGAGGCACCGGGCGGCCCTCCTCTAGGTAGACGGCGCCCTTGGCCGCGCATGCGGCCCGCACACGCCGCCGGATCGGGCCACTGAGCAGCGGCAACGCAGCGCGTGGCCGGGCGAGCTTGTACTCGGAGATCTCCTCGGGCTGCAGCACCACGCCCGCCAGTGCGTCGTCGCGGAATACCCCGCAGTCGAACAGGAAGCGCATGCCGCCAGGTCGGCCGGGCCGCGGCCGCCGAAAGTCCACGCACGCCAGCCGACCAGCGCGGACCTCAAGGCCGCATTCCTCGCGGACTTCCCGCTGGCACGCCTGCCAGGGTGTCTCGCCGTCGGCTTCCATCACGCCGCCAGGGATCGTCCAGCCCGACTTGTAGGTCGGCTTCAGGATCAGCATCCTGCCCTGGCGGTCGAAGATGAGCGCTCCGGCCGAAGCCGGGATAGCCGGCGTTTCGTACGGGCTCTCGGTGGTCAGCGGATCGTCACTGTCAGCCACAGCGTCACCCTACGGCCTGGCCTGCGCACTCCCTGGCCAAGGCACGCCGCCAGCCGGCCGCCCGACATCCGGCCATCCGCCATACCGCAGATCCGGCACCGGGCGATTTGGCGACGCACGTCCGATCTTGCCCGCTAGGCTGCGCGTGAACTGCCTGGTATCGGTCGAGGATGGCAATTGGGCACCGACGTGATCATGTACATCTCAAGGAGACTTCATGCCCATTTTTAACAAACCCGCCGGGCCGGCCGCCTCCTGGGAACCGCAGCAGGCAGGCGCCAGGCTGGCGGTCACCGCCGGAGCCGACCCGAATGGCGTCTTCACGTCTGACCTGTCCGTGTCCGAATACGCACTGCTCGGCGAGGCCGGTTTCGAGCCGCTGGGCTTCGTGGTCGGCTCGACGATGTACCACATCGGCCTGCAGGCAGGCAAATGGTCGGAGAACATGGAGCTCGAGGTCCTGACCATGGCGATGTACAACGCCAGGGAACTGGCGATGTCGCGGATGCGGAGCGAGGCCCAGCAGCTGAACGCGGACGGGATCGTCGGCGTGCGACTGCTCATTCAGGACTACGTCTGGGGTGAGGACGTCCTTGAGTTCATGGCCACGGGCACTGCGATCCGGGCGCTTCCCGGCCTGGGCGGCAACCGGGCGCCGGACGGCGGGCCCTTCACCTCCGACCTGTCCGCGCAGGATTTCTACCGGCTGCTGGCCACCGGCGCCACGCCGGTCGCTTTCGTGTTGGGCACCTGCGTCTACCACGTCGCGCATCAGTCGCTGATGCAGATGCTCCGCCAGACCGGCCAGAACGCAGAGATGCCGCTCTTCACCCAGGGCGTCTACGAGGCACGCGAGCTGGCGCTGATCAGAATGCAGACCGAGGCGGCGCAGGTCGGCGCGACCGGCATCGTCGGGGTCAACTGGTCGGTGAACAGCTACGTCTGGGGCGAGCACGCTACCGAGTTCTTCGCCACCGGAACGGCCATCCGCAGGCGGCCGGACGGGCAGAAACTGCCAGCCCCAACCTTCACTCTCGGCCTGGACACCTGATCGCCGGCGCCAACTCCGGCGAGTCCTGACTACTCCGCGCGCTCTGACATTGTCGGCACTGGCTCAAGCGCTGGCGCCTGCACCGCGCAGTTCCGGCGGCTCAGCGGCTCGGGCGCTGGCCGACCGGGCTCTTGCTGCAGCACCTTGTCGTCGACCAGCGTGGCCGCGAGCACGGCAGCCACGGCCAGCAGCCCGGCGCAGATGATCATTGCGGTCCTGAAGCCGCTGCCGAGCAGGGCCGACGAGTGATAGTCGGCGGCCCGCAGGCCGACGGCGGCAGGCAGCCCGGCCACCGCGAGCAGCGCGGCAGCGCGGGCCACCGCATTGTTAATCCCGCTGGCGACTCCGGCATGCCGGATCTCGGCGCTGGCCAGCACGGTCGCGGTCAGCGGTGCGACCACCATGGACAGCCCGAGCCCGAACACCACGACGGCAGGCAGGACATCGGTCAGGTAAGACGCGTTGTCGCCGATCCTGAGCATTAGCAGCATCCCGGTCGCGCAGGTGGTGATGCCCGCGGTCATCAGCCAGCGTGGCCCGACTCGCTGGGCCAGCGCAGCGGTCCGCGGTGAGAGCAGCAGCATCAAGACGGTGACCGGCAGCAGCGCGGTGCCAGCCGCCAGGGCCGAGAATCCCGCGCCCACCTGAAGCTGCAGCACCAGCAGGAACAGCATCCCGCTGAAGGCACCGTAGACGGCGAACGTGATCACGTTGATCACGCTGAACTGGCGCGACGCGAAGACGTCGAGCGGCACCATCGGTGCCGGGCCGTGACCCGGCGCGGCTCTTCCCCTGCGTCGCTCGACGGCGACGAAGGACACGGCGGCCGCGCATCCGATCACCGCGGCCACAATCGGGCTGGCAGTTCCCGCGCCGCCGCGGGCCGACGTGCCGATCAGCGAGTACGTGATCCCGGCCAGGGCCAGCGCAGCGAGCCCGGCGCCCAGCACGTCGAACTGGCGAGCGGCCTGACCATCGCGGGACTCGGGCACATGCCGGAGCGTCACGCCGATGACGACGACGGCCACCGGCAGGTTCAGCAGGAACACCCAGCGCCAGCCTGCCGACACCACCAGCCAGCCGCCGAGCAGCGGCCCGATGGCCGCGGCGAGGCCGCCGAGTCCGGACCAGGCGCCGATCGCCCGCGGCCGGTCCGCCGGATCGAACGAGGCCTGGATGATCGCCAGCGAGCCGGGCACGAGCAGGGCGCCGCCGATGCCCTGCAGCACTCGCGCCGCGATCAGCACAACTATGTCCGGAGCCAGCCCACAGAGCGCGGAGGCGAGCGCGAACCACGCGACGCCGGTCAGGAAGACCCGGCGCCGGCCGAGCCGGTCACCGAGCGAACCGCCGAGCAGGATCAGCCCGGCCAGCGCGAGCGTATAGCCGCTCACGGTCCATTGCAGGCCGCCGAGGGTGGTGCTGAGCTCCCGGCCGATCGTCGGCAGGGCGATGTTGACCGCAGTGCCGTCGA
This sequence comes from uncultured Actinomycetota bacterium, assembly GCA_963850875.1. Classification (GTDB taxonomy): domain Bacteria; phylum Actinomycetota; class Actinomycetes; order Streptosporangiales; family Streptosporangiaceae; genus Chersky-822. Next base: position 393,735 of record CAWKNA010000005.1, read on the forward strand.
GCAGCACCATGCCGGAGCCAAGCACGGTGGCCAGGACCACCCAGCGACCGTCAGGCCGGCCGAGCCGGATGGTTCCCGCCCGGCTCTCCGCGTCAGGCGCCGGCTCCCCAGCCGGCCATCTTCGGCCCTTCGCTCGGCGCCGGGCCCCCGCCAGGCTCACATCATCGGCCAGGTATGCACCGGCTCGTTGGTATTCATGCGCTCAATGTAGCCCTGGGTCATCAGCCGCAGCGCCTCGCGGCGGTCTCCGACCCCACCGCCTTGCAGGTCATGTACCGAGCGGACCTGCCAGCTGGCCCCGTTCCGGCCGGTCAGGCAGCGCTGCTCAATGATCGAGAGCAGCCGCCCGGCATCGGCCTCGTCCACGCCCCATCGGGCCAGGCCCTTAGCGGCCAGCGGCAGCAGGGCGCGCAGCGTCAGCTCAGTCACCGGAACCACTCCCACGCCAGGCCAGTAGACCTCCGCGTCTAGGCCGTACCTGGCCCCGGCGGTCAGGTTGGCGGCGGCAGCCGAGAACGACATCTGCGACCAGACCGGCCGATCGGCGTCGGCAAGCTCGTGGACCAGGCCGTAGTAGAACGCGGCGTTAGCCATGACGTCCACGACCGTGGGTCCGGCCGGCAGCACCCGGTTCTCCACCCGAAGGTGCGGTTTGCCGTCGACCACCGCGTAGACCGGCCGGTTCCACCGGTACACGGTGCCGTTGTGCAGGGTCAGCTCGGCCAGTTCCGGCGCCTCACCCCGTTCGAGTACCGCCAGCGGATCCTCGTCCTCGCTCAGCGGCAGCAGCGCGGGAAAGTAGCGCAGATTCTCCTCGAACAGGTCGAACACCGAGGTGATCCAGCGGTCGCCGAACCACACCCGCGGCCGCACTCCCTGCGACTTGATTTCCTCGGGCCTGGTGTCGGTCGCCTGCTCGAACAGGGTGATCCTGGTCTCCCGCCACAGCTCATGGCCGAATAGGTACGGGGCGTTCGCCCCGATCGCCACCTGCAGGCCGGCCACCGCCTGCGCAGCGTTCCAGTAGCTGGCGAACGTCTCTGGGCTGACCTGAAGGTGGCATTGCAGGCTGGTGCAGGCGGCCTCAGGCAAGATGTTGTCCACATACGCGATCAGCCGTTCCGGCCCTTCGATCGCGATCCGCATCTCCTCGCCACGGGCAGCCAGGATCTGATCGTTCAGCAGCCGGTACCTCGGATTGGCCGAGATCGCGTGCTCGCCGGCGTCGCTCTGGCGCAGCGTCGGCAAGATGCCGACCATCACCAGGCGGCTGCCGGTCGTCTCGGCCCGCACCCCGGCTCGCGCGATGAAGCCGCGGACCGTGGACTCAAGCCCGGTGAACACATCGCCGACCAGCGCGGCGGGCGGCACGTTGATCTCAACGTTGAACTGGCCCAGTTCCGGGGCCCAGGCCGGATCGGCGATCGCCGTCAGGACCTGCGAATTGTTCATCGCCGGGCAGCCAGCCTTATCCACCAGGTTGACCTCGATCTCCAGGCCGACGTGCTGTGACCCGGCCTCGAACCGGTCTTCCCTGAGCATGCGCGCCAGTACGTCCAGGCAGGTTCGTACCTTGTCCCGGTAGGCTCGCCTGTCCCGGCGGTTGACAACGATCGCCGGAACATCTTTGCCCATCGGAATCCTCCACGCGCAGTTAGCGGATCGTTACTACTTACCCACATTTGCATGGAAGAGGCCTGATGACCAGGGCTTCTATCCCCCGGTCAGGATGAGCTAGTGCCAGGTGGCCGCGATCAGCCCGCTCGCCACCTGAGTTGGCCTGGCGCCGTTCTGGGATACGTACAGATCAGTGCCAGCCAGGTAGAGCAGCCACTGTCCGGTGGAGTTCACCGCCAGGCTGGTGTGCTCCAGGTTCGGGAATCCGATCGCCACCTGGTGCACGAACGCGCCGCTGGTAGTGACCTCCCACATCAGCCGCGAGGTGTTGTGGATCGGGACGCCGCCGCAGCAGGCGCGGCTGATGAACAGGTTCCCGTCCGGCAGGAAGATCCCCTCGCGGATATAACTGCGCTGGGCATCAGGCGAGCCGGTGACCGGGACGTACGAGACGCCCGTGCCGGGGATGATGTAGTACCGCGCGGTCGAGGTGTCCACGATGTCCAGGCCCCAGCCCTCGTTGTCCTGCACAGCCAAGGTCGACACCGCCAGCCTGGTGTTGTCGGACGCCCAGGACAGGTGCGAGATCGGCGCGGGAAGCCCGCTCTGGCGCACCTGCGGCGGCAGCGGGAAGACCTGCTCAGCACCGGTGCTGAGAGTGCGGACCACGAGCTTGTAGCTGTTCGTCAGCTGAGCCGGGGTCGGAATGCAGCCGGTTGTCAGCGACGGCTCCTGGGTGAACGCCAGCTTGGTCCCGTCCGGACTGATCGCCGGCAGCTCTCCCTTCGCCAGTGCAGCCGGGCTGCCGCCGCCGATGCCGACCGACATGATCGTCGGGTGGCAGCCTGAGCCCTGGGCGAAGTAGACGGTCGCGCCGCTCGGGCTGACCGATATCTCATCGCCAAGGACATCACCAGATACCAGCGTCTGCGTAACGCTCCCGGTCGCCGGGTTGAGCACCACAAGCGCGCCTGCCGTGGTGACCGCCACGATGCCGGGCGAGCCGGTCACCGACGCCGTCGGCGACGGCGTCCCAGTTCCGCCGCCGGTGCCGGCGGACGCGGTGACGGTGACCGTCGGCTGGGTCGTACTGCTGCCGCTGCATGCCGTCAGCAGCGCCGGCACCGCGGCGATGACCGCCGCTAGCCGCCATCTCCGCCGTACGGATCGGCTGCGGTTCATCTTCTCGCGAGCGGCAGCTGACATGTGAGACCGACCTCAAATCTGGCCCATGGGCGGGTTCGATGTGTATGCGGACGTTTATGTGGATTGTCCGCACGGAGTGTGCCGGATCGCGTACCGGGCAAAGCACGGCCAACCGGGCGACCCAGATGATGATGGTGACAGCACGGCTCGCGGTCGGCAAGTCCCGTGACCATTATTCCGCGAGTGCGCCGATTCAGCTGATTGCCGGAACCGGGTCCAGCCGCCGGGATCGCCAAATCTGGCCAGCTACGATGCCAGGACGTCGATGCGGGCGCAGGCGCTCCGAGCCACCGGACTTGAGGTGCGATGCATGACCAGGCTCTGGCGCCCTCAGCGCGGTGCGGGCAGCACCAGTCGATGGCTGCTCGCGGCGACCGTCGCCGTGTTCTTCACCCACGGACTGCTCTTCGCTTCCTGGACAGCCCACATCCCCGAGGTCAAGGCCCGGCTGGATCTGACGGACGGCGCACTGGGACTGGCGCTTCTTGGCGCACCGGTCGGATCTGTGTCGGCCATGCTGGCGACGGCCCGGCTGCTGCCTAAGCTCGGCAGCAGGCGGATGGTGCAGGCCAGCCTGCTCGGTTACTGTGCGGCCGGGCCACTCATCGGGCTGGCCGGCTCGCTGCCGATGTTGTTCGCCGCGCTGTATGCGTGGGGCGCTTTCCAGGGTGCACTTGACGTGTCCATGAACACCCAGGCCGTTGCCGTGGAGCGGGCTAGGGGACGCCCGCTGATGTCCGGCCTGCACGGCTGCTGGAGCATTGGCGCCCTGGCGGGCGCGGTCATCGGCACTGCCGGGGTCGCGATCGGCCTGCCACTGAGTTCCCAGTTGCTCCTCCTTGCGGTGCCCGCCTTGCTCACGGCCGGCTGGCTCACCACCCGGATGCTGCCCGATGCCAGCCCGGCAGCGCGACCAGCAGGCGGGCAGACACCTGCCAGCAGGCGCCCGCCGTCCTGGCTGTCGCGGTCGGTGGTTGTGCTCGGCTTGATCGCGTTCGCGTCCTCGCTCTGCGAGGGCGCCAGCGCCGACTGGGCGTCGGTGTACCTGCGCGGTTCCCTCAATGCCAGCGCCGCCATCGCGGGCCTTGGTTATACCGCGTTCGCCGCGGCCATGGTCGTGGTCCGGCTCTCCGGCAATAAGCTGCTTGCCCGGTTTCGGGTCCGGCGGGTGCTGCCCGTGCTCGCGGGCATTGCCACCGTCGGTTTCACCGCCGGGCTGGTCGGCGGCGCGACCGTGACCGCCATCGCCGGGTTCGGCTGCCTCGGCATCGGGGTGGCCCTGATCATCCCGACCGTCTTCAGCGCTGCCGGGCGGCTGCCTGGGCTCAGTCCGGGAACCGCGATCTCCATCGTCTCCGCGTGCGGATGGATCGGTTTCGTTTGCGGACCGCCCCTGATCGGGGAACTCGCGTCGGCGACATCCATCGCCGTCGCGCTCGGCCTGTTGCCCGCGCTGACCATAGCCATCGTCATCGCCACCGCACGGGCAACGGCGCTCCGCAGCGACGTACGCCCAGGCCCGCCGACTTCGGACCTGATCGAGCGCTTTACCCGACGCTAGCTGTCGCGGGCGGCGGCCACGGCGGTCGCTATCCGGCCGACCGCCTCGGTGATCAATTCGGGCGAGGTGCCGATGTTCAGCCGGGCGAATCCGGCTCCCTCCGCACCGAAGTCAGGACCAGGACTCAGCGCTACCTTGCCCCGTTCGAGGAAGACAGCGGCCGGATTGTCACCCAATCCCAGCTTCCGGCAATCCAGCCAGGCCAGGAAGCTGGCCGCGCCAGGGACGTAACCGACCTCGGGCAGCTGCTCGGCCAGCAGCCGGGCCAGGTGGACACGGTTCTGGTCTAGCTGCGCGACGACCGCGTCCAGCCAGCCAAGCGACGCGGCGAACGCGGCGACCGACCCGAGCACGCCAAGATGCGAGGCAAGCAGCGCCTCCCAGCGCTCGGTGAGCATTGTCGCCGTCGCCGCCGAGCCCGCCGCGGCGACGCCGCACTTCAGGCCGGCGATGTTCCAGCCCTTGGATGCCGAGGTGAAGATGTAGGCCCGCTCGGACATCTCGTGGTCCACCGATCCGAACGGCACGAACCGCGCGCCGGGCAGCACGAGCGGGGCGTGAATCTCGTCGACCAGCAGCGCCACCTCGTGCCGCTGGCAGAGGTCGGCGATGGCGACCAGCTGAGTGCGATCCCAGACCTGGCCGAGCGGGTTGTGCGGGCTGCACAGCAGGTAGGCGCTGACGCCATCGCCGGAGAGCGCCCGGTCGAGCACCTCGAAGTCGATCTCGTAGCCGCCGTCATCGAGCCGCCGCAGCGGCGCGTCGACCACCCGGCGCCCGATCAAGCCGAGCCGCAGCGCGAACGGCCCGTAGACCGGCGGGCTGATCACCACGCCGGAACCTGGCGGGGTCACCGCGAGCAGCACCTCGGCGATCCCGGTCATCACGTCCGGGATGGCGAACACCCGAGCCGGGTCGGGACTCCAGCCGAGCCGGTCCGTCGCGTACGTCGCGAACGCCTCGCCGAGCTCGCCCACGTGCGGATAGCCGGTGTCGCCGAGCGCCAGCGCGGCCCGGATCGCGTCGGCGATCGGCTCGGCGACGTCGAAATCCATCTCGGCGACGAACGCAGGCAGCACGTCGGGCGGATAGGTCCGCCACTTGAAGCTCTTGCGCCTGGCGAGTGCGGCGAGCGAGCAGGTTCCGAGCTGTGGGTCCACCTAAGCGATGCTAACCGCGCCCACCGCCGCGGGCGCGCCCACCGCCGCGGGCGCGCTCACCGCCGCGGGCGCGCTCACCGCCGCGGGCGCGCTCACCGCCGCGGCTGCGCTCACCGCCGCGGGCGCGCTCGCCCGAGCGCCGACCCGGCAGCTGGATTTCGCCGGTCAGGTACCGCTCGATCGTGGGACCGACCGTGACGGCGAGATCATCGACGCTGGCACCAGCGACCGGCGGCAACGCGAGCACCAGCCTGGTGAAGGCCAGCCCGAGCATCTGGGTAGCTACCATCGCCGCTCTGAACTCGGCCTCCGCGCTGCTGCCGTGCTCGGTCAGGCCAGCCGCCCGCGCGACGGCGCTCAGGATCGTGTCGGCGATGAACTCCCGCAGCATCACCGCGGCCTGCTCGCTGGTGACCGCCGAGCGCAGCAGCCCGATGAACGTCTCCCTCATCTCCGCGGACTCCCAGAGCCCGAGCGCGGTGCGGACCATGTGCTCGCCGAACCCGGGGCCCACACCAGCCGCGCCCGCACCCGCCGCACCTGCACCCGCCGCGCCCGCACCAGCCGCGCCCGCACCAGCCGCGCCGGTGTCCCAGGCATCGCGGGCAAGTGCCGCTGTCAGCACCTCGCTGGGCACGACCGGCAGCCGCATGGCGGCGGCGAACAGCGCCTCCTTGGTTCCGTAGAAGTGATGCACCAGCGCCGGGTCGACCTCGGCCGCCGCCGCGATCGCCCGGATCGTCGCGCCGTGATAGCCGCGCTGGGCGAACTGGGCTCTGGCGGCGTCCAGAATCGCCTCCCTGGTACCGCTATCACCGGACCGCCTGCCGCCACGCGATCCGCGCCGCGCCGCGCTCTGGTCGGTCACGCCACGGCCTTGCCTGCCGCACCCTGCGAGGCGAGCTGGAAGAAGCGCTCTTCCAGGGTGGCGGGCACCTGGCGCACCGTGGCCGGAAGATCTCCGAGCGCTCGCCGCACCGCCGCCGGATCGGCGTCAGGAACCCGCAAACCTCGCCCGGCCAGGGCAACCTGCAGGCCGGCTGCCTCCAGCCGGGCGAACGCGGTCGACCACGACTCTGCGGCCACGACCACCACCTGAGCCGAGCCGATGATCTGCCCGGCCGTCCCCTGCGCCACCACCGCGCCGTCGGCCATGATCACCAGACGGCCGCACTCCCCCGCCTCCTCCATGTAATGGGTAGTGACCAGGACTCCGGCACCGGCGTCGGCTGTCTCGGCGATGGTCTCCCATAGCCTGGCCCGGCCCAGCGGGTCGACGCCGGACGTCGGCTCGTCGAGGATCAGCAGGTCCGGCTGGTGCGACAGCGCCTGGGCGAAGGCAACCCGCCGCTGCACGCCAAGCGGCAGCGAGCCGACCAGGTCCGTGGCGTAGGGCCGGAGCGACTCGGGCAGACCGTGCTGGTCTCCGGCACCCGGCGAGGCGTGCTCGAATACGGCAGCGGAGAACTGCATGTTCTCGGCGGGGCTGAGGTCGTCATACAGGCCTAGGCCTTGCGGCACGTAGCCGATCCGGCTGCGGGTCTGCCGCGACGGCGGCTCGCCGAACAGCGCCACCTCCCCTTCCGATGTGCCGAGCAGCCCGAGCAGCATCTTGATCAGCGTCGTCTTGCCGGCCCCGTTGGCGCCGAGCAGGCCGACGATCTCGCCGGGCCCCACCTGCAGGTTGACGTCGCTGACCGCGGTGAAATGGCCGAACCGCCTGGTCACGCCCAGGCACTGGGCCAGCGGGGCCGCGGTCATGCCCGACCTGCCGACAGCAGCTGGCCGAGCGCGGCCACTGTGACCGCGTCCTGCAGGTCAGGTTCGATCTGCTCAGCTTCGATCGCCTCAGGCTGCTGCGCGCCGCCGAACCCTGGTTCCCATACCCGCCAGTGACCGCCGCGCCGCCAGGCCCGCGCCGCGGCCTCGCCGTCCGGCCTGACCGCTACCTCGCGGAGGGTGCCAGGCATGGCGGCGACGATCTCGTCCGGAGTTCCCGATGCCAGCGGCAGCCCGGCATCGAGCACCAGCACGCCAGCGCAGCGTTCCGCATCGTCCAGATAGCTGGTAGCCAGCACGACCGCGCAGCCGTCGGCGGCCGCGCGGGCGATCAGCCACCACAGGCCGGAGCGGCTGACCGGGTCGACCCCGGTGGTCGGCTCGTCCAGGACCAGCAGTTCTGGCTGGTGCAGCATCGCCGCGATCACAGCGAGCTTCTGCCGCATCCCGCCGGAGAGCTGTCCGGCCAGCCGTCCGGCGGCCGCTGTCAGCCCGGCCCGGTCCAGGTAGTCGGCGGCTCGCTCCCGCGCGGCCTGCCGCGTCATCCCGTAGCCCTTGGCACGGAAATCGAGATTCTCGGCGACGGTGAGGTCCGGGTAGATCCCCGAGCTGGCCGGCAGGTAGCCGACCCGCTCCTTGACTGGCCGCCACACGGTGCCGCTGTCGGGCGCCAGCGAGCCGGCCAGGCAGCGCAGCAGGGTGGTCTTGCCCGCGCCATCGCCGCCCACCACCGCGGTCACCTGGCCGGCCGGGGCGGACAGTGACACGTCACTGAGCGCGACTGTCTTGCCGTACAGAACGAAAAGCTCGCTGGCACCGAAGCGGCTTGAGCTGGTGCCGACCTCGCCGCCGGTCGCGGACCCAGCGCTGGATGCTGCCTGACCAGTCAGGCCGGCACGGGCAGCCGGACGGTCGTGGCCGGGCGCCTGAGAGGTGTCACTGACCGCGCGGCGGTCGCCCTGTCCGGTCACGCCCGGGCTCCTTGCGTCGCGACGGCGGCCGGCTTGCGGCCGCTGTGCTCTCGTCCGGCCGGGGCCAGATAGCCGCGGAACCGCAGGGTCGCGCCGGTCACCACCACGGCACCGAGCAGGGCCAGGAACAGGAACGGCTGCCAGAGCGCGGCAATCGGCTCGGCCCGCAGCATCACGCCGCGGGAGATCTCGTTGAAGTAGGTGAGTGGCAGCAGGTAGGCGATCCAGCGGACCCCGGCCGCGATCGAGCTGAGCGGGAAGATCAGCCCGGACAGCAGCACCTGCGGCAGCAGCGTCATCACGGCCAGCTGGATCGCCTGGCCCTGATTCTGCGAGACGCTGGAGATCAGCACGCCGATGCCCAGCGTGACGAACAGGAAGAGCAGCGCTCCGAGCCCGAAGACGGCCGGCGAGCCGCGGAACGGGACGCCGAAGATGGCGATGCCGACGCCAAGGACGATGGCCAGGTCGACGGTGGCGACGACGAAGTACGGCACGATCTTGCCGAGGAAGACATCCCTCGGGCGCAACGGCATCACGGCCAGTTGCTCAAGCGTCCCTGACTGCCGCTCCCTGACCACCCCGAGGCTGGTGATGATCGTGCCGACGAAGACCAGGACCACGCCGCACAGGCCGGGGATCATGATGTCCGAGGTAGTCAGGCCCGGGTTGTACAGGATGATCACCTCCGGGGTAATCCCCAGGCCGGCCGAGGTCCCGCCCGCCCGGCCTGGGTCGGCCGTGCCGCTGGTGCCCGCTCCGCGTTCCAGCCCGGCCAGCGCGGTCAGCGCCGCCCGCGCGGCGAACAGCTGGCTGCCGTCAATCAGGACCAGCGGGCGGCCGGCGCCGGTCACCACAGCCATCTCGGCCTTGCCATCGCGCAGCTGGTCCTGCGCCCAGCTGCGGCCCTGACCGGGCGACGACAGGGTCACGTCGAACGGCGAGCGCAGCGCGCTCTGCGCCGCACCGGCCTGCGGCCCGGCGACCGCGACCGAGATCGTCTTGACATCGAAGCTGGCCGCATAGCCGAGCACCACGAGCAGCAGCACCGGCATGACGATCATCATCGCGAGCGTCCGCCGGTCCCGCCGGAGCTGGCGGAATTCCTTAATGATCATGGCCCACATGGATGTGCCCTTCGCTGATCTGCCGTGCCGAGCGGCGGTCAGAACGCCCTCGCGGCCGGCGTGTCGCCCACAGTATTTCAACAGCTGTTGAACTCTACAAGCGTTGAATTACTTCGGTCAAGAGCCACGACACGAAGGGCCCAGCCGGGCCGGCATCTGAGGTAGACATGAGGCATGACCCAGACTCGGCACGCCGGTCGCTGGACGATTGAGGACCGGTGCGCGTCGGCCTGGCATTATCTCCCGATCGATGTCCCGCCCGGGTCGTCCGCGTTAAGTGTCGAGCTTGACTATGACCGGGCCGAAACCGTCCTGGACCTTGGCTGTTTCGGCCCCGCGGGATTCCGCGGCTGGTCGGGCGCTGCCCGCCGGTCGTTCGTTATCACCGCCGAGTCGGCCACTCCTGGATACCTTCCTGGCGAGCTTGAGGCCGGTACCTGGGAGGTCGTGCTCGGCCTGCACCGGATCCCAGCCGAGGGCACGGCATACCGGCTGGTAGCCGAGGTCACCGGCACACCTGGCCGGCTGGCTCCCGAGCTCAGCGACGAGCCCGTGCCGCCGGTCACCGACCGGCCCGCCCGCCGCGAGCTGCCGGCCAGCGACGGCCGCCGCTGGCTGGCCGGCGACCTGCACGCGCACACGGTGCATTCGGACGGCGCGATGACCGTGCCCGCGCTGGCCAGGTTCGCGGCAGGCCGGGGACTCGAGTTCCTCGCGGTCACCGACCACAACACGGTCAGTCATCATGCCGAGCTGCCCGCCGCGTCGGCCGCGCACGGCATCACCCTGCTGCCCGGCCAGGAGCTGACCACCGACCGGGGTCACGCGAACGCCTTTGGCGACCTGGGCTGGGTGGACTTCCGCGAGCCGCCGGACGGCTGGCTGGATGCGACCGAGCGGGGCGGTGGCCTGCTGTCGATCAACCACCCCTACGCCGGCCCGGCCAGCTGGATCGCGCCGATGCGGCGGCGGCCGCCGCTGATCGAGATCTGGCACTGGAGCTGGCTGGACCTGCGCTGGACGACACCGCTGAGCTGGTGGCTCGCCTGGCACCCCGGCGCGACGGCGGTCGGCGGCAGCGACTGGCACCGGCCGGGCGCGGACGCACCGCCCGGCTCACCGACTACGTGGGTGCTGTCCGAGGCAGCCGATCCGGCCGCCGTTCTCGCCGGAATCGCCGCCGGTCAGGTCGCCATCTCGGCCAGCCGGGACGGTCCGGTCCTGCTCCGGGTCGACGGCGAGCTGATCGCAGCCGGGGCGGATGGCGCGATCTTGTGCGGACCCGACGGCCCGGCCGCCCGGGTCAGCGGCGAGCTGGCCAGCTTCGCCGACCTGCCCGGCCCTTACCGCCTGATCGATCCGGCCGGCACCACCCTCGCGCTGACCGGCTAGCCAGGCAGCGGCCGGTTCATCAGCGGGCTCCTCCGCCGGCGAACCAAATCCTCGTTATGGGTGTGGTTTCCACCTTGGCGGCGGCACACTCTAGCTATGAGACGCGTCAGCTGGCCGGGTGCGCGGCTGGCACCGGCCGCTGTCTGCGCGGTGCTGTGCCTGGCCGCTGCGTCCTGCTCCTCAGGCGGCGGCGCGGCCAGTCCGCCGGCCCACGCCAGCCACTCGTCAGGACAGCCGGCCAGCGGACCTGCCGCCGTCGCCGCGGTGACGTCCACCTGGGAGACCTTCTTCAACGGCGCGGTCCCGATCCCGCGCCGCCTGACGCTGCTGCAGGACGGCCAGCAGTTCGCCGCCTTCGTCAACTCGCAGGCCAAGACGCCGCTCGGATCGCTGGTCTTCGCGGCTACGGCCACGGTGAGCTCGGTCAAGCTGCAGCCGCCAGGGCAGGCCAGCGTGACCTATACCATCCTGCTCAGCGGCCGCCCGCTGGAGAAGAACGTGCAGGGCACGGCCGTGTACATCGGCGGGAGCTGGAAGGTCGCGGTCACCACGTTCTGCGGCCTGCTGCACCTGGCCTACGGGAAGAGCCACCTGATCCCCGCCACGTGCGGAGGCTAACCCGATGACCGGCGAGGTCGCCGCGCCCGCCGGGCTCCCCGTCGTCGCCTGGCGGCGCCGCCCGGTGGCGCTTGCCGCCCTGTGCACGCTGCTGTTCCTGACGTTCCTCGACAACACCGTGGTCAGTGTCGCGCTCGCCAACATCCAGTCCGACCTGCACGCGGGGGTGTCCTCGCTGCAGTGGGTCGTCGGCGCCTACGCGCTGACCTTCGCCGCGCTGATGCTGACCTTCGGCATGGTGGGCGATGAGTTCGGCCGCAAGAAGGTCATGCTGGCCGGGGCGTGCGTGTACTGCGCCGGAGCGGCGCTGTCGGCGGTGGCGTCCGGCATCGGAATACTGATCGCCGGGCGGGCGGTGATGGGACTGGGCGCCGCCGCGAGCGAACCGGGAACGCTGTCGATGATCCGGCAGCTGTACCCGGACGAGCGCAGCCGCAACCGGGCGCTCGGGGTCTGGGCGGCAGTCTCCGGCTTCTCGCTCGCTCTGGGCCCGGTCCTCGGCGGCACGCTGGTAGGCGCCTGGAGCTGGCGCGGTATCTTCTGGTTCGACGTCACGTTCGGCCTCGCCGCGATGACGGCCGCCGCCGTCGTGCTGCCGGAGAGCTCGGATCCGAGGGCCGGCCGGGTGGACACCGTCGGCACAGTGCTCGGCGCCGCCGGGCTTGCCGCCCTGGTTTTCGCGATCATCAACGGCGAGAGCGCCGGCTTCACCTCGCCGGCCGTGCTTGGGTTGTTCTGCGTCAGCGCGGTGGCGGCCGCTGGCTTCGTGGTCTGGGAGCGCCGCACCGCCCATCCGCTGCTCGACATCGGACTGCTGCGCGTTCCCCGGTTCGCGACGCCCAACCTGATCGCCGGCTGCTGCTACTTCGCGACATTTGCGATCTTCTTCTTCACCGCCCTGTATCTGGCCGGGGTTGCCGGGTATTCCGGATTCAAGATCGCGGCCCTCTTCCTGCCGATGACAGCCGTGATGATCGCGGCATCGCTGCTGACCGGCCACTGGACGACGGTGGTAGGGGTCCGCTGGTCGCTCGTCGCCGGATGCCTGCTGTTCGCCGCCGGGCTGGCCGCGACCAACGCGGTAATCGGCCCGCACCCCAGCTACCTGCAGCTCGCCGCCGCCCTTAGTCTCGCCGGGGTCGGCCTGGGTGCCTGCGTCGTGCCGATTACCTCCGCTGTCCTCGCGGCGGTGCCAGCGCAGCGATCCGGCATGGCGGCATCGGCCACTAACACCAGCCGGGAGGTCGGCGCGGTGGCCGGAGTCGCGGTGCTCGGCGCCCTGGTTGACGCGCAGCTGAAGTCCGGCCTGATCAGCCGGATGACCCAGCTGCACACGCCGGGTGCCATCCAGGCATTCATCATCCAGTCCGTCGAGCACGGCGGCGGAGCGCTGGCGCTGGGCGGGGGCGGCGGGTCCGGCGGAGGCGGGTCCGGCGGAGGCGGCGGGTCCGGCGGTGGCGGGCTGGTCGGGCAGCTGCTCCAGGCCGGATACGCGGCCTTCGAGTCCGCCCTGCATGATGCCCTGTACCTGTCCGCCGGGCTGCTGGTATGCGCCGCCCTGCTGGCCGCCATCACGCTACGGCACCCCGCTCAGCCCGCGCGTGATGACCAGGCGAATCCGACCGATCGATAGAGGACGGCCTACTCGCCCAGGCTTCACGCCAGGACGCAAATCGTCTTCATCATTGGGCAGCGTGCCCGGCAGATAGCCAATCCCGTCCAGATCCTTGGCGAGCCGTCTACTACGGCGCAGCGCCCGTACTGCTCGCGGAACACACGCTCGATCTCCGAGTGGGGGGCTGCCGGCACGCCCGCCGTCAGTCTTCCAGCTCGCCTTGGAACGAGCGTATCTCGATCGGGAGCGTCGTCGCCCGCGCGAGCTTTCGCCCCCACTCGAGCGCTTCATCGAGGTTGGCCGCCTTGATGACGGTCAAGCCGCCGATGTGCTCCTTGCCCTCCACATACGGTCCGTCCGTCATGGGCGCCTCCTCCTGGCGAGGATGAACCACCGTCGCGGTGCTCGGCGCGTGAAGGCCGCCCGAGAACACCCACGCCCCCGCTGAGCGCAGCTCCTCGTCTACCGCAAGTACATCGCGCATGATCTCGGCAAGCACGTCAGCCGGTGGCGGGTCACCGTCGGGCTGGTAGATGCTCAGCAGGTACTGCTTCATACTCACTCCTCTCGCGCGCAACTCCTCCTCCGGCCAGGCGCTGGCCGCTCCGCCCGAGCCTGGCCGGAGGGCTCATTTTCGTCTCCTATCCCCGAGCAGGCTCGTACGTGGCGATCAACACGCCCGTGCTCGTCGTGATGCTGTCAACCAGCCGCAGCGATGCTTGCGTGCAGCCGGGAAACAGCCGCCGTCCGGTGCCTAGCACCAAAGGATGGAACATCAGCAAGTACTCGTCGATCAAATCGGCGGCCATCAGCGAGCCGATCAGCACGCCGCTACCCATGATCACGAGGTTCGTGCCCGAGTTCTGCTTGAGGTCCGCCACGGCGGCCGGAATGTCGCCGCGCAGCAGAGTCGAGTTCGGCCAGTCGAGCCTCGTCGCCGGGTTGCTCGAGGCGACGTACTTGCGAGCGTTGTTCAGCGCTTCCTTGAACGGGCCGCCCCGGGCGTTCCAGGAAGCCAGCAGATCCTCGTAGGTGCGCCGCCCGAACAGAAACGCGCGATCCCCGCCCATCCGTTCGCCCATCTTGGCGACCATCGCCTCGTCGCCGCGCGGGACCGCCCAGCCGCCGCGCCCAAACCCATCCCGCGTGTCCTCGTCCGAGCGCCCCGGCCCCTGCATCACCCCGTCCAGCGTCACATGGTTCATAACGACGATTCGACCCATTTCAGCCTCCTTTGACTCGTACGGCGGCGACGGTTGCGCCGCCAGGATCGGTTGCGAGGCCGAGCAGTTATCTGCCTCTCACCTCCTACACGAACGACGCGGGCCGAAATCGACACCCGCCCGCGAGCAAGTGACGCAAGTGCACAGCCGCGGATCGAGGAATAGGGCCTGGAGCGTTCCGACGAGCCGTCGGCCCGCTCGCCAGATGCCCATAGGGCCGATGCGACACAGCCTCGTGAAGCTGTTCACAACCCCGCGTGCCCGCATCCGCCGCCCAGTCGCCGTCATTGTCGGAGTGCCCGCCAACCGGTTGAATCGACGAAGCCCCGCCGACGGCGGGCCACCTTGGAGCCGACAGGAGTCAGCCGGCGTCGAACTCATCTCTGCGGTTGGGGATCCCCGATTCGCTCGCTCGGTTTCCGGCCCCGTTTCGGCGCCTTGCGGGTCGGTCTCCGGAACGATGAACGAGCCCGTGACCAGCAGTTTCGCGCCTAGCCCCAGTTGGCCTCGCAAAGAGGCTCCTGCCAGGTGCTGCTGGCCTGTTGGCAGCGGAGGGCGATGATGGCGTCGGCTCCTAACTTGGCAGCGGTGCGCCTTTCCTTTCGTGACTGCGCGATATCAGCAGTTCAAGCCGCAGATCTCCGGCCAGTGCTGTGCGCTGACCGTTGAATGTCAGGCTGTGAACCCGCTGACATTCGTCAGTGGGCCAGCCCCGGTGTGCGTCGATGAATTCCAGCACGTGCCCGAGATCCTGGACGCCATCAAGGCCGAGCTGAATCGCCGGAGCGGGCCCGGCCGGTTTGTCCTTACCGGATCAACCCGTTACGAGACGCTGCCGCGCGCGGCCCAGTCCCTGACGGGACGTGCGACCGTGGTGCCGGTCTGGCCGTTGTCACAGGGCGAGATCCACGGCGTTCATGAAGACTGCGTCGAGCGGTTGCTTGCCGGGGAAATTCCTGCAACGGCAGCGTCCAGCGGCCGGACGAGCGAGGCGCGCAGCCCAAGCTGCACCTTGTCGACTCTGGAGTAGCCGGCCAGATGACCCGGATCACCAGTGAGAAGCTGCTCCGCCGACTGCCGCAGACCCTGACCGAATACGGTCACCTGATGGAAACTTTCGTAGTTAACGAGGTGCTCAAGCAGGCAAGCTGGTCCGCGCAGCCGGTGGTGGCCGGACACTGGCGCGAGCGTGGCGGAGAGGAGGTCGACCTCGTGCTGGAGCGGGCAGACGGGGCCGTAGCGGGCATAGAGGTGAAGGCGGCGTCGCAAGTCCGCCCGAGCGAGGCCTCGGGGCTGATCACGCTGGCCAGACGGCTCGGCGACCGGTGGCTGGCCGGTGTCGTGTTCTACACCGGCCAGCACACCGCCAGCCTCGACCCGCGCCTGAACATCTTTGCCCTGCCAGTTGATGCCCTCTGGACCTAACCGCCGGTCGGGCGCGGTTCGCACACCGAGATATTCAGCCATCTCATACCAGCAGGTCACCATCATGGTGGGCCGAACGTCCCACTATGCGAACCGGCCCATCCTGATCGAAGGTGACCCGCTCCCGGTACATCTGGGCAGGTCACGGGACGTTAAGGCGGCGAGATGAGTTACAGGCCAGAGGTGGTCTCGCCGTATCACCGAGTGCCTTCAGCTCCTGTAGACGTCGCGTCGGTGTCCGATGTCGACGACTGTGACGATGCGTTCCTTGTCGTCGATCCTGTAGATGACCCGGTAGGTCCCGCGTCGCGCGCTGTGGCGGTCGTCTAGAGGCGGGAGCAGGCGCTTGCCGACGCGATGAGGATTCTCCAGGAGCGGACCGGTGATGAACTCGTAGGCGGCGGTCGCCACGGCCTCTGGCAGAAGCTCGGCAAGCGCCCGGCGTACCGTGGGTGTGGTGCGCAACGTGTACCGCTCGTCTAGCGAGTCTTGGCTCATTTGCTGGACGAGCGCGCGCGCATTGCTTCGGCGAGTTCCGCCTCGGTTACAGCCTCGCCGCGGGCTAGTTCCGCGTCAGACGCCGCGAGGCGGCGCAGCGTGTCAGCGTCACGCAGGATCTCTAGCGTTTCTTCGAGCTGCTCCAGATCCTCCACGGCAACGAGTACTGCTTCGGGATGCCCATGCACGGTGACGGTCACCCGCTCGTGGTGGGCATGTACCCGGCCCACGAGTTCTGACAGATGCGTCTTGACTTCTCCCAGCGGCAGCGTCGTCATGGTCAAAAGTCTGACTAAAAATCAGTGGGCAGTCAAGCCAGCTTGAGGCGGCGGGTCGCCAGGCAGCGAACCTCGACGAGCAGCGATGTGATGTTCGTCAAAGCCATTTATGGCATGCTACGGGCACGGCGCAACAGAAAGCGCCTCGCGTGCACTGACCTGAGGAACCGGAAGACAGCCGCTGACCTGCGGCTAGGTGGGAGTGGGCCGAACGTCCCACCATGCGAACCGCCCCGTCCTGATCGAAGATGACCCGCTCCCGGTACATCTGAGCAGGTCACGCACCCCCAGGGCGCGAAGTGAGCCACCCCGCCGCCGAGCGGCACCTCTTTCCGCTGCCCGTCAGCCTGACCCTTCGCCGGATCAGCAGAGCCGCCGCGACCACAGTCGGCGGACTGGCCGGCCTCGCAGGGGCGATCAGCTACAACCACCTGCGCCAGCTCGCGATCGCGGACGGGTGCTCCGTTCCGATCTGGACAGTTAGCCCATACCGCTGGCAATCTTTGGCTATAGGCCAATGCCGCCGGCGAGCCAGCCCATTCCTGCTTTGTCGTCTCAATCACCCAGTTTGCTGGGCAAGTGACTAGGAGGGGACCGCCTGATGACCACCACGTCCCTGAAGCTGACCTGCGATTGGGTGGTAAGTTCCTGGCCGGTGATGATTGATGGGAATCATGTCGCATCGATGGTCAGCGGTCAGACGTTGGAGCTGCCCGTCGCACCCGGAAGCCACATTCTGCAGCTGGGGGGCGGGTGGCTGAAGAGCCCTGAAGTCTCCTTCACGGTGGCCTCGGGCGAACAGGCGCGGTACAGGTTGCGGTACAGGTACCTCTATCGCAGTTCTCCGTCCCTACTTGGGCTGCTATTCTCCGTGTTCAGTCACGACAGCTGGATCGTGGTCGAGTCGGAGGACTCATACGCTCCCCCTCCCCCGCGCCCTGACGCCATCCGCGACCCGGCGATTGGGGCCGAAAACTACGCGCGCGCTCTAGGGGCGATATGTCGGAACTGCGGCCAGCCCATCGAGGCGGGCCAGGCGGCCCGGCGCCGTGGAGAAGCTGGATGGGCGCACGATGTATGCCCGCTCGAGCCAGCTTGATCGCAGAGGTCCACGGTCAGGTCGGAGCAAACAAGATGAGTCGGCACTGACAGCCGTGCTATTACCGTTCCATCAAATTGAGCGAGCCCTTCGCGGGACCTTCCATAAGGCATCGATCGCTCTACCACCACGTCGCCCACTCCGCACCGGCTACAACTGGGGTACGGCGGAGACGGCCCCCACGACCTCGGCCGCAGCATCCGCTACGACCGCCTCGGATACGTCCCCCAGATGGTCATCTATTCCCAGTTTCTGCGCCGACATCAGCAGCGAACTCCCCGCCGACTTGACGCCCGGACGCTCCAACAGACCGCCACGATCCTCGAGCGATGCCCCATATGCCGACCACCTGGAGCAGTCGCCATTAGACCCGCGAACTCAGCCCAGCCTGCAATAAGCGCTTTGACAAGCCACTACGACCTGGGAGACCCGAACCTCGCACAGTTCGCACGTCGACGCATTCGCATACGAGCAGGTCATGGCACGGTGGGCCGACGTCCCACCATGCGAACAGCCCCATACTCATCGAAGGCGACCCCCTCCCCGTACGTCTGGGCAGGTCACGGGCCATCAAGGACGCGGTGAACCGCCCCACCACCCCGCAACTCGAGCCCGATGCGGACGAGTCTCATCAGGCGACTTCGAGCGTGAGCTCATCCGGTGCGCCGATCTCGGTGATCAGCGCCACCAGCGCGTCGCGCAGATCGGCCACCGCCTCATCAGGCGTGCTGCCGTCTCCGACCGCACCAGCCCCGGTCGAATCAGCGCGGACGCGCACCACACCCCATCCTCATCCTGCTCAAGGGTATAAGGCACATGCACGATTCGACTCACGCACTCAGTCTAGATCAACCGGCAAGAGCCACCGCCGTTGACAGGCCACAACCTCCCATGCCGTCAACGGTGACAGGTTCGCATGGCGGTCGAATCGTACTTAGATACGTGCACGTCACAGACACAGTGGGCCGAACGTCCCGCCATGCGAACCGCCCCATCCTCGTCGAAGGCGACCCGCTGCCCGTACGTCTGAGCAGGTCACGCACCATTAAGGCCGCGAAGTGAACCGCCGCGACGACGCCCGCGGCGTGACCGCGGGATCCCGAATCACCCAGGCTGACCGGTGGATCAGCCGCAGGCCGCGGCGACCGTCGCCGGGCTGGCCGGGATCGCCGGGGCACATCAGCTAGAGCCACATGCGCGAACTCGCCGCCGCGCACCGCGATGCCGGCTGGCACGCCCACGCTTTCCCGCTCTCGGTCGACGGCGTCGAGCGAGACCGAGGGCCGCGCCGGCAAAGCCGAAGACGGGAAGCCGGGACTAGGGAGGTCAAGCTGGTCAGCCTGTTCACCCAGTCCGCGCTTGACGGCAAGGGCAGGCCGGTGATGGACCGGGCTCGCCCAGCTACGCCTTCACCTTCGACGGCAAGGACACCTTCCCGCCGTGGGAGCCGCCCGGCGGCCGGAGCAGTTCCGCCGCCCGCATGACCTGCTGCGGTTGTGGCGGCTGCGCGCGATCGCCTACCGCCGCGACGCGAGGCTGGTGATCAACGTAGCGATCGATGCATCGCGTGGTGTATCATCCGGGAAATGGGCGAGAATGAGGCCACGAGCGCCCTGGGCTTCACCTGGGATGTTTCCGCCGTACCGGAACTGCCGACGCACGGCATCAGGAGGGCTCTATGGCGGTTCATGCGCATGCTCCCCCAGTATGTGTGGGACGCGGCAGTGCTGGAAGGCAACCCGTTCACCTATCCCGAGGTGCAGACTCTTCTGGAGGGCGTCACAGTCGGCGGCCGGCGCCTCAGCGATGAGCGGCAGATCCTCAGCCTGTCGGAGTCAGCGACCCACCTGCAGGATCTAGTGGAATCAGGCCGGTTCGCTCTCAGCAAGAAGACATCTGACTACCTCAACCACCTGATAGCCCGCTATGAGGCCCTGGAGGCGGGGCACTTCCGGGGTGAGGGGCACCAGTTGGCGAACGTCAGCGTCTCCCTCGGCGAGTACGGCACGCACCACCCCCCGCCAACCGAGCCCGGCGGGGAGAACCTGCGCCGCATCTACGACCGCGGTACCGCGTTCATCACGGGCGCGGTCCCTGGCGTGTTCGAGCAGGCCGGCGCTTACTTTCTGTTCGGCGCATTCATGCAGTTCTACTTCGACGGGAACAAACGGACCGCCCGGTACATGATGAACGGCTGGCTGATGTCCCACGGCATCGACGCGATCAGTGTCCCGGCCGCGCGAAAGCAGGAGTTCAACGAGAAGATGATCGACTTCTACCGGAGCAGAGACGGGACCGGGATGCTCAGGTTCCTGGCGTCCTGCCACGCGGAGGCGGAGTAGGTGTGGCGGAGACCGAGAACCGCGAGGCGCTGCGGGAAGAACTCCGGTCATGGGGCGAGACTCAGCGCGCCCAGGCAGCCAACCGCGATCGCCTCGTACTGGCCTGCCTGGAGAGCGGCTTGTTCACGAAGGAGGAAATCCATGCGCTCACGGGGCTAGGACGCACAACCATCGACCGGATCGAAAAGTCGAAGCACCGGGACGCCGACCGTTAGCCCTGCTGATTCCGCCTTCGCTTCAGGTCCGCGGTTGCTCGCTGCTGGACTACGAGTTCCCTCGTCAGCTACTGAGCCTGCCCAGTGCTATCCACCGCGTGCCGTTGGTTGTCCGCAGCAAGCGCTCGCCCTGCAGTAGCAGCCAGCCGTTCCGCCACCCGAGGACGCTGAACACGGCGCCGAACGCGCTATTGCCAGGAACGCCAGGGGGCACGACTGATCGCCACCGCACGCCGCCATCGGTGCTGGTCTTCACCTCGGCTGAAGTCGCGAGGTAGCAGACCGACCTGGCCGGACAGGCGACGCCCATTGGGCCACCAAACGGCATTCCGAACGGGTCTGGCTGGAACGCGGCCTCAGCGCTGCGCAGCCGCCAGGTCCGCCCGCCGTCGCGCGACACCAAGAACGATTGGGTGGCGTGCATCATCCCGACGCCATGGCCGCATACCGTGCCGAGGCCGCCGCCCGGGTCCGCGACGAGCACCTGGAATCCCGACAGCGGATCGTTCGGGAGCCGCGCCTGATGGCACGGCTCGGTCCGGGAGACCCAGCCCCGATCGGCCGGGCCGATGGCGGTCAGCCGGTCCATGGACGTGCCAGGCACGTCGAGCACAAGCCGGCCGGATGGCGTCATGACGACAAAGGACTGGACGGCTAGGGAAGCGGCAGGTGTCAGGGTCCCGGTCCCAGGCCCAGGCCCGGCGGCAGCGGCCAATGCCGCGAACTGCCCGGCGCGAGCCGCCATGCCAGCAGCGCACTGTCGTGCCGCGCCACCAGGACGGCCACGTAAGAGCCGCCCGACACCAGCTCCGCGAACGCCGTCACAACGGGACCGTCGTCAGCCGGCGCCGGTGCTCCCGGTCACGATGACCAGCACAGATGACCAGCAATCTGACTACCCCAACCATGGCGGCGGTTCGCACACTCCTGCAAAACTCCACCCCGTTCTTGCTGGTCACAGGCTAGGTGGAGCTAATGAGACTCGAACTCGTGACCTACTGCTTGCAAATGGGAGTCCGTTCAGGTGAGGGTTCGCCCGTGGCGCGGGCTGCGCGGAACGGGGGAACCCGGTGCTTCGCGGGTGATCTACCCGTAGAAGCCCCTGGTGAACAAGATGTTGGATGAGGCCCCCTGGACGCTGCTCAGCGGCGGCGGGTAGGTCTGGCTGACCACCTCGATGAACGTGGCGATGAAGGCGACGAGGTAGTCGCCGACCACGCTCGGTTCCAGGACCACCGAGTAGGTGCTTCCGGTGGTGGAGAATCCCAGCAGCGTCCTGGCCGTCTCGTCGTAGATCTCGATGACGTAACCCGTGGGGTGGACGTCGATGTTGGCCGTGGCGGTGTAGGTCGCCGGGCCGTTGGACTGGATGTTGTCCACCTCGGGGCCGCTGAGCGTGACCCGCATGCCGGAGTTCGTCCAGGTGACGTATGACGTATCGGAGGTCCCCTGGATGCTGGCGGGCGGCGGGGTCGAGCTGGCCGCGGCGACGTAGGCCACGAACGCATGCGTGGTCGCCGTGTTCTGGCTGACGGTGGCGACGCAGGTGGTTCCCGAGCCGCAGTACGCCAGCACGGTGCCGGTGGTGATGTCGAAGATGTCGATGTACCAGGGCGTGGGGCCGACGTCGGTACCGGTGGCTGCGGTCAGCGTGGTCGTCCCGCCGACTGGCAGGGTGGGCGGGCTCGCGGTCAGCTGGACGAAAAAGCTGTCGGCAAACGCGGGCGTGGTCGATCCAGCCACGACCCCCGCCAGGCCTAGCAGGCTGCAGGTCGCGAGCAGGACCAGCGCGCGCCCGCCGCGACGGCGGATAGACGGAAACCGCCGCGCGCGGCGGCCGCTGGCGGCGCAGCCGCGCAGGTCGCTGAGTGGGGCTTCGTGGACGGGCATGACAGTGCCTTCCGGTGCGGGCCGGGGCCTGGTGTCCCGGCATAACCGCATCGTCGGTGCCGGCGCCTGCCCGGCGCATCGGCACAATCACTCCAACTCGCCGGCGGCGGCTACCCAGATAGCCGCGTGCAATACCCAGCTAGCCGGGACCGGGCGCGGCGGGTCGGTCCCGACCAGCGGGCGCCCGCGCCTTACCTGTCGATCAGCTCATCGACTGGCTTGACCCCGGCCGTTCCCTTCCTCAGCCGCCAGACGAGGGCGCCGACGTACCACAGTGCGGCCAGGCCGGCGCCATAGCCGAGCACCTTGTCGGCACTGTGGAACGGCGCAGGCAGTGCCAGCACTGCCATGATCAGCACGGTGTAGGCAAGCACGAAACCGATCACCGGCCAGGCCCAGCGCCCGAGCGTGAACGCCCCCGGCAGGCTGTCGGTGGTGCGCCGCTTGACCGCGTAGGCGATGGTGATCAGGAAGTAGATGATGTACGGGATGATCGCGGTCGCCCCGACCAGGGTGTTGAACGCGCTGGTCTGAAGATACCCGTACCACATCACTCCGACGTCGATCACGGCGAAGACCAGCAGGGCGATGATCGGGGTCTGGCTGCGCTGGTTCACGACCCGCAGGTGCCGCGAGAACGGGAGCATGTTGTCGCGGGCCAGCGAGTAGCACAGCCGGGCCTGGGCCCCAGCCCCCACGACCAGGATCGCGAACATCGAGAAGATCACGAACGCGATGAACACCTTCACCAGCCAGGACGGCAGCCAGTAGTTGGCGACCACCAGCAGCGGGAATCCGGGCGCCTGGACCGCCTTGAGGTTCGGGATCGCCACGGTGAAGCCGATCAGGGCGATCATGCCGAGCACCGCCGAGCCCGCCACCGCCCAGATCACCCCGCGGGGCACGCTGCGTACCGGGTTGACCGCATCCTCGGACATGTCAGCGGCGAGCTCGAAGCCGACCAGCGTGAAAGCGCCGAGCAGCCCGGCCAGGGCGAACGCATACCAGGTCGGGTTATGGAAAACCGAGGTAGTGCTGGTCAGGATGCTGAAGCCGTACGGGCTCGGCTTGGACTTGACTCCCCAAAGCACGAACAGCAGCACCCCG
The DNA here is from genome assembly GCA_963850875.1 of uncultured Actinomycetota bacterium. Classification (GTDB taxonomy): domain Bacteria; phylum Actinomycetota; class Actinomycetes; order Streptosporangiales; family Streptosporangiaceae; genus Chersky-822. The sequence continues at coordinate 416,858 of CAWKNA010000005.1, forward strand.
AACACGACCGTGCCGAGGATCTCGGTGAACACCGCGATGTTGTTGACCCGCGCTGCGATCTGCATGCTGATGATGTTGATCACCACCGGCAGCAGCATCAGGATGATCGCGACCGACAGCACAAGCCGCGGGCTCGGCGTGAGGTCGTTGAACTCGCTGAGCAGCAGCGGGGCGGCGACGCCCAGCATGATCGCGCCACCGCCGACGGCCATGTAGAGCAGCCCGGCGAAGCCGACGAACCAGCCGTAGGTCGGGTTCACCAGCCGGGCACTCCACTGGTAGGCGTAGCCGGCCAGCGGGATGCGGGTGCCGAGCTCGGCGACCACGAACGCGATCATCAGGTTGCCGACGCCGACGATCGGCCAGGTCCAGATCGACGCCGGGCCCCAGTAATTCAGCCCGAAGCCGTAGTTCAGGAAGATGCCGGTGGTAATGGAGATGATCGAGAACGCGATCGCGAACATCGAGTAGAACTTCAGCGACCGCCGGAGCTCCGGCCGGTAACCGGCTCGCTCGACGATCACCAGCGCCTCAGCCACGTCGGCAGCGGCCGCGGACGTGGCTGTGCCAGGAACCGACCCGACCGGCTCGCCTATCGTGCTTGACATTGCTGCCCTCCCTGCTAGCTAGCCTGCGGTGCTCTTAGTTGCGGTGCGATGGTTCATGACCCGGGATTGCCGAGTTGCCTGCGTACAGCGGCGAACGCCTCGTCGGTCGCGGCCAGCACCTCGGCGATGTCCTCGCCGGTCATGGCGGCCGATACGAACCAGTTGTGTCGTGGGTGGATGAAGGCTCCCCTGCGGATGGCTTCAGCGGCGAAGACCCTGCCGAGGGCGTAATCGCTGTCGCCAGCGAAGGTGAGGTAAGGCATCTGCACCGGGCCGGTGTAGTTAACCTCCACCCCCCAGGCGGCAGCCTGGCGCAGGATGCCATCCCGCAGCGCGGTCCCGGCCCGCTGCATCGTCTCGATCGCCGCTTCGGCGCCGAGCGCGCCGATCGTCGCGATCGCCGCAGCCATTGCGGTGGCCGAGAACCAGAACGACCCGGTGACGAACACGTCTGTCGCCCCGGCTCGGAACCTGTCGTTGCCAAGCACCGCGGCGAGCGGGTGCCCGTTAGCGATCGCCTTGCTCCAGGCCGAGAGGTCGGGCTCGACGCCGATCGGCTCCCAGCTTCCGCCCAGGTGCAGCCGGAATCCGCAGCGGACGTCATCCAGGATCAGCGCCGCACCGCTGGCATCGCAGAGCTCGCGCAGGCCGCGCGCGAATGCCGGGTCGACCAGTTCCTGGTCGAAACCGGCGTCGTGCTTGAACGGGGAGACCATGACGGCCGCGAGGTCGTCGCCGGCGTCGGCGGCGGACCGCGCGCTTGCCAGGTCGTTGAAGGTGTAATAGCCGAGGTTGGCCCGATCCTCCTGGGTCGTCCCCGCGAGCCTGGGCGTGCACCACGGCGCGGCACCGTGGTAGGCGCCACGCGCGACCAGAATCCGGCTGCGCCCGGTCTGCGCCCGCGCGATCGTGCAGCACATCGTGGTTGCGTCCGTGCCGTTCTTAGCGAACATCGCCCAGTCCGCGTGCCTGACGGTGGCCACCAGCAGTTCGGCGAGATCGACCATGACCGGCCCAGGCCCGTTCTGGCAGTCAGCCAGCGCAGCCTGCGCCCGCGCGGCCTCCTCGACCTTCGGGTGCTGGTGCCCGAGCACCACCGGCCCGTAGCTGCACATCAGGTCGACATAGCAGTTGCCGTCGACATCCCAGACCCGCGCGCCCCGGCCGTCTCGCATGAACTGCGGGTATTCGGGGGGCAGCGGCCTAGCCGACTGATGGCCGTACATTCCGCCGGGAATGACGGCGGCTGCCCGCCGGCGCAGCGCCAGGTCCGCCGTTCGCTGGCGCGGATCGGCACCGACCGCAGTGTGTGCTCGATCAGCCATGCTGCCTCCGTTATGCCGATAGGTCTTTTCCTGCCGGTACCTGAATCGGCCTGAGCGCCTCGCTGATCCGGTCGGCCGGTCCCGGCGCCGCAGCGCGCAGGAAGCCGAGTGCCTGGGCCAGGTCGACGATCCCCGCGTCAGACCCGAGACCGGTGGCGACCAGCGCGCCGCAGGCCACTCCGAGCCAGGCCGCGTCGACCGGGCTGCCTTCAAGAAGCAGACCCGTGATCATCCCGGCGTTGAAGCCGTCGCCGCATCCCGTGGTGTCGACGACGTCGACAGCGATCGCGGGCAGCCGCACCGGCTCGCCGCCGCCCTGCCAGGCGACCAGACAGCCCTGCGCGCCGAGGGTGACCACGAGGCCACCGGTCCCCAGGGCCAGCACGTCATTTATTGCTTGAACAGGATCGTCGCGGCCGGTCAGCGCACAAAGCTGATCGGAGTTCGGCATGAACCAGTCGGCACTGGCCAGCAGCGGGCCGAGCCGATCAAAGTCGCGCGGGCTGCCCGGACGCAGCACATCGACCGCGATCAGCGCGCCGCCTGCCTTCGCGACCGAAACCACCTCGGCCAGACCGTCGCCGACCAGCTCACCCAGCGCGTCCGGGGCGCCGACCAGCAGCGCCCGAGCCTGACTGACCTGGGCCAGGTCGATGTCAGCGCGGTCCAGCCGGGAGGTCGCGCCGGGCACGTGCAGTGCGGGGCGCTCTCCGTTTGGCCGAATCGGCAGGATCGTGGCCGAGGTCTGAACCCCGGGCTTGCGGACTATCCCGCCGGTGTCGACCCCATGCCCCCGCATCGCCGCGATCAGCACGTCGGCGAGCAGGTCGTCGCCGACCGCGCCGATCGCGAGTACGTCGGCGCCAAGCTTGGCGAGGTCGACCCCGGTACCGGCGGCGGTGCCGGCCACGGTCGCCCGGATCTGGCTCAGTCGGGCGCTGCCCTGACCGGGCGGGATCGCTTCGACCGGCCAGCCGAGCACGTCCAGGATGTGCGCGCCGAGAACAGCCACCCGGCCGATCTGACCAGGATTCGCCGACCCGCTGGCACTCATCGGCCCGCGCCATCGCTGCCGCCAGACCCGCTCCGGGCGGCCGGGCTGGCCCCGTCGGCCGGGCTGGCCGGGTCGGCCGGGCTGGAGCGCCGCGCACCGTAGCCACGGCGCCGGGCCTCCGCGGTTACCTCGTCGAGGTCGGCCGCGGACAGGACCGCCGACGGGCCGTAGGACTGCGCGAGGCGGTAGACCCGGGCCAGCCATTCGAGCAGCAATGCGTGCTCATATGCCTCGGACAGTGAGCGGCCGTAGCTGATGGCACCGTGATTCCGCAGGATCGCGGCGCGCCGCCCGGCGAGCGCCTGCGTCGCGGCAGTGGCGAGCCCGTCCGAGCCGAACCGCACATACGGCGCCACCCGCACCGGGCCGCCGAGCCTGGCGATCGCATAGTGAATGGCCGGCAGCTCGTCCCTGGCCGAAGACAGCGCGATCACCTCGGGCGAGTGGGTATGCACCACGGCGGCCGCCCTGGTCGCGGCGTACACCGCCAGGTGCATCGGCGTCTCGGACGATGGCACCTCCGGTGCCTCGACCTCGGCACCCGCCAGCGTGATAACCGCGATGTCCTGCGGGCGCAGCTCGTGGTAGCCGATGCCAGACGGCGTGATGGCGACCAGATCCCCGCAGCGCACGCTGAGATTGCCGGCGCTGCCGACGGCAAGCCCGTCGTCAAGCAGGCGTGCGCTGTAAGCGACGAGCTCCTCGCGTACCGCCTGGAGCTCGGGAGCGCCTGGTGTATACATTTGGTGAGGATGTTAGACGGACGTCCGACAAAAAACCAGACGTCTACACCGCTGTATTCGGATTGGTATCGCAGGCATGCCGAAGATCGTTGACTGGGACGCCAGGCGGGATGAGATCCTCTCAGCGACCTGGCGGGTTATCGCGCGCGATGGCATCGCCAAGGCAACGATCAGGGCGATCGCCCGCGAGGCGCACTGCTCGCCCGGCATCCTGGCGCACTACTTCGACGACAAGGCGGACATCCTCGGCTCGGCCTTGGTGCTGTCGCATCGGCGGGTAGCGGCCAGGATGGACGCGAGCGCCGCGGGCCACCGCGGGCTCGACGCGCTCCGGATCGTGATGCTGGAAGCGCTGCCGCTGGACGAGCCGCGTGACCTTGAGGCCCAGATCGAGATCAGCTTCTGGGGACGGGCGCTCGGCAACCCGGAGCTGCGCGAGCTGCAGCACTCCGAGTTCGACCGGCTCAGGAGGCGGCTGCGCGAGCACCTTGAGGAGGCCGCGAGACTCGGCCAGATTCCCGAAACGGTCGACCTTGATTTCGCCGTGCACCAGCTTGTCGTGCTGATCGACGGGCTCAGCGCCGAGCGGGTGCTGTACCAGGACCGGGTGCCACCTAGGCGTCAGATCGACATGCTCGACCAGCTGCTCAACGGCATGCGAGCCGGGCCAGCCAGCGGGCCGCAGACAGCCGACCGCCAGGTCACCCGATGAGCACGGTCCCTGGTCAGCCGATCGTCACGTCATCGATCAGCAGGTAGCTGCCGTCCCGAGCCTTCCTGTCGTTGTCATCGTGACTGGTCAGCGTCAGCGTGTAGGACTGGCCGGCCGTCAGCGCTGAGCTGATCTTCTTCCAGCCCGAGTTTCTGACGCACGACCTGGCTAGCAGCGTCACGGCCCGGTGCGTGCTGTTGTCGGTCAGCGTGGCGGTGGCCCAGGACCGGGCGACGGTGTCCGGGCAGCTCTGGTCGTACCAGAACGACAGCCGGGGGCCGTTGGCGGTGAAGGTCTGGGCGATGCTTGAGCTGCCCGCCGTGGCAGTGCGGCGGCCGATCCTGGCCGCGTACTTGCCCGCGTGCACCCCGGTGGACACGATCGAGGTCGCGCCGTGCGTGGTCCAGCCCTGGAACGTGCCGGTCTCGAAACCGCCGTTGAAGATCCCGCGGTTGAGCACCGTCCGGTGGCTCATCTCGCAGCTGCCGGTGCCGCCATTGGCGTCATTGCTCCAGATCGGCTGCATGGCGAAGCTGCCGGTCCGCAGCTTCACGTCAGCCGCCGACGCGCCTGGCCCGGAATTCCAGGCGCACAGATCGCCTGCCTCGAGTCCTTGGAAGTTACTCCAGCCGCCAAACGGGAACTGGTCGGTCAGCGTCTCGGCGTACTCGTGGCCCTCCACGATCGACAGGCCGTCCAGCCGACCGGGGCTGCCTGGGTTGACGAAGCTCGCCCCGCAAATGACGGGGGCGTCGGTGAGATACGGCAGGTTGGTGAACGCGACCGGGCCGTAGGGCGATCGCGCCGCGCCGCCGGAGAGCGTCCCGTCACCGTTCCAGTCGTGCCAGGCGCAGAACGGACCGGACGGCGTGTTGAACCCGTCCGGGTGCGTGCCGGTCGGCGAAAGGATCACGTACTGGGCATCCCGGTTGGCGGTGCCGGTGGTGTTCCCGAAATGCCTGGCCGCCCTGATCGCCTCGACCGCGAGCCGGTTGGCGTTGCTGGTCTTTGGTGCCGCAGTCTTCTCATCCACCCAGACGCCAGCCAGCACACCCTTGGCCGGATAGGGAACATGCAGCGAATCGGCCGGGCAGGACTGGGCGGAGAAGGGGACACCGTCGCAGTACTGGGTCATCACGCCGGACCAGGTCTCGCGGTCGGTGCCCAGTCCCTTCAGCAGCCGCTGCAGGTACATGGCCTCGCCGCTTCGATCACCGGTCAGAGTTACGTTGCCGTGCCGGTCGGTACCCTTCCTGCCCCACTGGGAGCCGAAGAACACCAGGTAGACCTTCGCCCGGCCGGTGGTGACGCCGACTCCGCTAATGCCGCCGCCGTAGACCAGGTTGCTGGCCGAGTCGGCCGGGACGACGGGGTGCTGCCGAACCCAGGTCCGCATCCTGGCCAGCTGGCTCAGGGTGGGCACCACGCCATGCCGGTACGGGTGGCGGTAGGCGGGCGAGTAAGGATTCACCGTCTCCGGCACTCCCCGGGCCGCAACCCGCGCACCTGCGGAACCGGCGGAACCCGCCGTACCGGCCGCGCCGGCGGCGACGGCCGGCCTGACCGAACCGGCCGCGCCAGCGGCTACGGCTGACCTAACCGAACCGGCCGTCGCCTGGCCGGCCGTGGCGGCGCCGGTCGGCAGGCCGATCGCGAGCAGCACCGCGCCGAACGTGGCGGCGGCACCGGTGGCGCGGACCGCGCGGCGGCGGGCTGGCGTGGACAAGCTCATGGCGCTCCTCACCGGTGTGACCCTGGCGCAGCCCGCCCTGGCCGGGCCTGGCCAAGGCGCGGGCGCAGACGGCACGCTCGCCGCGAACCTAACCGGGCGTACCCGGACTGGCAGCTGCCCGAACCGTCAGGCATGGGCGGATCAGTAGTTCGCCGCGTCGTCGAACAGCGTGTAGGTCCCGTCCCCCGCCTTGGTGTCGTTGTCGTCGTGGCTAGTCAGGGTCAGCGTGTAGGAGTGACCGCTGATCACCAGATAGCTGACCTGCCGCCAGCCGGAATGCGCCTGGCAGGTCTTCGCCAGCACCGTCGCCACGGTGTGCGCTGTGATGTCCGTCAGGGTGGCCGTGGCCCAGGACTGGGCGACGGTGTCCGGGCAGCTCACGTTGTACCAGAAGGACAGGTGGGTGCCGCGCGCGGTGAAAGTCTGGACGATGCTGGAGTTGCCGTTGCTGGCGGTAGGCCGGGCTCGTGCGGCGAACTTGCCCGAGTGCGCTCCGGCCGACACGATCGAGGTCACGCCGCTGGTGGTCCAGTGCGCGAACGTCCCGGTCTCGAAGCCGCTGTTGAGTATCCAGTTGTTGCGGGCGGTCGGATGCGAGAACTCGCAGCCGCCGACCCCGCCGCCCAGGTCGTTGCCGTAGATCGACTGCATGGCGAATGCTCCGCTCGGCAGCGCCAGGTCGTTCGTGCCGCCAGGACCCGGCGGGTTCCAGGCGCACAGGTCACCGACCTCGGCGCCCTGCACGTCGGTCCATCCGGCCGGCGGGTACTGGTCGGTGACCGTCTCAGCGTACTCGTGGCCCTCCACGATGGACACGCCGTCCACCAGGCCGGCGCTGCCGGGGTTAACGAAGTTCATCCCGCAGCCCAGGCCGGCGTCGGTCACGTAGGGCATGTTGGTGAACGCCACATCGAGCGGCGAGTTCACCGGGCCACCGGGGAGGTCCGGGTCGGAGCTGTCGTCATGCCAGGCGCAGAACTGGCCGTTCGGCGTATTGAACCCGTCAGGATTGGTACCGGTCGGCGACAGGATCACGTACTGAGCGTTCCGGTTGGACGCTGCGGTGGTGTTGCCGAAATGGGCAGTGGCTGCGATCGCCTCGGCGCCGAGCTGGTTGCCAGTCGCCTGGACCGGCGCCGCGGTCCGCTCATCCACCCAGACACCCGCCAGCGCGCCGCCGCTTGGGTAGCTGACATGCAGCGAGTTCGCCGGGCAGAACTCGGTGTTGTAGGCGACATCGCCGCAGTACTGGGTCATCACGCCGGACCACGCTTCGCCGCCGGTGCCCAGGCCCTTGAACAGCTGCTGCAGGTACGGGGCGGTACCTGACGGGTCCCCGGACAGCGCGACATCACCGTTCGACGCGGTGCTCTGCTGGCCCCACTGGGAGCCCCAGAACACCAGGTAAACCTTCTCGTGGCCGGTCGTCACGGCGGGCCCGTTGAAGCCGCCGCCATAGGTCACGTTCTCACTCGGCTGTGGCTGGGCACTAACTGGCTGCCTGGCCGCCCAGCTCCGCATCAGGCGCTGCCTGCCGATGGTCGGCAGGACGCCGTGCCGGTAGGGGTGACGGTACGCCGGAGAGTACGGATTGCTGTTTCCGGTGCCAACCGGAAACGACGAAGCGGCAACGGCGTAGCGGCTCGCCGGGGTCATCGTGGCCGGGCCGGCCTCCCGCGCCGCGGCGACACCGGCCAGGCCGACCGTCAGCAGCACCGCCGTGACCGCGGCGACCGCGGCCCGGACAATCCATCGGCTGGCACGGGTACGCGACATCATCGGCTTCCCCTCACTGCGTGACCGTGGCGCAGCCTGGCAGGGCGCGCGGATGGGCGCCACCTCGGAAGGTGGTCGCCCGGGCTGAATCTAACACAATTTGCCCGCACATCAGCCTGATAACCGTTAGGAAGGATGTAGTGGGAAAGTCGCCGCTTTGTGGTACCCGAGATCGGCTGGGCCGCCGGATCTGTGATATCTGTCCTTCCTGGGAATGCTGCCACGGGGAGGATCACGATGGAACGTACGTCACGCTGGGGAATCACGCTCCCGCTGCATGGTTACTCGCTGCCCGAGCAGCGCGGCATCGTCACCGAGCTTGCCGCACTCGGCTACACCGACGCCTGGTCCGCCGAGCTGAACGGCATCGACGCGTTCACTCCGCTGGTCCTCGCCTCTCAGTGGGCCGACCAGCTCAGGCTGGGCACCGCGATCGCGCCGATCTACACCCGAGGTCCAGCCACGCTGGCGATGACCGCGGCGACGCTGGCCGACCTCGCGCCTGGCCGTTTCGTCATGGGAATCGGAACATCGACTCCGGTCGTGGTGCAGCAATGGAACGCGATTCCGTTCCAGCAGCCGTACCAGCGCTCCCGCGACATGCTGCGCTTCCTGCGAGCCGCCCTGGCCGGGGAAAAGATCACCGAGAATTACCGGACGTTCGCCGTCAATGGGTTCCGGCTTGACCGCCCGCCGGCCGTGCCGCCAGAACTCGCCCTGGCCGCGCTGCGCCCGCAGATGCTCAAGCTCGCCGCGAGCGAGGCCGACGCGGCGATCACCAATTGGCTGTCGCCTGACGACGTGCCGCAGATTCGGGCCGTGACGGGGCCGGATTGTGAATTGGTCGCGCGGATCTTCGTCTGTCCCACCACTGACGCCGACACGGCGCGGGCGATCGGCCGCCGGGCACTGACCGGTTACCTGACCGTGCCGGCGTATGCCGCTTTTCACGAGTGGCTCGGCCGCGGCGACATGCTCCGGCCGATGCAGGACGCCTGGGCAGCGGGCGACCGCCGGGGCGCCGGCGCGGCGATTCCCGACCAGGTGGTCGACGACCTGGTGGTCCACGGCGACCTGGCATTCTGCCGGGAGCGAGTGGAGCAGTACCGGCAGCAGGGCTTGGACACGCCGGTGATCGCGGTCCTGCCGACGCCCGGCGTGGACAGCGCGGACGCGGTCCGCGGGCTCGCGCCGAGATAGACACGGCCAGGACGTCCGCAGGCAGCCAGGACGTCCGCATGACGTCCGCAGGACGTCCGCAGGCAGCCAGGACGTCCCGCAAGTGGCCCGGACGCTTGCGCATCATGACGTCCACGAGTTGGGGCGCGCTTGGGCCCGAGGGACAGTCGGCCTAGCATGCATTCCAGGGCCCGTGACCAGGGCCGTGCTAGCTAGGATCCCCTCGTCTGCTAGCTGGGAGGGTAGGGAGCAACCGGCTTTGGCTGACTACGTGCGGGACTGGCTCAAGCGGCGGGACGGGCCGGCGTCGGACCTCGACCTGGTCGTGCTCCTGGTCAATTCGCTCGATCTGCTTGCGGACCCCCCTGACCGGCTGACTGACGTCGCATGGTTCGGCGCGGTGCTGGTCGACGTCGGCCGTGACGATCTCGGCAGCGCGCTGGGAGCGCAGGACCTGGCCGGACTTCGACAGCTGCGCGAGTCGCTACAGGCGGTCTTTCAGGCAACCTCGCCCGGCGAAGCGGCGTCGATACTGAACCCGATGCTTCTTCGTGCCGCGGCCGTTCCGCAACTAGTGGTATCCGAGGCCGGAGTCCTGCTCCAGGTCGCTCCTGACGTCAGTGGCCTGGCAGCACTGACGGCACGTCTGCCCGCGGCTCTGGCCGAGCAGGTCGCGCACCGGGGCACTAGCCGACTGGGCACCTGTGCCGCGCTGCCATGTCAGTGCGCCTTCATCGATTACACCCGGGCACGGACGCGCAGATTCTGCTGTACCGCCTGCAATGACCGCGCCGCGGCTCGGCTCTACCGGCAGCGGAAGCGCCAAGGCTAGGCCGCCAGCGGCAGCCCGTACCTACCAGCACGGCAGCTTGTGCATCCAGCACGCAGCCGGTGCGCACCAGCACGGTGAGCCAAGCTTGCCCCAAACGTTACCGTCAGTTCCTCCAAAGGTTATGCCTCCCACGTTAGCGTCAGTTTCAAGCAGCATTATGCAAGTGACGAAAGTGGGGTAGAGAGTGCTCACACTGATCCGCAAGGCCGGCCTCGCGGTTGCGCTGGCCGGCGCCCTGGCGACCGTGGCGGTGGCGCCGTCGATGGCCGAGGGAACCGGCACATCGCCGTCGGCCACCCAGGTGATCATCTCCGATGTTCGCGTGCCTGTCCCCGGACAGCAGCCTGTGCAGGCCTATCTGGTGCGGTCCGCTGGCAACCTTCGGCCGCACAGCCACGCCGGAATACTCTTCCTGCACTGGCTCGGGCAGATCCACAGCGACCGGACCGAGTTTCTCGCCGAGGCAACTGAGCTGGCCCCTCGCGGCGCGGTATCGCTCCTGCCACAGGGAGTGTTTCCGTACAGCGCCAATCCCGTCGGGACGCGGCAAGATGTGACTGCCATCAAGAAGCAGCTCGCCGTCTTCCGGGCCGCACTCAACTGGCTGATAGCCAGACGGTATGTCGACCGGTCACGGATCGCCGTGGTCGGGCATGATTACGGCGCCATGTACGGCGCGCTGCTGGCCAACTCAGATTCGCGGGTGCATGCCGCCGTGCTCGCGACGCCGGACGCGACCTGGGGCCACTGGTTCGTCAAGTACTGGCTCGGCTTCACCGGCAAGCGCGCGGCGCGCTACGACGCCCTGTTCACCAGCCTGCAGCCGGTGCGCTATGTGTCCAGGCTCGGCAACCGGGAGCTGTTCCAGTGGGCTGGCCAGGACATCTTCGTCAGCGCCAGCGTGCGTAAGCAGTTCGCAAGGAGTGCGCCGCAGGCGCAAGTGGACCTGTATCCCACGTCTGATCACCAGCTGACCGATACCGCGCTAGCAGACCGCGACGCCTTCCTGGCCCGCGAACTCGGCCTATCCCGATGACCGCGGACAGCGCACCTGGTCCGGCGGCCGGACCAGGTGCGCTGATCCGGCCCTGCGTGACGGGTCGTCAGTCGTAGCTGATGACCTGGCGGATGACCTCGCCCTGGCCGAGCGCGTCCAGCGCGTCGTCCAGGTCGTCCAAGGTGACTCGGTGGGTGATCATGCCTTCCAGGTCCAGCCTGCCTGCCCGCCACAGGTCGAGCAGCCGGTGGTAGTCGCGGCGCACGTCGGCCGAGCCGTACAGCGATGCCATCATGTGCTTGCCGTCGAAGAGCAGCTCGAACGGGGTGAACTCGACCTGGTGGTCGGCCCGGCCGGCGCCGACGATCACCACCGTCCCGCCGCGGCGCGCCGCCGACCAGGCCGATCTGATCGTCTGCGGCAGCCCGACCACCTCGAAGGCGTAGTCGAAGCCCTCGCCTGAGGTCAGCGAAGCGGACAGCTCGGCCAGATTGTCCGGGTGCACCGCGTGCGTCGCCCCGAACCGGCGGGCCAGGTCGTGCTTGGTCTCGTTGGTGTCGACCGCGACGATCACCGCCGCGCCGGACAGCCTGGCGCCCTGGATCACCGAGATCCCGACGCCGCCGCAGCCGATCACGGCAACGGTCGAGCCGGGCCCGACCTGGGCGGTGTTGATCGCGGCGCCGACGCCGGTCATCACGCCGCAGCCAATCAGCGCGGCCACCTCGAACGGGATATCCGCGGCGATCTTCACGGCTCCGTCTCGCGGCACCACCATCTGCTCGGCGAACGCGCCGCACCCGGCCATCCCGAATGCCGGGGTGTCGCCCACCAGGAACCGCGGCTGGGTATATGCGGTCAGCACGTGCGTGAAGCACAGGTGCGGCTGGCCGCGCAGGCAGGACGCGCAAGCGCCGCAGGGCGGCAGCCAGCTGGCGATGACGTGATCGCCGGGTGCCAGGCCGGTGACGCCGTCACCGACAGCCAGCACCTCCCCGGCGGCTTCGTGGCCGAGGATCGCCGGCGTCGGCTGCGGCAGCCCGCCGTTGCGGGCCGACAGGTCTGAGTGGCAGACACCGGCCGCCCTCGTCCTGATCAGCACCTCGCGGGGACCAGGGCCGACAGTCTTAACGTCATCACGAATGTCGATCTTCGGATCGCCGACCGAATGGAGCACCGCGGCGCGCACGGCCCACCTCCGATAGCTGCCGTTTTATCCTGCGATTATCGAAAGTAGAACAGATTGCATTGCCCGGCGCAAGGCATCGGGCGGCCGGGCCGGCGCGCCGGATCCGGCTCGCCAGGGGCCGCCGCTGACCCTCGCGATCGCCAGCAAGGCGCGCTGGCGCAGACCTCCCGGTCAGCCAGTGAACGGCTCGAGCAGGTGGCTGAAGTCCCAGGTGTTCTGCACGATTCCGGAGCAGGTGTTGCTGTCCCTGGTGCCCGGGCAGCCGCCGTTGTCGCGCTGGATCGCCCAGATTGACAGCAGGTTCATGCCGTTCGCCTGGGCGAAGCTCAGCATCGTCTGCGCGTCGGGCAGGTGGGTGACCTCGGTCTTCTTCGGGTAGTCGTCGATGCCGGGCAGCAGCGTCATCGCCTCCATGTCCCAGATCTGCGCCGAGGTCAGCGACGGGAAGATGGTCGCCAGCTGGGCATGCGTGTTGGTGGCCGCGTTGATCGCCGCCTGGCCCATGTTCACCACCCCCTCGCCAGCGATGTAGTAGTCGAACACCATGATGTTGACCGAGGTCACGGCGGCGTGATTGGTTACGGCGTTCTGCAGCACCGCCTCGCCATTCGGGTCGAGCCCGTACTGCTCCACCGGAATCGTGTACTGAATCTGCAACGGGATCCCCTGGCTCGCCGCCCAGGACTCGGTCATCGCGATCGCCTGGTTGCGCCGGGTAATCCCGGCCGTGTTGTTCAGCGACTTGGCCTCGACGTCCATGTCCAGCCTGGTGACGCCGAGCGTCGTGATCACGGACTCGTAGTCGGCGGCGATCTGGCTGACGTTCTTGCACGAGTCGGCGATCTCGGTGCCGCCGTTGTCGGCGCTGAAGCCGCCGAACGACGGGATCACGTCGCCGCCCGCGGCGCGCAGCGCCGCGATGTCGGCCGCGTAGTAGTTCAGCGGCTGGGCCGAGTTGCCGTTCCAGGCCAGCGCGCACGAGCCCTTTCCGGTGGACTGGAGGAACGCCAGCGTGAAGTACTTGGCGCCGGACTGCTGGGCGGTGGCCGAGATGCTCGGGGTGTTGGGAGCGAGATAGGTCTCGTAGTACGGCGCATAGACGTGCGCGGGCAGAGCTGTGTAGGCAGCAAGGGCGGGCGTCGCGGCGGAGCCGCCCGCCAGCAGCGCAGCCGCCGCAACGGCGACAACCCAGAAGCGGTAACGAATTCTCACACCGACTCTCCTTTCAGCGCTGGCCGGTCCGGCTCATGGCCGGACCGGCCGGAGCTTGCTGTGGCCACACCCGCCCTGGCGCGGCCAGACCGGCCGGTTGCGATTGCGTAATGAATAATGATCATTTCGGGGTTCCGGCCGTGCCGCCATTAGGGCACCGGCGCTGCGACGTCGATCTTCGGGACGTTCCAGCCGTAGACGCTGATCACCGGGGTGTTGCCTTGCAGGTCGGCCGTGGTGTAGCTGACGGTCAGCGTCTGAGACTCTCCCGGCCAGAGCGTGATGTCATTGCCGTTCCAGATCGAGGACTGCAGCTCGTTGTCGCCGGGCAGTTCCTGCCCGCTCGCGGTGCCGCGCCGGACGTCCGCTCGCAGGAAGAAGCTCGACCGTCGAGCTCGATGTGTTGGTGACCGTCACGGTCGTCGTCAGGTCGCCGCCTGGCCCGGCCTGATGGGCCGTCGCCGCGGTGACCGAGATCGAGGACTGCGGCAGCGTCTGCAGCGACGTCAGGTCGGCGTACTGCGACAGGGTGCCCTGCGGGTTGCCGAGAGTGGACGACCAGTTCGTGATGTCCTGCTGAGTGGACAGCCAGTAGACATTGCGGTCGAGCACGACCCCGGAGCCGTTCCGCAGCAGCACCTCGACGAAGTAGACACTGGCCGGCGTCGGCGGAGTGGTAGCAGCAGGCACCTTGGGAGTCAGCACATTGTTGAGTACCTGCTGGCTGGTCAGCGCGATGTTGCTGGCCGTCTGGTCGTCAAGCACCGTCCCGGCCAGGTTGTATACCTTCGACTCCACCGACAGGCCGGACTGGCTGGCGCCGGTGAGGTTGTCCAGCGTGATCGTCCCGTTGTCCAGGCGCGTAGATCGCGTGCAGCGACCGGTTGGCCTCCTGCGCCCCGAAGTAACTGCCCGCCTGGTCACCGTCGTTGTTGTACAGCGACCAGAGCAATGTCGGCCAGCCCTTGTTGAGCTGCCAGTAGATCGTCCCGGTGGACGGCAGCGGTGTGTTGTTCACGTGATCGACGAACGCCTCGAACTGAGCCCGGACGTTCTCATAGTCCTGCACCTGAGCTTCCTGCACGTACTGGCTCAGGCTGGTCCAGGCGCCGAACCGCTTGGTCAGCGCGGTGTCGAAGTTGAACAGCGTCCCGAAGCTGTAGCCGGTGTGGCCGGTGCCCTCGTAGTTGGCGTGGTACTGGTTCGCGCCCGGGCTCTGCCACAGGTTCGCCAGGTCGGTGGCCGACATGAACCGGTTCAGCGAGTCCAGGGTCGGCACGGTGTCCCCCGCGCTCTCCTCGCTGTCGTACCCCCACGACCCGCCCGCGTTGGTCTGGGTCGAGTCGTTGGTGTCGTAGTGCGTGGTGTCGTACCAGTAGTTCGGCGGCACCCAGTCGTACGGGCCCTCCTTCTCGCCGGACACCCCGAGCTGCGGGCTCGAGTTGTACTCCGCAGACGAGATCAGCGGGTCCTGGAAGTCCGCCTGGCTGAACCCGGCTAGCGACACCGACTCCTGGGTCGCCGTCGGCGCGTTATCGCTCCACTGGAAGCTGAACACGCTGGGGTGGTTGCGCAGGTCCTGGCCGAGCGTCAGCGCGGACAGCTGCAGGATCGTCTTCTGGGCACTGCTCAGCTTCTTGCCGACCTGCCAGGCGTCGCAGCACTGGTACCCGGCGTTGATCAGGATTCCGGCCTGGTCCATCTGCTCGAAGAAGTCCGCGGGCATGATGTGACCCTCAAGCCGGATCGCGTTGACACCCATGGCCTGCATCAGCGCGATCTGCTTCGCGGTGTCGGCCGCCGAGTAATGCAGGAACAGGTTCGGGTCGAAACCACCACCACGAATAACGATCGGCACCCCGTTGATCTTGAACGCGCGGGTACCGCTCGGCTCGGCCGGTGATGACCCGGTCAGGTAGGAGGTCACATTCCTGATCCCGAACGTCTCACTGGTGGAGTTGAGCACCACGTTGTTCTGGGATACCGACGTGGACAGCGTGTAGAGCGGCTGTGCGCCCAGCTGATAGGGCCACCACACCTTCGGGTTGCTGATCGTCAGGCTCGGATACGCGCCCGGCGTGAAGGACACGGTCTGGGTCGTGCCTGCAGGCACCGTGACTGTCTGGCTGACCGTGATCGGCATGCCGCCGCCCGGCGGCGTGATCGTGGCGGACACCAGGCCGGTCTGCGCCGTTGCGGTGCCATTGGTGATGTCGCTCCTGACCGTGAGCGCCGAACTGCTCAGGTCAGCCGTGTTGGTCTGCAGCACGTGGGCGTTCTCGTCGGACAGCGCATTGTCGATCTCAAGCTGAACGGGGAACTGGACGCCGGTGTTGTTGTCCGGCGGGATCTGGGTCCAGTCGACGTTGTCCAGCGTGAACATGGTGTTCGGGTTGTTCGCGTTGATTTCGATCGCCAGGGAGTTGGTTCCCGCCAGCACGTGTCCGGTGATGTTGAAGCTGAACCGGGTGTAGGCACCGGTCACGGTCGACGAGGTCGCCACCTCGGTGCCGTTCACCCAGACGTTGGCCGAGCCGACGACGCCGTTCACGATCAGGTGCGCTACCTGACCCGACTGCAGGTTCGGCGTGAAGTCGGTACGCCACCACCACGGAACCTTGAACTGCGCGATCGTGTCGGCGCCGATCTTGGTCATCTGGCCATAGCAGGTCTGCATGTTATTGCTGAAGAAGATGTTCGGGCAGCCGCCGTTCTGGAGCAGCGCCTCGATCTCCGTACCGGGCGCGCCGGCGTCATCGTTGGTCACCGACAGCCAGGTGCTTGTGTTGAAGCCCGGCGTGGAGATCTGCGCTCCGGTCTGGGTGGCCAGGGCGCTGCTCTGCACCTTCCAGCCACCGGAGCCCAGGTTGGAGATGTTGCTGGCCCCGGTGTCCGCCGGTGAAATGAGGTGCAAGCTGGCCGAACGGCCAGGTGCAGGCCGGACGCCGACGCCAGGGCTAGCCGGCCGGGTTGTCAGGCCTACGGCCGACGATGCCGCCGTGGCCGACCAGGCCACGAGCGACGCCGCTGCTAATGCCGCAGCGGCTGGGACAACGAGATTCCTATGAATGGCCCATCTCACGGCTGGCGACCTCTCCGCGATCCGCCACGGTCGGCCACCCCCCACTGTCCGATGTCGGGCGGCGCTCCTCCTTGTGGTTTACGGTCTAATTAGTTCGTATACTTTCCAAACAAAGCCGTCAAGAAGGCAAGTGTCAGAAATCCAGCGACAGGCGCCGCTGCGGGCACCTGAGCGGCGCGCGTTCGATCCGGGCGTCAGGAGCCGGGCAACTGCCCGAGAGTCACCTGGATGGTGGCCTTGCCGCCGTCGGCCTTTATCACGCTTACCGACACCTGCTGGCCGGGGCGCAGGCCTGCGAGGACCACCGCAAGCGACTCGGTGTCCGGCGTAGCCGTTCCGCTGACAGCGGTGATGACGTCGCCGGGCTGCAGGCCGGCCTTCGCCGCCGGGCCGCCGGGTGTCACGGCGGCAATGCCGACACCTGCGGGCTGGCCATCGGGTCCAGCGACTGTTCCCACGCTGACGCCGAGCGCCGCGCGGTGGGAGTTGGTGACATGCCCGGTCTTGATGATCTGCCGGGCGATGTCGGTGACGATGTTGGACGGGATGGCGAACCCGATGCCGGGCGCAGCGCCGCCAAGCTGCTGGTCGGTTGCCGCCAGCGTGGGGATGCCAACCACCTGACCGGACAGGTCAACGAGCGCCCCTCCGCTGTTGCCCGGGTTGATGGCCGCGGACGTCTGGATCGCGTCCGGAAGCGTCGCCCCTGGCGATCCGCTCTCGGCCGACTCAGATACGGTCCGCCCGACCGCCGAGATGATTCCATCGGTCGCGCTGCTGGCCAGGCCAAGCGGATTGCCCATCGCAAGGACGATCTCGCCAACAACAAGCTTCGAAGAGTCGGCGAAATGGGCGGGCACCAGATGCGCTGCCCCGGTCACCTTGATCACAGCCAGGTCGTCCGGCGGGTAGCTGCCCAGCAACCTGGCTGACAGTGGCGTGATCGAGCCTGCCAGGAGCACCTGGAACGATGTGGCGTCGCCGACCACGTGTGCATTCGTCACGATGTCGCCGGCCATGTCGTAGATGACGCCAGAGCCAAGCCCGGACGCCGTCTTGATCTCCACGACGGATGGCAGTACCCGGCGGATCGCGTCGACGTACGCCTGCTGGAGCGCCAAGGCGCCGCCTGCCCCTGTTGGCAGCACACCGGGCGCCGATGTCGATGCCGCCGGAGTGGCGGCGGTGGAGCCGCCGCTCGTGCATGCCGCACCTGCCGTCCCGAGCACGAGCGCCAGAGTCACCGCCGGCGTCGCCGAACGCAGCGCCCATCGGCGACCGTTCCGCAAGCGGGCCGACGGGGCCGTCAGCTCGTGCTTGCCTGGGCGCAATGCGGTCGGATGCGCTCTTGTCTTGTTCGTGGCCACCGGGGATCACCTCTGCCAGCACGGTAAGGCGATTCGGTGGCCTGCGGAAGGGCCAGAGGACTCGTCCGAAGGTCCCGCGTCTTGCGCCGGTCAGCCGTTAGCGCGCGGTTCGCCCCGGTAGGTGCCGAAGGACCAGCGGTTGCCCTCGGGATCGCGGACGGCGAAATCCCTGGAGCCGCAATCGGTGTCGTGCAGGCCCATCAGAACTTCGGCTCCGGCCGCTGTCGCTCGGGCAAAGAGAGCGTCTGGATCGTCGGTCACGACGTAGGCGCCGAAGCTGCCCGGCTGAACCGGCCAGTGATCGGTCTCGTCGGGCTTGCGCACTGATCCCATCATGATCCCGCCGCCCGACGGCCAGGACAGCCAGGCGGTCGGTGCGCTTCCTGCCAGCGCGCGGAACTCCCGGTCCAGGTGAGCCTGGTCGTAGTAGCCGCAGCAGGAAGCCAGTCCGGCCAGGTCGAGCCTGGGCCGGCCGCGGCACGCCGCTGCAGCAGTCGCCTGGCCCGGTGGAACCGCACCACCCTGGCCGCCGCCTTCGGAGTCAGGCCGACCTCGGTGCGGAACCGGGCACGCAGGTGCCGGTCACTCCACCCGGTCTCGTCGGCCAAGCCGGATACCGGCACATTGCCGCCGGTCGCCAGCAGCCGGCGCCAGGCGTAGCCGACCTCCGCGCCGACGCCCGACAGGCCAGCCTGCGCCCTCGCCAGCAGCAGTTCGTCGAGGACGGCGAATCGCTCCGGCCAGGTGACTGCGGCCTGCAGCCGCTGCTGGATCAGGCCAGCCAGCGGGCCGAGCAGATCGGCCCCCTCGATGTCGAGGCCAGCCAACTCCCCGGCCGGAACCCCCAGGATCGCGCGGGCGCCGAGCGGGCTCAGCCCGACCTGGATGCCCGACTGCCAGCCGTCGTGCGTCACCAGCGCCGGCGCCGTGTGCAAACCTCCGGCCAGGGTCAGATGGCGGCTGGCCGGCTGGCGCGTATCTGGATGCTCGGCGATCGTCAGCGGCTCATCCAGGGTGAAGATCAGGGTCAGGCAAGGCGACGGCAGCCCGAGGTGGACGGCAGGACCGACCGCCGCCTGCCGGTAACCGCTGTAGCGACCGATCAGCGGGCGCAGCGGGGCCGCCGGCCTGGCCGCCACCGCCTCGTCGACCATGCCACCCATGTCAACGTTGTGCCGCCCACCACGGTCAGCCGACCCGTGGGCGTCGCGTCGTTGGCTCATCGGTACTCATGACGAGCCGGAGGGTTCACGCAAGGGCTCCTGCGGCTTGACCAGGCCACTCGGCACGGCTAATCGGCCCGCATTGCGCTGGACCTTTGCTGCTCGGCGGGTGACTTTCGGCCACTGCGGTCTCGTAATTGCCGGCAGTAGCGTATGGCCAGGTTTGGACCTGGGCAGGTGTGAAATGGGCGGTGCCGACGGAATTCGCCATGGGAGAGCCGGGCGCGTGGCGTCGCTGGCCGCGATCGCCGCGGCGTTGTGCCTGGCGGCTGTCTCGTGCGAGAGCGCAGGCCCGCCTGCCGGCCCGCCCGCGGGCTCGCTGCAAGTGAAGGCGTGCACCGTGGCCGGGTGGAGCGCCAGGTGCGGGACGCTGATCGTGCCGGAGAACCGGCTGACCGGTAAGGGACGCACGATCCCGGTGCGGTTCGTGGTCATCCCGGCGCTGACCCGGCCCAGCGCACCGGACCCGGTGGTCTGGTTCGCCGGCGGCCCCGGCGGCTCGGCCGTGGAGGACATCTCCTCGGAACTGCCGATGCTGCAGAGCCTCAATGTCCACCGGGACCTGGTCTTTATTGACCAGCGCGGCACCGGCGGCTCGAACCCGCTGACCTGCCCGGTCTTTGGCGGCAGCCTGGCCGACAAGGCCGCGTTGCGCGCCAGCGTCGTGTCCTGCCTGGCCCGCCTGCCCGCCGATCTGCGGTTCTACACCACGGCGATGTTCGCGGACGACGTCAACGAGGTCCTGACCAGACTGCATTACGCCAAGGCCAACCTGATGGGCGGCTCCTACGGTGCCACCGCGGCGCAGGTCTTCTTGCTCCGCCACCCGAGCCGGGTGCGGACCATGACCCTGCTCGGCGGGACCCTGCTCAACGTCCCGCTGTTCGAGCGGTTTCCCGGCAATGCCCAGCAGGCGCTCGGCTATGTCTTCGCCCGTTGCGAAAGCCAGCCATCCTGTCACCAGGCCTTCCCGCACCTGACCGCTGACTGGGCCGTCCTGTGGGCTTCGCTCGGCAGATCGCCCTGGGTCGTCCCGGCCGGGCAGTCGGCCACCGGCAAGCCACTGCGGCTCGACCAGGACGCGCTCGCCGCAGAGTTGCACCAGTTGCTGGTTACCGGTGACCTGGACCCGATCCCGGTCATGGTGCATACGCTCGCCGTAGCGAAGGACAAAGTCGCCGCCCTCGCCTCGGTGGCGAACGCCTTCCAGGTGTCAGGGCAGGGCCTGCCAAGCAGTGGTGGCCCGAACCTGATGATGCTCTACGAGATCGAATGCCAGGAGAGCTGGGCGAGCTGGCGGCACCAGGCGCTGTCTGACCAGCGAGCTAGCTTCGAATACCACACCGACCTGCAGTCGGCCTTGTTCTGGCAGTACATCTGCTCGCTCTTCCCCAAGTCCCCCGCCGTCGGGGGCCAGCAGCTGACCGTGTCCCAGGTGCCGGTGCTGGCGTTCAACGGCGAGGCCGATCCGCAAGACCCGCCACAGAACATGGCCGCGGCGCGGACGTTCTGGCCCGACAGCAGCGAACTCGCCGTGCCCGGCGAGGGACACTACACCGACCCCGCCACCTGGGCAGCGTGCCTCAGTACGCTGACCCAGACGTTCATCGAGCAGGACAGCCCAGCTCACCTGAACACCAGCTGCCTGGCCAAAGTCCCCGCCACGCACTTCGACCTGACCCTGCACCAGGTGGCCCTCGGCAACATATGATGCCGCAGCTCAGATCGGCGGCTCATCCTGAGGCAGCCGCCTGAACCGGGCCTGCTCAGGTGTCACCACCTTCCCGGCGTACCTGGCTAATCCCCGCCTGCTCAGAGCACGATCAACCGACTACGCAACGGCCGTGGCCTGGTAGCTTGGCGCGGTGGCCGCACGTCAGGTGCCGGTGTACGACCGGATCGGCGGTCGGTACCGGCGCGGACGACGTGAGGATCCGAGGATTGCCGCCCGGATCTGGGCGGCCCTGGCGGACGCGGCACCGGTGCTGAACGTGGGCGCTGGCACCGGCTCCTACGAGCCTGCGGACCGCGAGGTAGTCGCGGTCGAGCCATCCGAGGTGATGCTGTCTCAGCGGTCGCCCGGACCGGCCGTCGCGGTGCGCGCGGTCGCCGAGGCGCTGCCGTTCCGCGACGACGCGTTCGGCGCCGCCATGGGGGTGCTGACCGTGCACCACTGGACCGACCGGGCGCGCGGGCTGGCTGAGCTGCGCCGGGTTGCGCGCGGGCCGGTGGTGCTGTTCAGCAGGGACCCGAGCGTGGCGCCGTCCTGGTGGCTGAATCACTACTTCCCGGCGACCGCGCGGCTGGAGGCAAGCAGGGAAACCCCGCTTGGCCAGCTCGCGCAGGAACTCGGCGGCCGCATCGACGTCATCGAGGTGCCGATCCCGGCAGACTGCACGGATGGGTTCAACGCGGCGTACTGGCGGCGCCCGGCCGCCTATCTCGACCCCGAAGTCTGGCAGCCCATGTCTGCACTGGCACTCATCCCGGAAGCAGACCGCGCGGCAGGGATGCGCCGCCTGCGAGCTGACCTCGACAGCGGCGAGTGGCACCGGCGCTGGGGGCACCTGCTCACGCTGGACGAACTCGACCTCGGCTACCGGGTGATCATCGCTCGGCCGCTGGGTAACTTGCCGGGAAACTTGAGCTAGTCCTGGTTGGCGAGCCTCCTGGTGAGGAAGTCGAGCTGGACGAGCAGCAGGTTCTCGGCAATCTCCGGCTGGAGCGGGGCATGGGTGACGCCGGGCAGCAGGAGTACTTCGTGCGGCTTTCCCGCGCGCAGGAGCGCTGCTGAGAGCCTGAGGGTGTGGGCGGGCACCACGTTGTCGTCGGCGAGGCCGTGGATGAGCATGAGCGGGCGGCGCAGATTAGGGGCATCGTCAAGCAGCGAGCAGCGAGCGTAGTTCTCCGGCTCCGAGTCGGGATGGCCGAGGTAGCGCTCCTTGAAGTGCGCGTTGTAGAGCCTCTGGTCAGTCACCGGAGCGCCGGCGATCGCCGCATGGAAGATGTCCGGGCGGCGCAGGACGGCGAGGGCGGCGAGGAAGCCGCCGAAGGACCAGCCGCGGATCGCCACCCGATGCAGGTCGAGCACTCCCTGGTGCTGGCCGGCGATAGCGTGCAGTGCGGCAACCTGATCCTGCAGGACCGGCGTGGCTATGTCACCGCGGGTGGCCCGTTCCCAGCCGGGATCGCGTCCGGGAGTTCCGCGCCCGTCGGTGCTAATCACGGCGAAGCCGTGCTCGGCAAACCACTGTGAGACCAGGTACGACGGGGTCTGGGCCAGCACGACCCGCTGCGCCGCGCCGCCGTAGGAGTCGACCAGGACAGGCAGCGGCGGCGTGCCAGGCCGGTGCCAGGACGGCAGCAGCAAGGCGCTGCGGAGCTGACGTTCGCCGACCCGAAGCAGCTCGATCCGCAGGTCAAGTCCGGGCGATTCGGCCAAGCTCGCTATCGGGCAGTCGGGCGCGCCGGCCCGGCGGACCACGACAGTCGTCCCGGGCTGGGCGACGGACTGCCGAGCGATGATCGTAGTTCCGCCTGCCCGGCCACCACCGTGGACCCCGGGTTCGGTGCTGACGCGGTCAAGCCCGCCGCCGGTGCTATATGTCCACAGCTGGATATCGGGCTGGTCGTGCGAAGCGGCGAACAGCACGACGTCCCCGTCAACGTCGAGGACTTCGTGTACCTGAAGGTCATCGGGAGTGACTGGCTCGCCATCCACGATCAGCCTGCGGGCGCTGCCCCGGTCGCAGGCCCAGACCAGCGCGCCTGACGCGGTGTATCTGGGCACTCCGGGGACCAGGCTGATCCAGGTGCTGTCGGTGTCGCGGAATCGCACCGACGTCCGCCCGGTGGCAGGATCCACGGCGAGCACGTGCAGCTGGCGCTGATCCCGGCTCTGGACGGCGACCAGTGGCCCGTGGCCATCCCAGGTCACGGCAACCAGATACTCAAACGCCCGGCGATCCCACTCCACGGCAACCCGGCCGCCATCGAGAGCGGTCAGCCACAGCGACACGTCGGCGTTCGGCGTCCCTACCTTGGGGTACCGCACCTGAACCGGCTCGGCCTGCGGATCGGCCGGGTCGCTGATCCAGTACTGCTGCACCGGGCTGGTATCGACCCGGGCGAGGAGGAGCCGCGATCCGTCCGGAGCCCACCAGAGGCCGCGATCTCCCAGCAGCGCGGCAGGGTCAGCCTGACCGAAGGTCACGTCGGCGTCGTCCGAGGCGGCGAGCTCCCGGTCGCGCCCGTCGGCCAAACTCATGATCCGGACCGAACCCGCCGACACGTATGCCACCTGGGTCCCGGCCGGGTCCAGGCTGGGGGCGCTGGCCGACTCCTGCACCGTGACCTCGCGGATTCGCTGGCTCGCTGGCCTGGCGATGTCGTCCAGGTCGGCGACCCAGAGGCGGCCGGCCACCGCGAAGCACGCGTGCCGGACCGCGAGGTCAGTGCGGTAGCTGGTGATCCCCCAGGCCGGTCTGCGCGAGACCTGCCTGGCCAGCTCATCGGGAGGGGCAGCTCCCGGCTCAATCCCCAGCAGCGCCGCGGGATCGGCCAGCAGCGTCTCCTGGCCGGTGCTGAGGTCGAGTTGCCAGAGGCACGATGCCGGGTCGCCGCCATCGCGGGTCCGCAGAAAGACAACCCGCTGTCCGTCGGGCGCGACCCTGAATGCCGAGGGAATCCCGAGCGTGAACCGCCGGGTCCTGGCGTACAGACGCGGGAAGTCGGCCGTAGCCATGCGCGATCATTCCCTTCTCGGCCGATGAGCGGCCTGGCGAACCGGTCCGGGCCGGCCGCTGGGGCCGCTCCTGCCGCCTCCCGCCCGGTCTGCCGCGCCACAAAGCTCGGGCCGGCTGCCCGACGACAGCAGCCCGGCACGGCCCGTTAAAGATAGTGAAGTCATCAAAAGGTTATGCGCCAGGTCTCGCGGCCGCCGGCCTGGCGGCGTCGCGCGCCCGCGAGGCCCGGCCCTGGACGGCTGCCCGAAGAACTCGTCGGCGCATCGACCGGACACGGCTAGTTAGCCCGAGCTACGACCCGAGCTACGACCCGAGCTAGGACCCGAGCTAGGACCCCGACTAGCCGGTGGGACCGGCCGCGACGAGCCGGTCTATCTCCTGCTCGTGAGCGGACGGCCCGAGAGCGAGATGCGCACCGAAGTCTGCGCTGGCATCGAGCGCCCGGCCGAGCGCCGCATAGCAGCGGCCACGCTGATAGAGCAACGCCGCGCGGTCGGCTCCATCGGCCGCCAGGGCGAGGGAGTAGTCGGCAATCGCGTCGGCCGGCCGACCCGCCGCCTGGAGCGCGAATCCGCGGTTGTACAGCAGATCGGGATCGCCCGGCCTGGTGTGCAGCGCTGCGGTGAGATCGGCGATCGCATCGGCGTACCGGCCGAGCTCGTAGGCGGCGACGGCCCGGTCGGCGAGTGCCTCGGGCAGGCCGGGATCGATCGCGAGAGCCCGGGTGAACGACTGCCAGGCCGCCTCGTGGTCGGCCAGGTCCAGCATGGCCAGCCCGAGGGTGCAGTGCAGCCGAGCCTCGTCCGGGGAGATGTCCAGGCCCGCACGGGCCTGCGCGGCGGCGTCCTGCGGCTCACCGGCGTCAAGCAGCAGCGAGGCGAGACTGACCCGGGCATCGAGGTAGTCAGGCTCGAGGTCGAGTACGTAACGGAAGTCCGCGATCGCCCCTTCGAGGTCACCTGTGGCCGCGCGGAGGTCTCCCCGGTTGTAATACAGCTCAGGAAAAGGCGGGCCGAGCCGCATGGCATCCTCGTAGTCGGCCATTGCCTCGGCTTGGCGGCCCATCCGGCTCAGCAGGTTGCCCCGGTCGAAACGGTACTCGGGATAGTTCGGGTCGACGTCAATTACATGGCCGAACTCGGCCAGCGCGGCCTCCTGCCGTCCCAGGGCGGCCAGCACCTGGGCCCGGTTGTGGTGCAGCACGGTGCGGTGCGGCTGGTGGCTCTCCGGCGGAAGTTCCCGGTCGAACCGTTCGATGCCCTCGGTGACCAGCCGCAGCGATTCCTCCAGGTTGCCCAGGTGCATCTCGACCAGCGCCTTCGCATTGCTCATGAACGCCAGGAGGAACGCCCGGTCGGCCGGATCTTCCAGACGCTCGGCGATGACCAGCGCGGTGTTCATGTATGCGCGCGCCCTGAGGTGATCCTTGTGCTCGGTGTCAAGCAGCCGGGTGTACACCATGGCAAGCGCGTACCACAGATTCGCGTGCGTCTGGGGGTTCGTCGATCGGGACAGCAGGTCGTAGTACATCGGCTCCACCTCGGCTCCCCGCCCGAGCAGCGACAGGCAGGAGGCCAGCCGCAGGTCCAGCTGGTAGCGCTCGACCTGATCGCCACCGGAGTCGACCAGCGCGGCGGACTTGTTCGTCATCTCCAGGGCCGCCTCGTAGAAGGCCATGCCGATGCAGTAGCCGATCGCGACGTTCAGCGCTGCCTTGCCCGTGGTATCGGGAGTGCTCCCGCGGACGAGGTGATAGGGAATGGCACCGAGCCGCAGTGACGCCTCACCGCGGCCGATCAGCTCAGCGGCCCGCTGATCATGCAGCCGGGCCCGCTGCGACCGGCCAAGCCGCAGGTATGCCTCCCGCTCACCGGGAACGTCGCTGGTGCCGTCCGAGGCCACGAACGCTGCCGCCGCGCGCTTGCCCGCCGCTGCGGGCCGGCCGATTTCCGGAACGGCCTGCCGCCGGCAGTAGACCTTGAGGGCATCGCGAAGTTCCGCAGTCACCTCCGCCCCGCGAGTGCAGACGATGAGCCGGACCTGGGCTGGATCGAGCCGACGCAGCGCAACCGCGAGGAATTCGGCATCGGTCGGGTCAGCCTGGTCCGCCGTGCGCAGGGCCAGGACCAGCGGCCGGTCAGCGGCACATTCCCTGAGGAAGTCGACGATGCCGTGGGCGATCCGCCTGGTGCGGTAACGGGAGTACCAGCGGGTCCGCTCGCCCGGTGGCGCCAGCGAGGTGAGCGTCTCGGGGACCGGCCCAAGGAGCGAGTCAAGCTCAGGCGCCGCGGCGAGGATCTCGATGGCGTGCCAGGCGGTCAGCGTGGGGCGGACGGCATGTACCTGCGGCACGATGGCGCGCAGCAGTGACCCGGGTCCGGTATAGGGCCCGCGCAAGCCGCGATGACAGTCGACGGCGACGTCAGGCGCGAGCACCGCGACCGCATCGGCGCAGGCGCTGCGGCTGGCGCCAGTGAGCCACAGATGGGATTCGCCGCTGGCTGGCGCCACCGGCTCAGGCATCGCCGGCCACCCTCAGGCGACGCCGATCGTGGACGATGAGCGCCACGAGCACCGAGAACTGAGCGACGAACAGCAGGCCGGTGACCGCGGAATCCCAGAACCGCGGCGTGCTGACGCTGCCTGACGCGAGGCCATCGTAGGTGCGGATCAGGAATCCGCCGACCACCGGCACGGACGTGAGCAGCCCGCCGCTGATCAGCAGGGCGCTGCCCAGCACGACGAACGGAGCGTACCTTCGGGCGATCTTCGTATCGCGGGCACTCCAGCCCAGCTCATTCCCGGCCGGCCCCTGGCGCCGGCGCAGCCGGGCGTACCGGCCGCGCACGTACTCCCTGGTCATGCCGTGCAGGTCAGGGCAGCGAAGCAGACTAGCGAGAACATGGCTCAGATCGGTCTCCATGAAGAACATCGCCTGCCAGAGCATCCGCAGCAGGGTCAGGTAGGCCAGGCCCACCGCAGTCCGCCCCAGCCACTGCGGCCAGCCAGCCAGGCGTCCGGCGTCGGCCAGTCCGATCAGCACGCTGACTGCCAGGGCATCGGCGACCAGGCCAGCGCAGAAAGGCAGGATGCGCTTGCGCGCCGGAACACCCATCAGGCCGGTCAGCGTGGTCTGGATGACGACGAAGTAGAGCCTGCGGCCGATGCTGAGCTTGCTCGGCAGGCCGATCCGGCGGCCGGCCAGGACATGGAATCCCTCGTGCCATGCGACTCCCACCGCCTGGGCGCAGAGCGTGACACCAATGACGACCAGGATCGATCGAGAGAAGAAGACGGCCGACGGCCGCGGCCGCAGGCCGGGAACAGTAACCATCAGATAGCACGCGATGGCGACCATGACGGCGTAGGCAGCCAGGGCGGCCGGGGCGAAAGCCGCTCGGCCAAGCCGCTGCCAGCGGACCGGATGCGCGGCAACTTCCGGCGGCGAGCCGGGCCCTGCGGGCCTGATGAAGTCAAGGTCACGAAGGACTGCCACGAAGTCGCTGAGGTCAGCGAGCTCGCCATAGGCCGCCTGATACCAGGCGGCCGCCTGCGCCGGGTCCTCGCCGGTCTGGAGCCGGCGGACCAGGGCGGCTGCGTCCGCGGAGAACAGAGCGAACGAATCGACGTCGGGTCGGCCTATTATCGTCTTGTCGCCTTCATCGACAAAGGCCAGCGGATAGAACGCGATACGGGAATCCATCGCGGCGGGACCGGGTGTGACATCCGTCATAACGAATACCTGCTCGCCCTACCGAGCCACCGCGGGCGACCCGATATGCCGGGCCCGCACGATATACCGAGCCGACCCGCGGTGACTACTGACTCCATCCGAATGACACCGAGAACGCGCACCAAGCATTTCCGCCGTGACACAGATCCGGGCTATGGCGACCCGTTGGCGCTGCGCAGGCTAAATTGCTGGAGGACAATGCGTGCAGCCCACCATCACGTCGTAATATGCGAACATCACGCTAGTCATGCGAACCGGGCCCAGCTTACGGACCTGGAGCTTCTTCACCGGCTTCCCTCCTCTCCTGCTCACTGGCTCGGAATCTCGCCAGCGGGTGGCCGGCGAATTGTTGGCTACCCCGACAGCATCGCCGCAGCTAGCTGAGCGCCGCAAGCCTTTCAGGCCTGGCTTAAACGTCGGCTGACTAGGCCGGGCCTGAGGGCGAGGCGCCGTCCAGGGATCGGGACGGCGAGCCGTTCAGGTCGCCGCCCGCCGGGTTATGCTGCGCCACGCCGTCCTGGCCAGCTGGCTGACCACAGCAGCCCGGTACGACCCGTTAAAGATAATGAAGTCGTCAAAGGTATGCGCGCCCGGCCGCGTGGCTACCGACCTGGCGGCGTCGCGGACCGCGATAAGCCGTTCGACGGTCATCTGCAGCGGCGGCTCGTCCGGCTGGTATTTCGTGCCGATCGGATAATCGCGCCCCGGCGTGCGGCTCATCTCGATATGACAGCCCATTACGTGCGTGACCGGCCGCGCACTGGCGAAGTCCGTTAGCCGGTCCAGGCTGGCCAGGAACGCCGGGAAGTCGGGCACGTACAGGCGGCCCGGATAGACCGTGTCACCGGTGACCAGAAACCCGCTCCACGGGTCGTAGACGGCGATCGAGGCGGCGTGGTGGCCGGGAATTCCGGTTACCTCAAGTATCCGCCCGCCCAGGTCGAATGGCACGACCTGACCTGGCCAGTCGGTGAACCCGAAGAACTCCTGAACCGCCGCGAGCTCGCGGCCGACCACGGAGGTGCCAGGCCGGTCAGCGAACTGGACATCGCCGGCTACGTGGTCACCGTGCCCGTGGGTGTGCGCGACGATCAGCTCGTATTCGTCCCGCGGATGATGGTCCAGCCAGTCGGCGAGCAGGCCGTCAACCCTCTGGCGGAGCGGGAAGACGGCCGGCTCCTTGCTGGCGCCGGTATCGAGCAGCAATGCTCGCTCGTTTCCGAAGAACAAATAGAGAAACGGGGCCTCGTAGCTGGTCGCCTTGGATTGCCTGAGCACGCAGGTGTGCTGGTCATAGCGATGGACCTGGATCGTCGGGTCGCCGCAAGGCCGGCCACGCGGTGCGCCATGGATCCAGCGGACATCCAGGTCACCGCGGACCGGAGCGCCAGCTTCGAAGTCGATCACGGACTCATTCACGGTGCCGCTCCTGTCGACTCCGGCGTCATAGTTACTCGGCCGTTTCTCGGCCGCTCGCAGCTCGGACGGGCCGAACCATCAGACCCGCGCGGTGTCCTTGCGGAACCGCCAGACCGCGCCGCTAGCGAAGATGACCAGCCAGGCCACGGCGTTGACCGCCCAGACCACGTCCACGCTGCCGCCGATCAGCGGAGCGTGCACAAGCTGGTTCAGCCCGTACAGCGGCGTGAACTTGGCGAGGGTCTGCAGCACGTGCGGGTACTGGCTCAGCGGGATGAACAGGCCGCCGGCGAAGGACAGCAGCATCAGAATGGCCCCGCCGGCGGTCGTCGCCAGGACCGCGCCGTACAGCGCCATGCTGACCAGGATGAAGGCCGAGACGTTGCTGTGGCCTGCCGACTCGTGCGCGTAGGCCTTGTTCAGCCCGAACAGCAGGAAGAACAGGCTCGGTGCGATCAGCGCGAAGATCATGGTGCGCCGATTGCGGAGCAGTCGGCGGATCTCCAGCCCGAGCACGGTGGGATTGAGGCCGCCAAGCGCCGGCGGCTGCCTGGCGTCGGAGGAGGGCAGGGAGCGTGCGGTCATCGTGATCCTCCCGCGAAGCTGTCGCTGGCATCGCTGTCGTTGCTGGTCAGGGCGACGAACGCGTCCTCGAGACCGCGAGTGTTGATCTCCAGGTCCCGGGCGGACGTGGCGGTCAGCAGATATCTGGCAACCGCGTCGCTGTCCTTGGAATGGATCAGCACGGTGTCACCGCGCACCTCGACACTGTCCGCACCGGGAATGGCGAGCATGGCCGCCTCATCGGCGCCGGCCAGCGTGGCTCGCACGGTCCGGCCGGATGCCATCGCCTTCACCTGCGCCCCGGTGCCGTCGGCCACGATCTCGCCCTGGCGAAGCAGGATGATCCGGTCCGCGTAGGAGTCGGCTTGTCGCTGATCCCCGCCCGGTGCAGGACTTCGTCGACCGGACGACTGCTGGCGAAGAGGCTGGCCGTATAGCGCGCGGTCTCGGCTACCGTGAGGTCCTTGAGCAGCCCGCCGGTCTGCATCACCGCTGAGACCATGCCATGCTCAATGGCCTTTCGCGGGTGCATCCCGTAGACCGACACATGGCCGGCGGTCGGCTGGGACAGGCCGAGGATCATGTCGATGGTCGTGGTCTTTCCCGCGCCATTGGGGCCGAGCAGCGCCACGATCTCCCCGGCCGCGATGTCCAGGTCAATGCCGCGGACCGCCCGGACATGGCCGAAGTGCTTGTGCACGCCGCGGAGGTTGATAGCGAGCGGCCGGCCATCGCCCGCGGGGCTTCGGGAGTGCCACGCGTCCGGACTGCTCAGTGTCACGGTCCTATCCTTGCAGTGCCTCACTCGGCCCATTCGAGGCCGGCCGCTGCCACCGCCGCCCGCAGGCCTCTGGTCGCTCCCGGCGGCACCGGCGGCAGGATCAGGCACTGGCAGCCAATGCAGATCGAGCCTGAGTCGGCCAATCGGTTGTTGCCGACCATGAGCGTCCGGTCCGGCGAGACGCCGAGCCGCTCGCACGCGGTCAGGAACGGCTCGGGAGCCGGCTTGGCGATGCCGAGGTCGCAGGACAGCACGAACGTCGAGATGAAGGCGTCCAGCCCGGTCGCCGCGTAGCCGACGTCGATGCTCCAGCCCGTGTTGCTGACGATCCCGATCGGTATTCCGGCGGCGTTGAAGGATTTCAGGGTGGCGGGCGTGTCCGGATAGGGGACCATGGTCAGCGGGTTGGTCTTCCACTCGTCATACATGAGGTCGGCGAGACCCGGCGCGATCTCCTCGAATGGCCCGTAACCGGTCACGTAAGCGGCGCGGTGGGCGGTCCTGGACAGGTTGCGGCTGACCCGCTTGGAGGCCATCAGGCTGCGGCTGTGTTCCTTGGACCGGCGCCAGTACCGGGCTGCCTCCTCTTCCGAGATATCCACTCCGAGCGTCGCGGCGAGAGCCCGGACCGCGGCCACCGGAGAGGTCCGGTGAGTCAGGGTACCGCCGTTGTCGAACAGGACTGCGTCGTAGCGCATCGGGTCTCCTCTTTTCTCTTAACTGGAGGCTGACGATGCGGGCCGGTGCCTGCCTGGCGGCAGGTCCGGTCGACCGCTGGGCTGCTCAGCGGGCCGCTCATCCGTAGTAGCGGGCACCGATGTGGAAGTGGTTGAGGACAAAGGCAGTAAGCACGAGCGTGATGAGTACCCCGTACCCCCAGTAGTCGACCGCAGCCAGCTTGTGCACCCGGAGCGAGCCGCGGCGGCGGTTGGCGCCGAACCCGCGCGCGTCAGCGACCATCGCCATGGTCGTGGTGCCGCGCAGGGTGCCGACCAGCAGCGGCACCGTGATCAGGCCGACACAGCGGGCGACCCGTTTGGCGTAGTCGGGCCACTGGATGACCTGGAACCAGCGCGGCCTGGACAGGTCGTACCCCCGAAGCTCGACCGCGCGCAGGACCAGGCTGGTCCTGGAGATCATCTCCGGCAGAAACCGTAGCGCAGCCGTGAGCGCGAAGCCGACCTGCGGCGGTGCCCCGAACCGCTCGAATGCCCAGGTGAAGTCCGACACGTCGGTGGTCACCAGGATCATCATCGAGGTCGAGACGGTGACCAGCACCCGGGCGGTCTGCTCAAGCCCGAAGACCAGGCCGTAGCTGGTGATCCCGGGCGATCCCATCCAGCTGATCGTCCACGGGAACTGGTAGAGGTAGTGAATCGGCGGATTTGGCAGGTAGTACAGGCCCTGGGACCAGAATCCGGCCAGTGCCGGACCGATGACCATGACCATCAGCACCCGCACTCGCTGCCTGGAGGGGCGCAGCCAGATCCAGGGCACGATGCTGAGCGCGAACACGATGAGCATGAAACTCCAGGTCAGCAGGATGCTCAGCACTCCCATGGCGACCGGGTACAGCACCTTGAGCCGCGGGTCGAGACGATGCAGCGGAGTGTCCCTGGCCTCGTAGGTGACCAGCTCGCGCAGCCCGCCGAGCCCGACCAGCTTGACGAAGGCGACCGGCAGCGCCAGCGGCACCGCGAAGACCAGCAGGTAGGACACCACCGTGCGGGCCAGCAGGGACGACATCATGACCGCGTCACACCGCCCCGGCTTCGGCGTTCCGGTATGCGAGCACCGCTGCAACGATCGCGTCCACGTCGAGCAGGACGTCACCGGCCCGGTCGCCGAGCAGGCCGCTCTGCAGCCTGGCCAGCGGCGGAGCGAGCACGCCCCAGCGGTGCAGCTCGTCGGTTCGGGCGAAGACGGCGCTGGCCGGCCCGTCCAGGCGGACCTGCCCGCCGCCGAGCAGGACGACCCGCGAGGCGCGGCTGGCCACGCCGCGGATGTCGTGCGTGACCGTGATGACGGTCAGCGCGGTGTGCGCCCGGATCCGGTCGAGCAGCCGGAGGAAGGCTCGCATGTGGTCGGCGTCCTGCCCGGTGGTCGGCTCGTCGAGGACAAGCACCCGCGGCGCACCGACGAGCAGGGCGGCCAGCGCCAGCCGCTGCCTGCCACCCTGGCTCAGTTCCCACGGGCTGGCGTCCTGGAGGTCGCGGAAGCCGAAGAACTCGATCGCCCCGTCGACGTCGAGCACTGGATTGTCAGGAAGGGCTCGGAACCGGCTGCCGAACTCCAGCTCCTTGCGGACCGTGGTCTCGAACAGCATCTCGTCGGCCGCCTGGAGCAGCAGCGCCACGTGCGCCGCGTTCTCGAAGATCCGGCCGGGGCGGACCTGCCGCCCGCCCAGCCGGACCGACCCGCTGCTCGGCGTTCCGAGCCCGACCGTCAGGCCGGTCAGAGTGCTCTTGCCCGAGCCATTCGCGCCGATGATCGCGATCCACTCGCCCTCGTCCACCGACAAGGTCACGTCGTCCACTGCGAGGTTGTCGCCGAAGGCCACGCTCACCGACTCCCAGGCCACGATCGGCTCGGCGTGGTCCGGCCGGATCCCCGGCAGAATCTCCGCTGCGCCGGGGCGCCCGTCGCCGTGCTCACCCCGGTCGCCGTCACTGCCGACCAGGTCTCCAGCCGCGGTCGGCCAGGCCGCAGGGGACCACTCCGCCGCCGACCTGGCGTCGGACGCGCGGGCCAGGGCCGCTTCGAACCAGGTGTCGCGGACGGCGTCGATCGCCTCGTCCACCGACAGCGGCGCTGTGCCGGGGAAGGCATCGGGCACGGCGTGGGCCAGCCGGATCACGTCCGGGATGCCGACGCCGGTGCCGATCCACAGCGCCTCGTCGTCCCAGGCACCACGCGGCGGCCGGTCAAGGACGATTCGCCCGCCGTCCATCAGCACTACCCGGTCCGCCCACGGTACGACCTCGTCCACCCGGTGCTCGATGACGACGATGCCGGTCCCCTCATCGCTGGCCAGTCGGCGCAGCGTGCCGAGCACCTCCTGGGCACCGACCGGGTCGAGATCGGACAGCGGCTCGTCCAGGACAAGCAGGCGCGGGCGCATGGCCAGCGTCGCCGCGATGGCGGTCCGCTGCTTCTGACCGCCGGATAGCGTGATGGTCGCGGCGTGGCG
The DNA here is from genome assembly GCA_963850875.1 of uncultured Actinomycetota bacterium. Taxonomy (GTDB): domain Bacteria; phylum Actinomycetota; class Actinomycetes; order Streptosporangiales; family Streptosporangiaceae; genus Chersky-822. The sequence continues at coordinate 450,321 of CAWKNA010000005.1, forward strand.
CAACCCGGCCAGGCCGGTGACATCCAGGCACCAGTCCACCCGCGCGGCGATCTCCGGCTGCGGCAGCGCCAGGTTCTCCGGGCCGAACGCCACCTCGGACTGCACGGTCTGGTTGATCAGCTGCAGGTTCGGGTTCTGAAAGACCAGACCGACCAGCTGCGATGCCTCGTGCGGCGGCAGCCCGCTGAGCGGCCGACCGCCGAAGCTCACCCGGCCGCGCAGCTCGCCGTGCACCCGGGACGGGATGAGTCCGGCCAGTGCCAGCGCGAGCGTCGACTTGCCGCAGCCGGACGCGCCGGTGACCAGCACCACCTCACCGGCCGCCACCCCGAAGTCCACGTGCCGCAACGCGGCCTGGGCAGCGCCCAGGTAGGCGAACGACAGATCTTCGGCTCGCAGTTCAGGAGCGACGTCGATCGCTCGGCCCTCCCAGCGCCCGGCCAGCACGAGCGATCGCCGCGTCCGTCACGGCGGTCACGTCTTCGACGCCGACTGGCGGTCGGACCGGGCCCGCTGATCATCGGCCGATCCCGGCTGACGGCCCGCCCTGCGGCGGCCTGCCAGCCACATCACGAGGCTGACCGCCAGCATCAGTCCGCCCGCGACCAGCACCGTGGTCCCGTCCGACACGATGTACTTCGGATTGCCGAAGATCGGGTTCTGGTCACCAGGCTGATAGTTCGTGACCTGCATGTAGAGCCCGTCGCCGAGCAGCAGCAGCGCGATCACCCCGAATACCAGCGCTACGCGCTTCATGTCAGACCCCCCTCGGGTGGCTGAGCAGCCGATTGAGCCGGATTAGCCAGCACCGCCGCGGCACCAGGCTGCGTGGCACCGGCACCGGCACCGGTCCCCGCGGCGGGACCGGATGGGCCGGACTCGGGTTCGGCGAACGGATCCGCAGCAGCCGCGGACCCTGCGGCCCGGCTCGCGCCGAGCGACGGCACCACAGATACGGCGACCCGATGGGCGAGGACCGCGCTGATCCCCGCCTCAAGACCGTTGAATACGCCGTTGGACCAGGTGTCCAGCCAGATCTGGTAGACGGTATGGAACTGCGCGTTCAGGTACGGATCGAAGCTGAAGTCGGTGAAGAACGAGTTCGGCGCGCCGCGCAGGAACCCGATGGCGAGCCCGTCGATCACCATCGACAGCCGGCTCGCGCCCGATCCGAACACCCGGCCGCGCCGCGCGACGATGTAGAGGTCGCAGAAGATTGCCTGGGTCAGCCCGTCGGTCCAGTCAAGCGCCCCGTGCCCGCTGCCGAAGAGCAGCTGGGAGAGCAGGAAGTTGACGAACACCATCGCCGTGACGCAGCCGGGCTTTCTGACCAGCGCCACGCCCACCATGAGCAGGAACATGTACGGCAGGTCATGCAGCTGGAGCAGATCGGCGCCGGGGATCGGCGCGATCAGTGGCTTGATGAACTGGTCGCCGATGATGTTGTCGTAGACCTCGAGCAGCACGCCGAGCGCCGCGACGATGAGAATGTCCTGGGTGGTCCAGCGCTGCCAGCGCTTGGAGCGCAGCGCGGCCCAGAGCACAATGCCGATTCCGGCGATGCAGACCGCCCAGATGCCCCAGTAATAGAAGGCATTCCAGCCAGGCGACAGCTTGACTGTCGAGTTGCCAAATGCCAACGTATGCGCGGTCAATGTTGACCGCGCCAACGGGGTGCCCATAATTCCCTCCAGAAACTCGCGTTTCGGCAAGTCCCGGCTCCCCGGCCGGTCTGAAGCGCTGCAGCGAACAGGCGCGGACGCGGAGGGGACGTCGGCGCGGACGACATGGGCACCATGGCCGCAATCCCATTGAATCCGGATTGAACGGCCGCGGCAATCGGCTGGCCCGCAACTTCACGCAACGTTCACGGCACGGTAATCTCGCCTGCTAGCCAGGTACGCCGGCCCGGTCAGGGGCCAGCGGCAGCCAAGGTCGGCGGCGCCTGCCGCCGCTGACCAGCGGCCGCGCCGCACCGGCCTGCCGCCGCTGACCAGCGGCCGCGCGGCGCGGGCCCTGTTACCCTCGAACCAAGCAAGCGTTTGGTCTACAGACCGGAGTTCAGCATGGGCCGGCTTGACGGCAAGGTGGCGCTGATCACCGGCGGCGCCAGGGGGATGGGCAAGTCGCACGTCAGGCACTTCGCGGCGCAGGGAGCCAGGATCGTCTTCGGGGACGTGCTGGACGAGCAGGGGCAGGCCGTGGCTGACAAGCTCGGCCCTGAGGTCTGCCGTTACGTGCACCAGGACGTGACCAGCGAGGCGGACTGGGAAGCGGCGGTCGGCACGGCGGTCGAGACGTTCGGCAAGCTGGACGTGCTGGTCAACAACGCCGGCGTGCTGAGGTTCGCGCTGATCGCCGAGATGCCGCTCACCGAATTCCGCCGGATCCTGGACGTCAACGCGGTCGGCTGCTGGCTGGGCATGAAGGCGGTGATCGCCCCGATGACGGCCGCGGGCGGCGGCTCGATCGTCAACATCTCATCGATCGAGGGATTCACCGGGGCGGCCGGGCTCTCCGCCTACAGCGCGAGCAAGTTCGCCATCCGCGGCATGACCAAGGCCGCCGCGCAGGAACTCGGATCGCTTGGCATCCGGGTGAACTCGGTCCATCCGGGCGGGATCTTGACCCGGATGGTCTTCGACACCGCCGAGACCATCGACCCGGCCAGAGGCGAGCGGTACCTGAAGGCGCTGCCGCTGTCCAGGTTCGGCGAGCCGGTCGAGATCTCGCGGCTGGTCGCGTTCCTGGCCTCCGACGACTCGTCCTACTCAACCGGCAGCGAGTTCGTGGCCGATGGCGGCCTGCTTGCCGGGCCTGGCTACTGACCACGGACCTGGTGCCGAACCGGCCGATCGATTCAAGGGAGCTTGCTTAACATGGCCGACGGGCTGACTCTGGACGGCAGGACGGCGATCGTGACCGGGGCAGGCAACGGCCTGGGCCGGGCGGAGGCGCTTGGACTGGCCGCGGCCGGCGCCAGGCTGGTGCTCAACGACCTGCCCGGGCGAGCCGTTAACGCGGTAGCTGAAGAGATCACCGGAACTGGCGGCCAGGCTGTGGTTTGCGAGGGTGACGTCGCGGACTGGTCTACCGGCGAGGCGATGCTGGCGGCGGCCATGTCGTCGTTCGGCGGGCTGGACATCGTGGTCAATAACGCCGGGGTGCTCAGGGACCGGATGATCTTCACCATGACTCCTGACGAGTGGGATCTCGTGCTGCGGGTGCACCTGCGCGGGCATTTCGTGACCACCCGGCTGGCCACCGCCTACTGGCGGGAGCGCAGCAAGCAGACCGGCGGGCCGGTCTTCGCGCGGATCGTGAACACCTCGTCGGAGGCCTTCCTGCTCGGCTCCCCCGGCCAGCCGAACTATGCCGCGGCCAAGGCCGCGATCACCGCGCTGACCGTCACCACCGCGCGTAGCTGCGCCAGGTACGGGGTGCTCGCCAACGCGATCTGCCCGCGAGCAAGGACCGCCATGACGGCCGACCTGATGGGCGCGCCGCCGGAGGGCACGGTAGACCCGCTCGCGCCGGAACACGTCGCCCCGCTGGTCGTCTACCTGGCCAGCCCGGCCGCGGCCGGGATCAACGGCGAGGTCTTCGTGGTGCACGGCGGCGTCGCCGCAGTGATGGAACCACCCAGGATCCGGACCACGTTCCTGGCCGCCGAGAACGGCTCAGCCGACGGGATGTGGACGCTGGACTCGATCCAGCGCGCGCTCGGCCCGGCGTTCCCAAGCCCACCGCTGGATTCTCCGCCGCCGGCCGGCTTCGCCTGCGAGGACACCCTGGCCCTGGCCACCGAGACGATCGGCTTCGCCACGCCCGGCGGGCCGTCCCAGTGAGCGGACGGGCTCGATGAAACAGCGCGACCGAGTCGCGATGACCGAGGCGGAAGTCGCCGCCTTCCTGGCCGCGTCCCGCAAGGTCCAGCTGGCGACGATCAGCCGGGACGGCACTCCGCACCTGGTCACCATGTACTACGTCATGCTCGACGGCCAGATCACGTTCTGGACCTACCGTTCATCGCAGAAGGCGCTGAACCTGGCCGCCGACCCGCGGGTGACCTGCCTGGTGGAGACCGGCGAGCAGTACTTCGACTTGCGCGGTGTTCAGGTGCAGGGCGTGGTCCGGCTGATCGATGACCCGGCGGCCGTGCGGGAGATCGGCCGCCGGGTGGCTGACTTGCTGGCCGGCCCGGGCACCGAAGCGCTCGAGGAGTACGTGCAGCACGCGGCACCCAAGCGAGTCGGCTATGCCGTCGAGCCGCGCCGGATCCTGTCCTGGGACCACAGCAAGCTGCTCCAGCCGACCGACTGACCTGCATTGGTTCGGTGCGCCCGGTTTGGTTCGTGAACGCGGCCGAAAATGCGCGGGAATTACTCCGGAATTGCTCCTGTGCCGGGAGGTCAAGTCGGTAGTTTGCTGACTTAGGTCAACTCCCGTAACCGCTCAGCAACGCTAGCCCGGAGGTTGGGCATGAACCGCGCCCTGAAGGTCGCACGGTCGCTCCTCGTCGCCGCATTATTGCCGGGTGTCATGGCGGCCGCTCGCCCGGGCGATGCGACCCGGCGGCCCCCGGCGCATCCCGGCGCCGCCAACCACGCCGCTCGCAGCGTCTCGCAGGCCGGCCTGCCGAGCGGCCTCGTGCTTGGCGCCATCACGCCGGACCTGGCGGCTTTCGACAAAGCGGTCAGGCACCAGGCTGCCCTGAGGATCCTGTTCTTGCGCTGGGGATCGATGATCATCCCGCGGGATCCCATCGTCGGGGCGGACAAACTCGGGGCGCAGGTCGTGATCGAACTCCAGCCCGTGCATCTGCCCATGACGCAGATCGCGAGCGGCGAAGACGACCCGTGGCTGCAGCAGGTCTTCGCCCCGGACCTGGCCGCCATCGGCCGTTCAGTCACCTTGTCATTCGCGCCGGAAATGAACGGCCAATGGTATTCCTGGGGAACAAAGCGCACCAAGCCAGCCGATTATGTGCTCGCGTGGCGGCATATTCATGACGTGCTCGCGGCCACCAGCGCCGGTCGGCTCATCACCTGGCTCTGGCAGCCGTCGGCCATGCACTTCTCGACGCCATCACCAAGGCCATGGTGGCCGGGCTCGCAGTACGTAGACGAGATCGGGCTGGATGGCTACTACGTCAACCCGGGCGATACCTTCGACGTGATCTTCGCGCGGACGATCAAGCTGATGAGATCGGTCACGACCAGGCCGATTCTGATCGGCGAGACGGCCGTGGGTCCCTCGACCGGGCATCAGGCCGCCGCCATCAGGAATCTGTTCGCCGGGGTCCGCGGCTACCACCTGCGGGGGCTGGTGTGGTTCGACATCAGTCAGCACGCAGGCAAGTTCCACCAGGACTGGCGGCTTGAGGACAACCCAAGGGCCCTGCGCGCGTTCATCGCCGAACTGGCCGCGACTAAGTGACTGGTCGGGCTCGCGCCTGGTCCATTTCAATGGCTCAGCGGTGTGCCACTATGGATCGGCCACTGGCCTGGTAGTCCTTTCGGGCCGCGGGTCCGAGTTTCCGCGGCGCCCGGCCGCGGCCAGCAGTGATGGTCGTTACCTGACCAGAACCTTGGGGGGAAACATGCACGCGATTGTTACCAATGTTGAATTTGAGCTCGACCGGATCGACGAGGCCACAACAATGCTGGCTGATGCTATAGTGCCGCAGGCCAAGGCCCTAGCCGGCTTCGTCGCAGGCTACTGGCTGCATTCGGCCGACCGCGCTCTGGGAACGGCGATCGAGCTCTTCGAGTCTTACCCTGCCGCCGAGGCCGCACTTGCCGGCCGACCGGCGCAGGCTCCCCCCGGCGCTCCGTTCACGCTGATCAGCGCCAGGCTGATGGACGTCGCAGCCACTGCCTAGCCGACGTTCCGACTCAGTGTCATGATCGTGCGGATTTCTCAGTAACTGTTCCTGAGAAATCCGCACGATAACGGCCCGGGTGTATCTGGCAGCCGGCGGATGAGCTCGCCCAATAGCGAGCCCATCCGCCGGACATCTGTGGGCTGCGCTCACATCATTTTCGTCGGTGAACGGCAGCAGGCGGTCTTGATCTCAGTGTAGATACACCAGACCTCGGCGTACACACCGGAGCCGTTATTACCAGACCTCGGCGTGCTCATTTGAACCGTTGGCCGCGAATAGCCAGTTCGCGAAAACGCTCGGCACGAGGTCGTTTGCTGCCTTTGATCAGGATTCGCAGGATCCTGCCAGCAGCAGCGGCAACGAGGTCACCCGTCGATGCGTGCACTGGCCCAATCGCAGCTAGCCTGGCGCTGTGCGCGAACACGAGGCCGGCCAGATCCGGCCGGAAGACCGTTACGAGGATCTAGTTGATGATCTTCTCGGCAGCCCTGGGGTCACCCCGCCTCGTGGCGGCGGCGGGTTCGGCCGGACTGCGCTCCGCTTCCAGAACAAAATCTTCGCGATGCTCGTTCGCGGACGGCTGGTGTTGAAGCTTCCCGCTGAACGAGTCGATGCGCTCATTGCGGCCGGTGCTGGCGTGCACTTCGACGCCGACAAGGGAACGGCGATGAAGGAGTGGCTCAGCCTCGACCCGGAGTGCGATCTCGCGTGGCTGCCGCTGGCCCGCGAGGCCCTGGACTTCGCCAGCAGGTCCTGACCGCGGCGGCAGTCTCACCTGTCGTGGCCACCGACGGTGGCGCGCACGACGACGGAGAGATCGATGGGGTGCAGAGAGTCGGACCGGTTCCACAGTTCGGGGCTGATCTGGTCGCGCTGGCGGACGTGCTCGGCCTGCCCGAAGCCGTGCTCGGCCAGCAATGCCGACATGTCCTGCGGGGTGAGCAGGGTGAGCCAAGGCTCGCCGTGCTCGACGGCAACCGGCATGATGAGCTCGACAAAGGTGTTGCCGTCCGCGTCACGCAGCGGCGCGAGCAACATGTAGTCGGCGATCAGCTCGGTTCCTGCGGCGAGGCCGCTGATTTCCGCGAGGGTCTGGCCGATGACCGCGCGGGTCAGGTACATGGTTACCGCGAGCCAGCTGAAGAGTGCGGCCCTGGACGGATCGAACCCGCTCTGGATAAGGCACATCGCAAGCGAGTCGGCTTCGAAATCAACCGGCACGAAGCTGACACCCGACGGCACCGCGATCCCGGCAACGGTCAGCAGCGAGCGCTTCCAGCGCTGGGTCGCCGGATGATCGACCTCACAGACCCGGATCTGGCCGACCAGCTCGGACCGGTAGGCGAAGGAGTCAAGGCCAGTCCCGAGATGAACTCCTCGGCCCGCTCGCCGAGGAGCGCTGATGCCAGTACGTCAGCCAGGATCGGAGGGGCATGGTCGACGATCAGGTGAGCGGCGCGGGCCGCGGCCGCAGTCATTGCGGTCTGGCTTGGCTGTCCATGGTTCATCACACGGCGCAGGCTATCAACCAATTTCGGAAGCATATCACAATATGATTAATGACGAAAAGTCAATTCGAATAACAATTCGATTCCATTTGTGCGGCACCAGTATTCAGTGTCAGCGCCGGCGGCAACTCCGTTGTCTCAATGTGCAGATGTCGATCTGGCCGGATGCGTCGGAGCGGCGCATTGAAGCGGCCGCCTGACTTCGGACGGGTTCTTCGGGCGGGATTCTCAGCCGGCCGCGGGATCGGGACGGTTTTCAGCCGGTCGTGGGATCGGACGGAGGCCCGGCGGACAGCCGCTCCGTCATCTGGCCCAGGCGCCTGGGCAGATCCTGCGATGTGCCCCACCGAGTCTCTAGCCACCAGGTGCAGCCCACTTCGGCCCACGCGGTGACCTGCGCTGCTGCCGCCACCGGGTCATCCGCAGGAGATTCGCCGTCGGCGATCACATCCAGGCTCGGCAACGCCCCATGGTCGGTCAGCCAGGTCCGGACCGCCCGGGCGTCATCCGGTCCGGCGGCCGGTCCGCCGAGCTGATACTGCGGGATGATGCCGTCGCAGCGGAGCACCCGGCGCAGTGAGGTCGGCCGGGGCCATACGCCGACCACCCAGAGCGGGATGCGCTCCTGGACCGGCCGGGCAGCCATGCCCAGATCGAACCGGCCGGTCTGGTAGCTGTAGTGCCGCCCGTGGTAGCTCCTCTCGCCACCCCATAGCGCGCGGATCAGGTCGATTCCCTCGTCAAGCCGTTCAGCGCGACCGCGCAGGTCGGTAACCTCGCCGGTATCGGGCAGATCGGTTTCGACAGCGCCGATGCCGACCGCAAGGATGGCACGGCCGCCCGATAGCTGATCCAGCGTTGCCACCTGGCTGGCCACCTTCCAGGGGCGACGCCATGGCAGCGGGGTGAGCATGGTGCCGAGCCTGATCCGGGAAGTCCGGCCGGCAATCGCGCCAAGCAAGGTCCACGCGTCCACACCGTAGGCAGCCTCCCAGACGAACACCCCGTCCCAGCCCGCCTGCTCGGCTAGCATCGCTTGATCAAATTGCTCGGCGGCGGTCCCACCAGGCAGCACGACGCCGTAGCGCATGTCATGTCTAGCCATGTCTCCGGTCTTATCAGAGGCCACCGACACTGTAGGCGTGGCACAGTCGGACCATGCCGCTGTTCGTCCTGATCCACAGCCCGTCGGTGGGTCCGCGTACCTGGTTTCCGGTCGCTGGCCGGCTGACGGACGCCGGCTGCCAGGTGATCGTGCCATCGCTGCTAGCGGTGGGCGAGGGTGAGCCGCCATTCTGGCCGCGGGTTGCCGCCGCGGTCAGCGAACAGCTCGTCGCGGCGCCAGCTCACCAGTCGCTGATCCTGGTGGCACATAGCAATGCTGGGGTCTTCATCCCGGTGATCTGCCGCGCCCTGGCGCGTCCGGTGGAGCACACGATATTCGTCGATGCGTCCGTGCCCGCTTCCACCGGCCCGTCGCCGGTAGCCGGGCCGGAGTTCCTACCCTTCCTGGGTGGCCTGGCCGAGCCCGACGGACGGCTGCCGCCCTGGACAGACTGGTGGGACGAATCAGAGGTGGCATCGCTGTTCCCTGACGCGAAGGCCCGTGCCGAGGTGACGGCAGAGCAGCCCAGGCTGCCGCTGGCCTACTACCAGGAGCAGGTGCCTGTCCCGCCGGGCTGGGACGATCACCCCTGCGGTTACCTCGTATTCGGGCCGCCATATGACGCACAGGCCGGTGAGGCACGGCGCCGCGGCTGGACCGTGCGGTCCCTGCCGGGCGCCCACCTGCACCAGATCCTCGATCCAGACGGCGTGGCCAGGATCCTGCTCGAACTCACCGGCCCCCCGGATTCGTGATCGTGACCGTCGCGACCAGCCGATGGATGCACCCTGCTGGTCGGGCCCAGGACGCTGGCTGATGGCTGCGATCAAATGCTGGGCGCGCACGTTGACAACGGGACAGGTAAGGGCGTAGCAAGCCAGGAGGGCGCGTTGGCGGCGGCCAAGCTATCAACCGGACGGTTCGAGAGGCGGATGCAATGAGCGACGCACAGACCACAATCCACGGGACCTGCACCCCCAGCTTCGAACCAGTGAAGGAGGCCTTCGCCGCGAATTTCGCCGAGCGCGACGAGATCGGCGCGAGCGTGGCCGTAGTAGCCGGCGGCGAGTACGTGGTGAACCTGTGGGCAGGCTGGGCAGACCCGGCCAGGACCACCCAATGGCAGCGCGACACGCTCACCAACGTGTGGTCGACCACGAAGCCGATGACCTCGCTATGCGCGCACATCCTGATGGACCGCGGCGAGCTGGATCCGGACGCGCCGGTAGCCAGGTACTGGCCGCAGTTCGCGGCCGGCGGGAAGGCCGACATCACGATTCGGTCGGTCATGAGCCACCAGTCCGGGCTCACCGGACTGAAAGAGCAGCTCACCGTCCAGGAGTACTACGACTGGGAGAAGGTCACCGATCTGCTCGCTGCCCAGGAGCCGCTGTTCACGCCGGGCAGCACCAGCGGGTACCAGGCGATCACCTTCGGGTTCTTGATCGGCGAGGTGATCAGGCGGATCACCGGTCAGAGCTGCGGCACGTTCTTCGCCTCGGAAATTGCCGGCCCGCTTGGTGCTGACTTCCACATCGGCCTGCCCGCGACCGAACTGGACCGCTGCTCGAAGATGCAGGGAGTGCGACCGTCGGAGGACGAGCAGAGCGCGCTCGCCCAGGCGTACGCCAACGCCCATCCTGCCGCGCTCGCCGCTCTGATCAACCCGGCACTGACCGGAGACGAGGCGAACGAGGACGACTGGCGGATGGCTGAGATCCCGGCCGCCAACGGACACGGGACCGCACTCAGCCTGGTGACGGTCTTCGGCACCCTGGTCGATGGATCCGAGCGGCTGATCTCGGCGAAGACCCTGCAGGCGGCGCGCACCGGCAACGGCAGGTTCACCGACCTCGTCCTTGGCTTCCCGGTTGCCTTCGGGCTCGGCTTCGCGCTGTCCGGGCCTGAGCACCACTTCGGCCCCAACGACGCCGCATTCGGGCATGACGGTTTCGGCGGCTCAGCGGTCGGCGGCGATCCAGAGGCCGGCGTCGCATTCGCCTACGTGATGAACCGGATGGGCACCACACTGGTCAACGACCCGCGCAAGAAGGCGCTGGTCGACGCCGTGTTCCAGAGCCTGGGCCGGGGGTAGCTCAGCCAGCTGCCGCGAGGTAGCTATGCGTTGTCGGCTCCGGCCCGCGCGTTACAGTCCGGGTGGAACCTTTCGCAGCCAACCTTTGCCGGAGCCCGCTGATTCGTCATGCTTCCCGCAGAAGAACGAGTACTCGCCAGGCTTCAGGCCGAGCTGAGCCGGGTCGTCCGCTACGACGACGAGTCGATCGTGGCGGACAAGTGGGTCAGGCAGCGCTACGACTGCGGCTGCTTCGCCAGCTTCTCCCCAGCCAGGCAGGCAGCCGTGCGGACGGCCTGGCACGAAGCCGGGCACGCGGTGGCCGCGCTGGCCGTCGGAGCCCGATTCAGCTCGGCCAGCATCCATCACAGTCACGGCAACGAAGGCCGGGTCCATGCCATCAGGGGTGCGGGTGACCGGGCATTCGTGATCGACGCGGCCGGCCAGGTCGCCGAACGGCTGATGACCTGGACGATGTTGGCCCGCGACGAGGACCTGCGGGAATGGCTGGCTTCCTGGCGGAGCGACGGCGGGGACGCACGGCGATTCCGCCGGACGATGGGCCAGCGCTTCGGCACCGATGAATGCGCCGCGTGGCGGTACAGCGAGCAACTGCTGACCCCGCTGCGGCTGACCATCCGCCAGGTGGCTAGGGCGCTGCTGGTCCATCCACGGCACCTGCCCTACCAGGTCGTGGCGGCGATCGCCGACCACCGCTGACCATCATCGTATAGGCGTAAACTTATATAAGTGAAACGTGATAGACTGCCGCCGTGCAGGCATTCGACGTCCTCGGCGATCCGGTCCGGCGCCGGATCCTTGAGCTGATCGCCGATGGCGAGCTGACCTCGGGTGCCGTATGCGCGGTGATCCAGCGGGAGTTCGGGATCTCCCAGCCTGCCGTGTCACAGCATCTCAAGGTGCTGCGCACGGCGGGTTTCGCCACTGTCAGGCCCGAGGGCGCCCGGCGCCTGTACGCGGTCAACCCCGAGCCGCTGCGTGACGTCGACGCCTGGCTAGATCGCTTCCGGCGGTTCTGGACTCCGCCGCTTGAGGCGTTGGCCACGGAACTGGCACGGGGCCGACGCGAGCGACGGCTCCGTGATCCTGACGAAGATCGCACCTGAAGGAGAATCCGATGATCGATGTGACCCACCAGATCAGCGCCGTGCGACGGCAGGTCGGCCGGCGGGTGCTTGACGCGGGCGAGGCGCGCACCGTGAAGCGGCTGAGCGCCGAAGCCGAGGGCAGGACCAGGTTCGAGATTGAGCACATCGCCCGGGTGGACGACGAGCGGTGGGCGCAGTTCGGTCCTGGAGCGGTCGGCGTCGGCTGGGACATGGCGCTGATGGGCCTGGCGATCCACCTGTCGTCGGGCCGCACCGTGGACCGGCGAGAGAGCACGGCTTGGACCGCAGGTGCTGACGGCAGGCAGTTCGTCTCGCTCAGCAGCCAGCGGTGGTGCGACGCGAGCATCTCGGCCGGCCTGGACGAGGCTGCCGCCCGGGCCGCGGCAGACCGCACGACGGCCTTCTACACGCCGAGCCCCGCAGCCGGATCCTCCGGATCCTCCGGATCCTCCGGGTCCTGATCCTGGTCATGACCCTGGCACAGCGGACTTGGTCAGGCATGCCGCCGACCCGTGAACCGGCGGGGTCGATCATCCGTACGAAAGGCTAAGACTGCCTGGCGATCCGGGGCGGTGGTCGCCAGGCAGTCTCAGCCACGTGATCAGCCACGGAAATGGCATCCGGCTGCGCCGTTACAGGCGCTCGATGATGGTCACATTCGCCTGGCCGCCGCCCTCGCACATCGTCTGCAGGCCATACCGGCCGCCGGTCCGATCCAGGCCGTGCAGCAGCGTGGTGAGCAACCGGGCCCCGGTGGCCCCGAGCGGATGACCGAGCGCGATCGCGCCGCCGCTGACATTGACCCGCTCAAGGTCGGCTCCGGTCTCCCGCTGCCAGGCCAGCACCACCGAAGCGAATGCCTCGTTGATCTCGATCAGGTCGATGTCGGCCAACCGCAGTCCGGCCCGCCGCAGCGCGAACTCGGTGGCGGCGATCGGCGCTGTGAGCATCAGCACCGGGTCATCCCCCCGCGCGCTCAGGTGGCAGATCCGGGCTCGCGGCCGCAGCCCATGCTCGGCGACCGCCCGCTCGGACGCGATCAGCAGCGCCGCCGAGGCGTCGGCGATCTGGCTGGACAGCGCGGCGGTGATCACGCCGCCCTCGTCCGGCGGCCGCAGTGGCGCCAGCGCGGCCATCCGCTCCAGCGAGGTATCCCGGCGCGGGCACTCGTCTACCGCCACCTCGCCGTAAGGCACGATCTCCGGCTCGAACCAGCCCGCATCAGCCGCGCTGACCGCCCGCCGGTGACTGGCCAGCGCGTACTCCTCCATCTCGGCCCGACCGATCCCCCACTTGGCCGCGATCATGTCGGCGGCCCTGAACTGCGAGATCTCCTGCACCCCGTACCTGGCCCGCCAGCCGTCCGACCCGCTGAACGGGTCATCGTGGCCAAACGCCTGCCCGGCCAGCATCGCCGCCGCGATCGGGATCTGGCTCATGTTCTGCACCCCGCCGGCCACCACCAGATCGGCCGTGCCGCTGAGCACCGCCTGCGCGGCGAAATGCACGGCCTGCTGCGACGAGCCGCACTGGCGGTCCACAGTGACCCCGGGCACCGCCTCGGGCAGGCCGGCCGCCAGCCACGCCGTCCGCGCGATGTCGCCGGCCTGCGGGCCGATCGTGTCCACGCAGCCGAAGATCACGTCGTCCACCGCCGCCGGGTCGACGCCGGTGCGCTGGATCAGCGCCGACAGTACGTGGGCGCCGAGGTCCGCCGGGTGCACGCCGGCCAGGCCGCCGCCGCGCCGCCCGACCGGGGTGCGGATCGCGTCGACAATGAAGGCCGCTGCCATGCTCGCTCCCGTCCCGCTACACTCAGTAGAACACGTTCTATTTATAGCGACAGCCGAGCCCGGAGGCACCGTCAGTGCCAGCTCGAACGGCAGTGGGGGCCGGATGCACCTGACCTGGACGCCCGAGCAGGACCGGCTCCGCCAGGAACTGCGGGAGTACTTCGCAACCCTGATGACGCCCGGCCGCCGCGACGGCCTAGCCAACGCCAGCGCCGGCGGCGACTACGGCGACGGCGTCGCCTATCGCGAGATTGTCCGCCAGCTCGGCCGGGACGGCTGGCTAGTGCTCGGCTGGCCCGCCGAATACGGTGGCCGCGACGGCACGATGCTCGACCAGCTGATCTTCACCGACGAGGCGTCGGTGGCCGGCGTTCCCGTGCCGTTCCTGACGATCAACACCGTCGGACCGACGATCATGCGATTCGGGACTGACGAGCAGAAATCGTTCTTCCTGCCGAAAATAGCTGCCGGGGAACTGCACTTCTCGATCGGCTACTCCGAGCCGGAAGCAGGAACCGACCTGGCCTCGCTGCGCACCCGCGCGGTCAGGGACGGCACCGACTACGTGATCAATGGCCAGAAGATGTGGACGTCCCTGATCGCCTACGCCGACTACGTCTGGCTGGCCTGCCGGACCGATCCGGAGGCCCCACGGCACCAGGGCCTGTCGATCATCATGGTGCCGACCGACTCGGCCGGCTTCTCGTGGACGCCGGTGCGAACCGTGGCAGGCCCGACCACCAGCGCGACCTACTACTCCGACGTCCGGGTCCCGGCCGGCAATCTGGTCGGCGCGGAGAACCAGGGCTGGCCGCTGATCACCAATCAGCTCAATCACGAGCGGGTGGCGCTGACCTCGGCGGCACCGCTGCAGTCCGCGCTTCGTGCGGTGCGGGACTGGGCGGCGGTCACCAAGCTAGCCGACGGCCAGCGAGTGATCGACGCCGAATGGGTCCAGATCGCCCTGGCCAGGGTGCACGCCAGGACTGAGCTGCTCAAGCTGCTGAACTGGCAGATCGCCGCGCAGGCGGATGGCGGGCACGGCCTTGGCCCCGCGGCCGCGTCGGCGACCAAGGTGTACGGCACCGAGCTGACCATCGAGGCCTGCCGGGCGCTGATGGAAGTGCTCGGCGCGAACGCGCAGGTCAGGCAGGGCTCGCCGGGCGCGGTGCTGGCCGGCCGGATCGAGCGGATGCACCGGTCGGCGCTGATCCTGACCTTCGGCGGCGGCACCAACGAGATCCAGCGTGACATGATCGCAATGCTCGCGCTCGGCCTGCCGTACCGACGCCGTTAACCGACCGGAGCGGGACTGTGGATTTTTCCATAACGCAAGCCCAGGAGGAATTGTCGGCGCTCAGCCGACGCATTCTCACCGACCACGTGACGCCGCAGCGGCTGGCCGAACTTGAGCAGGCCGGTGACCGGTTCGACCCGGTCTTGTGGGCTGACCTGGCGGGCGCAGGCGTGCTCAGCGCGGCGCTGCCCGAGCGAGCGGGCGGGGCCGGCTACGGGCTGGCCGAGCAGTGCTCGGTGCTGATCGAACTGGGGCGTGCCGTCGGGCCGGCCCCGTACCTGGCTTGCATCGTGCTCGGGGCGGGCGCGATCGCCGAGTTCGGCACCGACGAGCAGATCGCCAGGTGGGCGAAACCGGCCGCGGCGGGTGAGCTGATCCTGACCGCCGCGCTGGCCGAACCCGACGGTGATGACCCGCGGACGCCATCGACCAGGGCCGAGCGTGCCGATGGCCGGTGGCTGCTGACCGGAACAAAGACCACGGTGCCTGCCGCCGCCCGGGCGGACCTGATCCTCGTTCCGGCCGCGACCGACGCCGGGATCGCCGTCTTCGCCGTAGACCGGTCCGACCCCGGAGTGACGGTCCGGCCGCAGCAGCTCGTGGACGGCGACGGTGCGGCCCAGGTCGACCTGGCCGGCGTGCCGGTCGGCGACGACCGCGTGCTCGGCCAGCCATCCGCTGGCGCCAGCACCGCCGGTTCGGGAGCCGTCGAGGCGCGGGCCAGCGAGCCGCATGCCGGTGTCGCCACCGGAGCCGAGGTGACCGGCTGGCTGCTGGCCCGCGCGACGGTCGGGCTGTGCGCCGTGGCGCTCGGGGTGACCGAGCGAGCGCTCGAGCTCACCGCGCAGTACGCCAAGAGCCGCGACCAGTTCGGCCGGCCGATCGGCAGCTTCCAGGCGGTCGCCCAGCGGCTGGCCGACGCCTACATCGACGTGGAGGGGATCCGGCTGACCATGTGGCAGGCTGCCTGGCGGCTGGCGGCTGGCCTGCCCTGCGACACCGAGATCGGCACAGCCAAGTTCTGGGCGGCCGACGCCGGGCACCGAGTCGCGCACACGGCGGTCCATATTCACGGCGGAATCGGGATCGACACCGAGTACCCGCTGCACCGCTACTTCACCGCCGCCAAGGCGATCGAGTTCAGCCTGGGCGGCGCGACCGCTCAGCTCCGCCGGATCGGCGCCGCGCTGGCGCAGCCATGACTGCCCAGGGGCACGGGCAGGCGAGCCGGGCGTGAATCACTACGCCGGGGCTGGGCGCCGGTGGGCGCTCGGCGCGATGGGCTTCTACGGCCTGATCGCCGCCGAGCTGGTGGCGATGAGCCCGCACCCGCTGGTCGGCCGCACGGTACTTGACGCGGGCGCGGGCACCGGCGCGGTCGGCATGGCGCTCGCCGCCCAGCAGGCCAGGACGATCGCGATGGATCTCTCCTTCGACATGCTGGCCTGGGGTTCCCGCGACCTGCCGTGCTGCGTCGCCGACATCCGTGCTCGTCGATGTCGTGGTCCAGGAGCGGCCGGTCGACGTTGGGGTAGCCGAGCCCGAGCAGCTCATCAGTTACCGCCTCGGCCAGCCTCCGTTTGCCGACTGGCTCGACCGGATCGGCCCTGACCAGGCGGCAGAGTTCGCCCGCACCACCGCCGATGCGATCAGGCCGGTGATGCAGCCGTATCAACCGGTCGTCGTGTTTCTGGCCGGACGCACCGCAGCCTGACCGGCCCCTCGCCAGGCTGGGCCAAGCGCTCGGCCAGGCCGGCTAACCAGGCGGCGGTCCTGCCGGGCAGGATGTTGACATGACCGACGACACTCCCGTCTCTTATCAGGCCGCCGTGCACGGCTCGCCGGTGCTGACCGCGTCAGGTACCAAGATGGGCACACTCGAGCACGTTCTAGAGATCCCTGACCTTGACATCTTCGAAGGGATCGTGATCGGCACGCACCATGGGCTGCGGTTCGTCGCCGCCGATCAGCTTGCGCTGATCACCCGGAGCTTCATCAGGTGCAGCATCGACGATGAGCAGGCAGCCCAGCTGCCGGCGCCGGACGGACCGCCGGTGTACAAGGTGGACGCCCTGGCCGACTCGGGCCACAACCTGCACGACGTCCTCGGCCGGATGTTCGGCCGGCCGCACTGGAAGCGCGAGCACGACTAGCGGCCGCAGCGCGCCTGCCTAAGCTCCCAGGCTACGGTCACGGTCAGGGCCAGCCCCGAGCCACGGTCCTGGTCAGGATCCCGAGGGTTGCCCGCAGCGCTCCTTCCGAGATCACCGGGAAGATCCCGGCTGCCTTCCAGGCCGGATCAATGGACGACCAGTCGTAGTACGAGGTGACGAGCGTTCCATCCGCGACGGGCTCGAGCAGGTAGCCGTAGACGTGGCCGATCGGCGGGCGGATCTCGCCAAGGATCGTCCAGGCGATCTCGCGGTCAGGGACGAACGTCGCGATGCTGACCGTCACGTCATAGCGGCCCAACGGGTAGTCGTTCAGCGCCTCGCGATCCATGTGAACGACAAAGCTGTCGCCGACACCGGTCACCGGCGCGCCATCGGCGGCCATCAGCATCCCGGAACTGTCAATCGCCACATGCCCCTGCGGATCGCTCAGCAGCCGGAAGATCGTCGCCGGGTCCGCGGCGACCGTCCGCTGGACCTCCAGCCGCTCGCTCGTCATCTGCTCATCCTAACGAGCGCGGGCCAGCCGGATTGTCGCGTCAGCAACCGATCTGGCCGACCTCTGGCCGGCCGGCGCAAGTCGTCACTTGCATGTCCGTCCGGCGCAAGCGTCACCTGCCGGGCAGAGCCATCGGACCGCCCGGCACGTGACGGACGGCCCTGTCCCCTGATCGGCATCCGGCGGACAATAATGATCAACGAGACGATTGGCGTCCGCGCCGCGTCAAGGAGGATCGCGATGACCGCTGATAGGAATGGTGTCGGCGACGGGCCTGGCGTCCTGTACCACGACCGCTGGATCGAGTGCACGGCCGATGCGATCCGGATCCGCGGGTACTACTTCCCGTGGGGCACCAAGCGCATCCCGTACAGCTCGATCCGATCTATCCGGCGGGTGACGATGACCGCGCTCAGGGGTCAGGGCCGGATCTGGGGCACCGCGAACCCGCGTTACTGGGCAAGCCTCGACCCGAGCCGACCGGCGAAGAGCATTGCCCTGATCCTCGACATCGGCAGCCTGGTCCGGCCCTTCATCACCCCCGATGACCCGGGCAAGGTCGAGGCCGCGATCCGCGCGCATTCCACCGCCGAAGTGGTGACCGGCGGCGACCGACGCCGGCCTATCGTCTGAGGGAGCGAACCGACACCGTGCGGATCGTGATACCGCTGCCGGATACCGACTTCGATACCACCGAAGTTGCCGTGCCGTGGCGGATTCTTACCGATCTTGGCCATTCCATCGTGTTCGCCACCGAACTGGGCGGGACGGTACCCAGCTGCGATCCGCGGCTGCTCACCGGCGTGATCTTCGGGCGGCTCGGGGCGCTGCCTGAGCCCCGCAGCTACTACGCCGAGCTGACCGACGCCAGGGAGTTCCGCTCCCCGATCAGCTGGCGAACACTGGAGCCGGCCGACTATGACGGGCTGATCCTGCCCGGCGGGCATGCCCCAGGAATGCGCCAGTACCTCGGCTCAGCCGAGCTGCGGGCTCAGGTGGCCAGGTTCTGGATCCTGGACCGGCCGGTGGCGGCGATCTGCCACGGCGTGCTGGTGCTGGCACGCAGCACCGACCCGCGTACCGGGAGCAGCGTGCTGCTGGACAAGCGGACGACCTGCCTGCCCAAGTACATGGAACGCGCCGCCTACGCGGCCACCGCCTGGCGGCTCGGCCGCTACTACCGGACCTACCCCGCCTATGTGCAGGACGAGGTGAAAGCGGCGCTGCGGTCGTCTGCACAGTTCGTGCGCGGACCGCGCGCGGTGGCCCGCGGCAGCGCCACCGACGACAGTCACGCCTTCGTGGTACGGGACGGCAGCTACCTATCGGCCCGCTGGCCTGGCGACGCGTACTTGTTCGCTCGCCGCTTCCACGACCTGCTTACTTCCGCAGGGTAACCGGGTCAGCGCAGCTTGCCGAGCCTGGTGAGGGTTTCTTCGAGCTCGGCGAGCAGGCTGGTCATCACTTCAGCCACCGGGCGGACGTCGTTCATCCGGCCGACGATCTGGCCGACAGGCATGGCTACGACCTCGGGGTTGCCCGAGTGCATCAGTCGCTGGTGCGCGTCGCTGACCAGGAGGTTCTGCAGCGGCATCGGCAGCGGCTCGGGCGCTCCCGGCTCCTCCCAGGCCCGGGTCCACTTGTTCTTCAGCAGCCTGGCCGGCTTGCCGCTGTAGATCCTGGACCGCACCGTGTCCGACGAGCTCGCGTCGAGCAGGGCGTCGCGGAGGGCAGGCAGCGGCGCCGTCATGCCGTACTCCTGCGAGGTCAGCCAGAGCGAGCCCATCCAGACCCCGACCGCGCCGAGCGCGAGTGCGGCGGCCACCTGGCGTCCGCAGCCGATGCCGCCGGCCGCCAGCACCGGAACCTGGCCGCCGACCGCGTCGACGACCTCGGGCACCAGCACCATGCTGGCGATCTCGCCGGTGTGGCCGCCGGCCTCGTAGCCCTGTGCGACCACGATGTCGACGCCGCGGTCGACGTGCCTGCGCGCATGCTCCGCCCGGCCGGCCAGCGCGGCGACCAGCATGCCCTGGTCGTGCGCGCTGGCGATCACATCTTCAGGCGGCGAGCCGAGCGCGTTGGCGATCAGCTTCACCGGATGCGCGAGCGCCACGTCGACGTGGGCCCTGGCGACCGAGTGCAGCCAGCCAAGCACTCCGTCGCGGGCCTGCTCACCGGCAGGCAGCGGCGGTACGCCGAGCCGCAGCAGCGTCTGGTCCACGAAGTCCCGGTGCCCGGCCGGGATCAGCGATGCCAGGTCGATCTGACTGCCCTCGGCCGGGACCTTGGCAGGCATGACCACGTCGACCCCGTAAGGCCGACCGCCGGTATTGGCGTCCATCCAGGTCAGCACCGCGTCAAGTTCGGCGGCGTCATTGAACCGCACGCAGCCGAGCACGCCGAGGCCGCCGGACCGGCTGATCGCCGCGGCGACGTGCTCGGACGGGGTGAAGCCGACGATCGGGTGCTCGATGCCAAGCAGGTCACAGAGCGAGGTTCGCACCGGCATCGCTCAGCTGCCCGGCTCGGCGACCGCCACCGTCGGCTCGGCGACCGCGACCGCCGGCTCGGCATCCGCCGCCGGCTGATCAGCACCGCCAGTCCCGGCAGCGGCCAGCCGCTCGTCGGCGTACCGGCGGGCCCAGCCGTAGTCGGCCTTACCGCTCGGCGTGCGCCCGATGTGATCGACTAGCCAGACGGTCCGCGGCACCTTGTATCCCGCGATCCGCTCCCGGACAACGGCCTCAAGCTCGGCCAGATCCAGGTCCACGCCATCCCGCGGTAGCACGAGCGCGGCGACTCGCTGTCCGAGCCGATCGTCAGGTATGCCGATGACCAAGGCGTCGAAGACGCCCGGGTGAGACTTGAGCGCCCCCTCGACCTCTTCGGGGAACACCTTCTCACCGCCGGTGTTCACGCAGGTGTTGCCGCGACCGAGCAGCGTGATCGTCCCGTCGGCCTCGACTCTGGCCAGGTCGCCGGGGACCACGAAGCGCTCCCCGTCGACCTCGACGAACATGGCCCCGGTCCGGACTGGGTCCTTGTAGTAACCCACCGGGATGAACCCGCCCCTGGCCAGCCGACCGATCTCGCCTGGTCCGGCCCGCCGACCTGAGTCGTCGATCACCATGGTCTGTGGTCCGGGCAGCACCGATGGACCACCGTGCTGCTCGGCGCCGGCCGAGACGAAGCTGATGCCGGTGAACCCGGTCTCCGACGCGCCGATCGCGTCGGTGAAGACGACGTTCGGCAGCGCCGCCAGGCAAGCGTCCTTGACCGCCGGTGAGAACAGGGCCGCGCTTGACGAAACAGCGACCAGCGACGACGCGTCGTAGTCGCCGGACTGAAGCGCCTCGAACAGCGGCCTGGCCATCGCGTCACCGATGATGACCAGCACGTTGACCTTGTGCTGCTGCACCGCCTGCCAGACCTCGCGGGCGCCGAACCTGGGCAGCAGCACGATCGTGTCCCCGGCGAACAGGCCGGCCAGCGCCGCCCACTGAGCGTTGCCGTGGATCAGCGGTGCCGCGCAGAACTTGACCAGCCCCGTGCTGTCGCGACCGCGACGGGACTGTTCCCACTCATCGGCGAGCATCTCGCCGGTGATGAAGTCGATCCCGCCGCCGAGGGTCCGCCAGATGTCCTCGTGCCGCCACATCACACCCTTGGGATAACCAGTCGTCCCGCCGGTGTAGATCAGGTACAGGTCATCGTTGCTGCGCGGCGGGAAATCGCGGTCCGGCGACCCCGACTCCAGCGCGCGCGAGTATGCCACTCCGGGAATGGCACTGGCGTCGCTGGGTTCGTTACTGCCATCGTCGATGATTACTGCTCCGCGCAGTCCCGTGGCGTGCGGCAGCACTGCGGCGACGCGGGGGCCGAACTCCCGGTCGTAGACGAGCGCGGTCAGGTCGGCATCGGCGAGCATGTAGCGCAGTTCACTCTCGACGTACCGGTAGTTGATGTTCACCGTCATGGCGCGAAGCTTGTAGGTGGCGATCAGCGTCTCCACGGCCTCGATCGAGTTGCGCGCGTAGAGACCGACGTGGTCGGCTGGCCCGACGCCGATCCCGGCCAGGTGATGCGCAAGCCGGTTGGTGCGCTGGTCGAGCTCGGCATAGGTCACCTGGCGATCGCCGCAGGCCACGGCGATCCGGTCGGCAAAGGCATCGGCCGCGTGCTCGAAGAGATCGGCGATATTGAGTGCCATGGGTCGAAACTAGAACCTGTTACTGTCTCAGGCAACTTCAGGTTGCAGGAGATGCCAGCGTCATGACTTCGACCAGCCAGCCAGCCGATGCCGGGCAGCCCTCAATTTCGAGCCCGTCGGATCCGGCCGCGGCTCCTGACTCGCCGGGGCACCAGCCTGATCCGGCCGAACCGCCGCACGCGCTGATCGAGCGGCGCGGCCACGTACTGATCGTCACGATGAATAGGCCGCACGCCCGCAACGCCTTGAGCGGCCCGATGATGGCTCTGATGCGGCAGGCCTGGGACGAGGTCGACGCCGACCCAGGCATCCGGGTCGCGATCTTGACCGGGGCGGGCGGGGCGTTCTGCGCGGGCGCCGACCTCAAGGCGATGACCAGAGCGCACCCGGGTGACTCGTTCGGCAGCTCAGGACTCGATCTGTCGGTGATCGAGCCGCTGCTCAAGGGGCGGCGGCTGACCAAGCCGCTGATTGCGGCCGTCGAAGGCCCGGCGGTCGCGGGCGGCACCGAGATCCTGCAGGCCACGGACATCCGAGTGGCCGGGGAGAGCGCGAGGTTCGGCGTCTCGGAAGCCCGCTGGGGACTCTTCCCGCTTGGCGGGTCGGCCGTCCGGCTGGTCCGGCAGATCCCGTACACGGTCGCGGCCGACCTGCTGCTGACCGGCAGGCATATCACCGCCGCCGAGGCGCTGCGGATCGGCCTGATCGGCCACGTCGTGCCGGACGGCCAAGCGCTCGCCAAGGCGCTGGAGATCGCCGAGATGATCGCGGCGAACGGCCCGCTGGCGGTGCAGGGGATCCTGCGCACGATCCGCGAGACCGAGGGCATGAGCGAGAACGAGGCCTTCAGCGTCGAGGCCGGCATCGGCATGGAGGTCTTCAGATCCGCCGATGCCAAAGAAGGGCCGCGAGCGTTCGCCGAGAAGCGCAAGCCAGTCTTCCTGGGCCGCTAACCAAGCTCCGCCGGCCACCCCCGCCCCCGGCCACGCCGGCCCCCGGCCACGCCCGCCGCCGGCCATCCCGGCCCCCGGCCCCGGCCATCCCCGCCCCCGGCCACCCCGGCCCCCGGCCATCCCGGCCCCCGGCCACGCCCGCCGCCGGCCACCCCCGCCCCCGGCCACGCCGGCCCCCGGCCACGCCCGCCGCCGGCCACGCCCGCCGCCGGCCACGCCGGCCGCTCGCTCCGCTCGCCACGTCCATCCGGCAGCCACGCGCGCCGCCAGCTGCGTTTCTTCCGGGTAGCACTCGCGGCGCTGAGGCCGGTCGCGCACTCGCGCCGGTGTTCTTCCATCAGCGTGGAGAGTTTTGTGCACTATTTGCATAGAAGTCTCCACGATCATGGTTCGGACTGACCCGGGCGACGCAGACCGGCAGTTCGGTTCACTCCGCGGGCGACCGACGAGTTTTGTTGTCTTGACAAAAAAACTTGTCGGTGCCAGGGTTGATGCATGCTCGATATCGCGGTGATCGACGACCCAGAGGCGGCCGAGGTGGCCCTGGCACCTGTGCGCGCCCGGCTGCTCGCTGAGCTGGCCGAGCCGGGGTCGGCGAGCACGCTCGCCGCCGCGGCCGGACTGCCCCGGCAGAAGGTGAACTACCACTTGCGGGAGCTGGAGCGGCACGGGCTGATCGAGCTGGTGCGGGAGCGCCGGAGGGGCAACATGACCGAGCGGATGCTGCGCGCGACCGCGATGTCCTACGTGATCTCGCCATCCGCCCTCGCTGCGGTGGCACCCGATCCGGCGCGATCACCCGACCAGTTGTCGGCGCGCTGGCTGCTGGCCGTTGCCGCGCAACTGGTGCGTGACGTCGGCGACCTGATCAGCGGTGCGGCGAAGGCACGCAAGCGGGTCTCGACGTTCGCGCTAGACGGCGAGGTGCGGTTCGCGTCGGCGGCAGACCGGGCGGCCTTCGCGGCTGAACTAGCGACCTCAGTCGCCGCGCTCGTGGCCAAGTACCACGACGAGGACGCGACCGGCGGGCGGCCGCACCGCGTGGTCGTCGCCGTCCACCCGAGCGTCAGCTCGGGATCTGGCTTAGTCCAGACCGCTGCACGCCCGGCCGGCGCGGACCACGCAGACGCACCCCGTGCCGGTGCGCGCCCGGCCGGCCAGCACCCGGCTGGCACCCGCCCGGCCGGCGTGCCCTCATCCGACGCACCCCTTGCCGACGTACTCCCGACCCAGGAGATCTGAGATGGGGCACCGATTCGAACAGCGGCAGGAGGCTGAGCTGCCCGCGAGCCTCGAACAGGTCTGGGCGGCGATCACGACCGGCCAAGGGCTCGACTCCTGGTTCATGGGCCACAGCGAAGTCCGGGCTGGTCCCGGCGGCACCGTGCGCACCACCTTCGGCGACTACGCGCCCGAGCTATCGATAGCCGAGTGGGACCCGTTCCGGCGATTCGCCTATTCCAGCGGCGAGGCGCAGGACGGCCGGTGCATCGCATACGAGTTCCTGATCGAGGGACGGCATGGTGGCAGCACCGTGCTTCGCACCGTCACAAGCGGCTTCCTGCCCGGAGACGACTGGCAGGACGAGTACGAGGCGATGACCGCTGGCATGCAGCTGTACTTCCGCACCCTGGTCGAATACCTCAGCTACTTCGCTGGCCGGTTCGCCACGCCGATCACCGCGCTCGGGCCTGCGGGGACGACGTGGGATCGGGACCGGGCGGCGCTGCACCGCGGGCTCGGCCTGACCGAGCCGGTCATCCGGGGCGACCGGGTGCGGGTCAGCCCGGATGGCCTCGCTCCGATCGACGGCGTTGTCTATTTCGTCAACTCTGACACGATCGGGGTGCGTTCCAGCGATGCGCTCTATCGGTTCCTGCGCGGCTTCCACAAGCCGGTAATCGCGTCGCACCTGCTCTTCTCCGGCGATGCCGATCTGGGCCAGGCCGAACGGGCCTGGCAGACCTGGCTCAGCCGACTGCTCGGCTAGCCGAACTGCCACGCCCTCGAAGGGAGATGACCCATTGCCGCCACGATCACCGACTCGACCGCAGGACGTGCCCCCACCAGTCCGGATGTCTACGAATTACGCAACACACCGAGGGAGAAACCAATGAGCACCACTCGTTCAGCAGACGGAACGACGATCGGGTTCGACAAGGCCGGCCAGGGACCCGCGCTGTTCCTGGTGGACGGCGCCATGTGTTGCCGGTCCATGGGTCCGATGCCGAAGCTGTCCGCGCAGCTCACCCAGCATTTCACTGTCTTCACCTACGACCGCCGCGGCCGAGGCGAGAGCGGCGACACAGCGCCCTACGCCGTCGAGCGTGAGGTTGAAGACCTCGAGGCGCTGATCACGGCG
Organism: uncultured Actinomycetota bacterium; assembly: GCA_963850875.1. Lineage (GTDB taxonomy): Bacteria > Actinomycetota > Actinomycetes > Streptosporangiales > Streptosporangiaceae > Chersky-822. The sequence goes on from CAWKNA010000005.1 coordinate 475,313, forward strand.
GCCGGCGGGTCGGCATACGTGCACGGGACTTCATCCGGCGCTGGCCTTGCCGTCGAGGCGGCCAAGCACCTGCCCGCGATCGAGAAGCTGGCGCTGTATGAACCGCCGTTCATCGTCGATCACAGCCGGGAGCCCATGCCCGAGGACTACCTCCCCCAGATGGCGGAGCTGATAGCGGCGGATCGCCGGGGTGACGCGGTCAAGAAGTTCATGAAGTTCGTCGGCACGCCGGCCGCCTTTGTCGCTGTGCTGCCCTTCACACCGGTGTGGTCAAAGCTCAAGGCGATGGCGCACACGCTCCCCTACGACCTGGAGATCATGCGTGATCACCAGCAGGGAACGCCGCTGACGGCGGGAGAATGGGCCGCCGCCAAGGTGCCGACGCTGGTCATGGATGGCGGAAAGAGCCCGGCCTGGATCAGGAACGGCACCAAGGCGCTCGCGGACGCCCTGCCCGCGGCGCAGTACCGCACTCTTCCCGGTCAGACCCACATGGTCAAGCCGGATGTCATCGCTCCGGTACTGACCGAGTTCTTCGCCGGCTGACGGCTGCTGTCCGGCTCCGGCCGGCCCGCAGCCGGACAGCTGATCGGCGAGGCCTTCAGGAAGCAGGGTCGTCGGCCGCGTCCTGCGGGTCGGCGACCCAGGCGGAGAAGACCGGGATGCCATGCCAGGGACCGTGCACCACCCGGCCGGGCACTCGATCGCGCCGCTCGTCCACTGTGACCGCGACCACGGCGAACGGATGACCGAACCGGAGCTCGGCCGTTCGCAGCAGGCCACGGCTGGGCAGCCGCATGCTCAGCCTGATCGCCAGTGCCGAGACCGCCGCGGCCTCGAATCCGGTCCTGCTGTACCGCGCCATCGCCGCCTGTTTCGCCTCCCATGGATCGTCTGAGACCGCCAGTGCCGAAGCGGCGGCGGCGAACCCGAGAGCCGGATCGCTCAGGTCATGCGTGCACCTAGCCGACCACGCGGGCAGCACGGCGTCGCACCGCTCCCCGCCGCCGTCATCGGACATCTCCTCCCGCACCGACCACGCCGCCCCGTCGCCGAGCGGCAGATCGAACAGCGAGCGCTGGTCCACCGGCTGGCCGAGGCCGCGCGCCATCGCCAGCCGGTGGGCCGCGGCCATGACCTTAGCCGGTGCCACCTCGGGCGCCGCGGCGACAGACACGACGAGCAGACCGCCCCGCGCCTGCCCGACGTGCACCGCGACATCACCGGCTTCCGCGGTGGCGGCGATGAAGGCCGAATGACCGAGATGCTCAGGGGACCGGAGCACGTGTGCGAGCCGTTCAGCCCAGGGACTTGACGGACCAAGCGCGCCGCCAGGTGCCAGCTCAAATGGGCAGTCCCAGGAGACCTTGGTCGCCAGCGCACTCGCCAGGATTAGGTAGACGGTCAGGTCCACCTCGATCGGGAAGCTTTCGATCAGGCCGAACGTATGGCGGCGCGCCCAGTCATCGAGTTCCGGCTGGCCAGGGATTCGCCCGGTCTGCGTCACCACGTCAGGCAGTCCGGCCAGCCACTGCTCGCTGACGCTCGCCGGCAAGTGCCACACCGCCGCGGCCGCCGCGACCAGCGGGTGCGGATGCGCCAGCAGGTCCGCCGCCGCGCTGGCTGCGGAGTCGATATCGGAGCCAAGAACCTCGGTCAGCACCGCCCGGTTCTCGCCATCGCTAGCCGGGCCGCACAAGGCGAGCAGCAGCCAGGCCCCTACCGGCGATGCCACATGATGGTCGTAGCCGATGACTTCGTGCAGGCGGCTCGCGTACCGAGCGACGGGCGCGGTCAGATCAATCTGGGTGGCTGCCATGGTCTCAGTCTGCCGCCGGCCCCGGCGGCGTGCCATGCGTTACGCCACGCCAGGCAGCTGACCTTGCGTCAGCATGACACCGCGGTGAAATCTTAGGTCCGCTGGCTCTTCCCGAGCCGCGCCGCTTCGCCTAAAGTTGCCACGCCGCGTCTTGGCGACATTACCTGCGATACCAGTCGGCTGCCGACGGACCGCGTCAACGGTGACCGTCCGAAGTTGGGGAGTAGGCATGCACATCAATGCTGGTGATACCGCCTGGATGCTGACCTCGACCGCGCTGGTCCTGTTCATGATGCCCGGGCTCGCATTGTTCTACGGCGGACTAGTCGGCGCGAAGAACGTCGTGGCGACGATGGTCCAGTCCTTCATAGCCATCGGCCTGATCAGCCTGCTCTGGGCGATCGTCGGCTACACGCTGACCTTTGGCAGCGATCACGCGGGCGTCATCGGCGGCCTTGAGCATTTCATGCTGATCGGCGTGGGGGCCAAGCCGAACAGCCTGGCGCCGACGATTCCGGCTCTGATCTACATGGCGTTCCAGATGAAGTTCGCCGTGATTACTCCGGCGCTGATCGCGGGCGCCTTCTGCGAGCGGATGCGGTTCCGCGGCTACCTGGTCTTCATCGGGCTGTGGTCGCTGGTGGTGTACTCACCGTTCGCGCACGCGGTCTGGGCCGGAGGGATCCTCGGCTCCGGCGGGCTGCACGCGATCGACTTCGCCGGCGGCTCGGTGGTGCATGAGCTTGCCGGAGCGGCGGCCCTGGCTACCGCGTTCTACCTCAAGCGGCGGCATCAGCTTGAGCGGCCGCACAACATCCCGCTGGTGCTGCTCGGCGCGGGGATCCTCTGGTTCGGCTGGTTCGGCTTCAACGCGGGAAGCGCTCTGTCGGCCGGATCGGTGGCCGGCTACGCCCTGGTCAACACCCAGTTGGGCGCCAGCGCCGCGATGCTCGCCTGGATGGCCATGGAGTGGTGGCGCCGCGGCAAGCCGACCGGCGTGGGGCTCGCCTCCGGTGCCGTGGCCGGTCTGGCCGCGATCACCCCGGCCTCCGGGTACGTCCCGCCATGGGCGGCGATGATCATCGGCATCGCCGCGGGTACCCTCTGCTACCTCGCGGTGCACGTGAAGGACATCCTGCACTACGACGACTCGCTCGACGTGGTCGGCGTGCACATGATCGGCGGCATGATCGGCGTGATCCTGACCGGCGTCTTCGCCAGCCTGGTGGTCAACGCCGCTGGGGAGGCAGGCGGCTGGACTCAGCTCGGCCGCCAGGTCGTGCTGGCCGCAGCAGGCATCATCTGGCCGTTCGTGATGACCTGGGTCATCTTGTGGGTCACCGACAAGACGGTGGGCATCCAGGTGCCCGCCGAAGCCGAGGAGGTCGGTCTGGACATCGCCGAGCACGGCGAGGCCGGATACGAACTGCTTCAGGCCGGCGCCCTGGCGCAGGCCGGAGCGCCGGGGAACGGCAGCTCCGCGGCGCAATCCGCGGCGCAAGAAGCCACCGAGAACACCTAGCTCGCGGCTGGCGGCGGCCCCGGAGCCTGCACCACAGCGGCCAGAGGAGGTCACGGAGCGGATAATGAGTCCCATGACGAAACCGTCCGACGTCCCGGCAGTGAGCCTGCCCGGCGGCGCACAGATGCCGCTGGTCGGATTCGGCACCTGGAAACTGCGTCACCATGCGGCCCGCGCCGCCGTCGGTGCCGCGCTGGCCGCGGGCTACCGGCACATCGACACCGCGACGATGTACGGAAACGAGGAAGCGATCGGCCGTGCCCTGGCGGACAGCGGCATCGACCGCGGCGAGCTCTTCCTCACCACCAAGCTCCGGCCATCTGACGCCGGCCGGGAAAGCAAGATCCTGCACGCGTCGCTGCGAGCGTTGCGCACCGACTACGTGGACCTGTGGCTGGTGCACTGGCCGCCCAAGCCACAGGTCAGTCGGCAGGTATGGAACGACGTCCGGCTGCTGCGCGACTCGGGTTTGATCAGGGCGGTGGGTGTGAGCAACTATTCGCTGGCGCAGATCGACGATCTGATCTCAGCCGGCGGCGAGGTACCGGCGGTGAACCAGGTGCACTGGAATCCGCAGCGGTTCGCGGCGGACGTGGTCGAGGGCCACCGCGAGCGCGGCGTTGCCATGGTGGGCTACAGCCCGCTCAAGGACACCAGCATGGACGATCCCGTGCTGACCGAGATCGCCGCCGCGCACGGGGTGACGGTAGCCCAGGTGCTGCTCCGGTGGAACCTAGAGCACGGCATCGCGGTCATCCCGAAGTCGGCTCACCCGGACCGGATCGCTGCGAACATCGACCTGTTCGGGTTCACCCTCAGCCCGGAGCAGGTGGCCGCGATCGACGGCCTGGCGCCGCGGCCATACTGACGAAATGGTCCAGCCAGTGCCGCCCGACGTGGTGACCCAGCGTGCGCCACCGACCTTCATGCCATCGGCGAATGGCTTCGCGTTCACGAATTCCTGGCCGTCTGCCCCCGCGGTTACCGTCCCCACACCCTTCGGGCCGATCGGGATCGGCAATGCCGATGCCGGGCTGTGCGGCGGAATGGTGTTCGCGGCGCTCGACTACTGGCATGCCGGCGAGATACCGCCAACCGCCCAGCCAGCACCTGGTACCCCGCTGTACCAGTTCATCGTGCGGCGGCTGATCGACTCCTGGCATCTCCCGGCCGGCGTCGCCGAGTACTACCAGTGGATGAACCTGCCCGATGGCGACATCGGCATCGACATATTCGGGTTCACGCTGGTCGTCGAGCGTGGCATCGCCTGGCGCACGATCGAGCAGCAGTGGCCGCAGATCAAGGCCAGGATTGACGGCGGCATCCCGGCCGCGCTCGGCGTTGTGACCGTTGCCTCAGCCAGCCCGGCCGAGCTTGGCCATAACCATCAGGTCCTCGCGTATGGGTACTCGATCTCCGGCACCGAGGTGAGCGTGGCTGTCTACGACCCGAACTCGGGCCAGGACAACGCCACCCGGATCTGGTTCGACGCGTCCGACCCGACCCAAGCCACCACCTTCTCGCACAACCTCAACCTGAGCGGGCCGGTGCGCGGCTTCTTCCTGACCGCCTACTCCCCCGCCAGCCCGCCAAGCTCGGCCACGGACTCGCCGACCTCCACCGCCGAGCCGACCTCCGTCGCTGAGCCGTCGGCCGCCGCAGGGTCAGATTCCGCTACTGAGCCGTCGGGCGAGGGCTGATCTGCGGCGCGCCGGATGAGGGCTGCGACCTCGCGGGGCGTCCGCAGCCGGACGAACGCCAGGTGACCGTTCGCCGGGTCGTCCTGCGCGGTCAGGTATCGCTGCCGGTACACCCGGTGGCGGGTCCATGCCCACGCGATGATCGACTCCTCGGGCTTGAACGTGACCAGGTTGCTCCACGGCTCGCGGTTCCCGTTCCACAGCTCGGCGCGGGTCGCCGTCCGCCGCAGCGTGCGCCAGATCACCTGGCGCATCACGCGGTGCCTGGGCGGGTCAAGCCAGACCACCGTGTCGGCCCGGCCCCAGACGATGTCCCGCACGGCGCCGTAGTTCCCGTCGACGACCCAGCACGGCCCCGAGGTGAAGGCTGTCACCCGCTGCCTGAACACCTGCCGGTCTAAGGGCTGCCAGCCAGGCTGATGGAACACCGAATCCAGCTCAAGGTGCGGGATGGCGAGAGCGCCGGCGAGCTCCCTGGCAAACGTGGTCTTTCCCGAGCCACTGTTGCCGACCACCGAGATCCGCTGCACCGGGACAGTATGCGAGAAGAACGGCCAGCTGCGAAACCGAGTTGACGTGACTTGACGTTCAGGCTGGCTGAAGCTGCCGGCAGCTCGGCCGACGTGCCACCTGGGCCAGCCGAGCCAGCCGATCCGAAGTAGAACACGTTCTATCGCATGGCGTGCTCCGGCGGTTTGACCTGCACTCTAGCGCGAAACCATTGCCGATCACACCAGAAACATGTTTCACTGCGATCCGTGAGTCGGCCGCAATCGGACAGCAAACCGCTGCATGCTCCGCTGGAGATCTCGTTCGACTACACCCGCTCGCTCGGCCCGACACTCGGCGAGTTCATGACCGCGCTCGCGGACCGGCGCATCCTCGGCGCCAGGGCCTCCGACGGCCGGGTGCATGCCCCGCCGTTCGAATATGACCCGGTCACGACCAAGCCGCCGACCGAACTGGTGGACGTCGGGCCGGGCGGCACGGTCGTCAGCTGGTCCTGGATGGAGCGGCCATTGGAAGGGCAGCCGCTGGCGCATCCGTTCGGCTGGGCGCTGATCCGGCTGGACGGTGCCGACACCTGCATGCTGCACGCGGTGGACGCGGGCTCGTCCGATCGGATGCGGACCGGGATGCGAGTCCGTCCGCGCTGGGCCGAGCAGGCGGGTTCAGGCATCACCGACATTGCCTGCTTCGAGCCAGCCAGCCAGAATGAGCCCGCGGAACGGGAGGGCGGCACGGAGACTTCCGCCAAGCCCGCCAAGCGGACCAAGCCGACCAAGCCCGGCGAGCCCGGCAAGCCCGCCGAGCCTGGCAAGCCCGCCGGCCCCGTCACCATGATCACAACGCCGGTGCGGCTGAGCTACGACCACACCGTTTCCCCCGGCGAGAGCAGCTACCTGCGGGCCTTGGCGCAAGGACGGCTGATCGCACAGCGCTGCCCGGCCTGCGGCAAGGTCTACCTGCCGCCGCGCGGTGCCTGCCCGGTGGACGGTGTCCCGACCACCACCGAGGTGGAACTGCCGGACACCGGCATCGTGACCACGTTCTGCATCGTGAATGTGCCGTTCCGCGGGCAGCACGTCACCCCGCCGTACGTCGCGGCCTCGGTCCTGATCGACGGCGCCGACATCGCGTTTCAGCATCTGATCCTGGGCTGTCAGCCTGACGAAGTACGGATGGGAATGCGGGTCCGGGCGGTCTGGAAGCCGCGTGAGCAATGGGGCACCACAGCAGAGAACATCGATCATTTTCGGCCCACCGGCGAACCAGACGCGCCATACGACTCCTACGCCCACCACTTGTGAAGGAAAAGATCCGGTGCAGGACGACTTCACCTGTCGCGCCTGCCGCCACGTCGCGGCAGCGGCAGCGGCAACGGCAACGGCAACGGCAATGACCGCCAGCTGGCGGCCCGCGTGATCGACGTCGCCGTGGTCGGCTTCGCCGAGGCGCCGAACGAGCGGCACAGCGAGAGCACCACCAGCGGCGTCGAGATGCTGGTGCCGATCTTCCACGAGGTGTTCGACGCCACTGGCCTGACCAAGGACGACGTCGGCTTCTGGTGCTCAGGGTCGTCGGACTACCTGGCGGGCCGGGCCTTCTCCTTCGTCTCCGCGGTCGATGCGATCGGGGCGTTCCCCCCGGTGATGGAGTCGCACGTCGAGATGGACGGCGCCTGGGCACTCTATGAGGCATGGCTGAAGATCCTGACCGGCGAAGCCGAGATCGCCCTCGCCTACGGTTTCGGCAAATCGTCGGCCGGCCACCTGCGGCGAGTGCTTGCCCTGCAGCTCGACCCGTACCTGCTCGCCCCACTCTGGCCGGACTCGGTGAGCATCGCCGCGCTGCAGGCCAGGCTCGGAATCGAGGCCGGCCTATGGACGGAAGCTGACATGGCGCAGGTCGCCGCGCGGTCCCGAGCGTCCGTGGCAGCAGGTGCGCGGGCTCTCGGCGCCGACCAGGCCTCGGTCGCGTCCTTGCTTGACCGGCCGTACCTGGCTGACCCGCTGCGCGCGCACGACTGCGCTCCGGTCACCGATGGAGCGGCCGTCGTGATCCTGGCAGCCGAGAGCCGGGCCAGCGAGCTGTGCGAGCGGCCGGCCTGGATCACCGGCTTCGAGCACCGGATCGACTCGGCGGCGATCGGCTCTCGGGACCTGACCAACGCGCCGTCGGCGGCTGCGGCCGGCCGTGCGGCGGGCGGCTCGCCGTTGGCGCGGGTGCAGGTCGCCGAGCTGCACGCGCCGTTCACTCACCAGGAGATCATCCTGCGCCGGGCGCTTGGCCTCAGCGACGACGTGACGATCAGCCCCTCCGGCGGCGCGCTCTGCGGCAACCCGATGTTCGCGGCCGGCCTGGCCAGGATCGGCCACGCGGCCCGCGCGATCATGTCCGGCCGGGCCGACCTGGCACTCGGCCATGCCACCAGCGGCCCCGCCTTGCAGCAGAACCTGGTCTGCCAGCTGGCGGCCCGGTGACAAAACGGCGAGCGGCGGTCCTTGGCACCGGCCAGACCCACCACCGCAGCAAGCGCACCGACGTGTCGATGGCCGGGCTGTGCCGCGAGGCGGTCGACCGGGCGCTAGCCGATGCCGCCACGACCCTGGACCAGATCGACGCGGTGGTCGTCGGCAAGGCACCTGACCTCTTCGAGGGGGTCATGATGCCCGACCTGTACCTGGCCGACGCGCTCGGCGCGGTCGGCAAGCCGCTGCTCAGAGTGCACACCGCGGGATCGGTCGGCGGCGCCACCGGGATCGTCGCTACCAGCCTGATCCAGGCTGGGGTGCACCGCCGGGTGCTCGCCGTCGCGTTCGAGAAACAGTCCGAGTCCAACGCCATGTGGGCGCTGTCGATCGTCCCGCCGTTCGCGATGCCGGTGCTGGCCGGGGCAGGCGGCTACTTCGCACCGCACATCCGCTCCTACATCCGGCGCAGCGGTGCCCCGCCGCACATCGGCGCGATGGTGGCGGCCAAGGACCGGCGCAACGGCGCGAGGAACCCGTACGCACATCTGCAGCAGGCCGATATGACGACCGAGAAAGTGCTCGCCTCCCCCATGCTGTGGGACCCGGTCCGGTACGACGAGACTTGCCCGTCCTCCGATGGGGCGTGCGCCGTAGTGATCGGCGACCAGGCCGCAGCCGAGGCAGCCGAGCAGCCGGTGGCCTGGATCCGGGCCACGTCGATGCGGACCGAGCCGACCATGTTCTCCGGGAAGGACAATGTGAACCCGCGGGCCGGCGCCGATGCAGCGGCCGCCCTCTGGCAGTCCGCCGGGATCACCAGCCCCGCCGACCAGATCGACGCCGCAGAAATTTACGTACCCTTCTCTTGGTTCGAGCCGATGTGGCTGGAGAACCTCGGATTCGCCGAGCCCGGCCACGGCTGGCGGCTCACCGAGGATGGTGAGACCGAGATCAGCGGTGCGCTGCCGGTCAACCCGTCCGGCGGGGTGCTCAGCTCCAACCCGATCGGCGCGTCCGGGCTGCTGCGGTTCGCCGAGTCGGCAATGCAGGTGATGGGCAAGGCCGGCGAACACCAGGTTCCTGGCGCGCGGACCGCGCTCGGCCACGCTTACGGCGGCGGGTCGCAGTATTTCTCGATGTGGGTGGTCGCCGACACCCCAGATCGCTAGTTAGCTGTAGCTGACCGGCAGCCGTTTGATGCCGTTCAGCCAGCCTGACCTGAGGCGCTCGGCCTGCCCGGTCCGCTTGATCGTCGGCATGGCGTCGGCGATGGCGTTGAAGATCAGGTCGATCTCCAGCCTGGCCAGGTTCGCGCCCAGGCAGTAGTGCGCACCGGTGCCGCCGAACCCCAGATGCGGGTTCGGGTTCCGCATGATGTCGAACCGCTCGGGTGAGTCGAAAACCTCCTCGTCGAAATTGGCCGACCGGTAGAACATGCCAAGCCGCTGGCCCGCCCCGATCTGCTGGCCGCCGAGCACGATATCGGCCTTCGCGGTGCGCTGGAACACGGTGACCGGGGTAGCCCACCTGACGATCTCATCGGCCGCGCTGGCCGGCCGCTCAGCGAGATAGAGGTCCCACTGCTCTGGGTGCTCGAAAAAGGCCAGCATCCCGTGCGAGATGGCGTTCCTGGTGGTCTCGTTGCCGGCCACGGACAGCAGGATGACGAAGAAGCCGAACTCGTCCGAGCTGAGCTGACCGTCGTCGACCTGCGCCTGGACCAGCTTGCTGACGATGTCGTTCCGCGGGCACTGCCTGCGGTCCTCCGCCATCGTCATGGCATAGCCGATCAGCTCACCGGCCGCCGCCTGCCCGTCACCGCCGAACTCGGGGTCGTCGTAGCCGATCATGGTGTTCGACCACTCGAAGATCTTCCTGCGGTCCTCCTGCGGGACGCCGAGCAGCTCGGCGATGGCCTGCAGCGGCAGCTCGCAGGCGACGTCGGTGACGAAGTCCCCGGTGCCCTCAGCCAGCGCGGTCTGCACGATCCGCTCGGCCCGTTCGGTCAGCGCGGCGCGCAGGTTATTGATGGCGCGCGGGGTGAAGCCGCGGTTGACGATGCTGCGCAGCTTGGTGTGCTCAGGAGGATCGATGTTGAGCATGATCAGCCGCTGCAGCCCGAGACTCTCCTCCGTCTGCAGCTGGCTCAACCTGATGATCGCGGTGTTCTGCCAGCTGCCGTACAGCTCGCTGCACCTCGACATCTCGACGATGTCGGCATGCTTGCTGACCACCCAGTAGCCTTCGTCGTCGAAGCCAGAAGAACCGCGGGGCTGGGCGTTCCACCAGACCGGCGCGGCCCGCCGCAGCTCGGCGAATTCGGCCGCGGGCACCCGGTGGGCATACAGATCGGGATCGGTGAAGTCGAATCCGGGCGGGATCCGCGGCTCGGCCATGGGCTGCCTCCCGACTGCAACGCGTTCTAGTTGGATTGAACCATGTGCGGTCGCGCCGGTGAACTCCGGTGCGCGAAAATCAAGAACACGTTCTAGAATTGGCTGGACTGCCGGGCACGCTGCGGACGCCGCGGCCAGCTCACAGCACGTGCCGGATCAGTGTGCGCCCGGGCGCGGAGCCGGGCCAGCCGTGGCGGCCGACCGCCACCCGGGTCGCGAGGAGGCGGCGCAGTGGGCACAGCCGTGATCGTCAACGCGGTACGCACCCCGATCGGCAAGCGCAATGGCAGCCTCTCCGGGCTGCATGCGGCCGAGATCCTGGGCGCCGCGCAGCTCGCGCTGGTCGAGCGGGCCGGAATCGAGCCTGGACTGGTCGAGCAGATCGCGGGCGGCTGCGTCACCCAGGCTGGCGAGCAGTCGAACAACGTCACCCGCACCGCCTGGCTGCAGGCCGGGCTGCCGCACCAGGTCGGCTGCCTGACCCTGGACGCCCAGTGCGGCTCGGCGCAGCAGGCGGCGCACCTGATCGCCGGCCTGATCGCGGCCGACGCGATCGACGTCGGCATCGCCTGCGGGGTGGAGGCGATGAGCCGGGTTCCGCTCGGCACCGCCGCCATGGCCGGCGGTGGCAGCCCCCGCCCCGAGAGCTGGTCGATCGATATGCCGAACCAGTTCCTCGCGGCGGAACGGATCGCCGAGCGCCGCGGCCTGACCAGGGAGCAGGTCGATGCGTTCGGACTGCGATCGCAGCAGGCGGCAGCGCGCGCCTGGTCGGCCGGGCACTTCGACCGCGAGGTGACCGCTGTCAAGGCGCCGGTGCTCGCCGCCGACCGGCAGCCGACCGGCGAGACCGTGACCGTCGAGCGGGACCAGGGCCTGCGCGAGACCACGATGGAGGCATTGGCACGGCTCAAGCCGGTGATCGAGGGCGGTGTGCACACGGCAGGCACGTCCTCGCAGATCTCGGACGGCGCCGCCGGGCTGCTGCTTGCCGACGAGGGACGCGCCCGCGAGCTTGGCCTGCGGCCGCGAGCCAGGATCCTGGCCCAGTGCCTGATCGGTGACGAGCCCTACTACCACCTGGACGGCCCGGTCGCCGCGACCGAGCGGGTGCTGCGGCGCAGCGGAATGTCGATCGGCGACATAGACATTTTCGAGATTAACGAAGCGTTCGCGTCGGTCGTGCTCTCCTGGATGAGCGTGCACCGGCCCGATCCAGACCGGGTCAACGTCAACGGCGGCGCGATCGCGCTGGGCCATCCGGTGGGCAGCACCGGCTCCAGGCTGCTCACCACCGCCCTGCACGAGCTAGAGCGCCGCGACGCCAGCACCGCCCTGATCTCGATGTGCGCCGGCGGCGCGATGGCCACAGCCACCATCATCGAGCGCGTCTGATCACACCGGCCCCCAGATTCACCGCCCCGCACCTCCACGCAGATGTGAGCCGCAGCGCCCCGTGGCCCGGTCAGTGCGCGGAGAGGCCGAGGGCGGCGGCGGTGGCCGCGAGCGCAGCCAGATGGTCATCGACCGATTCCAGTCCGGCGCCCATGGTGTTGACCGAAACGTGACTGGCTCCTGCGTCCCGCCAGTCGCTCACTCGCTGTGCCACCGCCTGCGCCCCGCCAGCGCCCCAGCTGACCCGTCCCTCCATGCCAAGTCCCGCCGGGTCACGCCCCGCCTGCACAGCGGCCTGCTCGATGATCGACCTCGCGTCGTCCAGCCGCGGGCCCGGCGGTACCTGCGGAAACCAGCCGTCAGCCAGCCGACCGGCCCTCCGGTACGCCGGGGGTGACTGAGCACCGAACCACACCGGGATCGGCCGCTGCGCCGGTCGCGGCGCCAGGCCGGCCCCGGTGACCCGTTCGTGCTTGCCCTCGTGGGTCACCGTCTGCTCGGTCCACAGCCGGCGCAGGAGAGTCACCTGCTCGGCCAGCCGGGTGCCGCGATCCTCGAATCGCTTTCCCAGCGCCTCGTACTCCACCGGATTCCAGCCGAGGCCGACCCCGAGCCGGAACCGACCGCCAGTCAGCAGGTCCACCTCCGCAGCCTGCTTGGCGACGAGAGCAGTCTGCCGCTGCGGCAGGATGATCACCCCGGTGACCAGTTCCAGGGAGGTCACCGCCGCCAGGTAGCCGAACAGCACCAGCGGTTCATGGAACGTCGAGCGAATGTTGTACGGGCCGCTCCAGCCGGGGTGAACGGCCGGGTCGGCACCGAGAACGTGGTCATAGGCGAGCAGGTGGGCAAATCCGAGTTGCTCCGCACCCTGGGCGTAGCTGCGTACGGCACCCGGATCCGGGCCGATCTCGGTTTGCGGGAAAACCACGCCGATCTGCATGACACCTCCTTGCGCCAGTCCGCACCACAATCCCTGCCTGATGGCGGAGTCAGCCTGCTAGTCGTCCTCGATCGTGATGCCAAGCGCACGGGCCAGGACGAAGGTCAAGGCAAGCGCATCGGTGCTCTTAATGATCGCCCCGCGCATGCTGGTCACGCCGCCGATGTCGGCCAGGTTGCAGTCGGCGAACCGCGTTCCGGCCAGCTGCGCGCCGGAGAACTGCGCGCCGGCCAGGTCACAGCTCTCGAACCTGGCACCGCGCAGGTCGGCTTCGCCGAAATCGGCCTGCTCTAGCCGGCAGCCAGCGAAGACGACGTCCTTGAAGCTCGTTGACTGGAAGAAGGCAAGATCCACGCGGCAGTTGTCGAACGTGACATCGCGGAAGCTGCCGTCGAGCCACGCCAGCCCGGTCATCCGGCTGCCCGACACCGCCGAGCGGCTCAGCGAGCTGTCGCGCGCCCGCAGGTTCGCCAGGTCGCACCGGTCAAAGACGCAGTCGCGGATCAAGGCGCGATGCAGTCTCGTCTGGCTGAGATTGACGTTGCTAAACCGGCACTGATCGGCCTCGGCGCTGACCGCGTCACGGTTCGACAGGTCCAGGTCGTCGAATGCCAGCGACACGTAGACACCGCTGTCCTTCAGGTCGTCGGCTGGGAGCACGGCCGAGGTCAGCGAGGCGGGTAGGGTCGGCGCCACTGGCTGCCTGGATCCGGCCTGCCTGCCGGGCGTCGTACGGCGCGAGCGACCAGCCATCCGGTCATGCTATCGGGCCGCCGGAATCGGTCAGCGCCTGATCGCCTGCTGGCCGCCTGCAACGCAAAGCCCCGGCGGCTCTCCCGCGTGATCGGCCGCCTGTCACGCCCTGACAGCTATCCCGCGTGATCAGCCGCTGGCTTGCGGCCGACTCCGGCGTAGAACCAGGCCCGCTCCGGGTGATCGGGAACCGGGCCGTCTGGGTGCCACAACGGCAGGTAGACCAGGCCGGGGTCGACTAGGTCGAAGCCATCGAAGAGGCCCAGGATCTCGGCATGAGAACGGGTGTGCGCCGCGGCTGTTGTGCTTGTGTAGAGTTCTTCGACCCGCGCTGCTGCGCCTGGTGCCGCCTCGTGGGTCGCATGCGAGATGGCCAGGGCGCTGCCGGGAGCCAGTCCGCTGGCGTACCTGGCGACCACCGAGGCCGGGTCGTCAGCGTCCGGCACGAAATGCAGCACGGTGACCATCAGCAGCCCGACCGGCTGGCTGAAGTCGAGCATGCTGCGCACGTCGGGATGGGTGAGGACTGCTTCCGGGCGCCGCAGATCCTCCCTGATGACGGTCGCCAGGGTGTTGCCGCTCAGGATCTGCTTGCTATGCGCGACGGCAACCGGATCGTTGTCCACATAGACGACCCGGGCCTGCGGATTGCCGCGCTGGGCGATCTCGTGCACGTTGTCCTGGGTGGGAATGCCGGAGCCGAGGTCCAGGAACTGGCTGATGCCGCAGCCAAGCAGGAATCTGACGGCCCGGCCGAGGAAGGCCCGGTTCTCGGCGACGATGTGCCTGGCGTTGGGCTCGGCGGCGAGCAGCTTGCGGCCGAGCTCCCGGTCGGCGGCGAAGTTGTGATGCCCGCCGAGGAAGAAGTCGTACAGCCGCGCCACGCTCGGCCGGTCAACCTCGACACCGTCCTGGCTCAAGCCGGCTTCTGCCATTGGCGCACCCGCTTTCCTGCTATGGCCCGGCAGGCCCAGTCGGCTCAGCCGCCGCCCGTGCCCGCCCGTACTCCGCTAGCTTCTCGTCGAGGTCGCGTACCGCCGCCGTTTCCTCCGCGCCGTGCAGTTGCTTGCGCAGCACCTGGATCCGGCTTGAGATCCGCCGCGAGCTATTCAGCGTCGTGAGCCTGGCCGAATCGGCCAGCGTCTCGCAGGCTTCCTCGATCTCACCTTGCCTGATCAGAGCTTCGGCCCTAAAGGCCAGGGTCAGTGCCGTGGCATGCAGGTTCAGCGGGCCGAGCTGACTCAGCGACCGGCCCGCCGCATCGGATGCGTCCACCGCCATGTTCAGCCGGAGCGCACACTCCGATTCGGTGCCCCAGTAGAACGACCGATCATAGAAGTACCACCATGGGGCCCGCGGTGTCTGGTCCCCGATATCGCCGAGTGCGCTCTGCTCCCGGTCAAGAGCCGCCTGGCAGCGCGCCACCTGGCCCGCCGCGGCGTAAGCGCGCGCGGTGACGTCGGCGGCGTAGGCGACCGCGTACGGATTGCCGCTGGCGCGCGCTGCCTGCTGCGCGGCCTGAGCGTGGTCGATGGCGACCCTAGCTTGGCCCCGGGCAACCGCCAGATGGCTGGACGCGGCCAGCGAGTAGGACACGAGGTCGTGATCGCCTGCCCGGTAAGCGGCCGATCGCGCATCGTCGTAGTAATAGCGCGCCGACTTATGATCGCCCAGGTTGAACATCAGCCAGCCGACAAGCTGCGTCAAGTCGCCATAGGCGGTCAGCGCCTGACTGGTCACCAGTTCCGGCGCGTTCCGCGCCATTGCGGCCATGGCCGAGCGCAGCGCCATCGCTGGCGGCAGGGTGATCCGCGGGCCGACCGCACCGCCGAGCCTGCGCAGGCCGGCGATGACCTCGCCGGTATAGCTGACGATGGCCATATCGGTGCGGATCCGGCTGGCCTTGGTCACTCCGCTCAGCCGCGGTACCTCAAGGACAGGTGCGGCTGCGACCACGGCAAGGGCGCTGCTTGCCTCAAGCAGCAGTGTCCGGCGGCGAAGCCTGCGGTCCGGTTCATCGGTCTCCGTGCCAACCTGGATCAACTCGCCGACCTGCGCCTGCCTGATCGTCTCGAGCGCCGCCTGAAGCGCCGGGGTGGAGAGCGCCGGAACCGGACTAATGCCAGCCACCATGGGACGGGACCGGGCCTGCTCAGGTACCAGGCGGATGCCCGGACCGCGGTCATTCGCCCGCAGCCCAGCCGCAGCGGGCCGGGCTGCCTGAGCGCCGTAGTCGTCGCAGTCGGCCAGCAGGTCGGTCACCTTGCACTCGTAGAGCTGAGCAAGCCGGTCCAGCGTCTCCAGCGAGGGCGCATGACCGGTCTGGCTGGGCCATTGCTCCCAGTAGGAAAAGTTCTTGAAGGTCTTCGGGTCGCTCGGCCAGCGAGCCGTCCACCGTTCCGCTGCCTGCGGCTGGCTCCAGCCGTGCGCCTGGCGCAGCGCCACGCGGGGGTTAATCCGGTAGGTCGCGCGGAACACGGCGGCGATCTCGGCCCAGGTTCGTCCCTGGTCCCTTAATTGGGCGGCCTGCAGCGCCTGAGCCTGCCGTACGCTGCGTGGTTTCCCGCTCAATGGTAATTCCTTCGCGGCCTTGCCGCCGCCGCGGCATTGCCTGCTTCGATCCAACCCGTTTGCCATGAACTTAACCCGAGCACTGTGCTCCATTCGCCATTGTCGCACGCATTCTCCCTGTCATCCTGGGAAGATCCGTGAAGTTGGCAGTCTGCGCGCCAAAACTGTCAACGATGGCCCTAGCACTCGCTGTAACTACGGCGGACCCAAGTGTGAGCAGTGAGAGCGAAACGGGAGCCCGATATGCACCAATTCATTTCCCTGTATCGTCACTTATACCGCACTGGAAGTGCTCCGTGATGTACGCCTCCGGCGGCGGCGCCGCAGTCGTCCCTAAGGCGCCGACCGCAGTCCGCTCGGTGAGCATCGAGCTCGCCGTTGCACCGACCGCAGTCCGCCGCGCCAGGCACTGGACGGCCGACCAGCTCGCCCACGCCGAGCCGCCGTATTCCCGAGACCTGATCGACAACGCCGTTCTGCTCGTATCCGAGCTAGTAACCAACGCCGTTCAGGCCTGCGGCCCCCAGCTCGACCTGGTACATCGTCCTGGCGAGACCGCCCAGGTGTCGCTGCTGATCACGCGGCTGCGCAGGATGATCAGGATCGAGGTGCACGACAGCGCCGGCGGCACCGTCCCGGTGCCGCGTCGCAGCAGCGCCGACGCTGAGACCGGCCGCGGCCTGACGGTGGTCGCCGCCCTGACCGACAGGTGGGGCTGGCAGCCGGCCCCGTACGGCAAGATCGTGTGGTGCGAGCTGTCCGGCTAGTGCGTCATGATCCACTGATTGATCAGCGCAAAGGACTGATCAGCCGAAGGATGCAGCGCGATGTCGTGGCCGGTCTCCGGGATGGAATCGATCACCAGGCTCGCAGCCGCGGCATAGTAAGGAGCCTCGGACGCGAGCAGCTCAGCCTGCTGCGAGCAGTCAAGTACCGGGGGGTCGGTGCAGAAGATGGCGTCCTGCTGGCCGATGACGACGAGCACCGGGGCAGTAATACTGTCCGAAGCGTTGAGCCCCGGCGGCAGCGCCCAGGTGGTCGCGAGGCTCGCCAGGTCGGTAACCGGCACCACATCCTTGTGTCCCTCGTCGTATCCGACAACGGCCGGATCAGCCGCCGCCGAGTAGAAGTCCGCGCGGCGGTCCCAAGGAATCGTGGTCAGGTATCCGGGATCGAGTCCGGTGCCGATGAACTGCGGGTCGAGCGCGGCCGGGTAGAGCAACGACTCCAGCGTGGTCGCGAACCCGGCGCCGACATTGGGTGCGTGCAGCAGGCCGGTGATGACAACTCTGCTCACATCCTGATAAAGGCCGGCTTCGGCAATGGAGATCACCGAGCCGAGCGAATGCCCGATCAGGTTCACCTGGCTATAGCCCAGGTTGCCGCGCAGCCAGGTGACGATCTGGTGCAGCACGTATGCCTCATTGCTGATGGCAACCGCGCCGCTCGGCGGGCGACTGCTCTGACCGGTGCCTATCCGGTCGTAGTCGAACGTCGCCCGGCCAGCCTGCAGGGTCTTGTCGACATAGGAGTACAGTGCCGGATCCTGCGGCCAGTTCCAGTAGCTGCTGTTGTATGTGGCGCCTGGGGTCAGCACGTCTACTTCGTGCGCCCCGGCGGCCCACACCGCGGGCTGGCAGTAGATCCCAGCGATGGTCCGACTGGTCGGCTGGCCGGGAGCAATCGCGACAGGTAACCGGATATTCTGGCAATTACCGTATCCGGTGTCGGCCGCAGCCGAAGGACCATCGGAAAGCAGCCACCCGGCAGCCAGCAGGAAGCCGAGTAAGAGGCTCAGAGCTGGAACCGCGCGTGCATATTTCATTTGCTCACCCCTGTCATTCCCGTAAGCCGTTCGGGCGACGGGACCAATGAGGAGGCGAAGGTATCACACCGGACCGTAGATAATGGCCGCGAATGCCTGAAAAAATCGGCCCGACAAATGGCATCTAATTGAGCAATCCGATATACATGTCCTAACGGCTGGCTGCGGGGTCGGTCAGCACCCGCGGCCGACGCTGTGGCCAGCGGCCGAGCGCCCAGCGTAAGCTTCAGCCCACCAAGCACTTGCTTGCTGGAGGGGCGGGTGGATCTCACCATTCCGGCCGCCGTAAGGAACGCGGCGCGGGAGTTCGGCGACGCGACGGCGGTCGCCGAACCTGGCGGCCCGAGGCTGAGTTACCGCGAGTTGCACCAGGGCACCCAGACGGTGGCCCGCGCCCTGATCGCGGGCGGTATCGAGCCAGGTGACCGAATCGCGATCTGGTCCCCGAACACGCACCACTGGGTCCTGGCCGCACTCGGCACGCTCTACGCCGGAGCGACGCTGGTCCCGGTGAACACCAGGTACACCGGACCAGAAGCGCTCGACGTGATCGGCCGGAGCCGGGCCAGCGGATTGATCGTCGCCGGGGACTTCCTCGGCACTGACCGGCTGGCCATGCTCGCCGCAGCCGCCGAGGAGGAAAGCAAAGCAGCGGCACAAATTTCTCCGGCGCAGATCACCCTGCCGCAGCTGGTCGTCCGGGTGCCGGTCGAGACCGCGCCGGCGGCAGCAACAATCGCCGACAAGATAGTGCCCGACCGCGCGGCACCGAGCCCGACGGAACCCGGCCCGACGGAACCGGGCCGGACAGTGCTCGACTGGGCGCAGCTCGAGCAGCGCTCGACGGCAGTTCCCCATTCAGCGGCTGACGACCGGGCCGCAGCGGTCGGGCCCGATGATGTCAGCGACATCCTGTTCACGTCGGGCACAACGGGTCGCAGTAAGGGAGCGATGAGCGCGCACCGACAGGCGCTCGGCGTCGCCCGTGCCTGGGCGCAGTGCGCCGAGCTGAGCCAGGCCGATCGCTACCTGATCGTCAATCCCTTCTTCCACAGCTTCGGCTACAAGGCCGGCATCCTGGCTTGCCTGCTGACCGGCGCGACGATGGTGCCACAGCAGGTGTTCGACGCCGGGGCGGCGATGCGGCTGATCGAGTCGGAGCGGATCACCGTCTTCCCCGGCGCGCCGACGATCTATCAGGCCATCCTGGACCACCCGGACCGCGCCAGCCGTGACCTGTCCAGCCTGCGGCTCGCAGTCACCGGGGCGGCCGTGGTACCGGTCGCGCTGGTCGAGCGGATGCGCAGCGAGCTGAGCTTCGATTCGGTGCTGACCGCCTACGGGCTGACCGAGGCAGTGGTCGTGACGATGTGCCGGCTAGGTGATGACCCGGAAACTGTCGCGCACACCTCCGGCCGGGCAACCGCCGACTTCGAGATCCGGATCGACCACGCCAACACCACAGACCTGGCCGATCTCGCCGAGTCCTCGGACGGTTCGTGCCAGCCCGGCGAGATCCTGCTGCGCGGCCCGAACGTGATGCTCGGCTACCTGGACGATCCGGCCGCCACCGCCGAGGCGATCGACGCCGACGGCTGGCTGCACACCGGCGACGTCGGACGGCTCGACGCGCGCGGCTACCTGACCATCACCGACCGGCTCAAGGACATGTACATCTGCGGTGGATTCAACGTCTACCCGGCGGAGGTGGAACAGGTCCTGGCCCGCCATCCCGGCGTCGCCGAATCGGTCGTGATCGGGATTCCCGATGCCAGGCTGGGCGAAGTCGGCAAGGCATTCGTACTGCCCCGCCCCGGCCAGGACCCCAGCGCCGAGGACCTGATCGCCTTCTGCCGAACCCGGCTGGCCAACTACAAGGTGCCCAGGCACGTCGAGTTCCGCACCGAACTGCCGCGCAACCCGGCGGGCAAGGCACTCAAGCGCCTGCTCAGGCATGAGCCCACAGCCTAAGCCGCCCTGGCCGCTGACGTATTAGCTGGCCGCAGCCGCTCGCACTCCAGTGCCATCGACAAGTTGATTGACGCCCTGATCGACGTGAAGCGCCAGCACGACTGGCGGTTCCATCCGAACCTGACCGTGCACATCGACTCAGGCGGAGTCGGCCATCCGGTGCCGTGAACGCGACGCCGTGAACGCGGCGCTGGACGGCGCGGTTGCGGTGGACCGGCGATCGTCTCGCTCGGCCGTCATCCGCTACGCGGCTGTCAACCCCGGGTGGTCAGCACCGGGGCGCGGCCCCGGGCAGTCGGGCCGGTTACATCCAGTCGGCGTGCCTTGGCCAGGCAAGCAGCGTCTCGACTACCTCGGGCGGGCCCTCCGATTCGGCCGACGTCGCATACCGGCCGCGGTAGAACAGCAGCGGCCGCTGCGGACCGCAGTCCCCGAGCTCAAGCACCCGGCCGATCACCACGTAGTGATCACCGGCCGGGTGCACGGCCTGCACCTGGCATCCGGCCCAGGTCAGCACGCCGTCGATGACCGGCGATCCGGCAGTGTCTGGCACCCAGCCGACATCGGTGAACCGATTGGGGTCGCTCCGGCCGAACAGCCTGGCCAGGTGCCGCTGGTCGGCGGACAGGACGTTGGCGCAGAAGAAGCCAGCCCGCTCGATCCTTGGCCAGGTCGACGAGGTGCGTGCGGGGCAGAACACCACCAGCGGTGGCTCAAGCGACAGCGCGGCGAACGCCTGGCAGGAGAAGCCGACCGGCTCGCCATCATCGACCGCCGCGATGATCGTAATGCCGGTGCAGAAGTGACCAAGCACCTGGCGGAATCGCTCGGGGTCGGGCTCGAACACTGCTGGTTTGCCGACACGCTTCACGACCATCGGGAGCACCCGGGGACGCCCGTTCATTCCCGCCGCGTGGGAGTCGCGCGTGTTGTCAGCCGGCCGCACCCGCGGCGAACGCATGCCCCCAGGTGCTGATCGCCGTGGTCTGCCTGCTCACCCAGGTCGCATCGTCGACCAGCACGCCGTCGGTGCCGTATTCGATGTCGAACCCGCCGGGCGTCTGCACGTAGAACGAGACCATCTGGTCGTTGGCATGCCTGCCCAGAGTCGCGCTGATCTTGCCGCCGCGCCTGGCGCATCGGTCCATCGCCCGGCCGACATCGTCGAGCGTGGCCACCTCGATCATCAGGTGGATGATCCCGGCCTGGCTGGTCATCGGAGCGAGCGCGAGGCTGTGGTGCCGCGGGTTACAGCCAAGGAACCGCATCATGGCCGGCGGCCCCCCGGCCGGGCGGCCGAATAGCTCAGGCGCCATGGCCATGGTGTCCCGCAGCCGGAATCCGAGCACGCCGCTGTAGAAGGCAAGCCCCGCGTCGTCGTCAGCCGCTGGCAGCACGACATGCCCCATCCCCAGATTCCCGGTGACGAACGTGCTGCCGTACGGGCTGAAGGCCGGCCTGCTGTCCAGCGCCGCGCCGCAGAAGAACTCAAGCGCGTGGCCGGACGGGTCGTCGCAGCGCAGCAGCCTGGCCACCCGGCGAGCCGCGCGCTCCGGCTCGGTACCCGCTTTGACCGCGACGCCGGCCTGGTCAAGTGCCTGTCCGACCGCGTCAAGATCGGCGTCGTCCCCGACCTCCCAGCCGGAGGCGAGCAGCCGGTTCTGCCCGCCAGGCAGGATCACCAGCCGCGCGGGGAAATCATCCATCCGCAGGTAGAGTGCGCCAGGTTCGGGCCCGCGGCCCTCGACCATGCCGAGCAGCCTGGTGCCGAACTCGCGCCAGGCGGCCACGTCGGTGGTCTCGATCCGCAGGTACCCAAGCGAGGAGATCCCGTTCATTCCTTGCCCCCGTTCAGGAAGCCGATCGCGAGCCGGTTGAACTCGTCGAACTTCTCCAGCTGCGCCCAGTGCCCGCAGCCGCCGAAGACGTGCAGCTGGGCTTTGCGGATCTGCTTCAGTGCGACCAGCGCACCGTCCAGCGGATTGACCCGGTCCTCTCGTCCCCAGACCAGCAGCACCTCATTGCGCAGCCGGTGCGCCTCGCGCCAGAGCATGCCGTCCGCCGCGGTCGCCGGGTCATAGAACGACTTCCCCATCGACGCCATCGCAGCCATCGCCTCAGGGGTGCTCGCGATGGCGTACCGCTCGTCCACCAGTTCGTCGGTGATCAGCTTCGGGTTGAACACCAGGGTGCGCAGGAACGCGGCCATCTTCTCCTTGCTCGGCCCCGGCGGCGCCGCGAACGCCATCAGCGCGCTGACGCCCTCCGTCGGGTCGGGGGCGAAGACGTTGAGGCTGAGCCCGCCCGGCCCCATCAGCACCAGCTTGCCCGCCCGGTCCGGGTAGCGCAGCGCGAACCTGACGGCGGCGCCGCCGCCGAGCGAGTTGCCGACCAGGTGCACCTTCTCGACCCCGAGATGATCGAGCAGGCTGGCCAGCGCGTTGGCGGCGAAGGTGAAGTAGTGGCCGACCACCGCGGGCCTGGCAGAGCGGCCGAAGCCAGGCTGGTCGAGCATCAGGGTACGGAAGTGGTCGGCGAATACCGGCAGGTTGCCGCCGAAGTTGGACCACGCCGAGGCGCCTGGACCGCCGCCGTGCAGCAGCACCACCGGCGTTCCGCCGTGATCGCCGGCCTCGTGATAGTGCAGTCGCGCGCTGCCGACCTCGGCGGACCAGCTGACTTCGGCGGACCGGCTGGTCGCGTCGGGTCCGGCCGGGTCAGCGGCCCCGGCGGTGTCCGCCAGCTGAGCCCTCATCTGCGCCTCCTATGCTGGCCGGGTCGGGCGCCGACCCGGCCGCGCACCCGGTCCGGTCAGAACATGGCGTCCGCGGCCGGCGGCAGCCCGAACTCGCCGCGGCCGAACATCGAGAGCGCCCGCTCCAGGTCGTTGATCGCGTGCGCCCGGCCGGCGTGCGCGTCCCGCCAGCACCGCTGGATTGGAGTCCCGCGGCGCAGCGCCCGGCCGCCCGAGTTCTCGAACAGCTTGTCCACCGCGCTGATCGCCTGACCGGTGCCGCGCACCTGGTCGCGCCTGATCCGCAGGCGCAGCGGCATCGGGATCGGCTCCCCGGCCCTGGCGTGCCTCATCAGCTCGGTCATGTTGCGCTCGAGCGCCAGCCAGGCCGCGTCCAGCTCGGCGGCCGCGTCGGCGATCCTGACCTGCGCGAACGGATCCTCGGCCAGCTTCTGGCCGACATAGGCGGTGCTGACCCGGTCCCGCTGATAGGCCACATGCGCCTGATACGCCCCGGTCGCCATTCCGATGATCGGCGTGGTGATCGCGTAAGAGAAGATCGAGCCGAACGGGATCCGGTATAGCGGAGCCGGGTTTGCCTCCTGACCGGGGCAGGCGCACTTGGACACGTCGGCGAAGCCAAGCGAGCGGTGCTCGGGCACGAACGCGTCGGTGACGACGATGTCGTTGCTACCGGTGCCGCGCAGCCCGACGGTGTCCCAGACGTCCTCGATCAGGTAATCGCTGGCGGGCACCAGGAAGGTGCGGAAGTCCACCGGGTTGCCGTCGGCGTCGGTCACGATCCCGCCGAGCAGCACCCAGCTCGCGTGGTCGCAACCGGATGAGAAGCTCCACCGGCCGCGGAGCCGATGCCCGCCTTCGACCGCCTCGGCCCGCCCGGTCGGTGCGTAGGACGACGACATCCTGGTGCTCGGGTCGGCACCCCAGACATCCTGCTGGCCGGCCAGCGGAAAGAGCGCCAGCTGCCAGGCGTGCACGCCGAGTACCGAGGCGACCCAGCCGGTCGACCCGCACGCGGTGGCGATCATCCTGACCCCGGTGTAGAAGGTCAGCGGGTCGGCCTCAAGGCCGCCGAACCTCGACGGCTGCAGCAGCCGGAAGAACCCGGCCTCCTCCAGCGACTTCACCGATTCGGCCGGGATCACCCTGGCGTCCTCGGTCTCCTGTGCCCGCTCCCGCAGCACCGGCAGCAGTTCGCCGACGGTGGCCACCACCGACTGTCCGACGTTCTCGCTCACCGGCTGCTCCTCTTCATCCAGCGGCTGGCCTATCCGGCAGCCGGCTTATCCAGCAGCTGGCTCGACCAGCGGCTGGCCGGCTCACCCGGCCGCAGCTGGGAGTGCCATCGCTGGCCCCTAGACTAGAACATGTTCTAGTCTAGGGCTATCACCCCCTTCGGCACGGGACGTAGCCAACAGTGACCGAGTTGTCAGTGCCCGAGTCGGCGGCAATCGGCACGCGGGCAGGCTTGGAGGCCCCATGAACGACCGGGACGGGGTCCGGAGCATCGACGCTGGCGCGCCGCCGGCTAGGTTCGCGCGCGGCTGGCACTGCCTGGGGCTCGCCGAGACGTTCCGCGACGGCGAGCCGCACGCCGTCCAGGCGTTCGGGACCAAGCTCGTGGTCTTCGCCGACTCGGCCGGCCAGTTGCATGTGCTCGACGCGTTCTGCAGGCACATGGGCGGTGACCTCACCAGCGGGACGATCAAGGGCGACCAGATCGCCTGCCCGTTCCATGACTGGCGCTGGGGCGGGGACGGCCGGTGCGCGAAGATCCCGTATGCCCGGCGGGTACCGCCGACTGCCAGGACCAGGTCCTGGCTGACGCTTGAGCAGAACAAGCAGCTGTTCGTCTGGAACGACCCACGCGGCAACCCTCCGCCCGAGCACATCACCATTCCCAGGATCGAAGGCGCGTTCTCCGCGCAATGGTCCGACTGGACCTGGGACTCGATCCTGGTCCAGAACTCGAACTGCCGCGAGGTCATCGACAATGTCGTCGACATGGCGCACTTCTTCTACATCCATTTCGCGTTCCCGACGTTCTTCAAGAACGTCTTGGAGGGTCATATCGCGTCGCAGTACCTGACCACCAGATCGCGGCCAGACATCGACACCGGGTCGAACTACGCCTCAGGCGAGGAGACCACGCTCAGGTCCGAGGCCGCCTATTACGGGCCGTCCTACATGATCGACTACCTGTGGCACGACTATCACGGCCTGATCATGGAGACCGTGCTGATCAACTGCCACCTGCCGGTGACCCCGGACTCGTTCCTGCTGCAATGGGGCGTGATCGTCAAGCTGCCGCCCGGCGTCTCCGAATCCCAGGGCAACCGGATCGCCGCCAAGTTCGCCGAGTTCATCTCGCTCGGCTTCACCCAGGACGTGCAGATCTGGACGCACAAGACCAGAATCGACAACCCGCTGCTTTGCGCCGAGGACGGACCGGTCTACCAGCTTCGGCGGTGGTACGAGCAGTTCTACACCGACGTGGAGGACATCACGCCGGACATGGTCGAGCGGTATGAGTTCGAGATCGACACCAGCAGGGCGGTGCAAGCCTGGGAGGCTGAGGTGGCGGCGAACCTGGCGGCCCGGCCGGACGAGGTCGGCTGAGATGATCCAGGCACGCGCCGTGGTGGTCCTGCGGGCAGGGCGGACCGGCTGACCATGGCCAGCACCCGCTCAGCCGCACCCAGCGACGACCGCCAGTGGCGATATCACGAGGTCGAGTGTGCCCGGTGTGGCGCCATCGTGCAGGTAGTCAAGTTCAGCCCGCAGCACACGTCGATCCAGTGGAGCCAGGAGGCCGTGCTGCGTTGCGCCGAGTTCGCCGACCGAGTCGTCGGGGGCCAGACATCCGCGCTGATCGCGACCTGCACCAGCCTGCGGGCCAGCATCGACGACGCGCTCGCCGACGGCCGCCTCACTATCGCGCCACCATGAGCCCGCCGCCCGCGCTCGCATCGCGCCGCCCGGCCGGCTCGGGTTTGGCCGGGCTCGCACACCGACCGGCGGTTCGGCGGCAGTGACCTCTGGGCGCACCTTCTATCAGGTGCCGGTCGCCGAGGTGATCAGCGAGACGGCGGATGCCTGCTCGCTGGTCCTCGACGTGCCGCCAGAACTGGCCGAGAGCTTCGGCTACCGGCCGGGCCAGTTCCTGACCGTCCGGATACCAGGCGCGGACGGCGGCTCGGTGGCCCGCTGTTACTCGTTGTCCAGTTCCCCCGATGCCGGGGACCGGCCGACGATCACCGTCAAGCGGGTGCCGGTTGGTTATGCCTCGAACTGGATAGCCGACGAGGTGACCGCCGGCACGGTGCTTGACCTGCTGCCGCCGGCCGGTACCTTCACGCCGAGTTCGCTGGACGGAGATTTCCTGCTGTTCGCCGGCGGCAGCGGGATTACGCCGGTGATGTCGATCCTGAAATCAGCCCTCGTCGCCGGGAGCGGCCGGATCGTGCTGGTCTATGCGAACTCCGATGAGGGGTCGGTTATTTTCAGGGCCGAACTGCGCAGGCTGCAGGCCGCGGCGCCGCACCGGCTGACCATGGTGCACTGGCTGGACGTGCTGCAGGGCGCGCCGGATGCAGCCGCGCTGCGCGAACTGGCCAGGCCCTACGCGAGCTACGACGCCTATGTCTGCGGACCCGATCCCTACATGGCCGTGGTTCGCCAGGCGCTGGCCGACCTGGGCGTGCCGGCCAAGCGGACGCACGTCGAGCGGTTCCTGTCGCTGGTCGAGAATCCGTTCGAGGCCAGAGCGGTGACCGGCGGCACTGATGCCGTGCTCCAGGTGAACCTGGACGATCGGGTGCACCGGCTGGACTGGCCGGCCGGCACCCGGATGCTTGACGTGCTGATCGACGCCGACCTCGACCCGCCCTACTCCTGCCGCGAGGGTATCTGCGGCGCGTGCGCCTGCCGGCTGGTCACCGGTCAGGTAGAGATGGCACACAACGAGGTGCTTGAACCCGGCGATCTCGCTGACGGATACATCCTGGCCTGTCAGTCCGTCGCCGCCAGTGCCGAGATCAGCGTCTCCTACTCCTGACCAAGCGGAGCTACCCGATCGTCTCGCACGGGACCCCGCTGATCCCGCTGTAGTGCGCGCACACCTTGTCACCGCTGTTGAACTTGTGGTTGGGCGAGTTCCAGGTCTGGGTGTCGGTCCCGCCGACTCCGAGCGTGATGGCCGGGAAGGTATGGATGACCGTCCCGTTGTCGGTGATCGTGCCGGTCGTCTTGACCGAGTGACTAAAGGGATTCTGGACCTGGGCGTAGATCGCGTCGACCGTCGTCCCGTTGCCGTTGATCCCGATGCACACGTTGTCGTTGCAGCCGTAGGCGCTCGGCAGCACAGTGGTATGTACCCCGGTCAGCGCTGCCAGCATCGGCGAGGCATTAGCCGTGCCGAGAGCCGAAGCGCTGGCTGTTGCGGCGCCTGCGACAGCTGCGGGCAGCAGCAGCCCGAGGCTGGCCGCGCAGGCAATGATGGTTCCAAACAGAGCTGTTCTGAAGAACATGACAGATTCCTCTAATCGCCGATCCCGGCTCCGAGACGGAATGTTATGACATGCACGTCATTCACCCGAGTCAGTAAGAGTCTCACTCCTGGGTGGAAGACCGGTTGGAGCGGCGTGGAAGCTGGCGCCCGGCACCCGGGCTAAGGTTTCGCCGTGGGCGGCGGGGTGGGTAACGCGGCAGGTGACGCGGGTGCGGCGGGCGGGGCAGCCAGCAGGACGGCCTGTTGCAGTGCCTGCAGGCTGGTGACGTCAAGTCCGTGCTCAAGCGCCAGTTCGATGCCCTCGCGGCAGACCCGCGCGGCGTCCTCGTAGCGCTCGGCCCGGCACAGGCAGCCGACCAGCAGGCGGCGCAGCCCGTTGTCGGTTGGCCAGCGGGCGAGCATGACCTCCAACTCTCCGATGACCTCTCGGTGCCGGCCAAGTTCGACCTCAGCCTCGGCCCGGCCGGTGCGGGCGGCGCGGTACAGACCTTCGAGGCGTCCGATCTCGGCAGCGGCGAACGACCGGGTCGCCACATCGGCCAGTGGCTGCCCGCGCCACAGCGCCAGCGCCTCGGCGAGCAGGCCGGCGGCCTGCTCGTACCTGGCCGCGCCGAGGGCGTTCCTGCCCTCGGTGACCAGCCGCTCGAACCTGACCGCGTCGACCTGGTCGGCCGGAATCCGCAGCCCGTAACAGACAGCGGTGCCGACTCGCGTCGTGATCAGCGTGCCACCGCGGTCGGGCGAGGCCGACGCGCCGCCGAGCGCCTGCCGCAGGTGGTGGACGTGACTGCGCAGGGTTACCGGCCAGCCGTCGGGTTCGTTCCCGTCCCAGATCAGCTCGGCCAGCCTGCGAGCCGACACAGGCTGCCCGGCGAGCAGCAGGCACAGCAGCATGACCCGCAGAATCGGGCCAAGCCGGACCGGCCGTCCGTCAACGTAAAGTGCGAGCGGCCCGAGCACCTGGAGGTCGATCATCGAGCGGCCCCTCGCCGAGCATCTAGCTAGTCAACCACGGACCATTAGCACCTATACCTGCTAATAGCCTGTATGGCCTGAGTATCGTACATGTCGGTTCGGCTGGATTCGAAAAAGGCGCAGACCAGCATTGGACCGGTCAGGTCGGCAGGCGAGGCCGGTCAGGTCGGCAGGCGAGGCCGGTCAGGTCGGCAGGCGAGGCCGGTCAGGTCGGCAGGCGAGGCCGGTCAGGTCGGCAGGCGAGGCCGGTCAGGTCGGCAGGCGAGGCCGGTCAGGTCGGCAGGCGAGGCCGGTCAGGTCGGCAGGCGAGGCCAGTGAGGTCGGCACGCGATGCCGGGTAGGTCGGCAGGCGAGGCTGATCTGGTCGGCGTGAGGCCGACCGGGCGGGCCGGTCAGGCCAGTTCGTCGCGAGCTTCGGCGAAGGCGGCCGCCGCCAGTTCGAGGTCTTCCAGCGTGTGCGCGGCCGATACCTGGGTCCTGATCCTGGCCTTGCCGACCGGGACGACCGGATAGCTGAAGCCGATCACGTAGACACCCTTGGTCAGCAGCCGGTCGGCGAGCTCGGCCGCCCGCGCGGCGTCGCCGATCATGACCGGGACGATCGGGTGGTCTCCTGGCAGGATGTCGAAGTCCAACGCGGTCATCTTGTCCCGGAACCATGCGGTGTTCTCGCGCAGCCTGGCTCGCAGGTCATCGCCGGATTGAAGCAGGTCGAGAACCTTCAGCGACGCGCCGACCACGGCCGGGGGGACGGAGTTGGAGAACAGGTATGGTCGGGACCGCTGGCGCAGCAGGTCGACGATCTCCTTGCGTCCGCTGGTGTAACCGCCGCCCGCTCCGCCCAGCGCCTTGCCGAGAGTGCCGGTCAGCACGTCGACCCGGTCCATGACGCCATGCAACTCGGGAGTGCCGCGCCCGCCATCGCCGACGAAACCCACCGCGTGCGAGTCATCCACCATGACCATCGCGTCGTAGCGCTCGGCCAGGTCGCAGATCTCGCGCAGCGGCGCCACATAGCCGTCCATCGAGAACACGCCATCGGTCGCGATCAACCGGCGCCTGGCACCCGCGGCCTCCTGCAGCTGGGCTTCGAGGTCGGCCATGTCCCTGTTGTGGTAGCGCAGCCGTCGCGCCTTGCAGAGCCTGATCCCGTCGATGATCGACGCGTGGTTCAGCTCGTCGCTGATCACCGCGTCCTCCTCGCCCAGGATCGTCTCGAACAGACCGCCATTGGCGTCGAAGCAGGACGCGTACAAGATCGTGTCCTGCGTCCCGAGAAACTCCGAAATCCGGCGCTCAAGCTGCTTGTGCGCATCCTGCGTGCCGCAGATGAAGCGCACGCTGGCCATCCCGAAGCCCCAGCGGTTGAGCGCCTCCTTGGCCGCGGCGATGATCCGAGCGTCGTCAGCCAGGCCAAGATAGTTATTGGCGCAGAGGTTGAGCACCTTCTTGCCGCCCTGGACCTCGATGCTGGCCCGCTGCGGGCTGAGAATGACGCGCTCCGCCTTGAACAGGCCGTCCGCCCTGATCTGGTCGAGCTCGGCGGCGATCTGCGGCTGGACGCTAGCGAACATATACGGCCTCCCTGCTTTGCTTCCCTTAGCGGTCCGCCCAGGTGAGGACCACCTTGCCGCACCCGCCGGTGCGGACTGTATCGAATGCGACGGCGAAGTCATCGGCATCGAAGCGGTGCGTGATGACCGGGCTGATGTCGACCCCGGACTGAGTCAGCACCGACATCTCGTACCAGGTCTCGAACATCTCCCGGCCGTAGATGCCCTTGATGGTGATCATGTTGAGGACCAGATGCCCCCAGTCGATGGCGAACTCGCTGGTGGGCAGCCCGAGCATGGCGATCCTGCCGCCGTGTGTCATCGCGGCGAGCATCTCACGCAGCGCCGTCGGCTTGCCGGACATTTCCATGCCGACATCGAAGCCCTCGCGCATCTGCAGGTCCCGCATCACCTCGGCGAGCGATTGCTCGGTGGTATCAACGGCCCTGGTCACGCCGACCTTGCGAGCCAGGTCCAGCCGATACGGCGCGACGTCGGTGATCACGATGTACCTGGCGCCAGCATGCCTAGCCACGATCGCGGCCATGATCCCGATCGGGCCGGCGCCGGTGATCAGGACGTCCTCGCCAAGGACCGGGAACGTCAGCGCGGTGTGCACGGCGTTGCCGAACGGGTCGAAAATGGCCGCCACATCCAGGTCGATATCGCTGTGCTGCCGCCAGACGTTCGTCGCAGGCAGCGCGATGTACTCGGCGAAGGCGCCCTCGTGATTAACGCCGACGCCCTTAGTCCTGGCGCACTGAACCCGGCGGCCGGCCATGCAGTTGCGGCAGCGGCCGCAGACCAGGTGGCCTTCGCCGCTGACGAGATCACCGACCGCCAGATCCTGCACCTCGGTGCCGATCCGCACCACCTCGCCGACGAACTCATGCCCGATCACGAGCGGCACGGTCACGTTGGCCTGCGCCCAGCCATCCCATTCATGAATGTGCAGATCGGTGCCGCAGACGCCGGTTCGCAGCACCCGGATCAGCACATCGTCCCTGCCGACTTCGGGGACAGGCACGTCCTGCATCCATAGTCCGGGCTCAGCGCGAGCCTTGACCAGAGCCTTCATGCGCCGCTCGCTCCCAGCTGACCGGCATTCCGGTCCGGTTGCGGGCCGGGTGGAGTTCCGGTCCCGGCCCGGATGACTGTACCGCAGCGCTGCGCACCGGACGATAGTGACGGATATTGCGAACTACAGGACTGCGACGATAGGACGCAAACCGATGGATGCGACCATTGACCTCCGCTCGGACACGGTCACCAAGCCCTCCGCGGCCATGCGACGCGCCATGGCCGCCGCCGAGGTCGGCGATGACAGGTTCGGCGATGACCCGACGGTGAACCGGCTGCAGGACCGGGCCGCCGAGCTCACCGGCAAGCAAGCCGCTATCTACCTGCCGACCGGACGCTGTGCACGCAGATCGCGATGCACGCCTTCGTCGTGGCTGGCCACCTCGTCGTTTGCGAGGCCAGCGCGCATGCCGGCGGGACCGAGGCCTGGACGGAGCCCGCATCTTCAACGCTTGCGCCGTCACCGGCGCCAGTGTCGCCGATTACGCCGCCGAGGTCGATGCGATGATGTTCTGCGTGTCCAAGGGCCTTGGCGCGCCGATCGGCTCCATCCTGACCGGCGACACCGAGTTCATCAGGGAAGCGCGACGGCTGAAGATCCTCTTCGGCGCGGCCTGGCGGCAGGCCGGCATCATGGCCGCCGCCGGCCTGATCGCCCTTGACCAGGGCCCGAAGCGGCTGCCCGAGGATCACCAGAACGCCCGCGTGCTGGCCGAGGGAATGGCCGAGATCCTGCCAGGATCGGTCGACCCGGCCGCCGTCCAGACCAACATCGTCTTCGTGGACGTGACCGGCACCGGCCGGACCGCCGCGCAGTGGCGAGCCCGGCTGGCTGCGGATGGCCTCCTGGTGACGACGATGGCCGGGCGGGTGCGGATGCTTACCCACGTCGATGTCGGCCCGCGCGACATCCAGGCCGCACTGGCGGCCTGGCGCCGTGCCGCCGCCTGACCCCAGCGGTTTACTCTGGCCAGCCGGCGTGCCACAGTGCGGGCCTGGCACCGCAGTACAGCACTCCGGCTGCCAAGGCGCCAGCCAGGATCAGCACTGTGGTCTGCGCGGACAGATACTGCAGCAGCAGCCCGCCGACCGCCACTCCGGCGGGGATGCCGACGCTCATCAGCGTCATCAGCGCGCCGACCATCCGGCCGCGCTCGGCCGCTGGAGCCTGCCGCAGGATCAGCACATCGATCAGCACCCGGATCGCCGGAATTCCGAGCGTGCTGGTGAATAGCAGTCCGGCCATCCAGGCCGGGCCAAAGGGAAGCGCGAGCAGAGCGACAAGCGGCGCCTCAAGCAGGCAGACCGCGATCAGCAGCACGCCAGGCCGCAGCCGGTGCAGCGGCCGGACAAGTGGTGCGCCAACCAGGCCGCCGACCGCCCCGGCTGCCAGCACCAAGCCGATCACGGTCGACGGCACCGCCTGGTGCTTCAGGATGACGATCGCGATCAGGTTGAGGCTGGCTCCGATGGCGTTGACCGTCGCGATCAGGCCGGTGGTGGCGCGCAGCACGGGATCGCGCCAGATTGCGGTGAGCCCGGCGAGCATGCCGGACCGGCTGGCGGGCCGGCCGGTAGCGGCTGCCGACTCGCCGGCCGGCTCGGTTGGCTGGCGTGAGATGTCCTTGACCAGCAGCGCGCTGACCAACGACAGGATGAACGATCCGGCGGTGAACACGAACGGCGCTGCATGGGCGAGAGCCCTGAGCCCGTAGAGTGCGCCGCCGAGCGGCGGCCCGGCCAGGTCGGCCCCATTGATCCGTACCTCGTTCTGGGTGAGCGCGCTGGTCAGCTGCTCCTTAGGGACGGCCGCGCGGACAAGCAGCATCCGCGCCGCCCCGGTCACCGGCTGTCCGATGCCAAGCAGGGCGGCGGCCAGCACGAGCAGCGGGAAGGTGAGCGAGCCGGTCGCCAGCGCCACCGCCACCCCGGCGGTGATCAAGGCGCGGCAGATCTCCGCGACGATCAGCACCGTGCGCGGGCTCCGACGATCGAGCAGGTGGCCGGCCGGCAGTCCGGCCACGATCAGGCCCACGGTCTGGATAGCGGCGAACAGGCCAGCCTCGGCCGGCGAGCCGGTCAAGGCCAGGATCGCCAGCGGGTAGGCGACGTCGGCGACCGTCAGCCCGAGACCCGCAATGGCCGAACCGGCCCACAGCGTCTGAAACTGGCGGTTGCGCCGGAGCGGCGGGCGGCTGGGCGGCTCGGTCGACTGGCTGGGCGGCTCGGTCGACTGGCTGGGCGGCTCGGACGACTGGCTGGGCGGCTCGGACGACTGGCTGGGCAGTCTAGCTGGCCGACTCGGCGGCTCGACGTGCCTGCTCGGCGGCGCAGTTGGCTGGGTCGGGCCACCGGGCCGAGTCCTCAGCGGAGTGCCGGACTCGGCGGGTGCCGGGATCGTCTGCGTCATTTCCTGTTCCCTCAACGTTCATGACATCACCATCATTCATGATTACATGAATGATTACACGACCGTGAAGATGTGGCAAGATGGAGTTCGTGAACGACAGCGACGGGCCGTCATCCGGCGGGCGACTGGGGCACGGAACCACGGCCTCCGACCAGGGCATGGCGAGTCGGACGAGTCCGGATGAGACGGTCCGAGCGATCACCAATGTCGAGATGCTTAAGGCGCTGGCCGACCCGACCCGGCTGGCGTTGCTCGGGGCGCTGATGCGCGGCGCGCCGCGCAAGCTGCGGGTGATGTCGGTCAAGGAACTGGCCGCCGAACTAGGCGAACCGCAAACCAAGCTGTACCGCCACGTCAAGCATCTGGAGGCCGTCGGGCTGATCAGGCCAGTCTCCAGCCGGATGGTCTCCGGGATCGTCGAGCACCGATATCAGGCCTGCCAGGACGACCTCACGTTCGGACCCGGCCTGATGGATGACCTGCAGGCGAGCGGCGAGTTCGACGCGATGATCCTGGCGGCGTTCGACGTGTTCCGGCGCGGATTCGTCGCCGCCAGCCGACGGCTTAAGGACCTCCCGGCGGACCGGCCCGACGAGTCTTACCGCAGGCCCGTGCTCAGCATGACGGAGAGCCAGGTCCCCACGGCCAACGTCGCCGCCTTCCGCGGGCGACTGCAGGAACTGATCGCC
Source organism: uncultured Actinomycetota bacterium (assembly GCA_963850875.1). GTDB lineage: Bacteria > Actinomycetota > Actinomycetes > Streptosporangiales > Streptosporangiaceae > Chersky-822. The sequence continues at coordinate 509,155 of CAWKNA010000005.1, forward strand.
GAACTTGGGCAGCCCGCAGCAGACAGCGACGACACGGTGCAGGTCAACGTGCTGATCGGCTTCTACATCCCCGAGGAGCCGCCGGTATCGCAGGACTGACCACGTCAGTGCTCAGCCCCGACGGTGTCGAGGCGCTGGAGCCTGACCGTACCGATCCACCGGAAATCGGCCGCTGCCGTCCGGACCGCAGGCGCTTCAGAGCACGTAGGTGGTGCCGACCGAGTTCTAGATGAAGGGGTCAGGGAGTCGCGCCGCGATCGTGTGCACCGCGCGCCAGCCAGTGCAGTGCGCTGGCACCAGGACTTGCGGGCGCAGTGCGGCGAGCGCGTCGCAGGTCGGCCCGATGGTCGGCTCGAACAGCGGTCCGTTCAGGTGAAACCCGCCGATGACGGCATAGACATCGTCGATCCCGGTCAGCCGCTGGCGCGCTCCGGCTGGTGCTTGGCAGCTCAAGCGGGTCGCGACCGGGAATCGCCAGCCGACGTTGGGCCCAGAAGTCGGGGTGGATGAGCACGCTCCGCCAGCGGTGCGTCGACCACTGTGCCCCCGACCAGCGTTGCCGCGTCAAGCAGGTGCGCTGCGGCGGCGGGCCCGCTGGGCGGCAGGCGCTTGGCCACGCCCTGGTCAGGCATGAGCACGTCGATGGTGTTGTCGCAGACGCTGAGCACCCGGAGCTCGTCGACCGGCCGCAGCGTGATCGGCTGGCCTGACCAGTCGCCGACCGGCTGATCGACGGACGGCGGCGCCAGCGGAGCGGCAGTGTCCTCGGTGCACATAATCGGACCTCCGCGCTCTCGCGATCGCCTGACCTGGCCGCGTGGCGGCCAGACTCGCTACCAGCCGAGTTCATCGAGCCGGGCATCGTCGATGCCGAAATGGTGCGCGACCTCATGGATCACGGTCCGGCGCACCTGTGCGGCGACATCAGCTTCGGTGTAGCAGATCGCGCAGATCGCGCGCCGGTAGATGGTAATCCGGTCCGGCAGCACGCCGGAATACTGCGATGTTCGGCTGGTCAGCGGGACTCCCTGGTAGAGCCCGAGCAGGCCGCGCGGCCCGGGACCGTGCTCGACCGTGACGGCCACGTTGCGCATCAGACGGCCGAGGTCCTCAGGGAGATCATCAAGCGCGGTGACGACCATCTCTTCGAACGCCTCGGGTTCCACAACTATCACTTGCCCATTGTCGGCTGTCGCGTGCCAGCCGGGGGCAGTGGTCGGCCCGAGGGCACGCGGTTGACCGGAAAGGGGGCGCGGCAAAGTTCGAGGCACGGACGCCGACTGTGCCGCTCAGCTCTCCCGTGGCCAGCTGCCAGCCAGTGCGGCCGCTTGCTGGCCGGCCCGGCGGCCGGAGAAGACACAGTCGGCCAGCGAGAGTCCGCTGACATAGGAGTTCGAGCACAGGCCCACCGCACTGCGACCGGCGGCGAACAGTCCAGGCACCGGCGAGCCGTCCGGGCGCAGCACCTGCCCGGTGTCCTCGGCGACCACTAGTCCGCCGAGGGTCAGCATCGGCGCGGGATAGGCCAGCCTTGGCTTGATCGAAAGGTCGATCAGCGAGTACGGCGGCCGCTCGATCGCGGTGACCAGGTTCGCGGCCTTGCCGACCGGGTCGGGTGTCCCGGCCGCCGCCGCCGCGTTGTACTCGGCCACGGTCGCCGCCAGCCCGCTGGGGTCCACCCCGGCGCGCGACGCCGCCGCCGCCAGGGACGGTGCCTGCGTCCTGGCCATGGTGAGCAGATACCAGGCCTGCAGCCGCTGGAACCACAGCGTGGTGCCGTAGAGCCGGCGCCTGGCGTCGGCGATGATCGAACTGTCCGCGACCAGCCAAGCCCGGCCGCCAGCCAGACGGATGACCGCGTCGCCGATCGCGGCCCCGTACTTGGACTCGTCGCAGAGCCGCTGCCCGGCCTGATCCACGATCACGCCGCGCAGAAAGGCGGACGGCGGGCTGATGAACCGCCACACCGAGACATGATCGAGGAACCTGGTGGCGCCGCCCACCTCCGCGCCGAGCCGGATACCGCTGCCGTCGTCGGCGGGCGTGGCCAGCGGCAGCCCGCCCCGATACGCCGGTGCGTGCTCGCGCATCAGCGCCCGGCTGGCCGCGAAGCCGCCCGCGGCCAGCACCACGCCGCGGTTCGCGGCCACCTGCACCGGCCGGCCGTACCGCCGTTCCAGCCAGGCCACCCGCCGGTGCAGCGCCCGGCCGAGCTTGGGGGCGTACAGATAGGGCTTGGCCGACCAGGAATGCAGCACCCGGTGTGCCAGCGCGGCCCAGGCCGGCCCGCCGCGCAGCGTCGAGCCGGCTACTGCCGCCACGCGGCCATCGGCATTGGTGATCAGCTGCCGCGCCGTGGTCTGGTCAAGCACGACCACCCCAGCCGCCTTGACAGCCGCGGCCAGCGGGGCGAACAGCACCGCGCCGGAGGTACCGCGGCCAACGGCCCGGTGACCGCGCGGGGCAGGCGGGGCGACGCTGCCTGACGAGAGCTCGCTGCCTGAGTAATAGAGGTAGTGCCGGTTCGTCGGGTACGAGGTCTTGTCGGTGCAAAGGCTGCCCTCGAACGGCACGCCGTGCCCGGCCAGCCAGGCCACCATCCCGGCACTTCCCTCGCAGAACGCACGCAGCGTAGCCGGTGTCACCGCGTCACCGACCTCAAGCGCCAGGTAGTCGAACATCGCGTCCGGGGAGTCGGTGACTCCGGCCTCCATCTGCTGCAGAGTGCCGCCGCCCGCATAGACGACGCCACCCGACAGTGCGGTCGCGCCGCCGCCGGTAAACCGGTCGATCACGATCACGCTGGCACCGGCGGCAGCGGCCTCGAGCGCGGCGCAGGCACCGGCCCCGCCGAAGCCGACGATCACCACGTCGGCGCGGTAATCCGGTGCCGGTTGGTCGGTCGGCTCCGGCACGATGGCCTCCGCTCCCCGATCGCTACTACTAGAACGTGTTCTAACATAGCCGCAGGAGGCGCGATGGCAACGGAAGTTCCGGAGTTCGACGTTGTTGTGGCGGGCAGCGGAGCGGCCGGGATGACCGCCGCGCTGACCGCGGCGGATCGCGGCCTGAGCGTCATCGTGATCGAGAAAACCGGCTACTTCGGCGGCTCCACCGCCCGCTCTGGCGGTGGCGTCTGGGTACCGGGCAATGAGGTGCTCAGGCACGCGGGGGTTCGGGATACCCCGGAGCAGGCCAGGGTCTATCTCGCGCACGTGGCCGGAGAATGCGTCCCGGCCGGGCGCCAGCAGGCACTGCTCGAGCACGGGCCTGCCATGCTCCAACTCGTCCGCACCCACACGCCGGTCGATTTCGCCTGGGTGCGTGGCTACGCCGACTACTACCCTGAGGCTCCCGGCGGACTGGCCTGCGGCCGCACCATTGAGCCTGTTCCGTTCGACGGCCGGGTACTCGGCAACGACCTGGCCCGGCTGAATCCGCCATACGTTCCGGCGCCTGACGGCGTGACGATCACCGCGGCCGACTATCGCTGGCTCAGCCTTGGCACCAGGCACCCGCGGGCGATCTGGACGACCGCCAAGGTGGCTGGCCGGATGGCCCGCACCAAGCTGCTCAGGCAGCGCACGCTGAGCCTGGGTCAGGCACTGGCGGCTGGGCTGCGAGCGGGCCTGGCGCAGGCTGGCGTCCCGGTCTGGCTGAACACCACGATGACCGGCTTGGTGCTCAGCGACGGCCGGGTCACCGGGCTACAGGTGGTCCGCGACGGCGAGCCGCTGGAGTTGCGAGCCCGCCGCGGCGTGCTGCTGGCGACCGGCGGCTTCGAGCGGAACGCGCAGATGCGGGAGAAGTACCAGCGACCGCCGATCGGTGCGGACTGGACGGTCGGCTCGGCGGGCAACACCGGCGACGGGATCTGGGCCGGACAGGCGGCCGGTGCCGCCCTTGACCTGATGGACGACGCCTGGTGGGGCCCGTCGATCCCGCTGACCGGCGGGCCGTTCTTCTGCCTGGCCGAGCGGTCGCTGCCAGGCTGCATTATGGTCAACGCGGCCGGCCAGCGGTTCGTGAACGAGGCGGCACCCTACGTCGACACCGTGCACGCGATGTATGACCGGCACACCACCGACAAGCCGCACATTCCAGCCTGGCTGATCACCGACCAGCGGTACCGGAACAGCTATGTCTTCGCCGGCCTCCCGCCGCGCAAGCCGCTGCCCCGCCGCTGGTACGCGGCCGGGACGGTGTTCCGCGCCGATACCCTGGCCGAACTCGCCGACCAGATCGGGGCTCCCGCCGACGGGCTGGCGCAGACCGTGCAGCGGTTCAACGGCTTCGCGCAGGCAGGGAAGGACGAGGACTTCGGCCGCGGTAACTCGGCCTACGACAGGTACTACGGCGATCCGCGCTGCCGCCCGAACCCGAACCTGGCACCGCTGGCCCGCCCGCCGTTCTACGCGATCAAGATCGTGCCCGGCGACCTGGGTACCAAGGGCGGGCTGCGAACCGACGAGCGGGCTCGGGTGCTGCGCCAGGACGGCAGTCCGATCGGTGGCCTGTACGCGGCGGGCAACGCCAGCGCCGCCGTGATGGGCCATAGCTACGCCGGGGCCGGCGCGACGATCGGTCCGGCGATGACCTTCGGCTACATCGCTGCTTTGGACATGGCCAGCCCCGGCGAGTAGTTATGCCAGGTTCTGGATCAGATCCGCGGACGCTATGAAGTGCGCGGGTAGGAGATCGCCGCGAGCGAGGTGTACTGGCGGGCGTAGGACGCTGGCCGGCTGTAGGCCTGAATCAGGCTGCTCGGCCCGGCCTGCAGGGATCCGACGGTACCGCCGAGCGTGTAATCCGTCATGAACAGCCAGTAAGCCGGCCGGGCCGCCGCTGGCAGCAGGGCGAACCAGGTGCTGGTGCCGCTGTTGGTGTGCAGTGACCCCGACAGGTACACCACGCCGCCGATGACGGCGTAGGCGGGATCGCCGGTGCCGTACAGGCGCTGAGCCGACTTCCAGCCGTTGATCAGGGTGAGCTTGTACCAGGTAGCCCCGGGCGCCGGGTAGGAGATCGCGGCGAGCGAGGTGAAGAGCCGTGCATTGGACTGTGGCCAGGACGAGGCGAACATGTCGCCATTCGATCTGATCTCTAGGCTGCCGGTGGTTCCGCCGGCTGTGTACACCGTGAGGTACATCCGGTGGGCCGGCCGGGCTGCCTTGGGCAGGACGGCGAATTCGCTGCTGCCGCCGCCTGGCTGGGCCAGCGTCCCTGACAGGTAGACCACGCCGCCCTTGACGGCGTAGGAGGGGTACCTGGAACCAGCCGGCAGGTAGGGCTGCCATCCGTTGATCAGGCTCAGGTTGTGCCAGCTGAACGTGGCAGCGGCTGGCCGGCCCGCCTGCTGCGCCGTGGCCGCCTCGGCGCCGCCTGCCGGCGCCAGCAGGGCCACCGCCGGGATCGCGATCGCCGCTGCATACGCGGCGAAGGACCGCAGCCGCCGGCTGGTTTCCTGGACTTCCATGACATTGCCTTCCGGTGTGGCCGGGACCTGGTGTCCCGGCGTACCCCGGCATCGTCGCCCTGCGCCCCTGGCCGGCGCATCGGTGCGATTACCCAATCCGGCAGGCGACCGCTACCCAGCTAGCTCAGCGAGGTACCCAGCCAGCTGGGCCCGCCGCCGCAAGCCGGTCTTGGCGAGCAGACTCGCCACGTGCTTCTCGACGGTCCGCGGTGACAGGAACAGCCGCTCCGCCATCTCCCGGTTGGTCAGGCCCTGGGCGACCAGGTCGAGCACGTCAGCCTCACGCCCGGTCACGCCAAGGGCGCGCAGCCGGTAGGGCAGGCCGTCGGCACCAGGCCGTGGTCTGGGAACCACCGCACCCGCCCGGCGCAGCAGGGCGCGGCATGCCGCCGCGACGCGGTCATCGCCACGCGCGTCGAAGTAGGCCGCGGCCTCGCGCAGCCACCGGACCGGGTCACCCCAGCCGTCGGCGAGGGCCGACTCGGCAGCGATCCGGCGGGCGTAATGGCGGTACCAGACAACCAGCGGGCCGATCTGGGCGTCAGCGGCGGCCACTGCCGCCTCGGCAGCTGCGACCTGACCGTCGCGGCCAGCCACGATTGCATCGGCGTAGCCAAGCAGGGCTGCTACCAGGCGGCGCCGCGTCCCGTGCACGGCACGCACCCGCGCGCTTGCCGAGGCCGCGTCCCGGCCCAGGGCCGCGCCGAGCAGTGGCCACAGCCCAAGGAAGGGCGGCGCGAACGCCGCCGGGCCGCTCAGCAGCGACTCGGCGCCCGCTTCCATCTGCGCGTAAGCCTGCTCGCGGTCTTCCGCCAGGAGTGACATCGTCGCCCGGCAGTATCCCCACGCACCGCCTAGGACATCGCGATCCACGGGCGCCAGGTCGCTGGCCTCTGCGATCCGGGCCTCCATCTCCTCCCGCTCGCCGCGGATGGCGTGCGCGGCGGCCTGCATGATCAGCGCCATCGGCAAGCTAGCCAGCCGGAAGCGCCGCGACGAGTCCGCAGATCGGCGCGCGGCCGCCAGCGCCTCATCGGCGCGGAATTGCTTGTTCAGCCCGACGGCGATCAGCAGGTCCAGGGCCGCGGTCAGCGCCAGCGCGCCTTGCGCCGCTGACGACTCGCGCGCCTGCAGCAGCCCGTCCACGCTCTCGGTCTGCAGCATCTCGTTCGTGCCAAGCTCGTACAGCGCGCGCAGGTGCCATAGCCGCAGTCCGTGTTCCGCGGCGATGGACGCGGCCCGGGCGAACGCGCGCTCCGCTTCCTCCAGGTCCGTTCGCCGGGCAACCCTGCCGATCACCTCAAGCGCCTCGCAAGCCACATCGGGCTGCCCGCCGGCCTCCGCCGCCTGCAGCGCGGCGCGGGCAAGCCGATCCGCCTCCTGAGTGCGTCTCCGGCCCTCGGCGACGCTCGCCGCGCAGGCGTCTACCCGCGCCAGGTCGGCGTTCGGCAGTCCCCGAGCGGTCGCCACGCTGGCAGCTGCGTCGGCCCACCGGCCGCCAGCGATCGCGGCCCGCGCGATCCGCAGGTGCAGATCAGCCGACCTGGTGGCCGACGACGCCATCCCGATCCGAGCCAGCAGCGTGCGGCCCATCTCGATGGCCCGGTCCACCTGGCCCGACATCGCGAAAACCTCGGTCAGCGCCTCATCGACCGCGCTGCCAAGCTCCACATCACCGGAACCGGCCAGCGCCCGAGCTCGCAGCAGCGCGTTCTCCGCGCTGGCCAGGGCCCCAACCCCGAGGTCCCGCCGTCCCGCCTCCAGCAGCAGCCCGCCTGCCCGCGCGGAGTCACCCGCGCGCTCGGCCAGGTCGGCGGCGAGCATGCAGCACGCACCCGGCAGGCCAGGATGCGCCGCCCGCATCGCCGTCAGTGCCTGGCCAGCCAGCATCGCCCGCTCCGGCAGCAGCATTCCGCCAAGTACCGCCTCATGGGTCAGCGCGTGCCGGAACCGGAAGCCGTGCTGACCGGCCGTGATCAGCTGCAGATCCACGCCCTGTCGCAACGCGGCCATGACCGCGTCGGCACCCAGGCTGACCATCGGACCAAGCAGCGGCCACTCAAACCGGCGACCGAGCACCGCCGCGGCGCGGATCACCTGCCGCGAGCCCGGATCGACGCCATCCAGCCGCCTGCGCACGGCATCGGCGAAGGTTGCCGGGACACTCGCCGCAACCGGACCGGTCAGCTCCCATCGGCCGTCCCGCTCCACCAGCACACCGTCCTCAAGCAGGCCGGCCAGCAGCTCCTCAACCAGGAACGGAACGCCCTCCGCTCGCTCGGCCACGAACGTCTGCACCGACGTAGGCAGCCCGGTGGCCGACAGGCACGCCAGTGCCATATCCGCAACCGCTCCCGGATCCAGCCGCCCCAGCGGCAGCACCTGCGCCGACCCGCGACTCTCCAGCTTCGCGGCCACGTCGGCCGCCGCGCCGCCCTCCTCCGGGCGGAACGTCCCCAGGCATAGCACCCGCTCAGCGAAGACGTTGTCCGCCAGGTACTCAAGCAACGCCAGCGTCTCCAGATCAGCCCAGTGCAGGTCCTCGAGCACAAGCAGGCAGCCATGATCCGGAGACAGCAGGTGCAGCAGCCGGAGTACCGCCTCGCCAACGAAGACCAGTGACCCATCGTCGGCAGCCTCGCGTCCCGACTGCAACTGCGGAACCAGCCGCCCCAGCGCAGACCGGAAGGGATCAAGCGCGACGCTGTCTAGCTGCCTGCCCAGGCGCAGCGCCGTGGTCAGCGCCTCGGCGAACGGCCGGAACGGCGTCGGCACGCCCCCGGCCACCGCCCGCCCGGTCAGGACCGCGAACCCTTGCTCACGCGCCATCCCAGCGACCTCGCGGGCCAGCCGCGACTTCCCGATCCCGGCCTCCCCCGCCAGCAGCAGCGCACGACCTCGGCCCGCCTCCGCGCCGGCCAGGGCGGCGCGAAGATGGCGGGCTTCCTCATCTCGGCCCACTACTACCGGGCACAGCACCGGGCGCACAGGCCCAGTATGAACCGTTTGCAGCCGTCGGGCATGAGCTGATCACAGCGCGTCAACTACGAACGCCGGCGGCACCCGCGTAGGCGCCGGCCAAGGCCGGGCCGCAAGCTAGCCGCGGCTCGGCCGCCAACCGGGCCAGGGCACGGACGACGTGCACGTGCAGCGGCTCGCCTGGGTCCGCCAGCGCGCGAGCCTGCGCCAGGGCGAACTGGTCGGCGAACCCATCGAGCTTGTCTTCGTGGACTCCCATCACGGTGCCTTCCGATGCTGGCCGGGACCCGCGTCCCGGCATCCCCTGCATCGTCGGCCCCGGCCGCTGGCAACCGCATCGGTGCGCTTACCCAATCCGGCGGGCAGCGGCTACCCACCTAGCTCAGCGAGGTACCCAGCCAGGTGCGCCCGGCGCCGGCCGCCGGTCTTGGCGAGCAGGCTGGCCACGTGCTTCTCCACGGTGCGCGGCGACAAGTACATCCGCTCCGCGATCTCCCGGTTGGTCAGGCCCTGCGCAACCAGCCGCAGAATGTCAGCCTCGCGCTCGGTCACCCCGATCGCGCGCAGCCCGTCGGGCAGGCCGTCGTCACCGGGCCTTGGCCTGGGAACCACGGCGCCCGCCCGGCGCAGCAGCGCCCGGCACGCTGCCGCGATCCGGTCATCGCCGCGCGCGTCAAAGTACGCCGCGGCCTCCCGCAGCCAGGAGACCGGGTCGCCCCAGCCATCGGCCAGCGCCGCCTGCGCGGCGATCCGGCGGGCGTACTGTCGGTACCAGGCGACCAGCGGTCCCATCTGCGCGTCGGCGGCAGCGAACGCCGCCTGCGCAGCCGCGATCCGGCCCTCGCGGCCAGCCAGCACCGCATCGGCATAACCGAGCAGGTCCGCGATCACGCGATGCCGGGTCAGGCGCGCAGCCCGGACTTGCGCGGCGGCGGCGGCCCCGTCCCGGCGCAGTACCGCCCCGAGCAGCGGCCACAGCCCCATGAACGGGGCAGCGGGCCCCGCCGACGAGCGAAGCAGCAGCCCGGCTCCGGCGTCTAGCTGTGCGTAAGCCTGCTCAAGGTCTTCATCAAGCAGCGACAGCGTCGCTCGGCAGCGCCCCCACGCCCAGCTCAGCAGCAGATCACGGTCCTGCGGCGCCAGCTCGATGGCCTCAGCGATCAGGGCCTCCATCTGCTCCCGCTCGCCGCGGATCGCATGGGCGTTGGCCTGGAAGACCAGCGCTTCCGGCAGCGCGGCCAGGCGGAAGCGCCGCGATGCCTGCACGCATCGCGATGCCGTCTCCAGTGCCTCGTCGGCGCGGAACTGCTTGATCAGCCCCGCTGCGATCTGAAGGTCAAGCACGGCGGTCAGGAACAGCGCGCCGCGAGCCGCAGATAGCTGGCGCGCTTCAAGCAGCCGGTCCAGGTTCCCGGTGCGCAGCATGTCGACCGTGCCCAGCCCATGTAGCGCGTGCAGTTGCCGTAGCTGCAGCCCGTGTGCCGAGGCGATGGCCGCGGCCCGGGTAAACGCCCGCTCCGCTTCCTCCAGATCACTCTGGCTCGCGACCCTGCCGATCACCTCAAGCGCCTCGCACGCCACATCGGGCATTCCGCCATCCTCGGCGGCCCGCAGCGCCGCCCCGGCGAGCCGCCTCGCCTCAGCCAGGTCCTCACGGCCGACAGCGACCTGCGCCGCGCAGGCATCCACCCGCGCCAGGTCCGCGTGCGGCACCGCGCGGGCGATGGCCACGCCGGCCGCGGCATCCGCCCACCTGCCCCCGGCGATCGCCGCCTGCGCGATCCGTAGATGCAGGTCAGCCGACCGGGCGGCCGACGGGCCGATCCTGGCCAGCAGCGTCCGGCCGGTTTCGATGGCCCGGTCCACCTGACCGGCCATCGCGAACACCTCGGTCAGCGCCTCATCGATTCCGATCTCCAGCCCGACATCGCCGGAACCGGCCAGCGTCCTGGCCCGGATCAGGGTGCCTTCCGCGCTGGCCAGAGCGCCCACCGCCAGATCGCGTCGCCCGGCCTCAAGCAGCAACGCGGCAGCCCTGGTGCTGTCTCCGGCGCGCTCGGCCAGGTCGGCGGCGAGCGTGCACCAGGCATCGGGCAGGCCAGGGTACGCGGCCTCCACCGCCACCAGAGCCAGGCCGGCCAGCACCGCCAGCTCGGGAGGCATCAGACCGGCCAGGACCGCCTCCTGAGTCAGCGCATGCCGGAACCTGAAGCCCTGCTCACCGGCCGTGATCAGCTGCAGATCCATTCCTTGCCGCAGCGCCGCCAGGACCGCCTCATCACTCACCCCGGCTATCGGGCGGAGCAGCGACCATTCAAACCGGCGTCCGATTACCGCAGCGGCCCGGATCACCCGCCGTGAATCCGGATCGATGGCCTCAAGCCGACGGCCCACGGCATCGGCGAACGTGGCCGGGACACCGGCCGCGACCGGACCCGTGGTTTCCCATCGCCCGTCCCGGTCGACCAGCACCCCGTCCGCAAGCAGCCCGGCCAGCACCTCCTCGACCAGGAACGGGACGCCCTCGGTACGCTCGGCGACGAACGACTGCGCAGGCGCAGGCAACTGGCCGGCTCCCAGGCACGCCATTGCCATCCGCGCCATCGCGTCAGGACCCAGGCGCCGCAGCGGCAGCACCTCGGCCGAGCCACGGCTCTCCAGCTTCGCCGCCAGATCAGCCGCCCCGCCGCCCTCCTCGGGCCGGAACGTTCCCACGCACAGCAGTCGCTCAGCGAAGACGTTGTCCGCGACATACTCGATCAGGGCCAGCGTCTCAAGATCAGCCCAGTGCAGATCCTCGAGCACAAGCAGGCAGCCGTGATCCGGGGAGAGCACACCCAGCAGCCGGAGCACCGCCTCGCCAACGAAAACCAGCGACCCATCGTCGGCAGCCTCGCTCTCCGGCTGCAACTGCGGAACCAGCCGCCCGAGCGCCGGCCGGAACGGATCAAGCTCTGGACTCTCCGGCAGCCCGTTCGCACGCAAGGCCGACGCCAGCGCTTCGGCAAATGGCCGGAATGGCGTCGGCACGCCCCCCGCCACCGCCCGCCCGGTCAGCACGGCGAACCCCTGCTCACGTGCTATCCCAGCGACCTCACGGGCCAGCCGCGACTTTCCGATCCCGGCCTCCCCAGCCAGCAGGACCGTGCGACCCCGGCCCGCCTGCGCCCCGGCTAGGGCAGCGCGAAGGTGACTGGCCTCCGCATCCCGCCCAACCACCACCGGGCACAGCACTGGGCGCATAGGCCAAGTATGAACCGGCATACGGCCGCCTGGCTCATGCTGGCGCTGGTCCCCGGTCAGGTACCGCCGTGACCGTCAGGCTCGATGCGTGCCCGGTGCACGGCGATCACATTCGCCGCATGGCTCGCAGGGACGGTGGACGTAAAACTGACCGTCAGTCAGGCGGTGGCCGATGATCACGTCATCGCACTCGTCGCTGCGGCCGTACTCTTCGGCCACTGTTCGGCCGATATGGCGGGGGGTGGCTTCTTGGACGGGCACGACTGACCTTCTCGATCCGGGCCGGGACCTGGTGTCCCGGCATAACTGCATCCTGCGCCCCGGCAGCTGCCCGACGCATCGGTGCGATTACCCAGATCGGCTGACGGCGGCTACCCAGGTAGCTGCGTGGAATACCCAGCCAGCCGAACCGGGCGCCGAGGGCCTGCTACGGGCTCGCGGCTCAGTCCGCAGCCAGGATCAGGCCGCTGGTGGGCACGCCGGTGCCGGCTGTGACCAGGACCGGGCCGTCGCCTGGGATCTGGTTCACCGCGGTGCCACGGACCTGCCTGACGCCCTCGGCGATCCCGTTCATGCCGTGGATGTAGGCCTCGCCGAGCTGGCCGCCGTGCGGGTTCACCGGCAGCCGCCCGCCGGTCTCGATCGCGCCGTCGGCGATGAACTGCCGTGCCTCGCCGCGCGGGCAGAAGCCGAGTTCTTCCAGTTGCATCAGCACGTACGGGGTGAAGTGGTCGTACAAAATGGCGGTCCTGATGTCGGCCGGGCCGATTCCGGCCCGCTGCCAGAGCTGCCTGGCGACGACCCCCATCTCCGGCAGCCCGGTCATGTCGTCGCGGTAGTAACTGGTCATGGTGAACTGGTCAGGGCCGCTGCCTTGAGCCGCCGCGCGGATAACCGCCGGGCGGTGCCGCAGCGCAGCGGCCCGCTCCAGACTGGTCACCACGATGGCGACCGCGCCGTCGCTCTCCTGGCAGCAGTCGAGCAGCCGCAGTGGCTCGGCGATCCAGCGGGAGGCCTGGTGCTCGGCCAGCGTGATCGGCCGCTGGTAGAACCACGCCAGCGGGTTGGTGGCGGCGTGCCGCCGGTCGGCCACGGTCACCATCCCGAAGTCGGCGCTTGTCGCGCCGTAGACATGCATGTAGCGGCGGGCCATCATCGCCACGGTGGCGGCCGGAGTGGACAGTCCCATCGGGTAGTGCCAGCCGTTGTCGATGCCCGACGACGTCGGCATCGCCGCGGCAGCGACCGCAACCTGGCCGAACCTGCGGCCCGACCGCTCGTTCAGTGCCCGGTAGCAGACCACCACGCCGGCCGTGCCGGTGGCGACGGCCAGCGTCGCCTGGTGCACGGTCGCGCACGCCGCGCCGCCGCCGTACCCGATCTGGCTGAAGAAGGTGAGCTCGCCGATGCCGAGCTCGCGCGCGACGGCGACCTCGGCATTGCTGTCCATCGTGAAGGTGACCAGGCCGTCCACGTCGGACGGGCGCAGCCCCGCGTCGGCCAGCGCGGCCTGGACCGCCTCGGTCGCCAGCCGGAGCTCGCTGCGGCCCGAGTTCTTGGAGAACTCGGTTGCCCCGATCCCGGCGATCGCGGCGAGGCCGGCCTGTCCTGCCCCGGATCGGCCGGTCACGGCCGACTCCTGCGGATGTCGATCCTGACGGTCCCGGTCACGTGGTCGCCAAGACTACACCGGCCGACGACCGCCAGCTGGTAGCAGTCGGTCATCAGTTCAGCACTTGGGTCTGCGCTCCCGCCGTCGGCCGGCGCGGCGGCCGCTTCGGTACGGTGCTCGGTGATCTGTCCGGAGAAGGTGAGCGTGTCGCCCGCGTAACAGGGCGCTCCGAGCCGGATCGAGATCTGGCGCAGGATCGACTGTGGTCCCGCCCAGCCGGAGGCGAACCGCTGGACCAGCCCGGTGGTGGTCAAGATGTTGAGGAAGATGTCCTTGCTGCCCCTGGCCACCGCTCGATCCCGGTCGTGATGCACGTCCTGGAAGTCGCGGGTCGCCAGCGCGGACGCGATCACGAAGGTAGTACTGGCCTGCACCGCCAGCTCGGGCATCAACTCGGCGGTCTCCCCGGGCGACCGCTCTCGCGCCAGCTGCCCCCCAGCCGGTTCGTCGTGGGTGGCTGCCGGCTCGTCGTGGGCGGCTGCCGGTTCGCCGTGGGCGGCTGCCGGCTCGTCGTGGGCTGCCGGTTTATCGTGGGTGTCAGCCGCTGGCCGTTCATCCGGCTCAGCCAGCCGCCAGGCGGGCAAGGTCAGCTCATCGTCGATCCTGAGGTACTCGACCTTGACCGGCAGACCGATCCTGACCTGCTCGGGATCGACGCCGACAAGCTCGCCGACCATCCGGACGCCCTCGTCGAGCTGAACCAGGGCGATCACGATCGGCAGCTGCTTTCCTGGCACCGGCGGATGATGATGCACCACGTAGCTGAAGACCTCGCCAGTGCCCGCGGCGACCGTGTAGTCCGGACGCGGCGAGCCGCACTGCGGGCAGAGCGGCCCCGGCGGATGCCGGAGCGCGCCGCAATCACCGCAGCGCTGGATCCGCAGCTCGCCAGCGGCGGTCCCGGCCCAGAAGAACGCCGTATCAGGCGAGCTGACCGGTCGCATCACGTAGCCGGCCGGGGTACCGGTACCCGCCGCAGCAGCGGGCGGCCGGAACTTCAGGATCCGGAAATCCATGGTGGCGACGGGCTCGTCCCCGGCGTACCAGTTGCTGCGGGTCGTGAAGAACCAGCCCTCCCCCAGGGCGGTCGTCTTCGGCCCGATCAGATCAATCAGGCTGATCCGGACGGTCAGCTGCTCACCGTGCCGCAGGTACCGGTGATAGACCTGGTCGGAGTTGGTCGCCACGACCGAGGTGTAGCCGGCCTGGTCCAGCGCTGCCGACATCTGGCTTAGCGGGTCGCTGGCATCGCGGACACCGTGCAGTCCCGGCATCGTCCATGCCTGCACCATGGCCGGCGGTGCCACCAGGCAGCCGTGCACCGAAGCGGCGGCGATCTCGGGGTCGGTGTAGACCGGGTTGGCGTCGCCGATCGCCTCGACCCAGTTCCTGATCATCGGCAGGTTTACCGGATCGCGGGCGAGGCGCGGGCTGGACGGACCGGCCGCCATCACTCGCTGCGCCACGGCGCGGATGCGCGCGGCGGCATAATCCCAGCCCTCCATCAGCGCGGCACCCGCGGCAGCCCGAGACCGGCGGTCGCGATCAGTTCTCGCAGAATCTCGTTCACCCCGCCGCCGAAGGTCAGCACCAGGTTCCGCTTGACCTGCACATCCAGCCAGTGCATCAGCTCAGCGGTGGACTCGTCTGCCGGGTCACCGTGCCGCCCGACGACATCGGCGAGCAACTGGCCGAGCCGCTGCAGTCGCTCCGAGGAGAAGACCTTCGTTGCCGACGCATCGGCGATGTCCACCGTGTCGGCCATCGCGACCTGCCAGTTCAGCAGCTCGTTGACGCGCAGGCTGGCATGGACCTGACCGAGCGCCCGGCGGACATCGCCATATTCGGCCACCGGCCGCCCGTCCGGGCCGAGATACGCGCGCGCCCAGTCGAGCACGCGATCGTACAGAGCGCCGAGCCGGCCAGCCGGACCGAGCATGACCCGCTCGTGGTTCAGCTGAGTGGTCACCAGTCGCCAGCCGGCGTTCTCGGCTCCGACCCGCATGCTCACGGGGACCCTGACGTCGGAGTAGTAGGTGGCGTTGACGTGGTGCGCCCCGTCGCTGGTAATGATCGGCGTCCAGCTGAAACCGGGATCGCTGGTGTCGACGATCAGGATCGAGATGCCGCGGTGCCGCCGTGCTACCGGGTCGGTGCGGACGGCCAGCCAGATGTAATCCGCTTCATGGGCACCAGTGGTGAACACCTTCTGGCCGTTGACCAGGTAGCTGTCGCCGTCCCGCACCGCCCGGCAGGTCAGCGCCGCGAGGTCGGTACCGGCTCCCGGCTCGGTGTAGCCGATCGCGAAATGCACCTCGCCAGCCAGAATCGCGGGCAGGAACAGCTCTTTCTGCTCGGCGGTCCCGAACGCCTGCAATGTCGGGCCGACCGTCTGCAGCGTGACTGCGGGCAGCGGCACGTCCGCACGGGAGGCCTCGCTGACGAAGATCTGCTGTTCGATCGGGCCGAACCCGCGCCCGCCGTATTCAGTGGGCCAGCCGACGCCGAGCCAGCCGTCGCGGCCCATCTGCCGGACGACTTCCCGGTAGACCTGGCCGTGCCGGTCGGTCAGCATGGCCCGGCGCTGGGCCGGCGTGATCAGTCCGGCGAAGTACTCGCGCAGCTCGTCCCTGAGCTCGCGCTGGCCGTCGGTCAGCTCGATGAACATCGCCGCGCCCCCGTCCCGGCCGACCCCTGGTCAATCCGGTCGAGCCGGTCATCCGCTCCGCCGACGAACCTGGCCAGATCGCTGATCATGGACGAGTAGCGATGCAGCGGGTAGCTGACGTCCAATCCGATCCCGCCGTGCAGGTGGTGACAGCTCCGGAGCGCCGCTGGTG
Organism: uncultured Actinomycetota bacterium; assembly: GCA_963850875.1. Lineage (GTDB taxonomy): Bacteria > Actinomycetota > Actinomycetes > Streptosporangiales > Streptosporangiaceae > Chersky-822. The sequence continues at coordinate 525,365 of CAWKNA010000005.1, forward strand.
CTTCCTGAGCCAGCCAGTAAGCCGCGATGTCGGCGTCATCAGTGGCGTCCCGGCCGGTGGCCAGCCGCCAGCAGGCGGACAGCGCGGCCAGGTGCAGGGTCCGGCTGGCGATGTACACCTCGGCGATCTGCTGGGCCACGGCCTGGAATGTCGCTAGCGGCCGGCCGAACTGCTCGCGAGTGGCCAGATAGCTCGTGGTCAGGGCCAGCGCTCCGGCGACCGCCCCGTCGGCGGCCGCGGCTGCCCCCGCGGCGGCCAGCTGGTACAGGTCGTCGACCGCCGCGCCGGCCTGGGCAGCGCCGCGCTCGCCGATGCCGAGCACCCCGGTAACCGGCACCTCGGCTAGGACCACGGTGTACTCGGGCACATCGCCGGAGGCGGCCGGAGTGCGTTGCAGGCTGATCCCAGCCGCGGTCCGGTCCAGGACCACGACCGCCCGACCACCAGCCTCCAGCCGGGCGGGAACCAAAATCCATGACGCCTGCTCGGCGTAAGGAACGCCGATCTTCGTCCCGCTGACCGTCCCCCAGCTGCCCGAGCCGCTCGGACCACCGGTGAGAGTCACGACGGTGGTCGGCTTGGCAGCCATCCCGGCAGACGGCTCACGCAGTGCGGCGGTCAGGATCCGCTCGCCGGAACCCACTCCGGCCAGCAGCCGGGCCTGCAGGTTCTGGCTGCCCCAGCGGACCACAGGCAGGATGCCGAGCGCGATCGTGGCCAGACCGGGCACCGGAACCGCGCGGCGGCCGATCTCGGTGATGAGCACACCGGCTTCAAGCATGCCGAGCCCGTCGCCGTCCAGCCAGACGGGCAGCGTCAGTGCGAGCAGGCCAGCCTTAGCCATCCCCTGCCAGGCGGCGGCGTCGTAGCCCGGCTGGCCGGCCGGATCCGGCCAGCCAGCTGCCCCGCTGGCCGGTGCCGAGCCTTCCAGCACGTCGGCGGCTGACCTGGCGATGACCTGCTGTGTTTCACTGAGTTCGAAATCCATTCAGCGGGCCTCTTCCCTGGGCAGGCCGAGCACGCGTTCTGCCACCAGTGACAGCAGGATCTGGCTGGTGCCGCCGGCGATGCTCAGACACCTGGTGAGCAGGAACTGGTGCACTGCCTGCGCTGCCGCGCCATCAGCCGCCGCGCCCTGCGGTCCGCACAGCGTCAGCGCCGTTTCGGCGACCGCCTGCCGGTGCGCGACGCCGAGCAGCTTGCGCACCGCCGAACCGAAGCCGGGATCGGCGCCGCGCAGCACGGCGTCGGCCAGCCGGTCGTCCATCACCGCCAGGGCCAGCCCCTCGGCCAGCCGCGCGCCGATCTGATCGAGCACGGTCGGGTCGGCGATCCGGCCGCCCGCCGACGCGGCGGCGGTCAGCAGCGCCTCAACCTCGGCATCGAGCGCCGAACCCGCGCCCATCGCGACCCGCTCGGTCGCCAGTGTCGCCCGCGCGATCCGCCAGCCAGCGCCTGGCTCCCCCACCAGGCATTCATCAGGAACGAACACATCGTCAAGGAAGACCTCGTTGAACATCTCCAGCCCGGTGATCTCCCGCAGCGGCCTGATGTCGATCCCCGGACTGTCCATGGCAACCAGGAAGAACGAGATACCCAGGTGCTTGGGCGCCGCCGGGTCGGTGCGGGCCAGGCAGATCGCCCAGTCCGCGTCCCTGGCCAGTGAGGTCCACACCTTCTGCCCGGTCAGCAGCCAGCCGCCGTCGGCGCGGACCGCCCTGGTCCGCAGCGAGGCCAGATCCGAGCCGGCCTCCGGCTCGCTGAACAGCTGGCACCAGGTGATCTCGCCCCGGAGCGTCGGTCCGGCGAACCTGTCCTGCTGAGCTTTGCCGCCATAACTGAGAATGGCTGGCACGGCCCAGCCGCCGATCAACAAGTCGGGCCTGGCTCAGCCCGGCGCTGGCCAATTCCGCATCGATAATCAGCTGCGCCGCCGGACTGGCTGACCGGCCGTACGGAGCCGGCCAGTGCGGCGCAGCGTATCCGGCCGCGGCCAGCGCTCCGCGTCGCTGGTCCGCCGGCAGCGCCGCCACCTGAGCAGCCACCGACCTGGCCGCCGAGCGGACCTGTTCAGCGCCTGGCCCTTCGTTATGCCACTGTGGACCGTCACCGTCGCGCCCGCCAGCACGGTGCGACGAAGGCCCGCCATCGCGATCTGGTTGCCCGGCACCCCCGTCTGGCGGCACGGCGGCGGCCCGGCCGTCACCCAGGTGCCTGCGCATGCCTTCGAGCGCGAGCTCGGCAGCCCGGGTCCGCCAGCCGGCACTGCCGCCGAGCAACTGGCGCAGTGCCAGCGCCCGCCGCAGGTAAAGGTGCGCGTCATGCCGCCAGGTAAAGCCGATCCCGCCGAGTACCTGGATGCAATCCTTGGCGTTGTCGACCGCGGCATCGAGCGCCACGGCGGCGGCGGCCGCGGCGGCCAGCGGGTGCTCGTCCGGCGCCTGGTCCGCCGCGCATGCCGCGTCCCACGCCGCGGCAGCGGCTAGCTCGGCGCGGCACAGCATCCCAGCGCACAAGTGCTTGACCGCCTGGAACGATCCGATCGGCCGGCCGAACTGATGCCGGGTCCTGGCGTATTCGGCGGCGGCGCGACTGCACCAGGCAGCGACGCCCGCCGATTCAGCCGCGGCGAGGGTGGCGGCCACGTCCCGCACCGGCCCGGTGGTCAGGCCCGCCAGCTGCTGGCCGGGCCGCACGGTGACGTCGGTCAGCCTGACGTCGCCCAGCGCCCGGGAGAAATCGACCGGAATCCGCGGGCTCACCCGCACCCCGGGATCGCTGGCTTGGAGCACGAACCACGTCTCGCCGGAATCCGTGATCGCCCCGAGCAGCAGATGCGAGGTGTCGCCGGCTCCGAGGGCAAGGTCGGCCAGACCGCTGACCCGCAGGCTGCCATCGGCCAGCCGGGTGCCGGACAGGCCGCCCGGCGACAGCGCGACGGCCACCGACGCTGCCCCGGACGCCAGGTCGGCGAGCAGCGCGCTGACAGCGGACACCTCGCCTGAGGTACCGGCTGGCACCCGGCCGGCCAGCACCAATCCGCCAAGCAGCGTCGGCAGCACCGGACCGGGAACAAGCCAGACGGCCAGTTGCTCCACGACGGCGATCAGGTCGGCCGCCGTACCGCCAGATCCTCCAGTCGGCTCGGGCACCGCGATCCCGAAGACGCCGAGCTCAGCCAGCGCCGACCAGTAGCCCGCGGCGATCCCAGTTCCCGCCCCGGCCGCCTGCGCCGTGCCAGCCTGCCCCGTGCTGGCTTGCCCGGTGCTGCCTTGCCCCGTATTGGCTTGCCCCGTGCTGACCCGCCCGCCGGATTCCTCAAGGCCGCGAACCGCCGCGATTGTCCCGGCCCGACTGGCCCATTGGCTGACCGATTCCGCCATGGCCAGCTGCTCGTCAGTGACGGCGATGGGCACTCGTCCTCCTGCTGGTCGGGCGGCAGAGAAAATTAGAACACGTTACAATGATTAACGGCTAGCGCGCCGTTGGCCTGCGCACGACGACGAGCTGACGTTAGTCGGAGGGCGGTCGACCAGGCGTCAGCGGACGCCGGAGCGGCCCGCCCAGGCTGGGGGCGGGATGGCTACGCTGCGGGTAGGACGTGACGCCCTCGCCGCTGTCTGCCCAGCCGCGACCGATGACGGGACGGTCTGGCGTTGCCGACACCACGAGAGGCCTCGATGCCACCCCTGAAAACCCTAGCGTCGGCGGCCCCCGCCACGACCAGCGGCCCGGCTGAAGCCGAACTCGGCTCGGCGGCACAACGCGAGCGCCGCAAGCGCATTCTGGATGCCACCCTGGCACTGGCGTCGAAGGGCGGCTACGACGCGGTCCAGATGCGCGAGGTTGCGGAGCGGGCCGATGTGGCGCTTGGCACCCTGTACCGGTACTTTCCCTCCAAGATCCACCTGCTGGTCTCCGGGCTGGCCAGGGAGTTCGAGGAGACCAAGGAGCGGCTCGACCGGCGGCCTATCCCCGGTGACACGCCGTACGACCGGATGCTCTATGTCCTTGGCCGGGTGACTCGCAGCATGCAGCGCGAGCCGCTGCTGACCGAGGCGATGACGCGCGCCTTCATGTTCGCCGATCCGAGTGCCGCCGCTGAGGTCAACGCGGTCGCGGCCCTGATGGAGCAGATGCTTACGGACGCCATGCATGACGGCGAACCCACCGCGGACGAGCGCGCCATTGCCCGGGTGATCGGCGACGTCTGGCTGTCCAACCTGGTCGCCTGGGTCACCCGCCGCGCCTCAGCGAACGACGTAGCACACCACCTGGAACTCGCCGCGCGGCTTCTGCTTCGCTAGCGGACTGCCGGCCATTACGTTGAACGTAGTCGCCGACGGCTACGTACTTCTTGGGTAAGTAACCCTTCCGCTGTGAATGGAGACATGCGATGCGTAACCACAACCGAGTGTGGGCCGCGGCCGGTTTGGCCGCCGTCGCCCTATTTGCCGCAGCCTGCGGCAGCTCATCATCGTCCACCGGCCCGGGCACGTCTGGCAGCACGACTCCGGCCACGAGTCCTGCCAGTACTCCAGCAGGCGCTGCCGCGCAGACCTTGGGAACCGCGAAGATCGGCGGCGCCACGGTGCTGACCAACTCCAAGGGCCTCACGCTCTACTGGTTCGCCAAGGACACGGCCACCACGTCGAACTGCACCGGAGCGTGCGCGACATTCTGGCCGCCGGTGACCGGAACTGTGACCGCGGGTGCGGGCGTCAACAGCAGCAAGATCGGCAGCATCACCCGGTCCGACGGCACGAAGCAGGCCACTTACGACGGTCACCCCCTTTACACCTATTCAGGGGACACCGCACCAGGCCAGAACAACGGCAACAACATCAACGCGTCCGGCGGGGTGTGGCATGAAGTGACGCTCTCAGCCGGCGCGCCAGCGCCCGCGCCGTCATCCAGCTCAACCGGCGGTGGCTACGGGTACTGACCGGCATCCAGGCAACAGTCCGCTGGCCGGGCCGCTCCCACTCACCGGAGCGACCCGGCCAGAACTGCTCATGCCTGCTGACCCGCGGACTGCCCGGCCGGCGCCGGTCAGGGTCCCGGCGGAGGCGGCAGGCCGAGTGCCCGGCGGATGAACCGCACCTGCGCCTCGGCGGCGGCATCCGCGACCTTATGCAGGCCGTCGAATGACCGCAGCTGAGCCAGCGAGGTTGAGTGCGTCTGCTGGTCGGTCAATGCGGCTCTGCTCTGATTGACCCGGACCAGCGCCCTGGCCAGCGCCTCGATCGCAGCCGGGAACGGAATCGCGAGCAGGCGCTGGTCGAACCAGCGCTCGGTGCTGGCTTCCGCACGCAGGTCCGATATGGCCGCGGCAAGGTTGTCGCGTTCTTTTTCGGTGAAGCTGTCGTTTGCGACCTCAAGCCGGTGATTGGCGGGAACCGCGATCGCCAGGTAACTGCGGGCGAGCACCTTGATGCTCTCGCCAGGTTTTGCGGTTGCCGGATGACTTGCGGCGCCGACTCCCGTCGGCTGACTGGCGGCGCAGCCAGTCGCCAGGACGATGGACACGGCCGCGGCCAGGACAGCGCCGAACCTGGTCACGGGCGGCAAGTCGGCTCGGGCTGGCGCGTCATCGGCCCGGAACCGGCAGTTCGCCGCCGTACCAGATCTCGATCAGCCAGCGGGAGATCGAGACCGAAGGTGGGATCAGCAGTTCACCGGTCTCGATGCAGGACCGTAGGTCATCCCTGCTGTACCAGCGCGCCTCGGCGATCTCGTCGGCGTCGACCTGAATGTCCGTGCCGACCGTCGTCGCGCGGAAACCGAGCATCAGGCTGTGCGGCATCGGCCATGGCTGGCTGGCCGCATAGCTGACCGTATCGACCACGATGCCGGTCTCCTCGTGCACTTCGCGCGCCACTGCCTGCTCCGCAGACTCGCCGGGCTCGACGAAGCCGGCCAGCACGGAGACGCGGCGGGCGGGCCACTGGGCGTTCCTGGCCAGGAGACAGCGGTCATCCGGGTCGGTGACCAGCATGATCACGGCGGGGTCGGTCCGCGGGAAGTGCTCGCTGCCATCGGCCACGCAGCGACGGGAATGCCCGGACTGCTCCGGCTCGGTTACCGACCCGCACCGCGAGCAGTACCCGGCGACCGCGTGCCAGTTGGCCAGCGCTACCGCGTGCGTTAGCAGTCCGGCGTCCCGGTCGGACAGCAGCGGCCCGGCATCACGCAGTCCGGCCCGGCGAACTTCGGCGTCATCGTTGATCGGCGGCAGCGGAGCGCCGACTCCGAAATAGGCAATGCCCTGCGCGTCGAGTCCGAGCAGGAACCTGATGCCTTCGGGCGCCTGTTCCGGCGAGACGAAGACAAGCTGCGCTGAGCTGTCATCAAATCGGGCCATAGCTCTGCCATCCTCGATGATCAGAACTCGCGTGCCCGGATCCGCCCAGGCCCTGGCCAGCCACTCGGTATCGGATCGGCGTGCGGTGGACCGTTCGACCCCGCCGCGGACCAGCCTTGATCCACCCAGCGCCAGCACCGGAGCGCCCGCCGCCTGCGCGGTAACGCCATCCTTCGCCAGTCCGGAGCCGTCGAGTGCCGCAATGTCCGCGGGAGCTGCCACCGCCTCAGCATAAGACCTGGCCAGGGCCACACCACCAGATCCGCCTCGGTGCGCGATGTCCGGGGAGCGTCCGGGCAAAGCATGACCGCGGTCAGCCTGCCCAGGTCACGTCGGTCAGCGTGACCGTCTGCCGGGCGTCGAATGCCTTCGCCGGGAAAGCCGCCGAACTGTCGGAGAACGCGATCGCTCAGCTCGGCCCGGTATGTCACCGCCGCGGAGCCCGCGCCGCCGCCAGTCGCGCCTGCCAGTCCGGAATGGCTTCATCTGCCGGCACGGTCCGCGCGGTGCCGTTCCGCACCGCTTCCAGCTCCTCGTAGTAGCCGGAATTGCTGGTCGCGATGACTGTGAGCCTCCACGTATGCAGGAGCCGCTGCAGCCATCGGTAGCCCGCCGGATCGTGCGCGGCGTCCACAGCCTCGTGGTACTGGCGGAGGAACTGAGCACGTTCCTGCTCAGGCAGGTCCCTGAGAATCACCTGGGGGTCATTGGGATCTTCGTCCTGGACCGGCTCAGCGGACATGCCGTCTAGCCTACGCCCCCGACACCGGATACTGCTCGCCGCTGACACGGCTTGACGGCCGCGGTCGTGGCTATGCGAGAGACCTCGGCTGCCCGGCCTGCTGCGGCAGGCTTTCCGAGGCCATCAGCCGTCGGCAGAGCTGGCACCAGCGTAAAGAATGTCCCGGTCATCGCTAGTCGACCCGACCCTGGTTGTGACCGACGGCGCGCCCGTTACCGGGGACGGCGCGCCCGTTACCGGAGATAGTTGCAGGCCTTTCCGCCGCCGGAGCGTCGGTGGTCTGGGTCAGGCAGCGTGGCGTTGACATTGCCGTGCTGCTTATCTCCAGGGCGCTCGCACGGCTACTCACCTGCGGCGGCGGGAGACGCGCCGTGCCGTACGCCGCGACGTGCGCCGCGCGACCCTGCGGGATCCGAACATCTCATACCTCCCCTAGGTGTCGTCTTGGGCCTGGTCAGCGGCGGGCTGCCGACGACGTTTCCAGGTCGTGCAGCTCCTTCGCCTCTTCCGCCGAGACCAGCCCGACGTCGATCAGGTCCAGCGGGCTGATGAACCCGTCGCTGATCCGGAAGCCGCCCGTTCGGGCGATCGCGTCCCGCAACGGCACCGCCCAGTGGTGCTCCAGCAGGATCAGCGCTGCCGCCGAGTCATTAGGGATGTCTTCGAGTACATCCCACTCGTCGGCGTGCCCAAGAGGGTGGATGCCCTCGCTCTCGGCCCGTTGCGCTCCGGCCGCCGCGCCCGCTTGCGCGCCTACTTCCCCATCGATGCCCAGACCGATGAGCGCGCCAACCGTGCTGCCGAGCTCGACTGCGGGTTACCTTCCCCCAAGCCCGCCTTCCCCCAAGCCCGCCTTCCCCCAAGCCCGCCTTCGCGCGGAGATGATGCCGGTCGCCGTACCCGGACACGCCAGATGCTGGAAGCCGTGCTAGATCGCTTGGGCTCGTGGGCGAACCTGGACGAGGTACGTGACGATGAGCGCGGCCGGGAAGAAGAACAGGCTGAAGATGAAGAACCCGATGAAGCTGTGGCCCTTGCGGCCAGCTACACGGGCAGGCCAGAACGCGATTGCGATCCAGATAACGGCCAAGATGATGTCCCAGATAACGGACATAACGTTGCCCTCGCGTTCGTACAGAACGCAGATATCTGCTGCCGAACGGCAGCGTCAGCACCGACCGTCAGCCGGAGCCAACTGTCGGTACACACCACAGTGCGCAGACACGGCGGTGAGACGGTAAGGACGAACGACCTGTCCTGGGTCGGATGTTGCGCAGACCGCAGCAGCTGGTGCCTTCGGCCGATTACCTCAGTCGAAGATACTAGAACATATATTTGCATCCTAGAATTTACCTGTGATAATCCCCGTAGCACAAATGTCAGATACGCCCAACAAGGATGATCGGGACCATCTATCCCACACAGGACCAGCTATGTTTATGCTTCGGTCAAACAGCCGCTACGGCCGCCCGGCCCGGGCAGTCGTCTGGGACTCCGGTCGGGTCGGCGGTCTGGCAATGGCCGGAACCGGCTTCTGAGTGGGCACTCCTCCGGGCTCAGGCCCGTTGCCCATATGAAGACGGCGCATCAGCGAAGTCGGCGATCAGGCGATGGGTGGTGACCTTGTGCCGGGCCTGACCAGTCTTGTCCTGGTCTGCCTACTAGCCGGACTCGTGGCACTACTGCTCGGTGGCCTGCTCTGGGGCTGGCCCAGACTGGCCCGGCCCGGCTGGCAGTCGATCGTGCTTCGGGTCATCGCGCTCTGCGTCGTGCAAGCGAGCCTGATCAGCCTGATCTTCGTTGTCGTCAACCGCGTGAACGACTTCTACTCGTCCTGGACAGACCTGTTTGGCGGCTACACGGGCGGCGGGGTGCTGGTGGCCATACATCACGGCGCCGTCGCGTCCGATACCCCGCTGTCCATCCTGGCCAGCGCGCCTGTCGTGGCGTCAGGAGGGCGGCCAGGAGGCACTCTTGAGGTCGTCCGGATCCGGGGCAGGCTGTCCGGGCTCACCGACTACGGGCACATCTACTTGCCTCCCGGCTACCCCAAGGCGGTCAAGGCCGGCCAGTCCGGCGGGCGCTATCCGGTCATCGTGGTGATCTCCGCGGCCCAAGACAGCGCGATCTCGCCCTATAGCGCCAGATTCCTGGCTACCGATGCCGCTAACGAGATCGCCGCCCGGCGGCTCAAACCGGTGATCCTCGTCATGCTGCCGCCGGGACCTGGGCAGGACTTGGGCTGCCTCAACCTGCCAGGCGGCGCACAGGCCGCGTTGTTCTTCGCCCAGGACCTGCCTGCCGCGGTCGGATCCAGATACCAGGTTGGCACCGGGCTGGGCGGCTGGGCGTTGCTTGGCGACTCATCCGGCGGCTACTGCGCGCTGCAATTGGCCTTGACCAATGCCACGACGTTCGGCGCGGCTGCCATTCCCGCAGGCCGCTATCAGTCACCGCCAGGGCCAGCACCGACCACTCCCCTATTCGGCACCCAGGACAACGTGGTGTGGCTGCTGCAGCACCAGCCCATGCAGCCGATCTCCGTGCTGTTCACCGAGCCGGGCCAGGCGCAGCCGCCGCTGTCGCTGATCCACCGCCCGATGCGGGCGACGACGGCAAGGCTCACGTCCGGACCGTCGGCGCTCGCGCCGGTGCTCGACTGGCTCGGCTCAGCGCTGAATTCGGCACCGGGGAGCTGAGCCGATGGGACTGACTAGCGGGCTGTTCCTTTGGTTGCTGATCGTGGCGGCGGTCGAGGGGATCGGCTGCACCGTGGCAGTGTGGCGGCGACTGGCTCCGCAGCGCCTGCCGCACATCGCCGCCAGGCTCGGCTTGATCAGCCTCAGCCAGGTGCTCGTGATCGCCGCGGTGCTAGTCGGCCTCAACGACTCGCTTGTGTTCTTCGGCTCCTGGTCGGCCCTGCTCGGAACGGGGGTACCACAGCAGGTCTGGAGCCCAGCTTCGGCTGCCGTCGGCCGGGCGACAGGTCAGCCGATCGAGATCACGGGCAGCACGATCGGGACGGAGTTCCGCGGCGGCTCGGCGCTACCCGAGAACGGCGGCAAGCTGGTCGGTTCATTGGCGGCTGTCGGACCTGGCAAATCGGCGCAGACCGACCCGATCAGCTCAGCAGCGACCCACGGCGCGGTACTCCGGGTGACCATCCGCGGCCAGTACACCGGGATCACTTCCGCAAACGACTACGTCTACCTTCCGCCCCAGTACTTTCAGTCCGCCTGGGCGGGGGCCAGATTCCCGGTGGTTCTCGCCTTCACCGGCTACCCGAACGACACGATCAACCTGATGAAACTGCTTGAGCTGCCGACCATCGCGGCCAGGCTTACCTCGGCAGGCCGGATCTCACCGGCCATCTACGTGATGGTGAACCCGTCGGTGGCGCTGCCGCGGGATACCGAGTGCACGAACATACCAGCAGGCTTGCAGGTAGCGACCTTCTTCGGCCGGGACCTCCCGCTTGCGGTGGAACGGACATTCCGCGCACAGTCCGGCGCGTCCGGTTGGGCCGCGATCGGGTATTCGACCGGCGCCTATTGCGCCGCCAAGCTGGCCATGCTCTATCCCTGGCAGTTCTCCGCAGCGGTCGGCCTGTCCGGTTACTACGTGGCGACGCGCGACCACACAACCGGCAATCTCTATGGCAGCAGCTGGCCTTACGAGAATGAGAACAACCTCGACTGGCGGCTGCAGCACCTGCCAGCCCCGCCGGTCTCGGTGCTGGTCGTGTCCAGCGACAGCGGGGAGAAGAGCCTGCCGGGCACGATAACGTTTCTGCGCCTGATCCACCCGCCGATGCGCGGCTACTCACTGATCCTGCGCCAGGGCGGCCACAACTACTTCAGCTGGCGGCGGGAGCTGCCCCAATCACTGGAATGGATGATCAGCCGACTGACCCCGGCCAGGCCGCTAATCCCTTCTGGCCGGCTCTAGCCCGGGCCAGTCCGCCAGTCCCATCCGGTCCGCTAGTCCCATCCGGTCCGCTAGTCCCATCCGGCCGACTTCAGCCGGGCCAGTTCAGCCGCCGAGTGGTCCGGTCGGTCAGCTGGTCAGGTCGGCGGCCGCGAGCTCATCCCACAGATACGCGGCTGACTCCGCCCCCTTCAGCAGCAAGGCCATCTCGACCTTCTCGTTCGGCGCGTGGATCCGGTCCTCATCGAGACCGACCGCGACGAAGACCAGCGGCGCGCCGAGTATCTCGGCCAGGTCGGCCTCGGGCCCGCTGCCGCCCTCCCTGGTGAAGAGCACCTCGCGGCCGAACGCGCGTTCCATCGCCCGCCTGCCTGCCGCGACCGCTGCCGAGTCGATGGGCGAGAACGCAGGCCGCACCCCTGGCCCCTCCATCGTGACCGCGACGTCGATGCCGGGTGGTGTGCGTTCCGCCAGATATTTGCGCAGCATATCGGCCACCTCGGCAGGCTCCTGGTGCGCCACCAGCCGGAACGACAGCTTGGCGTGCGCCTCGTGCGGGATGATCGTCTTCCCGCCCGGGCCGGTGTGCCCGCCCCAGATCCCGTTGATCTCGGCGGTCGGCCGGGCCCAGATCCGCTCCAGGGTGCTGAAGCCTGCCTCGCCCGACGCCGCGCCGCTATTGCCTGCCGTGGCCAGCCAGGCCTTCTCGTCGAATGGCAGCCGCGCGAACAGCTCGCGCTCGCTGGCCGACAGTGCGACCACCTTGTCGTAGAACCCGGGCAGGGTAATCCGGCCGTCGGCGTCGTGCAGCCCGGCCAGCAGGTCGGCAAGTACGTGCAGCGGGTTCGACACCGCGCCGCCGAAAGATCCCGAGTGCAGGTCGTGTTCCGGGCCGTACAGGTCGATCTGGGCCGCGGTCACGCCGCGCATCCCGGTGCACATGGAAGGCACGTCGGCCGCCCACATCGTGGTGTCGGAGACGACGATCACGTCGCAGGCCAACCGGTCCCGCTCGCGCCGCAGCAGGTCGGCGAAGTGCCGGGAGCCCGACTCCTCCTCGCCCTCGATGATCAGCTTGAGCGTCACCGGCGGTGCGCTCGCGCCGTGCCCGGCTAGCCAGGCTCTGGTGCCGAGCGCGTGGAACAGCACCTGGCCCTTGTCGTCCGACGCGCCTCTGGCCAATAGCTGGCCGTCCAGTTCGGCCGGCTCGAACGGTGGCGAGTTCCATTCATCAAGCGGTTCCACCGGCTGCACGTCGTGGTGCCCGTAGACCAGCACGACCGGCGCGGCCGGGTCGGCGGCCGACCACTGGGCGAATACGGCAGGCAGCCCGGGCTGGTCCGATGTCCCGGTCTCCCACACCTCAGCCAGGTCGAAGCCGGTCGCCCCCAGATAGGCCGCCAGCCAGTGCGCCGAGCGCCGGACGTCACCGTGCCGGGCGGGGTCGGCCGAGATCGACGGGATGGCCAGCCACTCCTTCAGCGCGGCGAAGAACCCGGCCGAGTTCTCGTCGATGTAGCCGCGAACGCCATCGCTGCCTCGGACGCCTGTGTCCATGCGCGTTTCACCTCATCAGGTAGCTGCTGGCCAGGACCAGGACCCGCGATGCCGCCGGTGCCAGGCCGCACGCTTGTGGCGAGTGTGGCCATAGATCCTGGACGGAACTCTAACGCCCGGTGCGGTCGCGGGTACGGCATTGTGGTCGGCGCGATCCGTCGGCGCGATCCGCCGGCCGAGCAGGCTTAGCTGTGCCAGCCGAGCAGGCTTAGCTGTGCCAGATGTCGAGTGCGACCTCGCTGGCCCGCTCCGAGAAGCGCCCTGACGCCGATGCAGCGCGGAGGATAGCGCGTAGCTCGATCTCGAATGCCGCCAGGCGGTCACCGAACAAGTGCGGCGCGGCGCTGGACAGCGAGAAGACCGAAGCGACCACCTGGTCCTCGGTCCGGTCCAGCACCGTGTCGCCGCCGACCTCGATCCGGGTCGGCCCGGTGAAGCCCGTTTCGCGCATCACCTCGTCCTCACCGCTCGCCGTGCCATTCGGCAGGGTGCCGCGGCCGGCCCGGCGGACCGGGCCGAGATAACGGGCTACCAGTTCCCCGATATCGGCGCGGGGCGGGCGTGGATGTGGCAACGGCTCAGCTCCGGCGGCACCCTGGTGAGTGGTGGCATCCACCAGAATGCATACTCCGCCTGGCTCTAGCATCAGCCGGATCGTCCTGGCCACCCGCGGCCGGTCCAGCCAATGAAACGACTGGGCGAACGTGACCACGCTGAACATGCCTAGTCCGGCCGGAAGCGCCTCAGCTCGCAGCTGACGCCAACTGACATTGCGGATGCCAGTCCGCGTTGCCTCCTCGCGCGCGCAGGCGACCATGTCGGGATCCGCGTCGATACCCACGGCCTGCGCGAACAACGGAGCGAGCAGCAAGGTAAGCGAGCCCGGTCCGCAACCCACGTCCAGGAGCCGGCCACCCCCGCCGAGCCGCAGAGCTGCGGCAAGCGCACCAGCTAGGCCAGCCGGGTAAGGCAGCCTTCCTGCCGCGTAGAACGGGGCGCTGCCCGCATACAGCGTCTCATCCCACTCCCAGTCAGCCGCCACGTCAGAACATGCTACGACGGAGCCGGCGAGATGTTCCGCCCGGTCAAGAGCGGCACCGTGCGCGCAGTGGCGTTGCCGCTGCACCGGGGCCGGACCGTGGTGACGATCCAGACCAGCTTGTACGACGACACCGCGCGGCTGGTCGCCCAGACCACGCAGATCCAGGCAATCAGGTAGCCAGCGGGCGCGCTAGGTGGCAGCCAGCGGTATGTCCTCGATCAGCGCGGCCAGACCGGACTCGTCAAGCAAATCGACGGGCCGCACCGTCAGATCATCCCGCACGTAGCAGAACGCGGCCCGCACCCGATCCACCGGCACCTTGGCCAGTGCCGCCCAGGCCAGCCGGTAGGCCGCGAGCTGCACAGCGACCGCGCGCTCCTCCGGCCCTGGCCGGGGTGGCCTGCCCGTCTTCCAGTCCACGACATCAAATCTGCCGCCAGGCCCGTCGGCGAAGACCGCGTCGATCCGGCCGCGGACGAGCCGGTCGCCGATCCGGGTCTCGAACCGCACCTCGACCTCGGCAGGCCAGCGCTGGCCCCAGGCTCCGGCCTCGAACCGGGCCTTCAGCTCCGCCAGGTCGGCGTCGTCGGCGACCAGGTCGGCGTCGATCGCCCCGGTCAGCTCGTCCGGATCGATCAGCCTGATCTGGCCGAACCGCTGCTCCAGCCAGCGGTGGAACGCAGTCCCCCGCTCCGCCCGCGGCGCGGGCGGCCTCGGCATCGGCCGCCGGACCTGCGCGGCCAGCTCGGCCGGATCCCTGGCCATGGTGACCAGAGCCGAGACGCCGAGCCGGTGCGGCAGCTCGACTGGCACCGGCCCGTCCGGCCGCCGCTGCGAGCGCTCGGCGAGCAGCAGGTCGGCGTCGGCCGCCCAGCCTGCGACCAGCTCGGCGTACCTGGCCGGCACCGCCGCCGAACCGACACCACCCCCAGCCACACCGCCCCCAGCCACACCGCCCCCAGCCACACCGCCCCCAGCCACACCGCCCCCAGCCACACCAGCCCCGGCCACACCACTCCCAGCCAGATCGCCCCCGGCGAGACGGGCTGCCGCGGCGAGCACCATGTCGCCAGCCTCGCGCACGGCCTGGTATCGCGCACCCGCGGCGCTCCCCGGCACCGGCCAGGACGCGGTCAGCGGCTCGGCCAGCGCCGGGTTCTCGTCCTCGGGTCCCGGCTGATCCGCCCAGACATCCACCCGGCCCGCCCCCGCCTCGCAGGCCTGCCTGACCTCCTGCAGGAACAGCGAAGGACCCAGCGGCGACTTGCCGTTCCCCCACCAGTAGCCAGTGCAGGCGAGCCAGTACGCGGACCTGGTCACGGCCACGTAGGCCAGCCGGCGTTCCTCGGCCAGGTTGCGGTCCGTGCAGTCCCGGCTGAAGGTCGCCATCGAGTCGGCGTCCAGCCCGCTGAGCTCAGGCAGGTCCGCCGAATCTCCCCGCAGCCAGAACGGCAGCAGCCGCGGATTGTCGGTCCACCGGGTGGCCAGCCTCGGCCTGGCTGGGAAGTTCTGCGCCCTGGTCCCGGCCGCCAGGCTGGGCACCACGACCGCCGCCCATTGCAATCCCTTGGCCGAGTGCACGGTCGCCAGCTTCACCGAGTCGGCCTCGCTGACCCGCCCGGCTTCCAGGCCGAACTCCTCGGTCTCGGCCGCCGTCAAATAGGCGAGGAACGCGCCCAGCGTGGGCTGCTGCGCGTCCCCGGCAAAGGCCGCAGCGGCGTCAGCGAACGCGTCCAGGTCGGCCCGCGCGACCACCGGGTCGGTGCCAGGACGCGCCGCGACCTCGACATCGAGCCCGAGCACTCGTTCGACCTCGATCACCAGTTCCTGTAGCGGCCGCCCCACGTGCCTGCGCAGCCCCCGCAGCTCTGCGGCCAGCGCCAACAGCCGGGCGTAGCCGTCGGCGGAGTAAGCGTCCGGCCCGCCGAGATCATCGAGCGCCTCTACCAAGCTGCCGGTCTCAGCGGTGAAGTCAGCCACCGCCCTGGTCAAGAAATCATCCGGCATAACGGCTCGCTCGGCCGCATCCCGGTCCGCTCGGCCGACGTCGTCCAGGCCAGCCCGCCCAGCGTCGTCCCAGTCGACCCCGCCGCTCGGACTCCGACTCGCCCCGCCCGCGTCATCCCGACCGGCCTGCCTGGAGTTCTCCAGACCGGGATCCCGGCTTAGCTCCCGCGCCCTCGCACCGAGCGCTACCAGGTCCTGCGGGCCGATCCGCCAGCGCGGCGAGGTCAGCGTTCTGGCCAGCGCGTCCGAGGCAGCCGGGCTGTGCAGCACCCGCAGCGTCGCCACGATGTCGGCGACCTCGGGCACGGTGAGCAGGCCGCCGAGGCCGACCACCTCGACCGGTATTCCCGCGGCCTCAAGCGCCGTGCGCAACAGGCCGAACTGAGCCCGCTTCCGGCAGAGCACGGCGATATCAGCCGGCCGGACTGGATCGGACCGGCCAGCCGGCCACGGCCGGCCATCAGGTGCGATCCCGGCCGGCAGCGTCAGCAGCGCCGCAACCTGGTCGGCGACCCATCCGGCCTCCGCCGCGCTGGTCTCGAGCAGCGCACAGACGACCGCCCCCCGCTCTGCTCGGTCTGGCGGCGCGATCAGCCTGGGCACCTCGGGCGCGATCTGACGCAGGTCCCGCTGAATGGCGGCCGCCGCGTCAAGGATCTTCCCTGTATTGCGGAAGCTGGTCGACAGCAGCCGAACCTCGGCCCGCCGCTCGGCCTCGGGGCCGGTCGCCGCCTCCGCCAGTCGCTCGCCCTCAGGGCCAGTCACCGCGGCCGGTTCGGCGGAGCCCGCTGTACCAGTTCGCCGCTCCTCTCCGGAGCCGGTAGCCGCAGCCGACTCGGCTGGACTCGCCTCCCGAGCCCGCGGCATGGCCGCCCCGGTCACAGTTCCCGGCCGAGCGGCCCGCGACGCTGGCGGAAAGTTGTCGGCGAACCGCTTCATGTTTCCCGCGCTCGCCCCGCGCCAGCCGTAGATCGACTGGCACGGATCGCCCACGGCGGTGACTGGGTGCCCGCCGCCGAACAACGCCCGCAGCAGCACGAGCTGCGCATGGCTGGTGTCCTGGAACTCATCGAGCAGCACGACCTGGTAGCGTGCCCGCTCAGTGCTTCCGACCTCGGGATGGGCGACCGCGACCCGCGCGGCCAGCGCGATCTGGTCGCCGTAGTCGATGACCTCGCGCTCGGCTTTGGCTCTGGCGTAGGCGTGCACCAGCGGCAGCAGTTGCTCGCGCACTCGCTGGCAGCCGATCGCCGCATCGGCCAGCCGCCGCTTGCCAGCCGGAACCTCCTGCTGCCGCCGTCGCAGCCACTCGCCGGCCGCGAGCACATCGTCCGGGCCGCGCAGGTGCTCGGCCAGTTCGCCGGCCAGATCGAGCACCGCAGCGGTGACCGTGACCGGCGTCCAGTCGACGGCGTCCATCGGCCCGTCGTACGCGGCAACCACCCGGGCGGCCAGCTGCCAGGCAACGGCCGGGGTGATCAGCCGCATGGTCGGCTCAAGCGCCTCGCGCAGCGCGTGGTCGCTGATCAACCTGCCCGCATAGGCGTGGTAGGTGGCGATCACCGGGTCACCGTCGAGCTCCGGCGCTCCCGGCTGCCCGGCTGGGCCAAACACCAGACCCACGCGCCGGAGCCCGTCCAGCCGGACCCGGACCCGGCCGGCCAGCTCGGCGGCTGCCTTGCGAGTGAAGGTGAGGCCGAGGACGCGTTCTGGGCGGACGTAGCCGTTGGCGACCAGCCAGACCAGCCGCGCTGCCATGGTCTCGCTCTTGCCGGAACCTGCCCCGGCGATGATCGCCATCGGGGCAAGCGGAGCGCCGATCACGGCTGCCTGCTCGGCAGTCGGCTCGGGCACACCGAGCAGCCGGGCGAGCTGGGCCGGGCTGAACTGGGCCGCGCGCACCGACGACCCAGCTCCGCGCGGCGCGGGCACGACCGTCCGACTGCCGCTGCCCGGCCCGGGCTGGCCGATCGCAGTCACGGCGTCACCTGACCGAAGCCCGGCCCGGGCTGGCCGATCGCAGTCACGGCGTCACCTGACCGCCGCGTTCGTCCACGGGACAGCAGACGGCGGCCAGACAGGTGCGGCACCGGTCATTGACGGTGGCGCTGAACTGCGGTCCGGCCATCTCCGCCGCGACCTTCTCGACCAGCGTCAATGCCCAGCGCGGATCAGGGTCGGCCGCCAGCGGCTGCTGCTGCTGCACGGCGGCCTGGCCAGCCGAGCCGGCCCTACCGACCTGGACCAACTCGGCTCCACCCGGCTCGGCCAAGCCGAACTCGGCAAACGCGCCGAGCAGGACCGCGAGCTGATAGACCCCGAGCTGCGGATTGCGCTGCAGGTCAGCTGAGGACGGCTTGCTAGCGCCCGTCTTCAGGTCCACCACGATCGCCCTGCCCTGGGAATCCCGCTCCAGCCGGTCAATCTGGCCTGCGATCAGAATCTGATCGATCCTGACCCGCAGCTTCTGCTCGACGGCAACCAGTTCGCGGGGGTTCTGCCGGTGCCAGTCAAGGAACTTGCCGATCATCTGTTCGGCGCGCTCCCGCTGCCTGGAGCCGTACCAGGCGCTGCCGAAATCGAGCCGATGCCAGATCTCGTCGATCCGTTTGGCGATGTCAGTACGATCCATGCCCTCCGCGGCCAGCGCAGCGGCGGCGTGGATGACGGTACCGAGGTGACCGGCCGACGACGGAGGGCTGGCGCCGACCGCCGACTCAAGCAGCCAGCGCAAGCCGCAGGTGACGAACTTGTCGACCTGAGACGGCGACACGCGCACCGCACCATCGCCGATCGGCCCGGTGCCCGACCACTGGGTCAGCGCGTACCACTGCTGCGGGCTTGCCCCGGGCACGCCGACCGCCGCCAGCCTGGCCAGTTGGCTTGCCGCCGCCAGCCGAACCGGCTCAGCCAGCGCCCTGTCGGCGGCTGCCCGGCGCAGCTCGGCGGTCAGTGCCTGCAGCGACAGCCACCGCCGGCCAGTGCCGGCCACCTGCTCGATCGCTACCGCGTCACCGGCCAGCTCGGCCAGGAACCTGGATGGTCGCTCATCGCTGTCCTCGCCGCCAACCGCCGTCACCAGCAGCCGGCGCCTCGCCCGGGTCGCCGCCACGTAGAACAGCCTGCGTTCCTCGTCGAGCAGCTTCGAGCTGAGCGCGACCGCAGCGGCGTCGCGGGCTGGCCCGCCTGGAACACCCGGCCGGGCAGCGGGAATCCGGTCGGCGGTAACCTCCACCAGCTCGTCCATGCCGAGCAGGGATCCGCGCAGCCGCAGGTCGGGCCAGCTCCCCTCCTGAACGCCCGCAACCACCACGAGGTCCCACTCCAGGCCCTTGGCCCGGTGCGCGGTCGATATGGCGACCGCATCGCCGCGCTCGGCCCGTTGGGCCAGGGTGTCGCCGGCGATCTCCTGGCCGGTCAGGCTGTCCAGGAAGAGCGACATCGACCCGGCAGGCATCCGCGCGTCGAACCTGGCCGCGGTATCGAACAGGGTCATCATCGCGTCCAGATCGGAATCGGCGGCGGCGCCGCGGATCCCGCCGACCACGCTGGCCGCGTGCCATTCCGGCGCTAGCCCGCAGGCACTCCAGACCGCCCAGAGCACCTCCTGGGCAGTACCGTCCGACGCTGTCTTGCTCGCCACGTCGAGCAGCCCGGCGACCCGCCTGGCCGCGGCTAGGGCCTGCTCGACCGCGGCCAGGCCGGGGCCCGGCTGCCAACCGGCATCGGTGAGCAGCCGTGGATCGCGCAGCGCCGCGGCCAGCGGGCCGGCTCCTTCGAGGCCCGGCGTCGGCCGGGTTGTCCCGTCAGGCCCGACTGCCCCACCCGGCCCGACTGCCCCGGTCGACTCGGCTATCCCACCGGCTGCTTCGCCCGGTCCGACGTCCCCGGCCGACCCGACTTCCCCGCCCGGTCCGACTGTCCAGCCAGGACCGACTGTCCCGTCCGGCTCGGATCTGAGCAGCCGCCGCAACCGGCGCAAGCCAAGCGCGTCGCTCCCACCGAGCGGCCCGGTGAGCAGGTCGGCCGCCATCTCCTCGGTCAGCGACTCGGGCCGCAGCGCGCAGCCGATCAGCTGCAGCAGCGGTCTGCTGCCTGGATCGGCGGTGAGCGGCAGTTCGTCACCGGCCACCGCCACCGGCACCCCGGCGCTGGCCAGCGCCCGCTGGAGCACAGGCACCTGGCGGGTCGCCGAACGGACCAGCACGGCCATCGACGACCACGGCACGTGCTCGATCAGATGAGCTCGCCGGAGAGTGTCAGCGATCAGTGCAGCTTCCTGCCGCACACTGTCAGCCACGATGACTGCCACGTCGCCTGGACCCGCTGATGGAAGCGGGATGATGCCCCGGTGGTCCCGTTTCGCCAATGGATCTTCAAAGCCCTTGACCGCGGGAAGCCTGGCAGCCACGCGGCGCGAGGCAGCCAGCAGAGCCGGTCCGCTGCGGCGGCAGGTCCGCAGCGCCATTACCCGGGCCGGCCTGCCGTCGGGGGTCAGGAATCTGGTCGGGAACCGGCCGATCGCGTCCGAGTCGGCACCGCGGAACGCGTAGATCGACTGGTCGGGATCACCCACCACGATCAGATCCCGGCCGTCGCCGGCGAGCGCATGCAGCAGCTGCTCCTGAGCCGGGTCCGTGTCCTGGTACTCATCGACAAGCACCACGTCGTACGCGCGCCGCTCCCGCTGCCTGACCACCGCCTGGGTAAGCAGCCGGCCGGCGATCCTGACGACCTCGGCATAGTCGTAGGCCGGCACCGGTGCCAGGTCGAACCGCGCCGCATACCTGGTCAGGAAACCGCCGGCTGCCACCCAGTCGTCGCGGCCCGCGGCGGAACCAAGTCTGGCCAGCGCCGGGCCGTCCAGGCCACGTTCCGCCGCGCGCAGCAGGAAATCGCGCAGTTCCGCGGCGAAGCCGCGAGTGGCGAGCAACGGGGCAAGCCGGTCCGGCCATTCCCTGGCCCCGTCCAGAACCTCGCCGCGCAGCATCCGCCGGACTTCGGCCAGCTGCTCAGGACCTGATAGCAGGGTCGGCGGCTCGTCCCCGGCGAGCACGAACTCGCGCCTGACCAGCGCGTAGGCGTAACTGTGAAAGGTCAGCGCCAGCGGCTCGGTGGTGGTCCGATTCAGCCGCAGCGTGATCCGTTCCCGCAGTTCCTGCGCCGCCTTTCGGCTGAACGTAAGCACAAGCACCCGGCTCGGATCCAGGCCGCGGCCGGCGACCCGTTCGACCACTGTCTCGACGATCGCGGTGGTCTTGCCGGTGCCCGGGCCAGCCAGCACCAGCAGCGGGCCGCCGGAATGGCTGACCACTTGTTGCTGGGCAGCATCAAGGACTGGCGGTTCGGCGGCCCTGGCGGGCCGGCGAACCAGCCGGTATGCGGGCGGATGCCTGTCCATGCTGTCTCGCATTCCAGCAGAGGACACCGACATCCCGCTGGCGAGTTGAGCGAGACGACCCGCCTCGGTCAGGTCAGCACGTGAATGTTCTTCGCGGCGCACATGTCGGTCAGGATCTTTGGCCACACCGACACGCTGACCTCACCCAGGTGCGCCTTGCGGAGCAGGAGCATCAGGGTACGGGACTGGCCGATGCCGCCGCCGATCGACAATGGCAGCTCGCCGCTCAGGATTCCCTGGTGGTAAGGGAGCTTGAGGAAGTCGAGCTGACCACTGTGCTCAAGTTGCAGCTTCAGCGTCTGCGCGGTGACCCGGATGCCCATCGATGTCAGCTCATGACGGCGCTTGGTGATGTGGTTCCACACCAGGATGTCGCCGTTGAGGCCGTGGGTCGGCTTCCCGGTGGCAGCGGACGTGTCGGTGATCCAGTCGTCGTAGTCGGCAGCGCGCATCTCGTGCGGGTAGCCATCTTGCAGCGGCCAGCCGATCCCGATGATGAACACCGCCGGGTACTCCTGCAGCACCCTGGTTTCCCGTTGCTTACGCGGCAGGTCAGGATACATATCCAGGATGTCCTCGGCGTGCAAGAAGGTGAGGTTCTCCGGCAGGTTCGGATAGCGCGGGTCCTTCAGGGCCGGGAACATCTCCTGCGCGAACCGTTCCGCGCCGACCAGCACATGCCAGATCTTGCCGACGATCTCGGTAAGGAAGTCAAGATTCCGCTGGTCCGCGGTCATCACGCGCTCCCAGTCCCACTGATCCACGTAGCAGCTGTGGTCGTGATCGAGGAAGTAGTCCTTGCGGACCGCCCGCATGTCGGTGCAGATGCCCTCGCCGGGCGCACACTCAAACTGCCGCAGCGCGACCCGCTTCCACTTGGTCGCCGCCTGGACGACCTGGGCGTCCACTGGATGCACGTCACGATCGTTGCTGATGTGGAACTGGATCGGGGTGCGAGAGCCGTCCCGGTCGAGCATGTCGTTGACGCCGCTGTCGGATCCGACGATGAGCGGCACGGTCACCATGAACAGGTTCAGCTCGCGGCAGAGGTTCTCCTCGATGTACCGCTTCACTGCGAAGATCGCCTGCTGCGTCTCACGCGGTGTCAGCAGCGAGGTGTAGTCGCGGGGCAGGGCGAGCTCTAGTTCCTGATAATCGCCGATCCCGGGTCCGGCCAGATCTGAACGCTTGTCGGCCATGGCCAACTCCTTCGGTACGGGGTCACCGACAATGCTGGCTCGCGGGCCCTAGCACGTCACGTGCCGAAGGTCACCTGAATCGTCGTCGATCGTCCCGCGGGACCGGTTGCGGCTCAGCCGCCGCGCTGCCGCACGGTCAACGGCAAGCACCCTCGCCATCCGGTGGCTTCGTTCTGTCATTCCCAGCGGAACGCGGACCGCGCGGCGACCGCGGCCGCCAGGGCCATTCCCAGCGCCACTGCGACGTCGCTCCAGTGGAATGCGGTTCCGAGCCATGGCACCTGGAGAATTCGGACCACGTAGGTGAGCGGAAGCACCTTGCTGATGTCGCGCATGACCTGCGTCATGACCTCGAACGGCGGGCCTGACCCGGACAGCATCATCATCACGAAGAACAGCCCCAGGCCGGCGCCGAGCGCGCCACGCGACGTCGGTACGCAGGCGAGCAGAATCCCAAGGGCGCAGAAAACGATCCCGGCAAGCAGCCAGGCGCCGACGACACCAGCCACGGAGCGCGGCTGATGGATCCCGTAAACGATAACCGCGCCGCCAATGACCAGCGCGGCACCGGCGAGCGCGATCGCGGCGGCGACGATGGCCTGCGACCCGAATACCGTCCAGGCCGGCGCGGCCGAGGCACGCAAGCGACGGAGCACACCGTCCTCGCGGTAGCGCGCGAGATGCAGCGGCAACGCGAGCAGGCCGATCGCCGCCCAGACCAGCCCGAGGTAAGCAGGGACGTAGAAGTCAAGCGGCCCGTGGCCGCCATAGACCTTCGGACTCGGGGTGTTTCCAAAGACACCGCCAAGCACGAACAGGAAGATCAGCGGCAGCGCCAGGGTGAAGATGACAGTCATGGGCTCGCGCAGGAAGAGCTTTACCTCGATCCAGGTCGATGCCCGCAGGACGCGCGCGCTCATTCATCACTCCTTCGGCCCGTTATCGATAGGAACACGTCTTCAAGGTCCGGCAGGTCGGCCCGCAGATCGGGCGGGCGGATGCCGTGCTGCACCAGCGCTGCCGCGACTTCCGCGAGCAGCGGGCCGCTTCCTCGGACTTCAACGAAGCTGTTCCTGTGGTTGACCTGACTGACACCGGCCACCGACGTCAGCCAGCTCAGGTCACGCTGTGCTGCGGAGAACCGCACCGTGATCTCCTGCGCGTGTCGTGCGATCAGCGCACCGGGCGTGTCCAGCGCGACGATCTTGCCGCGTTCGAAGACCGCCACCCGGTCGCACAGGCGCTCGGCCTCCTCCATGTACTGCGTGACGAGCACCACGCTCGTCCCCGCTTCGCGGACCTCCCTGACCAGATCCCACGCGGTGTGGCGGGCGGCCGGGTCGAGGCCAGCGGTCATCTCGTCCAGGAAGACCAGTTCCGGATCGTTCACCAGAGCAAGTGCGATGAACAGCCGCTG
Source organism: uncultured Actinomycetota bacterium (assembly GCA_963850875.1). GTDB lineage: Bacteria > Actinomycetota > Actinomycetes > Streptosporangiales > Streptosporangiaceae > Chersky-822. Next base: position 549,021 of record CAWKNA010000005.1, read on the forward strand.
GCGCTGGCCGCCGGACAGATCGGAGAAGTGTGCGTTCTTCTTGTCTTCAAGGCCCCACTGCCGCATCAGCTGCTCTGGATCCCGGGCGTTGGACGCGAACGACGCGAACCAGCGCACGGCCTCCCAGACCTTGATCCGCTGCGGCAGCGATGACTCCTGCAGCTGGCTCCCTATGTGCTTGCGCAGCTCCGTGGCCTCGGTCATGGGGTCAAGGCCCAGTACCCGGATTCGTCCCGCGTCGGCTCGGCGCAGACCCTGCAGGCACTCGACCGTCGTTGTCTTGCCAGCTCCGTTCCGCCCGATGACGCCGAAGATCTCACCGCGACCTACTTCGAATGAGATATCGTCCACGACTGCCGTGCCGCCGTAACGTTTGGCCAGGCCATCGACCGCGATCACGACTTCCATGCCGCCGTCCTTCCGGCTCGGCCACTGCGCGCCGCGATATTTCGGGCTCAACGATCGGCGGCTCGCCTAGATGTCTCTATTGGGCTCGCCCGCGACCGCCGACAGAAGGGCCAAAAGTCCTCGCGACGGCTAGTGCTGAACCGTGGCGGTAGGACGAGCCGATGTCAGCGGTGCTGCATGGTCCAGCGTGCTCTGCTCATGTCCAGGCGGCCTGGTGCCCCATCGGAGCCGATCCGAAGCGGAGTTTCTTCCTGCCGGTAGTGACGGATAGCTTCGCGTTCGTGGCCGGAGAGCAGCCGACCGTCCGAATGCACCACCCGCCACCACGGCACGCCGCCGCCCCATAGCGTCATCACCCGTCCGACCTGCCTGGGGCCGCCCTCGCCCAGATACTCGGCAATGTCGCCATAGGACATCACCCGGCCAGCCGGAATGGATTCAGCGACGTCGAGTACTCGGCTGGCGAAGTCGCTTATTGCTGGTTGAGCAGACCGGGATCTCACTTCGTCTCATCCTCAGGATCGCCGCCCTCCGGTACCGCGAAAGGCCCGTTCGGCGTCCAGGCTTCCCATCTCGGCTGCGGTTCGGTGTCCGGTTCGGTGGTCGGCTCGGGCTGACCCGGCGAGAACTGACCGGGCTGACCTGGCTGGAGTTGGCCAGGATGTACCTGACCTGGCTGGCCCGGCTGGGCAGGCCGGGCTGGCTGGCCCGACTGGGGACCGGCCAGGGGCGGCCGGCCAGGCAGGGTCTGGCCCTGGTGACCCACACCCGGGTAACCCTGGGCAGGGTCAGGCTGGCCTGACTGGGACTGGCCACGCTGGGACTGCCCGGGCTGGCCCGGCTGGGCTGGCTGGCCCGACTGGGGACCGGCCAGGGGCGGCCGGCCAGGCAGGGTCTGGCCCTGGTGACCCACACCCGGGTAACCCTGGGCAGGGTCAGGCTGGCCTGACTGGGACTGGCCACGCTGGAACTGCCCGGGCTGGCCCGGCTGGGCTGGCTGGCCCGATTGCGGACCGGCCAGGGGCGGCCGGCCAGGCAGGGTCTGGCCCTGGTGACCCACACCCGGGTAACCCTGGGCAGGGTCAGGCTGGCCTGACTGGGACTGGCCACGCTGGGACTGCCCGGGCTGGCCCGGCTGGGCTGGCTGGCCCGATTGCGGACCGGCCAGGGGCGGCCGGCCAGGCAGGGTCTGGCCCTGGTGACCCACACCCGGGTAACCCTGGGCAGGGTCAGGCTGGCCTGACTGGGACTGGCCACGCTGGGACTGCCCGGGCTGGCCCGGCTGACCTGGCTGGACTGACTGACCTGGCTGGACTGACTGACCTGGCTGGAGCTGACCCGGCCCCGGCTGGCCCGGCCCCGGCTGGCCCGACTGCGGCTGGTGGCTCGGACCTGGATACGGCGGCTGGCCTGGCTGGGGCTGATAGCTAGGACCCGGATACACCTGACCCGGCCCAGGCTGGCCCGGCTGCGGCTGGTAGCCCGCACCCGGATACGGCTGACCCGGCCCAGCCTGGCTTGGCCCAGGCTGGCCGGGATACGACTGATCCGGCCGTGGCTGGTAACCCGGACCCGGATATCCCTGGCCCGGATACGGCTGACCCGGCCCGGCCTGACCCGGATAACCCTGGCCCGGGTACGACTGGCCCGGCTGCGGCTGGTAGCCCGCACCCGGATACGGCTGACCCGGCCCGGCCTGACCCGGATAACCCGCACCGGGCCGCTGCGCTGGGTAGCCGGACTCCGGGAACCGCAGGTCGACCGCTGTGCCTTGGAACCCGGTCGCCGGTCCGGCCAGGCCTGCCGCGCCAGGGCCAGCCACGCCAGTCACGCCTGCCATCGAGCCAGCCCGCCGCGCCGCAGCGAACCACCAAGCCGAGACAGCGACGACCAGCAGGCAGCCGGCCGCCAGCGCGCACAGCAGAAGCAGCCGACCGATTCCCCGTGGCGCCACCGGAACCGGTGGTACGGCCGCCGGACCGTCGCCGAAGTATCCCGCCGATTCTGCTCTCGCGGCCGGCGAGATCCCGCCCGGGATCTGCCTGGCCAGGCGACCAGCGGCCGCCAGGGCGGCCGAGGCATCCACGGTGCCGAAACCGACCTGGTCGTTGTAGCCACCGGGCGGCCCGTTCTGTGTCGTGCTGGTGATCGCACGGCGAATCTGCGTTGCCGTCAGCTTCGGGAACCTGGACTTGATCAGCGCAGCAACGCCGGCCGTCAGCGCGCAAGCCGGGCTGGTTCCGCTCACCAGCCAGTACTTACCGTCTCTGCCCTGGGAAGGCACGTTCACGCCTGGGGCTGCGACCTGGACAGACAGGTTCTCACTGGAGAAGTAGGCCGGCTGGCCAGCCTCGTTGATCGCGGCCACGCCAAGCACCCCGAGGTAGTTGGCAGGGTACGAGTACGGCGCATGACCAACGCCCTGCGCCGTCTGTGCCGTACCCGAGTTGCCGGACGAGGCGATCACGACGACATTGTGGTTCAGCGCTAGCTGCAGCGCGGCGAGCACAGCCAGGCTGGGTGTTTCATAGCCGAGCGACATGCTGATCACGCCCGCGCCGTGGGTGACCGCATACCTGATCGCCGTGGCTAGCTCCTGCTGGCCCCGGCCCGGCGGCTCAGCCTGGTACCTCGCATAACCGGGATCTGACCGGTCCGTGATAACCCGGATCGACAGGATCCTGGCCAGCGGCGCGACTCCCGTGATGCCGTCTTGTCCGTCATGACCATGACCGTGACCGGCGATCAGTGACGCCATCCAGGTGCCGTGCATACCCCAGCCTGGGTTGGTAACGGGCGTCGCTACGCCAGTTAGATCCGGACCGGAGCTGACCGAGCCTGTCAAATCCGATACGTCGGGATTGACCCCGCTGTCGATCACGGCAACCAGCACTCCGCGCCCCTGGCTTTGCTGCCAGGCACTGGGAACATCCAGGGCGTTGAGCACCCACTGCTGAGCGTCGCGCACCGGATCAGCGCGGGCTGGATTCGTGGCGGCCAGCGGCAGTGCCAGCCCGCTGGCGAGGACGATCACGCCCGCGATGCAGCGTCGAATCCGCCGGGCGGCTGTGGTCAGCACGCGGGCGCTCCCGGGCAATGCGGCACCGGAGGCGGCGCTCCCAGCGGGTTCGCGATCGCGGCCGCGACTCCGTCAGCCAGGCTCGTCATCTCGACGTATGCGTAGCTATCCGTCACTACCGGCACCCGCGGGCGGCCATCGGCATAGCCTACGGTCGCGACGACCAGATATGGGCCCGCGCTGACCACCCAGGACAACTGGCGCTGCCGGGTTCCGAACTCCGAGGCCGGTGTACCGGATACGGGCACCGGGCTCAGAATGGGCTGGACGGCGATCCCACCACGCTCGCCCGAAGTTCCGTGAGTCAGGTACCGAGCGGTCGTCGTCGCGCCGGATCCGTTCCGCAGCACCGCGACGCCTACTGTCAGCACCAGGCTGCTTGACGCATCGGCATAGGTCGCGCGGAGCAGGGCTTCGCAGCCGCTGCGGTCGAGCATCCGGAGCAAGCCCACGCCGGGGCCCGCCGCACCGGCGCAGCTGGCTTGCTGGGCAATCTCCAGGCGGCGCGCGGTCAAGGTCAGCGCTCCAGATCCGAGTTGCCCGCCAGACAGCCGGTAGCGAATGAGGAGCGGAAAGATCTCTGTCCTCGGTGTCACCCGCCAGCGCCTGGCAAGCTCCCATGCTTCGATCTGTTTCCGCTGCGCGGGAGTGAACGTGCGCGGCAGGAGCTGCCTGGAGATCCCGACGCCAGCCAGAGCCAGGCCGACCAGGCCGAGCGTGGCCATCATCACGGCCAGAGCCGGGCGACGACGGCGGCGACGGGCGCCACCTGGCCCGGCTGGTCCGGCTGGTCCGGCCGGCTGGGCCAGCATCGGGCCGCCCTGGCCGTCCGAATACTCCGGCTGAATCGCCACCTGATGATGTTAAGGCCAGAAATGGCCGACGCCTACGGCGCCTCCCGCATGCTGCCTTCGCATCATCATGCGCGGCTCAGTAGACCGGCAGTGACGGATCGACCGTGTTCACCCAGGAGAGAATCCCACCGCCGACGTGCACCGCGTCCGAGAATCCGGCGTTCTTCACTACCGCAAGGCACTCCGCGCTGCGCACGCCCGACTTGCAATGCAGCACAATCCGGCGGTCCTGAGGAAGCAGTTCAAGCGCCGCTCCGGTAAGGAATTTGTCCTTGGGTATCAGCATCGCTCCAGGGATGGACACGATCTCGTACTCGTTCGGCTCCCTGACGTCGACCAGGAAGATGTCATCGTTCCGATCGAGCATCGTCTTCAGCTCAGTCGCCGTGATGGTCGAGCCGGAGACAGCATCCTGCGCGTCCGCCGAGATCGCACCGCAGAACGCGTCATAGTCGATTAGCTCGGTGATCGACGGGTTGTCGCCACAGATCGCGCAGTCCGGGTCTTTCCTGATGTTCAGCGACCGGTAACTCATCTCCAGCGCGTCATAGATCATCAGCCGACCGGCCAGCGACTCGCCGATCCCCGTGATGAGCTTGATGGCCTCGGTGACCTGGATGGACCCGATCGACGCGCACAGCACGCCGAGCACGCCTCCTTCGGCGCAGGACGGGACCATGCCAGGCGGCGGGGGCTCTGGATAAAGGCAGCGGTAGCACGGGCCGTACTCAGCCCAGAACACGCTAGCCTGGCCGTCGAACCGGTAGATCGATCCCCACACGTACGGCTTGCCGAGCAGCACGCAGGCGTCATTGACCAGGTATCTCGTGGCGAAATTGTCAGTCCCATCCACGATGAGGTCATATCCGGCGAAAATCTCCATCACGTTGTCCGAGTCCAGCGACTCCTCGTGCACCACAACGGTGATGTAGGGGTTGACCTCCTTGATGCTGTCCCGAGCCGAAAGCGCCTTCGGCCTGCCGACATCGGACTGGCCGTGGATGATCTGCCGCTGCAGGTTCGACTCATCGACGACGTCGAAGTCGATCACTCCGAGCGTGCCCACTCCGGCGGCAGCGAGGTAAAGCAGGGCCGGAGAGCCTAGCCCGCCCGCGCCCACGCAGAGCACCTTCGCGTTCTTCAGCCGCTTCTGTCCGGTCATCCCGACATCGGGGATGATCAGATGCCTGGAGTAACGTTTGACCTCGTTAGTACTGAGTTCGGTAGCCGGCTCGACCAGCGGCGGCAGTCGCACGGGAGATCTCCTGGAGTATCGGGTGCCTGACCAATAGTTGAACCAGGCAAGGTGTCAGCGCATTCCAGCCCAGCTCATGAACCCGGCCGCCAGTGCCGGAACGGTGCAGGCCAGCGGGCTTAGCCTGCCGGGGCTCACTGGCGCCGGCAGGCCCGACCGCAGGGCGGTCGGCGGCGACAGTGTCACCAGCGCGAGGTACAACTCAGCCATGCCAGAGTTTCCGCCACTTGCGCCAGCCGAGGGCACCGGACCGCTGCCGCTCGTGGGTACCCCCGTGACCCGCCGGATCGCTGACCGCGGACCGCTGCCCGACGCCGTTGCTGTCCGCCAGATTCCGGTTCCTGACACCGCACCGCCCTATGACGACGCAGGGTCCTGGTCGACCGCCGCCGGGGCAGATCCTTCGGTCGGACCGGCGATCTGCGTGCTGACCAACGCGAACGCAGCGACTAACGCAGCGCCGCCGGACGGCGAGCCGGTGGTGGCGACCCCCGCAGCCAGGGCTGCATCCGCTGCGACCAGCGACCGAGTCGCTGCGACGGCCGTACCCGCGCCACGATCCGCAGTGCACGGCCCCTGGCCTAGCCAGTTCGCCCAGGTGCTGGCCGAGACGCTGGCCGGATCCCGGCCGCCCCGCCAGATCGTGCCCTGGACCACCGAGCAGACCCGCAAGCGGATCAGTCAGCTCGGGCCGCTCCTTGCCACCGCACAGCAGCCTCGGGTCCGGCGCGTCATCGTAACTTGTCCCGCCCCTGATGTACTGGAGATGACAATCATCGTCAGCATGGGTCAGCGAGTCCGGGCCCTGGCAGTTCGGCTTGAACGGATCCGGGCGGCCCGGCCAGGTCATCCGGCCGAGCCGCGGCTAGCTCCTCGGGAAGATCGCGCGCGCGCGCCGGGCCGAGCACCCACACCGGGCATGGGTCATCGGGCCGGCCCCGAACCGACCGCTCGCGCCGGAGGTCCAGATCAGCCCGACCGGTGGTGCTGCACGGCCCTGGAAGCCGCCTAACGGGCCGGGCGGTGCGAGGGCTAACGGTTTCTGGGGTCGCCGTGGCAGAGCTTGAACTTCTTGCCTGAGCCGCACGGGCAGGGCTCGTTCCTGCCGACCTTGGAGTAATCCGTGCGGGCACCCGACCTGCTGCTTTGCACGGCCGTACCCGATCCGTCCTCGCTCGGCGCGCTGTACTGAAGCCTGCCAGGGCGCTTCGGCTGCGCCAGACCGCGCGGAGCGAAGGCGGCAGGCACGGCCGACTGGGCTGACCTGTCCGCTGCCGGGGCAGGTCGCTCGGACCTGGCGGCCGCCGGGAGCGGCTGCTCGGACCTGGCAGCTGCCCGAAGCGGGTGATCTGGCCCGGCGGGCGGCTGGTCCTTGACCACAGCCGGGCTAGGACCTGCGGCCATCAGACCTGGCGCGCCGGTCCACTCGCCGTCCGGGCCGGCTTCACCAACGATCGGACTCTGCTGGACCTCGACCGTGAGGTTGAACAAGTTGGCGACCGACTCCTCCTTGATCGCGTCCATCATCGCGCCGAACAGCTCGTAACCCTCGCGCTGGTACTCGACCAGCGGGTCGCGCTGGGCCATGGCGCGCAGCGAGATGCCTTCGCGCAGGTAGTCCATCTCATACAGATGCTCGCGCCACTTCGTGTCGAGCACCGAGAGCACCACCCGCCGCTCAAGCTCGCGCAGGACCTCGGCGGTCAGCTCGTCCTCGCGACGGTCGTAGGCCGCCTGGGCGTCAGCCTGCATCCGCTCGGTGATGACCGCGGCGGTCAGGAACGAGCGCTCACCGCCCTCGTCCTCAATTAGCTGGTCGAGCGTGATGCCGACCGAGTAGAGCCGGCGGAAGGCGCGCCAGAGTTGGTCCAGGTCCCACTCCTCGGCGAAGCCCTCGGCGGTGGCGTTCGTGACGTAATCAGCGACCACCTCGTTGATCATGCCGCGCACCTGCTCGTGCAGGTCCTCGCCGGCTAGCACCCGGTGCCGCTCGGCGTAAATAACCTGCCGCTGCCGGTTCATCACGTCGTCGTACTTGAGCAGGTCCTTGCGCATCTCGAAGTTGAAATGCTCGACCTGAGTCTGCGCCGACCTGATCGAGCGGGTCACGGCCTTGGACTCGATCGGAACATCCGGTGCGGTCTTGGCCCACTCCAGGAACTGGGCGACTTTGTCCCCGTTGAACCTGCGCATCAGGTCGTCTTCGAAGGACAGGTAGAACCGCGACAGGCCCGGGTCACCCTGCCGACCAGACCGGCCGCGTAGCTGGTTGTCGATCCGGCGCGATTCGTGCCGCTCCGTGCCGAGCACGTAGAGGCCACCGAGCGAGACAACCTCTTCGTGCTCCTCAGCGACCGCGCGCCTCGCCTTTTCCACCGCTTCCGGCCAGGCCGCCTCAAAGTCTTCCGGGGTCTCCACCGGGGACAGGCCGCGCTGGTGCAGTTCCAGGTCGGCCAGGAACTCCGGGTTACCGCCTAGCATGATGTCCGTACCACGGCCGGCCATGTTGGTCGCGACAGTCACCGCGCTCTTGCGACCGGCCTGCGCCACGATGGTGGCCTCACGCTCGTGGTACTTGGCGTTCAGGACCTCGTGCGGTATCCCCTGCCGCTTGAGCATCCTGGAGAGCAGCTCGGATTTCTCCACGCTGACCGTGCCCACGAGCACGGGCTGGCCTTCGTCGCACCGCTCGGCGATATCCTCGACCACCGCGTCGAACTTCGCCTGCTCGGTCTGGTACACCACGTCGGGCTGATCCAGCCGGATCATCGGCATGTTGGTCGGAATCGGCACCACACCGAGCTTGTACGTCTGGTGGAACTCGTTCGCCTCGGTCATGGCCGTACCGGTCATCCCGGCCAGCTTCTCGTAGAGCCGGAAGTAGTTCTGCAGCGTGATCGTGGCGAGGGTCTGATTCTCGTCCATGATCTTGACGCCCTCTTTGGCCTCGATCGCCTGATGCATGCCATCGCTGTAGCGGCGCCCGTGCAGGATGCGTCCGGTGAAGTCATCCACGATCAGGACCTCGCCGCCGGAGACGACGTAATCCTTATCCTTCTTGAACAACTCCTTCGCCTTGATCGCGTTGTTGAGGAACCCAACCAGGTGGGTATTCGCCGGGTCGTACAGGTTGTCGATGCCGAGCCAGTCCTCCACCTTGGCCACGCCGGACTCAAGAATTCCGACCGTGCGCTTCTTCTCGTCGACCTCGTAGTCGCCCTCACCGTCCTCGCCACGGCGCAGCCGCGGCAAGATCTTGGCGAACTCGCTGTACCAGACGCTGTTCTGGTCGGCCGGCCCGCTGATGATCAGCGGCGTCCTGGCCTCGTCGATCAGGATCGAGTCGACCTCGTCAACGATGGCGAAGACGTGGCCGCGCTGTACGCACTCCTCCTGGCCCCAGGCCATGTTGTCCCTGAGGTAGTCGAAGCCGAACTCGTTGTTCGTGCCGTGAGTCACATCGGCGGCGTACTGCCTGCGGCGCTCGTCCGGCTCCATGCTGGCCAGGATGACGCCGACCTCCAGGCCGAGGAAGCGGTGAATCCGGCCCATCCACTCGGCGTCGCGCTTGGCCAGGTAGTCGTTGACGGTGACGACATGCACGCCCTTGCCGGGAAGCGCATTCAGATAAGCGGCCAGGACTCCGGTCAGCGTCTTGCCCTCACCGGTCTTCATCTCGGCGATGTTGCCCATGTGCATGGCAGCGCCGCCCATCAGCTGGACATCGAAGTGCCGCTGGCCGATCGTTCGCTTGGCTGCCTCCCGCACGGCCGCGAACGCTTCAGGCAGCAGTTCGTCGAGTGTCTCGCCGTCCGCGTAGCGCTGCCGGAACTCGTCGGTCATGGCCCGCAGCTCTGCGTCGGAGAGCGCTGCGTAGTCCTCTTCGATGGAGTTGACCTGCCCGACGACCCGGTGCAGCTGCCGAAGGATCTTGCCCTCGCCAGCGCGCAGGACCTTATCGATAATTGCTGGCACGTCTCGTCGCGCTCCTCGCGGATCGTCTGACTGGATTCCAGACCGCGCCCCGGATCCCGCCGGAGGCGACGCGCCGGTGTGGATTTGCGGCGCGGCCGGCCAGTACAACCTTTGACAGCCATGGTAGGCGAGACGGCGAGCAATGCCGAGCCGCCAAGACTGCCCTAGTAACGCTGAACCTGGTCTGCCGCGCGAATAACATGATCTGCGCCCAGTGCCGGGGGTGACAGCGTGCTGGCCGAAGGCCCTCGCCACAATGATATGCACGCGGCCAGGCGGAGCGAGAGGAGCAGCGCGGATGGCGAACCAAACCGAACCCGGCACGATGGGGGGCTCGCTGCCGGATGGCGTGGCGATCAGCGAGTCGGCCAGGGTGGCGGTCAACGAGGCGCACGGCGGTACGGCCTATCCGTCGTTCCACGGGCGGATGATCTCGTGGGTGGCGGTCTCGATCATGATGGCCGGTTTCCTGATCGGCGGTCTGGCGCTCATGTTCGGCCATCACGGCCCGACCTGGTGGCTGTTCTGGGCAGGCACCGCCGTGGCGGTGGTCGGGCTGCTGATGTCATTCGCGACAAGAACCTTCGAGGACTGGTACTAAAGCAGGCTGTCGGCAGCTCGGGCTACGCTCCAATCGTGACTGGGCATAATGCTCCCGCGCCCGAGTTGAAGCTCACGCCCGACGACGTCCGGCTCATTACCCTGCAGGCACAGGGCCTGGTCGGTACCGCGGCGCGACGGGGCGGCGTGGCTGGCATGCTCCGTCGGCTCGGCGCCGTCCAGCTGGACACGATCAGCGTCCTGGCCCGTTCGCACGAGCTGGTGGCCTACGCGCGGCTAGGCGCGATTCCGCGGGCGAAGATCGAGCGTGCCTACTGGCACCCGGATACGGCAGGTGCCTTCGAATACTGGTCGCACGCGGCCTGCGTATTGCCGATCGAGGAGTGGCCGTACTACGCGTTCCGGCGGCGTGGGTTCCGCGCCAGGGGGCTGCGCTGGCATCAGAGCCACCCCGGCGTCTGCGCCGACGTCCTGGCCAGGCTGCGATCCGAGGGGCCACTGACGGCGACCCAGCTGGGCGGGGCGAAGAACGGCGGAGCCTGGTGGGACTGGTCGGACACCAAGATCGCCGTCGAGTGGCTGCTGGACACCGGGGACGTGATCTGCGCGCGGCGGACCGGCTGGCGCCGGGTCTACGACTTGGCCGAGCGAGTGCTGCCGGCCGAACTGCTCGACGCCGATCCAGCAGATGACGAATGCCATATCCACCTGGCCGCGGCGGCCGGCCGGGCGCTGGGCGTGGTTACCCCTGCTGACCTCGCCGATTACCAGCGCATCTCCTCGTCGGCTCGCAGCCGAGCGACGGGCAGCCGCTCTGTCGCTCATGTCGCCCTGGCGGCCGGGCTGATGCCGGTGCGGATCAGCGGGCCGGACGGCACCGAAGCCGACGCCTGGGCAGATCCGGCTGCCGTGGCCGCCGCGGACGGTGGTTCAGGCCGCCACCGGGTTACCTTGCTGTCGCCGTTCGACTCCGTGCTCTGGGACCGGAAGCGCACCAGGCGGATGTTCAGGTTCGAACACAGCCTGGAGGCCTACGTGCCGAGCGGCAAGCGAGTCCACGGGTACTACACGATGCCGCTGCTCGCCCGAGGCACACTCATGGGCTGGGCCGATCCGGCCCGCAGCGGCCGGACGCTGGTCGCCCGTGCCTTGTCGCTGAATTCCGTTGCGGCGATCAGGCCGATGGCGCGAGCCCTCACCGAGGCAGCGGGCTGGGTCGGCTGTCATGACGTCCGGATTGAGCAGTTGCGTCAGCCGCAGCTGCTGGCCAGGCTGACCGCCGCATTGGCCGAGTTCAGCTGAGCTCGATCAGCTTCTCCCGCACGGCCACCATCACTGCCTCCATCCGCGAGTGGATCTGCAGCTTCTCCAGGATGTTCCTGACGTGATTCTTGACCGTATTGTCGGAAATGAAGAGTTCCTTCGCGATGTCCCTGTTGTTCATGCCGCGTGCGACCAGCTTGAGCACTTGCATCTCCCGGTCGGTCAGCTTCGGCGCCGGGACCTGCTCCGGCCGGTCATCGGCAGCCCGCTTGGCCAGCGCCGCGAACTCAGAAAGCAGCTTGCCGGCCATCGGCGGGCTGATCAGAGACTGCCCGCCGTGCACGGCCCGGACGGCCTCGGCGACCTGGTCAAGCGGGATGTCCTTGAGCAGGTAGCCGCTAGCTCCCGCCCTGATCGCCTCGAACAGATCCTCCTCTTCGTCGCTCATGGTGAGGATGATGATCCTTGCGCTTGGGCAGACATCCTTGATCGCCCGGCAAGCCTCAAGGCCGCCCCTGCGAGGCATCCTGACGTCCATCAGAACGACGTCCGGCAGCGACTCCCCTGCCTTCTGCACCGCCTCGGCGCCGTCGCTGGCCTCGCCAACAACCTCGATGTCGGGCTCGGTGACCAGCACGATCTCCAGGCCACGGCGGAACAGAGCATGATCGTCGACGATCAGCGTCCGGATCGGCTCGGGACGCTGTCCGGCGTCTGTCGCCGCCTCATCGGCCTGCGCGCTGGCTGCCATGCCGGTCCCTCTCGTCACTGTTAACCGCGCCATGCGCTGCGCGCGGCGCGGCCGAACCGCGCCGCGCGCCGCGGCGATCCCGATCGCCCTGTGATCAAACTCTTGCTGACTATCAGCCTGCTGGCAATCGCCGCCCGGTCAGTACTGCCGTACTGGCGATCACCCCGATCGCAGCGCGGCCGTACCGTTACCGCTGGCACCTGCCGCTGCCCGGCCGTTACCGAACGCCGCCGGCTCGGGCCGGGTCGCCGCGTCCGCTCCGCGACCGGTCGCAGCCGGCTGCGGCCCAGCGTGGCTAACCGCGTTGTCCAGCAGGCGGATGACGCCGTACTGGTAACCCCGCCTGCGATAGACGACGCTTGGGATGCCGCCGTCGATGTCACGGAAAAGATAGAAATCATGGCCTACCAGTTCCATTTCCAGCAGAGCCTGGTCGATAGTCATCGGCCTGGCCTGATGGAACTTCTGCCGGACCACCAGCGGGCCGTCGCCCTCCATCTCAATAGGCACGACATCGTCGGCTGCGGCGCCTTCCTGAGCTACCGAAGCGGCGGACGGCGATATGTCTATCCGGGCGGCCGTCGGCTGCTCCGGCACTGCCAGCGCCCCAGCTGGTAGCTGAGTCTCGCCCTCAGGTAGGTCGACGAGCCGGACTGACCCATGTCCGCCGTAGTGGTTCTTCCTGCGGTCGAGTGACCGCCTCAGCCGCGAGTCCAGCTTAGCGAGCGCGAGGTCGAGCGCTGCGAACCGATCCTCAGCAGCGGCTTCCGCCCGGATGGCCGGGCCGCGGGATCTGATCGTGAGTTCGACCCGTTCTTTCTGACTCGCCTGCCGTGGATTGCGCTCGACGGACACCTCCACATCCACTCTGATTGCCTTCTGGTCGAGCTTCTCCAGCTTGTTCAGCTTGGCAGTGGCGTGCTTACGGAACCGTGCAGGCACATCCGTCTGCCTGCCCTTGAAGATGATTTCCATCACATGAGCCCCCTTCCATCTGGTGGGGAAAGCGGCACCCGCCCGGCCGACCTGGTCTTCGACCCCACATCCGCCTGCAGAGGGTTTCGCAGCCTGCTTGTGCCACTACTGCCCTTCTCCCAACCCAGGGGATGTCGGATCCCCAGGGCGAGGCAGGACTTACCTCTAAGCCGCACCGTGATCGGTCGACGATAAGTCGCCTTACGTGGGCCGTTTCGCCTGCGGCTAGCATCGGCTTGCCGGAGCCGCCCCGCTGGCGGGACGGACTTCCGAGCGCAACCACGGACCCGGACGGGTGCCATGACACCGACGCTAGTCCTGTCCGGGCCAGATGTCAGGTGCCGGGTGACCCTGATCTTCGCCGCCCGCCCGGTCCTCCGTCGCGGTCACGCCTGCGCAGGTCAGCGCGCTGGTGTCAGCCAGGAAAGACCGGTGAGAAGCCCCGCTCGGTGAGCCGCCGCCACGGCCCGTTCAGGCCTGGCGAAATCCAGATCTGCTCCTGGATCTCCGCGGGTGACCGGCCGGCTTGCTCCGTCCCGACGACGACGGCCGAGTCGCTGGCCGCGACCGAGGTCGTGTTCGCCGGCGTGATGACCTGAGCCGGGACTCCGCCATCAAGCGGTACTTGGTACAGCCGGTCCCCGGCACCAGCGGACCCGTCAAGTACCAGCAGATCATCGGGGTCCAGCCAGCTCAGCGCCAGCGGCGCCAGTATGTCTGATCCAACCGTTACCAGCTCGCCATTCTGCCCCAGGTACATGTTCGACTGCGTCTGGCTGATCGCAGCCAGCATGATTTCGGAACCGGCACCGGTGTGCACGATCATCGCCACCCGCACCCCATCGGGCGCCACCTGCAGCGAGGTCACCGTGTCGCCGGCCGGCAGCGCCGGGGTCACGACCACCGTCTGACCGGCTTCGCCACTTGGCCCGCCGGCCGCCAGCATCAAGATCTCATGTCCATCCGGCACCCAGAGATTCGGCTGGCCGTCCTGGCCGAGCTGCCAGCTCAGCGACGTGCAGTTGACGGCCAGTGTTTGCCTGACCACCGGCGTGCCGCGCTGCAGCGGTCCTAGGTAGACATCCTTGCCACGGCAGCCAGCGAAGTACGCCTGGCTCGGCGTGCCTGGCGACACTGCGATCGCGGTGAAGGATCCATGACCAGGAATTCTCGGCAGCGTCACCGGCACCGGCGCGGTCCCAGCCGGCCAGGCCTGCACCTGGGGCTCGGCTGCGGCTCTGGCGACCTGGAAGTACAGCCGGGCATCCGGCCGACGTGGTACCCACGAGGCGAAATCCCTGGGCAACAGCGGCTGCTGGATGCCGCCCGGAGACCAGGCTTTGTGGTTCACCAGGAGTTCCACCGACCGGATAGTGGCTGGCGCCGAGTACGACGTGCTGGTCAGGGTCCAGACCAGCTGCGCGGCCATCCGGCGCAGCTGCGCAGGGCTCGCCTTCTTGGCGGTACCGCCGAGGTCGACCACCGCCTTGATGCCGCTGACCTGCACGTCGATCGTCGTTCCGGCCGGGAAGGCGGTGCTCGTGGCTTCGTTAAGCCAGCCGGCCCGCCGCGACGTCTTCAGCGCGTCGGCCAGACCCTGGGCGCCGGCGCCAGGGCCAGCCTGCTGCGGGATGAAGACCGTATCGGGGATCAGGGTGCTGGCCGACGATTTCGCCGGGAAGAAGTACAGGTTGCGAGCCTGGTAGTCACGCACGAAGTCGGGACTGGTGAGCAGCAACTGCGTCGGCGGCGCTGGCGCGCCGTTGATGTAGATGCCATCGATCCGCCACTGGCCATTTTGCTGGGTCAGCACGAACTTGAATACGCTCGGGCCGGTTGACACCAGCAGATGACCGGCTTCATAGCTCTCTGGTGCCGCCAGGATCGCCTGATGCAGGCTAGTCAGCTCTACCTGCGCCAGCGGCCCGTGCCCGCCAGTGACATGGCTCGACATTGAGATCAAGGTGACATTGGGCGCCGGATCGACGACGGTCGCGGCCCACCCTGGCTTCCAGATCCCGTTGTACTGGCTGGTCAGGTACTCCCGCGCTACCGCGAAATTGTCGTCGGCGCTGGCGCTGGCGATCACGAAGCCGGTCACGATGTCCCTGGGACCCCAGCCCGCGCCGGGCGGGTCAGGAACGAATACCACTCCTTGTTGCGCCAGCCTGGGTCCGAAATGTCCGGTGAGCGGCACTTGCCCGCTCGACGGCAGGCTCGCGCAGGCGCCGAGAATCATCGCGGTGGCAGCCATCCCCGCCACCGCGGCAGCCAGCTGCAAGCGGCTTCTCATCCGCGCTCCTGCCTGGACACCATCGTCACCCGATCCGACGGCTCCGGGGGTGAGGTCCTCGGGTCGAGCGGCTGAGCCGCCATCATGTCCAGTTCAGCCTGCTCGGGCACGAGCGGCAGCGGCGAGCCCGCCAGCTCCGAGCCGACGGCGCGGGGCAGCGTCAGCCGGAAGACTGAGCCGCGGCCCGGCTGTCCCCACGCCTCAAGCCAGCCGCCGTGCAGGCGGGCATCCTCCAGCGCGATCGCCAGGCCAAGCCCGGTACCGCCGATGGTCCTGGCCCGGGCCGGATCGGCCCGCCAGAAGCGGTCGAAGACCAGGTGCTCCTCGCCCGGAGCCAGTCCGACTCCGTAATCTCGTACCACGACGGCCACCGCGTCACGGTCAGCTGCCGACGTGACCACCACGTCCCTGCCCTCACCGTGCTCAACCGCATTCACCAGCAGATTGCGCAGGATCCGCTCCACCCGGCGCCGGTCCACCTCAGCTACGCACGCCTCAACCGGCAGCATGAACTCGATCCTGGCACCCCGCCGCTCAGCGAGCTGCTGAGCGACATCCGCGGAGTACCGCACCAGGTCGCAGACGTCCACGAGCTCCGCGTCGAGTGTCGCTGCGTTCGCGTCATACCTGCTGATCTCCAGCAGGTCGGCCAGCAATGCCTCAAATCGCCCTAGCTGGCTGTGCAGCAGCTCGGCCGACCGCGAAGCCGACGTCTCCAGCTGCTCTCTGGCCTCGTACAGCAGGTCGGCGGCCATTCTGATTGTGGTGAGCGGTGTGCGCAGCTCGTGGGATACGTCGGACACGAACTGCCGCTGCACCTGGGACAGCTCTTCCAGCTGGCGCATCTTCTCCTGCAGGCTGGCGGCCATCTCGTTGAATGAGGTTGCGAGCGCAGCCACCTCGTCGTTGCCGTGCACGCTCAGTCGCTCATCCAGGTTTCCGGTGGACAGCAGCTTCGCCCCCTGAGCGGCACGGGCGACCGGCACGACCACCCACCGGGTCAGCAGCCAAGCGATCCCGGCAAGCAGAAATACCAACGCCAGGCCCACCAGAGCCAGGGTGCGCTGCACGAGCAGCAGCTCCTGCTGAAGCTGGGTCAGCGGGAAGAAGTAGTACAACTGGTAGGCACTTCCGAACGGCGCCCCGTACAGGAGGCCGGGCGTCAGCGGGCTGCCCTCAGCTGGATACGGCAGCCGGGCGTAGATGAAGTCAGGTCTGGTGCGATCGTCGCCTACCCGCTCGATCATCGACTTGGGCAGCCACCCGACCGGCAGATTGGTGGAGTATGCGTACGGGAACCTCGGCTGAGTCGGGTCTGGCGGCAACACGACAGCGACGCCGTATTCATCCCCAGAGTTCTCATCGCTGGCAGTGAGGCTGCCGAGCACGTTCGTCATCACGGTGCCGGCCGATGCGTCTGGCTGGCTGGTCACGCCTGCCTCCGTCTGAGCGAAGGCCAGGCCGTCCGATGCCTGAGTTCGAGCCGACGCCGCCGCCTGCCCCAGCAGGTTCGCCGCGATCTGCTGCATCAGGAAGAAGCCGAGAACCGAGATCACGATCGCTGATATGACCAGGGTGGTGCTCACTACCCGCAGCTGCAGCGAGCTGCGCCAGCGCAGCCGAAGATGCTTCAGCAGCGCAACGGCTCTCGAGCTGACCTGCGCGGCATTCCTGACCAGCGCCCGCAGCACGCCTGCCAGGCGGCTGGCCTGACCCGGTTGGCCGGCCTCAGGTGTCTGACCGGGTCGGCCGGCCTCAGGTGCCTGACCGATGTGACCCGCCTGGCCGTCCGCCTGTCCGGACTCCGCAGTCGGGCCAGCGTCAGCGGCCGCGCGGGGCGCCTCATCGCTGGCCGTTGACCCAGCCGCGATCCTTCTCCGCAGGATGAACCGCCAGCCGGGCCGACTCGCGGCCACCGGCCGACCTGCCGGATGCAGCCGGGACCGGCCTGGCGTGCTCAGCCCGGTCCCGCCTTGTAGCCGACTCCGCGGACCGTGACCACGATGTCAGGCCGCTCCGGGTCTCGCTCGATCTTGGCGCGCAGTCGCTGCACGTGCACATTGACCAGGCGGGTGTCAGCCGCATGCCGGTATCCCCAGACCTGCTCAAGCAGCACTTCCCTGGTGAACACCTGCCGCGGCTTGCGGGCCAGTGCCACCAGCAAGTCGAATTCCAGCGGTGTCAGGCTGATCGGCGTGCCAGCCCGCTTCACCGAGTGCCCGGCGACGTCGATGCTCACGTCTCCGATGGTCAGCATCTCCGGGGCCGGATCGTCGGTGCGCCGCAACCGGGCCCGGACCCGGGCGATCAGGACCTTCGCCTGGAATGGCTTGACTATGTAGTCGTCCGCTCCTGACTCAAGCCCGAGCACCACGTCAACGGTGTCGCTCTTGGCGGTCAGCATGACGATCGGGACACCGGACTCGGCCCTGATCTGACGGCAGACGTCGATGCCGTCCATGCCGGGCAGCATCAGGTCAAGCAGGATCAGATCCGGCTTGGTGTCCCGGAACGCCTCGAGCGCCCGGTCTCCGTCGGCCACGAACGTCGGCTCGAATCCCTCGCCACGCAGGACGATTCCGAGCATTTCGGCAAGGGCGGCGTCATCATCGACGACCAGCACGCGACCTTTCATAATCCCCATCGTTCCATGGAAACGGCGGCACGGAAGCACGCACGGCTACGGTTCCGCGCCCAGAACACGCAGATTACCCGCTGTAACGGGCTGGACGATGCCTCGCTCGGTGACGATGGCCGTGATCAGGTCCGGCGGGGTCACATCGAACGCCGGGTTGTACGCAAGGCTCCCCTCGGGCGCGACCTGCTGCCCGATCAGGTAGGTCACCTCCTGCGCTGCGCGCTGCTCAACCACGATCGCCGAGCCGTCGGGCGTGTCGAAGTCAATCGTGGAGACCGGAGCAACCACCACGAACGGGACCCGGTGATGCCTGGCCAGCACGGCCAGCGGGTAGGTGCCGACCTTATTTGCCACGCTGCCATCGGCTGCGATCCGGTCAGCACCGACCGCGACCAGGTCTACCTCGCCGGCCGCCAGCAGCGACGCAGCCGCCGAGTCAACCAGCACCCGGTGCGGCAGCCCGGCCTTGCGGGCCTCATAGGCAGTGAGCCTGGCTCCCTGCAGCAGCGGCCTGGTCTCGTCGACCCAGAGCATGGCCAGCCTGCCAGCCCGGTGCGCGGCCAGAATCAGCCCGAACGCGGTCCCTTCCCCGGCGGTGACCAGGGAGCCGGTGTTGCAGTGCGTCAGGATCCTGGCCCGCTCCGGCACGAGGGCAAGGCCGTTCGCTGCCATGTCGGCGCACGCCTGCGCGTCCTGCGCGGCAATCGACCGGGCCTCGTGCAGGGCAGCGGCGGGTGCGGCCCGTTTCGCCTCAGGATCCGGATCCGCCATGGCCCGCAGGTATGCGCCAAGCGCGCGCCTGGCGCCCCACCCGAGGTTGACGGCGGTCGGCCTGGCCTGCTCGATCGCCGCAGCGGCGGCGCCGACATCGTCGCCCCTGGCCGCGGCCAGCGCCACGCCGAACGCACCGGCGATGCCGAGCAGCGGCGCGCCGCGGACCACCAGGCGGCGGATCGCGTCCACCAGCGAGGGCACGTCCGAGCAGGTCACCATAGTCTCGACGGCCGGGAGGCGGGTCTGGTCAAGCAGTTCGATGGCCGGGCCCGCTGGCGGGTCGAGCCAGCGCAGCGCGATGATGCTCACCCCTTGAGTGTGCGCGCCGCACCGGGCGGGCCGCGACCTCGCCGCGCCACATCACAGTGCACTTTATGCAAGTATGAGCGAAGCCGCCG
The DNA here is from genome assembly GCA_963850875.1 of uncultured Actinomycetota bacterium. GTDB lineage: Bacteria > Actinomycetota > Actinomycetes > Streptosporangiales > Streptosporangiaceae > Chersky-822. The sequence continues at coordinate 568,245 of CAWKNA010000005.1, forward strand.
GGGCAGCGAGTGCCGCTCCGCCCACGCCGATGTGCTACGTCGGCCGACCGAGAGAACGACCATGACCGACACACCGCCGTGGGGAGGCCAGGACCAGCCGACCGCCGGCCAGCCGGGCTCCGGCGAGCAACCAGATACCGCATCACCCGGTCAGCCCGGTTACGGCCAGCAGCCCGGTTATTCGCCAACGGGTCAGCCAGCAGAACCGGTCACCCAACCCCGATACCCGCAGCCGACCTATGGCCAGCCTGGCGTTACGCAACCTGCCCCGCCAGGCTACGGACAGCCGAGCTACGGGCAACCGGACAGCGCGCCCGGACAGCCAGGCTACGGACAACCCGGCTATGCCCAGCCGGGCAGCGCGCCCGGACAGCCAGGCTACGGACAACCCGGCTACGGACAACCCGGCTACGGACAACCGGGCAGCGCGCCCGGGCAGCCGGCCTTTGGGCAGGCGGGGTACGGTCTGCCCGGTTACGCGCAGTATGCTCAGCCCGGTTACGGACAGTACGGCCAGCCGGGCGGCTGGAATCCGGTCGGCGTTCCGTCACCCGGCGGCATTCCGCTTCGCCCCCTCGGGCTTGGCGATATTCTCAGCGGCGCGTTCAACCTGATCAGGCAGAACCCGGCTACCACACTTGGCCTAACGGCGATCGTGCTGACGGTCGCTGTTGTGGTAGGGGTGATCTTCGGAGTCATCGCGAGTGCGATCAGTCACCCGGGCCTGTTCTTCTTTGTCGTTTTTCCCGTCCTCCTGCTCCTGGGTGTCATGACGGGCGGACTCACGGCCGCGATGGGGCGGGGCGTGCTTGGACGCAAGATCAGCATCGCCGACGCTGTGCGTATCTCCAGGCCGCTTTGGGTAATCCTCGCGATTCTCCTGCTCATGGTGATCTTCGCGGCAATCTCGATTCCGCTGTTCCTGATCCTGCACGGCTGGGCCGTCATTCCGGTCTTGGTCCTAGAGACGTGGCTGGGGATCATGGTGATCCTGACCATTCCGGTAGTGGTGCTGGAGCGGCAGGGCCCGATCTCCGCCATCGGCCGTTCGTGGCGGCTAATCCGAGGCAGCTACTGGCGAGTGTTCGGTACTTTCCTGCTCGCGTATCTCATGTTGTTCGTGGTCAGCCTGGTAATTACCGTTCCGCTTGAGCTGATCGCCGGCCTGACCGGGGCCGGCTTCGGCTCGAACACGGCGGGTGTCTCTGCCGCGATCATCGTCTTCTTCGTCGGCGAGATCGTTATCTACACGCTAACGACCACGATAATGACCGGCGTTATCGTGCTCATCTATGCCGACATGCGGATGCGCAAGGAAGGCATGGATCTAGTGCTACAGCAGGCGGCGCAGAACCAGCAACTGACCGGCGATGAGTTCGCGTCCGTGCAGGGCGTCGTCCAGGGACCGGGATCCTTCCCAGGCGGCGGCTACCCAGGCGGCTCGCCCGGGGGTGGCTATGTCGGCGGCACACCCGGCGGCGGCTACCCCAGCGGCGGCACACCCGGCTACCCAAGCGGCGGCCCCCCCGGTGGCTATCCAAGCGGCGGCACACCCGGCGGCTACCCAAGCGGCGGCACACCCGGCGGCTACCCAAGCGGCGGCACACCCGGCGGCTACCCAAGCGGCGGCACACCCGGCGGCTACCCAAGCGGCGGCACACCCGGCGGCGGCTACCCAAGCGGCGGCACACCCGGCGGCGGCTACCCAAGCGGCGGCACGCCCGGCGGCGGCTACCCAAGCGGCGGCTCGCCTGGCGGCTACTCAGGCGGCTCGGCCGGTGGAACCAACCCGGGCGCAGGCGCTCCGTCCTAGGGATCCCGCCCGCCGGAACGCCAGTTACAGGGAGACGATCATGAGTGACCTGCCGTCGCAGGAAGGTCAGGACCAGTCACCACCAGGTCCGGTGCGGCCTGACTATGTCCCGCCTGGCCAGCACCAATCCGGCCAGCTGCCTGCTTACGGCCAGTCCCCCCAATACCCCGAGCACGGCCAGTACCCTCAGTACCCCCAGCACGGCCAGTACCCTCAGTACCCCCAGCACGGCCAGTACCCCCAGTACCCCCAGCAGGGCCAGTACCCCCAGCACGGCCAGTACCCCCAGTACCCCCAGCAGGGCCAGTACCCCCAGTACGGCCATTATCCCCAGTACGGCCATTATCCCCAGTACCCCCAGGCTGGCCCGCTCGGCGCTCCAGCCGCTCCGGCTCCGGGCGGTATTCCGCTGCGGCCGCTGGCACTCGGCGACATTCTGAATGGTGCATTCGGCCTGATCAGGCGGAATCCAGTCACCATCCTGGGGCTTGCGGTCATCGTTGTGACCATCAACCAGATACTGTCGACTGTCCTGACGGCAACGGTGTTCAGTAACCTGCAGTCCTCGCTGCGTGCCGAGTTCAACCAGCAGGCCCAGTCGGCACAGGCGAACAGTGCCGCGCTCGCGTCCGCCGTAAAGTCCCTCGGCCTTGACATCGCGCTGCTGGCCTTGTCGATGCTGTTCGTCAGCATTCTGGCAGGCATGCTCACCCGGGCAATCGGGAATGCCGTCCTCGGCCGCAACATCGGCTTCGGCGAGGCGTTGCGCAACTCCAGGCTGGGCGCGATTCTCGCGATGGCATTCGTCCAGCTCGTAATCTTTTTTGGCATCTGGGCGGTACTGACCGCGCTCGTGGTCGGCCTGGCAGCTGCCGGTCTCGGAATCGCGGCCGGCCTGGTCGGCTTCTTCTTCGGCGTCGCCGCCCTCATCCTGACGCTCTGGCTGTACGTCATGCTGAGCCTGGTCATGCCGGCCGTGGTGCTGGAACGGCTGGGACCGGTTGGTGCCATGAGGAGGTCGTGGCGGCTCGTGCGAGGAAGCTACTGGCGCCTGTTCGGCATCCTGCTGCTCACCGAGCTCATCGTGGTCGTGGCCTCGGCGGTGCTGGCCGCGCCATTCACCGTTGCCCGCCTGGTGATCTACGGCACATCCAGTCTGACCGGTACGCCGTCAATCGGTGCGCTCATCATCAGCGCGCTCGGCGGAATCATCGCCGCTACGCTCATCTCGCCGGTAAGCGCCGGCGTAACGGTGCTGCTCTACACCGACATGCGGATGCGCAAGGAGGGCATGGACCTGGTGCTCCAGCAGGCGGCCCAGCATCAGCAGCTCACCGGGGAGGAGTTCGCGACCATCTGGCGTCCGACGGCCACCGGCCAGGAGCCGTTCCCAGGCGGCGGGATCGGCGGGATCGGCGGAGTCAGCACCCCGAATGCCGCCCAGCCGTCCGGCTCTCCACCAGGCACGCCCCCGGCTTGGTGACGGCGGACCGCATGCACATATCCACGCTTGCGGCGGCGAAGCTTAACCTGGCCTTCGCCCTCAAGGCCGGTCCGAGTCCGGGCGGCCCGCTGATCGGGCGACGGGCAGCTCAGCAACTCGCCCGCCGGGAGCTGGCCCGATCGATCTACCAGCCCAGCATCTGGCAGCGGATCGTGAACTGGCTGCAACGGCTGCTCAACGGGGCTGGCGGCGCCATCCCCGGCGGCTGGTTCGGCCTGATCGCGCTGGCAGTACTCGCGGTGCTGATCATCAGCGCGGTGATCTTCTGGGTGCGCCCAGCCCGTGGGCAGCGCGCCACCAGATCCGCGGTGCTGCCGACGAACGCACTTAGCGCGAAGGACCACCGGGCCAGGGCCGAGCAGTTCGCGGCCGATGGCGACTACTCCGGAGCCATCGTCGAGCGGGTCCGGGCCATCGCGGCCGAGCTTGAGGAACGCGGGATTGTTCCGGCGAGACCGGGACGCACCGCGGACGAGCTTGCCGCCGAGGCTGGCCGCGAGCTACCAGCTCAGGCTAGCGGCCTGAGCCTGGCCATGCACTTGTTCGACGACGTGCGGTACGGCGACCGAGCCGGCACCGAGGCGGGGTACCTGCAGGTCAGTCTGGCTGACGGTGAGCTTCGTTCGGCACGGCCGATGATTGGCGCGGGTCCGCAGCCGACGCTCGCCGGTTTCGGGATGCCTCGGTGAACGCCAGCCGGCTGGCAACCGAGCCGACTGACTCCGGCGGTCGGCCTGGCGGGCAGGATGCCGGGCCAGCAAGCGGCGTCCGCCCCAGTGCGGTGTCCGCGCCTGAGCCTGGCGCAGCCGGATCCGACGCCGCCGGATCCGACGGCACCGGACCCGGCGCATCCGGATCATGGGCCAGCGGGACAACCAGCACCGCCACGTTCTGGCGTCAGTGGCGCGTGCCGCTGATGCTGATCGCGGTGATCCTGCTTGGCGCGATCGTGATCGCGCTGCTGGTGCCGGCCCCGAAGACGACCAACAGCTACCTCGACCCAGCCGGAACTGGCCCGGTCGGCGCGCACGCGCTCACTGACATCCTGGTCGAGCGCGGCCATCAAGTGATCAGCAGCTACAGCACCTCAGCGGCTTTGGCAGCGGCTGGTTCTGGCGGCGCCACAATTGTCGTCACAAGTCCTCAGCTGCTTACCGGGCCGCAGCTGACCAGGCTCTCGCTCGCCCCGGCGGACATTGTCCTGGTGCAGCCCGACCAGGCGGCTCTGACGGTGCTGAGCCCGGGCGTCACGATTGCTGCCAGCCTGCCCGTGAGCGGGCCAGTGCCGCCAGACTGCCGGCTAGCCGCGGCCCAACTCGCTGGAGCGACCGACGTCGGCGGTCTCACTTTCGCGGCGTCGCCAACCCCGGTCGGCGCCGTCGGCTGCTACCCGGTGAACGGCAACCCCTCGCTGCTGCGGTACTCGGCGGCCGGGAAGATCGTCACCATCATCGGTAGCGGCATGCCGCTCACCAACGGGTTCCTAGCCGACCAGGGCAATGCGGCGCTGGCGCTCAACTTGCTGACCACGAGCCATCGCATCGTCTGGCTGACACCAGAGCCGCCGCTGGGCTTCAGTCAGGGTCAGGCGGGACGTCCCCGGTCTAATCCCCCTTTGATCCCGGTGGCCGCCTACCTGGTCGCGCTGCAGCTCGGCATCGCAGTACTGCTCGCGGCACTGTGGCGAGCACGCAGGCTCGGGCCGCTGGTGCCAGAGCGGTTGCCGGTCGTCGTCCGCGCGTCTGAGACGGTCGAAGGGCACGCCAGGCTTTACCAGTCCAGGCGAGCCAGGAACCGCGCTGCGGCCGTGCTGCGGGAGGGCATGCTTTCCCGTGTCGGACCGGCCCTCGGCCTGGCCCGCAGCGCACCGCAGGACGCCGTCACCGAAGCGCTGGCTGGGCGCTCCCGGCTGAGCCAGCAGGAGATAGCGATGATCATCTTCGGACCGCCGCCAGCCGGCGACGCCGAGCTAGTGGCGCTGGTCCGTAATCTTGACGAACTCGAAAGAGAGGTGCGCTCGCAGTGAGTGCCGACGCCCCGGCCGCCGCCGGATCCGAGGGATTTCATTCCGCAGCCGGGCTAGCTGACGAGCCCAACCCCAGAGCAGCGCTCGCCGCGGTGCGCGATGAGGTCGCCAAGGCGGTGGTCGGCCAGGAGTCCGTCGTCAGCGGGCTGCTGATCGCCTTGATGTGCGAAGGCCACGTGCTGCTCGAAGGCGTTCCCGGCGTGGCCAAGACACTGCTGGTGCGCGCCCTGGCCAATGCGCTGTCGCTGCAGGGCAAACGGCTGCAGTTCACCCCGGACCTGATGCCAGGCGATGTCACCGGATCGCTGATCTACGACGCGCGGACCGCGCAGTTCGAGTTCCGGGAAGGCCCGGTCTTCACCAACCTGCTGCTGGCTGACGAGATCAACCGCACGCCACCGAAGACCCAGGCCGCACTGCTTGAGGCGATGGAGGAACGGCAGGTGTCGGTAGAGGGCAGGCCACGGCCGCTGCCAGCTCCCTTCCTGGTCGCCGCCACCCAGAACCCGGTCGAGTATGAGGGGACGTACCCGCTTCCCGAGGCACAGCTCGACCGGTTCATGCTCAAGCTCACTGTGCCGATACCCGAACGCGGCGACGAGATCTCGATCCTGAACCGGCACGCCGCGGGCTTCGATCCGCGCAATCTCGACGCCGCCGGGATCCGGCGGGTCGCCGGACCGGCGGACCTCGCCAGCGCCAGGGAGGCGGCCCGGCGGGTGCACCTCGCGCCCGAGGTCACCGGCTACATCGTGGATATCTGCCGGGCAACCAGGATCTCCCCATCCCTGCGCCTGGGGGTTTCGCCGCGTGGCGCAACCGCCCTGCTTGCCACCAGCCGGGCCTGGGCCTGGCTGTCCGGCCGGGACTATGTCACCCCGGACGACGTGAAGGCGCTGGCCGGGCCGACCTTCCGGCACCGGATCCAGCTGCGGCCCGAAGTCGAGCTGGACGGCGCCACCCCGGACGGGGTGCTGCAGGGCGTGCTTGCTTCTGTCCCCGTACCACGATGACTCTCACCGGCCGCGCGGCACTTGCGGCTCTGATCGGCGGGCTGGCGGTGCTGGCGTTTCGCACGTTCGCGGCAGTACTGATCGTCAACGCGCTGATCCTGGCCGCGATCGCAGTTGACCTGATCCTGGCTGCCAGCGTCCGGCAGCTGCAAGCGACCCGGTCTGGTGACAGCAAGATTCATCTTGGCCAGGCCGGAACGGTCACGCTCACGCTGGCCAATTCCGGCCACCGGACGCTGCGCGGCGTAGCCAGGGATGCGTGGCGGCCGAGCGCGGCAGCCCAGCCAGGGCGGGTCTGGCTGCGCGTGCCGGCCGGCGAGCGCGTGACGACCAGCACCACGCTCACGCCGCGGCGGCGCGGCGACGCGGTGGCAGGAAAGGTCACCATCCGGTCCCTCGGCCCGCTCGGACTGGCTGGCCGGCAGCGCAATCTGGACGCGCCATGGACGGTCCGAGTGCTGCCGCCGTTCCTCAGCCGCAAACACTTGCCGGCCAAGCTCGCCAGGCTGCGCGAACTCGACGGCCAGCACAAGTCCCTGATCCGCGGCCAGGGCAGTGAGTTCGACTCGCTGCGCAAGTACGTACTCGGTGACGACGTCCGCTCCATCGACTGGCGGTCATCGGCCCGGCATGCCGACGTGCTGGTGCGCACCTGGCGGCCCGAGCGGGATCGCCGCATCATCATCGTCCTGGATACCGGCCGTACCTCGGCCGGCCGGGTCGGCGACATCCCGCGGCTCGACGCGTCGATGGATGCCGCTCTGCTGCTCGCCGCGCTAGCCAGCCGGGCTGGCGACCGGGTGGATCTGCTGGCGATTGACCGGCGGGTACGCGCCAGGGTGGTGGGAGTCGGCCGGCTGGAGGTCCTGGCCGCGTTCACCAATGCCATGGCTGTGCTCGAGGCAGACCTGATCGAATCTGACATCGGCCTGATGGCCAGCACCGTGCTCGGCATCGCCCGGCAGCGTTGCCTGGTCGTGCTGCTCACGGACCTCAACCCAGCCGCGATCGAGCAGGGCCTGCTGCCGCAGGTGGAGCTGCTGTCGTCGAAGCATCAGCTGCTCGTGGCGGGCGTCGCCGATCCGCGGGTGGCGCAGATGGCGGCCGGGCGTGGCGATATCACGGCGACCTACGACGCGGCGGCAGCCACCCGGGCGCAGGGCGGGCGGGCACATGTCAGCGCGCTGCTGCGGCGGCACGGCGTGGAGGTGGTCGACGCGCCGCCGGAGGGCCTGCCGCCGGCCCTGGCCGACGCCTACCTGAACTTGAAGGCCGCCGGCCGTCTCTAGCCGGACCATGCCGCTACCCGGTCACCGGTCGCGGAGACACTGCTGGCCGCAGCCTGAGAACCGGTCCAGCGCCGGCCGCTTCCATCATCGTGGAGAGTTGTATGCGCTATTTGCATACAACTCTCCACGATCATCGGCGGGTCACGCCCGTGATCAACGCATTCTCGGGAAGTGTCAGGCGGACATCGGGAGTACGTCAGGCACTTCGGTAATGTCACCGGTTTCCCCGGCCTTTACGGCCCGGTGCCCCAGGATGAGCACGTAGCTGAGGAAGGCGGCCTCGGCGACCGCGCCGATCCCGATCCGGGCCCAGGTGGGCAGCGGCGACGGGGTGACGAACGCCTCGATAGCGCCGGAGACGGCGAGCACGACGATCAGCCCGAGCACGATGGTCATGGTGGCCCGGCCCGTCTCGGCCAGTGCCTGAGACCGCCGCCTGGGCCCGGGATCGATGACCGTCCAGCCCAACCGCAGGCCAGCTGCCGCAGCGAGGAACACGGCCGACAGCTCAAGCATGCCGTGCGGCAGGATCAGGCTCCAGAACTCCACGGTGCGGCCGTGCGCGGTCATCAGTCCGCCGAGCACCCCGCCATTCACGGCGTTCCCGAAGAGCACGTACAGGACTGGGATGCCGAGCAGAATGCCGAGAACCACCGATTCCGCGGCCACGACGGCATTGTTAGTCCACACCCGCAGTGCGAACGACTGCGCGTCGTACTGCGAGTAGTAGCCGCTGAACTGGTGCCGTACCAGGTTGGCGGCCGCCGACTTGGGCAGCAGACTGGCCTGCAGAGCCGGCGACCTGGCAACCCACCAGCCAAGCAGCACGGCGACAACGATCGAGCCGGCCGCACTGCCCAGCCACCACCAGCGGATCCGGTAGGCCGTCGCCGGAAAAGAGATCACGGCAAACCGGCCGATCGACTGCCAGGTCGATGATTGCGCCCCGCTGACCGCGGCGCGGGCCCGGGCAAGCTGGCCGGAGAGCCTCGCCGTCAGCGCCGGGTCAAGGCCGGCCCCTGCAACGCGGCCAGCTGGGCGGCTGTCCGCTGGTAGACCGCGACGAACTCGTCCACCTGGTCGCCGGACAGCCTGCGCCGATGTCGGGTCAGCTGGTCCAGCCTGGCCCAGTCAGCCCGGTGCGCGGCGACGAAGACATCGAGGTCCACGCCTGGAGACTACAGCCGCAGACTAGATAGTCTTGGCCTGAGATTAAAACTGGCACTCCCGACGATGCGGGGCAGATACGGAGGATGCGGAGGATTTGCCATGACCGAGGTGGTCACCGGCGAGGCTGTCGTCCTCGACCTGGCGGTCGCCAGGTTCCCGAGCCGGATGATCGCGCTGCTGCTTGACATGATCGTCGAGTTGCCGGTCTTCATCTTCGTGGAATGGGTCGCCTTCATCACGTCGGCGCAGCACCTGAACACGGCGTCCGCCGCCGCCCTCGTCACTGCCGGATACGTCCTGGTCTTCGTCGGCTACCCGACCACCTTCGAGACCCTGACTCGCGGCAAGACGCTGGGCAAGATGGCGCTCGGTCTCCGGGTAGTCAGCGACGACGGCGGACCGATCCGATTCAGGCAGGCGCTGATCCGGGGACTGATGGCCGCCTTCGTCGAGGTCTGGAATCCGCTCTTCTGCTGGGTCGGACTCATTACCGCCATGGTCTCGGCCAAGGGCAAGCGGCTCGGCGATCTGGCAGCCGGAACATTCGTCATCTCCGAGCGCTTCCCGCAGCGGCAGGATCTGCCCGCAAGCCTCGCCGTCATTCCGCCCCCGCTGGTCGGCTGGGCGCAGAACGTTGAGCTGTCCAGGCTCTCGGACCACACCGCGGCGGCGGCGAGCAGCTACCTGAGGCGATTTCACGACCTGCGGCCCGCTGCAAGGGACGCGCTTGGCCTTCAGCTCGCCACCTCGGTCGCCGCACAGGTCAGTCCGCCACCGCCGCCAGGGACTCCGCCCGCCGCTTACCTGTCGGCTGTGCTGGCGGTACGCCGGGATCGCGAGCACGCACGACTGGCTGCGCAGCAGGCGAGGCAGGTCGGGGCCTTTTACCCGCCGGGCATGCTCCCGATGCCGCCCGGCATGCTCCCCACTCCGCCCGGCACGCTGCCCATGCCGCCGGGCACGCTGCCGATGCCTGGTGGGACGATCCCAATGCCCCCGGGGACGCTCCCAATGCCTGCCGGGACGGTCCCCATGCCGCCGCCGGGCCCGCTCTCGATGCCACCGGGTCCGTTCCGCATGCCACCCCGCCCGCTTCCCACGCCGGGCATCATTGGCGGCGGACCACCTGTCGTCGGCCCTGCGTACCTGCCTGGGATGCTGCCGCCATTGCCAGCGGACGCAGCGGACGGTAGTGGCGCCCGCGTGTCTGGCGCCGCCGACCAGCTAACCGCGCAGCCAACCGCCTCCGGTCAGCACCCGGCCTCCGGCCGGCCAACTGCATATGAGCAGCCAACCGCCTCCGGCCAGCCCGAGACCACGCCGCCAGCGGCCAGCCAGCCAGAGGACCACGGTTTCGCCGTTCCGCGGTAACCGCCCCGGCGCCATGGTCGGCGCCCGCAGCCACCCGATCGCCCTGCGCCAGTCCTGCTCGGCCACTCCTGCTCGGTCAGTCCTGCCGGTCAGTCCTGCTCGGTCAGTTCAGCAGGTAAGTCGAGCTCGGCGGCCAGGAACGGCCTGATCAGATCGCCGGTTGCCGCCGCGGCGATCGCCAGTGCCTGTGTGGCCGGAACGTCCTGCACGGCGTAGTGCTGCCGCCCGGCCGCGGTCGTCGCGGTGAGGGTGACCAGCCCCTGGCGGCGCTGGAACCAGCTCTGGTGAATCCGCCAACCAATGATCGCCTCAGTCGCGATGATGCTGCGCCGCCGAACCAGGCTGCCGGTTCTGGTCACCAGCCGCCCGTTTATCAGCCGGTGCCCAAGGCTCCGGTACCGGTCTGCGGCAAGCGCCGCGGCGATCGGGAGCAGGGCGAGCGTGCCGAGCCAGATCCAGGCAGGTCCATGGCCGACCGTAGTCAGCCAGGCGACCACAGCGATGATCAGGGCAGCCCCGGCCAGGGCACGCAGGTAGCGGCGCCGACGAGCCGCCGGACCGTGCCGTTCCAGCCAACCCGAGCAGGTCTCGCCGGAGACCCCGAGGACTTCGGCGGCTACCGCCTGGGCGACGGCGCGCGGTGCGGGCGGAAGCAGCACGGAACCCTCGCGCTCGGCCCCTCTGCCGACCAGCAGCCCGGTGGTGATGGCGATGCATCGCGCACCGCGAGCGGCCCGTAGCAGCAGCGGCTCGCTGATCTCGACGCCGCGGAGCCGAGCGAGGGAGATCGTGGTAGCCCTGGTGGAAAGCAGGCCGCGGGTGACCCGCAGCGTGTCCGCGCCCTGACGAACCAGGCGGAACTTCCAGAACACGCCGACGTAACCGGCCGTGGCGACGAGTACATATCCGACCAGCGCCGCTGCCACTCCGGCGAGGATGCGGCGGGCCAGCGGCAGCGCTTCGAAGTCGGCGAAGATCTGCCGAACCGGACTGGTGGTTGCCAGGTTGACGTTCGTAGCGTTGCTGAACTGCACCGCAGATCCGACCATGACTCCCAGAACGACCAACCCGGTCATGGTCAGCGGGGCGTAACGCAGCCAGCCGAGTCGCAGCCGAACTAGCTCATCGCCTGGCTGCGGCGCTGCTGCCGGGAGGCCGAGAGCCAGCGGTTTCGTCAGGCCTGGCTGGATGAAGCTTCCCCCGGCCGCTGGCGCGTCGCCAAGACCGGCCTGGCCGACGGCCACCTGGGCTGCCGCCTGCGGGCCGGTAAGCAGCAGCACCCGCAGCGATTCGGCATCGGACCTGGACAGGCCGTCAAGATGGAAGCTCTCCCCGGCCGCGAAATCGTTGCGTCCGGTGCCGATGCTGACCCGGCAGACCCCGAGCAGCCGGTGCAGCGGATGCGCGGTCACGTCGACCGTGCGGATCCGGTCCCTGGCGACCGACAGGTTCTTCTGGCTCAACAGCCCGCGCCGCAGATACACCCGCTCATCGGTGATCCGGTACCTGGTCGTGAACCAGTGCACGACACCGGTCACGATGGCGCCTACGGAAGCAACGATTCCCCAGATCAGGCCCACGCCGGTGCGCGAGTGCAGGATCAGCAGGCCAGCTACCACGGGCAGCAGCCTGACCAGGTCGGTCACCGGCCGAACGACCAGGCTGCGTGGACTCAGCCGCAGCCACCCGGTGTCCGCACCCCAGTCGGCCGTTCCGGTAGCTGCTGCGGCGATCGCTGACCCGGCCACTGGCAGCCCCGGTGCCGCGCCATCACTGTTCCCAGACCCGATCTCGTCGGCCGCATCCGCGGGCGACGACGGTACCGGTACCGACGACGGCGCCGGAACCCCGGCTGGCATCGGCATCGCGGCCTCGCCAGGTCCTGCTCCGGTCACGTCGCGTCGCCAGGCGTCCGGCCGGTCGCGACGGCCAGCCGGTCGAGCAACTCATCGGCGGTCGCCCGGTCCAGTCCGTGGATCCGGACCGGCCCGGCGGCCGATGCCGTCGTTGCCGTCACATTGGCCAAGCCGAAGATCCGCTCGCCAAACGACCGGTGGCTGTCAATCGTCTGAATCCTGCTGATCGGGGCGATCCGCCAGTGCACGGAGAACCATCCGGACCTGGTGTACAGCGCCTCGTCGGTCACCTCCCACCGGTGCACCCGGAACCGCCAGCGCGGCATGATCACCGCGTGGGCGGCCATCAGCGCCGCAGTGGCCGCGATTGCCGTCCGCCAGGCCGCCGAGAACCCGCTGGTCGCGGCCGCCACGACCTCGGCCAGCAGGACCGAGGCGCCGCTGACCGCCGCACGGGCCGTCCAGTAACTGACTGCCCGCCGACTGACTCTGTTCCCCGGCGCCCGCAGGCCGGGCAGCAGCGCGTCGGCCGCCATGCCCTCGGTTGTCATGCCTACAGACTGCCATCAGTGGGCCAGTTGCCGAAACGATCACTATCGGGGCTTCGCCCCAGCCCGACGAGACGTGCCGGTGCTGGCTGAGGTAGGCGAAGGAGCCCCGGCCGGCGACGAAACGGTGCCACGATGTGCCCGTTCATGTACCGCATGCAGCGGTTAAGGTGGCCCGCGCAGGCGGGCCGAGTCGCCGGGCCGGAGCCTTCCATGACGCTACCTCGCACTGTCGCCGATGTCCTGTCCGATCACGTGGTGTTCGAGATCGAGAGCATCGACCGTCTCTACCTCAACGTCTACCAGCCCCGGCTGCAGTACGGCGGCGGGGTGCAGGGATTCTTCGTCGGCCACCGCGGCCACAAGTTTGCCTCCTCGGTCCTCATGCGGCCGGTGACCGATGCGTTCGTGGCGAACATCCACCACTACGTCGCCGCCCATGGCCTGGACCTGGTTCACTTCCGCAAGGGCGAGCGGAAAGACGACATCGCCCAGCGGTACCTGGCCGAGGCGGCCAGAGCTGACGGGACGGTCCCGGAAGGGATCTTGTTCGTCGGCCGGGCCCAGGAGAAGGCACTGGTGTTCGGCACCCAGAAGCGCCGCAACCCGGTGACCGGGGCCAGCTACGCGTGGCTGGTCCGCGAGTCGGTCCTGGTCAATCACTTCTACTTCTACGGGTTCGACGATGACTTCGGCCCGTTCTTCCTGAAGTTCTGCAGCTATTTCCCCTATACGGCCCGGTTGTGCTGCAACGGCAACGAGTACGCCAAGCGCCAGGCCGCCAGGGCCGGGATCGGGTTCACCCCGCTGGATAACGCCTTCGCCGCGGTCAACGACGTCGCCGCGGTCCAGGCGATCTGCGACGGCCTGGACGCCTCGAAGATCGAGGCGCTGGCCGCCAAGTGGCTGGCCCGGCTGCCGTACCCGTTCACCGCCGAGGACACCGCCGCGGACTACCGGTATGAGGTGTCGGTGCTGCAGGCCGAGTTCTCCCTGACCCAGATGCTGGACCGGCCGCTATCGGGCCGGGTCTTCTTCGAGCAGATGATCCGCGACAACCTCGACATCGGCCGCCCGGACAAGGTCGGCCTGGTCTTCGACCGCCAGATCCACCATGGCCGCAAGAAGCCCACCCCGGGCCGGTTCCGGACCCGCATCATCTCCCAGGATGTCATCCCCAGCGTGCACATCGACTACAAGAACACCACCGTGAAGCAATACCACAAGGAAGGACGAGCCCTCCGGACCGAGACGACCATCAACAACCCGGCCGACTTCGGTCTCGGGAAGCGGCTGACTAACCTGCCCGCGCTGCGGCAGGTCGGCTTCACGGCCAACCGGCGCCTGCTGGGCGTCCAGCGGATCAGCCACGACCCCGCCGAAGGCACCGCCGCGCTCGCCGCGGTCAGCAACCCTGTCATCACCGCCACTGGTACCCGCATCGCCGGGATGCGCATCACCGACCCGCGGGTGCAGGCCCTGCTGGCCGCCGTCTGCGTCTTCAAGCTGCTGCCCAACGGCTTCACCAACCGCGACCTGCGGCACCACCTCGCGCCGCTGCTCGGCCGGCGTCCCGCGGAGATGACCAGCGGGCAGATCACCTACGAGCTGCGACGCCTCCGCGCGCACGGGATGATCGAGCGCATCCCGCGCACCCACCGGTACCAGATCACCCCCGGCGGCATCCGCCAGGCCCTCTTCCTCACCCGGCTGAACCAGCGGTTCCTCATCCCCGGCATGGCCCAGGTCACCGGCCCCAGCCCGCCCGCGGACTCCAGGCTCCGCACCGCCGCACGCGCCTACGAAGCCGCGATCGATGACCTCGCCCGCGACGCTGGCCTCGCCGCCTGAAACCGACCCGCCAGGAGAACGATCCGACACCCAAAACTTGACTCGATCATGGCGACTTTGGTCGCTTAAGCTTCCTAGTCCGCACGGCCCGCCGCGCCGGACGGCCGGACGGCGAGACGGACGGCAGGCGGACGGCGAGACGGACGGCAGGCGGACGGCGAGACGGACGGCAGGCGGACGGCGAGACGGACGGCAGACTGAAGAACGCACTGGATGGCGGTGCGGGCTAACCGGGATCGCCGGATTCTCCTGGCACCGCAGTCCTAGTCACTTCGCGCCCAGCCAGCCGGATCAGTGCGGCGAAGGCGGCCGCGTCGTGCACGGCAGCTCCGCCCTGATCGTTGTTGAAGTAGACGAAGACGTCCGCGTCGTCCACCCAGGTTTCGGTCGTCCGCTGCATCCAGGAGCGCAAGGCCTGCAGGCCGTACCGCGGCCACGGCTGCGCCGCGCCCTGGTGGAACCGCAGATAGCCCCAGCCTGCCGTGCGCCACAGCGGCGTGGTCGGGCGGCCGAGCTGGTCCGCCCAGCACAACGCCGCGTCGTACCCCGCCAGCAGCTGGCGGACTTCCTCGGTCCACCATGACGGGTGCCTGAACTCGACCGCGATCCGGATCCGACCTGCCGTCCCCCCGCGCGCGCCGGGTCTCGCGGCAGGTGGCGCGACAGGCCGGGGCTCAGACCCGGATCCGGGTTCGCCGAGCACGGAGCACTCAGAGAATGCGCGCAGGCACCGATCCAGCCGATCCAGCACGTCAGCGTCGGCGCGCAGGTTCGGCGGCAGCTGGAGCAGCACCGGGCCAAGCCGGTCGCCAAGGCCGCTCGCCGCACGCAGGAGGTGCTCGACCGGCTCGGCCGGATCACGCAGCCGCCTGACGTGGGTGAGATAGCGGCTTGCCTTGACCGCCATCACGAAGCCATCGGGCGTGCGGGCCCGCCAGTCGGCGAAGGTCTCCGGCGCGGGCAGCCGGTAGAAGGTGCCGTTGTTCTCGACCGTGGCATAACGCGCTGCGTAGTACTCCAGCCAGCTGCGCTGCGGCAGTCCGGGCGGATACAGCACCCCGCGCCAGTCGCGGTACTGCCAGCCGGAGGTTCCGACATGAACAGGCACCGCCGCAATCTAGCTGCCCTGGTGCCAGGACGCCAGGTACTCCTGCTGTGCGCCGGTCAGCTCGTCGATCCTGGTGCCGTGCGCGGCCAGCGTAAGCCGGGCGACCTGGGTGTCGATCGCGGCGGGCATCGGATGCACCCCGGCGGCCAGCCCAGCCTCGCCGCTGATCAGCCAGACCAGCGCCAGCGCTTGCGCGGCGAACGACAGGTCCATCACGGCGGCCGGATTTCCCTCGGCCGCGATCAGGTTGACCACCCTGCCCTCGGCCAGCAGGATCAGCCGCCTGCCGCTATCAAGCACGTACTCGTCCGCATGCGGGCGAACCCCGGGATTGACCTGCACCGCGAGGTCGGCCAGCGTTCGGACGTCGATCTCGACGTCGAAGTGCCCGGCGTTGGCCAGGACTGCCCCGTCCCGCATGACCTCCAGGTGCGGGCCGGTGATCACATCCCGTGACCCGGTCGCGGTGATGAACACGTCTCCGGCCGCAGCGGCGTCGGCCATCGGCAGCACCCGGTATCCCCGCATGATCGCGTCCAGCGCCCGAACCGGGTCGACTTCGGTGACGATCACATGGGCGCCCAGGCCAGCCGCTCGATCAGCGATCGCGCTGCCGCACGAGCCGTAACCAGCGACCACGACCGTCTTGCCAGCCAGCAGCATGTTCGTGGCCCGGATGATCCCGTCGATCACCGACTGGCTGGTCCCGTAGCCGTTGTCGAACATCCGCCTGGTCACCGAGCCGTCGGCGGCCACCACCGGGAAGGCCAGCGTGCCTGCCGCCGCCATCCGGCGCAGCCTGGCCACCCCGGTGGAGGTCGACTCACAGCCGCCGATCACCCCGGGCAGCAGTTCTGGCCGCTCGGCGTGCAGTGTGTTCACCAGGTCGCAGCCGTCGTCCACGACCAGGTCGGGACCGCAGTCCAGGGCGCGGTGAATATGGGCGTAATAGGCCGCCCGATCGACTCCTGCTTTTGCGTTAACGAAAACCCCCGGCGTACTCGCCAGGGCCGCCGCGATGTCGTCCTGGGTGGACAGCGGATTCGACGCAGCGAGGTGGACCTGGCCGCCGCCGGCGGTGATCAGCCCGACCAGAACGGCCGTCTCCGCGGTGACATGCAGGCAGGCCGCGACGCTGAGCCCGTCGAACGGCCTCCTGCCCGCGTACTCCTGCCGCAGCAGCCCGAGCACCGGCATCGCCCGCTGCGCCCACGCGATCCTGGCCAGGCCATCGGCGGCCTGACCAGGATCCGCGATGTCGGATTGAGGACCGGCCATCACGTCGGCCGGGTCCGCGAGGCGGCCGGTGCCTGGGTCGTCGCTGGAGCGTGGGTCGCCAGTGCCGCCACGGCTAGTACCGGTAGTGGTCCGGCTTGTACGGGCCTTCGACCGGGACTCCGATGTAGGCCGCCTGCTCCTTGCTGAGCTCGGTGAGCCGGACGCCAAGCGCGTCCAGGTGCAACCTGGCCACCCGCTCATCCAGGTACTTGGGCAGCACGTGCACGCCGAGCGGGTACTCGGACGTCCTGGTGAACAGCTCGATCTGGGCCAGCACCTGGTTGGTGAAGCTGCTCGACATCACGAAGCTCGGGTGACCGGTGGCGTTGCCCAGGTTCAGCAGCCGGCCCTCGGACAGCAGGATCACGCAGTGCCCGTCAGGGAACACCCACTCGTCGACCTGGGGCTTGATGTTGACCCGGCGGACACCGGGCAGGCGAGCGAGGCCAGCCATGTCGATTTCGTTATCGAAATGCCCGATGTTTCCCACGACGGCCTGGTGCTTCATCCGGCTCATGTGCTCGGCCGTGATGATGTGCAGGTTTCCGGTGGCGGTGACGAAGATGTCGGCGATGCCGATGACATCCTCGAGGGTGGCGACCTGGTAGCCGTCCATGGCCGCCTGCAGCGCGCAGATCGGGTCGATCTCGGTGACGATCACCCGGGCGCCCTGGCCGCGCAGCGAGTCGGCGCAGCCCTTGCCGACGTCGCCGTAGCCGCAGACCACGGCGACCTTGCCGCCCACGAGCACGTCGGTGGCCCGGTTGATGCCGTCGATCAGCGAGTGGCGGATGCCGTACTTGTTGTCGAACTTGGATTTGGTCACCGAGTCGTTGACGTTGATCGCCGGGAACCGCAGCGTCCCGGCCCTCGCCATCTCGTACAGCCGGTGCACCCCGGTGGTGGTCTCCTCGGTCACGCCGAGGATCTGGCCGGCTGCCTTGGTCCACTTGCCTGGGTCGGCGGCCAGGCTGGCGCGCAGCACTCCGAGGATGACCAGCCATTCCTCCACGTCGTCGTCCGTCGCGGCCGGCACCTCGTCGGCGGCCTCGAACTCCGCGCCCTTGTGCACCAGCAGCGTCGCGTCACCGCCGTCGTCGAGCAGCATGTTCGGGCCACTGTGCCCTTCACCACTGGCACTTGGCCAGCTCAGTGCCTGCTCGGTGCACCACCAGTACTCGGCCAGCGTCTCGCCCTTCCAGGCGAAGACCGGGATGCCGCGCGGGTCGTCCGGGGTGCCGTCCGGCCCGACCGCGACGGCGGCCGCGGCGTGATCCTGGGTGGAGAAGATGTTGCAGCTGGCCCAGCGGACCTGCGCGCCGAGCGCGACCAGGGTCTCGATCAGCACGGCCGTCTGAATGGTCATGTGCAGCGAGCCGGTGACCCGCGCGCCGGCCAGCGGCCTGGAGCTGGCGTACTCCTCACGCAACGTCATCAACCCGGGCATCTCATGCTCGGCGAGCCTGATCTCCTTGCGGCCGAACTCGGCCAGCGCCAGGTCGGCAACCTTGAACGGAACTGCTTCGGCGGGCATCGGCGCTCCTTGCGGTTGGACGTTGGTGTGCGATCACGAAGTCGGTCTCGGCACGGGCCAGTCCGCCGGATCGTCTCGGCCCTGCGCGTGCCGGTACACCGACGATATGGGACCGGACCGGCCGAACGCACGCTCCGACAGCTGTTTCTGACAAGAACTTGTTAGAATCAGCTCTATGCGCATCACCGAAGCCTGCCAGCGCCTCGGCATCTCCGCCCGGATGCTCCGATACCGGGAGACGCTCGGGCTGCTGCCGGCGGTCCGCGACCGCGCGTCTGGTAGCCGGACGCAGCCCGGCTGGGCCAACCGGCCGACCGGCCAGGGCCGAGCCGGACCTACAGTGCGGCATCGTCAGTTCGGGACGGCCGACCTGGACGCGGTCGCGCTCGGCCTAGCGATCGAGCAGCGTTACGACATCAGCCCCGCCGCGCTCGCCTTCGGCCTGCGCGTCCTCGCCGATCCGGCAGCCCGCGCCCAGGTCGCCGAGTTCGGCCGCCAGATCGGCCGGATCAGGCCGCTACCCGCACTGGCGATGGACTTCGAGAAGGAACGCGCCCAGCGCCTGCTCGGCTAGGCGCTAGCCGGGGAGCAGCCGACATCGTGGTGCGGGTCATCGAGTACCGGCTCCAGGACGCCGCCGGCGAGGTCACCGAGATCTTCGCGCTCATCACCACGCGGTACCGAGGCGGCCCGATAGCCTCATGGGCTGGGGATCCGGCCTACGCCGTCTTCGATGCCGGATACAGCGCGGATTTCGTCCTGCCCTAGCGGGCCGCGGAACCGGCGAGCTGCTGGGCCGATTCGTCACTTCTTCCTGCGGGCGGCACGCGCGGCGCGGACGGCTGGGTCGTCGGTATCCAGCCGGGACGCCTGGTACAGATCGGGCTCGAGGAAGATCAGCTCGGCTATCGGCACCGCGGCCCTGATCCTGCGTTCCGCAGCGTCGATGCCCGCCGCGATGCTCTGCGCCGTGTCGTTGTGCCTGACCGCGATCTTGGCGGCCACCAGCAGCGTCTCCGGACCGACATGCAGCGTGCGCAGATGAATCAGCCGCTCGATCTCCGGTCCGTCCTCGATCGCCGCGACGATCGCGCGCTGCACGTCCGGCCTGGCCGACTCGCCGATCAGCAGGCTCTTCATCTCGACGGCGAATACCACGGCCACGGCGCCGAGCAGGACGCCGATCGCGAGCGACCCGGCACCATCCCATCTGCCGTCACCCGTCACTGTCGTCAAGATCACCGCGCAGAACGCAAAACCCAGGCCGATCAGCGCGGCGAAGTCCTCAAGCAGCACGGCCGGAAGCTCGGGAGCCTTGGCGTGCCTGATGAAGGCGCGCCAGCCGGCCTGGCCACGAGAGAGGTTCGACTCGGTGACCGCGGTGCGGAAGGAGAACGCTTCGAGCGCGATGGCGACGCCGAGCACGGCGAAGGCGACGGCCGGCGAGACCACGGCCTCCGGATGCATGATCCGGTGCACGCCCTCATAGAGCGAGAAGATCGCGCCCACCACGAAGAGCACGACCGCGACGATGAACGCATAGACGTAGCGTTCGGCCCCGAAGCCGAACTGATGCTCCTCAGTCTCCTCCCGCCTGGCCCGGTTCCTGCCAATCAGCAGCAGCAACTGGTTGCCCGAGTCCGCCACCGAGTGCACGGACTCGGCGAGCAGCGACGCGGATCCGGTGATCGCGAACGCGGCGAACTTGGTCGCGGCGATTCCCAGGTTCGCGGCCAGCGCCGCGATGACTGCCCGCGCGCTGTCAGCGTGCCCGGCGCCTGGCGGGTTCACGGCGCTGCCAGCCGAGCCTCCTGCGCCTGGCGGGTTCGCGGCGGCGCCGGGTGAGCCACTGGCGGCTGGCGAGGGCTCAGCGCTGCCTGGCGAGCGGCCAGCGCCAGGCGGAGGCTCAGCATTGCCAAGCGAGCCACTAGCACCGGGCAGAGGCGCAGCGCTGCCCGGCGAGCAGCCTGCGCTGATTTCGTCCGCCGAGCTCATGGCGGAACGCGGCCAGCGGCTAGCTCGCCGCCGGGTCGCGCGCCTCATCGATGAGCAGGACCGGGATGTCGTCGCGAACCGGATAGGCCAGGCCGCAATCGGCTCCGGTGCAGACCAGCTCGCTGGCCTCATCGTCGGGACGGAGCGGCGCGTGGCACTTCGGGCAAGCGAGAATCTCAAGCAGCCAGTCGTCGAGCTTCACCGGGTCTCCCATGCTGTTAGCGGCACTGAGCGTTGGCGGCACGCAGCGTTGGCGGCACCGCGTCATCAGCGGCACCTGGCCGCCACTGGTAGCCAGGACTATTAGGCATCATCCCGCACGATGCTCAGCGCCTCGTCAGTCACCTTGGCCAGGGTGGCTTCATCGTCGGCCTCAACGTTCAGCCGGAGCAGCGGCTCGGTGTTCGACGGGCGCAAGTTGAACCACCAGTCCGGGCTCGTGATGGTTAGCCCGTCCAGCTCGTCGGCGGTGACCCCGGGCAGCGATGCGAACGCCTGCCGCACCTTCGCCATGGCTCCCGCCTGATCACGGACCACGCTGTTGATCTCGCCAGACGCTACGTACCTGCTGTACTCGGCGAGCAGCTCAGACAGCGGGCGGTCCTGCTGGCCGAGTGCCGCGAGCACGTGCAGCGCGGCCAGCATGCCAGAATCGGCGAACCAGAAGTCCCTGAAGTAGAAGTGGCCCGAGTGCTCACCGCCGAAGATGGCGCCGTGGGAGGCCATCACCGCCTTGATGAACGAGTGGCCGACCCTGGACCGGACAGCGGTACCGCCATGGGCGGCCACGATCTCCGGCACGGCCCTCGACGTGATCAGATTGTGAATGACCGTCGCCCCGTGCTCCCTGGCGAGCTCCCGGACCGCGATCAGGGCGGTCAGCACCGAGGGTGAGACGATCTCGCCCCGCTCGTCGATCACGAAGCAGCGGTCGGCGTCGCCATCGAAAGCAAGCCCGATGTCGGCCGCTGAGTCGAGCACGGCGCGCTGCAGATCGGCCACGTTCGCCGGTTCGATCGGATTCGCCTCGTGGTTCGGGAACGATCCGTCGAGCTCGAAGTAGAGCGGCACTAGGTTGATCGGCAGTCCCTGGAAGACCTTCGGCACCGTGTGGCCGGCCATCCCGTTGCCCGCATCCACGGCCACCGTGAGCGGCCTGATGCCGGACAGGTCAACCAGCGTCTTCAGGTAGTCGGCGTAGCCAGTGAGCAGGTCCCGCTTACTGACCGTTCCCGGCGGTCGGGTAGCGGCCGGAACGCCATGGCTGGCCATCTCGCGCAATTCGGCCAGACCGGTGTCCACACCGACCGGCTTGGCGCCAGCCTGACACAGCTTGATGCCGTTGTAGCTCGCCGGGTTATGGCTGGCGGTGATCATGGCACCCGGAATGCCGAGACTGCCGCTGGCGTAGTAGAGCATGTCCGTGGAACCCAGCCCGCTGTCCACCACATCGGCGCCCTGCGACGTGACGCCGCGGCCAAATGCCGCAGCGAGCGGTCCCGAGGACGTCCGCATATCGTGCACGGTCACCAGCGCCGCAGCCCCCGTCATCCGGGCGAACGCCGCGCCGACGGCCTCGGCGACGCCTTCATCAAGCTCTGCGGGAACCAGGCCGCGGATGTCGTATGCCTTGAAGATCTTCGCGTAGTCAGCCACTTCGGCTTGTCTCCCGCCCGTCCCCTCGCGTGCCGCCCTGCTGGCAGACCGCTCTTCCGTGCGAGAAACGAGACTACCGGCCGGCGATGGCGGACCTGAGCCGACGCGGCGCAGGCCCGGCGCCGATCTGCGGCTAGCTGAGCCGATGCGGCGCAGGCCAGCCGCCGATCTGCGCGGCTAGCTGAACCGACCCGGCTCTGGCGGCGCCGACCGCAGCACCCGCAGATGACCGCGCCGACTGACCTCGACACCCTGGCCGACCGGCTCGGTGGCAGTCCGCGGCGCGGCAGCCTCTCGCACCGCGTTAGCCAGAGCCTCAAGATCGTCGATGGCCGCCTCCTGCGACGGGCCGAGCGGCAGCCGCACAATATCCCAGCCCCTCGGCGCGGTCAGCCGGTCGGCATGCGCGCTGCACAGGTCATAGCAGTGCGGTTCGACGTAGGCGGCCAGCGGTCCGAGTACTGCCGTCGAGTCACGGTACACGTAGGTAAGCGTGCAGCTGGCATCCCGTTTGCACGCTGGCCGGGAGCAGCGGCGAGAACTCAACGACCCACCTCGCTCACCGCTTTGCTCGAACGACCGTCAGGGGACGTAGCACCGAAATGAACGCAGCACCGGAGTGGACACCAGGACCGCCTGCGCGTCCCGCTAAGGGCGGGCCCGCGTAGTTCGCTCACAACGGCTGACGGTATCGGTAGGGCGGGCGGTAATGCCATCACCCAGGGCACTCTGCACGATCGTGTCTCGCGTGTCCTGGCCACGACGCAGCGATGACCACCGCCGGATCGGCCGTATCCGCGCGTGACTGGGTTACGCTGTGTGGTTGTGCGCCCGGCTGACAGCCGACCTCCAGCAGTCGCCAGGATCCGGCGGCGCGACCGGCATGGCCGCGGCCTGCGCGGGCCGCTTGCCCCGGCAGGTTCACCCCTGTACCGCAGCCGCGCCGAGCGCTTCGATGATCTGGTGTTGCAGGCTGTAGCTCAGCTTGAGCCACGGTGGGAAGCCGAGCTATCCGGCGTGGAGTTCGCCGTGGAGGAAGTCCCGGCCGGCGAGGCGCCCGTCGACGAGCCGGAACCCGTGCCGCTCGCCAGGATTGACCACGGCTCGGCTGATCCGGGAAATCCCGCGCATCCAGCCAGGCCGACCAAGATCGTGCTGTATCGCAGGCCGCTGCTGGCGCGGGCCGATGGTGAGGAAGAGCTGAGCGAGCTTGTGCTCGACGTCGTGATCGAGGAATTCGCCAAGCTGCTCGGGGTCGACCCCCAAGCGGTTGATCCCGGCTACCCGGAGGACGACTGACCCGGTCAGCCGGTGATCACCGGTCAGCCGACGACTACCAGTCAGTCGGCGATCACGGGTCAGCCGACGATCACCGGTCAGCCGACGATAACCCCAGGATGGTAATCAGGGACTCGCGTGCGTCGGGCAGCGAGATCTGCGTCGGTGCGGTGGTCACCGGCAGGATCGTCTGCACGGTGCCGCCTGAGAACGCGGCTCTGGCCGCGTAGACCGGACCTGACTTGGGCAGCGGCGTCACGACAAGGGCGACCTGCGACGCGCTAGCCGACCGTCGTGGCAGCGTGACGTGCACTACCACAGTGGACCTGGCCGGCACCTGTACGACCTGGCCAGGCTGCCCGGTCAGAACGGCACCTGGCAGCGCCTGTGCGATCCGGACACTGGCCGCTTGCCCGGGAGCCGACAGCACAAGCTCGGTGGCAACACCATGGCCAACTGGGCTGGCCGCGACCACGCCCTGCTCCTGAATCGGATCAGATCCGCTGATCACAGCGCCTAGCGCACCGGCAGGACCGCCGGGAATCTCGAGTACCGCGGTCACCGGGACATTGGCCGACACACTGATCGAGGCCGGGATGCCGCCAAGCGACGGGATGGGGATTCCGGTCGTCAGATGACCGAGCAAACTGATCCCGTTCCCGCCGGTGGGCTGGTAGGAGCCGCGCGGTGTCACCGCGGTCACCTTGACGAGGGCGGCGGCATTCCCCGGCACGGCTACGTAGAGCTCCGGCGTTCCCGGCACTCCGGGCAGGCCGGCCAGGACCTGATGGGTCGCGGCCGGCTGCGCCGCAGGCAGCCAGCTGCCGGGCTGGGTCTTGCTGTTGGTCTCCCGCACCGCGGCGACCACTCGGCCAACGCTGGTCGTCACGTGCAGCGACACCGCCCTGGCCGCATGCACCAGCTTGTCCAGGCTCTGCGCGACCAGGCTATGCGGCGGAACCACGATTCCGGAGTCCGGGCTGCCGAGCAGCGGGCCGCTGTCGGTCTGAACGCTGACATCAGCTGACGCAGGCACATTGTCGGCGTTCAGCAGGTACAGCTCGATGTGCAGAGTCAGTGTCACCGGGCTGACAAACCAGAAGTCCGAGCCTGGCGCCCCACAACGCGCCGTTGGCTGCCCGGCTGGATTCAGCTGCTCAGCATCGAGACCCTGCGCCATGGCTCCGACGGCCTGGATAACCACTCCGCCCCGAATGGTGCTGGTCGGCACCAGCCCGCCGGCCATGTTCTGCGCCGCCACCAGATTCTTCGGCACCGGCGGGGCCTTCGGGACCCGCGCGAGCGTCAGCACGCCAGGCTGAGTCAAGATGTGCAATGTCGTGCCTGCGCCGTCACCGGAGCCAGTGCCGCCAGCAGGATTGAGCCCGGTCAGCAGCACCTGGCCGGTACTCGCGGTGGCTGGCGCGCTCGCGATAGCCAATCCGCCACCGGTCGGGCCGTCCGATCCGGGCCCGGGGCAGGCCAGGAGCGCCGAGGTGACGGGGAGTTGACCGGGAGCCCCGGCCGCCGCAGCGGACGTCAGTGTGATCGGCCGGTTGAGCCCGGCTGCGGCGTAGAGGGCCCCGAGCACAACAAGAACCAGCACGGCCAGAATAAGCCGGTTCGCCATCAGGCGGCGCCCTCTGGCGGGCCTTACCTTGCGACCCGTCACCAGCCGTCTCCCTCGTACTCAGGCTCAGGCTCAGGCGTCGGCCACCGATGATCGGCAGCCTGGTCGCCGCCGAGCCGCTCCCAGTCCCCGGAGGTGGCCGGGCCCAGTTCGCCCCGGGTGCGGCTGCGGGACGAGCGCCGACCGTGATCGCTGCCGACCGGCCTTTCCCTGGTGCGCCAGTCGTCGGCCGGAATCCCGGCATCGTCCCACCCGGCACCAGCCCGGCTGGTGCCGGGTGGTCCGGATTCAGGACGCCATAGATCCCGGCCGCTTGCGCTGCGGCCGGGGCCGTCAAGCGGCGGCAGCGGTTCGAGGGCATCGCCGCCCCCACCTGGCCAGGCCGGAATCGACTCGGCTGCCCGCCGACCGGCCGACGGCCTGTCCTCGGCCGACCATACTGGACGGTCATCGCGGTCTGATCGCCACTCGTCAGGACTATCCGGCCGGGCTGAGCGCTCGGCCCTGTCCCGCCTCGCCGGGCGGTCCGGGCTGTCCCACCGCGCGGGACGATCCGTGCTGTCCCGCCTCGCGGGGCGGTCCGTGCTGTCCCACCTCTCCGGGCGATCTGCGCTGTCCCACCTTGCCGGGCGGTCCGCGCTGTCCCACCTTGCCGGGCGGTCGGCACTGTCCCGCCGGTCCGAACGATCACTATCCCGCCGGTCCGAACGATCACTATCCCGCGCGTCGGCGAGGTCGTCACTGGATGGCTGGACGCCGACCCCGGGTGTTCCGCGCGGACGCTCACCGCGGTCTTGCCTGCCGCCAGCGCCGGTGGCTCGCCTGGAGGTCCGCTCAGCATCTGCGGAGCGGCCGAACCGACCAGCGCCCAGCCGCCAGCCGCTCCGCCCCTGACTGGCTCCCCGATCTGCAGGACTGGCTGGCCGGTCCGCCGAAGTGGCTGGCCGGTCCGCCGAAGTGGCACGCCGGTCCGCCGAAGTGGCACGCCGGTTGGCCGGACCGGCTGGCCGGTCCGCTGGACTGGCACCTAGGCGCCGTTCGCGGCCACCAGACGGCCGATCCGTCCAGTCACCAGACAGCTCATCCTGGTACAACCCCGACCCGGACGGCGTGCGCGGTGCGGAGTCTTGGCCGACATCGTCGCCAACTGGATAACGCCACGCACCCGACGGCACAGAGTCGGACGACGAGCCGACCGGCGCACTGGCCCGCCGATCCCGGTCCTGCTCGGCACCGGCATCCGAATCCGGCCAGGCACCCGACGGCACCCGGCCAGACGGCGAGCTGACCGGCGCGCCGAACCGCTGATCCCGGCCCGGTACCGTACCCGAATCCGGCCACGCACCTGACGGCACCCGGTCTGACGGCACCCGGCCCGACGGCGAGCTGACTGGCGCGCTGGGCCGCCGATCTCGGTCCGGCTCGGCACCGGCATCCGGGTCCGGCCACGCACCCGATGGCGCGCGGCCAGACACCGAGCCGACCGGCGAGCCGGGCCGCCACTCCCGGTCCGGCTCGGCACCGGCATCCGGGTCCGGCCACGCACTCGACGGCACCCGGCCAGACACCGAGCCGACCGGCGAGCCGGGCCGCCACTCCCGGTCCGGCTCGGCATCGGCATAGGGCCAGGCACCCGACGGCACCCGGCCAGACGGTCCTGCAGGCTGATCCGCGTCCCGGCCGGAGCCGGCATCGGCGTGCCGCCGCGCGCCCGACCAGTCGCCCGCCTCGTAGTCCTCGCCCTCGTGATCTGGCCATGGCCCGGAAGCGGCCTCGTCCGTTCGATCGGAATACTGATCGTCTAGATCGTCGTCGCGGGCCGAGTAGGGCCACGCGTCAGCCAGCTTCGCGCCACGTTGACCCGCGGATCCGGCAGATCGCACCGGGGCCGCGGCCGGGCGAACACCGGGCGGTCCCTGGGCGCCGCTCTGGTCCCGGCCAGTCTTGTCCCGGTCGGTCCGGTCGCGGCCGATCCGGTCCGGGCCGACCTTCTTCCGACCTGCTCTGCCCCGGCCTCTGCTGTCACGGCCGACCCGAGTGCTTCCGGCGTGGCGCAGCCCCCGGCCGGCCTTGGCCCGGCCGGCCTTGGCCCGGCCGGCCTTGCTGCCAACCCTGAGCGGTCGGCCGGCTCCGGCATCGCCGCGGACCGAGTCGGCCTCCTCGTCGCCCGCGCCTGTGACGCTTGCCGCCGAGGACTCCGCATCCCGGCCCGAGCCGACGTGCTGCGCGTCCTGCTCAGCCACGTGGACGCCAGGCAGAGCCAGCCCGATGACCGCGAGGAAAGCCAGCGCCTCAAGGGCCAGCGCCAGATCATGACCCAGTGCCGCGTGGCTGATGGTCAGGCTGCCGCCGCCAGAAGGCAAGCTGAAAGCCTGCGCCCAGCTGCCAGTCGGCGAAGGCACCGAGGTCAGGGAGCGGCCATCGACCGCAGCGCTCCAGCCGCCGGCTGGCTCAGCGAGCACCAGCGTCCCTCCGGCGGCGGGCACCTTCGCGCCGGACACGCTGACCGGGCCGGACGGAATCGGCACAACCGTGCCGTTTGGCTCAACCACGATCACCCGGGCAGGCGGCGTGTCCAGCTGCCAGAGCGAGTAGCGCGACGTCGTGCTGTACGGGCGCAGGCCGGAGACGTCGTTCAGCACGTCTGCCAGCTGCTGACTCACCGGTGCCTGCACCAGCACGTAGCCAATGTCGAGGTCCGCGAGCAGCTGACTCTGGTTCACGGCGGTGCCGCCGCCGGGCGCGATCAGCGCGGCGACGGCTCTGTTCAGGGCGCGCTGGGCGCCGGCTGGCGGGGCCAGCACCGCGTCAGCGAAGGACGGGCTCGGCCCGCGCAGCAGCAGGTAGTTGACCTGATCGCCGACCGTGCGGAGCACCAGGGTTCGCACCTGCCTGCTCTGCCCGTCGGTCATCGCGACGAGCTCGGGCACCAGCTGATTCGTCACCGGACGGACCGGGCCGGTCACTCCTGCGGTCACCCACCACGCCGCTGCGAGCAGCGGAGCCGAGCAGGCCACAAGGCCGATCAGCGCCGCCCACGCGCCGCGCCCGCTGGCCAGCGCCCGCAAGCCTGAGCGTCCAGCCAGGAGGCGGCCAAGCGCGTCGGCCCCCACCGTGGCAGCAAGCAGCAGGCCGAGTGCCGCCATCGCCAGCGGAAGGCCGGACCACACCGCGACCGCTGGGCCTCCGCCAGCCGGCGTCACCAGCACGCGGCTGAGAACGATCGCCGCAAGCAGTCCGGACATCGCGATGCCCCAGCCCACCATGATCAGCCGACGCCGTCGGCCGGCCAGCAAGGCGGCCAGCGCGGCGAGCAGCAGCCCGGCGGTCACCCAGTACGGCGGCAAGCCGGGGCCGCCAGGACTGAGCAGCATCAATGACCGAGCCGGAAGACCGGCGGTGGCGGTTCCTGGCTGCTGCAGGCCGGCTTCGAGCACCAGCTCCGCAGGATGGGCGATCAGGGTCATTGTCCAGGGCAGCAGCAAGACGGGGGCGGGCAGCACCACGATGGCGAGGTTCCGCAGCAGGCCGGGGCGGGTGTTGCGGAAGGCGATCGCCATCAGCGCGGAGCCGAGCAGCGCCACCAGCCACAGCAGCGGCACAAACATCGCGCCGATCGTGACGAGCAGCCCGATGGCCCACGCCGCGCGGGTGGCCACTTGCCGCCGCGCTGTGCAGACGCGCGCGGCGTGCAGCGCGATCAGCGGCAGCAGCACGAAGACCACAGCGGTGCCGAATCGGCCGGCGGCGACCGCGCCCATCGCGACCGGCAGCAACGCGTACGACACCGCGGCCCAGACCCGGACCTTGGCTGACTTGGTCACCCGCCGGGCGGCAAGCATCGCCGATATCCCGGCCAACGGCACGCAGCCAATCAGGATGACGTCGATCGCCAGCCACGGCTTGCCGCCGAGCAGCATCGCAAGTCCCGCGATTACCGCCAGGAAGGGCGGTGCAGAGGTAGTCGAGCCGACTCCGCTCGGGTGAAATGCCTGCAGGTAGGTGTGCCACAGGTCGGAAGCACCGCCCCAGGCTGGCACCAGCGAGCCGCCGCCGAGCGGCCCGCCGGCTCCGATCAGCGAGCGGCCAGCGACCAGGGCCACCGCTACCAGGGCGACGACCATCAGCACGGTCGGGCTGGTCAGCAGCCGCCGGGTCAGCCCGTTGTCGACCAGCATCGAGTCATCGTCCGTCGGATCAGCAGACGCATGATGCGCGCCTGCCGTATCGAGCTGTCCTGACTTGAGCATCGTGGACGCGGCGAACTCGATCAACCTGCGTACCGATCGGCCAGGTGGCAGGTCGGCACGGATCCGGCTGTAAGCCGCCCGCCGGCCGCGGGACCGGCGTCGGCGTGTGCTCAGCAGCCGGAGCGGGTGGCCGAGCGCGGCAGCTAGCGCAGCCGCCTCGTCCAGCGCTGCGATCAGCCGCTTTGCCAGCAGGAAGAAGGAGATCCTGAGCAGCGAGACAAGCGCATTACCAACCGCCGATGTCACCATCTGCCGGAAGGGCAGATTGCCGAGCAGCGTGAGCAGCCCGTTGCGCCGGTCAAGCATGCGGACCCGGCGACCGACGGAGACCGGCCGACGGTGTCTCGCGGCGGCCTGCACGTGGTAGGCCACCGCATCGGTGATCACCCGGACGCGGTAACCGGCGGCATGTACCCGCCAGCAGAAGTCGATGTCTTCCATGAACAGGCCCATGGCGGTGTCGAATCCACCGACCTGCTCCCACACATCACGGCGGACCAGCATTCCGGCACTGCTCACCGCGAGCGCATCACGATCCCCGTCGTGTTGGCCTTGATCAACCTCGCGCGG
Source organism: uncultured Actinomycetota bacterium (assembly GCA_963850875.1). GTDB lineage: Bacteria > Actinomycetota > Actinomycetes > Streptosporangiales > Streptosporangiaceae > Chersky-822. Next base: position 597,985 of record CAWKNA010000005.1, read on the forward strand.
CTCAATGCCGGTGAGCCGCCGGGCCGCGGTGTCGAGGGTGACCCCGGCCTCCAGGATCACCTCGCGGTTGGACCAGTCCCTGATCTTCGGGCCGAGCACAGCGGCGGCGCTGGTCTCGGCCGCGCCGCGCAGGAGTTGCTCAAGAGCGTCTGGAGCCGGCTCACAGTCGTCGTGCAACAGCCATAGCCACTCGACCCGCTCCCCGGACTGCGCTCCCGACGAGCCGGGGACCGGAGTATTGGCGGTGCGATGCTGCAGCGCCCTGGCGATCGCCGATCCGTAACCGGTCGCCCGGTCCATGCCAAACACCGCTGCCTGCCCGAACTTCGCGGCCAGAACCGCACCGCCGCGGTCCCTGCTGCCGGTGTCCACCGCGACCACTCGCTGGACCGGACGGGTCTGCTCGAGCAGAGCATCGGCGACGCGCGGAAGCCAAGCGGCGCCGTCGTGAGCGACGATCACGGCCGTCACGACATGCTGCGGATAAGACTCGTTCAGCGACAAGGCATTCCGGTTGCTGCTCAGGGGGTTTCACCTGCGGGGCTGGCCGTGGCCGTAGCCTCCTGCGGGCCGGGTTACCTGTGAACGATACGCGAAGCGCGGGGGCTGCCACTGCCAGACGCTATTGCTGGGTAGACCGGATCGCGGCCCGGCAGCCGAGCGCTGCCTGAACCTTCAGCGAGCCGACGGCGGACAACGCCAAGCAGAATCCGGGCCGAGCGCGCACCCGCGGCTGCTAGACCGCCTGTCGTTTGAGCCGCCTGCGCTCCCGCTCAGACAGTCCGCCCCAGATTCCGAACCGCTCGTCGTTCTCGAGTGCGTACTCCAGGCATTCAACCCTGACCTCACAGCTCCGGCACACTCGCTTTGCCTCCCTGGTAGATCCGCCTTTCTCGGGAAAGAACGCTTCAGGATCAGTCTGGGCGCACAGTGCCCGGTCCTGCCACGCCGGCTCCGCGGCCTCATCCGCGCCGATGCCAAACGCGTCGTGCACCAGCGTGACGATGGCGTCAGTCACAGCGCACCTCCACCCCTCCGAAACCCCGTCGGCTCTCGGGCATGCCGTAGCGGCCCGAGAATTACACTGCTGAAATTACAACCGCGTGTCTTGCCGCGCGTCAAGGCAGATACGTGATAAAGCCCGCCCGGTTGCCCGTGATGACGGGAAAGTCTGCGCAGAATCCTGGGATCCCAGGAAGCTCTGGGCCGTCTTGCCGCTGGGTGCTGGGGCGGCACCGACACGCGCTGGCCGCCCCGGGTGGCGGATGGCGGCCAGCACAGCGGCCTGCGAGACTTTGCGCCATGCGGATCACCTTGCTCGCGGGCGGGGTCGGCGGCGCCCGCTTCCTGCGGGGGCTGCTGGCAGCCGCGCCCGATGCCGACATCACGGTCATCGGCAATACCGGTGATGACATCACCCTCTTCGGCCTGCATGTCAGCCCGGACCTGGACACGGTGATGTACACCCTGGGCGGAGGGATCAGCGAGGAACAGGGCTGGGGCCGGGCCGGCGAGAGCTACACCGTGCAAGCCGAGCTGACTGCCTACGGTGCCGGGCCTGAGTGGTTCAGCCTGGGCGACCGCGACTTCGCTACGCACATCGCGCGGACCTCAATGCTGAACGCAGGCCTGCCGCTGTCGACCGTCACCAGGCAGCTGTGCGAGCGGTGGCAGCCAGGCGTGACGCTGCTTCCGATGACCGACGACAGCGTGCAGACCCACGTCCTGATCGACGACGAGGCAGGTACCCGCACGGTCCACTTCCAGGAGTGGTGGGTCCGGCTACACGCGAAGGTTCCCGCGCTTGAGTTCACGGCGGTCGGCGCAGACCAGGCCGCCCCCGCACCTGGCGTGCTGGCGGCGATCGCTGAAGCGGACTTCATCCTGCTGCCGCCGTCCAATCCGGTGGTCAGCATCGGCGTGATCCTGGCGGTTCCCGGCATCGCCGAGGCGGTAAGGGCCAAGACGGTCGTCGGCGTCTCCCCCATCATCGGCGGGGCTCCGGTCCGCGGCATGGCTGACGCATGCCTCGCCGCGATCGGGGTCCATACCAGCGCCGCGGCGGTGGCCGCGCATTACGGACCTAGCCTGCTCGACGGCTGGCTGGTGGACACCGCTGACGCGAGCGCGTCGGATGCTCCCGAGCTCGCCGGGATCGCGGTCCGGGCGGTGCCGCTCTACCTGGGAGACCAGGCGACCTCGGCGGCGCTCGCCGGAGCCACCATTGAGCTTGCCGCGGAGTTGACCCGGTGAGTCGCAGCACAGCGGACGGCAGCGACGTGACCGGTGTCCCCGCCATGGCGGCGAGGTCAGGTGCGTCCGGACCGCTCACTGTCACCAGCGTCGCCGGGCTGCCTGAGATCATGCCGGGCACCGACCTGGCCGAACTGATCGCGCAGGCCGCACCCGGGCTGACCGACGGCGACATCCTCCTGGTCACGTCGAAGATCGTCAGCAAGGCCGAGGGCCGCGTGATCAGCGCCGACCGCGAGGACGCCATCGCCGCGGAGACCGTCCGGGTGGTTGCCAGGCGGGGCCAGACGACGATCGCCCAGACCAGGCACGGCCTGGTGCTTGCGGCGGCCGGGGTTGACCGCTCTAATACCGCGCCCGGCACCGTCGTGCTGCTGCCGGAGGATCCTGACGCATCGGCCCGGCGGCTGCGCAAGCGGATTGGCGACCTGATCGGCGTCCGAATCGGGGTAGTGATTACCGACACGATGGGCCGACCCTGGCGCAATGGCCAGACCGACGTGGCGATCGGTGCGGCCGGGCTGGCACCACTGCGAGATCACCGCGGTCAGTCAGACACCTACGGCAATCTGCTTGAGGTGACGATCGCGGCCGTCGCCGACGAGATAGCGGCAGTCGGTGATCTGGTCAAGGGCAAGACCGATCAGGTGCCGGTGGCCATCGTGCACGGCCTGGCCGAGCTCGTGACCGGCGCCGACGGTCCCGGCGCGGCCGCGCTGATCCGACCCGCCGCCGAGGACATGTTCCGCGTGGGCCCCGCAGAGGTGCTGGCCGAGCGGCGGACTGTGCGTGAGTTCACCGCTGATCCAGTCGCCCCCACCGCAGTGCGCCGCGCGATCGAGGCCGCGCTGACCGCCCCAGCTCCGCATCACAGCCAGCCATGGCGGTTCGCGCTGGCTGAATCTGCCGCCGCGCGGACCGGGCTGCTCGATGACATGCTCGCCGCCTGGGTCGCCGACCTGCGGGCCGACGGATTCACCAACGAGCAGATCGCCCGCCGGACCCGGCGCGGCGAGCCGCTCCGCCGTGCTCCGCTGATCATCGTTCCCTGCCTGGTGTCCGACGCCGCGCACACCTACCCCGACGATCGCCGCAAAGCGGCCGAGCGCGCGATGTTCCTGGTCTCCATGGGCGCCGGCGTGCAGAACCTCCTGGTCGCCCTTGCCGTCGAGGGCCTCGGCTCCTGCTGGGTGTCGAGCGCCCTTTTCTGCGGCCCAGTCGCCGCAGCCGCCCTTGACCTGCCGCACGACTGGGAACCCATGGGCGCCATCGGCGTCGGCCACCCTGCGGCCCCGCCTACCCCTCGCCCCCCTCGGGACGCTGCCACCTTCGTGCTCACCCGCTAGCAACTCGCAGGGGCGGATCGGGCGGCACGCCCGCAGTGCTGGCTGCTTGCGCAACGCCTAGCACCGCGACCATGCCGTCCGCCCCGCGACCAGGCCGTCCGGCTAGATGGATAGTCTGCGGGAGAGGTCGGAGCTGAAGGTTCCGTGCGGGTCGATCTTGGCTCGCAGGTCGCGGAAGTCTTTCAGCTTCGGGTACATCTGGGGCATCAGGTCCGGTGGGATCCGCGAGTCCTTGGCCAGGTAGAGACGGCCGCCGGCCGCTACGACCATCTCGTCAAGCTCGCTGAGCAGCCGGTCGAGCCAGGGAGTGCGGGCCGGGAAGTCCAGCGCCATCGTCCAGCCGGGCATCGGGAAGGACAGCAGGCCAGGGTCGCCCTCGCCGAATCGCTTCAGCACGGTCACGAACGACGGGGCGCGCAGCGCGCTGATCCGCTCCAGCGACCGGCGCACCACGTGCTCCGCGCCGAATGGCACCACGAACTGGTACTGCCGGAAGCCGACCGGTCCGTAGACCCGGTTCCAGTTCCTGATGCCGTCCAGCGGATGGAAGAACGTGCCGATGGTCTGGATCTCCCCGGTCCGCCGCCGCGGTGCCTTGCGGAACCATGCCTCGTTCAGCAGCGCCACCGTGTGCCGGTTGATCAGTCCGCTCGGGAACACCGGCGGGGCGCCGATCAGCGATCTCGGCGAGAACGCCAGCGGCTCGCCCCGGTCCCGATACCGCACCTCGCCGATGGTGGCGAAGTCGCCGCTGGTAATCACGGACCGGCCGAGCCTGCCACCGGAGGCCAGGCAGTCCGTCCACGCCACCGTGTAGTCGTAGTCCTGGTCCGTCGCCGACAGGTAGGCCATCGTCTCGTCGATGTCGGCGGTCCGCACCGTGTCGACAATCAGCCGCGACGTCTCGACCTTCTTCAGCCGGACGGTGGCGCGCAGCACGATGCCGGTCAGCCCCATCCCCCCGGCCGTCCCCCAGAACAGCTCAGGATTCGCCTCCGGCGTCACGGTCTGCACCATGCCGTTGGCCAGCAGCAGGTCGAACGACGTCACATGGCGGGCGAAGCTGCCCGCGGAGTGATGGTTCTTGCCGTGCACGTCGGCGGCGATCGCGCCGCCCACGGTCACCTGCCTGGTGCCAGGTGACACCGGCACGAACCAGCCGGACGGCAAGAACCCGGTCATCAGCTGCTCCAGGCTCACCCCGGCCTCGCAGCTGATCAGTCCCGTCTCGGGATCGAACGACAGCACATTCCGCATCGCCGTGGTCGAGATCACCAGGCCGCCGCCGTTCTGGGCCGCGTTGTTGTAACTGCGGCCCAGTCCCCGCGCGATGACGCCCCGCTCCCCCGCCCCCTTGACCAGCCCGGCCACCTCCTCGGCGACCTCCGGCGTCACAACATCAGCCGCGGATGGCTCCGTCATCCCCCACCCAGTCAGCCGGACCTGGTGAGCCACTAACCCTCCACTCATCTCACTCACTCCCTGGCACACCGGTGGGCGGATCCGACAGCGGTGCGGGAACAGCATTGAGCCATTGTGACCATGCCGTCCACTCCCCGGACGGCCGAGTTTGCCGGGCGGACGGCATGCTTGCGATGCAAGGCGTTGCGCAGCAGCCAGCATCGCGGGTGTGCCGCCCGGCCCGCCCCGAGCTGCGCAGCCGCCCGTTCATGCTGTGGCGCTCGGTACCGGGAGTAGCGGGAGTGAACGTTGCGAGCCGCGGCGGACCGAGGCGCAGACGCCGTCGCTGGCACGGGCGGATGCGAGCCGTTCCGCCGAAGGGTTTCCATAAAGAGTCGTCCGCTGGCGGAGTTCGCGGCCGGTCGGCGCGACCATGTCGGTTAGCTGGCTGATCGTCTTGAACGAGCCGTTCTGCGAGCCGGCCATCCGGCTGATCGTCTCCTCCATCAAGGTGCCGCCCAGGTCGTTGACCCCGCCGTTCAGCACGTCGCGGCACAGGTCGTCGCCGAGCTTGACCCAGGAGCACTGGATGGAGTCGACCGCGCCGTGCAGCAGCAGCCGGGAGATGGCGTGCACCGCCCGGTTCTCCCGGCGGGTCGGGCCTGGCCTGGCCAGGCCGGCCAGGTAGATCGGCGAGCTGGCGTGCACGAACGGCAGCAGCACGAACTCGGTGAAGCCGCCGGTGCGCTCGGCGATCGAGCGGATCACGCGCAGGTGGCCGACCCAGTGCGCTGGGGTGTCCACGTGGCCATACATCATCGTCGCCGTGGTCGGGATGCCCAGGTCGTGCGCGGTGGTCATCACCTCGATCCAGGCCGAGGTCGGCAGCTTGCCCTTGGTCAGCACCCAGCGCACGTCGTCGTCGAGTATCTCGGCGGCGGTGCCTGGCAGCGAGCCGACACCGGCTTCGATGGCCCGTTGCAGCCAGTCCCTGACCGGCAGGCCGGTGCGCGCTGACCCGTTCATGACCTCCATCGGCGAGAACGCGTGGACATGCATGTCCGAGCTGCGGCGCTTGACCTCGGCCGCGATGTCGAAGTACGCGGTACCCGGCAGGTCAGGGTGAATGCCGCCCTGCATGCACACCTCGGTAGCGCCGGCCGCCCAGGCTTCAGCGGCCCGGTCGCCAATCTGCTCAAGCGACAGCGTGTAGGCATCGGCGTCGGTCCGGCGCTGTGCGAACGCGCAGAACCGGCATCCGGTGTAGCAGACGTTGGTGAAGTTGATGTTCCGGTTGACGACGTAGGTGATGTCGTCCCCGACCACGTCCTGCCGGATCGCGTCAGCCAGGGCGGCCAGCGCGTCGAGCTCGGGCCCGTCGGCGTCGAGCAGGGCAAGCGCCTGCGTGTCGGTGAGGCCGGCCGGATCGCGCTCGGCGCCGCGCAGCGCCGCAAGCACTTCCGGCCGGAGCCTGGCCGGCCCCACCTGGCCGGCGGCGCTGCCCGGCCTCGCGGCGGGCTCGATCCGCTCGGCGACCTGCGCCCAGTCCCCGTAGACCTCGGCGAAATCGGCCCGCCGGTCGGCCGTACGGCCGATGCTGTCGATCGTCACATGCAGGTCGGTCCGGCCCGCCGCCTCGCCCCAGCCGCCATCCGGCTCCTGCCAGGGCAGCCCGGCGGGCATCGCGCCGTCGGCGGCCAGCCCGGTCCTCGGGTCGGCAAGCGCGGCGACATGGGCCCGCAGCCTTGGGTCGAGCCACGGCTCGCGGATGTAGCCGGGGTAGATCGTCAGCCGCTCGCACAGGGTGAGCCCGGCGGCAGCCGTCCGCTCGGCGAGGTCGTCGATCTGCGGCCAGGGTCGTTCCGGGTTGACGTGGTCGGGCGTCAGCGGCGACACGCCGCCCCAGTCGTCGATCCCGGCGTCCAGGATCAGCTGATACTGCTCGCCGATCAGGTTCGGCGGCGCCTGGATCCGCATCCAGGGCCCGAGCACCAACCTGGCGACGGCGATCGTGGCGGCCAGGTCGTCGAGTTCGGCGTCCGGGACCCCGCGCATCTTGGTGTCCGGCTTGGCGCGGAAGTTCTGCACGATGACTTCCTGTACGCCGCCGTACTCTCTGGCCACCGCGCGGATCGCGAAGATGGAGTCCACCCGCTCGGCCAGCGTCTCGCCGATGCCGATCAGGATGCCGGTGGTGAACGGCACGGCCGACCGGCCCGCGTCCTCAAGCACCCGCAGCCTGACCTTGGGGTCCTTGTCCGGACTGCCGAAATGCGGTCCGCCTGGCTCGGTGTACAGGCGCTCAGCCGTGGTCTCAAGCATCATGCCCATCGACGGCGCCACCGGCTTGAGCCGCTGGAAGTCCTGCCAGCTCAGCACGCCCGGATTGAGGTGCGGCAGCAGCCCGGTCTGCTCAAGCACTCCGATGGCCATCGCGCGCACGTAGGACAGCGTGTCGTCGTACCCGTGCGCATCCAGCCACTCGCGGGCCTGCCGCCAGCGGGCCTCCGGCCGGTCGCCGAGGGTGAACAAGGCTTCCTTGCAGCCCAATGCGGCGCCGCGCCTGGCGATGTCGAGAACCTCGTCAGGGGACAGGAACGGGCTGTCCAGCCGACCGGGCACGGTGACGAACGTGCAGTATCCGCAGCGGTCCCGGCAGAGCCTGGTGAGCGGGATGAACACCTTGCGCGAGTAGGTGATCACGCCGGCCCTGCCCGCCGCGGCCAGCCCAGCGTCCCTGGTCCTTGCCGCATAGCTGAGCAGCTCTGTCAGCTGGACCCCTCGGGCATGCAGCAGGGTGACGGCCTCGGCCTGGTCCAGCGTCTTGCCGTCGCGGGCCCGTGCCAGCGCTCGGCGGATGGCAGTGGAGTCCGGCACCGGCCCCGGGTCGGCGGTTCGCATGTCCCTACCCTAGGTGCCCTGTGTACTCGGCACGCCGCAGGATCGACAGCTACTACCGCACGGCGAGCCGCTGCACGATCTCAGTGAGCTGCCCGCCGACCGGGTGCCACGATGCCCGGTGTCTTCTCCGACTCCGTTATGCTTATATCTGGACAGTCTAGATAGAGGTTGGTCGTTATGCACTGGCAGATTCAGGAGGCCAAGCAGCGCTTCAGCGAGCTCATCCGCACAGTGCTGGCCGACGGCCCGCAGGTCGTGACTCGTCACGGCGAGGAGATAGCCGTCATCATCGACATCGCCGAGTACCGTCATCTCAAGGGCGACATCGCTGACTTCAAGGACTACCTGAGGTCCGGACCCGACTTCGACGATCTCGACCTGACCAGGGCCGACGATCTGCCCAGCAGCATTGATTGGGCCGACCGGACATGACCTACCTGCTCGACACCAATGTCGTCTCAGAATTGCGCAGACGAGTACCGGATCTCGGCGTGGCTACCTGGTACGACTCGGTGCCATCGACGGAGCTCTTCCTCAGCGTTCTCACCATCGGCGAAATCCGGCTGGGGATCGAGCGACTGCGCAGGAAAGACATCGCCCAGGCTGACCTGCTCGACCGCTGGCTTCGTGGCCTGCGGTCCGGCTACCTCGATCGGAAAGTCGGTGTTGACGTGAGCGTCGCCGAGGAATGGGCCAGGCTAAGCGTTCCCGACCCGCTGCCAGTCATCGACGGGCTGATCGCCGCGTCGGCGAAGGTCCGCGGTTGGACACTCGTGACCGGGAATACGGCCGACCTAGCCCGAAGCGGTGTCGCGGTGCTTAATCCGTTCGGCGATTCCGCGGCCTGCGCATAGTCGCGCTCATGGGGACGGCCGGCCGGCTGGCTGGTTTACAGCCAGCCGACCCGGGCGCTGGCTGATTCGTTGCCGTTCGGCGCCTGCGCCAGCGTGCCTGCGCGCACCTGGTCCAGCAGGCTTCGCACGGCCGCCATGATCTCCGGGACACAGCCACGGAGGCCCTCGGCGTCAGCGGCAAGCGACTGATCGGCTGGCACGCCAGCCCGGATGAGCAGCGTGTCAAGGTCGGAGAGCTGCTCCGCCACCCACTGCACCGGATCGCTCGACAAGCTCGGGTCGAACACCCGCTTGGTCGGGTTCCAGCCGTTGAATGCCGGGTGATGGTGTGCCCGATTCAGGCTGCCCGGCGGTCCGTCGGCGGTCTCAAGCAGATCAGCCCGCCAGATCGGCGCACCGACCTCGATCGGCCTGGCCGAATAGATGGAGCCCTTCAGCTCGCCCTGGCTGAGCATCCGGACCTCGATTCGGACCCCGCGCTCGGCGCCTTCCTGGCCGTGACCCGGCGCCGGGTCAACGAAGTACAGGTCACTGGCCAGCACGCCGATCCGCTCGAATCCGAATGCGTAGAGCACATTAACCCCCTTGCGGATGTCTGGATCACATGGCCATCTTCCCCCGCCCGGCGACCCGGCGGCCAGCACCACCCCGAACCGGGCAAATCCGGCGCGGCCGAGCTGGATCGGAGTCGCTGTCCACGACATGGCATCGGTTGCGTGGCCACAGAAAGCCATAAAACGGGTCTTAACATAACTGCAACCGATGCCATGTCGGCGTGGGCGGCTACTGGGGCTCACGCCGGTCAGCCATCGCCTGCGGGCTCGCGACTAGCTCGACCTCGAAGCCGTCGCTGTTCTCCAGGTAGCCCGCGTGGTGATTGTCGCCGCCTGCGTGCGGGTGACAATCGGCGAACATGAGCGTCCAGCCGTGGTTCGCGGCTTCGGCGACGAGCCGGTCGAGTTGCGCGACGTCGCCCGCATGAAAGGCCAGATGGTTCAGCCCAGGACGGCATCGCTCGTGATCGGTGGCAGTGAGCGCCGGGGACTGCTCGACGACGACGTAGGTATCTGCCAGGCGCCAGCTGCGGCCATCCGGCCAGTCCTGGTAAGGCTCATAGCCGAGCGCGGTGAGCAGCCAGCCGATGCTGTCAATCGCCCGGCCCAGGTCAGGAACCCACAGCTCCACATGATGCAACAGCCCGCGCTCAGCCACGTCGCTCCTATCGGTTGAACCGGCGCCATTCGCCGTCAGCGCTGGCGGCGGGTCGGCTCGGCCCGCTAGCCGGTCGGCTCGAGTCACTAGCCGATCGGCTCGACTCACTAGCCGATCGGCTCGACTCGCTAGCCGGTCGGGTCGGCCCGCTAGCCGGTCGGCTCGAGTCACTAGCCGGGCGGCTCGGCTGGCTAGAAAGCACGGAAGTCGCGGACTGGCAGGCGTGGGCCGCGGCGCGGCGGGCCAAGTCCGGCCAGCCCGATCAGGATGGTGGCCCGGTGCCGGTGGCCCGGATAGGGGGCGAGCAGTTCCAGCATGCCGGCGTCGTCGACGACCCGGCCAGCCAGCGCCCAACCAACGATGCCCGGCAGGTGATAGTCGCCGATCGAGACGGCGTCGGCGTCGCCGCAGGCCCGCTGCCTGACCTCGGCCGAGGTCCACGGCCCGATCCCGGGCAGAGCCCGGAGCCTGCGATCCGCCGCCTCCGGCGGCATCGCGACGACCTCCTCGAGCCTGCTGGCCAACCGGGCGGCCGAAGCGATCGTTCGCGCCCGGACCGCCTCAACGCCAGCCAGGTGCCACTCCCAGGGCGGGATGGCCGCCCACGCCCGGGCGGTTGGCGGCACCCGCATCCCGGCCGGGGCAGGTCCAGGGGCCGGCTCGCCGAACCGCCGCAGCAGCCGCCGCCAGGCCCTGGTCGCCTCCATGCCGACCACCTTCTGCTCCAGAACGGCCGGCACCAGCGCCTCAAATACCAGGCCGGAGCGGCCGATCCGGACCGCCGAGTACCGCCGCGCCAGGTCGCGCAGTAGCGGATGCTGCGGCACGAAGCTCTCCGGGCTGTCGTCCGCGCCGAGCAGTCCGGGCAGGGCGGCCAGCAGCCAGGCCGCCCCAGGTCCCCACGCTGCGGCGTCGACCAGCGTGCCCGGCGGCGCTGCGGCTTGCCGCCAGGTCACCCGCAGCGTTCCCGGGCCGTCGGGCGTCCGGCAGGCCCGCCAGATCGCGCCGGCCTGGTCGACAGCGAATGCCGGATCGCCGCGGCCCCTGCGGTGTACCGAAAGCACCCGCCCGACGTCGATAGCGAACGGCGCCGACCACCGGCGTTCTAGCGAGCGGGCTGAATCAGGCAGCGGAGCCGGAGCGGACAGCGGGCTCGAGGCGGTCGGTGCGACCGGCGCAGCCGGAGCGGCTAGCGCGGCTGCAGCGGCCGGCGCGGCCGGCGCGGCCGGCGCGGCCGGATCAGGCATCCGTGGAGAACCGGATCGCGGTCTCGTCAAGCCGCACCCCTGGCCAGACCCGGAGCCCGTGCCGCAGTTCGTTTCCTGCGCCTACCTCGGCACCCGCACCGATGACCACGCCGTTCAGCACCGCGCCGTCGCCGATCCGCGAGCCGGTCCCGAGGACGCTCGCGGTTACCGTGGCCCTCGCCCCCACAGTTACCCCGTCGAAGAGCACCGAGCCGTGCACGCTGGCTCCGGCACCGATCCGCCCTCCCGGCCCCACGACCGTCCCGCCGGATAGCTGTGCGGACGGGTCGGCCGTCGCGCTGGAGAGCAGCAGCGCCTCGCCGCGCTGGCCGGGCGTGGCCGAGGATGACAGCTTGCCGAGCACCAGGTCACAGGAGCCGCGCACGAAGGCCTCTGGCGTGCCAACATCGAGCCAGTACGCGGACTCCAGGTAGCCCATGACCAGCTGGCCGGCGGCGATCAAGCCGGGGAACGTGTCACGTTCCACCGAGAGCACCCGGCCGGCCGGAATCGCGTCGATGAACCGCCGGGTGAACACGTAGCAGCCCGCGTTGATCTGGCTGGTCACCGGGGTCGGCGTCTTCTCAAGGAAGGCGGTCACCCGGCCGCCGGCGTCGGTGGGCACGCACCCAAACCTGGCCGGATCGGGTACCTCAACCAGATGCAGCGTGACCGCCGCGTCGGTCTTCCGGTGCAGGTCAAGCTGCATGCCGAGGTCGTGCCCGGAGAGCACGTCACCGTTGAGCACGACGACCGGGTCGTCCGGGCCTGAGCGCAGGCTGGCGGCCGTGTTGCGGATCCCGCCGCCGGTCCCCAGCGGGTCAGTTTCCTGCACGTACTCGATTTCCAGGCCGAAGCTGCTGCCATCACCGAAGACATCAGCGAACATCTCGGCCCGGTACGCGGTGGCCATCACGATCCTGGTGATGCCAGCCTGCGCGCTCTTGGCCAGCTGGTGCGCAAGGAACGGCACCCCGGCCGTCGGCAGCAGCGGTTTCGGGGTCCCGATGGTCAGCGGGCGCAGCCGGGTACCCTGCCCGCCGACGAGCAGGATGGCCTCAAGGGGCTCATCAACCTGACGGCGCCGCACCGCCCCGTGCAGGCCGGGCTTCGCCGGTGGGACCACGTGCGGGGAGTTCTCTGCATCGCTCTGCATGACGAGGCAGATTACCCTTGTCCGGCCGCCGCGGCCCGCTCATAGCAGGCCATGTGGGCCTGGGCAGAAGCCGCCCAGGTGAACTCAAGAGACCTGGCGTAGCCGGCCTCGCCAAGCGATCGGCGCTGCGCCGGGTCATCAACCAGCGCCCGCAGTGCTGTCTTGATGCTCGCCGCATCGGGCTCGGTGTATGCCACCGCGTCGCCGCCCACCTCGGGCAGCGAGGTGCGGTGCGTGGTCAGCACTGGGGCTCCGCAGGCCATCGCCTCGAGCACCGGCAGCCCGAACCCTTCGCCCGTGCTGGGGAAGGCCACAACGAGCGCACCGCCAAAGAATCCGGTCAAATCAGTGTAATGCAGGTAGCCAGGTCGAACCAGCCTGAGATTCGCAGGCACCGCCGCGACAGCCTGATCGACCTCATCGCTCCAGCCCGTGCCTCCGGCCAGGACCAGCGCCGGCGGATCATCCAGGTCGGCCACCGCGTCCGCCCAGGCGGCGATCAGGGCCGGCACGTTCTTCCTCGGCTCCAGCGTGCCCAGGTAAGCCACATAAGGCTGGCCGTGCAACCCGAGGCGTCCGCCGACCCGGTCGAGTTGTGCCTCATCCGGGCGGCGGAACACGGAGTGATCGACGCCGTGATAAGCGACGTCGATCTTGGTCGGGTCGGCTTCGAGCACTCGGACCACCTCGTCGCGGGTGGCCTTGGACGGAACGATGAGCCGGGTGGCCCGCCTGGCCGACGTCCGGATGGCAGCCTTGTAGAAGGTGGCTGACACCGGGCTGTGCGTGTCCGGGGCGGTGAAGAACGTCAGATCGTGGATGGTCACCACGGTCGGCAAGCCGGGCCGCAGCGGCATGGAGTAGTGCGGGGAATGAATGACGTCAGCGCCAACCTGAATCGCCGCTAGCGGCAGCCCGCTCTGCTCCCACCCGAGCCGGGCTGGCCGGTGCGCGATCGCCGGCGGCCCGGGGACAATCCGAGCGCCAGGAAGCAGCCTGGCATAGCGCTCCTCGTCGGCGCGCTGGCAGGCAATGGCTAGATCGGCTCCGACCTCAGCCAATGCGCTGACCAGTCCATCGACGTAGCGGCCTAGCGCTCCGCGGTCCGCGGGAACGCCGGTCGCGTCAACGAGCACACGGGGGCCCACTACGCGTCGCTTCCTTTCAGATGACTCCGATTGACGCTCGGGAACCGGCACGACGAAGTCCGCCCCTGATGTCCCCGCTAATCCGAGCCTACGCCCTCGGCCGCAGCGCCGAGCCAGGGCGGGCGCGGCAGTCACGCGCTCGGCCCGGTCCAGTCGGCCTCGGCAATCGCACGCCGCGGGGTCAGCGCCGAGGTCAGGGCGCAGAGGTCAGGGCGAGGAGGTCGGGGACGGCGATGGCGACGGCGAGGTGGACGGGTGGGCGCCCGACTTGCCCGCCGATGCCTTGGCCGCCTGCTGCGCCTGGTCGAGCGCGATCTTCACTTTCGCGATGTCCTGAGCATAGAGCGTGAAGTTGGGCGGGTTCTCCCGCAGCGCCGCCTGGGCCTGGGCATAGTACTTCTCGGCCAGCTGCAGGTCAGCCAGCACCGCCGCGCTGACGTGCCCGCCGCCGCTGCCACCGCTCGGGCCGCCGCCCGAAGTCGGGCTGGAAGTGCCGAGCGATTCAGCCAGCGAGGCCGCGAGCGTGGGCGCGAACCCCACCTGGCCGTTGTAGTAGGTGAAGATCCGCTTCAACTGCGGGTAGGCGCCGGTGTTGCCGACGCTGGACGCCTGGATGTAGACCGGCTCGACCGAGAGCAGCAGGCCTCCGATGGGCACGGTCACCAGGTTGCCGAGGATGACCCTCGAGCCGCCCTGCCGGTAGAGGCTGAGCTGGCTCGAGGCGGCCGTGTTGGACTCGAAGTTGCTCTGCACCTGCTGCGGCCCGAGGATGGAGGTGTCCTGCGGCAGCTGCAGGATCTGGATCTGACCGTAGTGCGGGCTTTGCGGGTTGCTGTCCACCGCCATGAAGGCAGCCAGATTGGGCCGGCCGCGGGGCGTGAACAGCGTGGTCAGCGAGAACTCCGGGCTGGCCGACCCGGGCAACGGCAGGGTCAGGTAATACGGCGGCTGGCTGACCGTAAACGGCGCGGTCGGATCGTTCGGCACCGACCAGAAGTTCTGGCCGCCGTAGAACGCCGGTGCCTGGAGCACGTGAAACTGCGCCAGGATCAGCCGCTGAGCGCCGAACAGCACTTCCGGGTACCGGAGATGCGGCATCAGCTGCGCCGGGATGGCACTCTCCGGCTGGACCAGGCCGGGAAATACCTTCATCCAGGTCTGCAGCACCGGATCGGGCTGGCCCCACTGGTAGATGTGCACTGCACCGGTGAAGGCATTGACGGTGGCCTTGACCGAGTTGCGGATGTAGTTGATCTCAGGCGACGGCCCGACGGCTGATCCGCCAGGGAAATAGGTGGTCGATGTGGCCTGACGCAGGCTGATCCGCTTGGAGTACGGGTAGTTGTCGGTCGTGGTGTAGCCGTCCACCACCCACACGATCTGCCCGCCTTCGATCACCGGGTAGTAATCTCCGTCCAGGGTCAGGAACGGAGCCACCTTGGCGACCCGGGCCAGCGGGTTCCTGATGTACAGAATCCGCGAATGGCCGGTGATCGCGCTGGACAGCATGATGTTGAGGTCACGGAACTTCACCGCGAACAGCAGCCGGCTGCCGAAGGAGCCGATCGGGACACCGCCGCCGCCTTGGTAGGTGTAGTTGTGCTGGCCGCCGGTGCTCTCGTTGGGGTAGTCAAGTTCGGGCTGGCTGCCGCCAGCGATGACGTAACCGGCGCCTTCGTTGCCGAAATAGATCCGCGGCTGGAAATAACCGAGCTGACCGGTGGGCGGAATGTCGGACTCGGCGAACTGCGGATTCCCATTGGGGTCCGCCGTGTTGGCCAGCGCGCCCACGAATCCGTACCCGTGCGTGTAGATCAGGTGCGTATTGATCCAGTTGGCCTGCCCGCCTGGCGGCCCGGCCATGTCCCTGACACTTACCACCATGTCCTGCGGCAGCGGGTTGGAGCCGATCGTGTACCGGTCCATCGAGAGCACCCCGGCGAACTGGTAGTAGCCTTTGACCTGCTGGAGCTGTCGGAAGGTGGCTGACAGGGCACCGGGATCAAGCAGCCGGAGATCAGGCAGCGCGGCCGACTCCGCTGCGACCTGAGCGGGAGTCTGGTTGGATGTGGCGGAAAAACTGGTCACCTGGGCCCCGGCCACTCCGTAAGCGGCCCGGGTGCTTGTGATCTCCCTGGCGATGTACTTCCGCTCCTTGATCTGCTGATTCGGTCCGACCACGAACTGCTGGATGATCAGCGGGTATACGCCGCCGATCAGCACGGCCGAGAGGACGAGCAGCCCGAATCCGATCGCCGGGAGCAGCGAGCTTCGCCGGACCGCGCCGGCGAAGAAGAGCCCGGCGCAGATCAGCGCGATGACGGCCAGCCCGGTCTTGGCCGGCAGCACCGCGTGGACATCGGTGTAGGACGCACCGGTCTGGACCACTCCTCGCTGGGAGAAGTCGATCCCGTACCGGTCCACCCAGTAAGCGACCGCTTTAAGTGCCACGAAGATGCCCGCGAGGATGAACAGGTGGGTACGGGCAGCCGCGGTCGGCTGGGCATGCCGCGCCGCACGCAGCCCGCCGTAAAGCAAGTGCACCGCAGCCGCCAGCACCAGCGACAGCAGCACCGCCGCGAACAGGAACGACAACGCCAGCCGCAAGAACGGATAGACAAAGACGAAGAACGACAAGTCCAGGTGGAACTGCTGATCGGTGACGCCGAACTTGACCCGGTTCACGAACAGCAGCCAGGTCTGCCAGCTGCCCGACGCGGAGAGACCGGCCACCAGGCCGATCAAGCCGAGCACCACCACCATGACGCCGCGCCGGTGCGGGTCGATCGCCTGCCGGTAAGCGTCTACGCCCTGAGGCGTCGTCCCGGGCAGCGGCTCATCCGGGCGCAGCCGGTAGGCCAGCACGATGTTGGCGCCTATGGTCGCCACCATGAAGATCGCGCCGACGAAGAAGAGCAGCCACTTGGTGCTGTAGGTCGTGCTGAACACCCTGGTCTGGCCGACCGATCGGTACCACAGGAAGTCCGTCCAGATGCCGGCGGTGATCGAGATCAGGACCAGAACGGCCACGACGGCGATGACCGCCGGGATGACGAACCTAGGCCAGCGGGGCAGCACCACAGGGCGGCCGCCAGCCGCGCTGTTGTGGCCGGGAACACGGAAAGCCACAGCTCTTCCCTTCATTGGCCGGTGGTATCCGCGGCGGGACGCGGCCCCATCGGGACTGCGTTCCGCGGAACCACGCGCCACGTGGGTCCTTTGACGGCAACTTACCGGCAAGCCGGGTAGTTCCCGCGCCTATCTGCGGTTAGCTCTCCGGCCGGTGGCGGCAGGTCGCCCGGCCGGGCGGGGCCGCTAGCAGGACGGGACAGGCTGCCCATTCTTCAGTGCCTGCAATGCGGCGATCGCGCCGCTCAGCGTACTGACCTTGATCAGGCGCATCCCAGGCGGTACCGCACCGGCCGTGTCCGCGCAGTTGGCGGCCGGGGTCAGGAAGATCGTCGCGCCGGCCGCCCTGGCACCGGCCATCTTCTGCTGGAGCCCGCCGATCGGGTCCACGGTGCCGTTGACCTCGATCTCACCGGTCCCGGCGATGAACCGGCCACCGGCCAGGTTCGCCGGGGTCAGCTTGTCGATGATCGCGAGCGCGAACATCATCCCGGCGCTTGGCCCGCCGATATTGCCGATGCTGATCTTCACCTTGAACGGGAAGACGAACGACTCAGCTACCTCGACGCCGATCATCGGCTGGCCCTGGTTGCTGACGGTGGTGAGCGGAAAGGAGCGGCTCGTGCCGTCGCGCAGGACAGTGACCACGACGCGGTGTCCCGGCTGTCCGGCGCCGAGCATCGACGCCGCGCTCGCCCGGCAGGTCACCGGCTTGCCGTTGACCGCGGTGATGACATCACCGCTACGCAGCACTCCGTAGGCGGGCAGCCGGGGAATCCCGGCCGTGCTGCGGAGCGTGGCCGTGATCGTATCCCGGACCGTGAACGGAATGCCCAGCTGGCACAACGCCGCCGCCTGCGCGGTCTGCTGCGAGTTCACCATCTGCTCGGTATCCTGCTGGTTCACCTGCTGCTGTGACTGGCCGGGAGGGAAGATCTCGGCTTGCGGTACGACGGCGTCATGCGGGCTGAGCCAGGCCTGCAGCGCCGCGAAGATGTTGAAGGCCGGGTTGGCACCTGGACCGCCGATGAACGACACCGTGACCATGTTGAGGTGACCCGACGCCGGGTACGTGCGGCGGCCCTCGATCCGGACGATTGCCTTGCCGTTCAGCGGTCCCAGGGTGTTGAACGTCGGACCGGGAGTGAGCGCCACATAAGGCACCGCTGCCAGGGCGGCCACCAGCAGCGCGCCCACCACTCCGACGGCAGCGATCAGCAGCGTTACCGCGCGACGGGACATGCGGCAAGATTACGCGCTGTTCACCCACTCGCTGTCGCCGCCCGCGAATCGCTGGTGCTTCCAGATCGGCACGCTCGCCTTGAGGTCATCGATCAGCGCCCGGCAGGCCTGGAACGCCTGCGCCCGGTGGCCGCTGGAGACGGCGACGACGACCGCCAGATCACCGATCGCCAGGTCACCAACCCGGTGCACCGCAGCGATGGCGCGCACCTCGAACTGCCCGGCGATCCGCTCCGCTACCCGGCGCAGCTCATCGGCCGCCGATGGATGCGCGGTGTAGGACAGTCCGGTCACGGAGCGGTCGTGATCGTGATCACGGACGGCGCCAGCGAACAGCGCGATGCCCCCCGCGGCTGGATCCATCACGGCGGCGCGGACCTCGTCCACCGACAGCTGCGTCTCCCGCAGCTCGGCAAGGCGTACTACATTCACCTGGCCACGCTACCGTCAGACTTCCCTGCGGCGCTTGCGCACCTGTCGCACGATCGCCGCGGTGCCGATCACCGCAACCGTGGCACCCGCCGCGGTGATCGTCGCGTCCTTCTTGGCGAGCCGGCGCCCGGCCACCGCGTGGTGACCTGCCCGCTGATCGAGCAGCACCTGGAGGGCCGCCTCGTTGCTGCCCGACGGCCGCCATCCCGCCTGCCGCAGAGTCTGGCAGTCGACCACCCACGGGTAGACGACATAGCGCAGGTCGGTGACCGGCGCCGGGGTGATCCCGGCTCGGTGCAGGCGCTGCGCCGTGGCGAATGTGACACCAGCGGGCAGCTCGATCCTGCGCAGCCCGGACAGTTCTTCCACCTGCTCCTGCTCCAGCCAGCCGTCACAGCCCACGGCGAGCGCCCCGGCCACCTCTCCGGCCGCGGCCAGTTCGATCGCCGACACCAGGTCATCGATGTGGCAGAACTGCCAGCGCGGGGCGCAGCCCTTCACTGCCAGCAGCCGCGGTGCCTCGAAATGCCTGGTGACCAGGGTGTCGATGCCATGGCCGACGAGAGCCGCCGGGCGCACGACGGTAATTTCCATGCCGGGGTAGGCCCGCAGCGAGCGCTCAGCCAGCTGCTCGATCTCCATGAAGTCACCGACCACGCTGCCGTCAGGATCGGCGGCCAGCGGTGCGTCCTCAGCGAGCGGGACCGGGTTGTCCGGGTGTGCGCCATACACCATCGCGCTGGTGACCAGCACGACCCGGCCAACCCCGCCGGCCGCGGCAGCGGTCAGCACCGTCTGCGCGCCGCGGACGTTATATGCCCGGCGCCCCCGCGGGTCTGAGTCTGCTGCCAGGTCCAGGTCGGTATGCACGACGACATCGATGCCAGCCAGACGACTGGCCAGCACCGGGTCCCTGATGTCGACCACACGCCAGATCACGCCGGTCAGGTCGCCGCGGCGATCATCGATTGCTACCACCCGGCTGAACCGGTTCGACTGGGCCAGCCGGGCAGTTAGCGCAAGCCCCAAGTCATGCGCCGCACCAGTGACGGCCACCACTGGTCCGTGGCCGTGCCCGGCACCAAGAGCAACCGCAGCGGCGGGCTCCGGGCGGGCCGCCTGGATGCCTTCCGGCATGCTCGCGTCGCTCAGCCCTGGGCGAACCTTGGCATCTCGGTCGCTCACCGGGAAGGACTCCTGGGATAACTTGGCGAATGTGATGCTTCCATCCTGCCTGAGAGGCAGTGGCCATGAGTGAGCCTCCCTTCGGCTTCGGCTTGCCCGGACAGTCAGGCGATGATCCGGAAGGTGGCGCCGGCGGCGGCTCGGGAGCACCATTCGGGCCAGGCGGGCCGCTCGGCGACCCACAGCAGTTCGCCGATGCGCTGCGGCAGTTCGCTGACCTGATGTCCTACCAGGGCGGCCCGGTCAACTGGGATCTGGCGAAGAACATCGCCAGGCAGACGGTGGCCGCCAAGGGAGATCCAAGCATCCTGGACAACGAGCGCAGCGGTGTCATCGATGCCGTCCGGCTGGCCGACCTCTGGCTGGAGGACGCCACCAGCCTGCCCAGCGGAATCCGCTCGGTTCAGGCCTGGAGCCGCTCCGAGTGGGTCGAGGCCACCCTGCCGGTGTGGTCCAAGCTCTGCGAGCCGATCGCGGAGCGGGCGGTCGATTCGATGGGCGGGCTGCTCGCGGTCAGTCCTGACGACCTGACCGACCTTCCGCCCGAGATGCGCTCGGCCATGTCAGCGCTGACCGGCGGGGCTGGTGGCTTCGGTGCCATCGGCGGTCTCGGCGAGATGATGCGCAGGATCGGCGGGATGATGGTCGGCGGGCAGGCCGGCGCCGCGGTCGGCGCGCTGGCCGACGAGATCATCAGTTCCAGCGACATCGGGCTTCCGATCGGCCCGGAGGGCACGGCTGCGCTGCTGCCGGCCGGAGTAGCCGCCTTCGGTGCCGGGCTCTCGGTCGACGCCGAGGAGGTCCGGCTCTTCGTGGCGCTGCGCGAGGCTGCCCATCATCGGCTGTTCAGCCATGTCCCCTGGCTGCGGGCGCGCCTGCTTGGCGCTGTTGAGGACTACGCCAGGGGCATCAAGGTCGACGCGGAAGCGCTGCGCGACGCGATGCCGCAGATCGACCCGGCCAATCCTGAAGCCCTGAGCGAGGCCCTCACCGGGGCCGCCCTATTCCACCCTGAGGACACCGAAGAGCAGAAGGCAGCGTTGGCACGGCTGGAGACCCTGCTCGCGCTGGTCGAGGGCTGGGTAGCCACCGTCGTCGCTGATGCGGCGGGCAATCGGCTGCCGCAAGCGGACGCGCTCGCCGAGGCGATCAGGCGGCGCCGGGCAACCGGTGGCCCGGCGGAGCGCACCTTCGCCACCCTGGTCGGTCTTGAGCTCAGGCCGCGGCGGCTTCGCGAGGCAGCGGTGATCTGGCGCGATCTGACCGACGCCCGCGGCATCGACGGCCGGGATGCGCTCTGGGCGCACCCGGACCTGCTGCCGACCGCTGACGACTTCGATGACCCCGCAGGCTTCGCGTCGGGCCGTCCCGAACTCGACATCTCCGACCTGACCGGCGAGGAGCCGGGCCCGAAGGCCGGACCGGAACCCGAGCCCGGGCAGGATCCTGCGCCCGGGCCTGAGCCCAAGCCCGGCCCGGAACCCGGGCCAGGCGGCGGTTCCTGAGCACATTCTCCGGCGGCCGATGGCCGCAGCAGGCCTGCTGATTGTTGTCCACAGCACGTGGATGGCGCAAGCGCTGCACAGATGCGCTACGCGGAGGCCGGCCGACCGGCAATTCACAGGCTCTCCCGCGGATATCCACAGCGACACTCCGACGTCTCCCCACGCTCTGCACACCGCTATCCACAGGTCGGTCTTGACCCGTTACGCAGCGGCTTCTATGTTTCGCGAACCAGGGTTTCCGGCCCGCGCGCTCAGTGTCGCTTCCGGGGAAGGGGGGCGACCGGCCCGCTACCAGGCCGGCTCGGCTCGATCCGACCGGCCCGGCACGGTCCGGCCGCCGCGGCCGGGAATCCTGGTTTCGGCCGCGGATCTGCCCGCCGCGTAGCGGCCCGGCGATGTCGGACCCGGCTGGCAAGCTGCCGCCATGAGACCAGCCCTGAAATCAGGCCTGCTGCCAGTGTGGCGCGACCGGGACACCCTCCAGATCGGGATAGACCCACGACGGGCCGTTGCGCTGTCCGGCATGAGTCACGCTGCGGTCCTGATCGGGCTGCTCGACGGGAGCCGGGACCGGGACCAGCTGATCGCCGCTGCCGCCGGGCACGGCGTCCCGGCACCGACCACGGAGCGGATCCTGACGCTGCTGGCGGCCGGAGGTGCGATCGATGACTTCCCGGCGAGCACCTTACGCGAGTTACCGCCGCCGATGCGCGCCAAGCTCGCGGCCGAGTTAGCCACCGCATCGCTGGCGCACGGTGACTGTGACGGCGGTGCCCGGTGCCTGGCCCGGCGCCGCGCCGCGCACGTCAGGATTGACGGTGAGCTTCGGATCGGCCGTGCGGTCGCCCGGATCCTGCGCTCGTCGGGCGTCGGGCGGGTGGACGCCGCCCGGATCGATATCGGCCGGGTTGGCGCTGGTCAGGTTGAAGCTGGTACTGCGGGCGGCACCGATCCTGATCGGCACCCAGCCAGTACCGGCAAACCTGCCAGATCAAGATCGGGCCTGGCCGCCGCTGCGCGGCCTGACCTGGCGATACTCGTCGGCCGTCAGCCGCCGGACCGGCCCGCTCGGCTGGTCAGCGACCGGATCCCGCACCTCGCGGTCTCCGCTTGCGAGGCAATCGGGGTGGTCGGTCCCCTGGTCATCCCTGGGCGTACTGCCTGCTTGCGCTGCCTGGATTACTTCAGGGCGGGCAACGACCCGGCCTGGCCGCTGATCTTGGCCCAGCTCGCCGACCGGCGGCCCGATCCAGCTGCTTGCGACGCGGCTCTGGCCTGGGCGGTAGCCGCACAGGCCGCGGCGCAGGCGCTGACCGCCATCGACCAAACTCCGGCCGCCTGTGCGGCCGCCAACGGCACGCTCGAGCTTGTGCTGCCCGGCTGGCAGTGGCGCCGCCGAACCTGGCGGCCGCATCCAGCTTGTCCTTGTGCCCTCAACACCGTGCCGTCCACACCGCGCCATAGCCGACAATAGGGATCATGAGCGATCTGCCGAGCCGTGCCGTAACCCGCACGGTGAAGCTGGCCGCACTTCCGGTCGGCCTCGCTGGCCGCACCGTCATTGGGCTCGGGAAGCGGGTCGGCGGCCGGCCGGCCGAGCTGGTGGCGCACGAGATCCAGCAGCGCACGGCTGAGCAGATCTTCCGGGTTCTCGGTGAGCTGAAGGGCGGCGCGCTCAAGCTCGGCCAGGCGCTGTCGATCTTCGAGGCTGCGTTGCCACCCGAGCTGGCCGGGCCATACCGCGCAACTCTGACCAGACTCCAGGAGTCAGCTCCGCCGCTACCTGCCAGCACCGTCCACAAGGTGCTCGCTGCTGACTTCGGTGCTGACTGGCGGGACAAGTTCGCCGAGTTCAACGACCAGCCCGCGGCCGCCGCGTCGATCGGCCAGGTCCACCGCGCGACCTGGCACGATGGTAGGCAGGTCGCCGTCAAGATCCAGTACCCTGGCGCCGGCAAGGCCCTGATCAATGACTTCGCCCAGCTCAGCCGGGTCGGTCGCCTGTTCGGTGTGCTGATGCCCGGCCTGGCTATGAAGCCCTTGCTCGATGAGCTCCGCGCTCGGGTGACCGAGGAACTCGACTACCGGCTTGAGGCAGTGTCGCAGGAGACCTTCGCGCAGGCATACTCCGGCGACGCTGACATCTTCGTGCCGCATGCTGTCGCGGCCACCGACCACATCCTGATCAGCGAGTGGATGGATGGCACTCCGCTCTCCAAGATCATCTCTGAGGGAACCCAGGAGCAGCGCGACCGGGCTGGCCTGCTGCTGGTCAGGATGCTGTTCTCCAGCCCGGCCAGGGCCGGGCTACTGCACGCCGACCCGCATCCCGGCAACTTCCGGCTGCTCGACGACGGCAGGCTGGGCGTGATCGACTTCGGCGCGGTCGACCGGCTGCCGAATGGCTTCCCGCCTTTCTTCGGCAAGCTGCTCTGGCTGGTGCACACCGAAGGCGACATCGCTGTCGTCGAGGCCGAACTCCGTCAGCACGGGTTCCTCAGGCCGGATGTAAATGTTGATCTGGATGCGCTCCGGGCATTCCTCGCGCCAATGGCTGATCCATCCAAGCATGACTCGTTCAAGTTCAGCCGCGAGTGGATGCGCGGCGAAGCCATGCGGGTTACCGACCTGCGCGGGGCCAATGTCGGCCGTCAGCTCAACCTGCCGCCCTCCTACATTCTGATCCACCGGGTCTCCACAGCTGGCATCGGCGTGCTGTGCCAGCTTGAGTCGGAAGGGCAATTCCGGGCGGAAGTGCTGCGGTGGATGCCCGGTTACGGGCCCGAGGACATTCCGGAACCCGAGCGCGCGAACGGCGTCGCTGCCGAAGGTTTCGCCGGGAAGCCGACCGGCCCCTTACCGGGCTGAGGCAAAGCCAGTGGTCGGCCGCCCGTTGCCGAGCTGAGGCAGAGCCGGGGATGGACGTTCCTTACCGGGCGGAGGCGGCGCCAGTCAGTCGACCCCTTCCGTATGTTCGGGTTCCGGTGTCGTGAGCGGAAGTCGCACCTGGAAGCGAGTATCGCCGGGGATCGACTGCACCCGGAGATCCCCGTGGTGCTTATGCACGACGATGCGCCATGAGATGTCGAGCCCGAGGCCGGTGCCCTCGCCGACCGGCTTGGTGGTGAAGAATGGCTCGAAGATCCGCTCCTGGATCTCCGGCGGCACCCCAGGACCGGTGTCCGCGATCTCGACCAGAATTCGGTCCCCGTCACGCCCAGTCCGCACGGTGAGCGTGCCGACTCCATTCATCGCGGCCACCGCGTTGTCGATCAGGTTCGTCCAGACCTGATTCAGCTCGGCGGCGTAAACCGGCACCCGGGGCAAGGAGCGGTCGTACTCCTTCAGCACGGTGATCTGCTCTCCGAGCTTCCCGCTGAGCATCGTCAGGGTGCTGTCCAGCAGTTCGTGCACGTCGACGACCTGGAACGGGACCCGGTCGAGCTGGGAGTACTGCTTGGCTGCTCCGACGAGAGCGGAGATCCGGTTCGCCGACTCCTCGATCTCGTTCATCAGCAGCTCGGTTTCCACGGTGTAGTTCAGCCAGCGCACCGCGCCCTCGAGAATCTCGCCGTCCACCGACGCCGCCACCTGATCGAGCCAGCCGGGCTCCAGGCCGGCCTGCACGAAGGTGGGTGCGATGTCCCAGCCGCCGGCAATGCCATGATCCTCAAGCCAGGCGCTGACCGCGTCCTCCCGGTCGGAAGCCTCGATCGGAGTCAGCGCCGGCGCCTTAGAAACCCGGTCCGCAGCGTCCTCCTGCAGCCGAATCAGCGCCACGAGGGCAGCCCGGTCATATGGGCCAGCGGCGATCAAACCCAGCTTGTTACGCATGCCAGCGACCCGCTCGCGCAGCGCCGAGGCCGCGCGGATGGCGGCGGACGCCGGATTGTTCAGCTCGTGAGTCAGGCCGGCCGACAATGCGCCAAGCGCCAGCAGGCGCTCCCGCTGACCGATGACCTGCTGGGTGTTCTGGCTGCCGAAGAACAGACCGTCAAGCAAGTGCACGGCCATCGGAAACCAGTCACGCATCAGCTGGGCGAAAGCGCGCGCCTCGAGCACGAAGAACCGCGACGGCACGGTAACCCGCAGCGAGCTGTTGTAGACCTGAGGCGCCCGGTCGAGGTACGCGTTGAAGGCCCCGGCATAGATACCGCGCTCGGACATGCGCCTGACCTCGATGTCCTCCCCACCTACCCGCCGCGACATGACGATCACGCCCTCAAGCAGCACGTAAAAGCGGGTGGCTGGATCGCCCTCCCGATACACCGGACCGGGCTCAATCTGCTCGATGTGCCCTTCGCGGCAAAGCCACGCCAGCTGCTCATCGTTGAGCTTCTCGAACAGGAACAGGGTGCGCAGCTCATCGACACTGCACGACTGCCGGCCGGGGGCCGCCCGTGGCACATCATCCGGCTGGGGCTGCGGTGTCATAGTTTCTCCAGATAGCGGTGCACGAGCATCACGGCCATGGCACCCTCGCCGACCGCGGAGGCAACCCGCTTGGCGGACTCGGCGCGCACATCGCCGGCTACGAAGACACCTGGCACGCTGGTTTCCAGGTGATAGGGAGCGCGGTCTAGCCGCCAGCCCGCGGGTCGCTCGCCCCCGACGGACAGGTCGGGACCGGTCACGACGAAACCCCGGCTGTCCCTTACCACGACACCATCGAGCCAGTCGGTCAGCGGGGCAGCGCCGATGAAGACGAACAACCACTCGGCGGGAACGTTCTGCGTGCTGCCAGTGGCCGTGTCCCGCAAGGTCAGCCGGTCCAGATGGTCGGTGCCATCGGCGGCGACAACCTCCGTGCAGGCGCGGACCGAGATCCTTTCGATACCGCCGATCTGCTGGATGAGGTAGTGGGACATCGACTGTCGCAGCGAGGGACCGCGGACCAGGAGCGTCACCGACCTGGCGTGCCTGGACAGGTAGACCGCTGCCTGACCGGCAGAGTTGGCGCCGCCGACAATGTAGACGTCCTGCCCTTCGCAGCTGGCCGCTTCGGTCAGTGAGGATCCGTAGAACACTCCGCGCCCGGTCAGCGGTGCCAGCCCGGTCGCCGCCAGCTGCCGGTAGGAGACGCCGGTCGCCAGAATGACCGTGTGCGCACCAATGGCGGTGCCGTCAGAGAACCGCACGGTACGGGCCGACCCGTTCACCTCAAGGCCGACGGCTTCCCGCGTGGTGAGCACCTCGGCCCCGAACCTGGCCGCCTGCCGCCTGGCGCGCTCGGTCAGCTGTGCCCCCGATACCCCGTCCGGGAAGCCCAGGTAGTTCTCGATCCGGGAGCTCTGACCGGCCTGGCCGCCCGTGGCGGTGCGCTCGACCAGCACCGTCCGCAAGCCCTCGGACGCCCCGTACACGGCGGCGCCAAGGCCGGCCCGCCGCCGATGACGATGAGATCGTAGAAGCTGTCCGACGGCGTCGTGGCCAGCCCGACCCGGATGGCGAGTTCGGGATCAGACGGCTCTATCAGCGCCTCGCCGTCTGGCGTGATCACGACCGGCAAGACGTCCTGGTCAGCTCCGGCGGCCGCGAGCAGCCGCTGCCCCTCCGGCTCGTCGGCGGAGTACCAGCGATACGGCACCTGATTGCGGGCCAGGAACTCGCGAACCCCGGACGAGCGCATCGACCATCGATGCCCGATCACCTTGGTCTCGGGCACCGGCCGGTGATCCGCCGCCAGCCACGCCTCAAGCAGCGCGTCCAGCACCGGGTACAGCTTCTCCTCCGGCGGATCCCACGGCTTGAGCAGGTAATGGTCGAGATCGACGATGTTGATCGCGTCAATGGCTGCGCCGGTGTCCGCGTAAGCGGTAAGCAGCACGCGCCGCGCCGACGGATACACATCCATGGCCTGCTCAAGGAACTCGATCCCGCTCATCTGCGGCATGCGGTAGTCGGCCAGGATCACCGCGACCATTTCGCCCCGCAGCTTCATCTCCCGCAGGGCGCCGAGTGCGGCCTGTCCGGACTCGGCACGAACGATCCGGTACCGCTCGCCGTATCGGCGTCGCAGGTCACGAGCCACCGCACGGGAAACGCCCGGGTCATCGTCGACGGTCATGATCGCCGACCGAGTCACACCCTCCGGCGCGGTCATGACGCACCGAGCTTTTGTCCCCCGTCAGTCAACCCCATGCTCCCATGCTAGGTACAGCAGCGGCCTGGGGCAGCGGCACAGCCGGGGCACGGCACCGACATCTGGCAGCTGCACAGCCGGAGCACGGCACCGGCCCAGGGCAGCGGCACAGCCAGCGCACGGCACCGGCCCAGGGCAGCGGCCCAGCCGGGGTAGCCGCGTGCTGGTCCACGCCGCGACTACCCCGGTCTGGCTCGCTGTGTCAGGCAGCCACATCCGACTTGCGCGGCCTGCCGCGCGCGCGCTTGCGTGGCACGACCTCACCGCGGAGGAACAACTCCCCGCCCCAGACGCCCCACGGCTCCCTGCGCTCGATCGCGCCAGCCAGGCAGCTCATCCTGACCGGGCAGCCGCCGCACAGCGACTTCGCAAGCTCGACATCATCGGGCGACTCGGCGAAGAACAAGTCCGGGTCATCGGCGCACGGCAGCCTGCGCACGCCTGCCACTCCCTGCGACGTCGCCGGGCTCACCACAGCGACGGGCACGGACCCGCTGATCGCCGTCACCTGCACGAACTTCGCCTCAGCCGCCATCGGGCCGTCAAGCACCGCGGCGGTTCCTGGCCGGTACATCGGTGCCATCCCCTCTCATCTGCTGCTCGCAGCGTCTCTCACACGTCTGACAAACGGTGGCCTCGCATGACGAAGGCCGCGGACCCGATTCCGGGTCCGCGGCCTTGAGGGGATCTAGGCCGGCCTGTCTAGACCGGATCCCTCGCCGGATGCGGACCCATAGCACCGCCGAACGCGGCGATGCGGGTCGTGTGGGCGTACTTCCTGCTGGTGCGCTGCTGCCGGGTCAGTTCCGCCGGGCCAGCCGCAGTGGTGCCGCTGCCGTAGTGGACGGCGGCAGTGCTCGCCTGCGGGCAAGCGGCCGCCATGGCCAGGGCACGGTCACGAAGGACGGCCTCACCGCTGCAGGCCGGCAAGGCACCCATGCCAGACCGGTCGCGCGAATTCGCGGCGACTTCGGCCATTGTGATAAGGCTCAGCATTCCGGGCACCTCCTTCACTGCAGGGTTGACAGACCGCTGGACATACATCGACCCTAAGCAGCACACCCGCAGTGGGGCAACTGATTTTCCGAGCCGTGTCCAGACGGTTATCGAACCTAGCGGCCAGATCAGGCCGTAGTGCGGATCAAGCCCTCCTGCATCACGGACACCACAAGCTCGCCGTCTTGGGTGTACAGCTCGCCGTGCGCCAGACCTCTGGCGCCCGCGGCTACCGGTGACTCCTGCGCGTACAACAGCCACCGGTCGGTGCGGAACGGGCGGTGGAACCACATCGCGTGATCCAAGCTCGCGCCGACGGTCTTGCCATCGGCCCAGGACAGCCCGTTGGCAAGCAGAACCGAGTCAAGCAGCGTCATGTCCGAGGCATAGGTCATCATGCAGACGTGCAGCAACTGGTCGTCGGGCAGTTCGCCGTCGGCGCGCAGCCAGGCCATGCTCCTGCTGACCCGCAGCGACGGATCCCTGGCCGCCTCGAAGGTCAGCGGGCCGACATGGCGGATGTCGATCGGGTTGTTGCGGCTGTACTCGCGGGCCGCTGCGCCGAACAGTTTCTCCATTCGCTCGGCGGTGGACGGCAGCTCCTCCGGCGGCGGCACCTCCGGCATCTGGCGGGAGTGCAGCACGCCAGGCTCCGGGTGGTGGAAGGACGCGGACAGCGTGAAGATGATCTTTCCGTGCTGGACCGCTGACACCCGCCTGGTGGTGAAGGAGCGACCATCCCTGACCCGGTCGACCAGGTAGATCAGCGGCACGGCCGGGTCCCCCGGCCGGATGAAATAGGCATGCAGCGAATGCACCGGCCGGTCGTCTGGCACCGTGCGGCCCGCAGCCACCAGGGCCTGCCCGGCGACCTGGCCGCCGAATACCCGCTGCCGTCGCTCGTTCTCCGGGCTGCGCCCGCGGAAGATATCGAGCTCGATCTGCTCAAGATCGAGCAGCTCCACCACGGCGTCCAGGGCCTTGCTCATCGCTGCGCCTCCCTTTCCCGCCTCGTCATCTCGGGTTCGAGCCACGTCGTCCGCACAATGCCAGTACTGCGGCACCGTATCGGTCCAGCATCTGCGGGCCGACCACGGGGACCGAAGTCAGCACCGCTCGATTCAGCGGACGGCACGCACCGGACGGCGCTCGGCTGACGACACTCACCGGACGGCATTCAGCGAACGACATTCCGCCGAGACATTCGGCGGATGGCGCTCACCAAGAGTCATTCGACGGCGCTCACCGGACGGCGCTGCGCGAGCGCGGCCCACCCTGACTGGCCCGGGCACGCGAGCTGTGCCGGACCGGCAGCCGCAGCTCGTCGATGAATCGTGACGGTTTCCTGGTTCGACGACCGTCCGGTGCTCTGGCCAGCGACCACGACAGGTACAGCCGGTCTCTGGCCCTGGTGACCCCCACGTAGAGCAGTCGCCGTTCCTCCTCGATCGCCTCCGCCGTCTGCGCGTAGATGATCGGCACGGTGCCGTCGGTCAGCCCGGGCAAGAACACCACATCCCACTCCAGTCCCTTCGCCGCATGCAGTGACGCGACCGTGACGCCGTCCATCGACGGCGCGTGGCCCATGCTGCTGCGCAGCTCAAGCTCGGCCGTGAGGTCCGCGAGGCTGGCCTGCGGCGAACTTGCGAAGAAGTCGGTGGCCAGCTGAGCCAGCGCCTCAAGCGACTCCCATCGATCCCTGGCGCGGCCCCGGCCACTGGGCGGCTCCTGGCTCAAGCCCAGTCCGGTGAGCACCGGCCGCACCTGCGATGCCGGGTCCTGATCGGCCGAGGCCGACCTGGCCGCTGCCCGCAGCAGCCCGACCGCCTGGCGTACCTCGGCCCGGTCAAAGAACCGCTCCGCGCCTCTGACCTGGAATGGCACGTCAGCCGCGGTCAGCGCCTGCTCAACGGCTCCGGTCTGCGCATTCGTCCGTACCAATATCGCGATCTCCCGCGCCTGGATACCCAGGGAGATCAGCTCAGCGGCCTCGCTGGCCACCGATGCGGCCTCGGCCTGCTCGTCGGGATACTCGGTCAGCTGTGGTGCCGGCCCAGCCGGTCGCTGCGCTAGCAGTGGCTGTGCCGACGCCGCGGCCGCCCCAACCCGTGGACCGCCGGCCCCGGCGGCAACCCGGTTCGCCAGCGCCGCCACCTGCGGGGTGGAACGGTAGTTTCGCACCAGCCTGATCACGGTCGCACCGGGATACTGATGCGGGAAGCCGGTCAGGTAGGCAGGGGTGGCGCCGGTGAAGGAGTAGATGGTCTGCCGCGGATCCCCGACCACGCACACATCGTCGGTGTCCGCTGCCCACTGGTCGAGCAGCAGCTTCTGCAGCGGATTGACGTCCTGGTACTCGTCGACCACAAAGTACCGGTACCGATCCCGGACCGCTGCGGCCGCGGCCGGATGTTCAGCCAGGATGGCCGCGGTGAGCTCGAGCAGGGACTCGAAGTCGATCAGGTGCCGCTCTCGGCGCAGTTCCTCGTAGCCGGCAAAGAGCATGGCAAGCGCGGCTGGCTCCATCGGCACCACGCGGTCCGTCTTCTGGACCGCGCTGGAGTATTCGGCCGGCTGGACCTGAGTCACCTTGGCCCACTCGATCTCGGCGGCGGCGTCCCGCAGCTCGGCAGGCCCGGTTTTCAGCCTCAGCCGCCGAGCCGCCTCGGCCATCAGCCCGATCTTGGAATCGATCACGGTCGGTGCCGGGCCGCCCACCGTCACCGGCCAGAAGTGGTTCAGCTGGCGCAGCGCCGCCGCGTGGAAGGTCCTGGCCTGCACCTGCTCAAGCCCGGTACCAGGCACCACAGCGCTACCCAGCTGCCGGAGCCTGGCGCGCAGTTCGCCTGCTGCCCTGGTCGTGAAGGTGACCGCGTGTACCCGGCCTGGGCGCACCACGCCGATGGCCACCGCGTAGGCGATCCGGTGCGCCACCGCCCTGGTCTTGCCGGTGCCGGCCCCGGCCAGCACGCACACCGGGCCTCGGGTGGCGAGTGCGACCTCCTGCTGCTCAGGGTCGAGGGCGGCGAGGACGGCATCGGGTCCCTGCGCTGGCTGCACCATCGAACCTCCTGTCTGCGCCATCTTGCCCTATGGCTCTGACGTCCGGCAGGTGCCAGGCGACAGGCGCGACAGGCTTCCGCCGGGACGTTGCGTCCGACGGCCGGCAGGTGCCAGGCGACAGGCGCGACGGGCTTGCGCCGGGACGCCGCCTCGCTGGCCGGCGATGCGGCCGCCCGGCCGTTTCGACGCTTGTGGAAGGAAGCGGCAGATGCGGACGTTAGTAGTGTTCAGGTGCCAGAATGGTGGTCGAAGAGGAGCGCGGCATGTCCCAGCCACTGACGATGTACACCACCCCATGGTGCGGGTACTGTCGACGGCTCAAGAGCCAGCTCGCCCGCGAGGGAGTCGAGATCACCGAGGTTGACATCGAACGTGATCCAGCGGCCGCAGATCACGTAATGGCCGTGAACGGCGGGTACCAGACCGTCCCGACCGTGGTGTTCTCCGATGGCAGCACGCTGACAAACCCGTCCGCTCGGGCGGTCATGCAGCGGATGGCAGATCTGGCTGTGGTCCGATGAACGAAATTCGGGGCCAAACGCAAAGCCCCGGTTCCCGTGACGGCACGCAGGCGGCTCCAGCCGAGGGTGAATCCACTGGGCCGATGCTCGCGATGACCGAGCACGCCGTCGTCCGCCGTACCAAGGACGGCTGGCGCGTCGGGGGCGCGGAAATGCCCGACCTGACCAGCGCGATGATCCTCGCTGATCTGTTGTCGGCCGAATTGCCTGCTCCTGATGCCGCCGGTGCCGCCGCCAAGGCCGCGGCCGACGATTCCGGCCAGGGCAGCCAGTCGGCGGCCAGCGAGACCAGCAGGCTGCGTACCACCATTGGCCAGCTTGAGCACGCACTGACCGCACGGATCAGGGTTGAGCAGGCCATCGGCGTGCTGGCCGAACGGCATCGCATCCAGCCCCGCCAGGCGTTCGAGCAGCTCAGGACCGCGGCCAGGAGCCGCGGCAGACGGGTCATCGACATCGCAAGCGATGTGGTCGCCAGCGCCACCAACCCGCTGCTGCAGCTTCCCGACGAGCTGTCCAGGCCGCGGTCGTCCGGTCGCCATGGCCGTCAGACCCGCGGCATCCTGCGCAGCGAGTGACCGGAGAGTTCTGCCGCGCCTCTGCTGACCGGACCGCGTCTGCCGACCGGACCGCCTCTGCCGACCGGTGAGAGCGACATCGCGGTCCAGGGCCCTGGGAACAAGCTCAGCTACTACCGCGCGCCCGTGCCGACGCCTGGCCTGGCCCCCACCTTTGCCAGCAGCACGATCGCCGGCCCAGGTTGCACCTACGGGGGCTGACTCAGGTCCTGTCCCGCCGTGCTGGCCGCGCCAAAGTCGCGTCGCGATTGGGCATCCGGACTTCCGGCCGACCCCAACGGCTACTGACAGTCACAGTTGATTAACGATCCGGAGCGGCGGGTAAACACCGCGACGGGGGCCGCGCCGCGGTCCGGGACGAGGACCAGGACGTGGATCACGGGGGAGCTCCAGGCCGTCTGCTGATCATCGGCGGCGCCGAGGACAGGCGCTGCGGTGCGGGGGCGCTGGAGCGCTTCGTGGAGCTCTGCGGCGGTGCCAAGGCACGGATCGTGCTGGTCACTACGGCCACCGGCAAGCCCGGCCAGGCGGTTGCCGAGTACGACACGGTCTTCCGCAGACTCGGCGTCCGGCACGTGCAGGAACTGCGGATAAGCGGCCGGAGCTATGCCGATAGCAGCGAGGCAGCCGCCGCGCTGGACGGGGCCACCGGCGTCTTCTTCAGCGGTGGCGACCAGGCCAGGTTGGGGACACTGGTCGGCTCCCGGATCAACGACCAGCTCAGCGAACTGCTCGCCGCTGGGCTGGTGGTCGCAGGCACAAGCGCCGGTGCGACCGCACTCGGGCGCACGATGATCCTCGGCGGCGATGGTGCCGAGGTGTCGACCGCGACGGTCAGGACCGGGCCAGGCCTGGGCCTGATGCCCAGGATGCTGATCGACATGCACTTCGGCGAGCGCGGCCGACTCCCCCGCCTGCTCAGCGCGGTCGCTCTCGATCCGCACCGGCTCGGTGTCGGCATCGACGAGAACACCGCGATCTGCGTGCACCAGGACACCTTCGAGGTACTCGGCAGCGGCGTCGTCAGCGTCGTCGACGCGGAGCGCGCCACTGTCGTGCACGCGGCTTCCGACGTCGACGCGATCACCCTGTTCGACGTCCGCCTGCACCTGCTGCCGTCCGGCTGCCTCTTCGACATCGGCACCAGGACGCCGACCATCGGCCCGGCCCATGCCAGGTACTGAGTCAGCGGGCGGGTAGCCCGCGCCTGGCGGCGACCAGGTTGAGACAGCATCTCAAGGAGTGCACGTGCGGCTGGAACTCATACGTCACCTCAGCGGCCCGAATATCTTCACCGCGGCGCCGGTCAGCATCGCGCGGCTTGAGCTCGACGAGCTGACCGGCCGGGAGACCGCGGACTTCCCTGGATTCGCCGAGCGGCTGGCGATGGCGTTGCCTGGCCTGCGCGACCATCACTGCGCAGCCGGGCGGCCCGGCGGTTTCATCGACGCGATGAGCGCCGGCACCTACTTCGGCCATGTGACCGAGCACATCGCGCTTGAGCTGTCCGCAATGGCCGGCCGCGAGGTCCATCTCGGACGGACGATGTGGGCCGGTGCCGACGGCCGGTATGACGTGATGACGGAGTGCCCGCAAGACGAGCCGGCGGATTCGGCGGTCCCTGCCGAGCTGATCCGGCTGGCGATGACTGTGGTGAAAGACCTGCTGGCGAAACAACGGCCGGACCTGACCGTCGATCTTGCCACGATCGCCCGGACCGTTGAGCGCGAGCGCCTCGGCCCGAGTACTGCAGCCATCGCGGCCGCGGCAAGGCGGCGGGGAATCCCGGTCCGCCGGGTTGGCGGACGGTCCATGCTGCGGCTCGGTTACGGCTGCCACCGGCGGCTGATCAGTGCCGCGATGACCGACCAGACTTCGGCGCTCGGAGTAGACATCGCGGGCGACAAGATGCTGGCCAAGCAGGTGCTGGCGCGGACCGGCATCGCCGTCCCCGACGGGATGGTGGCGCTCAGTGCCGCCGAGGCGGTGACGGCACTCGAGCAGCTTGGCGCACCCGTGGTGATCAAGCCGAGGAACGGCAACCACGGGAAGTACGTGACGATTGGCGTAACCAGCCCGGTCGAAGCTGAGCAGGGATATCGGCGGGCAGCGGCCGGATCAGGTTCCGGTGCCGTGATCGTGGAGAGCTATGCGCCTGGCACGGACTACCGGGTGCTAGTCGTCGACGGCCAGGTTGTCGCCGCCGCCGAGCTGCGGCCGCCGTCGGTGACCGGCGACGGCATGCGCACCATCGGAGATCTCGTCGCCGAGCTCAACGCCGACCCGCGCCGAGGCGAGGGCCATTCGCGGGTGCTTACGAAGATCACTGTCGATGACGCGGCTCTCGATCACCTGGCCGCCTGCGGCCTAGAACCAGGCTCAGTGCCGGTCGCCGGCCAGGTGGTGACCCTGCGCCGGAACGGAAACCTGTCGACTGGCGGCACCAGCGAGGATGTCACTGACCGGATTCACGCCGACGTGGCTGAGCTGTGCCGGAGAGCGGCCGGCGCGGTCGGCCTGGACATCTGCGGCATCGACCTGCGGCTGGCCGAGGTCAGCGCTCCGCTGCTCGGCTGGCAGCAAGCCGATTGCCTGGATGACGGTCCGCAGCAGGTGGGTGGTCCGCAGCAGGCGGGTGGTCCGCAGCAGGCGGGCGGTCCGCAGCAGGCGGGCGGCCCGCAACAGGCCGGTGGTCCGCAACAGGCCGGTGGCCCGCAACAGGCCGGTAGCCAGGAATGCGGGCAGCAGGTCTATGGCCGAGCTGGCCACGAACCCCAAGCCGGTACTGTAATCGAGATCAACGCCTGCCCTGGGCTGCGCATGCACCTGGCTCCAGCGGAGGGAACCCCGCGGGATGTGGCTGGCGCGATCGTCGACCTGCTCTATCCGCCTGGCGCATTGTCGCGAATACCGATCATCGCGGTGACCGGGACCAACGGCAAGACAACCACGGTCCGGATGATCGCGCACATCCTGCGCCAGGCTGGCCTGCGAACCGGCCTGACCAGCACGGACGGCGTTTTTGTCGGCGGGCGGCTGGTTCATCTGGCCGATGCATCAGGCCCGCGGTCGGCCGAAATGGTGCTTGATGACACCACTGTGGAAGCAGCCGTTCTTGAGACAGCCAGAGGCGGGATCATCCGGGCCGGCCTCGGCTACGACCAGGCCGATGTCGCGGTGATCACCAACATCAGCGCCGACCACCTGGGCGTCGACGGGGTAGACGACCTCGACGAGTTGATCAACGTCAAGGCACTGGTCGCCGAGGAAATAAGGGACGGCGGCAGCGTGGTGCTCAACGCGGACGACCCGGCCACCGCGGCGCTGGCCGATCGTCCCGCGGTTCGCAAGCACGCACCGATGATCAGGTACTTCAGCCTCAGTCCGGGCAGCCCGGTGATCGCGCGGCACAAGCGGGCCGGATGGTTCTGCTACGAGGTCTGTGACGGGGTGCTCACCGAGACCGTCGGCGGGCGCCGACGAACCATCCTGAGCATCACCGAGCTGCCTGGAGCCTTCGGCGGGCGGGCCAGGCATGTCGTGGCGAACGCGCTGGCCGCTGCCGCGGCGTGCCGAGCTGCGGGGATTGCGGTCAAGGACATCGCGGAGGCACTCAGCACGTTCACGCCCAGGCAGGCCAATCCGGGCCGGGGCAATATCTACGCGGTGGCCGCGCCCGCGACCTGGGCGCCGGCCAGTCCCGTCGTCCTTGACTACGGTCATAACGCGGCCGCCCTGCACGCGGTCGGTGAGATGATCAGCAGCGTCTGGGAAGGCGAGCCAGCCGCCGCGATCACCTTGCCCGGCGACCGGCGCGACGACCTGGTAACGCAGACAGCCGAGGCGATCGCCGCGTGGTTCAGCCGGGTAGTCATTTACGAAGATCAGGACCGGCGTGGCCGGGCGCCCGGCGAGATGCGGGAGCTGATCGCGGCGGCCCTGCGCCAGGCCAGGCCAGGGATCGACGTCGCATTCGCCGAGGGTCCGCATGACGCGCTGCGCGCCGCGGTCGATGGCGCGGCGGGCGGACCAGTCCTGTTCCTATACGAGAAGCTGGCGCTTGCTCACAAGGCGCTCGACGCGCTCGGCGCGACACCGTGGCCAGCTGAGGACCTCCAGGCCGGGCTGGAAGGTCAGTCGCTGCTTGAGGATCTGGACTCCGAGCTTGCCGGGGACGCCTGCGAGGGCGTCGCCGTGGGCTCCGAGGTCACGTCGGCATTCACGTCGGCAGCAATCCCCGATAGCAGCTGACCAGCGCGGCTGATCGTCGCCACCACGGACACCAGATGACGATTTGATGTTGCTTCTGTCCCGCTGCCGGAAGGCGAGCTAAAGTCCACGCAAAGGGCCAAGCCCAGTGGTGGCCCGTGCAGGCGGAGACTTGGATTCGTGCATTCGACACCCGACCATGACCGCATCGGCCTCGCCGACAGGCCAACGCGGTGAGCGACGATGCCCCGGCAGCAGCCGAGACGGGCGTGGGTACGCGGGTCGCCGGATATCTGCTTGAGGAGCAGATCGGCCGGGGCGGTATGGCCGTCGTCTACCGGGCCAGGGACGAGCGGCTGGACCGCCGGGTCGCACTGAAGCTGCTGGCTCCTGCGCTGGCCGCGGATACCGCGTTCCGTGCCAGGTTCATCCGTGAATCGCGGGCGGCGGCGGCCGTGGATCATCCCAACATCATCCCGGTCTACGATGCCGGGGACGCCGGCGGCTCGCTGTTCATCGCCATGCGGTACGTCCATGGCGGCGATGCCCGATCGCTGCTCCGTCAGGCTGGCCCGCTTCCCGCCGGTCGGGTCTGGGCCATCGTCACCCAAGTCGCAGCTGCGCTAGACGCCGCCCACGCCCGCGGCCTGATCCACCGCGACGTCAAGCCGGCCAACATCCTGCTGGATTCCGGTAGCCCCGCCGCTGGGACAGATCCGGGGCTTCGTCTCGATGACCGCGCCGAGCACGTCTATCTCGCCGATTTCGGGATCAGCAAGCAGACGCTATCCAGCCATCTCACCTCTACCGGCCAGTTCGTCGGCACGCTCGACTACGTCGCACCTGAGCAGATCGAAGGCCGTGACACCGACGGCCGCGCCGACCAGTACTCCCTTGCCTGCGCCGCTTTCGAGCTGATCAGCGGAACCCCTCCGTTCCGCCGCGACCAGGGCCTCGCCCTGCTGTACGCCCAGCTCAACGAGGCACCGCCAGCCCTGAGCTCCCGTCGGCGCGGCATCCCAGCGGGCGCCGATGCGGTACTTGCCAAGGCGCTGGCGAAGTCCCCGGACGAGCGTTATCCGACCTGCGCACAGTTCGCCGCCGATCTCGGCCGGGGATTGAAGCTCATCCCCGGCGAGCCCGAGGCTGGCCGCTCGCGGCTGCCGTCCGTCGGACCGGCCGCCGGAGAGCCGGCCAAACCGTGGCCGGCTACCGACCTCGCCGAGCCGGCGGCGGCCGACGCCGACCAGGCCCGCGGCCCAGCGGACGCTGACCGGGCGCAGCTCGCAATTCCCGAGGTACCGGCCGCCGGGTCGGCCGGGGCACCCCAGGCCGGGCAACCCCAAGCCGGGACACCGCAGGGCGGGGCACCCCAAGCCGGGACACCGCTGGGCGGGACACCGCTTGCCGGGGCACCTAACGTCGGCACGCCCCTGGCCGGCCAGGCTGGCGCTGCGGCATCCGGCGGAGGGCTGCCAGCGGGCGACTCTCCGGGCTGGCCGGGTGTCACACCAGGCAGCGGTGGACTTGCGGGCATGGCGCCGGAAGCTGCAGCGCCTGCCGCGCCAGGCCCACCGGAGCCGACGGCCAGAGCGTTCCCTGGCCAAGATCCACCGACCATGATGTCCGGATCGAGCGGCCAGGCCGCTCCGCCAGGATCAGGCGCGCCCGGCGGGGCGATCCAGAGCGGCTGGCAGGCCGGTGCCGCGGCGGCGGCCGGCGACGGCACCGGCCAGACCGGCGGACCCGGCGGCTACGGCACCGGCCAGACCGGCGGACCCGGCGGCTACGGCACCGGCCAGACCGGCGGACCCGGCGGCTACGGCACCGGCCAGACCGGCGGACCCGGCCGCTACGGCACCGGCACCACTGGCCCGATGACAGCTCCCCACGGACATCGTGGGTTGTTCGTCACGGTCAGCAGCATTGTCGCCGTTGCTATCGCCGCGGCAGCGATTGCCGTGTTCGGGTTTCACGTCCGCTTCGGCCCGTCTCCGGGAACGCACTCGACGCCTCCGACGACGCCCTCGACGTCTCCGGCATCCTCCTCGACTCCAACCCTGGCGGCTAGCGAGGCTGGGGCAGTGAACAACCTGCTGACCACGAGCGCCGCCAGCCGACAGCCACTGCAGAACGCGGTAAGCGCCGTCATGAGCTGCACCAACCTTCCGGGCGACGTTGCTCAGATTCAAACGGTCGTCAACCAGCGCACCGCCGAGTACAACAAAGCATCGGCCTTGTCGACCGACGCGTTGCCCAACGGCGCGGCGTTGAAGAACGACCTGCGGCTGGCCTTGCTCAACTCGCTGGATGCCGACAAGGATTACCTCGCCTGGGCCCAGCAGCAGGAGAGCAACGGCTGCCCGTCTCAGTCGAGCGCCTACAGCAGTGCGCTCACCGCGGACGGCCAGGCCGAGAACTCGAAGCAGGTTTTCGTCTCGGTCTGGAATCCGATCGCGGAAACCTACGGCTACGCTCCTGCATCGGCGAGCAGCATTTAGCGCCAGTCACCATCGCGCTAAGCCCGTCCGATCAAGACGATTGCGATCAACGTTTCGGCCTTCAGCTGTCGAGGAGCGAGATCTGCGACGGCCGACTCCAAGCTCCAGACCATCCTCGGCCTGGATCAGCTGAGCGGATTGACCCAGCGAAGCCCAGGGAAGCGACCGAAGTCGTTGTCGTTTGAGACCATGTCGGCGTCGTATTCGATCGCCAGGGCGGCTAGCTGAACGTCGGTTGTGAGGTTGCCGGCCGTGCCGATACCACGCATGAGCTCGGACGCGATGGCAAGATGCCGTGACCCAGGCACGAGAAATCGGACATTCGGCAAGTCGAGCCATTCGGTCACATAGCCAATGGCCGAGTCTACTGGCAGCGGCGACCGAGGAATTCGCGGATTAGTGGCGATCCGGAGAAATCCAAATATAGCTGGGCTAGCTAGACCCACGTCGTCTGGCCCGTTGAGAGTCTCCTCCCACGACGCTCCGGCCGCTTGATGCTGCGGAAAGCCAGAGACGACCGCGTAGAGCAGCAGGTTGACGTCAACGACAATCACGGAACGGGCTTCGCCGCAGCGACGATGGCCTCGTCCTCAAGATCAGCCGGGCCGTGCAGGTTCCGCGTTTGCGGGCGGGGCAGTCGTCGTCAACGAGACGAGGTCAGTGACCGCGGCCGAGTTCGGCGTACACGGCCCTCGCTATTGCTTCGATGGTCGCGATCCCGTAAGGCTGCGATGGGTTGCCGTCGGTCAGCACCGCGAGCACGTAGTTGCGGCCGTGACCTGAGATCCAGCCGATGCTATTGACCTGCCAGTAATTCGACGGCGGGATCGGAACCCAGCCGTTCTTGAGTGCCACGGTCGTGCCGGCTGGGACACCGCCGGTGACGCCCCAGTTCTGATCAGCTTCCACGTTCTCCATCAGGCGCAAGCCGTAGGCCCTAGCGGCATCGGACAGAAACGGGTTGGGATAGGCGAACCTCGACACGATGGTGACCTCATCGAGCGCTGTCGTCGTCGTCAGGCCCCAGCCAGGCAACGTGGTTCCCGGAATAAAGGCCAGCGTTGACGGGGTGGTGTGCGTCATGCCGACGGAGCGATCGAACCGCCCGATCGCGCTGGGACCACCCACCTGCGCAAGCAGCGTGGTCGCTGACTTGTTGTCACTGTTCTCGATCATCGCCGTCATCAGGCCCGCTTCCGCGGCCGACAGGGCCCGGCCGGCCGCCGCCGCTTCCGCCAGCGCCGTTCCCATGATCTCCACCTTCACGATGCTCGCGGTGTCCTGGATGACCCCAGGATCGAGCAACCAGGTTTGCCTGGTGCGCGCGTCATACAGCGCCGCGGTCACCTGGCCGGACCGATGGGCCAGATAGCCGCGAACGCTCGCGAAGGGTGAGGTCAAAGTCGGGCTAGCTGACGGTGCCGGAGAATTTGACTGCCCGGAAACGCTCGGCGTATCGGCTGGCTTCCCAGTCGCCGCAGACGACGTGCAGCCCAGCAGCAGGAACGCGATTGCTGCGAGCGCGGCCACCTGGTGCGGTCGGACGGCGCGGCGGTGCCTGACTGTCACCTGGTCTCCAGCGGAGTTCTGCTTGAGCGAGCACGGATCCGCGGCACTGATCCGGCACTCGTGTCTCGGGGACTCACGGGCTTCTCAATCACGCGCTGGTGCTGAATACGGTCTTCGATTCCGGCGCCAGCTGCTGGCTTCCAGGTCGAGGCATCTGGGTCAGATCTTACGTGCCGGGTGCGGTACCAGCCCGCAGATGGCGACAATCGGATCAAAGGCAGTTACGAACTTGCCCGCAGCCAGAGTGCCGCGGATCGTCGTCGTAGCTGCTGCCGCTCGGGCGGCCGACCACCCGGCTTATCGAGGAGGTTAGGACCCGGTAAGGAATCGGATGATCGCCGCCTCCAGCGCCCGGGCGATCTGTCGCTGCACTGCTGGCGAGGTCAGCAGCCGAGCGTCGGCGGCGCTGGCCATGTTGCCGCACTCGATCAGGACATTGGGGACCGTGGTGAGATTGAGCCCGGTGAGGTTGTTTCGGAAAATAATTCCATTACTGCCGTAATAGTTGCTCATTTGCATCGGCGAATCGGCGAGGAGCGCCGAGCGGACATCACTGCCGAATCGAACCGATGCGGCGATCACCCGATCGTTCGGACCGTCAGCGACGGGCTCAAGAACGGTGAACCCGCGTCCCCAGGTCGGGCCGCCGTCGGCGTGAATCTCGATGCCCACATCAGCGTGCGCCTGATCGATGATCTGGATGCGCCGAGTCACGCACGGCCCGATGCCGTGATTGTTCGTCCTGGTCAGCACCACCCGCGCCCCGTCCCTGCGCAGATCGGCGGCCAGATACATCGCGACGTTGAAGTTGAACTGCGCCTCGGTGTAGCCGCTCGCCGTCTGGGTACCCGTGGTGTTGCAGTTCTCCCACTCCCGGCCGTTCCAGATCTGGCGATCGAGGAAGGCCGGATCGGTGTAGTTAAGGCCATTATGTCCGGGGTCGACTCCGACGATCTTTCCCGCCAGCGGCCTGGCGGTCCGGGTGCTGCTCGTCGGCCCGCCGCCTGCTGGTGTCTGCCGGGGAGCGGCCGATGCAGTCCGGCCGGTGCCGGTGGTCTTGGCCGCACCCGGATCGCTCGACCCGGCAGCAGAGGCCGCGCAGCCAGCGGTCACCAGCCCGACCGTTAGTACCAAGGCGGCCTGCTGAAGCAGGGTCCGTCTAGCAGGCCCGGCGGGTGCGGTTCGGCGGGAGTGGTCAGTCACGTCAATCTCCGGTGGTCAATGTCCGGTCAGGAAGGCGATCATCGCGGCCTCAAGCGCTCGTGCAATCTCCCGCTGAACGCGGGCACTTGTCAGCAGTCTCGCGTCGGCGGCATTCCGCATGTTTCCGCACTCGATCAGCACCTTCGGCATCGTGGTCAGATTGAGTCCGGCAAGATCGCTGCGGAAAATATAGCCGTTATGACCGTAGTAATCGCTGACCCGAATGGGGGTGTACTTCCGGAATGCCGCGTGCACGTCGCGGCCGAAGCGAACGGATGAGGCGATCACCTTGTGGTTGGGCCCGTCCTTTACCGGCTCGAGCACGGTGAAGCCGCGGCCGCCGGACGGACCACCGTCCGCGTGGATGTCAATGGACACGTTCGCGTGAGCCCGGTCCAGAATCCGCGCGCGCCGGTCCACGCATGGCCCGATGCCATGGTTGTTCGTCCGGGTCAGGACCACCCGGGCCCCGTCCCTGCGCAGGTCGGCGGCCAGGTACATCGCGACGTTGAAATTGAACCTCGCCTCGGTGTATCCGCTCGCGGTCTGGGTGCCGGTGGTATCGCAGTTCTCCCACTCCCGGCCGTTCCAGATCTGGTGATCGATAAAGGCGGGATCGGTCCAGTTACGCCCGTTATGCCCTGGATCAATGCCGATGATCTTTCCGGCCAGCGGCTTGCGCACCAGACGTCCCGCCTGGCCCGCCTGCCTCGCATGGCTGGCCGGCGCAGCCCGCTGACCGGCAGCGTTCCGCTCGACCGCCGAGGCGCTGGCCCTCGGACTCGCTGCCGCCGCGCTGGCCGCGGCTGCGGCCGATCCCACTAGTCCCGCCACGGCGACCGCGGTCAGCACCGGGCGCACGACTCGGCCGACAGCCGGGCCAGGCGTGCGGTGGAAAGGAATCATCGCCAGTTCCCTCCTGCGTCGTCTGTCTCCTGCCTGCCCCAGGGCGCAGCCGGCCGCAGGGACCTTGCCATCATCCGATGAAACCGCGACCGGTGATGAGCGCACGGGCGATTACGGTACGAAGAATGTCGTTCGTGCCCTCGCCGATCACCATCAGCGGCGCGTCGCGGTAGAGCCGCTCGACCGTGAACTCCTTGGAGTACCCGTAGCCGCCGTGCACCTGCATCGCGGTCACGGCGCACTCCAGCGCGACCTCCGAGGCATACACCTTGGCCATGCCGGACTCCAGGTCGGTGCGCTGGCCCGCGTCGGCACGGGACGCCGCCCAGTAGGTGAGCAGCCTGGCGGCCTGCAGTTTTGTTGCCATGTCGGCCAGCTTGAGCTGCACAGCCTGGAAGCCGGAGATCTTCTGGCCGAACGCCTCCCGCTGCCCCGCGTAACGCAGCGCCTGGTCGTAGGCCTCCTGGGCGACGCCAACCGCGCGGGCGGCGATGTTGATCCGGCCCTTCTCCAACGCGGCGAGCACCTGCTGCAGGCCCCGGCCCTGCGTCCCGCCAAGCAGGCTGGCGGCGGGCACCCGAACGTCTTCGAGCACGAGTTCACACGTCTCCGGGCCGCGATAGCCCAGCTTGGGCAGATCCCTGACCACCTCGAAGCCGGCCAGGTCAGGATCGACGAGCAGGACTGACATCCCGGCGTGCGGCGGACTGGCCGCCGGATCGGTCTTGACCAGAACCGGCAGCGGGTCGGCGTGGCGGGCGTTGGTGATCCAGGTCTTGCGGCCGTTGACCACGTAGCTGTCGCCATCCTGGCGCGCCGTCGTGACGATGCCCTGCAGGTCGCTGCCCGCACCTGGCTCGGTCAGCGCGATACCGGTCCGCCGCGCTCCGGTCGCCAGATCCGGAAGGTGGGCACGCTTCTGCTGCTCCGTGCCGTACCTGGCGATCATCCAGCAGGACAGCGAGTGGCTGCCGAGTATCCCGGCCACGCCCATCCAGCCACGGGAGATCTCCTCGAAGACCACGGCGAGCGACACCATGTCGGCCGCCATCCCGCCGTACTCCTCAGGCACAGACAGCCCGAACAGGCCCATCTGCCGCATGGTGCCGACGATCTCATCGGGATACCGGCCGGCCTCCTCCCACTCCCTGGCGACCGGCCGGATCTGACTGTCCACGAACGAGCGCATGGTGTCGCGCAGCAGTCGCTGCTCATCCGACAGCTCAAAGTCCATGCCAGCTCCTCGTCCGCGTGGATGGATTGGAATGCGATGCCGCTGTCCGGACAGCATAGGTATGTGGAGCCGACTCTGCGCGCCCGCGTGCGGGCTGGCGACCCCCGACGCGTTCGGAGAGCTTTTCGACCGGTACGCCAGGAACGTGTATAACTTTGCCTTCCGGCTCACCGGCGACTGATCGACCGCCGAGGAAGTCGTCTCGCTGACGTTCCTGGAAGCATGGCGGCGGCGGGAAGCCGTCCAGCCGCTCGGTGAGTCGCTTCAGCCCTGGCTGCTTGGCATCGCCATGAACACGGTCCGCAATCTCTCTCGGG
Organism: uncultured Actinomycetota bacterium; assembly: GCA_963850875.1. GTDB lineage: Bacteria > Actinomycetota > Actinomycetes > Streptosporangiales > Streptosporangiaceae > Chersky-822. The sequence continues at coordinate 642,235 of CAWKNA010000005.1, forward strand.
CCGCCCGCCGCCATCAGGCGGCGATGAGCAGGCTGCCACCGCCGATCGCCACCCCCGATTTCGCCGACGAACTGGCCGGCACCGTCTTGCGATCACCCTGGGTTGTGCGGCGAGCCAGCAGGAACGCACGTGTGCGCGGCCCACGTCGCAGGAGCGTCGTGATCGGCGTCGCAACGGCCAGCCTCGTCGGGGTGCTTGCCTGCGGCCTGAGCCTGGTGCCCTTCACCGCGAGGCCGGGATCCGTCCCTGCACACGCGGGAAGGGCGCAGTCCCTCGGATTGGCGCCGACGAACTGGGCGCAGCCCCTGCCCGGCGCGGTGCAGACGACGGCGGCAGGCGCTCAGGCAGCAGTCGGCTTCCCGGTCCCGCTGCCGCACGACCCCATAGCGAGCAGGGGCGACCTGGATCACGCCTGGCTGGTCGCTGGGCAAGTCATTGATCTGGTCTTTGACGGGGGGCAGGTCACGATCATCATGCAGCGTGCCACCTACACCGATCCGGCCAAATGGTTCAGGATCGACGTCGCCGAGATCAAGATTCCCGGCGGCGCGGTGCTTGGGCAGGTGAACGGGCAGCCCGCGATCATCGTCAGGCCACGGATGGACCATGACAAATCCAACCCGGCACTGGTCGAGTTTTACCGGGACGGCATCGACATCAACGTGATCAGCACCAGCTTGAGGACAGCCACCCTGCTCAGAATCGCCGACAGCATGCACTAGCCGGCGGCCTGGGCAGCGGCCTGCTGCACGCCGGCGTGTGCCCACGGGCGGGTGAAGCCGACCGGATCGCGGCCGATGTAGGTCGCGATCCTGATCGGGAACCCGGTGGCGTATGCCTCGATCATCATCCCGCCGCCGATCACCAGGCCGACGTGACCAGGAGACGTCTGGGTGCCGTCGGCCCCGGCGAAGAACACCAGATCTCCAGGCTCGACCTGGCCCGGGCTGACCTGCGGCCCCCACAGCCATTGCTGTTCCGACGTACGCGGGATATCGATCCCGGCGGCGCGGTAAGCCTCCATCACCAGCCCGGAGCAGTCGTACGCATCGGGTCCGGTGCCGCCCCATAGGTACGGCTTGCCCAGTTGCTGCTCAGCGAAGGCGATCGCGGTGGAGGCCGCGTTGCTTGCTGTGACACCGACGCCAGGCAGGCAGTTAGGCGCGCTGTCCACGGTGACCGGGCTGACCGAGTAACCGCCCTTGGCGTAGGTGTTCGCCCAGCTGAGCACCGACTGAACGTAGGAGTCCAGGTGGTTGTAGGCGAAGATCGCCCCGGAGACATTGTCGAGAACGCCGTGCTCGAGCAGGTACTTAGCGGCGCCCGCGATGGCGTCGGCCGGATCGTAGACGCTGGCGGTCCCGTCGCCGTTGGCGTCGACGGCGACCCCGTTGACTCGCTCGCTGGCCGGATGTATCGGGGCGCCGCCCCAGGTATTGCCCGCCGCTCCGCCGATGCCGATCTGCATCGGCCCGGCCGCGCCGAATGCGTTCGCCCCGCTGTGCACGCCCGGCAGCGTGGTCTGCCCGTCGTCGCTCTCCACCTTGCCGATCCCGGCCAGGATCACCCAAGGGACCCGGTACCTCGCGCCGATGGACTTGAACAGCGCCAGGTAGTTCGCCGGGATCGCGTTCTGGGCTACCGTGCTGACCGGCGGCTGGGTACCCGGTCCGTTCTGCCCCCCCGAACAGGCACTGTCCTTGGCGTAGAGCAGGGCTCCGCTGGCGAACAGCAGCATCGGCGTAGCCAGCGCCCCGACGATGATCAGTATGACCAGGCTGGCCAGGCCGAAGCCGACGGGCTTGGCAAGTCCGCCGGATAGCCGGTTCACAGGTTCCCCGCCGAAGCCAGCTCGATATCGCTCACCTGCCAGCTGGTTCCGCTGCCGGTGAGCGTGACCGCGTAGTCGGTCGCCCGCTGACTGCTCCCCTTGCTGTCCGTAATCCGCTCGGTAATGACCATGACGAAGGTCAGGCTGGACGGGCCGAACGCCCGGAGCGAGGAGATCACGGCGCTGCCCGTGGAGACCTGCTTTTGGCTAGTCCGCGCCGCGGCCAGTCCCGGCGCGGAGTAGGCCCGGCCGAGGAGCTGATCGAGCTGGCTGGTGATCAGCGGCTGCATCGGCGCCAGATATGCGGCGGTGTTCTGACTGTAGGAGAACGTCGCGTAGTCGGTACCGAACTCGACCGCCACGTTGGCGGCGCTGGCCAGGCCAGCGGCGGTGAACGGCAGCCACTGATAGATGCTGGTCGGCTGACCCGGCGGAGCGGATCCGGACGGACCGGACGGGCTTGACGGCACGGGACTCGATGGCTGGCCGGGCGGTGTTGACCGCCCCGCTCCAGGAGCCGCATTGCCGGACCCGGACGGCAAGAACAGGTAGACGCCGAGCCCGGCTAGCACGATCACTACGGCGGCAAAGGCGACGAACCGCTGGAATGTCGAGAGCTCCATGCCGACTCAGCTACTTCCGCCGCCAGAATGGCCGCAACCAGAACGGCCCGAACTGCTCGCTGTCGGCCGACCCGTGGTTAGACGCACCGTGGTTGGCGGCACCTTGCTGCCAGCCAAGCGGTGTCGGATGGTCACGGCGCTGGCCAGCCTGCGGACCTGGTCCAGCCGGACCGCCAGTCGAGCTGCCACCGCCGGCGCCGCCACCAGCCGGGCGGCTGGGACGGCCAGCGCGGTTCGGCGCGGACTGCCGGGCCGGGCGGGACTGGCGGACTAGCCCGGTCGGATTAGGCTGGCGGGCCGGCCGCGGCGGCTCCGCAGGCGTCTGGCGGGGCGGCAGGATCGGCGGGGGGGCCGGCCGCGGGGCGCCGGTGGATGAGCCACCGGTACTCCACGCTGGCGGCACCGGTGGCGGGCCGGTCCGCCGGGTCGCCGGGCCTGCCGACGAGCCGGCGCTTGACGACCTCGGCGGCGCGGGAATCACCGGATAGCCGGCCGATGCGATCGGCCGCCCTGATCCCTGCGCCGTACCTGACGCCGACCCGGGGCCGGAACCGGGCCCGGCGCCGGAACCCGCCCCATGGCCGGAGCCATTCCCAAGCCCGGAGGCCGAAGCGGACCTGGCGGCCGACACCTGGCCAGTGGCCGATGATCCGTTCTGCGGCCACGGCGCCGGGGCACCCTGGCGAGGCGGCAGCCGCAGCGGCGGCGCTTCGCTGCCCGAGGCCGTCCCCGTCGAGCCGCCCAGGGCCCGAGCCCGGGCCGCGACCCCCAGCTGCCCGCCGACCGTGGCCTGATCCGGCTGACCACCCGCGCCGCTAACCACGCCCCCGGCGGCGAATTCGCTGCCGTCGCTGCTAACGCCAGTCCCAGCACCGTCAGCACCGGCCGCGAGGCCGGTCGCCACGGCGGTGGTGCCGACCGCCGTGGCGGCGCCGAGGGCCAGCCCGGCCGCCTGAGCCGGGTTGCGCCGCGCCCAGCGCGCCGCGCGGTAGGCGGCGAAGCCGGGTACCCCGATGGTCGCCGCGGTCCTGGTGTTCGCGCGGGCTCTGGCCGCGGCGATGCTCAGATCCGCCTCGGCGCGATCCGTCGAGCCGATCGCGCCGTAGCCGACGGCGGCGAACAGGTGCTGGAATGGCTTGCGGTAGATGAAGACTGCGACCGTCACCAGCGTGATCATCAGGATCTTCAGCGCCCACGGCAGCACGTCGTCCGCCGTTCCCATGATCAGCGCGTAGCAGTAGAGCAGCACGCTCAGCGCCAGGGCGACGGCAGCCTGCTTGAGCAGCACTCCGACCAGCATCTCGAACCACCGGACCGCGACTACCCGGCCGAAACCCGGGTGGGTGCCGACCAGGAGGAAGAACGGCCCGACGATGAGCAGCAGCAGGAAGCCGAGCTTGAGCAAGATCAGCGTGACCGAGATGAGCAGCACCAGCAGTCCAGCGACCACCGCGGCAAGCAGCGCCGTGAAAGCGATCTCCAGCCGCGTTGTCCATTGCTTGCCCTGGAACAGCGGGTAGATGCTGACGTCGCGCTGCTTGATGGTGGACGCGATTCCGGCGTATGCGGCCTGCTTGGCCTGGACCAGCGCGGCTGTCGGCTGCTCGTTCGCCGCGATCGCCTGCGCCCAGAGCAACTGCCTGCCGTAGGCGTTGACCGCCGTCGGCCGACCGCCCGCGGTCGCGAACGACGTGGTCCCGAACTCCCCGTCCAGCCACGGCTTGCAGACCAGCACGGTCCACAGCTCGTTAGCGTTCTGGTCTACTACGGTCCCGCCCGAGGTATAGCTGTAGCTGGCCGGGCTGATCTGCGGATCATTGCGCCCGACCGGCAGGCAGCTGGCCTGGCCCGGGCTCGGCAGATGAGCGAAGGCGGTGTTCAGGGCTGTGCTGATCCCGTCGGAAACGCCCTTGCCCAGGCCGGTGAAGTCGGCCGGCCTGCCGATCAGCCAGACCGCGGCAGCGCAAGCCACGACGATCCAGATCGTGCCCTCGATGGTCCGGGTGCCGCGCTTGCGGATTAGGCCTTGCCAGGCCAGCCAGATGGCGGCGATGATCACCACGACGGCCAGGTAAGGGAAGTAGATGGCATTGCCGATACCACTGATCAGCTTGTCGGCCGCGTTTTGCAGCCAGCTCAAGATGCCTTCCCCGGCGGCCGACTGATACACGGTGATGGTGACCCGGTCCATTGCCTTGGCGAAATCGAACAGCATCCCAGCCACGTCGTTGCCGATCAGCGACGTCATATCCGAGCACTGCAGATCGGTCGCCGCCCAGTATTGCCCGGACATCCCGTACTGGTTGTAGGGCGTGGGCAGCAATTTGCCCGGTCCCGTAGGCGGTCTGATCAGCGCGTCGAGGCCCGAGGTGGCCGGCTCTGGTTGGGGCAGCCCGGGCTGGCACAGGTTATTCAGATCCCCGGTGAGTCCAGACTGGCCGAGCGAGCAGAAGCCGAGCAGCCCGCCGATGTCTCCGATCCCCGGGACCGAGCACAGGCCGCCGCTCGGCGCCGTAGCCGCGAGGGTGACCGCCGCGATCGGACGGTCTGGTGCGGCGCTACGGCCTGGCTGGTGACCGGCGCCCAGAACGCTGAACAGGACGGCGGCCAGAACCAGCACCACAGCGGTCTTGCGAGTCGGCCGGTGGAGTCTGGGCATCGGGGGGCTCCTGGGGGTGTAGTTTTCGGCGTCGGCTCAGGGGGCCGGCGCCTGAGCCGGGCTGGGTGGCCGAGCCGTAGCCGGTGGCTGACCAATCGGCAGGCCCGGCTGCCCCTTCGCCGGAGACTGCCCGTAAGTCGGCGGCTGACCGTGCGCCGACTGCTGATCCTGCGTGCGCATCCGGCCGTACGCCGGCGGCTGACCCTGAGCCGGGACGGGCGGCGGGACTGGAATATCACCGGAACTGGCCCTGGTCGGGTTCGTGTCCAACCATTGCCGCAGTTCATCGGAGATCAAGTCGACACCGATCCGGCCGGCCCGCCCATCCAGGTCGCGGAAGATGCACTCGGCGTTGCCCAGACCGCGAAGAACCGCTTGGTGCTCCTCCGACGGCTCAACGCCGAGCAGCGACATGACGCTGGCAACTTCGGCCCGCTCGCTGGACCGGAACGCGAAGACCGCCGAGAGGCAGTTCGTCACCTGCTCGTTCAGCAGGTCTCCGGCGTTCTGCGAGACCAGGATCAGCGCGGTATTGCGGGACCTGCCCATCCGGGAGACCTCCGGGATGAGCTTGGCGCCCTGCGGCGTCGAGGTCACCGCCCACGCCTCATCGAGCACGATCGCCTTCGGCATCCGCCGGTCCATGCCGTTCAGCAGCCGCCTGGCGAACTGGGAAACGAGGTAGAGCAGTGCCACCGAGAGCCGCTGCTCGTACGAGTAGTCGTCCCGCTTGAGGCCGGCGTCCGGCAGCGTCAGGCCGGCCAGCGTGAACACCGTGGTCCAGCCGGCCGCGTCGATCCGCGCGCCGCCCGATGCCGCGAAGCAGAGCTTTGCCAGCCGCATCTCCGACATCGACCGCAGCACCGCCCCGAGGTTCTTCGACGCCGGGTCGGCTGCCTGCTGCAAATGCTCCACAACCTGACCCAGGCTGGGCCGCTCGGTCGCCGAGACGGCACCGACCGCCTGGATCATCGCGCTCTCCCGCTCCTCGCTCATCCCCGGCAGCAGCAGCCGCAGCGTCTCCGCGGCCATGGTCCGGCGCTCCGCGAGATCGTCGCCGAACGAGAACGGATCGAGCAGGCCGGCCGCGGCGTTGCCGAGCGGAAGCACTCGGGCCCGGCGGCCGCGTGCCTGCAGCAGCCGGACCAGCGACTCAGCGTCGCCCTTGGGATCGATCACGGCGACGGTGACACCGCGGAGTGCGAGCTGCATGATGAGCAGCAGCGCCAGCGTGGTCTTTCCGCCGCCGGGCTCCCCGGTGATCGCGACGGCGGTCGGCCGGTTGCGAGCGGCGGCGACCAGCGGGTCAAAATGCACCACGGACCTGGCTCGGCCGAGCGTCTCGCCAATGTAGGGACCGACCCAGCCGGCCCCGTCAGCGACCCGGTCACCCAGGTCAACGGTCGCCGTGGGCATTCCGCCTGCGATCGTGTAGAGCGGCTGGCGCTGCAGGTAGGAGCCCAGCCTGACCTTTTCGCCTGGCAGCGACTCGCTCAGCAGCGAGAACTGGTCACCGGTCGAATTGACTACGTCAATGCCGATATCCCGGTAGTGCTCGACGACCGCCTCGACCCGGCGGACGCACAGCTCTCTGGTCGGTGCGGCCACGGCGAGCCGGTGCCAGCCGTAGACGAAGGGCAGCCGCTCCTTCGTGATTCCGTGCTCAAGCAGCCTGGCCGCCTCGAGTTGCTCGGCCAGGGCGAGCGGCATGTCGGCGCCCGCCTCGCGGATATGCGCGTCCATGTCCCTGGCGTGCGCAAGCCTGCGGCTGACGTCTTTACTCGCCTTGGCTGGCGGGATCAGCCGCATCCGCAGGCTGGCCTCGACCGGGAACGGCATCGCGTCGGCGTAATGCAGCCACGGCTCGCCGTCGGGGAAATACATGACGTCAGGGAACCGCGTGAACGACAGGAAGGCGGCGTAGGAATCCCCGGCCGGATGAACCATTCGCAAGACGGTCCGCCCGTTGTGAATCTCGCCTTCCACCAGCGACTCGATCTCGCCCTGACCCCAGGTGCGCCGTCTGGCGGCCGGCGGCGGCGGGTCGCCGAGGGTGCCGAGCAGCGCATGCCGGAACAGCCAGGCGACCTGATCGGAGCTGGCGTGCCGCGCCGCAAGCGAGCTGGCGGCCAGCGTCCGGCCGATCCGCTCCGCGTGCTCGGTCCACTTGGCAATCTCTCCGGCGCTGACGGCGTGGTCTTCGATTCCGAGCAGCTGCTCACCGGCCCGGTAGGCGCTGACCAGCTGGGCGAGCGTGCCGCCTGCCAGCTGAGCCCGCACGCCGCGCTGACCTAGCCGGACGCCCAGGTAGACCTCCTTGGTCCAGAAGTCCTTCGCCCAGACCTGCCGGTACATCTCGTCCAGATACTCAATCCAGCCAGGCCCGCCATCGGATGTCGCGTGCAACCCGGTGGCCCACTGCGCCGCTGGATAGCTTCGCTGTGCGATCCGCAGGTGCACCTCCGCGTCGGCCATCCTGATTCCGGCCAGCGCGACGGTCAGGTTGATCGCCAGCGCCTCACGCTGCTGACCGGTCATGAATTCGTAGGAGATGGTCGGTATCCGGAAGTAGGCCCAGGCGTGCGTCTCGGTCAGCAGGATCCGGTCGTCGAAATACCGGACGGAGAGCCTGCTCCTCCTGGCGAAGCCAGTGCTCATCGGCCCACCTGCCCGGAGTGCGGGATCGGCCGGTCGGCCACGGCGGCCACTAGGACGCCAGCCAGCGCGGTATAGGCGGCGACCGTGGCCGGGCTGAGCAGGCCAGACCAGTGCTGGCCGGCCCCGTGCTGACCTTGCCCGTGCTGACCGGTCCCATGCTGGCCGACACTGTGCTGACCGGCTCCGTGCTGACCGGCCGCTGAGCCTAGAGCGCCCGGATGAGTTCGTTTCGCCGCTTGGTTCTGCAGCTGATCGTCCCAGGGCACTCGGACGATCGCGCGGCACCGGCCAGCGGCGACCCGTTCGGCCTGTTCGACGTGGGGCATGGTCCGGCGGCTCACCCCGTTCAGCACCATGATCGCCCCGGTGGCCAGGCCGGCCTGGCCGTGCGCCTCAAGCCACTCGAAGGTCATCGCGATCGCGCTGGCCGCCGCCGCGCTGGCCGGTGCCACCAGGACGAGCTGATCGGCGATCGCGAGCAGGCGCGGGACAGCGGGCGTGGACGGATCAGCTAGCACCATCGGATAGCGTGCCGAGGCGAGCTCGAACGTCCTGGCATCGTCCGCCGGGCCGGGACCCTGCGCGGACGCTTCAGCCTCGCCATCTTGGCCACCGGCCGCGGTCCGTCCCTGGCCGAGAACCTCCAGCCGGGACGATCCGAGCGACGCCGCCTGGCTCACCGCTGGCCGGGACAGAGCACACTGAGTCAGCGATCCGGCTCCTGGGTTGAGGTCAAGCACCGCGACCTGGTCGGCGCGCAGACTGGCCAGCACCTCCCCGGTCAGCAGCGTCGTCATGGTCTGGCCAGCGCCGACCGTGCAGCCAAGCACGACGATCCGGCTCGGGCTGCTGACCGGAAGCTGCGCCCTTGACCGGTCCCGCTGCAGCTGATCCGGCTTGCCGGGCCGGTGACCGCCGGGAACCATCAGGACCCGGCCGGGGCGGGCCTGCGCCCGGTTAGCTGATGGTCCGGCCAGCGCGCGTTCCACCGCTGGCGGCGTCACGTGGTCCGATCCCTCGTTGACCACGGTGACCAGCGGTCGCTGCGGTGCCCGGCCGGGCGGGGCGGGTTGAGCAACGGACGGCGAAACTGGTTCGGCGGCGGCCGGGCTGTGGGCGGCCGGGCTGTGGGCGGCCGGGCTGTGGGCGGCCGGAGTGTGGGCGGGCCTTGCCAGTGCGGGCGGGTGCGGAGCCGATCCGGGAGGCTCGGCAGTTGCGAGATCGTCCGGCCGATCCGAGCCTGGCACCATCCCTGGCGGCCAGCCGCCAGCAGGTGTGAGCCGACCTGAGCCGCTCGGGGGCGCAACGCCCGGCCGCGCAGGCTGAGCAACTGGCCGGTCGGCAGCACCAGCCGACGAGGCGGCGGCGGGCGGCCGGACGGGATGAGCAACCGGGGCGTCGGCACTGGCCGACAGGGCAGCAGCCGGGTGGCTGGGATGAGCAACCGGGCGGTCGGCGGCACCAGCCGCGCGGGCGGGGGCAGCCGGGCGGACGAGAGGATCGGCCCCGCCAGCGGCGGCGGTGCGGATCTGGGCTGCGGCAGCGCCGGTCGGACGGCCGGAAGCAGCGGCCCGCCGGACCTGGGGCCGACCGGCGGACCAGGACCCAGTCCGAGCTGGCGGGCTGGCGACTCCGGCCAACCAGGGCGCAGGCGGAGCCGCCGGACCGGCGACACCGACTGTCCGACGGACCGACGGAGCCGAGGGGCTGGCGATACCGACTGGCCAGGAGGCGCGCAGCGGCACTTGGGCCGCGCTGGCTGAGCCGGCCACGAGCGGACCGGCTGACCGGGATCTGCTCCGACCAGCAAGTTGGTGGCGGGGGTGGGCCGCAGGTGCCATTGCAGGCGCCGACGCTGGCCGTCTGCCGACCGGCCGTGACCGCCGCCAGACCCGGCCGGTCACCACGATCACATCCCGCTCGGCGAGGGGTGCCATCCGGCACCAGACCCGCGGCTCGGCCAGGTAACGCAGCTGGGACCCGATCAGCTCGGGCAGCCGCTTGCTCTCCAGGACCGGACGGGTTGCGAGCCAGGTCAGCGCTCCTGGCGGTAGGAGGTACAGCCAGATCAGCTTGTGGTTGAACGGAAGTCCGAGCACCGTGAGCAGCACCACATACGGCACAGCAATGGCCGTGAACACTGCGACCTGGCCAATCGGCAGCGGCATGGGCAGCCGAAAGTCATACAGCTTGTAGAGCCGTTTCTCGATTCGCCAGATGTTGGTGTAGGTGGGCAGATCCACCTGGTGCTCTCCTTCCGACTACTTCCGTGAGCCGCGCATGAGCGACTAGTGCACGCCGAGCGCGTGGGCAATTCCCACAGCCAGCGATCGCACGATTCCAGGTACGTAGAAGATGACCGCGATAGCTACGGCGAGCACAAAGAATTGCACGAACCGAATGATCTCGCGGGTGAAAAGGAAGAAGATCGCCACGATTCCGACAATCCCCAGGAACAGCGGCCCGAAAAGGTTCTGCAGGTAGGACACCAGGCCGGCGCTGTTGAGTGCGGCGGGGGCTAGCGCGGTGACTAGGTGGGGCGTCATCGTTACTCCGGGGTCGGGGGGTACGGCTTGCAAGGGGTCAGCGCTAGTCGGGAGTTGCTCATGACGTCGGTCCTGGCAGACCGGCTGACGCGCCGATCGACTGCACATACCAGCTTCCGGCGTGCCAGAGCACGGTCATGGCGTACGTCATCTGGATCTGCGCGGGAGCGCTGGCGACGGACGACTTGCCTGGCGTGGTGGGCTGGCCGGGGGTGCTCCAGAGGACGGTGACTTCGATGTGCCGGATCACGCCCCGTGCGGCTGGCACGATGAGCTGCGAGATGCCGCTGAACGCCACCGCGCCGCCGAGGCCGGATATCCGGGCCCCGCTAGCCAGGAACCGGCCGAGGGTGAGCTTGTCACCGCTGGCGAAGGCGCGGAAGAAGGCTGGCAGCTGGCGGGCAAGCTCGGCCTGCGTGCCCGGGTCCGAGGTGACAGCCGGCGGCGTGGGCGGCGTAACTTGGGCTGGGGGTGGCAGCAGGGCAGGCTCCCCGGAGATCACCAGCCCGCCGCCGGCCGAGTAGACCGGGACGCCAAGTGCGATCAGGTGGCCATTTACCTGGGCAAGCAATGTCACGACGGCGTTGTGAGCGTTCTGCACGGTGACGCCTGCGACCTGCTCGGACTGCAGCGACTGGGTGCCCGCACCATTCCAGCCAAGCGCGGGGTCCGCCCCGGGCGGCAGGAAGCCCGCGAGCTCGGTGGCGCGGGTGACCGCCGTCGCCGGGCTGAAGTTGAGGTAGACCTGCCCGAACTCAAGCGCATACGCCTGCGCCAGAGCGACCGGAAAGCCGCCGTCAGACGTGCTGGCCGACCCGGGGCTGCTGCCTGACCCGGTCGTCCCGGTCACGATCGCGTCGATACCTCGGTAGCCGATCAGCAGCAGCACCACCCAGACCACGACGCGCAGTCCCCAGACAAGCCAACGGCCACCACCACCCCGCCGCGGCCTTGGCTGCGCTCGCTCGGGCGCCGCCGCGGCTTCGGGCAGCACCTGATTGCCCGTAGCCATCACACCTCCGCCTGCTCTTCTGCGCCAACCCGGCCAGGAGCTGCGGCGCACCATTGCTCGTGTCCGGCACCATTCTGCGGCAATACGCCCAGCCTCGCGACTCTTTGCGGAGGTCGACTCGCCGATGACCTGCGAATTGGCCCCGCAAATGGTACAGCCGGTATCAACCTGGACTCCCCAGACGACCGACCCTGACCTGCAGTGATCGCATTACGTAACGAGCGGCAGGCAGTGCCGCAACCGCCGTCACCCACCCTCATCGGACACCTGCCTTCCGCCCTGACGGGCGTACCCGGACAGCTACCGCCGACAGTACGAGGCTAACCGACCATACGGGTCAAGCCCACTCCTTCGGAGTCAGCGGACCGTACGCTAAGCCCACTCGTACCGAGCCAGCCGATCGTACGGGGCAAGCCGACTATCCAGGCTGTGACTGTTGGTGTGACACCTGCCGGGACGATCCAGAACGGACGCCGATCCTAGCGCTGAAAGTGCTCAGTGGCGGAGGAATGACCTCGAACGTCCTGCCCAACGGGATTCGCATCAAGTAGTCATAGCTCTTCGCTGCTGAGAACGTTTTCCCGCGCCGGACCCCATTCTCCGGCAATACGGCCGGCCTGGTGACTCCTTGCGGCATCGACCCGCCGGCCAGCAATGAAATGAAGCCCAAATTATTTCGTGGTACCAACTTTGATCCACGAAAAGTGGCCACTCAATTACCCAGCGCGATTGTCGGCCTGGGCATCGGGCTGGCTGGCCTAACCGGCCTCGGCATCGGCCTGACCGGCCTGAGTCTCGGGCTGGCCGGCGGTGGTGATGATCCAGGCCAGCCGGAGTGCCTCCTGGTGCCAGGAGTCGTAGCGGCCGCTGCGGCCGCCGTGACCGGCGATCATCTCGGTCTTGAGCAGGAACGGGCCTCCGCTGGCCCGCTCCTGCAGCTTCGCGATCCACTTGGCCGGCTCGCTGAACAGGACTCGGGTGTCATTCAGGCTGGTCATCGCCAGGATCGGCGGGTACTTCGGGCCGGAGGAGACGTTCTCGCAGGGACTGTAGGACCGCATGTAGGCATAGACCTGCGGGTCGTGCAGCGGGTCACCCCATTCCTCCCACTCGGTCACCGTCAGCGGCAGCGACGGGTCGAGGATCGTGGTGAGCGCGTCCACGAAGGGCACGTCCGCCGCGATGCCGCCGAACGCGTCGGGCGCCATGTTCACCGCAGCTCCCATGAGCAGGCCGCCGGCCGAGCCGCCACGGGCGATCAGCCGACTCGGGTTGGTCCAGCCGTGGGCCGTCAGGTGCCTGGCACAGGCGATGAAGTCCGTGAAGGTGTTGATCTTCCTGAGCAGCTTGCCATCGATGTACCAGCGGCGGCCCATCTCGCCGCCGCCCCGGATGTGCGCGATCGCGAAGCCGAAGCCGCGGTCGAGCAGCGACAGACGGGGGATGGAGAAGTACGGATCGGCCGAGTGCTCGTAGCTGCCGTAGCCGTAGAGCAGGAACGGGGCACTGCCATCGCGCGGCATCCCTTTGCGGCAGACCACCGAGATCGGGATCCTGGTCCCGTCAGCCGCCCGCGCCCACTCCCGGTGCTGCTCGTAATCTTCGATCCGGTAATCGCCTTGGCCGGGCAGCCCGAGCACGGGGCGGCGGCGCAGCAAGGTCAGCTCACCGGTCACGGTGTCGCAGTCGTAGACCGAGTCCGGCGTCACCATCGAGACGTAATCCAGCCGGAACAGCCGTGAGCGGTATTCCGGATTGGAGCCGGGCGAGACGGTGTAGACCTGCTCGCCGAACGCGACCTCGTGCTCGGTGCCGTCCGCGCCCAGGATCCGCAGCCCGGTCAGGCTGTCCCTGCGGAAGTAGATCACCAGGTGATCTTCGAAGGCGGCCACGTTGACCAGCCTGGTGTCAGCGCGATGCGGCACGAGCGGCGTCCAGCGGCCGGGATCAGACAGCGTAGCGGTGGCAAGCTCGAAGTTCTCGGCGCCTTCGTTGTGCAGGATCAGCAGCCGCTCGGTGCCATCGGCGCTGACCTGGTGATCGATGCTGTACTCGACTCCCTGCCGACGCGGAACCACCACGCGGAACTCGCCGGTCGGCTGATCGGCGTCGAGCAGCCAGGACTCACTGGTCATCGTGCTGGCCGCCGAAATGACCAGATAGCGCTCGCTCCTGGTCAGCCCGATGCCGACAAAGAATCGCTCGTCGGGCTCGGAGAACACGATCTGATCTTGCGCGACCGGGGTCCCGACCAGGTGCCGCCAGACCCGGTACGGCCGCCAGGCGTCGTCGACCGTCACGTAGAACAGAGCCGAGCCGTCACGGGACCAGGCCGATCGGTAGTAGGTGTTCGGGATCTGGTCGGCGGCGATCTCGCCGGTGACCAGGTCCTTGATTCTCAGGGTGAAGCGCTCGTCGCCCGCGAAGTCGGTGGAGTAGGCCAGCTTCGTGCCGTCCGGGCTGACGTTGAAGACGCCGAGCGAGAAAAAGGGCCGGCCGCTGGCTAGCTCATTGCCGTCGAGCAGGATCTCCTCGCCGTCAAGCGGCGAGCCATCCTGCGTCATCGGCGGGCGCTCGTCGTCCTGCCGCACGGCTCGGCGGCATTGCACGCCGTACTGCTGACCCTGCACCGTGCGCGAGTAGTACCACCAGCCTCCCTTGCGGGTAGGCACCGACAGGTCGGTCTCCTTGGTCCGCGCCTTGATCTCGCCGAAGATGGCCGCGCGCAACTCGGCCTGACTGGCCGTCATCGCCTCCAGATAGGCGTTCTGCCCCTCCAGGTAGGCGATGGTGTCCGGATTCTCCTTGTCCGCCAGCCAGGCGTACTCATCCACGAATGTGTGGCCGTGGTGTGTCCGCTCGGCTGGGATCCGCCTGACGGCCGGTGGCTCGGGGTGATCCCGGGTGGCGGCTGCCACGGCCGGCGATGCGGAGGAATTGGTCACCTGCTGGATGCCTGCCGGCTCGGGGCTCATGACCAGAAGTCTATTGAGACGCCGGTTACTTGGCTCGTTCGAGCGGCTGCGGGCGATGGCTGGCGGTTCGCGTCCGGCGGGTCTACGGGCGCTGACCCGGCGGCCTTGGGGCCGGTCCCCACGGCGGCCTGCCGGAAACTTTCGGAATCCGGATCGTGGCACGGCCAGGCTCAGGGCCGGCCACGTGCCTGGCGACGTACTTGGTCCGGCCGGACCGGCCCGCCGCCCCGCCCAGAAACGCGAGCGCCGAAGTGGGACCTCCCGTGGTTCCCGGCGACAGCAGGCCAGCCGACCCAGGGACAGGCATGGCTGGAGCGCGGCGCACGGACGCTGGCGGCGCGGCGGGCGCGTCCTCCCACTGCTGATCCTCCCGGTCCTGGGAGCCTAAGGTGGGCGCTGGCATGCGGATCACCGCGTAGATCATCATCGCCAGCAGCAGCACCAGCAAGTACAGCAAGAACAGGATGGCATCGTTGACCTGGGCTGGGCTCATGGCCGCCACCAGAACCTCTCCCGCTTGCCGGCTCCGCGGTCACTGCTCGGCAGCGACCCGCGAGGATCCGGACTAGCGCAGCGTCTCCGCGTCGACTGTCGCATTGCCGGTATCGAATTCAAACGGCAGACCATAGCTTATTGCGGGCAACCGGGGCATGTCGTCGTAAACGAATGGACTGCCCGCCAAATGTTCCGGCTCACCCGGATCGAGTCAGCCGGGCTCAGGGCAAGGTGATCCAGTGGCGTCATATCACACGGTTGTCGAGTCAACGACGGCAGATCCGTGTATGTATCCGGACCGCCGGTGGTTCCGCAGGTCAGGCACGCGGCTTCGACGCGCCGCCGAATCGTCGTTACCGTGGCCTTGCGTATGCGGTCTGCTGCCTGGTCCTGGCCGCTGCCAAGGAGGCTCCCTTGCCTGACCCGAACCCTGCAACCGACCAGTCAGGTCTGCGGCTGCCTGCGCTCCGCGCCTCCGACCAGGAGCGAAACAAGGTGGTCGAGATGCTGAGTGAGCACGCCGGCGGCGACGCTGAGCAAGGAAGCCGCCGCCCACCACGGCCCGGCGCTCCGGTGGTCCGGGTCCGCTCTTACGCACTCCTTGGTGGCTACACAGTCTGGCGGCTTCCGCCGGACCTGCGCGGTCTACCGTACCGCCAGGCCCGCAGAGCGGCCCGGGATCTTCCGAGCGGCACGGGTCAACTCGCCAGCGGCCAAGGCGAGCTAGCGAGCGGCCCTGGCGGCGTGATGAGCGACCCGCCGGAGATCGGCCGGCAAGATGGCTGACATGCAATCACCTCAGCCGCCTGGCGGCTCGGGCCACGGAAGCAGCTACGCCGCCTACTCCTACCTCACCGCAGGCCTGGACTTCCGCCAGTTCGAGCTGGCGCCTGAGTTCAGCCGGGTACCTCCGTACTGCGCCGACCTGACCGACGAAGAGGAACGAAATTCGCTCCGGCTACTGCACGACAGCATCGTGATCAGCCTGCACGATCATCCGGTCCGGTTCCCGCTCCGGATGGAGGAGACACCCGAGTACAACCGCACCGGGCGGCAGCACGCCGCCTACGCCGGCCTGGCAGCGTCGGGCATGACCGTCGTATTCGACAACATGATGGACGGGACTGCCTGCGTGACCGGGAATGCCCCGTGGCGGTGGAACGACATCATCACCGACCTGGGGATGCGCCAGGCCGATCTCGCTCACTGCGCCGATGCCATGGTCATCCGCGCGGTGGCCGACATCGACGAGGCGCACCGCTCGGGGCGAGTCGGATTCGTGTTCGGGCTGGAGGCCGCCACGCCGATCGAGAACGAGATCGACCGGCTCGACGTGCTGTACGGCCTCGGCCTCCGGCAGATCGGGATCGCCTATTCCGACGCCAACGCGCTCGGCAGCGGGCTCAGCGAGGTCACCGACGGCGGGCTCACCGCGTTCGGCCGCCGGGCGGTGACCCGGATGAACAAGCTCGGTCTCGCCATCGACGTCTCCCATTCCTCGGACCGCACCGCGCTTGATGTGTGCGAGCAGAGCGAGCGGCCGGTGTTCGTGACCCATGCAGGCGCGCGGGCGGTCTGGGACACACCCCGGATGAAGCCAGACGATGTGCTGCGGGCGGTTGCCGAAACCGGCGGGGTGATCGGAATGTCAGCAGCGCCGCATACGACGCTTTCTGGTGCGCATCGGCGGCACACGATCGAGTCGGTGATGGACCACTTCAGCTACTGCGTGGACCTGGTCGGCATCGAGCATGTCGCATTCGGGCCTGACACCCTGTATGGCGATCATGTTCAGCTGCACCGGATCTTCGCCCACCTGCTCAGCCTGAGCGCCGCACGCGGGCCCGACTTCGAGCCGGTCGACTATGTCGACGGGCTGGAGAACCCCACCGAGAACTTCGCGAACATCTGCGGGTGGCTGGTCAAACACGGCTTCGACGATGCGGCCGTGCGAATGGTTATCGGAGGGAATGTCTACCAGGTGCTGCAGGCGGTCTGGGTGTCGCCGTGAGCCGCCCCGACCACGCCGCAGCGGTTGGCCAGCGCGCGGTGGCGCGGGCCGGATCCGCTGAGCTCGGCCGGCTGGGCAAGGAGTTCTTCGAGACCGTGCACACGATCGACCCGTTCAACGCGACGCTGCTCGGCGCATCCGGCTTCGACGCGCTGGTCCCGGATCCCAGCCGCGGCGGCGCCACCCACGGCGCTGCGCTGATCGCCAGAATCGAGCGGCGGCTGAACGATATTGATGCGCGCCACCTCGACGAACCGGACCAGATCAACCATGCGGTCCTGACGCACCTCGCCTGGGGGGCGCGCTCGGATCTCGAACACGGTCTCTGGGAGGCGAACGCGTCGGCGGGTGGCTACGTGTCCCCGCAGGCCCTGGCCTTCCAGTCGGTTCCGACCGCGGTGCTCGATGACGCCGACGCGGTGCAGGCGTACCTCCGGCGGCTCCGCGGCCTGCGTGGTTACTTCGACGCTGTCGCCCGTCGTTACCGCGAGGCCAAGGGCGACGGGCGAGTCCCGACCGGGATCGGGGTTCGCCAGGCCATCGGGCAGCTGGAAGGCCACCTGCGCAAGGACATCGCTGCCGACGCGCTGGTGACCGTGCCGTTGCCCGACCAGATCGACCACGAGGCGATCAGGCGCGAGGCCGCCGATATCGTCACCGGCGAGGTCCGGCCGGCTATCCGGCGGCTGCTTGACTGCCTGGAGAAGGACCTGCTGCCGGTTGCGCGGCCGGATACCGAGGTCGGCATCCGTTCCGTTCCAGGCGGCGCCGACGGCTACCTGGCGGCGGTGCGGCGGCACACCACCACCGAGCTCTCCCCCGAGGAGATCCACCAGATCGGCCTGGACGCTCTCGAAGCCTTGCGACCGGAGTGGGCCTGCATCGGCTGGAGCGTCCTGGGGATCAGCGACGTCCCTTCGATCCTGCATCGGCTGCGGGAGGACCGGGCACTCCGGTTCAGCGACTCGGGCCAGATCGTGCGCACGGTGACCGATGCCCTGCGGCGCGCCGAGGAGGCCCGCGGCGACTGGTTCCTGCCGCTGGACATCCCCGACTGCGTGATCGAGGAGATTGACCCGGTCGAAGCCGACCACGCCCCGCTGGCTTACTACCGGCCGCCGGCGGCAGGCGGGAGGCGGCCAGGCGCCCACTGCATCCTGACCGACAAGCCGCAGCAGCGCTTCGTCTACGAGTACGAGGCCCTCGCCTTTCACGAGAGCACACCGGGTCACCATCTGCAGATCGCCTCGGCGCAGACGCTGCACGGGCTGCCCGACTACCGCCGCTACCTCGATGCCGAGGTCTGCGGCTATGTCGAAGGCTGGGGGCTGTACTGCGAGCGACTGGCAGACGAGATGGGCTTGTACACATCCGATCTGCAGCGGCTCGGCATGCTCTCGTTCGACGCCCTGCGCGCCTGCCGGCTGGTCGTCGACACCGGCATGCACTACTACGGCTGGCCGCGCTCGAAGGCGGTGGACTTCATGTGGCGGCACACGGCGACCCCGCGGGCCAACGTCGAGAACGAGATCGACCGGTACATCGCCTGGCCCGGCCAGGCACTTGCGTACCTGATCGGCCGCCGCGAGATCCGGCGGCTCCGGGAGCACGCCGAGCGCCAGCTGGGCGGGCGCTTCGACATCCGCGCCTTCCACGGGGCCGTGCTTGGCAACGGCGCCGTCCCGCTGGGAGTGCTCGACCAGATCGTGACCCGCTGGTCCGCCACGATGCTCAGCTGAGGCCGGGCCATGGCGGCGGTCTGCACTTGCGCATGGAGGCGGGAGCGGCGATGAGCCCGACGGTGCGGGGAACCAGTGTCGCGGTGGCTGGCTTCGTCGACCACCACGCCCACCTGCTGAAGGACGCCTCCGGGGTGCCGTTTCCCTGGCAGGGGACTACCGTCCGCGAGTTCCACGAGCGGGCCGCACGCGATAGTGGCACGCCGATGGACGTAGCCGAGCCGGCCAGTCCCGTGCCGCTCGATGAGCTGGCCGGGCGGCTGCACCGTGGCCTGGCCCGCGCGACTCAGGCGGGACTGGTGGAGATCACCGAGATGGGCATGCGGGACTGGTGGTACCTCGATGCGCTGGCCAGGATTCAGCAGCGCGGTCCGCTGCCCGCGCGAGTGCGGATCTACCTGGCCAGCGGCCTGGCCGAACGGGCCAGCCTCGGCGAGCTTGACGCCCGGCGATCCGATGTGGGCCCGTGGCTGCGGCTGGACGGGATCAAGTTCTACGCGGACGGGTGGCTGGTTCCGCGCACCTGCGCTCTGTGCCGTCCCTTCGCTGACGAGGACCAGCGCGGCACGCTGTTCATGGATTCGGTGACGCTGGCCAGAAGGATCGAGCCTTTCGCCGCTCGCGGCTGGCGGATCGCCACCCATGCCATCGGTGACCGAGGCATCGAGACCGTGCTGGACGCCTACGAGATGACCTGGGGAGGTGACCGGGCCGCGATCGCCGCCGCCAGTCCGCGGATCGAGCACGCCAGCGTGCAGTCCCGCGACCTCGCCGACCGGATCGCCGCGCTGGGCGTGGCCGCGTGCCTCCAGCCGTCGTTCGCCGTCACCGACGCGCCGCAGGTCCAGGCGGCGCTCGGAGCAGATCGGGCCGCCATGGCGTATCCGTGGGCCGCGCTCGCGGCCGCCGGGGCCCGGCTGCTGCTTGGCACGGATTACCCGATCGAGGTATTCGAGCCGCTGGTGGGCCTGGCGCGGCTCGTCAACGGGCGCTCGGATCGGCCGGGTTTCACCACTGCGCAGGCAGCGCCCGAGCACTCCCGGCTTCCCCTTGCGCTGGCAATTCAGCTGGCCTGCGACGAGCAGGCCGGCCAGACCTTCTTGTCTGCCGACCCGCACGCCGTCGCTGCCAGCGAGATCGACCAGATCGAGGTGCACGGGACCGCCCCGGCGCCATTTGGCTCGGCCGGCCGCGGCACTGGGACACCGGGCACCCGAGCGTGACGGACCCGGTAGGTGGGGTCCTTTATCTTTGGGGCGTGAGCCAGGATCCCGAGCGCTCCGCGAGCAGGTCCTCGGCGACGAGCGGCCGGCTGCGCTCGATTGCGATGATCGCCTTCTTCGACGTCGTCGGCCCGCTTGTGGCCTATAGCTTGCTGCGCTCGGCCGGCCTGACGGCTGTGACGGCGCTGGTGCTGAGCGGGGTGTTCCCCGCTCTCGGAGTCTTGATTGGGTTTCTCCAGCACCGTCGGCTCGACGTGCTCGGCGTCCTGGTCCTGGCGGGGATCGCAGTGGGCACGGTGCTCGGGCTGGCCACCCACAGCGCACGGCTGGTGCTCATCGAGGGGTCCGTGCCCACTGGCCTCTTCGGCCTTGCGTGCTTGGGCTCGCTTTGGGCACGGCGGCCGCTGATGTTCAGCTTCGCCATAGAGTTCATGGGCCCGGACACCGCTAAGGGCCGCGAGCTGACCGGCCTGTGGCAGTATCCGGGATTCCGGCACGTATTCCGGGTCATGACGGTGGTGTGGGGCGTCGGCTATGTCATCGAGGCCGCCTTGCGGATCGTCATCGTAGAGAACACATCGACCGGAACAGCGCTGGCCATCTCCAAGGTCATGCCGTTCCTCTACGCCGCCATCTTGGCGGCCTGGACGGCCGTGTATGGCGTGCGCCAGAAGAGGAAGGGTGAGCAGATGGCGGCCGCTGCCGCAACGACCGAGGTACCCGTCACCAATCCGGGCAGCTGAGCCGTCAAGGCCGGTAGACGT
>CAWKNA010000006.1:0-93242 GCA_963850875.1 uncultured Actinomycetota bacterium
GCGGCCTGCCCGATTCGCACCTGCTCAAGGTGATCGGCACGACCCGCGGGGCATGCGCCGGCGTTTACGGAACCACTGTGCTGCCCGGCCTCATCCGCGTTGGTGACCCGGATGTCGTCGAAAGGCGGCTCGGGACTAAGCGTGTTTCGAGTCCCCACGGCCCCACCCAGCTCATAGCTTTAGCGGCCATTGTCTGGCCCTAGAGCGGTCTCTACAGTTCGTGGGGCCAGAGCCCGGAGGCGAGTAGCTCAGCGGGAGAGCGTATCTCCGGTCCGATCCCGGTACCGCTCACAGCAGACCCCGAGGAGGCCCAATCTCCCAGGGGTCTGCGTCGCTCAGCGGCCCGGGCTCAGGCGGCCTGTCCTTCCGCCCCTTCGTCCCCCGAATCGGTTGTCTCGTAGGCGTAGAGACGGAGCCCTCAGCGCCCCGCTGATCAGCCAGGCTCAACGCTGCCACACGTTACGGGTGCAGGACTCGGCCGTCCTCCTCGACGCTCCAGTGTCCACGCCACGAGCGGCAGACGGGCCGTCGCTGGGCGCAGGCCCCTTGACCTGGCGACAGCTCCCGATGGGCGGCCACTAATCCAGCCACAACGACCAGACGGGGATGTCCTTGATGTGCTCCGCGATCTCCCCGACGTACTGGACCGCCGTGCCGGGACGGTCGATCGGCCAGAACTCATCGCAAAAGAGCCACAGCTCGGCCGCCACGGCCTGGGCGTCCCGCAGGGTTCGCGGCGGCCGCCGGGCCAGCAGCCGGATGTGCGCGAATCCGACCTCCACCAGCACCGCGCCGAATCGGTCCTCCCACGACCTGAGGGCCAGCGACAGCAGCTCAGGCGTGCCGTACCCGTTGACGGTGCCGTCGTATCCCACCAGGGCCAGCACATCGGCTGGCCGGGAGGCGGGGACCAGGCCAATCCGGGCCGAGCCGAACCAGCCCAGCGCCCGGGCCAGCTCGGCCTCGGTCAGCGCCTGGTCCTGGCTAGGCGCCAGGCCGGGAAACTGCACTCCGAACGGTGCCACCATCGCGGCCAGCTCCGGATCCTCAAGCTCGCGCGCGGTGGGCGCCGAGGCAGCCCACTCCCGGGCGAGCACCGTGGCCGCATCCAGCCGGTCCACCACCGCCAGGTCGCACCGGGGGCCGAGTTCTCCCGCATCCCACGGCCGCCCCTCATGCCCCCGGTCCAGGAACGCCAGCAAGATCGGCACCAGGCCGGTGTCCTGGTGCATGTCGGTCAGCACCCGCCACACCCCCCCGGCGTCGGGAACCGGCTCGGAAGTGGCCCACAGCCGAGGCAGCGCGTCGTCGCACTCGGATATCCGCTTGCCGACAGACAGCTGCACCGATCCGAGCCGCACCGGCCCGTCTGCCGGTATGTCGGCCGTTACCATCACGCTCTCCTTGCCGGGGCACCGCCCGCCAGGCGAGGGTACCGAGCCGGTGCCGGCAGGTGCGGGGTGCCTCAACCGCTTCGGATTGTGCCTGCGGGCGGCGGGCCGGTCAACCCATCATGACCATTAGACCTGGCCCCTCCACACCAGCAAAACCCGCTGGCGCGGAGCCTCTACCAACCGAGGTCCGAGTTCTTGGTGCGGCCTAGCGTGTGTGCGCAGGAAGTCCGCTGTTTCGGCGGCGGTCCATGTTCGTGCGCGCTCACGTTCGATCGCGGCGCGCAGCACTGGCGTCGCCTGCCATTGTCTTGCGGCGTCTAGGGCGTTGCGGTAGCGCGGCGTGGCCTCGCCCCGGCGGTACACGCCGACCTCGGCGACTAGCCGCTCGTGGTCGATGATGTCGGCAAGGTCCAGTACCCAGGCGTAGGCCTGGCCGGCATTGGCCGCACCGTCAGCAGTCCGTGCGCGCGATCGATGACTGGCGGCGGTGTGCAGGCGACCCGGTAGGTCACCGCCGGGGCCAGCCGGGAATGACCTGCTCGGCCGGGGTGAAATCTTCGGTGCGTCCGAGGCGGGCACTTTCCATCCGGGCGTCGTAGCCGGGATCGGAGTAGGCGATCGCGCGGAGCCGCCAGAGTCGCAACAGGCCATGCAGGCGGCGGAACTCCTCGGGCCTGCGGGCGCCCTCCACAGCGGCCTCGTATTCGGCCAGGAACTGGGCATGGTACTCGCCGGGCAGAACCCGCAGAATCTCAGTCGGGTCGTCAGGATCGAGCTCGCTGACCGGGTGCGCCGTCATCTGCCAGGGTCCATTCTTCGCGGGCCGACCGGGACGTCGATTCTTACGGTAGACCCTCCTGCCGACAAGCCCGAGCCAGTACGTGTGCGTGGGAAAGCCATCGCGCCTAGCTGACGCTGATCGCCCCGGCGATCCCGGCCAGCCAGGCTACCGTCATCGCGGCGATCCGGTTAATCCGCCGGTCGGCGTGGGTCGCGCAACGGCCGCTCACCGGGTCGTCTTCCTGGCTGACGTCTCGGCGCGTGACCTGCGCAGATGCTCCGGTATCGGGTCGCCTTCGATGAGGATGGGGAGGTTCGCATGGTGGGACGTTAGGTCCACCATGGCTATGACCTGCGTATGCGAACCCGGATGGCTCATCATGCGAACCGCGCAATGACCTAGATCGCATCGCCTCTGGAAATCGGAGCGTGGGCAAGCCTGCGCGCGACGCAAGGGGCGTGGCGGCCACCCCAGGTCCTGGCGGCTCGCAGAAATTATCTCTATGAGGAAACTTGACATTTCCTCAGGGGGGACTGTTCTAATCCAACTGTGGAACCTCTGAGTAGTGAGCTGGAACGCGTCGTTGCGGAACTCGCCACCACGGAAGCTGAGTTGGCTCGCCTGGGAGCCCGTGCGGAAGGGCTTCGCGCCGAACGCGCCGCGCTGAATCGCGCGATCGCGTCACTGAGTCCCGCTCGCGAAGTCGCCGCTCAGGACATCGCGAGCATGGTCAGGAACGACGCGATCGTGTCCGTCCTGCGCAATGCGAAGCCCAAGCCGTTGCGGGCCGCCGGGATCGTCGAAGCGCTGCGCCAGGCAGGGCGGACCAACGATTCGACGACGAATGTCTCGGTCTACCTGGACGGACTGCACAAGCAGAAGCGGGTCATACGGGTTGCCAGGGGCGAGTACACAGTGCCTGACTGAGCGGGCCGTGATGCCCGACCTCTAACCGGGGCCACCGGGCGGTGTTGAGCCGCCGCCGCTGGCAGGTCCAGGCAGCCAGTGAAGTTGACTCCGCGCGTGCCGCGCTCTGCGGACGGCCAACCTTCATGACCGGACTCTGCTGCCGCTTTGGAAGAAGCACTGAAACTCGCGAGAACCGCAGTTAAGAAGGCACGCGGGCTGGAGTGATCAGGGCAGGGCGGGTTAGCGTCCGCTGACGTGGTGTACGGGTGTTGAGATCTTGATCTGCTGCGACGTGTTGCCGCAGATGGGACGGTCACCGTGCTGATCCTTCGAGCAGGTAGCAACTCTTCGAGGGAAGCGAGAGCACGATGGCCGACATTTCTAGTGTGGCCCTCGCCCGCCGTGCGGGCGACAACTCGGCTGCGGCGAGCCCGGATCTGCTGCGGATGATGGTGCAGGCGCTCGCCGAAGCGCTGATGGGTGCCGAGGCGGACGCGCTGTGCGGGGCGCCGTACGGGCGGCGACATCGGCCGACGCGAGGCATTTAAGGCACAGACGTTCCTGCTGCGGCGCGAATCAACCGCCATGCGAGGGCAGCAGCGGCGCCGACAGCGCCCACGCCGACCAACGCAATCTTGCCAAAGCCCAGGCCAGGGCCGATTTCCGCTTCGACCTTCACTTTGACGAGCGCAGGATCGATGTCCGTCATGGTCGCCACGAGATCTACGACGGTCGCGGGTACATCATCGAGGGTCCGGGCCTGGGTAACTCGGCCCGACTCCAGATCGGGCACGGTGATGATCCACCATCCGCCCTCGCGCTCGCACATGGCGGTGTAGGTCACGGGACTGCCCTTAGCTGCCGCGCTCACTGAAGCCATCCCTTCGGCAAGCACGCCAGGTCGCTGATGATTCCCCGGATCACGCCGGCCTTGACCTCGTTGTGCCGGGACATCCCCACTTCTCATGGATACCCCGCTCGCTAAGTGGTCTCACCCGGAAGTCTTTCGGGGGTTGACGTGATCGTGCCGGGTGTGATGGTGGCCGTTCACAAGTCGGGGCCGCCGAGGTAGAGGCCGGCGGCGCAGTCGAGGGCTTCTTGCGGGGTGCCGGCGAAGGCGCCGGTGTGCAGGACCTGGTCTTCGTAGCGGTCACCGCTGGCCAGGTAGAGGGCGAATCCCCAGGTCCGCGCGGATCCGCCGTAACGCAGCCGGCAGAGCGGGATGACGTCGCCGCCGGGGAGCTGGCCGTCGATGTAGGCGAACCCGGCGCGGTAGCGCACGGTCACACCGGCCAGCTGGGGCCAGCGGTCCCTGGCGTGGGCACGGAGCCGCTGAGCCAGGGAGGTCCTGGTGGATTCGGGGATGGCGGGCATGGGTTCATCGTGCCCGAGGGTGCGGGAGCCCGGGTATGATCGTCGCGTCCGCGGGGGAATTACACGCATGTAATTCACCCGGGAGGGCCAGTGCCCCGCTCCTGCGCGGTCGTGATCACGCTGACCGCGGCCGAACGTCACATCCTCAAGGACCGGGACCGGGGCGGCAAGACGCCGTGGCAGGTCCGGCTCCGGGCACAGATCGTGCGGCGGGCCGCGTGCGGCCAGGCCAATGAGCGGATCGCCCGCGAGCTGGGCATCTGCGCCGACACGGTGCGGTGCTGGCGGTCCCGGTTCGCCGCGGGCCGGCTGGACGGGCTGGCTGACCTGCCCCGCAGTGGCCGGCCGTGCCGGATCACGCCGGTGCAGGTCGCTCAGGTCAGGGCGCTGGCGTGCCAGCTTCCCGCCGAGACCGGGGTGCCGCTGGCCCGCTGGTCATGCCCGGACCTGGCAGCCGAGCTGATCAGCCGCCAGATGCTGCCGGCGATCTCGGCGTCCACCGTGCGGCGGATCCTGGCCGCCGACCCGATCAAGCCATGGCAGCACCAGTCGTGGATATCCATCCGCGACCCCGGCTTCATACCCAAGGCAACCCGGGTGCTGGAGCTGTACCAGCGCCGCTGGGACGGCGCGCCACTGAGCGACGACGAGTACGTGATCTCCAGCGACGCCAAGCCCTCGATCCAGGCCCGCTGCCGCTGCCACCCCACCCTGCCGCCGGGTGTGTCCCGCATGATGCGGGTCGAGCATGAGTACCAGCGCAAAGGCGCGCTGGCCTACCTCGCCGCCCTCGACGTGCACCGCGCGCAGGTATTCGGGCACTGCGCTCCCACCACCGGGATCGTGCCGTTCATGACGCTAGTCGGCCAGGTCATGAGCCGCGAACCCTACGCCTCGGCCAGGCGGGTGTTCTGGGTCGTCGATAACGGGTCCGATCACCGCGGGCAGGCCGCAGTGAAACGCCTGGCTGCGGCCTACCCGAACGCCGTCCTGGTGCACACCCCGGTACACGCATCGTGGCTGAATCAAGTGGAGTGCCTTTTCTCCATAGTTCAGCGGAAAGTCCTGACCCCCAACGACTTCGCTGACCTTGACCAGGTCGAGCAGAGGCTGCTGGCATACCAGGACCGCTACAACGCAACCGCGACCCCGTTCAGGTGGAAGTTCACCGCCGCCCACCTGGCAGAGGTGATCGCCCGGATCGACCGGCACGAACCCACCCCGCCGCCACCAGCCCCGAAGAAAACACGCGCCACCCGGACCAGCACCGCTACCACCCAACAGGCCGCATGATCAACCCCCGAAAGACTTCCAGGCGAGACCACTATCGGGGCTTCGCCCCAGCCCGACGAGACGTGCCGGTGCTGGCTGAGGTAGGCGAAGGAGCCCCGGCCGGCGACGAAACGGTGCCACGATGTGCCCGTTCATGTACCGCATGCAGCGGTTAAGGTGGCCCGCGCAGGCGGGCCGAGTCGCCGGGCCGGAGCCTTCCATGACGCTACCTCGCACTGTCGCCGATGTCCTGTCCGATCACGTGGTGTTCGAGATCGAGAGCATCGACCGTCTCTACCTCAACGTCTACCAGCCCCGGCTGCAGTACGGCGGCGGGGTGCAGGGATTCTTCGTCGGCCACCGCGGCCACAAGTTTGCCTCCTCGGTCCTCATGCGGCCGGTGACCGATGCGTTCGTGGCGAACATCCACCACTACGTCGCCGCCCATGGCCTGGACCTGGTTCACTTCCGCAAGGGCGAGCGGAAAGACGACATCGCCCAGCGGTACCTGGCCGAGGCGGCCAGAGCTGACGGGACGGTCCCGGAAGGGATCTTGTTCGTCGGCCGGGCCCAGGAGAAGGCACTGGTGTTCGGCACCCAGAAGCGCCGCAACCCGGTGACCGGGGCCAGCTACGCGTGGCTGGTCCGCGAGTCGGTCCTGGTCAATCACTTCTACTTCTACGGGTTCGACGATGACTTCGGCCCGTTCTTCCTGAAGTTCTGCAGCTATTTCCCCTATACGGCCCGGTTGTGCTGCAACGGCAACGAGTACGCCAAGCGCCAGGCCGCCAGGGCCGGGATCGGGTTCACCCCGCTGGATAACGCCTTCGCCGCGGTCAACGACGTCGCCGCGGTCCAGGCGATCTGCGACGGCCTGGACGCCTCGAAGATCGAGGCGCTGGCCGCCAAGTGGCTGGCCCGGCTGCCGTACCCGTTCACCGCCGAGGACACCGCCGCGGACTACCGGTATGAGGTGTCGGTGCTGCAGGCCGAGTTCTCCCTGACCCAGATGCTGGACCGGCCGCTATCGGGCCGGGTCTTCTTCGAGCAGATGATCCGCGACAACCTCGACATCGGCCGCCCGGACAAGGTCGGCCTGGTCTTCGACCGCCAGATCCACCATGGCCGCAAGAAGCCCACCCCGGGCCGGTTCCGGACCCGCATCATCTCCCAGGATGTCATCCCCAGCGTGCACATCGACTACAAGAACACCACCGTGAAGCAATACCACAAGGAAGGACGAGCCCTCCGGACCGAGACGACCATCAACAACCCGGCCGACTTCGGTCTCGGGAAGCGGCTGACTAACCTGCCCGCGCTGCGGCAGGTCGGCTTCACGGCCAACCGGCGCCTGCTGGGCGTCCAGCGGATCAGCCACGACCCCGCCGAAGGCACCGCCGCGCTCGCCGCGGTCAGCAACCCTGTCATCACCGCCACTGGTACCCGCATCGCCGGGATGCGCATCACCGACCCGCGGGTGCAGGCCCTGCTGGCCGCCGTCTGCGTCTTCAAGCTGCTGCCCAACGGCTTCACCAACCGCGACCTGCGGCACCACCTCGCGCCGCTGCTCGGCCGGCGTCCCGCGGAGATGACCAGCGGGCAGATCACCTACGAGCTGCGACGCCTCCGCGCGCACGGGATGATCGAGCGCATCCCGCGCACCCACCGGTACCAGATCACCCCCGGCGGCATCCGCCAGGCCCTCTTCCTCACCCGGCTGAACCAGCGGTTCCTCATCCCCGGCATGGCCCAGGTCACCGGCCCCAGCCCGCCCGCGGACTCCAGGCTCCGCACCGCCGCACGCGCCTACGAAGCCGCGATCGATGACCTCGCCCGCGACGCTGGCCTCGCCGCCTGAAACCGACCCGCCAGGAGAACGATCCGACACCCAAAACTTGACTCGATCATGGCGACTTTGGTCGCTTAAGCTTCCTAAGCTTGGCACAACCCTGCTTGAGCAGCGCAGCGACGACCAGCCGTTTGCCATCGGCTTCATTTGAGCTCCGCGATACCTGCGATGTTGAGGCCTCACGGTAGCGGTTACCACCGACACCCTGCCTTGGGCCTTCATCTGCCCTCTGGTGAGGTTAGCGGCCGGATCTGGCCGTGCTGCGATGCGCACGGAGGAGTGCGTCGGCTGAGGTACCCGACGCCTTGATCGGCGCCTACAAGCGCGCGGTTGTCACCATGGCCGACCGGCGGCCTGTCCGATCCACATGTTAGCCCGGCTCAAGGTCGGTGCCGGAATGTGCGGCAGGGCGGTTTCACCGCTCGTCCGTGACGGTCCGTGACCTGCTCAGATGTACCGGGAGCGGGTCACCTTCGATGAGGATGGGCCGACTTGCACGGTGGGACGTTCGGCCCGTCTTTGCGTGCCGGCGCACGACAGACTAGGTGGCATTGGGCCGGAGCGGCCGACGACCAGGCGGCCGCACCGACCGGTCAGCGGCCGAGCTGAGCCCGGACCAGGCGAGGCACAGCGGCACGCCCGGTGATCGGGCGGAACCTGGACGACGCCGCTTGCAGCGCCTCGTACTCGTCGTCGGCGAGCTCGATATCGGCGGCAGCGACGTTGCTTTCCAGCTGCCCGACGTTTGACGCGCCAGGGATGGCGACCACGGCCGGGCCGCGGATCACCCAGGCGAGCGCGATCTGAGCCGGGGTGGCCGAGTGCGCGTCCGCCACCTCGCGGAGGGCGGCAATCAGGTCACCAGCCCGTTCAATGTTGTCTGGCAGGAAGAGCGGATTGGCCGCTCGGACGCGGTTGGCAGGCGGGCTGTCCCGGTGATACCGGCCGGACAGCAGTCCCTGGGCCAGCGGGCTGTAGGCGATCACCACCCGGCCATGTGACTCGGCGTACGGCAGCAGCTCGCGTTCTGGCGCGCGGTCGACGAGGTTGTAGCGAACCTGGTTGCTCAGCACCCGGGTGCCCAGCGCGTTCTCCGCGGCCTGCCAGCGGGTCAGCGAGTAGTTGCTGACGCCGACCTCGTCGACCAGCCCGACCCGCTGCAGCGCGCGCATGCCGCGCATGATCGTACGGTCCCGGACCGCCGGATTCGGCTGGTGCACCTGGTACAGGTCGAGCCTGCGGACCCCGAGCCGGTTGGCGCTGGCCACGCCACGCTGCTCGACGACCGGGGCGAACGGCGCGATCGGGAAGATCTTCGTCGCCAGGAAGATCGATTCCCGGTCATCGCCAAGCGCCTGCCCCAGGATCCGCTCGCTGCGCCCGAATCCGTAGATCTCGGCGGTGTCGAACAGGGTGATACCCAGCTCAACCGCACGGCGGACGATGGCGTGTGCCTCGTGCTCGGCGTACGAGTCGCCGTACCCCCATTCACGTGACCCGAACTGCCAGGTGCCCAGGCCGATCTTGGAAATCCGCTTGGCTGTTTTGATGTCCAGATATCGCATATCCCCAGTGTCCGCCCAGCCACCGGCCGCCCGCCTTCCGGGTGCCGGCCAAGGACGGCGGCTGGGTTGCCTGCGTCCTGCTGGGTATGAGAGTTTGGCGGGCATGTCTACCCGCCTGGTGCATGTGCTCGTTGACGCTAATGACCCGTCCCGGCTGGCGGCGTTCTGGGCGGCCGCCCTGGGTTGGGAGGTGGGGCAGGACGACCCAGAAGAGTCCGATGTGCAGCCGCCCGGCTACAGCTATCCGGATCCCGTGGCGCTGCCGCTGGTCTTCGTACCGGTCCCTGAAGGCAAGACCGGGAAGAACCGGGTCCACCTCGACCTGGCCACCGAATCGGCCGCGCACCAGGCGGCCCTGGTGCGACGCCTGCGGGACCTCGGAGCCACGCCGGCCGATATCGGCCAGGGCCAGGTGCCATGGGTGGTGCTGGCCGACCCGGAGGGCAACGAGCTATGCGTACTCGAGCCGCGGCCGGTTTACCGCGACACCGGGCCGGTCGCCGCTGTCGTGGTCGACTGCGCCGACCCGGTCCGGCTGTCTGCGTTCTGGCAGGACGCGGCTGGCTGGCCGGCGCATGCCTGCGACCAGGATCTGGCCTCGCTGCGCTCGACCAGCGGTCGCGGGCCGTATCTGGAGTTGCTGCGCGTGCCGAGCGCGAAGACCGTCAAGAACCGGATCCATCTGGACGTCGCGCCTTACCCCGACGACGATCTCCAGCTCGAGGTGGCGCGGCTGCAGAAAGCGGGCGCGACGCCGACCGACGTCGGCCAGGTCGACGTGTCGTGGGTGGTCCTGGCCGATCCTGAGAGCAACGAGTTCTGCGTCCTCAGCCCGCGCTAACGCCCAGACCGGGCGCGATCATCCCGCTGGCCGCAGCAACCGGCCGCGACCATGGTCAGCCCGGACTGTCCGCGCAGTCACGGCAGCTGCTCCAGTCGAAGTCATCGCCACGGCGGCGAAGGGCGGCGCGGGTGTCCGCATCGCACAGTGCTCCGTGCACGCCAGCCGCGTAGCAGCCCTCCGCCGATGCTCCGAGGCGCTGTGCCGTCTCGTGCTCGGTGTCCAGATCGCAGCCGAACATGGCCGGGTCGTCGGTGTTGACCGTGCACCGGACGCCGGCCGCGAGCAGCTCGGGAAGCGGGTGGGCAGCCAGTGAGCGCACCACCCCAGTGCGCACGTTCGAAGTCGGGCAGACGTCGAGTACGATCCCGCGACTGGCCAGCTCGACGAGCAGGCCAGGATCCTCGACAGCCCTGATACCGTGCCTGATCCGGTCCGCCCCGAGCACGTCGAGCGCTCCCCATACCGACGCCGGGCCGTCCGCCTCCCCCGCGTGCGGCACCGAGCCGAGCCCGGCGTCGCGCGCCCTGGCAAAGACCGGGCCGAACGGCTCAGGCGGGTAATCGCCCTCCGATCCACCGAGGCCGATCCCGACAATGCCGCGATCCCGATGCTCCACCGCATGCCGGACGGTCAGCTCGGCAGCTTCCATCGGATAGTCGCGCGGGATGTCCGGCGTCAGGGCGACCCTCACCCCGTGCAGCTCGCTGGCCTCCTGCGCGCCGTCGCAGTAGCCGGCGAAGATCTCGTCCCAGTCCACGCCACGGCCGGCTGGCTCGGCCGGGGTGAAGATTCCTTCCAGGTAGACGGCCCCGTGCGAGGCCGCTTCCGCCGCGTAGTCGACGACGACCTGCCGGAAATCCCGCTCGGTCCGCAAGGCGCCGGTCGTCATCAGCCACACCTGCAGGAAATGCGGGAAGTCGCGGAACTCATACAATCGGGTCAATTCCTGCGCCGAGTCGGCGGGCAGGGCCACGCCATTGCGGCGGGCAATCTGCAGCAGCGCGGCCGGCCGCACCGTGCCCTCCAGATGGACGTGCAGCTCGATCTTCGGATAACCGACAGCCACGCTCCGCCCCTTTCCGCCAGCCCGAAGTGCTCGGCGCCATCAATTCTGTGTAACCGGTGTGACCTGTACTACCGGTGTGACATGGGAGTCGGGTGGCGCAGGGGGCTGCCGTGCAACGCCACCATAACGATCCGGGTCGTCGCACGTTACTTTCCGCGGCCGGCGAAACCAGATCCGGCGCCGGTGCGTCCGAGCGGCATGATGACTACCGCTCCCGCCCGCGCGCTCCGGGCACCGCTGCGCACCGCACTGATCGTCACGGCCGCGCTCTCCGGGGCGGGCCTGTTGCTCGCAGCATGCTCAAGTAGCGGCAACTCAGCCAGCCCCACGACGGGCGTCGCACCCCGTCCAGCTTACGGAGCGCCAGTCACCGCCGGTCCTGCCAAGACCGCTGGCCGAACGTCGGCGGTCGCCACCGCTACGCTGGTCCAGCCGCAGAGCATCATCTACACCGCCGACCTGACCGTGCGGGCCGCGGACGTGGCCGCCGCCGCCAGCATGGCAACGAGTCTGGTCCAGGCAGCAGGCGGCTACGTCGCGGCGGAACAGGAGACGATCCCGCCGGGAAACGACGGGTCCGCCCAGGTCAGCCTGGAGCTGAAGATCCCGGTGGCGCAGTATCCGGCCATTCTCGGCCAGCTGGAAACGAAGCTGGGCAAGCAGATCTTCCTCAGCCAGCAGGCGCAGGACGTCACCCAGCAAGTAGCCGACGTCGGCAGCCGGGTCGCCTCGGCGCAGGCCGCCATCAGCCAGCTGCGGACGCTGCTCAGCCGGGCAGGCTCGATCGGCGATCTGCTGGCGGTCCAGGACCAGATCAATACCCAGGAGGCAGCCCTTGAGGCGCTGCTGGCCCAGCAGCGGGCGCTGGCCCACGAGACCAGCTACGCCACTGTCTCGCTGCTGCTGGTCACTCACCACGTGCGAGCCGTTAAGCATCCAAAGCAGAAATCGCGCGGCTTCGGGGCAGGCCTGCGAGCGGGCTGGCACGCGCTGCTGGCCGTGATCACCGCGATCCTCACCGCGCTCGGCGCCGCGCTGCCGTTCGCCGTGCCGGTGGCGCTGCTAGCCGGCCTCGCCCTCGTCGGGGGGCGGCGGCTAGTGCGGCGCCGTACCCCGCCGACCACCACGCCGCCGCCTGCGGTGCCCTAGCTGCGACGGGCCGGGCAGGCCGCGAGCTAGCTGGTCGGCCCGGTGGGCACGGAGTGCACCAGGTCGGTCAGCCTGGCCAGCACATCGGGGTCGGTATCAGGCAGCACGCCGTGCCCGAGGTTGAACACGTGCCCTTCGGCCGTCCGGCCCCTGGTCAGCACCTCCCTGGCCCGCTGCTCGACCACCGGCCAGGGGGCGAGCAGGACGGCGGGATCGAGATTGCCCTGCAGCGCGGTGCCCGGCGCCACCCGGGGAACCGCCTCGTCAAGCGGCACCCGCCAGTCCACCCCCACGACATCGGCTCCGGCCGCGCTGAACAGCCCGAGCAGCTCACCGGTGCCGACGCCGAAATGAATCATCGGCACGCCTGAAGATTTGAGCGCGGCAAAGATCCGGCTGCTGAATGGCAGCACGCTGCGCCGGTAGTCCTCGGGGCTGACAATCCCGGCCCACGAGTCGAATAGCTGCACCGCCGACGCCCCAGCCGCGATCTGGACCTGCAGGAACGAGATCGTGATCTCGGCCAGCCTGCCGAGCAGCGAGCGCCAGAGCTCCGGGTTGCCGTACATCAGCGCCTTGGTCCGGTCGAATCCCTTCGACGGACCGCCCTCCACCAGATAGCAGGCCAGCGTGAACGGGCCGCCGGCGAAACCGATCAGCGGAGTCCCGCCGAGCTCGGCGGCGAGTGCTCGCACCGCCTGCGTGATGAACGGCACGGCCGAGGGCTCAAGGTCGCGCAGCCGGTCAATATCGCGCTCATCGCGCACCGGCTGGTCGATCACGGGCCCCACACCAGGGCGGATATCGACGCCGACGCCGACCGCGCGTAGCGGCACCACGATGTCGCTGAACAAGATCGCCGCGTCGACGCCGTACCTGTGCACCGGCTGAAGTGTGATCTCGGTGATCAGGTCCGGGTCCGCGCAGGCGTCAAGCATCGGTGTTCCCGCCCGCTTGGACCGGTACTCCGGCAGTGACCGGCCTGCCTGGCGCATGTACCAGACCGGTGTGCGGGCGACGGGCTGCCTGCGGCAGGCCCGGATGAATGCTGAGTCGGCGGTCTGCGTGGTCACGTGTGGGATCGTCTCACAGGCCACGCCAGCCTCGTTGGGGCTGTCTCCCCGCACTCGAAGGTTAATCGCCCAGCTGACACGCCGCCGGAGATCCACGGCATGCGGTCCGGTCCGTGTAAGCATCAAACGTGAGCTTGATCCACCGCGGAGCCGGCGGCCAGCCGGCCGCCACAAGCGGGGCCGAGCCCAAGCGACGCTGAGGAGCAGCAGATGACCGACATGTTTCGCGACTGCCCAGATTGCGGTGCGCAGCGCACCTTCTCCCAGCGTCATGACGAGCCTGAGCACTGCCCCGATTCCGCCGACGGGCGCTGCCCAGAGTGGTTCTGCACCGTCTGCGGGTCCGGGCTGCTAGTCGGACTGCCTCCCGTCGCCGGAGAGCTGGTTAGGGCAGCGGCCGACGGACCGCTTGACCGCGTGGCATGAGGATGCCGTGCCGCCGACTCGCACGCTAAGGCCTGCCGCCATGCGCGCGGGCGGGCAGTCAGCGGGCGAATCGGCCTTTCGCGCGGCGGTTGCCGACCTTGAGGCCGGGATAGCCGCGCAGCGCACCGCCCGGCCCGAGCTGAGCTTCGAGGATGAGCCGCCACCGCGCCGGTTGGCTCCGCAAGCCGCCGCGATCGCCGCGACGGTCGAGGTCGCCGGAAACGAGATCGGCTGGGGCCGGTTCGTGCTGCTGTATGACTGCGCCGGGCAGGACGGCTGGGCCGGACCGTTCCGGATCATCGCCTACGTCCGGGCTGAGCTTGACCCGGAGATAGCCGCCGACCCGCTAATCGGCCAGGTAGGCTGGAGCTGGCTGACCGAGGCGCTGGACGGCAGGTCAGCGGACTATGCGGCACCAAGCGGAACGGTGACGACAGTGGTCACCGAGGGTTTCGGCAGCAAGCAGGGCGAACCGGTCGCGACCGGCTTCGAGATGCGGGCGTCCTGGTCGCCGACCACCACGTCATCGGTGAGCACGTCGCAGATCACCACGTCGTCTGCCACCACCTCATCAGCCGCGCCGTCGCCTGCCGCCATTTCGTCGGCCGGGCCCGTGCGTAACGGTACGGACCTCGACCGGCACGTCGCCGCCTGGTGCGATGTGCTGTGCCTCGCCTCCGGCCTGCCGCCGCTGGCGCCGGGAGTTGCCCAGCTGAGGCCGCCCCGGTCAAGGCGCCGACCGTGACGGTTCCACTTCTTGAGCCGCGAGACGGGATACCGCCGCTGGTGGTGACCGCTGAGGCACTCCGGGATGCGACAACCGCGCTGCGGGCCGGCACCGGACCGGTCGCCGTCGATGCGGAACGCGCCTCCGGCTTCCGGTACGGTCACCGGGCATTCCTGGTGCAGCTCAGGCGGCAAGAGGCGGGCACCGTGCTGATCGACCCGGTCGCCTGCCCGGACCTGTCCGGCGTCGACGCCGCGCTGGCCGATACCGAGATCGTGCTGCACGCGGCCGGCCAGGACCTGCCTTGCCTGGCCGAGCTTGGCTTCCGGCCGCGCAGGCTGTTCGACACCGAGCTGGCCGGACGGCTGCTCGGCTACCCGAAGGTGGGCCTGGGCACCCTGGTGGAGGAGGTGCTCGGACTCACGCTGGAGAAGACCCATTCAGCGGCTGACTGGTCGGCCAGACCGCTGCCGCAGGAGTGGCTGCGCTATGCCGCGCTCGATGTCGAGGTACTGGTCGAACTGCGCGACACCCTCGCCGAGCAGCTAGCCGAGCAGGGCAAGACGATCTGGGCCGAGCAGGAGTTCGCCGCCATCCTGGCGGCCAAGCCGGGCCCGCCCAGGACCGACCCCTGGCGCCGGACGTCAGGCATCCACCGGGTGCGGAGCCGACGCGGCCTGGCCACAGTCCGTGAGCTGTGGCTGGAACGGGACCTGATTGCCCAGCGCCGCGACATCTCGCCGACCAGGATCCTGCCGGATGCCGCGATCGTCGAGGCGGCCAGGGCCGCGCCGGACACGCTGGAAGAACTCGGCCAGCTGACCGGCTTCACCGGGCGCGGTGCGCGGCGGTACGGACCGGAATGGTTGCGCGCGATCCGGCGTGCCAAGACGCTGCCCGACGAGCAGCTGCCAGAATCGTCCGCACCGCCTGGCGACGGCCCGCCGCCCGCGCACCGCTGGGCCGAGCGTGATCCGGCGGCCGCGAAACGGCTGGTCGCCGTCCGAGCTGCGGTCGCCGCGCTCGCCGACGCCGGTAACCTTCCGGCCGAGAACTTGCTGGCCCCCGATGCCGTCCGGCGGCTGTCCTGGCAGCCACCTGAGCCGCCCGATCCCCAGCTGGTGGCGGCCGAGCTGGCCAGGTACGGTGCCCGGCCGTGGCAGATCGAGATCACCGTCAGGCCGATAGCTATGGCACTGCTCAGATTGATCGAGAAGGGCGAGGACTGACCAGAAGGCAATCCGGTTCAGCGGCCGGTCAGCTCGGCGGCCGGTCAGCTCGGCGGCCGGTCAGCTCGGCGGCCGACAGCTCAGCGGATGATCAGGCGGTCCGGCGCAGCGCGCGCAGATCGCAGGGCTGCGTCGAACCCGGGCGGACCACGCCCGCGCACGGCAACGGCTGAGCGGATAGCGGGTAGTCGGGGAAGGCGTTCATCAGTACCTCGCAGTCACAGAAGCCGCCACGCTGCTCGAACCGCCTCAGCAACCCACCCGGACGCGCCGCGCGGACGTCTCGCCACCGGATCGTCCACCGGTAAGTCCCGTCGCAGCCGAACTCGGTGATCATCCTCAGCAGGAAGCAGCGCAGGCACTCGCGCTCGCCCGGCTCGGTTAACCGTTCGGCCAGGCGGGCCAGTTCGATCTCCACGGTCTCCGGTGTGTGGTCGGCCATCGTCAGCACCCTTCAGGCTCGGTGTCGTGCGTCAGCCGACTTGTATCGCGGACCACTGACAATTCGACGCTCAGGTCGGGCGCCACGTCCGTGAGCAGCCGTGGACGCCGAAGCCCACCCGCTGGGGCTCGGGCTCGGATCGGCTACTCGACCAAGCGGTGCTGCTCGGCGGAGATCAGCACGCCGCCCGCGGATTGGAGTACCCAGAAGGCGCTCTTGGCCAGTGGCGCACCGTGCGGCGGTTCGGCTCCGAGGGTTCGGCACGCCGCTTCAAGCAGCACCGGCAGGTTCTCCCGGTGCGCGCAGATGAGCACCGGCTCTCCGGCGGCGGCGAGGCCAGCTGCGCGCCGCCTGCCAGCAGCCGGATCTGTGCTCGCGGCCGGGCCCATGCTCGCGGCCGAGCCTATGCTCGCGGCCGGGCCTGTGAAAGCGGCCGGGTCATCGGCAGGAAGCGTGAAAGCCCGCTCGGCCTCGACCGGCACGCCGATGGCAGCCGCGTAAGGCCGAACCGTCCCCAGGCAGCGCTCGGCTGCCGAGCTGACCACCCGGCACGGTCCGTAGCAAGAGAGCAACGCGGCCAGCAGCTTCGCGTCGGCCGAGCCGCGCACGTCCAGCGGCCTGGCCAGATCGCCAGATCTGGACCGGGACTTGCGCCCCGCCTCCGCGTGCCGGAGCAAGATGAACGGCACCGACATGGCGCGGGCGGCCAGGAATTCATCGAGCAGCGCGATGTCCCGCTGAGAACCCAGCCGGTCCCTGGCCGCTGTGGCCGATAGCCAAGCCACCTGGTCGACCTCGCCGCCCGGCACGAAGCCCACCGAGTGGACACACCGCGCGGCCCAGTAGCTAACCCGCTTCGTGCCCGGGCCGGCCTGGTAGGTCGAGGTGCTGAGCGGTCGGCCGAGAATCACCCGCAACCCGGTTTCCTCGACCACCTCGCGGGTCGCGGTGACCAGCACATGCTCGCCTGGCTCGCACTTGCCCTTGGGGTAGGACCAGTCGTCGTACTTGGGCCGGTGTATCAGGGCTACTTCGAGGCCCTTCGCCCCGGGCCGCCAGACCACAGCCCCGGCAGCGTGAACTACGGCGTCATCGGAGCTGTCAGGCATGATCGGTCCGGTGCCGGAGTCCGGCTCGGACCTCGCTCGCCTTGGCATCTGCATCGGCTGATCGGCTCTGCCTGAACCGGATCAGATGCTCCTGCAGATCGATCAGCGGAGCACCCGAACTGTCGAGGTGATGTCTGGTCCAGTTCCCGTCAGGACCCAGCCACCAGGACGACACGCCGGGATCCATGGCCAGGTCGATCAGGCTCCGGAGCTCAGCCTTCTGACCCGCGTCGGTCACCCGGATCAGCAGCTCGACCCGCCGGTCCAGGTTCCGGTGCATCAGGTCGGCACTGCCCATCCAGACTTCGTCGGGACCGCCGTCCTGGCCGCCGAACGCGTAGATCCGCGAGTGCTCCAGGAACCGGCCGACGATGCTGCGCACTCTGACCGTCTCCGACAGTCCGGGCATCCCCGGTCTGAGCGCACAGATCCCACGGACCCAGAGATCGATCGGCACGCCAGCCATGGACGCGCGGTACAGCGAGTCGATGATGGCCTCGTCGATGATCGCGTTGCACTTCATCTGGATCCGTGCTGGCTTGGATTCCTGCATCAGCCGTACTTGCTCGTCGATCTGCTTGATCAGGCCGGAGCGCAGCCCGGCCGGCGCGACCAGGAGCCGTCGGTAATCGGTGCGCCTGCTGTAGCCGGTGAGGTGGTTGAACAGGTCGGTGATGTCCTCGCCGACCGTGCGATCGGCGGTGAGCAGTCCGTAGTCCTCATACAGTCGGGCGGTCTTGGGATGGTAATTGCCGGTCCCGATGTGGCAGAACCGGCGCAGCGAGCCATCCGACTCCTCCCGGACCACGAGCACCATCTTGCAGTGCGTCTTCAGCCCGACGAAGCCGTAGACGACGTGGCAGCCCGCCTCCTCAAGCTTGCGCGCCCAGGCAATGTTGGCCTCCTCGTCACCGCGCGCCTTGATCTCGACCACCACCACGACCTGCTTGCCCGCTTCGGCCGCGTCGATCAGCGCGTCCACGATCTCGGAGTCGCCGCTGGTTCGGTAGAGCGTGTGCTTGATTGCCAGCACCCGCGGATCGGCGGCGGCCGAGACCACGAGGCGCTGCACGCTCGCCGTGAACGAGTCATAGGGCAGATGCACCAGCACGTCCCGCTCGTTCAGCGTGGCAAACACGCTGCGGTCCTGCGGCAGGGCAGTCTCAGCCGGGACGAACGCTGGGTACTTCAGGTTGCGCAGGTCAAGGTCGGCGATCGCGGATAGCCCGGTCAGGTCGAGCGGACCAGGCAGCCGGTAGACGGCGCGGTGGTCCACGTCAAGCTCGGTGACCAGCTTCTCGAGCACGTCGCTGGAGATCGACTCTTCGACCTCAAGCCGGACGGCAGGTTCGAAGCGGCGGCGCATCAGTTCCCGCTCAAGCGACTGCAGCAGGTTCTCGGTGACATCCTCATCGATCTCCAGGTCCCGGATCCTGGTCACCCGGAAGGCGTGATGCTCGATGATCTCAAGGCCAGCGAAGAGCTCGGTCAAGTGCGCCGCGATCACATCTTCAAGCGGCACGAACCTGCTTGCCGAGACGGTAAGGAACCGGGGCAGCAGCGGCGGTACCTTCACCCGCGCGAACATCGTCATCCCCGACCTCGGATCCGCCACCATGACCGCGAGGCTGAGCGACAGGCCTGAGATGAAGGGGAACGGATGCGCCGGATCGACCGCGAGCGGGGTGAGCACCGGGTAGATCCGCTCCCGGAACAGCCGCTGCAGCATGGCCTGCTCGTCCGGCAGCAGTTCCTTCCACCGGAGGATCTCGATGCCCGAGTCAGCCAGCGCAGGCAGCAGCCGGTCGCTGAAGCACCTCGCATGCCGCGCGGCTAGCTCGCGAGCCATCTGCAGCGTGTTCTCGAGTATCTGGTCAGGCGCCTTGCCGCTGACGCTCTCGACCGGCAGTCCGGTGGCCATCCGCCGGATCCGGCCGGCCACCCGGACCATGAAGAACTCATCGAGGGCGCTGGCGAAGATGGACTCGAATCTGACCCGCTCGAGCAGCGGGACGTTAGGGTCCTCGGCGAGTTCGAGCACGCGCTGGCTGAACCGCAGCCAGCTCTCCTCCCGGTCTAGGTACCGATCCGATGGCAGGTCGACAGCGCTGTCGGGCCGATCGGATGCCCCCGAGCGGTACCCGGTGTCCTGGCCGACACCGGCCAGCACCGCAGCCGCCCGCTCAGCCGTGTCCAGGTCGACCTTGTCCAGCTCCGTGGCCTGAAACTCCAGTTCCGCCGCCGCCAGGTCCCGCTCGGCGGACTCAAGGTCACGGGAGGCGGCCTCGCGTTCCCGCCTGGTAGCTTCCCGTTCCCGCTCGGCCGCACGCGAACGGGCCCTTGCCGCCGCTCGCTGGTGACCAGCGGCCATGTCCTTGACGGCATTCTCCCGGCCGGCGCCGCGCTCCTTGACCGCCGGCTTGCCAGGTACGGCCGCACGACCGGCCGACTTGCCCGCGCTCTTCCCACTGCCAGCGTTCGCTGACCTGGCCTGCCCCGAATCCATGTCCCTATACTCCCCAGGCCGACTGTGCTCCAATACCCCAGGCCCGGCGCTCACCTCGCCCCGTGATAGCCACGCAGGTCAGCCGGGGCCCAGTCGCGAGCCAGCCCGGGTTGCGGACCAGCCGTTCCTTGATCACGCGGTTCTTTCCGCAGGGGCTACTGAAAGAACCGCGTGATCATGGAACTCCGGTCGCGACCAACCCGTGCACAGACCAGCCCGGGCACAGACCAGCCCGGGCACAGACCAGCCCGGGCACAGACCAGCCCGGTCAGGGACCGGCCGTGGCCGGTTGCGGTCGGGCGGCACAGCCGCCAGGATCGGATGACACGCCGGAACGGAGATCATCGCATGCGCATCGGAACATCCCTGGCCGAACCAGACGGTCCACAGGCAATCACGCTGCTCGGCGACGAGCTGCGCAGGGCAGCCGATGACGGGTTCTCGTCGGCATGGATGGCCAACATCTTCGGCCTGGACGCATTGACCGCACTGGCCCTCGCCGGTCGCGGCGTCGCCGACATCGAGGTCGGAACGGCGGTCATACCGATCTATCCACGCCATCCAGCCGTGCTCGCCCAGCAGGCGCTCACCGCGGCACTGGCGCTGGACGGGCGGCTGACCCTCGGCGTCGGGCTCTCGCACAAGATCGTGATCGAGGACATGTACGGCTACAGCTTCGACGCGCCGGCCGTGCATATGAGCGAGTACCTGTCGATCCTGCTGCCCTTGCTCGATGGCCAGCCGGTGACTTTCGAAGGCAAGACGGTCCGGGCTGGGATCGGGCTGTCAACGCCACGCACTGACCGCCAGGTACCCGTGCTGCTGGCGGCGCTCGGGCCGCAGATGCTCCGGCTGGCCGGGCAGCGCGCCGCGGGGACAGTGCTGTGGATGACCGGGCCGATCACGGTGCGGGACTACATCGTGCCGACGATCAAAGCCGCCGCTCAGGCGGCCGGGCGCCCCGACCCGCGCGTCGTCTGCATCCTGCCGGTCTGCGTGACCGACGATCCAGACGGCGCGCGCGCCCGCGCGACCAACGTCTTCGCGATCTACGGGCAGCTGCCCTCATACCGCGCCATGCTGGACCGCGAGGGCGCGGAAGGACCGGGTGACGTCGCGATTGTCGGCGATGAGGATACCGTCGCGGCCCAGATCACCGCGCTGGCGGACGGCGGCGTCACCGACTTCATCGCCGGCGAGTACGCCCGCGGCGATGAGCAGCAGCGAACCCGGCACCTGCTCAGGACCCTGATCGCCGACTGGCTCAGCGCCACCTCCGATGGACCGCAGGTGATCTGGTGAACGGACGTGATGGATGATGCCAGTTGCGCCAGGATCGCGCGCTGCTCGACATGGCTGCCGAGTTCTACCGCGCCACGATCGATTGGCCCGGTGCGGTCATAACGACAGCGTTTCTGTCAGACGACAGCAGTACGCTGCCGGCATGCCGTTAACCCATCCCCAGGTAGTCAGCATCAAGGAAGACATCCGAGCGCTCAGCGACACCGTGTCCGAAATCCTCGTCCGGGTCACCACCCTGGAAACGCGTTTCGACCAGCACGACGCCCGTTTCGACCAGCACGACGCCCGCTTCGACCAGCACGACGCCCGCTTCGACCAGCACGACGCCCGCTTCGACCGGCTGGACAGTCGGCTCGACCAGCACGACGCGCGCTTCGACCGGCTAGAGAGTCGGCTCGACCAGATCGACCAGGTGCTCCACAATCACGACCGTCGGTTTGACCGGATCGACAGCGTGCTCACCGAGATCCTGGCGCGGCTCGGCAGCCAGTCCTAGGACATCGTCGACCGCGCTGCCATCGGGTGCTCATCGTCCGCTGCTTCGACGAGATAGTCGACCCGCCTGGCACGAGGCGGCCACTCTCGACCGCACCGATTCAGCCGTCCTTCGGATGACAGCTGGGCCAGCCGATCTACCGGACGGAGATGGTAATCAGCGGGTGGTTGGCTGGCCTGAGCCAGCGCAGCAGCTTGACGAGCTCTCGCTGCGGCAGCGAAACGCATCCGGCGGTGGCCGAGCCGGTCCCGACATGCAGAAAGATCGCGCTGCCGCGACCGGGAACCCGAGCTGTGTTGTACGCGATCACCGCCGCATAGTCGTACGCAGGTACCTGATGCATCGGCTCAGGGTTCGCCCCAGGATTGTGCTTGCCGGCGTTAACCCACTCGTTGTACCTGGCACTGGCCGGGTCGTCGTCCCAGAAATCGAAGCTGTAGGCATGCCGGTAGGGGAACGAGAATCCCTGGTCAGGCAACACTCCGAAGAAGAAGCTGAAGCCGTAGGTGCCGGATGGGGTCCGGCCGTCTCCCTCGCGTTTTCTGCCTGGCCTGGCTATGCCGCGATAGCCAACCCGAGCCTGCCACGGACCGAACACCATGACCCGCCGGTCACCGGACACCAGGAAGACGCGCAGGGTCGCGAACGTCGTGGAGTGCGAGACCGCGGTTACCGTGATCAGCTGCCGCACCACACCGTTTCCGCCCGGTGCCGCCGGCTGCGTGCTGGCGGCCTGCGCCGGCCAGCCGGCCGCGAGTCCAGCCAGAGTGGCCGACAGCGTGAGCGCAAGCACCCGAGTGACGTTAAGCACGTGGCGCGTTTTTTGCACGAGTTATATGGTGCCTGAACCAAACGTCGCTTAGCGAGCCGGACGGCGCCTAGCAGTCGGCCATAACCAAGCCTGCGGGCCGTCACGAGATGCAGAACTCATTGCCCTGCGGATCGGCCATCGTGACCCAGATGTGCGGGCCCTGCTGGCCCCGGTGCAGGAACGTGGCGCCGCAGGCCGTCAGCCGGGCCTGCTCGGCCTCGACTCTGTCCTGGCCGACCCAGAAGTCGATATGCACCCGGTTCTTCACCGTCTTGGGCTCGGGCACCAGCTGGAACAGGATCCGCTTCCGCTCACCGCGCTCTGGTCCGTCCGGGTGCCTGATGGCCGCACCGTCCTTCCACACCAGCTCGCCGCGGTGCGTCGTCGTGTCGTCCTTCGTCGCATAACCCTCGTCGATCATGCGGTGAATAAAGTCAGGATCGGACGGCTCGACGACCCAGCCCAGGGCATCGGCCCACCAGTCCGCCAGGTCAT
The DNA here is from genome assembly GCA_963850875.1 of uncultured Actinomycetota bacterium. Classification (GTDB taxonomy): domain Bacteria; phylum Actinomycetota; class Actinomycetes; order Streptosporangiales; family Streptosporangiaceae; genus Chersky-822. The sequence goes on from CAWKNA010000006.1 coordinate 22,820, forward strand.
GTGGCGCAGCGGCGTCCACCACAACTTGGAAGTTATATGCCATGCCACTTCACCCCAGTCTCAGGTAGAGGTCGCGCAGCAGCGCGATCTCAGCTCCGTGATGCAGGACCTCACGGTGGACGTGCAGCACGAGGGCGGCCAGCGGGTACTCGGCATACGGGCCCTCGGCCGGACCGCACGGCTGGCACAGCCCGTCGACACCCAGCCTGCGGACTCCGGTGATCCAGGTGGCATACGCGTCGTCGAGCTGGCGCAGCGCCTGCTCCGCTGTTCCGGCGAACTCGAAGGCGTAGAAATCGGTGGCCGGGCCGCCGAAGTGGGCGGCACTGCGCTCGGCGAGGACCGGCACGATGATGTGCGCCAGCCGCCAGGCGATCGTCGTCACCGGCGGCGGCTCGGGCTCAGGGCCGTATTCGAGCACGAAATCGCCCGAGCCGACCGCCTTCTGGGCGCGGCTTTGACCACGCGGCCGAACACTCCAGCAACCCGCGACCGGCTCCCAGAAGTACTCCTCATCGGTGAGCCCGACGAGTCTGGGGCGCATCTGATTCTGCCAGTACCAGTCGAGCTGACTGACCAGCTCGGCGTTCCAGTCGATGTCCATGATCGGACAGGTTAGAGGCTAATGAGGACAGAACAGGTCCTCAATTGATGGCAGACTGCGATTCGTGCCAGATAGCTCGGCCCGGCTGCTGCGGCTGCTTTCGATCCTGCAAGTCCGGCCGGAGTGGGCCGGCCCGGAACTCGCGGAGCGGCTGGACGTCACGACCCGGACGCTCCGCCGTGATATCCGGCGCCTGCGCGATCTTGGCTATCCGGTGCACGCCACCCCCGGAGTGGCTGGCGGCTACCGGCTGGGGGCCGGGGCAGCCATGCCGCCGTTGCTTCTCGACGAGGACGAGGCAGTCGCCGTGGCGGTAAGCTTGCGCACCGCAGCCCGCGGATCCGTGACCGGCATCGAAGAGTCGGCGCTGCGGGCACTTGCCAAGCTAGAGCAGGTGCTGCCACCCCGGCTGCGCGAGCGAACAACCGCGCTGCAACTAGCTACCGTGCCGCTGACCAGCCTGGCCCCGACCGTGGATCCAGCGGCGCTAACCGCCATCGCCCGCGCCTGCCGGGACAAGCGGCGCCTTGATTTCGGTTACACCGACCATCGCGGTAACCGGACCACTCGCCAGGCTGAGCCGCACCGGCTGGTGCACACCGGCCAGCGCTGGTATCTGGTGGCGCGTGATCTGGATCGCGACGACTGGCGAGCCTTTCGGGTCGACCGGATCCAGGCCATCCGCGCCGACGGCCGCCGGTTCGTCCCGCGCGATCCGCCGGACGCCGCGAGCTTCGTTGCCAGCGCGATCACCGCTGGGCCGTATCGATTCCGGGCCCGGGTAATCATGCATGCGCCGGTCCGCCTTGTCGCCGAGCGGATGCCGCCCACCGTCGGCGTCCTGGAGGCTGTCGATGCTGAAAACTGCCTGCTCACGACCGGCGCGGACGTGCTGGACGCGATCGCGTTGCACCTGGCCCTGCTCGATGCCGAGTTCACCGTGCTCGATCCTCCCGAACTGATCAAGCGCGTCACCGAACTAGCTGACCGGCTCCGCCGGGCAACCGCGGCAGCCCGATCGCCCGCGGCCTCGTCCCCGATTCCATGATCATCGCGACATAGCATCGATTGCGCGGCCACAAAAGCGACGAATTACCCGCGAATGTGACTGTAATCGATGGTAAGTCGCCGATCGCGATCATCGGATGAGAATGTTCGCCTGGATTGGACTGGTTTGGGAGCGCGCGATCGCGGCCGAATCGAGACCGTTCGGCGCTGACCCCGAGTTCGGGTCTGCGTCCGAGCCTCGGGATCGGCGAGTCAGCTGGGCGAAGGTGAGCCTAGCGGGCGTCGAGGCCGCAGGCGGCGTGGATCTCGGCCCGGCTGGCCAGCTTGACCCGGGCGCCGCGGCCGAGCGCGGCGGCCAGGTCCTTCTCCGCTGTCTCGATCCTGAGCCAGTCGTCGTAGCTGACCGGGTGAATGCCTCGCTCAGCCAGCAGCTCGCCGAATCGTGCCGACGACGCGACCCCCGCGACCCCAGCCGCCGCTGCGACGCCCGCCGCACCCGCCGCACCGGTCGTACCCGCTGCCTGGTCGGCCAGCGCATCCGCGGCCGGCTCAGGGAGCCTGAGCAGGCCGGCCCTGGGCAGCTGCGCCTCGTCGGCCCCGGGCCCGCCGGCCAGGTCTGCCAGCAGCGCCCGGACTGTCTGGGCCGCGTCGGACTTATTGGTCCCGATCACGCCGGTAGGCCCGCGCTTCAGCCAGCCGGCCACATACTCCCCGGGCAGCGGCTGGCCATCGGGACCGAGCACGCGGCCCTCCGCGTTCGGCACGGTGTGCGAGCGCTCGTCGAACGGGACTCCGGCCAGCGGCACGCTCTGATAGCCGACGCTGCGCAGCACCATCTGCACCGGCAGCGTCTCCCGCTCGCCCGTTCCGGTGAGCCGTCCGTCGGCGTCCAGCCTGGTGCGCTCGACAGTCAGGCCTTCGACCCGTTGCGCTCCGTGAATTTCTACCGGCATCAGCCAGAACCGAAGATTCAGCCGGCGTGGCGCTCCGGTCGGCGCCCGTCCCGCCCAATCCTTGATCACCGTGTAATTTCCGCGGACGTGCCGGTCCTCGCGAGCCAGCCGCGCGCTCTCGCCGCTGGCGTCGAACGCGTCCAGGTCGGCCTCGCCCTGGCCGACCACGACGTCCACTCCGGCAAGCTCGCCGAGTTCGCGCAGCTCCTTGGTGGTGAACTTGGCCTGCGCCGGGCCGCGGCGGCCGATCATGTGCACCTCGCGGACCTTGCTCGCCATCAGCGCGTCGAGCACCGGCTGCGAGACGTCGGTCTCGCGCAGCTCGGCCGGGTCGCGGATCAAGATCCTGGCGACGTCGACGGCGACGTTACCGACCCCGATCACGGCCGCCGACTCCGCGTCCAGGGTGAACCGGTCCGGGTCCATATCGGGATGCCCGCAGTACCAGTTCACGAAGTCGGTCGCAGCGAAGCTGCCTGGCAGGTCCTCACCGCCGATGCCGAGCCGTCGGTCCCGCATGGCGCCGGTCGCGTAGACAACCGCGTCATAACAGGCCAGCAGGTCGGCTCTGGTCACGCCATCGCCGAGTTGCACGCCGCCAATGAACCGGACGCCGTCGTGCTCGAGGACTCCGCGCAGGTAATCGGCGATCGACTTGATCGACTTGTGGTCCGGCGCCACGCCGTAGCGGACCAGCCCGTACGGGGTGGGCAGCCGGTCAAGGACGTCGACCAGGACGGTCCGCGGCGGGTCAAGCGCGGCGCCCTGCTTGATCAGGGCCTCAGCCGTGTACAGGCCGGCCGGGCCCGATCCGACCACGGCGACGTTGAGCGTGTTCATAGAAGGCGATTCTGCACCCTGGCCGCGCAGCGGTGCGACCGCACGCCGGAACGGCGGTCGGGCTCGGCCGTACCCGGTCCCCGACCGCGCCGGACGTGGTCGCCCAGGTCCGGCACGGGCGCGACCCGGTCAGGCTTGCTGGCCATGCACCAGGTCCTGGGTCCGCTTCGCCACGGCCTCGGTGATCGCCAGCGCCAGCTGCTGCGGGGCTAGGCCAACCTCCTGCAGGGTCTCGGTACGATCGCCGTGCTCAAGGAAGCGCTGCGGCAGGCCGAAGGTCCGGATCGGCGTTTCGGTGTCGGTGTCCCGCAGCAGCCTGGCCACGGCGTCGCCGAACCCGCCGGCCGTGCCGTTGTCCTCCACCGTGACCACCAGCCGGTGGCTGGTCGCCGCCTCGGCCAGAGCCGGATCGACCGGCTTCAGCCAGCGCGGGTCCACCACGGTCACGCCGATGCCCTGATCAGCCAGGCGCGCTGCCACCTGTACGCCGATGGCGGCCATCGGTCCGGCAGCCACGAGCAGCACATCAGCGCCGACCTCATCGGCCGGCCTGGCAAGCACGTCCATGCCACCGAGCGTGCCGACCGCGCCGATGTCATCGGCGACGGTCCCGCGCGGGAACCTGATGGCCGTGGGACCGTCACTGCAGGCCACTGCCTCGCGCAGTAGCTCGACCAGCCGGGCGCCGTCCCTTGGGGCCGCGATCCGCATCCCCGGCACCAGCTGCAGCAGCGAGCCGTCCCACATGCCGTGATGGCTGGCCCCGTCGGGGCCGGTCACGCCGGCCCGATCGAGGACGAAGGTGACCGGCAGCCGGTGCATCGCGACGTCCATCAGCAGCTGGTCGAAGGCCCGGTTCAGGAACGTCGCGTAGATCGCGACCACCGGGTGCATGCCGCCCATCGCCAGGCCGGCCGCGCTGGTCACGGCATGCTGCTCGGCGATGCCGACGTCGAACACCCGGTCGGGGTAGGTTTCCGCGAACTTGTGCAAGCCGGTGGGGTGCAGCATCGCCGCGGTGATCGCCACCACATCGGGCCTCCTGGCCGCGATGGCGGCCATCTCGTCGGCGAACACAGCGGTCCACAGCTGCTTCGGCTGGGCCGCCGGAGCCGGCCCGCTGCTCTCGCCGTTGCCCCTGGCCGACTGGCCATTGCCGGGCGGTGCAACAGCCTGGCCGGTCAGGCCGGCAGCGGCCTGGGCGGCCGTCGGCGGCGGGACACGGGCGGCGCCGTTGACGGCCTTCTCGGCCGCTGACCCGTTGGCCTGGACCTGCGCGCCAGGTGAGACCTGATGCAGGCAGTCCTCGTCGTTCTCCTCGGCCAGGGCATAGCCCCGGCCCTTCTGGGTGATCACATGAACCAGCACCGGGCCGCTGTACTCCCTGGCCATGCTCAGCACATACTCGACCGCCTGCGTGTCATGCCCGTCGATCGGGCCGAGATACTTCAGGCCGAGGTCCTCGAAGAGCACCTGCGGCTGCAGGAAGTCCTTCAGGCCCTTCTTGATGCCGTGCAGCGTCTCGAACAGCGGCGGGCCGACCAGGGGGGTATGCGACAGCGTGGTCTTGATCAGGTCGAGCACCTGCTCGTAGCGCTGGGACACCCGCACAGCGGCTAGGTGTTCGGCCAGGCCGCCGATGGTCCGCTGATAGGACCGGCCATTGTCGTTGACCACGATGACGACCTTGCGGTCCTTGGCCGCTGCGATGTTGTTCAGCGCTTCCCAGGCCATGCCGCCGGTCAGCGCCCCGTCACCGACAACGGCCACCACGCGGCGGTGCGTCTCGCCCCGGAGCTGATAGGCCTTGGACAGTCCGTCGGCGTAAGACAGGCTGGTCGATGCATGCGAGTTCTCGACCAGGTCGTGCTCGGACTCGGCCCGGTTCGGGTATCCGGACAGCCCGCCGCGCTGCCGCAGCCTGGCGAAGCCATCCAGCCGGCCGGTCAGCAGCTTGTGCACGTAGGACTGGTGACCGGTGTCCCAGATGATCTGGTCCACCGGCGAATCGAAGACCCGGTGCAGCGCGATGGTGAGCTCTACCACACCGAGGTTCGGCCCGAGGTGACCGCCGTTTCTGGAAACGGCCTCGATCAGGAACTCCCGGATTTCGGCAGCCAGCACCGGCAGCTCGTCAGGCCTGAGCGCCTTGACATCCTGCGGGCCTCGGATCGACTCCAGCAGTGGCATCCTGGTGCGCTCCTCACGGTCGTCGCGGGCGGCACAGGCCCGGCCGCCCAGGCTGGGCGCCAGGACTGCCGGATACATCTTCCGGAGCCCGGGTTCGCAGATCCCGTCAGAATGACGGAGAGCGAACCCAACGAGTCTATTTCGCCCGGCCGGCCGCTCGTGCGACACCTGGCTGGCCGGGAGGCCGGTTCGACCCGGCGGCGGCCAGCCGCTATCGCAGACTCAAGCGGCGCCGCGGGCTAGCCGCTACCGCATCTGCCCTGCGCTAGCCTAGTCCTCGAGCAGACGAGCAGAGCGGTCTTGCATGCCGTACCCGGCACCGAGCCCGCGGCAGCCCCCAACGGAGGCGCGGTGATCAGGCGCTCCGGCACCGGTTGGTCTAACCGCACGCCCGTGATCGTCGCCGGACTGGGTGCGGCGCTGGCACTGGCCACGGTGGCCGCAGCGGCCGATCCGCCGACCTCGGCCGGCCAGACTGCGGCCACGAGGACCAGCACCGGGACCGTACTCACCTGGACGTTACCAACCGGGACCGGCCGCACCGGGAACGCCGCCACAGGCGCCGGGAACGCCGCTACAGACACCCCTGCATCCTTCGGTAGCGGCCCCGCCGGGCGAGCACCTGTCGGCAGCCGCCCGATGGTGCGCCGCTTTCCGGCGGCCGGCACGCCGAGCTGGCAGCTGAGCCTGATCGTTCAGTACCTGCCGTCCACGAACCAGACCCAGTACGTCGCGGTCATCGCGGGGGCCAGGCAGGCGTGGGTCTTCGGCGGCTCGAACCTGGCAGGTCACGGCGTACCTGAGGTAGCACACCGGATCAATGGTCAGTGGGGATTCCCGCTGCTGCCAGCCGGGCTGTACAGCTGGATCGCCGCAGCCAGCGCGCAGTCGCCGGCCGACATCTGGGCCGTCACCCATCTCGGTGGTTTCTTGCTGCACTGGAACGGATCGAACTGGCAGACCGAACCTAGGGGCGGCTGGCGGGCCAGCGTCCAGTTCACCGGGATCAACGCGGTCTCCGCCCGCAGTGTCTGGCTGTTCGGGGCGGGCAGCCGTGGTCATCCTGGCGGCGGAACCTGGCACTGGGACGGCACAAGCTGGAGCCCGATCAGCGGGATCGCCGGCGGCATCCGCCAGGCCAGCCCCGTGTCAGCGACCGACATGTGGGCGATCGGCGGCATCGGCGGCACCATGAATGCCCTGCTGCGGTTCAGCGGGAGCTCCTGGGCACACGTCACCCCGGCGGCGCTGGCCGGCTTTCGGTACTCAGACGTCGTGGCGCTGGCGGCGCGCAACGTCTGGGTGGCTGGGTTGGTGGCCGGCCAGCCGAAGCTGGCGCATTATGACGGGCGCGGCTGGACGGTGCGGAAAATGCCGGGAACGGTCGCTGCCACCGGGATCTGCCGGGACGGGCGCGGCGGCATCTGGGTGATCGCCAACTCCGGCAAGGCTCCTTCTGAGCTGCGAGACCTATCGGCCGCTGGCCGGTGGACGACAGCGACAGTCAGCTCTAGCTCAGCTGACGAGATCCTGGCCTGCGCCCTGGTACCGGGGACCCAGGCAGCGTGGGGCGCGGGCAAGTCAGCCGCGCTCAACGTCAAGGGGTCAGCCGCCGCGGTCTACGGCTTCGGGAACGTGCCGTAACCAGCCGGTCCCCCGTCGCTGCGGCCTGCGCTAGCCTGGCGGAAAATGGTTTTCGGGTATTTGACCGTATCGTCATTTTCGTGCTCGCCCTTAGTCCGAACGGAGAGTTGCGGTGTCCGAGACCGAGGCAGCAAGCGGCCGGGCGGCCGGCACCGGCCCGCTGATGGACGGCCGGATCTGTGTGGTGACCGGTGCCAGCTCCGGCATTGGCCAGGCCACCTCCATCGCGCTGGCCAGGCTCGGCGCGACGGTGGTACTGGTCTGCCGGGATCGCGGTCGCGGCGAGAGCGCCATGGCGCAGGTCAGCGCGGCCGCCACCGGGGAGAGCCCGGTGCTCGAGCTCGCCGATCTGTCCAGCCTGGAACAGGTCCGCGACCTCAGCCGGCCGACTGTCCGGCCTGCCGAAGATTGACGTGCTCGTGAACAACGCGGGCCTGGTCATCTATCACCGCGAGCTGACCGTCGATGGCTTCGAACACACCTTCGCCCTCAATCACCTGGCCCCGTTCCTGCTGACTAACCTGCTCCGGCCGAAGCTGACGGCCAGCGCTCCGGCCAGGGTCGTCACGGTCGCATCGACCGCGCACCGAGGCGCCCGGCTTAACCTCGACGATCTGCAGCTTGAGCACCATTACTCCGCCATGCTCGCCTACTCCGGCAGCAAGCTGGCCAACATCTTGTTCACCAGGGAGCTGGCCAGACGACTGGAGGGCACCAGGGTCACCGCCAACTGCCTGCACCCGGGCACCGTGCGGACCCGGTTCGGCCAGACCGGGAGCGTCTGGCTGAGGATCGGGCTGATGATCGGCGGCCCGTTCCTGCGCTCGCCAGAATCGGGCGCCAGAACCGTGGTTTACCTGGCCAGCTCACCGGACGTCGGGGACTCCAGCGGAGGCTACTACGTCAGCGGCAAGCTCCGCGAGCCGTCGCGAGCGGCAACCAACGACGAAACCGCCGCGCGGCTGTGGGAGATCAGCGCCAAGCTCACCGGGCTGAGCTGACTGCCACGCCCAGCGGTTGCCGGCCAGCGCTGATCGTCAGGTCCCGGCCCGCCAGCAGACCGGCCACGAGCTGTGCGCCGCCGACACCGATCAGCACCCAGACCGGCACGGCCCAGCCGCCGGTAGCCGCGTGCAAAAACCCGATCGCCAGCGGCCCGGCCGCCGCCACCAGGTACCCGACGCTCTGCGCGAAGCCAGAGAGCGACGCGGCCGCGCTGGAGTCAGCCGTCCGTGCCGTGAAGAAGAAGACGCTCAGACCGAGCGCGGCACCCTGGCCGAGGCCGAGCAGGCAGACGAACTCGACCGCGGTACCAGCCGGCCCGAATCCGGTGCCGGCCAGACCCGCGATGATCGCCAGCACAGCGGCTGCCGCGATCAGGCGCTGGTCGCGCACCCGGTGCGCGATGACCGGCACGATAAGCGCGGTGACCGCGTTGCCGACGTTCATCAGGGCGAGCAGATCGCCCGCCCGGACGGCACTGCTCCCGTGATCGCGCAGCAGGGTCGGAAACCAGGACAAGGTCGCGTAGTAGGACAGGCTCTGCAGGCCCATGAACGCCGTCACCTGCCAGGCCAATGCATGCCTGCTCATCTCAAGCACGCCGAATCGCCGGGCCGGACCGATCAAGGGGACGGGATCGGAGCCAGCGGCGATCCCGGCCGGATCCGCTAGGACGCTGGCACCGGCGCTCTCGCCGGCCACCGGCCGGACTCCGGCCGCATCAGCAGCGAACGTCCTGAACCTGAGCTGCGGCGACCACACCACCGCCGCCAGCAGCGCGGGCAGCGCCCAGATGCCGAGGCACAGCCGCACCGCGGCGCCCGATCCTCCGGCGGCGGTGAAGACCGGCACCGCGATCACCGCGCCAACTACCGCACCCGCGGTCAGGGACATCAGGTAGAGCCCGATCAGCAGGGCCTGGCAGGCCTGCGCCGTTTGATCAGGCTGGGCAGCAGCACGTTCAGCAGCGCGATCGCGCCGCAGGCGATGACGGTGCCGGGGAACAGCGCCGCTCCTGGCGCCAGGCTGCGCAGTGCCAGTCCGACCGCGACCAGGACCAGGGCCAGGCCGAGCACCCGTTCCTCCCCGAGCCTTCTGGCCGCTGCCGCGCCGAAGCCGGAGAAGACCGCGAAGCTGAGCACCGGCACCGCGCCCAGCGCGGCCTCGGTGGCCGGCGACAGCCCGGCGACGACGGACAGCTCGGGGAAGATTGGCGGCAGGCTGGTGATCGCTCCCCGCATGTTGAAGGAGACCGCGAGTATCCCGCCGACCAGCAGCACGCCACCGCCCACGGCGGCGCGCCGATTCGATCGGCCGGTCACCCGGCCACCCCGCACCCGTCGGCGCCGTGGCCGCCGCGCCCGCAGCTACCGCCGCGAGGTTGGCGGCCGCCAGACCGCGGTCGCTGATCTGCTCACCGCCACTGACCGGCGCCGCCGGTGGCCAGCACGGTTCCGGCGGGCTAGCTGCTGGCCAGCAGTGAGCGCAGCACGTACTGCATAATCCCGCCGTGCCGGTAGTAGTCGGCCTCGCCAGGGGTGTCGATCCGCACGATCGCCCGGAACTGGCGGCCGTCCGCGACCACCGTCACCTCGCGCGGAGTCTCGCCCGAGTTCATGGCCTCGATCCCGACCACGTCGAATACTTCTCCTCCGGTGAGTCGCAGAGAGCTTGCGTTCTGCCCGGGAATGAATTGCAGCGGCAGTACGCCCATCCCGATCAGGTTGGACCGGTGGATCCGCTCGAACGATTCGACCAGGACAGCCCTGACCCCGAGCAGCGCGGTGCCCTTGGCGGCCCAGTCCCGCGACGATCCCGACCCGTACTCCTTGCCGCCGAGCACCAGCAGCGGGGTGCCTTCGGCCAGGTACTCGCGCGAGGCCTCGTAGATCGAGGTCACCGTGCCCTCCGGCAGCTTGACCGTCACGCCGCCCTCGGTCCCTGGGGCCAGCTGGTTGCGCAGCCTGATGTTGGCGAACGTGCCGCGGATCATCACCTCATGGTTGCCGCGCCGCGATCCGTAGGAGTTGAAGTCGCGTCGCTCGATGCCGTGGCTGGTCAGGTACTTCCCGGCCGGGCTGTCGGCCTTGATCGCGCCGGCCGGGGAGATGTGGTCGGTGGTGACCGAGTCGCCGAGCACGGCCAGCACCCGCGCGCCGTGAATGTCGGTCACCGGCTCCGGGGTGGCCGGCATACCGTCGAAGTACGGCGGCCGCCGAACGTAGGTCGATGCCTCATCCCAGGCGAACACATCGCCCGGCGGTACGTCGAGCGCTGCCCACCGTTCGTCGCCGGCGAAGACGTCGGCGTAGTCGCGGGTAAACATCTCGGCGGCGACCGACCCGTGCACCACGAAGTCGACCTCGGCCGGCGACGGCCAGATGTCCTCCAGGTAGACCGGCTGGCCATCGTTGCCCATCGCGATCGGCTCCGTGGTCAGGTCGATGTCCATCGTCCCGGCGAGTGCGTAGGCGACCACCAGCGGCGGCGAGGCCAGGTAGTTCATCTTCACGTCCGGGTTGATCCGGCCCTCGAAGTTCCGGTTGCCGGACAGCACGGAGACCACGGCCAGATCGTGCTGCGCCACCGCCGCGCTGATCGACTCGGGCAGCGGACCCGAGTTGCCGATGCAGGTGGTGCAGCCGTAGCCGACCAGGTTGAAGCCGAGCTTCTCCAGGTACGGCGTCAGCTCGGCCCGCTCGAAGTAATCCATGACCACCTTGGACCCCGGTGCCAGCGTGGTCTTCACCCACGGCTTCCTGGCCAGGCCGAGTTCCACCGCGTTGCGGGCCAGCAGCGCGGCGCCGACCATCACGTACGGGTTCGACGTGTTGGTGCAGGAGGTGATCGCGGCGATCACCACCGAGCCGTGGTCGACGCTGGTCTGCGTTCCGTCCTCCAGGGTCACCGGCGTCGGCTGCGACGGCCGGTCATCCAGGCCGCCGGACACCGGGTCGGAGGCCGGGAAGGTGTCGGCGATCCCGTTGTCCAGGCTGGGCAGGTGCATGTACGAGCCGAGAGCGGTGCGGAACGAGGTCTTGGCGTCGGTCAGCGCCACCCGGTCCTGCGGCCGCTTCGGCCCGGCCAGGGACGGCACCACAGTGGACAGGTCGAGCTGGAGTTCCTCGGAGTAGCGCGCGGTCTGGCCTGGCTCGTGCCACAGTCCCTGCTCCTTGGCGTAGGCCTCGACCAGCGCGACCTGCTCGGCTGGCCGACCGGTCAGCCGCAGATAGGTCAGCGTCTGCTCGTCGATCGGGAAGATCGCGCAGGTGGATCCGAACTCCGGGCTCATGTTCCCGATGGTGGCCCGGTTCGCGACCGGGACGGCGGCCACGCCATCGCCGTGGAACTCCACGAATTTTCCGACCACGCCATGCTTGCGGAGCAGCTCGGTGATGGTGAGCACCAGGTCGGTGGCCGTGGTGGCGGTCGGCAGCTGGCCGGTCAGCCGGAACCCGACCACCTTCGGGATCAGCATCGAGATCGGCTGCCCGAGCATCGCCGCCTCGGCCTCGATGCCGCCGACGCCCCAGCCGAGCACGCCGAGGCCATTCTCCATGGTGGTGTGCGAGTCGGTTCCCACGCAGGTGTCCGGGTAGGCGGTCAGCCCGCCGCCGACCGCCTGGCCAGTCATGATCACCCTGGCCAGGTGCTCGATGTTGACCTGGTGCACGATCCCGGTGCCTGGCGGGACGACCCGGAACTGCTGTAGCGCCTGCTGGCCCCAGCGCAGGAACGCGAACCGCTCGGAGTTGCGCTGGTACTCGAAGTCCACGTTGCGCTCGAAGGCATCGGGCCGTCCGAAGATGTCGGCGATCACCGAGTGGTCGATCACCAGCTCGGCGGGCACCAGCGGGTTGATCTTCGCGGCATCGCCGCCCAGCGCCTGCATCGCCTCGCGCATCGTGGCCAGGTCAACCACCGCGGGCACGCCGGTCAGGTCCTGCATGATCACCCGGGCCGGGCTGAACTGGATCTCGGTGTCCGGCTCCGCCGCCGGCCGCCACTCCGCCAGTGCCCGGATGTGGTCACCGGTGACGCTCACGCCGTCCTCGGTCCGCAGCAGGTTCTCCAGCAGAACTTTCAGGCTGAACGGAAGGTCCGAAGCCGCTGGCAGCACGCTGAGCCGGTGAATCTGGTAGCTGGTCCCGCCCGTCGTCAGGGTGCCGCGAGCACCGAAGCTGTTAGCTGTCATGATGACCTGCCCTCCTACCGTCCGGTGGCACCCGGCACCCGGTACCCGGCGCCCGCCCGGCCCGCGTTCCGCGTCTGCCGCAATCCTGCCGTAGCGCCGCGGGACCGTCGCGCTCAGGCTGGTTGGCCCGGCCAGCGCTCCGAGCACTTCGAGCACTCCGAGAAGTATCTTGACGTCAAGTTACCTTGCCAGATTAACGAGCAGGGTCTCTCGATGTCAAGCTATTCGCTGGGGTCGGCCCCGACCGCGACGCTGACCAGGTCCGCGGCGGTCGATCGGGTCAGCACCCGGACGGCACGGGCGGCCGGCGACAGCCGCAGCGCCGACCTCGGCAGCCACACCCGCAGCGCATCGGGCTGTGACTCGAAGACCAATGGCGGCTCAAGCACCAGGGCCTCGCCGTCGACGCCCACCTCGACCGGCCCGGCCGAGTCGACCTCGAACCTCGCCTGAGTCCACTCCCGCCAGCCAGGGAACCGGCGGACCTGGCCGGCTAGCTCCAGCATCATGAAGCGGCGGGCGTCGGCCGCGTCGGTCACCTGCACCATCACGATTCCCAGCAGACCCTTGTCCAGGTGCTCCCTGGTACCCCGGCCGCCGGGGTGCGCGAGCTGGTAGGGATCGTTCGACACCAGGATCAGGTGCGCGGTCTCGAACCGGCCTCCGGTGGGCCCTTCGAACCGAAGGTCGAGCGGCGTCGCGTCCGGTCCGAGCAGATCAGGCAGCAGATCCGCGGCGGTCTTGACCTTGGCATCCCGGTACTGGGGTGATTGCACCACCTTGGCGTACAGCCCGAGCGAGCAGTTGTTCACGAACGTGCGGCCGTTGACCGTGGCCAGGTCGATCCGGCGCTCGACGCCGTCGGCGAACGCGTCGAGAGCGCCGACCACGTCGTCCCGGTCCAGGCCGAGGTCGAGGGCGAAGTGGTTGCGCGTTCCGGCCGGGACGCAGACGTGCGGAACCCCGAGCCTGGCGGCGACCGACGCGACCGCGGCCTGCGATCCGTCACCGCCGGCCATGCCGATCACCTCGGCGCCTCCCGCGATGGCGCCCTCGGCCAGCCCGATCAGGTCATCCCCCGGCCGCAGGATGACCGGCTCGATGCCGCGTACCCGGCATTCATCGGCCAGCGCGAAGTGCTCGGCCTTACCGCCGCCCGACTTCAGGTTCATGATCAGGACGGCCGTCGGCGCGGCCTGGTGCGGCGCGGACCCGCCCGAGTCCCGCGATGCCGTCTCACCCGCCGCGGGCTTCACCGCCGCCTGCTCGACCGCGGCCTGTTTGACGGCGGCCTGCTGCTCGGACCGCAGCGCTTTGGGCGTCCGACGCAGCGCGTGCCGGGCGCAGAGTACAGAAACGAAGGCCAGCAGGACCACGAGAGCCACCAACCAGAGCTTGATCACCGCCAGGACCAGGCCGGTCACCAGCACGGCCAGCGCGACCACCGCGATGACCATGGCCACCAGCCGGACTACGCCCCGCCGCGACACGGCATACCAGCACGCCGTCACGCAGCCGATCAGTCCGATCAGTGCCAGGATGATCGCCCCCAGCCGAGCGAGGACGTTCAGCGCCACCAGGACCACCGCCGCGGTCACGGACAAGATGGCGATCACAGCGCTCAGGCGCTCACTCAATGTCGGCCTCGGGCCAGTTCTCCCCGGCACGGCCCCCCCGTCGTCCTGGCGTTCTTCGTGGTCATGCCCCAGATCAGTGCCCGGCATCCGGTGTTAGCATGCACCGATGGCGCAGGGGGGAGCCGACGGCGAGCCGCCGTTTCAAGCGGGCCGACCGCTCTCGGCCAACGGCGAGTCTGCGGCCGCAGGGGCCGAGACAGTGGCCGAGGCGGTGGCCGATCGGCTGGCTGATCAGCTGTCCTGGCTCGGGGGGCCGACTCGGCAGCGGCTGACCGAAGCACTGCACCAACTCGGCGCGATCGACCGGGCCGTCTATGCGGCCGTCGCCGCAGTCCCGACCCCGGCTCTGGACCAGGCCATGCGTCGGCTGTCCAACTCCGCCAACGACTCCAGGCTCTGGCTCGGCATCGCCACCGGGCTCGCCGTCACCGGCCCGGCTGGCCGACGGGCCGCGGTCCGCGGCCTGCTGGCAATCGGGGTCGCCTCCGCCGTCGTCAATCTGGGCGTGAAGTCGGTCTCCGCGAGGCGGCGGCCGGATCGGGCAGGTGCCGGCGTTCCCAGTGAGCGTTACGTCGAGATGCCGTCGTCGACATCGTTCCCATCGGGGCACTCGGCGTCCGCGTTCGCCTTCGCGACCGCGATCAGTCGGGACAACCCCTGGCTGGCCATCGCCATCCAGTTCGTGGCCGGCGGCGTGGCCTACTCGCGGGTGCACACCGGCGTGCACTACCCCGGCGATACCGTGGCCGGAGCCCTGATCGGGGCCGGCACCGGCCAGGCAGTCAGCACCGTCTTCGACCGCGCCGTAGCCAGCCGCCGGTCGCGCCGTGGCTCACCGGCTTCCCGTCCCGATCCGCACTAACCTCGGTGGCCCGTTGCCTCCCACCTCACGGTGCCGACGGGCGGGCCCAGCGGATCGTCAGCTACGGCTCAGCCGCCGGATCATGCGCAGCCATGGCTCAGTCGAGGTCGAATGCTGCGTGAATCGCTGCCGTCAGGGCGGCTTCCTGTGCGGGCAGCAGGTAGCCGATCTGGCGGCCCAGCGCGTTCTCGGGCACCGTCACGATGTTGTCGCAGCTGACAACGCAGGCATTCTCCAGGCCGTTCGCCGGTCCCAGCGGCACAGTCAATAGCCGAGCCGATTTAGGCGTTTTGTGGCCGCGCAACGCAATCGATGCCAGGTGGCCGACCCGCCGGTTCATGGCGGTGATCACAGGTTGATTTGCCCCGGTTTGAGACGCCCGTCCGGAAGCCAACAGCTGGACTGCTTACGAGTTCCCCCGCGATTGAGACGGGGGTGTGAAGCGGGCGATGGTGTGGTGCCAGCCCGCCCGATCGCCGTCCTGGCAAGATAGCGGCATGGAACGTGTGGTTGGGATCGGTGGATACTTCATGCGGGCCGCCGACCCGGCGGCCCTGGGCGCGTGGTACCGCGATTGCCTGGGCCTGGACGCCGATGAGAACGGCCTGTGGCGGCAGGGAGCCGGGCTGACGGTGTTCGCGACGTTCGAGTCCGAGACCGGCTACTTCGGGTCCCGCGCCCAGCAGACCATGCTCAACTTCCGGGTCCGCGACCTGGATGCGATGCTCGCACAACTGCGCGCCATGGGAGCGGACGTGGCTACAGAAACGCAGGACATGGAGGGTGTCGGTCGATTCGGCTGGGTCACCGATCCCGAGGGCAATCGGGTCGAGCTGTGGCAGCCCGCCTGACCGTGTCTTCACGCAGGCGGTGACGTACTGGTGCCCACTAGGTTGCCAGGGTGTGAACCTTGGTCAGGCCCGCGCGGCCATGTCCCATTACGCCTTCTGCGGGCTGTCCCGGGTACACCTGGGCGAGCTTGTCACTGAACTCGCGCCGCGGTGGGAGGCGCGATGCGAGTCCGGGCGCCGCCAGCGGCGCCGCGGCGACCGGCGGCGCCAGGCCTGCCCTGGGCCAAAATACGAGTTGGTGTTCACCGACCGACTGCTGGTCACCCTGGCCCACCTGCGCACCGGTTTGACCCACGAGGCCCTCGGCGTGATCTACCAGGTCGGGTCCTCCACGATCGGCCGCGCGATCGGCGAGATCAGGCCGCTGCTGGCCGGACGCGGGTTCGCCGTCCCGCAACGACCAGGCCTGCGCCTGCGCACCCTGGCCGACGTGTTCGCCTACGCCGAGGCCGAAAACGTCACACTGCGCATCGACGGCACTGAAACCCAGGTCCGTCGGCCGAAGGCCGGACGCCCCGGACGGGCCGCCTTCGTCCCCGGAAAGCGCAAGCCGGATCGCCGTCGAACACGCAAACGCCGAACTGCGTCAATGGCGCCCCTTGCAGCGCTGGACAGGACGCCGCCAGGACTACGCCGAGACACACTGCGCGATCGCCGGCTTGTCTCTGACCGCGCCGCCAAACGAGCCGCCCGCCGCCGGCCCAGCACCGAACTCGTGCCCGCCTTCCCCACAGATGGCCCGGGCGGCTTGAACTGAACCCGGCAGGACGGCTCGGTTCGAACCCACCAGTCCGACGTCAGCTGAATGGACATCGGACTGACCGAAGCGCGTATTGACCGTCGCCCGTATCTCATGGCTTCCGTACCACCTCAGCGGGGCGGCGCTGCGGTGGTGTTGGGGTGCCGAGCGTGCCTACTGGAGCCATGCGGGAGCAGACGTACTGTTCAAGGCACCGGGGGCGACGTCACGGCCGCTGCTCGATGACTTTCGCGTGTAGAAGCTTTCCGACGAGCTCGATGCGGAGACGGGGATCGGCAGCGGCGTTCTTGGAGTGGAGCTTGAGCTTGGAGTAGGTGAGGTTGAGCCCGTCGGTGTCGATCACGATGCCCGGCGAGCTGACGATGAACAGCTTGCCGTGCACCATGTCCGTCTCGATTCGCAGGACATCCGAGGTGATCACCGCGTGGGTGAAGTCGAGGGTGACTCGGCACTCTTGCGTGCGAAGCTCGATGCGCGCGGGTAGCGACCAGCGCCCCTCCCGTACGTACCTGCCGCCGTGTTGCTCGACCACGAGTACGTCTTTGCCTTTGGCTGCGGGCGCGATCGGCAGGTCGGCGGTGAGCTCGGCCAACTCGCCGAGCGTCCGGGCTGAAAGCGCGCTCTCCAGCCGGGTGTCGAGTTCCTCGGCGCTGAGTCGGCCGTCACCGCCGGCGACCCGCAGCGCATCCACGACGCGGTCGCGATCCGCGTGCGATGCCCGCAGGTCGGGCAGGTCATTCGACATGGCAGCCACGTTAGCAAGGCAGACCGTCCCCAGTAGCCATCGGTCGGCCGCGCTCTGCGGAGATTGCAGCAGGTCGAAGCGGACCAGACCACCAAGGTGCCGCCCTGCGGGAATCGCGCCGCAAGCTGTAGCCCGACAACCATTCAGCTGACGTCGGACTGGTGGGTTCGAATCGAGCCGTCATGCCGGGTCTAATTCAAGCCGCCAGAGCCACACAGACTGCTGAACCGTCCGACCCACATCACGCCAGCATGCCCCGACCCCAATCGCGGAGGGAGGTCGTTAGAATGCCGCCAGTTCGTCGGCTGCGGCGTACGGGTCCAGCTTGCCGCTGGCGACCTGGGCGGCCAGGTCGTCGAGCCTGGACTCGCCGGGCAGCCCGCCTAGCCGGCGCCGGATCTCGGCGACCGCGATCGCCGAGATCTCCTCGCGGGCCCTGACCAGGCGACGCTGGTCGCCCTCCCCCGACTCGCCAAGCCAGGCCCAGTGCGCGTCCAGCCTGGTGACCAGCTCGTCGACTCCCTCGCCGGTCGCAGCCGAGATGGCGACGATCGGAGGTTTCCAGGTGCCCTCGTCATACCTGGCCATCGACAGCATGGTGCGCAGATCCCTGATCACCTCCTGGGCGCCTGGCCGGTCGCACTTGTTCACCACGAAGATGTCGGCGATCTCCAGAATGCCGGCCTTGGCGACCTGAATAGAGTCGCCCATCCCGGGCGCGACGATCACCAGGGTCGTATCGGCCAGCGACGCGATCTCCACCTCCGCCTGCCCGACTCCGACGGTCTCGATGCCGATCAGGTCGAAGCCGGCCGCGTCGAGGATCCGAAGCGCCTGCGGCGCCGCCCAGGACAGGCCGCCCAGGTGCCCGCGGCTGGCCATCGACCTGATGAACACGCCGGGGTCGGTGGCGTGGTCTTGCATCCTGACCCGGTCGCCGAGCAGGGCGCCACCGGTGAACGGCGAGGTGGGATCGACCGCCAGGACGCCTACCTGCAGATCGCAGGCCCGGTACGCCCGCACCAGCGCACCGGTGACCGTCGACTTCCCGACACCCGGCGAGCCGGTCAGCCCGACCACCCGCGCCCGGCCGGTATAGGGGGCAACCGCCCGCATGACCCGCCGCAGCATAGGCGAGCCATTCTCGACCAGCGAGACCAGCCGTGCCAGTGACCGGCGGTCACCACTACGCGCAGCGGCGACGAGCGCCTCCGGATCCGAACGCACGTGGCTCAGTCGCGGCCGGCCGGCGAAACCCTGAGCAGCAGGGCGTCACCCTGGCCACCTCCGCCGCACAGCGCAGCGGCACCGAGACCGCCGCCGCGCCGCCGCAGCTCGTAGATCAGGTGCAAGGCGAGCCGAGCCCCGGACATGCCGATCGGGTGGCCGAGCGCGATCGCGCCGCCATTGACGTTGACGATGTCCGGCCCGATGCCAAGGTCCCGCATCGACTGGATGGCCACCGCGGCGAACGCCTCGTTGATCTCGATCAGGTCCAGGTCGCCAATGGTCAGCCCGGCCTTGGCCAGTGCCTGCCTGATCGCATTGGAGGGCTGCGAATGCAGTGAGTTGTCCGGGCCGGCCACCACGCCGTGCGCGCCGACCTCAGCGAGCACCTCGGCGCCTGCGGCCGCCGCAGCCTGTGCCGACATGACCACGACGGCGCACCCGCCGTCGGAGATCTGCGAGGCGGACCCCGCCGTGATCGTGCCGTCCGCGGCGAACGACGGGCGCAGCTTGCTCAGCGTCTCCACCGTGGTGTCCGCCCGGACGCCCTCGTCGGTGTCGACGACGACTGGGTCTCCACGCCGCTGCGGCACCGACACCGGCACGATCTCCTCGGCGAACAGCCCGTTCTTGATCGCCGCCGCGGCCCGCTGGTGCGAGCGGGCGGCGAACTCGTCCTGCTCCTCGCGGGTTATCGCGAGCCTGGAGTTGTGCCGCTCGGTGGACTCGCCCATCGAAAGGTGGTCGAAGGCATCGGTCAGGCCATCGAAGGCCATCGCGTCGATCAGCTCAGCTGAGCCGTACTTGATCCCCTTGCGGGCTGCTGGAAGCAGGTGCGGTGCCGCCGTCATGGACTCCATTCCGCCCGCTACGACCACGTCGAACTCGCCGGCCCTGATCAGCTGGGCAGCGAGCGCGATCGCGTCAAGTCCGGACAGGCAGACCTTGTTGATCGTGAGCGACGGGACCGTCATCGGGATGCCAGCCGCGGCCGCGGCCTGCCGCGCCGTGATCTGGCCCGTTCCGGCCTGCAGCACCTGGCCCATGATCACGTAGTCAACCTGGTCGCCGGTCAGGCCGGCTCGGTCCAGCGCGGCCTTGATCGCGAAGCCGCCGAGCTCAGCGCCGCTGAAGTCGCTGAGTGATCCGAGTAGCCGCCCGATCGGTGTTCGCGCCCCGCCGACAATCACCGCTTCATTCATAGCTGCAACGATACCTAGATCCGCTGGCCGGCGACGGTGCGGCGTAATCGGGAAGGGAAAGGCCTTGCTGAC
This sequence comes from uncultured Actinomycetota bacterium, assembly GCA_963850875.1. Lineage (GTDB taxonomy): Bacteria > Actinomycetota > Actinomycetes > Streptosporangiales > Streptosporangiaceae > Chersky-822. The sequence goes on from CAWKNA010000006.1 coordinate 42,612, forward strand.
GCGCATAGACCACATCGGAATCGCATGCCGGGATCTCGCCGAGAAGATCGCCTTCTACCAGTCCACCTTCGGCCTGACGCTGATCAGTGAGGAGACCAACGCCGAGCAGGGGGTCAGAGAGGCGATGCTGATGGTTGCCGACGCTCCGGCCGGCACCTCCTACGTCCAGCTACTCGAGCCGCTCGGATCCGACACCCCGGTAGGCCGGTTCATGGCCCGCCGTGGCGAGGGAATCCACCATGTGGGCTACGGAGTGGCGGACATCACGGCAGCGCTTGGAGCCATCGGGGCGACTGGTGTCCGATTGCTAGACGCGAGGCCGAGGCATGGGTCGATGGGTGCCGCCATCGCATTCCTGCACCCGGCGGATGTGGGCGGCGTGCTCACCGAACTGGTCCAATCGGCTCGGCAGCCGTAGCCGCCTTTCATGACCCCGGCTGCGATTAAGCCGGGGCAAGCCTGGTAATTCATCAGCTACGGCACGAGCAACCGCGAACGGGCCACCAACGGCCGGACGGCGGAGTACGCTGCGAGCACCGGGAAAGTGACTGGCGTGCGGGCTGTGACCCTGACAGCATGACGCTGCGGCGGGCTGGCCAGCAAGCAAGACGACCGCACCGGCGTTGGGCATCCCCGGTCCAAGCAGGCTCCAGGATGCTGAAACCCCCGTCTACCCAGGATTAGGCGACATGCAGCCCGATATCAATGCCCAGCTCGGCACCTTCTTCGACGACGACCAGCCGCCGCATTTCTCGCAGAAGATGCGCGGTTACGACCAGGAGGAAGTCGAGGAGTACCTCAGGAAGAAGGACGGCGAGCTGCGCGCGGTGCGCGAGAACGAGCAGGCTCTGAAGCAGGAGCTGGCTTTCGCGCACCGTCAGATGCAGGAGCAGGAGCGCCCGACCTACTCTGGCCTCGGCTCGCGGATCGAGCAGCTGCTCCGGCTGGCCGAAGAGCAGCGGGACGAGATCCTGCAGGAGGCCAGGTCGGAGGCGAGCCAGGTGCTCGCGTCGGCCAAGGTCGACGCTGCCGAGCTGCGGGCCGGCGCCGAGAACGAGACCGCTGAGCTGCGTGCGAACGCCAAGCGGGAGACCGACGAGCAGATTGCCTCGTCCGAGCGGGAGGCCGACAGCATTCGCACCACGGCCCGCCGCGAGTCCGATGAGCTGACGTCGACCACCGAGCGCGAGGTCGCCAAGCTGCGGGCGATGGTGGACCACGAGGTCGCGGAGAAGCGCGCTGCCGTCGAGCGTGAGATCGCCAAGCTGCGCACGACCACCGAGCGCGAGGTCGCCCAGCTGAAGGCCTCGTCCAAGCGCGAGCGGGACGAGATCCTGACGACCTCCAAGCGCCAGGCCGACGAGATGCGCAGCCAGGCCCAGCGGATCCTGGAGGAGAGCGAGGCCCAGCGGGCTCAGGCCGAGGCCGAGTTCGATATCCAGCTCGCGTCGCGGCGCGAGGAGGCCGAGCGGCAGGAGGCCGAGCGGCTCGCAGCCGCACAGGCGGCGACCCAGCGCCTGGTCACCGAGGCCGAGCAGCGCGCGGCGACGGCCGAGCAGCGGGCCACCAAGGCCAGCGCGCAGGCCGAGCAGTCGCGCCGGGACGCTGACGATCACGCCAAGCAGCTGGTCAGCGGCGCGAAGAAGAACGCCGACGACATCGTCGCTCAGGCTAAGGCGCAGGCAGACCAGCTGCTGGCCGAGGCCAAGGCAGAGGCCGACCGGCACGCGAGCACGGCCCAGCGCAGGGTCGACGAGGCTAACAAGCAGTACGAGACAGTCCAGGCGCACCTGGCGCAGATCAGCCAGCTGCTCGGGCCGCAGGCCGCCACCCTCGCCTCCCCCGCGCCTGCTCCCGCGATCCAGGCACCAGCACCCGCCCGGGCGGTTGCTGCGGCTCCGGCGGCCAACGGCGGAGCAGCCCAGACCACCGCACGTCCCGCCCCGGCAGCCGCTGCGAAGACAGAGCAGAAGCAGCCGAACGGTAAGCAGACCGAAGGCGACGACGAGAACTGGTGGACTGAGTAGCAACGCAGGCTCCGAAGGCCCCCCGCCGCTCCTAGCGCGGGGGCCTTCGCTGCTAGTCGGATGCTTGCCAGCGGCGGACGGCCATGGCGCCTGGGACGACCGTCAGGGCGACCAGCCAGCAACCGAACTCCACCAGCGGGACGGCCGCCGGTCCGCCGTCCGCCAGCGCCCTGACCAGATTGGCTGCGGCGGTGACTGGGCTGTCCGCGGCAACGGGCTGCATCCACCCCGCCAGCAGACCGACCGGTGCGAACGCAGAACTGACAAAGGTGATCGCGATCGCCGGGAAGAACAGCACCCGCTCGGCCGTCTCCGGGTCACCGATGATCAGGGCCAGCCAGGACGAGGCGACAGCGACCGCGAGTCCGAACGCGACCGCGATCGCGGCGATCCCGGCCATGCCAGCCAGTCCAGCGCTGACCCGGAAACCGAGCAGGCGACCAATGCTCAGCAACAGGCCTGCCTGGACCGCGAGGATCAAGGCGTCGCTGGCCAGCCTGCCGAGCAGCACCCACCGGACTATATGACTAGCGGATATTCTGTCGGACCGGCCGGTGCCCCTGGTGCCTCCAGGTCGAGCAACCCGGACCTGGAGGCTGCCCGAGCGGCTCGTGCTTCCGAGCCGTCCGATGATCTGGTGGTCAGCGTGATCGGCCGGCTGTTCCGGCTGGCACCGAGGCTGATGGAGTTGCAGGAACTCGGCGCGCGCCAGTACGGCCTCGGATTTGCCCGCGGCCGGGCGCTCTGGGCGCTGCGCGAATCAGGACCAGTGCTGATGCGGACCCTCAGCCAGGCACTCGGCGTTTCTCCCCGCACGGTCACCGACCTGGTTGACGCGCTTGAGGCCGACGGCTGGGTGACCCGCAGCCCGCACCCCACTGACCGCCGGGCCACCATCATCGCGCTCACCACCTCCGCCGAGGCAGTCCTAGCCCGGCTGGACCTCTCCTACCGGAGCCTCGCATACGCTCTGGTCGGCGACGTGGCGCCGGCTGACCTGCGCCGGATGCGGGCGGTCATCGGCCAGCTTGAGGACCGCCTGGACGAGTCCGTCGCCAAATCGGTGGCCACCTTCGAAGCCGGGTCATCGGCGCCGTTGCCAGACCGCACCGGAGGCAGACCGCCAGCGCCGGGCGGCCGCCAGCGCCGGGTCGCGGACTAAGTGGTCTCGCCTGGAAGTCTTTCGGGGGTTGATCATGCGGCCTGTTGGGTGGTAGCGGTGCTGGTCCGGGTGGCGCGTGTTTTCTTCGGGGCTGGTGGCGGCGGGGTGGGTTCGTGCCGGTCGATCCGGGCGATCACCTCTGCCAGGTGGGCGGCGGTGAACTTCCACCTGAACGGGGTCGCGGTTGCGTTGTAGCGGTCCTGGTATGCCAGCAGCCTCTGCTCGACCTGGTCAAGGTCAGCGAAGTCGTTGGGGGTCAGGACTTTCCGCTGAACTATGGAGAAAAGGCACTCCACTTGATTCAGCCACGATGCGTGTACCGGGGTGTGCACCAGGACGGCGTTCGGGTAGGCCGCAGCCAGGCGTTTCACTGCGGCCTGCCCGCGGTGATCGGACCCGTTATCGACGACCCAGAACACCCGCCTGGCCGAGGCGTAGGGTTCGCGGCTCATGACCTGGCCGACTAGCGTCATGAACGGCACGATCCCGGTGGTGGGAGCGCAGTGCCCGAATACCTGCGCGCGGTGCACGTCGAGGGCGGCGAGGTAGGCCAGCGCGCCTTTGCGCTGGTACTCATGCTCGACCCGCATCATGCGGGACACACCCGGCGGCAGGGTGGGGTGGCAGCGGCAGCGGGCCTGGATCGAGGGCTTGGCGTCGCTGGAGATCACGTACTCGTCGTCGCTCAGTGGCGCGCCGTCCCAGCGGCGCTGGTACAGCTCCAGCACCCGGGTTGCCTTGGGTATGAAGCCGGGGTCGCGGATGGATATCCACGACTGGTGCTGCCATGGCTTGATCGGGTCGGCGGCCAGGATCCGCCGCACGGTGGACGCCGAGATCGCCGGCAGCATCTGGCGGCTGATCAGCTCGGCTGCCAGGTCCGGGCATGACCAGCGGGCCAGCGGCACCCCGGTCTCGGCGGGAAGCTGGCACGCCAGCGCCCTGACCTGAGCGACCTGCACCGGCGTGATCCGGCACGGCCGGCCACTGCGGGGCAGGTCAGCCAGCCCGTCCAGCCGGCCCGCGGCGAACCGGGACCGCCAGCACCGCACCGTGTCGGCGCAGATGCCCAGCTCGCGGGCGATCCGCTCATTGGCCTGGCCGCACGCGGCCCGCCGCACGATCTGTGCCCGGAGCCGGACCTGCCACGGCGTCTTGCCGCCCCGGTCCCGGTCCTTGAGGATGTGACGTTCGGCCGCGGTCAGCGTGATCACGACCGCGCAGGAGCGGGGCACTGGCCCTCCCGGGTGAATTACATGCGTGTAATTCCCCCGCGGACGCGACGATCATACCCGGGCTCCCGCACCCTCGGGCACGATGAACCCATGCCCGCCATCCCCGAATCCACCAGGACCTCCCTGGCTCAGCGGCTCCGTGCCCACGCCAGGGACCGCTGGCCCCAGCTGGCCGGTGTGACCGTGCGCTACCGCGCCGGGTTCGCCTACATCGACGGCCAGCTCCCCGGCGGCGACGTCATCCCGCTCTGCCGGCTGCGTTACGGCGGATCCGCGCGGACCTGGGGATTCGCCCTCTACCTGGCCAGCGGTGACCGCTACGAAGACCAGGTCCTGCACACCGGCGCCTTCGCCGGCACCCCGCAAGAAGCCCTCGACTGCGCCGCCGGCCTCTACCTCGGCGGCCCCGACTTGTGAACGGCCACCATCACACCCGGCACGATCACGTCAACCCCCGAAAGACTTCCGGGTGAGACCACTAAGCTGTCCGGCCGCCGTCGATGACGAGAACCTGACCGGTCAGGTGGGACCGGAGGCAGACCGTCAGCACCGGGCGGCCGCCAGCTCAGGGTTGCCGACTAAGCTGTCTGGCCGCCGTCGATGACGAGAACCTGACCGGTCATGTAGGACGAGGCGTCGCTAGCCAGGAAGATGGCCGGGCCGATCATCTCCTGCGCCGTTGCCCAGCGGCGCATCGGCACGGTGGCGACCGTCGCCGGGCCGGCCACCGGGTCCTCCCAAAGATTTCGGTTCAGGTCGGTGGCCGTCCAGCCGGGGCACAGGGCATTGACTCGGACGCCGTCGGCGGCCCACTCAACGGCCAGCGTCTTGGTCAGCGAGATCAGGCCCGCCTTGGCCGCGCCGTACGGCGCGATCAGCGGAGAGGAAGCCACGCCAGCCACCGAGGCCACGTTGATCACCGATCCCTGGCGCCGGTCGAGTAGGTGACCGGCGAAGGCGTGGCAGACATAGACCGCGGAGGTCAGGTTCAGCCTGATCAGCTTGTCCCAGCCAGATAGCCGCAGGTCGCGGAAGCTGACCATGAAGTTGGACCCGCCCGCGTTGTTCACCACCACATCGACGTGCCCGAGCTGGTCGATAGCTGCGGCCGCCGCATCGGCCACTCCCGCCTGGTCGGTCACATCGGCCGGGATGACGATCGCCTTGCGGCCGAGCGCGGTCACGTCGTCCGCGGTATCGGCCAGCCCCTGCGCTGTCCGCGCCACCAGAGCAACGTCCGCGCCGGCCTGGGCCAGGGCCACGGCGATGGCACGGCCGATCCCGCGCGACGCACCGGTAACGAAGGCCGTCTTGCCGGTGAGGTCGAAGAGGCTCACGGTCATTCCTTCCATTCAGCGGGAAGCGGCCAGGCGGTAGGGTTCACCAGCCGCACGATCTCATTGAGCACAATCCGCACGTACTTCTCCCCGATCCACAGATGCTTGGCCTGGTCGACCGCGATGACCTGCGCCTGTGGCACCCGGCCAAACCGGGCCTTGGCCTCGTCCGGCCGCAGGTAGTCATCGAATTCGGGCACCAGCGCGACCAGCGGCCGTCCGCTGCCCGCCCAGCCGTCCAGGTCGGCTTCGCTGGCCCGGCGCAGGGCCGGCGAGAGCAAGATCGCTCCCTCGATCTGCGGCATGTTGCCCCACAGCAGCGCCAGCTCGGTGCCGAACGACCAGCCGACCAGCCAAAGCCTGGGCAGCCCAGCAGCCACGCAGAACGCGATTGCCGCCGACACGTCGTACTGCTCGGACTGGCCGCCGCCGAACCGACCGTCGCTGGTCCCCCGCTCTGACGACGCACCGCGGGTATTGAACCGCAGGACCGCCAGGTCGGCCAGGGCCGGCAACCGGAACGACGCCTTGCGCAGCACGTGGCTGTCCATCGTGCCGCCCGCTGTCGGCAGCGGATGCAGGCAGATGAGCGTCGCCACCGGCTCGCGGTCAAGCGGCTTGGCCAGCTCGCCGACCAGATCCAGGCCGTCGGCGGTGTGCAGGACGATGTCCTCGCGGCGCGCGGGAAGCACCGTGCTCGGTCGGATCGGGTGCGCCCGGATCTCGATCATGATCTCCTCACCGGTTCGTACTCGGTCCCGGCCCGGCGCGCTGCGGACGGCGCTGCCAGCAGGCATTATGCCAATGTCTGCGGTCCTGCGGTCCTGGCGTCTGGGCCGGCCAGACGACCACGTGCGCCGTGCCTGGCCTGATCTCCTGGTCACAGCCCGGACACCGGTACAGCTTCGTCGCCGCGACGCCGGGAACCTGCCGGACCACCCACTCGCCGTCCGGCCAATCCTGAACCTGCGGTGGTCCGAGCCGCACCGGCGCGTCGTCGTCCCCGCCGTCGGCGGTCCAGCTGGTGCCCGCCGGCGTCCGGCCCGCTCGCCTCGGGCGGCGCGGCACCTCGCTGGGCAAGCGCCGGGCCTTACGCGGGCTCATGTCCCGCGCTGCGGCGGCTGCGCGGCCGCCGTGCCTCCGGCCCACTCCGGCCCAGCCATGCCATGCCCAGTCATGTCATGCCCAGTCGTCTCGCCCCCAGCCGTCTCGCGCCCAGCCGTCTCGCGCCCAGCCGTCTCGCGCCCAGCCGCCTCGTTACCGGCAGCCGACGAGCCAACCGTCGACAACCCAGCAGGCAACCACCCAGCTAGCGCTATCTCGGCGAGCAGCGGCGGCGGCGCGAACGCCGGATCGCCGTACCCGGCCTGCATTGCCCGCAGCACGCCGAGCACCCGCTCAGGTCCGAACTCCGCCAGCAGCTGCATCGGCCCACGTGGGTAGCCGCAGCCCAGCGTCATCGCCGCGTCGACATCGCCAGCTGTCGCGTATCCGTCAGCCACCATCGCCACGGCATCTCGCAAGTGCGGGTAGATCAGCGCGGCGGCCAGCAATCCTGGCCGGTCGGCCGACCGAACCGAGCGCAGGCCAAGTCCGCCGGTCAGGGCCTGCGCGGCAGCCAGTGCGCTGGCCGAGGTCAGCCGGGTAGGCACCAGCTCGGCCAGTTGCTGGCCGGCCAGATGCAGTCCGACCGCGTCAGCGCCCCGCCCCGCCGCCACCGCCGCCGCGAGCACGCCGCCCTCCGGGCCGACCGCGACGATCGCCAGGTCCGTCGGGTGCGCCGGGTTGCGGGTAACGCTGATCCCGGCTGCCGCGATCAGGCTGGCTAGTTCGGCCGCACGGTCATGGTGCCGCCCGCCGGGCCGGGCGCCGTCGCCGTGGCCGACCCGGTCACCGGACCCGTGACCGGCCTCCGGCTCGATCAGGGTGATGGTGCCGGGAGGAGGCGGCTGGTCTTCGTTATGCATCATCGGCGACTCGGCGGCCCGGGCAGTTCCCTTCGCCGGATAGTCGTAGAACCCGCCGCCGCTCTTGCGGCCGGTGCGGCCGGCGGCGGTCAGGCGGCGCAGCAGCGGTGCCGGGATGTAGCGCGTGCCGCCGAACTCGGTGTGCAGGACCTCAAGGACCGCGAGCGAGGTGTCCAGCCCGATCAGGTCGAGCAGCGCCAGCGGGCCCATCGGCAGGCCGACCGACTCGGTGACTGCCGCGTCGATGTCCTCGCGGGTGGCATAGCCGGTTTCGAGCAGCCGCACCGCGTGATTCAGGTAGGGCAGCAGCAGCGCGTTGGCGACGAACCCGGCTCGGTCAGTGACTTGTACTGGCGTCTTGCCCAGCTTGCGGGCAAGCTCGGTGACGGCGCGGCCGACCGCGGGGCCGGTGCGCACCGTGGTGACCACCTCGACCAGCCGCATCACCGCAGCCGGGTTAAAGAAGTGCATGCCGACGACCCGGCCCGGATGCGCCGACCCGGCCGCGATCGCCGTGACCGACAGCGAGGAGGTGTTCGTCGCGATGATGGCATCCGGGCGGACGACCCGGTCCAGCTCGGTCATGATCTGCTGCTTGATCGCCAGTTGCTCGGGAACGACCTCGATCACCAGGTCAGCAGGGGCGGCCTCGGCCAGCACCGTGGCCGGCCTGATCCGGCCGAGAATGTCCGCGTGCTCGGTCTGGGTCAGCTTGCCGCGGGAAACGGCCCTGGCCAGCGAGCCGTCCAGGATCGCCATGCCGCGGCCAAGCGCATCCGGATCCACCTCGATCGCCGTCACCGCGAAGCCACCGCGGGCGAACACCTCCGCGATACCCGCTCCCATCGTGCCAAGCCCGATGACCGCTACCTCGCGAATGTTCATGCCGTGACATTACCGAGACGAACCACATCGCAGCGCAGCCGGGCCAGGGCGGCTGAAGGCTACAGTGTTCCCGTGCGGCTCGTGATTGCTCGGTGCAGCGTGGACTACGCGGGGCGCCTGTCGGCACATCTTCCGCCGGCCCTGCGGCTGCTGATCGTCAAGGCGGACGGCTCCGTCCTCGTGCACAGCGACGGCGGCAGCTACAAGCCGCTCAACTGGATGTCCCCGCCGTGCCGACTGGCTGAGTCCGACAGCGAGTGGGTGGTCACCGGGAAGTCCGGCGAGACGCTGACCATCCATATCGACGAGATCATCAGCGATACCGCGTTCCCGCTCGGCGAGGATCCCGGGCTGGTCAAGGATGGCGTGGAAGCTCATCTGCAGGAACTGCTCGCGGCTCAGCTCGGCGTGCTCGGCAAGGGCTGGCGGCTGGTCCGCCGGGAATACCCGACGCCGATCGGGCCGGTCGACCTGATGTGCCGGGACGCGCTCGGGGTCAGTGTCGCGATCGAGGTGAAGCGGCGCGGCGAGATCGACGGGGTGGAACAGCTGACCCGCTACCTGGACCTGCTGAATCGCGACCCGCTGCTTGCCCCCGTCGTCGGGATCTTCGCCGCCCAGGAGATCCGGCCGCAGGCCAGGACGCTCGCCGAGGACCGCGGTATCCGCTGCCTCACGCTAGATTACGACTCGATGCGCGGAACCGACGACGGTGCGCTCCGATTGTTCTGATCAGCGCACGCCGGATCCGGATCATGCCCTGAGGATCTGGACCCGGCTCGAGACCGCTTCGCTGCCCAAGGCTGTCGAGCGGGCACTCCGGATCCTGGTGAACCTGGCTGGCGCGGCAGGCGCCGCGCTGTTCGTGCAAGCGAGCCTGCAGTTCTATCTGCGCACGCACAGTCTCATCGGTGGCGCCTTCCTGGTCGAGCAGACGTGGTTCGTGATCGCCTTCCTGATCCGGCGTCCGGCGACCGCGGTGAGCTGGCATCCCGCCAGCTGGCTGCTTGCCTCCGGCGGGACATTCGCTGGGGTGCTGTTCAGGCCGTCCGGCGCTCACCCGCACTGGGGAGTTGAGGCCGGACTTGGCTTGCAGCTGGTCGGTGTAGCGATCGCCATCCTGTCGCTGCTCGCGCTTGGCCGCTCGTTCGGCTTCGTGGCCGCAGACCGGGGCCTGGTGACCCGCGGCCCCTATGCGGTGGTGCGGCATCCGGTGTACGCGTCCTACGTGCTCATTCAGTCCGGGTATCTGCTGCAGAGCATCTCGCTCCGCAATGCTCTGGTCATGGTGCTGGCGAGCGGCTGCAACATCGGCCGTGCGCTGGCAGAGGAGCGTCTGCTCACTGGATCGTCCGAATACCGGGCCTACCGGCTGAAGGTTCGCTGGCGGCTGGTACCAGGCATCTGGTAGCGCCGGGCGCCATCGCCGCACCTGATCAGGCTGGGTGGCCTGGCGGCGGGGCGGTCGCTTCCGGTACTGCGGCCAGCCGAGTGAGCGGTCAGCCGCGCACGGCGCTGATCAGGCTGACCACCGCCAGGGTGACCATGGCAGCGGCGGCTACCCGGGTAACCGTGGTGATCGGGACTATCCGCAACAGGCCACGGCCGCCGGTGATGGCCAGGGCAGCGACCGCCCATAGCGCCAGTACGCTGCCGGTGGCGACAGCGAGCGGGTCGTGGTACCTGGCCGCCAGGCTGGCGGTGACGATCTGGGTCAGGTCACCGAACTCGGCGACCATGATGACCGCAAAGCTGGTCGCCGCTACCCGGGTGAAGGTCACTGGCTTACCCGAGGCAAGCCCGATGTTCTCGCTGCTGTCCTTGCGGCCGCGCAGCAGCAGTCCCGCGCCCAGCAGGAACAGGGCGCCGACGACTCCCTCAAGGACTCGGTGTGGCAGCAAGGAAAGCAGGCTGCCGGCCGTGACGGCTAGCGCTACGTGAACCGCGAACGCGGCCGCCACCCCGGCGAACACGTGCAGCGGCCGGTAGCGGGTGCCCAGCACCAGGCTGGCCAGCGCGGTCTTGTCGGGCAGCTCGGCGGGAAACACCAGCGCGAACGTCGTGACGGCCACGGTAAGGCTCACCTGGACGACTTAGTGCCTGCTCGGGCCACGGGCTAGAAGGTACCCAGGGCGGCGCCGAGCGCGTTCAGCGCGTGCCGCAGTGTCGCTGCCGCCGGACCGCTGATCTGACCCTGCGACTGGTACTGGTCGTATTGCTGGACGAGCTGATCGTATTGCTGCTGGACCTGCTGGGCGCCTTGGCCCGGCTGGGTGAACAGCAGCTGCTGCAGCTGGTTGAACAGGTTCTGGCCGGCCTGCTGGCTCACCTGCCCGTCAGCGACCAAAGCCTGCAAGTCGGCGACGAACGCGCCAGCCGCCGTGGCGGTCGGGGGCAGCGTGCCGGGCTGGCCGGGCGTCGCGGTCTGCCCGGCCGGCGAACTCTGGCGCCCGGGCGGCTGGTTCGCTTTGCGGCCGGCCGCCAGTTGGGTGGCGGCCGGGTGAGTCGGCCCTGAGGCTGCACCAGCGTGGTCGGCGGTGCCGGTCAGCAGCACCACGGCCAGAGCGACCAGCGCGCCAGCGAGAGCCGCTGCGAGCACGGCCTCGACCGGGCGCTGACGCCATCGCCCGCGCTGGTCCCGCACGCCCGGCAGACGTGGCATGCCCGGCGTATCCCACACTCCTGGCCTGCGCGGCCTACCCGGCGTGCCCGGCCGACCTGCCACGTGCGGCGCGTCCGGCGCGTCAGGCACGGGACTGTCGGCTAGCGCCGGCAGCACCGCCGTGGCGTCCGGAGCCAGCGCTGCCAGCAGCCCGGCCCTGGCGGCAGCCGCGCTGGGCGGCCGGTCGGCCGGGTCCTTGGCCAGCAGTTGCATCGTGATCTGGTCGAGCCGCTCGGGAAGTCCTGGGCATCGCGCCGACGGCGGGCCGGGGTCGTCATGCACCTGCCGGTAGGCAAGCCCGACCGCTGAATCCGCGGAGAACGGAGGCGTGCCGGTGAGCATTTCATATAGCACGCAGCCCACGGAGTACAGGTCGGCACCCGGGCCGGAGGGCCGACCGGACGCCTGTTCCGGGGACAGATACGCGGCAGTGCCAAGTACGCCCAGGGTCAGGGTCCCGCCGCCCGTACCGTCGGCCCTGGCGATGCCGAAGTCAAGTACCTTGACCTCGCCGCGGCCGGTCAGCACGATATTCGCTGGCTTGACGTCGCGGTGCACCACCCCGGCCGCGTGTGCCACATCCAGCGCCTCGCAGACCGCGGCGGCAATCCCTGCGGCCTCAGCCGCTGGCAGTAAACCGGTCTCGTCCAGGACCTGCCGCAGGGTCCGGCCGGCGACCAGTTCCATCACGATGAAGGGCATCGCGGCGTCAACGCCGGAATCGAACACCGTCACCAGGCGCGGGTGGCTCAGCCCGGCCGCGTGCCTGGCCTCTCGCTGGAATCGGGCCAGGTAGCCAGGATCGGCTGCGTACTGCGGGCTGAGCACCTTGACCGCGACATCACGGCCAAGAACCTCGTCCCGCGCTCGCCAGACCGTCGCCATCCCGCCGGCGCCCAAGACCTCGCGCAGGATGTACCGGCCGCCCAGGACCTGCGTACCGGTCATCGCCATGATTCCGCCCTGGACCAGCCGCCTGCACGCTCCGGGTCCGACGATGCCCGGTAGCGCGAACCGTCCAGCCGCGACGCCGCAGGGAGTGGTCGCACGCCAGCTACCGCAGCAACGGCCGCGGCCTGCTCGCTCATAACCTAGAACATATACAAAAGCGCCCAGGTCCGGCAGCGCCTTAGCCGCGGGCTCACCCCTCCCCGCCAGGGCGGGCAGCACCCCGCGCCGCGAGTTCGAGACGCTCGGCGCCGAGGCCCACGTTGACGCCAGATCCGTAGGCGCTCGCACCGGACAGGATCGCCGCCAGCGCAGTCCCCAGAATCAGGCCGACCGCTTGCTCGGCGTTGAGATCACCGACTGCCCACAGCACCGAGAACGCCGCTACGCCGACGACGCCAAGGACAGCGACCGACCAGCCAAGCCAGAGCAGCACCCGCTCGACCTGCCTGGCATGCTCGACCTTGGCGGCGATTCTCGCCTGGTCTTCCATCCGGATCCTTCGTCGCGTCTGGACACTGGGTTGCTTGACGCTCAGGGCCGTTTCCTTCCCGTCAATAGATCCCACCAACCAGTCGTCAGCCGCGGATGGGGGCCGACGGCAGGATGGGGCACTCGCGGTCGGCGGCGGCTGTCCGGGTGCGGCATCCGCGGTCGCAGCTGACTGTCCGGGTGGTGGGGTAATCGCGGTCGCAGCTGGCTGCTGAGCATTCGCCGACATGGCCGGTGCCAGTAGGAGCGTCAGAACGGCCGCCGCGAGGGTTGTGCCGCTGGCGACGGCAGCCAGGCCAGTCAGTTCCGTTAGCTGTGCGATGGCAGGACCAGCGACTGCTCCGACCAGCGAGGCCACGGCCTCGCCAGTCAGGAAGATCGCGGTTATCCGGCCGAGGATGGCGTCAGGAACAACGCGCTGCACGGCGGTCTGCGGGACGACGAGGGACATCGAGCCAAAGATGCCGATGGCGGTCGCGGCGGGCAGCGCCGTGCCCAGCGACGATGAGTGAAAGAGCAGGAAATAGGCGATCGCGGTGGCGGCCAGGCTGGCTGTGAGCAGGTACCTGGGCTGGAGCCGGTCGAGCAGCACACGCAGGACCGGTGCACCAAGGAGGTAACCAGCGCCCAGGGCGGCGAACAGCAGCCCGATCTGCCCGGTGCCGCCAAGTCGCTGCAGCCCAAACGGAATGAGCACGGCGGTGAGCGACGCGTTGGCCGCCAGGAAGATGACGGTGACCGGGAACAGTGCCCGGACGACGGGCTGGGCACGCAGGCCGTGCATGCCATCGAGCAGGTCCCTGCCGATCGCGCGGATCGTGGTGCGCTGGCTATCCCGCTGGCCGGTCCGCCCGGAGGTCATCGAGATCGCCGTGGCGGAAATCAGATAGCTGAGCACGTCGGCGCAGATCAGGGTCCTGATCCCAGCCACCGCCAGCAGCACGCCGCCAACCGGGCCGCCGATCAGCGCCACGATGCCGTCACCGACCGCGTTAAGCGCGTTGGCGCCGCTCAGCGCGGTGCCAGTGCCGACGATGGTCCGGGTGCGGGCTTGCAGGGCAGGTACGAACAGCACTGTGCCGCCGCTCTCCGCCACCAGAGCGACGTAAAGGATCCAGTACCGCTCGGGCGAGAGGGCGAGCAGCATCAGGGCCACGACGCCAGCCCGGAACAGGTTGGTCGCGATCATCAGGTGCCGCCGGTCCCAGCGGTCGGCGAGTGCGCCAGCGATCGGCCCGAGCAGCAGAATCGGCAGGTATTCTGCCGCCAGCGTGAGTCCGGTCGCCGCCAGCGACCTGGTGACCAGGAAGACGTGGGCGGGAACGGCAAGCACCAGTAGCCAGGACCCGAGAGAACTGACCAGCCCGGCGCTCCACAGCAGGCGGAAATCACGAATCCGCAGCGCCTGGAGCATGTCCGCCTGCCCGTTGATAGATTATCCTGTCAGGATAATGTTCAGAATATATGTCTTGTCAAGACTGGAGGATGGCCGTGCAGGAACCGGCGCTCGGCCACCAGCTGCGTGCGCTGCGCACCGCGGCGGGACGGACGGTGGCCTCGGTCGCGGCGGACGCCGGGCTGTCTGTGCCCTACATCGCCAATCTGGAGAACGGCAGGGGGAACCCGACCACAACCGCACTGAGCCAGCTCGCCGCCGCGCTTGGCAGGCGATTGGTCGTTACGCTCGCCCCGGCCGGGGATGACAGGCAGCCCGGGGCGGATAGCACGCCGGAGCTGCCCGCCTCGCTAGTCCGGCTCGGACGCACCCGCAGATTCCAGCGGGCGGCGGAGGTGATGGCGCAGACGCTCGAGCGTGATCCCGGCGACTTCTCCGTGCACCTCGTCGGCGCCCTGGCGACGGTGGCTAACACCCTGAACGCCGATCCAAGCGAGTCGGACTGGTGGCGGTTGCTTGATGCCATCCTGCTCATGGTCACCCTCCCCGAGACCGGCCAGGCGCGTCCGCGGCTGCAATGACCGCGGGAGAAGCCGGTGCCTAACGGAACCCGCGCCGGATAAGCGGACCAGCCCCGCGACTGCCGGTTCGGCCGCAGATGCGAGAGCATTCAAAGATGGTCGTGCCGTCGCTGGAGGCACGGGAGGTCCTTGCCGAGCTGAAGAGCTCGCCACGTGGCCTGTCGGCGGACGAGGCGGCCGCGCGACGAGCGCAGGTGGGTCCTAACCAGCTTCCAGCCGCGCGGCGCCGGTCGGTCCTGGCCGAGTTCGGGTCGCAGTTCTCCAATATGTTCGCCGTCGTGCTGATGGTCGCGGCCGGGATCACCTTTCTCGCTTATGCCCTCAGCACGCCAAGGGACGCCGCGGATCTCGAGCTTGCGATCGGGATCCTAGGCGTGGTGCTGCTGAACGCGGTGATCGGTTTCGCCCAGGAGCACGCGGCGGAGCGCACGGCCGAGGCGCTGCAGGCCATGGTGCCGTCTACGGCGCGCGTCATCAGGGACGGCGAGCTCACCGAGATCGCCGCCATCGACCTGGTGCCCGGGGATCTCGTCGTCCTGGACGCGGGAGATGCCATCTCGGCAGATTGCCGACTGATCGACGCGCACGACCTGCTGGTCGAGATGGCGGCGCTCACCGGAGAGAGCCGCCCCACGCCCAGGATCTCCGATGCGGTGCCGGAGACCCAGCCTAGCGACGCACGCAACTGCATCTTCATGGGCACATCGGTCGTCAATGGCAGTGGCAGAGCAGTCGTGTTCGCCACTGGGCTGGCTACCGAGTTCGGGCGCATCTACCGGCTCACGGCCGAGATGCCGCAGGAAGACAGCCCGCTGCAGCGCGAAGTGACGGTGATGGCGCGGCGAGTAGCCGTGGTCGCGATCGCGGCCGGAGCCGCCCTGTTCGCCCTCCGGGCCGTGGTCAGCAGCTCAGTGGTCGGGTCGTTCGTATTCGCGCTCGGCGTGATGGTGGCGCTGGTGCCTGAGGGACTGCCGGCCACGATGTCCGTTTCGCTCGCCGTGGCGGTCCGGCGGATGGCTCGCCGCAACGCACTGATCAAGCGCCTCACGGCAGTCGAGGCTCTCGGATCGACAACCGTCATCTGCACCGACAAGACCGGGACATTGACCAAGGCCGAGATGACGGTGCAGATCGTCTGGGAGTCCGGCCGGGAGCATCACGTGACCGGCGTGGGCTACGCACCAGAAGGAGAGGTCGAGGAAGCTGATGGCGTCGCCGACGTGCTGAGGACCGGCGGTCTGTGCTCTGACGCCCGGCTACTGCGACCTGACCCTGAGCGGCGCCTGGGCTGGAGAGTGCTGGGTGACACCACCGAAGGCGCGCTGCTGGTCGCCGCTGCCAAGGCCGGAGTTGAGCTGGCGGCCGAGGCGGAACGCGCGCCACGGATCGCCACCTTCCCCTTCGACGCCGACCGGAAGATGATGAGCACCGTTCACCAGCTCGGTGACTCCGCCTTCGAGGCGTGCGTCAAAGGATCACCCCAGGCGGTGCTCGAGCGCTGCGCATCGGTGCGCTGGCAAGGTCAGGACGTCGACCTCGACGACAGCGCACGGCAGCAGATAACGAAGGCCAACGACGTGATGGCAGCTCAGGGGCTGCGCGTGCTCGCGGTCGCGCGGCGAGAGCTGGCGACCGATCACCCGGCGGTATCCGATGCCGAACGCGAGCTCACGCTGCTCGGCCTGGTAGCCATGTCTGACCCGCCGAGACCCGAGGTCGTCGATGCCGTCGCCGCCTGCCGGGGAGCAGGCATCCTGATCTACATGATCACCGGCGACTATGGCCTCACCGCTGAGGCCATCGCCCGGCGGGTGGGCATCATCCACGACGGCCCGGTACGGATCCTCAGCGGCAGCGAGCTCGACGCGATGAGCGATGACGATCTTGGCAGCGCCACGCTTGAAACCGAACAGCTGCTCTTCGCCCGGGCCAAGCCGGAGCACAAGATGCGGATCGTCGCCGCGCTCGAAAACCGCGGCGAGGTGGTCGCCGTCACCGGCGACGGGGTCAACGACGCCCCGGCGCTCAAGCGCGCCAGCATCGGGGTGTCCATGGGCGAGGGCGGCACCGACGTCGCGCGGGCCGCCTCGGTCATGATCCTGCTCGATGACTCGTTCGCCTCGATCGCAGCAGCCGTCGAGCTCGGCCGCACCGTTTACCGGAACATCCGAAAGTTCCTGATCTACCTGTTCAGTCACAACCTGGCGGAGCTCGCGCCGATTCTCGCCGCGGTCTTCGTCGGGTTCCCGCTGGTCCCGCTGAGCGCGCTTCAGGTCCTCGCGATCGACCTCGGCTCGGACGTCATGCCGGCCCTGGCTCTGGGCACCGAACGCACCGAGCCAGGAACCATGTCTCGTCCGCCGAGACCACCGAGCGAGCACCTCTTCAACTGGGCGGTGGTGCGGCGATTCTGCTTTCTCGGCTCGATCCAGTCAGCCGGCGTCGTGGCCGCCTTCTTCTGGCGTATTCACACCGCGCACATTCCGTTCAGCGCGTTCACCGCGAGCAACCCCATTTACCGGGAAGCGCTCACCATGACCCAGGCCGGGATTGTCGTCAGCCAGTTCTTCAACAGCTTCGCCGTGCGCACTGAGGAGCAGAGCATCGTGCGGGTCGGTATCTTCTCCAACAAGCCGCTCGTGTTCGCCGACCTCTTCGGTATCGCGTTCGTCTCGTGCGTCAGCTACGTACCGGTGCTGCAGTCGGTATTCAATACGGCGCCGTTGCGGCTGAGCGACTGGCTCGTGCTGATCGCGATGGGAGCCTTCTTGCTCGGCGCTGAAGAGACCCGCAAGGCGATCCTGCGCGCCAGACACCGTACCAGTGACGCCAGCCAGGGTCAGACCCGTCCGCCGGACCGCGTGTTACCCCAGCAGGAGGAGCCATGCAAGTCGTGATCATGGGATGCGGCAGGACCGGCCGGGCGCTCGCGACCAGGTTCGCCGCCGAAGGCGACCAGATCACCGTCATCGACGTGGACGAGACCACGAGGAGCAGACTGCCGACCGGATTCGGCGGCCGCTTCCTGCGGGGGAACGGCATCACCCCGCAGGTGCTCGAGGAGGCAGGCATCGAGCACGCCGAAGCGTTCGTCGCCCTCACGCCGAACGACAGTGCCAACATCGTCGCCGCCCGGGTGGCCCGTGACGTCTACCGGGTACCTCGGGTCATCGCTCGCCTGCACGATCCCGCCCGCGCACCCGTCTACAGCGAGTTCGGCATAGCCACCGTCGGGTCCGTGCAGACCACCGTCAACCGGGTGATCCAGTTGCTGCACCATCAGACACTCGAACCACACCAGACCTTCGGCAACGGCGAGACGCTGCTGGTCCGATCGACGATTCCTGATTACCTGGCCGGCCGGCAAGCCGGCGAGCTCAACGTTCCCGGCGAGATCGGGGTCGTCGAGCTCAGCCGGGCCGGGCATTCGAGAATCCCCGAGCAGTCCACGCCGCTGCAGGGTGGTGACGTCCTTTCCTTCATCGTCGCCGCAGGTTCGCTTAGCCGATTGCGAAGCTTTCTCGACGGCAGGTGGACGTGATGCGAATCATCGTGATCGGCGGCGTCGGCCTGCCGGAACAGGTGGCCGGAGCGCTGCAGCGGACTGGGGAGCAGGTGACGGTTATCGAGACCGACACCGGTCGCGAGGCCGCACTGGCGAAAGCCGGACTGCACACGGTGCTAGGCGATGCGGCGGTGCCGTCGACGCTCGAGGCCGCCGGAGCACTGCGAGCAGACGTGATCGTCGCCTGCACGCGGTATGACGAAGACAACCTCGTTATCTCGCTGCTCGCCAAGAAGCACTTCAATGTGCCGCGGGTCATCGCCTGCGTCAACGACCCGGCGAACGAGCCGCTCTTCGACGCGTCCTGGGGCATCGACGCCGTGGTCTCGCCAACGACGGCACTCGTCTCGATGATCAGGCAGACGACCTGAGCCGACCGGCCAAGCCCGGCGGAGGCTACCGGCGCGGCGGCCGCCGCCGGGTCAGCCGAAGCTGGTGGCCCCGCCATCTAGAACCAGCGGGTGGGCGTTGACGTAGCTGGCCTCGTTCGAGAGCAGCCAGATCGTGGCGTAGGCCACCTCCCAGGCGGTCGCCTGCCGCCCGAACGGCAGCCGACGGGCAGTCCGGTCCGGATTCCCGCGCGAAGCGTCCCGTCCGAGCGGGGTGTCGACCAGGCTCGGGACGACCAGGTTGGCCCGGATCCCGGCGGCCATCCCCTCCCGTGCGACCTGGCGGCAGATGCCAAGCAGCGCGGCCTTCGACGAATCGTAGGCAGGCACGCCGGTCGCTGCCCGCAAGCTGGCCGCGGAGCTGATGAACACGACTGCCGAGCCAGGGGCCAGGATCGGCAGCGCCGCGGCCGACACCAGGAAATGCGCCCGGGTATTGACGGCGAAGGTGGCATCCCACTGCTCGACGGTCGTGCCGGCCAGCCCCCGGCCATGTCCGACGCCGACGTTGAGTACCAGGCCGTCGAGTCCCCCGAGCGCTGCCGCCGCCGCTTCGACCAGGGCGGCACAGGCCGCGGGGTCGGCCACGTCGGCGACCACGACCTCCGCCGTCGAACCTTCGGCGCGCACCAGCCCGGCGGTGACCTCGGCGGCGGCCCGGTCCTTGTCGGCGCAGCCAACGACGGCGCCTTCGCGCGCGGCCAGGACGGCGATGGCCCGGCCGTTGCCGATCGGCGGGTCCGGGTCCGGGCATGGCCGCGTGCCGGCCCCCACGACGAGGACCCGCCGACCGGCCAGGCGACCTCGCCCCGGCGCCGAACCGACCGCCTCCGGCGGGAGGTAGGGATCGTCAGTCATCTGGCTCAGTCACCCGCCCGCGCTCGGCGAACTCCCCCAGGTCGGCGTCGCGCCGGCCGGAAGGGGCACGGCGAAGGCGTTGAGCAGGTAGGAGATCAGGGTGTAGTACCCGCACAACGAGACCAGCTCGACCAGGCCGGCATCCCCCAGTAGCTGCTGCGCCGCGTCATAGGCGTCCTTACCAAGCCGGCCGGTACTGGTGAGCTCCCGCGCCACCGCGTGGACCACCCGCTCGTCATCGGCCTCGAACGGCGGGTCCTGGCCACGGCCGATCGCGTCCACCACCGCGTCCGCCACGCCGTGCTCGCGGGCCATCCGGGCATGCGCCCACCACTCGAACTCCGCCTGCCAGCGGGCACCTACCGTGATGATGGCGATCTCGCTCAGCCGGCGCTCGATCAAAGTCTTGAACCGTAGCTCGCCGCCGAGCGAGCTCAGCCGACGGCCGACGCCCGGTGCGTGCACGAAGGCGTTGAACGGGCCGATCAGCCCGCCGTGCTCGTTGACCAGCTCGGTGCCGCGCGAGCCGACCACGCCGTCCCACACCTGCTGGCCAGCTGGGTCAAGGTCCGCATAGCGCAGGTCAGGAAGACGGCTCATAGCATGACAATAGTGCTACGGAGTAGCCTCGTGGCTAGGTCCAGGCGCCAAACTGCTCCTTGCCAGCCCCGACTCGATTTCCTTAGGCTTCGACCGGAAACGCTCGCCATAGCGTGACTTGACGTGCTGATCGCCTGAGACTGGTGCTAACCAGACAACTCCGCAGGTAGCCGGAGCAGCGGAGTGGAGTCCGGATCGGGTGCCGGAAAGGCGCAGCCGGCCGTCAAGGGGAGGGATGCGGCGTCGTGCGGGAGCACCTGCTGTATATCGGCGGCGGCTGGCGCACGGGCGGCGGCGGCAGCGCGGAGGCGACCAGCCCGTCGTCCGGCGAGGTGTTCGCCTCGGTAGCCACGGCCGACGCCGCTGACGTGGACGCCGCGGTCACCGCCGCCGCGGCCGCTGGGCCGGCCTGGTCCGGCCTGTCCGCATTCGAGCGGGCAAGCTGGTGCGAGCGGATCGCTGGCGCGATCACCGGCAGGCGCGACGACCTGGCTCGTGCGCTGACGCAGGATCAGGGCAAGCCGCTGCTCGCCGAGGCCTACGACGAGGTCGATGAGCTGGTCGGCTACTTCACCATGGCCGGCGAGGACGCAAAGCGCGCGGCCGGCGCCATGCCAGCATCGACCTCGGCCGGCCGCCGGGTACTCATAGCGCGGGTACCGCTCGGTGTGGTCGGCGTGGTCAGCCCCTGGAACTGGCCTTACACGATGGGCGCCGAGCTGTTCGCGCCGGCGATGGCGGCCGGCAACACGGTCGTCTGGGTGCCGGCACCGACCACCTCAGCCTGCTGCGCCGTGCTGGCCGAGGTGATCGCGACGACGGAACTCCCCGGCGGGGTGTTCAACTTCATTCCTGGGCCTGGCCCGGTAGCCGGCGATGCCCTGGTCAGTCATCGGCTGGTGGCCGGAGTCGGCTTCGTCGGCTCGGTGCAGACCGGCGCGCTGGTCGCGGCCCGGGCCGCGGGCAAGACCCAGCTGCTCGAGCTGGGCGGCAACGGCCCGATGGTGATTCTCGACGACGCCGACCTTGAGCTGGCTACCGAGGCCGCACTCGAGGCCGGGTACCTGTGCGCCGGGCAGAGCTGCACGGCCGGCGAGCGATTCCTGGTGCACGCCAAGGTGCGCGCCGAGTTCACCGAGCGGGTGGTCGAGGCAACCAGGGCACGGGTCAGGCTGGGCGACCCGTTCGACGCCGCGACGACGATGGGGCCGCTGAACAACGAGGCCACCGCCGCCAAATTCGACCGGCACCTGGCCGATGCGATCGCTGGCGGCGCCCGGATCTGCTGCGGCGGGCACCGCGCCACCGATTTCCCGACTGCTCTGTTCGCCGAGCCAACCGTGCTCGACGGCGTCGTCCCCGGGATGGCGATCGAGCGGGAGGAGACGTTCGGGCCGGTCATCCCCATCGTGGCAGTAGACTCGGCCGACGAGGCGCTGGCCATGGCCAATGCCTCGCCGTTCGGACTGACTACCGCGGTCTTCACCAGCGACCTGGAGCGCGGGCTCGCCTTCGCCGAACAGGCCAGGGCCGGCTGGGTCAACATCAACGCCTCGACCAACTTCTGGGAGTCGCACCTGCCGTTCGGCGGCCGGGCGGGCAGCATCAGCGGCCGCGGCCGGGTCGGCGGCCGCTACCCGATGACGACATTCACCGAGCCGAAGACGGTCGTCTACCCGGCGCCCCGGTTCAGCCGGGTCACGTACAGCCCTTCAGCTAGCAACGGTTCAACGGAGAACAGTTCAACGGAAGGTGGCGAGCAGTTAGATGCCGATGCCCAACGCGCTCGAGATCGCCCGCGCGGCGACCCTGAAGCCGATTACTGACATCGCCGAAGAGATCGGAATCCCGCCCTGGCTGGTCCAGACCTACGGCGAGCACGTAGCCAAGATTGACCTCAAGGCAGTCGACGCGCTGGCGGACCGGCCGCGAGCCAAATACGTCGTCGTCACCGCCGTCACCCCGACGCCACTCGGTGAGGGCAAGACCACGACCACGGTCGGCCTCGGCCAAGCCATGCGGCACATCGGCAAGCGCGCCACGATCGCCATCAGGCAGGGATCGATGGGCCCGACCTTCGGGATAAAGGGCGGCGCGGCGGGCGGCGGTTACAGCCAGGTGGTGCCGTTCGAGACGCTGAACCTGCACCTGACCGGGGACATGCACGCCGTCACCGCAGCACACAACATGCTCTCCGCGATGCTCGACAACCATCTCTACCAGGGCAACTCGCTCGGCATCGACCAGCACAACATCACCTGGAAGCGGGTGCTCGACGTCAATGACCGGGCGCTGCGCAACATCGTGATCGGCCTCGGCGCGGCCGCCGACGGCGTGCCGAGGCAGACCGGATTCGACATCACGGCCGCCTCGGAGGCGATGGCCGTGCTGGCCCTGTCGACCTCGCTGCAGGATATGCGCGCCCGGCTTGGCCGGATCGTGGTCGGCTATACCAAGGCCGGCGAGCCGGTCACCGCCGAGCAGCTCAAGGCCGCGGGCGCGATGACCGTTATCATGCGCGATGCGATCAGACCCAACCTGCTGCAGACCCTGGAGAACACGCCCGTATTCGTCCATGCCGGGCCGTTCGGGAACATCGCCCACGGGAACTCCTCTGTGGTGGCCGACCTGATCGGCATCCACGCCGGGGACTTCCTGATCACCGAGGCCGGCTTCGGCGCCGATATGGGCGCCGAACGGTTCTTCAATATCAAGTGCCGGGTCTCCGGGCTCAGGCCCGACGCCGCCGTCGTGGTGACCACAGTGCGCGCGCTCAAGGCGCACTCCGGCCGGCACCGCATCGTGGCCGGCAAGCCGCTGCCCGCCGCCCTGCTGGCCGAGAACCCCGAGGAAGTGCACATCGGCGGCGTCAACCTGCGCAAGCAGATCGAGAACGTGCGGGCGCACGGCGTGACCCCGGTGGTGGCGATCAACTCGATGCCGGAGGACTTCACCTCAGAGCACAACGCGATCGCCGAGATCGCCGCGTCGATGGGGGTCCGATCGGCGATCTGCACCCATTTCGCCAACGGTGGGCAGGGCGCAGCCGCCCTCGCCGAGGCGGTCGCCGAGGCGGCGGAGGAACCAGGTGACTTCAGCTTCCTCTACCCGGCGCAGGCGTCGCTGCGGGAGAAGATCGAGACGATCGCCGAGCGGATCTATGGTGCCGACGGCGTCGACTACGCTCCGCTCGCCGCCCGCCAGCTCGACGGGTACGAGCGCAACGGGTTCGGCTCGCTGCCGGTCTGCATCGCCAAGACGCCGCTGTCGCTGTCGCACGACCCGGCGCTGAAGGGCGTGCCGACCGGCTGGCGGCTGCCGGTCCGCGAGGTCCGCGCCTCGGTCGGAGCCGGGTTCGTCTACCCGCTCTGCGGGGACATGCGGACCATGCCGGGACTCGGCACAAGTGCCGCCGCCGAGCGGATCGACATCGACGAGAACGGCGAGATCGTCGGCCTATCGTGACCGATCCGACCGGCGATACAGCGCAGCCCGGCGATACAGCGCAGCCCGGCGATGCAGCGCAGCCCGGCTACGCCGAGCAGCCGGTCGGAGTGTTCCTGGACGGGCTCGCCGCCGGGACCGCCGCTCCGGCCGGCGGCTCGGCGGCGGCCCTAGCGGTCGCGCTGGCTGCCGCGCTATGCGCTAAGACCGCGCGGCTGTCCGCGCGCCAGCTGACCGCCGACCGGGCTGAGCAGCTCACATCAGCGGCGGAACGAATTCGCACGACCGCCGCTTCGCTCATCGACGCCGACGCGCTGGCCTATCGTGGCGTGATCGAAGCAACCCGCCGCCGGGCCGGTGCCGCCCAACTTGCCGACGCGCTGTCGCGGGCTGCCGACGTGCCGATGCAGGTCGTTGAGCTGGCCGCCGAGGTGGCCGAACTAGCAGCTGACCTTGCCGCGACCGGCAACCGGGCGCTGCGCGGCGACGCGATCACCGCTGTCCTGCTGGCCGAGTCAGGCGCCCGCGCCGCCGCGACGCTGGTCACGATCAACCTCACCGCCACCCCGGCCGATGCCCGCCACGCTCGCGCCGCGAAGCTACTCACCGGGATCGCCCAGTCCGCACGTGGGTTGACGCCCAATCACGCCAGCTGACAACTCGATGACCCATGATGCGCGGATCTCGGGACCTACGTCAGCTACCTTCCTCCCGCACCCGGAGCGCGGACGCGCCGTACAGCTAGCCAGATTCGCCAGAGGGGACGCATGCGCACGACCGCCGCTTCACTGGGGTCGACGCAGTCGGGCTGGTGGCCGCTCTCCGCTGCTTGGCATCGGCCGCGTGGACTGTCACGGGCTAGCGCCGCCGGCGGCGGGAGTGGCGGCGCATGGCGTCTACTTTCGACGCGAACGCTGAGGGCTCGATGATCGGAGTTCCTCGCCAGGGTGACATCGACAGCAGGTCGGTGTCATTGGACCCGACGATGAAGGCCCCGACCTCGGCCGCCAGGTCGAGGATCAGGTTGTCCTCGTGGTTGGCGCACTCGCTGACGGTACGTGGCACATCGAGCGCCAGTCCCCCGCCGCTATGCTCCGCTGCAGCCACGACGGCCGTCAGATAAGCGTCGATCTCCGGCTGAGCCCACTTGAACAGCTCGGCAAGTACCCGGTCGACGTTGGTCAGAATGTGCGGGGACAGCCAGAGAGCGAACTCGGCAGCATCCACCACGACGCCGAGGCAGTCGGCCGAGGGGTTCCCTGACACCGGCGGCGGTGACGGCCAGGACCTGAACGGGCTGTTGCCGCTCGCTGCCGCAGACACCAGGACATTGACATCGAAGACGACGACCGTCGGAACCGATTCGAGCGGATTCACCGGCCCTGGCCTCGCTGCCCCCCCTTGGCCCCCTTGCGGAACTCCTGGATCCTGGCTGGCAGGTCAGCCTGCTCAAGACCCAATTCAGCGGTGCGCTGCTGGCCGTAAGCCTGGGCCGCCCGGAGCTGGTCGGCAATCATGATGGACTTCATGATCTTCAGGGTGGCCCGGAGATAGGCCGACCTGTTGCCGTCGCCGAAGTAGGCAACCAGCTCATCGAGCACCGGACGATCCTCAGGCTGGACCGCGAAACCCAGAGTCTGTGCTGTCATAACCCCATAGTATATAACTTGCATACCAGCTGCAACGAATTGCAGTTGTCGCGGCACGCTGGGGGCGCGCCGACCTGCCTGGCGTCATCAGCTGATCAGGTGCGCGTTGACGGCACGGGCGGCGGCCGCTAGGTCCGGGATCTCAACGACGTCGACCCCGTGCGCTGCCAGCCAGGTCGCGCCGCCGCCCGGCACGAAAAGCGGCGGCTCGCGCCAGGCGAGCACCACCCGGCGCACGCCGACGGCCACGATCAGTTCCGCACAGGTCCTGGGTCGCGAGGCGCGGGCGATGCATGGCTCAAGCGAGCTGTACATCGTCGCACCGATCAGGTCCGCCCCGTGCGCTGCCGCCTTGCCGAGCGCGACTTCCTCGGCGTGGTCCTTGGGGTCCCGCTCACGCGAGTAGCCGGTGGCGATCACCTGCCCGGATTCGCCGACCAGGACCGCGCCGACCGAGAACGCCGTGTCCGATGGCGGACATTGCCTGGACAACTCGACCGCGGCGGTCAGCCAGTACCTGTCCGTGCCTGGACCGCCGGCCTGCATGCGCGCGGGTGCTCCCGCCGCCGAATCGGCCGGATCAGCCGGTGAGTCAGCCATCAACCGAAATCTACCCAAGTCCATAGTCGCGATCCGGACCAGATGCCTACCCGACGGTATCTTCCGTCGGCCAGGCAGTGATTTACTGGCACACAACGATCTACTGGCACGCAACAGTACGCAAGCTGTGAAGGATGGTGTTCAGGGGCGATGGTCACGACGGTGCGCACGCCTAGCCAGTCCGGTTTGGCCAGGACATTCGACTCGCTGAACCCGGCCACATCCGAGCCCATCGGCACATTTCCGATTCTGGGTGAGGACGAGGTCAACGACATTGTCGCCCGCGCCCGTGAGGCGGCGACCTGGTGGTCAGCGCTCGGCTGGAAGGAGCGCCAGGTCAGGCTGATGGCCTGGAAGTCCTACCTGATCAGGTACATCGGACGGCTGTCCGAGCTGGTGCACGCCGAGACCGGCAAGCCGCTCGCCGACGCCCAGCTCGAGATCCTGCTGGCCGTCGTGCACATCGACTGGGCGGCCAAGAACGCCCGCAAGGTGCTCAGCCCGCATAAGGTCCGCAGCGGCATCGTGGCGCTGAACCAGGCTTCCAGCGTTGAATACCAGCCGCTCGGCGTGGTGGGCGTGATCGGCCCGTGGAACTATCCGGTATTCACCCCGGTCGGCTCGATCGTGTATGCGCTGGCAGCCGGCAACACGGTTGTGTTCAAGCCAAGTGAATTTACCCCGGCAGTCGGCGGCTGGCTGGTCAGCTCGTTCGCCGAGGTCGTCTCCGACTACCCGGTCCTGCAACTGGTCACCGGCTACGGCGAAACCGGCAGCTTCCTCGCCCGCAGCGCGGTTGACAAGATCGCCTTCACCGGCTCGACGGCCACCGCCAAGAAGGTGATGGCAGCCTGCGCGGAGAACCTCACCCCGATGGTGGCCGAGTGCGGCGGCAAGGACGCGCTGATCGTGTCGGCCGACGCCAACCTGGATGCCGCGGCCGACGGCGCGGTCTGGGGTGCGCTGTCCAACGCTGGCCAGACCTGCATCGGAGTCGAGCGGATCTACGTGGCCCAGGACATATACCACACGTTCCTTGAGAAACTGGCCGAGCGGGTCAGCGCGCTGCGTCCTGGCGACGACCGCGAGGCCGACTACGGGCCGATGACCATGCCGAGTCAGGTCGATGTGATCGAGCAGCACATCGCTGACGCGATGGCGTGCGGCGGGCGGGCGGTCGTCGGCGGACTTGGCAGCATCCGCAGGCCGTACGTCGGCCCGGTGATCCTGGCCGACGTGCCCGAGACGAGCAACGCCGTCACCGACGAGACCTTCGGGCCGACCATGACTGTCACACCGGTCGCTGACCTGGCCGAAGGCGTCCGGCTGGCGAACGCCAGCCGGTACGGGCTCGGCGGCAGCATCTTCGCTAAGAACAAGAAGGCTGGCCTACAGGCGGCACGGGCGCTGCACAGCGGCATGACCTCGATCAACTCGGTGATCTCGTACGCGAGCGTGCCCGCGCTGCCGTTCGGCGGATCGGGCGCGTCGGGGTTCGGCCGGATCCACGGTGCCGACGGCCTGCGCGAGTTCTCCAAGGCCAAGTCGATCACCAGGCAGCGGATGAAGCCGATGGTGAACCTGACCTCGTTCAGCCGGACCGACAAGGACATGAAGAAGATCCTCAGCCTGGCGACCATGATGCACGGCAAGCGCTACAAGTAGCCACGAACTACCCGATCCACGGCATCTCGCTGAAGGCGCGACGCCCGGCGTCGCGGGCTCCTACAGCGCGGCTAGCGCGAGGTCGCTTGGCTCGATCGCGGCGAGCGGTGCCCGGCCGGAGATCAGGTCGGCTGCCCGCTCGGCGATCGCGATCGTCGGCGCGTTGGTGTTGCCCCTGGGCACCGTCGGCATCACCGACGCGTCCACCACGCGCAGCCCGTCCACCCCCCTGACCTTCAGTTCGGTGTCGACCACGGCAGCCACGGCGCTCGCATCCAGCCGGGACGCTCCGCCCATCGCGCAGGTGCCGACCGGGTGGTAGATCGTAGTGACGTCCCGGCGGATGAAGTCGGTCAGCTCGGCATCTGTTCGCAGGTCCGCGCCTGGGGCCAGCTCGGCCGCGCACATCTTGCGCATCGGCCTGACCGCGGCGATCTCCCGCACCATGCGCAGGGCCTTGACCAGGGCATCGGTGTCGGCGGGATCCGACAGGTACGCCGGGTCGATCAGCGGCCGGTGCCGCGGATCGGCGCTGCGCAGCTGGATCCGGCCACGGCTGCGCACGGCGACCAGGGTGACCAGGACCGACATGCCCCGTTCCGTGGTATCAGCCAGCCCGCCGTTGCGGAACGGAACCGGCAGGACATGCCACTGAATGTCCGGCGCAGGCAGACCCGATTCGGTCCTGGCGAATCCGCCCGCCTGGGCCACGTTCGTCGTGAACGGCCCGGTGTGGGTCAGCTGCCAGCGCAGCAGGTTCCGCGGGCCGGCCAGTTCGGCCAGGCTGCGGACCCTGGGCGTGGACCACAGCGCGGTGGCGATCGGGTGGTCGGACAGGTTGGCGCCGACGCCTGGGCTGTCGGCGATCACGGTGATGCCGTGCTCGCGCAGGTGGTCGGCCGGGCCAATGCCGCTCAGCATCAGCAACTGCGGGCTGTTGACCGCGCCGCCGGCCAGGATGACCTCGGCCTCCGCCCGGGCCTCGTGCTCGTTGCCGCGGTGCAGGAAGCGAACCCCGACCGCCCGGCCGTCCTCGATGATCACGGCAGTTGCCAGGGCGTCGGTCCGCACCGTCAGGTTCGGCCGCCCGGCAGCCGGATGCAGGTAGGCGTCGGCGGCCGACCAGCGCCGCCCGTCCTTCTGGGTGACCTGGTAGAAGCCAACGCCGTCCTGGCTGGCCCCGTTGAAGTCGGCGTTCGCAGGAGCACCGGTACTGATCGCTGCCTCGATGAACGCGCCGGCCGAACTCGACTTGAACTTGGGGTCCACGACGCTCAGCGGACCCGATTCGCCGTGGAACGCCGATGCGCCGCGCGAGTTGTGCTCCGCCCGCAGGAAGTACGGCATCATGTCGGTATAACCCCAGCCGTCGCAGCCGTGCTCATCGCGCCAGGTGTTGTAATCATGCTTGTTGCCGCGGATGTAGATCATCGCGTTGATCGACGATGAACCGCCGACCACCCGGCCGCGCGGCCAGTAGATGGACTGACCGGCGGCCCGCTCCTGCGGCACGGTGCGGTATCCCCAGTCGTACGTGCTCTGGAACAGCAGGTTGAGCGCTGCCGGGATATGGATCTCGTCGGCGTCGTCTGGCGGCCCGGCTTCGAGCAGCAGGACACTCACTGACGGGTTCTCGCTGAGCCGGCCGGCCAGGACGCATCCTGCGCTGCCAGCGCCGACAATTACGTAGTCGTACACGGCAACTCCCGAACCTGGTTCGGATATGTGAACAATCACCATACAGGTCATACCAGGAGCGCCGGAATTCGACCAGAGATATCAGTTGCGGGTATCTGTCGCGCTCCCGGCTCCAGCGACCGGGAGCGCGCTCATCCCCGCGGTGGCCATCCACAGCACCCGGCGGGCCCCCGAAATCCGCCGGGGAACTGCACCGATGGCCTGCGAGCCAGCTAGCCAGGCCCGCAACAGGCCCTGATCAGGCCCAACAGGGCGGTTCGCGGCGCCGGCGGATCACCCCCCTGTAACCGGCCAGTCACCTCGATGATTACCCTGTGTATTCATATGGTGCCACATTGTGTTCGCAATGTGAACCCCGGGCGCGCGAGTGACCCGTGGGAGATGACTTTCCGCCCGGGAGGGACATTCCGCACTGACGATAGGTCCTGGCCCAGCCCGCATCGGCCGCGCGTACCGTCCGGCGGAGCGTGACGGCCTGCCGCGCAGGCCCTGACCGCGGCCGGCGCGTTACGGTGGATAGCATGCCGACCGATCGCTCTGACACCCCCGTCGTATTGTCCAGGATCTACACCCGCACCGGTGACACCGGCACGACCGCGCTCGGTGACGGCAGCCGGGCCGCCAAGACCGATCTGCGGCTGGCGGCCTACGCCGACGTGGACGAGGCCAACAGCGCCATCGGGGTGGCGGTAACCACCGGCGGCCTGACCGTCGATATCAGCACAGTGCTGCTTCGGATCCAGAACGAACTCTTCGACGTCGGTGCCGACCTGTGCAACCCAGTCACGCCGGACCCGCCATATCCGGCGCTCCGGATCGATGAGAGCTACATCACGACCCTTGAGCAGGCCTGTGATCAGTTCAACGAGGCGCTGCCGACGCTGCGCAGCTTCGTGCTGCCCGGCGGCACCCCAGGCGCCGCGCTGCTGCACGCCGCCCGCACGGTGGTCCGGCGAGCCGAGCGAAGCGGCTGGGCGGCACTTGAGGCCTACGGCGAAACGATGAACCCGCTCGCCGTCAAGTACCTGAACCGGCTCTCCGACCTGTTGTTCATCCTGAGCCGGGTCGCCAACGAGCCGGATGGCGACCTGCTCTGGAAGCCCGGCGGCCAGCGCTGAGCCTGCTGCCGCTTGGCAGTCGATCCGGGTCGCTGCGGCAGCGCCGAGCGGGCTCGTGGACGCTGCTAGCCCAGGCCGGGCACTGGATGCTGCGGGGCGGCTTCGAGCCACGCCAGCAGGCCGGTCAGCGCGTCTTGGTCGAGTGCCAGCCAGAGCGGCTCAGCTTCGCCGCAGATCGCGAACTGAACGACGACCGTGGCCGGCCCCAGGCCCAGTTCGGCCATCGACTGAGCCGTCTGCCTGCCTACTAGCCGGAGGGCGTTCCGGTCGAAGACGGCATCGGGCCGAAGCCGGATGCCGATGGTGTGGAACCAATACAGCTGACCGGGTCGGTAGGCGGCGATGCCGGGCTGCCACCGCGCGTCGGCGGCCCGGCGCAGGCCGCACTCCACCGCGCCGCCAGGTCGCTGGATCAGAATCCGGCGGGCCGTGATCACAACCGCGGCGAGCAAGCAGGCCGCCAGCAGCGCGGCCAGAACCCAGCCAAGGACCCAGCTGACGGTCGCCAGGTCCTTGTTCAAGTTCAGTGCCTCGGGCTGGTCCGGTCAGGCTTCGTCACCGGCCGCGCGGAGCAGTGCGCGGAGGTACTCGATCTCCGCGGACTCCTCGCGCTGGCCACGGGATTCCGCATCGCCGATCGCGGCCGCAAGCTCGGCCCGCGCGGCGGATTTGTCTACGTCGCCGCCGAGCGCTGCCCGGCGGGCCAGGACCGAGACCCGGTCGTCGGCCACCGACAGGAACCCGCCGCCGACCGCCGCCTGGATCCACTCACCCCCGCCGGCCTGATCTTCCGGCAGGATCCGCACCACGCTGCCGTGCGCCAGGATGCCGAGCACCGGGGTGTGACCGGTCAGCAGGCCTATGTCGCCGTCGAGAGTCTTGGCGATTATCCGGTCGGCGTTACCTGACCAGATCTCGCCCTCCGGGACGACCAGCCTGACGCGCAGCGTCACCGTGCCTCCTCGCGCCGGATCAGGTCGCCAGTCGCTGCGGTCACGACCGCTCCAGGTCCTTGGCCTTGCGCTCCACGTCCTCGATCCCGCCGCACAGGAAGAACGCCTGCTCGGGCACGTGGTCGTACTTGCCCTCGGCGATCGCCTTGAACGAGGCGACGGTCTCGTCGATCGGCACGAAGGCGCCCTCGACGCCGGTGAACTGCTCGGCCACGTACATCGGCTGCGACAGGAACCGCTCGATCCGTCTGGCCCGCTGCACCGTGACCTTGTCCTCTTCGGAGAGCTCGTCGATGCCCAGGATGGCGATGATGTCCTGCAGCTCCTTGTAGCGCTGCAGGATCCGCTGCACCTCGCGAGCGACGTCGTAGTGATCCTGGCCGAGGTACTTGGCGTCCAGGATCCTGGAGGTGGAGTCGAGCGGGTCCACCGCCGGGTAGATGCCCTTCTCCGTGATCGCTCGGGAGAGCACGGTGGTGGCGTCCAGGTGCGCGAACGTGGTGTGCGGCGCCGGGTCGGTGATGTCGTCCGCCGGCACGTAGATGGCCTGCATTGAGGTGATCGAGTGACCGCGGGTCGAGGTGATCCGCTCCTGCAGCTGGCCCATCTCGTCGGCCAGGGTCGGCTGATAGCCGACCGCCGAAGGCATCCGGCCCAGCAGTGTCGAGACCTCAGAGCCGGCCTGGGTGAACCGGAAGATGTTGTCGATGAAGAGCAGCACATCCTGCCCCTGCACGTCGCGGAAGTACTCCGCCATGGTCAGCGCGGACAAGCCGACCCGCAGCCGGGTGCCTGGCGGCTCGTCCATCTGGCCGAAGACCAGCGCGGTGTCCGCGATAACGCCCGACTCGGTCATCTCAAGGAACAGGTCGTTGCCCTCACGGGTCCGCTCCCCCACCCCGGCGAACACCGACACGCCGCCGAAGTTCTTGGCAACCCGCCGGATCATCTCCTGGATCAGCACCGTCTTGCCGACGCCGGCCCCGCCGAACAGCCCGATCTTTCCGCCGCTCACGTACGGGGTGAGCAGGTCGATCACCTTGATGCCTGTAACGAACATCTCGGTCTTCGGCTCAAGCTGGTCAAGGGCCGGGGCCGGCCGGTGGATCGGCCACCGCTCGGTGATCTTCAGCGACGAGGTTGGCACGTCCAGGGTCTCGCCGAGCACGTTGAACACGTGCCCCTTGGTGACATCGCCGACCGGCACCGAGATCGCCGCGCCGGTGTCGGTCACCGCGGCGCCGCGCACCATGCCGTCGGTCGGCTGCATCGAGATCGCCCGGACCATGTTGTCACCGATGTGCTGAGCGACCTCGAGCGTCAGCATGGACGTCTGGCCGCCCATGGCCACGTCGACGTGCAGCGCGTTGTAGATCTCCGGCATGTCGTCGGCCGAGAACTCGACATCAACGACCGGGCCGATGACCCGGGCTACCCGGCCGGTGGCCTCAGCGGCCTGGGGGTCGGCGCCGCCAGCGGCGGCAGGGCTCTGATCGGTAGCGGTCATGACGATGCTCACTAACTCCCACTGATCGTCTCGGCCAGCGCGTTCGCGCCACCGACGATCTCGCTGATTTCCTGGGTAATCTCGGCCTGCCGGGCCTTGTTCGCTTCCCTGGTAAGCGCGTCGAGCAAGTCGTTGGCGTTGTCGGTGGCCGACTTCATCGCCCGTCGCCGCGCCGCGATCTCCGCCGCCGCCGAGTCGAGCAGCGCATGGAAGATCCGGCTCTCTACGTACCAGGGCAGCAGCGCGTCGAGGACTTGCTCCGGTGACGGCTCGAAGTCATACACCGGGATCGGCGCGCGCTCCTCGCGCTCGGTGATCTCCAGCGGCAGCAGCCTGTGCACCACCGGCCGCTGGGTCAGCATCGAGATGAACTCGGTGTACACCAGGTAGATCTCGTCCACGCCGCCGTCCCCGGCCGGCTTCCCGAAAGCGTCGATCAGCACCGAGGTGATCTGGCTGGCGTTCGCGTTGACCGGGGTGTCGGAGAACCCGCTCCACTCACCAGCCATCTGCCGCTCGCGGAACCGGTGCCATACGATGCCCTTGCGCCCGGCCACGTACGGCGCCGGCTCGACCCCGCGCTCGGCCAGCAGCGCGTTCAGGCTCTGCGCCTCCCGCATCACGCTGGCGTTGAAGCCGCCGCAGAAGCCCCGATCACTGGTCAGGATCAGCACCGCGGCCCTGGCGGGGTGCTCAGCCTCGGTGGTCAGCGGGTGGGTGATGTTGGCCGACCTGCTGACCACGGCCTCGACGGCGGTGGTGATCTCCCTGGCGTAAGGCGCCGCGGCGTGCACGCGCTGCTGCGCCTTGAGTATCCGCGACGAGGCGATCAGCTCCTGGGCACGCGTGATCTTCGCGGTGGATTTGACCGTGCCAATCCGCCGCCTGACCGCGCGAAGCTGCGCTCCCATCTGGCTACTTCTTGTCCAGCGCCGGGACGTGCCTGGTGAAGCCCTCGTGCGCGATCTCGCCCGAGTCGATCGGCTCGGCGTGATCGTCGGTCACCAGCATGTGGCCGCCACGGGTCTCGAAGGTGCGGCGGAATTCATCCACCACGTCCTTCAGCGCGGTGGCCGTGTCGTCCGACAGGTCGCCGGTCTCCCGGATGGCGTCGAAGATCCCGGCGCGGGTGCGCTGGATGTAGTCGAGGAACTCGTCCTCGAATCGCCGGATGTCCTCGATCGGCACGTCGTCCAGCTGGCCGGTGGTGCCGGCCCAGACCGAGACAACCTGCCGCTCCACCGGGAACGGGCTGAACTGCGGCTGCTTGAGCAGCTCGACCAGCCGGGCGCCGCGGTCAAGCTGAGCCCGCGAGGCGGCGTCCAGGTCGGATGCGAAGGAGGCGAATGCCTCCAGGTCGCGGTACTGCGACAGGCCAAGCCGCAGCGTGCCCGCTACCTTCTTCATCGCCTTGATCTGAGCGTTGCCGCCGACCCGGGAGACCGAGATGCCGACGTTGATCGCGGGGCGGACGCCCGAGTTGAACAGGTCGGTCTCCAGGAAGATCTGCCCGTCGGTGATCGAGATCACGTTGGTCGGGATGTACGCCGACACGTCGTTGCCCTTGGTCTCGACGATCGGCAGCCCAGTCAGCGATCCGCCGCCCAGCTCATCGGATAGCTTGGCGCACCGCTCAAGCAGCCGGGAGTGCAGGTAGAAGACGTCGCCTGGGTATGCCTCGCGGCCGGGCGGCCGGCGGAGCAGCAGCGAAACGGCCCGGTAGGCCTCGGCCTGCTTGGTCAGGTCGTCGAAGATGATCAGGGCGTGCTTGCCCTGGTACATCCAGTGCTGGCCGATCGCCGAGCCGGTATAGGGGGCGATGAACTTGTAGCCGGCCGGGTCAGACGCCGGGGCGGCCACGATGGTGGTGTAGGCCATCGCGCCCGCCTCCTCAAGCGACTGGCGGACCTGCGCGATGGTGGAGCCCTTTTGGCCGATCGCGACGTAGATGCAGCGGACCTGCCTGGCCGGGTCGCCGGACTCCCAGTTGGCCCGCTGGTTGATGATCGTGTCGATCGCGATCGCGGTCTTGCCGGTCTGCCGGTCGCCGATGATCAGCTGCCGCTGGCCGCGGCCGACCGGCGTCATCGCGTCGATCGCCTTGACGCCGGTCTGCAGCGGCTCCTTCACCGGCTGCCGGTTGACCACCGACGGCGCCTGCAGCTCAAGGGCGCGCAGCTGGGTGTTCTCGACCGGGCCCTGACCGTCGAGCGGCTGGCCAAGCGGCCCGACCACGCGACCGAGGAATGCGTCGCCGACCGGCACCGAGAGCACCTCGCCGGTCCGCCTGACCCGCTGGCCCTCCTCGATCTTGGAGAAATCACCGAGGATCACCACGCCGATCTCGCGGATATCCAGGTTCAGGGCCATGCCGCGAGTTCCGTCCTCGAACTCGAGCAGTTCATTGGCCATCGCCGAGGGCAGTCCCTCGACCCGGGCGATACCGTCGCCGCACTCGACCACAAGGCCGACCTCTTCGGTGGCCGCGGCGCCCGGCTCGTACGCCTCGACGAAACGCGCCAGGGCGTCCCGGATCTCCTCGGGCCGGATAGTCAGCTCCGCCATCTTCCTCGCGTCTCTCTCACTTGTTTCTGGTAAATCACGTCTTGCGGTTGCTCGCTCAGGCGGCCAGGTCGCGCCGCAGCTCCGCCAGGCGGCTCGCCACGCTGCCGTTGATCAGCTCGTCGCCGATCCGGACCGATATGCCGCCGAGTACCTGCGGGTCGAGCACGATATTCAGGTGGACGTCATGCCCGTAGGCCGCCACCAGGGCCGCCGTCAGCCGGTCCCGCTGGGCGTCGGTCAGCGGGATCGCCACGTGCACCTCGGCGACCAGACGCTGGCGCAGGTCGGCGACCAGGTTGGCGTAGGACTCCAGGCTTGCATCCAGGCTACGTCCTCGCGGCTGGGCGGCCGCCTGGGTGATCAGCCGAAGTGCCGGTCCGCTGACCTTGCCGGCCAGCAGGTCGGCAACGACGTCCTGGCGGCCCTTCGCCGGGACGAACTGATTGGACAGCACGGACCGCAGCTCGGGATTGGCCTGCACCACTCGGCTGAACCTGAACAGCTCGTCCTCCAGATCGTCCAGCTGGCCGTCGGTATCGGCCGCCTCGGCGATGGCAAGCACGGCAAGCTGCTCGGCCGCGTCGGCCAGGTCCCCTGGTTCTGACCAGCGCCCGGCGACCACACCGGTCACCTGCGCCAAGGTGGCGGCCGAGATCTTGCCGCTGAGCAGTTCGTCGGCCAGGCCGGCCTTTGCGGCGCCATCCCGTGACGGGTCGGACAGGGTCCGGCGCAGCCCAGGGTCGCCATCAAGCAGGCTGACGACGGCGAACAGCTCATCGCCGAGACCGCTGGCCTGGGCCGGTGTCGCACCAGCCAGCGCCACAGCCAGCCGCCCCTTGGCTCCGGCCAGCGATGTCCGGCTCGCACCCCTCATCGGGTGGCCCGCACCGGCGTCCCGCCGGCCGCCTCGGCGTCAAGCTCGGCGAGGAACCGGTCGACCATGCGCCGCTGCCTGGCCTCGTCAGCGAGTGACTCGCCGACGATCTTGCTGGCCAGCTCGACCGCGAGCGCGCCTACCTCAGCCCGCAGCGAGGTCAGCGCCTGCTGCCTGTCCGCCTCAGTCTGAGCGTGCGCCGCCTCGATGATCTGCTGCGCCTGGACCACGGCGTCTGCCCGGCCCTCGGCCACGATCTGGGCGGCCTGCTCCTTGGCCTGCTCGCGCATCCTGGCAGCCTCGTGCCTGGCCTCGGCCAATTGCGCCCGGTACTGCTCGAGCACCCTGGTGGCCTCGGCTTGCTGCTCCTCGGCCCGCTTCAGGCCGCCCTCGATCGCGTCGGTGCGCGCCTCAAGCGTCTTGCTGATCCTGGGCATCAGGACCTTGTAGAGGATGAAGAATACGATCAGGAACGCGGCCCCGCCGATGATCATCTCGGTGGGTGAGGGAGCCAGCGGCGACGGTGCCCCCGGCAGCGGGGCTGCCAGGTGCATCGACGATGCGGTCAGGTATCTCAAGGTCCGGCCTCCTCTCGGGGAGAGATCACTTACGGCTCAGCTGATCAGCCGGTGGCGTGGAAGATGTACGGGATGACCACGCCGATCAGGGCCAGCGCCTCAGCCAGCGTGAAGCCGATGTACATGTTGGTGCGGATGAGGCCGGCCGCCTCTGGCTGGCGGGCCATGGCTTCGACGCCGTGCCCGAAGATCAGGCCGATGCCGACCCCAGGACCGATCGCCGCCAGGCCATAGCAGAGCGCACCGAAGTTGATGTTCAGCTGGGGTACCGCAGGTGCGGCCGCTGCAAGTGCGTTAAGCATGTCTTTCTTCCTTTTCGTTCATGTCGGCGGACGTCCGCCGCCGAAGGTCGGGTGGAACGGTCGGTGCGCCCGCCGCGACTGCGGAATATGCGGTCCTGTCGCTGGCCATCTCAGTGCTGTGCCTCAATGGAGCCGCCGATGTACTGCGCGGTCAGGATCGCGAAGATAAAGGCCTGCAGGCCCTGGATGAACATCTCGAATGCGGTCAGCACGACCACGACCAGGAACGACGTGGCACCGAACAGCAGCCCGATCCCGACGGTGAACAGGTACCAGGTGGCCAGCGTGAATACCAGCAGCAGGATGTGCCCGGCGAACATGTTCGCGAACAACCGGATCGCCAGCGTGAACGGCCGGACCAGCAGATACTGGAGAACCTCGACCGGGCCGAGGATAATCAGGATCCCGATCGGCGCACCGGGCGGAATCATGCTCTTGATGTAGCCGACCAGGCCGAAGTTCTTGATGCCCAGGTAGTTGTACGTGACGTAGACCATAAGCATCAGCGTGACCGGGAACGCGATCCTCGACGTCACCGGGAACTGCGCGATCGGGATGATCTCCATCACGTTCATGATCCAGACGAAGAAGAAGAGCGCGACCAGGAAGGGCAGATAAACGTCACCCTTCTTGCCCATCATCGGTCGCAGGATCTGATCGCGGACGAAGAGGATGGCCAGTTCGCCGAGGTTCTGCGCGCCCCTAGGGATCAGCTTCGGCTTAGCGAAAGCGGCCCAGAAGAAGGCGATCACCAAGGTGGCACCGATCAGCGCGAGCAGCATCGGCTTGGTGAAAGCGAAGCGGCCGATCGTGAACCACGCCGGGTAGTCGAAGTTGTTCGCCGTGGGCGCGGGAAAGCCGCAGTGCGGCAGGGTTCCAAGGTGGCAGCCGCCGCCGGCCAGTGCCCCGATGTCACCGGTCAACTCGGTTTCCTCCAGCTTCCTGCTGCCTGCGGTACCGGTAGAACATCGACGCGATCCCCAGCAGCAGACCGACGAACATGCCCACCGGGAAGAGCATGGCGATATGCGTCCAGTGCCCGATCAGCCAGCCGATGCCGCCGTAGGCCACCATTCCGGAAATCGGATAGCCGACGATCATCCGGCCATCGTGCTCCGGCTGGCCGCGGGCCGGTCCGGGCTCGCCGCCGTTCCCGCCGCTGGCGCCCTGGCCCGCTGGATGCCCTGAATCGCTGGCCATCATCCACTGCCCCGCTCCGACCTGGCGCCACGACTCATCTTTGTCCTGACGGCTCGACGTACGGAGTCTTGAGCCGCAGCGACCAGATCACCTGCGAGGCGGTCCAGGCCAGGATGCACGCGAGCGCGGTCAGCCCGAACAGTCGGGTGTTGAACGCCGTAGTCGATGCGAACCGGGCCACGAAGATCATCAGCAGCAGGATCTTGACGATGAACGTCGTCAGCGCGGTAGCCATCATGGCCTGCGGGCTTACCCGCGCCGCGCGGCCGACGGCGAAAACGCTGATCGTGAAGAACACAGCCACAAGCGCGATCCCGAGTAGCGCGCCGACCAGGCCTTTCGTGCCGCTGATCATCTCACTGACGACGGCCATGATCACGCCGACCACTGCCGCGGCGGCGGCCGAGCGGCGGGCGATCCGGGCGTAGTCCGCCAGCATCGTTCCTGACTCCGGGTTGAACTCGTCGGCGGCCAGCCGGCCAGCCGGTAGGGGCATAGGTCGGGAGCGTCGGCACTCACGTGACTCGACGATCACCCGGTTGCGTCAGGGAAACCTGCGCCGCCAGGCGAGCGAAACGTATCACGGACTACCGCACCCACCTGTGCGTGGGTGCTCGTGAAAGATATCACAAGCTCTCCGACGATGCCCCCAGCAGGTCACCGAACGTGACGAAGCCACCGATAGATCCGCGGCCGTTCGCCGGGCTGGTCGAGCCGGTGTTCACGGCCCTGGCGAGTTACCGCCGCCGGCCTCATCCCGCAGCCGGTCAGGTCACGGGATGATGGTGCCGGACGCCCGAGCCACCGGCAGCGGCGCGGTGACCTCGGCCTGGCCAGCAGAGTCGCCCAGATCCGAAGGACAAGGCTGTCCATCCGCACCAGGCAGCCCGTCCGGATCACGCACTCCCGCTGGACCTAGCCGCCCCGCCGCACCGGGCAGCCCCTCCTGGTTAGGCAGCCCCGCCGCACTAGGCGGCCCCTCCGCACCGCGGCCGCCTGCCGCGTTTGGCAGCCATTTCGGGCCGCGGAGCCCCGGCGAGGCGGACTGAGTAATCGGGGCTACCGGCCGGTGGCCATTCGTATCAGGGCCGTTGCCAGCCTGATCGGCCCGGCGGTCTGCGACCTCGGGAAGCGGGCCGGCGCTCCGCCGCTGCCAGCACCCGAACGGCCGAGCCCGCCGCAGGCGCGGCTACCTCAGGGCCGACCCGCGCCAGACCTTCGGCGGTTTCAGCGATACGACTGCGTTGCCACCACCGCAGCTTCGGAATCGACAGCAGCACAAGCACCAGGACCGCCGCGAGCGTGGTCCCGGCCAGGACGATCAGCGGTGTGGTCAGGATCGACTGCAGGACGACGGCACCGGCGAACAGGGCTGCCCACGCGTACAGGATCAGCACGCTGGACCGGTGGGTGTGCCCGATCTCCAGCATCCGGTGGTGCAGGTGCTTATTGTCGGCTGCGAACGGCGACAGACCGGCCCTGGTCCGGCGGATCACCGCGCGCAGCATGTCCACGTAAGGGATGACCATGACCGCGGCGGGGAGCAGCAACGGCAGGATCTCCGGATACCTGTTCGCCTGGTGGTTCAGGGTTACGTAGTCCAGCGAGGAGATAGCCGAGATCGGCACGTAAGCGAGCAGCAGGCCGAGCAAATACGAGCCGGTGTCGCCCATGAAGACCCGCGCCGGGTAGAAGTTATGCGGCAGGAAACCGAGGCATGCTCCGGCCAGAATCACCGACGCCAGGGCCGGCACGCCCTCGGCCGACAGGTGCACGACCTTCGCCAGGGTGTAGTAGTAGGCGAAGAACGAGACCGCAGCGATGCAGACGATCCCGGCGGCCAGGCCGTCGAGGCCGTCGATGAAATTGACCGCGTTGATGGTCGCGACCACGACCAGGATGGTCAGCAACGTCGACTCGTTCGGGGTGAGGCTGAACACGTGGTCATTGGGCAACGGGAAATTGGACAGCTGAGCGCCGCTGGCTACCAGGACGCCGCCCGCCGCTACTTGTGCGGCCAGCTTGCCGAGCGCGTTGACCCCCCAGCGGTCATCGATCATCCCGACGACCACGATCAGCCCACCGGCCAGTAGCAGCCCGCTGGCCAGGCCGCTGTTCGGAAAGACGTCGCGCAACGGCACCATCTCGCTGGCGACGAGCAGCCCGGCCGCCAGTCCCGCGTACATCGCGATCCCGCCCATTCGTGGGATCGGCATGGCGTGCACGTCGCGGTCCCGCGCGGCAGGCACCGCGCCGATCCTGATCGCCATCCGGCGCACCAGCGGCGTCAGTAGATAGGTGACGGCGGCGGTCACCAGCAGCGTCAGGGCGTATTCACGCACCGCGCCTCACCAGTCCGGAGATGTTCGGGCATTAACGCAACTCTATGGCACCGCCATCAGCGGTTAAGGCCTGACCACGTCAGTCCGGGCCCATCGCCACGGCGGCGACGTCACGCAGTTGGCCGATCGGAACAACGCCAGCACGGAGCAGCCGCGGCATGGCACCGGTCAGGTCGACGATTGTGGACGGGGTAACCGCCAGGCAGGGACCGCCGTCAAGATAGACGGCGACCGAGTCGCCCAGCTGCTCGCGCGCCTGCGCCGCCGTGGTCGCGGCCGGTGACCCGCTCAGGTTGGCGCTGCTCACCGCCATCGGCCCGGTCTGCTGCAGCAGTTCAAGGGCGACCGGATGCTGCGGCATCCTTAGCGCGACCGTTCCCCTGGTATCGCCGAGATCCCACTGCAGCGACCGGCTGGCCCGGCAGACCAGAGTCAGGCCACCAGGCCAGAACTCATCGATTAGCTGCTGCCCAAACGGACCCAGGTCTTCGACCAGGGCCGAAGCGGCCCGCACCGAGCCGACCAGCACCGGCGGCGGCATCTGGCGGTCGCGTCCCTTCGCCGCCAGCAGACTGCTAACCGCGGCCGGCCGGAACGCGTCGGCGCCGATCCCGTACACGGTGTCCGTCGGCAGCACGACAAGCGCGCCGCGCAGGACGGCCGCTGTCGCGGCGGCGAGGCCGGCGGCCCGCTGCGTCTCGTCGGCGCAGTCGAAGATGTCGCTCACGCCGATCATCCTAGTGACCAGGGACTGCGGCGAGCCCCCGTCAGGCCTGCCGCCATATCGCCCCAGCTGGTCATGGCTTGACGGCGGTGACGAATCGGTCCAGGCCGACCAGGTCGACGTGGTTGCGGGTCTGGAGCCAGCCAAGCTCCTCGGCGAACACCCAGTAAACGGCCGCGCCCTGGGGTGCGCCATGCTCGACAGCCACCCGTCCGCCGGGCCGGAGCAGCCGCCGTGCGACCCGTTCGACGACCCGGATCGCGTCCAGTCCATCGGTGCCTGACCACAAGGCCGCGGTCGGCTCATACTCGCCGACCTCCGGCGGAACCTCGGCCCCAACCGGGATATAGGGCGGATTGCTGATCACCAGGTCGACCAGGCCATCAAGCTCGGGCAGGGCGGTACCGAAGTCACCGGCATGCAGGATGACCCGGCCATTCAGGTGCGGAGCGGCGGCGGCGCAACGTGCGATGTTCCGCTCGGTCCACGGCCGGGCAATCGGATCTCCCTCCACCGCGTGTACCCGTGCTCTGGGTACCTCCTGGGCGATGGCAAGCGCGATCGCCCCGGAGCCGGTGCCCAGATCGGCCACCACCGGCTCGGCCACGTCCATCTCGGTCACCCGGTCAATAGCCCAGCCTGTCATTACCTCGGTCTCCGGCCGCGGCACGAACACGCCGGGACCGACCTCGAGTTCGAGATACCTGAAATAGGCCAGGCCAGTGATGTGCTGCAACGGCTCGCGAGCCTCGCGCCGCGCGACGTCGTCCCAGAACCGCGGATCGAAGTCGGCATCAGGCACCAGGTGCAGTTCGGTCCTGGCGACGCCATGCCGGTGCGCGGCCATCAGCTCGGCGTCCGCTCGCGGTGATGCCACCCCCGCCTCAGCCAGCCGCGCTGCCGCGACGGCGACCTCAGACAGCAGCAGGGTCATCGGCGTCGCATCATCGCGCTGCGGCGATCTTGTCAGCTCGGTCGGCCTCCACGAGCGCGCCAATCACCGCGTCCAGGTCTCCGTCGAGCACCTGGTCCAGGTTGTAGGACTTGAACCCAACCCGGTGATCGGAGATCCGGTTCTCGGGGTAGTTGTAGGTGCGGATCCGCTGCGACCGATCCACCGTAGCCACCTGGCTCCTGCGATCGGCCGAGGCCTGGGCTTCCGCCTCCTCCTGCGCCGCGGTCAGCAGCCGGGCGCGCAGGATGCGCAGTGCCTGCTCCTTGTTCTGCAGCTGGCTCTTCTCGTTCTGGCAGGAGACGACGATGCCGGTGGGCAGATGCGTGATCCGGACTGCGGAGTCGGTGGTGTTGACGCTCTGGCCACCTGGGCCTGACGAGCGGAAGACGTCGATCCGCAGGTCATTCGGCTCGATGCTGATCTCGACCGGGTCGGCCTCCGGCATCACCAGAACACCTGCCGCCGAGGTGTGGATCCGCCCTTGCGACTCGGTCACCGGCACTCGCTGCACGCGGTGCACGCCGCCCTCGTACTTCAGCAGCGACCAGGCACCGTGCGCCGTGCCGGCCAGGCTGCCGCGCCCGGCGGCCTTGACCGCGACCGTGACGTCCTTGTAGCCGCCGAGACCAGTGACGGTCGCAGCCAGGATCTCGGTCTTCCAGCCTTGCCGCTCGGCATAGCGCAGATACATGCGCAGCAGGTCGCCAGCGAACAGCGCCGACTCCTCACCGCCTTCTCCGGCCTTGATCTCAAGGATGACGTCCTTGGCATCGAGGGCATCGCGAGGTACAAGCAACTGCTCCAAGCGCTGCTCAAGTTCCTCTCGGCGGCGGCCGAGCTGCTGCGCCTCCTGGGCGAACGAGGAATCCT
The DNA here is from genome assembly GCA_963850875.1 of uncultured Actinomycetota bacterium. GTDB lineage: Bacteria > Actinomycetota > Actinomycetes > Streptosporangiales > Streptosporangiaceae > Chersky-822. The sequence continues at coordinate 85,760 of CAWKNA010000006.1, forward strand.
CGCCAGCCAGCTCGAGCGCGGTGGTCTCGTCGCCACTGACCTGCTGGAGCTGCTGGTAGGCGTGCACAATCGGGGTTAGCACGCTGTAGCGGCGCCCGAGCGTCCGCGCCCGGTCCTGATCGGCATGCACCCCAGGATCGGACAGATCACGTTCGAGCTGTGCATACTCAGCCGCGAGGTCAGCAAGCCGGTCCAGCACCGCTTACCTCCTCTGCATCTCCTGCGACGTACCGGATCCTGGTCACCGCGCCATCAACCTGAACAACGCCGTGACCACACACCGAATCACTCGGCGTGTGGCTTCCACTCCGGCCGCGCCATGGCTGGCGCCGGCTGACACTGGACGACACGACGTACACCCATCCGGCACGCTGGCCGGAGGCCGACTGATCACCGCCCGGCCAGACTGCATCCGGACGCGGTTTTCTCAGTCGTACTGACTGAGAAAACCGCGTGATCATGAAGGTCTGGCCGCTCTCGGTGCGGGAAGTCAGCCCGCCGGACGGAATGCCGCGGGTCGGCCAGCAGAACTACTTGGCCGGCTGCTTGCCGAAGCGGCGCTCGAACCTGGCTACTCGGCCGCCGGTGTCCAGAATCTTCTGCTTACCCGTGTAGAAGGGGTGGCAGCTTGAGCAAACATCAGCGTGGATCTCGCCGTTCCTGGCGGTGCTTCTGGTGGTAAATGTGTTCCCGCATGAGCAGGTCACCTGGGTCACCACATACTGCGGGTGAATGTCGGGCTTCAATGAATTCTCCTGGTTCCGCCGGTCGCCGGGTCGCCATGGGCACGCTACCGCGCCTGGGCGTGAACCGGAACCGCACTAGGTAAGCACACCAGTGTGCCATACCCAGAACATGAACCACCGCCCGAAGATTCCCGCTAGGTGAGGGCCAGGGCAGCGGGCAGCAACGGGAGGATCGCGCGCACGACGTAGTCGACATCTCCTTCAGCCCCGGCGATCACGTCAAAGGTCTCGAAACTGGTCAACGCCTGCAGGACGTCGACCACGGCGGCAGTGTCGCGACCGGTGCCTCCCGGCAGCTCGGTGCCTCCCGGCAGCGCAGTGCCTCCCGGCAGCGCAGTGCCTCCCGGCAGCGCAGTGCCTCCCGGCAGCGCAGTGCCTCCCGGCAGCGCAGTGCCTCCCGGCAGCGCAGTGCCTCCCGGCAGCGCAGTGCCTCCCGGCAGCGCAGTGCCTCCCGGCAGCGCAGTGCCTCCCGGCTGGCCGACGGGTCCCGATAGCGCGGTGCCTTCAGGCAGCCCGGCACCTCCCGGCAGCGCGCCGCTACCCGGCAGCGCGGCACCTCCCGGCAGCGCGGCGCTGCCCGGCAGTGCCGCGCCGAACCGGCCGACCAGCACGCCCAGAGCTTCGCGGCGCCGCTCATCGCGGGCCGAGATGACCTGGCCGATGTCAGGGTCAAGAGCGGCCAGCGCGCGCAACCGCCGAGTAACCGGCCGGTCGGACGCCCAGAACCGGGCGAAGACAGCTACCAGGCGCTCCAGGCTGACTAGCGGATCGGGCTCGCTGAACACGGTCGCCATGTCGTCCATCCGGCCAGCGGCGGCAAGGTCATCGCAGAGTGCCTCGATCAGGCCGCGCTTGGAGCCGAACTGGTAATACACGGTCGGCCGGGCGACATCGGCTGCCTGCGCCACGGCGTCAACCGTGAAGGACTTGTATCCCGATGGATCGGCCAGCAGGGCGCGAGCCGCTGCCAGGATGCGCTCCCTGGTCTCATCGACGATGGCCTGGCGCTGGCCCATCCGGTACGGACGTGGACTCACATCGCTCCTTGACTGCGTTATTAATTCAATCATACAGTCTGTATTATGAAATTCGGTAGTGCGGCTGGCCTGTCCAGCGAGAGCTTCATCAGATATCCCGACCTGTCGGGGAAGGTCGCCGTAGTGACCGGCGGATCTCGCGGCATCGGGGCGGCTACCGCCCGTGCCCTCGGCGCGAACGGCACTGCAGTCGCCGTGGTCGGCCGTGACAAGTCGGCGATCGACAGCACCGTCGGTTCGATCGCCGCCCTCGGCGGGACGGCGCTGGGCGTGGCCGCGGACTGCGCGGTCCAGGACGATCTCGATGCCCTGTGCCGCGATGTCGGCGCGAAGCTCGGCCCGGTGGACATCCTCGCCGTGTTCGCCGGTGGCAACGGAATGCCCGTGCCCACGGTGAGCGAGACAGGCAGTCACTGGCGCGAGGTCATCGAGAGCGACCTGACCTCCACCTTCCTGACTGTCTCGGCGTTCCTGCCTGCCATGCTTTCCCGGCGCAGCGGCGTGATCATCACTATGTCCTCGGCGGCCGCCCGTCAGCCGGCTCAATCATCGGCCGCATACGCGGCTGCCAAGGCCGGTGTCATCGCTTTCAGCCGCCATCTGGCGAGCGAAGTCGCCGCCGCCGGAGTGCGGGTCAATTGCCTCGCCCCGTCGGCAATCGAGAACGACAAGATGCGCTCGTGGGTGCCGGCCGAGAAGAGGGCTGAGCTTGGCGCCGCATTTCCCTTGGGCCGCCTCGGTCAGCCAGCGGACGTCGCCGAGGCGGCACTGTTCCTAGCCTCGTCGGCAGCATCCTGGATCACCGGCGTCACCTTGGACATCGCCGGAGGGAAGATCATGGTGTGAACCACGCTGGCCCGCACAGCCAGGTATCGGCAGGTCTTTACCTATCCAGGCTGCGCGGGACAGCGACTACATCTGTGCTACGAGAAACCTCGATGCGGGGTCAGGAGGCAACCGTGGTCCGCTGCACGTGAAGCAGGAACTCCGCGTTGCTCTTGGTCTCCTTCATTCGCTCCATCAGGACCTCAAGCGCCTGCTGCGGCTCTAGCGCGTGCAGAACGCGGCGCAACTGCCAGACGATCTTGAGTTCCTCCGGAGTCATCAGCAGCTCTTCCTTGCGAGTACCCGACGAATCCACGTCGATGGCCGGGAAGATCCGCTTGTCCGCAAGCTCGCGGCGGAGCCTCAGCTCCATGTTGCCGGTGCCCTTGAACTCCTCGAAGATGACCTCGTCCGCCCGGGAGCCGGTCTCGATCAGCGCGGTCGCCAAGATGGTGATCGATCCGCCGTGCTCGATGTTGCGCGCCGCGCCGAAGAAGCGCTTCGGTGGGTAGAGAGCGGTGGAGTCGACACCACCTGACATGATCCGGCCGCTGGCAGGTGCAGACAGGTTGTAAGCCCGGCCGAGCCGAGTGATCGAGTCCAGCAGGACGACGACATCGTGGCCCATCTCGGCCAGCCGCTTGGCCCGCTCGATTGCCAGCTCAGCGACCATCGTGTGGTCCTCGGAAGGCCGGTCGAAGGTCGAGTAGATCACCTCGCCCTTTACCGACCGCTGCATGTCGGTAACTTCCTCGGGCCGCTCATCCACCAGGACGACCATGAGGTGGCACTCAGGGTTGTTCTTGGTGATCGCGTTCGCGATCGCTTGCATGATCAGCGTCTTGCCCGCCTTGGACGGCGACACGATCAGGCCGCGCTGGCCCTTGCCGATCGGAGCGATCAGGTCAATGATCCGGGTGGTCATGATGGTCGGGTCGGTCTCCAGGCGGAGCCGCTGCTGCGGGTAGAGCGGAACCAGCTTGGAGAACTCCGGACGGTTCTTCGACTCCTCCGGGTCCAGTCCGTTGACCTTGTCAAGCCGGACCAGCGCGTTGAACTTCTCCCGCCGCTCGCCGTCCCGCGGCTGGCGGATCGCGCCCTCGATCACATCACCCTTGCGTAGGCCGAACCTGCGAACCTGGGACAGCGAGACATAGACGTCATTCGAGCCCGGCAGGTAACCGGTGGTGCGGACGAAGCCGTAGTTGTCCAGGACGTCAAGGATCCCGGCGATCGGGATGAGTACGTCGTCCTCGGAGATCACCGGTTCTGCGTCGCTGCCGCCGCTGCCGCCACGCTCGCGGCGCCGGTTGGTGCCCTGGTTCCGGTTGCGGAACCGGTCCCTGTCCCGACTGCGGCGGCCCTGGCCGTCCCGGTCGTCGTCGCGCGCGCCCTGGTCACCGCGGTAGCCCTGCTGGTCACTGCGGCCGCCCTGCTGACCGGACCCGCCGGAATCACGCTGGTCACCACGACCGCCGGAGTCACGCTGGTCACCACGGCCGCCGGACTGCTCACCACGGCTGGCGGCCGCAGGCTCGCGACCTTGCTCGGAACCGTCACCCGAATACCTGGCCTGCTCGTCCCTGCGAGCGTTGCCGCCGGTGCGGCCGCGCCGGTCACCACGCTGATTCTCGCGCCGGACCACGGGCTCAGCGCTCTGGCTCTCGCCGCGCCGCGGCCCAGACTCTCCGGCCTGCTGGCTGTCGACCGCGTCCCTGGCCGCATCAACGCCGACCGACTCGACGACGGTCCCGGCCGCGCCGCTCTGCGCAGCGCGAGGGCCAGCCGTCCCGCTGACCGGCTCGCCGGCCGCCCCGCCATCAGTGACCGGAGCTTGGCCGACCGCTCCGCCGCCGGTCCCCTGGGCACCGTCGTCGGGTCCGCCCGCGTACGCGCTGACCATGCTGAGCTGCCCTGTGTCTTCAGATTCCATGGCGTCCCGCTCAAAGGGGCGAGTCGGGCCGGCTCCCGCAGGCACGTCCCGCTGGACTGTATTTCCGTTCACATCGCTCTGATTGCCCCGAGGTACCCGGTCTGTGCCGGCGAAGACGGCAGCGGATCCACCACCGCTGACCTGTCCACCGCCGTCAGCAGGACTTCCGCCGCCAACGGCGGCTACGCCGCGCTGGCGCTCTTCGATCGCAGATATGAGCTGACCCTTACGCATCCGGGCGGTTCCTGTGATACCGAGGGACTGCGCCAGCCGCTGCAATTCAGGCAGCAGCATTCCTGGCAGGCGCGCAGCTCCGGCACTCCCCTGCGAGCCGGCGGCATCCCGGCCATCCGGCCAGGAGCGTACCGCGTCGGCCTGCCCAGGGGAAGACCCCGCAGCTCCAGGCGGTCGGTCAGCGTCGTCCGCCATTACCGCGTCGGCCCGGTCGTCCTCAGGCGGAACTTGCGCGGAGCCCGAGATCAGATTGGTGGTTTCGCTCACAAAGGGTCCTTCCCAGATGCGGGTTCGCCCAGCAGCGGCCGCTTGCCGCTGTCTGACGCGTCGTTCCCGCTATAGCCGCCGTCCTGATCTGCCAGGTCGGTTGTCATGCTGTCCGTCACTCCAGCGCTTGCTCGTATCCGGCCGAAGGCCGCATGCGAGATCCGTCCGGGTCCTGAGCCAGGAGTACGCAGGCTTTGGGAATCTCGCGACGGATGAGGGTCACCGAGAGCAACCCGCCGTCGCCAACTACTACGTCGGCCACACGGGAAGCGGATATGCACCTCGCTCCGCGACGGAGCATCTGGTGCCTCGGCCAGTTTAACACCAACTGCGGTCACGACATTCCTTACTCGGCCTCTAGCAGCGTCCGAGCACCATGATCGCCAGACTGGGCAGCCCAGGATGCTGCGGAAGTTGCGAACACGTGACTCCGGGAAAGGCTCTGACCGAGCGTCTACTTTGTGAGTTTGCGCCCGGCCTATGGGGGTGAAGCTACGCCGAGATCGTCGGCGCTCAGGGGGCTTACACGCGATGCGATACCCGCTTCACGCGCGCTTGAACCTCGCCCCCCAAAAAACACTGTAGCTGCCTGTCATGGTGTCAGTACCTGGCTGAAATTAGTTCAACCTCGCGAAATAGACAAGTGTCGGCGCGTGTCGAGCTCGGTCGGATCCTGGTCCTGCGGGTTCCGCCGGGCTGGCTGAGCGAACCGCCGGGAGCTCAGATCCGGGCAGGCGCGGCCACGCCGAGCAGTCCGAGGCCCGCTGCCAGCGCCGCACGCGTCGCGTCGGCCAGCAGCAGCCTGGCCGTTACCGCCGCCGGGTCGGCCGGCGCCTTATTGCCGCAGAACGGCAGCGCCGGGCAGCTCTCCCGGCAGTTGAGCCAAGCTTCGGCGAGGATCTCCAGATAGGCCGACATTTCCGCCGGGCGGCGTCGGCGAGCTGCGGCCGCGACCCGTTCCGGCAGCCAGGAGAGCAGGTCGAGCAGCCTCAGTTCAGCAGGCTCGGTCGTGGCCGCATGCTCAGCTGACGGTCCGCCTGGCTGGCCAGCCGCGAGCCCGAGCTGGGCAGCCCAGCGCAGCGACGACGCCGCGTCGGCGTGCGCGAACCTCACTGCCACAAAGGGGTTTCCCAGATCCAGCGCGAGCGAAAGCTGCCGCTCGATAACCTGCGCTCCCCCGGTCGCTGTCCTGGCCAGCGCGTACCGAACGGCATCCGCGCCGTGGTAGGCCACAGCGGCCGCCACCGGGGACGGGTCGGCTGGTATGGGCGATGCGGGCCTGGATTTTCGTTTCTGCGGAAGGAAGTTAACGGTGGCGCCGGCGGTCCGCGCCAGGCACCCGATCAGCCCTTCCCGGTGTGATCGCCATGCCTCATCCCAGCCGACGGCGGCGGCGGGGTCCGGGATGCCTGGTTTGCTCAGCTGCAGGCCGGCCAGCGAATCGCTGCTAGCGGCGGCCGGGCCGGCCGAAACGATCCGGCCCGCCAGGCCGACCAGATGCGCAGTCGTCACGGTGACGGTCAGGTAGCCGCGGCCGGTGACCCGCGCTTCGCTGATCCATGGCACCGTGCGCAGCCGGGTGGCCAGTGGCTCGGCCAGCGAGGCAGGATCGCGGCCATGCTGACGGGCCAGCCGGAACGCCAGCGAAGTGGCGTAGCTGCCTGGGCCGCCGCCAGCCTGGACTGGGACTGGCCGCCAGGTCCCGGCCGGGCTCATCCCGGCAGCGCCCGATGGCAGGTCGCCCGCCGCCACTGCGGCGCTCAGGGCCGCCGCCAGCTCAGATCCGATGTCGCCAGGAATCACCGGTCCAGGCTATGGCTCGGCTAGCCGGGCACGAGCTTGTCAGCGGCAGGCTCAGTCAAATGCGGTGCTCGGGGCGCCCGCCAGTTCGCGCACCACGCGAATCATCTCGGCCGGGTCGAACGGCTTGGTCAGGTAGGCGTCCACGCCGACCTGGCGGCCGCGGTCGCGGTCGTCCTCCTGGGCGCGGGCCGTGATCAGGACAACCTTGATCCCGGCCGTCTCCGGGTTCCGGCGGAGCTGGGTCGCGGTCACCCAGCCGTCCAGCCTGGGCATCATGACGTCCAGCGTGATCACATCAGGTTTCACGGTGCCGACTTTGTCCAGGCAGTCCTGACCGTCCACCGCGGTGTCCACGTCAAAACCTTCAAGAGTCAGGTTCACGGCGATGAGCTGCCGGATGACCTCATCGTCATCGACAACAAGCACCCGGCCCAGTCCCTGAGTCACGGGCGTGAGGTTACCCGGCCACGCCGTACGGCCGCTCGCAGATCGACTGCGTGTCCACAGATACTTGTGACTGGTACCCTTGCTCAGGCCTGCAGGAGCCGCTTCTGTAGGCCATGCGCCAGCCCCCATAGCTCAGGGGATAGAGCAACGGCCTCCGGAGCCGTGTGCGCAGGTTCGAATCCTGCTGGGGG